>NZ_CP148084.1:0-5131358 GCF_037482245.1 Citrobacter europaeus
GTGTCACTTTCGCTTTGGCAGCAGTGTCTTGCCCGATTGCAGGATGAGTTACCAGCCACAGAGTTCAGTATGTGGATACGCCCGTTGCAGGCGGAACTGAGCGATAACACGCTGGCTTTGTATGCGCCAAACCGTTTCGTGCTCGATTGGGTAAGGGATAAATACCTTAATAATATTAATGGATTACTCAATAACTTCTGTGGAGCGGATGCCCCACAGCTGCGCTTTGAAGTCGGTACTAAACCCGTCACGCAAACGCTGAAGACGCCGGTGAACAACGTTGTTGCGCCCGCTTACGTAGCGCAGCAAGTGCAACCGCAACGCGCCGCTCCGGCAGCGCGCCCTGGCTGGGATAACGTCCCGGCCCCGGCAGAACCTACCTATCGTTCTAACGTCAACGTCAAACACACGTTTGATAACTTCGTTGAAGGTAAATCTAACCAACTGGCGCGCGCGGCGGCACGTCAGGTGGCGGACAATCCTGGCGGCGCCTACAATCCGTTATTCCTTTATGGCGGTACGGGTCTGGGTAAAACTCACCTGCTGCACGCTGTCGGTAACGGCATAATGGCGCGTAAGCCAAACGCGAAAGTGGTGTATATGCACTCCGAGCGTTTTGTGCAGGATATGGTTAAAGCCCTGCAAAACAACGCGATCGAAGAGTTTAAACGCTACTACCGCTCCGTTGACGCGCTGCTGATTGACGATATCCAGTTCTTCGCGAATAAAGAACGATCGCAGGAAGAGTTTTTCCACACCTTTAACGCCCTGCTGGAAGGCAATCAGCAGATCATCCTGACCTCGGATCGCTATCCGAAGGAGATCAACGGCGTTGAAGATCGTCTGAAATCCCGCTTCGGCTGGGGACTGACTGTGGCGATCGAACCACCTGAACTGGAAACCCGCGTCGCGATCCTGATGAAAAAAGCCGACGAAAACGACATTCGTCTGCCCGGGGAAGTGGCGTTCTTTATTGCCAAACGTCTACGCTCTAACGTGCGTGAACTGGAAGGCGCATTGAACCGCGTGATCGCCAACGCCAATTTTACCGGCCGGGCGATTACTATCGATTTCGTGCGTGAAGCGCTGCGCGATCTGCTGGCTTTGCAGGAAAAGCTGGTCACCATCGACAATATTCAGAAGACGGTGGCGGAGTATTACAAAATCAAAATTGCGGATCTGCTTTCTAAGCGTCGATCTCGCTCGGTAGCTCGTCCGCGCCAGATGGCGATGGCGCTGGCAAAAGAGCTCACTAACCACAGTCTGCCGGAAATTGGCGACGCGTTTGGTGGGCGTGACCATACTACCGTGCTTCATGCCTGCCGCAAGATTGAGCAGTTGCGTGAAGAAAGCCATGATATTAAAGAAGATTTCTCCAATTTAATCAGAACATTATCTTCGTGACGCTATGAAATTTACCGTTGAACGTGAACATTTATTAAAACCGCTTCAGCAGGTCAGCGGCCCGCTGGGTGGACGTCCTACACTGCCTATTCTCGGAAACCTGCTGCTGCAGGTTGCTGACGGTGCGCTTTCGCTGACCGGTACCGATCTCGAAATGGAGATGGTGGCGCGCGTGGCGCTGATCCAGCCGCATGAACCTGGTGCGACCACCGTTCCGGCGCGTAAATTCTTCGATATTTGCCGCGGGTTGCCGGAAGGCGCGGAGATTGCCGTTCAACTGGAAGGCGACCGTATGCTGGTGCGTTCTGGTCGCAGCCGTTTCTCGCTGTCTACGCTGCCTGCTGCCGACTTCCCGAATCTGGACGACTGGCAGAGCGAAGTCGAATTCACCCTGCCGCAGGCTACGATGAAGCGTCTGATTGAAGCCACGCAGTTTTCGATGGCGCATCAGGACGTACGTTACTACTTAAACGGCATGCTGTTTGAAACCGAAGGGGAAGAGCTGCGTACCGTGGCGACCGACGGTCACCGCCTGGCGGTCTGTTCAATGCCTGTCGGTCAGCCGTTGCCAAGCCATTCGGTGATCGTACCGCGTAAAGGCGTGATTGAACTGATGCGTATGCTCGACGGCGGTGATAACCCGCTGCGCGTGCAGATTGGCAGCAACAACATTCGTGCGCACGTGGGCGACTTTATCTTCACTTCCAAGCTGGTTGACGGTCGGTTCCCGGATTATCGCCGCGTATTGCCGAAGAATCCGGACAAACATCTGGAAGCCGGTTGCGATATCCTCAAACAGGCATTTGCTCGTGCGGCGATCCTCTCTAACGAGAAATTCCGCGGCGTGCGTCTGTATGTCAGCGAAAACCAGCTCAAAATCACCGCCAACAACCCGGAGCAGGAAGAAGCAGAAGAAATTCTGGATGTCTCCTATCCTGGTACTGAGCTGGAAATCGGCTTTAACGTGAGCTACGTACTGGACGTTCTGAACGCGCTGAAGTGCGAGAACGTGCGTATTCTGCTGACCGATTCCGTATCGAGCGTACAGATTGAAGATGCAGCGTCACAATCTGCAGCCTATGTCGTCATGCCTATGCGCTTGTAAAGAATATCGGGCTATCTTACTTGTTATTCTGGCTCCGGGCAGTGCTCGCAATCCTCACGTACTTCAGTACGCTCCGGTTGCTGTGCGCTGGCCGTAACCAGACTAACTGCGACGATAACGCCCTGGTTATGAGTTGATATGTCGCTATCCCGACTCCTGATTAAAGATTTCCGCAATATTGAAAATGCGGATCTCGCTTTATCTCCCGGCTTTAACTTTCTGGTTGGCGCGAACGGCAGCGGCAAAACCAGCGTGCTGGAAGCCATCTATACGCTCGGCCACGGCCGGGCGTTTCGCAGTTTGCAGATTGGTCGCGTCATTCGCCACGAGCAGGAGTCGTTTGTTTTACACGGGCGTTTGCAAGGGGAAGAGCGTGAGACGTCGATTGGTCTGACGAAAGACAAACTGGGCGACAGCAAAGTGCGCATTGACGGCACTGACGGGCACAAGGTTGCAGAACTGGCGCACCTGATGCCGATGCAACTGATCACGCCAGAGGGGTTTACTTTACTTAATGGCGGCCCCAAATACAGAAGAGCATTCCTTGACTGGGGATGCTTTCACAATGAAGCCGGATTTTTCACCGCCTGGAGCAACCTGAAACGACTGCTCAAGCAGCGTAATGCGGCGCTGCGCCAGGTGAGTCGTTATGAGCAACTGCGCCCGTGGGATAAAGAACTGATCCCGCTGGCGGAACAAATCAGCACTTGGCGCGCGGAGTACAGCGCCGGTATCGCGCAGGATATGGCGGATACCTGCCAGCAGTTTCTTCCCGAGTTTTCTCTCTCCTTCTCATTCCAGCGCGGCTGGGAGAAAGAGACTGATTATGCCGAAGTGCTGGAACGCAGTTTTGAACGCGATCGCATGTTGACCTACACCGCGCACGGCCCGCATAAGGCGGATTTCCGCATTCGTGCCGACGGTGCGCCGGTGGAAGACACGTTGTCGCGTGGGCAGCTAAAGCTGCTGATGTGCGCCTTACGTCTGGCGCAAGGGGAGTTCCTGACCCGTGAAAGCGGACGGCGCTGCCTGTACCTGATAGATGATTTTGCCTCTGAACTGGATGACGCGCGTCGCGGGCTGCTGGCCAGCCGCTTAAAAGCCACGCAATCTCAGGTCTTTGTCAGCGCAATCAGCGCTGAACACGTTATAGACATGTCCGATGAAAATTCGAAGATGTTTACCGTGGAAAAGGGTAAAATAACGGATTAACCCAAGATAAAATGAGCGAGAAACGTTGATGTCGAATTCTTATGACTCCTCCAGTATCAAAGTCCTGAAAGGACTGGATGCGGTGCGTAAGCGCCCTGGTATGTATATCGGCGACACGGATGACGGCACCGGTCTGCACCACATGGTATTCGAGGTGGTAGATAACGCTATCGACGAAGCGCTCGCGGGTCACTGTAAAGATATCGTGGTAACGATTCACGCTGATAACTCCGTGTCCGTTACCGATGATGGCCGTGGTATCCCGACCGGTATTCACCCGGAAGAAGGCGTTTCGGCGGCGGAAGTTATCATGACCGTTCTGCACGCAGGCGGTAAATTCGATGATAACTCCTATAAAGTTTCCGGCGGTTTGCACGGCGTGGGTGTTTCTGTCGTTAACGCCTTGTCGCAGAAACTGGAGCTGGTGATTCGTCGTGAAGGCAAAGTGCATCAGCAAACTTACGTGCACGGTGTGCCGCAGGCGCCGCTGGCGGTAACCGGCGAAACAGAACTGACCGGGACTCAGGTCCGTTTCTGGCCAAGCCACGAAACCTTTACCAATGTCGTTGAGTTTGAATACGACATTCTGGCGAAGCGTCTACGTGAGCTGTCCTTCCTGAACTCCGGCGTCTCTATTCGTCTGCGCGACAAGCGCGACGGCAAAGAAGATCATTTCCACTATGAAGGTGGCATTAAGGCGTTTGTTGAATACCTCAACAAAAATAAAACGCCGATCCACCCGAATATCTTCTACTTCTCCACTGAAAAAGACGGTATCGGCGTTGAAGTTGCGCTGCAGTGGAACGATGGTTTCCAGGAAAACATCTACTGTTTCACCAACAACATTCCACAGCGTGACGGCGGTACTCACCTTGCAGGCTTCCGTGCGGCGATGACCCGTACCCTGAACGCCTACATGGACAAAGAAGGCTACAGCAAAAAAGCGAAAGTCAGCGCCACCGGTGACGATGCCCGTGAAGGTCTGATTGCCGTTGTTTCTGTGAAAGTGCCGGATCCGAAGTTCTCCTCACAGACCAAAGATAAGCTGGTCTCCTCTGAGGTGAAATCGGCGGTAGAACAGCAGATGAACGAGCTGCTGAGTGAATACCTGCTGGAAAACCCGTCTGACGCGAAAATCGTCGTTGGCAAAATTATCGATGCTGCGCGTGCCCGTGAAGCTGCACGCCGCGCGCGTGAAATGACCCGTCGCAAAGGCGCGCTGGACTTAGCCGGTCTGCCGGGCAAGCTGGCGGACTGTCAGGAACGCGACCCAGCCCACTCTGAACTGTATCTGGTGGAAGGGGACTCCGCGGGCGGATCTGCGAAGCAGGGCCGTAACCGTAAAAACCAGGCGATTCTGCCGCTGAAGGGTAAAATCCTCAACGTCGAGAAAGCGCGCTTTGACAAGATGCTCTCCTCTCAGGAAGTCGCGACGCTGATCACCGCGCTCGGCTGTGGCATCGGTCGTGACGAGTACAACCCGGACAAACTGCGTTATCACAGCATCATCATCATGACCGATGCGGACGTCGACGGCTCGCACATTCGTACGCTGCTGTTGACCTTCTTTTATCGTCAGATGCCGGAAATCGTTGAGCGCGGCCACGTTTACATTGCACAGCCACCGCTGTACAAAGTGAAAAAAGGCAAGCAGGAACAGTACATTAAAGATGACGAAGCGATGGATCAGTACCAAATTTCTATCGCTCTGGATGGCGCAACGCTGCACACCAATGCCAGCGCACCAGCCCTGGCGGGTGAAGCATTAGAAAAACTGGTTTCTGAATACAACGCGACGCAGAAAATGATCGGCCGTATGGAACGTCGTTTCCCGAAAGCGCTGCTGAAAGAACTGGTTTATCAACCGACGCTGGCTGAAGACTGCCTGTCTGATGAAGCGAAAGTGACGGCCTGGGTTTCCCAGTTGGTTAACGTGCTGAATGAAAAAGAAATGCACGGCAGCACCTGGAACAGCTTCGTGCGTAAAGACGCTGAACTGAACCTGTTCGAACCGGTGATCCGTGTGCGTACCCACGGTGTCGATACCGATTATCCGCTGGAGCATGAATTTGTGACCGGTGGCGAATACCGTCGTATTTGTACGCTCGGCGAGAAGCTGCGCGGGCTGATCGAAGACGATGCGTTTATCGAACGTGGCGAACGTCGTCAGCCAGTAGCAAGCTTTGAGCAGGCGCTGGAATGGTTGCAGAAAGAGTCTCGTCGTGGTCTCGCTATCCAGCGTTATAAAGGTCTGGGTGAGATGAACCCGGAACAGCTGTGGGAAACCACCATGGACCCGGAAAGCCGTCGTATGCTGCGCGTTACCGTGAAGGATGCGATCGCCGCCGACCAGCTGTTCACCACGCTGATGGGTGATGCCGTTGAACCTCGTCGTGCGTTTATCGAAGAAAACGCCCTGAAAGCGGCGAACATCGATATTTAAGTCAATCTGTAGGCCGGATAAGGCGGTTTACGCCGCCATCCGGCAAGACGTTGTATTGTGCCTGATGGCGCGTTGCTTATCAGGCCTACAAACGACAACCAATCGACAAAAGGGGAATCTCGATTCCCCTTTCTATCCCCCTTTTCGTAGCTGTTTTTTGAGCGGAATCGCGTTAGCATGAGGACGGACTCATTTAATCCGGGGAACTCATGGCTATCAAACTTATTGCTATCGACATGGATGGCACACTTCTGCTGCCCGATCACACCATTTCACCTGCGGTCAAAACGGCGATTGCCGCGGCGCGCGCGCGTGGCGTGAATGTGGTGCTGACCACGGGACGCCCGTATGCCGGCGTTCACAGCTATCTGAAAGAACTACATATGGAACAACCCGGTGACTACTGCATTACCTACAACGGTGCGCTGGTGCAGAAAGCAGGGGATGGCAGTACCGTGGCGCAAACCGCGCTGAGCTATGATGATTATCGTTACCTGGAACAGCTTTCCCGGGAAGTTGGCTCACATTTCCACGCTCTCGATCGCAATACGTTGTATACCGCGAACCGTGATATCAGCTACTACACGGTGCACGAATCGTTTGTCGCGACCATCCCGCTGGTGTTCTGTGAAGCCGAGAAAATGGATCCTGCAACCCAGTTCCTGAAAGTGATGATGATTGATGAGCCGGAGATCCTTGATAAAGCTATCTCGCGTATACCTGCGGAAGTAAAAGAGAAGTACACCGTGCTGAAGAGCGCGCCGTATTTCCTCGAAATCCTCGATAAACGCGTCAATAAAGGGACAGGTGTAAAATCGCTGGCCGATACGTTAGGCATTAAAGCCGAAGAGGTGATGGCGATTGGCGATCAGGAAAACGACATCGCGATGATTGAATACGCAGGCGTGGGCGTTGCCATGGACAACGCTATTCCATCAGTCAAAGAAATCGCCAACTTCGTGACGAAATCCAACCTTGAAGATGGCGTCGCGTATGCCATTGAGAAATTTGCGCTGAATTAAGAAGTTATGGGCAAGTGCCTTGTTACATTTGCCTATTTAAATTTTTATTGGTGATAATAATTAAAAAATAATATTTGTAATGGAGAGGTTACGACATCCAGAGTGATAGTAATGGGCAGTAGTCCGTTTGTGACGAATTCGGGTATATGTGAGGTTTTATATTCGTAAAAACCAACGGTAAATGGATGATAAAACGTAAGCATCTGCGAGTAATCCTGTTTGGTGCTTTTTTTATGGATTGTCCCTTCCAGTTTGGATAGATTTTTAGTGCAGTATTGCGCTGAGCAGTCAAAACCGTAGCCCGTAAGCACTTGTTTAACGTCCTGCGTTTCCCCTGTGTATTTAAGCGTTAATACGCCTTTAAATCCCTTTTTATTGTCGCTGATGATGAATTCGGCGATATCAACGGCCTGTAAATTATGACGGTCGATTTGCGGATCTTGCAGCAACTTCACCACGCTTTCGGCACCACTGGTTATCAGATAATCAAACGTTTTGCCGACAAAGACATAGCCTTCATTACCATCATTATCTTTACCTGACGATAAGCCAATAACGGTGTCTGTTTTCCACTTTTCCCTTGTTGTTTGTGGATCGCCTGCTTTGAGCCACATAAAGCTCAGGCACCCTGATAACATAACGCTAAGCGATGATACGACCAGCGATTTTACCAACCAGCTATGTTTTATGTTCAACTTAATCCCTTAAAAAAACGCGCCGTAATGTCATGGCCATACTACGCGATTTATCACGCTTTTCTTTTGCTGGCGGGTGACTTTCAGATTTTGCCAAGGGAATGTGCGCCACGCCGCTGCGCATTATCCATTTACGGGAAAAGGCCGATGTCAGGGCGCGACTTTTCAGGATTTTGCCATACAGTTTGAGGCGTAACTTGCGGGTGGCGTTGCGGTAGGCGTGATTCATATCTGGCGCATCCCGCAGGAGTACAGATTTGAGGATCTCCGCGCTGTCCAGCGCATAGCTAATCCCTTCCAGCGAACTGGCGCTGATAAATCCGGCCGCTTCACCAATCAAGAACGCGTTATCTTCGCCGCAGACGAAGTCTTTCCAGCGTGAGGGGAACAGCACCGTACATTTTTCGCTTTTCACCGGTTTGCCGAACTGGAAATGGAACGTTTCCAGCTTCTCTTTCAGCGCGTCAAAGCGCGCCTGGCCGTCCTTCATGGGGTACGCGCCGCCAAAGATAAAATAGCCGTCTTTGCTGATACTCCATGAATAACAGTCGGTTGCGTCATTATCAAAAATACAGGAATAGAACGGGACAGGATGTTTTTCCGCAAACCATTGTTGAATAGCGACATATTTACGGATTTGGTGCTGGGGATAGAGATGACGGCGTACCAGTGAATTCGCTCCGTCGGCACCTACCAGATAACGCGCGGTGATCTGCTGCTCCCAACCGTCGGCGCGGAAGATTACATGCCATTTATCGCCCTCGCGCCAGATTTTCCGACACAGGCTGTCGTGGTACACCTGTACATCGTCAGGAATGAGCGATTTAAGCCATAAATCAAATGCATGGCGATTGATATTAATGTAGCTGCGTTGGTAGTTACGCGTCAAAGAAGCGGCAACATCAACCGTTTTAACGCTAAATATCTGCGGGTTGGCGATGACATTAACGGGTAAGGTTATCCCGTCGCGGATAAACGAACGCTGGGCATCCGGGGCCAGCAGACCGCCGCAGGGTTTGGTAAAACCTTCGTTGCCGCACTGGCGTTTTTTATCCAACGCGATCACGCGCATTTTTCCACTCAACTGCCGCGCCAGCGCTGCGCCTGCCGGGCCTAATCCGATAATCGCTACGTCAAAATGTTCCATCTTTCTGTCCGCAAAAAATGAAGATAGCGATACGCTAAAGCCTGAAAGTGAAGTGCTTGTGAAGTATGATTGCTGAAATCGTCTTGTATCAGGGCATCCCATGAAGCAAATCACCTTTACGCCGCGTAATCATCAGCTTACCAATATCAATACCTGGACACCGGACAGCCAGTGGCTGGTCTTTGATGTGCGCCCCTCCGGCGCCTCTTTTACCGGTGAAACAATTGAGCGCGTCAATATCCATACCAGCGAGCTGGAGGTGATTTACCGGGCTAGTCAGGGATCGCACGTTGGCGTGGTGACCGTTCATCCAAAGTCGGAAAAATATGTATTTATTCATGGGCCTGAAAATCCAGATGAAACATGGCATTACGACTTCCATCATCGGCGTGGGGTGATTGCTTCGCAGGCTGGGATGGAGAATCTGGATGCGATGGATATTACTGCGCCATATACGCCGGGCGCGCTGCGCGGCGGCAGTCATGTGCATGTTTTTAGCCCGAATGGGGAGTTTGTCAGTTTTACCTATAACGACCATGTGCTGCATGAGCGCTCTCCAGCGCTCGATTTACGCAACGTCGGCGTGGCTGCGCCGTATGGTCCGGTGAATGTTTCCTCGCAGCATCCCCGTGAATATAGCGGTAGCTACTGGTGCGTGCTGGTGAGTCAGACGACGCCAGCGCCAAAGCCGGGGAGCGATGAGATTAACCGCGCCTATGAAGAGGGCTGGGTGGGGGAAAGCAGACTGGCGTTTATCGGCGATACGCTGTCCGCCTCTGGTGAGAAGGTGCCGGAGCTGTTTATTGTTGATTTGCCACAGGATGAAAGCGGCTGGAAACAGCCTGGCGACGAGCCACTGGAGGGGACTGAGGCGACAATGCCTGCGCCGCCATCCGGCATAACTCAACGCCGCCTGACGTTTACCCATGAGCACGTCTTCCCTGGGCTGGTTAATCAGCCGCGCCACTGGGTGCGCAGTAATCCAGGAGCCTCTGAGATTGCGTTTTTAATGCGCGATGATCGTGGTGTTGTGCAACTGTGGCTGATTTCCCCACAAGGAGGGGAGCCGCGTCAGCTTACCCGCTGCGCCACGGATATTCAGTCAGCGTTCAACTGGCATCCGTCGGGGAAATGGCTGGGATTTGTACTGCAGAACAAAATCGCCTGTTGTGATGCTCTTACGGGAGAGATTGATTTTTTAACGGATCATCATGGCAACCCGCCGTCAGGCGACGCGATCGTCTTTTCTCCTGACGGTCAATGGGTTGCGTGGATGGAAGACGTCGAGGGTTTCCGCCAGTTATGGGTGACAGAAACCAGGCGCTAGCTTAAGGCGCGGTCATTTCAGCCGGGGGAATAACCGCGTTTGTGGCCTGCGTTCTCTCCTCGCTTTTTTCTACGCGGGATCTCACCGAGTTGTCTTTGCGAAAGAGATCCCACGGAAGCAGTACCGTATCCAGTACGGCGGTAAACGGCATATCCAGAATCGCCAGCGACTTGGTTCCCCAGTTTGTATCACTTTCGCTAATCATTGTGGCGCTGGCGCGCGTGCCAGGATACGTCCCTTCCTTGCCTCCGGTATGTGACATAATGCTGGAACAGCCGCTCAAAAACGCCATCCCGCTGCACATTGCCAGTGTTACCAACATTTTTTTTATCATCATTTATTCATCTGTATTTATCGTGTTTGCATGGTGAGTTAAAGCGATCCGTTGCGAAAATAACATCACCATTTCGTCGCACTGTGGCGGCTATCGCGATTTAACGATAACAACTGCTTCCCCCAGTGTATGCAATAGACACCAAACTGCAAAAAAAGTCAGATGAATACGCTTGAAAAGTTTGTATTAAGACCCATTTTTAGAGTGTAGACAAATGAAGGGCATGCCTGATGGGTGTCCTGGCTACCTGACCTGTCCATGATGGAAGGTCGATTATTCTCGCTGATTTCAGGAGCTATTGATTATGCGTAACTTTGATTTATCCCCGCTGTACCGTTCTGCAATTGGTTTTGATCGCCTGTTTAACCTGCTGGAAAACAATCAGGGCCAGAGCAATGGCGGCTACCCTCCGTATAACGTTGAGCTGGTAGACGAAAACCATTACCGCATTGCGATTGCCGTTGCCGGTTTTGCTGAAAGCGAACTGGAAATTACTGCCCAGGACAATCTGCTGGTGGTGAAAGGCGCTCATGCGGACGATCAAAAAGAACGTACTTACCTGTATCAGGGCATTGCCGAGCGCAACTTCGAACGTAAGTTCCAGTTAGCGGAGAACATTCATGTTCGCGGCGCAAACCTGGTGAATGGTCTGCTGTATATCGATCTTGAGCGCGTGATTCCCGAAGCGAACAAGCCGCGCCGCATCGAAATCAACTAATTCTGTGGGCCGCTGCAGGCGGCCCTGCTAAGTCATCGGCTTGCCGTCAGGGAGCCGAAAAGTACCTACTCGCTTCTTAGAAGGAGATTATTATGCGTAACTACGATTTATCCCCACTGCTGCGTCAATGGATCGGTTTTGACAAACTGGCCAATGCCTTGCAAAACACCGGTGAAAGCCAGAGCTTCCCGCCATATAACATCGAAAAGAGCGATGATAACCACTACCGCATTACCCTTGCGTTAGCCGGTTTCCGCCAGGAAGATCTGGATATTCAACTGGAAGGCACGCGCCTGACCGTGAAAGGTACGCCGCAACAGCCGGAAAAAGAGACCAAATGGTTGCATCAGGGGCTGGTCACTCAGCCGTTCAGCCTGAGCTTCACGCTGGCTGAAAATATGGAGGTCTCCGGCGCAAGCTTCACTAACGGCTTGCTGCATATCGATTTGACCCGGAATGAACCTGAAACCATTGCTCCACAACGTATCGCCATCAGCGAACGTCCCGCATTAGAGAGTTAAATAGCTCCATGCCTTTGCCCCGCCAGAAATGACGGGGCTTTTTTGTGCTTTACCACCCATACATTGCGACTGTACTCTGCGAGAATCCATTTACTTAATGATGTTATTCACAGGGAACAGGATAATGAGTGATATAGCATTGACGGTCAGCGTTCTGGCGTTGGTGGCGGTTGTCGGATTATGGATCGGCAACATAAAAATACGTGGTGTTGGTTTTGGCATTGGAGGCGTGCTGTTCGGCGGCATTATTGTCGGGCATTTTGTCGATCAGGCAGGGATGACCCTGAGCGGCGACATGCTGCATTTTATTCAGGAATTTGGCCTGATTCTTTTCGTCTACACCATCGGTATTCAGGTGGGGCCGGGCTTTTTTGCGTCACTGCGCGTTTCCGGGCTGCGGCTGAATCTGTTTGCCGTACTGATTGTTATTATGGGTGGCCTGGTCACCGCGATCCTGCATAAGATTTTTGCCATTCCCCTTCCCGTGGTGCTGGGGATATTCTCCGGCGCGGTCACCAATACGCCGGCGCTGGGGGCGGGGCAGCAAATTCTGCGCGATCTGGGTACCCCTGCTGATGTAGTGGATCAGATGGGGATGAGCTATGCCATGGCCTATCCTTTTGGTATCTGTGGTATTTTGCTCACGATGTGGCTGATGCGCCTCATTTTTCGCGTTAACGTCGATGCCGAAGCCCATCAGCATGAATCTACGCTGACCAACGGACACGCGCTGATTCAGACGATGAACATCCGCGTGGAAAACCCGAACCTCAACAATATGGCGATTCAGGATGTCCCGATTCTGAACAGCGATAAAATCATCTGCTCGCGTCTGAAACGTGAAGAGACATTGATGGTGCCGTCGCCAGGGACAATTATCCAGATGGGCGACCTGTTACACCTGGTCGGTCAGCCTGGCGATCTGCACAACGCGCAGGTGGTGATTGGGCAGGAGGTGGACACATCGCTGTCGACGCGAGGTACCGATTTACGCGTTGAGCGCGTGGTGGTGACCAACGAACAGGTACTGGGTAAACGAATCCGCGACCTGCATTTCAAAGAGCGTTACGACGTGGTTATCTCCCGCTTGAACCGTGCGGGGGTTGAGCTCGTAGCCAGCAGCGACGCCAGCCTGCAATTCGGCGATATCCTCAATCTGGTGGGGCGTCCCGCGTCCATTGATGCCGTCGCCAATGTTGTGGGTAACGCGCAGCAAAAACTGCAACAGGTGCAGATGCTGCCGGTATTTATTGGTATCGGACTGGGTGTGCTATTGGGTTCCATCCCGCTTTTCATCCCGGGGTTCCCGGTGGCGTTAAAACTGGGTTTGGCCGGTGGACCGCTGATCATGGCCTTAATTCTGGGGCGTATTGGCAGCATTGGTAAGCTGTACTGGTTTATGCCTCCCAGCGCTAACCTGGCGTTGCGAGAGTTAGGTATTGTGCTGTTTCTTGCGGTGGTTGGCCTGAAATCTGGCGGTGATTTTGTCGATACCCTGACGCAGGGCGATGGCCTGAGCTGGGTGGGCTACGGTATTTTCATTACTGCTATTCCGCTGATTACCGTTGGATTGCTGGCGCGTATCTTCGCCAAAATGAACTATCTGACGCTGTGCGGTATGCTGGCTGGCTCAATGACCGATCCCCCTGCGCTGGCGTTTGCTAACAACCTGCATGCCACCAGCGGGGCAGCTGCGCTCTCCTACGCCACCGTTTATCCGCTGGTTATGTTCCTGAGGATTATCACGCCACAGCTGCTGGCGGTGATCTTCTGGGGGCTGGGTTAAAGAGCGAGTATCCGGCCTGCATCTCCTGCAGGCCGGATGAGACGGTATTTCACTTCTCATGTTTAAGCACTGCCGAGGGCGCGTAGCCAAACTTGTGTTTAAAGGCTTTGCTGAAATGAAATGAGTCAAAAAAGTTAAGCATATCTGCCACCTGTCCGACCGTATTCCCTTCCTGCTTTAACAGTGACAGCGCCAGTTCCAGCCGGGCATCGAGATAATATTCCTTCGGTGTTTTACCGGTGTAACGTAAAAAAAGACGACGTAGCCAGGCTTCGCTGCAGGGGATGGTGGCCGCCATATCCGCCACGCTCCACCGCCTTTGCAGGCTGGCATGCAGAGTGGCAATCAGTTTTTCAATTTGTATCCGCTGTGGGTCTTTTTTACCTTCGGCGTAAATAAGACAAATCCATTGATAAATTATTTTTGTGAGAAAAGCGACGGCCAGATTATTTTTCATTGAGTCTTGTGACGTAATTAATCGCGAGACCTCGGCCAGTTCCTGATTATAAATATCACCATTATAAATAATACTTTGCTGGCGTAACGGAATATCCATTACGCTGGTTGGAGTGAATTCCATCCAGTATTGTTCCCATACTAATCCTTCACAATGATAAGACTGTATGTCTGTTGGTTTTAAAAATATTATACAATTTCCGGTGAGGGTAATGTGTTCGCCGCCTTTTAGCAGGATTTTCCCACAGCCCTGGACGGTATAGACAGCAACCCATGAATTAGCTATCAGTGGCTTTTTCTTATCGCGTGGCCAAATAACCCGGTAATGTTCGTCGGCATAGGTGTGCCACAGCGAGATCAATGAAATTCCGCTTGAGATCACATTTTCGTTAATCAATAGGGGAATATTGTACGTAGTTTCGTTTTTTACATGCGAACTTTGCATCTTTCCATTCATTTTAATTTCCCGCCGGAGAATTATGCCCACAACCTGAACTTAACAGAAAAAATCCGTTCAGGGATATGACGTTTTTATTTTAAGAAATCTGACTGCCTGACCCGGTGCGTAATACCTCCGATTTTCCCTACCGCTGCCGGGACATAATGATAAAAAGGGCTATGAGATGAATACGCTACAAATTCTAAGCTTTGTGGGTTTTACGCTGCTGGTGGCGGTAATCACCTGGTGGAAGTTACGGAAAGCGGATACCGGATCGCAACAAGGATATTTTCTGGCGGGGCGATCGCTAAAAGCGCCGGTTATTGCCGCGTCGCTGATGCTAACGAATCTCTCGACGGAACAACTGGTAGGGTTAACCGGCCAGGCTTACCGCAGTGGAATGTCGGTAATGGCATGGGAAGTTATCTCAGCGATCCCGCTCATTTTTCTGGCGCTGATTTTTTTGCCGCGCTATCTGCAGCGCGGCATTGCTACTATTCCGGACTTTATTGAGGAGCGTTATGACAAAACGACCCGCATTATCATCGACTGCTGTTTTTTAATTGCCACGGGGATTTGTTTTCTGCCGATCATTTTGTATTCCGGCGCGCTTGCCTTTAACAGTATGTTTCATGTTACTGAAACCTTTGATATTTCCCAGCATACGGCAATTTGGTTGATGGCGGTGGTATTGGGGATTAGTGGTATTTTGTACGCCGTGGTCGGTGGGATGCGTGCCATCGCTATTGCCGATGTGATCAACGGTATCGGTCTGGTGATTGGCGGTCTGATGGTGCCACTGTTTGGCCTGATGGCAATGGGTAAAGGCAGCCTGAGCGAAGGGATTACGCGCTTAACGCAGGATCACAGCCAGATGTTGAATTCGATTGGCGGGAGCAACGACCCGGTACCGATCGGCGCGGCGCTGACCGGGCTTATTCTGGTGAATACCTTCTACTGGTGTACGAACCAGGGAATTGTTCAACGTACGCTGGCGTCAAAAAGCTTATCAGAGGGACAGAAAGGGGCCTTATTGACGGCGGTGTTGAAGATGCTGGATCCGCTGATTCTGGTATTGCCTGGCGTTATCGCCTTTCACCTTTTCCAGGATCTCCCAAAAGCGGATATGGCTTACCCGGCGCTGGTAAACAAAGTCATGCCGTTGCCGCTGATTGGCTTTTTCAGCGCCGTATTGTTCGGCGCGATCATCAGCGCGTTTTGCGGTTTTCTCAACAGCGCCTCGACACTCTTCAGCCTCGGTATTTATCGTCGACTGATTAACGAGCAGGCCAGCCCCGATAAACTGGTCAGCGTGGGACGTCGCTTTGGTTTTATCGTCGCGGTTATTTCTGTGCTGGTTGCGCCGTGGATTGCGTATGCGCCACAGGGGCTTTACAGCTGGATGAAACAACTCAACGGCATTTACAACGTACCATTGGTGACCATCGTTATTATGGGCTTCTTTTTCCCCCGCATCCCGGCGTTGGCGGCGAAGGTTGCGATGGGGCTGGGTATCGTCAGCTACATCACCATCAACTATCTGGTGAAATTCGAGTTCCACTTCCTCTACGTGCTGGCCTGTACCTTCTGCATCAACGTGGTGGTCATGCTGGCTATCGGTGTTATCAAGCCGCGTGCCACGCCGTTTAAATTCCATGATGCTTTCGCGGTCGACATGAAGCCGTGGAAAAACGCGAAGATCGCCTCTGTTGGCGTCCTGTTTGCGATGATTGGCGTTTATTCTGGTCTGGCGCAGTTTGGTGGTTACAACTCTCGTTGGCTGACAATCTTCAGCTACGCCATCACGGCAGCAGTAGTGATATACCTGATTTTCAGCAGCTGGCAGTCGCGGCGTATCTCTACTGAACACTGTGTCTCTGACGCTAAGGATAAAGCATGACCCGCCCTAATTTTCTGTTCATTATGACCGATACTCAGGCAACCAATATGGTCGGCTGCTACAGTGGTAAGCCGCTGAATACCAATAATATTGATAGTCTGGCGGCGGAAGGTATTCGCTTCAATTCCGCTTATACCTGCTCACCGGTCTGCACCCCGGCCCGCGCGGGGTTGTTTACCGGTATTTATGCCAACCAGTCTGGTCCGTGGACCAATAACGTCGCGCCGGGGAAAAACATTTCCACCATGGGGCGCTACTTCAAGGATGCGGGCTATCACACCTGCTACATCGGCAAGTGGCATCTCGACGGGCATGATTACTTTGGTACCGGCGAGTGTCCACCCGAGTGGGATGCCGACTACTGGTATGACGGGGCCAATTACCTGGCAGAACTGACGGATAAAGAGATCGGTTTGTGGCGTAACGGTCTGAACAGCGTGGAGGATTTGCTGGCCAACAATATCGACAAAACCTTCACCTGGGCGCATCGTATCAGCAACCGGGCGGTCGATTTCCTCCACCAGCCAGCGCGTAACGATGACCCCTTCCTGATGGTGATTTCCTACGACGAGCCGCATCACCCTTTTACCTGTCCGGTGGAGTATCTGCAGAAATATCAGGACTTTTACTACGATCTGGGCGCGAAAGCGCAGGATACTCTGTGCGATAAACCTGAGCATCATCGCCTGTGGTCGCAAGCGATGCCGTCTCCGGTGGGTGAAGACGGACGCTATCACCATCCACTCTATTTTGCCTGCAACGATTTTGTTGACGATCAGATTGGCCGGGTGATTGATGCCTTAACGCCAGAACAGCGGGAGAATACCTGGGTTATTTATACCTCCGATCACGGTGAGATGATGGGAGCGCATAAGCTCATCAGTAAGGGGGCGGCGATGTATGACGACATCACGCGAATTCCGCTGATTATGCGCCCGCCGCAGGGAGAACCGATGCAGGTAGACACGCCGGTCAGTCATATCGATCTGCTGCCGACGATGATGGCGCTGGCGGGCATTGAGCAGCCACAAATCCTGCCGGGTGAAAACATCCTTAACATTGAAAAGCCACGCGGCGTGATGGTGGAGTTCAACCGTTATGAGATTGAACATGACAGTTTTGGCGGATTTATTCCGGTACGCTGCTGGGTGACAGACGACTGGAAGCTGGTGCTGAATCTGTTTACCAGCGATGAGCTTTACGACAGACGAAACGATCCCGATGAGCTACACAACCTGATAGATTCGCCACAATTGGCCGACGTTCGCTGCCAGATGCACGATGCTCTGTTGGACTATATGGATAAAATCCGCGACCCGTTCCGTACCTACCAGTGGAGTTTGCGTCCGTGGCGTCCGGACGCCGTACCGCGCTGGATGGGCGCTTTCCGCCCACGCCCGCAAGATGGCTATTCTCCGGTGGTACGCGATTACGACACCGGTTTACCAACCCAGGGCGTAAAAGTGGAGGAGAAAAAGCAGAAGTTCTGAGGGAACGCCCTGCCGGATCGGGTTCTCACGCCGCCATCCGGCAGGCTGGTCAAACTGGAGAAGCACCGCCGAGAAAGGAAAATATCAGCATGAGCAGAATGATGCCGCAGATAATGGCAATGCCAAAAAGCAGAGCATGAAAGGCAAGTGTCGCGCCGCCGAAGAACATTGCGCCATGAATACTCCAGCGATTTTCTTTACGCATGCCGCCGATAAACGCACATATCAGCGCGATGACGGCAAGAGCGATGCCGCTGTTATCCAGTATTTTATCGATATCAGTGGCAGTTTTTTTCGCAGCAGCGGGCGGTTGTTCCCCTTTCAGACCGGCAAGAATCCCTTTTTTAACGGCGGATACCTTCTCTGCCACCACGCTTTCCAACGCTGGCGGTGGGGCGGAAAAGGGGCCAAAAGAGAAATGAAAAATGCCGAGAATCAACGCAATGGCGCCAAATAGCATTCCCAGTGAACTACATTTGTTTTGCGATATGATGTCCATCAGACCTCCCTGTGCTGGTTCAGGTAGAGGGTATCAGCATTCCGCTGTACGAAATTCTGAAAATGACCAGACAACGTAGCTGAGCTATGAATGAAAAAGGAGTTTGGATGAAGATTTCCCGCCTTGGAGAAGCCCCGGATTATCGCTTCTCGCTGGCAAATGAACGTACCTTTTTGGCGTGGATCCGTACCGCGTTGGGATTTCTGGCGGCGGGCGTTGGTCTTGACCAACTGGCTCCGGATTTCGCCACGCCGGTCATTCGTGAGCTTTTGGCGCTGTTACTGTGTCTGTTTGCCGGTGGCCTGGCGATTTATGGTTACCTTCGCTGGCTGCGTAATGAGAGGGCAATGCGTCTGAAAGAGGATTTGCCGTATACCCATAGCCTGTTAATCATCAGCCTGATTTTGATGATCGTCGCGGTGATTGTCATGGGACTGGTACTGTATGCCGGATAGCCGTAAGTCGCGACGTATCGCCGACCCGGGATTACAACCGGAGCGAACATCGCTGGCCTGGTTTCGTACGCTGCTGGGCTATGGCGCGCTAATGGCGCTGGCGCTGAAGCACAACTGGCATCAGGCGGGCTTTCTGTTTTGGGTTTCAATTGTGGTGCTGGCGATGGTGGCCATCGTACTTTGGCGCTATACCCGTAGTCGTACCCTGATGGATGTTACGCATAGTGATTTTTCTGAATCTCGCGCGGTGCGTGACAAATTTATGATCTCCCTCGCGGTGTTATCCCTCGCAATACTGTTTGCTGTAACGCATGTTCGCCAACTTATTGCATTTATCGGGAATTTAGCATGACAGGATGTCAGGTCATGGCCAAGCCGGCCAGCTCTCGTTGTAACCTTGATTGTCGTTACTGTTTTTACATTGATAAACCCACTCAACCCGAAATGGATGATGCCACCTTAGAGACGTTTATTCGCCAGCATATTGCCGCGCAGCCGGGGTCTGAAGTGATGTTCGCCTGGCAGGGTGGAGAGCCAACCCTTTGTGGTATCGACTTTTTTCGCCGCGTAGTGACCTTGCAAAAACAGTACGGGCAAGGGAAGCAAATCCATAATGCTTTCCAGACCAACGGGATTTTGCTCAACGACGAATGGTGTCAGTTTTTACGTGAAAACGGCTGGCTGGTTGGGATTTCCCTGGATGGCCCTGCCGAGTTGCACGATGCGTATCGCGTTAACCGTAGTGGAAAACCGACTCACCATAAGGTGGTGGACGCCATTGCCAGGCTGCGTAAGCATCAGGTGGAGTTCAATCTGCTGGTGGTGGTTAATTCTCTGAACAGTCAGCGGCCCGGGTTGATGTATCACTACCTTCGCCAGCTTGGCACGCCGTTTTTGCAGTTCATTCCGCTGGTTGAATATGATGAAAAAGGCGAGCTTACCGCCGAATCTGTCCCGCCGCAGGCATGGGGAACCTTCCTGAATTCCGTCTTTGATATCTGGGTCAGAGAAGATATTGGTCGCGTATTCGTCCAGTTATTTGATTCAACCCTGGGCGTATGGTGCGGGCATCCGGCGCAGATGTGTTCGCTAAGCTCCACTTGCGGGCATGCGTTTGCCCTGGAAGCGAATGGCGATCTGTATCAATGCGATCACTATGTTTACCCTGATTTTCGCCTGGGTAATATTCATCACACGTCGCTGAGTGAGCTCAATGCCAGCCCGCAGGTAACGGCGTTTGGTCAGTCCAAGAAGGCCACGCTGAGTGCGGAATGTCAGGCGTGTTCGTTGTTACGCTTTTGCCATGGTGATTGTCCAAAGCATCGCGACAGCAGTGGAAAAAGTGCGATTTGCGGCGGGTACAGCGCTTTCTTCAACCATACCGCGCCGCATATGCGCGTGATGCGTGACCTGCTTAAGCAACATCGCTCACCGATGGAACTGATGGCGATGCTGCGTTAAGGTCAGCAACGTTTAACGCCCTTTGGCCAGATACTGCGCCATTTCTTCTTCAGGTACCATGCCGCCGCCGGTCGCCCACACCAGGTGGGTGGCGTTATTGAGCTGCTCTGCGCTGAAGCCGTGCATCTGCTGATAGTCAGCAGAGGCGCATACGCGTTGCGGACCGGCCATCCCGGCCAGCGCCGACGGCTCAAGGCGAATGCCTTCTTCCTGCGCCAGCCAGCCCAGCATGTCGTACATCGTCTGATCGTCCAGGGTGTACAGACCGTCGAGCAGACGTTCCATCGCCCGGCCAACAAAGCCGGACGCACGACCTACCGCCAGCCCATCCGCCGCCGTCAGGTTATCGATGCCGATATCCTGCACGGAAATCGTATCGTGCAGCCCGGTATAAATCCCCAGCAGCATGCAGGGGGAGTGGGTCGGTTCGGCGAAGAAGCAGTGCACGTTGTCGCCGAAGGCCAGCTTCAGGCCAAACGCCACGCCGCCAGGACCACCACCGACGCCGCACGGCAGGTAAACAAACAGCGGATGGTCGGCATCCACCACGCGTCCCTGCTGGGCAAACTGCGCCTTCAGACGCTGGCCCGCGACCGCATAGCCTAAAAACAGCGTGCGGGAATTTTCATCATCGATAAAGAAACAATTCGGATCGGATTCTGCCGCCTTACGACCCTGCTCTACCGCCACGCCGTAATCTTCTTCATACTCCACTACCGTCACGCCGTGACTGCGCAGTTTGGCTTTTTTCCACGCGCGAGCGTCGGCAGACATATGCACCGTCACCTTAAAGCCGATACAGGCGCTCATAATGCCAATCGACATGCCGAGGTTGCCGGTGGAGCCTACCGCGATGCTGTACTGGCTGAAGAACTGTTTGAACTCAGGTGAAAGCAGAATGCTGTAATCGTCTTGTGTGGTCAGCAGACCGGCTTCCAGCGCCAGTTTTTCCGCGTGTGTCAGCACTTCATAAATACCACCACGCGCTTTAATTGAGCCGGAAATCGGCAGATGGCTGTCCTTCTTCAGCAGGATTTCTCCGCGGATAGGCTGCCCGTACTCTTTTACCAGCCGTTTTTGCATCGCCGGGATCGCGGCCAGCTCGGATTCGATAATGCCGCCGGTGGCTGCGGTTTCCGGGAATGCCTGCGCCAGATACGGCGCGAAGCGCGTCAGACGAGCATGGGCATCCTGAACATCGTGCTCGGTCAGGCCAACGTACGGTAAACCTTCCGCAAGAGAGGTGGTGCCAGGGTTAAACCAGGTCGTCTCCTTGAGAGCGACCAGGTCTTCCACTAAAGGATACTGGGCGATAAGTGTTTGAATATTTTCCATAGTCAGTCTCTTTGCGCTTAAATAATAAAGGAAAGCAGGAATGTGCAAACCAGTGCAATCACGGACGCGATAAATGTCGCGGTCGTATAGTATTTGAACGTCTCATTCAGGGTGGCGCCGCAGTACTGCTTCACCAGCCAGAAGAGGGAATCGGTCACGATCGTGCAGCCAATAGCGCCGGAACCGATGGCAATGGCGATGATCTCCGGGCTAACGTTAGGATAGAGCGGCAGCATCGGTGCCACGATAGCCGTCGCCCCCATCATCGCCACCGTGGCGGAGCCCACTGCGGCATGCAGGATTAACGCCACCAGCCAGGCCAGCAGAATCGGGTGCATATGCATGTTTGAGAGGATCAGTGCGAGGGTATCCGCCAGCCCGCTGCTCTTGAGGATAGCGTTGAATGCGCCGCCTGCGCCGATAATCAGCAAAATGTTAGCAATCGAGCCAAAACCGTTTTCGGTGTGGGTCAGTAGCGCCCCCATGCCGATATGCTGACGCAGACCGAGAATGTAGTAGGCCACGAAAACGGCAATAAACATCGCGGTGATCGGGTTACCGATAAACTCCAGCAGCGTATACACCGTGCTGCCTTTCGCCATGTTCAGCTCTGCAACGGTTTTTACCAGCATCAGGGCAATCGGCAGCAGAACGGTAAACAGCGTAGCGCCCAGCGACGGCAGTGTACTTTCGTCGCGCACTTTGAGGTCGGAAAACTCAGCCGGAACCGGTTTAAACGGCAGGCGGTTACCGAGGAATTTCAGGTACAGCGGACCGCCGATCAGTGAGGCCATCAAACCGACCAGTAAACCGTAAACAATCACGGTACCAATGTCCGCACCCAGCTTATTCGCCACGAACAGGGCGGCTGGATGCGGCGGCACGACGCAGTGTACTGCCATCAGCGCCGTACACAGCGGAATCGCCAGCTTCAGGAGTGATGTATTGGTCTTTTTGGCAATCGAAAAAGCCAGTGGAATCAACAGCACCACGCCGACTTCAACAAACAGTGTGATCCCGCATATCAGTCCGACCAGTACCATAATGACGTCAGCGGAAAGCCAACGGCAGCGCTGCAGCGTCAGTCCGATGCGTTCGGCCGCGCCTGAGACTTCCATCATTTTGCCCAGAATGGTTCCAAGGCCGATAACCGCGGCGAGGAAGCCCAGCGTACCGCCGATGCCACTCTCAATGGCATTGACCATATCCAGTGGCCCCATACCCATCATCGTACCCACGAAGAAGCTGGCTAACAGCAGCGCCAGAAACGGGTGGAATTTGAACTTCACGATGGTCAAAACGATTAACACGATGCTTATCAGCAGCGTGCTCACAACCCAGATTTGAGAGTGCATAGCTCACCTTGCCCTGTGATTAATATAGGGGTATTGGACAAAAATAAGGCAGGGTCTGACAAACGATATAAATCCCCTTTCACATGAGCCAGATTGCATCAAGTGAGTGATTTACGTCTAATTGTGCCTGGTTTTTGCGATATGGTTCACTTTGATTCATCTTTATGCTGATTTTTGCAGCGAACTTTTTTACACTCCGGCGAATGAATCAGGAGGACAAGAGGTGAGTATGGATCCCGTACGCGAGGTCAGAAATCGTCTGCTCAATGGCTGGCAGTTGTCAAAACTGTATACTTTTGAAGTGGCTGCGCGGCATCAGTCGTTTGCGCTGGCAGCAGACGAGCTGTCATTAAGTCCCAGCGCCGTCAGCCATCGGATTAATCAGCTGGAAGAGGAGTTAGGCATCCAACTGTTTGTCCGCTCGCACCGCAAAGTGGAACTCACCCACGAAGGCAAAAGGGTTTTTTGGGCGCTGAAATCGTCGCTGGACACGCTCAACCAGGAAATTCTTGATATCAAGAATCAGGAGCTCTCGGGGACGCTCACCGTCTACTCGCGGCCCTCTATCGCTCAGTGCTGGCTGGTTCCGGCGCTCGGTGATTTTACCCGCCGTTACCCGGCAATTTCACTGACTATCCTGACCGGCAATGACAACGTCAATCTGCAGCGTGCCGGGGTCGATCTGGCTATCTATTTTGACGACGCGCCTTCCGCGCAACTCACCCATCACTTCCTGATGGATGAAGAGATCCTGCCGGTATGCAGCCCGGACTACGCTCGACGCCATGACCTTACCGGATCGCTGGTGAATCTGCCGCACTGTACGCTGCTGCACGACAGACAGGCGTGGAGTAACGATTCCGGGACCGATGAATGGCACAGTTGGGCGCAGCATTTTGCAGCAAATCTGCCGACATCATCGGGAATTGGTTTCGATCGCTCTGATTTAGCGGTCATTGCGGCAATGAACCATATCGGCGTGGCGATGGGCCGAAGGCGGCTGGTGCAAAAACGTCTCGACAGCGGAGAGCTGGTCGCGCCTTTTGGCGATATGGCGCTGAAATGCCATCAGCACTACTACATCACCACGCTGCCCGGCAGGCAGTGGCCGAAAATCGAGGCGTTTATTGGCTGGCTACAGGAGCAGGTTAATTAGGCAGGTCGCGAATATTTTTTACGCTTTCTCTCTACACGGAAAGTGAAAAAGCATGCTAAATACGTGATATCACTCCTGATGATTTGCGTAAGGACGACCGTGTTAAAGCCGATTGTTTCCCTTTTGCTGTTAGCCAGCGCCACCGTATATGCCACGCAACCTGCGCTGACGGCGGCGCAGTATGCGCAGCAGCTTGGCGTTGGGATGGACGTAGACTGGGCGCGCACCGATCGGGGTATCCGTGAATTCGATCCGCTGGTGGTGCGGGATTTTAAGGCGAAAGGGTTGACCCACGTGCGCATTCGCGTGGCGGGAGAGCCCACGGAGGCGCGGCTTATACACTTGCGTAAACTGGTGGAAGCCTGTGAGCAGTATGGCGTGATCCCGATAATCGCCTATCAGGCTGACGAATATAAAAAAGACCCCAGCGCCGGTAACGAAAAAGAGGTGGTTAACTGGTGGGTGGCGGTGGCGCATTACTTTGGTCAAAGCTCGCCGTTGCTGGGTTTCGACCTGATATTTGAACCCTCTGATAAGCTCAACCATAATCAGGCGTCGCTCAATCGGGTGTATGATAAAACCATTCGTAACATCCATGCCATCGACCCGCAGCGGATGATTTTCATCGCGCCGCGACTGCGTGCTGCACCGGAAGATTTGCTTAACCTGAAACTGCCGCCGCAAAGTCAGAATACCGTGCTGGCCCAATGGCATATTTTTCCGTGGGGACCGCTGAAAAATAACGGCAAATACCCGTGGACCTCAGGGACTGCGGCAGAAAAGGCCGCTATTCGCGCCCGCATCAATACCGCCGTTCATTGGCAGCAGAAAACTGGTCATGTCAGTTGGGTAGGAGGCTGGTCGCCAGGAGAAACCATCAGGAACGCGCCTTCAGCCTCACAAATGGCGTTTGCCCGCTTTATGGCGTGCGAGCTGAAGAAAGCGAAAATTCCCTATGCTATCAATGCGGATACGCAGTTCTATGATGGCGAGGAGGGTGCCTGGCGTCCGGCGCTGGAGCCGCTGCTGACGACGATGATCGCGCCTGAATGCGAAAAGCCCGGCGATAAGCCGGGCCATCATACGCTTAAACCGCCTGTCCCTGATGCGACACGCGTGACGCCAGTGGAATCCAGCAAACAAAAATCAGCAGCCCCATAAGGGTCATCAACAATCCCAGACTGGCTTGCCCGGTCTGCGGCAGCATGGCAGAGAACCACGCCAGCACGCCGGAACCAATGTTTTGTAATCCCCCTACCAGCGCGCCGGCAGTGCCTGCCAGGAACGGGAAAGGTTCCATTGCGCCGCTGGTTGCCAGCGGAAACAGCATCCCGGCACCGAAGAAAAACAGCGCGGCGGGAACCAGCAGCGTCCAGACGTTCATCACGTCGAACAGCCCAGGGATCCACATCATCAAACCGGCGACCAGACAGCAGATAACCGACTGCCACATCAGCGTCGAGAAACGCTTGTTCGGGCGACCGGCGAACCAGGCGCCGAAAAACGCCGCCGGGATGGGCAGAATAAACAGGATACTGACCACCATGCTGCTCAGACCGAGCCGTGCGCCCAATAATACCCCAGAGCAGGCTTCGAAGACCGCAACGCCCGCCAGGCCACCGATCAGCATCAGCACGTAACAGGTGAAAGAGCTGTTGCCAAACAGCGTTTTATAGCTGGCGATAAGCCGTGGACGCGGCGCGCCTGCCGGGCGCGTTTCCGGCATCCAGCGCGCCATGCTAAACGTGACGCCCGCGCACAGAATCAGCAGAAAAATATAGCAAGCGCGCCAGTTCCACACGGTATCCAGCATACCGCCAATCAGCGGTGCCAGCAGCGGACTGACCAGGATCCCCATATTCAGCAAACTGTTGGCGTGACGAAGCTGCGTACCTTCATACAGGTCTCGCGGCAAGGTTCGCGCCATCACACCGCCGACGCCCGTTCCCATCCCCTGGATTGCACTGGCGATAATCAGAACCGTCAGGCTATGGGTGGTGATGGCGACCAGCGTGGCCAGCATAAAAATAGACATTCCGGCGAGGATCACCGGACGGCGGCCAACACGATCGGAAAGTGGGCCGTAAAACAGTTGTGACAGGCCGTAGGTCAACAGGTAGGCGGCCATCACACTTTGCACCGCCCCTTCGCGAACGTTCAGTTCACGCGCCATATCAGCAATTGCGGGGATATAAATGGTTTGCGCCATCTGACCTACCGCCACCAGTAATACCAACATCAACAACAAATTGACGCTTCTATGCCTTTTCATTTCGCTGATTACTTTTAAAAAAGAGAAAAAAGAAGAATAAGGTGCTGCACTTTCCCGTAAATGCGCGTGGAATCTACCACAACAGAAAAAGAAGGCCAGATAGTAGGCTGGAATGTTTAGGGGGTGGACGGCAGGAAATGTAAACAAAAAGCGGCAACAAATGTTGCCGGATTGCATCGGGTTACAGCACGATCAAGACAAACGTAGTAATACCGCGCCTACGGCAATGCCTGCGGCCGCGACAAGACGAATTCCGGCAACCTTTTCTTTCAGCAGCAACCACGCGAGCAGAGCGCCAAACAGAATGGAGGTTTCACGCAGCGCCGCGACCACAGCCAACGGAGCCTGGGTCATGGCCCATAGCGCCAGACCGTAAGAACCCATCGTGCCAATCCCGCCAAGAATACCTTTCTTCCACTGCTGCACCAGATAGCGCGACGCTTCCCGGCGCCTGGCGATCATCGCCCAGGTGAGCAGGCAGGAGCCGTTCAGAAAGAAGGTCCACAGCGTATAACCCAGCGCGGTTTCTGATAAGCGTACGCCGGTGCCATCAACCAGCGTGTAACCGGCGATAAAGCAGGCATTAATGAGCGCCAGTACGATCCCGCGTTGCGAGCTGCTGCGTCCGTTAAATGCCATACCGAGAATGGCCAGACAGATCGTGGCAATCCCCACCCACGCCAGCATAGACAGACTATCCCCAAGGAACAGAACGCTGATAATTGCGACCAGCAGCGGCGCTGTACCGCGCATTAACGGATAGGTCTGGCTCATATCCGAAACCTGATAGGTTTTGGCGACCAGGACCGTATACACCACTTGTAGCGCGGTTGAGACGGCCAAAAACGGCAGGCTGGCGGCGGAAGGTTGAGGCGCGAAGGGTAAGCAGATCAATGCCATAATCGCTGCTGAGCCGCTAACGCCGATCGCCGAATACAGTTTATCGTTTCCAGCTTTGACGATGGCGTTCCAGCTGGCGTGCAGCAGCGCGGCGAACAGCAAAATGCAGAAAACAGAAAGCGTCATGGTGGAATTCTTCCCTGAGAATGTCATAAAAACGTAACATATTGGCGCGACACAAGCACCAGGGAGAAGGTGAAAGGGGAGCGGAGTGTTACCCGCCCCCCTTTGGTGCGACTTGAATCTGAATTACTTAATGTATTTCAGAACGGCATCAAGGAGTTGCAGTGCTGCAACAATGAGTTTGAGGATAAGAATAGCGATATCCACGAGGCTCATACGCTCTCCTTTTGGTACAAGGAGCACGGTGCTGACGTACCTCGCCGCTGCCTGTTGTCAGCACCTTTGTTGACATAACACAGTGTGCTCACACGGGGGTTAAGGCGCTGACGGCACCACCCGTTTCAGCCAGGACTTTGATGCGCCGGTTTACGATGCGGCCCCCGTATAACACATTGCGTACCGAGACATTATAGATAAATACTGTATAAATTAACAGTATTTTATGGACGTTACGCCATTCATGTCCCATACTCAAAACCATCAAAATTCGTGCCGAAATTGCGTGTTCTTCGCAGAACGCGTATACTTTTTTCGTTGACATAACACAGTGTGTTCGGCGGCTACCAACCGCACAGCGCTGAAAAAACCTCGCTCCGGCGGGGTTTTTTGTTTTTCGGCCAGGTCCTGTGAAATGTGATCGTTGACGCATTTTTATGCAGATGAAAATTTTTCCATTGTCACGCTGAAAAACCTGTGTTTGTATAAATCCAGTTAATCAACAAACAGACAGGTCCCTAATGAACCCTTCCATGCTGACTGCGACCCTACTAAAAACTGCGCCATCTCGCGCAGCGGTCGTCGTGCGTGTGGTGGTGGTCGTCGGCAATGCGCCGTAGGGTCCGAATCAACACACGATTCCAAAACCCCGCCGGCGCAAACCGGGCGGGGTTTTTCGTTTCAGAGACCTGCCCGGAGCAAAGGCCCAGAATAAAAGGACTGGAGCATGGCAAGTTCGGGCATAACATCCAAGCGTACGCGTTTTACGGGCGCAGAATTCATCGTTTATTTCCTGGAACGCCAGGGCATTCAGGTTGTTACCGGTATTCCCGGCGGATCGATTCTTCCCGTCTATGACGCCTTAAGCCAAAGCACGCAAATCCGTCATATCCTGGCGCGCCACGAGCAGGGCGCAGGGTTTATCGCGCAGGGAATGGCGCGAACCGATGGCAAACCCGCCGTCTGTATGGCCTGCAGCGGACCGGGCGCAACCAACCTGGTAACCGCCATTGCCGACGCGCGTCTGGATTCCATCCCGTTGGTGTGTATCACCGGGCAGGTTCCGGCTTCGATGATCGGTACCGACGCCTTCCAGGAAGTCGACACCTACGGCATCTCTATCCCCATCACTAAGCACAACTATCTGGTCCGCCATATCAGTGAATTACCCCAGGTTATGAGCGATGCGTTCCGCATTGCGCAGTCCGGACGTCCAGGCCCGGTGTGGATAGACATTCCTAAGGATATTCAAACTGCCGTTTTTGATATTGAAGAGATGCCGGAGCCCGCGCAGAAAATGGCGGCGCCAGCGTTCAGCCAGGACAGCATTCGCGATGCCGCAGCCATGATTAACGCTGCACAGCGCCCGGTGCTGTACCTCGGCGGCGGCGTGATTAACGCGCCTGAGCGCGTGCGTGAACTGGCAGAAAAAGCGACGCTGCCTACCACCATGACCTTAATGGCGCTCGGTATACTGCCGAAAGCGCATCCGCTGTCGTTAGGTATGCTAGGCATGCACGGCGCGCGCAGCACCAACTTTATTCTGCAAGAAGCGGATTTACTGATTGTTCTGGGCGCACGTTTTGATGACCGGGCGATTGGTAAAACCGAGCAGTTCTGCCCGAACGCCAAAATCATCCATGTGGATATCGACCGCGCGGAGCTGGGTAAAATCAAACAGCCGCACGTGGCGATTCAGGCTGATGTCGATGAGGTTCTGGCGCAATTGATCCCATTAATTGACGCGCAGCCGCGAGAGCCGTGGCATCAAATGGTGGCCGATTTACAACGCGAATTCCCTTGCACTATTCCGCAGGAACGCGACCCGCTCAGCCACTATGGATTGATCAACGCCGTGGCTGCCTGCGTGGATGACAGCGCCATTATCACCACCGATGTAGGCCAGCATCAGATGTGGGCGGCACAGGCTTACCCGCTGAATCGTCCGCGTCAGTGGCTGACCTCTGGCGGTCTGGGAACCATGGGCTTTGGTCTGCCGGCGGCAATTGGCGCGGCGCTGGCCAACCCGGACAAAAAAGTGCTGTGCTTTTCTGGTGACGGCAGCCTGATGATGAATATTCAGGAAATGGCGACCGCCAGCGAAAATCAGCTGGATATTAAAATTATCCTGATGAATAACGAAGCGTTGGGTCTGGTGTATCAGCAGCAAAGTTTGTTTTATAAGCAGGGCGTTTTTGCGGCGACCTATCCGGGGATGATTAACTTTATGCAGATAGCCGCTGGGTTTGGTCTCGAAACCTGCGATCTGAATAACGAGGCGGACCCGCAGGCAGCGTTGCAGGAAATTATTAATCGCCCTGGACCTGCGCTGATTCACGTGCGCATTGATGCCGAACAAAAAGTGTACCCGATGGTGCCGCCGGGTGCGGCAAACACAGAAATGGTGGGGGAATAAGCCATGCAACAGCAGACTCATGACAACGTAATCCTGGAACTCACCGTGCGCAACCATCCGGGCGTAATGACCCACGTCTGCGGGCTGTTTGCCCGCCGCGCGTTCAACGTGGAAGGCATTCTCTGTCTACCGATTCAGGACAGCGATAAGAGCCGCATATGGCTACTGGTCAACGACGATCAACGTCTGGAGCAGATGATAAGCCAGATAGACAAGCTGGAAGATGTAGTGAAAGTGGCCCGCAACCAGTCCGACCCGTCGATGTTTAACAAAATCACCGTGTTCTTTGAGTAGTTCGCTCAAGACTTGAACAGCCACGCGCTTATCGTTAAGGTAAGCGCGTTTTTTTATCCGCCAGGACAAACCCATGATCACCATCGCCCTTATCGACGACCACACTATCGTTCGCTCCGGCTTTGCCCAACTGCTGGGGCTGGAACCTGATTTGCAGGTTGTGGCTGAGTTTGGCTCAGGCAGCGAGGCGTTGGCGGGATTACCGGGACGCGGCGTGCAGGTGTGTATCTGTGATATCTCGATGCCCGATATCTCCGGCCTTGAACTGTTGAGTCAGTTGCCAAAGGGAATGGCGATTATCATGCTCTCCGTCCATGACAGCCCGGCGCTGGTGGAGCAGGCACTGAACGCGGGCGCACGTGGTTTCCTTTCTAAACGCTGCAGCCCGGATGAGCTGATCGCGGCGGTGCATACCGTGGCGACCGGTGGTTGCTATTTGACGCCGGACATCGCCGTCAAACTGGCGGCCGGTCGTCAGGATCCGCTGACTAAACGCGAACGTCAGGTGGCGGAAAAACTGGCGCAAGGCATGGCGGTGAAAGAGATTGCCGCCGAGCTGGGGCTGTCTCCGAAGACGGTACATGTGCATCGCGCCAACCTGATGGAAAAGCTCGACGTCAGCAACGACGTGGAACTGGCTCGCCGGATGTTTGACGGCTGGCAATGAACACGCTCTGTTCCCGGTTAATTACCATTGTTGCCTGCTTTTTTATTTTCTCAGCCGCGTGGTTTTGCCTGTGGAGCATCAGCCTGCATCTGGTTGAGCGCCCGGAACTGGCGGTGCTGCTGTTTCCGTTTGGCCTGCGTCTGGGGCTGATGCTGCAATGTCCGCGCGGCTACTGGCCGGTGCTGCTGGGCGCGGAATGGCTGCTTCTTTTCTGGCTGACACAGGAAGTGGCGCTGGCCCATTTGCCACTTTTGATGATCGGAAGCGCCCTCACGCTACTCCCGGTGATGCTGATTTCGCGATACCGCCATCAGCGCGACTGGCGCACGCTGCTGTTGCAGGGCGCGGCGCTGACGGCGGCGGCATTGCTACAATCGTTGCCCTGGATTGGGCAAGGCGAAGAGGCGTGGAACGCGCTGTTGCTGACGCTCACCGGCGGATTAACGCTGGCGCCGATCTGCCTGGTGTTCTGGCACTATCTGACCAGCACGACCTGGCTGCCGCTGGGCCCGGCGGTGGTGTCGCAGCCTGTGAACTGGCGCGGGCGGCACCTGGTCTGGTATCTGCTGCTGTTTAGCGTCAGTCTGTGGTTGCAGCTTGGCCTGCCGGATGAATTGTCACGCTTCACGCCGTTTTGCCTCGCGTTGCCGATCATTGCGCTCGCCTGGCACTATGGCTGGCAGGGGGCGCTGATTGCGACGCTAATGAACGCCATCGCGCTGATTGCCAGCCAGACCTGGCACGATCATCCCGTCGATTTACTGCTCTCGCTGCTGGCGCAAAGCCTGACCGGGCTACTACTCGGCGCGGGCATTCAGCGTCTGCGCGAGCTTAACCAGTCGCTGCAAAACGAATTAGCGCGCAACCACCGTCTGGCTGAACGCCTGCTGGAGACCGAAGAGAGCGTGCGCCGGGACGTGGCGCGCGAACTGCACGACGATATCGGCCAGACCATCACCGCCATTCGCACGCAGGCGGGTATTGTCCAGCGCCTGGCCCCGGAAAACGCAGGGGTGAAGCGCAGTGGGGCGCACATCGAACAACTTTCTCTCGGCGTGTACGATTCAGTACGTCGCTTGTTAGGCCGCCTGCGACCACGTCAACTGGACGATCTCACGCTGGAGCAGGCCATCCGCTCACTGATGCGCGAAATGGAGCTGGAAAGCCGCGGCATCGTCAGCCATCTCGACTGGCGAATTGATGAATCTGTGCTCAGCGAAAGCCAGCGCGTAACGCTGTTTCGCGTTTGTCAGGAAGGGTTGAACAACATCGTGAAGCACGCCAACGCCAGCGCGGTGACGCTTCAGGGCTGGCAACAGGATGAACGGTTGATGCTGGTGATTGAGGACGACGGCAGCGGCCTGCCGCCGGGGTCGAATCAGCAGGGATTTGGCCTTACGGGGATGCGCGAACGCATTAGCGCCCTCGGCGGTAAGCTCACGATTTCCTGTACGCACGGCACGCGTGTCAGCGTGTCGTTACCCCAGCGATATGTGTAAGGCGCAGTCATGTTTTCGTTTTTAAAAGCCCCGGCCAGTGCGCCGCTCATTACTGATAAGCGTGAGGTGGATGCCCGCTACCGCTACTGGCGGCGGCATATTCTGACCACCATTTGGCTCGGCTACGCGCTGTTCTATTTCACACGCAAGAGCTTCAACGCCGCCGTACCGGATATTCTCACCAGCGGTGTGCTGACTCGTAGCGACATTGGGCTGCTGGCGACGCTGTTTTACATCACCTACGGCCTGTCGAAGTTTGTTTCCGGTATCGTCAGCGACCGCTCCAACGCCCGCTATTTTATGGGTATCGGGCTGATTGCCACCGGCGTGGTGAACATTCTGTTTGGATTTTCCACCTCGCTATGGGCTTTTGCGGTGCTGTGGGCGCTGAACGCCTTTTTCCAGGGCTGGGGATCGCCGGTCTGCGCGCGTTTATTGACCGCGTGGTATTCGCGTACCGAGCGCGGCGGCTGGTGGGCGCTGTGGAATACCGCGCACAACGTCGGCGGGGCGCTGATCCCCATCGTGATGGCGGCGACGGCGCTGCACTACGGCTGGCGCGCCGGGATGACCATCGCCGGGCTGCTGGCGATTGTAGTAGGGATTTTTCTCTGCTGGCGGCTACGCGACAGGCCGCAGGCAATTGGCCTGCCACCGGTTGGCGACTGGCGGCATGATGAACTGGAGATCGCCCAGCAGCAGGAAGGCGCAGGGCTGAGCCGCAAAGAGATCCTCACCCGCTATGTGCTACTGAATCCTTATATCTGGCTGCTGTCGCTGTGTTATGTGCTGGTGTACGTTGTGCGCGCCGCGATCAATGACTGGGGTAATCTGTATATGTCGGAGACGCTCGGCGTGGATCTGGTGACCGCCAATACCGCCGTGACGATGTTTGAGCTGGGCGGATTTGTTGGCGCGCTGGTGGCGGGTTGGGGTTCTGACAAGCTGTTTAACGGCAACCGTGGTCCAATGAACCTGATTTTCGCCGCCGGAATTTTACTCTCCGTTGGCTCGTTGTGGCTGATGCCGTTCGCCAGCTACGTGATGCAGGCAGCGTGCTTTTTCACCACTGGATTCTTCGTCTTCGGCCCGCAGATGCTGATAGGCATGGCGGCGGCGGAGTGCTCGCACAAAGAGGCGGCGGGCGCGGCAACCGGGTTTGTCGGACTGTTTGCTTATCTGGGGGCATCGCTCTCCGGCTGGCCGCTGGCGAAGGTGATGGAGGTCTGGCACTGGACAGGATTCTTTGTGGTGATCGCCATTGCGGCGGGGATTTCCGCGCTGCTGCTGCTGCCGTTTTTAAACGCCCAGGCCCCGCGCGATCTTAACGAAGCGTGATGTACCTCACCTTTTTGCCCTGAGTGGGGCAAAACTAAGAAATTTTCCCGGTTTCACCTGGACGCTGTCTCAGGCGCGTCTTCCGGCTGATTTTTACAATGCCTGCCATTCGCAGGTATAAAAATTAGCTCGGGAGTGTCAAATGCTGGCCTTTCTAAACCAGGTGCGCAAGCCGACCCTGGATCTGCCGCTCGATGTGCGGCGCAAAATGTGGTTCAAACCGTTCATGCAGTCCTATCTGGTGGTCTTTATCGGCTACCTGACCATGTACCTGATCCGCAAAAACTTCAACATCGCGCAGAATGACATGATCTCCACCTACGGGCTGAGCATGACGCAGTTGGGGATGATTGGCCTGGGCTTCTCTATCACCTACGGCGTGGGTAAAACGCTGGTTTCCTACTACGCGGACGGTAAAAACACCAAGCAGTTCCTGCCGTTTATGCTGATCCTCTCCGCCATCTGTATGCTCGGCTTCAGCGCCAGCATGGGCGCGGGTTCAACCAGTCTGTTTTTGATGATCGCCTTCTACGCGCTGAGCGGTTTCTTCCAGAGTACCGGCGGCTCGTGTAGCTATTCCACCATCACCAAATGGACGCCGCGTCGCAAGCGGGGTTCTTACCTCGGCATGTGGAACATCTCTCACAACCTCGGTGGTGCGGGTGCGGCGGGCGTGGCGCTGTTTGGCGCTAACTATCTGTTCGACGGTCACGTCATCGGGATGTTTATCTTCCCGTCAATTATTGCCCTGATTGTTGGTTTTATCGGTCTGCGCTACGGCAGCGATTCCCCGGAGTCATACGGCCTCGGTAAAGCCGAAGAGCTGTTCGGCGAGGAGATCAGCGAAGAGGACAAAGAGACAGAAGAAAACGAGATGACTAAATGGCAGATCTTTGTTGAGTACGTGCTGAAAAACAAAGTGATCTGGCTGTTATGTTTCTCGAACATCTTCCTGTACGTGGTGCGTATCGGTATTGACCAGTGGTCCACCGTCTACGCTTTCCAGGAGTTGAAGCTCTCCAAAGAAGTGGCGATTCAGGGCTTTACCCTGTTTGAAGTGGGCGCCCTGGTTGGCACGCTGCTGTGGGGCTGGCTCTCTGACCTGGCGAATGGCCGCCGTGCGCTGGTGGCCTGCGTGGCGCTGGCGTTGATTATCGCCACCCTGGGCGTTTATCAACATGCCAGCAACCAGTATGTCTATCTGGCTTCGCTGTTTGCGCTGGGCTTCCTGGTGTTCGGTCCTCAGTTGTTAATCGGCGTTGCGGCAGTCGGATTTGTGCCGAAAAAAGCGATCGGCGCGGCCGATGGGATTAAAGGCACTTTCGCTTATCTGATTGGTGACAGCTTCGCCAAGCTGGGTCTGGGGATGATTGCCGACGGCACGCCGATTTTCGGTCTGACCGGCTGGGCGGGCACTTTCGCCGCGCTGGATGCTGCCGCCATCGGTTGTATCTGCCTGATGGCCGTGGTGGCCGTATTTGAAGAACGGAAAATTCGCCGCGAGAAAAAGATTCAACAATTGAAAGTCGCTTAAGTTAAGTGTGCATTGGTAACTTTTGCCCGCCTTAATGGCGGGCTTTTTTATGTTTGAGGCTGAAGCATCTCGTATTCAGGTTGTTTCAAAGTCAGTTGATTAATCGTCGGCAATGACCATTTTTTTATCAAAGTTGATCAGTAGCGAGCAGATGAGATAACCCACTGCAGCCAGTGCAAAGAACATCATGGCGGCGTAATAGTTGCCGGTAGATTGAACCAGGAAACCGATAAAAATGGGTAAGATGGCGGCGAACAGGTTACTAGTGAAGTTCATGGTCCCGCAAATGGTGCCTGCAACAGATTGTGCGCCCAACAGTCCCGGTATTGACCAGTAAACGCTGGCCCACCGCAGAGGGAAAAGGGCAATAGTGAGTAAGGTGATGGCGACGGCTGGCGTCGAACTTTGTGCGCAAAGGAAAATGCCAACACCAGCAGTAGTGGCGGAAATAGCCAACATGGTATGCATAACACGGCTTGTTTTTGCTCCTTTGCTGCGCCATTTATCCATAATGTAACCGCCCGTCAATTGGCCGACAAAGCACAGCAGGAAGATCAGCGCCATTGCTCCGCCCATCGATTTGATATCAAAACCGTAGGTGGCTTGAAAATAGAGCGGCAGCCAGGTCATCAGACCGTAGAACACAAAGCTGTAGCAGACCCACCCCCCGATAAGCGCAATTACATTTCGTTGTTTCAGGTAAGGTTTGATATCAGCTAAACGGTATTTTTTACTGCTGGTTTCCGCGCCGTTTGCGGCAGCAATGTGGTCCAGCTCAGCTTTATTAATGCTCGGATGTTCTGATGGATATGTGCGGATGTACCACCAGGCCAGAAGGCCGACGACCATTGTTCCGACGCCTGCCACTACAAATGCCATACGCCAGGAGTCGAACATTGCAATAAGACCGGCGATGATTACTGCCCCTAACGCCGTACCCAGGGGGGCGCCACCATCAAGCAGCATCGAACCGCGTCCGCGCTCTGTTGGTGTTAACCATGTCCCCATTAACTTCGCACCAGCGGGCATGATTGGAGATTCAGTGACGCCTAACCCCAGACGAGAAAGTGAAAGGGTGAAAATAGAGTGACACAGAGCTGCGACGGCCTGAAATGCACCCCATAAGATAGTGGCCAGGGCAATGATATTTCTGGCTTTGAATTTATCGGCAATGATGCCACTGGGAATTTGCATTAATGCATACGCCCAGAAAAAAGCACTATGAATAACGCCGACAACGCGGGTGTCGGTAATACCAAATTCATCCGTAATATAAGGCATGGCAATAGAAAGAGAGGTGCGGTCAATATAGTTAATGGCACCTAATAAAAGCATGATGATAAATATCCGCCATCTTACTGTTGTTGCCTTTAATTTATCTTCTTCAGTATTTGTATTAATAATAGACATAAAGACTCCTTGCCATACTCATAGTGAGTATGGCGGTACGAGGTATTATTATATTGTGGAGCGTTACATTATGGAGCCAATAGTCCAGGGGACGAATTCTTGACTGCCATAGCCAAATTCCTCACTCTTCGTTTTTTTTCCGGATGCCATTTCAAGGATCATCTGGTAAATACGTTCGCCAACTTCCGCAATGGTTTCTTCCCCCTCGACAATGGTTCCGCAATTAATATCCATATCCTCCTGTTGGCGTTCCCAAAGCGCATTATTGGTAGCCAACTTCAGGCTTGGCGTTGGTTTGGAACCAAAGGCCGAACCGCGGCCTGTGGTGAAACACAGAAGATTTGCCCCTCCGGCGATTTGACCCGTGACGGCGATGGGGTCATATCCAGGAGTATCCATAAAGACAAAGCCTTTCGCGGTTACCGGTTCGGCATACTCATACACTTCTGTCAGATTGGTTGTGCCTGCTTTAGCAATACCACCTAGTGATTTTTCCAGAATCGTCGTCAATCCGCCGACTTTGTTACCGGCCGAGGGGTTATTGTTCATTTCGCTCCCGGTACGGCGGCAATACTCTTCCCACCAGTGAATGCGTGCAATGAGTTTTTCACCTACTTCGCGAGAAACGGCGCGGCGGGTAAGAAGATGTTCAGCGCCATAAATTTCCGAGGTTTCAGATAAAATTGCTGTTCCGCCTTGTTGCACCAGTTTATCTGCCGCATAGCCCAGAGCTGGATTGGCCGAAATCCCGGAATAGCTGTCGGAACCGCCACACTCAAGCGCGAGGATGATTTCTGAAGCAGGGATGGGTTGACGTGTAACTTGGTTAGCAACAGGTAGCATCTGGTTAACCAGGATAATACCTTTCTCAATGGCGTGGCGTGTGCCGCCTACATCCTGAATGGTATAACTGTGCATCATGGGGCCATCGGCCAGGCCATGGGCGTTCATCATGTCTTTAATTTGACTGGATTCGCATCCCAAACCAATGATGATTACCCCGGCGAAGTTCGCATGGGTGGCATAACCGGCCATCGTACGTCTCATGACGTCCATTGATTCACTTTTAGCGCCGATAGCGCAGCCAAAACTTTGTGGTAATGATACTACGCCATCAACGTTTGGATAATCTGCAAGGCCGTGCAGGCGGAAGTGATCCTCAATGGCCCTGACGACAGTGGCGCTGCAGTTGACGGAGCTTAAAATACCGATGTAGTTACGTGTGGCTGCTCGGCCATCTGCACGGCGGATACCCATAAATGTATCTTGTTGAGGGACTGGAGGAAGTGAATGGCAATCTTCACCCCAGGCATAGTCGCGCTCAAAATCGCCCATTCCCAAATTGTGCATGTGGACGTGTTCGCCAGGTTTAATCGGCTGGGTTGCGAAGCCTATAATCTGTCCATAGCGTTTGACCGCGTCGCCGACACTCAGCGCACGCAGGGCGATTTTATGCCCTGCAGGAATTTCACTCAAAACCGTAATTTGTTCGTCTTCAAGCCAGGTTTCACTGGGGACTGTTTGTCTTGCGATAACCACATCATCTTTGGGATTCAATTTTAGTACTGGGTTGATGTTCATTATCATTGCTCTCATGCTGGTTTATACCGAGATACGGGTCAAAATACTCTTAACCTGCGCTATTTTTTCTTTATCTAACGGTAATGCAGGAGGGACAACTGCGGTAGATATGTCCACACCACTTAATTTTATGGCGGTTTTTATAACGCCGAAGAAAGGTTGTTCTAAGGCATATAAAGGTGATAATCCGGCAAGTTGTTGTTGAAGCGTTTTGGCTGTAGCAAGATCGTTTTGTTGAACAGCCTGATAAATTCCCCGCGTAATATGAGGCGCAAAGTTAAAGGTTGCCGGAATTCCGCCATGTCCACCCAGTAGTAATGTATCAAGTAAATATTCGTCATAACCGCTGAAAATGATAAAATCTGGGCGAAAACAGTGAACTCGATTAATAATTTCCCTTGTGTGGCTAATGTTATCAATAGTGTCTTTAATACCGACGATATTTGGTACATCACGGGCAAGACGGGTGATGACGTCTAAACCAATATCCTGACCGGTTAGCTCTGGAAAGTTATATAAGAAGACTGGGATGCTTAACGCTTCTGCGATCCGTTTGTAATGCGTAAAGCGGGCCTCATCGCTGAGTTTTGCATAATAGGGGTTAACTACCAGTACTCCTTGTGCCCCCGCGTTTTCGGCGTGTTTTCCAAGCTGGATAGTTTCCGCAGTGCTCGCGCAGGCAATACCGATGAGAACTGGAACTCTGTCGGCAACATGTTGCAGACTAAATTCTGCAATCTGTTTTCTTTGCTCAGACGATAAATGTGAGAATTCGCCGCCGCTGCCCAGAATCAACATACCGTCAGCACCATTGCTAATAACATGGTCAATCATTGCTGCCATTCCTGCGCGATCCAATTCACCGTTATCGTCAACGATGGTCGGTACTGGCGGGAAAATACCTTTGAAAACGTTCAACATTGCCACTCCTCTAGTTCTATATGTGGAACTCATGTTCTGTATATTGAAGTTAGTACAGCAAATATCCAAATCGTTCGTCAATGCTTTTTGCGGAAAAAACGAACAATTGTGAGATGGATCGAGTTTGGGGAATTGACATTTAGGGAATGGAGCTCATTTGCTGATGTGCAAAAAAGCCGCATTCCTGAGAAAAGTGATTGCGGTATACTGTGCAGAGTCTATGAATAAAAAAAGATTAATAGCGCATGAACCAAGACATTACGACCTCTGTTCCCGCATTGGATAAGACAGTAAAAATCTGTAATTACCTTTTCAATTCCCCTGGGGCGACGTTCAGCCAGATTCAGCAGGATCTGGGATTACCCAAAAGCAGCACATCCTCGTTGCTAAATGCCCTGGTTGAGCATCATCTTTTGCGCCTGGAAAAGGGGCGTTTCTTTTTGGGACTAAAGCTGTATGAATGGGGGAATCGTTCGCTGGAACAGTTTGATATCCGTAATGCAGCGCTTCCAGTTTTGGAAAAACTGCGTGAGCAAACGGACCTGACCTGCCATCTGGGCATACTGGATGAAGTTGCCCCAATTTATCTCATGAAGCTGGAAAACACTCAGGCTATTAGTATTCGTACCTGGGTCGGTAAAAAGTTACCGATGCACAGCTCCGGTGTGGGGAAAGCGCTTTGTGCCTGGCTGCCGCAGGATAAAATAGATGAACTGTTACCGAATGAGGAATTGCCGCAGTATACAGATACCACCATTACCAGCAAAAAAGCGTTGATGAAAGAGTTTGCCAAAATCCGCGAGCAGGGTTGGGTATTTGATAACGCCGAGGACTCCCCTGGCATCTATTGCATTGCTGCACCGGTATTTAATCGTAATAAAGAAGTAATTGCGGCAATAAGTATCAGCGGCGTTGAATTACAAATGCCTAAAGATTGTATTCCACAATATTCACAGTGGGTGCGCGAAGCCTGCCAGTCACTCTCGGAAAAATTAGTTTAAGCAGGCGGGTATCGTCATTAATGATTTGGATAATGCTGGCCACGTTGGTGGTTGTTTTTGTGGTGGGTTTTCGGGTGCTGACGTCCGGGTCGCGGCGGGCAATTCGTCGTCTGAGCGAGCGACTGAATATTGATGTCGTGCCGGTAGAATCGATGATCGATCAGATGGGAAAAGTACAGGGTGAGGCTTTTTTACAGTACCTGCACCGCCCGGATGAATCACATCTGCAAAATGCCGCCCAGGTGCTGTTGATCTGGCAAATCGTGATTGTCGACGGCAGTGAGCAGAATCTGCTGCAGTGGCACCGTTGGCTGCAAAAAGCCCGGCTGGCTGCACCGATTACCGACGCGCAGGTGCGTCTGGCGCTCGGATTTCTGCGCGAGATGGAGCCGGATATGCAGGAGCTTAATGCGTTTCAGATGCGCTATAACGCCTTTTTCCAGCCCGAAGATGGCGTGCACTGGCTGCACTGATAGTGATGCCTGATGGCGCTACGCTTATCAGGCTTACAAACAGGTTCAATCGTAAGCCGGATAAGGCGCAGCCGGCATCCGGGGAATAGTTGTCAAAACGTTAAATACGTCACAAATTTAATGTTACACTGCGTAACTTTTCTACAATAACCCCACGCAGGTAACAAAATGAGTGAAGCTGTTGAACAAAAATCCCGCGCTGAGGCAAATGTCCGCCCGAACTGGTCGGCGGTATTTGCCGTGGCGTTCTGCGTTGCCTGCCTGATAACCGTTGAATTTTTGCCCGTTAGCCTGTTAACGCCGATGGCGCAGGATCTGGGGATTTCTGAAGGCGTTGCCGGACAATCAGTGACCGTGACGGCGTTTGTCGCCATGTTCGCCAGCCTGTTTGTGACGCAAATTATTCAGGCGACCGATCGTCGCTACGTGGTGATCCTGTTTTCGGTGCTGCTGACGCTCTCCTGCCTGCTGGTTTCCTTTGCCAACTCTTTTTCGCTGTTGCTCGTTGGCCGTGCCTGCCTCGGTCTGGCACTTGGCGGTTTCTGGGCGATGTCGGCGTCGCTGACCATGCGTCTGGTTCCCGCACGTACGGTACCGAAAGCGCTGTCGGTGATTTTTGGCGCAGTCTCAATCGCGCTGGTGATTGCCGCGCCGTTGGGGAGCTTTTTGGGCGGCATTATCGGCTGGCGCAACGTGTTTAACGCGGCGGCGGTAATGGGGGTGTTGTGTACCATATGGGTGGTGAGAGCGCTGCCTTCGCTGCCGGGCGAACCTTCGCATCAGAAACAAAACATGTTCAGTCTGCTGCAGCGCCCGGGCGTGATGGCCGGGATGATTGCCATCTTCATGTCCTTTGCCGGGCAGTTCGCCTTCTTTACCTATATTCGTCCGATCTATATGAATCTGGCGGGCTTTGGCGTTGATGGCCTGACGCTGGTGCTGCTGAGTTTTGGTATCGCCAGCTTTGTCGGGACGTCGCTCTCCTCGGTAATTCTGAAGCGCTCGGTAAAACTAGCCTTAGCCGGTGCGCCGCTGGTGCTGGCGCTCAGCGCGCTGGTCCTGATTCTGTGGGGCAGCGACAAAGTTGTGGCGGCAGGCATTGCGATTATCTGGGGACTGGCGTTTGCGTTGGTACCGGTCGGTTGGTCGACGTGGATCACCCGCTCGCTTGCCGATCAGGCAGAAAAAGCCGGATCCATCCAGGTCGCCGTGATCCAGCTTGCCAATACCTGCGGGGCAGCGGTGGGAGGCTATGCGCTCGATAACCTCGGACTGCTGTCGCCCCTGATGCTCTCCGGCAGCCTGATGCTGCTGACGGCGCTTCTGGTGGCAGCGAAAGTTCGCATAAAGGGTATGCAATAAACTAAATCACGATATGCCGGATCGCTATCCGGCATCCTGGTGGGTTTCAATCAAAACCATTATTTTCGGCGGTGTGGGCAAACCATTCGCCGCTCTTTTTCACCGTGCGTTTTTGCGTTTCTAAATCTAACTGAACAAAACCGTAGCGGTTTTTATATCCGTTGAGCCATGACCAGTTATCAATAAAGGTCCACATATGGTAGCCAAGACAATTACACCCTTCGCTAATTCCTTTATGTAGCCATTTGAGATGCTCAGCAACAAATTCAATACGGTAGCTGTCGTTGATTTGCTCTTGCTGAATAAAACGCTGCTCATTCTCGACACCCATACCGTTTTCAGAAATAAAACAGCGTGGATTGCCATAATTATCACGCAAATTGGTAATGATATCGTAAATACCTGGCTCATAAATTTCCCAGCCACGGTAAGGATTCATTTTCCGACCCGGCATTTCGTAATAATCAAACAGCCACTCCGGCATAAACGGTGCATCCGGGTTGACGGCGCTATCACGGCATTTGACGCGACGCGGCTGATAGTAGTTGATGCCGAGCAGATCGATTTTGCCCTCGGCGATCAACTGGCTGTCACCCGGCTGGCATGCCGGTAATTGATCGTACTCTTTCAGCAGTTCGACCAAATCTGCCGGATATTCACCCTTCAGCACCGGGTCGAGGAAGCTGCGGTTAAACAGCAGATCCGCATAGTGTGCGGCTTTCACATCCGCCGGATTTTGTGAGCGTGGATAGGAAGGCGTTAAATTCAGCACCACGCCGATTTCACCGTCATGGTTTGCGCCACGATACGCCCGAACCGCCGTGGAATGCGCCAGTACGGTGTGATACGCCACGGTGGCTGCACGTTTGAAATCCACTACGTTAGGGTAATGGAAGTCATACAGATAGCCGCCTTCTACCGGGACAATTGGCTCGTTAAAGGTAAACCAGTGCTTAACCCGGTTGCCGAACAATGTAAAACAGGTCTGTGCGTAGCGGCCAAACGCCTCGACCACTTCACGGTTTTCCCAGCCGCCTTTCTCCTGCATCACCATCGGCATATCGAAGTGGAACAGGGTGATAAATGGCGTAATACCTTGTGCCAGCAGCTCATTGATGACGTTGTTATAGAAATCGACAGCTTCAGGATTAACCTCGCCGGTACCGTCTGGGATCAGTCTCGACCAACTCAGAGACGTGCGGAAGCTGTTGTGTTTCAGCTGTTTGAGCAATGCGATGTCTTGTTTCCAGTGCTGATAAAAGGTCGAGGTAGTTGCCGGACCAACCCCCTGATGGAAACGACCTGGCTGACGATCGAACCACACGTCCCACGTGGTCTGGCTTTTGCCGCCGTTCAGGCTATCCCCTTCGGTTTGCAGCGCTGAGCAGGCACTTCCCCACCAGAAGTTTTCAGGAAAACGGTATCGCATTATTGTTGCTCCATTGCTATTTATACGTTCTGGCAACAATACGTGTTTTTGCGACACAGAAACCGGTTACAGTGCTCATTTTACAACAAGATGCTTATAAATCCGGGCATTCAACTTTGCCAAGCGCTTCCCAGTAGTTGTTCTGATTGTTTCTTTGAATTGCCAGAATGGCTTCGCGGATGTGCTGTTGGTTACGCGTATCAGCCATAATCGTTTTTTCCCATACCTCATCAGATGGCGAGCCTTGCGGGGTGCAAATCTTACGTAAATCCTTCAAAACGGTATTCTTTTCGTGTACAGCCTGCAGACTGCCATATGCCGAGTCGGCTTGCGCCAGAACGGGTAGCATGAAAAGGACGGCAATAATCGGGAAAATGACTCGTTTCATGATAATAATCCTTGTTGTCTATGCGCATCATCTCAAGAGTAAGTGTAGACGGCATACGACTCACTCATCACCCTGTGTTAATGTCAAAAATAAATCAGCCAGAAGTTGTAGTTATTTTAGGAGGATAGGATGCAAATACAGATTACGGATACGATTACCGAAGACGATCAAAATGCCCTGCTTGCCGGGTTGCGCGCTTACAACCGCCAGTTTCTGAAAACCACCAATTTTGGCGACCTGGCGGTGTACTGGCGCGATGAGCGCAATGAAATTCTGGGCGGGTTGATCGGCAAAATCAAAGGCGAATGGCTGTGCATTGATTTTCTGTGGATGCATGATTCACTGCGTAAAGGCGGTTACGGCACAAAATTGATGCAGGCCGCAGAACAGACGGCGCGTGAGAGAGGATGCCTGCATGCGCTGGTGGATACCATGAGTTTCCAGGCGCTGCCGTTTTATCAGAAAAACGGCTATCAGCTGCAAATGACCCTCGATAACTTCCCGGAAACCGGTTCCGCGCGCCATTATTTGTCAAAAACGTTTTGATGACCGGAAGGTCTGGACGCCGCCTCACTTTCTTGCGCAGCAGAATAGTGTATGTTCTGAACAATCATTTATTTCTTAAGCGGTAAAGAGATGAGACGGATTGAGATAATACTGGGAGAGCTGGAACGGCTGACGCGAGGACTGAATCTTGCCCATCTGGCGCAGGAAAGGGCGTTCACGGCGGAGGCTATCGGCTTCAACCTCGGGCTGGCGCGCAACTCGGTCAGTAAAGATCTCAATCAGCTCTGGAACGACGGCCTGGCGATTAAAAGCCGCGGTCGCCCGGTATTCTTTCTGCATCGTCAGGCGATTGAAACGCTGCTGGGGCGCAAACTGGATGAGTCCGAGCGTGAAGTGCAAACCGTTGCCGACCTGTTGCCTGTTCAGGAAAACCAGGCGACAGACGATCCCTTTTCCGGCCTGATTGGTTACGATCGCAGCCTGCGCGATGCGGTGGAAAAAGGCCGCGCGGCGGTGCTGTATCCCCACGGGCTGCATGTTCTGCTAACCGGTCCCTCCGGCGTAGGTAAAACCTTTTTTGCCGAACTGATGCACCGTTTCGCCTGCGAACGTGCAGCGGGAACGCCTCCCCCGCTGGTCTATTTCAACTGCGCGGAATACGCGCATAACCCGGAGCTGCTCTCTTCACACCTGTTTGGTCATCGACAGGGGGCGTTTACCGGCGCAAACGAGAATAAACCCGGTCTGGTCGAACAGGCTGATGGCGGCTATCTCCTGCTCGATGAAGTGCATCGTCTGCCGTATGAAGGCCAGGAAAAGCTGTTCTCTATTCTCGACAAAGGCGAATACCGGCCGCTGGGTTCAAGCGCCGTGGCGCGTTCAATCTCGGTTCGCCTGATATGTGCGACCACCGAACCGGTAAGTTCGGCATTACTGCGCACTTTCCAGCGACGTATTCAGGTATGTATCGATCTCCCTGGCATACGCCAGCGTTCGGTGGAAGAGCAGGTTGAACTGATCGTTGGCTTCTTACAGCGTGAGAGCCGCAAAATCGAGCGTACGATAAGCATCGACCGTACCCTGCTGCTCTGGCTGCTGAACAAGCCGCTGGAAGGCAATATTGGTCAGCTCAAGAGCGATATTCAGTTTCTCTGCGCCCAGGCCTGGGCTTCGGGAATGACGGAGCACAGCGATACGCTACAGCTGGATAAACGTCTGACCGAGATCCCCTTTAACGCCACGCCGGAGCAACGTCTGCTGGTTGGGGCGCTGTTCGAAGGCAAAGAGCACCTGAGCATCGATGCCCGCACGCTGCCGGCACTGAAAAATTCGCTGGCCACCGGAGCTGAAATTGAAGAGAGCGATCTCTTTTATAGCTTCCTGACCCGGGAATATATCAATCTGCGTAACAGTAACGTACCGCCAGCCGAAACGCTGGCAATCCTCAAAAACAAACTCAGCTCGATTTTTGAATATGGTCTCTATAGCCGCGACAGCGTGGCGCATCCCCCGCGCTATGGCGATCAGATTGAAGAGCGAGTCACGCTGCTGATCGGCTGTGTTGAGCAGGTGCTTGGCTTCACGCTGCCGGAAAATCTGGTTAACCCGTTACGCAAACACTTCCTGGCGCTGATTGGCTATGTGCAGCGCGGCCTTATTCCGCAACTTTATTCTTCCAGCCTGATCCTCGATCGCTGCAAAGATGAATACGAAAACGCTACGTTGTTATGCCGAAAAATCAATGAACTGCTGCATATTCAGTGTCCGGCGACGGAGGTGGTCTGGCTGTGCCTGTTCCTCAAAGAGTGTCGCCATTACCGCCAACGGATTGACGCCAGTCCGGACTGCGGGGTGATTTTGATTGCTCACGGTGCGACGACCGCCACAAGTCAGGCGCAGTACGTGAATCGCGTACTGGAGCGCGAGGTGTTCAGCGCTATCGATATGCCTTTCGAGCAGTCGGTGCATGACACGCTGGAAGCCCTGACGCAGATGATCCAGACCCGGCAATATCGCCGATTAATCCTGATGGTGGATATTGGCTCGCTGGTCCATTTTGGCAGTACGATCAGCAAATTATTCCAGATAGATGTTCTGCTGATGCCCAATATTACGCTCACCAGCCTGCTGGAGATTGGGCTGGATTTAAGCTACGAAACCAGCGACTTGCCGCAGCTGGCGGCGTTGATGCAGAGCAAAAATATTCCCTGTCAGCTCTGTACGCCGCAGCAGGAAAACAGCGGTAAAGTGCTGGTTATCTCCTGCATTACCGGGATGGGAACAGCAGAAAAAATCAAAAAGGTGCTGGAAGAGAGCTTCGGCGAGCTGATGTCGCAGGATACGCGGATGGTTATCCTCGATTACAACGAAGTTCGCAGCCTGGAGCGCGTTCAGCAGGCGATTAACGCCAGTGAACGTCTGGCGGGAATCGTGGGTACTTTCCAGCCGGGACTGCCGGATATTCCGTTTATCTCGCTCGAGGAGCTGTTCTCTGAGCAAGGCCCTGAACTGGTGCTCAGCCTGCTGACGCCCGATCTCTCCAGCAGCGAACGCCGTCTGGAGATGGAGCGCAGCGCGATGCGCTTTATCAGCGCGTTGACCATGGAGAGCATCATTAACCATATTTCGGTGCTCAACCCGCAGCGTATTCTGAAAGAGATGGAAGGCGTGCTGAATCATCTGACCACCACGCTTTCGCTCAAACCGAGCCGTCAGGTGACACTGCGCTTCCTGATCCACTGCTGCTGTATGGTCGAGCGTATCGTGATTAACCGCAAACCGTTACAGATGGCGCTGGAGAACAAGCCGGATCTGGATGTTCGCGCGTTTAGTGTCATTAAATCTGCTTTCCTGCCGATCGAAGAGGCCTATGCCATTCGCTTATCGGACGCGGAATATTTTTATATCTACGAACTGCTGTATAGCTAATCCCAAGACTTGCGGGGCTTTGCGCCCCGTCGGCATTCACAACTCCCCCGCGTGACACAAATTCTGGCACAGCCTTTGCTCTGTTTACCTATGTCTATGTAATCGAGCCAGGAGGCCATTTTGACTACCACTGAATCCTTGCCCCAGATCCTGCTGCTGACCCATGGCGGCTGGGGGCAACAGCTTTGCAACAGCCTGCGCATGGTGATGGGCGAAATCAAAGGCGTGACGGAAATTGCGCTGATGCCCGTTGATACGCTCGGCGAATTTTATCAGCGCGTCGAAGCCGTAGTGAAAGCTATGCCGGAAGGCTCACTGATCCTGACCGATTTTATTGGCGGAACCACCTCTAACGTGGCGGCACGGCTGAGCGCCGATTACCCAGTGGCAGTGATTTCTGGGCTCAACGCCTCGTTGTTACTGGAGGCGCTCGACAAACGCGAGCATGGCCAACTGACCACCTGCGTGGCCGATCTGGTCGAGGCCGGGCGTAGCAGCTGCCTGGACGTTGTTGCCCACGTACGTCAATTACAACAATCACAATAAGGAATAAACATCATGGCAAACATCGTTTTATGTCGTATCGATAGCCGTCTGATTCATGGACAAGTGGTGACCAAATGGGTTGGGCAATCTCAGGCAAACCGGATTGCGGTGGTCAGCGATGAGCTGGATGCCGATCCGTTTATGAAAAATATCTACCTGATGGCCGCGCCGCCGAACATCAAAGTGGATTGTTTCAGTAACCAAAGTTTTGCGGCAGCCTGGAAAGAAAACCAGCTTGGTGACGGCAAAGTGCTGGTGCTGTTCCCTTCTCTGGCGGCGGTTCAGGAAGCGGTCCAGTTGGGGTTTGACGTCACTACCATTCAGGTCGGTGGACTGGGCGGTGGGCCAAACCGCAAAGCGGTATTCCAGAACATTACGCTGGATGAAAAAGACGTCGGCATTCTGAGCGACCTGAAAAATCGTGGGATTCAGGTGTTCTTCCAGACTATCCCGGAAGATAAGCCTCAGTCGCTGGACGATATCCTGAAAAAATTCTAATTCTTTGATAACAGGGTACTTAATTATGGATACTTTAGTCTTTGCAAGCCTGATGGGGTTGTATTACTGGTTTGCCCGATTACGCCTTGGCTACACCTTCTCAGCCATGCTGCTACAACCCGTCGTGATTGCCGTATTCGTTGGCCTGCTGTTAGGCAACATGGAAACGGCGATGATCATCGGCGCAGGTATGCAGCTGGTTTATCTCGGCGTGACCTCCACGCCGGGCGGCAACGTCCCGTCGGATCCGGCGCTGGCTGCCTGTATTTCAATTCCTATCGCCGTGAAGGCCGGAATGGACCCGAACCTGGCTATCGCACTGGCGATCCCGTTTGGCGTCATCGGCGTGTTTCTCGACCAGCTGCGCCGCACGTTAAACGCGGCGTGGGTGCATATGGCCGACAAGCATGCGGAAACGGCAAATATGGCGGGCATTATGCGCTGTGCGTTCCTCTACCCGGCGTTACTCGGGCTGGTGCTGCGTTTCCCGGTGGTTTTCGCCGCTAACTATTTTGGTCAGGACGTGGTGGAAAGCTTCCTGAAGCTGATGCCTCACTGGCTCACCCACTCCTTTGAAATTATGGGCGGCATTCTGCCGGCGCTGGGCTTCGCCATCACCATTATGGTGATCGGTAAAAAGAGTCTGCTGCCGTGGTTTATCGGCGGATTCTTTGCGGTGCTGTACCTGAAGGTGGACATCATGGCGATGGCAATCTTTGGTACCTGCGTGGCCTTCCTGATTAAAGGTCTGGCGAAAAATGAAGGAGCAGCATGATGAGCAGCGACGTAATGCAGCATGAACTGGTGGAGCGCGCGCGTGAAAGCGGAACGCTGACTAAAGCAGACATCACCAAAGCCTGGTTTATCTACTGGCTGGGCGCGGAAGTTTCCAGCTCCTATGAGCGATTGCAGAGCCTGATTTTCTGCGCCTCAATGACGCCGATCATCAAAAAACTCTACCCGCAAAAAGAGGAGCAGGTTGAAGCGCTGAAACGCCATTTGAACTTCTTCAACTCGGAGCAGACGTTCGGGGCGGTGATTCAGGGGATCTCCATTGCGATGGAGGAACAGAAAACCCGCGGCGAGCCGATCAGCGATGCCTCCATCACCGGCATTAAAACCGGACTGATGGGACCGCTGGCCGGGATGGGGGACTCCATCATCTGGGCCGCCGTGATGCCGCTGTTAATTGCTATATTCATCCCGTTCGCCGCCAATGGCAGTGCGATGGGCGGAATTGTGCCGTTAATTCTCTATCCTGCTATTACGCTGGCAATCAGCTATGGCATGGTTCACAAAGGCTATACGCTGGGGCGTGACTCGATAATTGGCCTGCTGCAGGGAGGGCGAATAAAGGAGCTTATCTACGGCGCGAACGTGCTGGGCTTGATCATGATGGGGGCGCTTTCTGCTAGCTACGTCAAGATCACCACGCCGTTAAAACTCAGTGCCCTGAAAGGTTCTGAAGTGGTGGTTCAGCAAATCCTCGACTCTATTGCCCCCGGTCTGTTACCGCTGGCGGCGGTGTTCGCCATTTACTTCTACCTGGTGAAGAAAGGGCCGCGGTATACCACGATTTTGCTGTCGATTGTCGCGCTCAGCGTGGTCTGTTCGCTGCTGGGAGTGCTATAAGCCATGACGCAAAATATCTATCAACAGTTGGGGCTAAAACAGGTCATTAACGCCTGCGGCAAAATGACGATTTTGGGCGTTTCCAGCGTAGCCCCGGAAGTGATGCAGGCCACCGCGCGGGCAGCTTCGGCTTTTGTTGAAATCGATCGGCTGGTGGACAGAACCGGAGAACTGGTTTCCCGCTACACCGGCGCTGAAGACAGCTATGTCACCTCCTGTGCGTCGGCGGGTATTGCCATCGCTGTTGCTGCCGCCATTACCCGCGGTGACCAGGCAAGAGTCACGCTGATGCCGGACAGTGCAGGTATGGCTAATGAAGTGGTTATGCTGCGCGGACATAACGTTGACTATGGTGCGCCCATCACCAGCGCCATCCGCCTGGGCGGCGGGCGGGTGGTGGAGGTTGGCTCGAGTAATCTGGCGGCCCACTGGCAACTAGAGAGCGCGATTACCGACAACACCGCCGCGCTTCTGTACGTGAAATCGCACCACTGTGTGCAGAAAGGCATGTTGAGCATTGCGGATTTTGTGCAGGTCGCGCAGGTTCACAACCTGCCGCTAATTGTCGATGCCGCCGCCGAGGAGGATTTACACGCCTGGGTGGCGAGCGGTGCAGATATGGTGGTCTACAGCGGGGCAAAAGCTTTTAACGCGCCGACCTCCGGATTTATCACCGGGAAGAAACAGTGGATTGCCGCGTGTAAAGCGCAGCACCACGGGATTGCCCGGGCGATGAAAATCGGCAAAGAGAATATGGTTGGGCTGGTGTATGCCCTGGAAAACTACCATCAGGAACAAACCGTGGTCACCGCTGAAGAGCTCCGCCCCGTGGCGCAGGCGATTTCAGCGATTCGCGGACTGGATGCGGATATCGAGCAGGATGAGGCCGGACGCGCCATCTGGCGGATACGTATTCGGGTGAATGCGCAGGTGCTGGGAATGGATGCTTACGCCGTAGAAGCGCAACTTCGCGGGGGTGAAATCGCGATTTACGCTCGTCGTTACAACCTTCATCAGGGCGTTTTTAGTCTTGACCCGCGTACGGTCGCTGAAGGAGAAATGGCGCTGATCGTGGCGCGATTAAAGGAGATTGCAGACCATGCAGCAGATTAATTTTTATCGGAATAAAGTGGCCATTAACGTACTGGCGAAGGATATCGCTAATGCCCGGGCAATCTATGATGCTGCCGAAGGCCACGCGGTGATCGGTATTCTTTCGGCGCAGTTTTCCTCGGTTGAAGAAGGGATCAAAGAAGTAAAACGTTGGATGACCGATGTGCCATCAATTTCCGTGGGGTTGGGCGCGGGCGATCCGGCGCAGTATTACAAAGCGGCGATGATTGCCTCACGGGTCCATCCGGCACACGTCAACCAGACCTTCACCGGTTGTGGGTTTGCGGCAGGGGCGCTGGCGGCCACGGGCGGCGAACAAACCCATATCAACGCGTTAGTCAGTCCCACAGGCACGCCGGGGGAAGTGTTGATCTCGACCGGCGTCAGCAGCAGCCAGGGAACGCCAGCCCGCGTTTCCTGCGATGCAGCGGTACGTATGATGCTCGATTCCGGCGCTCACGCGGCGAAATTCTTCCCGATGGGCGGTGAGCGGTCGCTGCCTGAGCTGTACGCACTGGCGACGACTGCAGCACGAAACGGCATGACGCTGATTGAACCGACCGGCGGGATCGATCTCGAAAACTTCGGCGTTATCCTGCAATCCTGCCTGGAAGCGGGAGTACCGCGCGTCATGCCGCATGTTTACAGCTCGATTATCGACCCACAGACTGGCAATACCCGGCCTGCAGACGTCGTCAGGTTGATGGAGATAGTGAAAGAGATGGTGTGATGTTGTTATCGCCGGATGGCACTTCGCTTATCCGGCCTACAGATAACCTCATGTCACCAGCCCGGTCAGCGTAAGCGCTACCGGGCATTTTTGTCCATATGTCTGCTTTATGCTTTTTTCTTCTTGCTGATGCTTTTTCGTTTTTTAAACCGCAGCGGCCTTCCCGCTATAGTCATTTCATTACTCATCAGGCGGTTATTGCAAAAGGATAAAATGTGAAACTGAAGATACCTTATTTCGGGGCCGGGGCGGTGGTATTACTGGCGGGATTATTGCTGGCAGGATGCGATCAGCAGAGCAATGATGCAAAGCATATCAAAGTGGGCGTGATTAACGGCGCAGAACAGGACGTGGCGGAAGTCGCGAAGAAAGTCGCTAAAGAAAAATATGGCCTGGAGGTGGAGCTGGTGGGGTTTAGCGGCTCTCTGCTGCCCAACGATGCCACTAACCATGGTGAGCTGGATGCTAACGTTTTCCAGCATCGTCCGTTCCTTGAACAAGATAATAAAGCGCACGGCTATAAGCTGGTCGCGGTGGGTAATACCTTTGTGTTCCCGATGGCTGGATATTCGAAGAAAATCAAAAGCGTTGCTGAGCTAAAAGACGGTGCGACGATTGCGATACCTAACGACCCAACCAACCTTGGGCGGGCGCTGTTGCTGCTGCAAAAAGAGAAGTTAATCACTCTGAAAGCGGATACTGGCCTGCTGCCAACGGCGCTGGATATTACTGATAATCCGCGGCATCTGAATATTATGGAACTGGAAGGCGCACAGTTACCGCGCGTGCTGGACGATCAAAAAGTGGATGTGGCGATTATCAGTACCACCTACATCCAGCAAACCGGGCTTTCCCCGGTACATGACAGCGTATTTATTGAAGATAAAAACTCACCGTACGTGAACATTCTGGTGGCGCGGGAAGACAATAAAGATGCCGAGAATGTAAAAGAATTCCTGCAATCTTATCAGTCACCGGAAGTGGCGAAGGCGGCAGAAACTATCTTTAACGGCGGCGCGGTTCCGGGCTGGTAATCATGACCCGTTGCCGCGCTGGTTGAGGTTAAACCGCTCTGGCGCGGCGACGTGAGTCCATTGAGATAAGTATTACCGAAGAGAGGATCAAAAGCGTGCCCAGCCAGTCTGGCAGGGTAAAGGTAATGCCTAACAGCAGCAGGGACAGCAACGCGCTGCTTAACGGTTCCGCGCAGCTTAAAATGCTCGCTTTCGGTCCGCCAATCATCTGCGCGCCTTTCAGGTACAGGCTAAACGTGAGCGATGTGCCGATAACCACCAAATAGAAAAACGCCAGAATCAAACTGCCATTCACCACGAAATTAGTGCCTTGCCCGGCATAAAACGGCAGCAGGATCATCCCGCCGATCAACATACTCCAGCCGACGACCGGCAGCGTGCCGTAGCGCGCGATGAGCGTTGAAGGGTAGGTAGTATAAAACGCGGCGGCAAACGCCGAGGCAATTCCCCAGAACAGCGCGGCAGGTGAGATTGATAGCGACGTCGGGTTACCGTGGGTGACCAGTAAGAAGGTGCCGATAAGCGAGGTGAAGATTGCGGTCAGCACTAAAATCCCCGGTCGCGCTTTGCGCACCACGGAGAACCACGCCACGATAATGGTCGGTGACAAAAATTGCAGCACCGTCGCGGTGGCGGCGTTGGATTTTTCGATGGTCAGCAGAAAAGTTAGCTGGACGGTAAGCGCCCCGACTACGGAGAAAATCAGCAGGCTGATAGCATCTTTGCGGTTTTTAATTATGGAGAACACTTTGTCGCCGTGAACGAAAGAGAGCATCAGCAGAATGAGCCCGGCGAATATCAGGCGCGTCATGGTCAGAAACTGCGACGACATCTGACTTTGCTCCATGATGTACTGCGCGCAAACGCCTGAACTTCCCCATAATACGGCGGCAATCAGGACATTCATCATCCCTCTTCTGGTGGAACTCATCTTTTCCTCGGCATGTTGTTTTGTTTTATTTGTGTGCAGGCATCATAGCAGAGATAGCGAAGCGAGGGAGGCATGGCTGACAACGCCCCCCACTCGGCAGGGGGCTGGCGATAATATCAAGGTGCAATCGGCGTCAGATAATCCAGCCGTAGTGGTTCGGCCAGCAGATCGTTCATTTGCAGAATGAACGTCTGGAAATGCGGCAAAGCGATATGTTCGTCCAGACCGGCCTGGCCGCGCCAGGATTCGCGTACGTAGAACACATCCGGCGTGTCGCGTAGCTGGAACAGGGCATATTCAATATTGCCTGGCTCCCGGCGCGTGGGCAGCAGCAGGGCCTGCAGCGCGTGTTTCAGTGCGTCGATTTTCCCCGGTCTGGCTTTCAGTACCGCAATAATTGAAATTACTTCTGAATCAGACATATTAAAACCCCTCCAGCACAATCTTGCCGACCGAGCGACCGGTTTCAATTTGCGTGTGGGCTTTTTGCAGATTCGCCGCGGTGATCGCGCCAAAATGCTCGCCCAGCGTGGTGCGGAGGATATTGTCGTCGATCAACCGTGCCACGCGGGTCAATAGCTGATGCTGCGCAATGATGTCTTGGGTGGTAAACATTGAACGGGTGAACATAAACTCCCAGTGCAGCGAAATGCTTTTGGCCTTCAGCGGACGCGCATCGAGGGATTGCGGATCGTCAATCAGCGCCAGTTTGCCCTGCGGCGCCAGGGCGGCAATAATTTGCGAATAGTGCTGCTCGGTATTGTTCAGGCTGGCAACGTGTGTCACCTCTTTAATACCTATCCGTGTCAACTCTTCCGTCAGCGGTTTGCTGTGGTCAATTACATGATGAGCGCCCGCTTCACGTACCCATTTTTGACTCTGTGGACGTGATGCCGTACCGATGACGGTCATTTTGGTCAACTTACTGGCCAGTTGCGTCAGGATAGAACCGACGCCGCCAGCCGCGCCAACAATCAATAACACATCATTTTCATTGTCGTTTTCCGCAATACCCAGACGGTCAAACAGCATTTCCCATGCGGTGATGGCGGTTAGCGGCAGCGCCGCCGCAGAAGCATTATCCAGTGATTGCGGCTTCAGCGCGGTAATACGTTCATCAACCAACTGAAATTCACTGTTACTGCCAGCGCGACCCAGCGCACCGGCGTACCAGACTTCATCGCCAGGTGCGAACAGAGTGACCGCTTCACCCACGGACTTCACCACGCCAACAGCGTCCCACCCCAGCACGCGCGGCACATCAGCGTTAAAACCTTCGCGGACCTTGGTATCAACGGGGTTGACGGAAATGGCTTTCACTTCAACCAGCAGATCGTGCCCGGTGGCGACTGGCATGGGCAGATCAATCTCTTGTAAAAATTCAATGTTATTGCCGTCGGTCGCGGCGCGGGTAATAGCGATGGCTTTCATAATCTCTCCGGTCACAGGAATCTTTTATACCCGTCATACTTCAAGCTGCATGTGCGTTGGCTGCGCTCGCTCACTCCAGTCACATAGTTTGCTATGCTCCTGGAGATTCACTCCCTTGCCGCCTTCATGCAACTCGAATTATTTAGGGTATATCTTTTGAATAATGTGATGGTAAACCGGTAGCAGAACGGGAAAAATAGCCGTACGGCGACAGGACTTATACTCGGGGAGTGAAAATGTTCCGGCTTGAAGATCTCACGTTGTTTGTCCGCGCCGCGGCGCTGAATAGTTTTAGCGATGCCGCGCGTGAAGTCGGGGTTCAGCCTGCCCAGGTCAGTTCTGCTATCAAGCGCCTGGAGTCTACGTTGGCTATCCGCTTGTTCGCCCGCTCCACGCGCAGCCTGCGCCTGACGCCGGAGGGCGAGGTCTGGCTGCCCTATGCTCGCCAGATGCTGGATGTGATGCATGCCGGGCTGCAAAAAATTCAGACCCCGGAAGATGAAGTGTCAGGCACGCTGCAAATCGCCGTGCCTTCCGATCTCGGTCGTAACCTGCTGCTGCCCGTCTTTCAGTCGTTTCGACGCCGCTATCCCGCGCTGCGCCTGCGGATTTTTTTCTCTGACCAGGTGACGGATGTCTTTAAAGATCCCGTCGATGTTGCGTTTCGCTATGGCAACATTGAAGACGCGTCTTACATTGCACTGCCCGTTGCACCGGGTAATCGACGCGTGCTGGTGGCATCACCGCAATGGGTTAAGCAAAACGGCGCGCCGCAAACCCCGGACGATTTAACTCAGCTCAACGCCATGACCTTCGTATTACGCGGCCGCCTGCACGATCGCTGGACGTTTACGCGTAACGGCGAGGTCAGCAGTGTACAGGTTAACGGCACCATTATGAGCGACGATGCGGAAGTTATTCGACGGCTGGCGATTGCCGGAGAAGGCGTGGCGTACAAGTCGTGGCTGGATGTCAGCGAGGATGTGCGTGACGGTCGATTACAACTGCTGATGCCGGATTATCAGGGGGAGAAAGTTCCTCTGAATATGATTTGCCCGCATCGGAAGCAGCTTTCGACGGCGGTCCGTCTGCTGCACGACGCGGTGAAGGCGCGGTGTGAAATGCTGGCGCAAAGCTAATATGCGCTTGCGCCAGAATATTATCGCGTTGTTACTCAGTCTTTTTTCGCCGCGTTTGCAAAGAAAATATCAGACTGAATGTCTTTCGTGCGGATGGTAAACAACTGATTAGTGAGGTCTTCCGTCAGCTTCTCGGCGTCGGCCATGATGCGCAGGTTGAAGTCATTCAGCATCTTATCGGCGGCTGGTTTATCAGTTTTGGCCATCTTCAGGTACTCTGCTTCGACCTCTTTTTGCTCCTTCGCCACTTTGTCTTCCCACGCTTTGTAGGCTTTTTTGACGATTGGCGCGAGCTTCGGATAATCAGTCATCGTCAACGTCTGTAGCTTGCGGTATTTCCAGTAAATGGATTGATCGTCCGCTTTGTCGCTACCCATCGTGTAGTTTGCCGGATACGCTTTCAGGCCGCTGTAGTACGGAACAAAAGCGGTGAGGTCGGCCATGCCCAGACCAATGTAGGTCGTTTCACCAATCTCTTTTGGCAACCACGGACGGACCTGCATAACGTGCGCTTCATAGGTGCGGAAGACGCTGACCGGACGCCATGGTTCTTTGCCGTTCAGACCGTTGGTGTAGGGGTCATGGCTGGTGCCTTCGTAATGATTACGCAGTACGGCCTTCACATCGTCCAGCGTCATTTTCTTCTCTGGCGTCATGAAGACCGGGAATTCACGCCCTTTGGCCATATCCTGGTTTACGGAAGGATTGAACTCTTTCTGGATGGTCCATACGCGAGGATCGTTATACGTGCGATCGCGCTCATCATCACGGGTATAGGCTTTGGAGAAGTTGAATTTGCCATCTTTTGTTGGTTCGTACAGACCTTTTTCAGTCGCAAATTGAATCAGGTTTTTTGACGCCATCATGTCCGGGTTTTTCGGATCGTAATCCTGTAAGCGGCCCTGATTACCGGTGGCAAAATACTGGTTATTTGGCAGACGCTGCGCCATCCACTGATGGCCGCTGCCGGTTTCCAGGTACCAGATCTCGTTATCGTCGACGACGGCAACGCCAAAGCCTTCACCTGCGCCGACGGTCTCAACGATATGGCCCAGCAGCGCCACGGCTTCACGCGCGTTTTTACTCTGCGACAGCAGAATATCCGGAATATCGTCTTCGGTGATCCCTTTATCCTCAACGTACGGGTCGGCGGCCAGCGCTTTTGGTGAGGCAAAAATAGATTCTGTGCCGCTCACGCCAACGCCCAGCTCGTTAAATCCGGTCGCGCCGTGCAGTTGAGTTTTCCAGTTTGGAACGGTGGTATAACGCAGAGAGTTTTTGGGGAGCGGCCAGGTAAAGTCATTCGCACCGTTATGTGCTTTGGTACTGTATACCCCGGTCTGATTCTGTTTTGCCGGATGAATGACAAAATGTTGCGCTTTTAGGGCATCGCTGTCTGCGCTACGGGCTACCAGCATAGAGCCGTCCGCTGATGCTTCGTTACCGACCAGCAGGGTCGTACAGGCAAAACCTGATGAAACAACGGCCAAATTTATAGAAAGTGCAATCAGGCACTTTTTAAAAGTAAACATTACGTATCCCTCATATGTACGCCAAAAATACACCGGAAACACACCGTTTCCTGAAGTGCGATAACGCCTGAACGCTCAGACATTGCTCGCGAGAGAGATAAACGCCCCTGCCCACGTCTTCTCCAAATATCCATCTGTAGGTTGAAGTCTTCTGGGCAAAATAAAACGCCCATTTCGCTTAATTATTACGCAATGGATATCGTGGTATTCAGGATGTTTCCTGATTCGGGATGAAGAATAGCAATGGGTTATTAGTGGATTCAGTGACCCATGTCGCGTAAGTCGATGATGGAAAATATGAATTCCATTGGGGAGGCGCGATTTTTGTATCCGGATAAGACGTTACCTTTTGCGGCAGTACAGCGAGGGTACATTGGAGCTGGCAAAAATCCATGCGCCCTTATACTCCTCCATGACCAGGCTTAGGGTTCGTCCGCTTTGGCGATAAAATCCGGGTAATGTGTTGTTAATATCAGCTTCATCGGCGCTATCAGCAAAGGTTTTGACCACCTGCATCGCCTGTAGCACTCGGGCTTCGTGCTGCCTGGTATAGTTGAAATAGATGTTCCTGCTAATGTCTGAGGTATTACGTCCGTACAGTTTTCCGGTAATGGTCGATAGCCCTGCATCTTTGTACATTCGGAATGAAATCGTACCGGCAAAGCGGTTGCTGCCAATATTCCATTCAACATTTCCAACGCAATTTAGCGGTTTTTCGGCATAGCGTGAATGCCATAGCCATCCACCAGAGCCGAGTAATGTCGCCAGGCCGATCACCAGCAAAATAAGGTGGCGTGTTTTTTTCATTGCCCGCGCATCCAGTAATAATGGGTGGTACAAAACGCGTGAGCATCTACCCGCGCATCTTTATCACAGACAAATGCCACAATCCTCTCCGCTTTTCGGTAGCCGGAAAGGAACACATGCTTGTTGTTTTCACAGAGATAGGGATGCAACTGCATCAGATTGAAATAATTCTCCTGATCGTGCTCATTCGGTGAGTAAAAGATTTTACAGTTTTGTCGTGAGGGGACCTGCATAGAAACCGACACGAATTTACTAAACGGCATAACAGGACGTGTTTGATACCACACCAGCCAGATAAGCAGGGTGGCAATAACGATGCCAGCGCTAAAAATAATGTCCCACCAGGGTACCCGCGTCGTTTGTTGAGGCGCGGGAGGAATTATCTTTGGGGGCGCGTAATCCCCTATAACCGGCGGCTGGTAAACGTCACTCTCAGGATGCGTTATTGCCTCTACCTGCGTATTTTCATTTAATCTGAGCCCGCGCCGGGAAATAGTTTTCACCGTATCTCGTGGTAGCCCCACATCCGCCAGCGCATTACGTAGCGTCAGAATAGCCTGGTAAAATGTGTTGGTGGTGGTCACATTATTTCTCTCGCCCCAACCTACTTTCATCAACGTGCTCTGCGAAACAATGTCACTTGCGTGAGTAATTAAATAGAGAAAACAAAGTGAGGCTGGGAGTTGAAGTTGTATTGCCCGCCCGGTCTGACGATTGACCAGACTTTTGCTATCAGGATTAAATTCGACCAACTGATTGATAAGGTACAATTGCCAACCCTCAGTAACCACAACGTATCACCGCGTGTGCCAACATCTCCCTTAAATTTTACATCCAAATCGAAAATATGCCTCACTCTTTGTACGTGATCGAAGATAAGAATTTTACTTAAGGGATTAAAGATCTTTAAATACAATGACTTATGATTTTCAGTTCTTAGGTGAGAATTAACTAATGTTAAATAATGAGAATTCATTACAGTTTTATCTGAATTATCATTATATTTATCCACAGCACTTCAAGGGTGATTGAGTTATCAGTATTGTGTAATTAATGAGTATCGTTTACATCGGTTGTTTTTTAGCAAATAGTGCTTTTTTACTGTTTTATCCTGGAATCTTAATTTATGCATAAAATTCCTAATGCCCAGGCTGTAATTCTGAGGTAAGGCACAAAAAAACTTAGCGCAATCGTATTAATCACAGCCCATACATAATAGCACATCAGGAGTTTATTACATTTTATTAGCACCACTGTTATTAACTGACAAGGAATGTCAAACGTGTCGGATTGACACATTTATTTACCAATGAAATATTTATGGAAAAATAACAGGAGTCATTTTTGATGAAGAGATCACCGTCACAGAGTGTTCGTTGCATAAGCTGTGAATTATCCTGTCAATTATTTCCGGATACTGCGGTTCGCGCCAGCTACTGTCACCGTGCCGCTTTTGCGATCTGGCCAGAGGGAAATGGCTTTCTGCAAAAAGGAATTATTGAAAAACTTCTGCTTAATAATCAAAACCATTTGTCGCGCGGGTTTATTTTTGTGGACTTTTCTTTCCCGAATCTGCGCCTGTTCGCCGACCCGCAATGGGTAGACCGCCTGGCCTATAGCGGTATGCATATTGTGTTGATAGCAGACAGGAACCTGGCGCCGTTAGCCAACTACTGGTTGTCAAAAAGCAATAAAATTCAAGGAATTATATATTCCGATGATGATGATGAGGTTCAGCGTCAGAAAATTCGCCGATTATTTACCGGCCACCTCGCTAACAGTAAACGCGGACGCTCACTCAATTACACAGAAATGATATTACTGAAGCGCTTTGTGTCAGGAAAAAGCATTCAGCAAATTACCAAAATAGATAATATCGATATTAAGAAAATATATGTCTACAAGCTCAGGCTTGAAGATAAGTTAGGCCATAGTATTCATCAAATATTGTCGAATATTTTATAACGCATTTCTGATTTCTATTATTTTCACATCCTTGCGATGTGGTGGACGCTCTACGCCTGATAGCAGGAGGCTAATATGCCAAATCCCAAATCTTACTCTCGTATTGCCATAGCGGTTTCAGCCGCATTAACCTCTATGGTATTTTCAAGCCATGCGGCATGGGTTGACGTTGATAGTCTTCCTTCCAGCGGACTGGTTAGTAGTTTGCCCCCAGAGTTGCAGGCAATAATACCTGCGCAGGCAAATGCCAATTTCGCTAAAACCAGCGCCATGCCGAATTATGTTTATCAATGGAGTGCGGGTACTATTCCCGTTTATGGCAATGGATTAACGATTAATGGACCCGGTGCTGAAGCTTTTGAGCACTCTGTTACCGTTATTCAGAATAGTACCACGGGTAGCCCGGGCGTTATTTTCGGTGACGACCTGACGATTCGCACACAGTCGAAGAATGCCGCCAATAATGGTAAAGATGTTGACGGTATCCGCACGCATGGGGCCAATACGCCTGATAACCCAGTCTTTATCATTACAGGCGACCGCACCAGCATTTATGTGGACGGTCAGGATGGTGACGGTATTAACGCCGGTTACAACTCCTATAGCCAGGGTTGGAAAGGATCGGCCAGCATTTATGTCGGCGACGATCTGTATATTCAGACTACCGGTACCCAGGGACGTGGCATCACTGCAAACGCAATGAAAGACGCCACGCAGGCCAAAAATACGATTGTCGTTGGCGACCGGGCACACATTGTGACGACAGGTGACAGTTCAGAAGGTCTTCGCACCGGGCAGAGCGGTTCCTCGATCCTGCTTGGCAATGACGCCACCATTGAGACATCGGGTGCCTCTTCCACGGGGATTTATGCCGCCTCGTCTTCCAAAACAGAACTGGGCAACAACGCGACGATTACGGTCAATGGCGTTAGCGCACATGCGGTCTACTCCACCAACGCGACCGTAAATCTCGGCGAAAATGCAACAATCAACGTCAACAGTTCGGCGAAAGCGGCGTCATACAGTAAAGCGCCACGCGGCCTGTATGCGACTTCACGCGGGGCGATAAACCTGGCAGGCGGTGCCGCCATTACCATGGCGGGCAATCACAGCAATGAAAGCTATGCCATCAGCACCGAAACGGGCGGCACCGTAGACGGCTCCGCTGGTGGGCGCTTTCTTATCGATGGCGATCTTCACGCCGCCGGCGCGACTGCTGCAACCAGCAGCCTGCCGCAGCAAAACAGTACCATTAAGCTCAACATGACCGACAACTCGTTGTGGAGCGGGGCGTCATACATCACCAGCGCCACTGCCGGGACGGGCGTTATCTCGCTGCAAATGAGCGACGCGACCTGGAATATGACCAACAGCTCAACGCTCACCGACCTGACGCTGAACAGCGGGTCAGTGGTGAACTTTGGGCATGCTGACGGTGAACCGTGGCAGACGCTTACCATCAATGAAGATTTTACCGGAAACGGCGGCAAACTGGTTTTCAATACCGTCCTGAATGACGATACCTCCGAAACCGACAAGCTGAAAGTGCTCGGCGACACCGCGGGTAACGCGTTTGTAGCGGTGAACAATATTGGCGGAACCGGGGCGCAGACCGTTGAAGGCATTGAGATCATCGAAGTGGCCGGTAATTCTGACGGTACTTTTGAGAAAGCGGGCCGTATTGTTGCCGGAGCGTACGACTATAACGTTGTGCAGAAGGGCAGCAACTGGTATCTGACCAGCTTTATTCCGGCTCCGCCTGATCCGGAAGAGCCGGACCCCGTCGATCCGGACCCGGTTGATCCCATCGACCCCGACCCCGTTGACCCGGATCCGGTTGACCCTATTGACCCAGGTCCGGTAGATCCAGACCCCGTCGATCCTGTAGACCCGATTATCCCTGAGCCGGAAGAACCTGTTGCGCCTCCTGTCACTGAGCAGCAGTACCGCCCGGAAGCAGGCAGTTATCTGGCGAACAATTACGCCGCTAACACGCTGTTTATGACCCGACTGCACGACCGTCTGGGTGAAACGCAGTACATCGACATGCTGACGGGCGAGAAAAAAGTCACCAGCCTGTGGATGCGTAACGTTGGAGCGCATACCCGCTTCAAAGACGGTAGCGGACAGTTGAAAACCCAAAGCAACAGCTATGTCTTGCAGTTAGGCGGCGATCTGGCGCAGTGGAGTAGCGACGGTCTCGACCGCTGGCATCTTGGCGCGATGGCAGGTTATGCCAATAGCCAGAACCGCACGCAGTCCAGCCTGACCGGGTACCATTCACGTGGTCAGGTCACCGGTTACAGCGTGGGACTGTACGGCACATGGTATGCCAATGACGCCGACAAGACCGGTACCTACGTGGATACCTGGGCGCTGTACAACTGGTTTGATAACAAAGTGATGGGCCAGGAACAGGCGACAGAGAAATACAAATCCAGCGGGATAACCGCTTCTGTTGAAGCCGGTTACAGCTTCAAACTGGGTGAAAACGAGCGCAATAGCTACTGGCTGCAACCGAAAGCGCAGGTGGTGTGGATGGATGTGCAGGCCGACAGCCACCGCGAAGCGAACGGTACCCGCGTGAGGGACAACACCGATGGCAACCTGATGACCCGTCTGGGGGTAAAAGCCTTTATCAACGGTCACAATGCCATCGACGACGGTAAATCTCGCGAGTTCCAGCCGTTTGTTGAAGCCAACTGGATCCACAACACGCAGACAACCAGCGTGAAAATGGACGATGTGAGCAACGATATGCGCGGCACCAAAAACATCGGCGAGCTGAAAGTCGGCGTTGAGGGTCAAATTACTCCGCGTCTCAACGTATGGAGCAATGTGGCCCAACAGGTCGGCGATAAAGGCTACAGCGATACCCGCGGTATGCTCGGCGTGAAATATAACTTCTAATGTAATGCTGTAATGTAAAAGCCGCTGATTAACCTATCGGCGGCTTTATTTTTTGTGGGAATTGTAGGTTGGATTAGCGTTAGCGCTATCCGGCACCAAACGCTAAATATTATGCCAGATGCTAGCTATTACTTTTTTTACTACAAGAGAGTTCTTTGCCTAAAGCGATCATAGCCAAGGCTGAAGGCGTATATTTTGTTCGTTCCTTAGGATGAGTCTGGAGATAATTCCCTACGATATCGGCTTCCTGCCCGATGGTTACACTCTCACCGCAGATGATATTCTCTTGTGACAATGCGCCCGCCACTCCTGCGACAAAAGACATATACATCACAGCTGTCTGTTCATCCTGAACGCTCAAATAATCAAAGCCTTTTTCATACAACTGATAGCCATGATAAAGAGAGTTACCGTCAATATTCAACGTCGCTTTTGCCAAAGCCGATGTTGAAAAAGAGAGCAACAACACGACAGGAATAGCAATTTTACTGATCATACGAGCACCAGCCTCCCTTATGGTGTGAGCCAGTACCGCCGTGCGGATGTTCTCCTTTCGGGCATGCAAAGACGGTGGATGATGCGGTGATTGTGACGAGAGCTATAACCATTGCCATGAATAAATTTTTCATATGTAACCCAATAATTAATTTATTAGAAATGAGGCTGTCCCTTCCTGATTAAAGAAAAAATGCCCGTGTATTTTTAGCGGGATTATAATATGGTGTTTATTGTGCTGTCATGTTTATCGTTTGGCATAGGCCATCAGGATAGTATTATCATTATGGTTTTTCGTGTAGTGATTGAACAATCCCTGATGCGTTGCCGATTCATGGATAATAAACTAAAATTTCAAATATCATAATTATTGTTCTTCTCCATGAGTTTATAATAAATTTTTATTTATTTGGAGCCAATAATTCATCAAAGAAATTGTCTCCATTAACAATATTGTCAGAATAAATGTCACATTTTGCACATTGAATCTTGGCTTTTAGTAACTGAATTTTTATTTCTTCGACTTTTTCATCGTCGTCAATCGAAAAGATTGAGTCTGGTTTTTCATGGTGATTCATTTGTTTGGGTTTCCGTTACACTTTGGCTTCATTTTCCAGGAGAGTAGGCCGGATAAGCGTTAGCGCCATCCGGCACCAGGTGAATCTGTAAGTACCGCTTACAGGTTCAGCCGCGCTTCACTGGAGTGTCGCCAGCGTGCTCTCAATTCTGTTCAACTTCTGATGTGCCTCTTTCAACTCATCCTGCAACCGTTGTTCCTGCTCGCCATAGACCATCAGGACGATACAACCGTTCATCACTTTTACGGTAACCTGTTGCCCGGTATCAAACCCCGCTTCGCGTAGCCACTTGCCAGAAAGAATAATTTTTGGTGTGGATTTGTCGAAAACATTCGGGCGATATCCCACAATTACCGAACGCTCGGTTCCGGATTGGTCGGTGTCTGGGGTAGAATGCGAATCAGCCATAATCAACTCCTTGATAGTTGGTGAGGTTAGACGCCCTTTGGTGTGACAGCACTGTTGGGCGTTGCTTAATTTTAGACTCCATGTGGTAGGTACCACATGTGTATAAACTAACCTAAGTGGTACCTACCATGCAAGAAAAAAAGAAACCAAATTTTGACCGCACTAAAAGCACCATGAAGAACATCCGTTTTGAGGATGAGCTGTTGGAGCAGATTGAGAAGGCTGCGGGGAAAGGGAATTTTAGTAAGTGGGTGAAAGAGGCTTGTAGGATGAGATTAGTGAAATAATCCCATCGGATATAAAAGCATTAATCTTGGTTGGCTACTATTCTTATAAGTAACCAACCCTTTATTTTATTACTTAGTTTAGCCACCCATCTTTTATTTTATCAATAAAACTGATAACTACACCTAAAGATGTGGTTATCTTGGCTGCATTCTCTGCTGTAGTTGCACTTTCTTTAATTGCTTCTTGCGTTTTCTTTAAGAAACCATCAGTTTGAATTACTGCTCTTTTAGCATCTAATGTTGTGTCAGCAACAATTGCATCATCTAAGGATTTTATCAGCTCGTCAATTTCAGTTGATTTTTCATTGAGCAAAGTAGATAAACCTTGTAGTTCATTCTTAATGAACGATAAATCTTTATTATTAGCTATTGAATCTGAACGGCCGGAATATGATTTACATTCGCAAATTAACTGGTGGCATACAGGGCACCCGTCTAAATAATAATCTTTTAGTGCATCTCCTAAACTCTTATTAGGGCATTTTATTCCCCATGCTGAGAAGAGCCAGGCAGCAACATCAGACATTTCTTCTGCAAGATTTGAGATGTTTCCGGTTTCTCTGTTGACAGCAAAATAGGCCTCTTGGGTTTCTCCTAACTCTTCAAATAAGCGAGAGAAATGGTAAAAGCTTCCAAAAATTTTCCATACAGAACCGTTTGATGGGTAAATTTCGTTAATCACACTTACTGCTCTATCAATATTTCTTTTTTCTAATGCGTTTGTATTTTTTAGTGCGGAGAATTTTTCTCTTAACTCATGCCTCGCTGCATATGCTGCTAAATTTCTGGCTGGTTGCTTGTGTGTTTGTACGCATTCGCACGGCGACTCAAGACAGTAGGGACAGCTGTCTGGAAATTTTTTATAGAACTCAGTATTCAAATCAACGTTAAATTTTGTGGCTAAAGAAAATAGCCAAGATAGACTTTGAACAAAGCTCCTTTCATATTCACCATCTCTTAGAATTGCTCTAGAAAGGAAAGATACTTTTCTTACTAAACATGAATATATATAGTCGGCATCTTTGTCCTGATTAACTTGGCCATACATTTTCTCTAGAAAAGTTTGATAATCTGTGATTGTATGAATTTTTTTAATTTCCATTTTGATCTACTCCTATTTTTCGAACGATATCTCAATGATTGAGCGTTAAAATATTTATAGTTTTGTTCCGATAACTGTTGAATATAGCGAAAGATAAGATAGCAATTTTACTATTAGATGGATATGTCTTTATGACAGAACTTTGGCGGAGATCACAGGAGTCGCATTTGATAATTAATCACCTTGAATTTATTGATTATTTTTCTATGCGATTTTTAAGTGTGCCCCCAATTATGCCCCCACATGTTTTTCCTTGTCAGTTAACTGGTTAAATTATAAACGCTCCACGTTGAGTTTAAATCGTGCTCGGTGGACATCCATAGAAGTTAACCAAGGTTCTTGATCTTGCACAGAGAAGCCTTTTTGGTCAATACGAACTAGTTCATAGCGTTCAACCAGAAAATTTATGGCATCAGCCAAGGTAATACCTGCCTCAATGTGTTTCTGAATAACAGTTTCATCACTGAACGGCGTGTCGTTTAGCGTGAGACCATAGTGCTGATCTAGCAGGATTGTCAGTAACATTTTCCAGACAGCTAGGGGCGACAGACATGGCTTCGCCGCCTGCGGAGTTGTTGCAGGTTGAGTATTCATGTTTGATCTCAAGAAATTAGTTAGCGTTGAGTGGGGTAAACAGCGATGTACACGTAGCCGCAACTGCCAAGGGTGTCGGCTTCGCAGGTAAAACCGTTGTGGTAGAGAGTGACACAGTGATGGTGACGGGGGATCAGTTCACCAGTGGTCAGCATCGATTCCATCTGGCTGATAAAGTGTGGAAATGCGTCATTCAATTTGAAGCATTCCGTATCGCTGAAATTGCCCATCAAACTAGCCCTGTCAGCCAGATAATGCAGCCGGTTGCCTTCCTGAACTAATCTGGCACCAAACCGTGGAACAATTTCTCTTTGTAGTCCCCAATCATGGGCTGGTATTAATGACATGAGAACCTCCTTTTAAAGTAATCCCAGCTCAGCAAATGAAATTGTCTCATTCCCGACTACGAGATGATCCAGCACGCGTACTTCCACCAGCGCCAGAGCTTTCACGATCCGCTGAGTAATGTGTTTATCTTGCTGGCTGATTTCTGTCGTACCAGAAGGATGGTTGTGCGCCAGAATTACCGCAGCAGCATTATGCTTCAGTGCCGATTTCACCACTTCGCGGGGATGTACCTCGGTATGGCTCAGTGTGCCGGTAAACAGTGTTTCGCGTTCCAGCAAACAGTGCTGATTGTCGAGATACATCACGATGAAAGCTTCACGCTCAAGGTGTGCCATCCTGAGTTGAAGCCAGGCTTTAGTAACGCTGGTGCTAGTAAATGATTTACTGGGTTGACGCTGATACTTCTCCAGCAATCGCAGTGCGCGTTGTATAACACGTTGCTCGTTTACCGGAAATTCCGGGAATAAATTGGGCGCAGACATAATTGTTCCTTAAAGCAAAAAGCCCTACCAGTTTAGTCGTAGGGGCAAAAGAGCCTTCGTGATAGAGTTCATGAAGCAAATTGCAGCATATTCTCAGCCATAACCCACAGTGCTCGATTGAGCTTCACATCACCGTCGATACCTTTCACTGCGCGTGTATGAGCGCGTTTACCTTTGATGGTTCGTCCCGATAGCCCACCTTTAATCAGGTTTTCCTGAATGCGTTGGTAGGTAGTCCAAAGATCGTTACTTTCATCCTGCCATCGGCGCGGGGAAAGTATCTGTGATTCCGTGACTGGTTGATGCTCTTCACCAAAACGATAGGTTAATGCCGCTTTCGCAATGGCGTGCTGAGCAGGTGGCGGTAACATAAGTGACTGCATGGCATCGCGCTTCTCTTCTACTCGGTCAAAAATGCCCAGTATTTCGTAAGCCCCTTCAATGACTTTCTCCACTACGTTGCCTTTATGCGGCACACGCACTTCCCCAAAACTTTCACCGCAAATCAGTCCATTTTGGCAAACCGATCTAAATAAACCTGGTAGCATCTGGTATGAGCTTGAACCGTCGTGGCTATTAAGCAGAATAATTTCTGGCACCTGTTTGCCGGTAATTTGCCCTTCGCGACGCAGGCGCAGCATATGTTTGGTGTGCTCTCGCTTACTCAGATCTCGCACTCGGGTCTGGCAGGCAAAGAACGGTTGAAAACCCTCGCGTTGAAGGTTATCGAGGAGGGTAATAGTAGGGATGTATGTGTAACGCTCACTGCGGGATTCATGCTTTTCTTCACTGAAGACACTCGGAACGTAATGTGCCAGTTCATCGTGGGTTAACGGGCGATCACGGCGCACTAAATTGACCGCACCAAAGCGGCTGGCTAATCGGGTCATAATTAATTCCTTCGGGCATAAAAGTGAAAAGGCCATACTTCCCTAGGGATGCATGGCCTGGATGAAATGATTGCTAGCAGTTGAATGGTGTATTACTGACCTTCGTACTGAACCTGTGTGCCAGTCACTGAACCTGATGCGTTTAGGGTGACACGCACTTTGTCATAAGTTTTGTAGCCTGGATTATAGACCTCATACTCCACGACACGCAGTTTTTGTGTTTTATCTGCCGGATCTGGTACAGAAGGTGCTTGTTTGTATGATCCAAAGTCAGCTGACGCGAGGGTTTCTTGATCGTAATTAGCAGCATAAGCCTTTTTCGCTGCCGCTAATGCTGCCTGCATCTCTGGTTCTGTAATTCCAGTAGCGCTTTTTGACATATGATTTTGTGCTGCAAGGCGGCGTGCTTCGTTTGCAGCTTCAGCATCCTTTTGTGCCTGGCTACCCGGACCATAAAGATTTTTATTGGCTCCGTCTCCATAGAACCCTCCTTTTCCTGAATTTTCAGCAATCCCCGCTTTGGGGTCATAGTTGGCGGCTATTTCAGGATCTGCTTCGCGTGAATATGCCTGTTTTGATTGTTTATGCCATTGGCCGTTTTCATCCTGTTTATAGCCCATCTTTGCCATGTCCTGTTGATAGGTTTTCTGGGGATCGAAGTCGGCCACTTTCTGGTTAATGATGGATGAACAAGCTTGTGCAAAATCAGCAGTATTAACTTCAGAACGTGAACCGAAGGTATTGATGCTGACCGATTGGTTATCTTGCAGCATGCTGATTATGTTTTGGATATCTTTTGTCGCCGTGGTGGTTTGTACTGCCTGATAGTTCGATTGGGCGTTACACATCACGCTGGAGGGATAAGACGAACCATTGACACTAAAGTTACTGCCAGCCAATTCGGTAGAGCCTCGTCCGTTGCATTGCGGTTGCTGCTCAATCAAACCTATTGTTGCGGGTCTTACGCGAACAAGTACTCGTCCATCATCGGTGTAAGACTGACAAAAAGTCCCACTTACTTGCCATGCTGCGGAAGCATTAAAAGTTGAGGCACCTAACATCACTGTCAGTATCGTAGTTTTAAGAGGTATGATCATTTTCATTAAAGGTTCTCCATAACGGATAAGATATACAGGCTAAATCAGGTCTTCCTGATAGCTGGGACTAATAGCGAAATGTGTCAATAACATCACTGATAAGAGGAAAATGCGGTAGTGCCGCAATAAAACCTTCACCAGCAGTCAGGTATGAAATATCTTCGCGACGCTTAAAGCGCACCTCATCAAGCGTGACAGCACCAATACTGGTCAGAGCAAACACACGGATTTTTCCCGACTGACACACCACCAGATACCATTCCTCCACATAGTGAATAAGACGATAAGGCTCCAATGCTTCATGACGCTGCCCTTCAACCAACACAGTGATTTGTCGTTTCTGGCTGATAGCCTGCACAAGACGGGAGAAGAACTCGGGTAATGCGACATGGGATTTCAGGGGGGCATGCCAGATCAGGCAGGGTGAAGTCCCGGACTCGTTCATTAGCAGGTTCATTAGTTGCCTGTCTTGCACTGGGATTATCCGAGCAATCCCTGTAGTACGTATAAACGAGAATGCGCCCGATGAATGATCGGGTGGTTGGCAATCATTCAAACGGTATCGCCCATTTTCATCCAGAATATCCAGATGGATTAGCCTCTGATTGAAGTCACGTTGTAGAGTGCGTTCAGAGACACCAAATTCATCCACCAGAGATTTGAGTGAGAGTGTTTCTCCCGCAAGCAGGCGGCTAATAATGACCGATAATCTGATCGCCAGTCGGTCGTAACGTGAGTCTTGCTCGTTGACGGACATATGGCCTCTCAGGGCAACAAATATGTTTCTATTTCATGCAGTTATTATGCAGCACAGGCCGGACACGTTATGTCGGCAAAGATAGGTAAAATAATGAAATCTGAAAAATAGTGCGGCACGATAACGCCTTGTTAAGAATGGTTTTGTCTGAAAAACATTCATCATAGCGACACAACCTGACGGATGTGGTGTTAGCCAAAAACTCTGTCCCATAACACGGTGGCAAGTTGTACTAATTTTTGGCGTAGTTTCCTCAAAAAGCTGGTCCAGCCTGACGGGAAAGAGTCCGGGTTTATCACCGTATCAAATGCATTTCCTGCCATCTCACCAAACCGCTGGCGTACAGCATCGTTGCTCTCTTTAGTCAGGTGCTCTGGTTTCAATTGCCGATAAAAGGCGCTGCTAGCCTGTATCGGTAATGCATGCACCATAAGCTCTACAAGGACCGTCAAGTTGTAGCCAGTATGAGCAGAAACTGCTATTACCGGATAAGAAGATGGAAACTGACCCGCAATTTGGGCGCTGATGGTGGCCAACGAAAGGCACTGTGTTGGAGAAGGCCGATCCTGGCATTCAGAGTTAGTTGGCAACGGAGGAATACATTCAGCCTGAGTTATCACAAATAAGAAACGTGATGGATCTGCGCCATTAGAAAGTAACAATCGGTGTGTTGTAATATCTATTGCCCGGGCGCGATCATCAGCCCGTAATACCCAAATAACTAGGTCCAGTTCAACAAACAAACGATGATAGAGCGCCATATACTCAGCATCGAACTCAGGAGTCTCACCAACGCCGGGAAGATCGACCAGGGTTATGCTGCGTTCGCCCACAGTGAGGACCAAGCGTTGTGGTTCTCGGGTACACGCCATAAGCTCGCTAGTCAGACAAGTTTGCTCCCGGAATAGTGCGTTGCAAAGGCTGCTTTTACCTGCACCTGTTTTACCCATAATTCCAATTACAGGCTCGTAGTCGATAGATTGCTTTAACTGCTTCAGGATGCGTTCGGTCGAAGAAGAGGGTAGGAAGCTAAGACAGGCTTGGAATGCGTTTACCGCATCATGTGAATCAGAGTGTTTGGACATAAGGCGCTCCTTTGAATGTATTACCTGAAAGTCTTTCGGTTCTTCAAAGGGGTAATGAGGGTGCGAAATTTATTGGGATAGTGATATTCAGTTAACTTACTGTATTTTAGCGATAAAGTGTGGAAAAGTGAGCGCCAAAAACGACAGTTTTGGCGCTATTTATTTGTGGTGTTGTGTTACCCGTTCAGCTAAGTGTTGAACCAATCCCGAAAACGTCCCCTGACCTAGGCAGTGTGTCAAGCACATACTCTGGAATGATAAAAAAGGTATTCACTTTGCTCTGTCTTCCTTTGAAATAGGAAAAGCTTACGATTTCGCCCAACTCCCCGACGTCAACAACCTGAAGTGAGAAAAAACTATTGTAGAGATCGACAATTTCTCGGGGACTCTCAATAGCTGAGCCAAAAAACAGTCGTAGATATCGCCTTAGGAGTAGGTACATGCATCTTTCGTAGTTGTCCCTGCCCCATGCCCGAAATGGATGCCTTGTGGATAAAGCCGTGTCGTCGAACCAACGATGAATTCTCATGAAACGCATTAGGAAACGGTCACGATCACCAGTTAAAATCGCATAAAACATGATAATAGCCACTAATTCAACATATACAGGAAGAAGACTCTCATAGTCCCGCCGAATAGCTTGAAGAAATTTAACAATGTCATGGTGCCCTAAGCGTAATAATTCCGAAATTAACAGCATTAGTAGGGGAAATTCATGATGCATTCCCCCAAACTCCGGCTGTTTGGCGTAATTACCATGGAAGTGCTTTAGTTTGCCAATTGATGAAAGCTCTTCGTCTACAACCTTTTTTCCAAATCGTGCAACTAGACCATCGTAAAGGCTTCCATTCAGTGGCATTTTTTTTCTTAACGCTTTCAATCCGGGGAAAAGCCTACCTTGGTACGGGATTGTATCTTTTAACATGCGATTGATACGTAATGGGGCGATGATCACATTATCAGGTGTATTTTCACCACCACTATTCACCGGATAGAAATGGCAAATTTCTAACCTTAGAAGTGGTATGGGTTTAATTTTTGATTTCTCCTTCGACACTCCCCATTGTTCGAGTGCTAAAACATAGCTCCTTTGATGCTTCGTTTTACATTGGTACAGTTGGTATAAACCAGTAATGTCATGCACTCCATTAATTGAAGCCAGTTCTATTGGGCTTCGCTTAATATGATGTTGAATATGCCCCCAGTAAGAAAATCCAATAATATCCGTTATGATCTTCCCTAAAATTTTTCTGGAACCCAGCTGGCGGTGGGCTTTGCAACAGTATTTTTTGTTTCTCATCTTTGCGATGGACAGGCCACAATAATAACAAACTGATAATGCTTTAGCTTCTTTAGCTATCCGGTTTTGGACATATGCGGCATAATGTCGTTTACAGAGACGTTTAGATCTCTCTTTATTATTTCCCCAGACAGACGTAGTGCAGTTTTTACGGACACAGATGGCCATGATATTATCCTTTATACCATTAAATGGTAATGCAGTTTAGATATAAGTATTGTTGTGTTATAGTTAATTATTAACCAATAGATAATTAGCTGATATAAATATAATGTTAAATTTAATTATCAACATACAAATTACCTAGCCAATTATTTTTCTAAATGGCTATTGGCCTCTTTTATTTGCTCTTTGCTCAATCCATTGTTCATACTCGCTCAGTTTCCACCGAGAAGATCGTCCTAACTTAATTGGTGATGGAAATAGGCCTTTCTTTATTTGAGCGTAGAAGAACTTATTTGTCAGACCTGAATTGCTCACGATATATTTCATATCGATTAAAATGTCATCATTGTTGTAACGCTGCGAAATAGTATCAGTGAGTTTTTGATTTGGGATCAAGCTCGTCACTAGCTCGGCTGGAGCTACAGATGTACCCCATACATGCTGAGGGCTAGTGGAGTCTCCGAGACGAGAAGAAAGACGGTTCCTGATGCTGTTGGCTGATTTAGGTATCTGTAATTTATTCTTAACTACATCTGTGTGTGCCATTGTTGACCTCTTCATTAAGTAAGTGTTGAAAGTGCAGGTTTGACGTTACGAAGAGGATATTAATTGGATTTTTTAGTGTGTAAAATTGGTAAATAATGAATACTTTTTTAGACACTAAATGCAAAATGCCTAAGATATCAAACGAACAGAAAGCAGTAATGGACATTCTTGATGTTATTCATTTCCATTGTGTATATACATCAAAATGCCTATCTTCAGAAGATATAAAGTTATTTCAAAATATAGTTCTTGATGTACAGGAAGCTGTAAATAAAATCAGCGCAGAAGAAGCTCTACTAGATATTTTAACTCACTATTTGATATGTGGTCTGGAAATTTCATTAAGTGGCGATGATGTAAAATTCATGAGTAAGTTGAAGGGTCAACATGAAATTCCTAATGAAGTACTAGATTCTATTTTGGAAAAGAAAAAAGAAATAGCGCTCGATCTTCTGAGTTGTATGGTATCAGAACATGGAGTTATAAAATCTGATTTTACAAAGCAATTAATTAATTTGACAAAAAAATATGAAGTGATGAATATACCAGCCACGATAGCTTATAGACTTGCTATTAAGTTCAATAGTCTAATTCATCCTGTTGATCATATTCTCTTCTATGGATACCTTAATGACCTTGGTATAATGACGTGCGCGAAATATCGGTGTGACAAAAAAAGTGATAATAAGGACTCCTTTAATCGGGTAGCATTACTTATGGAGTTTGAGATTTTTAGAGTATTTGCAAGGTTTTGTATTGATCCAGGCGGTATGGATGAAATAACCTTAAAAGCTCCTCCGAAAGATATTCCTGATACGTTAAGGAAAAATATTATAGATGAATATAAATATTTAATAGATAATGTTTTTAGTAAAGAAGGTATTCTTTATAAATTTACAGATACGAGATTAAATGAGGAGGAAACTGCTTTAATCCTTCTGGGAAATGTAAGTCGTTTATTTAAACATAGACGGTTTTTTCAAGGAACAATAGCCAGATGGCCTGGCGCTTGGGGCGCTTTTTTAATAGAACTTTTAAGACAGGAGAATCCAACAAGAGCAATTTATTGTGAAAGCAATAATACTAATAGCATTAGTGAAGAGGCTAAAGATATAATGGATAAACTGAATTATAAAGTATCAGCTAGAATGCTTTATTTACGTTATAGTCAATTTATAAAGAATGAATCAAAATTTATAATAAAATATAACAATATATTAGCTCAATTGCCTTATACGCCTGAATGGGATGGTGACAGCTATGTTTATCATAAATTTTTAGTGTAAAATGTAGATAAGAGATGCAGTTTTCAAAGATTTTTTAAAACCAAGAGTGTAGTTAAAATTGTGTAATTGCCTGTTTTTGATATGTTCACTCCAACAACGGAGACAGGCAAATTATGGACGAAAAGAAACTTAAAGCACTCACGGCTGAACTGGCTAAGGGCCTTAAAACCGAAGCCGACCTCAATCAGTTTTCCCGTATGCTGACGAAATTAACCATCGAAACGGCATTCAACGCGAGCTGACTGACCAACCCGGGTATGAGAAAATACGCCCAAAACAGGCTCAAACACCCGTAATGGCTACTCGTCAAAACGGTATTGTGCGATGACGGCGAGATAAAACTGAACACGCCGAATGACCGTGAAAACACCTTCGAGCCCCAGCTGATTAAGAAACACCAGACGCGCATTACGCAGATGGAAAGCCAGATTTTATCCCTATCACGCCATTCTCTTTAATTCAATCTTATAATCTTAACGTAGTACTATAATGAAATGGATGACTCCACTCCATTTCTTAGAAAAAAATAGACTCCAGATCGCTCTTTGTTATATATTTCGAACATACACCCCGTAGCAATGACATAAGAGATTCTTTCCCTCCTGTTGATGTGATAAAGGATAAGAAATCATTTTTGATGTTATTTTCTTTAAAATGTATTTTGTAAATGCAATCCGTAAATAAAACGGGATCACCATTATATACTCTAATTTTCCCTGCAACCCTGCTTCCAACCCTACACATGATGACATCCCCTTTGGTAACATATGATTTATTGGGAGATATAGATTTTATCGGCAGATAAAAATCTTTATCAAATGTTGTGCTGTGTATGTAATCTTCGCCCATCATTTTTAGATCTATATGTGTAAGTTTCCCACGTTGAATTGTGGCATAGTTAAGTAATTGTCTAGTTCCTGTAATTTTATTCTTCGCTTTATGAAAAGTAAAATCCATTCTATCAACTAAAGAATCATTTAATACCATAATACTTTTTTTGTTTACATCAAAAGAAGATAGTTTAGTCTCTATTTTATTAGGACATCTATTCCTGATAAATAAGACATGAGTTTTCGCTTCAGTCTTAGAAAATGGACTTCCATTTAATTCAACTATCTCTTCAATACTGAATTTCCTTAGCAAGGCCTCTCTAAAGATACGAGATTTTACACCTGAAATAATCGAATCAGGAAGAATAATAGCAAGAATGCCATTTTTTTTTAAAAAATTCATGTATTGGCATAAAAAAACGTATTCAGCTCTAATTTTTTTACCGGTTTTAATTTCTATGTTTAATGTGCTGCTTAATAAAGATTGAATAAAAAGATCTACAGTTACATTATTTAAAAAAGGTGGATTACCTAATGCAAAATCAAAGGTCAATTTATCCAAAAAATCAATGGGCTTGGTTGCATCAGCATTGAAAGTTTCGTAATCTGGATGCATCTCCTTCAGAGATGAACAGTTCGCATCGTCGATATCGATCGCGTACATTTTGCAGTTAGGGGCTTTGAGCTCAATAGCTGCAAGCAGATGCCCTTCACCGGCAGCTAGCTCCAGTGTTCGAGATGGAGACTTTCCTATGATTTTTAAAGCCTTTTCAACAATCCGTACTGCAATGTCAGAAGGCGTGTAGTATTGTCCAAGGGAGCTTTGTTTAGTCATCACTTTAAGTTGTTTATACGCTTTTGAGCTTGAATGATATCTAAAGGCACCCGCTGGTACCAGCATTATAAGCGTGAGGATGAGAAATTGTCTGTTACTGAGAATGAAGAGTTTGAATACCGAGCAGACCATATGACTCTTGAGGAGCTCGAGAGGATCACAGCAGAAAGCCGGTTTTATAGTGGCGTACTAAAAAAAATATTATCTCGTGGTTCAAAGTTGATCGTTGGGCCTAGAGGAGTAGGTAAAACTCACCATATGCGCATCGCTTTTAAACAAGCGCTAGGCAGTGAGAATAAGCCTTTTCCTGTTTATATGACATTCTCAAAATATCTGAGATTGGAACCTTTAAAAAATTCATCGTCAATTGCTATACAATATTTCCATTGTTGGGTGTTATCTAAAATATTATTAGGTGTTAAGGACACTTTAGATGAATTAAAAATACCCTGCGATAAAGTAATTCTAGATACTGACCTAGAATGGAATGATCTTTCCTATTATTGTGAGCAAATTGAAAAACAACAAATAAGAGATTGGCACAATAATTTATTGGATACTATTTCGGTAGCGCTAGTAACAGAATTTATCGAAAAAGCTATAACGGATTCTAATCGCAAGCATGCGATTCTTTTATGTGATGATGCAGCGCTGGTTCTCACTAAGGATTACATGGTTGAATTCTTTGATATTTTCAGATCACTTAAATCATCAAAAATATCACCTAAAGCATCGATATATCCTAATACTGAATTAGGACCGCGTTTCCATATAGGTCAAGATGCAGAAAGTGTTTCTTGTTGGCCGACAATTGATGATGACGAATATGTAGAATTATTCGAACAAATTTATAGTAAAAGATATACCAATGAATTAAAAGATGATGTTAAAAAGTGTTTTATTTATGCAGCTTTTGGTGTTCCAAGAGCTTTCATTAATTTGATAAACCAGTATGAAATTTCGTCGAAAAACAGCATACAGAGTAAAGTAAACTCAGTGATATCTGAGCAATCAGAGATCATTCTAAAAGAGTTTAAAACATTGTCCTCTAAACAGCCTCAGTATAAACAATATGTTAATGCAGGCCATAAAGTATTAAATGAAATTATTAGCGAGATCACGCTAGCAAATAAAAAGGCATTAGCTGAAAACAAGCAGCAGGTTTATTTGGGAGTATTGCAACAGCAAGAAAACGCTAATAAAAAGAATAAAGATATTAGCTTGATTATAAGGCTTTTAGAAGAGACTGGTTTGCTTTCACGTATTCATCCAGTTAAACACGGAAAAACAGCAACAGGATCGCGGACTTATGACCGATTTATTCCACATTTCACACTTCTTCTAAATGAAGGTGCCTATCAAGTTGGTAGGGCTGGTTATATTACAAATTTTTCAACATCTATCTCTTTCCCAAAAGAAAAGCACCCTGTTAGAAAAAACTCATTTGCTGAGTTTTTGACACAAGATGAAATCGACTCGCTATCATTAGAGTTGCCTAGCTGTTCTAGTTGCGGAAATCCCAGAAAAGATGAGGAACAACGGTTTTGTATGTATTGTGGGTCGGAGTTGATAAATAAGTCCACCTTCGATGAATTGACATCAAAGAAAATTGACGATTTACCATTATCTAAGTGGTTGAAAACAAAAATAAAAGAAGAAACTCGTATTGAAACTATTGCTGATATTGTTTTTTCTACAAATCCTGCTCAAGAACTTAGAAGAGCAAAAGGTGTTGGAGAGAAAAAGGCCGTAAAAGTTATCAATGAAGCAACACGGTTGATGGAGGAGTTTCTTTCATAATGGCTAAAGAAAAGAAAGCCCCATTTTTTATTAAAGTATGCGGTGACTCGCGAGTAGTCACGCTGAATACTGTCAATTTATTTGGTATGGATCGCGATATTGTAGATTCGCCAATTGATGTATATATCAAAAAAAACAAATCTCTCTTAGTTAAATTGGGGAGATTAGAAAGAGAAGGATTGTTAGATTCGACAAATGAGGAAGATCGTGATGTTTACAATCTTTTTTTGTTAGGTTTTATATCAAATGTCGAATCATTTATTCGGCGAATTATACGAGAGACTATTCTTTTAGATAATATCGCTTATGAACAATGCTTGGAGCAGCAGTTAACTTATGCTGCGGCAATTCACCATAAGGCTGACCTTTTGCCAGAGGCTTTATTAGAGAATTGTACATTTATTAGCTTGGATAATATTCAAAAAACCACCAAAACTTATCTAGATATAAATATCAATAAGCAATCAAGTGATCAGAAAGAACTTATTGAATGCTTATCGATGTTTGAACAACTATGTCAATTAAGACACTGTATCGTACACCGCGCAGGGTTATTAGGCTCAAAAAACGCTGTTAAATTAGGTATTAATCAGCATAGCAAATTTTTTGAAAAACCTATAGTTCTCGATTTTTCATTCCTTCAGGAATCAAGCGCAATATGTTTAAATTGTGTCAGGACGTATAATAATTTTCTATTTAATGAGCTGCTAAAAAGATATGTGGTAACAAATAAATCAGCTCTATCATGGAATTTTAATTCGGATAGAAAGTGGTTTTCACGTTATTTCAAGCTTTTTGTGTCCAGTGAATTAAATAATGAAATTATTCGACAGCAGAAACAACCATATACGCCTAAAACAGCTTATAATGAATTAAGAGACTATTACGAAGGGTCTTAATTTATTTTAATTAAGGGCAACCATTCAAGAACTATGATTGCCCTTACTCCCTCTAAGCATTAACAACTTTAATATTATGAATCTTCATTTCAGTTATATAGTTCGCATACCACTGCATCATCTCTTTTCTTCCATCCAGATATTGCGCATGGTTGTAAGCCCCACGAATCGCATTCTTATCCACATGAGCAAGTTGAGTTTCAATCCACGCAGAGTCAAAACCTTCTTCGTGCAGAATGGTACTCATTGTGTGACGGAAACCATGCCCCGTCAGCCTTCCTTTGTATCCTAATAACTCAATCACCTGATTAATGCTTTCTTTTGAGATCGGCTTAGTACGATCATTACGTCCGATGAATACAAGCGGATATAGCCCAGTAATAGGTTTCAGTGACTCAAAGAGTGCTATTACTTGATCCGACATAGGTACGATGTGCGGTCGCTTCATCTTCATCACCTCGGCAGGTATCTCCCAGAGTCGCTTTTCAAAGTTGATATCTTCCCAACGGGCGAAACGCAACTCCTGAGTTCGTACACCTGTAAGCATGATGATTTGGGTTGCCGTCTTGGTAATAATGCTACCAGTGTACCCAGCTAGATCTTCGAGGAAGTGCGGTAGTTCTTCAGCAGTCAGGAAGGGAAAATGTGTTTTCTTGGGTGTGGCGAGGGCAGTAGCGAGATCGGGGGCTGGATTGTATTCAGCGCGTCCGGTCACGATCGCATGACGGAATACTTCGCCACAGCGTTGCCTGACTTTGCGCATCTTTTCTAACGCGCCACGTTTTTCCATTCGGCGCAGAGTTTCAAGTAACTCCATCGGTTTTATCTCTGCAATGGGACGCTTACCAATGTAGGGAAAAACATCTTTCTCGAAGGTATCAATGATTTCTTCACGATAGCGCAACGACCAACGGTCAGCTCTCACCTGATGCCATTCTCTAGCAATTGCTTCAAAAGTGTTTTCAAAGCCTAGCTTCTGAGCGATTTTCTCCGCTTTCTTTACTTCACCAGGATCGTTACCCGCTGCCAGTACCTTTTTTGCAGCTTCACGTTTATCACGTGCTTCAGCCAAGGAGACTTCTGGATATACACCAAAGGCCAAGCGTTTTTCTTTACCAGCATAACGGTACTTCAAACGCCAGTAACGTGAGCCACTGGTCGCTACCTCAAGGTAGAGGCCACCGCCATCAGATAACTTGTAAGACTTTTCTTTCGGTTTAGCAGTATCAACTTGACGGGCTGTTAACTTCATTGGGGGCACCTCAAAATGGGGGCATCTTTTATGCCCCCCATAATGCCCCCAGAATGTACTTGATTCTGGTAGACATCAGTTGACATCAGGAGAACATAACTGATTGCAATAGCAGGTAGTATAAGGGATTTATTGACTGTGAGGGAATTCAGGGGAGGCTAATTGGCGGAAGATCACAGGAGTCGAACCTGCCCGGGACCGCTGGCGGCCCCAACTGGATTTGAAGTCCAGCCACCTCACCGGAGATGACGATCTTCCGCGCCTCGATTGCTACATGGAGGCGGGGCGCATTATAGCTACTTCCAAACGTTTCCACACCCCCTCACTCACTTTTTTAACTTCCGTTTCACGTTACCATGACCCGTTTCAAATAAATCCCTACGAAATCCATAAGTTACAGTGATGATTATTTTTTGACGCTACCCCGATCACAGAAAACAAGAATCGTAATTTGATAACGAGATATCGGAATACCCGCGCCAACAGGGATGGTTTACAAAAGCTGTAACCGGTACCAGCGCGTGAGAAAGTGCAAACAAGGATGCGTAATGAAAAGTGAGATTCTGTCTGTTAAAGAGAAAATCGGCTACGGCATGGGCGATGCCGCCAGTCATATTATATTCGATAACGTCATGTTATATATGATGTTTTTCTATACCGATATTTTTGGTATTCCTGCCGGATTTGTCGGCACCATGTTTCTGCTGGCCCGCGCGCTGGATGCTATCTCAGACCCTTGCAAGGGGCTACTGGCCGACCGTACCCGGTCGCGCTGGGGGAAATTCCGTCCGTGGGTGCTGTTTGGCGCTCTGCCGTTTGGTCTGGTCTGTGTGCTCGCTTACAGTACGCCAGACCTCAGCCTGCACGGCAAAATGATTTATGCCGCAATCACCTACACGCTGCTGACCCTGCTTTATACCGTGGTGAATATTCCCTACTGCGCGCTGGGCGGTGTTATCACCAATGACCCGACGCAGCGCATCTCCCTGCAATCATGGCGCTTCGTGCTGGCGACGGCGGGCGGCATGCTCTCCACCGTGCTGATGATGCCGCTGGTGAATCTGATTGGCGGCGAAGATAAAGCGCTGGGCTTCCAGGGCGGGATTGCCGTGCTCTCGGTAGTGGCGTTTCTGATGCTGGCGTTTTGCTTCTTCACAACCAAAGAACGTGTGGAAGCGCCGCCGAGCAGCACCTCAATGCGTGAAGACCTGCGCGACATCTGGCAAAACGACCAGTGGCGCATTGTCGGCCTGCTGACCATCCTCAACATCCTGGCCGTCTGTGTTCGCGGCGGGGCGATGATGTATTACGTCACCTGGATCCTGGGCACGCCGGAAGTGTTTGTCGCCTTCCTCACCACTTATTGCGTCGGCAACCTGATCGGCTCTGCGCTGGCAAAACCGCTGACCGACTGGCGATGCAAAGTCAGCGTCTTCTGGTGGACGAACGCCCTGCTGGCGGTCGTCAGTCTGGCGATGTTCTTCGTGCCGATGCACGCCAACATCACCATGTTCGTCTTCATCTTCGTGATTGGTGTACTGCATCAGCTCGTGACGCCCATCCAGTGGGTAATGATGTCCGACACCGTTGATTACGGCGAGTGGTGCAACGGAAAACGTCTGACGGGGATCAGCTTTGCGGGAACGTTGTTCGTGCTCAAGCTGGGTCTGGCGCTCGGTGGGGCGATGATCGGCTGGATGCTGGCGGGCGGCGGTTACGATGCCGCAGCGAAAACCCAGAACAGCGCCACCATCAGCATCATTATCGCATTGTTCACGATTGTCCCGGCTATTTGTTACCTGCTGAGTGCCGTGATCGCCAAACGCTTCTATACCCTGAAAACGCCTTATCTGACGGAAATTATGAGCCAGTTGGCTCAGGGCGCGCGCCGCAATCAGCAGGATTTTACGACGAAAGAATTACAGAACTAAGGAACTGACGATGAAAATTAGCGATGGTAACTGGCTGACGCAACCTGGCCTGAATTTAACTCACCCGATTCAGGTATTCGAGGTCGAACAGCAGGGTAACGAGATGATCGTCTACGTTGCGCCGCGCGACGTGCGTGAACGTACCTGGCAACTGGATACCCCACTCTTCACCCTACGCTTTTTCTCGCCGCAGGAAGGCGTGGTTGGCGTGCGTATGGAACACTTCCAGGGCGCGCTGGATAACGGTCCGCACTACCCGTTGAACGTGCGGCAGGACGTCAACGTCGAGATGCAAAACACCGCTGAATTTGCCGAACTGAAGAGCGGTAATTTGAGCGTGCGGGTCACCAAAGGTGAGTTCTGGTCGCTGGATTTCCTGCGTAACGGGGCACGTATTACCGGCAGCCAGTTGAAAAATAACGGCTATGTCCAGGATACCCACAGCGGGAAAAACTATATGTTTGAGCGCCTGGATCTGGGCGTTGGGGAAACGGTGTACGGGCTGGGGGAGCGCTTTACCGCGTTGGTACGTAACGGCCAGACGGTGGAAACCTGGAACCGCGATGGCGGCACCAGTACCGAGCAGTCTTACAAGAACATCCCGTTTTATCTCACCAACCGCGGCTACGGCGTGCTGGTGAACCATCCGCAGTGCGTGTCGTTTGAAATCGGCTCTGAGAAAGTGTCGAAAGTGCAGTTCAGCGTTGAAAGCGAGTATCTGGAGTATTTCGTCATCGACGGCCCAACGCCGAAAGCGGTGCTGGATCGCTATACCCGCTTTACCGGTCGTCCGGCGCTGCCGTCCGCCTGGTCGTTCGGCCTGTGGCTGACCACGTCGTTCACCACCAATTATGATGAAGCAACGGTGAACAGCTTTATCGACGGCATGGCCGAGCGCAATCTGCCGCTGCACGTCTTTCACTTCGACTGTTTCTGGATGAAAGCCTTCCAGTGGTGCGACTTTGAGTGGGATCCGGCGACCTTCCCGGACCCGGAAGGCATGATCCGTCGCCTGAAGGAGAAAGGGCTGAAGGTCTGCGTCTGGATAAACCCCTATATCGGTCAGAAATCCCCGCTGTTCAATGAATTGAAAGAGCAAGGGTATCTGCTCAAACGTCCGGACGGTTCCCTGTGGCAATGGGATAAATGGCAGCCGGGTCTGGCGATTTATGACTTTACCAATCCGCAAGCCTGCGAGTGGTATGCCAACAAGCTGAAAGATCTGGTGGATATCGGCGTTGACTGCTTCAAAACTGACTTTGGCGAACGCATTCCCACAGACGTGCAGTGGTTTGACGGTGCCGATCCGCAGAAAATGCACAACCATTATGCCTACATCTACAACGAACTGGTGTGGAACGTGCTGAAAGAAACCGTCGGTGAAGAAGAGGCTGTGCTGTTCGCCCGTTCGGCCTCCGTGGGCGCGCAGCAGTTTCCGGTGCACTGGGGCGGTGACTGCTACGCCAACTATGAATCGATGGCCGAAAGCCTGCGCGGTGGGTTGTCTATCGGTCTGTCCGGCTTTGGCTTCTGGAGTCACGATATTGGCGGCTTTGAGAATACCGCCCCGGCGCACGTCTACAAGCGCTGGTGTGCGTTCGGGCTGCTCTCCAGCCACAGCCGCCTGCACGGCAGTAAATCCTACCGTGTGCCGTGGGCGTACGATGACGAATCCTGCGATGTGGTGCGCTACTTCACCGAACAGAAATGCCGTATGATGCCGTACCTGTATCGCGAAGCGGCACGCGCCAATGAGCAAGGCACGCCGATGATGCGCGCAATGATGCTGGAGTTCCCGGACGATCCGGCGTGTGATTATCTCGACCGCCAGTACATGCTGGGCGATAGCGTGATGGTTGCGCCGGTGTTTAGCGAGGCAGGAGATGTGCAGTTCTACCTGCCGGAAGGACGCTGGACGCATCTGTGGCATAACGACGAGGTGGCGGGCAGCCGTTGGCATAAACAGAGGCATGACTTCCTGAGTCTGCCGGTGTATGTGCGCGACAACACCCTGCTGGCGCTGGGGCGCAATAATCAGAAGCCGGACTACGCCTGGCACGAAGGGACCGCCTTCCAGCTGTTCCATCTGCAGGAGGGCCGGGAAGCGATTTGTGAAGTCCCGGCGGCTGACGGTTCGGTTATCTTCACGCTGAAGGCGACGCGTGCGGGTAATACCATCACCGTGCAAGGGAGTGGCGAAGCGCGTAACTGGACGCTGTGCCTGCGTAATATTGCGCAGCTCAGCGGCGTGAAGGGCGGTTCATCTGCGGGCAGCGAGCAGGGCGTAGTGGTAACGCCTGAAGGTGATACTCTGACGATTACCCTGTAAATTCAGTCTACGTGGTGCCGGATGTGTTTTATCCGGCCCACGCTGCGAGCAGCGTTCCAGATCTGAAAATCAAAAACATCCTGATTTAAAATTTTATATCTCCATATTTGCGAGCGTTATCACTCTAATTCCCGCGAAAAATGTGATCTGCGCCGTAAATATCTCACTATTTCCCCCTTTTTGTCTTATTTCTGTCCGGAATACAGGACACGATTTAGTATTGTTGGCGCATCGTAGTCCTCTTATATTTATCATCACGGAATACACGTGGAGCATAAATGCTTCTTTATAACCTAAATAATTCGAGTTGCAGGAAGGCGGCAATGCAGCGAATCCCCTGAGCGTACATAAGTACGTGACTGGGGTGAGCCAGGAAAGCCAACGCACATGCAGCTTGAAGTATGACGGGTATAGATATTTAATCTGGTATGTAATAAGGGTAAATAATGCAAATGATTACCTCGCGACAAAACAGATTATTAAAATTTCTTCTGTCCCGGAAGGAATATGTCACACTGCTGAAAATTGCCGAATATTTATCTGTTTCAGAGAAAACAGTCCAGCGCGATCTACGGCTACTGGAATCATGGTTAGCGGAATGGAAAATAACCATTGATAAACGTACCGGTGCGGGCGTGATATTAATTGCCGATAATATTACCGATCTTTTATATCTGGATCAGTTATTAGGGGTGGAGGGTGAAGATGCTGACGGCATGATGAATAATTCACGACGAGTCAAAATAGCCTCCCAATTATTAAGTGAAACGCCACATGAAACTTCGATCAGCAAATTATCCGAACGTTATTTCATTAGTAGCGCATCGATTGTTAACGATCTGAAAGTGATTGAGTCCTGGATCACTCCGCTGGGCCTGTCGCTGATTCGCAGCCAAAGCGGTACGCACATCGAAGGCAGTGAGAGCGGCGTGCGTCAGGCGATGGCGTCGCTGATTAACGGTGTGATTAACCATAATGAACCTGGTAACGTGGTTTATTCACGCCTTGACCCGGGCAGTTACAAAGCGTTAGTGCATTACTTTGGCGAAGAAGACGTTTTATTTGTCCAGACGTTGTTGCAGGAAATGGAGAACGATCTGTGCTGGTCGCTGGGTGAGCCTTATTACGTCAATATCTTTACTCATATTCTGATCATGATGTACCGCATCACGCGGGGCAACGCGCTTGCGAGAAAAGAAGAAAACATCACTTTATGTGACGAGAACATTTTTTCCATTGCCAGCCGTATGATTCAGCATATCGAAAAACGTATTGCTCATCCGCTACCGGAAGACGAAGTCTGGTTTATTTATCAATACATTATCTCCTCCGGTGTAGTGATTGAGGAACATAACGATGTGAGCGTGATTGGCCATATGCACTCCAGCGACGAAGCACGCTTAATTACCCAGCGGCTGATTGCCACCTTCGCCGAAATGGTTGACAGCGATCTTAGCCAGGACACTGCACTGTACGACGGATTGCTGATCCACATTAAGCCGCTGATTAACCGCCTGAACTACCAGATCCGTATTCGTAACCCCCTGCTGGAGGACATTAAAGGCGAGTTACAGGATGTCTGGCGTCTGACTCAGTGTGCGGTAAATCGGGTGTTTAGCGGCTGGGGCGAGCGGGCCGTGTCGGAAGATGAGGTGGGATATTTAACCGTGCATTTTCAGGCCGCAATGGAGCGGCAGATAGCACGAAAGCGCGTGCTGCTGGTCTGCTCAACCGGTATCGGCACCTCTCACTTACTCAAAAGCCGCATTTTGCGCGCCTTTCCGGACTGGACCATCGTTGGCGTGGTGTCGGCAGGCAGCCTGCCCTCCGTACTGACGGACGATATTGAACTGGTGGTATCGACGATCAATTTACCTGCCGTTGCCATCCCGGTCGTGTATGTCACTGCCTTCTTCAATGATGCGGATATTAAGCGGGTAACAGAAACGGTTATTACGGAAAAATTACATCGGGCGACGTCGCTGGTCGTTGCAAATTAATGTCTGAACTCCATGAGGTATGATTGATGGACATCACGAAAATACTCAATACAAATCGCGTTATTTTGGACATGAATGCCACAAACAAAACGGAGGCTATTGAGGAACTGACGGATATTCTGCAAAAAGATGGGGCAATTAGCTGTCGGGAAACATTTATTCAGGATGTCTGGCTGCGTGAATCAGAAGGTTCGACCGGCTTCGAAAATCATATTGCGATCCCGCACGGGAAATCTTCGGCGGTGGTTAATACTACGCTGGCGATTGGTCGTACCCGCCAGGACATTCCATGGGAAACCCTGGATGGCAGCAACGTGCGCTGCATCATTCTGTTTGCCGTACGCCTTGAAGATCAAAACACCACCCATATTCGTCTGCTTTCGCAGGTTGCCGGCGCGTTGGCGGATGACGATATTATTGAACAACTGTTAGTCGAAAGCAGTCCACAGAAAATTATTGAGCTTTTTAGCCAATATGCTGAATCCAATGTTTACTAAATAAAAAAGTGGAGCATGTTATGAATATTGTTTGTGTCGCCGCCTGTACGGCGGGTATTGCGCACACCTATATTGCTCGTGAAAAGTTAATTAAAGGTGCTAAAGCGCTTGGCCATAATATAAGAGTAGAAACCCAGGGGACCATTGGCACGGAGAACGAACTGCTGGCAGAGGATATTTCTGCGGCTGATGTTGTGATTCTTGCTGTCGATGTAAAAATAAAAGGGGAGGAGCGCTTTTCAAATAAACGCATTGTGCGAGTGAAAACCGAAATCGTCATAAAATCGCCGATTCAGTTTCTTGAAAAGGTCGAAAAATCATTAGTTAATACTAACCAGTAGCGATCCTCATTCTGGAGGGATTTCACATGAGTGAAAATAAAATTCCGCTATCTCAGGAAATAAAAAGACATTTATTAACGGGAATTTCGTGGATGATCCCGTTAATTGTTGCCGCCGGGATCTGTATTGCTCTCGGGCAAATACTTGGCGGCACTAACGTGGGTGAAAAAACAGGCACCATACCCTGGATGCTCAACCAGATTGGCGGCTGGGGAATGGGGTTAATCGTACCGCTGATTAGCGCGGCGATTGCGTACTCCATTGCCGATCGTCCCGGATTCGCGCCGGGCCTGATTGTCGGCTTCGTCTGCGGAGAAATTCATACCGGTTTTATCGGCGGGATGCTGGGCGGGTTTCTGGTCGGTTATACCGTCCTGCTGCTCAAACGCTATATCCGTTTGCCACAGTCGATGCAGGGGTTGATGCCCATCATGGTGTTGCCGGTACTGAGTACCGTCATTGGCGGCCTGTTGATGATGACGCTGATTGGCAAGCCGATAGCCTGGCTGCAGGACGCATTGATTCATCTGCTGGAGTCTATGCAGGGCGGATCCCGCTTTCTGATGGGCGCTATACTCGGCGCAATGGCGACATTCGACTTTGGCGGCCCGGTGAATAAAACCATGTCGCTGTTTGCTGACGGCATGCTGGTCAGCGGTGTGTACGGTCCGGAAGCGGTGAAGTTTGTCGGTTCGATGATCCCTCCTTTTGGCATTACGCTCTCTTTCCTGCTGACGCGTCACAAATACACCCGTGCGGAGCGCGAGGCGCTGAAAGCGGCATTCCCGATGGGGATCTGCATGATTACCGAAGGGGTTATTCCGATTGCGGCGCGCGACCTGCTGCGCGTGGTGGGGTCCTGCGTGGTAGCTTCGGCGATAGCGGGCGGCCTGATAATGGTATGGGGCGTCGAAAGCCCGGTACCGCACGGCGGCATGTTCGTGGTCCCACTCTTTACGCATCCGCTGCTGTTTTGCCTGGCGCTGGGGATTGGCACGGTGATTTGCGGCGTCATGCTGTCGCTGTGGAAGAAACCGGTGACCGAGCGTGACGAAGAGTTTGATGAACTTAGCGATCAAAAGCTGAAAGACGAAGAGATCACCTTCACCCTGGAATAACCGGAGGCCGTATGTTTGCCGATATGAAAAGCATGGTGACGAAAGCCTGGCGCGAGCAGTACGCGCTGCTGGCTATCAACTGTATGAACCTGGAAAGCGCCCGTGCGGCGGTACGGGTGGCTGAGAAACACCATGCGCCTATCATTCTGAATCTGTATCAGGGACACCTGGACCATTTTCCGGCTCCGATAGCGGTAGCGGTGGTCAAAACGCTGGCAGAGGAAGCCTCGGTACCGATCGCGCTGGCGCTGGATCATGGAAAGGATCCTGTACGCATTCGCCAGGCTTTTCGAGCCGGATTCAGCGGGTTAATGATCGACGCCTCCGCCTTTGCCCTGGAGGAGAATATTCGCCAGACCCGGGCGGTGGTTGATCTCGCTGCCAGCGTGCAACTGTGTGTGGAGGGTGAGCTGGGCCATCTGGCCGATGCTCCACGCTATGATTATGCGACTAACGCGGATTTGATGACCCAGGCTGCCGACGTGGAACCCTTTATCCAACAGACCGGGATCGATTTACTGGCGGTATCGGTTGGCACGGCGCACGGCATGTACGCGCCGGGCGTCACGCCAGCTATTGATTTTCAACGGCTGGAGGAAATTGCCCGGTTATCAACGGTGCCGCTGGCGCTGCATGGTGGCAGCGGGACGCCGTTTGACCAGCTACAGCGCTGCCCGACGTTTGGCGTTGCCAAGATAAACGTTGGCGCGGCGGTTTTCGAAGCCGGAAAGGCAGCGCTACTACATACCCTGTGTCGCGACACATCCGGTGAACTCGTTGATGTCCTGGCCCTGATGGAGCAGGCCTGCGAGGAAGCCATTATTCCGTACCTGCAGGCCAGCGGCGCTATCGGCAAAGCCTGATTCATTTTCTGTAACGCCTTTTATGCCTCTGCGATGACGCACTGGCAGGGCTTTCTACACCCTGAAACTGGAGAATTAACATGTTAGTTTCGATGAAAGAATTACTGCAACCTACCCGTCAGCACAGTTTTGCCATCGGCGCATTCAACGTGGCGGACAGCTGCTTTGTACGTGCCGTAGTGGAAGAAGCGGAAGCGACCAATACCCCGGCGATTATCTCCATTCACCCCAGCGAACATGATTTTGTCGGCGATGCGTTTTTTAGCTACGTGCGCGATATCACCCTGCGCAGCCCGGTTCCTTTTACTCTGCATCTGGACCACGGCGCTTCGGTTGAGCATGTCCTGCGGGCAATTCAGTGTGGGTTTACCTCGGTGATGATTGATGGCTCGCTGCTGCCGTATGAAGAGAACGTGGCGCTGACCCGAGAAGTGGTCAAACTGGCGCATGCGGTAGGCGTTTCGGTGGAAGGGGAGTTGGGTACGATTGGCCAGACCGGGACGTCAGTGGAAGGCGGCGTGTCGAAGGTTACTTATACCGATCCTGCTCAGGCACAGGATTTTATCGCCCGTACCGGCGCGGACACGCTGGCGGTGGCAATTGGAACTGCGCACGGGATCTACCCGAAAGGGATGCAGCCAGAGCTGCAAATGAATATCCTGCGCGACATCGCCGGGCGGGTGGATATTCCGCTGGTGCTGCATGGCGGTTCCGCGAACCCGGATGCGGAAATTGCCGAATCCGTGACGCTGGGCGTTGGCAAAATCAATATTTCCAGCGACATGAAATACGCCTACTTCCAGAAAGTCCGCGAAATCCTGGCGAAAGAAACCTGGTGGGATCCTAACGTTATTTACCCGGAAGCCATTAGCGCCGCGCGTGACGTCATCCGCCATAAAATGAAACTGTTCGGCTCAACCGGCAAAGCGTCACTTTACTAACGGCATGCAGGCGGGGCGACCCGCCTCTTTCGCAATAAGGAAAAGTGGAATGAAGCGTTCACACATTAATTATGCCGTCGATAAAGCGCATGCCATCGCCGAGACTTTTCGAATCTGTCTGCCTGACTTTGCGTATTTTACCGTCGACGCCTGGCGGCAACAGGATCAAACTCTGTGGCGTGAAGTACTCGATCTCCAGTTGGGATGGGACATTACCGACTTCGGGCGCGGAGATTTTGCGCAAACGGGGCTGACGTTACTGACGTTGCGCAATGGTCTGATAGGGTCAGTCAATTACCCCAAACCGTACGCCGAAAAGATGCTGAAAATTCAGCAGGATCAGCAAACACCATGGCATTTTCATCGCCACAAAATGGAAGATATCGTTAATCGCGGCGGCGGTGATTTGTGTATGCAACTGGCGTGGGCCACGCCTGATGACGGGTATGATGCCCGGCGCATTGTTGAGGTTAGCGTGGATGGTCAGCGGCGTACCGTTGACGCTGGCGAGACGCTGGTATTGAAACCGGGACAAGGGGTGTGTTTGCCGCCACGATTGTATCACCGCTTTTGGGCGGAGAAAGCGTTCGTGCTGGGCTGGGAAATCTCGATGGTCAATGACGACCTGCATGACAACCATTTCCTTGAGCCGGGCGGTCGCTTCCCGGCGATAGAAGAGGACGAACCGGTGAAATGGTTGTTATGCAGTGAATATATTCGTTTATAAGCGGGGGTAGGCCCGGTAAGCGAAGCGCCACCGGGCAATAATCACTGCGCAACGGGTGGGGCGGTAATTTCACTCCCGGATACCACGCCCGCCCGCATGGTTTGCGTTACCTGTTGTTTCTCCACATTCACCGCATGTAACTGACCGTTGATCGTAGGCTTGAGCGGTGCATCGGCCTGAAGACCGCCGCTGGCGGTAAGCTGGATGTTACCGTCACCGGAAAGCGGCAGTGCGGGCCATCCCCAATGTTGCAGAATCGTCATTGGCACGCCGCGCCCGTTCAGGCTGACCTGAGTCTGGCGCTGAGGCAACTGCGAAATGCTGGCGGTGGACTCCAGTAGCCCTTTTTCCGTATAGGCGCTCAGTTCGCTGATATTGATGGTGCTGCTGTTCGCGGTCAGCGCCAGCGAAGGACGACGCACGTCGGTGCGGTTAAAGGTGGCTGCAGCGGCGTTGAGGGTGGCGCTTCCGCTCCAGACCCCCCACTGATTGTTCTGTACCAGCCCGAGGTTGGCGCCGTAACCGTCCAGCGCGGTGAGTTGCCAAGGGAAGTCCGGATCGATATCAATCACCAGATTACGGCTGGCGCTGAATTTCTTCAGCGTCAGGCTGTTTAGCCAGGCTGGCAAGGGTTTCATCCAAAGCTGTTTCCAGTTTTCCGGCAGCGTATATTCCAGACCGGCAATAGCGGAATCATCGAGGACCAGCGCTTTGTTGCTGCGCATCCAGCTTCCGGATGTTCTGACCATACCGCCTTCCCAGCGGGTGGTGAACTGGCGCAGAGCAATACCCTGTGGTGAGAACTCGGCGTTCAGGATTGGATCGAAGAAGTGCAGAGAGCCGTAAATAAACTCGCTGGCATTCATCGACAGTTTGCCTTCCTGGGTTTGCCAGTCGTCCTTACTGAAGGTCATGTTGCGCAAGCTCAGGTCGAGATCCGTCACCGCCCAGTCGGGGCCTTGCAAACGGGCATCTGTTACCTCCAGACGACCAATTTGCAGGGAAGGAATCGTGCTTAACGGAGCAAAAAACTCGGCCAGCGATTTGTCGCTTTGCAGCCGGATATCGTTCAGGCGCAGATTCTCCACTACCCAACTACCGTCGGCATTGCGCTGCGCCACGCCGGTTAATGCCCCACGCGCCACGTCTGCGCCAATATTGCTAAGCGTCACCCGGTCATGGTCGATGCTGCCTTCAATCAATACGTTAGTGGTCGGGACATCGTTGAGCGTCAACGAACTGGCGCTGAGCTGAATTTGCGCTTTACTCCCGAGAATTTTACCCGCCTCAGGGCTCCAGGGAATGACGCCGCCGTTAACACGCTGCGCGCTCAGGGTCCACTCGCTACCGGGGCTGTTAAGGGCCATATCCTGCAACTGCAGGCGATCGGCCTGGAACGGCAGCGGCGCGGTTTGCTGCGACAAATTCAGCGTGCCGTTTTGCAACAAAATGGTGTCGACATGTAGCGGGTCGGTGATTTGGCGGCTGCTCAGTCCAATATCGACCGTTTTGGCGACCAGCGTCGCGGGCTGACCATCCCGGCCAAAGGTGACGTTTTCCAGCAGAATATGGGAAGGGGAAGAAAATCGGTGATCGATGGCATCAAAGGCCAGATGGTAGCTGCTGTTCTCCGAGACCCAGGCGCTGACATGCTCTGCGCCCCAGCGGGTTTGCAGTAGAAAATAAAGGCCGAGGATCGCCACTGCAAGGGCGATCAGCACGTAAAGAAGCAGCTTTCCAATAAATTTCATGGTCTTCCATCCCGCGAAGTGCACATAGTCAAGTTATGCACGATTTAGGCGCAATGCTCAAGGCGGGAATGGTGAAAGAGCGTTACAGCGGCGTTGATTCAGAATCAACGCCGCATTTTGCTTATTGCTTCTCTGGCGGGAATACCAGGTTCAGAACGATAGCGGTGATACCGCCTGCGGCAATGCCGGAAGAGAGCAGGTTTTTCACCCAGTCCGGAGCGAACTGCAGGATCAGCGGCTGCTGGGAAACGCCCAGGCCGACGGCCAGCGACAGGGCGATAATCAGAATCGCACGGCGGTTCAGTGGCTCGCGGGACACGATACGCACGCCGGATGCCGCGATCGTACCGAACATCACCAGCGTTGCGCCGCCGAGTACCGGCTCAGGAATATGCTGTACAAAACCGCTGACCGCCGGGAACAAACCCAGCGCGATCAGCATCAGCGCCACCACAAAACCGACATAGCGACTGGCAACGCCTGTTAATTGAATAACCCCGTTGTTCTGGCCAAAACAGGAGTTAGGAAAGGTGTTGAACACGGCGGAAACAAACGAGTTCAGGCCATTCGCCAGCACGCCGCCTTTCAGGCGTTTCATGTACAGCGGACCAGAAACCGGCTGCTCGGAGACGTCGGAGGTGGCCGTAATATCACCGATGGTTTCCAGCGAGGTGATCATAAAGACCAGCATCAGCGGCAGCAGTAAACTCCAGTCGATACCCAGGCCATAATACAGCGGCGTTGGCACCATCAGCAGATCCTGGCTTACCGGCGCGGTATTTTGCGGCAGCATGTCCATAAACCAGGCCAGCAGGTAACCCGCCGCCATTGCAATCACCAGTGACGCAACGCGCAGGTACGGGTTGCGCTGGCGGTTAAGCAGAATAATTAGCGCCAGCACGACGCCTGCCAACAGTAAATTCTTCGGTGCGCCAAAGGTGTTGTCGCTCATTGCGGCATAGCCGCCGCCAATCGACGTCAGACCGACCTGAATCAGCGACAGGCCGATAATCATCACCACCACGCCTGAGACCAGCGGGGTAATGATACGACGCGCCAGATGCAGTACGCGTGAAATAACCATCTCAGTGCAGCTGGCCAGCATCAGCGTACCGAACAACGCCGCCATCATGGTTGGGACATCTGCGCCACCGGTTTTTAGCGCTGTACCGCCCATAATCAGTGGCGCAACAAAGTTAAAGCTGGTGCCCTGAATGGATAACAGCCCTGAGCCGACCGGGCCCCAGGCTTTGATCTGAATGATAGAAGCTACGCCGGAAGCGAACAGCGACATACTGATAATGTGTTGAGTATCCTGAGCCGGTAAGCCGAGCGCCTGGCAAATTAACAGAGCAGGAGTGATTACCGCGACGAACATGGCCAGCAGGTGCTGGCAGGCGGCAAACAGGGTCTGGGCTAGCGGGGGGCGATCTTCAAGACGGTAAATCAGTTCACTGTTGTGAGTCTGCGCAACCGGTTGCGCATTTGTTGACTCTACGGCGTTAACGGACATCAGAGGCAATCCCATGGTGGAAAAGCGGTGATTTTATCTGACCAGGGCAGAAATGCAAACGTTTGCTACCAGGTATTCTTAATATTTAAAACGGATAAACATACATTTTTATATAACTTTTCATGATTTTCTGCTTAAAATCCACCCCGAAAACTCAATAAGAGCTAAAAATCGGTCTGGAATGCATCGTGCGTGATTGTGCTAAACGCACTAATGGAGCTGTAAATGTTTTATCTCGATACGTTATCAACGCTGGTTGCGGCAACCCTTGTATTGCTGCTGGGACGTAAGCTCGTCCAGTCTGTTTCCTTCCTGAAAAAATACACCATTCCCGAACCTGTAGCGGGCGGATTGCTGGTAGCGATTGCGCTGCTGATACTGAAAAAAAGTATGGGTTGGGAAGTGAACTTCGACATGACCCTGCGCGACCCACTGATGCTGGCCTTCTTCGCCACCATTGGCCTGAATGCCAATATCGCCAGTCTGCGTGCTGGTGGCCGTGTGGTGGGAATCTTTCTGATTGTGGTTGTTGGCCTGCTGCTGATGCAAAACGCCATCGGTATTGGTATGGCGACCCTGCTGGGCCTGGATCCGCTGATGGGGCTGATTGCTGGTTCAATAACCCTCTCTGGCGGACACGGAACCGGGGCCGCATGGAGCAAGCTGTTTATTGAACGTTATGGCTTCACCAATGCAACTGAAGTGGCGATGGCTTGCGCAACGTTTGGCCTGGTTCTGGGCGGATTGATTGGCGGTCCGGTGGCGCGCTATCTGGTCAAACACTCCACCACGCCTGACGGCATGCCTGACGATCAGGCCGTGCCGACCGCGTTTGAAAAGCCGGACGTCGGGCGCATGATCACCTCGTTGGTGCTGATTGAAACCATCGCGCTGATCGCTATCTGTCTGACGGTGGGTAAAATCGTTGCGCAAATGCTGGTGGGAACGGTGCTGGAACTGCCGACCTTCGTTTGCGTGCTGTTTGTTGGCGTGATCCTCAGTAACGGCCTGGCGCTACTGGGCTTTTATCGGGTATTTGAGCGCGCGGTTTCGGTGCTGGGTAACGTCAGTCTGTCGCTTTTCCTGGCGATGGCGCTGATGAGCCTGAAGCTGTGGGAGCTGGCTTCTCTGGCTCTGCCGATGCTGGCAATCCTGGTCGTGCAGACCATTTTCATGGCGCTGTACGCGATATTCGTCACCTGGCGCATGATGGGTAAGAACTACGATGCCGCCGTGCTGGCAGCCGGACATTGCGGTTTTGGCCTCGGCGCGACGCCGACGGCGATTGCCAACATGCAGGCGATTACCGAACGTTTTGGGCCGTCCCATATGGCGTTTCTGGTGGTGCCGATGGTGGGGGCGTTCTTTATCGATATCGTCAACGCGCTGGTGATTAAGCTGTATCTGCTGTTGCCGATTTTCGCGCAATAAAGGCTGTGCGGCGGAGTCACATCCGCCGCCGCTAAGAATCAACTATGCGTTGGAGTAGCGTTCGGTTTCCGGCATCCAGCGCTCGATTAGCGCCACAGCCTGTTGCGGGTAACGTTCATGAATATGGCGGGCAATACGCTGAACTTCCGGGATAATCGCTTGATCACGCAGTAAGTCCGCAACTTTGAATTCCGCCGTTCCGGTCTGGCGTGTACCCAACAGCTCGCCGGGGCCGCGAATCTCTAAATCTTTTTGCGCAATGACGAATCCGTCGTTGCTATCTCGCAGAACCTGCAGGCGTTGTTGTGCAGTTTTTGACAGCGGTGATTTATAGAGCAGGACGCAATGGGAGGCCACCGCGCCTCGACCTACGCGACCACGTAGCTGGTGCAACTGCGCCAGGCCCAGGCGCTCCGGGTTTTCAATAATCATCAGGCTGGCATTGGGTACGTCCACGCCCACTTCAATCACCGTGGTGGCAATGAGCAGATGCAAATCTCCCTGTTTAAAAGCAGCCATTACCGACTGCTTCTCGGCAGGCTTCATGCGCCCGTGTACCAGGCCAATATTGAGTTCGGGCAACGCCAGTTTAAGCTCTTCCCACGTCGCTTCAGCCGCCTGAGCTTCTAACAAATCAGACTCTTCAATTAACGTACAGACCCAGTACGCCTGACGCCCTTCGTGGGTGCAGGCGTTGCGCACGCGGTCAATAATATCGCTGCGGCGGGTATCCGGAATGGCCACCGTAGTGACCGGCGTACGCCCCGGAGGCAGTTCGTCAATGACCGACGTGTCGAGATCGGCATAGGCGGTCATCGCCAACGTGCGCGGGATTGGCGTGGCGGTCATGATTAGCTGGTGCGGGTGAAAACCCTGCTGCTGGCCTTTCTCCCACAGCGCAAGACGCTGATGCACGCCAAAACGGTGCTGCTCATCGATGATAACCAGCGCAAGTCCGTTGAACTGCACCTGCTCCTGGAAAATCGCGTGCGTGCCGACAATCATCTGTACCTGGCCGCTGGCGATGGCTTCCTGCTGTGACTGGCGCGCTTTGCCTTTCTGCTTACCTGCCAGCCAGCCCACTTCAACGCCCAGAGGCGCGAACCAGTTGCGGAAGTTATTCGCATGCTGTTCAGCCAGCAATTCGGTGGGGGCCATCAGCGCCACCTGCTTACCATGTGCGATAGCCCGCAGCGCGGCCAGAGCCGCAACCAGGGTTTTACCGGAGCCGACATCGCCCTGCACCAGACGCATCATTGGGACATCCAGCGCCATATCGCGTTCGATCTCAGCGGTAACGCGGGCCTGTGCGCCGGTGGGTTTAAACGGTAGCGCCGCCAGCAGTTGGTCTTTCAGCGTATTGTTTGCGCTCAGCGGCTGGGCGTGGAAACGCTGTGCCCCGGCGCGTAGCGCCAGCATGCTGAGGTTATGCGCCAGAAGCTCTTCCAGAATCAGACGTCGCTGCGCCGGATGCTGGCCGGTTTCCAGATCGCTCAATTGCAGTGACGGCGGTGGACGGTGTAGCGTGCGCAGGGCTTCCGGCAGGCTCATCATGCCCTGTAACAGCTCTGGTGGCAGCAGTTCGGCAATGGCGCAGGTATCGAGCAGATCCAGCGCTTGATCGGTCAGTTTGCGCAGCGTGGCCTGCTTCACGCCTTCGGTAGTTGGATACACCGGTGTGAGCGTTTCTTGTAATTCCGGCGTGCTGAGATCGCCCTGCACGCGGTATTCCGGGTGAATCATTTCTGCCCCATATTTCCCGCGTTTGGCTTCACCGTAGGCCAGCACCCGGCGACCGGTGGCAAGGCTGTTTTTCATCGCAGCGCTGAAATTGAAAAAGCGCATGGTGAGAATGCCGGAGCCATCGCTGATCTGACAGGTCATCATCCGGCGGCCACCGAAGGTGATATTACAGTTCAGCACTTCGCCTTCAACGGTGGCATAGACGCCCGGTAACAATTCGCCAATGGGGTACAGATGGGTACGATCTTCGTAACGCAGAGGGAGGTGGAGCAGGAGGTCCTGCACGGTGTGCAGGCCAATTTTCGCCAGTTTACTGCTTTGCGCTGCGCCAACGCCGGTCAGAGAGTTGAGTGGGATGGCATCCAGTAAACGGCCTTTCATCGCGTTTATCTCGCAGATTGCATAGTGGCCCACCACGTTGCATCGGCTTCAATTTCGCCCTGCGTGTTGACGTGAGGGTAGGGAAGACCTTTGCGCTTAGCGACATTCGCCAGCACCGGATAACCGCCTTCAAACAGTAAGCGCTGCTGCTCGTCTTGTGGCAGCATGCTGTTTTCTCGTCGGTACATGCCAGCATTTTGCCGCTGGCGCTGCGCTTCGTACAGGATTAGCGCGGAGGCGACAGAAACGTTCAGCGACTGCACCATGCCAGTCATGGGAATGATGATGTCCTGATCAGCCAGATCCAACGCTTCCTGAGTGATGCCGGTTTTCTCCTGGCCCATCAGGATGCAGGTGGGCCGCGTGTAATCAATCTCGCGAAAATCCACGGCGTTATCTGACAGATGAGTAGCCAGAACCTGCATGCCCTGGCTTTTTAAATGTGTGACCGCATCGCCAATGGTAAGGTGAGTTTTCACCTGCACCCAACTGTTGCTGCCTGCGGCAGAAGAGGCCATGGTGCGCATACGGCTACCCGGCCAGACGGCGTGGACTTCATGCACGCCGACCGCATCTGCAGTACGAATGATCGCAGAAACGTTATGAGGTTTGTGGACCTGCTCCATGCAGACGGTCAGATCGGGCTGCCGACGCGCGAGCATCTCGCGGATACGTGCATAGCGCTGTTCATTCATAAGACTAGTTTCGGTTTCGGGTGACTTTTATCACGTCCGGCATGACGCGAATTTTGCGCATGATATTCGCCAGATGCACGCGATCGCGAGCGGTCAGGCGAATAAAGGCGCTATAGACGCGGCCATCTTTCTCTTCCGTATTCAGACTTTGAATGTTGGAGGTGGTCGTGTTGATTGCCGCCGTCAGGTTCGCCAGAGCACCCTGGTGGTTAAACATATCCACCTTAATCTCTGTAATGAACTCCTGCTCCGTCTCTTTATCCCATTCCACCGCCATAAACTTCTCTGGCTCTTTCTGGTAGCCACGAATATTACGGCAGGATTCATGGTGAATCACCAGACCTTTACCCGGACTGACGTGGGCAATGATTGGATCGCCTGGAATCGGACGACAGCATTTCGCAAAGGTGATCAGCACGCCGTCTGCGCCTTTGATCGGCAGATGACCGTGACCAGATTGCGCCGGCACATTTGTCGTTGCTTCGCCCTGCTGAAGGTTTTTCGCTACCACCACGCTCATGGCGTTACCCAGACCGATTTCTGCGAGCAGATCGTCAAGCGTGGCGAGCTTCATACGCTCAAGCTCACGCTGGATGCTCTCTGGTGGGATCTCAGCCAGTTTACGGCTACCGCCCAGGGCATGGTTGAGCAGTCGACGACCCAGACTAACGGAATCATCGCGCTTGAGGTTTTTCAGCAGTTGGCGAATTTTGGCGCGCGCTTTCGAACTGACGACGAAGTTGAGCCATGCGGCGTTCGGACGTGCGCCCGGCGCGGTAATAATCTCAACGGTCTGGCCGCTAAAGAGCGGTTGTGAAAGCGGATAAGGCTGTCTGTCGACGCGTGCGCCAACGCAGGCGTGGCCGATATCGGTATGCACGGCGTAGGCAAAGTCGACAGGCGTTGCACCGGCAGGCAGTTCGACAATGCGCCCTTCCGGTGTGAAAACATAAATCTCATCCGGGAAGAGATCAGATTTAACGCTTTCAATAAATTCAAACGAGCTACCGGCGCTCTGCTGCAGTTCCAGCAGGCTTTGCATCCAGCGCTGAGCGCGGATTTGCGCAGTGGTGCTGCTTTCGCCGCCGTGCTCTTTGTAAGCCCAGTGCGCTGCAACCCCCATCTCTGCCATCTGGTCCATGTCTTCAGTACGAATCTGTACTTCTACCGGGACACCGTGTGGGCCGATCATTGAGGTGTGCAAAGACTGATATCCGTTAGCTTTCGGAATGGCGATATAGTCTTTCACGCGACCAGGACGTGGTTTGTACAGGCTGTGCATCTGGCCGAGTACGCGATAGCAGGTATCGGAATCATGAACGATAACGCGAAACGCGTAGATGTCCATGATGGAGTGAAAACGCTGCTCTTTGAGCACCATTTTGCAGTAGATCGAGTACAGGTGCTTCTCACGCCCGCTTACGCGACACGGAATGCCTGCCTCTTGCAAACGCCCTTCGATTTCCGAGAGGATTTTTTGGATCATCTCTTTACGGTTGCCGCGAGCGGCTTTTACCACTTCTTTAATCACGCGATAGCGGTTTGGGTACAACGCTTCAAAACCCAGCTCTTCCAGCTCGGTTTTAATGTGATGAATACCTAAACGGTGCGCCAGCGGACTATAGATTTCGAGGGTTTCACGGGCGATGCGGCGACGTTTGTCCGGGCGTAATGAGCCCAGCGTGCGCATGTTGTGGGTACGGTCAGCAAGTTTGATGAGAATGACGCGGATATCCTGCACCATCGCCATAATCATCTTGCGAAAGTTTTCAGCTTGCGCCTCTTTCTTATCGCGAAACTTAAGCTTATCAAGCTTCGATACCCCTTCTACCAGTTCTGCAACGCTTTTACCAAAAAGCTGTTCCATATCCTGGTAGGTGGCTGGAGTATCTTCAATCACGTCATGCAGCAGCGCAGCCATCAGCGTTTCGTAGTCGAGTTTCATCTCGGCCAGAATGCAGGCTACCGCTACCGGGTGCGTGATATAGGGTTCACCGCTTGAACGTGTCTGGCCCTCGTGAGCGTCACGTGCAACGAGATACGCCTGCCGAAGACGCTTAATCTGGTCTTCCGGCAGGTAGTTTTGAATCAGTTGATTCAGGCTTTCAAACAGATACAAGGGCGACCCGCTTTGTGATTAACGACGACCTTCAGCAATAGCGGTAACGGCTTGTAATTCAGCGGCTTCCTGCTCTTGCTGTTCCTGGCGCTCACGCACGTCGAGGATCTGGTTGTTGATCAGACCTTCTTCGATTTCGCGCAGCGCGATAACGGTAGTTTTATCGTTTTCTTCCGGTACGAGCGGATCCTTTCCGCCTACCTGCATCTGACGAGCGCGACGCGCGGCGACCAGTACCAGGTCAAAACGGTTACCAATTTTCTCTACAGCGTCCTGAACAGTTACGCGTGCCATACTTAAAATGCTCCACAGGTGAAGAAATGACTGGGCATGATACTGAATGTGGGTTCAGTCTGCCAACAGTTTGCTGATTAAAGCGTCATGACGCTGCTTTTGGCGGCTCATGCGCAGACGTTCGGCGCGAATGATAGTTTTCAAATCGCCCAGGGCGGTATCGAAGTCATCATTCACAATAAGATAATCATATTCGGCGTAATGGCTCATTTCTGCAACAGCTTGCGCCATACGTTTTGCGATCACGTCTTCGCTATCCTGACCGCGGCCACGCAGACGGCGGTCCAGCTCAATCTTAGATGGCGGCAAAATAAAAATACTGCGCGCATGCGGCATTTTTTGACGAATTTGCTGCGCACCTTGCCAGTCGATATCTAAAAAGACGTCTACGCCGGATGCCAATACTTGCTCAATGGTCTCACGTGAGGTGCCGTAGTAATTACCGAAAACCTCAGCGTGTTCCAGAAACGCGTCTCTGCCAATCATGGTTCTGAATTCGTCATGGTTCACAAAGAAATAGTGTTCACCGTGCACTTCCCCCGGGCGCGGCGCGCGCGTGGTGTGCGAAACAGAAACCTGGGTGTCATACAACGGTTGGGTCTTTAATAAAGCCTGAATCAGGCTGGATTTACCCGCGCCACTGGGGGCAGAAACAATATAAAGCGTGCCTTGAGCCATGAGTATCTTAATGTATGTGATTGTCGAAAGAGAGCCTACATACGGGCTTATTATACACGTAGCCGCTATGTGACGTAGCCCTTGTCACACTTTTTGCGCATGTTTATTGCGTTTTGCGTACCAGTTTCCTGTTTTATCCGCGATTTGCAGCAATTTGTGCAAATGTCAGGAACGGTGCTCGCAGGATGATTTTTTGCCGCTCTGTTTCCCTTTTACTTCGCGTTATATCTGCCGGGAAATGCAGTGTTCAGCGGAGGTAACATGGGATTATGGAAAGGCATAGGGCTGGTTTTGCTAATGGGATGTCTACCCGCATGGGCGGTATGCCCAGTCTGGTCTCCTGCCAGGGCAAACGAAGAAATTTCTCGACTACAGCAGCAGATCACACAGTGGAATGACAGTTACTGGAAACAGGGTGAAAGTGCTGTAGACGACGGCGTTTATGACCAGCTCAATGCGCAACTCATCCAATGGCAGCGCTGTTTTGGCGATGAAGCCCCACCAGATCTGTCTGCGCCCCCAATAAGTGGCACCGTCCCGCATCCAGTTCCCCACACGGGAGTCCGTAAACTTGCCGATAAGCAAGCGTTACAGCAATGGATGCACACTCGCAGCGATCTCTGGGTACAGCCAAAGGTGGACGGCGTGGCGGTCACGCTGGTCTATCGCAACGGCAATCTGATACAGGCGATTAGCCGTGGTAACGGCCTGAAAGGCGAAGACTGGACGCAAAAGGTTCTTCAGATCCCTTCCGTGCCACGCACCACCACAGGACAGCTCGCTAACAGTACGTTGCAGGGGGAGATATTTTTACAGCAGCAGGGGCATATCCAGCAACAGAAAGGCGGAATGAACGCCCGCTCAAAGGTTGCTGGAATGATGATGCGCCAGAGCAACCCGGAAATATTACGCTCGCTGGATATTTTTATCTGGGCCTGGCCTGATGGTCCGGCGCTCATGTCTGAAAGACAGGAGCAACTCACTGCTGCCGGGTTCAGTTACACGCAACGCTATACTCAGGCTGTGAAAAATGCGGATGACGTCGAAAAGTCGCGCGCCAGGTGGTGGAGTTCAGCATTACCTTTTGTGACGGATGGCGTAGTGGTGCGAACGGCAAAAGAGCCACGGGCACAGTATTGGCTACCCGGACAGGGTGACTGGCTGGCGGCGTGGAAATATCCTCCTGTGGCAAGGGTATCTGAGGTAACGGGTATTCAGTTCTCCGTTGGCAAAAGCGGGAAAATTGCGGTGGTGGCATTGCTGACTCCCGTCATGCTGGATGATAAGCGAGTGCAGCGCGTCAATATTGGCTCTGTACGACGCTGGAATGAATGGGATATCGCGCCAGGCGATCAGATTCTGATAAGCCTCGCTGGACAAGGGATCCCCCGTATAGATGAGGTGGTCTGGCGCAGTACCCAGCGTATTAAGCCGGTGCCACCTGAGGGGCGCTTCAATTCATTAACCTGTTTTTATGCCACAGCGGAGTGCCAGGAACAGTTTGTTGCCAGACTGGTCTGGCTGGGCGGTAAAGAAGTGCTGGGGCTGGAGGGTATCGGCGAGGCGGGATGGCGAGAGCTCCATCAGGCGTATCGCTTTGAACATATCTTTTCCTGGCTAGGATTAACCCAGGCGCAGCTACAGTCCACCTTCGGCGTGAACAAAGGGGAGAAGTTGTGGCATCAGTTCAACCTGTCGCGCCATCTCCCGTTCACGCGCTGGGTGATTGCCATGGGAATACCGTTAACACAGGCAACACTGAATGCCAGTCGGGATGGTTCGTGGCAGCAGTTACAGGCGCGCAGTGAACAAAGCTGGCGGCAGTTGCCTTTCATGGGGGAGCGGCGGGCACGCCAGGTGATGCAGTGGCTGGAGAATAGAGAGATCATTGCGCTGAGCAACTGGTTAGCTGCTCAGCGGATCGCGGGCTTTATGCCTTAATGGCCTTCATGGCGATAGTAAAATACCGGTAGCCCTAACTTCAGGCGCAGCGCCAGCAGTCGGGCGGTGAAGCCGAAGAGCAGGGTAGAGATAACCACTACATCGTGACTGGAGACATAATGTTGCAGCACGATGTACAGCACTGCAGCGGCAAATGAAACGCCGGCATACAGTTCTTTCTGGAATACTAATGGGATACGTTTGCAGAACATATCACGTAAAACACCACCAAAGACGCCGGTAGTGACTGCAGCGACTACGGCGATAATCGGCCCATGACCCATATCCAGCGCCACCTGAGCGCCAATAATAGAAAAAACCACCAGGCCCAGCGCATCCAGTACAAGGAATATTTTACGCAGATAGGGCATGACGGGAGCAATAATGGTGGTGAGTACCGCAGCGGTCGCCACGATAATGACGTATTCAGGGTGCTTTACCCAGCCAAGCGGATAGTGGCCGAGAAGAATGTCGCGTACTGAGCCGCCGCCAATGGCGGTCGCGGTGGCAATAATAATGACGCCAAATGTATCCATACGACGACGCCCAGCCGCAAGCGCACCGGTCATGGCTTCGGCAGTAATACCAATTAAATATAAAACGTGTAACAGCATGTATTCCCCCTGATTTGCTGGGGGCTAAGGTTAACGATTTGTGCGCATTGTCACGATTGAGATTTTCTAAGGTGAAGCGATTTTAATAACTACAGCTAATGCGAATGTGCTAAAAATACGTGGTGACATGTGCTTTGTGTTATTGGTGGTGATAATAAATGATGAGAAAATATAATTCGGAATGAATGGGAAGAATACCAAAGCGAAGGGAAAACACGTAGTCCCGCCGTTTATTGGCGGGCTACGTAGAATGCTGGCTTATTCGATGTTCTGGATCTGCTCGCGCATTTGCTCGATCAATACCTTCAGTTCAATCGCGGAATTCGTCACCTCGGCATTGATAGACTTGGATGCCAGAGTGTTCGACTCACGGTTGAATTCCTGCATCATGAAGTCCAGACGACGGCCAACCGCCTCTTTCTTCTTCAGAATGTTGTAGGTTTCTTTGACGTGGGCTTCCAGACGATCTAACTCTTCTGCCACATCGATGCGCTGCGCCATCAGCACCAACTCTTGCTCAAGGCGGTTATTTTCCAGTTGCACCTGGGCGTCTTCCAGTTTGGCTACCAGACGCTCGCGCTGCCATTGCAGGATTTCCGGCATATGTGCACGTACTTTCGTAACTTCAGCGCTGACGCCTTCCAGACGCTGCTCGATCAGCGCTTTCAGCGCCTGACCTTCGGTTTCACGCGCGACGATGAAGTCATCCAGCGTACCGTCAAGCGCAGCGAGGATTTCGGCGGCAATGGCGTCCAGATCTTGCTCCTGGGCAGCCATTACGCCTGGCCAGCGCAGGATATCAACCGGGTTAATTTCACCTTCATCACTCTGCATTTTGACCCAGTTAGCTGCACTCACGAGCTGTTTAGCGAGCTTTTCATTCAGAATCAGCTCGCCCTGGGCGCTGGCATCGGGCTCAAAACGCAGCGTACACTCGACTTTACCGCGCGTCAGACGTGTGCGGATGCGCTCGCGAACAACGGGTTCAAGGCTACGGAACTGCTCCGGCAGGCGAAAATAAGTTTCCAGATAACGCTGGTTTACCGAGCGCATTTCCCAGGTTGCGCTACCCCATTCACCCTTGATTTCACGCCGGGCGTAGGCGGTCATGCTGCGGATCATAGACGTTCCTGTTTTTAAAGATGAGATGGGAGGATTATAGCCATCCACGTCTTGTCAGGATAGGAATAACAGTCGGAAGTCCGTATAATGCGCAGCCACATTCGTTTCAAGCCGGAGAATTTATCATGCGTCCAGCAGGTCGTAGTGCCAATCAGGTGCGTCCCGTCACCCTGACCCGTAATTATACAAAACACGCTGAAGGCTCCGTGCTGGTCGAATTTGGTGATACCAAAGTGCTGTGTACCGCCTCGATTGATGAAGGCGTACCGCGTTTTCTGAAAGGACAGGGCCAGGGCTGGATCACCGCAGAATATGGCATGCTGCCACGCGCCACGCACACCCGTAACGCCCGTGAAGCGGCGAAAGGTAAGCAGGGCGGTCGTACCATGGAAATCCAGCGTCTGATCGCTCGTGCGCTGCGCGCCGCCGTTGATCTGAAGACGCTCGGCGAATTCACGATTACGCTGGACTGCGATGTTATTCAGGCCGATGGCGGTACGCGCACCGCATCCATTACCGGTGCTTGTGTCGCTTTGGCTGACGCGCTGAACAAACTGGTAGCAAGCGGTAAGCTGAAAACCAACCCAATGAAAGGGATGGTCGCGGCGGTCTCCGTAGGTATTGTGAACGGCGAAGCACTCTGCGACCTGGAATACGTTGAAGATTCTGCCGCAGAAACCGACATGAACGTGGTGATGACTGAAGACGGTCGCATTATAGAGGTGCAGGGCACGGCGGAAGGCGAGCCGTTCAGCCATGAAGAACTTCTCACGCTACTGGCATTGGCCCGAGGGGGGATCGAGTCCATTGTAGCGACGCAGAAGGCGGCGTTAGAAAATTGATTTTAAAGGCGACTGATTAGTCGCCTTTTTTTTGTCTGTAATAAAGTGAGATGAGGAGCGAATCCATGAAACCGTATCAGCGCCAGTTTATTGAGTTTGCGCTTAGCAAGCAGGTACTAAAGTTTGGCGAATTTACGCTGAAATCCGGGCGCAAAAGCCCCTATTTCTTCAACGCCGGGCTGTTTAATACCGGGCGCGACCTGGCACTGTTAGGCCGTTTTTATGCCGAAGCGCTGGTGGATTCCGGTATTGAGTTCGATTTGCTGTTTGGTCCGGCCTACAAAGGTATTCCGATTGCTACCACAACGGCCGTTGCGCTGGCGGAGCACCATGATAAAGATTTGCCGTACTGCTTTAACCGTAAAGAGGCGAAAACCCACGGCGAAGGCGGTAATCTGGTAGGTAGCGCACTTGAAGGGCGTGTCATGCTGGTCGATGATGTTATCACCGCAGGTACGGCTATTCGTGAGTCGATGGAAATTATCCAGGCTCATGGCGCCACGCTGGCGGGGGTACTGATTTCTCTCGATCGTCAGGAACGCGGTCGCGGCGAGATTTCAGCGATTCAGGAAGTGGAACGCGATTATGGCTGCAAGGTGATTTCTATCATTACCCTGAAAGAATTGATTGCGTATCTGGAAGAGAAGCCAGAGATGGCAGAGCATCTGGTGGCAGTACGGGCCTATCGCGAAGCGTACGGCGTTTAAGAACTGCCGGATGGCGCTGCGCTTATCCGGCCTACGTAACCCCGTAGGCCGGACTAAACAAATCTGCTATTGCAACTGAGCAGCCACCAACGGCCAGCGGGTGTCGAAATCATCCGTCGGACGATATTTAAATTCGCTACGTACAAACCGGGACAGCATACCTTCGCAGAAAGCCAACAACTGGCTGGCCAGCAGCGTTTCATCCACGGTGTAGCCTTCACCTTCACGCATTCTTTTTTCTCGCAGAACCTGGCGTAATTGCGCCTCAATTCGCTCAAAAAGCTGGTTAATACGGCCTTGCAGACGATCTTGCTCGAACATCAACGCGTGTCCGGTCAGTATTCGCGTCAGGCCAGGGTTGCGCTCACCGAACCCTAAAATGAGCAGTACGATCAGACGCAAGCGCGCGTTAGTGTCCTTTTCATCTTTCAAAATCAGATTGATACGGGTAATCAGACTATCTTCGATAAACTCAATCAGGCTATCGAACATGCGAGTCTTGCTGGGGAAATGGCGATACAATGCCGCTTCGGATACGCCAACTGAGGCTGCCAGCTTTGCTGTGGTGATGCGTTGGCTACCATCGCTGGACTCAAGCATCAGTGCCAGAGACTGAAGTATTTCTTCGCGACGATTCCTTTTCGCAGTTTGCTTTTCTACCATGTTACAAAATACCCCTGAAAATAAGCTCTTGCCAGGCAGGCATCCACACAGCGACCGCAAACTGTTGTTTGCGGTATGTTATTGCGTTATTACGCTGTGGGATACTTTTCTGCGGGTTACTTGCGCCCGGAATGGCCGAAGCCACCTTCGCCACGATCGGTGGCTTCAAACTCTTCCACCAGATTAAATTCAGCCTGCACAACCGGTACAAATACCATCTGCGCGATGCGCTCGCCCGGCTCGATAGTGAAGCTGTCCTGACCACGGTTCCAGACGGATACCATCAGCTGGCCCTGGTAGTCGGAATCAATTAAACCGACCAGATTGCCCAGTACGATACCGTGCTTATGGCCCAATCCGGAACGCGGGAGCATTACCGCTGCCAGAGAAGGATCGGCAATATGGATAGCTAACCCCGTTGGTACCAGCGTTGTTGCGCCCGGCGCCAGTTCTACGGCGTCATCAAGACAAGCACGCAGGTCAAGTCCGGCAGAACCAGAGGTGGCGTACGTAGGAAGCGGAAATTGTTGCCCTACGCGCGGGTCCAGAATCTTAACGTCGATTTTTTTCATCATAACGGGTCACGATCTCGTCGAGTAATAATTGGCCCAGGAGTTCTTTGCGCTCAAGCGGTAAGACTTTATCTCCATCCTGCCAAAAAAGGTGTAATGCGTTGCTGTCGCTGTTAAATCCTTGAGTAGACAGCGAAACATCGTTCGCGCAGATCACATCAAGGTTTTTGCGGATGCGTTTTTGCCGGGCATATTCTTCCACATTATTTGTTTCGGCGGCAAACCCAACGACAAAGGGACGGTTAGCAACCAGTGCGGCAACACCGGCGATAATATCCGGATTTTTGACCATTTTTACTGTTAATTCATCACCCTGCGTCGCCTGCTTTTTGATTTTTTCGTGGGCGATCGTGTCAGCGCGATAATCAGCGACTGCGGCGCAGCCGATAAAAATATGCTGTTGTTGCACCGCAGATTGCACGGCGGCTTCCATCTCCAGCGCGGTCATCACATCAACGCGCTGGACAAATGGCGGAGTGGGTAACGAAACCGGACCCGATACCAGCGTGACGTTTGCTCCGCGCTTTGCGGCCGCGGCTGCGATAGCAAATCCCATTTTCCCGGAGCTGTGGTTGGAAATATAACGCACAGGATCAAGCGGTTCACGCGTCGGGCCCGCCGTAATCATGATGTTGAGATGTTGCAGGGAGTTGACAGGTGAAAAATGTTCTGCCGCCATATCCACAATGGTTAATGGGTCCAGCATACGTCCAGGACCGATATCACCACATGCCTGACTACCGCTGTCAGGGCCCCAAATGAGCAACCCTCGCGAAGCAAGGATGCCCAGGTTGTTCTGGGTCGCGGCAGCGCGGTACATCTGCTGGTTCATGGCCGGTAGCACGGCAACAGGCGCTGGCGTTGCCAGACAGATTGTTGACACCAGATCGTTCGCCATACCTGCGGCAACGCGAGCAATCAGGTCTGCCGTAGCAGGGGCCAGGATAACCAAATCGGCCCATTTCCCCAGCTCAATGTGGCCCATCGCGGCTTCGGCTGCAGGATCAAGCAGGCTGTCGGAAACGGGATAACCCGAAACGGCCTGTAAGCTCAGAGGTGTAATAAACGCTTTTGCCGCTTCGGTCATCGCCACGCGGACGTCAGCGCCGCGTTCCCGTAAACGACGTACCAGCTCAGGGGTTTTGTACGCAGCAATGCCGCCACTGACGCCAAGTACGATTTTTTTACCGGCCAGGCTCATCATGATCTTTCCTGTTGGGTTTCACCAGAAGGCGGATATTTTATCACAATCCGCAATTTGTCGTGCTTTTGCCCGCGATCCAGTTTGCGAGGCGCTACGAAGAAGTGAAAACAGAGCGTCGATTCACCGCTGGCGTTATGCCACTATGCGCACGCTAAAGGAGAGGAAAAGCATGGGAAATACAGGACGTATGATGCCTCGGGAAAAGCTGTTGGCGCAGGGGGCCAGTTCGCTGACCGACGTTGAGCTACTGGCTCTTTTTTTACGCACCGGGATGCTGGGTAAAGATGTGCTTACGCTGGCGAAAGAGATGCTTCAGCATTTTGATTCGCTGTATGGCCTGTTGTCTGCTGATTACTTGGATTTCAGCTACGTTCAGGGCATCGGTATCGCGAAGTACGCGCAACTGAAGGGAATAGCGGAGCTGGCAAGGCGTTATTACAACGTACGGGTGATAGAGGAGCGCGCGATACTTAGCCCGGAAATGGCGCGCGAATTTCTGCAAAGTCAGCTCTCGCAAGAGGAACGCGAGATCTTTTTTGTGATCTTTATGGATTCTCAACACCGTGTGATTAAGCACAGCAAACTTTTTTCCGGTACGCTAAGCCACGTTGAGGTGCATCCACGAGAAATTGTCCGTGAAGCGATAAAAATGAATGCTTCGGCGGTGATCCTTGCACATAATCATCCTTCGGGGTGTGCAGAGCCGAGCAAAGCAGATAAACTCATCACCGAGCGTGTTGTGAAATGCTGTCAGTTCATGGATATCCGGGTGCTAGATCATCTGGTCATTGGGCGCGGAGAGTACGTTTCTTTTGCGGAACGCGGTTGGATTTAACGCACTTTACGCGATCCATCGGGATCTTTGTCTGTTCGGGACTTGAGCATAACGCCGGGTCAGCGTATACTACGCCACCTTTGAGAATCTCGGGTTTGGCATTTGGGCCTGGCAATCGAGAGTTCACTTAGAACTATGCGATGACCGGGCTGTAAAGCCTGACGAGGCGCCGATACCCCATACGAAGCTCGAGCTAATTTGATTTTTGGAGAATAGACATGTCCCGAGTCTGCCAAGTTACTGGCAAGCGTCCGGTGACCGGTAACAACCGTTCCCACGCACTGAACGCGACTAAACGCCGTTTCCTGCCTAACCTGCACTCTCACCGTTTCTGGGTTGAGAGCGAGAAGCGTTTTGTCACCCTGCGTGTATCTGCTAAAGGTATGCGTGTTATTGATAAGAAAGGCATCGAAACAGTTCTGTCTGAACTGCGTGCCCGTGGCGAAAAGTACTAAGTACTAAGAGGAAATAAATCATGGCTAAAGGTATTCGTGAGAAAATCAAGCTGGTTTCTTCTGCTGGTACTGGTCACTTCTATACCACTACGAAGAACAAACGTACTAAGCCGGAAAAACTGGAACTGAAAAAATTCGATCCAGTTGTCCGTCAGCACGTTCTCTACAAAGAAGCGAAAATCAAATAATTCTCGCTTTGATGTAATAAAAAACCTCGCTTCGGCGGGGTTTTTTGTTTTCTGGTCGTCCCCATATTAATGTGACCTGATACATCGCCGGAGATACTATGCCTGAATTACCTGAAGTCGAAACCAGCCGCCGCGGTATTGAGCCGCATCTGGTGGGGGCAACGATTATGCACGCGACGGTGCGTAACGGTCGTTTGCGTTGGCCGGTATCTGAGGAAATCTATCGTCTGAGTGATAAACCCGTTCTGAGCGTACAGCGGCGCGCGAAATACCTGCTGCTGGAGCTATCGGATGGCTGGGTAATCATTCATCTGGGGATGTCGGGTAGTTTGCGTATCCTCCCTGAAGAACTTCCGGCAGAAAAGCATGACCACGTTGACCTGGTGATGAGCAACGGCAAAGTCCTGCGCTATACCGATCCACGCCGTTTTGGCGCATGGCTGTGGGCTAAAGAGCTGGATGGGCATAATGTCCTCGCTCATCTTGGTCCTGAGCCGCTGAGCGATGATTTCAACGCTGGTTATTTGCAGCAGAAATGTGCGAAGAAGAAAACTGCGATTAAGCCCTGGCTGATGGATAACAAGCTGGTGGTGGGGGTGGGTAACATCTATGCCAGCGAGTCGCTGTTTGCGGCTGGCATCCATCCTGACCGTCTGGCGTCATCTTTGTCGCAGGACGAGTGTGAACTGCTGGTGCGCGTCATCAAGGCGGTTTTGCTGCGTTCTATTGAGCAGGGGGGCACCACGCTGAAGGATTTCCTGCAAAGTGACGGTAAGCCGGGCTATTTTGCCCAGGAGCTGCAAGTCTATGGGAGAGAAGGTGAACCCTGTCGCGCGTGCGGCGCGCCAATCATTGCGACAAAACACGCCCAGCGCACAACGTTCTACTGCCGTCGCTGTCAGAAATAACACCGTTATTGGCCGGAGGTCGCATACGTCTCATCCGGCCAGACGTATTACTTCAGTTTACCCAATAATGCCTGATGGACGTTTTTCGGCAGAAAATGCGTCACGTCACCCTGATGGCGGGCAACTTCTTTCACCAGCGACGATGAGATAAATGACCACTCTTTAGACGGCATCAAAAAGACGCTTTCCAGTTGTGGCATCAGGTGACGGTTCATATGGGCCAGCTGCATTTCATATTCAAAATCGGCTACCGCACGCAGACCACGGATCAGAATATTAGCCTGATTATCGCGGGCAAAATTTGCCATCAAATCGCTGAATCCCAGAACTTCGACATTGCCAAGATGCGCCGTTGCCTGTTGCGCCAGCTCAACGCGCTCTTCCAGAGTAAACATCGGCTGTTTACTGGGACTTGCGGCAATGGCCAGGATTACGTGATCGAACATGCTTGTTGCACGCGTCACAATATCGAGGTGGCCGTTAGTAATGGGATCAAAGGTTCCTGGATAAATCGCCCGTTTTTGCATGACTTGCCTCAATGCGTTTTGGGTGGCAGATAAGGTTCCAGCAGCTGCAGCAGACGCTGTAGCGCGCCCTGATTTTGATACAGAACTTCAACTGCGTGACGGCCATAAAAATTACGATAATCTGCATCGGTCAGTAAAGAAGAGACCTCTTTCACCAGCGTAGTTGCGTCGGTGACGGTGATCAATCCGCTTGCCTGTTCGAGGCGGGCGCAAATATCTTTAAAATTAAAAGTATGCGGTCCCATTAATACAGGAATGGCGTGTGCCGCGGCTTCCAGTGGATTGTGTCCACCACGTTCAACCAGTGAACCGCCGACAAAAGCGAGGTCGGCAATGCCGTACAGTAGCATCAGCTCGCCCATAGTGTCGCCGATCACAACCTGAGTACCCGATGACGGAACTTCGCCCGAAGAGCGTGTGGTATAGCTTAGCCCAGCCTGGCGTACGAGGTTAATAGCATCCGGGAAGCGTTCCGGATGTCTGGGAACCAGAATCAGTAAAAGATTCGGGAACTGATTTAATAACGCCTGATGGGCGGCAATGATAATGCTTTCTTCGCCGTCGTGGGTGCTGGTTGCAATCCATACCGGGCGGTGAGGCGCCCATTGACGACGTAATGTGACTGCTTTTGCGGCCAGTTGCGGCGTGACGGAAATATCAAACTTCAGGCTGCCGGTGACGGTGACCTGATTGCTTCTGGCGCCAAGCGCAATAAAACGTGCGCCATCTTCTTCGTTCTGGGCGGCAATCAAGGTGATACGACGGAGCAGCCTGCCAACAAATTTCCCTAATTTAGCGTAGCCAGCAGCTGAACGAGCTGAAAGACGTGCGTTGGCAATGACCAGCGGGATGTGGCGCTTATGGAGCGCCGCGATCAGATTTGGCCACAACTCTGTTTCCATAATTAACACCAGCTTGGGGTCAACTTTATTCAGAAAACGGTTCAGGGCATCCGGTAAATCGTACGGCAGATAAATGTGTTGAACGTCAGTGCCAAAAGCGGATTGTACGCGCTCGGAACCGGTTGGCGTCATGGTGGTTACCGTGATCGGCAAATCGGGATAACGATGTCGCAGAGCGCGGACTAATGGGATAGCTGCCAGCGTTTCGCCTACTGAAACCGAATGAAGCATGATGCCGCCTGGTTTAAGCGGACGGCGGTAAAAGCCGTAGCGTTCACCCCAGCGTTTACGGTAGGCCGGAGCCTTACGTCCGCGCACCCAAAGCCGTATCCAGATCAGAGGCTGAATAAGGTAGAAAAGGGCGGTGTAAAGCAATTCGAGCATAATGGTAGCTGACTTATGAATGTGCTGGGGATTCTATGTATTTAGTTGTGGCTTTACCAATACTTTTCCTATTTTTAAATTAAATAGCGTCTCAGGCGGGGATTACCTTGGGTGCAAACATCTTTTGCATCTTTACGATATCTGTTGATATTTTCAGGTTTAGTCGAGCCAGAGAGCTTAAAATCAAAAGGTCTTGACATGGTAATTTATTGATTTATATGGCTTAATGATATTGGTTGTGCAAGAATTATTCGAGTCGGAACATGGCGAAAGAAGTGATACACTAGCGCGTAAAAAAATCAGTGCGATATCAGTAATCAGGTAGCTGTTGAGCCTGGGGCGGTAGCGTGCTTTTTTCTGCTTAACTTTACCGGACACTCACGATAAAAGAGCCGCTTGTGGATAAGCCAATTAATAGAATTCTGGTCATAAAAATGCGTTTTCACGGAGATATGTTGTTAACAACTCCTGTCATTAGTACGCTAAAGCAGAACTATCCTGAAGCGAAAATCGACGTGCTTCTTTATCAGGATACCATCCCAATTTTGTCGGAAAACCCAGAAATTAATGCCCTTTATGGTATTAAAAATAAAAAGACAAAAGTAACCGACAAAATTACTAATTTCATGCACCTGGCCACAACGTTACGCGCAAATGGGTATGATTTAGTTGTAAACCTTACCGACCAGTGGATCGTCGCGATATTGATGCGGCTACTGAATGCGCCGATTAAAATCTCTCAGGATTATGCTCATCGGCAATCTTCTTTTTGGAAAAATAGTTTTACATGTCTGGCTCCGCTGAGCGGAGAAAATGTGGTGGAAAGTAATCTGTCTGTGCTGGCCCCGTTGAAACTTAACTCGACTGTTACGCATACCACAATGAGCTATCCTCCGGATAGTTGGGAACGTATGCGCACAGAATTAAATCGGGCTGGGGTTGGTGATGAATACGTTGTTATTCAACCGACGGCACGTCAACGCTTCAAGTGCTGGAATAACGAAAAGTTTTCACAGGTAATTGACGCCTTACACCAGCGTGGTCTGGAGGTAGTTCTGACCTCTGGCCCAGGCGCAGACGATCTGGCTTGCGTGAATGAAATTGCACAAGGTTGCAAAGAAAAGCCCGTTACTGCGTTGGCCGGAAAGATGAGCTTCCCAGAGCTAGGAGCAGTCATCGATCATGCCCAGTTGTTTATTGGGGTGGACTCTGCTCCCGGGCACATTGCTGCTGCGGTTGATACACCATTGATATGCCTGTTTGGCGCAACGGATCATAATTTTTGGCGACCATGGTCAAAGCAGATGATTCAATTTTGGGCTGGTGATTACCGTCCGATGCCACCACGTGAGCAGCGCGATCGCAATGAAATGTATCTTTCGGTGATTCCCGCTGACGATGTTATTGCTGCTGTCGATAAACTATTACCCGGTAGACTTGTGCCGCCACAAGCGGGGAGTCCCGTATGATTGTTGCTTTCTGTTTGTATAAATACTTCCCATTCGGTGGGTTACAGCGTGATTTTATGCGCATTGCGCAAACTGTAGCGGCACGAGGTCACCATGTTCGTGTCTACACGCAGTCCTGGGAAGGTGAGTGTCCTGACGTTTTTGAATTAATTCTTGTACCGGTAAAGTCCCGGACAAACCATGGCCGCAATGCGGAGTATTATTCCTGGGTCCAGGCACATTTACTTCAGCATCCTGTCGATCGGGTTGTTGGTTTTAATAAAATGCCGGGCCTGGATATCTACTATGCTGCTGACGTTTGCTATGCCGAGAAAGTGGCGCAAGAAAAAGGTTTCCTCTATCGGTTAACTTCACGATATCGGCACTATGCAGCGTTTGAGCGTGCGACGTTTGAGCAGGGTAAATCGACGCAGCTATTAATGCTAACTGATAAGCAGATTGCTGATTTTCAGAAGCATTATCAGACAGAAGCTGAGCGATTTCATATTCTTCCTCCCGGGATTTATCCGGACAGAAAGTATAGTCAGCAGATCCCGAATAGCCATGAAGTTTTTCGCCAGAAAAACGGTATAACAGAGCAACAAAATCTTTTATTACAGGTAGGCTCTGATTTCACTCGTAAAGGTGTGGATCGTTCAATTCGCGCGTTGGCATCATTACCAGAAACTCTTCGAACCAATACGCTACTGTTTGTTGTTGGACAAGACAAACCGAGAAAATTTGAGGCGTTGGCGGAAAAACTTGGCGTACGCAGTAATGTCCATTTCTATTCAGGCCGTAATGATGTTGCAGAATTAATGGCTGCGGCTGATTTATTGATGCATCCGGCTTATCAGGAGGCGGCAGGCATTGTGCTACTAGAGGCAATCACTGCAGGGCTGCCGGTTTTGACCACAGCTGTATGCGGTTACGCGCATTATATTGTTGATGCTAACTGTGGTATGGCAATTGCAGAACCATTCCGGCAAGAAACGCTGAATGAAGTCTTACGTAAAGCGCTGGTAGAGCCTTCATTGTGTTCTGAGTGGAGGGAAAATGCGCGAAACTATGCGGATACGCAAGATTTATACAGCCTACCGGAGAAAGCAGCGGATATGATTACGGGTGGTTTAGATGGTTGAATTAAAAGAACCGTTAGCCACATTATGGCGCGGGAAAGATGCATTTGAAGAAGTTAAAAATTTACAAGGTGAAGTATTCAGAGAGCTGGAAACTCGCCGTACGCTACGATTTGAACTAGCGGGCAAAAGCTATTTTTTAAAATGGCACAGAGGCACTTCTCTGAAGGAGATTGTTAAAAATCTACTTTCATTACGCATGCCAGTATTAGGTGCTGATAGAGAATGGAATGCTATTCATCGCCTGAGTCAATTGGGCGTGGATACAATGACAGGGGTGGGATTTGGTGAGAAAGGATTGAATCCACTGACTAAAACCTCGTTTATTATTACTGAGGATCTCACTCCAACCATCAGCCTGGAAGATTACTGTGCGGAATGGGCCACAAATTCTCCCGATGTGAAAGTGAAGCGTATGATTATTGATCGTGTTGCCACCATGGTGCGTAAGATGCATGCTGGAGGTATCAATCATCGCGATTGCTATATTTGCCACTTTTTATTACATCTTCCTTTTTCTGGGCATGAGGACGATCTCAAGATTTCAGTGATTGATTTGCACCGTGCTCAGATTCGGTCGACCGTTCCCCGACGCTGGCGTGACAAAGACTTGATTGGTCTCTATTTTTCATCCATGAATATTGGATTAACACAGCGTGATATATATAGATTTCTACGCGTCTATTGCGAATTGCCATTGAAAAGCATCCTAAGCCAGGAGGCTGATTTGTTCAATGAAGCACAGGTTAAAGCTAATAAAATACGCGAAAGAACAATTCGTAAATCTCTGTGATTAATTTATCCTGAACTATTTGGAATAGGGCATGTGAGAACGTGGTTTATTTCTCAAAAATTGGTAAGAGTCAAATGTCTCAATTTAGTGATAAAGAAGTTATCCTTTCTGTTTTTGAGTACGATTTTCGGGAAAATACTTCTGCAGAGTGTTTTAATATCGGTTATGGTATTGACAGGAATTTTTTATTTGGCTGCGGCGTTTCAATAGCCTCTATATTATTGTCGAATAAAAAAATCGATTTCACATTTCATATATTTACTGATTATTTCGATGAGAGTGATAAAGCCAGATTCTCCGATCTGGCTAAACAATATCAATCCTGTATCAAAGTCTACCTAATTGATTGCAATAAATTAAAAGACTTACCTAGTACCAAAAATTGGACTTATGCAACATACTTCCGTTTTGTTATTGCAGATTATTTCTATAATAAGGTAGATAAATTATTATACCTTGATGCTGATATTGCTTGCCAGGGTTGTGTACGAGAACTGGTCGATTATAAGTTTTCCGCAGATGAGATCGCTGTCGTTGTAACGGAAAGAGATTCCGAATGGTGGCATAATCGTTCTGTAACTCTGGCCACTCCAGAATTAACTGCCGGATACTTTAATGCTGGATTCTTACTTATCAATATCAACGCATGGCACAGTAATAATATCTCTTCCCGAGCCATCGAAATGTTGCGTATTCCAGAATGGGTGGAAAGAATAACTCATCTTGATCAAGATGTCCTTAATGTGTTGTTAGCCGGAAAAGTAACTTTTATCAATGGTAAATACAATACTCGCTTTAGCATTAATTATGAACTGAAAGATAAAGTAGTCAACCCTGTTAATAATGAAACTGTCTTCATTCATTATGTAGGACCGACTAAACCCTGGCATGAGTGGTCCAACTATCCGGTATCGAAGAGTTTTTTAGTTGCGAAAGAGGCCTCGCCCTGGCATTCAGTCGCGCTTCTCAAACCGACCAATAGTAACCAATTCAGATATTGTGCAAAGCATAAATTTAAACAAGGGTTATACGTTCAGGGACTGTATAGCTACTTTAATTATTATCTGACCAAGTTGAAAGGTTAACTGCTGGTTAAGTGCATTACTAAAATCATCCATAACTATGCAGAACTTGGCCGCTGAAAAATATAGCTGAAATAATTAAAGGTAATTAAATTGGACTTCAAAAGGTTAACTAACTTCAAAGATATCATTGAGTTAGACAGACGTGTTACTCCATGTGATGATCGTGACACTTTTAATATTTCATGGGGGATCGATAAAAATTACCAAACTGGTGCGGCAATCTCTATTGCATCTATCCTTGAAAATAATAAAGAGAGTAATATTAATTTTACCTTTCATATTATTGCGGATTATTTAGACCAAGATTATATTGCACTTTTGACACAGTTAGCAGAACAGTATAAAACAGTTATTAAGCTATATCATATTGATTCTGAACCGTTGGTGTCACTGCCTAAAACAAATATATGGCCAGTGTCAATATACTATCGCTTGCTTTCATTTGATTACTTTTCTGAACGATTAGATCGACTGCTATATCTAGATGCTGATATTACGTGTAAAGGCTCTTTAGAGGATCTTGCCGCTCTGAAATTTGATGGGGAATATGGTGCGGTCGTAGTAGATGTTGATTCCATGCAGGCTAAAAGCGCAGAACGTTTACATAACCCTGAGTTTAAAGGCAACTACTTTAACTCGGGGGTCATGTATATAAACTTGCAACAATGGCTTAACTCTAGTTTGACGAAGAGATTTTTTGAACTATTGTCAGATGAAAATATAGTTTCCAAAGTAAAATATCCTGATCAAGATATTTTAAATATTATGTTTTTGCATCATGCGGTATTATTACCGAGAAAATTTAACTCAATTTACTCATTGAAGTCTGAGTTTGAAATTAAAAATAAAAATCATTATAAATCAGTGATTAATGAAGAGACAGTATTTATTCATTATACTGGTGTAACAAAACCATGGCACGAGTGGGCTGATTATTCCTCAGCACAGTTTTTCCGCACAGTATATGAGAAGTCACCATGGAAGAATCAGCCTTATCAAGTTGCAAAACAAAAACATGAATATAGAGAAAAATATAAGCATCTTCTTTATCAAAATAAAATAATTCCAGGCCTGATCGCAGCAATTAAATATAAGACAATGTGAAGGTGATCTTTATGATTGATAAAATCATATTTACTGTAACCCCTATTTATTCTATTCCACCACGTGGTGCCGCGGCAGTTGAGACCTGGATGTATCAGGTTGCACAGAGAACTCAATTCCCTAATCGTATTGTCTGCATAAAGAATGAAGGATATTCTGATTATTCTTACGTAAACGAACGATGCAGTATTCATCGCATAGGATTTAGTCCGCTATATAAGCGTATTTTCCAAAAGTGGACCCGACTGGATCCGGTACCTTATTCAAAGCGCATACTGAAAGTTGCTGAAAAGTTTGAGATAACCGATCAAAGTGTGATTGTTGTCCATAACAGTATGAAGCTATATCGACAAATTCGTTCGCGAGCTCCTCAGGCAAGAGTTGTGATTCATATGCATAATGCTTTTGAACCTAAGTTGCTCGATCAAAAAGTTAAGATGATCGTACCAAGTTTGTTTTTGAAGAATTATTATCAATCTTATCTTCCTGAAGCTGATATTGTTATTGTACCTAATGGTATTGACCTGGATATCTATCAATCGTCCTATGAATCCATATCAAAGAGTAAATTAAATATTTCCCCAGAAAGCAAGGTGGTATTTTTTGCTGGACGCATAGTACCTGATAAAGGTGTTCTCTTGCTTCTGCAGGCTTTTGAAAAGCTGCAACATGAAAACAAAAATCTGAAGCTTGTGGTCGTTGGTGATCACATGGAAGTAAGTAAGAATGATAAAGGTGATTATCAGCGCGAAGTGCGGGAGATAGCCGAGCGTCTCAAGCCACATTGCATTATGTTGGGTAGTATCTCTCCCGAGAAAATGCACTATTACTATCCACTGGCAGACATAGTAGTGATTCCTTCGCAGTTTCAGGAGCCATTTTGTATGGTGGCAATTGAGGCTATGGGAGCCGGGAGGCCTGTATTAGTCAGCACTCGAGGCGGCATGATTGAGTTTGTTAAAGATAAGATTACAGGCTATCACTTAACAGAGCCGATGACTGCAGACACTATTGCTGAGGATATCACCAGGGTCATGCTGGAAAGTGATTTACCGGATACGGCCCAACGAGGGCAGCAATACGTCTTTAAAAACTATAGCTGGTCTGCTGTTACGCAACGTTTTGAAGAGGTTATTTGTAACTGGTTCGAGTGATAAAAAGGCTACATAAAGTAGCCTTTTTTAATGATTTATTTATTCTTCAGGGCTAACAGTAACCCAGCAAAAATACCCAACAGATCTAATTCAATCTGCTCAACGTTACCGCGAATAATAAAATAACCGACAAATGAAAGTAAAATTATCATATAAGCATTGTATGGGGAGTGATAATTCTCCCTAAATGCATGCGTGACGCACTCTCTCACAATGCTTGTGTACACCAGTATTAATCCCAGAAGTCCAAGCAACCCTGTACCAAACCAGACAAAGAGAATAAGGTTGTGTGGTCCAATTGACTCACGGAATGTCCAGTTTGGATAATCAACAACACGCTTGTTGTACACTATCTTATAAGCATTGTTACCAAAGCCATAGCCTATAACCGGGTTTTCAAGGATTAGGTCAAACGCACTTCCTTGGGTACCATTAGTATAGCGGTATGAGCTGTCAGTTTGCTGTAATTTAACTGTCAGGTTTTCTGACATATCTTTGTGTGAAAAAATAGCTGTCAGAGCAACAATGGCGACGAGTACTCCAACAAGACACAATCGCCATTGTTTATAAATAACTATCCATGTAAGAGCGATGATAAATACCGATAACCAAGCGCCACGGGACAATGTTCCGAGAATTAGAAAGGTATAAATTGCCCCTAGCGTCAGGAATAATATACGGTATTTTGCTGATTTAAGTAACCAGAGATTCAGAAGCGCGGGAAATAAAAATACCATTGCGTCTGAAATTCCGCGATGTTGATAATTAGTAAAAGGCATGATTCCTTGCTGATAGTCCTGATAATAAAGGACAAGTTCTGAAAGGCATCGCAAACTAAGAGCTGTAAGGAACGAGAAGAATATCAACTTCGAAATGGTTTCTTTGCTTTCTTCTCTTAATAATACAGGGATCGCAATGGTGCATAATAAAACATTTTCAACAACAGAGTTGTTTATCTCTTTCAGGCTAGCTTTTAGTTCAGGAGTGAACATTAAAGAGACGAAAGTAGCGATTACAAGAAATAATACACTTGAAAAAATAAATGTTTTAAAAGTTGAAATGTAATGACGAGGATTCTTGCATAAATAGACTATCGTAGTGATTGTCATCAGTATGACAATCAAATGTTTATAACGTGTAATATCACCTAAGAAATAGGTGGCGATAAAAAGAAATACAAGTCCTCTATTCCAGTTTACCTTCCAGTTTTTTTTCTCATTTAAAAAAAACTTTGTTAGAGCCATCATTTCTCCGACACCGGCAGACAATTATTCAAAAATTCACAATTAATTGATCTAAATACGGTCGAAGAATGCAAGTCTGAAAGGTTTTCACTTCCTGAGCGACATACCACTTGATTCTTCCCATACCCACCAATCAATCCTGGGTCCGTTGGACCGTACAACGTAATATTAGGGCGATCCAGCGCAGCGGTTAAATGGCTCAGGCCTGTATCAACCGACACCACAAATTTTGCCCCCGCCAATACGCGAGCGACCTCTTCAAGAGTCATCCGTGGAAGAACATCAACATAAGAAAAACCATCCGCCAGCCTAAGGGCCCGTGCTTCTTCATGGGGAGCACCCCAGGGCAGTTTAATACGTATGCCAGCGTTATTTAACAGGCCAATTAGCTCCCGCCAGTTGGCTTCTGGCCAGTGTTTATCATCACGCGTCGTGGCATGCAGAAATACGGCATACTGTCCTGTCTCAGCATTACGTTCTTTCAGAAAATGCTGAGCGATAGCGTAATCACCCTGCGACTGCGGTTTAGCATATCCCAGACTTTTGGCGAACAGCTCACGCGTACGTTCTACCGCATGCTGCTGCCGGGCAATGTGATGTTTGCGATTATAAAACAGGCTAGCCAAGGGTTCGCGTGCCGTGCTCCAGTCCATACCATGCTTGATGCCACGCGCCAGACGCGTAACCAACGCTGCGCTTTTAACCAAACCCTGCGCATCAATTATCGCGTCATACTGGCGTAAACGCACCGCATCGCGAAAGGCTTTACGCTCGGCTTTAATCGGCGCTGAAAACCAGGCTTTACGCCAACGACGAATCGCCACTGGGATCACGCGGTCAACGGCCGCATGCCAGGTTGGGATCTGCGCGAAACCCTCTTCCACTACCCAATCAAATTGAATATCCGGCATGACCTGCTGCGCATCGGTTAATGCAGGTAACGTATGCAGAACATCGCCCATAGACGATGTTTTAACGATCAGTACCCGCATCCGTCAGGCTTCCTCTTGTAACAACAGGTCGTTGAGTTCTTCCAGTACGCGCTGGGGTGTAATGTCAATCAGGCTCTGATGATAGCCTTCTGCCGCATCGCCCTTGCGTACTTTGTGATAACCCGTAATCAGGCGAATCACGCGCGCCTTGTGTGAAAGAGGTGGAGTGAAATCCGGGCTGCTGGGGCCGTATAATGCGACCAATGGGCGGTTTAGCGCGGCGGCAACGTGCATTAATCCAGAGTCGTTGGTGACCACCGCTTTGCAGGCTGCGAGAAGGATGACGGCCTGCTCCAGCTGTGTTTCCCCCGCTAGATTACGGCACCATGCCTGCTGTTCAACGCTCAGCGTCGCCAGGATCTCATTTCCGGCCTCATGGTCTTTTGCCGAGCCAAACAGCACAATCTGATGGCCCTCATCGATCAATTGCTTCGCCAGTTCTGCGTAGTGGTAATGTGGCCATCGTTTTGCAGGGCCAAATTCCGCGCCAGGGCAAAAGCCGATGATGGGGCGTTCGGCAGAGAGGGAAAACTGACTACAGGTCAGTGATTTCTCGCCTTCGCTGACCTGCAACTGCGGCCATAGCAGAGGCTGCGGCAAATCTTTGGCTGTCAGCATCACACCTTTATCATAAGCCAGGGCCACATAGCGCTCGACCATCAACGGCCATGCGTCTTTATCCAGCACGCGCGCATCGTTTAGCAGACCGTAGCGCATTTCGCCACGCCAACCGGTACGATGGGGAATGCCAGCAAAGAACGGCACCAGAGCTGATTTAAACGAGTTAGGCAGCACATAGGCGCGGTCATAGCGCTTTTCACGCAGGCTGTGACCGAGTTTACGGCGTTCGCCGATCTCCAGCGCGCCATGACCCAACGGCATGGCGATAGCTTCGTTGACTTCAGGCATGCGCGACAGCAGCGGACGGCACCACGCAGGTGCCATCACGTCGATTATCGCCTGGGGATAGCGCGCCTTAAGCGTGCGATAGAGACTTTGCGACATCATCATGTCGCCCACCCAGGACGGGCCCACCACCAGAATCCTCATTGATTGCCTGCCTTACGCGTCGCGGTTCAGCCAGGCCATATATTCCGTGACGCCTTCGGCGACGGTTTTAAACGGCTTGTCATAGCCCGCTGCGCGCAGGTTAGTCAGATCGGCCTGAGTAAATGCCTGGTAGCGACCTTTCAGTTTTTCCGGGAATGGGATGTACTCAATGCTGCCTTTGTTGTGATACGCAAGCGTAGCATCGGCAACGGCCTGGAAAGATTCCGCACGACCGGTACCGAGGTTAAAGATGCCGGAAACCCCGTTTTCCAGGAACCACAGGTTTACCGCAGCCACATCGCCGACATAAACGAAATCACGTTTGAAGTTTTCACTGCCTTCGAACAGTTTTGGTGTTTCGCCATTGTTGAGCTGGGTATTGAGGTGGAAGGCGACGCTCGCCATGCTGCCTTTATGGCCTTCACGTGGTCCGTAGACGTTGAAATAGCGGAAGCCAACAATCTGAGAGTTCGCTTCTGGCAGGATCTGACGAACGTACTCGTCGAACAGGAATTTTGAGTAACCGTAGACGTTCAGCGGCTTCTCATATTCACGGGATTCGATGAAATCAGAAGTGCGACCGCCATAAGTGGCGGCAGAAGACGCGTACAGGAACGGGATTTCACGCTCCAGGCAGTAGTGCAGCAGCTCTTTGGAGTATTGATAGTTGTTATCCATCATATACTTGCCGTCCCACTCGGTGGTGGAAGAGCATGCGCCTTCGTGGAAAATCGCTTCGATATCGCCGAAATCTTCCCCGGCCATAATCTGGATCAGGAAGTCTTCCTTGTCCATGTAGTCAGCAATATTCAGATCCACCAGGTTAACAAACTTGGTGCCGTCTTTCAGGTTGTCCACCACCAGGATGTCGGTGATGCCTTTATCATTCAGGGACTTAACGATGTTGCTGCCGATAAAGCCCGCGCCGCCGGTAACGATGATCATAAATGTAACCTTCGAATTATGGAGTCAGAGACAATCTCAGACACTAATGTTTGTAATCATACCATCACATCGGCATCCCTTCAGCCTCTTAAGTAAGATGGCGAGTCGGCAGACGGTCTATAAACACTTGCATAAGAATGCTTATTTAATGGTTATTATCTGTATTGAATTATTCTTAAATGTATTGCGGTTTTTTAATAACCACCCATGTATATTATATGTACAAAAACAAAAGCTATGTGATATAATATTTTTTTTATTAATGGTTTGATATGGCTATGAAATCATCTACCACTATTGTTACAGCATATTTTGATATCGGTAGGGGGGAGTGGACTGTTAATAAAGGCTTCCGTGAAAAACTATCCCGATCTTCTGATGTCTATTTTGATTACTTCAAGCGGTTAGCCGCTTTAGAAAACGATATGGTTATTTTTACTTCGCCTGAGTTTGAAGCCAGAATTGCGGAAATACGCAAAGGTAAGCCCACAAAAATTATAGCTATAGATTTAGATAATAAATTCAAACATATTAAAAATAAAATTAGGCAAATCCAGCAGGATGATGCCTTTAAGAGTAAGTTAGAAACTCGACAGCTTGGTAACCCTGAATACTGGTCTCCAGAATATGTGTTGATCACTAATTTAAAAGCATATTTTGTAGCTAAAGCTATTAATTTAGGCTTAGTTAATACTCCGATGGTTGCGTGGATCGACTTCGGGTATTGTCGTAAACCTCAGGTCACTGGCGGTTTAAAGATATGGGATTTCCCATTTGATCGTAATAAAATGCATCTCTTTACGATTAAAAAAGGCTTGGTTGTATCATCAATAAAGCAAGTGTTTGACTTTATGATTGGGAATCATATTTATATTATCGGTGGCGCTATTGTTGGCTCTCAGGAAAAATGGAAAGAGTTTTATTCATTAGTCACTGAATGCCAAAAAGAGACCCTCAGAAATAATATTGTTGATGATGATCAGGGTATTTTTGTTATGTGTTATTACAAGCGCCCTGCGCTATTAATGCTTAATTACCTTGGTCGTGGCAAATGGTTCGATCTGTTCCGTGTTTATCGGCGAACCGCGTTAGGTGCAAAACTCCAGGCACTACGAATTTTTCTGACCCGAAAGTAGTGGTTCGAATGGGATCTAAGGGTTACCTGAGCAGATAGAATGCTGTGAAGGCATTCTTCTGTTATTGATGCTGTTTTTTCACCTCAATCAATAAAGCTCTTCTAAATCAAGTGGTTGTGAATTATCCCTCCTAATAAAGATACACGGCAGCATCACTGATTAGCCATGTGGATATACGTGATTTATGCTTCATTTTGAAGAAGTAGTGATGCGTCATCTCGTATCAACGTATAGCTTTGGGTAATATGTGCTGAAATTTGCCCAGTCTGGAGAATTGAAATGCGTGGGGATTTTTACAAACAGTTAACCAACGATCTCGACACCGCACGTGCGGAAGGATTGTTTAAAGAAGAGCGCATTATTACGTCTGCCCAGCAGGCGGATATCACCGTGGCGGACGGAAGCCACGTTATTAACTTTTGTGCGAACAACTATCTGGGGCTGGCTAACCACCCGGAGCTGATTGCAGCGGCAAAAGCGGGCATGGATTCTCACGGATTTGGTATGGCTTCGGTCCGCTTTATTTGCGGTACTCAGGACAGCCATAAGCAACTGGAGCAAAAACTGGCGGCATTCCTCGGTATGGAAGATGCCATCCTTTACTCTTCCTGCTTTGACGCCAACGGCGGCCTGTTCGAAACGCTGCTGGGTGCAGAAGATGCGATTATTTCAGATGCGCTAAACCACGCGTCTATCATTGACGGCGTTCGCTTGTGTAAAGCAAAGCGTTTCCGTTACGCCAACAACGACATGGTCGAGCTGGAAGCGCGCCTGAAAGAAGCGCGTGAAGCGGGCGCCCGTCATATTCTGATCGCCACCGATGGCGTGTTCTCTATGGATGGCGTTATCGCTAACCTGAAAGGCGTTTGTGACCTGGCGGATAAATACGACGCGCTGGTCATGGTTGATGATTCTCATGCGGTCGGCTTTGTCGGCGAAAACGGTCGTGGCTCCCATGAATACTGTGATGTGATGGGCCGTGTGGACATCATCACCGGTACGCTGGGTAAAGCACTCGGTGGCGCATCCGGCGGTTACACCGCAGCGCGCAAAGAGGTTGTTGAGTGGCTGCGTCAGCGTTCCCGTCCGTACCTGTTCTCCAACTCACTGGCTCCGGCGATTGTTGCAGCCTCCATTAAAGTGCTGGAGATGGTCGAGGCTGGCAACGAGCTGCGCGATCGCCTGTGGGCGAACGCACGTCAGTTCCGTGAGCAAATGTCTGCCGCAGGCTTTACGTTAGCGGGTGCGGATCACGCGATTATCCCGGTGATGTTGGGTGATGCGGTTGTAGCGCAGGCGTTCGCCCGTGAACTGCAAAAAGAGGGGATTTACGTTACCGGATTCTTCTATCCGGTGGTTCCAAAAGGCCAGGCGCGTATTCGTACCCAGATGTCTGCGGCGCATACCCCTGAGCAGATCACGCGTGCTGTTGAGGCGTTCACACGCATTGGTAAACAACTGGGCGTTATTGCCTGAGGATGTGAAATGAAAGCGTTATCCAAACTGAAAGCGGAAGAGGGCATTTGGATGACCGACGTTCCTGAACCGGAAGTCGGCCATAACGATTTGCTGATTAAAATCCGTAAAACAGCCATCTGCGGGACTGACGTTCACATTTATAACTGGGATGAATGGTCGCAAAAAACCATCCCGGTACCGATGGTCGTTGGGCATGAATATGTCGGCGAAGTTGTTGGCATCGGCCAGGAAGTTAAAGGCTTTAAAATCGGCGATCGCGTTTCAGGCGAAGGTCATATCACCTGCGGGCATTGCCGTAACTGCCGCGGTGGGCGTACTCACCTGTGCCGCAATACGACCGGTGTCGGCGTAAATCGTCCTGGCTGCTTTGCAGAGTACCTGGTGATCCCGGCATTTAACGCGTTTAAAATCCCGGACAATATCTCCGACGACCTGGCGTCTATCTTCGATCCGTTCGGTAATGCGGTGCACACGGCGCTGTCGTTCGATCTGGTTGGGGAAGATGTGCTGGTTTCCGGCGCGGGTCCAATCGGAATTATGGCAGCGGCGGTCGCGAAGCACGTTGGCGCACGCCACGTGGTGATCACCGACGTTAATGAGTATCGCCTTGAGTTGGCGCGTAAAATGGGCATCACTCGCGCGGTCAACGTCTCGAAAGAGAATCTGACTGACGTGATGGCTGAACTGGGTATGACCGAAGGGTTTGATGTAGGTCTGGAGATGTCCGGTGCACCGCCAGCGTTTCGCGCCATGCTGGACACTATGAACCACGGTGGCCGCATTGCTATGCTGGGTATTCCGCCATCTGACATGTCCATCGACTGGACGAAAGTTATCTTTAAAGGGCTGTTTATTAAAGGTATCTACGGTCGTGAGATGTTTGAAACCTGGTACAAAATGGCTGCACTGATTCAGTCTGGTCTGGATTTGTCGCCAATCATCACCCATCGATTCTCCATCGATCAATTCCAGCAGGGCTTTGACGCGATGCGTTCAGGCCAGTCAGGGAAAGTGATCCTGAGTTGGGATTGAAGGCTCGATTTGTATTAAATGTTACCAACGGCCAGATTATTTGATCTGGCCGTATATATAATAAATGCTATTTACCACGAAGCTTTCTGGATAAAGATCTTGTCGCTTCTTTGAGGCAGATAAGCTTATAGACTAACCCTTCCCCTTTGATTTTAATATTATATTTTCGCTGCAATGCTAAAATGTCATTAGCCTGACAAATCTTCATGTTTCCCTTACAAGATAAGTCGATAATTCTTAATTCACCGCCTGGTGTACGAATGAAGTTTCCTGGGTGGATATCATTAGATGCCAACCCGGCTTTGTGAAGGCGCAGAACGCACTGCTTCACTTCATCGGCATTCTTAGGGCTAATTTCTTTTAAGGGAGTACCTTCAATATATTCATGAATGATATAAACATCATGGCACTGACGAAGGCGCACTTTCTCTGCAGCGTAGTAGAGATCGGCTGTACAGGCGCGCATTTCCGGGGAGAGCTTGTCCAGCTTCTTGATGAGCCTGGAATAGAAGGGACCGGAGATAAAATTCTGCATTTTTTTCTCGAATCGAGGATCAACTTCACGGTCGTTTTTGATGATAAATTTTTGTGAGTTGTACTCGACCAGTTCCACGCTGCGCATAGCGTTACCACTGCTCAACGGTTTGCCACTGATTTCTTTATTTATATACTTACTCATCAGTGACTTAAGGTCTATATTGGTCTCTTTACAATAGACCGTATAACCTTTTTCATGTGTCTTACTGATGGCCATCACTTTCCCCAATATCAGTGTACATAATGCGTTAATTTATAGCGATATAGTATACAGGTTGCGCCCCTCAATATGTAGACGATCTGAGCTTTCACTGCCCGCTGAACTCAGGTTTCGCATAGCATTTTCTCATACTGGCTGCTTTCGCCGCGCCGCTTCTGGCGATAAATCGTTCCAGGCTTAATAATTCCTTAATGAAACTGTAGTAAAAGTCATCAGTGTACTAACAAACCAGGGTTAGCTGATGAGAAACAGCACAAATATGTTGAGTGTTATTATTCCGTTGTATAACGCGGGTGATAGTTTTCGGGATTGCATGGAATCTTTGATCGCACAGACATGGAGTGCGATAGAGATCATTATTGTCGATGATGGCTCAACGGATAACTCTGTTGATATAGCAAGACAGTATGCTGATAACTATCCCCATGTTCGGTTGTTGCATCAGGCTAACGCTGGGGCATCTGTTGCGCGTAATCGTGGTCTGGCAGCGGCCAGAGGGGATTATGTTGCATTTGTCGATGCTGATGACCTGGTTTATCCCAATATGTATGAAACCCTGATGACCATGGCACTTCAGGATGACCTGGATCTGGCGCAGTGCAATTCTGACTGGTGCATTTTCGAAACGGGGGACACCTGGCAATCAATACCGACGGACCGTTTGCGGTCTACGGGTGTATTGACCGGCCCTGACTGGTTACGTATGGCATTGGCTTCACGCCGTTGGACACATGTGGTCTGGATGGGGGTTTACCGCAGGGATGTTATCGAGAAAAATAAGATATCGTTTGTTCCTGGGTTGCATCATCAGGATATTGTATGGACGACGGAGTTTATGTTTAACGCCAAACGTGTACGATATACCGAACAATCTTTATATAAATACTTCTTACATGATCAATCAGTTAGCCGTCTTAAAAGACAAGGCTTAAAAAATCTCAATTACCAACGACACTATATTAAAATTACACGGTTATTGGATAAGTTGAATCGTGAATATGCTGGACGGATTACTCTTTATCCGGAATTTCATCAGCAAATAACCTATGAAGCTTTGCGCGTTTGTCACGCAGTACGCAAAGAACCGGATGTTCATATTCGTCAGCGTATGATTGCAGAGATTTTTGTCTCGGGTATGTATAAACGCATGATTACTAATGTACGCAGCGCCAAAGTTATGTACCAGGCGCTGCTATGGTCATTCCGTCTCTGGAAATGGCGAGATAAAACATCGTCGCCTTCTCGTATTACACGTAAAACGCTTAATCTACGTTAGCGTTCATAGTGCCGGGAGAGGATGTATTTCCCCAGCCCTGCCACTGCAGCTTCATGTACTGCACCAGCGTGCTTTGGGTGATGCTTTCACCGAGCACGCTGAAGAAGCGGCTGGCGTAAACGGGCTCTAACGGCTGTTTCGGTTTGCATAATTTCACCCCGCGGAAAGGATTACGCGGTGCGTCAGGCGTACCGTTTTTTGGCGGAGTGAGGTTTGGTCTGGACGTATCCACCTGTGGTTCATTGAGCAGGCTGCTTGGGCGAACCAGCGTGATGTCGGCTGGCAGGCTATAAAGCATCTGCTGCAGGACGCGAACCGTAGACGGGTGAGGGTGGCCAATGGCAATTGCCGAGCCGTTGCGACGCGCAAGTTCGACGGCACGATTAAACTGACGGCGAATATCGGCTTCGTTTTGCGTGTCGTCCAGGAAGACTTTGCGTTTGATGACCTTCACACCGGTTCCTGATGCTGCGCGCATGGCCTGACTGTTGCCGATGGTCATGCTGTCAAGGAAGTAGAGATCGTATCGTTCCAGCGCCTGCATCACCTTCTGCATGCCAAACAGGCTGGAGGTCATCGCGCTGCCCATATGGTTGTTCAGACCGACCGCATTCGGTACTTTGCTTACCGCATCGCGAATAATTCGCTCAATCTCTTCGCTGCTCATTTCCGGGCGTAAAGTGTCTTTCTCTAACGGCTGTTTGCTCAGTGGCGCCATCGGTAGATGGATCAGGACTTCATGCCCGCTGCTATGGGCCTTGGTTGCCATTTCCCGCGCATGCGGAGCATTAGGCAAAACGGCAACGGAGATGGCGGAAGGCATCGCCAGTACCTGATTTTCAGTGTGTGGACGATAGCCGAAATCATCAATGACGATGGCGAGTTTGCCAGCAAAAACAGGTGTTGCGAAGGCCAGCAGGCTGGCGAGAGAGAGTAATAGACGACGAAATTGAGGCAAAACTTATCTTCCCAACCACGGCTGTGGATTGACCGCCTGACCCTGGCGACGAATTTCGAAATAGAGCGCCGGTCTGCCCTGACCGCCGCTGCTACCCACAAGTGCAATAGGCTGCCCGGCGCGAACCTGCGTACCGACGCTGACCAGTGCGCTCTGGTTATAACCGTACAGGCTCATATCGCCTTTACCGTGCTCAACGACGACGACCAGGCCATAGCCCTGCAGCCAGTCCGCCAGAATGACGCGACCATCGGCAATGGCTTTAACTTCGGTGCCTTCGGATGCGCCAATAACCATCCCCTTCCAACGTAGCTCACCCTGCAGCTGTTCGCCATAACGATGTAACGTTGGACCACGAACGGGCCAGAATGCCTGGCCACGTGGTGAACCCAAACCGCCGGTACGCGACATCAGTGATTTTTCACTTTCGGTTGGCTTATAGGTTGAGCCTTTCCGTGAGGCATCCTGCTGCTTATCGCGTACGGCCTGCGCCTCGCGGGCTTCACGTTCCGCACGTGCTTTGGCTGCGGCTTCGGCGCGAGCAATGCTATTACGCAGGCGCGATTCGTTGGCGCGCATTTCGCCCAACTGCTGTTGACCCTGTTGAATCGATGACTCCAGACCCGAGAGCGTCTTCTGGCGTTCTTTACGCGCCTGCTCCAGCTTAGCCTGCTGAGCACGCTGCTCGTACAACAGAGTCTGCTGTTCGCTCTGCTTATCTTCCAGCTCGGCTTTTTGCGAGTCGACCTCTTCACGGGTTTGTTTCAGCTGCGCGATGGTTTCCTGTCGCGCCTGGTTCAGATAGCCGAAATAGGCCTGCAGGCGTTGCCCACGCTGGCTTTCTTCACCGCTAAGAATGAGCTGAATACCGGTATGTTCTCCCTGGCGAAATGCAGCGTCGAGTTGGGCTGCCAGGCTGCGTTCTTGCGCGGCCCGCTGTTTTTCCAGCTTCGCAAGGGCGGCATTCATCTCTGCGATTTGCGCGTTCAGCTGCGCCAGTGAGTTTTGCGTTTCGCGCAGTTGCCTGGCGGCAACGGCAATGGCCTGTTCCTGCGCTTTAAGCTGAGCGAGTAGGGTGGCGCGTTGTTGTTGCTGTTGGCGTACCGCGCGTTCTTTTGCCGCGATATCGGCCTGAATAGATTTGAGCTGGTCGCGTTCGTCCGCGTGGGCGGAAAAGGCGCACAGCAATACGCCAGCGCTAAGCGCGCTGGCGTAGAACAAGGGCCTGACTGAAAGCTTGCGCAGCTTCACGGCCCGAGTGATGGTATTAATCGCCTTTCCCCTCATGGGGAGGGATTATTCCACGATGAACAGCGGCTTACCAGTCATCTCTTGCGGGATTTCCATACCCATCAGCGTCAGCATCGTCGGGGCGATATCAGAAAGTTTGCCGCCTTCGACTGCTTTGACGTTTTTGCCACCGACATAAATCAGCGGAACGGGCAGGTTGGTGTGCGCTGTATGTGCCTGACCGGTGGACGGATCGCGCATTTGCTCTGCGTTACCGTGGTCCGCGGTGATCAGCAACTGGCCGCCAACGGATTCAACCGCTTTAGTCACCTGCTCAACGCAATGATCCAGCGCTTCAACCGCTTTAACCGCTGCTTCCATCACCCCGGTGTGGCCAACCATGTCGCCGTTCGGGTAGTTACAAATGATGGTGTCGTATTTTCCGCTCTCAATCGCAGCAACCAGTTTTTCGGTCAGCTCTGCAGAGCTCATTTCCGGCTGCAGATCGTAGGTCGCGACTTTCGGCGAGTTGATCAGGATGCGGTCTTCGCCTTTGAACGGTTCTTCTACGCCGCCGTTGAAGAAGAAGGTCACGTGCGCATATTTTTCGGTTTCGGAAATACGCAGCTGCGTTTTGTCGTTCTTCGCCATCCACTCGCCAAGGGTATTGGCCAGAGACGCTGGTGGGTAAGCTACCGCAGTTTTGATGTCGGCCGCGTATTCGGTCAGCATCACAAAGTTGAGGTTAACGACTTTCTTACGGGCGAAGCCGTCGAAGTCAGCGTTAACAAACGCACGGGTAATTTCACGCGCACGGTCAGCACGGAAGTTCATGAAAATCAGCGTATCGCCGTCTTCCATGGCGGCTTCAGCCTGGCCTTCAGCACGGATCACGGTCGCTTTCACGAATTCGTCGTTTTCGTCGCGGGCATAAGCAGCCTGCAGGCCTTCAACCGCCGTAGCGAACTGGAACTCGCCTTTTGCCAGCGTCATCAGGTCATAAGCCTGTTCAACGCGATCCCAACGGTTGTCGCGGTCCATAGCGTAGTAACGACCGATGATGGACGCTACGCGGCCTTTGCCCAACGCGGCAAATTTCTCTTCGAATTTCTGCAGGGAATGTTCAGCGCTGCGCGGCGGGGTGTCACGGCCATCAAGGAAAGCGTGCAGATAGATTTTCTCAGCGCCACGTTCAGCGGCCATTTCTACCATCGCCATGATGTGATCTTCGTGGCTGTGAACGCCGCCAGCAGAGAGCAGACCCATGATGTGTACCGCTTTGCCGCTATTTTTTGCCTGGTCGACCGCATTGGTCAGCACCGGGTTAGCGAAGAAAGTACGCTCTTTAATTTCAACATCCAGACGGGTCAGGTCCTGATACACGATGCGGCCAGCGCCCAGGTTGACGTGGCCCACTTCGGAGTTGCCCATCTGGCGATCGGGCAGGCCGACTTCCAGGCCAGACGCATCAATCAGGGTATGCGGACGTTTTGCCCACAGGGCATCCATTACCGGGGTTTTGGCATTAAAGATGGCGTTATCCTGGCTGTCTTCACGATAACCGTAGCCATCCAGAATCACCAGTACCATAGGTTTTTTAGAAACCGACATTGCGACAACCTCACACTTAATAGATAAAAAATAATTGCGTAATTTTACTACAGCTGAATCGATAAAGTAGCCCCAGAAGATCAAATAATCGACCAGAGCGCGCCGCAGAGGGCGCGGATTTACGTTTTTTTTTCCGTAGCGCCCCGCAAAAATGCAATCCAATGCACGCTCTGGCTGTATTTGCGCCAACGCGCAGGTATACTCCTTTCCTGGTTTTTTAATCACTGAGTCGGGAGTTGTTACCCCCCATGCAAGAAATTATGCAATTTGTTAGTCGCCACCCTGTCTTGAGTATCGCCTGGATTGCGTTACTGGCGGCTGTATTATTTACCACGTTTAAGAGCCTGACTTCGAAAGTGAAGGTGATTACGCGCGGAGAAGCTACACGTCTTATCAATAAAGAAGATGCGGTGATTGTGGATTTACGTCAGCGCGACGACTTCCGTAAAGGTCATATCGCAGGCTCCACTAACCTGCTGCCGAGCGAAATCAAAGCCAATAATTTTGGCGAGCTGGAAAAACACAAAAACAAACCTGTTATTGTGGTTGATGGCTCAGGCATGCAATGCCAGGATTCAGCAACTGCGCTGATTAAAGCCGGTTTTGAGCAGGTATCTGTACTGAAAGACGGCGTAGCGGGCTGGAGTGGTGAGAACCTGCCACTGGTTCGCGGCAAGTAATTTACCCGTCTTCTTTCATACCGCAGGGTAAAAGAACACTGGAGATAAGTCATGGCCAATATTGAGATCTATACCAAAGCAACCTGCCCGTTTTGCCATCGCGCAAAGGCGCTGTTGAACAGCAAGGGTGTGAGTTTCCAGGAACTTCCGATTGACGGCGATGCCGTGAAGCGCGAAGAGATGATCAAGCGCAGTGGCCGTACTACGGTTCCGCAGATTTTTATTGATGCACAGCACATTGGTGGTTGTGACGACTTGTATGCGTTGGATGCGCGTGGTGGACTGGATCCACTGCTGCGTTAAGGCGTACCGAAGTATTTAAAGGACAACACTAAAGGGTTTTCTCAACATGTCAGAACAAAATAACACTGAAATGGCTTTCCAGATCCAACGTATCTATACCAAGGATGTGTCTTTCGAAGCGCCAAATGCACCGCATGTTTTCCAGAAAGATTGGCAGCCAGAGGTTAAACTTGATCTTGATACCGCATCTACCCAACTGGCAGATGATGTGTATGAAGTAGTGCTGCGTGTCACCGTAACGGCTTCTCTGGGCGAAGAAACTGCGTTCCTGTGCGAAGTTCAGCAGGGCGGTATTTTCTCCATCAGTGGTATTGAAGGGACTCAGATGGCGCATTGCCTTGGCGCATACTGCCCGAACATTCTGTTCCCGTATGCCCGTGAATGCATCACCAGCCTGGTTTCACGCGGTACATTCCCGCAACTGAACCTTGCGCCGGTCAACTTTGATGCGCTGTTCATGAACTATTTACAGCAGCAGGCTGGCGAAGGTACTGAAGAACATCAGGATGCCTGATGAACCAAAGTAATGCTTCAATGACTGTGATTGGTGCCGGCTCGTACGGCACCGCTCTTGCCATTACCCTGGCAAGAAATGGCCATCAGGTTGTCCTGTGGGGCCATGATCCGAAACATATCGCGACCCTCGAGCACGATCGCTGCAACGTCGCGTTCCTCCCTGATGTGCCTTTTCCCGAAACGCTGCGCCTGGAAAGTGACTTAGCCACTGCGCTGGCCGCCAGTCGTAATATTCTGGTGGTAGTGCCGAGCCACGTTTTTGGCGAAGTGCTGCGTAACATCAAACCGCTGATGCGCCCTGACGCGCGGCTGGTCTGGGCGACAAAAGGTCTGGAAGCGGAAACGGGACGCCTGCTGCAGGACGTCGCGCGTGAAGCGTTAGGTGATTCTATTCCACTGGCGGTTATTTCCGGTCCGACGTTCGCGAAAGAGCTGGCGGCGGGTATGCCGACGGCGATATCTCTGGCCTCAACGGATGATACTTTTGCTGACGATCTCCAGCAGTTGCTGCACTGCGGCAAAAGCTTCCGTGTGTACAGCAACCCGGATTTCATTGGCGTTCAACTGGGCGGCGCGGTGAAAAACGTCATTGCGATTGGCGCGGGGATGTCTGACGGCATTGGTTTCGGCGCGAATGCGCGAACCGCATTGATCACCCGTGGTCTGACCGAAATGTCTCGTCTTGGCGCGGCGCTGGGTGCCGATCCTGCCACCTTTATGGGGATGGCGGGTTTGGGCGATCTGGTGCTGACCTGTACCGACAACCAGTCACGTAACCGTCGTTTTGGCATGATGCTCGGCCAGGGGATGGACGTGCAGGGCGCGCAGGACAAGATTGGTCAGGTGGTTGAAGGCTACCGCAATACAAAAGAAGTTCGTGAATTGGCGCACCGTTTTGGTGTTGAGATGCCAATAACCGAGGAAATTTATCAAGTATTGTATTGCGGAAAAAACGCGCGCGAGGCAGCATTGACGTTATTAGGCCGTGCACGCAAGGACGAGCTGAGTCGCCACTAGCTGTAAGGAACTGTTGAATATAACGACCCGACCCGCGAAGAACGGGTCGGTCGTTTTGCTACCTTCTGGAGTACGCAATGCCGTGTGAAGAACTGGATATCGTCTGGAAAAACATTAAAGCGGAAGCCCGGGCACTGGCGGAATGTGAGCCAATGCTGGCCAGTTTTTACCACGCAACGCTGCTCAAGCATGAAAATCTCGGCAGTGCGCTAAGCTATATGCTGGCGAATAAACTCGCCTCTCCGATCATGCCTGCCATTGCGATTCGCGAAGTCGTGGAAGAGGCCTACGCCGCCGATCCTGAAATGATTGCCTCAGCGGCCTGTGATATTCAGGCGGTACGTACGCGTGACCCGGCTGTCGATAAATATTCCACCCCACTTCTGTACCTGAAGGGTTTTCATGCGCTTCAGGCCTACCGTATTGGTCACTGGCTGTGGCATCAGGGGCGTCAGGCACTGGCGATCTTCCTGCAAAATCAGGTGTCCGTTAGCTTCCAGGTAGATATTCACCCGGCGGCAAAAATTGGCCGTGGAATCATGCTCGATCACGCCACCGGTATTGTGGTGGGTGAAACCGCCGTGATTGAAAACGACGTCTCTATTTTGCAATCCGTTACGCTCGGCGGGACCGGTAAAGCCGGCGGCGATCGTCATCCGAAAATTCGTGAAGGGGTGATGATTGGCGCGGGCGCGAAAATTCTCGGCAACATTGAAGTCGGACGCGGCGCGAAGATTGGCGCAGGTTCCGTGGTTTTACAGCCGGTCCCCCCGCACACTACCGCGGCAGGCGTTCCGGCACGCATCGTCGGTAAGCCAGACAGCGATAAGCCGTCCATGGATATGGATCAGCATTTCAATGGGATTCATCATACTTTCGAATACGGTGATGGCATCTGATTTCGAGCCATGCCCGGTGGCACTGCGTTTACCGGGCCTACGTGGTATTTGTAGGCCGGATAAGGTGTAGCCGCCATCCGGCATTTAATTCTTTTACGACCGTAATACCGCGCCAGGGTATCCTAACTGGCGCCAGGCCTCATACACCACCACCGACACCGCATTTGACAGGTTCATGCTGCGACTGTCCGGCATCATCGGAATACGAATTTTTTGTTCGGCAGGCAGCGCATCGAGGATGCTGGCTGGCAGGCCGCGGGTTTCCGGGCCAAACATCAGATAATCTCCGTCCTGATAGCTTACCGCGCTATGCGCTGGCGTACCTTTGGTGGTCAGGGCAAACAAACGTTGCGGATGTTCTGCAGCGACGAAGGCGGCGTAATCAGGGTGGCGAAGCACGGCGGTAAATTCATGGTAATCCAGCCCCGCGCGACGCAGGCGCTTATCGTCCCAGGTAAAGCCCATTGGCTCAATAATATGCAGACGAAAGCCGGTGTTGGCGCAAAGACGGATAATATTGCCGGTATTTGGCGGGATTTCTGGTTCGAATAAAACGATGTTAAGCATACTGCCCCCTTAATAACGGGGGGCAGAATAGCAGAAAGAGCCGGTACTATGCGACGGTCAGCGCGTGCGGTTTATAGCGTTGCAGCTTGTAAATCGTCGCGGCAGCGGCGACCAAAGCCGGAAGGCTGAGGAACATTAAGATACTGTCTGCCTGCCATTGCAGGGAAAGCAACTGGGCGCTCATCATCGTTCCGGCTACGCCACCGAAGCGGCCCACGCCCTGCATCCAGGCAATGCCCGTTGCGCGGCAGTGGGTTGGATAAAACGTTGCAGCCAGCGTCTGTAGCCCGGACTGCGCGCCGTTCATAGTAATCCCCATCAGGAAGATCAGTGCGCCGAACAGGATGATATGGTTATGCTCAAAACCGAGGGCGAGGGCAAACAGCATCGTCAGAATAAAGCCGAGTGACACCACTTTATGCGCTTCCCAACGGTCCATTAACCAACCGGCCAGCAGGATCCCTGCGGTACCGCCGAAGGTAAACAGTGACGTCAGCCAGGCGGATTCAGCCAGCGGATAGCCCATGCCCAGCATCAGCGTTGGCATCCAGCTCAGCAGCACGTAATAGATAACCAGCCCCATAAAGTAGGTCGTCCAGAGCATCAGCGTGCCCGGCAGCCAGGGCATACTGAATAGCTGCGCCACGCTGCCTTTTTTGATCGTGACGCGGTCTTCATCCAGATAAAACTGGGTAACCTGTTCCAGATTTCCCGATATAAAACGTTGAGCAATGCGTTTAACCTGTGCCACCCCTTTACCGCGGTGAACCAGATACTTCACCGACTCCGGCAGGAACAGCACCAACAGTACGGTGAGGGCCAGCGGGGCGATCGCACCGGCAAGCAGAACACTGTGCCAGCCGTAATTGGGAATAAGCCAGGAGGAGATTACGCCGCCGCCCGCAGCGCCTAACGGAAAGCCGCAGTACATGGTGTTAATCGCCATTGAACGACAGCGTTTCGGGGCGAATTCTGACACCAGGGTGATGGCGTTGGGCATTGCCGCGCCAAGCCCAAGTCCAGTGAGAAAACGCCAAAATGTGAGCATATTCAGCGTCTGGGCATAGGCGGTTCCCAGACTGGCGAGGCCAAAGAACAGACAGGAAAAGACCAGGACACGCTTACGGCCCATACGATCGGAAATCGGTCCGGCGAGCAGGGCGCCAAATGACAGGCCTAATAGCGCGGCGCTTAACACCGGTCCGAGATCTTGCTTCTTGATGCCCCAGTCGGCTGAGAGCGTGGGAGCAATATAACCCATCGCCGCGGTATCGAAGCCGTCAATGGCTAAAACCAGAAATCCCAGGACAATAATGACCCAATGGAAGCGCGAAAAAGGACTGTCATCTATCGCCTGCTGGATATTCACTTTACCGGAATAAGCCATGTCACCCTCGCCCGTTATGATGGTTGTTATCTGTATAAATCGCTCTTGTATTAGCTTGTATATACATTTGGCAGGTGGATAAAAAGTTGTCAAATATATTGGTTGTAAATGTTAACTGGTCGTTATTTTTGCATAAAAAATGGCCGGGCTGAGAACAGGCCGACCATGCAGAAAACGCGATTTTACGGGGGAGAGTGTTACGCAGCGCTACCCTGGGCCAGAGGCGCTAATGCAGCAGGCAGGCTCTTACCCAGTTCCTGTACCAGCGAATCACCGCTGATTTCGCTAATCGACTTCGCACCGGTCAGGGTCATTGCCACTTTCATCTCTTTCTCGATCAGATTCAGCAGATTCGCCACCCCGGCCTGGCCGTGGGTCGCCAGCGCGTACAGATAGGCCCGCCCCAGCAGTACGCTATCCGCGCCCAGCGCAATCATGCGCACAACGTCCAGACCGTTGCGGATCCCGCTATCGGCCAGAATGGTGATATCGCCCTTCACCGCATCGGCAATGGCGGGCAGCGCGCGAGCAGAAGACAGTACACCATCTAACTGGCGGCCACCATGGTTAGAAACGACAATGCCATCCGCGCCGAAACGGACGGCATCACGAGCATCTTCCGGATCGAGGATCCCTTTGATCACCATCGGGCCGTCCCAGAATTCACGGATCCACTCGAGGTCTTTCCAGGAAATCGACGGATCGAAATTATTCGCCAACCAGCCGATGTAATCCTCAAGGCCGGTGGGTTTGCCAAGATAGGTCGAGATATTGCCTAAATCATGCGGGCGACCGTTCAGGCCAACGTCCCATGCCCACTGTGGATGAGTGGCTGCCTGCCAGTAGCGACGCAGTGCCGCATTTGGACCGCTCATACCGGAATGGGCGTCACGGTAACGTGCGCCGGGCGTAGGCATATCGACGGTAAAGACCAGCGTGGAGCAACCCGCTGCTTTGGCGCGCTCCAGGGCGTTACGCATAAAGCCGCGATCGCGCAGGACATACAGCTGGAACCACATCGGACGCTTGATGGTCGGGGCGACTTCTTCAATAGGACATACGGATACCGTGGAAAGCGTAAACGGAATGCCTTTAGCGTCAGCGGCGGCGGCGGCCTGAACTTCCCCCCGGCGTGCGTACATGCCGCACAGTCCGACAGGCGCGAGGGCCACCGGCATGGAAAGCGTTTCGTTGAACAGCTTTGTTTCCAGGCTCAGGTCGGACATATTCTTCAGCACGCGCTGGCGCAGCGCCACTTCCGACAGGTCTGCCACGTTACGGCGCAAGGTGTGCTCGGCATACGCCCCACCGTCAATATAATGGAACAAGAAGGGGGGTAGGATGCGCTGGGCTGCGGCGCGATAGTCGCTGGCTGCTGAAATAATCATGTGTTGTTCTCCCTGCTATTTTCACCAGAGTCACCGGGCAGGCGGGTGATACGCGCCTGGCGGGCCTGATCTTCATCAAATCGTTTAATCGTGGTGTGGACAAAACTAAGGTGCGCCATCATGGCCTTACGCGCCCCGTCGGCATCGCCGGCGACAATGGCGTCCAGCACTGCCTGATGCTGCGCCGTCAGTTGTGAAAATACGGGGGGCACGAGGTACATACGTTGGCGGCTCTGTTTAACCGAAGACTGCAATACGTCGAAGAAACCGCGCATGGTCTGCAACAGCACCACGTTGTGCGAGGCCTCCGCAATGGCGAGATGAAAGCGCACGTCAGCCTGTGAGGCGAGATCCGGATCTTCGCTTTGCGTGGCGTCGAAACAGAGCCTGATTTTCTCTTTGTCGGCGGCGGTGGCCCGCATCGCTGCGTGCCATGCGGTGCTGGCTTCAATGGCGTGGCGGGCTTCAAGAATATCGAAGCTGTAGTCGGGATCGTCCGCCAGCAGAGTCTTCAGCGGCTGAACGATGTTTTGTTCAGACCAGGCCTCATGCTGCCAGCGGATAAACGTCCCGCCGCCACGACGGCTAATCAGTACGCCTTCGCTCACCAGCTTTGCTAACGCCTCGCGCAGCGAGTTGCGCGAGACGCCGAGCTGTACGGCCAGCTGACGCTCAGCGGGCAACTTCATGCCCGCCTCCAACTGGTGTTCTTCAATCAGCGCCCGCACACGAGATGCGACTTCGTCTGACAGGCGTCTGGGCATCACTATCATGGAATCATCCAGGTTAAGACATAGGCCTGCAGCGTGGTGATCACACCCACCATGCAGGTGAAAATCAGGCTGTGCTTCACGGTAAAGCGGAACAGGTCAGATTCTTTCCCCACTAATCCCACTGCCGCACAGGCAATAGCGATAGATTGTGGAGAGATCATCTTGCCAGTCACGCCGCCGGTGGTATTTGCCGCCACCATCAGTACGTCTGATACGCCGATTTGCTGAGCGGCCGTGGCCTGCAGGGCGGCAAACAGTGCGTTTGATGAGGTGTCGGACCCGGTCAGGAATACCCCCAGCCAGCCGAGGAACGGCGAGAAGAAGGTAAACGCGCTGCCGGTGTGCGCCAGGGCCAATGCCAGGGTTGATGAAAGACCTGAGTAGTTAGAGATAAACGCGAACGCCAGCACCATGCCGATGGAGTAAATAGGCAGCGCCAGATCTTTCAGCGTGCTGCCAAAGGTTTGCAGCGCAGCAGACGGCTTCATCTTCAACCAGACGATAGACAGCAGGGCGGCAAACAGGATCGCGGTACCGGTCGCAGAGAACCAGTCAAATTTGTACACCGCCGCGTAGGCTGTGGCTTCGTGTACGACCGGCGGCATACGGGCAACCAGCTTGTCGAGGAACGGGACTGGAATATTGACCACCCAGTGGTACATCGCGCCGCCGGGCGCAAACAGCGCTTTAAACGGCGGTATGCTCCACAGCGTGACGGTGGCGGTCAGGAACAGGAACGGAGACCAGGCGCGTACCACTTGTCCTGCGGTGTAGCGGGTGCGCGACAGGTCCATATCGACCTGCGAAGCGCCCATATCGCCAAAGCGGAAGATGCGTACTGGCTGCCAGCGTTTCAGGAACAGCGTCAGGCAGACCAGCGAAACCAGAGAAGAGATGATGTCTGGCAGCTCCGGTCCGATAAAGTTAGAGCTGAGATACTGCGCGATAGCAAACGAGCCTCCAGCGACCATCACCGCAGGCCAGGTCTCTTTTACGCCGCGCCAGCCATCCATAATCGCCATAATCCAGAACAGCACGATAATGGTCAGGAACGGCAGCTGACGGCCCACCATCTGGCCAATCTCGAAGCTGTCCAGTCCGGTCACCTGACCGGCAACCAGAATCGGAATGCCCATTGCGCCAAAAGCGACCGGCGCAGTATTTACGATCAAGCACAAACCTGCCGCGTACAGTGGGTTAAAGCCGAGGCCTACCAGCAGCGCGGCGGTAATCGCTACCGGAGCGCCAAAGCCTGCTGCTCCTTCGAGGAAGGCACCAAAGGAGAAACCGACAATCAGCATTTGCAGACGCTGGTCCGGGGTAATCGAGAGTATCGATGAGCGGATGATGTCGAACTGTCCGGTTTTCACCGAGATTTTATAGACGAATACCGCGGCGATAATGATCCAGGCAATCGGCCACAAACCATAGAAGAAGCCGTAGACCACGGAAGCCAGAGCGTGATCGACCGGCATTTTGTAAAACAGCAGGGCGACCGACAAAGCAATCACCACCGTCCATGATGCCGCAACATAGCCTTTCAGCTTGAGCTTAATCAGGGCGAAGAAAAAGAACAGGATAGGGAGCGATGCGATCAAACTGGAAAGCCAGATGTTACCGGCCGGGTCGTAGTTCTGTTGCCAGAGATTCATTGCAGGTCTCCTGGGGGCCGCCGACATAATGGAATGAGTCTGTGCTCATCTCCAGGTCACATTATGTGTAAAAGTGGCCCTGCCAATATTGTTGTGTAGGGGTAATGACAATGAATGGTTAATCAAATGTTATCTATTGGCAACGGTATTGTACGCGCATTTTAATGAAATGTGAGGTGCTGGTAGGATCTGACTGAAATTGGTAGGGCCAATTGCGAGGGGAAATGAAGGACCGGGCAAGCGGATGTTGCCCGGTGGGAGATTAGAACTCGCTCTTCGCGAAGCCCGTCATCTCTTTCAGGCCCATTTCACGGCCAAGCTCGGTCATCGGGTGAACGACAATCAGGCCGCGCACGCTCTTCTTCAGCTTGCCCATATCCGCCTGCTCTTTTTTGGTGATGGCGCGACGGAAAGGGAGTTTCGTCAGCTTTTGCGCTTCTTTGCTCAGCTTCTGGCCATGGACTTCACGCAGACGCGCAATCTCGGTTTCCAGAGTTTCTTTCTCTTGTTCCAGCTCGGCATATTTGTCGGCGGCCTCAACCAGAGACAGGTCAGCCTGCTGGTGGCGGATAGCGTCCAGACGATCGCTCAGGCGTTTAATTTCGTTTTTTTCGACTTCTTTCATAGGATAGCTTCTGATAAAAATAGGATGAATATCCTATAGTATGCGCGCAGAGCGGGATTATTCACAACTAATCGAAGATAAATAATCAAATGCCGCAAGTATTATTCAGCTAATGGAAATACTACAATTTTGATTAATAAGGAATTTTAAGCGATAAGATCGGCCATGGCGCTTTTTATTGGCGGGTTCATAGTGAAGCACGTTTTCCTCAATGTAATTGCCCAACCGATCCTAAACTTAAATGATCAACCGCGCAGGCTGAGCGTGGTTAATACATGGAGGAGGGAAGATTATGGCGAAAATAGGTGAGAACGTTTCGGTCCTTATTGATAAGACGGTCGATTTTATGGCTTCAAGCCAGGCTTTTCGCGAGTATCTGAATAAAACACCACCGCGCAACGTTGTCCCTTCTGAAATACCGCAGGAGAATGCGCAGCTGTATCTGCAACGTCTGGCGTACTATCGGCAGCTTTATCGACCGCAGCAGGAAGAGAAGTAAGCCTGCAGGGTCTTATTTTTGAAAGGCTTTTTTTAAGCTGATTTTAGAAATCAGCTCGGTCAGGGAAAGTACCATCGTGGAGCGCACCATCTGCTGGTAGCGCTGGATCTGCATCGCGTGCAGACCTGAGTCTGAGGTATCAAACTGCGGTGGCGGCGGGAGTGCCGTCACGCAGTGGAGTTCGCCAAACGGACCAAGAATTTCGTCGTCGGTGAACGCATATTCATTGCCGTCATGGTTTAACTCTTCCCGCAGCGCCATCAGAAGCTCCGCGTCTTCATACTCCGGCCGGCTGAGTACGCCCAGACCGTAGATGAGCTTCAGGCGAACGGAAAGATCGCCCAGCGGACCGTCGCCGTCAAGCAGCGGTTCTACAGCATATTTCACCGCATAGTCGTCTTTGCGAAATACCTGAAGCACAAGAATATTCACCGCCTCGGTGAGCAGTTCTACGGCGGTGATGAGGAAGCTGCGTACGGTTTTGCCAGCATTCAGACGCTCAAGCACACGATTTTCAAAGGCCTGCGTTTGTTCCATTATTGCCTGCATATCTGACAATCTGTCATTTGGGCGCAGGCTGACCTGCGCCACATTCTCTATCATTTGGTCGCGTTATATGCGTTAACCGCCTCCGCCACCACATCACTGTTGGCATCCAGGCCGGAGATCTGCGCCAGCGCGGCCTGTGGACCTTTTTCGTCAATCAGCGCGGCCAGTTCCTGTGCCTGCGGATCTTCCTCACTGCGATAGTGCATTGCAGCAGCAATACCGGTGACCAGATTGGCGTGCGGTAGAGCATACTCCAGCGTGCCCAGCAGCGGTTTAATCAGACGATCGCCCGCGCTCAGCTTACGCAGCGGCTGACGACCCACGCGCTCAACGTCATCTTTCAGATACGGGTTTTCAAAGCGACCGAGGATTTTCTGAATGTATGCCGCATGTTTTGCTGCATCAAAGCCATAGCGTTTGATCAGTACCGCGCCGCTCTCTTCCATCGCACCTTTTACCACTGCGCGGATTTTCTCGTCGAGAATCGCGTCACGGATGGTCTGATGACCGGTCAATTTTCCGAGGTACGCGGTTATAGCATGCCCGGTGTTCAGCGTGAAGAGTTTACGTTCGACAAATGCCATCAGGTTATCAGTTAATTCCATTCCCGGGATGTTCGGCAATCCGCCTTTAAACTGCGTTTTGTCGACAATCCACTCACTGAAGGTTTCAACGGTAACTTCCAGCGGGTCATTGGTCGCAGAGGCTGAAGGAGGAACAATACGGTCCACGGCGGAATCGACGAAGCCAACATGTTCTTCAACCCAGGCTTTGTCTTCATCTGCCAGCGCGTTCATTACATGGCCTTTCAACTGGGTCGTTCCGCGCACCATGTTTTCACAGGCGATGATATTTAGCGGAGTAGCTATGCCCTGTGCCTTGCGTTTAACCAGCCCTTTGGCGATGGCCGGAGCGATGCGCTCAAGCACGACCGGACCGACGGCGGTAGTGACTAAATCTACATGGGCAATCAGGTCGACGACATCATCGCCGATGCTGCTCACGGCGTTGACGCCGGAGACGGTATCAACTTGCTCGTTTTCACCCACCACATGAACCTGATAGCTATGACGGGCATTCAGGGCATCGAGCACGACCTGGTTTACATCCGCGAACGTCAGCTGTATCCCCGCGTCCGCCAGCAATTTGCCGATAAAGCCACGACCGATATTACCTGCGCCAAAATGTAATGCTTTCATAGTATTAACCTTCATTAATGTTTTTACCCAAGAGGGCTGGGGTGAGGCTTTTCCCTCAACCTAACCCTCTCCACAAGGGAGAGGATATCGCCTTCATATTTCGAACTGCAGATGCGTTGGCTCTCCTCGCTCACCCCAGTCACGTACTTATGTACGCTCCTGGGGATTCACTGCGTTGCCGCCTTCCTGCAGCTCGAACTATTTTGGAGATACTTAAGCGTTAAGCTTTTTTACCCGCCAGCAGTTCCAGAACTTCATCCACGCTGGTGGTATGGGCCAGACGTTCGATCACAGATTCATCATCCAGAGCGTTGGTCAGGCTGGTAATCACCTGGATGTGCTCGTTGTTACGTGCTGCGATACCAATAACCAGGCGGGCAATATCGTCTTCTTCTTCACCGAAGCGAACGCCTTCCGGGTATTGGCAGAACACCACACCGGTTTTCAGCACGCGGTCTTTGGCTTCAACCGTACCGTGCGGTACTGCGATGGACTCGCCGAGGTAAGTCGGGGTCAGTTTTTCGCGGTCCAGCATCGCCTCAACGTATTCTGGCTCAACGTAACCACCTTTCACCAGTTGCTCACCGGCAAAGCGAATCGCTTCCTCTTTGTTAGTGGCTTTACGGCCAAGGAAGATATTCTCCGCACCCAGCTTGAACAGGTGGGTATCACCCTCTTCAAAGCTGTCTTTCAGGTGATCGCGGACTTTCACTTCATTCACGTTGTGGCGCTGTGCCGCAACCAGACGTTCGGTCAGGCTGGAGTACAGACCGCTGTCGAGGAAGTTGGTCAGCGAAATGTGCTGTGCCTGAGGCACCTGGCGCATCGCACGTTCGGTCAGGTCACGGTGGGTAATGACCAGATCCACATCCGGCGGCAGATTGTTAATCGCGCTGTTGGTGACAGAAATCTGAGACAGACCGGCATCCTGCACTTTCTTACGCAGTACGCCCGCACCCATGGCACTGGAACCCATACCGGCATCGCAGGCAACGATGATTTTACGCACATGGCTCAGGTCGTTAGTCACGTCGCCAGCCGCCAGCGGAGATGCGCCTTTAGATTCCGCTTTCATGTCGTGCATACGACGTGTGGCAGCATCAATGTCATCATCTTCTTTCACTTTGCTGGTTTTCAGCAGAATGGCTGAGACTACAAAGGAGACCGCCATTGCTGCACAGATAGCGGCGATGTTAGCGAAGTAAGCCCCCTTCGGCGTCATTGCCAGCACGGCCAGGATAGAACCCGGAGAGGCCGGAGAAACCAGACCGCCGTTCAGGATAGTCAGGGTAAATACGCCAGTCATACCGCCGAGGATAACGGCCAGGATCAGACGTGGGTTCATCAGCACGTACGGGAAGTAAATTTCGTGGATACCACCCAGGAAGTGAATGATTGCCGCGCCGCCCGCAGACTGCTTAGCGCTGCCGCGACCGAAGAACATGTATGCCAGCAGGACGCCCATACCCGGACCCGGGTTAGCTTCAATCAGGAAGAAGATGGATTTGCCCATCTCATGGGATTGCTGAATACCCAGCGGTGAGAAAATACCGTGGTTGATGGCGTTATTGAGGAACAGGATTTTCGCCGGTTCAACGAAGATAGACGCCAGCGGCAGCATGTCATGGACAACCATGAAGTTAACGCCTGCCGCCAGGATTTTGGACAGTGCTTCAACCAATGGGCCAATGCCAAGGAATGCCAGAATGGCGAGGATCATCCCGATGATGCCTGCGGAGAAGTTATTCACCAGCATCTCAAAACCGGACTTGATCTTACCGTCTACCCAGTTGTCGAAATGTTTGATAGCCCAGCCGCCCAGCGGACCTGCGATCATCGCGCCGAGGAACATTGGCATATCAGCACCGACGATAACGCCCATGGTGGTGATAGCACCAACCACGCCGCCACGCTCGCCGCCAACCAGCTTACCACCGGTATAACCGATCAGTAGCGGCAGCAGATAGGTGATCATTGGGCCGACAAGCTTCGCCAGCGTTTCGTTCGGCAACCACCCTGTCGGAATGAATAATGCGGTGATAATACCCCACGCGATAAACGCGCCGATATTTGGCATCACCATGTTGCTGAGGAATCGACCAAAGCTTTGCACCTTGATCTTAATATCGGATGACATAAAAACACCCCTTCTTATGTTTGCTATCGCGCAGGCTGAAAGCCCGAGGTTTGTTAATGTAGCGGCAGGAGGTAGCCGGACCCTGTAGATACTGCGAAATCTGGCACTGAATCGTTCAACTGTCCAGTCGATGCCTTTTTGTGTGACTTCCGTCACGTAAATATAGGGTGTGGGGCGCTAGTTAATGTGATCTTAATCACAAAATACCGGTACAAAAAAACATCGCTGGATCAAAATTCGCCAAAAACGAGGGGTAAATGTGAACTGATTCACATTTTTGCTTTTGCTGTTTGTTGAATCTTTGTGATGTAGATCGCAAAGTATTTTTATCTGCATTTGCCCGGATGTGATCTACAGCAGGTTCTACCCCCGACATTTTTATTGCAAAAGAAAGCAACTTCTCACCAGAAAAAATATTTTTTTTGTGGTATGGCGAAAACCCCAAACTGCAGTTATGTTCAAAACATCAGCCTGGGTGCATACGGCTGCCGGCATAAAAAAACTCTAATTAGCGTGAATTCGAGGCAGGTATGTTTCTTAATTATTTCGCGTTGGGCGTGCTGATCTTCGTATTTCTGGTGCTGTTTTATGGAATCATCGCCATCCATGATATCCCATATAACATGGCTAAGAAGCGCAACCATCCTCATGCCGATGCCATCCACACGGCGGGATGGGTGAGTCTTTTTACATTGCATGTTATTTGGCCATTCCTGTGGATTTGGGCGACGCTCTACCAGCCTGAGCGTGGCTGGGGCATGCAGTCACACATCACGTCGACCGGAAAGGATCCAGACCCCGAGATTGCTGCGCTGGCAGCGCGCATCAGCCAGTTGGAAAAAAGACTGGATGGGGAGAATAAAACCGATAACTCCACCTTTCCGGAGATTTAATCATGGATCTGTTGATTGTCCTGACCTACGTGGCATTCGCCTGGGCCATCTTTAAAATATTTCGTATTCCGGTCAACCAATGGACGCTTGCAACCGCTGCATTAGGCGGCGTGTTTATTGTGGCGGGACTTATTTTATTAATGAACTATAACCACCCGTATACCTTTACGGCGCAAAAAGCGGTTATTTCAATTCCTGTTACCCCGCAGGTCACGGGAATTGTTAGTGAGGTGACAGATAAAAATAATCAGCTGATTAAAAAAGGCGAGGTGTTATTTAAACTCGATCCTGTGCGTTATCAGGCGCGGGTTGACAGACTCCAGGCAGACCTGGTGACCGCGACGCATAATATCGACAATCTGAAAGCACAGCTGTCGGAAGCGGTCGCTAATACCACCCGCGTGTCTGCGGAACGTGACCGCCTGTATAAGGATTATCAACGCTATTTGAAGGGCAGCCAGGCGAGGGTAAACCCATTCTCTGAAAGCGATATCGACAACGCCCGGCAAAACTATCTGGCCCAGGATGCGCTGGTCAAAGGATCGGTTGCGGAACAGACACAGATTCAAAGCCAGTTAGACAGTATGGTCAACGGGGAGCAATCTCAGGTTGCGTCTCTGCGCGCTCAGCTCGCTGAAGCCAAATACAATCTTGAGCAGACTATCGTCCGTGCCCCCAGCAACGGCTATGTTACGCAGGTGCTTATTCGTCCCGGGACCTACGCTGCCGCGCTGCCTCTGCGCCCGGTGATGGTGTTTATTCCGGAACAGAAACGACAAATCGTGGCGCAATTCCGCCAGAACTCGCTGTTGCGCCTGAAACCGGGCGATGAAGCGGAAGTGGTGTTTAATGCGCTACCAGGTCAGGTTTTCTCCGCTAAGTTGACCTCCATTCTGCCGGTTGTGCCGGGCGGTTCTTATCAGGCCCAGGGGGCATTACAATCCTTAACGGTGGTGCCGGGTACCGATGGGGTGCTGGCCACGATTGAACTGGATCCTAATGCCGATGTGGATGCGTTGCCGGACGGTATCTATGCCCAGGTGGCGGTCTATTCTGACCATTTCGCCCACGTGTCGGTGATGCGTAAAGTGTTGCTGCGCATGACCAGTTGGATGCATTACCTTTATTTGGATCATTGAGATCGTCATCACCTGCCATTTACGGCGACCTGAGCCATACTGATATTTTTGTTGGCAAAAAGGACCCGGCATGAAACTCATCGGCAGCTATACCAGCCCTTTTGTGCGTAAAATTTCTATTCTGTTACTGGAAAAGGGCATCACCTTCGAATTTGTGAATGAACTTCCCTATAACGCGGATAGCGGCGTGGCGCGCTATAACCCGCTAGGAAAAGTGCCCGCGCTGGTCACCGATGAGGGCGAGTACTGGTTTGACTCCCCGATCATTGCGGAATATATCGAGCTGCTGGATATTGCGCCAGCTATGCTGCCGCGTGAACCGCTGGCGGCGCTGAAGGTACGCCAGTTGGAAGCGCTGGCAGACGGCATTATGGATGCGGGTTTAGTCTCGGTGCGTGAGCAGGCTCGCCCCGCCGCGCAGCAGTCAGAAACGGAACTGTTACGCCAGCGGGAAAAGATTACCCGTAGTCTGGATATGCTGGAGGGCTATCTGGCGGACGGTACGCTGAAAACGGATACGGTTAACCTGGCAACCATTGCGATTGCTTGTGCCGTCGGTTATCTCAATTTCCGTCGGGTCGCGCCCGGCTGGTGTGTTGATCGCCCGCGCCTGGTCAAACTGGTGGAAACGCTCTTTCAACGCGAAAGTTTTGCCCGTACAGAACCGCCAAAGGCTTGATGCACATTTACACTTCATCCTTCAAGCTGCCTCTTTGTTGGCAGCGTTTCTTCGCCCCAGTTACGTACTATTCGTACGCACCTGGGGACTCATTCTCTTGCCGCCTCGATGCATCTTGAATGATATTGTGTATGTATGTCCGCCTGAGCAAAGTCACGGTACAATCCTTCCTATATCGATATCCCTCTCCACGGTGGAGAGGGCCACCAACAGCCAGGCCCTTTCATGACAACCGACATGCGTTCACTCTACAGCCAGCTTCCCGCTATCGATCGTTTATTGCGCGATAGCGCCTTCCCAGCCTTACGTGAGTCTCACGGTCATACCCGAGTGGTTGACCTGCTGCGTCATATGCTCGACGAAGCCAGAGAAGCCATCCGCGACACGCACGCGCTCCCGGCATGGTGTGAGGACTGGGCGCAAGAAGCCAGCGCCCGGCTGGAACGAGAATCGCAAAGCGCGCTGCGTCCGGTGATTAACCTGACCGGCACGGTGCTGCACACCAACCTTGGTCGCGCGTCGCAGGCAGAAGAAGCGATCGAGGCGGTGGTGCAGGCGATGCGCACGCCGGTGACGCTGGAATACAGCCTGGATGATGCCGGGCGTGGACATCGGGATCGGGCCCTGGCGGATTTACTCTGCCGTCTGACGGGGGCGGAAGACGCCTGTATCGTTAATAACAATGCAGCAGCGGTTTTACTGATGTTGGCCGCCACGGCTAACGGCAAAGAGGTGGTCGTTTCACGCGGCGAACTGGTAGAAATTGGCGGCGCGTTTCGTATTCCGGACGTTATGTGCCAGGCCGGATGTATGCTGCGCGAAGTGGGTACCACCAACCGGACCCATGCGAAAGATTACCGTCAGGCGGTGAATGAAAACACCGGGCTGCTGATGAAGGTGCATACCAGTAATTACAGCATTGAAGGCTTTACGAAGTCGGTGGGTGAGGCTGAGCTGGCCGCTATTGGTAAGGAGCTGGATGTACCGGTGGTGGCGGATCTCGGCAGCGGCTCGCTGGTCGATCTCGGCCAGTATGGACTGCCGCAGGAGCCGATGCCGCAGCAACTGATTGCCGCTGGCGTCAGTCTGGTGAGCTTTTCTGGCGATAAATTACTGGGCGGGCCGCAGGCCGGGATCATCGTCGGTAAAAAAGAGATGATCGCTCGCTTACAGAGCCATCCGCTGAAACGTGCGTTACGGGCAGACAAAATGACGCTGGCTGCGCTGGAAGCGACGCTGCGGCTTTATCTGCACCCGGAAGCACTGGCGACGAAGCTGCCGACGCTACGCCAGCTCACCCGTTCGCAAGAGGCTGTCCACGCGCAGGCCCAACAATTACAGGCACGGCTTGCTGAGCATTACGGCGACGAATTCGCCCTGAATGTGATGCCTTGCCTGTCGCAGATTGGCAGCGGCTCGCTACCTGTTGATAGGCTGCCCAGCGCGGCATTAACCTTTACCCCCCACGACGGGCGCGGTAGCCGCCTTGAAGCGCTGGCCGCTCGCTGGCGTACGTTGCCCGTGCCGATCATTGGGCGAATTTATGATGGTCGCATGTGGCTGGATCTGCGCTGCCTTGAAGACGAGACCCGGTTTATGGAGATGATGCTGAAATGATTATTGCAACCGCCGGACACGTTGACCACGGAAAAACAACGTTATTACAGGCGATTACCGGCGTGAATGCCGACCGTCTGCCGGAAGAAAAAAAGCGCGGCATGACCATCGATCTCGGCTATGCCTACTGGCCGCAGCCGGACGGACGGATACTGGGATTTATCGATGTTCCGGGACACGAAAAGTTTTTGTCCAACATGCTGGCAGGTGTCGGCGGGATTGACCACGCGCTGCTGGTGGTGGCGTGTGATGATGGCGTGATGGCGCAAACGCGTGAGCATTTGCAAATTTTGCAACTGACGGGTAATCCGCAGATCACCGTGGCGCTCACGAAAGCCGACCGCGTGGATGAGGATCGCATCAACGCGGTACGTGCCGAGGTGCACACCACGCTTGAGAATTATGGTTTCGCCGGTGCGGTTCTGTTCGTGACGGCCGCCAGTGAAGGTCGTGGGATTGAAGAACTGCGCGAGCATTTGCTGCAATTAACGTCGCGCGAGCATGCCTGCGATCGCAGCTTTCGCCTGGCGATTGACCGTGCCTTTACGGTCAAAGGCGCGGGGCTGGTGGTGACCGGGACGGCGCTTAGCGGTGAAGTGAATATCGGTGACACGCTGTGGCTCACGGGCGTCAACAAACCGATGCGCGTACGTAGCCTGCATGCGCAAAATCAGGCCACCGAACGCGCGCAGGCGGGGCAACGTATCGCGCTGAATATTGCCGGCGATGCGCAAAAAGAAGAACTTAACCGCGGCGACTGGCTACTTTCCGATGCGCCGCCGGAGGCTTTTACCCGCGTAATTGTTTCTTTAGAACATGCCGCGCCGCTGATGCAGTGGCAACCGCTGCATATTCACCACGCGGCCAGTCATGTAACCGGGCGAATCTCGCTGCTTGAAGGAACGCTGGCGGAACTGGTGTTTGATACACCGCTCTGGCTTGCTGATAACGACCGTCTGGTGCTGCGCGATATTTCTGCCCGCACGACGCTAGCAGGTGCGCGCGTGGTAACGCTCAATCCGCCGCGTCGCGGGAAACGTAAGCCGGAATATCTGCAGTGGCTGTCGGCGCTGGAAAAGGCGCAGAGTGACGGCGACGCCCTGGCGCTGCATCTGACGCGTGGGGCGGTGAATATTCCTGATTTCGCCTGGGCGCGCCAGCTCAACGGCAACGGGATGCGTCCGTTGATTGAGCAACATGGTTTTATTCAGGCGGGATACAGCCTGTTGAATGCTCCCGTTGCGGCGCGCTGGCAGCGAAAAGTCCTCGATACGCTGGCGACCTACCACGAACAGCACCGTGATGAGCCAGGGCCTGGACGCGAACGTCTGCGGCGTATGGCTTTGCCGATGGAAGACGAAGCGCTGGTCTTGCTGCTGATTGAAAAGATGCGCGAGAGCGGTGCCATCCATAGCCATCATGGCTGGCTGCATTTGCCGGATCACAAGGCGGGTTTCAGCGATGAGCAGCAGGCAATCTGGCTAAAAGCAGAACCGCTTTTTGGCGATGAGCCGTGGTGGGTACGCGATCTGGCAAAACAGACGGGTACGGATGAGCAGATGATGCGCGTGGCGTTACGACAAGCGGCACAGCAAGGCATTATTACCGCGATCGTTAAAGATCGCTATTACCGTAACGATCGGATTGTGGCCTTTGCCAATATGATCCGCGAGCTGGATCAGGAACGGGGATCGACCTGTGCGGCTGATTTCCGCGACAGGCTGAACGTTGGGCGCAAATTGGCTATTCAGATTCTGGAATATTTTGACCGCATTGGTTTTACGCGTCGCCGGGGAAATGATCATTTATTACGCGATGCGTTATTGTTTCCGGAAAAATAATGAAACAATTAATTCATGGTTTAAATGAATTAATACAAAATATATGTTGATTGAAATAAGCACATTAGATTCTAAGCCTAATGTGCTTTTTTATTTATGGTGTTATTAAAATAACCACCACGATCATATTTTGTTGAAAAATTCACACGTATGCTTCCTGGCTCTTCAGAATAAAATAAGGAACGTACAATGGCTGCTTCAACATTTTTTATTCCTTCCGTGAATGTAATTGGCGCTGATTCATTAAAAGACGCGATGAATACAATGGCGGAATATGGTTTTCGCCGTACGCTGATTGTCACAGATGCCATGCTGACGAAATTAGGTATGGCTGGCGAGATTCAAAAGGCATTACAGGAACGTGATATTTTCAGCGTCATTTACGACGGTACACATCCTAATCCCACGACCAGTAACGTCGCTGCTGGCCTGCAAATGTTGAAAGAAAACCAATGTGATAGCGTTATTTCCCTCGGCGGTGGTTCTCCGCACGATTGTGCAAAAGGTATTGCGCTGGTGGCGGCTAACGGCGGCGATATTCGCGATTACGAAGGCGTGGATCGCTCAGCAAAACCTCAGTTGCCGATGATCGCCATTAACACCACCGCGGGCACGGCGTCGGAGATGACGCGTTTTTGCATTATTACCGATGAAGTACGCCATATTAAAATGGCGATTGTGGATAAGCATGTTACGCCGCTGCTGTCCGTTAATGACTCCTCGCTGATGGTCGGTATGCCGAAGTCTCTGACGGCGGCCACTGGTATGGATGCGCTGACCCACGCTATCGAAGCCTACGTTTCTATTGCTGCAACCCCAATTACCGATGCTTGCGCGCTGAAAGCGGTCACCATGATTGCGGAAAACCTGCCGGTCGCTGTTGAAGACGGCAGCAATGCTCAGGCACGTGAGGCTATGGCCTACGCGCAGTTCCTCGCAGGCATGGCCTTTAACAACGCTTCTCTGGGTTACGTGCACGCCATGGCGCACCAGTTGGGTGGTTTCTACGATCTGCCGCACGGTGTATGTAACGCTGTTTTGCTGCCGCATGTGCAGGTTTTCAATAGTAAAGTGGCTGCCGCTCGTCTGAGTGATTGCGCTAAGGCGATGGGCGTGGACGTTGCTGGCTTGAGCGCGGAGCAAGGGGCGGAAGCTTGCATCGCGGCGATCCGCGAACTGGCGCAGAAAGTGAATATTCCTGCCGGTCTGCGTGAGCTGAACGTGAAGGAAGAAGATATTGCCGTACTGGCGACCAATGCCCTGAAAGATGCCTGCGGTTTCACTAACCCGATTCAGGCGACTCATGAAGAAATTATGGCGATTTATCGCGCAGCCATGTAATTCGTGATACCTGTCGTAAAGCAGGAAATGGCTGGCGAATAATTCGCCAGCCCCGTCTACCCTTGTAGTACCCCTACAGCAAGGAGACGGTCATGACCAATAATCCCCCTTCAACGCGTATTTATCCCGGCGAATATGGTTACCCTCTGAAGTTAAAAGCCCGATACGATAACTTTATCGGTGGTGACTGGGTCGCACCGGTGGACGGCGAGTATTACCAAAACCTGACGCCGGTAACCGGGCAATTACTGTGCGAAGTGGCCTCTTCCGGCAAAAAGGATATCGATCTTGCCCTGGATGCCGCGCACAAGATAAAAGACAAGTGGGCGCAGACATCCGTGCAGGACAGGGCGGCGATTCTGTTCAAAATCGCCGATCGCATGGAGCAAAATCTCGAGCTGCTGGCGACGGCAGAAACCTGGGATAACGGTAAACCTATCCGCGAAACCAGCGCGGCAGACGTGCCGCTGGCGATTGACCATTTCCGCTATTTCGCTTCCTGTATTCGTGCGCAGGAAGGGGGAATCAGTGAGGTTGATAGCGAGACCGTGGCGTATCACTTCCATGAACCTCTTGGTGTGGTAGGGCAAATTATCCCGTGGAACTTCCCGCTACTGATGGCCAGTTGGAAGATGGCGCCCGCGCTGGCGGCGGGTAACTGCGTGGTGCTTAAACCTGCGCGTCTGACGCCGCTGTCCGTACTGCTGTTGATGGAAGTCATCGGCGATCTTCTCCCACCAGGCGTAGTGAACGTGGTAAACGGCGCGGGTGGAGAAATCGGTGAATATCTGGCGACATCTAAACGCATTGCGAAAGTGGCGTTTACCGGCTCAACGGAAGTCGGGCAGCAGATCATGCAGTACGCCACGCAGAATATTATCCCTGTCACGCTGGAGCTGGGTGGGAAATCTCCCAATATCTTCTTTGCAGACGTGATGGATGAAGAAGATGCGTTCTTTGACAAAGCGCTGGAAGGCTTTGCGTTGTTTGCCTTCAACCAGGGCGAAGTGTGTACCTGTCCAAGCCGTGCCCTGGTGCAGGAATCCATTTACGAACGTTTTATGGAAAGAGCGATTCGCCGGGTGGAAAGTATTCGTAGCGGCAACCCGTTAGACAGCGTGACGCAAATGGGCGCGCAGGTGTCGCATGGTCAACTGGAAACCATCCTGAATTACATCGATATTGGTAAGAAAGAAGGGGCAGATATTCTCACTGGCGGGCGGCGTAAGCAGCTGGATGGCGAGTTAAAAGAGGGTTACTACCTCGAACCGACCATTTTGTTTGGTAAGAATAATATGCGGGTTTTCCAGGAAGAGATCTTCGGACCGGTACTGGCCGTCACGACCTTCAAAACCATGGAAGAGGCGCTGGAAATCGCCAATGACACCCAATACGGTCTCGGTGCTGGCGTCTGGAGTCGTAACGGAAATCTGGCGTACAAGATGGGCCGCGGTATTCAGGCGGGGCGTGTATGGACCAACTGTTACCATGCTTACCCGGCGCATGCGGCGTTCGGCGGTTACAAGCAGTCGGGCATCGGGCGCGAGACGCATAAGATGATGCTCGAGCATTATCAGCAAACCAAATGCCTGCTGGTGAGTTACTCAGATAAACCGCTGGGGCTGTTCTAATATCCCGTCACTTACTGCCCGGACGCGTTTAGCGTACCGGGCATCCCCAGGATGCTTACTCAGGTAAGTGGCTGGGGTGAACGAACGCAGCCAACAAAGAAGCAGCTCGATAGACGACGGGTATATATAGAAACCCATATATCGTTATATAAATAACACCATTGCATCCAATCTGGTCATTCCACTACTATTATCAACTCTATTGTTTAAATCAAACAGCAGCCGAATTTTTAATTTAAATCCCTGAGGCAAATATGTTCCTTGATTATTTTGCATTAGGAGTGCTTATTTTTGTATTCCTGGTCATTTTTTACGGGATTATTATTCTGCATGATATTCCCTATCTAATTGCAAAGAAACGTAACCATCCACATGCTGACGCAATACACGTCGCGGGCTGGGTTAGTTTGTTTACCTTACATGTTATTTGGCCCTTTTTGTGGATCTGGGCAACGCTTTATCGCCCCGAGCGCGGATGGGGCATGCAGAGCGCGGATCCTTCCCTGATCCAGCTTCAGGCACGGGTGGCCGATCTGGAAAAGAAACTGGGTGAGGCGAAGACCTCTCCGGCGGAGTAATATCGATGGATTTACTGATTGTTCTGACCTATGTGGCGTGCGCATGGTCAATATTTAAAATATTTAAAATTCCTGTAAATAAATGGACAGTACCCACCGCAGCCTTAGGCGGTATATTTATTGTTTGCGGGCTGATATTACTGATGAATTATAACCATCCGTATACATTTAAGGCGCAAAAGGCGGTAATTTCAATTCCCGTAGTGCCGCAGGTAACGGGTGTAGTGACGGAAGTAACGGATAAGAAGAATACGCTGATCAAAAAAGGCGAGGTTCTTTTTAAGCTTAATCCGGGACGTTATCAGGCGCGGGTAGATCGTCTGAAAGCTGATATTGTCACCGCACAGCATAAAGAGCAGGCTCTGGTGGCACAGTTAGACGAAATGCAAGCCAACACGCAGCAGGCAAAGGCCACGCGCGACAAACTGGCTAAAGATTACCAGCGCTATGCGCAGGGGAGTCAGGCGAAGGTGAATCCTTTTTCTGAACGCGATATCGACGCGGCGCGGCAAAACTATCTGGCGCAGGAAGCCGCGGTGAAATCCTCCGTTGCAGAACAACAGCAAATCCAGAGTCAGTTAGACAGCCTGGTGCAGGGTGAGAATTCGCAAATTGCCAGCCTGAAAGCACAGTTAGCTGAAGCGGAATTCAATCTGGATCAGACCGTGGTTCGCGCGCCCAGCGATGGTTACGTAACCCAGGTGCTGATGCGCCCCGGAACCTACGCCGCCGCGCTGCCGATGCGCCCGGTGATGGTGTTTATTCCGGATCAAAAACGGCAAATTATCGCCCAGTTCCGTCAAAACTCGCTGCTGCGACTGGAGCCCGGCGATGAAGCGGAAGTGGTCTTTAACGCCCTGCCGGGTAAGGTATTTAGCGGCAAACTGGCTGCCATCAGCCCAGCCGTACCGGGGGGGACATACCAGTCGAACGGGGCGCTACAATCCTTAAACTCGACGCCCGGTTCGGAAGGGGTGATCGCCACAATTGAGCTAAATGAAAATGCGGATGTGAGCGCATTACCTGATGGGATTTACGCCCAGGTCGCCGTTTACTCTGACCACTTCGAGCATGTGTCGGTCATGCGTAAGGTCTTGCTGCGGATGACCAGCTGGGTGCATTACCTGTATCTCGACCACTAGGTGCAGGCTATTTTTGAACCTGGGCAGTGTTCAAACTACCTGCGCCAATAACGCCTGTTGAGTCTGGTATCCTCATTTTGCTTACTCAGTCTGCTGCTCCAGCGACTGAGTAAGCTGCTGGCGGATCTCTGCCAACATCTCATCAAGAATAAACTGTACCCGCCATGGCTGGTATTCACGCTTGCGGAAAATCGCCACTAAATCCAGCCACCATTCATGTTGTTCTGAGAAACATGGGACCAGCAATCCGGATTGAACATCTTTTTGTACACTCGCATTCGGCGCAAAAACAATGCCCAGATGGTTACGTGCCAGCGCCAACGCAGACTGTGTATTGTCGCAGACATAATTTCCGGTCACCCGATAATCGTGCATTTCCTTGCCGCCGGCGGAGGTGAAGCGCCAGATATTGGCATCATCTATCATCATGGAATCAATCAGAATGCAGGAATGTTCTTCCAGCTCATCAGGGCTACTAATAGGATGTTGTTTGATGTATTCAGGGCTGGCAAATGCCGTCACTGCATATTTGGTAATAAAACTGGCGACCAGTGATTCATCTTTAGGGTGTGCATAGGTGATTAAAACATCACAATCATCAGGAAAGTCGACGCCTTCATAAAATGCTTTACGTTCAAGGTTACATGTTTTAAGTGAGAGGCTAATGCCGCCGATATTCTGAATTTTTGCAATAACATGTTGCGATAAGTAAGCAATAATTCCCGTTGGTGCATAGACCGTTACCCGCCCACGTTTTTCATGCTTATAATCAGCAATGAAACTATTGAGCTGATCGTTTCTTTCCAGCATATCATTGATGTAAGGAAGCAGCGCCGTACCAAACGGCGTAAGAGTTAGCTGCCGAGTGGTGCGGTCAAACACCTTTAATCCAACTTTTGATTCGAAATCAGCCAGATACTTGCTGACGTTGGCCTGTGCGATGCCGAGAACCGTAGCGGCATGACTGATGTTTTCACTGGCAGCAATTACCGAAATAATTTTCAGTTCCCGGTGTTTGAGTTGTAATTTGTTCATCGCCAAACCCAATATATATATGTTTGTATATATTACTATATAAATATGAATGTTGCATCGATGAAATTGTAAGCATTATTATGCACGCGCTTTGTAGCTTATTTTAAAATGGAATGTTGGCATGTTAATTAAACGCAATATTGTGGCGCTGTTCGCCTTTTCTTTTATGGCGAGTGCAACTGCCGCAGAATTTTCTATTGGTGCTGGCGCTGTATATAATGAATCTCCTTATCGTGGATATAATGATAACGTTCACGCAGTACCGCTTGTCAGTTATGAAAGTGAATCCTTTTATTTTAGGCAAACAACGTTAGGTTATATTCTTTCAAAAAACGAAAGTAATGAATTTAGCATTACTGCCTCATACATGCCGCTTGAGTTTGATCCAGGTGATAACGACGATCATGCGATGAAAAAGCTGGATAAGCGTGACGCGACCGCCATGGCGGGCGCTGCGTGGTATCACCATCAGAAATGGGGCAGTGTGAAAGTCTCCGCCGCAGCGGATGTGCTGGATAACAGCAATGGCTGGGTCGCGGAAATGTCTCTGTTCCGCCAAATGCCGATGGGCAAGCTAACGCTGACGCCGGCGATTGGCGTGCTCTACTATGACGAAAACTTCAACGAATATTACTACGGCATCTCTGGCAATGAATCCCGCCGTAGTGGGTTATCAAGCTACTCTCCTGGGGACAGCTGGACACCGTATGTTGGCCTGTCCGCTAAATACGCGTTGACCAGCAACCTGACGCTGCTGGCCAGCGCCAACTACAGTGCGCTGCCGGACGACATTAAAAATAGCCCGATGGTTGATCGCGATGACAGCTTCACCTTGATGTCCGGTCTGACCTGGCGTTTCTGATTCTCACCCGTTTGTCCTCAGGGAGGAGGGCAATCTTTTCAGTCGCCAGACCGGATAAGACGCGAAGCGTCGTCATCCGGTACGCTTACCGTTACTGCTCGTTTACCCAGATTCGCATTTCGCCTTCACCACGGTTCGCCCAGCTAAACCACGGAATAAACGTCAGCGTGTGCGCCTGGCGAGAAGCCGGTGAAACATCATAGTGCCACAAGGATTGCTGCGTCGCGTCGGCGCAGCTTTGCTTCACGCCTTCAGCCTGAATTAACATCTTATGGCTGAACAGCCCCTTACCCTCGAACACCCTGAATTCGTTCTCTTTCGCCAGCCACAGATTATGCAGTTCTTCGCCGTTGTCGGCCTGCTCCAGGCAATACACCAATGGCCCACGTTGAATAGCGACCTTACCGGCAACATGACGCACCAGTGGGTTTCCGTACACCCGACGCACTGGCATTGGCAGAGTCAGACTGAGCGTATCGCCCTCCTGCCAGGTTCGGCTGATGTGCAAATAGCCTTTGCGAATATCCTGCTCAACCGGTTGGCCATTCAGCAAAACCTGCGGCGCGGAGCACCAGTCAGGCAAGCGCAAGGCCAGGGTGTGATACACCGACTGCGGTGATTCAATGGCGATTTTCACCTGCTCATGCCATGGATAATCCCCGCTAATGCGCAGTTTGAGCGCGCCATCTGCCACGGGGACTTCCATGCTATTGCCCACATACATATTGATATACAGCGCGTCCTGACGTGGCGTGTAGATGTAATGGCCAATTGAGGTTAAGACGCGGGCGATATTGGGCGGACAGCAGGCGCAGCCGAACCAGCGTTGGCGAACGGGCTTCACGTGGTCGTAAATATGATTGAATTTTAATGACTTAGGGTGTACTTCCAGTGGGTTAACGTAGAAGAAGTGTTTACCGTCCAGCGCCATGCCGCCGAGAACGGTGTTATACAGGGCGCGCTCCATGACGTCGGCATACTGGCTGTCGGCCTCCATTTCCAGCATTCTGCGGGCGAACATCATCAGTCCGATTGAAGCGCAGCTTTCCGCGTACACGGAGTCGTTGGGCAGATCGTAATCGCTGCTAAACGCCTCGCCACTGCTTTGAGAGCCAATGCCGCCGGTAATGTACAACTGGCGCTGGGCCATATTTTTCCACAGACGCAGGCAATCCTGACGCTTGCCTTCGTCCTGGCTTAAACGTGCCAGGTGCGCCACGCCGGTCATCAGATATACAAAGCGCACCGCGTGACCGATAGCCGTTTGCTGTTCTGAAATGGGCTGATGTGCCTGGCTGTAGGGTTTATCTTTCACCATCCACGCCGGGCCGTAAGTGTGCCAGTAAGAGGTTTGCCCCCGCTTTTCGTACTCTTCGTCATAGAAATGGGGCTGAGCGCCGCGTTGTTCAACAAAGTAATTTACCAGCGCCATATAGCGTGGCTGCTGAGTCACTTCATATAAGCGCATTAAGGCCAGCTCGATTTCCGGGTGTCCGGGGTAGCCGCGTAACTGATTTTCACCAAGCCCAAACACGCTGTCGATATGATCCGCCAGGCGGCACACCACTTCTAACAGACGACGCTTACCCGTCGCCTGGAAGAATGCGACGCCCGCTTCAATTAAATGACCGGCGCAGTACAGTTCATGGCATTCGGCGAGGTTGGTCCAGCGTTCATCCGGAGCTTTTACCGTGAAGTAAGTATTGAGATAGCCGTCTGCACACTGTGCCGCAGCCACCAGTTCAATGACCTCATCAGCGGTTTTCTCAAGTTCCGCATCGGGTTTCTGGCACAGGGACCAGGCGACGGCCTCGAGCCATTTCGCCACGTCGCTATCCTGAAAAACCATGCCGTAAAACTCGCCGTCCTGCAGTCCCGCGGCGATGCGGAAGTTTTCTATCGCATGGCTTGGTTCCGCCTCTGCAATGCGGTCATTAAGCGCATCCCACTGGTAGGGGATCACCACATCACGCACCAACTGCTGATATTGTCCGAGGAACGGATCGCTGACCGTGAGCTTATGCAGGTCGACTTCCAGTACGTTCATTTCATGCTCCTTAAGGCTGTACATGACGCTGACGCAGATCGGTGGCAATGCGCGACATCATCGGGTTATTGAGTTTGCAAAGGCGGATAGACAGCGCCAGCAGCAGGTGGAACAGCGCGGGCAGCAGCGTTTCCATCGCGGTAATCCCTTGCAGCGAACTGGCGGTTTGGTTGCCAGCGCCTGGCTGATAGGCGACAAAAATAAACAACAGGCTGATGATCCCCGCGCTTGAGGCCCAAGCCAGCTTGATGAAAAACAGGTTGAAGGCGAAATTCATGCCGGAAGAACGCACGCCGGTTTTCCACTCGCCGTAGTCGTCGGCAAAGGCCATCAGCGAGAAATGCAGCGGCAGAGTAAAGCCCAGAATAATACCGTTGCCGAGGATCACCGCCAGCCACAGCGTCTGATAAGCCGGACCGGTTGGCAGGAACCACATCAGCACCGCCAGCGCCGTCAGCACCAGGTTGGTGTAGTAATAGAGTTTGACGGTATCCATGCGGCGGGTCAGCGGGCTGACGATCACCGAACCGATGATGGACGCGAAGGTGACCATGGTGAAAAACAGCGACGTGTAAGCGGTGCTGCCCTCCAGCACATAGGTAATGAAGTACATGTACCCGCCGCCGCGAATATTAAAGACGTTAATCAGCAGGAAAGACATTACCAGCATCAGTAATAGCTGATCATTTTTGCGCAGCCCGCCAATGTGTTCGCGCAGGGTAAATTTCCCCATCATCGCCAGCGGCACGCGCTCGCGCACCCAGAAGAAGCAGCACAGGAACATCACTACCGCGATGGCGCACAGGACACCTACGCCGAACTGATAACCCTGCGCAGCGTTGCCCTGACCCAGAACATCCACCATCCACGGCAGGCCGACGGAGACAAGGAATCCCGCCACGCCGCACAACACAAAGCGCCAGGACTGGCAGGCGATCACCTCATTGTGGCGGGTTGTCATGGTGTTGATCAGCGCACAGTACGGCACGTTGATGGCGGTATAGCCGACGGAGAGCAGCAGATAGGTGCCGAACGCCCAGGCAATTTTTACGCTCATGCTGGCGTCAGGGACGGTAAACGTGAGTACGCCAATAATGCCAATGGGAACCGCAACCCAAAGCTGCCAGGGGCGAAAGCGCCCCCAGCGGCTTTGGGTACGGTCGGCCAGCACGCCCATTATCGGGTCGGAAATGGCGTCAAATACGCGCAGGGCAATAAACAATGTACCAACCAGTGCGGGCGTTAACCCGAAGACATCGGTGTAGAAAAATGTCAGGAAGTTCATGATCAGACAGGTAATGACCGTCCCGCCCGCATCGCCTAACCCATAGCCTATTTTTTCACGCAGAGAGAGTTTGTCGTCCTGGGCACGCTGTGCCAAATCGGATGTCGTAATCGGAGCCGAAGTCATAAATAACTCCCGGAGAGAATGTTCAGAAAAATTCCCGCTACACTGCGGGTTATTTGTGGGTAATTTGCAAAGTACGTTATTTATTCTGCACGAAATGTTTGGAGCAACAAGGGAAGAGAAAAGTATAAAAAGATAACAATTCCGACTTCATTTAGAAAATGTGATTTCGATCCGGTGAAACCTGGGTTTATCGTGAATAATCAATAATAAAGACCGATTTAAATAATGCTGAAAGCGGGAATTTGAATATATATGCTCGAATTATCCATGTCTCTTCCGATTAAAGTACAAAATGGCGGATTATTTATTTCCCGGGGCGTGGGCAGTCATCCTGCGCGACGATTGCAATCCTGGGAAATTATCTTTGTCGAAAAAGGGACATTAACGATTCGCGAAGGCCAGACCGTTTTTTGCGTGAATGCCGGAGAAAGTTTGCTGCTGTGGCCGCAGCGCTCGCATATTGGCGTTGGGCAATTTCCGGCTAATTTGAAATTTTACTGGCTGCATTTTGAGGTGACGGCAGAAAGCGACGCATCAATAACGGAACCGTTACTTGCTATCCCTCAACATACCCGGGTGAGCGAGCCACAATATATTATCTCGTTGTTTCGTCAGTTCTTACGCGAGCAGGAAAATATTCATCGCAGCATAGCGCTGGAACTGATCCTGCTGCTGATTTTGCAGCAAATATCCGCGGCTGCCAGCGAGCAACCACCAGACAGTCCAGGTAATGCGCTGGCGTGGAAAGCGCAGCAGATAATTCACACTCAGTTCCACCTGCCGATTAGTGCCTCAACGCTGGCGAAAGAGCTGCATTGCAATGCGGACTATCTGGGGCGTGTATTCCGTAGCGCTTTCCGGCTGACACTCACTGAAGCGTTGCATCGCCAGCGGGTAAGGGCGGCAGAAAAACTGTTGATCAGTGATTCGCTATCGCTTACCGAAGTGGCGATGAAATGTGGATTTAATGAGGTGGGTTATTTTCGCAAAATCTTTCGCAAGCATACCAGCCTGACGCCCGCGGCGTGGAAACGGCGCTATTGCAAAGAGCATATTAATAGCGCCTGACCCGTTACTGCCCGTAATACGCATTCACGCCATGTTTGCGCAGATAATGTTTATCCAGCAACTCAGGCTGCATATCCGGCAGCTGCGGAGCTAACTGGCGCGAGAACAGCCCCATGTAGGCGCACTCTTCGAGCACCACGGCGTTATGTACGGCGTCTGCGGCGTCTTTACCCCAGGCAAACGGACCGTGTGAATGCACTAACACCGCCGGAACCTGCATCGGGTTCAGGTCTCGTTGCTCAAAAGTTTTAATGATGACTTCGCCGGTCTGGTATTCATATTCACCGTTGATCTCCTCAACGGTCATCAGACGGGTACATGGAATAGAACCATAGAAATAATCGGCATGTGTGGTGCCCCATGCAGGGAGATCAAGACCCGCCTGCGACCAGATCGTCGCGTGGCGTGAGTGGGTATGGACGATCCCACCGATCTCAGGGTAGCGGCGGTATAGCGCCAGATGGGTTGGCGTGTCAGATGAGGGTTTTTTACTCCCTTCAACCACGTCGCCGCTGGCGATATCCACCACCACCATATCGTCGGCGGTCATCACGTCATATTCTACGCCGGATGGCTTAATCACCATCAGTGTCCGCGTTTCATCTACTGCGCTGACGTTACCCCAGGTAAAGGTGACTAACCCATGAGCCGGAAGCGCCAGATTGGCTGCCAGCACCTCGGACTTCAGTTGTTCTAACATGGAAATCCTCCTTCCTGCATACGTGCCTCTATCCAGCGTCGTGCCTCGATAATTTCCAGTACTGGCTCTTTCGCTTTTTCAGTCCACATTTCAATCAGAAACGACCCGCGATAGTTCAGCTCATGCAGCGTTTTGAAGATACCAACAAAGTCCACACACCCTTCGCCAAAGGGCACATCGCGAAACTGGCCCGGATGGGTTTCGGTTACTGGCAGCGTGTCTTTCAGGTGGATAGCGGCGATACGGTCAATACCCAGCGTCAATTCGGCAGTGACGTCATTACCCCAGGCGCTGAGGTTGCCTACGTCCGGATAGACGGTGAACCACGGCGATGACAGCATTTCATCCCACTTTTTCCACTTGCTGATCGAGTTCATGAACGCGGTATCCATGATTTCTACCGCCAGCATGACCTGCGCGGCGGCGGCTTGCTCGACTGCCCATGCCAACCCTTCGGCAAAGCGCTGCTGCGTACCTTCGTCATGTTCTTCGTAATAGACGTCGTAGCCTGCCAGCTGAATGGTGCGAATACCGAGATCGCGCGCCAGACGAATGGCTTTGGTCATGATGTCGCGCGCCCGGACGCGTGCAGATTCATCGCGGCTGCCAAACGGAAAACGGCGGTGGGCGGACAGGCACATTGAGGGGATTGCCACACCGGTTTCCAGCATCGCGCTCACCAGCGATGCGCGCTGAGTGGGACTCCAGTCGAGACGCGACAGGCGTTCATCGGTTTCATCCACTGACATTTCGACGAAATCAAAACCGCAGCTTTTCGCCAGCACCAGACGCTCCGGCCAGGAGAGGTCTTTCGCCAGCGCTTTTTCATAGATACCTAACGGATGATTACGCATACTGTGCTCCCCAGATGGCATCGATTTGCGCATGGAATTCGCCAGCAACCTGCGTTGGGTTTTTCGCCCCAGCCAGCGCGCGTCCGGCGATAAAGGCTTTGACGTTGATATCGCGAAACAGCGGCAGGTCGGCGGGCGTAATCCCGCCGGTAATCGACAGTTCCAGACCAATATCGGAAAGCGCTTTCATGCGTGCCAGATCCGCTTCTCCCCACTGTTGCCCGCTGGCTTGGGCATCGCGCCCGCGATGGTAAATCGCCTGACGAACCCCTACGCGATACCAGTCTCGGGCGTCATCCAGCGTCCAGTTGCCGAACAGTTCCATCTGAATTTCACCGCCGCAGGACTGCGCGACGCCATGACCTTTTTCTACCGTCGCCAGCGGCGCAGCGCAGATGATGGTCATCCAGTTAGCGCCAGCGTCAAACGCTTGCTGTGCAAGGGTTTCGCCCGCATCGGCCACCTTCCAGTCGGCGACGATGATTTTATTTGGGCACTGGGCGCGTAACGCTTTTACGGCGCTAAGGCCTTCGGTTAAGCAGAGAATCGTCCCCGCCTCAACGATATCAACACTCTCTTGTAGCAGTGCGACATCGCGCTGGGCCGCCTGCAGGTTGGTGTGGTCGAGCGCCAGTTGCAGTAATGGTCGACTCATCATTCGTACTCCTTAATGCGGGCGTGGTAGCCCTGTAGTGCGGTAATTAAATTCTGGTATTGGCGGTATTTACGCTGGTAGCTCGCATGCGCGGCGGCGTCTGGCAGCAGCGTGCGTACCGGGTGCTGTAAGCTGCGCTGGGCGTCGCTGAAATCGTGATAAACGCCGGTGCCTACGCGGGCAGCAAGCGCTGCGCCAAAGCAGCCGGTCTCTTCAATCTGCGGCAGCTCGATACGTAAGCCGCTGACGTCGGCCAGCATTTGCATCCAGACATCTGAGTGCGCCGGACCTCCGGTGACGCGCAGGGTATGCGCCTGCGTAAAACGTTCGCGCATGCGGTTGAGGTGGGTCATGTGGCTGAAAACCACGCCTTCGTAGATGGCCTGTAATAAGTGGGCGCGAGAGTGTATAGCCTGCATGCCATAAAAGCCGCTGGTCATCTCCAGCCCGGCGTTGCTGCCGTACAAAAAGGGCAGGAAGAAAAGCTCGCTACCGGCTTTCGGTAAGCTGTCGACGGCCTGATTGATCTCATCAAAAGAGAGTTCGCCCCACTGAGCGGTAAACCATTCCAGATTGCCGGAGGAGGTCGGACTGGCTTCGTGAACGATGTACTGCCCGTCATTCACATAGCGGCCATAAACATAGGGATGGGCCTCGTGGTCACGCAGGCCGTGAGCGATCCCGCTGGTGACAGCCCAGGTTCCCATTACCGCGTTGAGGGTGTGCTCATCTTCAATACCGGCGCAGAGTGCGGTGGAAACCACATCAAACAGACCGCCGACGACGGGCGTACCCGCCGCCAGACCGGTGATGGCGGCTGTCTGAGCGGTGATTTCCCCGCATATTTCTGCTGAGCCAACGACAGGTGGCAGGGCAGTGTCGATTTCACTGATGCCCAACCATTGGGTCAATCGCGGGTCGTACTGACCGGTGGTCATGTTGTAGAGGTTCGACTCGGAGATATTGCTTTCTTCGCAGCCTTTGACGCCGGTTAAGCACCAGCGCAGGTAATCATGGCCCATCATGACGCTGCCAATTTGCGCGTAGCGCTGAGGGGTATTCTCCTTTACCCAACGCAGGAGCGATGCCGGATGCCCGGTCCACAATGTCTGGCGGGTGACCGGGTAGAGCTGCTCAGGGATCCCATCCTGCTGCCAGCGCTGAACGATGTCCATCGCGCGTCGATCGGAAGAGAGAATGGCATTGCCCAGCGGTTTATCCTGCTTATCAAGAAGAAACAGGCCTTTGCCCTGAGCGGAAATACCGACGCCTTTAATTTGATCGCCGCAGACGCCAGTGCGTTTTAACAGACCGGCAATGGTCGCGACGCACTGTTGCCACAGTTGGTGCATATCGCGTTCGGCGTAACCGGGTAACGGCGATATTGTCTGCAGCGATTGCCGGTTAATTCCCTGCTCATGACCTTTGGCATCATACAAACCTGCTTTCAGATATGTACCGCCACAATCAATACCCAGCCAGAAGGTCGCTTTCTCACTCATCTTTGTCATCTCATTTTGGCCGGATGACGCTGCGCTTATCCGGCCTGGGGTATGTATGGATTTCGTCGGCCCGATAAGCGAAGCGTCACCGGACATCGTGTTACGCCGCGTGTTTACGCGGATTCAGCGTCTTTAGCGGCGCAGAACCGGCATCGCATTTTGCTGGCAGCAGCAGTGCCATCAGCGCGGCCAGCGCCAGTGAGATTGCCAGGCAGTAAACGCCCGCATCTTTGCTGTACAGGGTGATGAGTACGCCGACCGCGTAAGGACCGCAGAAGCCTCCAAGGTTGCCGAGGGCGTTGATAACCCCACGTGCGCCACCGGCCATTTCCGCGCTGAACAACCGCGCCGGAATGGTCCAGAACACGCCCGCAGCCGATTGCAGGAAGAAGCCACAGCCGACCAGCGCGGCATAAGCCAGCCAGACGTTATTTTTCAGCGCCACGGAGAGGAACATGCACAGGGCAAAGCCAATCAGCGGCAGGCAGACGAACAGCTTGCGTTTACCGGTGCGGTCAGAGAGAGAAGAGAACAGGAACATCCCGGCAATTGCGCCAACGTACGGCAGAATGGCGAGCATACCGACCTGTCCCATGCTGCTGTGCGTCAACTCTTTGAGGATGGTCGGCAGCCACAGGGTGTAACCGTAAATCCCGGTTTGGTAGAAGAAATTCAGTGCGATCAACTGCCACATGGTTTTATCGGACAGCACCGCGCCCAGAGAGGCATTTTTGACTTCGGTTCCGGCAATAGCTTTTTGCTCGGCGGCCAGCGTTTCAACGAGGTAATTTTTCTCGGCGTCAGAGATCCAGCGTGCTTCCTGCGGTCGGTCGTAAACGGTATAGGCCCACAGCACCAGGACCACAATGGAGAGTAAACCTTCAATAATGAACAGCCAGCGCCAGTCGAGCACGGTGATGATCCAACCCGAGAGCGGGGCGGTAATGATCCCGGCAATCGGCACAAACATAATCACAATCGCATTGGCGCGACCGCGCTCGGCGTCGGGGAACCAGTTGCTGATCATCGTCAACACAACCGGCAGCATGCCGCCTTCGGCAACGCCGAGTAAAAAGCGCAAAACCAGCAGTTGATACTGATTAGTGATCAATCCCGTCAAAACGGAAATGACCGCCCAGGCAACCAACGACCAGCCGATAAATTTCTTGCCGCTACCGTGTACGGCAATTTTTCCGCCGGGAACCTGTAAAAACAGATAACCGATAAAGAAAATACCGCCAGCCAGTCCCGCCATGGTGGCGGAAATACCTAATTCGGCGTCCATGCCGCCCGGCATCGCAAATGCGATATTAACGCGGTCCATATAAGAAATAATACAGGCGATGAGAATGGGTGGAATAATTCGCAGCCAGCGCTGACGGGGTATATCTTTGAGTGTAGGGCGAGAGGTCATGTTCATATTAATATTCTCGTAGAGTAGTATGTTATTTTTATAATTTTGTTTTGCTTAATGCAGCGATACCGTCGCGCAATATTGCTACGCGATGATCCACATCTGCATTGGCATTTATTTCCAGTAATTTAATACCGGCAAATTGCAATGGCTCGGTTCCTGCGCAGGCGAATAATTCGCGGGCATGGTCGGTGGTCATCAAGCTTTGCGGGCAGAAAGGAGCAAACGGCGCGTGTAAGTCCTGCCACTCGCCATACTCTCCCGTGATTGTGGTGCCGGAAAACATCAGCGCGCCCAATTTACCGGCCTGTTGGACCTGCTGCGTGTGGGTCAGCGGTAGGGCGAGGTTCTGCCCTTCAATGGCCGATCGCGCCCAGTTAATGCACACGCTGATGTCATATCCGGTTATTGCGTCCAGCACGTTTTCTAACGGCAAAAAGCCTTTGCGTGGCGCAGGGCCCGTCATGGCATCGCAATGCTCCAGCACCAGATCGCAGGACCAGTCCCAGTGGGTAATTTCTTTCAGTGAACGAGCGAACGCGTCGGTGGCCTGGGCGACGTTCGGGTTGCCTGCCAGCGGGGCAGCGTGCAACTCCAGCGCGATCACTTTTCCGCCATTAGTTGCATTGATATGGTTGATTTTCTGGTGCAGATGGCGGTAATACGCCACACAGGCTTTACGCTGATCTTCGTCGCTGGAGGCCAACCCGAAACCACCCTCAGTACCGCGGCGGCGCATGGTTTCCATAATGGCCGTGACCACGATTTGCCAGTCGCCCGGCGTATGGCGCAATAACCATTCGTCGCCCAACGGATGCAGATGTTCAAGGCAGGGCTGTTCCAGTCCGCGAATATCCGGGGTATCGGAGAGCTGCCGCCAGAATTCCTTCTCTTCCTCTTCACTCTTTTGGTGAAATGAGGGTGCACAGGGGTACGCACCGATAATATAACCGGTTGTATTAGCTTTCATTTTTTGTGCTCCTTTTATAAAACTGAAATAGCAACCTTCACGACTATTTTGCGGATCGGTGTGGCGACAGTTTTATGACATCCCGGACGATGAACATCCTGCGGGAAAAATATGGCGTAACTTCCCGGAGTCATTTCAATAAAAGATTCATGTTCACTGGCGTGATAAAAAATAATATCGCGCTGTTCTAATAACGCTTCGCTGATTTCATTATTTCCGGTATCAATAGCGATACCGATTTTTTCTTCACCCCAGGCTAAAAACTGAATATCCAGATAGCGGCGATGCGCTTCCGGGCGATTTTCGGCTGGGTCACGGGTAGTTAAATCGATAATCTGCGCGAAGATATTTTTACCGTCTATCTCCACCACGCCCGGCTCCAGTTTGCGGAAATCCGTGGTGCGCAGAAAATCGAGCGCCCTTTCAATCGCTGCGGGCAAACGACACGGATTAGGCTGAGCAATATGTCCAAAGATCATGGTGTTGCTCCTTACAGCGACTGAATTTTTGCCCAGACACTGTCATCAATGGTGATGCCGTTTTGGCGATTTTCTGCCAGTAGCTTTGTAAACTCGTGGCCCGGCAGACGAACAGGCGTGTTTTCATCAGCGCGTTCGGCGGTGGTGATGAAATCCATAATCCGCTGTAGTTTGGCATCGCGGGTGGCTCCATCGATTAGCTTATCCACTTCAATGGCGATGAAAATCTGTGAAACGCCATATTCATCGCTGTTATCCTGGGTGACTTCCGCCACGGAGGAACCGTCAGAAAGCAGGGTGGCAATCATATCCAGCACAATCGACAGGCCTGAACCTTTCCAGTAACCCATTGGTAAAATGCGGCGATTTTTTTCGATAACGCCCGGCTCTTTGGTGAGATTGCCTTCATCGTCAAAACCACCGTCTACCGGCAGTTCGCGACCAGCCAGGCGATTCACTTCCAGCATGCCGTAGGAGAACATCGACATCGACATATCAACCATGGTGATTGGCGTGGAGGGGATCGCGACAATCAGCGGGTTAGTACCAATACGGCACTCTTTCGAACCCCATGGCGGCATTACGGCAATCGAGTTGGTCCAGCAGATACCAATGTACCCTTTCTCTGCCGCCTGCCAGCCATAGCTGCCGCCGCGCATCCAGTGGTTGGCGTTACGCAGCGCGACCAGGCCGATGCCGTGATCGGAAGCCAACTCAATAGCTCTGTCCATCATCTTTTTCGCCGTCAGGTTGCCGATCGAACGCTGGGCATCCCATTGTTCAATCGCCCCCAGGCTGGTAATGCGCTGCGGTTTGGCCTCAGGAATGATGTCGCCGTTATCCAGTTGCTGAATGAAACGGGGGAAGCGATTCACGCCGTGCGAATAAACGCCGGACTCGGTGGTGCGCGCAAACATTTCGGCACAGGCATCGGCGGTTTCAACGGCGATACCGCGTGCCAGCAGTACCCGATTGAACGCATCTTTCAACTGCTCAAAAGTGACTTTCATTCCTGTTTCCTTGTTTAAGTTTGATCGCTTTTTTATCTCTAAATTTCACTATGCGAAATCTGATTTCAAATATAGCGATCAAATTTTGACAGATCAACGGGGTGGTCTATTTTTTAAAATCATCAAAATCAAATAGTTGTGTTTTTTCGGTTCAGATCGTGAACTGAAACACACTTTGCGCTACCATCAGAGCGCGACGAAAAGGGGAGCGGAAGCGATGGGCACCAAAGAGAGTGAAATGACGCAAGATAAAGAGAGGCCAGCCGGAAGTCAGAGCCTGTTCCGTGGTTTGATGTTGATTGAGATCCTGAGCAACTATCCGAATGGGTGTCCGCTGGCCCATTTGTCTGAACTGGCCGGGCTGAACAAAAGTACCGTGCATCGACTCCTGCAAGGCCTTCAGTCATGCGGATACGTCACGCCCGCACCCGCTGCGGGCAGTTATCGGTTGACCACTAAATTTATCGCCGTGGGACAGAAGGCGCTGTCGTCACTGAATATCATCCATGTTGCCGCACCGCACCTTGAAGCGCTGAATATCGCCACTGGCGAAACGATCAACTTCTCCAGTCGTGAAGATGACCATGCGATTCTGATTTATAAGCTGGAGCCGACGACAGGCATGCTGCGTACCCGCGCCTATATCGGCCAACATATGCCGCTGTACTGCTCCGCGATGGGCAAAATTTACATGGCGTTTGGGCATGCGGATTACGTGGAGTCCTACTGGGAGAGCCATCAGGATCTGATTCAGCCGCTGACCCGCAATACCATTACCGGTCTACCGGCGATGTACGATGAACTGGCGCAGATCCGCGAAAGCAGTATGGCGATGGATCGGGAAGAGAATGAGCTGGGGGTATCCTGTATTGCCGTGCCGGTGTTTGATATTCATGGCCGGGTGCCCTACGCGGTATCAATTTCACTCTCGACATCGCGACTTAAGCAGGTAGGGGAAAAGAATCTACTCAAGCCGCTGCGGGAAACCGCACAGGCCATTTCAAATGAGCTGGGCTTTACCGTTCGCGATTAGGCGCATGCCAGGCGTCATTCAGACACCTGACACTATTTAACCGTTTCCCCTGTCCGATCAAAGCGACAGGGGCAGTCTCTCTGGCAATCTGAAGTTTTCATGCAGAAGGAGGGGGCAATGAACGAGTTTATTATGGCGGATGCGGCAAAATGTATTGGGTGTCGTACCTGTGAAGTTGCCTGCGTCGTCGCGCATCAGCAAAACCAGGACTGTGCGTCGGTCTCTTCTTCTGCGTTTGTCCCGCGGATTCGGGTGATCAAAGACGATGCCTTTACAACGGCAGTCGCCTGCCATCAATGTGAAGATGCTCCCTGCGCGAATGTATGTCCAACGCACGCTATTCGCCGTGAACATGGACATATCTTCGTTGAACAAACACGATGTATTGGTTGTAAAAGCTGTATGCTGGCCTGTCCGTTTGGGGCAATGAATGTTGTCGCCCGCTCATCGCGGGTGCAGGCGATAAAATGCGATTTGTGCTGGCATCGCGAAACGGGGCCTGCGTGTGTTGAAGCTTGCCCGACAAGTGCGTTGCAGTGCGTAAGCGAGAATCAGATCGCGCAGCTAAACTGTGAAAGGCGTAGCCGTACGGCGTTTTCTACCTTTTGAACATTGAGCAAGGACGCATAATTATGGCATCAAACAAGCAAGCGTATCTCGCCGCTGCGAACAACGGTCTGTTTAAAACGGACTCCGAGTTTGTAGCGACCCCGCCACAACCCGTTACCCTTGAAGCGTTACAGGCGCGTGTGGAGGGGCAGACGCTATTTCCGGAGCTGTTGTCACGTATTGACGAAGAGAAAGAAGAACTGCATCTGACCTTTACCGCAGGCGGTGAGCTTTATCTTTATCGCGTTTCTCTCTTTAGCTGTGAGCACGATCCTTCCGCCCTGGAATACGTCCCTGGCGCACGTTCTGTTGCACCGGAAGTACTTTCTGAGATGGCAGATTATCGCCAGCGAATCTCAGTCACGACCCGTTTTAGTAATGATGTTTTCCTGAGCTGGCAGCAGGCGATCAAAATTGTGGGACTGTTGGTGCCGGACCTGCTGGTGGCCCAGGACGCTAGCGCAGGCGGTAGGCTGTTTTCCCGCGAGCGGTTACTGTTTGAAGCGCGTTTTCCGGCGCGGCCGCGTGCAGATACACTGTATGCGATCCACGCCGTTCACGATGATGAAAACGATCATTACTGGTTGCACACGCATGGCCTGCGGCGGTTGGGTTTACCGGAGTGCGAGGTGATTATTCACCAGCCGGTGGAAAATCTGGGCAGCATTGGCTACATGATTGAAGCGTTTGTGAATATCTGTATTGACGATCGCGGCATGTATTGTAATGAACCGCTGATGCTGGCGCGAACTCACGAAGGCGAGCAGTATATTGTGGCCATTCCCTGGGAACAGGGACTTAGCGTGATCGAACATGGCGGCAACCTGAACCTGTTGCCTGAGATCGCAGAGAGGGTGGGTGATATCTCAGATTTACCTTCCGGGCGTTTTTCCGGCGATCTGGCCGATCGGGAAGATGAGCATAATGGCCCGTCGTGCCTGTTGTTCCGTCTAGCCGATGAGCGTGGCGGCATTGGCAGCGTGATTGACGGTGGGCTGGGTGGCGATCAAGTGATGTTCATGAAAAGTATCGCATTGTCGGATAGCGATGCGCAAAAAGCGCAAATGCGCTGGCCTTATTTCCAGCATATTTTTGAGACGCAGCATAATGAAATATCAGCGCCCCTTGTCAAAATCGGTGTTCCCTACGGCGATGACGATAAGCGCGAACATATGTGGTTTATGTTGCAGAACATCGCTGATGAACATCTGACAGGCGTATTAACCAATCAGCCGTATTACGTGCATCATATGCAGGAAGGCGAGCAATATACGTTACCGTTTACACTGCTCAGTGACTGGCGCATTTATCATCCGCGGGGAGTGTTTACCCCAGATAATATTTTCGAGCTGATATCGCACAGTTCGTGATGCTAGCGCCCGATACAAAACGGTATCGGGCGACAAAAATCAGTTGCTCCCTTCGCTCCAGGCGCGCTCGATCTCTTCCGCCAGAATTTTCACCCCAGCTTCGATTTTCTCCGGCTCCGGAACGTAGTTCATCCGCATGCACTGATGGGTATGCGGCCAGGGTTTATCCAGACCCGGGAAGAAGTAGTCACCGGGAACCATCAGTACGCCGCGCGCTTTCAGGCGCTGATACAGCAGCTCGGTGGTGATCGGCAAATCTTTAAACCATAACCACAGGAAAATCGCGCCTTCCGGTTTATGAATCAGGCAGCGATCTTCAGACAAATAGCGGCGAATGATCGCAATCGTCTCCTGAACACGCTGATAATAAAACGGTTTGATTACCGTTTCGGAGAGGCGCAGCAGATCGTTACGTTTAATCATCTCGCACATCATTGCCGGCCCCATTCCGCCAGGCGCGAGGCTGATGATGCCGTTCATATTGGTGATGGCGGTGATGATTTTTTCATTCGCGATGATGATGCCGCAGCGGGAGCCTGGCAGGCCCAGCTTCGAAAGGCTCATGCACAGCACAATGTTGGGGTTCCACAGCGGGCGCGCTTCGCTAAAGATGATGCCGGGGAACGGTACGCCATAGGCGTTATCAATCACCAGCGGGATCCCATGCTGGTTGGCCAGCCGGTCCAGCTTCATCAGCTCTTCGTCGGTGATCACGTTGCCTGTCGGATTCGTCGGACGAGACACGCAAATCATCCCCGTCTCTTCACCAATATGCAGGTGTTCAAAATCAACGTGATACTTAAACTGGCCTTCCGGTAACAGTTCGATGTTTGGGCGCGCGGAGACAAAGAGTTCCTCTTCCAGCCCGGAATCGGCATAACCAATGTATTCCGGGGCTAACGGGAACAACACTTTTTGCGTTGTGCCGTCGGCGCGACGTCCGGCGAACAGATTGAATAAGTAGAAAAACGCGCTCTGACTGCCATTTGTCAGAGCAATATTTTGTGGCTCGATATCCCAACCCTGCTTCTCACGTAGCAGTTTCGCCAGCTCAGACAGTAGCTCGGTTTTTCCTTGTGGACCGTCATAATTACAAAGCGCATCAGTGGCTTTGCCGTTTTCCAGCATATCTGCCAGCAGAGACTGAAAGTAATTTTGCATCTCTGGAATTTGCGCCGGATTACCGCCGCCAAGCATGATGGCGCCTGGGGTGCGTAAACCGTCGTTGAGGTCCTCCATCAGGCGTGTGATGCCTGAATGGCGGGTGAATTTGTCGCCAAAAAGTGAGAATGTCATAGCAGGTGGTCTGTCGAACTGAGTAGTAAAGTGGCTAACCATAGCGCTACCCATGGCAGGGTGCAAATCGGGGGCATCAGGTTGGATTGAGGTTTTGTGCTGTAGATTTTTATCTGGCTGGTTTTTTATGTTGAATCAGGCTTCCCGCTGCGTGCACAGCGAGAAGCCGGGCGCGTCAGGGCTGACCGGCCCACACCACCATCACTTTGTCGTCGCCATGTTCGCGGATAAATCCGTATCCCTGCTTCAGGGGCAGCGTGGTTTGTTTACCGGCGCCAATGGCCGGATGTCTGGCCCTGAACTGGCTGATACGTTGCCAGTGTGCGACGCTGGCGGCAGATTTCCCGGTCACATCCTGCCAGTTCATCTCCGAGCGCGTCCCCTGTAATGGATCTGAGCCGGTTGGGCCAAAGGGGCGGGCCGACTCGTCGCCATAAAAGAGTTGTACCGCGCCAGGCGCCAGCAGCAATAGCTCGGCGGCTTTGTCTCCACCTTCGCGGAACAGACGCGTATCGTGTGAGGAGAGATAGCTCAGAACGTTAAAGTCCTGCAGTTTATCCGCCATCTGCTGCCAGGTGGGGTCCATATTCGCCAGACACTCGACGGCTTTTGCCGCTTGCTCCTGGTAGTCGAAATTGATCATCGCATCGAAGCCGTGACGGTAATAGTCGCTTTGCATCACGCCGTGGCCCCAGGCCTCGCCGGTCATCCAGAAGGGTTTATCATCCAGCGCTTTGTCAGGGTTGGCTTTCTTCCATTCGACCAGCGCCGTGCTGGCCTGTGTTTTTAGCTGCTGCCAGGCGGGAAGTTCGACGTGTTTAGCGGTATCGACCCGAAAGCCGTCAATCCCGTAATCACGCACCCACTGACTGAGCCAGTGCGTCAGATAATCCCGGGGCGTGTATCCGGCGATAGCTTTAGCGTGCGTATCCGGCTTGTGCTGATAAAAATGTGGCAGCCCGGAGGGCGTGGTCGATTCGGTTTTCAGGTCGGGCAGGAAGGCCAGCGACATGGTGAGGTCGTCAAAGCCAGGATTGTCGTAATCGCCAATATCGGTGCGGATCCAGTTTTTCCCCCACCATTTTTCCCAGCCGGCTTTATCGCTGAAGTTGATGTAATCATTAAAGCTGTGCCAGCTCTGCCCGGCGGCCGGTTTCCAGTCAGTCCAGTGTTCGCCGAGCGTTTTTTTCAGCTCATCGCCCGATAAGTACAGCGCCCCAAACTGATATTCCTGCATATCCGCCAGGGTGGCGTAGCCGGTATGGTTCATTACCACATCAAACAGAACACGGATGCCGCGCTGATGTGCGCCATCAACCAGCGTGCGCAGGTCTGCTTCGTCACCCATATTGGCGTCGAGCGTGGTCCAGTCCTGAGTGTAGTAGCCGTGGTAAGCGTAGTGAGGGAAGTCGCCTTTGGTGCCACCACCGACCCAGCCGTGGATTTGCTCAAACGGCGCACTGATCCACAGGGCGTTGACGCCCAGTTGTTGCAGGTAGTCGAGTTTGCTGGCGAGCCCGCGCAAATCGCCGCCGTGGAAGGTGCCAATTTCCTGCATGCCGTCGCTGCGACGCCCATAGCTGTGGTCGTTACTCGGATCGCCATTTACAAAGCGGTCCGTCAGGACGAAATACACCGTGGCGTTATGCCAGTCAAAAGCGGCAGGGGCATCAGTTTCCGCCCGTTCGAGCAGCAACAGCCCGTTACTGGTTGCGGCGGGCTGCAGGGTAATCGCCCCGTTTTTTACCGTCGCGGTTTGCTGGCTGTAGAAATCACGTACCACGGCACCTTCCGGGAAGGTCTGGCTCACGTTCAGCGTGACCGGCGCACCGTCCCATTTCGGGCACTGGCGAATCTGGGTCGTGACAGGGTCTGCGGCGCTTTTTACCGAGAGCATCAGCGTTGGCGTGCCGGAGCGGGTATCCACTTCCAGCGTGTAATCGCCGTCTTTGAATAAGCGCCACTGCGGCGGAGCGCCTTCACACGGTTTTAGCGACAGCATCTGGTTGAGTTTTATCGCATCGGCGGGCTGCCAGCACTGTTGGTCAAAATTCAGGGTTAAAGGACGAGTACCCTTCGTCAACGCTGCATGGCTGACGAATTTACCCGTACCTTCCGCTTCGAAGGTCGGTAGTCCTTGAGAAGTCCATGATGAAGCGATGGCAATGCCGGGTATGAGCGCCAGCGCAACGGCGGCAAGTTTCATAATGCTGTCCTTGATGCTGCGATTTTCGCCAGTTTGCCAGTGAAATCAGGCCGGAAACTCCTCCTTAGAGTCGATTCCGCCAGGAGGAGAAGTGAGGGTGAGTTAACGCGCGCAAAAAATAAACTGATTTTGCGATAACCCCCACATTTTCTTCGAATTAATGGCGCCCAGAACTGTTAGTGCGTGACATAGTTTCAGAATTGGACTATTCCTTTGGGTGCTCTTGACAGCTATTTTTGATATGATTTGAGATTCATCTCTCATTTTTGTGAAAAATATAAGGTGTTGGAATGTATAAATCCGACCAGGAGACCTAATGATATTGACTCCCATTCGACGATATGGGGCAATGATTCTTATGTTACTCACCGTTGCATTTTCGGGTGAGGTGCTGGCAAAGACACACACGGCGACAACGAGTCACAAGCCCCAGATAACCAAGGCAAGTAATAAACAGGTTAGCAGTAAACAAGAGTATTCTCGCAATAGTGCAAAGAGTAGTTCACTTCCTGATTTGCGAAAATACCCTTCCGGAACACCAAGGAAAAAAGCGTTTCTCCGGACGGTTATGCCTTATATTACCAGTCAAAATGCTGCCATTACGGCGAACCGTAACTGGCTGATTTCAAAACAGTACCAGAACCGCTGGTCACCGACTGAGCGTACGCGGATGAAAGACATCGCGAAGCGCTACAAAGTGAGCTGGTCTGGTAACACGCGTAAAATTCCGTGGAATACGCTGCTTGAGCGCGTAGACATTATCCCGACCAGTATGGTGGCAACCATGGCTGCGGCCGAAAGCGGCTGGGGCACGTCGAAGCTGGCGCGCAGCAACAACAACCTGTTTGGCATGAAATGTGGCAAAGGTCGTTGTAACAATGCACCAGGTAAGGTGAAAGGCTACTCACAGTTTGAATCGGTGAAAGAGTCGGTGAATGCTTACGTCATCAACCTGAACACGCATCCGGCTTACTCTTCCTTCCGTAAGTCACGCGCGCAGCTGCGTAAAGCCGATCAGGAAGTCACCGCTACCGCGATGATCCATAAGCTGAAGGGTTACTCCACTAAGGGACAGAGCTACAACAACTATCTGTTCGCAATGTATCAGGATAACCAGCGTTTAATCGCCGCGCATATGTAATTTCGCGTGCTGATCCGGTCTACAAGTCATCTCGTAGGCCGGATCAGACGAAGCCGCCATCCGGTAATTCCCCCTATAGCAACACTTCACTGTTCACATCGCGATACTCTTTTGGCGTCGTGTCGTACTCTTTCTTGAAGACCGAATAGAAATACTGCAGAGACGGATAGCCGCACATCTGTGAAATTTCGTTGATTGAAAGTGTGGTAGAAATCAATAGGCTACGCGCTTTTTCCAGCTTTTCGGCATGAATCACAGCGTGGATAGTCTCGCCGACCTCTTCTTTAAAGCGCTTCTCCAGGTTCGAGCGTGAGATTCCTACTGAATCCAGCACCTGTTCAACCTTAATACCTTTACAGGCATGATTACGGATAAAGTGCATCGCCTGAATGACCGCCGGGTCGGTTAAGGAACGGTAGTCGGTTGAGCGACGTTCAATGACACGCACCGGAGGAACCAAAATGCGTTGCAGCGGCAGTTCCTCGTTCGCCAGTAAACGGTGCAGGAGTTTAGCAGCCTGATATCCCATCTGCCTGGCTCCCTGAGCCACGGATGACAGCGCCACCCGGGACAGGTAGCGGGTCAATTCTTCGTTGTCTATTCCTATCACGCACAGTTTTTCCGGTACCGGAATATGCAGGTGTTCGCAGACTTGCAGGACGTGTCGTGCCCGCGCGTCGGTAACGGCGATAATACCGGTTTGCGGTGGCAGAGTTTGTAGCCAGTCCGCCAGTCGATTTTGCGCGTGCTGCCAGTTCTCCGGCGCGGTTTCCAGCCCCTGATAGACGACACCGCGGTACTTCTCTTTGGCAACCAACTGGCAAAACGCATATTCACGTTCCGCGGCCCAGCGTTTACCGCTTGAGGAGGGCAGGCCGTAAAATGCAAAGCGGTTAACTCCCTTCTCTTTCAGATGCAGGAAAGCGCTTTCTACCAGCGCGTGGTTGTCGGTGGCGATGTAATGTACCGGTGGGTAATCTTGCTCCAGATGGTAAGAACCTCCAACGCCGATGATGGGAACATCGACATCGGCAAGTAATTGCGCAATGTCATCATCGTCATAATCAGCAATAACGCCGTCGCCTAACCAGTCTTTAATATTATCGATACGGGCGCGGAAGTCTTCCTCAATGAATATATCCCACTCGGATTGCGATGCCTGTAAATATTCACCCACTCCTTCTACCACCTGGCGGTCGTAGGCTTTATTGGCATTAAATAGCAGAGTGATGCGGTGACGTTTATCAAACATAAGAACCTGTCCTGGAAAGGTTAACGTGGGCCTGTCGATACTAGCAAAACCGCAGGTACGACTGCTTGATGAAGCGTGACAAATTTCTTATTTGCCTGGCGCTACGCAAAATTCACATACTGTCAGCGGGATGACAATTGTCATTTTTTATCTACGCATTACGGTTTTTTGTTTAATGGCTAACCTTCGATCGCGATCGCTTTTTTATTTCTTTTTTCAGCGCGTTTTTTTGGGAGCCAGCGCACGTTTGGGTATTCTCTTAATAGCGGTGTGAAATAACGTAATTGAGCAATAAATCAGGAAATTCCAGTATAGCCATATCGCAGTTTACTTGCCGTATTACCTGATTATGGAGCTTATTATGCCGGCTTATTTTGACCAACTCGATCGTGTTCGTTTTGAAGGCACTCAATCCACCAACCCGCTCGCATTCCGCCATTACAACCCTGACGAAATCGTGTTGGGCAAGCGCATGGAAGATCATCTGCGTTTTGCGGCCTGCTACTGGCATACCTTCTGCTGGAACGGTGCGGATATGTTCGGTATGGGGGCTTTCGATCGCCCATGGCAGCAGCCTGGTGAAGCACTGGCGCTGGCGAAACGCAAAGCGGATGTGGCATTTGAGTTCTTCCACAAGCTGAACGTGCCTTATTACTGCTTCCATGACGTGGATGTTTCGCCGGAAGGCGCGTCTTTGAAAGAGTATAAAAACAACTTTGCGCAGATGGTTGATGTGCTGGCGGCAAAACAGGAACAAAGCGGTGTGAAGCTGCTGTGGGGAACGGCAAACTGCTTCACCAACCCACGCTACGGCGCGGGCGCGGCCACGAACCCGGATCCGGAAGTGTTCAGCTGGGCCGCCACGCAGGTGGTTACGGCTATGGATGCCACGCATAAGCTCGGCGGCGAAAACTACGTTCTGTGGGGCGGTCGTGAAGGCTATGAAACACTGTTGAATACCGATCTGCGTCAGGAACGTGAGCAGATTGGCCGCTTCATGCAACTGGTGGTGGAACACAAACACAAAACCGGTTTCCAGGGCACTTTGCTTATTGAACCGAAACCGCAGGAACCGACCAAACACCAGTACGACTACGATGCGGCGACCGTGTACGGATTCCTCAAGCAGTTCGGTCTGGAAAAAGAGATCAAACTGAATATCGAAGCCAACCACGCCACGCTGGCAGGCCACTCGTTCCATCACGAAATTGCTACCGCCATCGCGCTGGGTCTGTTTGGTTCTGTCGATGCCAACCGTGGTGACGCACAGCTGGGCTGGGATACAGACCAGTTCCCTAACAGCGTCGAAGAGAATGCACTGGTGATGTATGAAATCCTGAAAGCGGGCGGCTTCACCACCGGCGGCCTGAACTTTGATGCCAAAGTGCGTCGTCAGAGTACCGATAAATACGATTTGTTCTATGGTCATATTGGCGCGATGGATACCATGGCGCTGTCGCTGAAAATTGCGGCCCGTATGATTGAAGACGGTGGTCTGGATCAACGCGTGGCTAAACGCTATGCCGGTTGGAATGGTGAGCTGGGCCAGCAAATTCTGAAAGGACAGATGACGCTGACGGAAATTGCGCAGTACGCTGAGCAACACAACCTGGCGCCGGTGCACCAGAGTGGTCATCAGGAATTGCTGGAAAATCTGGTAAACCATTATTTGTTCGACAAATAACGGATCTCTGAGAACGTCGGTAAGCCCGGTCAGCTCGCGCTACCGGGCCTTTCTTTAAGGAACGATGCCCTATGTATATCGGGATAGATCTAGGTACATCAGGCGTAAAGGCTATTCTGCTCAATGAGCAGGGCGATGTGGTCGCTTCGCACACGGAGAAACTCACCGTCTCGCGGCCTCATCCGTTATGGTCTGAACAAGACCCTGAGCAGTGGTGGCGGGCAACGGATCGTGCGGTGACAGCGCTGGGCCAGCAGCATTCACTTCGCGAAGTGAAAGCGCTGGGGATTGCCGGACAAATGCACGGCGCCACGCTACTGGACGAGCAACGGAAGGTATTGCGTCCAGCTATCCTGTGGAATGATGGACGCTGTGCTGAAGAGTGCGTGATGCTCGAGAACCTGGTTCCGCAGTCGCGCGCCATCACCGGCAACCTGATGATGCCTGGCTTTACCGCGCCAAAGCTGCTGTGGGTGCAGCGCCACGAACCGGAGATTTTCAGCCGGGTTGATAAAGTCCTGCTGCCGAAAGATTACCTGCGCCTGCGTATGACCGGCGATTTTGCCAGCGATATGTCTGATGCGGCAGGTACGATGTGGCTGGATGTCGCGAAGCGTGACTGGAGTGATGTCATGCTGGCCGCCTGTAAGCTGACTCGTGCGCATATGCCTGCGCTCTATGAAGGCAGCGGTATTACCGGAACATTGTTGCCAGAGGTCGCCCACGCCTGGGGTATGCAGGAGGTTGCGGTGGTTGCCGGCGGCGGCGATAACGCGGCGGGAGCAGTGGGTGTGGGCATGATGAATGCCGGTCAGGCGATGTTATCGCTGGGTACTTCCGGGGTCTATTTTGCGGTCAGCGACGGCTTTCTCAGCAAACCGGAAAGCGCAGTCCACAGCTTTTGCCATGCCTTGCCTGAACGATGGCATCTGATGTCCGTGATGCTTAGTGCGGCGTCCTGCCTGGACTGGGCGGCAAAATTAACCGGACTGGCGAGCGTTCCTGCGTTGATTGCTGCTGCGCAAGAGGCGGATGAACACGCTGAGCCGGTCTGGTTTTTACCCTATCTGTCCGGGGAACGTACGCCGCACAACAACCCACAGGCAAAGGGCGTATTTTTCGGTCTGACGCATCAGCACGGGCCGGCGGAACTGGCGCAGGCGGTGCTGGAAGGCGTGGGTTTTGCGCTGGCCGATGGTATGGACGTGGTTCATGCCTGCGGCGTGCAGCCCGCCAGCATCACGCTGATTGGCGGCGGGGCGCGCAGCGAATACTGGCGTCAGATGCTGTCTGACATCAGCGGATTGCAGCTGGATTACCGTACCGGCGGCGATGTCGGTCCTGCACTCGGCGCGGCGCGACTGGCGCAAATTGCCATGAATCCGCAGCGGCCTTTATCAGACCTTCTGCCTCAGCTTACGCTGGAACAAGCGCATTATCCGGATGCCGGGCGCCACGCGCTTTACCAACAGCGTCGGGAAACCTTCCGCCAAATCTATCAGCAATTAAAACCGCTGATGTCCTGACCCTAAATCCCCTCTGGTAAACAGTGGGGATTTATCAAATATATATTTCAATCTAATAAATAATTAGCGTGCATGAATTTATTCTGAAAGTCCGGCGTAGTGGCATTTTTCTGTGTTGTCTTTAGCGGGTTATTCATATTGTATCCATGATGGATAAGGAGATCCCAATGAAGACGACAAGGCTGTTGCCATGGATATTATTCCTCTCTGGCGCGTTGATTTACGTTATTGGCTTATGGCGAGCATGCCCGTTATTGAGCAGCAAAGGCTATTTTTTTGGTGCGCTGATGACGGGAATGTTTGTGACGTACGCTTACCAGCGTGCTGAAAATCTCAATCAGAACGACGAACGCTTCGCTTCCGTGTGTCAGATGGTGGCGCTCATAACGATCGGATTGTTGCTGGTGGGGGTGTGGAATACCCCGTTAGCACCCATCGAAATGGGGCTGTACCCGGCGGCATTCTTTGTGTGTTTACTGGGGCAAGTTTTACTCATGCGCCCAGCAGAATATTTATCTAAAGGACAGGAACTCTAAATGGAAAACAGGACATCAACTTATTCACCCGCATTTAGCATTGTGTCGTGGGTCGCGCTGCTCGGCGGTATTGTGGTTTATCTGTTGGGGTTGTGGAACGCCGATATGCAGTTGAACGAAAAGGGGTATTACTTTGCTGTTTTGGTGCTTGGTTTGTTTTCTGCTGCGTCTTATCAAAAAACGGTACGGGATAAATATGAAGGGATCCCGACTACGCCGATTTACTACGTAACCTGCCTGGCCGCGTTTGTTATTGCGGTGGCGTTGTTGGTTATCGGTTTGTGGAATGCCACGCTGCTGCTAAACGAGAAAGGATTTTATGGCCTGGCCTTCTTTTTGAGCCTGTTTGGTACCGTTGCGGTACAGAAAAATATCCGTGATGGTGGTTTGGATCAATCAAAAGAAACGCCAGCAGTAGCGGAAGATTTTACAGAATGATCGCTTGCCCTCGATGGTTACCGATCGAGGGCTTTTCTTTTTAGCTCACCAGCCTGCGCGTATCGATACGCTGCAACAGTATGGACAACAGTAAACTACCAGCCAGCGTAGCGCTGAAAATCCACAGCATATCCAGCGGTGGCCAGCTCTTGAGTTCAAGGCCGTTGGTGCGCAGCGCGTGAATGATCAGCGCATGAAAGCCATAAATGCCCAGCGAGTGGCGGGAAATAAGGCCCAGTACCGGCAAAGTGCGCGTGCTGAGCGTATTTTTGACCAGCGTCAGGAGCGAGACGGCGCAAATAAACACTGCCGGACCGCAGTAGAGATACCAGGTATCGGCAAAATTGCCTCGCCAGCGCAGTTCATGCAACGTGCCCCGAGAAATAATAAACACCGCGGTGATGAACAACGCCGCACAGAGCAAGGTGAGCGTGCGCTTTTGCGTATCCATCATGCCAATCGCCCGACCCAGCAGGCCGTACACGATGTAATAGAAAGTGTCGCCACTGATGTACAGATTGATGGGCAGCCATTCAAAACCGCCAATTTTTTGCGAAACGGTGTTGGGATTGGCAATCACCCCAATCACTACCATGAGCGCCAGCAGCATCTTGCCGCTGATATTTTTCACCTGTATCAGCGGTGAAACCAGGTAGATGACGGCGATCGCGAAGAAAAACCACAGGTGATAGAACACCGGCTTTTGCAGCAGGTTTTTCAGCGACAGCCCGGCGTTGATCGAGGTAAACAGCAGGATATAGGCCAGCGCCACGCTGCTGTAAAACAAAATGCAGAGCGCGATGCGCGTGAAATGGCGCGGTTTGGCGCTGCGCTCGCCAAAAAAAAGATAGCCCGAAATCATAAAGAACAGCGGGACGCTGACGCGAGAGGCTGAATTGAGCACATTGGCCAGATCCCAATTCAACGGGCTGACGCTTTGCGCATTGGTGATGTACCAGGTCGTGGTGTGGATCATCACGACCATGAGACAGGCTATCCCGCGCAGGTTATCAATCCAGAAAATTTTGGGCTGCATCAGTTCCTCTGTATCCGTTAAAAAAAGTCTGACCGAAATTTTGCGCGCGTAGCTCACTGGAATAATCCGAGTTCTTACGCTAAAGCTTGAGATGGTCTGATGAGATTCTCAAAATAGGATCAGTTTCCAGACACTAATAATAAGACTGACCAGCAAACCAGGCGGTAATAAAATGATGATGAAGTATTTCTTTCCCGCGATTGCTACCCTCATGCTGGTAGCGTGCGCTAACACACAGCCGCCTGCACCCGCGCAGAAGGCGCAAAAGGTTAAGGTCAGTGCAACACGCTCGCTGGATATGGAGTCGCTGTGCAAAAATGAGGCGGCACAACTTTATAACACCGGCGCGCAGAAAATTGATATCTCCGGCCTGGAACAATTCCAGGGCAGCTATGAGATGCGTGGTTCGACCTTCCGTAAAGAGAATTTTGTCTGCTCTTTTGATGCAGACGGGCAGTTTTTGCACCTTTCCATGCGCTAAGTTCCCCCTTTTTCCCGTTTCGTACTGTATATCTTGCAGCCAGCGGGTATACTGACCGCTTCCTTTAAATCCACACGTATCCAGCACGAAATAATATGCAAAAGTTTGATACCAGGACCTTCCAGGGCTTGATCCTGACCTTACAGGATTACTGGGCTCGCCAGGGCTGCACCATCGTTCAACCATTGGACATGGAAGTCGGCGCGGGCACATCTCACCCAATGACCTGCCTGCGTGCGCTGGGGCCGGAACCGATGGCGACTGCTTATGTGCAGCCTTCTCGTCGTCCGACCGATGGCCGCTATGGCGAAAACCCGAACCGCTTACAGCACTACTATCAGTTCCAGGTAGTGATTAAGCCGTCTCCGGACAACATTCAGGAGCTGTACCTGGGTTCTCTGAAAGAGCTGGGTATGGACCCGACCATTCACGATATCCGTTTCGTGGAAGATAACTGGGAAAACCCGACGCTGGGTGCCTGGGGTCTGGGTTGGGAAGTGTGGCTGAACGGCATGGAAGTGACGCAGTTCACCTACTTCCAGCAGGTTGGTGGTCTGGAGTGTAAACCTGTGACCGGGGAAATTACCTACGGTCTGGAACGTCTGGCCATGTACATTCAGGGCGTAGACAGCGTTTACGACCTGGTCTGGAGCGACGGCCCGCTGGGTAAAACCACTTACGGCGACGTGTTCCATCAGAACGAAGTGGAGCAATCCACCTACAACTTCGAATACGCCGACGTGGACTTCCTGTTCACCTGCTTCGAGCAGTACGAGAAAGAAGCGCAGCAGCTGCTGGCGCTGGAAAATCCGCTGCCGCTGCCTGCGTATGAACGTATCCTGAAAGCCGCCCATAGCTTCAACCTGCTGGATGCGCGTAAAGCGATCTCCGTCACCGAGCGTCAGCGCTATATCCTGCGCATTCGCACCCTGACCAAAGCAGTGGCAGAAGCTTACTACGCTTCCCGTGAAGCCCTTGGCTTCCCGATGTGCAACAAAGACAAATAAGAGGCGGCCATGTCTGAGAAAACTTTTCTGGTGGAAATCGGCACTGAAGAGCTGCCACCAAAAGCACTGCGCAGCCTGGCTGAGTCCTTTGCTGCGAACGTTACTGCGGAGCTGGATAACGCTGGCATCGCGCACGGCAACGTGGAGTGGTTCGCCGCGCCGCGTCGTCTGGCGCTGAAAGTCGCGAATCTGGCGCAAGCGCAACCTGACCGTGAAGTTGAAAAACGCGGCCCGGCCATTTCCCAGGCGTTTGACGCTGAAGGAAAACCGAGCAAAGCGGCAGAAGGTTGGGCGCGTGGCTGCGGCATTACGGTTGACCAGGCTGAGCGTCTGACCACCGACAAAGGTGAGTGGCTGCTGTATCGCGCGCATGTGAAAGGTGAAAGCGCTGAAGCGCTGCTGCCGAATATGATCGCCACCTCTTTGGCGAAACTGCCTATCCCGAAACTGATGCGCTGGGGCGCGTCTGACGTGCACTTCGTGCGTCCGGTTCACACCGTGACCCTGCTGCTGGGCGACAAAGTCATTCCGGCAACTATTCTGGGTATTCAGTCAGATCGCGTGATCCGCGGACATCGCTTTATGGGCGAGCCGGAATTCACCATCGATTCTGCCGATCAGTACCCAGAAATCCTGCGTGAGCGCGGCAAAGTGATTGCAGATTACGCTGAGCGTAAAGCGAAAATCAAAGCCGATGCTGAAGAAGCGGCGCGTAAGATTGGCGGTAACGCTGACCTGAGCGAAAGCCTGCTGGAAGAAGTCACCTCGCTGGTGGAATGGCCGGTAGTGTTGACTGCGAAGTTCGAAGAGAAATTCCTCGCGGTTCCGTCTGAAGCACTGGTACACACCATGAAAGGTGACCAGAAGTACTTCCCGGTTTACGCGAACGACGGCAAACTGCTGCCGAACTTTATCTTCGTTGCCAACATCGAATCGAAAGATCCGAGCCAGATTATCTCCGGTAATGAGAAGGTAGTTCGTCCACGTCTGGCGGATGCCGAGTTCTTCTTCAATACCGACCGTAAAAAACGTCTGGAAGACCATCTGCCGCGTCTGCAAACCGTGCTGTTCCAACAGCAACTGGGTACGCTGCGCGACAAGACTGACCGTATCCAGGCGCTGGCGGGCTGGATTGCTGGTCAGATTGGCGCTGACGTTAACCACGCAACGCGTGCTGGCCTGCTGTCTAAGTGCGACCTGATGACCAACATGGTCTTCGAGTTCACTGATACCCAGGGCGTAATGGGCATGCACTACGCGCGTCACGATGGTGAAGCGGAAGATGTGGCTGTGGCGCTGAACGAGCAGTATCAGCCGCGTTTTTCTGGTGATGACCTGCCGTCTAACCCGGTTGCCTGTGCCGTGGCGATTGCCGATAAGATGGATACTCTGGCGGGTATCTTCGGTATCGGTCAGCATCCGAAAGGTGACAAAGACCCGTTTGCGCTGCGTCGTGCCGCGCTGGGCGTACTGCGTATCATCGTTGAGAAGAACCTGAACCTGGATCTGCAAACGTTGACCGAGGAAGCGGTTCGTCTGTATGGCGATAAGCTGACTAACGCCAACGTGGTGGATGACGTTATCGACTTTATGCTTGGTCGCTTCCGCGCCTGGTATCAGGATGAAGGTTACACCGTCGATACCATCCAGGCAGTACTGGCGCGTCGTCCGACTCGTCCGGCTGATTTTGACGCACGTATGAAGGCGGTTTCGCACTTCCGTACGCTGGAAGCCGCGTCCGCGCTGGCTGCCGCGAACAAGCGTGTATCGAACATCCTGGCGAAGTCTGAAGAGACGTTGAATGACCGCGTAAATGCGGCAACGCTGAAGGAGCCGGAAGAAATTGCGCTGGCGATGCAGGTTGTGGTGCTGCGCGATAAGCTGGAGCCTGTTTTTGCAGCCGGTCATTACCAGGAAGCGCTGGTTGAGCTATCGGCGCTGCGTGAACCGGTTGATGCGTTCTTTGAGAAAGTGATGGTTAACGTGGAAGATAAAGATCTGCGTATTAACCGTCTGTCTATGCTCGAAAAACTGCGCGAACTGTTCCTGCGCGTGGCGGATATTTCTCTGCTGCAGTAATGGTCCTGAGCTGACTTAGAAAATGCCGGATGGCGGCTGTGCCTTATCCGGCATTTTTTTATGTTGTTAGCGCAGCTGTAATTTTGTCAGACAGGTCTGGCTGTCTTCCATCGTCGTGATGGGATACTGCGCTGTTTTACCGTTGTAGCTTACTGCGATGGTACCTGTCATATTGCGCGGTAACCATATCCCGACGAAGCCATTTCGACCGCTCTTCATCTCTTTTTGGACCACCACGCCCCCCTTGTTATCCGTCACTTTGACATTGAATGTTTTCTCCGGCATTTCACCCTGGCAGCCAGAAAGGCTGTGGTTGAAGCAAGGATGTGTTTGCCATTCATAAGGGGCAAATGACAGATAGAACTTGTCACCGAGCGGCAGGGTATAAATCTGATCGCCCGACGAGAGCTTTAATTCGGTACTGGTGATGGATGCGGAGTACGGCAGCGGGCGGCTCTGCGGCGACTGGTCAATGGTTTCGACGATTTGCTCGACGGATTTACCGCTGAGCCCATTCTCCGCCAGAAAAGTCGCTGGCGGGGTTGCAGCGAACGCGCTACCGGTTGTGAGCAAACCTAATATCAGCAGCAGTGAGGATTTCGACATAGCTTCAATTCCTTGTGAATGTTGTGGAATACAGACTGGCTCACTATAAAGCTTGCCCTTAGGGAAAGGTCAAAGGGACGACGGGTAAAGTAATGCAAAGAAGCGTTTGGGGGGAAGTCTTGCGAAGTACAGATAAAAAAAATCCCCGCCGTATGGCAGGGATTCAGAATTTTGAGCTTTTTAAGCTTACAGGCTGGTTACGTTGCCAGCTGCCGGGCCTTTAGCGCCGCTTTCGATGGTGAAGGAAACTTTCTGACCTTCGTCCAGAGATTTGTAGCCATCGTTCTGGATAGCAGAGAAGTGTACGAACACGTCTTTAGAGCCATCGTCAGGAGTGATGAAGCCGAAACCTTTGTCAGCGTTGAACCATTTTACGATACCAGTCATTTTACCGGACATAGTGTATTACCTTTTAAAAAATAAGTGTGCCTTTCGGCGATATGGCGTGCTCTACAGATTTTTTAACAGTAAAGGAAATGCTCACTACGAGGGGTATCAACGATAACTCTTGAAGGGACTTGCCTTACTAACTGCTGTAATGGTCTGTACGTCAAACCGTTGAGGGCATTAACTCATTTTACGCATGTGGATGCAACTACTATTTTCTTATTTGTGGATACTCTCCGTAAGGGAACGGTCCTTTTACCGGACCGTTCTTAGGTAAAATTGAAAAATAGTTCAATCCATCAATTGCTTACTTAGTCTTGGGTCTGCCTGAATCAGGCGCATTAACTTCAATTCGGTACTGGAAGGCTTTACGCGTTTAGACTCCCATTCATGAACCATTGCGACCGTCACGCCCATCACCCGGGCAAAATCGTCTGTTTTTAAACCTGTCCCTCGTCGTAGCTGTTCAAATTCGGTGAAAGGGTTGGTTTTTTGCGTCAGAGTGACCGTCTGCGATACATCTTTAAAAACAATCTGCTCCAGACTGCTCAGCAGTTCAAACATAGGATCTTTGTATTCCATTGAGAACTCCTACAAATCACACAGCGGGATCGTGAATTTCATCGAAGCTCATTAAGAGTAGTCGGAAAAAATGAAGCCGGATTTAAGCTTTGCGTGATGGATTCGTTTCAGCGGATCGTGGCCGATAATCTTTTGCAGGCTAACGAACTGATAACGGTCGGGATCTCCGAACGAGCGAACCCGATTGTAAAGATGACTAAAATATGACGCCGTGGGGCAAATGCAGCATTGTTTAGCAAAACGAAGGGTGGCGGGAGTGGTTATTTTCCCCCACAAGATTACGCGGAAAGGGTATCTTGCGGGGCTGACCTGGACTATCCTTGTCAACGTCAGGCACGCGGGTGTCGTTGTGCGCATTTTTGGGTGAAAGGAGTATTAAAATGGCGACAGGTAAGTCCTGCTCTCGCTGGTTTGCGCCTGTTTTGGCGCTCTTAATGGTAGTTGGCCTGAGTGGGTGTTTTGATAAAGAAGGCGATCAACGCAAAGCGTTTATCGATTTTCTGCAGAATACTGCAATGCGTAGCGGAGAGCGTTTACCAACGCTGACCGCCGATCAGAAAAAACAGTTTGGCCCGTTTGTGTCCGATTACGCGATTCTGTATGGCTATTCACAGCAGGTTAATCAGGCGATGGATTCCGGTCTGCGTCCGGTGGTTGATAGCGTAAATGCGATTCGTGTTCCTCAGGATTATGTGACTCAGCGTGAACCGTTGCGTCAGGCAAATGGTGCGCTGGGCGTGTTAGGGCAACAGTTGCAGAATGCGAAACTGCAGGCGGATGCTGCGCATGGCGCGCTGAAGCAGGGCGAGGATCTGAAGCCGGTCTTTGACCAGGTCTATAACAAAGTCGTCACTGTACCTTCAGAGGCGTTACAGCCGCTGATTCCTGCCGCGCAAATCTTCACGCAGCAGTTAGTGCAGGTCGGTGATTTTGTCGCGCAGCAGGATACACAGGTGAGCTTTGTCGCCAACGGTATCCAGTTCCCAACGTCACAGCAGGCAAGTCAGTACAACACGCTGATTGGCCCGTTGGCTTCTCAGCATCAGGCATTTAATCAGGCCTGGACTGCTGCGGTGAATGCCGCTCAGTAATTAAGACGCTGTAATACATGAAAGGCCGGGTGAGCGTAAGCGCTACCCGGCCTTTTGTTTATGGCGCAACCTGCGGGTTCACGCAGTTTTTCTCAAGGCGTCCTTGCAGCGCATCGATTAAATTATCCACCGCACAGGCCGCCATGTTATAGCGTGTTTCATGCGTGGCTGAACCAATGTGCGGCACGGCAACCACGTTTGGCAGCGACAGCAGCGGTGAGTCCGCCGGTAATGGCTCCTGCTCAAACACATCCAGGCCTGCGGCATGAATTTCCCCATTTTGCAGGGCGGCAATCAGTGCTTTTTCATCAACCACTGGTCCACGTCCGGCATTAATGAAAATGGCGGAAGACTTCATTTTGGCGAACTGTTCGGTGCTGAACAGATGATGCGTTTCTTCGGTTAACGGCAGGATCAGGCAAACAAAATCAGACTCCTGCAACAGCGTATCAAGATCGCAGTAACGTGCATTGAAGCGCTCTTCCGCCTCCTGGTGATGACGACGCGCGTTGTAGAGAATTGGCATGCTAAAGCCGAAATGCGCGCGTTGTGCCAGTGCCAGGCCAATACGGCCCATGCCGACAATCCCCAGCGTTTTGTGGTGTACATCGGTACCAAACCAGTCCGGCCCGATACTTTTGGTCCATTCGCCAACTTTAACTCGTTCAGCGACTTCTACCACGCGGCGAGCGGTGCTTAACACCAGTGCCATCACCGTATCGGCGACGGTTTCCGTCAGCACGGTTGGCGTGTGCATCAACAGCACCTTACGCGCGTTGAGAGCATCGACGTCGAAGTTGTCATAGCCTACGGAAATCGTGGATGTCGCCCGCAGCCTGGGCATTTTCTCCAGCAGGGCGGTATTGACGGCTTCACTGGAGCCCAGCAGACCTTCTGCATTGGCAAAAGCGTCGGCGTGCTGTGTGACCGTTTCCGGGCGCAGGTTAGGCACCTGAGTCACAGTAAAATGCTCTTCCAGGCGATGCAGTAAATCGTCAGGTAACGCTTTATAGAGAATAATGGACGGCTTCATGCGAATCTCCGTAAGTTAAAATTTAAGCGTGGCGTGCGCCAATAGGTAGCTGTTGATTATTAGCAGGCTTAACGATCAAAGTTAGCCATACTGAGACAAAAAGCGCTACCCCCATAAAAATGTACGAGGCGGACGGGCTGCCGGTTGCGCCATTTAGGTAGCCGACAAACCATGAACCAAAGAATGAACCTAGCGCGCCCATGCTGTTTATCAGCGCCATTGCCCCACCGGCGACGTTGCGCGGCAGCATTTCCGGAATGATGGCGAAGAAGGGGCCATAAGGGGCATACATTGCCGCACCCGCAATAACCAACAGCGTGTAAGAAATCCAGAAGTGGTCTGCGCCCACGGCCCAGGAGCCGATAAAAGCGAAAGCGGCAATGAGTAACAGCGGCCAGACAAACAGTTTACGATTTTGCAGCTTATCGGAGGCCCAGGAGACGAGGATCATCGCCGCCGTCGCCGCCAGATACGGTACGGATGACAGCCAGCCAACCTCTACCATCCCCAGATTTGCACCGCCGTTGCGGATAATCGACGGCAGCCACAGGACAAAACCATAGACGCCAATACTCCAGGCGAAATACTGCATGCACAGCAGGATCACGTTACGTGAGCGGAAAGCCTCGCTGTAGTTACGTACGGCTTTGATGCCTTGCTGCTCTTTTTCCAGTTGCGCCTGAAGCGCGGCTTTTTCAGATTCTGACAACCAGCCGACCTGAGACGGTTTGTCTTTTACCAGCACCCACCAGCAGAATGCCCAGATGATGGCCGGGAAGCCCTCGATGATAAACATTTCCCGCCAGCCCAGCGCCTGAATCAGGTAACCGGAAACCACGGACATCCACAGGACGGTGACCGGATTACCGAGGATCAGGAAGGTGTTAGCGCGCGAGCGCTCGGATTTTGTAAACCAGTTGCTGATATAAATCAGCATTGCCGGCATCACGGCGGCTTCAACGACGCCAAGAATAAAGCGAATGGCGGCAAGCATTGGAATATTGCTGACCATCCCGGTTAACGACGCGCAGGCACCCCAGAGGATCAGACAGACAAAAATCAGTTTTCGTACGCTGCGGCGTTCGGCATAAATTGCGCCCGGGATCTGAAAGAAGAAATAACCAAGGAAAAACAGCGCGCCCAGCAGGGAAGAGATCCCTTTGGTAATGCCGAGGTCCTCGTTGATACCTGCGGCGGAGGCGAAGCTGAAGTTCGCGCGGTCAAGGTACGCCAGGCTATACGTGATAAACACGATTGGCATGATGTACCACCAGCGTTTTGCTGCATTAGTTGAGCTATTCATAGACTGCCCTCTGGTTATGCTGTTACGCCGCCTCTGTATGTAGGGTACAGAGTTGGCCGGGAATTTATTCCCCTAATTGTTCACGTGTGGGTAATCCTTCGCTGTCGCCCTGAACCTGAATGGCCAGTGCGCCAATTTTATTGCCGCGGGTCACTGCCTGATGTAGCGAGCGGCCTTCGAGCAGGGCGCTGATAACGCCCACGGCAAAGCCATCGCCTGCGCCGACCGTATCGACCACGTTGTCGACTTTTACCGGCGCAACGCAGCCTTGTTCACCGCTGGCAGTTTTGTACCAGGCGCCATCAGCCCCGGTTTTAACGATCACGGCCTTCACGCCATGGCGCAGATAAAAGTCGGCGATGGCTTCAGGCGTTTGCTGACCGGTTAAAATCATGCCCTCTTTTAACCCGGGTAGAACCCAGTCAGCCTGAAATGCCAGCCGGTTCAGTTTTTCCACCATCTCGGCTTCGCTTTTCCACAGCACTGGGCGCAAATTCGGGTCGAACGAGATGGTCTTCCCCTGGGCCTTCATGGTGCGGGCGGTATGCGCCAGTAGTTCATAAGAGCTGGAGGAAAGCGCGGCTGCTACGCCGCTCAGGTGCAGGTGGCGCGCGCTGGCGAAATAGGCCTCGTGGTAATCCTCAACGCTGAGGCGGCTGGCAGCGGAACCTTTGCGGAAATACTCCACAATGGGATCGGTTCCATTTTCGACCTTAGATTTAAGCTGAAAGCCGGTAGCGTAACGCCCGTCCTGGGTGACTCCCTGCGCATCAATCCCTTCTTTTTCCAGCGACTTAACGATAAAACGGCCAAAACTGTCGTTGCCAACGCGGCTCACCCAGCCGACCTTCAGGCCCAGACGGGCAAGACCGGTCGCCACGTTAAGCTCCGCGCCTGCAACGCGCTTGATAAACTGCTCCACATCCGCCAGTTCGCCAGTTTGCGTGGCGACAAACATCGCCATCGCTTCACCAATAGTGACCACATCCAGTGAATTTTTCATACGTTACTCCTCGCGTAACAGCTCGACGTAGTGGCGGGTAACCGCCGTCAGATCCTGCCCTTCCAGGGGGAACTCAATGCCGCGCGGGACGTCGTTGGGCAGCGTTTTTAGCAGCGCCATCCAGCGCGAGTCTGCTGCATCTGGCGGTACGGCGCGGTAGCTGTCGCGATGTGTGACAGCGGCTTTGACATGGATATAGCCAACGGTTGACGCCAGGTTTTGTGCTGCTTCTTCCGGGGAGTCGCCCACCCACAGCCAGTTGCCCATATCGAAGGTTAAAGATATCGGCAGGTTTTGCGTCTGACAGGCTTCGTTAAAGCGCTGCATCGGTTGCAGGCGTCCGCAGGCGGTTTGATCGTTCTCAACAACCAGCTCCATTCCGCTGTTGTCGAGCCATTCGCGTAAAACGTTGAACTGTTCGGTATGGGAAAAATGGCCGAGGGAGACTTTTAACCACAGCGCCTGCAGGGCCTGCGCTTCTTCAAGTAGCGCGGGAAGTTGGGGGTTGAGGTTACCGTTCGCAAGGAACAATGGCTCAGGCGCTGAGTAACAGGCCAGCAGGCCGAAGATTTCGATAGCAGAAGCCATCGTAGGGAGCGTTTTCAGCTCGGCATCGGTTAATAACTCGCGGCGGATTTCAACGCCGTCAGCACCGGCTTCGGCAATGATAGGCAATAATGCCGTTTGTCCGCCTGCGGCCCGCACCTGGTCTTGGCCGTAAGCGGCGGTGACCACCATAATTTTTCTTTTCATGGAAACTCCAGACTAGCGTTGTTGTAATAACGCTAGATGGAACCGGTTCCAAAGAAAAGCCTGGGATGTCGAATTTATGATCACCATCACGAAGGTAATTTAACGGGCGGTAGAGCCGCGCACGATCAGCTCGCCGGAGAAGACCTGTTCCTGAATGGCAGAAGAGCCGCCATCAATTCGGCTTACAACCTGCTCAACGGCAGTGTAGCCAATCTGCCAGGTGGGTTGTTTCAATGTGGTAATACCGACGCCCGCCAGCTCTGCCCATTCCAGTTCGTCAAAACCGAGCAGGCCGATATCGCTGCCCCAGTTAAGGCCAATGCGCTTCAGGGCGCGGGCAACCTGTAGCGTGAGGGCGCCATTGGCGGAGATAACGGCTTTACGCATGCCCCGATGCTGCTGGTGGAACTGGCGCAGCGTGTCATCCAGTTGCGTATTGTCCGTTAGCGGGACTTCGGCATTTTGCGCGATAACGCCGGGGTACTGCGCGAGCGTGGCGCGAAAAGCGCTCAGACGTTCGCGGCGCGTATTCACCATGCCCAGCGGTTCGCTGAGGAACAGGATGGCTTCAAAACCTTGCTCGACCAGATGCTCGGTGGCAACCGTTGCCGCCTGGGTGTTATCCAGCCCGACCATATCGCAGGCGAAATCGGGAATTTTACGGTCAATCAGCACCATCGGCAGCGCAGACTGCTGCAGGCGGTTCAGCCCCTCTTCGCGCATCCCGACGGCGTTGACCACAATTCCTTCGACCTGGTAACTGCGCAGCAGGTCGAGATAATGCAGCTCCTGATCCACTTCGTTGTTGGTGTTACACACCAGCGGGGTAAAGCCCTTATCGCGACAGGCGGCTTCAATACCGCTTAACACGTTGACGGAGTAGGGATTTGTAATATCGGCGATGATCAGGCCGATCAGGCGGGTACGACCGTGTTTCAGGCCTCTTGCCATCAGGCTGGGGCGGTAGTCGAGATCGGCAATGGCTTGTTCAATGCGGGCCAGCAGCGCGTCGGAAAGCAGGTGCTTTTCACCGTTGAGATAACGTGAAATGCTGGTCTTGCCGGTTTTTGCGGCTTTCGCCACATCGCTGATGGTTGCTCGTGTTGATTTGCTCATCGCTGATTTCCCTGAGTTTGGTGACAACACCTTAACGCGAAAATCAACGATGGCAAGTGCTTCATGCCGGATGGATTCGACCTGTCTTCACCCGGCACAAAACGTTACTGAAGTGGGCTTAAGGTGATTTCTACGCGACGGTTCTGCGCTTTACCTTCTGCCGTGCTGTTGCTGGCGATCGGATTTGCCGGGCCCATACCTTGAGTGCGGATACGGTTAGCCGCGACCCCTTGAGTGATTAAGGCGCTGGCGACGGAGTCCGCGCGCTGCTGCGACAGACGCATATTCAGATCCTGGCTGCCGGTGCTGTCGGTGAAGCCCAGCACGTTGACGGCGGTTTTATTGTACTCTTTCAGTACCATTGCTACGCCGGTCAGGGTGTTGGCACCAGCAGGTTTCAGGTTGGCACTGCTGCTGTCGAAGGTGACGTTATTTGGCATATTCAGAATGATGTTATCGCCACTACGCGTCACGCTGACGCCGGTTCCCTGCATTTTTTCGCGCAGTTTTGCTTCCTGCACGTCCATGTAATAGCCGACACCGCCGCCAACGGCCGCGCCAGCCGCTGCGCCAATCAGTGCGCCTTTGCCGCGATCTTTCTTCGAAGAAGAGAGTGCGCCAATGCCCGCGCCGACCAGAGAGCCAATACCCGCGCCAATGCCGGATTTACCCGCTTCGCGTTCGCCGGTGTAAGGGTTTGTTGTGCAGCCAGAAACCGCCAGGGCGCCGCTCACGATGGCAGCAATAACAAAAACACGTTTCTTCATCTTAATTCCTTAATGACTTTTTCTTCTTTGCCACAGCGACCGTGGCGGTTGATTATGACGTGTGAACATGAAGAAAATTCCAGGGAAGACTCTGAAATTTGTAAGTAACATTGAACGGCATAATAAATAAGCCGTCACATCGCATTCAGGAGCACCATCTTGGCTAATTCACCCGCACATTACTCGGTATTAACCGCCGCTCACTGGGGACCAGTCCTTGTCGAAACCGATGGGGAGACGGTTTTCTCCTCGCGTGGCGCGCTGCCTGGCACCCATCCCAACTCTTTGCAAACCGTGGTGCGCGACCAGGTTCACAGTAAAACGCGGGTACGTTTTCCGATGGTGCGTAAAGGCTTTCTCGCCTCGCCGGATAACCCACAGGGGGTGCGCGGGCAGGATGAATTTGTTCGCGTCAGTTGGGATGACGCGCTAAATCTTATCCATACGCAGCATAAACGCATCCGTGACAGCTACGGCCCGGCCTCGATTTTTGCTGGTTCCTACGGCTGGCGTTCCAACGGCGTGTTACACAAAGCCGCGACGCTGTTACAGCGTTATATGGCGCTGGCGGGCGGTTATACCGGGCATCTGGGGGATTACTCGACGGGGGCTGCGCAGGCCATCATGCCGTACGTGGTGGGCGGCAACGAAGTTTACCAGCAGCAAACCAGCTGGCCGGTGGTGCTGGAGCACAGCGAGGTGGTGGTGTTATGGAGCGCCAATCCGCTGAATACCCTGAAGATTGCCTGGAACGCTTCTGACGAACAGGGGATCGCTTACTTTGCGGCTTTACGCGACAGCGGGAAACGATTGATCTGTATCGATCCGATGCGATCGGAAAGCGTCGATTTCTTTGGCGATAAGATGGAATGGATCGCCCCGCATATGGGGACTGACGTGGCGTTGATGCTGGGTATCGCGCATACGCTGGTGGAAAACGGCTGGCACGACGAGGACTTTCTCGCCCGGTGCACGACCGGTTATGCCCGTTTTGCCGACTATCTGCTGGGTAAATCTGACGATGTTGCAAAAACGGCGGAGTGGGCAGCCGACATTTGTGGCATTCCGGCAGCGAAAATACGTGAGCTGGCGGCGATATTTCACCAAAACACCACCATGCTGATGGCAGGATGGGGGATGCAGCGCCAGCAGTATGGCGAGCAGAAGCACTGGATGATCGTCACCCTGGCCGCCATGCTCGGACAAATCGGCACGCCAGGCGGTGGCTTTGGGCTGTCGTACCATTTTGCCAACGGCGGCAACCCAACGCGCCGGTCTGCGGTGCTGGCCTCAATGCAGGGCAGCATTAAAGGCGGCACCGACGCGGTGGATAAAATCCCGGTGGCGCGTATTGTCGACGCGCTGGAGAACCCCGGCGGTTTTTACCAGCATAATGGAATGGACCGCCATTTCCCGGACATCCGCATGCTGTGGTGGGCGGGCGGCGCTAACTTCACTCATCACCAGGACACCAACCGTTTAATTCGCGCCTGGCAGAAACCGGAGCTGGTGGTTATCTCGGAATGTTTCTGGACTGCCGCAGCGAAGCATGCCGATATCGTGCTGCCGGCGACAACGTCGTTTGAGCGTAATGATTTGACCATGACCGGCGATTACAGCAACCAGCATCTGGTGCCAATGAAGCTGGTCGTACCGCCGCAGGACGAAGCGAGAAATGATTTTGATGTCTTTGCCGAGCTGAGTGAACGCTGGGAAAAAGGCGGATATGACCGATTTACCGAAGGTAGAAGCGAACTGGCGTGGCTGGAGACCTTTTACAATATTGCCGGGCAACGCGGGGCCAGTCAGCAGGTGACATTGCCGCCTTTCGCCGAGTTTTGGCAGCGCAACGCCCTGATCGAAATGCCAGAAAACGCCGCCAGCGCGCAGTTTATCCGTTTCGCGGATTTTCGCCGCGACCCGCAGGCGCATCCGCTGAAAACGGACAGCGGAAAAATTGAAATCTACTGTGAGAGGATTGCCGGTTACGGCTACGCAGACTGTGCGGGACACCCGATGTGGCTGGAGCCTGATGAGTGGTTCGGTAACGCAGAGCCGGAGCAGTTACAGTTGCTTTCCGCTCATCCGGCGCACCGTTTGCACAGCCAGCTTAACTACAGCGCGTTGCGCGAACGGTATGCGGTAGCGGATCGTGAGCCGGTTACGATCCACCCGCAGGACGCCCACGCGCGCGGCATTGTGGATGGCGACACGGTCAGGGTGTGGAATCTGCGAGGACAAGTACTGGCGGGAGCGGTGGTGTCGGCAGGTATTAAACCTGGCGTCATCTGTATTCATGAAGGCGCCTGGCCTGATTTGGATCTCGCTGCTAACGGTATTTGTAAAAATGGCGCCGTCAACGTGCTGACCAAAGATCTCCCCAGCTCGAAGCTGGGGAATGGCTGCGCGGGCAACACTGCGCTGGCGTGGCTCGAAAAATACAGCGGACCAACGTTGACCCTTACGGCGTTTGATCCGCCTGCCAGCCCATAATCCACGTGGGATGGTGAGTTTCCTCCTGCCATGCGCCGTCTTCAATGCGAAAACCCAGTGCATGGTAGAAGTTCACCGCCGATTGGTTCTTCTGGTAGACCTCAAGGCTGAGTATCGAAAAGCGCTGCTGCACATGCTGCACCAGCGCTTTGCCGATCCCGTTTCTGATGGCGGCAGGCGCGACAAACAGCGCGCCGAGAAAGCGGTCATCAATAACGCTGGCAAAGCCTTTGAGCTCGCCTTCTTCTTCCCACACCCAGGTTTGCGCGGCGGGCAGGTAAACATCACGCACGATGGATTCACTTTCGCGCCAGTAGCGCTCTTCGATAAACGGGTGGGCATGGATTGTGCTTTCCATCCATAGCGCCAGAATCGCCGGTAGATCGTCAGCCTTTGATTCACGAATCATGTTGTTCTCCCGGATAGCAGATGCAACTGGTGACATGATCGTTGACCAGGCCGCACGCCTGCATAAAGGAGTAACAAATGGTGGTGCCGACAAATTTAAACCCGCGTTTTTTTAACGCTTTAGACAGCGCGTCTGACGCAGGCGTTGAGGTGGGGATATCGCTCAGGTTGGCGGCGCGGGTCACTTGCGGTTGGTTATCAACAAATGACCAGACGAATTCGCTAAACGACTCTCCGTTTTGCGCCATGGTCAAAAAGGCGCGAGCGTTGCCGATAATGGCCTGAATCTTTCCGCGATGGCGAATAATGCCAGCATCCAGTACCAGCCTCTCCACATCCTCTTCAGTCATGGCCGCCACTTTTTCCGGGTCAAAATGGTGGAAGGCGTGGCGATAATTTTCCCGTTTCTTTAGTACGGTAATCCACGATAATCCGGCCTGCTGGCCTTCAAGGCAGATCATTTCGAACAGCTTTTTGCCATCGGTTTCGGGGACGCCCCATTCCTTGTCGTGGTAGGCAATGTAAAGTGGGTCCTGGCTGACCCATCCGCAACGCTGCATATTCTTCCTCGCTGTTTTTACTGGCGTAAAAATTTCATTCGGCCCGCCTTGACGCGCCAGCTAAAAAGACAATATTTAATACAGGGCCTGATGGGCCCGATATCCTTCACACAATGACAATAATATCGCCGAATTCGGCTCTTTTCTGGAGTCGCGTTGATGATTATAAGAAACAGTAGTGGTCGCCAAAGGTTAACTCTGGCGAGCGTCATAGTTTGTGCGCTGTCCATCAATACAGCATATGGCTGGCAACAAGAATATATCGTTGATGCGATGTCAGGGCATACGGCTGAACGTTATACATGGGACAGCGATCACCAACCACGTTATAACGACATTCTGGAAGAACGTATTCGCTCCACTCAAAACGTAGCGGGGCCCGTGGTGAATCTGGCGGCTGAGACGCCTATGGAGGCGACCAGCGGCATGAGTATGGGCTGGAACTTCCCGCTTTCAAGGCAGGTGACAACCGGTCCGGTTGCCGCGCTGCATTATGACGGTTCAACCACGTCTACTTACAACGAGTTTGGCGATAGCGCGACGTCGATAGCGCAGAACGATCCGTTGTGGCATGCCAGCGTCAGCACGTTAGGCTGGCGAGTGAACTCCCAGTTCGGTGATGTGCGACCGTGGGCGCAAATCAGCTATAACCAGCAGTTTGGCGAGAATATCTGGAAAGCGCAGTCGGGCTTAAGCCGCATGACGGCGGCGGGTCAGGACGGTAACTGGCTGGATGTTACCGTCGGTGCAGACATGCTGTTGAACCCGCACATGGCGGCTTATGCGGCGCTCTCGCAGGCGGAAAATAGCACCAACAACAGCGACTATATGTACACCATGGGTGTGAGCGCCAAATTTTAACGTAAAAAATCATCAGAAAAACATCTCTGTTACATATCGAGATCAACAATCACACGCGCCTCAGCGATAGCGTGTACTAACTCATGCGATAAAATTCAGTAACCCGACTTTTTGTCTCGTCATTCATTCCACAATCCAGGCATTTCATTCCGTCCTGGCGGCATTTCATGCCGTTTTCTCCTGCTCATAAAAGCGCTTCGGTATGGTTGTTGGCAGAGAATTTCCCATTTTGTTTATGCAGGAAGACTGCCATGAAAACTTCTGATTATCAGCGTACCCGCTGGCTGACTCTGATCGGCACCATTATTACCCAATTTGCTTTAGGTTCTGTTTATACCTGGAGCCTGTTTAATGGCGCACTCTCTTCTAAGCTTGATGCGCCAGTGAGCCAGGTTGCCTTTTCCTTTGGCTTGCTGAGCCTTGGGCTGGCGATTTCCTCTTCCGTTGCCGGCAAGCTGCAGGAACGTTTTGGCGTGAAACGCGTCACCATGGCCTCCGGTGTTTTACTCGGCGTCGGCTTCTTCTTAACCGCCCACTCCGACAGCCTGATTATGCTGTGGCTGAGCGCCGGTGTGCTGGTTGGTCTGGCGGATGGTGCAGGTTACCTGTTAACGCTTTCCAACTGCGTAAAATGGTTCCCGGAGCGTAAAGGGTTGATTTCCGCCTTTGCCATCGGTTCTTATGGCCTTGGCAGCCTCGGTTTTAAATTTATCGATAGCCAGTTACTGAGTACCGTAGGCCTGGAAAAAACCTTCATGATTTGGGGCGCGATTGTGCTGGTAATGATCGTCTTTGGCTCCACGCTGATGAAAGATGCGCCGAATCAGGAAGTGAAAACGAAAAATGGCGTGGTCGAGAATGACTTCACCCTGGCGCAGTCCATGCGTAAACCGCAGTACTGGATGCTGGCGGTCATGTTCCTGACGGCGTGTATGAGCGGCCTGTATGTGATTGGCGTGGCGAAAGATATCGCACAAAGCCTGGCGCATATGGATGTGGCAACGGCGGCAAATGCGGTTACCGTGATTTCTATCGCGAACCTGTCGGGCCGTCTGGTGCTGGGGATTCTGTCCGATAAAATCTCCCGTATTCGCGTTATCACCATTGGCCAGGTCGTTTCGCTGGTGGGTATGGCTGCTCTGCTGTTCGCGCCGCTGAATGACGTCACTTTCTTTATGGCGATTGCCTGTGTCGCATTTAACTTTGGCGGCACCATCACCGTGTTCCCATCACTGGTCAGCGAATTCTTCGGTCTGAATAACCTGGCTAAAAACTACGGTGTTATCTACCTGGGCTTCGGTATTGGCAGTATTTGCGGTTCCATTATCGCCTCGCTGTTTGGCGGGTTCTTTGTGACCTTCTGCGTTATCTTTGCGTTGTTAATCATTTCGCTGGCGCTTTCTACCACTATTCGTCAGCCACAACGTAGCGTCTACACCGAGGCACACGCCTAAACCTATTAGTGGTCTGATTAATACCTGGCGCATATATTTACAAAAATATATGCGCCATTTTCATTCTCTATAAGCACTTTTTCTCCCTCCTGTGGTCTACTTACCCGCGCCCGTAGACATTTCACTTCTGCTGTTGTCGCATTTTTCCTCTGTCCGGTCTGATTGATCGCTGCACAGGGTGTTTTTATCCCGATTTCCAGGGTTTGTTTGCATGAGATACATTAAGTCGATGACGCAGCAGAAACTCAGTTTCTTGCTGGCAATCTATATCGGTTTGTTTATGAACTGTGCCGTATTTTTCCGTCGCTTTAGTGGATATGCGCACGAGTTTACCGTCTGGAAAGGACTCTCCGCGGTTGTTGAATTGGCCGGCACTGTGCTGGTGACCTTCTTTTTACTCCGACTTCTCTCGTTATTTGGCCGACGCGCCTGGCGTGTGCTGGCAACCTTTGTGGTGCTGTGTTCTGCCGGCGCCAGTTATTATATGACCTTCCTGAACGTGGTAATTGGCTACGGCATTATCGCCTCCGTTATGACCACGGATATTGATTTATCGAAAGAAGTCGTCGGCTGGCATTTCATCGTGTGGCTGGTTTCGGTCAGTATTATCCCATTGGTGCTGATCTGGAGTAACCGCTGCCGCTATACCCTGATGAGACAGATTCGTACACCGGGTATGAGATGGCGTAGCGTGGGGGTAGTATTGTTAGCTGGCCTGCTGGTATGGGCGCCGATTCGCCTGCTGAGCATGCAACAGAGAAGCGTTGAACGTGAAACGGGGATCGATCTACCCAGCTATGGCGGGGTTGTGGCGAACTCTTATTTGCCGTCAAACTGGCTCTCAGCGCTGGGTCTGTACGCCTGGGCACAGGTGGATGAATCTTCAGACAACAAATCGCTGATGAACCCGGCGAAGAAGTTCACCTACGTTGCGCCCAAAAATCTCGACGACACCTATGTGGTCTTTATTATCGGGGAAACCACGCGTTGGGATCATATGGGGATTTTTGGCTATGAGCGCAATACTACGCCAAGACTCGCCCAGGAGAAAAATCTGGCCGCATTCCGGGGATATTCCTGCGATACGGCAACTAAACTTTCGCTGCGCTGTATGTTTGTACGTCAGGGCGGGGCGGAAGAAAACCCGCAGCGTACCCTGAAAGAACAAAACGTCTTTGCTGTGCTCAGCCAGTTAGGGTTCAAGACCGACCTCTACGCGATGCAAAGCGAGATGTGGTTCTACAGTAATACCATGGCGGAGAACATCGCTTACCGTGAGCAGATTGGCGCTGAGCCGCGTAACCGTGGCAAAAACGTTGACGATATGCTGCTGATTACCGAGATGCAGCAGTCTTTGCAGAATAATGAAGATGGTGACAAGCATCTGATTATTCTGCACACCAAAGGCTCGCATTTTAACTACACTCAGCGCTACACCCGCGAATATGCGCAGTGGAAGCCGGAGTGCGTCAATGTTGATAGCGGCTGCTCGAAGGCCGAGATGATCAACTCGTTTGATAACTCGGTAACCTATGTTGATCACTTTATTACCAAAGTGTTCGATCAACTGCGCGATAAGAAAGCGATTGTGTTCTACGCCGCCGACCACGGTGAGTCGATTAACGAGCGTGAGCACCTGCACGGTACGCCGCGTAAAATGGCGCCGCCAGAGCAGTTCCGCGTTCCTATGTTGGTGTGGATGTCAGACAAATATCTGGAAGACCCAGACCATGCGAAGGCGTTTGCACATCTGAAGCAAGAAGCTGATATGAAGGTGCCGCGTCGTCATGTGGAACTGTACGACACTATTTTGGGTTGCCTCGGTTATACCTCGCCAAATGGCGGTATTAACGAGAATAACAACTGGTGCCGCATTCCGGACGCGAAGAAGGTTAAGGCTCAGTAATTGGGCTGCTGACTTTCTCACCGATCAAATGGCATTTTGATGCTAAGGGATTGACGGGCGCGCTGCTGAGCAGTAAGATGCGCCCCGCATTCGGTGATTGGCGCAGCCTGGTAGCGCACTTCGTTCGGGACGAAGGGGTCGGAGGTTCGAATCCTCTATCACCGACCAAATTAGAAAAGCCCGCTCTTTGAGCGGGCTTTTTGCATTCAGGAATCCACGAGGATGAGAACCTCCGGGGGCAAGAGGTTCGACTCGAGCGTAGTGAGAGAACGTTGCGTCAGCAACGGCCGCAGGGCGAGCCACGCAGTGGCGAGTAATCCTCTATCACCGACCAAATTCAAAACCCTGCTCAACGAGCAGGGTTTTTTGCTTTAGTGGCATTTCCAGGCCTGATAAGAGAAACGCCATCAGGCAACGGCTGAACCGCTCAGATCAACGTACCAGCCGTCATCACCGCGCGTTACCGCTGTGATTTCCCAGTCAGCCGGGGCATTCAGTAGTGAAACGTTTAATTCATCGGTTGAAGCATTTTCGATGATAAGCCCGCAGTCGCCGGTCCAGGTGACGGTCGAGCCATCCTCACTCAGCGAACCATAACGCAGGTTGCATTCATGGTAATCAAGTTTAGAGGCGCTATAGGGGGCAATGCACAGCAAGCCTGGCTGGGTATCCGGTTTGCTCATGCAAAATGAGGAATAATCTCGCTGGTCGAATTGGATGAGATCGGTAATAAACTCGCTTTGGAGGACAAAACCTTTCCAGTTATCGGCGTCTACTGTGTTCGTCAGGCGCACAAAAACCGGCACGGCATTACTTGTATAAACTGCGGTTACAGCAGCGGAAGTATGGTTTAATGCGACAGGAATATTATCCACACCTGTATTGGTGATTAAATTGCGGAACTCATTGAAGTCAAAACCTACGCCATCTGTAGGGTAAGGTGTTGTGAAAAAAAACAGCGGTGAATTTGCTGTACTAAAAATTGATGCTGATTGGTACAGCCAGTTATTTGCATCATCTTTTAAATTCACGCTGAACTGAGTGCTTAAAACTGCCATGTCACCGCGATATTCCTCTTGATCGTAAAAATAACTATGGTTGTAGTTTTCCACAATATATTCATAGTGAACAATAAAATGGTTGTCACTTAATTTCTCAATTGTATAGGGCAATACACTAACATCTGGCGTTAAGGTAATCGTCTCTGACTCAGGTAAATAAGTGACGGTAACGCTGGCTAGTTTATCGTAACTGGATTGACAGCCATCGGGATATTTGGCTGTCGTGGCCTCGGCAGTCAGTGAGGTGAACTCAGAAAGCTGCGTTTCTGGGTTCAAAAAAACCATCACGCCAGGGATGTTTTGTTGGGTGTGATTAAAGTAACATTCAGTGTCAATACGTGATAATGACGAAACATATGAATCAATAGATGTCCTGAAGTTATTGAGTTTGTTAGTCACATCCATGCTGACAATAATTTCATTTTCAGGTAGGGAAATTGCAAAAACGCCAGATAAGTTCTCAATATTATTTGTCAGTACGGTCAGGTCGCTGACATCCTCATTAATAAAAAGCTCTGAACGGTAAGGGACAACATATTCGTTTTCCTGAACAGCATCAATACTCTGAAGAAAAAGTTTATTCCCGTTTACCTTAACCGAACGAAATGCCCAGATACCATACTCAAAGACATCTAATACCTTATGCACTGGCAGGGTAATGGATGTGCCCTGAAAATTGGTCTCAGTATAAAAAATCATATCGCTCATTATATTTCTCCATTTCATATTTAATTGTGGATGCGGCAGTTTGTTGACCGCGAATCAAATTTAATGGAGAAAGCAGGGTTAAATGAAATCACATCAGATAAAAATCGGTTTATTTATAATTTTGATAGAAAAAGGCAACTTCCTCTATGATGCTGTAGGATTTAATGGGAGATGTTGATGTCGGCTGTTGAGGCCAACGCGACAATTTTCACTCAGGTCTTGCCCCTTATAATGCGAACTGAAGATAAGTTTGAAAGCATAAAAAAGCCTCATCAGAGAATCGATGAGGCTTTTGTCGTCTTATAAAAGGAGATTATTGCCTGTCAGGCAGGAACAGAGCCGCTCAGATCAACGTACCAGCAGTCGTCACCGCGTGTTACGGCTGTAATCACCCAGTCTGCTGGGGCCTCACTACCCAGCGAAAGGGTCAGAGTATCAGTGGAAGCATATTCAATGTTAAGCGTTGTTTCTCCTGCCCAAGTGACGGTCGCACCATCAGTACTCAGAGAGCCATACCGAAGTAAGCAGGTATTAAAATCCTGATGAAGGTTGCTCTCATTTACCACGCATACCATACCGGGTTGTGCAGCATCTGGGTTATTGGCACAGAAAGTATGATATTCAATGGGGACACGGACGGTGAACATTTCGGTGTTAAAGTAGCTTTCAATGACAAAATCTTTCCAGTTTGCGGAAGCATCCGTATTTGTCAGGCGTAATAACACCGGAATTCCGCCTGCGCTATACGCCAATGACACTTGATTTGAGCTACCGCTGTCAAAAATATTATTGAATCGAGGTAAGGAAGTTGATGTTGTAAAGCTGCGATATTGACTCATGTCATATCCATCGCCGCCGGCAGGGTAATCTGTCCAAAGCCATGATGTTTTATAATTAGAGTCTGAAATAATCTCCATAGATTTATAGTTCCAGGAACCGCTTACATTTCTGACGTTAGAAAACTGATCTTCAGGAGTGATAGCATTATAACCACGATAATCCTCCTCAGGATGCATTATACAATGATCGTAGATCCCGCAGTCATAGACAAAATGAGCAAGGAAGTGATGTTCATCCACCTTTTCTACGGTAACGGAGACTTGTTTAGCCGCAGGTGTCACGACAACATCTTTTGTTTCCGGAGAGTACGTAATCGTCGCGGTAGTTGCTGTTCCATAACCTGTACCAATACTGCCGACTGAGTAAATTGAATGTGATTCACAGGTCAGATATACATCTGAGGAAAGTAACGTCACTGGGTTTAAAATAGCGAGCGTGCCTGAAATAGCATCTGTAGTGTATTTTTCAAAGCAATACGAATCGAACAGAGGTGGTTGTTTTGCTTCACTATCAATGTTTGTTTTCAATCCTCGCATGTCGCAGTGCGCATCCATACTGACAATGATATCATCACTGTTTAAGTTAAAAACCGTGACTGATGATAAAGAATCCTTCACATGAATAGTGTCCGCTAAATCACGGATATCTTCACTCATGAAATTTTCTTGTTGATTGACAGGATCAAAGTCGTTATATGATGCGCTAATCATAGCCTTGTTATTATTAAGTCTTACTGAGCGATAAGTCCATTTTGTTAGAGCATATACTTCAACGTTGTCATGGCTTGCAATAGTCAGGCTTTCTCCCTGGAAATCTGGTTCAGTATAAAAAATCATGTCACTCATTGTATTTCTCCATTTCATATTTAATTTCGGATACGGCGGATTGTTGGCCGTGAATCAAATTTAATGGAGGTAACAGCAATGAATGAAATCACATTAGATAAAAATGGCTTTATTTATATATTTATAGCGGAACGCCATCCCCTCAATGATGCTGTGAGATTTTACGAGAGGAGATGATGTCGGCTAGTGAGGATAACGTGCCATTTTGTGACATCTTCTATTGATTTTATGTATGAGCTTGCGCTGAGAAAGGTGTCTGAACTTATGTCTGAAAGTAGCATTTTCACCTGTGCGTTTTAACGTTCACAGAAGGTCATGCTCACATATTCAGCAAAATGTGAGTTATTTTTCATAATCTGCGTAAAATTTATACTCTAAGTGTTGCAATATGTTTGGTTTTTTATGCTGAGTCAGAGGGCGTAGCATAAATTTCCCTGCTGGAAATGTTTCAGAAATGTTTTTTTTATCTTTGTTCGGGATTTCTCATCCTCCGCGTAAATCAAGGCTCCCTTATTGACGTTTACACATTCTGTTGACAGATTGTAGGGCATGAGGGGCATTTCATGGAGAATCCGCACTGCAACTCAGTCGCTTATGTGAACGGAATCCCCATCCTCTTAACGCCGACCCGGCCGGGTAAAAAACAAAAAAGGCCAGGCGGTGCAAACCCACTGCAAAGGGTAAAACAACAAACATCACATTTGGAGCAGAAGAATGAGTATTTCCTTGAAGAAGTCAGGGATGCTGAAGCTTGGTCTGAGCCTGGTGGCCATGACCGTCGCAGCAAGCGTACAGGCTAAAACTCTGGTTTATTGTTCAGAAGGATCTCCTGAAGGCTTTAACCCGCAGCTTTTCACCTCTGGCACCACCTATGATGCCAGCTCCGTACCGATCTATAACCGCCTGGTTGAGTTCAAAACGGGTACAACTGAAGTCATCCCGGGCCTTGCTGAGAAGTGGGAAATCAGCGAAGACGGTAAAACCTATACCTTCCACCTGCGCCAGGGCGTGAAGTGGCAAGACAACAAAGATTTCAAACCGACGCGCGATTTAAACGCCGATGACGTGGTGTTCTCTTTCGATCGTCAGAAAAATGCCCAGAATCCGTACCACAAAGTGTCCGGCGGCAGCTATGAATACTTCGAAGGGATGGGTCTGCCAGATCTGATCGCCGAAGTGAAAAAAGTGGACGATAAAACCGTTCAGTTCGTCCTGACTCGCCCGGAAGCACCGTTCCTGGCTGACCTGGCGATGGACTTCGCTTCTATTCTTTCCAAAGAATATGCGGATAACATGCTGAAAGCCGGTTCCCCGGAGAAAGTGGATCTGAACCCTATCGGTACCGGTCCATTCCAGCTGCAGCAGTACCAGAAAGACTCCCGTATTCTGTATAAAGCATTCGAAGGTTACTGGGGCACCAAGCCGCAGATCGACCGTCTGGTCTTCTCCATTACGCCTGACGCTTCCGTGCGTTACGCCAAGCTGCAGAAGAACGAGTGCCAGGTGATGCCGTACCCGAACCCGGCAGACATCGCGCGCATGAAGCAGGATAAAAACATCAACCTGATGGAGCAGGCCGGTCTGAACGTTGGCTACCTCTCTTTCAACACCGAGAAGAAACCGTTTGATGACGTGAAAGTCCGTCAGGCGTTGACCTACGCGGTGAACAAAGAAGCGATCATTAAAGCGGTTTATCAGGGCGCTGGCGTCGCCGCGAAGAACCTGATCCCGCCGACCATGTGGGGCTATAACGACGACGTTAAAGACTACACCTACGACCCTGAGAAAGCCAAAGCGCTGCTGAAGGAAGCCGGTCAGGATAAAGGCTTTACCGTTGAGTTGTGGGCGATGCCGGTACAGCGTCCGTACAACCCGAACGCTCGCCGTATGGCGGAGATGGTTCAGGCCGACTGGGCGAAAATTGGCGTTCAGGCCAAAATTGTGACCTACGAGTGGGGCGAGTATCTGAAACGCGCCAAAGCGGGTGAGCATCAGGCGGTGATGATGGGCTGGACCGGTGACAATGGGGATCCGGACAACTTCTTCGCCACCCTGTTCAGCTGTGCGGCAGCGAAAGACGGTTCCAACTACTCTCGCTGGTGCTACAAGCCGTTTGAAGACCTGATTCAGCCGGCGCGTGCGACTGACGATCACAACAAACGTATTGAACTGTACAAGCAAGCGCAGGTAGTTATGCACGATCAGGCTCCGGCTCTGATTGTTGCTCACTCCACCGTGTACGAACCAGTGCGTAAAGAAGTGAAAGGCTATGTGGTTGATCCATTAGGCAAACACCACTTCGAAAACGTTTCTGTCGAATAATTAAAAGCAATTAAGGAAGCGCTGCGCCCCGGTATTGTGTAGGCCGGATAAGCGCAGCGCCATCCGGCGTAATGCTTTACCCGCGATGCAGTTTGCGTGGGATAAGATTTGTGAGCAATACAGACTCACGGTTCCAGGCCGTGCGTCATTAGAGAGAATCCGGGTTATGTTGCAGTTCATTCTCCGACGTTTGGGACTCGTCATCCCCACGTTTATCGGTATCACTCTTCTCACTTTTGCCTTCGTCCATATGATCCCCGGCGATCCGGTAATGATCATGGCGGGTGAACGTGGAATCTCCCCTGAGCGTCATGCTCAACTGTTGGCTGAACTCGGTCTGGATAAACCGATGTGGCAGCAGTACCTCCACTATATCTGGGGGGTTATGCATGGTGACTTAGGTATCTCGCTGAAAAGCCGCTTACCGGTATGGGAAGAGTTCGTACCTCGCTTTAAAGCAACGCTGGAACTCGGCGTTTGTGCGATGATTTTCGCCGTTGCGGTGGGTATTCCGGTGGGTGTACTTGCTGCCGTGAAGCGCGGCTCTATTTTCGATCACACCGCTGTTGGCCTGGCGCTGACCGGTTACTCCATGCCGATCTTCTGGTGGGGCATGATGCTGATCATGCTGGTTTCCGTGCAGTGGAACCTGACGCCGGTTTCCGGTCGGGTGAGCGACATGGTGTTCCTTGATGACTCCAATCCCCTCACCGGTTTTATGCTGATAGACACCGCCATCTGGGGGGAAGAGGGCAACTTTATTGATGCGTTGGCGCATATGGTTCTGCCGGCGATGGTGCTGGGTACCATTCCTCTGGCGGTCATTGTGCGTATGACCCGTTCATCGATGCTGGAAGTGCTGGGCGAGGATTACATTCGCACCGCGCGCGCCAAAGGTCTGACCCGTATGCGCGTCATCATCATTCACGCTCTGCGTAACGCGATGCTGCCCGTGGTAACCGTAATCGGCCTGCAGGTCGGTACGCTGCTGGCTGGGGCGATCCTGACCGAAACTATCTTCTCCTGGCCGGGGCTGGGGCGCTGGCTGATCGATGCGCTGCAACGCCGTGATTATCCGGTGGTGCAGGGCGGAGTGCTGCTGGTCGCGACGATGATTATTCTCGTCAACCTGCTGGTAGACCTGCTGTACGGCGTGGTGAACCCGCGTATTCGGCATAAGAAGTAAGGGGCCATCATGTCACAGGTTACTGAAAATAAAGTTATTGCTGCACCGGTGCCAATGACTCCGCTGCAGGAGTTCTGGCACTATTTTAAACGCAACAAAGGCGCGGTTGTCGGGCTGGTTTATGTTGTCATCATGATTCTGATTGCGGTCTTTGCCAACGTCCTTGCGCCGTACAACCCGGCAGAACAGTTCCGCGATACGCTGCTGGCTCCTCCTGCGTGGCAGGAAGGCGGTACCATGGCGCATCTGTTTGGTACTGATGATGTGGGCCGCGATGTGCTGTCCCGCCTGATGTACGGTGCGCGTCTGTCGCTGCTGGTCGGCTGTCTGGTGGTGGTGCTCTCCCTGCTGATGGGCGTGATTCTCGGGCTTATCGCCGGCTACTTTGGCGGGATTGTCGATAACGTCATTATGCGTGTGGTCGATATCATGCTGGCGTTGCCGAGCCTGTTACTGGCGCTGGTGCTGGTGGCGGTGTTTGGCCCCTCGATTGGCAACGCCGCGCTGGCGCTGACGTTCGTGGCATTGCCGCACTATGTACGTCTGACGCGCGCCGCTGTCCTTGTGGAAGTTAACCGCGACTACGTCACCGCATCCCGCGTGGCGGGAGCCGGTGCGATGCGCCAGATGTTCGTCAATATTCTTCCTAACTGTCTTGCGCCGCTGATTGTTCAGGCGTCGCTGGGTTTCTCTAACGCCATTCTCGATATGGCTGCTCTCGGCTTCCTGGGGATGGGCGCACAGCCGCCTACGCCGGAATGGGGCACCATGCTCTCTGACGTGTTGCAGTTTGCGCAAAGCGCCTGGTGGGTCGTGACCTTCCCGGGGCTGGCAATCCTGCTGACGGTGCTGGCATTTAACCTGATGGGTGACGGTCTGCGTGACGCGCTCGATCCCAAACTGAAGCAGTAAGAGGTTCGAGATGGCGTTATTAAATGTAGATAAATTATCGGTGCATTTCGGCGATGTCGGTTCCGAATTCCGCGCCGTAGACCGCATTAGTTACAGTGTGAACCAGGGTGAAGTGGTTGGCATTGTTGGGGAGTCAGGCTCTGGTAAGTCCGTCAGCTCTCTGGCGATTATGGGATTGATTGACTACCCAGGCCGGGTAATGGCCGAAAATCTGGAATTTAATGGTCGCGACCTGAAGCGCATCTCTGAGAAAGAGCGTCGCCAGTTAGTGGGCGCGGAAGTCGCGATGATCTTCCAGGACCCGATGACCAGCCTTAACCCGTGCTATACCGTTGGTTACCAGATTATGGAAGCCATCAAGGTGCACCAGGGCGGCAACAAAAAAACGCGTATTCAGCGGGCGATTGACCTGCTGACGCTGGTGGGGATCCCCGATCCGGCCTCGCGTCTGGATGTATATCCGCACCAGTTGTCCGGTGGGATGAGCCAGCGCGTCATGATCGCGATGGCGATAGCCTGTCGTCCAAAGCTGCTGATTGCCGACGAACCGACCACGGCGCTGGATGTGACTATTCAGGCGCAAATCATCGAGCTGCTGCTGGAGTTGCAGCAAAAAGAGAACATGGCGCTGGTCTTGATTACGCACGATCTGGCGCTGGTGGCCGAAGCAGCGCACAAAATTATCGTGATGTACGCCGGGCAGGTAGTGGAAACCGGAGCCGCGCAGGATATTTTCCGCGCGCCGCGTCACCCGTATACCCAGGCGTTGCTGCGCGCGTTGCCGGAGTTTGCTCAGGATAAAGCGCGTCTGGCTTCGTTGCCGGGCGTGGTGCCCGGTAAATATGACCGCCCGAACGGCTGTTTGCTGAATCCGCGCTGCCCCTATGCGACCGACAAATGCCGCGCTGAAGAACCTGAACTGAACCTGCTGGAAGGCGGTCGTCAGTCGAAATGCCACTACCCACTTGATGATGCCGGGAGGCCTGGGCTATGAGTACGCAAAAGGCCGCTTTGCCACAGCCGCTGTTGCAGGCAATTGACCTGAAAAAACACTACCCGGTGAAAAAGGGCATGTTCGCCCCGGAACGCCTGGTGAAAGCGCTGGACGGTGTCTCCTTTACCTTAGAACGCGGTAAAACATTGGCGGTGGTCGGCGAGTCGGGCTGCGGGAAATCCACCCTTGGCCGCCTGCTGACAATGATTGAAGTTCCGACCGGCGGTGAGCTGTATTACCAGGGGCAGGATCTGCTTAAGCACGACCCGCAGGCGCAGAAGCTGCGTCGGCAGAAAATCCAGATTGTGTTCCAGAACCCGTACGGTTCCCTGAACCCGCGTAAAAAAGTCGGGCAGATTCTGGAAGAGCCGCTGCTAATCAACTCCACGCTGAGCAAAGAGCAGCGTCGTGAAAAGGCGCTGGCGATGATGGCGAAAGTGGGGCTGAAAACTGAGCACTACGATCGCTATCCGCACATGTTCTCCGGCGGTCAGCGTCAGCGTATTGCCATCGCTCGCGGGCTGATGCTTGACCCGGACGTGGTGATTGCCGACGAACCGGTCTCGGCGCTGGACGTTTCCGTTCGTGCGCAGGTGCTTAACCTGATGATGGACTTGCAGCAGGAACTGGGGTTGTCATACGTCTTCATCTCCCACGACCTGTCGGTAGTTGAGCACATTGCCGATGAAGTGATGGTGATGTACTTAGGCCGCTGTGTGGAAAAAGGAACGAAGGATCAGATCTTCAATAATCCGCGTCATCCGTACACGCAGGCGCTGCTTTCCGCAACGCCGCGCCTGAACCCTGACGATCGTCGTGAGCGTATCAAGCTGACCGGTGAGCTGCCAAGCCCGCTGAATCCGCCGCCGGGCTGTGCGTTCAACGCGCGCTGCCGTCGTCGCTTTGGTCCGTGTACCCAGCTTCAGCCGCAGTTGAAAGATTACGGCGGTCAACTGGTCGCCTGTTTCGCCGTTGACCAGGATGAAAACCCGCAGCAATAAACGTGGGTTATGACCCAATAACCGGAGCCTTGTGCTCCGGTTTTTTTATATTTTGTTTTTACGCCCACAATGTGAGTCCTCTGGCAGAACATTATTCCATAGCGTCTAAAATGTAGTCAGATTTTCTCTCGTCACAGAAATATCTGTTTCGCAGTTGCTAACTATCAGGAGCAAATGTGGTCACGATACGCTGGGATATTAAAACAATTGATCGTCTGTCGATGGTTGAGGATGTCCTGAAGGAATTTTCCTGCTGCGATATCAATATCATCTCGATGAAAGTCACGCCTGGACGGATCCTGATTAAATCCTGGTGCCGCCAGTTACAGGATATTTCCTGCGTGCAATCCTGTTTAAGCCAGCGCACCGATATTATTAACGTCGCTTACCTGTGCGAAGAGATAAGCGAGCTGTCGATGTCTGAGCCGGAACGCCCGCGCTATTTCTCCGACATTATTTGCAGCAGCCAGAGCATGCACTCGCTTATCGAAAAGGCGATAAAAATTGCCGACAGCAAATACACTGTTCTGATCCGCGGCGATACGGGTACCGGCAAAGAGCTGTTAGCCCGGGCTATCCATAATTCCGGGCAGCGGCGTTTTTATCCGTTTATTCCGGTCAACTGCTCTGCGCTACCTGAGTCGCTGATGGAGAGTGAATTCTTTGGCTACGAGAAAGGGGCTTTTAGCGGCGCAGACGGTAAAGGCAAAAAAGGGCTGTTTGAAATGGCCGATAAAGGCACCCTTTTTCTCGATGAATTTGGTGAAATGCCGCTGAGTTTACAGGCTAAATTACTGCGTGTTCTTCAGGATGGCGGGATCCGTCGCGTTGGCGGGGCGCAAATTATTCCGGTCAATGTGCGCATTATTGTGGCCACCAACGCCAATCTGGAAGAGAGGGTGGAACAACGTCTGCTGCGCGCGGATCTCTATTACCGCATCAACGTACTTTCACTGACTATTCCGCCTTTGCGGGAGCGTCCGCAGGATATCAGCCTGCTGATTCGCCACTTTGTGCAGAAATACGCGAAGGAATTCCAGCGGCGGATCATTCTGGATAAAGCCTGCTTTGATGCCCTGCATCATCACAACTGGCCGGGAAACGTGCGTGAACTGGAAAATACCATTATTCGCCTGATGCTGATGGCGGAATCCGATGTTATTACGCGGGAAGAATTAGGGATGGTGAATTTGCCCGCCGTTGAGCAGGCACCGACAGAACGTCCTTTTAAAGAACAGGTTTTGTGTGCTGAACGTCAGCTTATTGAACAGATGGTGGAAGAGAATGTGTCGTCGCGGCATATTGCCAAAGCGCTGGGGGTATCACATACCACGGTACTGAATAAAATTCGCAGCTATCAACTGGAGGGTGTGGATTAAGCGCCGCCAGTGGCTGACGGCGCAGTATACGTGGATTATTCAATCAGCTTCAATAATGGCGACAGGCACAGCAGGATCCCGTACAGCAGGATGAGCCAGGTTTTCAGCCCGCGCAGTTTTTCCAGTTGCGTTACTTTATAGATCAGGAAAAACGGAATAATACACGACACAATCCCGTACAGTGGGCTACCCAACTGGAAGAACACCAGTACCGAGACGCGAAATGATACCCAAATGACCAGGGTGATAACAATAAAGGTGCAAATACCTAGTGTAAGCACCAGGGGATTAATTTTCTCGACGTCAATAACGCGACTCAGAACGTTAAGAATAATACCTTTAATCGCCTCGTGGAACCCCAGATAAATACCAAAGAATGCGGTTAATACGGCGAAGATATTCAGCACCGTGGAGGTGATATGAATAATTTGCCCTGGAATGACCTGCGCCGCCAGCGCCAGTGCGGAAATATTTTGTTCAAAGGCCGAAACGGCCTCTTCATGGCTAATAGAAAAGGTAAAAGAGAAAGAGAAAAACAGAATGACCGCAATCAGCGTAATGTAACTGATCCGATGCGTACGGATTGCCATACGCGTGGCCAGCACCCGATCCGCCACCCGTTTGCGGTAGGCGATGTTCATTGGGTTCAACACCTGAATAAACACCGCTGAGAAGAAGCAGAACGGGATGGTCAGCAGCACGTCGCGAAAGAAGACCGATGCTTCAGGGAATGCGCTGATATTAGCGAAGTTCCAGTGCGGAACCATCGCAAAACCAAACACGATGATGATACCCACTTTGACTACCACCATCGGACCGGAGATTTTGAACAGCAGTTTTTCTCCTCCGGAAGCAATGGCGACCAGCACGGCAAAAATGGCCACTTTGTAGATTATCGACTGTGAGAGATCGGCCTCGGTCAAGCCGAAGGTTTTGATATATGAGGCACTGTCAAAAACCACGGATAAGGAATAGATAAATATGCCGTGAATAATCATCAGAAAATAGATGACGCCAAGAAATACGCCCCAGTTCTTGCCTAGATAATGACTAATAATATCAGTATAATCATTACAGGTTTCACTTTCTGATAATGTTTTTAAATAAATATCCTGCACAATATAGGTTGCCGGATAGGCAATAATAAAGGCGACAATGAATACCCAAATGCCTGTCAAACCTATTTGTACCGGCATCAGTACCGTTCCGGCGCCAATTGCCATGCCGATGCACAGTAATACCCAGCCAAAATCGTATTTCGTGAATGGTATTTTCTTTGAGAATGGTACGGCGGTTGCTGTATTGTTGCTTAGTTGTAGTGTGTTGTCCTGCATAGAACCCCCTGCCCAAAATACGCGCTCCCCCCGAAACAGGATTGCGCGTATTGCCAGACTGTTGTGCCTTGATTCTCAACAACCTGAACCGATCTGCGTCGGTTCAGGTCATAATGGTCAGAATGTTGCCTTTCTGATGGCGTGTTCAAGGTCGTTAATAATATCTTCTGGATCTTCAAGACCCACAGAAAGACGGATAAGCCCGTCGGTAATACCTGCTTTAAGCCGCTCCTCTGGCGCAACGGGCGAATGTGTCATAGACGCTGGGTGCTGAATGAGGGTTTCGGTATCACCGAGACTGACCGCGAGGAGGCACAATTCTACAGAATTGATCATCCGTCTGCCAGCCTCGAGGCCGCCAGCGATTTCGAAGCTGATGATTCCTCCTGGCAAGCTCATCTGCCGCTGGCCCAGCCCATACTGCGGATGCGAAGACAGGCCAGGATAATAGACCCGGGTAATGGACGGATGCCCTTCGAGGAAGCGGGCGATTTTCAACGCGTTTTCACAGTGGCGCTCCATACGAATACCCAGCGTTTTAACGCCGCGCAGCGTCAACCAGGCGTTGAACGGACTCATGCAGCCGCCGGTGATATCTTTCAGCCCAACAAACCGAGCCTGGTCGATAAACTCCTGCTTGCCGACGATAATGCCGCCAATCACGTCCCCGTGGCCGTTGATGTATTTAGTGACGCTGTGCACCACGATGTCTGCGCCCAGTTGCAAAGGCTGCTGACAGTAGGGCGACATAAAGGTGTTATCCACCACCAGCAATGCGCCTTGCTGATGGGCAATGCCGGCCACCGTTTCAATATCAACCAATGAGAGCGTCGGGTTAGCGGGTGTTTCGATATACACCACTTTGGTTTCCGGACGCATGGCGGCGCGAATTTCTTCAGGCTTAGCCGCATCGACAAAGCTGACGTTAATGCCAAACTTCGGCATGCTGTGCGACAAAAACGCGTGGGTACAGCCGTAAATCGCGCTGGCGGAAACAATATGGTCGCCCTGCTGGCATAACGTCAGCAGCGTTGTGGTGATGGCAGAAATACCGGACGCGGTTGCCAGCCCGGCTTCACCTCTTTCCAGTACCGCCAGCTTTTTCTCCAGCGCATCGGTGGTGGGGTTACCCAGGCGGGTGTAAATGTACCCGGACTCTTCGAGCGCAAAGCGGGCGGCACCTTGTTCGGCGCTGTCAAAAACAAACGTTGAAGTCTGGAAAATAGGCGTACTGAGCGCGCCAGTTGAAGGGTCGGGTTGTTGCCCCGCGTGAACGATCTGGGTGTTGAATCCGTAAGTACGACAGTCAGACATGATATCTCCTTTAATTCGGAACAGAACAGCTCACACTCAAATAGCAATCGCTGTGCCAGAAATTGAATTAATAGATATCAATGGGTTATGTGTTTTCCTGGATTGATAGTCGGCAGGAATGTTGCCAACTGGCAAGAATCTTTCCAGCGTACTGGCGAGAAAAAAGGGTGAAATGCGAGGCGCTACGCAGAGCGGAATATTGCGCAGTGATATGGCAAGTGGGCTACCGTAGAATCAGCGGCAAGCCGGGAATTCCCGGTGAGGCGCAATGTTGCGGGGGCTTGATCCCCGGCGGCATCGGTTGCTGGAAAGAGAAAACCCCCGCACGTTGTTCGGTATAAACCTGGCAACAAAACGGGGGCTAACTTGACTCCAGACAAGTTAAGGATAGCCGCGAACAGTTGCCATTGCAACACAGGCGGCTATATGACGCTCGCACAGTTAGGCGTGGCCTTCTGGCACGATTTAGCGGCTCCAGTCATCGCTGGCATTATTGCCAGCCTGATTGTGAGCTGGCTGCGTAACAGGAAGTAATGCGCTTTGTGGGCGTCTGTCTGCCGCGATGGCAACATGCGCCCGAACCAGGCCGCAGGGGCGACCTTGCGGCCTTTTTCGGCTTAAATGCAGATAAATCTCGTCGTCAGGTGCCTATCCTGTCGCGATAATGCATGCTGGGAAGTTTTCAGATACCGCCTCTCTTAATACCGCCACGATCGGGTATACTCTGACGGCAGTTTCGTCTATCCGTGGAGAGTCAGTTTGCGTGTCAGTCGCTCGTTAACAATTAAGCAGATGGCAATGGTTGCGGCCGTTGTCATGGTGTTTGTGTTTATTTTTTGCACCGTTTTGTTGTTCCATTTGGTCCAGCAGAACCGCTATAACACGGCTACGCAACTGGAAAGTATCGCTCGCTCCGTCCGTGAGCCTCTGTCGGGCACAATCCTGAAAGGGGATATTCCCGAAGCGGAAGCCATTTTAAGAAGTATTCGGCCTGCAGGCGTGGTCAGTCGTGCCGATGTGGTGCTGCCCAATCAGTTTCAGGCGTTGCGCATGAGCTTTATCCCTGAGCGTCCGGTTCCGGTTACGGTGACCCGTCTGTTTGAGCTTCCGGTACAAATCTCGCTACCGGTCTATTCTCTTGAGCGTTCAGCGAACCCGCAACCGCTGGCGTATCTGGTGCTGCAGGCGGATTCTTACCGCATGTATAAGTTCGTGATGAGTACGCTCTCAACGTTAGTGACCATTTACTTACTTCTATCGTTAATCCTCACAATAGCCATCTCATGGTGTATTAACCGATTGATTTTGCATCCATTACGTAAAATAGCACGTGAGTTAAACGATATTCCCCAACAGAATCTGATTGGCTATCAGCTGACGCTGCCGCGTCTGCATCAGGATGATGAGATTGGCCTGCTGGTGCGTAGCTACAACCTCAATCAGCAGCTGATTCAGCGCCACAGTGAAGAACAAAGCGACAATTCAATGCGGTTCCCGGTTTCCGAACTGCCCAACAAGTCGTTTCTGATGGAACTGCTGGAGCAGGTTGTTACCCGCCAGCAGACGACGGCGCTGATGATTGTCACCTGCGAAACCCTGCGTGATACCGCGGGTGTATTATCCGAGACCCAGCGGGAAATCCTGTTGCTTACGCTGGTTGAAAAGCTGAAGTCAGTATTGGCCCCCAGAATGGTGCTTACCCAGGTGAGCGGCTATGACTTTGCCATCCTCGCACATGGCGTAAAAGAGCCCTGGCACGCGATTACACTAGGTCAGCAAGTACTTACTATCGTTAATGAGCGATTACCGATTCAAGGTATTCAACTCCGTCCTGCCTGCAACATTGGGGTAGCGATGTTTAATGGCGATTTGACCGCAGAACAACTATACCGCCGGGCGCTCTCAGCCGTGTTAACGTCGCGCCACAAGGGTAAAAACCAGATTCAGTTCTTTGATCCGTTGCAAATGGAAGAGGCGCAGCAGCGTTTGACGGAAGAGAACGATATTCTTACCGCGCTGGATAACCGTCAGTTTGCGCTCTGGATGCAGCCGCAGGTGGAGATGTCCAGCGGTAAAGTATTGAGTGCAGAAGCATTATTGCGAATGCAGCAGCCGGACGGAAGTTGGGAGCTGCCAGAAGGGTTAATCGACAGGATTGAGTCCTGTGGTCTGATGGTAACGGTCGGTTACTGGGTGCTGGAAGAGACATGCCGCCAGCTGTCAGCCTGGCAGGAACGCGGCCTGATGCTGCCTCTGTCGGTGAACCTGTCTGCGCTACAGCTGATGCACCCGAGTATGGTGTCGGATCTGCTGGAATTGTTAAATCGCTATCGCATCAAGCCAGGGACGTTGATTCTGGAAGTGACCGAAAGCCGGCATATTGATGATCCTAATGCCGCTGTGGCTATTTTACGCCCGCTGCGCAACGCAGGCGTGCGTATCGCACTGGACGATTTTGGCATGGGGTATGCCGGTCTGCGACAGCTGCAGCATATGAAGTCGTTACCGGTAGATGTACTTAAAATCGATAAGATGTTTGTCGATGGCGTTCCTGAAGATTGCAGCATGATCTCCGCCATTATTCAGCTGGCTCATAGCCTTAATTTGCAGATGATCGCCGAAGGCGTCGAAACCGAAGCGCAACGCGAATGGTTATCACAAGCCGGAGTTGAAGTGGCGCAAGGGTTCCTGTTTGCAAGGCCGGTCCCGGCAAATATCTTCGAAGAACGTTATCTGACGCCGGAAAACGCTGATTACAAAAGTTAAAAAAGGTCTCGCTTGTGCGAGCCAGCTCAAAATTTTTAACATTTCTGTATCAATTATGATCCAGGTGCATTTCTGTCATGTTGAGTGGGTGTTACTTTAAGGCCGCAGGTTAAACAAAACCTTACAAGACCTGTGGTTTTTACTTTAAGGACACCCTATGAAAACCTCTATATTCAAAAGCCTTTACTTTCAGGTCCTGACAGCAATTGCCATAGGTATTCTCCTTGGCCATTTCTATCCTGAATTAGGCGCACAAATGAAGCCGCTGGGTGATGCTTTCGTTAAGCTCATCAAAATGGTCATCGCACCTGTCATCTTCTGTACTGTCGTTACCGGCATTGCAGGCATGGAAAGTATGAAAGCCGTAGGCCGCACCGGTGCGGTTGCACTGCTTTATTTTGAAATTGTCAGTACGATTGCGCTGATCATCGGCCTTATCATCGTCAACGTGGTGCAACCCGGTGCCGGGATGAACGTCGATCCGGCGACGCTGGATGCCAAAGCGGTTGCAATGTATGCAGAGCAGGCAAAAGACCAGGGGATCGTAGGTTTCCTGATGGATATTATCCCGGCGAGCGTCATTGGCGCGTTTGCCAGCGGTAACATCCTGCAGGTATTGCTGTTTGCGGTAATGTTTGGTTTTGCGCTGCATCGTCTGGGCAGCAAAGGCCAGATGATTTTCAACGTGATTGAAAGTTTCTCACAGGTTATTTTCGGCATCATCAATATGATCATGCGCCTGGCGCCGATCGGTGCTTTCGGTGCCATGGCCTTTACCATCGGTAAATATGGCGTCGGGACGCTGGTCCAACTGGGTCAGTTGATCATCTGCTTCTACATCACCTGTATTTTGTTCGTGGTGCTGGTGCTGGGCTCAATTGCGCGCGCAACCGGCTTCAGTATCTTTAAATTCATCCGCTATATCCGTGAAGAACTGCTGATCGTTCTGGGGACTTCCTCTTCCGAGTCCGCGCTACCGCGCATGCTCGATAAGATGGAAAAACTGGGCTGTCGGAAGTCGGTTGTCGGATTGGTTATACCCACGGGCTACTCGTTTAACCTTGATGGGACATCAATCTATCTGACGATGGCGGCGGTGTTTATCGCACAGGCCACCAACAGCCATATGGATATCTTCCATCAGATAACCCTGTTGGTAGTGCTCCTGCTCTCCTCAAAAGGTGCTGCGGGTGTGACCGGGAGTGGCTTTATTGTTCTGGCCGCGACTATCTCTGCGGTGGGGCATTTGCCGGTTGCAGGTCTGGCGCTGATTCTCGGTATTGACCGCTTCATGTCTGAAGCCCGTGCGCTGACCAACCTGATTGGTAACGGTGTGGCAACTGTCGTTGTGGCTAAATGGGTGAAAGAATTGGACACCAAAAAGCTGGATGATACGTTGAATAACCGTGCGCCGGATGGCAAAACGCACGATTTATCCTCTTAATCTCGTCACTTATGCCCGTAGTCCCTTCCAGGACTGCGGGTGTTTGCGCATAATTACCCCCTGTGCCTGAAACTGCCGATTCGGCGGCGTCGGGATTTTTTCACTTCCTCCGTGACATTTTTATGTTCTTGCGGTCTAACACGAAGTGTTTTTAACGTCATATTCAGAGAGTCCTTTCACGGGCTGTCTTTTTATTTCCAGGATAGTTGATCAGGGGTTCACATGCAGGGCACAAAAATTCGACTTTTAGCGGGCGGCTTGCTGATGATGGCCACTGCCGGCTATGTGCAGGCAGATGCGCTCCAGCCTGACCCGGCGTGGCAACAGGGTACGCTGGCAAATGGTTTACAGTGGCAAGTCTTGGCCACTCCCCAGCGCCCCAGCGACCGTATTGAGGTTCGCCTGCTGGTTAATACCGGTTCACTCACCGAAAGTACGCAACAGAGTGGTTTCAGCCATGCGATCCCACGTATCGCGCTGACGCAAAGCGGCGGCCTCGACGCCACGCAAGCCCGTTCACTTTGGCAGCAGGGGTTCGATCCCAAACGTCCCATGCCGCCCGTTATCGTTTCCTATGATTCCACGCTGTATAACCTCAGTCTGCCTAACAGCCGTAACGATCTGCTGAAAGAGTCGCTTTCATATCTGGCCAATATTTCCGGCAATTTGAGCATTACCCCTGAAACGGTCAATCATGCGCTGAGTAGTGAAGACATGGTGGCAACCTGGCCGTCAGATACCAAAGAGGGATGGTGGCGCTATCGTCTGAAGGGATCGACGCTGCTGGGTCACGATCCAGCCGATCCGCTGAAAACGCCTGTCGATGCGACGAAAATCCAGTCCTTCTACCAGAAATGGTATACCCCGGATGCGATGACGCTGATTATCGTCGGTAACGTAGATGCGCGCAGCGTGGCTGAGCAAATCAACAAAACCTTTGGCGAGTTAAAAGGTAAACGCGAAACCCCGGCGCCGGTACCGACGCTCTCTCCGCTGCGTGCAGAGGCTGTGAGCATCATGACTGATGCGGTACGTCAGGATCGTCTGTCTATTATGTGGGATACGCCGTGGCAGCCGATCCGTGAATCTGCCGCACTGCTACGTTACTGGCGCGCTGATTTAGCTCGCGAAGCGTTGTTCTGGCACATTCAGCAGGAGCTCACCAAAAACAATGCCAAAGACATTGGCCTTGGATTCGACTGTCGGGTGCTGTTCCTGCGCGCGCAGTGCGCCATCAACGTTGAATCACCGAACGGTAAGCTGAATGCGAACCTCGGTACGGTTGCGCGTGAGCTGGCCAAAGTGCGTGATAAGGGGCTGCCGGAAGAAGAGTTTAATGCGCTGGTGGCGCAAAAGAATCTGGAACTGCAGAAGCTGTTTGCCACCTATGGTCGCACCGATACCGATATTTTGATCAGCCAGCGTTTGCGCTCACTGCAAAATCAGGTGGTGGATATTGCGCCTGAACAGTATCAGCGTTTACGCCAGAGCTTCCTGAACAGCCTGAGCGTTGAGATGCTGAATCAGGACCTGCGTCAGCAACTGTCGCAAGACATGGCGTTAATCCTGCTGCAGCCAAAGGGTGAGCCTGAATTCAATATGAAGGATCTGCAGGCGACGTGGGATAGCATTATGGCGCCGGTTACCGCAGCGGCAACCTCGGTTGAGACGGATGAATCACATCCTGAAGTGTCGGACATCCCGCCGGTACAGTAGACCTGTAGGCCGGGCAAGCTAAGCGCCCCCGGCCTACAAGAACAACACGTTATTGCGGCATGGCGTCGCGGGGGATAATCGCCCCGCGATGCTGAATCACCGTGCTTGCCGTCAGGTGACCGCGTTTTGCGGCATCAGCGGCATCGCCACCGGTCAGACGTACCGCCAGATACCCGGCGCTGAAGGAGTCTCCCGCAGCGGTGGTATCGATCACCTTCTCTTTCGGTAGTTTTACGGCCGGAACGTCGATCAGTTCTTCGCCTGCAATGGAAACCAGGCAAGAGTCTGCGCCGCGCTTCACAACCACTTCCTGAACGCCAGCAGCGTGAGTACGGGCAATCACCTCGGCAACGGGTTTTTCACCCCACAGCGCGTCTTCATCGTCCAGCGTCAGGAACGCAATATTGGTGCATTCCAGCATCTGCTGATACACCTGCTGGGTCTCTTCTTTACTGCTCCACAGGCGTGGACGGTAGTTATTGTCAAAAATGACTTTTCCACCGTTGGCACGGCATTCACGCAGCAATGACAGCAGCTTGTCACGACTTGCCGGGCTTAAAATCGCCAGGCTGATTCCGCTCAGATACAGATAGTCAAATGTCGCCAGCTCTTCGCAAATCGCGGTGGACTGTTCGCTCTCCAGCCAGAATTTTGCGGCGGCTTCATTACGCCAGTAATAGAAGGTGCGCTCGCCGGTGCTATCGGTCTCAATGTAATAGAGGCCCGGCAGGCGGTTTTCCATGCGCTGAGTTAATGAGGTATCGACGTTTTCGCCCTGCCAGGATTCCAGCATTTGTTGGCTAAAACTGTCGGTACCCAGTGCAGTCACATAGTGTACGGAAAGTGCCGCAGCATCGACCTGACGGGCGATATAAACGGATGTATTCAACGTGTCGCCACCGAATCCGCGCTGAACGTCAGCGCCTTTCTGTGACAGCTCAATCATGCATTCGCCAATCACGGCAATCTTTCTGGACATAGTCGTAACCTGCTCTGAAAAAAATTAGCGTTAGTGTGCGCTGTGGGTGTTAAGTGGTCAACTATATTAAAACATCGTTCCATTATTTTTTTGAGCCAGCACGTGTTCTGCGTCGTTTTTTGCCGCTTAGTTTCTATTTTGCGTACGGCTGAACGTAAAGTTCTGCGCCTGAGCGCCGATAACCTTTGACGAGTCCGGTCAGTCACACTCTTATTTACAGGACATCTCAGATGATAAAGCAGGTTACCCAGCAGCTAATTACGCCCGATGCGAGTATTGAAAGCTTGCAGGAGAGACGCTATTGGCTGCAGTGCGAGCGTGCTTACACCTACCAGCCGATTTACCAGACCAATGGTCGGCTGATGGCCGTTGAGCTGCTGACCGTCGTAAGCCATCCTGAAAACCCCTCCCAACGCATCGCGCCAGACCGCTATTTTGCCGAAGTAGCCGTCCGACATCGTGTCGATGTGGTGAAAGAGCAGCTTTTACAGCTTGAACAAAAAGCAGCGTTTTTCCGGGTTAATAATCTGCTGGCATCAGTGAATGTCGACGGGCCAACGCTTATTGCCATGCGCCAGGATCCCGAAATCCTGAAAATCATCGAATGCCTGCCGTGGCTGCGCTTTGAACTGGTGGAGCATATCCGTTTGCCGAAGGGCTCGTCGTTCGCCTCAATGTGCGAATTTGGCCCGCTCTGGCTGGATGATTTCGGTACCGGTATGGCGAACTTCTCGGCCCTGAGCGAAGTGAGTTACGACTATATCAAAGTGGCGCGGGATCTGTTTGTCATGCTGCGCCAGACGCCGGAAGGCCGCAATCTCTTCACGCTACTGTTACAGCTGATGAACCGCTATTGCCGCGGCGTAATTGTTGAAGGCGTCGAAACGCTGGAAGAGTGGCGTGATGTGCAAAACTCACCGGCTTTCGCGGCCCAAGGCTATTTTCTCTCTCGTCCAGTGCCCCTGGATACCCTCGAAGACGTTATTCTGTCCCTTTGATGAGGATGTAGAGCGCCTCCTTTTCTTCTACTGGACTATCTTTAGGACAGGCAAGGAAGGAAGTAAGGAGGTTAGACATGACGAGAACAGGTAAAATAACCACTTCAGTAATAGGGGTTTTCTTGTTGTTGATCGTCGTACTCATCATTGTGATTGCGACATTTGACTGGAACCGGCTCAAACCGACCATCAACCAGAAAGTCTCTACAGAACTCAACCGGCCCTTCGCCATACGAGGGGATCTGGGCGTGGTTTGGCAGCGCCAGCAGCAGGAAACCGGCTGGCGTAGCTGGGTTCCGTGGCCGCATATCCATGCCGAAGATATTATCCTCGGCAACCCGCCAGATATTCCTGACGTTACCATGGTGCATCTCCCGCGCGTTGAAGCCACGCTCGCCCCACTGGCGCTGCTGACAAAAACCGTCTGGCTCCCGTGGATCAAGCTGGTCAAACCCGATGCGCGGCTTATCCGCCTGTCTGAGAAAAACAATAACTGGACCTTTAACTTAGCAGGGGATGAAAATCGCGATCCCAATGCGCCGCCATCCGCGTGGTCGTTCCGGCTGGATAACATTCTGTTCGATCAGGGACGTATCGCCATTAACGATAAGGTGACGAAGTCAGAGCTTGAGATCCTGGTCGATCCGCTGGGTAAACCGTTGCCCTTTAGCGAAGTGACCGGCGCAAAGGGTAAAGAGAGCAACGCCCGCGTCGAGGACTACGTATTTGGGCTGAAAGCGCAAGGGCGATATAACGGCGAACCGCTAAGCGGTAGCGGGAAAATAGGCGGAATGCTGGCGCTGCGTGGTGAAGATACCCCTTTCCCGATTCAGGCTGATTTCCGTTCGGGCAATACGCGCGTGGCGTTTATCGGCACGATAAACGATCCGTTGAACATGGGCGGGGCGGATCTGCGGCTTAAATTCTCGGGAGATTCGCTAGGGGATTTGTACGATTTGACCGGCGTACTGCTCCCGGATACGCCGCCGTTTGAAACCGACGGGCGTCTGGTGGCAAAAATCGACCCGGAAAAATCCTCTGTTTTTGATTATCGCGATTTTAATGGCCGCATTGGCGATAGCGATATTCACGGAACGCTGGCCTATACCACCGGTAAACCGCGACCCATGCTGAAGGGGGATGTTGAGTCTCGCCAACTGAGGCTGGCTGATTTGGGTCCGTTGATCGGTGTGGATTCAGGTAAAGGGGCAGAACGGGCAAAACAATCTGAACAGCGCAAAGGTGAGAAGAGCGTTCAACCTGCGGGCAAGGTCTTGCCGTATGACCGTTTTGAAACCGACAAATGGAACGTGATGGACGCTGACGTGCGTTTCAAAGGACGGCGTATTGAGCACGGCAGCAGCCTGCCGATCAGCGATCTCTCCACCCATATCATCCTGAAAAATGCCGACCTGCGCCTGCAGCCGCTGAAATTCGGTCTTGCGGGCGGCAGCATTGTTTCCAGCATCCATCTGGAAGGGGATAAAAAGCCGATGCGGGGGCAGGCGGATATCCAGGCTCGCCGCCTGAAGCTTAAAGCGCTGATGCCGGATGTGGAACTGATGCAAAAAACGCTTGGTGAAATGAATGGTGACGCCAGGTTTAGTGGGAGCGGAAACTCAGTCGCTGCGCTGCTTGGTAACAGCAATGGCAACCTCAAGCTACTGATGAACGATGGTTTGATCAGCCGGAATCTGATGGAAATTGTTGGCTTGAATCTGGGTAACTATATCGTCGGGCAGATATTTGGTGATGACGAGGTGCGGGTGAACTGCGCGGCGGCGAATCTGGATATTGTGAACGGCGTGGCGCGTCCGCAGATTTTTGCTTTCGACACGGAAAACGCGGTCATCAATGTCACCGGTACGGCGAGCTTTGCGTCGGAGCAACTGGATTTAACCATCGATCCAGAGAGCAAAGGCATTCGTATTATTACGCTGCGTTCGCCGCTGTATGTTCGCGGCACCTTTAAGGATCCGCAGGCTGGCGTGAAGGCCGGGCCGCTGATTGCGCGCGGTGCGGTTGCTGCTGCGCTGGCAACACTGGTGACGCCAGCGGCGGCCTTGCTGGCGCTAATCTCGCCGTCAGAGAGTGACGCGAATCAGTGCCGGACGATCCTGTCGCAGATGAAGAAGTGACGTCTGGCCGGATGCGGTGGTTACACCGTATCCGGCAATAGAATCACAATGACTGATGGCGGGTTTCGTGGGTTAACAGCAGCGCAATCAGCGTTAACGCCGCCATCGATGCCAGATACGTACCGACCGCCGCCAGACCGTAATTCGCCTGCAGCCATGCGGCAATGTAAGGGGCAACGGAAGCGCCAAGAATCGATGAAACATTGTATGAAAACGATGCCCCCGTGTAGCGCACTTCGGTCGGGAACAGCTCCGGCAGCAGCGCGCCCATCGGACCAAATGTCAGTCCCATCAGACTCAAGCCCAGCAACAGGAAGGCGAAAACCAGCACCGGATTGCCAGAGCCGAGCAGTGGTTTAAAGGCAAACAACGCAAACAGAATGATAAGCGTGGTGATGATGAGCATGCTCTTGCGACGACCAAACGCGTCGGCCAGCAGACCCGCCACCGGCACCATAACGCCAAAGCCAATAACCGCCATCATCAGCATCCACAACACTTCATTACGCGGCAGGCCAAGTCCTACAGGCGCTGCAGCGGTGCTGAACGTCATCGAATAGACGGTCATGATATAGAACAGCGTATAGGTCGCCAGCATGATGAACGTGCCGAGGATCGTCACGCGGACATGCTTTGTCAGCAGGGTTCCCAGCGGGATTTTCACCTGTTTTTTCGCCGCAGCCACTTTGACGAAGACCGGAGATTCATGCAGCGAGACGCGTACGTACAAACCGATAATCACCAGCACCGCAGAGAAGATGAACGGCACGCGCCAACCCCAGCTCATAAACTGCTCGTCGGTCAGCAACCAGGAGAGCAACAGGAAAGTGCCGTTGGCGAAGAAGAAGCCGATAGGCGCGCCCAACTGCGGAAATGATCCGTACAGCGCGCGTTTACGCGGCGGTGCGTTTTCCGTCGCCAGCAGCGCAGCACCACCCCATTCACCACCCAGACCTAACCCCTGGCCAAAACGCGCCAGAGCCAGCAGCAGCGGGGCGAAAATGCCGATAGTTTCATAGCCCGGCAGCAGGCCAATGACAACCGTCGAGATCCCCATGGTGAGTAGCGAAGCAACCAGCGTGACTTTGCGCCCTACGCGATCGCCAAAATGGCCGAACACAGCGGAACCGATCGGCCGTGCGACAAAGGCGATAGCAAAGGTGGCGAGCGACTGCAGCGTAGCAGCGGTCGGATCCCCCTGGGGGAAGAAGATATGCGGGAACACGATTACCGCAGCGGTGGCGTAAATATAGAAGTCGAAGAACTCAATGGCGGTGCCAATGAGCGAGGCGACGACGACTTTATTGCGCGAGTTGACCGGGGTATGTTCCTGTTCGTTGTCGAGCGTTGTGGCTGTTGCTTGCATAATATTTTCTTATTTTAGGTCGAACGAAAGGTCATATTACGCACAGCAAAAGAGACATTTCAATCTGTAACAAACCTTGGCGTTGGTCAAAAATGGAGCAAAAAGGGGATAATTTTTAGGCTGGAGATTTCACTTCCATGAAATGCTTCACAAAATTTAAAACTTGGATGATAAAACTGGTTTTTGGTTAAATAAAAGTTACGGACTGGATTTATTCACTAAATCAGTAAGAACAGGCGGCATTATAATTGCCGGATGGCGCTGCGCTTATCCGGCCTACAAACTCACCCGTAGGCCGGATAAGACGAGTGCGTCGCCATCCGGCAATTCACAACTAATCCGGCGGTGGCTATTGCGTTTTACCCGGCATTCGCGGGTCATCTTTGTATTCCGCTGTCGCAATCCAGGCTGCGCAAAACAGCGTCAGACGGGCGAAGAAGTAGAAAAATGCCATCAGTCCAAGCACGGAACCAAATGCCGCGCCTGACGGTGATTGGACCAGCGATGGCAGCGTGTACGTCATGATCATTTTGATGACTTCAAACCCCAGCGCCGCGATAAACGTACCGCGAATGAGCGCTTTCTTACGCGGTCGGTGACGCGGTAGCCGCCAAAAAATCCAGAAGAACAGCAGGTAGTTGGCGAAAATAGAAATGGCCAGGCCGATCAGTCGCCAGGCGGGCTTCAACCAGTCGATACCGTCGAGATACAGCGCAGAGATAATCATCTGCTGGGCGGAACCGGCGATGGAGGTAATGGACAGAGTAACAATCAGCGCAATCAATAAGCCAATCAAGGACACAAAATCACGCAGATATTTGACCCAAATTTTTTCCTGATCCTGTGGGGTACGCTCCCAGACATCCCGCGACTGGGCACGAATCGCTTCGCGCAGGTTTCCCATCCAGTTAATTCCGGAATAGAGCGCAATGCCAAGCCCTACCAGACCCACGGTGGTTCGTTGCTGAACGGCGGTATTGATGGTGTTTTTCAACGTAGAGGCGAGCGTCGGGTCGCTGACGTTGAGCAGAATTTTGCTGAAGATATCCTGCAACAGCGTAGGGTGCGAAGCGAGAATAAAACCTGCGGCGGCAAACGACACCATCAGAATGGGGATCATCGACAGAAACGAGAAGTAGGTGATGGCGGCGCCAAACTGGTTTCCCATGCGGTCATTAAAACGCTCTGCGGCACGAATCATATGGGCGATGACGGGCTGACGTTGAATTTTATCGGCGAAGGTCAGGGCGGTTTTCAACGCCTGATTGGTCGTACCGTCGGTTTCTGTTTTTTTACGCTCCTGGGTCTCAATTTTTGGGATCGGTGCGTGCTCAAGTTCCTGAATGGGGCGTTTAATTTCTTTTTCCTGCGTCATCAGGGCAGTAATCCTTGTTTTATTCATTCTCAAGACAGTATAGCTTGTCAGTCCACGTAGTCTTTCATCACGCCGGTCAACCATTCCATAAACAGGTGTACCCGGCGGGAGAGGTTGCGGCGATGCGGATAGAGCAATGAAACCGGTAATGGCTCGGCGCGATATTGCGGCAATACTTCGACCAGTGTACCGGCGCGCAGGGCTTCACGTACACCCACGCGCGGTACCTGAATAATGCCCAGACCGGCAAGACATGCCGCATGATACGTTTCGGTACTGTTCACCGTCAGCATACCGCCGGTTTTAACCCATTTAGCACCGTTGTCTGTCGCCACTTCGAAGCCTTGCGCACGCGTTCCCAAATTGACCGAGTAGTGCACCACCGCATGGGAGGCTAAATCTTCGAGGCTTTCCGGATAACCAAAGCGGGCGAGATATTGTGGGCTGGCGCAGTTAATCTGGGTGAGTTTTCCCAGCGGGCGTGCAATCAACCCTGAATCTTTCAGCGTTCCCACGCGTACTACACAGTCGAAGCCTTCGCGGATCAAATCCACCAGACGGTCGCTGCTGCTGAGTTCGAGCTCAAGGCCCGGATATTGATGCAAGAAGGTCGGTAAGCGGGGCATCACCAGATTTCTCGCCACGCCAACCGGCATATCGACGCGCAGCTTGCCGCTGATGCTGGTCGGATCGTGATGAAATAGCCCATCCAGTTCATCCAGGTTGCTCAACAGATCTTTCGCACGTTCGTAATAAATCATGCCGTCTTGCGTGAGCTGAACGCGACGGGTAGTGCGATGCAACAACTGCGTGCCCAGATGATTTTCCAGGGCCTGGATTTGGCGCGATACGCTACCTTTAGGAAGTCCGAGGGTGTCTGCCGCGCGCGAAAAGCTCTCCAGTTCTGCGACGCGGATGAACAACTGCATTGCGTGAATTTTATCCATTCTCATGCCCTATTGTTGTTCTAAATGAAACAGTAATGCGCAGTCAGCGGTATTTATTGTTTTTCTACCACCTAATAAGCTTTGTCTCAATCTTCACAACACCTGAAATGAGGTTTCTTATGACGCAACGTATCGCATTGGTGACCGGCGGCGGCCGTGGACTCGGTAAAAACGCGGCGCTGAAGCTGGCGAGTAAAGGAATTGGTATCATCCTGACGTGGAACAGCAATGAAAAAGAAGCGCAGCAGGTTGTGGAGGAGATCCGCCAATCTGGCAGTAAAGCAGCGGCATTGCCGTTGAATGTCGGCGATATTTCGACTTTCCCACAGTTTGTTAAACAGGTGCAGGAAACCCTACGGACGCACTGGCAAAGCGACACCTTTGATTATTTATTGAACAATGCCGGGATTGGCATTAACGCACCGTATCCGGCGTTCACCGAAGCGCAATTTGACCAGCTTTTGAACATCCATTTTAAAGGTCCTTTTTTCCTGACGCAGAACCTGCTGCCGTTGATCAACAGCGGTGGGCGGATCCTTAATGTTTCGACCGGGCTGGCGCGCTTTGCGCTGCCAGGCTACAGCGCTTACGCTGCCATGAAAGGCGCGATGGAGGTGTTAACCCGTTATCAGGCAAAAGAGCTGGGCGAGCGCGGTATTACGGCGAATATTATAGCGCCTGGCGCAATAGAGACGGATTTTAGCGGCGGAAACGTGCGGGATAATGCGCAACTGAATGCGTACATCGCATCGCAAACGGCGTTGGGGCGCGTTGGGTTACCGGATGATATTGGCGACGCTATTGCTGCGTTGCTCAGCGATGAGCTGGCCTGGATGACGGCGCAGCGTATCGAAGTCTCTGGCGGGATGTTCCTGTAATCGACCCTCTTTTGGTCAGCCTTTGGAGCAATAGAAAACTGGCGCGCCATCATAGTTAAAAATATAGCTGGTGGCGTTTGCCGGTATTATCTGAAATCTGATCCCGCGATCGCGGTGCTGAAAGAAATCGGGGATAAACGTTCTGAAGAGTTCATTCTTCTTCGGGAGTGGATTTGTTTCATCAGAAACCATGATCACTTCCCCATCCTCATGCCAGTATTTAAACGTCACTTTATTACTGACGGACTGAGACTGAGCGCCATCTTCTGTATATTCCCCCACGGCTTCATAGTTACCAATACCGTTATTAAGATTAAAGTCCAGGATCATATCCAGTACCGAATTGTCATATACAATGGCGGTGTGGATCTCACAGCTAAAATTCGCTCGCTGATGTTGAATATAAATGGCGGCCAATAGCGGTGCCGCAATCGCCAGAGCAATCAGCGACCAGATTAGAAGACCCTTATTTATTTTCATTATATTGCTGCTTGTAATAAATGGAGCGGCAACGTGTGGCGCTCTTTTGTGGGTTATTATCGCAAATTAACACCGTTACACCACGCTGCGCATGGTTGAGGGTTAAATAAGCATTTTCGCCTTCATGACAACTGAATGGATAGCGACCGGACAACGCTTCAAATGCGCTTTGGCTTTTGTCACGATCGTACCAGGAAGAGAAAACCGTGCATCCGTTCATTTGGCCAACAGGGTGATAGCGAGCAAAAATGGGCTCTTCATATTTCCAGGTCTGATAAAGGACGCTGCAGGAGAGAATAAACAGCAGGAGAGCTACCCAGTACGGCCACAAACGCTTTGGTGATGTTTTAGTGGCCTCGACAAATGCTTCTGTTTGTTCAGATGATGGTGCGATTAAAACGGGGTCGGCAGATATTTTCTGCGGTTTAATAAAATTGTCCCGCTCACCCGCAACAACCCGGGCGATACACTTAAAGCCCGCCTTGGGCAGCGTTTTTACCACATCATCAGCCAGACCCGCCGCCTTCAGCGCTTTGCGGATGGATGAAATCGTCTGATAAAGCGCATTGGTCGTGACAACCGCTCCCTGCTTTTCCCATACGGCAGAGAAAAGATAACGTTGTGTAAGTACTTCTCCATTGTGTTCAAGTAGTTGCGCCAGGCATTCATTTACCGGGCCATGCAGAGTGACCGCGCGTTCCGGGTAACTCGCTAATGACCCAAGGCGGCGAAGTTCCGGTTCAAATATTACCGTTTCGTTTATCAGAAACACTTTATTCATGACATGACCATTTGCGGCCGTTCAGGGGCCGGATTGTCCGCGATGTTTAACTGGCTTGCGCGTAAAACTTCTGATTCAGATTTTTTAGTTTGTAAATCAAATAATTATCGTTATATCTGTCAGCGTGTTTCACGCGTTTCCCCTCAAGTTGTGCGCTATGATTCAGTATAAATCAAAAAATATCACTGCTTCTTGTGGCCGATTGCTCTTATCGTGGCGTCAATGTGATAAAGGGAGCAGACGATACAGCGAGTCAGGGGGTTAAGGATTTAATTCTTTAGAATTATAAAAATTCGACATTAAAAGTTGAGTGTTCGATCGCTTATGCGCAAACAGGGTACATACTCTGAAAATTTCACATATGAAGAATAATAAACCGTGAATTTAATTTATAACTTCTAATCTACCATAAACGAATGCTAAACGACCGGTTCCTTATAGTACATCGGGTTGTGGATTGGAAAGCATTCATAGCAGCCATATAATCCACCACATAAACGGTATGGATTATCTCAACGCTTATATGTAGAGGTGCATGTTAGTCTTCATTTAACGTGGGTATAAGATATGGGCTATCGTCTATATGGATTTATGATCGGTGATGAAATTCATTTTGACATTTCTAATCGCCGACTGTATCGGCTTACAGGTAGCCATACCGAGAAAAGCCTCGCTTTTGCGTCAATTTATTTTAATGAAACAATGTTAAGGCTTTTCCTGTATTTATTAATGAATGCCAGGAGCCAGCCGGTAACGAAAGAAGAGTTATTTGAAAAAATCTGGGAGGCGCACAGTCTGAGCCCCTCCACGCAAAGATTATGGCAGGTTCTGCACAATCTTAATAATAAACTTAGCCTGCTGGGGTTACCCAGGGATTTTATTCTTAATATAAGAGGGCGGGGGTATATTATCAATTATCCTGATGTCATCCCCGTTTATTATAGAGTGAGCGAACTCCCGACTCACGCCGTTAAAAAAAGGGAGAAGACAGATAACCTGAGTGAGTGATGTCAACCCAGGTATTTGCCCTGAGCACGCAGGTGTGAGGGGCTTTTTTTTATCGTTACCTTTTCTATATCTATTTTCTATTAATGTTCGTTAAATAGCATTGTTGTTCGGTATATACCGACTCTGGGGTAATATATGGGCATAATTAATCGGTTTACCAATTTAAAAGTCAGTAAGAAATTATTCTTTGGATTTTCAATCGTCCTGCTTGTTACGCTTGCTATTCTGGTTTCGGGTTTGCTTGGTTTGGCAAATATCCAGGACAAAGTGAGAAAAAACGGACATACCACCGATCTGTTTAACGCGCTGTCCGAGGTACGCCTGGGACGCACGAATTTTCAGTATACGCTGGACCAGAAATATCTGGATCAAATCAACGCCGCCACCAAACGCATGCAGGGTATTGCCGTTGAGATGGATACGTTGTCCTGGTCCCAGGAGGGGAAAAAGGCGCTGGACGATACGGTAAATGCAGTCAATAGCTACGTTGCGAGCCTTGAACCCTTTACGAAAGCGCTTTCTGAAAAGAAAATCAGCGAACAAAAACTGAATACCCAGGGACTGTGCGATAACTCTGAGCTGGCTTCAACGCTGAGCCGGAATGGTACGCTGGACGCCCAACATGCGCTTGTTGCGGCGCAAATCGCATTTATCATGAGTGACATTGACTCACAGATGTCGCTGTATAAACAGCATCCGACAGATGAGTTAATGAATGGGATCCGCAAACGTCTGGAGACGGCAAAGTCCGATACCGGGCAACTGCTGTTGGTTGCTTCTGAAGATCAAAAGGTCTGGTTGCAGTCCGGGCGTGAAAACATGCAGAGCGTAGCGGCTGAGCTGGTCAATTACAAAAGCGTTTGGGATCAACAGGCAGCGCTCTCCGATACCTTGACCGGCAAAGCGGTCACGCTGACCCAGGCGATTCAGACCTTATTTAGCATGCAGCAGAAAAAGGTCACCGATACGGTAGAGAGCGTCCAACTGCAGATGGGCATAGTCGCCGTTATTGGTATCGCGCTGGGCGTCCTGCTGGCAATGGGGATTACCTTATCCGTTACTCGTCCGCTGAACGAAACCCTGCGCGTGGCGGAGCTTATCGCCAGGGGGGATTTAACCAGCACCCTGACCAGTACGCGTCGTGATGAGCCGGGCCTGCTCATGCAGGCGGTTTCCACCATGAACAGCAACCTGAAAAACATCATTAACGATGTGCGTGACGGCGTGGATAGTGTTGCCAGGTCGTCCTCAGAAATTGCGGCGGGGAATATGGATTTATCGGCCCGCACTGAGCAACAGTCTGCCGCGGTAGTGGAAACTGCCGCCAGTATGGAAGAGCTCACCTCGACCGTCGCGCTGAACGCTGAAAATGCTAACCATGCGCGACTGCTGGCGGATGAAGCCTCACAGAACGCGACGGAAGGAAGCACGATCTCACTGCAGGTGATTGAGACTATGAAGAGCGTGCGCGACAGTTCGCACCGTATTTCTGAAATCACCACCGTCATTAACAGTATTGCTTTCCAGACTAACATTCTGGCGCTCAATGCCGCGGTAGAAGCTGCCCGTGCGGGCGATCAGGGGAAAGGTTTCGCCGTGGTTGCGGCTGAAGTGCGTACGCTTGCCCAACGCAGCGCTCAGTCAGCAAAAGAGATTGAAAACCTGATTAATGAGTCCGTGGTGTATGTGGATAACGGTTTTCACCTGGTGGAGAGCGCGGGCGTTGCGATGACCAGGATTGAGACTTCCGTGTCTCAGGTGCGCGATATCATGAATGAAATTGCCGCCGCGACCGATGAACAAAGCCGCGGGATTTCGCAAATTGCGCAGGCCATGGCGGAGATGGATACCACCACCCAACAAAACGCCGCTCTGGTTGAAGAGTCTTCAGCAGCGGCCAGTTCGTTGGAGGAACAGGCCGTACAACTTGAAAAAGTGGTGTCGATCTTCCGCGTGTCGAACGATCAAAGCGCCATTGCGCGAAACCACAAGGTAAAAGGTGGGAACACCGTCAGGCAGACCTCGATGGTACGTCCTTCCTCTAACGACCAGGACGACTGGGTCAAGTTCTGATGATTGCCGTGCGGCTGTTCTGGACCGGCTGCCGCACGCTTGAGGCTCGTGATGATTACCATAACCAGGCAACTCCCGACATTATTCTCTGACGCCAGTGGCTTGCTGGCCCGTTTCCTTACCTGTGCGCCGGTAAAAGCGTTGAAGACAGCCATTGCTCAGCGCCAGTTCAGACCGGTGTATCAGCCCATTTTTAACAGCCAGACGGGTAAAATAGCAGGTATTGAGGTGCTCGCCCGATGGACGCATCCACAGTATGGCACTATTCCCCCTGATGTATTTATTCCCCTGGCGGAGGAGCATGGCCTGATTGCCTCGCTGACGCATCAACTTATCCAGCAGGTCATTGCCGATCTGCAGCCACGACTCCCTCTTTTCCCCAATGGACTTTACCTTAACCTGAATCTGAGCCCCGAAAACTGCCTCGATCCGCGCTTTGAATCGGACGCCGTGGCGCTCATGCAAAAACTTGCCCCGGGTCAGGTTCAACTGGTTATCGAAATTACCGAAAGACGCCCTCTGCACTTTACCCCTCAGTTAAGCGAGTGGTTTGCCTCGTTGAGAAAATCCAATATCGCCGTGGCGTTAGATGACTTTGGGACGGGGTACTCGAATCTGTGTTACCTCCACGCGCTGGAACCGGAGTTCATCAAGATAGACAAACTGTTTGTCGGCCAGATTGGCGAGGGAGGTGATACCAGGATTATCGATACGCTTATTGAGCTGGCGCAAAAGATGAATCTGCGCATGATTGCCGAAGGCGTTGAGACTCGGGCTCAGGCTGACTATCTGCGCGTAAAACGCTGTGATTTTTTACAAGGGTATTATTTATGCAGACCCGTTCCGCTTGAAGGGCTGATTGGAGTAATGCAATCACCTGCAATCTTTAGCGTCGATTGATACGGCAATACTGCCCGGGTAAACCACAGGTGATGATCATTTGATGCGACATTTCGTTTTGTAACATATTTGTCTGTTATTGTGAGTTCCTTATTTTTAGCTAAGAATATAGACTCTGAAAATTAATATTAACGTTCCGATTTTGAACGTCCAGTATTAAGGATTTTCTTAATATTGGACCCCGTTTTTGATCCTTTGTGTGATTCTTTGGTTTGAGCTGTAACTATTCATAACTTCTCCTTTTTTCTTTTCCGTCTATCGGTAAAATGGCCTCCGCCAAATGGTGACTTCTTATTTTACCCCCCGGGTAATACCCTTCCGCGTGTTAAGGCTAATATCTTATTCAGACGGAGATAAATAATGCAGGTAATAATGTTTGACAGGCAGTCAATATTTATTCATGGAATGAATGTAAGTTTGCAAGAGCATATTCCAGGAGTGGATGTTCAGGGTGTCAGTCAGGCAGATGACCTTTGGCAGATGCTGGAAGACAGCCCTGATGCGTTGGTTATGCTGGATGGCGACCTTGATGCAGAGTTCTGCCGTAGCTTACTGCAACAGATAGCAGAACGCTTTGCGACGGTAAAAGTGCTGGTAACCGCAACGGATTGCCGTAAAAAGTGGCTGCAGGAGGTCACGCAATTAAATGTGCTGGCCATTGTTCCGCGTGATTCGGACGCGGAAACCTTCACGCTGGCTCTCAATAGCGTCGCGATGGGGATGATGTTTATCCCCAGAGATTGCATAACTGCTACCGAAAGCGGTGGGCAAAATATCAGATTGCTCAGCGCGCGTCAGCGGGAGATTCTGACGATGCTGGCCGCCGGAGAATCTAATAAACAAATTGGTCGATTGTTAAATATCAGCACCGGAACGGTAAAAGCCCATCTTGAATCGCTGTATCAGCGCCTGGAGGTAAAAAACCGTACCCAGGCGGCAATGATGTTAAACGACGCCATGTAATGGGCACATATTTCACAGTCAGAATGTTTCTGGCTGTGAAATAGCCACCGGCCAGATTTCTTTAGCGCAAAATCGGGCAATCCCCACGCTGAATATCCATATAATTAATGCTTCCAGCTGAAACCTGTCTTTTATTTGCGGCATTTCCTTATGGATGAATGCCTCGCAGATACGCATATCCGCGAGCAGTAATGTTTCTGCCTGCATCGCTGTTATTGGGGTAGCAAAGGTTTCGTTTGCGGTGATTTCATGCCCGTGGCCAATAACCCAAATTCCCTTTTTGTCCTGATACTTTTCCAGCGACAGGCCCTGCCATTGCTTAATAAATGTGACACAGGCGGGCGTGAAAGGCGTCGAACGCAGCGGCATAATAATCTCTGTGCAAAGAGACCTATTCTAAGTAATGCTCACCGTTACGCCAGTTGCCACCCAGCCAGTTTTTACAGCAATATGCCTTATGGCGCGGGCGGCTGATATTCATGTTTTAACAGGCCAAAAATCCAGTCATCATCTTGCAGCGGTTGACTGATGAGACGCGAGGTGTGCAGTACAGGCACTGGCTTATCCCCTGAATAATTTGCAATGATTGTGCGGAAGTCACTGTAAAACACTTTTATTTACTATATGAATATGTTTTGGTCGGCGTCACAGCGCTGCGTTTATAAAAAGATAACTACATACCATTGTGAGACCGTACTTTTTGGGGCCTTTTAGGGAAGATAATGACCAATAGCGCATTACAGGCGACATGTACACCATTTGAACATTGTTTGGGGATAATCCGCCAGGCGTCGGTAGAAATATTGCTGATGCTGGGTGTGCACGTAGCAGAGGGGAAAGATCCACGCTGGTTTCTCGAGCAGCTTGACCAGGCACGACTGAATCTGGGCGGTTGGGGAGTTGTCGCCAGACGGTTGCAGATGAATGATGCGCAATTGAGCCAGTTCACTTTGCGCCTGCGTCATCTTCAGCAGAGCGTACCCCAATATGAAAATGGTCAGGACGTCAGTGAAAACCAACTGATTTCTGCGCTGCGTTTTGTCGCCTCTCTGGAACAGTTGCGCCAGCAACAGCCCATCCTGAAGTATTCAACCGATATTGAACGTGCAGAACCGGATGCACAGATGCGGGCGCAGCGTCAGCTTCGCGCAATAGAATTAACCCTCAAATCCCTGATTGCGCGGGTATGGCCGGATCAACATCCGCTCAACAGCTTCCTGAAACAGCACTTTGGCGGTGAACGCTTGCGTCGCTGGTTAAAGCTGGGGGAAAGCCGGGATGCGCTGGACGGCATGATGTTTAGCGAACTGGCGCTGATGGTCGTCGATAAGAAATTATTCGTACGCCACTTTACCCAGATTTTTAACGATACCTCAGTGCTCATGTCGTTTGTTGAGCCACGTATCACGCTGCGGATGTTCCTGGATGATTGCCGCCTCGCCCGTAACTGTGTTATCGCGCAGCAACCTCTAACCTCAGTACAACTGCTGCTGCTGGATTACCAGTACCGTCAGATTACTCACTCTGTGCAGCGAGCATTTGAAGAACGGCGTACGCGCATTAATCCTGCGTCGTATCTGGAGTCAGATGAGGCGACGGTTCGCCAGTTTTGGGAAGCCGCAAAGCAAAAAGACGAGCAGGCGGGTGGTGATAAACAAGAAATCGCAGACAGTATCGATCCGCCGGAGAAGCGGACCAAACGCACGGCGGAAGAACGTGAGCAGCTAATTTCCGGCATGTTGTGGGTCGCGGTAGGCGTGATGGTGCTGGCGATTTCGCTGGGTGCGTTCTGGTTATTCACTGCGCCAGCGCCACAGGCGCCATCCGGGCAATCCGTTGAAATTGTGCAGGAAGAACCGCGACGTGACGCCCCCAGCGCGCGGGAGGCGGTAACCCGAATGGGGATCACCTGGGATGCCTTTAACATGCGCGCGGCTATCGATCGCAATGACACCCGCGTGACGTCTCTGTTCCTGCAGGGCGGAATGGACTGGAAGCTGGCATGGACGGAGCAGGCGTTCTCGGCGGGCAATACCGAGGTGTTGAGGCTGCTGCTGCGTTACCCTTCGCAAATGGACGAAAGCAAACCATGCCGACAGTTTATGACCACGCTCAGCCATGCGATGTCGAATGGGGCGTCGCTCACTTCGCTGCACAAAAGTTATCTGCAAAGTTTTTGCTCAGTGCCTGCGGTCGTCGCACGTCAGCAGTATGATCTTGAACAGGCCGAGCTGCGCGTTCGCGCCCAGCCAAGCCCGGAAAACAAGAAATGGCAGAAAATTCACGCCGAACTGTATGATGCGATTAACTGACAGCCTGATGATTCAGACCGTCAGCCGCTAGGGCTCGCCATACAGACCGATGAGTCTGCGCACCACGCCATTGGTCCAGCCAAAGCCGTCCTGCAACGGATATTCCCCGCCGCCGCCTTCGCGCGGCGCGGCATCCGCAATGTGGTATTTTTCGATAATCTTATGGTGTTCCTGATAAAAGAGATTCACCGTTTTCAACCAGTTACGTGCGATTTCATCTCCGAGATGATCGTCTCCGTACAGTTTGAAACCCTGGATCGCCATCCACTGCAGCGGCGCCCAGCCGTTGGGCTTATCCCACTGCTCACCGGTTTCATGCTCCGTGGCTAAAATCCCGCCAGGCGTTAGCAGGCGGCTACGCACCGCATTGGCAAGTCGGTCGGCTTGTTCATGGGTTGCCATGCCGACATACAGCGGCACAATACTGGCGGCAGAGAACAGGGCCATTTGCTCGCGTCGCCAGTCGTAATCACGATAGCAGCCGTTTTCATCGTCCCAGAGATAGCGGTTCACCGCATCGCGGCGGTCACTGGCTTTCTGGCGAAACTGCGCTTCAGTTTCTTTGTCGCCTTTCAGTGCCGAAATATTGGCGATAGTGCTCTCCAGCTTGTAGAGGAATGCGTTCAGGTCAATCGGGATGAACTGAGTGGTGCGTATGCTGGCAAGGCGGCCTGCGTCGCGTAGCCAGCGCGAGGAGTAATCCCAGCCGGAGGCCGCGCCCGCGCGTAAATCCCGATACACCTCATTGGGTGGGCGACCCGAATGCTTAGCGGTCTCGACGTCTTCAAGCCACGACTCATCGCGTGGCGTGTCGCGATCGTCCCAATAGCGGTTGAGTAGAGAGCCGTCAGACATTCTGATCACGTGACGGTAGGCCTGGTTAAGCACCAGGGAGTCAGCGCCATCCATCCAGAACGCGTACTCCATTTTTAAATGATCAAGGTAACGACGCGCGCCGCGTACGCCATCCTCTTCAAACAGTTCCACCATCAGCGCAAAAACTGGCGGCTGCGAGCGACTCAGGTAATAAGTACGGTTACCGTTCGGGATGTGACCATAGTTTTCAATCATCCAGGCAAAGTTATCCGCCATACATTTCAGCAGGTCTTCGCGACCGCTCTCGGCCAGGCCCAGCATAGTGAAATAGGAGTCCCAGTAGTAGGTTTCGCTAAAACGTCCGCCGGGCACAATGTATGACTGCGGTAATGCCAGCAGGGAGGACCAGGGGATGTGATCCTGTGGCTCGCGCGTCAGTACTGGCCACAGTTGATCAATATGCTCTTTCAGCGAATTTTCCGGGTCAGAAACGTATTCACTGGAGGGCGTTTCCGGGAGCCAGAAGTGGTTCTCGACAAAGCGTCGCAGATCAAAGTCGCGGTGGCGTTTAACCTTGCGATAGCGGATTAAAATGTCCAGCGGGTCCATTTTGGGCGCGCAATCGGGAAAGGTTTTGCTATCTGCAAACAGTTTTGACGACTGAACGTGTTCGAACAGTTCGAGGTAACGATCGGCGGGGGTTAACGCATCTGAGGCGGGTAACCCTGCAATCATCTCCGGTTCAGGCTCCGCCTCAATCATTTCATCCAGCTTTAACTCGCACGGATCCATTTCATAAAGCAGATCGATGTCGATCGTCATTTCTTCAGAAGGGGCGTGGGGTAGTTTCTGGTTGAGCATAATGAGAAAGACCTCCGATGGACGTTGAAAGATTAAGGCTATTGCCCGCTCGTCAGTTAAGCGTAGACATTCGCTTCGGTGTCTGGTGAGTAAAGCGTGCGGTCGATCACGTTTTAATGCTGGGCAATATTTAAAAAATAAAACTATCCCAATGAAAATAATGAATAATTCAGAATTCTGCGCGACCTGAAGATATTCCATTTTCAGAACATTCGATTGCAACGAGGTGTGAACAAAACAGGTAACGTCTTATCTCTATAATAGGCACAGGCTATTCTATCGATAGTTCTCCCCCATGTAATTGCTTGATACTTATCAAAATAGTAATCCCCTCATTTCCTATGATGGTCAGGTCCGACAAAGACTGTGTGTTAATTAGTCTATTTTCTGGGTCACAATAACTCACAACGGTGAGGGTAAAAATAATGAAAATCATTACCCGTCTTACCGCGATTGCTATAGCTGGCATCGCGATTTGTTATTTTGGATTATCCGGTTATGTGTGGTATCACGATAATCAACGTAGCAAACAGGCTGATGTTCAGGCCTCTACGCTGGAAGAAAATAATAAAGTATTAGGGTTCTTACGCGAAAAAGGATGCGATTATTGTCACACCCCTTCAGCCGAATTACCTTTCTATTCTTCTTTTCCTGTCGCTAAACAGTTGATGAATTACGACATTCAACTGGGATACAAATCATTCAATCTTGAGGCCGTTCGTGCGGCGCTGGTCGGGGATAAACCCGTATCGCAAAGCGACCTGAATAAAATTGAATGGGTGATGCAGTACGACACCATGCCACCGACGCGTTATACCGCATTGCACTGGGCTGGCAAGGTAAGCGATACGGAGCGAGACGAGATCCTGGGCTGGATTGCGAAACAGCGTGAGCAGTACTACGCCAGTAACGATACCGCCGCACAGCATCGTAACGAACCTGTGCAGCCGATACCGGAAAGTATCCCGACCGATGCCCGCAAAGTGGCGCTGGGCTTTACGCTTTACCACGACCCGCGTATTTCCGGCGATAGCACAATTTCTTGCGCCCACTGCCACGCCCTGAATGCGGGCGGCGTGGATGGCCGGAAAACATCAATCGGCGTAGGCGGCGCGGTTGGGCCTATTAATGCGCCAACGGTATTTAACTCGGTCTTTAACGTAGAACAATTCTGGGATGGCCGTGCGCCAACACTGCAGGCGCAGGCGGGTGGTCCACCGCTCAATCCAATTGAAATGGCGTCTAAATCCTGGGATGAAATCATCCAGAAACTGGATAAAGACCCGACCCTGAAGCAAGAGTTTATCGCTGTTTATCCGCAGGGATTCAGCGGGGATAATATTACCGATGCGATTGCCGAGTTTGAGAAAACGCTGATCACGCCAAATTCGCCGTTTGATAAATGGCTGCGTGGTGATGAAGGCGCGTTAACGGCCCAGCAAAAACATGGCTATCAGTTATTTAAAGATAATAAGTGCGCGACCTGTCATGGCGGTATTATTTTAGGCGGACGTTCATTTGAACCACTGGGTTTGAAAAAGGACTTTAATTTCGGCGAGGTCACTGCCGCAGATATTGGCCGCATGAACGTCACCAATGAATTACGTGACAAGCTGCGTCAAAAAGTCCCTGGCTTGCGTAACGTTGCGCTGACCGCGCCTTATTTCCATCGCGGTGATGTGCCAACGCTCGACGGTGCGGTAAAACTGATGCTGCGTTATCAGGTGGGTAAAGAACTGCCGCAGGAAGATATCGACGATATCGTGGCGTTTCTTGAGAGTCTGAACGGTGTGTATACGCCGTATATGCAGGGTAAATAAGAGAAAACCGGATGGCAAAGCGCCATCCGGTTTTTAATTGCTTAACGCATGGTAACGAACTCTTCTGCTGCCGTTGGGTGAATCGCAACGGTGTTATCAAAGTCTTTCTTGGTTGCGCCCATTTTCAGAGCCACCGCGAAGCCTTGCAGCATTTCATCCATCCCAAAACCGATGCCGTGAATACCGACAATCTTCTCTTCCGGACCGACGCAAACCAGCTTCATGCGGCACGGCTGACGGTGCGTGGTGACAGCGGTATACATCGCGGTAAACGATGATTTATACACTTTCACCTGGTCATCGCCGTGCTGTTCGCGAGCCTGCTGCTCGGTTAAGCCCACGGTGCCAATTGGCGGGTGGCTGAAGACCACGGTCGGGATGTTGCTGTAGTCTAAATGCTCGTCCGGTTTGTTGTTAAACAGACGCTCGGACAGGCGACGGCCCGCGGCAACAGCAACCGGCGTCAGCTCAACGGCACCGGTGTTATCGCCGACGGCATAAATTCCCGGCACGCTGGTGTTCTGATATTTATCAACGACGATGTAGCCTTTTTCGTTGGTTTTCACGCCAGTCGCCGCCAGGTTGAAGTTGTCGGTAGCAGGTTCACGACCAATTGCCCAAATCAGGCAATCTACCGTTTCGCTACGGCCATCTTCCAGTTGCAGGGTCAGACTGCCGTCAGCATTTTTAACGACTGCTTTCGGAATTGCATGAGTATGCAGAGTCGGGCCTTCGGCGTTCATCACCTCAACCAGCGTGTCGACGATCATTGGATCGAAGCTGCGCAGCGGCGCGTGTTTACGTACGAACAGATGCGTTTGGGCACCCAGGCCGTTTATCACGCCCGCCAGCTCAACGGCGATATAGCCTGCGCCAACAACAGCCACGCGTTTTGGCAGCGCTGGCAGTTCAAAGAAGCCATCGGAGTCGATACCGTATTCCACACCCGGAATGCTCGGATGGCTCGGGCGACCACCGGTAGCAATCAAAATATGATCGGCAGTAATGGTTTCTCCGTTCACTTCAATGGTTTTGGCATCTACAAAGCGGGCAAAGCCTTTAATCACATCGACATTATTTTTGCCCAGCACGTTGTCGTACGAGGTATGAATGCGGTCGATATAAGCGGTACGCGTGGCGATCAGTTTATCCCAGTCGAACTTATTGATGGTGGTGTCGAAACCGTAATCCGGACCGTACATGTGGATCGCTTCGCGGACCTGTGCGGCATGCCACATCACTTTCTTCGGTACGCAGCCAACGTTAACGCAGGTGCCGCCTAACTCTTTGGCTTCAATCAGTGCGCATTTCTGACCGTACATTGCTGCACGGTTAATGGAGGCAATACCGCCGCTGCCGCCGCCAATAGCGATGTAATCATAGTGCTTGGTCATGACCGCTCCTTCATGTTCATTGTAGGGCGGAGAAGCGTTACGCCATCCGCCAAAATATTCGCGATTGTATACCTGATATTAAAAGGTTCCACCGATGGCTGCGATTACTCCGGCACGATCCAGCTTACCGAGGTATGGCCGGTTCCTGCCGGTACCAGTTTGCTGTGCAACCACGGCAGAACGTTGTTCATCTGCTGCTCCAGCTTCCACGGCGGGTTAATCACAATCATGCCGGACGCCGTCATGCCGCGCTGATCGCTGTCCGGGCGTACCGCCAGCTCAATTTGCAGAATTTTGCGGATGCCGGTGTCTTCGAGATCGTGGACCATGCGCTTGATTTGCTGGCGCAAAACCACCGGATACCACAGCGCATAGGTGCCGGTCGCGAAACGCTTGTAGCCTTCGTTAATACCGGTTACCACCGCCTGGTAGTCACTTTTGATTTCATATGGTGGATCGATAAGGATCAGCCCGCGACGGGAAACTGGCGGTAATTTTGCTTTTAGCTGCTGATAACCATCGGCTTTGGCCACGCGAGCGCGCTCATCCTTCTGGAATTCGCCGCGCAGCAGAGGAAAGTCGCTCGGGTGCAGTTCAGTTAATTGCAGGCTGTCCTGTTCGCGCAGCAGCTGGCGAGCAATTAACGGAGAGCCCGGGTAGTAGCGCAACTGACCGCTACGGTTGAAGTGCTGCACCACACCAATGTAGGGTTCCAGCTCGGCAGGCAAATCGTCCTGCTGCCAGATACGGGCGATCCCTTCAAGATATTCACCGGTACGTTCGGCATGCTCACTGCTCAGCTGATAACGGCCTGCGCCAGCATGGGTGTCCAGATAGAGAAACGGTTTTTCTTTCTCTTTGAGCGATTCAATGATCAGGCTCTGAACGGTGTGTTTAAGGACGTCGGCGTGGTTGCCAGCGTGATAACTGTGGCGATAACTGAGCATGGGTAAACGTGTTCCAGGTTATAAACGTAGGCCCGAAAACAGCGCGATATCGGGCGAAAATAAAGCGTATCGCCACAGTATACAGAAAACTCGTCACTGCCGCGAAAGCGCAACGCCTGGCATTGAAATCCTCTACACTTAACCCCATTGTACAAATTAATATGCACAGCGCCGGATACGCGCTTCATTCACTCTTTTCAACAGGACCGCGCTAATGACCAATCCATTGCTGACTCCCTTCGAACTGCCGCCGTTTTCTAAAATTCAGCCTGAGCACGTTGTGCCTGCCGTCACTAAGGCGCTGAATGATTGCCGCGAAAACGTTGAGCGAGTGGTTGCGCAGGGCGCGCCGTACACCTGGGAAAATCTCTGCCAGCCGTTGGCAGAAGTTGACGATGTGCTGGGGCGTATTTTCTCTCCTGTTAGTCACCTGAACTCGGTGAAAAATAGCCCGGAACTGCGCGAAGCCTACGAGCAAACGCTGCCGCTGCTGTCTGAATACAGCACCTGGGTTGGGCAACATGAAGGTTTGTATCAGGCGTACCGCGATCTGCGTGATGGCGATCATTACGCCACTCTGAACACCGCACAGAAAAAAGCGGTCGATAACGCACTGCGCGATTTTGAACTTTCTGGTATTGGTCTGCCGAAGGAAAAACAGCAGCGCTATGGCGAGATCGCTACCCGCCTGTCTGAACTGGGTAATCTGTACAGCAACAATGTGCTGGATGCCACCATGGGCTGGACTAAGCTGGTGACTGATGAAGCGGAACTCTCCGGCATGCCGGAGAGCGCGCTGGCCGCCGCAAAAGCCCAGGCTGAAGCTAAAGAGCAGGACGGCTATCTGTTAACGCTGGATATCCCAAGCTACCTGCCGGTCATGACCTACTGCGACAACCAGGGACTGCGTGAGGAGATGTATCGCGCTTATTCCACTCGCGCGTCTGACCAGGGACCAAACGCTGGCAAATGGGACAACAGCCCGATAATGGAAGAGATCCTCGCGCTGCGCCACGAACTGGCACAGCTGTTGGGTTTCGAAAGCTACGCTTTTAAATCGCTGTCCACCAAAATGGCGGAGAACCCGCAGCAGGTGCTCGACTTCCTGACCGATCTGGCGAAACGCGCCCGTCCGCAGGGTGAGAAAGAGTTAGCCCAGCTGCGCGCCTTCGCAAAAGCGGAATTTGGCGTTGATGAGCTGCAGCCGTGGGATATCGCTTACTACAGCGAGAAACAAAAACAGCACCTCTACAGCATCAGCGACGAGCAGTTGCGCCCATATTTCCCGGAAAACAAAGCCGTTAACGGCCTGTTTGAAGTGGTTAAACGTATTTATGGCATCACCGCCAAAGAGCGCACCGATGTTGACGTCTGGCACCCGGAAGTCCGTTTCTTCGAGCTGTATGACGAAAACAACGAACTGCGCGGCAGCTTCTATCTTGACCTGTATGCCCGTGAGCATAAACGTGGCGGGGCGTGGATGGACGACTGTGTCGGGCAGATGCGTAAAGCCGACGGTACGCTACAAAAGCCTGTTGCCTACCTGACCTGTAACTTTAACCGTCCGGTGAACGGCAAACCCGCCCTGTTTACCCACGATGAAGTGATTACCCTGTTCCACGAGTTCGGCCATGGTCTGCACCATATGCTGACTCGTATCGAAACCGCGGGGGTTTCCGGCATCAACGGCGTGCCGTGGGATGCGGTCGAACTGCCGAGCCAGTTTATGGAAAACTGGTGCTGGGAGCCAGAAGCGCTGGCATTTATCTCCGGTCACTTTGAGACCGGTGAGCCGCTGCCGAAGGAACTGCTGGATAAAATGCTGGCGGCGAAAAACTATCAGGCGGCGTTGTTTATTCTCCGTCAACTGGAGTTCGGCCTGTTTGATTTCCGTCTGCACGCGGAGTTTAACCCGCAGCAAGGGGCGAAAATCCTCGACACACTGGCGGAAATTAAAAAGCAGGTTGCCGTGGTGCCGGGCCCAACGTGGGGCCGCTTCCCACATGCCTTCAGCCACATTTTTGCTGGTGGCTATGCGGCAGGTTACTACAGCTATCTGTGGGCCGACGTGCTGGCGGCAGATGCCTTCTCTCGCTTTGAAGATGAAGGGATTTTCAACCGCCAAACCGGACAATCGTTCCTCGATAACATCCTCACCCGTGGTGGTTCGGAAGAGCCGATGACGCTGTTCAAACGCTTCCGCGGCCGTGAGCCGCAGCTGGATGCCATGCTGGCGCATTACGGCATCAAGGGCTGATTGTTCGCGTGAAAATTTGTTTACTGGATGAAACAGGCGCCGGAGACGGCGCCTTATCTGTTCTGGCCGCCCACTGGGGACTGGAACACGATGAAGATAACCTGATGGCGCTGGTGATGACGCCGGAACATCTGGAACTGCGCAAACGTGACGAACCTAAACTTGGCGGTATCTTCGTTGATTTCGTGGGCGGTGCAATGGCCCATCGGCGCAAGTTTGGCGGTGGCCGCGGTGAAGCGGTGGCGAAGGCGGTTGGCATTAAAGGCGATTACCTTCCGGATGTAGTCGATGCGACAGCCGGGCTGGGGCGCGATGCGTTTGTACTGGCCTCGGTAGGCTGCCGCGTCCGAATGCTGGAACGTAACCCGGTAGTGGCGGCGCTGCTTGATGATGGTCTGGCGCGCGGCTATGCCGACCCGGAAATCGGCCCGTGGCTGCAGGAACGTTTACAACTAATCCATGCCTCCAGCCTGACGGCGTTAACCGATATCACCCCGCGCCCGCAGGTGGTATATCTCGACCCGATGTTCCCGCATAAGCAGAAAAGCGCGCTGGTGAAAAAAGAGATGCGGGTGTTTCAGTCGTTGGTAGGACCGGATCTGGATGCGGACGGCCTGCTGGAGCCTGCGCGTCAGTTGGCCACCAAACGTGTAGTGGTGAAACGCCCGGACTACGCGCCGCCGCTGGCGGATGTCGCCACGCCGAATGCGGTAGTCACGAAAGGGCATCGGTTCGATATCTACTCAGGGACAGCATAGTTTGTAGGCCGGATAAGGCGGTAGCCGCATCCGGCATTACGGCTTAAACAAACGGTGCCAGCGGATCGGCAATCTCAAACGCTACCGCGCGGTCTGCTTTCGGTGGGTAAATCAGCTCGCTGACAATCGACACCTTCAGCTTCTTCGCTTCTGCGCGCGTCAGTTTCACCTGTTGGTCCCAACCTTCGGTATATACCGCGCCCCAGGCTCCCAGATCCAGACAAGTGACGTACATCTCCTGGCGGTACGGCAGCGGCGCCACGTCCAGCACGCTTGCTGCGGCGTTGTTCCCGGCGAACTTGCCCAATAAAATTGCGTGCTGGCAGGTCATTAACGCATGGTTGCCTTTGTCGTCGGTGGCGGCATAGGCCACATCGCCGGTGGCGTAGATATCATCGTGACCCACAACCTGCAGATGGGTATTTACATGCAGACGGCCCTGGCGATCGCGCGGAGCGTTAATCTGTGCTGTCAGGCTATTCGCTTGTACGCCGACCGTCCAGATAACCGTCTGCGAAGCAATCATCTGACCATCTTTCAGCGTGACGCCGGAGGCATCCACGCACTCTACTTCCGCATTGACCAGCCATTCGACGCCCAGTTCAGCGGAGGCTTCGATAATGACGTCACGTAATTCCTGGCTCCAGCGGCCGCCTGGCTGAGCGCCGCGTTCAACTACGACAACTCTGGTCTTAGCATCAGCGCCCAATATTTCGCGCAAACGCCCCGGTAATTCCAGCGCCATCTCAATCCCGGTAAAGCCGCCACCACAGACCACGACCGTATTGCGGGCCTCACTTTCCGGTTGTAATGCGAGATCCTTAATGTGCTGCTCCAGTACGGCGGCGCTCTCGAGCTGGTCGAGGTCAAACGCGTGCTCAGCGGCGCCGGCGACAATGTCGCGGTTTACGTGGCTGCCGCTGGCGAGCACCAGGCGGTCATAGCGGCGCAGATGAATTTCACCGTTGGCATCTTTCCAGCTTATCTCTTTAGAGTCCGGGAGGATCTGCTCTACGTGGCCTTGCAGGAAGTTGACGCCAGTAACGTCAAACAACGGCTGCAGCGGGGCGACCAGGGTTTGTACGGCGCTTTCATAAAAGCGTGGACGAACACGCAGCTCTGGTTGTGGCGCAATTACGGTAATATCAATGGCCTGCTGATGTTTATCCGCCAGTCGTGCGGCGCTTAATGCTGCCCACATACCGGCAAAGCCGGCGCCCACGATCAGAATTTGTTTACGCATTAGGGTTTTCTCACTGGTGACTACGAATTATTTACTCGGATTTTATTTGTCGTAGTTAAGAATTGCAATGCGATCAAACTCCTTTTTACCGAAAAGGGTGGGGGTTATTTAATATCTATTTGATAAATATGTATTTAAAATTATATTTTAAAGTGGCTTCACTTTGCTGTCTGGAATGAATGAGACGAAAAAGCTACAATAAACTCAGATTCATTTTGGCTGAGATAAGAGAATGGCATTCTACAGTTCCGGGGTTGAGTACGGCATTCATAGCCTGATGTGTATGGTCGACAGCAAGGGCGACGCGCGGGATATGAGCGTGCGTGAAATTGCCGAGCTGCAAAGCGTGCCGTATGACTATCTGGCGAAAATTTTTACCCGTTTATCGAAAGCGGGCCTGGTACGCAGTATTGAGGGCAAGGGCGGCGGTTTCCAGTTGGCTAAACCCGCTGAACATATCACGGTGTTGGACGTGGTGAATGCCATCGATGGCGACAAGCGCATCTTCGAATGTCGCGAAATTCGCCAGCGGCTGGCGGTATTTGAGGAGCATCCGCCAGAGTGGGCCTGTGAAGGCATTTGTGGTGTGCGCTCGGTAATGGATATGGCCCAGCAGCGAATGGAAGAAGCGCTCGGCCAGCATACGATCCTCGATTTGGCGCGCAAAATGTATCGCAAAGCGCCGGACACTTTTGTCGTTGAAGTTCAGGAGTGGATTGACGCACGCAAAGGGTAGCGATTGAAAATGCCCGATGGCGCCAGGCTACCGGGCATTTTGAATGTAGGCCGGATAAGGCAATAGCCGCCATCCGGCACTGATGATTATTGCTCGGTACTTGGCGTATTAATCATGCGGTTCAGCCATGGCACCATAATCGCCATCACGACCGTTACTGCCAGAGTGACCAGGCCAATCTTACTGAAGACGTTGGTGTAGATAGGCAGCGTTTGCAGCGGGTCGGTGATGTTCTCTGGTACGGCGGTGAAGGTGGCGACATAACCCCCCATCAGGAAGGCCGCAGCCTGGGTCAGGAACCACATCCCGAGAATAAAGCCCATCAGGTGCTGTGGCACGAGAGCGGCGACCATCGCCAGTCCCAGGGCGCTAATCAGCAGTTCACCCAGACTCTGGAACAGGTAGACCAGCACGATAAACCACGGTGACGTCAGCCCCTGCGCATCGGCAAACCACATCCCGGCAGCGGCGGCCGTCAGGAAGCCCAGCGAGCACAGGAACATACCGAGCGTAAATTTCATCGGCATGGTCAGGTCTTTGCCTTTGTTTCCCAGACGGGTATAGACAGCGGCCAGCACCGGACTTGCCAGTACCACCCAGAACGGGTTCAGCGCCTGGAAGCTCACCGGGTTGATGGCAAAACCGAGAATTTCATGGTGCACGTTATTGATAGCAAAGAAGTTCAGCGATGTCGGCATCTGCGCGTACAGAACGTAAAACACCACTGCTTCCAGCATCAGGATAAAGGCCACGAACATCTTGTTGCGCCCGGTTTTATCCAGTTTGAATGCCTGACGGAAGAAGATGATCGTCACGGCAATCGACAGGACAATCAGCACCAGGTTGGCAACCTGCACGTTGTGCATCAGCCAGGCGCAGATAAATACCATCACTACCGTACCGGCCAGCACGCAGAATAGATTACGGAAACTCAGCGGCTTATGGTCTGGCTCAGAGCCGATATCCTTCACCATGCCACGACAGGCAAAGTAGACCAGCAGCGCGACGATAAGCCCGGCACCGCACAGGTTGTAGGTCACTGCGTAGCCAAACTTATCGGCGATCACTGGCGCCAGCGACAGCGACAGCAACGAACCGATGTTAATCGACATATAAAACAGGGTGAAAGCACCGTCCAGACGGGCGTCTTTCGGTGGATAGCATTTTGACAACAGGCTTGCCGGGTTGGCTTTAAACAGCCCGTTACCAACGGCAATGGTACCCAAAGCAATAAAGATCAGATCGGGCTTAAGCAGCGACATCCCGGTCATGAAGTAGCCGATGGCCAGTACAATGGCACCGAGTACCAGTGTGCGCTTGGTGCCTAGCAGGTGGTCGCCGACGTAGCCGCCGATCGAAATCAGGCCGTAAACCAGCGCGGCAAAGGCACCAAAGGTGACGAATGCCTGTTCTTGTGAAAATCCGAGCTGCTTAACAAAAAATACCGCCAGGATGCCCTGAACGCCGTAATAGCCAAATCGTTCCCATAATTCTACGAAGAAGATCATGAAGAACGGACGAGGTTGCTGCAGCAAGCCCGTAGGTGCAGTTTTATTCATATTCCATCGCCTTTCAAAGCCATCCCGAAAAGTATGAACGCGTATGCTTAAACGCGCCGAAAAAGTCTTATTTTGTTATAGACTGCGGTTATTGGCCGCGAGGGTAGAGTATTATAGAGATGGTTTTCGATCCAATTAGTTGATCACACTAATTATGATTTGTTTGTTGGATTGATGTACTAATTGTGTCCGAATGATAAAAACAAAAACGCCCGCACAGGCGGGCGTTTACAGGCTAAGCGACTTGCTGCGGGCCGGGTTATGTTCCGGCGGTAAGCATTTTATGCTTCTTCGTCGTCACGCAGCGGAACAATCAACATGTCGACGTGGACAGTGTTGATCAGTTGGCGCGCGGAGGACATCAGTTTGCTCCAGAAATCCTGGTGGTGACCACAAACGACCAGATCCATGTCGTATTTTTTGATGGCATCAACCAGAACCTGACCCAGATCGCCGCTACCGCTCAGGGTTTCGGTGATAGGGTAGCCTGCATTGGTGGACAGCTCGGTTAACGCGTGGTGGGTTTCTTCAGAAATGCGTTTCTGCATGTCGCCCAGATTCACGTCGATAAGCCCGGTGTACAGGTCGGAATAGTTTACGTCAACGTGGATAAGGGAGACTTTAGCATTGTAAGGCCGCGCCATAGAGACCGCTTTTTCAACCAGAACTTTGCTTTCCGGAGAAAGATCAACCGCGATAAGAATGTGTTTATAAGCCATAGTGTTACTCCTTCCATAAGTTGTCGATGACTAGCCTGCTGGCGTTATCTGCCGCCGCGTCATCCGCGTCCTGCGAACCTTGCGCGCGGGGCTAGCCCAGTCGTAAAAACGTACCATATAAGGACTATCCTTACATTATAGCGACCAGGATAATCCGTCAATCCGCCTTGCTTGCCAAGCAGTTAAACAAATTTTTTAGTTAATTGCATTGATAGCGATTAACCTTCTGGCAAAAAAATTAACTAATCTCCTACACTATCTAGAGAGGCGTTCGGATGCGTGATACTAATACGAACGGTTTCGGCTGTACTCTTCACTGAATGGTTTGGCAGGGTATCGGGGAGCGGTAGTCCCGGAAAGGAGTTCCGTGGGCGGGTCGCCGGGGAGGAGGTATGATAAGCACCATTGCATTGTTCTGGGCTTTATGTGTCGTTTGCATTGTTAATATGGCGCGCTATTTTTCTTCGCTACGCGCACTGTTAGTGGTACTTCGTGGTTGCGATCCATTGCTTTACCAGTATGTAGATGGAGGAGGCTTTTTTACCTCGCATGGGCAACCGAATAAGCAGATGCGTCTGGTGTGGTATATCTACGCTCAGCGTTACCGCGATCATCATGATGATGAATTTATTCGCCGCTGTGAGCGGGTTCGCGGTCAGTTCATTCTCACCAGCGCGCTATGCGGCCTGGTGTTAATCAGCATGGTTGCGCTGATTATCTGGCACTGATTCCAACGACAGATACAAAAAAAGCGGGCCAGTTTCCTGACCCGCTTTTTTACCGTGCATTCGCTTAGATAAGCTTCAGGGAGAGCCAGTACAGCACCCCGGAAAGAATAATCGCAGCCGGCAGGGTGAAGACCCAGGCCATCAGAATGCTGGTCACTGTTTTACGCTGCAAACCGCCGCCATCAACAACCATCGTTCCCGCAACGGAAGAGGAAAGAACGTGAGTGGTGGAAACGGGCATACCGGTGTAACTGGCGAGACCGATAGAGACTGCGGCAGTCATCTGCGCCGACATCCCCTGGGCATAGGTCATACCTTTCTTACCGATTTTCTCGCCGATGGTGGTGGCTACGCGACGCCAGCCAATCATCGTACCAATACCCAGCGCCAGTGCGACGGCCATAATGATCCAGATAGGCGCGTACTCAATGGTGCTCAGCATGTCAGCTTTCAGTTTCTTCAGCAGACGCTGATCGTCAGCGCTTACGCCAGGCAGCTTAACCACTTTATCGGTGGTATCAGAGATGCACAGCATAATACGGCGCAGCTGACCACGCTGCTCGACGCTTAACTTGTCGTAAGTTTCCAGATTCGCCAGCATACCTTTCGCGCGTTCCAGCGCGTTGATGGTATTCGCCGGGTGGCAATGGAACTCTGTCGCCGTCGCGGGTGCCGCGTCCGTCGGTGACGGAATCAACTGGTCTACGCCTGTGGCCTGTTTAAGCAGGTCAGGGCGCTGCTGGAAGAAGACTTCGACGTTATTGATTGCATCACGGGTACGGGTAATCTCGTAACCGGAAGCATTCATATTCACCACGAAACCTGCAGGCGCTACGCCAATCAGCACCAACATCACCAGACCAATGCCTTTCTGACCATCGTTCGCACCGTGGGAGAACGCCACGCCGATTGCGGAGAGGATCAGTGCAATACGCGTCCAGAACGGCGGCTTTTTCTTACCGTCTTTCTTTTCACGTTCTGCCGGCGTCAGGTGGATACGGGCACGTTTTTTCGTACCGCTCCAGTAGCGACGCAGAATGAAAATAAGACCACCTGCAACCACCAGACCGACAATTGGCGAGATGATTAGCGAGGCAAAAATACCGATAACTTTCGGGATGTTAAGTGCATCCACCACCGAGGTGCCGGTCATCAACGCATTGGTTAAACCAATACCGATAATGGCGCCAATCAGCGTGTGGGAGCTGGATGCAGGCAAACCAAAGTACCAGGTACCCAGGTTCCAGATAATTGCCGCCAGCAGCATGGAGAACACCATGGCGAGGCCATGTGACGATCCCATATTTAGCAGCAGATCCGTTGGCAGCATATGCACGATGGCATACGCCACGCTGAGACCGCCCAGCAAAACACCAAAGAAGTTGAACAACGCAGCCATGACCACCGCCAATTGCGAACGCATTGCGCGGGTGTAGATCACGGTTGCGACAGCATTGGCTGTGTCATGGAAGCCGTTAATTGCTTCGTAGAACAGCACGAAAGCCAGAGCAAGCAATAGTAAAAGCCCGGTATGTAAATCCAGGCCAGCAAACAAATGTAGCATAGGACGTTACGCCATTTTGAGGACATGAACGCGGCGCATTATCAGTGACTTTGGCGGCGCGGGCAAAGTGAAATATAGAGTTTTTTTGATTTGTCTCCTGCTTTGTTTTACACCACTAAAGAATTATCCTATATATTTCAGATAAATACCCTTTATCGGTAGTTTGGTGCTGGTGCGACCACTGAGGAATCTTTACAATTCACTCCCGCTTTTTAGAGAGGATCGCAACGTGGAAAGGTTTGATACCGTTATTATAGGCGCTGGCGCAGCGGGTATGTTTTGTGCCGCGCAGGCAGGACAAGCAGGTAGTCGCGTACTGCTGATCGATAATGGTAAAAAGCCAGGGCGCAAGATTCTCATGTCTGGCGGGGGCCGCTGCAACTTTACTAATCTTTATGTCGAACCGGCCGCGTATTTGAGCCAAAACCCGCATTTTTGCAAATCGGCGCTGGCGCGTTATACGCAGTGGGATTTTATCGATCTGGTGGGCAAGCACGGCATTGCCTGGCATGAAAAAACGCTAGGTCAGCTTTTCTGCGACGATTCCGCCCAACAAATTGTCGATATGCTGGTGGACGAGTGTGAAAAAGGTAACGTAACTATGCGGTTACGTAGCGAAGTCCTGAGCGTTGAGCGCGATGGTGACGATTTTATCCTGGAATTGAATGGGATGACTGTCGGCACGAAAAAGCTGGTTATCGCCTCCGGTGGCCTCTCTATGCCGGGTCTGGGCGCAACGCCGTTTGGCTATAAAATTGCCGAACAGTTCGGCCTGAACGTGTTGCCGACCCGCGCAGGTCTGGTGCCGTTCACTTTACATAAGCCGCTACTGGAGCAGCTTCAGGTGCTCTCTGGCGTATCGGTTTCCTCCGTTATCACCGCCGAGGACGGCACCGTATTTCGTGAAAACCTGCTCTTTACGCACCGCGGGCTTTCTGGTCCGGCCGTGCTGCAGATTTCCAGTTTTTGGCAGCCAGGTGAATTTGTCAGCATTAATTTGTTGCCGGATGTTGACCTCGCGGGCTTCCTCGATGACCAACGAAGCGCACACCCTAATCAAAGCTTAAAGAACACGTTAGCGATGCAGTTGCCAAAGCGTCTGGTGGAATGCTTACAGCAGTTAGGGCAAATTCCGGATGTCTCGCTGAAGCAGCTTAACGTACGCGATCAGCAAACGCTGGTTGAAACGCTGACCGAGTGGCGGGTGCAGCCGAACGGTACGGAAGGGTATCGTACCGCTGAAGTCACGTTAGGTGGCGTCGATACCAACGAGCTGTCATCGCGCACGATGGAAGCGCGCAAAGTGCCGGGGCTGTATTTTATCGGCGAAGTTATGGACGTCACCGGTTGGTTGGGCGGCTATAACTTCCAGTGGGCGTGGTCGAGCGCCTGGGCGTGCGCACAGGATTTAGCCTCTGGGGTAAAAACACAGTAGATTTTACCAGCAAGAAGTCAGCATTTTATGAATGGAATCAATTAGCAGTGTGCTCAATCGCTATCGTTATTCAGGCCGTTAGCGGGAACAGAACCTCACTTAGGGTTTACCCGGTTTGCGGCCAGGTAAACCCTATATGATCACTACGCGACCACTTCCATTTCCATCATCACCGGATGGAAACGGCGCTTGAAGTAAATCAGCCCGTGGCCTTGCTGGCTGAGGGTAATGTTCTTGATTTCGACCAGATAGACCAAATGGCTGCCGATAGTCTGCACTTGATTAATCTCACCCTCGAGGCTTGCCAGCGATCCTTTCAGTACCGGTTGGCCTTGCGCGCCTTTCTGCCAGCATGAAAGGTTGAAGCGATCTTCCATAGCCATGCCTGTCATCCCGGCGAAATGGCGGGCCATCACTTCCTGCTCGTGGTTCAACACGTTGATACAGAGCTTGCCGTTGCCCTGAAACACCGGGTTCATTGCGCTATTGGCGTTGATACAGACCATCACCGACGGTGGCGAGTCGGTCACCGAACAGACTGCCGTAGCGGTGATCCCGCAGCGGCCCGCTTCGCCTTCGGTGGTGATGACGTTAACGGCGGCCGACAGACTGGCCATGGCATCGCGAAAACGCAGACGTTGTTCATCTAATTGCATTGTGACCTCCCGCTGCTGGTTACTTCAGCAGCTTATCCAGCATGTTGATATCGGAATTGTTGTGCAAATGTGGAACCGTCCAGCCATTTTGGTCGTACTCGGACAGGCAGCGATCGACCATCGCCATCATTTTGTCCATGTTGCCGGAGCTCTGTGCCTGGCGCAGACACTGCAGGCGGATTTCGTCCTGGCTACCGGAGTAGTTGATTTCATACAGCTCGTGGCGGCCACCAAATTCGCTGCCGATGGCGTCCCACATTAGTTTGAGGATCTTGATGCGCTCGACGTGATCCATACCGTTCGATCCGCGTACGTATTTCGCCAGATATTCGTTGATTTGCGGGTTATTGAGATCGCGTGCGCTGGACGGCAGATAGATCAGGCCGCTGGTGACGCTGCGCTCGATAATATTTTTGATTTTGGCGTAAGCCATCGGCGCCATCACGCGATAGGTTTGCAGCGCGGCGTGATCCGGCAGATATGCCCCGTTGACCCACGGCGTTGCTTCGGCGCACATTGAGTCGCTCAGCGCCCAGAACATATTGCGCCAGGCCACGACTTCGCCAAGCTCGGCCTGTACGCCGCGGAACTCCAGGGTACCGGTGCACTCCAGCGAGCGCTTCAGCAGGGCTGTGATAAAGTCGAGCTTCACCGCCAGACGTACGCAGGCCTGCAGCGGATACATACGGGCGAAGCCACCTTCCATCGTCCAGCGGCGGCAGCGGTCAAAGTCGCGGTAAATCAGCACGTTTTCCCACGGGATCAGCACGTTATCCATGACCAGGATCGCATCGTTTTCGTCGAAGCGACTGGAGAGCGGATAATCGTATGGCGATCCGGTTGCTCCGGCGACCAGTTCGTAGGAGGCGCGCGAGATAAGTTTGACCCCTTCGGCATCCATCGGCGCGACGAACATCAGCGCGAAGTCCGGGTTTTCGCCCATCACCTGCGCGGAGCCGAAGCCAATCATGTTGTAGTGGGTCAGCGCAGAGTTGGTCGCCACCACTTTTGCACCGCTGACGATAATCCCAGCATCGGTCTCTTTCTCGAGCTTGATATAGACGTCTTTCACTTCATCCGCTGGCTTATGGCGGTCGATCGGTGGATTGACGATGGCGTGGTTAAAGTACAGGCCGGTTTCCTGAATGCGGGTGTACCAGTCGCGGGCGTTCTGCTCAAACTGACCATAAAATTCTGGGTTAGCACCCAGCGCACAGCCAAACGCGGCTTTGTAGTCCGGAGTACGCCCCATCCAGCCGTAGCTCAGGCGCGACCATTCGGCGATGGCATCGCGCTGCTGGCGCAGGTCATCGGCACTTCTCGCGACGCGGAAAAACTTGTGGGTATAGCCGCCGCTGCCGGTGTCGGTACCCCAGCACAAGGTGTCCTGCAGTTCGGGTTTGTGCAGCGCATCGTACATTTGGGCGACAGAAGCGGCTGCGTTGCGAAAAGCTGGATGCGTAGTCACGTCTTTAACACGCTCACCGTAAATATAGATTTCGCGGCCGTCCTGCAAGCTCTTCAAATACTCTTCACCAGTTAACGGGCGTTTAGCGTCTGCACGGAAATTTTCAGGTTTCATAGGGGACCTCTTCAGTATTAATTGGATTGTGATGTTAAATTTATGTTTTGTTTTTGTTGTTCAATTGAAGCGGTTAAGAAGGTTTTCGTGAAGAGACTTTTAGGTCATCTGTGGGTACTTTTCAGGTGAGATAACGTTCTGTGATCCAGACGTCATTTAGAATGAAAGGGTAAGCAGAGTCACGACACGGGCACTTTCTTCAGTCTGAACGCGCTCGGTGAGCAGCCGACTAAGCGGTTAAAGAAGCGAGCGAAATAGGCTGGGTCCTTAAAACCCAATTGCCAGGCTATTTCGTTGATCGCGCTGTCGGAAAACAGCAATAGCCGCTTGGCTTCGCGCAACTGCCTGTCGAAAATTAGCCTTTTTGGTGGGCGGTTAGCGAAGCGGCGACAGATATCGGTCAGTCTGGATTCGGTCAGATGCAGCTCGTAGGCGTAGTCCGGCACCGTCCAGTGCTGGTGATAGTGGTTATCGATTAGCTGGTTAAAACGTTGAAACAGCCTTAGCTCGCCGCGTATCCCGCTGGCGGCATGATCGTCAAGCTTCGCATTCCGTAGTAGTAGGGTGAACACCGCCTGCGCCAATAGCATCAGTGTGTGTTCACGTCCCGGTAATTGCGAGGTCGACTCACGTTGAATCAGCCGCCAGTAGTGCGTTAGTGCCTCCAGTTCTTCGGGCTTATCGGCCAGCGACAGGCAGATACCCGGCAGGCCGAAGGCTTCCCGTGTGCCGGGATAAAGTACCTCCAACAGCGGCCAGACCAAATCCTCCCGCACCGTCAGTACGTGCCCATCACTATCAGACTCAGTGATAAAGGCGTGCGGCACCGACGGCGGTGTCAGAACGAACAGCGGTGCCTGTACTGAATAACGACTCTCGTCAAGCTGCAGCTCAATCTGCCCGGTATCAAGAAAGTGCATCTGAAAATATTGGTCGTGACGGTGCGCCTGCATATCGCGGCCAAAGAACTCAGCCATGCGGGCAAACGACTGATAATGCACATCTTCCGTTCCCAGACTCTCATCGTACTCTTTGTTGATATCGATATTGGCGATAGAGCTCTGACACATAGCGGCTCCTTACGGCGTCGCGCGAGGACGCGATCCTTTCATCGGAATAGCCCAGATAATCACCGCGCCAATGACCAACAGGGTGGCAACAAACCACAGACCACTGCTAAAGCTGCCAGTAATATCTTTCAGCCAGCCGATCATTAATGGGCTTACTGCTGATCCGATATTGCCGGTGGCGTTGATCACCGCGATACCGATCGCTCTGGCGCGTAGGCTGATCGACTGATCCGGGGTGGTCCAAAAGATGGCCATGGCGCTAAAGGAGCCGGTGGAGGCCATCACGATCCCCAGTAGTTGGATTAGGTTGTGATCGGTGGCTGAAGCCAGCAGCCAGCCTGCAGCGGCAAACAGAAAAGGTAGAGCGGTATGATGCTTACGCTCTCGATGTTTATCAGAGTGACGGCTCCAGTAGATCATTCCGAGAATGGTACAAATCTGCGGGATTGCCGCCAGCAGGCCGATAGTGATGTTGCTGCTGCTTTCGTTAAAGCTTTTAAGGATCTGCGGCGTCCAGATACTGATCGCACTGAGTGTATTCGTCAGGCAGAAGTAGGCCAGGGTGTACATCAGCACGATCGGCGTAAATACTTCCCGCCACAGGCTGCGTTGTTGCATGGCGTGATGGCTGATCGCCCCTTCCGGCTGTACCAGCATGAGGCGATCGTTATCCATCATCTCCTGCAGGCACTTTTTGTCTTCTGCCGTCAGCCATTTCGCCTTCGACGGTGAATCATCGAGCCAGAACCAGACCATAACGCCGAGCAGCACCGACGGGAAGCCTTCCAGCAAGAACAACCATTGCCAGCCGCGCAGGTTAAGCATGCCGTCCATAGACAGAATATATCCAGAAACGATCGACCCCAGCGCGGTAGTCACCGGCATCGCAATCATAAACAGCGCGTTGGCGCGGGCGCGGAAAAAGGCCGGGAACCAGAAGGTCAAATACAACAGGATGCCGGGCAGGAAACCGGCCTCGGTAATCCCCACCAGCATCCGCAGGATGTAGAGGCTGTTCGGCCCAGTGGCGAACATGGTGGCGGTAGAGGCGATGCCCCATAGCACCATGATGGTGGCAATCCAGCGGCGAGCGCCGACGATGCTGAGCATCACGTTGCTGGGTATGCCAAAAATCACGTAGGTAACGTAAAACAGGGTGGTGGCAAGGCCGAACATGGTGGCGTTCAGTCCCAGATCCTGCCCCATGGTCAGTCCGGCAAAGCCGATATTGATCCTGTCTAAAAACGAAAAGATAAAGAGTACGAACAAAAATACGATCAGGCGACGGAACAGTTTGTTGATAACTGACTGCTGCTGCGCCGTCAGCTGTTTATGCTGGTTAGCCGGATCGAACTTTTCCGGGATGGCAGATGATGTATCGCTCATTGTCATTTTCCTCTAATGGGAATTTTGTAGGGTACGGCTATTTTGCCCGGTAGCGCTGCGCTTACCGGGCACTAGTAGACGCCTGGTGAACCCGGCGCGTTTATTTCCCCCCCAAACCGCGCCGCCAGCGCTTCTGCGCCACGGGCCAGCAGAGTGGTATCAACGCCGACGGCAACGAACAGTGCGCCTAGCGCCAGATAACGTTTCGCCAACTGTTCGTTAGCCATCAGGATCCCCGGCGCTTTACCGGCTGCACGAATTTGCGCGATGGCCTGTTCGATGGCAGCCTGCACCTCCGGGTGCTGCGGATTGCCGCCAAATCCCATATCAGCACTGAGATCGGCCGGGCCGATGAACACGCCGTCCACGCCCTCAACGTCGAGGATCTGTGGCAGATTTTTTAGCGCTTCGCGGGTTTCAATTTGCACCAGCACGCACATTGCGTCGTTGGCCTGATGGATATATTCGGGGATGCGGTTCCAGCGTGAGGCGCGGGCGAGCGCGCTACCTACGCCGCGAATACCTGCGGGCGGGTAGCGGGTGGCCTTCACTGCCAGTCGCGCTTCGTCAGCGTTTTGTACCATCGGCACCAGCAGAGTCTGCGCACCCACATCCAGCAATTGTTTAATTTGCACCGGGTCGTTCCATGATGGTCGCACCACAGGTTGGCTGGGGTAAGGGGCGATCGCCTGCAGTTGGGTCAGTATCGTTTGCACGCTGTTCGGCGCATGCTCTCCGTCAATTAACAGCCAGTCGAACCCTGCCCCGGCCAGTAGCTCTGCGCTGTAGCTGCTGGTAAGTCCAAGCCATAGGCCAATCTGTGGGCGACCGGCTTTTAAGGCATCTTTAAAGGCGTTATTCATCATGTTTCTCCTAAACAAACCGGCAGCTAATCGCGCCCATGTTGCCGTAGTCAACGTGGAAAGTGTCGCCCTTGCGCGCCGGAACCGGACGGGTAAAGGAGCCACCGAGAATAATCTGCCCGGCTTCCAGTTGGACGTCATACGGCGCAAGCTTGTTCGCCAGCCAGGCCACGCCGTTGGCTGGGTGATTGAGTACCCCTGCAGCCACGCCAGTCTCTTCGATCACGCCGTTGCGATAGAGCAGGGCGGAGATCCAGCGCAGATCCAGTTCGTCGGGTTTGATGGGGCGACCGCCGAGGATCACCCCGGCGTTGGCGGCGTTATCGGAGATGGTGTCGAAGACCTTGCGCGGGCGCTGGGTCTCCGGGTCGATGTTGTGGCAGCGGGCGTCGATAAGCTCCAGCGCCGGAATCACATAGTCGGTAGCGTTGTAGACGTCGAACAGGGTGCAGTTCGGGCCGCGCAGCGGTTTGGCCAGCACGAAGGCCAGCTCCACTTCAATGCGCGGAACGATAAAGCGGTCGGTGGGAATATCGCTGCCATCGTGGAAAAACATATCGTCCAGCAGCGCGCCGTAGTCCGGTTCGCTAATCTGCGAGCTGGCCTGCATCGCTTTGGAGGTCAGACCGATTTTGTGGCCTTTAAGCACGCGGCCCTCGGCGATTTTCATTTTTACCCATTCGCGCTGAACGGCGTAGGCGTCTTCGATGGTGATCGTCGGGTGATCCAGCGAAATAGCGCGGATCTGTTCGCGCTGTTTTTCCGCCTGGTTTAGACGCTGGGCGATCAGAGTATGGGTATGTTTATCGAGCATAGTGGTTCCTGTGGCATTGCATTGCCGGATGGCGCTTCGCTTATCCGGCCTACAATTCATGGCCGGTGTAGGCCCGGTAAGCACAGCGCCACCGGGCAATTTGCACATTATTTAAATAACGCGTGCACGTTGTTCTGTTTGTAGTTCAGCGTCGGGTGCAACTCCTGGATTTCGAACGACAGTGCCAGATAGCGGCTCTCCATCAGCGTGGCGAAATGGGCCTTAATCAGCGCAAACAACATCTCACCCACGTCCTGACGGCTCTCCAGGCTACGCCCGGAGCCGATTTTCAGCGTCATATGCACGAAGGCATAATCATGCTGGCCGTCGGCCATCTGCCAGGTATCCAGCCAGATGGCGCGACTGCGAATGCCGCCGATGGGAAAGATGCCGGTCGCCGCCAGCGCTTCGTTCACTTTGCCGAACAGACCCGGTAAATCGGCCTGTTCGCGGATGTTGTCGGTACACTCGGCAATAAAGTGCGGCATTCTGAACTCCTTAAACCTGCTCAGGCAGCGGGAAGACGGCGTTGACCTGGCCGGTGCCGGAACTGGCGAAAAGCTCGGTGATAAATTCAACGTTGCCGTCATATTTATCCCAGCCCAGCATGCCGAGCAGCATCACCGTGTCGTGCATGTTGCCCTCGCCGTAGCAGTAGTTGGCGTACTCCGGCAGCATGGTGCAGAACTCTTTGAACTTACCTTCACGCCACAGCTTCACGACCCGCTCGTCCATCTGATGGTCGAACTCGCGGGTGTAGCTGTTCATGCCTTCTTCCGCACGCTGATCGTCGATAAAGCGGTGCGACAGTGAGCCGCTGGCCAGGACCGCCACGGTGCCGTCGTATTTCTCGATAGCTTTAAGAATTGCTTCACCCAGCTTGCGACTGTCCGCGAAGTCATGCACGGTACAGAATGCTGAGATGGAAACGACTTTGAAGTGGTTGTCTTCGTTCATATAACGCATCGGTACCAGAGTGCCGTATTCCAGCGTCAGGCTGGGAATATTGTGTGCCTGAGCACGCACACCCAGTTTGACGGCTTCATCGGCGATTGATTGGCCCAGCTCCGGGTTTCCCTCGTAGCGGTAGGCCATGTCGCGAATAAAGTGCGGCAGTTCGTGGCTGGTGTAGTTCCCCTCAAAATGGGGGCTACAGTTGATGTGGTAGGCGCTGTTGACCAGCCAGTGGGTGTCGAACACAATGATGGTATCGACGCCCATTTCGCGGCAGCGTTTGCTTATCTCTTTATGTCCATCGATGGCTGACTGACGACAGCCGTGGTTTTTCCCCGGCAGTTCAGAGAGATACATCGACGGAACGTGTGTAATTTTTGCAGCTAAAGCTAACTTTCCCATATCAGACTCCCCATTTTGGGATCGGATGGTCGCCCATCGAGATGCAGACGTTTTTCATTTCGGCGAACACTTCAAAGCTGTATTCGCCGCCTTCACGGCCTGTACCAGAAGCCTTCACGCCGCCAAACGGCTGACGCAGATCGCGGACGTTCTGCGTGTTGACGAACACCATTCCGGCTTCAATGCCGCGTGCCAGGCGCAGCACTTTGCTGATGTCCTGGGTCCAGATATAAGAGGCGAGGCCGTACTCCACATCGTTGGCCAGGCGCAGACCTTCCGCCTCGTCTTTAAACGGCAGCAGACAGGCTACCGGGCCAAATATCTCTTCCTGCGCGACACGCATGCGGTTGTCGACATCCGCCAGCACCGTTGGGCGCAGGAAGTTGCCGCTTTTCAGATGTGCAGGCAGGTCGGCGGGTTTATCCGGGCCGCCCGCCAGCAGGGTCGCCCCTTCTTCAATGCCGAGGCGGATATAACCGGTGACTTTCTCCCAGTGCTGTTGGCTAATCAGCGCGCCTACCTGAGTGTTCAAGTCGGCTGGGTCGCCGACGCGCAGGCGGTTGGCGCGTTCAGCAAAGCGTTTGACGAATTCGGGGTAGATGCTCTGCTGGATAAAAATGCGCGAGCCAGCGGTGCAGCGTTCGCCGTTGATCGAGAAGATGGTAAACAGCGCGGCATCAAGAGCACGTTCAATATCGGCATCTTCAAAAATTAGCACCGGTGATTTACCGCCAAGTTCCATGGAGTATTTTTTCAGCCCGGCATTTTTCATGATATTGCGCCCGGTGGCGGTACCGCCGGTAAACGACACCGCGCGTACGTCGTGGTGGCGTACCAGCGCATCGCCTGCCGTTGCGCCGTAGCCCTGAACCACGTTCAATACGCCTGCCGGAATGCCTGCTTCTAACGCCAGTTCACCCAGACGATCGGCAGTCAGTGGCGAAAGCTCGGACATCTTCAGCACAGCGGTATTGCCCAGCGCCAGGCACGGCGCGACTTTCCAGGTGGCGGTCATAAACGGCACATTCCACGGCGACACCAGTGCACAAACGCCGACCGGCTGTACGAGGGTGTAGTTGAGCATCTTGTCGTCGACCGGATAGGTCTTGCCATTCATCTGCTGGCACACTTCGGCGAAAAATTCGAAGTTATGCGACGCGCGAGGGATCAGCACGTTTTTGGTCTGGTGGATCGGCAGGCCGGTGTCGGCGGTCTCCATGGCGGCAATTTCAGGGACGTTCTGGTCGATCAGGTCGCCCAGACGGCGCATCAGGCGTGCACGCTCTTTCATCGGCAGATTGGCCCATTTAGGGAACGCTTCCTTCGCTGCCGCCACCGCCTGATTCACTTCGTCGGCACCGCCGGAGGCCACTTCCGCCAGCACTTCACCGGTTGCCGGGTTGGTGGTGTGAAAATACTCCGTAGCCGCGACGTTTTTGCCGTTGATCCAATGGTTAATCTTTTTCATGACAGCTTCTCCTCATATGCCTGCTGACTGATGATGCGGTTGACCAGACGGCCGACGCCTTCCACTTCGACGATCACTTCATCGCCCGGCACCACGTCTGACAGCCCTTTTGGCGTACCAGTGGCGATCATGTCGCCCGGTTGCAGGGTCATAAACTCGCTCAGATAAGCGATCAGGAACGGGATGCTGAAGATTAGATCGGCGGTGGTGCCCTGCTGGCGCAGTTCGCCGTTGACCCAGGTGCGCAGGGCCAGGGTGTGCGGGTCAGGAATATCCGCTTTGTCGACGATGCAGGGGCCTATTGGCGTCAGAGTGTCGCGGCTTTTTACCCGCAGATTGGGGCGATAGTAGTTTTCCAGATAGTCGCGGACGGCGTAGTCGTTGCAGACGGTGTATCCGGCTACGTACTCCATGGCGTCGGCTTCGGCGACCTTACGCGCGGTTTTGCCGATCACCACCACCAGTTCGGCTTCGTAGTGCATGTACTCAACGTTATCCGGGCGTACCGATTCCTGCTGGTGGCCGATAAAGGTGTTTGGCGCTTTGATAAACACCAGCGGTTCGGTGGGCGGCTTAAACTCCAGCTCGCTGGCGTGATCGGCGTAGTTCAGACCCAGCGCGAACAGCGTGCCGTCGGCGGGCGGCAGCCAACGAAATTCGCCTTCTTTTAGCAGTCTGCCGTCAGCCAGGCGAACCTGCTCGCGTTCATCGATCTGGACGTTGTGTTGTTGTCCCTGCCACTCAATACGTGCTTGTTTCATGCCAGTTCTCCTTCGGTAACCACCGGGTTTTCCAGCGGCAGGAGGCCTGCGGCAAGAATACGTACGCGATCGCCTGGTCGCAGGGTTACGCGGTTGTGCGGGGTGCCGATCAGAATGGCGTCGCCAGGGTTGAGGGTCGCGAATTCACTCAGGGCGCTTAGCAACTCGGCGGCGGAGCGCTGGAGATCAACAGTGTTCCAACTGTCAGCTTCCCGACCGTTGATTTCGGTGATAATGGTCAGGTTATCGACGTCGCTGAGCGTAGAAAGTGCGCCAATCGGGCAGAAGCCATCGCGGCATTTGGCTTTGATTGCCGGGCGATAGAAGCTCTCTTCCGGCAGGCTTACGTCGTTAGCCAGCGCATATCCGGCAATGTAAGCAACCGCTTTTTCTGCAGTTACTTTACGGGCGGTTTTACCGACGATCAGGGCCACAGTCCCTCCGCTTAGCACGGTTTCACCCTGCGGGAAGGGGATGCTATCTCCGTTGCCGATAACGGTATTACGCGGTTTGATAAACCACACCGCGGTCTTTGGCGGCGTTTTGTAGGGGGCCTGTTGGAACGCTTCGCGCCAGGCATCGAGCTGGCTGCGGTGGTTAAGCGCCACGGCGAAGATGGTACCTTTCATTCACCACTCCTCTGATTCTGATTTCGGATACGATCATTTCATTAACATATTAATGATCATTTTTTATGCTTTGCAGAAAGGTTTGGCAAACAGAAGTGAATGATTTGTGATCTGATTAACAATAAATTTACAGATTTTGTTTTTATTTCTTATAAATCAATATATAAGATTATCTTCTTATCTCGACCTGTACTTTTCAGAGACAGAAACCGGTTGCGTTCTGGTGTGATTAACGCTAATTATTAACTTATTAACAAATGAAGGTGTGATTCAGAGGTCAGTCATGCATGATTCATTAACTATCGCGCTACTACAGGCGCGGGAAGCGGCGATGGCCCACTTTCGCCCGATCGTTAAACGCCACAATCTTACCGAACAGCAATGGCGTATCGTGCGTATCCTTGCCGAAAACCCGTCGATGGATTTTCACGATCTGGCTTTTCGCGCCTGTATTTTACGCCCGAGTCTGACGGGCATCCTGACCCGCATGGAACGCGATGGCCTGGTTCTGCGCCTCAAGCCAGTTAACGATCAGCGCAAGCTGTACGTTTCTCTAACCCCGGCCGGTTCAAAACTTTATGAAAGTGCGCAGGTCCAGGTGGAAGAGGCCTATCGCCTGATAGAAGCCGATTTTACCGTCGAAAAAATGCAGCAACTTACCATGCTGCTGGAAGAGTTTATTTCCCTGGGCAATGGAGCGCGGGCAGAGGAAGAGGGATCTTAAGGCGTTCCAGAGCCAGAAGTAACGTTCTGGACGCCATACAAAAAATGGTACTTTCAGTGCGTTACCTTAGTCATCCAGCAAACCTTCTAAGAAGAACGTTTGTCCGGCAAATGGATTGCCGGGCACGATTTTTTGCCTGCAACATCCGTGCTACAACCGAATAGACATATTAAATCCAGGTGTTAGTATTCAATAGACAGCAGTTATGAGTATGCGTGTTTCATTTCCGGCCAGGAACGCTGATGATGACAACATTACTACCCGATCTCACAGCACTTTCGTCATTCACTTCCTGCGCGGTGCAGGTTGCCTTAGCGCCTGTCCGCTCTCTGGCCATTGTTTCTCATTCCTTCTCATCCCGGATGGAATCTCCCGCTGAATAGCTATTTAGTGGGCTTTGTGACACGCATCGTTTGAAAACAGGGATTACGGCGGGTCGAATATGGATAAGTTGAAGCGTCATTTGATGTGGTGGGGCGCGGGCCTCCTGGTCGTGGTGGCCGCGATAGCGTGGTGGATGCTCCGCCCTGCCGGAATACCGGAAGGGTTCGCAGCCAGCAACGGCAGAATTGAGGCCACGGAAGTGGATATTGCCACCAAGATTGCCGGACGAATTGACACGATCCTCGTGTCAGAAGGGCAATTCGTTCGTCAGGGCGAAGTGCTGGCGAAAATGGATACCCGTGTGCTGCAGGAGCAGCGGCTGGAAGCGGTCGCCCAAATCAAAGAAGCTGAAAGCGCGGTGGCGGCGGCGCGGGCGCTGTTAGAACAGCGGCAAAGTGAAATGCGCGCCGCGCAGTCGGTGGTCAAACAGCGCGAGGCGGAACTGCAGTCGGTCTCTAAACGCCACGTGCGTTCTCGTTCTCTATCCCAGCGTGGGGCTGTATCTGAGCAACAACTGGATGACGATCGGGCTGCGGCAGAAAGCGCACGCGCTGCGCTGGAATCCGCAAAGGCGCAGGTCTCTGCGGCAAAAGCCGCCATTGAAGCCGCTCGCACCAGCATTATTCAGGCGCAAACCCGCGTAGAAGCCGCGCAAGCCACCGAACGTCGTATTGCGGCTGATATTGATGACAGCGAGCTGAAAGCCCCGCGCGATGGTCGCGTGCAGTACCGCGTAGCCGAACCGGGCGAGGTACTTTCTGCGGGTGGGCGCGTGCTGAATATGGTCGATCTCAGCGATGTCTACATGACGTTCTTCTTGCCTACCGAGCAGGCTGGCTTACTGAAGATTGGCGGTGAAGCGCGCCTGGTGCTGGATGCCGCACCGGATTTGCGTATTCCGGCGACCATCAGCTTTGTGGCAAGCGTGGCGCAGTTCACGCCGAAAACGGTCGAAACCAGCGATGAACGGCTGAAGCTGATGTTTCGCGTCAAAGCGCGTATCCCCCCAGAGTTGTTACAGCAGCATCTTGAGTACGTGAAAACCGGTCTGCCGGGTATGGCGTGGGTGCGTGTTGATGAAAATCGCGCCTGGCCTGACGACCTGGTGGTGAGGTTGCCGCAATGACGCATCTGGCGCTGGTTCCCGTTCCTCCCGTGGCGCACCTTGACGGCGTGAGTCAGCATTACGGGAATACGGTAGCGCTGAACAATATCACGCTGGATATCCCCGCCCGCTGCATGGTGGGGCTGATTGGTCCGGATGGCGTCGGAAAATCGAGCCTGCTGTCTCTCATATCCGGGGCTCGGGTTATTGAACACGGCAACGTGAGGGTACTGGGCGGCGATATGCGCGACCCGAAGCATCGCCGGGATGTCTGCCCGCGAATTGCCTGGATGCCGCAGGGGCTGGGGAAAAACCTGTACCACACGCTGTCAGTGTATGAGAACGTCGATTTCTTTGCCCGGCTGTTTGGTCATGACAAAGCGGAGCGCGAAGCACGGATTACCGAGCTGCTGAACAGCACCGGACTGGCGCCGTTTCGCGATCGTCCTGCCGGGAAACTCTCGGGCGGCATGAAGCAAAAGCTGGGGCTGTGCTGCGCGTTAATCCACGACCCGGAACTGTTGATTCTTGATGAACCCACCACCGGGGTCGACCCGCTGTCCCGCGCCCAGTTCTGGGATCTGATTAACAGCATCCGCCAGCGACAGACCAACATGAGCGTGCTGGTTGCCACCGCCTACATGGAAGAAGCCGAGCGCTTTGACTGGCTGGTGGCGATGAACGCCGGGGAGGTGTTAGCCACCGGGAGCGCGCAGCAGCTCCGTGAACAAACCGCCAGCGACACGCTGGAGCAGGCATTTATCGCGCTGTTACCCGAAGCCCAGCGCCAGGCGCATAAACCGGTGGTGATCCCGCCGTATCACGCTGAGCAGGAAGAGATTGCCATCGAGGCGAAAGACCTGACCATGCGCTTCGGTAAATTTGTGGCGGTGGACCACGTTAACTTCCGTATTCCGCGCGGGGAAATCTTCGGTTTTCTCGGCTCTAACGGATGCGGTAAATCCACTACCATGAAAATGCTCACCGGGCTGCTGCCCGCAAGCGAGGGCGAGGCGTGGCTGTTTGGGCAAGCGGTTGACCCGAAAAATATCGATACCCGCCGCCGGGTAGGCTATATGTCACAGGCGTTTTCGCTCTACAGCGAGCTGACCGTCCGGCAAAACCTCGAACTACACGCGCGGCTGTTCCATATCCCCGAAGCAGAAATTCCGGGGCGGATACAGGAGATGAGCGAGCGCTTTTCGCTGACCGATGTCGAAGACGCGTTGCCCGGCGCGCTGCCGTTGGGGATCCGTCAACGCCTGTCGCTGGCGGTGGCGGTTATCCATCGCCCGGAGATGTTGATTCTCGATGAACCGACCTCCGGGGTCGATCCGGTGGCGAGGGACATGTTCTGGCAACTGATGGTTGATCTGTCGCGCCAGGACAAAGTGACCATTTTTATCTCCACCCACTTTATGAACGAAGCGGAGCGCTGTGACAGGATGTCGCTGATGCACGCCGGAAAAGTACTGGCCAGCGGCACGCCGCAGGAACTGGTGAAACAGCGCGGCGCCGCCAGCCTGGAAGAGGCGTTTATCTCCTGGTTACAGGAAGCGGCTGGTCCGGCGCCGGAAGCTCAGTTAGCGCCAGCCAATGTTCCGGCAGTGCATGAAAACAATAACCCGCCGCGGCAGGGTTTTAGCCTGCGGCGCTTGTTCAGCTACAGCCGCCGCGAAGCGCTGGAGCTGCGGCGTGACCCGGTTCGTTCAACGCTGGCGCTGATGGGCACGGTGATCCTGATGCTTATCATGGGCTATGGCATTAGCATGGATGTGGAAAACCTGTGGTTTTCGGTGCTCGATCGTGACCAGACCGTCAGCAGCCAGGCGTGGACGCTGAATCTGGCGGGCTCGCGCTATTTTATCGAGCAGCCGCCTCTCGCCAGTTATGACGAGCTGGACAAACGGATGCGTTCGGGCGAAGTCGCGGTAGCAATTGAAATCCCGCCAAATTTTGGCCGCGATATTGCGCGCGGAACACCGGTGAAGATTGGCGTCTGGATCGATGGCGCAATGCCGAGCCGTGCTGAAACGGTCAGGGGCTATGTGCAGGCGATGCACCAGACCTGGCTGCAGGATGTGATGGCGCGTCAACCCAATGCCAGTGGGCAAAACGGATTGATGACCATTGAAACTCGCTATCGTTACAACCCGGATGTGAAAAGTCTGCCGGCGATTGTTCCGGCGGTGATCCCACTGCTATTAATGATGATCCCTTCCATGCTCAGTGCCCTCAGCGTAGTACGTGAGAAAGAGCTGGGGTCGATTATCAACCTGTACGTTACGCCCACGACCCGCAGCGAGTTTTTACTCGGCAAACAGTTGCCTTACATCGTGCTGGGCATGCTGAACTTCTTGCTGCTGTGCGCGCTGTCGGTGTTTGTGTTCGGGGTCCCGCATAAGGGGAGCTTTGTGACCCTGACGCTGGCTGCGCTGCTGTACGTCACCATTGCCACCGGGCTGGGCTTATTAATCTCTACGTTTATGAAAAGCCAGATCGCCGCCATTTTTGGTACGGCGATTATAACGCTGATCCCGGCGACGCAGTTTTCCGGGATGATCGATCCGGTCGCCTCGCTGGAAGGGCCGGGACGGTGGATTGGTGAAATTTACCCGACCAGCCATTTTCTGACTATCGCGCGTGGGACGTTCTCTAAAGCGTTGGATCTGACCGATCTCTGGCCGCTGTTTATTCCGCTGGCGGTGGCCATTCCGGTGGTGATTGGTCTGAGCGTATTACTGCTGAAAAAACAGGAGGGGTGATGCGCCGATTACGCAATATTTACAACCTCGGCATCAAAGAGTTACGCAGTTTGCTGGGTGACAAAGCGATGCTGACGCTGATCGTCTTCGCTTTCACGATTTCGGTTTACTCTTCCGCGACCGTCCTCCCGGGTTCGCTGCATCTGGCGCCGATTGCCATTGCCGATATGGACCAGTCGCAGTTGTCGAATCGGATTGTGAACAGCTTTTATCGCCCGTGGTTTTTACCTCCGGAGATGATTACTGCCGATGAGATGGATGCCGGGCTGGATGCCGGACGCTACACCTTCGCCGTGAACATTCCGCCTGATTTTCAGCGTGATGTTCTGGCCGGACGACAACCGGATATACAGGTGAACGTCGATGCCACTCGGATGAGCCAGGCCTTTACCGGCAACAGCTATATCCAGAATATCATCAGCGGCGAGGTGAACAGCTTTGTGGCACGTTACCGTGATAACAGCGAGCCGCCGGTGGCGTTGGAAATGCGCATGCGCTTTAACCCTAATCTGGAGCCTGCTCGATTTGGCGCGGTAATGGCGATTATCAACAACATCACCATGCTGGCGATCGTGCTTACCGGGTCGGCGCTGATTCGCGAGCGCGAGCACGGAACCATTGAGCATCTGCTGGTGATGCCGGTGACGCCGTTTGAGATCATGATGGCAAAAATCTGGTCGATGGGGCTGGTGGTGCTGGTGGTTTCCGGTCTGTCGCTGATGCTGATGGTAAAAGGCGTGCTCGGGGTACCGATTGAAGGCTCAATACCGCTGTTTATGCTGGGCGTGGCGCTGAGCCTGTTCGCCACCACCTCGATCGGCATTTTTATGGGCACGCTGGCACGTTCTATGCCGCAACTGGGGCTGCTGATGATTCTGGTGCTGCTGCCGTTACAGATGCTCTCCGGAGGTTCTACACCGCGTGAAAGTATGCCGCAGGCGGTGCAGGACATTATGTTGTCGATGCCGACTACCCATTTCGTCAGTCTCGCGCAGGCGATACTTTATCGCGGAGCCGGGTTTAGCATCGTCTGGCCGCAGTTTCTGACGCTGCTGGCGATCGGCAGCGCGTTTTTCCTGATAGCGCTACTACGCTTTCGAAAGACGATTGGTACGATGGCGTAATGGGTTGGCTTCATATCTTGACTGCATTGTGTGCTGTTATAATATGACTTCAAAGGATGAAGTCATAAGGACATGCGATGAAGGAAAAAGTGTTGTCTTTACGCAAAAAGCAAAAGAACACGCTGGATCAGCTTTTTAAAGCACCGACGCCGCAGGGAATCAAGTGGTCGGAAATTGAGTCACTGATCAAGGCGTTAGGTGGCGAAATCAAAGAAGGACGAGGCTCACGGTGTAAATTTCTTTTAAATAAGAGCATTGCGAGTTTTCATAGACCACATCCTTCTCCGGATACAGATAAAGGCGCGGTCGAAAACGTACGTGACTGGTTAACAAGTATAGGGGTAAAACCATGATCAAACCCAAAACGCCAAACTCAATGGAAATCGCCGGTCAACCTGCGGTGATTAATTATGTCCCTGAGCTTAATGCGTTTCGCGGTAAGTTCCTGGGATTGTCAGGCTATTGTGATTTTGTCTCTGACAGCATTCAGGGGCTGCAAAAAGAGGGAGAGATCTCCTTACGAGATTATCTTGATGATTGCTCTGCCGCAGGGATAGAACCTTACGCAAACCCGGAAAAGCTGAAGACATTTACTCTGCGCTATCCAGAGTCTTTCGGAGAACGTTTAAGTTTTGCGGCAGCGGAAGAACAGGTATCAGTCAATACATGGATCATCGAAACGCTCAGCAAAAGTCTCAAACAGGCATAGTTGCTAGCTGGTTTGCTCATCATTGCCGGGGGCGCTTCGCTTGCCCGACCTACAGACGGTAACGGACGTAGGCCGGATAAGGCGCAGCCGCCATCCGGCAACGAAACAGGCAATTACTCTTCTTTCGGCAGGCACTGCAAATGACCGTGGCGCACGCCGCGCTGGGAAATCACGTCATCGGCAAAATGTTGCACCTCGCCCATGTCGCCTTTCAGCACGGCGATTTCCAGACAGTCGTCATGGTTGATGTGCACGTGCAGCGTGGCGACCGATAAATCGTGGTGGTGGTGTTGAGTAGAAACAATGCGGCTCGCCAGGTCACGTTTCTCATGCTCATAAACATACGAGAGCACCGCGAAGCCCTGAGTGCCATGCTCCTGAGTGGTTTCCTGCGCCAGTGCGCCGCGCAGAATATCGCGGATCGCTTCGGAACGGTTGTTGTAGCCACGGCGCTGGCTCAGGCCGTCGAGCGTTTCCAGTAAATCATCATCGAGGGTAATGGTGATACGTTGCATCCGATTTCAACCTTACGATATGGCGCGGTGGCGCACGGGAATGAGGGCGTTACAGACGCTGCACGGCGTCTGCGGTCAGGGTAAACGGCGTGGGGGTACAGACCGCCAGACTCAGGGCGTCGAGCTGGCACTGGCTGACAGAGAGTGAGGAGGTTAGTGCGGTGCTATCGACGCTGACAATTTGCCAGGCGCTGCCGCCACGCTGTTTCACAATAGCTTCTTTACGCGTCCAGATGCGCCAGAACGCCGCCAACTGTTGCTCCGGGCGTTCGGCCTCAACTTCGGCATGTTCTCCGAGACTGAACACCGTGTTTGCCAGCGTCTGCCAGTTATCGCGCGGGCGCACGACTTCAATATCGCAGCCGACTTCCCCTTCGTCGCTGAGCAACAGGGCGATATCATCGCCGCTGTGGCTGAGATTGAACCACAGCAGCGTGTCGGCGGAAAAGGCCGGTTTTCCTTGTTCTCCGTAGACAATGTCCGGTAATGGCGAAAGCGCATGGGAAAGCAGCACGCGACCTGCCAGCCAGCGCGCACGGTGAGCACCTTGCGGGGCCTGATCACTCAGTGCGGCAGGCAACGCGCCAGTGCTTAAAACAGAAACTTTCCCAAGAACAATCCGGTACATATCACGGCTAACCTTTAGTAATAATGGGGTTGTGTACCATTCTTCACATGCCGTTTGCAAGTTTATCCCGGTAATCGGCTTTTGGGCCTGCCGGGCCCCAGCAAAATTGCCAGCTTACTGCCGCCTGTGGTCGTTTCCATCCAGATTTTACACACGCTGGTTAACGGCACGGAGAGCAACATACCAACCGGACCAAGCAGCCATCCCCACACTAACAAAGAGAGAAAGACGATAAGCGTCGATAATCCCAGCCGGTGCCCCATCATGCGGGGTTCGAGGATATTGCCAATCACCATATGCACCACCAGAAACAGCGCGCCGACCAGCACGCATTCGTAAACGCCGTTGAACAGCAGCGCCTGGATCATGGGCGGGACGGCGGAAATGACCGAGCCAATATTGGGCACGTAGTTTAGCAGGAATGCCAGCACGCCCCACATCAGAGCAAACTGAATACCCATCAGCGCCAGCCCCAGCCAGACAATAGCGCCGGTCCATAGGCTGAGCAACGTTTTCAGCGCCAGATAGTGAGATACACCCTTTAACGCCCGATGCAGTCCTGCAATATGGATTTGTGGGTTGTTCAGCGCAAAGCGCAGTTTATAGGGGACATGACGCACTTCAAACAGCATAAAGACCACCGTCATCACCAGCAGGACGACGCTGGCCATGGCGCCGGATAGACTTGTCATCAGCGTGGTTGTGAAGGTCATCAGCTTGTCGGAGTCCATGCGTTGCAGCATGCGTTCTGGGGACATATGCAGATTCAGAAAAGGCACCATCTCTTGCAAATACAGAACTTTGCGCGTCAGCTCCTTATTGTATTTTGGCAGCAGGTCCATGAATTCAGTGATTGACGACGCCAGAACGCCGACCAACGCCGTAAGAACGATCAGCATCACCACGACCACTAACGTAATGGCTACCGGGCGACGTACCCCCCGGCGAATAAACCAGGTGACCAGTGGATTCAATACGATGGCAAAAAAGAGAGCCAGTAGCAGTTGCACAATGATATCCGCCGCGGCATGGATACCTGCGAGGATCACCACCAGAGCGGCCAGTTTGAGCAAAATGTGCAAACCCGTTTTATCGGGCTGAGCGGTTGTCATGTTTTCTTCCTGTTTGCGTTTTTGCATTAAGTGTAGCGGTTGGCTTGCGTCTGTTATTCCTAAACTGGCTGCTGATTTATAGTCTGCAACATGGTAGAAATGAAACACTGTTGTGAAAATGTGGTGACCCTCCATGCCCGAACCCGTCGCTGAACCGACGCTTAGCGGTTTACGCCTGAATCTGCGTATTGTTTCTGTGGTGATGTTTAATTTCGCCAGCTACCTGACCATCGGCCTGCCGCTCGCGGTATTGCCTGGCTACGTCCATGACGTGATGGGATTTAGCGCTTTCTGGGCAGGTCTGGTCATCAGCCTGCAATATTTCGCTACGCTGCTGAGCCGTCCTCATGCAGGTCGCTATGCCGACCTGCTGGGACCAAAGAAGATTGTGGTATTCGGGCTGTGCGGCTGCTTTTTAAGTGGGCTGGGCTATTTACTGGCGGGCTCAACGAACGGCTGGCCGCTGGCCAGTCTGCTGCTGCTATGCCTGGGGCGCGTGATTCTTGGCATCGGGCAAAGCTTTGCCGGAACCGGCTCTACGCTGTGGGGCGTGGGGGTTGTTGGCTCAATGCACATCGGACGGGTGATTTCGTGGAACGGCATCGTGACTTATGGCGCGATGGCGATAGGCGCTCCGCTGGGCGTTCTGTTTTATGCCTGGGGAGGCTTACGGGGGCTGGCGCTGACCGTGATGGGCGTGGCGTTGCTGGCGATACTGCTGGCGCTCCCTCGTCCGGCGGTGAAAGCCAGTAAAGGCAAACCATTGCCGTTTCGCGCGGTACTTGGGCGCGTCTGGTTGTACGGTATGGCGCTGGCCCTGGCCTCCGCTGGATTTGGGGTAATCGCTACCTTCATTACCCTGTTTTATGATGCCAAAGGCTGGGATGGCGCCGCATTCGCGCTGACGCTTTTTAGCTGCACGTTTGTGGGCACGCGTTTGCTGTTCCCAAACGGCATCAACCGCTTAGGCGGACTGAATGTGGCAATGATCTGCTTTAGCGTCGAGATTGTTGGGCTGCTGCTGGTCGGGATGGCTTCCATGCCGTGGATGGCGAAAATCGGTGTTCTGTTGGCCGGCGCTGGGTTCTCGCTGGTCTTCCCGGCGCTGGGCGTGGTGGCGGTAAAAGCCGTTCCGCAGCAAAATCAGGGCGCTGCGCTGGCGACCTACACGGTGTTTATGGATTTGTCACTGGGGGTTACCGGGCCGCTGGCCGGGCTGGTCATGACGTGGGCGGGCGTGCCGGTTATCTATCTGGCGGCAGCCGGGCTGGTAGCGGTGGCGTTGTTGCTGACCTGGCGGTTAAAAAAACGGCCTCAGGTGGTGTCACCGGAGGCCGCGTCATCGTCTTAACCGTTACTGGATAACCAGCGTGTTAATGATATTTTCTGCGGTCGTCTGCGCTTTTTGCTGATCGTCAGCAGGCAGCGTGATTTGCAGAGTCAGCAGTTGGTTGTCCACTTTACCCAGCACTACGGAAGAGTAAGCGGTCTGACCTTTGGCCGAGATGATGCTGTCTAACTGCTGCAGCGTGTGGCCTTTCAGCTCAATAGATTTATTGGTGACGACCTGCAGTTGCGGGTCGCGGCTACGCTGCTGATCTTCCAGGCGCTTTGCCAGTACGGCAAGATCTTCGTTGGTATTGTCGCCAACAATCACAATCACCGCTTTCTGGCCGGTTGCGTCAGAATATACGTGCATATTGTTCGCCTGAGTGCCCAGCTTGCCGCTCTGATCGGTCATATCCGCAGGCAGGGAAAAACTGAGTTTGCCGTCCAGCAGGCTGACCGGTTGTCCGGTGGCGCTACTCTCCGCGGCAGCACCCTCTGCTGGCGCTTTTGTATCGCTATTATCACAGGCCGCAAGCCCCATAACCAGCAGGCCAATACCGACATATTTAACCAGATTGCGCATTGACTTCTTCCTTTCGATAAACGGCCATAACGGCTCATTCGTTCATCTTATCACAACTCGGAAAATGAACCTTTAACTCGTCTGCAATGCAGAGATTTCGGATTTATCTGCCAGCCTTTTCAGTAACATATTCAGCAGTACGCCATACATTGGCAGGAAGAAAATAATGCTGATCAGCACTTTGAAGCAGTAATCGACCAGCGCGATTTCCATCCAGTGCTCGGCCATAAAGGCGTCTGGGCTGCGCCAGAAGGCGATAAAGAAGAAGGCCAATGTATCGCTGATGTTGCCAAACAGCGTGGAAGCCGTCGGCGCCAACCACCAGCGCCGGTTCTGACGTAGGCGGTTGAAGACATGCACATCCAGAATTTGTCCCAGCGCGTAAGCCATAAAGCTGGCGGCGGCGATACGGGCGACAAACAGATTAAAGTGCAGCAACGCGCCGAAGCCCTGCCACGATCCCATATAGAACAGGGATGAAACGACATAAGAGATCAGCAGCGCAGGGATCATTACCGCAAAGATGATACGACGTGCCAACGGCGCGCCAAAAATACGCACGGTCAGGTCGGTCGCGAGGAATATAAACGGAAAGCTAAAAGCGCCCCATGTGGTATGGAAACCAAAAATGGAGATCGGGAGCTGCACCAGATAGTTGCTGGAGGTGATCACCAGCAGATGAAATAGCGATAGCCAAAACAACGCTTTTACGCGCTGAGATTGTGTAAACGGAGTCATATTGTGACCTTTTTGTTGGATGGGGTGAGGGAACCCAATAAAAAACCGTCGCATGATACTGCTTTAAGAGCACATTGCAATGGTTGTTTTTCACGCAATCGTTAACCTGATTGGCTTACGCCACAACAGAGCGTAAAATAACGCCGTTTTTGAATGAACGAGACTACGATGAGCGATCTGTTTACCTCTCCCGACCATACTCTTGATGCCCAGGGGTTGCGCTGCCCGGAACCCGTAATGATGGTACGTAAAACCGTGCGCGGCATGCAGGCGGGTGAAACGCTGCTGATTGTCGCCGACGATCCGGCAACAACCCGTGACATTCCCGGCTTTTGTACCTTTATGGAACATGAGCTGGTGGCCAAAGAGACTGACTCTCTGCCGTACCGCTATCTGGTGCGCAAAGGCCAGTAATCTTATTATGCCGGATGGCGCTAACGCTTATCCGGCCTACAAAGACGGTGTAACCTCCAGGACGGATAAGGCAACGCCGCACCCGGCGCACACATTATCCTTTACGCAATAACCGCAACGCGTTAGCGGTCACCAGTACCGTCGCCCCCGTATCGGCCAGCACCGCCAGCCACAGCCCGGTTATCCCGAGCAGCGTGGTAACGAGAAAAATCCCCTTCAGGCCCAGCGCAATCGCAATGTTCTGGCGAATATTGGCGTGGGTGGCGCGCGCCAGCTGAATCATTTGCACCAGACCACGCAGACGGTTGTGGGTCAGGGCGGCATCGGCAGTCTCCAGCGCGACGTCGGTCCCGCTTCCCATCGCAATACCCATTGTGGCCGCTTTCATTGCCGGAGCGTCGTTGATGCCGTCGCCGACCATCGCCAGCGGTGACTGTTGGTTAAGATGGGTAACGGCCTGTACCTTATCTTCCGGCAAAAGACCCGCTTTGAATTCGAGGCCCAGTTCACCGGCAATGGCGGCCGCCGCACGTGGGTTATCACCGGTCAGGATCACCCCTTTCACGCCAATCTGATTAAGCTCGCTGATGGCGCTGCGAGCGTCGTCTCGCAGCGTGTCCTGTAGGGCCAGCACGCCGAGAACGGTATCGTTACGCAGCACCAGCACCACCGTTTGGCCCGCGCTTTCCAGCTCGCTTATCTGTCCGGCAAAGGCATCGGCAGGCTGCTTACCGGCCGCGCAAATCAGCACGCGTTCGCCGTTGACCAGCGCTTCAATTCCAGAGCCAACCAGCGCCCGTTGCTCTTTTGCGACAGGAATAGTCAGCTCGCGCGTTTGTGCTTCCCGAACAATCGCTTGTGCCAGCGGGTGCGTCGCGCCCTGCTCTACAGCCGCTGCCAACGCCAGCAGTTCAGCCTCACCAATACCGCTTGCCGGATGAATCGCCGTGACGCGTGGTTTACCGACGGTCAGGGTGCCGGTTTTATCAAACGCCACCTGCGTGACTCTACCCAACTGTTCCAGCGCGGCCCCGCCTTTGATTAACGCGCCACGACGCGCCGCGGCGGCAAGACCAGAAGTAATGGCTGCGGGTGTTGAAATCACCAGAGCGCAAGGACAGCCAATCAGCAGCAGCGTCAGTCCTTTGTAAATCCACTCCTGCCAGGATGCGGCAAATAGCAGCGGCGGTACGAGGGTGACCAGCAGCGCAACCGCCATAATGGCCGGGGTGTAAATCCGGCTGAAACGGTCAATAAAGCGCTCAATGGGGGCACGGCGTTCTTCCGCTTCTTCAATCAGCTTCAGAATACGATCAATGGCGCTGGCACCCGGCTCGGAGAGTACTTCCAGCGTTACAAGACGGTCCACGCTGGTGGCGCCGGCCGGGACTTTCTCGCCGGTGGCGCGTTCAACGGGGATCGATTCGCCGGTCAGGGCGCTTTCATCAAAGCTGGCAAAACCAGAGACCAGTTTGCCGTCGGCAGGTAAACGTCCACCTGCGGCAACTTCAATAACATCGCCAGGCCGGAGAGTATTGATAGCCACCTCTTCGCGCTCGCCATTACGCAAGCGTGTGGCGGTTTCCGGTTTGAGCGCCATCAGCGCGCTGACCCCTTTGCGGGCGCGGCTGGCGGCCCATCCTTCCAGGCGTTCGCCAATTAAAAACAGCAACAGCACCATGGCGGCTTCCGCCGTAGCGCCGATAAACAGTGCGCCAATGGCGGCCACGCTCATCAACGTTTCAATGGCAAAGTAGCTGCCGGTTTTCATCAGGCGCAGAGCCTGAAGGGCAATGGGATACAGACCAACCAGCGTGGTGGCGATAAACGCTATCTGACCAAAGGGGTGATTGAACTGCTCCAGCCCCCAACTAATCGCCATCATGATAATCAGCGAAATCAGCGGCAGGTTCTCTTTAAAGCGTGACTCGGGAGCGGCGTCCGACGCGTGCTCATCGCGCAGGGTATAGCCTGCCTTCTGCACCGCGTTTTCAACTTGCTGACGGATATCGGAACCGGCATCGACTACCAGTTTTTCAGTGGCGAACAGAACCTGGACCTGGTTGACGCCGCTGACCTGGCGGACCGCATTCTCTACTTTTCGGGCGCAGGCCGCACAGTCCATGCCCGCCACTTTCCAGGAATAGCGGGTACCTTGTACGGTATCGGATACGGGCGGTGGGGTAGAGCAGCTTCCTTCGCAGCAGCAGTCATCCACCTTTTGTGGCGCAGGCACTGGCTTGAAAGAAGAGAATTGTGGGACCTTTTTGCCACGGGTATCGGGTGTCGACATGGCATCCTCCGGTTGATAATCATTTCGTATTAACCGGAGGATACACTCTGGAGTCGACTCCAGAGTCAAGCGTTTTAAAGATACAACGAACGAACAATCAGGAAATGTCCGGCGAAGTAGCAGGCGGCGGCAATTGCGTTATCGGCGCGGAAGCGGCGACGATAATGGCTACCCAGCCAGACAATGTTGCCGATGAACAGGAGCGATGCGCCCATAAATGCCGACAGCGCCGGCGCGGTCGGGCGGAAGAACCACAGCTCTCCGGCCATCCAGACCATCATCAGCGTGATGCCGATAAAGGTGCAGATAGCGACACGCAGCTCTTCCAGACGCGTCCAGATCACGGCAATCAGCAACGCCCCCATTACGACCAGCACCAACGGCAGAGGCCAGAAAAACGACAGCGTCATTTGGCTGGCGAAGTAGATGGTATACAGCAGATGCGACAGGAAGAATGCTCCCACGGCGTACAGCAGGCGTTGGCGCGGTAACAGCGTAAGCGCATCACCCAGCAGTGAGGCAAGCAGGCCAGCCAGTACCAGATAGCTGATAGCGTTAAACATTGGCGCCTGCCAGGCCAGCAGCGCCAGGAGCAGCAATGTCAGGGGCTTAAAGACCCAGCGTTGCCATGCAGGCCCACGATAGGAAGCATCCACGAACAACCATGCGGAAAGACAGACAGCGATAAACGACCAAAGCATCTTAGTTCCTTGAATTCGTTATTTTTTCGTAAGCGGGGTGCTCACGGCTCTACTGTCCAGTGTAGAGGCCGACACAGCCAGATGACAACACCATAACAGGCAATGTATGCTTATTTCCGCATTTTCTGATGGGTTAATAACATGAGCAAACCACCACTTTTTTTCATTATTATCATTATCTTAATCGTTGTCGCCGCGTCGTTTCGTTTTGTCCAGCAGCGGCGTGAAAAAGCCGATAATGATGCTGCGCCGCTGGTGCAAAAGCAGGTGGTGGTGAGTAACAAACGGGAAAAACCGCTTAACGATCGGCGATCCCGTCAGCAGGAAGTGAGCCCGGCAGGAACCAGCATGCGCTATGAAGCCAGCTTTAAGCCACAAAGCGGCGGCCTCGAGCAAACCTTTCGTTTGGACGCCCGCCAGTACCATGCGTTAACGGTTGGGGATAAAGGCACGCTGAGTTACAAAGGTTCGCGTTTTATTGATTTTACGGCTGAACGCTAAGATTTCATCTGACTGATGCCGGATGGCTGCTTACGCCTTATCCGGCCTACAAATTTTGTCGCCCCGGCTCGCAACGCGCCGCCGGGCGAAAAGAGCGCAGTTACTTCTTCAACTGATCTTTAATCTTCTTCTGCCACACCAGCAGTTCAAAAACGCCGAACAGAAAAATACGGATTTTCTCTCCACCGGTCATCTGCGGGCCATCTTTGGGCATGGTGCTTTTTAGCAGCGCCAGCTGCATGCCATGCATCAGCACCATAAATATCAGTGCGACGTTAACGAAGATGTTAAGTGGGCGTGGAAAGGGTTGAAAAATATTCAGTAGTAAAAATGCCCAGACGCACAGCATCAGCAGGCGTCCCAGGTTAATCAGCATCGTGTTCTCCTCGTGCTTCACGTTGGTACAGGCGATAGGCGACCTGTCCGGCGACTTTTTCACGGTATAGCGACCAGTTTACCGGAACCGGCGGCAAACCGTTTTCTACTTCGCTTTCAACGTAAATATACGCTTCATTTGCCAGCCAGCCATGAGTTTCCAGAAGAGTTAATGTTTCTTCCAGTAATCCTTTGCGGAACGGCGGGTCAACAAATACCACGTTATGCGGCGTACCCGTCTGGGCCAAAAATGTCAGCGTATTGGTATTGACGACGCGGGCATGGGGGGCTTTCAGCGTGGCGAGATTCTTTTGTAGCTGCTGAGATACCGCGCGATCCATCTCCAGAAGCGTCGCATTTGCCGCATAGCGAGAGAGAGCTTCCAGACCCAGCGCGCCGCTGCCGGCGAAGCAGTCCAGGCAGTGGGCATCGACCATTACCGGGGCCAGCCAGTTAAACAACGTTTCGCGTACACGGTCAGTGGTCGGACGCAGGCCAGGGCTGTCCGGAACCGGGAGTTTACGGCCACGCCATTGCCCGCCAATAATGCGAATCTGGCCGCTACCAGAGTGATTCGGTTTTTTCATTTCAATTATTGCTCAATCCGCTGCTGACGTGTCATTCCAGGCGGTGATGTGAGTTAAGTTAAGTGATAGACTATTTCATCATTTTTTTAGCTGCTATGTACATAGCGTTGACGCTGTGCCATGAAGCAACAGCGGGGGAGTGTAGTCGCAAATGGCGAAAGAGAAAAAACGTGGCTTTTTTTCCTGGCTGGGCTTTGGTCAAAAAGAGCAGGCACCGGAAAACGAGACAGAAGTAAAAAACGAAGAACAACAACCGGTTGCGGAAGAAGCTACCGTCGTTGACGAACCGCCGCGCGCCGAGGAAACCCGTAGCGAAGCACAAACGCAAGCCTTTGCAGCTGAAGTCGTTGAAGTGACTGAACAGGTTGCGGAAATCGAAAAACTGCAGCCGGAAGAAGAACCTGTCGCCGAACAACCACAGCCGGAAATTGAGCCGGTTGCTGAACCCGTTGTGGAAACGCCAGCAGCGGTGGTCATCGAACGCGAAGAATTGCCGCTGCCGGAAGAGGTTAAAACCGAAGATGTTTCTGCCGAAGAGTGGCAGGCCGAAGCGGAAACCGTGGAAATCGTTGAGGCGGCTGAAGAGGAAGCTGAAAACGAACCGCAACTGACCGACGAAGAGCTGGAAGCACAGGCGCTGGCCGCCGAGGCTGCTGAAGAAGCCGTCATGGTGGTGCCGGTAGAAGAACCAGCCGTTGAAGAACCGGTAAAAGAAGAGGCAGTCCAGGAGCAGGAAAAACCAACTAAAGAAGGTTTCTTTGCGCGCCTGAAACGCAGCCTGCTGAAAACAAAAGAAAACCTCGGTTCCGGATTTATCAGTCTGTTCCGTGGTAAAAAGATCGACGATGATCTGTTTGAAGAGCTGGAAGAGCAGTTGCTCATCGCCGACGTGGGCGTAGAAACGACCCGCAAGATCATTGCGAATCTGACGGAAGGCGCCAGTCGCAAGCAGCTTAAAGACGCGGAAGCGCTGTACGGTTTGCTGAAAGACGAGATGGGCGAGATTCTGGCGAAGGTTGACGAACCGCTGAATGTTGATGGCAAAACACCCTTTGTTATCTTAATGGTTGGCGTCAACGGCGTGGGCAAAACCACCACTATCGGTAAGCTGGCGCGTCAGTTTGAGCAACAGGGTAAATCGGTCATGCTGGCGGCGGGCGATACTTTCCGTGCGGCGGCGGTAGAACAGCTGCAGGTCTGGGGTCAGCGTAACAATATCCCGGTGATTGCTCAGCATACCGGTGCGGATTCTGCGTCCGTTATCTTTGATGCCATCCAGGCGGCGAAGGCGCGTAACGTAGACGTGCTGATCGCTGATACCGCAGGGCGTTTGCAGAATAAATCGCACCTGATGGAAGAATTGAAAAAAATCGTTCGCGTCATGAAGAAGCTGGACGAAGATGCGCCGCATGAAGTTATGCTGACTATCGACGCCAGCACCGGGCAGAATGCGATAAGCCAGGCCAAACTGTTCCATGAAGCGGTGGGCTTAACCGGTATCACCCTGACCAAGCTGGACGGTACGGCGAAGGGCGGGGTCATCTTCTCGGTTGCCGATCAGTTTGGCATCCCTATCCGCTATATCGGTGTGGGCGAACGTATCGAGGATTTACGTCCGTTTAAAGCGGACGATTTTATAGAGGCACTTTTTGCCCGAGAGGATTAACAATGATTCGCTTTGAACATGTCAGCAAGGCCTATCTCGGTGGGAGACAAGCGCTGCAGGGAGTGACCTTCCATATGCAGCCTGGCGAGATGGCGTTTCTGACCGGCCACTCCGGCGCGGGGAAAAGTACCCTGCTGAAGCTGATTTGTGGAATTGAACGGCCCAGCGCCGGGAAAATCTACTTCAGCGGGCATGACATCAGCCGTTTGAAAAACCGTGAAGTGCCGTTTCTGCGTCGTCAGATTGGCATGATTTTTCAGGATCACCACCTGTTGATGGACCGAACCGTGTTTGACAACGTGGCAATCCCGCTGATCATCGCGGGCGCCAGCGGGGACGATATTCGTCGTCGCGTGTCAGCGGCGCTGGATAAAGTCGGGCTACTGGACAAAGCGAAAAACTTCCCGATTCAGCTCTCCGGCGGTGAACAACAGCGCGTGGGCATCGCTCGTGCGGTGGTGAACAAACCTGCGGTACTGCTGGCGGACGAACCAACGGGGAACCTGGATGACGCGCTGTCAGAAGGAATCCTTCGCCTGTTCGAAGAGTTTAACCGCGTCGGGGTCACGGTATTAATGGCCACGCACGATATTGGCCTGATCTCCCGTCGCTCCTATCGCCAAATGGTTCTGAGCGATGGACATCTGCATGGAGGCCTGGCGCATGAATAGACGTGACGCTATTAATCAAATCAAGCAGTTCGGTGGCCGACTGGATCGCTTTCGTAAATCGGGCGGTGCGCCGGGAGACGGCGGTCGCAATGCGCCAAAGCGGGCGAAAACTGCGCCAAAGCCGAACTCGCGTAAAACCAATGTCTTTAACGAGCAGGTACGTTATGCGTTCCAGGGCGCGTTGCAGGACCTGAAAAGCAAGCCGCTGGCGACGTTTCTGACGGTGATGGTTATTGCCATCTCCCTGACGCTGCCAAGCGTGTGCTACATGGTTTATAAGAACGTAGACCATGCGGCAAGCCAGTATTATCCGTCCCCGCAGATCACCGTTTACCTGCAAAAAACGCTGGATGATGATGCGGCGGCGCGGGTGGTGGGTCAGTTGCAGGCCGAGCAGGGCGTGGAGAAAGTGAATTATCTTTCCCGTGACGACGCGCTGGGTGAATTCCGTAACTGGTCTGGTTTTGGCGGCGCGCTGGATATGCTGGAAGAGAACCCGCTGCCGGCCGTGGCGGTGGTTATCCCTAAACTGGACTTCCAGGGGACGGAGTCGCTGAACACGCTGCGTGACCGCATCGCACAAATCAACGGTATTGATGAAGTGCGGATGGATGACAGCTGGTTCGCTCGCCTGGCGGCGCTGACGGGCCTTGTTGGACGCGTTTCCGCGATGATTGGCGTGCTGATGGTGGCGGCGGTCTTCCTCGTCATTGGTAACAGCGTACGTCTGAGTATTTTTGCGCGTCGCGATACCATTAACGTGCAGAAACTGATTGGCGCGACGGATGGATTTATCCTGCGTCCGTTCCTTTATGGTGGTGCACTGCTCGGTTTTTCCGGCGCATTTCTTTCACTGATTTTGTCAGAAATTTTGGTGATGCGTCTGTCGTCAGCGGTAACTGAAGTGGCGCAGGTTTTTGGAACCAAGTTTGATATCAACGGCTTATCATTCGACGAATGCCTGTTATTGCTGCTGGTGTGCTCGATGATTGGCTGGGTGGCAGCCTGGCTTGCCACGGTTCAACATTTACGCCACTTTACCCCCGATTAAAAAATCTCTGGTATAATCTTTCCCTGCACTGAGTAGTTCGCTCTGCAGGGAAAGAGTCCCTGTTGTCTCTTCCCGGCGTATTCATTGTGATGTCACATTTTGTGCGTAATCTATACACATTACGACATGGAACTTGTGGATAAAATCACTGTCTGATAAAAGATTGAATGATATTCTCGTTGCTCATAAGCTCTGGCATGGTTGTTGCTACTGGTTTTTGTTAATTAGTTTTTAGCCAATGCGCCAGATGAAAAGATTGAGAGGATTTGAATGACCAAAGAAATGCAAAATTTAGCTTTAGCCCCTGTTGGTAACCTGGAATCTTACATCCGGGCTGCGAACGCGTGGCCGATGTTGTCGGCTGACGAGGAGCGGGCACTGGCTGAAAAGCTGCATTACCAGGGCGATCTGGAAGCAGCTAAAACGCTGATCCTGTCTCACCTGCGCTTTGTTGTTCATGTTGCTCGTAATTATGCGGGCTATGGCCTGCCGCAGGCGGATCTGATTCAGGAAGGTAATATCGGCCTGATGAAAGCCGTGCGCCGTTTCAACCCGGAAGTGGGTGTGCGCCTGGTTTCTTTCGCCGTGCACTGGATCAAAGCTGAGATCCACGAATACGTCCTGCGTAACTGGCGTATCGTTAAAGTCGCGACCACCAAAGCGCAGCGTAAACTGTTCTTTAACCTGCGTAAAACCAAGCAGCGTCTGGGCTGGTTTAATCAGGATGAAGTCGAAATGGTTGCTCGCGAACTGGGTGTTTCCAGCAAAGACGTGCGCGAAATGGAATCCCGTATGGCGGCGCAGGACATGACGTTTGACATGTCTTCAGACGATGAGTCTGACAGCCAGCCGATGGCTCCGGTGCTGTATCTGCAGGATAAATCTTCTAACTTTGCCGACGGCATTGAAGAAGATAACTGGGAAGATCAGGCCGCGAACAAACTGACCCACGCAATGGAAGGCCTGGACGAGCGTAGCCAGGACATCATTCGTGCCCGTTGGCTGGACGAAGACAACAAATCGACGTTACAGGAGCTGGCCGATCGCTACGGCGTTTCCGCTGAACGTGTTCGTCAGCTTGAAAAGAACGCCATGAAAAAACTGCGTGCGGCGATCGAAGCGTAATCTTCGCGCATTGCCAATGAACCCTCGAATGTGAATTCGGGGGTTTTGTTTTTTGTAGGCCGGATAAGGCGTTTACGCTGCCATCCGGCAACACCTTTGCCCGATGGCGCTTTGCTTATCGGGCCTATGACCTTTCCTCCCCTCCACAGACACGAATTTGTTATCTGGATGTAAATTTAGCTATTCCAAAATAATAAAAATCGGGTATGTTTTAGCAGAGTATGCTGCTAAAGCACGGGTGGCTATCCAATAATCGAAATAAAGTGCTGAACAACAACATCACAACACACGTAATAACCACAATAATGGGGATTGTCAGGATGAATATGAAGGGTAAAGCGTTATTGGCAGGATGTATCGCCCTGTCTTTGAGCAATATGGCGTTTGCTAAGGATATTAAAGTGGCCGTTGTCGGCGCGATGTCCGGTCCGGTAGCGCAGTATGGCGATCAGGAATTTACTGGTGCAGAGCAGGCGATCGCAGATATCAACGCCAAGGGCGGCGTGAAGGGTGACAAACTGGTCATGGTGAAATATGACGATGCCTGTGACCCGAAACAAGCGGTAGCGGTTGCTAACAAAGTGGTCAACGACGGGATTAAATACGTTATTGGTCACCTGTGCTCTTCTTCCACTCAGCCTGCATCAGATATCTATGAAGACGAAGGTATTCTGATGATCACCCCAGCGGCAACGGCGCCAGAACTGACCGCGCGCGGCTATAATCTGGTGTTGCGTACCACCGGTCTCGATTCCGATCAGGGCCCAACTGCGGCGAAATATATCGTCGATAAAGTGAAACCGAAGCGCATTGCCATCGTTCACGACAAACAGCAGTACGGCGAAGGCCTGGCGCGCTCCGTGCAGGACAACCTCAAGAAAGCCAACGCTGATGTGGTGTTCTTCGACGGTATCACCGCCGGCGAAAAAGATTTCTCTACGCTGGTGGCGCGTCTGAAGAAAGAAAATATTGATTTCGTTTACTACGGTGGTTACCACCCGGAAATGGGGCAGATTCTGCGTCAGGCGCGCGCTGCTGGCCTGAAAACCCAGTTTATGGGACCGGAAGGGGTAGCGAACGTATCGCTGTCTAACATCGCGGGCGAGTCTGCGGAAGGTTTACTGGTGACGAAACCGAAGAACTACGATCAGGTTCCGGCGAACAAACTCATCGTAGATGCTATTAAAGCCAAGAAACAGGATCCGAGCGGCGCATTCGTCTGGACCACCTACGCCGCGCTGCAATCCTTGCAGGCCGGCCTGAACCAGTCTGACGATCCGGCTGAAATTGCCAAATACCTGAAAGCAAACTCAGTGGAAACCGTAATGGGGCCGCTGTCATGGGATGCGAAGGGCGATCTGAAAGGCTTCGAGTTCGGCGTGTTTGACTGGCACGCAAACGGGACGGCGACAGACGCCAAGTAATTGAGTGCCGGGTGGCGGCTTCGCCTTACCCGGCCTACATACTTACCAGGTCTACAACGAGCACTTCGTAGGCCGGATAAGCGCCAGCGCCATCCGGCTTTCTTTTAGCGCTTCTCCCAGCCATTCTCCTGGGCTGTAAACCCTAACGCCTGCATAAACGCGGCCATCACGCTGCGGTCTTCAACGCCGACGTCGGCCATCCACCATGAACTCACGTCAGGGTTTTCCCGGATCACTTCTTCGATCAAATACTGCCCGACGCCGCGACGGCGGGTGATATCGCGCACGCGCAATGAATCCAGCGCGCCTTGTGTGCCGCTCAGGGTTACGCGAACTGCGCCTAACAGACGCTCGTTAAAGCGCGCGGCGTAAATCCGGTGCGTTTCATCTACGCTTAACGATGAGGCGGAATATTCCGGCCAGATTTTACCCAGATCAATCTGGTCCTGGTCGCTAAAGTTATCTAAACGAACGATGGTCAGCTTCATTAACAGCATGTCCAAATCACAAAAGATGGAATCAGTGTACCGAAATAATTCGCCCGGATGCTTTCTCTTTTTTACGTGATTCACCAGGTTAATAGTTTTGTAACAACGGTAATGACAGATTGAAACAGTAGAGATTGAAAAACAGGCAGGATAATCCCCTGGAATGCAGCATTTTATTCCGCTCTTTGTGCCATTATTTTATGCTGACAAACGCGCTTTTTTTTGTTTATCTATAGTGAAAAGCAGAATATTATCTTTTCTTAATCGACTGAAAAATAGAGCTTTTAGCCGTAATTTGCTTAAAAAACTGTGCTAACCCATTAATGAGACTGGTAAAAATAGCACAGCGCAAAAAAAGCACAGTCTGCTTTTTAACCACATAAATACAAAATATTAATTACGTCACGAATGGGGATTCAGAAATGAAACGGAATGCGAAAACAATCATCGCAGGGGTGATAGCACTGGCAATGTCGCATGCGGTCATGGCGGAAGATATCAAGGTCGCTGTTGTTGGCGCGATGTCAGGTCCGGTCGCGCAGTGGGGTGATATGGAATTTAATGGCGCACGTCAGGCCATAAAAGATATCAATGCCAAAGGTGGAGTCAAAGGCGACAAACTGGTCGCTGTGGAATATGACGACGCTTGCGATCCAAAACAAGCCGTTGCGGTAGCGAACAAAATCGTCAACGACGGCATTCAGTACGTTATTGGTCATCTGTGCTCATCTTCTACGCAGCCTGCATCAGATATCTATGAAGATGAAGGCATTCTGATGATTTCTCCTGGCGCAACCAATCCAGAACTGACCCAGCGCGGTTATGCACACATTATGCGTACAGCGGGTCTGGACTCCTCTCAGGGGCCGACCGCCGCGAAATACATCCTGGAGAAAGTGAAGCCGCAGCGCATCGCCATCATTCACGATAAACAGCAATACGGTGAAGGCCTGGCGCGTTCAGTTCAGGACAGCCTGAAAGCGGGCAAAGGCAACATCGTCTTCTTCGATGGGATCACCGCCGGGGAAAAAGATTTTTCTGCGCTGATCGCCCGCCTGAAAAAAGAAAATATCGACTTTGTTTATTACGGCGGCTACTACCCGGAAATGGGGCAAATGCTGCGCCAGGCGCGTTCTGTCGGGCTGAAAACACAGTTTATGGGACCAGAGGGCGTCGGCAATGCGTCGCTGTCTAATATCGCCGGTGATGCCGCTGAAGGCATGCTGGTGACCATGCCAAAACACTATGACCAGGATCCGGCGAATAAAGCTATCGTTGATGCGCTCAAAGCTGACAAGAAAGATCCAACCGGTCCGTACGTGTGGATCACTTATGCAGCCGTCCAGTCATTGGCAACTGCAATGGATCGCAGCGGTAGCAAAGAGCCGTTGGACCTGGTGAAAGATCTGAAAGCTCACGGGGCTGATACCGTGATTGGGCCGCTGAAATGGGACGAAAAAGGCGATTTGAAGGGATTTGAGTTTGGTGTCTTCCAGTGGCACGCGGACGGATCATCGACCGTCGCGAAGTAATCGCTGAAGACGAGTTATCCCACCGCCCGTACAAAACGGGCGGGTTAAGAAAGGTTACCTTATGTCCGAGCAGTTCCTCTATTTCTTGCAGCAGATGTTTAACGGCGTCACGCTGGGAAGCACCTACGCGCTGATCGCTATCGGTTATACGATGGTGTACGGCATTATCGGCATGATCAACTTCGCCCACGGCGAGGTGTATATGATCGGCAGCTATGTTTCCTTTATGATCATCGCTGCGCTAATGATGATGGGTATTGATTCCAGTTGGCTACTGGTCGCGGCGGGCTTCGTCGGCGCGATTGTGATTGCCAGCGCCTACGGTTGGAGTATTGAACGCGTGGCCTATCGGCCCGTGCGCAGCTCCAAGCGCCTGATTGCGCTGATTTCCGCCATCGGGATGTCTATCTTCCTGCAAAACTACGTCAGCCTCACCGAAGGTTCGCGTGATGTGGCGCTGCCCAGCCTGTTCAACGGCCAGTGGACTATCGGCAGTAGCGAAAACTTCTCTGCGTCTATCACCACCATGCAGTTGGTTATCTGGATTGTAACCTTCCTGGCGATGCTGGCGCTGACGCTGTTTATCCGCTATTCGCGTATGGGTCGCGCCTGTCGCGCCTGTGCGGAAGATCTGAAGATGGCCAGCCTGCTCGGTATTAACACCGATCGCGTGATTGCGCTGACCTTTGTGATTGGCGCGGCAATGGCGGCGGTAGCAGGCGTGCTGCTCGGTCAATTCTACGGGGTAATTAACCCGTACATCGGCTTTATGGCCGGGATGAAGGCCTTTACCGCGGCGGTACTGGGCGGCATCGGCAGCATTCCTGGGGCGATGATCGGCGGCCTGATTCTGGGCGTTGCCGAGGCGCTCTCCTCTGCGTACCTGAGTACCGAATACAAAGACGTGGTGTCGTTCGCGCTGCTGATTCTGGTGCTGCTGGTGATGCCGACCGGTATTCTGGGTCGCCCGGAGGTAGAGAAAGTATGAAACCGATGCATTTTGCAATGGCGCTGCTTTCCGCCGCTATGTTCTTCATTCTGGCGGGCGTCTTTATGGGCGTTCAACTGGAACTTGACGGCACCAAACTGGTGGTGGATACCGCTGCGGATATCCGCTGGCAGTGGGTGTTTATCGGCACTGGCGTGGTCTTTCTGTTCCAACTTTTGCGTCCGGCTTTCCAGAAGGGGCTGAAGAGCGTCTCCGGACCGAAGTTTATTCTGCCGGCGATTGATGGCTCCACCGTTAAACAGAAGCTGTTCCTGGTGGCGCTGCTGGTGATTGCCGTGGCGTGGCCGTTTATGGTGTCGCGCGGAACGGTGGATATCGCCACGCTGACGATGATTTATATCATCCTCGGCCTCGGCTTAAACGTGGTAGTGGGGCTTTCCGGCCTGCTGGTGCTGGGCTACGGCGGCTTCTATGCCATCGGCGCTTACACCTTCGCACTGCTGAACCATTATTACGGACTCGGCTTCTGGACCTGTCTGCCGCTGGCAGGGCTGGTTTCCGCTGCTGCGGGCTTCCTGCTCGGCTTCCCGGTACTGCGCCTGCGCGGTGATTATCTGGCGATTGTGACGTTAGGCTTCGGCGAAATCGTCCGTATCCTGCTGCTCAACAACACCGAAGTGACCGGTGGCCCAAATGGTATCAGCCAGATCCCGAAACCCACCTTTTTCGGTCTGGAGTTCAGCCGTACCGCCCGTGAAGGCGGCTGGGATACTTTCAGCAACTTCTTTAATGTGAAGTACGATCCGTCTGACCGCGTCATTTTCCTCTATCTGGTGGCGCTGCTGCTGGTGGTCTTCTCGCTGTTTGTCATCAACCGTCTGCTGCGTATGCCGTTGGGCCGTGCGTGGGAAGCGCTGCGTGAAGATGAAATTGCCTGTCGCTCGCTGGGCTTAAACCCTACGCGCATCAAGCTGACCGCCTTTACCATCAGCGCTGCGTTCGCGGGTTTTGCCGGTACGCTGTTTGCTGCGCGCCAGGGTTTTGTCAGCCCGGAATCGTTCACCTTTGCCGAGTCGGCCTTTGTGCTGGCGATTGTGGTACTGGGCGGAATGGGCTCACAGTTTGCGGTGATCCTCGCGGCTATCCTGCTGGTGGTGTCACGTGAGCTAATGCGTGATTTCAACGAATACAGCATGTTAATGCTGGGTGGTTTAATGGTACTGATGATGATCTGGCGTCCGCAGGGCTTGTTGCCGATGACCCGTCCGCAGTTGAAGCTGAAAAACGGGGAAGCGAAAGGAGAGCAGGCATGAGTCAGCCATTATTATCCGTTAACGGCCTGATGATGCGCTTCGGCGGTCTGCTGGCGGTAAACAACGTTGAGCTGGAACTGCGTCCGCAGGAAATCGTCTCGTTAATCGGGCCAAACGGCGCGGGGAAAACCACGGTCTTTAACTGTCTGACCGGTTTTTATAAGCCGACCGGCGGCACGATTAAGCTGCGCGACCAGCACCTGGAAGGGCTGCCGGGTCAGCAAATCGCGCGTATGGGCGTGGTGCGTACTTTCCAGCACGTGCGTCTGTTTCGCGAAATGACGGTGATTGAAAACCTGCTGGTGGCGCAACATCAGCAGCTCAAAACCGGCGTCTTCTCCGGCCTGCTCAAAACCCCGTCGTTCAAGCGCGCGCAGAGCGAAGCACTGGATCGCGCCGCCACCTGGCTTGCGCGTATTGGTTTGCTGGAGCATGCCAACCGGCAGGCCAGTAACCTGGCCTACGGCGATCAGCGCCGTCTGGAGATTGCCCGCTGCATGGTGACCCAGCCGGAAATCCTGATGCTCGACGAACCCGCCGCAGGCCTCAACCCGAAAGAGACCAAAGAACTGGACGAGCTGATTGCTGAACTGCGTAACCATCACAACACTACCATTTTGTTGATTGAGCACGATATGAAGCTGGTGATGGGGATTTCCGACCGTATTTACGTGGTGAACCAGGGCACGCCGCTGGCGAACGGGACGCCGGAACAGATTCGTAATAACCCGGATGTTATCCGCGCCTATTTAGGAGAAGCATAATGGGGGCGAGGCATAATATGGATAACGTGATGTTATCGTTCGACAAAGTCAGCGCCCACTACGGCAAGATACAGGCGCTGCACGATGTCAGCTTGTATATCAACCAGGGTGAAATCGTTACCCTGATTGGCGCCAACGGCGCGGGAAAAACCACGCTGCTCGGTACGTTATGCGGCGATCCGCGTGCGACCAGCGGGCGAATTGTCTTTGATGGTAAAGACATTACCGACTGGCAGACGGCGAAAATCATGCGCGAAGCGGTCGCGATTGTTCCGGAAGGGCGTCGCGTGTTTTCCCGCATGACGGTCGAAGAGAACCTGGCGATGGGCGGCTTCTTTGCCGAAAAGGACCAGTTTCAGGAACGCATCAAATGGGTGTATGACCTGTTTCCTCGCCTGCATGAGCGTCGAATTCAGCGTGCGGGAACGATGTCCGGCGGTGAACAACAGATGCTGGCGATAGGTCGTGCGCTGATGAGCCAGCCGAGGCTGCTACTGCTTGATGAACCGTCGCTGGGTCTGGCACCGATTATCATCCAGCAGATTTTTAACACCATCGAGCAGTTGCGTGAGCAGGGGATGACCATCTTCCTCGTTGAACAGAACGCTAACCAGGCACTGAAGCTCGCCGATCGCGGCTACGTGCTGGAAAACGGTCATGTGGTGCTGGAAGACACCGGTGATGCGTTACTGGCTAACGAAGCGGTGCGCAGCGCGTATCTGGGCGGTTAACCATTCTCTGAATAGACAAGGGGCCCGCTGTGGCCCCTTTTTATTGCTCTATGTTATTATTGAGAATAGTTATCAATAATAAAAATGAACATGGAGAAAGGATGATTCGTTCAGGTACCTGCATGATGATTGGTAGTTTGTTTTTGACGCTTTCATTAAATACCCTGGCCTCAGCGCCGCCAGCGTTCGACCCGCGCGACCCATCAATCTGGGAAGAGAAACCGGACAACCCGTTAGCGCAGTCCAACTCGCCCTGCGAAGTCTTCACCAGCTCAGTATGTCCGGGCTGGGAAGATGAGAAATCGGATATCCAGCGCGAACGCGAGCGGCGTGAACAGCAGCGTTTACAGAATGAATATGAACGACGCTGGCGTAAAGATTAATGTTCCTTGCTGGCAGTAACAGATAACAGCATCCTGGTCGGGTAAGACATAGCGCTACCCGGCTTTGTTGTGCACCACCCCGCATTTTCCTGTCACTACGCTTTCACCGCCTTGCCATCTGTTTGTCGCCTTACTATCTTTTTTTTGTAATAAAAAAGTTATTTTTCTGTCATTCGAGCATGTCATGTTACCCCCGCGAGCATAAAACGCGTGATATCGCGCATCCGGCACAACAAGAGAGATAACCGATGATATCGTTACGACATACAGCTTTAGGACTGGCACTTAGCCTGGCATTTGCAGGTCAGGCACTGGCGGTCACCACTATCCCGTTCTGGCACTCAATGGAAGGCGAACTGGGTAAAGAAGTTGACTCACTGGCGCAACGTTTTAATGCCGCCAATCCCGACTACAAAATTGTTCCGCAGTACAAAGGCAACTACGAGCAAAGCCTGAGCGCAGGTATTGCCGCCTTCCGTACCGGAAACGCGCCTGCGCTGTTGCAGGTTTATGAAGTGGGTACGGCAACAATGATGGCCTCGAAAGCCATTAAACCGGTCTATGAAGTCTTCAAAGAGGCCGGCATTAACTTCGATGAGTCTCAGTTCGTACCGACCGTTTCCGGTTACTACACCGACTCTAAAAGTGGGCACTTGCTCTCCCAGCCGTTTAACAGCTCCACTCCGGTGCTGTACTACAACAAAGATGCCTTCAAAAAAGCCGGTTTAGACCCGGAGCAGCCGCCGAAAACCTGGCAGGATCTGGCGGAATACACCGCGAAGCTGAAAGCCGCAGGAATGAAGTGCGGTTACGCCAGCGGGTGGCAGGGATGGATTCAGATTGAAAACTTCAGCGCCTGGAACGGTCTGCCGGTAGCAACCAAAAACAACGGTTTTGACGGTACTGACGCGGTGCTGGAGTTCAATAAACCGGAACAGGTGAAACATATCGCCCTGCTGGAAGAGCTGAACAAAAAAGGGGATTTCAGCTACTTTGGGCGTAAAGATGAGTCCACCGAGAAGTTCTATAACGGGGATTGTGCCATTACCACCGCCTCTTCTGGTTCTCTGGCTGACATCCGTCACTACGCTAAATTCAACTATGGCGTCGGAATGATGCCGTACGATGCCGACGTGAAGGGCGCACCGCAGAATGCGATTATCGGTGGGGCCAGCCTGTGGGTTATGCAGGGTAAAGACAAAGCAACTTACGAAGGCGTGGCGCAGTTCCTCAACTTCCTGGCGAAGCCTGAAATTGCTGCCGAATGGCACCAGAAGACCGGCTATCTGCCCATCACCACTGCTGCCTACGACCTGACCCGCGAGCAGGGCTTCTATGATAAGAACCCAGGGGCTGATATCGCCACTCGCCAGATGCTGAACAAGCCGCCGTTGCCGTTCACCAAAGGGCTGCGTCTGGGCAACATGCCGCAGATCCGCACTATCGTGGATGAAGAGCTGGAAAGCGTCTGGACCGGGAAGAAAACCCCGCAGCAGGCGTTGGATACCGCCGTTGAACGTGGCAATCAGTTACTGCGTCGTTTTGAGCAATCGACCAAGTCTTAAGTGTATAAGTGCCTGATGGCGCTGCGCTTATCAGGCCTACAGCGTTTGTAGGCCGGATAAGGTGCCTGCACCGCCATCCGGCACCTTCCAGGAAAAGTCTACATGTCTTCATCCCGTCCGGTATTCCGCTCGCGTTGGCTTCCCTATTTGCTGGTGGCTCCGCAGCTGGTTATCACCGTTATTTTCTTTATCTGGCCCGCCGGTGAAGCGCTGTGGTATTCGTTGCAATCCGTTGATCCGTTTGGTCTTTCCAGCCAGTTTGTCGGACTGGAGAACTTTGTCGCGCTGTTTCATGACCCGTACTACCTTGATTCGTTCTGGACCACCATTAAGTTCAGTACGTTCGTCACGGTAAGCGGTCTGCTGGTGTCGTTGTTTTTTGCGGCGCTGGTGAATTACGTGGTGCGTGGCAGTCGTTTTTACCAGACGCTGATGCTGTTGCCTTATGCCGTCGCGCCCGCCGTCGCCGCCGTATTGTGGATCTTCCTGTTTAACCCAGGACGCGGACTGATTACCCATTTTCTCGGTGAGTTTGGCTATGACTGGAACCATGCGCAAAACAGCGGTCAGGCGATGTTCCTGGTGGTGTTTGCGTCGGTCTGGAAGCAGATTAGTTACAACTTCCTGTTCTTCTTTGCCGCACTGCAGTCTATTCCGCGGTCGCTGATTGAGGCCGCCGCGATTGATGGCGCAGGGCCGGTTCGCCGCTTCTTTAAGCTGGCGTTGCCGCTGATAGCCCCGGTCAGCTTCTTTCTGCTGGTGGTGAATCTGGTTTATGCCTTCTTTGATACTTTCCCGGTGATCGATGCCGCCACGGCGGGTGGCCCGGTACAGGCGACCACTACGTTGATTTATAAGATCTATCGCGAAGGGTTTGTTGGGCTGGATCTCTCCGCTTCGGCCGCGCAATCGGTGGTGCTGATGTTCCTGGTCATTATTTTGACGGTGGTGCAGTTCCGCTATGTGGAAAGTAAGGTGCGTTACCAATGATTGAGAACCGTCGTGGGCTGACAATATTCAGCCATGCCATGTTGATTATGGGGATCATGGTGATCCTGTTTCCGCTGTACGTTGCGTTTGTCGCGGCGACGCTGGACAACAAAGCGGTGTTTGAAACGCCGATGACGCTGGTGCCCGGCACACAGCTACTGGAAAACATGAAATACATCTGGGTCAACGGCGTGGGCGTTAATAGCGCGCCGTTCTGGCTGATGATGCTCAACAGTTTCATTATGGCGTTCAGTATTACGGTAGGCAAAATCACCGTTTCTATGCTCTCCGCATTCGCCATCGTCTGGTTCCGTTTTCCGCTGCGCAACCTGTTCTTCTGGATGATTTTTATCACCCTGATGCTGCCGGTTGAGGTGCGTATTTTCCCGACGGTGGAGGTTATTGCCAACCTGAAAATGCTCGACAGCTATGCGGGTCTGACGCTGCCGTTGATGGCATCGGCTACTGCGACCTTCTTGTTTCGGCAGTTCTTTATGACCCTGCCGGATGAACTGGTTGAGGCGGCGCGTATTGACGGTGCGTCACCGATGCGTTTTTTCCGCGATATCGTACTACCGCTGTCAAAAACCAACCTGGCGGCGCTGTTCGTTATCACCTTTATCTACGGCTGGAACCAGTATCTGTGGCCGTTGTTAATTATTACCGACGTCAATTTGGGCACTGCGGTGGCGGGTATCAAAGGCATGATTGCCACCGGTGAAGGTACCACCCAATGGAATCAGGTAATGGCAGCCATGCTGCTAACGCTTATCCCTCCGGTAATCATCGTGTTAGCCATGCAGCGCGCGTTTGTACGTGGTTTAGTGGACAGTGAGAAATAAAATGGCAGGACTCAAACTACAAGCAGTAACCAAAAGCTGGGACGGCAAAACCCAGGTGATTAAACCGCTGACGCTGGACGTCGCGGACGGGGAATTTATCGTGATGGTTGGGCCATCCGGCTGCGGAAAGTCTACGCTGCTGCGGATGGTGGCCGGGCTTGAGCGGGTGAGCGGCGGCGATATCTGGATTGATAATAAGCGCGTCACCGAGATGGAGCCGAAGGATCGCGGCATTGCGATGGTCTTTCAGAACTACGCGCTCTACCCGCATATGAGCGTGGAAGAAAACATGGCCTGGGGGCTGAAAATCCGCGGGATGGGTAAGGAGCATATTGCCGAACGGGTGAAAGAGGCGGCGCGTATTCTTGAGCTGGGTGAACTGCTCAAGCGTCGTCCGCGCGAGCTTTCCGGCGGACAGCGCCAGCGCGTGGCGATGGGGCGGGCGATTGTCCGCGACCCGGCGGTATTCCTGTTTGATGAACCGCTTTCCAATCTCGATGCCAAGCTGCGCGTACAGATGCGTCTCGAGTTACAACATCTGCATCGCCGCCTGAAAACCACTTCGCTGTACGTGACGCACGATCAGGTTGAAGCGATGACGCTCGCCCAGCGGGTGATGGTGATGAACAAAGGCATTGCCGAGCAGGTAGGTACGCCGGTTGAGGTGTATGAAAAACCAGCCAGCCGCTTTGTGGCGAGTTTTATCGGCAGCCCGGCGATGAACCTGCTGGACGGGCACATCAGCGCCGCGGGTACCCATTTTGAGCTTGACGACGGTATGACGTTGCCGATCGGCAGAAGCGCCAGAGTGTCTGGTGGGCGTAATATGACGCTGGGTATCCGCCCGGAGCATATTGCGCTAAGCTCGCAGGCCGAAGGCGGCGTGCCGCTGGTCGTCGACACGCTGGAAATGCTGGGAGCGGATAACCTGGCACATGGACGTTGGGGTGAGCAAAAGCTGGTGGTGCGACTGGCGCATCAGCATCGCCCGACGGCAGGCAGCACGCTGTGGCTGCATCTGCCAGAAAATCATCTGCATCTTTTTGATGGCGAAACAGGACAACGCGTATGAGTTACTGGCCTTACCCCCATATTGTCGCTCATCGTGGCGGCGGTAAGCTGGCACCGGAAAACACCCTGGCGGCGATCGACGTGGGGGCGCGATATGGGCATACCATGATCGAGTTTGACGCTAAATTGTCGAAAGACGGTGAGATCTTCTTGCTGCATGACGACAACCTGGAGCGAACCAGTAACGGCTGGGGCGTGGCAGGCGAGCTGAACTGGCAGGATTTATTGCGCGTGGACGCCGGCGGCTGGTTTAGCGGTGAGTTTAAAGGTGAACCGCTGCCGCTGCTCTCGCAAGTGGCCGAGCGCTGCCGTCAGCACGGTATGATGGCGAATATTGAAATTAAACCCACAACCGGCACCGGAACCTTAACCGGCAAAGTCGTGGCGCTGGCCGCGCGGGAACTGTGGGCGGAAATGACGCCACCACTGTTGTCATCCTTTGAAATTGATGCGCTTGAAGCGGCGCAGCAGGCGGCGCCTGAACTGCCGAGAGGTTTGCTGCTGGATGAATGGCGCGAAGACTGGCGTGAGCTGACAACGCGGCTTGGCTGCGTCTCTATTCATCTTAATCACAAGCTGCTGGATGAAGCTCGCGTGGATGCGCTGCGCGACGCGGGGCTACGGATACTGGTGTATACCGTCAACCGACCCCAGCGCGCGGCGGAACTGCTACGCTGGGGAGTGGACTGTATCTGTACCGATGCTATTGATACGATTGGTCCGGATTTCCAGCCCTGTTAAGGTCCAATCGTTTTTAACGGAACGTTAGGCTGCGGCGTGCTGGAGGGCTTCAGCATGTCGCCGTTCTTTTTCTCTGACAGCATATGTTGCTTATTCAGCGAGCTGTCCGGGTTACGGGTTCCACTCAACATCCCACCGTTGCTGTTGGACAGCATCTGCTGCTGACCGGAATTCAGCTCGCCAGGCTGAGACTGAAGGACTCGCTGTGAGTTGGTGTTGATTTGGTTTTCCATATGCTGTTGCTGCATACGCGTCTGCGTTTGCAACTGCTGGTTGAGCATCCCTTTCTGTTGAATCTGCTGCGATTGCATTTGCGTCTGCATACGCTGCTGACTCGGGATCTGATAACCGGGTTGGTTCGGGTTATTCATGGTGTTGATAGGCTGTGCAAAGCCTGCAAACGGCAACAGCATGGCTAAAAGTAAGAGTCGTTTCATCGCTTTTCTCCTCTCGGGGATCGTTTAAGTTTACTCCTTTCTCGCCGTTACGATGATTATTTCAGAGTTATGCACCAGGCTTATTGGGGGCCGACCCCCATACATCTGGAGAATAACGATGATAAAACCGACGTTTTTACGCCGGGTAGCCATTGCTGCTCTGCTCTCAGGAAGTTGTTTTAGCGTTGCTGCCGCGCCGGCTGCGCCACCGCCGGTATCGTACGGTGTTGAGGAAGATGTGTTCCATCCTGTGCGCGCGCAACAGGGGATGGTGGCCTCCGTGGATGCGCTGGCCACCCAGGTTGGGGTGGATATTCTCAAACAGGGGGGGAATGCCGTCGATGCCGCCGTGGCCGTTGGCTACGCGCTGGCGGTAACGCATCCTCAGGCGGGCAATCTGGGCGGTGGTGGTTTTATGCTGCTGCGTACTAAAGACGGTAACACCACCGCGATCGATTTTCGTGAAATGGCGCCTGCTGGCGCGACCCGTGACATGTTCCTCGATGAGCAGGGCAACGCCGATGCGAAAAAGTCGCTGACGTCGCATCTGGCATCCGGTACGCCGGGTACCGTGGCGGGTTTCTCGCTGGCGCTGGAGAAATACGGCACGATGCCGCTGAACAAAGTGGTGCGCCCGGCAATGAAGCTGGCGGAAGAAGGCTTTGTGGTTAACGATGCGCTGGCCGACGATCTGAAAACCTATGGCAGCGAAGTGCTCCCTAATCACGAGAACAGCAAAGCCATTTTCTGGAAAGACGGCGAGCCGCTGAAAAAGGGCGACAAGCTGGTGCAAAAGAATCTGGCGAAAAGCCTCGAGATGATTGCCGAGAACGGTCCGGACGCGTTTTATAAAGGGGCGATTGCCGATCAGATTGCCGGGGAAATGCAGAAGAACGGCGGGCTGATGACCAAAGAGGATTTAGCCAGCTATAAAGCCGTGGAGCGTACGCCGATTAGCGGTGACTATCGCGGGTATCAGGTCTTCTCCATGCCGCCGCCGTCCTCTGGCGGTATTCACATCGTGCAGATCCTCAATATTCTCGAAAACTTCGACATGAAGAAGTACGGGTTTGGCAGCGCCGACGCCATGCAGGTCATGGCTGAAGCGGAGAAATATGCTTACGCCGACCGTTCAGAGTATCTGGGCGACCCGGATTTTGTGAAAGTGCCGTGGCAGGCACTGACCAACAAAGCCTATGCTAAAACGCTTGCGGATCAAATTGATATCAACAAGGCTAAGCCTTCCAGCCAGATCAAACCAGGCAAGCTCGCCCCGTATGAAAGCAACCAGACCACTCACTTCTCGGTGGTGGATAAAGACGGCAATGCCGTGGCGGTGACCTATACCCTGAATACCACCTTCGGGACCGGCATCGTGGCGGGTAACACCGGTATTCTGCTCAATAATGAAATGGATGATTTCTCCGCCAAGCCGGGCGTGCCAAACGTTTATGGACTGGTGGGCGGCGATGCTAACGCGGTTGGGCCGAAGAAGCGCCCGCTGTCGTCGATGTCACCGACTATCGTGGTTAAAGACGGGAAAACCTGGCTGGTTACCGGTAGCCCTGGCGGGAGTCGAATTATCACTACCGTGCTGCAAATGGTTGTCAACAGCATTGATTTTGGGATGAACGTCGCCGAAGCGACCAACGCGCCGCGCTTCCATCATCAGTGGTTACCGGATGAACTGCGCATCGAGAAGGGATTCAGCCCGGATACAATCAAGCTGCTGGAGCAAAAAGGACAGAAAGTCGCGCTGAAAGAGGCGATGGGCAGCACGCAGAGCATTATGGTTGGACCGGATGGCGCACTGTATGGCGCGTCTGACCCGCGTTCCGTGGATGATTTAACGGCGGGATACTAAGAATAATGGCCTACAGCGTTCTAAGTGGTGTAGGCCTGACTGGTTGGTTATGGCGCATATCCCTGCAGTGACTCAGACCAGCGGAATATTTGGCTGCTTTTATCCTGCAGGTTAACGCGTTCTAAATCATAAAATCCGTGTGTCTTTGCCGAGCGCATTTTGAGAATGTACTTACTTTCGCTGATGTCGTGCTGCCTTGTGCCGTCTTTATTCCAGTCTCCGGCGATGTCCGTATATTGATAAACAAGGTCGGAATACACGTTGATTATCCTGTTGTCTTTGATCGTATAGAGCTCCAGCACTTCGTAAAATGCGCCGCCGCCGGAATACGCATCAGAGTATCCACCACGCACCCCGAACGCCAGGGTATCGGGGGCGATCCGGTACGGTGCCAGATCCAGTTTTGTATAATAAGCCAGCGGTCTGACGGACTCATCATCGCTCTCTTTTTCGGCGGCTTTATTCCACTCCGAGAGTTGGTTTAACGGTTTTTCCGAACGTGCAATCGGCGTTAGCCGTTGGTTCTGCCAGGAAAAAACGCCGAGATATAATTTATTAGCGCGCCCGTTGCTGTAGTTTTCAGGACAGGTGTTATCCGCGTATTTCTTTGCCTGCCCGGCATCCGCCTGATTGTCAGCGAAACAAGCGACGCCAATATATTTGCCGTCTTTGCCCCAGGCTTTGGCACCCGTGAGGATCAGGTTGTCAGGATCCTCATTCGGCGCAACCCAGGCAATCCACTGGTCCTCGGATAATCCCTGCGGAAGCTCGCCAAATCCTTTCGCGGGTGTTGCTCCCGCCATTTGTTCAGCGAAAATCTGTTTACCTTCCGGGTGTTGAATGGCGCTGGGTACGGAATCGAGATTTTGTACGGTAGTGGCAAAAGCAGGGGAGAGCGTTGCCAGCAACACCAGGGGAAGGTACTTTTTCACTATTGCGTCCTTTCAATAAGCAGGGCGATACGACTCGCCCTTAAATTTATTTCACGCGTGCCATAAAGTAGGCATCAACGTACTCACCGTTGCGCAGGCCGTATTTCTTACCGGTGCCTTCGATTTCAAAGCCGTATTTCTTATACACCGCCACGGCAGGCTCATTATCAACAAATACCGTTAGCTCAATACGCTCGACGCGCAGCCAGTTGTCGCACATGTCGATCATCGTGCGGATCAGCGCGCTGGCAACGCCGCGATTGTGCCACCGGGCATCCACGCAGATACCAAAATCGGCCACGTGGCTGCGGCGCGGGCGCTGCGCAACCTCAATACAGAGATGCCCCACGACGATATCGTCAATGCAGGCAACCAGTTGTTTAACCCCGGCTTGCTCGGTTAGCCGCGCCTGCCACATCTCGAGGGAAGGATGAGGAACCTGTAGCGTGTTGTGGTACACCTCCGGCTGAGCGTGGATCTGACGAATTGCGTCGTAATCTTTTGGTTCAGCGTGGCGTATCACTATTTCACTCATTCCTTATCTCCTGCAGGGTTAATTGTGTATTTACACTCGCTGAGAAAGAAAATCCCGTCAACTGCATTTTTTTGCAAAAAGAAGTAGACAAGTGCGAATGAGAATGATTATTATTGCTCTGCGTTCAGGGGAACCCCTACGGAGAACCTGAAAGCACGACATTGCTCACATTGCTTCCAGTATTACTTTAGCCAGCCTTGCGCTGGCTTTTTTTTTGGTTTTGTTTCTGCCTGGCTTACTTGTCATTTTGTCCCCGGGATGATGCCGGATGGCGCTTGCGCTTATCCGGCCTACAGCTGAGACCTGGGTTTTGTAGGCCGGATAAGGCTCCGCCGCCATCCGGCAAAGAATCCAACATTCAGTCTCCAGCCGCTTTGCGCTATGGTGTAGACAATCACTTTCAAAAGGATCGTCTCATGACCTTACACTGCGCATTTATTGGTTTTGGTAAAAGCACCACTCGCTACCATTTGCCGTACGTCCTCAATCGCAAAAATAGCTGGCACGTTGCGCACATTTTCCGCCGCAACGCCAAGCCGGAAGAGCAGGCGCCGCAGTATTCCCATATTCACTTCACCAGTGACCTCGACGAGATCTTAAACGATCCGCAGGTGAAGCTGGTGATCGTCTGTACCCATGCTGACAGCCATTTTGAATACGCCAAACGCGCGCTGGAAGCGGGTAAAAATGTGCTGGTTGAGAAACCCTTCACCCCGACGCTTGCGCAAGCAAAAGAGTTGTTTGAGCTAGCGCAAAGCAAAGGACTGACCGTTACGCCGTATCAGAATCGTCGTTTTGACTCCTGTTTCCTCACCGCTAAAAAAGCGATTGAGAGCGGCAAGCTCGGCAAGATTGTTGAAGTTGAAAGCCATTTCGATTACTACCGTCCCGAAGCAGAAACCAAGCCGGGGCTGCCGCAGGACGGCGCGTTTTATGGTCTGGGCGTACACACCATGGATCAGATTATCTCGCTGTTCGGACGCCCCGATCATGTGGCCTATGACATCCGCAGCCTACGCAACAAAGCGAACCCGGACGATACCTTTGAAGCGCAGCTGTTTTACGGCGACCTGAAAGCCATTGTTAAAACCAGTCATCTGGTGAAAATCGACTATCCGAAGTTTATCGTCCATGGCACCAAAGGCTCGTTTGTGAAGTACGGCATCGACCAGCAGGAAACCAGCCTGAAGGCTAATATCATGCCAGGTGAGCCAGGTTTCGCTGCCGATGATTCCATTGGAATGCTGGAATATGTCAACGATGACGGCATCACGGTGAAAGAAGAGGTGAAGCCGGAAGTGGGAGACTACGGTCGCGTCTATGATGCGCTGTACCAGACGCTGACGGCCGGTACGCCTAATTACGTCAAGGAATCTGAAGTTCTTACCAACCTGGAAATCCTCGAACCCGCCTTTGAACAGGCAACGCCTGCCACGATAACCCTCGCCAAATAGCCTGCACAGACTCCTCTGGGCTTGTTCATATTTTTTGAACAGAGGAGTCAATTTTCACCCTCTATGATCCCACACGGATTGAGTCCACACTTACTCCATCGAAAACATCTGGGGGTGAACACAATGATCTATTTACGCAAAGCTAATGACCGTGGCCACGCTAATCATGGCTGGCTCGATTCCTGGCATACCTTCTCTTTTGCCAACTACTATGACCCGAACTTTATGGGGTTCTCGGCACTGCGCGTGATTAACGATGATGTAATCGACGCAGGCCAGGGCTTTGGCACTCACCCCCATAAAGACATGGAAATCCTGACCTATGTGCTGGAAGGTGCAGTGGAGCATCAGGACAGCATGGGCAACAAAGAGCAGGTTCCTGCCGGTGAGTTTCAGATTATGAGCGCCGGGACGGGGATCCGTCACTCGGAGTATAACCCGAGCAATACTGAGAAACTGCATCTGTATCAGATCTGGATCATGCCGCAGGAAAACGGTATTACGCCGCGCTATGAACAGCGCCGTTTCGATGCCGCCCAGGGTAAACAACTGGTGCTGTCGCCGGATGCCCGTGATGGTTCGCTGAAAGTTTACCAGGATATGGAGTTGTACCGTTGGGCGCTGGTCAAAGATGAGCAGTCGGTGCATCAAATTGCCGCTGAACGCCGCGTCTGGATCCAGGTGGTAAAAGGCAATGTCACCATTAATGGCACCAAAGCGACCACCAGCGACGGTCTGGCCATCTGGGATGAACAGGCAATTTCGATTCATGCCGACAGCGATAGTGAAGTGTTACTGTTTGACCTGCCGCCAGTCTAAAAATACACGGCATCCTTCAAGCTGCATCTGTGTTGGCTTTCCTCGCTCACCCCGGTCGCGTACTTAATGTACGCTCCCGGGGATTTACTGCGTCGCCGCCTTGATGCAACTCGAATGATTTTGTGTATTTCTCACAATAAAAAACTCCTTTTTTTCTCTGCGAAGGTTCACGCACGTCCGTGGTAAACTGGGGGAATCTATCCCTTTTTAACGCTTCAGGACGATGAAAAAGAAAAGACCCGTACTTCAGGATGTAGCCGACCGCGTGGGCGTGACCAAAATGACGGTCAGTCGCTTTTTGCGTAACCCGGAGCAGGTCTCCGTGGCGCTGCGGGGCAAAATTGCCGCTGCACTTGATGAGCTGGGTTATATTCCCAATCGCGCTCCTGATATCCTTTCTAACGCCACCAGCCGCGCGATCGGCGTGCTGTTACCCTCTCTTACTAACCAGGTTTTTGCTGAAGTGCTACGCGGCATTGAGGCCGTCACCGACGCCCATGGTTATCAAACTATGCTCGCGCACTACGGCTATAAGCCTGAGATGGAACAAGAGCGCCTGGAGTCGATGCTGTCGTGGAATATTGATGGCCTAATCCTCACCGAACGTAGCCATACGCCCCGTACGCTGAAAATGATTGAGGTTGCGGGTATCCCGGTGGTTGAACTGATGGACAGCCAGTCACCGTGTCTGGATATTGCCGTCGGCTTCGACAACTTCGAGGCCGCGCGCCAGATGACCGCCGCTATTATCGCCCGTGGGCACCGTCATGTTGCCTATCTTGGCGCACGTCTTGATGAACGTACTATCATCAAACAGAGAGGCTACGAGCAGGCAATGCGCGATGCTGACCTGGTGCCGTATAGCGTGATGGTGGAGCAGTCTTCTTCCTACTCATCCGGTATTGAACTCATTCGTCAGGCGCGACGTGAATACCCGCAGCTTGATGGCGTCTTCTGTACCAACGATGACCTGGCGGTAGGGGCGGCTTTCGAATGTCAGCGTTTAGGGCTGAAAATCCCTGATGATATGGCGATTGCCGGATTCCACGGTCACGACATCGGACAGGTGATGGAGCCGCGTCTGGCGAGCGTGCTCACGCCGCGTGAGCGAATGGGCAGCATTGGCGCAGAGCGCCTGCTGGCGCGCATTCGTGGTGAAGCAGTCACACCTAAAATGTTAGATTTAGGTTTCACCTTGTCACCGGGCGGATCTATTTAAGCCAACAACTTTGAAGTAGCTCACACTTATACACTTCGAGCACGAATGGATATTGCTTCTCTATTTATCCGGCTGGACAATGTTACCGATAACAGTTACCCGTAACAATTTCCTGATTCTTGTACCAGTGGGGGCAACGCTTTGAGCACGACTAATCATGATCACCACGTTTACGTTCTGATGGGCGTATCGGGCAGCGGTAAATCTGCTGTCGCCAGCGAAGTGGCGCATCAACTGCAGGCCGCGTTTCTTGATGGCGATTTTCTCCATCCGCGCAGCAACATCATGAAAATGGCTTCCGGTGAGCCACTTAACGATGACGACCGTAAACCGTGGTTACAGGCGCTGAATGACGCCGCCTTCGCGATGCAGCGGACCAATAAAGTTTCGCTGATCGTCTGTTCCGCCCTGAAAAAAGTCTACCGCGACCAGCTGCGCGACGGTAATCCAAACCTCTCTTTCATCTATCTGAAAGGGGATTTTGACGTTATCGAAAGCCGCCTGAAGGCGCGTAAAGGCCACTTCTTCAAAACGCAGATGCTGGTGACCCAGTTTGAAGCGCTGGAAGAACCGGGTGCGAATGAAAACGATGTACTGGTGGTCGATATCGATCAACCACTGGACGGTGTGGTCGCCAGCACCATTGAGGTTATTAACCAGGGCAGTAAGTAGTGAGTACATTAACGCTTGTTTTAACAGCAGTAGGGTCCGTTTTATTACTGCTGTTTTTAGTGATGAAGGCGCGTATGCACGCTTTCGTTGCTTTGATGGTGGTATCCATTGGTGCAGGTCTCTTTTCCGGTATGCCGCTCGATAAAATCGCTGCGACCATGGAAAAAGGGATGGGAGGCACGCTCGGTTTTCTGGCGATTGTTGTGGCGCTGGGGGCGATGTTCGGCAAGATTTTGCATGAGACGGGCGCGGTCGATCAGATTGCCGTCAAAATGCTGAAATCTTTCGGTCACAGCCGCGCGCATTACGCGATTGGCCTGGCCGGTCTGATTTGCGCGCTGCCGCTGTTCTTTGAGGTGGCAATTGTGCTGCTGATTAGCGTGGCGTTCTCAATGGCGCGCCACACCGGTACTAACCTTGTAAAGCTGGTCATTCCGCTGTTTGCGGGCGTGGCGGCTGCCGCAGCGTTCCTGCTGCCGGGGCCTGCGCCAATGCTGCTGGCCTCTCAGATGCACGCCGACTTTGGCTGGATGATCCTGATTGGTCTGTGCGCCGCGATTCCGGGCATGATTATCGCCGGGCCGCTGTGGGGTAATTTCATCAGCCGTTATGTTGAGCTGCACGTACCGGAAGACATTACCGAGCCGCATTTGGGTGAAGGCAAAATGCCATCCTTTGGCTTCAGTTTATCGCTTATCCTGCTGCCGCTGGTGCTGGTTGGCCTGAAAACTATCGCCGCACGCTTTGTGCCGGTCGGTTCTTCAACCTACGAATGGTTCGAGTTTATCGGTCACCCGTTTACCGCGATTCTGGTGGCGTGTCTGGTGGCGATTTACGGTCTGGCGATTCGCCAGGGCATGCCAAAAGACCGCGTGATGGAGATCTGCGGGCATGCGCTGCAGCCAGCGGGAATTATTCTGCTGGTGATTGGTGCGGGCGGTGTGTTCAAACAGGTACTGGTGGATTCCGGCGTGGGTCCGGCGCTGGGCGAAGCGTTAACCGGTATGGGCTTGCCGATTGCCATCACCTGCTTCGTGCTGGCGGCGGCGGTGCGTATCATTCAGGGTTCCGCGACCGTGGCCTGCTTAACGGCGGTCGGTCTGGTGATGCCGGTGATTGAGCAACTGAACTACTCCGGGGCCCAGATGGCAGCGCTGTCTATCTGTATCGCGGGTGGCTCTATCGTCGTCAGTCACGTTAACGACGCGGGTTTCTGGCTGTTCGGTAAATTTACCGGCGCGACCGAAGCGCAAACCCTGAAGACCTGGACGATGATGGAAACCATCCTCGGCACGGTCGGTGCGATTGTCGGTATGATTGCTTTCCAGCTGTTAAGCTGATGGTATTGCCCGGTGGCGCTAGCGCTTACCGGGCCTGGAAACGAGCACATATCCACACCGTAGGCCGGGTCAGGCGAAGCCGCCACCCGGCTTTTTTACAGCACCATCACACCATCCTCGGTTTTCAACCAACGCGGCGCTTTTAGCGTATCGGCGAAATAGCCCACTAAATCCTGCAGTAAATCACCCGCCACGCGTTCCATCTCGTCAGACAGCGTTTTACTCATCAGTAAATGCGTCAAAAGCTGGCAGTAACGCCCCATCTGATCTGGTTCGGGTTCAAAGAGGGGAGAGCGGGTCGGTAAGGTTTCTACCGTCAGGCTGGCCTGTAGATGCTGCGGTACAGGCTCCGTTAAGGTTGGTTGCAGTAGTGCCAGACAGGCCGACAGGCGCGCACAAATCGCCAGTTTTTCAACAGGGTCATGACATTCAACAAGCCCTTCGACAAAACGCTCACAGTTATCCGCCAACTCGGTGAAGTCCGTGGCATGGCTAAAGGGTAGGGTAAATAAAGAGTGTGAAAAGAGAGGGGTCGTTGCCATAGGGCAGCCTCCGATGAGTGATTTTCATCCACCACTGGAGAGGCTAATCTCACTGGAGGTGGAGCCGAACAGGGTTAGCCTTACCGGCCTCATCGGATACCGGCGCGTCTTGCGACGCCCCCGCCCGGTCCACCATTGGAGTGTACCTAAGCGTGCGACACAAAAATACTTGCGTCACCGATGAAGGAGTTCAGAAGGCTAATTCTGGCACCTGATTTTGCAGGTGCAGCGAGAAGATAATGCTTATCCGTGATGCTGACAAGAGGGCATTCCGGAAGGCGCTTCGCAGAAATGAAAATACGCTTTTTCAGAGACTTAAATGATTGAGGTGTTTCTCATAAACACATTCACGGCGCTGATTGCCCGGTGGCGCTAGCGCTTACCGGGCCTACAAACGAGCAACATATCAACACCGTAGGCCGGGTAAGGCGAAGCCGCCACCCGGCGTAAAGTGAGTGCGTTACCCCTTCATCCACATCCGTACGCCATCGAGGAACATCTGGGTTGCCATCATCACCAGAATCAATCCCATCAGGCGCTCCAGCGCGTTAACCCCTTTCTCCCCCAGCAGGCGTAAAAACAGCGAAGACTGCAGCAAAATCACGAACGTCCCGCCCCAGGCGATCAGCAGCGCAATCACCAGATGCCCCATCTGGTTCGGATACTGATGTGACAACAGCATTAATGACGCCAGGATTGTCGGACCGGCGACCAGCGGAATCGCCAGCGGCACGATAAACGGCTCTTCGCCTGCCGGAAGTCCGGTGCTATTCCCGGTGGCGCTGGGGAAAATCATCTTGATGGCGATCAGGAATAAAATAATGCCCCCGGAGATCGACACGGTCTCCGCGCGCAGGTTCAGAAATGCCAGAATTTTCTCGCCCGCAAACAGGAATATCAGCATCACCAACAGCGCAATGAACAGCTCGCGAATCATAATCGCGCGACGGCGTTTTGGTTCGGTATGTTTCAATACGGACATGAAAATGGGCAGATTTCCGAGCGGATCCATAATCAGGATCAATAAAACTGCCGCTGAAATGATTTCATTCATAACTCAAATTCCCTGATAATTACCGCGGACTTTCTGCTTGCTTGCGCAGCGGGATAAGTCGCATTACTGATGGCTTCGCTATCATTGATTAATTTCACTTGCGACTTTGGCTGCTTTTTGTATGGTGAAGGATAGGCCAGTAGGATACTGGTTAGCATACACAGCACACATCTCTGCAGGAAAAAACGCTATGAAAAATGTTGGTTTTATCGGCTGGCGCGGTATGGTCGGCTCTGTACTCATGCAACGCATGGTTGAGGAGCGTGACTTCGACGCCATTCGCCCTGTTTTCTTTTCTACTTCCCAGCTCGGGCAGGCGGCACCGACATTCGGTGGAACCGCGACCGGCACGCTTCAGGACGCTTTTGATCTGGACGCGCTGAAGGCGCTCGATATCATCGTGACCTGTCAGGGCGGCGATTATACCAACGAAATCTATCCAAAGCTTCGTGAAAGCGGTTGGCAGGGTTACTGGATTGACGCGGCCTCTTCGCTGCGTATGAAAGACGATGCCATCATCATTCTCGATCCGGTTAACCAGGATGTCATTACTGACGGCCTGAATAAAGGAATTAAGACCTTTGTCGGCGGAAACTGTACCGTTAGCCTGATGCTGATGTCCCTTGGTGGCCTGTTTGCCAATGACCTGGTTGACTGGGTTTCCGTGGCGACCTATCAGGCGGCTTCCGGCGGCGGCGCGCGTCATATGCGCGAACTGTTGTCCCAGATGGGTCATCTGTATGGCCATGTGGCCGATGAACTGGCGACCCCTTCCTCTGCTATTCTCGATATCGAACGCAAAGTGACGGCCCTGTCCCGCAGCGGTGAACTGCCGGTTGATAACTTTGGCGTACCGCTGGCCGGTAGCCTGATTCCGTGGATCGACAAACAGCTTGATAACGGTCAGAGCCGTGAAGAGTGGAAGGGACAGGCCGAAACCAACAAAATTCTTGATACGTCTTCTGTGATCCCGGTCGATGGTCTGTGCGTGCGCGTCGGCGCGCTGCGCTGCCACAGCCAGGCGTTCACCATTAAACTGAAAAAAGATGTGTCTATTCCGACCGTGGAAGAACTGCTGGCGGCGCACAATCCGTGGGCCAAAGTCGTGCCAAACGATCGGGATATCACTATGCGTGAGTTAACCCCGGCGGCCGTTACCGGCACGCTGACCACGCCAGTAGGCCGTCTGCGTAAGCTGAATATGGGACCGGAGTTCCTGTCAGCCTTTACCGTAGGCGACCAGTTGCTGTGGGGGGCTGCGGAGCCATTGCGCCGTATGCTGCGCCAATTGGCGTAATAGTTTGTTAACGATCAAGGGGTGAGGAATCACCCCTTTTTTTGCGTAATACAGGAGTAAGCGCAGATGTTTCATTTTTTACCAGGAGTAAGATAAAGCATTGGCTATTCTTTAAGGGTGACTTAGTACCGGAGGTATTAAGTTGTTGCCTGAAGGTGGGACGACGCAGAGAGGATGCACAATTGTGCTGCGCCGTTCAGGTCAAAAAAAGTGTCACTACCTGATGTCGAAAATCAGTTGGAAGGGGTGACACCATAAAACAGGATGACAACCATGTCCGTTCGTATCGATAGAGACGTGATTAATGCGCTAATTGCAGGCCATTTTGCGGATCCTTTTTCCGTACTCGGTATGCACCAAACTGATGCTGGACTTGAAGTCCGCGCCCTATTACCTGACGCCACCGAAGTGTGGGTGATCGAACCCAAAACCGGACGTAAAGTCGGCAAGCTGGATTGCCTCGACTCTCGCGGTTTTTTCTGTGCTGTACTTCCCCGCCGTAAAAATTTCTTTCGCTATCAGTTGGCCGTTGTCTGGCATGGACAACAGAATCTGATTGATGACCCTTATCGTTTTGGCCCGCTGATCCAGGATATGGATGCCTGGCTGTTATCTGAAGGTACGCACCTGCGACCTTACGAAACGCTGGGCGCGCATGCGGATACCATGGATGGCGTAACAGGTACGCGCTTCTCCGTCTGGGCGCCTAACGCTCAACGTGTGTCAGTGGTTGGGCAGTTCAACTACTGGGATGGCCGTCGCCACCCGATGCGCCTGCGCAAAGAAAGCGGTATCTGGGAGTTGTTTATCCCCGGTGCGCAACAGGGTCAGCTGTATAAATACGAGATGATCGATGCGAACGGTAAGCTGCGAATCAAAGCGGATCCTTACGCCTTCGAAGCGCAAATGCGCCCGGAAACCGCGTCGCTTATCTGCGGCCTGCCGGAAAAAGTGGTGCAAAGCGAGGAGCGCAAAAAAGCCAACCAGTTTGATGCGCCGATCTCTATCTATGAAGTGCACCTGGGTTCATGGCGTCGTCATACCGATAACAACTTCTGGCTAAGCTACCGTGAGCTGGCGGATCAACTGGTGCCTTACGCCAAGTGGATGGGCTTTACTCATCTCGAACTGTTGCCGATTAACGAGCATCCGTTCGACGGTAGCTGGGGCTACCAGCCTACCGGCATGTATGCGCCGACCCGTCGCTTTGGGACGCGTGATGATTTCCGCTATTTTGTGAATGCCGCGCATCAGGCCGGACTGAACGTCATTCTCGACTGGGTGCCGGGCCATTTCCCGTCGGACGACTTTGGTCTGGCAGAGTTTGATGGCACCAACCTGTATGAGCACAGCGACCCGCGAGAAGGGTATCACCAGGACTGGAACACGCTGATCTACAACTACGGTCGCCGTGAAGTCAGCAACTACCTGGTGGGCAACGCCCTGTACTGGATTGAACGCTTTGGTATCGATGCGCTACGCGTGGATGCCGTGGCGTCGATGATTTATCGCGACTACAGCCGTAAAGAAGGGGAATGGGTCCCGAACGAATTTGGCGGTCGTGAAAACCTCGAAGCCATTGAGTTTTTACGCAATACCAACCGAATTCTTGGCGAGCAGGTGCCAGGTGCGGTGAGCATGGCGGAAGAGTCTACCGACTTTGCCGGCGTCTCAAGGCCGCAGGACATGGGCGGTTTAGGGTTCTGGTATAAGTGGAACCTCGGCTGGATGCACGACACGCTGGACTACATGAAGCTGGATCCGATTCATCGTCAGTACCATCACGACAAGCTGACCTTCGGCATGCTGTACAACTACACCGAAAACTTCGTCCTGCCGCTGTCGCACGATGAAGTGGTGCACGGTAAAAAATCCATTCTCGACCGCATGCCGGGAGACGCATGGCAGAAGTTCGCCAACCTGCGCGCCTATTACGGCTGGATGTGGGCCTTCCCGGGCAAGAAACTGCTGTTTATGGGTAATGAGTTCGCTCAGGGGCGTGAGTGGAACCATGACGCCAGCCTCGACTGGCATCTGCTGGAGGGCGGTGATAACTGGCACCACGGTGTACAGCGTCTGGTACGCGATCTGAACCTTACCTATCGCCACCACAAAGCGCTGCACGAGCTCGACTTTGATGCCTATGGCTTTGAATGGCTGGTGGTGGATGACAAAGAACGTTCGGTGCTGGCTTTCGTTCGTCGTGACAAAGTTGGTAATGAAATCATCGTTATCAGCAACTTTACGCCAGTGCCTCGCCACGGCTATCGCTTCGGTATCAACCAGCCGGGCAAATGGCGCGAGATCCTCAATACCGACTCGACGCATTACCACGGCAGTAATACCGGCAACGGCGGCGCGGTGCACAGCGATGAAATCGCCAGTCATGGTCGTCAGCACTCACTGAGCCTCACGTTGCCGCCGCTGGCAACGGTCTGGCTGGTTCGGGAGGGGTAATGACGCAACTGGCAACCGGCAACGCCACCCCCCATGGTGCAACGTATGACGGCCATGGCGTCAATTTCACACTCTTCTCGGCCCACGCTGAACGCGTTGAATTATGCGTATTCGATGAGCAAGGCTGCGAACTCCGCTATGACCTGCCGGGGCGTAGCGGCGATGTCTGGCACGGCTATCTGGCCAACGCCCGTCCAGGTCTGCGCTATGGTTATCGTGTACATGGTCCATGGCAACCGCAGCAGGGCCACCGGTTTAATCCGGCGAAGCTGCTGCTTGACCCTTGCGCGCGTCGGGTGGATGGCGAGTTAAAAGATAACCCGCTGCTGCACGGCGGGTTAAATGAACCGGATAATCATGATAACGCCGCCATTGCGCTGAAGGGCGTTGTGGTGTCCGACCGTTATGACTGGGAGGATGACGCCCCGCCGCGCACGCCGTGGGGCAGTACCGTGATTTACGAAGCGCATGTTAAAGGGCTGACGTATTTGCATCCTGACCTGCCGGAAGAGATTCGCGGAACCTACAAGGCGCTGGGACATCCGGTGATGATCGACTATTTCAAGCGCCTCGGCATTACCGCCCTGGAGCTGCTTCCGGTGGCGCATTTTGCCAGCGAACCGCGGCTTCAGCGGCTGGGCCTGTCGAACTACTGGGGCTACAACCCGGTGGCGATGTTCGCGTTGCATCCGGCTTATGCCTGCTCACCGGAGAGTGCGCTTGATGAGTTTCGCGATGCGGTAAAAGCGCTGCACAAAGCGGGGATTGAGGTCATTCTCGACATCGTTTTGAACCACAGCGCCGAGCTTGATCTCGAAGGGCCCGTCTTCTCGCTGCGCGGAATTGATAACCGTAGCTATTATTGGATCAGGGACGATGGTGATTACTACAACTGGACCGGTTGTGGGAACACCCTCAACCTGAGCCATCCAGGCGTTGTGGAATACGCATGCGAATGCCTGCGCTACTGGGTTGAAACCTGTCATGTGGATGGTTTTCGTTTTGATTTGGCTTCCGTCATGGGGCGTACACCTACGTTTCGTCAGGATGCGCCGCTGTTTACCGCGATCCAAAACTGTCCGCTGCTCTCACGCGTTAAGCTGATTGCGGAACCGTGGGATATTGGTGAAGGCGGGTATCAGGTGGGGAATTTCCCCCCGCCGTTTGCCGAGTGGAATGATCATTTCCGTGATGCGACGCGACGCTTCTGGCTCCAGCGTAATCTCTCGTTGGGCGAGTTTGCCGGCCGTTTTGCCGCATCCAGCGACGTGTTTAAACGCCAGGGCCGCAAACCCAGCGCTACGGTCAATCTGGTGACTGCGCACGACGGTTTTACGCTACGCGACTGTGTTTGCTTCACAAATAAGCACAATGAAGCGAATGGTGAGGAAAATCGCGACGGCACTAGCAATAACTACAGCGACAATCATGGTAAAGAAGGATTAGGCGGCACGCTGGACCTGATTGAGCGGCGGCGCGACAGCATTCATGCGCTGTTAACCACGCTGTTGCTCTCACAGGGGACGCCGATGTTGTTGGCGGGCGATGAGCATGGTCATAGCCAGCACGGCAACAATAACGCTTACTGCCAGGATAACGCCTTAACCTGGCTGGACTGGCAGCAGGCAAACAGTGGGCTAACCACATTTACCGCCGCGCTGATTCATCTGCGCCGACAAATACCTGCATTAACAGGTGATCGCTGGTGGGAAGAGGGCGACGGCAATGTGCATTGGCTGAATAAGTACGCACAACCCTTAAGTGCGGATGAGTGGCAAAACGGCCCGAGGCAGATGCAAATTCTGCTTTCAGACCGTTTCCTGATTGCAATAAACGCCACGCTTGAGGTGACAGATATCGTTTTACCTGAAGGGGAATGGCACGCTATTCCCCCATTTGCCGGAGAGGATAATCCGGTGCTTACGGCTGTCTGGCAGGGACCTGCGCACGGACTGTGTGTGTTCCAGAGAAGATAAAAAGGAGTTAGTCATGGTGAGTTTAGAGAAGAACGATCGTGTAATGTTGGCGCGCCAGCTGCCATTAAAATCTGTTGCCCTGATCCTGGCCGGTGGCCGCGGCACCCGCCTGAAAGATTTAACCAACAAACGTGCCAAACCCGCCGTGCACTTTGGTGGAAAGTTCCGCATTATCGATTTTGCTTTATCCAACTGTATTAACTCCGGGATCCGTCGCATTGGCGTGATCACCCAGTACCAGTCCCACACGCTTGTGCAGCACATTCAGCGCGGCTGGTCGTTCTTTAGCGAAGAGATGAATGAGTTTGTCGATTTGCTACCTGCCCAGCAGAGAATGCAGGGTGAAAACTGGTATCGCGGCACGGCGGATGCGGTGACCCAAAACCTGGACATCATTCGACGCTATAAAGCGGAATATGTGGTGATCCTCGCGGGCGATCATATCTACAAGCAGGACTACTCACGCATGCTGATCGACCACGTCGAGAAAGGCGCGCGTTGCACCGTGGCCTGTATGCCAGTGCCTATTGAAGAGGCCAGCGCGTTTGGCGTGATGGACGTGGACGACACTGATAAAATTATCGAGTTCGTTGAAAAACCTGCCAACCCGCCAGCTATGCCAGGCGATCCGACCAAATCCCTTGCCAGTATGGGGATCTACATTTTTAACGCCGACTACCTGTATGAATTGCTGGCGGAAGATGACCTCGATGAAAACTCCAGTCACGATTTCGGCAAAGACATTATCCCGAAAATCACTGAAGCTGGCATGGCGTATGCACATCCATTCCCGCTGTCCTGCGTGCAGTCTGACCCGGAATCCGAGCCGTACTGGCGCGATGTGGGAACGCTGGAAGCCTACTGGAAAGCGAACCTCGATCTGGCTTCGGTGACCCCTGAACTGGATATGTACGACCAGGACTGGCCAATCCGTACGCATATGGAGTCTCTGCCACCGGCGAAATTTGTGCAGGACCGTTCCGGTAGCCACGGTATGACGCTGAACTCGCTGGTTTCCGGCGGCTGTATTATTTCTGGTTCGGTGGTGGTGCAGTCCGTTTTGTTCCCGCGAGTGCGGGTGAATTCATTCTGTAACATTGATTCGGCAGTGTTGTTACCTGAAGTGTGGGTGGGACGTTCGTGCCGCTTACGTCGTTGCATTATCGACCGTGCCTGCGTTATTCCTGAAGGCATGATAATTGGTGAAAACGCGGAAGAAGATGCACGTCGTTTCTACCGTTCAGAGGAAGGTATTGTGCTGGTCACGCGTGAAATGCTGCGCAAACTGCAGATCAAACAGGAGCGATAATGCAGGTTTTACACGTTTGTTCAGAGATGTTCCCCCTGTTAAAAACCGGGGGACTGGCGGATGTTATTGGGGCGTTACCCGCAGCGCAAATAGCGGACGGCGTGGATGCCCGCGTGTTGCTCCCGGCGTTTCCTGATATTCGTCGCGGCATTCCCGATGCGCAGGTCGTGACGCGTCGGGATACCTTCGCCGGACGTATCACGCTGCTTTTCGGGCATTTCAACGGCGTGGGTATTTACCTGATTGACGCGCCGCATCTCTATGACCGTCCCGGTAGCCCGTATCACGACACTAACCTGTTTGCCTATACGGATAACGTACTGCGTTTTGCGCTGCTGGGTTGGGTCGGCTGTGAAATGGCCTGCGGCTTTGACCCATTCTGGCGCCCGGATGTGGTGCATGCGCACGACTGGCATGCCGGACTGGCCCCGGCGTATCTGGCAGCGCGCGGCCATCCGGCGAAATCGGTGTTTACCGTACACAACCTGGCGTATCAAGGCATGTTTTATGCAAAGCATATGGATGACATCCAATTGCCATGGTCGTTCTTTAATGTGCACGGACTGGAGTTTAACGGACAGATTTCGTTCCTGAAGGCCGGATTGTACTACGCCGACCACATTACGGCAGTCAGCCCGACCTACGCGCGGGAAATTACCGAGCCGCAATTCGCCTACGGCATGGAAGGTCTGTTGCAGCAACGTCATCGTGAAGGACGTCTTTCCGGCGTGCTGAACGGCGTTGATGAAAAAATCTGGAGCCCGGAAACCGATCTGCTGTTGGCATCGCGATATACGCGCGACACGCTGGAGGAGAAGGCGGAGAACAAACGTCAGCTACAGATAGCGATGGGACTTAAGGTTAACGATAAAGTGCCGCTGTTTGCAGTCGTCAGCCGCCTGACCAGTCAGAAAGGGCTGGATCTGGTGCTGGAAGCGCTGCCGGGGTTATTAGAGCAGGGTGGGCAGCTGGCATTGCTTGGCGCGGGCGATCCGGTTTTACAGGAAGGTTTCCTCGCCGCGGCGGCGGAACATCCAGGGCAAGTGGGCGTGCAGATTGGTTACCACGAAGCCTTCTCGCACCGCATTATGGGGGGTGCCGATGTCATATTGGTTCCCAGCCGTTTCGAGCCGTGTGGCTTAACGCAGTTGTATGGACTGAAGTACGGTACGCTGCCGCTGGTGCGGCGCACCGGTGGGCTGGCTGATACGGTCTCTGACAGTTCGTTGGAAAACCTGGCGGACGGTATCGCCAGTGGGTTTGTATTTGAAGATAGTAATGCCTGGTCGCTGCTACGCGCGATCCGGCGTGCTTTCGTATTGTGGTCCCGGCCTTCGCTGTGGCGGTTTGTACAACGTCAGGCCATGACCATGGATTTTAGCTGGCAAGTCGCGGCGAAGTCATACCGTGAGCTTTACTATCGCTTGAAATAGATATCCAGGAATCACCTATATGAATGCTCCATTTACTTATGCATCGCCCACACTCAGCGTAGAGGCACTTAAGCATTCTATCGCCTATAAGCTGATGTTTACGATTGGTAAGGACCCGGTCATTGCCAATAAACATGAGTGGCTGAACGCCACGTTGTTCGCGGTGCGCGATCGTCTCGTGGAGCGCTGGCTGCGTTCTAACCGTGCGCAATTGTCACAGGAAACTCGCCAGGTCTATTACCTGTCCATGGAGTTTTTGATTGGCCGCACGCTTTCCAATGCACTATTATCGTTGGGTATTTATGACGATGTCAAAAATGCGCTGGAAGGTATGGGGTTGGATCTTGAAGATCTGATCGACGAAGAAAACGACCCGGGTCTTGGCAACGGCGGTCTCGGGCGCCTGGCGGCCTGTTTCCTCGACTCACTGGCAACGCTGGGCCTGCCGGGACGCGGCTACGGTATTCGTTATGACTACGGCATGTTCAAGCAGAACATTGTTGATGGCCGACAGAAAGAGTCGCCGGACTACTGGCTGGAATACGGTAACCCGTGGGAATTCAAACGCCACAACACGCGCTACAAAGTGCGTTTTGGCGGGCGTATTCAGCAGGAAGGCAAGAAAACGCGCTGGATAGAAACCGAAGAGATCCTCGCGGTTGCTTACGACCAGATTATCCCTGGTTACGACACTGACGCCACCAACACGCTGCGCCTGTGGAATGCCCAGGCCAGTAGCGAGATCAATCTCGGTAAATTTAACCAGGGCGACTACTTTGCGGCGGTGGAAGATAAAAACCACTCCGAGAACGTCTCCCGCGTACTGTACCCGGACGACTCCACCTATTCGGGACGCGAACTGCGTTTGCGCCAGGAGTATTTCCTGGTCTCCTCCACGGTGCAGGACATCCTGAGCCGTCATTACCAGCTGCACAAAACCTACGACAACCTGGCGGATAAAATCGCCATTCACCTCAACGACACCCATCCGGTGCTGTCGATCCCTGAGCTGATGCGCCTGCTGATCGATGAGCACAAGTTCAGTTGGGACGATGCGTTTGAGGTCTGTTGCCAGGTCTTCTCGTACACCAACCACACCTTGATGAGCGAAGCGCTGGAGACCTGGCCCGTCGATATGCTGGGCAAAATTCTGCCGCGCCATCTGCAAATTATTTTCGAGATCAACGACTACTTCCTTAAGACCTTGCAGGAACAGTACCCGAACGATACCAGCCTGCTGGGGCGGACGTCGATTATCGATGAATCTAACGGTCGCCGCGTACGTATGGCATGGCTGGCGGTGGTAGTGAGCCACAAGGTTAACGGTGTTTCCGAGCTGCACTCCAACCTGATGGTGCAGTCGCTGTTTGCTGATTTTGCGAAGATTTTCCCGACTCGTTTTTGCAACGTCACCAACGGCGTGACGCCGCGCCGCTGGCTGGCGCTGGCTAACCCGTCGCTCTCTGAAGTGCTGGATGAGAATATTGGCCGCACCTGGCGAACCGATCTCAGCCAGCTCAGCGAGCTTGAGCAGCATTGCGATTATCCGCTGGTAAATCAGGCGGTGCGCCGTGCGAAGCTCGAGAATAAAAAGCGTCTGGCCACGCTCATTGCCCAGCAGCTTAACGTGGTGGTGAACCCGAAATCGCTGTTTGATGTGCAGATCAAGCGTATTCACGAATACAAACGCCAGTTGATGAACGTGCTGCATGTAATCACCCGCTACAACCGCATTAAGGCCGATCCTGACGCCGAGTGGGTGCCGCGTGTGAATATCTTCGCCGGTAAAGCGGCTTCGGCCTATTATATGGCGAAGCACATCATTCACCTGATCAACGACGTCGCGAAGGTGATCAACAACGATCCGCAAATTGGCGACAAGCTGAAAGTGGTGTTTATCCCCAACTACAGCGTCAGCCTGGCGCAGGTGATTATTCCTGCTGCCGACCTGTCTGAGCAGATTTCTCTGGCCGGAACTGAAGCCTCTGGTACCAGTAATATGAAATTTGCCCTCAACGGCGCGCTGACCATCGGGACGCTGGACGGCGCCAACGTAGAGATGCTGGAGCACGTGGGCGCAGAGAATATCTTTATCTTTGGTAATACGGCGGAAGAGGTCGAGGCTTTACGCAGCCAGGGTTACAAGCCGCGTGAGTATTACGAGAAAGATGAAGAGCTACACCAGGTGCTGACGCAGATCGGCAGCGGTGTATTCAGCCCTGAGGAGCCGGGACGCTATCGTGACCTGGTGGACTCGCTGATCAACTTTGGCGACCACTATCAGGTTCTGGCGGATTATCGCAGCTACGTTGACTGCCAGGATAAGGTTGATGAACTGTATCGTCACCCGGAAGAGTGGACCACCAGGTCGATGATTAATATCGCCAACATGGGCTACTTCTCGTCGGACAGGACGATTAAAGAGTACGCCGAAAACATCTGGCATATTGATTCGGTGCGGTTGTAACAAGGGATAGGGTTAACTGTAGGCCGGATAAGGCGCTAGCCGCCATCCGGCAAAAAGCCCGGTGGCGCTGACGCTTACCGGGCCTACAGGGCGCTCGTTGCCGGGGGCGCTTCGCTTGCCCGGCCTACGTTCGTGTACTTGCTTACGACGCCAGCGACAGCTGGTGCTTCTCAATGTACTCCGACAACCACTGGGACATGCGCGACTGCTGCTCAGCGTTCAGCCACATACCCTCTTTCGTGCGACGCCACAGCGCATCTTCCGCACGACGAACCCATTCGTGATCGACCAGATATTTCAGCTCGGCCTCATAGAACTCATGGCCGAAGTCTTCACCTAACTCGGCAAGCGAGGTGGCTTCGCCGATAATCCATTCGGTGTTGCTGCCGTAGGTGCGGGAATAATGGCGTGCCAGCGACTCGGTCAGGAACGGGTAGCGACGGCGCAGTTTGGCCGCGTAATCTTCGCGATCGCCGCCAATGTCACCACCTGGCAGAATGCACTCTTTCGTCCACGCCGGACCAATGCCCTGATAGTACGACGCCAGTTTTTCCATCGCGTGTTCAGCCAGCTTACGGTAGGTGGTCAGCTTACCGCCAAAGACCGACAGCAGCGGCGCTTTGCCATTTTCGTCGTGGATATCCAGCGTGTAATCACGGGTGATAGCCTGCGGCGAGTCGGACTCGTCATCGCACAGCGGACGTACGCCCGAATATGTCCAGACGATATCGTCACGGCCAAGCTGTTTCTTAAAGTGCGCGTTGTAGACCTTCAGCAGGTAATTGATTTCGCTCTCATCAATTTTCACCGCTTTCGGGTCGCCTTTGTATTCAACGTCGGTCGTCCCGATGATCGAGAATTCGTCCATCCATGGGATAACAAACACAATGCGTTTATCTTCGTTTTGGAGAATATAAGCCTGCTTCTGGGTATGTACGCGCGGAACCACAATGTGGCTGCCTTTAATCAGGCGAATGCCATACGGCGATGGCAGATGCATGCCGTCGTCGAAGAACTCTTTCACCCACGGGCCGGTGGCGTTGACCAGCCCACGTGCCTGCCAGGTGTGCTTTTTGCCAGTATCGATATCTTCAGCTTCAACAATCCACAAACCATTTTCACGGCGAGCGGAGGTGGCACGCGTGCGGGTTAATACTTCCCCGCCTTTGCGTACAACCATTTGGGCGTTTGCCAAAACCAGTCGCGCATCGTCTACCCAGCAGTCAGAATATTCGAAACCGCGCACAATCTCAGGTTTCAGTACGGAGTCTGCGCCAAAACGCAAACCGGTAGAACTCGGCAAACTGGTGCGTTTGCCCAGATGATCGTACATAAACAGACCAATGCGGATCATCCAGGCCGGGCGCAGGTGCGGGCGATGGGGCAGACGAAAGCGCATAGGAAAGGCGATATGCGGTGCCATTTTCAACAGCACTTCACGTTCGGCCAGCGCTTCGCTCACCAGGCGAAATTCGTAATGTTCCAGGTAGCGCAGGCCACCGTGAATGAGTTTGGAGCTAGCGGAGGAGGTTGCGCAGGCTAAATCCTGCGCTTCCAGCATCAGCACGGATAAACCGCGTCCAGCGGCATCTGCCGCGATACCGGCACCATTGATGCCTCCACCTATCACAATCAGATCTTTGGTTTCCATGCTGGCCTCTCGCACTTTCGTTATAGCTCATTAATGTTCGTTATCGAGCATAATAGCAAAGATTCGCGCCATTGGTAACATCGGATAAACAATTTACAGTGATACATATAACATTATGGCGTTTAACTGCCGTCGGGACGTACACTAAGAAGTAACATGTCCGAAAAGCGTCACCTGCTATATAAAGAAGAGAGAGCAATGGATCAGTTTGAATGTATTAATGTCGAAGAAGCGCATCAGAAGCTGCATCAGGGGAGCGCGGTGTTGGTGGATATCCGCGATCCGCAAAGCTATGCGATGGGTCATGCCCCGCAGGCGTTTCATCTGACGAACGACACGCTGGGGTCGTTTATGCGCGAGCATGATTTCGACACCGCCGTATTGGTGATGTGTTATCACGGCAACAGCAGTAAAGGTGCGGCGCAATATCTTCTTCAACAAGGCTATGACGCGGTTTACAGCGTTGATGGCGGCTTCGACGCCTGGCATCGACACTTTCCGGCAGAAGTGGCATACGGTTCGTAAGCTAACAAAGATGCAGCCTGAAACGGGCAGGATATATATACTGTGCTCTTTTGTGTGGAATAAGCGACAGCAACCATGTTGATGATTACCTCTTTTGCTAACCCCCGCGTGGCGCAGGCATTTGTTGATTATATGGCGACACAGGGCGTTATCCTGACGATTCAACAACATCAGCAAACGGATGTCTGGCTGGCGGATGAGTCCCAGGCCGAGCGCGTGCGTGCTGAACTGGCGCGATTTCTGGAGAATCCGGGCGACCCGCGTTACCTCGCGGCAAGCTGGCAGTCAGGCCAGACCGATAGCGGTCTGCGCTACCAACGTTATCCGTTCCTGGCCACATTGCGCGAACGCGCAGGCCCGGTAACGTGGGCGGTGATGGCCGCATGTGTGGTGGTGTTTATCGCCATGAACGTGCTGGGCGACCAGGCGGTGATGCTCTGGCTGGCATGGCCGTTTGACCCTACGCTGAAATTTGAATTCTGGCGTTATTTTACCCACGCTTTTATGCACTTCTCGCTGATGCATATTCTGTTCAACCTGCTGTGGTGGTGGTATCTCGGCGGTGCGGTTGAAAAGCGTTTGGGTAGCGGAAAACTGATAGTCATTACCGTGATCAGCGCCCTGCTGAGCGGTTATGTTCAGCAGAAATTTAGCGGTCCGTGGTTTGGTGGACTGTCTGGCGTGGTATATGCGCTGATGGGCTATGTGTGGTTGCGCGGCGAGCGCGATCCGCAGAGCGGTATTTTCCTGCAGCGTGGTTTGATTATTTTTGCTTTGATCTGGATTGTTGCCGGCTGGTTTGATCTGTTTGGCATGTCGATGGCGAATGGCGCACATATCGCCGGGCTGGCCGTGGGTCTGGCAATGGCGTTTGCCGATACTATTCATGTGCGAAAACGAACGTAATTTCAGGGAACCATAATGAAGCAAACACAACGACATGACGCGATCATTGAACTGGTAAAAAAACAGGGATACGTCAGTACTGAGGAGCTGGTGGAGCATTTCTCCGTTAGCCCGCAGACGATTCGCCGCGATCTTAACGATCTGGCCGATCAGAACATGATTTTGCGCCATCACGGCGGGGCGGCGCTGCCATCCAGCTCGGTCAACACCCCGTGGCATGACCGTAAAGCGACGCAGACGGCGGAAAAAGAGCGCATTGCACGCAAAGTTGCCACGCAGATCCCGAACGGCTCTACGCTGTTTATTGATATCGGCACTACGCCGGAAGCGGTGGCTCACGCGCTGCTCAATCACAGCAATTTACGTATCGTGACCAACAACCTCAATGTGGCGAATACGCTGATGGCGAAAGAGGATTTCCGCATAATCCTCGCCGGTGGCGAACTGCGTAGCCGCGACGGCGGTATTATGGGCGAAGCGACCCTCGACTTCATTTCTCAGTTCCGACTGGACTTCGGCATCTTAGGGATCAGCGGCATCGACAGCGATGGTTCTCTGCTGGAGTTTGATTATCACGAAGTTCGCACCAAACGCGCGATTATTGAGAATTCACGGCATGTGATGCTGGTGGTGGATCACTCGAAATTTGGGCGTAACGCGATGGTGAATATGGGCAGTATCAGCATGGTGGATGCGGTGTATACCGACACGCTGCCGCCCGCTGGCGTGATGCAGGTTATCGCGGACCATCATATTCAGTTAGAGCTGTGCTGAGATAATTGCCTGATAAGCGTAGCGCATCAGGCATTAACTAAACTCCATATCCCATCATCTTCAGCAGCTTCTGCGCATGTTGCACCGCATCCTGACGATGTGCGACACCAAGTTTTTGGTACAAATTGCGGATGTGCGTCTTGATGGTCGTTGCCGCGACGGCCAGCTCTCCGGCGATCTGCTCGTTGCTGTAGCCCGAATAAATCAGTCCCAGAACCTGCCATTCGCGCTGGGTCAGCGGACTGGTGCGGATAAGCTCCGGCACTTCCGGATGAGTAAGAAGACGCTCAACGAATCCTTCATCGAAGTGGGCGAATTTATGGCGGTGGTGCTGGTTAATCTCGCGCAAAATGCGCTGGGCGCGGTGCTGATCGAGCTCCGGTAAGGTATTGAGCTGAATCAGCTGACGCAGTTGTTGCGCCATGGCCTCGCCTTCAATAACAAAGTGACTGATAAACCCGGTGCGGTTCGCCAGCTGCAGCGCATCGAGTAATACGCGCTGGGCGTCATTTTTGCGCCCTGCCTGCCAGTACAACTGATTAAGCAGCAGCAGGTTACGGTTCAGATCGCTCATCAGACGCAGATTGCGCGCATTTTCATTCAACTCTTCCAGCACAATTTCAGCCGGTTCAAACTCGCCGAGCAGGATCTGCGCGCGGGCGATGTTGCGCCACTGGCTTTGCAGGAAGTGGTTATTGGCGAATTCCGGTTTCGGCGTGTGGCGCAGCCAGTTGGCGGCCGAGTTTTTGTCGCCTACCATTTGCCAGTAAATCACCCGCACCTTATCGGCGTTTGAGATCCAGTCGCTGTGATAGTGGCCGTTGCCCAGCAGGTTTTCCAGACGGTTAAGCAGGCTACGCGCATTGTCCAGATCGCCCCGCGCCAGCGAACACTGAATCAGCAATGTCAGGCACTGTAGCTGTTGCTGCGGCTGGAAAGTGGAAAGCAGTTCAATACCCGAGCGGGCAGACGCTTCGGACTCGTCCAGACGCGCCCATGCCCACAGTAGCTGCGCGCGAATACGTACCAGGAACTCGTGCATCGGCAGTTGTTCCAGATGCTGCTCTTTGATCAGTTGAAACGCTTTTTCCTGAGTCTCCCAGGCGGCCTGTAAAAAGCCCTGGGCAAACAAAATCTCGCTTTGCTGGATAAGGCTCCACAGCGCGTAATGCCAGACGTCATGATGGCGGGCCATTTGCTCGGTTTGCTGCATCAACGCCAGAGAGCGCGTGAGATCGCCCTTACAGTGCAGGACTTCGCCGTGCACCGAGGTGGCGACGATACGGCTATAGAACCAGGCGATGGGTAACTCATCCAGCGCCAGTTTCGCCAGACGCTCGGCTTCGTCAGGGTTTCCGTCGTTAATCGCTACCTGCGCCCGCAGGGCGTTGAATTCGGCGTGCAGCGTTGGCTCCATGTCGCCTTTTATTTCCTGCTCAGCGCGCGCCAGCAGAGTATTAACCTCTCCGTAGCGGTGCTGGCTTTGCATCAGCCAGGCCTGGAGCAGAACCAGACGCGGATTTTCCAGCAGGCTTTCCCACGGCAGAGCTTTCAGCGACTCTTCCAGCAGCGTCAGCTCGCTGTGGTTAAACAGTCCCCACGCATGATTAAGCAGGATATCGCGGAGCATATGGGCGTCGCCTGCCGCCAGCGCGTGGTGGATAGCTTCGCTGGGGAAACCTTGCGCCATCCAGCTTTCCGCAGCAGCGCGGTGTATTTCGGGCAGTTCGCTCGCCAGCTCCCACTGACAGCGCTGGCGTAAAAAGCTGCCAAACAGCGGGTGATAACTGAACCACTCGCCAACGTCATCCATACGCTGCAGGAATAAGCCCTGGCGCTCAATCTCCTCCAGCCGCATTTGGCCGTTTTCTTCCCCGGTAACGCGGACGATCAGCGCATCGTTCATGGAGCGCAGAATGGCGCTTTTCAGCAGGAAGTGACGGGTGCCGAGGTCGACGCTGTCCAGCACTTCATCAACCAGGTAATCAGATAAATGGCTGGCGTTGATCCCGGCGAGGCGACGTGCCGACTGGTGAGCAGAGTTATTGTTCTGGCGGGCGGAAAGGGCAATCAGTTGTAACGCTGTGGCCCAGCCAGCAACGTCATCACACATCCGGCTGCTTTCAGCCGCTTCAATGGGGGAGGACAAACGTCGGTCGAAAAATTGTTTGGCTTCCTGATGGTTAAAGGCTAACTGTTGGCTGCCTATCTCCAGTAGTTGATCGCGTACCCGCAGGTTAGCAATGCCCAACTGCGGCAGGTTGCGCGACAGCACGACCAGCGTAAGGTTCTCAGGCTGGTGACGCAGGAAAAACCGCATCGCTTCGTGAATAGCCGGATTAGAGATCAGATGATAATCATCCACCACCAGGTAGAGCGGGCGGTGCCACTCGGCCAGTTCGATAAATAGCTGGGCAAACAGTGACGTCAGGCTGGCGTATTGGCGCTTTTGCACCATCGCTTCGCTGGTGGTGCAATGTCCACCGGTTGCCTGCTGGATGGCGGCGATCAGATAGCTCGCAAAACGTTCTTGCTGATTATCGCCTTCATCCAGAGAGTACCAGCCTAAGTCGTTCTTCCCCGCCGCCCATTGTGAAACCAGCGTCGTTTTTCCATACCCAGCAGGACTTGTTATCAGGGCGAGCCTGAAATTGTTCGCGCCGGAAAGTTTAGCCAACAGGCGCTCACGAACCACCGTATGGTCGAGTCGAACCGGACGACTTAATTTAGACGGAATCAACATAAGTTAGTCACTTCACTGTGTGAAAATGGGGAAGAGTGATTTTTTTTGCGCTTCGTAATTAATGGATATAAGGTCGGCCAGATTAGAGTTTTATGCAAGCTAAGCGGACTTTTTGTGTGTCTGATTTTGCACTATGTCACAAATCTATACATCTATTACATTAATTGGTTTAAAGAGTCGCAACAGGCGTGGCGACTGGATCCGTCGTTATTTTGACTGCGCCGAAAAATGCCTCATTTTTTATAAGGCTACTCAGTGAGTTAATGTAAAGCACCGAATCTTGTGGCCGACTTAAAAGTTTCATGTGAATTATCTTATCTGGCCCAGGTATTTCAGGTTAGAAACTATTTCTCTGTTTACACATTGTTTCCCCACCGTCACCCCACTATTTGATATTGTCGATTTATCCCTTGCTATTAATGCGTCGTCCGTTATGCGGGATTACGCGAATTTACGGGCGATTACGCTACCTTTAAGTGGCAGCGATCACATTTTTATGCTCATCCCCGCTCCTCCTCCCTGCCTAATCCGTGCCAGGATGAGGAATGTCAACAACGAGCCAGGCAAACTAGCGATAACGTTGTTTTATTACCTAAGGATCTGGAACCCCTATGTCACAGCCTACTTTCAACAAAGATCAATTTCAGGCTGCCCTGACACGTCAGTGGCAGCGCTTCGGTTTACTGTCGGCTCAAGAAATGACGTCGCGCCAGTGGTGGCAAGCAGTGAGTGGGGCGTTGGCTGAGTTACTCAGCGCCCAGCCTGCGGCAAAACCGGCAAAAAATCAGCGTCACGTTAACTACATCTCGATGGAGTTTTTGATTGGTCGTCTGACCGGCAACAACTTACTTAATCTCGGCTGGTATCAGGCGGTGAGCGATGAGCTAAAAGCGCATGACGTCAACCTGACCGACCTGCTGGAAGAAGAGATCGATCCGGCGTTAGGTAACGGTGGGTTGGGGCGTCTGGCGGCCTGCTTCCTTGATTCGATGGCGACGGTCGGCCAGTCGGCGACGGGCTACGGTCTCAACTACCAGTACGGCCTGTTCCGTCAGTCGTTTGCCGATGGGCAACAGATGGAAGCCCCGGACGACTGGCATCGCGGCAGCTATCCGTGGTTCCGCCACAACGAGGCGCTGGATGTGCAGGTTGGAATTGGCGGCAAAGTCACCAAAGAAGGGCACTGGGAACCAGGATTTATCATCACTGGTCAGGCCTGGGATCTGCCGGTTCTTGGCTATCGCAACAGCGTGGCCCAGCCGCTGCGTCTGTGGCAGGCCAGCCACACGCATCCGTTTAACCTGACCAAATTTAATGACGGCGATTTCCTGCGGGCAGAGCAGCAGGGCATTGACGCCAAAAAACTGACCAAAGTGCTGTACCCGAACGACAACCACACCGCGGGTAAAAAGCTGCGCCTGATGCAGCAGTATTTCCAGTGCGCCTGCTCCGTAGCCGACATTCTGCGTCGTCATCATCTGGCAGGGCGCAAACTGCATGAGCTGGCTGATTACGAAGTGATTCAGCTTAACGATACTCACCCGACCATCGCGATCCCAGAGCTGCTGCGCGTGCTGATTGATGAGCACCAAATGAGCTGGGACGATGCGTGGGCGATTACCAGTAAAACCTTTGCTTACACCAACCATACCCTGATGCCGGAAGCGTTAGAGTGCTGGGACGAGAAGCTGGTGAAAGCGCTTCTGCCGCGCCATATGCAAATCATCAAAGAGATTAACGACCGCTTTAAGACGTTGGTCGATAAAACCTGGCCGGGTGATGCTGAAGTCTGGGCGAAACTGGCGGTGGTGCACAACAAACAGGTGCGCATGGCTAACATGTGTGTGGTCAGCGGTTTTGCGGTTAACGGCGTGGCGGCGCTGCACTCCGATCTGGTGGTGAAAGATTTGTTCCCGGAATATCACCAGCTCTGGCCGAATAAATTCCATAACGTCACCAACGGGATTACCCCACGTCGCTGGATTAAGCAGTGCAACCCGGCGCTTGCCGCTCTGCTGGATAAATCGCTGAAAAAAGAGTGGGCCAACGACCTCGACCAGTTGATTAACCTGGAAAAATACGCCGACGATGCGAAGTTTCGTCAGCAGTATCGTGACATCAAGCTGGCGAACAAAGAGCGACTGGTTAAGTTTATTAAAGCGCGTACCGGTATTGAGATAACGACCAACGCGATTTTTGATATTCAGATTAAACGTCTGCATGAGTACAAGCGTCAGCACCTCAACCTGCTGCACATTCTGGCGTTGTACAAAGAAATTCGTGAGAACCCACAGGCCGATCGCGTGCCGCGCGTATTCCTGTTTGGCGCAAAAGCCGCGCCGGGTTACTACCTGGCGAAAAATATCATCTTCGCCATCAACAAGGTTGCGCAAACCATCAATAACGACCCGCAAGTGGGTGACAAACTGAAGGTTGTCTTCCTGCCGGATTATTGTGTCTCTGCGGCGGAAATGCTGATCCCGGCGGCGGATATCTCTGAGCAGATCTCAACCGCAGGGAAAGAGGCTTCCGGCACCGGTAACATGAAGCTGGCGCTGAACGGTGCGTTAACCGTCGGTACGCTGGATGGCGCAAACGTCGAAATCGCCGAGAAGGTGGGTGACGAGAATATCTTCATCTTTGGTCATACCGTGGAAGAGGTGAAGGCGCTCAAAGCCAAAGGCTACGATCCGGTGAAATGGCGTAAGAAAGACAAAGTGCTGGATGCTGTCCTGAAAGAGCTGGAAAGCGGGAAATACAGCGATGGCGACAAACATGCCTTCGACCAGATGTTGCACAGTATTGGCAAGCAGGGCGGTGACCCGTATCTGGTGATGGCGGACTTCGCGGCCTACGTTGAAGCTCAGAAGCAGGTTGACGTGTTGTATCGTGACCAGGAAGCCTGGACCCGGGCGGCGATTCTGAATACCGCGCGTTGCGGCATGTTCAGTTCGGATCGCTCCATCCGCGATTATCAGGCTCGTATCTGGCAGGAGAAACGTTAAGGGATCGCGATGGAAAGCAAACGTCTGGATAATGCCGCGCTGGCGGCGGGGATCAGCCCCAATTACATTAATGCCCACGGTAAACCGCAGTCTATTGGCGCCGAAACCAAGCGGCGTTTGCTTGACGCCATGCATCGCACCTCCGCCGCCGTTCAGGTGGCGGTGACGCCGGTGCCGAATGTCATGGTTTATACCGCTGGTAAGAAAATGCCGCTGGCGGTTGAGGGAAGCGGGGAGTTTAACTGGCTGCTGACTACCGAAGAGGGCGTGCAGCACAAAGGGCATGCCGTCGGCGGTAAATCTTTTAACCTTCCAGCCAGGCTGCCGGAGGGGTATCACACGCTGACTCTGACCCAGGGCGAGCTGCGCACCCATTGCCGCATCATCGTCGCGCCGAAACGCTGCTATGAGCCACAGGCGCTGCTTGCCGGGCAGAAGCTGTGGGGCGCATGCGTTCAGCTCTACACCCTGCGCTCGGAAAAAAACTGGGGGATCGGCGATTTTGGCGATCTCCGCACCATGTTGGTGGATGTGGCGCAACGCGGGGGCGCGTTTATCGGGCTTAATCCGATTCACGCACTGTATCCGGCGAACCCGGAGAGCGCCAGCCCGTATAGTCCATCGTCACGTCGTTGGCTGAACGTTATTTATATTGATGTTAACGCAGTCGATGATTTCCACCTGAGTAAAGAGGCACAGGCCTGGTGGCAGAAACCTGCGACGCAGCAAGCTTTGCAACGCGCGCGCGATGCTGAGTGGGTTGATTATTCTGCCGTTACCGCACTGAAGATGACGGCGCTACGTATGGCGTGGAAAAGCTTCTCTGCGCGCGATGATGAGCAGATGGCGGCATTCCGCCAGTTTGTGACTCAGGAAGGGGATAGCCTCTACTGGCAGGCGGCCTTTGACGCGTTGCATGCCAATCAGGTGAAAGAGGACGCATTGCGCTGGGGCTGGCCGGTGTGGCCGCAGGCATTCCAGTCGGTGGACTCGCCAGAGGTAAAACGCTTCTGCGAAACACATCGTGATGATGTGGATTTCTACCTGTGGTTGCAGTGGCTGGCGTATAGCCAGTTTGCTGACTGCTGGAAAACCAGCCAGGGCTTTGCGATGCCGATTGGACTGTATCGCGACCTGGCGGTTGGCGTGGCCGAAGGTGGGGCGGAAACCTGGTGCGACCGCGAGCTGTACTGCCTGAAAGCCTCGGTGGGCGCACCGCCGGACATTCTCGGTCCGCTCGGACAAAACTGGGGACTGCCGCCGATGGATCCGCACATCATCACGGCACGCGCTTACGAACCGTTTATCGAATTGCTGCGCGCCAATATGCAGAACTGTGGCGCGCTGCGCATCGACCATGTTATGTCGATGCTGCGTCTGTGGTGGATCCCTTACGGAGAAACAGCCGATCACGGTGCCTACGTGCATTATCCGGTAGATGATCTGCTTTCCATTCTGGCGCTGGAAAGTAAACGTCATCACTGCATGGTGATTGGTGAAGATCTGGGTACCGTGCCGGTGGAGATCGTCAGCAAGCTGCGTGACAGTGGTGTCTATTCCTACAAAGTACTTTATTTTGAGAATGACCATGAGAAGAACTTCCGTGCGCCGAAAGCGTACCCGGAACAATCAATGGCAGTCGCGGCGACGCATGACCTTCCTACGCTTAAAGGTTATTGGGATAGCGGCGATCTGACGCTCGGTAAGGCGCTGGGCCTGTACCCGGATGAAGTCGTGCTGCGTGGGTTGTATCAGGACAGAGAACTGGCGAAACAGGGGCTGCTGGACGCGCTGCACAAATACGGTTGCCTGCCAAAACGTGCTGGTCACAAGGCGTCCCTGATGTCGATGACGCCGATTCTTAATCGCGGTATGCAACGCTACATCGCTGACAGCAACAGTGCGTTGCTGGGCCTGCAACCGGAAGACTGGCTGGATATGGCTGAGCCGGTCAACATTCCGGGGACCAGCGACCAGTACAAAAACTGGCGGCGTAAGCTCACCGCCACGCTGGAACAGATGTTTGCCGATGAGGGCGTGAATAAGCTGATTAAGGATTTGGATAAGCGCCGCAAAGCGGCCGCGAAGAAGAAGTAAAAAGCCGGGGATTTCCCCGGATTTTTTATGGTGATAGCTCGTAGGGCCGGATGGCAGCTTTGCCTTATTCGGCCTACGAGCCGTCTCGTTTAAACCACCATACCCAGCAGCAGACACCCTACCAGACCGCAGACGGAGATAATGGTTTCCAGCATTGACCATGACTTGATGGTCTCACCGATGGTCAGGTTGAAGTACTCCTTGAACAGCCAGAAGCCTGGATCGTTCACGTGGGAGAAAATGACGGAACCGGAACCAACCGCAATAACCATCAGCTCTGGGCTTACGCCGGTCGTTGCAATCAACGGCGCTACAATCCCACCTGCTGTAATCGCAGCAACGGTCGCGGAACCCAGTGCGATACGCAGTACCGCCGCGATAGACCATGCCATCAGCAGTGGAGACACGTTAGAGCCGTGCATCATTGAAGCGATGTATTTGTCCACGCCGCTATCAACCAGGACCTGTTTGAAGGCACCGCCACCACCGATGATCAACAGCATCATTGCGATGATTTTGATTGAGGATACCAGCGTGTCGTTAATCTGATCCATCGAACGTCCACGGTTCAGACCAAAAGTGAACATCGCAATCAGCACTGCGATAAGCGTTGCCATGACCGGGTCGCCGAGGAACTCTGCAACCGTCAGGAAAGCATGACCTTTTGGCAGAATCATCTCCGCCACGGCGCGCATTGCCATCAGGATAACCGGTACCAGAGAGGTCCAGACGCTGACGCCAAAGCCAGGCATCTCTTCTTCAGTAAAGGTTTTCGCGCTGTACAAACCTTCCGGGATTGGCTTATCGATGCCTTTCAGGAAACGAGCGTACACCGGACCGGCGAGAATAACGGTTGGGATTGCCAGAATCGTACCAAACAGCAGGGTTTTACCCATATCTGCGTGGAAAATGGTGGCAATAGCGGTTGGACCCGGGTGTGGCGGCAGGAAGCCATGTGTTACGGACAGCGCAGCAGCCATCGGTACGCCAACGTACAGCAGCGGGATATTGGCAGCAGCGGCGATGGTGAACACCAGCGGCAGCATCAGCACGAAGCCGACTTCGTAGAACAGGGCAAAACCGACGGTGAAGCCAGTTAATACCACCGCCCACTGGATATGTTTTTTGCCGAATTTAGCAATCAGGGTGGTTGCGATGCGCTGTGCGCCGCCGCAGTCCGCCAGCATTTTGCCCAGCATGGCGCCAAAACCCATAATCAGGGCGAGGCTGCCAAGGGTTCCGCCGACGCCGGCTTTAATCGAACCGATGACTTTATCCAGTGGCATCCCTTGCATCAATCCGACAGCAAGCGCCACCAGGACGAGAGCGATGAAACCGTTCATTTTGAAACGGATCATCAGGAGGAGTAACAAGATTACACCGATAGCAACGATGACTAATGGCATGATTTACCTGGCCTTTACTTTGTTATGGGTAACGTCAGTGTTTAGATGACAAATTCCGATTGTCCCGAACGGGAACAGAGTATTCTCAGCACCAATGCTGGTTGCCTTCAAAACTAATCAGTTTAGCTGGCTATTATGTGTGTGTTAGGTGCTGATACGAATGATACGGGTAACATGTGGCGCTTGAAAATCACCTGGGCAGGCAAAATTTAAATTATGAGAGGCTGGTCAAATTATGAGGGGGATTGTTGCAGGATAGATGCCAGGACAGAGGGGGACGCCGGAGACCGCGATTACGCTGCCATCCGGCGTTAATGCCCGATGGCGACGCGGGGCGTCTTATCGGGCTATAGAAAGTCTACAGGTTTGGGCGTTAGTAGTAAGAGTGCTCGCCGCGCTGGTGTTCGGTTAAATCGCGAACGCCTTTCAGTTCAGGGAATTCAGCCAGCAGCTGTTTCTCGATACCTTCTTTCAGCGTGACATCTACCATTGAACAGCCGTTACAGCCGCCGCCAAACTGCAGAATGGCGTAGCCTTCATCGGTGATTTCCATCAGAGAGACGCGACCGCCGTGGCCAGCCAACTGAGGGTTGATCTGCGATTGCAGCATGTACTCCACGCGTTCCATCAGCGGCGCATCATCGGCAACTTTACGCATTTTGGCGTTTGGCGCTTTCAGAGTCAGTTGAGAGCCTAACTGGTCGGTCACGAAATCGATTTCTGCATCTTCCAGATACGGTGCGCTCAGTTCATCAACATATGCGGTCAGCAGGTCAAATTTAATGGCGGTGTCGGTTGCTTCCACGGCGTCCGGCGGACAATAAGAAACGCCGCATTCAGCGTTAGGCGTGCCGGGATTAATCACAAATACGCGGATTTGTGTCCCTTCTTCCTGATTTGCCAGCAGTTTGGCAAAGTGCGCTTGTGCAGCATCGGAAATATGGATCATAGTAATGGCCTAATAGTTGACTATTTTACTTGGTTATAATACGCCCATCATCGAGGCTCTACAAGGTTCGACACAGGCACCATACCTGGACAGTCGCCGCGCCGTTGCGTAAAAGCAGCTGCGCGATTTCCGCGACGGTACTTCCGGTAGTGACGACATCATCCACAATAACCATATGGAGTCCCCGCACCGGCAATTCAAGGCGAAAGGCGTTTTTCAGGTTACGTTTACGTAATCGGGCGCTGAGATGGTGCTGCGTCGCCGTCGCCCGAACCCGCGTGATGGCCTGGCTGTTCCAGTCGCAGCCCAGCCAGCGCGCCAGAGGGCGGCACAATAAATCGCTCTGATTAAATCCTCTGCGCCAGTGTCGGCGTTGCCAGAGCGGGACGCTGACCAGCCTGTCCGGCAGAGGAAGGCCGCTGGCGCGCCGGGCCTGTAATACCTCCAGCAACAGTAAACGTGACAGGGCGCAGGCCATTTCGCTGCGTCGCGAAAACTTGAGCTGGTGGATAAGCCCGCTCAACGGTGGAATGTAGTCGCTGACCGTGACCAGTCGCTGCCACGGTGGTGGTTTTTGCAGGCATCGCCCGCAGGGAATGACGGTATGAGCGGCAGGGAGGCCACATTGAGGGCACAGGCTGCCGCGCTGACGCGTTGCCCGCGTGCAAACAGAGCAAATCCCCCAATGCCCCAACGTCAGGGGCATTCGGCATAGCCAGCACAATCCCGGTACTGTTAGCATAGAAGCATCCTTTCAGGCTAAAAGAGAACAATAACTGATGAATGACATCTGGTGGCAGACCCAGGGTTCGGGAAATTGCCATCTTGTGCTGCTGCACGGATGGGGACTGAATGCGCAAGTCTGGAATTGCATAAGTGAGGAACTGAGCTCGCATTTCACGCTGCATCTTGTCGACTTACCGGGATTTGGCCGCAGCCAGGGTTTTGGTGCAATGTCGCTGGAAGAGATGGCTGAGCGGGTATTAAAACAGGCGCCGGAGAACGCTATCTGGCTCGGCTGGAGTCTGGGCGGGCTGGTTGCAAGCCAGGTGGCGTTAACGCATCCTGGCCGTGTTCAGGCGCTGGTGACCGTGGCGTCTTCCCCTTGCTTTAGCGCGCGAGACGAGTGGCCGGGTATCAAGCCAGAAGTGCTGGCAGGCTTCCAGCAGCAGTTGAGCGAAGATTTTCAGCGTACGGTGGAGCGTTTTCTGGCATTGCAAACGATGGGTACGGAAACCGCGCGTCAGGATGCGCGAGCGTTGAAGAAAACGGTGCTGGCTTTACCCATGCCGGAAGTCGAGGTGCTTAATGGCGGGCTGGAGATCCTGAAAACAGTCGATCTGCGTGAGCCGCTGTGCTCGGTGGATATGCCTTTCCTGCGGATGTATGGTTATCTTGACGGGCTGGTTCCGCGCAAAGTTATCCCGATGCTGGATGCCCTGTGGCCCCAGAGCGAGTCGTTGGTGTTTGCTAAGGCGGCGCATGCGCCATTTATCTCGCATCCTGCTGAGTTCTGCGCAGCGCTGGTGGCGTTGAAGCAGCGGCTATAAATTCGTTGCGTTGCCCGGCACAGCCACGCTTGCCGGGCTTGAGATTAATGACTGCGCGCAGCCAGATCCTCAGCGGTCAGACCGGTAATTCTGAAGATGGTCAGCGGGTCTATACCATCAGCCTGCATGGTTGATGCAATTCGTAAAGCTTCCTCTCGTTTGCCTTGTTGCAGACCTGTTTGTAACCCCTCTTGTAGCCCTTTCCTATGACCTTCCTGAAGACCATTAAAGTGCCCTTCTTGTCGTAATCTTTCGGCGATAGTCATCAGCTTTTCCTTATGTTGGGGTAAACGTTCGGCGACTTCATATAGGAACTCGCCAAAATGTGCGGTGTCCCCGGCCTGCAGTAAATAATTAAACAGGGCTTTCAACTGGTTGTCATTAGCGTGTCCTTTAACAAGCAGGATGGCCAGCTTTTCTACCAGCCCCATCAAATCGCGTTTACGAATATGTTTTTGGATGAGTTCCAGCAGCGCCATCCGACGATGCTGCATGATCTCGTCATCGGGCACGACGGTGATATCGATCAGTGGAAACGCGGTACTATAAAGTTGTCTGGCGGATTCAGGGTCATCAAACTCGTCCAGCCAACAAAGTGAGTAGGGGTATGGGCTTGCTGAGCCATGATAAAAAAGCATGGGGATCACCAGCGGGAGTTTCTTATGGCCTGCCGCTAAATGGCGGTGCATTACCGCAATGGCATAACGCATCAGCCGAAATGCCATATGGCTATCGGCGGTGCTCTGATGCTCAATAATGGTGTAAATATAGCCATCGCCTTCGCGCGTTTTTAACGACCACAGCACATCGGAATAGTAGGCGCGCAAATCGTCCTCAATAAAACTGCCGGATTCCAGTTGCAGCGTTTTAAGATCGCAAAGTTTTTGCAAAGAGGCTGGAAGATGAAGCTGAATAAAGTCGCGTGCGGTCGCAGGGTTGTTTAAGAACGTTTTGAAAATCGCGTCATGCGGTGTAGCTGTCGTGTCAGTATTCATGGCGATCCGTCACCTGAGAAACAAGATGACGGGACTCTACTTCTCTGGTCGGCAGTAATCATCCACGAGTTGATAACGATGCGCGGCAGGCTGGAGGATAGATCTGTTTTGCTGAAAACAGAGAGGTCTTTGTGGAATCCATTACGCAAAAAGCCGGATATCAGCTTAAACGCTATATCCGGCATCGAACTAGCGTAAAGCCCACCACTCGCGCAGGCAGGCTTTACCTTGCGGACAACTTTTGCAGCTTCCGGAGAGACACCCGTCGGCATCTTCCTGAATCCGCATCGCTTTGCCCATCTTTTCTAACTGATTCAGCATGGCGTCAATCATGGGCTGCGGGGTATGCAGCGTGTGGCTAATTTGTGTCGCCTCCATGCGCCCCCGCAAAGCCAATAAATCACGAACCTGAATAAGCGATGCCATCGTCGATAACCTTAGTGGCAATCGCCAGTGGTGCTTGAACAACAGGAACTTGCCGTCCTGTTGGTTGCCAGCAGCGCGAGGTCCACGCGGCTGCGAGCTCGACGCAGCAGGCCCAGCAACACGATGTTAAACAGGATGACGGCTAAAATGCACACCAGACTGTAGGTCGGGTGTTCTTTGTAGCTGACCGTCTGATAAAACAGCGTCGACAGAGAGTAGGCGATGTTCAGACCCCACAGAATCGAGAAGCTCATCCAGCCACGGCTGGATTCACGTGCGATTGCGCCCATCACTGAAATGCACGGTACATACAGCAGAACAAAGATCAGGTAGCTGTACGCGGCGGCGGCGCTGCCAAATTTCTCGCCCATCACGCCCATTGCGCCTGTCGCCATTTCACCGTCGCCCTTGCTGGCTTCGATAGGGTTAGCCAGCACGCTCAGGCTGAAGGTGTCTTTCAGGCTTTGCCAGGTTTCATCCACCGCGCCGAGCAGTTCGTCACCGAGGTGGAAATCTGCCGGATTGAACTCTTCTTCCTGAATGTTTTCTGCGGTATAGAGCGTGTTCAGCGTACCGACAACCACTTCTTTCGCCATCGCGCCGGTAAACAGACCTACGGTTGCCTGCCAGTTATCTTCGTGAACGCCAATCGGCTTAAAGACAGGGGTAATAACGCGGCTAACGGAGGCCAGAGCAGAGTCGTTGATGTTGTCGACGATTTTTCCGCTCAGCGAGAAGCTGTTAAACGCGCTGAGGAAAATGCTGACGATGATGATGACTTTACCCGCGCGCAGAACGAAGCCTTTCAGGCGTTGCCAGGTCTGAATGATCAGACTCTTAATGTGCGGCACGTGGTACACCGGCAGCTCCATCACGAACGGCGTTGCTTCACCACGCATGATGGTGTGTTTGAGCATCAGACCGGTCAACACCGCCATAACGATACCCAGCACGTACAGTGAGAAGACCGCCAGCGCGCCATTCTGACCAAAGAACGCTGCGGCGAAGACGGCGAAAATCGCCAGACGTGCGCCACAGGACATAAACGGCGCCATCATGATGGTCATCAAACGCTCACGCGGGGCATCCAGCGTACGTGCGCCCATTACAGACGGTACGTTACAGCCAAAGCCGACGATCAGCGGGACAAACGATTTGCCCGGCAGTCCCAGCGCCTGCATCAGTCGGTCCATCACAAACGCGGCGCGCGCCATGTAGCCGGAGTCTTCAAGGAAGGAGAGGAACAGGTACATCATGCCGATTTGCGGTACCAGCGGCAGCACGGTGTTAATCCCGCCGCCAAGGCCCTGGGCCAGGAAGATGGTAAGCCAGTCCGGGAAGTGCAGCGTGTAGCCAATCCACTGAATACCATGGATAAAGAGCGCCACGGAGCCGACGTCAAACAAGGGCTGCAGCGCGCCGCCAATGTTGATGGCGAGCAGGAACATCAGGTACATCACGAACAGGAAAATCGGCAGACCAAGGAAGCGGTTAAGGACGATTTTATCTACAGCGGTGGTGAAACGGCTTGGCTCTGCCGTCAGGGTGTTACTGACGGTATCGCAGATAGCGGCAATGCACTGATAACGCGCATCGGCGATATGCAGCGCCGGATCGTCCATGGTCTCGCTCAGGCGCGCAATGGCGGCATCAAGGTTTTGCGCGGCATCGCCGGCGTAAGCACGGCTGTAGATATCGCCTTCCAGCATCTGCAGGCCCAGCCAGCGACGCTGTTTAAGCGGCATATCTTTGGTCATCGCGTCGGCCAGGGAATCCGCTTCTTGCAGCAGCGGCTGGGCATAATGGACCAGCTCGACGGTGTCGTTTTCTTTATAGCGATCGATCGCCAGCTTCAGCGCTTCAATGCCGCGAGCGCGGGTGGAAACCAGCGGAACCACCGGGCAGCCAAGACGAGCGGAGAGGGCGTCGATATCGATACGGATTTGCTGCTTCTCAGCGATATCCAGCATGTTCAGCGCGACGATGCAGGGGATGCCCAACTCAAGCAGTTGCAACGTCAGGTAGAGGTTGCGCTCAAGGTTTGAAGCATCGACCACGTTGATCAAGAGATCCGCGTCTCCGCTTAAAATATAGTGGCAGGCAATCTGCTCATCGAGAGAGGTTTGCGATGAGATTGTCGTCAGAGAATAGGTGCCGGGTAAATCGACCAGTGTGACCTGATGGTCCGTTGTGGCGAAATGACCTTCTTTACGCTCAACGGTAACGCCAGCCCAGTTGCCTACACGCTGGCGTGCGCCGGTGAGCTGGTTGAATAAAGTTGTCTTGCCGGAATTAGGATTACCAATTAAACCAATGGTTAGTTTTTTCATTTTTATAGACTCACTGTATTAACAGGAAACCGCTTCCACTTCTAATAACGCCAAATCCTTTTTACGCAATACCAGACTTACGCGACGCGTTTCGATATGGATAGGATCGCCGAGCGGGGCGACGCGTACCACGTTGAAGGATGAGCCGGGTAGCATGCCAAGTGACAACAGTTTCTGACGATAAGCTGGGCTGATTTCACGGGCAAAACCGGTAATTTTCCACGCACTGTCAGGAGTGAATTGCATAGGGACCTACTTATATCTCGCTAACTGGATGATTACCTCATGGGGCGAAAGGGCGGCATGAGACCAGATGATTAGCCAACGTAAGGAAAGAGTAAATAATCAACAAATCAATGATAATGAGAATGGTTTCTATCATCAATAGAATAAATGTGACGGAATGTACAATTGGATAATAATTTGAGCCAATTTTGATATTCCTCAATATTTATTCTGGTTGGGCATGAAGGATTCACGGAAGTAATTAGTGGGGATCTTAATGTTTAATTAAGGTTTCATCTGTTAATGAAGTGATAAATATATTGTGGAGCAAAGCGGGAAATAGATTAAATATGCCGGATGGCGACGCTCATGTGTCTTATCCGGCCTACAAATTAATGGCGACAACCAGGCCGGAGAGGGTGTTTACTCCACCATCCGGCACACGGTTTAAACTTAGCGCTTTTTACCCATTGCCGCCGCCAGCGCATCCATCATGGCGCTGTTGCCCGCAGGCTGGGCGTCACGACCACGCGGTTTCGCGGCTTTCGGCGCCGGGCGATTGCTCTGAGTGCGATCGTTATTCCCGCCGCCGCGACGCGCATTGGTTTCACCCGGCTGCTCGTCCAGACGCATGGTCAGCGCGATACGCTTACGCTGCAGGTCCACTTCCAGCACTTTCACCTTCACAATGTCGCCCGCTTTCACCACGGTGTGTGGATCTTCGACGAACTTATTCGACAGCGAAGAGATATGCACCAGACCATCCTGATGCACGCCAATATCAACAAACGCGCCGAAATTGGTGACGTTGGTGACAGCCCCTTCCAGAATCATTCCCGGCAGCAGATCGTTCATGGTTTCGACGCCATCAGCAAACTGCGCGGTTTTAAATTCAGGACGTGGGTCACGGCCCGGTTTTTCCAGCTCTTTGATGATGTCGGTGACGGTCGGCACCCCGAAGCGTTCGTCGGTAAAATCGGCGGCTTTCAGATTGCGCAGTTCGCTGCTGTTGCCCATCAGATCGCGCAGCGATTGCTCGGTGGCGGCCAGAATGCGTTCCACAATCGGATAAGCTTCCGGGTGAACGGTAGAGGCATCCAGCGGGTTATCGCCGTGGTTGATACGCAGGAAGCCCGCGCACTGTTCAAAGGCTTTAGGCCCCAGACGGCTGACTTTTAGCAGTTGCTGACGGTTCTGGAACTGACCGTTCTCATCGCGCCAGGCGACGATGTTTTGCGCCATCATGCGCGTCAGGCCGGCAACGCGGGTCAGCAGTGGTACGGAGGCGGTATTCAGATCGACGCCGACGGCGTTCACACAGTCTTCCACTACCGCATCCAGCTTACGCGCCAGCTGCGTCTGGCTAACGTCGTGCTGATACTGGCCCACACCGATAGATTTCGGATCGATTTTCACCAGCTCAGCCAGCGGATCCTGCAGACGACGGGCGATAGACACCGCACCGCGTAGCGAAACGTCGAGGTCCGGGAACTCCAACGCCGCCAGCTCGGAAGCAGAGTAAACCGATGCCCCAGCTTCACTGACGATCACTTTCTGTGCGGTCACTTGCGGGAACTGCTTCTGTACGTCGAGGAAGAAACGCTCGGTTTCGCGCGACGCCGTACCGTTACCAATCGCCACCAGCTCAACGTTATATTTTTCGCATAACCCCGCAACGGCAACAGCGGCTTTGGCGGCCTGGCCGGTATGCGGATAAATGGTATCGGTCGCGACCAGCTTGCCGGTACCGTCAACTACCGCCACTTTTACACCGGTACGCAGACCAGGATCGAGCCCCATGGTGGCGCGCAGTCCGGCCGGGGCGGCCATCAGCAGGTCATGCAGGTTACGGGCAAAGACGTTGATCGCTTCATCTTCCGCACGTTCGCGCACGGTACCCATCAGCTCGGTTTCAAGGTGCATCAGCACTTTGATGCGCCACGTCCAGCTAACCACGCCTTTACGCCAGCTGTCGGCAGGTGCATTGTTCAGGCGCAGTCCCAGGTGATCCTGGATAATCTGCTCGCCGTGGCTCTCTTTTGGCGGCTCATCGAATTGCGGATCGGCGTTCAGTGAAAGCTGCAACACACCTTCATTACGACCACGGAACATGGCCAGGGCACGGTGGGATGGCACGGTGGAGATAGGCTCGTGGTGATCGAAGTAGTCGCGGAACTTAGCGCCTTCCTCTTCTTTACCGCTGACCACGGTGGCGACCAGGTGGGCGTTTTTCCACAGATAATCACGCACTTTGGCTAGCAGCGCGGCGTCTTCGGCGAAGCGCTCCATCAGAATGTAGCGGGCGCCGTCGAGGGCGGCTTTGGTATCCGCCACGCCGTTTTCGGCATTGAGATATTTTGCGGCTTCCGTTTCCGGGTCGTGGGATGGTTCGTTCCACAACAGGTCTGCCAGTGGCTCCAGTCCGGCCTCAATAGCGATCTGCCCACGGGTGCGGCGCTTAGGTTTGTACGGCAGATAGAGATCTTCGAGTTCGGTCTTACTTAACGTGCCGTTGATCGCGTTCGCCAGATCGTCGGTCAGTTTGCCTTGCTCGCCGATAGATTTCAGGATTGCCTGACGGCGGTCTTCCAGTTCACGCAGATATCCCAGACGGGTCTCCAGATTACGCAGTTGCGTATCGTCCAGACCGCCGGTGATTTCCTTACGATAACGTGCGATAAACGGCACGGTGTTCCCTTCATCAAGCAGGCGAACGGCAGCTTCTACCTGTTCAGCACGAGCCTGAATTTCACCTGCGATAATGCGGCAGAAAGAATCATTCATCATGGATAGCTTCGTCTATAGGATAAAAAATCAGGGGATAGTTATACGGATTGACTGGCAAAAATGCCAGTCATCTACGGGGGCTTCGGATTGTTCCGGCCTCACTTCACGTATTCAATCTCGTTCACGTACCAGCTGGCTTCACCGCCGGGAGTGTTTACTATCGCGAGATCGCCGACCTCTTTTTTCAGCAGCGCCCGCGCCATCGGCGAGTCGATAGAGATGTAATCTTTACGACCGAATATCTCATCGTAGCCGACAATGCGGAATTTGCGGATGTCGCCATCGTCATTTTCGATCTCAACCCATGCGCCAAAGAAGACTTTGCCCTCCTGCTGGGGGGAGTAATCGACGATTTTCAGATTCTCCATGCACTTGGTCAAATAACGGACGCGGCGGTCGATCTCACGCAGGCGCTTTTTATTATACTGGTAGTCGGCATTTTCGCTGCGGTCACCCAGACTTGCGGCCCAGGTAACTTTTTTGGTGACTTCCGGGCGCTCTTCACGCCAGAGATAATTCAGCTCTTGTTTAAGTTTTTCATACCCTTCACGGGTTATCAGGGGCGTTTTCATCTTATTGTTTTACCTTCGACTCTGTGATGATGCGCACAATTGGTATTACGTGAGCATATCAACAGAATAAATAATGTATTGCGAGAAACATTGTATACTTAAGCTGCTGTTTAATATGCTTTGTAACAATTTAGCCTGGAATTCATACCAGAATTCGCTGGTGACTCACGTTAGCTTTCTTAAGAATATACACTTAATTGTTGCGAACCTTTGGGAGTAATAACAATGCAAGAGAACTATAAGATTCTGGTGGTCGATGACGACATGCGCTTGCGTGCGCTTCTGGAGCGTTATCTGACCGAGCAGGGCTTCCAGGTTCGAAGCGTCGCAAACGCTGAGCAGATGGATCGTCTGCTGACCCGTGAGTCCTTCCACCTGATGGTGCTGGATCTAATGCTGCCGGGAGAGGATGGTCTGTCTATTTGCCGTCGCCTGCGCAGCCAGAGCAACCCGATGCCGATCATTATGGTCACCGCGAAGGGTGAAGAAGTTGACCGTATCGTAGGGCTGGAAATCGGCGCTGACGATTACATCCCGAAACCGTTTAACCCGCGTGAACTGCTGGCGCGTATTCGCGCTGTACTGCGTCGTCAGGCGAACGAACTGCCGGGCGCGCCTTCTCAGGAAGAAGCGGTCATTGCGTTTGGTAAGTTCAAACTGAACCTCGGTACGCGTGAAATGTTCCGCGAAGATGAGCCAATGCCGCTCACCAGCGGGGAATTTGCGGTACTGAAAGCGCTGGTAAGTCACCCGCGTGAACCGTTGTCCCGCGACAAGCTGATGAACCTGGCCCGTGGCCGTGAATACTCGGCGATGGAGCGTTCTATCGACGTCCAAATCTCCCGTCTGCGTCGTATGGTGGAAGAAGATCCGGCGCATCCGCGTTATATTCAGACCGTATGGGGTCTGGGCTACGTCTTTGTTCCGGACGGTTCTAAAGCATGAGGCGAATGCGCTTCTCGCCACGAAGTTCGTTTGCCCGCACGTTATTGCTCATCGTCACCTTGCTGTTTGCCAGCCTGGTGACGACTTACCTGGTAGTGCTGAACTTCGCGATTCTGCCGAGCCTCCAGCAGTTTAATAAGGTCCTGGCCTACGAAGTTCGTATGCTGATGACCGATAAACTGCAGCTGGAGGACGGTACGCAACTGGTGGTGCCGCCCGCATTCCGCCGGGAAATTTACCGTGAGCTGGGCATTTCCCTCTATTCCAACGAGGCCGCTGAAGAAGCCGGGCTGCGTTGGGCGCAACACTATGAATTCTTAAGCCATCAGATGGCGCAGCAGCTGGGGGGCCCAACGGAAGTCCGCGTTGAGGTGAACAAAAGCTCGCCGGTCGTCTGGCTGAAAACCTGGCTGTCGCCCAATATCTGGGTACGCGTACCGCTGACCGAAATCCACCAGGGCGATTTCTCACCGCTGTTCCGCTATACGCTGGCGATTATGCTGCTGGCTATCGGTGGGGCATGGCTGTTTATTCGTATCCAGAACCGACCGTTGGTGGATCTGGAGCATGCGGCGCTGCAGGTGGGGAAAGGCATCATTCCGCCGCCGTTGCGTGAGTATGGCGCTTCAGAGGTGCGCTCCGTAACCCGAGCCTTTAACCATATGGCCGCAGGTGTGAAGCAACTGGCCGATGACCGTACGCTGTTAATGGCGGGTGTGAGCCACGATTTACGTACTCCGCTGACGCGCATTCGTCTGGCGACCGAAATGATGGGCGAAGAGGACGGTTATCTCGCGGAATCCATCAATAAGGACATCGAAGAATGTAACGCCATTATCGAGCAGTTTATCGATTACCTGCGTACCGGTCAGGAGATGCCGATGGAGATGGCGGATCTGAATTCGGTGTTAGGCGAAGTGGTCGCGGCGGAAAGCGGCTATGAACGTGAAATCGAAACCGCGCTACTGCCTGGCAGCATTCAGGTGAAGATGCACCCGCTGTCGATCAAGCGTGCGGTTGCCAATATGGTGGTTAACGCCGCCCGCTACGGCAACGGCTGGATTAAGGTCAGCAGCGGTACGGAGACGCATCGCGCCTGGTTCCAGGTAGAGGATGATGGTCCGGGCATCAAGCCTGAGCAGCGTAAGCATCTGTTCCAGCCGTTTGTCCGCGGCGACAGCGCGCGTAGTACCAGCGGCACAGGGCTGGGTCTGGCGATTGTGCAGCGTATTATCGATAACCATAACGGTATGCTGGAAATTGGTACCAGCGAGCGAGGAGGGTTGTCGATTCGCGCCTGGCTTCCGGTGCCCTTCACTCGCGCGCCGGGTAACACGAAAGACGCATAACAAAGGGAGGCGAAATGCCTCCCTTTTTGTTGCTGTAGGCCGGATAAGGCGAAACCGCCATCCGGCACTTTTCGTTACAGCTTCGGTCCGGCGCTAACCAGCGCTTCACCCGCAGGGGTGTCGGTGTATTTCTCGAAGTTCTCGATAAACAGTTTCGCCAGTGCATTGGCTTTTTCCTGCCACTGCTCCGGAGACGCGTAGGTATTACGCGGATCGAGAATGCGAGTGTCTACGCCCGGCAGCTCGGTAGGGATAGCGAGGTCAAACATCGGCAGACGGAACGTTTCCGCGTCATCCAGCGAACCGTTCAGGATGGCATCGATAATCGCGCGGGTATCTTTGATAGAGATACGCTTGCCGGTACCGTTCCAGCCAGTGTTAACCAGATATGCCTGCGCACCTGCCGCCTGCATGCGTTTCACCAGCACTTCTGCGTACTGCGTTGGGTGCAGCGACAGGAATGCTGCGCCGAAGCAGGCAGAGAAGGTTGGGGTTGGTTCGGTGACGCCACGTTCGGTACCGGCCAGTTTGGCGGTGAAACCAGACAGGAAGTGGTACTGGGTTTGGTCTGCCGTCAGGCGAGAAACCGGCGGCAGCACGCCAAACGCGTCGGCGGTCAGGAAGATAACTTTGGTAGCGTGGCCCGCTTTCGACACCGGCTTAACGATGTTTTCGATGTGATAAATCGGGTAGGACACACGGGTGTTTTCAGTTTTGGAACCGTCATCGAAATCGATGGAACCATCTTCGCGCACGGTGACGTTTTCCAGCAGCGCATCACGACGGATCGCGTTGTAGATTTCCGGCTCGGCGTCTTTAGACAGTTTGATGGTCTTCGCGTAGCAACCACCCTCGAAGTTAAACACGCCGTCGTCATCCCAGCCGTGTTCGTCATCGCCAATCAGGCGGCGTTTCGGGTCAGTGGACAGCGTGGTTTTACCGGTGCCGGACAGGCCAAAGAAGACCGCCACATCACCTTTTTCCCCGACGTTTGCCGAGCAGTGCATGGAGGCAATGCCCTTCAGCGGCAGCAGGTAGTTCATTACGGAGAACATACCTTTCTTCATTTCGCCGCCGTACCAGGTTCCGCCAATCAGTTGGATACGCTCAGTCAGGTTGAAAGCTACGAAGTTTTCGGAGTTCAGACCCTGCTCTTTCCACTGTGGGTTGGTACATTTAGCGCCGTTCATCACGATGAAATCAGGTTTGAAATCAACCAGCTCTTCCTCGCTTGGGCGGATGAACATGTTTTTGACAAAATGCGCCTGCCAGGCAACTTCGGTAATGAAGCGTACGGAAAGGCGGGTATCGGCGTTAGCGCCGCAGAAAGCATCAATGATAAACAGACGCTTGCCTGAAAGCTGCTGGGTGACTAATCCTTTCAGATGCTGCCAGGTTTCCTGGGAGAGCGGTTTGTTGTCGTTCTTACCTTTACCTTTGTCTGACCACCAGAGCGTGTCGCGCGTGGTGTCGTCACGGACAATGTACTTATCCTTTGGCGAACGTCCGGTAAAGATACCGGTATCAACTGCAACGGCGCCCAGGTTCGTTAACACGCCACGCTCATAACCTTGCAGGGAAGGATCAAGTTCCTCCTGGAAAAGTGTGTCGTAGTCTGGATTGTAAACGATATCCTGAACGTCATTGATACCATAAGCCTTGAGATCTTGCGGGGTTAAACTGGTGTTCACACGCATTTCACTGCTCCTTAGCCAATATGTATTACCTGGAATAGTAAGGTTTTTTAGGGATTGCTAACCGCGACAAGGCTCATAGATTTACGCATCCGGGAAAATCACGGGTAACCGAATGCGCTGCGACTCCTGTCACAAAGAGGCGGATATTATGGCAGGAAACCCTTTTTTGTTGTGGAAAATGTTCTTAAAACGTTAATAGAGAGTGTTTTTGGCGGGAATCTTGTGAGTGTAATCGCATTCACGTAAGAAAATAACGTAACTCATACATAAACAATATCGATTCACTTCCCGTGGCGGTGGTCTGACTTCGGTCCATCAATGCTCAAAATTGTGAAGTTGATGCGATTATGAGGCTTTCTCGTGATGCTGGATGACGACATGCATAGTGTTGAACGTTCACGAATCACTTACTGGAGCATGAGATCTATTGCTCTGCGGCAGACGGGGGCGAATGAGCAACTGGATTCAGCGTTCAGAGCGTGGCGTATATTGTCATTCACGGTGCACGGATAAAGATGCAGTATTACGCAGAGTAAGCGGAATTTAGCCCGGTAGAGCAAACTACCGGGCTAGTGATTTAATGTACCTGCGGGTCTGCCGGGGATGCATTGCTGCGGATCTCAGCAATGTCCATGGCGTTAAACAGATAGTGGCTACCGCAATAATCGCAGTGCATATCGATCTCGCCTTCTTCCGCCAGAATGCTGTCCACTTCTTCGTCCGGCAGCGTTTTCAGTGCACCAGCGCAGCGTTCGCGTGAACAGGTGCATTTGAACTCAACGTCCTGCGGATCGTAGAGGGTGACCTCTTCTTCGTGGTACAAGCGCCACAACACTTCGTTGGCCGGCAGCGTCAACAGCTCTTCGGTTTTAATGGTTTCGGTCAGGGCGGTCAGGTGATCGAAATCATCGGCCTGCGCGTTTTGCGCCGGCATTACCTGCAGCAGCATTCCGCCAGCAGCAGGTTTGCCATCGACGTCGCCAGTACGGATAAACAGGCGTGTCGGCAGCTGTTCAGAACGCATGAAGTAATCTTCCAGACAGGCGGCCAGCGTGTCACCTTCCAGACCGACCACGCCCTGATAGCGTTCGCCTTCTTCCGGGGTAATGGTGATCACCAGGTAACCGTTGCCTACCAGCGTTTTCAGATCCGCGCCTTCAGGAATATCACCCTGCATGCGGGCCACGCCGCGCATCTGCTGATTGTTGTTGCCGTTAATGACGGCCAGGCTCAGCGGACCATCACCCTGCAGCTGCACGGTGATATCACCGGCAAACTTCAGCGTGGCGGTGAGCAGGCTGGTGGCGACCAGCAGTTCAGCCAGCACGTTTTTGACCGGCTGCGGGTAAGTATGATTTTCGAGGATCTGTTGCAGAGTTTCCGAAACGGTCACCAGCTCGCCGCGCACGGCAAAGTTTTCAAACAGATAACGATGTAATTGGTCATGTTGCGGCATAATCATCTCTCTTGCAGGTGACAGTCACTCACTGTCGCCATGTTTAAATCGTAACAGGTCGCGGCGCTCTTTCTTGTCCGGTCGCCTGTCCGGGTGCGGCATGGTTAACGCGTTAAGTTTACGCGCCAGCGCCACTTTTTCGCGTTTTTCCACGCTTTCCGCGGTTTCTTCATACAGCGTAACGGCTTCCGTGGCCGGGCGACGCTGCTCGGTAATAGCCTTGATAATGACCGTTCGTTCGTCATTTCCCTGGCGCAGGGTGAGGGTGGCGTTCAGCTCAACAATTTTGCTCGGCTTGCTGCGCTGGCCGTTGTAATGCACCTTACCGCCTTCAACCATTTCGCGGGCTAGCGCACGCGTTTTGTAAAAGCGTGCCGCCCACAGCCATTTATCCAGCCTGACTTCAGTAGAGGGCTTTTCTTTCATGGCGTCTCCTTCACATCAGTGAGGGGATCAGTCGGCGGTAGTCATTCAATGACGGATGGCGTGCGTACTGTTTTTCCGCAATGCCAGAGTCGGGATTGGTTACGCCGAGGCAGTAACGAATACCATACAGGGCAGCGGCGTCGAGAATGGGTTCGCTGTCGTCAATAAATAGCGTCTTCTCTGCACTCATTCCCGTTTCTTCAGCCACAGCGTGCCATAACCGCTGATCCTCTTTGGGATAACCAAATGTGTGGGTGGAAAGTAATAAATCAAGGTGTGAGGCCAGACCGGTATGCTCAAGCTTCACCGCCAGATTATGCGGATGCGCGTTGGTGAGCAAAATACGGCGCTTGCCGCTGGCTTTTAAGGCATCAAGAAACGGTACGGTATCTTCACGCAAAACGGCGCGCGGTCCCTGTTCCGTAGTCATGGCGCAAATATCCAGATCCAGGCACTCGCTCCAGTAATCCAGGCAGTACCAGTTTAGCGTATGCTGCACGGCATGATACTGCTGACGAATATAGTCCTGGGCTTCCTGGGGAGAGATACCCTGCTTCGCGCCATAGGTTTCCGGCACCAGCTTTTGCCAGAAATAGTTATCGAATGCCAGGTCGAGCAGCGTGCCGTCCATATCTAACAACACGGTGTCGACATCCTGCCAGGCAATATTGATATGCATGGAAACTCCCCAGAAGAAAACATGATGCGCGACAGAGTAGCATATCCTGTCGCGCGAGCGTGTTATCGAATCAGGCTTTCCGGGTCGTCAATCAGCGTTGGATTCAGGCAGCTTTCGTAGTAGCTCTGAATTTCCGCGATGCGGGTGCGGTTACGCTGATAGCGTCTGAATGCCTGTATGCTGTTGTAGACAGCGCATCCGAGCATGGAGAACATCAGCAGCGTCGTGCCAAGGTAGCGCCATAATCCTGAACGATCCGGGATACGGTGCAGACCAATGTGCTGGGTGCCATTGGCGTCAGTCGAAATATTGGTGACGATCCCCTCCGCGCGAAACGGCGTCTGCATCAGCATCTGCGCCAGGCGCTGAAAGGCGTTCCACTGTTCCTGGGGAGGATAGTCATATAACGAGGTCGTCGGCCACGGCTGATCGACCAGATCGCTGCCTTCGTCGCTGATAATCAGGAAACCGCCGGGAGCAGGGCTATTCAGCGCCTGGGCCGCTCGCGCAGTCTCGCGTGAAATAAACGGCGCCGTAGAGGTATTCACCAAATTATCCAGCGACTCCGCGCTTACCGGACGCAGCAGCACGTTCACTCCATCCAGTTTGCCTGCGTTTGCTCGTTTCACCAGCGCGGTCCAGTCTTTACTGTTACCAAGGTTTACCAGCGCATTTTTTAAACGTACACATTCATCTTTGGCTGCGCACAGATCGGCCGTTTTCAGGACAATCTCGCCAAAATCGTCAAGTAACACCATGCCGGACTTTTGGATGGCCGAGCGTAACGATGCGCTGACGCGAGAGTCATCATCAGCTTTGGGATGCAACTGGCGGTTCACGGCCTGCGTGAGCGCGGTAGCTTTATTTACCAGATCGGACTCAGGTAGCGGCAATGCGCGCGCGTCATTCCAGATAATTTGCGTGCAATCGAAAGGCATAAACGGCGTGGCAGGCTGCGCATTCCAGCTCCCCTGGGTATGAATGTTACACATACCCGTACCGCTCAGGTGCAGCGTGTCACCCACGCGAACGCCCGCGTTTTCGAGCTGTTTTACGCTGGTGGCTTCGATAGTTTGCGCGCCCTTCATCCAGGAAAGCGTTAGCTTTATCGGCATATCCAGAGGGATCCAAAACAGCAGCATCAGCAGTACCAGCAATGAGCCGCCCGCGATGACGGCGTTGCGCAGCCAGTGCTGTAACGGGAAGTTTTTCACTTCATCATGCAGGGATAAAAAACGCCCCTGGCGGACAACATGGCGATCGAGATAAATATCGATATCCGTTTGCTGGCCAAGATCCTGTGCGATGTAAGGCTGCCAGTGAGGGGGATAAATAAGATCAATAATGCCTAGCGAGATATTATTGATTTGCTCCTGATCATTTTCGCCAAACAGTCCCCAGCGACGCGGCGTACCGCGCAGACAATGAATTTCCCGCAGGGCGGTTTTAGACGGCGGGGCGAACAGTCCCCACAGACCTGCCGCCAGTAGCAGCACCGCGCCACCAACGGCCCACGGAGCAAACGTATCCGGAATGATTAAGCAGAAAAAGAACAGCAGGAATGATGCGGCAATCAGCAGCGCTTCGCGCAATCCCGACGGGCGGCTGAGTGCGTATTCTTCATGGGTTTCCTGGCGAATATTCAGCAGTTCGATCTGCTCGCTTTCTTCACCGCGAATGGACGCCTGGGTAGAGGCGGTATGCTGTAGCGCATAGCCACGCGCTTCCTGCATATATTCCTGCAGCGTGTGGCCGTTCAGAGAGATAACCAGCGGTATCGTATTGGTGTGGATTAACTCAACGCTGTTTTCGTCATTGATGTATTGTTCCCAGAAAGGGGGAAGATGTACCTCAACGGAATCGAGATAGTAACGCCACTTGTTAGGATCGTCGGTAGTAATGCCGTAACGTGTAATCGCGTGCGTCAGTACGATGACGCTATTACTTTGGGCATTCAGCGTTAACGATACCGGCGCGGAGCTGGCGCCCGTGGGACTCGGCACCTGCTGAATTTGACTAAGGCTTTCGAGATAGTTTTCAACTGCACTGCGCTCTTCAGGCGTGAGTTTACGCTTTGAGGCGTCTGAGAAGACGTTGCTCAAGGGTAAATTTTTCCGTCTGGATTTCGTTCTGAGTAGCCATCCTGCAAGCAATGAGCAGGCCAGCAAAGCAGCTAAAAAAATCAGAATGGTGCTCATGCTTTCCCCATCTTACTTAGTCTGTCAGGCGTGGCCAGTCGCACCCTGTTCAATATTCGTGATTCTGTGGTTGGCTATCGGCAAGTGTGGAGTCGAACTTGAGCATCTTTAAGTACAGCCCAGTAAATGCGAATCATAGCAAAATCACCAAAAATGGAATATCAGCAAATTCCTGGAGTTATTTCAACCTATTGACTTTTAATTTGAAATAGGGATTAACTTTTAGTACGTTGCATAAATGTAAATAAACGGCAATTCACATTGCCGAAACCGTGCGGTATATCGCACAATAACCCCAGATTTCACAGCAAAGATCCTCACAATGAGCAAATCATTACAGAAACCCACGATTTTGAAAGTGGAAACCGTCGCCCAATCCCGGCTGTTTAAAGTCGAAAGCGTGGACCTTGAGTTCAGCAATGGCGTGCGCCGCGTTTATGAACGTATGCGTCCGTCCACGCGTGAAGCGGTAATGATTGTGCCGATTGTGGACGACCACCTGATCCTCATCCGCGAATACGCGGTTGGGACTGAATCTTACGAACTGGGTTTTTCCAAGGGATTAATCGATCCTGGCGAAAGCGTGTTTGAGGCGGCGAATCGGGAGTTAAAAGAAGAAGTGGGGTTTGGCGCAAAGGATCTGACTTTTTTAAAGAAACTCAGCATGGCGCCATCTTATTTCTCCAGCAAGATGAACATCGTGGTGGCAGAGGACTTATATCCTGAATCGCTGGAGGGTGATGAACCTGAGCCATTACCGCAGGTACGCTGGCCGCTGGCGCATCTGATGGACCTGCTGGAAGATCCTGATTTTCACGAAGCGCGTAATGTCAGTGCGCTGTTCCTCGTACGCGAATGGCTGAAAGGGCAGGGACGATTGTAGTTTATGTTGCCGGATGTCGGCTGACGCCTTATCCGGCCTACAACATCCAGCAATATCAAATGATTACGCCGAAAATGTAGGCCGGATAAGCGAAGCGCCATCCGGCAATCGATCAGAACAATTCGTGCGTCTCACCATTATCGATAATGGTAGTCCCCACCTCATGCACCGCCTGTTGCGTCGGCTGTGTGCCTTCAATGAAGTACTCTGCGCGGCTGTTGCCGCCGTTTGCCAGTTGACCGGTGCTGCGATCGATGTTGACCGTCACGATACCCGGCGGCGGCGTCAGCGGCTGCTCAGGCACGCCTTCCAGCACGGACTTCATGTAGGCATCCCATGCAGGCTGCGCACTCTTCGCGCCGCCTTCGTAGCCGGAGATTTGGTCTTTGATCGCCCCGGAAGCAGTCGTGTGGCCAAGGTTGCGACGATGGTCATCAAAGCCGATCCATACTGACGTCACCACCCCTGGCCCGTAGCCGGAGAACCACGCATCTTTAGAGCTGTTGGTGGTCCCGGTTTTCCCGCCGATATCGTGACGTTGTAAATCACGACCTGCGCGCCAACCGGTTCCCATCCAGCCTGGCTCACCAAAGATATTGGTGTTCAGTGCGCTTTTAATCAGGAAGGCCAGCGGCGTGTTGATCACGTGTGGGGCGTACTCCTGCGTTCCACTTTGTGCGACCAGCGCCTGGTTGGCCTGCTCAAGCTGCGGCATTGGCACGGCGGCATTTTGCTGTTCCTGCGAGACGGCGACATCTTCTACGTTACTGTTTTCCAGCACGTTAGATTTCTGGGTATCGCCGTAAATCACCGGAATATCGCATTCCGGACAGGCAATTTTCGGCTTCGCTTCGAAGATAACGCCGCCCATATCGCTTTCGATCTTACTGATGAAATACGGGTCGACCAGGAAGCCGCCGTTAGACATCACCGCGTAACCGCGCGCCACCTGCAACGGCGTGAACGAGGCCGAACCCAGCGCCAGCGACTCGGTGTGCACAATGTTCTGTGCCGGGAAACCAAAACGTTGTAGATACTCTGCCGCGTAATCCACGCCCATGGCGCGCATGGCGCGTACCATCACCACGTTTTTCGACTGGCCCAGCCCTTGACGTAAGCGAATAGGACCAGCATACTGCGGCGGTGAGTTCTTCGGCTGCCAGTCGGAACCGGCACCGGCATCCCAGCGGGAGATCGGTACGTCGTTGAGCATACTCGCCAGCGTCAGACCTTTATCCATTGCAGCGGTATACAGGAAGGGTTTGATGTTGGAACCCACCTGGCGTAGCGCCTGGGTTGCACGGTTAAACTTGCTCTGGTTGAAGTCAAAACCACCGACCAGCGCCAGCACCGCGCCGTTTTGCGGATTGATGGACACCAGTGCGGAGTTGACGTCCGGCACTTGCGCCAGCCACCAGGCATCGCCAACCTGGCGTACCCAGATTTGCTGGCCGGTCTGTACTACGTCGGTCACTTTACGCGGCGTTGGGCCTTGCTGGGTATCCGAGCGGTAAGGACGCGCCCAGCGCATACCATCCATTCGTAATGACACGGAGGTACCATCCGCCAGCGTGGCAATGGCTTCCTGCGGATTAGCGCTGGTAACAACCGCCGGAAGCAATGGGCCATAAGTCGGCAGTGCTTTCAGCGTATCGGTGATTTTCTTGCTGTCCCAACTGCTTTCGCCCACTTTCCACAGCACGTTCGACGGGCCGCGGTAGCCGTGGCGCATGTCGTAATCCATCACGTTGTTACGTACCGCCTGCTGGGCTGCCTGCTGTACTTTGCGCGTAATGGTGGTGGTGATGCGATACCCGTCTTCATAGGCTTTCTCGCCATAACGGTTATACATCTCCTGGCGCACCATTTCAGACAGATACGGCGCGGAGAAGGCGATTTCCGGCGCATGGTAGTTGGCGTCAATGGCCTCGCCGCGTGCCTGATCGTACTGGGCCTGCGTGATGTAGTTTTCGCTCAGCATACGCGACAGCACGACGTTACGTCGCGCGGTTGCCCGGTCCATCGAATAGAGGGGGTTGAAGGTTGACGGCGCTTTTGGCAGACCGGCAATCACCGCAATTTCACTTAAGCTCAGCTGATCTACGGTCTTACCGAAATAGACCTGAGCGGCAGCACCCACGCCATAGGCGCGATACCCCAGATAGATCTTGTTCAGATACAGTTCGAGGATCTCATCTTTACTTAGCAGTTGTTCAATGCGGATCGCCAGGAACACTTCCTTGATCTTACGCATCAGCGTACGTTCCGGGCTGAGGAAGAAGTTTCTCGCCAACTGTTGGGTAATGGTACTCGCCCCTTGCGATGCGTGGCCGGAAAACAACGCGACGCTGGCTGCACGGAAGATCCCCACCGGGTCTACCCCATGGTGCTCATAAAAGCGACTGTCTTCTGTGGCGATAAAGGCTTTAACCATCACCGGCGGCATTTGATCCAGCGTAACCGGAATTCGACGTTTCTCGCCATATTGCGCGATCAGCTCGCCGTCAGCGCTGTAAACCTGCATCGGGATCTGTAAACGCACATCTTTGAGCGTCGCGACGTCAGGTAATTGCGGCTCAATATAGCGATAGAGGCCATAAATCGAGCCTGCTCCCAGCAGGATGCAACATACTGCAAGGATTAATAAATACTTTACGAACTTCACTGGAGATTTCCCATTTAGTGGCATTTGGGCAGTTTATAAACAAACGCGCGGTAGTATAAAGGCAAGCCAGACGCATTGATATACCCGTTAAAGCAACGGGTGATAAGGAGATCATCAGCAATGGCTTTCAATATCTGGAAAATTGGTTTGCATATTCAGCAACATGAAGCGCTGGCTGTCGCCGCTGTTCACGACGCATCCGGTTGGTTTCTCCAGCGCTGGTGGCGTATACCGCTGACGCCCCAGGTTATCGTCGATGGCCACATTCGCGAGCCTGAACAGCTTGTCGCAGCGCTATTGCCGTGGAGCCGGGAGCTTCCTCGCCGACACCATATTCATCTCTCCTTTCCCGCCAACAGGACGTTACAAAAAAAGTACCCTCGTCCGGAAATGACGTTGCGTGAGCCGGAGCAAACCGTCTGGTTGTCCGGCTCGATGGCGCGAGAACTGGATATGGCGCCGGATGCGCTGCATTTTGATTATAGCGAAGACACGTTGAGCCCGGCGTTTAACGTCACGGCTGCGCAAAGCAAAGAGATTTCAGCGCTTCTGACGCTTATCCAAACGTTGAAGGTACACGTTACGGCGATTACGCCGGATGCCAGCGCATTACAGCGATTTATGCCCTACCTGCCCGAACATCATCAGTGTCTGGCATGGCGTGATGACGCCCAGTGGCTATGGGCGACCCGTTCGGCATGGGGACGTAAATCAACAGGCGATATTGACAGTATCGACGAGCTTGCCGCGACATTGTCGCTTCCCACGACAGCCATTGCGCTATGCGGTCCCGGCGGCTTCGATCCGTTAAGCGTGGTGTCTGTACGCCAGCCGCCAATTCCAACGCCAGGCCATCGCTTCGCCATTTCTCTGGGACTCGCTATGGGAGGCGCATGCTAATGATAGCGACTATCAACCTTCTGCCCTGGCGCCAAACGCGACGCCGCGCCTGCCTGCGCTTCTGGTGTGTTTTATTTAGCGCTTCAATCCTGCTCAGTATCGGCGTGTTATTGCGCGGTTACAGCATGATAAACGTCGAAAACCGGGCTGAATTACTGCTGGCAGATGCCGAAAAGACGCGGGCCGAGGCCTTAATGGCGCTAAAGCCGCATATGCAGCAGCGCCAGCAACGATGGCTACAGGTTCAGGCGCGGAACAAACAGCGCGAGCAGACCCGAAACTGGCAGCAGGTTTTGCAAGGACTGGCGGAATTACTGCCGGAGCAGGCGTGGCTAACAAAAATCACCTGGCAGCAGGAGACGCTGGAACTGACGGGAAACACGCTGAACTTTACCGCGCTGAGGGCGCTGGAAGCGCAATTACGCCAGCAACCGCTGTTTACATTGGGCAGTCCTGGTGAAACGCTGCAGGATGCGCAGGGACGCTGGCAATTCCACTATCGACTGACGCGGAGCGGTGCGCATGATAACGCTCTGTGATAGCTGGTTAGCGCAGTCGCCACGTTTTCGAGTTTTCTGCTGGTGCGCCTGGATGTTGGGACTGCTCATCGCCGTCTTGCTATGCCTCAACTCCCCCTGGCAGAAACGGGTTATGCAGCAAGAGGCGCTAAGCCAGCAACGCGCGGCCATTCAGGCGCAATGGCGAAATTTATATCTGTTGGCGGCATCGCCAGGAGAGCCTGAAGAGACGTTGATTCCGTTTTCCCCGCTGCGGTTTCAGACTCCTCTGGCACGTCTTCTCCACTGGCAGCCCTCTGCACAGGGCGGAGAGATGACGCTGAAGCCCGCCTGGGATGCCATCCCGCCGATGTTTGCCCTACTGGCGGATCAGGGGATGAACGTCAGCCGGTTTTCGCTTAGCGCTGAAGGTTCGGATCTGCTGCTAACGCTACAACTGGAGCGCCTGAATGACGGTTGAACGTTGGCTGTTGGTATGCGTAAGCGTACTGATGCTCACTGGTATGCGTAATCCCTTTCTGCCGCCGGAGGACCGTTGCCAAATTGCTGAGCTGCCGACATGGCGTTTTCAGGGCATGGTGAGCCAGGGCGCACGACCTATCGGCATTGTTCAGGATAGCCAGAAAAAATGGCGACGGATTGAGCGAAATGACCTCCTGAAAAACGGTTGGACGATTACACAGATTACGGCCCAGAGCGTAACGCTCGACACAGGGAAAAACTGCGAGCCGCCGCGGTGGCAGTGGCAACGACAAGGAGCGGTAAATGAAGCGATGGATAGCGTGGATACTCTTCGCGCTGGCGGTTGGAATAACGAGCGCGCTGGCGGGAAAACCACAAAACGTGACGCTGGTGGTCGATGATGTACCGGTTGCACAGGTATTGCAGGCGCTGGCTGAACAGGAGCAGAAAAACCTGGTCGTTTCACCGGATGTGAGCGGCGTGCTGTCGCTGCATTTGACGGATGTCCCCTGGAAACAGGCATTGCAAACGGTGGTGAAAAGCGCCGGGCTGGTATTACGTCAGGAGGGCAATATTCTGCATGTACATTCTGTCCAATGGCAGAGTGAAAATGCGGCCCGCCAGGACAATGAGCAGGCACGGGTTCAGGCCAGTTTGCCACTGGAGCAGCGCAGCATTATTTTGCAATATGCCGATGCCGCCGAGCTGGCCAAAGCCGGAGAAAAGCTGCTTAGCGCCAAAGGAAGCATGACGGTGGATAAACGAACCAACCGCTTACTGCTGCGTGACAATAGCGTTGCGCTTAATGCACTGGAAAAATGGGTGGCGCAAATGGATTTGCCGGTTGCCCAGGTCGAACTGGCGGCGCATATCGTCACGATTAATGAAAAAAGTTTGCGTGAGCTGGGGGTTAAGTGGTCGCTGGCTGACGCACAGCAACCGGGGACGGTAGGGAACGTCACAACGCTTGCCAGCGATCTCTCTGTATCCGCCGCCACATCACGTGTGGGATTTAACATTGGCCGTATTAACGGCCGTTTACTTGAGCTGGAGCTGTCTGCGCTGGAGCAAAAACAGCAACTGGATATCATTGCCAGCCCTCGCCTACTGGCTTCTCACCTGCAACCTGCCAGTATTAAGCAGGGTAGCGAGATCCCTTATCAGGTCTCCAGCGGTGAAAGCGGCGCGACATCCGTCGAGTTTAAGGAAGCGGTACTGGGGATGGAGGTAACGCCCACCGTATTGCAGAAAGGGCGCATCAGACTGAAACTGCATATCAGCCAGAATGTTCCCGGGCAGGTGCTACAGCAGGCGGATGGCGAGGTTCTGGCTATTGATAAGCAGGAGATTGAAACCCAGGTCGAGGTAAAAAGCGGCGAGACGATTGCGCTGGGCGGAATTTTTTCACATAAGAATAAATCCGCAGCCGACAGCGTGCCTCTGTTAGGCGACATTCCCTGGCTTGGCACTTTCTTTCGCCATGATGGTAAAGAAGACGAACGGCGCGAATTAGTGGTTTTTATTACGCCCAGACTGGTTTCAGCGCAATAACTTATGCATGAAAAGCCGTTGTTTTTGCACTGAACACGTTTCAGGGATTTGACGTGCGGGTGTATTTAGCATACAAGGAGTACCGATTTGAGCGTCGGTGCTTTTCTTTACTTATGCGGCAGTAAATACGCTTTGCCTTTCTGGTGGTGTGTCATAGGCTTATTTGGTGTCATTTGGCTGCGCGATACGTCGCCAGGTCTGATGTTTGCAGGGTAGCATGCCTGCCACGACCAGAAATGCGTAAGGTTTGGTGATTTATTCAGTTGCCAAACCCGCTTGAGTATTGAGATAATTTTCAGTCTGACTCTCGCAATATCTTATGAGGTTTCAGTTCATGTCCTGCTGCGCTGGGTGTCTGCGAAGCGGGTTTATCATTAACGAATAGTCTTAGTAGTACCGAAAAAATGGCAGAGAAACGCAATATCTTTCTGGTTGGGCCTATGGGTGCCGGAAAAAGCACTATTGGGCGCCAGTTAGCTCAACAACTCAATATGGAATTTTACGATTCTGATCAAGAGATTGAGAAACGAACCGGAGCTGATGTGGGCTGGGTCTTCGATGTAGAAGGTGAAGACGGCTTCCGTGATCGCGAAGAAAAAGTCATCAACGAGTTGACGGAAAAACAGGGTATTGTGCTGGCAACTGGCGGTGGCTCTGTAAAATCACGTGAAACACGTAACCGTCTCTCCGCGCGTGGCGTCGTGGTCTATCTTGAAACGACAATTGAAAAACAACTTGCGCGTACTCAACGCGACAAGAAACGCCCGCTGCTGCAGGTAGAATCACCGCCTCGTGAAGTTCTGGAAGCGTTGGCTGACGAACGCAATCCTCTGTACGAAGAGATTGCTGACGTGACCATTCGCACCGACGATCAGAGCGCAAAAGTCGTAGCAAACCAGATTATTCATATGTTGGAAAGCAACTAATTCTGGCTGAATACACACTCGTCTGCGGGTACAAGTAACTAAGGTGGATGTCGCGTAATGGAGAGGATCACAGTCACTCTCGGGGAACGTAGTTACCCTATCACCATCGCGGCTGGTTTGTTCAATGAGCCAGCTTCATTCTTACCGCTGAAATCGGGCGATCAGGTTATGTTGGTGACCAACGAAACCCTGGCTCCCCTTTATCTCGATAAGGTTCGCGGCGTACTTGAACAGGCGGGTGTTAACGTTGATAGCGTTATCCTTCCCGATGGCGAGCAGTATAAAAGCCTGACGGTTCTGGATACGGTTTTCACCGCGTTACTGCAAAAACCGCACGGTCGTGATACCACGTTAGTCGCACTTGGCGGCGGCGTGATTGGCGATCTGACCGGTTTTGCGGCAGCCAGTTATCAGCGTGGTGTGCGTTTTATTCAAGTCCCGACAACCCTGTTGTCACAGGTCGACTCCTCCGTTGGCGGCAAAACCGCTGTAAACCATCCCCTCGGTAAAAACATGATTGGCGCGTTTTACCAACCGGCCTCCGTGGTGGTGGATCTCGATTGTCTGAAAACGCTTCCTGCGCGTGAGCTGGCATCGGGGCTGGCGGAAGTAATCAAATACGGCATCATTCTTGACGGTGAATTTTTCAGCTGGCTGGAAGACAATCTGGATGCGTTACTGCGTCTGGACGGCCCGGCGATGGCGTACTGTATTCGCCGTTGTTGTGAGCTGAAAGCAGAAGTTGTCGCAGCAGACGAGCGCGAAATGGGCTTACGTGCTTTACTGAATCTGGGACACACGTTTGGCCATGCGATCGAAGCTGAAATGGGTTATGGCAATTGGTTACATGGTGAAGCAGTCGCAGCAGGTATGGTAATGGCTGCTCGTACGTCAGAACGCCTTGGGCAGTTTACCTCCGCAGATACGCAGCGCATCATTACGCTACTGCAGCGAGCGGGCTTACCGGTTAATGGGCCGCGTGAGATGTCTGTTGAAGCTTATCTGCCGCATATGCTGCGAGATAAAAAAGTGTTAGCGGGAGAGATTCGTTTAGTGCTTCCGCGGGCCATAGGGAAGAGTGAAGTGCGCGGCGGAGTGTCGCACGAGGTGGTTCTTAACGCTATTGCTGATTGCCAGCAGGCGTAACAACAAGAAAGGTCTGGCTTACGTTGCAAAACGTAGGTCTTTTAGCTTCAGGTTATGTGCAAAGTCGTAAGCATTAACCTTTGAGTGGGGTGTTAAATGGATGAATTCAAACCAGAAGACGAGCTGAAACCCGATCCCAGCGATCGTCGTACTGGTCGTTCTCGTCAATCGTCTGAACGCGATAATGAGCCGCAAATCAATTTTGATGATGTTGATCTGGATGCTGACGATCGCCGTCCTGCGCGCACGCGTAAAGAGCGTGAAGAAGAGCGGGACATTGAAGAAGAGTATGAATCTGATGACGATGGCGTGGATGAAGAGCGTGTAGAACGTCGTCCGCGCAAGCGTAAGAAAGCCGCCAGTAAGCCTGCCTCTCGTCAGTATATGATGATGGGTGTCGGTGTTCTGGTGCTGTTGCTGCTGATCATCGGTATCGGTTCTGCGCTGAAAGCCCCCTCATCCTCTTCCAGTGAGCCTACTGCATCTGGCGAGAAGAGCATCGATCTTTCTGGCAGCAACGCGACGGATCAGGCGGGTACGACTACGCCTGCAACGGGCGCTGAGCAGACCGCTGGCAATACCCAGCAGGATGTTTCCCTGCCGCCGATTTCCTCAACCCCAACTCAAGGTCAGACGCCTGCGGCAACTGAAGGCCAGCAGCGTGTTGAAGTGCAGGGCGATCTGAACAACGCTCTGACGCAGCCGCAAGGTCAGGAGCAGGTTAACAACGTCGTGGTTAACTCTACGCTGCCGACCGAGCCTGCGACCGTTGCGCCGATGCGTAATGGTAATGCTGCGCGCCAGACTGCGAAAACGGAAACGACGGAACGTCCTGTGGCTACGCATCAGGAACGTAAACAGGCCGTCATTGAACCGAAGAGCAAACCGCAAACTACGGTGAAAGCGACGCCGACAGAGCCGAAACCTGTTGCTCAGGCAAAACCAACCGCAACTGCGCCGACGACCACAACCAAAGCACCTGTGGTTACCGCTACGCCGAAGGCGACGGCTGAGCCGAAAGCAACCGCGACTACCACGCCTGCTCAGACCGCAACGCCTGCGCCAACCGCAACAACGTCAACGCCTGTTGCCGGCGGAGCGAAAAGTGCAGGAAATGTTGGAGCGTTAAAATCTGCGCCGTCCAGTCATTACACGCTGCAGCTCAGCAGTTCTTCTAACTACGACAACCTGAACGGTTGGGCGAAGAAAGAAAACCTGAAGAACTACGTGGTGTATCAGACGACGCGCAACGGTCAACCGTGGTATGTTCTGGTGACGGGCGTGTATGCGTCTAAAGAAGATGCTAAACGTGCAGTGTCTACGTTACCCGCCGATATTCAGGCGAAAAACCCGTGGGCAAAACCGCTGCACCAGGTTCAGGCCGATTTGAAGTAAGATAGGATATGTTCTGCAATGGTTTGCTGTTTCGCCCAATTGCGGGACAAAGACTAAAGCGCAGGATGCTGTCGGAGCTTTCTCCACAGCCGGAGAAGGTGTAATTAGTTAGTCAGCATGAAAAAAAATCGCGCTTTTTTGAAATGGGCAGGGGGAAAATACCCCCTGCTTGATGATATCAAACGGCATTTACCTAAGGGTGAATGCCTGATTGAACCTTTCGTGGGTGCCGGGTCGGTGTTTCTTAACACCGACTTTTCTCGTTATATTCTTGCCGATATCAACAGCGACCTCATCAGTCTCTATAACATCGTGAAGACGCGTACCGATGAGTATGTGCAGGCTTCACGTGAGCTGTTTATGCCTGAAACCAATCAGGCTGAGGTGTACTATCGGTTCAGAGAAGAATTTAATGCCAGCCAGGACCCCTTCCGCCGTGCAGTGCTGTTCTTGTATCTGAACCGCTTCGGTTACAACGGATTGTGTCGCTATAACCTGCGCGGCGAGTTTAACGTGCCGTTTGGTCGTTATAAAAAACCGTATTTCCCGGAAGCCGAGTTGTACCATTTTGCTGAAAAAGCGCAGAATGCGGAGTTTCATTGCCTCTCCTATGAAGAGTGCATGGATCGTGCGGATAGCAACTCTGTGGTCTATTGTGACCCGCCTTATGCACCGCTTTCGGCGACGGCAAATTTCACCGCGTATCATACCAACAGCTTTAGCCCAAAAGAGCAGGCGCATCTGGCCGAAATGGCAGAAAAGCTGGTCAGTAAGCAGATCCCGGTGTTAATTTCGAATCATGACACGCCCGATACCCGTGAGTGGTACCGATCGGCGAAACATTTTCAGGTCAAAGTGCGGCGCAGCATTAGCAGCAATGGCGGCACGCGTAAAAAGGTGAACGAACTGCTGGCACTGTATAAACCAGGAGTTGTAACGCCTGCGAAGAAATAATTCTCAAGGAGAAGCGGATGAAACAGTATTTGATCGCCCCCTCAATTCTGTCGGCTGATTTTGCCCGCCTGGGTGAGGACACCGCGAGAGCGCTGACTGCCGGTGCCGACGTTGTGCACTTCGACGTCATGGACAATCACTACGTACCGAATCTGACCATCGGACCGATGGTCCTGAAATCGCTGCGTAAATATGGCATCACCGCCCCGATTGATGTTCACCTGATGGTGAAACCGGTCGATCGTATTGTCCCGGACTTCGCCGCCGCTGGCGCCAGCATCATTACTTTTCATCCGGAAGCCTCCGAGCATGTCGATCGCACTTTACAGCTGATCAAAGAGCATGGTTGTAAAGCGGGCCTGGTGTTCAACCCGGCAACGCCGCTGAGCTATCTGGATTACGTCATGGACAAGCTCGACGTGATCCTGCTGATGTCCGTTAACCCAGGCTTTGGCGGGCAGTCCTTCATTCCGCAAACATTGGATAAGCTGCGCGAAGTGCGTCGCCGCATTGATGAATCTGGCTATGACATTCGTCTGGAAGTGGACGGCGGCGTCAAAGTGAACAACATTGGTGAAATCGCCGCGGCAGGCGCAGATATGTTTGTCGCAGGCTCAGCTATTTTCGACCAACCAGATTACAAAAAAGTCATTGATGAAATGCGCAATGAACTGGCGAAGGTAAGTCATGGATAAGTTTCAGGATATTCGGGGCGCTGCATTTGACCTCGACGGCACGCTGGTCGACAGCGCGCCGGGATTAGCCGCTGCGGTGGATATGGCGCTGTATGCGCTGGAACTGCCGGTTGCCGGTGAAGAACGTGTTATCACCTGGATTGGTAACGGTGCAGATGTACTGATGGAGCGCGCGCTGGCGTGGTCTCGTCAGGAGCGCGCAACTTTACGCAAAACGATGGGTAAACCCCCCGTTGATGATGATATTCCCGCCGAGGAACAGGTACGTATTTTGCGTAAGCTGTTCGACAGATACTACGGCGATGTCGCAGAAGAGGGAACATTCCTGTTCCCTGATGTTGCCGATACGCTGGGCGCGCTGCATGCGAAAGGATTGCCGCTGGGTCTGGTGACCAATAAACCGACCCCGTTTGTCGCGCCATTGCTCGAGGCGTTGGATATCGCCAAATACTTTAGCGTGGTCATCGGTGGTGACGATGTGCAGAATAAAAAACCGCATCCGGATCCGCTGCTGTTGGTGGCAAGCAAGCTTGGCATCAAGCCCGAGCAAATGCTCTTCGTAGGGGATTCACGCAATGATATTCAGGCGGCAAAAGCTGCTGGCTGTCCGTCCGTTGGCCTGACCTATGGCTACAACTACGGCGAGTCGATCGCGCTGAGCCAGCCCGACGTTATTTACGACCGTATTAATGAACTACTGCCCGCTCTCGGGCTTCCGCATAGCGAAAATCAGGAATTAAAAAATGACTAAGCCCATCGTTTTTAGTGGCGCACAGCCCTCAGGTGAATTGACCATTGGCAACTATATGGGTGCGCTGCGTCAGTGGGTGAGCATGCAGGATGACTACCATTGCATCTACTGCATCGTAGACCAACATGCCATCACCGTTCGTCAGGATGCTCAGCAACTGCGTAAAGCAACGCTGGATACGCTGGCGTTGTATCTGGCATGCGGAATCGATCCTGAAAAAAGCACCATTTTCGTGCAGTCTCACGTACCGGAACATGCCCAGCTAGGTTGGGCGCTGAACTGCTACACCTACTTCGGCGAACTGAGCCGTATGACCCAGTTCAAAGACAAATCCGCGCGCTATGCGGAGAACATCAACGCCGGTCTGTTTGATTATCCGGTGCTGATGGCGGCAGACATCCTGCTGTATCAGACCAACCAGGTGCCGGTTGGCGAAGATCAGAAACAGCATCTGGAACTGAGCCGCGATATTGCCCAGCGCTTCAACGCCCTGTATGGCGATATCTTCAAAGTGCCTGAGCCGTTCATTCCTAAATCCGGTGCGCGCGTGATGTCGCTGCTGGAGCCGACGAAGAAAATGTCCAAGTCGGATGACAACCGCAACAACGTGATCGGCCTGCTGGAAGATCCGAAATCCGTGGTTAAGAAAATCAAACGAGCGATGACCGACTCCGAAGAGCCGCCGGTTGTTCGCTACGACGTGCAGAACAAAGCAGGTGTTTCCAACCTGCTGGATATCCTCTCTGCCGTCACTGGCCAGAGCATTCCGGAGCTGGAACAGCACTTCGAAGGCAAAATGTATGGTCATCTGAAAGGTGAAGTCGCAGAGGCCGTTTCCGGCATGCTGACCGAGCTTCAGGCGCGGTATCACCGTTTCCGTAACGATGAAGCTTTCCTGCAGAAAGTGATGAAAGACGGTGCGGAGAAAGCCAGCGCCCGCGCGTCTGTTACGCTGAAAGCCGTTTACGAAGCGATTGGTTTTGTGGCCAAGCCGTAATGCGCTCTGCGTTGTTGAAGAAACCGGGTTACGCCCGGTTTTTTTTCGCCTGTTCGTTGGTAAATCTCAAAAAATGTGAGGCGCCTCGCCGTTTGCACATTTCCTCATTGCGTTATATCTTCACTTTAATGAAGATATAAATATTCACTTTACTGAAAATATAAAATGCGTCGGACATTTATCAAGAAAGAGGGGGTTGTGCTGACAACCCTGGCCCGTTACCTGCTCGGTGAGAAGTGTGGTAACAGACTGAAAACTATCGATGAACTGGCTGCCGAGTGTCACTCATCGGTAGGGTTAACCCAGGCCGCGTTGAAAACGCTGGAATCCTCCGGGGCGATCCGTATTGAGCGCCGCGGGCGTAACGGTAGCTATCTGGTGGAGATGGATAACCGTACGCTGCTAAAGCATGTGGATATTAATAACGTGGTCTGCGCGATGCCGCTGCCCTACACCCGTTTATATGAAGGACTGGCGAGTGGGCTTAAGGCTCAATTCGATGGGATCCCGTTTTATTACGCACACATGCGTGGGGCTGATATTCGCGTGGAATGCCTGCTGAACGGCGTCTATGACATGGCGGTAGTTTCCCGCCTGGCGGCGGAAAGTTACCTTGCCCAGGATGGATTGCGCATTACGTTGGCGCTGGGACCGCATACCTACGTCGGCGAGCATCAGCTGATTTGTCGCAAGGGCGAATCCGCAGATGTAAAACGTGTCGGGCTCGATAACCGTTCGGCGGATCAGAAAATCATGACCGAGGCCTGTTTTGGCGACCGTGACGTTGAATTGATCGATATGCCTTATCACGAAAGCTTGCAGCGTATCGCGAGAGGGGATGTGGATGCGGTTATCTGGAACGTGGTTGCAGAGGCCGAGTTGGCGGTACTGGGATTAGAAGCCACGCCGCTCACCAACGATCCGCGATTTCTGCAGGCCACGGAGGCGGTAGTGCTGACCCGGGCGGAGGATTATCCGATGCAACAGCTACTACGAGCGGTCGTCAATAAAGAGGCGCTGCTTGCCCACCAACAGCGTGTGGCGAACGGTGAACAGGAACCCAGTTATTAAGTGAAGGCGAACGATATGGAAAACAGGCTTAACCTGCTGTGTGAAGCGGGCGTTATCGACAAGGATATTTGTAGCGGCATGCTGCAGGTGGTCAGGCGGCTGGATGAAGAGTGGTGTTTGCCGGTTTATAGCGAGCAAGGGACCATGGCGATGACCCATATGGCGAGCGCGTTAATGCGCAGTCGCCAGGGGGAAGTGATTGAAGCACTGGATGGTGAGCTGTTGGAGGAGTTGGCGCAATCTCATCTGTGGCCAACTATTTTATTGGTACATCAGGCGCTGCTGAAAGAGTTCACGGTGACGCCGCACGCGAATGAAGAAGGCTATATGTTGGCTAACCTGTACGGATTGTGGATGGCGGCGAACGAAGGCGTCTGAAATCAATGGGCAATGAGCTTATTGCACCCTAAATATTCAAAAAAATGAATATTTAACTGAAGGATTAGAACGAGGCAGAGAAATGTTTATAGATGCATTGAAACGCCAGAACCCCGCACTTATCTCGGCCGCTATCGCGTTGTGGCAGCAAGGGAAGATCGCGCCTGACAGTTGGGTCATTGATGTTGATCAGGTCATTGAGAATGGCAAACGCCTGCTGGATGTCGCCAGGCAACATGGCATCTCGCTATATCTGATGACCAAACAGGTAGGACGTAACCCGTGGCTAGCAGAGAAACTGTTGCAGCTTGGCTATGAAGGTATCGTGGTTGTCGATTACAAGGAGAGCCGCGTCATGCGCCGCGCCGGGTTACCGGTTGCGCATCAGGGACATCTGGTGCAGATCCCGTCGCGGCTGGTCAATGAGGCAGTGGCGCAAGGCACTGAGGTCATCACATTGTTCTCGCTGGAGAAAGCGCGCGAAGTTTCGGCTGCGGCGGTGAAGGCCGGCTGTGAACAGAACGTGATGCTGAAGGTGTATGACAAGGATGATTTTCTCTATCCGGGGCAGGAAAGCGGATTTCCGCTGAAGTATCTGACGGATGTGGTCAATGAAATCCGCAGCCTGCCGGGCCTGCGTCTGTGCGGGTTAACCCATTTCCCCTGCCTGTTATGGGATGAAAAATCAGCGCAGACGATGCCGACGCCTAATCTGCACACGCTGGTGAGCGCCCGACGTCAGTTGGCGGAAGCCGGGATTGCCATTGAGCAGCTTAATGCGCCGTCAGCCAGTAGCTGCGCGTCACTTCCCCTGTTGGCGGAATATGGCGTCACCCATGCTGAGCCGGGTCATGCGCTGACCGGCACCATTCCTTGTAACCAAAAAGGCGACCAGCCGGAACGCATTGCGATGCTGTGGTTAAGCGAGGTTTCGCACACGTTTCGTGGGGACAGTTATTGCTATGGCGGGGGCTATTACCGTCGTGGTCACGCGCAAAACGCGCTGGTCTTTACGCCGGAAAATGGCGCCCCAATAGCCGCAAAGCTTAAACCCGTGGACGACAGCAGCATTGACTACTACCTGCCTGTAGCCGGCGAATTTCCGGTGAGCAGCGCGGTGATCTTCTGTTTTCGCACCCAGATCTTCGTGACGCGTAGCGACGTGGTGCTGGTGTCGGGCATTCAGCGCGGCGCGGCTGAAATCGTCGCGCGTTATGACAGTCTCGGCAATATTCTGGAGGACTAATGGCTCGATTCGTCGTGTTGGTGATCGACAGTTTTGGTGTTGGCGCAATGAAAGACGTCACGTTGGTCAGGCCGCAGGATGCGGGAGCGAATACCTGCGGCCATATCCTGGGCGAACTCCCGCAGTTACGGTTGCCAACGCTGGAAAAGTTGGGGCTGATTAACGCTCTGGGCTTTGCGCCTGGCGTGATGAAACCTTCAGCATCGGCGGTTTGGGGCGTTGCAGAGCTGCAGCATGAAGGGGGAGATACCTTTATGGGCCATCAGGAGATTTTAGGCACACGACCTCAGGCTCCGCTGCGGATGCCATTTAGCGACGTCATCAATGGCGTTGAGCAAGCGCTGAAAGCCGCGGGCTGGCAGGTGGAACGCCGCGGCGGCGATCTGGCGTTTCTTTGGGTCAACAATGCGGTCGCAGTGGGCGATAACCTCGAAGCGGATTTAGGTCAGGTCTACAACATTACCGCCAATCTTGCCGTTATCCCATTTGATGAGGTGCTAAAAATAGGCCGTGTGGTGCGTGAGCAGGTTCAGGTCGGGCGCGTGATCGCGTTTGGCGGTCAGCTTAAAGACAGCCAGCGCATTCTGGATGCAGCCGAGACCAAAGAAGGACGCTTTATCGGCATTAACGCTCCACGCTCCGGTGCCTATGAAAATGGCTTCCAGGTCAGGCATATGGGTTTTGGCGTAGATGAGCAGGTACAGGTGCCACAAAAACTGCATGACGTCGGAATCCCTACCGTGCTGGTCGGTAAAGTGGCGGACATCGTTGCCAATCCGCACGGGCGCAGCTGGCAAAACCTGGTGGATAGCCAGCAGATCATGGATATCACGCTTAACGAATTTAACGCTGAGCCGACGGTATTTATCTGTACCAACATTCAGGAAACCGATCTTGCCGGGCACGCTGAAGACGTAGCGCGGTATGCCGAACGGTTGCAGCTTGTCGATCTTAATCTTTCACGCCTTTTGGCCGCTATGGATCCAAGTGACTGTCTGGTGGTCATGGCCGATCACGGCAACGATCCGACCATCGGTCACAGCCATCATACCCGGGAAGTTGTGCCGGTACTGGTGTATCAACAGGGGCTGGAGCCTGCGCAATTAGGCATCCGGGCGACGTTATCCGATGTTGGCGCGACGGTGTGTGAATTTTTCGGCGCGGCGGCGCCACAAAATGGCTGCTCTTTTCTCTCGGCATTGCGCCTTACAGGAGACACCTTATGAACTTTGATCCGACGGGCTATACCTGGGTCCACGAACATCTGCATATCGATCTCTCTGGGTTCAAAAATAACCTCGACTGCCGGTTAGATCAGTACGATCTGATTTGTCAGGAGATGAAGGATCTCCGGGCGTCAGGCGTCAGCAATATTATTGAGATGACCAACCGCTATATGGGGCGTAATCCACAATTCATGCTCGACCTGATGCGCGATACCGGTATCAACGTCATGGCCTGCACTGGCTATTACCAGGATGCGTTTTTCCCTGAACATGTCGCGGCTCGCAGCGTGGAACAGCTCGCGCAGGAGATGGTCGATGAGATAGTCATCGGTATTGATGGTACTGAATTGAAGGCCGGAATTATTGCGGAAATTGGCTCCAGCGAAGGGGTGATTACGCCGCTTGAAGAGAAGGTGTTTATTGCCGCGGCGCGGGCGCACATCGAAACCGGACGTCCCATCTCCACCCACACCTCGTTTAGTACCATGGGCCTGGAACAGCTGGTGTTGCTGCAGGCGCACGGCGTTGACCTTTCTCGCGTAACCGTTGGTCACTGCGACCTGAAAGATAATCTCGACAATATCTTACGCATGATCGATCTCGGCGCGTATGTGCAGTTCGATACCATCGGTAAAAACAACTATTACCCGGACGAGAAACGCATTGGCATGCTCCATGCGCTGCGCAATCGCGGGCTGCTTGATCGCGTGATGCTTTCCATGGACATTACCCGCCGCTCGCATTTAAAAGCCAATGGCGGCAATGGCTACGACTATCTGTTAACCACTTTTATCCCACAGTTGCGCCAGTCAGGATTCAGCCAGGCCGATGTGGACACGATGTTACGTGATAACCCCTCAAAATTTTTCCAATAAGGACAGAATCATGAAAAAGATTGGCGTTGCTGGCTTACAGCGTGAGCAGATTAAAAAGACCATTGAAACCGCAGCTCCGGGTTGCTTTGAAGTATCCATTCATAACGACATGGAAGCGGCGATGAAAGTGAAATCCGGACTGCTGGATTACTACATCGGCGCTTGTAACACCGGCGCGGGCGCGGCGCTGTCGATTGCCATCGCGGTGATTGGCTACAACAAAAGCTGCACTATCGCCAGGCCGGGTATTAAGGCGAAAGACGAACATATCGCAAAAATGGTTGCGGAAGGGAAAGTGGCTTTTGGTCTCTCCGTCGAACATGTTGAACATGCGATTCCGATGCTGGTTAACCATTTGAAATAAAAGGCATGACTATGGATCTGTATATTCAGATTGTGGTGGTGGCCTGCCTGACCGGCATGACGTCACTTCTGGCACATCGCTCGGCGGCCGTCTTTCATGACGGTATCCGCCCGATTCTGCCGCAGCTGATCGAGGGGTACATGAATCGCCGTGAGGCGGGGAGTATCGCGTTTGGTCTGAGTATCGGCTTTGTGGCGTCGGTGGGGATCTCATTTACCCTCAAAACCGGCTTGCTCAACGCCTGGCTGCTGTTCCTGCCGACGGATATTCTCGGCGTGCTGGCGATGAACAGCCTGCTGGCGTTCGGTCTGGGCGCTATCTGGGGCGTATTGATTCTGACCTGCCTGCTGCCGGTGAACCATCTGCTCACGGCGCTGCCGGTTGATGTACTGGGTAGCCTCGGTGAACTGAGTTCTCCGGTGGTTTCCGCATTCGCACTCTTCCCGCTGGTGGCGATTTTCTACCAGTTTGGCTGGAAGCACAGCATTATCGCGGCGGTGGTGGTACTGATGACCCGCGTGGTGGTGGTGCGTTACTTCCCACACCTGAACCCGGAATCAATTGAGATTTTTGTGGGGATGATGATGCTGCTGGCGATCGCCATTACGCATGATATTCGCCACCGCGGCGATGACGAGATGGATGCCAGCGGGCTATCGGTCTTTGAAGAACGAACCTCGCGGATTATTAAAAACCTGCCGTATATCGCCATTGTCGGCGCGTTGATTGCCGCCGTCGCCAGTATGAAGATTTTCGCTGGCAGCGAGGTTTCAATTTTTACGCTGGAAAAAGCGTATTCGGCTGGGATTTCGCCGGAGCAGTCGCAGACGCTGGTGAATCAGGCGGCCCTGGCGGAGTTTATGCGCGGGCTGGGTTTTGTACCGATGATTGCGACAACCGCGCTGGCGACGGGCGTGTATGCGGTAGCGGGTTTTACCTTCGTGTTCTCCGTAGGTTACCTGGCGCCGAACCCGTGGATAGCGGCAATCCTTGGCGCTATCGTGATTTCAGCGGAAGTGTTGCTGCTGCGCTCTATTGGCAAATGGCTGGGACGTTATCCGTCAGTGCGTAACGCATCGGACAATATTCGTAATGCGATGAATATGCTGATGGAAATGGCGCTGCTGGTAGGCTCGATTTTTGCCGCCATCAAGATGGCAGGCTACACCGGTTTCTCAATTGCGGTAGCGATTTACTTCCTCAACGAATCGATAGGGCGTCCGGTTCAGAAGATGGCGGCTCCGGTCGTAGCGGTAATGATCACCGGTATTGTGCTGAATATTCTTTACTGGTTTGGTCTGTTTGTTCCGGCTTGAGGAGGCGTAAAACATGAAGACGTTCCCTCTGCAAAGCCTGACGCTTGCGCAGGCACAGCAAAAGCAGTTTGCGCTGGTGGATACGCTTTGCCTTCACTTTCCTGGCGCTGATTTTCTGGCCGGTGGTGATATAGGGCTGGCCCCGGGGCTGAATCAGCCTCGGGTGACGCAACGCGTGGAAAAGGTGCTAGCCGAGGCGTTTCACGCTGAGGCCGCAGCGTTGGTTCAGGGCGCAGGCACCGGGGCTATTCGCGCCGGGCTGGCTGCGCTGCTCAAACCCGGCCAGCGGCTGTTAGTTCACGATGCGCCTGTGTATCCTACAACCCAGGTGCTTGTCGAGCAGATGGGCATTACCCTGGTGAGGGCGGATTTTAACTGCCTCCCGGCAATCACCCAGGCGATTACGCAGCATCGTCCTGACGCCGCGCTGGTGCAGCATACGCGTCAGCAACCGCAGGATTGTTACGTGTTAGCCGAGGTGCTGGCGGAAATCGCGCGGTGCGGCGTACCGACGTTAACCGATGACAACTACGCGGTGATGAAAGTTGACGGTATTGGCTGTGAATTTGGGGCGACGCTGTCTACTTTTTCGTGCTTTAAACTCTTCGGCCCGGAGGGCGTCGGGGCGGTGGTCGGCAAGGCGGAAGCTATCGCGAAAATCCGCGCGACGCTTTATTCCGGCGGCAGCCAGATTCAGGGGGCGCAGGCGCTGGAGGTGCTTCGTGGTCTGGTTTTCGCGCCGGTGATGCATGCGGTACAGGCTGGCGTTGCTGAACGGTTGCTGACGATGCTTAATAGCGGAGCGCTACCCGAGGTGAAAAAGGCCGTCATCGCCAATGCCCAGTCGAAGGTGCTGATCGTGGAGTTTCATCAGCCGATTGCCGCCCGCGTGCTGAAAGCGGCGCAAGAGAGAGGCGCGCTGCCATACCCGGTGGGAGCTGAGTCGAAGTATGAGATCCCTCCGCTGTTCTATCGCCTTTCGGGGACGTTTCGCGAAGCGAATCCGTTGCTGGGTGATTATGCGATTCGTATTAATCCAAACCGAAGTGGAGAACAGACCGTGCTACGTATTCTGCGCGAGAGCGTGAGTGCGATAGCATGTGAATGAGCATCTAATCTATAAATGCAAAAAACCGGGAAATTCCCGGTTTTTTTTGTATCTGCGCAATCGCTTTTATTACTGGTTTGCAGCCGGACCACAGCCACCAATAATTTTAGAAATTGAAATCGCTGGATGCAGGAAGTAATCGTAGCTGCAGTTATTTTTTGTATTTTCGATATGGCCAGTACACGCGGTCAGCGTAGCCAGAACACCAGCAACGAGGGTGATTTTTGCAAATTTCAGCATGTTAAAATCCTTGTAAGAGATCTATTTTTAAATGGATGAAATCCATTTCTCGGCGGTTAAGATATCAACTAAAATAAACTTTAAGTAGTCCGGATAAGGACATGATAAGCTTTATATAATTAATGAATTAGATTGCTGGATGCTTATATTTTAATTAATGATTAATAGTCGGATTATTGAGGAGAGTATATAGCGCGGTTCGTTTTTTATTTATTTCTGCTGGGGGATAAATAGATGCCCTGAATATCAGGGCATCTTCAGAAACTAGATTAATGGTTCGAGAACCAGTTCAGCTTATCGCGAAGGCCTACCACACGACCGACGATAATCAGCGCCGGGCTTTCAACCTGCTGCGCCAGTTCGCCGAGCTGCGTCAGTACCCCGTTGACGACGCGTTGCTTCACAGAAGTACCGTTTTCTACCAACGCGACAGTCATATCGGGTTGCATACCAAATTCGATCAGTTTTTCCTGAATGGTGGCCGCCTGGTTCAGACCCATGTAGAACACCAGCGTCTGTTTCTCTGCCGCCAGGTTTTCCCAGTCCAGCTCTCCGCCGGTTTTCAGGTGTCCGGTAACCAGACGTACGCTCTGGGCGTAATCACGATGGGTCAGCGGAATGCCGGAATAGGCGGAACACCCGGAAGCAGCGGTAATACCCGGCACAACGGAGAATGGAATACCGGCGTGGCACAGGGTTTCCAGCTCTTCGCCGCCGCGGCCAAAGATGAACGGATCGCCACCTTTCAGTCTCACGACGCGTTTACCCTGTTGCGCTTCACGCAGCAGGATCTGGTTAATCTCTTCCTGCGGTACGCAGTGGTAGCCCGCGCGTTTACCGACGAAGACCCGGTCCGCATCGCGGCGTACAAGGTTCATGATGTCGTCGGACACCAGACGGTCATAGACCACGACATCTGCTTGCTGGATCTGCTGTAGTCCTTTCAACGTCAGCAGTCCGGCATCGCCAGGACCGGCGCCAACCAGCACCACTTCCCCGCGATGATCCAACGGTTCGCTAAGCAACTGCTCGGTGGTTTCCTCGACGGCTTTCTGGTCACTGTTCGCCAGCGACTGCGCCAGGCGGTCATTCACGAACAATTTTTCCCAGAAGCGACGACGCTCTCCCATGCTGGCAAACTGTTGCTTCACTCGGGAACGCAACTTGCCGGCATACTGCGCGACCTGGCCCAGATGCTGAGGCAATACGGATTCAAGTCTTTCACGCAGTAGACGGGCAAGCACCGGCGATGTCCCGCCGGAGGAGACCGCCACCATCAGCGGCGAGCGGTCGATAATGGAGGGCATGATAAAACTGGCTGCTTTTGGCGCATCGACCACGTTGCAGAATATACGGCGTGATTCTGCGGCGGTACTGACGCTTTGGTTGACGGTATCGTCATCGGTGGCGGCGATAGCCAGCCAGCAGGCGTCGAGCAGAGACTCATCGAATGGCCCTTCAACCAGCGTCAGCATGCCTTCATCTGCCCATACTTTGAACTGCGGAATAAACGCCAGCGCATTAACCGTTAAACGTGCGCCCGCTTCCAGCAGTAAGCGCGCTTTGCGTTCTGCGACATCACCACCGCCGACGATCAAGCAGTCGCGGTCACGTAGTTGACAAAATATAGGCAAATGATCCACGACATTACCCCTTAATTATTGGCAGCAGCCTCTGGCTGGTTGATTTTTGCCGGAACAGGACGCTCCGATTTTGGCGTAGCATACCAATAACCCAATCCCATGAATACGACACCGGACAAAGTATTACCGAGTGTCACCCACAGCAGGTTATGACCAATTCCTGACAGGGTATAAGCTTCGCTGTGGTGACCGAACCAGGAGAGGGCAAACAGCGTCATGTTGGCAACCGAGTGCTCGTAGCCGGAAGCAATAAACGCCAGCAGACACCACCAGATAGCGAGGAATTTTGCCGCGCCTTCGGTACGGATTGCCATCCAGATTGCCAGACAAACCAACCAGTTACACAGCGCGCCTTTGAAGAACAGCACCGTTGCAGGCGCGGTCGTTTTCGCCAGCGCAACCGAATGGACGATGCTGGTATCAACCGGCAGCAGGCTGCCGCCGCCCCAGCTGTAAAGCAGGGCGACAAACACGGAGCCGACCAGGTTACCCAGCCAGGTTTGCGGCAGGATAGCCCACATCTGGCCGTGGCTGATGGTACCCGCTTTGACGCCGAGCGTCAGGAACATGGTGTGACCGGTAAACAATTCCGAACCGGCGATAATGACCAGCGTTAAAGCGATGCCAAAGGTTGCCCCCATCACCAGAGGACGTACGGACGGGTCGAGCAGATTGCCGAGGGTGAAAATAAGGATGATGCCGAGACCGACATAAGCCCCTGCCATTGCCGAACTGACCCAGAATCCGAGCGGATTATTAGCCGACAGGCGTGCGATGCGCGCAGCATTAGCCGCACACTTATTGATAGTGTCAGTAAACATTTGATTATCCTTGAAGTACAAAAAATAAAAAAAATCGTAACCGTAGGCCGGATAAGGCATTTATGCCGCCATCCGGCAATGTGCTTTTGCAATTGCCTGATGGCGCTACGCTTATCAGGCCTACCAATAAAAGACCTGCAAATACGTCAAAAAAGGGGAGGCGTTGCGCCTCCCAAAAATTTATTAACCGCGCAGTTGTACCGTGCCGTCTTTCACTCGCGCTTCGTAATGTTTCACGGAGAACTGTTCGTCTTCCATGCACAGGCCGTCGCTTAAACGAAAGCGCTGTTTTTTCAGCGGGCTGGCGACCCACAACTCGCCCTGATGTTCAGCAATCAGCCCACGAGAAAGTACGCTGGACTCAAAGAACGGGTCGATGTTGCTGATCGCAAACACCTGGTCGCTGTGATACGGGCGGAAAATCGCAACTTGCTCACTACCTAACAGGGCGCAGACGCCTGTTGCAGGCAGAATGTCATCGATTTTGCAGATGTTTTGCCACTGGCTCATGCGTTTTCCTCCACCAGAGTCACCGGAATACGCTCATAAGGCGTGGCCGGACGATGTTGTTCACGTTCAGGCACAACCTGGACATTTGGATCGCGTTTTTCGCTGTTGATAAAGTGTTTGAAGCGAACCTGCGCGGATGGGGTGTTAACCGTTTCTGTCCATTCGCAGACCACCGCTTCACGCAGACGGGTCATCTCTTCTTCCAGGTGCTGGTTCAGACCCAGCTTGTCGTCGATGATGACAGATTTCAGATACTCGATACCGCCTTCCAGATTGTCTAACCACGGTGCGGTACGGGTCAGTTTGTCGGCGGTACGGATGTAGAACATCATGAAACGGTCAAGGTACTTGAGCAGCGTGTCGCGATCGATATCCGCCGCCAGCAGATCCGCATGACGAGGTTTCATCCCGCCGTTACCGCAAACGTACAGGTTCCAGCCTTTCTCTGTGGCGATGATACCCACGTCTTTACCCTGTGCTTCGGCACATTCACGGGTACAGCCGGAGACGCCGAATTTCATTTTGTGCGGGGTACGAATGCCTTTGTAGCGATTTTCCAGTTCTACGCCGAAGCCGACGCTATCGCCGACGCCGTAACGGCACCAGGTGCTGCCCACGCAGGTTTTTGCCATACGCAACGCTTTGGCGTACGCGTGGCCGGTTTCGAAGCCCGCTTCAATCAGCTGACGCCAGATTTCCGGCAGGTCGTCTTTTTGCGCGCCAAACAGGCCGATACGCTGAGAACCGGTGATTTTGGTGTACAGGTTAAATTCACGCGCGATACGGCCCACGGCCACCAGCCCTTCAGGGGTAATCTCACCACCCGCAGAGCGCGGGATCACGGAGTAGGTACCGTCTTTCTGGATGTTCGCCAGGAAGTTGTCGTTGGTGTCCTGCAGAGGCGTGTGCTGCGGTTTGAGGATGTACTCATTCCAGCAGGAAGCCAGCAGAGAACCGACGGTCGGCTTACACACTTCACAGCCGTAGCCTTTCCCGTGTTTTGCCAGCAACTCTTCGAAGGTTTTGATGCCTTCTACGCGGATGAGATGGAACAGTTCCTGACGTGAGTACGGGAAGTGTTCGCACAGGTTGTTGTTAACTTCGATACCCTGTTTCGCCAGTTCGGCGTTCAGGACCTGCGTTACCAGCGGGATACACCCGCCACAGCCGGTACCGGCTTTGGTTTCAGCTTTCAGCGCTGCAACGGTGTGGCAGCCTTTGTTGATAGCGGCAATCAGCATGCCTTTGGTGACATCGAAGCAGGAGCAAATCTGCGCGCTGTCCGGCAGTTTATCGACACCGATAGACGGCTTACCGCTACCCGCGTGTGCTGGCAGAATCAGTGAATCCGGGTTTTCCGGCAGTTCGATGGCGTTCAGCACCAGCTGCAGCAGGTTGCCGTAATCGCTGGTGTCGCCGACTAAAACTGCGCCGAGCAGGGTTTTGTTATCTTCGCTAACGATCAGGCGTTTGTAGACTTCTTTGCTTTCGTCGAGATAGACGTAGCTACGGGCACCCGGCGTACGCGCATGTGCGTCGCCAATCCCGCCGACGTCAACGCCGAGCAGCTTCAGCTTGGCGCTCAGATCCGCGCCTTCAAAGGCGTTTTCGGTTTCGAGAATATGGTCAACGGCAACCTGCGCCATTTTGTAGCCTGGAGCGACCAGACCATACACGCGGTTGTTCCAGCTGGCGCATTCGCCGATGGCATAGATATCCGGGTCAGAAGTCTGGCAGGTGTCGTTAATCACGATACCACCGCGCGGAGCGACGTCCAGGCCGCATTGGGTGGCCAGTTTGTCGCGTGGACGAATACCGGTAGAGAAGACGATGAAATCGACTTCCAGTTCGCTACCGTCGGCAAAACGCATGGTTTTGCGCGCTTCGGTGCCTTCCTGGACGATCTCTTTGGTGTTTTTGCTGGTGTGCACGCGCACGCCCATGCTTTCAATTTTGCGACGTAACTGCTCGCCACCCATATGATCCAGCTGTTCAGCCATCAGCATTGGGGCGAATTCAATCACGTGGGTTTCAACGCCGAGGCTTTTCAGCGCGCCGGCGGCTTCCAGGCCCAGCAGGCCACCCCCGACGACGGCGCCGCGTTTGCTCCGGCGTGCGCAAGACTCAATGGCGTTGAGGTCTTCGATGGTACGGTAAACGAAGCAGTCCTGGGTTTCCGAACCTTTAATCGGCGGGATCCACGGGTAAGAGCCCGTCGCCATGATCAACTTATCGTAATAGACCGTACGACCCGCGCTGGAGTGGATCACCTTCTCCTGGCGGTTGATGGTAATTGCGCGCTCGCCCACTAACACCTTAACGCCGTGCTTCTCGTAGAATCCTTCACGCACCAGAGAAAGCTCTTCGGCGGTGTGGTGGGAGAAGTAGGAGGACAGGTGTACACGGTCGTACGCTTTGCGGGGTTCTTCACAGAAGACGGTAATATCAAAATTGGCAGCGTCGGATTTATCAAGAAGATCCTCAATAAAGCGATGGCCGACCATACCATTACCGATAATAGCGAGTCTGACTTTGCTCATTTTTGCCTCGATTTCTTTTCTATTACTGCCTACCTTAACGATTCAGCAACCCCGCTTATTGATGCAAATCAAATTCGCCTTTATATACTCCTTAAGAGGTATATAACTGATTTGTCAGCATTTTTATAAGTAACGGAATTAACTGACTTTTCGTGTTTGTATAAAAAGCATACAATTTAAGGGGCTTTTGTAAGAATTGGCCTACATGACCAGTGAAAGGCAGATGGAGTGAGAATGTGCCGGATAGCGCAGATACCATCCGGCAGTGAGATTAATGCGTTGCTGGCACGTTATGCTGGCGATGGCGCGTGACGAACCCAAGGATGAAGCACATCACGAATACCACGGCATACAAGCCGTTGGCCGTCTGTAATGCTGCCAGCGGTCCGCTGTGCGCCACGATAGGGCCGGTTACCACGAAAGTGAGCATAGTACCAATGGTGCCGCAGGTCAGAACGAAGTTAACCAGTTTAGGTGATGCGACCTTCGTCTGCTGGGAGCCGAGAGTAATAATGGTGGTATAAATCGCGCTGGAGAAGAAGCCCAGTGTCAGAATAAACCACGGCATATGCTCCGGCGTACCGGTGATGAACAGATACATCAGGACGGTGGCCAGACCCGCCAGTACGGTCAGGATGCGCTGCAAATCGAAGAAACGCAGGATAAAGCTAAACGCCCACATGCCAACCATGTAAGACATCCAGAAGTCGCTGACCAGTTTACCTGCGTCGTTCAGGCTCATGCCAAGGCTTTTGGCGTATTCCGGCACCCAGGAGATAAAGCCCAACTGACCGAGGATGTAGCACAGTGCGGCGATCGCCAGGAACAGCACGCCAATACCCCATTTTTCTTTCACTACCGGCGCGTCCGGTTGCTGCGCGTGTTTGCCCAGCGCCGGGAATTCGCAGCCGAAGGTCAGCAGGAAAATGGCGACGTATACCAGGCCGATACAGGCATAGACCCAATACCATTCGATGCTGCGCGCTAACAGGAACGCGGCCACCATCGGGAAAATCATGCCAGCCATGCTGAAGAAGGAGTCAGTAAACAGCAGACGAGAACCGCGCTGGCGGCCTTCGTACATCTGAGTCACCAGAAACGTACCAATCGACATGGTGATACCGCTCACCAGACCCAGTACAAACATGGCGGCTGAGAACAAGGCCAGGCTATGGCTGAGCATCAGTCCGGCGACCGCCAGAACCATCAGGATAAAGCCAAAGCGCAATTGGGTTTTCAGGGGCACAATTTCCATCAGCCAGGCATTCAGGAAGATAGAGATCAGAATGCCGGCATTCAGAAAGGTGAAGGTGTTACTCATACTGGAAACGGGCAAATGGAAGTACTCTGCGATGTTTCCCATCACCATCCCGGTGACAATTACCAACGCGCCTGTCAGGGCGTAGGAGAGAAAGCTAATCCATGTGAGCTTGATGCGATTGCTGTTAGTCATGACTGGCCTGTATAGAAGTGGGAGGCGCATTGACTGCGCCGTGAGCGGGCAGATTTTAGGCGTTTTAGTGATGCATTTAAATGTTTATTGGCAATTACCAGCTCCGTTACATTTTTTTATGTGATCTAGATCGCATTGAGGCTTGGGGCTATAAGGTTACATTTGTTTCAAGTACGTAAAATTAAGTAAAGGGATGGCCTTGTTCTTGAAGGCTCTTTAGAATCAATTCACTTGCTTCATTTCTGCTCTTGTTAAGGAATTCTCATGCTCAAATCGACTCTGGCGGCTGTTGCAGCTGTTCTCGCTCTTTCTGCTCTTTCTCCCGCAGCACTGGCAGCAAAAGGTGACCCGCATGTCCTGCTGACAACCTCTGCCGGTAACATTGAGCTGGAGCTGAACAGTCAGAAAGCCCCGGTTTCAGTGCAAAACTTTGTCGATTATGTCAACAGCGGTTTCTATAACAACACTACGTTCCACCGCGTGATCCCTGGCTTCATGGTGCAGGGCGGCGGTTTTACCGAGCAGATGCAGCAGAAGAAACCTAACCCGCCAATCAAGAATGAAGCCGATAACGGACTGCGTAACACCCGCGGCACGATTGCTATGGCGCGTACAGCGGATAAAGACAGCGCGACCAGCCAGTTCTTTATCAACATTGCGGACAATGCGTTCCTCGATCACGGCCAGCGCGACTTTGGCTATGCTGTCTTCGGTAAAGTTGTGAAAGGTATGGATGTCGCGGATAAGATCTCTCAGGTACAGACCCATGATGTCGGTCCTTACCAGAATGTTCCGTCAAAACCGATTGTTATCCTGTCTGCTAAAGTCCTGCCATAACCGTATTTTGCGCGGGCAGTTCTCGCCCGCGTTCTCTCCCTTCTCTGCGTAACCCGAAATTGCTGCTTATACTTGTGGCAAGTGTCGGCTCATTCAGGGAGGTCATGTGAAAAAACTCACCGATAAACAAAAGTCCCGGCTCTGGGAACAACGACGAAATGCCAATTTCCAGGCCAGTCGGCGGTTGGAAGGTGTGGATATTCCACGGGTTACTCTGAGTGCTGAAGACGCCCTGGCGCGTCTTGAAGAGTTGAGGAGGCACTATGAGCGATAAATTCGGTGATGGACGCGACCCCTATTTGTATCCGGGCCTGAATGTCATGCGTAACCGTCTGGGGATCCATCAGGCGCAACGACTGACGCTGGCGGCCTATGAACTGACGGCGCTGCGTGCGGCCACTATCGAGCTGGGCCCGCTTAAACGGGGATTGCCGCATCTGTGCGCCATTCATCGCCAGCTGTATCGGGATATTTTTGACTGGGCGGGACATCTGCGGGAAGTCGATATCTACCAGGGCGATACCCGTTTTTGCCATTTCGCTTATATCGAGAAAGAGGGCAATACGTTGATGCAGGACCTGGAAGATGAGTCCTGGCTGGTGGGGTTGCCGGAAGACAAGTTTGTCGATCGTCTTGCACACTATTATTGCGAAATCAACGTGCTGCATCCGTTTCGTATTGGCAGCGGCCTGGCGCAGCGTATTTTCTTCGAACAATTAGCGATTCATGCCGGGTATATGCTGAGCTGGGATGACATCCCGGTTGAGGAGTGGAATCTGGCTAATCAGAGCGGGGCGATGGGTGACTTGTCTGCGCTGCAGGCGATATTTCGTAAAGTGGTAAGCGAAGCCCCGGAAACTGAGTAGAATAGCGCGGTTCTTATGTACCGGAGCCGCCATGATCCTGCTTATTGATAACTATGATTCTTTTACCTGGAACCTGTACCAATACTTCTGCGAACTGGGCGCTGATGTCCTTGTCAGGCGTAACGACGAGCTGACGCTGGCGCAAATCGATGCGTTGAGCCCGCAAAAAATCGTGATTTCCCCAGGACCCTGCACGCCGGATGACGCCGGTATCTCGCTGGATGTAATTCGCCATTTCGCGGGCAACATCCCTCTGCTGGGCGTGTGTCTCGGTCACCAGGCGATGGCGCAGGCCTTTGGCGCGAGCGTGGTTCGGGCGGCAAAAGTGATGCACGGTAAAACCTCGCCGATTACGCATAACGGGCAGGGCGTTTTTCAGGGACTCGCCAACCCATTAACGGTGACGCGCTACCATTCTCTGGTGGTTGCCCCCGAAACGCTTCCTGACTGCTTTGAAGTGACGGCCTGGAGTGAAACGCAGGAGATTATGGGCATTCGTCACCGTGAGTGGGATATGGAAGGGGTGCAGTTTCACCCGGAGAGTATTCTCAGCGAACAGGGGCATCAGCTGCTGGCTAATTTCCTCAATCGCTGAATTGTGGTTGCTATTCAGTGATTTTTTATTCATATTTTGTGATTATAATTTCACTAGCATTTCTGCTTAACAGGGTGGTAATGACATGGCAACTGAACAAACTGCTATTACACGCGCGACATTCGATGAAGTGATTCTGCCGATTTATGCACCGGCTGAGTTTATCCCGGTAAAAGGAAAAGGGAGTCGAGTCTGGGATCAACAGGGCAAAGAGTATGTTGATTTCGCGGGCGGCATTGCAGTTACCGCGCTAGGGCATTGCCATCCGGCACTGGTTGAGGCGTTAAAAACCCAGGGGGAAACCCTGTGGCATACCAGCAACGTTTTCACCAATGAACCTGCGCTGCGTTTAGGCCGTAAAATCATTGATGCGTCCTTCGCCGAGCGCGTGCTGTTCATGAATTCAGGTACGGAAGCCAACGAAACCGCCTTTAAGCTGGCGCGCCACTATGCCTGTGTGCGTCATAGCCCGTTCAAAACCAAAATCATTGCCTTCCATAATGCGTTTCACGGCCGTTCGCTGTTTACCGTTTCTGTTGGCGGGCAGCCGAAATACTCCGACGGCTTTGGACCAAAGCCGGCAGATATCATCCATGTCCCGTTTAACGATCTGCATGCGGTAAAAGCGGTGATGGACGATCACACCTGCGCGGTGGTGGTTGAGCCAATTCAGGGAGAAGGCGGCGTCACTGCGGCTACGCCGGAATTCCTGCAAGGTTTGCGCGAACTCTGTGACCAGCACCAGGCGCTGTTGGTATTTGATGAAGTGCAGAGCGGGATGGGGCGTACCGGCGATTTGTTTGCCTATATGCACTACGGCGTGACGCCGGATATCCTCACCAGCGCGAAGGCGCTCGGCGGCGGTTTCCCGGTGAGCGCGGTGCTGACCACTCAGGAGATTGCCTCCGCGTTCCACGTGGGGTCGCACGGTTCCACGTACGGCGGTAACCCGCTGGCCTGCGCGGTAGCGGGTGCAGCGTTTGATATCATCAACACGCCGGAAGTGCTGGGAGGCATTCAGGCCAAACGTCAGACGTTTGTCCAGCATTTGCACAAGATTGATCAACAGTTCGACATTTTCAGCGATATTCGCGGGATGGGGCTGCTGATTGGCGCCGAGTTGAAGCCGCAGTTTAAAGGCCGGGCGCGCGATTTCCTCTATGCCGCCGCGCACGAAGGGGTGATGGTGCTGAACGCCGGGCCGGACGTAATGCGTTTCGCGCCGTCGCTGGTGGTAGAGCAGGCGGATATCGATGAAGGGATGCAGCGTTTCGCGCAGGCTGTCGCGAAGGTGGTGGGCTGATTGCCGGATGGCGGCGCGAGCGCCTTATCCGGCCTACAGGGTAAGGTGTGATTCGTAGGCCGGATAAGCGTAGCGCATCCGGCAAATCTTTTAACCCTTCATGTCCCGTAGTCGGCGGCTCAGCCAGATCCCGTGGTGCGGTCGCTGACGCCATGCTACCGACGAAATGGTATGCATGGTGTTCAGATGCCCAAGAACCCGTTGCAGATGCTGCTCAAGAGTGCTTAACGGACCGTGGGACAGCATCTCCGGCGCTTCGAGAATATTCACATCGCCCGAGCTTCCCGGTCCGTCATACTCCAGCCGCTGCTGACAGCGCTGAAGCGCAATTTCACAGGATTCCAGATACCGCTGCGCCAAATCCGGCGTCAGCATCGTATGTTCCCTTGCCAGCGTGGTCATCGCGTTAATGTGTTCGACGATGAACTGGCTGTGCGTGACCCACAGTTTCATGTCCGCAAGGTAGTGCGAGTTGAATCCTGGCTCCTGCATCGCCTGGTTCAGTGAGTTGAACAGCGTGTTCTGCGCCTGGTTAACCCGCATGCGTTGATACGCCAGCGGCGTGGCCTGCGGATCGTTGCTGAGGATCAGGCGAATGGCCTCCTGGTCGGCTTCTAACGCGTCGTGGGCGTTCTTACGCAACAGACCGCTCTGCCACTGTGGCCACAGCCAGAGCGTGCCGCCAAAGGCGATTAGGCAGCCAATGATCGTATCGACAAACCGCGGCACGATAAACTGTTCCCCGTTCAGCGTCAGCAGTTGCAGGGTGTAAACTGCCGTGACCGTAAAGCCGACGGTAGCCCAGCCGTAATTTTTACGGATGATCAGATAGCTCACCAGGGTTATCAGCAGCATGGCTGCCAGCGTGAAACCTTCCGGAATATGAAAGTGCAGCGTGACGCCGGCAATCACCAGCCCAACGAGCGTACCGACCGACCGATGTAAGATGCGTACCCGGGTCGCCCCGTAGCCATTTTGCGTGACGAACAGAATAGTCATTAAAATCCAGTAGGGCTTTGGCAGGTGTAAGGCGCTGCCCATCAGGCTGGCGATACTCAACATAACGCAGATGCGTCCGGCATTGCGCAGCGCTGGAGATTTCAACGACAGATAGTTTTTCAGGGCTGGGATCAACGGCAACCGACGCTGCTTGTCAGCCATCAAGTCACGGGCATACAACGGGCGCTGGGTGCGTAGCACGCGGGCAATACGGCTAAAGTGCCAGTAGCAAAATTGTCCCACCGGGTTGTCCGGATGCTGCCTGGCGATTTTCTCCAGTGTGCCAATCTGTTTTTCCATCGAGAAACGGGTCGGCAAACGGTGATACAAAATATCATCGGCCAGTACCCGAAGGCGTTCGGCTACGGTACGCGCATTCCAGCGAATCACCTGCTCCGCATGGCTACGCTCGACCAGCTTTTGCACCTCTTCCGGCTGGTGGAGGCTAACGGAAATATGCTCTTGTAAATCGAGCGCCTCCTGAAAGGCACGCAGCAGGCGCTTGTAATCGTTGTTGCGATGCGCCGACAGCATATGCATTTGCTGATAACACTGGGTAATCAGATCCACTGCCTTTTGTTGGCGAACCAGCAGGGGAGGCAGCGCTTTTTCTGGGTCGGCATGCTGGGTCAGCATGCTGTACTTAGTTTCACAGTAATCGGCTAATTCACGATACAACAGGCTGAGCGATTCACGGAGCGGCTGTTCGCGCCACATCCAAAACCAGAACCAGTTGAACAGGCCATACCATAACGTGCCCAGCGCGTAGATCAGCAGCGGCTCCCAGACGGGCATGTTGCCGGCCAGGCTTAGCGTGAAAATCGCTGCGATAAGTGAGGCAGGCAATAGTCGCGCATGCAAAGGGCTCAACTCGGCGGTTACACCAAGAATTAGCGTCAGGCCGGTGAGGATAAGCGGCAGTGGTATATCTTTTGCCAGCAGTAATTGCATGATCAAACTGCATCCGGCAAACAAAGACGCGCCAATAGCTAAACGTTTGAAAAAGCGCTTATGCGGGGTATCAAGACCGGCAATGTTGCAGCAGGCAGGGACCAGGGAGAAGAGGAGGCCCAGATGAAGCTGACCGATGATCAGACCAACAGCCACAGGTAAACATAGCACCAGCGTCTGCCGTAGTGCGTAGTTGATCTCTGGGTGGTATATCAGTCTTCGCCACATCGGTGCAAACAAAAGTGGCGCATTACTGGGTAACGCGCCACTTCGATGGGGTTAACGGGTGCCGTAGACGACGATAGTCTTACCGTGTGCGGAGATCAGGTTCTGATCTTCCAGCATCTTCAGAATACGGCCGACGGTCTCACGGGAGCAGCCAACGATCTGGCCGATTTCCTGACGGGTGATTTTAATCTGCATGCCGTCCGGGTGGGTCATCGCATCAGGCTGTTTCGCCAGATTCAGCAGAGTCTGCGCGATACGACCAGTTACGTCGAGGAAGGCGAGGTTGCCGACTTTTTCAGACGTGACCTGCAGACGACGAGCCATCTGAGAAGACAGGCGCATCAGAATATCCGGGTTGACCTGGATTAATTGGCGAAATTTTTTGTAGGAAATTTCAGCGACTTCACATGCGGTTTTGGCACGTACCCAGGCGCTACGTTCCTGACCTTCTTCGAAGAGGCCTAATTCACCAATAAAATCGCCCTGATTCAGATAAGAAAGGATCATTTCTTTCCCTTCTTCATCTTTGATCAGCACTGCCACTGAGCCTTTAACGATGTAATACAACGTTTCCGCTTTTTCACCCTGGTGAATCAGCGTGCTCTTCGATGGGTACTTATGAATATGGCAATGAGACAAGAACCATTCGAGAGTCGGGTCTGTTTGCGGTTTGCCAAGCACCATGCGCGGTTATCCTCTGTTATAAGCTGTCTCCAGAGCCAGAAAACGACGCTGCCTCTGGGTTTGCAAAAATGTGCTTCCCGCTACCTGGGAAGGGGGCTACTAAAAATATACTGCAGCCTGTAATGTGATGTCCTCTGCATACATGCAGTACGTCAATGTATTACTGTAGCATCCCGACTGTTTTAGCATAGCTTTCGCCGTGTGTCTCCTGGTGTCTCGCTTCAGCATGACGCAGGTCGCCTTCCATTGCGAGAATTGTTATGTGCGCGTAATCTGTCAGGAAAATTGAAACATTGGAGTTACGAAATATGCAAGCGCGTGTAAAGTGGGTTGAAGGGTTAACCTTCCTCGGTGAGTCCGCCTCTGGCCACCAAATTCTGATGGACGGTAACTCCGGTGATAAAGCGCCGAGCCCGATGGAAATGGTATTAATGGCGGCGGGCGGTTGTAGCGCAATTGATGTGGTATCGATCCTGCAAAAGGGTCGTCAGGATGTGACCAACTGCGAAGTGAAACTGACCTCAGAGCGTCGTGATGAAGCGCCGCGCCTGTTTACCCACATCAACCTGCATTTCATCGTAACGGGTAACGATCTGAAAGATGCATCAGTCTCACGCGCAGTCGACCTTTCAGCGGAAAAATATTGCTCCGTGGCACTGATGCTGGAAAAGGCGGTGAACATTACCCACTCCTATGAAGTGGTTGCCGCGTAATCCCTGACGCCGGATAATGTTGATTCGTAGGCCCGATAAGCGAAGCGCCATCGGGCACTTTCCACGCCTCACCCTATCTTTTTGCCTTCCATCAGTCGCTGGACCAGCGGCAGCATAATCAATTCCATCGCCAGGCCCATCTTGCCGCCCGGCACGACCAATGTATTGATGTGGGAAATGAATGAGCCCTGCAGCATGGCCAGTAGCCACGGGAAGTCGATCCCTTCCAGGTTACGAAAATGAATCACGACAAAGCTTTCATCCAGAGACGGGATACTCTTGGCGGCAAAGGGGTTAGAGGTATCGACGGTCGGTACGCGCTGGAAGTTAATATGCGTCCGGGAGAACTGCGGCGTGATGTAATTGATGTAATCGTCCATTGATCGCACCACCGAGTCCATCACCGCTTCACGCGAGTGTCCACGCTCGCTGGTATCGCGAGTCAGTTTCTGGATCCATTCCAGGTTTACGATCGGCACCACGCCAACCAGCAGATCGACATGTTGGGCCACGTTTTGCTGTGGGGTGACGACGCCGCCGTGCAGTCCTTCATAAAACAGGACATCCGTCGGTTCAGGCAGCGGCTGCCAGGGCGTGAAAGTCCCTGGCACCTGGTTCCACGGTACGGCCTCATCGTAAGTGTGCAGATATTTTCGCGACTGGCCTTTGCCCGTCTGACCGTATTCGATGAAAGTTTGTTCCAGCAGACCGAAGTCATTAGCTTCGGGGCCGAAATAGCTGATATGCCGCCCGGCATCGCGCGCTTTGCGAATCGCCATGTCCATTTCCGGACGGGTATAGCGATGAAAACTGTCACCTTCCACCTCGGCGGCACGCAGATTTAACTGCGCGAAAATTTTACGAAACGCGAGGCTGGTGGTGGTGGTCCCCGCGCCGCTGGATCCTGTTACCGCAATCACCGGATGTTTGGCAGACATAACAACTCCATGAAATGGTTATAATTATAGTAAAGTCGGCCGGCGGCTACGGATTACTCGTGAATCTGCTTCCTCGGCATAATATTGACCGTTTCATGCAGTTCAGACCACACCAGCACGGCTTCACCTGATTGTAGTTGGCGTTTGACGTCGGCGACTTTTTGTTCGAGCGAACGTTCATGTTCACCATAATCGGTGCCTTCACGCAAGACAAAGCTTTCAATCAGATTGTCCAGCGCGTCCGGGGAGATATCTTGCCAGGGGATGATCATGATGAGACCTCCAGATACGTTGTCAGCCAGTCGGGGATTCTGGATTCCAGCCACATCTCAGGATGGCGTACCGTGCCGCCAATGAATCCGACGTGGCCACCGTGTTCAGTCAACTGATACTCCACCTGCGAAGGCAGGTTTTCCGGTTTCGGGATCACGTGATGATCCATAAACGGATCGTCCTTGGCATGGATAATCAGCGTGGGTTTGGCGATCTGGTTGAGCAACGGCATGGCGCTACACTGACGATAATAGTCTATAGCATCGGCGAAACCGTGGATTTTGGCGGTGATCAGATCGTCAAAATCGCGAATGCGACGCAGAGATTTCAATTGGGACAGACTTACCGGCAGCGAGCCTGGATAGGCCTCAAGCTTACGCGAGGCATTGGCTTTCAACAGATTGAGCAGGTAGCGCTGATAGACCCGAGAGAATCCCTTGTCCATATGGTAACTACAGGCTTCCAGCACGAAAGGCGCGGAGACGATAACGGCGGCATCAATTGGAATCTCGTTGCCTTCTTTGGCCAGCAGGCAGGCCAGCATGTTGCCACCGAGCGAATAGCCCACCGCTGCGGTCGGCACGCGACCGAACTCACGCTCCAGCCAGTGTAAAAACCAGGTGCCATCTTCTGTTTCGCCCGAATGATAAATGCGGTTCAGACGATTGGGTTCACCGCTGCAGCCGCGAAAATGCATTACCACGCCCAGCCAGCCGCGCTTTTGCGCCGCTTCAATCAGGCCATGTGCGTACGGGCTGTTCAGACTACCTTCCAGACCGTGAAAAACCACCAGGCGCGGTTTGTGTTTCGCCTGTTGCGGATCTTCACTCCACGCCAGATCGACAAAATCACCATCGGGCAATTCCAGACGCTGCCAGTGGGCGTCGAACTTCACCTTGCGGCGAATTAAGCGCGGCAGCATCGTCTGCAGATGGCGGTTACTGATACCGCGCATCGGGCGGAATTCTCGCGAATCGTCGGTAGGTGGGGTCATTTCTGTGGACGTGATTTCAACCATAACACCAGAGCAATTAATAATCGGAAAGAATAACTATACCGCGCACAGCGCGTGCGGGTTAGCCAATATGTGATTTTGTCGCTAGTCAGCCAGCAGGTTACGCGAGCCTGGGCCACAACTACATAAACGAAACGTAGGCCTGATAAGACGCGCGAGCGTCGTCATCAGGCATTTTCGGCTCAGGAGCCGGATGGCGGCTTCGCCTTATCAGGCACTCATGACTATTCGGCCAGCATCTGCTCAAGCTGTTCCTGCGCTTCCAGCCAGGCCATCTCGCACTCTTCCAGTCCGGATTTTGCACTGGCCTGCTGCTGCAGGCATGCGGTGAGTTCGGCTTTGCGGCTTTGGTCATACAGTTCGCTGTCGCCGAGTTTTTCTTCCGCCTGCGCCAGCTGTGCGTGCAGTTTCTCCATCTCTTTTTCCAGACGGGTAATCTCTTTACGCAGCGGCTGCGTCAGGGTGCGCAATTCAGCTTCGCGACGCTTCTGGTCTTTACGCGCCTGGGCGCTGTTAACGCTCTCTTTTGCCGGTTCGTCGCTCTGGTTTTCTTGTTTTTGCACATCGCTCAGCCACTGCTGATAATCCTCCAGATCGCCGTCAAACGGCTCGACTTTTTTGTCGTGCACCAGATAGAGGTCATCGGTGGTGGAGCGAATCAGGTGACGGTCGTGCGAGACCACGACCAGCGCGCCTTCGAAATCGATCAACGCTTCGGTCAGCGCCTGGCGCATATCAAGGTCCAGGTGGTTGGTCGGTTCATCAAGCAGGAGCAGGTTCGGGCGCTGCCAGACGATCAACGCCAGCACCAGACGCGCTTTTTCACCACCGGAGAAGCGGCGAGTTTCTTCGCTGACTTTATCGCCCTGGAAGCCGAATCCGCCGAGGTAGTCCCGCAGTTTCTGCTCCAGCTCCTGCGGCGCCATGCGCGCCAGGTGCTGAATAGGCGATTCATCGGCGCGTAAAAACTCCAACTGGTGCTGCGCGAAGTAGCCCAGCTTGATACCTTTCGCCAGGCCAATCTCGCCGCTAATGGGGGCCAGTTCGCCGGCCAGCAGCTTGATCAGCGTCGATTTACCCGCGCCGTTGCGACCGAGCAGGCCGATGCGGGAACCCGGCACCAGATTCAGTTTGATCGAATCGAGAATGACGCGATCGCCGTAGCCAGCGCTGACCTTTTCCATCTTCAGCAGTGGATTCGGCAGGCTTTCTGGTTCGCGAAAGCTGAAGTGGAACGGGTTGTCCACGTGTGCCGGGGCAATCAGCTCCATGCGTTCCAGCATTTTGATACGGCTTTGCGCCTGCTTTGCTTTGGTTGCTTTAGCGCGGAAACGATCGATATAGCTTTGCAGATGCGCCACGCGCTCCTGCTGGCTTTCGTACATTGCCTGTTGCTGCGCAAGGCGGGTCGCACGCTGGATTTCAAACGCGCTGTAGTTGCCGGTGTACTCGAACATGGTTTGCTGTTCGATATGAATAATTTTGTCCACCACCGGGTCGAGGAAGTCGCGGTCGTGGGAGATCAATATCAGCGTGCCCTGGTAGCTTTTCAGCCATCTTTCCAGCCAGATTACCGCGTCGAGATCGAGGTGGTTGGTGGGTTCATCGAGCAGCAGCAGGTCTGAACGGCAAATCAGCGCCTGGGCCAGGTTGAGACGCATACGCCAGCCACCGGAAAAGTCGCTGACCGGGCGCTCAAGCTGTTCGTTGGAGAAACCGAGACCATGCAGCAGGCTGGCGGCGCGTGAGCGCACGGTCCAGGCGTCGATGGCATCCAGTTTGCCATGGACGGTGGCAATAGCGTGTCCATCGTTACGTTCGTTGGCATCGTTCAACTGCGCTTCCAGTTGACGATACTCGCGGTCGCCGTCAATCACGTACTCCAGCGCGGGCTGCGGCAATGCTGGCGTTTCCTGATTCACCCACGCAAGCTGCCAGTTTCCCGGATAGGTAAATCCTCCGGCGTCGGCGCTGAGTTCATTTTTCAGCAATGCCAGCAGGGTAGATTTACCACAGCCATTTTTACCTACCAGACCAACTTTCTGCCCTGGATTAATGGTGGCCGTGGCATTGTCCAGCAAGACGCGCACGCCGCGACGAATTTGTAACGATGAGAAAACAATCATAAGGCGCCGTATGTTCAGACTATGTTAATTTATCATTATGATAATGTAATGTGTGGGCCATTTGCCGCACCGAGGCGCAATGGTAGCCCAAAACGTCGAAAATAGACAAAAGACAAAACCGGGAGGGGGATGATGTTCCAGCCAGCGAAAGTCTTGCTGCTGTATGCCCATCCGGAATCTCAGGACTCGGTCGCGAACCGGGTTCTGCTTAAACCGGCCATGCAGCTTAGCAATGTTACCGTGCACGACCTTTACGCGCACTATCCTGATTTTTTTATCGACATTCCGCATGAGCAGGCGCTACTGCGTGAGCATGATGTGATTGTTTTTCAGCATCCGCTCTACACCTATAGCTGTCCGGCGCTGTTAAAGGAATGGCTTGATCGCGTACTGAGCCGCGGATTTGCCAGCGGCCCTGGAGGGAACCAACTGGCGGGAAAGTACTGGCGGAGCGTTATCACGACCGGAGAACCGGAAAGCGCCTACCGCTATGACGCGCTAAATCGTTATCCAATGAGCGATGTACTGCGCCCTTTTGAGCTAACGGCCGGTATGTGCCGCATGCACTGGATGAGCCCTATTATCGTCTACTGGGCCAGGCGGCAAACGAAGCAGGAGTTGGACAGCCATGCGAAAGCGTATGGTGACTGGCTGGCAAATCCGATCCCTGTGGGAGGCCGCTGATGGAAGGTTCTGATTTATTGACGGCGGGAGTGTTGTTCCTCTTCGCGGCGGTGGCTGCAGTCCCCCTGGCCTCAAAGCTGGGTATCGGTCCGGTGCTGGGTTACTTGCTGGCGGGTATTGCTATCGGCCCGTGGGGATTAGGATTCATCAGCGATGTGGATGAAATTCTGCACTTTTCCGAGCTGGGGGTGGTCTTTCTTATGTTCATCATTGGGCTGGAGCTTAATCCAGCCAAGCTGTGGCAGTTGCGGCGTTCAATTTTTGGCGTCGGCGCCGCGCAGGTAATGCTGAGTGCAGTAGTGCTGGCAGGATTATTGATGCTCACTGCGTTCTCCTGGCAGGCGGCAGTGGTTGGCGGCATTGGTCTGGCGATGTCATCGACCGCCATGGCGCTACAGTTGATGCGCGAAAAAGGCATGAACCGCAGTGAATCCGGACAACTGGGTTTTTCGGTGCTGCTGTTTCAGGATTTGGCGGTGATCCCTGCCCTGGCGCTGGTTCCACTGCTGGCGGGGTCTGCTGACGAACATTTTGACTGGATCAAAGTGGGAATGAAGGTGCTGGCCTTTGCCGGCATGCTGATTGGCGGGCGCTATTTGCTGCGTCCGGTTTTCCGCTTTATTGCGGATTCTGGCGTGCGGGAAGTATTTACCGCCGCGACGCTGTTGCTGGTGCTGGGTTCGGCTTTATTTATGGATGCGCTGGGGCTGTCGATGGCGCTGGGAACGTTTATCGCGGGCGTGCTGTTGGCGGAAAGCGAATACCGACATGAGCTGGAAACGGCAATCGATCCGTTTAAAGGCCTGCTGCTCGGCCTGTTTTTTATCTCCGTAGGCATGTCACTCAATCTTGGCGTGCTCTATACCCATATTCTGTGGGTGGCGGCGAGCGTGATAGTACTGGTGGTTGTAAAAATGCTGGTGCTGTATGTGCTGGCGCGTCTTAACGGCATGAGAAGCTCAGAACGGATGCAGTTTGCCGGGGTTTTGAGTCAGGGCGGTGAATTCGCTTTCGTGCTGTTTTCAACGGCATCCTCGCAACGGCTGTTTCAGGGCGACCAAATGGCGTTGCTACTGGTGACCGTCACGCTGTCGATGATGACCACGCCGTTGGTGATGAAGCTGATTGATAAATGGCTCTCCCGTCAGTTTAACGGCCCGGATGACGAAGATGAAAAACCCTGGGTGGAGGATGATAAACCGCAGGTGATTGTCGTGGGGTTTGGGCGCTTTGGTCAGGTTATTGGTCGCCTGTTGATGGCCAATAAAATGCGGATTACCGTTCTGGAGCGGGATATCAGCGCGGTGAATTTGATGCGTAAATATGGCTATAAGGTTTACTACGGTGATGCCACGCAGGTGGATCTGTTGCGTTCTGCGGGTGCGGAGGCGGCACAGTCTATTGTTATTACCTGTAATGAGCCTGAAGACACCATGAAACTGGTGGAACTGTGCCAACAGTATTTTCCGCATTTGCATATTCTTGCGCGTGCGCGCGGACGTGTAGAGGCGCATGAGTTATTACAAGCTGGTGTGACGCAGTTTTCCCGCGAAACGTTCTCCAGTGCGCTGGAGTTGGGGCGTAAAACGCTGGTTACACTGGGGATGCATCCGCACCAGGCTCAGCGCGCTCAGCTGCATTTTCGTCGGCTGGATATGCGCATGCTGCGGGAGCTGATCCCCATGCATACGGATACCGTACAAATCTCTCGAGCCAGGGAAGCCCGGCGCGAGCTGGAGGAAATTTTCCAACGAGAGATGCAGCAAGAGCGGCGTCAGCTGGATGGCTGGGATGAATTTGAGTAGAGGTAATCATGGCAATTCGTAAACGTTTTATTGCAGGCGCAAAATGTCCGTCCTGCCAGGCGCAGGATACGCTGGCAATGTGGCGCGAAAATAATATCGATATTGTTGAATGTGTTAAGTGCGGCCATCAGATGCGGGAAGCGGATAAAGAGGCGCGCGAGCACGTTCGCAAAGAAGAGCAAGTGATCGGGATTTTTCATCCGGACTAGCGATATGGCGCAGCTTTTTTTAAGCTAGAGGGTACACGGGTGCAGAATTCCGCTACAATCTGCGCCACTATTCTTTCCATGCTCAGGAGATATCATGAAAGTAGCAAAGGACCTGGTGGTCAGCCTGGCCTATCAGGTACGTACAGAAGACGGTGTGTTGGTTGATGAGTCTCCGGTGAGTGCGCCGCTGGACTACCTGCATGGTCACGGTTCCCTGATTTCTGGCCTGGAAACAGCGCTGGACGGTCATGAAGTTGGCGACAAATTCGATGTCGCTGTTGGCGCAAACGACGCATACGGTCAGTACGACGAAAACCTGGTGCAGCGCGTTCCTAAAGACGTGTTCATGGGCGTTGACGAACTGCAGGTTGGCATGCGTTTCCTGGCTGAAACCGATCAGGGTCCAGTACCGGTAGAAATTACCGAAGTGGAAGACGATCACGTTGTCGTTGACGGTAACCACATGCTGGCTGGCCAGAACCTGAAATTCAACGTAGAAGTTGTTGCTATCCGCGAAGCGACCGAAGAAGAACTGGCTCACGGCCACGTTCACGGCGCGCACGGTCACGACCACGATCATGACCACGGTCATGACGGTTGCTGCGGTGGTCATGGCCACGGTCACGACCATGGTCACGAGCACGGTGGCGAAGGCTGCTGCGGCGGTGGCGGTAAAGGTAACGGCGGCGGCTGCGGTTGCCACTAATACCCTTCGTCTTTCAACCCACAGCGGTGTTGGCTGCGCTTTCGAATCCCGGTGACATAGTTATCTATGCTCCTGGGAATTCCCCAAGCTTGCCGCCTTGCTGTGATTTGAAATCCTTTGGGTATATGTGAGTAGATCCGATAAGCGTTCGCGCCATCGGGCACAAAAAAAGCGGGATATTCCCGCTTTTTTTACGTCTCAATAATGTGGCGGCGGGGTCTCTTCAGACTGCGACGCAATGTGGGACGGCTGTGTTGCTTTGAGCTTTTCTGTCAGTAAACGCAGATGGTCGCGGAGTTTGGCCATTTCCAGTTCATGCGCGGTCACCGTCACGTTGAGCTCTTCAATGGTTATCTCCTGAAATGCCAGGCGACTTTCCAGTTCAGCCAGGCGAGTTTCCATTGTTGTATCCTGCATGATTCACCTCTTTCTTTTTTCTCCGGCAGATCGCGGACTGCGGCGAATTCTACTTAACTTTGCCTGTTTGCACAGCACTCAATCTTCGGTCACGAAACTAATTTAAACAAAAAGAGTCTGAAATGTGGTGATAATAGGGCGTGCCCGTATGTTGATTTGTTCTACAACGCTTTATAGTACATTTTTGTTTTAGCTAACCCTGGGGTGAGATGCCCCGGCCCTGGAGATATGGATGAAATCACTGTTTAAAGTAACGCTGCTGGCGACCACAATGGCTGTTGCTCTGCATGCCCCGATCACCTTCGCTGCTGATGCTGCGAAACCAGCCGCTACTGCTGACAGCAAAGCAGCATTCAAGAATGACGACCAAAAAGCCGCTTACGCGCTGGGCGCGTCCCTGGGTCGTTATATGGAAAACTCTCTGAAAGAGCAGGAAAAACTGGGCATCAAACTGGATAAAGATCAGCTGATCGCTGGCGTTCAGGATGCGTTTGCAGACAAGAGCAAGCTGTCTGACCAGGAAATCGAACAAACTCTGCAGGCGTTTGAAGCGCGCGTGAAGAGCTCCGCTCAGGCGAAAATGGAAAAAGACGCGGCTGATAACGAAGCCAAAGGTAAAGTTTACCGCGAGAAATTTGCTAAAGAGAAAGGCGTTAAAACCTCTGCTACTGGCCTGGTCTACAAAGTAGAGAAAGAAGGTACTGGTGCTGCGCCGAAAGACAGCGATACCGTGGTAGTCAACTACAAAGGTACGCTGATTGATGGTAAAGAGTTTGATAACTCTTATACCCGCGGTGAGCCGCTCTCTTTCCGTCTTGACGGGGTAATCCCGGGCTGGACTGAAGGCCTGAAAAACATCAAGAAAGGCGGCAAAATCCAGCTGGTTATCCCACCGGATCTGGCTTACGGCAAAACTGGCGTACCGGGCATTCCGGCCAACTCTACGCTGGTCTTTGATGTTGAACTGTTAGACATCAAACCGGCGCCGAAGGCCGATGCGCAGCCAGATGCTGCACCGGCAGATAAAGCTGCAGACAGCAGCAAAAAATAAGTGACCAGAAACCGCCGCCCACAGGGCGGCGGTTTTTTATTATCGACAGGATATAATTAATACTGGAAAGCGCCTTGTGCGCTGTATTACTTTAGATGCCCCTATAATAGTGATGAGCCTGCCCTGACAACATAACGACAGGCTCCTGAAAAGGAGTGCTTTTTTTCATGTCCAGGTCGCTTTTAACCAACGAAACCAGTGAGCTAGATTTACTGGATCAACGTCCTTTCGATCAAACTGACTTCGATATCCTCAAATCCTACGAAGCGGTTGTGGACGGGTTGGCGATGCTCATTGGTTCCCATTGTGAAATCGTATTGCACTCTTTGCAGGATTTGAAATGCTCGGCTATCCGCATTGCTAACGGTGAACACACGGGCCGCAAAATTGGCTCGCCGATTACCGACCTTGCATTGCGTATGCTGCATGATATGACGGGTGCGGATAGCAGCGTGTCGAAGTGTTACTTCACACGTGCGAAAAGCGGTGTCTTGATGAAGTCGGTGACGATTGCTATTCGCAACCGTGAGCATCGCGTGATTGGTCTGCTGTGCATCAATATGAACCTTGATGTCCCATTCTCGCAGATAATGAATACCTTTATCCCACCGGAAACCCCGGAAGTGGGTTCTGCCGTCAACTTCGCTTCTTCGGTGGAAGACCTGGTTACCCAAACGCTGGAATTCACGATCGAAGAAGTGAACGCCGATCGCAATGTTTCCAACAACGCCAAGAATCGTCAGATTGTCCTGAATCTGTATGAGAAAGGTATCTTCGATATTAAAGATGCCATCAACCAGGTTGCCGATCGGCTGAACATCTCCAAGCACACGGTCTACCTCTATATTCGTCAGTTCAAAAGCGGCGATTTCCAGGGGCAAGACAAGTAATGCGTTTTGCCATCATGGTGACGGGGCCGGCTTATGGTACGCAGCAGGCGAGCAGCGCGTTGCAATTTGCTCATGCGCTACTCAAAGAAGGGCATGAGCTAAGTAGCGTCTTTTTCTATCGTGAAGGTGTGTATAACGCCAACTTACTGACTTCGCCTGCCAGTGATGAATACGATCTGGTACGGGCCTGGCAACAGCTGAACCAGCAGCATGGCGTGACGCTGAATATTTGCGTGGCGGCGGCGTTGCGTCGCGGCGTAGTTGATGAAACTGAAGCGAAACGTCTGGGCCTGGCAGGCGCTAATTTACAATCAGGTTTTAACCTCAGCGGGCTGGGTTCGCTGGCTGAGGCGTCCCTGACCTGCGATCGCGTGGTGCAGTTTTAATGAAACGTGTTGCTTTTGTCTTTTCTACCGTGCCGCACGGCAGCGCGTCTGGCCGTGAAGGATTAGATGCCTTGCTGGCGACATCGGCATTAACGGAAGACCTCGGCGTATTTTTTATCGGCGATGGCGTTTTTCAAATCCTTCAGGGACAACAGCCGGATGTTGTGTTGGCGCGAGACTACATCGCAACCTTCAAACTGTTGGAATTGTACGATATTGAGCAATGTTGGCTTTGTGCCGCCTCTTTACGCGAGCGGGGTCTTCAGCAGGGTGTTAATTTTGTGGTCGATGCGACAGCGTTAGAACCGGAAGATTTACGCCGTGAGCTAGGCAACTATGACGTCATTTTAAGGTTTTGAGATACTCATGCTGCACACATTACATCGCTCTGCGTGGCTTACCGATTTCTCCTCTCTTCTCCGCCTGATTGATAAAGACGATGAACTTTTATTGCTCCAGGATGGTGTGACCGCGGCAGTAGAAGGAAGCCGTTTCCTTGAAAGTCTGCAAAATGCCTCCATTAAGGTCTATGTACTGGAAGAAGACATTCAAGCTCGCGGCTTATGTGGTCAAATTTCAGACAGTGTCGTCAGGGTTAGCTATACTGACTTCGTCAGACTTACGGTGAAGCATCCCAGCCAGATGTCCTGGTAATTGTGGGATCGTTGTATATTTCTTGACACCTTTTCGACACCGACCTAAAATTCTGCGTCCTCATATTGTATGAGGTCGTTTTATTACGTGTTTACGAAGCGAAAGCTACAACCAGGAGCTATTTAATGGCAACAGTTAACCAGCTGGTACGCAAACCACGCGCACGCAAAGTTGCAAAGAGCAACGTGCCTGCACTGGAAGCATGCCCGCAGAAACGTGGTGTATGTACTCGTGTATATACTACCACTCCTAAAAAACCAAACTCCGCACTGCGTAAAGTATGCCGTGTGCGTTTGACTAACGGTTTTGAAGTGACTTCCTACATCGGTGGTGAAGGTCACAACCTGCAGGAGCACTCCGTGATCCTGATCCGTGGCGGTCGTGTAAAAGACCTCCCGGGTGTTCGTTACCACACCGTTCGCGGTGCGCTTGACTGCTCCGGCGTTAAAGACCGTAAGCAATCACGCTCCAAGTATGGCGTGAAACGTCCTAAGGCTTAATGGTTCTCCGTTAAGTAAGGCCAAACGTTTTATATTAATGTCAAACTAAACTCGTAGAGTTTTGGACAATCCTGAATTAACAACGGAGTATTCCCATGCCACGTCGTCGCGTCATTGGTCAGCGTAAAATTCTGCCGGATCCTAAGTTCGGATCAGAGCTGCTGGCTAAATTTGTAAATATCCTGATGGTAGATGGTAAAAAATCTACTGCAGAAACCATCGTATACAGCGCGCTGGAGACCCTGGCTCAGCGTTCTGGTAAAGATGGCCTGGAAGCTTTTGAAGTAGCCCTTGAAAACGTGCGTCCGACTGTCGAAGTTAAGTCTCGCCGCGTTGGTGGTTCTACTTATCAGGTTCCAGTTGAAGTCCGTCCGGTTCGTCGTAATGCCCTGGCAATGCGTTGGATCGTTGAAGCTGCTCGTAAACGCGGTGATAAATCCATGGCTCTGCGCCTGGCGAACGAACTTTCTGATGCTGCAGAAAACAAAGGTACTGCAGTTAAGAAACGTGAAGACGTTCACCGTATGGCAGAAGCCAACAAGGCGTTCGCACACTACCGTTGGTAATCCCTTCGGAGTTTTAGTCACCAGGCGGGCGCTTCTAGTAAGCAGCCCGCTTTGGGCTACTTAAATTGAACGCCTAAAAGATAAACGAGGAATCAAATGGCTCGTACAACACCCATCGCGCGCTACCGTAACATCGGTATCAGTGCGCACATCGACGCCGGTAAAACCACTACTACCGAACGTATTCTGTTCTACACCGGTGTAAACCACAAAATCGGTGAAGTTCATGACGGCGCAGCCACCATGGACTGGATGGAACAGGAGCAGGAGCGTGGTATTACTATCACCTCCGCAGCGACTACTGCATTCTGGTCTGGTATGGCTAAGCAGTATGAACCGCATCGCGTAAACATCATCGACACCCCGGGGCACGTTGACTTCACTATCGAAGTAGAACGTTCCATGCGTGTGCTTGATGGTGCAGTAATGGTTTACTGCGCAGTTGGTGGTGTTCAGCCTCAGTCTGAAACCGTATGGCGTCAGGCAAACAAATATAAAGTTCCACGCATTGCGTTCGTTAACAAAATGGACCGTATGGGTGCGAACTTCCTGAAAGTTGTTGGTCAGATCAAAACCCGTCTGGGCGCGAACCCTGTTCCGCTGCAGCTGGCAATTGGCGCTGAAGAAGCGTTCACCGGTGTTGTTGACCTGGTGAAAATGAAAGCCATCAACTGGAACGAAGAAGATGCAGGCGTAACCTTCACTTATGAAGATATCCCGGCTGACATGCAGGAACTGGCTGAAGAATGGCACCAGAACCTGATCGAGTCCGCTGCAGAAGCTTCAGAAGAGCTGATGGAGAAATACCTGGGTGGTGAAGAACTGACTGAAGAAGAGATCAAAAAAGCTCTGCGTCAGCGCGTTCTGAACAACGAAATCATCCTGGTAACCTGTGGTTCTGCGTTCAAGAACAAAGGTGTTCAGGCGATGCTGGATGCGGTAATTGATTACCTGCCATCCCCAGTCGACGTACCTGCGATCAACGGTATTCTGGACGACGGTAAAGATACTCCGGCTGAGCGTCACGCTAGCGATGATGAGCCGTTTGCTGCTCTGGCATTCAAAATCGCTACCGACCCGTTCGTGGGTAACCTGACCTTCTTCCGCGTGTACTCTGGTGTGGTTAACTCCGGTGACACCATCCTGAACTCAGTGAAAACTGCACGCGAGCGTTTTGGCCGTATCGTACAGATGCACGCTAACAAACGTGAAGAGATCAAAGAAGTTCGCGCGGGCGATATCGCTGCTGCTATCGGTCTGAAAGACGTGACCACTGGTGACACTCTGTGTGACCCGGATCACCCGATCATTCTGGAACGTATGGAATTCCCTGAGCCGGTAATTTCCATCGCGGTAGAACCGAAAACCAAAGCTGACCAGGAAAAAATGGGTCTGGCTCTGGGCCGTCTGGCTAAAGAAGACCCGTCATTCCGCGTTTGGACTGACGAAGAATCTAACCAGACCATTATCGCCGGTATGGGTGAGCTGCACCTCGACATCATCGTTGACCGTATGAAGCGTGAATTCAACGTTGAAGCGAACGTCGGTAAACCTCAGGTTGCTTACCGTGAAGCGATTCGCGCGAAAGTTACCGATATCGAAGGTAAACACGCTAAGCAGTCTGGTGGTCGCGGTCAGTACGGTCATGTTGTTATCGACATGTACCCGCTGGAGCCGGGTTCAAACCCGAAAGGCTACGAGTTCATCAACGACATCAAAGGTGGTGTAATTCCTGGCGAATACATCCCGGCCGTTGATAAAGGCATCCAGGAACAGCTGAAATCCGGCCCACTGGCTGGTTACCCGGTTGTTGATCTGGGCGTGCGTCTGCACTTCGGTTCTTACCATGACGTTGACTCCTCTGAGCTGGCGTTTAAACTGGCCGCTTCTATCGCCTTCAAAGATGGCTTTAAGAAAGCGAAACCAGTTCTGCTTGAGCCTATCATGAAGGTTGAAGTAGAGACTCCGGAAGAGAACACCGGTGACGTAATCGGTGACTTGAGCCGTCGTCGTGGTATGCTTCGTGGTCAGGAATCCAACGTCACTGGCGTTGTTATCCATGCTGAAGTTCCGCTGTCTGAAATGTTCGGATATGCAACCCAGCTGCGTTCTTTGACCAAAGGCCGTGCTTCTTACTCCATGGAGTTCCTGAAGTACGACGATGCGCCGAACAACGTTGCTCAGGCCGTTATTGAAGCCCGTGGTAAATAATCCACAGGATTAAAACCTAAGTCCCGTGCTCTCTCCAAAGGGGAGAGCACTATAGTAAGGAATATAGCCGTGTCTAAAGAAAAATTTGAACGTACAAAACCGCACGTTAACGTCGGCACCATCGGCCACGTTGACCACGGTAAAACTACCCTGACCGCTGCAATCACTACCGTACTGGCTAAAACCTACGGCGGTGCTGCTCGTGCATTCGACCAGATCGATAACGCGCCGGAAGAAAAAGCTCGTGGTATCACCATCAACACTTCTCACGTTGAATATGACACCCCGACTCGCCACTACGCACACGTAGACTGCCCGGGCCACGCCGACTATGTTAAAAACATGATCACCGGTGCTGCGCAGATGGACGGCGCGATCCTGGTTGTTGCTGCGACTGACGGCCCGATGCCGCAGACTCGTGAGCACATCCTGCTGGGTCGTCAGGTAGGCGTTCCGTACATCATCGTGTTCCTGAACAAATGCGACATGGTTGATGACGAAGAGCTGCTGGAACTGGTAGAAATGGAAGTTCGTGAACTTCTGTCTCAGTACGATTTCCCGGGCGACGACACTCCGATCGTTCGTGGTTCTGCTCTGAAAGCGCTGGAAGGCGAAGCAGAGTGGGAAGCGAAAATCATCGAACTGGCTGGCTTCCTGGATTCTTACATCCCAGAACCAGAGCGTGCGATTGACAAGCCGTTCCTGCTGCCTATCGAAGACGTATTCTCCATCTCTGGTCGTGGTACCGTTGTTACCGGTCGTGTAGAGCGCGGTATCATCAAAGTTGGTGAAGAAGTTGAAATCGTTGGTATCAAAGAGACTGCTAAGTCTACCTGTACTGGCGTTGAAATGTTCCGCAAACTGCTGGACGAAGGCCGTGCTGGTGAGAACGTTGGTGTTCTGCTGCGTGGTATCAAACGTGAAGAAATCGAACGTGGTCAGGTACTGGCTAAGCCGGGCTCTATCAAGCCGCACACCAAGTTCGAATCTGAAGTGTACATTCTGTCCAAAGACGAAGGCGGCCGTCATACTCCGTTCTTCAAAGGCTACCGTCCGCAGTTCTACTTCCGTACTACTGACGTGACTGGTACCATCGAACTGCCGGAAGGCGTTGAGATGGTAATGCCGGGCGACAACATCAAAATGGTTGTTACCCTGATCCACCCAATCGCGATGGACGACGGTCTGCGTTTCGCAATCCGTGAAGGCGGCCGTACTGTTGGTGCGGGCGTTGTTGCTAAAGTAATGAGCTAATTATTAGTTAATTAGCTTTGAGCTTAAAAAGGGCGCTTCGGCGCCCTTTTTGCTGCCTGCTATTTAGCGATTGTCATATTTATTCGCATTTTTTATTCATTCTCCCGCCGCGTAAATAGCGTTGTGCTATTGTAATCATAACTATTCTCATTTACACTTTGCGCAGAAATTGAACGGGAGCGATCATGTACGTTTGTTTGTGTAATGCGATAAGTGATAAAAAAATACGTCAGGCTGTTCGCCAGTTTCATCCTCAGTCCTTTCAACAATTACGTAAATTTATTCCTGTTGGAAATCAATGTGGTAAGTGTATTCGTGCCGCCCGTGAAGTCATGCAGGATGAATTAACGCAAATGCCAGAATTTAAAGAGATCGCCTAAGTCACACTCTTTTTTTTGACATCCCTGTAGCCCCATCTACGCTCTAATAGTGGAAGCGGAGGGACTATAAAATGAAAGGTGATGTTAAAATCATAAATTATCTCAATAAACTATTGGGAAATGAGCTTGTCGCAATCAACCAGTATTTTCTCCATGCCCGTATGTTTAAAAACTGGGGACTGACTCGCCTCAATGATGTTGAGTATCATGAATCTATCGATGAGATGAAGCACGCTGATAAATATATTGAGCGTATTTTATTTTTAGAAGGGCTCCCAAACTTACAGGACCTTGGTAAGTTGGGTATAGGCGAAGACGTTGAAGAGATGCTGCAATCCGATCTTCGACTCGAACTCGATGGTGCTAAAGACTTACGTGAAGCCATTGCCTATGCCGATAGCGTTCATGACTATGTCAGCCGGGATATGATGATCGAGATCCTGACTGAAGAAGAAGGGCATATTGACTGGCTCGAAACAGAGCTGGACCTGATTGCAAAACTTGGCTTGCAAAACTATCTGCAATCGCAAATTAAAGTCAGCGACTAACTGCCCTGTATCATACTTACCAGGCCAATGACAAAACCCGCAGCCGCCAGATATGGCCCAAACGGCAGCGGGTTTTTTAGTACCTGTCTCCCGCACCGGACGCAGGAAATCCCGGTGAGGCAACAGGCCATGCCTGCGGCAAGTAAAACCAACAGTGGTAATGATTCCCAGCGATGCCATGCGCCTAGCGCGGCAAGAAATTTGACATCACCAAAGCCTAACCCTTCCTGACGGCATATCAGACGATACCCCCAGTAGAACAAAGCAAATACCCCATACCCCGCTACGGCACCCCAAAGCGCGTCGGATAACTGCGTCGGTCTGCAGCACTGATGATAAATAAGACCGCCCCACAAAAGAGGGCAGGTAAATTTGTCGGGCAGCAGTCCGGTACGTAGGTCATGGACTAAGAGCAACCCTGATAGCGAAACATAAATCAGCAGAAAGGGAAAATCGATGTACATGGGCAAGCCTCATCTGGAAAAGCGTTTACCCTCGGGTAAACCCGGCGGCTCTACAAGTCCGGGATGTGGGTTATGTTTGCTCTCTTCCAGGGAAAACGCGTTGCACCACAGGACATACAATCAGAGTGGAAGGGGACCCGCATTTGTGAACGAGTGATTAATTTCTACGCGGCACTTGCTTAAGACTGAGATTTACGTATAATGCGCGGGCTTGTCTAATATTGACAGCGGTTCGATATGAGCCACCGGTACTGCGAAAGCAATACCAGACAATGTTCCCAATCGGGGAACTCTGTAAGAACGGTTACACTCTCCCATCAATCGTAATGGGTTTGAGGAGTAACTATTTCGTCTATAAAATAATTGGAGCTCTGGTCTCATGCAGAACCAAAGAATCCGTATCCGTTTGAAAGCGTTTGATCATCGTCTGATCGATCAATCAACCGCGGAAATCGTCGAGACTGCCAAGCGCACTGGTGCGCAGGTTCGTGGTCCGATCCCGCTGCCGACCCGCAAAGAGCGTTTCACCGTTCTGATCTCCCCGCACGTCAACAAAGACGCGCGTGATCAGTACGAGATCCGTACTCACAAGCGTCTGGTTGACATCGTTGAGCCAACTGAAAAAACCGTTGATGCTCTGATGCGTCTGGACCTGGCTGCCGGTGTAGACGTGCAGATCAGCCTGGGTTAATCAGGTCATCGAGCGATTGAGAGGTTGATACAATGATTGGTTTAGTCGGTAAAAAAGTGGGTATGACCCGCATCTTCACTGAAGATGGCGTATCTATCCCAGTAACCGTTATCGAAGTTGAAGCAAACCGCGTTACTCAGGTTAAAGATCTGGCTAACGATGGCTATCGCGCTGTTCAGGTTACCACCGGTGCTAAAAAAGCTAACCGCGTAACTAAGCCGGAAGCTGGCCACTTTGCTAAAGCTGGCGTAGAAGCTGGCCGCGGCCTGTGGGAGTTCCGTCTGGCAGATGGTGAAGAATACACCGTTGGTCAGAACATTAGCGTTGAACTGTTTGCTGACGTTAAAAAAGTTGACGTAACCGGTACCTCTAAAGGTAAAGGTTTCGCTGGTACCGTTAAGCGCTGGAACTTCCGTACCCAGGACGCTACTCACGGTAACTCCTTGTCTCACCGCGTTCCGGGTTCTATCGGTCAGAACCAGACTCCGGGCAAAGTGTTCAAAGGCAAGAAAATGGCAGGTCAGCTGGGCAACGAACGTGTAACCGTTCAGAGCCTGGACGTAGTACGTGTTGACGCTGAGCGCAACCTGCTGCTGGTTAAAGGTGGTGTTCCGGGTGCGACCGGTTGCGACCTGATCGTTAAACCAGCTGTGAAGGCGTAAGGGGATAGCAATGGAATTAGTATTGAAAGACGCGCAGAGCGCGCTGACTGTTTCCGAAACTACCTTCGGTCGTGATTTCAACGAAGCGCTGGTTCACCAGGTTGTTGTTGCTTATGCAGCTGGTGCTCGTCAGGGTACTCGTGCTCAGAAGACTCGTGCTGAAGTAACTGGTTCAGGCAAAAAGCCGTGGCGCCAGAAAGGTACCGGCCGTGCGCGTTCAGGTTCTATCAAGAGCCCGATCTGGCGTTCAGGTGGCGTGACCTTCGCTGCTCGTCCACAGGACCACAGTCAAAAAGTTAACAAAAAGATGTACCGCGGCGCGCTGAAAAGCATTCTGTCCGAACTGGTACGTCAGGATCGTCTGATCGTTGTCGAATCATTCTCTGTAGAAGCGCCTAAAACTAAGCTGCTGGCACAGAAACTGAAAGACATGGCTCTGGAAGATGTGCTGATCATCACCGGTGAGCTGGACGAAAACCTGTTCCTGGCTGCGCGCAACCTGCACAAGGTTGACGTACGCGATGCAACTGGTATCGACCCGGTTAGCCTGATCGCCTTCGACAAAGTCGTAATGACTGCTGATGCTGTTAAGCAAGTTGAGGAGATGCTGGCATGATTCGTGAAGAACGTCTGCTGAAAGTGCTGCGCGCACCGCACGTTTCTGAAAAAGCGTCTACTGCGATGGAAAAAACTAACACCATCGTTCTCAAAGTTGCTAAAGACGCGACCAAAGCAGAAATCAAAGCTGCTGTGCAGAAACTGTTTGAAGTCGAAGTCGAAGTCGTTAACACCCTGGTAGTTAAAGGGAAAGTTAAACGTCACGGACAGCGTATCGGTCGTCGTAGCGACTGGAAAAAAGCTTACGTCACCCTGAAGGAAGGCCAGAATCTGGACTTCGTCGGCGGCGCTGAGTAAGTCGGAGGAGTAATACAATGGCAGTTGTTAAATGTAAACCGACATCTCCGGGTCGTCGCCACGTTGTTAAAGTGGTCAACCCAGAGCTGCACAAGGGCAAACCTTTTGCTCCGCTGGTTGAAAAAAACAGCAAATCCGGTGGTCGTAACAACAATGGCCGCATCACCACTCGTCACATCGGTGGTGGTCACAAGCAGGCTTATCGTATTGTTGACTTCAAACGCAACAAAGACGGTATCCCGGCAGTTGTTGAACGTCTTGAGTACGATCCGAACCGCTCCGCGAACATCGCGCTGGTTCTGTACAAAGACGGTGAACGCCGTTACATCCTGGCCCCTAAAGGCCTGAAAGCTGGCGACCAGATTCAATCTGGCGTTGATGCTGCAATCAAAGCAGGTAACACCCTGCCGATGCGCAATATCCCGGTTGGTTCTACCGTTCATAACGTAGAAATGAAACCAGGTAAAGGCGGTCAGCTGGCACGTTCCGCTGGTACTTACGTTCAGATCGTTGCTCGTGATGGTGCTTATGTCACCCTGCGTCTGCGTTCTGGTGAAATGCGTAAAGTAGAAGCAGACTGCCGTGCAACTCTGGGCGAAGTTGGCAATGCTGAGCATATGCTGCGCGTTCTGGGTAAAGCAGGTGCTGCACGCTGGCGTGGTGTTCGTCCTACCGTTCGCGGTACTGCGATGAACCCAGTCGACCACCCACATGGTGGTGGTGAAGGTCGTAACTTTGGTAAGCACCCGGTAACTCCGTGGGGCGTTCAGACCAAAGGTAAGAAGACCCGCAGCAACAAGCGTACTGATAAATTCATCGTACGTCGCCGTAGCAAATAATTTTAGAGGATAAGCCATGCCACGTTCTCTCAAGAAAGGTCCTTTTATTGACCTGCACTTGCTGAAGAAGGTAGAGAAAGCGGTGGAAAGCGGAGACAAGAAGCCCCTGCGCACTTGGTCCCGTCGTTCAACGATCTTTCCTAACATGATCGGTTTGACCATCGCTGTCCATAATGGTCGTCAGCACGTTCCGGTATTTGTTTCCGACGAAATGGTCGGTCACAAACTGGGTGAATTCGCACCGACTCGTACTTATCGCGGCCACGCTGCTGATAAAAAAGCGAAGAAGAAATAAGGTAGGAGGAAGAGATGGAAACTTTAGCTCAACATCGCCATGCTCGTTCTTCTGCTCAGAAGGTTCGCCTTGTTGCAGACCTGATTCGCGGTAAGAAAGTGTCGCAGGCTCTGGATATTCTGACCTACACCAATAAGAAAGCGGCTGTACTGGTTAAGAAAGTCCTGGAATCTGCCATTGCTAACGCTGAACACAACGATGGCGCTGACATTGACGATCTGAAAGTTACGAAAATTTTCGTAGACGAAGGCCCGAGCATGAAGCGCATTATGCCGCGTGCAAAAGGTCGTGCAGATCGCATCCTGAAGCGCACCAGCCACATTACTGTGGTTGTGTCCGATCGCTGAGACTCTGGAGACTAGCAATGGGTCAGAAAGTACATCCTAATGGTATTCGCCTGGGTATTGTAAAACCATGGAACTCAACCTGGTTTGCGAACACCAAAGAATTCGCTGACAACCTGGACAGCGATTTTAAAGTACGTCAGTACCTGACTAAGGAACTGGCTAAAGCGTCTGTATCTCGTATCGTTATCGAGCGTCCGGCTAAGAGCATCCGTGTGACCATTCACACCGCTCGCCCGGGTATCGTTATCGGTAAGAAAGGCGAAGACGTAGAAAAACTGCGCAAAGTCGTAGCGGATATTGCTGGCGTTCCTGCTCAGATCAATATCGCCGAAGTGCGTAAGCCTGAACTGGACGCAAAATTGGTTGCTGACAGCATCACTTCTCAGCTGGAACGTCGCGTTATGTTCCGTCGTGCTATGAAGCGTGCTGTACAGAACGCAATGCGTCTGGGCGCTAAAGGTATCAAAGTTGAAGTTAGCGGCCGTCTGGGCGGCGCGGAAATCGCACGTACCGAATGGTACCGCGAAGGTCGCGTACCTCTGCACACTCTGCGTGCTGACATCGACTACAACACCTCTGAAGCGCACACCACTTACGGTGTAATCGGCGTTAAAGTGTGGATCTTCAAAGGCGAGATCCTGGGTGGTATGGCTGCTGTTGAACAACCGGAAAAACCGGCTGCGCAACCTAAAAAGCAGCAGCGTAAAGGCCGTAAATAAGGAGCGTCGCTGATGTTACAACCAAAGCGTACAAAATTCCGTAAAATGCACAAAGGCCGTAACCGCGGTCTGGCTGCTGGCGCGGATGTTAGCTTCGGCAGCTTCGGTCTGAAAGCTGTTGGCCGTGGTCGTCTGACTGCCCGTCAGATCGAAGCAGCACGTCGTGCTATGACCCGTGCAGTTAAGCGTCAAGGTAAGATCTGGATCCGTGTATTCCCGGACAAACCGATCACTGAAAAGCCGCTGGCAGTGCGTATGGGTAAAGGTAAAGGTAACGTGGAGTATTGGGTTGCCTTGATTCAGCCGGGTAAAGTCCTGTATGAAATGGACGGCGTACCGGAAGAGCTGGCCCGTGAAGCATTCAAGCTGGCAGCAGCGAAACTGCCGATTAAAACCACCTTTGTAACTAAGACGGTGATGTAATGAAAGCAAAAGAGCTGCGTGAGAAGAGTGTTGAAGAGCTGAACACCGAGCTGCTGAATCTGCTGCGTGAGCAGTTCAACCTGCGTATGCAGGCTGCAAGTGGCCAGCTGCAACAGTCTCACCTGTTGAAGCAAGTGCGTCGTGACGTCGCACGCGTTAAGACTTTACTGACTGAGAAGGCGGGTGCGTAATGACCGATAAAATCCGTACTCTGCAAGGTCGCGTTGTTAGCGATAAAATGGAGAAATCCATCGTTGTTGCTATCGAACGTTTTGTGAAACACCCGATCTACGGTAAATTCATTAAGCGTACGACCAAACTGCACGTACATGACGAGAACAACGAATGCGGTACTGGTGACGTGGTTGAAATCCGCGAATGCCGTCCGCTGTCCAAGACTAAGTCCTGGACGCTGGTTCGCGTTGTAGAGAAAGCCGTTCTGTAATACAGTAGGCATTCTCAACGAATAAACGGCTCAGCGATGAGCCGTTTATTTTTTCTACCCATATCGTTGAAGCGGTGTTATAATGCCGCGCCCCCGATATGGGGCTTTTTTAACGACCTGATTTTCGGGTCTCAGTAGTAGTTGACATTAGCGGAGCACTAAAATGATCCAAGAACAGACTATGCTGAACGTCGCCGACAACTCCGGTGCACGTCGCGTAATGTGTATCAAGGTTCTGGGTGGCTCGCACCGTCGCTACGCAGGCGTCGGCGATATCATCAAGATCACCATCAAGGAAGCAATTCCGCGTGGTAAGGTCAAAAAAGGTGATGTGCTGAAGGCGGTAGTGGTGCGCACCAAGAAGGGTGTTCGTCGCCCGGACGGTTCTGTCATTCGCTTCGATGGTAATGCATGCGTTATTTTAAACAATAACAGCGAGCAACCTATCGGTACGCGTATTTTTGGGCCGGTAACTCGTGAACTTCGTAACGAGAAGTTCATGAAAATTATCTCTCTGGCACCAGAAGTACTCTAAGGAGCGAATCATGGCAGCGAAGATCCGTCGTGATGACGAAGTTATCGTGTTAACCGGTAAAGATAAAGGTAAACGCGGTAAAGTTAAGAATGTCCTGTCTTCCGGCAAGGTCATTGTTGAAGGTATCAACCTGGTTAAGAAACATCAGAAGCCGGTTCCGGCCCTGAACCAACCAGGCGGCATTGTAGAGAAAGAAGCAGCTATTCAGATCTCTAACCTTGCTATCTTCAACGCGGCAACCGGCAAGGCTGACCGTGTAGGCTTTAGATTCGAAGACGGCAAAAAAGTCCGTTTCTTTAAATCTAACAGCGAAACTATCAAGTAATTTGGAGTAGTACGATGGCGAAACTGCATGATTACTACAAAGACGAAGTAGTCGCTAAACTCATGACTGAGTTTAACTACAATTCTGTCATGCAAGTCCCTCGGGTCGAGAAGATCACCCTGAACATGGGTGTTGGTGAAGCGATCGCTGACAAGAAACTGCTGGATAACGCAGCAGCTGACCTGACAGCAATCTCCGGTCAAAAACCGCTGATCACCAAAGCACGCAAATCAGTTGCAGGCTTCAAAATCCGTCAGGGCTATCCGATCGGCTGTAAAGTAACTCTGCGTGGCGAACGCATGTGGGAGTTCTTTGAGCGCCTGATCACTATTGCTGTTCCACGTATCCGTGACTTCCGTGGCTTGTCCGCTAAGTCTTTCGACGGTCGTGGTAACTACAGCATGGGTGTCCGTGAGCAGATCATCTTCCCAGAAATCGACTACGATAAAGTCGACCGCGTGCGTGGTTTGGATATTACCATTACCACTACTGCGAAATCTGACGAAGAAGGCCGTGCTCTGCTGGCTGCCTTTGACTTCCCGTTCCGCAAGTAAGGTAGGGTTACTGAATGGCTAAGCAATCAATGAAAGCACGCGAAGTAAAGCGCGTAGCTTTAGCTGATAAGTACTTCGCAAAACGCGCTGAACTGAAAGCTATTATCTCTGATGTGAACGCGACCGACGAAGATCGTTGGAACGCAGTTCTCAAGCTGCAGTCTCTGCCGCGTGATTCCAGCCCGTCCCGTCAGCGTAACCGCTGCCGTCAAACAGGTCGTCCGCATGGCTATGTGGGCAAGTTCGGGTTGAGCCGTATCAAACTGCGTGAAGCCGCCATGCGCGGTGAAGTACCAGGCTTGAAAAAGGCTAGCTGGTAATTACCAATTGAATCACGGGAGTAAAGACAGATGAGCATGCAAGATCCGATCGCGGATATGCTGACCCGTATCCGTAACGGTCAGGCCGCGAATAAAGCTGCGGTCACCATGCCTTCCTCCAAGCTGAAAGTGGCAATTGCCAACGTGCTGAAGGAAGAAGGTTTTATTGAAGATTTTAAAGTTGAAGGCGACACCAAGCCGGAACTGGAACTTACTCTTAAGTATTTCCAGGGTAAAGCTGTTGTAGAAAGCATTCAGCGTGTCAGTCGCCCAGGTCTGCGCATTTATAAGCGTAAAGACGAGCTGCCGAAAGTTATGGCTGGCATGGGTATCGCAGTTGTTTCTACCTCTAAAGGTGTTATGACTGATCGTGCAGCGCGCCAGGCTGGTCTTGGTGGCGAAATTATCTGCTACGTAGCCTAATCGGAGGAAAAAATGTCTCGTGTTGCTAAAGCACCGGTCGTTATTCCTGCCGGCGTTGATGTAAAAATCAACGGTCAGGTTATTACGATCAAAGGTAAAAACGGCGAGCTGACTCGTACTCTCAACGATGCTGTTGCAGTAAATCATGCAGATAATGCACTGACCTTCGGTCCGCGTGATGGTTACGCAGATGGATGGGCTCAGGCTGGTACCGCGCGTGCCCTGCTGAATGCAATGGTTGTCGGTGTTACCGAAGGCTTCACTAAGAAGCTACAGCTGGTTGGTGTAGGTTATCGTGCAGCGGTTAAAGGGAATGTAGTAAACCTGGCTTTAGGTTTCTCTCACCCAGTTGACCATCAGCTGCCTGCGGGTATCACTGCAGAATGTCCGTCTCAGACTGAAATCGTGCTGAAAGGCGCTGATAAACAGCTGATCGGTCAGGTTGCAGCAGATCTGCGCGCCTACCGTCGTCCTGAGCCTTATAAAGGCAAGGGTGTTCGTTACGCCGACGAAGTCGTGCGTACCAAAGAGGCTAAGAAGAAGTAAGGTAACACTATGGATAAGAAATCTGCTCGTATCCGTCGTGCGACCCGCGCACGCCGCAAGCTCCAGGAGCTGGGTGCAACTCGCCTGGTGGTACATCGTACCCCGCGTCATATTTACGCACAGGTAATTGCACCGAACGGTTCTGAAGTTCTGGTAGCTGCTTCTACTGTAGAAAAAGCTATCGCTGAACAATTGAAGTACACCGGTAACAAAGACGCTGCTGCAGCTGTAGGTAAAGCTGTTGCTGAACGCGCTCTGGAAAAAGGCATCAAAGATGTTTCTTTTGACCGTTCCGGGTTCCAATATCATGGTCGTGTCCAGGCACTGGCAGATGCTGCCCGTGAAGCTGGCCTTCAGTTCTAAGGTAGAGGTGTAAGATGGCTCACATCGAAAAACAAGCTGGCGAACTGCAGGAAAAGCTGATCGCGGTTAACCGCGTATCTAAAACCGTAAAAGGTGGTCGTATTTTCTCCTTCACAGCTCTGACTGTAGTTGGTGATGGTAACGGTCGCGTTGGTTTTGGTTACGGTAAAGCGCGTGAAGTTCCAGCAGCGATCCAGAAAGCGATGGAAAAAGCCCGTCGCAATATGATTAACGTCGCGCTGAACCACGGCACCCTGCAGCACCCGGTTAAGGGTACTCACACGGGTTCTCGTGTATTCATGCAGCCGGCTTCCGAAGGTACCGGTATCATCGCCGGTGGTGCAATGCGCGCCGTTCTGGAAGTCGCTGGAGTTCGTAACGTTCTGGCTAAAGCGTATGGTTCCACCAACCCGATTAACGTGGTTCGTGCAACTATCGATGGTCTGGAAAATATGAAATCTCCGGAAATGGTCGCTGCCAAGCGTGGTAAATCCGTTGAAGAAATTCTGGGGAAATAAACCATGGCAAAGACTATTAAAATTACTCAAACCCGCAGTGCAATCGGTCGTCTGCCGAAACACAAGGCAACGCTGCTTGGCCTGGGTCTGCGTCGTATTGGTCACACCGTAGAGCGCGAGGATACTCCTGCTGTTCGTGGTATGGTCAACGCGGTTTCCTTCATGGTTAAAGTTGAGGAGTAAGAGATGCGTTTAAATACTCTGTCTCCGGCCGAAGGCTCTAAAAAAGCGGCTCGCCGCCTGGGTCGTGGTATCGGTTCTGGCCTCGGTAAAACCGGTGGTCGTGGTCACAAAGGTCAGAAGTCTCGTTCTGGCGGTGGCGTACGTCGCGGTTTCGAGGGTGGTCAGATGCCTCTGTACCGTCGTCTGCCGAAATTCGGCTTCACTTCACGTAAAGCAGCGATTACAGCCGAAGTTCGTCTGTCTGACCTGGCTAAAGTTGAAGGCGGTGTTGTAGACCTGAACACGCTGAAAGCAGCTAACATTATCGGTATCCAGATCGAGTTCGCGAAAGTGATCCTGGCTGGTGAAGTCACTACTCCGGTAACTGTTCGTGGCCTGCGTGTTACTAAAGGCGCTCGTGCTGCTATCGAAGCTGCTGGCGGTAAAATCGAGGAATAAGTAGCAGATGGCTAAACAACCGGGATTAGATTTTCAAAGTGCCAAAGGTGGCTTAGGCGAGCTGAAACGCAGACTGCTGTTTGTAATCGGCGCGCTGATTGTGTTCCGTATTGGCTCTTTCATTCCGATCCCTGGTATTGATGCCGCTGTACTTGCCAAACTGCTTGAGCAACAGCGAGGCACCATCATTGAAATGTTTAACATGTTCTCTGGTGGTGCTCTCAGCCGTGCTTCTATCTTTGCTCTGGGGATCATGCCGTATATTTCGGCGTCGATCATTATCCAGCTGCTGACGGTGGTTCATCCAACGCTGGCAGAAATTAAGAAAGAAGGGGAGTCTGGTCGTCGTAAGATCAGCCAGTACACCCGCTACGGTACTCTGGTGCTGGCAATATTCCAGTCGATCGGTATTGCTACCGGTCTGCCGAATATGCCTGGTATGCAGGGCCTGGTGATGAACCCAGGCTTTGCATTCTATTTCACCGCTGTTGTAAGTCTGGTTACAGGGACAATGTTCCTGATGTGGTTGGGCGAACAGATTACTGAACGTGGTATCGGCAACGGTATCTCAATCATTATCTTCGCCGGTATTGTCGCGGGACTCCCGCCAGCCATTGCCCATACTATCGAGCAAGCGCGTCAAGGCGACCTGCACTTCCTCGTGTTGCTGTTGGTTGCAGTATTAGTATTCGCAGTGACGTTCTTTGTTGTATTTGTTGAGCGTGGTCAACGCCGCATTGTGGTAAACTACGCGAAACGTCAGCAAGGTCGTCGTGTCTATGCTGCACAGAGCACACATTTACCGCTGAAAGTGAATATGGCGGGGGTAATCCCGGCAATCTTCGCTTCCAGTATTATTCTGTTCCCGGCAACCATCGCGTCATGGTTCGGGGGCGGGACTGGTTGGAACTGGCTGACAACAATTTCGCTGTATTTGCAGCCTGGGCAACCGCTTTATGTGTTACTCTATGCGTCTGCAATCATATTCTTCTGTTTCTTCTACACGGCGTTGGTTTTCAACCCGCGTGAAACAGCAGATAACCTGAAGAAGTCCGGTGCATTTGTACCAGGAATTCGTCCGGGAGAGCAAACGGCGAAGTATATCGATAAAGTAATGACCCGCCTGACTTTGGTTGGTGCGCTCTACATTACCTTTATCTGCCTGATCCCGGAGTTCATGCGTGATGCAATGAAAGTACCGTTCTACTTCGGTGGGACCTCACTGCTTATCGTTGTTGTCGTGATTATGGACTTTATGGCTCAAGTGCAAACTCTGATGATGTCAAGTCAGTACGAGTCTGCATTGAAGAAGGCGAATCTGAAAGGCTACGGCCGTTAACAGTCGCCCGAGAAGTTACGGAGAGTAAAAATGAAAGTTCGTGCTTCCGTCAAGAAATTATGCCGTAACTGCAAAATCGTTAAGCGTGATGGTGTCATCCGTGTGATTTGCAGTGCCGAGCCGAAGCATAAACAGCGCCAAGGCTGATTTATTCGCATATTTTTCTTGCAAAGTTGGGTTGAGCTGGCTAGATTAGCCAGCCAATCTTTTGTATGTCTGTGCGTTTCCATTTGAGTATCCTGAAAACGGGCTTTTCAGCATGGTGCGTACATATTAAATAGTAGGAGTGCATAGTGGCCCGTATAGCAGGCATTAACATTCCTGATCAGAAACATGCTGTGATCGCATTAACTTCGATCTACGGCGTCGGCAAGACCCGTTCTAAAGCCATTCTGGCTGCCGCGGGTATCGCTGAAGATGTTAAGATCAGTGAGCTGTCTGAAGAACAAATCGACACGCTGCGTGACGAAGTTGCCAAATTTGTCGTTGAAGGTGATCTGCGCCGTGAAGTTAGCATGAGCATCAAGCGCCTTATGGACCTTGGTTGCTATCGCGGTTTGCGTCATCGTCGTGGTCTCCCGGTTCGCGGTCAGCGTACCAAGACCAACGCACGTACCCGTAAGGGTCCGCGCAAACCGATCAAGAAATAATCGGGGTGATTGAATAATGGCAAAGGCACCAATTCGTGCACGTAAACGTGTAAGAAAACAAGTCTCTGACGGCGTGGCTCATATCCATGCTTCTTTTAACAACACCATCGTTACCATTACTGATCGTCAGGGTAACGCACTGGGTTGGGCAACAGCCGGTGGTTCCGGTTTCCGTGGTTCTCGCAAATCCACTCCGTTTGCAGCTCAGGTTGCAGCAGAGCGTTGCGCTGAAGCCGTAAAAGAATACGGTATCAAGAATCTGGAAGTTATGGTCAAAGGACCGGGTCCAGGTCGCGAATCTACTGTTCGTGCTCTGAACGCCGCTGGTTTCCGCATCACTAATATTACTGATGTGACTCCGATCCCTCATAACGGTTGTCGTCCGCCGAAAAAACGTCGCGTATAACGCTGTCGTTTCTAGGATTGTTGGAGAAAGAAAATGGCAAGATATTTGGGTCCTAAGCTCAAGCTGAGCCGTCGTGAGGGCACTGACTTATTCCTTAAGTCTGGCGTTCGCGCGATCGATACCAAGTGTAAAATTGAACAAGCTCCTGGCCAGCACGGTGCGCGTAAACCGCGTCTGTCTGACTATGGTGTGCAGTTGCGTGAAAAGCAAAAAGTTCGCCGTATCTACGGTGTGCTGGAGCGTCAGTTCCGTAACTACTACAAAGAAGCAGCACGTCTGAAAGGCAACACCGGTGAAAACCTGTTGGGTCTGCTGGAAGGTCGTCTGGACAACGTTGTATACCGTATGGGCTTCGGTGCCACTCGTGCAGAAGCACGTCAGCTGGTCAGCCATAAAGCAATTATGGTAAACGGTCGTGTTGTTAACATCGCTTCTTATCAGGTTAGTCCGAATGACGTTGTTAGCATTCGTGAGAAAGCGAAGAAGCAGTCTCGCGTGAAAGCCGCTCTGGAGCTGGCTGAGCAGCGTGAAAAGCCAACCTGGCTGGAAGTTGATGCTGGCAAGATGGAAGGTACGTTCAAGCGTAAGCCGGAGCGTTCTGATCTGTCTGCGGACATTAACGAACACCTGATCGTCGAGCTTTACTCCAAGTAAAGCTTAGTACCAAAGAGAGGACACAATGCAGGGTTCTGTGACAGAGTTTCTAAAACCGCGCCTGGTAGATATCGAGCAAGTGAGTTCGACGCACGCCAAGGTGACCCTTGAGCCTTTAGAGCGTGGCTTTGGCCATACTTTGGGTAACGCACTGCGCCGTATTCTGCTCTCATCGATGCCGGGTTGCGCGGTGACCGAGGTTGAGATTGATGGTGTACTACATGAGTACAGCACCAAAGAAGGCGTTCAGGAAGATATCCTGGAAATCCTGCTCAACCTGAAAGGGCTGGCGGTGAGAGTTCAGGGTAAAGATGATGTTATTCTTACCTTGAATAAATCTGGCATTGGCCCTGTGACTGCAGCCGACATTACCCATGATGGTGATGTCGAAATCGTCAAGCCACAGCACGTGATCTGCCACCTGACCGATGAGAACGCATCTATTAGCATGCGTATCAAAGTTCAGCGCGGTCGTGGTTATGTGCCGGCTTCTACCCGAATTCATTCGGAAGAAGATGAGCGCCCAATCGGCCGTCTGCTGGTCGACGCATGCTACAGCCCTGTAGAGCGTATTGCCTACAATGTTGAAGCAGCGCGTGTAGAACAGCGTACCGACCTGGACAAGCTGGTCATCGAAATGGAAACCAACGGCACAATCGATCCTGAAGAGGCGATTCGTCGTGCGGCAACCATTCTGGCTGAACAACTTGAAGCTTTCGTTGACTTACGTGATGTACGTCAGCCGGAAGTTAAAGAAGAGAAACCAGAATTCGATCCGATCCTGCTGCGCCCTGTTGACGATCTGGAATTGACTGTCCGCTCTGCTAACTGCCTCAAAGCAGAAGCTATCCACTATATCGGTGATCTGGTACAGCGTACTGAGGTTGAGCTTCTTAAGACGCCTAACCTTGGTAAAAAATCTCTTACCGAGATTAAAGACGTGCTGGCTTCCCGTGGACTGTCTCTGGGCATGCGCCTGGAAAACTGGCCACCGGCAAGCATCGCTGACGAGTAACCGGATCACAGGTTAAGGTTTTACTGAGAAGGATAAGGTCATGCGCCATCGTAAGAGTGGTCGTCAACTGAACCGCAACAGCAGCCATCGCCAGGCTATGTTCCGCAATATGGCAGGTTCACTGGTTCGTCATGAAATCATCAAGACGACTCTGCCGAAAGCGAAAGAGCTGCGTCGCGTAGTTGAGCCGCTGATTACTCTTGCCAAGACTGATAGCGTAGCTAATCGTCGTCTGGCATTCGCCCGTACTCGTGATAACGAGATCGTGGCAAAACTGTTTAACGAACTGGGCCCGCGTTTCGCGAGCCGCGCCGGTGGTTACACTCGCATTCTGAAGTGTGGTTTCCGTGCAGGCGACAACGCGCCGATGGCATACATCGAGCTGGTTGATCGTTCAGAGAAAACAGAAGCTGCTGCAGAGTAATCTGTAGTAACGTAAAAAAACCCGCCTCGGCGGGTTTTTTTATATCCGTCATATCCCCAATTACCTACAATATCTGTACTCTTTTTGTTCATCCCCTGGAGTGTTGTATGTGGTTACTGGACCAGTGGGCAGAGCGCCATATTATTGAAGCACAGTCTAAAGGTGAGTTTGATGGTTTACCTGGTACAGGTGAGCCGCTGATCCTTGACGATGATTCTCATGTCTCGCCTGAACTTCGTGCCGGATTCCGTCTATTAAAGAATGCTGGATGTCTTCCTCCTGAGCTTGAGCAGCGCAGAGAGGCAATACAGTTGCTTGAAATACTCGCAGGGATCCGCAAAGATGATCCCAGTTATCCGGAGGTGAGTCGAAGACTGTCACTACTGGAACTCAAACTTCGGCAGGCTGGACTCAGTACCGAGTTTTTACGCGGCGAATATGCAGATAAGCTGCTACAGAAGATCAACGACGATTAGCGGAGAGAGCATGTACCGTATTGGTGAATTAGCGAAACTGGCTGACGTAACGCCTGATACTATCCGTTACTATGAAAAGCAGCAGATGATGGAACATGAAATACGTACAGAAGGCGGGTTTCGCCTCTATACGGAAAGCGATCTTCAGCGTCTGAAGTTTATTCGATATGCCCGTCAGCTTGGTTTTACTCTGGAATCGATCCGCGAGCTGCTGTCGATCCGCATCGATCCCGAACATCATACCTGCCAGGAATCAAAAGGGATCGTCCAGGAAAGATTGCAGGAGGTCGAAGCACGAATAGCGGAGCTTCAGGCGATGCAACGGTCGCTGCAGAGATTGAATGACGCGTGTTGTGGAAAAGCACACAGCAGCGTGTACTGCTCTATCCTTGAAGCACTTGAGCAGGGCGCCAGCGGCTCAGCATCAGGCTGTTGATTTATTGAACGGTCAGGTCTACACTCGCGGCGTAAATTACTACACACTGGAGATATTATGAGTCGTTATCAGCACACCAAAGGGCAGATAAAGGACAACGCTATTGAGGCGCTTTTGCACGATCCACTTTTCAGACAGCGCGTCGAGAAAAATAAGAAAGGGAAAGGAAGTTATCTACGTAAAGGTAAACATGGCAATCGGGGTAACTGGGAGGCCAGTGGCAAGAAAGTCATTCACTTTTTTACCACTGGCCTTCTTGTTTCACTAAGTGCTTAAGAGCGGTTATTCTGTTCTTTCAGCAGGTCACGAATTTCACTCAGCAATACTTCTTCTTTCGACGGAGCTGGCGGTGCTGCCGGCTCTTCCGCTTTTTTACGGTTCAGTTTGTTGATCAGTTTGATTGCCATAAAGATAGCAAACGCAACGATAATGAAATCGAAGACGTTCTGAATAAATACACCGTAATGCATGACGACAGCCGGGATATCTCCCTGCGCATCACGTAACGTTACAGCAAACTGTTTAAAATCAATTCCACCAATTAACAGCCCCAGCGGCGGCATAATGATATCGGCAACCAGTGATGAAACAATCTTACCGAATGCCGCACCAATGATGACACCCACTGCCAAATCGACAACATTCCCGCGCATCGCGAATTCGCGAAACTCTTTAATAATGCTCATTTTATTCTCCCTATGCAGCTGACGTTTATAAGTTTAACAAATGTTTAGGCAATTTCCATTTATGTATTGCCGAAAGGAAAATTTATTAGACCATGAAAAATAAAGGGAAATAAAAAGGGCGCTGTATTAGCGCCCAAATTATTACAGGAAGAAAGGACTTGGCTGGAATAATCGCTCGACGTCGGTAATAAACTTTTTATCTGTCAGGAACATAATTACGTGATCGCCCTGCTCAATGCGCAGGTTATCATTGGCAATCATCACATCGTTACCACGCACAACGGCGCCAATGATGGTTCCTGGTGGAAGTTTAATTTCATCAATTGAACGCCCTACAACCCGTGACGTCGTTTCATCACCGTGTGCGACGGCTTCAATGGCTTCCGCAACGCCACGGCGCAGTGAAGATACACCGACAATATCAGCTTTACGCACGTGACTGAGCAGTGCAGAGATGGTCGCTTGCTGCGGTGATATCGCAATATCGATCACGCTGCCTTGTACCAGATCGACGTATGCTCTACGTTGGATCAACACCATTACTTTTTTGGCGCCCATCCGTTTGGCAAGCATCGCCGACATGATATTCGCTTCATCATCGTTGGTCACCGCGATGAACAGATCAACCTGATCGATATGTTCTTCTGCCAGCAGCTCTTGATCCGAGGCATCACCAAAAAAGACGATCGTATTTTGCAGTTTCTCCGCAAGCTCCGATGCGCGTTGTTGATTACGTTCGATCAGTTTGACGCTGTAATCTTTTTCCAGACGACGTGCCAGACCAGCGCCGATATTACCGCCACCCACTAACATAATGCGTTTGTACGGTTTTTCCAGACGCTGTAATTCGCTCATTACGGCGCGAATATGCTGCGATGCTGCGATAAAGAAGACTTCATCACCCGCTTCAACAATGGTAGAACCTTGCGGGCGGATCGGTCGGTCATGACGGAAAATCGCCGCCACGCGGGTGTCAATGTGCGGCATATGCTCACGCATTGTCGACAGTGCGTTACCAATCAGCGGCCCACCGTAATAGGCTTTCACCACAGCAAGGCTGACTTTACCCTCGGCAAAATTTACTACCTGCAATGCACCCGGATATTCAATCAGCCGATAAATGCTATCGATAACCAGTTGCTCAGGCGCAATCAGGTGATCGATAGGTACCGCATCGGATTGAAACAGCTTGTCGGCATCACGAACGTAATCCGGTGAACGAATTCGGGCGATGCGATTAGGCGTATTAAACAGTGAATAAGCTACCTGGCAGGCAACCATATTTGTTTCATCTGAGCTGGTTACGGCAACCAGCATATCGGCATCGTCGGCCCCAGCTTCACGCAAAACGCGGGGATGCGAACCATGCCCTTGCACGACGCGGAGATCAAACTTGTCCTGCAAGCTACGCAGGCGCTCACCATTGGTATCGACTACCGTGATATCGTTGTTCTCTCCGACCAGGTTTTCAGCCAGCGTACCGCCAACTTGACCTGCGCCCAGAATGATAATTTTCATCAGTCGCGACCCGTTATCTCATCACTTTTTGATTAGCTTAGCGTAAAAGAAGCCATCGCCATCTTCCGCACCCGGTAAATTCTGACGCCCGGGTTTTTCCGGTATACCGGTTTCGCTTAATACCGCATCTGGCGTGCGTGCCAGGAAGGCGGCAATTTGCTGCTGATTTTCTTCTGGCAGGATAGAGCACGTTGCATAAACCAGCGTGCCGCCAGGTTTAAGGTGTGACCAGGTTGCATTCAGGATTTCAGCCTGTAATTGGGCAAGTTCGGCAATATCCCGGTCGCGGCGCAGCCATTTGATATCCGGATGGCGACGTATCACCCCGGTGGCAGAACATGGAGCGTCCAGCAAAATACGGTCAAACTGTTGTTCACCGCACCACTGCTGTGGATAGCGGCCATCACCCTGTTTTACGGTTGCCTTCATGCCCAGGCGTTTCAGATTGTCGTAAACGCGTGACAGGCGTTTTTCATCGACATCGACGGCCATGACGTTAGCTTGCGGAGCAACTTCCAGAATGTGAGTGGTTTTCCCTCCCGGCGCGCAGCACAGGTCGAGGATCTGTTCACCGTTCTCTGGCAACAGATAAGTTACACATCCTTGAGCGGAAGCGTCCTGGACGGTTACCCAGCCTTCACTAAAACCAGGGAGAGCGTGTACAGGGGCCGGCGTTTCCAGACGTACTGCATCCGGGTAGTCCGGATGCGGGAAACCGGTTAATCCCGCTTCGGTAAGCAGGTCCAGCCAGGCATCGCGCGTATGGTGAATACGATTGACACGAAGCCACATCGGCGGTCGCTGGTTATTGGCTTCAAGAATGGCTTCCCATTGCTGCGGATACGCGCTCTTAATACGTTTCACTAGCCAGGAGGGGTGTAAAAAACGTAAATCGCTTTGCGCGAACTCGGCCAACAGTTCATCCTGACGGCGTTGAAACTGGCGCAACACGCCGTTGATCAGCCCTTTGAGCTGCGGACGCTTTATGACAACTGCGCCTTCTACGGTCTCAGCCAGCGCAGCGTGCGGTGGAATACGGGTATGCAGCAGCTGGTAGAAGCCCACCATGATCAGATAGTGAACGGTGCGCTGTTTGCCCGTCATTGGACGTTCCATCAACTGCTGGATCATCCACTCCAGTTGGGAGAGTGTGCGCAATACGCCGAAGCAAAGCTCCTGCAGCAGCGCTTTGTCTTTATCGGCAACTTTTTGCTGCATGGCAGGCAGCACGTTGCTTAATGATTGCCCTTTTTCGACAACCTGTTCGACGGCCTGGGCCGCCATACTGCGTAAATTAAGATGTTTTTTCATAAGCGCAAAAATAAAAATGCCCGGAGATACCGGGCTTAAAGAGATGAACCGTCAGATCAGACGGTTACCGGGTATAAACCATTCCCGGCGCGAATTAAGCAGATCCTGCGCGCTCATGGCTTTTTTACCGGCAGGCTGCAAAGAGACGAGATTCAGGATGCCGTCGCCTGTTGCGACCTGAATACCCTGCTTTGTCGCCTCAAGAATAGTGCCTGGCGCGGCCTGGGTGTTTGCTGTAATAACCGAAGCTTGCCAGACTTTCACTGGCTGACCGTCGATTTCAAGCCAGCTCATGGGCCATGGGTTAAAGGCGCGGACGCAACGTTCCAACTGAGCAGCCGAAAGTGACCAGTCGATGCGGGCCTCTTCTTTGCTGAGTTTTTCTGCATGCGTAACCAGTGATTCATCTTGTACCACTGGTTTTATCGTGCCGGCAGCCAGCTGTTTTAGCGTTTCAATCAGCCCCTGAGGCCCCAAATCTGCCAGCTTGTCGTATAGCGAGCCGCTGGTATCCTCTGCCGTAATCGGGCAGGACAGCTTAAGCAGCATATCACCGGTGTCGAGGCCAACATCCATCTGCATGATAGTCACACCGGTTTCGGCATCGCCAGCCCACAGTGAGCGCTGGATCGGTGCCGCGCCACGCCAGCGTGGCAGCAGTGAACCGTGAACGTTAATACAACCCAGACGCGGCATTTCCAGTACGGCTTTTGGTAGAATCAGGCCATATGCCACCACTACCATCACGTCTGCGCGTAAATCAGCAACCAACTGCTGGTTTTCCTGAGGGCGAAGAGAGACGGGTTGGAAAACCGGTATCCCTTTTTCTTCTGCCAGTACTTTTACCGGGCTGGGCATTAGCTTTTTACCGCGTCCCGCTGGGCGGTCCGGTTGGGTAAACACGCCAACGACGTTATGTCCAGAAGACAACAGCGCGTCGAGATGACGCGCTGCAAAGTCAGGTGTACCCGCAAAAATAATACGTAGTGAGTCTGACACGTTGATTCTTGTCCTTAAGCTCGGGCGTTCAGGCGGTCGAGTTTTTCAACTTTCTGACGAATGCGTTGTTGCTTCAACGGAGACAGATAATCGATAAACAGTTTACCGACCAGGTGATCCATTTCATGTTGAATGCAGATAGCCAGCAGGCCATCGGCTTCCAGTTCAAAAGATTTGCCGTTGCGATCGAGCGCACGAATTTTTACTTTCTCTGCGCGTGGTACTAACGCACGCTGTTCAGGAATTGACAGGCAGCCTTCTTCAATGCCGGTTTCGCCGTCTTTCTCCAGCAGCTCTGGGTTAATAAGTACCAACTGCTCGTCGCGATTTTCAGAGACATCAATAACAATGATGCGCTGATGAATATCGACCTGTGTTGCTGCCAGACCGATACCTTCTTCGGCGTACATCGTTTCGAACATATCATCAACGATACGCTGAATTTCTGCATTCACTTCTTCGACCGGTTTTGCGACTTTGCGAAGGCGCTCGTCCGGAATATGTAACACTTGCAAAACTGACATAGTTATCCAGAGTTGTGTTCAGGAGTTGAAAAGATTATTACCTCTATTCTAGACAAAACCCCCTCTGATTGACAGCATCAGTGACCAATCGCAAAGATTGCCAGGACTGCTTGTGGCAGGGGAACAGGGATGACCCAAATCGAAATTTGGCTACGTTTAGCGCAAGTGAATGAACTGTATGGTGATGAGATGGTGCGCATTGCCCACTGGCTTAATACTCAACCGTGCATTAACAATGCGGTACTCCTGCAGGCAGGATTCTCTCCCCGTCAGGCCCGACGATTTTTAACTTTTTCACAGCAGACGCTGGAAAAAACGCTGCGCTGGCTTGAGCAGCCAAACCACCATTTTGTGGTTGCCGACAGCGATCATTACCCGCCATTGCTCCGTGCGATTGAGGATTATCCTGGGGTGCTTTTTGTCGCAGGAAACCCCGCATGCCTCCGCTCGTTCCAGGTGGCCGTTGTCGGCAGCAGACAGCACTCCTGGTATGGCGAACGCTGGGGACGGTTGTTTTGTGAAAAGCTTGCAGCATGCGGCGTGACGATCACCAGCGGTCTGGCCCGGGGGATTGATGGCGTGGCGCACAATGCTGCGATAAACCGTCAGGGCACGAGTATAGCAGTGCTGGGTAACGGGCTTGAGACCATTCACCCACGACAGCATGTCCGTCTGGCTGAACGGCTGATTGATGCTGGAGGCGCACTGGTGTCTGAGTTCCCATTAGATACGCTCCCTTTACCGCGCAATTTTCCCCGACGAAATCGCATTATTAGTGGTCTAAGTAAAGGTGTCCTGGTTGTTGAAGCAGCCCAGCGTAGCGGGTCACTGGTCACTGCGCGCTGCGCGCTGGAACAAGGACGGGAGGTTTTTGCTTTGCCTGGACCGATAGGGAGTCCGGGAAGCGAAGGCCCACATTGGCTTATTCAGCAGGGAGCCATGCTTGTGACCGCTCCAGAGGAAATTCTGGAAAATTTGCAATATGGGCTGCATTGGCTGCCAGATGAACCTGAAAAATCAATTTATTCGCCAGATCACGAAGAGGTGGCATTGCCATTTCCGGAGCTCCTGGCTAACGTAGGAGATGAGGTAACACCTGTTGACGTCGTCGCTGAACGTGCCGGCCAACCTGTGCCAGAGGTAGTGGCTCAACTGCTCGAACTGGAGTTAGCAGGATGGATCGCAGCTGTACCCGGCGGCTATGTCCGATTGAGGAGGGCATGCCATGTTCGACGTACTAATGTATTTGTTTGAGACATATATCCATAACGAAGCTGAGCTGCGTGTGGATCAGGACAAACTGGAACGGGATCTTACCGACGCTGGTTTTGATCGTGAAGACATTTACAACGCGTTACTTTGGCTGGAAAAGCTAGCTGATTATCAGGATGGGCTTGCTGAACCTATGCAGCTGGCATCTGACCCTCTTTCTATACGTATTTATACTGCAGAAGAGTGCGATCGACTGGATGCAAGCTGTAGAGGGTTCCTGCTATTCCTGGAGCAGATTCAGGTGCTAAACCTCGAAACGCGAGAAATGGTTATTGAGCGTGTACTCGCGCTGGATACGGCAGAGTTCGATCTGGAAGACCTGAAGTGGGTGATCCTGATGGTGCTATTCAACATTCCAGGTTGTGAAAATGCCTATCAGCAAATGGAAGAATTACTCTTTGAAGTGAATGAAGGTATGCTGCATTAATCAATCTTCATTCAGTATGAGTTGTTATGGCTAAATCAGCACTGTTCACGGTGCGTAAAAACGAGCCCTGCCCACAATGCGGGGCTGAACTGGTTATTCGTTCCGGGAAACACGGTCCGTTTCTCGGTTGTTCACACTATCCAGAATGCGATTACATCCGTCCGCTAAAATCTTCAGCGGACGGACATATTGTCAAAGTTCTGGAGGGTAAATTTTGCCCTGCATGTGGCGCTGAACTGGTTCTGAGACAGGGAAGATTCGGTATGTTCATTGGATGCAGTGATTATCCGACGTGTGAACACACGGAACTTATCGACAAGCCTGATGAAACAGCAATTGTCTGTCCTCAATGCCAGACTGGCCACCTTGTCCAGCGGCGTTCCCGTTATGGCAAAACCTTTTACTCCTGCGATCGCTATCCGGAGTGCCAGTTTGTCATTAACTTCAAACCGTTAGCCGGAGAGTGTCCTGAGTGTCATTATCCGCTACTCTTAGAAAAGAAAACCGCGCAGGGTGTGAAACATTTCTGTGCCAGTAAACAATGTGGAAAGCCGATCCCGGCGGAATAAAAAAGTGAATAATAACCTGCCCACAGGCCCTATCGCTGCGGCGATAGCGGTTCTGAAACAAGAAAAAGTCATCGCCTATCCAACAGAAGCTGTATTTGGCGTCGGCTGCGATCCCGACAGCGAAACGGCTGTTACCCGTCTGTTGGAGCTAAAACAACGCCCGGTCGATAAAGGCTTAATTTTGATTGCGGCAAACTTTGACCAGCTTAAGCCTTACATTGACGATAGCACGCTTACTGATGCCCAACGTGAGGCGGTGTTCGCCCGCTGGCCTGGTCCTGTCACCTTCGTATTCCCGGCGCCTGCGACAACGCCTCGTTGGTTGACCGGTCGTTTTGATTCGCTGGCCGTGCGTGTCACCGATCACCCGCTGGTGGTTGCATTGTGCCAGGCTTATGGCAAACCGTTAGTCTCCACCAGTGCTAATTTGAGTGGCTTACCGCCTTGCAGAACGGTAGAGGAAGTCCGCGCGCAGTTTGGTACAGACTTTCCCGTAGTTGAAGGAGAGACCGGAGGGCGTTTGAATCCTTCGGAGATCCGTGATGCTCTGACGGGTGAACAGTTTCGACAGGGGTAATATGAAAGAAGCCTATGCTGTTTTTGGTAATCCGATAGCGCACAGTAAATCGCCTTTTATTCATCAGCAATTTGCAGAGCAGTTGAAGATTGATCATTCCTATGGGCGTGTACTGGCGCCCATCAATGATTTTGTGAATACGCTGAACGCTTTTTTTGCTGAGGGCGGGAAGGGGGCAAATGTCACCGTACCTTTTAAAGAAGAGGCGTTTGCACGTGCCGATGAACTAACGGAGCGGGCATCTCTTGCTGGAGCGGTTAATACCCTTAAACGATTAGAGGATGGGCGTTTATTGGGAGACAACACGGATGGCATTGGCTTATTAAGCGATCTTGAACGTTTATCTTTCATTCGTCCTGGAGCGCGAGTTCTACTGATCGGGGCTGGTGGCGCATCCCGTGGGGTTTTATTACCTCTTCTTTCTATGGATTGCGCGGTGACTATCGTTAACCGTACAGCTTCGCGCGCTGAAGAACTGGCTCAACTCTTCTCTCATACCGGCAGCGTGCAGGCAGTGGGTATGGACGAGCTTGATAATTACAGTTTTGATTTGATCATTAACGCGACGTCTAGCGGAATTAGCGGTGAGGTACCCGCTATTCCGACATCACTTATCCACTCCTCTGTCTATTGTTATGACATGTTTTATCAGCAAGGGAATACACCGTTCCTTTCCTGGTGTGCTGAGCATGGGGCGAAACAGTATGCCGATGGCCTGGGGATGCTGGTGGGTCAGGCCGCGCACGCCGTTTTACTCTGGCATGGGGTTTTGCCGCAGATTGAACCCGTCATTAAAAGCATGCAACAGGAATTGTCGGCATGAATCAGGCGATCCAGTTTCCCGATCGAGAAGAATGGCGCACGGATGTCAGCGCCGTGGTTTTTCCGGCGATGGTTCATGGTATGCAGCTAACATGTGCTATTTCAGGAGAAAGGTTGGCGTCCCGCTTTGGTGGCAGCACGCCTGAACAGTGGCTGGAAACTTTTCAACAGTATCGCTGGGACCTGGAGGAAGAGGCCGAAGCATTGATCCAGGATCAGCAGGAAGATTCTCAGGGTTGGGTTTGGTTACTCTGACTTAAATACTCATCTTTCCATTTAACATAGTTGTTAGCTGAGTATTTTAAGCCTGCTTTCTCTTCATCGCTTAATGGGCGGATCTGTTTTACCGGGCTTCCCAGGTACAGATATCCACTCTCCAGGCGTTTGTTTTGCGGAACCAGACTTCCAGCCCCAATCATAACGTCGTCTTCTACCACTACGCCGTCCAATACAATCGATCCCATACCGACCAATACGCGGTTGCCAATGATGCAGCCGTGTAGCATGACTTTATGACCGACCGTCACATCCTCACCCACGATCAATGGATTACCCTGCGGATTCGATGTGGATTGATGCGTGACATGTAAAACGCTGCCATCCTGAATGTTCGTACGGGCGCCGATTTGTACATAATTCACGTCGCCACGAATCGCAACCAATGGCCAAATCCCAACATCATCAGCCAAACGAGTATCACCAATGACGACGCTGCTGGGGTCGATCATCACGCGTTTTCCGATCTGTGGGAAAAGATCCTTATAAGGACGTAATACATCAGACATGTTTACCTCAACGAAAATAGAGCGGTAATGAAGACTTTGGTTGGATTATTGAGACTGTGCAAGTGATTTAGCTATCAAAAATCAGCCAAATTGCGCAGGAATGTAGCGAAAGGGGTGAAAAACAAGCATTCAGCAAAAAAGATCCAAAAAACACTTGTGCTAAAAAATGGGATCCCTATAATGCGCCTCCATCGACACGGCAGATGTGAATCACTTCACGCAAACAGCCGGTTCGGTTGAAGAGAAAAACCTGAAAATGAGGGTTGACTCTGAAAGAGGAAAGCGTAATATACGCCACCTCGCGACAGAGCGCTAAAGCGCGTCGCAACTGCTCTTTAACAATTTATCAGACAATCTGTGTGGGCACTCGAAGATACGGATTCTTAACGTCGCAAGACGAAAAATGAATACCAAGTCTCCTGAGTGAACATACGTAATTCATTACGAAGTTTAATTCACGAGCATCAAACTTAAATTGAAGAGTTTGATCATGGCTCAGATTGAACGCTGGCGGCAGGCCTAACACATGCAAGTCGAACGGTAGCACAGAGGAGCTTGCTCCTTGGGTGACGAGTGGCGGACGGGTGAGTAATGTCTGGGAAACTGCCCGATGGAGGGGGATAACTACTGGAAACGGTAGCTAATACCGCATAACGTCGCAAGACCAAAGAGGGGGACCTTCGGGCCTCTTGCCATCGGATGTGCCCAGATGGGATTAGCTAGTAGGTGGGGTAACGGCTCACCTAGGCGACGATCCCTAGCTGGTCTGAGAGGATGACCAGCCACACTGGAACTGAGACACGGTCCAGACTCCTACGGGAGGCAGCAGTGGGGAATATTGCACAATGGGCGCAAGCCTGATGCAGCCATGCCGCGTGTATGAAGAAGGCCTTCGGGTTGTAAAGTACTTTCAGCGAGGAGGAAGGCATTAAGGTTAATAACCTTGGTGATTGACGTTACTCGCAGAAGAAGCACCGGCTAACTCCGTGCCAGCAGCCGCGGTAATACGGAGGGTGCAAGCGTTAATCGGAATTACTGGGCGTAAAGCGCACGCAGGCGGTCTGTCAAGTCGGATGTGAAATCCCCGGGCTCAACCTGGGAACTGCATCCGAAACTGGCAGGCTAGAGTCTTGTAGAGGGGGGTAGAATTCCAGGTGTAGCGGTGAAATGCGTAGAGATCTGGAGGAATACCGGTGGCGAAGGCGGCCCCCTGGACAAAGACTGACGCTCAGGTGCGAAAGCGTGGGGAGCAAACAGGATTAGATACCCTGGTAGTCCACGCCGTAAACGATGTCGACTTGGAGGTTGTGCCCTTGAGGCGTGGCTTCCGGAGCTAACGCGTTAAGTCGACCGCCTGGGGAGTACGGCCGCAAGGTTAAAACTCAAATGAATTGACGGGGGCCCGCACAAGCGGTGGAGCATGTGGTTTAATTCGATGCAACGCGAAGAACCTTACCTACTCTTGACATCCAGAGAACTTAGCAGAGATGCTTTGGTGCCTTCGGGAACTCTGAGACAGGTGCTGCATGGCTGTCGTCAGCTCGTGTTGTGAAATGTTGGGTTAAGTCCCGCAACGAGCGCAACCCTTATCCTTTGTTGCCAGCGGTTAGGCCGGGAACTCAAAGGAGACTGCCAGTGATAAACTGGAGGAAGGTGGGGATGACGTCAAGTCATCATGGCCCTTACGAGTAGGGCTACACACGTGCTACAATGGCATATACAAAGAGAAGCGACCTCGCGAGAGCAAGCGGACCTCATAAAGTATGTCGTAGTCCGGATTGGAGTCTGCAACTCGACTCCATGAAGTCGGAATCGCTAGTAATCGTGGATCAGAATGCCACGGTGAATACGTTCCCGGGCCTTGTACACACCGCCCGTCACACCATGGGAGTGGGTTGCAAAAGAAGTAGGTAGCTTAACCTTCGGGAGGGCGCTTACCACTTTGTGATTCATGACTGGGGTGAAGTCGTAACAAGGTAACCGTAGGGGAACCTGCGGTTGGATCACCTCCTTACCTTAAAGAAACGTTCTTTGTAGTGCTCACACAGATTGTCTGATGAAAATTAGCAGTAAGAAAATCTCTGCAGGCTTGTAGCTCAGGTGGTTAGAGCGCACCCCTGATAAGGGTGAGGTCGGTGGTTCAAGTCCACTCAGGCCTACCAAATTCGCCTCCGTGCTGTGTTACGGCGATGCTCGCATACTTCAGTATGCTTCGCACCACCGCGCCTTGCCCGGAAACGAATTAGGGTACAGAGATAAGTATTTACGATGGGGTTATAGCTCAGCTGGGAGAGCGCCTGCCTTGCACGCAGGAGGTCTGCGGTTCGATCCCGCATAGCTCCACCATCCTTTACTTACTGCAACAACACAAGAAAACTTCAGAGTGTACCTGAAAAGGTTCACTGCGAAGTTTTGCTCTTTAAAAATCTGGATCAAGCTGAAAATTGAAACGACACACTGTTTCATTTCTCCGTAATAAGAAATGAAAAATGGTGTGTTCGAGTCTCTCAAATTTTCGCAATCAGAAGTGAAACATCTTCGGGTTGTGAGGTTAAGCGACTAAGCGTACACGGTGGATGCCCTGGCAGTCAGAGGCGATGAAGGACGTGCTAATCTGCGATAAGCGTCGGTAAGGTGATATGAACCGTTATAACCGGCGATTTCCGAATGGGGAAACCCAGTGTGATTCGTCACACTATCATTACGTGAATACATAGCGTAATGAAGCGAACCGGGGGAACTGAAACATCTAAGTACCCCGAGGAAAAGAAATCAACCGAGATTCCCCCAGTAGCGGCGAGCGAACGGGGAGCAGCCCAGAGTCTGAATCAGCATGTGTGTTAGTGGAACGGTCTGGAAAGTCCGACGGTACAGGGTGATAGTCCCGTACACAAAAGTGCATATGTTGTGAACTCGAAGAGTAGGGCGGGACACGTGGTATCCTGTCTGAATATGGGGGGACCATCCTCCAAGGCTAAATACTCCTGACTGACCGATAGTGAACCAGTACCGTGAGGGAAAGGCGAAAAGAACCCCGGCGAGGGGAGTGAAAAAGAACCTGAAACCGTGTACGTACAAGCAGTGGGAGCCTCTTTATGGGGTGACTGCGTACCTTTTGTATAATGGGTCAGCGACTTATATTCTGTAGCAAGGTTAACCGAATAGGGGAGCCGAAGGGAAACCGAGTCTTAACTGGGCGTTAAGTTGCAGGGTATAGACCCGAAACCCGGTGATCTAGCCATGGGCAGGTTGAAGGTTGGGTAACACTAACTGGAGGACCGAACCGACTAATGTTGAAAAATTAGCGGATGACTTGTGGCTGGGGGTGAAAGGCCAATCAAACCGGGAGATAGCTGGTTCTCCCCGAAAGCTATTTAGGTAGCGCCTCGTGAATTCATCTTCGGGGGTAGAGCACTGTTTCGGCTAGGGGGTCATCCCGACTTACCAACCCGATGCAAACTGCGAATACCGAAGAATGTTATCACGGGAGACACACGGCGGGTGCTAACGTCCGTCGTGAAGAGGGAAACAACCCAGACCGCCAGCTAAGGTCCCAAAGTCATGGTTAAGTGGGAAACGATGTGGGAAGGCACAGACAGCCAGGATGTTGGCTTAGAAGCAGCCATCATTTAAAGAAAGCGTAATAGCTCACTGGTCGAGTCGGCCTGCGCGGAAGATGTAACGGGGCTAAACCATGCACCGAAGCTGCGGCAGCGACACTATGTGTTGTTGGGTAGGGGAGCGTTCTGTAAGCCGTTGAAGGTGTGTCGTGAGGCATGCTGGAGGTATCAGAAGTGCGAATGCTGACATAAGTAACGATAATGCGGGTGAAAAACCCGCACGCCGGAAGACCAAGGGTTCCTGTCCAACGTTAATCGGGGCAGGGTGAGTCGACCCCTAAGGCGAGGCCGAAAGGCGTAGTCGATGGGAAACAGGTTAATATTCCTGTACTTGGTGTTACTGCGAAGGGGGGACGGAGAAGGCTATGTTAGCCGGGCGACGGTTGTCCCGGTTTAAGCATGTAGGCGGAGGTTCCAGGTAAATCCGGTACCTTATTAACGCTGAGGTGTGATGACGAGGCACTACGGTGCTGAAGTAACAAATGCCCTGCTTCCAGGAAAAGCCTCTAAGCATCAGGTAACACGAAATCGTACCCCAAACCGACACAGGTGGTCAGGTAGAGAATACCAAGGCGCTTGAGAGAACTCGGGTGAAGGAACTAGGCAAAATGGTGCCGTAACTTCGGGAGAAGGCACGCTGATGGTAGGTGAAGTGACTTGCTCATGGAGCTGAAATCAGTCGAAGATACCAGCTGGCTGCAACTGTTTATTAAAAACACAGCACTGTGCAAACACGAAAGTGGACGTATACGGTGTGACGCCTGCCCGGTGCCGGAAGGTTAATTGATGGGGTTATCCGTAAGGAGAAGCTCTTGATCGAAGCCCCGGTAAACGGCGGCCGTAACTATAACGGTCCTAAGGTAGCGAAATTCCTTGTCGGGTAAGTTCCGACCTGCACGAATGGCGTAATGATGGCCAGGCTGTCTCCACCCGAGACTCAGTGAAATTGAACTCGCTGTGAAGATGCAGTGTACCCGCGGCAAGACGGAAAGACCCCGTGAACCTTTACTATAGCTTGACACTGAACACTGGTCCTTGATGTGTAGGATAGGTGGGAGGCTTTGAAGCGTGGACGCCAGTCTGCGTGGAGCCAACCTTGAAATACCACCCTTTAATGGCTGGTGTTCTAACGTAGACCCGTTACCCGGGTTGCGGACAGTGTCTGGTGGGTAGTTTGACTGGGGCGGTCTCCTCCTAAAGAGTAACGGAGGAGCACGAAGGTTAGCTAATCCTGGTCGGACATCAGGAGGTTAGTGCAAAGGCATAAGCTAGCTTGACTGCGAGAGTGACGGCTCGAGCAGGTGCGAAAGCAGGTCTTAGTGATCCGGTGGTTCTGAATGGAAGGGCCATCGCTCAACGGATAAAAGGTACTCCGGGGATAACAGGCTGATACCGCCCAAGAGTTCATATCGACGGCGGTGTTTGGCACCTCGATGTCGGCTCATCACATCCTGGGGCTGAAGTAGGTCCCAAGGGTATGGCTGTTCGCCATTTAAAGTGGTACGCGAGCTGGGTTTAGAACGTCGTGAGACAGTTCGGTCCCTATCTGCCGTGGGCGCTGGAGAATTGAGGGGGGCTGCTCCTAGTACGAGAGGACCGGAGTGGACGCATCACTGGTGTTCGGGTTGTCATGCCAATGGCATTGCCCGGTAGCTAAATGCGGAAGAGATAAGTGCTGAAAGCATCTAAGCACGAAACTTGCCCCGAGATGAGTTCTCCCTGAGACTTTAAGTCTCCTGAAGGAACGTTAAAGACTATGACGTTGATAGGTCGGGTGTGTAAGTGTAGCGATACATTGAGCTAACCGATACTAATGAACCGTGAGGCTTAACCTTACAACGCCGAAGATGTTTTGGCGGATTTGAGAAGATATTTTCAGCCTGATACAGATTACATCGACATGCCCAAGAGGTGTGTTGATAAACAGAATTTGCCTGGCGGCTGTAGCGCGGTGGTCCCACCTGACCCCATGCCGAACTCAGAAGTGAAACGCCGTAGCGCCGATGGTAGTGTGGGGTCTCCCCATGCGAGAGTAGGGAACTGCCAGGCATCAAATTTAGTGTGCTGATATGGCTCAGTTGGTAGAGCGCACCCTTGGTAAGGGTGAGGTCCCCAGTTCGACTCTGGGTATCAGCACCAGTTTTTCGGTTAAAGTTCGGCACTTAGAAAAGAATTTGTCTGGCGGCTGTAGCGCGGTGGTCCCACCTGACCCCATGCCGAACTCAGAAGTGAAACGCCGTAGCGCCGATGGTAGTGTGGGGTCTCCCCATGCGAGAGTAGGGAACTGCCAGACGTCAAATAAAAGCGAAAGGCTCAGTCGAAAGACTGGGCCTTTTGTTTTATCTGTGGTCTGTCGGTGAGCGCTCTCCTGAGTAGGACAAATCCGCCGGGAGCGGATTTGAACGTTGCGCAGCAACGGCCCGGAGGGTGGCGGGCAGGACGCCCGCCATAAACTGCCAGACATCAAATAAGTGAAAAGGCCATCCGTCAGGATGGCCTTTTCACGTTTATACGTGGGAAAAAGCCGGAACTGTATCCGGCGTGTGGCTTTAATGAATAACCTGCGATAAAAACGCGCGGGTGCGTTCGGATTTGGGGTGAGCAAAAAACTCATCCGGTGGTGCCTGTTCCACAATCTCGCCAAGATCCATAAAGATCACCCGGTCGGCCACTGTGCGGGCAAAGCCCATCTCATGAGTAACACACAACATGGTCATGCCTGATTGCGCCAGACCTATCATGGTATCCAGCACTTCTTTTACCATTTCAGGATCTAACGCTGATGTGGGCTCATCAAACAACATGATTTTGGGTTTCATGCACAGCGAGCGCGCAATGGCTACACGCTGTTGCTGTCCACCAGAGATTTGCCCGGGATATTTATGCGCATGTTCCGCAATGCGAACTCGCTCAAGGTAGTGCATTGCCAGTACCTCAGCCTCTTTTTTCGGCATCTTTTGCACCCAGATTGGCGCCAGCGTGCAATTTTGCAGGACCGTCAAATGAGGAAAGAGATTAAAGTGCTGAAAGACCATGCCAACTTCCTGTCTGACGCGCTCAATATTGCGGATGTCTTCATTGAGTTCTATCCCATCCACCACAATACGTCCTTGCTGATGCTCTTCCAGATGGTTGATACAGCGAATAGTTGTTGATTTACCCGAACCGGAAGGACCGCACAATACGATGCGCTCGCCCTGCTTTACCTTCAGGTTGATGTTTTTCAGGACATGAAACTGTCCGTACCATTTGTTGACGTTTTCCAGCGTAATCATCGCGTCAGTAGACTGCATTAATAATTGACTCATAAATTCCTCAGTGCGGTGTACGCCCGGTGTTAAAACGTTTTTCCAGATGTTGGCTATAACGCGACATGCTGAAACAGAAGATCCAGTAAACCAGAGCGGCGAAAACATATCCTTCCGTCGACATACCCAACCACGCGGGGTCCACAGTGGCCTGCTGCACGCTACTGAAGAGATCAAATAAGCCGATGATGATGACCAGGCTGGTATCCTTGAATAAGGCGATAATCGTGTTAACCAGACCCGGGATAACCAGCTTGAGGGCTTGCGGGAGAATGACCAGCCCTTGTGTTTTCCAGTATCCTAATGCCAGTGATTCAGCGGCTTCATACTGACCTTTAGGTAGGGCCTGTAACCCTCCGCGAACTACTTCTGCGACATAGGCTGACTGGAAAAGAATAACGCCGACCAGCGCTCGGATAAGTTTGTCGATACTGGTCCCTTCGGACATAAACAGAGGAAGCATGACCGAAGACATAAACAGAACGGTAATCAACGGCACACCGCGCCAGAACTCAATAAAAATGACGGATAAAATCCGCACGACTGGCATATGAGAACGACGTCCCAGCGCCAGTAAAATGCCCCACGGAAGCGCGCCCGCAATCCCCACGGATGCGATGATAAGCGTCAGTGTTAATCCACCCCACTGCCGGGTTTCTACGCGCTCCAGCCCGAAAAAACCACCGTACATCAACCACCAAACCACCACTGGATAAACGACGGCCCAGACGGCGATAGAGCGGCCACGATGCGGGATTGTTTTCAAGAACATGGGAACGATAGACAGCAAACCAATTATCAGGGCCAGATTTACGCGCCAGCGCTGATCGTGGGGATAAAGTCCATACATGAATTGCCCAAAGCGTTCATGAATGAACACCCAGCAGGCTCCGGCTTTGGTGCAGTCTGCTCGGGTTGAACCGACCCAGTTGGCCTGAAAGAATACCCAGTTCAACAATGGCGGAAGAAATGACCAAATCAGCCAGACGCACAGCAGTGTGAGTAGGCTGTTTGACCAACTGGAGAACAGGTTTTTACGCATCCAGAGTAGACTGCGACTTGCCGGGTTACTGCTCTGGCGCGAGGGGTGAGACAGCAGTGCTTTTGTCATCATGGCTCCTTAGCGCTCAATCAGTGCAATACGGCGGTTATAAATATTCATCAATAAAGAAATGCTCAGGCTGATGATCAAGTACACCGACATCGTGATGGCGATAGTTTCAATGGCTTGCCCTGTTTGATTAAGTACCGTGCCGGCAAACAGTGAAACCATATCCGGGTAGCCAATGGCGGCCGCAAGTGAGGAGTTTTTGACGATATTCAGATACTGGCTGGTTAATGGAGGAATGATGACGCGCAGCGCCTGCGGGATGATCACCTGACGCAGCGTCACTGGATTTGGCAGACCCAGCGAGCGTGCGGCTTCATGTTGGCCATATGGAACAGCCTGAATTCCCGCCCGAATAATTTCTGCAATAAACGCTGAGGTATACACTGAAAGCGCCAGCGTCAGAGCCGCTAGTTCAGGTATAAGCACCATACCGCCACGGAAATTAAAACCGCGAAGCGCGGGGATATCCCAGTGAAGTGCAGCACCAAACATCCACTGTGCAATCAACGGTAAAAGTACGATCAGTGCCAGAGCCGTAGGCCAGGTCCGGCGTAGTTGACCGGTTTTGGTCTGGTGCATTCTGTTGTAGCGAAATAACCCGATGGTGATGACGATAGCGATAATGACAGCGGCGCAAAAGGCAAAAAAACCTTCTCCCATTTGCGGCGCAGGAATATAGAGCCCCCGGTTGCTCAGGAACATCAAATCCAGCGCGTTAACGGCCTGACGTGGGCCTGGCAGGTTACGTAATACGGCGAAATACCAGAAGAAGATCTGCAGCAGCGGCGGTATATTGCGGAACGTTTCGATGTAGATCGTTGAGAGCTTTCGCAATAACCAGTTATCTGACAGGCGTGCCAGTCCGAGAAAGAAACCGAGAATTGATGCGAAAACAATGCACAGTGCTGAAACTAATAGTGTATTGAGCAGGCCAACGATAAAGACACGGCCATACGTATCGCCTTGCTCGTAATCAATCAGATGCTGGACAATACCAAATCCGGCGCTGCGATCGAGAAAAGAAAATCCCGAGGTAATACCGCTATTGTTCAGGTTATTTATCGTGTTATGAATGAGATACACCGCAATGCTGATAACCGCAATGACGGCGAGTATTTGAAATAACCAGGCGCGGACCGCAGGGTTAGAAAAGGATAACGATCCTTTTACGGTTGAGCGGCGATGGAACATAAGAAAACCTCAGTAACTATGACTCTGGGCTGAGCGCCGCAGTTGCGGCGCCCGTTACATCACTACGCATTAGCGCACCGGTGGCGCATACTGAATGCCGCCGTTATTCCAGAGGTTGTTCTGTCCACGTTTGATCTTCAGTGGGCTTTCCGATCCAACGTTACGCTCAAAGATCTCCGAGTAGTTACCAACCTGCTTGATAATGTTGTAAGCCCATTTGTTATCAAGCTTCAGATCCTTGCCATAATCCCCTTCTTTACCTAACAGGTGTGCCATATCCGGCGTTGCAGGATTAGCCGCTTTTTCATCAACGTTTTTCGAGTTAACGCCCATTTCTTCCGCATTCAACATGGCGAACAGCGTCCAGCGAACAATGGAGAACCACTCATCGTCCCCACGACGCACGACAGGTCCCAGTGGTTCTTTAGAGATAACTTCTGGCAGGACAATCCACTCAGCCGGATTACTCAGCTTGATTCGCAGGGCGTACAGCTGAGACTGGTCGGAAGCCAGCGTGTCGCAGCGTCCAGATTCCAGAGCTTTAGCGGATTCATCCGAGCGGTCAAAAGTGACGGGGGTGTACTTCATGTTGTTGGCTTTAAAGTAGTCAGCCACGTTCAGTTCGGTATCTGTTCCTGCCTGAATACAAACCGTTGCGCCATCCAGCTCTTTAGCGCTCTTCAGACCTGCTTTATTGTGGGTAAGAAAACCAATGCCGTCGTAATACGTCACGCCCGTGAAAGACATACCCATACCGGCATCACGAGAAGAGGTCCATGTGGTATTACGAGAGAGCATGTCGACTTCACCAGATTGTAACGCGGTGAAGCGTTCCTTAGCGGTAAGCGGGGTATATTTTACTTTGCTATCATCGCCAAATACGGCGGAGGCAACGCCACGACATACGTCGACATCAATACCTGAAAACTTACCGCTTGCATCGGCGTAAGAAAAGCCAGGCAACCCGTCACTGATCCCACACTGCACAAAACCTTTTTTCTTTACGGCATCAAGTGTTGCGCCGGCATGAGCCTGATTTGTAACCGCAAGCAGCACGCCGGCCGCAGCCAGGCTGGCTATTATCATCTTTTTCATAGAGCATCCTGTGTGGAGGAATTATTGTTATGGAAACGTTCTTAAAACGTCTTTTACCTGTCTGTGGCGATGGCCATACTCTTTTAAGCAAAGGTAGTGCCAGGTTTTTTGCGCACGATTATTCGACGCAATATGCAGAGTGTAGACAGGAATAAATAAATGCAGCGCCCTGAAGTGGTGCAAAATTGAAACGTAAGCCACATTTCGGCGCAAAAAATTTAAAATTCAAACCGAACGCGTGATAACGATTTCGTACGTTAATATTGATGGCGTGAGAATAATGAAAAGAAAACACGGTGTTACGAAGAACTGAAAAAATGCTAATTTCAAATCGTGGATATGTGAGGGGAATCTATAATAATTTTATTATACGTTGAGTGCTATATACCAACGTTTTGTCTTATATGAAGATTTAATTCTTATTGCAAAAAGCGCGGTACCCACCGCGCTTTTATGAAGATTTATTTGGTCAGGGCAACTATCCCAAGCGTCAGCCCGGCAACGGCTGCTGCGCCACCGGCGATGGCACCGGCTGTTTCCCAGTTATCCTGAGTGGTGCCTTTCATACAGGTATTGGTATGAACCAGGCGTCCCTGATCGTCGTATACAGGTACGCAAGGAGAATCGTGTGCACAGCCGGCCAGCAATGCGGTAAGCAATGCAACGGATATTAATCTTTTCATGGTGTTACCTCAAATATAAGCGTTTCGCTAATCGAGCAAAGACAAACGCTAAGCCATCTGCGAACTCGGGGATTATTTTACCACCTCTTAAAAAAAGACTGACATGAGGAATAATCTCAATTCATGTGGATTGTAAAAATAATGGATAAAAAGAAAGGTGGCGGGCGGGTTTTCAGGAGAGGTTAAAAACAAATAAATAGCTATCTTATTAATAAATAAAGAGGGGCATCATCGGTGAAAAAGGCGTCCGAAGACGCCTTTATTTTACAAATTAATCGTTGTGCCGACTAAAACGCCGTCTGACGACAACGAAGAAGACGGGGACGAAGAAGATTGCCAACAGTGTCGCGGTCAGCATGCCTCCCATTACGCCTGTTCCGACCGCATTTTGCGCACCACTCCCGGCACCGTGGCTGATAACCAGAGGCATAACCCCCAGAATAAACGCCAGAGATGTCATCAGGATTGGACGAAGACGCATGCGTGACGCTTCCAGAGTAGCTTCAATCAAGCCCTTGCCTTCTTTATCCATCAGGTCTTTGGCAAATTCGACGATCAGGATGGCGTTCTTAGCCGAGAGGCCAATAGTAGTTAACAGGCCCACCTGGAAGTAGACGTCGTTATTCATCCCACGTAGCGACGCTGCTAACAGCGCGCCAACCACGCCAAGCGGCACAACCAGCATGACCGAGAAGGGGATCGACCAGCTCTCATACAGTGCTGCAAGGCAAAGGAAAACGACAATTAGCGAGATGGCATACAGCGCTGGCGCCTGGTTACCCGACAGTCGTTCCTGATAGGACATACCCGTCCAGTCATGACCAATACCGTTTGGCAGTTTTTCCGCCAGGCTTTCCATCAGCGCCATTGCTTCACCAGTGCTTCGCCCTGGTGCCGCTTCGCCCAGTATTTCCATGGATGGCATACCGTTGTAACGTTCCAGGCGCGGTGAACCATAAATCCAATGTGATGCACTGAACGCGGAAAACGGAACCATTTCGCCATTGGCGCTGCGGATATACAGATTATTAATGTCCGCTGGCAGCATGCGGTATTTTGCATCCCCCTGGACGTAAACTTTCTTCACGCGGCCACGGTCAATAAAGTCGTTAACGTAATAGCCGCCCAGTGATGCGGAGATAGTTTCGTTGATATCCGACAGCGAAACCCCCAGTGCCTGTGCTTTCTCCTGATCAACATCCAGCTTAAACTGCGGAGTATCTTCAAGTCCGTTAGGACGAACGCGAACCAACAGATCGGGGTGTTTAGCCACCATCCCCAGCAGCTGGTTACGCGCTTGCGTCAACGCCGTATGCCCCAGACCGCCCTGATCGATCAGTTCAAAATCGAAGCCGGTTGCGGTACCCAGTTCAACAATAGCGGGCATATTGAAGGGGAAGACTAACCCATCGCGGATCTGGCTGAACGCGCGTGTAGCGCGAGCAATGACCGCTTCAACACTATTTTCCTCACCGCTACGTTCATCCCAGGGCTTGAGGCTAACGAATGCCAGACCTGAGTTTTGCCCCTGACCGCTGAAGCTAAAACCGTTAACCGTGAAGACGCTTTCGACGTTAGCTTTCTCCTTGGTCAGGTAGTACTGAGTAACCTGATCCAGTACTTTCTGGGTGCGCTCTTGCGTCGCTCCTGCCGGAAGTTGAATCATTGTCATAAACACACCCTGATCCTCCTCTGGCAGGAAGGAGGTCGGCAGGCGCATAAACAGAACCGCCATTCCGATCACGATGATCAGATAGACGACAAGGTAACGCCCGGTTTTACGCACAATACCGCTGACGCTATTGGTATAGTGATTAACGCTGTGATCGAATTTGGCATTAAACCAGCCAAAGAAACCGCTTTTTTTCTCGTGATGCTCAGCCGATACCGGCTTCAACAGCGTTGCACAAAGTGCAGGAGTCAGGATCAGCGCGACCAGTACAGAAAGCGCCATGGCGGAAACGATGGTAATGGAGAACTGCCGATAGATAGCCCCGGTTGAGCCGCCAAAAAAGGCCATGGGGATAAAGACCGCAGACAGCACCATGGCGATACCGACCAGCGCCCCCTGAATTTGTGACATGGACTTTTCCGTCGCCTCTTTAGGCGGCAGATGATCTTCCATCATCACGCGTTCCACGTTCTCCACCACCACTATCGCATCATCGACCAATAGACCGATGGCGAGCACCATCCCGAACATCGTCAGGGTGTTTATCGAGTAGCCAAACGCGGCAAGTACGGCGAATGTGCCCAACAATACGACGGGGACAGCGATGGTTGGAATGAGCGTCGCCCGGATGTTTTGCAGGAACAAATACATGACCAGGAACACCAGTACGATCGCCTCAAACAGCGTTTTTACCACTTCATGAATCGAGATGGTTACAAACGGCGTCGTGTCGTACGGATAGACTACCTTCATTCCCTGAGGGAAGAACGGCTGCAGCTCAACCAGCTTAGCTTTGATGGCGTTAGCGGTATCCAGCGCGTTTGCCCCGGTTGCCAGCTTAATACCGAGGCCGGAAGCAGGCTTACCGTTAATACGCGCCACGACGTTGTAGTTCTCACCACCCAATTCGATCCGTGCAACGTCCTTCAGGTGAACAACTGAACCATCGCTGTTCACACGTAAAGTCACTTTGCCGAACTCTTCAGGGTCCTTCAGTCGCGTTTGCGCAATGATAGAGGCGTTAAGCTGCTGATTTGGTAATGCAGGCGTACCCCCTAATTGACCTGCGGCAATCTGATCGTTCTGCACCTTCAACTGGTTGATCACATCAACCGGCGTGAGCTGGTACTTATTCAACAAGTTTGCATCCAGCCAGATGCGCATGGCGTACTGCGCACCAAACAACTGCACGTCACCTACGCCATTAAGACGGCTGATCGAGTCTTTCACGTTCGAGGCGACGTAGTCGGAAATGTCATCCTGCGTGGTTTGTGGGTTATCAGAAACAAAACCCGCAACCATTAAAAAGCTGCTGCTGGATTTCTCGACGCTAATCCCCTGTTGCTGAACTTCTTGCGGCAGGAGTGGCGTGGCGAGCTGCAGTTTGTTTTGTACCTGAACCTGCGCGATATCGGGGTCGGTACCGGATTGGAAGGTCAGCGTGATGGTCACGCTCCCCGCGGAATCGCTGGTGGAGGACATATACATCAGGTTATCGATACCGTTCATGTTCTGTTCGATAACCTGCGTAACGGTGTCCTGTACCGTCTGTGCATCCGCACCTGGGTAGGTGGCGGAAATGGCGACCGCAGGGGGGGCGATAGTTGGGTATTGCGCCACAGGCAGTTGCATGATTGCCAAAGCGCCCGCCATCATCAGAATGATAGCCAGCACCCAGGCAAAGATAGGACGCCTGATAAAAAAGTTAGCCATGTCCGGTTACCTTATTGGGCTTTCGTGGCAGGGGTTTCGGTATCGGCAGTTGCTTTAACCTGAACGCCAGGGCGTGCTTTTTGTAAGCCGCTCACGATAACTTTGTCACCCGGTTGCAGACCTTCGCTGATGAGCCACTTGTCGCCAATGGCTTGTGCGGCGACGACTGCGCGAGACTCAACCTGACTCTTGTCGTTAACGACCATCACGGTGGCATCGCCGCGAGGCGTGCGCGTCACACCCTGTTGCGGAACGAGAATGGCATTTGGCTGGACGCCTTCATCAATGCGCGCGCGCACAAACATGCCCGGCAGTAGCGTGTGCTGTGGGTTAGGGAATACGGCCCTGAGGGTGATGGATCCGGTGCTTTCATCAACCGTCACGTCAGAAAATTGCAATGAGCCTTTCAGCGGGTACGACTGACCATTTTCCATCACCAGTTCGACGGTACTGCTGGCGCTGTCTTTATGCAGGCTTCCTTGCTCAACGGATTGCTTGAGGCGCATAAAGTCATTACTGGACTGTGTTACGTCGACGTAAATAGGATCAAGCTGTTGCACGGTAGCAAGCTCAGTTGCCTGACCATTCGTGACTAATGCGCCTTCGGTGACGTTAGATTTACCGATACGTCCGCTAATGGGCGATGTCACTTTGGTGTAGGCCAGGTTGATACGTGCGCTTTCGACCGCCGCTTTTGCCGCGATTACGGAGGCATCGGCCTGGCGGGCATCAGCAATCGCCTGATCGTACTCTTGCTGGCTGATGTACTTGGTGCCAACCAGCGGGACATAGCGTTTTACCGTTAAATGCGCGATAGCGGCAGCCGCTTCACTCTTTGCCAGTTCGCCTTTGGCGCTGTCATAGTCCGCCTGGTAAGTCGCGGGATCGATCTGATAAAGCGACTGACCGGCTTCAACATCGCTCCCCTCGGTAAAATTCCGTTTAAGAACAATCCCGCTGACCTGAGGACGGACCTCAGCAATACGAAATGCCGTTGTGCGTCCAGGTAGTTCAGTCGTCACGGCTAAAGGCGCCTTTTCGACGACATGAACAGTCACCTGCGGCTCTGCGGGATGAGCTTGTGTTTCTCCCTGATCGTTACAACCGGCGAGTAATGCTGCGGAGATGATGATGAATGAGGGCAGGAGTGAAAACCTGGCATTTTTCGTCATTTCTATTCCTTAAAAAACCGAACGCTCGTTATTAACCGGGTAACGCAGAGGCGATAACGCGCACAAGAAAAAATAATAGTTGGCTATCCTACAAATTATTAGCTTGCGATGTAAGCAATACTTATTTATAAGCTCAATACACGGCACGTAAAAACAAAAAAAGATTAATCTACTGCCGTTTCATTATGGCGTTAATAGCAATACTATGATGCGCATAAACACATATTGAAATAGATATTGAATTGGTGAATATATTTATGATTGTTATTTGTTTTGTTTATTCGTGTGTAATGTCTGCAATTAACGCGGTTAGACCTCGTTTAAATAAATGCTAAGTGATACATTTGTTCCGTATAGCAAATATTAGATAAGAAAGTTAATCATTCTCTACTCTACCCCAGACAGTCGAAACCATGGCCAGAAAAACGAAAGCTGATGCTCTCAAAACACGACAGCACCTGATAGATACAGCGATTGTGCAGTTTGCCGCGCGCGGCGTTAGCAATACGACGTTAAACGACATTGCGGATGCCGCCAGCGTGACGCGGGGGGCGCTGTATTGGCATTTCGAAAACAAGACGCAACTGTTTAATGAGCTATGGTTACAACAACCTCCATTGCGCGATCTTATTCAGGACCAGCTTATTGGACGTTGGGGGGATAATCCTTTACAGCGACTGCGTGAAAAGTTTGTGGTGGGATTACAATATATTGCGCAGAATCCTCGCCAGCAGGCATTAATGCAGATTTTATATCATAAATGTGAATTCCATAATGATATGATATCAGAGCTGGCTATTCGCGATAAAATAGGTCTCAGTCATCAAAGCATTCGTGACGCTCTGCAGAAGTGCGTGGATGAAAATCTGATTGCCACCAGTCTGGATTTAGATGTCATCATCATTATTTTGCACGGTAGCTTTAGCGGAATAATAAAAAACTGGTTAATGAATCCAGTGAGTTATGATTTGTATGGGCAAGCGCCAGTATTAGTTGATAACGTATTAAAAATGTTAAGCCCGGACGGCTGCGTAATGCAATTAATGCAGAGTGAAAATCAGCCTGGGTAGAGTTGGCCGCCAGGGCCTGACGACTGTCGAAGTACTACCCGTCGTGCTATTCGAGATCGACGCAGTTGACAAGCTTAAGAGGGTTCACTGAATTCATATTCCGACACTTGTCGTGCTCCGTTGTCATCAGCTCTATCCACTGAATGAGCAGCGCATCAAAAAGAAAAACGAAGACCGCAAAAACAACCAGCCACCAATACTTGCGAATCATTACCAAGCCCTGTGTATTCATGCCCAAGCGTGCAGGGAATATACACGAAATCTGTAGGCTGAAAAGCAGACTTACAATGCTTTTACTTTGCTGAAAGATCGCCGTTCTTTGCCGTTAATCGACTCTTTTTAGACAGGTTTTTTGTCTTCCGCTTTTTTACCTTTGCAAGTTCAATCTCTGAAAAATGAGAGCCAATACTCATTCTTCTGAGTCCCATTTTTACGTACTCGGCATTGATTTCAATCCCGACAAACTTGCGGCCTAATTCCACGGCGGTGGCACCGGTGGTGAAACTACCGGCAAACGGATCCAGCACGCTGTCATCTGGGCAGGAGGAAGCCAGAATGATGCGTTCAAGCAGGGCTTTGGGCTTTTGCGTCGGGTGATTTTCATATTCGTCCATCAGATAACGAACGCGTGGAAACTCCCAGACATTGCCCGGCACTTTTTTCTGGTTGTAAGGTTGAGGCGGGTTCTTTCTGTAGTCTATCAGCGCGCGTTGAGCGCCTGTTTTAGCTTCCACCAGAATATCATCACGATTAAACGTGTAGTTTTTCTGATCTTTTACCATCATCAGGATCGGTTCATACATCGACCCAAAGTGCTTTTTAGCCTGTACGCCGGAGCTATCATATGACCACACGATACGGCTCTTGATGGTAAAGATCTGGCGGCATTTGAGGTCGATGTACGGCATGTTCTCCGTACTGTTCATGATGTACATGGTGCCGTGCGGTTTGAGAATGCGGTGGCATTCGTCAATGCACTCAAAGAGCCACGCCAGAAAAGCCTCTTCATCCCAGGATTCCACCATCCCGTCAAAGTCTTTACCGATGTTATAAGGTGGGTCGGCAAAAATGAGATCGATGCTTTCAGACGGCAGCTTTTTCAGTTCGGTCAGCGCATCACCCAGGATTATCTTTTTAGACTCATCGCCAAAATAGACAGGTTCACATCTTGCGTTCATCGCCAAAGCCTCCCGTGTGACGTTAATAAAAAAGGCGCTTCCCCATGCCGAGTAGCGCCTTTTAAAACAAACATTTCGCTGATTAGTATCAGTTCATGCCGTATTTTTTCAGTTTTTTACGCAGCGTACCACGGTTGATGCCCATCATCAGGGCAGCACGGGTCTGGTTACCGCGGGTGTATTGCATCACCATGTCCAACAGGGGCTGTTCTACTTCAGCCAGTACCAGCTCATAGAGATCGTTAACATCCTGACCATTCAATTGAGCAAAATAGTTCTTCAGTGCCTGTTTAACCGAGTCACGCAGGGGCTTTTGAGTTACCTGGTCCTGAGAGTTAACGGTAGAAACGGTCAGTACGTCAGAATTTACGCGTTGTTCGAACATAGTTCTGTCAGCTCTTTATTTCTGTTTACGCAAAATTTTCGAAGTATGCCTCCAACGCCGCCAGCTGTTCGCTGGAATCTTCAATGGCGTTGAATGTGCGCCGAAACTGGTCATCCGGAGCGTGTTCCTGGAGATACCAGGATACGTGTTTACGCGCAATTCGGTACCCTTTTGCCTGACCGTAAAAGTCGTGCAGTTCCCGAATGTGCGCACAAAGCAAGCGCTTCACCTCTGCCAGAGGCAGCGGGGGCAGCAGCTCCCCAGTGTCCAGATAATGCTGGATTTCCCGAAAGATCCAGGGTCTTCCCTGAGCTGCACGTCCTATCATCAGGGCATCCGCCCCCGTATAGTCGAGTACAGCTCTGGCTTTATGCGGGTCAGTAATGTCGCCATTCGCGATAATCGGAATGGAAACTTTCTGCTTAACTGCCCGAATACTGTCGTACTCAGCATCTCCATTGAACAAACAGGCGCGGGTGCGTCCATGAATGGTCAGAGCCTGAATGCCACAGTCTTCAGCCAGTTGGGCAATCTCTACGCAGTTACGGTGTTCCGGAGCCCAGCCGGTGCGAATCTTGAGTGTGACAGGAACGTCCACTGCATTGACGACCTCGGTTAGTATTGATTTCACTAAGTCCGGGTGCTGCAAGAGGGCTGAACCTGCGAGCTTACGATTCACTTTTTTAGCCGGACACCCCATATTGATATCAATAATCTGGGCGCCGCTTTCCACGTTAATACGTGCGGCATCGGCCATCTCAACAGGGTCGCTACCGGCAATTTGCACCGTGCGAATTCCTGGCTCATCAACGTGCACCATCCGTAAACGAGACTTGTCACTTTCCCAAACCTGCGGGTTAGAAGACATCATCTCGGATACCGTCAATCCGGCTCCCATCTCATAGCACAGCGTCCTGAATGGTCTGTCAGTGATGCCAGCCATAGGTGCTGCGATCAGGCGATTTCTGAGCTGATATTGTCCGATGCGCATGAGTTAAGAAATGACCATACTGTGACTGCAAGGCGGCGTATATTACGCATTTTTCGCACGAGATGAAAGGCCAAACTTTGACCAATCCACTGAGGTGGATCAATGAATTGCTGGTTAAGTACACAGTTTCAAATTAAAATCTTTAATAATCATTTGGATACGATATTGTGCTAATTTTTCATCCGTTTATAAATTCCAAAAACTTCTCTTTTTTTATTACGGCCAGACTCAACATATCAGGATAAAAAGCTGTTTTTGTGAGCAAATAGTGACTTTGTAATGCGATCTCGCTCCCATTTCCGCAAATCCTTTTGCGAAAAAAAGAGCGATTATTGCGTTACCAACGGTAACGAGAAGGGATTATTTTTTCTGACCGGTGATGCGGCACCATTCTTCTTTCTCGATAACCGGATCGAGCGTAAAGAGATCGGCATAGGCTTCGCAAACGCTTTCCGCCTGGCTGGCAAGAATACCAGAAAGCCCCAGTAAACCGCCCTCAACGGGCAGTACGCTGATTAGCGGCGCCAGCTCACGTAATGGGCCGGCAAGAATGTTAGCGACCACCACGTCGGCTTTCATCGCTTCTGGCTGGTCTTTTGGCAGGTACAACTCCAGACGCTCGGAAACGCCATTGCGCTCGGCGTTATCCCGGCTGGCCTGAATCGCTTGCGGATCGATATCCACGCCGATAGCTTTCGCCGCACCCAGCTTCAGCGCCGCAATGGCAAGAATGCCGGAGCCACAGCCAAAGTCGATAACCGTTTTGCCGTTGAGATCGAGACCGTCCAGCCATTGCAGGCACAGAGAGGTGGTAGGGTGAGTACCTGTGCCAAATGCCAGACCCGGATCCAGCATCACGTTGACGGCATTCTCATCCGGGACATCGCGCCAGCTCGGGCAAATCCACAGACGTTCGCCAAAGCGCATCGGGTGGAAGTTATCCATCCATTCGCGTTCCCAGTCTTTGTCTTCGAGCTGTTCGATTTTATGCGCGAAGCCTTCGCCCAACAGCGGATGTTGCTCCAGGATGGCAACCACTTCTTTCATGTCGGTTTCTGCATCGAACAAGCCGATCACATCGGTATCTCCCCACAGGCGAGTCTCGCCCGGCAGAGGTTCAAACACCGGCGTATCATGCGTATCCTGGAAAGTAATGGAAACGGAGCCCGCTTCCATCAGCGCATCGCTCAACTCTTCAGCGTTGGCGCCGGTCGTGTTCAGTTTCAGTTGGATCCATGGCATGGCAAAACTCTTTATTTATCAGTAGTCAATATGGCGGCTTGCGGGACGGCGGAACCGAAACGGTTGCCAATCAAGAAAGCCAGCAAACTTATCAGTAACGAGGGCACAATCGGGTGGAAGCCCAGGTACTGAACGTTAAAGGTAGCGAGGACGGCATAAAGTACGCCGCCGACAATCATCGCGCTCAATGCGCCAGCCGCGTTTGCCCGCTCCCAGTACAGGCCCAGCACCAGCGGCCACAGGAAAACGGCTTCCAGCCCGCCAAACGCCAGCAGGTTAAGCCAGATAATCATCTCTGGCGGTTTCCAGGCGGCCAGCAGCAGTAATGCGCCGAGCAGCAGGGTAATGACTGCCGACATACGCTTCAGCCGGGTTTCGTTTTTCAGCTGTTCCGGACGAAGGTTCAGGTACAAATCCTTAATGATCGTAGCGGAACTTTGCAGCAATTGGGCATTGATCGTCGACATGATCGCGGCCATCGGGGCCGCGAGGAAGATCCCGGCAGCTATCGGCGGCAACACTTTGACCATCAGCGTAGGGATAACCAGATCCGGTACCGTGAGGTCAGGGATCACCGCACGCCCCAACGCCCCCGCCAGATGCATACCAAACATCAGGATCGCCACCACGATGGTGCCGATGATAATGCCGCGGTGCACTGCTTTACTGTCTTTATAAGAGATGCAGCGTACCGCCGTGTGCGGCAGGCCAATGACGCCAAAGCACACCAGTACCCAGAATGAGGTCATGAAAGTGGGTGACAGAATGTCATCAGCGCCCTGCGGCGAAACCAGTTTAGGATCGATGGTTTGCAGAGTTACTACCGCGTTGCTGAGGCCTCCGGCAGCGTGAACGACACCGACCAGCAAAACGATAGTACCAATCAGCATCACCATGCCCTGCATGGTGTCGTTCAGTACGCTGGCGCGAAAACCGCCGAATGCCGTATATAAAGCGATACTGACGCCAAAAATCAGCAGACCCGTTTCGTAAGGGATACCCGCAGCGGTTTCCAGCAAACGTGCGCCGCCAATAAACTGTACGGTCATCGCCCCGACAAACGCGACCAGTAAGCTGAGGCTCGCCAGCCACACCAGCAGGCGGCTCTGGTAGCGCGCAAACAGCATATCGTTGAGGGTAACGGCATTATAGCGGCGCGCCAGAATGGCGAACTTCTTACCAAGAATCCCCAAAGAGAGCCATACCGCAGGCAACTGGATCATCGCCAGCAGTACCCATCCCAGCCCGTATTTGTAAGCGGCGCCAGGACCACCAATAAATGAGCTGGCGCTAATATAGGTTGCCGTTAGCGTCATGGCTAACACGACCCCGCCCATGGAGCGGCTGCCGAGGAAATATTCATTCAGGAAAGTACCGGTCACTCTCTTACGCATGGCGTAAACAGAAAGACCGAAGACCACCAGTAGGTAGGCGACCAGCGGCAAAATAACTTCAAGCTGCATCGTCATCCTCCAATGGAATGTCGCGATAGATAAACTTCACCATCGCCCAGCACAGTAAGATGAAAACCAGTGGCGTTAGCAGACAGGCCATTTCAAACCAGTGCGGTAAGCCGGTAAAGCCGAGCGTGGAATCTGGTAAGTAAGCGGCCACTAACCATGTGGCAAGATATAAAAGGGTCAGCCACAGCGCCCAGCGCGCCTCTTTATGGGCCTGAACAAAACGAGCGTCCATTTTTTGTCCCTTGTGGATAAAGAAAGCGGGGATTGTACCTTATGGCACGTGCGGGAGGGGAGAAAAACAAAAGGCCGGAATTTCCGGCCTTTTCGGTTAACGCACGCTTACTTTTCCTGAAGTCCGAGTTTTTTCTCCAGATAGTGGATATTGGTTCCACCGTGCTGGAAATGCTCGTCATTCATGATGCGGATCTGCAGATCAACGTTGGTTTTGATACCGTCGATGATCAGTTCCTGCAATGCGTTTTTCATACGGGCGATCGCTACGTCGCGGTTTTCGCCATAGCAGATCAGCTTACCGATCATTGAGTCATAGTACGGAGGTACAGTGTAGCCTGCGTAAATATGGGACTCCCAACGCACACCAAAGCCACCCGGCGCGTGGAAACGCGTGATTTTGCCCGGGCTTGGCAGGAAGGTGTTCGGGTCTTCGGCGTTGATACGGCATTCTACCGCATGGCCTTTAACCACAACTTCGTCCTGCTTGATGGACAGCGGTTGTCCCGCTGCGATGCGCAGTTGCTCTTTGATCAGGTCAACGCCGGTGATCATTTCGGTTACCGGGTGTTCAACCTGAATACGGGTGTTCATCTCAATGAAGTAGAACTCGCCGTTTTCAAACAGGAACTCAAAAGTACCCGCCCCGCGATAGCCGATATCAACGCATGCTTTGGCGCAACGCTCGCCGATGTAGCGACGCAGTTCCGGTGTAATGCCCGGCGCTGGTGCTTCTTCGACGACTTTCTGGTGACGACGCTGCATGGAGCAGTCACGTTCTGCCAGATAAATCGCGTTACCCTGACCGTCTGCCAGCACCTGAATTTCGATGTGGCGTGGGTTTTCCAGGTACTTCTCCATGTAGACCATGTCGTTGTTGAAAGCCGCTTTCGCTTCCGCTTTGGTCATGGAGATGGATTGCGCCAGCTCGGCATCGCTGCGCACGACGCGCATACCGCGACCGCCGCCGCCGCCGGAGGCTTTGATGATAACCGGGTAGCCGATGCGTTTAGCATGAGCGCGGTTAGCGTCCATGTCATCGCCCAGCGGGCCGTCAGAGCCAGGGACTGTCGGTACGCCAGCTTTCTTCATCGCGGTGATTGCGGACACTTTGTCGCCCATCAGGCGGATAGTGTCGGCTTTCGGGCCGATGAAGATAAAGCCGGAACGCTCTACCTGCTCAGCAAAGTTGGCGTTCTCAGAAAGGAAGCCATAGCCCGGGTGAATTGCCACCGCGCCGGTGATTTCAGCAGCGCTAATGATAGCCGGGATGTTCAGATAGCTTTTTACGGACTGAGCCGGGCCAATACAAACCGTCTCATCCGCCAGCAATACGTGTTTTAAATCGCGATCCGCGCTTGAGTGCACCGCGACAGTCTTGATGCCCAGTTCTTTACAGGCACGAAGAATACGCAGGGCAATCTCACCACGGTTGGCGATAACAATTTTATCCAACATGTTCGCCTCGTTATTCGATGACGACCAGCGGCTCGTCAAATTCTACCGGTTGACCGCTTTCTACCAGAATCGCTTTAACGACACCGGATTTGTCGGCTTCGATCTGGTTCATCATTTTCATGGCTTCAACGATGCACAGGGTATCGCCCGCATTCACTTTCTGGCCGATTTCGATGAACGCTTTCGCATCCGGGCTCGGGGTGCGGTAGAACGTACCAACCATTGGGGAGCGTACGATGTGACCACTGATTTCCGCTGCTGCCGGAGCTTCCATACTTGGAGAGGCAGTTTGTGCGACAGCGTTAGACAGAGCTGGCTGCTGCATCACTGGTGCAGCATAAGCCTGTTGCATCATTGGAAAACTTGCAGCTGGCGCCGCACGGCTGATGCGTACAGATTCTTCGCCTTCAGAAATTTCCAGTTCGGAGATGCCTGATTCTTCAACCAGCTCGATCAGTTTTTTAATCTTACGAATATCCATGAGTGGGTTCCGTACTCTTTGTTTAGTGAGATTGTGACAAGCGTTTTACCGCCGTCTGTATAGCATTTTTATAACAGTGAGTGACAAGATGCCACGCATCTCAGGCGTTGCACTGGGTGCGGTTGCCATTAAGTGAGATTGCCAGACTTGTTAGTCATTGTGCGGCTATCTTCTGCCATTTTCGGGTAAAAGACAAAATATACCTTCAACATGCGAATGTCACCCTTTCCGCGCTCTAAAAACGCTACCGGGGATAGCAAAGTCGCACATTATAACTATTTCGTAGCAATTGGCAGCTAAATACTGGTCTTATCAGGGAAGATAATCAACCGTTAACATGTAAAGAAAATCGGATCGTCCGCATTTTGCAACGTACTGCACATATCGTGAAACTACCGCCACCACTGGCGAAACTTCTTGTATCGGCAGGCTAACAGCACCGCAGCGAGTGCGGCATAAATGATCGGTTGCGGGGAGATAATTTTTACCGACCACAGATAATGTATGGGTGCCAGGATCGCCACAAGATAGACGAAGTTGTGCAGATACTGCCAATTTTTACCCAGCTTTCGCTGCGCCAACTGCGTGGATGTTAATGTGAGGGCGAATAATATGACCCAACTGACAATGCCCAGCATCAAATAAGGTCGTGTGATTAATTCGCGTCCTAACAGCGCCAGATTATTAATACCCAGTTCCAGAAGCGCGTAGCTGGTTAAATGCAGCGTTGCCCAGGCGAAACACCATAGCCCTAACAGGCGACGCGTGCGTATCAATAATGGCTGTTTAGCGTAGCGCGCAAGAGGAGAGACCAGCAAGGTCGCCAGTAAGAATTTCAGAGCTGTCCTACCGGTAAAGTGCTGGATATCTTTGATCGGGTCGGCGCTCAGGCCGCCGTTATTTACCGCCCAAAATAGCCAGACAAACGGCAAAAAGCCGGCAAGATGCAGGCAAACTTTCAGCCCGGTAATGTGTTTCGCAGTCAGACGCACCTAAAAATTCTCCTGCAGGTTAAGACCACGGTACAGTGATGCAACCTCATCGGCGTAACCGTTAAACAGCAGCGTGGGTTGGCGTTGAACGTCCAGAATACCGCCAGCGCCAATGAAACGCTCGGTGGCCTGGGACCAACGGGGGTGATCGACATGCGGATTCACGTTGGCATAAAACCCATATTCATTGGGGGCGGCCAGGTTCCAGGTGGTCGGCGGGCGTTCGCGGGTGAGTTTGATACTCACAATCGACTTAATGCCTTTAAATCCGTATTTCCACGGCACAATTAAACGAATGGGCGCGCCATTTTGTGGCGGGAGGGCTTTTCCATAAACCCCCACGGTAAGCAACGTGAGTGGATGCATCGCTTCGTCCAGACGCAGGCCTTCAACATAGGGATACTTCAGCCCGCCGCCAATAAAACGATCCTTTTGTCCTGGCATCTCATCCGGCGCGTAGCGCGTTTCGAACGCGACATACTTTGCGTTGCTGGTGGGTTCAACCTGTGCCAGCAGTTTATATAACGGAAAGCCAATCCACGGCACAACCATTGACCAGGCTTCCACACAACGCATCCGGTAAATCCGTTCTTCCAGCGGGAAACGGGCGGTCAGCGCATCGTGATCGAGGGTGAGTGGTTTTGCCACTTCGCCACTGATTTGCAACGTCCACGGATCGGTTTTCAGGCTACCTGCGTTGGCTGCCGGATCTGCCTTATCGAGACCGAACTCATAGAAGTTGTTGTAGCCAGAAACTTTATCCGCTGGCGTTAAAGGAAGCGAATTTTGCCAGGCGGCGGGTTTACTGAAATCAAGTGGCTTACCTGCGGGCGCGGGTGGGCGGTCGTTCCCTTTAAACCAGCTAAGAAGGTCAGCCTGCGCAGAGTGGGGCAAGGACAATGCGGCAGCGCTGATCCCTAATGCTTTCAGTACCTGGCGACGCTGCATAAAAAAAGCCGACTCGTCAGTGACGTCGGCTTCTGTAAATGGACGTAGTTTCTTCATAACAGACTCCCGGCTTACGCGTCATAACTGACAGGGGACGCGTAGTTAATATGGCAGGGAGTCTGGAAATATGCCGCGAAATTTCGTTAATTAAGTGTAAATATCTGCGCCAGCGCCTGTTACTTCACCTTCACCAGCGTACGGCCTTGCACCTGGTTATTGATGATGGCATCGGCGAACTTCGGCGCATCCGCCAGCGTAATCTCCGTGGCGGCCTGAGCATAGAAAGATTCCGGCAGATCCTTAACCAGACGCGCCCAGGCCTCTGCCCGGCGTGCTGGCGGGGTCATCACCGAGTCCACTCCTTGCAAACGAACGTTACGCAGAATGAATGGCATCACCGTGGTTGGCAGAGCGAAACCGCCAGCCAGGCCGCAGGCGGCAACGCAGCCGCCGTAGTTCATCTGCGCCAGAACTTTTGCCAGAACTTTGTCGCCAACGGTATCAACCGCGCCAGCCCACAGCTGTTTTTCCAGCGGGCGTGATTCTGCAAACTCATCGCGACCAAGAATACGGCTGGCGCCCAGGCTCTTCAGGTAGTCGTGGGTACTTTCACGGCCCGAAACCGCCGCAACCTGATAACCCAGCTTATGCAGTAACGCAACGGCTGTGCTGCCCACGCCGCCGCTGGCGCCGGTGACGACAATTTCACCGTCTTGCGGGCGAATACCTGCATCCTCAAGCGCCATTACGCACAGCATAGCGGTAAAGCCGGCGGTGCCGATGACCATGGCTTTACGCCCATCCAGTCCTTTTGGCAGGGCAACCAGCCAGTCGCCTTTCACGCGTGCGCGTTCTGCCAGTCCACCCCAATGATTTTCACCCACGCCCCAACCGGTCAGTAACACTTCCTGACCCGCATGAAAACGGGGATCTTCGCTTGCACGCACGGTACCGGCGAAATCGATACCAGGAATCATCGGAAAATTACGAATGATTTTACCCTTGCCAGTGATAGCCAGAGCGTCTTTATAGTTCAGGCTCGACCAGTGGACATCCACCGTCACATCGCCTTCAGGTAGCTGATTTTCGTCGAGGGGTTGAACGGATGCGAGGGTTTTTCCGTCCTGCTGTTCTAAGATCAAAGCCTGCATAACCTGTCCTCAATTCGTATAGTGGATTGGAAAATTATTAATGAAGACTATACTCGCTAATCAAAACATGATGCCGATTCTGCGCAATAAATTGCCAGATATACCTGATTTGGTAGTATGCCCACACTGTTTGTATAAATGGACGGATTTTGCGTTCAGTTTTGCATTTTTGGGTCGCTTTATCACTTTCATGCCCGTTTCATAACTGTCGGAGTTAACACAAGGATGCGATTAACGACGAAATTTTCAGCTTTTGTCACGCTGCTTACTGGGTTAACGATCTTCGTGACTCTGATCGGCTGCTCGCTGAGTTTCTATAACGCGATTCAATATAAGTTCACTACCCGTGTTCAGGCGGTGGCGACGGCGATTGATACGCACCTTGTTTCCCGCGATGTTGTGGCGTTAACCCCGCAAATCGATGAACTGATGGTTTCTGCTGATATCGTGCGCGTTGAACTGCTACAGGGCGAAAACGTGGTGTATGACCACTCCCGTACCAGCAGTTATCGCCCGGCGGGGACGAACAATCTGTATCGTGACATCACCGTCCCGCTGGTCAAACATCCTGGCATGTCGCTGCGCCTGGTTTATCAGGATCCGATGGGCAACTATTTCCATTCGCTGATGACCACCGCGCCACTCACGCTGGCGATTGCTTTCATTATACTGATGCTCTTTTTGTCGGTGCGCTGGCTTCAGCGTCAACTTTCAGGTCAGGAACTGCTGGAGATTCGTTCCACGCGCATTCTGAATGGCGAACGTGGACCGAACGTGCGGGGAACAGTCTATGAATGGCCAGCGCGTACCAGTAGCGCACTCGATATGTTACTGACCGAAATTCAAAATGCTCGCGAACAACGCAGCCGCCTCGATACGCTGATTCGCTCCTATGTGGCGCAGGATACAAAAACCGGACTGAGCAACCGCCTGTTCTTTGATAACCAACTGGCAACGCTGCTGGAAGATCAGGAAAAAGTGGGATCGCATGGCGTCGTGATGATGGTGCGTCTGCCGGACTTTACTCTGCTGCGCGATAGCTGGGGAATCACCCTCGCGGAAGAACAAATTTCGACGTTAATTAATTTGTTGTCGACTTTCATGACGCGCTATCCGGGCGCGTTGCTGGCACGCTACCACCGTAGCGATTTTGCCATCCTGCTGCCACACCGCACGCTGAAGGAGGCGGAAAGCATCGCCGGGCAATTATTAAAAGCGGTAGATGCGCTTCCGGCTAATAAAATGATCGATCGTGCCGATATGGTTCATATCGGTATTTGCGTTTGCCGCAGCGGACAGTCGACGGAACAAGTAATGGATCACGCCGAAGCGGCTACGCGGAATTCGGTATTGCAGGGCGGAAACAGTTGGTCGGTCTATGATGACTCACTGCCGGAAAAAGGGCGGGGAAACGTACGCTGGCGAACGCTGATCGAACAGATGCTCAGCCGGGGCGGACCAAGAATTTATCAAAAGCCTGCGGTAACACGCGAAGGTCGGGTACACCATCGGGAGCTGATGTGCCGGATTTTTGATGGCAGCGAAGAGGTCATCTCGGCGGAATATATGCCGATGGTGCTGCAGTTTGGCCTGGCTGAAGAGTATGACCGCCTGCAAATCAGCCGTCTGATCCTACTGTTGGGCTACTGGCCGCAGGAAAACCTGGCGATGCAGACAACGGTTGAATCGCTAATTCGCCCACGTTTTCAGCGCTGGCTACGTGATACGCTGATGCAGTGCGAAAAATCATTACGTAAACGCATAATTATTGAACTTGCGGAGGCAGATGTCTGTCAACATATCAGCCGGTTACAGCCTGTCATCAGATTGATGAATGCGCTGGGTGTGCGAATTGCCGTTACGCAGGCGGGATTAACGCTGGTGAGCACCAGTTGGATCAAAGAGCTTAACGTTGAGTTATTGAAGCTCCATCCAAGCCTGGTGAGGAATATTGAAAAGCGGACTGAAAACCAGCTCCTGGTTCAAAGCCTGGTGGAAGCCTGTTCTGGAACACCAACGCAGGTTTACGCCACGGGCGTTCGTTCGCGTAGCGAGTGGCATACGCTGACGGAACGCGGAGTTGCGGGTGGGCAAGGGGATTTTTTTGCCGCATCACAGCCACTTGACACTAACGTGAAAAAATATTCGCAAAGATACTCGGTTTAACCTGCCGTTTAATTTGTTTTCACGTAGAATAACGCGCGCTGTGCCTTCTGGGGGTGTGCTTGTCTGCTCGCCAGGTTGTAACAGCAAACATGCAGGTGAATGACCTTTGACAGGTTGCAAACAAAAGCGAGGAATGCTGCTGATTTATTCAGCCCTGATGGACTCAGGCCGGTTTTGTAACAAAGGAAACGAACTGCACTAATTTTCACCGTAGCAGATGATTTTTGCGCCTTGTCGCTGCTGCGTGTGGTTGGTAAAGTAAGCGGATTTTGTTTTCCGCCCCAGCTTTCAGGATTATCCCTTAGTATGTTGAAAAAATTTCGTGGCATGTTTTCCAATGACCTGTCCATTGACCTGGGTACCGCGAATACCCTTATTTATGTAAAAGGACAAGGCATCGTATTGAATGAGCCTTCTGTTGTGGCCATTCGTCAGGATCGTGCCGGTTCGCCGAAAAGCGTGGCTGCAGTAGGTCATGATGCGAAGCAGATGCTGGGTCGTACACCGGGCAATATCGCTGCAATTCGCCCAATGAAAGACGGCGTTATCGCTGACTTCTTCGTGACTGAAAAAATGCTCCAGCACTTTATCAAACAAGTGCACAGCAATAGCTTCATGCGCCCAAGCCCGCGCGTACTGGTGTGTGTACCGGTTGGAGCAACTCAGGTTGAGCGCCGTGCGATCCGTGAATCCGCTCAGGGCGCAGGCGCCCGTGAAGTCTTCCTGATTGAAGAGCCGATGGCGGCTGCGATCGGTGCGGGTTTGCCAGTTTCTGAAGCAACCGGTTCTATGGTTGTGGATATCGGTGGTGGTACTACTGAAGTTGCCGTTATCTCTCTGAACGGCGTGGTTTACTCTTCTTCTGTACGTATTGGCGGCGACCGCTTCGACGAAGCGATCATTAATTATGTTCGTCGTAACTACGGTTCTCTGATCGGTGAAGCTACCGCAGAACGTATCAAACACGAGATCGGTTCCGCTTATCCGGGTGACGAAGTGCGCGAAATTGAAGTTCGCGGTCGTAACCTGGCTGAAGGTGTTCCGCGCGGCTTTACCCTGAACTCCAACGAGATTCTGGAAGCTCTGCAGGAACCGCTGACCGGTATTGTGAGCGCAGTCATGGTTGCACTGGAACAGTGCCCGCCAGAGCTGGCGTCTGACATCTCCGAACGCGGCATGGTACTGACCGGTGGCGGCGCGCTGCTGCGTAATCTTGACCGTCTGTTAATGGAAGAAACCGGTATTCCAGTTGTTGTTGCTGAAGATCCGCTGACCTGCGTGGCGCGTGGTGGCGGCAAGGCACTGGAAATGATCGATATGCACGGCGGCGACCTGTTCAGCGAAGAGTAATCGGATGCAGGTAGGGTAGCCAGCGGGTTACCCTTCCGCTCTGATACGAGAATACGCATAGACTATGAAGCCAATTTTTAGCCGTGGCCCGTCGCTACAGATTCGCCTTATTCTGGCGGTGCTGGTGGCGCTCGGCGTTATTATTGCCGACAGCCGCCTGGGGACGTTCAGTCAAATCCGAACGTACATGGATACCGCCGTCAGTCCTTTCTACTTTATCTCAAATGGTCCCCGTGAATTACTCGACGGCGTTTCGCAAACGCTGGCTTCGCGTGACCAACTCGAACTTGAAAACCGGGCGTTGCGTCAGGAACTGCTGCTGAAAAATAGCGAACTGCTGATGCTGGGGCAATATAAACAGGAGAACGCGCGTTTGCGTGAGCTGCTGGGATCGCCGCTGCGCCAGGACGAACAAAAGATGGTGACGCAGGTCATCTCAACGGTTAATGACCCTTACAGCGATCAGGTGGTTATCGACAAAGGGAGCGTTAACGGCGTCTACGAAGGTCAGCCGGTTATTAGCGACAAAGGCGTAGTAGGTCAGGTCGTTGCGGTGGCTAAACTGACCAGCCGTGTGCTGCTGATTTGCGATGCAACACATGCGTTGCCTATTCAGGTACTGCGTAACGATATTCGCGTGATCGCTGCCGGTAACGGTTGCACCGACGATCTTCAGCTCGAACACCTGCCGGCCAATACCGACATTCGCGTTGGCGATGTGCTGGTTACCTCGGGCCTGGGTGGCCGTTTCCCTGAGGGTTATCCGGTTGCTGTTGTTTCTTCCGTTAAGCTGGATACTCAGCGCGCTTATACTGTGATTCAGGCACGCCCGACCGCGGGTCTGCAACGTCTGCGCTATCTGCTGCTGTTGTGGGGCGCCGATCGTAATGGCGCAAATCCGATGACGCCAGAAGAAGTGCACCGCGTTGCCAATGAACGTCTGATGCAAATGATGCCGCAAGTTCTGCCGGCACCAGATGCCATGGGGCCGCCTGCGCCAGTGCCAGCTCCCGCAACAGGCGTGACTCCAGCGCCTGCGGATACCACCTCGCCACAATCTGCTCCGCGTAAGCCGGGAGGACAGTAAGTGGCAAGCTATCGTAGCCAGGGACGTTGGGTGATTTGGCTCTCGTTCCTTATTGCACTGTTGCTGCAGGTCATGCCCTGGCCGGACGACATTCTGGTTTTCCGGCCAAACTGGGTGCTGCTCATCTTGTTGTACTGGATCCTGGCGCTGCCGCATCGCGTAAATGTGGGTACAGGGTTTGTGGTGGGTGCCATACTGGATCTCATCAGCGGCTCTACGCTTGGCGTGCGCGCATTGTCTATGAGTATCATTGCTTATCTGGTCGCGCTGAAATTCCAGCTATTCCGCAACCTCGCGCTCTGGCAGCAGGCGTTGGTGGTCATGTTGTTATCACTGGTCGTGGATATTATTGTTTTCTGGGCCGAGTTTTTAGTGATCAATGTCTCTTTCAGACCCGAAGTGTTCTGGAGTAGTGTAGTGAATGGTGTGCTTTGGCCATGGCTATTCTTACTGATGCGTAAAGTCCGTCAGCAGTTTGCGGTGCAATAAGGTTGATATGAATACTCTGTATCTTGCTTCAGGTTCTCCACGTCGTCAGGAGCTGCTCGCTCAGCTTGGTGTTACTTTTGAACGACTGGTGCCTGGGATTGAAGAGCAGCGGCACCCGCAGGAAAGCGCGCAGCAGTACGTTTCGCGTCTGGCGTGCGAAAAAGCGCAGGCTGGTGTGGCGCTGGCCCAGCGCGATTTGCCGGTATTGGGGGCGGATACCATTGTTATCCTTAATGGCGAAGTGCTGGAAAAACCCCGCGACGCCGCTCATGCTGCAGCCATGCTGCGCAAACTGTCGGGCAAAACGCATCAGGTCATGACCGCTGTGGCATTGGCCGACCGCCAGCACAGTCTGGACTGTCTGGTGGTGACGGAAGTGACGTTCAGAGCACTAACCGATGAGGACATCGCGGGCTATGTTGCCAGCGGTGAACCAATGGATAAAGCAGGTGCATACGGTATTCAAGGGTTGGGTGGCTGTTTTGTCAGGAAGATAAATGGCAGCTATCACGCCGTAGTCGGCTTACCGCTGGTAGAAACGTATGAGTTGCTGACCAATTTTAACGCACTGCGTGAGAAAAGGGATAAACATGACGGCTGAATTGTTGGTAAACGTAACGCCATCGGAAACTCGGGTGGCTTACATTGATGGCGGTATTCTGCAGGAAATTCATATTGAACGTGAGGCGCGACGCGGAATCGTAGGCAATATCTACAAAGGTCGTGTAAGTCGTGTACTTCCGGGTATGCAGGCGGCTTTTGTAGATATTGGGCTGGATAAAGCCGCATTTCTTCACGCTTCAGACATCATGCCGCACACTGAATGCGTGGCGGGTGAAGAACAAAAACAGTTCACCGTGCGCGACATATCTGAACTGGTGCGCCAGGGCCAGGATCTCATGGTGCAGGTGGTAAAAGATCCGTTGGGTACTAAGGGCGCACGTCTGACGACGGACATCACGCTTCCTTCCCGTTATCTCGTCTTTATGCCGGGTGCTTCGCACGTCGGCGTGTCCCAACGTATTGAAAGCGAAACCGAACGCGAGCGCCTTAAAAAAGTGGTAGCGGATTACTGCGATGAGCAGGGCGGATTCATTATTCGTACCGCGGCGGAAGGCGTCTGTGAAGAGGATCTGGCCTCGGATGCTGCCTACCTGAAGCGCGTCTGGACGAAAGTCATGGAGCGTAAAAAGCGCCCGCAAACGCGCTATCAGATGTATGGCGAACTGGCGCTGGCGCAGCGTGTGTTGCGTGATTTTGCCGATGCGCAGCTTGACCGGATCCGCGTCGACTCCCGTTTGACCTATGAAGCGTTACTGGAATTTACGGCGGAATATATCCCCGAAATGACCAGCAAGCTGGAACATTACAGCGGACGCCAGCCCATATTTGATCTCTTTGACGTTGAGAATGAAATCCAGCGCGCGCTGGAACGCAAAGTAGAGCTGAAGTCCGGCGGTTATCTGATCATCGATCAAACCGAAGCGATGACCACCGTCGATATCAACACCGGCGCGTTTGTTGGGCATCGTAATCTCGACGACACTATCTTTAATACTAATATTGAAGCAACGCAGGCTATCGCTCGTCAGCTGCGTCTGCGAAACCTCGGCGGCATTATCATTATCGATTTTATCGACATGAATAATGAAGATCACCGTCGCCGGGTGCTGCACTCTCTGGAACAGGCTCTGAGCAAGGATCGCGTTAAAACCAGTATCAACGGTTTTTCACAGCTGGGTCTGGTAGAGATGACGCGCAAACGCACGCGTGAAAGCGTGGAGCATGTGCTGTGCAACGAGTGTCCGACCTGCCACGGGCGTGGTACGGTGAAAACGGTGGAAACCGTATGCTATGAAATCATGCGCGAAATCGTGCGGGTACACCATGCATATGATTCCGATCGTTTCCTGGTCTATGCTTCACCGGCAGTAGCTGAGACCCTGAAAGGTGAAGAGTCACATGCGCTGGCGGAAGTCGAAATCTTTGTCGGCAAACAGGTCAAAGTACAAATTGAACCGCTGTATAACCAGGAGCAGTTCGACGTCGTTATGATGTAATCTGGCCTGGTAGACGCCAAATGGCGATACTTTGCAGGCCGGAGAAGGCGTTCACGCCGCCATCCGGCAAGACGGTTTTGTGAGTCACATTTTTTGGTAGACAAGGAGAGGCGCGTGAGGCGATTGCCGGGGATATTACTGCTCACTGGAGCCGCATTCGTTGTCATCGCAGCGCTGCTGGTCAGTGGACTGCGCCTTGCGCTACCTCATCTTGATAGCTGGCGCCCGGCGATCCTTAGCAAGATTGAATCCGCCACTGGCCTGCCCGTTTCCGCCAGCCAACTTTCCGCTAACTGGCAAAGTTTCGGTCCTACGCTTGAAGCGCGCGATATCCATGCGCAGCTGAAAGACGGTGGGGAATTTTCGGTCAAGCGCGTCACGTTAGCGCTGGATGTCTGGCAAAGCTTGCTGCACATGCGCTGGCAGTTTCGCGATCTCACCTTCTGGCAGTTACAACTGCGCACCAATACCCCCATCCAGCGCAGCGAAAGCGGTGATGGAATTGAAGCAGATCACCTCAGCGATCTCTTCCTGCGCCAGTTTGATCATTTCGATCTGCGCGACAGTCAGATTAGCTTTTTAACCCTCTCAGGCCAGCGTGCTGAACTGGCGATCCCACAGCTTACCTGGCTGAACGGTAAAAACCGGCATCGCGCTGAGGGGCAGGTCAGTCTCTCCAGTCTGACCGGGCAGCACGGCGTTATGCAGGTGCGTATGGATCTGCGTGACGACAACGGACTATTGAATAACGGTCGGGTCTGGCTACAGGCCGACGACATCGACGTCAAGCCGTGGCTGAATAAATGGATGCAGGATAACGTTGCGCTGCAGACCGCGCGTTTTAGCCTGGAAGCATGGATGACGATCAGCAAAGGCGTGGTTTCCGGCGGCGATGTCTGGCTGAAAAAAGGCGGGGCAAGCTGGCTGGGTGAAAATCGTACGCACACGCTCGCCGTCGATAATCTGACGGCGCACATCAGCCATGAAGGGCCGGGCTGGCAATTCTCTATTCCCGATACCCGTATCACCATGGATGATAAACCCTGGCCGAGCGGGGCGTTAACGCTGGCCTGGATACCAGAACAGGAAGTCGGTGGTGAGAATAACAAACGCAGCGACGAGCTTCGCATTCGTGCCAGCAATCTGGATCTGGCCGGGTTAGAAGGGCTGCGTCCGATGGCATCCAGGCTATCTCCTGCGCTGGGGGATATCTGGCGAGCTACGCAGCCGAGCGGCAAGATAAATGTGCTGGCACTGGATATCCCGTTACAGGCGACAGAAAAAACCCGCTTCCAGTCCTCGTGGACCGATCTGGCCTGGAAACAGTGGAAGCTGCTGCCAGGGGCAGAACACTTCTCCGGTACGCTTGCGGGAAGCGTTGAAGATGGGGCGCTAACCGCTTCCATGACGCAAGCCAAAATGCCGTATGAAACCGTCTTTCGCGCACCGCTGGAAATAGAGAACGGCGTGGCGACGCTAAGCTGGCTGAAAAATGATAAAGGCTTTCAGTTAGATGGACGCAACATCGATGTTAAAGCGAAAGCGGTACGCGCGCGCGGCGGTTTTCGCTATCTGCAGCCCGCCGGTGATGAGCCATGGTTGGGCATTCTGGCAGGCATCAGCACCGACGATGGCTCTCAGGCCTGGCGTTATTTCCCGGAAAACCTGATGGGCAAAGAGCTGGTTGACTATCTCAGTGGCGCTATTCAGGGCGGCGAAGCGGATAACGCCACGCTGGTGTATGGCGGCAACCCACATCTGTTCCCCTATCTCCATAATGAAGGGCAGTTTCAGGTCCTGGTGCCGCTTCGCAATGCGAAGTTTGCTTTCCAGCCCGACTGGCCCGCGCTGACTGACCTCAATATTGAACTGAACTTCATTAACGACGGTCTGTGGATGAAGACGGATAGCGTTAATCTGGGTGGTGTGAAGGCCAGTAATCTGACGGCCAACATCCCCGACTATGCAAAAGAAAAACTGCTGATTGATGCCGATATCAACGGGCCGGGCAAGGCGGTCGGACCTTATTTTGATGAGACGCCATTAAAGGATTCTCTCGGCGCCACGCTCGAGCAGTTGCAAATTGACGGCGATGTGAATGCTCGCTTACATCTTGATATTCCGCTGGACGGCTCGCTGGTTACCGCTAAAGGCGACGTCAACCTGCGTAATAACAGCTTGTTTATTAAACCGCTCGACAGCACGCTGAAGAATTTGAACGGCAAATTCAGCTTTATCAACGGCGATCTGCAAAGTGAGCCGATGACGGCGAACTGGTTTAATCAGCCGCTGAACGTCGACTTTTCTACGACCGAAGGAGCGAAAGCCTACCAGGTCGCTGTGAATCTACAAGGTGACTGGCAGCCAACCCACATGGGGATTTTACCGGCGCAGGTCAACGACGCGTTGAGCGGAAGCATGGCGTGGAATGGCAAAGTGGGAATCGATCTTCCGTATCATGCCGGGCCGACCTACGACATTGAGCTAAAGGGCGACCTTAAGAATGTAAGTAGTCACTTACCTGCTCCGCTGAATAAAGCTACCGGTGAGGCGTTGCCGGTGAACGTTAAGGCCAGGGGCAATCTGCGCAGCTTTGATCTGACCGGCAACGCTGGCAGTAAGAATCACTTTAACAGCCGCTGGCTACTGAATCAGAAACTGACGCTTGACCGCGCAATCTGGACGTCGGAAAGCCGCACCGTGCCCGCGTTACCCGATCAGCAAGGCATTGAGCTTAACCTTCCCCCTATGGATGGCGCGCAGTGGCTGGCGTTGTTCCAGAAAGGCGCTGCAGATAATGTTGGTACCAACGCCAACTTCCCTCAACGGATCACGGTGCGGACGCCATCGTTATCCCTGGGTGGTCAGCAGTGGAATAATTTGAGTATCGTCTCTGAGCCTGCGAGCAACGGTTCCATCGTGCAGGCGCAGGGTCGTGAAATTAACGCCACGCTGGCGATGCGCAATAATGCGCCGTGGCTGGCCAATATTAAGTATCTTTATTACAACCCAAGCGCGGCAAAACCGTCACCGAATAGCACGCCTGCCTCGCCGTTCTCCGCCATCGACAACGTCAGCTTCCGTGGCTGGCCGGACCTTCAGCTACGCTGTGCAGAATGCTGGATGTGGGGACAGAAATACGGGCGCATTGACGCCGATGTGGCGATTAAAGGCGACACGCTCACCTTGAATAACGGTCTATTGGATACCGGTTTTGCCAGACTGACCACCGACGGCGTATGGGTGAATACGCCGGGCAAGGAGCGGACGTCGCTGAAAGGTAAACTGAGCGGCAGTAAAATTGACTCCGCGGCCGGCTTCTTTGGCGTATCAACGCCGATTCGCAATTCTTCGTTCAACGTGGAGTACGATCTGCACTGGCGTAACCCGCCGTGGGATCCAGATGAAGCCTCGCTGAATGGCATTTTGCGTGCCCGGTTGGGCAAAGGTGAGATAACCGAACTCAGTACCGGACATGCGGGGCAGCTATTACGCCTGCTGAGCTTTGATGCGTTGTTGCGTAAACTGCGTTTTGATTTCAGCGACACCTTCAGTGAAGGCTTCTATTTCGACTCGATTCGCAGCACGGCGTGGATCAAAGATGGCGTGATGCATACCGATGACACGCTGGTGGACGGTCTGGAAGCCGACATTGCGATGAAAGGCTCAGTAAACCTGGTGCGCCGGGAGCTGGATATGGAAGCCATCGTCGCACCAGAAATCTCAGCTACCGTAGGGGTTGCCGCCGCGTTTGCCGTCAACCCGATTGTGGGTGCGGCGGTGTTTGCCGCCAGTAAGGTTCTGGGACCGCTGTGGAGCAAAGTCTCGATTCTGCGTTATCGCATCACCGGTCCGGTCGATAAGCCGCAGATTAACGAAGTTCTGCGTCAGCCGCGCAAAGAAAGCCAGCAATGATTTGACGGGGGCGAGTAATTGCCCCAATCTCAGTACAGTGATCTTCTACCGCAGTCCGTAGGCCGGAAAAGGCGTTCACGCCGCCATCCGGCATTGAAGTGCCTGATGGCGACGCTGGCGCGTCTTATCAGGCCTACAACAGAAACTAATGAGTACCAAAACGATGAGTCTGAACCTGGTAAGTGAACAATTGCTAGCGGCGAATGGCCTGAAACATCAGGATCTGTTTGCCATTCTGGGCCAACTGGCCGAACGCCGTCTTGATTACGGCGATCTCTATTTTCAGTCGAGCTATCACGAATCCTGGGTTTTAGAAGACCGCATCATTAAAGACGGTTCTTACAATATCGATCAGGGCGTTGGCGTGCGCGCCATCAGCGGCGAAAAAACAGGGTTTGCTTATGCAGACCAGATTAGCCTGCTGGCGCTGGAGCAAAGCGCCCATGCCGCGCGAACTATCGTTCGTGATAACGGTGACGGCAAAGTAAAAACGCTGGGGGCGGTAGAGCATCAGGCGCTTTACACCTCGGTTGATCCGTTACAGAGCATGAGCCGTGAAGAGAAACTGGATATTCTGCGCCGCGTAGACAGCGTGGCCCGCGCCGCCGACAAACGCGTCCAGGAAGTGACCGCCAGCCTGACCGGTGTTTATGAACTGATCCTGGTGGCAGCGACTGACGGTACGCTGGCCGCTGACGTCCGCCCGCTGGTACGCCTGTCCGTAAGCGTACAGGTCGAAGAGGATGGTAAGCGTGAGCGCGGCGCCAGCGGTGGCGGTGGTCGTTTTGGCTATGACTATTTCCTTGGTGACCTTGATGGTGAGGTTCGTGCCGACGCGTGGGCAAAAGAGGCCGTACGCATGGCGTTAGTCAATCTGTCTGCAGTTGCAGCCCCTGCGGGTACGCTGCCGGTGGTACTCGGCGCTGGCTGGCCTGGCGTTTTGCTGCATGAAGCGGTCGGTCATGGTCTGGAAGGTGACTTTAACCGTCGTGGCACCTCGGTATTCAGCGGTCATATGGGTGAGCTGGTCGCGTCAGAACTGTGTACCGTTGTGGATGATGGCACAATGGCGGATCGTCGTGGTTCCGTGGCTATCGATGACGAAGGTACGCCGGGTCAGTACAACGTGCTGATCGAAAACGGCATTCTGAAAGGCTACATGCAAGACAAACTGAATGCGCGTCTGATGGGCGTGGCGCCAACGGGTAATGGTCGCCGTGAATCTTACGCGCACCTGCCGATGCCGCGTATGACCAACACCTATATGCTGCCGGGGAAATCCACGCCGCAGGAAATCATCGAATCCGTTGAATACGGTATTTATGCGCCTAACTTCGGCGGCGGCCAGGTGGATATCACCTCCGGGAAATTCGTATTCTCGACGTCCGAAGCGTATCTGATTGAAAACGGTAAAGTGACCAAACCGGTGAAAGGCGCAACGCTGATTGGCTCCGGTATCGAAGCGATGCAGCAAATTTCGATGGTAGGTAACGACCTGAAACTGGATAACGGGGTTGGCGTTTGCGGTAAAGAAGGGCAGAGCTTGCCAGTGGGCGTGGGCCAGCCGACGCTGAAGGTGGATAACCTGACCGTAGGTGGCACCGCCTGAACTGAAAGGGTATGAAAATGGCGCTACTCTTGGGTAGCGCCATTTTTTTTAGCGTATATTGCCCAGCGGAATTTCAGGGTCTGGTTCGTGAGTGATGCGGTTACGCAAATCACGACGAATAATTTCGATCGACCAGAACCAGATAAGATGCCCTGCGATTTCAGATACGTGCTCGTACCACGGCAGTTCAAAGAGCGGAGGCGTCAGCCCCATCAGCGGGAACGAGATCATATGGACAAAAAGCTGAGCTAACGCGCCAGCCAGTAAACCCTGCCAAAGCTTAATTTTAGGGAAGACTTCTGCAACGATGCAATAACCTACGGCAAAGACGATAGAGAAAATAATATGCGTCACGCCAACCCAGTTAAATATATGCCCGGCAAATGTATATACAGCGGCGTTAGGATCGACAACGCCCAACCAGTCGCGTAAAAATATATAGGGAGGATTTAAGAAGTTGCGTGAGCAATCAATCTGGCTGGCCGCTCTTATTAATTGTTCCGGTCCACATGCGCCGGTGAATAAATCAGTAGGGCTGCGTGGAGGAAGGGGAACCTCTGCTCCCCATTTGACGAAAGAGGAGACGATCCCTGCAATCAAGCCAATAAACGCGGCAAGCCCGTAGCGCCTGCGCGAAGGTTGTGTTTGTTCAAATAGATTCATTTCTGATCCTTGCTTTAAGACATCCTGAAAAATATATTATTATTCATGCTGCTAACAATAAAATAACTGCCTGTATGTCAGGCCACTTACACGGTAAATGGTGAGTGGCGGTGGTGTCAATTATCTATTTTTGATAGGGTGCTGGAGTGAATTCTGAATTGTCAGAGGACAATCCAGGAAATATTCATGAGAAATATTCTTCTCGGGATGTTTTAATTATTCCTTTCGTCATCCTCGGACGCCCTGAAAAACGCCGACCACATCGACAAAATAATCCGACAGGTAGTTAATCACCACCTGGACCTTGAGCGGCAGTTTGTCTTTTTCGGTATACAGCGCATAGACCGGACGCGGATCCGACTGATAGCGGGGAAGCAGGATCTCCACTTCGCCACGATTGATCTCATTGATCACCCACATCAACGGCACATAGGCGATGCCCGCGCCTGCGGCCAGCCAGCGAACCAGCGTCATCGGATCGTTAGTCACGAATCGCCCCTCTGGGATCAGCCGGGTAGAGATCCCCTCCGGAGCAATAAGCTCGAACTCATTATCCGGGCGCACGCTGTACTCCAGCCACGAGTGGTTGCTGAGATCGGCGGGCTTCTCCGGGACGCCAAACTGCGCGAGATAGCTTTTAGCGGCGCAGACCACCATCGGCATAGCACCCAGGCGACGTGAAAACAGGCTGGAGTCCTGCAACGCGCCGACGCGAATAACCACGTCCAGACCATCGGCGATTAAATCCGGTGCCGGGATGCCGGTTACCAGATTTACGGTCAATCCTGGATACTCTTTCAGCATCTTTGCGGTCAACCCAGCGAGGACATTTTGTGCCATGGTTGAAGAACAGCCAATGCGCAGGGTGCCGATGGGGGTGTTGTTAAAGGCATAAAGCTGCTCGTGAACATCCTGTGCTTCGTGCAGCATTCGGCGGCAGCCCTGATAATAAATTTTTCCAGCTTCGGTTAGCCCAATGCTGCGTGTGCTGCGGTTTAGCAGCTTGACCTGTAGCTCATCTTCCAGTTTAGAGACCGTCTGGCTTATCGATGATACGCTCATTTGTAGCTGTCTTGCGGCGGCGGTGAAGGAGCCCAGTTCGACAACTTTGGCAAACACCGACATACGTTTTAATCGTTCCATTGTTCACTCTGGCTTAAAAGTGATTTAGATCACATAATATAGATAACAGCATAACAGTTACGTTAATATATTATTATTCAAATAACAGCTATGTCGCTCTCGCCTGGCTCATCCTTGCCCTTCTCTGCGGTGACATACGCTAGAAAATCTATCATCTGCACTCTCTTAAGCTACCAAGGTCAACATGAGTCTGTTTCCCGTTATCGTGGTGTTTGGTCTGTCCTTCCCACCGATTTTTTTCGAATTACTTTTGTCACTGGCGATTTTCTGGCTGGTGCGCCGGGTACTGGTTCCGACTGGCATCTATGATTTTGTCTGGCATCCGGCTCTGTTTAACACCGCGCTGTATTGCTGTCTGTTCTATTTAATAACGCGCCTGTTCGTTTGAGGTTGAAGTGAAAACACTAACAAAAAAACTCTCCCGTACGGCCACGACTCTCGTACTGGTCATTCTGGCCTTCATTGCCATTTTCCGCGCATGGGTGTTCTACACCGAGTCGCCGTGGACGCGTGACGCCCGATTCAGCGCCGATGTCGTTGCCATTGCGCCGGACGTGGCGGGTCTTATTACCAACGTTAACATCCATGATAACCAACTGGTGAAAAAGGATCAGATCCTGTTCACTATCGATCAGCCTCGTTATAAAAAAGCCCTTGAGCAGGCTGAAGCTGATGTCTCTTATTACCAGGTTCTGGCGCAGGAAAAACGCCAGGAGGCCAGTCGTCGTAACCGGCTGGGCGTACAGGCCATGTCTCGTGAAGAGATTGACCAGTCAAACAACGTCCTGCAAACCGTATTACACCAGCTTGCGAAGGCGCAGGCGACCCGCGATCTGGCAAAATTAGATCTGGAACGTACCGTGATTCGCGCGCCAGCAGATGGCTGGGTGACTAACCTGAATGTCTATAGCGGCGAATTTATTACGCGTGGCTCCACGGCGGTGGCGTTGGTCAAACAGCATTCTTTCTATGTGCTGGCCTATATGGAAGAAACCAAACTGGAAGGCGTTCGCCCTGGATATCGCGCCGAGATCACCCCGCTTGGCAGTAATAATGTACTGAAGGGCACTGTTGATAGCGTTGCGGCTGGCGTAACGAATGCCAGCAGTACGCGGGATGCAAAGGGTATGGCAACCATTGATTCCAATCTTGAATGGGTGCGTCTGGCACAGCGTGTGCCGGTGCGAATTCGTCTTGATGAGCAGCAGGGAACCCTGTGGCCTGCCGGGACTACGGCTACCGTCGTTATTACCGGCAAGCGGGATCGCGATGCAAGCCAGGAATCCTTCTTCCGTAAAATGGCGCACCGCCTGCGCGAGTTTGGTTAATCGCGATGGGTATTTTCTCCATTTCCAACCAGCATATCCGCTTTGCGGTAAAACTGGCGTGCGCGATTGTACTGGCGCTGTTCGTTGGTTTTCACTTCCAACTTGAGACCCCGCGCTGGGCGGTGCTGACTGCAGCCATTGTGGCGGCGGGCCCGGCTTTTGCCGCCGGCGGAGAACCTTATTCAGGCGCTATCCGCTATCGCGGCATGCTGCGTATTGTCGGGACATTTATTGGCTGTATTGCCGCACTGATCATTATCATCAGCATGATCCGCGCCCCGTTATTGATGATTCTGGTGTGTTGTATCTGGGCCGGTTTTTGTACCTGGATCTCATCGCTAGTGAAGATCGAAAACTCCTACGCATGGGGACTTTCGGGCTATACGGCGCTGATCATCGTCATTACCATCCAGGCTGAACCGCTGCTGACGCCACAATTTGCGCTCGAACGCTGTAGTGAAATTGTGATGGGGATTGTCTGCGCCATTGTGGCCGATCTGCTCTTTTCGCCCCGTTCGGTGAAACAAGAGATTGATGTTGAACTGGACAGTCTGCTGGTGGCGCAGTATCAGCTTATGCAGTTGTGCATAAAGCATGGCGACAGTGAGGAAGTTGACAAAGCGTGGGGCGATTTAGTCCGGCGTACGGCGGCGCTGGAAGGTATGCGCAGTAACCTGAACATGGAGTCCTCACGCTGGGTGCGCGCTAACCGCAGACTGAAAGCATTGAACACGTTGTCGCTCACGCTTATCACGCAGTCCTGCGAAACCTATCTTATTCAGAACACCCGACCGGAACTGATCACTGACACCTTCCGCGAGTTGTTCGATACACCGGTTGAAACGGTGCAGGATGTCCATAAACAGCTGAAGCGGATGCGTCGTGTGATTGCCTGGACCGGCGAGCGCGAAACGCCGGTTACGATATATAGTTGGGCAGGCGCTGCGACGCGCTACCTGCTGCTCAAACGCGGTGTGGTGAGTAATACCAAGATTAGCGCTACGGAAGAAGAGATCCTGCAAGGCGAGCCGGTGGTGAAAGTGGAGTCTGCCGAGCGCCATCATGCAATGGTCAACTTCTGGCGCACCACGCTTTCTTGTGTGCTGGGAACCTTATTCTGGCTGTGGACCGGCTGGACCTCTGGCAGCGGCGCAATGGTGATGATTGCGGTTGTCACCTCGCTGGCAATGCGTTTGCCCAACCCTCGCATGGTGGCGATAGACTTTATTTACGGTACGTTGGCGGCGTTACCGCTTGGGGCGCTCTATTTCCTGGTGATCATCCCCAATACGCAGCAAAGTATGCTGTTACTGTGCCTGAGCCTGGCGGTGCTGGGATTCTTTCTGGGGATTGAGGTACAGAAACGACGACTGGGTTCGATGGGAGCGCTGGCCAGCACCATTAATATCATTGTGCTGGATAACCCGATGACCTTCCACTTTAGCCAGTTCCTTGACAGTGCGTTGGGGCAGATTGTTGGCTGTGTGCTGGCGTTTATTGTCATTATGTTGGTGCGCGATAACTCTCGTGACAGAACGGGGCGTGTGTTGCTCAACCAGTTTGTCTCGGCGGCGGTTTCAGCAATGACCACCAACGTGGTACGTCGTAAAGAAAACCACCTCCCGGCGCTTTATCAGCAGCTGTTTTTACTGATGAACAAATTTCCTGGCGATCTGCCGAAGTTTCGCCTGGCGCTGACAATGATCATCGCACATCAGCGCCTGCGCGATGCGCCGGTACCGGTGAACGAGGATTTATCCGCATTCCACCGTCAGCTTCGCCGTACTGCCGATCGCGTGATTTCCGCAGGAAACGACGACAAGCGCCGACGCTATTTTAGCCAGTTGCTGGAGGAGCTTGATATCTACCAGGAAAAATTAATCATCTGGCAAGCTCCACCGCAGGTGACCGAACCGGTAAAACGGCTCAGTGGGATGCTGCATAAATACCAGCATGCGCTGGTCAGTAATTAAGAGTTGAAAACCGACGCTAAAAGCGTCGGTTTTTTTATGGCTATACTTAGCTGAAAATACGAGAGACCCTTGCATATTGGCGGTCTGTAGAGTGGCTGGCGTCGGGATGGTGGCTATAGATGAACATCTATACATTTGATTTTGACGAGATAGAAGACCAGGGTGATTTCTATCGCGAGTTTACGCGCACGTTCGGTCTCGCCCGGGAAAAGGTGGTTGATTTAGATTCTCTGTGGGAGGTGGTTATCGGGGAAGTTTTACCGCTGCCGCTGGAGATTGAATTTGTCCATTTACCGGACAAGCTGCGCAGGCGATACGGCGCGCTGATTTTACTGTTCGATGAAGCGGAAGAAGAGCTGGAAGGACAGCTGCGCTTTAACGTTCGCCACTCAACGTAAGGCATAAAAAAGCCCCCGGCAGGCGGGGGCAAGTCGTCGGACTTAGACGACGAGGGTTTATTTGTAGAGTTCTGCAGTTGCGTGCCAGTGAGCGCCTTCACGGAGTTCGGTGACGCGATAGCTGCTGGCGCCCGCTTTTTCAGCTTTAGCGGCGATGGCCTGACGCATATCCATTGGTGAGCTACCGATCTGAGATACGGAGATGCTGCCCATGGATTGCAGGTTCTGTGCTTCTTGTGAGTTCACCTGAGTAACCGCGGCGCTTGCGCCGAAAGAGAGAACAGAAAGAAGGCTTAAGGTTGCAATAGTAGTTTTGATTTTCATGATATTTACCTCGTCGAATTCTTTTATAGGGGTCTGCGTTTCGTGACCCTCATCACAAAATCAAGTATACACTAATCACGCGATAAATTAATACCACGCTAATTGTTTCGCGACGTATTAAGTGTTAAGAAAAATATTTTTTATAACCAAATGGAATTAAAAAGAGAGTTATAAACGCCGGTTGTTGAGTAAATGCAATAAAATCATGCAGATATAAAATTTTGCAAAATGTGCGCTTTTGAACATGCACATTCACTACGTGAATGACTTTTGACGGTTAAACGCACCATTTGTTAAATGAATGACAGTGGAAAGTAGAGGAAGGAGGGAGGAATCAGAGGTTTTTCCCCGCCGCGAAGCGACGGGGAGGAGACATTACAGCTCTTGTTCGAACAGTTCCAGAATGGCTTCGTACAAATCTTTTACCGTAAAGCCCTTAGCTGGGGTGGTGAAGATGGTATCGTCACCGGCAATCGTACCCAGAATACCTTCCGCTTTACCCAATGAATCCAGCAGACGTGCGATCAACTGAGCAGCGCCAGGGCTGGTATGAATAACCACGACCGCATCGTTATAGTCGATATCCAGTACCAGATTTTTCAGCGGGCTGGAGGTAGTAGGTACTCCTAACTCTGCCGGCAGGCAGTACACCATTTCCATTTTCGCATTGCGGGTACGCACGGCGCCAAACTTGGTCAGCATGCGAGAAACCTTGGACTGATTGATATTATCAAAGCCCTGATCCTGCAACGCGAGGACGATTTCGCCCTGAGAGCTGAACTTTTCTTCTTTAAGCAGCGCTTTAAACGCCTTTACTAATTCTTCTTGTTTTGCCGAGCTTCGCATAAGTCACCCGTAATATGGCGGTAGAAACAACATTATTGTGCATACAGATGAATTTTTATGCAAACAGTCTGCCTTGTTCAAGGCTGAAATAATGTTATGAAAGAGCGGAATTTTATCAAATTTCGTTATCAAGAAACATGCCTGTGTCACGGCTCGCAAATAAGCTTAAAAGTAAATTAAATGTTATCAAATTGATGTTGTTTTGAGAGGTGGGTAGGGTATATTGTCAGCACCTGTTGGAAAGTTGCTCTACTGTGCGGGTGGTTTTGAATTACGTAACTTAGGTTTTATTTTACGTAAGTTAAATGCATAAAAGCCAAATTTGCGTGACTACGCATTCTTGAAGCGTGGTTGTTGTATTCGTTGGATTTGTGAATTAAGGTCGCCGCCGCGGAGCAATAGACACTTTGCTTATCAATATAATAAGGAGTTTAGGATGAAAGTTGCAGTCCTCGGCGCTGCTGGTGGTATCGGTCAGGCGCTAGCATTACTGTTAAAAACCCAACTGCCTTCAGGTTCAGAACTCTCCCTGTACGACATCGCTCCAGTAACGCCTGGTGTGGCCGTTGATTTGAGCCATATCCCTACTGCTGTGAAAATCAAAGGCTTCAGCGGTGAAGACGCTACCCCTGCACTGGAAGGTGCTGATGTGGTACTGATCTCTGCGGGTGTCGCACGTAAACCGGGTATGGATCGTTCCGACCTGTTCAACGTCAACGCGGGTATCGTGAAGAACCTGGTGCAGCAGGTTGCTAAAACCTGTCCGAAAGCGTGTATCGGTATCATCACCAACCCGGTAAACACGACCGTCGCTATCGCTGCAGAAGTGCTGAAAAAAGCAGGCGTATACGATAAGAACAAACTGTTTGGCGTGACCACGCTGGACATCATCCGCTCCAACACCTTTGTTGCGGAACTGAAAGGCAAGCAGCCTGGCGACGTTGAAGTCCCGGTTATTGGCGGCCACTCTGGCGTGACCATTCTGCCGCTGCTGTCACAAATTCCTGGCGTAAGCTTCACCGAGCAAGAAGCCGCTGACCTGACCAAACGTATCCAGAATGCGGGTACTGAAGTTGTGGAAGCTAAAGCTGGTGGCGGATCTGCAACCCTGTCTATGGGTCAGGCTGCAGCTCGTTTCGGCCTGTCACTGGTTCGCGCACTGAGCGGCGAAAAAGGTGTGGTTGAATGTGCTTACGTTGAAGGCGACGGTCAGTATGCTCGCTTCTTCTCTCAGCCGCTGCTGCTGGGCAAAAACGGCGTAGAAGAACGTCAGTCTATCGGCAAGCTGAGCGCGTTTGAACAAGCTGCGCTGGAAGGTATGCTGGATACGCTGAAGAAAGATATCACTCTGGGCGAAGAGTTCGTTAAGTAAGCCGAAGAGAGGCCTGCGTGTATTTGTTGGCCTGAAAGCTGCGCGCCATCAGGCATTACGTGCTAACTCCCTACGATATCGCCTAATAAAAACCGGAGCCAATGTGCTCCGGTTTTTTTATGGTAAGTGGACAGCCAGACGTGACGTTAATTGGTGGCCGGGTATTCCTGAATCGTTACCTGCAGCGTCAGCTGTTTGTCATCACGCATCACTACGACGGAGATAACCGAACCAGGGCGAATCTCTGCCACCTGGTCCATCGTTTCCAGCGCAGATACCGCCGGTTTGTTATTGACCGAGATAATCAGATCGTTAACCTGAATGCCCGCCTGCGCTGCCGGACCGTCCGGCGCTACTTCGTTAACCACAATCCCCTGAATTTGATCCATTCCGCCACCCTGAGCGTGCAGTGGGGCAATTTCACGACCGCTGATGCCGATGTAGCCACGAATCACGCGCCCGTCACGAATCAGCTTATCCATGATTTTAGTCGCCAACTGAAACGGAATGGCAAAGCCGATCCCTTCCGGGGTTTCGCCATCGTTGCTCTTATCAAATGACAGCGTGTTAATACCCATTAACTCGCCCAGCGAGTTAACCAACGCGCCGCCAGAGTTACCGTGGTTGATGGAGGCATCGGTTTGCAGGAAGTTTTGCCGCCCAGTCGGGTTCAGGCCAATACGGCCGGTGGCGCTGATAATCCCCTGAGTGATGGTTTGCCCAAGGTTGTACGGGTTACCAATGGCGAGAACCACATCGCCGATGTGCGGCACGCGTTTATTATTAATTGGGATTGTCGGCAGGCCGCCAGTGGCGTTGATTTTCAGCACCGCAAGGTCGGTTAACGTATCAGAACCCACGAGCAGTGCTTCAAATACACGTCCATCCTGCAGTGCGACGATGATTTGGTCGGCATCATTAATGACGTGCTTATTGGTAATGATATAGCCGCGCTGATCCATGATAACGCCTGAGCCGAGCGTGCGGATCTCAAGCTGGTTGTGCGCGGTACTGTTCATACTGCGGTTATAAACGTTCACGACGGCAGGCGCTGCACGGCGAACCGCCGGGTTATAGCTGGCGGGTGTTTCATCTGCACTGTCGAACTGCGGTGCGGTAAGTGTATTTATTTTGCGCAGAGAGGGCATCGCGGCCAGCAGAATAGCGCCGACGATTAAACCAATCGCGACCGAACGTAAAAGCTTCACAAACATGATGGCGGCGTCATTAATAAAGGGAACGGCAGCAGCATATCACGAGTTTACCGGACATCACACGGGGGGCTGATGTCCGGTTGCAGGCGTTAACGCAGGAGCAGGTAGATAGTTTCGTTTCCGCGAACCACCTGCAGAGCAATGATCGACGGTTTCGCTTCCAGCACTTTGCGCATTTCGGCGATCGAGTTTACGCGATCGCGGTTAACGCCAATAATAACGTCATCTTTATGCAGACCGGCCTGCGCGGCTGGACTGCTTTTTTCAACGTTATCAATTTTGATGCCTTTGGTGCCGTCTTTTAGCTGACCATCGCTGAGCGTAGCCCCTTGTAACGCAGGTGCAATCATCTCCGCACTGGCGGACGATGATGTACTGGTATCCAGGGTGACTTCAACCTCCAGCGGTTTACCGTTACGCAGCAGACCCAGTTTGACTTTGGTCCCTGGTTCGGTTGTCGCAATGCGTGAACGCAGTTCGGCGAAGCTGTTGAGCGGTTTGCCGTTGAGACTGGTAATGACGTCGCCGGACTTTACTCCTGCTTTTGCGGAACCGGAGTTAGGCAGAACCTCGCTGACAAACGCGCCGCGCTGCACGTCCAGTTTGAACGCTTTGGCGATGTCGGAGGTCATCTCGGTACCTTTAATGCCCAACAGGCCACGTTTAATTTCACCAAACTGCATCAGCTGCTGCGCCAGCGTGCGCGCCATGTTGCTCGGGATTGCAAAGCCAATGCCGATACTGCCGCCGCCCGGGGCCAGAATCGCGGTGTTAATTCCAATCAGCTCACCGTTGAGGTTAAGCAGCGCGCCGCCGGAGTTGCCCCGGTTGATGGAGGCGTCGGTCTGAATAAAGTTCTCCAGACCTTCCAGGTTCAACCCGCTGCGACCCAACGCCGATACGATGCCGGAGGTGGCTGTTTGCCCCAAACCAAACGGGTTACCCACGGCCACCGCGAAATCACCCACGCGGAGTTTGTCGGAGTCGGCAATAGCAATTTGTGTCAGGTTGCTGGGATGTTGAATTTGCAGCAGAGCGATATCGCTCTGATCGTCGCTGCCGATAAGCTTAGCGTCGAACTCACGGCCATCATTAAGCTGAACGCTGATTTTTTGCGCCTGGTTAATGACGTGGTTATTGGTCAGGACGTAGCCTTTGGCAGCATCAATAATGACCCCTGAACCCAGCCCTTCAAAAGGTTGAGAAGGTTGATCGGGAAGTTCATCACCAAAAAACTTTTTGAACTCTTCCGGGACTTTCTGTCCCTGAGTGGCGGTGCCTTCGACCCTTACGCTCACCACGGCAGGTAACACTTTCTCCAGCATCGGGGCGAGGCTGGGAAGCGCAGCCTGACCGGGAACCTGGCCGGGAATTGACGCTGCGGCCGGGAATGGCGCCGAGAGAGTTAACCCGACACTTAACGCTAATGCACTCAACAGCTGGGTTTGTTTTTTCATGGATCCTGCTCTCGTACCTTGAGTAAACGGAAGATGATTCAAAACAGTTTGATGTTATTGAATTTTCGGTTTGGTCACAATGAGGCTAACGACTAAATAATAGCTGGGACGGGAAGAGAAGCGGAGGGCGCAATTGCTGCGCCCAATAAATTTCTTAACGATGTGCGGTTAGTCGCGCTTTGCGCCGCTACGCAGCAGGCCTGATGCCCCTTCAGAATAGTCACGCGGCATCTGAACCGGCGCCTGATCGTTGCCTGCTTCGGACTCTGCCAGACGATTACGGAACGGGTTGTTTTCTGGCGACATACCCGGCAGCAGGTTGCTGGAGCTTTTCGCCATATGCTGGTAGATCTGACGATAATCGTCCGCCATGTTATCCAGCAATTCAGCGCTGCGGGCAAAGTGGCTCACCAGCTCTTCGCGGTACTCTTCCAGCTCAGCTTTATTTTTTTCCAGTTCGTACTGCAATGCCTGCTGTTGGCGTAATTTACGATTACCAAAACGCATGGCTACAGCACCAATAATGATACCGACGACTAACCCAATTAGCGCATATTCCCAGGTCATGAACATCTCCCGTTGTCTTGTGTTTCCGTAGGGTGTTGGCTTTAGGCTCCATGCCCGCGCCTGATTATGCCACTATAACCGCTAATCCCGTAGAAGTGGAATCCCGTGTTTATATCACGTAATGTAGAACGGCCTTTTTTTCGTCAACCGTGAGCGACGGCACATCGATTCTCAAGGAATAACAATAACATCATGCAAAGCCTTTCCCCGACATCGCGTTACCAGCAAGCACTCAAAGACGGCAGTCATCAACCCGACAATGTACAACTAGAAGCCGTGAATCGACTGGAAACAATTTTCCAGGCGCTTACGACGCCGACACGTCCTGCACCGCAGGAGAGCGGACTGATGGCGCGTTTTGGCAAATTGCTGGGCAAGCGTGAGTCACCGACCAACGCGCCGGTGCGTGGTTTGTATATGTGGGGCGGGGTTGGGCGCGGAAAAACCTGGCTGATGGATCTGTTCTACCATAGCCTGCCGGGCGAACGTAAACAGCGTTTGCACTTCCACCGTTTTATGCTGCGCGTCCATGAAGAGCTTACTGCCTTACAGGGGCAGAGCGATCCGTTGGAAATCATTGCCGACCGTTTTAAGGCCGAAACCGACGTGCTGTGCTTTGACGAATTTTTTGTTTCCGATATCACCGATGCCATGCTGCTCGGCGGCTTGATGAAAGCGCTCTTTGCCCGTGGTATTACGCTGGTGGCGACCTCCAATATTCCGCCAGATGAGCTGTATCGTAACGGTTTGCAACGCACGCGCTTTCTTCCTGCCATCGATGCCATCAAACAGCATTGCGACATCATGAATGTTGATGCTGGCGTCGATTATCGTCTGCGCACCTTAACGCAGGCGCATTTGTGGCTGTCGCCACTGAATGAGGAAACCCGCCAGCAGATGGATAAACTCTGGCTGGCATTAGCGGGAACCAAAGGTGAACATGCGCCGACGCTGGAGATCAATCATCGTCCGATGCAGACGCTGGCCGTCGAAAACCAAACGCTGGCGGTGTCGTTTACCACGCTCTGTGTCGATGCGCGTAGCCAACATGACTACATTGCGCTGTCGCGTCTGTTTCACACGGTGCTGTTGTTTGATGTGCCGGTCATGACCTCGCTGATGGAAAGCGAAGCGCGGCGTTTTATCGCGCTGGTGGATGAGTTCTATGAACGCCATGTCAAGCTGGTGATCAGTGCGGCATCACCACTCTATGAAATTTATCAGGGCGAGCGTCTGAAGTTTGAATTTCAGCGCTGTTTGTCGCGTTTGCAGGAGATGCAAAGCGAAGAGTATCTGAAGCGGGAACATTTAGCCGGTTAAACCTGCCACAAATCACATAAAGGGGTCGATCTTTGACCCTGACTTCTCTATAATCTTGCGACCCCACGTTACGAGAGAGTTTTTTTCCCAAAACTTTCTATGCGCCGGCATAGGCTATTCGAAGGGGTAGGTTTGCTGGACAATGTCGTGTGAACCTCAACTGACAAAACGTTTGGGTGTTCACCAACGTGTAACTTATTTATTTGGGTAAGCTTTTAATGAAAACTTTTACAGCTAAACCAGAAACCGTAAAACGCGACTGGTATGTTGTTGACGCGACCGGTAAAACTCTGGGCCGTCTGGCTTCCGAACTGGCTCTGCGCCTGCGCGGTAAGCACAAAGCGGAATACACTCCGCACGTAGATACCGGTGATTACATCATCGTTCTGAACGCTGACAAAGTTGCTGTAACCGGCAACAAGCGTACTGACAAAGTGTACTATCACCACACCGGTCACATCGGTGGTATCAAACAAGCGACCTTTGAAGAGATGATTGCTCGCCGTCCTGAGCGTGTGCTTGAAATCGCGGTTAAAGGCATGCTGCCAAAAGGCCCGCTGGGTCGTGCTATGTTCCGTAAACTGAAAGTTTACGCTGGCAACGAGCACAACCACGCGGCACAGCAACCGCAAGTTCTTGACATCTAATCGGGATTATAGGCAATGGCTGAAAATCAATACTACGGCACTGGTCGCCGCAAAAGTTCCGCAGCTCGCGTTTTCATCAAACCGGGCAGTGGTAAAATCGTAATCAACCAACGTTCTCTGGAACAGTACTTCGGTCGTGAAACTGCCCGCATGGTAGTTCGTCAGCCGCTGGAACTGGTCGACATGGTTGAGAAACTGGATCTGTACATCACTGTTAAAGGTGGTGGTATCTCTGGTCAGGCTGGTGCGATCCGTCACGGTATCACCCGCGCTCTGATGGAGTACGACGAATCCCTGCGTGGCGAACTGCGTAAAGCTGGCTTCGTTACTCGTGATGCTCGTCAGGTTGAACGTAAGAAAGTCGGTCTGCGTAAAGCACGTCGTCGTCCTCAGTTCTCCAAACGTTAATTGTACTCTGCTTCGGCAGACAACAATTTGCGAAAAAACCCGCTTCGGCGGGTTTTTTTATCGTTTTTCTCCCCGTAGATCCACGGTAATCCGCTGATTGCCACCTCTTTTTCCCCATTTCAAGAATCGACTCACCACAAAGGTCACAAAATCTGGTAAACTATCATCCAATTTTCTGCCCAAATGTCCGGTATCGTTCATTTTTTGTTTGTATTTTGAACAGTAATGGCTTTTCCGAATCTGGGTGACATCACTTCTGGCTGGCCACTGAGTGGCTGGTAGCAGTAAAAATTCTGAATATACCTGGAGGTTTTCATGGCTGTCGCTGCCAACAAACGTTCGGTAATGACGCTGTTTTCTGGTCCTACTGACATCTATAGCCATCAGGTCCGCATTGTGCTGGCTGAGAAAGGTGTTAGTTTCGAGATTGAGCATGTGGAGAAGGACAATCCACCTCAGGATCTGATCGACCTCAACCCGAATCAGAGCGTACCGACACTGGTGGATCGTGAGCTGACCCTGTGGGAATCTCGCATCATTATGGAATACCTGGATGAGCGCTTCCCGCATCCGCCGCTGATGCCGGTTTACCCGGTTGCGCGTGGTGAAAGCCGCCTGTACATGCAGCGTATTGAAAAAGACTGGTACACGCTGATGAACGTCATCGTGAACGGTTCTGCTTCTGAAGCCGAAGTCGCGCGTAAGCGTCTGCGCGAAGAACTGCTGGCAATTGCGCCAGTATTTGGCCAGAAACCTTACTTCCTGAGCGATGAGTTCAGCCTGGTAGACTGCTACCTGGCGCCGCTGCTGTGGCGTTTACCGCAGTTGGGTATTGAATTCAACGGTGCAGGTTCGAAAGAACTGAAAGGGTACATGACTCGCGTCTTTGAGCGTGACTCTTTCCTGGCTTCTCTGACTGAGCCTGAACGTGAAATGCGTCTGGGCCGGGGTTAACCTGTATGGATTTGCCACAGCTAACACCACGCCGTCCGTATCTGCTGCGCGCATTCTATGAGTGGTTGTTAGACAACCAGCTCACGCCGCATCTGGTGGTGGATGTGACGCTTCAGGACGTGCAGGTTCCGATGGAATATGCGCGTGACGGGCAAATTGTTCTGAACATTGCACCGCGTGCGGTGGGTAACCTGGAGCTGGCTAACGATGAAGTGCGTTTTAACGCGCGCTTCGGTGGTGTGCCGCGTCAGGTTTCTGTACCGCTGGCGGCAGTTCTGGCAATTTATGCTCGTGAAAATGGCGCCGGTACTATGTTCGAACCGGAAGCCGCCTACGACGAAGATGTCGCCAGCTTAAATGATGACGACAACGACGCGCCTGGTTTTGAGAGTGAACCGGTTATGTCGGTTATTGATGGCGATAAGCCTGATAATGGCGACGACAACGATCCGGATGACACGCCGCCGCCGCCTCGCGGTGGGCGCCCAGCGCTACGCGTAGTGAAATAAAAAACAGGCCCTTTGGGGCCTGTTCTGTTTTCTGGCTTCGGGGTCAGTAAAACAGTGCGATGGTGGCTATCATATTCACCACAAATCCCACCGCCATCGGGATAGCCGTACGTTTTACCACCTCAAAGGGCGATACGCCGGCAATACCCGATGTCACTACAATTACCGCAGTAATGGGGGACACCGCCCGGGCCAGCGTAGTAGCAAAATGCATCGGCATAATCATCACTACCGCAGGAATATGTAGTCCGGCGGCTATATCCGGAATCAGGCTGGCAAAAGACATAAACGGCGCGTTGCCTGACCCCATAACGATCGCACAAGCGGCAATAACCACGGCCATGATGATCATCACGCCGATGCCGCCGAGACCGGAATGCTCTGCGCCCTTTATTACGGCGTCGACAGTCCCGATAGTCGTCAACCCTTTCGCAAAGATCTCACCGGCGACCACCAGCGTGACAACGTTGGCAAACTGCGTCCCCATGCCGTCAAAAAAAGCCTGCACATCATCCATCGTTTCGCGCAGATTATGTTTATGCAGGAATTCTACAAACATGGTCAGCGTCATGCTCATCAGCATCACCACCACCAGATTCAGCTCTGCTTTCATTAGCCCCATATGTGCAAGGGCAAGCGATCCCAGCATCAGAAGCAACGGCATAACGGGGAGAATGGCGTAATAGAGTGGAGGTACGTTTTCCAGCGTCTTTTGTTCAGCGAATCCGTTGCTTTCCGGGAATGCTTTTTTATCGAACTGCCGCTGAACGAAAAAATGCGCAATAGCGACGGCAACGATCACGCACGATGCGACGGGTAACTGATACTGAAAGAAGTAGGTAGCGATTTTCATGCCTGCGACCTGCGCGGCAAAAATTGAGTTGGTTTCCAGGATGCCCCACTCAATTGACATCGAGGTGGCAATGACCGCCACCGCGGATAAACGACTAACGCCAAGACTGACCAGCGTCGGGAACAGCGTCACCATCAGCAGCATGCCTAAACCGGAAGCGCTGGTAATGAACTGAGCCATGATCTGACCAATCACATAGGTGGCAGCAAGAACAACATAAGGTGAGCGGATTAGCTTTAATGGGCGGCTTAACAGGCTAACCATCGCTCTGCTGGCTCCCATCTTGTCCATATAACGGGCATAACCGCCGACCGCCATGATTGATAACCCCAGTCCGGCCGCCCGGGTGGAAAGCATCCGCAGAATTTCGTTGTAAATATCGACCAGCAGATAGCCGCTGCTCTTGTCGTCAGCAACCAGCGCGCCGTAGCCCAGCCAGACGCCGCAGATCATCAGGAAGATCCCGGCGGCGGCCAGCACGATCTGCGGCTTGTAGTTTTTGAGGATCAGGTAACCCATCGTTAATAAAACGATGACAGAGATAATGATGCCGAACATTGTTTCACTCCATGCCAGAGAAGAAGATAAATCCGGTAATAATGCTGTTGTCAAAACGGATGTTATATTTTTTCGGGTGCTTTTTATGGAGTGAATATCTTATTTTTAATTCGATGTTTAAATTATTTATCGTTATAAAATAGAATGTTATGATAATTTATCACGTTCATATTCATAAATTTCATGAAGCGAATATGATGCTGTTTAATTAAAGAAAAGCGTAATGATTAAACATAATAAAATATCCTGAAGATAGATATTACCAATAAGTCGCCCAGCCCGATTGACCATCATTTCACCCTGCTTTCGATCCTGTGTTAGGATAAACCTGCTGTTGTTTGTCACCACGACTTAGCTGAATGGACCCTATGAACGCATTTGATTCGCAAGCTGAAGACTCTCCATCCACCATTGGCCGTAGCTTACGCAATCGCCCGCTGGCGCGTAAAAAACTGTCTGAGATGGTTGAAGAAGAACTGGAGCAGATGATTCGTCGTCGGGAATTTGGCGAGGGCGAACAGTTGCCGTCTGAGCGGGAGCTGATGGCCTTCTTTAACGTGGGCCGTCCTTCTGTACGAGAAGCGCTGGCAGCGTTAAAACGCAAAGGTCTGGTACAAATCAACAACGGCGAGCGCGCCCGCGTTTCGCGTCCTTCGGCTGATACTATTATCAGCGAGCTGTCCGGTATGGCGAAAGATTTCCTCGCGCATCCCGGCGGCATTGCCCACTTCGAACAGTTGCGACTGTTCTTTGAATCAAGCCTGGTCCGATACGCCGCCGAACATGCGACGGACGAGCAAATCGACAGACTGGCGAAAGCGCTGGAGATCAACAGCCAGTCGCTCGATGACAATGCGTTGTTCATTCGCTCGGACGTTGATTTTCACCGTGTGCTGGCGGAGATCCCGGGCAACCCCATCTTTATGGCCATCCATGTTGCGCTGTTAGACTGGCTGATTGCAGCTCGTCCGGCCGTCGCCGATCAAGAGTTGTATGAGCACAATAACGTGAGTTATCAGCAGCATATAGCTATTGTCGACGCAATTCGCCAGCGCGATCCTGAAGAAGCGGACCGCGCACTGCAAGAACACCTCAACAGCGTTTCCGCGACCTGGCACGCCTTCAGCAAAAGTAAAAAATTGCGTAAGTGATCGCGATCCTGACGATCGTTTAAACACAAAATCATTCAAGTTGCATCAAGGCGGCAAGAGAGCGAGCCCCCTGGAGCATAGGTAACTATGTGACAGGGGTGAGCGAACGCAGCTAACGCAGAGGCAGCTTGAAGAATGAAGTGTTTAGTGAAGTAGATCGCACTATAAGCGTTCTGTATTGTATTGCTGCTTATTTGATCTGGTATAACAGGTATAAAGGTATGCAGTCAGATAACACTAATCATCGTCAGAGGTCGTTATGGCAAGAGATTTAAAAGGCGTAATGCCAGCATTGTTAACCCCATTCGATAATCAACAGCGACTGGACATCGAGAGTCTGCGCCGCCTGGTTCGTTTCAACATTGGTCAAGGTGTAGATGGGCTCTATGTCGGTGGCTCAACGGGTGAGGCCTTTGTTCAAAACCGCGTTGAAAGAGAGCAGGTACTGGAAATTGTTGCCGAAGAAGCGAAAGGCAAGGTGACGCTTATCGCCCACGTTGGCACGGTAAGCACCGAAGAGAGCCAACAGTTGGCGAGCGCCGCGCATCGCTACGGCTTTGATGCGGTTTCGGCGGTCACGCCGTTTTACTATCCGTTCAGCTTTGAAGAGCATTGCGATCACTATCGCGCGATTATTGATTCCGCTGATGGTTTACCGATGGTGGTCTATAACATTCCGGCGCTGAGCGGTGTGAAATTGACGCTGGATCAGATCAACACGCTGGTGACGTTGCCGGGCGTTGGTGCGCTGAAGCAAACTTCAGGCGATCTCTATCAGATGGAACAGATCCGCCGCGCTCACCCCGATCTGGTGCTTTATAACGGCTATGACGAGATCTTCGCTTCTGGTCTGCTTGCGGGGGCAGATGGCGGTATCGGTAGCACTTACAACATCATGGGATGGCGTTATCAGGGAATTGTGAAAGCGCTCAAAGAAGGCGACATCCGGACGGCGCAAAAGCTGCAAACCGAGTGCAATAAAGTTATCGATCTGCTTATTAAGGTTGGCGTGTTCCGCGGCCTGAAAACGGTACTGCACTATATGGATGTGGTTTCTGTCCCACTGTGCCGTAAACCATTTGCCCCGGTAGATGAACAATATCTGCCGGAACTGAAAGCGCTGGCAAACCAACTGCTGGCGGAAAAGGCGTAATCGCGGGTCGCCGGGGGCGCTTCGCTTGCCCGGCCTGGATTTTTCGACTTTAGGCCGGATAGGGCAAAGCCGCCGTCCGGCACAACAACAAAAATCGTCGGGAGAGTAAAATGAGTACTTCTACCCAGAGCATCCCGTGGTATCGCCATCTCAATCGGGCGCAATGGCGGGCATTTTCCGCCGCCTGGCTGGGATATTTACTTGATGGTTTTGATTTTGTATTAATCGCCCTTGTGCTAACTGAAGTACAAGGTGAATTCGGACTGACGACGGTGCAGGCTGCCAGCCTGATCTCGGCCGCCTTTATCTCCCGTTGGTTTGGCGGATTAATGCTGGGGGCGATGGGCGATCGTTACGGACGCCGCCTGGCGATGGTCACCAGCATCATTCTGTTCTCCGTGGGGACGCTGGCCTGCGGCTTCGCGCCGGGCTACACCACCATGTTTATCGCCCGCCTGGTTATCGGTATGGGAATGGCGGGTGAGTACGGCTCCAGCGCAACCTATGTTATTGAAAGCTGGCCAAAACACCTGCGAAACAAAGCCAGCGGCTTCCTGATTTCCGGCTTCTCCGTTGGCGCAGTTATCGCCGCCCAGGTTTACAGCCTGGTGGTCCCGATCTGGGGGTGGCGCGCGCTGTTCTTCATCGGCATTTTGCCCATTATCTTCGCCCTCTGGCTGCGTAAAAATATTCCGGAAGCGGAAGACTGGAAAGAGAAACACGAAGGCAAAGCGCCGGTACGCACGATGGTGGACATTCTCTACCGGGGTGAGCATCGGGTAATAAATATTCTGATGACGCTCGCCGCCGCAACCGCGCTGTGGTTCTGCTTTGCTGGCAACCTGCAAAATGCGGCTATCGTGGCGGTTCTTGGACTGATCTGCGCGTTTATCTTCATTAGCTTTATGGTGCAAAGCAGCGGGAAACGCTGGCCGACGGGCGTCATGCTGATGGTGGTCGTGCTATTCGCCTTCTTGTACTCGTGGCCGATTCAGGCGCTGCTGCCTACATATCTGAAAACCGAACTCATGTATGACCCCTCAACGGTTGCCAGAGTGCTCTTCTTTAGCGGCTTTGGCGCGGCGGTCGGTTGTTGCGTCGGTGGTTTTCTCGGTGACTGGCTGGGCACGCGTAAAGCTTATGTCTGCAGTCTACTGGCTTCGCAACTGCTGATTATTCCAGTGTTCGCGATTGGCGGCTCAAACGTCTGGGTACTGGGTTTATTGTTGTTTTTCCAGCAAATGCTTGGTCAAGGGATCTCCGGGATCTTACCAAAACTGATCGGTGGCTATTTCGATACCGACCAGCGTGCGGCGGGCCTGGGCTTCACCTACAACGTGGGCGCACTGGGCGGGGCACTGGCGCCGATCATCGGCGCGCTGATTGCCCAGCGTCTGGATCTCGGTACCGCGCTGGGCTCGCTCTCTTTCGGTCTGACATTTGTGGTGATCCTGCTGATTGGTCTCGATATGCCGTCCCGCGTACAGCGCTGGCTGCGCCCTGAAGCGTTGCGTACGCATGATGCCATTGATGGTCGACCGTTTAGCGGGGCCGTGCCGTTCGGCGGTGACAAAAGCACCATGGTGAAATCCAAAAGTTAATTGGGTTGCCCGGCGCTAAACCGGGCAATGACGTAAGGGAAGAACGATGTCGTTATTTGAGCAACAGGATAAAAAGATTATCACCGCGATGCAGAAGGCTGTGTCATGACCACGCTGGCGATTGATATCGGCGGCACCAAACTGGCTGCCGCGCTGATAGACAGTAATCTGCAAATCCGCGAGCGGCGTGAATTGCCAACGCCTGCCAGCAAAACGCCGGATGCACTGCGCGCCGCGTTATATGCTCTGATTGCGCCGTTACAGGGGCAGGCAACGCGGGTGGCGATCGCTTCGACGGGGATTATCCGCGAGGGTTCTCTGCTGGCGCTGAATCCGTACAATCTCGGCGGGCTGCTGCATTTTCCGTTGGTACAAACGCTAAAAGATCTCACCGCGTTGCCGACGCTGGCAGTCAATGATGCCCAGGCAGCGGCATGGGCTGAGTATCATGCGCTTGGCGGCGAGTACCGCGATATGGTGTTTATTACCGTTTCCACCGGTGTGGGCGGTGGGGTGGTCAGCGAAGGAAAACTGCTGACCGGCAGCGGCGGTCTGGCCGGGCATCTGGGACATACGCTGGCTGATCCGCATGGGCCTGTTTGCGGCTGCGGGCGTGTGGGCTGCGTTGAGGCGATCGCTTCCGGACGTGGAATAGCGGCGGCAGCCGAAGGCGCGCTTGCTGGATGCGACGCCAAAACCATTTTTAGCCGCGCCGGGCAGGGGGATGAGCAAGCAAGCCGGTTGATCCATCGTTCAGCGCGGACCCTGGCAAGGCTTGTCACCGATGTTAAGGCCACGACCGATTGCCAGATCGTGGTGATTGGCGGCAGCGTTGGGTTGGCTGAAGGGTATCTGGCGCTGGTGGAACATTATCTGGCACAAGAGCCTTTGGCCTATCACGTGGAATTACTGGCGGCGCATTACCGTCATGACGCTGGATTACTGGGGGCCGCGCTGTTGGCCCAGGGAGATTGATTATGATGTCAGATGAGTTGCGTTCACTGCCTTCTGCCGGATTACATCCGGTCTTGCAGCAGGCATTAACGCTTGCCGTTGCGGCGAATCCGCAGGAGAAGATGCCTGGGCGATACGAGTTGCAGGGCGATAATATTTTTATGAATGTCATGCAATTTGCAACGCAGAGCCCAGAGCACAAGAAAGCGGAGCTGCATCAGCAGTACATTGACATTCAGGTGCTGCTATCCGGCGAAGAACGTATTCTGTTTGGGATGGCCGATTCTGCTCGTCAGTGCGAAGAGATGCACGTTGAGGATGATTATCAGCTGTGCAGCCAGATTGCCGATGAGCAGGCTATGGTACTGAAGCCGGGAAGATTTGTGATTTTTATGCCAGGCGAGCCGCATAAACCGGGTTGTGTGGCGCAGGCCCCGATGGATATCAAAAAGTTGGTGATCAAGGTGCGCGCCAGCTTATTACAAGCCTGACGATGAGAGACCGTGTCGGATGGCAAGGCTTGCGCCATCCGACATGGAATATAACGACCTAGCGTTTAAACGTCACCGCTTCTGGCTGGGTCAGATGCAGCGTAGTCCGAGCTGGCACAGTCTCGGCAATGACTCGCCCGTGACGAATGGAATAACGGGCAGGCGTCTGGCGACGAACTGCATCAAATCCATTCTCTGCCGGTAAAATCACCAGATTCGCGGAATTCCCCACGTTCAGACCGTAGTCCTGCAGGTGCAGGGTTTTCGCGCTGTGGGTGGTGACCAGGTTCAGCCCATCGTTAATCTGCCCGTACCCCATCAACTGGCACACGTGTAACCCCATATGCAGCACCTGCAGCATATTCGCGGTACCCAGCGGATACCACGGGTCGAAGACGTCATCATGACCGAAGCAGACGTTGATCTCCGCCTCCAGCATCTCTTTGACGCGCGTTACGCCGCGGCGTTTAGGATATGTGTCAAAGCGCCCTTGCAGGTGAATATTCACCAGTGGATTGGCGACAAAGTTAATGCCGGACATTTTCAACAGGCGGAAAAGACGGGAAGCATACGCGCCGTTATAGGAATGCATTGCCGTGGTATGGCTGGCGGTCACGCGTTCGCCCATATTGTAGCGATGCGCCAGCGCCGCGACGGTTTCAACAAAGCGTGATTGCTCATCGTCAATTTCGTCGCAGTGCACGTCGATAAGCCTGTCGTATTTTTGCGCGAGGGCGAAAATTTTGTGCAGCGACTCCACGCCATATTCACGCGTGAATTCGAAGTGGGGGATCGCGCCAATGACATCGGCACCCAGACGCACGGCTTCCTCTAATAACGCCTCACCGTTGGGGTAAGAAAGAATACCCTCTTGCGGGAACGCCACAATCTGCAGTTCTACCCACGGAGCGACTTCTTGCTTCACCTCCAGCATGGCTTTTAGCGCCGTCAACGTAGGGTCGGAAACGTCAACGTGAGTACGGACATACTGAATGCCGTTGGCCATTTGCCACTTCAGGGTCTGCATGGCGCGCGCTTTGACGTCTTCGTGAGTGAGCATTGCCTTACGTTCGGCCCAGCGCTCAATGCCTTCAAACAATGTACCAGACTGGTTCCAGCTCGGCTCCCCCGCGGTTTGCGTGGTGTCGAGATGGATATGTGGCTCAACAAACGGGGGAATTGCCAGACCACCTTCGGCATCAAGCACTTCACCCTGTGGCAACGTAGCTGCGTCCTGAGGCTCAATCCGGCTGAAGCGCCCGTCTTCAATCGTGAGCTGCCACAATCCTTCGCGTCCCTGTAAACGCGCCTGACGAATGGTGATGTTATTATTCTGCATGGCTGACCTCTGGTGATTTAACAAGGCTGCGATTGAAAAGGGGATTCAGCAGGATATAGCTGAATACGCCGCCGAGTACGGCGTTGACGGGCACGATGCCGGGGATATAGTGGCCGGCGGCAATGCCCAGTGCAACGGACAGGATAGCTATCCAGTTTACGGAAATAAATTGCGCTTTGCGGAAGTCGGCATACCGGCGATGGTTCAGCAGATAGTCGGCGATAATCACCCCGCCAATTGGGGGAATTGCTGCCGACAGAAATGTCAGCCAGCCGACAAAGTTATTGTAAAGCCACAGCGCGCACAGTGTGCCGATAATTCCGTTAGCCACTGACAGCGTACGGCTGGAAAGGCCGGTAATATTGGCAAATCCAAGGCCTGAGGCGTATAGCGCATTGTCGTTGGTGGTCCAGATATTCAGGCCAAGCACCACAATTGCGGGCAGCAGCAGTCCCTGGGCAATCATCACGTCAGAGATATCTGCCTGTCCAACAGCGGCGGCACCCGCTGCGCCGAAAATAAACATCAGCGAATTGCCAAGGAAAAACGCCACCATGGCAATCAGCACCGCGCCTTTGGCGTTGCGGCCAAAGCGAACAAAGTCGGCAGTTAACGTCCCAGCGCTGACAAACGAGCCGACCACCAGCGCCAGCGCGGTGGAGAAATTAAGCGGCGTCTGCGGCACTATCGCTTTTAAATGATCTAAACCGCCAACATCGCTCACCGCCAGCCAGACGGAGTAGCTGCCAAGAATGACGATGGCAGGTACGGCGATGATAGATAAAACGGTCAGGGCCGAAATACCAAAAAAGATGGTCAGGGTCATCAACAGACCGGAAACCGCAATCAGGATATTGACGTCAAGCCCCGTCGCTTTGCCGACCGGGATAGCAAACATGGCTACACCCACGCCAAACCAGCCCACCTGTGTGCCGCCTAACAGCAGTGAAGGAAGCCATGAACCTTTCAAACCAAATGAGTAACGCGCCAGAAGGTGGGTTGAGAGCCCTGTTTTTGCGCCGATAAAGCCGAGAAATGCAGTGTAAATACCGAGGAGAAGATTACCGAAGAGAACTGCCAGGAAGAAATCATTATAAGAAAGACCGGTACCGAGTGTGCCACCGGTCCACATACTGGCGGAAAAAAATGTGAGCCCCAACATGACAAACGTTAGTGGAATCACGCCTTTCCGCGCCGCCAGAGGGACGGGGACCTGGCTATAATTGTTGTCCTGCGACACAACGCCTCCATGAATTTTGCCCAAAAAATCCGCCGCATAATATACAGTTCTCAGAATAAAGCAAACGTTTCCGTGTGATGTTTTCTTGATAATTATTTGTGGGGTTAATGGTTCGCTGGTTTTTCTCCGTCGTCAGTGAACCACCGCGTGCGAGTTGAGTTTCCAGCATGGTTTGCGAGCGGTTTTCGAAGAATGATTCCGCATGTATTTTGCGGAGAAATATTGGCTCCCCATCCATCAGCGTCAGGCTGTGGCAGGGGAGCCAGAAGTATTACACTTCCAGGTAGTTCAGGATACCGTCCGCCGCTTTTCGACCTTCGGCAATCGCGGTAACTACCAGATCCGAACCACGCACGATGTCGCCACCGGCGAAGATTTTCGGGTTGCTGGTCTGGAAGGCGTTATCGCTGCGTTCCGGCGCAATAATACGACCCTGAGAATCCAGTTCGACGCTGTGCTCTTTCAGCCACTCCATACTGTGCGGGCGGAAGCCGAACGCCAGTAGCACCGCATCAGCCGGAACAACGTGCTCGGAACCGGCGACGATCTCCGCGCGGCGACGGCCCTTCGCATCCGGTTCGCCCATTTCGGTACGCGCCATTTTCACGCCGCATACTTTACCGTTGGCATTCACTTCCACGCCTAACGGCTGGACGTTGAACTGGAACTCTACACCTTCTTCGCGCGCGTTTTTCACTTCGCGCTTAGAACCCGGCATGTTTTCTTCGTCACGACGATAGGCGCAGATGACGTGTGCTGCGTTCTGGCGAACCGAGGTCCGCACGCAGTCCATCGCGGTATCGCCACCGCCGAGAACGACGACGCGTTTGCCTTCCATGCTGATGTACGGCTCATCGCTGCTTTCGCCAAAGCCCATCAACTGTTTAGTATTGGCGATCAGGAACGGCAGGGCATCAAATACGCCGGAAGCGTCTTCGTTTTCCAGCCCACCACGCATCGACTGATAGGTACCTACGCCAAGGAACACGGCGTCGTAATCCTTCAGCAGGGAGTCGAGCTGCACATCGCGGCCCACTTCCACATTCAGTTTGAACTCGATGCCCATGTCGGTGAAGATTTCACGACGACGGGTCATGACCTCTTTTTCCAGCTTGAAGGCCGGGATACCGAAGGTCAGCAGGCCGCCGATTTCCGGGTGACGGTCAAATACCACCGCCTTCACGCCGTTGCGGGTCAACACGTCGGCACAGGCCAGACCCGCCGGACCCGCACCGATGATCGCTACGCGCTTGTCAGTCTGGCGCACGCCGGTCATATCCGGACGCCAGCCCATTTCGAACGCTTTATCGTTGATATAGCGCTCGATGTTGCCGATGGTCACTGCGCCGAACTCATCGTTCAGCGTACAGGATCCTTCGCACAGTCTGTCCTGTGGGCACACACGACCACAGACTTCCGGCAGGGTGTTGGTCTGGTGCGACAGTTCTGCCGCTTCAAAGATACGTCCCTCATTTGCCAGCTTCAGCCAGTTCGGGATGTAGTTATGCACCGGGCATTTCCACTCGCAGTACGGGTTGCCGCAAGACAGGCAACGGTCTGCCTGTGCTTTGGCCTGACCTTCAGAAAACGGCTCGTAGATCTCGATAAATTCGATCTTACGGATCTTCAGCGGCTTCTTCGGCGGATCAACACGCTGCAGGTCGATAAATTGGTATACGTTCTGACTCATTGCTGCTACCCCTTACTGCGCCTGCACACGCAGCTCTGCTGCGCTACGACTACGGTGACCCAACAGTGCTTTCACATCACTGGATTTTGGTTTTACCAGCGCGAATTTCGCAGAGAATGCTGGCCAGTTAGCCAGGATCTCTTCGCCGTGTGAAGAGCCGGTATGCTGGACGTGCTCGGTAATCAGACCGCGCAGGTGTTCCTCGTGAATAGCCAGCGAGTCCACGCTCAGCACTTCTACCAGTTCCGGGTTCACGCGTTTGCGGAATTCACCGTCTTCGTCGAGCACGTAGGCGAATCCGCCCGTCATACCCGCCCCGAAGTTGACGCCCGTTTTGCCGAGAATACAGACGATGCCGCCGGTCATATATTCGCAGCCGTTGTCGCCAATACCTTCAACCACGGTGATAGCCCCGGAGTTACGTACTGCAAAGCGCTCACCCGCACGACCCGCAGCAAACAGGCGGCCACCGGTGGCGCCGTACAGACAGGTGTTACCAATGATACTCGCCTCATGGCTACGGAAAGCGGAGCCAACCGGAGGACGCACTGCCAGCAGGCCGCCCGCCATGCCTTTACCGACATAGTCGTTGGCATCGCCGGTCAGATACAGCTCCACGCCGCCTGCGTTCCACACGCCGAAGCTCTGGCCTGCGGTACCGCTGAAGTGCGCTTTGATCGGGTCAGATGCCAGCCCCTGATCGCCATGCGTTTGAGCGATATAGCCCGACAGTGACGCGCCGACTGAACGGTCGGTGTTGCGGATATCGAACCAGAAGGTTTTGCTCTGGCGCTCGTCGACATACGGTTTCGCCTGCTGTAACAGTTGGGCGTTCAGTACGCCGTTATCAAACGGCGGGTTGTTCTCGGTGCAATGCAGCGCTTTACCCGGATGTGGTTCAGCGGTTTCCAGCAGACGATACAGCTCCAGCTTCTGCTGTTTGGCGGTAAATCCTTCCAGCTCTTTGAGCAGGTCGGTACGACCAATAAGATCCACCAGACGTTTCACGCCCAGCTCGGCCATCAGCTCGCGCACTTCGCGGGCGATAAATTCAAAGTAGTTGGTCACTTTGAACGGCAGGCCGTGATAGTGGTTCTTACGCAGTTTGTCGTCCTGAGTCGCCACGCCGGTTGCACAGTTGTTCAGGTGGCAAATACGCAGGTATTTACAGCCCAACGCCACCATCGGACCGGTGCCGAAACCAAAGCTTTCCGCACCCAGAATCGCCGCTTTAATGATATCGACGCCGGTTTTCAGACCGCCATCGACCTGCAGACGAATCTTGTGACGCAGGCCGTTAGCCACCAGCGCCTGCTGGGTTTCCACCAGACCCAGTTCCCACGGACAGCCCGCATATTTCACGGAGGAGAGCGGGCTTGCGCCGGTGCCGCCGTCGTAGCCAGCAATGGTGATAAGGTCCGCATAGGCTTTCGCCACGCCAGTGGCGATGGTGCCAACGCCCGGTTCGGAAACCAGCTTGACCGAGATCATCGCTTTCGGGTTGACCTGTTTGAGGTCGAAAATCAGCTGCGCTAAGTCCTCGATAGAGTAGATATCGTGGTGCGGCGGCGGGGAGATCAGCGTCACCCCCGGCACCGAATAGCGCAGTTTGGCGATGTACGGGGTGACTTTATCACCTGGTAACTGACCGCCTTCGCCAGGCTTCGCGCCCTGAGCGACTTTAATCTGAATAACATCGGCGTTGACCAGATACGCCGGGGTTACGCCAAAGCGACCAGAAGCAACCTGCTTAATCCGCGACACCTTGTTAGTGCCGTAGCGCGCCGGGTCTTCGCCGCCTTCACCGGAGTTCGAGTTACCGCCGATGCTGTTCATAGCTTCGGCCAGCGCTTCGTGTGCTTCCGGGCTTAATGCGCCGATGGACATGGCTGCGGTATCAAAGCGTTTAAACAGTTCGGTTGCAGGTTCGACTTCGTTAATGCTTACGGCTTCATCGCCAGGCGTAATCGCCAGCAGGTCGCGCAGCGTGGCCGCTGGACGCTCATTGACCAGCCGGGCATATTCCTGATAGTCGCTGTATTCACCGCTTTGTACCGCTTGTTGCAGCGTGCGTACCACGTCCGGATTGTAGGCGTGGTATTCGCCCCCGTGGACGTATTTCAGCAAACCGCCCTGGCTGATGGGTTTACGCGCCAGCCAGGCATGTTTGGAGAGGTTCAGCAGATCCTGCTGGAAGTCGGTAAACCCTGCGCCGCTGATGCGGCTGACCACGCCCTGGAAACACAGCGCAACGACATCATCATGCAGACCAACGGCTTCAAACAGCTTCGAGCAGCGGTAAGAGGCGATGGTCGAGATGCCCATCTTGGACATGATTTTGTACAGACCTTTGTTGATGCCGTTGCGGTAGTTCAGCATCACAGTCCGGTAATCTTTGGCAATCGCCTGAGTGTCGATCAACCGTCCCAGCGTTTCATACGCGAGATACGGATAAATGGCCGTCGCGCCAAAGCCGAGCAGGACGGCGAAGTGGTGCGGGTCGCGGGCACTGGCAGTTTCAACGATGATGTTGGCATCGCAACGCAGGCTTTGTTCAACCAGACGCGTTTGCACTGCGCCCACGGCCATCGGCGCCGGAACCGGCAGGCGGTTTTTGGCGATGTTACGGTCAGAGAGCACCAGCAGTACGGTGCCGTTACGCACCATCTGTTCGGCTTTATCACACAGGGCTTTGACGGTCTCTTCGAGCGTGGTTTCGGTCACGTCGAAGGTGATATCCAGGCGATCGGCGCGATAATGCTCCTCTTTCATGGTCGTCAGCTGGGTGAAATCGGAGTACAGCAGGATCGGCGATTTAAAGCTCAGGCGGTGTGCCTGACCTTCGGCTTCGCAGAAGACATTCATCTCACGACCGATGCTGGTGGCCAGCGACATAACGTGCGCTTCACGCAGCGGGTCGATCGGCGGGTTAGTCACCTGCGCGAACTGCTGGCGGAAGTAGTCATAAATGATGCGCGGCTGGCTGGAGAGCACGGCAAACGGGGTATCATCACCCATTGAACCGACCGCTTCCTGACCATTTTCGCCGAGCACGCGGATTACGGAATCCAGCTCTTCGGCGCTGTAGTTAAACTGTTTTTGGTAGCTGGCGAGGGTGTCATCGTCCAGTTCACGGCTGCCGACCTGATCGTCAGCCAGATCTTCGAACGGCACCAGACGGCGGACGTTCTTCTCCATCCACTCTTTGTACGGATGGCGACTTTTCAAATCGTCATCGGTTTCGGCAGAGTGCAGAATGCGCCCGCTGCGGGTATCGATAACCATCAGCTCGCCAGGGCCGACACGGCCTTTCTCAACCACTTCATCCGGTTGATAATCCCAGATCCCAACTTCAGAAGCGCAGGTAATCAGCTTGTCTTTGGTGATGACGTAGCGCGCCGGACGCAGGCCGTTTCGGTCGAGGTTACAGGCGGCAAAGCGACCGTCGGACATGACGATGCCAGCCGGGCCATCCCACGGCTCCATGTGCATGGAGTTAAAGTCAAAGAATGCGCGCAGCTCCGGATCCATATCCGGGTTGTTCTGCCAGGCCGGCGGCACCAGTAAGCGCATGGCACGGATGATGTCCATCCCGCCTGCCAGCAGCAGTTCCAGCATGTTATCCATTGAACTTGAGTCGGAGCCGGTTTCGTTAACGAACGGCGCAGCGTCGTGCAGATCCGGGATCAAAGGCGTCTGGAATTTATAGGTACGTGCGCGTGCCCACTGGCGGTTGCCGGTGATGGTGTTGATTTCACCGTTGTGCGCCAGGTAGCGGAACGGCTGCGCCAGCGGCCAACGTGGTACGGTGTTAGTGGAGAAACGCTGGTGGAACAGGCAGATGGCCGATTCCAGACGCAGGTCCGCGAGGTCCAGGTAAAAGCGCGGCAGATCCGCCGGCATACACAGACCTTTATAGATATTGACCAGGTTCGACAAGCTACAGACGTAAAAGTCTTTATCTTCCTGGAGACGTTTTTCAATACGACGGCGCGCGATGAACAGGCGGCGTTCCATATCACGCGGGCGCCAGCCCGCAGGGGCGTTGACAAAAATTTGCTCGATACGAGGCAGGGAGGAGAGCGCAATTTCACCGAGAACACCTTCGTTGGTCGGCACGTCGCGCCAGCCGACAATCGACAGGGTCTCCTGCTGTAATTCTTCTTCAACAATGCGACGAGAAGCCGCGGCCAGCTCAGCGTCTTTATTTAAAAAGATCATGCCGACGGCGTAGTTTTTGGCTAAACGCCAGCCGCGCTCTTGCGCCACGATGCGGAAAAAGCGGTCCGGTTTTTGTAACAGCAGGCCGCAACCATCGCCGGTTTTTCCATCGGCAAGAATTGCGCCACGGTGCTGCATACGGGCCAGTGCGTGTATGGCGGTACGCACTACCTTGTGGCTAGGTTCGCCTTCTATGTGGGCGATCAGGCCGAAACCACAGTTATCCCTCTCAAGGGATTTATCGTACAACATATCAGTGAACCTCCCCAGGCTCTGCGGGATTCCCATCTGGACCGTTGCGCACGGGCACACCAAGAGCATGGCGACGGGGTTTGCGTGTCATACGCTTACCTCGCATTCGCCCTCTTTATCCTTTTCGCACAGGTCAAACAAGTTTGAGGACTTGCTTCAGAGGAAATCTCAATTACTGCATAAATATGATGAGCAGACTGCTCATCCAGAAAGCTTCCAGCGGATTTCCAAGTTATCGGGAATCCACACACAGGTCAAATGGCAATCTTATTTATGCAAAAATGTGCTATGGGGTAATTAAATTTATGAATTTATTGAAATAAAAGGGGTTTTTACATTGATTTAACCTGAGGAGAATGCCCTGGGAAGTGTGATCTGTCTCACTGTCAGAAAGGCCGGATATCTCTCGTCCTGCCTTTGTTTATCGAGATGCTTGGCATTTTATGCTGGTTTTTAAAGTTTTGGCGTCTTAAAGATACTGTTTTTACGCTGAGAGTATAAGAAGATAAAAAAAACTGCCGGATATAAGGAAAAGTAATTATATTTCGAGTGAATGAAATTCCGATTATTTTGATTTGTTATGCAATAAATAAAGGCTCACCAGGGCGATTGATCCAGGTCATCGCCGACTGGGGTAAAAAATGGCAGGCTTTGGCCTCTTTTCAAGGCGCGGTCTACCAGATTATGCAGTTACAGAAATTAGTCAATATGTTTGGTGGGGATCTTTCTCGCCGTTATGGGCAAAAGGTTCATAAACTCACGCTACACGGCGGTTTTAGCTGTCCAAATCGTGATGGCACCATCGGTCGCGGCGGATGCACTTTCTGTAATGTGGCCTCATTTGCTGATGAAGCGCAGCAGCACCATTCCATTGCTGAGCAGCTTGAGCATCAGGCACATCTGGTCAATCGCGCGAAACGCTATTTGGCCTATTTCCAGGCCTATACCAGCACCTTTGCTGAAGTGCAGGTGCTGCGTTCGATGTATCAACAGGCGATCAGCCAGGCCAACATTGTCGGGTTATGCGTTGGCACACGTCCCGACTGCGTGCCGGATGCGGTACTCGACCTGCTTTGCGAGTATAAAGACCTCGGCTATGAGGTTTGGCTGGAGCTCGGTCTGCAAACTGCGTATGACAAAACCCTGCACCGCATTAACCGCGGCCATGATTTCGCTTGCTACCAGAACACCACGCGGCTGGCACGCGAGCGCGGGCTGAAGGTCTGCTCACACTTGATTGTTGGTCTGCCGGGAGAGGGGCAGGCGGAATGTCTGCAAACCATGGAACGTGTGGTGGAGACGGGCGTTGACGGTATTAAGCTGCATCCGCTGCATATTGTGAAAGGGAGTACGATGGCGAAAGCCTGGGAGGCCGGGCGACTGAACGGAATTGAGCTGGACGACTATACGGTTACCGCCGGGGAGATGATCCGCCATACGCCGCCAGAGGTGATTTATCATCGCATTTCTGCCAGCGCGCGCCGCCCAACGCTGTTGGCGCCTCTCTGGTGCGAAAACCGTTGGACCGGGATGGTCGAACTGGACAAATACCTTAACGAGCATGGCGTGCAAGGCTCGGCGCTGGGTACGCCGTGGGTGCAGCCGGAGAGCTAATCTTCTGTAGGTCGGACGCCGGATAAGGCAAATCCGGCATCCGGCAATCTGCGTCTGCTTGCCTGATGGCGCTTCGCTTATCAGGCCTACGATGAACCACTCCCCGGTCATTTCACCGATAACCTCCGCATTTCTTGCACAATCTTCAACGTCACGCCGAGAATTGAGTATTATTGTGCCAAGTTGTCGTGAAGGAACTCTCTATGAAGCAAATCCGTATGCTGGCGCAATATTACGTCGACCTGATGATGAAGTTGGGTCTGGTGCGCTTTTCGCTGCTATTGGCGCTGGCTCTGGTCGTGTTGGCAATTGTGGTGCAGATGGCTGTCACCATGGTGCTGCATGGCCAGGTAGAAAGCATTGATGTTATCCGCTCTATCTTTTTTGGTCTGTTAATTACTCCCTGGGCCGTCTATTTCCTGTCAGTGGTGGTGGAGCAACTGGAAGAGTCCCGGCAGCGCCTGTCACGACTGGTACAAAAGCTGGAAGAGATGCGCGAGCGCGATCTCAAGCTCAATGTGCAGTTGAAAGACAATATTGCCCAGCTCAATCAGGAAATTGTTGAGCGCGAAAAAGCCGAAGCGGAGCGCCAGGAAACGTTCGAGCAGCTGAAGGTCGAAATTAAAGAGCGTGAGGAAGCGCAGATCCAGCTTGAGCAACAGTCTTCCTTCTTACGCTCTTTCCTCGATGCCTCGCCGGATCTGGTTTTTTATCGTAATGAAGATAAAGAATTTTCCGGCTGTAACCGCGCCATGGAGCTGCTGACCGGCAAAAGCGAAAAGCAATTGGTGAATTTAAAACCTGCTGATGTTTACTCCCCTGAGGCGGCTGAAAAGGTTATTGAAACCGACGAGAAGGTATTCCGTCATAACGTTTCGCTCACCTACGAACAGTGGCTGGACTACCCGGACGGACGCAAAGCCTGCTTTGAAATTCGCAAGGTGCCTTACTATGACCGCGTAGGTAAGCGACATGGCCTGATGGGCTTTGGGCGTGATATTACCGAGCGTAAGCGTTATCAGGACGCGCTTGAGCGCGCCAGCCGCGATAAGACCACCTTCATTTCTACTATCAGTCACGAGCTGCGCACCCCGCTTAACGGCATTGTCGGCTTAAGCCGGATCCTGTTGGATACGGACCTGACCGCTGAGCAGGAAAAATACCTGAAAACTATCCACGTCTCTGCCGTGACGCTGGGGAATATTTTCAACGATATTATCGATATGGATAAGATGGAGCGACGTAAAGTCCAGCTCGATAACCAGCCTGTTGATTTCACCAGTTTTATGGCGGATCTGGAAAACCTCTCTGGCCTGCAGGCGCAGCAAAAGGGGCTGCGTTTTGTGCTTGAACCAACGCTGCCGCTGCCGCATAAGGTCATTACCGACGGCACGCGTTTGCGACAGATTCTGTGGAATCTTATCAGCAACGCCGTGAAGTTTACCCAGCAGGGGCAGGTGACCGTGCGCGCGCGCTATGACCAGGGGAACATGCTGCATTTCGAGGTTGAAGATTCCGGGATCGGCATTCCGCAGGATGAGCAGGATAAAATCTTCGCCATGTATTATCAGGTTAAGGACAGCAACGGCGGCAAACCGGCAACGGGAACCGGGATTGGACTGGCCGTATCGAAGCGTCTGGCGAAAAACATGGGCGGTGATATTACGGTCTCAAGCCAGGCTGGCAAAGGTTCCATTTTTACGCTGACCGTGCATGCGCCTGCGGTAGCGGAAGAGATTGAAGACGCTTTTGAAGACGATGATATGCCGCTGCCCGCCCTGAATGTGCTGCTGGTGGAAGACATTGAACTGAACGTTATTGTCGCACGTTCAGTGCTGGAAAAACTGGGCAACAGCGTGGATGTCGCCATGACCGGGAAAGCCGCGCTGGAAATGTTCACGCCGGGCGAATATGACCTGGTGCTGCTGGATATTCAGCTACCGGATATGACCGGCCTGGATATCTCGCGCGAGCTGACGCAAAAATATGCCCGTGAGGACCTGCCGCCGCTGGTTGCGCTTACCGCCAACGTCCTGAAAGATAAAAAAGAGTATCTGGACGCGGGAATGGACGACGTGCTGAGTAAGCCGCTGTCGGTTCCAGCGTTAACCGCCATGATTAAAAAATACTGGGATACCCGAAACAAAGAGGAGAGCACTGTGACATCTGAAGAGAGCAGTAAATCGCAAGCGCTGTTAGATATTCCTATGTTGGAACAATACCTCGAGCTGGTGGGACCGAAGTTAATTACCGACGGGCTGGCGGTGTTTGAGAAGATGATGCCGGGATATTTGAGCGTGCTGGAGTCAAATCTGACCGCTCGGGACAAAAAAGGCGTTGTTGAGGAAGGCCATAAAATTAAAGGCGCGGCAGGTTCTGTTGGGCTGCGCCACCTGCAACAGTTAGGCCAGCAGATCCAGTCGCCGGATCTTCCTGCCTGGGAAGATAATGTTGCTGAATGGATTGAAGAGATGAAGCAGGAGTGGCAGCACGATGTGGCGGTATTGAAGGCCTGGGTGGCGAGCGTGGAAAAAAAATGACCCCGGCTTAACCGGGGTGCGCGAATACTGCGCCAACACCAGGGAAATCGTGGCTGCGCCGTAAATTATTATCATTATTTACAAGGGCGCAGCCCTAATTTTCAGGCCGCACGCAGTTAAGATAGCAAATCTTAAATAATTTGTTACATGAATCAGTTAAATGTGTGAAGCGTAGCATTTAAATCATAATAACTAATATGTTTCAGCCAGCTTAGAAAGGAGTATCGCGATGAAAAAAGTGGGTGTAGTGCTCAGCGGATGCGGCGTGTATGACGGCGCAGAGATCCATGAAACGGTTCTCACGCTTCTGGCCATTGCCCGCAACGGCGCTCAGGCTGTCTGTTTCGCACCGGATAAACAACAAGCGGATGTGATTAATCATCTGACCGGCGAGCCGATGCAGGAAACGCGTAATGTGCTGATTGAAGCCGCACGTATTACACGCGGCGAGATTCGCCCGCTGGCTCAGGCAGTCTCAACGGAACTGGACGCGTTGATAGTGCCTGGCGGGTTTGGCGCGGCTAAAAATCTGAGCAATTTTGCCAGTCAGGGCAGTGAATGCCGGGTTGACAGTGATTTAGCTGCGCTGGCGCTGGCGATGCATCAGGCGGGTAAGCCACTGGGATTTATGTGCATTGCGCCCGCCATGTTACCTAAAATTTTTGACTTTCCGCTGCGTCTGACCATCGGTACTGATATCGATACGGCAGAGGTGCTGGAAGAGATGGGCGCTGAGCATGTGCCTTGTCCGGTTGATGACATTGTCGTCGATGAAGACAACAAAATTGTCACTACGCCTGCCTATATGCTGGCGCAGGATATCGCTCAGGCTGCGAGTGGTATCGATAAACTGGTATCGCGTGTACTGGTGCTGGCTGAATGAGAAAAGGCGTTACCGCTTTTCTGCGGCGTATCTTTCTGCGGACGGTCGTTGTCCTCGCCGTATTCTGGGGCGGGGGCATCGCACTTTTCAGCGTGATGCCGGTGCCGTTCTCGGCGGTAATGGTCGAGCGGCAACTGGGTGCATGGCTGTCTGGTGATTTCGGTTATGTGGCGCACTCGGACTGGGTGAGCATGGATGAGATCTCTGTGTGGATGGGGCTGGCGGTGATTGCCGCAGAGGACCAGAAGTTTCCCGAGCACTGGGGATTTGATGTCTCCGCCATAGAGAAAGCGCTGGCGCACAACGAACGTAATGAGAACCGTATTCGCGGGGCGTCGACGTTATCGCAACAGACGGCGAAAAACCTCTTTCTGTGGGATGGACGTAGCTGGGTGCGTAAGGGCCTTGAAGCTGGGCTAACGCTGGGTATGGAAACTGTCTGGAGCAAGAAACGTATTCTGACCGTCTATCTGAACGTTGCGGAGTTTGGCGATGGAATTTTTGGCGTGGAGGCCGCTGCGCAGCGCTATTTCCATAAGCCAGCCAGCCGGCTGAGTTTGTCTGAAGCGGCCTTACTGGCGGCGGTGTTACCCAATCCTATGCGTTTTAAGGCGGATGCGCCTTCTGGTTATGTACGTAGTCGTCAGGCGTGGATTATGCGCCAAATGCGCCAGTTAGGCGGTGAGTCGTTTATGCGGGAACATAAGCTGTATTAGCGGAGTTATTGCCGGATGCGGCGTAAACGCCTTATCCGGCCTACTGGCTACGTTCTGTGTACTCGATTAATCTTCGTCAAAGCCTGAGTTAAACAGGGCAATTACCGCTGCCAGGGCTTCAACTTCCTGTGGACCCGTGGCTTCAACTTCTATCTGACGCCCTTTGGCGGAATCCAGCATCAGCAGAGCGATAACGCTGTTGGCCTCAGCTTCCGTTCCTTCATCATTACGCAGCAACACTTCTGCTTCGAAGCCCTGCATCAATTCAAACAGTTTCATGGCTGGGCGAGCATGCATACCCAGCTTATTCGTGATTTCAACGGTTTGCTTCACGGTCATGATTTACGTTTTTCCAGCGTGCGATGGCGTGACTGCACGTTTTTACCGCGTGAGCGGAAGTAGTCTGCCAGCTGCTCTGCAATATACACCGAACGGTGCTTCCCGCCGGTACAGCCGATGGCTACGGTGAGGTAGCTGCGGTTGTTGGTTTCCAGCATGGGTAACCATAGCTCAAGATAACTGCGAGTCTGGTAGATAAAATTGTGAACTTCTGTGTGCCTGTCGAGGAAGGCAGCGACGGGGCGGTCAAGACCGGTCATCGGGCGCAGCTTCGGATCCCAGTGCGGGTTAGGCAGGAAGCGCACGTCAAAGACGTAATCCGCGTCAATCGGGATACCGTGTTTGAAACCAAAGGATTCGAATACCATCGTCAATTCGCGTTCACGCTTGCCCAGCAGTCGGGTACGTAACATTTCCGCCAGTTCGTGCACGGACATTTCGGAGGTATCAACGATCAGGTCAGCACGAGAGCGCAGGGGCTCCAGCAAATCGCTTTCCTTATCGATAGCACTTTCCAGAGATAAGTTCTTGCTGGAAAGCGGATGCAGGCGACGGGTGTCGCTGTAGCGGCGAATCAGGGTGTTGCGATCGGCGTCAAGGAACAGCAACTGCGGTGAGAAGCCTTCAGGCAGGTTGTTCATCGCCTGCTCGAAAATTTCCGGGGACTCAGGCATGTTGCGCACATCAATGCTGACGGCCGCAGAAATCTGGCGATCGGCCAGAGTACGAGCCAGATCGGGCAACAGCACTACGGGAAGGTTATCCACGCAGTAAAAACCCATATCTTCCAGCGCACGCAGGGCGACAGATTTACCTGACCCCGAACGACCGCTGACGATCATCAGTACCATGTACTGTTTCTCCTCACAACGACAAAAAAGGATGCCATTGGGTTGTTATGCCTCATCCTGTCCACCTTCGGTGTCCGTGATGATTTGATACAACTCCTGGTCACTCTGTGCGGCGCGCAGGCGGCGGCAGATGGTTTTATCTGCCAGACGTTTGGCGACCAGTGACAACGTATGCAAATGCGTCTTGGTTTGGTCTGCCGGAACCAGTAGAGCAAAAAGCAGATCGACGGGTTGATTATCAATGGCGTCGAAAGCAATAGGCGTTTCAAGTTGCACAAACACGCCAACCGCGCGCATCGTGTCTTCTTCCAGCTTTCCGTGCGGAATAGCAATACCATTACCGATGCCGGTACTGCCCATTTTTTCACGCGTCAGAATGGCTTCAAATACCACCTGAGAGGGCAAGCTGAGCTGTTTTGCCGCCAGTTCACTGATGATTTCCAGTGCGCGTTTTTTGCTTTGGCAGTGAACGGCCGCGCGTGTACATTCCTGGTTAAGAACATTGCTCAGTTGTAGAGTCGTATCGTTATTTGTCATAATTTCACCTAAGCGCTAACTGTACAAATGGCCTGTTGTGCTACACAACAGGCCGTCCTGCACCCGCTAACTGCCCGGACAAGTTAGTGCTGTTTCAGTTTATCTTTATGTTTTGTTAACTGCCGAGCCAGTTTATCAATTAAACCGTCAATGGCGGCGTACATATCCTGACCTTCCGCGCTGGCATGAATTTCGCCACCGTTCACATGCAGTGTTGCGTCCGAGATATGTGTAACCTTCTCCACTTTCAACACAATATAGACCTGATTAATTCGGTCGAAATATTGTTCAAGCTTGGCGAATTTTGTATTCACAAAATCGCGCAGGGCTTCCGTGATTTCGACGTTGTTTCCAGTGATGTTGAGCTGCATAGTGTCTTCCTTATCGGTTGGGTCAGACCAGCTGTTTGCGCTGGTTAGACGGCGGAATGGATAAAGACTCTCGGTACTTCGCAACGGTGCGGCGTGCCACCATGATACCCTGTTCTGACAGCATAGAGGTTAACTTGCTGTCACTCAGCGGTTTCGCGGGGTTTTCCGCAGCAATTAATTTCTTCACCAGCGCACGGATAGCTGTGGACGAGGCTTCGCCTCCGCCTTCAGTGTTAACGTGACTGGAAAAGAAATACTTCAATTCAAAAATGCCGCGCGGACTGTGCAGATACTTTTGCGTGGTCACTCGGGAAATGGTCGATTCGTGCATCTCGACGGCCTGGGCGATATCCGCCAGCACCATCGGTTTCATAAACTCTTCGCCTTGCTCAAAGAAGGCTTGCTGCTGTTCAACGATGCAGCGACTGACGCGCAGCAGCGTATCATTGCGACTTTCCAGGCTTTTAATCAGCCACTTCGCATCCTGCAGATTGCTACGAATAAACTGGCTGTCAGCATCGTTGCGCGCGCTGTTGCACATGGCGGCGTAATGCTGGTTAATCTGCAGCCGTGGAATACTGTCGCCGTTGAGTTCGACCACCCAGCGATCGTTATGCTTACGCACCAACACATCCGGGATGACGTATTCCGGTTCGCCGGTTTGGATCGACTGTCCTGGGCGGGGATCGAGCGACTGGATGAGGTTGACGGCTTCTTTCAGCACATCTTCTTTCAGCCGGGTCACGCGCATCAGCGTGCGGAAGTCATGATTGGCTAACAGATCGAGATGATCGCTGATGATCAGGCGCGCTTCTTCCAGCCACGGCGTGGCTTTATCAAACTGTGAAAGTTGAATCAGTAAGCAGTCGCGGAGATCTTTGGCCGCTACGCCCACGGGATCAAAACGCTGAACGCGTTTAAGCACGGCTTCGATTTCGTCCATACCGACGTCGTCATCGCCCATGCTTTCGAGAATATCGTCCAGGGTTACGGTGAGATAACCGGTTTCGTCTACCGCATCAACGATGGATGTCGCAATGGCGCGATCGGTATCCGAGAACGGGGTCAGCTCCACTTGCCACATCAGGTAATCCTGCAGCGATTGCGTGGTCTCACCCTGGTACACAGGCAGTTCGTCGTCGATGTAATCTCCGCTGGTGCCAGAAGGCGTACCGGCGGTGTAAATTTCATCCCAACTGGCGTCAAGCGGTAGTTCCTCTGGCATCTCTTTTTGTTCGAGAGCATCTGCGGTGTCGAGGGATTCGCTGTCCTGTTTTTCCTGGGTATCAATTTCGTCGTGAAGATCGGTTTGCTCGAGCAGTGGGTTACTTTCCAGCGCTTGCTGAAGTTCTTGCTGAAGTTCCAGCGTGGACAGCTGCAACAGACGGATAGCCTGTTGTAGCTGAGGCGTCATCGCCAGTTGTTGGCTAAGCCTGAGTTGCAAACCTTGCTTCATGTTCAGAGTTATTCTCTCCTGCGGTGACGTGAAGTCTTCTACCCTATCAGAGTCTGAAGTCTTCCCCAAGGTATACGCGCTTAACGTGCTCATCCTGCAGTATTTCTGTTGGCGTGCCGTGCGCGATCAGGTGGCCCTGACTCACGATATAGGCGCGCTCACACACTGCCAGCGTTTCGCGAACGTTATGGTCGGTAATCAGCACCCCAAGCCCGCTGTCGCGCAGGTGTTCGATGATCCGTTTGATATCAATAACGGAAATCGGGTCAACACCGGCAAACGGTTCATCCAGCAGGATAAATTTCGGATTAGCCGCCAGTGCCCGGGCGATCTCCACGCGGCGTCGTTCACCACCGGAGAGCGACTGACCTAAGCTGTCGCGCAGGTGTTCGATGTGGAATTCTTCCATCAGCTCGTTAGCGCGATCTTCGCGCTGCTCGCTGGTCAGATCGTCGCGAATTTGCAGCACCGCCATCAGGTTATCAAACACGCTCAGGCGACGGAAAATAGACGCTTCCTGCGGCAAATAGCCGATGCCGCGACGCGCGCGCGCATGCAGAGGCAGCAGGCTGATGTCTTCGTCATCAATGATAATGTTGCCCGCATCGCGCGGGACAATGCCGACTACCATGTAAAAGGTCGTTGTCTTACCCGCACCGTTAGGCCCGAGCAAACCGACAATCTCCCCGGAGTTGACGGTCAGACTGACATCTTCCACTACACGGCGGCCCTTATAGGCTTTTGCAAGGTTCTTTGCAGTTAATGTTGCCATAACGAATCAGTTACCTTTTTTCTCTGCCGGAGCCTTGTTTTTGTCCTGCAACTGCGACGGAACCAGAACGGTGGTGACGCGTTTGCCTTTATCGCTGAAGGCCTGCATTTTCTGCTCTTTTACCAGATAGGTGATCTTATCGCCCGTGATGTTGCTATCGAGCTGTTCCAGGTAAGCCTTACCGGTAAGAACGACGAAGTCTTTTGCCAGTTCATAGTGCATGTGTGAGGCGCGGCCTTTCACCGGCTTACCGTTGTCCTGCATCTGGTAAAAGGTGGCGGGATCACCGTAACCATCAATCACTTCTTTACCGTCTTCACCGCCAGGGCGGGTTACGACGACTTTATCGGCGTTAATTTTAATGGTGCCCTGAGTCACAATCACGTTACCAGTAAACGTCACCACGTTGCCCTGCATATCCAGGGACTGCTGGTCCGACTCAATGTGAATCGGCTGCTCGGTATCGCCGGTAACGGCCAATGCCGGGATGCTGGCGGCCAGAAGTGAGCTGGCAAGCACAAGATTAAGGCTGAGTTTGTTTGTTTTGGATTTCATATGAGGTTCTAACCTTTTCAATCAGCTCGGCGTTCTTGCTGCGTAAGTTGCCGCGCATCTTCAGTCCGCTGGAGTTAAATGTTGTGCCATATAACGTGACGAGATCATCGGAAGTGACATCTTGTGTCACCAGGTTAATCTGCGCGTTATCGGTGGTAATTCTGCGTAGTTGAGAGTCGGGCACCAGGGCGTTGACCTCAACATGGCCGTACAGATACAGCATCCGATCGTTGGTCAATTTGGCTTTATCAGCCTTGATCGTCCAGGTCGGTACTTTATCTTTATCAAACGTGGTTAATACTGGTTGAGTAAACCACGAAACCGCTTGCTCCGAATAATATTCAACGTTTTGCGCGATCAAGTGATAGCTCAGTGCGCCTTCCGGACTATACACAACGGTATCAGTATGTTCGCTCTTATAGGTTGGCTCGTTGTTATTGACGACGACCTGAGCGGCGTCGTCTTTGTCAGCCAGATTAATACCAATCATCACAAGGACAGCCAGCGACAGTAGAATGATAACCCAACGTCTGGTTTTGCTCATATCGATTGCCCTTTGGCCTCGTCCAGTTTGCCCTGCGCCAGGAGTAATAAATCGCAGACTTCACGCACCGCGCCACGTCCCCCATCGATGCGGGTAACATAATCGGCGCGTGGGATCAGCAGAGGATGCGCATCCGCCACCGCCACGCTTAATCCCACTTGCGCCATCACCGGCCAGTCGATCAGGTCATCACCAACGTACGCGACATTTTCAGGCGCGACTGCCAGTTTGCTAAGGAGATCGTTAAAGGCGACCAGTTTGTCTGACTGCCCCTGATACAAATGCGTGATCCCCAATGTGGCACAGCGATCTTCTACAAGTTTAGCCTTTCGTCCGGTAATAATGGCAACCTCGATACCGGAAGTGAGCGCACAGCGAATTCCGTAACCATCGCGGACGTTAAAAGCCTTCAGCTCTTCACCGTTGTTGCCCATATAAATCAGACCATCAGACAGTACGCCATCCACATCCAGGATCAGCAAACGGATGTTCTCTGCCCGGGTGATAACGTCTGCGCTGACGGGTCCATAACAGGTCGCAAGCGACGCACCTGCTTTACTCATTTTCGTTATCCTTGAGTTTCTTACACTACACCTGCACGCAGCAGATCATGCATATGTAACACACCGAGTAACTGGTCGCCATCAGCAACCATTACCGAGGTGATATGGCGGGACTGCATTAAGTTCAGGGCATCGACGGCAAGAATACCCGGACGCACGCGAATGCCTCCAGGGGTCATCACATCGGCAATGCCTAACTGGCGTACATCAACGCCCATATCGAAAACGCGACGTAAATCGCCATCGGTGAAAATACCGTCAATCTTCATGGCATCATCGCAAATGACGGTCATGCCGAGATTTTTACGCGTGATCTCAAGTAAGGCGTCACGCAGGCTGGCGCTTTTAGTCACATGCGGGATCTCATCTCCCGTATGCATAATATCGTTAACGCGCAGCAAAAGCTTACGGCCCAGTGCGCCGCCGGGATGAGATAATGCAAAATCTTCCGCGGTAAAACCACGCGCTTTTAATAATGCCACGGCAAGCGCATCGCCCATTACCAGCGTGGCGGTTGTGCTGCTGGTCGGCGCCAGGCCTAACGGACAAGCTTCCTTGGGCACTTTAACACACAGATGCACATCTGCCGCACGCGCCATGCTGCTTTCCGGACGACCGGTCATGCAGATAAGCGGTACATGAAGACGTTTTAATACCGGGATCAACGCTGCTATCTCATTGGATTCACCGGAGTTAGAGATGGCGATAACCACATCCTGCGGCGAGACCATACCCAGATCGCCATGTGCGGCTTCGCCAGGATGTACGAAAAATGAGGGGGTACCGGTGCTGGCAAATGTGGCCGCCATCTTCCGTCCTATATGTCCTGATTTCCCCATCCCCATCACCACGACTTTGCCCGGGCAGCTGAATATTTTTTCGCATGCGAGAGTAAAATTTTGGTTGATGTACTGATCAAGCTCCGCCAGGCCTTCACGTTCAATTGCCAGGACTTCCTTGCCTGCTTGCTGAAAGTCAAAACCCGGTTGCAACTCTAAGTGCGACATAATGCGTTTCCAGTTATCCAACGAGAAGTGGCGATAACCAATACAACATCGCCAGCCATATGATAAAACCGCCGGTCAGTAGCGCACCCGCGCCGCGACCAATCTGGCGCGGGCGTCGCCAGCAGAGTAGTGCAAAAATTACGCTCACCAGCAGCATGACGCTATAGTCACGGGTGAAGGCCATCGGGTTGACTTCACCCGGCGTAATTAGCGCCGGTAGCCCGAGGACGATAACAATATTAAAAATGTTCGCGCCGATGATGTTACCGACGGCAATATCGTTCTCACCTTTACGCAGACCCGCAATCGCCGTTGCCAGCTCCGGCAGGCTGGTACCAATGGCGACCACCGTTAGCCCGATGGTGAGTTCGCTCATGGCGAAGTAGTTCGCCAGTACGGTTGCGTTATCTACCACCATACGCGTTGCCATTGGCATAATAATCAGCGCAATGCCCAACCACAAAAATGCGACCGGTAACCCGCCTTCGCGCGGTAACTCCGCAATCTGCTCGCGGGTCAGGCTGTCGTTGCCTTGTCGCTCGGCCAGGCGGGCGATTTTAACAATGAATAGCAGCCATAGCACGGCCAGAAGCAGAAGAAAGAATCCATCGCTGCGGCTCAACTGCCCGTCATACAGGACAGATGCGGCTAAAATACTTACCAGCAACATTAGCGGTAATTCACGACGCAGAACATCAGAATGCACGGTAAAAGGATGAATCAGCGCCGACAGGCCTAAAATAAGCAGGATGTTGGTAATGTTAGAGCCGATGGCGGTACCGACGGCTAAATCGAGTTGTCCATTTATTGATGCGGCAACCGAGACAATTATCTCGGGTAACGATGTCCCCATGCTGACCACGGTCATCCCGATGATAATGGGGGGAATACCGAAGTTTCGACATAAAATGGATGCGGCGAACACCAGACGGTCGGCACCGTAGACCACCAGAAGTAAACCAATTATTAACAGCGCCGTCGCTAAAAGCATCTAAAGTCCTTTCTTCAGGTATACTCGCCGGTCCACTTGAAGGATTTCTGGAAGCCGTAACGAATTCTTAATTTTGACTTTATGCGGCTAAAAAGTAAAACAAATGCCAGCTTTCGCTAACCAGGACAGGCAATAATCTGTAAATATGTTGGGTTCAGGGCTAAATTGAGCGCCAAACTCTTCGATTAACGAGGCAATAGTAAAGGATGAATCAATGGGTCAGTCTGTGGCGAATCTAGTCGATATGCGCGATGTCAGCTTTTCCCGAGGCGACCGCTGCATCTTTGATAATATTTCCCTGACGGTGCCGCGCGGTAAGGTAACGGCGATCATGGGGCCATCAGGCATTGGCAAGACAACGCTGTTGCGTCTGATTGGCGGACAAATCTCCCCGGATAAGGGCGAGATCCTGTTTGACGGCGAAAACGTCCCCGCCATGTCCCGTTCGCGTTTATTTACCGTGCGTAAGCGCATGAGCATGCTGTTTCAATCCGGTGCGCTGTTTACCGATATGAACGTGTTTGACAACGTCGCATACCCGTTGCGTGAGCATACAACGCTGCCTGCGCCGCTACTGAAAAGCACGGTAATGATGAAGCTTGAGGCCGTGGGCCTGCGGGGCGCGGCTAAATTAATGCCTTCTGAATTATCCGGTGGGATGGCGCGTCGCGCCGCGTTAGCTCGTGCTATCGCGCTGGAGCCAGACCTCATCATGTTTGATGAACCGTTCGTCGGCCAGGATCCCATCACCATGGGCGTGCTGGTGAAGCTGATTTCAGAACTGAACAGCGCGCTGGGCGTCACCTGCGTGGTAGTTTCCCATGACGTGCCAGAGGTGCTGAGTATTGCGGATTACGCCTATATTATGGCGGATAAAAAAATAGTGGCCTACGGTAGTGCTCAGGCGCTGCAAGAAAATGCCGATCCGCGAGTGCGTCAGTTCCTCGATGGTATTGCCGATGGGCCGGTTCCGTTCCGTTATCCGGCGGGCGACTACCACATCGATTTACTCAAAACAGGGAGTTAAGCCACCCATGTTGTTAAATGCGCTGGCATCACTCGGACATCGGGGAATAAAAACCCTCAGGACGTTCGGGCGAGCCGGATTAATGTTGTTCAATGCGGTTGTCGGCAAGCCGGAGTTTCGCAAACATGCGCCGCTGCTGATACGCCAGCTCTATAATGTCGGTGTCTTATCGATGCTGATCATTATAGTTTCTGGCGTGTTCATCGGTATGGTGCTGGGGTTGCAGGGATACCTGGTGCTGACGACCTACAGCGCGGAAACCAGCCTCGGTATGCTGGTGGCACTGTCATTGTTACGTGAGCTAGGACCGGTTGTTGCGGCGCTGCTGTTTGCCGGGCGGGCGGGGTCGGCCTTAACCGCAGAGATTGGCTTGATGCGGGCGACCGAACAGCTTTCCAGCCTGGAAATGATGGCCGTCGATCCTCTGCGCCGGGTTATCTCCCCGCGTTTTTGGGCCGGTGTCATTTCTTTGCCGCTGCTGACGATTATATTCGTCGCGGTGGGGATCTGGGGTGGTTCGCTGGTTGGCGTAAGCTGGAAAGGTATTGATGCCGGCTTTTTCTGGTCGGCGATGCAAAATGCCGTCGACTGGCGTCTGGATCTGGTCAACTGTCTGATTAAGAGCGTGGTGTTCGCCATTACGGTCACCTGGATTGCATTGTTCAATGGTTATGATGCGATCCCGACCTCTGCCGGGATTAGCCGGGCAACGACACGCACCGTAGTGCACGCCTCTCTTGCCGTTCTGGGGCTGGATTTTGTGCTGACCGCACTGATGTTTGGGAATTGAGTTCATGCAAACGAAAAAAAATGAAATTTGGGTCGGGTTATTCCTGCTGGTTGCGCTGCTGGCTGCGCTGTTTGTCTGCCTGAAGGCGGCGAACGTTACCTCAATGCGTACTGAGCCGACTTATACGATTTATGCGACCTTTGATAATATCGGTGGCCTGAGAGAGCGTTCTCCGGTGCGGATTGGCGGGGTGGTAGTTGGACGCGTATCGGACATCTCGTTAGATCCGAAAACGTACCTGCCGCGCGTGACGCTGGAAATCGAATCGCGTTTTAACCATATTCCTGACACCAGTTCTCTGAGCATCCGTACGTCCGGTCTGCTGGGCGAACAGTATCTGGCGCTGAATGTGGGTTTTGAAGATCCTGAGCTGGGAACGTCTATCCTCAAAGATGGCGGTACGATTCAGGACACGAAATCCGCGATGGTGCTGGAAGACATGATTGGTCAGTTCCTTTACAACAGCAACAGTAAAGGTGATGACAATAAGAATTCTGGCGATGCGCCAGCCGCAACGGAAGGCAATAATGAAGCCACTACGCCTGCGGGCGCAACGAAATAATCTCAGGAGAATCGACGTATGTTTAAACGATTGATGATGGTGGCTATGCTGGTGATTGCCCCACTTAGCGCGGCAACCGCAGCCGACCAGACGAACCCGTACAAACTGATGAATGAGGCGGCGCAGAAGACCTTTGACCGTCTGAAGAACGAGCAACCCAAAATCCGTTCCAATCCGGATTATCTGCGTCAGGTGGTCGATCAGGAACTGCTGCCTTATGTGCAGGTTAAGTATGCCGGTGCGCTGGTGCTCGGCCGTTACTACAAAGATGCGACACCGGCTCAGCGTGACGCCTATTTCGCTGCCTTCCGTGAATATCTGAAGCAGGCTTACGGTCAGGCGCTGGCGATGTACCACGGGCAGACCTATCAGATTGCCCCTGAGCAGCCGCTGGGTGATGCGACCATCGTGCCTATCCGCGTAACCATCATCGATCCAAACGGTCGTCCTCCGGTACGTCTGGATTTCCAGTGGCGTAAAAACTCCCAGACCGGTAACTGGCAGGCGTATGACATGATTGCCGAAGGCGTAAGTATGATCACCACTAAACAGAATGAGTGGAGCGACCTGCTGCGTACGAAAGGTATTGATGGCCTGACGGCACAGCTGAAATCTATTTCTCAGCAGAAAATCACCCTGGAAGAGAAAAAATAATGACGCAGTCACTCACCTGGACGCGTGAAGGCGACAAGCTGGTGCTGGTGGGAGAACTGGATCAGGACGTGTTAAACCCATTATGGGATGCGCGAGTTGAGGCGATGAAAGGGGTATCCTGCATCGACCTGAACCAGGTATCCCGGGTGGACACCGGTGGTCTGGCATTACTGCTGCACCTGATTAACCAGGGCAAGCAGCAGGGGAACAGCGTTTCGCTCGCTGGCGTTAACGATAAAGTGTATACGCTGGCGCAGCTTTACAATTTGCCTGACGACGTTCTTCCGCGTTAATTTTTGTAAGCCGGATAAGGTCTTGTAATGCTATCCGGCAACCCCTTTGCGGGGTATCTGCCACTAAAGCCTTGTCTGATTTATCAGCGGGGCTTTTTGCTTATTTATGACAGCGCCACTTTGCTCTAAGATGTTGGGCTGTTTTCACTATCTGACGAATGAAGATCCCATGGAAAATAATGAAATTCAGAGCGTGCTGATGAATGCACTCTCCCTCCAGGAAGTCCACGTTTCTGGCGACGGCAGTCACTTTCAGGTTATTGCCGTGGGTGAGATGTTTGAAGGCATGAGCCGGGTCAAGAAGCAGCAATCGGTCTATGGCCCGTTGATGGAGTACATTGCGGACAACCGCATTCATGCCGTGTCGATTAAGGCGTTTACCCCAGCGGAATGGGCACGCGATCGCAAACTTAACGGTTTTTGAGCTACGGGTGACGTGCCGGTAGCGAAGATAAATTCTTAACAGAGAACAGAATAATGGATAAATTTCGTGTTCAGGGGCCAACCAAGCTCCAGGGCGAAGTCACAATTTCAGGCGCTAAAAATGCCGCACTGCCGATCCTTTTCGCGGCGCTGCTGGCTGAAGAACCTGTAGAGATCCAAAACGTCCCGAAACTGAAGGACGTTGACACCTCAATGAAGCTGCTGAGCCAGCTGGGTGCGAAAGTTGAGCGTAATGGTTCCGTGCACATTGATGCGCGTGACGTGAACGTCTTCTGTGCGCCGTACGATCTGGTGAAAACCATGCGTGCGTCCATCTGGGCGCTCGGGCCGCTGGTTGCCCGCTTTGGTCAGGGCCAGGTTTCACTGCCGGGCGGCTGTACCATTGGCGCGCGTCCGGTTGACCTGCACATTACCGGTCTGGAGCAGTTAGGCGCGACAATTAAGCTGGAAGAAGGCTATGTGAAGGCGTCCGTTGATGGCCGTCTGAAAGGTGCGCATATCGTCATGGACAAAGTGAGCGTCGGCGCGACGGTCACTATCATGTGCGCAGCAACGCTTGCCGAAGGCACTACCATCATCGAAAACGCCGCGCGCGAGCCGGAGATCGTGGATACCGCGAACTTCCTGATTGCGCTGGGCGCAAAAATCACGGGGCAGGGTACCGATCGTATTACCATCGAAGGCGTTGAGCGCCTCGGCGGCGGTGTCTATCGCGTTCTGCCAGACCGTATCGAAACCGGTACTTTCCTGGTCGCAGCGGCAATTTCTCGCGGTAAAATTATCTGCCGTAATGCACAGCCAGATACGCTGGATGCCGTTCTGGCGAAGCTGCGTGATGCGGGTGCGGATATCGAAGTCGGCGACGACTGGATTAGCCTCGACATGCACGGCAAACGTCCGAAAGCGGTCAATGTGCGCACTGCGCCGCACCCGGCGTTCCCGACCGATATGCAGGCCCAGTTCACGCTGCTGAACCTGGTGGCAGAAGGGACGGGCTTCATCACGGAAACCGTGTTTGAGAACCGCTTTATGCATGTGCCTGAGCTGAGCCGTATGGGCGCTCATGCAGAAATCGAAAGCAATACCGTGATTTGTCACGGTGTGGAAACGCTCTCTGGCGCACAGGTTATGGCGACCGATCTGCGCGCATCCGCAAGCCTGGTGCTGGCAGGGTGTATTGCTGAAGGTACGACGGTAGTCGATCGTATTTATCACATCGATCGCGGCTATGAGCGCATCGAAGATAAACTGCGCGCGCTGGGCGCAAACATTGAGCGCGTGAAAGGCGAGTAACCGTCAACATCGCTTGTAACCCCCAGTTCTGTCGGCTGGGGGTTACTCCTCATCGGTGTTCATTCAGAACTCTGTTTCTCTCTGCGTCCTCGCATCATTCGTGTTCTGTCGATGAATTCATGCGTTTTTGCGTCATGGTAGCGTGACGGCCAAATCACCCAGGGATCGGTTCCCAGCGCCCGGGCGATAATCAATTCCCCTTTTGGCCATGGTCGGGTTAACGCATTGGCCAGCGTTGATGAACTTAATCCATTTTTGCGCGATTCAGCGGCCATTGAGGTCCCTTTCTTGCGCAGTCCGGCGATGATATCGGCCGGATGCCAGTCAATCAGCTTGCTTTCCATACACTCATCTCTCCTTTGGTTAACGACGTACGGTTCCACGATAGGTTGTGGCGACACTATAACGCCCGGAGAACGAATGTTCTAAAATGTTCACGTAAAGTGTGAGTATATTCAGAATATGCCAAGGTTATGGCTTGTTTGTGGGGAACTTGAAAGTTGTTATTAGAGCTTATAAGAACATCCCGCGCAGAGCACGGGATGAGGGAGGACGCTGAAAGGAATTAACGGTCGCGCTGTACGGCGATATGCGCCAGACCAATCAGCGCTTCTCGCCATGGCGTATCAGGCAGCACCTGCAGCGCAGCGATGGCCTTATCAGCCTCTTCTTCTGCACGTTGGCGAGTCCACTCCAGGGAACCACAGGCGTTCATTGCATCCAGAACTGGCTCCAGAAGGTGACGCCCATTACCTTGCTCAATGGCCTGGCGGATCATTTGCGCTTGCTCCGGCGAGCCGTGGCGCATGGCATGCAGCAGCGGCAGCGTTGGTTTACCTTCGTTGAGGTCATCGCCGACGTTTTTACCCAGTTGCTCGCCATCAGCGCTGTAATCCAGCAAATCGTCAATTAACTGGAAAGCGGTACCGAGATAACGGCCATAATCCTGCAACCCTTTCTCTTGTTCTTCGCTGCAACCTGCCAGAATGCCAGAACATTGGGCCGCCGCTTCAAACAAACGCGCGGTCTTACTGTAGATAACGCGCATATAGTTTTCTTCGGTGATGTCCGGATCGTTGACGTTCATCAACTGCAAGACTTCACCTTCGGCGATGACGTTGACCGCTTTCGACATGACTTCCAGTACTTTCAGCGAACCGAGGCTGGTCATCATTTGAAAAGCGCGGGTATAGATAAAATCGCCGACCAGCACGCTGGCCGCATTGCCAAAGGCTGCATTCGCCGTGGCTTTCCCGCGGCGCATGTCGGACTCATCCACAACATCGTCGTGCAACAGGGTCGCGGTGTGGATAAACTCGATGAGAGCCGCAATCGTAACGTGCGCATTATCCTGGTAACCAACGGCACGCGCTGCGAGTACGGCGATCATTGGGCGAATGCGTTTGCCGCCGCCGCTAACGATGTAGTACCCCAGTTGATTGATCAACTGAACGTCGGAATTGAGCTGTTCAAGGATTGTCGCATTGACCCCCGCCATATCTTGCGCGGTTAACTCATTGATTTTTTCTAAATTCATCGCAAAAGCCGGGCTTCTCGCCCCGATTACCTTACTGTATGAGAAGGTAACGTCGGGTTTAGGGTTATAAATATATGCTGATTGTACTGAAAAAACGCCGTAGATAAACGTTACCGTACATGTTGTGTTTTTTTTCTTCATGTATTGACGGTAGCACTTGTCAAAGGCTCGCGTTTTGCGTAATATTCGCGCCCTATTGTGAATATTTATAGCGCACTCTGAATCATCAAAAAGGTGTGCGCGGAAGCGGAGTTTTTTATGTACGCGGTTTTCCAAAGTGGTGGTAAACAACACCGAGTAAGCGAAGGTCAGACCGTTCGCCTGGAAAAGCTGGACATCGCAACTGGCGAATCTATTGAATTCGCTGAAGTTCTGATGATCGCAAACGGTGAAGAAGTCAAAATCGGCGTTCCTTTCGTTGATGGCGGCGTTATCAAAGCTGAAGTTGTTGCTCACGGTCGTGGCGAGAAAGTTAAAATTGTTAAGTTTCGTCGTCGTAAACACTACCGTAAGCAGCAGGGCCATCGTCAGTGGTTCACTGATGTGAAAATCACTGGCATCAGCGCTTAAGTTAAGGGGAGCAGATTAAATGGCACATAAAAAGGCTGGCGGCTCGACTCGTAACGGTCGCGATTCAGAAGCTAAACGTCTGGGCGTAAAACGCTTCGGCGGTGAAACAGTTCTGGCTGGTAGCATCATCGTTCGTCAACGTGGTACTAAATTCCACGCTGGCTCCAACGTTGGTTGCGGCAAAGACCACACTCTGTTTGCTAAAGCAGACGGTAAAGTGAAATTTGAAGTGAAAGGCCCGAAAAACCGTAAGTTCATCAGCATCGTTGCTGAATAAGTTTTTCGCGTCCCGGTAACGGATAAAAGCCCCGCAACACGTTGCGGGGCTTTTTACATTCGACGGCCGGTAAATACGCTCGTCGCGCCGTGACAACCCGGAAACGAGCCCTTGCAGGGAATACGGCATGAAGCAGCAGGCAGGCATTGGTATTCTGTTAGCACTCACAACGGCAGTATGTTGGGGCGCTTTGCCAATAGCAATGAAGCAAGTGCTGGAGGTGATGGAGCCTCCTACCGTGGTGTTCTACCGTTTTTTAATGGCAAGTATTGGCCTTGGCGCTATTCTTGCGGTTAAAAAAAAGCTCCCTCCGTTGCGTATTTTTCGCAAAGCGCGTTGGTTGATACTGTTGGCTATCGCTACCGGTGGGCTGTTCGGTAACTTCATTCTGTTTAGTTCATCCTTGCAATACTTGAGCCCAACGGCTTCGCAGGTTATCGGTCAGCTGTCACCGGTTGGTATGATGGTAGCCAGCGTCTTTATCCTGAAAGAAAAGATGCGCGGCACGCAGGTTATTGGCGCCGTTATGCTTCTGAGCGGTCTGGTCCTGTTTTTTAATACCAGTCTGATCGAAATTTTTACCCGACTCACCGATTACACCTGGGGCGTTATCTTTGGTGTTGGTGCGGCGATGGTCTGGGTGAGCTATGGGGTCGCGCAAAAGGTGTTATTGCGCCGACTGGCATCACCGCAGATCCTGTTTTTACTGTACACTTTATGTACGATTGCGTTGTTGCCGCTGGCAAAACCCGGTGTCATCACGCAGCTCAGCGACTGGCAGTTGGCATGCCTGGTATTCTGCGGCCTGAATACGCTGGTAGGATATGGCGCTCTCGCGGAAGCGATGGCGCGTTGGCAGGCGGCGCAGGTGAGCGCCATTATCACGCTCACACCGCTGTTTACGTTGTTATTTTCAGATTTATTATCACTGGCCTGGCCCGATTTCTTCGCCAGACCGATGCTAAACCTATTAGGTTATCTCGGTGCGTTTATCGTGGTTGCGGGCGCGATGTATTCCGCCATTGGTCATCGAATTTGGGGCGGTTTACGTAAGCATGAAACGGTGGTTTCGCAACCCCGCTCAGGCGAATGATTTACGGAGAGTAAAATGAAGTTTGTTGATGAAGCATCGATTCTGGTCGTTGCAGGTGATGGCGGTAATGGTTGCGTCAGCTTCCGCCGTGAAAAGTACATCCCAAAAGGCGGTCCGGACGGTGGTGACGGTGGTGATGGTGGTGACGTTTGGCTGGAAGCCGACGAAAACCTGAACACGCTGATCGATTACCGTTTTGAAAAATCATTCCGTGCGGAACGTGGTCAGAATGGCGCAAGCCGTGATTGCACCGGCAAGCGTGGTAAAGACGTCACGATTAAAGTGCCTGTCGGTACGCGTGTTATCGATCAGGGCACGGGCGAAACCATGGGCGACATGACCAAGCACGGTCAGCGTCTGATGGTCGCTAAAGGCGGCTGGCACGGTCTGGGTAACACCCGTTTCAAATCCTCGGTCAACCGTACTCCGCGTCAGAAAACGATGGGTACGCCGGGCGATAAGCGCGATCTGATGCTGGAGCTGATGCTGCTGGCGGACGTGGGTATGCTGGGCATGCCAAACGCCGGTAAATCGACCTTTATTCGTGCAGTGTCCGCGGCGAAGCCGAAAGTCGCTGATTATCCGTTTACCACTCTGGTACCGAGCCTGGGTGTGGTGCGTATGGACAACGAAAAGAGCTTCGTTGTTGCCGACATTCCGGGACTGATTGAAGGCGCAGCTGAAGGCGCAGGCCTGGGTATCCGCTTCCTGAAACACCTGGAACGCTGCCGCGTGCTGCTGCACCTCATTGATATCGATCCGATTGACGGTTCCGATCCGGTAGAAAACGCCCGTATCATTATTGGCGAACTGGAAAAATACAGTCAGGATCTGGCATCTAAACCGCGCTGGTTAGTGTTCAACAAAATTGATTTGCTGGACAAGGCTGAAGCGGAAGAGAAAGCGAAAGCGATCGCCGAAGCGTTGGGTTGGGAAGGTAAATATTACCTGATTTCCGCCGCCAGCCAGTTGGGCGTGAAAGATCTCTGCTGGGATGTGATGACCTTTATCATCGAGAACCCGATTGTTCAGGCTGAAGAAGCGAAGCAGCCTGAGAAAGTTGAGTTTATGTGGGATGATTATCACCGCCAGCAGCTCGCTGAAGTCGAAGACGAAGCGGAAGATGACTGGGATGACGATTGGGATGAAGAAGACGACGAAGGCGTTGAGTTCATCTACAAGCGTTAATCGCATTAAAAACCCCGGCCATGTTGCCGGGGTTGTTGTTTCCTGGTCTCTCTGTAGGCCGGATAAGGCACGTTAGTGCCGCCATCCGGCAATCAAACACCCCATCTAATTGTTCTGATAAATATCCTTGTACAACCGGCTCTCGAAGCGTACCAGAGGAATACGGCGATTACGCTGGTCAGCCGGCTCTACCGCATAACCAGACAAATACTGCACAAATGCCATGCGTTGGCCGCTTGCCGTGGTGATGAAGCCAGCAAGGTTATAGACCCCCTGCAGCGAGCCTGTCTTCGCCGATACTTTGCCATCCACACCAGCCTGATGCAGACCCGCACGGTATTGCAGGGAGCCGTCGTGGCCCGCCAGCGGCAGCATAGTGATAAAGTTCAGCTCGTTATCGTGCTGAGCGATGTATTGCAGCACCTGCATCATGGTCGCAGGGGCAATCAGGTTATGGCGGGAGAGACCAGAACCGTCGGCAATAATGGTGTTGCCGATATCAACGCCTGCCTGCTGACGCAAAATCTGGCGCACAGCATCAGAACCTGCTCGCCATGTGCCTGGCACGTTAAATCGCGCATGGCCAATCATACGGAAAACGGTATCGGCAATCATATTGTCCGATTTTTTCAGCATAATCTTAAGCAGATCATGCAGCGGTGCCGACTGCTTACTGGCGACTATGGTTCCCGGCTCGTTCACCAGCGTCTGGCGCAGCAGAGTACCGCTGTAAGTTATACCTGCTTGTTTTAGCTCATCTTTAATAATCGCTCCGGCATAGCTGGCGCCATCCTGAATGGCGAACGCCAGCGGCAGGGGTTCGGCACGTTGGGGCAGGCATCCGGTCAGCGTATAGCGGTTGAGATCGCCGGGAACCACATCCAGTTCACAATATTGCGCTTCGGCAGAGCCACGCGCGAGAGTACGCACCTGGCTGAACATGGTGACCGGGTAGTAAGAGGCCACGCGGATAAAAGCGAGATCGTTGGGTTTTTGCGCGCTGTAAAGTGACACTGAGAAACAGTTACGATCGACAATGGCCGCTGCGGGCGGTGCGCTAAAACACTGCGTCATGTCGTTCCAGGGCCAACCTGGCGCTTTATCATGACTGGCAAAAATAGAGGTGTCGATCAGAACATTTCCGGCAATTTGCGTCACGCCTGATTTTTTCAGGGTCGCCACCATATTGCGAATATCCTGGCGTTTTAGCGTCGGATCGGCACCAAATCGCGCCACTAAGTCACCTTTCAATACTCCGCCTTCCACGTTGCCTTTAGTCTCAAGCGTGGTGGTAAAACGAAAGTCAGGCCCGAGCTGAATCAATGCCGCCAGCGCGGTGATCACTTTCTGGGTACTGGCCGGCAGCGCCATCTGCTGGCTATGAAAATCAATAGCGGGTGCAGGTGCGCCAACCTTCTGTACCATAAGGGCGAGGTTGGCCCCGGCAGGGAGCTGATTGATATACTCGTCGACGTTCGCAGCCTGAACGCTGAACGCTATACTGGCAGTCAATCCGATGGTAAATCTGGAAAATCGCATAATCTCGCGCTAACAACCTGGAAACAGGCCGTCATACTACGGCGCAACGCCCCAAAAAGTAAACGATGACCCATAGGGAACTCCAGGGTAAAATGATCATCAAATAGAGAATTGTAGCTGACCTGGGACCCTGAGCCCCGGGTCGGTATTTTTTTGCTTCTGACTCTGGCATGGCGTATGCCAGAGTGGGCTTAGCAGCCGGGGTGAGAGCAACCACCCCCTACAGGAATGTTCAAGAGGTATAACAAATGCAAGCTATCCCGATGACCTTACGTGGTGCTGAAAAACTGCGCGAAGAGCTGGATTTTCTGAAATCTGTGCGCCGTCCTGAAATTATTGCCGCTATCGCAGATGCGCGCGAGCATGGTGACCTGAAAGAAAATGCGGAGTACCACGCGGCGCGCGAACAGCAGGGTTTCTGCGAAGGACGCATTAAAGATATTGAAGCTAAACTGTCCAACGCGCAGGTTATCGACGTCACTAAAATGCCAAACAATGGTCGTGTAGTTTTCGGCGCGACGGTGACCGTGCTGAATCTCGATAACGACGAAGAGCAGACCTGGCGTATTGTCGGTGATGATGAAGCCGATTTTAAACAGAACCTGATTTCGGTGAATTCGCCTATCGCTCGTGGCCTGATCGGTAAAGAGCAAGATGATGTGGTGGTTATTAAAACGCCGGGCGGCGAAGTGGAATATGAAGTAACGAAGGTAGAATACCTGTAATTCGCATCTTGGTTAAGATGTTGATACATTGTAAAGAAAGGAAAAAGGCCGCATAGCGGCCTTTTATCAACGAAGAGAGCGTGGCATTTTGCTCTCCTGCTAGCGGAAAATCCCGCGTTTTACACAAACTTCGTGTGCAACTTTGGGATATTCTTAGCGCGGCAGCGAGATTTTACGTTCTTTAGTCGGGCGATACAGTACCAGCGTTTTGCCGATGACCTGTACATTACAGGCGCCGGTTTCGCGTACGATAGCTTCCACGATCAAGGTTTTAGTATCGCGATCTTCCGAGGCGATTTTCACCTTGATAAGTTCATGGTGCTCTAACGCTTGTTCAATCTCGGCCAGTACCCCTTCGGTCAAACCATTATTGCCAAGCATAACTACAGGCTTGAGCGGATGTGCCAGACCTTTCAGGTGCTGTTTTTGTTTAGTACTCAGATTCATCGTATATTTTTGCTTACGTTGGGATTGAAAACGGGTCATTCTACCGCCATCTCCCATATATCACCAAATAGCTGTGTAGAAATTTACACCATTGGTTACGATGAACTGCCCTTTGGGAATGTGAAATGACAGGTAAAAAGCGTTCTGCCAGCTCGAGTCGCTGGCTTCAGGAACACTTTAGCGATAAATATGTTCAACAGGCGCAGAAAAAGGGGTTACGTTCCCGTGCCTGGTTTAAACTTGATGAAATACAGCAAAGTGACAAAATTTTTAAACCGGGGATGACGATTGTTGATCTCGGTGCTGCACCCGGTGGTTGGTCGCAATATGCGGTTACGCAGATCGGCAACACTGGCCGCATTATCGCTTGCGATCTTTTACCTATGGATCCAATCGTTGGTGTGGACTTCCTTCAGGGCGACTTTCGTGATGAATTAGTCCTGAAAGCGTTACTTGAGCGCGTAGGTGACAGTAAAGTACAAGTTGTCATGTCTGATATGGCGCCAAATATGTGTGGAACACCGGCGGTGGATATTCCCCGGGCCATGTATCTGGTAGAGCTGGCGCTTGGAATGGCTCGTGATGTATTAGCGCCAGGTGGTAGTTTTGTAGTGAAGGTGTTCCAGGGCGAAGGCTTCGATGAGTATCTAAGAGAGATTCGCTCCCTGTTTACGAAGGTCAAAGTTCGTAAGCCGGACTCTTCCCGCGCCCGTTCGCGTGAAGTGTATATTGTAGCGACCGGGCGTAAACCATAACCGGTAGATTTCAAACGAAAGTTTGAAAGAAACTGGATATAGAGTATCCTGACGCTGTTTTTAACACAGTTGTAATATGAGGTTAATCCCTTGAGTGACATGGCGAAAAACCTAATTCTCTGGCTGGTCATTGCCGTTGTGCTGATGTCAGTATTCCAGAGCTTTGGGCCCAGCGAGTCTAATGGCCGTAAGGTTGATTACTCTACCTTCCTGCAAGAGGTCAATCAGGACCAGGTTCGTGAAGCGAAGATCAACGGACGTGAGATTAACGTTACCAAGAAAGATAGTAACCGTTACACGACCTACATTCCGGTTAACGATCCGAAGCTGCTTGATAACCTGCTGACCAAAAACGTCAAGGTTGTTGGCGAGCCGCCTGAAGAGCCGAGCCTGCTGGCTTCTATCTTCATTTCCTGGTTCCCAATGCTGCTGCTGATTGGTGTCTGGATCTTCTTCATGCGTCAAATGCAGGGCGGTGGTGGCAAAGGTGCCATGTCGTTCGGTAAGAGCAAAGCGCGCATGCTGACGGAAGATCAGATCAAAACCACTTTTGCTGACGTCGCCGGTTGCGACGAAGCAAAAGAAGAAGTTGCTGAACTGGTTGAGTATCTTCGCGAACCGAGCCGTTTCCAGAAGCTGGGCGGTAAAATCCCGAAAGGCGTCCTGATGGTCGGTCCTCCGGGTACGGGTAAAACCCTGTTGGCGAAAGCTATTGCAGGTGAAGCGAAGGTTCCTTTCTTCACAATTTCCGGTTCTGATTTCGTGGAAATGTTCGTAGGTGTTGGTGCATCTCGTGTGCGTGACATGTTCGAACAAGCCAAGAAAGCGGCACCGTGCATCATCTTCATCGATGAAATCGATGCCGTAGGCCGCCAGCGTGGCGCTGGTCTGGGTGGTGGTCACGATGAACGTGAGCAAACGCTGAACCAGATGCTGGTTGAGATGGACGGCTTTGAAGGTAACGAAGGTATTATCGTTATCGCAGCAACTAACCGTCCGGACGTTCTTGACCCTGCGCTGTTGCGTCCAGGCCGTTTCGACCGCCAGGTTGTGGTTGGCCTGCCGGACGTTCGCGGTCGTGAACAGATCCTGAAAGTGCATATGCGTCGCGTACCGCTGTCTCCGGATATCGATGCGGCAATCATTGCACGTGGTACGCCTGGCTTCTCCGGTGCGGATCTCGCGAACCTGGTGAACGAAGCGGCGCTGTTTGCTGCTCGCGGCAACAAGCGCGTGGTATCGATGGTTGAGTTTGAGAAGGCGAAAGACAAAATCATGATGGGTGCGGAACGTCGCTCCATGGTGATGACGGAAGCGCAGAAAGAATCTACCGCGTACCACGAAGCAGGCCACGCGATTATCGGTCGCCTGGTGCCGGAACACGATCCGGTGCATAAAGTGACGATTATCCCACGCGGTCGTGCGCTGGGTGTGACCTTCTTCCTGCCTGAAGGCGACGCAATCAGCGCCAGCCGTCAGAAACTGGAAAGTCAGATCTCCACGCTGTACGGCGGTCGTCTGGCTGAAGAGATCATCTACGGTGTTGAACATGTTTCTACCGGTGCGTCGAATGACATTAAAGTCGCGACTAACCTGGCGCGCAACATGGTTACTCAGTGGGGCTTCTCCGAGAAACTCGGTCCGTTGCTGTACGCTGAAGAAGAAGGCGAAGTGTTCCTGGGACGTTCTGTGGCGAAAGCTAAACATATGTCCGACGAAACGGCTCGCATTATTGATCAGGAAGTTAAACTGCTGATTGAGCGTAACTATGACCGTGCACGTCGTCTGCTGAACGAAAACATGGACATTCTGCACTCGATGAAAGATGCGCTCATGAAATATGAGACCATCGATGCGCCGCAGATTGACGATCTGATGGCTCGCCGCGACGTGCGTCCACCAGCGGGTTGGGAAGAACCGGGTTCTTCTAACAACAACTCTGGCAGCACCGGCAAGCCGAGCGCGCCGCGTCCGGTTGATGAACCGCGTGCGCCGGACTCTGGCACCATGTCAGAGCAACTGGGCGACAAATAAGTTATCGTTGATGATGACCGTGTTCTAATTGAAAACCCTGGGGCTTGCTCCGGGGTTTTTCTTATCTGCATATTCAAGACTTTACCAGGGATAAAACTATGAAACTCTTTGCTCAGGGTTCTTCACTGGATCTCAGCCATCCACACGTCATGGGGATTTTGAACGTTACGCCAGACTCTTTTTCCGATGGCGGGGCGCACAACTCTCTGGTTGAGGCGGTAAAACACGCAAACCTGATGATTAACGCCGGGGCAACTATCATTGATGTGGGTGGTGAATCCACGCGCCCAGGCGCGGCCGATGTGAGCGTGGAAGAAGAGTTGCAGCGAGTGATCCCGGTGGTGGAGGCGATTGCTCAGCGCTTTGAAGTGTGGATTTCGGTCGATACCTCAAAACCAGAAGTGATTCGCGAATGCGCGAGAGTCGGCGCACATATCATTAATGACATTCGCTCACTCTCGGAGCCTGGGGCGCTGGAGGCTGCAGCAGAAACTGGACTGCCGGTTTGTCTGATGCATATGCAGGGGCAGCCGAAAACCATGCAGGAAGCGCCAAAGTACGAGGATGTGTTCGCTGAGGTAAATCGTTACTTTGTTGAGCAAATAGCACGCTGCGAGCGGGCCGGAATCACAAAAGATAAATTGTTGCTCGACCCGGGATTCGGATTCGGTAAAAATCTCACTCACAACTATACATTACTGGCACGCCTGGCTGAGTTTCATCATTTTAATCTGCCGCTGTTGGTTGGGATGTCACGAAAATCAATGGTTGGTCAGTTGCTGAATGTGGGGCCATCCGAACGCCTGAGCGGTAGCCTTGCGTGTGCGGTCATTGCCGCAATGCAGGGGGCGCAGATCGTTCGTGTCCATGACGTCAAAGAAACCGTAGAAGCGATGCGTGTGGTGGAAGCCACATTGTCTGCAAAGGAAAATAAACGCTATGAGTAATCGTAAATATTTTGGCACTGATGGGATCCGTGGTCGCGTAGGCGACGCCCCAATTACCCCTGATTTTGTGCTCAAGCTGGGTTGGGCGGCAGGTAAAGTGCTGGCACGTCATGGTTCACGTAAAATTATTATTGGTAAAGATACGCGTATTTCCGGCTATATGCTGGAGTCCGCGCTGGAAGCGGGTCTGGCTGCCGCCGGATTGTCGGCTTCTTTTACGGGCCCAATGCCAACACCCGCCGTTGCGTATCTGACGCGCGCCTTCCGCGCTGAAGCTGGGATTGTTATCTCCGCCTCGCACAACCCGTACTATGACAATGGGATTAAATTCTTCTCCATCGACGGGACCAAACTGCCTGATGCGGTTGAAGAAGCTATCGAAGCCGAAATGGAAAAAGCGATTACCTGCGTGGACTCGGCGGAACTGGGTAAGGCTACCCGTATCGTTGATGCTGCCGGTCGCTATATCGAGTTTTGCAAAGGCACTTTCCCGAATGAGTTAAGCCTGAGCGAGCTTAAAATCGTAGTGGATTGTGCTAACGGCGCGACCTACCACATTGCGCCAAATGTACTGCGTGAGCTGGGCGCAAACGTGATTGCCATTGGCTGTGAGCCAAACGGTGTGAACATCAATGAAGAAGTCGGCGCCACAGACGTCCGTGCCCTGCAGGCCCGCGTGATCGCAGAAAAAGCCGATCTGGGTATTGCGCTGGACGGCGACGGCGACCGCGTCATTATGGTTGACCACGAAGGCAATAAGGTCGATGGCGATCAGATCATGTACATCATCGCCCGTGAAGCCCTGCGTCAGGGGCAGCTGCGCGGTGGCGCGGTAGGCACGTTGATGAGCAACATGGGCCTCGAACTGGCGTTGAAACAGCTGGGTATTCCGTTTGCCCGTGCGAAAGTCGGCGACCGCTACGTACTGGAAAAAATGCAGGAAAAAGGCTGGCGTATCGGTGCTGAAAACTCAGGTCATGTGATCCTGCTGGACAAAACCACCACCGGTGACGGCATCGTGGCAGGTCTGCAGGTACTGGCGGCGATGGTGCGTAACCATATGAGTTTGCACGACCTGTGCAGCGGCATGAAAATGTTCCCACAGCTGTTGGTTAACGTACGTTATACCGCAGGTAGCGGCGATCCGCTGGAACATGAAAACGTGAAGGCGGTGATGGCTGAGGTTGAAGCGGCGCTGGGTAACCGTGGACGCGTTCTGCTGCGTAAGTCTGGTACCGAACCGTTAATTCGCGTGATGGTTGAAGGTGAAGATGAAGCGCAGGTGACTGAATTCGCTCACCGTATTGCCGATGCCGTGAAAGCGGTGTAATCACCTTAGACAGTGAAAGCCGGAGTCTGAGACTCCGGCTTTTTTTTACTGTACGGCAAGCGGCTGTTTACGTCGGCGCTGCCAGACGTAACCGCCGACCATCAGTAGTACAAGGACTGCCAGCCACGGCAGAACCGCCAGCAGATGCCCAGACCGGGCAAAGGTCAGCGCAATCATCAGTAACCAACCGCCCAGCATCGGAATCGCGGTGCGCTTAACAATATCCACAGGCGAAACGCCTGCAATTCCCGCGATAGCAATGATGACGCCGGCAATGGGCGATAACGTACGACCAATACCCGCCGAGATTTGGATAGGCAGCATCATGACTGCGATATCGCTTCCGATATGACGACTGATGTCCGGCACCATTGGGGCGAAGGAGAAAAAGGCCGCGTTCCCGGAGCCCATCAGCGCTGAAATTGCGAAGGTGATAAGCGTCATCAGCAAGATAATCGAGGCGGCGCTGAGGCCAAATTCACCGGAAAGCGACAGCAGCGCGTCAACGGCGCCAATGGCTTTCAGTCCGGCTGAAAAGACTTCACCGGCGATAATCAACGTCACGACGGTAGCAAAAACGCTACCCATGCTGTCGAAGACTTTTTGTACGCCAGCCATCACCTCGCGCGCCTTACGATGACGGCAGTATTCACATACCAGGGTAATGGCAAGGCTTATCAGTACGGCGGTATCCAGCGTAATCTTGAGCGAACTGAATACTAAATCACTGCACACCAGCATCAACACCAGCGGCAGCATGGGTAAAAACAGCCAGGCGATAGGTGCGTCGGCTTCATCGGTAGACGTTAATGTCTGCATCTGCTGAGCCACATTGTCACCACTTTCCCGACGGTCGAAAAAGCGTTGCACAACAATATGCAGCAGGGCGATGAACAGAATGACGGGCACGACGATCGGCAATTGATCCTGCACGAAATAGTTCACCACCTCGATACCTGCGGTTTTAGCGGCGAGAACCGAGTTACCAGAACCCGGGCCGAATTCAACCGCACAGGTGCTGGCGATAACGGCGGCAACGGCGGCACGGCTACAGCCAAGGCGGGTTAGCAGCGGGTACAGCGTCGCCATCAACAGCAGACCTAACCCGGTGGCGCTGCTGATAAACAGCGACAGGAATTGCCCCAGCAACAGCGCCAGCCCCAGCAGTAGATACGGTGAGTTCAGGCGTTGTAAAGGGCGAGACGTCACCCGAACCAGCACCTGGCTTGCGCCAATGGCCGACATATACGTGGCGAAACCACCAATCAGCATAATGTGCAGTCCGAGGCCGCCGAGACGCACGCTCAGGGTATCGCGAATAAACTCAAAGACGTCAAAAGGGCCAAATCCGGTGCTCTTTTTCACCAGGCCACTGAGTGAGGTCATCCCGCTAAAATGTGCGATAAGCAACAGCACAATCCCGGTCAATAACAGTACCGATTGGGGGTGATATTTTTTGAGGATCAGACGTCCGGCAAAAATGATGGCGAGTAGCGCCAGTAATAATGACATTTTGGCCCCCTTACTCGAAGTTGCCGGTAACCAGGCATTCGCCATCTCGCAGCAACGGCTTACCCGCAGCAAACAGATGGGCCAGCGAGAGGTCATCATTGAGTACACAGATATCGGCACGTTCCCCGGCGCAGAGCACGCCGCCGGAAATACCCAACGAGCGCGCCACGTTTGCCGTCAACATCGCAATTGCCTGTGGCACCGGAATACCAACATCAATCAGGCGAGGAAGCAGATTAAGGTTACCTGCGACCGGCGCCGCGCTTAGGCCTTCCACAATCCCCTGAGCGTTAAAGCGCGGAACGCTGCCATTACCATCAGAGCTTATCGTGATGCGATCGGCCGGAACCTGGGCTTCCAGGGCGTGGAGGATCGCCTGCTCCTGAGGCATAAAGCGACTACCACCAGACGTAACGTCGATATGGCCCCCACGATGAGCGAAAGCAATTGCCTGTTCGAACAAGGACTCTGTTCTCGCAACGTGGGTCGGTGAAATGTGGTGGATCGGAATGCCTGCATCACACAGCTCAAAAAGCGGTGACATCCCTTCCGGTAGATTCCCCAGGTGGACATGCAGCAACCCTTTTTTCCCTGCCAGCAGGGAAGACACGCGGATATCGCTGACTATTCGCAGCAATTCCTGGAAAGAGGGGTAAGAACCACGGTGATCGGCGAGGGCTATTTTTACGCCAAGGATCGCCGGAATGAAGGCCATATCATCGCGGATGGATCGCGTAATGGTTGGGCTGGGAACGGCGTAGGCTCCCGTATGCATAAACGCGCGCAATCCCTCAAGATTGAGAGACTGCATTTTGGCGTAAAGATCTTTGGGCGAACGAGAGATGGCATCGGTGCCTAATACGCCGACAACGGTGGTAATGCCTGCCTGAATCAGATCGCGCAGCTTGACGGCTGGCGTTCGGCTGGCAAACCCGGCTTCGCCACCGCCACCGGTAAGATGCACATGTTGATCGATGATGCCTGGTATAACCCATTTGCCCCGACAATCGATGACCTCGTCGACGCCATCAAACAGAGAAATATCTTTTTCTACCGCCACAATTCGGTCGGCATGAATGAGCAGGGAGCAGAGGCCTAAATCCTCAGGAGAAAAAACACGGGCATTGGTCAATAAAGTAAACATATCGGTCCTGTCAAACGTCGAGGGTGAGAGTCGGCAGGTGAAACGGAATATTGTTGTTATGATGGTCACCATAAAGCCATTACTATAATTATGACTATTACCGATTTGTTATTGGAGGATGCGGTTATGGCATGGTGGAGAATTCAACGTGGATTGTAAGTGGCTGGAGGACTTTCTGGCATTGAGCCAGCATGGAAACTACTCCCTGGCGGCGGCGCAGCGGCATATTACTCAACCAGCACTCAGTCGGCGTATAAAGGCGCTGGAAGAGGTGCTGGGGGTGCCGCTGTTTGACAGGACCACGACTCCCGTTACGCTGACGCGCTATGGTGAACGCTTTGAACCCTATGCCCGACACGTCCTCAGTACGTTAACAGAGGCGCGCCACGAATTATCGGCGATGACGCCAGCAACGGATAACACGCTGGTGATGGTCAGCCTGCATACACTGTCGGTGAATATCCTGCCGGATATGATCAGCTATCTGCGACAAAGTGAACCGCAGCTAAATTTTACGGTAAATGCCAGTATTCAGGGGATAGACAACCACTTTAACGCCCTGATAGACCGGCAAATCGATCTGTTGGTGACCTACGATTTACCCTCTGCGCAGCCGGGGTTGGAGATAGCCGGAGGGTTGAAACGTTCACTATGGCGGTATGAGCGATTTATACCGGTTATTTCTGCCCAACTGGCTGATGCGCTTACCGATCCGCATGCGCCGATTCCGTGGCTATGCTACAGCGACTACACCTTTGTCAGACGCATTATTGAGACGGCAGAACAACGCGTCCGCCCGCGTCTGAAAAAAGTGTTTGAGAGTGGTTTAAGCGAAACGATACGAGAAATGGTGCTGCGCCATATGGGAATGGCGTGGTTACCCGAATCGATGGTGGCGGAAGAGCTGGTGAACCAGCAAATTATTCATTGCTGGCCAGAAAACACAGACCTGATTTGTGAAATCCCCGTTGTGGTATGGGCGAATCTTGAAGATCAACGCGCCGTTATGCAGAGATGCTGGGAGAAGTTGCTGCGTTTTTGATTGATATGGCGATTTTTTCCGCAGTTGATACAATGCTAACAAATTGCCCTTGCGAAGGTTATTCGCTTTGGTTAGTATTCACACCCGCTTCAGTGGGAAACAGTAAATATTCCCGCTTTAATGGTCGAAGCATTGTACGCGGCAACTCCGCAAGGAACAGGTTGATTATGCACGAAGCTCTTTTAGTAGTTTTCCTTATTGTGGCAATTGGCCTGGTAGGCTTGATCATGCTGCAGCAAGGCAAAGGCGCTGATATGGGAGCCTCTTTTGGCGCAGGCGCTTCTGGTACTCTGTTTGGTTCAAGTGGTTCTGGTAACTTCATGACCCGTATGACAGCTGTATTGGGAACCTTGTTCTTCATCATCAGTCTGGTGCTGGGTAACATGAACAGCAACAAGACCAATAAAGGAAGTGAGTGGGAAAATCTGAGCGCACCGGCGAAAACCGAGCAAACTCAGCCAGCTGCTCCGGCTCAGCCGACCAGCGATATCCCACGCTAAGTATTCTGTACCGAGGTGGTGGAATTGGTAGACACGCTACCTTGAGGTGGTAGTGCCCTAACGGGCTTGTGGGTTCGAGTCCCATCCTCGGTACCAAATTCCAAAAAAAAGACGCTGAAAAGCGTCTTTTTTTTCGTCTGTATTTGTGGCTATCCTGTAGGTCGGATAAGGCGTTAACGCCGCCATCCGACATTATTACAACGCCTGATGGCACTACGCTTATCAGGCCTACAGACACCTTATATTCCGCGCATAAAAAAGGCCGCTTTCGCGGCCTTAAGATGGCGAATCTTTACTTCGACTTATTTTCCAGATTCTCAACCTGCGGCAGGCCGGTTGTGGAAGAGGCGGTCAGCAGGCCAGACTGCGCATAGCCGAACAGCTTCTCGCGGGTATCGGTAATGTCCAGATTACGCATGGTCAACTGACCGATACGGTCGTCCGGAGAGAATACGGAATCGCCTTTTTCCATCGTCAGACGTTCTGGTTTATAAGTCAGATTGTCAGACACGGTGTTGAGGATTGAGTAGTCATTACCGCGACGCAGTTCCAGCGTCACTTCACCGGTGATCTGGCTGGCAACCCAGCGCTGCAGACCGTCACGCAGCATCAGTGCCTGAGAGTCGAACCAACGGCCCTGATACAGCAGACGACCCAGCTGGCGACCGTGCGCGTGATACTGCTCGATGGTGTCTTCGTTATGAATACCGGTCAGCAGACGCTCATAGGCTATATGCAGCAATGCCATCCCCGGGGCTTCGTAGATGCCACGGCTCTTCGCTTCAATGATACGGTTTTCAATCTGATCGCTCATACCCAAACCGTGGCGGCCGCCGATACGGTTGGCTTCCAGCATCATCTCAACGTCGTCGCTGAAGGTTTGACCGTTCAGCGCAACCGGATGACCCTGCTCAAAACGCACGGTAACTTCTTCTGCCGGGATCTTCACGCTCTCATCCCAGAATTTCACGCCCATAATCGGGTTGACGATTTTGACGCTGGAGTTCAGGAACTCGAGGTCTTTAGCTTCGTGGGTCGCGCCGAGCATATTGGAGTCTGTGGAGTACGCTTTCTCAACGGACATTTTGTAGTCGAAACCACAGGCAATCATAAATTCGGACATCTCATGGCGACCGCCGAGTTCATCGATAAAATCGGTATCCAGCCATGGTTTGTAAATCTGCAATTCGGCGTTGGTCAGCAGACCGTAACGATAAAAACGTTCAATATCGTTACCTTTGTAGGTGCTACCGTCACCCCAGATGTTCACGCCATCTTCTTTCATGGCGGCAACCAGCATGGTGCCGGTGACTGCACGGCCCAACGGGGTGGTATTGAAGTAGGTTAGCCCGCCGGTGGTATTGTGGAATGCACCGCACTGAATGGCAGCGATCCCTTCGGCAACCAGCTGCTTACGGCAATCTACCAGGCGAGCATTCTCAGCACCATATTCCATTGCACGGCGAGGAATGGCGTCATAGTCATCCTCATCCGGCTGGCCCAAATTCGCAGTATATGCATATGGGACAGCCCCTTTTTGTCGCATCCACAGCAGTGCTGCACTGGTGTCCAGGCCGCCGGAAAAAGCGATACCAATACGTTGACCTACCGGGAGATGCTTGAGAATCGTCGTCATAAAATAAAACCCTGCTTGATAGACTGGTGAAGAGGTCGGCTTATTATGCTAATTGCATTTTTATGCAAAATAAATGAGTTTTCATTTAATCATCTTTTCTGGATGACAGGAAGAGTTTAGTGATAATTTCGTTAAATAACGGCGTGGGTGGCACATTTATCTTGCTGAACAAGCGCTGGTCAGCATTCATTGATTTGCATAGTCGTAACAAGGTTGACATAACGCATAGTGAATCAATATACTGTGCGCAGATTTTACGTCCCGTCCTCGGTACCAAATCCCAGCAGTATTTGCATTTTTTACCCAAAACGAGTAAAATTTGCCACGTTTCAGGCGCGGGGTGGAGCAGCCTGGTAGCTCGTCGGGCTCATAACCCGAAGGTCGTCGGTTCAAATCCGGCCCCCGCAACCACTTTCCCTTAGAGTTCTTTTTCAAATATACTGTGAAGACTTAGGCCTTCGTAGCTGGATTTGAAAAAAATTCTTTCGGAAGGTTCTCCGAACCGCAGGTGCGGTTATAGGGTTCAGTTATCTAAAGCCCCGATTTATCGGGGTTTTTTGTTATCTGACTACAGAATAACTGGGCTTTAGGCCCTTTTTTTATGTCTTGGGGGTGGGCTTGTCCACATTAGAGCAAAAATTAACAGAGATGATTACAGCGCCAGTTGAAGCCCTGGGCTACGAATTGGTCGGCATCGAATTTATTCGTGGTCGCACATCCACACTGCGCATCTATATTGATAGTGAAGATGGCATCAATGTTGATGATTGTGCTGATGTGAGCCATCAGGTAAGCGCCGTGATGGATGTCGAAGACCCAATCACCGTTGCCTATAACCTGGAAGTTTCCTCTCCGGGTCTCGACCGTCCTCTGTTCACAGCTGAACACTACGTGCGTTTCCTGGGTGAAGAAGTCACGCTGGTTCTTCGTATGGCGGTACAAAACCGTCGTAAATGGCAGGGCGTTATCAAAGCGGTGGACGGTGAGATGATCACGGTCACAGTCGAAGGCAAAGATGAAGTGTTCGCGCTGAGTAATATCCAGAAGGCGAACCTGGTTCCCCACTTTTAACAGTCTGGATTGAGGTGAAAAGCCCGCGATGAACAAAGAAATTTTGGCTGTTGTTGAAGCCGTATCCAACGAAAAAGCGCTGCCACGCGAGAAAATTTTTGAAGCGCTGGAAAGTGCGCTGGCTACAGCAACAAAGAAAAAATATGAGCAAGAGATCGACGTTCGCGTAGAAATCGATCGTAAAAGCGGTGATTTCGATACCTTCCGTCGTTGGGTAATCGTAGAAGAAGTTACTCAGCCGACCAAAGAAATTACCCTGGAAGCGGCACGCTTCGAAGACGAAAGCCTGAACGTGGGCGAATATGTTGAAGATCAGATTGAATCTGTCACCTTCGACCGTATCACCACCCAGACCGCGAAGCAGGTTATCGTACAGAAAGTACGTGAAGCTGAACGCGCAATGGTTGTTGATCAGTTCCGCGAACACGAAGGTGAAATCGTCACCGGTGTGGTGAAGAAAGTAAACCGCGACAACATCTCTCTGGATCTGGGCAGCAATGCTGAAGCCGTGATCCTGCGTGAAGACATGCTGCCGCGTGAAAACTTCCGTCCAGGCGACCGTATTCGTGGCGTTCTGTATTCTGTTCGCCCGGAAGCGCGCGGTGCGCAGCTGTTCGTAACCCGTTCTAAACCGGAAATGCTGGTTGAGCTGTTCCGCATCGAAGTGCCGGAAATTGGCGAAGAAGTGATCGAAATTAAAGCGGCTGCTCGCGATCCGGGATCGCGTGCGAAAATCGCCGTTAAGACCAACGACAAGCGTATTGATCCGGTCGGCGCGTGTGTGGGTATGCGCGGTGCGCGCGTTCAGGCGGTTTCTACCGAACTGGGCGGCGAGCGTATCGATATCGTCCTGTGGGATGATAACCCGGCGCAGTTCGTGATTAATGCAATGGCGCCAGCAGACGTCGCTTCTATCGTGGTGGATGAAGACAAACACACCATGGATATCGCGGTTGAAGCCGGTAACCTGGCTCAGGCGATTGGACGTAATGGTCAGAACGTCCGTCTGGCTTCACAACTGAGCGGTTGGGAACTCAACGTAATGACCGTTGATGACCTGCAGGCGAAGCATCAGGCTGAAGCACATGCAGCCATTGATACTTTCACCAAATATCTCGATATCGATGAAGATTTCGCGACAGTTCTGGTTGAAGAAGGTTTTGCGACGCTGGAAGAACTGGCCTACGTGCCAATGAAAGAGCTGCTGGAAATTGACGGCCTGGATGAACAGACCGTTGAAGCGCTGCGCGAGCGTGCTAAAAACGCACTGACCACTCTGGCACTGGCCCAGGAAGAAAGCCTCGGTGATAACAAACCGGCTGACGATCTGCTGAATCTGGAAGGATTGGATCGTGAGATGGCCTTCAAACTGGCTGCCCGTGGTGTTTGTACGCTGGAAGATCTCGCTGAACAGGGCATTGATGATCTGGCTGATATCGAAGGGTTGACCGACGAAAAAGCCGGTGAGCTGATTATGGCTGCCCGTAATATTTGCTGGTTCGGCGACGAAGCGTAATAAACTGTAGCAGGAAGGAACAGTATGACAGATGTAACCGTAAAAACGCTGGCTGCAGAGATACAGACCTCCGTGGATCGCCTGGTACAGCAATTTGCTGATGCTGGTATCCCGAAGTCTGCTGACGACTCTGTGTCCGCACAAGAGAAACAAACCTTACTGGCGCATCTGAACCGTGAGAACGGCTCAGCGCCGGATAAGTTGACATTGCAGCGTAAAACGCGCAGTACTCTCAATATTCCAGGTACCGGTGGAAAAAGTAAATCGGTACAAATCGAAGTCCGCAAGACACGCACCTTTGTGAAACGCGATCCGCAAGAGGCTGAACGCCTTGCCGCGGAAGAGCAGGCGCAGCGTGAAGCGGAAGAGCAAGCCCGTCGTGAGGCAGAAGAAGCTGCCAAACGCGAGGCGCAACAAAAAGCCGAACGTGAGGCCGCAGAACAAGCTAAGCGTGAAGCCGCTGATAAAGCGAAACGTGAAGCTGCGGAAAAAGACAAAGTGAGCAATCAACAGACCGACGATATGACTAAAACCGCCCAGGCCGAAAAAGCCCGCCGTGAAAATGAAGCCGCAGAACTGAAGCGTAAAGCGGAAGAAGAAGCACGTCGCAAGCTTGAAGAAGAAGCGCGCCGCGTAGCGGAAGAAGCTCGCCGTATGGCGGAAGAAAACGAGAAAAATGGTGTGAATAACGCTGAACCTGTTGAAGATACCAGCGATTATCACGTCACCACTTCCCAGCATGCTCGCCAGGCTGAAGACGAAAACGATCGTGAAGTCGAAGGCGGCCGTGGTCGTACTCGCAGCACGAAAGCCGCGCGTCCGGCGAAGAAAGGCAACAAACACGCTGAATCTAAAGCTGACCGTGAAGAAGCGCGTGCAGCGGTTCGCGGTGGTAAAGGCGGTAAGCAGCGTAAAGGTTCCGCTCTGCAGCAGGGCTTCCAGAAGCCAGCTCAGGCCGTTAACCGTGACGTTGTGATCGGCGAAACCATCACCGTTGGCGATCTGGCGAACAAGATGGCGGTCAAAGGCTCTCAGGTCATCAAAGCGATGATGAAGCTGGGCGCAATGGCGACCATCAACCAGGTCATCGACCAGGAAACCGCGCAGCTGGTTGCTGAAGAGATGGGCCACAAAGTTATCCTGCGTCGTGAAAACGAGCTGGAAGAAGCGGTAATGAGCGACCGTGACACCGGTGCTGCGGCTGAACCGCGCGCTCCGGTAGTGACCATCATGGGTCACGTTGACCACGGTAAAACGTCTCTGCTGGACTACATTCGTTCCACGAAAGTGGCCTCTGGCGAAGCGGGCGGCATTACTCAGCACATCGGTGCGTACCACGTTGAAACTGACAACGGTATGATCACCTTCCTGGATACCCCGGGTCACGCCGCGTTTACCTCCATGCGTGCTCGTGGTGCTCAGGCAACGGATATCGTTGTTCTGGTTGTTGCAGCAGACGACGGCGTGATGCCGCAGACTATCGAAGCTATCCAGCACGCGAAAGCGGCAGGTGTGCCGGTCGTTGTTGCAGTCAACAAAATCGATAAACCGGAAGCGGATCCAGATCGCGTTAAAAACGAACTGTCCCAGTACGGCATCATGCCGGAAGAGTGGGGCGGCGAGAGCCAGTTCGTTCACGTTTCTGCGAAAGCGGGTACCGGTATCGACGAACTGCTGGATGCTATCCTGCTGCAGGCCGAAGTACTGGAACTGAAAGCTGTGCGTAAAGGCATGGCGAGCGGTGCGGTTATCGAATCCTTCCTGGATAAAGGTCGTGGCCCGGTTGCTACCGTCCTGGTTCGCGAAGGTACCCTGAACAAGGGCGATATCGTTCTGTGTGGTTTCGAATACGGCCGCGTTCGTGCGATGCGTAACGAACTGGGTCAGGAAGTACTGGAAGCGGGTCCGTCCATTCCGGTGGAAATCCTCGGTCTGTCCGGTGTTCCGGCTGCGGGTGACGAAGTGACCGTTGTTCGTGACGAGAAGAAAGCCCGTGAAGTTGCACTGTACCGTCAGGGCAAATTCCGTGAAGTTAAACTGGCTCGTCAGCAGAAATCTAAACTCGAGAACATGTTCGCTAACATGACCGAAGGCGAAGTTCACGAAGTGAACATCGTCCTGAAGGCCGACGTTCAGGGTTCTGTAGAAGCGATTTCCGACTCTTTACTGAAACTGTCTACCGACGAAGTAAAAGTGAAGATCATCGGTTCTGGCGTAGGTGGTATCACCGAAACCGACGCGACCCTGGCTGCGGCATCCAACGCGATTCTGGTTGGCTTCAACGTACGTGCTGATGCCTCTGCACGTAAAGTTATCGAATCAGAAAGCCTGGATCTGCGTTACTACTCCGTCATCTATCATCTGATCGACGAAGTTAAAGCAGCGATGAGCGGCATGCTGTCTCCGGAACTGAAACAGCAGATCATTGGTCTGGCTGAAGTTCGTGATGTGTTCAAATCACCGAAATTCGGCGCTATCGCAGGCTGTATGGTTACCGAAGGCACGATTAAACGTCACAACCCAATCCGCGTACTGCGCGACAACGTGGTTATCTATGAAGGCGAGCTGGAATCCCTGCGCCGCTTCAAAGATGACGTCAACGAAGTCCGTAACGGTATGGAATGTGGTATCGGCGTGAAGAACTACAACGACGTTCGCGTTGGCGATATGATCGAAGTGTTCGAGATCATCGAGATCAAACGTACCATCGCTTAATCTTCGTCGTTTTTTGGGCCGCAATTTGCAGCCCAAAATTCTTAGAAGATGATTAGGTGTAGGCCGGGTAAGCGAAGCGCCACCCGGCAAGAAATTTAAAAAGGGGCTTATGGCCCCTTTTTTGTCTTTATTCTGGAGAATTTATTATGGCGAAAGAATTTGGTCGCCCGCAGCGTGTCGCGCAAGAGATGCAGAAAGAGATCGCACTCATCCTGCAACGCGAAATCAAAGACCCGCGTGTTGGTATGATGACCACCGTATCGGGCGTTGAGATGTCCCGTGACCTGGCTTATGCCAAAGTATTCGTGACTTTCCTGAACGATCAGGACGAAGCTGCCGTGAAAAACGGCATTAAGGCACTGCAGGAAGCCTCTGGTTTTATCCGCTCTCTGCTGGGTAAAGCAATGCGCCTGCGCATCGTGCCTGAGCTGACCTTCTTCTACGACAACTCGTTGGTTGAAGGGATGCGCATGTCCAATCTGGTGACCAGCGTGGTGAAACATGACGATGAGCGTCGTGTGAACCCAGCGGACGACAGCAAGGAGGACTGATGAGTCGTCCTCGTCGTCGTGGTCGCGATATTCACGGAGTTCTGCTGCTGGATAAACCGCAGGGCATGTCCAGCAATGATGTACTGCAAAAAGTAAAGCGCATCTACAATGCCAACCGCGCGGGACATACCGGCGCGTTGGATCCGCTGGCGACAGGCATGCTGCCTATCTGCCTCGGTGAAGCGACTAAGTTTTCACAGTATTTACTGGATTCCGACAAACGCTATCGTGTGGTTGCCCGTCTGGGCCAGCGTACTGATACCTCCGATGCCGATGGGCAAATCGTGCAGGAGCGCCCGGTAACCTTCACCGCAGAGCAGCTTGCAAACGCGCTGGAGACTTTCCGCGGCGATATCGAGCAGATTCCGTCGATGTATTCGGCGCTGAAGTATCAGGGTAAGAAGCTGTACGAATATGCGCGTCAGGGCATTGAAGTGCCGCGTGAAGCGCGCCCGATTACCGTCTATGAGCTGCTGTTTATTCGCCATGAAGGTAACGAACTGGAACTGGAAGTTCACTGTTCCAAAGGCACCTATATTCGCACCATTGTTGACGATCTCGGTGAGAAGTTGGGCTGCGGCGCGCACGTCACGTATCTGCGTCGTTTGACGGTCAGCAAGTATCCGGTGGATCGAATGGTGACGCTGGAACATCTGCGTGACCTGGTTGAACAGGCCGAGCAGCAGAACATTCCGGCGGCACAGCTGCTTGATCCTTTGCTGATGCCAATGGACAGTCCAGCATCGGACTATCCTGTTGTTAATTTGCCTTTAACATCCTCGGTTTACTTTAAAAATGGTAACCCGGTACGGACGTCAGGCGCGCCGCTGGAAGGACTGGTGCGCGTGACGGAAGGCGATGACGGCAAGTTTATCGGCATGGGGGAGATGGACGATGAAGGTCGTGTCGCCCCCCGTCGCCTGGTGGTTGAGTATCCTGCATAGCGCTCTCTGTCTTGCGATAAAAGGGCGCTGCGAGTAGAATACTGCCGCTTAACGTCGCGTAAATTGTTTAACAATCTACGCGACGTATACACAAAATCATTCGAGCTGCATCAAGGCGGCAAGTCTGAGAATCCTCAGGAGCTTACTTAGGTAAGTGACTGAGGTGAGCAGACGCAGCCAACGCAGAGTCAGTTTGAAGGATAAAGTGTATACACTGGGATAGCTGAATTAGAGATCGGCATCCTTTCATTCTTAACACTTTGGAGTTTTAAAATGTCTCTAAGTACTGAAGCTACCGCTAAAATTGTTTCTGAGTTTGGTCGTGATGCAAACGACACCGGTTCTACCGATGTTCAGGTTGCACTGTTGACTGCACAGATTAACCACCTGCAGGGCCACTTTGCAGAGCACAAAAAAGATCACCACAGCCGTCGTGGTCTGCTGCGCATGGTTTCTCAGCGTCGTAAACTGCTCGACTACCTGAAACGTAAAGATGTTGCACGTTACACCGCGCTGATCGAGCGTCTGGGTCTGCGTCGCTAATTCTTTCGAGTTTCAGAAAGAGGGGGCCTTCATGGCCCCTTTTTTCCAGCAGATGGCAGCAATTCGCTGGAAACTAATGTATTGTTGCTATGAATGATCTTCCGTTGCAGAGGTTCGCGCGGCTAATGAGAGGCTTTACTCATGCTTATGGGTTAGGGTTGTCATTAGTCGCGAGGATGCGCAGAAGATCGGGTATTAACGATGGCGCAAAATGTGCCGTCAAAAAAATAGAGAAAGGATATTATTTTGCTTAATCCGATCGTTCGTAAATTCCAGTACGGTCAGCATACCGTTACGCTGGAAACCGGCATGATGGCGCGTCAGGCGACTGCCGCTGTTATGGTTAGCATGGATGACACCGCAGTATTCGTTACCGTTGTTGGCCAGAAAAAAGCGAAACCAGGCCAGGACTTTTTCCCGCTGACCGTTAACTATCAGGAGCGTACCTACGCTGCTGGCCGTATCCCGGGTAGCTTCTTCCGTCGTGAAGGCCGTCCGAGCGAAGGCGAAACCCTGATCGCGCGTCTGATTGACCGCCCGGTTCGCCCGCTGTTCCCTGAAGGTTTCGTTAACGAAGTTCAGGTTATCGCGACCGTTGTTTCCGTTAACCCGCAGATTAACCCGGACATCGTAGCAATGATTGGCGCATCTGCTGCGCTGACTCTGTCTGGTATCCCATTCAACGGCCCGATCGGTGCTGCACGTGTTGGTTACATCAATGACCAGTACGTACTGAACCCGACTCAGGACGAACTGAAAGAAAGCAAGCTGGACCTGGTTGTTGCGGGTACTGAAGCTGCCGTACTGATGGTTGAATCCGAAGCTGAACTGCTGAGCGAAGACCAGATGCTGGGCGCTGTAGTATTCGGTCACGAACAGCAGCAGGTTGTTATTCAGGCTATCAACGAGCTGGCGAAAGAAGCCGGCAAACCGCGTTGGGACTGGCAGCCAGAAGCCGTCAACGAAGCGCTGAATGCTCGCGTTGCCGCACTGGCAGAAGCTCGCCTGAGCGATGCTTACCGTATCACCGACAAACAAGAGCGTTATGCTCAGGTTGACGTGATCAAATCTGAAACCATCGCGACTCTGGTGGCTGAAGACGAAACCCTGGACGCTAACGAACTGGGTGAAATCCTGCACGCTATCGAGAAAAATGTTGTTCGTAGCCGCGTACTGGCAGGCGAGCCGCGCATCGATGGCCGTGAAAAAGACATGATCCGTGGCCTGGACGTGCGTACTGGCGTTCTGCCGCGTACCCACGGTTCCGCGCTGTTTACCCGTGGCGAAACTCAGGCGCTGGTTACTGCGACCCTGGGCACCACGCGTGATGCACAGAACCTCGACGAACTGATGGGCGAGCGTACTGACAACTTCCTGTTCCATTACAACTTCCCTCCGTACTGCGTAGGCGAAACCGGTATGGTCGGTTCTCCGAAGCGTCGTGAGATTGGTCACGGTCGTCTGGCGAAGCGTGGCGTACTGGCAGTAATGCCGGAACTGGATAAATTCCCGTACACCGTGCGTGTGGTTTCTGAAATCACCGAATCTAACGGTTCTTCTTCTATGGCTTCCGTGTGTGGCGCTTCCCTGGCGCTGATGGACGCAGGCGTGCCGATCAAAGCCGCCGTTGCGGGTATCGCGATGGGTCTGGTGAAAGAAGGCGACAACTTTGTTGTTCTGTCTGACATCCTGGGCGATGAAGACCACCTGGGCGATATGGACTTCAAAGTGGCGGGTTCCCGCGATGGTATCTCTGCACTGCAGATGGATATCAAAATTGAAGGTATCACCAAAGAGATCATGCAGGTTGCTCTGAACCAGGCTAAAGGTGCGCGTCTGCACATCCTGGGTGTGATGGAACAAGCGATCAACGCACCGCGTGGCGACATTTCTCAGTTCGCTCCGCGTATCCACACTATCAAGATCAGCCCGGACAAGATCAAAGACGTTATCGGTAAAGGCGGTTCTGTTATCCGTGCTCTGACCGAAGAAACCGGCACCACCATTGAAATCGAAGATGATGGTACTGTGAAGATTGCTGCGACCGACGGCGAGAAAGCGAAATATGCTATCCGTCGTATCGAAGAAATCACCGCAGAGATCGAAGTAGGCCGTATCTACAATGGTAAAGTGACCCGTATCGTTGACTTTGGCGCATTCGTTGCCATCGGTGGCGGTAAAGAAGGTCTGGTACACATCTCTCAGATCGCTGACAAGCGCGTAGAGAAAGTGACTGACTACCTGCAGATGGGTCAGGAAGTACCGGTCAAAGTTCTGGAAGTTGATCGCCAGGGCCGTGTACGTCTGAGCATTAAAGAAGCAACTGAGCAGTCTCAGCCTGCAGGCGAACCGGAAGCTCCGGCAAGCCAGGGCGAGTAAGGTTGCCATTGCCCTCCGTGAAAGCGGAGGGCTTTTAACCCGGCAGGATGCCTTGTTAGCAACCGGGGAACCTGGACGTTCATTCAATCGTTGTCTTCGGGAGTGGGAAATGAAGCCTTTTTTGCGCTGGTGTTTCGTTGCGACAGCACTCACGCTGGCTGGATGCAGTAATTCCGCCTGGCGTAAGAGTGAAGTCCTCGCAGTACCATTGCAACCGACTTTGCAGCAGGAAGTGATTCTGGCACGTATGGAACAAATTCTTGCCAGTCGGGCTTTAACCGATGATGAACGCGCACAGCTTTTATATGAGCGCGGAGTGTTGTATGATAGTCTCGGTCTGAGGGCACTGGCGCGGAATGATTTTTCACAAGCGCTGGCAATCCGACCAGATATGCCTGAAGTATTCAATTACTTAGGTATATATTTAACGCAGGCAGGTAATTTTGATGCTGCCTATGAAGCGTTTGATTCTGTACTTGAGCTTGATCCAACTTACAACTACGCGCACTTAAATCGCGGTATCGCATTGTATTACGGCGGTCGCGACAAGTTAGCGCAAGATGATCTGCTAGCGTTTTATCAAGACGATCCCAATGATCCTTTCCGTAGTCTGTGGCTTTATCTTGCCGAGCAGAAGCTCGATGAGAAGCAGGCTAAAGAAGCGTTGAAGCAACGCTTTGAGAAATCGGATAAAGAGCAATGGGGATGGAACATTGTCGAGTTCTACCTGGGCAACATTAGCGAAGCAACGCTGATGGAACGCCTGAAGGCGGACGCAACGGATAACACCTCGCTCGCTGAGCATCTCAGTGAAACCAACTTCTATTTAGGTAAGTACTACCTAAGTCTGGGGGATTTGGACAACGCTACGGCATTGTTCAAACTGGCGGTGGCTAACAACGTTCATAACTTTGTTGAGCACCGATACGCATTGTTGGAATTATCGCTCCTGGGCCAGGACCAAGATGACCTGGCAGAATCGGACCAGCAATAGCTGACGTACACATCAGCCCGTAATCTTTTTTGATTGCCATCACCTTCACGGGTGAGGGCGTTGTTGTTCGTTAATACACCTACTTTGAGCCGGTTCACACTTTTCAATGAAAATTGCAGATCAATTTCATGATGAGTTATGTAGACTGGCCGCCATTAATTTTGAGGCACACGTACTACATGGCTGAATTCGAAACCACTTTTGCAGATCTGGGCCTGAAGGCTCCTATCCTTGAAGCCCTTAACGATCTGGGTTACGAAAAACCATCTCCAATCCAGGCAGAGTGCATTCCGCATCTGCTGGGCGGCCGCGATGTTCTGGGTATGGCCCAGACGGGTAGCGGCAAAACTGCAGCGTTCTCTTTACCGCTGCTCAACAATCTTGATCCTGAGCTGAAGGCACCTCAGATTCTGGTGCTGGCACCGACCCGCGAACTGGCGGTTCAGGTTGCAGAAGCCATGACGGATTTCTCTAAACACATGCGCGGCGTGAACGTGGTTGCCCTGTACGGCGGCCAGCGTTATGACGTGCAATTACGTGCCCTGCGTCAGGGACCACAGATCGTCGTCGGTACGCCGGGTCGTCTGCTGGATCACCTGAAGCGCGGTACTCTGGACCTCTCCAAACTGAGCGGTCTGGTGCTGGACGAAGCTGACGAAATGCTGCGTATGGGCTTCATCGAAGACGTTGAAACCATTATGGCGCAGATCCCGGAAGGTCATCAGACCGCTCTGTTCTCCGCGACTATGCCGGAAGCGATTCGTCGTATTACCCGTCGCTTTATGAAAGAGCCGCAGGAAGTACGCATCCAGTCCAGCGTTACTACCCGTCCTGACATCAGCCAGAGCTACTGGACTGTATGGGGCATGCGTAAAAATGAAGCGCTGGTGCGTTTCCTGGAAGCAGAAGATTTTGATGCGGCGATTATCTTCGTTCGTACCAAAAATGCGACCCTGGAAGTGGCAGAAGCGCTGGAGCGTAGCGGTTATAGCAGCGCAGCACTGAACGGCGACATGAACCAGTCTCTGCGTGAGCAGACTCTGGAGCGTCTGAAAGATGGCCGTCTGGATATTCTGATTGCAACCGACGTTGCGGCCCGTGGCCTGGACGTTGAGCGTATCAGCCTGGTTGTTAACTACGACATCCCGATGGATTCCGAGTCTTACGTTCACCGTATCGGCCGTACCGGTCGTGCGGGTCGTGCGGGTCGTGCGCTGCTGTTCGTTGAGAACCGCGAGCGTCGTCTGCTGCGTAACATCGAACGCACCATGAAGCTGACTATTCCGGAAGTAGAACTGCCGAACGCAGACCTGCTGGGCAAACGCCGTCTGGAAAAATTCGCTGCTAAAGTACAGCAGCAGCTGGAAAGCAGCGATCTGGATCAGTACCGCGCTCTGCTGGCGAAAATGCAGCCGGAAGAAGAGCTGGATATCGAAACCCTGGCAGCAGCACTGCTGAAGATGGCTCAGGGCGAACGTCCGCTGATCCTGCCGCCAGATGCGCCGATGCGTCCGAAACGCGAATTCCGCGACCGTGATGACCGTGGTCCGCGTGACCGCAACGATCGTGGCCCGCGTGACCGTAATGACCGTGGTGGTGAAGACCGTCCGCGTCGTGAACGTCGTGACGTTGGCGATATGCAGCTGTACCGCATTGAAGTGGGTCGTGATGACGGTGTTGAAGTTCGTCATATCGTTGGTGCGATTGCTAACGAAGGCGATATCAGCAGCCGTTACATCGGTAACATCAAGCTGTTTGCTTCCCACTCCACCATCGAACTGCCGAAAGGTATGCCGGGCGACGTGCTGCAGCACTTTACCCGTACTCGCATCCTGAACAAGCCGATGAATATGCAGCTGGTTGGCGACGCAGTTCCGCACACCGGTGGCGAGCGTCGTGGCGGTGGCCGTTTCAGCGGTGAGCGTCGTGAAGGCGGTCGCGGTGAAGGTCGTAACTTTAGCGGCGAACGTCGTGAAGGCGGTCGTGGCGATGGTCGTCGTTTCAGCGGCGAACGTCGTGAAGGCAACCGTGGCCCGCGTCGTGACGATTCTTCTGCTCCGCGTCGTGATGACTCAGCTGGCCGTCGTCGTTTCGGTGGTGACGCATAAGCCTCACGGTTTAATAGCGTAAAGTAATATATACAGCCCCGATCGAAATGATTGGGGCTTTTTTTATTTCATTTGTACTCGTGTACTGGTACAGTGCAGCACATTAAACTGTATTAGCTAATTGTTACCCTAAATAATTCGAGTTGTAGGAAGGCGGCAAACGAGGACATTCCGGGAGCTTACTTAAGTAAGTGACTGGGATGGCGGAGTGCAGCCAACGCATCTACAGCTTGAAATATGACGGGGAAATACACTGGAGAGATGGCTAAATGGCAACACTAACCACCACCCAAACGTCACCTTCGCTGCTCGGCGGCGTGGTGATCATCGGCGGCACCATTATTGGCGCGGGGATGTTTTCTCTGCCTGTGGTCATGTCCGGGGCGTGGTTCTTCTGGTCAATGGCGGCACTGATCTTCACCTGGTTCTGCATGCTGCACTCCGGGCTGATGATCCTCGAAGCTAACCTCAATTACCGCATTGGTTCGAGCTTCGACACCATCACGAAAGATCTGCTGGGCAAAGGCTGGAACGTTGTGAACGGCATCTCGATCGCCTTCGTTCTCTATATCCTGACCTACGCGTATATCTCGGCGAGCGGATCGATTCTGCACCACACCTTCTCGGAGCTGTCGTTGAACGTTCCGGCGCGTGCGGCAGGTCTTGGCTTCGCGCTGCTGGTGGCGTTTGTGGTGTGGTTAAGTACCAAAGCGGTTAGCCGCATGACGGCAATTGTGCTGGGCGCGAAGGTGATTACCTTTTTCCTGACCTTCGGCAGTCTGCTGGGGCACGTGCAGCCCGCAACACTGTTTAATGTGGCGCAGAGCAACGCTTCGTATACGCCGTACCTGCTGATGACGCTGCCGTTCTGTCTGGCCTCATTCGGCTATCACGGCAACGTCCCGAGCCTGATGAAGTACTACGGCAAAGATCCGAAGACCATCGTTAAGTGTCTGGTGTACGGCACGCTGCTGGCGCTGGTGCTGTATACCGTATGGTTGCTGGGGACGATGGGTAATATTCCGCGTCCGGAATTTATTGGTATTGCACAGCAAGGCGGTAACATTGATGTGCTGGTACAGGCGCTGAGCGGCGTACTAAACAGCCGCAGTCTGGATCTGCTGCTGGTAGTGTTCTCCAACTTTGCGGTGGCGAGTTCATTCCTCGGCGTTACGCTCGGTCTGTTTGACTATCTGGCGGATCTGTTTGGCTTTGATGACTCGGCAATGGGACGTTTTAAAACGGCATTGCTGACGTTTGTCCCGCCAATTATCGGTGGCCTGCTGTGGCCGAACGGTTTCCTGTACGCCATTGGCTATGCAGGACTCGCGGCAACCATCTGGGCCGCTATTGTTCCGGCGCTGCTGGCACGTAAATCCCGCGAGCGTTTCGGTAGCCCGAAATTCCGCGTCTGGGGCGGCAAGCCGATGATTGCGCTGATCCTGGTGTTCGGTATCGGTAACGCGGTTATCCATATTCTGTCGAGCGTTAACCTGCTGCCGGTATACCAGTAGAACAATTGCCCGGTGGCGCTATGCTTACCGGGCCTACAGAGATTGAGTCGGCCGGATAACGCGTAGCCGCCATCCGGCACAAATAGAACTACCCCAACAATTCCTGCTTCACATCCATCGCCAAATCAAACGAATGTAGACGTGCCTGATGATCAAAAATCTGGCCGTTAACCATAATCTCATCAGCCTGGGTTTCACGCAAAATCGCCTCGAGACCATGCCGCACTTTTGCCTTATCACCAACCAGCGACATACTCAGCGCCTGTTGTACGCCGTACTGCTCAGAAGCGGACCACAGCTGATGCATATTCTCTACCGGCGGCGGTAGCTGGCCGGTTTCGCCACGACGCAGTTTCACAAACGCCTGCTGCATGGAGGTGAAAAGAAACTCGGCGTCGCGATTGCTGTCGGCGGCTATGATGTTGATGCACACCATCGCATACGGCTTTGCCAGCCGCGCTGAGGGTTTGAACTGGCTGCGATACAGATGCAGTGCCTGGTGCAGCATATCCGGAGCAAAGTGCGAGGCGAAGGCAAACGGCAAACCCAACTGAGCCGCCAGCTGTGCGCTGTACAGGCTGGAACCTAATAACCAGACCGGGATCTGCTCCCCGTAGCCAGGCACCGGGCGTACATGGGGATTCGGATCGCGGGCGTCGAACCAGTCCACCAGTTCAGCTACGTCGCGTGGGAAGTTATCAATATCACCACTCATATGGCGGCGCAGTGCGCGCATCGTCGGCTGATCGCTCCCTGGCGCACGGCCAAGCCCGAGATCGATGCGTCCCGGATACAGCGTGTTCAGGGTGCCAAACTGCTCGGCGATCACCAGCGGCGAATGGTTGGGCAGCATCACGCCGCCAGACCCGAGATGCAGCGTGGTGGTATTAGCAGCCAGATAGCCAATCAGCACTGAGGTAGCGGCGCTGGCGATGCCGGTCATGTTGTGATGCTCTGCCAGCCAATAACGGTGGTAACCGCGTTTTTCGGCCAGTTGAGCGAGATCAAGCGAGTGCGTGAAGGCCTCTTTTGCCGAAGATCCTTCAGGGATCGGCGCCAGATCCAGCACCGAGAACGGAATAGTTTTGTCAGTCATAACGGCTCACTTTGTTACCGGTTAATCTTTTAATACTGCATTAAAGATTAGCGAATGTTGTTAACAAAGTGAGCTGTTTATCATTGGGGATTAATCATGGCGCTTGTGTCAATGTGATATTCATTGCGGTGAGTTCTTTACCCACATCATCCAGCGTTCGCCACTGTACTTTGCATAGGGTTGTATTTTGGCACCAGGAAACAGAACGCTGACTAAATGGGGCGATAACCCCGGCATTCTCTTCAATATGCCCATTCACACGCACTGATGTCAGCGTCACATAGTAAGGGGTTGGATTGCCGATCTCCAACGACCCGTCCTGTCGCCATTGCCAGTGAATCTGCTGGTATGCTTGCTCTGGGATCCCAGATAGCCCTGTAGGACGATAAATGAGTTTATAACGCGAGCGCAGGGCGACCTGTACCGAGTTCTTTTCCATTTTTCCAGAAGGAATGGCGGTGATCAGCAATTCATACAGGCTTTCACGGTCGACGGGTAAATCCTCTGCGGTTTTAACTATCCGAATTTTATTTTCTTTTTCTCCCGCAAGCGCAAAAAGGGGCGGCGTTACAGTAAAAGGCGTCATCCCGTGGATCGGTTTGGCCCCGGGCCATTGTAGCGTGTTATTAATGGTGCTTTTGACCAGCCAGGTTGCGCTGTCGGTATTTTTTAAGGTGATGGACAGACTGCCGGCATCGGCATCAAAAATAAACCGTGTGCCACCAGCAACGACGCCAGCATGGCCACTGCAGCTACTCCCGAACAGTAGCAAAGCAATAACGGCGTAATAATTATTCATAGTGCAGCTGGAAGGTAGCGGTGGCACCGGCATCGCCCGGCGTTACAATCGTGCGGGTGGAGATATACTGGGCATAAAATTGCAGATCGAAGATTTGTACCGAATTAGAACTTAACGTATAAGCGGGGCTCTCGGTTTTTAATGGGATAATCGCTCTGTTGCTGTCTAAAATTGCCACAGCAAGCCCGGTAGCGCTTTCGGCTGAAGCATCCACTTTTAGCAGCTCCGGACGGTCGGTGTCGGATTCACCATTGAATGTGACCGTCGCCGTCGTGACTTCATATGCACATTTTTCCAGGGTGATGATAAATGCCTGCATGGAGGTTACGGCACCCGTCTGAAGAAAATCTTGCGGATGAAACTGCCCAAGGGCAACGGTAAAATCTTTCGATGCGGCAGCGACTTCACAGGTATGGGCGTTAATCGAACCCGTGATATTGATGGTTCCGCTGTGATCGTCGGCGAAAGCAATTGAAATGTGGCCCAGCGCTAAAGCAGAAAACAGGATAAAAAGATATTTTGTCATTCCTCTGCCTCACTGATAGAGCATATCGAAATACATCACCGCATTGGCACTACCCGGCGTTACCACATTCTGAGTGGCCTTATAGCGCAACTGATAGCGGAGGGTGTTATCACCGGACTTCAATGTATATAAACTGCTGGCTTGCCCAAGAGGCAGGGGTTGCGGTGCACCTGAATTTAGATCCAATATTTCAATTGCCACACCTGAAGCCGTGTCGCCTTCACCAGTTGCGTTGGTGAGTGCGAGGAGCGCGCCGTTATCCGTATTGGACTCACCTGAAAAAGTAATACTGCCTTTACCAACGCAGTTTTCCAGATTAATCTCAAAATTCTTCGCTGAACTTACGCTGCCTGTACCGGAAAATACGGCAACTGAGAAGTCGCCGATATGTACCGTCTGATTTTCGCTGGCTACCGCCACATCGCAGCCTTCGGCAATAATCGAGCCGTTAAACGTTAAGTTTGGCACTTCGTTTTCCGCCTGCGCGGTACTGGCCAAACCGGCGACCAGAAAGATCATCCATTTTTTCATTTCTGCTTATCCGTAGCGGGTTACTGAAAATCAATACGCATGGTGGCCACCGCGTTATAGCTGCCCGCTTCAGGGGTGCCCTCAATGGTTTTCACTGGCCAGGCCTGCACGTTAATGGTCGTCGCGTAGGTATCATTCAGCGTCAGCAGGATCTTGCCGGTTTCCGGTGGGATTGTGGTTCCCTGCATATCCGCCACAACCACGGCTATCCCGCTGTTACTGGACTGGATGGCATCCGGGTATTCTGCCGAAGGGGTGGCGACCATACGCCATTCCAGATTCGCCGTTGAGGCCATATCATTACACTGCACCGGGATGGAAAGGGTTTTCGGTGTATAACCCTTGGGCTTTTGTCCCGGCGTTTTAAAGCTACCGGCCCACGTTTGACCCAACTCGACGGTAAGCATCTGTCCGGCGTTAATTTCGCAGCTTTCGGGTACGGTCACCGTACCATTTATTGACAGGCTTGCTGTTGCCTCACCGGGAATAAAGGTATCTGTCACGGTATACCAGAGCTGGGCCATAATGGTTGAGGGTATATTGACCTGGCCGACAAAGGAGCGCTTCATATAAAACGTTACCCGGACATGGTTCCCGGTATGATATTCATCGCCTGCTGTGTTACAGGGATATGTCCCGTCATCTTTGGGAATATAATGGTTGTTCCATGGAACAGGGTAGTAAGTACCATTACCTTCATCTTTTATCTCTATCGCGGCCGCAATGTATTCATTGATATTGTAAAAAGTTAATCCATTTGCTGTGGTATAGATGTCCAACGGGCTGGTTGTCCATTGATGCGTGACTACCCCATTGGGATACAGCGTTGGATCACATTGGCAATATAGTGAGAATTGACCGCTGCTGGATTCAGTGACAGGTGGCAAGGCACCCGCTCTGTTGTCCTCTGGATTGGTGATGGTTGAGTTGACATTAAATACGTAACTTTTTGTCGCGCTATCGTTTGCCGGGCCGCAGGCATTGTTTGGATATGCGGCATAGCATTCGGAGATGGTGCCGAGAAATAACAACGTTGCGGTTATTTTTAGAAAGAGATGAAGAGGATATTTTTTCATTATATACACCGAGCGGTAATTTTATTAACGGGGCGAATAGCGTTAACATCAAGCGCATAGGTTGCATGGCACCGGGCATCGCTGCCGGTTCCCCATTGCACATTTAACTCCCCTTGCGGCGGCAGCCCGGCAAGATACACGACGCCGTCATCGCCAACGATACTGCTGCTTTCAGTGTCGTCGTCGGTCACGGTCGCGCCAAATGGAACGGGTTTATTGTGGTATTTCAGCGTAACCAAGACCCGATGTCCGATCCGCGCTTTAAAATCAGCTCTGACTAAGGCGCCATGGGTTGGAATAACCTGTACGACGGCATCATCGATATCCATATCATCGCCAAGAGCGTTAATATCCAGGGCGATTCGGTTCTGACGATAGACGTTGGCATACGGAATAACCGTATAGCCGCGCCAGTCGGTTTTTATGCCCTCGTTGTTTTCTACCGGAACATTTTCTGCGCCCGGAATAGCGACCAGAATATTGGTGTTGCCCAACGGCTGGCTGAGCGTAATGCCTGCGGCATGCACCACAATGCCCCCTGAAAGCCCATAGTTAACCTGTTGGTAGTTTCCGTTATCACTATAGTTATATCCCACGTTAACGTCGCCATACGCGCCTTTGTAATCCAGGCTGGCCATTCCACTGGCGCCGGTTCCCTGGTTGCCATACCCTTGCTGCAGGTTATAGTTCAGATTGTTGGCCTCAAGCAGCGACCCACTGACCCCCGCGTTTTGCGTGGTATGTCCGTCTTTATCGGTACTGGTGCTAAGTGTGGCGAACATGGAGTTAGTGCGCTGGGTTGGTGAAACGCCGCCGGGGCTCAACCACCAGCCAAGCGGCAGGGAAATATTCAGCGCAACAATTTGATCGGCATTTGGCTGGCCTGGCGATTGGGTATAATTATAACTCAGGCCGATGTTCATATTATTCCATTGGGTATTGTAGCCAATCTGGAATAATGAGTTGGTTTCATCGGTATGCCAGTAGCTCTGTTTGCTACCGGACAAATAAAGGGAGCCATAGCCGTTTAGCTGCTGAGAGATATTAACCTGTACCTTTCCTCGCTTTGAATAATAGAGGTTATAGTAATTTACCCATACAGGCTGATCGTCATCTTCGTCATCAGGGTCGGATGTGTATCCATCCATCTTTTTATAGGTGGTATCGCTAAAGGTATAAAACCCAGAGGTGGAGTAGCGATAGCCTAACAGCTGGAAGTTAGTGCCGATGTTGTTGAGTGATTTTGCGTAGAGAAAACGCAGCGATTGCCCGGTATGGCGACTGTTATCAGCCAGTTCGCTTTGCGCATGCGTCAGATCCAGCGAGACGGCGCCAAAATCGCCCATATTGACGCCGAAACCCAGTGCCGACGCGGTGTAAGTGGAGGATAGCTGACCGCCGCCGTATAACGTCCAACCGTGCGGCAATCCCCAACTGAGAGAGAACTGGCCGAAATCCGTTTCTTCCTGTTGCGAACTGTTTGTTCTTGAGCGTCCGACAATCGCCGAATATTTGATCCTGCCTTCGCGCTGTAATAGAGGCACCGCTGAATACGGTACGCTGTAGCTGGATATTCTGCCATCCGATTCTTTCACTTCTACGACCAAATCACCGCCCGATGAAGTAGGGTAGAGATCGGTAATTTCAAAAGCCCCTGGCGCGACGTAAGTTTGATAAATAATGTAATTATTTTGCCTGACGGTAACCTGGGCGTTACTTTGCGCGATCCCGCGTATTGTTGGCGCAAAGCCTTTCAGGCTGTCGGGTAACATATTCTCATCGGAAGAGAGTTGTGCGCCACGAAAGTTCAGACTGTCGAAGAGCTCTGATGATGTGTAACCATCCCCAATAGTGAGTTCGCTTTTTAAGGGAATCACGGTACGTTGAAGGTAGGTATTAATATGTTGCCACTTGCTGCTGGTGGTCGATTTACTCCACGTTGAGTTATCGCGTAAGCGCCACGGGCCAATGTTGGCTCCGCTGTTTAGCGCCAGAAAATAGTTACTGTTGGCGCCGCTGCTTTCTCCGCTGCCGTCGCGACTGTTTGAGCCTGAAAAATTGTAGTTGACCAGCAGGGCGTTAATCCCTTCGTCCCATTGCTCCGGCGGGATGTATCCTCTGGCATTATTACTTAGTGCGATTTGCGGAATAGAAAGATTGAGGCGGAGTTTTTCAAACTCAAATTCGCTTACAGCATCGGGGATAGCGATACTGAGGTCAACGCACGACTCATCTTTTATCGACGCAAACCCGGGTGATTTGTTATTGATGCCAATTTTTTGCAAGTAGTCGACCGACAGACAAGGCTGTAGCTGATGGCTTTGTGGATCACTTGATTCTCTAAACTCGACGTCGCGGGTGCCGATAAACGTTTCATTAAGATAGATATCTACCCGATAGGTGCCAGGTGTTTGCGCGCCGTTGTTTGTAAAACGCGAGAGATCGGCTACCGCGTCCGGATCGTCTGAAAAAAATGCCGGGTTGAAATAATTCTCTGCCCCCGTAAAGAATGACGTGAAGACAGCGATGAGTGCTGTCGTCAGAGGTGCAATTTTAAATTTATTAATATAAAAGTTTTTTTGCATTTATATCAGCCACATCATTATAAATAGTTATATTATTTTTAACTGCTACATGTTTGTTCTGGCGTCAGTGCGCCAAAATCATTTACCGTCTGAAATTTTATGCTGCCACCCTTGCCGGAAAAGTCGACGCTGCTGGTGGACATCGGCGCCAACATCGTATTTTTGATTTTGTTTTCGCCGATACGGAAATTAACCAGCGTAACGTAATAGGGGGAAGGGTTGTTCATGCTGGCTTTTCCGCCTGCAATACTACAACGCAGAGTGCGCGGGGCATCTACCGACGCGCTGGCTAAGTTTTCCGGGCGCATAAACAGTTTGATTGTGCTTTGAGTGGCAATCTGTAAGGTATTTTGCTTAATCTTTTCTTTGGCAACCGGTGGAATGGCTTTACTGTTAAAATAGAATACTGTTTCGCGATCGGTCGGTAGTGGTTTACCGATATACATGATACGTACGATATTTTCATGTTTTGCCGAAATGGAAAAAAGCGGTGGCGTTACGACAAATTCATCAGATTTAGTGTCATCCGGATTGGACACCCATGATTTAATTAAAAACGTATTTTGGCTATCAGAGTTTCTGACGGGCAGTGAAACCTGTTGCGCAGTCAAGGGGTAGACAATGCGCGTTGCGCCAAGTGAAACGCCCCCGGCGCTGGCGGCAAAAGAAATTATTGATAACGCGCCCACGGTCATGTGGACTAAACCTATTTTAACGGTCTGCTTTCTATTAGCAAATGAGGTAACCATGACATATTCCTTTATATCAAAAATAACATTCAGAAGTGCAATATAAATGGACGCGAAGCCTGTATAAGCGAATGGATTAAATAAATCCGGGGGCGCTATAACAGAAAACGCTTCGGTCCATGGGGAGAGTCAGTGCCACTCTGCGCCATCATTGCGCAAAGCGGCAAAGGCTGAACTACATTACGCGTAGTTCATGTGGAATGTTGCGGTGGCTTCTACGCTACCCGCTTCGCCTGCGGCGTCGGTGGCAATGTAGTCAACGCTCATCGGAATGGTGTTTTCACCATCCAGTACGGCGATAGAGCTTGATTTTACGCCCATATCAACGGCTTTGCTGTCCGGTCCGTACAGTTGCAGTGCAACGTGTTTAGCCGCGCCTGCGCCTGCGGTATTCGCCAGTGCAGCCGGTACATCAGCGTCAGTCTGGCCGGTGAAGGTGACGGCCGCAGTTTTAACAATGCTGGCGTCGCAATCTACCAGGTGAATTTCAAAGCTTTTTGGCTGACCGGCAGCGGTGCCTGCTGTGGCTAAATGCGTTGCACGAACCTGGTCAAGGTAAACGGTAAAATCGAGAGAATCAGAGGCTACAGAGCAGCCCGCATTCACTACCTGCCCAACAAAATGTACAGTACCACCCGGTGCAGTGACATCTGTCGCTGTTTCTTCTGCTTGCGCAGAGGTCATTCCAAAAAGACTCAAAGAGGTAGCAAATACGGTCGCAATTAACTTCTTGTTCATAGATATTTCCTGACTACGAATTAAATACATCCAGGATTGAATATTATATGTATTTCCATTTAAATATTCTTTTCCATTCCTGTTCGAGAATCTTAAATAATCTAATTTAAGTTTAAGATTACATCTCAAGCTGGGTGATTTTATTTGCATGGTAATATTTATAAACGTATTTAAACTTAATATCGATTGTCAAAATAATGGTTGTACATTTCATTTCTTTTGTGTTAATTGGATGTCTTATGTTGTTGTTATATATTGTTTTTTCTCGCAATAAAGGCAGTGCACAGCTTCGGTTGTATTTGTTGAGTGGATGGCTGTGGGGGGCTATATGTTTTATTAGAATGTATTTACGTGGTGATGGCTAATAAAAAATAATGTCAGAATGTTATTAATAGAGGACCTAATTAATTAAAATAATATGCAGGAAAGTATTTATAACGCTTACTAAAATAGTGCCAAATATTGAGATATTAAATATCCGGCACGATTAAATTATCAGCAACTTGTTGAATTTAAGTTAGTAACTCCAGCCCTGCCAGACGTTTCCAGTAGCCGTTGCAGTCACTGTGGGCGGCAAGCGGTAATGGGGCCGTACCATTTTCATTGGCACGGAAGGCATTGAGCATGGCGAAAGTTTCGGTTCCTGAAGGGGACAGACGCACAATATCAACCAGCCCCTGCATCGACGTCAGCTCGTTGCCAAGGTTGTAAACATAGCCGCTCATGGTCTGGATCCCGTTGAGGACAAAGACCTGCTGATTCTCCTGCGACAGTACATCGCGCCCGTTCGGGTACTTGATGCAGCAGGTTTCACACTCGTCCTTCGGACGGTCCTCAGAGCGTGCGGTAAAGCAGCGTGCAGAGTACGCCAGCGGCAGATGCCCGTAGCTCAGCACCTCTACTTCAAACTGATTGCGAATACCCAGCTCATCACACTGGTCGAGCAGATTTACCAGCCAGTCGCGGGACAGTTCTACCGGCATACACCAGCGCACCATACCTTGTTTGAGCAGCAAACGCAGGGTTACCGCGTTGTAGCAGTTGAGCGCATGTCCGGCGACAAACGGCAGCTTACGCTCGGCGCACATGTTTACCACGCCAAGATCGCTGGCTTCCACCAGAAAATCGCCGTTTTCAACATAGCGTTTGAGTTCGCCCAGCTCCGACGATGCCTGCACCAGCGCGAGGGTCGAAAGCACCACCTGCTTGCCGCTACCGGCCAATGATTTCGCCATATCCAGCCAGTCGCCCACTTTGGTGGCGCGGCGTTTACTGCATACCGCTTCGCCAAGATAGATAACGTCGGCCTGGCTTACGGCGGCCTGCTGATAAAAATCTTCCAGCGTTTCTTTTGGCCAGTACCACAGCACCGGTCCTAAGGAATATTTCATTGCTTCTCTCACTGCCATTTACGGTGATACGCGCCAAGCGTGGTCTGCGTGCCTTCGGACATTGAACCGAGCGTTTCCATCCACGCGGCCTGTGGGGCGTAGTTTTGCGGGTCGGCCATACAGCGGTCGATCGCCTGACGCCACACTTTCGCCACCTGGCTAACATAGGCCGGGCTACGCTGGCGTCCCTCGATTTTTACCGAGGCAATATTGGCCGCCAGCAGCTCCGGCAGCAGCTCCAGCGTATTCAGGCTGGTGGGTTCTTCCAGCGCATGATAGCGCTCGCCGTCAACCAGATAACGGCCTTTACACAGCGTGGGATAACCCGCGTTTTCTCCATCCTGATAGCGGTCGATCAGCACTTCATTAAGGCGGGATTCCAGCCCTTGCTGGGTCTGCTGCCAGCGTACAAAACGGGCTGGAGAACAGGCGCCAACCGTGTTAGGCGACTCGCCCGTCAGATAGGACGAAAGATAGCAACGGCCTTCCGCCATAATGCACAGGCTGCCAAAGGCGAACACTTCCAGGGGAACTGGCGTGACGCGAGCGAGCTGCTTCACCTGATGAATAGACAGCACGCGCGGCAACACCACGCGGGCGACGTCAAAGTTGCGATGATAGAAATTAATCGCCTCTTCATTGGTTGCAGATGCCTGAACAGAGACATGGCGCTCAATATGCGGGTAGCGCTCTGCGGCATACTCAAGCATGGCGAGGTCGGCGAGGATTAGCGCATCTGCACCCAGTTGCGCCGCCATATCCACGGCACGTTGCCAGCGCGCGTAACCATCCGGATGCGCAAAGGTGTTAATCGCGATGTGCAGCTTACGGCGGTGCTGATGAACAAAACTCACCGCTTCCTGCAATTTTTTCTCGGTAAAATTAAGGCCGGCGAAATGACGGGCGTTGGTATCATCTTTCAGCCCGATGTAGACAGCATCAGCGCCGTTCTCGATGGCCGCCTTAAGCGCCGGGAGGTTTCCGGCAGGGCAGAGCAGCTCCATAATTTATCCTGAACGTTGCGCCGTGAAGGGCGCAGAAATGTTAACGAAGAGGGATTTTAGTTAACCTTGCTGAGACAATTTTTGATTTGAGGCAGTTAAAGTCGTATTGGTGACACCAATAAAGAGGTAACAATTTCGTAGCGAATTGTTGATTTATGCCGCTATGTCGTTTATTTGATATGGCAAAATAGCAGGACTATTGAAACAGGGAGTAAAGCTCGTGTTGGATAAACTGCGTTCACGCTTAGTACATTTTGGTCCTTCTCTGATGAGTGTACCGGTTAAACTGACGCCCTTTGCGCTAAAGCGCCAGGTTCTGGAACAGGTCCTGAGCTGGCAGTTTAGTCAGGCGCTGGCCGATGGGGAGCTGGAGTTTCTCGACGGCCGCTGGCTGAGCATTCATGTGCGTGACATTGGCCTCAAATGGTATACCTCTGTTGAGAACGATAAACTTATTGTCAGCCAGAATGCAGATGCGGATGTAAGTTTTAGCGCCGATGCCAGCGATCTGCTGATGATCGCGGCGCGCAAGCAGGATCCGGATACGCTTTTCTTCCAGCGTCGCCTGGTGATTGAAGGTGATACAGAATTAGGGCTGTATGTAAAAAATCTGATGGACGCCATCGAACTGGATCAGATGCCTAAAGCGTTGCGCGTCATGCTGATGCAGTTGGCGGATTTTGTTGAGGCGGGGATGAAAACGCCGCCAGAAACCAAACAGACTTCGGTAGGTGAGCCATGCTGATTCGAGTTGAAATTCCCATTGATGCCCCTGGTATTGATGCGCTGTTACGCCGTTCATTTGAGAGCGATGCGGAAGCGAAATTAGTGCACGACCTGCGTGAAGATGGCTTCTTAACGCTGGGTCTGGTTGCGACCGATGACGAAGGTCAGGTAGTGGGTTACGTCGCGTTTAGTCCTGTCGATGTTCAGGGCGAAGATCTGCAATGGGTCGGCATGGCGCCGCTCGCGGTGGATGAAAACTACCGGGGGCAGGGGCTGGCGCGTCAGCTGGTCTATGAAGGACTCGATTCACTGAACGAGTTTGGCTACGCCGCGGTGGTCACACTGGGGGATCCAGCACTGTACAGCCGCTTTGGCTTTGAGCTGGCAGCACATCATGACCTGCGCTGCCGCTGGCCGGGCACCGAAAGCGCGTTCCAGGTTCATCGCCTGGCGGACGATGCGCTGGAAGGCGTGACGGGCCTTGTGGAATACCACGACCACTTCAATCGTTTTTAAGCTCCGGGGTTTGCAGGCTGCTCAGTAGCGCCTCAAACCCTTCGCCTTCGACAAGGCGCTCTTTCTGCCGCTTGGTGAGCTGTTTGACGCGATACTCTATGCGCAGGGCTAGCGAACGGTCGCCAACCTGCGCCGCAAATGCCAGGGTGAGTTCCCCCTTTCCGCGTAGCGCCTTCGCGCCTTTCCCACTTTGATGCTGCTTATAGCGGCGTTGCACATCGGTGGTTATTCCGGTGTATAAGGCGTTGTCTGCGGTACGGATCAGGTACAGATACCAGGGTGTCATTGTCACCATCGACGTGATAATTTTCAGGCCTACAGTATAAAAGAGAACAGAAATGGAAACACTGACTGCGGTGACCCGCTGGCTGGCAAAGCAGCACGTCGTGACCTGGTGCGTACATCATGAAGGTGAATTATGGTGCGCCAATGCGTTTTACCTGTTTGATGCGCAGAAGATGGTGTTCTATGTGCTGACTGAAGAGAAAACGCGCCATGCGCAGATGTCCGGACCCCGCGCACCGATTGCCGGCACGGTAAATGGTCAGCCCAAAACGGTCGCCCTGATTCGTGGCGTACAGTTCAAAGGGGAAATCCGGCGTCTTGAAGGGCAAGAGAGCGAAGTTGCGCGTAAGGCCTACAACCGCCGTTTCCCCGTCGCCAGAATGCTGCCTGCGCCCGTGTGGGAGATTCGACTGGATGAAGTCAAATTCACGGACAACACGCTGGGCTTCGGTAAAAAGATGCTCTGGCTACGTGACTCACGCGCCGAGAATACGTAATGCCTCACGGTTAAACGCCGGGAGATCGTCTGGGGTACGGCTGGTTACCAACTGATCGTTATCATTCACCATTTCCTGATCGTAAAATTCGGCGCCGGCGTTTTTCACATCGATGATGATAGGCTTCACAGCGGTAAGCTTACGTCCGCGAATGACATCCGCGCTGATAAGCAGCTGTGGACCGTGGCAGATAGCAAACACCGGTTTGCCGCTGTTAACAAAATCCCGGGTAAAGGTCACGAAACGCTCGTCACCGCGCAGGTAATCCGGTGAGTGACCGCCAGGCAACAGCAGGGCGTCAAAATCAGAAGGGCGTACATCTTCGATCGCTTTGTCGATGGTTACGCTGGCCTCTCCTTTTTTCCCCTTCACCGTTTTGCCCGCCTGTTTTTCAATGGTGATGACTTCATGCCCGGCCTGACGAAATTCTGCAGCTGGCGATGTAAATTCTGAATCTTCAAACTCATCAGTGATTAAAACGGCAATTTTCTTGCTCATGTTTCCTCCGTTGAATGGCATGCGGATGAGGCAGAATTTCCATGTTGATGGATAATTACCTCACGAACTATTAAGTCTGGTCGCTGAGGCTGAGAGCGCAAGACGGACAAATCTGTAAAGGAGCGAGGATGAGTCAGGTGTTAATAACGGGCGCAACGGGGCTGGTAGGCGGAAATTTGCTGCGTATGCTGCTCAATGAACCCCGGGTCAATGCCATCACGGCACCAACGCGTCGACCGCTGGCTGATACGGTTGGCATCTATAACCCCCATGATCCGCAGCTAACCGATGCTCTGGCGCAGGTTACCGAACCGGTCGATATTGTCTTTTGTTGCCTGGGGACCACCCGACGTGAAGCGGGCAGCAAAGAGGCGTTTATCCATGCTGACTATACGCTGGTGGTGGATACGGCCCTGACGGGACGCCGGTTAGGCGCCCAGCATATGCTGGTGGTGAGTTCGATGGGCGCCAATGCGAATTCACCGTTTTTCTATAACCGGGTGAAAGGTGAAATGGAGCAGGCGCTGATCGCGCAGAATTGGCCACGGCTGACGATTGTCCGACCTTCAATGCTACTGGGGGATAGGGACAAACAGCGGACGAATGAGATGTTTTTAGCGCCGTTGTTCAGGCTGCTGCCGGGTAACTGGAAGTCGATTGAAGCACGCGATGTTGCGCGGGCAATGCTGGCGGAGGCACTGGCGCCTGGGCATGAAGGGGTTTCGATCCTGACCTCTTCCGAGCTACGCGAAAGGGCCAAATAAAATGCCGGATGGCGCTGGCGTTTATCTGACCTACAAACGATTATGCCTGTAGGCCGGATAAGACGCCCATGCGTCGCTATCCGGCATCTGTATTACTTAATAAACGTAAATGCCGTAGTGACGCGTTTCACGCCGCTTACCCGGCTGGCGATGTCCGCCGCCGCCTTCGCTTCACGCTCAGTTACCAGACCCAACAGGAACACTTCCCCGTTTTCGGTGGTGACTTTCACATTAGAGGATTTCACCTGATCGCTGGTCAGCAACTGGGAACGTACTTTGGTGGTGATCCAGGTATCGTTGGACGCATCGCCCAGGCCAATTGGCTGGCCCTGACGGATCTCATTAAAGACCTCAGTCGTACCTTCTACGCCCATCGCAATCTGTTTTGCCCGCGCAGACAGTTCGCTATTCGGCGACTGACCAACCAGCAGCACTTTACCCTGATACGCGCTCACGTTGATTCGCGTTTCCTTCTTGATTTGGGCATCTTTCGACAACGCCGTATTGACGCGTAATTCCAGGGTTCCATCATCTACCTGGGTGCCGACGCTGCGGGGATCCGTCGCGGCTTTAGTGCCGACAGCAGCAGTTCCGACAACGGCAGCAGCGACACAGCCTTGCAGCAGCAGTGCAGCGATAATCACAGCAAGCGGCGAAAATGCCTTCATGTGTACTCCTTAATCATCCTGGTGAGGGAAAAGCGTGTTATCGATGAGATCGCAAAGGCAGTTGACCGTCAGCATGTGCATTTCCTGAACGCGGGCACTGTGGTGTGAGGGAATACGGATTTCAACATCCTGCGGCCCCAGTAATCCGGCCAGCTCCCCTCCGTCATACCCGGTCAGCGCGACGATTGTCATGTCGCGTGTTACGGCGGCTTCAACGGCTTTTACGATATCGCGGCTATTACCACGCGTAGAGATTGCCAGCAGAACATCACCTGCATGTCCCAGCGCACGGACTTGTTTTGCATAAACTTCGTCGTGCAGGCGATCGTTGGCAATCGCAGTTAAGACCACATTATCAGTGTTTAGTGCAATCGCAGGTAAACTTGGCCGTTCTGTTTCAAAACGATTGATCATACTGGCAGCAAAATGCTGTGCATTGGCAGCGGACGTCCCATTACCACAACAGAGAATTTTGTTGCCATTGAGCAGGGACTGAACCAGCGTCATGGCTGCACGGGAGATCGCATCCGGAAGAGCTTCAGCCGCAGCTATCTGAGTTTGAATGCTTTCTGTAAAGCAGACTTTAATTCTATCTAACACGCTAATCCTTAAGAACCAGGCTCTGAATCTTCAACTATGAGCGGTCGTTGAACGCGTCCTTAAACCACTCAACATCATTTCCGGTGAAGGCTAACACATCGAACCGGCAATCCACAGTATCAAAACTCCCATTGTGGCGCGCAAGCCACAAGCGGGCGGTCTGTAATAATTTGTGTTGTTTGCTCCGGGTCACACTCGCCGCCGCACCGCCAAACAAGTCTGAGCGTCGGTAGCGAACCTCAACAAATACGGTGGTGTTGCCTTCACGCATTATCAGGTCAATTTCGCCGCCACGTTCACGCACGTTGGCGGCGATAAAATGCAGTCCTTTGCTCTGCAGCCAGTCACGCGCGGTGGATTCCCACGCGTCACCGGTCTGTTTACTCGTTAACTGGCGGGGACGACTTGTCCTTGCTGGTATTTGAGCCATGATAACTTCCTGTTAATCACACAATCCTGCGTTGCGGTTAAGGCCCCGGTGTTGCCGTTAATTTCGAAACCCTGCACCTGACGCATTTGCGAGAAGTGGTTGGCAAGCGACCAGGCATCGACGCCCATGGCGTACATACGCGCCAGCGAGTAGTCGTTACGCACCGCGCCAAGCGCCTGCTGCATAAGAGGCGCATTAGCGCCTGCCAGCATCGGAATTTCGCTGTACTGCAAGCCTTCCATTTCCAGACGGAAATCCGGGCCGGCAGTTCCCTGCGCGCTGCGGGAGCTGGCGTACAACGTGGCACCGCTCTGGCTGCCGTTACGCATAGCGATCATCGGCTTAATAAATGCAATTTCTTCCGGCGTCGCCAGAATATACACGGCATCAACACGACCACCGCCGGTGATTTGCGCATCGGTTGGCGCTGCCGGTATCGTCAGACCGCCAATGGTTACACCAGGCTGCGTGGGTACAGAGGAGGCCACCGGGCTGCCCGTCAGGGAAATCCCCGAGCCGCCGTTGACGCCCATTTTCAGCTCAGCAGTGGAGCCGAACTTCTGCTGCAGCACTACGCCGCCACCCAGCTTTTGCCACTCCTGCGCAAAGGCGTTGGCAACGCGATCGCCTAACGCACTCCGCGGGGTCAAAAGCAGCGGCGTCTGTTTTCCTTGATCGCGGATGTGACGCGCGGCGTCGCGCGCTTCATCTTCTGGCGACAGGGCGAAGTAGCAGACGTTCGGCAGGTTTTTCACCGCCTCCGGCTGATTAAGCGCCAGGACGTTTAATGGCGTGTTGCTTTTCATCAGCTCTTCAACATTATTCTTCAACAGCGGGCCAACCACGATGCTGGCGCCATCCTGCTGAACCTGAGCCAGGATCTGATTCAGCGGCTGTGATGAGGTGTCATAGATTTTCAGCTCAGCGGACGGATTCGCCGGCGCGCTGGCGGTCGTTGGCTGTGCAGGCACTGTTGGCTGCGGGGCTGCAGCTTCTGGTTGCGCTGACGTCTCGTTGGTTAGATCGCTTACTGACGCCTGAGAAGGGCTGGCAACACCGTCAGTCGTTTGCGGCTGTTCCGTGGTCGCCATGGCTGCTGTATCTGCAGCAGGCGCGGCAACAGCTGGGGCTGCTACGGGTTGAGTGCCCATGTTTTTCGCAGCTTCAAAGCCTTGCTGGATAGTACGGCCAAATACAGCGGCCTGACCGTTCAGTGGCAGCAGCAGCGCAATTTTGCTGGTGGAGGCGGGCTTAAAGCTCTGCACGTTAACCAACTGCGTTGGCAACAGTTTTGCCCCCGGGTTCTGTGGGTAACGTTTTTGCCAGTCAGCAATGCCGGCTTTCATCATGTCCGGATCGTTACGGTTATCGAACCAGACGCGCTGGAGATCCAGCCAGCCTTGCAGCACGTTTTCATCCGCATTGATGACCAGCGCCTGCGCTTGCTCCTGGGTCATGGATGACAGCGCCTGCCAGGTGGCGTCCATGTTTTTCTGCTTAGCATTCGCGGCCAGCAACGGTTCCTGGGCGATCAGGGCGCGCAGTAGTGTCAACGACGGGCGACCCTGGTTGACGTCGATTTGCGCCTGCCAGTACCGTGCCTGCTGGTTTTGATCGAAATCGGCAGGGGTGAGTTTGTCCAGCAGAGCCTGTGCGCCAGCGACATCTTTCTGCGCAAGCTTAATCTCGACGGCCAGCAGTGACTGCTCACGACGCTGGGTATCGCTTAGTTTCTGCGGTAGCTGGCTGAACAGCTCGATGGCCTGCTGGCTCTTGCCTTCTTTCAGCAGTGCACGAATGGCGAGTAATTGCCAGTTGGTCTTGCTATCATCTGAGCTTTGCTGCATTTGTTGCAGATAAAAGCCGGAATCAGCCTGCGCAGTGCCCTGCATATGGGCTGCACTCTGGTCTGGCGCCTGGGTGCCACAGCCTGCGAAAATCAGTGCTGCCAGAATGACTGGCAGCGCGCGTGCGGCTTTCAAACGAGAAAATGTTGAGGGTACCATACTGTATCCAGTGATATTTTTTTACTCAATGCTCAATATTAAATCGGCAATACGGACGACACAATGAAACAACACGAATCGGCGGATAATTCTCAAGGCCAACTCTTTATTGTACCTACTCCTATAGGAAATTTGGCTGATATTACCCAACGAGCGCTCGAAGTTTTACAAGCCGTTGATTTGATTGCCGCTGAAGATACTCGTCATACAGGACTATTGTTACAACACTTCGCGATTAACGCGCGATTGTTCGCCCTGCATGACCACAACGAGCAGCAAAAGGCTGAAACGCTGGTGGCAAAGCTCAAAGAAGGGCAAAACATTGCGCTGGTTTCCGATGCCGGAACGCCGCTGATTAACGATCCTGGCTACCATCTGGTGCGTACCTGTCGCGAAGCGGGGATCCGCGTTGTTCCCCTACCAGGCCCTTGCGCGGCGATTGCTGCCCTGAGCGCTGCTGGTCTGCCTTCAGACCGCTTTTGCTATGAAGGTTTTCTGCCTGCCAAGTCGAAAGGGCGTCGTGATGCGATGAAAGCCATTGAGGCCGAACCACGTACGCTCATTTTTTATGAATCCACCCACCGTTTGCTGGATAGCCTGGAAGACATGGTTGCCGTTTGGGGCGAATCCCGCTACGTGGTGTTGGCGCGTGAGTTGACCAAAACCTGGGAAACTATTCACGGCGCACCGGTTGGCGAACTGCTGGCGTGGGTCAAGGAAGATGAAAACCGTCGTAAAGGCGAAATGGTGCTGATCGTCGAAGGGCATAAAGCGCAAGAAGACGACCTTCCTGCCGATGCGCTCCGTACATTGGCCTTATTGCAGGCAGAACTGCCGCTTAAAAAGGCCGCCGCGCTGGCTGCTGAAATCCATGGCGTGAAGAAGAATGCATTGTACAAGCACGCGCTGGAACAGCAGGGGGAGTAAGAGGGCCTGTATTAATTGTCGGCTTGTCGGAAGAAATGTCGGAAGAAATGTCGGAAGAACTCGCTGAAAGCGTTGCAGCTAAAAGGCAAACTGCAACGCGTTGGCGCGACAAAAGGGGGGATGTGGCAAGTGTTGTAAATTCTACTTATCAGGATATTGTGAGCCGTCAATCAGGCAACTCACATTGCGGTGTAACCATAAAAATGAAGCAGGAATAGTCGTAGTAACGGTGGCGGCCAGGTAATTTTCTACCGCGTCGTGCTTCCCTTCACCTGCTATCAGCAGCAAGATCTCTTTTGCATTCAGGATGTCCTTCAAACCCAGCGTAATACCGTGAGTTACGCGATTAGCAGCCGTTTTTAACATGTCGTGATGGCGCGTTTCTTCGTCAAGGACGCTGATATGGCAAAACGGTTCCAGGGACTTTGCCGGTTCATTCAACCCCAAATGACCATTTTTTCCGATTCCGAGCAGACATAAATCGAGGCCGCCCCGGCTGGCAATAATCTCTGTGACGCGTTCGCATTCCTGCTCGTTAACATTTTCAGATTGAAAACCGACCAACTGTTCTGCTCGTAAACCCAATGGTTGAACGATGTGTTGTTGCAGGAAAGATTCACACGTTGCAGGTGAGTTCAACGGAATACCGACCCACTCGTCCAGTTTCACGAAAACCACCTGCTCATGATCGATCTTACGTTGGTTAATTTTCTCGACAAAGTAGCGATAGGTGAGAAGCGGCGTGCCTCCTGTTGCCAGACAGATGGTTGCATCAGGTTTGTTCTGTATCAGCGTAATTAACAGTTCGCTGGCGCGATCGCTTAATACGTCATAATTGTCGCAGTACTGGGTATATTGCATTTTTCGAGTCCTTTTGAAGGAGGATGTTGCAGGCCGCTTCATCCTCTTTTCGTTTAAAGAATGCCAAGTGCTGACGAGATAATAGACAGTACAAACGTCACGCCGATTAACAGTACTGGATGTGCTTTTTTCACTCTTAACAGGTAGTACATCAGCAACGTGTAGCCCATCGGTAAAATATTCGGGAATACTTTATCGAAGAAATCCTGCTGTAATGCCACGCTGTGGGTGCTATCGATCGCAAAAGAAGTTACAACGTTAATGTGCACATAGGATGCGATAAGTCCGCCAATAACAGTGATCCCGAGGATCGTTGCTGAGCGGGCTATCATCTGCGAATTTTCACGTACTTTATCGATGGCCTTTATTCCTACTGAATAACCGACATGCGTCCAGCCGACGCGCAGGAAAAAGATCATCAAATAAACGGCGAAAAACAAAATGGGACCCAGTATGTTTCCCTGGCTGGCGAAAGAGGAACAGATCCCCGCCATAATAGGCAGTAAGGTGAACCAGAAAATGGCATCGCCGATCCCGGCGATAGGTCCAAAAAGCGCCACTTTCAAGCCTTTAATGGTATCTCGGTTTTCTCCCTTTTCTTCCATTGAGATTAACAATCCCATCAGAAAACCGACCAGGTTAGGGTGGGTATTGATAAATTCTAAATGATCTTTCATCGCCGCGCTGAGACCGGCTTTATCACCCTTATAGATTTTTTTCAGTACCGGGAGCATAGCCCAGGTAAAACCACCTGCCTGCATCCTTTCATAGTTAAAGCTGGCCTGAAGAAGTGACGAGCGAAAGCCAAGGCGAGTAATGTCTTTTTTACTGATTTCAGATCCCATTGCTATAGTCCTCTTCTTCATTGTTTTTATTAGTGACAGGCTGAGGTTGAGCCTGCTGTTTGGCTTTCGCATTGAAAAACTCATATACGGCGAAGCCTGCGCCCAATACCGCGACGGGCAGAAGGTTATTAACCTGGATGTAGCAAACGAAGAGGAAGCCAGCTATCAGATAAGGTATGTACTGTGCTTTGAACATCACACGGAGCAACAAACCAAAACCGACTGCGGGCAAAATGCCTCCGGCCACTTCAAATCCATGTGTTAACCAGGCGGGCATGGCTTTTACCAGAGACTGCATAGCGCCCTGGGCCAGATATGTACATAAGAAGGCGATGATGGCGTATGAAGAAGCAACAATCAGCGTTGTCAGCCAATTCAGACGCGAAAATGCGCTTGTGTTTGCTTCTTTCGCACAGTTATCAGCTTTTGCCATGAACAGAGAGAATGCTGAGTAAAAGAATAATATTACGTATTGCATTAGAAGGCTGAAGGGCAAACCAAGGCCGATGGCCGTTTTGGCATCCACGCCAGTAGACCATGCGATAACCGTGGTCATTAAACCGGCCATGATTGGATTGGGTGGCTGTACACCTCCTGCGGGGGTCAGGCCAGCAAAAGCCAATTCGGTCAAACCACCCGTTATCAGGCCAATATGAATATCACCCAGAATCGCGCCAGTTAAAGTACATACAATAATCGGTCTGAATAAAAATAAGGCTTCCAGCCAAAAATCAATTCCTAAAAAGAAGACTAATGCAGCCAGGGATATACCCTGAATAAGGGTTATTTCATGCATATAGATCACCTCAAGTAAATAAATCCTTTTATTATGAAAAAGTTGTATGGTCTTTTAATCAGGAATCTGTTCTTTTTGATCTCCAGGGACATCCTGAATAAAAATGTTAACGCCCTGTTTTTTTATAAACTGAAGGTCATCAAGATCTTGCCCGTTAACGTAAACTTTGCTGCTGATCTGTTTTTTTCCTTCAGAAAAATGCATATTGCCCACGTTGACGTCGTCAAGTTTAATGCCGCCTTCAAGCAATCGTCTTACCGTTTGCGGAGTCCGACAAATAAGAAAAATTTTCTGATGTGGCGCGGCTTTACCGATGACGTTTATGGTTTTTTCTATGGAAAAAAAACGGATGCCAAAATCGTAAGTTTCAGCAGTGATGCCCATTAATTTCTGCTGGATCTCATCTTGAGCAACGTCATCATCAACAACGACCAACAGGTTAGCGCCAATCGTGGATGTCCATGTGACGCCAACCTGTCCATGTACTAATCGATTATCAATGCGGGTTAATAGAATATTTGGACTAGTCATATTTAAATCCTCGCCATAAAAAGATTGAATAACATAGATTATTGAAATATATTATTATTGCAGTATCAAATATATAAATTCATTCAATGTGATATTAAGGTATAATTATCCTCTACTATTCTAACGATGAGCGCTACCTGACATCATGCAGATAGCACTCGCGAAGAAATATAATGATAATCACGATAATTCGCAGGTAGCCATCAATTTGTTTGCAGAACCACATACATTGATTTTGCTACGCACCACCTCTTTCATCGCATCCATACCGACCCGCATGTAATAACGAGGATCATTACCTTGTGGATTTTCCGCAAACCACGCTTTGACCGCATCGGCAAAGGCAATTTTCAGTTCGGTAGCAACGTTAACTTTGCACACGCCAAGCTCGATCGTGCGACGAACGTATTCGTCAGGGACATCGCTTGCACCATGTAGTACCAGCGGAATATCCACCACTTCACGAATTTCACCCAGTCGCTGGAAATCGATTTTGGGCGTTTTGGTATACAACCCGTGTGCAGTGCCGATGGCAACGGCAAGGCTGTCTACGCCGGTACGCTCAACAAACTGTTTGGCTTCTTGTGGATCGGTAAGGAAGGCGCTTTCCGCATCCACGCTCATATCATCTTCTACGCCACCGAGGCGGCCCAGCTCAGCTTCCACGCTGCAATCTTTGGCATGGCAAAAATCCACAACGGATTTCACCAGTTTCACGTTTTCTTCAAACGGAAAGTGGCTGCCGTCAATCATTGCGCTGCGTACACCAGCATTTACTTTACGGCGGATATCGTCCAGCGACTCATGGTGATCGAGGTGCAGCGCCAGCGGTATACCGTAGCTGATGGAATAAGCGCTGCACAGCGCATAGATCTCTTCCAGTGCGATATGTTTAAAGGTACCCGGTGTTCCGGCAAGGATAACCGGCGATTGCATTTCATAGCACACTTCAAGGATCGCCTGGATAGTCTCAGCGTTATGAATGTTGAAGGCGGGTACGGCGTAGCCTTTTTTTTGTGCATCCAGCAGGAGATATTTAGTAGAAATAATGCTCATAAAACGATCCTTTTAGGCGTTCCAGGGATGAATAACAACGCCCTGTACAACGCGGTTAACAGTGCCGCTGGCAGAAGGTGTATCTGGTGTATTGCCGATATTGATGGATTGCGTCAAAGCAAAAACCTGGGCATAGATCAGGAAGCAGAACGCCAATTCCATATCGATGAAAGAGCGTGCTGGCGGCAGCAAAATATGTGGACCAGCTTCAATCACCTCATGGGTTTGTGCAGAAATCGCGACAACCCGCAGCGCCTGCCGATCGCGGCGTAACTCTGCTAACAGATCGAGATCATATTGGCGTGTATAGGGGTGGCTGGAAACAAAGACCACTACCAGCGTTTCGTTATCAACCAACGATTTTGGACCGTGACGAAAACCGGTCGGAGAGTCATAGAATGCAGTAAGTTTGCCCGCTGTCAGCTCCAGGACTTTCAGTGCAGATTCTCGTGCCACCCCCTGTAATCCACCGCTACCGAGATAGACGATCCGTTTCCAGGGCTCATTGCCAAATACACCGTCGCTGAAATCGCCCAGGGAAGTCAGGATCGTTTGGCACCGATCGGCCACGTCGCGGAAGGTCTGACTGTTGAATTTCTCTGGGGCGAATACTGCCAGGCAACTGGCCATCATGGTGGTAATGCTGCTGGTCATGGCAAAACCGCGGTCATGCGTTTCTGCGGGCATTAACAGAGCAAAGGCGTTGTCGCTTGCGACTGCGTTTTGATACAGGCTACCTGCTTCGTTGCAGGTGATCGGCAGGTGATAACACTCAGGCACAAACTGATTAGCCAGTTCCACTGCCGCAACGCTTTCTGGGCTGTTACCTGAGCGAGCGAAAGAAACTAGTAACAGCGGATGTGCGGGACTCAGGTAATCCATCGGATTGGTGACCAGGTCTGTGGTCGGCACAGCACTTATATTTTTTCCGGTATAGCTTGCCAGCCACGGAGCGATGATGTCGCCAATGAACGCTGAGGTCCCGGCCCCGGTCAGTACGATCCGCAGATCGTTTTTGCGCAACAATGGCGCAAGAAAGCTATCAATGGTGGATCGAATATTGTCGATATTGGTGAGAGAACGGATCCAACTGGCAGGTTGTTGACGGATCTCTTCTTCGGTCCAGGTGCCTGTTACCGCAGTAACAGGGGTATAGGTTTCTGGCATAACTTAAGTCCTTAGTCTCGTAAACTCCACTTAAGACACTGGCGATTTATCGCCATCTTTCGTTTCGTTTCATTTGTTCATCATGTTGATTGATTAAAATCTATAGGAAAGAAATCGAAAGAGCAATGATTCGAAATGAAATAAAACGAAATTTGTGATCGTGAGAACGAAGGATGCGATTATCTTATTGATCTATAAGGATGAGATTTGTTGAAAGGTGGCCAGGCATTTACTCAAGCGAAAGGAAAAGAAAGGCCTTGCGATCGAAGACCGCAGGCCAATAGAAGATATAATGAAAGGTCAAAGGGGGAGAGCCTGACCCTGAATCCAAATCTGTTGTAAATGCAGCCCGCTATTTAGCGCGATCGCGTCGGCACGTTTGCCCACCGCTAACGACCCCAGTAGGCGATCGATGCCCAATAGACGTGCGGGGTGGAGAGAGGCCATATGAATTGCTTCTTCTGCCGTTACCCCGGTCAACTCGACCATATTACGTACTGCTGTATCAACCGAGAGCGTGCTGCCAGCCAGTCCACCGGACGCGGTACGCACAATTCCGCTGCGCATTTCCACTTCCTCGCCGCAGAGCGTATAGCGCCCGTCTGGCATTCCTGCAGCCTGCATGGCATCGGTGATCAGCACCAGTCTGTCTTTCGCGCAGCAGCAGCACAGTTTCATGGCCGCCGGGTGGACGTGGTGTCCGTCAGCAATAAGCTCCAGCCAGGCACGAGGGTCGGTTAACCCTGCGCCAACCATTCCGGGCTCCCGGTGATGTAAGCCAGTCATACCGTTATAGCAGTGAACCAATCCGTCAGCACCGGCGTCAAAGGCCGCGCGGGTTTGTTCCCAGGTGGCTGCGCTGTGGCCCAGCATTACCCGTACGTTGCGCCGCTTCAGATGTTCGATAGCCTGCAATGCACCGGTTTTTTCTGGCGCCAGCGCAACGACGCGCAATGTTTGCTGGGAAATCGTAATCAGTTCATCCAGTTCACTGAGTTCCAGTTCCCTGAAAAGCTCAGGCGGATGCGCACCTTTGTTCTGTGGCGTAAAGTACGGGCCTTCAAGATAACTGCCCAGCACCTGTGCGCCAGGCCCACCAGAATGGTAGCGACGGGCGATACGTTCCAGCGCTTTGTGAATATCCGGTAGTGGAGCGGTGACGGTGGTGGGTAGCCAGTTGGCTACCCCTTCACGCGCTTTGTGCATCGCCAGTTTGTCGAGCGTATCTGGTGACTCATCCATCACATCGACGCCCGCACCACCGTGCACGTGGGTATCAATGTAAGCCGGACAAAGCAGTTCAGCGTCGCGTTCCATAACGCCGGAAGGAATTGGCTCTATGGCAGCAATGATACCGTCTTCAATGTGTAATTGATGATCGTCCAGCCAGCCCTGTTCGGTCAGTAGACGTCTGGCACGCAGTTGCTGTGTCATATCCCTTCCTCAACGGGTTTTTCCTCGCGACAGCGTCCCAGCTCATCCACCAGGCTGGTTAAACCCCGGTGTCCGCACTCCAGCGCCTGTAAACGAAACGCTTCGCTGCTCAGGCCGTCGCGCTCCAGCACCATCTCCAGTAGCAGTTGTAGATTGGTACCGGTGATAACTTCAGTGCCTTGCCTTTGCATGGCCAGCGTGGAAGCGACGCGAAATGGCGTCCCGCCCAACAGATCTGTCAGAAACACGATGTCTTGCTGAGCATCCAGTTCACTCACCGCCTGTTCAAGTTGCGAGGTGAGTAAGGCAGTGGTTGAGGTTTCAGGAAAGTCGATGGCAATGAACTGAGTTTGCTCACCCAAAATCTGTTTCATCGCTTTTTCCATTCCGCTGGCAAACCCGCCATGACCCGTCAAAATAATACCTAACATCTACAACCCCTTATGTTTACAGGAAGTGACAGAACTTACCTACGACGCCGAGCACCACGGTAATGGCGATAAGGCGCAGAGGACTCCAGCCACGACGGACCAGCCAGAACATAGTCAACGTGTAGACCAGCGGCAAAAATGCAGGCATCAGCTTGTCTATCACGTCTGTTTGCAGTTTCACAACCGCATCGCCAGCAGTAATTTCCAGCGTAGTGTTTAGACGAACATAGGTTGCTACCAGCGCGCCGATCACCGTCATCCCAACGATGGATGCTGCATGCCCAACCTTTTTGGTGTTAGCTTTAATTAGCGGGATGGCAGCAACGCCCATTCGATAAGCATAGTGTGCCAACCCAAAGCGCAGTCCAAGATGAACCACGTTAAACATAACAATAAAGACAACTGCGCCAAGAATAGAGCCTTGCAACGCCAGACTGGCCCCGATACCGCCGCAAATAGGCAATAAAGTTAACCAGAACATGGCATCACCTATACCGCCAAGTGGCGCACCTACAGCAATCTTGGTGCTTTGAATACTGTTCACATCCTGCTTGGAGCGTTCCATCGCCAGGATAATCCCGATAACAAACGTGACCAGGAACGGGTGCGTGTTGAAGAAGCCCATGTGGCCTTTCATCGAACGCGCCAGATCGCGTTTGTTGGTATGGATCTTTTTCAGTGCAGGTAACAGGCCATACAACCATCCTGATGCCTGCATACGTTCGTAGTTAAAAGAGGCTTGTAATAACATTGAACGCCAGGCAACACGGTTGATATCTTTTTTCGTCAGCTCGGCACCGATATTCTGGTCTTCGTAGACGTTTTCATTGGTGCCGGACAGTAGTGTTTCTTCGGTTTCGGAAACGTTCGGCAGAGCCGTTTGATTAGATGCCATCTTCGAATTCCTCTTTTTGTGCTGCAGGAGCTGTAGGTTCAGGTGATTTACGCAGAAAGTCGATCAGCGCCATTGCCAGTGCTGCTGCGGCAATAGCCAGCACGGGGAGTTTGAGCCAGGCTGCGGCAACAAAACCCAGGATGAAGTAGGGGATATAGACGTTTTTCATCATGATTTTCAGCAGTACGGCGAAGCCGATAGCTGGCATGATGCCGCCTGCCACCCCGAGGCCGTCAATCAGACGCGTCGGCAGAACATCTATAGCGGTTTTGGCATGTTCTGCACCAAAGTAAATCGGCAGGAACGCGCATAAAAAATAGAAGGTCCCCAGCGCCAGCAACGCCAGATAGTTGACCCGCTCAATCCCTGCAGTATCGGCATTCGCTGCCATGCGATCGCACCGAGCCATCACCCCTGACATCACTGAGAACAGGAAGGTAATTCCCATCTGTACCGCTACGGCGAACGGTACCGCCACACCCACGGCAACTTCGGGTTTCACTCCGGTTGTTATGGCAAACGTGGTTCCTACGATAGTACCGATAATCACGTTTGGCGGTTGAGCTCCAGCCAGCGGGGCCAGACCCATCCACACCAGTTCCAGCGTACCACCTGTTAAAATACCGGTATGCAAGTCGCCCAGAATCAGACCGACTAGCGGCCCGAGAACAACCGGGCGGTGCATGTGCGTTAACCCGTTGAACATATCCAGCCCTGCAATAAAGGCGAGAATACCCAACGCAAAAGCCTGCAACAGACTGATTTCCATTGTGAATCCCTCAGAGAAGTTTATAGAGGTCCTGGGCGGGTTCTGTTGGAACGCCCTGAACGAAGCATTCCACCCCAGCGGCTTTAAGTCCGTTGAACGCGGTAATATCGGCAGCGTCTACAGAAACCGTTTTGGCGATTTGTTGCTTGCCGTTGGCGTAGTGCATATTGCCAACGTTGATGCGGTTAACAGGAACACCGCCTTCGACCAGACGAAAGAAATCCGCTGGCGATTTGCAGACCAGCAGAATTTTCTGGCGATCGGCGGCACGGTGAATATTGTCGATCACTTTTTGTAGTGACCAGAAGCGTACCGCGATCCCTTCTGCCAGTACCATTTCCATCAGGTTTTGCTGCACTGGATCTTCTGCTACCTCATCATTAGCGACCAGCACCAGGTTTGCCCCCGCAAACCCAACCCATTGCACACCAACCTGACCGTGAATCAGACGTTCATCAATGCGACTTAATACAATGTTTGGCATGGTATTTTTCTCTTTTTTGTTATGCGTTACGATCTGGAGCACCCAGGCAGGCGCAGTGATATTGCTGCAGTATGTCCTGAATATGGTTAATGATGAGTTCTCGCGGCGTAGCGCTGAGACCTCCCTCGCGTACTTTTACGTATTGCAAAGGTAAATACTGGCTTATCAGCGGCAGTGGAATGGGATCATCCGCCAGGTTACGCACCAGACGTTCGAATGCCTCATCAATCTGGCTGTCCGGCCAGTAGTAACGAACCCGATCGGAGTAGCTATATCCGCGGGCCAGACGGCGTGCGTTGCCATCGCCGTGATAGTGGCTCTGCCAGTACTCTGGTCGATCAAGCATCACGCTTTCCAGCACGTGTCGCAGGCCTGAGCAGGCTTTTGCAGGCAGCAATTCTTCTTCAATGGCAGCTAACGAAAACAGCGCTTCGCGCAGGGCGAAGGTCAGCGCAGGCCCCACTTTCAGAATAGCGAAGTGGTCTATCACCAGTTGGCGCAAGGACTGTGGCGTTTGGTAATCGGTAGAATGCGCTTCAAAAACCAGCGTGTCGTAGTCTTCCACCATTTTGCTGAGCGCCACGGCTTTCTGTGGTTGATAATCAATGATGTGTGTGTGGTCGAATTCAACGCCAGGTTGCACCACCAGGGCAATAATACGTGGCCAGATACCTTCCAACCCGCGCTTTTCAAAGGCGTGATAGTGGGCCTGTAATGTTGCGCGTGCAGCATCCGGCGTTGTTACCGCCAACTCGGTTAACGTTTCGTGGGCGCCGCCAGGAACCGGAACCTCTGTGCCAATCACATAGACCAGGTCAGACTCACCAAAATGTGCCATACAGGTTTCTTCGGCAATTTTTGCCAGGCGCGCAGCACGCTCGGCGACGATGTCATCCGTCAGTGGAACCGGGTCGTTAGCACAAGACATGCTGCAATCGAGGTGGATTTTTTTAAAGCCTGCGATGACATAGCTTTTAATCAAATCGTCAGCGTTGGCCATTGCCTCTTCTGCTGGCAAATTTTGCCAACGGTTTGGCCCAAGATGGTCTCCGCCGAGAATCAGCATATCCTGAGAAAAATTAAGCGAGCCGGCTAAATGGCAGACAAAACCGCGAAAATCGGCTGGTGTCATACCCGTATAGCCGCCAAACTGATCAACCTGGTTAGAGGTTGCTTCGATCAACAGCGGTGTATGATTGGCATGGGCGTAGCGTATTGCGGCTTCCAGTACGACTGGATGCGCAGAACAAACGGCATAAATCCCGTTTGCTTTCCCCCGTTTATGCTGCTCGACCATTTTAGTTAGATGTTTCACTTTCCTCTCCAGGTCAGATAACTTCGACATCAATCTTTCGTTTTGTTTCATTTAATACTGCATGATGGTGGTATAAAAATAAAACGAAAGATAATGGATTTCCGATCTGTTTCACAAAAGAAACACAATGAAAGGTTTCAGCATAAGTCCATCCGGCTCCTCCCTGCTTGCGGGGCTTGCATTCGTACAAAAGAAAGGCGTTAATAGACAAAACGAAATAAAACGAAAGATTCAACTAAAGGATTTCTTATGAGTAACACCGAGTCTTCTGCAGACAAGCGCGTTATCGGTACCAGCGAAAGACGTGAGCAGATCATCCAGCGGTTACGGCAGCAGGGAAGCGTTCAGGTTAACGATCTTTCCTTATTTTTTGGCGTCTCCACGGTCACTATTCGCAATGACCTCGCTTTTCTGGAAAAGCAGGGAATTGCGGTACGCGCCTATGGTGGAGCGCTGATTTGCGAAGGTAATGCGCCGGTTGCGGAGCCTTCTGTTGAAGATAAGAGTTCGCTCAATACGGCGGTCAAACGCAGTATTGCCAGAGCTGCCGCGGAGTTGATTCAACCGGGACACCGCGTGATCCTTGACTCCGGCACCACCACCTATGAAATTGCCCGCCTGATGCGCCAGCATTCCAATGTTATTGCTATGACCAACGGTATGAATGTCGCCAATGCGTTACTGGAAGCCGAAGGAGTTGAGCTGTTGATGACTGGTGGCCATTTGCGTCGTCAGTCGCAATCGTTTTATGGCGATCAGGCTGAGCAATCGCTACAAAATTATCACTTCGACATGCTGTTTCTTGGCGTTGATGCTATCGATTTAGAACGTGGTGTGAGCACTCATAATGAAGATGAAGCGCGCCTCAACCGCCGGATGTGTGAAGTGGCTGAGCGCATAATTGTTGTTACCGACTCGACGAAATTTAACCGCTCGAGCCTGCATAAGATCATTGATACTCAGCGGATTGATATGATTATTGTCGATGAAGGTATTCCAGAGGAGAGTCTGGAAGGATTACGTAAGCATGGGATTGAGGTGGTTCTGGTGAGTATCTGATAAAAAAGGCCGGGAAGTTTGCGAACTTCCCCGACCTGTAATCGAATTTAACTTTCAGGAATCAAGTCACTGGCGCTGGGTTAAACACCGCCAGTTGGTTGTGCAGCCCCCACTGATCTGAGAAGGTTTTCTTACGTCCGCTGGCGACGTCGAGAATAAACTCGAACAGTTTCAGACCCACGTCTTCAATGGTTTCTTCTCCGGTGGCGATGGTGCCTGCGTTGATGTCCATCAGGTCAAACCAACGGTTGGCCAGCTCAGTACGCGTCGCCATTTTTATCACCGGCACGGCCATCAGGCCGTACGGCGTACCGCGACCGGTGGTGAACACCTGTACGGTGATCCCGGAAGCGACCTGCTGCGTACCGCATACAAAATCACTGGCGGGTGTTGCGGCGTAAATCAGACCACGTTTGGTTGGACGCTGACCCGGCGACAATACTTCGACAATGGCGCTCTTGCCGGACTTGGCAATAGAGCCCAGCGCTTTTTCCACCACATTTGCCAGACCGCCTTTCTTATTGCCCGGAGAAGGGTTGGCGCTGCGATCCGTTTTGCCCATATCCAGGTAGTTATCGTACCAGGCCATCTCTTCGAGCAGGCGTTTACCTACTTCTTCGTTAATCGCCCTTGGGGTCAGAAGGTGGATGGCATCGCGCACTTCGGTAACTTCAGAGAACATCACAGTCGCGCCGCAGCGTACTAACAGGTCGGAGGCATAACCCACCGCCGGGTTGGCCGTCACGCCAGAAAATGCATCGCTGCCGCCGCACTGCATGCCGACCACCAGTTCTGATGCCGGGCAGGTTTCACGCTGTCGCTGATTGAGTTTTGCCAGATGGCGTTCGGCCACCTGCAAAATATCGGCAACCATCGATTGAAAGCCAATGTGCTTTTCATCCTGCAGGCTGACGACGCTGGCGCTGTCGACCGGAATACTTTTCACATCGTGCGTACCTTCGAGCAGGCGCTCTGGCTGTAGTTTTTCACAACCGAGGCCGATGACCATCACTTCACCGCCAAAATTCGGGTTAAGCGCAATATTGTGAATGGTGCGAATCGGCACAATGGCGGCTGGGGCATTGATCGCCACGCCGCAGCCGTACAAGTGATTGAGCCCCACCACGCCATCAACGTTCGGGTATTTGGGCAGCAGATCGCGCTCAATGATTTTCACCACATAATCCACCACACCCGCCACGCAGTGCACACTGGTCGAGATGCCGAGCAGATTCTTGGTGCCGACGCTACCGTCAGCATTGCGGTAACCTTCGAAGGTATAGCCCTCCAGAGGCGGCAGCGGCTCTGGCACTTTGGTTGCCAGCGGCAGCGTCTCCAGCGGTGGAGCTTTGGGCAGTTCAACCATTGATTCATCAATCCAGCTGCCGCGTGGGATATCGCGAACGGCATAGCCTATCACTTCGCCATAACGCACGATTTCGCCGTGAACAGGAATATTCAGTAGCGCCACTTTATGGCCCTGGGGAATATGTTCAATGAGTTCCAGTCCGTCCGGAAAACGCGTCCCGGCTTTCAGACCATTGTCATTGACAATTATCGCCACATTATCTGTTTCGTGAACTTTAATATAAAACGCCGTTGGCGATTCTTGTCTGATTTCGATGTCGGCCATTGTCCAGTATTCTCCAACAAGGTGGTGATAATAGTGTGAATATTTATATTTTGAATCTAATTGTAAGTAATAAAGATTCGATATCGTGAAATAAGAATGTCAGGAGTTTAATGCCAAGAATGTGACGATGATCACTTAAACTCAGCAAGGCCGGGCTACCAGGGGCAGCAATACGTAAATGTGTGCATTAGCGCCCATGCGTGTGGGCATATGCCCAAAACATTAATTTAATAACGCGTTATAAATGAGCGCTTGCACAATGATTAACGTTACGCTGCTGATTATACTGAATCACGGTTTTATAGCGTCTGATAAATTATTATGCGTTCTAATTATCAGTAATTTATCACCAGGAATATCTACTCAATAATAATAAAAATTTAATGTACCCGAGGTAATTAGAATGATTCTGGATACAGTTGTCGAGAAAAAGAAAGGTACGCACACCCGTTATTTAATATTGCTGATAATATTTATCGTTACCGCCGTTAACTATGCGGACCGTGCGACGCTATCTATTGCCGGCACGGAAGTAGCGAAAGAGTTGCAGCTCAGCGCCATCTCTATGGGTTACATTTTCTCCGCCTTCGGCTGGGCTTACCTGTTGATGCAAATCCCCGGTGGCTGGCTGTTGGATAAATTCGGCTCGAAGAAAGTCTACACATACAGTCTGTTCTTCTGGTCACTGTTCACCTTCCTGCAAGGCTTTGTGGACATGTTCCCGCTGGCCTGGGCGGGTATTTCAATGTTCATCATGCGCTTTATGCTGGGCTTCTCGGAAGCGCCGTCCTTTCCGGCGAATGCTCGTATCGTGGCGGCCTGGTTCCCGACGAAAGAGCGCGGTACGGCATCCGCAATTTTTAATTCCGCGCAGTATTTTTCCCTGGCGCTGTTTTCTCCGTTGCTCGGCTGGCTGACCTTCGCCTGGGGCTGGGAGCACGTGTTTACCGTAATGGGCGTGATTGGTTTTGTGCTCACCGGGCTGTGGGTAAAGTTTATTCATAACCCAACCGATCATCCGCGTATGTCGCAAGAAGAACTGAAGTTTATCTCGGAAAACGGCGCGGTCGTGGATATGGACCACAAAAAGCCGGGCGATGTGAAGTCAGGTGGTCCTAAACTGCATTATATCAAGCAGTTGCTCACTAACCGTATGATGCTTGGCGTGTTCTTCGGCCAGTATTTTATCAACACAATTACCTGGTTTTTCCTCACCTGGTTCCCGATTTACCTGGTACAGGAAAAAGGCATGTCGATCCTCAAAGTTGGCCTGGTAGCTTCGATTCCGGCGCTGTGCGGATTCGCCGGTGGTGTGCTTGGCGGCGTGTTCTCTGATTATCTGATTAAACGTGGCTTCAGTATCACACTGGCGCGTAAGCTGCCGATTGTGCTCGGCATGCTGCTCGCGTCGACCATTATTCTGTGTAACTACACCGATAACACCACCCTGGTGGTCGCACTGATGGCGCTGGCGTTCTTCGGCAAAGGCTTCGGGGCGCTGGGATGGCCGGTGATTTCCGATACCGCGCCGAAAGAGATTGTCGGTCTGTGCGGTGGGGTATTTAACGTATTTGGTAACGTGGCTTCCATCGTCACTCCGCTGGTGATTGGGTATCTGGTGAGCGAGCTGCACTCATTTAATGCTGCGCTGATGTTTGTAGGGTGTTCGGCGCTGATGGCAATGGTTTGCTACCTGTTTATTGTCGGTGACATTAAACGTATGGAATTGCAGAAATAAACAAAGGTATAGGCGATGAATAACACGATTTTCCCGAATAAGTTTAAAGCGGCTCTCGCGGCGCAACAGATTCAGATTGGCTGCTGGTCTGCATTAGCCAGCCCAATCAGCACTGAAGTTTTAGGCCTGGCGGGGTTTGACTGGCTGGTGCTGGACGGCGAACACGCGCCGAACGATATCTCGACGTTTATCCCGCAATTGATGGCGCTGAAAGGCAGCGCCAGCGCACCGGTAGTGCGCGTACCGACCAACGAGCCGGTAATCATCAAGCGCCTGCTGGATATCGGATTTTACAACTTCCTGATCCCGTTCGTTGAGACAGAAGAAGAGGCGGTAAACGCCGTGGCATCGACCCGCTATCCGCCGGAAGGTATTCGCGGCGTGTCCGTATCCCATCGCGCCAATATGTTTGGCACCGTACCGGACTACTTTGCGCAATCGAATAAGAACATCACGATCATCGTGCAGATCGAAAGTCAGCAGGGCGTTGATAACGTTGACGCAATCGCGGCGACAGAAGGCGTCGACGGTGTCTTCGTCGGCCCAAGCGATCTGGCTGCGGCGCTAGGCCACCTTGGCAATGCGTCACATCCTGATGTGCAGAAAGCTATCCAGCACATTTTTGCCCGCGCGAAAGCACATGGCAAACCAAGCGGCATTCTGGCCCCGGTAGAGGCGGATGCACGTCGTTATCTGGAGTGGGGCGCGACGTTTGTTGCCGTTGGCAGCGACCTTGGCGTGTTCCGTTCAGCCACGCAGAAACTGGCTGATTCTTTTAAGAAATAACCACCATCGACAGTAGAGAGATAAAGATATGACAATGAAAGTTGGTTTTATTGGCCTCGGTATCATGGGTAAACCAATGAGTAAAAACCTCCTCAAGGCAGGTTACTCGCTGGTGGTTGCTGACCGTAACCCGGAATCCATTGCACAAGTGATTGCCGCAGGCGCTGAAACTGCCGCCACGGCGAAAGAAATTGCCGAGCAGTGCGACGTGATCATCACCATGCTACCGAACTCTCCGCATGTGAAAGAAGTGGCGCTGGGTGAAGGCGGCATTATTGAAGGGGCGAAGCCGGGCACAGTGCTTATCGACATGAGCTCCATCGCGCCGTTAGCCAGCCGTGAAATTAGCGATGCGCTGAAAGCGAAAGGCGTGGATATGCTGGATGCGCCGGTCAGCGGCGGCGAGCCAAAAGCGATTGACGGCACGTTGTCGGTGATGGTTGGCGGTGATAAAGCGATCTTCGACAAGTACTACGATCTGCTGAAAGCGATGGCAGGCTCCGTGGTGCATACCGGTGAAATTGGCGCGGGTAACGTCACCAAGCTGGCGAATCAGGTCATTGTGGCGCTGAACATTGCCGCGATGTCTGAAGCGCTGACGTTGGCGACCAAAGCGGGTGTGAACCCGGATCTGGTGTATCAGGCGATCCGTGGCGGGCTGGCGGGAAGCACCGTGCTCGACGCGAAAGCACCGATGGTGATGGACCGCAACTTTAAACCAGGCTTCCGTATTGACCTGCATATCAAAGATCTGGCGAATGCGCTGGATACCTCTCATGGCGTTGGCGCCCAGTTGCCGCTGACTGCTGCAGTTATGGAGATGATGCAGGCGCTCCGCGCAGATGGATTGGGGACAGCCGATCACAGCGCACTCGCATGCTACTACGAAAAACTGGCGAAAGTGGAAGTCACTCGCTAACAAGAAGGGCGCGGATGCGCGCCCTGTATTTCTTGCCTTGCGCGGCACAGTCAGGCTACATAACTATGAAAATCGTAATTGCCCCAGACTCTTATAAAGAAAGCCTTTCTGCCACCGAGGTAGCTCAGGCGATAGAAAAAGGATTTCGGGAAATTTTCCCCGATGCGCAATATGTTTCTGTTCCGGTTGCCGATGGCGGTGAAGGAACGGTCGAAGCCATGATTGCCGCGACGCAAGGGAGTGAACATTCAGCATGGGTGACGGGGCCGCTGGGCGAAAAAGTGAATGCCTGCTGGGGCATGTCCGGGGACGGTAAAACCGCGTTTATCGAAATGGCGGCAGCCAGTGGTCTGGCGTTGGTTCCTCCTGAAAAGCGCAACCCTTTAGTCACTACGTCGCGTGGCACCGGGGAGTTGATTTTGCAGGCGTTGGATAGCGGTGCGCAGAGCATCATTATAGGCATTGGCGGCAGTGCGACTAACGACGGTGGCGCGGGTATGGTGCAGGCGCTGGGGGCGAAACTTTGCGATGCCAATGGGACAGAGATTGGCTACGGTGGCGGAAGCCTGATGAGTCTGAATACTATCGATATCTCGGGTCTGGATCCGCGCTTAAAAACCTGTTCCATTCGCGTGGCCTGCGATGTGACTAATCCACTCATTGGCGATTCTGGCGCTTCGCGCATTTTTGGACCGCAGAAAGGGGCAACGGAAGAACGCATTCTCGAACTGGACCGTAATCTGTCTCACTATGCTGACATTATTAAAAAGTCTCTGCGAGTTGATGTGAAAGACGTGCCCGGCTCCGGTGCGGCTGGCGGAATGGGCGCAGCGTTAATGGCTTTTTTAGGCGCGGAGCTGCGCAGCGGTATCGAGATTGTGACCCAGGCGCTCAATCTGGAAGAGCATATTCACGACTGTACGCTGGTGGTGACCGGCGAAGGGCGGATCGACAGCCAGAGCATTCACGGCAAAGTACCGGTGGGTGTGGCGAACGTCGCGAAGAAGTACCACAAGCCAGTCATTGGTATTGGCGGCAGCCTGACGCGCGATGTAGAGGTGGTGCATCAATATGGTATCGATGCGGTGTTTAGCGTATTGACCAGCATCGGCACGCTGGAAGAGGCCTTCCGTGGGGCATTTGATAATATTTATCGCGCTTCAAGAAACATCGCCGCCACGTTGGCGATAGGAATACGCAGTGCGGGGTGACATTGCTCCGCAAACCCTCTATACTGCGCGCCGAAGCTGACCAGACAGTCGCCGCTTCGTCGTCGTCCTCTTCGGGGGAGACGGGCGGAGGGGAGGAAAGTCCGGGCTCCATAGGGCAGGGTGCCAGGTAACGCCTGGGGGGGAAACCCACGACCAGTGCAACAGAGAGCAAACCGCCGATGGCCCACGTAAGTGGGATCAGGTAAGGGTGAAAGGGTGCGGTAAGAGCGCACCGCGCGGCTGGTAACAGTCCGTGGCACGGTAAACTCCACCCGGAGCAAGGCCAAATAGGGGTTCACAAGGTACGGCCCGTACTGAACCCGGGTAGGCTGCTTGAGCCAGTGAGCGATTGCTGGCCTAGATGAATGACTGTCCACGACAGAACCCGGCTTATCGGTCAGCTTCACTCTTTATAAAACCCCGCTTCGGCGGGGTTTTTGCTTTCTGGGTAGGTTGGATGAATGACTGTCCACGACGCTATGCTCAAAAGAACGCGGCTTATCGATCAGCTTCACTCTTTATAAAACCCCGCTTCGGCGGGGTTTTTGCTTTCTGGGCTGTTGTTACGCTGGGTTTACCACAGTTATGGCGTTTATTTCCCTTTATCTAACCTTTATTTGACCTTTATTTACGCGCTGAACTTCATTTATCTGAGGGAATGTCTGGTGGGATATTTCATTTTTTGTGATGACTAGCACAAAACGCTGAGCGATACGTTTTTATCGAGAATAATCGAACGCAATCGATCGCCATCACAAAATTACTTGCTAATAAATTGCACAAAATAACTGTTAATGCAATGTTGCATGTGATAATGGTTTGTTTGTTTAGGTTTAAATATTAATAAATGCAATGTTTCTTTACAAACAAATAAGGCCAAAAAACGTGATGCATAACGTTATTTAATCACTATAAACAATAAAATCAAATTATTTTTGATAAATTGCTTATTAAATTTAAGCACCGTTTTGCCTGATAATTACTCTGTAATTGATTGAAATATAGCCTTTCATGGATTTAAGAAATAGCAGGGAAAATGATGTCGTTATAGCCATAAAAAATCGTTATCCCCCCATCTTTTTTTGATTAAAGTCAGGATAAAGTGAGATCAATATTTCATATCTATATGATTATTAAGTGATTTCAATTTTCATAATAGTCTTACAAAATGTAAGTCAAGGGGATTTGTGAGTGGTAGCACATATCCTTGTTCGCTTAATTTGGTACACTTCCTGCCGTCAACAAAGTAATTAGCGTAGGTCGATATGAATACTATTACACTCCCTAAAACACAGCACTTAGTGGTCTTTCAGGAAGTCATTAGAAGTGGTTCTATCGGCTCAGCTGCAAAAGAATTAGGTTTAACTCAACCGGCTGTCAGCAAAATCATTAATGATGTAGAAGCTTATTTCGGTATTGAGTTAGTTGTACGTAAAAATACTGGTGTGACATTAACTCAGGCAGGTCAGGTGATGCTCTCATGGTCTGAATCTATTACCCGTGAAATGAAAAACATGGTTGATGAGATGAACAGCATGACGAGCAACGCGGTCGTTGATGTGTCGTTTGGCTTTCCTTCACTGATTGCCTTCACCATCATGTCCGGCATGATTAAAAAATTCAAAGAAGTGTTTCCGAAAGCGCAGGTTTCTATGTATGAAGCTCAGCTCTCCTCCTTCTTACCGGCGATTCGTGACGGACGTCTGGACTTCGCCATCGGTACGCTGAGTGATGAGATGAAACTGCACGATCTGCACGTTGAGCCGCTCTTTGAGTCAGACTTTATCCTGGTCGCCAGCAAGTCCCGAACATGCACCGGCATCACCTCGCTGAGCGCGTTGAAAAACGAACAGTGGGTGTTGCCACAAACGAATATGGGTTACTACAGCGAACTTCTTACCACGTTACAGAATAATGGCATCAGCAGTGAAAACATCGTTAATACAGACTCCGTCGTTACGATTTATAATCTTGTTCTCAGTGCTGATTTCTTAACAGTAATTCCCTGCGATATGACCACACCGTTTGGCTCAAACCAGTTTATTACTATCCCGGTAGAAGAAACCTTACCCGTCGCGCGTTATGCCGCCGTATGGTCGAAAAATTATCGAATTAAAAAAGCAGCATCTATTTTGGTGGAATTAGCCAAAGAATATTCATCATATAATTGTCGGAGACGAAGGCAATTAATTGAAATTGATTAAAGATTGAATTTGTTTTAACACGAAATCAACGCCATCTGTCTATATCTGACAATGGTCACGGCTATCTATTTACTTTAATACCCTAGTAAGAGGTTCTAATGCACATTACATACGATCTCCCAGTTGCAATTGAAGATATCCTCGAAGCGAAAAAAAGACTGGCGGGGAAAATTTATAAAACGGGAATGCCTCGCTCTAACTATTTTAGTGAACGTTGCAAAGGGGAAATTTTCCTCAAGTTTGAAAACATGCAGCGTACCGGTTCATTTAAAATCCGTGGCGCGTTTAACAAGCTCAGTTCATTAACCGAAGCTGAAAGATGTAAGGGTGTGGTGGCTTGCTCTGCAGGTAACCATGCGCAAGGCGTTTCTCTCTCCTGCGCTATGCTCGGAATCGACGGCAAAGTGGTGATGCCGAAAGGCGCGCCGAAGTCTAAAGTTGCTGCAACCTGTGATTATTCTGCAGAAGTTGTGCTGCACGGCGACAACTTCAACGACACCATCGCTAAGGTTAGCGAGATTGTGGAAACGGAAGGCCGTATCTTTATTCCGCCATATGATGACCCGAAAGTCATCGCTGGTCAGGGGACTATTGGTCTGGAAATTCTGGAAGATCTGTACGATGTCGATAACGTGATTGTGCCAATTGGCGGTGGCGGACTGATTGCTGGTATTGCGGTGGCAATTAAGTCTATTAACCCGACCATTAAAATTATTGGCGTGCAGTCTGAAAACGTTCACGGCATGGCGGCTTCTTTCCACGCTGGAGAAATAACCACGCACCGAACGACCGGCACCCTGGCGGATGGTTGTGACGTTTCCCGCCCGGGTACTTTAACGTATGAAATTGTTCGTGAGTTGGTGGATGACATTGTCCTGGTCAGCGAAGATGAAATTCGCAACAGCATGGTGGCATTAATTCAGCGAAATAAAGTTGTGACTGAAGGTGCCGGCGCGCTGGCATGCGCAGCATTATTAAGCGGGAAATTAGATAGCTATATCCAGAACAGAAAAACAGTCAGCATTATTTCTGGCGGTAATATCGACCTTTCTCGTGTATCTCAAATTACTGGTTTAGTTGACGCTTAATATACTTCGTTGAGGATAGGATATGAGTACTACTGATAGCATTGTATCCAGCCAGACAAAACAGTCGTCCTGGCGCAAATCGGACACCACCTGGACACTGGGTTTATTTGGTACAGCCATCGGCGCAGGGGTGCTGTTCTTCCCTATCCGCGCAGGTTTTGGCGGACTGATCCCCATTCTGATCATGCTGGTGCTGGCATACCCCATTGCCTTCTATTGCCACCGTGCGCTGGCACGCCTGTGTCTTTCCGGTTCTAATCCTTCCGGTAACATCACAGAAACGGTTGAAGAGCACTTTGGTAAAACGGGCGGCGTGGTTATCACGTTCCTCTACTTCTTTGCGATTTGTCCGCTGCTGTGGATTTATGGCGTCACCATTACCAACACCTTTATGACCTTCTGGGAAAACCAGTTGCAGATGCCCGCGTTAAACCGTGGCTTCGTGGCACTGTTCCTGCTGCTGTTGATGGCATTCGTCATCTGGTTTGGTAAAGATCTGATGGTTAAAGTGATGAGCTACCTGGTATGGCCGTTCATTGCCAGCCTAGTGCTTATTTCTCTGTCCTTGATCCCATACTGGAACTCTGCGGTTATCGATCAGGTTGATCTCAGCAATATCGCACTGACCGGTCATGACGGCATCCTGGTTACCGTGTGGCTGGGTATTTCCATCATGGTGTTCTCTTTCAACTTCTCACCGATTGTTTCTTCCTTCGTGGTCTCCAAACGTGAAGAGTATGAGAAAGATTTTGGTCGCGAGTTCACCGAGCAGAAGTGTTCTAAAATCATCTCCCGCGCCAGTATGCTGATGGTTGCCGTGGTTATGTTCTTCGCCTTTAGCTGCCTGTTCACGCTGTCTCCGGCAAACATGGCGGATGCGAAAGCGCAAAACATTCCGGTACTGTCTTACCTGGCAAACCACTTCGCTTCACTGTCCGGTACGAAGTCCACCTTCGCGACCGTTCTGGAATACGGTGCTTCAATCATCGCACTGGTTGCTATCTTCAAATCTTTCTTCGGCCACTATCTGGGCACGCTGGAAGGACTGAACGGTCTGGTGCTGAAGTTTGGTTACAAAGGCGATAAAACAAAAGTTTCTGCCGGCAAACTTAATACCATCAGCATGATCTTCATCATGGGTTCTACCTGGGTTGTGGCTTACGCCAACCCGAACATCCTGGACCTGATTGAAGCAATGGGCGCGCCGATTATTGCCTCTCTGCTCTGCCTGCTGCCGATGTACGCCATCCGTAAAGCGCCATCACTGGCGAAATACCGTGGCCGTCTGGATAACGTGTTTGTTACCGCGATTGGTCTGCTGACCATCCTGAACATCGTCTACAAACTGTTTTAATCCTTAAGCTCAGGATGAGCGGAGTAGTGAAATGAATGAGTTTCCGGTAGTACTGGTTATTAACTGTGGTTCATCCTCCATTAAATTCTCAGTGCTGGATGCAGCAAACTGTGACGTTTTAATGGCGGGAATTGCAGACGGTATTAACTCTGAAAATGCGTTCATAGCAATTAATGGAGGAGAGCCAGCTAAGCTGGCTCACCACAGCTACGAAGACGCATTAAAAGCAATTGCCGTTGAACTGGAGAAACGTAATTTAATGGACAGCGTGGCCTTAATTGGCCACCGCATTGCCCACGGCGGAAATATCTTTACCGAATCAGCAATTATTACTGAGGAAGTTATCGACAATATTCGCCGGGTATCGCCTTTAGCGCCGTTACATAATTATGCGAACCTCAGTGGGATCGAGTCCGCTCAGCACCTTTTCCCAGGCGTGCAGCAGGTCGCGGTATTTGATACCAGCTTCCACCAGACGATGGCTCCTGAGGCCTATCTGTACGGTTTACCGTGGAAGTATTTTGAGGAGTTGGGCGTTCGTCGTTACGGTTTCCACGGCACGTCGCACCGCTATGTTTCTCAGCGAGCGCATGAGCTTCTCGAGCTGCAACACGATGACTCAGGTCTGGTTGTGGCGCACCTGGGGAACGGCGCGTCAATTTGTGCGGTACGTAACGGACAGAGCGTTGATACCTCAATGGGCATGACGCCTCTGGAAGGGCTGATGATGGGCACACGCAGCGGCGACGTCGATTTCGGCGCGATGGCGTGGATTGCCAGCGAAACCAACCAGACGCTGAGCGACCTTGAGCGTGTAGTGAATAAAGAGTCCGGTTTACTGGGTATTTCCGGTTTGTCCTCTGACTTACGTACGTTAGAAAAAGCCTGGCACGAGGGACATGAGCGTGCGCAGTTGGCGATTAAAACGTTTGTGCATCGTATTGCACGTCATATCGCTGGACATGCCGCATCACTGCATCGTCTTGATGGGATTATTTTCACCGGTGGAATCGGTGAGAACTCGGTATTAATTCGTCGTCTGGTTATTGAACACCTCGCCGTTTTAGGGGTGAATATCGACAGCGAGATGAATAGCCTGCCAAATTCCCATGGCGAAAGAATTATCTCTAATAAAGATGCTCGTGTTATTTGTGCGGTAATTCCCACAAATGAAGAGAAAATGATTGCGCGTGATGCCATTGCGTTAGGCAAAATTAATACACCAGTAGAATTTGCATAATTAATTTTCAGCAGAGAGATTATTTTTCATGAAGGTAAATATCGATACCAGCGATATGCTGTATGCCGAAGCCTGGAATGGCTTTAAAGGTACGGACTGGAAAGAAGAAATTAATGTCCGTGATTTTATTCAGCACAACTATACGCCTTATGAAGGGGATGAATCTTTCCTCGCCGAAGCTACGCCTGCGACCACTGCGTTGTGGGAAAAAGTTATGGCGGGCATCCGTATTGAAAACTCGACCCATGCGCCGGTTGATTTCGATACCAATATTGCCACCACGATAACCGCGCATGACGCCGGTTATATTGAACAAGAACTGGAAAAAATCGTCGGTCTGCAAACAGATGCGCCGCTCAAGCGTGCCCTGCATCCGTTCGGCGGCATCAACATGATCAAAAGCTCTTTTGATGCTTATGGTCGTGAGATGGATGCTGATTTTGAATACCAGTTTACTGAACTGCGTAAAACCCATAACCAGGGCGTATTCGACGCCTACTCTCCGGATATGCTGCGCTGCCGTAAATCCGGCGTGCTGACCGGCCTGCCGGATGGTTACGGTCGTGGTCGTATCATCGGTGATTATCGCCGCGTCGCGCTGTACGGTATCCGCTACCTGGTGCGCGAGCGTGAACTGCAGTTTGCCGATCTCCAGTCTAACCTGGAGTGGGGCCAGAATCTTGAAGCCACGATTCGTCTGCGCGAAGAACTGTCTGAGCACCGCCGCGCTCTGCTGCAAATGCAGGAAATGGCGGCGAAATACGGCTGCGATATCTCCCGTCCGGCGCGTAATGCGCAGGAAGCGGTGCAGTGGGTGTACTTTGCTTACCTGGCTGCGGTGAAATCGCAGAACGGCGGCGCTATGTCGCTGGGCCGTACCGCATCGTTCCTCGACATCTACATTGAGCGCGATTTCAAAGCGGGTATCTTAAACGAGCAGCAGGCGCAGGAGCTGATCGACCACTTCATTATGAAGATCCGTATGGTGCGCTTCCTGCGTACGCCGGAATTCGACACGTTGTTCTCAGGCGACCCTATCTGGGCGACCGAAGTTATCGGCGGCATGGGGCTGGATGGCCGCACGCTGGTGACGAAAAACTCGTTCCGTTACCTGCATACTCTGCACACCATGGGCCCGGCGCCTGAGCCGAACCTGACTGTACTGTGGTCTGAGCAGCTACCGATTGCCTTCAAAAAGTACGCCGCCCAGGTGTCTATCATCACTTCATCTTTGCAGTATGAAAACGACGATTTGATGCGCGCCGACTTTGACAGCGATGACTATGCCATTGCCTGCTGCGTCAGCCCGATGGTTATCGGCAAACAAATGCAGTTCTTCGGTGCGCGTGCCAACCTCGCCAAAACGTTGCTGTACGCAATCAACGGCGGCGTGGATGAGAAACTGAAAATCCAGGTCGGCCCGAAAACGGCTCCGCTGATGGATGACGTGCTGGACTACGACACGGTGATGGAGAGCCTGGACCACTTTATGGACTGGCTGGCCGTGCAGTACATCAGCGCGCTGAACATCATCCACTACATGCACGACAAGTACAGCTACGAAGCTTCGCTGATGGCGCTGCACGATCGTGATGTCTATCGCACGATGGCCTGTGGTATGGCGGGTCTGTCCGTGGCGGCGGATTCTCTGTCGGCTATCAAATATGCTCGCGTGAAACCGATTCGCGATGAAAATGGTCTGGCCGTTGATTTCGAAATCGAAGGCGACTATCCGCAATACGGCAACAACGACGAGCGCGTAGACAGTATTGCCTGCGACCTGGTCGAACGCTTTATGAAGAAAATTAAGGTGTTGCCAACCTACCGTAACGCGGTGCCAACGCAGTCTATTCTGACCATCACCTCCAACGTGGTGTACGGACAGAAAACCGGTAACACGCCGGACGGACGTCGCGCTGGTACGCCGTTTGCGCCAGGGGCTAACCCGATGCACGGCCGCGATCGTAAAGGTGCGGTGGCGTCGTTAACGTCGGTCGCCAAACTGCCGTTCACCTATGCCAAAGATGGTATCTCGTACACCTTCTCCATTGTGCCGGCTGCACTGGGCAAAGAGGATGGGGTGCGTAAAACCAACCTGGTCGGTCTGCTGGACGGTTACTTCCACCATGAAGCGCATGTGGAAGGCGGGCAGCATCTGAACGTTAACGTTATGAACCGTGAAATGTTGATGGATGCCATTGAGCACCCGGAAAACTATCCGAACCTGACGATCCGCGTGTCTGGCTATGCGGTGCGCTTCAACGCGCTGACCCGCGAACAGCAGCAGGATGTTATTTCACGTACTTTCACCCAGGCGCTCTGACGCCGGAGGGACTATGAGAAAAGTTATTGCAACCGAATGTGCGCCAGGGGCCATCGGGCCTTACGTACAGGGTGTGGATCTGGGCAGTATGGTGTTGACGTCAGGTCAAATCCCGGTATGTCCACAGACCGGTGAAGTGGCAGAAAACGTGGCCGATCAGGCGCGTCAAAGCCTGGAAAACGTGAAAGCGATCGTCGAGTCCGCAGGTTTGAAAGTGAGCGATATCGTGAAGACGACCGTTTTCGTATCCGACCTGAACGATTTCGCCACCATTAACCAGGTGTACCAGCAGTTCTTTGATGAGCATAAGGCAATTTACCCTACGCGCAGCTGCGTACAGGTCGCCCGCTTACCCAAGGATGTGAAGCTCGAGATTGAAGCCATCGCCGTACGTGGCGACACGCTGTAATCCCTTGCGGGGCGATCGCAGGATCGCCCTGATCCTTAATGAGTGTGAAACCTGGTCTTCACTGAACGGCAATCCGAGGGTGTGGATATGATTAGCGCATTCGATATTTTTAAGATTGGCATTGGACCTTCCAGCTCCCATACCGTGGGGCCAATGAACGCTGGTAAAAGCTTTATCGATCTGTTGGTCAGCAGCGGAGAACTTCCCAGAACCACGCATATTGTGGTCGATCTTTACGGCTCGCTCTCCCTGACCGGAAAAGGTCATGCGACAGATGTCGCCATCATAATGGGACTGGCCGGAAACAGTCCGCAAAACGTTAATATAGATTCAATCGCTGGCTTTATTCAGGAATTGGCCCGTACCGGACGTTTACCGGTTGCAGAGGGCACGCATGTTGTCGATTTCACTCCAGATAAAAATATTCTCTTTCATAGCGAAACGCTGCCGCGCCATGAAAATGGCATGCGTATCACCGCGTGGAACGGCACCGAGACGCTGCTAAGCAAAACCTATTACTCCGTCGGCGGTGGTTTTATCGTTGAAGAGGAACAATTTGGTCAGGCGCATGATGTTGAAGCACACGTGCCCTACAATTTTCATTCCGCCAGCGAACTGCTGAAACTGTGTGAGCGCAACGGGCTGTCTGTTTCAGGCCTGATGATGCAAAACGAACTGGCGATGCGCAGCAAAGAAGAAATTGATGCTGGCTTTGCCGCCATCTGGGACGTCATGCACGCCGGGATCGAGCGCGGTATGAACACCGAAGGCGTCCTGCCGGGCCCGCTTAACGTTCCGCGTCGCGCCGTGGCATTACGTCGGTTGCTGGTTTCCAGTGATAATTTGTCCAGCGACCCGATGAACGTGATTGACTGGATCAACATGTTCGCGCTGGCCGTGAGCGAAGAAAATGCCGCCGGTTGCCGGGTTGTCACGGCACCGACCAACGGCGCATGTGGGATTATCCCTGCTGTCCTGGCCTATTACGACAAGTTCCGTCGTCCGGTGAATGCGAACTCCATTGCCCGCTATTTGCTGGCCGCGGGGGCGATAGGCGCGCTGTATAAGATGAACGCCTCTATTTCTGGTGCTGAGGTGGGCTGTCAGGGTGAGATTGGCGTGGCCTGTTCAATGGCGGCAGCCGGGCTGACAGAGTTGCTTGGCGGTAGCCCGTCGCAGGTTTGTATTGCGGCTGAAATCGCCATGGAGCATAACCTGGGGCTGACCTGCGACCCGGTCGCCGGACAGGTGCAAATACCGTGCATTGAGCGTAATGCGATCAACGCGGTAAAAGCCGTCAACGCCGCGCGTATGGCGCTACGTCGGACGTCAGAGCCACGCGTGTCGCTCGATAAGGTGATCGAGACCATGTATGAAACAGGCAAAGATATGAACGACAAATACCGTGAAACGTCACGCGGTGGCCTGGCGATTAAGGTGGTTTGTACCTGAGGTTAAAAGCCGAGCCTGATGGCGCCCAGCTTTCAGGCCTATGGTTTGCGCGCGTTTGTAGGCCGGATAAGGCGCAAGCGCCGCCATCCGGCCATGAATGAATTAATCAACATAGCAGAATAAAAAGGTGCACTTTAGTGCACCTTTTTTGTTGTGATCGGCTTCAAAATTAGAAATTAAATTCTTTATGTGAGTTTAAAAGAGAAATTATTTCTTAACTTTTAGAAATTACAGGGGTTTGTTTGTGAAGTTTTTCTCTGACCCTGCGCGTATGATTTCCTCATTACTCCAATAGCTCGCCTGCACCTTAGTACTGCGTATCGCATTGAGGCAGTACGAAAAAAATATAAAAACCTCTACCTACACATTGAGCGGGAAATTATGGAAACAACAACAAATAACAGCGTAATACTCGACGCGTCTGCTCCGGCTCGCCGGGCGGGAATGACCGAAAGTGAATGGCGCGAAGCCATTAAATTCGATAGCACGGACACCGGCTGGGTCATTATGAGTATCGGTATGGCAATTGGCGCGGGGATTGTTTTTCTTCCTGTCCAGGTAGGGCTGATGGGGCTGTGGGTGTTCTTGCTCTCCTCTATCATCGGCTACCCAGCCATGTATCTGTTCCAGCGGCTGTTTATTAATACGCTGGCTGAGTCCCCAGAGTGTAAAGACTATCCGAGCGTGATCAGCGGCTATCTGGGTAAGAACTGGGGCATCCTGTTAGGTGCGTTGTATTTTGTGATGCTGGTTATCTGGATGTTTGTTTATTCCACCGCCATTACCAACGATAGCGCCTCCTACCTGCACACTTTTGGCGTTACTGAAGGTTTGCTGTCCGACAGCCCGTTTTATGGACTGGTGCTGATTTGCATCCTGGTTGCCCTCTCGTCACGCGGTGAACAAATGCTGTTTAAAATCTCCACTGGCATGGTACTGACCAAGCTACTGGTGGTTGCAGCGCTTGGCGTATCAATGGTGGGGATGTGGCATCTGCATAACGCAGGTTCACTGCCGCCGATGGCGTTGCTGATCAAAAATGCGATCATCACGCTGCCGTTCACGCTGACCTCGATTCTGTTTATTCAGACCTTAAGCCCGATGGTTATCTCATACCGTTCTCGCAATAAATCCATTGAAGTGGCGCGCCATAAAGCCCTGCGTGCTATGAACATTGCGTTCGGTATCCTGTTTGTTACCGTCTTTTTCTACGCCGTTTCCTTCACGCTGGCGATGGGCCATGACGAAGCGGTTAAAGCCTACGAGCAGAACATTTCCGCTCTGGCGATTGCCGCGCAGTTTATCAACGGTGCGGGTGCGGGCTGGGTGAAAATTGTTAGCGTTATTCTGAACATTTTCGCCGTTATGACCGCTTTCTTCGGCGTTTACTTAGGTTTCCGTGAAGCCACTCAGGGGATCGTGATGAACATTCTGCGTCGTAAAATGCCAGCAGAGAAAATCAATGAGACCCTGGTTCAGCGCGGCATTATGGTTTTCGCCATCCTGTTGGCGTGGAGCGCAATTGTGCTGAATGCACCGGTACTGAGCTTCACCTCTATTTGTAGCCCTATTTTCGGCATGGTGGGTTGTCTGATCCCGGCCTGGCTGGTTTACAAAGTTCCTGCACTGCACAAATACAAAGGCGCTTCCCTGTATCTGATTATTATCACGGGCCTGCTGCTGTGCATTTCTCCGTTCCTGGCATTTTCCTGAGATATCTGAGCAAAGGTTGTTGTTATGTTTGAGACTACATTGAATCCATTATGGGATAGTTTTATCCGCGCGGTGCAGGAAGAAGTTAAGCCTGCGCTGGGTTGTACGGAACCTATCTCTCTGGCTCTGGCGGCAGCGGTCGCAGCCGCTGAGCTGGGCGGCGCGGTTGAACGCATTGATGCGTGGGTCTCACCGAACCTGATGAAAAACGGCATGGGCGTTACCGTGCCGGGTACCGGAATGGTCGGGTTGCCTGTCGCGGCAGCGCTGGGTGCGCTGGGTGGAAATGCCCGCGCCGGTTTAGAGGTACTGAAAGACGCGTCGCCACAAGCGATCGCCGATGCGAAAGCGATGCTGACCGCAGGGAAGGTTGCTGTGATGCTGCAGGAGCCTTGCGAGGATATCCTCTTTTCCCGCGCGAAGGTTTACGGCACTGAAGGATGGGCGTGCGTAACGATTGTGGGCGGTCATACCAACATTGTGCGCATCGAGACCAATAAAGGCGTGGTGTTCACCACAGAACAGAACGCTGAGGAAGAGGAGCAGGAGTCACCGCTGGCGGTACTGTCTCACACGTCGCTGGAAGAGATTCTGGCGTTCGTGAACGCGGTACCGTTTGAGTCAATCCGCTTCATTCTCGATGCGGCAAAACTGAACGGTGCACTGTCTCAGGAAGGGCTGCGCGGTAACTGGGGCTTGCACATCGGAACCACGCTTGAGAAGCAATGTGCGCGTGGCCTGCTGGCGAACGATCTCTCCACCTCTATTCTGATCCGTACTAGCGCGGCATCGGATGCGCGAATGGGCGGGGCGACGCTGCCGGCCATGAGCAACTCCGGCTCCGGTAATCAGGGGATTACCGCCACCGTTCCGGTCATGGTGGTGGCCGAGCACTTTGGCGCGGATGAAGAGAAACTGGCGCGTGCGCTGATGTTGTCTCACCTGAGTGCTATCTACATCCATCATCAGCTCCCGCGTTTGTCTGCACTGTGTGCGGCAACCACGGCGGCGATGGGCGCCGCGGCGGGGATGGCATGGATCGTTGATGGTCGCTACAACACTATCGCGATGGCGATCAGCAGCATGATTGGCGACGTAAGCGGGATGATTTGTGATGGCGCTTCGAACAGCTGTGCGATGAAAGTCTCAACCAGTGCATCTGCGGCGTGGAAAGCGGTGCTGATGGCGCTGGATGATACCGCTGTAACCGGCAATGAAGGGATTGTGGCGCATAACGTGGAGCAATCTATCAGTAACCTGTGCGCGCTGGCGTGTCGTTCTATGCAGGAAACCGACAAGCAGATCATTGAGATCATGGCCAGTAAAGCGCATTAATCTGTAGGCCGGGTAAGGCGCAGCCGCTACCCGGCATCAGCCTGAGCCGCCTTCTCAGGCGGCTTCTTCGTCTTCCAGCCGTAGCTCGGCATCGGCCACAATCGCTTCCAGCTCCGTCAGCATTTCTTCATAACCGAAGGTAACCGTTTCCTGCTTTTTAGGCTCAGTCTGCGGCTGGCGTTTTTTTGATGATTTCTTGCCCAATAGTCGTACTCCGTTGTTTTCCCTGACTATACGGGCAAATCTATCAGCAAAGCGCGCAGCGGGGTATCAGCGACTAACGTTATGTTAGTTTCGTCACGAATAAATGCGCCATCGCCGCAGGTGAGCGCTTCTTTTTCGGCGCCAGATGTTACCGCATGGAATCTGCCGTGAATCGACTGTAAGTAAGCCCGCGGCCCATGTAACTGAAAACTCAGCGATTCACCCTGTTGCAGTTCAACGTGGTGCACCCAAACCTGTTGGCGCAGATGCAGGCTGCCTTGCTCACCGTCTGGCGAGGCCAACAGCTGATGCTTACCGGCGCTCAACGTGGCTTTCTGTACGCAGGCGTTTTCGCGCTGCGGACAGGCGTCCAGCCAGAGCTGCATTCTGGTTAATGGTTTATCTTTGCTGATATTGTGTTCGCTGTAGCTGATTCCTGGCTGTGTCGCGAGCAGTAAAACTTCTCCCGCTTTGGCCTGAATATGGTTGCCTTCGCTGTCGCGGTACTCCGCTTCCCCTTCGAGGATCAGATTGACGATATCCACCTTCGGATAGGTCCGTGGCTGGAAAGAGGCCCCCGGTGCCAGAACTTCCTGGTTCAGAACACGCAGCGAGGCATAACCCAGCAGTTTAGGATCAAAATAGTGTCCAAAGGAGAAGGTATAACGGGCCTGCAGCCAGCCGTAGTCTGCTTGCCCGCATTGTTTGGCTGTACGGGTAGTAATCATAGTTCTTGACCTCTCTTTACTTCCTTTTATGTTAAATGGCTAGACGCTGCATTGTTAGCCAGATATTCTGCCCGGTATGTTCAAATTTCCTGAATGAGAACGAGATGGCCAAAGAAAGGGCTTTAACGCTTGAAGCGTTACGCGTCATGGACGCAATAGACCGACGCGGCAGCTTTGCCGCAGCGGCGGACGAACTGGGGCGTGTTCCTTCTGCGCTCAGCTATACCATGCAGAAGCTGGAGGAGGAGCTGGACGTGGTGCTGTTTGACCGTTCAGGTCATCGCACAAAATTCACCAACGTCGGGCGTATGCTGCTGGAGCGTGGGCGTGTACTGCTGGAAGCTGCGGATAAACTGACCACCGATGCCGAAGCATTGGCTCGCGGTTGGGAAACGCATCTGACCATCGTCACCGAAGCGCTGGTGCCGACGGCGGCATTTTTCCCGTTGATTGACAGGCTTGCCGGGAAGGCCAATACCCAGCTTTCCGTTATTACCGAAGTTCTGGCTGGGGCGTGGGAGCGTCTGGAGCAGGGGCGGGCGGATATCGTGATTGCGCCGGATATGCATTTTCGCTCATCCTCAGAAATCAACTCGCGTAAGCTATACTCGCTGATGAACGTCTATGTAGCGGCCCCGGATCATCCCATCCATCAGGAGCCGGAACCGTTATCGGAAGTCACCCGCGTGAAATACCGCGGGATCGCGGTGGCGGATACCGCCCGTGAACGTCCGGTGCTGACCGTCCAACTGCTGGATAAACAGCCGCGTCTGACGGTGAGTACGATAGAAGATAAACGCCAGGCGCTGTTGGCCGGTCTTGGCGTGGCGACGATGCCGTACCCGCTGGTGGAAGAGGATATTGCGGCTGGTCGGCTGCGGGTAGTTAGTCCGGAATCGACAAGCGAAATTGATATTATTATGGCCTGGCGTCGGGACAGCATGGGCGAGGCGAAATCCTGGTGTCTGCGAGAAATCCCCAAGCTGTTTGCAGGTAAATAGCTGGACTGTTACGCCGGATGTGGTGCTAAGCACCTTATCCGGCCTGGAAGACGGAGTATGTTGTAGGCCTGATAAGCGTAGCACCATCAGGCATCTACATATGCTACGTCAGGATAACTGTTTGGGATCGGGCCCAAAGCGGTTACTCCCCTGAGTCCCGTTTTGACAGTTGAAAATGATGATCACCAACCAGCCTACGATCGGGATCAGCAGCACCAGCAGCCACCAGGCTGAACGATCGGTGTCATGCAAACGCCGGAACTGCACTGCCCACCAGGGGATAAATACCAGAACCCCATAAATCGTCGTTAATATACCTTCTCCCCCGGCGCGCTCCCAGCCAAGCATTCTGTCCAGAATACCCAGCACGAACGTGAATATGATGTTGACCAACACAAACATCCAGTATTCTTTACGACGCGCGCGGCCACCAAAACCAAAGTAGTTCTTTAATACGTTTAAATACCAATCCATTTTTGCCTCGTTCTGCATTCAATTACTTGTTTTTAAAGCAATCAAATTAAGAATAGCCGTGAATGAAATGATGGTAAATATTTGTGGTATTAATTATTTGGCCCCCAGATGAGGGCCAGTGTAAATCATGCGAAACGCTCGTCACGCCCATGAGGTTCGCTTAGATCCTGCCACGGCCCAATAGAAATAATACCAGTCGGGTTAATGGTTTTGTGGCTACGGAAGTAGTGATTGCGGATGTGATCGAAATTGACGGTTTCCGCAATACCTGGCATCTGGTAGATATCGCGCAGGAAACCGTAAAGGTTCAGATAGTCGCTAATCCGGTGTTTGTCGCATTTGAAGTGGGTTACATACACGGGATCAAAACGCACCAGCGTGGTCCACAGGCGAATATCGGCCTCGGTTAACTGGTTGCCGGTCAGGTAGCGATGTTGTCCAAGGATTTGTTCCAGTCTCGCCAGCGATTGGAAGACTTTTTCCACTGCGTCGTCGTAGGCTTCCTGACTGGTGGCAAATCCGGCTTTATACACGCCGTTATTGACGTTGTCATAAATCCAGCCGTTCAGCTCATCGATTTTGCTTTGCAAGGCTGGTGGATAGTAATCCCCGGCTTTCGCGCCCAGCGCATCAAACGCAGTATTAAACATGCGGATGATTTCTGCAGATTCATTGCTGACAATGGTGTGGTTCTTTTTATCCCACAGCACCGGAACGGTCACCCGTCCGCTGTAGTGAGGATCGGCGTGTAAATAGAGCTGATAAAGAAAGTCGTGCTGATACAGGGTATCACCGGTTGCCGCCGGGAAGTTATCGTCAAAGGTCCAGCCGTTTTCCAGCATCAACGGATGTACTACGGAAACGGAAATGAACGGTTCCAGCCCTTTAAGTTTTCGCAAAATCAGCGTGCGATGCGCCCACGGACAGGCCAGCGAAACGTACAGATGATAGCGATCTTTTTCGGCAGCAAAGCCAGCCTCACCGGTTGGGCCAGGCGCGCCATCCGCGGTGAGCCAGTTACGGAAAGCCGATGCAGAACGTTGAAATTTTCCCCCGGTTGATTTGGTATCGTACCAGGTGTCATGCCAGACGCCGTCAATCAGTTGTCCCATGATTTTCGCCTCCTCAGATAGCAAAAGCGAGGAGATATCTCCTCGCTTTTTGATGTGTTCAGTATAGTTTGCTTACCACTTTTTATTCAGTACACGGTCGATGCTGAAGGCGCCCGGACCGGTGATAGCCAGCAGCAGGAAACCGCCTGCGATAGTCAGGTTTTTCATGAACATCAAAGAGTTCACACCTTCCGCAAAGTTGCTGTGGAAGAGGAACGCTGTCAGCAACGTGAAGCCTGCGGTGAACAGCGCGGTCGTACGGGTCAGGAAACCGAACAGAATTGCCAGACCGCCGCCAAACTCAAGCAGAATCACCAGCGGTAGCATAAATCCTGGGACGCCCATGGCTTCCATGTACTGTTGGGTACCCGCATATCCGGTGATTTTTCCCCAACCTGCGGAAATAAACAGGATTGGCATCAGAATGCGCGCTACCAGTACACCAACATCTTCTAATTTCTTCATCATACTCTCCAGGAAACCACTCAGGCGGCTTATTGTGTTTTTTTGTGCATCGGCGCTGCAGAGCGCGTCGTTGCTGTCGATGGAGAGAATCATAAACGTGCTTAGTGACAATTGTTAGCAAGGAAAACTGTCAATATTTTTCAAAAATTTTGAGGTTAGGGGGGAAAGAGGGGTTTTAGCCACGCAGTTGCTGCTGTCTGATGGTGGATTTAACCAGACGCCAGATGCTCCAGACGCTAAAACCGCGTTTGGCCCAGCGTACCAGCAGATTTGGGTTACGAATGGTGCGAACCGCCATAATGCTGCTCCCGACTAACACCCAGCCACGCAGGTTCAACAGCGTTTTCCAGCCACGATCGTAAACTTCGGTGGCTTCCAGCCAGTCGCGGCGAGTGGCAGACAGATCCAGCCGTTGCTGCTGGATCTGTCCAAGCAGTTGCGCCTTACGTTGTTGACGTTCGACTTTACTGCTCATTATGCATCATCCTCCAGGGCACGCCTGTCGTTAGCGAGCTCATTGCGCGTATGGCGCAGCAGCGTTGTTTTACGTGCCTTACGCAGCGTCCATAGCCCGCCGATAAGCGCTAAAAGCAACAGCACAACGGTGGTGGCAATCATGGCGTTCAGACGATATTGTGGATCTATAGCCCAGATGATAAGCACCATCAGGCTCATCAGTCCAAACGCCGCGAACAGCATGGTAAGCCCAAGCATCAGCAGGATCTGGATGAGATTGGATTTTTCCTCTTCCAGCTCAACGACGGCCAGCCGCAACCGCGTCTCTACGATCTCAACGAGAATCGTCAGGATCCGCTGTCCAATACCCAGTACGCCTTTGCCTGGACCTTGTGCGTGTTGAGAATCTGCCATTATTAACGGCGCGACAGCAGTACACCAAGCACCACACCGACTGCAGCGCCAATGCCGACGCCTGTCCATGGGTTTTCGCGCACGTAGTTATCGGCTTTAGCCGCTGCCTCACGGGTCTGTTTGGCAATCACATCGCTGGTTTCGCTCAGGCGATGGCGGCTCTCGCGCAAAGCGTGTTCGGCTTTGCTGCGAATTTTACTCATCTCTTCCTTCGACTTATCGCCAGAGGAGCTAAGTACTTCTTCAAGCGTATCCGCAAGAGATTTCAGCTCAGCGCGCAGGTTTTCCGTAGCATTATCTTTCGACATAGTTTTCTCCAGTTGAGTGGCTAGTTACCGTACTTAGTAATCGCGGGTCTCGAGTTCTTTCAGCTCTTTCTGAGCTTCAGCAAGCTTGTGCTCGCGCTTTGCTATCTTATCCGCATCGCCTTTTTGCTTCGCCTCGGCCAAATCACGTTGACGCTCGGCTATCTCGTCTTTCTGCTCAGCAATTTTTTTCTGATGGTCGGCGCGCAGTTTGCTGTCAGTACAGTTAGCCCTAACTTCGCTGAGTGCTTTGTTCAGGCCATTGATGCGGTTTTGATTGTTGTGCTTTTCGGCATAGCTAATCTCCCGCTGAATATCCTGTTCTTTTTCCTGACAGAGGGTGGAGGCGTAACTGCCGGCACTGAGAGCGAAAAGACTAATTGCTAAAGCGATGCGGTATTTCATTCTTGAACCTTCCATTGTGATTCGACCTGGTGGCTAAGGCCGATGCTCCAGAGTAATAAAGCGTTGAGTCATAAACCCAGTTTATTAATCATAGGCGTTAAATGATGAAATCACCAAAGTGAGTGATCTAATTCAGAATCCTGGAGATTAACCAAAACGGTGCGGGTTATCACGTAAGCGGGATAACCACTGTACCGCCTGATTATCATCATCCTGCTGGGCAATAACGAAACCATGCGGTAACGTTCGGTCCAGCACGACCTTTGCGGCTGCGCTCTGCGCGCTGGAATCAAAGGTGATTAGCAGCGCGTCATTTTGCGGAGTAATGCTTTTAAAGCGAATACCGTTGGCGTCCAGGTGATGCCAGATAGAGAAGCCATCAGGCATGGTGGCTCCCTGATTTACTGCACGAATGGCAAGCGTTGACTCCTGCTGGCGGATGACCGACCAGGTCAGGAGCAGCGCGCCAATAAAAAGCATAAAGGTAGTGGTCCAGGCAAGTCGTCGGAGCGTTATGCGTGATTTCAGCATAATTTACCCTCGGTTCCCGTATTTCTTTTTCCAAAGCACAACCAGTGAACCTGCCAGACCAAACACCAGTAACACCACGGGAAGCAGCATCAGGCAAGACATCAGCTGATCTTCATATTTGAGAAACACTGGCGTTTTGCCCAGCAGATAGCCAAGCGTTGTGAGAATCAGAACCCAAAGCAGTCCGCTCATCCAGTTAAAGAACTGAAAGCGCGCATTGTTCAGGCCGGACAATCCTGCGATGGTCGGCAGTAGTGTTCTGACAAACGCGATAAAGCGACCGACCAGCAGCGCAGACAAGCCATGCTTATGGAACAGATGATGCGCACGCTGATGATAATGCGCTGGCAGATGGGACAGCCAGTTTTGTACGGTGCGGGTATTTCCCAGCCATCGCCCCTGGATATAGCTGAGCCAGCAACCGAGGCTGGCTGCGGTGGTAAGCAGCAGTACTGTTTGCGGGAAACCCATCGCGCCTTTGGCGATAAGTACGCCGACCAGTACCAGAAGACTGTCGCCAGGTAAAAAGGCTGCTGGCAGCAGTCCGTTTTCCAGAAACAAAATGGTAAATAGTACGAAATAGAGCATGCCAATCATGGAAGGATTGGCCAGCGTTTCAAAATCCTGAGCCCATAAAGCATTCAGTAATTGAGTCAGTAGTTCCATTCAATATTCCTGGAGAATCGGTTGTCGTCATGCCGGTTTTCTGGAGTTTGTAACGCCGCAATTTAATTGGTGTTTTTTACATGGATCGCGGTCTGACACAAATTCACGGCCTGAACTATTCCCTGTAAAGTTGTGAAGTAAGCAAGCTCTCAAACACAAAAATTCAAATAACAACTAATTGTAACAAAGGTCAACGTTGTCCGTTATAGAAATTACGGTTGTTGAACTGTGATTTTGCTTATCGCAATGGAGGGAGGCGAGAGGATTTACACAGGCTGACACTTTATACCTAACGCTTACCAAGCGTCAGAAACAGGCGCTTTGTCGCGCCTGCATCGCTTAGATTGTTTATTTTGCGCCGTTAGCCGCCGTATCGAGATGAACAACGGGATTTTCAGTAAAAAGATAACGGTCAGCATTGAACTCAAAATCATCGCTGGTTTCGTTAAACAGCATCTGTTTGGTGTTCTCAAGGTGCTGCCACATTGCCAGTTTGGCGGCATGGGGATCTTTGCGAATCAGCGCCCGCAGGATCTGGTCATGGTCGTCACACCAGTTATCTACCGTACGCAGGTCGATGTGGTCGTGTAGTTTCTTCCAGTAGGGGTTGTGAATACGTTGAGTCCACATTTTTTCAACAATCGCGGCCAGAGCAGAGTTCTGCGTTGCCAGCGCGACCTGCACATGGAACTGGAGATCCCACTCGGAGTCACGAAAGCTTTTTTCGTTACGCGACTTCTCCTGAATTTCCATCAGCTTCATGATGTCCTGTTTGGTCACCTGAGTGGCGGCAAACTCGGCAATGTTGCTCTCAATCAACTGGCGAGCCTGGAGCAGCTCAAAAGGACCGTAGCTGGCGAACTCCAGATTTTCATCTGGCGCGACATAATGTTTAGGTTGGTTTGAAATGACGTGGATCCCCGATCCTTTACGCACTTCAACGTAGCCCTCAACCTCGAGCATGATGATCGCTTCACGAACCACGGTGCGGCTGACATTTTTTTCATCGGCGATAAAGCGCTCGGCGGGGAGTTTATCACCCACCAGGTAGACGCCCTGCTCAATGCGTTCTTTCAGATCAGCGGCAAGTTGTTGGTACAAACGTCGTGGTTCGGTGATTTCCATATGCGCTCCAGGCATGATACGGCAGACTATATTTGTTATACCACTTTTGCGAATACGGCTCCACTCGCGGCGACAAAAAAGCCGCCAGATAACTGGCGGCTTCACATTATATACCCTTGATGAATAACATCGGGTTAATTTTGCGTCGCGGGATCGCCGGTTTGTGAACCCGAATCTACCTCGCTGGCCGATTTGTTCTGCAATACCGTCCAGATGACTAACGCGCCGAGTAGGTCGAATACCGCCAGTACGGCGAACAGCGGGCTAAAGCCGATGGTGTCAGCCAGCGCGCCAACGACCAGTGCAAACAGCGTACTTGCGAGCCAGGCGGACATACCGGTCAGACCGTTTGCGGTTGCCACTTCATTACGACCAAATACGTCAGAAGAGAGCGTAATCAGGGCACCAGACAGCGCCTGGTGAGCAAAGCCGCCGACGCACAGCAGAGCGATAGCAATGTACGGACTGGTGAACAGGCCGATCATCCCTGGGCCAATCATCAGCAATGCGCCCATGGTGACGACCATTTTACGCGAAACGATCAGGTTAACCCCGAACCAGCGCTGGAACAGCGGCGGTAAATAACCCCCTACGATACAACCCAGGTCAGCAAACAGCATTGGCATCCAGGCAAACATCGCAATTTCTTTCAGGTTAAAGCCGTAGACTTTAAACATGAACAGCGGGATCCAGGCGTTGAAAGTACCCCAGGCCGGCTCTGCCAGGAAACGCGGCAGCGCGATACCCCAGAACTGACGGTTACGCAGGATCTGACCGAGGGACATTTTCTTCGCGGTACTGTTTTTATGCTGTGATTCCTGACCATTCAGAATGTAATCACGTTCTTCATCAGACAGTTTTTTCTGGTCGCGTGGGTGTTTGTAGAACACCAGCCAGGACATCGCCCAAATGAAGCTCAGTGCACCGGAAATAATGAATGCCATCTGCCAGCTGTGCATGACGATAGCCCAGACGACGAGCGGCGGAGCAATCATCGCGCCGATAGAAGAACCCACGTTAAAGTAACCTACGGCAATTGAACGCTCTTTAGCCGGGAACCATTCGGAGCTGGCTTTCAGACCTGCGGGGATCATCGCGGCTTCAGCGGCACCTACCGCGCCACGCGCCAGCGCCAGTCCACCCCAGCTGCCAGCCAATGCGGTCGCGCCGCAGAAGACGGCCCACAGAACGGCGAACATCGCGTAACCAATTTTAGTGCCGAGCACATCGAGCACATAGCCGGCAACGGGTTGCATTACGGTGTAAGCAGCAGAATACGCTGCGATGATATAGGAATACTGTTGAGTGGAGATGTGTAACTCTTCCATCAGAGTTGGCGCAGCTGCCGCCACAGTGTTACGTGTCAGGTAACCCAGCACGGTGCCAAGCGTCACCAGTGCGATCATGTACCAACGTAACCCTTTAATTTTACGCATGTAAAACCTCATCGTTTTGTTATTTCCGCGAACGAGCGGTCATCTTCCAGTTCAGGGAGGAGGATGTTCTTTTACGAGGGGGTAACCGAAAAAAAAGCCGGCACTCCCCGAACTTTGCCATGTCAATAATTGTGCTAATTCGGTTTCCGTACCGGTCAATCCGATGGTGATACATCGGTAATTTGCATTCCGTCGGCTTATGTATCGCGACGGCCAAAAGATAACTTGTCATACAGCTTTAAAAGGTGAGTGCCATCACAAAAGTGTGAATCTTCGTGTGGTCATTATTTCGATTCAGCAAAGCCAGTACTGGCGCGGCTTGACGCGTAATTTACCTCTTTGAGAGTAATTTTTTTGTCACCATTTGTTGATCTAACTCACGAAAATATCTTCAGTGTATGGAAATTGGTGTGATAACTTTGTCAACATCAAAACATAAGCAATCTGACGCACTCGCTGAGAGGAAGACGATAATGACCCCGTTTATGACTGAAGATTTCCTGCTGGACACCGAATTTGCCCGCCGTCTGTATCATGATTACGCCAAAGACCAGCCGATCTTCGATTACCACTGCCATTTACCACCGCAACAAATCGCTGAAAACTACCGTTTTAATAACCTGTATGACATCTGGCTGAAGGGCGACCACTATAAGTGGCGTGCGATGCGCACCAATGGCGTCGCTGAGCGCCTGTGTACCGGCGATGCGTCCGATCGTGAGAAGTTTGACGCCTGGGCCGCGACCGTACCGCACACCATCGGTAACCCGCTGTACCACTGGACCCACCTCGAACTACGTCGTCCGTTTGGTATTACAGGTAAGCTGCTGTCTCCTGCGACTGCGGACGAAATCTGGAACCAATGCAACGAACTGCTGGCGCAGGATAAATTCTCCGCGCGCGGCATCATGCAGCAGATGAACGTGAAAATGGTTGGTACCACCGATGACCCGATCGACTCTCTGGAGCATCACGCGGCCGTTGCTAAAGACGGAAGCTTTGATGTGAAAGTGCTGCCGAGCTGGCGTCCGGATAAAGCTTTCAACATCGAACTGGCAACCTTTAATGACTATATGGCGAAGCTGGGCGAAGTATCCGACACCGACATTCGTCGCTTCGCAGACCTGCAGACCGCGCTGACCAAACGTCTGGATCACTTCGCGGCTCACGGCTGTAAAGTCTCTGACCACGCGCTGGACGTGGTGCTGTTTGCTGAATCTAACGAATCTGAACTGGATAGTATTCTGGCGCGCCGCCTGGCGGGTGAAACCCTGAGCGAGCATGAAGTTGCCCAGTTTAAAACTGCCGTACTGGTGTTCCTCGGCGCAGAATACGCGCGTCGCGAATGGGTACAGCAGTACCACATCGGCGCGCTGCGTAATAACAACCTGCGTCAGTTCAAACTGCTGGGCGCGGATGTTGGCTTTGACTCCATCAACGACCGTCCGATGGCCGAAGAGCTGTCCAAACTGCTGAGCAAGCAGAACGAACAGAACCTGCTGCCGAAAACCATTCTGTACTGCCTGAACCCGCGCGATAACGAAGTGCTGGGCACCATGATCGGCAACTTCCAGGGCGAAGGTATGCCGGGCAAAATGCAGTTCGGTTCCGGCTGGTGGTTCAACGATCAGAAAGATGGGATGGAACGTCAGATGACGCAACTGGCCCAGCTTGGCCTGCTGAGCCGTTTTGTCGGCATGCTGACCGACAGCCGTAGCTTCCTGTCATACACGCGCCATGAATACTTCCGTCGTATCCTGTGCCAGATGATTGGCCGTTGGGTTGCGGCAGGTGAAGCACCGGTAGATATCCAGTTGCTGGGCGAAATGGTCAGAAATATTTGCTTTAACAATGCGCGTGATTACTTCGCCATTGAACTGAACTAAGAGCCTATCCATTAGGCTATTTTACTTGCCAGTTTGAACCTGGGCAGTGCTCAAAATCCTCACGTACTACGTGTACGCTCCGGTTTTTGCGCGCTGTCCGTGTCCAAACGGGCTGCGACAATATACGCCTACTGAAATAGGCTCTAAGGTCCGGGATTGATATGCAATACATCAAGATCCATGCGCTGGATAACGTCGTGGTAGCGCTCGCTGATTTGGCTGAAGGAACCGAAGTCACCGTTGATGGGCAGGCGGTAACCCTGCGTCAGGCGGTCTCTCGTGGCCATAAATTCGCTTTGCGCGATATTGCAAAAGGCGAAAACGTCATTAAATACGGTTTGCCAATTGGCCATACGCTGGTGGACGTTGCGGCGGGTGAGCATATTCATGCCCACAACACGCGCACGAATCTGAGCGACCTGGACACGTATAGCTACCACCCTGATTTTCAGGCGGAAGTTGCCCAACCGGCGGATCGCGATGTACAGATTTATCGCCGCGCGAACGGTGATGTCGGGGTACGTAACGAACTGTGGATCCTACCGACGGTAGGCTGCGTCAACGCCATGGCGCGTCAGATGCAGAACCGTTTTCTGAAAGAGACCAACGACGCCGAAGGTATCGATGGCGTACATCTTTTCAGTCACACCTACGGCTGTTCGCAACTGGGCGACGACCACATTAACACCCGCACCATGCTGCAAAACATGGTGCGTCACCCGAATGCGGGTGCGGTGCTGGTGGTGGGCCTTGGTTGTGAAAACAACCAGGTTGATGCCTTCCGTGAAACCTTAGGTGGGTACGATCCTGAGCGCGTTCACTTCATGGTCTGCCAACATCAGGAAGACGAAGTGGAAGCGGGGATTGAACATCTTCATCAGTTGTACAACGTGATGCGTAACGATAAGCGTGAGCCAGGTAAACTGGGCGAGCTGAAGTTTGGTCTGGAATGCGGCGGCTCTGACGGCCTGTCCGGTATTACCGCCAACCCGATGCTGGGCCGTTTTTCCGACTACGTGATTGCCAACGGCGGCACCACCGTGCTGACCGAAGTGCCGGAAATGTTCGGCGCCGAGCAGTTGCTGATGGACCACTGCCGTGACGAAGAAACGTTTGGCAAGCTGGTTACCATGGTCAATGACTTCAAGCAGTACTTCATTGCCCACGACCAACCGATTTACGAGAATCCATCCCCGGGTAACAAAGCGGGCGGTATCACCACGCTGGAAGACAAATCTCTGGGCTGCACGCAAAAAGCGGGCTCCAGCCAGGTGGTGGACGTACTGCGCTATGGCGAACGCCTGAAGACGCACGGCCTGAACCTGCTGAGCGCGCCGGGCAACGATGCTGTCGCGACCAGTGCTCTCGCGGGCGCGGGCTGTCATATGGTGCTGTTCAGTACCGGTCGCGGTACGCCGTACGGCGGTTTTGTGCCGACGGTGAAAATTGCCACCAACAGCGAACTGGCAGCGAAGAAAAAGCACTGGATCGATTTTGACGCCGGACAGCTGATCCACGGCAAAGCGATGCCGCAGTTACTGGAAGAATTTGTCGATACCATCGTCGATTTCGCTAACGGCAAGCAAACCTGCAACGAGCGGAATGATTTTAGAGAGTTAGCGATATTTAAAAGCGGCGTAACACTTTAATTGTAAAGACGTAGGCCTGATAAGCGCAGCGCCATCAGGCACAAACCGTTGCCGGATGGCGGCGAACTCGCCTTATCCGGCCTACGAGATAGAATTGGGGTTGCTTGCATGACCGCGTATTGGCTGGCCCAGGGCGTAGGTGTCATCGCCTTTCTGATCGGCATTACCACCTTTTTCAATCGCGATGAGCGCCGGTTCCGGCTGCAACTCGCCGTCTATAGCGCCACCATTGGCGTGCATTTTTTCCTGATGGGCGCCTGGCCTGCAGGAATGAGTGCCGAGCTTAACACCATCCGCACACTCGTCTCGATGCATACCCGCAAACTGTGGGTAATGACCGTTTTTATTATCCTCACCCTGGTTCTCGGGCTGGCGAAATTACAGCATGCGATGGAACTGTTGCCGATAATCGGCACGCTGGCCAGCACCTGGGCGCTGTTTCGCTGCCAGGGGTTAACCGTGCGCTGCGTAATGTGGTGCGCAACCGCCTGCTGGGTTATCCATAATTTTTGGTTAGGGTCGATTGGCGGGACGATGATCGAAGGTAGCTTTCTGGTGATGAACGGCCTGAACATTATTCGCTTCCGGCGGATGCAAAAACGCGGCATTGATCCATTCAAAATAGAAAAAAGCGTACAAGAAGAGAACCCCTCCGCCCGATGACGGAGGGAGCGGAGATTAGCCGCGCAGGGCGTTATTTGCCAGGCGCTCGTCTTCAGCCTGGCAGGCCGCAGCGGTAAACAGGACGTCTGTCGAAGAGTTCAGCGCCGTTTCACAGGAATCCTGCAATACGCCGATGATAAAGCCAACGGCAACAACCTGCATGGCGATGTCGTTCGGGATACCGAACATATTACACGCCAGTGGGATCAGCAGCAGAGAACCCCCCGCCACGCCCGATGCGCCACAGGCGCACAGCGAAGCCACCACGCTCAGTAACAGCGCCGTCGGTAAATCGACCGGAATACCCAGCGTATTCACCGCCGCCAGCGTCAGCACGGTAATGGTGATCGCCGCGCCTGCCATATTGATGGTGGCGCCCAACGGGATAGAGACCGAATAGGTATCACGATCCAGATTCAGCTTCTCACACAGCGCCATATTCACCGGAATATTTGCCGCGGAACTGCGGGTAAAGAAAGCGTACACGCCGCTTTCGCGCAGACAAGCCAGCACCAGCGGATACGGGTTACGGCGAATTTTCCAGAATACCAGCAGCGGGTTGATTACCAACGCTACCAGCAGCATACAACCTACCAGCACGGCCAGCAGTTGAGCGTAGCCCCAAAGCGTGGCAAAACCGGTGGTTGCCAGCGTGGAGGAAACCAGGCCGAAGATCCCGATCGGCGCGAAACGAATCACCAGCCTTACCATAAAGGTGACGGCGTTGGACATATCATTAACCAGGTTTTTGGTCGTTTCATTGCCGTGGCGCAGCGCAAAGCCCAAACCGACGGCCCATACCAGAATACCGATATAGTTGGCGTTAAGCAGGGCATCAATTGGGTTAGAAACCATGCTCATCAGCAGGCTGCGCATCACTTCGACGATACCAGACGGCGGCACAATATCACCGGCGCTGCTGGAAAGATGCAGTGTGGATGGGAAGGCGAAACTGAAGACAACAGCTGCTAACGCTGCGGAAAATGTTCCGAGCAGATAGAGGAACAGGATTGGGCGGATATTGGTTTTTTGCCCGTGCTGGTGGTTGGCGATAGAAGCCATCACCAGCATCAAAACCAGAATTGGCGCGACAGCTTTTAATGCGCCGACGAACAGCGTACCCAGCAGACCAACGGCTTCTGCCGCTGGTTTTGACACCAGTGCCAGTAAAATTCCCAGTACCAAACCGATCAGAATTTGTTTAACCAGGCTCCCTTGCGCCAAACGCGAGAATAGCCCCGATGAACGTTGCGTAGTCATGTAGTCATCCTTTGATTGTGTTGTTGCCTTACCTTTGTGCGTTCTGTTGACGCATCTTTCAGGGGGGCAAATGTTTGCATGGCTGAGTATAAGGAAAGAACGGGGGTCGGGAAGATAAATATCCTGGATTCCGCGTTGAGATCATATTTTATAACTTTGGATTAACATTGTTTTGACATGATAAACAAAAAGCCCGACGCACGCAGTGTGCTGTCGGGCTTTTCAGCTAGCAGATGAAACTTACTGAATTTGCTGCTTTTTATCGTGCTGGTGGTTGACCCACGCGTTCACAATCAGCGTCACAAACAGAATGCCAAATACCACGCCTAACGAGATAGCGATCGGGATATGGTAGAAATCGACGATCAGCATCTTAATACCGATAAACACCAGAATGACCGACAAACCGTACTTCAGCATGGAGAAACGCTCCGCCACGCCTGCCAGCAGGAAGTACATCGCGCGCAGACCCAAAATAGCAAACAGGTTCGAGGTCAACACGATGAACGGGTCGGTGGTGACGGCAAAGATAGCCGGGATACTGTCGACGGCAAAAATAACGTCGCTCAGTTCAACCAGAATCAACACCAGCATCAGCGGCGTGACAAACAGCAGGCCGTTTTTACGCACAAAGAATTTTTCATCTTCGATGGTATCGGTCATGCGTAAATGGCCGCGCAGCCAGCGTACTAACGGTCTGTCGCCAATACCGGAGGCATCTTCTTTCGCCAGCGCCATCTTCACGCCGGTAAACAACAGGAATGCGCCGAACACGTACAACAACCACTCAAACTGGGTGATAAGCCAACTGCCGGCGAAGATCATGATCGTACGCAGAACAATCGCGCCCAACACGCCATACACCAGCACCCGACGCTGCAACGCAGGCGGTACGGAGAAGTAGCTGAACAGCATTAACCAGACAAAGACGTTATCTACCGCCAGCGATTTTTCGATCAAATAGCCGGTAAGGAACGCCAGCGCCTGCGGGTCGGCAACGGCGCGGCCCTGGGTTTGGGCCAGGTACCACCAGAAGGCGGCGTTAAACAGTAACGACAGCGTTACCCAGACGATTGACCAGGCCGCAGCCTGCTTCATCGACATCGTATGCGCGCCACGACGACCCTGTAACAGCAGGTCGATGGCCAGCATAATAACCACCACGACAGCGAAGCCACCCCATAATAACGGTGTGCCGACAGTATTCATTGTATTTCCCCATGCATAAAAAAAACGGCCAACGCCGAATGGCATTAGCCGCTGCTTTTTATGCATAGACCTTGCCATTCGGCAAGGTCTCACTTACAACAACAAAGGAATACGATGGCGTATTCCTTTGTTATCGCCCGGCGACCGGATGTGGTTTTTCACACATCGTAATGACGATCAACCGACAACGAAGTTACTCCCCTTTGCGGGTTACAAAATATTACAGGCCATGCATTCAGTCAATGGCCTGCAACATTCGTTTTACACACCTTTACGCAGTCAGCGATGCTACCGCTTCGTCTGCCGGAAAAATCACGCCGGTCTGGCGGCGAATCTCCGTTTGCAGTTTGGCGGTGATACGACTGACGGTCAGTGCCGGGTGATCCACTTCGCCGGATTCAACCAAATGAGCAAAAGCCTCTGCCTCATACAGCATAGTATTGATGTGTTGAGGCGTCGTCAGATCCTGCGTTTTCCCCCCGCGAGGAACGAAGCACACTTTCTGACACTCGGAGATATGCTCGATGACCAACGATCCCGACTCGCCCTGAATTTCACTGGCTAATACCGAGTCGCTTACTTTTGAGTGCTGGAGCGTAACGCTGAAATCACCGTAATTCAGCACCACCACGCCGTGAGCGTCCACGCCGCTTTCCAGCAGGCTGGCGCTGGCCTGAACGCTCTGCGGCTCGCCCCACAGCGCAACCGCCGAGGCCAGGCAGTAAAAACCGATATCCATAATCGAGCCATTGGAGAATGCCGGATTAAACGTGTTCGGATTTTCACCGTCCAGATAGCGCTGGTAACGCGAGGAGTACTGGCAGTAATTGATAAACGCTTTCCTGATTCTTCCAACTTTGGGGAGCGATTGCTGCAACAGCAGGAAGTTAGGCAGGCTGGCGGTCTTAAACGCTTCAAACAGTACAACCTGATTTTCGCGCGCGCAGGAGATAGCGGCTTCGGCTTGCGTCAGGTTTGAGGCCAGCGGCTTTTCGCAAATAACATGTTTTTTATGCCGCAAAAACAGCTCGGTCTGCGGGAAGTGCAGGGAGTTTGGGCTGGCGATGTAGACAGCGTTGATTGCCTCACTTTGCGCCATCGCTTCCAGCGAAGTAAACAGATGCTCGACGGGGTAATCGTTGGCGAAGGTCTGCGCCTGCTCAAGGCTACGGGAATAAACTGCGGTTAACTTATATTTGCCGGTTTCATGGGCGGCATCGACAAACTGGCGAGTGATCCAGTTTGTGCCAATTACTGCAAAACGTATCATAAAGGCCTTCAGGCTGCGAAAAGGGATTCTTTCGTCAATTTAGCATGCCCTGAAGACAAAGCCAGTGCGCGACTACGCAGTTTGCTTTAACGATTGTTGCGTTAACCACAGGCGGGTATCGAACTCCAGTTGATGATACTGAGGTTCCATATGACAGCACAGCTGGTAAAACGCTTTGTCGTGCTCTTTTTCTTTCAGATGCGCCAGTTCATGAACGACGATCATACGCAAAAAGGGTTCCGGGGCATTGCGAAAGACGGTGGCGACGCGGATCTCCGCTTTAGCTTTGAGTTTGCCGCCCTGCACGCGAGAAACGGCAGTATGCAGTCCCAGCGCATTCTTCAGAACGTGGATTTTGCTGTCATACATGACTTTATTCAGCGGCGGGGCATTGCGCAGAAACTGATTTTTCAGATCCTGAGTATATTGCCAGAGCGCTTTGTCGGTGGCGAAATTGTGGGTGCCAGGATAGCGTTTTTCCAGCACTGCGCCCAGGCGCTGTTCAGCTATCAGCGTTCTCACCTGAGAAAGCAAATGTTCCGGATAGCCCTGGAGGTAAGTTAGTTGGTTCATTCATGTCCCATCCACTTCATCCTTCAAACTGCCTCTGTGTTGGCTGCGTTCGCGCACCCCAGTCACGTACTAAATGTACGCTCCCGGGGATTCGCTCACTTGCCGCCTTGATGCAACTTGAATGATTTTGTGTATTCAAAATGTTGTATACTCACGCACCCTTTTCAGGGATACGCCGAAATTTTACCATTCAGGAGGGCCGATGAGCCACACAGACAACGGTTTCCGTTCACTGACACTTAAACGTTTCCCGGAAACGGACGACGTTAACCCGCTGCTGGCGTGGGAAGCGGCGGATGAATATCTGCTGCAACAGCTGGACGATACCGAGATTAGCGGCCCGGTGCTGATCCTGAATGATACCTTCGGCGCGCTGGGCTGTGCGCTGGCGGAACATACGCCGTACAGCATTGGCGACTCCTATCTCAGCGAGCTTGCCACACGCGAGAACCTGCGCCACAACGATATCGCCGAGTCGAGCGTCAAATTCCTCGACAGCACCGCGGAGTATCCGCAGGCGCCGGGCGTGGTGCTGATAAAGCTGCCAAAAACCATGGCGCTGCTGGAGCAGCAGCTGCGCGCGCTGCGCGAAGTGGTAACGCCGCAAACGCGCATCATCGCTGGGGCAAAAGCGCGTGATGTGCATACCTCGACGCTGGAACTGTTTGAAAAAGTGCTGGGTCCAACCACCACGACGCTGGCGTGGAAAAAAGCGCGTCTAATCAACTGTACATTCAGCAAACCTGAGCTGGCCGCTGCCTCGCAAACGCTGAGCTGGAAGCTGGAAGGTACCGACTGGACTATCCATAACCACGCTAACGTCTTCTCCCGTACCGGGCTGGATATCGGCGCGCGCTTTTTTATCGAGCATCTGCCGGAAAACCTCGAGGGGGAGATTGTGGATCTCGGCTGCGGTAACGGCGTTATCGGTATGACGCTGCTGGCGAAGAACCCGGAAGCCAGCGTGGTATTTGTTGATGAATCGCCGATGGCGGTGGCTTCAAGCCGTTTGAACGTGGAAAGTAACATGCCTGAAGCGCTGGATCGCTGCGAGTTTATGATCAACAACGCGCTGTCTGGCGTCGAACCGTTCCGCTTTAACGCCGTGCTGTGCAACCCTCCGTTCCATCAAAAGCACGCGCTGACGGATAACATTGCCTGGGAGATGTTCCACCACGCCCGCCGCTGCCTGAAAATCAACGGTGAGCTGTACATTGTGGCTAACCGTCACCTCGACTACTTCCACAAGCTGAAGAAGATTTTCGGCAACTGCGTAACCATTGCCACCAATAATAAATTTGTGGTGCTGAAGGCGGTTAAAACCGGTCGTCGTCGCTAACAGGGATGCCGGATGGCGGCTAACGCCTTATCCGGCCTACGAATTACATCCTGTTAAATTTCCAGCGCCAGTCGGGTGCCTTGCGCAATAGCACGTCGGGCATCCAGTTCCATCGCCACATCGCAGCCGCCGATCAGATGCACCGTTTTACCTGCCGCATGGAGCGGATCGACCAGCTCACGGCGCGGCTCTTGTCCGGCGCAAATCACCACGTTATCCACGTTAAAGATCACCGGTTCACCGTTCAGCACGACGTGTAACCCATCATCATCAATCTTCTGATAACTGACTGCAGGGATCATTTTTACGCCGCGTGAGAGCAGGGTGGTGCGATGGATCCACCCCGTCGTTTTACCTAAACCTTGTCCCGGTTTGCTGGCTTTGCGCTGCAGCATCACTATCTGGCGCGGGCTGCGGGATAAGTGCGGACCTTCCGGGCGTAAACCGCCAGGCTGTTGCAGGCTGGTGTCGATCCCCCATTCCACGCAGAACTCCGCAATGTTCTGGCTGGTGGGATCGCCGGGCTGGCTCAGATACATGGCAGTATCGAAACCGATCCCGCCGCAGCCAACGATTGCCACGCGTTTGCCCACTGGCGTTTTATCGCGCAGGACGTCGAGATAGCTCAGCACTTTAGGATGTTCGATCCCCTCGATCGGCGGCATGCGCGGCTCGATCCCGCTGGCAAGGATCACTTCGTCGAAGGTGTGCAGATCGCGTGCGCTGACAAAGTGATTCAGCTTTAGCGTCACGCCAGTCACGTCGATCATCCGGCGGTAGTAGCGCAGGGTTTCATAGAATTCTTCTTTGCCGGGGATCTGTTTGGCGATATTAAACTGCCCGCCAATCTCGCCATGCGCGTCAAACAGCGTGACGTGATGTCCGCGTGCAGCAGCATTAATAGCGAAGGCGAGGCCGGCAGGGCCTGCGCCGACAACCGCCAGATTTTTCTGCACAGTTGCCGCAACGATCGGCATTTTGGTTTCATGGCAGGCTCGCGGATTCACCAGACAAGAGGTGACTTTGCCGACGAAGATCTGATCGAGACAGGCCTGGTTACAGCCGATACAGGTGTTGATCTCATCTGCTCGTCCGGTCTGCGCTTTTGACAGCAGTTCGGCATCGGCGAGGAACGGACGGGCCATCGACACCATATCGGCGTCGCCACGGGCCAGAATGTCATCGGCGACCTGGGGATCGTTAATGCGGTTGGTGGTGACCAGTGGGATCGTCACATGCCCTTTTAGCTTACGCGTCACCCAACTAAACGCGCCGCGCGGTACCGGGGTAGCGATAGTGGGAATACGCGCCTCATGCCAGCCAATACCGGTGTTAATAATGGTGGCCCCGGCGGCTTCTATAGCCTGCGCCAACTGGACGGTTTCGTCGAAGGTTCCACCGTTTTCCACCAGATCGAGCATCGACAGGCGGAAGATAATAATAAAGTCATTCCCGGCACGCTGGCGTACCGCTCGCACCACCTCAACGGCAAAACGCATGCGGTTGGCATACTCACCGCCCCATTGGTCATCGCGCTGGTTGGTACGCAGAGTCAGGAATTCGTTGATGAGATACCCTTCCGAACCCATCACTTCTACGCCATCGTAGCCCGCTTCCCGTGCCAGCTGCGCGCAGTGGGCAAAATCTTCAATCAACTGCAGCACTTCATCGTGCGTCAGTTCATGCGGCGTAAAGCGGTTGATTGGCGCCTGAATGGCAGAAGGCGCCACCAGATGCGGCTGGTAGCTGTAACGCCCGGTATGCAGAATTTGCAGGGCGATTTTGCCGCCTTCATCATGCACGGCATCGGTAATGACACGATGGTGTGCAAGCTGGCTGGTGTCGTTGAGCATCGCGCCACCTTCCATCCCTACGCCGGAAAGCGCAGGCGCAATGCCTCCGCTCACAATCAGAGCCACACCGTGACGGGCGCGTTCGGCGTAGAACGCGGCCAGCCGTTGGGCACCGTCGGGATACTCCTCCAGCCCGGTATGCATTGAACCCATCAGCACGCGGTTTTTAAGCGTGGTGAAGCCTAAATCGAGCGGGGCAAACAGCGACGGATAGCTCATAAAGGTGTCCAGTATGTAAAATTATTGTTATGTGGTCGGATGAGTTAATAATTTAGCCGTCGCCGCGTAAAAGGGAAAAGGGGAATGCCGTGATTGTGATGGGATTCAAAAAAGGAGTGGGAGCAGAGAATGAATTTGCCGAATGTCGGTGCAAGCACCTAACCCGGCCGGTGAAAATGTGTCTTTGTGGGCCGGATGAGCGAAACGTCATCCGGCAAAATGCTACCGATTACTGTTTTTTAAGAAAATCGTTATACAGCATATAGAGATGCGCCGCGCTCCAGGAGAAGTTCGGTGCGCCCTGTTGGGCGCCGGTCAATGGGTTATAGTTTTCCTGAATCGGACCGTCTGCGGTCAGGCCTTTGGCGTGGCTGAAGAAGGTATCCGCCAGTTTTAACGCTTCATCGCGATAGCCGTAACGCTCCATCCCTTTTAGCCCGAACCAGAACTGATCCACCCAGACGCGCCCGCGCCAGTATATATCCGCGCCGAAAGCCGGGTTGGTCAACGCCGCCGTGCCAAGCGGGACAAAGGTGTTGAACTCTTTGGGGTCGAGCATCACCTTAATTACCGCGTCCGCATGGGTCTGCGTCGCCGCACCGTTAAACAGCGGCGACCAGCCTTCCGGCCCTTTGCCGCGTTCGACGATCGGTTTACCCGCACAGCCGTTTGCCAGCGGGGTATCTTCGATCCTGACGTCATAGAAGAATTGGGTGTCAGGGTCGAACATACAGGTATTGATGTAATCCGCGAGATTTTGCGCCAACTGGCGGTAGCGCTGCGCCTCCTGGTGTTTACCGAGCAGGGTCGCCATCTGCGCCAGATAATGGTTGTCGCTGTACATGTAGCTGGCCTGATCCACCGACTCCTGCATTAGCGAGTAACCCAGCAACTTACCGTCTTTACTGCGGTTTTCGGCAAATTTCACCACCCAGTCGCTGCGTTTTCCACCGCTCGCGACGTATTTATCCAGTTGATCTTTATCGATAAAACCGAATACTGCCGCATCATCACGACCGGACTCCCACGAGGCGGCAACCTGTGCCGGGATCTCCAGGCTGTCATACTGGCCTTTATCGATCACGGCGGCGTAGTTGTTCAGTCCAAAGAGGGTTTCTTCCTTGTCGCCTTTTTTCACCGTAAACAGCATTTCACCGCTGTCGGTATTGTGGGCTTTATCGCGCGTAGCACCGTATTCCGGCACGCCGTTGCCGTTGTGATCGCGGTTACGCAGCCACCAGTCGTGATACGCCACCAGTTTTGGATACATCTCTTCGAGCCAGGCCTTGTCTTTGGTGACGTTGTAAACCTCCATCACCGACCAGGCCGCCAGGCTGGGTTTGGTGTTGCGCTCGTTCCAGTTACCGCCGTCGCCGCCGCGTTCCGGGCTGAGATTCCAGGCAATCAGGTCGGGAAGGAATCCGGCATCCTGCGCACGAACCGGATCGCCAGGTTTAACCTGCCATGAAAAGACGGCGCGAATGTTCTCTTTGGCGATATCCGGGTTAAAGTGCGCCATGGCGAAGGCCTGCTTCCAGGTGTCCCACGGCCAGGTTTGGTTGCCGGAGAACCAGCGGCCGGTGACCGAAGGCGTCACGGTATTGTGTTTTACCGCCCCGCCTGGCGAGCGCCAGTTGCCGTTCAGCGTTTCAATAGCTTTAACCGCGACCCGGGTTTGTTCCGTTGTGGCATCCGGGTTGGTTAAGCCTTTTTGCAGATAATCTGCCCAGCGCTTTTGCGATGCCGCAAGATACCAGGCCGGGCGCGCCAGAATATCGCGGATCTGCGGCTGCTCTTTCGCCACATCCTCGGCGGTAAGCAGATGAGAATAGGTGGTGTAGAAAGTGGTTGAACCTTTGATATGGGCCTTCCCCATGAAGCGATGACCGTTAACCGTCGTTTTCATGGCGACAGATTTATGCACCTGATACTCCGACTCACCGGAGGTGAGCAGATCCCAGGTTGAGCGCACTTTGCCGAAGGTGACTTTCAGGCCATCGTGTGTGGCGGTGATTTTGCGCTGATAGCCAGGGAATTCGCCATCAATGGTTTTATCTGACAGCGCTTTTCCCTCTTTGGCTTCCAGCTTCGATAGCAGGTCGCCGTCCCACACCAGATCCAGCGGCGTGTCGCTGGTGATTTTGGTTTCCAGCAGCGAGGTGCGGGGACTGGCAAAACGCAGCGTCATCTCTATTTGCACATGCTTAGATGACAGCTTTTGCACCAGCGCGCCCGGAATGCTGTAGGCCTCAAGTGCGAAATCGACCTTTTTACCGTGCTGGTACACCGTCAGACGGTCAAAATTATTGGCCATAAAATTGATGTATTCTTCGGTCAGCAATGCCACGCCCGGAAAGCCGCCCATCGTGGCGGGACCGTCCGGCAGCAAATGACCGTGCCAGGCGCCAAGATCGAAAAAGGGATTAAAGCGCTGGTGGTCGTCGTGATCGTAGTCATGCATGTAGCCCGGCGCACCGGTGCGATTAATGATGTTTTTAAAGTCGTCAGCACTGGCGGCATGCGCGGAGACGTTCATCAGCAGGATGCAGGCCAGCGGCGTAAGAAGAGGTTTCATGTTCATGGTGTTCCGGTCCTTGTTACCAATAGAAATATTGCATCAGGAAGATTTGGTCGCTCGGGTCGCCAGATGCATTCTGCATATAGAACCGGCTGTCGAAGGCGGTAGCGAAACGCCCGCCGCCGTATTCATACCAGATACCGAACTGTATAAAGGAAGTGGTTTCGTCCTCATAGCTATCCGGTCGGTGTTTGGCGTAACTATAAGCGGTGGAGAGGTAAACGCCTTTTAGTGCTTCATACATCGCGCTGACCATATAGCCGGTCTCGGTGCCGGGCACATCCAGCCCGTCGGCGCGGCCCGTGTGGTGCCAGGCGCGGGCGGCGAAGTTGGGCGAGAGGATACCGGTCAGGAACAACTGTCCGGTACCATCCATTATCTCCAGGCCGTTCATCCAGGTTACGCCTTCGATCAGATCGTACTGGATGTAGCCGTTCATCATGGCCGGATAGGTATATTTATCGTCGTAGCGATCGTATTTACCAAAGTGCAGCCAGGCTTTGCTCTCGTCGTGGTGTCCGGCGGGCGTCGCGGTCACGCTGTAGCGCAAAGGACCGGTCAGGTTTTGCACCTTAATGGCGGTCATGATGTCGCGGGTATTAGGAATGACGTAGCCCAGGTCTGGAGTGAAATCCCCCCACCATTGCAGGTCATCCAGCGAAGAGTCCTGGCGCAGGCTGAGCATCAGCTCCGTGCCATCATCGGTGCGGTAACCACCGTAAAAGCGGTTGATCCCGCCTTCGAATCCGCCCCAGCTATGGTCAGGAACCCAGGCATTGCCCTGATGGTCCGCTTGTACGGTCCAGCCCTCGCCGTAGATCAGACCAAACCACGAGCCGTGTTTTATCTCCAGGCCACCTTCTATATAGGTACCATCGCTGTACTTATGTTTATCTTTTCCTTCTAAATCCATATATCCACCCATGCCCAATTCGCCATAAAAACGAAATGACGGGGAAGATATTTCGGGCGTTTTCGTGTCGTCGTGTTCTGCAGGGCGAACTTCTTCTGCACCCAGAGAGGAGACGCAGAAAAAGGGCAGGGCAATAATTGCCCTGCAACAATGGCTAATGTTTTTCATGCTTTATCCTAAGCAAATAAAATTTAATTTTTATTGTTATAGCCTTGGCGAATATTGTTTATTGTTATTATGTTTTAGTCATTAATTGATATCTGAAGCAGGGGCCGCCTCAATAGCTTTTTCTTCTTTGGTCAGCCCTTTGATGTATTTACTGTATTTCCACCAGGCGAAGCCGAGGAAAATAACAATGCCACCAACGTTATAGAAAATAATGGTTATGATGTTACCGCCGGTCGGGAAGGTAGAGGCGATAAATCCGATGGTGAAAAGAACAATCAGCATCGAGACCACAATAATGCCGGTTTTTTGTGAACCCATACGGAAGTCACGCGGTAAGTGATCCAGTTTTGCGCGCAGATTCAGGTAAGCCAGCATAATAAACAGCGGCGGCAGCATCGATGCGGCGGCGGTCATGTTGATGATGGTGTTCATTAAATCCTGCACGGTATTGGAGCCAAGGGTTGGGATAATCATCAGCGGGATAACGATCAGGAACTGGATCCACGCTGCGCGGGCCGGAACGCCATTTTCATTCAGTTCGACGGTTTTTTTACCGAAAATACCCGCCGGAATTTCAGAGAAGAAGATCTTCACCGGCGTGGCGGTCCACATCAGCAGAGAGCCGAACATCGCGGTAAAGGAGACCAGGCCGACAAAGCGGTTCACGACCAGTTCCGGCAGGCCGAAATATGCCGCCAGGCCGTGGAATACCTGCACCGAACCACCGGTGAACTTCAGCTCTTTGCTGCTGACAAAGACGTTGATCAGCACCGAGGAGATGGAATAGAGCACGCCGATAAAAATCCCGGCAATGATAATGACCTTCACGAATGATTTGGAACCGCCCTTGACGTCGTTGACGTACACCGCCACCGACTCTGCGCCGCCTGCCGCCATAAAGATCCAGGTGGTGATACCCAGGAAGGCCCAGTTAAAATTCGGGATCATTGCGTCTACGGTGATAGGGTCAGCAGGCTGTACGCCGCCAACCAGCGCAGTACCCGCCAGTAAGATATAGGATAGCGTCAGCAGCAGCATCAACGTGGAGGTGACTGAGGTAATTGGTCCTAACATTTTTGCGCCGTTGGTCGAAACCCAGGTGGAGAAGGCAAACAGCACCATACTTAACACGGTAGTCGCGAACGGCGTCAGAATGTATTCGTAGCCTAAAAAAGCATATGAGGCGTAGGCGATAACGCGGGGCAAAAGCGAGGTAAAAAAGAACAGATTAACGAACCAGTAGGTGTAGGCGGTAATAAATGCCCAACGTCCGCCCAGCGAACTTTTTACCCATGCGTAGACACCGGCTTCGGAGTTTTTATTCAGCGAAACAAATTCGGCGATGATTAAACAGAATGGAATAAAGTAGAAAATCGTCGCGAGGAAAAACATCGGTGCGGATGCCAGACCAAGCTCAATATTATTATTGATTACGTTATTAAAACTATAAACCGCGGCAAAAGTGAGTGAAAGTAAGCCGAACTTGCCGATGGTATTACGTTTGGTATCAGACATAGCACATCTCCGATTCCTGATTATTATAGGGTACTGGCGGCGCAACGTCGGCGCCGCCTGTGTTTTTATTTATTATGAAAATAACCATCTTCGATGGTGACTTTGAGTACGACTTTTTTCACTGCGTTATTACAAATAAAACGATAGGCCTCATGGTTGTCACAAATAACCATTTGTCCTTCGTGCACTTCTACGGTTTTTCCACAACCTTTCAGATATTCGCGATCGGTTTCATCGCGATAGTATTCAACCACCTGGAGATCCTCTTTGGCGGCATACTCTATTTTTTGCTGTCCTTGCAGGTAGTAATGGATCTCAAAATAACGACGATGGCCGGTAAACAGCGCATCGGTCGCGGAGTCTGTTTCCACGCGGTAGCTCAGGGAATCACCGATCGAGTGGGCGACGCCTGGCTGAATATTGTCAATATTTTCAATAGCCTCGACGCAGCGTTGCCATTTCCGACCCGAAGCATAGCGTTGCTGGAACTGCTCTAAGTTGTCGATGATCCTCATTTTGTATTCTCGCTGTGCAAATTCGTGGAAAAGAATCCGGTGCCAAAGGCGCGGTTGGCGGTGGTTTGAGCGCCAGACTCGCTGCCGGAAAACGGCAACAACGTGAAGCCGTAGCTGAATGATGTAAACCAGACGCGCCAGGAATCGAGCACCTCACTTCCCCACGAATTGGAACCTAGTCCCAACAACTGGTGGTCCAGATTCAGGGTGATGTCATCGCTACGCTGTAGCGCGTTGCAGTGCTGTGCGGCGAAGATATTTTCTGGCGTATAGCGCCAGGCGCTCAGGTTGACAGGGCGCTGCCCAACCACCAGAAGACCGTTGCCGTGGCGGTTGGTTAGCGTTGCCCAGCGCACGTCCTGACGATTGCCGTTGTTTTGCGGGAACGGATAATTTTCGAACATCTCATCCACGCTGCTGCGCCAGATGTCGATGATGTTGGCCTGCTGGCTATCGGCATAGTTTTCACCGGGACCACGTCCGTAATATGCCACCTGGCCCAAATCACCGTTGATGCCCATCGTGAAGCCGATGCAAGGAATGATGTCCCGGTACTCTCCGTAAGGCTGGCCGGAAAGCTCTACGTTCAACTGACCGTCCGCGGCAATGCGCCAGCGATAGGTGCAGCGCATACCGAAATCGAATACCGGCGGGGCGATAATGGTCTGGCTGGTTATCAGCAGCGCATCATCGGTTTGCTCAAGGGTAAACTCGCGCAGATGCTCCTGCATAATCTGTAAATGATTCGGCTGCCAGAGGCCTTCGAACTCTTGCTTGTGGTTATCAATGGTCGGTTTGAAGAAATTAATCTTCGGCTCGCGGGTAATCAGCTCTTCGCCATTGACGTTCCAGGCGATCGGCTTACCGGTCAGCTTTGAGAAGGTCAGATGGAAGTTATAACCGCGAACGGTGCAGCTCTGGCGGCTGTCTTCCAGCGTCAGAGGGGTGGAATTTTGCAGACTAAACGGTACGGTAGCCGCCGTTCTGGCTTTCAGTGGAAACTGATACGTCGCGATGTGATGCCCGGCTTCGCTGTATAGCGTGCGGGAATCTTTCGTCACACTGACGTTAAGGAACGCTTCGCGCGCATCCAGCTCCGGCAGTGCGCATTGCAGGAGCGCATCGCTGTTGGGAGGAACGTCACGTAGTTTTATCTGCTGAACAGAGAGCGTATCTCCTTCGGCGCGAACCTCAATATGCAAGGTGTAGTCGTCAAGCGTGGTGAACCACAGTTTGTTTTCTACCCGCAGTTCGCCGCGAGCCAGATCCTGTGCGCGTACTTTCACTGGCGCAATTACCTGCTTGTACTCTTGCAGTCCTGGTCCTGGGGTTTGATCGGAATAAATCAGGCCATCAAGGCAGAAGTTGTAGTTGTTCGGATAGTCGCCGTAGTCGCCGCCATAGTTGTACCAGACGTTGCCGTCGTCATCTTTGGCCTGAATCCCGTGATCGCACCACTCCCAGACATAGTGCCCCTGAATGCAATCATGCTGATAGAAGACGTTCTGATATTCCGTTAGCCCGCCGGGACCGTTACCCATGGCGTGCGCATACTCGCAGATGATGCGTGGCTTAGGATGCGGATATTCACCAAACTCATTCATCAGCGGCACGCGGGTGTACATGGTGGAGATGATATCCACCACTTCGGCGTCACGATCTTCTTCGTAATGGATCAAACGCGTGTCATCCAGCGCTTTTGCAGCGTGATACATGGCGCGGATGTTACAGCCGTATCCGGATTCGTTGCCGAGTGACCAGATGACGATCGACGGGTGGTTTTTCTGCGCATGGACGTGGCGCACGATGCGCTCAACGTAGACATTTTCCCATAGCGGATCGTCGGTTATCCGGCTGATATCGCCGATATTAGCGAAGCCGTGAGATTCAACGTCGGTTTCGGCCATCACGAACAGACCGTAGATATCGCACAATTCATAGAAGCGCGGATCGTTCGGGTAATGGGCGGTGCGTACGGAGTTGATATTGTGCTGCTTCATTAACAGCAGATCTTTTTCAACGCGATCCATACCGACCGCGCGGCCCTTAAGATGATCGTTATCGTGGCGGTTAACGCCATGCAGCATCACGTAGCGATTATTGATGTAAAACAGACCGTCGCGAACTTTAATATCGCGGAATCCGACGCGCTGTGGCACGACTTCAAGGATGTTGCCGCTGGCATCTTTCAGCGTCATCACCAGATGGTAGAGATACGGCGATTCCGCCGACCACTGCTGCGGCGCGCTAACCTTGAAATTAAACGCGGTCTGCGTTTGTTTATCCACCTTCAGGGTATTAATCACGCCGCTATGCAGCGCCTGCTCAGCGTCAAACAAGGTGTATTCGAGCGACGCTATCGCCGGCGTGGCGGCCAGGTTTTCCAGCGCAATGTCGCAAGAGAGGGTGGCGTCGCGATAGTCATCATCGAACTCGGTGCGAACGGTAAAATCCTGAATATGGGTCGCCTGTTTGCCTACCAGATAGACGTCGCGGAAAATTCCCGCCGACCACCACATGTCCTGGTCTTCAACGTAGGTGGAGTCAGCCCATTGCATTACGCGAACGCACAGCAGGTTGTCACCGGTGCGCACCATTGCGCTGATATCAAATTCGGCCGTCAGGCGGCTGCCTTTGCTGAAGCCAACGTACTGACCATTCACGTAAACTTCGAAGTAGGTTTCTACGCCATCAAACTTTATCAGCGTCTGTTTGCCTTGCCAGCCTTCGCTGAGGGAGAAAATGCGCTGGTAGGCTCCGGTGGGGTTATTGGTCGGAACGTAGGGGACGTCAATCGGGAAAGGAAAACCTTCGTCGGTATACTGCAGCTTACCGTGTCCTTCCATCTGCCACATGCCTGGGACGGTGATGCTGCCCCAGTCGTTCATAAATTGCGACGTAAAGGCTTCCGGCACCTGTAGCGGATGCTCAAAGAACTGAAAATTCCACTGACCGCTTAACAGTTGAAAGAGGCTGCTGGTTTCGCGGGCAAACGAGCGAGCCTGTGCAACGGAGTCATAAGAGAAAAAATATGCGCGTGGCGCCAGTCGATTTTCGTGGGTGAGCTGAATGTTTTCCCAGCGATTCATAAGGCCTCCCGGTGGAGAAAAATCGGAACCATTCATTGTAATGGTGAGTAAGTGTAATTGATGGTGATTTTAGTAAAAGTTTTACTAAAATATAGCGGATGAAGTGATTTACTTTAACTGGATCACGAAAATAATTCGGACGCAGAAAAGAATGCATGACAATGCGCGCCCGGCATCAGAAGAAACCGGGCGGGTTAACGGGGGATTTTAGCGGGTGGTGCCGCGCAGTTTCAGCTTGCTGGGAACAAAAACCAGCAGGGGAAGCGCACGCCCGTCGCGGGCTTTCTCGAACAGCAGGTTGACGCCCTGACTGCCCATCATTTCAGAATGAATGCGAACGGTGGAAAGCGGAGGAAAGGTGAAACGCGCCGTTGGAATATCATTAACGCTTATCAGCGAAATATCCTGTGGAATGTTAAGACCACGCTCGTGGATGGCGCGCAGAACGCCAATAGCAATCGAATCTGAAGCCACAAACAGGGCGCTGGGATAGTCGGGTTTTGCCAGCATTTCTTTAGCCAGTTCATAGCCTGATGAACTGGAGAAACCGCCGCGATAGATGTCCTGTTCAGAAACGACCTGCTGCAGACGACCGTATTCGACAAACGCGGCTTCGCGGATATCGGCCTTGCCCGGCTGGTCTTCACCACCGATGAAGCCAATGCGGGTGACGCCCTGGGCAATGAAAAAGTCGATGCTCTCTTTGCTGATGCGGGCCAGATCGATATCGACGGCGTCATATTCGCTGCCGGGTTCATGGAAATCGATAAAGCAGATGTTGTCGGTAAGCGCTGTTGCCGCCTCGCGCAGAGCGGGAGAAGGTTTGCCGACAATAAGAATGCCGGTAATGTGTTTGCTCTCCGGCAGTCCACTGTGCTCATAGCAGTTGGTCAGTTCGATCCCGAGTTTCTCACACTGGGTTTCAATCCCATGGCGGATCGCGAGGTAGTAAGGATCGTTGATTTCCAAATCCTGCTGATAGCTGTAGAGCGCCAGAATATGCTGGGGGCCGAGCGCATTGGTCTGGTTCTTACGGGCGCTGCTGGTTTTGTACTCCAGCTTTTCCGCGATCTCCAGAATGCGATGCTTAGTCTCTTCTTTTACATTCAGCGTGGGGTCATCGTTTAAAACCCGGGACACTGTCGCCAGGGACACGCCAGCTTCGATTGCGATGTCTTTAAGTGTTGCCATGTTTACCTTTTCCCTGAGTTACCTGCGCATTGTAAATGAAGTGCTTATCTATTCATCTGTTTTCAGTAAAAAAAGCATGTTTAATTGACATGTTCGGGGTAAAACCGGGCTTTCAGAGTGTGATGAGTACGTCATTTTCCCGCTTTTGAGAACAATGCCTGGAAAATATTTTGCTAATATTTAGTAAAATTTTACCAGAGGAGAAAACAATGGATATCGTCGCATTTGCTGATTTTGCCCGAATGGAAATACGTGTTGGAAAAATCGCACAGGTAAAGCGCCATGACAATGCCGATAAGCTGTATATCGTACAGGTAGATGTTGGAGAGCGTACGCTGCAAACCGTGACCAGCCTGGTTCCTTATTACAGCGAAGAGGAGCTAATGGGGAAAACGGTAGTGGTGCTGTGTAACCTGCAAAAGGCCAAAATGCGCGGTGAAACATCTGAGTGTATGCTGCTGTGCGCTGAGACGGATGATGGCAGCGAAAGCGTGCTGTTAACGCCAGAACGGGTGATGCCAGTGGGTGTGCGGATTGTTTGAGTTAGGCTAATTGCCGGATGGCGGCTACGCCTTATCCGGCCTACAAAAGGGTGTCTTTTATAGGCCGGGTAAGGTTGTTACACCTGCTCCACGCTCACCCGTAATGCTGCCAGGGCTTTGCGCGTTGCTCGCAATACCAGATCGCATTGCTCGATCGTTAACGTCAACGGCGGTTCGATACGGATCGTCTTTGCATTGTTCAGCGTGCCGGCTACCAGCACCCGCTGGCGGAACATCTCACTGGCAAAGTTGTAGCCGATTTCATTATCAACAAACTCAATCGCCATCAGCATGCCCTTACCGCGTACATCATGTACCAGGTCCGGGTATTCCCGCGCAAGCTGGCGGAAACCATCCAGCAACATATCGCCTTTCTGCTCCGCCTGAGCCGGTAAATTTTGCTCCAGCAGGACGTTAATGGTGGCCAGCGCAGCCGCGCAAGCAAGCGGGTTGCCGCCAAACGTGGTGGTATGCAGGAAAGGATTGTCGAACAGGACGGAGAATACCTCTTCGGTGGCAATGGTTGCGCCAATGGGCATCACGCCGCCGCCCAGCGCTTTAGCCAGGCACATAATGTCGGGCTGCACGTTTTCGTGTTCGCAGGCGAACATTTTGCCAGTACGACCCATGCCGGTCTGCACTTCGTCAAGGATCATTAGCGCGCCAAACTCATCGCAAAGTTTACGAACGGCGGTTAAATACCCTTGCGGCGGCAGGATCACGCCCCCTTCACCCTGGATCGGTTCGAGGATCACGGCAGCGACGTCGTCACCGGTTTTTTTACACTCGCTGAGCACGGTGCGCATCGCGTTAATATCGCCAAACGGTACATGGCGGAAACCCGGCAGCAGCGGCATAAAGGGTTTGCGGAAGGTGGATTTAGCCGTGGCGGACAGCGCGCCCAGCGATTTACCGTGGAATGCGCCGCTGGTGGCAATAAACGTAAATTTACCGCGCGGTGATTGATACGCTTTCGCCAGCTTCAGAGCGGCTTCAACCGACTCGGTCCCGCTGTTACAGAAAAAACTGTATTTCAGCTTACCTGGGGCCAGTGCGGCGAGGGTTTTTGCCAGCATGGCCCGCAGAGGGTCGAGTAGCTCCTGGCTATGCAGAGGTTGTTTCGCGAGTTGATTCTGTACGGCGGAAACCACGACTGGATTACGGTGCCCCACGTTGAAAATTCCAAAACCACCCAGGCAATCGACGAACTCCTGCCCCTGGGTGTCGACAAGCGTATTCAGGCTTCCCGCTTGCCACTCTACGGCTCCGTAATCCCCGCCTGCTGTTACAGATTTTCGATACTCTAAGAACCCCGGATTGACATGCTCCTTGAAGTATTCAATCACCTCTCGGTTTAGTGATTTCATTTCCTCATGATCAAGCGTGCGCTTTTCGATGAGATTCAGTGCGTGTGCGCTGCAGGCCAGGGCCGATGCGCTGGAAGGTAACCTGTTCAAAATATGCTCCCGGAGCTCGCGTATCACATGATACTGATTTAAGTATTGCAGGGATTGCGCCATTCCGGCGCGCTTAGCAAAAATCGGGATAAACACCAGGAAACATCTTATTTGCGCAACATTTAATGCCAATCTTTAACATTTGCTGGCATTTTGCCCACGTTCAGACTGAGAAAACAGATCGGAAAACCCCTTTTCTGCGCTAAAAATGAGCAATACTCGCCCTGTAACGGTGCATTGGTAGAAGTGGAATTGAATAGTTACTGATTGAAAGTATTTTAAATCAATGGATTAGAATGCGTACAAATTTTGAGGTTTAATCGCAAATTGCGATCTAAATCAAATTTAACAACTAAAGATAAAAAAATTATCGCCGAAATAACATAAGCCGAAAGAGTTAACAACCAGATAACCTGCACAGGACGCAATCATGTCTTCTCATCCCTACGTTAGTCAGCAAAATACACCGCTGGATGATGATATCACCCTCATGTCGACTACCGATTTACAAAGCTATATCACCCATGCGAACGATACCTTTGTCCAGGTCAGTGGCTATCAACTAAATGAATTGCTCGAAAAACCGCACAACCTGGTTCGTCATCCGGACATGCCAAAAGCGGCGTTTGCGGATATGTGGTACACCCTGAAGCAGGGTGAGCCATGGAGCGGGATTGTGAAAAACCGGCGTAAGAATGGCGATCACTACTGGGTAAGGGCCAATGCGGTGCCGATGGTGCGGGAAGGGCGTGTAACCGGGTATATGTCGATCCGTACCCGGGCAACTGACGAGGAGATTGCGGCGGTAGAGCCTTTATATAAAGCGCTGAATGAAGGGCGTTGCAATCGACGAATTCATAAAGGCCTGGTGGTACGCAAAGGCTGGTTGGGCAAACTCCCGGCGCTGCCGGTTCGCTGGCGAGTGCGCAGCGTAATGGCGTTTATGTTTATTTTACTGGCGGCCGCACTGAAGCAAATGGGCGCCGAATGGCCGTTACTGCTGACGAGCGTCTTGGTGATGCTTTTAGGAACGGCTATTTTCGAATGGCAGATTGTGCGTCCTATTGAGAATGTCGCCCGTCAGGCGCTTAAAGTGGCGACCGGTGAGCGGAACAGCGTGTCGCATCTTAACCGCAGTGATGAGCTGGGCCTGATGCTGCGAGCGGTCGGGCAACTGGGGCTAATGTGCCGTTGGCTCATCCATGATGTCTCCAGCCAGGTGAGTTGTGTACGCAGCGACAGTGAAACGCTGGCGAAAGGCAGTGATGATTTAAACAAGCATACGCAGCAGACCGTAGAGAATGTGCAGGAAACGGTGACCACCATGAATCAGATGGCTGCATCGGTAAAACAAAACTCTGAGACCGCCGCCGCAGCCGATAAACTCTCCATCGCCGCCAGCAGCGCGGCAACGCACGGCGGTGAGGCGATGGATACCGTCATCAAAACCATGGACGATATCGCCAACAGCACCCAGAGGATCGGCACCATTACGACGCTGATTAACGATATTGCTTTCCAGACCAACATTCTGGCTTTGAACGCCGCCGTTGAAGCTGCACGGGCAGGTGAGCAAGGGAAAGGGTTCGCCGTGGTGGCGGGAGAAGTGCGTCATCTTGCCAGTCGCAGCGCCAGTGCGGCCAATGATATCCGCAAGCTGATTGATGCCAGCGCCGATAAAGTGCAGTCCGGCTCCGATCAGGTTCACGCTGCAGGGCGCACGATGGACGATATTGTGGCGCAGGTGCAAAACGTCACTCAGCTGATCGCCCAAATCAGCCACTCAACGCTGGAGCAGTCAGATGGCCTTTCCAGCCTGACTCGGGCAGTGAATGAACTGAGCAATATTACGCAGAAAAACGCCGAACTGGTTGAAGAGAGCGCCCAGATTTCTGCGATGGTGAAGCATCGCGCTGGTCGACTGGAAGATGCTGTCACGGTGCTACATTAATATAAACCCTACAGGCGGAACGGCGGGCAAACGGGTCCCGCCTGCAGTGTAAATTAATCCAGCTGAGTAATATCCAGCGCAGCGCGATCGATAATACCGATGATTTTTTTGATCTGCGCATCGCTGGTATCACCATGATTAACCCGTAGGTCCAGCACGGCTTTGAAGTTTTCCAGCGCGCGTTTCATCTGCGGATTCTTGCGTAATTCAAAACCCACGCAGCGGGCTTTAATACGTTCGTGGATATGTTCCAGATGCTCACGGTTTTCATCCAGCCATTGCTGGCCCTGAGTCGTGATCGCAATCTGTTTACGCCCACCTTCCTCGTCGCTGATGGTGATCAGTGCCTGATCCTGCAAGAAATCCAGCGTCGGATAGATAACGCCCGGGCTCGGGGTATAGTTACCCTGAGTCAGGGTTTCAATTGCTTTAATCAGCTCATAGCCGTGGCTGGCGTCGCGGGTCAGGATATCCAGAATGACCAGGCGTAATTCTCCGTGACCGAAGAAGCGTTGGCGACGACCACCGCCCCCGCGACGGTGCCCACAACCCTGTTCGTGGTGATGTTCTTTGTTACAGCCTTCATGGCGATGTTCTTCACCTTTGCAGCAACCTGCATGGTGCTCGTTGTGGCGGCCTTCGTGGTGATGTCCTTCACCCTTGCAGCAGCCTTCGTGTTGGTGCTCAGTATGTTTGCAGCAACCTTCATGATGGTTTTGCATCATCGTCTCCTGATGTTGTTTAGATATATCTAATTTATATCTAAAAATTGTCACCTTGCAAGTCTACAAATTGTATTTTGTTTAATGTGATGATTATTAACAGTTTTTATTGGTTGGTGCTGTCAGTCTAATCTGACGGTGACTATATCAAAAAAGTGCTTGCAATCCTCTTGATTAGCAATCATTATCATTTAAAAATGTATTTAGATATATCGTATTATCTTCACAAGGCGAAAAAAATGACAAAAAACACCTCACGCTACCCCCAGCGCGTTCGTAATGAACTGCGCTTTCGGGAACTTACCGTCCTGCGCGTAGAACGTATTAGCGCGGGCTTTCAGCGCATTGTACTGGGCGGGGACGCTCTGGACGGTTTTAGCTCACACGGGTTTGACGACCATACCAAGGTCTTTTTCCCTGAACCGGGCAGCCATTTTGTGCCGCCTGTCGTCACCGATGAAGGCATTGTCTGGGCTGATGGCGTACGTCCGTTATCCCGTGATTACACGCCGTTGTATGACGAAGCGCGCCATGAGCTGGCGCTGGATTTTTATATCCATGACGGTGGCGTGGCAAGTACGTGGGCGATGAATGCCCGTGAGGGGGACAAGCTGACAATTGGCGGACCGCGCGGTTCTTTGGTGGTGCCAGAGGATTATGCGTATCAGGTTTATGTGTGTGATGAATCGGGAATGCCCGCGCTGCGCCGACGCCTGGAGTCGCTCAGTCGTTTAGCGGTACGTCCGCACGTCACGGCGCTGGTCAGCGTGCAAGATGCAGCATACCAGGACTATTTTGCCCACCTCGACGGGTTTACTATTCAGTGGTTTATCGGTCATGACGAGCAGGCGGTGAATGAACACTTATCGCGGCTAAGCGTGCCAGCAGACGATTATTACATCTGGATCACTGGCGAAGGGAAGGTGGTCAAAAACCTGAGTGCTCGCTTTGAAACCGAGGCGTTCGATCAGCAACGGGTTCGCGCAGCGGCTTACTGGCATCAGCGCCGTTAATCAGTAATTAGACGGCGGAACGCCAAACGCCTGGCGGAATGCGTAGCTAAATGCCGCGGTGCTTGAATACCCCACGTCGAGCGCCACGGCGGTTACGCTTTTATTTTTCTTCAGCATTAATACGGATTCCAGAATACGCATTTTTTGCTTCCAGACGCTGAAAGGCAATCCGGTTTCTTTTTTGAAATGGCGTGAAAAGGTACGGGCAGACATACCCAGATGCTGCGACCAGTATTCAACCGAATGCTCCAGTGCGGGAGATTCTTGTATGGTTCGGCAAACTTTGTTTAATTCGCGATCCTGCGGCCAGGGTAATACAAAAGCGACTTCCGGGAGCTGCAGAATAATGTCGACCAGGACGCTGACCAGCTTGCCCTCTTTTGACTGGCTATCATAATGGCCTGAAATTGAATTCGTGGCGTAATGAATAAACTCTCTGGCGAAATCACTGATTGCCACCACTTTACATTCATTAATGCTCTCTTCAAGAAAGCCCGGATTAATATCCAGATTTTCTAAATACACATCATCCAGTGCCCAAACCGTATGCTCCGTATTATTCGGAATCCAGATGCCATAATGTGCCGGAATTATCCAGCACTTACCGGCAACATCAATACGCATACTGCCTTTACGGGCGAAATGAAACTGTATAAAAGAGTGTGAATGCTGTGGAACATGATGGTTAGCTTCCAGGACATAAGAGCGAAAGTACACGTCCTGCGGCAGTTCCGTCATGGAGTTATCCGGGTAGAAGTTCCACTGCTTTTGCGCGAGAGTTTCCATAAATGAATCGTCAATGATCCCGATGATGTGTCTGCTACTCGATAGATCTTGTCCGCAGATCATAATACATACACCTTTTTTTCCATAATAATCTTGTGTAAGAATTTTTAGCCCACTTTTGGTAAATACCATGAATTCGCTTTGTTCAGATGCTGTGATCGTCAATGAAATAAATGATAACTGGACCCGAATGGGAAAAGAGCTGCTTTCGCAAGCGGATATCAGAATTAATGGCTCGCGAGCGTGGGACATTCAACTTCATCACACCGGTTTCTTTAAACGGGTATTGCAACAAGGCTCATTAGGACTTGGTGAAAGCTATATGGAAGGCTGGTGGGACTGTGAGCGGCTCGATATTCTGTTCTGCAAAATCCTCAAAGCAAAACTCGACCAGCAGATGCCGGGAAATCTGAAAGATATTTTACGCATTGCCTGTGCGCGCCTGTTTAATTTGCAGTCGCGGAGTCGGGCATGGATAGTCGGCAAAGAACATTATGATATTGGTAACGATCTCTTTGCGCTGATGCTTGATCCGCATATGCAATATTCCTGTGGTTACTGGAAAGATGCGACCACATTAGAAGATGCGCAAAATGCCAAATTAAAAATGATCTGCGAGAAGCTGCAGCTTAAACCGGGTATGCGTTTACTCGATATCGGTTGTGGCTGGGGCGGGCTGGCGGAGTATGCGGCACGTCATTATGGCGCGGTGGTAGAAGGCGTTACCATTTCCAAAGAGCAGCAGAAAATGGCGCAGCAGCGCTGTGAAGGTCTGGACGTTAACATTCTGCTGCAGGATTATCGCGACCTTGATAAACACTACGATCGCATTGTCTCCGTGGGGATGTTTGAACACGTCGGGCCGAAAAACTACGATACCTATTTCAGCATCGCCGACCGTTGTTTAAAACCGGACGGGCTCTTCCTGCTGCATACCATCGGTAGCAATAAAAAAGGGATGAGCGTCGATCCATGGATCAACAAATACATTTTCCCCAACGGTTGCTTACCGTCGATTTCCCATATTGCCGAGGCCAGCGAATCACGGTTTGTGATGGAGGACTGGCATAACTTTGGCAGCGATTACGATAAAACGCTGATGGCCTGGCACGAGCGCTTTAATCAGGCCTGGCCGGAGCTGTCGTCACGTTATTCCGCCACCTTCAGAAGAATGTTTAATTACTATTTATGCGCCTGCGCCGGGGCTTTCCGCGCCCGAGATATCGAGCTTTGGCAGGTACTGTTTAGCCGCGGCGTAGAGGGCGGGATCCGCGTTTATCGTTAACGTTCTGCCGGATGGCGGCGTAAACGCCTTATCCGGCCTACATAGGTTTGTACTCGTAGGCCTGATAAGCGAAGCGCATCAGGCATTTATGGCTTAGCTCAATTCACTCTCTGCCAGCGCTTTAAATACCATTGCGACGGCATGCGCGCCGGGGTCCATATTACCCAACAAGCTTTCGCTGCTCAGATACGATGCGCGACCGGCATTGGCTTTACTCGACAAACAGGTTCGTTCGGCTCCCGCTTGCGCGGCGTCGAATGCGGCCTGCAAATTTTGCGGCTGCGCGAGCAGTGAAGTCAGGGCCGGTTGCAGCGCGTCAATCATGGTGCGATCGCCTTCGTCTGCGCCGCCGTAGAACTTCATCTGCGCCAGGCCCGTATTTAATGCTTCGACAATATTTGCTCCCTGTTCCAGTTTCTGTCCGGCTGAGGTAAAGAAGATCGACATCAGCACACCGCTGGAACCGCCCATCACCACGGTCAGGCGTTCGCCAATCAACGCGAACAGCGTGGCAAGGTTATCCAGCGGCAACTGCTGGCGATGCAGCAGGCTGGCAATTTCGCGTGCGCCAGCGGCAAAGGTTGAACCGGTATCGCCATCGCCGACTTTGGCATCCAGCGCATTAAGATGGGACTCCAGATCGGAAAGGGTTGCGGTGACAAGCTCCACAATCCCGGCCACCAGGGCGTTTGCCGAGGGCTGGAATTCCACGCGTGCGCTACGCTGAGATGACGGAACACAACTGATTTCACGCGGTGGGACCGGCGTCGGCCAGTTGCTGGTTTCCACTTCGGTGAGCAGCGCTTTTTCGATGCTCTCTTCCAGCACGATGGCCGTGAGAGAAAAGCCTTTCATATCCAGCGCGGTGACCAGCGAGGCCGGGCCAATCAGCCAGTCGATACGCGAGTGCAGCGGGCTGCTGGCCAGCTCGCGGGTAATGATGGCCATTTCGGCAACAGAAACACCGCCAAGATTGTTAATCATCACCGCCAGACGGCCGGTTTCAGGCAGGGCGGCCAGCAGTTTATCCACCATCAGGTTCACCACCTGTGCACTGTTCTGAGTGTCGATAACCGAAGCACCTGGCTCGCCGTGAATGCCCATCCCTAGCTCCGCGTGACCCGGATGATGACGCGGGGTCGCGTCGGTTTCTTGCGGCAGATGACAACTGGAAAGCGCAACGCCCAGGCTGAAGGTGTTGTGGGCTGCGTACTGCGCTTCACGCAGAACGGTGGCGAGGTTGTAGCCGCGTTCGGCAAAGTAACCCGCGATTTTATGCACCAGGATGGTTCCCGCAATGCCGCGTGGGTGTTTGTTATCCGGCAGAGAGATGTCGTCGCCAACAATCAGCATTTCAACGTTATAGCCAAGGCGACGCGCTTTCTCGGCGGCGAGACCGAAATTAAGACGGTCACCGGTGTAATTTTTCACGATCAACAAACAGCCCGCTTCACCGGTTACCGCCTGAATGGCGGTCAGTACCGCATCCACGCTCGGGGAGGCGAAAACGTCGCCGCAGACCGCAGCGGTTAGCATGCCTTTACCGATAAATCCAACGTGCGCGGGTTCGTGTCCCGAACCGCCGCCGGAAATGACCGCCACGTTATTTTTATCGAGATCACGACGGACTACGATACGAATGGCCGGATCGCTTTCCAGACGCGCCAGGTTATTCCACGGGCTGGCGATAATCGTACCGTCGATGACATCGCTCACGAGATGGGGGCGTTGATTAAAAAAGAATTGAGACATAACGGCTCCTCGAGGTTGAGTGAAAGACAAACCCCCGAATACTTAGGTCATGGTGCGGAGGCGATGAAGAGATTCTGGCGAAGTCAGCGCGGAAAAAAACAACCTTAAAATGAGTTTCATTACGGAACGTGATTGTTGTTTTTTGTTCCGAAATGAAACTGAAAAAAGCAAGGAACGATCACAATGCGAGCTCGCTCGACTTTTTTCACCGGCGCACGGCGCTGGTTATCCGGCACCATCAGCCTTTTTGTGCGGATTTTAAGACAAGCGAGTGGGTAAAAGAGAAAGTGAGATTCATGTGTGCTGGATATTTGGCGGTAAATGAACGGATCAGGATCGCAAACCTTATATTTTTTATGGATAAGTGTTCCAATATGAAACGTACTCCGTTTTTATCTGTTTCATATCAGAACAAAAAGACGAAAGATCTTTTTGTGCACGCCTCGCCATACAGTTATTGCATCGCTCCGGTACCTCCCGTTTTCGCCATCAGCATCAGGCCAAACAGGTTAACGCCAGGGCTCACCATGTAAAAACATGTACTTATTTGAGGATGAAAGGAATGCTAAAAGTTATTCAATCTCCAGCCAAATATCTCCAGGGTCCTGACGCTTCCACCTTGTTTGGTCAATACGCTAAAAATCTGGCGGACAGCTTTTTCGTGATCGCGGATGACTTCGTGATGAAGCTGGCGGGAGAGAAAGTACTCAACGGCCTGCACAACCACGACATTAGCTGCCACGCGGAACGCTTCAACGGCGAATGCAGCCATGCTGAAATTAATCGTCTGATTGCCATTTTGAAACAGCACGGTTGCCGCGGTGTTGTTGGGATTGGCGGCGGGAAAACGCTGGATACCGCCAAAGCGATTGGCTACTACCAGAAGCTGCCGGTGGTGGTGATCCCGACTATCGCGTCTACCGATGCGCCAACCAGTGCGCTGTCCGTAATCTATACCGAAGCCGGTGAGTTTGAAGAGTATCTGATCTACCCGAAAAACCCGGATATGGTGGTGATGGATACCGCAATCATTGCTAAAGCGCCGGTACGTCTGCTGGTGGCCGGGATGGGCGATGCGCTCTCGACCTGGTTTGAAGCGAAAGCCTGTTATGACGCCAGAGCGACCAGCATGGCGGGCGGACAGTCCACCGTGGCGGCGCTGAGCCTGGCGCGCCTGTGCTATGATACCCTGCTGGCGGAAGGCGAGAAGGCACGCTTTGCCGCGCAGGCTGGCGTGGTGACCGATGCGCTGGAGCGTATTGTCGAAGCTAATACTTACCTCAGCGGCATCGGCTTTGAAAGCAGCGGTCTGGCAGGGGCGCATGCGATCCACAACGGCTTTACGATTCTGGAAGAGTGCCACCATTTGTACCACGGTGAAAAAGTCGCCTTTGGTACGCTGGCGCAACTGGTGTTGCAAAACAGCCCGATGGAAGAGATCGAAACCGTGCTGAATTTCTGTCAGAAAGTAGGCCTGCCGGTAACGTTAGCGGAAATGGGCGTGAAAGAAGACGTTGACGGCAAGATCATGGCCGTAGCAAAAGCGACCTGTGCAGAAGGTGAAACCATCCACAATATGCCGTTCCCGGTAACGCCTGAAAGCGTACATGCCGCTATTTTGACGGCAGACCTGCTGGGACAGCAGTGGCTGGCGCGTTAATCAGTCGTCGGTAGGTTTTTATCCGGCATCTTCTCCCCCTCTGACAGTCTCTGCCGGAGGGGTTGTCTATGGTTAAACAGCGGAAAGGGATATGACGGCGCACACGCATAGCATCGGGAAGGAAGTCTCTTCGGTCATTGCCCAGTCATGGCATCGTTGCAGCAAGTTTATGCAGCGGGAAACCTGGCAGGCGCCGCATCAGGCGCAAGGGCTGACCTTTGAGTCGATTTGTCGTCGCAAGACGGCGCTGCTGACGATTGCCCAGGCCGCGCTGGAAGATGCCTGGGAGTTTATGGATGGCCGTCCGTGCGCGCTGCTGATTCTGGATGAGTCAGCCTGTATTCTCAGCCGTTGCGGCGATCCGCAGACGGTTGAACAGCTGGCGGAGCTTGGGTTTCGCGACGGCAGTTACTGTGCCGAAAGCATTATTGGCAGCTGTGCGCTTTCTCTGGCGACGATGCCGGGGCAGCCGACAAAAACTTCTGGCGATCAGCACTTTAAACAGGCGCTGCATCCCTGGTCGTTCTGCTCGACGCCGGTCTTCGATAACCATGGTCGACTGTTCGGCTCCATCTCGCTGTGCTGTCTGGTGGAACATGAGTGCGTTTCTGATTTATCCCTGACGCTGGCGATTGCCAGAGAAGTCGGTAACTCTTTGCTGACCGACAGCCTGCTGGCTGAATCTAATCGACATTTGAACCAGATGTACGGCCTGCTGGAGAGCATGGATGATGGCGTAATGGCCTGGAACGAACAGGGCGTTTTGCAGTTCCTCAATGCGCGCGCGGCGCTGCTTTTGCATCTTGACGCGCAGGCCAGTCAGGGGAAAAATATTCACGACCTGCTCAATCTACCCATGCTGCTGCGCCGGGCGATCAAACATGCCCGCGGTCTGAACCACGTTGAAGTCACTTTTGAAAGCCAGCATCAATTTGTTGATGCCGTCATTACCCTGAAACCGATTGTTGAGGAGCAGGGCAACAGCTTTATCCTGCTGCTGCATCCGGTGGAGCAAATGCGCCAGTTGATGACCAGCCAGCTCGGCAAGGTGAGCCATACCTTTGAGCAGATGTCGACAGACGATCCTGAAACCCGCCGCTTGATCCATTTTGGGCGCCAGGCGGCGAGAGGAAGTTTCCCGATCCTGCTGTGTGGAGAAGAGGGTGTTGGTAAAGAGCTGCTGAGTCAGGCTATTCACAACGAAAGCGAGCGTGCCAGCGGACCATATATTGCCGTGAACTGTCAGTTGTATGCCAACAGCGTGCTGGGGCAGGATTTTATGGGCAGCGCGCCCACCGATGATGAAAACGGTCGGCTGAGCCGTCTTGAACTGGCGAACGGCGGCACGCTGTTTCTGGAAAAAATTGAATATCTGGCGCCGGAGCTGCAATCCGCGTTGTTACAGGTGATTAAGCAGGGGGTACTCACCCGCCTGGATGCCCGCCGGCTGATCCCGGTGGATGTCAAAGTGATCGCCACCACCACGGTTGATCTCGCCAATCTGGTGGAGCAAAACCGCTTTAGCCGCCAGCTGTATTATGCGCTGCACTCTTTTGAGATAGTGATCCCACCGCTGCGGGCGCGGCGTAACAGTATTCCCTCGCTGATTTATACACGGCTGAACAGCCTGAAAAAACGCTTTTCATCCAGTCTGAAGATCGACGACGACGCGCTAGCACAGCTGGTGGCCTATTCGTGGCCGGGCAATGACTTTGAATTGAACAGTATTATCGAAAACATCGCCATCAGCAGTGATAACGGCCATATTCGGCTGAGCAATCTACCGGATTATCTGTTTGCCGAACGTCCGGGTCTGGAGACGGCGTCTTCACTGCTGCCTGCCAGCCTGACGTTTACCGCTATCGAAAAAGAGGCGATTATCCATGCCGCTCGCGTCACCAGTGGGCGCGTGCAGGAGATGTCGCAGCTGCTGAACATTGGTCGCACCACCCTGTGGCGCAAGATGAAGCAATACGACATTGATGCCAGCCAGTTTAAGCGCAAACATCTGGAGTAGTTTCTTCAATTCTCGCCATCGAGAACAGCGCATCCGACAGTCGGTTGATATAACGCCTGGGTTCATCGCGTAACGTCAGCGTTCTGCTCATCGCGATGAGGACCCGCTCCAGCCGACGCGTCAGGGTTCGCGCAACGTGTAGCTGTGCCGATGCGAGATTTTTCCCCGGAATAACAAACTCTTTGAGCGGGCCGCTTTGCGCCATATTACGGTCAATTAGCTGCTCCAGCGCCTGAACATCCTCTTCGCCAATACGCTGTTTTAAGCGAGTCAGTCCTTTCTCATCGCTGGCGAGTTCCGCACCCAGTACAAACAGCATCTTCTGCATGGCGTGCAGCTCCTGGCGTAGTTCGGCCTGGTGCGTGCTGGCATAGCAGACGCCTAGCTGGGAAATCAGTTCATCCACCGTGCCATAGGCCTCAACGCGGATGTCGTCTTTGTCGATACGACTGCCGCCAAATAGCGCGGTCGTGCCTTTATCGCCGGTTCGGGTATAGATGCGGTACATTTATTTTATCTCGCTGAAGGGAAGAACTTTAACCAGTTGACCGGCATTGGCGCCGAGCGTGCGGAGCTGGGCAGCCCCGGCGTGAGTATGCCCACGGACCAGTGCCCGATCTTCGGGCAACTGAGCATGGGTTAAGGCAATATCGCCGCTGGCGTTGAGCCCAAGACCCACGCGTAGCGTTGAGCTTTTAGCCGCCAGCTTGCTGAGGGCCAGCGCGCAGTCATGCTCGTCGCAACAGATTGTCCGGCAAGGGACGCCTTGCTCTTCCAATCCCCAGCACAGCTCATCAAGCACGCGAGACTCCTGCCAGCGTGAGTGATAAAACAGATGTACGCCCGGTGATGAAAGTGACATTGCGCCCCCTGGGTTATCAGAATGCCTGACGGAAGATCTCGGCGATTTCTTTCTCGTTCCCTTTGCGCGGGTTAGAGAAGGCGTTGCCGTCTTTCAGCGCCATTTCCGCCATGTACGGGAAATCGGCTTCTTTGACGCCCAGGTCGCGCAGATGCTGCGGGATACCGATGTCGGCGGAGAGACGGGCAATGGCGTGAATGGCCAGTTCGGCGGCATCCATGGTGGAAAGGCCGTCAGTGTTTTCGCCCATAAATTCTGCGATATCGGCAAATTTTTCCGGGTTAGCGATCAGGTTATAGCGCGCCACGTGCGGCAGCAGTACGGCATTCGCCACGCCGTGCGGCATGTCGTACAGACCGCCAAGCTGATGCGCCATCGCGTGAACGTAGCCAAGGTTGGCGTTGTTAAAGGCCATGCCGGCCAACAAAGAGGCGTAGGCCATGTTTTCGCGTGCTTTCAGGTTGCTGCCCAGTGCTACGGCCTGGCGCAAGTTACGCGCGATGAGACGAATAGCCTGGATAGCGGCGGCGTCGGTAACCGGGTTGGCATCTTTGGAAATATAGGCTTCCACGGCGTGGGTCAGGGCGTCCATCCCGGTCGCTGCGGTCAGCGGGGCGGGTTTGCCGAGCATCAGCAGCGGATCGTTAATGGAGACCGACGGCAGGTTGCGCCAGCTGACAATCACAAACTTCACTTTGGTTTTGGTATTGGTCAGCACACAGTGGCGGGTGACCTCGCTGGCGGTACCGGCAGTGGTATTCACCGCGACGATCGGCGGCAGTGGATTGGTCAGAGTTTCAATCCCGGCATAGCTATAGAGATCGCCTTCGTGGGTCGCCGCGATACCGATGCCTTTACCGCAGTCATGTGGACTACCGCCGCCGACGGTAACGATGATATCGCAATGCTCTTTGCGAAAGACGTCCAGACCGTCACGCACGTTGGTGTCTTTGGGATTCGGTTCAACGCCGTCAAAAACCACCACGTCAATACCGGCCTCACGCAGATGGGCGAGGGTTTTATCTACTGCACCGTCTTTAATAGCCCGCAGACCTTTATCAGTAACCAGTAGCGCTTTTTTACCGCCTAACAGTTTGCAGCGTTCGCCAACAACGGAAATAGCATTGGGGCCAAAGAAGTTCACATTTGGCACCAGGTAATCAAACATACGATAGCTCATAATATACCTTCTTAGATTTAAATTATAATTCAGAGAAACAACTTAGCGCGGTTTCTGCTAATAATCTGTCTTGTTCGACGGTGCCGCCGCTAACGCCAATGGCTCCAATTAATTCCCCATTTAACATGACGGGTAAACCGCCACCGAAAATAACGATACGCTGTTGGTTGGTAAGCTGCAAACCATATAGCGAAGCGCCAGGTTGTACTGCATCAGTAATTTCATGGGTGCCCTGGCGCAGGCAGCAGGCGGTATATGCTTTATTAAGAGAGATATCACAACTGGTGACAAACGCGTCGTCCATACGGTGCATCAGCAGCGTGTTTCCGCCGCGATCCACCACAGAAAAGACCACCGGAACGTTGATATCAAACGCTTTAGCCTCGACGGCCTGCGCCATTTTCTTTGCAGCCGCCAGCGTAATGGTGGCGATTTTTTGGCTTTTATTCACAGTCTCTCCTGAAAATATTGTAGGGCTGAGGTCACGAAAAAAATCGCGCGACAGCTATTTTTATCATTGGCTTTACCTTATTTTCTCGCCGCACGTTATTAAGTCAATAGGGCATGCATTTCAGGAAATTTAAATTCATCTTCCCATTTTTACGTTTATTGATAATGATCATTTAACCTCGTCACAATTCACGGCGGATATTCCTGAGCTGCGTTTCAATATGAAACGATGCGTTTTTATTCGGTGCCAAATTGGAACGAAATTAATTTTATTTTTTTATTGTCCTGCTCATTTAGAGTTCGGCCATTGCTGATGAAAGGCGAATGCTGGGTGTTGTGTCCCCGGCAATGCGGCCCGGCGTCCCTATTTTTTATCTTTTGAGTCCATAAACTATGAGAAGATCAAAACGATTCGAAGTGCTTGCGAAGCGCCCTGTAAATCAGGATGGCCTGATTGGCGAATGGCCTGAAGAGGGGCTGATCGCCATGGAAAGCCCCTACGATCCGGCTTCGTCGGTGAAGGTGGAAAAGGGTCGTATTGTTGAGCTGGACGGCAAAAGTCGCGCCGAGTTCGACATGATTGACCGTTTCATTGCCGACTACGCCATTAACGTGGCCGAGGTCGAGCGCGCCATGCAGCTCGACGCGCTGGAGATCGCCAGAATGCTGGTGGATATCCACGTCAGCCGGGAAGAGATAATTGCCATTACCACTGCTATCACCCCAGCGAAAGCGGTGGAGGTAATGGCGCAAATGAACGTGGTGGAGATGATGATGGCGCTGCAAAAAATGCGCGCCAGACGCACGCCCTCTAATCAGTGCCATGTCACCAACCTGAAAGATAACCCGGTACAGATTGCCGCCGACGCGGCTGAAGCGGGGATCCGTGGCTTTTCCGAGCAGGAAACGACGGTCGGGATCGCCCGCTACGCGCCGTTTAACGCCCTGGCGCTGCTGGTGGGTTCCCAGTGTGGTCGCCCCGGTGTGCTGACGCAATGTTCTGTTGAAGAGGCCACTGAGCTTGAGCTGGGAATGCGCGGGCTAACCAGCTACGCCGAAACGGTGTCGGTCTATGGCACAGAATCGGTGTTTACCGATGGCGATGACACGCCGTGGTCCAAAGCGTTTCTCGCCTCGGCTTATGCGTCGCGTGGCCTGAAGATGCGCTACACCTCCGGCACCGGCTCGGAAGCGCTGATGGGCTACTCCGAAAGTAAATCGATGCTTTATCTGGAGTCGCGCTGCATTTTTATCACCAAAGGCGCGGGCGTACAGGGGCTGCAAAACGGCGCGGTCAGCTGTATCGGCATGACCGGCGCTGTGCCGTCGGGGATCCGCGCGGTGCTGGCGGAAAACCTGATTGCCTCAATGCTCGACCTTGAAGTGGCCTCCGCCAATGATCAGACCTTTTCCCACTCCGATATTCGCCGAACTGCCCGCACCTTGATGCAGATGCTGCCGGGCACCGACTTTATTTTCTCCGGTTACAGCGCGGTACCCAACTACGACAACATGTTTGCCGGGTCGAACTTCGACGCTGAAGATTTCGATGATTACAACATTCTGCAACGCGATCTGATGGTTGACGGCGGTCTGCGTCCGGTGACTGAAGAAGAAACCATCGCCATTCGCAATAAGGCCGCACGCGCCATTCAGGCGGTGTTCCGCGAACTGGGCCTGCCGCTGATTAGCGATGAGGAAGTGGAGGCCGCCACTTATGCTCACGGCAGCAAAGATATGCCCGCGCGCAATGTGGTGGAGGATCTGGCGGCCGTGGAAGAGATGATGAAGCGCAATATCACCGGGCTGGATATTGTCAGCGCGTTGAGTTGCAGCGGCTTCGAAGATATCGCCAGCAATATCCTCAACATGCTGAGGCAGCGCGTCACCGGGGATTATCTGCAAACGTCGGCGATTCTGGATCGCCAGTTCGATGTCGTCAGCGCCGTCAATGACATTAACGATTATCAGGGACCCGGTACCGGCTATCGCATCAGTGCCGAACGCTGGGCGGAAATTAAAAATATTGCGGGCGTGGTTCAGCCCGGCTCGATCGAATAAGGCGGAACACAGTGGAATACACAACTGAACGTAAGCCGGTTTTCACCTTGCAGGTGAGCGAAGGCGAGGCGGCTAAAGCGGACGAACGCGTGGATGAGGTGGTGATTGGCGTCGGCCCGGCCTTTGATAAGTATCAGCATAAAACCCTGATTGATATGCCGCACAACGCGATTTTGAAAGAGCTGGTTGCCGGAATTGAAGAAGAGGGACTGCATGCGCGAGTGGTGAGAGTGCTGCGCACCTCGGATGTTTCTTTTATGGCATGGGATGCGGCAAATCTCAGCGGTTCAGGCATCGGGATTGGTATCCAGTCGAAAGGAACCACGGTGATTCATCAGCGCGATCTGCTGCCGCTGAGCAACCTCGAGCTGTTCTCTCAGGCTCCGCTGCTGACGCTGGAAACCTATCGCCAGATTGGTAAAAACGCCGCGCGCTATGCGCGTAAAGAGTCGCCTTCGCCGGTGCCGGTGGTCAATGACCAGATGGTGCGGCCCAAATTTATGGCCAAGGCCGCGCTGTTTCATATCAAAGAAACCAAACACGTGGTGCAGGATGCTGCACCCGTCACGCTGCATATTGCACTGGTAAGAGAATGACCATGAACGACAACATCATGACCGCGCAGGATTACCCATTAGCGACCCGCTGCCCGGAGAAAATCCAGACTCCTGGCGGTAAGCCGCTAACCGACATTACCCTTGAGAATGTGCTGGCGGGCCGCGTAGGACCGCAGGATGTGCGGATTTCTCAGCAAACGCTGGAGTACCAGGCGCAGATTGCCGAACAGATGCAGCGTCATGCCGTGGCGCGCAATTTCCGACGTGCGGCAGAGCTGATTGCGATCCCGGATGCCCGCATTCTGGAGATCTACAACGCGCTGCGCCCGTTTCGTTCTTCGTTCGCTGAGCTGCAGGCTATTGCCGATGAACTGGAGCATATCTGGCACGCTACGGTGAACGCCGGGTTTGTCCGCGAGTCGGCAGAGATATATCAGCAGAGAAACAAGCTGCGTAAAGGCAGCCAGTGACGGAGGCAACATGCCGTTAATTGCAGGGATCGATATCGGCAACGCCACCACCGAAGTGGCGTTGGCACAGCATGGGCATTTTATCGCCAGCGGGATTGTTGCCACTACCGGTATGAAAGGCACGCGGGACAATATTGCCGGGGTGGTGGCTTCTCTGCAGCAGGCTCTGAATAGCACCCCGTGGTCGCTTCAGGATGTGGCGAAAATCTGCATCAACGAGGCCGCGCCGGTGATTGGCGATGTGGCGATGGAAACCATCACTGAAACCATCATTACTGAATCGACAATGATTGGCCATAACCCGCAAACGCCCGGCGGCGTTGGCGTGGGAATGGGGACAACTATCGCCGTGGAGAAGCTGGCGGCGTTAAGCGAGGATCGGTTTGCCGAGGGCTGGATCCCGCTGGTAGGCGAGGAAATGGATTTTCTCGAGGCGGTCTGGCTTATCAATGCGGCGCTGGATCGCGGCATCAACGTGGTGGCGGCGATCCTGAAAAAGGATGATGGCGTGCTGGTGAACAATCGCCTGCGTCGGCCAATGCCGGTGGTTGATGAAGTCACCTTACTTGAGAAGGTGCCGGAAGGGGTGCTGGCGGCGGTGGAAGTGGCGGCCGCCGGGCAGGTGGTGCGGGTATTGTCGAATCCTTACGGCATCGCGACCTTCTTTGCCCTGACGCCCGAGGAAACGCAAACTATCGTCCCCATCGCCAGAGCGCTGATCGGCAACCGTTCCGCCGTGGTGCTGAAAACCCCGCAGGGTGATGTGCGATCAAGGGTGATCCCGGCGGGCAAGATCTTTATCCGTGGTGAAAAGCGTGGCGGCGAAGCCGACGTAGCGCAAGGCGCGCAGGCCATTATGCAGGCGATAAGCGCCTGTGCGCCCGTGTGCGATATTCGTGGTGAAGCAGGCACGCACGCAGGCGGCATGCTGGAGCGGGTGCGTAAGGTGATGGCCTCACTGACCGGTCATGACATGAACACGGTGCATATTCAGGATCTATTGGCGGTCGATACGTTTATTCCGCGCAAGGTGCAGGGCGGCATCGCTGGAGAGTGTTCAATGGAGAACGCCGTGGGCATTGCGGCAATGGTGAAATCCGATCGCTTACAGATGCAGGCCATCGCCAGTGAGCTGAGCGCCCGGTTAAACACGCCGGTTGAAGTTGGCGGCGTGGAGGCCAACATGGCCGTAGCGGGGGCGCTAACAACGCCCGGATGCGCCGCACCGCTGGCGATCCTCGATTTAGGCGCAGGATCTACCGATGCCGCCATTATCAATAGCGACGGCGTAGTGAGAGCGGTGCATCTGGCCGGTGCAGGAAATATGGTTAGCCTGTTAATTCAAACTGAGCTGGGCCTAAACGATGCGTTTCTGGCGGAGGAGATTAAAAAATACCCGCTGGCAAAAGTGGAAAGCCTGTTCAGTATTCGCCATGAGAACGGCGCGGTAGAGTTTTTCCGCGAACCGCTCAGCCCGACAGTCTTCGCCAAAGTGGTGTATCTGAAAGAGGGGGAGCTGATCCCGGTAGATAACCTCACCTCGCTGGAAAAAATTCGTCTGGTGCGCCGACAGGCCAAAGAGAAGGTTTTTGTGACCAACTGCCTGCGCGCATTGCTTCAGGTTTCACCCAGTGGCTCCATTCGCGATATTGCTTTTGTAGTGCTGGTGGGCGGCTCCTCGCTGGATTTCGAAATCCCGCAGATGATCACCGATGCGCTGGCGCACTACGGCGTTGTCGCCGGACAGGGCAACATCCGTGGTAGCGAAGGGCCGCGTAATGCGGTGGCAACCGGGCTGGTTTTGGCCGGAATCGCGAATTAATCGTGCAGAAAACAGCCACCGCAAGCGTTTAGCTGCGGGGTAAATCAAATAAAGGCGATGTTCTCTTTGATATCCCGACGAAGTTGGGTACATAGTATAAATGTGTCTCTCACGTGGTTAATTTTAAGGATAAGAGCATGCCAACAGCAATTGAGAAAGCATTGGATTTTATTGGTGGTATGAACACTTCGGCGTCAGTACCCCATTCAATGGACGAAAGTACCGCTAAGGGAATCTTAAAGTATTTGCATGACTTAAATGTGCCAGCGAGTCCGGAAGCTGTAATGGCACGAGGTGAGCAGGAGGGATGGAATCCCGAGTTCACGAAAAAAGTGGCCGGATGGGCAGAAAAAGTCGCCTCCGGTAACCGCATCCTTATCAAGAATCCAGAGTATTTTTCAACCTATATGCAGGAGCAGCTCAAAGAGCTAGTGTGAGCTGACTATCGAATCAAACGCTAACGGACGTTTCCATCTCTGGATGGGGCGTCCAAAGGAGGGCTAGTGACATGCTTGTTGCCAGGCAGGCGTTTCGCACCGCAAAAGCGAGGTAATCTAATAGCTTTTCTTTAACTCCTGCACATAGAGATATTATCAACTTCTCAGTAGTACCTGGATTATCCGTGGCGACTCACCTCACAAAGAAGACTCAATAATCAGAATTATATTGCGTCAACCTCATTATATTTACTGAAATATTCTTTTATTACTAAATTTTCCACAGATTATTGATAGTCATTAGCAAGTCCGTTGCTGAATAATATTTGCATTCGCAGCCCGAGCAGCAGCATCCAGCACACCTGTTATTTTCAATCCAAAGCCCACAATTTTCCTTCACTTCAGCGATAGTGGCCCATGTGTATCAATCAAATCTACAACTATTTTTCTCTCCTGAGTAAAAGACCATTCAAAAAATATTTGTCAATAAATTCTATAGTCTTGGTACAAATTGACATTTGTTTGAAAATCTTTGTGTTAAGTACGCTGTGAAATTAACGCAAAAATGTTCATTTACTGGGAGGTAATAATCCTATTTATAACAAAGAGTTTTCATGTTTGTATAAAAAACAACCTTTCAGACTTTTATAAAGATCCCGCAATATTCTTTATTCTATTAACATCACATTAACATTGTGGGTATGGTTAGGGTGTACAGTATTTGTTATGCTCCAAGTCAATTAATAATATTCACTAGGGAAAATCCTATTTCACCATTTCTTGATAAATGAGCTCATTGTTGAGAAAGGAAATTTATTCCTTATTTGACAAATGGTTAAAAAACGAATCCTGGAGGAGAATCTACCCTATTAATATGGAGGCTCATGTGCGGATTTTTGTACCCCTAAGGCACACAATATTTTATTTTTTATTTGCAGGTATGATCGTATGTGGTACTGCGAAAGCCTATAACGGTACACCGAACACAGCCCGAGTTGCGTCTGTGACACTGAAGGAAAGTATTCTTTTTGCTTTTGACCGTGACCCATCAATAAGTCAGCAGGCCGCGCAAATGGGAATCGGCCAGGCGCAAATAGACGAAGCACGCAGTGGTTGGATGCCGCAAATATCACTTAATGGCAATACAGGGCATAGCCAGACGACAGACTCAAGCGGCTCACTAAAAAACTCAGCAGCATGGGGGCTAAGTCTGACGCAGCTTGTCTATGATTTTGGCAAAACGAATAGCGCAATCAGTCAGTCTGAAGCACAACGAGATAGTTACCGGTACCAGCTTATGGCTACATTGACTGGTGTCGCTGAGAAAACGGCTCTCAGCTACGTTGAAGTCAGACGCTATACCGAACTGACACAAGCAGCGAAAGAAAATATTACTGCGCTTAAAAATGTTCAGCATATGGCGCGATTGCGCGCAGAGGCTGGTTTGAGTTCTACGTCCGATGAGCTTCAGACGCAAGCGCGTGTCGCGGGAATGCAGGCAACGTTTGAACAATACAATGCAGCGCTGAGTAGCGCGCGGGCAAGACTGGCTGTTTTAAGCGGTATTGATGCAGAGCAGTTGCAACCCGTGCCTGAGGCATTAGTCGTTCGAGAGGATTCTCTTGATAATATTGATTATTCATTAATTCCATCTGTGCTCGCCGCAAGGACAATGGAAACGTCTGCTCAGTATGCCGTTGAAAAAGCAAAATCACAGCACTGGCCGACTCTAAGCCTTAAAGGTGGACGTACGCGTTATGAATCGGATAACCGAAGCTATTGGGACGATCAGATTCAGCTAAATATTGATGCCCCTATTTACCAGGGCGGTTCGGTTTCAGCGCGAGTTCACCAGGCTGAAGGCGCAAGAACAATGGCGATGTCGCAAGTCGATCAGGCTCGATTTGATGTACTACAAAAAGCGTCAGTTGCTATGGCGGACTGGTCTGGAGCACACGGTAGAATGAATGCCGGGAATATACAATTGCAGAGCGCTCTGCGTGCTCGCGAGGTTTATAAAAATGAATATACCCTTAGCAAAAGAAGTATTAATGACTTACTAAGCGTTGAACAAGACGTCTGGCAAGCAACGCTATCAAAAATAATGGCTGAATATGATAGCTGGAGTGCCGCAATTAATTATGCCACTGCCCTGGATAATTTATTGCCTGCTATAGGTGTTGAAAAAAATGCTGCGGCGAAATTACCTGATCTAAGTTAGTAACGAAAAGAAAACGCTGCAAAAATTGCTGAAAAAAAACTGAAGACAATGGGAGTCTTTCCCAGAGATTGCTACATCTGAATGTTGGCAATCTGTGAAAGATGGGGGCGCCTGTAAGGAGAAAAAATATGAGTTCAGTAAAAATTGTTGATGTCATTATCCGAAAGACGGCTGAAAAAACAGTTCTGACAGGTGAAGGGAACCTCTCTGTTTCTGTCTCTGCACCCAGCGTTATCGAAGTCCATGGTTCTGCACAGGATGTGGCACGCTACGTGCGACAGGGTAAGGATCTCTTGCTTTACATGAAAGATGGCAGCGTGATCCGCTGCAACAATTATTTCATGGAAGATCCTGAAGGTAAAAACCATTCAGAGTTGGTCTTCAACAATGAGGATCAACTTACCCATATATCGTTTGCTGAGACCGGAGAAGCGTCTGGGCTTGCGACTACTGAACTGACTTCTCATGCGACAACCATATCCAGTATCGAACCTTTTCTCGAGCAAGGCAGTGCCCTGAGCGATGCGCCTTGGGGCTGGATTGCAGGCGCGGCATTAGGCGGCGGCGCGATTGGCGCATTGCTGGCAAATGGTGGTGATGGCAAAACCAAAGTCATTGATAACACCAAAGAAGTTGAGAGCGCAACGCCGACCTTTTTGGTAACGGACAAAGCGGGTGACAAGCAGGGTGTGCTGAGTGCAAAAGAGGTCACGGATGATAACACCCCAACCTTCAGCGGTACCGGGCAACCTGGTGCGACCATTCAGATCAAAGATAGCAGCGGCAGCACCATTGCCAGCGCCATGGTCGGTACAGACGGGACCTGGACGGTAAAGCTTCCGACGCAGACGGACGGAGAACACACCTGGTCCGTGGTGCAGATCGACGGCAGTAAAACCACGACTGCAGGCAGCATTACCGTGACTGTCTCAACGGCTGACGCGGCCGTTACGCTCGCCACCACCGCAGGCGATAACATGATTAACGCCAGTGAGCAGTCCGCAGGCTTTACCCTCTCCGGTGCGAGCAAAAATCTCGCGCAGGGAACGGCGCTCACCGTCACGTTAAACGGTAAAACCTATACCGCAGAAGTGGGCGAAAATGGCGCATGGAGCGTGAAGGTGCCCGCAGCAGACGCACAGGCGCTGGGTGATGGAACCTGGACGGTCAACGTCAGCGGCAAAGATGCAGCGGGTAATACCGTAAGCGGTAGTCAGACGATTGGCGTGGATACCGTGCAGCCGACATTATCGGTCGATGCGATTTCTCAGGACAACATCGTCAATGCCGCAGAGCACAACCAGACCCTGACCCTTACCGGTAAAACGAACGCGGAAGCGGGCCAGATTTTAACCGTGACGCTGAACGGCAAAAACCACACAGCAACGGTAGGCAGCGACGGCACCTGGTCCGTTACGCTTCCTGCCAGTGAAGTACAAGAGCTGGCTGACGGCAACCATTCGTTGACCGTGAACGTCAGCGACAAGGCGGGTAACGGTTCTTCAACCACCGCCAATTTCACCGTTGATACCTCCGCACCCGTAGTTACGATCGATACCGTAGCGGGCGACGATGTTCTCAATACCAGCGAGCAGAGCCAGGCGCAAATTATCTCCGGCAAGGCGAGCGGCGCGGCAGCGGGCGACGTGGTCACGGTTACCCTGGGCGGCCAGACCTTTACCGGTGTCGTACAGGCCGACGGCAGTTGGAGCGTTGGCGTCCCTGCCTCCGTCATCGGCGCGCTGGGTGAGGGCGACCACAGCATTTCTGTCTCCGTTACCGATGCCGCGGGCAATACCGGCAGCGCGACGCACGGCGTGACGCTGAGCGGCAATCCGCCAGAATTCACGATTGACGCCATCAGCCAGGACAATGTTCTTAATGCTCAGGAGGCTATGCAGCCGCTGAGTCTGAGCGGTACCAGCAATCTGCCGAACGGCAGCGACATAACCGTTACACTGAACAACGTCAACTATCCGGCCACCGTTGAAAACGGCATCTGGAGTGTCCAGGTGCCGGTTTCCGACGTTCTGAATCTGGCAAATACCCTCTACACCGTCAGCGTGAGCGGCACGGACAGCGTGGGTAATAGCGGTTCTGCAGACGCTAACCTGCTGGTCGATACGGTGCTGCCACAGGTGATTATCAATACCTTTGCGGGCGACAACCTGGTCAACAACGCCGAAGTGGCGATGGACCAAACCCTGAGTGGGCGCGTCACTGGCGCGGCGGCGGGCGATACCGTTTCTATCTCCGTTGGTGGCAAGAGCTATACCGCCACAGTAGGGAGCGATCTGACCTGGAGCGTGACTATCCCGTCAGCGGATCTCAAGGCATTTGGCGACGGCGATTTGACCTTCAGCGCTTCGGTCACCAATGCGCACGGCAACACCGGCAGCGGCGAACGTGATATCAACGTCAACGCTGAGCTGCCTGGCCTGCGCGTGAACACGATTTCTGGCGATGACGTGATCAACGCCATCGAACAGCAGCAGGATCTGACCGTCACCGGCTCCAGTACCCATCTGGCTGCAGGCACGCAGATTACCGTTACCATCAACAACGTTGACTACGCCGCCGTGGTGAGCGCCAGCGGTAACTGGCAAATTGGTGTTCCTGCGTCCGATCTTCAGGCATGGACGGCAGGGGATATTACGGTCAACGTTAGCGCGCAGGACGCGTGGGGCAATACCGTTTCTGCTGAGCACCCCATCGAACTGGATCTGAACGCCGTAGCGGTCACCATTGATATCATTAGCAGCGATGACATGCTGAACGCGGCCGAAAAAGGGGCTGAGGTGACGCTGTCAGGTCAGACGCAGGGCGTGGAGGCCGGTCAGACCGTGGTGGTTAAATTTGCCGACCAGACCTTTACTGCGCAGGTGCAGCAGGATGGTTCCTGGAGCCTGACCGTTCCGGCGAGCGCAATGGAAACCCTGATCGACGGACGTGCGCAGGTGAGCGTCAGTGTCACCAATGTGAACGGCAATAGCGCAGAAGCCTCGCGCGTCGTCACCGTGGATACGTTGCCACCGACTATCACGCTGGACAACCTGACGTCCGATAACATCATCAATGCGGCGGAAGCGCAGCAGGATCTGGCGGTCAGCGGCACCAGTAATGCCCAGGCGGGACAGACTGTTACCGTGACGCTGAACGGTAAATCTTACCAGACCACCGTCCAGACGGACGGAACCTGGACCCTCAATGTACCGGCCGCCGACGTAGGCGCGCTGGTAGATGGTACGGTGACGGTCACGGCTACTGTGAGCGATGTGGCGGGCAACAGCAGTAGCGCCGATCGCGTGGGGCTGGTGGATGCCACCGTGCCGCAGGTGACGATCAACGATTTTGTCACCGATACTAATACCGTTAACCAAATCGCCCATTCTCAGGCGCAGATCCTCAGCGGCTCCGTCACCGGCGCAGCAGCGGGTGATTTGGTCACCATCACCATCAATAACGTCGACTACACCACTGTGGTAGACGCGGTGGGCAACTGGAGTCTCGGTCTGCCAGCGTCTGTTGTTCAGGGGCTGGCCGACGGTACCCTGACGATTGATGTCTCCGTAACGGACCAATCCGGCAATACTGGCAGCAATTCGCTGGACGTTGTCGTTAACACCGTGACGCCGCAAATCGGCATCAATATCCTGGCGGCGGATGATGTGATCAATGCCACTGAGAAAGGCGAAGATCTGCTGCTCTCTGGCACCAGTAATCAGCCTGATGGCACCACTATCACGGTGACCCTGAACGGCATCAACTACACCGCCACCACCGATGCCAGCGGTAACTGGAGTGTTAGCGTACCTGCGTCTGCGGTGAGCGCGCTTGGCGAAGCGAACTACACCGTGACTGCCAGCGTCACCGACAGCGTTGGCAACAGTGCCTCGACCACCCACAACGTGCTGGTGGACAGCTCGCTGCCGGTAGTGACCATCAACACCTTCGCGGGCGATAACATTGTTAACGCCTCGGAAGTTACGGCAGGGCAAACCCTGACTGGTAAGGTGAGCAACGCGGCGGCGGGCGATACCGTTACGATTATCCTCGGCGGCCAGACGTACACCGTTACCGTGCAGGGCGATCTCACCTGGAGCCTGCCGTTAACCGAGAGCCAGTTAAGCGCGCTCGGCAACGGCGAACTGACCGTATCGGCAAGCGTAACTAACGCACACGGCAATACCGGTTCTTCTTCCCTGGACTTCACCATTGACGCCCAACTGCCGGGTCTGCGTATTGATACCGTCGCCGGTGACGACGTGATCAACGTGATTGAACACGCGCAGAATCTGATTGTGTCAGGCACCAGCACCGACCTTGCGGCGGGCAGCACCGTTACCGTGACCATCAATGGTAAAGACTACGCTGCAACGGTTCTGGCAGATGGTACCTGGCAGGCGTCGGTTCCGGCGGCGGACGTCTCCCAGTGGGCGGACGGTTCGCTCACCATCAGCGCCAGTGCGCAGGATACCTCCGGCAACCCGGTGAACATCGGCACCGTCGTGGATGTGGATCTCTCCGCGGTGGCAATCAGCATCAACAGCGTGACCGCTGACAACGTGCTGAACGCGGCGGAAAAAGGCCAGGACCTGGTGTTGAGCGGCACCTCAAGCAACGTTGAGGCAGGGCAGACCGTCACCGTCACCTTTGGCGGTAAAACCTATACCACCACGGTCGATGCCAGTGGCGACTGGTCCTACACGGTTCCAGCGGCAGACCTGAACGGCCTGAAAGATGGCGACGCCAGCGTGCAGGTCAGCGTGACCAACGTGAACGGCAATTCGGCCTCTTCCGCGCAGGAATACAGCGTCGATACCGCCGCGCCGACGGTCACCATCAACACCATCAGCAGCGACAATATGCTGAATGCGGCTGAAGCGGCGCAGGATCTGACCCTGAGCGGTACCTCAAGCGCCGAAGCCGGTCAGACGGTCACTGTAACCTTCAATGGCAACCAGTACACCGCGCAGGTTCAGGCGAACGGTATCTGGACGCTGAACGTTCCGGCAGCCGACATGGCAGGTATCGCCGACGGCAATGCGGCGGTAACGGCGACGGTGTCGGATAAAGCGGGCAACCCGGCGAGCGCGGGCGCATCCGTGCTGGTCGACACCACCGTGCCGCAGATCAGCTTTAACATCGTGGCAGGCGACGACATCATTAATGTCGCCGAGCACGGCCAGGCGCTGATCGTTTCCGGCAACGTGAGCGGCGCGCAGGCGGGTGACGTCATCACCGTAACCCTGAACGGCAAAGATTACACTGCAATGCTCGGTGGTTCAGGTAACTGGAGCATTGGCGTACCAGCCTCTGACGTTGGCGCGCTGGTGAACGGTGACCACACGATCTCCGCAACCCTCACCGACAAGGCGGGCAACAGCACCACAGCAACGCATGACGTTGACGTCTCCCTGACGGCACCGGTGATTACCATTAATACCCTGGCGGGCGATGACGTGATCAACGCGACCGAGAAGGGCCAGGATCTTCAGCTCTCCGGAACCAGCAACCAGCCGGACGGCACCACTATCACGGTGACCCTGAACGGCATTAACTACACCGCCACCACTGACGCCAGCGGCAACTGGAGCGTGACCGTTCCGGCGGCAAATGTTTCCGCATTGGGCGAAGCGAACTACAGCGTCACGGCCAGCGTGACCGATACCGCAGGTAACAGCGCCAGTACCAGCCATGGCGTACTGGTGGACAGCGCGATCCCAGTGGTAACCATCAACGCTATCGCTACCGACGACGTGATCAACGCGGCAGAAGTAGCCACGGGGCAGACTCTGAGTGGTAAAGTCAGCGGCGCGGCGAGTGGTGATGTTGTCACGATTAATATTGGTGGTAATACGTACACGGCGAAGGTTCAGGATGACCTGAGCTGGTCGGTAAATGTTCCAGCGAACGTCTTAACCGCTATCGGTAACGGCTTACTGACTGTGTCAGCAAGCGTGACTAACGGCCACGGCAATAGCGGCTCTGGCGAGCGCGACATCACCATTGATGCCAATCTGCCTGGCCTGCGCGTTGATACCGTGGCGGGCGACGATGTGATCAACAGCATCGAACACGCGCAGAACCTGATCGTCACCGGCTCCAGTGAGGGCCTTGCAGCAGGCTCCGCGCTGACGGTAACCGTGAACGGCAAAACCTACGCCGCCACGGTGTTGGCAGACGGCACCTGGAGTGCAGCCATCCCGGCGGCAGACGTTAGCGCACTGGCGGCGGGAACCGTGTCGGTCACCGTTAAAGGCGAGAGCGCGGCGGGTAACCCTGTATCCATTACTCACAACGTCACGGTCGATCTGGCGACAGTTGCCATCAGCATTGATGCCATTGCCACGGACGACGTGATTAACGCAGTGGAAAAAGGGACGGACCTGGTGCTGTCTGGCTCAACGACCAATGTGGAAGAGAACCAGACCGTCTATATCACCTTTGGCGGCAAATCTTATACTGCAAGTGTAGATGCCAGTGGTAACTGGACGGCAACCGTGCCGATGGCAGATTTGGGCAGCCTGAAAGACGGTGATGCCAGCGTACACGTTAGCGTGACCAACGTGAACGGCAACAATGCTTCCGCCGGTCGTGAGTACAGTGTGGATGCGACCGCGCCGACGGTGTCTATTGAGATTATTAGCGATAACAACATCATCAATGCGGCAGAAGCACAGGTCGATTTGGTTGTTAACGGCGTGACTAATGCCGAAGCCGGACAGACCGTGACCGTGACCCTGAACGGCCAGAATTACACCACCACCGTACAGGCCAACGGTAGCTGGAGCGTGACCGTACCTTCTGCGGATCTCGGCTCGATTGTTGACGGCGACTATACCATCACCGCAGCGGTGTCCGATAAAGCGGGCAACCCGGCCTCGGCGGATCGCGACGTGCTGGTCGATACCACGGTGCCGAAACTGACCATCAATACCGTTTCTGACGATGACGTTATCAACAGCGCTGAACATGCGCAGGCGCTGATTGTCACCGGTTCTGTGACCGGCGCGGCAGCGGGTGATGTAGTGACTGTCACCATCAACAACAAAAATTACACCGCGACCCTGGATGCTTCAGGCAACTGGAGTGTGGGGGTGCCTGCGGCAGACGTCAATGCGTTGACTGCCGGAGATTACACCATCAGAGCGGCGCTGACCGATAAAGCCGGTAACAGCAACAGCACCACACACGACGTGGAAGTGAATCTGACCGCGCCGGTGCTGACCATCGACGTAATTTCTGGTGACGACGTCATCAACAGTACCGAAAAAACGCAGGAACTGACCCTTTCGGGCACGGCATCCGGTCTGGCGGTTGGTACCGTCGTTACCGTGATGCTCAACGGTAAAGCCTACAGCGCCACCGTCGATATCAACGGACAGTGGACTACCACCGTTCCGGCGGACCAGGTGGGAGCGCTGGGTGAAGCCTTGTACACCGTCACCGCGTCGGCAACGGATAGCGTGGGCAACAGCACCAGCACGTCACACACAGTGAATGTGGAGTCTGTATTGCCTGGCGTGACCATCAACACCATTGCAGGCGACGATGTGATCAACGCCGCCGAGCTGGCGAACGGCCAGACCATCAGCGGTAAAGTGGTGAATGCCGAAGCGGGCAACACTGTGACCGTAACGATTGGCGGCAACACCTATACCACGGTGGTAGAGAGCGATCTGAGCTGGTCCGTTAACGTCCCGGAATCCGTATTGACGGCGCTGGGTAACGGTGAACTGACTGTAACCGCCAGCGTAACCAACGGCATTGGCAACAGCAGTACCGGGGAGCGCGATATCACCATCGACGCGAACCTGCCAGGGCTGCGCGTTGACATGGTAGCAGGCGATGACGTAATCAACAGCATTGAGCATGCGCAGAATCTGATTATCACCGGCTCCAGCAATGGCCTGAGCACAGGTACAGTGCTGACCGTGACCGTCAACGGCAAAACCTACCCGGCAACCGTGCTGGCGGATGGCACCTGGAGCGCGGCGATCCCGTCAGCGGACGTGAGTGCCTTAGCTGCGGGAACTATCACTGTGACCGTTGAAGGCCAGAGCAGCGCCGGTAACCCGGTCTCTATCGACCACAACGTGACGGTGGATCTGGCGACCGTGGCCATCAGCATTGATGCTATCGCGACTGACGATGTGATTAACGCTGTCGAGAAGGGCGCGGATCTGGTGCTTTCGGGTACCACCTCCAACGTCGAAGAGAACCAGACCGTCAACATCACCTTCGGCGGTAAGAGCTACACCGCGACCGTGGATGCAGATGGAAAATGGACGGCGACCGTGCCATCGGCTGACCTGGCGGGCATAAAAGACGGCGATGCCAGCGTGCAGGTGAGCGTGACCAACGTCAACGGCAACAGCGCGTCTGCGGGCCGCGAGTACAGCGTGGATGCGACCGCACCGTCCGTGACCATCAGTACCCTTGCGGCTGACGATATCCTGAACGCCACGGAAGCGCAGTCAGACCTCGCCATCTCCGGCACCAGTACCGCCGAGGCGGGCCAGACGGTGACCGTGAGCCTGAACGGTAAAAACTACACCACCACCGTAGGCGCTAACGGCAACTGGACGCTGAACGTTCCGGCGGCGGACCTGGCGGGATTAACCGACGGCAGCGTGACCGTCACCGCGAGCGTCAGCGACAAGGCGGGGAACCCGGCGTCGGTTGACCACAACCTGACGGTGGACGTGACCGTGCCTGCGGTGACGATCAACACCATCGCGGGCGATGACGTCATTAACGTGGCTGAACACAATCAGGCACAGATTATCAGCGGCTCCGCCACCGGCGCGGCAGCGGGGGATAAAGTCACCGTCACCATTGGCGGCCAGACTTACACCACCGTGCTGGACGCGGCGGGCAACTGGAGCGTGGGCGTTCCGGCGAGCGTGATTGCCGGCCTCAGCGATGGCAGCGTGACCGTCACTGCGTCAGTGACCGACGCGGCGGGCAATACCGGCAGCGGTACGCACAATGTAACCGTTGATACCGGGCTGCCGTCAGTTGGCTTCGACACCCTCAGCGGCGATAACGTGCTGAATGCGGTGGAGAAAGGCCAGGATCTGAGCGTGAGCGGTACCAGCGCCAACCTGGCGGAAGGCACTCTGATCACAGTGACGCTGAACGGTAAACAATACACGGCGACAACCGCTGCAAATGGAAGCTGGAGCCTGACGGTACCGGCAGCCGATCTGGCGGGCCTGGGTGAAGCTAACTACACCCTGAACGCCGCGGCGACCAACGCGGTGGGTAACAGCGTGAGCAATACCGCAAACCTGCTGGTCGATACCGCGCTGCCAACCGTCACCATCAATACCGTGGCGGGCGATAACGTCATCAACGCGGCGGAAGTGGCTGCGGGGCAGACCCTGAGCGGTACCGTGGCCCATGCGGAAGCGGGCAACACCGTAACCGTGACGATTGGCGGCAACACCTATACCGCGACGGTGCAGGGCGATCTGAGCTGGTCAGTGAATGTGCCGTCTGACGTGCTGACGGCGCTGGGCAACGGCAGCCTGAGCGTGACCGCCACCGTGACCAACGGCCACGGTAACACCGGCTCCGGCGAGCGTGATGTGACTATCGACGCCAACCTCCCGGGTCTGCGTGTCGATACCGTGGCGGGTGATGATGTGGTCAACAGTATTGAACACAATCAGAACCTGATCGTGACCGGTTCCAGCGACGGTCTGACCCCCGGCACCGCGCTGACCGTGAACGTGAACGGGAAAGACTATTCCGCCACAGTACTGGCAGACGGCACCTGGAGCGCAGCGGTTCCGGCGGCAGATGTGGGCGCGTGGCCGGAAGGCACCGTGAAAATCAGCGTCACCGGCGACAGCGCGGCGGGTAACCCCATCACCATCAGCCACGACGTGACCGTCGATCTGGCGAGCGTGGCGATCAGCATCAATGCCATCGCCACCGACGACGTGATCAATGCCGCTGAAAAAGGTGTTGATCTGGTGCTTTCCGGCGCGACGACCAACGTCGAAGCCGGGCAGACCGTGACCGTGAGCCTGAACGGTAAAATCTACACCACCACCGTTGATGACAGTGGCAACTGGACGGCGACCATCCCATCGGCTGACCTGGCGGGCATAAAAGACGGCGATGCCAGCGTGCAGGTGAGCGTGACCAACGTCAACGGCAACAGCGCGTCTGCGGGCCGCGAGTACAGCGTGGATGCGACCGCACCGTCCGTGACCATCAGTACCCTTGCGGCTGACGATATCCTGAACGCCACGGAAGCGCAGTCAGACCTCGCCATCTCCGGCACCAGTACCGCCGAGGCGGGCCAGACGGTGACCGTGAGCCTGAACGGTAAAAACTACACCACCACCGTAGGCGCTAACGGCAACTGGACGCTGAACGTTCCGGCGGCGGACCTGGCGGGATTAACCGACGGCAGCGTGACCGTCACCGCGAGCGTCAGTGACAAGGCGGGGAACCCGGCGTCGGTTGACCACAACCTGACGGTGGACGTGACCGTGCCTGCGGTGACGATCAACACCATCGCGGGCGATGACGTCATTAACGTGGCTGAACACAATCAGGCACAGATTATCAGCGGCTCCGCCACCGGCGCGGCAGCGGGGGATAAAGTCACCGTCACCATTGGCGGCCAGACTTACACCACCGTGCTGGACGCGGCGGGCAACTGGAGCGTGGGCGTTCCGGCGAGCGTGATTGCCGGCCTCAGCGATGGCAGCGTGACCGTCACTGCGTCAGTGACCGACGCGGCGGGCAATACCGGCAGCGGTACGCACAATGTGACCGTTGATACCGGGCTGCCGTCAGTTGGCTTCGACACCCTCAGCGGCGATAACGTGCTGAACGCAGTGGAGAAAGGCCAGGATCTGAACGTGAGCGGTACCAGCGCCAACCTGGCGGAAGGCACTCTGATCACAGTGACGCTGAACGGTAAACAATACACGGCGACAACCGCTGCAAATGGAAGCTGGAGCCTGACGGTACCGGCGGCGGATCTGACTGCTCTGGGTGAAGCAAATTACACTCTGAGCGCGACGGCGACTAGCGCGGTGGGTAACAGCGTCAGCAATACCGCAAACCTGCTGGTGGATACCGCGCTGCCAACCGTCACCATCAATACCATTGCGGGTGACAACGTTATCAATGCCTCCGAAGTGGCTGCAGGCCAGACTATTAGCGGTAAAGTCGCCAACGCAGAGGCGGGCAGTAGCGTAACGGTTTCTATCGGTGGGAATGATTACATCGCAACGGTTCAGAGCGATCTGAGCTGGTCCGTTAACGTGCCTGAGGCCGTCCTGACGGCGCTGGGGAATGGCGAACTGACCGTTACAGCAACCGTCACTAACAGCCACGGCAATACCGGTTCTGGCGAGCGTGATGTGACTATCGACGCTAATCTACCGGGTCTGCGTGTGGACACCGTGGCGGGCGATGATGTGATCAACAGCATCGAGCACGGTCAAAACCTGATCATCACCGGTTCCAGCGACGGTCTTGCTGTTGGTACCACGCTTACCGTAACGATCAATGGCAAAACCTATGCAGCATCCGTGCTGGCAGACGGCACCTGGAGCGCGGCAATCCCGGCGGCAGATGTCAGCGCCCTGACTGCGGGGACGGTAACCGTTACCGTAGAAGGCCAGAGCACGGCGGGTAACCCGGTGACTATCAGCCATGACGTCACTGTCGACCTGGCGACGGTAGCCATCAGCATCGATGCCATTGCCACCGACGACGTGATCAACGCGGCTGAAAAAGGTGCGGAACTGGTGCTTTCGGGCAGCACGTCCAACGTGGAAGAAAACCAGACCGTAACCATCACCTTTGGCGGCAAGTCTTACACCGCGAAAGTTGATGCCGACGGCAACTGGACGGCAACCGTGCCGCCCGCCGATCTCACCGGACTGAAAGATGGCGACGCCAGCGTGCAGGTGAGTGTCACCAACGTGAACGGCAACATCGCCTCTGCGGGTCGTGAGTACAGCGTGGATGCGACTGCGCCAACCGTGACTATCGATACGGTTGCGGGCGATAACGTGATCAACAGCAGTGAAGCGGGGACGGGTGTCACAATTTCCGGCTCGACAACGGCCGAAGTTGGTCAGACGGTGACCGTGACGCTTGGCGGAAATAGTTATACCGCGCAGGTTCTGCAGGGTGGTATCTGGAGCGTTAACGTGCCAGCGGGTGACCTGACGGCTATGGCGGACAACGGCTACACCGTACAGGTGAGCGTGAGCGATGCGGCAGGTAACACCGGCAGTGCGAATAAAGCGATTACGCTCGACACTACGCCGCCAACCGTCAGCTTTAATATCGTGGCGGGCGATGACGTGATTAACAGTCTGGAGCATACCCAGGCGCAGATTGTCAGCGGGACAGCAACCGGCGCGAACGTCGGCGATAAGCTGGTCATCACCATTGGCTCAAACCAGTACACCACCACCGTTGATGCCAGTGGTAACTGGAGCGTGGGCGTACCGGCCAGCGTGATTTCTGCCCTGACTGACGGCACCGTAACCATCAGCGCAACTATCACCGACAGCGCGGGTAACAGCAGCACCCAGACACACAATGTCGTGGTGAATACCGCCTCCGTGGCGCTGACCGTCAACACCCTCAGCGGTGATGACGTGATCAACGCGGCGGAAGCGGGCAATGCGCTGGTGATTAATGGCTCCAGCGCGCAGTTTGCCAGCGGCACGCAGGTGACCGTTACCCTGAACGGCAAGAACTACACGGCCACCATTCAAAACGACGGTTCCTGGAGCACAACGGTACCGGCTGCAGACGTGGGCGCACTGGCCGATGGCGCGAGCTATCAAGTCTCTGTTTCGGCGCGGGACAGCGCAGGCAACAGTGCTTCGGCAACGCATGGCATCAGCGTGGATACCACGGCGCCAGTCGTCAGCATTGCCACGATTTCCAGTGATGATGTTCTGAATGCGGCTGAGGTGCAGCAGCCGCTGACCGTACACGGCTCTTCCAGCGCGGAAGCGGGCCAGACGGTGACCGTGACGCTGGGTGGCAAAACCTATACCGCGACGGTCGCAAACGACGGCACATGGACGCTCAATGTTCCGGCAACCGACCTTGCCAACCTGAGTGAAGGCGCGTTGACCGTCAGCGCGTCGGTGAACGACAAAGCCGGTAACAACGGCCAGACCACGCATACCCTGACGGTTGATACCGTGGCACCAACCGTCACCATCAGCACTGTGGCAGATGATGATATCGTCAACAACGCCGAGCAGTTGGCGGGCCAGACCATCAGTGGTACCACTACGGCGGAACAGGGCCAGACGGTGACGGTCTCCTTCAACGGGCATAGCTATCAGGCGACCGTGGCGGCGAACGGTGCGTGGTCGGTCTTCGTACCGGGCCGTGATTTCCTCGGCCTGACCGATGGGGATTACACCCTCACCGCGACGGTGAGCGATAAGGCGGGCAACCCGGGCAGCGCCACGCACGACGTGACGCTGAGCGGTGACGTGCCGACGATTGCTATTAACACCTTTGCTGAAGATGACATCGTTAGCGCGGCGGAGCACGGTACGCCTCTGGTCGTCAGCGGTACCACCGACGCACCTGCGGGTCAGACAGTGACCATTACGCTCAACGGCAAAACCTACACCGCAACTGTGCAGAATGACGGCACCTGGAGCTACACCGTTGGCAGCGCGGACGTGACAGCGCTGGCAGACGGCGGGTCATATGTGATTCATGCCGTGGTGAGCAATACCATTGGTAACAGCGCCAGCGCCGACCACACCGTGACAGTTGATTTGACCGCACCATCAATGGGGATCGGCATTGATTCGCTGCAAAACGACACCGGCCTGAGTGCGAGTGATTTCATCACTAACGACAGTAAGGTCATCGTTAACGGCTCACTGACCGCACAACTTGGTAATAACGAGAAAGCGCAGATCAGTCTTGATGGCGGTACGACCTGGATTGATCTGACCGTTACTGGTTTGCAATGGCGTTACACCGACGGCCGCACCCTGACAGACGGTACGTACCAGTACCAGGTTCGTGTGATCGACAATGCGGGTAACGTTGGCGCAACGGATAGCCAGGACGTGGTGGTTGACCTGACTGCGCCAGCGGCCACGACCATTACTGTGGATTCTGTTATTCAGGATACCGGACTGTCTGGCAACGACTTTATTACCAGCGACAACCAGATCAGCCTGAAAGGGACGCTCGGCGCGGCGCTGGGCAATGGCGACCACGCGCAGATTAGCCTGGATGGCGGTCTCACATGGACTGACGTCAGCGTCAGTGGTCTGAGCTGGACGTATGTCGATGGCCGTACGCTGGCCGATGGTGATTACAACTATCAACTGCGAGTTATTGATAACGCAGGTAATGTCAGCGCGACCACAAGCCAGGTGGTCACCATTGATACCGTCGTACCTGACGCCAGCAAAACGATCTCTATTGATAGCATCAGCGACGATACCGGCCTGAGCGGCAGCGACTTTATCACTAACGATACCTCGCTGACGCTGCACGGTTCGCTGGGGGCGACTCTGGCCGCTGATGAATACGTTCAGATCAGTATTGATGGCGGTGTGACCTGGCAGAACGTAATTGTGACTGGCAACAGTTGGTACTACGTTGATGGGCGCACGCTGCAAAACGCCACCTACGATTATTATGTGAGGGTAGTGGATGTTGCCGGAAACATTGGTGCTTCCGCGCATCAACAGGTGACCGTTGATACGGTCGCTCCTGACGCGGCTATCACAGTAACAGTGGATAACATTACTGTTGATACTGGCTTCGATAATAATGATTTCCTGACCAGCTCAACGTCATACACTCTGCACGGTACGCTGGGTGCGGAACCTGGCAAAAATGAGTATGTCCAGGTGAGCTTTGATGGTGGGGCTACATGGGCCTACGCCACGGTGAATGGAACAAGCTGGAGCTATACCGATACCCGCACGCTCAGCGATGGCGATCACCGCTATCAGGTTCGCGTGGTGGATCAGGCCGGTAACGTAGGGGCGACGACCTCTCAGGTAGTTACTGTCGATACCGTGGCACCGCAGAATGGCATCACTATTGACAGCATTAGCGAAGATACCGGGCAATCCAGCAGCGACTTCATCACCATGGACACCACGCTGACCATTAACGGTTCTCTGGGCAGCGCGCTGGCAAGCGATGAGCGCGTGCAGATAAGCCTCGACGGCGGCAATACCTGGGTTGACACAACCGTAACTAACCAGCGCTGGAGCTACACTGATACCCGCGATCTGGCTGACGGTGATTACACTTACCAGGTGCGGATCGTCGACCAGGCAGGCAACGTCGGCTCGACCTCTTCGCAGGTGGTGACGGTCGATACCACGCCGCCAGCCACGGTCGGTACAGTCGTCAGCTATACCGACGGAGAAGGCGAACGCCAGGGCAGTTTTGGCGCATCGGTGGCAACAGATGACAGTTCCCCAGTCATTAACGGGACACTTAACCGTGCGCCGGACAATGGCGAGATTGTGCAGTTGTATCGTGATGGTGTGCTGCTGGGATTGGTGACGATGAGCGGTGCCACCAGTTGGTATTTCCAGGACAGTGGTCTGAATGACGGTAATCACACCTATACGCTGCGTGTCACCGATCTGGCGGGTAACCACACCGATTCAGATAATTTCGTGTTGAAAGTGGACACTCGCATCCCTACTACCACTGTGAGCATCACCGCCCAAACGACGACAGACACTACCCCCATTCTGAGTGGTTTGGTATCGGCGGAACTGACTAACGGCGAGTATCTCGTTATCAACGTGAACGGTAAAACTTACACCTCTGAATCAGGCGGTGCGGTAGTGGTCGATCCGGATAATAACACCTGGTATTTGCAGATCCCGGACAGCGATGCGCTGAGCGTGAAGAATTATGATGTCACCGCACAGGTGAAAAGTAGCGCCGGCAACGGAAATACTGCTGATTTGACCACCGGCAGCCTGGTCGTGGGTAATGAAGCCTCATTGACACCAGCCTGGTCATTTACCGCCGCGAATTATTCCTATTCTTCCAGTTATATGCTGGATTCGGATGGGCTGTGGACGATTATCGCTAATCAGCAGTTCGCCTCGGCGAACTCCAGTAGCCGTAACTCTTACACCGTTTCAGGTAATTTCTCTATGACGGGGAGTTACACCACGGGTACTTACGCAGATATCAACCGCGACGGGCTGGCAGACGTGCTGGCTGAAGGGACAAGCTACTCGTACATGGTGCAGCTAACTAACAATGGAGATGGTACATACACCTCCAGTACGCTGACCAATATGGGCGCTGCGGTGTGGTATGGCGCGGTGGTCGCCATTGATATTCAGGGAGATGGTTACACCGATTTCGTTATTGGTGATGCGGGGGGGCCTGACTCCAGCACCTTCATGCTCAATAACAAAGGTGTGCTGACCGGTAGTTCTAAGGCCGGGGCATACACCAACTTTGTATCAGGCTCGACGGTAGGTAACTACGTCAGCCTGATTGAAGCGTCCGGTGTGGATTTGAATAACGACGGAAAAGTGGATATTGCCCAGCATACGACCAATGGGGGGAACAACAATGCGCTGTCGACCATGTTTAACCAGGGCAATGGTTCTTTCACATGGGGGCAAAATTTTACCAATACCATGTACAGCGGCTATGGTTCTGGCGCGGCTTCCAGTGCGGTAAGTATGACCTGGGCCGACTTTAATGGTGATGGTTACATGGACCTGTATATGAGCATGTCCCGTACCTCCAGCGGAACCAGCCAGGGCGGCGTGTTAATGCTGAACGATGGTAGCGGTAACCTTCTTGCCGGTACTGCGGTTGGAACAGCGACCACGGATAAGTTTGTGGGTAACGTCAGCGTGGCGGTGGACTGGAACCTCGACGGTAACATGGACATCATCAAACTGGCGAACAGTGGGCAGTCCTATCTTTACACCAACGATGGACTGGCGGGGACAGCAAGTTTTACAGCTTCAAAGTTCAGTACCGCTACGTCAACCCAGGTATCCGGAGCGGCTCTGCTGGATTACGACTGGGATGGTGCACAAGACCTGCTGATTTTCCGTCAAAACGGTACGGTTTTACTGGAGCGTAATACCAATACGGTTGCGCCAGGAACCGCATTGCATTTGAAGATCGTCGACAGCGAAGGCATTAACGCCTTCTTTGGCAACACTGTCCAACTGTACAACTCGGCAGGTCAGTTGGTCGCCAGCGAAATCATCAATGCTCAGTCCGGGATCGGCATAAATGATTCTTCGTCACTCATCAGTTTTTACGGTTTAGACCCCAGTGAAACTTACCGTGCGGTGCTGGTTCGTGCCATTAACGGTGTTTCAAGTAATGCAACCTGGGATGGACTGACGGCAGGAGACGGTAAAGAGAGTTATTCCCTGACGGCTGATGCTGCCACAGGCGGACACCACGGAACCCTGACAGGTACTGGATACAACGATACCTTTATAGCTGAGGCGGGTACTTATACCTACAACGGTTCTGGTGGCTGGACGACAACCTCTGAACACGACACGTGGAGCAGTACAGGCGGCATGGATGTCGTGGATTATCGCCATGCTACTTCCGGTGTAACCGTCGATCTTGGGCGGTCTACGGCCCAAAGTACCGGTTTCGATACCGCGACGCTGGTTAACATTGAAGGGATTAATGGTTCCAACTACAACGACGTTATTACCGGCAACAGCGGCGATAACCAGTTCGAAGGGCGCGGCGGTAATGACACTTTCAATATAGGCAGCGGCGGTCACGATACGTTGCTTTATAAGCTGATCAACGCTTCGGATGCCACGGGGGGCAATGGCAGTGATGTGGTCAACGGCTTTACCGTCGGTACCTGGGAGGGGACGGCGGATACTGACCGTATTGACCTGCGCGATCTGCTTTCCGATAGCGGCTATACCGGCACGGGATCGGCGAGCTATGTGAATGGCGTGGCGACGTTGGACAGTGGGGCGAGCAATCTCACTGACTATATCCGGGTGGTACAAAATGGGAGCAACACTGAGATTCAGATCGACAGAGATGGTACGGGTAGCCAGTTCGACCCGACCACCGTCGTGACGCTTAATGGTGTGCAAACCGATTTGGCCACGTTGTTGGCAAATCATCAATTGTTATTAGCGTAATCAAATGAGCTGCGAGGGGAGAAACTCTCGCAGCTATTCATTTCTTTACATAAAAATTGATAACAAACAGAAAAATAAAGATTTTTTTCATTTTTATTAGGATTCTGTTCGTATTGATATATCAATTAAATGACATAATTTCTATGCGTGACAATGTTGTTGGATAGGAAGTAGCACTATGAAGACTCATCCGCTTTATGAGCCATGGTTACAAGCCATGCTTATTATTGCGAAACATTACCGGCTTGATTTTTCGTTAGAACATGTTCGGGTGGTGATTAATCACGAAAGCCAGTCACCGCGTCAACTGGTCCTCGAAGATATGGCTCGCCATTTGGGATTAGGATTGAGGAAAGTTGCGGTGAATGCCGAATTACTCGATCCCTGGCGTTTGCCGTTGATTGCTGAGTTTACTGGCGGTCAAATTGCAGTTATCAACCGGATGGATAAAGAGGGGAATGTTAGTCTTCAATTCAGCGGCGATAGCGGTCTCGAAACAGTATTAACGCGAGAGGAGCTTGCGACGCGCCTGCTAGGGGGGTTCGTGCTTCGCCCTCTTGAGTCAACGCCGGACGCACGCGTTGATGACTATATCAAACCTTATGAGAAAAACTGGTTCTGGCAGCTGGCGCTGAAAGACTGGCGCCGTTATGGCGATATCATGCTGGTGGCGATGATCGCGAATGTACTGGCGCTTTCAGGCATGGTGTTTTCTATGCAGGTGTACGATCGCGTAGTACCGTCACAGTCGGAAGCAACGCTATGGGTCCTCTTTGGTGGGGTCATGGTGGCTATTACCTTTGAGTTCATCATGCGTATGCTACGCGTCCATCTTTCAGATGTAATTGGTAAACGCGCAGACCTGCGGATCTCTGAACGCGTATTTGCTCATGCTCTGAGAATTAAAAATGGTGCGCGGTCAAAATCCACGGGCTCTTTCATCGCTCAAATCCGCGAGCTGGAATCAGTGCGAGAGTTGATTACCTCCACGACTATTGCGGCAATTTCCGATCTCCCCTTTTTCCTGTTGTTCGTTTTTATCCTCTGGATGATCGGCGGGCCGCTTGTGCTGGTGGTATTGCTGGCCGTTCCGCTGCTGCTAATCCCTGGACTGCTGGTACAACGTCCATTAGGACGGCTCTCCAGCGAAGGGATGCGCGAGTCGGCGATTCGTAACGCCACATTGGTAGAGGCGGTACAGGGCCTTGAAGATATCAAACTGATGCGTGCTGAGCAGCGTTTTCAAAATCAGTGGAATAACACCAATGATGTCGCCGCTAATGTGGCGATGAAACAGCGTTGGCTAACGGGGTTACTCCTGACCTGGACCCAGGAGGTTCAATCCATCGTTTATGCTGTGGTGCTGCTGATAGGTTGTTATCTGGTGATTAGTGGAGATATGACTACCGGCGCGTTAGTGGGTACCTCTATCCTTGCATCGCGCACAATTGCTCCACTTTCGCAAATTTCCGGCGTGCTTTCACGCTGGCAGTCAGCGAAAGTTGCACGCAAAGGGCTTGATGATCTGATGCAACGGCCAATTGACGATCCGCAATCCGGCAAGAAAGTCCATAAAGCCCATCTGCGTGGAAATTACGTCATGGAAGATGTGAGTTTCTATTACGATGAGGAAGAAAAACTTGATGTATTAAATATATCACGTCTCCAAATTCAAGCCGGGGAACGTATTGCCCTGCTGGGACGTAACGGCTCAGGAAAAAGTACGCTTCTGCAACTTCTTGCGGGTATGCAGGAACCCCAGCAAGGTTCCATCTTACTTGACGATATCTCACTCAATCATCTTGATCCTGCTGATTTACGCCGGGACATGCAGCTACTCAGCCAGCAGGCTCGTCTGTTCTTTGGCTCAGTGCGCGACAATATTATAATGGGCAATCCCTTAGCGACTGATGAGGAGATCCATCAGGCGCTGGCGATAACAGGAGCATTGGATTTCGTTCGTAAACAGAAAATGGGTCTGAATTACATTGTAAATGAAGGCGGGGCTGGTCTGTCTGGCGGTCAGCGACAGGCGCTATTGCTCACTCGCGCACTCTTAACATCACCTAATATTTTGCTGCTTGATGAACCGACGGCCTGGCTAGACGAGGTGAGTGAGAAACAGTTTATCGGCAGTCTGAAAGGCTGGTTGGGAAAAACGCGCACACTCATTGTCGCTACACACCGCTTACCTATCCTTGAACTGGTTGACCGCATCATTGTGCTGGATAACGGCCGAATTGTTATGGATGGACCACGAGATAGCATTCTTCGTGAACATGGTATGGCTCCACAAAAAGCGGGCCAACGTACGGTAACAATGAAAAAAGCCACTTCTCAAAAAACGGTAGTTAATGAGGAGGGCGTATGAGCGATTTCAGTCGTTTTAACAGTCGTCTTCAGGAGCCTCATCTTCCTCGCTCGAGTCTGGTGGTATGGAGCGTGGTGTCTATGCTTGTTGTTTTCATCGCATGGGCGGGGTGGTTTCAACTTGATGAAGTTACAACCGGAAGCGGTAAAGTAGTGCCTTCTTCACATGAGCAGGTTATCCAGTCGCTGGAAGGTGGAATCATCCATAAATTGCTTGTTCAGGAAGGCGACATCGTTGAACGCGGGCAGCAGGTTGCGCAACTGGATCGCACAAAAACAGAATCCAGTGTTCTGGAAAGTGAATCCCGGTTAAATGCGGCGCTGGCAACTGCTTCACGTTTGACTGCCGAAGTGAATGGTACAGAACTTACTTTTCCGGCTGAACTGGATGATGATGTCGACCTGGTCAGACAAGAGACAGCACTTTTTACTTCACGCCGCGAAAGTCTGGAAAAGGGGGTTGCTGGATTGCGTCAGGGGATGGCGTTGATTCAAAGAGAGTTGGCTCTCACCCAGCCTTTGGTAAAGCAGGGCGCTGCCAGTAATGTGGAAGTTCTTCGTCTGCAACGGCAAAAGAACGAATTAGATAATAAAGTGACAGAAATGCAGAATCAATACGTTGTGCGCGCACGCGAAGAATTAGCTAAAGCGAATGCCGAAATTGAAGCGCAACGTTCTGTAATGAAAGGCCGTGAGGATTCATTAACCCGACTGACTTTCAATGCACCGGTGAGAAGTATTGTTAAAGATATCGATGTGACGACAGTCGGTGGTGTTATTCCGCCGAATGGAAAACTGATGACTCTGGTTCCACTGGATGACCAAATGGTTATTGAAGCAAAAATCTCTCCCAGAGATGTTGCATTCATTCACCCAGGACAGAAAGCGTTAGTTAAAATTACCGCTTATGATTATTCTATTTATGGTGGTCTGCAGGGTGAAGTGACGATGATTTCACCGGATACAATCCAGGATGATGTAAAACGTGATGTCTATTTTTATCGTGTCTATATCAGAACAAACACTAATCATCTTGAAAATAAGCAGGGTAAAGAGTTTCCTATATTTCCTGGCATGATTGCAACTGTAGATATAAAAACAGGTAGTAAATCGATTCTTGATTATTTGTTAAAGCCATTGAACAAAGCAAAAGAGGCGTTACGCGAAAGATAAAAAAAAGCGATCGACGCAAATCGATCGCTTGTAACTTACCACAAGCTAGCACGAAAGAATGGGGGGTGATTTAACTATTTTTCAGGATGTATATTCAGATAGTGCATGACATAAGCAAAATACAGACCTGCATAGTTTTCGACAAGCTGAATAAATGAAGGATAAATCTCAATCAATCCGTCTGCTCTTTCTCTCAGGTAACCAGTGTCCTGGGCAACCTTTATAATCCTGCTGACATGAATCCGTGACACAAAGAATTCTTTGGCCAGTACATTTGATGAATAATTAATGACTGCACCACGACTGGTCAGTTTTTCTATAGCTTGCAAGTAAAGATAAAGCATAATCATTCGCCCACCATCTTTTTCAATAAATATCCCGACTTCAGGCAGGATTTTTTTGAAGGTTACTCCGCGAAAAAGATATTGGGATGCGCGTTTGAAAAAATCATACCGTGGCGCTTCATCATCCAGTGAATCTACTGAAATATTATATTCAGGGTAGAGCAGATTCAACGGCGAAAACGCGCCAGACATATATCTTTTAAGTTCATCGATTCCTTTTTGCGTTGGCGTGATCAGGATTTTCCTTCTGTCTTCCTGGCTACGCCATGTTTTAATTCTGTTCGTTGTTTTTAATAGCGTAATGATTGCAATAACGCTATTAGGACTGGCGATTTGATATCTGGAGCAGAGCTCTTTAATCTCTGATATACATGATGCCTGGTTACCAAAAACAAAACAACACATTGAGAGTGCGATGTTGAATCTTGATTCCTGAAGCATTACTTTGTAGAACAAAGGTTGTTTCTTATAAATTTTATCATTGATTTGATAGTGTTCTCTTATGGCTTCTTTAAATTTAGGGTTAGCTTTTATAAGGTTTCTTCGATGAAGCAATGCCTCTGGGGAAATTTTTGTTTCCATATGGTAGCCCCTATGTTTAATTATTTAAATAACGTTGGTATATTGGTCCTTTCAGATGGTTAGTCGCCACTTATTATACATTGAGAATAATAATAATACTTTTAATATCTAATCATATTCTGATCATAAGGTGATATTTTATACGGGAAACACGAAGTCTGGTATGCCAACTTTCCAAAAATGGGCTGTAGATTATTGGGTTTATTTTGCAGCGAAATAAGATCAGAAATGTACATGGCAAATAATGATAAGTGATGTGATCTTTATTATCTTTTATACTAAGGGTTAAAGGTAATGGCTTTTTTTGATGTTTTTTGTTGATAATTGTGTGGTCCTCTTGTTTTATGTTTGTTATGCTTGAATTAAGTTTTAAATTATTGCTTTGTTACATTTATTAGAAAAAGGTAACATTTTTATTATTGGGTAGATTCCTGTTCAATTTTTCATTATAACTATTATTATAGGGAATGAATATGATTTGTAATTCATCTTTGCCTTCAATTAAAAAATATAATCACTATTATATCATCTCTTGTTGTAGTTATGCTTGTGAAGGCGCCACAGCACTTTTCATGCATGAGAGTGAGGCACCTAAGAGAATATCCTGTGACCAGGAGTATCTCTCCGGTGATGAATTGCTATTGTTTCCAGAGAGTGGTGAAGTATGCATTTTTGTGTATCTGAATGGTAATATTGATACTATTCTTAGTGCGCTGAAAAAAACAGCGAGTATTATTTGCAACACAAAGTGTAGTTCATCAGTATATATTATTTCTGATTTTCCTCCTGCATGGGTTAGCTTTATTTTAAGCCCGCTGATTAATAATGAAACCCTTTTGTCAAAAGTTTTTTGCACGGATGCTAATTTATCCTGTGAACAGCTCCTGAGTCAGGACTTTATCAGAGTTGAGTCAATTCTCAGTGAAGGGATTAAATATAAAAACAGAAAAATCAAGAGGTTATCTTTAAGGGAGTTGGCTGTCGCCATCCGTTACTACCGAGGAGAGACAGTGAAAAATTTTTCTCAAACTTTGGGACTCCCGGCAAAGTCTGTATACGTCTATAGAAGAAATGGTGTGGCTAAGCTTACAGCGCTTAAGCAATGGCTAAATAATGAACGTGCTAAACAAAGTTTCAAATAATATGAATGCCTGGTGTCACACCATGGTCCTGTTTGTATTGTCTACAAATTCAGATTCTATCAATCTTTTTATCTGAGATGATAGAGCGCTGGGCTTGTAATCACGATTATATATGCACCAAAAATAATATCAGATAGATATTATTTTTGTGAATCCCCTACGTCCATTACCGGAGCGTAATGATTTTTCACGCTGAGATCCCGTAGGAATAAATCTGACGGCCTGCAGATCATAGAACAATCGCTGGCGTTGCTTCCGTTCACCCGACGACAGATTATTCTTCAAAGTATTCATGTATGAGCCGGCAGAAGCCGGGGCCATCAACGTACCTATCGATAAACTGCATGACATCATCGCCCTGCACTTTACGCGAACGCTGGCAGCGAGATGAACAGGACTCGGAGGCAATAACTTTCCTGACCCAAATGGCACCCAAAGAAAAAGGACCTGCGATTTCTCGCAAGTCCTTGAAGTTTGGTGGCCCCTGCTGGACTTGAACCAGCGACCAAGCGATTATGAGTCGCCTGCTCTAACCACTGAGCTAAGGGGCCGTGGCGGTGGATTATAAAGTAACTCTGCGTTGCAATCCAGACATAAGCGTACGGATGCTGTTTTTATAAACAATGTATTTTCAGTCCGTTATACTTGTTCCCTTGATGTATTGTTCGGAGTAATTATGGTTAAGGACATACTGGCGCCGGGGCTACGGGTGGTGTTTTGCGGCATTAACCCAGGGCTGTCTTCCGCAGGTACAGGATTCCCCTTTGCACACCCCGCTAATCGCTTCTGGAAGGTCATCCATCAGGCGGGATTTACCGATCGTCAGCTAAAACCTGAAGAGGCACAGCACCTGCTGGACTTCCGCTGCGGCGTGACTAAATTTGTCGACAGACCAACGGTGCAAGCCAATGAGGTGAAGCTGCAGGAGATGCGTAGCGGCGGTCGTCTGCTCATTGAGAAAATTGAGGAGTATCAGCCTGCGGCGCTCGCTATCCTTGGCAAGCAGGCATTTGAGCAGGGTCTTAGCCAGCGTGGGGCGCAGTGGGGGAAACAGACGTTGACCATTGGCGCGACGCAAATATGGGTATTGCCGAATCCCAGCGGGTTAAGCCGGATCACGCTGGATAAACTGGTGGAGGCGTATCGGGAAGTGAATGACGCCTTGCTCAGGCGAGGACTATAAAGAAAAACGCCACCTTGCGGTGGCGTTTATGCTTATGCGGCGAGATTAATCGTCGAGGAAGCTACGCAGTACTTCAGAGCGGCTCGGGTGACGCAGTTTACGCAGCGCCTTTGCTTCGATCTGACGGATACGTTCACGGGTAACGTCGAACTGTTTACCCACTTCTTCCAGCGTGTGGTCGGTATTCATATCGATACCGAAACGCATACGCAGAACTTTCGCTTCACGGGCGGTCAGGCCAGCCAGCACGTCGTGCGTTGCGGCACGCAGGCTCTCGGTGGTCGCAGAGTCCAGCGGCAGCTCGAGGGTGGTATCCTCGATGAAATCACCCAGATGCGAATCTTCATCGTCGCCGATCGGCGTTTCCATGGAGATAGGCTCTTTAGCGATCTTCAGCACTTTACGGATCTTGTCTTCCGGCATTAGCATGCGTTCAGCCAGTTCTTCCGGCGTCGGCTCGCGGCCCATCTCTTGCAGCATCTGACGGGAGATACGGTTGAGCTTGTTGATGGTCTCAATCATATGTACCGGGATACGGATGGTACGCGCCTGATCCGCGATCGAACGGGTGATCGCCTGACGGATCCACCAGGTTGCATAGGTGGAGAACTTGTAACCACGACGGTATTCAAACTTATCAACCGCTTTCATCAGACCGATGTTACCTTCCTGAATCAGATCCAGGAACTGCAGACCACGGTTGGTGTACTTTTTGGCGATAGAGATAACCAGACGTAAGTTCGCTTCAACCATCTCTTTTTTCGCTCGGCGGGCTTTCGCTTCACCAATGGACATGCGACGGTTGATATCTTTAACCTGCTCGATGGTCAGGCCGGTTTCTTCTTCAATCTGCTGCAGTTTCTGCAGGCCGCGGTGAACGTCATCTGCTACATCGTGCAGTTTTTCAGACCACGGTTTGTTCATCGCGATTGCCGCGTTGAACCAGGTTTCGCTGGTTTCATTGCCAGTGAACAGAGTGATGAAGTTTTTCTTCGGCATTTTGCACTGCTCAACGCAGAGCTTCATGATCAGACGTTCCTGAGTACGCACGCGGTCCATCATGACGCGCATGCTGTTTACCAGGTAGTCGAACTGCTTCGGCACCAGGCGGAACTGTTTGAACACTTCAGACAGCTTCTGAATTTCTTCCTGCGCGGCAGCATGACTGCGGCCTTTCGCTTTGATGGTGTCGCGAGTGATTTCGTACTGAGTACGCAGTTCACCAAATTTTTCACGCGCTAATTCAGGATCGATGCTGTTGTCGTCATCGCTGCTGTCGTCGTCTTCTTCTTCATCTTCGTCTTCATCGTCATCCAACTCTTCCTGAGAGAGTTCAGAACCGACGTGCGTCGCCGTTGGCGCCATGTCTTCTTCCGCGTTCGGATCGACAAAGCCGGTGATCAGATCGGAAAGACGCGCTTCTTCAGCTTCTACGCGATCGTATTGCTCAAGCAGGTAGGTGATGGCTTCCGGGTATTCGGCAACGGAGCATTGAACCTGGTTAATCCCGTCTTCGATGCGTTTAGCGATGTCGATTTCGCCTTCACGGGTTAACAGTTCAACGGTACCCATTTCACGCATGTACATGCGAACCGGGTCAGTTGTACGACCGATTTCGGACTCAACGCTGGACAGAACCTGGGCAGCCGCTTCTTCCGCGTCTTCATCGGTGCTGTTGGAGGTTTCAGCAAGCAGCAGATCATCGGCATCAGGTGCTTCTTCCATCACCTGAATACCCATGTCATTGATCATTTGGATGATGTCTTCGATTTGATCTGAATCGACGATATCTTCCGGCAGATGGTCATTGACCTCGGCATAGGTCAGATAGCCTTGCTCCTTACCACGTTGGACAAGAAGCTTCAGCTGTGACTGCGGGTTTTGCTCCATAAGACGGTATCCACACTTAATTCGTTTGATTGGTGTTGGGCGGTAAAACCGCCAACGGCAAAACGAGGGCATACTTATATTTTGCCGCTGCCTCTCCGTGCGGCTGTCGGGGGCTTCCCGATCGATATTCGGCAGTTAAGCCGTTAAATACTTCATCTTTCACGTTGTTTCTGCGTTAGCTGCGTTCGTTACTCGGCTCATCCTGAGCCTCGCCCCTTACGGGGCCGCCGCAAGCAGCGTTCAAATCCGCTCCCGGCGGATTTGTCATCCTGGTCATGTACTTATGTACACTCCCTGGCGTTCGTTCACTTGCTGCCTTGATACAACGCGAATGATTTTGTCTTTGTTTTGTCTTTCGCTTATTTCTTGGCCAGTTCCTGGTTCAGCGTCCAGAGTTCCCGGCGTTCTTCGCTGCTTAAACCGTGTGTGCGCTCACGAGCTATCAACTCTTCCTGGCGCAGTTCAAGCATCGAATCAAACATATGGTTGAGTGAGTCGGTGAAGGTTTTTTCTGCGATATCTTTATCTGCTATATCGTCCCACATCGACAGTTTTTCAAGGGTCGCAGCATCATTTGTGCCACGATAGTGTTCTAAAAGTTGCCCGGTGGTCAGACCTGGCTGAGCCAGACAAGTGTTGACCAGTTCTCTGAATAAGCCAAGACCAGGCAGCTTATTGCTATCCAGTGCGCCTAACGGTGGAACCAGCGGGGCGAGGCCCGGATTCTGCACCAGCAACCCTATAAGTATACGCATGGTCGTACGTTTTAGCTGTGGAACAGGACGGGAAGCTCCATTTTCTGCCAGTTTTGGCATTAAACGTTCAAGCTGGCTGTCATCCAGAATGCCGAGCTTGTTTCCCAACTCCTGTCGCAAATAAATGCGCAACGTTTCGCCTGGTACCTGAGTAATCAGCGGTAATGCCAGCGTGCTGAGCTGTGCGCGTCCGTCCGGGGTACTCAAATCTACCTGCGGCAACAGGCTGTTAAATAAAAACGCGGAGAGCGGCAGCGCCTGCTCCATCCGGGCTTCAAAGGCCTCTTTCCCTTCTTTACGCACCAGCGTATCGGGGTCTTCGCCGTCAGGTAAAAACATAAAGCGTAGCTGGCGTCCGTCTGTCATATAGGGCAGTGCGGTTTCCAGCGCGCGCCATGCTGCATCGCGTCCGGCACGGTCGCCGTCGTAACAGCAAATTACGTTGTTCGTCGCGCGGAACAACAGCTGGATGTGATCTGCGGTGGTTGACGTCCCAAGGGATGCCACGGCGTAGTTAATGCCGTATTGCGCCAGCGCCACCACATCCATATAGCCTTCTACCACTAACAGGCGCTGCGGATCGGCGTTATCCTGCTGGGCTTCATAAAGGCCATATAGCTGGCGACCTTTATGGAAAATATCGGTTTCCGGGGAGTTGAGATACTTCGGCAGGGCATCGCCCAGCACGCGTCCACCAAAACCAATGACCCGACCGCGTTTGTCGCGGATGGGGAACATCACCCGTTCGCGGAAGCGATCGTAACTGCGTCCTTGATCGTTGGTGACCAACATCCCCGCATCGACCAGCGATTTGCGATTCTCAGCATTGCCGCCAAACCGTTTCAGGACGTTGTCCCAGCCGGGGGGCGCAAAACCAATAGCAAAACGGGTGATAACGTCGCTACTTAATCCTCGCTTTTCCAGGTACTGGCGCGCGGGGGTAGCGGCGGGTTGCATCAAAGACTGTTGATAAAAAGTGTTCAGGCCGTCCATCAATTGATAAAGGCTTTGCCGTTGATGGCGCTCTATCTGACTGGGGCCACTGCCTGCTTCATAGGGCACTTCAAGGTTGTGCATTGCGGCCAATTCTTCGACGGTTTCCACAAACTCGAGCTTGTCGTAGTTCATGAGAAAGTCGACGGCGTTGCCATGCGCGCCACACCCAAAGCAGTGATAAAACTGTTTTTCACCGTTTACGGTGAAAGAGGGGGTTTTTTCGTTATGGAACGGACAGCACGCGTGATAATTTTTGCCCTGCTTTTTCAGCTTCACCCGTGCGTCGATGAGATCGACGATGTCGGTTCTTGCCAGCAGGTCATTAATAAAAACGCGAGGAATTCGTCCAGCCATAAGCCCCTGTTTTTTGATGACTCATATACACAAAATCATTCAGGATGCATCAAGGCGGCAATGGAGCGAATCCTCAGGAGCGTACATAAGTACGTGACTGGGGTGAACGACTGCAGCCAACGCAGAGGCAGCTTGAATGATGACGTGTATAAACGAAAATAAGCCGCGCATTCCTTCCGGAAGCACGGCCTTACAACTACAACTCAGTCTGAATTGAGAGCTTTAGCTCTCAATGGATTAGTACAGACGAGTACGGCGTGCGTTTTCGCGAGCCAGTTTCTTCGCGTGACGTTTCACAGCAGAAGCTTTAGCGCGCTTACGTTCGGTAGTCGGTTTTTCATAGAACTCACGACGACGAACTTCCGCCAGAACACCTGCTTTTTCGCATGAACGCTTGAAGCGACGCAGTGCTACGTCGAACGGCTCGTTTTCACGTACTTTAATTACCGGCATGTAACTCTCACCTTTAATAAATTCGGTTTGCCGCTGGCATCAACGCCAGCTTATTTCAAAATGGTGCGGAATTTTACTGCAATTGCTGCTGCTTTGTAAAGCACCGACGCGATTTTGAAAGGGACTTTTATAAGGACAAGGAGTATACACGAGCGAAACTCCTGGGGCGAACAAAGTTTTACATCAACCCGCATTGGTCCTACACTGCGCGGTAATAAAGCGAGGTAAAACAAGTCATGCGTGTACTGGGTATTGAAACGTCCTGCGATGAAACCGGCATCGCCATTTACGACGATGAAAAAGGTCTTTTAGCCAACCAATTGTATAGTCAGGTGAAATTACACGCTGACTACGGCGGCGTAGTGCCAGAACTGGCCTCGCGCGATCACGTACGTAAAACCGTACCGCTGATCCAGGCCGCGCTGAAAGAAGCGGGGCTGACGGCAAAAGAGATTGATGCGGTAGCGTATACCGCAGGTCCTGGTTTGGTTGGCGCGCTGCTGGTTGGCGCAACCGTAGGACGTTCGCTGGCGTTCGCCTGGGGCGTACCGGCAATTCCTGTGCACCATATGGAAGGGCATCTGCTGGCGCCGATGCTGGAAGATAATCCTCCTGCTTTCCCGTTTGTCGCGCTGCTGGTTTCCGGCGGTCACACGCAGTTGATCAGCGTCACCGGTATCGGTCAGTATGAATTACTCGGCGAATCGATTGATGATGCCGCAGGCGAAGCGTTCGACAAAACAGCCAAGCTGTTGGGGCTGGATTATCCTGGCGGCCCAATGCTGTCAAAGCTGGCTTCGCAAGGCGTTGAAAAACGTTTTGTTTTCCCGCGTCCAATGACCGACCGTCCGGGGCTGGATTTCAGCTTCTCCGGTCTGAAAACCTTCGCTGCGAATACCATTCGTAATAACGAAAATGACGATCAGACGCGCGCAGATATCGCCCGTGCGTTTGAAGATGCGGTGGTTGATACGTTGATGATCAAGTGCAAACGCGCGCTGGATCAAACCGGTTTTAAACGTCTGGTGATGGCGGGGGGCGTGAGCGCGAACCGTACGCTGCGCGCAAAACTGGCAGAGATGATGCAAAAACGTCGTGGCGAAGTATTTTATGCGCGTCCGGAATTTTGTACCGATAACGGGGCGATGATCGCCTACGCGGGCATGGTGCGTTTTAAAGCGGGCGCAACGGCGGATCTTGGCGTGACCGTGCGTCCACGCTGGCCGCTGGCGGAATTACCGGCAGCATAAGCTCACAATATCGTAGGCCCGGTAAGCGTAGCGCCACCGGGCAATACGCTACATCCGCAGCATTCCTTTCTCTTCCAGAAACGCGATAATTTTTTCCAGGCCATCTCCGGACTTTAAATTACTAAACGTCCATGGACGCTCGCCGCGCATGCGCAAGGTATCGCGCTCCATCACCTCCAGCGAGGCGCCCACATAAGGGGCCAAATCGGTTTTATTGATCACCAGAAAATCGGATTTGGTGATCCCCGGCCCGCCTTTACGCGGGATCTTCTCGCCTTCAGCAACGTCGATCACATAGATCGTCAGATCCGCGAGTTCCGGGCTGAAGGTGGCGCTCAGATTATCGCCGCCGCTTTCCACAAAAATCAGATCCAGATTGCCGAATTTCTCACTCAGCGCTTCTACGGCAGCCAGATTCATCGAGGCATCTTCACGGATGGCGGTATGCGGACAGCCGCCGGTTTCCACGCCGACGATCCTGTCCGGTTCCAGTGCGCCTGCCTCGGTGAGAATGCGCTGATCTTCTTTGGTGTAGATATCGTTGGTCACCACCGCCAACTGATAGCTCTTGCGCATGGCTTTGCATAACGCTTCCAGCAGCGCCGTTTTGCCCGAGCCAACCGGGCCGCCAACGCCCACACGCAGGGGATGCTTGTTATTACTCATTTTTTCTCCTCAGGAGCGGAATAATCGGGAATATTGGGTTTCATGCCGGGCAGACGCGATAGCGGCCAGCGGCGTTGCGGAGCCGAGGCTGGCGTCAGGACACGCCAGCGCCTGCGCCAGACCCTGCGCATAGCGATCGCAGAGCGCAATAATCAAACGCTGGGCCGCCTGTTGTCCAAAGGGAACCAGCTTGACGCCGGCCATGACAGCGCTCTCAATCCAGCTGTAGCCAAGGCTTAACGCCAACTGCGTCAGGGGGATTTTCCAGCGCACGCCCAGCCAGGCCATGCCGCAGAGTTGGCTGTCGATAAAGAGCGCGCGCCACTCCCGCGAGCAGTCCGCTTCCCAGTCGGTGACCAGCCGTGTAAACGCCGCGCCCCGACTGCGTTCTTCATCTCGTAATTCGCGGGTTTCGCGACAGGCCAACAGGTAAGCGCTCCAGCGGCGTGCGGCGGCGAGATCGTCCTGCTCGCAGGCGCGATACAGTCTTGCCAGCAGCGGCAGGTCGACGGTAAAAAAGTTCTGCTCCATCTGCTGGATTTGCCAGGCAGAGAAGTCATCGACGCTTTTCACCCAGCCGATTTCCACCGCCCATTCCAGGCCCTGGGACCAGGTAAACGAACCCACTGGGAGAGCGCTGCTGGCGAGTTGCATCAGACGTAGCTGTTGGGTGTTATGCATCAGTGCGCATGGCCATGATGATGCCCATGTGATTCGCTGGCATAAGCGCCTGCTTCAGGTTCAAACGGCAACTGGGCGAACGTCACCTCAAGATTGAACTGGCGCAGCATGTCGTCCAGCACATGATCGTGATGGTAGCGTAGTTGGTCGGGGAGAATTTGCAGTGGAACGTGACGATTGCCGAGGTGATAACAGGCTTTGGCGAGCAGAAAAGGATCGGCGCAGCTCACCACGGAAACCGACTCCGGCGCGGCGATCACTTCGATCACTTCGCTGCCATCTTCGGTACTTAGCAGATCGCCGCCGCGCAGCAGCAAACCACGCGGTAGCATTAGCCCGGCTTCGCGACCGTCGTTCAGCGCCACTCTGGCGCGACTTTTAACCCGAACATCAATGGGTAGCGTGACGCTTGCGGTGGCGCGGTGGGCGTGGTCAAGGCGTTGGGTCAGGTAGATCATCGTCACTCCTCAAAACAGAAAATAGCGTTGCGCCATCGGCAAAACGTCTGCCGGTTCGCTGGTGATAAGTTCGCCATCAATACGCACCTCGTAGGTCTGAGCATCGACGGTGATATTGGGTTGCAGGCCGTTGTGGATCATGTCGGCCTTTTTCACCGTCCGGCAGCCTTTGACGACGGCGATAGTGCTTCGCAAACCGAGCTGCTGCGGGATGTTTTGCGCGTCAGCGGCTTGCGAAATAAAGGTCAGCCGGGTGTGATGCCGCGCTGCGCCAAGTGCGCCGAACATCATGCGGTAATGCACCGGCTGCGGGGTGGGGATCGAGGCGTTGATGTCGCCCATCGGCGCGCAGGCGATCATCCCGCCCTTGACGATCGTCGCCGGTTTTACGCCAAAAAAGGCGGGCGACCACAGCACCAGATCGGCCAGTTTGCCAGGCTCAACGGAGCCGACTTCATGGGCGATACCATGGGTTAACGCTGGGTTGATGGTGTATTTAGCAACGTAGCGTTTAACGCGCTGGTTGTCGTTGTCGCCGGTTTCTTCTGCCAACGGACCACGCTGAACTTTCATGCGATGTGCCACCTGCCAGGTGCGCAGGATCACTTCGCCCACGCGCCCCATCGCCTGTGAATCGGACGAAGTCAGGGAAAACGCGCCAATGTCATGCAGAACATCTTCGGCAGCGATCGTTTCCCGGCGAATGCGTGATTCGGCAAAGGCTACGTCTTCGGCAATATCCGGGTCGAGGTGGTGGCAAACCATCAGCATGTCGAGATGCTCGTCGATGGTGTTGACGGTATAGGGCAGCGTCGGGTTAGTGGAGGAGGGCAGAATATTCGGATGTGCGCAGGCGGTGATGATATCCGGCGCATGGCCGCCGCCCGCGCCTTCGGTGTGGAAGGTATGAATGGTGCGATCGCCAATCGCCGCCAGCGTATCTTCAACGAAACCGGACTCATTGAGCGTGTCGCTGTGCAGCGCTATCTGGATGTCCATTTCGTCGGCCACGGTTAGCGCGCAGTCGATAGCGGCAGGCGTGGCGCCCCAGTCTTCATGGATTTTCAGGCCAATTGCCCCCGCGCTGATTTGCTCGCGCAGGGCGTCAGGATTTGAGCCGTTGCCTTTGCCCAGCAAACCGATGTTAACCGGCAATGCGTCTGCCGCCTGCAGCATACGCGCGATGTACCACGGGCCCGGCGTGCAGGTGGTGGCATGAGTTCCTGCCGCCGGACCGGTGCCGCCGCCGATCATCGTCGTCACGCCGGAAACCAGCGCCTCCTGGGCCTGCTGTGGGCAGATCCAGTGAATATGCGTATCTACGCCGCCCGCAGTGACGATCTTGCCTTCCCCGGCGATGACTTCAGTTCCCACGCCTATCGGGATCGTGACGTTGGGCTGAATATCGGGATTACCCGCTTTGCCGATGGCGAAGATCCTGCCGGCTTTGATACCGATATCCGCTTTCACGATCCCCCAGTGATCGACGATTAGTGCGTTGGTAATCACCAGATCCACACACGCTTGCGCGCGCATTTGGCCCTGGCCCATGCCGTCGCGGATCACTTTTCCGCCGCCAAATTTGACCTCTTCGCCGTAAGTGGTGAAGTCTTTTTCCACCTCGATCCACAGGTCGGTATCCGCCAGGCGCACTTTATCGCCGGTGGTTGGGCCAAACATGTCGGCATACGCTTGCCGGGAAATTTCACTCATTATCTGCCTCCAGCGCGCCCATCACTTCGCTGCGAAAGCCCACGATCCTTTGTGCGCCGGCTACATGCACCAGTTCGACTTCGCGTTTTTGCCCCGGCTCAAAACGTACCGCTGTGCCCGCCGCAATGTTCAGACGAAAGCCACGTGCAGCCAGCCTGTCAAAATGTAGCGCCGGGTTCACCTCGTAAAAGTGATAGTGCGATCCCACCTGGATGGGTCTGTCGCCATGATTTTCCACCACGATCGTGCAGGTCTCCCGTCCCTGATTGAGCGCGATAGTGCCTTTTGCGATCTGATATTCACCTGGGATCATTGCCGCTCCTTAGACGATCGGATTGTGGACGGTGACCAGCTTCGAACCGTCCGGAAAGGTGGCTTCAACCTGAATATCCGGGATCATTTCCGGCACGCCTTCCATCACCTGATCGCGGCGCAGGACGTGACGCCCGTCCTCCATCAACGCGGCCACGGTTTGCCCGTCGCGTGCCCCTTCCATGATGAAAGCGCTAATCAGCGCCACCGATTCCGGGTAGTTCAGCTTAAGCCCGCGGGCCAGGCGACGTTCCGCCACCAGCGCGGCGGTAAACAGCAACAGCTTGTCTTTTTCTCTGGGGGTCAGTTCCATAAGGATTCTCTTAGGTTTGCCAGATTCGCGGTAGTACGGGGGCTTTGTGCGTCAGCAGCGGGCGCAGAAATTGCCAGATGTCACGCATAACGCGCTGAACAACCAGGTTGTCGTCGGCAAGAAAGCGAATTGTCAGCAGCGAGTCGTTAAGCGTTGCCCCGGCGTAATCGCCAAGTGACGTAAGCCGCTCGCGGGTGCCCTCCAGCATGAGTTCGCTGGCCGGATAACACAGTAACGTGCCGACCCAGGGAAAGTGCGCGACGCCGCTCAGATTCCCCTCTCGCAATTGCAAGCGTTCTATCAGCAGCGGCTGCCCATCCCGCCACACTTCCAGACGGTTTTGCAGCGTGCCGTGGCTGAAGACTTCCTGCATAACCGGTCGCCCAAGACACAGCAGATCCCAGGCCAGCAGGTGGCTTGCGGATGTCAGATGAAAGACGGTCTGAATAGCGGCGTTGGCACCGGGAAAGAGGATCGTATCCTGCGGCAGCCACTCCAGCGTGGCGTGTGAGGCAAGCGTGAAATGCTGGCGCAACAATGCCTGTGGTCCGCGGCTGCGATAAAATTTTCCCGCGCCTGGCTGGGTGATTAACGCGTGGCTGTTTTCGTCGAGCGTTACGGCGATATGGAGCTCATCCCCGCCGACGATCCCCGCCGGTGGATGAAGCAAATAGAGATGGCAAACGTCCTCTTCCGGGTAAAACGGGCGCTGAACCGTCAATGGACCCTGATGGCGCGCCGAGACGAGCACCGTTTTGTGACCGGTGCGGGTAAAATGCAGATCCAGTTCGGCCTGCCAGCCCCGTGTGAGTGTCTCGTGCGCAACCGTGTCCAGAGCGTTTCCCTTATCAGCATGAGGGTGTTTGCATACAAAAAAGTATGCCTCAGCGCATCGGGAAATCGATCATATGAGAAGCTTATGGATAAAGGGGCGGCAATACGCCGCCCCACCAGAGTCTTACAGTAAAACGAGGGGCATCCAGACCAGACCGGTAATCACCAGCAGCACGAGGAAAATCAGGCCAAAAATAGCACCGAGTCGCCAGTAATCCGCCGTTGGCAAATAGCCGCTGCCATAGTAGATAGGGCTGGGACCGGTGGCGTACGGGGTCAGAATGCTTCCGAGGCCAATGGCTGCGCCGACCATCAGGCAGAAGACCGGAAGCGGGATTTCCGGCATTGCCAGCGCGGCGGCAATCATCATCGGCGCCAGGGCGGAGGTATACGCCGTGGCGCTGGCAAAGAAGTAGCGCAGCAGATAGAAAACCACGATCAGCGCCACCATCACCATCATTGGCGAATAGCCGCTCAGCCCGTTTGCCAGCAGCTTGCCAAACCAGGTAATAAAACCGGTGTTATTGAGCCCGGTGGCCAGCGTGATCAGCGAGGCCAGCCAGAAAAAGACGTTCCACGCGGCTTTATTGCTGATAATGTCATCCCAGCTAATGATGCGCAGTACCAGCATCAACGCCACCACGCTGTATCCGACCATCGCAGCGTCAATGTAATCGCCGCCGAAGATCCACAGCACCAGCGCGCCGACCATCAGCACCAGCATCTTTTTCTCGCGAGCGCAGAGCGGTCCCATCGCTTTTAGCTCCGCATCCGCCCAGCGCGGAACCTGATCGCCGGATTTCAGCACTGGTGGATACAACACGTTCGCCAGCCAGGGCACAATCAGCACCAGTAAAATGCTCAGCGGCAGCATGCCTAAGAACCAGTCGCCCCAGCTCAGCGCCGTGTGGGAGGCTCCTTTCATCAGGCCGATCAACAGCAGGTTCGGTGCCATCGCCGTTAAGAAAATAGCGCTGGTAACGCAGTCGGCGACAATGCCCATCCACATGATATATGAGCCAATGGAGCGTGAACTGGCGCTATTGGGCTGTGAGTTATACAGCGGCGGCAGGTTGCGGATAATCGGGTAGATTATTCCGGCTCCGCGCGCGGAGTTGGAAGGCGTGACGGGGGCGAGGATAAGCTCAGAGAACATCACCGCATAGCCGAGAAACAGCGTCCGGTGCCCCATCTTTTTCACCAGCATCAGCGCGATACGCCGCCCAAGCCCGGTTTTCTCATAGCCGGTACCAAACATAAAGGCCGCGAAGATCAGCCAGATGACCGAGTTTGAAAAGCCAGATACCGCCCACGACAGCGATTTGGCGGTAAATTTAAAACCGTCCTGCGCGAGTTGCTCTGGGCTGAACAGCAGCCATGGCGAAAGGACGGCGATGATCGAAATACCAATCATCGCCACCACCGCGCCCGGTACAGGTTCCAGAATAAGCCCGACAATCACACCGGTAAAGACGGCAAAATAGAGCCAGGTATGGCTCTCAAGACCGGTGGGAACGGGCAGAACAGCAATAATGGCGATGACCACCAGCGGAGCCAGGTATCGCCACCAACCAGCTAAAGGTGCCATTGTTGTATCCCTACGAAAGGGGAGAGGCGCAGCGCCTCTCCGGGAGGGTTATTTGATGTAGTGCACGTGCTCGCAGATTTCATCGACGATAGGATCGCGACGTTCAGCGAACAGTTTTTTGTTTTCGGCGATCAGGTTGTTGCCGTGGGTATCGATGGAAACGATCAGCGGGCCGAACTCTTTTACCCGACACACCCACAGGGACTCCGGCATGCCGAGTTCCGTCCAGTGAACCTCTTCGATCTCCTCAACCTGGGTTGCCGCCACGACCGCACAGCCTGCCGGGAAGATGACGTGTAGCGCTTTAAACTGCTTGCAGCCTTCTTCTGTCAGCGGTCCCATGCCGCCCTTGCCGACCACCAGCTTGACGCCAGTCTGTTCGATAAAGTCTTTCTCAAACGCTTCCATACGCATGCTGGTGGTTGGGCCGACGGAGACCATCTCCCATTTCTCACCGTTCTTACGTACGATTGGGCCTGCGTGGAAAATGGCTTTGCCGTTCAGGTCATAAGGAATCGGGCGCTTCAGTTCGATCAGGCGACGGTGGCAAACGTCACGGCAGGTCACCAGCGTACCCGTCAGGTAAATAACATCGCCAACGCGAATGTCTGCCAGATCTTCGGCTTTGATCGGGGTTGTGAGGATCTTTTTCATAACGCGCTCCGGGTGTGAGACAGGTTTTCGAAGGAGAGGTCTGCATGAACCAACAGCGTGCCGCGGCGGTGCGCCCAGCAGCCGGTAGAGACGGCAACGCCGATAGTCGACGGATGGCGTGCGGCGGATTCGATATGCACGCCCATTACCGAGCTATTCCCGGTCAACCCTTGTGGACCAATACCCAGACGGTTAAGCCCTTCTTCCAGACGCAGTTCCAGTTCGGCCGCTTTCGGATTCGGATGACGTGATCCGATAGGGCGCAGTACCGCTTTACGAGATAGAACAGCGGCGGTTTCTACGGAGGTGGCAATACCTACGCCCACCAGCACCGGCGGACAGGCGTTGACTGCCAGCGTGGAGATATTTTCGAAGACAAATTTCACCACGCCTTCGTAGCCCTCAGAAGGCATTAACACTTTCGAGCGTCCCGGCAGCGTACAGCCGCCGCCTGCCATGTAGACTTCGATTTCCGCGTCATCATTCTCAGGAATGATGTCCCAGGTGACCCACGGCACACCGGTACCGGTATTTTTGCCGGTATTCACTTCATCAAAAATCTCGACAGCGTTATGGCGCAACGGCGCTTTGACCGTGGCATCTTCAACGGCCTGCTTCAGGATGCTTTGCAGTTCGCCGAGGAGTGGAAAACGGGAACCAACCTTCACAAAAAACATAATCTCGCCGGTGTCCTGACAGGCAGGACGGTTCAGGTCGATAGCCTTCTGCATGTTGTCAAACATGGTGTGGTAGATGATTTTACCCATCGGCGAGGTTTCGCCTTCACGCAGCTGCTTTAATTTATCCACGACGTCGTCGGGCATGCGGGTAGAAATCATGGCGGTAAAGTCCGCGACAATGTTCGTCAGCGTAGTTATCGCATTTTGGTTATTTTGATTGCTCATCTTGTTAACTCCAGTTCTTTTATTTGTCTGGAAATAAATTCTCCGTCACAAACTACCATTAAAAGTGTGGTTTTATATTATTTGCCACTGTGAATATCCAATTAACAGTTCGTGAATGATGTCCGGATAAGACAATAAAAATTGCGCAAAGGCAGGGTTTAATACGCATGAGGGAATTACACTGCGGTTAACAACATTACGGATCTACCGATCATGCTGAACACGTATCCCCTGGCGAAAGACCTGCAGGTGCTGGTCGAAATTGTGCGTAGCGGCAGCTTCAGCGCCGCCGCAGCGACGCTTGGCCAAACGCCGGCGTTTGTGACGAAACGCATTCAGATCCTTGAGGCCACGCTGGGAGCGACGCTGCTAAGCCGCTCTGCGCGCGGTGTGGTATTAACGGAGAGTGGTCAACGTTGCTATGAACATGCGCAGGCTATTCTTGCGGGCTATCAGCATCTGGTCGATGACGTCACGCAGCTCAAAACACGCCCGGCAGGGATGATTCGTATCGGCTGTAGCTTTGGTTTTGGGCGCAGTTATATTGCACCGGCAATTACCGAATTGATGCATAGCTATCCTGAATTACAGGTGCATTTTGAACTTTACGATCGGCAAATTGATTTGGCACAGGATAATATTGATTTGGATATTCGTATTAATGACGAAATTCCTGATTATTATATTGCGCATTTGTTAACGAAAAACAGAAGAATATTATGTGCAGCACCGATGTATTTACAAAAATACGGCAAACCGATGACGCTACAGGAATTAAGCCGGCATGATTGTCTGGTTACCAAAGAACGCGATATGACTCACGGGGTGTGGGACCTGGATAACGGCAAGGAGAAAAAGTCGATCAAGGTAGCGGGTCATCTTTCCTCTAACAGCGGTGAGATTGTGCTGCAGTGGGCGCTTCAGGGGAAAGGGATTATGCTGCGTTCCGAATGGGACCTGCAGCCGTTTCTGGCAAGCGGTGAACTGGTGCGTGTGCTGCCGGACTATGCGCAAAGCGCCAATATCTGGGCGGTTTATCAGGAGCCGCTGTATCGCAGCGTGAAGCTGCGCGTGTGCGTGGAGTTTCTGGCGACGTGGTGTCAGAACCGTTTAGGCAAACCGGTGGAGGGGTATCACATCCCTCACGCCGGATAAGACGCCGTCGCGTCGCTATCCGACATCGAAATCACTCGGGATCTCTTTCGCGCTTTTTCTTCAGCTTGGTCCAGATCTTTGGTTCCTGACGACGCCACAGACGCTGAATGTTGTCATGGTGACGTAGCAGAATTAAGCACGACAGCATAGACACCGGGAACGTGAACTGGGGATTGAACCACCAGACGTAGAAGGGGGCGATCAGCGCGCTGACGATAGCGCCTAACGACGAATAGCCGCTTAATAAGACGGTCAGCAGCCAGGTTCCGGCCATCACGCCGGTTAAGTCCCAACCAATCGGCGCAATTGCGCCAAAGGCGGTGGCAACGCCTTTCCCACCTTTAAAGCCGAAGAATACTGGCCAGATGTGTCCCAGACAGGCGGCGATCGCGATCAATCCCAGCCAGAAGGGGCTGACGCCTAGCGCATAGGCACCCCAGACGGGTAACATACCTTTCAGGACGTCGAAAATTAGTACCGCGACGGCGGCTCCCTTGCCACCAATGCGCAATACGTTCGTCGCGCCCGGATTCCCAGAGCCGCTGTCGCGCGGGTCCGGCAATCCAGCAAGGCGGCATACCAGAATAGCACTGGAAATTGAGCCACAGAGGTACGCGAAGATAATCATTCCAGGCGCGATTGCACTCATAAGCTGTTCCGTTTTGAAAATGTCGTGTAAAACGCTACTTCTGTGGATAATACGCATATTTCGCCGGAAGTGGTATCCGGGTTAGCCAAAAAGCAGGCAGGTCGTGATGGATATTGTATTTATAGAGCAACTTTCTGTAATCACCACTATTGGTGTTTACGACTGGGAACAAACGATCGAGCAACGATTGGTGTTCGATATCGAAATGGCGTGGGATAACCGCAAATCGGCTAAAAGCGATGATGTGGCTGATTGCCTGAGCTATGCTGATATTGCTCAAACGGTTGTTAATCATGTGGAAGGTGGGCGTTTTGCGTTGGTAGAACGCGTGGCGGAAGAGGTGGCGGATCTGCTGCTTAGCCGCTTTAATTCTCCCTGGGTACGGATCAAACTCAGTAAACCTGGCGCGGTAGCCCGTGCGGCGAACGTCGGGGTTATCATTGAGCGTGGCAATAATCTGAAAGAAAATAATTAATTTAATAATTTCTAAAACAAACGGGTATAAAAGGGTCCTTTCGTCGGCTCTTTTTTGCCGTGGTTTCTCTATCTAAGGGTTTATTAATGAGTGATATGCACTCGCTGCTGGTGGCGGCAATTTTGGGTGTGGTCGAAGGGTTGACGGAATTTTTACCCGTTTCCAGTACCGGCCATATGATTATTGTTGGCCACCTGCTGGGTTTTGAGGGTGACACCGCAAAAACTTTCGAGGTGGTAATCCAGCTAGGTTCTATTCTGGCAGTCGTGGTGATGTTCTGGCGACGTCTGTTTAGTTTGATTGGCATTCACTTCGGCAAAGCCCCGCATGAAGGTACTGGCAAAGGTCGACTGACGCTGGGACATATTCTGTTGGGGATGATCCCAGCCGTAGTGCTGGGGCTGATATTCCACGACACCATCAAATCGCTGTTTAACCCGATCAACGTGATGTATGCGCTGGTGGTAGGGGGCGTGCTGCTGATTGCCGCAGAATGCCTGAAGCCGAAAGAGCCGCGTGCGCCGGGTCTGGATGATATGACCTATAGGCAGGCGTTTATGATCGGCTGTTTCCAGTGTCTGGCCCTGTGGCCGGGCTTTTCTCGCTCCGGGGCGACGATTTCTGGCGGTATGCTGATGGGCGTGAGCCGTTACGCGGCGTCTGAGTTTTCTTTCCTGCTGGCCGTGCCGATGATGATGGGTGCAACGGCGCTGGATCTCTACAAGAGCTGGTCGTTTCTCAGCGCATCAGATATCCCGATGTTTGCCGTCGGTTTCGTGACGGCGTTTATCGTGGCGCTGGTAGCGATCAAAACCTTCCTGCAGCTGATTAAGCGTATCTCGTTCATTCCGTTTGCGATTTATCGCTTTGTTGTAGCGGCTGCCGTTTACGTCGTGTTCTTCTGATGACTTACCGTTGTGCCGGATGGCGGCGTTCCGCCTTATCCGGCCTACGGGTTATATCCGTTTAGGTGGTGGGTTTAGGGCAACGCTGCTCCTTCCAACATGCCACTGCCGCGATGCGACGCCGGGTCAGCTCCTCGCGAATAGCCTGACCTTTGAATCCCGCCTCAACGACGTCTTTCGTTGGCACCGCCTGCGCAACCTGCCAGGCTTCGCGCAACAGTCTGCCTTGCGGGTAATCCGCCGCTTCAAAACCGGTTCGCCCGCGTACGTCGGCCTCGCTGGTCAGGGCGATTTGCTCCACGCGCTGCGGTTTACGCCAGGCATCGATGGAATCAAACAGCTTAACGATGGTTTTTGGCTGCAGGATCGGGAAGGTATGAATGAGGTCGTGGAACTCGGCCACCAGTTTGGCTAAATCACGGATGTCATTCGGCACGCGCAGGCGCAGACACAGTTGCTCGACCAGCTTAACGCCAGCCGGACCGTGGCCGTGGTGGCGCGGCCACAGCGCTTTTGGCGTCAACGCCTTGCCAAGATCGTGGCACAGCGTGGCGAAACGCACGTCGACCTCCGGACTTAACATGGCTGCCATCGACAGCGTCATCAACGTGTGAATACCGGTATCGATTTCCGGGTGCCACTGAGCGGGCGCGGGAACGCCGAACAGAGCATCCACTTCCGGAAACAGAACGCGCAGTGCGCCGCAGTCGCGCAGGACCTGAAAAAATACCTGTGGGTTGCGGGTGGTTAATGCGCCTTCTGTTTCTTTCCACACCCGCTCTGGCGTCAGGTGTTCCAGTTCGCCAGCGTCGTTCATGTCGCGCATCAGCGTCATGGTTTCGTCAGCGATACGAAAGCCGAGGTGCGCATAGCGGGCAGCAAAGCGCGCCACGCGCAGCACGCGCAGCGGATCTTCGCTAAAGGCAGGAGAAACATGGCGCAGCAGACGCCTTTCCAGATCGTCGCGTCCGTTATACGGATCGATAATCTCTCCATCGTCATCGCGGGCGATTGCGTTGATAGTCAGGTCGCGCCGCTGAAGATCGGCCTCCAGGGTTACATCCGGCGCGGCGTAGCAGGTGAACCCGGTATACCCCGAACCGGATTTACGTTCGGTACGCGCCAGCGCATACTCTTCCCGGGTTTGCGGATGCAGAAACACGGGAAAATCGCGGCCTACCTGCTGGTAGCCCGCGTCGAGCATCTCTTGCGGCGTGGCGCCGACAACAACCCAATCTTTATCTTTAATCGGTAGCCCTAATAACGCATCCCGAACAGCACCACCGACCAGATAAATCTTCACGCCACTTTCCTTTTGAAATTATGATCTCTTAATCATATGTCAGTGTGGCGGAGAAGGCGATTCAGTTCATCCAGCGATCTTTGCGTTTACGGCTTGGGATCATGTGTGGCAGAACCAGACCGAGCAGCAGACCAAGACCCAGTACGCCGCCGCCGTACATGAACCACTGCATAATGATGGTGCGCTGTTTGTCATCAAGCTGAAGGTTGGCTGCGCTGACCTTCTTTTGCGCCACAATAAGCTCGTTCTTCAGCTTCTGGTTTTCTTGTTTCAGACCGTCGATCACGCTGTCGCTTTGCGATACTTTTTGCTGCATATCGGCGGTGCGCTGATTCCACGTGGTATCGATATTATTGAGCTTATCGGTCAAGGTCTTAACCTGGTTTTCCAGATCGGGAACGCGGGTACGCAGGCTCGGCGTACTGTTCAGCTCTTTCAGCGGGATCCAGGCGGTACGACCGGTGCTGTCTTTCACCTGGCCGTAGTTAGTGTTGGCATCGGTCTGTAATAGCGTAACTTCCTCGCCGGCGTTAACCGTGCCCACGAGGCGATAATTATCTCCCGGACCGCTGCGGACCCAGGTGTTCAGTTCGTCAGAGACATAGCGCTTTTCTTCGGCATGAGAAACTGCAGTGGCGCTAAGTGCGAGTAAAGTTAATCCAATCAGGCGTAATTTTGGCATCAGGCTGTCGTTATTGTCATAGAAAGTGGAACGATAGTAGTGGCATCAGTGTCTCTACGCAAAGCATTCGACATCAATCGGAATCATCTGTGTCCTTTTAGCCACCACCCGAAACTTTTACGCCCGTCAAATTGCTCGTTGCATGGCAATTTGGCGCAAAATACTATCTACTGACCATAAAGAACGAACTTAGTTCGCAGTCAGTTTTCTCAACTGTGACATAACCCATAAGTACAAGACCATGGCCCAGGAAATCGAATTAAAATTTATCGTCAATAGTGATGCTGTAGATGCGCTACGTGAACGTCTGAATACGCTGGGGGGTGAGCATCATGCGCCCAGTCAGTTGCTGAATATCTACTACGAAACGCCGGATGCGTGGTTGCGTGGCCACGATATGGGGCTGCGTATTCGTGGTGAGAATGGTCATTACGAAATGACCATGAAAATTGCCGGACGGGTGACGGGCGGCCTGCATCAGCGGCCTGAATATAACGTTGCGCTAAACGCGCCAGAGCTGGATCTCGCTCTGTTCCCAACGGAAGTCTGGCCCGATGGCGAGCTGCCTGCTGAGCTTGCCTCTCAGGTGCAGCCGCTGTTCAGCACCGATTTTTATCGTGAGAAATGGCTCCTTGATGTTGACGGCAGTCGAATTGAAATGGCTCTCGACCTTGGGGAAGTGAAAGCGGGCGAGTTTGCTGAACCTATCTGTGAGCTTGAACTTGAACTGCTAAGCGGCGATACCCGTGCGGTATTGAAGCTGGCAAACCAGCTGGTTTCGCAAGCCGGCTTACGCCAGGGCAGTCTGAGTAAAGCGGCGCGTGGCTATCATCTGGCTCAGGGGAATGCGCCGCGTGAACTCAGACCGACGCGCATTTTGAAGGTTCCGGCGAAGGCGAGCATTGAGCAAGGGCTGGAAGCGGCGCTGGAGCTGGCATTATCACAGTGGCAGTACCATGAAGAGCTGTGGGTGCGCGGCGTCAAAGGGGCGAAAGCCGAGGTGCTGGCGGCAATGGGCCTGGTGCGTCACATACTGATGCTGTTTGGCGGTAATGTGCCGCGAAAAGCGAGCGCTCACTTACGTGATTTGCTGACCCAGTCGGAAGCGGTCATGGCGTCGGATGTTTCTGCCGTTTCGGCGGTTTACAGCACGCAAACAGCAATGGCTAAACTGGCCCTGACCGAATGGCTGGTGACCAAAGGATGGCAGTCGTTCCTGGATGAGAAGGCGCAGGGCAAAATTGCCGACTCCTTTAAGCGTTTCTCAGATACTCATCTTTCGCGCCATGCCGCTGAACTGAAAACCGCTTTTGCTCAGCCGCTTGGCGATCAGTACGCCGACCAGCTTCCACGCCTGACGCGCAATATTGATAGCATGCTGATGCTGGCGGGGTACTACGACGAAAACGTTGCCTCGGAATGGATCGCCAACTGGCAGGGTCTGCGTCACGCCATTGCGGCCAATCAATATATTGAAATTGAACACTTCCGCAACGAGGCAATCGCGCTGGAACCGTTCTGGCTGCATAGCGGTAAACGATAATCAGGGTTGAGACCGGGATGCCTGATGGCGCTGCGCTTATCAGGCCTATAAGGCCATACCTTGGGCCTCAATACGCAAAGGATGTCCATAAATGAAGCAGCTCTCTTCACCGTTACAGCAGTACTGGCCGACCGTTGTGGAGCGGCTGCCAGCAGCAATATCTGAGTCCTCGCTTAGCGTGCAGGCGAAGTCAGTGCTTACATTCAGTGATTTTGTCCGCGACAGCATTATTGCCCATCCCGAATGGCTGGTAGATCTGGAAAGCGCGCCCCCTCAGGCGGATGAATGGCAACACTATGCCGACTGGTTACAGCAAGCATTGGCCGACGTCAGCGATGAAAACACGCTGATGCGCGAGCTACGCCTGTTTCGCCGTCACATCATGGTGCGTATCGCCTGGGCGCAGACGCTGTCGCTGGTGGCGGAAGAGAGTATTTTGCAGCAGTTAAGCCATCTGGCTGAAACGCTGATCGTCGCCGCGCGCGACTGGTTATACGCCGCCTGCTGTCGCGAGTGGGGAACGCCCTGTAATCCTGAAGGTGTTGCGCAGCCGCTGCTGATTTTAGGCATGGGGAAACTGGGCGGCGGCGAGCTGAATTTTTCCTCTGATATTGACCTGATTTTTGCCTGGCCGGAGCACGGCAGTACGCAGGGTGGGCGTCGCGAACTGGATAACGCGCAGTTCTTTACCCGTATGGGCCAGCGGCTCATCAAAGTGCTGGATCAGCCCACAATGGATGGGTTTGTTTATCGAGTGGATATGCGCTTACGTCCGTTTGGCGACAGCGGCCCGCTGGTGCTGAGCTTCTCCGCGCTGGAGGATTATTACCAGGAACAAGGGCGCGACTGGGAACGCTATGCGATGGTCAAAGCCCGCATTATGGGCGATGCCGATGGCACTTACGTCAGCGAGCTTCGCGCTATGCTGCGACCTTTTGTCTTCCGCCGCTATATTGATTTTAGCGTGATCCAGTCTCTGCGTAACATGAAAGGGATGATTGCCCGAGAAGTGCGCCGCCGTGGCCTGAAAGACAACATCAAGCTGGGGGCGGGCGGCATTCGTGAAATCGAATTTATCGTACAGGTATTCCAGCTGATTCGCGGTGGGCGCGAGCCGTCGCTGCAATCCCGCTCGCTGTTACCGACGCTTAGCGCCATCAATGCGCTGCACCTGCTGTCTGATACCGATGCGGAACAACTGCGAGCAGCCTATCTCTATTTACGCCGCCTCGAAAACCTGCTGCAAAGCATCAATGATGAACAGACCCAAACGCTTCCTGGCGATGAACTGAATCGCGCGCGGCTGGCGTGGGGAATGAACGTCGATGACTGGCAGCAGTTAACCGATGTGCTGGCAAATCATATGAACAACGTGCGCCGGGTATTTAACGAGCTGATTGGCGATGACGAAGCTGAAACCCAGGAAGAGTCGCTCTCAGAACAGTGGCGCGAACTGTGGCAGGATGCATTACAGGAAGATGACACCACGCCGGTGCTGACGCATCTGGCTGATGACGATCGCCGGCGCGTGCTGTCTCTGATTGCTGATTTCCGCAAAGAGCTGGATAAACGCACCATTGGCCCACGCGGACGGCAGGTGTTGGATCATTTAATGCCGCATCTGCTGAGCGATGTCTGTTCGCGTGACGACGCCTCGGTACCGCTGTCGCGCATTACACCGCTGCTGGTGGGTATTGTGACCCGCACGACCTATCTGGAGCTGCTGAGCGAATTCCCCGGAGCGCTGAAGCACCTGATTTCGCTCTGTGCCGCCTCGCCGATGATCGCCAGCCAGCTGGCGCGGTATCCGCTGTTGCTCGATGAACTGCTGGATCCGAACACCCTGTATCAACCCACCGCGACGGACGCCTACCGTGATGAGTTACGCCAGTATTTGCTGCGCGTGCCGGAAGATGACGAAGAGCAGCAACTGGAAGCGCTGCGCCAGTTTAAGCAAACGCAGTTGTTGCGTATTGCCGCGGCTGATATCGCCGGAACGCTGCCGGTGATGAAGGTAAGCGATCACCTAACCTGGCTGGCGGAAGCTATTATTGATGCGGTAGTCCAGCAAGCGTGGATGCAGATGGTTGCTCGCTACGGGCAACCCACTCATCTTAGCGAACGCGAGGGGCGCGGTTTTGCCGTCGTCGGTTATGGCAAGCTGGGCGGCTGGGAGCTGGGATACAGCTCGGATCTCGATTTGATCTTCCTGCATGACTGTCCGATGGACGTGATGACGGACGGTGAGCGTGAGATTGACGGGCGACAGTTCTATCTGCGTTTGTCGCAGCGCATTATGCACCTTTTCAGCACCCGTACCTCGTCCGGTATTTTGTACGAAGTGGATGCGCGCCTGCGTCCGTCCGGCGCGGCGGGAATGCTGGTGACATCAACCGACGCCTTCGCCGATTACCAGCGCAACGAAGCCTGGACATGGGAACATCAGGCGCTGGTACGTGCGCGCGTGGTATACGGCGACCCGCGGTTGACCTCTCAGTTCGATGCGATTCGTCGCGATATCATGACCCTCGTTCGCGATGGCAAAACCTTGCAGACCGACGTGCGCGAAATGCGTGAGAAAATGCGTGCCCATTTGGGCAATAAGCATCGCGATCGTTTTGATATTAAAGCGGATGAAGGCGGTATCACCGACATTGAGTTTATTACGCAATATCTGGTGTTGCGCTATGCGCATGAAAAACCGAAGCTGACGCGCTGGTCGGATAACGTGCGCATTCTGGAGTTACTGGCGCAAAACGACATTATGGATGAGCAGGAAGCGCTGGCGCTTACTCGTGCTTATACGACGCTGCGCGATGAACTTCACCATCTTGCGTTGCAGGAACTTCCGGGCCATGTGGCGCCGGAGCACTTCGACGCTGAACGTACGCTGGTGCGTGACAGCTGGCAGAAGTGGCTGGTTGCTGAGTGAAGTGTGCTATTATCGCGCGCAAATTTTAAGACCCTCAGAGAATCTCTCAGGAGACAGGAATGAAAGTAACGCTGCCAGAGTTTGAACGTGCAGGAGTCATGGTTGTCGGTGATGTGATGCTGGATCGCTACTGGTACGGTCCAACCAGCCGTATTTCACCTGAAGCGCCGGTTCCGGTGGTGAAGGTTGATACCATCGAAGAACGTCCCGGTGGCGCAGCAAACGTGGCGATGAACATTGCCTCTCTGGGAGCGAATTCGCGTCTGGTGGGCCTGACCGGTATTGACGACGCGGCGCGTGCGCTGAGCAAAACGCTGGCGGATGTGAACGTAAAATGCGATTTCGTGTCCGTGCCGACCCATCCAACGATCACCAAACTGCGCGTGCTTTCCCGCAACCAGCAGCTGATTCGCCTGGATTTCGAAGAAGGTTTTGAAGGTGTGGATCCGCAGCCGCTGCACGAGCGTATTAACCAGGCGCTGGGGTCTATCGGCGCACTGGTACTCTCCGACTATGCCAAAGGCGCGCTGGCAAGCGTGCAGCAGATGATTGCGCTGGCGCGGAAGGCTGGGGTGCCGGTGCTTATCGATCCTAAAGGGACCGATTTTGAACGCTACCGTGGCGCAACGCTGCTGACGCCGAACCTGTCCGAGTTTGAAGCGGTAGCGGGCAAGTGCAAAAGCGAAGATGAACTGGTTGAGCGCGGCATGAAAGTGATTGCGGATTTTGACCTTTCCGCACTGCTGATCACGCGCTCCGAACAGGGGATGACGCTGCTGCAACCGGGCAAATCGCCGCTGCATATGCCGACGCAGGCGCAGGAAGTGTATGACGTGACCGGTGCGGGCGATACGGTTATTGGCGTGCTGGCGGCGACGCTGGCGGCGGGTAACACCCTGGAAGAAGCGTGCTATTTTGCTAACGCCGCAGCAGGCGTAGTCGTCGGTAAGCTGGGGACCTCCACCGTTTCTCCTATTGAACTGGAAAACGCCGTGCGCGGTCGGGCCGATACTGGCTTTGGCGTGATGAGCGAATCTGAGCTGAAACAGGCCGTTGCCAGCGCCCGCAAGCGCGGTGAGAAAGTGGTGATGACCAACGGCGTGTTCGACATCCTGCATGCGGGCCACGTTTCCTATCTGGCGAATGCGCGCAAGCTGGGCGATCGCCTGATCGTAGCGGTAAACAGCGATGCTTCGACCAAACGTCTGAAAGGCGAATCTCGCCCGGTCAATCCGCTGGAACAGCGTATGATCGTGCTGGGCGCGCTGGAGTCCGTCGACTGGGTGGTTTCTTTTGAAGAAGATACGCCGCAGCGTCTGATTGCCGGCATCCTGCCGGATCTGCTGGTCAAAGGCGGCGACTATAAGCCGGAAGATATTGCGGGCAGCGAAGAGGTGTGGGCGAACGGCGGTGAAGTGCTGGTGCTGAACTTCGAAGATGGCTGCTCAACGACCAATATCATCAAGAAGATCCAGAAAGACAGCGATAAGTAACACCTGGAAAGTTTGCCGGATGGCGGATAAAACGCGTCAGCGTTGCCATCCGGCAATTCTATATCTTATTCTTCAGTCGTTTTCTCAACAGGCTGTGGGCTGTTTTTCAGCGGATCGGCCAGCGCCGACAGCGAACCGCCGGACAAACCAATTTCATTTAACAGCGAGTCAATCAGCGGCGCTTGTGTACGATAGGCAAGAGCTGCGGATAATGCTTGCTCCGCCAGATTCCCACCGTTTACGTTACCTGCGGTCACTTCACCGACTGCACCGCCGCGATTGAGACCATCAACCTGAATAATCTTGATCCCATCGATAGACTTCATTGGCTCAACGGATTTCTCAATGACTGCTGGCAGGGACTGCAACAGGGCCAGCTTAAATTTCAGACTGGTCTGTTCGTCGGAAAGCACGTTGATGGCATCGTTCAGCGCGCGTTGTGCTTCTGCTTCCGCCAGACCTTTTTTCCGCGTGGCTTCAGCCAGTTCAACAATCGCGGCGGCCTGCAATTCTGCCGCTTCTTTCTCCGCTTTCGCACGTACGGTTAGCTCAACGGCCTGTGTTTCCGCATCCTGCGCGGCGGCAATCAACGCCACCTGTTTGGCACGATCCGCTTCTGCAGTCTGACGGGTGGTTTCTACGTTTTGCTGGGCGCGAACCGCTTCGGCCAGCGCATCGTTAGCGCGTGCTTCAGCCTGAGACTGCTGTTCGGACTTGGCGGCAATAGCGATGGACTTGGTCTGGTTGGCGATCTCCGTTGCCTGCTGCTGTTCGATCTCTTTGATGCGAACTTCACGCTCGGCCTCGACTTTTCTTGAACGCACCGCCTGTTCGCGCTCGATTTCTGTTTCCTGAATCTGGCGTTCAGCTAGGATACGCGTCTGTTCAGCTTCACGATGACGTTCGGCTTCAAAGGCGGCAATTTTGGCATTTTGCTCGGCCGTGCGGGTTTTCACCTGCTGCTCCTGCTCGAGCGTCATGAAGGCTTCCTGCTGTTCGATCTCCAGCTTGCGCGACAGCGCATCACGGTTTTTCTCTCGAACGGCAACTTCTACGTCCTGCTCGACTTCGTTACGTTCGCGACGACGACGTTCCGTTTCCTGGGTCAGCTTGGTCAGACCCTCGGCATCAAAGGCGTTATTGGGGTTGAAATGGACTTTTTCGGTCTGGTTAAAGTTGGTGAGTGAAACGCTCTCCAGTTCCAGGCCGTTTTTGGACAGGTCTTCCGCGACGGTATTTTGTACGCCCTGAACGAAGTTTTCACGCGTATCCTGCAGTTCATGCATGGTCATCTGCGACGCAGTGGCACGCAGGGCATCGACAAACTTATCTTCTATTAGCACACGTAAATCCTCTGGTGACAGCGTTCGCTGTCCCAGCGTCTGTGCGGCGGTAGCAATCCCTTCCACAGACGGTTTTACACGCACGAAAAAGGCGACGACGACATCAACGCGCATACGGTCTTTGGTGATGAGACTGTCGACAGTTGAACGGCTCACCTCAAGTTTAAGGGTGTTCATGTTGATAGGAATAATTTCGTGGAAGATAGGCATGACAATTGCGCCGCCGCTCATCACCACTTTTTGCCCGCCAAGGCCGGTACGCACAAACGCCTGTTCAGCAGACGCGCGGCGATACAGGCGGGCAAAAATAATCCCGATAATTACTAAGACGATCACCGCGACAATGGCGGTAAACATCCATGAAGGTAACATGCCAAAAACATCATCCATCTATAAGGTCCCTCTGTATAAAATTATAAAACAGTCGGCCAGGGGTTTCGCTCGGCCAGGTAACGCGTTGCAGAGAGTCGGCAAATAATCAGCACCTTGTCTCCTTTTTTGAATTCTTTGCCCGCTTCAGGCTCCAGCAGCACATAGTGGGTCTGCCCAAACTTGTCGGTAAATTTGCCTTCGCATGGGGTTCCGGCACTCGCAGAATGGCCGGTAATAATTGCCATGCTGCCGATAAACTCATCTTCAGCGAGGGCGGTGGTTTCATCCCGTGGCAACCAGGGGGCGATAATTTTCCCGCTGTAATGCACGGCGAAGACCGCAAAAATAAAGCTCACCGGCGCGAGCAGCAGATTGCTGAGCGGTGCTTGCCACAGCGTGACCCAGCCATGCTGAAGGAGGATACCGAAGAGTCCAAAGAAGCCTGCGAGTAAGCACAGTACGATCAGCGCCGGGATCCGCCCGATATTGAGATAGTGAAGCGCCTGGCCGATATTGCCGGAGGTCAGGGCATCGTAATGTTCGAGGTGAGCATCAAGCGCACCTGAAAGAAAATGGCCAAAAATCAGAGAGATGATTTCCAGTAGGCCAATCAGCAGTACAAATGAAATAGCAAACAGGTAGGGGCTGTTGTAATCCGTGAATAATACCAAGTTGTTTCCTCCTGTTACTGCGTTCCCTGTCAGTATCAAAAGTAATGGTTTTACCCCTTACTTTTACATGTCGTTACAATAACATGCGTCACCCTGACCTTAAATCCGAAAAGGGGGTCATCCCCCTCTTAGATTTCGTAGGAAACTGTGAAGCAGGCGGTTTTTTTGCGCACAATATGTACAGAATAACTTCGTATCCAGGGAAATACTGAAACTAGAAAAAGCATATGGCCTTAGCAGATATTCAATAACTGGAGGGTATGCTCATGAACAGCAATATGTATTCAATGAACAATTTCGATTTCCTGGCCCGTAGTTTTGCCAGGATGCAGGCTGAGGGCCATCCCGTTGATATCCAGGCGATAACTGGGAACATGGATGAAGAACATCGTAGCTGGTTTTGCAAACGCTATGCGCTGTACTGCCAGCAGGCTACAGAGGCCAGGAAGCTAGAACTTGAACACTAACAGAAAAACGGGCCTTGCGGCCCGTTGTCGTTTTACTCTTGCGGATCGACTGGCGGGATCGCGGGGGCAGGCTTAACTTCTGCCGTTTTTTCACGCGACTCCAGCTCAGTCAGACGTTGCTCAAGCAGCGCCAGTTTTTCACGGGTACGCAGCAAAACCTGAGTCTGTACATCAAACTCTTCACGGCTTACCAGATCCAGACGGGTTAGCTGTGACTGCAGCGTTTGACGAATTTTCTTCTCGACGTCTTCGCCAAACTCGCGGATCCCTTTCGGCATCGACTCGTGAACCTGACGAGCAATCTGCTCAATTTTTTTCGGGTCAATCATTGTGGTTTCCCTGAACTGGTACGTGTTGCTGCCTATTGTAGTGCGAACTGGCACAGGCATAAACCAGAATTGTGTGAAGCTAAGACGAGCAAAGGCGTTGATGAAGGTAATCAATAGCGTTATAGTTAACCCGCTTATTCTCAGGGCGGGGCGAAATTCCCCACCGGCGGTAAATCAACGAATGTTGAAAGCCCGCGAGCGCTTTTTGTTACGGCAAAAAGGTCAGCAGATCCGGTGTAATTCCGGGGCCGACGGTTAGAGTCCGGATGGGAGAGAGTAACGATCCAGTCGGGCATGGACCCGCTCACGTTATTTTTTTGCCGCTTAGACGGTACTCCTAAGACTGCCCTGATTCTGGTAACCATAATTTTAGTGAGGTTTTTTTACCATGAATCAGACGCTACTTTCCTCTTTTGGTACGCCTTTCGAACGTGTTGAACATGCGCTGTCTGCGCTGCGTGAAGGACGCGGTGTAATGGTGCTTGACGACGAAGATCGTGAAAACGAAGGCGATATGATTTTCCCGGCAGAAACCATGACCGTTGAACAGATGGCGCTGACCATCCGCCACGGTAGCGGTATTGTATGCCTGTGCATTACTGAAGACCGACGCAAACAGCTCGATCTGCCAATGATGGTGGAAAATAACACCAGCGCCTACGGTACCGGTTTTACCGTGACCATTGAAGCAGCAGAGGGCGTGACCACCGGTGTTTCCGCTGCGGACCGTGTGACTACGGTGCGTGCGGCAATTAAGGATGGCGCCAAACCTTCCGATCTTAACCGTCCGGGGCACGTTTTCCCGCTGCGTGCTCAGGCAGGCGGCGTGTTGACCCGCGGTGGTCATACTGAAGCAACCATCGACCTGATGACGCTGGCAGGGTTTAAACCGGCAGGCGTGCTGTGCGAACTGACCAACGACGATGGCACCATGGCGCGTGCGCCAGAATGCATCGAATTTGCCGGCAAGCATAATATGGCGGTGGTTACTATCGAAGATCTGGTGGCCTACCGTCAGGCGCATGAGCGCAAAGCCAGCTAATCGCAAGACGAACGGGTAAAACAGCAAAAAGCCGATGCAATGTCATCGGCTTTTTGCGCTTAGTTGTAGTTAATTTTAAATAATACTACCGTTTCGAAAGGGCCAGTCTTTACGGTATCGCCAGTCACCTGGCTTAATTCAGCCTGATAACTTTTCTCTCTGGTCAGTAATTCTGTATCGAATTCAGCATACTCAGAGTAGGCGTTATAGGTTGAGAGCGTATTATCTTCCGTATTGCGTATTTTTAATTGTAAACCATTGCCGATTCTTAAGGATGTGTCATTTTCTGCCAATTCTTCTGTGGTATAGAATGATGATGAAACCTTAAACGTATCGGTACATCCACTGTCAGAATTCAGATTCTTGGTTGTTTTAATCGAGAACGCTTTTGTCAGCGTTTTGGCGTTAATCTCCATATTATTGAAGGTGCCAAAATCAATAGTCTGATTTTCCGGGAAAATATTGAATTTCACGCTACAGTCCAGCACGCGAATTTGATCTAAGCCGGTGACGTGATATTTCAGGTTCGAGGCATCCGGGCTGACGTTAATCCCGCCAACACCATCAAACTGCACCAGAATATAATCACCGATGCTACTGGCGTAGTCGTGGGGGGGCATCGAAATCACTTTTACGTACAGGCGCATGCGGGCAATAAACGTTCTTGAATAGTGCGTATCTTCTGCATTACCTGAACAGAGATAATGTTCCCAACCGCTGGCTTTGATTTGCGCGGGGGTATAGATCTTAAGCTTCTGATTATCAATGCACTGATGTGTATCAATATTGACCGCACCTTGCGTGGCGTCATAATCAACGCCTTCATAGGTGACGCCCAGTTGATAATAGGTATCGTTGACTGAGGTGTAGGGGTTGACCCATGCGTAGACGTTTTCGCTGCTATAAGCATTTTCGGAGGTTGCGTTATCGCAGTAGACGGGGATTTTTATATCGTTGCTTTCCCAGATTTTGTCCCCGGGTTTGGCGTTGTTAGGGACTGCAAACGGCTCGATAGCGGTATAACCTTCAACAGGACCACCGGTGGCTCCCAGATAGCAGTGAACCGCCAGCGCTGAACGAAAAGGGAGCGCGATGAATATTAACAGCAGAAATAACCGTAGCGTGCGGATCATTTTCTGGCCTCCGGCACGATAAGATCGCATTGACCATGGCATTTCACGTTTAGCATGCGCAGTCCGCCATAATCATCCATATATCCCAGTGCGAACGCATTTCCGTTATAACCGCCGGCATTTAATGTGACAGAGGAAAAAGGGGCAATCATCTTACTGCTAAAGCCTGACAATTGGCTTTTGCTGTCTTTGCCAAAAAAAGCCAACGTAATGTAGTAGGCGGTAGGATTATTAACCAACAGCGTATTTCCCTGTTGGCTAACTTTGAGCTGAAGTTCAACTTCAGTACCCGGCTTTTTCTTCAAAGCCGCTGGACGCCAGAATAATTTCAACTGGGATTGCAGCGCCATCTGCACGATGGCATTGTTGCCTTTATTTTCTGGTGCAGGTGGAATTTCCCGAACATTAAAGTAAAACAGTGATTCCCGATCCTGAGGAAGCGAGCGTGCTTTATCTTGCTTAACAATTCTCACCTGCGAAATTGCCCCAGGGTTTAACCGCTGTATTGGGGGCAGGGCGACTAAAAAAGAGTCATCCTTATTACCTTTTTCATCTTCAATCCACGAGTAAGCCAGATAAGGTAACTGCTTGCTCTGGTTTTCAATTTTCAGACTGCTGGCCTTATCGTTGCCGTTGAAGATAATCCGCGTTCTGTCAGGCTGAATTGCCGCCTGGCTGGTGAGCGATAAGGCGAGTAATACAATTGGTAATCCTTTGAATAATGCCATTTTTCATCCTTAATTAATGACAAGGTAAAATCAGGTACTGGGTGGAGATATCCAGCGCGTCTGGCAAAGTGATGGTGCAAGTCTGTTTGTCACCCCACATCACCGTAAACTGCTGTCCACTGTCGACACCGCCAAGCCAGGCATGACCATCTTCGCTGACCATTCCTACTTCTGCGTTGTTTTCAATTTGACGTACGATCGCGCCGAGTGGCGGGAAGTCGCCATTTTCCATTCTGATAGCGACGGTAATATTTTTGCCTGAGCGTGATACCAGTGACTTGTAGCCAATGGCGCCTTCGGTCCAGGTCTGGCGGGTGATCGTTTCATCAACGGTAACGCCGTCAGGCAGATCGTTCATATTGACGGCGATGGTTGAGGGCTGATAACTGGAAATCATCGGCACAACGGCATAGCCAAAATGGTTAGTACGGTTGCTGTCGCCCTGCACAGGAATGTCGGCAACGCCGTCGGCTCCGACCATGACTCTGGGTTCATTGCCAAAGCTGCGGCGATGTAACGCGATGCCGTTGCTCGTCGCGGTCATTGAGCCGTTCCAGCTGGCGCTGGCAGAGGTGTAGTCGCTGGCGGCATAGCTTCCGGAGAACTGCAGTTCTCCGGCAGGGGTGGTATGTTGGTAATTTCCCCTGAACTGCGCGCCGTTGTTCGGCCTGTCAGTCGCGGTTCCTGCTGATACGCCCCAGGTGTTGTGTGGATCGGAGGAGTCATTCCACGAGAGAGTATTGGTAGTGTTGCTGCTATTACGCATGTCGTAATTCAACCGTCGACCATAGTCGAAAGGAACGGAGAGCGAAACGTAAAACTGCTTGTCGTTATCACTCTCCTCGTAGTGCGTTGTACTGAAGGATGTCGACAGCGATAAGCCTTTCCAGTCACCGAGATCGAAATTAAAACCGGCGGTCACCGACGCGGTAGTGGAGCTGTCACCATCCCACCATTGCTGGCGCAGTGCGCTGACGTACAGGTTCATCCGCAGCGGATCAATCGGCTGGTTGAAAGAGATGCTTACGGTCTGCTTCTCGTCCTGAGTATCCGCATTATTGAATTGATGGGCGACAAAGTTGGCATAGCTATGAAATTCGCGCTCGGAGAAACGATATGCCGCGAGTGAAACCTGACTGTTGGTCGCATCAAAGCGTTTACTGTAGTTCAGTCGATAGCTGAGGCCACTTTCTTCATGGCCGTCATCGAACGTACTGCTGGAGTGCGTAACATCAAAGGACACGGCCCCCAGCCACAGCATGTTCTGCCCAATTCCTAACGCCGCTGAGCGGTAATCGCTACCTGCCGCGAGGATCCCGCCATACAGCGAGGTATTGGATAACATGCCCCATGAGGCTTCGCCGCTGACGAAGGTATCATCAATTACGTGATGCGAGATGTCCGGGCGGGCACGACCCGCCGCGATTTTATAACGGACCTGTCCTTCACGAGTCAGAAAAGGCGTGGAGGCGGCAGAAACCTGAAACGTGTTAGTGCGGCCATCTTCTTCGGTGATTTTTACGTCCAGCGTTCCCTGTACGGATTGATTAAGATCGGTAATGACAAAGGGGCCTGGGGCCACTTTTGTTTGATAAATTAAGCGACCGGAGTGGCTAACGGTGACGGTAGCATTGGTTTGCGCGATCCCGCTGATTTGTGGGGCGTAGCCACGTAATTCCCATGGCAGCATACGGTCGTCGCTTGCCATAGCCGCGCCATTATAGGAAAAACCATCGAAGATATTGGAGCTTAAATCTGTCTCCCCCAAAGTGAGTTTGGCGCCCAGCGAAGGGAGAGGACGAAAAAGATAGGTGCGTGAAATACTCCGCGTTGTTTCGGTGCTTTCGTCGCTGCGGTTTTGGCTGACCTGATAATCGCTACGTAAGCGCCATGCGCCCATGTTCAGGCCCGCGGTGCCATAGGAGTTTAGGTTTTCTGTACTTCCACCTGAGTTGGGACGGTAGGTGCTGGCAAACAGGTTGTAGTCGAACAGCAGACCGTTCACGCCGTGATCCCAGGTTGAGGGCGGCATCCAGCTTTCTGATTTCCAGGCCAATAGCGACTGAGGAATACTGATATCCAGACGTTGATTCGCCATATCTAAGGTAAAGGTAATATCAGAGTATTCAGTGAAATCGACGCACTCGTGCTGTACAGGCAGTGAACCTAAAATCTTTTCTTTTAATCCCAACTGCCCGGCGAGTTCAGCTGGAATACAGGCGGCGACGCTCTCCCCCTGTTTTTCCCAGCTTATCTGGCGGCCTGAGGAGATTTGATTTTTATTTACGGCAACGGTAACAAAATAGCTTCCGGGAGCTATTGCGGAATCTTCTTTCAGCAAAGAGAGATCCACACTGTTGCGCATGGATTTATCCAGTACGTTCAGGTTGAATTCGACAGCCTGAGCGGAAAATGACAACAGCAACCCACATCCACAGGCCGCAATCTTGCAGGTATTCATGGCAATCCTTACCTATACCCAGTCGATGCAAGTGTTAGATGGTGGCCATCCGGCCACCATTGCGTGCTTACTTATAGGTAAGTCTGTAGGTTGCCGTTGCGGCGACGGCGCCCACGGTGACATCCGTTGCGCCCACTTTTTGCATATAGGCCATAAAGGGCAGAATTTGGGTCGCAGAACCTGCGCTTAAATCAATGGTCTTTGCGGTACCCAGAGTAATATTGGCACTCGTTTTATCGAGCAAACGTACACCAACATTCTGCGCGCCGCTGGCGAAAGTGTTGCTTAGCAGGCTGGTGTCTTCCGTTGTAACGCTGTCGCTGTTGAAGGTGACATCGACTTTGCTCACGGCTACGCCGCTACCGTTGTCTGAGTTTGGCAGGTCGCAGTTGATTAAATGCAGGCTGGAATCTACCGCATCAGAATGCCCGTTAGCATTAATGTAGGAGGCAGGTACTTCACCCAGTTCGACCTGCTTATCAATATCTTCAGGCAGAATAGCGCATGGGGCATTGATGATAGTACCGGTGAAGGTGATTTTGCCGCTACCACCATCAACATCGGCGAAGGCATAGCTGGAGGTTAGTGCGGTGATGGCCAGTGCTAACAGCGCCTTATTTGCTGATTTCATATACATTCCTTTAGTGATGAAAATATCCTTGATATACAAGTTAAGGCACGAGGCCTTTTAAAAAATTATATCATCAGATATTCCCAGAATGTTCGTGCTCGTACTGAATTCAGAATTTGACGTGCTACCAATTAAATAATCATATATAATATAAATATTATATTTGCTTTGGTATTAAGAAACGGAATGTGTGATGGTTTATTATGTTTTCTTGTATTAAGGGCAGAAAGACATTTTTTTAAAAATGTGAGTTGGATGCACTATGTTTCTGAAAATCAGAATATATCAATATGGAAAAGTTATCGTTGATGTTGGGGGAATATATCTGTGAAATGTTTTTAACTCGAAGAAGCACTAACAGTTGAATTGTATAGCTATTGTGAGAAAAGCAGAAGTCTGATTACAGACCTCTGCCTTGGTTTACTCTGCAGTTTGTTTGGCTTTGACCACCTCCCACTCCCCAGTCAGCGCTCATAACCAATAGCAACAATCTGGTTGCAGGTTATTCGTTCGCAAATACCATTTTTATCATGTTCTTATAATGTCGATGAAATCAAAACCATATTGATGAAACTCATTTGATGATAGGCGCATTAATTTTGACAGAGTGTATTATTTCACGTGCTAATATTCTTATATATTTGAATGGTATGTGTACCCTGGTTTAAGGGTTTATTTATTATTTTGAAGTATAGGTTTATCAATATTGGTCAATTTTTTGGAACGCCGTTGGCTATTGGCATAGCTGCTGGTTTATATGATCGAAATCATATATTTGTTTGAGGAATATGCCACTATAGGAGTATGTCAGAATATGGTTGTGTAAAATTTTAACGTTAAATGTTTAATGATGTTAAATTTTAAGGGTAAAAGAATGTTTATTGCCTGGTACTGGATTGTATTAATTGCACTCGTTGCGGTTGGTTATTATTGCCATATGAAGCGTTATTGTCGGGCATTCCGGCAAGATCGGGATGCATTACTCGAGGCGCGAAACAAACTCTTTCGTCATTCTGGCGAGGATAACAGCGCGGTTAAGGAACAGGAATAGTCCTTCACGTTCTGCTATGGATGAGCGGATGCTGTAAATTAGCAGGGTGGCATCCGCCCTATGAATTAGCCGATTCCCATGGACTGGAGGATGACGAGACTTAACCCCATCACCGACATGCCGCAAAGTACCCCATAACTGGGATTATTATTCGGGTCGATCTCTTTTGCCAACGGCATGAGTTCATCGACGGACAGCGCCACCATAATACCTGCAACTGCCGCCATTATTGCCGCCATCACCACCGGTGAGATTAAGCTCCCCAGAATTAACCACGCCAGTACGCCGCCCAGTATTTCCGCCATGCCCGAGATCCCGGCCCAGAATATCGCCGTACGTTTGGATCCCGTAGCTGCATAGACCGGACCCGCAACGGCTAATCCTTCAGGAATATTGTGTAATGCGACGGCAAGGGCAATACCAAAGCCCAGCTCGAGGTTGCTGCTGGCGGTAACAAACGTTGCGATCCCTTCCGGAAAGTTGTGCAGGCTGATGCCGAGCGTTAATAAAATCGCGGTTCGTTTAATAGAGCCGGGCAGAGGCTGCGTTGTTTTCTGTACCAGATCCTGAGGGTGCGCGTGCGGCAATAGACGGTCCAGGCCAAAGTAGCCCAGTAAGCCAACGATGAACATTCCGTAGCCTAATACCGGTGACATGCCTTCTGCGGCCAGCGCAGCTGGTAGCATCTCCATCAGTGAGATCAGTAACATAATCCCGGCGGCGAAGCCTAAAGAAAAGGCGAGAACGCGGTTGGAGGGCTTTTGCCCTAACACGCCGAGAAATGCGCCGATAAACGTGGCGGCACCTGCCAGTAAAGTCAGAAGTAAAGGTACTGACATCGACAAATAAAACTCCTTATCAATCTGCTTTGCGGATTAGATCGTCAAAATAACTGATGATCTTCATCATGGTTATCTGAGTTCTTCATCAACCGAATAAGCGTATTGTGGTGGTATCAAAATGACTCCCTCAGTAAGGATATCATCATGTCTTCAACTCGTATGCCAGCATTGTTTTTGGGCCATGGTAGCCCGATGAATGTTCTGGAAGATAACGTTTATACCCGTGCCTGGCAGCAACTGGGGGAAACGTTGCCGCGTCCGAAAGCCATTGTGGTGGTCTCGGCGCATTGGTTCACTCGTGGCACGGGCGTAACGGCCATGGAAGCGCCTAAAACGATCCACGATTTTGGCGGTTTTCCGCAAGCATTATATGACACCCATTACCCGGCTCCCGGTTCACCTGAACTGGCACAGCATCTGGTTGACCTGCTGGCACCGGTGCCCGTTACTTTAGATAAAGAGGCGTGGGGCTTTGACCACGGTTCATGGGGCGTGCTGATCAAGATGTACCCGAATGCGGATATTCCGATGGTGCAACTGAGCATTGACAGCACTAAACCCGCAGCCTGGCATTTTGAGATGGGTCGCAAGCTGGCGGCGCTGCGTGATGAGGGTATTATGCTGGTAGCCAGCGGTAACGTGGTGCATAACCTGCGTACTGCGCGTTGGCACGGTGAAAACACGCCGTATCCATGGGCAACCTCATTCAATGATTATGTTAAGGCAAACCTGACATGGCAGGGACCGGTTGAACAGCACCCACTGGTGAACTATCTCGATCATGAAGGTGGATCGTTATCAAACCCGACGCCGGATCACTATCTGCCGCTGCTGTATGTACTCGGCGCGTGGGATGGCAAAGAGCCGGTGACTATTCCTGTTGATGGGATTGAGATGGGAAGTTTGAGCATGTTGTCGGTTCAGGTCGGATGAAGTATGCCCGCTGGCGCTGCGCTTATCGGGCATTAAGTTCATGCTGAAGGCCGGGTAAGGCGGAGCCGCTACCCGGCACTCTCGATCATTCGACAAAAATATGCGGATAGAAACGCGAGAGATCCTGCGTGATCAACGCGCGGTCTTCGCGAATGCCGATACCCGCTGGTTGATCGTTGATCAGCCAGCTGCCGATCAGCATATAGCTGTCGCCAAACTTCGGTAGCTGATGGAACTGCTGGACGATCATACCTTCTTCACCGTACGGTCCTTCCACTGCTTCGATCGTTTTACCGTTTTCGATAATGGAAACGTTAGCGCCTTCACGCGAGAAGATCGGCTTGACGACGAATTTTTCCATCTGCGGATAGTCATCTTCGGCGAAATACGCAGGCAGCAGGTTCGGATGATCAGGGAACATTTCCCACAACAGCGGTAACAGCGCTTTGTTGGAGATGATGCTCTTCCAGGCTGGTTCCAGCCAGCGAACACCGGCATCTTCCAGCTTGGTGGAGAACATTTCACGCAGCATGAATTCCCACGGATACAGCTTGAACAGGTTAGCAATAACCTGGTCCTGCATATCCGTGAACTGACCTTTTTCACCAAGGCCAATATCTTCGATATAAAGGAATTCAGTGGCGATTTCAGCTTCGGCAGCGCAATCCTGCAGATACTGGATCGTACCACGATCTTCCACCGTATCGCGACAGCAGGTCAGATGTAGCAGTTGAAAACCATACTGCTCACGCAGCTCGGTGAAACGCTCGATCAGTTTTTCCTGCAAACTATTGAACTGATCGCTGCCTTCCGGCAGATTGCCTGCATTGAGCTGATCTTCCAGCCAGATCCACTGGAAAAACGCGGCTTCGTACAGTGAGGTTGGCGTATCGGCGTTGTTTTCTAAAAGCTTAGGCTCACCCGTACCGTCCCACGCCAGATCGAGGCGCGAGTAGAGCGACGGTTGCTGTGTCTGCCAGGACTGGCGGACAAAGCCCCAGGTATGCTTCGGAATGCGAAACTTCGTCATCAGCTCATCGCTGGCGATGACCCGTTCCACCACTTTGAGGCACATCTGATGCAGCTCTGCGGTGACCTCTTCCAGCTTTTCGACCTGAGCAAGCGTGAGCTTGTAGTACGCGTCTTCACACCAGTACGGCTCGCCGTACATCGTGTGAAAGTTGAAACCGTATTCGGTGGCTTTATCGCGCCAGTCCGGGCGCTCAACAATACTGACTCTTTCCATGACGGTCAGCCGCCCATTGAACGTGTGGTGGTACCGCTTGCGCTACGCTGCATGGTGCTCTGTTTAGCCACAGATTCGCCAAATCCACCGCGGGTTACGGTAGAGGTGGTGGCCGGTTTCGGCGCCATGGCGGTTTTCGGTACGGTCATGGTGCGACCCGGCGTTGCTGCGCCGTAGTTTTTGCCGCCTGCATCCGTATATTTGCCGTATGCCGGGCTGGCCGGATTTTTCGAGCTGAACAGCGGCTGCTGAGCGCCCATACCGCCACCCATCATGCGGCCCATCATATAACCGGCCATCAGCGGCATCCAAAAGCTGCCGCTGCTTTGATTCTGCGCCTGAGCCTGACCTTCACCGGTCGGCGCCATACCTGCCTGTGCAGGTGCCTGCTGGCACTGGCCTTCGCCAAATTCAGCGATACAGTCTTCGCGAGTGGCGTATTTTGGCGCGGTGCGTTCAGCTTCTTTCAGCGCATTGTTAAACGCGGTGGTACATTCGGCGCTTTTACCCGGATTAGCTGCAGAGCAGTCGTCCGCGTTCTGATAAAGCGAAACCGTTTCGTCACTCTTTTCACAGCCCGCGAGCATAAACACAGCGGTAACTGCCAAAGCGACAGGAGTCAGGTGGCGTGCGCTCCAGCTTTTGCGGAACGAGGCGTGATGTATAGATTTTGTCCGTTTCATTTATGTCTTCCAGGACCCAGTGGTAACTCTGCTCAGAATAGAGGATGACTGGTCGAAATTGAAGCGGGAAGAGGCGAGAATGCGGAAGAAGAGGCGGATCTTTACGTTGTCTTACGTTCAGACGGGGCCGAAGCCCCGTCATCAGCATCAGTTACGGAACGGGTTGTTGCCGTTGCTGCTGGTTGAACGTGCGGCCGTTGGCTGAGCCGCAGGCATATTGCCCGTGCTGTTAAAGTCATTCACCGCGGCATCTTGCTGCGGATTTTGCGGTGCCACGCTATCCGGAGAAGTTGGGATCGGTTTACCCAGCGTATTGTTCAGCGCCACCAGATCCTGCTCGTTCAGCGTACCGAGCGCAGATTTGACGTTAAGCTGGTTAATAAGATAGGTATAACGCGCATTCGCCAGTTGCTGCTTGGCGTTGTACAGCGTGGTGGTGGCATCCAACACATCCACGATGGTACGGGTACCTACGGAATAGCCGGCTTCCATCGCATCTAAAGAGCTTTGGGCAGAGACAACCGCTTGTTTGTACGCGTTAATGCTACTGATGGAAGCATTAATGTTGTTGAACGAAGAACGCACGGTTTGCACCACGCTGCGGTGCGCGCTTTCCAGTTGTTCGCTCGCGCCAACAAAGTTGTACTGCGCTTGTTTCACCTGCGAGTTAACCATTCCGCCCTGGTACAGCGGCAGCGAGAAGCTCAGACCGATTTTGTTCTGGCCCATGTTGCTGTCGTCATACTGGGAACCAGTTGCACCACGGGTTTTAGACCCACTGTAAGAGGTATCAGAAACGCCGGTAGAGGCAGTTAAATCCAGGGTCGGTAAGTGACCATCCTGCGCCTGACGAATCTGCTCACGCGCCAGATCCTGGCTCAAACGCGCCTGCAATAACGTCAGGTTGCGGTTTTCTGCTTCTTTCAGCAGTGCGTTTACCGCCTGCGGTTTGTTGGTTTTAAAGCCGTCAACGTTCAGAGATGCCAGTTCCGGATAATAGTTACCGGTTACCTGACGCAACTCTTCCACAGCGTTATCCAGATTGTTACGCGCGGTAACTTCGTTCGCCAGCACGGTATCGTATTGTGAACGGGCGTTTTGCACGTCAGTGATGGCAACCAGGCCAACGTTAAAACGCTGTGTGGTCTGATCTAACTGACGATAGACCGCATCTTTTTGCGCCTGAGTGTAAGACAGCACGTCAATCGCGTTCAATACTTTAAAATAAGCGGTAGCGGTATTCAGGATCAGCGTTTGCTGATCGGTCTGATACGTTACGTCCTGGATGCCGGCTGATTTTTCTTGCAGCGTCAGGGCGCGCCATTTAGACATGTCGAACAGCGTCTGAGTCAATTGTAATGACGCGCTGGTTGCGTTGGAGTTGACGCCATTTGCATCACGGTAGCCATTGCTGTAGGTGTAATCGGCACCTAAACCCAGTTGCGGCAGTAATGGGCTACGCGCTTCGTTAATTTTTTCGAATGCAGCATCGCGATCGGCGGCGGATTTACGCAATTCCGGGTTGCTCAGGCGTGCTTGCTGATAAACCTGCATCAGGTTTTCTGCCTGGCTCAAAGTACTGAACCCCGACAGGCTCAGGCCGATAAGGATGGGGAGCAATTTCTTCATTTGCATTCCTTGTTGTGAAGCAGTATTTAGCGCTGATCAAATTGTAAAAATATTTGCTGATTCTAGCAGAATCCGCCACTTCAAAAAGTTGGCGTTACGTGCCATACGGCGTTAATTTGCATCAATTTAACACAAGGGCGTTCAAACATCAGTCAAACGACCTTGAAATTCACATTTTAATCACTATTGGTTTCAGGACAGCACAATGCGTAAACCAGACAACTTGCCAATGACTTTCACTAAAAATGATGTAGAAATTATTGCACGAGAAACGCTGTACCGCGGTTTTTTTTCATTGGATCTTTATCGGTTCCGCCATCGCCTGTTTAACGGCGGTATGAGCGGTGAGGTAAAGCGCGAAATTTTTGAGCGCGGACACGCAGCAGTCTTGCTACCCTTTGACCCTGAGCGGGACGAAGTTGTGCTGGTTGAGCAGATCCGCATCGCGGCGTTTGACACCAGCGAAAGCCCGTGGCTTCTGGAAATGGTAGCCGGGATGATCGAAGAGGGTGAAACCGTTGAGGATGTTGCCCGACGTGAAGCGATGGAAGAGGCCGGGCTGGACGTTAAACGTACGAAGCCCGTTCTGAGCTATCTGGCAAGCCCGGGCGGCACCAGCGAGCGCCTGTCTATTTTAGTTGGCGAAGTGGACGCCACGACCGCGAGCGGGATCCACGGTCTGGCTGATGAAAACGAAGATATTCGTGTTCATGTGGTGAGTCGGGAGCAGGCTTACCAATGGGTAGAAGAGGGGACAATCGACAACGCGGCTTCTGTCATCGCCTTGCAATGGTTACAGCTGCACTATCAAGAGTTAAAAACTGAGTGGAAAAAATGAAGCGTTACACACCTGACTTCCCTGAAATGATGCGCCTGTGCGAAACCAACTATTCGCAATTGCGCCGCCTGTTGCCGCGTAATGACGCAGCCGGTGAAACAGTGAGCTATCAGGTAGCAAACGCACAATATCGGTTAACGATCGTTGAATCGACCCGATACACTACGCTTGTCGCGATCGAACAAACGGCACCGGCAGTCACTTACTGGAGCCTGCCGTCATTGACTGTGCGCCTGTATCATGACGCAAGGGTGGCTGAAGTGTGTTCGAGTCAGCAGATCTTTCGCTTCAAAGCGCGGTATGATTATCCAAATAAAAAGTTGCATCAACGCGACGAAAAGCATCAAATTAATCAGTTTCTGGCCGACTGGTTACGGTACTGTTTAGCACATGGAGCGATGGCGATTCCGGTTTATTAGCGTCGTGAAACCTAAGGACACCATTTGGAAAGCCTGTTAACCCTTCCTTTGGCTGGTGAGGCCAGAGTCAGGATCTTACAAATTACAGACACTCACCTGTTTGCCGAAAAGCATGAAACGCTGCTGGGTGTGAACACCTGGGATAGCTATCAATCCGTACTGGATGCAATACATGCAGAGTCTCCTGAGTACGATCTGATCGTCGCGACGGGGGATTTGGCGCAGGATCAATCCGCTGCGGCCTATCAGCATTTTGCTGAGGGCATCGCAAGTTTTCGTGCGCCCTGCGTTTGGCTACCGGGCAATCACGATTTTCAGCCAGCAATGTACAGCGCGCTTCAGGATGCAGGGATTTCCCCCGCTAAACGCGTCTTCATTGGCGAGCAGTGGCAAATCTTGTTGCTCGACAGTCAGGTGTTCGGCGTTCCACACGGTGAGTTAAGCGAATTTCAGCTCGAATGGCTGGAACGTAAACTTGCCGATGCGCCTGAGCGCAATACCTTACTGCTTCTGCATCATCATCCTCTGCCTGCGGGCTGTAGCTGGCTCGATCAGCATAGCCTGCGTAATGCCGCAGAGCTGGATAACGTGCTGGTGAATTATCCTCGCGCTAAATATCTGTTGTGCGGGCATATTCATCAGGAGCTGGATCTGAACTGGAACGGACGCCGCCTGCTGGCGACGCCGTCGACCTGCGTGCAGTTCAAGCCGCACTGTTCCAACTTCACGTTAGATACCATTAGCCCCGGCTGGCGGACGCTGGAGCTTTTTGCTGACGGGACGTTGCAGACTCAGGTACGTCGTCTGCAGGGTAATCGCTTCCACCCTGATACCGCTTCAGAAGGCTACTGATGTCTACGCTTCTCTATCTTCACGGATTTAACAGTTCTCCTCGCTCGGCGAAGGCGTGCTTGCTGAAAAACTGGCTGGCGGAGCACCATCCGCACGTTGAGATGATCGTACCGCAACTGCCGCCGTATCCGGCCCAGGCCGCAGAGATGCTGGAATCGATCATTCTTGAACATGGCGGAGAGTCGCTGGGCATTGTCGGTTCCTCGTTGGGAGGCTATTACGCCACCTGGCTGTCGCAATGTTTTATACTGCCAGCGGTGGTAGTGAACCCTGCTGTCCGACCTTATGAACTGCTGGTCGACTATCTCGGTCAAAACGAGAACCCCTACACGGGGCAGCAATATGTGCTAGAGTCACGCCATATTTACGATCTTAAAGTCATGCAGATTGACCCGCTGGAAGCGCCGGATTTGATCTGGCTGCTTCAACAAACGGGCGATGAAGTGTTGGACTACCGCCAGGCGGTGGCGTATTACGCCTCCTGCCGCCAGACAGTTATTGAGGGCGGAAACCACGCATTCACGGGCTTCGAAGATTATTTCAACCCGATTGTCGATTTCCTTGGACTGCACAGTTTCTGACGATCAATTCGAATTGCTTATTTAAACCATGACGCAAACTTATAACGCTGATGCCATTGAGGTACTCACTGGGCTTGAGCCGGTACGCCGTCGCCCGGGGATGTACACCGATACCACCCGTCCGAACCATCTTGGACAGGAAGTGATTGATAACAGTGTGGATGAAGCACTGGCGGGCCACGCGAAACGCGTGGACGTGATTTTACATGCCGACCAGTCTCTGGAAGTTATTGATGATGGCCGTGGCATGCCGGTAGACATTCACCCTGAAGAAGGCGTTCCGGCGGTAGAGCTGATCCTCTGTCGTCTGCACGCGGGCGGTAAATTCTCCAACAAGAACTATCAGTTCTCTGGTGGTTTGCATGGGGTGGGGATCTCTGTGGTTAACGCCCTGTCGAAGCGTGTGGAAGTGAACGTGCGCCGTGACGGGCAGGTGTACAACATCGCGTTTGAGAACGGCGATAAGGTGCAGGATTTACAGGTTGTCGGTACCTGCGGTAAACGCAATACCGGAACCAGCGTGCACTTCTGGCCGGATGAAAGCTTCTTTGACAGCCCGCGCTTTTCCGTTTCGCGCTTAACGCACGTACTGAAAGCTAAAGCGGTGCTGTGCCCGGGCGTTGAGATCACCTTCAAGGATGAGGTCAATAACAGCGAACAGCGCTGGTGCTACCAGGATGGTCTGAATGACTATCTGAGCGAAGCGGTGAATGGCCTGCCGACGCTTCCTGAAAAACCGTTTATCGGTAATTTTAGCGGTGAGACGGAAACTGTGGACTGGGCGCTGCTCTGGCTGCCTGAAGGCGGCGAGCTGCTGACCGAAAGCTATGTGAACCTGATCCCAACTATGCAGGGCGGTACGCACGTTAACGGTCTGCGTCAGGGTCTGCTGGATGCGATGCGCGAGTTCTGTGAATACCGCAATATCCTGCCGCGCGGCGTGAAGCTGTCGGCGGAAGATATCTGGGATCGCTGTGCTTACGTGCTGTCAGTAAAAATGCAGGATCCGCAGTTTGCCGGACAAACCAAAGAGCGCCTCTCTTCGCGTCAGTGTGCGGCATTCGTCTCTGGCGTCGTGAAAGATGCTTTCAGCCTGTGGCTGAACCAGAATGTGCAGTCGGCTGAACTGCTGGCTGAGATGGCGATTTCCAGCGCCCAGCGTCGTTTGCGTGCGGCGAAAAAAGTGGTGCGTAAAAAGCTGACCAGCGGTCCGGCGCTGCCGGGGAAACTGGCGGACTGTACCGCTCAGGATCTCAATCGCACCGAACTGTTCCTCGTCGAAGGTGACTCGGCGGGCGGATCGGCAAAACAGGCGCGCGATCGTGAATATCAGGCGATCATGCCGCTGAAAGGTAAGATCCTCAATACCTGGGAAGTTTCTTCCGATGAAGTGCTGGCCTCGCAGGAAGTTCACGATATTTCGGTGGCGATCGGCATCGATCCGGACAGCGACGATCTGAGCCAATTGCGCTACGGCAAGATCTGTATCCTGGCGGATGCGGACTCCGATGGTCTGCACATCGCCACGCTGCTTTGCGCATTGTTTGTGAAACACTTCCGCACGCTGGTGAAACACGGTCACGTCTACGTGGCGCTGCCGCCGTTATACCGTATCGACCTTGGTAAAGAGGTGTATTACGCACTGACGGAAGAAGAGAAAGCGGGCGTGCTGGAGCAGTTAAAGCGCAAGAAAGGCAAGCCGAACGTGCAGCGCTTTAAAGGTCTGGGCGAAATGAACCCGATGCAGTTGCGTGAAACCACGCTGGATCCGAACACCCGTCGCCTGGTGCAGCTCATCATTGATGATGAAGACGATCAGCGTACCAACGCAATGATGGATATGCTGCTGGCCAAGAAGCGTTCTGAAGATCGCCGTAACTGGTTGCAGGAGAAAGGCGACCTGGCGGATCTCGAAGGATAATTGACCGTGAATGCCGGATGGCGGCGTAAACCGCCTTATCCGGCGTTACTGTTTATGCCGCTTGCGATACTGCAGCGGCGTCTCGCCAATGCCTTTGCCGAAGGCGCTGATAAAGTACGTCACCTCTGAAAATCCTACCTTTTGCGCAATCTCCCGCACGCTGATTTCACTGTGTAGCAGCGCTTCACAGGCTTTTCGCAGACGTAGAGTATTGAGATAGTCGAGAATGCTCTCGCCCGTTTCCATCTGGAAGCGGCGGGAAACATAGCTTTTTGATTTGCCCAGCTCCTGCGCCAGCGCCGCCAGACTAAATTTGTGGGTGTAATGCTCATCCAGCCAGAACATTACCTGACTGGCAATTCCACTGCTAATTTCTGGCATATTGCCGTTATCTTCGGGTAACAGGCTGAATAAATTAACTAACAGACAGGCAACCTGCTCAGTGTTCAGCGGCTTCTGTGCAGCCATTTTTTCATAACGGCTGAAAAGAAAATCAACATGGGTGTGGATATCCGCCGCGTCGACAACCCATGCTTCGCTGCCGCGCACGCTCAGATTTTGCAGATGCTGCTGAGTGTGCGGAAAGTCGCGTAGCACCTTCAGCACCGCATGTTGATCGAGATGAATAATGGTACGCCGATAACCATCCCGCGCCTGCTCGTCGACCCATATCTTGTGTAGGGTAAACGGCGGAAAAAAGAACATCCGTCCTGGTCGCATGGTGAACTGCTTATGGTCAACCGTGACCACGCCAAAGCCTTCTTCCACATACAGCACTTCCAGACACTGATGCCAGTGGTGGTAACGCACCGTATTGGCGAATAAACGGCTGAACGATGCAATCGCATCGTTGAGGGCGATCAGCTCCAGATGTTCTTGCTGTGAGGATAAGGTCATAGTGCAATAAATTTAAATTTTTTCCGCCGAATAGTAATTTATAAACCCTATTTTTAAATTTCCTCAATCGCTGTTTTACTTTAATGCTGGTGGTGTGATTGACGTAACATTTCTGCTGCTCTGCGATTCACTATTCTTTAGCCACTTAATTCAGAGGGGCAGAGTATGTGGTCAACAACTGAAGAAAAATCAAATCCATTGTCATCACGCGAAGACGTAACGTGCGCTGTTCACGCCATTTTGCGTGCGCTGGATCAGCAGTTTCCGGTAGGACAGGCTCAGTTTTCACTTGGCAATACCTGTGCTCACTACAGCGTGGATATTGCCTGTATGGAAGGACTTTCCCGGGCGCTGTGGGGACTGTTTCCGCTGATGGCGGGCGGGGCTGATGCGCCGTATGCCGAAAAATACATTCAGGCGATAAAACTTGGCACCGATCCGCAAAGTCCACACTACTGGGGGGATACCGGCCCGTACGATCAGCGCCTGGTCGAGATGGCTGCATATGGTCTGGGTCTGGCATTGTTACAGACGCAACTGACGGACTGCTTCTCCTTGCGCGAACGTGAAAATCTGCATTGCTGGCTGAACCAGATAACCGACGCGCAAATGCCGGACAGCAACTGGAACTACTTTGCGATTATCGTTCAGCTTGGCTTCAAGCGGGCGGGTCTGCCTTATGATCAGGCTGCTATCGATCGCCGTTTTGAGCTGATGGAAGCCTACTATCTCGGTGACGGCTGGTATTCCGATGGTCCCGGGCGTCCGAAAGATTACTACATCTCTATGGCCTTCCATTTTTATGGCCTGTTATATGCCACCCTAAGCCCCGATGATGCCGATCGTGCCGCCACTCTGCGTGAGCGCTCGCGTCTGTTTGCCGAAGATTTCATTTATCTGTCCGCAGCAGACGGCGCATCGGTGCCGTTTGGCCGCAGCCTGACCTACCGCTTTGCCATGGTTGCGTTCTGGAGCGCAGTAGCGTTTGCTGAACTGGATGTCTTTTCGCCAGGCGTCATTAAAGGCGTGATCCTGCGCCATTTGCGTTGGTGGCAGAAGCAGCCGATTTTCGATCGTGATGGCATTCTGACACTGGGGTTTGCCTATCCGAACCTGGCGATGTGCGAAGATTACAACTCGCCGGGATCGCCCTACTGGGCATTGAAGGTCTTTTTGATCCTCGCTCTGCCCGAGAAGCATCCCTTCTGGCAGGCTGAAGAGCAGGCCTTACCCGTACTTGATGAAAAACGGGTGATTACGCATGCCGCGCAGATCATGCAGCACAGTGAGCATTCTGAACATGTCACGATGCTGACCTCAGGCCAGCTTGAACTGAACAACTACGTCAATACCGAAGCCAAATACACCAAATTCGCCTACTCCAGCCGTTTCGGTTTCACCATTGAGCGTGGCCGTTACGGCATCAAACATGCGGCCTGTGACTCTATGCTGCTGTTGGCAGACGGCGATGGCTACTATCGTGGCCGTCGTCAGTGCGATGACGTTCGGGTTGATGAGAATTTTATCTGGTCCCGCTGGTCTCCCTGGCATGACGTTACCCTTGATACATGGCTGGTCCCGTTTGGTGAGTGGCATCTTCGTTTGCATCGTATTCACAGCGCGCGAAGCCTGCAAACGGTGGAAGGGGGATTTGCGGTAATGAAAGCCGAGCCTCAGCTACGCGATCGCGGCTGTCTCATTGCGGCACGTAATGGAACCAGCGTTATCGTTGATCTTTCACCGTCCATAGTTCGTCAGCCAGACAACGTGGTCACGCCGCCAAACAGCAGCATCATGTTCCCTGAATGCGCCTCGATCCCTGTGCTTACCGCCGAAATCCCACAGGGCGAAAGCTGGCTTTGCTGCGCCGTGAGCGCCAGTGGACAGCAAAGACAGTACGCCGCCGTTCCGCTGCTTTCTATCAACAATAGCCAGGTTGTTATTCAGCAGCCTGAAAGTGCACGCCAGTTGTCGTTCTTTTTATAGCGAGGATGGTATGAAAAATAATTCAATGGGAAATCGGACTGAATATTATAAAATAAGTAGTTTTATATTCCTCTATTTCTTTACATGGTCTGCAAGTATTGGTCTGCTGGCTATCTGGTTAGGGCAAAAAGCGCAATTGAGTGGTACGGTGATCGGCACCGTATTTGCCGTGAATGGTATTTTTTCGGTTATTCTGAAACCTATTTATGGCTATATTCTCGATAAAATAGGGATGAGTAAATATCTGCTCTATTTTGTCGTGGTGATGTCTGCATTAATGGCACCCTTTTTTATTTATGTCTATCAGCCATTATTACTGTCCAATACAATGCTGGGCATTATCGTTGGCGCGATTTACTTAAGCTTTGCGTGGTATGCCGGGGTGGCTGCCTGTGAATCGTATTCCGATCGCTACAGCCGCCTGAACGGCATGGAGTTTGGGCAAATCCGCATGTGGGGGTCACTTGGCTGGGCAGTGGCGTCATCGTTCTCTGGCCTGCTATTTAACCTCTCTCCGGCCTATAACTTTATGCTCGGCAGCGTGGCGTCGGTGGTGATGCTGGTCGTTCTGCTGAGTCTGAAAGTCAATGTCAATGCGGCCAACGCCTCGGAGGTGTTAACCAAAGAGAAAATCGCCCCGGCGGATGTGTACGCCCTGCTGCGAAATCGCAAATTCTGGGCATTCTGCCTGTATGTTGCAGGCGTAGCGTGGATGATGTTCATCGCTGAGCAGCAGTTCTCCCGCTACTTCGTCACTTTCTTCTCGGATGTGCATGAAGGGAACGCCGTGTTTGGTTATCTGGGGACGGTGCAGTCGGGAATGGAATTTGTCATGTACATGGTCATTCCGTTATTCGTCAATTACGTTGGCGCAAAGCGTGGCCTGCTGATTGTTGGGGCGCTGGTGGGCGCACGGTTGGTTATCTCTGGCCTGTGCGACTCTCATCTGCTCATTTCTGTGCTGAAACCGCTATACGGTCTGGAGATCTGTTTATTACTGGTTTCCGTCTTTAAATATATTGCCGAGCATTTTGATAAACGGGTAAATGCGACCATGTATTTACTGGGTTATCAGGCCATGCTGTATGTCGGTAACGTAGTAGTTTCATCACCTGCTGGATTAATGTATGACCGGATCGGTTTTGAGAAGACATATATCATTATGGGCATTGTGGCGCTGATCTTTACATTGATATCAGCATTTACTTTATCTGCCTGTCAGAGCAAACGAGGCAAAAATATCGCTCTCGATATTGCTGAAAATAATCCTGCAAAATAATTTACGTAAGAAGGAACCGAAATATGTTAAATCATATCGTTGAGGAATCGTTGCGCGTATTTCCTGGCAGCCCGGTTAATCCTGGTAGCTTTCAGGATCAAATGAGTAGCGCTCGAGAACATGTCCTCGAATTGATTAGCCGTCATTTAACGGAATTCGGTGAACAATTTCCTGCCGAAACCTGTGTGCAAGGTTATTACCCGCTGACAGATAATGTGGAATGGACGACCAGCTTCTGGACCGGGCAGTTATGGCTGGCGTGGGAAATGAGTGGTGAGAGCAAATTTCGTGAGATGGCGGAGAAACATGTGCGTTCGTTTGGCTTGCGTATTGCCGGACGCCACGATACCAACACCCACGACCTGGGATTCCTCTACACGCTTTCCTGCGTGGCGGCCTGGCGATTGACGGGTAATCGTGATGCGCGAGGGTTTTCCCTGATGGCGGCAGAAGCGCTGTTGGAGCGTTTTCATGAAAAGGCGCAGATCATCCAGGCATGGGGTGATCTTCGCGATCCCGAGCAGGCCGGGCGGATGATCATCGACTGCAATATGAATCTGCCGCTGTTGTACTGGGCAAGCGAGCAAACGGGCGATCTGCGTTTTGCGAATGCCGCCAAAGCGCACGTTGCGCAGGCAGCAAAATATCTGATCCGCCAGGATGCCTCGACCTTCCACACCTACTATATGGACGTGCAAACCGGCGAGCCGCGTTACGGTAATACTCAGCAGGGCTATGCCGACGATTCTTGCTGGTCGCGTGGGCAGGCGTGGGGAATTTATGGTTTTCTGCTGAGCTATATCTACACCGGTGATACCCAGATGGTGCAGCTGTCGAAAAAGTTGGCCAACTATTTTCTTAATCGTTTGCCGGAAGATGCCGTTTGCCATTGGGATCTGGCATTAGTCGGGACCGATGCGCTGCGCGATTCATCTTCGGCAGCGATTGCCGTCTGCGGTCTGCTGGAGCTGATTAAACACCTGCCGGTGACCGATCCGGATCGCGAACGCTATCAGCAGTGGGCGATGGGGATCATGTCTTCGCTGACCAGGCACTATCTGATGGGCAAAGATGAGCTGGGGAACGGGCTACTGAAACACTCGGTGTATCACCTGTCGAGCAACAAAGGGGTCGATGAGTGCGCAAGCTGGGGGGATTATTTCTACGTTGAAGCGTTAATGCGCTTCACTCAGAGCTGGAAGCTTTACTGGTAAAGAATGCCCGGTGGCGCTGCGCTTACCGGGCCTGGAGATTGCTGTGTAAGCCGGATACGTCTGTTTGTGGCGTTATCCGGCAAATCGACAATCTTAAATGCCAGATTCCAGAATACGAATATTCATCTCCAGCACATCACCTTTCACGGCTTCGCTATAGGCTTTCATGTGCGGTGTCTGCAAATGCGCTTCAAGATGCGCAATGCTTTCCCACTGTTCAATCATTACGATTGAGTCCGGGGCCGTGGTCTGAAAACTGACGCCAGCAGCATGATCGACCATCGGCGCGTAGCCGTGGCAGCCTTCTTCTTTCAGTACGGTCGGAACGATTTTAGCGAACTGATCCAGTACCGCCTGGCGGTGATGTTGACCTGGACGTGTACGGATTTCTGCAATAACGGTAAGCATGGTTAACTCCTTCTAATTCCAGGTTACCAGTTAACCAAAAATTTCGTTCAGATGCTTGCGATATTCTGCGATATAACGCGGGACGTCCGGCATTTTAATCACGTCATTGGTGATAAAGGTCGGCAGCGCTTCCATTCCCAGGAACTGGTTTGCTTTATGGAACGGGAGATAAACGCCATCAACGCCAACGCCATGGAAGAACTGATCTTTTTCTGTGAAGGCTTCCATCGGTGCGTTCCAGGTCAGAGACAACATGTATTTTTTGCCCTGAATCAGCCCGCCGGAACCGTATTTTTTAGAGGCATCTGAACGTGTACGGCCATCGCTGGCATACAGCGTACCGTGACCTGCGGTAAACACGTCATCGATGTATTTTTTCACGGTCCACGGTGCGCCCATCCACCAGCCAGGCATTTGCCAGATAACCGCATCGGCCCACACGAAGTTCTGCACTTCTGTTTGAACGTCATAATCGCTGTCTGCGCGTACGACTTTAACATCATGCCCGAGGTCGCGCAGGATACCGTCCGCGACCTCGGTCAGGGTGTCATTCAGTTGACCATTAGAATGGCCGAATTTTTTCGCACCATTGATAATCAGAATGTTGCTCATTTTGTGTCCTCAAGGAAATACGTTTGAGGACGATTTTACTCCCACCAGCGGTGCGGTGAAATTAGCAAAATGTGCAAAGTCTTTTGCTGTTTGAGCAATAATAACCCAGTTACCAACTGACCTTAGCTTCAAAGCCACCTTGCGGAGCGTTACCAAATGAGGCTGACATTCCATGCAAAGTCGCGATACGGCGGACAATCGACAGGCCGAGACCGCTGCCGGTCACGCTTTGTCCCGGTGGACGATAAAAGCGTTCACCGATGTGGGTAAGGACCTCAGGCGCGATGCCAGGACCATTATCTTTGACGCTGAAATTGCGGGCGTTGAGCGTCACTTCCACAATGCTACCCTGCGGACTGTAGCGGATCGCATTATCCAGCAGATTTCGTACCATCAGGCTGAGTAACAGCGGCTGTCCTGTACGCGTAATGTCGTGCGCGTTAATCTGCAAACGCACATCGATGTGCGCCTGCTGGGCCGGGTGGTAGATATCCATCACCGCGGATTGCAGTAGCTCCTCCAGCGAGATTTCCGCTACATCCTGAAGATTGTCGAGGGAGTCGAGGCGCGAAAGCGTCAGGAGCTGATCGACCAGTCGGGTGGCGCGTTCAATACCGGTTTGCATCTGCATTAAGGCTTTTTGCCTTGCCTGCGGATCATCGTCAGACAATTGCGCCACTTCGGCCTGTACTTTCAGCGCGGTGAGTGGGCTACGTAGTTCATGAGCCGCATCGGAAGTAAAGCGCCGTTCGCGCACCATGGTGGTGTGAATACGGATAAAAAGTTGGTTGAGCGATTCAACCAGCGGGCGAACCTCGCCGGGAATGCCTTTTAAACTGAGGGGATCTTCAGATTCCGGGTCGCGCAAACGTAACGCCTGCGCCAGTTTTTTCAGGGGGTTGAGCTCAAGACTTAACAATACGATCAGGATTAATAGCATCAATGGCAATGCGATAAGCCAGGGTACCAGTTGCGTTGTCACAATCGCCAGGGCCATGTCTTCACGGTATTCCCATTCCTGCCCCACAACGATGCGGTATTTTTTATCCGCCGACGTCAGCCAGACAAAGCGCCATTTATCGTTGTCGCCGGTTAAATAGCCATCGTCAAAACCTTCCCGACGATAGCTATAGGGAATGTACTGACCATTGTCGCCATCGTGGAGCACCATTTTCCCTTCTGGCGTATAGACAGCAAAGGTCAGCACATCGTCATCAATATGGCCATGTTTGAATTTTTTCGGCGTATGCGCAATGCGCTCTGAGGCTTTTAGCTCGTCAAGATCCAGCGTGCTAAGCCGTTTGGCGAACAGCATCAGTTGCGTATCAAACAGCTCATCGACGTTATCGGTAGTCTGCTTCCAGGCCACAAAGCTGGAAACGGCCCAGGTCGCTGATGCCAGAATCAAAAAAATAAGCGTTAGCCTGACGCGCAGGCTGAGGCGTTGTGTGAGTTTCATGCGTCACCCAGGGTGTAGCCAATGCCATGCACAGTACGGATAAAGTCGCTGCCGAGCTTACGGCGTAAGTGATGGACGTGTACTTCAACCGCATTGCTGGAGACGTTTTCGTCCCAGGTATACAGTTTTTCTTCAATCAGTTTGCGTGGCAGGACGCGACCTTTGTTGCGCATAAGTAGCTCCAGCAGCGCGAACTCTTTGGGTTTGAGAGACAAAGGCTCATCCGCCGCCGTGGCGACCAGCGCGCCGGGATCGAGCGTCACCTGACCATGGCGTAATATGCTGCTGGCCTGGCCGCTGGCACGGCGCACCAGCGCCTCCAGCCTCGCGGCAACTTCAATCAGCGCAAAGGGTTTGCAAAGATAGTCATCCGCGCCCAGACGTAAGCCTTCAACGCGTTCTGCCAGCGCGTCGCGAGCGGTCAGGATCAGCACCGGCTCCTGCTTCCCGTTGGCTCGCCATTCGCGCAAGATGTCCCGTCCGTCTATGCCAGGCAGCGTCAGGTCGAGGATAACTGCATCATAAGGAGCGCTATAAAGCGCTTCTTTCCCCTGACGGCCTTCGCTAAACCAGTCGATGCTGAAACCCATTTTACTCAGACCCGTTTTCAGGCCATCGCCAATCAATGTGTCATCTTCGATCAGTAAAATACGCATATGTTCTTCCCTGCCGCCGCTTTCTTTACCATCAGTAAACCTGTGGCTACAGCCTCTGTACAGCAAAAAAAGTATCTTTTTTTGCCTTAAGAACTTGTTAAGGATTAACTTATTTAATAGTCGTAAACCAACATGAAAGGGAGACATGACGATGAAAAAATTAGCTGCAATGGTTGCCGTAATGGCACTGTGTTCCGCACCTGTTCTGGCAGCTCAGCAGGGCGGCTTCTCTGGACCAACCACCACCACGCAAAGCCAAAACGGCGGATTTGTCGGCCCGAACGGTAGCAGCACAACGGTAGAAAGCGCCAAATCGCTGCGTGATGACACCTGGGTTACCCTGCGTGGGAACATCGTTGAACGTATTTCCGACGACCTGTATGTGTTTAAAGATGCGACCGGCACGGTGAATGTGGATATCGACCACAAGCGCTGGAACGGCGTAACCGTCACGCCGCAGGATGTGGTTGAAATCCAGGGCGAGGTGGATAAAGACTGGAACTCCGTTGAAATCGACGTGAAACAGATTACCAAAGTTGCCAAATAATCCCCATCAGGGCCGCATTCGCGGCCCTTTTCTTTGTGACTCAACACGCCAGATAGGGTAGTATCTGCGGCAATATTGCCCTTTCATTGAGGGGTATAAAGTTGAGGAACCACGATTAATGAGCGATATGGCAGAGCGCCTGGCGCTGCATGAATTCACGGAAAACGCTTATCTGAACTACTCCATGTACGTCATCATGGACAGGGCGTTGCCGTTTATTGGCGATGGTTTGAAACCCGTTCAGCGTCGCATCGTGTACGCGATGTCCGAACTGGGGCTGAATGCCAGCGCCAAATTTAAAAAATCCGCCCGTACCGTCGGTGACGTGCTGGGTAAATACCATCCACACGGCGACAGCGCTTGTTATGAAGCGATGGTGCTGATGGCGCAGCCGTTCTCCTACCGTTATCCGCTGGTTGACGGGCAGGGGAACTGGGGGGCGCCAGACGATCCGAAATCCTTCGCGGCGATGCGTTATACCGAATCGCGCCTGTCTAAATATGCGGAAGTCCTGCTGGGTGAACTCGGTCAGGGAACGTCAGACTGGGTGCCAAACTTCGACGGCACCATGCAGGAGCCGAAGATGCTGCCTGCGCGTCTGCCCAATATTCTGCTGAATGGTACGACCGGTATTGCCGTGGGGATGGCGACGGACATTCCGCCGCACAACCTGCGTGAAGTGGCAAAAGCAGCGATTACACTAATTGAGCAGCCGAAAACGACGCTGGATCAGTTGCTGGATATTGTACAGGGGCCGGATTACCCGACCGAAGCAGAGATCATTACCTCGCGTGCGGAGATTCGTAAGATTTACGAAAACGGACGCGGCTCCGTACGTATGCGTGCGGTATGGACGAAAGAAGACGGCGCAGTGGTGATTTCCGCGCTGCCGCATCAGGTTTCCGGGGCAAAAGTGCTGGAGCAGATCGCCGCTCAAATGCGCAATAAAAAGCTGCCGATGGTAGACGACCTGCGCGACGAATCGGATCACGAAAACCCGACCCGTCTGGTGATTGTCCCGCGCTCTAATCGCGTAGATATGGAGCAGGTGATGAACCACCTGTTTGCCACTACCGATCTGGAAAAAAGCTACCGCATCAACCTGAACATGATCGGTCTTGACGGTCGCCCGGCGGTGAAAAACCTGCTGGAGATCCTCACCGAATGGCTGGCGTTCCGCCGTGATACCGTGCGTCGTCGCCTGAACTATCGTCTGGAAAAAGTGCTTAAACGCCTGCACATCCTTGAAGGTTTGCTGGTGGCGTTCCTCAACATTGACGAAGTGATCGAAATCATTCGTCATGAAGATGAACCTAAGCCCGAGCTGATGTCGCGGTTTGGTATTTCTGAAACGCAGGCTGAAGCCATCCTTGAGCTGAAATTGCGCCACCTTGCCAAACTCGAAGAGATGAAAATCCGCGGTGAGCAGGATGAACTGGCGAAAGAGCGCGATCAACTGCAGGGCATTCTGGCTTCCGAGCGTAAAATGAGTAACCTGCTGAAGAAAGAACTGCAGGCTGACGCCGAGGCCTATGGCGACGATCGTCGCTCTCCGCTGACAGAGCGCGAAGAAGCGAAGGCGATGAGCGAGCACGACATGCTGCCGTCAGAGCCGGTGACCATTGTGTTGTCCCAGAGTGGCTGGGTGCGTAGTGCGAAAGGCCACGACATCGATGCGCCAGGATTAAGCTATAAAGCGGGCGACAGCTTTAAGTCGGCAGTGAAGGGTAAGAGCAACCAGCCGGTGGTGTTCGTTGACTCGACCGGGCGCAGCTATGCCATCGACCCGATTACGCTGCCGTCGGCGCGTGGCCAGGGCGAACCATTGACCGGTAAGCTCACTCTGCCGCCGGGTGCGACGGTTGAGCACATGCTGATGGAAGGCGACGATCAGAAACTGCTGATGGCTTCCGATGCGGGCTACGGTTTTGTCTGCACCTTCAATGACCTGGTAGCACGTAACCGTGCTGGTAAGGCATTAATTACGCTGCCAGAAAATGCGCGCGTGATGCAGCCAGTGGTGATTGAAGATGAAACCGATATGCTGCTGGCCATCACCCAGGCTGGTCGCATGTTGATGTTCCCGGTAAGCGATTTGCCACAATTGTCTAAAGGCAAAGGGAACAAGATTATCAATATCCCTTCAGCGGAAGCGGCGAAAGGCGAAGATGGCCTGGCGAAGCTCTACGTGCTGCCGCCACAAAGCACGCTGACCATCCACGTCGGTAAGCGCAAAATTAAACTGCGTCCTGAAGAGTTGCAGAAAGTAACCGGCGAGCGTGGCCGTCGCGGGACGCTAATGCGTGGTCTGCAGCGTATCGACAGCATTGATATTGACTCGCCTAGACGCGCCAGTCACGGCGACAGCGAAGAATAACGCTACCGTCCGGCTCTCCCTGTTTTAGCCCAGGGAGAGCCAACGTTAAAAATTCCCGTGAAACCGTTGTTTATTCGTGCGTTGCGATTAACAATACGCTTTTCCAGAGAGCCGCCCTTAACAAAGCCCTAACCTGATACTGCATGATGAATCAGGTGACGTAAAATGCCAGGCTCTTAGGCCTTAGAGGTTGTTATGCTATATATTTTTCGTTTAATCATTACTGTTATTTACTGCATTCTGGTCTGTATTTTCGGTTGTATATACTGTCTGTTCAGCCCACGAAATCCAAAACACGTCGCAACGTTCGGTCATATGTTTGGCCGCCTGGCTCCCCTTTATGGCCTGAAGGTCGAGTGCCGCATGCCGGCAGACGCGCAGAACTATGGTAATGCTATCTATATTTGTAACCATCAGAACAACTATGACATGGTTACCGCGGCGAATATCGTTCAGCCGCCGACGGTGACGGTAGGTAAAAAAAGCCTGCTGTGGATCCCGTTCTTCGGGCAGTTGTACTGGTTAACCGGCAACCTGCTGATTGACAGAAACAACCGCGCAAAAGCGCACAGCACCATTGCAGCCGTGGTGAACCATTTCAAAAAACGTCGCATTTCTATCTGGATGTTCCCGGAAGGAACGCGCAGCCGTGGTCGCGGTTTGCTGCCGTTTAAAACCGGTGCGTTTCATGCGGCGATTGCGGCGGGTGTCCCGGTCATTCCAGTGTGCGTTTCAACAACCTCGAACAAGATAAAACTCAACCGACTCAATAATGGTCTGGCGATTGTAGAGATGCTGCCGCCGGTGGATATTAGCCACTTTGGGAAAGATCAGGTTCGTGAACTGGCAGCGCATTGCCGTACGCTGATGGAACAAAAAATCGCAGAACTCGATAAAGAAGTTGCTGAGCGGGAAGCCGCCGGTAAGGTTTAATCCGCGCAATTCGGGTTTTTTACAGGAAAAGATTTCCTGCGTGTTAATCGCCAGTTTTTCATGGAGTTTATATGTCATTCAGTCGGCGTCAGTTCATTCAGGCATCGGGGATCGCACTGTGTGCAGGTGCTGTTCCGCTGAAGGCTAATGCTGCCGGTCAGCAACAACCGTTACCCGTGCCTCCGCTGCTGGAGTCCCGTCGGGGACAGCCGCTATTTATGACGCTGCAACGCGCGCACTGGTCCTTTACGCAAGGCACCCGCGCGCCTGTCTGGGGGGTTAACGGCCGCTACCTGGGACCGACGATCCGCGTCTGGAAAGGGGATGACGTCAAGCTTATCTACAGCAACCGTTTGACTGAAAATGTCTCGATGACCGTCGCCGGACTACAGGTGCCTGGCCCGCTGATGGGCGGCCCGGCACGCATGATGTCTCCTAATGCGGACTGGGCGCCAGTGCTACCGATTCGCCAGAATGCCGCCACGCTGTGGTACCACGCCAATACGCCAAATCGTACCGCCCAGCAGGTTTACAACGGTCTTGCCGGGATGTGGCTGGTTGAAGATGAAGTGAGTAAGTCACTGTCTATTCCAAACCACTATGGCGTGGATGATTTTCCGATCATTATCCAGGACAAGCGCCTGGACAACTTTGGCACGCCGGAATACAGCGAGCCCGGTAGCGGTGGTTTTGTTGGCGATACGTTACTGGTCAACGGGGCGCAAAGCCCGTATGTCGAAGTCTCCCGCGGCTGGGTGCGTTTGCGCTTGCTGAACGCGTCAAACTCGCGTCGTTACCAGCTGCAAATGAGCGATGGCCGTCCGCTGCATGTGATTTCCAGCGATCAGGGTTTTTTACCTGCGCCGGTTTCGGTGAAGCAGCTCTCGCTGGCACCGGGCGAGCGCCGTGAGATTCTGGTGGATATGACAAACGGAAATGAGGTCTCTATCACCTGCGGTGAGGCGGCCAGCATTGTCGACAGGATCCGCGGATTCTTTGAGCCTTCCAGTATTCTCATCTCCACGCTGGTACTGACGTTGCGCCCGACAGGTCTTCTGCCACTGGTGACTGATAGCCTGCCAATGCGCCTGCTGCCAACTGAAATCCTCAGCGGTTCGCCGATTCGCAGCCGTGATATCAGCCTGGATGACGATCCTGGCATTAACGGTCAACTGTGGGACGTCAACCGTATGGATATTACCGCCCAGCAGGGCTCCTGGGAGCGCTGGACGGTAAGGGCGGATATGCCTCAGTCTTTCCATATTGAAGGCGTCTCGTTCCTGATCCGTAATGTGAATGGCGCGATGCCGTTCCCGGAAGACAGAGGCTGGAAAGATACCGTCTGGGTCGACGGTCAGGTTGAATTACTGGTTTACTACGGACAACCTTCCTGGGCTCATTTCCCGTTCTACTTTAACAGCCAGACGCTGGAAATGGCGGACCGTGGCTCGATCGGTCAGATATTGGTGAACCCGGCGCCGTAGCTAATTTATTGATATCGCATGGATTCGTTTTATTGCAAAGGATGCAACGATGATTAGTTTTACCTGGTATGACCTTATTGTATTTTTTTTGATGATGGCGATGCCTGTAATAGCAGGCATCGCTATTTTGGTGTTGATTTGCTCCAGTTTTAAAAATCTCACCAGTCGTCATATCCTGCTATGGCTGGTATTACCACAGTGCGTCGCTTTGCTATCGCTGTGGGGCGTTTTTACTTTTTATGGCGACGAATTAAACTCGCGTATTTTTTTGATCGTTTCCCCTGCGATACTTGCTGGAATATTGGCTTTTTGGTTGCTGTACAAAGGAAAAACACTGCTCGGTTCTTCGGTTGGCGGCCATCTTGTCGCCATAGCCATTTTTTTCGTATGTCAGAATCAACTGGAGCCGCAGCTTTATGTAGATTTCCAGCGCGCGCGAGACATTAATCAACTCTATACGCTGCATCAGGCCAGTGATAGCTTTAAAAACCAGTTAAGCGATCCCGCTTTCCGTCAGAAAATGCTTTCTTATTCGGCATATGAACAAGATATGCCGGAGTCAACGTTCAGGATTTTAATCGCCAGTGGGGCTAATCCTTTTGATAACGCGGGCTACCCTTATGTATCGCCACTGACCCAGGCGGTTAATAGCCAGAATAAGACCGCGCTGAAGGTTTTCAGTGAATTATTGTCAGGTGATTCCGAACAGGCTGCTCGCAATCGGGAAGCGCTGATGGAGGATAACCCATTAAGCAATAATGTTTATTTTTCTGCTATACCAACGACCGAACAAAAACAGCGCTATTTTGCAATGGCAACGGTCTTATTACGCCACATGCCATCGTTATTAAATGATGAGGTTTACCGCAGGATACTCAAAGAAGGCGATGCTGAACTGACGCAGTTTCTGTGGAATCATCGTCAACCGATAAAGCGGATGTACCAGCTCCAGGCCAGAGCGTTGTCAGGAGATGTCACGATCGCGGATGATATTGCCGCTACGCCCGCTATCCTGAAGGCGGAAACCGACTCCGACTATCGCGATCAGCTTTTGAAGTATTTAGTGGAGTATGCGCCGCGTCCGGTGATTCAGGCCATTCTGGACAAAGACGTCGTACAATGGACGGATTTTGACGACCGCGATGGGAACAATACGGTGCTGGAAGAGGCCATCGACCGTGCGAAGGGCTACAGTAATGGAGATCCGCAAGTTCTTACCCTTGTTATGCGCGACATACTGGAGCGTAAAGCGCCGTACTCTGATAACCAACTGGCGCACGGTTTTTACACTGAAGATAAGGGATCGCAGGTAGTGAGCGCGCTATATAAAGGAGGGATTTCTTGTACGGAACTTCGCGATGCTTTCAGGCTGTATATTGGCGAGTCTTCTGTTTTTGATGGCAAAACGCGAATAGATGAAGTTTGCGGCGCGGAAAAATAATGCTTCAGCACTCATAATCTTTCGATCTCTATTGCGTTCCGGCTTATAATCCCCGGCCTTTGATTATTTTTTTACCATTTTTGGAAGCACTATGAGCGCAATATCCCTGATCCAACCGGACAGAGACCTTTTCTCCTGGCCGCAGTACTGGGCTGCCTGTTTTGGCCCGGCACCGTTTTTGCCGATGTCACGTGACGAAATGGACCAACTTGGCTGGGATAGCTGCGACATCATTCTGGTTACCGGCGATGCATACGTCGATCATCCCAGCTTTGGCATGGCAATTTGCGGCCGTATGCTGGAAGCGCAGGGCTTTCGCGTGGGGATTATCGCCCAGCCGGAGTGGAACAACAAAGACGATTTTATGCGTTTGGGTAAACCGAACCTGTTCTTTGGTGTGACCGCAGGCAACATGGATTCGATGATCAACCGTTATACCGCCGATCGCCGACTGCGCCATGACGATGCTTACACGCCAGACAACGTGGCAGGCAAACGCCCGGACCGCGCCACGCTGGTTTATACCCAGCGCTGTAAGGAAGCATGGAAAGATGTGCCGGTTATTCTCGGCGGCATTGAGGCCAGCCTGCGCCGTACTGCGCACTACGACTACTGGTCTGATACCGTTCGTCGCTCCGTTCTGGTGGATTCCAAAGCCGACATGCTGATGTTCGGCAACGGCGAACGTCCGCTGGTGGAAGTGGCACATCGTCTGGCGATGGGTGAAACTATCGATCAGATCCGCGACGTGCGTAACACCGCGATTATGGTTAAAGAAGCGCTGCCGGGCTGGAGTGGGGTGGACTCCACGCGTCTCGACACGCCGGGCAAGATTGACCCGATCCCGCATCCGTACGGTGAAGATTTGCCGTGTGCCGACAACAAACCTGTCGCCCCGAAAAAGCAGGAAGCGAAAGCGGTCACCGTACAGCCGCCGCGCCCGAAACCGTGGGAAAAAACCTACGTGCTGCTGCCGTCCTTCGAAAAAGTGAAGGGCGACAAAGTGCTGTATGCGCATGCGTCACGTATCCTGCACCACGAAACGAACCCAGGCTGCGCGCGCGCGCTGATGCAAAAGCATGGCGATCGCTACATCTGGATCAACCCGCCAGCCATTCCGCTCTCTACCGAAGAGATGGACAGCGTCTTTGCGCTGCCTTACAAGCGCGTGCCGCATCCGGCGTATGGCGACAGCCGTATTCCGGCCTATGAGATGATCCGTTTCTCGATCAACATTATGCGTGGCTGCTTTGGCGGCTGTTCGTTCTGTTCGATCACCGAGCACGAAGGCCGCATCATCCAGAGCCGCTCTGAAGACTCAATCATCAATGAAATCGAAGCCATTCGCGACACCGTTCCGGGCTTTACCGGCGTGATTTCCGATCTCGGTGGCCCAACGGCGAACATGTATATGCTGCGCTGTAAGTCACCGCGTGCGGAGCAGACCTGCCGTCGTCTGTCGTGCGTCTATCCGGATATTTGTCCGCATATGGATACCAACCACGAACCGACGATTAACCTTTATCGCCGTGCGCGTGATTTGAAAGGTATTAAAAAGATCCTCATCGCTTCCGGTGTACGCTATGACATCGCGGTTGAAGATCCGCGTTATATCAAAGAGCTGGCGACCCATCACGTTGGCGGCTATCTGAAGATTGCGCCAGAGCATACTGAAGAAGGCCCGCTGTCGAAGATGATGAAGCCGGGGATGGGCAGCTACGATCGCTTTAAGGAATTGTTCGATACCTACTCTAAACAGGCGGGTAAAGAACAGTACCTGATCCCGTACTTTATTTCCGCGCACCCGGGTACGCGTGACGAGGATATGGTGAATCTGGCGCTGTGGCTGAAACAACGTCGTTTCCGCCTCGATCAGGTGCAGAACTTCTACCCATCGCCGCTGGCGAACTCCACAACCATGTATTACACCGGGAAAAACCCGCTGGGTAAAATTGGTTATAAGAGTGAAGACGTGGTGGTGCCGAAAGGTGATAAGCAGCGTCGTCTGCATAAAGCCCTGCTGCGTTACCACGATCCAGCCAACTGGCCGTTAATCCGCCAGGCGCTGGAAGATATGGGTAAAAAGCATCTGATCGGTGGTCGTCGCGAATGTCTGGTTCCGGCGCCTACGCTGGAAGAGATGCGCGAAGCGCGTCGTCAGAACCGTCATACTCGTCCGGCGCTGACTAAGCATACGCCAGTGGCGCACCAGCGCCAGACGCCTGCCGCGAACAAAAAACGTGGGAAAGTAGCTGGGCGCTAATCTGTCTTGCCGGTAGTGAAATACTTATCAGGCCTACGAAAGCACAATTTTGTAGGCCGGATAAGGTGCTTGCACCGCCATCCGGCAGAGAGACTCAGTATTTATGCCTCACGTATTCTGGCCGCTAATGCGGCCAGTTTTGCATCATCCGCCCGTTCGTGATCGTGTGACGACAGATACCCTTCATACTGCTTGAAAAATTTGTTCTGCCGCGCTTCAATCGGTTTCCAGTGGGTTAAATCGCCAGTACCGTGCATGGGGCTTAATTTACTGTGCACATGGTCTACGCCGAAACCTTCGAAAAACATCCCCGTACGGCTGACGTCCGGGAAAGCCTTATCCAGTTTCTTAGCCACTTTTTGGGTTGCCAGCATCAGGTCAGCCAACGCCTGCGGCGGCATATCGAAGGCATAGCTGGGGTAATGCTTTTTCGGGATCACCACGGTAAAACCGTCGGTGTTCGGGAAAATCGACAGAAAAGCCAGGTGATGCTCGTCTTCCCAGACCTTATGGCAGGGCGCTTTGCCTTCAACAATTTGACAGAAAATACAGGTCATTGCGGTGACTCTTCCAGGGGATGATGGACTCAGAGTATCATTCGCTCCTGGAAAACGTAAATGGACTTAATTCAAAGTGAGAGCAAGGATGGCTAAGTGGATAAGGTCAGCAGTGCTGCTGACGGTGATACTACAAAGCGGTTGTGTGGCACATCATCAGACGCAGCCCGCGGTGGATGGGCGACTGACAAATAGCGCTGGACAACCCGTTCAGGGTGCGGAAATTACCTTAAACAGTAACGCATCTCCAGTCAGTACCGTGTCCGATCGAGATGGTTTTTTTTCCTTTCCCGATAAGTACGAATGGACATTCTTTCTGCCAATTGGCCCCATGGACTGGATTTATCGCTCCGCGCTGCATATTTCCGCTGAAGGGAATTCGTACGAGGTTGAACTGGGCGGTCGTTTGGGCGGGGTGCATGCGGCAGATGGCGAGGCTTATCGCGTGACATGTTCCTTGCCGGATGCGTCGCATTCGATACCAAAAGCGGGGATTTGCCAGCCTGGTAGTGAGTAAGCCCGGACATCTGGCGCCGGGCTTAAAGGGGGAGTTAACCGCCGAACTGGTCCGGGTCTGGTCCCAGACGTTTGCCCTGATCGAGTTTCGCGATTTCGCCTAATTCATCTTTATCCAGGCGGAAGTCCCAGACGTTAAAGTTTTCTGCGATACGCGCAGGGGTGACCGATTTCGGAATCACCACCAGCCCGCTATCCAGGTGCCAGCGGATGACAATCTGCGCCGGTGTTTTGCCATATTTCTCAGCGAGGTCACGGATGATCTTTTGATCAAAGACGTCCTGCCCGCCCTGCGCCAGCGGGCTCCAGGATTCGGTCTGGATTTTATGTGTGGCGTTCCAGGCATGAAGCTGGCGCTGTTGCATCAGCGGATGAAGTTCTATCTGGTTAATCACCGGAGGTACGCCGGTTTCATCCATCAGCCGCTGGAGATGGTTGATCTGAAAGTTGCACACGCCGATGCTTTTAATCAGACCTTCTTTTTGCAGGTCGATCATGTTTTCCCACGCTTCAACGTAGTGATCGATCGCCGGAACCGGCCAGTGCATCAGGTACAGATCGAGGTAATCAACCTGGAGTTTTTCCATGCTTTCGAGCAAGGCTTCCCGGGGACGTTTTTGGTCATCATTCCACAGCTTGGTGGTGATGAATAACTCGTCCCGTGGTATGCCAGCATCGCGTATTGCTTTGCCGACACCTTCTTCGTTTTTGTACGCCGCAGCGGTATCAATTGAGCGATACCCCACTTCCAGCGCTTTATGAATGGCGGTAATGACTTCTTCGTTGCTTGCCTTCCAGACCCCCAGGCCCAGTTGCGGCATGACGTTACCATCCTGTAGTTTGATCATGGTTGGAGTGGTCATAATTCCCCCCTGAATAACTGTCACCGGAACATACTCCGGTGACATGGTGTGACTTAAGCCTGGTATAAATACCCAAAAACGAAAGGCGGAGGTTAAAAAACCTTAGCGGGCCGCTTCGTAAATCCGACGGCTGACCTCAAGCGTAATGTCCTGATGTTCGCCCAGTTTCGTACCGCCATGCACTTGCAGTTTTTCCAGCAACGCCGGGATGGAGCTACCGTCCAGGCCGTAGTCAGACAGGCGAGTCGGTACGCCCATTTGCTCGAAGAAAGCGCGAGTTGCGGCAATAGCGGCGTCAATGCGCTGGTCATCATCACCTTCGGTGATATTCCAGATACGCTCTGCGTATTGCAGCAGTTTGGCGCGTTTGGTATCGCGTTTTTCATTCCACAGCGCTGGCAGAACGATGGCCAATGTTTGAGCATGATCCAGACCGTGCATTGCGGTCAGTTCATGGCCCAGCATATGTGTTGCCCAGTCCTGTGGTACGCCTGCGCCAATCAGGCCGTTCAGCGCCTGGGTCGCCGCCCACATGACGTTCGCACGCACGTTGTAGTTTTCCGGCTCCTGCAGTGCTTTCGGGCCTTCTTCTATCAACGTCAGCAGAATGCCTTCGGCAAAGCGATCCTGAATTTTCCCGTCTACCGGATAAGTCACATACTGCTCAACGGTATGCACAAAGGCATCCACGACGCCGTTCGCAACCTGACGCGGCGGCAGGGTATAGGTGTAAACCGGATCCAGCACGGCAAATACCGGCTGCACAAACGGGGTCATAAAGGCCAGCTTATCGCCGGTGGTTTTACGCGAAATTACCGCACCGGAGTTAGATTCAGAGCCGGTTGCAGGAAGGGTTAATACTGAGCCCATCGGGATAGCGCTTGTTACGTCGTTACCGTGGGTTTCCAGAATGCGCCATGGATCGATACCGTCAGCGTACTGTGCCGCTGCCGCGATGAATTTGGTGCCATCCAGCACAGAACCCCCGCCTACAGCCAGCAGGAACGTCACTTTTTCATCACGCACGATTTTTACTGCGTTCATCAGCGTTTCATAAGACGGGTTCGGCTCAATACCGCCAAACTCCAGCACATCCAGGCCTTTCAGCGCATCCTGAACCTGTGCCAGAACGCCGGTTTTTTTCACGCTGCCGCCGCCGTAGGTAATCAGTACGCGAGCATCCTGAGGGATTTGATCGCGCAGCTCAGCGATAGCGCCTTTACCAAACAAAATACGGGTTGGGGTATGGAGATTAAAGTTGTTCATTGCTCGTTCCCTTATGTGGGTAAAAAAAGAGGGCAGGAGGTGTCTGCCGGATGATGAACATTGTGGTCGCCCGCCGCGTTGCTCTCAATGCTCATTTCTGCCGATGTCTTGCCCATTTCTACAGACTGCTGGAGAAAACGGATAAATCTGCGCATTATGTCAGGGTCGAAAACCGATGATGAAATGGTGCTCCATGAACCGTGATGAGATCTGCCTTCTGCTGACAGATAAAATTAAACAGCTGAAAAACAATGAAAATAAACTCAGTGAATTGCTGCCAGATGTCCGCCTGCTGCACGGCACGGAGCCAGCGGCGCGTACGCCGGTCATGTATCAGCCAGGCATCATATTTCTCTTTTCGGGACATAAAATTGGTTACATCAATGAGCGCGTATTTCGTTATGACGCCAACGAATACCTGCTGCTAACCGTTCCTTTACCCTTTGAATGTGAAACGCATGCGACACCGGAGGTTCCCCTGGCCGGTATCTACCTGAATGTTGATATTCTGCAGTTGCAGGAGCTGTTGATGGACATCGGGGAAGATGAGCTCTTCCAGCCCGCCATGGCGGCCAGCGGGATCAACTCCGCGACGCTCTCTGACGAAATTCTTTGCGCCGCTGAGCGCCTGCTGGATGTGATGGAGCGACCGCTGGATGCGCGTATTCTGGGGAAACAGATTATTCGCGAGATCCTCTACCATGTGCTGACCGGGCCGCGTGGCGGCGCGTTACTGGCGCTGGTCAGCCGTCAGACGCATTTCAGTTTGATAAGCCGGGTGCTGAAGCGGATTGAAACCAAATACACCGAAAACCTCAATGTAGAACAGCTGGCGGCAGAAGCGAACATGAGCGTGTCGGCGTTTCATCATAATTTTAAAGCGGTAACCAGCACGTCGCCGCTGCAATATCTGAAGAGCTACCGTCTGCATAAAGCACGGATGATGATGATCCACGATGGAATGAAGGCCAGTGCGGCTGCCATGCGCGTCGGCTATGAGAGCGCATCGCAATTTAGCCGGGAGTTCAAACGTTTCTTTGGTGTAACGCCGGGGGAAGATGCGGCCAGAATTCGAATGATGCAGGGGAGTTGATTTCATGTTGGCCTGACAGTTACTCCGCAGGCCTTAAAGCTGTGCGCCATCAGGCGAAATGCCGGAGATTATCCGGCCTCGGATGCGGCTCAGGCGCTACAATATTTTTTTTTAATTACCACGAACAGCGTTCCCAACAGACCTGCGGTTAACAGGGCAACCGGCAGGATCATTAAAAAGGTCATCACCTGATCTTCATGACGTTTGACGAACGGGATCATGCTCAGTGCATAGCCAAAGCTGGTGACGACGGTCACCCACAGCAGACCGCTCAGCCAGTTAAAAAACTGGAACCGACGGTTTGGAAGGCCAGAAATTCCCGCCATTGTTGGCAGCAAGGTGCGAACAAACGCCAGGAAGCGTCCTGCCAGCAGCGCCATCAGTCCGTGTTGGTCAAACATGCAGGTGGCGCGCTGATGGTATTTTTCAGGCAATTGCGCCAGCCAGCCTTTTACCGTCCGCGTGTTGCCCAGCCAGCGTCCCTGAATGTAGCTTAGCCAGCAGCCCAGACTGGCGGCGGCAGTCAGAATAGCTATGGTAGGTAAAAAACTCATCACGTCCTGAGCGATCAGCGCCCCTGCCAGCAATAACAGGCTGTCTCCGGGTAAAAAGGAGGCGGGTAGCAGACCATTTTCTAAAAACAGTGTGGCGAACATGACGAAGTAAACCACGCTCACAACGTGCGGATCCGCCAGCGCGGCAAAATCGTGTTGCCAGAGCGCGGAGACAATATCTTGAATGACTACCATGGACTTTCCTGTGGAACAGCGTTTATGTGTGGATTGTACTCCTGAATTGTCCGGGATGCCTTGATCCCGGACGCAACAATTGCAGACTTTTCCACCAGAAGTGTCTGCATATATGTCCATCTGTGGCAATTTTACTCGATTCGGGCAAATCCTGCGGCCAAATCGGCAATCAGATCGTCAACATTCTCTAAACCAATATGCAAACGGATGAGCGTTCCGCTGAAGTCCACCTCACCTTGCGGACGGATAGCGGCAATGTGTTCCGGCTGGTTAGCGAGGATCAGCGACTCAAAACCACCCCAGGAGTAGGCCATGCTGAACAGGCTGAAGTGATCCAAATACGCGGCAAGCTCCTCATGATTGAGTTTCTTATTCAATACAAAGGAGAACAGGCCGCTGCAGCCGGTGAAATCACGCTTCCAGAATTCGTGACCTTTACTGCCGGGAAGCGCCGGGTGATTTACGCGGGCGACCTGCGGATGGCTGGCCAGCCACTCGGCGACCTTTACGCTGCTTTCATGGTGCTGACGCAGGCGAACGCTCAGCGTACGCAGTCCACGGCTGGTCATATAGGCGGTATCGGCGTCCAGCATTTGCCCCATCAGATAGGCATTTTCGCGCAGTTGATCCCAGCAGCGGGCATTAGATACCGCCGTGCCGACCATGCCGTCGGAATGACCAATCAGATATTTGGTACCTGCCTGAATAGAAATATCGATACCAAAATCCAGCGCTTTGAACAGCACCCCGGCAGCCCAGGTGTTATCAATCATGATGATAGCATCCGGCGCGACGCGTCTGACGGCGGCAACAATAGCTGGAACATCATGCACTTCCATAGTGACAGAGCCGGGAGATTCCAGAAATACGACTTTCGTGTTCGGCTGAATGTGCTTCACTATACCGGCGCCAACCAGCGGATCGAACCAGCCGGTGGACACGCCGAGCTTGCCGAGAATTTTGGTGCAGAAATCCTGGCTGGGTTCATAGGCGGTGTTGGTCATTAGCACATGATCCCCTTGCTCCACAAAGGCGAGGATGGTGTTGGCAACGGCCGCTGCGCCGCAGGGGAACAAGGCGCAACCTGCACCGCCTTCCAGTTCGCACATCGCTTCCTGCAGGGAGAAATGCGTCAGGGTTCCGCGACGGCCATAGAAAAGCCCACCGTTAGCCCGGTTATGCGTAGCCTGCTTTTTGGCCTCGACGGTGTCAAACACCAGCGAAGAAGCGCGCTGGATCACGCTATTTACCGAGCCCAGCGTGTACTTTTTACTGCGTCCTGCGTGGACGAGTTTGGTTTCAAGTTGTTTATCTGCCATGTTGTCTGACCTGTTTTTATACGTCTGGATGTCTAAACTACCATGAATCTAAGGTGACGCATCCTGCGGAACGGTCATACAGTAGAAAATAATCTCAAAATGCTTCTGGTGACTTTTTTACTGCGTAAGCGCAAGGAAAAGAAACCAAAGGTGCGGCAATATGTAAATAGTAATGAGAACGACTATCAATTCGACGTCTTTTTGATATCATTACGCTCAGATTTTGTGATTTGCGTCCTGGAGATACAGAGTGGGTAATAATTTGATGCAGACGGATCTTTCCGTCTGGGGTATGTATCAGCACGCCGATATCGTGGTTAAGTGCGTGATGATTGGGCTGATTTTGGCGTCAGTGGTCACCTGGGCTATCTTCTTTAGTAAGAGCCTTGAGTTCTTTACTCAGAAACGCCGCCTTAAGCGTGAGCAGCAACTGCTGGCGGAAGCCCGCTCTTTAGATAGGGCAAGTGAGATTGCCGCAGGATTCGATGGCAAAAGCCTGGGCGCACAGTTGGTTTATGAAGCGCAGAACGAACTGGAACTGTCAGAAGGCAGCGACGACAACGAAGGTATCAAAGAGCGTACCGGCTTCCGTCTGGAGCGTCGTGTGGCGGCGGTAGGCCGTCATATGGGTCGCGGTAACGGATACCTGGCCACTATCGGGGCTATCTCTCCATTCGTGGGTCTGTTTGGTACCGTATGGGGTATCATGAATAGCTTCATCGGGATCGCACAAACCCAAACGACCAACCTGGCCGTTGTTGCGCCGGGTATCGCAGAAGCGCTATTAGCGACCGCGATCGGTCTGGTCGCGGCAATTCCTGCGGTCGTTATCTACAACATTTTCGCACGTCAGATTGGCAGCTATAAAGCGATGCTGGGCGATGTCGCGGCACAGGTGCTGTTGCTGCAAAGTCGCGATCTGGACCTGAATGCTAGCGCTTCTGCGCATCCAGTACGTGCTGCGCAGAAATTACGTGTAGGATGATGTTCCATGGCAATGAGCTTTAATGAAAACCTGGACGATAACGGTGAAATGCATGAAATCAACGTGACGCCGTTTATCGACGTTATGTTGGTTTTATTGATCATCTTTATGGTAGCCGCGCCGTTGGCAACGGTGGATGTGAAAGTGAATCTCCCTGCTTCCACCAGTACCCCGCAGCCGCGTCCGGAAAAACCGGTTTATCTGTCGGTAAAAGCCGATAAGAGTATGTTTATCGGCAATAATCAGGTGACGGACGACACCATGATTAGCGAATTAAATACGCTGACCGATGGGAAGAAAGACACTACGATTTTCTTCCGTGCGGATAAAACCGTCGATTATGAAACCATGATGAAAGTGATGGATACGCTGCATCAGGCGGGTTTCCTGAAAATTGGTCTGGTCGGTGAAGAGACCGTAAAAGCGAAGTAATCCTCGTTGCCGGGTAATGGTTGTCGCCTTACCCGGCCTGCAGCTCCTGTTCCAGCTCCTCCGCACGCCCTTATCTGTTCTCATCCAGTGCGACAGTCGTTATCCTGGTGGGTTCGTAGTTCCCCTCAGACAGTTTACGCGTCAGGCGTAAGGTGGCCGTTTCTCGCTTGAGTATATGCTGGTAAGTACTCTCCAGTCGGGCCATGATTTTGTCCCGCAGTTCTGGTTGCTGCTCCATAATGGCTTCAATCGCGGCGCCGTAGATCTCTTCCTTAGCCTGTAGTGCATAAATTTCACGGCGATTTTGCCATTTCATACGCACCAGTGCGGCAGGTATAGAAACTATTTCCTGGGCCACGCTTTCCAGCGTCGCGTTTTTATTGGCAATCAGCACGGCTAAATTTTGCTTTAAGACAAACTCATCGCTTTTATGGTCATCTAAAGCCAAATAAACATTATTATCCTCAACATCTTTCATTTTATTTATCTTCCAGAGAATAAAAAATAGGATCGCTGGTTTCGCGGGTAATTAAATTAAGCCAAATTTTATTGCCCTGCTCATTAACGGTGGCTGTTTTTGTGGACAAAATTTTACTTAATTCTTGAGCGTTGATGTCACCTTCCGCTTGTAGTGAATTGAGCAGGCGAGTGAATGACTCAATTTTTGCGGCACGAAACAGGCGCTCTTTTAAATGGCGGTCGCACTCTTCAAATAACATATTGCGTGCCTGGCCGGTAGCGGCAGAGCTAATCAAAATATCGGGTTCGTAATCACTTAATGTTCTCTTCCCCTGAGTCAAATTTTCACTATTATCTGCGGGGCTGGTATTGGATGAGGAGCAGGATAAGTGAAAACGCGAGGGAACAAGATGCTCGGGAAGCATGTTGAAATATCCTTTGATGCCAATGAGATGTTGTTTTAATTAAACCAGGCCGCGTTGACAATAGCATGGCGTAATTTTAAAATCAAAAAAAATGGAGCCAGTATATGAACAGTATATTTTATTCTGTTATTACCCTGCTATTGCTTACCTGCGGGGTACTTTTGTTGATGCGCAGTGCAAATAAAAACCGAGAAACAGAAAATGGGTACTCTGAAAATCAGCCGGAAATGCTGAGTAAAGAAGAGGGGGAGGATCATTTTTCGCTACTGATGAATTCGATTACCCCGGTATGGTATTGGCGCGTTAATCACGAATATATCGATTTTATCCATTCGACGATCAAACGGATGACAATGGTAGAGTTGAATGAGACGCCAGGGCTATTTGATGCACAGCGGCGTTGTAGCGATCTCAACTCTGCGGTGTATAAATATTACGATAATATTAAAAAGCGCTGTCTGAGCGGTGAGAAAGTCCCGCATGCCGATCTGGACGTGCTCAACTTACGCCAGTGTTTCAGGGAGTTCAGCCTGGAGGCTTATCCTGCGCTTGTCGCGCTGGTGTGGCCGGAATTTCAACGTCCAGAGATTAAAGCGGAAGAGATGTGAGGGACTTGCTGGCCCGTATTACGTGCCGGGGAGGCTAACGCCGCTACCCGGCACGAAGTGGCATACGGTTACTTGTCAGATGAGGCCTGCCACAGGTTCAGCTTTCCGTCCGCAACGTGCTTATCGATCTGCGTCAATTCTTCGGTACTGAACGTCAGGTTAGCCAACGCCTGAACGTTCTCCTCCAGTTGCTCCGGTCGGCTGGCGCCAATTAATACCGAAGTCACCCGGTTATCTTTTAGCAGCCAGCTTAAGGCCATTTGCGCCATCGACTGTCCGCGCTGTTGCGCCATCTCATTGAGCAAACGCAGGCTGGTAAGGTTTTCTTCCGTCAGCATGTTTTCCGTCAGCCCTCGAACTTTTTTCCCTTCACGCTGCATGCGGGAACCTTCCGGAATGCCGTTGAGGTATTTCCCCGTCAGCAGCCCCTGGGCCAGCGGCGTAAATGCGATACAGCCCATACCGTTGGATTCCAGCGTATCCAGCAGACCACTACTGTCTACCCAACGGTTAAGCAAGTTGTAGGAAGGCTGGTGGATTAGCAGCGGAATTTTCCATTCCCGCATCAGCTCGGCCATTTTCTGCGTACGGTCCGGGGAATAGGATGAGATGCCGACATACAGCGCTTTGCCGCTTTGCACCGCATGGGCCAGAGCCGAGGCGGTCTCTTCCATTGGCGTATTTTCGTCAACGCGGTGCGAATAAAAGATATCGACATAGTCGAGGCCCATGCGTTTCAGGCTTTGGTCGAGGCTGGCGAGCAGGTATTTCCGCGAACCGCCAGAACCGTATGGCCCTGGCCACATGTCATAGCCTGCCTTGGTAGAAATGATCAGTTCATCACGATAGTGTGCAAAATCCTCGCGCAGTAAGCGGCCAAAATTTTCTTCTGCGCTGCCCGGAGGCGGCCCATAGTTATTGGCTAAATCAAAATGCGTGATGCCTAAATCAAATGCTTTACGCAGCAGGGTGCGCTGGGAATCCAGCGCCTGAACATGCCCAAAACTGTGCCACAAACCTAGCGACAGCGCGGGTAAGCGTAAACCGCTGCGCCCACAGTAGCGATAGAGCATCTGCTCGTAACGTTCAGGATTGGCAAACCAGGCCATGAGATCTCCTTAGTGCAGGTGAATTTCGAAACAACGTTTCTATTCTAGCGGGTTCACGGCGAATATCCCGTTCACCAGGTCACACTGGGATGAAAAACTGGGCAAAAACAGACCACTGTGCTTTGCTTAAAAAAACATCAGCCAGGAGTCCTGCCATGTCGCGTCTAACTGCCAAAGACTTTCCGCAAGAACTGCTCGACTACTATGACTATTACGCTCATGGAAAAATAACGAAACGTGAATTTCTCAATCTTGCGGCGAAATATGCAGTCGGAGGTATGACGGCGCTGGCGTTATTCAACGTGTTGAAACCCAATTATGCTCTCGCAACGCAGGTGGAGTTCACCGATCCTGATATCCTGGCGGAATATATTACCTATCCATCACCCGAAGGGCATGGCGATGTGCGGGGATACCTGGTTAAACCCGCTAATGCGACGGGGAAAGTTCCGGCGGTTGTGGTGGTGCATGAGAATCGCGGGCTGAATCCGTATATTGAGGATGTGGCGCGACGGGTGGCGAAAGCGGGGTATATTGCACTCGCGCCTGATGGATTAAGTTCGGTGGGGGGATATCCTGGCAATGATGATAAAGGCCGGGAGTTACAGCAGCAGGTTGACCCGGTAAAGCTGATGAATGATTTTTTTGCCGCCATTGAATATATGCAGCGTTTTGCCGGCGCGACGGGAAAAGTGGGGATCACTGGTTTTTGCTATGGCGGTGGTGTGTCGAACGCCGCAGCCGTCGCTTTCCCTGAACTGGCCTGCGCGGTGCCTTTCTATGGTCGACAGGTTCCTGCGGCTGATGTCCCCAAAATAAACGCGCCTTTATTACTACACTATGCGCAACTAGATACCCGAATTAATGAGGGATGGCCTGCTTATGAAGCGGCACTGAAGGCTAATAAGAAAGTCTATGAGGCATATATTTATCCCGGCGTTAATCATGGTTTTCATAATGATTCGACACCGCGTTATGATAAAGCAGCTGCTGATTTAGCCTGGGAGCGTACTCTTGCATGGTTTAACAAATATTTACGATAGAAAACAAAGGATTGTTTAGTGCTTCAGGTTAATCATCTGAATAATAATGCTAGCTAATTTCATTAGCATTCATGTTGATATAGTGTAAATAGATATTGAATGTACTTAAGAAAGTAAAAAAATAAAGAACGCATTATATCTTCTCTGTTGCCTGCCGATAACAAGGATAAGTATCGCCTGATGGCGAATTCCTCATCAACGGCAAGGAAATTATTATGCGTTTGCTGAAAAACTTCACTATTCGTATTGTCATGTTGGCAATACTGGGACTTTTTTGCCTGCTCTGGTCGGGCGTGGGTTTATTCAGTCTTCATTCTTTATCAAAAATATCTGAAGGCAATGATATTGACCGTCATCTCGTCCATCAGATGACGGTGCTCAGCCAGGGGAACGATCAGTACTTTCGTTTCGTCACGCGCTTGAGTCGCGCCATGGATGTCAAAATGAGCGGCGGAACGCCTGATTTTGCGCCAGCGCAGCAGTCCCTGGAGAACATGAGCAAAAAACTCCAGGAGATGAAAACGTTGTCTCCAGGACCAATGGATCCGGAAGTGGCCGCGGCGGTACTGACGAAGTGGCAGGCGCTGCTGGACAACGGCGTGATCCCGCAAATGCAACTGGCGCAGCAGGGCACGCTTACGGCCTTTGCGGAACATGCCAGCACCGTTACGCCAGCGCTGAGCCGGGAGTTTGGCGCCAGTGCAGAACGCTTTAACACCACGGCAGGCGAGCGGCTTGATACCACGCGCGTCATGGTTGATGGTAAAACGTCTATCATCCGGACGCTAATCATTACCGCCGTGATCCTCGGTATTGCTCTCCTGTTTTTCACTGACCGTTACCTCGTCGCCATGATGGTGAAGCCGTTGGGACGTATCCGCCAGCAGTTCCAGCAGATTGCACAGGGCGACCTCAGCCATCCAATTGAAGATTTTGGTCGTAACTGCGTGGGCCAACTGGTGCCGTTACTGTGCGCGATGCAGGACAGCCTGCGCGAAGCCGTCAGTACCATCCGTTCAGGTAGTGACAACATCTGGCGAGGTGCTACGGAAATTTCCACTGGCAACAACGATCTCTCCTCGCGTACTGAAGAACAGGCCGCTGCGCTGGAAGAGACCGCTGCCAGCATGGAGCAACTGACCGCCACGGTAAAACTGAACGCTGAAAACGCGCGTGAAGCCAGCCAGCTTGCCGACACGGCGACAGAAACGGCAGGTAAAGGGAGCACCCTGGTATCAGAAGTGGTTGAGACGATGGATGGCATTGCCGCCAGCTCTAAACAGATCGCGGAAATTACCTCTGTTATTAATAGCATCGCTTTCCAGACCAACATTCTGGCGCTGAACGCGGCAGTTGAAGCCGCCAGAGCAGGCGAACAGGGACGTGGTTTTGCCGTCGTTGCCGGTGAAGTGCGTAACCTTGCCAGCCGCAGCGCCGGGGCGGCGAAAGAGATTGAGACGCTGATTGGCGAGTCGTCGCGTCGCGTCGATCAGGGCGCTCGTTTGGTTAAAGAGACGGGATTAACCATGGAGGCGATTCTGCGCGGCGCCACCGAAGTGACCGTCATCATGAAACAAATTGCCTCTGCCTCGGAAGAGCAGAACAAAGGCATCTCGCAGGTGAGCGTAGCGATCACCCAAATGGACAGCGTAACGCAACAGAACGCGGCGCTGGTAGAGCAGGTTTCCGCCGCGGCTGTAGCGCTGGAACGACAAACGGAAGAACTGCAACGTTCGGTGCAACAGTTCCGCCTCTCAGCGAATGATGTGCAGTACGCCGCCGCTAATACCGCTTCCCCTTCAGCAGACAGCAAAACGTCTGCGGCAGCTAAAACGGATGAATGGGTGTCCTTTTAAGCTGACATAAAAAGTTCGTGATACCTCTGGTCTTTGCTTAAAAAATCGCTATATAATTTATTATATAGCGATTGGAGGTTATGCATGGACAATCATTTTGGAAAAGGCCTGATGGCCGGATTAAACGCGTCAAGCGCGGATAGCGCGCGCTCGGTAGCCAACTTTTGTGCTGATTATAAACGCGGCTTTGTACTGGGATTTTCTCATCGAATGTTTGAAAAAACGGGCGATCGACAGCTCAGCGCCTGGGAGGCGGGGATCCTCACGCGCCGCTATGGGCTGGATAAAGAGATGGTTATGGATTTCTTTAAAGAGAACCAGTCCAGTACAACAATTCGTTTTTTCATGGCTGGCTATCGTCTCGAAGCTTGATCCGAAAGGGGTATTATCTTGCTTTAATTAATTACACTATTGACCTACGCCTTCGTTTTGTTGCTCCGCCGAAGTATTATAATGCACATAACCATATAAAAAGTGTGGTAATGGCGCGCCGATCGCAATATGCAACATGCGAATGGTGCAAAATAAAAGCCAGGTCTTCGCAACGGAATAACTATAAAATGACTGGAGATAACTCTCTCATCAATTCGAACGGCATTAATCGCCGTGATTTCATGAAGCTTTGTGCAGCACTGGCCGCTACCATGGGGCTCAGTAGCAAAGCCGCCGCAGAAATGGCCGAATCAGTTTCTCGTCCTCAGCGCCCACCGGTTATCTGGATTGGGGCTCAGGAGTGTACGGGTTGTACTGAATCGCTACTTCGCGCGACACACCCTACAGTGGAAAACCTCGTTCTGGAGACCATCTCTCTGGAATACCATGAGGTGCTCTCCGCCGCCTTCGGCCATCAGGTTGAAGAGAATAAACATAACGCTCTGGAGAAGTACAAAGGGCAATATGTTTTGGTTGTAGATGGTTCTATCCCACTGAAAGACAATGGTATTTACTGCATGGTTGCCGGTGAGCCGATCGTGGATCACATTCGTCGGGCCGCAGAAGGCGCAGCCGCTATCATTGCTATCGGCTCTTGCGCCGCATGGGGTGGTGTTGCTGCTGCTGGCGTTAACCCAACGGGTGCCGTCGGCTTGCAGGAAGTTCTGCCAGGCAAAACCATCATCAACATCCCCGGCTGTCCGCCGAACCCGCACAACTTCCTCGCCACGGTCGCGCATATCATCACCTACGGTAAGCCGCCGAAACTGGATACCAAAAACCGTCCGACATTCGCCTATGGCCGTTTGATTCACGAACACTGCGAGCGTCGCCCGCACTTTGACGCAGGCCGTTTTGCGAAAGAGTTTGGCGATGAAGGTCACCGTGAAGGTTGGTGCCTCTACCATCTCGGCTGTAAAGGACCAGAAACCTACGGCAACTGCTCAACGCTGCAATTCTGCGATGTTGGAGGCGTATGGCCGGTGGCTATCGGTCACCCTTGCTATGGCTGTAACGAAGAAGGTATCGGTTTCCATAAAGGTATTCACCAGCTTGCTCATGTGGAAAACCAAACGCCGCGTTCCGAAAAACCTGACGTCAATATGAAAGAAGGCGGCAATGTTTCTGCCGGAGCGATTGGGCTGCTTGGTGGCGTAGTAGGACTGGTTGCCGGCGTCAGCGTGATGGCGGTTCGTGAACTGGGTCGTCAGCAGAAGAAAGATAACGCTGACTCACGGGGAGAATAACCGTGAACAGACGTAACTTTATTAAAGCAGCCTCCAGCGGGGCATTGCTGTTGGGCGCTGCGCCGTCCATCAGCCATGCGGCTGCAGAAAACCGTCCGCCGATCCCTGGTTCTTTAGGGATGCTCTATGACTCAACGCTGTGTGTAGGCTGCCAGGCTTGTGTCACCAAGTGTCAGGATATCAACTTCCCGGCGCGTAATCCGGAAGGCGAGCAGACCTGGTCAAACAACGACAAACTGTCGCCGTATACCAATAACATCATTCAGGTGTGGCGTAGCGGAACAGGCGTTAACAAAGACCAGGAAGAAAATGGCTACGCATACATTAAGAAACAGTGCATGCACTGTGTCGATCCGAACTGCGTCTCCGTTTGCCCAGTCTCTGCGCTGAAGAAAGATCCAAAAACCGGCATCGTCCACTATGACAAAGATGTCTGCACAGGCTGTCGTTACTGCATGGTCGCCTGCCCATACAACGTTCCTAAGTACGACTACAACAACCCGTTTGGTGCGCTTCACAAGTGTGAACTGTGTAACCAGAAAGGGGTTGAGCGTCTGGACAAAGGCGGTTTACCGGGTTGTGTTGAAGTATGCCCTGCCGGTGCGGTGATTTTTGGTACGCGTGAAGAGCTGATGGCTGAGGCGAAAAAACGTCTCGCCCTGAAGCCAGGCAGCGAATACCACTATCCGCGTCAGACGGTGAAAGCAGGTGATACCTATCTGCATACGGTACCGAAGTATTACCCCCATTTGTACGGCGAGAAAGAGGGTGGTGGTACTCAGGTAATGGTTCTGACAGGTGTTCCTTACGAGGATTTGGATCTGCCGAAGCTGGATGATCTTTCAACCGGTGCACGTTCCGAACATGTTCAACATTCCCTGTACAAGGGCATGATATTACCCCTGGCTGCGCTGGCGGGATTAACCGTGCTGGTTCGTCGTAATACGAAAAACGACCATCACGATGGAGGAGACGATCATGAGTCATGATCCTAAACCGCTGGGCGGAAAAATAATCAGCAAACCGGTCATTATTTTTGGGCCGCTTATCGTCCTGTGTATGCTCCTGATCGTGAAACGTCTGGTCTTCGGATTGGGCTCAGTCTCCGATCTGAACGGCGGTTTCCCATGGGGTGTATGGATCGCGTTTGACCTGTTGATTGGTACCGGCTTCGCGTGCGGCGGTTGGGCGCTGGCATGGGCGGTGTATGTTTTCAACAGAGGACAATACCATCCGCTGGTACGTCCGGCGCTGCTGGCGAGCTTGTTTGGCTACTCGCTGGGTGGTCTGTCGATCACCATTGACGTTGGTCGTTACTGGAACCTGCCGTATTTCTACATTCCGGGCCACTTCAACGTGAACTCGGTACTGTTCGAAACGGCGGTCTGTATGACCATCTATATCGGCATCATGGCGCTGGAATTTGCTCCGGCTCTGTTTGAACGTCTGGGATGGAAAGTTTCTCTCAAGCGTTTGAATAAAGTGATGTTCTTTATTATTGCCCTCGGCGCGCTGCTGCCAACCATGCACCAGTCTTCAATGGGTTCATTGATGATTTCTGCGGGTTATAAGGTGCATCCGCTCTGGCAAGCTTATGAAATGTTGCCGCTTTTCTCCGTATTAACCGCTTTTATTATGGGCTTCTCGATCGTCATCTTTGAAGGCTCGTTGGTACAAGCCGGTCTGAAAGGTAACGGTCCGGACGAGAAAAGTTTGTTCATCAAGCTGACGAATACCATCAGCGTGCTGCTGGCGATTTTCGTGGTACTGCGCTTTGGCGAACTGATCTATCGCGACAAGCTGTCCTATGCGTTCTCAGGCGATCTTTACTCCCTGATGTTCTGGCTTGAAGTCGTGCTGATGGTCTTCCCGCTGGTGGTGCTGCGCGTCACTAAGTTGCGTAATGACTCGCGCATGCTGTATCTGTCTGCGCTGAGCGCATTGCTGGGTTGTGCAACATGGCGTCTGTCCTATTCGCTGGTGGCGTTCAATCCTGGTGGTGGCTACCACTACTTCCCGACCTGGGAAGAACTGTTGATTTCTATTGGTTTTGTGGCTATTGAGATTTGTGCATACATCGTACTCATTCGTCTACTGCCGATACTTCCTCCTTTAAAACAAAACGATCAAAATCGTCATGAGGCGAGCAAAGCATGAGCCAGAGAATTACTATTGATCCGGTAACCCGTATTGAGGGTCATTTACGCATCGACTGCGAAATCGAAAATGGCGTGGTATCTAAAGCATGGGCTTCCGGTACCATGTGGCGCGGCATGGAAGAGATCGTGAAAAACCGCGATCCGCGCGATGCCTGGATGATTGTGCAGCGTATCTGTGGCGTTTGTACGACCACTCACGCTATCTCTTCCGTTCGTGCAGCAGAAAGCGCGCTGAATATTGATGTTCCGGTAAACGCACAGTATATCCGTAACATCATTCTCGCTGCGCACACCACGCATGACCACATTGTTCACTTCTATCAGCTGTCTGCGCTGGACTGGGTGGATATCACCTCTGCCCTGAAAGCTGACCCTGCGAAAGCGTCTGCCATGCTGAACGGCGTGTCCTCCTGGCACCTGAACAGCGCAGAAGAGTTCACCAAGGTTCAGAACAAGATCAAAGATCTTGTCGCCAGCGGTCAGTTAGGCATTTTTGCCAACGGTTGCTGGGGTCATCCGGCAATGCAGCTGCCGCCGGAAGTAAACCTGATTGCGGTCGCTCACTACCTGCAGGCGCTGGAATGCCAGCGAGATGCCAACCGCGTTGTGGCGCTGTTGGGCGGTAAAACGCCGCACATCCAGAACCTGGCGGTAGGGGGGGTTGCTAACCCAATTAACCTCGACGGCCTCGGCGTGCTGAACCTTGAGCGCCTGATGTACATCAAGTCCTTCATCGATAAGCTGAGCGACTTCGTTGAGCAGGTTTACAAGGTAGATACCGCGGTTATTGCGGCGTTCTATCCTGAGTGGCTGGAACGTGGTCAGGGTGCGGTTAACTATCTGAGTGCGCCGGAATTCCCGACTGACGGTAAAAACGGCAGCTTCCTGTTCCCTGGCGGCTATATCACCGATGCCGATCTGTCGACCTATCGTCCGATCACCTCTCATTCCGATGAATACCTGATCAAAGGGATTCAGGAAAGCGCGAAACACGCGTGGTACAAAGACGAAGCGCCGCAGGCTCCGTGGGAAGGCACAACGGTTCCTGATTACACCGGTTGGTCAGATGACGGCAAATATTCCTGGGTTAAAGCGCCGACCTTCTACGGTAAAACGGTTGAAGTGGGGCCGCTGGCCAACATGCTGTGTAAACTGGCGGCTAAACGCGAGTCTACCCATGCCAAGCTGAATGAAATCATCGCGATTTACACCAAGCTGACCGGTAAAACTATCGAAGTATCACAGCTGCACTCTACGCTGGGCCGTATTATTGGCCGTACCGTTCACTGCTGTGAACTGCAGAACGTTCTGCAGGATCAGTACAACGCGCTGATTGTGAACATCGGTAAAGGCGACCACACCACCTTCGTGAAACCGGATATTCCGGCAACGGGCGAATTTAAGGGGGTCGGTTTCCTCGAAGCACCGCGCGGTATGCTGTCTCACTGGATGGTGATTAAAGACGGCATTATCAGCAACTACCAGGCGGTTGTTCCGTCAACCTGGAACTCTGGCCCACGTAACTTTAATGATGAAGTGGGACCGTATGAGCGCTCGCTGGTAGGTACGCCGATTGCCGATCCAAACAAACCGCTGGAAGTGGTTCGTACCATTCACTCCTTCGACCCTTGTATGTCATGTGCGGTGCATGTGGTGGACGTTGACGGGAACGAAGTGGTCTCAGTTAAGGTTCTGTAATGCGGATATTAGTCTTAGGGGTCGGCAATATTTTGCTGACCGACGAAGCCATCGGGGTGCGTATCGTTGAGGCATTAGAGCAGCGGTATATCCTGCCAGACTTTGTTGATGTTCTGGACGGTGGTACGGCTGGGATGGAGCTTCTCGGCGATATGGCGAACAGAGATCATCTGATCATTGCTGACGCCATTGTGTCGAAGAAAAGCACGCCAGGAACGATGATGGTCCTGCGGGATGAAGAGATCCCGGCGCTGTTTACCAACAAAATCTCACCGCACCAGCTTGGCCTGGCCGACGTATTGTCGGCCCTGCGTTTTACCGGCGAGTTTCCGAAAAAGCTGACGTTAGTCGGCGTTATTCCGGAATCGCTGGAACCGCATATCGGGCTAACGCCAACGGTTGAAGCGATGATCGAACCTGCTCTTGAGCAGGTTCTTGCCGCGCTTCGCGAATCAGGCGTTGAAGCGATCCCTCGGGAGGCGACTCATGTCTGAGGAGTTTGTCGGTTTTCAGACGGCCCCGAAGATGCAGATTCAGGCAGCGTTTGAAGAGGTTGCCCGGCGTTCAATGCACGATCTCTCTTTCTTGCATCCGAACATGCCGGTATATGTCTCTGATTTTACGCTGTTTGAAGGACAGTGGACGGGGTGTGTTATCACGCCCTGGATGCTGAGCGCACTGATTTTCCCCGGACCGGACCAGATCTGGCCGGTGCGTAAAGTCAGCGAAAAAGTCGGGTTGCGTCTGCCGTATGGCGAGATGACCTTTACCGTGGGTGAACTGGACGGCGTATCGCAATATTTCTCCTGCTCACTGATGTCGCCGCTTTCGCACAGTATGTCGGCGCAAGAAGGCGTCCGTCTGACTGACGATTGCGCGCGCATGCTGTTATCGCTGCCGGTGAGCGATCCGAATGCGCCGCAGCTAAATCGCCGCGCGCTGCTGCTGGGTCGTCGGAACTGCGAAAATGCATGAGCTGTCCCTTTGTCAGAGCGCGGTTGAGATTGTTCAACAGCAGGCAGAGCAGCACGGTGTCAAACGTGTAACCGGCGTTTGGCTGGAAATCGGGGCGCTCTCCTGCGTTGAAGAGAGCGCCGTTCGGTTTAGTTTCGACATCGTCTGTCAGGGAACGCTGGCCCAGGGGTGTGAACTGCATATTGATTACAAACCAGCCCAGGCGTGGTGCTGGGATTGCAGTCAGGTTGTGGAAATCACCCAGCATGACGCGCAGTGTCCACAATGTCAGGGCGATCGTCTGCGGGTTGATGCTGGCGATTCACTGAAAGTGAAAAGTATTGAAGTCGAATAACCCATAGTTGCTATGGGGCGGAGTCAGATATGTGTATTGGAGTCCCTGGTCAGGTTCTGGCCGTTGGTGAAGATATTCACCAGCTTGCGCAGGTTGAAGTGTGCGGCATCAAACGTGATGTCAATATTGCCCTGATTTGTGAAGGTGATACGGCTGAGCTTGTCGGGCAATGGGTGCTGGTGCACGTAGGGTTCGCCATGAGCATCATTGATGAAGATGAAGCTAAAGCCACGTTAGACGCACTTCGCCGCATGGAGTACGACGTCACCAGCGCGTGATTTTATGCCGGATGGCGCAGCGCTTATCAGGCCCGCGCCTTATATGTAGGCCGGATAAGGCGTTAGCGCCGCCATCCGGCATCTTACGTTAAGCCTGGCGCTTATCTTCGGTATTGGTATCGAAGTCGCTGGCGTCATGGCGTTCATGAAGCTGCTCGTTCAGCGGTCCATTAGTGCGGTTTACAATACGACCACGCTTAACCGCCGGGCGCGCTGCAATCTCTTTTGCCCAGCGCTGCACGTGCTTGTAACTTCCTGCGTCGAGGAACTCTGCCGCGTCGTACACGTTGCCCAGCACCACATTGCCAAACCACGGCCAGACCGCCATATCGGCAATGGTGTATTCATCTCCGGCCACAAACTGATGCTGTGCTAGCTGCTTATCCAGCACGTCGAGTAAGCGCTTGGCTTCCATCGTGAAGCGGTTGATCGCGTACTCGATTTTTACCGGCGCATAGTTATAGAAGTGGCCAAAACCACCGCCGAGGAACGGCGCCGCGCCTTGTAGCCAGAACAGCCAGTTCAGCGTTTCGGTACGTTTTGCCAAATCTTGCGGCAGGAAATAACCATATTTTTCCGCCAGATAGAGCAGAATTGCGCCAGATTCGAATACGCGAACCGGTGGGTTTTGCGAGTGGTCGCGCAGCGCCGGGATCTTCGAGTTCGGATTCACTTCAACAAAGCCGCTGGAAAACTGATCGCCATCGCCGATGCGGATAATCCAGGCATCGTATTCTGCGCCTTTCACGCCCTGCGCCAGCAGCTCCTCCAGCATAATCGTCACTTTCTGCCCGTTTGGCGTACCCAGCGAATAGAGCTGCAGCGGATGCTTGCCAATCGGCAGCGTTTTTTCGTGGGTGGCACCGGAAACAGGACGGTTGATATTGGCGAAAGCGCCGCCGTTCGATTTTTCCCACGTCCAGACTTTCGCGGGCTGATAGGTATTGTCTGACATATTGACCTGCCTTCTGAGTGGTTGTGTTGATGCAGTGTAGCAGTTAGGTAGAACTCAATTTAACAGATTGGGACTTTATGTCGCTTTGTGCTGAAAGGGGAAGATAAATCTAACCCGTTCATTGTACCCGGTCCGTACTCCATGAAGAGGAAATCAATGTTGGACGGAAATTGCTACCGTATTCACCATCAAAAATTGGCGGTGAATAAGCAGTAATAATGAAAAATGGTGTTCCAGGAGTAAGCGGTTATCAGGGCCCGGCGGGTGGGTGGGGCGCGGTAAAAGCCGTCACTGCTTCGGTGTTTTCGCAAAAGGCTGTCGCCCGTGACATTATCGCGATGTTCAAAATGAACCAGGTGAAAGGGTTCGATTGTCCGGGCTGTGCGTGGCCGGACCCAGGGCACCGTGCGCCAATGGAGTTGTGCGAAAATGGCGTTAAGGCGGTCTCCTGGGAGACAACCAGCAAGAAAGCGTCACCGGAATTTTTCAGCCGTCATCCGGTTTCTACACTCTGGCACTACAGCGATTATGAACTGGAAAATATCGGTCGTTTGACGCATCCAATGAAATACGATGCCTCAACAGACACCTGGCAGGCGGTGGATTGGGATATCGCCTTCCAGGAGATCGGCGAGCGTCTGCGCAGCTATGATTCAGCACAACAGGTTGAGTTTTACACCTCCGGCAGAACATCAAATGAAGCGGCGTTCTTGTATCAGCTGTTTGCCCGCGAATATGGCAGCAGCAACTTCCCTGATTGCTCAAACATGTGCCACGGACCGACCAGCGCAGGGCTAACTCCTGCCATTGGCCTTGGGAAAGGGACCGTTGAACTGGAGGATTTTGACCACTGCGATTTGGTGATTTGTATCGGGCATAACCCCGGCACTAACCATCCACGCATGCTGACCACCTTACGCGACGTTGCCAGGCGTGGCGCTAAAATTATCTCCATCAATCCCCTGGCCGAGCGAGGACTTGAGCGCTTTAGCTTCCCGCAAAGTCCGAAAGAGATGTTCACCGGTCAGGCAACGGAGCTAAGCAACGACTACTACCAGGTAAAAATGGGCGGTGACGCTTCGCTGCTCAAAGGCATCATGAAAGCGCTGATCGAAATGGACGAAGCGCGGATCTTACTGGATCAGCAGCCGACGCTCGATCATGCGTTTATCGAAGAGCATACCGCGGGATATGCAGCGCTGTATGACGACTTACGTCAGCATAACTGGGCGGAGCTGGAGCAGGACTCGGGTCTGACGCGTAGCCAGATGGAAGACCTGGCGCACAGCTACAGTAAATCCAGTGCCACTATCGTTTGTTATGGACTGGGCATCACCCAGCATAAAAACGGCACTGAGAACGTCCAGCAACTGGTAAACCTGCTGCTGCTGAAAGGCAATATGGGTAAGCCGGGCGCGGGGATCTGCCCGTTGCGCGGTCACTCTAACGTGCAGGGCGATCGTTCCGTGGGGATCAACGAAGCGGCGTCCGAAGATTTCCTGCAACGCCTTGAGACGCATTTTTCTATCCGCGTTCCGCGCAAACATGGCCGCTCCAGCGTGGAAAGTATTCGCGCCATCGAGCGGGGAGACGCAAAAGCGCTTATCTGCATGGGCGGCAATTTGGCGGTGGCGATGCCGCAGCCGCAGCGTACCTTTGCGGCGATGAAACATCTGGATCTGCAGGTCCATGTGGCGACCAAGCTGAACAGATCGCATTTGCTGCTGGCCAAACATAACTACCTGCTGCCTGCATTAGGGCGAACGGAGCGCGATATGCAGGCGACGGGGATTCAGTCAGTCACCGTCGAAGATTCGATGTCGATGGTCCACGCTTCCTGCGGCGCGCTGAAACCGGCTTCCCGCTGGTTAAAATCGGAGCCCGCGATTGTGGCAGGCATGGCGCGCGCCACGCTGCCGCTTTCGCCGGTAAACTGGGAAGCGTTAACCGGAGATTACACGTTGATCCGTGACGCCATTGAAGCCGTGATCCCCGCATTCCACAACTACAACGCACGTATTGCCGAGCCGGGAGGATTTCGAATGGATACGCCCGCTTCGCGCCGTGAATGGCGAACGGCGAATGGTAAAGCCAACTTTATCGTCAGCTATCAGCGGGCGGTTGAGCGGGAAAATCAGCCTGCCGATGCATTGGTTCTGGCGACGCTGCGTAGTCACGATCAGTACAACACCACTATTTATGGTATGAACGACCGCTATCGTGGCATTGCCGGTCGTCGGGATGTGGTGTTTTTAAGCGCCGAAGAGGCGGCGAGCCGTGGCCTGGACCAGGGCGATGTGGTCAATATTCAGGCGCTGGACGACAACGGCCAGCCCTGCGCGGATCGCATCATGTACGGCTTAACAGTAGTGATTTACAACATGGCGGCGGGCTCAATAGGCGCTTATCTGCCTGAAGCGAATGTCCTGCTTTCGCTGGAAGCGGTAGACACACAAAGTTTGACTCCGGCGTATAAAAGCGTACCGGTCACCCTGACAAAAGCGTAGTTCCTGCTGTGAATTTTTCGCCTCTGAGCGCCAGTCGCTGCGTTGAGGTGTATGATGATATCGACCTCTGTCCGGTTAGTGTCGCAGAGCAGGTAATCAGAGCGAAAAATTCACGCCAACCTGCTCAGGCTGTATTGTTTTGAGGTAAGGTGCATGAGCAAAGGAACGACCAGTCAGGATGCCCCATTCGGGACATTATTGGGCTACGCCCCAGGCGGCGTAGCAATCTACTCTTCAGATTACAGCTCCCTCGACCCACGGGACTACGACGATGATGCGGCATTTCGCAGCTATATCGACGATGAATACATGGGCCACAAATGGCAGTGCGTAGAGTTCGCACGCCGTTTTCTCTTCCTTAACTATGGCGTGGTCTTCACCGATGTGGGCATGGCCTGGGAGATCTTCTCCTTACGCTTCCTGCGCGAAGTGGTGAATGACAATATCCTGCCGTTACAGGCATTTCCGAATGGTTCGCCCCGCGCGCCGGTAGCAGGCGCTCTGCTTATCTGGCAAAAAGGCGGTGAATTTAAAGATACCGGGCATGTGGCGGTCGTCACCCAGTTGCTGCAAAACAAAATTCGTATTGCCGAACAGAACGTGCTCCATACGCCGCTTCCTCCCGGACAGCAGTGGACCCGCGAACTGGAGATGGTGGTTGAAAACGGGTGTTACACCCTGCGTGATACCTTTGACGACACCACCATTCTTGGTTGGATGATCCAGACCGATGATACCCGAGACAGTTTGCCGCAGCCGGAGATCGCCAATGACTCGCTGAAAATTGGCGGCGCGCGACTGGAAGATAACGGGCAGTTTGACGGTAAATGGCTGGATGAACAGGATCCGCTGCAAAAAGCCTACGTGCTGGCGAACGGCCACGTTATTAATCAGGATCCGCATCAGTACTTCACTATTACCGAGAGTGCCGAACAAGAACTGATCAAAGCCACCAACGAACTGCATCTGATGTATCTGCACGCGACCGACAAGGTGCTGAAAGACGATAACCTGCTGGCGCTGTTCGACATCCCGAAAATCCTTTGGCCGCGCCTGCGCCTTTCCTGGCAGCGTCGTCGGCATCATATGATTACGGGGCGTATGGATTTCTGTATGGATGAACGCGGACTGAAGGTGTATGAGTACAACGCCGATTCCGCATCGTGCCATACTGAAGCCGGTTTGATCCTCGAAAGATGGGCCGAGCGAGGCTACACAGGGCAGGGACACAACCCGGCAGAAGGATTGATCAACGAACTGGCGGGGGCCTGGAAGCACAGCCGCGCGCGACCTTTTGTCCACATCATGCAGGATAAGGATATCGAGGAAAACTATCACGCGCAGTTTATGCAACAGGCGCTGCGTCAGGCCGGGTTTGACAGCAAAATTCTGCGTGGCCTCGATGAGCTACGTTGGGATGACGCCGGTCAGTTGATTGACGGTGACGGTCGCCTGGTGAACTGCGTCTGGAAAACCTGGGCATGGGAAACCGCGATTGAACAGGTGCGAGAGGTCAGCGAAACGGAGTACGCCGCGGTGCCAATTCGTACCGGGCATACGAATCAGGAAGTGCGTTTAATCGACGTGCTGTTGCGCCCGGAAGTGTTGGTCTTCGAACCTCTGTGGACGGTGATCCCTGGCAATAAAGCGATTCTGCCTATTCTGTGGCAACTGTTCCCACATCACCGCTATCTGCTTGATACGGATTTCACTGTTAATGAAGAGCTGGCGAAAACCGGTTATGCGGTGAAACCTATTGCAGGACGTTGTGGCAGCAACATCGATCTGGTGAGCCATCAGGAAGAACTCCTGGATAAAACCAGCGGTAAGTTTGCCGAGCAGAAGAACATTTATCAGCAGCTTTGGTGTCTGCCAAAGGTTGCCGGGAAATATATTCAGGTTTGTACCTTTACCGTAGGCGGTAACTACGGCGGTACCTGCCTGCGCGGCGACGAGTCGCTGGTAATTAAAAAAGAGAGCGATATCGAGCCGCTGATTGTGGTGAAGGAAGAGTAATCTTTTTGCGTATTCTCAATTAAATTGTAAAAAGCCGGAGTATATCTCCGGCTTTTATTATTTATAGTTAAATTGGCTGTAATTATAAATTAATAATCAATATTGTTTATGCATATGGCTGTAAATATATTTTGCAATTATGTGTTTTAATTTAAAGGTATTTATTTGATGAATGTATTTAAGGTTAATTAATTCCTGTCGCTTGTATTAGATAAATGATTTCTTGATTTTATTTTTAAATAAGTAATGCTAATGTATTATTTGGTGTATTAGTGATATTGATCATGTTTTCTCTCGGGGAATATATCGGATTACGTCGGCATACTAATTATAATCATTAATTGTCATTAACATTCATTGTTGACGGCTCACAGAAATGACGTTGTAAGAAACACGTTGAGCGATTGGAAAATGCTCCGTTAGGAAACGCAAAATATCGGCTGGAATCGCCGGTCTGAGAGGGACGTATGGGTGACAGTTTTCAGAATGAAGTGCCGACGGCACGCGTTAATATCAAGTTAGATTTACATACCGGAGGCGTTCAAAAAAAGGTTGAATTGCCGTTAAAACTTTTGACCGTAGGTGATTTCAGTAATGGTAGAGAACAACGACCACTATCTGAACGTGAAAAGGTTGATATTAATAAGAATAATTTCAATGATGTGTTAGCTAAGTTCTCACCAGTGGTTAATCTGAGTGTTAAAAATACGTTGGCTGGTGATGACAGAAAGGACGATATTAACCTTACCTTTAAAAATATCCGCGATTTTGAACCCGAGCAGGTCGCACGAAATATCCCCCAATTACGCGTTCTGTTGGCTATGCGTAACCTACTTCGTGACCTGAAATCAAACTTACTTGATAACGCTGCTTTTCGTCGCGAGCTGGAAATTATCCTTAAAGATCCAGCCCTGAGTCAGGAACTGCGTGATGAACTGGCAACCATGATGCCAGAAGAGATTTAACGCTATACAGGGTTTCCTCCGCTCAATTGGCAGGAATAGTAAAGGATCATAAAAGGAATATGTTGATGTCTGTTCAGGAACATACCTCTTCAGTCGCGACCACCACGACCAGTGAACGCAGCGTTTATCAATCCCTCTTTGACAAAATTAATCTTTCCCCGGTTTCGACATTAAAAAATGTTGATGCTTGGCAGAGTGATGAAGCGCTTTCTGACGCCGCTCCCGCTGAACGCGTGACTGCTGCTATTCAGGTTCTGGTTTCATGTCTGGCGGATGCTGCGCAGCCCGTAGAGCGCCTGGATAAAACGCTGCTCGATGAGCAAATTGCTCGTCTTGATAAGCAGATTAGCGATCAGGTCAATGAAGTTATGCACCATGCTGAATTTCAGAAGCAAGAATCGCTCTGGTGTGGTTTGCATTCGATGATCACCGGCATTGATTTTCGCCGAAATGTCCGTGTAGAAATGATGGATATCAGCAAGGATGCGCTGCGTGATGACTTTGACGATGCGCCGGAGCTTATCCAGAGCGGGTTATACCGCCATGTTTATATTGAAGAATACGATCAGCCTGGCGGCGAACCCATTGCGGCAATGATTTCAGCGTACGAATTTGATAACAGTCCGCAGGATATTGCACTGCTGCGCAATATTTCTGGCGTGTCGGCGGCCTGTCATATGCCGTTCATTGGTTCCGTTGGGCCGAAATTCTTCTTGAAAGAAAATATGGAAGAAGTCGCAGCTATAAAAGATATCAATGATTATTTCGAACGTGCTGAATACATCAAGTGGAAAGCATTTCGTGATAGCGACGATTCACGCTATATCGGGCTAACTATGCCGCGTGTCCTGGGTCGTTTACCGTATGGCCCTGATACCGTGCCGGTACGCAGTTTTAACTATGTTGAAGAAGTTAAGGGTCCGGATCACGAAAAGTATCTATGGACCAGCGCCTCTTTCTCTTTCGCTGTGAATATGGTGAAAAGTTTTATCAAGAATGGCTGGTGCGTCCAGATCCGTGGGCCACAGGCAGGCGGCGCGGTGAAAGATTTGCCTATCCATTTGTACGATCTGGGTACCGGTAATCAGGTGAAGATCCCGTCTGAGGTGATGATTCCGGAAACCCGGGAGTTTGAATTTGCCAACCTCGGTTTTATTCCGCTTTCTTATTATAAGAATCGTGATTACGCCTGTTTCTTCTCTGCTAACTCGGCTCAAAAACCTGCTCAGTTTGATACTCCGGAAGCGACGGCTAACAGTCGGATTAACTCTCGTTTGCCGTATATCTTCTTGCTTTCTCGTATCGCTCATTACCTGAAAATACTGCAGCGAGAAAATATTGGAACGACCAAAGATCGCCGCCTGCTTGAGCTTGAACTTAATAACTGGCTGCGCAGTCTGGTAACCGAAATGACCGATCCTGGCGATGACTTGCAGGCATCACACCCGCTGCGTGATGGGCGTGTCGTGGTGGAGGATATTGAGGATAACCCAGGTTTCTTCCGTGTGCGCCTGTATGCCATTCCGCATTTCCAGGTTGAAGGTATGGACGTCAGCTTGTCGTTAGTTTCACAAATGCCTAAGTCGAAATCTTAACGACGCAGCGCACAGGAGGTGCGATGAAGATCTATCGTCCGTTATGGAGTGAGGGGGCCTTTCTGGCTCCCCAGCAGTTTCAGCAACAGACACGTTGGGATGCCTATGTAGCTGACGTTGTTGCTCACATGTCGCTTTCATCACCGTGGGGCGTCATCAGCGCGGAGTTTGATGAAAGTGCGCTAACGGTTTCTCGTTTGAATCCCGTTAATCTGGTTGTGCGCTTTCCTGACGGTACGTTAGTGGATACAGGTATTTCAGATAACCTGCCTCCGGCGTGTGATTTATCGCATCTTACTGGTTACAGCAGCGTTGATATCGTCCTCGCGTTGCCGCTGCTTTCGGCTAATGGCGGCAATCTTTCATCAGGCAACGGCGTTAGCCGTCCGTGTCGCTGGCAGCAGGAGTGGCTGCCAGTACAGGATCTCGCAGGTCAGGAACGGACTGATATGGCAGTGCTGCGGCATGCTATCACCCTCCGCTATGCCCATGACGATAACAGCGCTTACCTGACTTGCCCGGTAGCTTGCCTTATTCGTAATGCTCAGGGGCAATGGGAGCTGGGACGCGATTTTTTACCCCCATCGCTTTCACTCTCAGCCAGCCCCTCATTAATCAATTCGCTCAGTGATTTGGTGCATCGTATCCAGGCTCGTTGTCGACGCCTGATGGCCTTGCGCCGCAAAAGTAACGAACGAATGGCGGATTTTGCGGTAGCAGATGTTTCGTTGTTTTGGTTGCTGAATGCGCTTAATAGCTCAGAGCCCGTTCTGAAAGAAATGCTGCAAAACCCAGGCCGTCATCCCGAACTTTTGTGGCGTGAGCTAGCGCGGTTAGCGGGCAGTCTGCTGACCTTTTCATTAGAAAATGATGTCAGCGTTGTGCCTCCATACCAGCACGCCAATCTGCAGCAGGTATTCCCACCCCTGTTTGCACTCCTGGTGGAACTGCTGGAGGCCAGCCTGCCATCTCGCGTTGTCGCTATTGAACTGACGCAGGAGAGACAGTTCTGGTATGGCGCATTGTCGGATGCTCGACTGCGTGAAGGCGCTGATTTTTACCTTTCCGTTCGTTCGGATCTTCCTGCGCATGTCCTCCTAACGCAATTTCCACAGCTCTGTAAAGCGGGGAGCCGGGCAGATGTATCTGATGTCGTCAATGTGGCACTTAGCGGTATTCCATTAAAACCGCTGACGCATGTACCTGCAGCCATCCCGTTACGACTGGAAAATCAATACTTTGCTCTTGAGATTAATCATCCAGCAGCCCAGGCCATGCTGGACGCCGGTAATTGCGCTTTCTATGTGCCGGGAACACTGGGAGAGATTCAACTTGAGTTATTCGCTGTATTAAGGGATTGAAATGTATAAGGATATTGATCAGGTATTCTGGCCAACCTGGCTTGCTGTCAGCCAGTTACGCGGCGGATCGGAAGTCGACGATGGGGCGGCTTTCTATCGCCGGGCCTGCCAATGGGTTGATTCTGCGCGTGAGACATTGCGTGACATGGGGTACAGCGAACACAGCGTTGAACACATGCTCTACACGCAATGTGCGTTACTGGATGAAAGCGTGTTGAACCGCAACCGGCAGGATAGCGGTTATATTACCTGGCTTGCGACACCTTTACAGGCCCGCTTTTTCAACACCACCAATGCCGGGGAAGAACTCTGGGAGCGCATCCGTACCGTTCTGCGCGAGCCCGTTCCTGATACCGCCGTATTAACCTGCTTTTATCGCGCAATCACGCTCGGTTTTGTGGGGCGCTATCGCGAGCAAGGTGACGAACGTCGTGAAGATGTTCTTGAAGCGCTGGCGACTCAGGCGATGCCTTTTAAATTAAAGCACGATGCGCCGGTAATTATGCGGGCTTCCGGCTTTTCTGGCGGTAAGCGCCGCTGGTGGCTGGCATGGATTGTCGGCGCGGTGGCGCTGGGTGCTTTGTGGTTAACATTTTCTCATGTCTTACAAGGGCAGATTGCTCAGCTTATTGGGCAGGGTTAAGACATGGCTCAGTTGCGAGGGATCGTTAACTATGTGCTGGCAACCGTCCTGGCTTTGTTGCTTGTCTGGGGATTCAGTCCGTTAAGTGCGGGTGTCCGGGGCGGCCTTACCGTCTTTATTTTACTGTTTTCCATTCCGGGGATCGTTTATGGCTGGCGTCAATATGGTCGGTTGAAGTCTGCTCATTCGGCTCATGAAGTTCCGCTCCCTCCGGAGAGTTTCAGTGGGCCTGTTGTGCTGGTGTGTGGAGATAATGCCCCTTTGTTTGCCGGACGCGGCGATTCTTGCGAGAGTTCGCAGGGCTGGTATTTATCTGTCCAGTCCCCGGAGCATTATATTGCTCTGGTTCGTCAGATAGCTGTGCAGCGTCCGGGGCTTCTTATGCGCGTTTCCGTGATGCTGGCATTGATCCCGGAACGGCATAATGATGAAGACGCGCTTAAGCACATGCTGCTCAGTTGGCGGCGTGTGGTGACCCAGAGTCGGCGTTGGTTATCAGGTATACCGCCGTTTTGGCTGTGCTGTTGGTTGAATTCGCCTCAATGCAATGAGGCTGTACGTTGGTTTATTCGAACGCCCCAGGATGCAGAAGTGCAGTCGGCTACGGGATTAGACGATTTTGTTCCTTTCTCTTCGCAAGAGCGTCCGGCTCGCCATTCTCATCTTACACATGCAGTGTGGTTAGATAATTTACTCGGCTGGCTGAAGAGGGTGCAAGGCGATACGGAGCGCCACGCTCCACCTCTTTTTTCTGCTTTACGGGTGGTATGTTTCACCTCATTAGCGGTCTGCGAAAATAATCTGTGGCAACGGCATATCACTGCGCAAACAACACTTTCCCCTGCGACGTCAGCAGTGTCCGAGCTGCTGCCTTTTCCTGATTTAGCGCTGCCTTTTTTATCTCGCCGTCGGGCGCTGACAGCATTTCAACGTACGGTGGGCGTAAGTGGTCTGCTATGCGGTATTTTTGTCGGACTGGCGATGACGTGCAGCTTTATCAATAACCAACATCTCATCAGGATCACAAACGATCATCTGACGTTATACCGCCATCTTACCGGTAATCCTGTTGAGCCAAAGGTTCAGGCACAGGATCAGCTTCGTCGTGATGCGCAGCGTCTCGATCGCTGGTATCAGCGCGGTGAACCCCTTTCTCTTTCAATGGGATTGTATCAGGGGATGAGATTGATCCCGCCTTTGCTGGCCGCCATCAGCGACTGGCTGCCACCTGAAAAACCAAAAGTGACCTCTCCGCAAACCGTACGCCTGGACAGTATGTCGCTGTTTGATACGGGCAAATGGGCGTTAAAAGCAGGCTCAACAAAAGTACTCATTGGGGCTTTGGTCAATATCAAAGCCAAGCCCGGTTGGCTGATAGTCATCGCCGGACATACCGATGATGTGGGTGACGATAAATCTAATCAGCAGCTCTCTCTCAAACGCGCGGAATCTGTTCGCGACTGGATGCGTGATACCGGTGACGTCGCGGAGAGTTGTTTTGCCGTTCAGGGTTACGGCGAATTACGTCCCTACAAAAACAACGATACGCCGGAGGGTCGGGCTGCCAACCGCCGTGTAGAGATCAGTCTGGTACCGCAGGCTGATGCCTGTCGGGTGCCGGGCATGAAGGAACCGTCACCGCAAAGCGGTGACGCATTAGCGAAGTAAAAATGGAGAAAGAGTTATGGCAATTCCAGTCTACCTTTGGCTGAAAGATGACGGCGGCGCGGATATTAAAGGCTCTGTTGATGTAAAAGATCGTGTGGGCAGTATCGAAGTAGTAGCTCAGGAACATAACCTGTACATCCCTACCGATAACAACACCGGTAAGTTGACCGGGACGCGCATTCATACCCCGTTCCTTTTCACTAAGGAAATCGATGCCTCCAGCCCGTATCTGTACAAGGCTGTAACTACCGGTCAGACCCTGCGCCAGGCCGAGTTTAAATGGTATCGCATCAATGATGCGGGTCAGGAAGTGGAATACTTCAACACCACTCTGCACAACGTGAAAGTGGTGAAAGTAAACCCTGTGATGTACGACATCAAAGATCCCGCTAAAGAGAAGCATAACCACCTGGAACAGATTGAACTGCGCTACGAGAAGATCGTCTGGACGTATAAGGATGGCAACATTATCCATTCTGACGCCTGGAACGAGCGTACCACCGCGTAATGCACTAACGGATGAGGATTTCCTCATCCGTTTTTTTTATGCCCTCTGCTAAGCGTCCGGGGCGGGGTTTAGCAGAGAGTATCAACGTCACTATTACCTTATGGGCATTGGATTACGGCCACGGGCGGTAGCGTGCCTGAATACAGGGAGCCAGGAAGCAAATGGAACACCAGTCAGCAGTGTTATTACGACGTCTCAACCCCTATTGCGCCCAGGCGCTCGAAGCGGCGGCATCGTTATGTCAGACGCGCGCGCATGCAGAAATCACTCCCGAACACTGGTTACTGAAGCTGTTGGAGCAGGGGGAGGGCGATATGACTGTCATTGCTCGTCGTTATGAATGGGATATCGACAATCTCTGGCAATCGCTGCTGACGCATCTGGATGTTCAGCCTCGTTCCGTGAAAAGCCGCCCGCAGTTGTCTGATGCGCTCCTTTCTTTAATGCAACAAGCGTGGCTGTGTGCCGCAACGGATGAAAATTCGCAGATACGTGGTGTGCATCTACTGATGGCCCTGGTGGGAAAGCCTTCGCTACTGAAGTGTGATGGCCTGTGGCCTCTTCTGAGCGCCGGACATACTCAACTGGAACGCCTCCTGCCGCTATTAAATGTCCAGTCGGATGAACGTCCTGAGAGACAGCAAGAAGCCGCTCTGGCACAGGTTTCTCCTGATGATGAACCACGTCCTGGCCTGGCTGAATCGACGTTATCGCCAGCATTACAAGGCGTTCTCGATAAATTTACGCTGGACGTGACCGCGAAAGCGCGTGCCGGCGATATCGACCCGGTATTTGGTCGCGATAATGAAATCCGGCAAATGGTGGATGTGTTGTCCCGTCGGCGAAAAAATAATCCCATTCTGGTCGGGGAACCCGGTGTCGGCAAAACCGCTCTGGTGGAAGGTCTGGCGCTGCGTATTGCTGAAGGTAACGTGCCGGATAGCCTGAAATCAGTAACATTACGCACGTTGGATCTTGGGCTGTTACAAGCAGGTGCCGGGGTGAAAGGTGAGTTTGAGCAGCGGTTAAAAAATATCATTGATGCCGTTCAGCAATCGCCAACGCCTGTTCTGCTCTTTATCGATGAAGCACACACCATTATTGGGGCCGGTAATCAGGCGGGAGGCGCTGACGCAGCTAATCTGCTAAAACCCGCTCTGGCCAGAGGTGAATTACGAACCATCGCGGCGACCACATGGAGTGAATATAAACAGTATTTTGAGCGCGATGCTGCGCTGGAGCGGCGTTTTCAGATGGTTAAAGTGGATGAGCCGGATGATGACACTGCTTGCTTAATGCTGCGTGGTCTGAAATCACGCTATGCAGAACACCATGGCGTTCACATCACCGACGAAGCGGTTAAAACTGCTGTTACGCTCTCTCGCCGCTATCTTACCGGGCGACAATTACCCGACAAAGCCGTCGATCTGCTGGACACCGCAGGTGCAAGAGTGCGGATGAGCCTTGATACTGTTCCGGAACCACTGACGCGTTTGAAGTCGGAGATCACCGCGCTTGAAATTGAAAAGCAGGCGTTGCTTGCAGACCTCGCGGTAGGAAATGGTCAGCATGGTGAAAGGCTGGCCACCATTGAACAGCGTGAAAATCGTCTGCTTATCGAACTGGATGAACGCGAAACCCAGTATGGTCAGGAATTAACGCTCACTGAGCAACTGCTGGCCAGCCGCCGTGATATTTCTCGTCAGGCGGAAACGGTTGAATTGCAACTGCAGCTAAGTATGCTTCAGCAGGGCCATCCTTTGCTGTTTCCGGATGTAGACGCGCGCACCGTTGCTACGGTAATTGCCGACTGGACCGGTGTACCATTGTCATCATTAATGAAGGACTCCCAGGCAGACTTGCTGACGCTTGAAACCCAGATGGGAGAACGCGTTGTTGGCCAGAATTACGCGCTGAATGCGATCGCACAGCGGTTGCGGGCATCAAAAACAGGACTGACGCCGGAAAACGGCCCACAGGGTGTGTTCCTGCTTACTGGACCAAGTGGAACCGGCAAAACGGAGACGGCGCTGGCACTGGCTGACATTCTGTTTGGTGGTGAAAAATCGCTAATCACGATTAATTTGTCTGAATATCAGGAGCCGCACACCGTGAGCCAGCTAAAAGGCTCACCTCCGGGATATGTGGGTTATGGTCAGGGAGGGATCCTGACCGAGGCGGTGCGAAAACGCCCCTATAGCGTGGTACTGTTGGATGAAGTAGAAAAAGCGCATCGCGACGTCATGAATCTGTTTTACCAGGTATTTGACCGTGGTTTCATGCGTGACGGCGAAGGCCGTGAAATTGATTTTCGCAATACCGTTATTTTGATGACCTCCAATCTTGGCGGTGACGCTGTAATGCAGATGCTGGAAGAACAGCCGGAAACCACAGAGTCTGAGTTGCACGAACTGCTGCGACCACTTTTGCGCGATCACTTCCAGCCAGCGCTACTGGCCCGCTTCCAGACGATTATCTACCATCCGCTCTGTGAATCTGCGTTACGTACGATTGTACAAATGAAACTGGATCAGGTTAGCCAGCGATTACTGCGTCACTACGGCATAACCACGACGATATCCGAGAGACTTTTTGATGCCCTGACCGCCGCTTGCCTGCTACCGGATACGGGGGCGAGGAATATCGATAGTCTGCTCAATCAACAAATCTTACCTGTGCTTAGTCAGCAGTTGTTAACGTATCTTTCCCGGCAGCAAAAACCTCAGCAGCTTACTTTGAGTTGGCATGATGAAGAGGGAATGATGCTGGAGTTTAATGATGAGTAAACGTAACGATATTATTGAACCTTCCGAGTGGACATCGGATCGTAAAACAGGGCTTGTTTATAGCGAAATATTGGGATGGATAGATATAGGCCATGCACAGGGAAGTGATATTAAAAACCTACTGATAGATATAAAACGAGGTGAATCAGGCCGTGATGGTTATTATGAAGTCATTTATAGCCAAAAGATGTTTGTATATCATCGCCAGTTTGGTACAGGAAAGTTTGTTAGGTGGCGTATCAAACAAGGTTTATCTGCATGTGAGAAAAACAGCGTTGCGTTAGCCATGATGATGACGACTGCACGCTTGTTTGAAAGTTTGCAATCTAATTTGTGTTTTAGTTGGTATACCGACAGTGGTTTTAGCGGAGAGGACCTTACCTCCGATCTTTTAGGCTTCTATCGGGCAATTCTTCCCTCAGACTACCAGTCAAGACTGAGGCTCGTCAGTAAAGAACAGGCCCTGAGTAGATGGGATTTTTATGGGCCGATAGGCAATTATAAGAATAAAGGATTTTTACCATTACTATTTCCAGAACCCATGGATAACTGTGCTGTGCATAAACCCTATAAGGGAAGCTTACCTTCGTTTATGACATGGGTGCAACCGTGGAGTGACTTCACTTCTGGTCGGATAGAAGTTATCACCGGGGATGGCGGTTATTATTCATTTTTGTCGAGGTGAATGGTAATGAGCTACTATAAAATAATATTGATGACGATTGTTTTGATTTTTTTGTCACCGTTGTTAATACCCTGGCCAGATAAATTAGAATATCGGGAAAGCGATCTTTTTAACTATTATTTCTACACCGATGTTGATATCAAGCAGGCTCCAAGGATATCAAATGATTATTACTTTGAATATATTTCTCCTGATGGGAGTACACGAGAAACAAATCTTATTATTTTTCGCGGTGGTGATGCAGGCATTATTCGTAATTATCTAACAGGTCTTGGCTTTCATCTTTATGATTATAGTAATAATGGAAGGGAAGAGCTTTGGATATCAAATGATAATCGTCAATTTACTTTTTCTATTGTCACTAATGAGAAAACGGATTTGGTTAGTCTGATAAAAACAATGCGTTGAACGCTGCTTTTATTATCTGAAAAATAGCTCTTTATAAAATAACAAGGGTTAAATATATGGGAATGTCTGAATCACTGGGTGGCGGGATTTCATTTATAAATGAAAATACATTAAACCGTTATCAATTGTATATCCCTTCATGCAAATCTGTACTGGATGTTATTAGCTTTAATGGTACAGAGGAAATGAGTTCGTTGTATCGATACGTAGTAAATTTTTCCAGCCATGACAAAGACATTGCAGCAGAGTCGATACTTAGAAAATCAACAACATTGACCATGGGAATGGGGAAGTTAAGTGAGTTAACTGCCCGCAAAATGGTACATGGTATTGTAACATCGTTCCATCGTATCAGTGGTTCAAAAGACCAGGCAACCTATCAGTTAATCATTGAACCTTTTGTCGCGTTGCTGAAAAACCAATTTCGTACACACCGTTTCTTTATTAATATGTCAGTTCCGGAAGTTGTTACTCAAATTTTACAGGAACATGGTTTAAAAGACTGGGAATATAATTTTGATTTGGTAATGGAATATCCAAAAAGAGAGCAAATTAATCAGTATCAGGAGAGTGATCTGGTTTTTATTGAACGCCTGCTCTCTGAAGTTGGGATTTTCTTCTTCTTTAGGCTTCAGCCTGATGCTGGCACTGAGGTGATCTATTTTGCTGACAAACAAAGCGCATGGGAGTTTGGCAAAACATTACCGCTGAATAGTCCCTCCGGAATGAATGACAATGGCATCGACTCAGTCTGGGATATTCAGTTCCAACAGTCTGCGGTGCAGGCATCGGTTACTGCCGGGGATTATAACCATCGCCAGGCTCAGAAAATATTATTTTCTGCACAAACCGATATGACTTACGGTGAAGGTGACGAGGTGACTTACGGGGATGTTTACCACTATCGCCCACGCCATCTTGAAACGGGTGATAAGGTTTCGCCGGCGCCTGAGACAGGGAATTTTTGGGCGCGTCTGGAACATGAGCGTTATCTCTCCTCACAAGCGACAATCTCTGGATTATCAACCGATGTAAGCCTCAGCCCGGCTCAGGTCCTGAATATTACGGAATCGACACCTGTCCCAACGCTTCCTGTCAGCGTGCGTAACAGCTTGCTGGTTACGGCGGTTTCATTCAGCGCAAGCCGAAAGGAAGCGCTACAAGTGGTGTTGATGGCGACCATTTACAGTGAAACGCGCTGTTGGAGACCTCCACTCAAACCGCGACCAGTAATTAGCGGTACGCTAATGGCACGTGTTTCAAGCCCGAAAAAGAATGATGAATATGCTCATTTAAATCAGAGCGGGCTTTATTGGGTTAAGTTTGATGCGGACCGCGATGCTAAACAACAGGGCTACGAAAGTATGCCAGTACGCCTTGCCAAACCCTACGGCGGCGACACTTACGGTATTCACTTCCCGCTGATACAGGGCACAGAAGTGGCGGTGGCGTTCCATGAAGGTGACCCGGACCGACCCTATATCGCGCATGCGCTGCATGACTCCCGGCATCCTGACCACGTGACACAGGCAAACCATACCCGCAACGTCATCCGCACGCCCGCGAACAACAAGCTGCGCATGGAAGACAAACGGGGTGAGGAACACGTCAAGCTCAGTACCGAGTACGGCGGGAAGACGCAGCTTAACCTGGGGCATAACGTGGATGCGGGGCGTGCGCTGCGGGGAGAGGGGGCCGAGCTGCGCACAGACGACTGGGTGGCGGTACGCGGCGGTAAAGGGGTCTTAATTAGTGCTTATAACCAGCCGCAGGCCCAGGGAGAGATGTTGGACATGCGGGCTGCAATTGCTGAGCTGCAAAATGCACTCGAACTGGTTACAGCGTTAGCGAGTAGCGCCAAGGTATCCGGTTCACTTGATGCTGATATTGCTTCACAGCAGGAACTGACGAAAACGCTGGCGCAATTAAAAGGAGCGGGTTTGTTACTGAATGCCCCTGCTGGTATAGGTGTGGCCACACCCAAAAATATACAGCTCACCGCGGGCCATTCTTTAACTGTCACAACGGGAGAAAATGCAGATCTGACGTTGTTTAAACGTCTGACCGTTGCCGCCGGAGAAGCAATTAGTCTGTTTGCCCAAAAAATGGGTATGAAAATTTTTGCTGCCAGAGGAATGATCGATATTCAGGCGCAAACTGATGCGATGCGATTGCAGTCAGATAAAACAATGAATATTAATAGCGTTAATGGCGAAGTTGTTTTAAACGCTCAGCAGGGGATTACGCTCACCAGCACTGGCGGGGCGTATATAAAAATCAAAGATGGACCCATCGAGCTTGGCGCACCGGGGAGTCTTAAGCTAAAAAGTCTTGATATCCAGTGGGGTGGTGTAGGCATCCTTGAAAAAGCGCTTAAGCCGATGAGTGTTTCTGACCCGCAATATAAATACCCTATGAATGGTTCTTTTCAGATCGTTGACAAAGGGGATGGTAAGCCTAAACCTTACATAAAATATCGTATTGAAACTGAAAGTGGTGAAACTATTCGTGGTGTGACTGATGAGAATGGATATACCCAATCTCATTACGGCCTTGAACCTCAGACTATGAAATTGTTCTTTGAATAAAACCAGGTTGGTATCATGAGCGATACATCCACATTACCCGTAGCAGAGAATCAGTTAAGTAAAAAAGAAAATAATACCGTACAGATATCACATGAATCATGTGATATCTATTATTGCACTGAAAGTCAGGAGTTATTATTCTTAACGACGGCAGCAGCGAAAAATATTGATGAGCATACCAGTGAAATAATGACGGCGGTTGATGAATTTCATCAGGCTAACGAGGAATATTCTAAAGCTGTTGAAGAGTTTGGTGTATTAAATTCAAAAATAGAGGAAAGTTCTGCACTTACAGACAAAGAAACTAATATTTCTAATCAAGAAGCTAATTTAACCGGCAAAAGGGATGCTTTACAAAAAGTAATTGGTAAGTTTGAATCCGAAGGTGCTGGTTATGATGATGTGGTTGAGCTCATCCCTATCTCTCGAAAAAATGGTGGCGCTGGCACTAAGAAACGCTATGCTTTTGCAAAAAAAGGATATGTTGATAATTTAGGAGCAGGAGTCAGACATAAAGTAAAGTTTAAACAATCGGATGCGGATAGTATCCTAAAAAGAGAAAATGGTAATATAACAGGAATATCAGTTTCTAAATTAAAAAAGCAGATTAAAGATTTGGAGTTCGAAAATAAAGGTGTAAACCTTTTTGATCCAATCGACAAGAAATTAATAGATGAAACGTTAACGGGCTGGGCAGAAAGCTGGAATAACAGTCTGGTTTCGCATAAAGAAATTGGTCAGTTTATCGATTTTTCAGCGGGTGCGCAGTTCATGCGCTGCACGTCTAATTTGGCGGCTTCTGCGGAATGGGATCCATCAACGGGCGAGTTGGCCATCAAAGGTGAGTTTAAGGCCACGCTTTCTCTGGCTTCTGGCATTGTTGAAACGACATTTTATCTTCCGGATCGCGTCGGCTGGAGCCTGACATTTCAGCCTGAAAATCGAACTGAACCATTAAAAATGGGAATGCTCAGAGTTTATCTGAAAACCTCACTGATTGGCTTTGTGGGGGCCTCTGCCCAGGCAGAAGCGCAATTACAGATTACCACCTATGGCGGTAAGCAAATGATTATGGGTAACAGCGCCGGGCGTCTACCGAGATTTAGCGAACGGCATGTGATAGCCTGGTGAATAGTATTGAGTCCGCCTTTGATAAATCGGAAAGAAGAAATCAGCTGGCAGCAAATATTATTAAGAGCCCTGATTTACTTCTGATGCGTACCCCTGAGGCCAAAGGAATATTACTCTACTTGCTTACCCGCCACAGTACCGCAGATCATTTTGATTTTGATAATCGTGGTGATTATTTTATCGATATTTATCAGGAGCGCAAACAAGCGATTATTGTCGTTTTACAATCCATCCAGACGCAGCGGGAATGGTTCCAGATATTTAGCCGATTTAATGCCAGTGGGAGTGACATGGCAGAGGGTAACTCTGCCTTAAAATATATGGTGGCACAAAATTCAATGAATGCGGTAAGGCGTTTTCTCCAGGAAGGTTTCGATAAAGTCAATGAAATGGATCTTATCTATAAAAGATTAAGAACGACGCCTGCCTGGGGATATGCCCTGACGATGAACAATACCACTGCGTATCGCTTAACGACGGCGGATAACCCTTTTTATCCGCGTATGGGAACATTTTCACCGCTGTCTGGCGCAAATTCTGAGGAATGGTCATGAAAATAAAATATCCGTTATTACTCTTGAGCTTGGCAGTCAGCGCGATGGCTGGCTGCGATCAAAACCCCACCTCAGTCCCCCCCCGGCACAGTGCGGAAGACCAGGTCCGGCTGCAGGAATTTGTGGCGCAGATAAAGTCAGAGCAGGTATTTGTGGAAGGCGGTGAATACCTGATGGGGGATTTTGGCGAGGAATATGGTGTGGAAAGGCTGCAGTACGACGGGCGTAAAGACAGCAAGCCTTTGCACCGGGTGGAGTTAAGCAGCTATTCGCTGAGTAAGTTCAAAGCCAGCAACCAGCAGTACCAGTTTTATCTGGCCTGGAATGGCCTGAAGGGCCGGGAGGTTAAGGGGCGTTTAAACGGGAGGGACTGGAATGACAGGAAACGGATCCCGGATACGCCAGCCCGCGTGGACTGGCACGAAGCGGAGCGGTACTGCGCGTGGCTGGGGGAGGTGACGGGCCTGCCGTTCTCGCTGCCGACGGAAGCGCAGTGGGAATACGCGGCGCGTAGCCGGGGTAAATATGTGGTGGCGCCCACCGACGATGGCACGATACGTATAGAAAATCGCAGGGGCATTAATATTGCCACTGAGCTGGATGCTGAAGAGTATGCCAAAAAGGCAGGCCTGACCCTCAAGTGGCTATCCCCACTTCCCCGGGATTTCCGTCCCCCTAATCCATTGGGAATTTACGACATGGCCGGAAACGGCTGGGAATGGATGAAGGACTGGTATGACCCGGAATACTACAGCCATTCGCCGGTAAAAGACCCGCAGGGCCCGGAGAAGCCGGTATTCAAAGACCGGGACGGGTACTACACGCGGGTGCTGCGCAGCCAGGACTTCTCGGGACCGGGGCTCGGGCTGACGATGGTGCGCTATAAGGCGGACCCGGACAGTAGGCGTTACTCTCCTGACGACAAAGCTGTTCGCTGTGCCGTTAACCAGCCGAGTCCGGTGAAATGAGGGCTGTGATAATGAAAAAAGACAGGTTGTGGCTGTGTGCCATTGTGATGGTCGCAGCATCTGGCTGCGATCAAAACCCCACCTCAGTCCCCCCCCGGCACAGTGCGGAAGACCAGGTCCGGCTGCAGGAATTTGTGACGCAGATAAAGTCAGAGCAGGTATTTGTGGAAGGCGGTGAATACCTGATGGGGGATTTTGGCGAGGAATATGGTGTGGAAAGGCTGCAGTACGACGGGCGTAAACCCCCACTTTTCAGCACCAGGATACACTGGTTCAATCGGCACCTGTTGTCTCTTTAACCGCAGAACAAATAGATAATGCCGCCCGCCATCTTCAGGCTGTTTTTACCACGCTCCGCTGGCGAGTACCGGTATACCTTTGGTCGCTGAATGGCGCTCAATTCGTCCGGGATGACGTAACCTTGCACTCTGCGACGTGTTTGTTCCCTGCAGGATGCACCACGGCTTTATGTCGTTCGCAGTTGACCTCGTTGGCAATGCAGATGGCGGAGCAGGGTACGCAGCAGGTTACGCGAAATATCCGCGATAATTTCTTACTGAAAATGGCTAATTTGCTGATGCCTGGCGCAGAAGCCATCAGCGAATCGTTGTCCACTTTTTTCAGCCCGCATCGGCCTCTGCCGCTGGCGGCGGTAATCATGAGCCAGTATGCGGAAGATACTTCATCGCTCATCGCGCATGCCTGGATGCGTGATGAGCGCTGGCGTGCGCTGCTTGATTCACTCCCTGCGTTACCTGCTGAACTAAAGGCACAGCGTACAGGCCGTTCAGGGATGCGCGTGTTGGCCGTCTGTACAGCCGGTTTGATGCTGCTATGGGGGGCGGGAATGGTGGTATCTTTTCTGGCTAATCGCAATCTGATTGGCGAAAGTCTGGACCAGGCGAGCCTGGCAGGCGGTGCGGATAAACCGCTCGCCGAGCGTCTTACGGCGCTGTCTGCTCTGCAGCAAACGCCAGGCATGCTTCGCTGGCGTCAGCAGAATGGGACGCCGTGGTACTACCGTTTCGGCTTAAGCCAAAATGATGCTCTGCTGGATGCACTATGGCCGCGCTATACGCGTATCGCTATTCCGCTCCTGCGTGATGAAGCCGCCCAACATCTTACCCAGGAATTAACGGCTTTAACCCGACTGGCTCCAGACAGCCCGCAGTTTGCCGCCCAGGCAAAGATCGCCTACAACCAGTTGAAAATGTATCTGATGCTTTCGCGGCCTGAGCAGATGGAGGCGTCATTTTTTAGTCAGGCGCTGATGCAAGACTGGCCGGAGCGAGCGGGTATTTCGCGCGCATCATGGCAGGGCGTTGGCCCTGGGCTCTGGCAATTCTGGGGAGAAAACCTTCAGGCGCATCCTGAATGGAGGATAGCAGCCGATAAAAATCTTATTAGCCAGGTGCGAACGCTGTTTTCCATTCGAAAACGAAGCGCAATATGTTGCCGTGGCGGGAATGTTTATTTCTCCCGATCTGTCTGAAGATTCTTGGCGCGTGGTATTACGTCGTGAAGATCTCGATCCTGATAATGCGCGAGTGATCGAATTAAATACCCAGACTCTGGCACTCATGGCGCAGGAGGGCGAGTAATGGTCAAGCAGCCTTCACTTTATGACATCTTGCTGGGTAATTTTTCCGGTGGTTTTCCTTTGCACGCAGTCAGCGAAAACACGCAGGTCATCTTATCCGTCCTCGATAATATGCAGCGCATTTTGAATACTCGTGCAGGTAGTCTCAAACATATACCCGATTATGGTTTGCCTGATATGACCAAAATCCTCCAGGGTATGCCAGGTACGGCACATCAGCTTATTAGCACGCTTTCTCAGGTTTTGTTGAAGTATGAACCGCGGCTAAAAGGAATTCAGGTAACGATGCAGCAGCAGGAAACACCGGGACATTTGCGTTATTCCATTGATGCTGAACTGCAAGACCTGGGCATTGTTCGCTATGGCACTGATTTTACCCCTGAGGGGCGGGTTCTGATTCGGCACCTCAAGAGGCAGGGTTGGCTTGAGACTGGAGTGTACTGACATGGAAAAGAATCGCATCAGCACCGGGGGAGACCCACGTGCTTTCATGGAGTTTGGGCAATTACGCGATGAAATTAGCAAGCTGACTCACCCTGCGCGTCCGGACGTTGACTGGCAAAAGGTTGAACAGTTAAGCCTGGCGCTGTTTCGTCATAACGGAGTCGAACTGCAAACACTTGCCTGGTACACCGTCGCCAGAATACGTAATGCGGGACTGGAGGGACTTGCCGAAAGCACGGAACTTCTGGAAGCATTACTGACGCATCACTGGAGTGCAATATGGCCACAGCAAACCCATGCCCGCGTTGAGATCCTGGCATGGTTGTCTGTCCGCTTACAGCAAGAATTGCGTACCCTAACGCTGTCATATGCTGATTTATCAAAAGTGTATCGGGTTGAACAAAGTTTAAAACATGCCTGCGCAGTGCTGCAACGGCTTGAATTGAAAGCGCTTAGTAAAATGGAGGCTGTTGTTACCTGGATGCACAATGCCGCTTTGCGTCTGGAGAAGTCTGAAGCGGATTCGGGATCGGCCGTTGTGATAATACCGGCTTCAGGTACGACTAATAATGTTGAGACGTCTTCGCCACAGTTGGTATTTGTGGTCAATGAACCCGCATCACCCGGGCAATCAAGCGCAGCGGTTTTTACTACTCAAATCGAGGGGGGAACCAGACGGATGTGGCTGGGGTTTGCTATCGGTTTTATCGTTGCTGCGGCAGCGAGCGCAGGCGCTTTTCTTGGCACCAGTCATATGCGGGCTGACGGATATGATCTGATCAAGCCATTGCCTCAGGTGCTGACGCCTGAACAATTATCCGCGTTGAAGCAGTCCTCAGATTTGAAGGATCAGAAGCAGGAAATAATCGTTGCAACGCAAGGGCAATTGGATATTTTATATCGCCTGTCACCTTTGTGGTCGCGAGAATATGCCGCATCATTAGCGCAGCAGGTAGTTACCCTGTGGCCTGAAGAATCGCAGACTACAGTATTTGAAAGCGGGTTACAAAAACAGTTAGCTACCGAAGCGTTGCCGGAAAGCGCTCTGCAAAACTGGCATAATGCTCAGCAGGGGCTGGAAGCGTTAACCGCCCAGCTAAATGCGCTTGATGAACGTAAAGGTAAATATCTGACCGGGTCGGAGCTGAAATCAGCCATTTTCACTATCCGCCGCCAGCTTGACGAAACGCCGCCGACAGAAGAGTTGTTACGTCAAATAGATGAAGAGTTCAAAGTGCAGGGGAGTGTATCACCCGCTTTGTATCAGCAGCTTGATATGCGGATTAATCAGCTTCTTAATCGTTATGCGCTGTTGAAACAAAATTCGGTGAGGAGAGAATAGTCACTATTCTCCAAAAGCAAAAACCCGCCTTTTGGGCGGGTTCTTTAAATAGTGGTGCCCGGACTCGGACTAACGCCGTAGGCGTTGAACAGCGCGCTTGTCGCGCTGGCCCCGCAGGGGTGAGCCGCTGGCGGCGAATAATCGAACGAAGTTCGATGGAGAGTCCGTTTCTCCAAAAGCAAAAACCCAGCCATAGGCTGGGTTCTTTAAATAGTGGTGCCCGGACTCGGACTAACGCCGTAGGCGTTGAACAGCGCGCTTGTCGCGCTGGCCCCGCAGGGGTGAGCCGCTGGCGGCGAATAATCGAACGAAGTTCGATGGAGAGTCCGTTTCTCCAAAAGCAAAAACCCAGCCATAGGCTGGGTTCTTTAAATAGTGGTGCCCGGACTCGGAATCGAACCAAGGACACGGGGATTTTCAATCCCCTGCTCTACCGACTGAGCTATCCGGGCAACGAGGCGCATTAAACCCGATTCGCTTCGCTTCGTCAACGAAATTTCTTCAATTCAATGCAGACTGCACAATCTATCACCACATTGCTGCAATTGCACGCATTCTCAGGCAAAAAATGCCGTCCACGCGGCGGAAAGCGGCATTGCCAGCAGCAGAGCAGGAAGCATATTCACAACCGCAAACATCTTGATGCCGCAAATACGTAAACCGGTTGCCAGCAGCAATAGCCCGCCTACGGCGCTGAAATCGGCCATCATAGCTGGCGTTGTCAGGGGTAAAATCAGTGCTGCACAGGTAGCAAGCGATAACTGGATTGTCAGCATCGGTATGCAAATGGCGGATACTGCAATTCCCAACGAACAGGCAAAGATGATAGCTGTGAAGAAATCGAGAAACGACTTTGCGATTAAAATATTAGGATCGCCGGTCATCCCTTCATGTATCGCACCGAAGATCCCGGTACCGCTGGCGCAAAACAGCACGATGATAGCTACATAGCTTTGAATAAAAGATTCGTGCGTTGCATTGGCATCAGAACGGGTGAAAACCTGCTGCGCTTTGGCGACCGCAGCATTGATCCCTTTTTCCAGATGACAAAACTCGCCAATTAATGCGCCGATCAGCGTTGCCAGAACCATCACCGGTAGGTTGGCGCATTTGATAACCAGCAAGATACCAATCCCTAGCGAAGCCAGTCCGAAAATAGAGGTCATGGAGACCCGAATGCGTTCTGGTATATGCTGGCTAAGCAGCGCGCCGAGAACGCCACCACATAAAATGGCGCTGGCATTAATAAAGGGTCCGATTACCACATTTGCTCCTGCATACCCATTATCGTCTTGATGCTAAAGGCAATTAGCTGGGTAAAATTATGTTTCAGATTGCATTATTATGCCGCTATTTTCAGACGAAATGCTTGTTTATCTGTGAGGTTTTGGCACCGGATTTTATCTTGCGCCTGTAAGTGAAAGGTGCCATGATTGCGCGAATTTTCTCCTGTCTGAATGGGGCTGCCTGGGATGATATTATTCCCCCTACATCGCCTTCAATATCGCCTTTTTGCGCGACGTTTACCCCTTCCTGCGACTTATCTTTATGCACTCACCATGCGGTGAGGGCAGCGCACGCTCACTGCAGGATAACAGTAAAATCAGAGGCTATCTGCTTTTACTGATGTCTGGCGGTCGGGGCTGGTAACCAGTTTGACCTGTCATTTCGTGGGCAAAGCAATGCGGCTTTGTCCGGGACTTTTGATTTTCCCGAAACGGGTTATTGCGCTTATGAAATCAATGAAAATTGCCGCCAGTGGTGAACTGGTTTCTCGTCTGTCCAGTCATCGTCAGGTGGTGTCGCTGGATGGTACCGATTTTACTGACGTTGCGGCAGTCGTCATTACCGTTGCGGACAGCCGCAGTGGGATCCTGGCTTTGTTGAAACGCACCGGTTTTCATATACCGGTCTTTTTGTTCGCAGAATCTGATGTCGATGTCGATGTGCCTGCGGGTATAAATGCGGTCATTTGCGGTCAGGCTCAGGACTGGCTGGAGCTGGAGTCTGCTGCCTGCCAGTATGAGGAAGAGCTGCTGCCGCCGTTCTATGACACGCTCACCCAGTATGTCGAAATGGGGAACAGCACGTTTGCCTGCCCGGGGCACCAACACGGTGAGTTTTTTAAGAAGCATCCGGCGGGCCGGCATTTCTACGAGTTCTTTGGCGAGAATCTGTTTCGCGCGGATATGTGCAACGCCGACGTTAAGCTTGGCGATCTGCTGATTCATGAAGGATCTGCGAAACATGCACAGAAATTTGCTGCGAAAGTTTTCCACGCGGATAAAACCTACTTTGTGCTGAACGGGACCTCGGCGGCCAATAAAGTGGTGACCAATGCGCTGCTGACGCGCGGCGATCTGGTGCTGTTTGACCGCAACAACCATAAGTCGAACCATCACGGCGCGCTGATCCAGGCCGGCGCTACGCCGGTTTATCTGGAAGCTGCGCGTAATCCGTTTGGCTTTATTGGCGGCATTGACGAGCACTGCTTTGATGAGGAGTATCTGCGCCAGCTACTTCGTGACGTTGCGCCGCAAAAGGCCGATCGGCCGCGCCCGTTCCGTCTGGCGATCATTCAACTCGGTACCTATGATGGTACGATCTACAATGCCCGGCAGGTGATCGACAAGATCGGTCATCTGTGTGATTACATCCTGTTTGACTCGGCATGGGTCGGTTACGAACAATTTATTCCGATGATGGCCGATGGGTCACCGCTGCTGCTGGATCTTGATGCTAACGATCCGGGGATCTTTGTCACTCAGTCGGTGCACAAACAGCAGGCCGGATTTTCGCAAACCTCACAGATCCACAAAAAGGATAACCATATTCGCGGCCAGGCGCGATTCTGCCCGCATAAGCGTCTGAACAATGCGTTTATGCTGCATGCTTCCACCAGTCCGTTTTACCCGCTGTTTGCGGCGCTGGACGTTAACGCCAAAATCCACGAAGGGGAGAGTGGCCGTCGGCTATGGGCGGAGTGTGTGGCACTGGGGATTGAGGCCCGTAAAGCGATTCTTACCCGCTGCAAGATGATTCAGCCGTTTATTCCTCCGGTAGTTGATGGCAAACCGTGGGAAAGCTATCCGACGCAGGTGATTGCCAGCGAGCGTCGCTTCTTTAGCTTTGAACCTGGCGCTAAATGGCATGGTTTTTCCGGCTACGCGCGCGACCAGTATTTTGTCGACCCCTGCAAACTGCTGTTAACCACTCCGGGTATTGATGCGCAAACCGGGCAATATACCGACTTTGGTATTCCGGCGACGATTCTGGCGCATTACCTGCGGGAAAACGGCATAGTGCCGGAGAAATGCGACCTTAACTCGATTCTGTTCCTGCTGACCCCGGCAGAAAGCGCGGAGAAACTGGCACAACTGGTGGCGATGCTGGCGCAGTTTGAGCAGCATATTGAAGACGATACGCCGCTGGCAGATGTGCTACCCACCATCTTCAATAAGTATCCGGTACGTTACCGGGATTACACGCTGCGTGAACTGTGTCAGGAGATGCACTCACTGTACGTAAGCTTTGATGTGAAAGATCTGCAAAAAGCGATGTTCCGTCAGGAGAGTTTACCTGCCGTGGCGATGAACCCGCAGGATGCCAACAGCGTTTTTATCCGCGGTGATGTTGAACTGGTGCGTATTTGTGATGCCGCTGGGCGCATTGCGGCGGAAGGTGCGCTGCCTTATCCTCCGGGCGTGCTGTGCGTGGTGCCAGGCGAAGTCTGGGGCGGGGTGGTACAACGTTACTTCCTGGCGCTGGAAGAGGGTGTAAACCTGCTGCCGGGCTTCTCGCCGGAGCTGCAAGGGGTTTACAGTGAGACAGATGCAGACGGCATTAAACGTCTGTATGGATATGTTTTGAAGTAAGCGCCATCTGGACAAAAAGAAGGTCACCATCTGGTGACCTTCTTTCATCAATAAAGATTAGTGCGCGATAGTCTGGGTGCCAGCCGGAACGCGTACGTGTTTGTATTTAAACAGCGCAACGAAGGCAAAAGCCAGAACCAGCGAGTAACCTGCGAAGATTAGCCACACGGTCTGCCAGTCGGTAATACCGTTCAACGTATAGTATTCAACGACTTTACCGCTCACCAGCCCGCCCAGAATACAACCGAAGCCGTTGGTCATCATCAGGAACATACCCTGTGCGCTGGCGCGGATCTCAGGGCGAACTTCTTTCTCTACGAATACAGAGCCAGAGATGTTGAAGAAGTCGAAGGCGCAGCCGTAAACAATCATCGACAGCACCAGCAGCACGGTACCGAACGGTGTCGGATCGCCGTAGGCAAACAGGCCGAAGCGCAGCATCCACGCCACAATACTGATAAGCATCACGTTCTTAATGCCGTAACGGCTTAAGAAGAACGGGATGGTCAGGATAAACAGGGTCTCGGAAATCTGCGAAATCGACATCATCACCGATGCGTGTTCAACGATGAAGCTGCCGGAGAACAGCGGGTTGTTATCGAAGCTGTGCAGGAAGGTATTACCAAACATATTGGTAATTTGCAGCTCTGCGCCCAGCATCATCGAGAAAATAAAGAAAATCGCCATACGCTTGTTTTTAAACAGCGCGAAGGCATCCAGGCCGAGCATAGACGTCCAGCTCTGGTTTTTCTGCTGGTTAGCGACCGGAATATGCGGCAGCGTCAGGGTGAACAGCGCCAGTACCACGGACAGCGTCGCACCGATATACAGCTGCATATGGCTCAGTTCAAAGCCGGAGAAGCTTACGGCCCACATTGCCATAATAAAACCGATGGTGCCCCAGATACGGATTGGCGGGAAGTCCGTAACGATATCCATCCCGGCTGACTGCAGGCGGTAGTAAGAGATAGTGTTGATTAACCCCAACGTTGGCATATAGGCCAGGGAGTTAAGCAAGATCACAAAGAACATGGCGCCTGGCGTGGTGACCTCGGCTGCGGCGAACAGCGTTGCAGCGCCGACCAGGTGGCAAATAGTATAAACCCATTTCGCACTGATCCATTTGTCAGCCACGATCCCTAACAGTGTAGGCATAAACACGGCGGCGATCCCCAGCGAGCTATATACTGCGCCAATGGATGCACCATCGAATTTAAGGGTGACAAACATATAGGAGCCGAGGGTAGTGAGCCAACTACCCCATAAGCAGAACTGCAGAAACGAGAGAACTTTCAGCTGCAGCTTAAGATTCATGTTAATTTCCTCACACCGTAATGCGGATGAATGTTTTAAAAGGCACATTTGCCGTGGCTATATGATGTGATTCTATCAACGAGAGGCACTCTTTTTTTGTTACCTGTGACAAATATTTGCAAACAATTTCTGATTGCAAAGCAAAAGAGTGATGGGGTTAACGTTTTTGGCTCTTCTGGCCCCCGTTTCAGGGGGCAGAAGAGGAATACATTAGTGGCGTCGATATGATTTTTGTGCGGAATTGACCTTGTAAAGGTATCGACGTGATTCAGCAGAAGGGTGTCGGGTGGTCAGCGTTTGATAAACGTCTCCCGGGGACATGCTGTTAATAATATTCGCGGCCTGAATTTTATCGTTCGAGAATACGCGCAGCACGCTGCCCGCGCCGCCGTTATACGCGGTGATCACCGCATAGCGACGCGAGGTTGGATTATCGATGCCACCCAAATAGACATTGTTGAGCATTGCCAGATAAGCGGTACCGGTATCAATGTTGCTGGCTGGGTCAAACAGGAAACTACGGCTTGGCGTGCCTGAGCGACCTTGCGAGCGGAACACATCTTTCCCGGCGCTGTGCTGTACCACCTGCATCAGCCCCAGCGCATCGGCATGGCTGACCGCATAGGGGTTAAACGAGGATTCGGTTTGCATGATGGCCAGAATCAGCGACTCGTCGACGCCATACTTACGAGAAGCCTGGCGCACCATGCCGACGTACTTATGCGCACGCTTATCAAGGTGGTTCGGCACCAGATTGATCGTTACGCTATAGATGATACGCAGGCCATTGCTGCGGCTTTTAAGTCGCGTTTGCAGCAGATAGTTGGCAAAGTTGGTGGCACGTCCCTCCCAACGAATGGGCTGGCCGGTATTATCAACCACCTGTCCGTACAGGAACGGCTCTTTGGAAATCTTAATGTCATCGACATCGGAATAGAGGTCGATAGAACCCGGATCATCGCCCATCAGCAACGTCTTGATAATCGCCCGGCGCAGGTGTCCGGCGGGATCTGTCCCGGCAATGGTCTCGACGGTTATCGTACCGTCATCAAAGTTGATATGGCTGCGGGTTTGGTACTGATCGGTATACTTGACGTAGTCCTTCGGACCCGCAATCAGCACTTCCTTAAATCCCCACAGGTTCTCAATGTTATGGGCAAATTGCCCCATCAGAATATCAAAACCGTTGGTATCCTTGACCCAGGCTTCGTTATAGGAATCGCCTTTTTTGGTCGAACTGGAACAGGAGATGAGCAACGGCGCAATAACGGTAAGCGCGAGAAATTTTTTCATCATTCCGGGAGTGCGTGTTGTGTTTGTTATTTGCAAGGACCAGATTAAATCGTAGGCCGGATCAGCGCAGCGCCATCCGGCAACGGTTCTTATGACTCTGGCGTATAGCCTTCAATATGCACATCCTTACCTTCAAACAGGAAGTTAATCATTTCCTGTTCCAGTAACTTACGGTGTTCGACGTTCATCATATTGAGTTTTTTCTCGTTAATCAGCATGGTTTGCTTATGCTGCCATTGCGCCCATGCTTCTTTAGAAATTTCGTTATAGATACGTTTTCCCAGATCGCCCGGGTACAGCTGAAAATCCTGTCCTTCTGCTTCGCGTTGCAGGAAAGTGCAAAAAATCGTTCTGCTCATAAAAAATCCTCTCTATCGACCGGTACGTTAAACCTGGGTGCCGGCACGTAATTGCTGTAACAAACGCTCCACGGGGGCCGCCAGTCCGACCGACGGCGGTTGCGCTAAGTTATACCAGAGCGCGTTGCCTTCATCCATGCATGAGCTGAATGAAGACACGGGAAGCCACATAGGCACAATATCTAAGTGGAAATGGCTAAAGGTATGGCGAAACGCATTAAGTTGGGTCAGATTATCTGCGTTAATTTGTCGTTGCGCCAGCCAGTTGCGTAGCCCATCTTCATCGTCAAACTGCGGAAAACAGTATAAACCACCCCATAAGCCGCTGGGTGGCCGCTGCGCGAGCAACACCTCTTCATCATGCTGCATCAGTAAAAAATAGCCCGTCCGTTCCGGTAGCGTCTGTTTGGGTTTTTTACCTGGGTACTGCGCCCAGCTTGCATTGGCGCTTGCCACACAGCCATTTTCCAACGGACACAGGGAACATTTAGGTTTTGAGCGCGTACAGACCATGGCGCCTAAATCCATCATCGCCTGATTAAATCGCTCAACGCCGTGGGCAGGCGTAACCCGCTCGCTCAACTCCCACAGTTTCTTTTCAACCTCTTTTTTACCCGGCCAACCGCTTACAGCATAACAGCGAGCCAGCACACGTTTGACGTTACCGTCGAGAATCGGAAAATGCTGACCCAGAGAGAGAGAAAGGATCGCGCCTGCGGTTGAACGCCCGACGCCAGGCAGGGCGGCCACCTCTTCAAAGGTTTGCGGGAATATGCCGCCATGCAGCGTCACAACCTGCTGCGCCGCTTTATGCAGATTTCGCGCACGGGCGTAATAGCCCAGCCCGGTCCATAAATGCAGGACTTCATCCAGCGGCGCATGGGCTAAATCCGTTACCGTTGGGAAGCGCGCCATAAAGCGCTCAAAATAGGGGATGACGGTGGCAACCTGAGTTTGTTGCAGCATCACCTCAGAGAGCCATACTTTGTAAGGCGTCTTGTCAATTTGCCAGGGCAGCGTTTTCCGCCCGTATTTGTCGTACCAGCTCAAAACCTGAGCCGAGAATTGAGACGCTTGCATGATTACCGTTTCATTATTGCCGGGGGCAAGATTGCAGCACAGCGGCAACGGGGTGTAAACCGGAACTTTCCGCTGCTCACTTTCTTCCTTTACTTGCATCCGGCAACTAACTTTGGATAATGCCCGTTTTCAGAACTCAATCACAGCAGACTAAACTTTTATGAAGAACGACGTCATTTCACCGGAATTTGATGAAAACGGCCGCCCGCTGCGCCGGATTCGTAGTTTTGTTCGTCGCCAGGGGCGACTGACGAAAGGGCAGGAACACGCGCTGGAAAACTACTGGCCGGTGATGGGCGTTGAGTTCAGCGAAGAGCCTGTGGATTTCGCAGTATTGTTTGGTCGCGACGCGCCAGTCACGCTGGAAATCGGTTTTGGTATGGGGGCTTCGCTGGTGGCGATGGCGAAAGCGTGCCCGGAACAAAATTTCCTCGGCATTGAGGTTCACTCGCCGGGTGTTGGCGCGTGTCTGGCTTCAGCCCATGAAGAGGGCGTCGAGAATCTGCGCGTCATGTGCCATGATGCCGTTGAAGTCCTGCATAAAATGATTCCTGACAATTCTTTATCTATGGTTCAGCTGTTTTTCCCTGACCCGTGGCATAAAGCACGTCATAATAAACGCCGTATCGTTCAGGTACCGTTTGCTGAGCATATCTTAAGCAAGCTGAAGCTGGGCGGCGTGTTCCACATGGCAACCGACTGGGAAGCCTACGCGGAGCACATGCTGGAAGTAATGTCCTCAATTGACGGGTATAAAAACCAGTCAGAGAGTAACGATTATGTACCGCGCCCACAATCGCGCCCGGTAACCAAATTTGAACAACGTGGTCATCGTCTTGGCCACGGCGTATGGGACTTAATGTTCGAGAGGGTGAAATAATGGCAAAGAACCGTAGCCGTCGTCTGCGTAAAAAGATGCACATCGACGAATTCCAGGAAATAGGTTTTTCGGTTGCATGGCGTTTCCCGGAAGGTACATCCGGAGAGCAGGTCGATCAAATCGTTGATGACTTTATCAATGAAGTTATCGAACCGAACAAACTGGCCTTTGACGGCAGCGGCTATCTGGCCTGGGAAGGTCTGATCTGTCTGCAGGAAATCGGCAAATGCACCGAAGAACATCAGGCTATCGTGCGTAAGTGGCTGGAAGAACACAAACTTGAAGAAGTGCGTACCAGCGAACTTTTCGATATTTGGTGGGACTAAGTAGCACAGGGTCGGCAAATGCCGGCCCGATTTGTATTGAGGGAAAGATATGATGCGCAAAACGCTGCTGGCGGCAGTCCTAACGTTCACGGCGATGGCCGCACATGCCGATTATCAGTGCAGCGTCACCCCGCGTGACGATGTGATTTTGAGCCCACAAACTGTGCAGGTGAAGGGGGAGAACGGCGACCTGGTTATTACCCAGTCCGGTGATGTTACCTTTAACGGTAAACAGTACAACCTGAACGCCGCACAGCGTGAGCAGGCCAAAGATTATCAGGCGGCGTTGCGTAGTAGCCTGCCATGGATTGATGAAGGTGCCAGAGCGCGCGTGGAGAAAGGTCGCGTGGCGCTGGACAAAATCATCGCCAAAGAGGTCGGCGAAAGCAGCAACATGCGTGGCCGCTTAACCAAGCTGGATGCGCAGTTGAAAGCGCAGATGAACCGCATCATTGAGCATCGTACTGACGGCCTGACCTTCCATTATAAGGCGATTGATCAGGTTCGCGCGGATGGACAACAGCTGGTGAATCAGGCGATGGGCGGTATTTTACAGGACAGCATCAACGAGATGGGGGCGAAAGCCGTGCTCAAAGGCGGTGGTAATCCGCTGCAGGGCGTACTCGGAAGCCTCGGCGGTTTGCAGACCTCAATTCAGAACGAATGGAAGAATCAGGAACAAGACTTCCAGCAGTTTGGTAAAGATGTTTGCGCCCGCGTCGTGACGCTGGAAAACGATCGTAAAACGCTGGTTAGCGCTCTGAAATAATCTTCACCTCTTTTTAACGGCACAGAAACATTCTGTGCCGTTTTATTTTGTACTTTTCTGTTTTTTTGATATCCATCTCTAAGAATAACAATTTGATGGAGATATAAATCTGGTTAATTGGATGGCGTCACATTATTCATCTGTAAGATAGACATAATGCTGCAAATTCAAGTAACTGGAGAAATAACATGGAGTTTTTCAAGAGAACGGCACTTGCCGCACTGGTTATGGGTTTCAGCGGCGCGGCGCTGGCATTGCCAAACATCACCATTTTAGCTACTGGCGGAACGATTGCCGGCGGCGGTGATTCCGCGACAAAATCTAACTACACGGCAGGCAAGGTCGGCGTAGAAAATCTGGTTGATGCCGTACCTCAGTTGAAAGATATCGCCGTTGTGAAAGGCGAGCAGGTGGTGAACATCGGCTCCCAGGATATGAATGACGAAGTCTGGTTAACACTGGCGAAAAAGATTAATACCGAGTGTGATAAAACCGACGGCTTCGTGGTAACTCATGGTACGGATACCATGGAAGAAACCGCCTATTTCCTCGACCTGACCGTCAAGTGCAACAAGCCGGTGGTGCTGGTCGGCGCAATGCGTCCGTCTACAGGTATGAGCGCTGATGGCCCGTTCAATCTGTATAACGCAGTGGTTACCGCAGCAGACAAAGCCTCTGCCAACCGTGGCGTGCTGGTGGTGATGAACGACACCGTTATGGATGGTCGCGACGTGACCAAAACCAACACTACCGATGTCGCCACCTTCAAATCCGTTAACTATGGCCCGCTGGGCTACATCCATAACGGTAAGATTGACTACCAGCGTACGCCTGCGCGTAAGCACACCACATCCACGCCGTTCGATGTTTCTAAGCTGACCGAGTTGCCGAAAGTTGGGATTGTTTACAACTACGCTAACGCATCCGATCTGCCGGCAAAAGCTCTGGTGGACGCGGGTTACGCCGGGATCGTCAGTGCGGGTGTAGGTAACGGTAACCTGTATAAAACCATTTTCGATACGCTGGCAACTGCCGCGCACAAAGGTACCGTTGTGGTGCGTTCATCCCGTGTACCAACCGGCTCCACCACGCAGGATGCTGAAATTGATGATGCGAAATACGGGTTTGTGGCTTCAGGCTCTCTGAACCCGCAAAAAGCGCGTGTTCTGCTGCAGCTTGCGCTGACCCAAACCAAGGATCCTAAGCAGATCCAGGAAATGTTTAATCAGTATTAATCGATGAAGGTGGCTGCGCTTATCGCCCTAACCCTGTAGGTCTGATAAGCGCAGCGCCATCAGGCAATTTGTCGGATGGCGGCTCAAGGCCTTATCCGGCCTACATCGTTACCGTATTACTCCGCCAGAAACAGCTCCAGCAGCGAATTCAAAAACAACTTACCGTGTTGGGTGATCTGCCAGTACTCATCGCATTCAATCAGGTAGCCCTGGGCGATAGCCTCATCGATCTGCCGGCGAATAACGTCTTCGGTAAGCCCGGTATATTGCGTGAACTCTGCACGCGGCGCGGCTTCCAGTAACCGGAAACGGTTCATAAAGAACTCGAACGGCTTGTCGGCTTCGGCAACATCACGCTGGCTTTCCAGGTAACGCCCTTGCATGTATCCGCGTGGGTGCCGCGTTTTGGTGGTGCGCAGGATGCGTCCGTCCGGGAACGTGATTTTGCCATGCGCGCCGCAGCCAATACCGAGATAGTCGCCAAAACGCCAGTAATTAAGGTTGTGCTGACACTGATAGCCTGGTTTCGCATAGGCTGAGGTTTCGTACTGCTGATACCCTGCGGCGGTCAGCAACTGGTGGCCTTGCTCAAAAATATCCCACAGCGCGTCATCGTCCGGTAACACCGGCGGTCGGGAACCGAACAGCGTGTTGGGTTCGATGGTCAACTGATACCAGGAAAGATGCGGCGGGTTGAGCGCGATGGCCTGCTGTAAATCGCCCAAAGCTTCTTCCAGCGTCTGATCCGGTAAACCATGCATCAGGTCGAGGTTAAAGCTGCGTAGCCCCAGACCGCTCGCCAGGTTTGCCGCTCGTTTGGCTTCTTCCGGCCCGTGAATACGTCCCAGACGCTCGAGTTTGGCGGAGCTAAAGCTCTGTACGCCAATCGAGATGCGGTTGACACCAGCGCGTTGATAATCAACAAAGCGATCGGCTTCCACCGTCCCGGGATTCGCCTCCATCGTGATTTCTGCATCTGCGGCCAGATTCAGCCGTGCGCGTACGCCGTCGAGCAGCGTTTGCATTGCCGGGCCAGAAAGCAGGCTCGGCGTACCACCCCCGATAAAAATCGTCTTTACTTCACGTCCCTGGACGTGAGCCACCTCAGTATCCAGATCGCTCAGCAGATGCTGCACATAGTCGTCATGAGGGACTTCGCCTTTTAGCGCATGCGAGTTGAAGTCGCAGTACGGGCATTTCTGCACGCACCACGGGATGTGAATATAAAGACTTAGCGGCGGAAGCTTAACCATTACGCAGGGCATCCAGCAGCAGCTTCAGCGCCTGTCCGCGGTGAGAAATCGCACTTTTTTCTTCACGGGTCAGCTCGGCGGCGGTTTTCCCTTCAGATGGTACAAAGAAGATGGGGTCGTAGCCAAAGCCACCGTTTCCGGCAGGTTCGCGGGTAATTACGCCCGGCCAGCTTCCGTGACAAACTAGAGGAGTAGGATCGTCTGCATGGCGCATATACACCAGCACGCAATGGAATTGTGCCTGACGCTTGTCATCAGGAACATCCTGCAGGGTGTGAAGCAGTTTTTCCAGGTTCTGCCGATCGGTCGCATCTTCGCCGGAGTAGCGGGCTGAATAGATGCCTGGCGCGCCGCCAAGGGCATTTACCGCCAAACCTGAGTCATCAGCAATGGCCGGTAAGCCGGTAATTTGCGCGGCATGACGCGCCTTCAGAATGGCGTTCTCAATAAACGTCAGTCCGGTCTCTTCTGCAGAATCAACACCCAGATCCGTTTGGGCAACAACATCAAGACCGAAATCACTCAGAAGAGAGGCGAGTTCACGCACTTTACCGGCATTGCCGGTCGCGAGGACAACTTTTTGCATGGGATACCTAATCAGTTAGCGCCGCAATTTCGGGCGGGATCTGTTGCGGATGAATGATTTTAACCTGTTTGTGACGACCAAGCTCGCCCTTCTCAATGACGACCTGGCTTTTTGCTACACGGAACTGTTTACCGAGAAACTTCACCAGATGGCTATTGGCTTGTCCATCAACCGGTGGGGCGGTAATGGCGACTTTTAGCTCGTCGCCATGTAAACCCACAATACTGTCACGGCTGGCTTTAGGCTGAATGTAGAGCCGTAAAACCAGACCGTCATCGCAGGGTGTAACGGCACTCATAGCGCCATCCACAGCCCCGGCAGCAGCATGTTGCCTGTCGCCTGTAACACTTCCGCGATACCCATGTTAATCACATAGAGCAGCAGAACCAGAATCATTGGGGAGAAATCGATCCCGCCCATGCCTGGAAGTATGCGACGGATTGGGCGCAGCAGCGGATCCGCCAGTTGAATCAGTACGTACTCCACCGGGCTGCGGCCCTGGCTGACCCAGCTCATAATCGCCATCACCAACAGTACCCAGAAAATCAGCAATCCGATGGTCTTCAGGACAATCAGCACGGCGGCGATCCAGATGATCGGCTGGAACGTGACCACCTTAAACAGCACGATTGCTTTGATAAAGCTGAGAATCAGCGCCACTAATGCCGATGCGCTGTCGATCGGTCCCATCGGGGGAATAATGCGGCGTAACGGCCCAATAATAGGTTGAGTGATTTTCACTATAAACTGCGAGAACGGGTTGTAAAAATCGCAGCGAGACCATTGCATCCACACGCGCAGCAGCAGCGCCATGGTATACAGCTCAATTACCGTTGAGAGCAGGAAGGTCAACGTATTCATGGTGTTCCTTAGTTTTCCTTATTTTTTAGTGTAATCACGAGCACCAAAAATGGCAGTGCCGATGCGCACCATCGTGCTACCCGCCGCGATTGCGGCATCCATATCATCAGACATCCCCAGTGAGAGCGTGTCGATACTTGGGTAACGTGTTTTCAACCCGGCAAATGCTACCGCCATTTGCTGTGCAACTTCAAACTGCCTTACATAATCTGACTCTGGCGCCGGGATCGCCATCAAACCACGCAGGGTAATGCGCGGCAGTGCGGCGACGTCAGCGGCAAGTGCCTCAAGCTCTGCCAGCGGAATTCCTGACTTACTGTTCTCATCGCTGATATTAATTTGAATCAGTACATTGAGCGGTGGCAGTTGTGCCGGGCGCTGTTCGCTCAAACGGGCAGCGATACGCAGACGGTCGATCGTATGGCACCAGTCAAAATGTTCCGCGACCAGACGACTTTTGTTGGACTGCAGTGGGCCAATAAAGTGCCACTGCAGATCGTTAACCCCTTTTTCCTGGAAGTAGCGGATTTTATCCACCCCTTCCTGCACATAGTTTTCACCGAAGGCACGCTGCCCTGCGGTAATGGCTTCTTCGATGGCGCTCGCAGGTTTGGTTTTGCTAACTGCAAGCAACATAACTTCTTCTGAAGACCGCCCGCAACGCGTCGCGGCGGCTGAGATTTTGTCCCGGACATGTGCCAGGTTATGCGCGATATCGTTCATTTTCCGAGGATGTTCATATGAATATGGAAGAAATAGTGGCCCTTAGTGTAAAGCATAACGTGTCGGATCTACACCTGTGCAATGCATGGCCTGCGCGTTGGCGCATACGTGGAAAAGTCGAAATCGCGCCATTTACTATGCCTGGTGAGGCTGCAGATAGGCTGAGTATAAAATGTGAGTCTGTAGGAGGACGTAAACAGATTTAACTGACAGAATTTTCATTTCATTTTATTCAGCTCCAGTTTGCTGTAGTGTGAATATCCTGCAGTTATAAAATTATTTATGAGGTTTGTTTATAATAAAACAAAAATATTAGATGATTGGTAAGGTGAATATTATAGCTTCATTTGTTATCAAGCGATAATATACATTGCAAATATAAATTGTGGGGGTATTTGTGATGTCAATGAATAGAATTTGAAGCATTTAATGTTCAAGGTGATGGTTCGCTTTGTGATATTTCATACTCTTCGTCTATAAATGAGGTGTTACAAATGTGGAATAAAGAAGCCGCTATAAATTTTGTTAGGCACAATGCTCATGCGCACGCTACTGGTTATTGTGCCAGGGCAGTAACAGCAGCTATCGAACATGGCGGCGTATCCTTGCATCATGATAATGCTAAAAATATGGGGAAATATTTAGTATTAGCTGGTTTTCGTGAAGTATATGGCGATCCTATTAAAGGTGATGTTGCTATAATTCAACCATATACTGGAGGAAATACAGCAGGGCACATGGCGATTTTTGATGGGCATTACTGGTGGTCGGATTTTAAACAGGAACATGGCGTGTATCCCGGACCGGGTTATCGTAAAAGTCAGCCTTCATATAAAATCTATAGGCATAACTGATGAAGCGATTAATATTATTTACTTTTCTAGTCTCATCGTTTGCTATGGCAGGAATAATACCTGCTGGTACTCAGGCATTAAAGTTCAATACCTGGTATATCAAGCTGGTTACTCATAATATCATCCCAGTTGCAGATAATCCGACGGCATTAGAACCTTATGTTATTATCGATACATTGAATAAATTAAAGCAGGCATATATAAGCGATAATCTTGAAGAGGATTATTTCCTAAAAGTTCAGGATGTTGCAGATGAAGACTGGAGTAATCATATTAGTATTGATCTAATTATAACTGATCCTATTTGTACCAATGTCTATTTGACATTTGGAACGGGTGAGTCATCTCAAAAAGTTATTGACTGCATGGTAGAAGAAAAAGGTGTATGGAAAATCAAGAGTGTCGCTACTCGCCATTAGTCGTTGTTTTCACCAATTGAAAATAATCCTGCGACGATGGCTTCTTCGATGGCGCTCGCAGGTTTGGTTTTGCTGAATGCAAGCAACATAACTTCTTCTGAAGACCGCCCGCAACGCGTCGCGGCGGCTGAGATTTTGTCCCGGACATGTGCCAGGTTATGCGCGATATCGTTCATTTTCCGAGGATGTTCATATGAATATGGAAGAAATAGTGGCCCTTAGTGTAAAGCATAACGTGTCGGATCTACACCTGTGCAATGCATGGCCTGCGCGTTGGCGCATACGTGGAAAAGTCGAAATCGCGCCATTTACTCCGCCTGACGTGGAGAATCTGCTGATGTGCTGGCTCAGCGAGCAACAACAGGTACAGTGGCGGAAACAGGGGCAGATTGATTTTGCTATTGCGCTGGCAGATTCCCGACGTCTGCGCGCCAGCGCTTTTGTTCATCAACAGGGTACGTCGCTGGCGCTAAGATTGCTCCCGCTTGATTGTCCACGTTTAGACGATCTCCAGACTCCCGAGGCCATACCTGAACTGCTGCACAGTGAACATGGATTGATTCTGGTCACGGGAGCCACCGGCAGCGGTAAATCAACGACCCTGGCAGCGATGGTGGAGTACCTTAATCAGCATATTGCGGGGCATATTCTGACGCTGGAAGACCCGATTGAATATCGCTACTCCAGCCAGCGCTGTCTTATTCAACAACGGGAGGTGGGCGTTCACTGTGCTTCTTTTGCCGCTGGCTTGCGCGGCGCGCTGCGTGAAGATCCCGACGTCATTTTGCTGGGCGAACTGCGCGACGTGGAAACCATTCGTCTGGCATTAACGGCAGCGGAAACCGGGCACCTGGTGCTGGCAACGTTACATACGCGAGGGGCTGCGCAGGCTATCGCACGGCTGGTGGATACCTTTCCCGCGCAGGAGAAGGATCCGGTGCGTAATCAACTGGCAGACAGCCTGCGGGCAGTGCTTTCGCAAAAGCTGGAGGAAGATAAGCTGGGAGGACGCGTGGCGCTATTCGAGCTGCTCGTCAACACGCCCGCCGTGGGCAATTTGATTCGTGAAGGGAAAACGCATCAGCTACCCGGCGTAATTCAAACCGGGCAGCAGACAGGCATGCAGACGTTTGCACAAAGTCTGCAGCAGCGACAGGCGCAGGGGCGGCTTTAGTAGCCCTGCTCGAAATAGCTTTCGAGGATGACCACGGCAGAAGCGGAGTCTACTTTGCCTTTATTCAACGCCCGGTATCCGCCTTGCTCAAACAGGCCAGAGCGGGCTTCGACGGTGCTCAAGCGTTCATCGTGCAGCGTTACGGTAACGCCAAAGCGACCGTGAATGCGGTTAGCGAACTTGCGCGCGCGCGCAGTAAGGGGTTGTTCGGTGCCATCCATGTTGAGCGGCAGACCTACGATAATTTCGTCCGGCTGCCACTCTTTGAGCAGACGTTCAATCAAACTCCAGTCCGGCGTACCGTCCTGCGCTTTGATGGCGGGCAAGGGTCTTGCCGTACCGGTAATGCGTTGGCCAACCGCGACGCCGATACTTTTTGTACCAAAATCAAAAGAGAGTAATGTTCCGCTCATCAGGCATGTCCCGCCACGCCAGGCATGGTCTGAATATCAATCCCGATAAGCTTCGCCGCATCGCGCCAGCGGTCGGCAATCGGCGTTTTGAATAAGATGTTGAGGTCTGCGGGGGCCGTGAGCCAGGCGTTATCCAGTAGCTCTTGCTCCAGTTGACCTTTTTCCCATGATGAATAACCCAGCGCAACCAGCACCTCGGACGGTTGCTCCTGCGTACCCAGAGTTTCTAATACATCGCGGGAGGTGGTGATGATGGTGTTATCTGAGATGCGGATACTGGATGCAAAGCGTGACGGCGGGGTATGCAGAATAAACCCACGGTCTTCCGCCAGCGGTCCGCCGAGCATCACCGGTTTATCCAGACGAATGGCCGGATCGCGTTCTTCTGGCGTTATCTTCAGCTTTTCCAGAATTCCTTCAATCTGTAAGTTTTCCAGAGGCTTATTAACGATAATCCCCATTGCTCCGTTCTCATTATGTTCACAGATGTACACCACGGAACGGCGGAAAATCGGATCCTGGAGAGCAGGCATGGCAATCAGAAAGTGATGCTGTAAATTCATTGTCAGAGGTTCTGTTTCCTGGTTCAAAAAAGCAACAGAGCCCAGTATGTGGGCAAAGCTCGAAGATGTCACCCTCTGAAGATAGCTTTGCCGGATGGCGGCTTCGCCTAATCCGGCCTACGGGGTGTAATTCCAGGCCGAATAAGACGCGATGGCGTCGCTATCCGGCAACGTATCTATTTCTGCAAACGCGCTTCAATGGCATCCATCAGCATACCGGTAATCGAAACCGGGAACTCCGCTTCAATTTCACGAATACAGGTGGGGCTGGTGACGTTAATTTCTGTCAGGCGATCGCCAATGATATCCAGACCGACAAAAATCAAACCTTTCGCTTTCAGCGTTGGCCCAATGCGGCGTGCGATTTCCCAGTCGCTGTCGGTTAATGGACGCGGCTCGCCACGGCCACCGGCGGCCAGGTTGCCACGGGTTTCACCGCCCTGTGGAATACGCGCCAGGCAGTACGGAACGGGTTCGCCATCGACCACCAGCACGCGTTTATCGCCATCTTTAATTGCTGGCAGATAGTTCTGCGCCATGCAGTAGCGGGTACCGTGCTCGGTCAGCGTTTCAGCAATCACGCCGAGGTTCGGATCGCCTTCCTTCACGCGGAAAATAGATGCGCCGCCCATGCCGTCCAGCGGTTTGAGAATGATGTCGCTGTGTTTTTGCCAGAAGGCTTTCAACTGCGCTTTGTTACGCGTGACCAGCGTTTCCGGCGTCAGGTCGGCAAACCATGCGGTGAACAGCTTTTCGTTGCAATCGCGCAGGCTCTGCGGCTTGTTGACGATTAGCGTTCCTTTCTCTTCTGCACGTTCCAGAATATAGGTCGCGTAGATGAACTCGGTATCAAACGGCGGATCCTTACGCATCAGAATGACGTCCAGGTCTGCCAGCGGGAGATCCTGCTCGCTCTTAAACTCATACCACTTGTCGTAGTTCTGCTCTACGCTCAGGGTACGCGTGCGGGCGCGGGCTTCACCGTTTTCCAGATAAAGATCGGCCATCTCCATATAATGAATTTCGTAACCGCGACGTTGCGCTTCCAGCAGCATAGCGAAGCTGGAATCTTTCTTGATGTTGATGCTTGCGATGGGATCCATCACGATGCCGAGCTTAATCATGTTCTTCTCCGTTTATGCCTTAGCCCAGATCGCCAAAACGCACTTGTAACGCGGTAATGGCGGTGAGCGCAGTTGTCTCAGTACGCAGAACGCGAGGTCCTAACAGAATATCAGTAAACTGATAGCGTGCGGTCATGGCAATTTCATCAGCCGACAACCCGCCTTCCGGGCCAATCAGCAAGCGGATGCGTTCCACCGGCAGCGGCAGCGTATTGATGCTGGCGCTGGCGCGCGGATGCAGGTTCAGTTTCAGACCTTCGTCCTGTTCCGCGCACCACGCTTCCAAATCCATTGCCGGGCGAATTTCAGGCACCCGGTTACGACCGCACTGTTCGCAGGCGGCAATAGCGATTTTCTGCCACTGCTGGAGCTTCTTGTTCAGGCGTTCGCTGTCCAGTTTAACGCCGCAGCGCTCAGAAAAAAGTGGCGTAATGAGGCTTACACCCAGTTCGATCGATTTCTGGATAGTAAATTCCATTTTTTCTCCGCGCGACATCACCTGACCCAGGTGGATGTGCAACGGCGATTCACGATCGTCGAGTTCGGCGTTAAGCACCTTCACATCCACGCTTTTTTTACTGGCGTGGGTGATTTCAGCGTCGAATACCTGATTGCTGCCATCAAACAGCTGTAGCGCCTGGCCCGGTCCCATACGCAGCACGCGGCCAATATGGTTGGCTGCATCTTCACACAGTGATATTTGGCTGCCGGAAGTGAGTGGCTCAGGGTGATAAATGCGAGGAATGCGCATAGTTTAACATCCGCGTCTTAGCCCTGGGCTACGAAAGGCCAGGGCATGGTTAAAAATATTGACGCTAGTGTAGGTTAGCTCTTTTGCGCCTGGCAAGCGCGTTGCACATATGGGTTATGGTTACCCTGTACCTTCGCGATGCGTTCGTCGCGCTCACACTCCCAGTCGGTGACCGGATATTGCTTATTCCAGGCATTAAAAAGCTGGGTTTGCTGGCGAGAGAGCGTCAGGTCGTACTGGTCACGCATGTAAAAATAGGTGCGTGCGATGGCGCCGCGGGCGCGGGCTGGTGGTTCGGCAACTTTCTCTTTGAAATCAACCTTCATAGTGCATTGCCCATACTGACCTTCGCCACCGTTCCACTGGCTGTACATAAAGTTTGCACGATCGCCATTTACTTCACCGACCGCAGGCTGCAGGTTATGCATATCGCTTTCCATTTTGCGATAGACCGGATCTTTGGCGCAGTTTTTGCGCCCTCCATCCTGCCAGCACTGGCGCTGATGACCAAATTGCCAGGCGGGGACAACGTGCTCCCATTCAATTCGGCTGGCGCGGTTTTCATTTTTTCGTACTTTATAGCCACATGATTCGAGGTCAACGCCCCCTTTTTTGCCTTGCCAGTTAATTTTACAGCCACAATAGAAATCGCCCGGCGCATCGGCGTTAACTTTGACGCCTGCCGCTTTTGCCTGAGAAAAGCTGTTGATGCCTTCGGCTAAAACCGGACCTGAAAACGCTGCGGCTAACAGGGCCGCAGCAAAAGAAAGATTACGGTACATCACGAACTCCGTGTCAAAACGAGTCCGCAACGTAGCGAAAGTTATTCCTGTATGCAATCAGTTAGATCAGAAAAGTTCCTGATAATTCTGAAGATTATTCCGCAACCAGCGGTTCGCCACAGTGAACGCAGCGGTAGGTGGCCTCACCACGTACAACACGGTTATGTCGACGAACGGTCAGTTGGTGTTCCTGACACTTACAGCGGTAAGTAAAGGTCTTACGCTGCACCGATTGCAGTTCAAATTGATGCGTACGCCGGGCTGGTACGCCCAGCACGCTCTCCATCATCCATTTCCACTCTTTCCCGTGCGGCGACACGCGGCCAAAGTGCTTCCACACCAGTAAATGCGCCAGTTCGTGGGGCACCACTTCGTTAACGAACGCGTCGACGTTCTCCATCAGCAGGACGGGGTTAAGGCGAATTTCATAGGTTTGTAGCCACGCGGTACCCGCGGCGGTTCCGCGCTGTTGGTAAACCAGCTTTGGCTCCGGGTATTGGCGTTCCAGCTTGAGATTGGCCTGGGAGAGTTTTTCCCGCAGGCTGCGCATAACGGCTTGCTGGATGGCGATAGGGAGACGGGAGGTTTTCATAACGGCAGAGGATAGTGCGATAGGGAAGGGACTGCAAGAGGTAGGCTTCCTCCCGCTGGGGGAGAAAGCCTTTCGTGATTAATCGTGTGCGCCAATTTCGCGCAGTTTACGACCTTTCATCAGGTTACGTTCAATGTGTTCCAGAGAGACGTTTTTAGTTTCAGGGATCAGCCACAGAGTCAGGAAGATGAACAGTACGTTCAGGCCACCGTAGACCCAGAAGGTGTTGGCGCTGCCCAGCGAGTTCAGCATCGTCAGGAAGGTTGCGCCGACGATCATGTTGGCAATCCAGTTGGTTGCGGTAGAGCAGGTGATGCCGAAATCGCGACCTTTCAGCGGCTGGATTTCAGAGCACAGTACCCAAATCAGCGGACCGGCGCTCATCGCAAAGCCAACGATAAACATCAGCAGCATCAGCACTGCGAAGTATTGTGCGGCAGCCGAGTGAATCCCCACGTGCATCATTGTACCCAGCACGCCCATACCGACGGCCATGACGATAAAGCCGAGGATCAGCGTAGGCTTACGGCCCCAACGGTCAACCAGGCCAATGGCGATAAAGGTTGCCAGCACGTTGGTCAGGCCAACGATAACCGTTCCCCACATCTGCTCGGTGGTGTTGGTATAACCCGCCAGTTCAAAGATTTTTGGCGCGTAATACATAATGACGTTCATCCCGGTGAACTGCTGCATCACCTGTAACAGCACGCCAAGGAACACTGCGCGGCGGAAGTTGCTGTTCTCTTTAAACAGCGCCCATCCGCTCTGCTTCACCTGCAGGCTTTCACGAATTTCATCCAGCTCACGTTTAGCTTCAGCACTGGTGTCACGCAGACGCAACAGTACGCGTTCGGCATCGACAAAGCGGCGTTTAGCAGCAAACCAACGCGGGCTGTCCGGCAGGAAGATGACGCCAACCAGCAACAGCAAGGCAGGGATGATGATCACACCCAGCATCCAGCGCCATGCGCCGCTGTAGCTAAACGCTGTATCGGAAAGATACGCACCTAAAATACCGATGGTAATCATCAACTGATACATAGAGATCATGCTGCCGCGAATTTTTTCCGGGGCAATTTCAGACAGGTACAGCGGCGCGGTATAAGACGCAACGCCTACAGCCAGGCCGAGCAGGACGCGGGAAACCAGCAGCACTTCAACGTTTGGCGCTGCGGCGGAGAACAGAGAACCGGCAACAAACAGAATTGCGCCGATCATCAGACTCTTTTTACGACCCAGCTTGAAGGAGAGCCAGCCGCTGCCGACGGCGCCCACTGCCGCACCAAACATCATGGAACTTACCACCCATTCCTGAGTGTGCGGGGTAATTTGAAACTCGTCGGTGATGAAAGGTAAAGCACCGGCAATAACACCGATATCCAGACCAAAAAGTAATCCAGCCAGGGCTGCCAGGAAGCAGACAAAAAATGTCATAGCTTTGTTGGAACGCCCCGTTTTTTTATTGTCAGGCATGATGCCCTCCGGTTGGGTAGCTAGTTTTGTTGATGTTAAGGGTAGGTGAGTACGGGGTAAAAAAATGCGAATCACATCACATTAGTGTAATCGGTTACACTGGCATTCATACGGATTATTGATTAATTATTTGAAAGTTAACATTATTTATTTAGAGCTGGAAAGGTTGGTTGCCTGATTTTAAGACAATGCTGAAATATAATGTAACGGTGATGCAGCTTTAGTAGCAAAGGGGTGTTAAGTCAAGGTAGGTAGAAATACTGAGCTATGTAATCGCTTTCATTTGTTGTTTAATGCAATGGAAATCAGGGGTGTTTTAGCGATGAGGTAGGAGAGAGAAAAGGACATAAAAAAAGACCAGCGCGAGGCTGGTCTTATAAGCGTTGAGCTGTGGGGGAAATTACTTCAGACCGGCAGCTTCACGCAGCAGAGCGGCTTTGTCGGTTTTTTCCCAAGGGAAATGTTCGCGACCAAAGTGACCGTAAGCAGCGGTTTCTTTGTAAATCGGGTGCAGCAGATCCAGCATCTGAATCAGGCCATACGGACGCAGGTCGAAGAACTCACGCACCAGCAGGGTCAGCTGTTCTGAAGGCACTTTTTCAGTACCGAACGTTTCCACCATGATAGAGGTCGGTTCAGCCACGCCGATTGCGTAGGAAACCTGAATCTCGCAGCGGTCAGCCAGGCCTGCGGCAACGATGTTTTTCGCTACATAGCGGGCTGCATAGGCTGCGGAACGGTCAACTTTAGACGGATCCTTACCAGAGAATGCGCCGCCACCGTGACGTGCCATACCGCCGTAGGTATCAACAATGATTTTACGACCCGTCAGGCCGCAATCACCCATTGGGCCGCCGATAACGAAACGACCGGTTGGGTTGATGAAGAATTTGGTCGAAGCGGTCAGCCATTCAGTCGGCAGCACCGGCTTGATGATCTCTTCCATAACGGCTTCTTGCAGCGATTTCTGGTCGATATCTTCAGAGTGTTGAGTAGACAGAACAACTGCATCGATACCGACGATTTTGCCGTCATCATACTGGAAGGTGACCTGGCTTTTTGCATCCGGACGCAGCCAGGATAAGGTGCCGTTTTTACGCACTTCAGCCTGACGCTGCACCAGACGGTGAGCATAGGTTATTGGGGCAGGCATTAGCACGTCGGTTTCGTTGGTTGCATAACCAAACATCAGACCCTGGTCGCCTGCGCCCTGTTCCAGCGGATCGGCACGGTCAACACCCTGGTTGATGTCCGGAGACTGTTTACCAATCGCGCTGAGTACCGCACAAGAGTTGGCGTCAAAACCCATGTCGGAATGCACATAGCCAATTTCGCGAACTGTGTTACGGGTGATCTCTTCGATATCAACCCATGCGCTGGTGGTGATCTCACCGCCAACTAAAACCATGCCGGTTTTGACGTAGGTTTCGCAGGCAACGCGTGCTTTCGGATCCTGCTCCAGGATTGCATCCAGCACAGCATCAGAGATTTGGTCAGCGATTTTGTCAGGATGCCCTTCTGATACGGACTCGGACGTAAAAAGGTGTTTTGCCATATTTAATTTCACCTAAGGAGAATTTGGTTAGCTCAAACTGTCGAGTGGAATAGCCATGTGTAGAAGATTCTACCATGAGTCTGCAGATGACGAACACTGGCAGTCTGAGTGTTAATCGGTATAGATGGATTAACATCTGGACGGCTATTTTAGGACAGTTCTTCGCCTGATTTCCAGCTTTTTTTGATTGAGGTCGCATTGTACTGAAAATGAAACTGGAAATTTTTCCTGACGGTGCTGGCAATGTGCATATTTATCTTTTGCATTTTCGTACTGTTGTCGGTATAAAACGCGGCGCGCGGCTCATATCCGTCATACTTCAAGTTGCATGTGCGTTGGCAATACTCGCCCCGTTCCTGGGGCTCGCCCTATGGGCGCTGTGGACAGCGTTCAAATCCGTTCCTGACGGATTTGTCTCGCTAGCCCCAGTCACTTACTCATGTAAGCTCCCGGGGACTCTATGCGTTGCCGCCTTCCCACAACTCGAATTATTTAGGATAGACAAAAGCACACGACGTTTTCATCGTGTTGCCACTTCCAGCCGGGTTAAAACTTTAGCTTTGGCTTGTGGGTTCGTTCCGTAAGGAGCAACCGTGGAGGTGATACGAGATAATGAACCGTTGTATTCTGCTGAATCTGTCGCACCGTTCTGGTGTACATATGTCCCCCGCAATCTGCATCTCTGCTTTGCATACCTGTCGATGTTATATACACAAAATCATTCATGCTGGTCGAGGCTGCATGAAGGATGAAGTGTGTACCCATCTCGGCGTATCTCAGGACTCAAGAGCCGGTAACGGTCACTAAGAACTGAACAAGGGCGCTCTTGGTAAACAAGAGTTTTCTCGTGGTTTCGCCGAACCGTCAGCATTAAGTTCGGTTACGTGTTTACATTGATATGAAAAAGAAACCGGTCGCACAGTCGGAGCGTCAGCACTATCTGCTGGAAATTCTGCCTGTATTTGGGTTGTTATCGCGTCTTCGGATTGCGATAGTAGTCAACTGTTTTACACTTGTTAATAAAATTTGAGGTTCGCTATGTCTGACGACATTTCTTTGGGTTCGCCTTCGTCAGCAGGCGAACACGGTGTACTACGCTCCATGCAGGAGGTTGCAATGAGTTCCCAGGAAGCCAGCAAGATGCTGCGTACTTACAATATTGCCTGGTGGGGTAATAACTACTATGACGTCAATGAACTGGGCCACATCAGCGTGTGCCCGGATCCGGACGTACCCGAAGCGCGCGTTGACCTTGCTGAGCTGGTGAAAGCCCGTGAAGCACAGGGCCAGCGTCTGCCTGCATTGTTCTGCTTCCCGCAGATCCTGCAACACCGTCTGCGTTCGATTAACGCCGCCTTTAAACGCGCCCGTGAATCTTACGGCTACAACGGTGACTATTTCCTCGTTTACCCGATCAAGGTCAACCAGCACCGCCGCGTGATTGAATCGCTGATCCACTCCGGCGAACCGCTGGGACTGGAAGCGGGTTCTAAAGCTGAACTGATGGCCGTTCTGGCCCACGCCGGAATGACTCGTAGCGTGATCGTGTGTAACGGTTATAAAGACCGCGAATACATCCGTCTGGCGCTGATTGGCGAGAAAATGGGCCATAAGGTCTATCTGGTCATCGAGAAGATGTCTGAAATCGCTATCGTGCTGGATGAAGCTGAACGCCTGAATGTTGTTCCGCGTCTGGGCGTGCGTGCGCGTCTGGCGTCGCAGGGCTCCGGTAAATGGCAGTCCTCCGGCGGTGAAAAATCGAAATTCGGCCTGGCGGCAAACCAGGTGCTGCAACTGGTAGAAATTCTGCGCGAGCGCGGCCGTCTGGACAGCATTCAGTTGCTGCACTTCCATCTCGGCTCCCAGATGGCGAATATTCGCGATATCGCCACCGGTGTGCGTGAATCCGCCCGTTTCTACGTTGAACTGCACAAGCTTGGCGTGAACATCCAGTGCTTCGATGTCGGCGGTGGTCTGGGCGTGGATTACGAAGGCACCCGTTCGCAGTCCGACTGTTCCGTAAACTACGGCCTCAACGAATACGCGAACAACATTATCTGGGCCATTGGCGATGCCTGCGAAGAGCACGGCCTGCCGCACCCAACCGTTATCACCGAATCCGGTCGTGCGGTTACCGCGCACCATACCGTGCTGGTGTCTAACATTATCGGCGTTGAGCGTAGCGAACACACCGAAGCAACGCCCCCGGCTGACGATGCGCCGCGTGCCCTGCAAAGCATGTGGGAAACCTGGCAAGAGATGCACGAGCCGGGAACCCGTCGTTCGCTGCGTGAATGGCTGCACGACAGCCAGATGGATCTGCACGATATTCACGTTGGCTACTCTTCAGGCACCTTTAGCCTGCAGGAACGCGCGTGGGCAGAGCAGCTCTATCTGAACATGTGTCACGATGTACAAAAACAACTCGACCCAAGCAACCGTGCGCACCGACCGATTATCGACGAGCTGCAGGAGCGTATGGCGGATAAGATCTACGTCAACTTCTCCCTGTTCCAGTCGATGCCGGATGCGTGGGGGATCGATCAGCTGTTCCCGGTAATGCCGCTGGAAGGACTGAACCAGGCGCCAGAGCGTCGAGCGGTGCTGTTGGATATCACCTGTGACTCTGATGGCGCTATCGACCACTACGTTGATGGTGATGGCATTGCGACCACCATGCCGATGCCGGAATACGACCCGGAGAACCCGCCGATGCTGGGCTTCTTTATGGTAGGGGCGTATCAGGAGATCCTTGGCAACATGCACAATCTGTTCGGTGATACCGAAGCGGTTGACGTGTTCGTCTTCCCTGACGGCAGCGTAGAAGTTGAGCTGTCTGACGAAGGAGATACCGTGGCGGATATGCTGCAGTACGTGCAGTTGGATCCAAACACCCTGCTGACGCAGTTCCGTGACCAGGTGAAAAACACCGATCTGGATACCGAGCTACAGCAACAGTTCCTCGAAGAATTTGAAGCGGGTCTGTACGGATACACCTATCTGGAAGACGAGTAAAGCTGTGCGGGTTCGCTTGAATCCGTACAAATTAACGGCGATAATTCGGCAATACAAGTAGTCACGTAAATCAATCCCTTCCTCGTCGGGCTTAACGACGCGGAGGGGATTTTTTTTCATCGATTTTTAAAGAGGTCAGTACATGAGCACCTTAGGTCATCAATACGACAACTCCCTGGTTTCTAACGCCTTTGGTTTTTTGCGTCTGCCGATGAACTTCATGCCGTACGACAGCGACGCCGACTGGGTGATCACCGGCGTACCGTTTGATATGGCAACGTCTGGCCGCGCGGGCGGTCGTCATGGTCCGGCTGCGATCCGTCAGGTTTCCACTAACCTGGCGTGGGAGCACAACCGCTTCCCGTGGAACTTCGATATGCGCGAGCGTCTGAACGTGGTGGACTGCGGCGATTTGGTTTATGCGTTCGGCGATGCGCGTGAAATGAGTGAAAAACTGCAGGCGCACGCTGAAAAGCTGCTTTCTGCTGGTAAGCGCATGCTCTCCTTTGGCGGCGACCACTTCGTCACGCTGCCGCTGCTGCGCGCACACGCTAAGCACTTTGGTAAAATGGCGCTGGTACACTTTGATGCCCACACCGACACCTACGCTAACGGCTGTGAATTCGACCACGGCACCATGTTCTACACTGCGCCGAACGAAGGTCTGATCGATCCGAATCACTCAGTGCAGATTGGTATCCGTACCGAGTTCGACAAAGATAACGGTTTTACCGTGCTTGACGCGTGCCAGGTGAACGATCGCGGCGTAGATGACATCATTGCGCAGGTTAAGCAGATTGTTGGTGATATGCCGGTCTACCTGACCTTTGATATCGACTGCCTGGATCCGGCGTTTGCTCCGGGTACCGGTACGCCGGTCATCGGCGGTCTGACGTCTGACCGCGCGATTAAGCTGGTGCGTGGTCTGAAAGATCTGAACATCGTCGGGATGGACGTCGTTGAAGTGGCTCCGGCCTACGATCAGTCGGAGATCACCGCGCTGGCGGCGGCTACGTTAGCACTGGAAATGCTGTATATTCAGGCGGCGAAGAAAGGCGAATAATAGTCGGACTATTTTACTCGTCATTTTGGGTCCGGGCAGTGCTCGCCACCCTCACGTACTACGTGTACGCTCCGGTGGCTGTGCGCTGGCCGGGCCCAAACTGACTTCGCCAATTACGTCCGATAATGGGATGAAATCTGTAGGCCGGATAAGGCATTCACGCCGCCATCCGGCACTGTTTGAAGATTACTTAATTCCGTCTGCGCTCATGCGATCGCGAATATGTTGCGCACGTTCTGCGGAAGCCGGGTGATCGTCAAACATTGAGCTTTGACGTCCCGCTTCCAGTTTTGCCAGTTTCTCAAAGCTGGTGGCTAAGCCTGCCGGACTGATCCCTCGTTTGCGCAACAAATCATACGAGTAATCATCCGCCTCGGATTCCTGACGCTGGGAGAACTGCGAGTTCACCAGTTTCTCGCCAAGATCGCCCAATTGCGACTGTGACAGGCTGCCGACAATGCCGCCAGCTGACGCCGCCGCTGCACGTACGGCGTTTGTACCCAGCGCAACCTGCATGCCTTTTTTCACGTGGCCCAGCGCAACGTGGCCCATTTCATGGCCGATCACCGCTTCAACTTCGTTGTCGGTCATCATATCCATCAAGCCGCTGTACACGCGGATACAGCCGTTCGCCATGGCAAAAGCATTCACATCTTTCGCCATATAGACTTTGTAGTTCACCGGCTGGCCGTTAATGTTATCGCCAAGCGCGGCGGCGATTTTACCCAATCGCGTTGCGTACTCGCTTCCAGCCGGGGCGATGGTAGCTTTGCTGTCCATATCCTTACAGGCCTGATCGCTCAGCGCTTTTACCTGCGCATCGCTCAGGCTGTAGGCCTGAAAAGCCTCTGCGCCAGAAGAAAGCAGTCCGTTAGAGTCCATGTTCTGGCAGCCGGTCAATGCCGCCGCCATGCTCGTAGCAAGCAGTAAAGCGCGAATTTTCATTTTTTCTCTTCCGCACAAAGTCAGGATTATTCTAAAAAATGCGTCGTTTGCAGGTGAACCGACGCCCGGCCTAAGTATAAAGAAAAGAACAATAAGCGGGCGAGAAGATTGCGCAACTTGCGCGCACGATCCAGAGATTTCTGAAGCGGTAAAAGGATGCTCCATGTACATGACACGCGGCTTGGGTTACATTGTTGGCACTTTTTTCCGGCGTAGCCCAAAACGCGCTGTCGTCAAGTCGTTTAGGGCGTGGCCTTCATTATCCGATCTGGAGTCAAAATGTCCTCACGTAAAGAGCTTGCCAATGCTATTCGTGCGCTGAGCATGGACGCAGTACAGAAAGCCAAATCCGGTCACCCGGGTGCCCCGATGGGTATGGCTGACATTGCCGAAGTCCTGTGGCGTGATTTCCTGAACCACAACCCGACTAACCCGTCCTGGGCTGACCGTGACCGCTTCGTGCTGTCTAACGGTCACGGCTCCATGCTGATTTACAGCCTGCTGCACCTCACCGGCTACGATCTGCCGATGTCCGAGCTGCAGAACTTCCGTCAGCTGCACTCCAAAACTCCGGGTCACCCGGAAGTGGGTTACACCGCGGGTGTTGAAACCACGACCGGTCCTCTGGGTCAGGGCATTGCGAATGCAGTGGGTATGGCTATCGCTGAAAAAACGCTGGCGGCGCAGTTTAACCGTCCAGGTCACGACATCGTTGACCACTTCACCTACGCTTTCATGGGCGACGGCTGCATGATGGAAGGTATCTCTCACGAGGTATGTTCCCTGGCCGGTACGCTGAAGCTGGGCAAACTGGTTGCGTTCTACGATGACAACGGCATCTCTATCGATGGCCACGTTGAAGGCTGGTTCACTGATGACACTGCTAAGCGTTTTGAAGCTTACGGCTGGCACGTGGTTCGCGGCGTTGATGGCCACGATGCTGACGCGATTAAACGCGCAGTTGAAGAAGCACGCGCTGTGACCGACAAACCGTCCCTGCTGATGTGCAAAACCATCATCGGTTTCGGTTCCCCGAACAAAGCCGGTACCCATGACTCTCACGGTGCGCCGCTGGGCGATGCAGAAATCGCACTGACCCGTGAACAGCTGGGCTGGAAATACGCGCCGTTCGAAATCCCGTCTGAAATCTACGCGCAGTGGGATGCGAAAGAAGCTGGTCAGGCAAAAGAAGCAGCATGGAACGAGAAGTTCGCTGCTTATGCGAAAGCCTTCCCGCAGGAAGCGGCTGAATTCACCCGCCGTATGAAAGGTGAAATGCCGGCTGATTTCGACGCCAAAGCGAACGAGTTCATCGCTAAGCTGCAGGCTAACCCATCCAAAATCGCCAGTCGTAAAGCGTCTCAGAACGCGATTGAAGCGTTCGGTCCTCTGCTGCCGGAATTCCTTGGCGGCTCTGCTGACCTGGCACCTTCTAACCTGACTCTGTGGTCGGGTTCTAAAGCGATCAACGAAGATACCGCTGGTAACTACATCCATTACGGTGTGCGTGAATTCGGTATGACCGCTATCGCTAACGGTATCGCGCTGCACGGTGGTTTCCTGCCATACACCTCTACCTTCCTGATGTTCGTAGAATATGCCCGTAACGCGGTGCGTATGGCTGCGCTGATGAAACAGCGTCAGGTGATGGTCTATACCCACGACTCAATCGGTCTGGGCGAAGATGGCCCGACACACCAGCCGGTAGAGCAGGTTGCTTCTCTGCGCGTGACGCCGAACATGAGCACATGGCGTCCGTGTGACCAGGTTGAATCTGCCGTGGCATGGAAATACGGCGTAGAGCGTCAGGACGGCCCGACCGCGCTGATCCTCTCCCGTCAGAACCTGGCACAGCAGGAACGTACCGAAGAGCAGCTGGCGAACATCGCTCGCGGTGGTTACGTGCTGAAAGATTGCGCCGGTCAGCCGGAACTGATCTTCATTGCTACCGGTTCTGAAGTTGAGCTGGCTGTGGCCGCATGGGACAAACTGACGGCTGAAGGCGTTAAAGCGCGCGTGGTTTCCATGCCGTCTACCGACGCGTTCGACAAGCAGGATGCCGCTTACCGCGAGTCCGTACTGCCGAAAGCGGTTTCCGCTCGCGTTGCAGTGGAAGCTGGTATCGCTGACTACTGGTTCAAATATGTGGGCCTGAACGGCGCTATCGTCGGTATGACCACCTTTGGTGAGTCTGCTCCGGCAGAGCTGCTGTTCGAAGAGTTTGGCTTCACCGTCGACAACGTCGTCGCGAAAGCAAAAGAACTGCTGTAATTTCGATTACAGGTAAAAACGGGTCGCTCAGGCGGCCCGTTTTTTAATCAGTTGATGTTTATTTATCCCTGCGCAACCTTTCATTGTAGATCTGCGTCACAAATGTGATATTTATCCTTGTTTGGTATTTGCTGGTGATGTCACATAACTAGCATTGCTTTTTATTTTTAACTCCTTAACCATCTGTTTTTAAAGGCCTCATCAAAAAACATTCTGCGCTGTCTGTATTTTTCTCCTCGATTGATTTCATTTTGCCGTGCGCGTATTTTATTTTTAACGCTAACTCGTACCCTAAAAATAAAATAAGGAAAATGTATGCGGCTGATTGATTACTTTCCAGAATCATCTATCTCAATAAAAAATTCAGCAAAGAACTGGCAGGAGGCAATTGACTTTTCTATGTCATCCTTACTCGCCAATCATTATGTCAATTCAGATTATATTCAGGCCATTAAAGATTCAACGGTTAACAATGGACCTTATTATATTTTAGCCCCTGGCGTTGCCATGCCACACGCTCGCCCAGAGTGTGGTGCATTAAAGACCGGAATGTCATTAACGCTTCTCAAACAGGAAGTAAAATTTGCCGAAGATGATGAAGGTATCAGATTATTAATCGGACTATCGGCAGCAAATGCTGATTCACATATTGGTGCTATTCAGGCTTTAAGTGAATTGTTATGTGAAGAGGAAGCGCTAACCGCTTTGTTATCAGCTAAATCAGAAAAACAACTGGCGGATATTATCGCCCACGCATAATTCACAGTTTCCTTTCAGGACATTATTATGGAAAACAAGTCTGCTCGTGCCAAAGTCCAGGCTTTTGGTGGGTTTTTGACTGCCATGGTCATTCCCAACATCGGCGCGTTTATTGCCTGGGGTTTTATAACCGCATTGTTTATTCCTACCGGTTGGATGCCGAACGAGCATTTCGCCAAAATTGTCGGTCCGATGATTACCTATTTACTGCCCGTCATGATTGGCTCCACAGGGGGACATCTGGTAGGCGGGAAACGTGGCGCAGTAATGGGGGGCATTGGTTCTATTGGCGTTATCGTCGGCGCGGATATCCCGATGTTCCTTGGCGCGATGGTGATGGGACCGCTTGGTGGCTGGGTGATTAAGCATATCGATCGTCTGCTGGAAAAACGCATTCCTGCAGGTTTCGAGATGGTTATCAATAACTTCTCTCTTGGTATTGCGGGAATGCTGTTATGCCTGCTGGGGTTCGAAGTCATTGGCCCGGCGGTCCTCATTGCTAATAATTTTGTGAAGGAATGTATTGAAGCGTTGGTTCATGCGGGTTATCTGCCGTTGCTATCCGTAATCAATGAACCGGCGAAAATCCTTTTTCTGAATAATGCTATCGATCAGGGCGTATATTATCCGCTGGGAATGCAACAAGCTTCAGAAACGGGAAAATCGATTTTCTTCATGGTGGCATCTAACCCAGGTCCAGGGTTAGGTCTGTTACTTGGCTTTGCAATCTTTGGCAAAGGGATGAGTAAAAAGTCTGCGCCAGGCGCCATGATTATCCACTTTCTCGGCGGTATTCATGAACTGTATTTCCCGTATGTGCTGATGAAGCCTCTGACCCTGATTGCGATGATTGCCGGGGGAATGACCGGGACGTGGGTATTCCACCTGCTGGACGGTGGGTTAGTTGCGGGTCCGAGCCCTGGATCAATATTCGCCTATCTGGCATTAACGCCCAAAGGTTCTTTCCTCGCGACCATAGCAGGAGTCACTGCGGGTACAATAGTGACTTTTGTTATTACCTCTGTAATCCTGAAAATGGAAAAGAGCGTCGAAACGGAAAGTGAGGATGACTTTGCTGAGTCAGCCAGAGCCGTCAAGGCGATGAAGCAGGAAGGTAAATTCTCTTATAAAAATATTAAACGCGTTGCTTTTGTCTGTGATGCGGGAATGGGTTCCAGCGCGATGGGGGCAACCACGTTTCGTAAACGTCTGGAGAAAGCGGGATTGAATATTAACGTGACACATTATGCCATCGAAAATGTTCCACAAGATGCCGATATTATTGTCACCCATGCCAGTCTTGAAGGTCGTGTTAAACGTGTAAGCGAAAAGCCATTAGTGCTGATTAAGAACTATATTGGTGACCCACTGTTAGACGATTTATTTAAACGCATTACGGCGAACTAGCCTTATTCTATTTTATGGAGTGAATATGAAAACGAAAGTTGCTGCCATTTATGGCAAGCAGGATATTCGTATCCGCGAGTTTGAGCTGCCTGCAATTACAGATAATGAATTGTTAGTAAGCGTAATATCCGATAGCGTTTGTTTATCTACCTGGAAAGCGGCGGCATTAGGGAGCGATCATAAACGCGTACCAGATGACCTGGAAAACCATCCGGTTATTACCGGGCATGAATGTGCAGGTATCATCGTTGAGGTTGGAAAAAACCTGACGGATAAATATAAGAAAGGCCAGCGTTTTGTTTTGCAACCCGCGATGGGATTGCCAAGCGGTTATTCAGCGGGATACAGCTACGAATATTTTGGCGGTAATGCGACATATATGATTATCCCGGAGGTGGCGATTAATCTGGGTTGTGTTTTACCGTACCACGGTTCTTATTTTGCCGCAGCATCCCTGGCGGAGCCGATGTGCTGCATTATTGGCGCTTATAACGCGAATTTTCACACCACGCCTTACGTTTATGAGCACCGTATGGGGATTAAGCCGGGGGGAAGTATTGCGCTTCTGGCCTGCGCCGGGCCGATGGGGATTGGCGCTATAGATTATGCCATTAACGGCAGCATTCAGCCGTCACGTGTGGTGGTGGTCGACATTGACGAAGCGCGACTGGCGCAGGCTAAAAAACTGTTGCCGGTTGAGTTAGCGGCAGAAAAGGGGATTGAGCTTATCTATGTGAATACTACAGGCATGGATTCTCCGACCGCGATGCTGCGTGCTCTTACCAATGACACAGGTTTTGATGATGTCTTTGTGTATGCGGCAGTGCCAGCCGTCATTGAAATGGCTGATGATTTACTTGCGGAAGATGGCTGCCTGAATTTCTTTGCCGGCCCTACGGACAGTAACTTCAAAGTGCCGTTTAACTTTTATAACGTGCACTACAACAGTACTCACGTTGTCGGAACGTCCGGCGGTTCCACGGATGATATGAAAGAGGCTATTGCGCTCAGTGCAACTGGCCAACTGCAACCGTCGTTTATGGTGACGCACATTGGCGGCCTTGATGCGGTTCCGCACACCGTATTGAACTTACCTGCGATCCCCGGCGGTAAAAAGCTGATATACAACGGCGTTACCATGCCACTGACCGCCATTGCTGATTTTGCGGAGAAAGGGAAAACGGACCCATTATTCAAAGAACTGGCGCTGCTGGTGGAGGAGACGCACGGTATCTGGAATGAAAAAGCAGAAAAATACCTTTTAGCACACTTTGGCGTTGATATCGGGGAGGCGGCGATATGATGTCGCTGGCATGGCCGCTATTTCGTATCACGGAACAGGCTGCGCTGGCAGCCTGGCCGCAAACCGGGTGCGGCGATAAAAACAAGATTGATGGTCTGGCGGTGACGGCAATGCGTGAAGCATTGAACAGTATTGCCATCCGTGGACGAATCGTCATTGGCGAAGGGGAGATTGATCAAGCCCCGATGCTGTGGATTGGCGAGGAAGTGGGAACCGATACCGGACCTGAGGTAGATATCGCCGTCGATCCTATTGAAGGAACCCGAATGGTGGCGATGGGTCAAAGCAATGCGCTGGCCGTCATGGCGTTTGCACCTCGAGGTTCACTGTTACACGCTCCTGATATGTACATGAAAAAACTGGTTGTTAATCGCTTTGCAAAAGGGGCGATTAATCTGGCGCTGCCGTTGGCAGACAATCTGCGTAATGTGGCTGAGGCGTTGGGCAAACCGCTGGATCGACTGCGGATGGTGACGCTGGATAAACCGCGTCTTCAATCAGCGATTGCCGAGGCGACGCGGCTTGGCGTCAAAGTCTTTGCTCTGCCCGATGGCGATGTGGCCGCCAGCGTATTGGCCTGTATGCAGGAGAATCCTTATGATCTGATGTATACCATTGGCGGGGCGCCTGAAGGGGTTATTTCGGCCTGTGCGGTTAAAGCGCTGGGGGGAGATATGCAGGCTGAGCTGATTGATTTTTGCGAAGCGAAAGGAGATAGCGCAGATCATCGCCTGATTGCAGCACAGGAACGTCAGCGCTGCGCGGAGATGGGCGTTGAAATCAACCGTATCTATGCGCTTGACGAACTGGTAGGGGGAAATAAGATCCTTTTCAGCGCGACGGGGGTAACAGGCGGCGATCTTGTTAAAGGGATCCAACAGGTTGCAAATGGTGTGCGCACACAAACTTTACTGATCGGTGGCGCGGATCGAACGTGTAATATAATAGACTCTCTGCATTCATGGTGATTTATCGGATAACTAATGACGACGCTGACAGAAGACGATGTGCTTGAGCAACTGGATGCTCAAAATAATTTACTCTCGTTTATGACGACGGCACATAACATTTTGCTCCAGGGCATTAAGCGTTTTTTACCGTCGCTGTTCGTTAATAACGATGAAGAAATCGTGGAATATGCAGTGAAGCCGTTACTCGCCCAGAGTGGACCGCTTGACGATATCGACGTTGCGTTACGACTGATTTATGCGCTGGGAAAAATGGATAAATGGCTTTATGCCGACATCACCCATTTCTCTCAGTTTTATCAGTACCTGAAGGAGCAGGATAATATCCCCGGTTTTGCCGATGATATTACCTGGGATTTTGTCAGCAACGTGAACAGTATCACCCGCAATGCGACCCTTTATGGTGCGCTGGAGTCGATGAAATTTGCCGACTTTGCTGCGTGGTCTGAAGTGCGCTTTAGCGCCATGGTCAAGACGGCAATGACGCTGGCAGTAACGGCGATTTTAAAGGAATTAACGCCGTGAAAATCGAACTAACGGTGAATGGGCTACAAGTTGAAGCGCATTACCATGATGATGAGATAGAGAACGTTCATAAACCGTTATTGCATCAGTTGGCAAAAATACACGCCACTAACCCGCAGCGACGAACGATTGTTTTTCTTAGCGCGCCGCCGGGTACGGGGAAATCGACGCTGACCACCTTCTGGGAATATCTCTCCCATCAGGATCCTGACCTGCCGGAGATCCAGACGCTGCCGATGGATGGCTTCCATCACTATAATACCTGGCTGGATGCCCATAACCTGCGGGCATACAAAGGTGCGCCGGAAACCTTTGATGTGGATAAGCTTGCGCAGAATCTACGCCAGATAAAGGAAGGGGAAGGATCCTGGCCGCAATATGATCGGCAAAAGCACGATCCGGTAGAAGCGGCCATCACCGTGACGGCACCGATCGTGATTGTGGAAGGAAACTGGTTATTGCGCGATGACGAAAGGTGGCGAGCGTTAGCTGAGTTTTGTGATTGCTCGTTGTTTATTCGCGCCCCCGCCAATGCGCTGCGCATGCGACTGGTAGGTCGTAAACTGGCTGGTGGACTCTCACAAGCTGACGCTGAGGCGTTTTATGAGCGTACCGACGGACCGAATGTTCGTCGGGTACTGGATGGGAGTCGGTCAGCAAACTTTATGCTGGAGATGACGGTCGATGGTGCATATCGGGCTGTATGATATTTTTATTGTGTAGACGTACCACGCGCGAGAAATGACGCTGCGTAAACGCCGCGTCATGACTGATCGCTACAATGCTTGTACCACGCGCACGACATACCGCCAGCCAGTTTTCGAAGACGCCAAGCCAGTGCGCATCAAAATCCCGGCTGGGTTCATCCAGCAGTAGAATCGCGGGCGCGAGTGCTTCCAGACTGGCGACGGCAACCATTCGTCGTTGAGCAGTATGCAGATCCAGTGGGTGTGCGTCGGCAACGTCCTCTAGCTGACATAACTGCAGTGCTGCCGACGTACGTTGCGCAATCTCAGCTACCGGGAGCTTCTGTAGCCGTAATCCGAAAGCCACTTCCTCTGCTACCTTGCTGTGAAAGATTTGATTTTCCGCCTCCTGAAACAGCACGCCGATCGCCCTGGCGCGCTCCCGGTTTTTCAGTTGCGCAATCGGACGGTTTTGTACCGTTACTGAGCCAGAAGACGGAAATAGCAGCCCGGCCATAATACGCAGCAGCGTAGATTTACCGGCGCCATTATCGCCTGTAAGCGCCAGCCATTCCCCTTCATGGAGTTCAAGTGAAATATTGCACAGGCAGTCATCGGCGGCGTTCGGCCAGCGATAGCTGACCTGGTTTAACGTTAGCATAGCGGTGACAATGCTCCATCGCGCAGTTGCCACGCCTGCTGGCAATGGCTGAGAAAAGGGGAATGATTGCGTTCGAAAAGCACCACCAAAGCATGCTGTTCCTGCGCCCATTGTTGCAGTCGCTTGAGTAGCATCACAGTCGCCTGCGCTGTCAGGCGGCTGAATGCTTCGTCCAGAATCAATATTTTCGGCTGCATGGCGAGCGCGCTGGCAATCACCACCCGCTGGGTTTCTCCGCCGGAAAGCGTGCCAGGATGACGACGGCGCAGAGGCTGACATTCCGTCAGCGTCAGGGCTTCATCAATGCGCTTCATAATTTCGGCCTCGGTAAGGCAGAGATTTTCCGGACCAAACGCCACTTCTTCCTCTACGCTGAATGTACAACCTGAAAGCTGCAGGTAAGGTGACTGCTGTACAAGCTGGACAGTACTCGACTGCTCGACCAGTGACAGTTTCCCGATGGGGGTACCCAGCAGCGTTCCTGTGCCCTCAATTTCTCCGGGCAGGAAATCGGGGTACCAGCCTGCCATCAGCTGTGCCAGCGTACTTTTCCCACTGCCGTTATCGCCAAAAATAGCTACCATTCCGGGCTCGGCATAGTGGAAATTGTAGCAAGCGGGGGGCCGCGCGGCATGCGTCGGAAGATAGCGAAACTGTTCTAACGTAACCAAATCCAGACTCCTGTCTCAACCATCATCAGAACTATCATGGCGTAGCGAGCCAGACGCTGCAGGAGGCTGTCTGGCGGCGCCCACAGCGTGGTGCGTGAGCGATGCAGGCGAAATCCTCGCATATCGAGCGCCGCGCCGCGGACGGCTAAATCATTGAGCGCGTTATGGGTAAGCGGAACAATCAATGCTGGCATGGCGCGTAAACGTTGGTACCAGGACTCATCCAGCGGTACGCCGCGTGCGCGCTGGGCCTCATGAATAATCGCCAACTGGCGTTTGAACTGTTCAACGACCAGCAACGGCCCGGCAAACAGGTAGGCCACACCTGGCGGCAGCCGAGAAGCAAACAGGGCGCGTATAAAACGCGAAACCGGTACGTACTGCATCCATATCTGCGATGTTGACACAATAGCCAGGATCCGCAGCCAGAGCGTAATGGCATCGGCCCAACGTTCTGGCGTGCGTGGTTGTCCGCTGAGCCATTCGGTAAGCCATCCGCCGTGCACCAGCCATAGCCCCAGTCCTAAGGGGATCATCAGCCAGAGTACGTATTTCGCCCGCGACCGCGTAGCCTTCATACACAACAAACTGGCAAACGTCGCGGCGCTGTACAGACTAAGCGGCGCTCCGGTTGGCAGCAGGAGCGTGGAGCAGGCGGCGAGTGCCCACAGAGTTAACGACGTAAACGGGTGCATTTAGCGCACGGCAGACATCGTAGGGAAATGGCGCGTTGTGCGCAGCGGGAGCTGGCGGAGTAGCACCCAGACGATGATTGCCGTGAGGATTTTATCGACCAGATTCGCACCGATGACGGTGATGGCGACGGACTCAACCAGGTTCTGACCGACCGAGTGCATCCACGCGACAAAAAGATCGGCACCGCTGCCGGTAACGCCGCCAAACAGGGTCGTGCGAATAGGCACGGCAACGAGGGTAACAGCAAGCGTAATAATCACACCGCTGACAACGACTTTGGGTAAGGTGCGAAACCATCCCGCCCGCGCCAGCCAACCGGCGACCAGTCCAATCACCATGGCGACGGGCGCAAAGGCGGCGGCGATCGGATCGGTCAGTAACCCCCATAACAGGTTAGTGAGTAATCCGGTAAGCATCCCCACCACTGGACCTAGCAGCACTGCGCTAATCAAGGTACCAATCGAGTCGAGAAAAATAGGTAGTTTCAGCATGCTGATAAGCTGCCCACCGACCATATTGATGGCGATAGCAATGACAATCAGTACCAGAGACTGGCTGGAAAATTGGCGACGCGCCATAGAAAACCTCTTTCAAGTAAAACGTTAGCGGGATGAAATAACCAGTTCGTCATAACCGGAAACGGCGCAGGGCTGACGGCTGAATGCCAGAGACGTCAGCTCGCCAATCACCAGTTCCAGCGTGGTGCGCACGGTACAGCCCGGCATCATGTGGCCGCCCAGCATCGCGCCGCGCGGGTCGGCAACCGCCAGATGGAGATGCTCGCCGGTAAGTTCCAGCGTGCCGTTCAGAGAGATAATTTCCCACGAATCGGTGAGTAACGTGGTTTCTTCGCGTCCAGCGAAGCGCAGGGCTATGTTGCTCAGACTGCCGGTGCAACCCGCTATCCAACCAGCCTGTAGCTGATGTTGTTGTACAAAAGCGTGTAGCGCTGAAAAGACTTCCTGACCGGGTAATAACCGCAGCGCATGAAAGCGAGCTTCAGATGATGGGGGATAGAATATAGCCATAGTTGAGGGACTCCGAGACTCGGACGTAGCGCTGATAATATAGACGCGGGCTAGGGAGCTTCCTGATATAAATCAGGATTTGTGACATGGCAACGAAATAATCTTGCTACGGTTATTCGTAATTCTGGAATATGGAATAAATTTAGCGCTGAAGGGCGTTAAAATGTGACGTAAGTCAGATAACTGTGTTCTGTTGCTGGACAATCATTCCTTTTATTCCGCGTTTCGCTTATTCTAGCTGAAGCGTTTCAGTCGATTAAATGTTCGACAATTAACCAATTAGTCGCAGTTTGCGACAGGTAAGGTTTCCCTGAGCGATTTGCTGCATTACTCTGTCAGCCACATCGTTTCTGAGAAATCCTTGCAGGAGACCTATGACCGTACGCGTAGCGATTAATGGTTTCGGTCGCATCGGACGCAACGTGGTTCGTGCTTTGTATGAATCCGGGCGTCGGGCGGAAATCACCGTGGTGGCAATCAACGAACTGGCCGATGCTGCAGGCATGGCGCATTTGTTGAAATATGACACCAGCCATGGACGTTTTGCCTGGGATGTTCGTCAGGAACGTGACCAGCTCATTGTTGGCGATGACGCGATTCGCATCCTGCATGAGCGAACACTCGATGCACTTCCATGGCGCGAACTGGGTGTCGACATCGTGCTGGATTGTACGGGGGTCTTCGGCAACCGCGAACACGGCGAGGCGCATATTGCCGCTGGTGCAAAAAAAGTGCTCTTTTCACATCCTGGCAGTCACGACATCGACGCAACCGTTGTGTATGGCGTTAATCAGGATCAGCTGCGCGCTGAGCACCGAATTGTATCCAACGCCTCCTGCACCACGAATTGTATAATTCCCGTCATTAAATTGCTGGATGATGCTTACGGCATTGAGTCTGGTACCGTCACCACGATCCACTCCGCGATGCACGATCAGCAGGTTATTGATGCTTATCATCCCGACCTGCGTCGCACGCGAGCGGCCAGTCAGTCGATTATTCCGGTGGATACCAAACTGGCGGCGGGCATCACGCGAATTTTCCCGCAGTTTAACGATCGTTTTGAAGCGATAGCGGTGCGTGTACCGACCATAAATGTGACGGCGATCGACTTAAGCGTGACGGTGAAAAAACCAGTAAAAGCCAGTGAAGTCAACCGGTTGCTGCAAAAAGCAGCACAAGGTGCATTTCATGGTATAGTTGACTATACGGAATTACCGTTGGTCTCTGTAGATTTTAACCACGACCCGCACAGCGCCATCGTTGATGGTACGCAAACGCGCGTGAGTGGCGCTCACCTGATCAAAACGCTGGTCTGGTGTGATAATGAATGGGGCTTTGCTAACCGTATGCTCGACACAACGTTAGCGATGGCTGCTATTGGTTTCAGGCTCGACGCTTGAGCGTCGACAAAACTTTATGAATCAACGAGAGGATTCACCATGTCTGTAATTAAGATGACCGATCTGGATCTGGCTGGTAAACGCGTTTTTATCCGTGCGGACCTGAACGTACCAGTTAAAGAAGGGAAAGTAACCAGCGATGCGCGTATCCGTGCTTCCCTGCCAACCATCGAACTGGCCCTGAAACAGGGTGCTAAAGTGATGGTAACTTCCCACCTGGGTCGTCCTACCGAAGGCGAGTACAACGAAGAATTCTCTCTGCTGCCGGTTGTTAACTATCTGAAAGACAAACTGTCTGCTCCAGTTCGCCTGGTAAAAGATTACCTGGACGGCGTTGAAGTCGCTGCCGGTGAACTGGTTGTTCTGGAAAACGTTCGCTTCAACAAAGGCGAGAAGAAAGACGACGAAGCGCTGTCCAAAAAATATGCTGCGCTGTGCGACGTATTCGTCATGGATGCTTTCGGTACGGCTCACCGTGCGCAGGCTTCTACCCACGGTATCGGCAAATTTGCTGACGTAGCGTGCGCTGGTCCGCTGCTGGCTGAAGAGCTGGATGCGCTGGGTAAAGCACTGAAAGAACCTGCTCGTCCGATGGTGGCTATCGTTGGTGGTTCTAAAGTTTCTACCAAACTGACCGTTCTGGATTCTCTGTCAAAAATCGCTGACCAACTGATCGTTGGCGGTGGTATCGCGAACACCTTCGTTGCCGCTCAAGGCCACAACGTGGGTAAATCCCTGTATGAAGCTGACCTGGTTGACGAAGCTAAGCGCCTGCTGACCACTTGCGACATCCCGGTCCCGACCGACGTTCGCGTAGCGACTGAATTCTCTGAAACTGCACCGGCTACTCTGAAATCCGTTAGCGATGTGAAAGAAGACGAGCAGATCCTGGACATCGGCGACGCTTCTGCACAGCAACTGGCTGACATCCTGAAGAATGCGAAAACCATTCTGTGGAACGGCCCGGTTGGCGTGTTCGAATTCCCGAACTTCCGCAAGGGTACTGAAATCGTGGCTAACGCCATCGCAGACAGCGAAGCGTTCTCTATCGCAGGCGGCGGCGACACCCTGGCAGCTATCGACCTGTTCGGTATTGCTGACAAAATCTCCTACATCTCCACTGGCGGCGGCGCATTCCTCGAATTCGTGGAAGGCAAAGTACTGCCAGCAGTAGCGATGCTCGAAGAGCGCGCTAAAAAGTAAGCATTTAATGGGCAGGGTAACCTGCCCAATTATTAGCGCGCTTTAGAGCGCGCGCCCTTTCCAAGGCCGAAGATACAGGACTCGCAACATGTCTAAAATTTTTGATTTCGTAAAACCAGGCGTAATCACTGGTGATGACGTACAGAAAGTTTTCCAGGTAGCTAAAGAAAACAACTTTGCTCTGCCAGCTGTTAACTGCGTTGGTACCGACTCCATCAACGCCGTACTGGAAACCGCTGCAAAAGTTAAAGCGCCGGTAATCGTACAGTTCTCCAACGGTGGTGCTTCTTTCATCGCGGGTAAAGGCGTGAAGTCCGACGTTCCTCAGGGCGCTGCAATCCTGGGTGCTATCTCTGGCGCGCATCACGTTCACCAGATGGCTGAACACTACGGTGTTCCGGTTATCCTGCACACTGACCACTGCGCGAAGAAACTGCTGCCGTGGATCGACGGTCTGCTGGACGCGGGTGAAAAACACTTCGCAGCAACCGGCAAACCACTGTTCTCTTCTCACATGATCGACCTGTCTGAAGAGTCTCTGGAAGAGAACATCGAAATCTGCTCCAAATACCTGGCGCGCATGTCCAAAATGGGCATGACCCTGGAAATCGAACTGGGTTGCACCGGTGGCGAAGAAGACGGCGTGGACAACAGCCACATGGACGCTTCTGCACTGTACACCCAGCCGGAAGACGTTGATTACGCCTACACCGAGCTGAGCAAAATCAGCCCGCGTTTCACCATCGCAGCTTCCTTCGGTAACGTACACGGCGTTTACAAGCCGGGTAACGTTGTTCTGACCCCGACCATCCTGCGCGACTCTCAGGACTATGTTTCTAAGAAACATAACCTGCCGCACAACAGCCTGAACTTCGTCTTCCACGGCGGTTCCGGTTCTACTGCTCAGGAAATCAAAGACTCCGTAAGCTACGGCGTAGTGAAAATGAACATCGACACCGATACCCAATGGGCTACCTGGGAAGGCGTTCTGAACTACTACAAAGCAAACGAAGCTTACCTGCAGGGTCAGCTGGGCAACCCGAAAGGCGAAGATCAGCCGAACAAGAAATACTACGATCCGCGCGTATGGCTGCGTGCTGGTCAGGCAACCATGATCACCCGTCTGGAACAGGCTTTCAAAGAACTGAACGCGGTTGACGTTCTGTAATTAACGCCGTTCTACGTGACATGAGGCCCGCAAATGCGGGCCTTTTTTATTGCCATTTCAATGTGCTGCTGACAGAGAATTCTGTGATCTGTTTGGCAAAATCCAGGTTTATTGTTTACCCTTGTCAGGTTGCCAGTCCCGTGAGGGCGGCTTTATTTCTCCCGTTTGGGTAAGCAAAAAAGGAATAGTGAATGGAAGATTTGAATGTTGTCGACAGCATAAACGGTGCGGGCACCTGGCTGGTCCGCAATCAGGAGCTGCTGTTGAGCTATGCCGTCAACATCGTGGCGGCCATCGCCATTGTCATTATCGGTATGATCGTGGCGCGCATCGTATCTAACACCGTTAACCGCCTGATGCTGGCGCGTAAAATTGATGCAACCGTTGCCGACTTCCTCTCCGCACTGGTGCGCTACGGTATTATCGCTTTCACGCTGATTGCCGCTCTGGGCCGCGTTGGGGTACAAACCGCCTCCGTGATTGCCGTTCTCGGTGCCGCTGGTTTAGCCGTTGGTCTGGCACTGCAAGGTTCGTTGTCCAACCTCGCCGCTGGCGTGCTGTTGGTAATGTTCCGTCCGTTCCGTGCGGGTGAGTATGTAGACCTCGGCGGCGTAGCGGGAACCGTGCTCAACGTGCAGATTTTCTCCACGACCATGCGTACCGTTGACGGTAAGATTGTGGTGATCCCAAACGGTAAAATTATTGCCGGGAACATCATTAACTTCTCTCGCGAGCCGGTCCGTCGTAACGAATTTATCATCGGCGTAGCTTATGACTCCGATATCGATCAGGTGAAAAAAATCCTCACTGATATCATCCAGTCTGACGAACGAATCATTAAAGATCGTGAAATGACGGTGCGCCTGAATGAGCTGGGCGCTTCCTCGATTAATTTCGTCGTACGCGTCTGGAGCAACAGCAGCGATCTGCAAAGCGTCTATTGGGATGTTCTGGAGCGTATTAAACGCGAGTTTGACGCCAACGGCATCAGCTTCCCGTATCCGCAGATGGATGTGAACTTCAAGCGTGTGAAAGAGAGCGCTGCAGAGTAATCGCGTGCCCGGTGGCGCTATCGCATACCGGGCCTACAAAATCTCCAGGCCGGACAAGGCGCCAGCCGCCATCCGGCATCTTCCCTCCTGGTATTAATTCCTCTTATCCCTGATTAAAATTATCAATTTCCGCTAATGATTTTCCCGCGCTATAGTCTGCTCCTAAGAGAAACAGTTCGGGATGATTAACGTGTTATCGTATTATTTTCAAGGGCTTGCACTTGGTGCGGCCATGATACTTCCGCTTGGTCCACAAAATGCTTTTGTGATGAATCAGGGGATCCGTCGCCAGTATCACATCATGATCGCTTTACTTTGCGCTATCAGCGATTTGGCGTTGATTTGCGCGGGGATCTTCGGCGGTAGCGCCTTGCTGATGCAGTCGCCGTGGCTGATGGCGCTGGTCACCTGGGGCGGCGTCGCCTTTTTACTCTGGTACGGTTTTGGTGCGTTAAAAACGGCGATGAGTAGTAATCTGGAGCTGGCCAGCGCCGAGGTGATGAAGCAGGGCCGCTGGAAAATCATTGCTACTATGCTGGCGGTGACGTGGCTCAATCCCCATGTTTATCTGGATACCTTTGTGGTGCTGGGGAGTCTGGGAGGGCAACTGGACGTTGAGCCTAAGCGCTGGTTTGCGCTGGGAACCGTCAGCGCTTCGTTCCTGTGGTTCTTCGGCCTGGCATTGCTGGCGGCCTGGCTTGCTCCGCGCCTGCGTACTGCTAAAGCACAGCGCATCATCAATACGCTGGTAGGATTAGTGATGTGGTTTATCGCTTTTCAGCTGGCAAAAGAAGGTGTTGCGCACGTTCATGCGTTGTTCAACTAAGTGTTGTCTGATGGACAACGCAGCGAGATCGGCTAAGCTTGCCTGCATGTGCCCTGAGTTTCGGGGTAATTAATGAAACATGGAGGAACGACCGTGAAGTTCAAAATAATGGCCCTGGCGGCATTAGTCGGATTCAGCGCACTATCGGTACAGGCAAATGAGTTGCCAAATGGACCGCACATCGTGACTTCCGGAACGGCAAGCGTGGATGCGACACCAGACATCGCCACTCTGGCGATTGAAGTGAACGTTGCTGCAAAGGATGCGGCTTCAGCGAAGAAGCAGGCCGATGAACGCGTGGCGCAATATCTCTCCTTCCTTGAACAGAACCAGATAGCGAAGAAAGACATTAGCGCTGCAAACCTGCGTACCCAGCCGGACTACGACTACCAGAACGGCAAAAGCATCCTCAAAGGCTATCGTGCGGTGCGTACCGTTGAAGTCACGCTGCGTCAGCTGGACAAACTCAATGCGCTGCTTGATGGCGCACTGAAGGCCGGTCTGAATGAGATTCGTTCGGTATCGCTCGGTGTTGCCCAACCGGATGCTTATAAAGACAAGGCGCGTAAAGCAGCAATTGATGATGCTATTCATCAGGCTGAACAACTGGCAGCGGGCTTTAACAGTAAACTGGGTCCCGTTTACAGCGTACGCTATCACGTATCCAATTATCAACCGAGCCCGATGGTACGGATGATGAAAGCGGATGCAGCGCCTGCGACATCCGCTCAGGAAACCTATGAACAGCCGGTTATTCAGTTTGACGATCAGGTTGATGTCGTCTTCCAGATTGAGCCGACGGCGGGGCAGCCAACAGCAACGCCAGCCAAAACCCAGTAATCGTTCCAGACCCGGCTTTCCAGCCGGGTTTTTTATGTGACCAACTGTAAAAATGAGACCTCACATCCGGTCTTTTTTTTCGCCGTAATGAGGATAGGCCATAGCGATTTTTAAGGGGACGCTATGGATATTTTTATCTCGAAAAAGATGCGTAATTTCATTCTGCTGGCGCAAACCAATAACATCGCCAGAGCGGCAGAAAAAATACATATGACCGCATCGCCATTCGGTAAAAGCATTGCTGCACTGGAAGATCAAATCGGCTATACGCTGTTTACCCGCAAAGATAACAACATCAGTCTGAATAAAGCGGGACAGGAGCTGTATCAGAAGCTGTTTCCCGTTTATCAGCGCCTCTCTGCCATTGATAACGAAATCCATAACGCCTCTCGCCGTTCGCGGGAAATCGTCATCGGCATCGACAATACCTACCCAACGATTATTTTTGACCAGTTGATAAGCCTTGGTGATAAGTACCATGGTGTGACGGCCCAGGCCGTGGAGTTCAGTGAGAATGGGGTGATTGATAACCTGTTCGATCGCAAACTCGATTTTATCATCTCGCCGCAGCACGTTTCCCCCCGCGTCCAGGAGCTGGAAAATCTGGCGATCGATGAACTCCCTCCGCTGCGTCTGGGTTTTCTCGTTTCCCGGCGCTACGAAGAAAAACAGCCGCAGGATCTGCTGCGCGAGTTGCCCTGGCTGCAAATGCGCTTCCAGAATCGCGCCAACTTTGAGGCGATGCTGGATGCCTACATGCGACCCTGTGGGATTAACCCGACGATTATTTACCGTCCATACAGCTTTATGGCCAAGATTAGCGCGGTGGAGCGCGGGCAGTTTTTGACGGTGATCCCTCATTTCGCCTGGCGGCTGGTGAATCCGTCGACGCTAAAGTATTTCGACGCGCCCGGTAGCCCCATGTATATGCAAGAATTTCTCTATTCGCTGAAAAATCATCGCTATACCGCCACCATGCTCGAGCATATTGCTGAGGATCGTGACGGTACGGCAAGTTAACCAAGCATTGAACCTGTTTCGAGCAGGTTGCGATGCAGATCGAAAGCATGGCTGAGATCGTGATGGATATGCCCGCCGGGCGCTTTCTCCAGATAGCGGTGCAGGTAATCCCGGTAAAGAGGGTGCGCACAGTTATCGATAATCGTGTGCGCCCGCTGCATCGGAGATAACCCACGCAGATCGGCAATCCCTTGTTCGGTCACGATCACTTTAACGCTATGTTCGCTGTGATCGACATGGCTGCACATCGGTACGATGGTGGAGATTTTCCCGCCTTTGGCAATCGACGGCGCCATAAAGATAGACAGGTAGGCGTTGCGCTCGAAATCCCCGCTGCCGCCGATGCCGTTCATCAGGTTCACGCCCGCAACGTGCGTGGAATTGGCATGGCCGTAGATATCAAATTCCAGGCCCACGTTGAGCGCGATAACCCCCAGCCGTCGAATGATTTCTGGGTTATTGGAGATCTCCTGCGGGCGCAGCACAATACGGCTGGCGAAGAAGTCCATGTTGTCGTAAATCTTCTGTAGCGAGGGGGCTGAAATGGTCAGGCTGGAGGCGCTGGCGCCGGTTATCTTGCCCGTTTCCAGCAGATGCACCACCGACTCCTGCAACACCTCCGAATACATCATAAAGGGCGGGATATCCGGGTTTTCCCCCAGCCGCGCCATCACCGCGTTGTTGATATTGCCCACGCCGCTTTGTAAGGGTAGAAACTCAGCTGGAATGCGTTTGTGCGCCATTTCTGCCAACAGGAAAGTGACGACGTTATCGGCAATTTGTTGGCTGACCGGATTGGTTTTATCCGCCGTATTTCCTGCATCGGGTAGGTCGGTATCCACTATCGCGACCACTTTCTGCGGGTCTATCTGCACGCACTGACTGCCCACGCGATCCATGGTATGAAATATGGGTACGCTGTTACGCCGCGGCGGTGCGCCGGGTATCACGATGTCGGCAAACTCCGCCACGCGAGGATTATGGTAATGATTCAGTTCAATGATCACTTTTTTCGCCCGCAGAAGCCAGGTGGGCGCATTACCAATACCGCTGGAAAGCCAAATCCGTCCATCTGGCGCAATGGCGGAAGCTTCAATGACGGCAACATCGATCTCGCCAAAAAAGCCGTAATTAACCATCTGCGCAACCTCGCTCAAATGGAGATCGACAAACCTCACCTGGCCCTGATTAATTTTCTCGCGCAGGCCCGATGAGGTTTGATAAGGCGCGCGCCAGGAAACGGCATCCGCCGCGGATAGGACATCATCAGCAGCAGCGCCAATTGATGCTCCGGTCAGCAGGCGGATCTGAAAAGGCTGCCCGAGCTGATGCTGTTCGCATGCGCGTTGGGCAATTGCGCTGGGTAACGCTTTTGGCGAACCTGCGGGGGTAAAGCCGCTGAATGCCACCATATCATCGTGCTGGATAATTTCTGCCGCCTGTTCGGCGCTCATCCGTTTCATGGCCGTCTCCTTTCTCGGACGTGATTAATGGCCGACAAAATTGGGTTTACGTTTTTCCATAAACGCGTTCATCCCTTCCTGATAATCCTCGCTGTCGTACACCGCGCGGCGCATGCCCTGAATACGCTCGAACTCATCGGAATTCATGGTGTGCGCTTCACCCAGCACGCGCAGTTCTTCTTTGATGACGGCGATTGCCAGCGGCGCTTTTTCCGAGATGTGGTGCGCCATTTGCAGGGTGAAATCTTCCAGTTCCTCGACAGGTACGACATGGTTGAGGATCCCGACCGCCATGGCGCGTTGAGCGGTGATGGGCGAGGCGGTAAAAATCAGTTCTTTAACGATGTGAAAACCAGCGTCGCGGGTCAGATTGTGGATGCCCACAAGGTTATACGGCACGCCGAGGTTGACCGGGGTCATTGAGAAGGTGGATGTGCTGGCTGCGATGATCAGATCGGAACTCATGATCATCTCAAACGCGCCGCCCCAGACGCTGCCTTCGACCATGGAGATCACCGGCTTCGGGTATTTTTGGATCATACGGGTTATCTGACGCAGCGGATCGTCATAGGAGAGCGGATCGCGACGTCCGGTGGGGAGCTCATGAATATCATGCCCGGCAGAGAACACTTTGGCCCCGCTCGGAGCGCGTAGAATGATGCAGCGAATGTCCGCACGATTGAGGTCGCTCAGCGCCTGCATCAGATCGTCAATAAACACTTTGCTCAGGGCATTGAGCTTGCGCGCGTAGTTGAACTCAATAACCGCGACTTTCTGGATGATGACCACGTTGACGTATTGATAAGACATAATGTTCTCTTTATTGAAAGTAATGATGCTGGATAAATTCGCTGATATGCCGCAGACCGGTGCGCGGCGAAAGATCATTGTTTTTGACAGCCTGCAGCGTCTGCTGGAAATAACGGTCGAAATCAGCCCGGGCAAACAGCAGATGCAGCGCTTCTTCTTCAGCCTGCTGATGTAACCAGTCCACCGCCTGCTGCTGGCGAACTTTTTCCAGTCGACCGCTGGCGGTCAGGCATGTTTTAAAGTCGGTTATCGCCTGCCAGATTTCCTCAATGCCGCGTTTTTCCAGGGCGCTACAGGTCAGAACTCGCGGCTGCCACTCGTCATATTTACGGCGCAAAATGTGCAGGGCGGATTCGTACATATGGCGGGCGATCGCAACGCTGGTATGGTTCTCTCCGTCGTCTTTATTGATGACGACCAGATCCGCCATTTCCATCAGGCCTTTTTTGATACCCTGTAAATCGTCGCCACCGCCAGCGATTTGCAGTGAGATAAAGCAATCCACCATACCTGCGACTTCGGTTTCTGACTGTCCAACGCCGACGGTCTCTACAATCACCACGTCAAAGCCAGCTGCTTCGCACAGCAGCATTAATTCGCGTGCGCGCTGGCTGGCGCCGCCTAAATGACCGCTGGAGGGGACCGGGCGAATAAACGCAGATTCTGCGCGGGCAAGCTCCGTCATGCGGGTCTTATCACCAAGAATGCTGCCGCCGCTGACCGGGCTGCTGGGATCGACGGCGATCACCGCCACCCGTAATCCGTGGCGGATGAGCAGCATACCGAATGCTTCCAGGAACGTACTTTTACCCGCGCCCGGCGTGCCGGTGATCCCTAAGCGCAGGGCGTTACCGGTGAACGGCATAATCGCGTCCAGCAATTGCGTACTTAACGGCTGGTGGCGCGGGTGGTTGCTTTCGACCAGCGTCATTGCCTGGGCGAGTGTGGCTCTTTCACCGAGTCGCAAGCGGCGGACGGTATCCTCAAGCGTGGCGGCGTTAATCATGATGTTGACTGATACGGGTCAACACATCGCGGACGCTGTCGAGCATTGGCGTGCCGGGGCCATAAATGGCTGCTACACCATGCTCGTGCAGGAAGGCGTAATCCTGTGGCGGAATAACGCCTCCTGCTACCACACAGATATCTTCACGCCCCCATTTTTTGAGTGCGGTAACCAACTCCGGGATCAGCGTTTTATGGCCTGCCGCCAGTGACGATGCGCCTATTACATGCACATCGTTTTCTACCGCCAGACGGGCGATCTCTTCTGGTGTGGAGAACATCGGGCTGAGATCGACATCGAAGCCGAGATCGGAGTAGGCGCTGGCGATCACCTTCGCGCCGCGATCGTGGCCGTCCTGGCCCATCTTGGCGATCAGAATGCGCGGGCGACGGCCATTTTCCGCGAGGAAGCGTTCGGTTTGCGCAACGATAGCGTCAAACTCATCGGCGGATTTATCAGACTGGTGATAGCTTTGCGCAATCACGCCAGTAACGCACTGGCTGGGAACCAGATATCGGTCAAAGGCGACTTCCAGCGCGTCGGAGATTTCACCGAGCGTGGCGCGAACGCGGGCGGCGTTGACGGCGGCAGCCAGCAGGTTTTCATTATGCTGCGCGGCGTGGGTCAGCGCGGATAGTGCGGTTTTAACGGCATCGTTGTCGCGGGTGGCGCGGATATGCTGCAGCGAAGCAATTTGCTCATTACGCACCTTCACGTTGTCGATCTCCAGTACCGACGTCTCGTCTTCTTTATCCAGCTTGTACTTGTTCACGCCAACAATAACGCGCTTACCCTGGTCGATCAGCGACTGTTCGCGCGCGGAAGCTTCCTCGATCATCCGTTTAGGGAGCCCGGCTTCGATCGCTTTCGCCATGCCACCTGCCTCGTCAATCTGCTTGATGATCGTACGCGCCTGCTTGACGATTTGATCGGTGAGTGACTCGACGTAATACGATCCGGCCAGCGGATCGACGGTGCGGCAGATCTCTGATTCTTCCTGAATGATGATTTGCGTATTACGCGCAATACGGGCGGAGAAATCGGTGGGCAAACCGAGCGCTTCATCAAAGGCGTTGGTATGCAGCGACTGGGTGCCGCCGAGCGTAGCGCCGAGCGCTTCAATGGTGGTACGTACCACGTTGTTGTAAGGATCCTGCTCGGTCAGACTCCAGCCGGAGGTCTGGCAGTGGGTACGCAGAGCGAGAGATTTTGGGTTCGTCGCGCCAAAACTGCTGACCGCTTCGCTCCACAAATATCGCGCCGCGCGCAGCATGGCGACGTTCATAAACAGATCCATGCCGATGCCGAAGAAGAACGACAGGCGCGGGGCGAAGTCATCTATTTTCAGTCCGGCGGAAAGTGCGGCTTTGATGTATTCAATACCGTCTGCCAGCGTAAAGGCCACCTGCTGCACGCAGTTTGCCCCGGCTTCACCCATGTGATAGCCGCTGATGCTGATGGTGTTAAAGCGCGGCATGTTGCCGGAGCACCAGGCGATGATGTCGGCGATAATGCGCATAGACGGTTTTGGTGGATAAATGTAGGTGTTGCGACACAGGTACTCTTTCAGAATATCGTTCTGAATGGTCCCGGTGAGTTGTTCCGGCGTTACGCCTTGTTCTTCTGCAGCGACGATATAAAACGCCAGTACCGGCAGCACCGCGCCGTTCATGGTCATCGATACCGACATCTTATCCAGCGGGATCTGGTCGAACAGTACCTTCATATCTTCGACGGTATCGATCGCCACGCCGGCTTTACCGACGTCTCCCGACACGCGTGGGTTGTCTGAGTCATAGCCACGATGGGTGGCAAGGTCAAAGGCGACGGAAAGCCCTTTTTGCCCGGCGGCGAGGTTGCGGCGGTAAAAGGCGTTGGACTCTTTGGCGGTAGAAAAACCGGCGTACTGACGAATGGTCCACGGCTGTGCGGTATACATGGTGGCGCGTGGGCCGCGCACGTAAGGCGGCAGGCCGGGAAGGGTGCCCGTGACTTCCAGATTATCGAGGTCTGCTTCAGTGTACAGCGGCTTGATGGCAATCCCTTCCGCTGTCTGTCTTTCCAGCGACTCGACGGTTTTTTCCCGTCGGCTGAGTTCTTTATTGGCGAGTGTTTGCCACTCCTGCACGTTTGCCATTTTTTGCTCCGTATTACGCAATAAGTTGAATCTTTGCGAATACGGTGTGCTTTTTCATTTGGCTTGTCGCCAGCAAAAAATAGCCAACAGGACGTCGTTTTTTGCCGCGCGGCGTGTTTTATTTTGTGATGTATTTCAAAGACGTGGCGGGAATAGCATGAAAAGAGGGTATAAGGCTTGTAGGCCGGATAAGGCGTTACGCCGCCATCCGGCACTCAGGAGGAATAAACGGTTTAATCCTGACGCAGCACGTTGTGGCCATAGGCCAGCAGCGCATCAGTGACGTTGCGCATCATGCGGCTTTCCGGCGCAAAGCGATGCCAGTACAGCATCCGGCGCTGGAACAGGCCCGGTGTTAAGTCGATAAGTTCGCCGCTTGCCAGCTCTTTCTCAATCTGTAAGTGTGGGATCATGCAGCAGGTGGTTCCCTGACGTGCCAGTTGAACGAAGGCTTCAGACGAGTTAACGATATGGCATGGTACGCTGCCTGGCGGCAGGTCGAAATTTTGTTGCAGGAACGCCTGGTGCATATCATCAAGATGGTCAAACGCTACCGCCGGGGCTTTCAGCAGGGCAGAGCGGGTGACGCCGTTAGGGAAATAACGCTCGGCGAAAGGTTTTGATCCAACAAACAGATAGTCCAGTGCGCCAAGTTTATCCACCAGACAGCTTGGCAGTGCCTGATGCTGAATACTCACCGCACCGACCACTTCACCACGACGCAGACGTTCCTGGGTGCGCGTTTCATCCTCAACCTGCAGGTTCAGGCGAATCGGTGAATTTGCCAGTACCGGGGCCAGCGCCGGAAGTAACCAGGTTGCCAGACTGTCGGCGTTCACCGCCAGCGAGAGCAGCAGCGGCGTTGAGCCGGTTTGTTCATCGCCCAGCCACTCGTCTTCCAGCAGTTCAACCTGACGCAAAAGCGCCAGCAGTTTCTGCCCTTGCTCGGTTGGGCGTGGTGGTACGGTACGCACCAGCAACGGTTGTCCGAACATATTCTCAAGCTGTTTTATGCGCTGTGAAACGGCGGATTGCGTGATGCACAGCTTTTGCGCCGCGCGCTCAAATCCTCGTTCACGAATAACCGCATCCAGTGCTTGTAGTGTTCTGTAGTCCGGACGTTTCATTGCTTTGACGCACTCCTGAAATTTTTGCTTGTTCTGCACTATGACACAATTTTTGATTGGGTAAAGACGAAATCCGCCGCTTGCGAGCGGGTGTGGGGACATTTTTCTGCGCAATGTTCTATAATGCGCGTGAATTTTCCCACCACAGGCGAAACGATCATGACGCAGGATGAACTGAAAAAAGCAGTAGGATGGGCGGCACTTAAGTATGTACAGCCCGGTACCATTGTGGGCGTAGGTACAGGTTCAACAGCCGCACACTTTATTGATGCGCTGGGCACAATGAAAGGTCAGATTGAAGGTGCGGTATCCAGTTCGGACGCCTCGACCGAAAAACTCAAAAGCCTTGGCATCCACGTGTTCGACCTTAACGAAGTTGACAGCCTCGACGTATACGTTGACGGCGCGGATGAAATTAACGGCCACATGCAGATGATCAAGGGCGGCGGCGCAGCGTTGACCCGTGAAAAAATCATTGCTTCCGTAGCGAAGAAATTTATCTGTATCGCGGATGCGTCTAAAGAAGTCGATATTCTCGGCAACTTCCCGCTGCCGGTTGAAGTGATCCCAATGGCGCGCAGCGCTGTGGCTCGCCAGTTGGTGAAGCTGGGCGGTCGTCCTGAATACCGTCAGGGCGTCGTGACGGACAACGGCAACGTGATCCTCGATGTATACGGTCTGGAGATCCTCGACGCCATCGCGCTGGAAAATGCCATCAACGGGATTCCGGGTGTGGTAACCGTCGGTCTGTTTGCCAACCGTGGTGCGGATGTCGCGCTGATCGGTACGCCAGATGGCGTGAAAACTATCGTAAAATGATCTGACGGGAGCGTCTTCTCCCGTTAAAAAAATTTTGGCAGGGCAAATTTGGTGACTTGTGTCACGTTTATAATATTGTCCTGCCGATCTCTCCAAAGAAAAAGTTATCGCCAGTATTTTCCTCTGACATTTCTCGTTGAATGACATTTCTTCAGCACGGCGACGCAAACGTTCATATTGCCGCAATATTATTTTTTGATATGTTGAAGAGACGGATGAAAATCCCACACACAACACATCAGTTTGAACAAAAAAGACAGGGTCGGGGAAATGGCAAAGGTATCACTGGAGAAAGATAAGATTAAATTTCTGCTGGTTGAAGGCGTACACCAAAAAGCGCTCGAAAGCCTTCGTGCAGCAGGTTATACCAACATCGAGTTTCACAAAGGCGCTCTGGACACTGAGCAACTGAAAGAGTCCATCCGTGATGCCCACTTCATTGGCCTGCGATCCCGTACCCATCTGACGGAAGATGTGATTGACGCCGCAGAGAAACTGGTCGCGATTGGCTGCTTCTGCATTGGCACCAACCAGGTTGATCTGTCCGCTGCGGCAAAACGCGGGATCCCCGTGTTCAACGCACCATTCTCTAACACGCGTTCCGTTGCGGAACTGGTGATTGGCGAACTGCTACTACTGCTACGCGGCGTACCCGAAGCAAACGCCAAAGCACACCGCGGCGTGTGGAATAAACTGGCTACCGGCTCGTTTGAAGCGCGTGGCAAAAAACTGGGGATCATCGGCTACGGCCACATTGGTACTCAGTTGGGCATTCTGGCGGAATCGCTGGGGATGCATGTCTATTTCTATGATATTGAAAATAAACTCCCGCTTGGCAACGCCACCCAGGTTCAGCATCTTTCCGACCTGCTCAATATGAGCGACGTGGTGAGCCTGCACGTACCGGAAAACGCCTCCACCAAAAATATGATGGGCGCGCATGAGATTGCGCTGATGAAACCAGGCGCACTGCTGATCAACGCCGCACGCGGTACGGTTGTCGATATTCCTGCGCTGTGTGATGCGCTGGCAACAAAACATCTGGCGGGAGCGGCCATCGACGTCTTCCCAACGGAACCTGCTTCTAACAGCGATCCGTTCACCTCGCCGCTGTGTGATTTCGACAACGTGATCCTGACGCCGCATATCGGTGGGTCCACGCTGGAAGCACAGGAAAACATCGGTCTGGAAGTGGCTGGGAAACTGACCAAGTATTCCGACAACGGCTCTACGCTGTCTGCGGTTAACTTCCCGGAAGTTTCGCTGCCGCTGCACGGTGGTCGTCGTCTGATGCACATTCACGAAAACCGTCCGGGCGTTTTGACCGCGCTGAACCAGATTTTTGCCGAGCAGGGCGTCAACATTGCCGCACAGTATCTGCAGACTTCCGCACAGGTAGGTTACGTGGTTATCGATATTGAAGCGGATGAAGATGTGGCGGAGAAAGCGCTGCTGGCGATGAAGGCCCTTCCGGGAACCATTCGCGCGCGTCTGCTGTACTGATTTCCTCTATATGGGCAGGCGGTTGACCTGCCCATCTTTCCTCTGATTTCCCGGCCTCAAAATTTCTTTCTGTAACGCATACATTCTGTTTTCGAGCCTTGCCGCAATTGGCAACTAAAGGCAGTGCTGCGTGTTGTACAGCACTAAAAGAAATTTACGATAGGGGCTCAGCATAGTGCTGAAACGGGAAAGCCCCTACCGAAGCAGGGGCTCTAAAAAGGAAAGGGACGATGATGAGATACGTCATCATGCTGCTGATCCTGTTAATCATCGCTACGCCAGCATATTAACAGAGAGTACGCAGGAGGGAGGTTCGCCTCCCTCACCCTTCACCGAGGAATTTAGGTCAAAAAAACGGCGCTGTCAATCGGCAAAAAACGGCTACCACTCCCAAATTTTGGATGGCGTCACCACCGCAGGCAGTGGGATATCCCACTCTTCGACAGGCAATTTTTCCACTCGCTGACAATCGTGCGCGTAGCCCACGGGTTGGATCTTATGCTGTTGCCAGTTTTGCAACGTGCGGTCATAAAATCCGCCGCCCATGCCCAGCCGTTGCCCATCTTCGTCAAACGCCACTAACGGCGTAATCAGTACATCCAGCTGTGACAGCGGCAATACGTCGCGGACATCAAGTCGTGGTTCCTGAATCTTTAAGCGATTGGTGACCAGGTCGCTGTGCGGATGATAGTGCAGGAACAGCAGGTTGCCAGGGCTAAAGGGATGAAGAACCGGAAGATAGACGCGCTTACCCGCTCGCCACAGCTGTTCGATCAACGGTTGGGTGTCGAGTTCGCCATCAAACGAGAGGAATACCGCCACGGTATGAGCGAGTACAACAGGGGGATAACTGAGCATTCGGTTCGCGGCTTGCTGACCAAATTGTTGTTGCTGATCGCTGGTAAGCGCACGACGACGCTGACGAATCAGTTGACGGATTTCTTGTCGGGATAAAGGGAGTTCAGAAAGTAATGTCATGGCTGTTGCCAGGTAGAAGGGAATCTCCGAGATGCCGCCGCAGGCTGTAACCCTTGAACCCTTGGTTCAAGGTGAATGTGTCGTCACAGTTTTAAGGCTTCTCGGACGGGCCGAGCATGCTCACCAACCATGGAGCGCCACATTCTTGTGGTATGAAATATCGGCTCAGGGGACTGGCCCGCTTGCAAACATCTCAGAGAAATTTTGTCTTCACGGTCACTCTACCACAGTAAACCGAAAAGTGTTATTCAAAGTTTTGGCCCGTTTTTTCGGTTATGCGACCCTGATCAAGCAACGCCTGTTCGATGGTCTGTTGTAGCATCCGAATACGTTGTTCCATGCTCGCCGCGTACTCACGCGTCTTCGCTTTTTCCTGAGTTAATTCATAGCTGATGTTCAACGCGGCGATGAAAACCAACTGCTCAGTATTTGTGACTCTAGTGCGAACTTTCAGATCTTGCAATCGCTGATTGAGATCGTCCGCAGCCTGATTCAACGCATCCCTTTGTTCAGGCGGGCAATTCACTCGCAGTGAACGGCCAAATATTTGGATATCGACGGGTTGTGCAGACATGCCACCTTCCTGCTGATTGACTGCGCTGCCTTCGTCTCCAGACCTTGGGTCCGCGAAGGGGCGACACTATAGCTACCCTGGTATCAAGATACAAGCCCTTTTCTGGTCCACCAGGGTCCAAAGTGGTAGCATACCATGAATATTCCTCCCTTTGATGACGAATGCTTATGTCTATACAGAACGAAATGCCTGGCTACAACGAAGTTAGCCAGTTTTTGAACCAACAAGGGGCTGGATTAACCCCGGCCGAAATGCACGGCTTAATCAGCGGGATGATTTGCGGCGGCAACAACGACAGCTCATGGCAGCCGCTGCTGCACGACCTGACGAACGAAGGTCTGGCCTTCGGCCACGAGCTGGCTCAGGCACTGCTGAAAATGCACTCTGCTACCAGCGATGCCCTTGAGGACGACGGCTTCCTTTTTCAGCTTTATCTGCCAGAAGGCGATGACGTCAGCGTGTTCGATCGCGCCGATGCGCTGGCGGGGTGGGTAAACCACTTTTTGCTGGGGCTTGGCGTGACGCAGCCGAAGCTCGACAAAGTGACCGGTGAAACCGGGGAAGCGATTGACGACTTGCGCAATATCGCCCAGTTGGGATATGACGAAGACGAAGATCAGGAAGAGCTGGAAATGTCGCTCGAAGAGATAATTGAATACGTGCGCGTTGCCGCTTTGCTGTGTCATGACACGTTTACGCGTCAGCAGCCGACCGCGCCGGAAGTCCGTAAACCGACTCTGCACTAAGAACGAAACGCAAAGGAGAGTGTGATGAGCGAGATATCTCAGCAAGAATTCCAGCGTCGTCGCCAGGCATTCCTGGCACAAATGCAGCCTGGCAGCGCCGCGCTGATTTTTGCCGCGCCTGAAGCGACGCGTAGCGCGGACAGTGAATACCCGTACCGCCAAAGCAGTGATTTCTGGTACTTCACCGGTTTTAACGAACCTGAAGCCGTGCTGGTGCTGATTAAAAGTGATGACACTCATAACCACAGCGTTTTGTTCAACCGGGTTCGCGATCTGACGGCGGAGATCTGGTTTGGCCGCCGTCTGGGCCAGGATGCCGCGCCGGAAAAACTCGGCGTTGATCGGGCGCTGGCCTTCAGTGAAATCAACCAACAATTGCACCTGTTGCTCAATGGCCTGGACGCGGTGTATCACGCGCAGGGCGAGTATGCCTGGGCGGATGAGATTGTGTGCACGGCGCTGGATAAACTGCGTAAAGGCGCCAGACAAAATCTGCACGCGCCCGCCGCGATTATCGACTGGCGCCCAATGGTGCATGAAATGCGCCTGTTCAAATCAGCGGAAGAAATTGCGGTCATGCGCCGTGCCGGAGAGATCACTGCGCTGGCGCATACCCGCGCGATGGAAAAATGTCGTCCGGGAATGTTTGAATACCAGCTGGAAGGTGAGATTCACCACGAATTTACCCGCCATGGTGCGCGTTATCCGTCCTATAACACGATTGTCGGCAGCGGTGAAAACGGCTGTATCCTGCATTACACCGAAAATGAAAGTGAAATGCGCGATGGCGATTTGGTGCTGATTGATGCTGGCTGTGAATACAAAGGCTATGCGGGCGACATTACGCGTACCTTCCCGGTAAACGGTAAATTTACCCCGGCACAGCGTGAAATTTACGACATTGTGCTGGAATCCTTAGAAACCAGCCTGCGTCTGTATCGTCCCGGAACGTCCATCCAGGACGTCACCGGAGAGGTGGTGCGCATCATGATTACGGGTCTGGTGAAGCTTGGCATTCTGCACGGCGAGGTCGACCAGCTAATTACCGAAAATGCGCACCGCCCATTCTTTATGCATGGTCTTAGCCACTGGCTGGGGCTGGATGTGCATGACGTCGGCGTTTACGGTCAGGACCGTTCACGCATTCTTGAGCCAGGAATGGTACTCACCGTCGAGCCGGGGCTGTATATCGCGCCGGACGCCGATGTACCGCCTGCTTATCGCGGTATTGGCATTCGTATTGAAGATGACATCCTCATCACCGAAGACGGCAATGAAAACCTGACCGCCAGCGTGGTGAAGAGAGCGGATGACATTGAAGCCTTAATGGCCGCGGCTCGACTGCAATGAGCGTGATTATCGTCGGTGGTGGTATGGTTGGCGCGACGCTGGCGCTGGCTATTTCTCAGCTCAGCCATGGGACTCTGCCGGTTCATCTTATAGAAGCGAGCGAACCTGAAACTGACCGCCATCCTGGGTTTGACGCCCGGGCGATCGCGCTGGCGGCAGGGACCTGCCAACAGCTGGCGCGAATTGGCGTATGGCAAGCGATTGCCGATTGCGCAACGGCAATCAAAACGGTTCACGTCAGCGATCGCGGCCATGCCGGATTTGTGACGCTGGATGCGCAGGAATACCGTATTCCAGCGCTGGGCCAGGTGGTAGAACTGCACGATGTCGGGCTGCGTCTGTTTGCGCTGCTGCGTAAAGCGCCGGGCGTCACGCTGCATTGTCCCGATCGCGTAGCCAGCGTGGCGCGTACGCAGGAACATGTTGAGGTCACGCTGGAGAATGGCGAGGTTATTACCGGTCGCGTGGTGGTCGCCGCTGACGGTACACGTTCCGCGCTGGCTACCGCCTGCGGCGTTGACTGGCAGCAGCAGCCCTATGAACAACTGGCAGTAATTGCCAACGTCACGACTTCTGTTGCGCATGACGGGCGGGCGTTTGAACGCTTCACGCAATATGGTCCGCTGGCAATGTTGCCGATGTCTGATGGCCGCTGTTCGCTGGTGTGGTGCCATCCGCTGGAACGGCGTGATGAGTTAATGGCCTGGTCCGACGAACGGTTTTGCCGTGAACTGCAAACCGCGTTTGGCTGGCGGCTGGGGCGTATTACTCAGGCAGGTAAACGCAACGCCTATCCGCTTTCGTTAACTTCGGCGCAAAAAGCGATTACCCATCGTACCGTGCTGGTTGGGAACGCAGCCCAGACGCTGCATCCTATTGCCGGACAAGGTTTTAACCTTGGTCTGCGTGACGTAATGAGCCTGGCTGAGACGTTGACGCAGGCGCAAAACAACGCGGAAGATATCGGTGATTATGCGGTGCTGGCACGCTATCAGCAGCGTCGCGAACGCGATCGCGAGACGACGATTGGTGTGACCAACAATTTAGTGTATTTGTTTGCCAATCGCTGGGCTCCGCTGGTTGTTGGGCGCAACGTCGGGCTGATGGCGATGGAATTATTCACACCCGCGCGCGATGCGTTGGCGGAGCGGACCCTGGGTTGGGTCGCGCGATAAATATGGCCAGTAGACCGGATGGCGGCGTAAACGCCTTATCCGGCCTACGGTTTTGATTGTTCCGGTTTCCAGGAGTAAACAGTGCAAAGTGTTGATGTAGCAATTGTTGGTGGCGGCATGGTAGGACTGGCGGTTGCCTGCGGCTTGCAGGGCAGCGGGTTGCGCGTTGCTGTATTAGAACAACATGTTCCACAGCCGTTGACGGCGGATGCACCTCCTCAGCTTCGCGTTTCGGCCATTAATGCCGCCAGCGAAAAACTGCTTACCCGTCTTGGCGTCTGGTCCGACATTGTTGCCCGTCGCGCTTGCTGCTACCACGGCATGGAAGTCTGGGACAAAGACAGCTTTGGCCGTATTGCGTTTGATGACCAAAGCATGGGCTACAGCCATTTGGGTCACATCGTTGAAAACTCAGAGATTCATTATGCGCTGTGGCAAAAGGCGCAGCGTTCAGCGGATATTACGCTGATGGCGCCCGCCGAATTACAGCAGGTGGCCTGGGGGGAGAACGAGGCATTTCTGACTCTCAAAGATGGCGCAATGCTGACGGCGCGTCTGGTCGTCGGTGCCGATGGTGCTAACTCCTGGATGCGCAATAAAGCTGACATTCCGCTCACCTTCTGGGATTACCGCCATCATGCGCTGGTGGCGACTATCCGTACGCAGGAAGCGCACGGCGCGATTGCCCGTCAGGCGTTTCACGGCGAGGGGATCCTGGCATTCCTGCCGCTCAGCGATCCGCACCTGTGTTCTATCGTCTGGTCGCTCTCGCCGCAGGAAGCAGAACGTATGCAGCAGGCAAGCGTTGATGAGTTTAATCAGGCGCTGAATATTGCTTTTGATAATCGTCTGGGGCTGTGCAGCCTTGAAAGCGAACGTCAGGCGTTTCCGCTGACGGGACGCTATGCCCGTCAGTTCGCCGCCCATCGTCTGGCGCTGGTGGGGGATGCGGCGCATACTATCCACCCGCTGGCGGGTCAGGGGGTTAACCTTGGCTTTATGGATGCGGCGGAGCTGATCGATGAACTTAAGCGGCTACAACGTCAGGGTAAAGATATTGGTCAGTATCTCTATTTACGCCGCTACGAGCGCAGCCGTAAGCACAGCGCAGCAATGATGCTGGCCGGAATGCAGGGCTTTCGTGAGCTGTTTGCCGGCGAGAATCCGGCGAAAAAACTGCTGCGTGATATTGGGCTGAAACTGGCCGATACCCTGCCTGGTGTAAAACCACAGCTCATCCGTCAGGCGATGGGACTGAACGATCTTCCCGAGTGGCTACGCTAGCGTCCGTAAGGACAATCTTAAGAGTTTGAGACCCGTCACACTTTCCTCTCCCGGCCTGCGCGCCGGGGCACTTCTCTCATTTGAAATAATCTAATTCCACGCCTTTTTTCGCATTAGTTTTTTTAATATTACGTTTTTTTCATAACGCCATTTTTGACATTTTTTCCACATTTAATGTGGATTGGTGCGGTAAATTCGCGTTTATCTTTGATTGTTATTCTGGTTAATCGCTATATCTCTGGAATTTTATTCTGCTGGCGATCTGGCCGTTTTTGGCCATAAGCTAATGTGATGGTTAATTTTGACTTATGGTTTAGCGCCTGTTTCGGTGGTAAGTTCAGGACAAAGAGAACGTTTGCGTCGTAGCCCCTGGAGCGGCTGCGGTGCTGGGTTTCGTGGCGAAAATTTCACCGCGAAAGAGTTGGTAGCCCCGCTTATTCAACGAGGAAAAGATGGCTCAACAGACTCCTTTGTACGAACAACACACGCTATGTGGCGCGCGCATGGTAGATTTCCATGGCTGGATGATGCCACTGCATTACGGTTCTCAGCTTGATGAACACCATGCTGTTCGCACCGATGCCGGAATGTTTGATGTGTCGCATATGACCATCGTCGACCTGCGCGGTAGCCGCACCCGGGAGTTCTTGCGTTATCTGCTGGCAAACGACGTCGCGAAGCTAACGAAGACGGGTAAAGCCCTCTACTCCGGGATGCTCAACGCTTCGGGCGGCGTGATAGATGACCTGATTGTCTATTACTTCACTGAAGACTTCTTCCGCCTCGTTGTAAACTCCGCCACCCGCGAAAAAGACCTCTCCTGGATTACCCAACACGCTGAACCTTATGCTATCGACATCACCGTTCGTGACGACCTGTCGCTGATTGCGGTGCAGGGGCCTAATGCGCAGGAAAAAGCAGCTACGTTGTTTACTGACGAGCAGCGCCAGGCGGTAGAAGGCATGAAGCCGTTCTTTGGCGTTCAGGCGGGTGATTTATTTATCGCAACTACCGGTTATACCGGCGAAGCTGGCTATGAAATTGCCATGCCGAATGAAAAGGCGGCAGATTTCTGGCGTGCGCTGGTACAAGCAGGTGTCAAACCTTGCGGTCTCGGCGCGCGCGACACGCTGCGTCTGGAAGCCGGTATGAACCTGTACGGGCAGGAGATGGACGAAGGAATTTCACCGCTGGCGGCCAATATGGGGTGGACCATCGCATGGGAACCGGCTGACCGCGACTTTATCGGTCGTGAAGCGCTGGAAATGCAGCGTGAAAAAGGTCATGAACAGCTGGTCGGGCTGGTGATGACCGAGAAAGGTGTGCTACGTAATGAACTGCCGGTGCGTTTCACCGATGCTTCGGGCAACCAGCAGGAAGGCATTATCACCAGCGGGACATTCTCCCCAACCCTGGGTTACAGCATCGCGTTGGCGCGTGTACCTGCGGGTATCGGTGAGACCGCAATCGTACAGATCCGTAACCGTGAAATGCCGGTAAAAGTGACTAAACCTGTTTTTGTGCGTAACGGCAAAGCCGTCGCGTAATTCATCCTTTTTTGGAGATTGATTGATGAGCAACGTACCTGCAGAACTGAAATACAGCAAAGAACACGAATGGCTGCGCAAAGAAGCTGATGGCTCTTACACCGTGGGTATCACCGAACACGCTCAGGAGCTGTTAGGTGACATGGTTTTCGTTGATCTGCCCGAAGTTGGCGCTACCGTTAGCGCGGGCGATGACTGCGCCGTTGCGGAGTCCGTAAAAGCGGCATCCGATATCTATGCGCCAGTAGGCGGTGAGATTGTTGCGGTTAACGACGCGCTCAGCGACTCCCCGGAACTGGTCAACAGCGAGCCGTATGCGGGTGGCTGGATCTTTAAAATCAAAGCCAGTGATGAAAGCGAAATTGAATCGCTGTTGGATGCGACCGCATACGAAGCATTGTTAGAAGACGAATAAATACGCTTCATTCTTCACGTTGCAGGTGTGTTGGCTTCCTCGCCCACCCCAGTCACTTACTTATGTAAGCTCCTGGGGATGCGCTGCGTCGCCGCCGTCCTGCAACGCGAATTATTTTGCGTATTCAGGTAAGTAGAGACACCTACGATTCACTGCACGTTTCAGGAACCATCGCCCATGACACAGACGTTAAGCCAGCTTGAAAACAGCGGCGCTTTCATTGAACGCCACATCGGACCGGACGCCGCGCAGCAGCAAGAGATGCTGAATGCGGTTGGCGCCGAGTCGTTAAACGCGCTGATCGGCCAGATTGTGCCGAAAGACATTCAGCTCGCAACCCCGCCGCAGGTTGGCGAGGCGGCGACCGAATACGCTGCGCTGGCTGAATTAAAAGCCATCGCCGGGCGTAACAAGCGCTTCACGTCCTACATTGGCATGGGCTACACCGCCGTGCAGTTGCCACCGGTTATCCTGCGTAACATGCTGGAAAACCCAGGTTGGTACACCGCATACACGCCGTATCAGCCGGAAGTCTCTCAGGGACGTCTGGAAGCACTGCTGAACTTCCAGCAGGTGACGCTGGATCTGACCGGTCTGGATATGGCCTCCGCCTCTCTGCTGGATGAAGCCACTGCGGCGGCTGAAGCCATGGCGATGGCCAAACGCGTCAGTAAACTGAAAAATGCCAACCGTTTCTTTGTGGCGGCTGATGTTCATCCACAAACGCTGGACGTTGTACGCACCCGTGCAGAAACCTTTGGCTTTGACGTCATAGTTGATGACGCGGCGAAAGCGCTGGATCACCAGGATGTGTTTGGCGTGCTGCTGCAACAGGTTGGCACCACCGGTGAAGTGCACGACTACAGCGCACTGATTGCTGAGCTGAAATCCCGTAAAGTTGTGGTCAGCGTCGCTGCCGACTTTATGGCGTTGGTACTGTTGACTGCACCGGGCAAACAGGGTGCGGATATCGTTTTCGGCTCTGCACAACGCTTCGGCGTACCGATGGGCTACGGCGGCCCGCACGCGGCATTCTTTGCTGCTAAAGACGAATTCAAACGCTCCATGCCAGGCCGTATTATCGGCGTCTCCAAAGATGCGGCGGGTAATACCGCACTGCGCATGGCGATGCAGACTCGCGAGCAGCATATCCGCCGCGAGAAAGCGAACTCTAACATTTGTACCTCACAGGTCCTGCTGGCCAACATCGCCAGCCTGTATGCCGTGTATCATGGCCCGGTTGGCCTGAAACGCATTGCAAATCGCATCCATCGTCTGACCGATATTCTGGCAGCCGGTCTGCAACAGAAAGGCTTAAAGCTGCGTCATGCGCACTACTTTGACACGCTGTGTGTTGAAGTGACCGATAAAGCGGCGGTTCTGGCGCGTGCTGAAGCGGCAGAAATCAACCTGCGCAGCGACATCCATAACGCGGTAGGCATTACGCTCGACGAAACCACTACCCGTGAAAACGTGGTGCAGCTGTTCAATGTTCTGCTGGGCGACAGCCACGGCCTGAGCATCGACACGCTGGATAAAGACGTGGCGCTCGACAGCCGTTCAATTCAGGACAGTATGCTGCGTGACGATGCGATCCTCAGCCATCCGGTGTTTAATCGCTATCACAGCGAAACTGAGATGATGCGTTATATGCACTCGCTGGAGCGCAAAGATCTGGCGCTGAACCAGGCGATGATCCCGCTGGGATCTTGCACCATGAAGCTCAACGCCGCTGCCGAGATGATCCCTATTACCTGGCCTGAATTTGCTGAGCTGCATCCGTTCTGCCCGCCAGAGCAGGCGGAAGGTTATCACCAGATGATCGGCCAGCTTTCCGAGTGGCTGGTAAAACTGACCGGTTATGACGCCGTCTGCATGCAGCCGAACTCCGGCGCGCAGGGCGAGTATGCGGGCCTGCTGGCGATTCGTCATTATCACGAAAGCCGTAACGAAGGCCATCGCGATATCTGCCTGATCCCGGCCTCCGCCCACGGTACTAACCCGGCTTCCGCACAAATGGCGGGGATGCAGGTCGTGGTTGTCGCCTGTGATAAGAATGGCAATATCGACCTTGCCTGCCTGCGTGAAAAAGCAGAACAACATGCTGCGAACCTTTCTTGCATCATGGTGACCTATCCGTCCACCCACGGCGTATATGAAGAAACGATCCGCGAAGTGTGCGACGTTGTGCACCAGTTTGGCGGTCAGGTTTACCTTGATGGCGCGAACATGAATGCTCAGGTTGGGATCACTACGCCGGGCTTTATCGGCGCAGATGTATCGCACCTCAACCTGCATAAAACGTTCTGCATTCCGCACGGCGGCGGCGGTCCAGGTATGGGGCCGATCGGCGTTAAATCGCATCTGGCGCCGTTCGTACCGGGCCACAGCGTAGTTCAGATTGAAGGAATGCTAACCCGTCAGGGCGCAGTGTCTGCCGCACCGTTCGGTAGCGCATCCATTCTGCCAATTAGCTGGATGTACATCCGTATGATGGGCGCAGAAGGTCTGAAACAGGCAAGCCAGGTGGCGATCCTTAACGCTAACTACATTGCCAGCCGTCTGAAAGATGCTTATCCGGTGCTGTATACCGGTCGTGATGGTCGCGTGGCGCATGAATGTATTCTCGACATTCGCCCGCTGAAAGAAGAGACCGGTATCAGTGAACTGGATATTGCCAAGCGTCTGATCGATTACGGTTTCCATGCGCCGACCATGTCGTTCCCGGTTGCGGGTACGCTGATGGTGGAACCGACCGAATCTGAAAGCAAAGTGGAACTGGATCGCTTTATCAACGCAATGCTGGCAATCCGCGCTGAGATCGACCGCGTGAAAGCTGGTGAATGGCCGCTTACAGACAACCCGCTGGTTAACTCCCCGCACACGCAAAACGAGTTGGTCGCGGAGTGGAATCATGGTTACAGCCGCGAAATCGCCGTCTTCCCGGCAGGTGTTGCGAACAAATACTGGCCGACCGTGAAACGCCTTGATGATGTTTACGGCGACCGTAATCTGTTCTGTTCCTGCGTGCCGATGAGTGAATATCAGTAACTTTTCCGCGTAGTAAAGCAGTTTCCAGGCCGGGTAAGGCGAAGCCGCCTCCCGGCTTTTTCATATCTGGAGGTATCCATGGGAATCGCACTTGTTACGGGGGGTAGTCGCGGTATTGGTCGGGCAACCGCGCTGCAGTTAGCGCAAGAGGGTTACACGGTGGCCGTTAATTTTCACCATAATATTCGTGCTGCAACCGAGGTGGTGAATATCATTGCCGCTGCCGGGGGAAAGGCGTTTGCTCTGCGGGCTGATATCAGCGATGAAAGTCAGGTTGGGGCGATGTTTGAGTCCATTGACCGCGAAGGGGAGCCGCTGACTGCGCTGGTGAATAATGCCGGGATTTTGTTTGAACAGAGCACGGTGGAAAGCCTGACTGCCGAAAGAATCAACCGCGTACTGGCAACCAATGTTACCGGCTATTTTTTGTGTTGTCGGGAAGCGGTAAAGCGCATGTCGTTCAAACATGGAGGGCAAGGTGGGGCGATTGTGAATGTCTCTTCGGCAGCGTCAAGGCTTGGCGCCCCTTTCGAATATGTTGATTACGCGGCCTCAAAAGGCGCAGTAGACACGCTTACCACCGGCCTGGCGCTGGAGGTTGCGGCGCAAGGGATCCGCGTGAACTGTGTGCGACCGGGTCTTATCTACACTGAAATGCACGCGTCTGGCGGCGAGCCGGGAAGGGTTGATCGTGTGAAATCCTCGTTACCTATGCAGCGCGGCGGACAGCCGGAGGAGGTCGCGCAGGCGATTACCTGGCTGCTGAGCGAGAAGGCATCATATGTGACGGGGAGTTTTCTGGAACTGGCTGGCGGGAAGTAGAGATTTATTTGCCGGATAGTGCTGTGCTTATCCAGCCTACGGGCGCATAACCTGTAGGCTGGATAAGATGCTTACGTCGCCATCTGGTAAAAAATCACAGATTCTCGCCGTTGCTGGCAATGACCTCTTTGTACCAGTTAAAACTTTTCTTGCGTGAACGCGACATATCGCCGGTGCCGTCGTCGTGTTTGTTCACGTAAATAAAGCCGTAACGTTTGCTGTACTGGCCGGTGGTGAACGAGACGCAATCGATGCAACCCCACGGCGTGTAGCCCATCAGGTCTACGCCATCATAGGTCACCGCTTTCATCATCTCTTCAACGTGGGCGCGCAGGTAGTCGATGCGGTAGTCATCGTGGATGCTGCCGTCTTCTTCCACTTTGTCGTAAGCGCCAAATCCGTTTTCAACGATAAACAGCGGCTTCTGATAGCGCTCGTACAGTTCGCATAACGCGTAACGCAGGCCGACCGGATCAATCTGCCAGCCCCAGTCGGATGCTTTTACGTGTGGGTTCGGCACGCTGCCCTCAAAACCGGAAATGGCATCGCCGCTGCCGCCTTCCGCTTTTACCGCGTTGGTCATGTAGTAGCTAAATCCGAGATAGTCGCAGGTGCCTTCTCGCAGGATTTGCTCATCGCCAGCGTCCATTCGGATGTTGAATTCGCGGCGCTCCCATTCGTTCAGCACATAGGATGGATAGTAGCCGCGCAGTTGAACGTCGGTGAAAACGTAACGCTCACGCATAGACTCCTGGGCGAACATCACATCTTCAGGCTTACAGGAGTACGGGTACAGTGGCACCATCGCCAGCATGCAGCCGACTTTCATTTCCGGGTTGATGCGACGTGCGGCTTTCACCGCCAGAGCGCTGGCCACGAACTGGTGGTGCAGCACCTGGTACATAGTTTCTTCCGGGTTTTCATGCTCGGTATACACCACGCCGGAGCAGCAATAACCAAACAGTGGCGCGCGCCAGTTTCGCTGGTTGTTGATCTCGTTAAAGGTCATCCAGTACTTGACCTTGTGTTTGTAGCGCTCAAAGACCACTTCAGCAAATCGGACAAAGAAATCGACGACTTTACGATTGGTCCAGCTACCGTACTGCTGGACCAGATGCAGCGGCATTTCAAAGTGAGAAAGGGTGATGACCGGCTCGATGTTGTACTTAAGCAGTTCATCAAACATGTCGTCGTAGAACTTTAGTCCTTCTTCGTTTGGCTGGGTTTCGTCCCCTTGAGGAAAGATGCGGGTCCAGGCGATTGACGTACGGAAGCATTTGAAGCCCATCTCGGCAAACAGCTTAATGTCTTCTTTGTAATGACCGTAAAAATCAACGGCTTCGTGGTTGGGATAGTACTTACCTGGCACAACTTCCTGAGTGATTTCCCGCGGAACGCCGTGTGCGCCACCGGTCAGTACGTCGCAAATGCTGGGGCCTTTACCACCTTTGTTCCAGCCTCCTTCAACCTGGTGCGCCGCCACCGCGCCGCCCCATAAAAAATCTTTTGGTAAGGTAAGTTTTTTCATCTGCGTCAGTCTCAAATTAATACAATCTGATTTTGAGTCTAACAAAGGAAAGATAAATGTCACGCTATAACAAAATAGCGTTAATGTGATTTGTTACATCAAAAAAACAGATTGTTTTTTTACGCTATTCTTTTCGCCAGCTTGCGGCCAAGTGATTCCAGAATATAAATAACAGGGATTTGCGTGGTTATATCGTATCCCCCGGCAATGCGCGTTTGTGGAACGTGCCAGGAGAGGTTAAAGTCAGCGAGTTTCGCCAGACGCGAATGTTCATGGCTGGTGACCGACAGGACCTTACAGTTGTGCAGGCTGAACTGGCTGGCAAAACGCAGGATCTCTTCTGTTTCACCAGAAACGGAAAGCACGATCGCCAGCGCATTTCTGGCCATGTCATTCGTTACCGGGAAATAAGGGTCATCAATGTGATTACTGAATTTTCCGACATTTGAGAAAAAACGTGCGCCATATTTGGCTAAAGCTCCGGATGTTCCCGCTCCGACGAATATAATACGTTCGGAGGATAATATAATATCAACAGCCTGATCGAGCAGATTATCGAACTCGTCGTTATTGACACCTTTAAAGAAGCTGATGATTTCGCTGGCACCGAAATTAGCCTGTTGCGGTTCATTCTGCTCTAAATATAATTTGAAGCGTACGCGAAATTCTGAGTAACCTTCACACTTAAGCTTGCGGCAAAAGCGCAGCACGGTGGTTGTAGAAACGCCCACGGCATCGGCCAGTTCGCGAATGGTCATGTACATGACTTTGTCACGATTTTTGATGACATAGTTGTAGACCAGCATCTCAAGATTGTTGAGACTGGCGATGGCAGCGTGGGAGAACATACTCACAATGGCAAAACTCACTCATCAGACTTCATCTACAGGGAATAATAACATGCAGCCAAATGACATCACTTTTTTTCAGCGTTTCCAGGATGACATTCTGGCCGGACGCAAAACCATCACCATTCGTGACGAGTCCGAATCACACTTCAAAACCGGTGACATTCTACGGGTTGGACGCTTTGAGGATGAGGGATACTTCTGCACGATTGAGGTTGTTGGCACCTCAACCGTTACGCTGGATACGCTGACGGAAAAACATGCCCAGCAGGAAAATATGACGCTTGAAGAACTTAAACATGTCATTGCTGAGATTTACCCGGATCAAACGCAATTTTATGTGATTGATTTTAAATGCCTTTAATTATAAAGGTACGCCTGTTAGCTGAAATTATAAAATTAACATAATGATTTTTATGGGTTAATTTTTATCTGGGAATTATTTTAGCTAACAGGTGTTCACTGGAACCATTCTCAGTTACGCTAGAGGAGCAATCACGATAGTGCACGTTTCTCGGGAGTAAGTTATGGTTCAGAAGCCATTAATCGCGCAGGGATATTCGCTGGCAGAGGAAATAGCCAACAGCATCAGTCACGGTATCGGGCTGGTGTTTGGGATTGTCGGACTGGTGTTATTGCTGGTCCAGGCAGTGGATACCAACGCCAGCGTTATGGCGATAACCAGCTATAGCCTGTACGGCGGCAGCATGATCCTGCTGTTTCTCGCCTCAACCTTGTATCACGCGATCCCCCATCAGAGAGCGAAAGTCTGGCTGAAAAAATTCGACCATTGTGCGATTTATCTGCTGATTGCCGGGACCTACACACCATTTCTGCTGGTGGGACTGGATTCGCCACTGGCACGTGGGTTGATGATTGTTATCTGGAGCCTGGCGCTGATCGGTATTTTATTCAAACTGACCATTGCGCACCGGTTTAAGGTTCTCTCACTGGTAACCTACCTGACAATGGGCTGGCTATCACTGATTGTGGTGTATCAACTGGCGGTTAAACTGGCTGCGGGGGGCGTGACGTTGCTGGCCGTTGGTGGTGTGGTGTATTCGCTGGGCGTAATTTTCTACGTTTGTAAGCGTATTCCATACAACCATGCTATCTGGCACGGCTTTGTGCTGGGCGGCAGCGTTTGCCACTTTCTGGCGATTTATTTGTATGTTGGACAGGCGTAACCCTTGATTCCGGATGGCGGCTAACGCCTTATCCGGCCTACAAAATGTGCCTGTAGGCCGGATAAGCGTAGCGCCATCCGGCGTTAATCTTTTACTCTTCCAGTGAATACGGCAGCGGCACAATATGCAGCGTTTTCGCGTCGTCACGAACGCGGAACACGCTGTCGGCTTCCATATCGTTATTCATCACAACCTGCACCAGTATCTGACCATCAGCCAGTTGCACCGCGGCGAGTACGGTGCCGGTACGGCGCCAGTTCTCGCCCATTTTCAGCTCCAGGTCTTCACCCGCTTCTGGTACCCGACTGGCCGCACCTGCCAGAGTCCACATGGCGCGTTTGTTGGCTCCGCGGAATTTTGCGCGAGCAACCATTTCCTGACCGGTATAGCAGCCTTTTTTAAAACTGATCCCGCCCAGTGCCTGTAGATTGGTGGCTTGCGGAATAAACTGCGCGCTGTTGGCAGTATCAATAACAGGAATACCTGCTTCTATATCCAGCGCCAGCCACTGCTGGCTGTTATTTAACTCCGCTTCACCGCGCAGCTTCTCTACCAGGGTTTCCGCCGTTGCAACATTAACGATCAGCAGGAAACGCTCAGCAGGATGTTCGAACCACAACAGGGTGGAAGAAACGTCAGTAATAACCTGTTTATCGCTGTTTGGTAATTCGCTAAAGAGATTGGCCAGCGCCGCACGCGCCTGGAACCCCGCTACACCCAGCAGTACTCGCTCGTCGTCCGGGGCAATCGCCACCTTCGAGAAAACCGCATATTTTTTCAGCTCAGTGAGCTGCGCATCACGCAGGCTACGGCGCTCAAGCCATGCAAAACCGTCACCCTGGCGGAACAGACGCAGGTTGCTCCACATTTTACCTTTGGCGTCACAATGTGCAGCCAACAGGTGCTGATGCTCGGTCATCTGGCTGACATCCGCCGTGACCTGACCCTGAATATACTTCTCACTGTCGACACCGGTGATGGTGGCGAGCGCCCAGTCATCGAGCGTCATTAGCGTCAGAGGCAAACGCGTTGACGCGAAAGGCTGGCGAGGAGGAAAAGATGTAAAAGCCATAATAATGTCCTGATTTGCTTAACGCAGTGATAATGACTAATGGTAAAAGAGCTATGGCCCATTGCAAGCGGTTTAAACAGGCTATTTGTGCCATATATTAAGCTTTGCGAGGAGACATCCAAAAATGCTGAATCCTTTGACTTAATGCGGTTTTATTTAGCGAACACGCTTCCGTTTAATGATATTCCCGTAAATGTGCGGGAAAAACACGTTACAATAGCGGGATACTTCGTTTTCGCGAGACAGGGAGAAGAACATGGATATTAACAACAAAGCGCGTATTCATTGGGCATGCCGTCGCGGTATGCGCGAGTTGGACATCTCGATCATGCCGTTTTTCGAACATGAATACGACAGCTTAAGTGACGAAGAAAAACGTATCTTTATCCGTCTGCTAGAATGTGATGATCCAGACTTGTTTAACTGGTTGATGAATCATGGGAAACCAGCTGATGATCAGTTGGAGCAGATGGTGCGACTTATCCAGACACGGAATCGGGAACGTGGTCCAGTGGCAATCTGATTTACGCGTTTCATGGCGCGCGCAATGGCTTTCGCTGCTCATTCATGGGCTGGTGGCGGTATTCATTTTATTGATGCCCTGGCCATTGAGCTACACCCCATTATGGCTGGTTCTGCTCTCTCTGGTGGTGTTCGATAGCGTCCGAAGCCAGCGCCGAATTAACGCCTGTCAGGGCGAGATTCGGCTGTTGATGAACGGTCGACTGCGCTGGCAAGGGCAAGAGTGGTCTATTGTTAGCGCACCCTGGATGGTCAAAACGGGCATGATGCTGCGTTTGCGTTCTGATGTCGGAAAGCGTCAGCATTTGTGGCTGGCGGCAGACAGTATGGATGATGCTGAGTGGCGGGATTTGCGACGGTTAATACTGCAACAGGCGAAGCAGGGATAACGTCGATAAATGCCTGGTGGGGCGCAGCTTTAAGGTCTCGGTTCGGCCAATAAAGTAGGCCGGATATGGCGTATACGTCAGGATCCGGCAAAGTGGTTATCAGGACCAGTGTTCGGCCATTTCACCAAGAATTTGCTCGCACCAGACCTGAATGCGTTCATCGCTGAGATCGTACTGATTTGTTTCGTCCAGCGCCAGGCCAACAAACAGCTGTCCATCGGCAATGATGGGTTTATCGCTGGTGAATTCATAGCCTTCGGTTGGCCAGTAACCAACAAATTTTACGCCCTTGGTGACCAGCTTATCATGCAGCATACCCAGCGCATCCAGGAACCATTCGCCGTAACCCAACTGATCGCCCATACCGTAAAGCGCAACGATTTTGCCCTCCAGGTTGAGGTCGTCCAGTTGCTCCCAGACCGCTTCCCAGTCCTCCTGAATTTCACCGAAATCCCAGGTCGGGATGCCCATAATGAGCACGTCATACTGCTCCATTAAGCTCGGGGAATCATCTTTGAGGTTGTGCAGTGTCACCAGTTCGGGACCCAGGATATCGCGGATTTTTTCTGCTGCCATTTCGGTGTAGCAGGTGCTGGAACCGTAAAAAAGACCCATGTTCATGACGTAAACATCTCAATTCTGCTGTAGCGTTGCGGGTAGTGTAACAGAATCGCCGCATTCTCGGCACAATGAGGCATAATGCATCAAAAATGAGAGTGGATTAAGGGGCGCGAGTGGAACAGGATCTGGCGCGCATCGAGCAGTTTCTTGATGCCCTGTGGCTGGAACGAAATCTGGCGGAAAACACATTAAGTGCGTATCGTCGCGATCTGACCATGCTTGTCGAATGGCTACATCACCGCGGCGCTTCGCTTGCGACTGCGCAGAGTGATGACCTGCAAGCATTGCTGGCTGAACGGATGGATGGGGGATATAAAGCCACCAGCTCCGCACGCTTGCTCAGTGCAACGCGGCGTTTTTTTCAGCATCTGTACCGTGAGAAATATCGCGAAGATGACCCCAGCGCCTCGCTTGCATCACCTAAACTTCCGCAGCGTCTGCCCAAAGATCTCAGTGAGGCACAGGTAGAACGACTGCTGCAGGCACCGCTCATCGAACAACCGCTGGAGCTTCGCGACAAAGCCATGCTGGAAGTGTTGTATGCCACGGGCCTGCGCGTGTCTGAACTGGTGGGGCTGACGATGAGTGACGTCAGCCTGCGTCAGGGCGTGGTCCGGGTGATCGGTAAAGGTAATAAAGAGCGCCTTGTCCCGTTAGGTGAGGAGGCGGTGTACTGGCTGGAAACGTACCTGGAACATGGTCGTCCATGGTTGCTCAACGGTGTATCGATTGATGTGCTGTTTCCCAGCCAGCGGGCGCAACAGATGACCCGTCAAACGTTCTGGCATCGTATTAAACATTATGCTGTGTTGGCTGGAATCGACAGCGAAAAGCTGTCTCCGCACGTCCTGCGGCACGCGTTTGCCACCCATCTGCTCAACCATGGCGCTGACCTGCGCGTGGTGCAGATGCTACTGGGGCATAGCGATCTCTCGACAACGCAGATTTATACTCATGTCGCAACGGAGCGCTTGCGGCAACTACATCAACAGCATCACCCGCGAGCGTGAGTGCTGACAGGAAAGGATAGGTTATGAAAAAACGTTTTATGATGTTCACTCTGCTGGCGACGGCGTTTTCCGGCATGGTACATGCAGACGATGCGGCGATTCGCCAGTCATTAGCGAAGCTGGGCGTTCAGAGTACCGAGATTCAGTCAGCTCCGGTTGCGGGTATGAAAACGGTACTGACCAATAGCGGCGTGCTGTACGTTACTGAAGACGGTAAACATATTATTCAGGGACCGATGTATGACGTGAGTGGCGCAAGCCCGGTAAATGTCACCAATCAGCTGCTAATGAAACATTTGAACGCGCTGGAGAACGAGATGATCGTCTACAAAGCGCCGCAGGAAAAACACGTCATTACCGTTTTCACCGACATCACCTGTGGCTACTGCCACAAGCTGCATGAAGAGATGAAAGATTACAATGCGTTAGGGATCACCGTACGCTATCTGGCCTTCCCTCGTCAGGGACTGGAAAGCCAGGCCGAGCAGGACATGAAGTCTATCTGGTGCGCAAAGGACAAAAACAAAGCCTTTGACGACGCCATGGCTGGCAAAGATGTGAAAGCGGCGACCTGTGATGTGGATATCGCTAACCACTATGCGCTGGGCGTCCAGTTCGGCGTCAGCGGTACGCCAGCGATTGTGCTGAGCAATGGCTACGTAGTGCCAGGCTATCAGGGCCCGAAAGAGATGAAAGAATTCCTCGATGCGCATGCAAAACAAACCAGCGGTAAATAATTCGCGTGAAACAACAGATACAACTTCGTCGGCGTGAGGCCGACGAGACCGCCGAGCTACCTGCTGACTTGCCGCCATTGCTGCGCCGTTTATACGCCAGTCGCGGCGTGCGCAGCGCGCAGGAGCTTGAGCGTAGCGTGAAAGGCATGCTGCCGTGGCAGCATTTGAACGGCGTCGAAAAAGCGGTAGAGATCCTCTATAACGCCTTTCGTGCGGGAACCCGCATCATCGTGGTCGGTGATTTTGATGCCGATGGCGCCACCAGTACAGCGCTCAGCATCCTGGCAATGCGCGCGTTGGGCTGCAGCAACGTTGACTACCTGGTGCCTAATCGTTTTGAAGACGGCTATGGCTTAAGCCCGGAAGTGGTGGATCAGGCTCATGCTCGTGGCGCTCAACTGATTGTCACCGTAGATAATGGCATCTCGTCCCATGCGGGGGTTGAACATGCCAGAACGTTGGGGATCCCGGTCGTTGTGACCGATCACCACCTGCCAGGGGACACGCTGCCGGGCGCTGAAGCGATTATCAATCCTAACCTGCACGATTGTGAATTCCCGTCTAAATCGCTGGCAGGCGTTGGCGTGGCCTTCTATCTGATGCTGGCGCTACGCACCTTCCTGCGTGACAAAGGCTGGTTTGATGAACGAGGCATTACGCCGCCGAACCTGGCGGATCTGCTCGATCTGGTCGCGCTTGGCACGGTGGCCGATGTGGTCCCGTTGGATGCCAATAACCGCATTTTGACGTGGCAAGGCTTAAGCCGTATTCGTGCCGGAAAGTGTCGCCCGGGTATTAAAGCGCTGCTGGAGATTTCCAATCGCGATCCACTCAAATTGGCTGCCAGTGATTTAGGTTTTGCCCTCGGGCCCAGACTGAACGCGGCGGGGCGCCTGGACGATATGTCCGTTGGCGTGGCGCTGTTGCTGTGCGACAACATTGGCGAAGCGCGCGTGTTGGCTAATGAGCTGGACGCACTCAACCAGACGCGCAAAGAGATAGAGCAGGGTATGCAGGCCGAAGCGCTGACCCTGTGTGAAAAGCTGGAACGCAGTAGTGATATGCTACCGGGCGGTCTGGCGATGTATCATTCCGAGTGGCATCAGGGGGTGGTGGGGATTCTGGCATCGCGTATTAAAGAGCGCTTCCACCGCCCGGTGATTGCGTTTGCTCCTGCCGGTGACGGTACGCTGAAAGGCTCCGGGCGTTCGATTCAGGGGCTGCACATGCGCGATGCGCTGGAGCGCCTGGACACCCTTTATCCGGGCATGATCCTCAAGTTTGGCGGTCACGCCATGGCGGCGGGATTGTCGCTGGAGGAGGCGCAGTTTGAACGTTTTCAGCAGCGTTTCGGCGAACTGGTAACCGAGTGGCTGGATCCCGCTTTACTGCAGGGAGAAGTGGTGTCAGACGGACCTTTGAGCGCGGCGGAGATGACCATGGACGTCGCGCAAATGCTGCGTGATGCCGGGCCGTGGGGGCAAATGTTCCCTGAACCGCTGTTTGACGGGCATTTCCGTTTGCTCCAGCAGCGTTTGGTGGGTGAGCGTCATCTGAAGGTGATGGTGGAGCCTGTTGGCGGCGGTCCACTGCTGGACGGAATTGCGTTCAACGTTGATACCAGTTGCTGGCCGGACAACGGCGTGCGCGATGTTCAGTTGGCCTATAAACTGGATATTAATGAGTTTCGCGGCAACCGCAGTTTGCAGCTAATAATCGATAATATCTGGCCACTTTAGCGTCACTAATCGCTATAAAAAAGGGCGTGGATTAGTTACAATCCCGCTCTTATAACCGCATTTTGACTAGTCCAATAAAAGAAATCAGACAATGTTTGAAATTAATCCGGTAAATAACCGCATTCAGGACCTCACGGAACGCTCTGACGTTCTTAGGGGGTATCTTTGACTATGATGCCAAGAAAGAGCGTCTGGAAGAAGTAAACGCCGAGCTGGAGCAGCCGGACGTGTGGAACGAACCCGAACGCGCGCAGGCGCTGGGTAAAGAGCGTTCCTCCCTCGAGGCCATCGTTGATACGCTCGATCAGATGAGCCAGGGCCTGGAAGATGTCTCCGGCCTGCTGGAACTGGCTGTAGAAGCCGACGACGAAGAAACCTTTAACGAAGCCGTAGCAGAACTCGATACGCTGGAAGATAAGCTGGCCCAGCTGGAATTCCGTCGTATGTTCTCCGGCGAATATGACAGCGCAGATTGCTATCTCGATATTCAGGCTGGCTCCGGTGGTACGGAAGCGCAAGACTGGGCAAGCATGCTGATGCGTATGTATCTGCGTTGGGCTGAAGCACGCGGCTTTAAGACTGAAATTATTGAAGAATCTGAAGGTGAAGTGGCGGGTATTAAATCCGTGACCATCAGAATTGCTGGCGAATATGCTTACGGTTGGCTGCGCACTGAAACCGGCGTACACCGTCTGGTACGTAAGAGCCCGTTCGACTCCGGCGGTCGCCGCCATACGTCGTTCAGCTCGGCGTTTGTCTATCCGGAAGTTGACGATGATATCGATATCGACATCAACCCGGCGGATCTGCGCATTGACGTTTATCGCGCCTCTGGTGCGGGCGGTCAGCACGTTAACCGTACAGAATCGGCGGTACGTATCACCCACATCCCGACCGGGATTGTGACGCAGTGTCAGAACGACCGTTCCCAGCACAAGAACAAAGACCAGGCCATGAAGCAGATGAAAGCGAAGCTTTATGAACTGGAAATGCAGAAGAAGAATGCCGAGAAACAGGCGATGGAAGACAATAAGTCAGATATCGGCTGGGGTAGCCAGATTCGTTCTTATGTCCTTGATGACTCCCGCATTAAAGATCTGCGTACCGGGGTTGAAACCCGTAACACGCAGGCGGTGCTGGATGGCAGCCTGGATCAATTTATCGAAGCAAGTTTGAAAGCAGGGTTATGAGGAACCAACATGTCTGAACAACACGTACAGGGCGCTGACGCGGTAGCCGATCTTAACAATGAACTGAAAACGCGCCGTGAGAAGCTGGCGAGCCTGCGTGAGCAGGGGATCCCGTTCCCGAACGATTTCCGTCGCGATCATACCTCAGACCAACTGCATGCTGACTTCGACGCGAAAGAAAACGAAGAGCTGGAAGCGCTGAACATCGAGGTATCCGTTGCTGGCCGTATGATGACCCGCCGTATTATGGGTAAAGCCTCATTCGTTACGCTGCAGGATGTTGGCGGCCGTATTCAGCTGTACGTTGCTCGCGACGATCTGCCGGAAGGCGTCTACAACGAGCAGTTCAAAAAATGGGATCTGGGCGATATCCTCGGCGCGAAAGGTAAGTTGTTCAAGACCAAGACTGGTGAGCTGTCTATTCATTGCACCGAGCTGCGTCTGCTAACCAAAGCGCTGCGCCCGCTGCCGGATAAATTCCACGGTCTGCAGGATCAGGAAGCGCGCTATCGTCAACGCTACCTGGATCTCATCTCTAACGATGAATCCCGCAACACCTTTAAAGTGCGTTCACAGATTATGGCGGGTATCCGTCAGTTCATGGTGGGTCGCGGCTTTATGGAAGTAGAAACCCCGATGATGCAGGTGATCCCTGGCGGTGCCGCAGCGCGTCCGTTCATCACCCATCATAACGCGCTGGATCTGGATATGTACCTGCGTATCGCGCCGGAACTGTACCTCAAGCGTCTGGTGGTTGGCGGCTTCGAACGCGTGTTCGAAATTAACCGTAACTTCCGTAACGAAGGCATCTCAGTTCGTCATAACCCAGAGTTCACCATGATGGAACTCTACATGGCTTATGCGGACTACAAAGATCTGATCGAGTTGACCGAATCACTGTTCCGTACGCTGGCGCAGAACGTTCTGGGCACCACCGAAGTGCCTTACGGCGAAGAAGTCTTCGACTTCGGTAAGCCGTTCGAAAAACTGACCATGCGCGAAGCGATTCAGAAATACCGTCCGGAAACCAATATGGCCGATCTGGATAACTTCGACTCTGCAAAAGCGATTGCTGAATCTATCGGCATCAAGGTTGAGAAGAGCTGGGGTCTGGGCCGTATCGTGACCGAGATCTTTGAAGAAGTTGCGGAAGCGCACCTGATTCAACCAACCTTCATTACCGAATACCCGGCAGAAGTTTCTCCGCTGGCGCGTCGTAATGATGAAAACCCGGAAATCACCGATCGCTTCGAATTCTTCATCGGTGGACGTGAAATCGGTAACGGTTTCAGCGAGCTGAACGATGCGGAAGATCAGGCGCAGCGTTTCCAGGATCAGGTTAACGCCAAAGATGCGGGTGATGACGAAGCGATGTTCTACGACGAAGACTACGTTACCGCTCTGGAACACGGCTTGCCGCCGACTGCGGGTCTGGGTATTGGTATCGACCGTATGGTTATGCTGTTCACCAACAGCCATACCATCCGCGATGTGATCCTGTTCCCGGCGATGCGACCGGTTAAGTAAGATGTGAAATGCCGGATGGTGGCTGATGCCTTATCCGGCCTACTATTTATTATGTAGGCCAGGTAAGCGTCGCCCCATCAGGCAGTCAATTCCTGTTGGCAAACTTGCGCAGTAATTCTCGCGCCTTATCGTTTGCAACCTGTAATACCATCCATGGGCTAAAAGCCCACGGCGTCGCATCAATTCCGCTTAAGACATCCTCAAGATTGCCCCACTGGCAATCCATCACTTCATCTGGGTTTAGCTGTAGCTCACTGACGATCTGTGCGGCATAAACCGGGCATACTTCGTTTTCCACTATTCCACTCGGGTCCGCAGCGCAATAACGAAAATCAGCATACACGGGGCTGAGCGCGTCAATGTCTACACCCAGTTCGAAGCGAGCCCGGCGGACAATAGCGGCTTCGGTACTTTCACCCAACTGCGGGTGACCGCAGACAGAGTTGGTCCAGACGCCTGGCCAGGCTTTTTTATGCAGTGAGCGGCGGGTCACCAGCAGTTGTCCCTGGTCGTTAAATATCCAGCAGGAAAACGCAGCGTGCAGAGGCGTTGTGGCGGTATGCGCCGCATACTTTTCCAGTGTTCCACAAGGCTGGCCCTGCTCATTCAATAATATGACATGTTCCTGTCGCATAGCATCCACCATCAATCTTAAGCACCCATATTATATGCTTAATTAAGTCAGAATGATTAACAGAGGGTGTGAAATGCCAGCGTCGACGCCTCGTTGCGCGATATGATTTGGCTTCCGGTTTCTGGCTGCTATGATAAAGCGTCTGAAAATGTTGCGAGGTATTGTTTTGAGTGCAGGACGCCTGAAGAAAAATGGCCTGAGTATCGCGATGCTGCTGTGTGTCGGTCTGCTGTTAGCAGGGTGTTCCGGGAGCAAGTCGTCTGATACAGGAAGTTATTCCGGCTCCGTGTATACCGTGAAGCGAGGAGATACGCTATACCGTATTTCGCGCGCCACCGGGACCAGCGTGAAAGAGATCGCTCGCCTGAATAATATTTCACCGCCCTATACCATCGAAGTAGGGCAAAAGCTGAAAGTTAGCAGCGGCGCGAAATCCAGTTCTGGCTCTGGCAAAGCAACCAGGAAATCCGCAACCAAAACGGCGGCGGTCAGACCATCTTCTTCTGTGCCGCAGTCGTCGTGGCCGCCAGTGGGGCAACGCTGTTGGCTGTGGCCCGCCAGCGGTAAAGTGATCCTGCCTTATTCAACCGCGGACGGCGGCAATAAGGGCATTGATATCTCAGCTGCGCGCGGTACGCCGATTTATGCGGCCGGAGCGGGGAAGGTGGTTTATGTCGGCAATCAGCTGCGGGGTTACGGTAATCTCATTATGATTAAGCACAGTGAGGATTACATCACTGCGTATGCGCATAATGACACCATGTTGGTGAACAACGGTCAAAACGTGAAAGCCGGGCAGAAGATCGCGACGATGGGCAGCTCGGATGCGACTACGGTGCGGCTGCATTTCCAGATCCGCTACCGGGCGACAGCTATCGATCCGCTGCGTTATTTGCCGCCGCAGGGCAGTAAACCAAAATGTTGACGGTGAATTAATCGCCAGTCAGTCGGTTAGTCCCTTGCCAAGAAGAGCGTAAGGTTTATAATCCCTTACGCACTTCAATGCGGGCGTAGTTCAATGGTAGAACGAGAGCTTCCCAAGCTCTATACGAGGGTTCGATTCCCTTCGCCCGCTCCAGTTCTTCTACTCACTGACTCTCCTGATTCAATTATCCTTCTAAATTTCAATGTGTTACTTCGTTTATCGTTAATCGGACTCATGTAACAACTATGTAGGCCAAACCGACTGTGGTAGAAAGCTGGTGGGATTTGATACTCCTTCTGAGAGATACTCCCTGTGAAACTAACAATCCACATGAGCTAATAAAGGAATGTTTCAAGCGTCTGCACATCTACCAAAATTAATAGATTACATGTTTATTAAGGAAACTGATTTAATTCTAATCATCCGACCACGAGATTGTTCAAATACATAAAAAATACGAGTTAGCCTACTACTTCTTACCATTTCTAATACTTGCAAGGTCGAGCGGATCGTAAGCCTTGTATATATTACATCAATACTGTCGAAGAATACGGAAAATATAGTGAGATTGGCTATAGTTATACTGATTAAGATCTCACCCAGTACCAATAAAAATTTAAGCGTAGGGACATGCGTGACAATTCAGGCATATCACCTCTAAGCGTGGTGTGTATGTCGTGAATTTGTAAGATAATGTTTCTGTGGGTTTTGAGACTTTTCTCATTTTGAATAAAAGATGAAAGTTTGTTTTCACAGTCATTGCTAATAATACAACCAATAAGAGCAATAAATTGCCAACATTCATTAGTATTTCAAATCCAAAATGGAATGATTGATAGGTTTTAGTTATGGATGGTGAGGGGTTGATATCACATCCTTGTTGTGTAAAAGTTCATTTCATGTACTTAGCAATATTAATAAAATAAATTACTCGGTTGTTAGGTATTTGCTTAGAGGGTAGGTGTGCTTGAAAGTACGCCTTTACCTTTACCATGGATGAAATAGAGTTGTTTGAGGTTATGGAGGCTTCATGAAGTATCAACATTTCTGGCCACCAAATGATATTTACTTTGGGGTTGGCGTCGCTGGTATTATTGATGAAATGTCACTGATTACAAACGAAAGAAATTATTTATTCGTGAGCCTTAATCGATACAGCTTGCGCAGTACGTTGATCTTTTTTTCACGGAATAAAGATATTAATAAAATCATAATCATCATTTCCAGTTCACGATTGATGCCTTTAGCTCTTTTTTGGCTGGATAATATCAAAAATGTTATTGCTGTTTTCGATACCACAACGCCAGTGCCGGAGATGATAAAAAAAATAAGTCTGTATCGAAATGGTGACAAGATAACGGCAGGGCGAAAGGAATGCAGCTTTAAGATCAGCAAAAAAGATATCATGAAGATGAAGTATTTCTTGACCGAAAGCGGTATGGAGGAGCTACAGGATAGATTTATGAACTCACCGTCTACATTGTATCGTTGGAGAAAAGAGGTCGCCATGAAATTTGGTGTGCGGGACCCTCGGTATCTTCTATTGCCAGATTAAACAGCCATGCATTAACTCAGTAATAATTACATTTTAAGATCCGGAATTTAATTACTGTTTTAGTATGGATTCTGCATACGACCTTCGTATGATTATAATTAGAAAATATACAATTCTAGCCTTAATTAGACTGGAAATTATCGCAATCACAATACCAATAGATATGCTGGCTAAGCTCGCCAGGGGCGGTAGCATTCCAGAAACATCTGGGATTAGTTTAAAATTAATAAATACTAAATAAAGGACTTATCAGTAATGATCAGCAAAGATGATGTGAAAATTGCCATTATCGGACTCGGATATGTTGGTTTACCGTTAGCCGCTGAATTTGGGAAAATTCGTCAGGTGGTTGGTTTTGATGTTAATCATAAACGTATACTTGAGCTAAAAGAAGGGATCGATGTCAATCTCGAAACTACAGAAGAAGAGTTGCGTGATGCTCGTCATCTGACATTTACTTCATCAATTGATGAAATCAGAGAATGCAATTTTTATATCATTACTGTCCCGACGCCGATCAACGATTACAAGCAACCAGACCTCACCCCTTTGATCAGGGCAAGTGAAACCGTTGGCAAGGTACTGAAACCGGGGGATATTGTCGTGTATGAGTCTACGGTATATCCAGGATGTACCGAAGAAGAATGCGTGCCGATACTGGAGCGCATATCAGCGATGACATTTAACAAAGACTTCTTCGTTGGCTATAGCCCAGAGCGTATCAATCCCGGCGATAAAAAATACCGACTGACAACTATTAAGAAGATTACCTCTGGTTCAACTGCGGAAACGGCCTGTTTGGTTGATGCAATCTATCGACAGATCATCACGGCAGGAACATACAAAACCGAAAGCATTAAGATCGCGGAAGCGGCAAAAGTGATCGAAAATACTCAGCGTGATCTCAATATCGCGCTGGTAAATGAATTGGCTATTATCTTTAACCGATTAGAGATCGATACTGAAGCCGTGCTGCGAGCCGCGGGAAGTAAATGGAACTTCCTGCCATTCCGTCCGGGACTGGTTGGTGGTCACTGCATTGGTGTCGATCCTTACTATCTGACTCATAAATCTCAGGGCATCGGTTACTATCCAGAAATTATCCTCGCAGGTCGTCGACTCAACGATAATATGGGCAACTATGTTTCGGGACAGTTGATTAAAGCCATGATCAAAAAAGGAATTAACGTTGAGGGTTCTAACGTTCTGATTCTGGGGTTTACTTTTAAAGAAAACTGCCCGGACATCAGAAATACCCGCATTATTGATGTTGTAAAAGAATTGGGTAATTACAGTTGTAATGTTGATATTTATGACCCTTGGGTTGATGCCGAGGAAGTGGAAGAAGAATACGGGATTATACCTGTATCGGAAATCAAAACTGCATCTTATGATGCCATTATTGTCGCAGTCGGACATGAGCAGTTTAAGCTGATGGGGAGTCATGATATTCGTGGGTTTGGAAAAGATAAACATGTGCTTTATGATCTGAAGTATATTCTTCCCCCTGAGCAGTCAGATGTGAGGTTATAATCATGACAGCTTATGATGAATTAAAAATACAACTTGTTCTTGAACCAAAACGTTGGCTTATTACTGGCGTAGCCGGTTTCATCGGCTCAGGGTTATTGGAAGAACTGCTCTTTTTAAATCAAACGGTAATTGGGTTGGATAATTTTTCAACTGGCTATCAGCATAACTTAGAGGACGTGCGCGCCGCTGTCAGTGAAGAACAATGGTCCCGGTTTACCTTTATTCATGGGGATATTCGATCGTTTGCCGATTGCCGGGCTGTTTGTGAGAACGTCGATTACGTTTTACATCAGGCTGCTCTGGGAAGCGTACCACGTTCTTTACAGGATCCTATCACGACAAATAGTGCTAACATTGATGGTTTTTTAAATATGTTGACGGCGGCGAGAGATGCACATGTATCTGGTTTCACCTATGCAGCAAGCAGCAGCACTTATGGCGACCATCCCGATTTACCTAAAATAGAGGAACGGATCGGCCGACCATTAAGCCCGTATGCAGTAACAAAATACGTCAATGAATTATATGCTGATGTGTTTGCACGTAGTTATGATTTTAACGCTATTGGCTTACGTTACTTTAATGTCTTTGGCCGCCGCCAAAATCCTAACGGCGCATACTCTGCAGTCATTCCACGTTGGATACTATCACTACTTAAAGATGAACCGATTTATATCAATGGCGATGGTACAACGAGCCGTGATTTTTGCTATATAGAGAATGTAATTCAGGCCAATCTATTATCAGCAACGACTAATAACTTAGCCTCAAAAAATAAAGTCTATAATGTGGCTGTCGGAGATAGAACGTCACTTAATGAGCTTTATTATCTTATTCGCGATGGATTAAATTTATGGCGTGATGAGCAAAATTGTGCTGAGCCAATTTATAAGGATTTTCGTGACGGTGACGTTAAGCATAGCCAGGCTGATATAACCAGAATAAAAAAATTGCTTTCGTATGAGCCAGAGTTTGATATCAAAGAAGGACTGAAACAAACTCTAAAATGGTATATTGATAAGCAAACTATCTTGTATTCCTGAGTATAACTGCTCATTTCCTTTTTACGCGGATGAATTTAATGAAATCGTCAGGGATGTTTACGCTTACAGCAATTGGTAGTTGCCGTATTGTGAGTCCAGTAAAACGAGCTCAGCCTTATTTTAATTTTCAGGCTAACTTTAAGAAAATTTACGGGTTTACGCATACGAGCAGTGAGGCATTACAGCAAATTCGTTTTTTTCTAGGCTTGATAGACATTCCAGCTCAGGTCCGACCATTTATTTTTAGACCTGCTGTAAGTTATTTAAACACCGATATTCATAGTCCTTCTGATTTCTATATCGTTGAAATTTCGAGTCAGAAGAAGATTATGGCCTATGGATTCTGCTTACAAATAAATTATTTAACTCGTCATTTCTATGAGTTTTTTAGCCAAACAGAGCGAGCACGCGCCTACTGGTCGCTAGCGTCGCAAGGAAATCAGCACAAACTACTGGCCTATCTCAAAGACGATCCCTGTTTTGCAGGAATGTCGGAAAGCGATCGTGCCTTATTAAGCAGTATCAATGTCGAGCAGATGGATGAGCATGCTATCGAACAGGATATGCAGGAAATCGTTCAGCTTCTCGGTCGCGATCGCGTTATGTTTATGACCCATATTGATGCTGTCACTCGTGCAGGAACTGTCATTCAGTCCCGCAGTCGGTTGATTAAAAATGTCGACACCATCGCCGCAAGGATGGGTATTCCCTGCGTTAATCCAACAAATTTGATGGAAAAATGGGGGCAAAAACGTGCGTTGGAAAAAAATGGCGACGATCTTACTCATTATACCGACATGTTTGGTGATGCTATCGTTGCGACCATTTTTAAGAATGTGATCAACAGTACTAATCATCATCTTGATGAGGGGCGGCAAGAGAAACAAGACCAAATACGTGAACTTACCTTATCGATCACGAAGCACCTTGCGGATGGCGACATTATTGCCGCGTCACAGCAACTTTTTGCCGCATTAAGACATCAACAGAAAGAGCCCGTTCTGATTCAACTTCGATCCGTAATTTTTAGTCGCTTAGGTTATTATGAACAGGCTTATCAGGATATTAGTGATGTTGAGAAAATTATCGGTACGACTGACAGTACCTTACGTTGCCGGCTGAGGTCTCTACATGGATTAGCGCGTTGGCAGGAATCTTTATCGACGGCCGAGATGATGCTTTCTAATGAGATTGAAGATGAAGAAGTACTTACCGTTGCCGCCAGCTCAGCCGATGCTTTACAGCTATTTGACAAGTCATATCAATACTGGAAACGTGTACTGTTATTGAATCCTGTAACCCAAAGCGGATGGGTTAGTTTCCTGAGTAGCACACAATATTTCAATGGTGGCAACGCATTTTCCGACGCTTTCCAGGCCGGCATTCAATCGCAGTGTTTAAATGATGCGTTTATGGAGACAGCGCTATCATTGGCAGTCAAATTCAGGGATGAATTGATTTTCATGAAGACGCTCGAGCAGTTACTCCGCCATGAGTCAGAATTTGCGCTGACGGTGTTGTCGACAATTCATGATACCGGCCTCGTAATCCGAACGGCTTTCTGCATCAAGAATATGAACTATCAACAGGCGCTTAGCACCTCGTATAAAGATAAACTCCACGATGTTTTTGAGGCATGGAACAATACTGCGCTGTCGCTACATTCGGTTGAAGATTTTGTCTCACTGAGTACTTCGCTGGTGTACAGCTACTCTGCATTTATGGTTTATCCCCACGCACGTATTTCTCGCTTTAATAATGAAGTTAAAGCGGCATGGCGCGATAAATTAAGAGAAATGTATGAGCGCGAGGATTATGAAAATATCCTGGCAGGGGCAAAAATTGTGTGGCCGCTTCTGGAGTTCGATCCTGTTAGCACCGTATATTGTGCAAGAACGTTGGTGAATCTTGGTGCCTGGAAAGAAGCGTGCACACTGGCCCACATGACCTTGATTCGTAACTCGAACATTACCAGCCTGCAGTCGATTATGTTACGTAGCATACGTCACATTAACGATATCCCATTTCTCATAGATTTGATTGCTAACGTCATGAGCATTTCTCCATCCTTCCAGAATGCATCAATGAACGACTTGTTCGAGAAAGAATGTCGCAATGTCGCTACCAGAGCCCTTAAATGTGTCCGCCAGAAGAAAAGCGAAGGGCGTCTGGATGAAGCATTGTCTTTATTGATTAGCATGAAACGTATTGATCCTGATGTTTCTCGTCTGATGCGTGAATATAAGCAAATTATCAGATTATTTAATGATTCTCTGAGGGATGGCGGTAGCGCTATCGCTTCTTATGAACATCTTGATTATGCGAAAAAATTACTCGTTTTTGATAGCGAAAATGCCTACGCCTTGAAATATGCCGCATTAAATGCGATGCATTTGCGCGACTACTCGCAGGCTTTGCAGTATTGGCAGCGACTGGAGAAAGTGAACGGGCCAACGGATTCGGTGACAAGGCAGGTAACGACCTGCATAGCCGCATTACAAAAGAATACATCAGGGAAGTCATAATGATAACGCAGGAAGAAAAGTTAGCGGCGCTAGGAAACACGCTTTCAGCATTGAAAAAAGAGAGGAAGCTTGCGCAAGCTATTGCGTTAATTGACAGTGAATTACCGGCCGAGGATTTAACTTCATTAGCGACGCTAAAAAAAGCAGAATTTCTTCATGATTTTAATGAAACGGAGCGTGCGTACGCGCTCTATGAAACGCTGATTGCACAAAACAATGACGAAGCTCGTTATGAGTATGCGCGTCGTTTATATAATGCTGGGCTAGCCAAAGATGCACAGATGATTCTGACAAACGTTAGCAGCGGCGTTCAGAAAAAATATAACAATTATTTAGGCAAAATAAATAAGATCTGCGATTTACTCGAGCGCCTTGAAGGGGAAGCGATCCCTGTGGGGACCAACACCCGTATTATTGCGATGAAGCATGCCATCTTGTCATATCGAAATCGTCAGACGCGGCGGCTTCCTGTCGGGTCTTTCGGTCGCCTTTCACTCTGTACTGGCTCGTTAGGTAGCGGTGGCGCAGAGCGTCAGATTTCCAGGCTGGCTATCGAGATCGCCAGAAAATACCGGCAACAGGGGAAAATTGGCGGCCTAAAAGTAGAAGAACCGGTGGAACTTATTATTCGCTCCCTGTCACCGGAGCTCAGACAAGACTTTTTCCTAAAAGAAGTGCTGGAGGAACAGGTTGAGGTACTGGAAATCGCAAAGATTACCGGAAACTTCTTTGACGATGCGACAATCGAATCTCCGGAACTGCGCTTATTGCTCTCTCATCTCCCACCAGTGTGTAACTATGGCATCAAGCATCTGGTGCCCCACTTATGCGAGCGTAAGCCGGACTATCTCTCCGTCTGGCAGGATGGCGCTTGTCTGATGATTGCGCTTGCAGCGCTGATTGCTGGCGTACCCAGAATTCAACTAGGATTACGCGGGTTGCCGCCTGTGGTGAGAAAACGTCTTTTCAAGCCGGAATATGAGCCTCTCTACCGGGCACTGGCGGTCGTGCCTGGCGTTGATTTTATGAGTAACAACCATTGTGTGACCCGGCATTATGCCGACTGGTTGCAGTTGGATGCGCAGCACTTCCAGGTTGTATATAACGGCGTCTTACCGCCATCCACCGAACCTTCTTCTGAGGTGCCACAAAAAATCTGGCAGCAGTTTACGCAAAAAACGCAGGATGCGGACACGACTATTGGCGGTGTTTTCCGCTTTGTAGGCGATAAGAATCCTCTCGCCTGGATTGATTTTGCAGCACGCTATTTACATCACCATCCCGCCACGCGTTTTGTGCTTGTTGGCGATGGGGATTTGCGCGTTGAAGCTCAGCAACGCGCCGAGCAATTGGGGATTCTGGAGAGGATATTATTTGTCGGCGTCTCGCGTGACGTGGGGTATTGGTTGCAAAAAATGAACCTATTCATTTTGTTCTCTCGTTATGAGGGATTGCCCAATGTGCTTATTGAAGCACAAATGGTCGGGGTACCAGTGATTTCGACTCCTGCAGGCGGATCGGCTGAATGCTTTATTGCGGGTATTTCAGGTTTTATTCTTGATGATGCACAGACGGTCAATCTTGACCAGGCTTGTAGCTATGCAGAACAGTTGGTCAATTTATGGCGTAGCAGAACCGGTATTTGCGAACAGACGCAGTCATTTTTACAAGAGCGTTTTACCGTGGAGCATATGGTGGAAACGTTTGTACAGACCATTGCCTCTCAGCCACGTTAATTTTTGGACGGCATTTTTTCAATTTTTTGATTTATATAATAAGTTATGAAAAAAATTATTATTGTATTAATGACATTTATTCTGCTCTCAGGATGCACTATTCCCAGAGCGGGATTTAAGTCCAGCTTGATTAATCAGGATGATCCTCATTATCGTCTGGTCGAAGTCACGCCAGAATTAAAACTGAGTGATGCCGATAATGCGACGAAAACTATTGTCGATCCGGTCTTTGCCGAAAATAACTGGCACTGGACATCTTTGGCTAAAGGTGATGTGCTGCATATCACTATTTTATCCTCGGGCGGCGCGGGGTATTTGTCCAATAACGCGAGCGGCGACCGGGCGGATTTTGAAAATATTCTTGTGACTGACAGTAATATTGTTCAGGTGCCTTATGCTGGGACAATTCCTGTTACCGGCATGGATGTGACGCAATTGGCTGAGGAGGTCAGAAAGCGGCTTTCGCGCGTTGTCCTGAACCCTCAGGTACTGGTAACGCTCACTGCCCGCACGGGGGCCATGGTGACCGTCGAGGGCAGTGGGAAAACGGGGCGTTACCCTCTTGAACGGAGTATGAATCGTCTAAGTCATTTTTTGGCAACGGCGGCGGCGATGGAAACTACCAGCGCAGATATGATGGAAGTTCACGTGACGCGTCAGCAGCATTATTTTAATGCGCGCCTGTCAGATATTTATCAGTATCCAGCGTTGGATATTGTCTTACAGCCGGATGATCGCATTACTCTGCGCCAGGTGACCGAATATGTGAATGTTCTTGGTGCGGCGGGTGTTCAGGGGAAACATGCTCTGGTTCAGCGTCATTCCAGCGTAGTGGATGCCTTGGCGCTGGCTAAAGGATTAAACGACAATCTTGCCGATCCGCAATCAGTGTTTCTGTACAAGCATAATGAAGCAGAACAAGCGAAGCAGCAGATGCGTAAGTTGAATATCTATCATGTCAATATGGGTCTACCTGATTCATTTTTTTTAGCGCAGGCCATGCGAGTGGAAGATGGTGATATTATCTATATCTCTAACGCCTCTTTGACAGATTTCGCTAAGGTAAAAGCCGCATTCGATAGCTTTTTGATCCGTGGCTCTAATTCTTTCTAATGTCGCTATATGAATATTTTGAAAAATAATACTTATTATTTTGTAAAACTCATTTCCGTCTGTGAGTTGATTATTTTACTCATGTCGCGCGACATCAAGACGCGATATAATGGTAATGTGCTAAATTATATGATGGTATTGGCCGTGCCATTGGTATGGATAACCATTACCGTTATTTCCTTCCAATATTTGAATCGTGCAGTTCCAATATTTACTGACGATATCAGCTTTGTTATTTCAGGTATATTACCGTATCTGTTATTTCGCTACACCATCACTGCAACCATGCGCACTCGTTCATTCTTTACATCACTGGCGGTTGTCTCTCAGGTTAAAAAACGATATGTGATTTTTGCTCTCGCCGCAGTCGAATTTGTTAATGCGGTTATCATTTATATTATTGTTTCATTGATTAACTTTCTTATCTTCTCCCGTTGGGAAGCCCATAAACCGATCCTTATTTTTGAAGGGATGGTTATCGCCTGGCTGCTGGGGCTATCGTTTGGTTACTTTTGTGATGCTCTGTCTGAACGGTTTTCGCTGGTCTATAAAGCGGTTCCTGTGGTGTTAAGACCTATGTTTTTGATTTCAGCTGTATTTTATACTGCGAATGAATTGCCATATTCATTATTAAGTATATTCAGTTGGAATCCTCTTCTTCATGTCAATGAGATAGTCAGAGAAGGAATGTTTGAAGGGTACCACTCTTTTTACCTTGAACCTTTTTATCCTCTGGCATTTTCCGCAACGTTATTCCTCGCGGGCATCATTTTTCACCGGGTTTATGACACTAAAAATCACTGACTTTAGCTTCAGGAGAGACGCGTTCGTGTTCGGTTTATTAGGTTGTACACGCTATTTTGAGTCTGATAAAGGCCCGCGAGTGGTCCTTGATAAAACAGATTTTGTCATGGATTACCATGAGCATATCGGTATTCTGGCGGCTCCTGGTTCAGGCAAAACGACGCTAACTCGAGTGCTGTGCGGCATAGATGCTCCTGATGAAGGGGATTTTCTGGGGCTGCGGGGTGATGCACTTCCGCTGGGGGCAAATGCTTTTGTTCTGCCCGGATTAACCGGCGAAGAGAATGCGCGCATGATGGCCAGTCTTTATGGTCTGGATGGAGATGAGTTTTCACATTTTTGCTATCAATTGACCCAGCTTGAACAGCGCTATACCGACAGGGTGAGTGAATACTCTGTCACGATGAAAGCGCATCTGGCATTTGCCATTAATTTACTGCTTCCCTGCCGTCTTTATATTGCCGATGACAAGCTGTATACCGGGGACAATGCCTCACAATCGCGTATGCAGGAGGCGCTAGCTCATGAGCTAAAGCAGAAAGGGTTGATTGTGCTAACACGCAACCCCCGGCTTATTAAAGAACACTGCCATGCCTTTGGCGTACTGCTGCATGGGAAAATTACCATGTGTGAAGATTTAGCCCAAGCGTCTGCGCTTTTTGAACAATATCAGTTAAATCAGGCGATGATGCAAACTGATGATTATTCTTTTGATATTTAAATAGAAAATATACGGATAGCGTGTGGAAAATTCAGAACGTATTAAAAAATGGAAAGAAGGAAGGGCGAAGGTAGCAGAAGAAAGCCGAGCCTCGCGACTGCAACAAAAAGAAGAATGCGCCCTTCGCCAGAAGGAAAAAATGGCAGAATCGATAAGTCATAATCGACCAGACTCAGTCTGGTCCGCGACGGATGCTGATTCTGTCCGTAGAGCATCATTGGTTATTAAAGAACGGCGTGTTCAGCAAGCCAAACGATCGCTACGTCGACTCTTTCTTTATATTGCTTTGCCGCTACTGATTATTATGCTTATGTCGTGGTTATTAACCTCGCGTTTTTACAGCGCGGATGCCACCTTTATTGTGCAAACTGATGCCAGCCAGGATAATTTTTCTGGAACAGCTTTCTTTGGCGCAGGTAATGAGATGTCAGAAGGCTTTCAGGTTCGCGAGTTTATTCTTTCGAAAGAAATGATGGATCGAATGGAAAAAGAACTCGGCTTTTTATCTTATTTTGCGCAAGATGATATCGCATTATTTTCCCGCTATCACGCGCCGCTGGGAATTAATGATGATCCCTATCGTTACTATTTATCAAAAGTCTCGGTCGCTATTGATATTCAACAGGGCATGCTGCGTTTAAACGTGAAGGCACGGAGTGCGGAACAGGCTGAGTTTTTTGCCCAGCGTATTTTGGCTTTTGCGGAACAGCACGTTAATACCGTTTCAGCGCGGATGCAGCAGGAACGGATATTATGGCTGGAGAACGATGTTAAATCGGCCCAGGAAAATCTGGGGGCGGTTCGGCTTGAATTGCTAAAAATACAGCATATACAAAAAGATATTGAACCACAGGAAACAGTGACCGCGATTTATCAACTGATTGCAGGTTTTGAAACGCAACTGGCGGAGGCGAAAGCGGAATATGCGCAATTAATGGCTAATGGTTTGGATCAAAACCCCCTTATTCCCAGACTGTCGGCCAAAATCAAGGTCCTGGAAAAGCAGATCGGCGAGCAGCGTAACCGTCTGTCCAATAAGTTAGGGTCGCAGGGATCTTCAGAAAGTTTGTCTTTGTTTGAAGATCTTCGCCTGCAGAGTGAAATCGCTAAAACACGCTGGGAATCTGCGTTACAAACCTTACAGCAGGGGAAGCTGCAAGCGCTACGTGAGAGGCGGTATTTGCTGATCATTTCTCAACCAATGGTGGTGTCGGACACCACCCGCTATGCCGATGGTACAAAGTGGTTACTGTTCTTTGTGTTGCTGGGTATCGCGTACCTGGTGACCTCGCTCCTGATAACCATCAGGCGGATGCGTGAATAAAGCTTATTAAGGAAAAACGATGAGCTTGCTCTCTACATGTGAAAAAATATCGCCTACCACCCTGCTCAAACAAGAGGATTGGGATGGGCTATACCGCTATTTTGCTCAGCATCCTGAAAAAGTGCTCGATAGTGCCGGAAATGAGCAGAATATTATTCTCTTCGCCATTGCGTGTTTACGTAAAGATGAAACAGATGCCGGGATGGCGTTATTGTCCGACCGTGTGCTGACGGCAAGGAATAGTCGTAATTTATTGCGACGATGGGTTATTTCGCCGCTGGCATCACATCATCGGGACACTGTACTACAGGTGGTTAACAAACTGCTGGCGGTGAATGCGTGCCAGCCGGATGATGTTCTGCTGGTCGCAAGCGCACTGCTTAAAAGTAAACAATATACGACTGTTGCTGATTTAACCGAGCGGGCACGGCTCGTTTTTTCTGGTAACAGCAAAATTTTTGCGCTCCATTTGCGCAGCTTGACTCTGGCGGATAAAGGGCAACAGGCAATCTCGCTGGCCAGAATTCAGGCGCAGGAAGTTCCCCCACGGGTAGATATGATTGCGACCTGCCTCAGTTTCTTAAATAAAAGCCCCCTACCAGGCGATTATGACCTGGCCTGCGCATTGCTCCCTTTCTTCGCTTTAGAAAAGCAGGAGTCGGCGGGTCTGGCGATTGATACGCTCTGCGCTGTTGGCAAATATCAGGAAGCCATTCAGACTGGAGAATCCGCATTAGCCCGTGGGTTAGATGGCGCTGCGCTGCGTCGTAGCCTGGGGCTTGCCTGCTATCAATCCGGCCGCAGCCAGGAAGTGAAGCTTCAGGCCGCTGAGCATTGGCGTCATGCCCTACGTTTTACCCCTGATAATTTGCGTATCGTGACCCTGTATACCGATGCCTTAATCAGAACAGGTCAGAACGAGAAAGCCATTCCGTTGCTGCAACAGTCGCTCGCTTGTCATCCTGAACTTCATTATGTCAGAGCAATGTATGCTCGAGCGCTGCGTCAGGTGGGGCAATACGCTGCTGCCAGCGATCAGTTTGTACAACTGGCAAAGGAAAAAGGGGTTACGAGCAAATGGAACCGTTATGCCTCGGCGGCGTTGTTACAGGCGGGGAAAACAAGCGAAGCGGAAAACGTTTTTGCACACTATGTTCGGGCCAGGGGAAATCATCTGCCTCAGTCATTCGAGGAGGGGCTGTTGGCGCTTGATGGGAAAATTTCCGCCGTTAACCTGCCGCATGAGCGCCTTGACTGGGCATGGGAAATTGCCGGCAAACAGTCAGGTATCGAGCGCCATGAATGGGAGCGCCGAGCGAAGTGGGGCTATCTTGCAGATAATTTTCTCCTCGACTGGCTTGAATGCCGAGGAGAGCAGGCCGACGAACCCATGTACCGATTGGCCGATATATCGCATGTTGAGCAGTTTTTCCGAGGGCTGCAGCTCGATCAGCGTGGCTGCATTATTGTCTCGGCTCATCTGGGCGCAATGTATGCCGGGCCGATGATCCTGTCTTTGCTGGAGATGAACAGCAAATGGGTGGCTTCCACTCCTGGCGTGCTCAAAGGGGGCTACGGTGAGCGATTGATTTCGGTTAGCGATAAAAGCGAAGCGGACGTGGTCAGGGCATGCATGCAGACCTTACATAGTGGGCAGTCGCTTGTGGTGGCGATAGACGGTGCGCTGAATTTGAGTGCGCCGACTATCGACTTTTTCGGTCAGCAGATTACCTACTCTTCCTTTTGCTCTCGCCTTGCCTGGAAAATGCACTTGCCAACCGTATTTGGTGTTCCGGTTTGGCGAGACGGGCGCATCCATTTTGTGCTGGAGAAAATGGTCTCTCCGCATAGATTCGAAAGTCAGTCTTCTTTCATTGCTCGCTGGAAGGACAATTACCTTAAATGTGTTACTCAAATCCTGAAAAGCGGTCCGGAAAACCTGAGACTTTCGGGAGGGATTTGGCGAAACATCACGCGTAGGGATGAATCAACTTCGGGCTGAAAAGACGTCAGTCCTACGATGCTTATGACGCATCAGGTGGGACCGCCCGCTAAGTAAAACTGAGTGAGTGTATTTTTAAAGCATCCGTTCATTAACGTTCGGGTGCTTTTTTCGTTCTAACAGGCTTAACTATTTGAGAATTAAATAATAACTACGTTATGCCGGGATTGTTATTCTGTTGGTCTGAATGTACGACATATTGGCCGGATGACAGGAGGCATTACTATGCGCTTGGGTCACACAAATTTAGCTGTGGGTTACCAGAGGGCAGTATCCTGAAGTCATCCCTAAGTAGTGTTAAATAGCGGCACCGGAATCTGCTGGTAGGGTGCTGTCGCCTGCGCCCAGGTTGCGTTGCAGTAATACCGTATCAAGCCAGAGTCCATGTTTAAAGCCAATGTTCTTTAGCGTGCCGATTTGCGTAAATCCGGCCTGTTGATGGACCTTCAGCGATCCCTGATTATTGCTGTCGCCGACGATGGCGATCAACTGCCGGTAACCGTGCGTTTCGGCCCAGTCAATGACATGGCGGAGCAACGCTTTTCCCGCCCCCTGACGCTGTGCCGTCGGGTCAATGTAAATCGAATCTTCGAGGGTATAGCGGTAGGCATATCGCTCGCGATAGCGAGTGAGATAACAATACCCTATGACCTTATCTTCCTGCAGTGCAACAACCCACGGCAGTCCCAGACTGCGGATTTTTTCCAGACGTGCCAGCATCTCGCGGGTATCCGGCGGGTCAGTTTCAAAGCTGCCAGTACCGTGAATAACATGATGGGCGTAGATATCGCGTATGGCGTGGATGTGCTCTTCTTCTGCGTTAACGATTTTCATTGTTCAGTCCCTGTTGGCGTCTTAGTCAAGATTACCTGAAAGGCTGAAGGGAAGGTAAGTGCAAAAAATTATGCTGGAAGCGCTACGCTCAATAAAATCAAGCTTGCTATCTGTAGGGTTAAAAAGTTGTTTGTGGTTGATATTGTCAATAATACACAAGGTTGGTAAATACATTTCCGAGTAGAGCAAAACACAATTTCTTGCGCAGGAATTCTGTCGAATATCAAAATACCAATTATGGTAGGTTTTACTCATGGATTAAAAAACTCGTTTGATTTCATTGAATTTTTACTGTACCTAATTCTTCTCGCAACTGTATCCTTATTTTCATCTTATTGGTCCTGTTTGAGGACGGAAATTAAGTTATATTACGTATATTGTTATCTTTATTCTTAGCAGAGTGCACATATCAGATTTTTCTCTATCCATCTCGCAAAATAGTTACCATGCAAACAGTTGCGCGGTGTAGCTATGCTAACCAGCAATAGTTATCAGCAGCACAAGGTTTCGTCATGCAAACTTAATCTAAATCCAGAATTCAATCCCAAGAGTATTAGGATAATTTGGTCTAAAATACTTTTTTTGTCTAAGAGTTTTCTTATCGCATAGCCACGAACTACGCTGAGTGATAAAATTTTTGAGTTTACGCCTCCTTTCCAACGATTAGAGGACGAGGCTCGGGTAGTCAATAAGACGAAAGAATTAATTGCTTCATAACCCTATTACGAAATAAGCGATAGTGCATCTTACATGGTCGGCAACCGTCAGGGATTGACCGTAATCTATTGAAAACGCTTATTTTTACTCTGATGTAAGTTATAAGGGCAGATATGTTAAGTATGCGTCGACATGCCAACTTCATTAAACGTTTTAAGTCTTTAAGCTGTTTATTTACGGCAAGCGTTCTTTTTCCTATGCAAATCTCTGCAGCGGTATCAGATTATGACGCTTTGGTTATTGAAGCGCGAAGTGGTAATAGTGCGCCGTTATTGCGTTATCTTGAGGATCAGGGAAAGCAAAGCGCGCTATCGCCAAATCAGGTTGCCGACTGGCTGCAAGTTTCCAGTTGGGTTGAGAACAACGATAAAACCACCATTGCAATCTGGCAGCGCTATCGTGGGCAGATGGAAGTGCCTGCGCGCGGCAAAGTCGCCGCTGCTCGTGCGTACCGTAACCAGAAAAACTGGAATGATTCATTGGCGGTATGGGAAAGCGTTTTACAGGAAGAACCTGACAACGTTGACGTACGTACCGGCTGGATAATGACATTGGCGGATGCTCGCTACAACCAGCAAGCCCTTACTGAAGCGAATAAATGGGCACAGGCGCATCCGGGCGCAGACTCCGACGCGTTACTTGCCTATGTCTATCATTCCCAGGGGAAAAACTGGGACGCGCTGTTGGTTGCCAGCCAGGCAGATGACGTTGATCCAGATAATAAAAATGCAAAATCCACGCTGCTATCTGCTCTGTCAGCAAACCGCGTTTCCGGGCCCGCTCTAAATATGGCGGAGGTAGTACCTACAGCAGATCCTGTGAAGCGTCGCCTTGAACTTGATGCTGCCGCCGAAATGGTACGTTCCTCCTATACGTCCGCGCGGAATGAAGAAGAACGGTTTATCGTGGCGGATAAAGCCCTGGCCCGTTATGACCAGTTACTGGTTGCCTGGAAGGATGAACCATCCGCGCAGAATGATGTTCGTCGGGCGAGAATTGACCGCATGGGCGCTTTGCTGGTTCGTAAACGTACTTCTGAAGTGATTAATGAATACGAATCGCTGTCTGCAAGCGGCGAAGTGCCAAACTACGCAAAACGCTGGGTAGCATCGGCATGGTTAAGCGAGCGCCAGCCAGAAAAAACCGAAGCGATGCTGATGAGCATCTACTATCCGAACGGACCGATTCCTGTTATGCCGCTCGGCCCAGAGGATCAACAGGATCTGTTCTACGCGCATATCGATAATGAAAACTTTGATGCTGCTAAAAAGCAGGCCGAAAACTTAATCAAAGAGAGTCCGTACCTGCGACGTATCTATGGTTCGCCAACGCCGCAGCCTAACGATAACTGGCTGCTCGCACAGTCGCTGCTGACGCAATATCATATTGCTGCCAATGAATTGCCAGAGGCAGAAAAGCTCGCAGAGCATCTGGCGCGAACAGGCTCAGGTAACCAGGGACTGCGCATATCTTATGCCTCTGTACTTGAAGCGCGTGGCTTGCCACATGCGGCGGAGAAAGAGCTGAAGCTTGCGGAAGTGATTGAGCCAAGCAACCTGGAGCTGGAGCGTCAGCAGGCTTACGTTGCGCTGGATCTCCAGGAGTGGAAGCAAGCCGATGAACTGACGGATGACGTTATCGCCCGTAGCCCGGATGACGAAGCGACGCTGCGCCTCGCGCGTATTCGTGATGTCCACAAAATGTCGGAAGTGCGTATTAGCGGCACGCAGGGGATCTCTTCCGATAGCCCAGTCAGCGGTAAGAATGATTTCAACATCAACACGGCGATTTACTCCCCGCCAATTAACGACAACTGGCGACTGTTTACCGGATTCAACTTTGCTACCGGTGAATTTGAAGAAGGCAAGGGGATCAGCCGCGATCTGGCGGCAGGCGCGGAATGGACTTCCCGTGATTACTGGGCGGAAATGGAAGTGTCTGGCCGAAATTATGGCGATGGTCAGAAGATTGGTGGACGTCTTTCCGGTTGGCATGACTTCAATGACAACTGGCGCGTAGGCGGTTCGGCCGAGCGTTTGTCGCGTAATACGCCACTGCGCGCGCTGCGTAGCGGCGTGTATGCCAACGGCGGCGATATGTTTGTCCGCTGGTATCAAAACGAACGACGTGAATATCAACTGTCGTTCGCCGCATCACATTTCTCAGATGGTAACGATCGCATCGAATACGGACTCAGCGGAAAAGAACGCATGTGGACGACGCCGCGCTTCACTCTGGACTTTACCCCAGGCATCGGCGGGAGCACTAACACCAAAGAGAATGTGCCGTATTACAACCCGAAGAGTGATTTTTCCGTTGTTCCGGGCCTGAGCGCGGAGCAGGTTCTTTACCGCCACTATGACACCGTCTGGACTCAGCAAGGCCTGGCAGGTGTCGGTGGCTACTGGCAGCAAGGCCAGGACGCTGGTGCCATCGTTCAGGTGGGATATGGACAACGGCTCAAATGGAACAACGTCGTAGATGGTGGGGTGATGCTGATTTGGGATAAACGCCCCTACGACGGTAAACGTGAGCGGAATATCTCCCTCGCTTTCGATTTAAATGTCAGGTTTTAAGGATTGTTCATGCTGAAAAGATGCCTGTGGCTTAGCGCATTAATCGCTGGCTGGTTGATGATTACCGCGTGCAGTAGCGCGCACAATACAACGCCTCGCTATGTTCCTCCCGCACAGAGAACGCCGCTGACGGCGGATCATCCGTGGCCGAAAAATAGCTTTCTGGTGCTCGGCTACCACGACGTTGAGGATGGCGCCGCCGACCAGCGCTATCTTTCTGTGCGCACCAGCGCGTTGAGCGACCAAATGGCGTGGCTGCGTGATAATGGCTATAACCCGATCAGCGTGCAGCAAATTTTGGACGCCCATGACGGTAAAATCGTGTTGCCAGAAAAAGCGGTACTGCTCACCTTTGATGACGGATATAGCAGTTTTTATACCCGCGTCTGGCCGCTTCTGAAAGCCTACAACTGGCCTGCGCTTTGGGCTCCGGTAGGGAGTTGGGTTGATGCCCCCGCCAACAAAAAGGTCGATTTTGGCGGACTAATGACGGCGCGAGATAAATTTGCCACCTGGAAAATGGTCGAAGAAATGGGCAAATCGCCGTTGGTGGAAGTCGGTGCGCACACCTGGAACTCGCATTTCGGTGGCGAAGCCAACCCGCAGGGAAGTAAAGAACCGGCGGTGGCGAACCGCCTGTATGATAAGAAGACCGGCGCTTACGAAACGGACGAACAGTACACGCGACGCATAAACGCGGATATCTCTCTTATCACCAATAAGATTAAATCGGTGACCGGGAAATCGCCGCGCGCGTGGGTCTGGCCTTACGGCGCGGCCAACGGCACAACGTTAAACCTGGCTAAAGATCATGGCTATAAGATGGCCTTCACGCTCAACGAAGGGCTGGCGAATGCCGCGTTTCTCGACGATATTCCACGCGTGCTGATCTCTGATAACCCCTCTCTGAAGCGCTTTGCCAGCCAGGTTGCGCAGGTACGTGAACCGCAGACGATGCGCGTGATGCATGTCGATCTGGATTACGTGTATGACAAAGATCCGGCCCAGCAGAAGCGAAACATCGACAAGCTTATCCAGCGCGTTTATGACATGCGCATTTCTCATGTCTTCCTGCAGGCCTACGCCGATCCGCAGGGCGACGGGAATATTCGCGAGCTCTATTTCCCCAACCGCTGGCTGCCAATGCGCGCCGACCTCTTTAACTATATCTCCTGGCAGTTACAAACGCGGGCAGGGGTGACGGTGTATGCCTGGATGCCGGTTCTGGCTTTCGATCTCGACGCTTCCATTCCACGCGTAACCGCCTGGGATCCGAAAACGGGCCGTACTACGATCAACCGCGAGAACTATGTTCGTCTGTCTCCCTGGGACAGCGAAGCGCGTAAACGCATCACTGAAATCTATGAAGACCTGGCGAAGCATGCCAGCTTTAAAGGGATTTTGTTCCACGACGATGCTTTCCTGACGGATTTTGAAGATGCGTCACCGGAGGCGGTAGCCGCCTACCGCGCCGCAGGTCTTCCGGGCAGCATTGAGCAAATCCGTAGCAACCCACAGTCGTTTGAGCGCTGGACGCGACTAAAAAGTAAGGTGCTGATCGACTTCACCAAACAGCTGACCCAGGCGGTGCGTAATATTCGCGGTCCGCAGGTGCAAACTGCGCGCAATATTTACGCGATGCCGGTACTGGAGCCGGAGAGTGAAGCCTGGTTTGCGCAGAATCTGAATGATTTCCTCAATACCTATGACTGGACGGCACCGATGGCGATGCCATTCATGGAGCAGATCCCGGCTAATGATGCCAACGCCTGGCTCGACAGATTAGTGAATGCCGTTGCACAAACGCCCGGCGCGCTGGACAAAACCGTGTTTGAACTACAGGCACGAGACTGGCGTAAATCCGGGGACGAGGCTGAAATCAGCGGAAAACAAATAGCCGAATGGATGCGCCAACTGAAATTAAGCGGTGCAGGTAACTACGGCTATTACCCGGATGATTTCATCAGCGACAAACCTGAGATGTCAGAGATTCGCTCGACGTTCTCCTCATACTGGTACCCGCAAAAATGACAGATCGCATTATTGCTTTCCTGATACTTTGCCTGATGTTCAGCCTGCCGTTTGGCGTGGCTGTCGTCTTTACAGGTGAAGTGATGTTGAACTTTGTCTTCTTCTGGCCCTTATTCATGTCAGCATTGTGGATAAGCGGCGGGGTCTATTTCTGGTTTTACCGTGAACGCCACTGGAAATGGGGAGATGACACGCCGCCGCCGACGCTACAGGGAAATCCGCTGGTTTCCATTTTGATCCCTTGTTTTAACGAAGGGATCAATGCGCGTGAAACCATTGAGGCCGCGTTGGCGCAGCGATATAAGAACATCGAAGTGATTGCCATCAACGATGGTTCAACGGATGACACCCACGACGTGCTGGAACAACTGGCTGTGGAATACCCCAGTCTGCGGGTGATTCATCTGGCTGAAAACCAAGGCAAAGCGCTGGCGCTCAAGACTGGGGCAGCCGCGGCGCGCAGTGATTACCTGGTGTGTATTGATGGCGATGCGTTATTGGACCGTGATGCCGTTGCCTATATTGTGGCTCCGCTTATCCAGTTCCCGCGCGTCGGTGCAGTGACCGGGAATCCACGTATTCGAACCCGCTCCACCTTAATCGGTCGGGTGCAGGTCGGTGAGTTTTCTTCCATTATCGGCTTGATTAAGCGTACACAGCGAGTCTATGGGCAGATCTTTACCGTTTCTGGCGTGGTTGCGGCGTTTCGTCGTCGCGCGCTGGCCGAGGTCGGTTACTGGAGCCCGGACATGATCACCGAAGACATCGACATCAGTTGGAAGCTGCAATTGCGCCACTGGTCAGTATTCTTTGAGCCGCGAGCACTGTGCTGGATCTTAATGCCTGAAACGTTAAGAGGGCTGTGGAAGCAGCGTCTGCGCTGGGCTCAGGGGGGGGCAGAGGTGTTTATCGTTAACATGCGCCGCCTGTGGTCGTGGGAGTTCCGCCGCATGTGGCCGCTGTTTCTTGAGTTCTGTTTTTCTACCGCCTGGTCGTTTGCCTATGCTGTCAGTATCGTGTTGTTCCTGTTAGGGCTGATGATCCCGATGCCGGACTCGCTGTATGTACAACATCTGTTCCCGCCGGCCTTTACCGGACTTATCCTCGGCGTGGTGTGCTTGCTGCAGTTTGCGGTGAGCCTGATGATTGAGCGGCGCTACGAAAAAGGCATTGGCGCGTCGTTGTTCTGGATTATCTGGTTTCCGGTGGTGTACTGGATGCTAAGCCTGTTCACCACGCTGGTCGCTTTCCCGAAAGTCATGCTCAAACGCAAACGCGGCAGGGCGCGTTGGGTGAGTCCCGACCGTGGAATTGGGAGGATCGAATCATGAGCCAGCCACTGATCTTTACGGAGCGGCGTTTGTTGCCGCGCATTATTGACGTGCTGTTGACGGTCATCGCCTGGGTTGGATTTATCTATTTGATCTATAAAGGGCTGATCGCGGCTCTGGCGCACTCACCTTATATGGGCGTGCGACCCTTTTTCACCACGCTGGATACGGTCACGTTTTACATCCTTGTCGCGCTGGTCAACGGACTGGTGCTGATAAGCTGGGCGAAGTACAACCAGTATCGTTTTCGTGTAGAACGCCGCAGCCGCAGGCCCGGACTGGAAGACCATGAGCTGGCGGAAAGTTTACGCATTACCCGGGAACTGGTTACAGAACTCAACAAAGCGCGGGTGCTGACGGTCCACCATCATGAGAATGGTGAAATCAGTCATATCGATGTGGACAGGGATATCGCCGATAACCGCCTGCCGCCGCCGACGCCTGCGATGCTGGAGTATTTGCCGCCAGAGCCGCAGCCGTCGATGCAGAAAAGGTCTGAGTGATATTTCTGGTGCCAACTGCTTTCTTCGGCCTCGCACAGGTCTATGATTAGACCCAGACAATAAAAAATGCGAGGCAATGTCGTGGATAAGGAACTACTGGATGCAGGTTACCGGGCCTATACCGGCGAGAAGATTGATGTCTACTTCAATACGGCGATATGTCAGCATTCGGGCAACTGTGTGCGGGGAAGCGCTAAGCTGTTTAATCTGAAGCGTAAACCGTGGATCATTCCGGATGAAGTGGATGTCGCAACGGTCATTAAAGTGATTGATACCTGTCCGAGCGGTGCGCTGAAATATCGTCAGAAATAAGTGAGGGAACCATGGAAATTCTTGCAGGCCACAACAAGTTTTATGTTAACGATGCCGAGGGTAACCAGGTTGCCGAGATTGTCTTCGTGCCGACGGGTGAACATCTCAGCATTATTGAACATACCGATGTCGATCCCAGCCTGAAAGGTCAGGGCGTTGGTAAACAGCTGGTGGCGAAGGTGGTGGAGAAAATGCGTGCCGAAAACCGCAAAGTTATTCCGCTGTGCCCGTTTGCCAAACATGAGTTTGATAAAACCCGTGAGTACGACGATATTCGCGCCTGAAAAGATTACGTACCCCGGAAGGCATAATCGCCGTCCGGGGCATCACTCCCGATGCAGCAAATCCTGATAAATTCCCGTCAACACCCCTTGTGGGCCAAACTCCTTTTTAATCCACTGTGTTACCCGACCGGTTGCTGAATGCTGGGTTGCCAGCAACATCCGTGAATCCTGACGCGGGTTGTGGATCTTCCGCGTGACCAGCAACGACTTTTCCATCGCCTCGCGCACCATATAGTCCGGCAGAAAACCGATGCCCTCACCCAGGATCTGGCACTGGCATTTGGTATTAAAATCGGGAACCAAAATCGACTCCTGGCCGTGTAACAGCCAACCGACCTTTTTGTTGATGGTGTGCGCGGTGTCTTCCACCATGATGTTCGGGTACAGGCGCAACTGGCTCTCAGAAATCGGTTCAGGCATAAAAGCCAGCGGATGATCCGGGGCAATCGCAAACGACCAGCGGATCGCGCCGATCTCGGTGTAATCAATCCCGCCGCCATCCAGTAAAGTATCCGGCGCGCCGATAGCGATGTTGGCAAGGTTGTTGATGATCGAATCCCAGACGCCGTTATACACCTCGGTGGTGACGGTTATCTGGCAGGTAGGGAACTGTTTCTTGAGTACCTGCAGCAGTCGCGCCGTGTGTTGAGGGGTATATAACAGCTGGTTAATACAGATACGTACCCGGGCTTCAATACCCTGAGCAATGGTATCAATGCTGCGCTTGATGGCGTGGAAATCGTTGAGCAGGTCGGTGGCCTTGCGAAACAGATAGCGACCAGATTCGGTCAACTCAATGCTACGGGTGCTACGCGTAAACAGCACCACATCAAGCCCCAGCTCCATGCGCTTAATGGTGTAACTAATTGCCGATGTGGTTAAGCCAAGTTCTTCAGCCGCTTTGCTAAAGCTGCTATAGCGGGCAGCCATGGTAAATGCCAGCAGGTTTTCCTCGGTAAAAATTGAATTCATCTTTCTCCCCTCCGGCGGCAAACGCGTATCCGCGATGCGATGATTGTTGAATGTATTTGTAATCCTTATATAGAGCAATCAGTTTTGAACAGAATTTAACACTAGTTTTACATTTGATTTGAAGGCAATCACACTTCTGTATATTAATTGCAGGCCGCTATCCGTGCAGCATCGCGCCTGATTTTCCTGACTATTGATTAATGGCAAAAAGCAGCTCTGTCATAAGGAAAAGATTGCACTACAGCACGTTTTGTTCTCATTGTTAAATATAATTCAATAATCGACACGCTTACGATGAATGAATTTTAAGCGGATATTATTCTCTGCACTCTGTTGCTATTCTCAGCTTATTGGATATTTAAAAAGTCTAAAAAACTGCAGGAGAGCGATTATGTCAGAGATAGAACTCATTACTGAATTTCTGCTGGCGGCAGAGCAGGGCAGTGCTGATGGATTAAAATCCTGCCTGGCAAAAAGTGTGGATATTAATGCCACTAACCGCCAGGGACGCACCGCCATTATTATTGCCAGCCTGAATAAGCATTATGACTGTGTTTCTTTATTGATTGCCGCTGGTGCCGATATTAATAAACAGGATCAAACCTGTTTTAATCCATTCCTGATTAGCTGTCTGACTAATGATTTAACGTTGCTGCGTATCGTATTGCCGGCCAACCCCGATCTCAATTGCCTGAGCCGGTTTGGCGGCGTTGGTATTACGCCTGCCAGCGAAAAAGGCCATGTCGAGATCGTCCGCGAACTTCTGCTGCGTACCGATATCAATGTTAACCATACCAACTTTGTCGGCTGGACGCCGTTACTGGAAGCCATCGTGCTTAATGACGGCGGCGCGAAGCAGCAAGAAATCGTTAAGCTGCTGCTCGACCATGGCGCAAACCCACACATGACGGATAAATACGGTAAAACCCCGCTGGAACTGGCGCGGGAGAAAGGGTATCACGAGATTGCCGAACTGCTGATTGCGGCCGGAGCCTGACAGAGGAGCGCCACTATCGCTACGCCATCACGGCGATGCGTACAGGCGCTAACCGCAGACGGCGCGTTTCTCGCTTTCCGGGGAACGGGACGGGTGGAACAGGTTTTTTCCCGCGCGGTAAACCTGTTAATACCCGAACAGCAGCGACTGCTGACGTTACTGAGTGAAGGTTGTGATAACGCGCCTAACAGCTGTCGGCTGGCGCTGACGCATTGTGAAGAGCTGTTTTACCCCGGTGAGTGGGTCAGTTTTACCCGGTCGGGGATAGCGGTTGGCAACGATAAATGGATAGAAACCTCCGGGTGCCTGCCGTGGCGCATACCACGCTGGACGCCAGATGCAGTAAGCCTTGCCGCAATCCGCTGGCTGTGCTGGGAAGAGCTTATCCGCCAACAGCTAAGAAGCGATGACTCATTATTTTTGTACCAGGGAGATAACCCGTTTTATCAGGAAATCACCCGTCAATTACTCAACCGCCGACAAACTTTACTGGCGGCGTTACATACAGGAGAAAATATCTCTACAGCGGTCAGCCATTTAATTGGTCTGGGGATTGGTCTGACGCCCTCATCGGATGATTATTTAGTGGGCTTAAGCACCATTCTATTTATTCCCGGGCATCCGCTGGGGAAATATCGTGAAGATTTTTTAGTTGCCTTACAACGTGCCGGAAATAATACAACGTTACTCAGCAAAATAACGCTGGAGGAAGCCTTTCGTCAACGTTATCGGGAAAGCGTCGGACGGCTGCTGAACCATATTATTACTGAGCAACAACCCGTTTCTACGCAATATATTACTGACATTAAAAATATCGGCTCAAGTTCTGGCTGCGACATGCTGTATGGCATGGCGGATGCCTGCGCCCTGAGCCACAGGTCCGGAGGGAATTATGTCGATCAGGATAGTTGTTAAAAAGAACACGTATTTTGATTCTGTCTCACTGATGTCTATTTCCACACGCGCAAATAAGCTCGATGGCGTTGAGCAGGCGTTCGTGGCTATGGCGACAGAAATGAATAAGGGTGTACTGAAGAATCTCGGCCTGCTGACGCCTGAACTTGAAGAGGCGAAAAGTGGCGACCTGATGATTGTCATTAAAGGCGCCAGCGAGGCGGCGAATGACCAGACGCTGGTGGCGATTGACGATCTGTTTACGCATAAAGAGCAGGGCGGTCAGCATGAAGCGCGCTATGCCACGCTGGCCAGCGCGAAGAAGCACGTCCCTGACAGCAATCTGGCGGTGATCTCGGTCAATGGCCTGTTTGCCGCGCGTGAGGCGCGTCAGGCGCTGCAAAATAACCTCAATGTGATGCTGTTCTCTGACAACGTCTCTCTTGAAGACGAACTGGCGCTTAAGCAGCTGGCGCATGAAAAAGGGCTGTTGATGATGGGGCCAGATTGCGGAACCGCCATTATCAACGGCGCGGCGCTGTGTTTTGGCAACGCGGTGCGTCGCGGCAACATCGGGATTGTTGGTGCGTCCGGTACCGGTAGCCAGGAACTGAGCGTACGTATTCACGAGTTTGGCGGCGGGATTTCCCAACTGATTGGCACCGGTGGTCGCGATCTAAGTGAGAAGATTGGCGGCCTGATGATGCTTGACGCGATTGGCATGCTGGAGGCCGATCCGCAAACTGAGATCATCGCACTTATTTCCAAACCTCCTGCGACCGCGGTGGCGCGCAAGGTGCTGGAACGTGCGCGCGCCTGTCATAAGCCCGTTGTGGTGTGTTTCCTCGGCCGTGAAGCCGCGCCTGCAGATGAAAAAGGTCTGCAGTTTGCACGCGGAACTAAAGAGGCGGCATTGAAAGCGGTATTGCTGACCGGCGTGAAAAAAGAGAGCCTGGATCTCCATCCGCTCAACTGGCCGCTGATTGAAGAGGTTCGCGCCCGCCTCACCCCGCAGCAAAAGTACATCCGTGGCTTATTCTGCGGCGGCACGTTGTGCGATGAGGCGATGTTTGCCGCCATGGAAAAACATGCCGAAGTTTATAGCAACATTCATCCGGATCCGGCGTTCCGCCTAACGGATCTCAATCGCAGCGTGGCGCATACCTTCCTCGATTTCGGTGATGACGATTTTACCAACGGCAAACCGCACCCGATGATCGATCCGACCAACCGCATTAGTCGTCTGTTGCAGGAAGCGCGCGATCCTGAAGTCGGCGTGATCGTTATGGACTTCGTTCTTGGATTTGGATCGCATGAAGATCCGGTTGGCGTGATGCTTGAGGCGATCGTTGAAGCCAAAGCGATCGCCGCCGCAGAGGGGCGTCCGCTTGAGATCCTCGGCTATGTGCTGGGAACCGATCTTGATACGCCGTCACTGGAAAAACAGTGTCAGATGCTGACCGATGCTGGCGTTATCTGGGCGAGCAGTAGCACCAACACCGGATTGCTGGCGCGTGAATTTATCTGTAAGGGGGAGGAAGCCTGATGAGCCAGACACTGTTTAACCAGCCGCTGAACGTGATTAACGTCGGCATCGCGATGTTCAGCGATGACCTGAAAAAGCAAAACGTACCCGTGACTCAACTCGACTGGACGCCGCCGGGCCAGGGCAACATGCAGGTCGTGGCTGCGCTGGACGACATTGCCGATTCGCCGCTGGCAGACAAAATTGCTGCCGCTAACCAGCAGGCGCTGGAACGCATTATTCAGTCGCATCCGGTGCTGATTGGCTATGACCAGGCGATCAACGTCGTACCGGGCATGACCCGTAACACCATCCTGCACGCCGGGCCGCCAATCCGCTGGGAAAAAATGTGCGGCGCAATGAAGGGCGCGGTAACCGGTGCGCTGGTGTTTGAAGGGCTGGCGAAAGATCTGGATGAAGCCGCCGAACTGGCCGCCTCGGGTGAAATCATCTTCTCACCCTGCCACGAGCATGACTGTGTCGGCTCGATGGCGGGCGTGACCTCGGCATCGATGTTTATGCACATCGTTGAGAACAAAACTTACGGCAACCGCGCATATACCAATATGAGCGAGCAGATGGCGAAGATCCTGCGCATGGGGGCGAACGATCAGAGCGTTATCGAGCGCCTGAACTGGATGCGCGATGTGATGGGACCGATGCTGCGCGACGCCATGAAGCTGGCGGGCGAAATCGATCTGCGTTTGATGCTGGCTCAGGCGCTGCATATGGGCGATGAGTGTCACAACCGCAACAATGCCGGGACGGCGCTGCTGATTCAGGCGCTGACGCCGTGGATTATTCAGACCGGCTATCCGGTTGAGCAACAGCGAGAGGTGTTCGAGTTCGTCCTTAGCAGCGATTACTTCTCCGGACCGACCTGGATGGCGATGTGTAAAGCCGCAATGGACGCCGCACACGGTATCGAATACAGCACCGTGGTGACGACGATGGCGCGTAACGGCGTTGAGTTCGGTCTGCGCATCAGTGGCTTACCGGGTCAGTGGTTTACCGGTCCGGCACAGCAGGTGATTGGTCCGATGTTTGCGGGCTACAAGCCCGAAGATTCCGGGCGCGATATCGGCGACAGTGCGATTACCGAAACCTACGGCATTGGCGGTTTCGCCATGGCGACGGCACCGGCCATCGTGGCGCTGGTGGGCGGTACGGTCGAGGAGGCGGTTGATTTTTCGCGCCAGATGCGTGAAATCACCCTCGGCGAAAACCCCAACGTCACCATTCCATTGCTTGGTTTTATGGGTGTACCGACCGCTATCGATATTACGCGCGTGGGCAGCACCGGCATTCTGCCAGTGATCAACACCGCCATTGCGCACAAAGATGCGGGGATCGGCATGATCGGCGCTGGAATAGTTCACCCGCCGTTCGCCTGTTTTGAAAAGGCGATCCTCAACTGGCGCGACCGCTACTGCCAATAACAATAACCGGGGCTAACGCGGTTAGCCCCACAGTAGCGAAGCGAAAAACGTTGCTTACCTGCAGGGCTGGGCGATCTCCGCGATCGCAAACGATGCTTAACCTGTGAAGGATATTCCATGAACAGCATAAAACTTGAATGGAAACGTGGTGACTGGGCAGCTTACTTCGGGCTGATGACCAACAACCTGACTAACCTGCTGACAATGATGGGGCTGCTCATTTTTGTTGTCGGGATCCCTACCGAAATTGTCTATGGTCGCATTGCGCCTGCCTTTGGCCTGGCGGTGCTGGTGGCCAGCGTCTGCTATGCCTGGTTTGGCCTGCAGATGGCAAAGCACACCGGGCGTAAAGACGTGACGGCGCTGCCATCCGGACCGAGCGCACCGTCAATCTTTACCGTGACCTTCCTGGTGCTGATGCCGGTTTATCAGCAAACCAAAGATGCCAACTTCGCTATCCAAATCGCGCTGGTGTGGTGTTTTGTTGAAGCGTTGATCCTGGTGTGCGGCTCCTTCCTGGGTGAGACCATCCGCAAGATGATCCCGCGCACGGTACTGCTGTCTTGTCTGTCCGGCCTGGGGTTGCTGCTGCTGGCGATGAACCCGATGCTGCAGGCATTTGAAGCGCCGACCGTCTCTTTCGTCGTCCTGTTGCTGATCTTCATTAACTGGTTCGGTAAGAAGCCGATTTTTGCCCGTATTCCTACCGGTTTGCTGCTGCTGATTGCTGGTACGGCCCTGGCGTGGATCTCTGGTTTACAAAGCCCGGAGGCCATTAAATCGTCGATGGCTTCCTTTGGTTTTAACCCACCGGAAATCCATGTCGACAGCTTCCTGCAAGGTTTGCCGCACGCGCTGCCGTATCTGGCTTCTGCTGTTCCTCTGGGTCTGGCGAACTACATTTTTGACCTCGAGAACATTGAAAGCGCGCATGCGGCGGGGGATGAGTACAACACCCGTAAAGTCATGATGGCGAACGGTTTTGCTTCCATGCTCGGTTGCATGCTCGGCAACCCGTTCCCGGTGACCGTGTATGTTGGGCATGCGGGCTGGAAAGCGATGGGTGCCAGCATCGGTTATACCCTCGCTTCAGGCATCACCATGTTCCTGGTGCCGTTATTTGGGTTAGGAGCGTTTATGCTCGCCATTATTCCGATGACCGCGATAGTGCCGATTTTGGTATTTATCGGTGTGGTGACCGCCAATCAGGTGGTGCGAGAGACGCCCAAAGTCGAGGTTCCCGTTATCTTCATCTGCTTGTTCCCGTGGATTGCTAACTGGGCATTGACCATCGTCAACAGCGTGATGGGGGCCGCCGGAACATCTGCGGGGAAACTGGGGAGCGATCTGCTGCACAGCAAAGGTGTCTATTACGACGGACTGGTGCATCTGGGAAGCGGCGCGCCGCTGGCCAGCATGCTGTGGGGCTGCGTTGCTATCTTCGCCATTATGAATAAGCCGCTGCGCGGGGCGATTGCCGCAGCCTTTGGCGCGCTGTTATCGCTGTTTGGCGTGATCCACTCTCCAGCGGTTGGCTTTGCCGAAGGCAGCTCGATGATGTTTGTTGTGGCCTACCTGATGATGAGCGGCATGTTTGTCCTCAAGCATGTTCTTGATAGCCGTGAAGCGGTGACTGCGCCAGAGCAGGAACCGACGAAAACGACCTGAATCGCCTGCACGCGGAAGATAACACTATGAAAGAACTTGTGGTCGTTGCCATTGGCGGCAACAGCATTATCAAAGATAACGCCAGCCAGTCGATTGAACATCAGGCTGAAGCGGTGAAAGCGGTGGCGGATACGGTGCTGGAGATGTTGGCATCGGACTACAACATTGTGCTGACGCACGGTAACGGGCCGCAGGTTGGGCTGGATCTACGGCGTGCGGAAATCGCACACGAGCGTGAAGGGCTGCCGCTTACCCCGTTGGCAAACTGCGTCGCCGATACGCAAGGCGGCATCGGCTATCTGATCCAACAGGCGCTGAACAACCGACTGGCACGACGCGGCGAGCAGAAGGCGGTCACGGTGGTCACGCAGGTGGAGGTCGACAAAAACGATCCGGGCTTCGCTAACCCCACCAAGCCTATCGGGGCGTTCTTTAGTGAAGCACAGCGCGATGAACTGCAGCGGGTCAATCCGGGCTGGCGCTTTGTTGAGGATTCAGGGCGCGGTTACCGCCGGGTAGTCGCCTCTCCACAACCGAAGCGCATTGTCGAGGCGGAGGCGATCAAAACGCTGACCCAGCAAGGCTTTGTGGTGATTGGCGCAGGCGGTGGCGGCATCCCGGTGGTGCGTAGCGAGCAGGGGGATTACCAGAGCGTGGACGCAGTGATTGATAAAGATCTCTCCACGGCGCTGCTGGCGCAGGAGATCCGCGCTGACATTCTGGTCATCACCACCGGCGTCGAGCAGGTCTGTATTCATTTTGGCAAACCCAACCAGCAGGCGCTGGATACGGTGGATGTCGCAACGATGACCCGTTACATGCAGGAGGGGCATTTCCCGCCGGGTAGCATGTTACCCAAGATCGTTGCCAGTCTGGCGTTTCTGGAGCGTGGCGGTAGACGAGTGATCATCACCACGCCGGAATGCCTGCCTGCCGCACTGCGTGGCGAAACGGGCACCCATATTGTCCATTCCTGAGAGGAAACGTGAATGAAGGAAAGTAACAGCCGCCGTGAATTTTTAAGTCAGAGTGGAAAAATGGTGACAGCTGCCGCGCTGTTTGGCGCAGTGACTCCGGTCGCGTATGCTGCTAATCCTGTCGGGAACACCTGCGGGTCGAAGAGCACAATGACGATTAACGATAAGCACTATTACCTGGATAACGTCCTGCTGGAAGCCGGGTTTGATTACGAAAATTCGGTGGTGGTGCATACCCGTACTGCGCTACAAACCGTTGAAATCCAGGACGGGAAAATTGTTGCGCTGCGCGAGAATAAGCAGCATCCGGATGCGACGCTGCCGCACTATGATGCGGGAGGAAAGCTGATGCTGCCCGCCATGCGCGACATGCACATCCATCTGGATAAAACCTTTTACGGCGGTCCCTGGCGCTCGCTGAACCGTCCGGCAGGCACTACCATTCAGGATATGATCCGCCTGGAACAAAAGCTGCTGCCTGAACTCCAGCCTTACACACAGGAGCGCGCGGAAAAGCTCATCGATCTACTGCAGTCAAAAGGTACCTCGATCGCGCGCAGCCACTGTAATATCGAACCGGTTTCCGGGCTGAAAAATCTCGAAAACCTGCAGGCGGTACTGGCGCGTCGCCAACCGGGTTTTACCTGTGAAATCGTGGCGTTTCCGCAGCATGGCCTGCTGTTATCAAAATCTGAACCGCTGATGCGCGAAGCGATGCAGGCGGGAGCGCATTATGTCGGCGGTCTGGACCCCACCAGCGTCGATGGGGCGATGGAAAAATCCCTCGACACCATGTTCCAGATTGCGCTGGATTACGATAAAGGCGTGGATATCCATTTGCATGAAACCAGCCCGGCGGGCGTGGCGGCAGTGAATTACATGGTGGAGACGGTGGAGAAAACGCCACAGTTAAAGGGCAAACTGACCATCAGCCACGCGTTTGCGCTGGCAACGTTGAACGAACAGCAGGTAGACTCGTTGGCGGGCCGCATGGCGGCACAGCAGATTACCATTGCCTCGACGGTGCCAATCGGTACCTTGCACATGCCGCTTAAACAGCTGCGTGACAACGGTGTGGAAGTGATTACCGGAACTGACAGCGTGATTGACCACTGGTCGCCGTACGGGCTGGGCGACATGCTGGAAAAGGCAAATCTGTACGCGCAGCTCTATATTCGCCCCAACGAACTCAACCTGTCGCGGGCGTTGTTCCTCGCCACTGGCGATGTGTTGCCGCTCAACGATAAAGGTGAGCGCGTCTGGCCGAAAGCGCAGGATGAAGCCAGCTTTGTGCTGGTGGATGCCTCCTGTTCGGCAGAAGCCGTCGCGCGAATCTCCCCACGCACCGCGACCTTCCATCAAGGGCAACTGGTGTGGGGGAATGTCGCAAGCTAATCTGGTTTTACGCGCAGCGGCAATCGCTGCTGCGCTCTTTGCTTGTTAGCCGACAATTCCCAGATAGCCGTGGATCCCCATATACAACCCCACCATGCCAATGAGTGCGCTGGAAAAATAGGGAGCTTTGCGTGCCAGCGTGTTAAATCCGCTCCAGCGTTTGGCCGCCTGTTGCACGCTGATTGCCGCTCCCACGCCCACCGTTACCAGCGTCAGCGCCAGCCCGAGGCTGAAGCACAGCACCATGGTCGCGCCCAGCGTGAAGGCTTTGAGCTGGATGCAAATCAGCAGTACCGTAATGGCGGCAGGGCACGGGATCAACCCGCCGGTCAGACCAAACAGTAATATCTGGCCGTTGGTGACCTCTTTGTCCGCAAAGCGCCGCTGAATATCGGTGGCATGCGCTCGTTCGTGGGCATCCTGATACTCTTTTGAACCTTCGTTCAGCCCGGCCAGTGCGCCATGGTCGTGTTCATGATGATGATGGTGATCGTCATCGTGGTCATCATGATGGTGGTGATGACCGTCATGATCATGGTGATGCTCGTGAGCGTGGTGATGATGCCCATGATCGTGGTCGTGATGCGTCTGGGCCAGCCAGTTCTGCTCTCCCTGCCTGGTCCGCCAGAACATCCAGAATGCGGTCCCGAGAATAATAATCGCCGAAACAAACTGCAGCCAGGGCTCGACGGCCTGGGCGGTAAACGCTTTGCTGATATACATGCCGCCTAGCGCGATCAGCCATACCACGGCGGTATGCGACAGCGTTGCCGCCAGCCCCAGCATCACCGCCTGTTTGATGGTTCCCTTAATAGCAATAATAAAGGCCGCCATCATCGTCTTGGAATGCCCTGGTTCCAGCCCGTGTAACACACCCAATAGAATCGCGCTGGGAATGAAAAACCAGGCGTTGCCTTGCTGAAGAAGCGTAGAAAACTCACCCATGAGAATGATTCTTAGTTGTTTAATTTTGCTTGATTCTACTCCCCCCCAGTATTAAATACTACCCCCCAGTAGAATGAGGATGGTATTGTCGCTACAGCCAGACGTTAAAAAGGTAAAGCTATGTCACATACGATCCGCGACAAACAAAAGCTGAAAGCCCGAGCCAGCAAGATTCAGGGGCAGGTAGCGGCGTTGAAAACCATGCTGGATGAACCGCATGAATGCGCGGCGGTATTGCAGCAAATAGCGGCGATCCGCGGTGCGGTAAATGGATTAATGCGTGAAGTGATTAAAGGTCATCTAACCGAGCACATTGTGCATCAGGGCGATGAAATTAAGCGCGAAGAGGATTTGGATGTGATCCTGAAAGTGCTGGATTCGTACATCAAATAAGTCAGTTTAACGGCTCATCCACGTTCAATACCGTCCAGTTAAGCATGTAGGGTGAACATGTGATTCTTTCTCAGGGTTCCGTTCACCTCAGCAGTGTTATTTTTCTGAAGCATTGATACCCGTGAACTTGTAAAGGGTGTTCTTCGCCACGCCCTTTACAATCCCGGCTCCCGGCGGGAAAATTGCCGCTCCGCGGTCCCCTCCGCTTATTCCTCCAGGCTACCGGGTCGGGCGCGAGGTAGCGTCCCTGCAAAGCGCGCCCTGAGCCAGCATCCATGCTGGCTCTCCCGGGCTTACGGAAACACGTCGGCAATTTTCAGCCGGACCAGCCCACACCTCACCATCTGCGTTTTTGGTCTGAACAGCACAACAGGTTTAACTGGAAATCAGAGCGTTGAAGCGATGACTCGGGTCCGGCTGAAAATCGATGAGGAGTTGACGTCTGACCGGGGCTGTCCGCAGGGATGCGGACAGAGGGGACGGGCTGCATGGACGCAGGCTCGGCCCCGACCCGACAGGCAGACGGCATAAGACGAATGAATCGCGTAGCGACGATTTTCCCGCCGGGAGCCTGGGTTGCAAGGGAGGCGGCGGTGAGCCTCCCTTGCACGTTCACAGGAATCGGTGCTTCAGAGAAACGATGAACATGAGGTGAACGGAACCCTTCTCTGAGATAGCATGTTCATTACTTCCGCCAACACAGGTTGATACTTTCTGAAATTGAGTTGTTAACTGAACGACATCGCACCCACTTTCAGGAAAATGAGCCGTTAAACAACACGTTCTAGCCAAAAAACATCACAGATACGCACAGCAGACCGACAATCAGGGTGATCAGATTACCCACTGAACGGTACGGCTTCAGTGCCGGGATCAGATAGGTCGATAATGTCGGCATGATAAACAGAATCATGGCAATCAGTGGCCCGCTTATCGCGTAAATCATTGAAATGGCATTAGGGTTAATGCAGCAGATGATGAACGTAATGGCCGAAACCAACATAATGGACAGGGCGCGGTTAAAAGCCCGGCTTTTCTTCACTCCCACCTGATGCAACGACGTTTTTACTACTTCCGTTGCCCCTTCAATCACGCCAAAGTAGGTGCCGAGGAACGATTTTGACATCGCCACAACGGCAACGATGATCCCGGATATCGACAGCCAGGCCGGCGCGTTGGGCATCATCGATAGCGCTGACAGAATGGTCACGCCTTCATTTTTCGCGTCTTCGATATAGTTTGTCGGAATCGAAAGCAAACAGCTGAAGACGAAAAACAGCACGCTCAGGCAGATGATGACGTAGGCTACCTTCATGATTTTTTTGCATTTACCCATGGCCTGCTCGCCGTATTTCTCACGTCGGTCAATGGCGAACGTAGAGATAATTGGCGTATGGCTAAAAGCGAAAACCATCACGGGAATAGATATCCAAACCTGATGCAGCGTGTGCTGATCGAAAGACATCTGGCCAGTGAGTAACGTTGGTTGCCAGCTTCCGGTCAGGTAAAGCGAAAGGAATAAAAAGTATGCGATCAGCGGGAACACCAGAAAGCCCATGACCCGAATGGTGGCTTGTCGGCCCATCAGAAAAATCAGGTTCAGCACCAGCACCACGCCAAAACTGACCAGCATGCGGATCCGCAGATCGATGGTGATATGTTTTGCCAGCTGTTCGGTGAGTGAATTGGTTATCGCTACGGCGTAGATCAGCACCACCACAAAGAAGGCAATAAAATAGAGAGTGGTAATCAGGCTGCCAATCTTCTTGCCGTAGTAGTGCGTAACCGCGCCGGTAATTCCTTCACCTGCCGAGGTTTTTGAGGACAGGATAAACTGGCACAGCGCCTTGTGCGGCCAGTAGGTTAAAGGCCAGGCGACGAGTGCGGTGATAAACAATACCACCGCGCCTGCAGAACCCAGCTGTATGGGGAGGAAGAGGGTTCCTGCGCCGACGGCAGTCCCATATAGTGCGAAGCTCCAGAGAGTCTCTTCTTTTGACCAAAATTTCGACATTATTTGAACGTATCAACTATAAAATAAACAAAAAGAAGCGCAATTTACCACAAATGGCAGGGGCTGGGGGAGGTGTGAACGAGTGGGCTAGTGAATGGATTAATAGCCGGAACCGAGAAGATTCCGACTATTATTTTAATTATCAGGCAGTAACGCGTTGCTGGCGACGCTTCATAACACGCTCGCGTAACGTGTCATAAGCCCAGTTATAGAACATGGTGTACGGCAGGAAGAACAGGAAGAAACCTATTTCCAGCGTGAATGCCTGAATCAGGCTGACGTTTAGCACATACGCCACAATGCTCACCCCGATCACAATAAAACCGCTCTCGAAGCCTAAGGCGTGAAATGCCCGCACTTTCGCCGTACGTTTTACCAGATGTGATGGCCACAGGCGGTCAAACAGGGCGTTATAAATGATATTCCAGATCATCGCCGTGGTGGCGAGAAGAACGGTCAGTCCGCCCATTTCCAGCACCGAGCGCTGCATCAACCATGCGGTGGTTGGTGCGAGAACAGCGGTGGCAATGCCTTCAAAGCAGACGGCATGAAAAATACGCTCCACTAGCGAGCGACGTTGGACTGTATCGTGTTGCATAACCTAAAACCTTCTTTAATGCCCGGATAACGGAATGGTGGCAATTTTATCGTTTTATGTGATATCTAAAAGATAGTATCCATCGATAAAGTAGATAGTTCATGCGTTACTCTCCTGAAGCGTTAACGGCATTTGTGGAGACCGTGTCCTGCGGCTCGTTTTCTGCGGCGGCCCGGCGGCTGCGCAAAAGCCAGTCCACCATCAGTACGGCCATTGCGCATCTGGAAGCCGATCTTGGTTTTGCGCTCTTTGACCGCTCATCCCGCCAGCCAACGCTGACTGAAGAAGGTAAGCGGGTGCTGGGCTATGTGCAGGCAATTTTGACGGCCAGCGAACGTCTCGATGAGGCGGCGATCTCGCTGTCGGGTGAGACGGAAGCGCGTCTGACTTTCGTGCTTTCGGACACGCTTCACCCGGATGTGCTGGAAGAGTTGATGGTGCAGTTTGACCGCAAGTTTCCCCATACCGAGTTTGAATGTCTGATTGGCGAAGATGAAGACGTGATCGATCTGCTGCAAAAAGGGCGTGCTCAGGTGGGGTTGATCGAAGCGCGCGAGGATTACCCGACCGACATGGGCGTTACGCGTCTGCCGATGCAAACCTGGATGGGATTATACGTCGCGGCGTCGCATCCGCTGGCGGCTCATGAAAAACTGCAGTGGGAACAGCTACATACCTGGCGCGAGTTGCGTCTGAATACCTATCTGGAAAACGGCACCAACGTGGCGCGTGGCCCCGTCTGGTCGGCGCCTAACTATTTGTTGCTGCTGAGTATGGCGGTGCAGGGATTCGGCTGGTGCGCGCTCCCTTGTGCGCTGGTGGAGGAGTTTGCGGCAGAAAAACCGCTGGTTCAATTGAATCTGCCCGGTTGGCCAAAGGCTATCTCTATCGATCTGTTGTGGAATAAAAAATCCCCCCCTGGCGTGGCGGGAAGTTGGCTGCGCGACCATTTACAGCAGAGTGGCGTTCAGATGACCAATAAATGATACGAATTTCCTTTGTGATAAAAATCACCGTTTTTAAACAACCTTGATAACTCTTTTTAACAATCATCTACTATTGCGGTGTTATTTTGCGCTGAGGTGGTGATGAAAGAGGTTGTGATAGTCGGGGCGTTACGGACACCGATTGGCTGCTTCCAGGGGACGCTGGCGCGCCACTCTGCCGTTGAATTAGGTAGCATGGTGGTCAGGGCGTTACTGGAACGCACTGGCGTGGATGTTCACGCCGTGGATGAAGTGATCCTCGGACAGGTACTTACCGCAGGCGCCGGGCAGAATCCGGCGCGTCAGTCCGCCATCAATGGTGGGCTACCCAATACCGTTTCCGCCATCACCATTAACGATGTCTGCGGCTCGGGTCTGAAAGCGCTGCATCTGGCGACCCAGGCTATCCAGTGCGGCGAAGCCGACATTGTGATTGCGGGCGGGCAAGAAAATATGAGCCGTGCGCCGCATGTTCTTACCGATAGCCGCACCGGTGCACAGTTGGGAAACAGTCAACTGGTCGACAGCCTGGTGCATGACGGACTGTGGGACGCTTTCAACGATTACCATATGGGCGTTACTGCGGAAAACCTGGCGCGGGAATACGGCATCAGCCGTGAATTACAGGATGCCTACGCGCTGCACTCACAGCACAAGGCACGGATGGCAATCGATGCCGGACGTTTTAAAGATGAAATCGTGCCGGTGGTAACGCAGCGTAATGGGCAATCTTTCGTGGTGGATACCGACGAGCAGCCGCGCACCGATGCCAGCGCCGAAGGGCTGGCGCGTCTGGATCCTACCTTTGACCGGCTCGGTTCGGTCACCGCGGGTAACGCTTCATCCATCAACGATGGCGCCGCCGCGGTGATGATGATGAGCGAAGCCAAAGCGCAGGAGCTGAATTTACCGGTGCTGGCCCGCATTCGCGCCTTTGCCAGCGTCGGGGTTGATCCCGCACTGATGGGGATTGCGCCAGTGTATGCGACGCGCCGCTGTCTTGAGCGTGTGGGCTGGCAACTGGCTGATGTTGATCTTATTGAAGCTAACGAGGCGTTCGCCGCGCAGGCATTATCCGTTGGGAAAATGCTGGAGTGGGATGAACGGCGGGTAAATGTGAACGGCGGAGCCATTGCTCTCGGCCATCCGATTGGCGCATCTGGCTGCCGAATTCTGGTTTCACTGGTACATGAAATGGTGAAGCGTCGGGCGCACAAAGGACTGGCAACGCTGTGTATCGGCGGCGGTCAGGGGGTGGCGCTCGCTATCGAACGAGACTAATCCCCGTCATACTTCAAGCTGCATGTGCGTTGGCTTTACTCGCTCACCCCAGTCACGTACTTATGTACGCTCCGGGGAATTCGCTGCGTCGCCGCCTTCCTGCAACTCGAATTATTTAGGGTATATATTTTTCTTCTCGAACAGTTTTCTGCCGTGTTATCTCTTCCTCTATAAAAAAGCCCTCCAACAGGAGGGCAAGGCCAGTTACAGAAACATACACTCTAAACCCTGCCAACATATCAAAACGCTGTTTCATTTCATGTGATTGACTGCGCACTTTGTTTGAAAAGGTGTGCAAACATCGTATGAGTCCGACTGTATTTTCAATGTCTTATCCCCGCCACTAATGAACCACTTCTTTGTGTATTTATCTATCTAATTGTTTTAAATAATTTTATTTGAAATGTTCTCGCGATTTATATGCGCTAGCGTGATCACAATTACACTTTTGACAATAAGATGCAGAAAAAGTGAAACATCGTTTTAGTTGTAATTGAAAACCCATTCCGGGAGGGATATCATGAGCGCATAAGATAAAACGGAACAGCGTTTTGCTATTCGTTTAAGCATTCACGGTCAATTTATCACTGGAGGTAAATGTGGACGTAAGACAAAGCATCCATAGTGCGCATGCGAAAACCCTGGACACTCAGGGGCTGCGTAATGAGTTTTTGGTCGAAGAAGTGTTTGTCGCAGATGAATACACCATGGTCTACAGCCACATCGATCGCATCATTGTTGGCGGCATTATGCCAGTGGCCAAAACCGTCTCTGTGGGTGGCGAAGTCGGCAAACAGCTGGGCGTAACCTATTTCCTCGAGCGTCGTGAGCTGGGTGTGATCAACATCGGCGGCCCTGGCACGATTACCGTTGACGGCCAGTGCTATGAAATTGGCCATCGCGATGCGCTGTACGTCGGGAAAGGGGCAAAAGAAGTGGTATTCGCCAGCATCGACACGGCGAAACCGGCGAAGTTTTACTACAACTGCGCGCCGGCCCACACGACTTACCCAACCAAAAAAGTCACGCCAGCAGACGTTGCGCCAGTGACGCTGGGCGATAACCTCACCAGTAACCGTCGTACCATCAACAAATACTTTGTGCCGGATGTTCTGGAAACCTGCCAGTTGAGCATGGGCCTGACGGAACTGGCGCCGGGTAACCTGTGGAATACCATGCCGTGTCATACCCATGAACGTCGTATGGAAGTCTACTTCTACTTCAATATGGAAGAAGATACCTGCGTCTTCCACATGATGGGTCAGCCTCAGGAAACGCGTCATATTGTGATGCACAACGAACAGGCGGTGATTTCTCCGAGCTGGTCAATTCACTCCGGTGTCGGCACAAAAGCTTATACGTTCATTTGGGGCATGGTCGGCGAAAACCAGGTCTTTGATGATATGGACCATGTTGCAGTCAAAGATCTGCGCTAATCGCGGGCGACAGCCGTGCCTGCTGCGGCAGGCAATATAAAAATTAAGGATTTACAATGATTTTGAATGCATTCTCTCTTGAAGGAAAAGTCGCCGTTGTGACCGGTTGTGACACCGGCCTGGGTCAGGGTATGGCGTTGGGTCTGGCTGAAGCAGGTTGCGATATCGTCGGTATCAACATTGTTGAACCGACGGAAACCATCGAACGCGTGACCGCACTGGGCCGCCGTTTTTTAAGTCTGACCGCCGACCTGCGTCAAATCGACGGCATTCCGGCGCTGCTTGAGCGTGCAGTGGCGGAATTTGGTCATATCGACATTCTGGTCAACAATGCGGGTCTTATTCGTCGTGACGATGCGATCGACTTCAGCGAAAAAGACTGGGATGACGTGATGAACCTGAACATTAAGAGCGTGTTCTTTATGTCTCAGGCCGCGGCGAAACACTTTATCGCTCAGGGTAACGGCGGCAAAATTATCAATATCGCCTCTATGCTGTCCTTCCAGGGCGGGATCCGTGTGCCGTCTTACACCGCGTCTAAAAGCGGCGTAATGGGCGTCACCCGTCTGATGGCGAACGAATGGGCAAAACATAACATCAACGTCAACGCAATTGCGCCGGGGTATATGGCGACGAACAACACTCAACAACTGCGTGCTGATGAGCAGCGTAGCGCAGAAATCCTCGATCGTATCCCGGCGGGTCGTTGGGGGCTGCCGAGCGACCTGATGGGGCCTGTCGTGTTCCTGGCGTCCAGCGCATCTGACTATATCAACGGCTATACCGTTGCGGTTGATGGCGGCTGGCTGGCACGTTAATTCGCTTTCCTGAACCGTCAAACCCTGCCCTCTGGCAGGGTTTTTTTTACATTTGGATCATTAAAATCCATATTGTGGTTATAAATTATTCCATATTTATTTCCATATATATGGATTCTTGATTTTTAATATTCATTAATATCAATAGATTAAATTTAATTGAGTGATTGTCATTAAATTTTAAAATTGGAATATCCATCACATAACGATGTGGTGTAGCTATTTAATCCATGTTTTTGCCGTTTCCCGCCTGACGCTTCCTGTAAGGGATCCCTTACTTTCAATGACATGGTTACTCTGTATCTGGCAGGAAAAAATGGTCTCAATAAATAATGATGCTGCTTTAGCGCCGCGCACTGCGCGCGATACGCGACGTATGAATATGTTTGTATCTATCTCTGCGGCTGTCGCAGGGTTGTTATTCGGCCTGGATATTGGCGTGATAGCCGGCGCGTTGCCTTTTATCACCGATCATTTTGTCCTGACCAGCCGTCTGCAGGAGTGGGTGGTGAGCAGCATGATGCTGGGTGCGGCAATGGGTGCGCTGTTTAACGGTTGGCTGTCATTCCGCCTGGGACGTAAATACAGTCTGATGGCGGGCGCGATCCTTTTCGTCGTCGGATCTCTGGGGTCGGCCTTCGCCTCCAGCGTAGAAATGCTCATTTTTGCCCGCGTGGTGCTGGGCGTTGCGGTGGGGATCGCGTCTTACACCGCACCGCTCTATCTCTCCGAAATGGCCAGTGAGAACGTGCGTGGCAAAATGATCAGTATGTATCAACTGATGGTAACGCTGGGTATCGTACTGGCCTTTTTGTCCGATACGGCATTCAGCTACAGCGGTAACTGGCGCGCTATGCTGGGCGTGCTGGCGCTCCCGGCGGTGTTACTGATCATCCTGGTTGTTTTCCTGCCCAACAGCCCGCGCTGGCTGGCGGAAAAAGGTCGCCACATCGAAGCCGAAGAAGTACTGCGTATGCTGCGCGATACGTCAGAAAAGGCCCGCGATGAGCTGAACGAAATCCGTGAAAGTCTGAAGCTGAAGCAGGGCGGTTGGGCGCTGTTTAAAATTAACCGCAACGTGCGTCGCGCGGTTTTCCTCGGGATGTTGCTGCAGGCGATGCAACAATTTACCGGGATGAACATCATCATGTATTACGCGCCGCGAATTTTTAAAATGGCGGGCTTTACCACCACAGAGCAGCAAATGATTGCCACGCTGGTGGTCGGCTTAACGTTTATGTTTGCCACCTTTATCGCCGTTTTCACGGTCGACAAAGCAGGACGTAAACCGGCGCTGAAAATTGGTTTCAGCGTGATGGCCCTCGGGACGCTGGTGCTTGGTTATTGCCTGATGCAGTTTGATAACGGCACGGCTTCCAATGGACTATCCTGGCTGTCAGTTGGCATGACGATGATGTGTATTGCAGGCTATGCGATGAGCGCCGCGCCGGTAGTGTGGATCCTGTGTTCGGAAATTCAGCCGCTGAAATGCCGCGATTTTGGTATTACCTGCTCCACAACCACCAACTGGGTATCGAACATGATTATTGGCGCAACGTTCCTGACGCTGCTCGACAGCATTGGCGCAGCCGGTACGTTCTGGCTTTATACCGCGCTGAACGTCGCGTTTATCGGGATTACCTTCTGGCTTGTTCCTGAAACCAAAAATGTCACGCTGGAGCATATCGAACGCAAGCTGATGGCGGGTGAGAAGTTAAGAGATATTGGGGTGTAAGTGAGCAGGGAGCCCGATAGAACAACTGATTATCGGGCTCTCATAACTACTTATTTCAGTGTGGAGCAGCCTGCCTGGCGAGGAGATCCTTAGCAGACAGCCCGGTTATCTTTAGTATAATTTCATGACTAATACCATTCGCTAACATCATCTGGGCAATGCGTAACGCTTCTTGTTGTTTGGCTTCTTGTTGCAATACTTCCGCAATAGTCATCAGACTTTCCTTTTGCTGTGGTACCCGCTGAGCGACTTCACGGATAAATTTATCTATGTGAGGCGTATTTCCAAACTGCATCATGTAATTAAATAGCGTTTTGAGCTGGCTGTCATTAGCGTATCCCGTAGCCAGCAACGAGACCAGTTGTTCCACTAATCCCATTAAATCACGCTTGCGGATATGTTTTTGCATCAATTCCAGCAGTGCTATACGGCGATGTTGCATGATTTCGTCATCGGGTATTACGGTGATATCTACCAGCGGAAATGTTGCTGAGTATAGCTGTCGTGCCACTATGGGGTCGTCAAACTCATCCAGCCAGCAGAGTGAAAAGGGGTAGGGGCTGAGTGCGCCATGATAAAACAGCATCGGTATCACCAAAGGTAATGTTTTATGGCCAGCATCCAGATGGCGTTGCATTGCGGCCATTGCATAGCGCATTAGCCGAAATGCCATGTGAGCGTCTGGCGAACTCTGATGCTCGATAACAACATAGATATATCCATCGCCTTCATTTGTTTTTAATGACCACAGTACGTCGGAGTAGCTGGCTCGCAGGCTATCCTCAATAAAACTGCCTGATTCCAGTTTTAGTGTTTGCAGATCACATAGCTCCCGCAAGGTTGATGGAAGATAGATATCCAGAAAATCTCTTGCGGTATCAGGATGGTACAAGAACTGTTTGAAGACTGCGTCATGTGGAGTGGATGTTGTCATTTTTGTCATGGCGATCCGTCACCGTTAATTAAGATAACGTGACTGTAATCGCCCACATGGCGAGACGCATCGGGTGATTAACGCTTATGCGAATTGGTATCGAGGGAAAATGCCTCACCTTGTAACGTATACATTTTTAGGGAACTGAGTACGCATTTTAGCGTGTTCTCAAACCGGTCAGTAGCACGGCTTGAGAACAGCGAAATTACCCGTGCAGAAAATCTTCGCGTATGGGCGTAAAGGTATCCAGCAACGTTCCCGGTTTTAAACAAACGCAGCCATGCATAATGTTCGGCTGTTTATACAGGGTATCGCCTGCCCTGACGACATGCTTTTCTTCGCCGATGGTAAATTCAAACTCACCGGACAACACGTAAGTCAGCTGCTCATGCGGATGATTGTGCATCGGGCCTATCGCGCCTTGCTCGAAGTTCACCTCAACCGCCATCATTTTACCGTCGTGAGCGAGAATGCGCCGGGTAACGCCATTGCCCAGATCGTCAAGCGTGGTCTCTTTATGAAAAATAAACATCCGGCCTTCCTGTTATTAATTAAAACGATGTTTCATTAAACCTATATCAGAAAATTAAAAAAAGAAATGCACGCCAACAGATGTGGAAAGTTGATCACATCTTTGGTTCACTGGAGAGACAATAACGAGTCAGGGGAAATGATGAAAACGATCGGTCTGTTAGGCGGTATGAGCTGGGAATCCACTATTCCTTATTATCGGCTCATTAATGAAGGGGTAAAACAGCATCTGGGTGGTCTGCATTCGGCACAGATTCTGTTGCACAGCGTAGATTTTCACGAGATTGAAGTTTGTCAGTCAAGCGGTGACTGGCAGCGGGCCGGGGAGATCCTCGCGCAGGCCGCCACAGGGCTTCAGCAAGCTGGAGCGCAAGGGATTGTGCTGTGTACAAATACCATGCACAAAGTTGCTGAGGAGATTGAAAGCGCCTGTGATGTGCCGTTCCTGCATATTGCCGACGCAACGGGTCGGGCTATACAAAAGCAGCAGATGAGCAACGTGGCGCTACTGGGTACGCGCTACACCATGGAGCAGGATTTTTATCGTGGGCGTTTACAGACTGAATTTGGCATTAGCACGCTTATTCCTGAAGCTGATGACCGCCAGAAAATAAACCAGATTATTTTCGACGAGCTGTGCCTCGGTGAGTTCAGCGAAGCCTCTCGTGACTATTACCTGAGCGTGATTGACCAGTTGGCTAAACAGGGTGCGCAAGGGGTTATCTTTGGCTGTACCGAGATTGGTCTGCTGGTTCCGGCAGAGCTAAGCCCACTACCTGTTTTCGACACTGCGGCAATCCATGCGCAAGATGCGGTGGCATTTATGCTTTCGACTGTGGATGCAAAATAGCCTCCAGCGGTTCGATAAGTCTCGGCAGATGGGCTTGCAGATGTGCAGTAAAAGCATCAACCAGCGCCGAGGCGGGGCGATGAAGCGGGTGAATCAGACTGACCGTGAACGGCACCGAAATACTGAAGCGGCGGATAACGACTCCGCTGCTGGCGTAATCCAGCGCGGTCAGCGGGTTTACCACCGAGATCCCAACGCCCGCCCGCACCATCGCACAAATTGAAGCGGCGCTATGGGTTTCAATCACCATGCGGCGCTTCACCTGATGTTCATTAAACAGGGTGTCCAGTAGCTGACGGTAACTGTCGGTTCGTGACAGGCTGATGTAGTTCTCTCCCTGAAAATCCTGCGGTGTTAATACCGCTTTGCGGGTCAGCGGATGCCCTTGCGGCAGTACGCACACCTCATCCAGCGCCAACAATTCGGTGCGTTTCGTTCCGGCAGGTGTATGCAGCGTTTCCGTTAACCCCAGATCGTGGCGCTGTGCCGACAGCCACTCTTCCAGCAGCGGTGACTCCTGCGGCACTATCTGAATATTGACCTGCGGATAACGCGCGAGAAATGGCTGCAGCAGCGGCGGTAAAAAAGACTGTGAGAATACTGGCAGGCAGACGATCGACAGTTCGCCCTGACGGAATTCGCGCAGGCTTTCGGCGGCGCTCACTATTCTGTCCAGGCCATACCACGAACGTTGCACCTCTTCAAATAAACGTAATCCCTGTACCGTTGGATGCAAGCGCCCACGGCTGCGCTCAAACAGCTTTAGCCCCAGAACTTGCTCGAAGCGCGCTAACTCGCGGCTGACGGTAGGCTGTGAGGTATTGAGCATCCTCGCGGCTTCCGTCAGGTTTCCCGCCGTCATCACAGCGTGAAAGATTTCAATGTGACGCAGGTTAACGGCGGGCATGGGCAATCCTCGAATGAACCAATCCATATCATTTTTGCATAGACTCACGATAAAACGATATTTTTTATTCTTTTCGGGTTGTGGCGTAATCATAAAAAAGCCAATACCGGAGTACACCATGCCACGCCCACTCAACAATACAGACACTGACCTGACCGCCGACAACCTGCTGCGCTTGCCTGCCGAATTCGGCTGCCCGGTGTGGGTCTATGATGCGCAGATTATTCGCGCCCAGATTGCTAAGCTGAGTCAGTTTGACGTGGTGCGTTTTGCTCAGAAGGCATGTTCGAATATTCATATTTTGCGTCTGATGCGCGAGCAGGGCGTGAAGGTTGATTCCGTCTCGCTTGGCGAAATTGAACGTGCGCTGGCGGCAGGCTTTGTACCTGGGAAAGATGAGATAGTCTTTACCGCCGATATGATTGATGAAGCGACGCTCGCGCGGGTGCATGAATTGAGCATTCCGGTAAATGCCGGGTCGGTGGACATGCTGGAACAACTGGGTCAGGTCTCGCCGGGCCATCGCGTGTGGCTACGCGTAAACCCTGGCTTTGGGCATGGGCACAGTCAGAAAACAAATACCGGCGGTGAAAACAGCAAACATGGTATCTGGTACAGCGATCTACCGGCGGCGCTGGAAGTGATCCAGCGCTATAAGTTAAAGCTGGTGGGGATTCATATGCACATTGGCTCCGGCGTAGACTACGGCCATCTGGAGCAGGTGTGCGGCGCGATGGTGCGTCAGGTGGTTGAATTTGGTCAGGATCTGGAGGCGATCTCCGCGGGCGGCGGTTTATCAATCCCGTATCGTGAAGGGGAAGAGGCGATCGACACCGATCATTACTTCGGCCTGTGGAATGCCGCGCGTGAGCAGATCGCTAAACACCTGGGCCACCCGGTCGCACTTGAGATAGAGCCTGGTCGTTTTCTGGTCGCAGAAGCTGGCGTGTTAGTGGCGCAGGTGCGCAGCGTAAAAGAGATGGGCAGCCGTCACTTTGTGCTGATCGACGCGGGATTCAACGATCTGATGCGCCCGGCGATGTATGGCAGCTATCACCATATCTCCGCGCTGGCGGGTGATGGCCGCTCGCTGGAAAACGCGCAGCAGATTGAAACCGTGGTGGCGGGGCCGCTGTGTGAATCCGGCGACGTGTTTACCCAGCAGGAAGGTGGGAATGTAGAAACCCGTCTGTTGCCTGCGGTGGTGTCGGGAGATTATCTGGTCTTGCATGATACCGGGGCGTACGGCGCGTCAATGTCGTCAAATTACAATAGCCGCCCGCTGCTGCCGGAGGTCTTGTTTGATAAAGGCGTGGCGCGACTGATTCGCCGTCGCCAGACCATTGATGAGCTACTGGCGCTGGAGTTAATCTGAATATAGCGTTGTGAAACGCCGGATGGCGCTACGCTTATCCGGCCTACGAAATTAACTGGCCGGATAAGGCGCTTGCGCCATCCGGCACTATTCGTAATACGGCCCCGTTGTCACCGATTCCCGCAACACCAGTTTACCGGTAAACGGTGGGATCGGCTCTACGCTCTCGCCGTTAGCCAGCCGGATAGCCTGGTCGATTGCCGTGGTTATCATGGTATCAATCGGCAGATAAACGGTAGACAGCCCCGGCTCCAGCCATTTGGCGCTGGGCGCATCATCAAAACCAAATAATGAGACGTCCGCTGGGATCCTTAGTCCGGCCTGATGTAACGCTTTTGATGCGCCTAATGCCATGTCATCGTTACAGGCGAACAGAGCGCTGAATTTCACCCCTTCCGCCAGCAGTTCACGACAGGCTTCATAGCCTCGCGTCATCGTGGAGTCGCCGTATTTGACCTTGTCAGGATCCCAGGGAATACCGTTTTTTTCCAACGCCTTACGATATCCCATCAGGCGGGATTTACCGGTAGGCGTATGGCCAGGCACGGTGATACAAGCAATATCGCTGTGTCCCTGAGAGATCAGATAATTGACCGCCTGATATGCTGCATCTTCTTGTTCAAAGAAAATGGCGCGATCGCGGGCCTGACTGACATCACGGTTGATGACCAACAGGGGCATAGCAATGCTGTTCATCAGCGACATTATCGCCTTTTCACTCATATAGCGGGTATAGAGAATAATGGCGTCGCACTGCCTGTCGGCCAGCATTTGTACGGCTTCCTGTTCACGCTCCGGCGTGTCGTGTCCGTCGGTGACGATCAACTGTTTGCCGTGAGACTCCGTCTGGCGCGAGGCCTGTTGCAGCAGGCGGCCGAAGTAGAATCCATCAAATGTCGAAACGACCAGACCAATGCTGTTGCTGGTGCGGTTTGCCAAAGAGCGCGCTAAAAAATTGGGCCGATAATCAAGTGCCTGCATGGCCTTAAACACTTTCTGGCGCGTGCTCTCTTTTACCTGACCCGTGCCATTCAGTACGCGCGAAACGGTCGCTTTTGAGACACCTGCGTGCCGTGAAACGTCCAACATCGTAGTCATAACGCTATCCTGGTTAATCGTTTGATGATGAATTCCCTGGCTCCGTCAGCGTCGAAACGGAATGGCGACGCACCAGAGTCGGGTTAAAAACGTGGGTGATTTCAGGCACGGGGCGCTTCTCCGCCAGCGCGAGTGCCAGTTCGGCGGCCTGGGTTGCCATCGTCACGATGGGATAGCGTACCGTGGTCAGACGTGGGCGCACGTAGCGGGAAACCAGCACATCATCAAAGCCAATCAGCGAGATTTCTCCCGGCACATCAATGCCGTTATCATTCAATACGCCCATGGCGCCAGCCGCCATTGAGTCGTTATAGCAGGCTACCGCAGTGAAGTTTTTACCACGGCCAAGTAACTCGGTCATCGCCTGTTCACCGCCGCTTTCATCCGGTTCGCCGAAGGTCACCAGTCGATCGCTGACCGGTATGTTGCTCTCATTCAGCGCGTCGTAATAACCTTGCAGACGATCTTCCGCATCCGAAATCGTGTGATTGGAGCACAGATAGCCAATGCGCGTATGGCCTTGTTGAATGAGGTGTCGGGTAGCGAGCCACGCGCCGAAACGGTCATCGAGGGCAACGCAGCGCTGTTCGAATCCCGGCAGAATTCGGTTAATCAAGACCATGCCGGGGATTTGCTTCATTAACGAAGCCAGTTCGGCATCCGGGATTATTTTGGCATGGACAACAAGCGCCGCGCAGCGATGACGAATGAGCTGTTCAATCGCCTGACGTTCCTTCTGTTCATTATGGTAGCCGTTGCCAATCAGCAAAAAATTCCCGGTGTTATAGGCCACCTGCTCGACAGCTTTAACCATTGCCCCAAAGAATGGATCGGACACATCACCGACCACCAGGCCGATGGTTTCTGTGGATTGTTGCGCCAGCGCACGCGCGTTGGCATTGGGGTGGTAGCTGAGTGATTCCATTGCACTCGTTACGGCCAGACGCGATGCTTCGCTGGCTTTGGGGGAATCATTGATCACTCGAGAAACGGTGGCGACTGAAACACCAGCTAGTCGGGCTACATCCTTTATGGTCGCCATGATAGTACCTGTTGTGGGTAAACGCTTACATTCCGTCAGTGTTACGGAAAATGGCTGGCTGTTCAAGCAGATTGCCCGTCAGGACGTCGCAAATGTGAGCGCGCACGAGCGAAGTAAGACAGAAAATAGAAAATGCTAATTTTTGCTTACACTTTGCGATGTGCTGTTGCGATTGTTCGCTGGTGGGAGAACTGAGCGGATTGCTAGAGTTGGGATCCCAGAGGTATTGATAGGTGAAATCAACTTTCGGGTTGATCACTAGAATTACACCAGCCTGCGCAGATGCGCAGGTTTTTTTTTACCTTCAGCCTATCTGTAACAGTAACCGATAATTTACACAACTCGTTGCATTTGGGTTCATTCCTTTGCGTTTTCGCGCTGGCGTATCTGGTGTCTGACGACCACAATCAAGATCCCAGAGGTATTGATTGGTGAGATTATTCGGTACGCACTTCGTACCTGTCTCTTGCACCGACCTGCGCGGATGCGCAGGTTTTTTTTCGGATTGTATTTACCAGTTACCTGTCGCGCCTGTTCCCCAACTCGTATACTCTCCCACCATTAATGTTTATGTAATTAATGGCACAGGGAGTTGAGATGCTATTTGGCTTTTTTCGTAATCTGTTTCGCGTGCTTTTCCGCGTTCGCGTCACGGGCGATGTTAACGCGCTACAGGGAGAACGCGTTCTAATCACTCCCAACCATGTCTCATTTATAGACGGCATCCTGCTGGCGCTATTTTTACCAATTCGTCCCGTCTTCGCCGTTTACACCTCGATCAGCCAGCAATGGTATATGCGCTGGCTAACCCCGCTGATTGATTTCGTGCCGTTAGACCCAACCAAACCAATGTCGATTAAACATCTGGTTCGTCTGGTCGAGCAGGGGCGTCCGGTGGTTATTTTCCCGGAAGGACGTATTTCTACCACCGGTTCGTTAATGAAAATTTATGACGGCGCGGGGTTTGTCGCCGCTAAGTCGGGGGCGACGGTCGTTCCTGTCCGCATTGAGGGCGCAGAGCTTTCCCGCTTTAGCCGCCTGAAAGGTCGGGTTAAACAGCGATTCTTCCCGCGTATCCAACTGCATATTCTGCCGCCGACCCACATGCCGATGCCGGAAGCGCCGCGTGCCCGCGATCGCCGCAAAATTGCTGGTGAAATGCTGCATCAAATTATGATGGAAGCGCGCATGGCGGTGCGTCCGCGTGAAACGCTATACGAGTCGCTGCTGGCGGCAAAATACCGTTTTGGCGCAGGCAAAAACTGCATTGAAGATATCAACTTTACCCCGGACAGCTACCGCAAGCTGCTCACGAAGACGCTCTTTGTGGCCCGTATTTTGGAAAAATACAGTGTCGAAGGTGAAAAAATTGGCCTGATGCTGCCAAACGCGGGCATCAGCGCGGCGGTCATTTTTGGCGCCATTGCGCGTCGACGCATTCCGGCCATGATGAACTACACCGCGGGCGTGAAAGGGTTAACCAGCGCCATTACTGCCTCCGAAATCAAAACGATCTTCACATCCAGACAGTTTCTCGAAAAAGGCAAACTCTGGCATTTACCAGAACAGCTCACCCAGGTGCGCTGGGTTTATCTGGAGGACTTAAAAGCTGATGTGACATTTAGCGATAAGCTGTGGATTTTCTCACATCTGTTGGCACCGCATCTGGCGCAAGTTAAGCAGCAGCCGGAAGAAGCCGCGGTGATCCTCTTTACCTCCGGTTCGGAAGGCCATCCGAAAGGCGTGGTCCATAGCCACAAGAGCATTCTGGCGAACGTTGAGCAGATTAAAACGATTGCCGATTTCACCGCTGATGACCGCTTTATGTCGGCGCTGCCGCTGTTCCACTCCTTTGGCCTGACGGTGGGATTATTCACGCCGCTGCTGACTGGCGCAGAAGTGTTCCTTTATCCCAGCCCGCTGCATTACCGCATTGTGCCAGAGCTGGTATATGACCGGAACTGCACCGTGTTGTTTGGTACGTCTACGTTCCTTGGCAACTACGCGCGTTTCGCGCATCCGTACGATTTCCACCGCCTGCGCTATGTGGTGGCGGGCGCGGAAAAACTGCAGGACAGCACAAAGCAGCTGTGGCAGGAGAAATTTGGCCTGCGCGTCCTTGAAGGCTATGGCGTGACGGAATGTGCGCCGGTGGTGTCGATCAACGTACCAATGGCGGCAAAACCGGGAACGGTAGGGCGCATCTTGCCTGGCATGGATGCCCGACTGTTAGCCGTTCCGGGTATTGAGGACGGTGGGCGTTTACAACTGAAAGGCCCTAATATTATGAGCGGCTATTTACGCGTTGAAAAACCCGGTGTGCTGGAAGTGCCGACGGCAGAGAATGCGCAAGGTGAGATTGAGCGCGGCTGGTATGACACCGGCGACATCGTGCGCTTTGATGAAAACGGCTTTGTACAGATTCAGGGGCGCGCCAAGCGTTTCGCTAAAATTGCCGGAGAGATGGTGTCTCTGGAAATGGTTGAGCAACTGGCGTTGGCGGTATCTGCAGACAAAATGCACGCCACGGCGATCAAGAGTGATGCCAGCAAAGGTGAGGCGCTGGTGCTGTTTACTACCGACACCGACCTCACGCGTGAAAAACTACAACAATATGCGCGGGCGCACGGCGTACCTGAACTTGCCGTACCGCGTGATATTCGCCACCTGAAGCAACTCCCATTACTCGGCAGCGGTAAGCCGGATTTTGTTACGCTGAAAAGCTGGGTCGATGAGCCGGAAAAACAACATGAGTGAGTCAGTGCACACTAACACTTCAATCTGGTCCAAAGGGATGATGTCCGTTATCGCCGCGCAGTTTCTGTCGGCGTTTGGCGATAACGCGCTGCTGTTCGCCACGCTGGCGCTGCTGAAGGAACAATTTTATCCGGACTGGAGTCAGCCAATCCTGCAAATGGTGTTTGTGGGCGCTTACATCCTGTTTGCGCCGTTTGTTGGACAGGTGGCGGATAGCTTTGCTAAAGGCAGAGTGATGATGTTTGCGAACGCCCTGAAACTGTTGGGTGCGGCGAGTATTTGCTTCGGCATTAATCCCTTTCTCGGGTATACGCTGGTGGGGATCGGCGCGGCGGCGTATTCACCGGCCAAGTATGGCATTCTCGGTGAACTGACTACCGGTGACAAACTGGTGAAGGCCAACGGCCTGATGGAAGCCTCCACCATTGCCGCGATTTTGCTCGGTTCTGTCGCCGGCGGCGTTCTGGCCGACTGGCACGTGATTGCCGCGCTTTCTGCCTGTGCGCTGGCCTATGCTGGCGCCGTGGTGGCTAACTTGTATATCCCGAAGCTGGCCGCGGCTCGCCCTGGCCAGTCATGGCACTTGGGGAAAATGACGTGCAGTTTCTTCTGTGCCGCCTCTTCGCTATGGCGCAACGGTGAAACACGCTTCTCGTTGGTCGGAACCAGCCTTTTTTGGGGCGCGGGCGTCACGCTGCGTTTTCTGCTGGTGCTGTGGGTCCCGGTGGCGCTCGGTATCACCGATAACGCCACGCCGACCTATCTCAATGCCATGGTAGCGATTGGGATTGTGGTAGGCGCGGGTGCGGCAGCGAAGCTGGTGACGCTGGAAACCGTGTCGCGCTGTATGCCGGCGGGGATCCTGATTGGCATTGTGGTGCTGATTTTCTCTCTTCAACATTCGCTGCTTCCGGCCTACGCGTTGCTGATGCTTATCGGCGTGTCTGGTGGCTTCTTTGTGGTGCCGTTGAATGCGTTGCTGCAGGAGCGGGGCAAGAAAAGCGTCGGTGCGGGTAATGCGATAGCGGTGCAAAACCTCGGCGAAAACAGTGCGATGCTGCTGATGCTGGGTATTTACTCACTGGCGGTGCTGGTGGGGATCCCGGCAGTTGCGATTGGTATTGGATTTGGTGCGCTGTTTGCGCTGGCGATTGCGGCGCTGTGGATTTGGCAGCGCCGCCATTAGTCTGTTACGTGCTGTTGCCGGATGGCTGCGTTGCCTTATCCGGCCTACAGGGAACGCTGTCTGTAGGCCTGATAAGCGTAGTGCCATCAGGCGCTAACCGTTACGGTGCAGGATAGGTATACACCTGATGCACCGCTTCAATCTCCGCCAGTACTTCTTCGCTCAGCTCCAGATGCAGGCTTTCAACGTTGGTTTTTAACTGCTCCATCGTCGTGGCACCCAGCAACGTGCTGGCGACAAACGGCTGACGACGCACGAATGCCAGCGCCATTTGCGCAGGATCCAGATTATGGCGTTTCGCGATATCCACATAGGCCGCGACGGCTTTTTGCGTTTGCTCGCCGCTGTAGCGCGTGAAACGGCTAAACAACGTATTACGTGCACCGGCAGGTTTCGCGCCGTTCAGGTATTTACCGGTTAACGTACCGAAGCCCAGGCAAGAGTAGGCCAGCAGTTCAACCCCTTCATACTGGCTCACTTCCGCCAGTCCAACCTCAAAGCTGCGGTTCAGCAGGCTGTAGGGGTTCTGGATGGTGGCGATTCGCGGTAAATCGTGTTTGTCCGCCAGGTGCAGATAGCGCATCACGCCAAAGGCGGTTTCATTGGACACGCCGATATAGCGAATTTTCCCCGCCCGCTGAAATTCTGCCAGCGCGTCCAGCGTATCCAGCAGGGAAACGACCGGCGCGGAGTCCGTCCAGCTGTAGCCTAACTTACCAAAGCAGTTGGTCGGGCGCTGCGGCCAGTGAACCTGATACAGATCCAGGTAATCGGTTTGCAGTCTTTTCAGACTGTCGTGCAGCGCTTCACGGATATTTTTACGATCCAGCGCCTGATTCGGGCGAATGCCGCTGTCGTTGTTACGTGATGGGCCGCTGACCTTAGAAGCAACGATTAGTTTTTCGCGGCTGCCGTGTTTGGCGAGCCAGTTACCTACGTAGGTTTCGGTGAGCCCCTGGGTTTCAGGACGCGGCGGTACCGGATACATCTCGGCAACGTCGATTAAATTTATGCCCTGTGCTACGGCATAATCGAGCTGTGCATGTGCGTCGGCTTCGCTGTTTTGTTCACCAAACGTCATTGTGCCCAGCCCCAGTGTACTGACTTCCAGCGAGCTGTGGGGTATACGGTGATATTGCATAGCCGTTTCCTTTTTATAATCACGACATAAGGATTATAAAAATGGCTGAGGGAAGCGAAAAAGGGAAGTAAAATTGTTAAGGCCAGCGCGCTGCTGACCTCAACCATCAGCGTTCAATGATTTGAGACACATCATCGCGGTTAATCTGCATCGCATTGCCCTGCTGGTCGTGATAGCTCACCAGACCGGTATCATCGTCAATTTCTGGTTTTCCATCGGTCAGGATCATTCGACCATCTTTTGTTGCCATTACATAATCGCTGCTGCATCCGGAAACGGCAAAAGCCAGTCCTACGGCGGAAATCAAAACTGCCCATTTTTTCATCTGCTTATCCTCACATGGCCTGCGTCTGACAATAGTTTAGTAATAACGCGAAGTTGTGCATGGTGAAAGCAGTAAAATCTTAAACTGTGAGAAGGGGTAGGTGTGGCCGGCATTCGCTCCCCTTGCAGGGAGCGATGGGTTTCCTCAGAGCGGATTTTTTTTATTACGCCACAGGTTCAGGGTCTCTACTGCGATAGAGAAGAACATGGCGAAATAGATATATCCTTTCGGAACGTGGACGTCGAAACTTTCCAGAATTAGCGTAAAACCGACCAAAATCAGGAACGAGAGCGCCAGCATTTTTACCGAAGGATGGCGATCGACAAACTCGCCAATTGGGCGCGCGGCAAACATCATCACGCCTACGGCAATCACCACCGCCGCCATCATAATAAACAGATGATCGGACAAGCCAACCGCAGTAATCACGGAATCCAGACTGAAGATAATGTCTAACAACATGATCTGCACAATCGCGCCCAGGAAAGAAGATACGCGGGTTTTCAGTCCCTCTTCCTCGCCTTCAATGGATTCGTGGATCTCCTTACTGGCTTTCCAGATAAGGAACAATCCCCCCAGCAGAAGGATCAGGTCGCGCGCTGATATCGCCTCGCCAAACAGTTCGAATAGCGGGTTTGTCAGCCGCGTTACCCAGGCGATAGAAGCCAGCAGTGCCAGACGCATGATCATCGCCGCTGCAAGCCCAATGCGTCGGGCATGATTACGTTGCGCTGTCGGGAGTTTGGCTACAACCAGAGAGAGGAAAATAATATTGTCGATCCCAAGAACGATCTCCAGCAGCGTCAGCGTACCGAGCGCAAGCCAGGCGTTAGGATCGGTTATCCATGCAAATAACATCGAACAAAGTCCTGCCAAAAAAAAGAAGCGGTAATTATAGGCCCGTAACGCGGCGGGTGAAAGGCCGGACGGTGCCTATTGCGCCTGGAACAAGAAATGTCGCTCAAGCAATGCGCGGGTGAAGTTCTTTTTCAAGTAAAAGCCGCGTGGTAGGGTGAGGATGGGTTCGCCATGAGCGCCAATGGCCTCGGTTAGCGCTCGGGCGTTGGCTGCTTTAGGACGCAGCTGCAGTACTTCCCCATGGCGAGCGGTGATGCGTTCGACATGGCCTAACACTATCATGTCCATCAACTCTTCCCAGTCCAGACGCAACTGCTGGTCTTCTTCTTCATTCGGGCTCCACAGCAGGGGAGAGCCGACGCGACGCTCAGCCAGCGGGATGCTGCGTTCGCCTTCCACCGGGATCCACAGAACGCGTTTAAGTTTGTGCCGCACATGGCTGGTTTCCCAGGTGACGCCAGTATTACCGGTTAACGGCGCCACACACACAAAGGTGGTTTCCAGCGGTCTGCCAAGACTGTCCACAGGGATCGTTTTCAGCTCCACGCCCAGTGCCGCAAAATCCTGCTCTGGTTTACTGCCCGCGCTGGCACCGAGCCAGATTTCCAGTAGCACGCCAATCCAGCCTTTATCGCGCTTGAGATCCTTAGGCGCCACGATTCCCGCCATTGCCGCTAATTCTCCTAACGCGTAGCCCGAAAGTAGCCGCGCCTGGCTCAGCAACTGGGCTTCAGATTCAGGGGGAGAAAGCAACGGACGGAGTTCAGGCATCGGGTTAACCCTTAGGTGAAAAAATGAGCAATGATTTTATACCGTGTGGACAGAGTTTATCTTTTTCCACATGCTTTATTCAATTCTATGATTTATATTGGTTTTTAGATTCACGTGTGCAGAGTTGCGCAACAGCGAAGTAGGTTTTCCAATTCTGGTCACTGACAATGAACAGGATCTTACACCATGTTATCCACAGAAAGATGGGATAACTGTGAAAAAGCCCCACTACTGTTTCAATTTACAGCCTTGACGTGCGACGAAAATCGAATTTTCACACAAATTGTGCCTAACTTATTGGCATAATCTGTGGATAAAACCAACGCTGGTCGATCTTTCATCAGCCTGAAGATCGTGTGCGTGATACACGTCACATTTCTAAGTGTTTATTTGCACTGATCGGTTTTAACTTTATGAATCCATAAGACTATTTTTAATATGTGACGAATGTCTTATTCGGACTGTTCTGGGTTTTCCCATAGTAATTCCGTACTTCTTCACAACTATATCCACAGAAAAGGTGAATAAAATCGCCTTGCTTGCCCTTATTCTGTTTATAACTCGGCCCTTAGCTGTGAGTTATTCAATTGTTATTAGAATATCGCACCCTTAACAGAGTGGTTTACCGCCCCTCAGGAGTGTGAAACAATCGTTTGTATATAAGGTTTATGTTGAGGTAGTCCGGTGATTGATGACGATGGCTACCGCCCGAATGTAGGGATAGTAATTTGTAACCGCCAGGGGCAGGTCATGTGGGCCCGGCGATTTGGTCAGCACTCCTGGCAATTCCCGCAAGGTGGGATAAATGCAGGAGAGACAGCAGAGCAGGCGATGTACCGGGAACTCTTTGAAGAAGTGGGTCTTAGTCGTAAAGATGTACGGATCCTTGCTTCTACTCGTAACTGGTTGCGTTACAAGTTACCGAAACGTTTGGTGCGTTGGGACACGAAGCCGGTTTGTATCGGCCAGAAACAAAAATGGTTTCTTCTGCAATTGGTCAGCAGCGATGCTGAAATCAATATGCAAACCAGCAGTACACCTGAGTTCGACGGCTGGCGCTGGGTGAGTTACTGGTATCCGGTTCGACAGGTGGTGTCATTTAAACGCGATGTCTATCGCAGGGTGATGAAAGAATTCGCAAGTGTTGTCATGGCGCTTCAGGAGAGTACTCCTAAGCCGCAAAGCGCACCTGCGTACAGACGTAAAAGAGGTTAAGCTACGCAAATTATGCTCACCCGCCTGCGCGAAATAGTCGAAAAGGTGGCCAGTGCTCCGCGTCTGAATGAGGCGCTGAATATTCTGGTTACCGACATCTGTCTTGCGATGGATACAGAGGTCTGTTCGGTTTATCTGGCCGATCACGATCGACGTTGTTATTACCTCATGGCGACCCGGGGACTGAAAAAACCGCGTGGTCGCACTGTCGCACTCGCGTTTGATGAAGGTATCGTTGGCCTGGTTGGCAGGCTGGCGGAACCTATCAACCTCGCCGATGCGCAAAAACATCCCAGCTTTAAATACATTCCTTCGGTAAAAGAAGAGCGCTTTCGTGCGTTCTTAGGCGTGCCGATCATTCAGCGCCGCCAGCTTTTAGGTGTGCTGGTGGTACAGCAGCGCGAATTGCGCCAGTACGATGAAAGTGAAGAGTCTTTCCTCGTCACGCTCGCCACGCAAATGGCGGCTATTCTTTCGCAGTCGCAGCTAAACGCGCTATTTGGCCAATACCGGCAAACGCGTATCCGTGCATTGCCTGCCGCTCCCGGTGTGGCAATAGCCGAAGGCTGGCAGGACGCGACGCTGCCTCTGATGGAACAGGTCTATCAGGCTTCAACGCTGGATCCGGTGCTTGAGCGCGAGCGACTGACCGGTGCGCTGGAAGAGGCGGCGAACGAATTTCGCCGCTACAGCAAACGCTTTACCGCCGGGGCGCAGAAAGAAACGGCGGCGATCTTTGATCTCTACTCACACCTGCTTTCTGATACCCGCCTGCGCCGTGAGCTATTTGCGGAAGTGGATAATGGTTCGGTGGCCGAGTGGGCCGTTAAAACGATCATCGAAAAGTTTGCCGAACAGTTTGCCGCCCTGAGCGATAACTACCTCAAAGAGCGGGCCGGAGATTTACGTGCGCTGGGCCAGCGTCTGCTGTTCCATCTTGACGACTCTGTTCAGGGGCCGAATGCCTGGCCGGAACGTTTTGTGCTGGTGGCGGATGAGCTTTCCGCGACCACGCTGGCGGAACTTCCTCAGGACCGGCTAGTCGGCGTGGTTGTCCGGGACGGCGCAGCCAACTCCCATGCGGCAATTATGGTTCGTGCGCTGGGTATCCCTACCGTCATGGGGGCCGATATCCAGCCTTCGGTGCTGCATCGCCGTACGTTGGTGGTGGACGGTTATCGCGGTGAACTGCTGGTTGATCCGGAACCGGTGTTGATCCAGGAATACCAGCGTCTTATCAGTGAAGAAATTGAGCTGAGCCGCCTGGCGGAAGACGACGTCAACCAGCCCGCGCAGTTGAAAAGCGGCGAGCGCGTGAAGGTGATGCTCAATGCGGGTCTCAGCCCGGAACATGAAGAAAAGCTGGGTAGCCGAATCGACGGCATTGGCCTGTACCGCACTGAAATCCCGTTCATGCTGCAAAGCGGTTTTCCTTCGGAAGAAGAACAGGTTGCGCAGTATCAGGGGATGCTGCAAATGTTTAATGACAAGCCGGTAACTCTGCGTACTCTGGATGTCGGCGCCGATAAACAACTGCCCTACATGCCGATAAGTGAAGAGAACCCGTGCCTTGGCTGGCGTGGGATCCGCATAACGCTCGATCAGCCGGAGATCTTTTTGATCCAGGTTCGCGCCATGCTGCGAGCCAACGCGGCAACAGGCAACCTCAGCATTTTGCTGCCGATGGTTACCAGCATTGATGAAGTGGACGAAGCGCGACGTTTGATTGAACGCGCCGGACGTGAAGTGGAAGAGATGATCGGCTATGCGATCCCGAAACCGCGCATTGGCATCATGCTGGAAGTTCCGTCGATGGTATTCATGCTGCCGCATCTGACAAACCGGATAGACTTTATCTCGGTCGGAACTAACGATTTAACCCAGTACATTCTGGCCGTCGATCGTAACAATACGCGGGTAGCCAGCATTTATGACAGCCTGCATCCGGGGATGTTACGTGCGCTGGCGATGATTGCGCAGGAAGCCGAAAAAAGCGGTATCGATTTGCGCCTGTGCGGTGAAATGGCGGGCGACCCGATGTGCGTGGCTATTCTGATCGGCCTTGGTTTTCGTCATTTGTCGATGAACGGTCGTTCCGTCGCTCGCGTCAAATATCTGCTGCGTCATATCGATTTTGATGAAGCGCAAACGCTGGCGCAGCGCAGCCTGGAAGCGCAGATGGCGGCAGAAGTACGCCATCAGGTAGCGGCCTTTATGGAGCGCCGTGGCATGGGGGGATTGATTCGCGGGGGATTATAGGCCTGACAAATTTCGTGTTATCAGCCTGTAGGCCTGGTAAGCGTAGCACCATCAGGCATTGCGGGGGGATAAAGATTACCTATACAGATCTTTTACATCTTCCCGGCATCCGCTGCGATCCCCTTGTGCTATCATTCGCACCTTTGGAGCGCCTGTATTATGCAGGCGCGCTTATCAATTGCTGTCTGACTTCAGCGAAATAACAAGAACTTGTGGTGACAGATGACCAGTAGCTATCTGCATTTTCCGGATTTCGATCCGGTCATTTTCTCAATCGGACCCGTCGCGCTTCACTGGTACGGCTTAATGTATTTGGTGGGGTTTATATTTGCGATGTGGCTGGCGACCCGCCGCGCGAATCGTCCGGGCAGTGGCTGGACCAAAAATGAAGTAGAAAACTTACTGTATGCGGGCTTCCTTGGGGTGTTCCTTGGTGGACGTATTGGTTATGTACTGTTCTATAACTTCCCGTTATTCCTCGACAACCCGCTGTATCTGTTCCGCGTCTGGGACGGTGGGATGTCCTTCCACGGTGGGCTTATTGGTGTGATCCTGGTGATGATTATCTTCGCCAAACGCACCAAACGTTCGTTCTTCCAGGTTTCTGATTTCATCGCCCCGCTGATTCCGTTTGGTCTGGGCGCAGGGCGTCTGGGTAACTTTATCAACGGTGAGCTGTGGGGACGCGTTGACCCGAACTTCAAGTTTTCCATGCTGTTCCCGGGCTCTCGCACCGAAGATATTTTACTGCTGCAAACTAACCCGCAATGGCAGTCTATTTTTGATACCTACGGCTCGCTGCCGCGCCACGCCTCACAGCTTTATGAGATGGCGCTCGAAGGTGTCGTGCTGTTTATCATTCTCAACCTGTACATTCGCAAGCCGCGCCCGATGGGCTCGGTATCCGGTCTGTTCCTGATTGGCTATGGCGCGTTTCGTATTATCGTTGAATTCTTCCGCCAGCCGGATGCGCAGTTTACCGGCACCTGGGTACAGTACATCAGCATGGGACAGATCCTCTCTATCCCGATGATTGTCGCAGGCATTATTATGATGGTTTGGGCGTACCGCCGCAGCCCACAGCAACACGTTTCCTGAGGAACCATGAAACAGTATTTAGAACTGATGCAAAAAGTGCTGGATGAAGGCACACAGAAAAACGACCGTACCGGAACCGGAACGCTTTCCATTTTTGGTCATCAGATGCGTTTTAATCTGCAGGAAGGGTTCCCGCTGGTTACGACTAAACGCTGCCATTTACGCTCGATCATTCATGAGCTGCTGTGGTTTTTGCAGGGCGACACCAACGTTGCCTACCTGCATGAAAACAACGTCTCAATCTGGGACGAATGGGCGGATGAAAACGGTAATTTAGGCCCGGTTTATGGCAAACAATGGCGCGCGTGGCCTACGCCAGATGGACGCCATATTGACCAGATCACCACGGTGTTAAACCAGCTCAAAAATGACCCGGACTCTCGCCGTATCATCGTTTCCGCATGGAACGTTGGCGAGCTGGATAAAATGGCGCTGGCGCCGTGCCATGCGTTCTTCCAGTTTTACGTAGCGGATGGCAAGCTCTCCTGCCAGCTGTATCAGCGTTCGTGCGATGTGTTCCTCGGCTTGCCGTTTAACATTGCCAGCTACGCCCTGTTGGTGCACATGATGGCGCAGCAGTGCGATCTGGAAGTAGGTGATTTTGTCTGGACCGGTGGCGACACGCACCTGTACAGCAATCATATGGATCAAACGCATCTGCAGCTTAGCCGTGAACCGCGCGCGCTGCCGAAGCTGGTTATCAAACGTAAGCCTGAATCTATTTTTGACTATCGCTTCGAAGACTTCGAAATTGAAGGCTACGATCCGCATCCTGGTATTAAAGCGCCAGTGGCTATCTAACCGGCTTCATGCTGTCACAACCGACGCCTGTGTGCGTCGGTTTTTTTTATCTAAAATCGCGTTCTTCGGCGCAGATTCCTGAATTATTGCAATGGACTGTAACTCGAAAAATATTCTCCGTAGCTCGCCGTAGAAACCGAATTTCCCGCTCGTTATTCATTTTCCTCACGCCATACTGGCGGCATGAAAAAACAACATGGCTACACGCTTCTCGAAACCCTGATTACGATGCTGATCGTCGCGGCGCTTGGCGCATCAGGTCTTTATGGCTGGCAGCGCTGGCAGCAACAACAGCGCCTGTGGCAAACTGCCTGCCAGGTCCGGGATTACCTGCTGCAACTGCGTGAAGATGCTAACTGGCGTAACCGCGATCACGTGATAAGCGTGATTCGGGATGGCGCATCGTGGTGCTTTGTCAGCTCTGCGGCTTCGCAAGATGTGTGCAAACCCACTTCACCTTTGGTGTTTACACCGCTCTGGGACGATGTCGAGTTGGCAGAGATAACGCCTTCACTGGCCTTTTTTGGTCTGCGCAATACGGCATGGGCCGGACATATCCGCCTGAAAAATACGGCAGGGGAATGGCGGGTGGTGGTATCTGGTTGGGGGCGAATCAGGCTTTGCGAACGCGATGAGGCCCGGTTATGTCAGTAAAGGAACGGGGATTTTCACTGCTGGAGGTACTCATTGCGATGGCGATTAGCAGCGTTTTACTGCTTAGCTCAGCGCAATTTTTACCGGCGCTACAGCGAGAGATTCTGCGCAATACGAGCCAGTTGGCGCTGGAAGATGAAATATGGCAGCGGGTCTATACCGTGGCTAAGCACCTTCAGCGGGCAGGGTATTGCCGGGGAAACTGTGGCGGAGAGGGACTGGTGATATCGGCTAAGGGGGACTGTGTTATTGCCCGCTGGGATGCTAACAGCAACGGCGTTTGGGACAGCAGTTCCGCTAAAGAGGCTGATGCTATCGGGTTTCGTTTACAGGACAAGGTGCTGGAGACCCTGCGGGGAGCAACTGACTGTAATGGAAAAGGGTGGGAGAAAATGACCGATCCAGCCACGATACAGATTGAGGCATTTCAGGTTGAACGCCTGAAGATCAGCGGATATTCCCCGCTCCTTACGCTGCGTTTGCGCGGAGTGAACAATGTCGAACCACAAAAGGTTATTGAAGCCGTGTACAGCGTTACGGGATTCAACCTGTGAACAGCGAGAGAGGCGCTTCATCTCTGGCGATGGTCCTGTTGCTGCTGGTGCTCGGTAGTCTTCTGCTGCAAGGCGCTAGCAGACAGGAGGCCAGTTTTGCTTCACGAGTGGTGACGCAAAGCCAGGCGCTGCAGCGTCAGGCGACGGTGCAATCCGCTATGGAATGGGGACGTATGCAGCCCTGGCGCATACAACCCGCCGTACAGTGTCGGCGCGATACCATGCAGGATGCCGCGGTTTGCCTGCGCCTGCTTACTAATAATTTCGTGCTGCTTATTGCTCACTATGAAGGGGTGTCTCTATGGCGTCAGGGAGCGGTTATCGATGGCAACATCGCCTTCTCGGCCAATGGCTGGAGCGATTTTTGCCCGTTAAAGGAGCAGGCGTTATGTCAGATCCCCTGAACAGACAGCGTGGCTTTAGCCTGCCGGAAGTGATGCTGGCAATGGTACTGATGATAATGATTGTGACCGCGTTGTCGGGATACCAGCGGGCGCTGATGAACAGCTTTATCATCAGAAACCAGTACCAACAACTCTGGCGTCATGCCTGGCAGCAAACCCAGCTGTATCAGTTTTCATCACCGTTGGACTGGCAGATTAACCGAATGCAGACAACGAGAGCGGGATGTGTCAGCATCAACGTTAAAATATCTTCACCCCTGGGCAGGCAGGGTCAGATGACGCGTCTGCATTGCCCGAATCGTCAGTAGTCAGGAGTCGCTATGTTAAGGGTCTACCACTCCAATCGTCTGGATGTGCTGGAAGCGTTAATGGAATTTATCGTTGAGCGCGAGCGGCTGGACGACCCCTTTGAACCTGAGATGATCCTGGTTCAAAGTACCGGCATGGCGCAGTGGCTACAAATGACCCTTGCACAGAAGTTTAGTATTGCCGCCAACATCGATTTTCCGCTGCCTGCGAGTTTTATCTGGGATATGTTTGTGCGCGTGCTGCCGGATATCCCGAAAGAGAGCGCGTTTAGCAAACAGAGCATGAGTTGGAAGTTGATGACGCTGTTGCCGCAGTTACTGGATGGCGATGATTTCGCATTGCTGCGCCACTATCTGACGGACGACACCGATAAGCGCAAGCTGTTTCAGCTTTCCTCGCGCGCTGCTGACCTTTTTGACCAGTATTTAGTCTACCGCCCTGACTGGTTGACCCAGTGGGAAGCCGGGCGACTGGTTGACGGACTTGGCGAGTCTCAGGCCTGGCAGGCCCCGTTGTGGAAAGCGCTGGTGGAATACACTGAGGAATTGGGCCAGCCGCGCTGGCATCGTGCCAATTTATACCAACGTTTTATTCAGACCCTGGAAAGTGCGTCCGAGTGCCCGCAGGGACTGCCTTCTCGCGTCTTTATTTGCGGTATTTCGGCGCTGCCGCCGGTTTATTTGCAGGCATTGCAGGCGCTGGGTAAGCACATTGATATTCATCTGCTGTTTACCAACCCTTGTCGCTACTACTGGGGGGATATAAAAGATCCCGCCTGGCTGGCGAAGCTGATGGCGCGTCAGCGTCGGCACAGCTTTGAAGAACGCCATCTGCCGTTGTTTCGTGACAGTCAGAAAGCTGAAGGATTATTTAATAGCGATGGCGAACAGGATGTGGGCAACCCGATGCTGGCCTCATGGGGCAAACTGGGGCGCGATTACATTTACCTGCTTTCAGAGCTAGAGAATAGTCAGGAGCTGGATGCGTTCGTCGATATTACGCCTGACAATCTTTTGCACAATATTCAATCGGATATTCTGGAGCTTGAAAGTCATGCTGTGGCGGGCGTTACGCTGGAAGAATATTCCCGGAGCGACAATAAACGCCGGCTTGAGCTGAACGATACCAGCGTGACTTTCCATGTCTGCCATAGCCCACAGCGCGAGGTAGAAATTCTTCATGACCGCCTGCTGGCAATGCTGGAAGCGGATCCAACGCTGACGCCGCGCGATATTATCGTGATGGTGGCGGATATCGACAGCTACAGTCCATTCATTCAGTCGGTCTTTGGCAGCGCGCCAGCCGAGCGTTACTTACCTTACGCGATTTCCGACCGTCGGGCGCGCCAGTCTCATCCCGTCTTACAGGCCTTTATTAGCCTGCTGTCGCTGCCGGATAGCCGTTTTGTCTCAGAGGATGTCCTGGCGTTACTGGATGTTCCCGTGCTGGCGGCGCGTTTCAATATCGATGAAGAGGGGCTGCGCTATCTTCGCTTATGGGTCAATGAATCCGGTATTCGCTGGGGAATTGACGACGATAACGTGCGTGAGCTGGAGCTTCCGCCTACAGGTCAGCATACCTGGCAATTTGGTTTAACGCGTATGCTGCTCGGCTACGCGATGGAAAGCGCGCAGGGCGAGTGGCAATCGGTATTGCCTTACGATGAGTCCAGCGGATTGATTGCCGAGCTGGTAGGGCATCTGGCCTCGTTGCTGATGCAGCTCAATCTTTGGCGTAGAGGGTTAGCTCAGGAACGACCGCTGGAAGAATGGCTACCTGTTTGCCGGGACATGCTTAATGATTTCTTCCTGCCGGACGCGGATACCGAAGCGGCGATGACGCTGATTGAACAGCAGTGGCAGGCCATTATCACTGAAGGTTTGGGGGCCGAGTATGGCGAGGCCGTACCGCTCTCTCTGTTACGTGATGAGCTGGCGCAGCGTCTTGACCAGGAGCGCATCAGCCAGCGCTTCCTGGCGGGGCCCGTTAACATTTGTACGCTGATGCCGATGCGTTCTATTCCTTTCAAGGTGGTGTGCCTGCTGGGCATGAACGATGGCGTTTATCCGCGCCAGCTTGCGCCGCTGGGCTTTGATTTAATGAGCCAAAAACCGATGCGGGGCGATCGTAGTCGTCGCGATGATGACCGCTATCTGTTCCTCGAAGCATTGATTTCGGCACAGCAAACGCTCTATATCAGCTACATTGGCCGATCCATTCAGGACAACAGCGAGCGCTTCCCGTCGGTTCTGGTACAGGAATTGATGGACTACATTGGGCAAAGCCACTATCTGCCGGGCGATGAATCGTTAACCTGCGATCAAAGCGAGGCCCGGGTGAAAGCGCACGTTACCCGTTTGCATACCCGTATGCCCTTTGATGCACAAAACTATCTACCGGGTGAACAGCAAAGCTATGCCCGGGAATGGCTGCCTGCGGCGAGTCTGTCAGGAAAAGCGCACACGGATTTTGTACAGCCTCTTCCCTTTGAGATGCCCGAAACGCTGACGCTGGAAACGCTGCAGCGATTTTGGGCTCATCCGGTACGCGCCTTTTTCCAGATGCGTTTGAGGGTTAATTTCCGCTCTGAAGAGAGTGAGATCCCCGATACGGAACCTTTCACCCTTGAAGGATTAACCCGCTATCAGCTTAATCAGCAATTGCTTAATACGCTGGTTGAAGAGAACGATGCTGAACGGCTGTTCCGCCGTTTTCGTGCGGCGGGCGCGCTACCCTATGGGCCATTTGGCGAAATTCTGTGGGATACGCAGCGTCAGGAGATGCAGTCGCTGGCTGAACGCATTATCGCCTGTCGCCAGCCCTGTCAGAGCATGGAAATCGATCTTAACTGTAACGGCGTGCAAATCACCGGTTGGCTGCCGCAGGTACAAGAGGACGGTTTGTTGCGCTGGCGCCCATCTTTGATAAGCATTGCGCAAGGTGTGCAACTTTGGCTGGAACATCTTGTCTATTGTGCCAGTGGCGGTATGGGAGAGAGCCGGTTGTTCCTGCGTAAAGACGGGGAATGGCGTTTTCCGCCGCTGGATGCAGAACAGGCGTTACTGTACCTGTCGCAACTCATTGAGGGGTATCGGGAAGGCATGTCGTCACCGTTGCTGGTGTTGCCCGAAAGCGGCGGTGCATGGATAAAAACCTGTTATGACGCCGCAAATGATGCCATGTTAGATGACGATGCAACGTTGCAAAAAGCGCGCAGTAAGTTTCTGCAGGCCTATGAAGGCAACATGATAGTACGAGGTGAAGGCGACGACATCTGGTATCAGCGTCTTTGGCGACAACTGGATGCTGATACGCTGGAGACCATTGTTTTACAGTCTCAGCACTACCTGTTACCGATTTTTCGCTTTAATCAGTCATGATGATTGTATAAAAATTGCGCAACTCGATGGCTTCATCTATGATGCGCATTCTGTCACGGACTGATTCTTATAAAGAGAAGATGCTGGCTCGTTCAGCACAGAGTCTTGCCCTGTTCAGACCACGTATTCATACGTGCTTTGCAGTGAACAGGTGAATACGTTAATGATGAGGTTTGTGAATGCCCCGCAGCACCTGGTTCAGCGCATTACTGTTGTTCGTCGCCCTTTGGGTTCCCGTAAGTCAGGCAGATACCGGTTGGCAGCCTTTAGCTGAAACCATCCGTAAAAGCGATAAAGACACCCGTCAGTATCAGGCCGTGCGCCTTGATAATGGCATGGTCGTGCTGCTGGTATCCGATCCTCAGGCCGTGAAATCCCTTTCTGCACTGGTCGTCCCCGTGGGCTCGCTGGAAGATCCGGACGATCATCAGGGGCTGGCGCATTATCTTGAACACATGTGCCTGATGGGCTCGAAAAAATACCCGCAGCCGGACAGCCTGGCTGAATTCCTGAAAATGCATGGCGGCAGCCACAATGCCAGCACAGCGCCTTATCGTACGGCCTTCTATCTTGAAGTCGAAAACGACGCGCTGGTGGGGGCAGTGGATCGTCTGGCGGACGCTATTGCCGATCCGTTACTGGATAAAAAATATGCCGACCGTGAGCGTAACGCGGTTAACTCCGAGCTGACGCTGGCGCGTACCCGAGACGGGATGCGTATGGCGCAGGTGAGCGCTGAGACCATCAACCCGGCGCACCCAGGCTCGCGTTTCTCCGGCGGAAATCTCGAGACATTAAGCGATAAACCGGGTAACCCGGTGGTGCAGGCATTACAAAATTTTCATGAAAAGTACTACTCCGCGAACCTGATGAAGGCAGTGATTTATAGTAATAAACCGCTGCCAGAGCTGGCGCGGATAGCGGCTGACACCTTTGGACGCGTACCGAACAGAAATATCGCAAAACCTGAAATTACCGTACCGGTAGTCACCGACGCGCAAAAGGGCGTCATCATCCACTATGTTCCGGCAATGCCGCGTAAAGTGCTGCGCGTCGAGTTTCGTATCGATAACAACAGCGCGCAGTTCCGCAGTAAAACCGATGAACTGGTGACCTACCTGATTGGCAATCGTAGCCCGGGCACGTTGTCTGACTGGCTGCAAAAGCAGGGCCTGGTTGAAGGTATTCGCGCAGACTCCGATCCGGTGGTCAACGGGAACAGCGGCGTGTTAGCCATTTCCGCGACGTTAACCGACAAGGGGCTGGCGAACCGCGATGAAGTTGTTGCGGCAATCTTTAGCTACCTCAATTTGTTACGCGAGAAAGGCGTCGATAAACGTTATTTTGACGAGCTGGCGCACGTGCTGGATCTGGATTTCCGTTATCCCTCCATCACCCGTGATATGGACTACGTGGAATGGTTGGCTGATACCATGATCCGTGTTCCCGTCGAACATACGCTGGATGCGGTGAATATTGCTGACCAGTACGATGCGAAAGCCGTTGAGCAACGCCTGGCAATGATGACGCCGCAGAATGCGCGTATCTGGTATATCAGCGCGAAAGAACCGCATAATAAAACCGCGTATTTTGTCGATGCGCCTTACCAGGTGGATAAGATCAGCGACAAAACCTTTGCCGACTGGCAGCAAAAAGCGCAGGGCATTGCGCTGTCTTTACCGGAGTTAAACCCCTACATTCCGGATGATTTCACGCTGATTAAAACGGATAAAAAATACGCTCACCCGGAACTGATTGTTGATGAGCCGGATTTACGTGTGGTGTATGCGCCGAGCCAGTATTTTGCCAGTGAGCCGAAGGCTGACGTTAGCGCGATCCTGCGTAACCCGAAAGCCATGGACAGCGCGCGCAACCAGGTTTTATTCGCACTTAACGATTACCTGGCGGGGATTGCGCTCGATCAGTTAAGCAACCAGGCGTCGGTAGGTGGAATTGGTTTCTCAACCAATGCTAACAATGGGTTGATGCTTAACGCCAACGGCTACACCCAACGTCTGCCGCAGCTTTTTCAGGCGCTGCTGAGCGGCTATTTCAGCTACACCTCAACGGATGAACAGCTGGAACAGGCAAAATCGTGGTATGCGCAGATGATGGATTCCGCAGAGAAGGGGAAAGCCTACGATCAGGCCATTATGCCGGTGCAGATGCTTTCTCAGGTACCGTATTTCTCACGTGATGAACGCCGTAAGCTGCTGCCTTCTATCACCCTGAAAGAGGTGATGACCTACCGCGACGCCTTAAAAACCGGTGCGCGGCCTGAATTCCTGGTAATTGGTAATATGAGCGCAGCTCAGGCGACAACCATGGCGCGGGATATCCAGCAACAGCTTGGCGCTAACGGGTCGCAGTGGTGTCGCAACAAAGATGTGGTGGTGGACAAGAAGCAGTCCGTTATCTTTGAAAAAGCAGGCAGCAGCACGGATTCTGCGCTGGCGGCCGTATTTGTGCCAACCGGATACGATGAATACGCCAGTTCAGCCTACAGCGCCATGTTAGGGCAGATTGTTCAGCCGTGGTTCTACAATCAACTGCGTACTGAAGAACAGTTAGGCTACGCCGTATTTGCATTCCCAATGAGCGTTGGCCGTCAGTGGGGAATGGGGTTCCTGCTGCAAAGCAGCGATAAGCAGCCGTCTTACCTCTGGGAGCGTTATAAAGCGTTCTTCCCGACGGCGGAAGCGAAGCTGCGGGCGATGAAACCTGAAGAGTTTGCGCAAATTCAGCAGGCGATTATTGCGCAAATGCTGCAGGCGCCGCAAACGCTGGGGGCTGAAGCCTCGCAGTTAAGCAAAGATTTTGATCGCGGTAATATGCGCTTCGATTCACGTGATAAAATAGTGGCTCAGATTAAACTGCTGACGCCGCAAAAACTTGCCGATTTCTTCCATCAGGCGGTGGTTGAGCCGCAAGGCATGGCGATACTGTCACAGGTTTCCGGCAGTCAGAACGGGAAAGCAGAATATGTGCACCCGGAAGGCTGGAAAGTGTGGCAGACCGTCAGCGCGTTGCAGCAAACCTTACCCCTGATGAGTGATAAGAATGAATGATGCCGCTGAGTCCCTTGATCCACTGCGCTTGCCCCTGACGGGCGAGCGCCTGATTGAAGCCTCTGCGGGCACCGGTAAAACCTTTACCATCGCCGCTCTGTATTTACGTTTACTGCTTGGACTGGGCGGCGCTGCCGCCTTTCCTCGTCCTCTGACCGTCGAAGAACTGCTGGTGGTCACCTTCACCGAGGCGGCCACCGAAGAGCTGCGAGGTCGAATTCGTAGCAACATTCATGAACTGCGAATTGCCTGCCTGCGTGAAACCACCGACAACCCGCTATACGCCCGTTTGTTAGATGAAATCGCCGATAAAAAACAGGCCGCTCAGTGGCTGCTACTGGCTGAAAGACAGATGGATGAAGCGGCAGTGTTTACCATCCACGGTTTTTGTCAGCGTATGCTCAGTCTCAACGCCTTTGAATCAGGCATGCTGTTCGAACAGCAACTGATAGAAGATGAATCGCTGCTGCGCTATCAGGCCTGTGCGGACTTCTGGCGTCGACACTGCTACCCGCTGCCCCGCGACATTGCGCAGGTGATTTTTGAAACGTGGAAAGGACCGCAGGCGCTGCTGAGGGATATCGATCGCTATCTGCAGGGGGAAGCACCAGTTATCAAGGCTCCGCCGTCCGATGACGAAACGCTGGCCTCCCGGCACGAACAAATTCTCGCGCGCATTAATCAAATCAAGCAGCAGTGGCGCGATTGCGTTGATGAGCTGGACGGCCTGTTGGAAGCCTCCGGGATCGATCGGCGTAAATTTAATCGCGGTAACCAGGGGAAGTGGATCGAAAAGATCAGCGCGTGGGCGCAGGAAGAAACTCAAAGTTACCAGCTTCCTGACGCGCTGGAGAAATTCTCACAGCGTTTTCTGGAAGAGCGCACTAAAGCGGGCGGGATAACTCCTCAGCACCCGCTGTTTGTCGCTATTGATGAACTGCTTAGCGAACCGTTAACCCTGCGGGATCTGGTGATCACCCGGGCGCTGGCGGAGATCCGCACGGCGGTTGCCGAAGAGAAACGACGCCGCGGTGAGCTGGGTTTTGACGATATGCTTAGCCGTCTGGATGCGGCGTTGCGCAGTGAAAGCGGCGATGCGCTGGCGACGGCGATTCGTACCCGTTTTCCGGTCGCGATGATCGATGAATTTCAGGATACCGATCCGCAGCAGTACCGTATTTTTCGCCGGATCTGGCAGCATCAGCCGGATACTGCACTGCTGCTGATTGGTGATCCGAAACAGGCGATTTACGCGTTTCGCGGCGCGGATATCTTCACCTATATGAAGGCGCGCAGCGAAGTCAGCGCACACTATACGCTCGATACCAACTGGCGTTCGGCCCCTGGCATGGTCAATAGCGTGAATACGCTTTTCAGCCAGATGGACGACGCCTTTATGTTCCGCGAAATCCCCTTCAGCCCGGTAAAATCTGCAGAAAAAAACCAGGCGCTTCAGTTTGTTTTACACGGTGAAACGCAGCCCGCTATGAGTATGTGGCTGATGGAAGGGGAAAGCTGTGGCGTGGGCGACTATCAGAACTACATGGCCCAGGTGTGCGCCACGCAAATTCGCGACTGGCTTAAGGCCGGACATTCTGGTGCTGCGCAACTGGTCAGTGGTAAAACATCCAGTCCGGTACGCGCGTCGGACATCAGCGTATTGGTTCGTAGCCGCCAGGAAGCGGCGCTGGTCCGTGATGCGCTGACCCAACTGGCCATTCCCTCCGTCTACCTCTCTAACCGTGACAGCGTATTTGAAACGCTGGAGGCGCAGGAGTTGCTGTGGGTGCTGCAGGCGGTGATGACGCCGGAGCGTGAGAATACGCTGCGTAGCGCGCTGGCGACCTCGATGATGGGGCTGAATGCGCAGGATCTTGAAGCGTTAAATAACGACGAAAATGCCTGGGATGCGGTGGTCGAAGAGTTCGATGGCTATCGTCAGATCTGGCATAAACGCGGCGTGATGCCGATGCTGCGCGCGCTGATGGCAGCCCGCCAGATTGCGGAAAACCTGCTGGCGACGGCGGGGGGCGAACGCCGCCTGACAGACATTCTACACATCAGCGAACTGTTGCAGGAAGCGGGGTCGCAACTGGAAAGTGAGCATGCGCTGGTGCGCTGGTTATCCCAGCATATTCTTGAACCCGACAGCAACGCGTCCAGCCAGCAGCTCAGGCTGGAAAGCGACAAGCATCTGGTCAAAATCGTCACCATCCATAAATCGAAAGGGCTGGAGTATCCGCTGGTTTGGCTGCCGTTTATCACCAATTTCCGTGTCCAGGATCAGGCTTTCTACCACGATCGCAGCTCTTTTGAAGCTGTGCTGGATCTCAGCGATGCCGAGGAGAGCGTTGAGCTGGCCGAAGCGGAACGCCTGGCGGAAGACCTGCGTTTGCTTTATGTCGCGTTAACCCGTTCGGTATGGCACTGCAGCCTTGGCGTTGCGCCGTTGGTGCGACGCCGGGGCGATAAAAAAGGGGATACCGATGTGCATCAGAGTGCTCTTGGCCGCCTGTTGCAAAAAGGCGAGCCGATGGATGCTGCGGGTCTGCGTGGTGCGATTGAAGCGCTTTGCAGCAACGATATTGCCTGCCAGACGCCTGCGCAGCCTGACGGTGAACCCTGGCAGGTTACGCAGGCTGTTAGCAGCGAACTGAGTGCGAAAATACTGCGGCGTACGCCAGGCGATAGCTGGCGAGTGACCAGTTATTCCGGTCTGCAACAGCAGGGACATGGTATCGCGCAGGATCTGATCCCGCGACTCGATATCGATGCCGCAGGCGTCGGTGAGATTATTGAAGAGTCAGGACTTACACCGCATCAGTTCCCGCGCGGCGCTTCGCCGGGTACGTTCTTGCATAGCCTGTTTGAAGATCTCGATTTTACGCAACCGGTGGATCCGCATTGGGTCGAAGAGCAACTAGCGTTGGGGGGTTATGACGCGCACTGGACGCCGGTTTTGACCGAATGGCTGGACGCCATTTTGCAAGCGCCTCTCAACGAGACGGGCGTGAGTTTGAGCCATCTTTCCGCGCGTGAAAAACAGGTGGAGATGGAGTTTTATCTGCCGATTTCGCAGCCGCTGATGGCCAACCAACTTGATGCGTTGATTCGTCAGTACGATCCGCTCTCGGCGGGGTGCCCTGCGCTGGAGTTTATGCAGGTGCGTGGCATGCTGAAAGGGTTTATTGACCTGGTATTCCGCCACCAGGGGCGTTATTACCTGCTCGATTACAAATCGAACTGGCTGGGCGAAGACAGCTCAGCCTATACGCAGCAGGCGATGGCCTCTGCCATGCAGGCGCATCGCTACGACCTGCAGTATCAACTTTATACCCTGGCGCTGCATCGCTACTTGCGCCATCGCATTGCTGATTACGATTATGAACGCCATTTTGGCGGCGTTATTTATCTCTTCCTGCGTGGCGTTGACAGTGAGAATCCGCAGCAGGGAATTTACGCGACCCGACCTGACGGGGAGTTGATCGCCTTGATGGATGAGTTGTTTGCTGGTGCGCTGCTGGAGGAGATGTCATGACAATCCAGAAACGATTACTGGAAGCCGTTGAGCAAAAGCAGCTCAGGCCTCTGGATGCTCAGTTTGCGCTGGCGGTTGCCGGAAATGATAACCCTGCCGTTGCGCTGGCGGCGGCGTTGCTCAGCCGCGAAGCAGGTGAAGGGCACGTCTGCTTACCGCTTTCACGGTTATCCCTGAGTGAGGACGCGCATCCTCTGTTAAGCGGCTGGCTCGCTGAAGCGGGAGAGCCTGAGAACTGGGCGGACTGCCTGCTGGCTTCCGGGGCGGTAAGCCGTGGCGATCAACCCACGCCGCTGGTGCTGTATGGCGATCGCCTGTACCTGAACCGGATGTGGCATAACGAACGCGCGGTGGCGCGCTTTTTCAGTGAGGTAAACCACGCCATTGAGGTGGACGAACAACGCCTGACCCATACGCTGGAGGCGCTGTTTCCGCCATCAGAGGGAGTTAACTGGCAAAAAGTGGCCGCTGCTGTAGCGCTGACCCGTCGTATATCGGTGATCTCCGGCGGGCCGGGAACCGGAAAAACGACAACGGTTGCGAGGCTGCTGGCGGCATTGATTCAGATGGCGGACGGTGAACGCTGTCGTATTCGACTGGCAGCGCCAACGGGAAAGGCGGCAGCGCGCCTGACCGCCTCGCTGGGTGCGGCACTGCGAGAGCTACCGCTAACCGATGAGCAAAAGAAACGCATTCCCGATGACGCCAGTACGCTGCATCGATTATTAGGCGCTCAGCCTGGCAGTCAGCGCCTGCGTCATCATGCGGGAAACCCGCTGCATCTGGATGTGCTGGTGGTGGATGAAGCTTCGATGATCGATTTGCCGATGATGTCGCGCCTTATCGATGCGCTGCCGCCGCACGGGCGGGTGATTTTTCTGGGCGATCGCGACCAGCTCGCTTCTGTCGAGGCGGGGGCGGTGCTGGGGGATATCTGTGCTTTCGTCGGTGACGGGTTTACCCCGGAACGCGCCCGCCAGCTCAGTCGCCTGACCGGAAGCGCTATTCCGGTAGGGCCGGGAACTCAGGCGGCAGCTCTGCGCGACAGTCTGTGCCTGCTGCAAAAGAGCTACCGTTTTGGCAGCGATTCCGGAATTGGTCAGTTGGCTGCTGCGATTAATCGCGGCGACAAAGCTGCGATAAAAACGGTTTTCCAGCAGGGATTTAGCGACATCGAAAAACGCACGTTACACAGCAGCGAGGATTATGCCGCAATGCTGGATGAGGCGTTGGCGGGCTATGGGCACTATCTGGATTTACTGCGCGAGGGTGCCGAGCCGGATGCTGTCATTCAGGTCTTCAATGAGTATCAACTGCTATGTGCCCTGCGGGAAGGGCCGTTTGGCGTGGGCGGTTTGAATGAACGCATCGAGCAGGTGATGGCGCAAAAACGTAAAATTCATCGTTCACCGCATAGCCGCTGGTATGAGGGAAGGCCAGTGATGATCGCGCGCAATGACAGTTCGCTGGGATTATTTAACGGCGATATCGGTATTGCCCTCGATCGTGGACAGGGCCTGAGGGTGTGGTTTACGCTGCCGGACGGTGCTATCAAATCGGTGCAACCCAGCCGCTTGCCTGAGCATGAAACCACCTGGGCGATGACGGTGCATAAATCGCAGGGATCCGAGTTTGACCACGCGGCGTTGATTTTACCCAGCCAGCATTCACCCGTGGTTACCCGCGAGCTGGTCTATACCGCCGTTACCCGCGCGCGTCGCCGTCTGTCGCTGTATGCCGATGAGCGGATACTGAGTGGCGCCATTGCCACCCGCACCGAACGTCGCAGCGGATTGTCAGCATTATTTAATGACGGCATGATGTAGATGTAGGCCGGATAAGGCAGTTATGCCGCATCCGGCAACGACTCTTACCCCAAATCCGCCATCAGCACTTTTGACCGCCGCTGATAGTTGTACATCTCTTTCTTGCTTTCCGGCAGCAGGTCGATATCCACCGGCGTGAAACCGCGCTCCTGGAACCAGTGGATGCTGCGCGTGGTCAGCACAAACAGCTTGCTTAGCCCCATTTGCCGGGCTTGCGCGGCGATCCGTTCCAGCAACACTTCCCCGCGCGACGAACTACGGTAGTCCGGATGCACCGCCACGCACGCCATCTCGCCAATTCTCTCTTCCGGGAAAGGATACAGAGCGGCGCAGGCGATGGTCAGGTTATCACGCTGAATAATCGTGAATTTGTCGATCTCCATTTCCAACTGCTCGCGTGAGCGGCGGACCAGAATACCCTGCTGCTCCAGCGGGCGGATCAGCTCAAGAATCCCGCCGATATCGTTAATGGTGGCGCGACGGATCTGCTCGGCGCTTTCCATTACGATCTGTGTACCGATCCCGTCGCGGGAGAACAGTTCCTGCAGCAAGGCGCCATCTTCCTGATAGCTGATCAGATGGCAGCGGCGTACGCCACTGCGGCAGGCTTTCACCGCCCCGCGCAGGAAGCGCACCGTGCCGGAGCTGTAATCGCCTTTCTCTTCCTGCAACTCAACGCGAGCCTGGGCTTCGTTAGGAAACAGCTCGGAAATAATATCGCCATCATCGTTGGTGACGCCCTGAGACGAGCAAAACCCGATCATTTTCTCCGCCTTCAGTTTGATAGCCAACTGTGTGGCGACCTCTTCTGACGTCAGGTTAAAGCTCTCACCGGTGACGGAAACGGCGACCGGCCCCAACAGCACAATCGCGCCGCTGTCTAACTGGCGGTGAATGGCATCTTCATCAATACGACGAATACGCCCGCTATGGCAGTAATCTACGCCGTCATCAACGCCCAGCGGCTGAGAGATAATAAAATTACCGCTGACCACGTTGATGTGTGCACCTTGCAGTGGCGTATTATTCAGGCTCATCGACAGGCGGGCGGTAATATCAAGCTGAAGTAATCCCGCAGCCTGTTTGACCAGCTCGAGCGTTTTAGCGTCGGTAACGCGCGTATTTTTGTGGTACACCGGTTCATGATGATGCGCCGCAAGGTTGGCATCAATCTGCGGTCGTGCGCCATAGACCACGACGAGGCGGATGCCGAGGCTATGAAGAAGACCAATGTCATTGACGATACTGGAAAAGTTTTCATGCTCGATGGCTTCGCCGCCCAGCATAATGACAAACGTTTTTCCCCGATGGGTATTGATATAGGGAACAGAATGGCGGAATCCCTGTACCAGTTCGGTTCTACGCTCCTTCACCACGGCACACCCTCATTGCATGATTATTCGTAATTTGTGTATTTTTATTCTGTTTTGGCGCTGTGCGCAAGCGTAATTTTTACCCATCCCGAAGATTTATCTCAGTAATGCCGTGAATATAAAAAGAATGTTTACCCTTTTATAGATGACAGATTATGCGTCATTCGCTAAAGTTTCCGGTCAATTCGGACGTTTTACGTATTACCTCAATAAAGATTTCTTTTGCTCGGGAGAAGCATGTCGGGATCCAATTCAGCAATCAGTCGCCGCCGTTTACTGAAAGGTGCGGGTGCTATGTGGCTTTTGAGCGTCAGCCAGGTCGGTCTGGCTGCCGTGAGTCAGGTCGTTGCCGTTCGTGTCTGGCCTGCGTCCAGCTATACCCGTGTCACGGTAGAATCTAACCGTCTGCTGAAATACAAACAGTTTGCCCTGAGTAATCCTGAGCGTGTGGTTGTGGATATTGAAGGCGTTAACTTGAACTCGGTGCTTAAGGGCATTGGTACGCAGATCCGTCCTGACGATCCGTATATTAAGTCGGCGCGTGTTGGGCAGTTTGACCCACAGACCGTGCGGATGGTGTTCGAGCTGAAACAGAACGTGAAGCCGCAACTTTTTGCGCTGGCTCCGGTGGCTGGCTTTAAAGAACGTCTGGTGATGGATCTCTATCCTGCGAATGCCCAGGATGTTCAGGATCCGTTGCTGGCGTTGCTGGAAGATTACAACAAGGGCGATCTGGATAAACAGGTGCCGCCTGCGCAAAGTGGCCCGCAGCCTGGTAAAGCGGGGCGCGATCGTCCGATTGTCATTATGCTGGACCCTGGCCACGGCGGAGAGGATTCCGGTGCGGTGGGGAAATACAAGACGCGTGAAAAAGATGTGGTACTGCAGATTGCCCGCCGCCTGCGAGCCCTCATAGAGAAAGAGGGCAACATGAAGGTCTTTATGACGCGAAATGAAGATATCTTCATTCCGCTTAAAGTCCGCGTGGCGAAAGCGCAGAAGCAGCGTGCAGACCTGTTTGTCTCTATTCACGCCGATGCATTTACCAGCAGACAGCCCAGCGGTTCGTCGGTGTTTGCGCTCTCAACCAAAGGCGCCACCAGTACCGCCGCGAAATATCTGGCGCAGACCCAGAACGCCTCGGATCTCATCGGTGGCGTCAGCAAAAGCGGTGACCGTTATGTCGACCACACCATGTTCGACATGGTGCAATCGCTGACCATCGCCGACAGCCTGAAGTTTGGTAAAGCGGTATTGAACAAGCTTGGAAAAATCAATAACCTACATAAAAATCAGGTTGAACAGGCCGGGTTTGCGGTGCTAAAAGCGCCGGATATCCCATCCATTCTGGTAGAAACGGCATTTATCAGTAACGTTGAGGAAGAGCGTAAACTCAAAACGGCGACCTTCCAGCAGGAAGTTGCAGAGTCGATTCTGGCGGGGATTAAAGCCTACTTTGCCGATGGGGCGACGCTGGCGAGAAGGGGATAACAAAAAAGCGCTGAAAAGCGCTTTTTTTATGGGCAACAGAAACAAAAAAACACCCGTTAAGGTGTTTAATGTGTTGGTTGCGGGGGCCGGATTTGAACCGACGACCTTCGGGTTATGAGCCCGACGAGCTACCAGGCTGCTCCACCCCGCGTCCGTCTTTACTCTTCATCGAGTAAACTTGCATCAGATTTTAATTGGTTGCGGGGGCCGGATTTGAACCGACGACCTTCGGGTTATGAGCCCGACGAGCTACCAGGCTGCTCCACCCCGCGTCCGTCATTACTCTTCCATCGAGTAACGTTACTGCTTCTGATTTTAATTGGTTGCGGGGGCCAGATTTGAACTGACGACCTTCGGGTTATGAGCCCGACGAGCTACCAGGCTGCTCCACCCCGCGTCCGTGGATGCGCACTATACTCTGCTCGCATTTTCATGCAACCCTTTTTTCACCTTGATCACGTTTTTAGGGTGAAAATGAACAAAAACAACGCATTCTGGATTATTTTTTGCTCAAAATTTGCGTCGGGGTATGTATACGCATTTCATTAGGTACGGGGGTTTGTTATCTTCGTCTCGCATTCAGGCAACATAAGACGAGAACAATGAAAGGACGTTGGGCAAAATATCTTCTGGCGGGAGCAGTAGTCGCGATGCTCGCCGCGTGTTCCTCAAAACCCACCGATCGTGGGCAGCAGTATAAAGACGGGAAATTTACCCAGCCTTTCTCACTGGTGAACCAGCCTGATGCGGTTGGCGCACCAATCAATGCCGGTGATTTCGCCGAGCAGGTTAATCAAATTCGCAGCGCTTCGCCGCGTTTGTACGGTAACCAGAGCAACGTCTACAACGCTATCCAGCAATGGCTACGCGCGGGCGGTGATACGCGCAGTATGCGCCAGTTTGGTATTGATGCCTGGCAAATGGAAGGGGCGGACAATTACGGTAACGTCCAGTTTACCGGTTACTACACGCCGGTGATTCAGGCGCGCCATACGCGTCAGGGCGAGTTTCAGTATCCTATCTATCGTATGCCGCCAAAACGTGGGCGCTTACCCTCTCGTGCCGAGATCTACGCTGGCGCGCTAAGCGATAATTACATTCTGGCGTACAGCAACTCCCTGATGGATAACTTCATTATGGATGTTCAGGGCAGTGGTTACATCGATTTTGGCGATGGCAGCCCACTCAACTTCTTTAGCTATTCCGGGAAAAACGGCCACGCCTATCGCAGTATCGGCAAAGTGCTTATCGACCGTGGCGAAGTGAAAAAAGAAGATATGTCGATGCAGGCCATTCGCCACTGGGGAGAAACGCACAGCGAGGCCGAAGTGCGTGAGCTGCTGGAGCAGAACCCATCGTTTGTCTTCTTTAAACCGCAATCTTTTGCTCCGGTAAAAGGGGCCAGCGCGGTACCGTTGATTGGCCGTGCATCCGTGGCTTCTGACCGTAGTATCATTCCTGCGGGCACAACGTTACTGGCGGAAGTTCCGTTACTGGACAACAACGGCAAGTTTACTGGTCAGTACGAACTGCGTCTGATGGTGGCGTTAGATGTGGGTGGGGCGATTAAAGGGCAACACTTCGATATCTACCAGGGCATTGGGGCTGACGCCGGACACCGTGCCGGGTGGTATAATCACTACGGTCGCGTATGGGTACTGAAAACAGCGCCGGGTGCGGGTAACGTTTTTAGCGGTTAATTGCCGGATGGCGCTTCGCTTATCCGGCCTACATTATTGAGTAGGCCTGATAAGGCGTAGCCGCCATCAGGCAGTGATGCAGTCATCAAGGGCGGTATTTGTCCGCTCTTTTTGTTTTCTATATTTGAGGTTCTATGTCTGTGGTAATCAGTGATGCCTGGCGCCAGCGTTTTGGCGGTACGGCGCGTCTGTATGGCGAAAATGCGTTGCAGCTGTTTGCCCAATCGCATGTTTGTGTGGTTGGAATTGGCGGAGTGGGGTCATGGGCGGCGGAAGCGCTGGCGCGTACCGGCATTGGTGCCATTACACTTATCGATATGGATGATGTGTGCGTCACCAATACTAACCGCCAGATCCATGCTCTGCGCGATAACGTCGGCCTGGCAAAAGCTGAAGTGATGGCAGAACGTATCCGCCAGATTAACCCGGAGTGCCGTGTTAGCGTGGTCGATGATTTTGTTACGCCAGAAAACGTTGCTGAGTATATGAGTGCGGGATTTTCGTATGTCATTGATGCGATTGATAGCGTGCGCCCAAAAGCGGCACTGATTGCTTATTGTCGGCGTAATAAAATTCCGCTGGTGACTACCGGCGGTGCTGGCGGGCAGATCGACCCGACGCAGATTCAGGTCGTTGATTTGGCAAAAACCATTCAGGATCCGCTGGCGGCTAAGCTACGTGAGCGGCTGAAAAGCGATTTTGGCGTAGTGAAAAACAGCAAAGGCAAACTGGGTGTGGACTGTGTGTTCTCGACCGAAGCGCTGGTTTACCCGCAGGCAGATGGCTCGGTATGTGCGATGAAAGCGACGGCGGAAGGGCCAAAACGTATGGATTGCGCGTCCGGATTTGGCGCAGCCACTATGGTGACCGCCACCTTTGGCTTTGTTGCCGTCTCACATGCGCTGAAGAAGATGATGGCGAAAGCGGCGCGCCAACTCTGATAGTGTCGGATAGCGCTGTGCTTATCCGACCTACGGTTCGTGCGGTGTTGTAGGCCGGATAAGACACATCAGCGCCGTCATTCGGCTTTCTGAGCAGCCTCAAGAATAGCTTCGTTAAGAGCATGCAGGCCCTGGCTACGCGAGGCGCTAAGCTGCGCGCGTAAACCCAGTTCGTCAAATAATGCCATGGGCGAGTGCGCCAGTAACTCGGCTGCGGTTTTACCTTCGACCGCCGTGAGTAATACCGCCAACAGCCCGCGTACTATGCGACCTTCGCTGTCGCCGAAGAAATGCAGAGTGCCATTCTCATGAAGGGTATGTCCCAACCAGACGCGGTTTTCGCAGCCCGCAATTTCTTTGGCCTGTGCTTTTAGCGTATCCGGAAGCGCCGGCAACTGCTTACCCAGCAGAATCAGCTGGCGATATTTATCCTCCCACTGAGTGAGCGGGATAAAGGTATTGCGTAACGTCTCTTCGGTTACGGTTGTGCCAAACGGGTGTCCGGCGAACAGAGGGCTTGTCATTAATCCACCAATATTTCCAGCGCGCGGTCCACGGCTGTGACCAGCGCATCCACATCACTTTGGGTATTATAAGGTGCAAATGAGGCGCGTAGCGTCCCGGATACGCCCAGTTCTGCCAGCAGCGGTTGCGCACAATGTTGCCCTGCGCGTAGCGCAATGCCATATTCGGCCAGCAGAGTGACCATGTCACTGTGATGAACACCAGCGAAATCAAAGGCTAGCAGACTGGAATCCTGGCAGCGGAAGGAACGAAAGCCGGGGCGTTTTGCCAGCGCATCTTCTGCCAGCGTCGCCAGACCCCGGCTCCAGTTTTCGGCCTGCGCAACGTCGACGTCCGCCAGCCATTCGAGCGCCGCGCTCAGCCCGATAACGCCAGCAACGTTAGGCGTACCGGCCTCCAGCTTCCATGGCGCTGCCTGGGGGGTGAAACCATCAAAACTGACTTCACTAATCATCTTGCCGCCGCCGAGCCAGGGAGACATCGCTTCCAGTAGTTCAGGTTTACCGTACAGCACGCCAATGCCGGTCGGGCCATACAGTTTGTGGCCCGAGAATGCATAGAAATCAATATCTAACTGCTGTACGTCAGCAGGGAAATGGACAATACCCTGGGCGCCATCAACCATCACCACCATGTCAGCCGCATGGGCGAGCGTGATGGCGCGGGCCAGATCCGGGCAACCGCCGGTGACGTTCGACATCTGCCCGAGCGCCAGAATGCGGCTGCGGGGAGTAATGAGTTGCGCGAGGTTTTCAACATCTGGCAATAAATGGGCATTGAGCGGCAGTCGGACTACCTTAGCTCCCGTTTGCTCCGCCACCATCAGCCAGGGCACGAGGTTGGCGTGATGTTCTGCCACGCTAACGATAATCTCATCGCCCGGTTGTAAGCGCGGTCGCGCATAGCTTTGGGCAACTATATTAATCGCCTCGGTCGTGCCGCGGGTCCAGACGATTGTTTTGTCATCCGGCGCATTAATCAGACTTGCGACTTTTCCCCGCGCGGCTTCATAGCGTGCGGTCAGGCGTTGTGCTTCGGCAAACTGGCTGCGATGGACGTTCCCGGCGCTCAGGCTATAAAACTGGTGGGTAGCTTCAATCACCGCCTGCGGCTTCAGCGCCGTAGCAGCGCTGTCGAGATAAACGCCAGCATCGTTGAGTGCGGGAAATTGGGCGCGAAACTGCGCGGGGTTAAAAGCGTTCATGGTATTCCTCAGTTCAGTAAACCGATCGTGGCGCAAAAATGGCGCTGATACAAGAGTTGTGCTAACCATCGGAATACTCTGGATATCCTGGCAAAGTCCGCGCAGTGTCTTATGCTAATTAGCGTTAGGCGAGCAATTTTGCCTGTTACGGAGTGTATTTTTAATAGCATAAATCGCTTTAAGGAGAAGAAGATGAAAAAGACTGCCGCAATTATCTCTGCTTGTATGCTGACTTTTGCCCTGAGCGCCTGTTCCGGTTCGAATTACGTGATGCACACCAACGATGGTCGATCAATCGTGTCTGATGGTAAGCCACAGACTGATAATGAAACGGGGATGATTTCGTATAAAGACGCTAACGGCAACAAACAGCAGATTAACCGTACCGATGTGAAAGAGATGGTAGAACTGGATAACTAACCGGTCGTCCATCGACAAAGAGTCGGACAAAAAAAAGCACCGCAAGTTGGCGGTGCTACATTAATCACTATGGACAGACAGGGTAAATGTACAGGAAGTGAAAAAGGGTAGCCTTGCTACCATGGTCTGAATCGCAGACCAATTGCAAACACAACAACACAACATCACAACCGTAAGCCAAAAGCCCACCAGAACACGCATTCCGATAAAACTTTTCGTTCCGGCTTCAGGAAGTGCCGCCACTATAGGTATTTGCTGGTAGAACCTCAACGGACAATTTATAATGGCTCAGATAAAAAAAACTAATAGGTTACAGCCTGTTAGATAATTGTTAAATTCATTTAACATCAAAGCCTAAAAGTCATGTCAAAACGATTACCACCCTTAAATGCGTTGCGTGTTTTTGATGCTGCAGCGCGTCATTTGAGCTTTACTCGCGCAGCAGAAGAGCTTTTTGTGACGCAGGCCGCAGTAAGTCATCAAATCAAGTCTCTTGAGGATTTCCTGGGGCTAAAGCTGTTTCGTCGACGCAATCGATCTTTGCTGTTAACGGAAGAAGGCCAAAGTTACTTCCTCGACATCAAAGAGATTTTTTCGCAATTAACCGACGCGACGCGTAAGCTTCAGGCTCGCAGCGCAAAAGGTGCGCTCACCGTTAGTTTATTGCCCAGTTTTGCGATCCAGTGGCTGGTGCCCAGACTCTCTAGCTTTAACTCAGCTTATCCGGGAATCGATGTCAGGATCCAGGCGGTGGACCGTCAGGAAGACAAACTGGCTGACGATGTTGATGTGGCGATTTTCTACGGACGCGGCAACTGGCCGGGTCTACGCGTTGAAAAATTGTACGCTGAATATTTATTGCCGGTCTGCTCGCCGCTATTATTGACCGGTGATAAACCGCTGAAGGCGCCTGATGACCTGGCTAAGCACACATTATTGCACGATGCGTCGCGTCGTGACTGGCAAGCCTATACGCGTCAGCTTGGCCTGAATCATATCAACGTACAGCAGGGACCTATCTTCAGCCATAGCGCCATGGTGCTACAGGCTGCTATCCATGGACAGGGGGTTGCGCTGGCGAATAACGTCATGGCGCAATCCGAAATTGAAGCCGGACGTCTGGTTTGTCCGTTTAACGATGTTCTGGTCAGCAAAAACGCATTTTATCTGGTTTGTCATGACAGTCAGGCAGAACTGGGTAAAATAGCCGCCTTCCGTCAGTGGATTCTGGCGAAAGCGGCCACGGAACAAGAAAAATTCCGCTTTCGTTATGAACAATAATTTACGTAGGGTATTCACATGACCAGCCGTTTTATGCTGATTTTTGCCGCCATAAGTGGCTTTATCTTTGTGGCGTTGGGAGCCTTTGGGGCACATGTTCTGAGTAAAACCCTCGGTGTCGTTGAGATGGGGTGGATCCAGACTGGCCTTGAGTATCAGGCGTTTCATACGTTGGCTATCTTTGGTCTGGCCGTCGCCATGCAGCGACGTATTAGCATTTGGTTTTACTGGAGTAGCGTGTTTCTGGCATTGGGAACGGTGCTGTTTAGCGGCAGCCTCTATTGCCTCGCGCTCTCTCATTTACGCCTGTGGGCGTTTGTTACCCCCGTTGGTGGTTTCAGCTTCCTTGTGGGCTGGGCGCTGATGTTAGTGGGCGCTATTAGATTGAAACGTAAGGGCGTTAGCCATGAATAAGGTAGTATTGTTGTGTCGCCCGGGTTTTGAAAAAGAGTGCGCCGCAGAAATTACGGATAAAGCAGGACGCCGGGAAATCTTCGGTTTTGCCCGCGTGAAAGACAATGCGGGTTACGTCATCTTCGAATGCTATCAGCAGGACGATGCCGAAAAGCTAGTGAAAGAGTTGCCGTTTAGCTCGCTGATTTTTGCCCGCCAGATGTTTGTGGTAGGCGAGCTGCTGCAATATTTACCGCCGGAAGACCGTATTACGCCAATTGTCGGCATGTTGCAGGGCGTGGTGGAAAAAGGCGGCGATCTGCGTGTCGAAGTTGCTGACACCAATGAAAGCAAAGAGCTGGTCAAATTTTGCCGTAAATTTACCGTACCGCTGCGCGCGGCGCTGCGTGAAGCTGGCGTGCTGGCAAAGTATGAAACGCCAAAACGTCCAGTGGTTCACGTTTTCTTTATCGCTCCTGGCTGTTGCTATACAGGCTATTCCTGGCCTGACAATAACTCCCCGTTCTACATGGGTATTCCACGTCTGAAGTTCCCGGCCGATGCGCCAAGCCGTTCAACGCTGAAGCTGGAAGAAGCGCTGCACGTGTTTATCCCAGCTGATGAATGGGATGAGCGTCTGGCTAACGGAATGTATGCGGTGGATTTAGGCGCATGCCCCGGCGGTTGGACCTATCAACTGGTTAAACGCAACATGTGGGTTTATTCCGTGGATAATGGTCCGATGGCGCAAAGCCTGATGGATACCGGACAGGTTACATGGCTGCGCGAAGACGGATTTAAGTATCGCCCGAATCGTAACAACATTTCGTGGATGGTTTGCGACATGGTGGAGAAGCCCGCGAAGGTTGCCGCCCTGATGGCGCAGTGGCTGGTCAACGGCTGGTGTCGTGAGACTATCTTCAACCTCAAGCTGCCGATGAAAAAACGCTACGAAGAAGTGTCGCAAAATCTGGCTTACATTCAGGCGCAGCTTGACGAGCATGGCGTAAATGCCCAGATTCAGGCGCGTCAGCTGTATCATGACCGTGAAGAAGTGACCGTGCATGTACGTCGCCTGTGGGCTGCCGTCGGCGGTCGTCGCGACGAGCGATAAGATAAAATTGAAGGCCGGATCAAGGCATAACCGCCTTATTCGGCCTGAATTGTTTCAATCAGCGGCGTATCCGAAACAATATGCGTCACATCATCCAGATGCCCAATCCGGGCCTCCCCCGAACGATTAAATTTGCTTTTATCAATCAGCAATAATGATTGCGCTGCACGCTTAAGCAAGATGGACTTGAAGTCGGCGTTGGTCGCATTTGAGTCCCAGAGCGCGCCGTCGCGGTCGATCCCTTCGCAGGAAAAAATAAACAGGTCGATGTCGAGTGGTTTGAGCTGCGAGATAAGCGAGGGGTTAACGTAGCATCCGTATTTACGCTCGAGGCGACCGCCGGAGCTGATAAGCTGAATGTGTTCACGTTTAGCCAATTCCTGGCAGATGGGCTGGCTGTTGGTAAAAACGTGAATGTTGATGTCCGGTAACTGTCGCGCCAGATACCAGCAGGTTGAGCTGGCGTCTAAGGCTATCACCATACCTTCTTCGATCCATGCCAGCGCTTCGCGGGCAATATGTGCTTTGTGGGCATAATGGCTTTTGAGCCGCATATGAAACGGGTCGCCGCTGTCCTGATCTTCCCGGTGAATCACTTTGGCCCGCCCGTGATTACGCAACACTTTTCCCTGGGCTTGTAACTCACTGAGATCGCGGCGGATGGTCTCTCTGCTGACGTTAAGCTGCAAAGAAAGGGCTTCGGTTGTCAGACTTTTGTGGTGAGTAAGTAGATCTACAATTGCCTGCTGGCGCGCCGCTTTCATGTTCTGATCCTTATCTTTTGATGAATGCCCGTAGCTGACGGGCATTCAGACCAGAGATTACGGCGTTACCCCTTTTTTTAATAGAATATTCCCGTACTTTGCCCGCTCTCCTGTGATAACGATCGCAAACGCCTGTTGCGCGCGGTCATAGAAGGCATAGCGGTCAATACGTGTGATATCCGGGCAGGGGGTTTGTAGTGAAAGCGCCTGACGATAACGTGACTCGACATCAGGATCGAGGGTGTCGCCTTCAACAGCGGCCATCATCACCAGTGGTGGGGCGTAGCTGTCCAGTTCAAACAGTGGAATAATCGCCTGCAGCAGATCGCTGACCAGTAGACCATCTGCGCGAATGACCTGCGGTCCCATGCTGTGGGCCGGGAAGTGGGCATCGGAAAAGATAATCTCATCACCGTGTCCCATTTCAGCCAGCACCTTCAGTAGATCTGGGGAAATTAAGGGAGATATCGTTTTGAGCATGTTACACGACTCCTGTCAGTTCGGATTCGGTTTGCGGATAGAAGTAACGGTACTGGTAGCACACCTGCGCGCGTGCCTGTTCGGGAGAGGTAAATTCCCCGATGCCTGACCAGGCAAACATCGCGGCCCCGGCCACGGTGGTTTCGGCATCATCCAGCACTTTGACAGGGATCCCGAGTACATTCGCTTTGATCTGATTCCACAATGCGTTGCGGCTTCCTCCGCCAACCAATAGCAGTTCCGTGGCCTGAAAATGACCGATTGTTTCCAGCGTGTGCAGATTTCGCTGCAACTGTTCTGTGAGCGCTTCCAGCGCGGCGCGATAAAAGTGCCCGCGGGTGGTATTGAGCGTAACCCCTCGCCAGCCCGCATCCTGACAGGCCAACAAGTCGCAGTGCATCTTCACCCCTTCGGCACCTGCGGGAATAGCCAAAGCTTCATCAATCAGCGTCTGCCAGGGGGTGTCGGCAGTCCACAGCAGCTTACGTACCCACTCGAGTACACCGGAAGCCAGCCACTGCATGCCGGGGTTTTTCAGTCCTGCCTGGCTATCCAGTTCACAGGTGGAACCCGCATAATGGCTGAGCTGGGAGGTATCTACCTGTGAACTGCGCACCATCAGAATCTCCCATGTGCCGGAAGAGAGCACTGGTTCATCGGGCTGCGCCCCTGCGCCGAATAGCGCAAACTGCGTGTCGTGTCCGGCAGAAATGACCGGAATACCCGACGCAAGCCCGAGCTGGCTGGCGGCCTCTGGCTGCAGAATCCCAATCTGTTCGCCAGCCTCTACCAGGCGTGGGAACAGACGACGCGGTATGCCTGTTGCTTGCAAAATGTCATGACTAAAATCGCGCTGGCGGATATCCAGCATCTGGCTGGTGCCCGCCATGGTGATATCGGTGGTGAACTCGCCGGTTAATCGGTGGTTGATAAGCGATGAGATAAATAGCCAGGCATGCGCCTGTTCCAGTAATTGCGGATGGTTTTCTTTGAGCCACACCAGTTTATACAGCGTATTAAAGCTAAACGCGCCGACGCCGGAGATTTCCTGCAACTGCTGCGGTGACATATAGCGGTGGATAGTTTCCATTACCGCTGCGGTGCGTGGGCATTTCCAACTTATTACCGGATACAGTTGCTTGCCGGTTTTATCAACCAACGCGCCGTCTACGCCGAAGGTGGTGACGGCGATCCCGCGGATATGGCAGGCGGCCAGCTGCGTTTTGAGTCTCTGACAGCATTCGGCGAAGCGTTGCAGAATGGCCTCCAGCGACCATTGATGCCAGCTACTATTTTCTGTTGCGGTGTCGCTGGCATTCGGGGTCGCTGCGCGGGCGACAATCTTTCCCTGTCGGTCAACGGCGATTGCCCGCACGTTGGTCGCGCCGCAGTCAAGGACCAGGATAACCTCTTGTTTCATAATTGCTCCCGAGACGTTGCCGGATGGCGGCGTAAACGCCTTATCCGGCCTACACGTTGTGCTCCTGTAGGCCCGGTAAGCTTGCGCCACCGGGCGGAGTCGCATTAACGCTTATACAGCGGGCCGTAGTTCAGGCAGGCGCGATAATCCTGGCCTTCCATATCCATTCCGTGGGCTGCCCAGGCTGAAGGACGGTAAATTTTCTCGTCTTCCACGTTGTGCATGCAAACCGGGATACGCAGCATGGCGGCGAGCGTAATAAAGTCCGCGCCCACGTGACCAATCGTCAACACACCGTGGTTTGCGCCCCAGTTTGCCATCACTGAATAGACATCGCTGAACGGGCCTTTACCGGTTAAGCGCGGGGCAAACCAGGTGGTCGGCCAGGTAGAGTTGGTACGCGCATCGAGCTGGTCATGCATATCTTTCGGTAATTCCACGCTCCAGCCTTCCGCGATTTGCAGCACCGGCCCCAGGCCTTTGATGATGTTGATGCGAGTCATGGTGAACGGCACGCCACCCTCGGTCAGGAAGCGAGAGGAGTAGCCGCCGCCGCGGAAGTATTCGTGAATAGCCGGACACCATTCGGTTGCCGCCAGGCAATCATCGACCTCTTTCTGCGCGATCTCCCAGTGCGGCTTCATAGTCGGTTTCCCTGCGCCGTCGCGCTGTTTGCAGGAGCCGTCCAGTGCTGCCGAGCCGGAGTTAATCAGGTGAATAATGCCGTGCTCAGCAAGGCCGGTCAGTGGTTTCCCCGTGACGCGTTCAACCGCCTCTGGCGACCAGTAGGTGCGCACATCGGCAAAGACCTGCGCCGTGCCGGTGAGTTGATGACCAAACAGCATCGCCACGCCGTTCAGGCTGTCGTTTTCGGTGGCGACAACAAACGGTTCGCGTATGCCATTCCAGTCAAAGGAGCTGTTGAGCAGGGCTTCGGCGGTATCACCATTCGGGTATTGATCGGTCCAGTGACGCTGGCCCTGGAAGCCTGCGGCAATCGCGTTGTACCCCAGCGACTCTTCAACCCGACCTTTGTCGGCCAGCTTCTGGTTACCCTGCATCATGTCGCGAATGCACATGGCCATCAGCAGACTTTCTTTCAGCACAGCCCGGCTTTGCTCTGCGTTACGCTTATATTGTTGCGCATTCTGATCCTCGCCGTAGCGGAAGTTTTTGTCCGCCCAGGCCAGCGCCATTTCCAGCTCAGCTTCATCATAGATTTTTTGGTCGATGCGACGACGCAGTTCAGTCATATCAACGGGTTGAACCTTCATTCCCAGCCAGGATTCAAAGAAGTTATGATCGACAATTGAGCCGGCAATGCCCATTGAAACGCCGCCTACGGACAGATAGCTTTTGCCCTTCATACTGGCAACTGCTAAGCCCGCGCGGGCAAAACGCAGCAATTTTTCTTCCACATCGGCAGGGATCGTGGTGTCGCCGGCATCCTGTACGTCATGGCCATAAATAGAGAAGGCGGGAAGTCCTTTTTGATTATGCGCAGCCAGTGCAGCGGCCAGATAAACGGCCCCCGGACGCTCGGTACCATTGAAGCCCCAGATAGCTTTCGGGCGCATCGGATCCATATCGATTGTTTCGCTACCGTAGCACCAGCATGGGGTAACAGTGATTGTCACGCCCACATTCAGGCTGCTGAATTTTTCTTCGCAGGCGGCAGATTCAGCCATCCCGGCAATGCAGGTATCGGCGATCACACATTCAATTTGCGCGCCGCAGGCGTGACGAAGTTTCTCAGCGATCAGCGCAGCGGTGGCTTTAGCCATATTCATGGTTTGCTCTTCGAGCGATTCGCGAACACCCATACGGCGCCCATCAATCACCGGACGAATGCCAATTTTCGGCAAGCTATTTTTTTTCATTCGAGGTTCCTCATCTCACTTTATGCCGTGCTGCAAAAGCGGATTTTGAACACCACCTTCGCAGTTGGCCGAATAACCCATTTTTGCTAACTCGAGTTAGCTTAGGTATCAGAGAGTTTTTTGCACAACTTTTTTGTTGTGGAACTGTGAGAGGCTTCACGAGAAGTGGTTAAAATTCGATCTGCGTCAAATAAACCAGGACGGATATTTTTAGATAAGTTCTTTTAAATTAATTATTTGCAATAAATTGTCTGTTCAGCGTCACAGTTTTAAACCAAATGATTTGGCTAATTTGAGTAGCTAAAATAGCTTTAAAAGGCAATTCGCTAACTCGAGTTAGCATGATTGATAAAACGCATATGAACGTGAAGGTAGTATTCGCATTAACGGTGACGATGGCTTCCTGGCAACGTTTTTTCGCCTGATTCACTGATTGCAGTTTCTGTATATTGAGGAAAGCAGCAATGTCTGAAACATTTTTACAGATGAGTCATATTACGAAACGTTTTCCCGGCGTATTAGCGTTGAGTAATGTGGATTTTGCTTTACGCAAAGGTGAGGTTCATGCGCTGCTGGGTGAGAATGGCGCAGGAAAGTCTACGTTGATGAAGATTTTATCCGGTGTTTATCAGCCTGATGAAGGAGATATTATTTTCGAAGGGCAACCTGTTACTTTTGCGAACCCACTGAGCGCACAAAGCGCAGGTATCACTATTATTCACCAGGAATTCAATCTATTCCCTGAACTCACAGTAGAAGAAAATATATTTATTGGCAGGGAGTTTTGCAAAAATAATCGCTGGCGTCTGGATGAAAAACAGCAGCGACAGGCCGCTATCGATATTTTGCAAAAATTAAACCTGAATATTTCACCAGAAACGCTGGTGGCCGATCTGACCGTCGCGCAACAACAAATGGTTGAGATTGCTAAAGCGATATCGGTGAATGCCAAGATCCTTATTATGGATGAACCGACGGCGGCACTGACGGAAACGGAAATCGACAGCTTATTTCAGGTGACCCGTTTGTTGAAGGAACAGGGAACAGGCATTGTTTATATCTCGCACAGGCTGGAGGAACTGGCGCTGATAGCCGACCGCGCGACGGTGATGAGGGATGGTCAGTTTATTGCCACCGTAGATTATGATGCGGTTAAAATTAGCGATCTGATTGCCATGATGGTTGGGCGTGACCTCGGCAATATCTATCCTCGTCGTGGACCTTTGGCTCAACGTAAGCCGGTGTTGGAAGTAAGCGGTCTGACGCGCAATGGCGTACTGAACAACATTGATTTCACCCTGTATCAGGGCGAAATTTTGGGCTTTGCCGGCTTGATGGGCGCAGGGCGTACTGAGCTGGCGCGGGCGATTTTTGGTGCGGATCCCATTGATGGCGGAACTCTCAAGCTAAACGGCAAAGTTACGGTAATTAAAGATATTCCTGATGCTATCAAACAGGGCATCAGCTATTTAACCGAGGACAGAAAAAAAGAGGGGCTGGCATTAGGGCTGTCCGTTGAGCGCAATATCATGTTGGGCAATTATCCTGAGTATTCCGACCGTTATGGCAATGTGGACAGCAAACGTTGTCAGAAAACCAGCGAGGAACAGGTTAAGGCCCTACGTATTAAAACACCACATTTAGAGCAGGCAGCACTGAATTTAAGTGGCGGTAATCAGCAGAAAATTATTATTGCCAGATGGGTATGTAAAGATACCGATATTCTCATCTTTGACGAACCAACTCGCGGTATTGATGTGGGTGCCAAACTTGAAATTTATGAATTAATGAATCGACTGGTGGCAAAAGGGAAGTCAATTATCATGATTTCCTCTGAATTACCGGAAGTGCTGGGTATGTGCGATCGCATTTTAGTGATGCGTAATGGACGTATTACCGGGGAGTTAGCTTCTGATGACGCCACACAAGAAAAAATCATGCAATATGCGACGTTAGAGGACTAATTTATGACTATCTCTGTAACCTCTTCAGACAGCAATAATAAGAAAATAAAAATTAATAAAGAACTTTTAATGCGCCTTGCGCCGCTTTTGAGTCTGATTATTTTAGTAATATTTTTTAGCTTCGGTTCGCCATTTTTCTTTAACACTGAAAACATTATGACAATTGCCCTGCAAACGTCGGTGATTGGCATCATGGCGATTGGCGTTACCTTCGTCATTATCACTTCAGGAATCGACCTTTCTCTTGGCTCGGTCGTGGCCTTTTCTGGTGTTGCGGTCGGTATCAGCGCCACGCTGGGACTGCCTCTGCCCGTATGTATTCTGGCGGGGGTGCTGGCCGGGGGGTTATGCGGCTATATCAACGGCTTGCTGGTCACCAAAATGACTATCCCGCCTTTTATTGCCACGCTGGGCCTGATGATGTCCGTCAGAGGCATCAATATGGTGATGACGGATGGTCGTGCGATTTATTTCGCCGATTACCCCACCTTCAAAATGCTGGCCCAGGGACGTTTGTTCGATGTGCTGCCTTATCCCGTTTTTTACCTGGTAGTGGTGGCGTTAATCGCCGCCTACATCCTGAAGAAAACGGTGATTGGTCGCTATGTTTACGCCGTGGGTAGCAATGAGGTGGCCGCACATCTTTCCGGTATTAAAGTTCAGCGCGTCAAAATTTTCGTCTACGCCTTTTGTGGTCTGCTGACCGGGATTGCCGGGGTGATTCTGGCCTCTCGTTTGAACTCTGGTCAGCCAACGGTCGGCGTGGGATATGAGCTGGAAGCCATCGCGGCGGTTGTTATTGGCGGTACGAGCCTGATGGGCGGAATTGGCACCATCGGCGGCACGATCATCGGCGCATTCATTATGAGCGTGCTGAAGAATGGCCTGAACCTGATGGGCGTTTCCCAGTTCTGGCAAATGGTAGCCATGGGAGTGGTGGTCATTGCCGCGGTTTATCTCGACACATTACGCAAAAAAATTCGTTGATTTACGCTCCCGGAAGTCACGGGGCATCATAACCCTGACGTTTAGGGTGACTCACTCAGAACGGAGTAAAACAATGAGAACCAGGAATTTTGTCTATGCGTTATCCCTGCTGGCCTGTATGACATCCAGCGTATTGGCTAAAGATATGAACCTTCCGGTGGTCAGTAAAGGTTTCCAGCATGAATTCTGGCAAACCGTAAAAATGGGGACGGAAGCGGCAGCAAAAGAGTTGGGTGATAAAACCAGCTATGTTGGCCCGGCGGATGAAACTCAGATTGCCGAGCAGATTCAGTTAGTTGAAAACGCGATGGCGCAAAAACCGAATGGGCTATTACTGGCCGCGTTAGATGCCAATGCGCTGGCGCCATTAGTTGAGACCGCAAATTCACGCGGCATTAAAGTTGTGACGTTTGACTCCGGCGTGAATTCCGATATTCCGGTGAGCTTTGTCGCTACGAATAACCGAAAAGCCGGTGCTGAAGCCGCAGACGCGCTGGCAGCGGAAGTGGGCAGCAAAGGGAAAGTGGGCATTATTGCGCACGTAGCAGGGACTTCTTCAGCGATTGAACGTTCGGAAGGGTTTATTGCCCGTATGAAGGAGAAATATCCGGATATTCAGGTGCTACCGGTCCAGTACAGCGATGGCGATCCGCAAAAAGCGATGGATAAAACCATCGATATGATCCAGGCCAACCCGGATATCGCAGGAATTTATGGTACGAATGAAGGCTCAACGCTTGGCGTAGCAAACGCTATTGATAGCCAAAATCTGAAAGGCAAAGTGAAGGTGATTGGTTTTGATAGCACCGAGGCAATCATTGCTTTCCTGAAGTCCGGAGTGATTCAGGGATTTGTGGTGCAGGACGCTTATCAAATTGGCTACCAGGGTATTAAGACGCTGAATGCAGCGGTATCGGGTCAGTCTGTACCGAAAGAAATTGATATTCCGGTGAAATTTGTCAGCGCGAAGAATATTGATACGCCAGAAATTGACAAGCTGTTACACCCATTCGGTAAAAAATAAGACCGTTGGGGCGAGGTGCTCGCCCCATCATTAGCCAGCGTCAGGGAGTTACTATGGGCAGTGGATATTTCCTCGGTGTGGATGTCGGTTCCGCCAGCGTCAGGGCGGGTGTCTTTGATGCCAGTGGCAAACGGCTGGCTTTTGCGACTCGTACCATCTCGCAGTTTCGACCCGGTCCTGAGCGGGTTGAGCAGTCATCTGCAGAAATCTGGCAGCAGGTTTGCCATGCAGTGAAGGAGGCGGTGTCGTCATCCGGGGTTTGCATTGAGGATATTCGCTCATTGGGTTTTGATGCCACCTGTTCATTGGTAGCACTGGACGAACAGGGGCGGGGACTGGCGGTTTCCCCCGGCGAACCGTCAGACCATAACATCATCATGTGGATGGATCATCGTGCGGCGCAGGAGACGCAGCGTATTAACGCCACGCAGGATCCCTCTCTGCGCTATGTTGGCGGTGAGGTCAGCGTCGAAATGGAGCTTCCCAAAGTGCTATGGCTGAAAAACCATTTTCCAGCCACCTGGCAGAGTGCGCATCGATTCTACGATTTGGCGGACTTTCTGGTCTCTAAAGCTACCGCCACTGATGTTGCGGGGTTGTGCACGCTAACCTGTAAATGGAACTATCTGGCACATGAACAACGCTTCAGCCACTCCCTGCTCGATGCCGTTGAATTAACGGATTTATTGGGCAAAATCCCGTCGCGTATTCTGCCGCCAGGCGCTGGCGTTGGAACGCTTAGCAGCGATGCGGCCCAGGCGCTGGGGCTGACGACTACAGTGGTCGTCGCCAGTGGAATGATTGATGCCCATGCAGGCGGAGTGGCGCTAGCTGGTGCCGAGCCTGAGGGGACGTTGGCGCTGATCAGCGGAACGTCAAATTGCCATATGCTGTGCAGCCGGCACGAAATTCATACGCCAGGCGTATGGGGACCATACTGGTCAGCCATGCTGCCAGGCTACTGGCTGACGGAAGGGGGACAAAGCGCCGCCGGGGCGTTAGTCGACTGGACGCTTCAGGAGTCAGGTGCCAGCGCTGAGCTGTTTAACAAAGCTGAAGCGCGGGGGTGCCATCCCATCGTTTTAGTTAATGAGTGGGTTGCAGCACTTGAGGAGCAGGAGTCAGAGCCTGGTCGTTATTTGCATGTGCTGGCCGATCACCACGGTAATCGTTCGCCGCGCGCGCGACCCGATGCCCGGGGGAGTGTGTGTGGTTTAACGCTGGAACGAGGCGAGATGCAGGTTGCTCGTCTGTACCTGGCGACAATACAGGCGATCGCCTGCGGTACGCGACATATTATGGAGGTGATGCGCGAAAACGGTCACACCATTTCCCGTCTGACGCTGTGCGGCGGCGCAACGCATAACCCACTGTGGTTGCGAGAATATGCCGATGCCACCGGATGCGATATTCATCTTATGCAGGAAGAGGATGCGGTAACGTTAGGTGCGGCCATTACCGGCGCGGTGGCATGCGGCGCGTGGACCACGATTCCGTCCGCATGCCAGGCGATGGTTCGATCGGGCGGGGTGATCAAGGCTAACCCGGCACGGCGGAACTTCTATGATCGTAAATACCAGGCTTATCTGATGCTGTGGGATCAGCAGCAGGCGATTAACCAACTTATGCAGTAAGACAAAAGTTTAAAATACTTTTATGATTGGGGATTGACGTTTTTGGATGTGAACTGGGGCATATAAATGGCTAAAACAGTAGAACAGATAGCCAGCGATCTGAATTTATCGGTTACGACCGTACGACTGGTGCTGAACGGGAAAGCAGAGCAATATCGAATCAGTGTCAAAACCCAAACGCGTATTAATGAATATGTCGAGCGCTATGGTTACGTCATTAACCATTCAGCACGCAGCCTGAAATTGAATAAAACGGATACGTTAGGATTGATAGTCCCTAATATTTCCAACGTGTTTTTTGCCACACTTGCAGAAAAACTTGAGCAACGCTGTCGCCGTTCTGGTTATCAGCTAACGATTAGCTGTACCTATGACGATGTTGATTACGAAAATAAACTGACCAAAGCGTTAATCGCGCGCAATGTCGATGGCCTGTTTATTGTTCCTTCAACGTTAGAGAATCAGCAACACCATTTACGTCAGGTCAGGAAACCAATGGTGTTGCTTGACCGTGATTTTAAGTATACCGACAACGCACTGGTTGAAAGTCATAACATTTTGGGCGGCGAAAAGTTGACGCAAAGTTTGTTTGACGCTGGAAAGTCGCCGATCTGGTTTTTAGTAGGGGATACCGGATTACCCAGCATTGGTGACCGTTTGCAAGGTTATCTTAATGCATTGAACAATAATGGTATTTTTCACAGAGATTGGGTGCGCGAAGGTCCGGATAACACACCTGAAGGTGGTTATCGACTCATGGATGAGTTGATCGGTGAACAGGACTGTCCGCAGGCATTTATCGCCTCATCATTACCCGTACTGGAAGGGGCCATTAACGCTATTCGTAATCGTTTAGGCACCATTCCACCAGAAATTAATATTGGGACATTCGATGAACACCCAATGCTGGGATTCCTCGCCAATAATGTCTGGTCAATGCAACAGGATGAAAATGTCTGGGCGGAAAAAGCATTCGATATGATGATGAGTGCTATTGATGACCGGCCAATTAAAGAAACTGTAAAAGTTGAAATGAAACTAATTAAGCGCGTAAGACAACCATAATACGTCGCTAAAAATAAATCGGCCAACTGAATCTGAATAACTACATTCAGTGGCTGCCTGTACCTGAAACCTGACCCGTCTTATTCTGCGGCTGCATTTTTCGCAATAAAGACGAGGGGAAACTGTACCCGGAGAATCATTATGGAAAGAATGCGTTTGTCGCGAGAAATCATTGAAACCTGTCTGGAAATGACCAGCCTTGGATTGAATCAGGGGACGGCGGGAAATGTGAGTGCGCGTTATGAAAACGGGATGCTGATCACGCCCAGCGGTATTCCTTACGAAAGACTTACTGAAAACATGATCGTGTATGTAGATAACGACGGGAAATATGATAAAGGACAATTACCCTCCAGTGAATGGCGTTTTCACCTGGCGGCATACCAGACGCGTCCGGATGCCAATGCGGTTGTCCATAACCATGCCGTACACTGCACCGCCGTTTCAATTCTCAATCGCCCTATCCCGGCAATTCATTACATGATTGCAGCGGCGGGGGGAAACTCTATTCCGTGTGCGCCTTATGCGACGTTTGGTACACGAGAGCTGTCAGAGCATGTGAGCGTCGCCCTGAAAACCCGTAAGGCAACGCTTTTACAGCACCATGGGTTGATTGCTTGTGAAGCGAATTTGGAAAAAGCACTGTGGTTGGCGCATGAAGTAGAAGTTCTGGCCCGCCTGTATCTGAGCACGCTGGCGATTGTTGACCCAGTTCCGGTGCTGGATGACGAAGAGATCGCCATTGTGCTGGAGAAATTCAAATCTTACGGATTACGCATTGAAGAGTAATTTCGCATAGCGAAAAGGAGATATACGATGGCGAACAGAATGATTCTGAACGAAACGGCATGGTTTGGCCGGGGAGCTGTTGGCGCGTTAACCGATGAAGTCATCCGTCGTGGTTATCGCAAAGCGTTGATTGTGACCGATACAAATCTGGTACAGTGCGGCGTTGTTGAAAAGGTGACTTCCCGAATGGATGCTGCAGGTCTGGCATGGGAAATCTATTCAGGCGTTATCCCTAACCCAACCATTGCGGTGGTGCAGGAAGGATTGGGTGTGTTTCAGCAAAGTGGCGCAGACTATCTGATAGCCATCGGCGGAGGCTCCCCGCAGGATACCTGTAAAGCGATTGGCATTATCCATAATAACCCTGAGTTTGCAGATGTCCGCAGCCTTGAAGGGTTATCGCCAACGCGCAGCCCGAGCGTGCCGGTTATGGCAGTCCCAACCACCGCGGGGACGGCAGCGGAAGTGACCATTAACTACGTGATCACTGACGAAGAGAACCGGCGTAAGTTTGTTTGTGTCGATCCACATGACATCCCGCAGGTGGCGTTCATCGATGCTGACATGATGGACGGCATGCCCGCTGCATTAAAAGCCGCCACAGGAGTGGATGCACTGACTCATGCCATTGAAGGGTACATCACGCGGGCGGCGTGGGCGCTTACCGATGCGCTGCACATCAAAGCCATCGAAATTATTGCCGGGGCATTACGCGGTTCGGTCGCGGGCGATAGCCAGGCGGGTGAAGCGATGGCGTTGGGCCAGTACGTTGCCGGAATGGGTTTTTCCAACGTTGGCCTGGGATTAGTGCATGGCATGGCACATCCGTTAGGCGCGTTTTACAACACGCCGCACGGCGTCGCGAATGCCATTTTGCTGCCGCACGTGATGCACTATAACGCCGAATTTACCGGGGAAAAATTCCGCGATATCGCCCGGGCGATGGGGGTTAAGGTTGAAGGCCTGACGCTGGCAGAAGCACGTAAAGCTGCGGTGGATGCTGTCTTCGCCCTTAACCGTGATGTAGGGATCCCACTGCATTTACGCGATGTTGGCGTACGCAAAGAGGATATCCCTGCACTGGCGCAGGCGGCATTTGACGATGTTTGTACCGGGGGAAATCCGCGTGAAGCGAGCCTTGGAGATATCGTCGAGCTATACCATACCGCCTGGTAATCACCTGACGTTTATCCGGCCTGCTGGGTTGTACGATAAGTAGGCCGGATAAGGTGTTGACACCGCATCCGACAATAAGGCTACCGCGCCAGGCGTAATTGCTGTAGGTTTCCGTCGATATGTAAGTCCGTTTGCAGCCGCGCAATATCGCGGCACAGAAACGCCATCTCCCGATGTTCTTCGAGTTTCTTGCGCCATTTCTCCGGTACGTCATTCAGATGTTCATACAACGCTTCCAGCGTTGGAAACTGCGTCAGCAATTGTGTGGCGCTTTTGGGTCCAATACCGGCAACCCCTGGAACTTTAGAACTGCTGATCCCCGCCAGTCCCCAGTAATCAGGCAACTGTTGCGGTAGTACGCCGAACTCTTTCTCGATAAAGGGCGCATCCAGCCAGCGTTTCTGGAAATAGTCCCGAATACGCAGCGTTGGGGAGAGTAGCTGACAATAGCCTTTATCGGTTGAAACGATGGTTGCCTGATGTCCCGCCTGGCAAACTTTAACCGCCAGAGTAGCGGCTAAATCATCGGCTTCATTCCCGCTGGATTCCCAGCAGCAGACGCCGCGCTGTTCAAAAGCAGCGCGTAAGGCGGGCATTTCCTGGTGTAAATCGTCAGGCATTGGCGGGCGACCGGCTTTGTAGTCAGGTAAGCGTTGGTGACGCCAGCCGCTGTTGCGCGCCTCGTCATCAAATACCGCCACGGCGTGCGTGGGCTGACTGTGCACAATCAGCTGATCGAGTGCGTGCTGGCACGTCTCCACGCAGGGTGAGCCCTGTACGGCGTGAATACGACGGATGAGATTCAGTGCATCAACAATGAGCAGATGGACGGCCACGGTGTTCTCCCTAACAAATCAGTCTGTAGGGTAACATTCACGGCGAAGGGAGGCGAATAGTTGGCAGAAAAACAGGAAGAGGCCTCGCAAAAGAGGCCTCTTCAGGGGACTTAATCGCAGGTGACAATCTTCATCGCCAGACCACCGCGAGAGGTTTCGCGGTATTTGGCATTCATGTCTTTACCGGTTTCGTACATGGTCTCGATAACTTTATCGAGGCACACGCGCGGTTCACTGGTACGGCGCAGCGCCATACGCGCGGCGTTAACTGCTTTAACCGAAGCAATAGCGTTACGCTCAATGCAGGGTACCTGTACCTGGCCGGCAACCGGATCGCAGGTCAGACCCAGGTTATGTTCCATACCGATTTCCGCCGCAATGCACACCTGCATTGGGCTACCGCCCAGCAGTTCAGCCAGACCGGCTGCAGCCATGGAGCAGGCAACACCGACTTCACCCTGACAGCCCACTTCGGCGCCAGAGATAGAGGCGTTCATCTTGTACAGTGAACCAATGGCGCTCGCAACCAGCATGTAGCGCGCCAGCGAGTTAGCGTTCACTTCGCGGATAAACTTGTCGTAGTACGCCAGTACAGCAGGAACAATCCCGCATGCGCCGTTGGTTGGCGCGGTAACCACGCGTCCACCGGCAGCGTTTTCTTCGTTCACGGCCAGCGCGAACATGTTGATCCAGTCAACAACCGCCATCGGGTCAGTGGTGGTTTTGTCGCTGCTGACCAGCATACGACGCAGCGCCGCAGCACGACGCGGAACGCGCAGTTTGCCTGGCAATACGCCTTCGGTGATGATACCGCGCTCAATCCCGCTACGCATCACTTCCCAGACGTTGGCAAAGTGCTGTTCCAGCTCTTCTTTGCTGTGCAGCGCCAGTTCGTTTTGCATCATCAGACCAGAAAGCGACAGGCCGGTTTCCTGGCAATGACGCTGCAAATCAGCCGCAGATTTATACGGATACGGCACGTTTACCGGAGAGTTGTTCGGTAAACCAAAATGTTCTTCATCAACGATGAACCCACCGCCAATGGAATAGTAGGTCTGGCTGTAAATGGCTTTTTCGCCCGCCAGTGCGGTAATACGCATCCCGTTTTCGTGCAGGGACAGATTGTCCGCATGGAAATTCATGCACTTGTCGACCGGGAACTCAACCTCATGTTGACCGTCCGCCAGCAGCAAACGTCCATGAGTATTCACATCCTGGATAAAGGCCGGGATGGCATCAATGTCTACGGTATCCGGCAGATTACCCGCCAGGCCCATAATAATCGCGATGTCGGTATGGTGACCTTTCCCCGTGAGAGACAAAGAGCCATAGACATCAACCACTACGCGGGTTACGTCAGTGAGAATTCCGCGTGCAATCAGGTCATCCGTGAATTGTTTGCCTGCTTTCATCGGGCCAACAGTATGGGAGCTGGAAGGGCCAATGCCGATTTTAAAAATATCGAATACGCTAATCATGAGGCGTCCATTGTGTATCGAGGTGCGCCGCCCCGAAGAGCGGCGCAGGGGAATTAACTGAACAGAGAGTAGAAAATAGCGGAGATAGCGATCAGGCCCATAATCACAACGAAGACGTTGCTGATATGGCCGCTGTATTTACGCATTGCCGGTACTTTCTGAATGGCATACATCGGCATCAGGAACAGAATCATCGCGATGATTGGGCCACCCAGGGTTTCAATCATACCGAGGATGCTCGGGTTCAGCGTCGCCACAATCCAGGTGGTTACCAGCATGAACAGCGCAGTGATTTTGTTCAGTTTGTTGATTTCGATGGTTTTGCCTTTGCCGCGCAGAGACTTAATCACCATACCGTTGAAACCTTCACGCGCGCCCAGATAGTGGCCGAGGAAGGATTTGGTGATAGCGATAATCGCGATGATCGGTGCCATCCAGGCGATGATCGGCGCGTTAAAGTGGTTTGCCAGGTAAGACAGGATAGAGATGTTCTGCTCTTTCGCTGCAGCCAGGTCCGCTGGGGACAGGCTAAACACACAGCTGAAGACGAAGAACATTACGGTCAGCACCATCATGATGTGAGCGAATGCCAGGATCTTAGAGCATTTTTTCTCAGCTTCATCACCGTATTCTTCACGCTTCGCCACGGCGAAGGAGGAGATGATTGGTGAGTGGTTGAAGGAGAACACCATTACCGGAATTGCCAGCCACAGGGTCAACAGCAGGCCGTTGCCGGTGGTTGCTGCAGAATCAAAGGACAGGGTTTCCAGAATCGCACCGCTCCACTGAGGGATCAGGTACAGCGCCAGCAGCATCAGAGCCGCAACGAACGGGAATACCAGGATGCTCATCGCCTTCACGATCATCTGCTCACCGAAGCGCACGATGGTCATCATGCCAACAATCAGGATCAGAGACAGGATTGCGCGCGGCGGCGGCGTAATCGCCAACTGGTGGGTCAGGAAGCTTTCAACGGTGTTGGTGATTGCAACGCTGTAGACCAACAGAATTGGGTAAATAGCGAAGAAATAGAGCAGGGTAATCAGCTTACCCGCGCCGACACCAAAGTGTTCTTCTACAACTTCGGTGATGTCTTCACCCGGATTTTTACCGGACAGCACGAAGCGAGTCAGACCGCGGTGTGCAAAGAAGGTCATTGGGAAAGCAAGGATCGCCATGATGATAAGCGGGATCATGCCGCCTACGCCTGCGTTAATCGGCAGGAACAATACACCCGCGCCAATCGCCGTGCCGTAAAGGCCCAGCATCCACATGGTGTCTGTCTTGCGCCATGCGCTGCGGGTCTGGCCCGTAACGATAGTGCTGGTTTGAGTGTTTTCCATCTATTTCTCCTGGAGGAAGCTTAAAAAGTCGGGTTTGGGTTCAATCCAATGAGAAAGCACCCGACTGTAAATCGAAATTCGTTGAGCGATTTTTTATATAATTTTTCGCCGTAATAATTTGCGGGCGGAAAGATACATTTTAGTAATGGATGTATCAGTGATCGGGATCCCAAATGCAATAATCCACCTTTTATGTGGATAAATTTGGGCCATTAATCTGTTAAAAAATAGTCAAAGCGAATTTACGGGCGCGAAGGCTAACATTAACGACATATCTCATGAAAGCGAAGGCGCGAAGATAGGCGTGTTAAGCTGTAAAAACTGTTGTTTTTAGAGGATTTTGGCGACTAATAATAATTTCCTAAGATAAATCACGGTTGGGTTTTAAAGGTAATCGTTTGCGTACCGCTTCTTTTTTAATGAAATATCACTGATATTTATATGATCCTCTGGGCTATGTGACTGGTATCACTAAAAAAAGCCGGGAGGCTAATGCGCCAGACCCGGCTTTAATATGGACAAAACTGTCACCGCGATAGCGTCTGCTGGCGGCTGTTGAAGGTTAGGCGCAGATCTCGTAGCAAGGGATATACGCAGAGCCTGGTAACTTCATACGATGCTGTGCAACAAAGCCCTGCAGGAGATCGTCCATGCGGCGCATCATCTCACGGTCACCGTGGATTTTGTACGGGCCAAACTCTTCAATGGCGCGGATCCCAACTTCCTTCACGTTCCCCGCCACAATACCCGAGAACGCACGACGCAGGTCGGCCGCCAGTACTTCAACGGGCTGATCCGGGTACAGCTTAAGGTTAGCCATGTTTTCATGGGACGGCTCGAACGGCATCTGCAAATCCGGTGCGATACGAATCGACCAGTTAAAGCTGTAGGCATCGCCAGTGTCGCGGCGGTTCTCTTTCACCAGCGGCATCGCTTTTTTCATCAGACGCGCCACTTCCGCTGCATCGTCAATGATAATGCGATAGTGGCGACGCGCATCTTCCCCCAGCGTGTGCACGATAAATTCGTCCAGCACGCGGAAGTAATCGGCGCTCTCTTTTGGTCCGGTCAGGATCAGCGGTAAAACCTGATCTTTGTTGGCCGGATTCATCAGGATCCCCAGCAGATACAGCAGCTCTTCTGCTGTCCCTACGCCGCCCGGGAAGATGATAATACCGTGGGCGATACGCACGAACGCCTCCAGACGTTTTTCAATGTCTGGCATGATGATCAGTTCGTTAACCAGCGGATTAGGCGGCTCTGCGGCAATGATTGACGGTTCGGTCATACCAATAAAGCGACTGTCTTTGTATCGCTGCTGGGCGTGACCGACTGCAGCGCCTTTCATTGGCGCTTCCATCGCCCCCGGACCACAGCCGGTACAGATGTTCAGTTCACGCAGGCCCAACTGGGTGCCTACGCGACGGGCGTACAGGTATTCATTCTCGTTGATTGAGTGACCGCCCCAGCAGACGACCATGTTCGGCGCTTCGCCAACGTGCAGTGCCCGGGCATTACGCAGGATCGAGAATACGAGGTTGGTAATATGCACCGAGCTTTCGAGATCCAGATGCTGAAAACGACCGGCGTTATGGATCTGGCCATTGACGAACAGAATGTCGCGCAGCACGGCAAACAAGTTGGCCTGTAGCGCGCGAATAATGCGTCCATCAACAAACGCATCTTCAGGCGGGTTGATCAGTTCCAGCTTCACGCCCCGTTCGCGGCGCAGCACGTTAATGTCGAAACTTTCAAAGCGGGACAGCAGCTCTTTGCTGTTATCGGTCAAACTGCCGGAGTTCAGAACGGCAAGCGAACAGTTACGAAACAGTTGATACAGGTCGCTGCTGGCCGTGCGTTTAAGCATATCGACTTCCAGCTGCGACAACATGTCCATTGAGCCAAGCGGGCTAATATGTGTAATCAAGTAAACTCCTTACGGGACGAGAGACATCATCCTCTACTGATTACAATAGCCCTGGCTTATGACCTTTCACAACCTTGTGCACGGAATCGGGCACGCAAAATTGAGAAAAAAGATTACTGACGCACCAGACGACCCGTTGCCGGAGTGAAGTCGGTGTTGGTGCGCCATGGGTTAATGTCCAGACCGCCACGTCGCGTGTAGCGCGCGTAGACGCTCAGTTTCTCCGGCTGGCAGAAGCGCAGAATGTCATTGAAAATGCGCTCCACGCACTGCTCGTGAAATTCATTATGGTGGCGGAAGGAGACCAGATAACGCAGCAGCTTCTCCCGGTCGATTTTGCGTCCGCGATACTGAATTTGTATGGAGCCCCAGTCTGGCTGGTGGGTGATCAGGCAGTTAGATTTCAGCAGATGGCTGACCAGCGTCTCTTCCACCGCTTTTTCACCGCTCACGGCGTTTTCCAGATACTCAGTGCTGAACTGGTAGTTATCGATGACGATATCCTGATTATCGATACAGGTGCCGTTAAAGTGGGCAATCGGCTGTCCTTCCAGTTCGTCAAGACGGTACAGCGCCACGCTGACATCGCCCTCAGCACAAGTGCGCAGATCGTTTTCCAGCGTCTGGCGTACCGCTTCCCAGGAGTCAAAACGCGTCTGGTTAAAACTGTTCAGGTAAAGCTTAAAGCTTTTCGATTCAATCAGATTTACGCTGGTGTAATCCAGTTCTACATGACCGACCGCGACCTGCGGTAAACCGTTGGCATTCAGCCACGACAGTTCATACAGCGTCCAGATATCGGCACCGTGAAAAGGCAGATTATCGGCCTTTAAATCCAGTGGGTCGCGGTTCAGGCTGCGCGGGACGCCCTGCAGCAGGCTGGCATCGTAATTGTCACGGTAATCTGTTGATTTACCGAGAGTCAGGCCATCAAGCGCCTGATGATTTTCATAAGAGGACATGTTTCACCGTCATAAACCAGATACACTATGCGACAAGTGTATCCTGGCTTTTGTGAAGAGAGAAATCAGTGGACGAATTGACAGCGCAGGCGTTGACAGCCTTTACGACACGTTATTGCGACACATGGCATGAAAAAAACAACAGCTGGCCGCTCAGTGAAGAGCTGTATGGCGTACCTTCTCCGTGCATCATTTCTTCCACAAACGATGCGGTTTACTGGCAACCTCAGCCTTTTGTTGGCGAAAAAAACCTCAACGCGGTTGAACGGGCCTTTGATATCGTGATACAACCTGCGGTTCACGCTTTTTACACCACCCAGTTTGCCGGGGACATGCACGCGCAGTTTGCGGATGAAAAGTTAACGCTGCTGCAAACCTGGAGTGAAGATGACTTCAGGCGCGTTCAGGAAAACCTGATTGGTCATCTGGTCACGCAAAAGCGCCTCAAGCTATCGCCTACGCTTTTTATTGCCACACAGGACAATGAGCTCGATGTCATTTCGGTGTGCAATCTGTCCGGTGAAGTGTGCAAAGAAACGCTGGGAACCCGTCAAAGAAAGGTGCTGGCGGCCTCACTTGCGGAATTCCTCACTCAACTTAAGCCAGTTCTGTAATCCAGTTTGCCCTGAACCTTGTGAGAGATCTCTTACAAACCCTGTAGGACATTGCCAGGTAATAAGCGAAGACTTAATCAACGGATAAAATGATAATTCCTTATTATTCAGTTTGTTAATGATTCGATGTCAACTTTCATACGAAAATAATCTTAAGGGTATGTCTGTAAGCGTCTTGTAAGACAAGGCGAAACAGGCGATTCTATATCTGTCGACAAGGAGTCGCACAACGAAGAGAACATCAGGATGATGGCTCTTCGCCAGGACACACCAGGACGGTGTTACAAGGACAGGCTTCAGGATGAAGCAAAGCGGAAAACGCTGGATGCGTTAAAGGACACCTCCAGGACGGAGAATGAGAGCCGGTCAGGATGTTCGGCGGGTCAGGATGGCCAGGACACTTCAGGATGAAGTTTTCACATCGGGGTGATGTGAGCAGGATGCAAAAGTTCAGGATGAACACGGTCGCAAGACCACAGGAAAAGTTGTCACGGATGAGCAGGGAGCACTAAAAGTAGCTGGAATGCTGCGAAACGAACCGGGAGCACTGTTTTTACAGTGCTCCCTTTTTTTATTTCCCTTCACTAGTGCTATTCTTCGCGCCAGATTTTTCATCATTGAGGTTAATTTCATGACGACTCATGACCGTGTGCGCCAGCAGTTACACGCGCTTGAAGCGCTACTGCGTGAACATCATCATTGGCGGATGGATGAGCCTGCAGACCATCTGTTTACCAGCACGCAGCCTTTTTGTATGGATACCATGGAGCCGGTTGAATGGCTGCAATGGGTATTGATTCCCCGCATGCATACGTTGATTGATAACGCGCAGCCGCTTCCACAGGCTTTTGCCGTCGCACCGTATTACGAAATGGCGCTGGCTGCCGATCATCCGCAACGCGACATCCTCCTGACTGCATTGCAGGAGCTGGATGCGCTGTTTACAAGTGATAACACCTGATGCTGGAGATCCTCTATCAGGACGAATGGCTGGTCGCAGTCAATAAACCTTCGGGCTGGTTAGTTCACCGCAGTTGGCTCGACCGGGATGAGAAAGTGGTGGTGATGCAAACGGTACGCGACCAGATTGGTCAGCACGTTTTTACCGCCCACCGACTCGACAGGCCGACCTCCGGCGTGCTGCTGATGGGGTTGTCCAGCGAAGCCGGGCGTTTGTTGTCTCAGCAGTTTGAACATCATCAAATTCAGAAACGCTATCATGCGATTGTGCGTGGCTGGCTGATGGAGGATGCCGTACTGGATTATCCGTTAGTCGAAGAACTGGATAAGATCGCCGATAAGTTTGCTCGTGATGATAAAGGCCCGCAGCCTGCCATCACCCATTATCGCGGTCTGGCGACGGTGGAGATGCCGGTAGCGACCGGGCGTTATCCGACTACCCGCTACGGACTGGTGGAGCTGGACCCTAAAACCGGTCGAAAACACCAGCTCAGACGCCATCTGGCACACTTGCGCCATCCGATTATCGGTGACAGCAAGCACGGTGATTTGCGGCAAAACCGCAGCGCTGCAGAGCATTTTGGCTGTCAGCGCCTGATGCTGCATGCCAGCCAGCTTGCGCTGACTCATCCTTTTACCGGCGAACCGCTGGTGATTCGCGCCGGGCTGGATGATGTCTGGATGCAGGCGCTATCACAGTTTGGCTGGCGTGGACTTCTCCCTGAGAATGAAAGGGTTGAGTTCAGCGGGCTGTCAGGTCAGGATGAGCAAATAGATTCTTAAGTCCAGGAGATTACGGTTATGGCGGAAATTGGAATTTTTGTCGGCACGATGTACGGAAACGCACTGCTGGTTGCCGAAGAGGCCGAAGCTATTTTGACGGCGCAGGGTCATAAAGCCACGGTGTTCGAAGATCCGGAGCTCAGCGACTGGCAGGCATATCAGGATAAATATGTGCTGGTCGTGACCTCAACGACCGGGCAGGGCGATTTGCCGGATAGCATTGTGCCGCTGTTTCAGGGAATCAAAGATAATCTCGGTTTTCAGCCAAATCTGCATTACGGGGTCATTGCGCTGGGCGACAGTAGCTACGTTAATTTTTGCAATGGCGGTAAGCAGTTCGATGCGCTGTTGCAGGAGCAAAGCGCTCAACGCGTAGGTGAAATGCTGCTGATTGACGCCAGCGAACATCCTGAACCGGAAAGCGAATCTAATCCCTGGGTAGAAAACTGGGGAACCTTGCTTAAATAACCCCTCGCCTGCACGGGCATTCAATCCCCATTTGAACCGTAGGCCGGGTCTGGCGCAGCCGCCACCCGGCAATAAAACCCCAATTACGTGAACTAACTTCCACTGCTTTGGGCTTATGCCCCAAACAACTTCTCACTGCCTCCCTAATGTTGTGTTCATGCACGGTGAGGGTCAGTGGCACTCCTTCATATACTTTTCCCGTCAGTTCCCGAAAAGGCAGCGAGTCAGAATAAAACGGCCCTGAGCTGTACCAAAACTGCCACACACTAACCTCTCATTCTGATCACCCTACAGGTGCTGTACAGAATGAACTGGCGACAGCCAAGATTCAGGAGTGCAACAATGAGTTCATTAAGTCAGGCGGCGAGCAGCGCGGAAAAACGCACTAACGCTCGCTACTGGATAGTGGTGATGCTGTTTATCGTCACATCCTTCAACTACGGCGATCGCGCCACCTTATCCATTGCCGGTTCGGAGATGGCCAAAGACATTGGCCTGGATGCCGTAGGTATGGGGTATGTATTCTCCGCTTTCTCATGGGCCTATGTTATCGGCCAGATCCCCGGCGGCTGGCTGCTCGACCGCTTCGGTTCAAAACGCGTCTACTTCTGGTCCATCTTTATCTGGTCCATGTTTACCCTGCTGCAGGGCTTCGTTGATATCTTCAGTGGCTTCGGCATTATCGTTGCGCTGTTTACCCTGCGCTTCCTCGTGGGACTAGCTGAAGCACCCTCCTTCCCCGGCAACAGTCGGATTGTGGCGGCGTGGTTCCCTGCGCAGGAAAGGGGCACGGCGGTCGCTATCTTTAACTCTGCGCAATACTTTGCCACCGTTATTTTCGCGCCAATCATGGGGTGGCTGACCCACGAAGTGGGCTGGTCACACGTGTTCTTCTTTATGGGCGGTCTTGGGATTGTTATCAGCTTTATCTGGCTGAAGGTGATTCATGAACCGAATCAGCATCCGGGCGTAAACCAAAAAGAGCTGGAGTACATTGCCGAAGGTGGGGCGCTGATCAACATGGATCAGGCGGCCGCCAAAGCCAAAGTGCCGTTCAGCGTGAAGTGGGGGCAGATCAAGCAACTGCTGGGTTCACGGATGATGATCGGTATTTACATCGGCCAATACTGCATAAACGCGTTGACCTACTTCTTTATCACCTGGTTCCCGGTTTATCTGGTACAGGCGCGCGGCATGTCGATTTTGAAAGCCGGTTTTGTTGCCTCGGTCCCGGCCATATGCGGATTCGCAGGCGGCGTGCTCGGCGGCATTATTTCCGACTGGCTGATGCGCCGTACCGGCTCGCTAAATATCGCCCGTAAAACGCCAATCGTGCTGGGTATGCTGTTGTCGATGGTGATGGTGTTCTGTAACTACGTCAACGTGGAGTGGATGATCATCGGCTTTATGGCGCTGGCCTTCTTCGGTAAAGGCATCGGTGCGTTGGGATGGGCGGTGATGGCGGATACCGCGCCAAAAGAGATCAGCGGTCTGAGCGGCGGTCTGTTCAATATGTTTGGCAACATCTCCGGGATTGTCACACCAATTGCTATCGGCTACATCGTGGGGACCACCGGCTCATTTAACGGCGCGTTGATTTACGTCGGGGTGCATGCGCTGATTGCGGTAGTGAGCTATCTGGTGCTGGTGGGTGATATTAAACGTATCGAACTGAAACCTGTCGCAGGACAATGATGATGACAACACAATCGAGTCCCGTTATTACCGATATGAAGGTCATCCCGGTGGCCGGGCATGACAGCATGCTACTCAATATAGGCGGGGCGCATAACGCATACTTTACCCGCAATATCGTGGTGCTCACCGATAACGCCGGCAATACCGGGGTTGGTGAAGCGCCGGGCGGTGAAGTGATTTATCAGACGCTGGTTGAGGCGATTCCACAGGTGTTAGGCCAGGAGGTCGCACGCCTGAATAAGGTGGTTCAGCAGGTGCATAAAGGCAATCAGGCCGCTGATTTTGACACTTTCGGCAAAGGCGCCTGGACCTTTGAACTACGGGTCAACGCGGTGGCGGCGCTGGAAGCCGCGCTGCTCGACCTGCTGGGCAAGGCGCTGAACGTGCCGGTCTGTGAATTGTTAGGGCCTGGCAAACAGCGCGATGCGGTCACCGTGCTCGGCTATCTGTTTTATGTAGGCGATCGCAGCAAAACCGATCTGCCGTATCTGGAAAGCACGCCGGGTAACCATGAGTGGTATCACCTGCGTCACCAGCAAGCGATGAACAGTGAGGCGGTGGTGCGTCTGGCTCAGGCGTCGCAGGATCGCTACGGTTTTAAAGATTTCAAACTTAAAGGCGGCGTGCTGCCTGGCGAGCAGGAAATCGACACCGCTCGCGCGTTGAAAAAATGCTTCCCGGATGCGCGTATTACGGTCGATCCCAACGGCGCCTGGCTGCTGGATGAAGCCATCTCTCTGTGTAAAGGGCTGAACGATGTTCTGACCTACGCCGAAGATCCGTGCGGCGCTGAACAGGGTTTTTCGGGGCGTGAAGTGATGGCCGAGTTCCGCCGCGCGACCGGTCTGCCGGTAGCAACGAACATGATAGCCACCAACTGGCGTGAGATGGGCCATGCGGTGATGCTGAACTCAGTAGATATTCCGCTGGCCGATCCGCATTTCTGGACCCTTTCCGGCGCGGTGCGCGTGGCACAGTTATGCGATGACTGGGGACTGACCTGGGGCTGCCACTCGAACAATCATTTTGATATTTCATTGGCGATGTTCACTCACGTCGGCGCCGCCGCGCCGGGCAACCCGACGGCTATCGACACCCACTGGATCTGGCAGGAGGGAGATTGTCGCCTGACCAAAAATCCGCTGGAGATTAAAAACGGAAAAATTGCGGTACCCGACGCGCCCGGCCTGGGCGTGGAACTGGACTGGGAACAGGTACAAAAAGCGCATGAAGCCTATAAGGCGCTGCCCGGCGGCGCGCGTAATGACGCAGGCCCAATGCAGTATCTGATCCCCGGATGGACTTTTGACCGTAAACGTCCTGTTTTCGGCCGCCACTAATTTTGAATAAGGACTTAATTATGAGCGCACAATTTACCACTCCCGTCGTGACTTCCATGCAGGTTATTCCGGTGGCAGGCCATGACAGCATGCTGATGAACCTGAGCGGCGCACATGCCCCGTTCTTCACGCGTAATATTGTAATTATTAAAGATAACTCCGGTCATACCGGCGTGGGTGAGATACCCGGCGGCGAAAAAATTCGTCAGACCCTGGAAGATGCCATTCCGCTGGTGGTAGGCAAAACGTTAGGCGAATACAAAAACGTACTGAATGCGGTCCGCAATACCTTTGCCGATCGTGATGCCGGTGGACGTGGTTTGCAGACCTTCGATTTACGTACCACTATTCATGTGGTTACCGGGATCGAAGCGGCCATGTTGGATCTGCTGGGCCAGCATCTGGGCGTCAACGTCGCTTCATTGCTGGGCGAAGGCCAACAGCGTAGCGAAGTTGAAATGTTGGGTTACCTGTTCTTCGTCGGCAACCGCAACGCGACACCGCTGCCGTATCAGAGCCAACCGGATGAGAAATGCGACTGGTATTGCCTGCGTCATGAAGAGGCGATGACCCCGGATGCAGTGGTGCGCCTGGCGGAAGCGGCGTATGAGAAATATGGTTTCAACGACTTCAAGCTGAAAGGCGGCGTATTGGCCGGAGAAGAAGAAGCGGAATCTATTGTGGCGCTGGCGAAACGCTTTCCACAGGCGCGCGTCACGCTCGATCCCAATGGCGCATGGTCGTTAAATGAAGCGATTAAAATTGGTAAGTACCTGAAAGGAACGCTGGCTTATGCGGAAGATCCTTGCGGCGCTGAGCAGGGGTTCTCTGGTCGTGAAGTCATGGCGGAATTCCGTCGTGCAACCGGTCTGCCGACCGCCACCAACATGATCGCCACCGACTGGCGTCAGATGGGGCATACGCTGTCGTTACAGTCCGTGGATATCCCGCTGGCGGACCCGCACTTCTGGACCATGCAAGGGTCGGTTCGTGTGGCGCAGATGTGCCATGAGTTTGGGTTGACCTGGGGCTCGCACTCTAACAACCACTTTGATATTTCGCTGGCGATGTTTACGCATGTCGCGGCGGCGGCTCCGGGCAAAATTACCGCGATCGATACGCACTGGATCTGGCAGGAAGGCAATCAACGCCTGACCAAAGAGCCATTTGAAATCAAAGGCGGCATGGTACAGGTACCGGCGAAACCGGGTCTGGGCGTGGAGCTGGATATGGATCAGGTCATGAAAGCTCACGAGTTGTATCAGCAACATGGGCTGGGGGCGCGTGATGATGCGATGGGGATGCAGTATCTGATCCCGAACTGGACGTTTGATAATAAGCGTCCGTGCATGGTACGCTAAGCGAACTGGGACCGCTCCCATGAAGGGGCGGTTTTTATCCTGGTATATGCTTAACACAGTCAACATGCGTAAGGATGCTTTATGAAAATAGTAATCGCACCGGATTCCTATAAGGAAAGTTTGAGTGCGCTTGAAGTGGCAACGGCTATTGAGCTGGGATTTCGTGAGATCTGGCCTGAGGCGGATTACGTGAAGATCCCTGTCGCGGACGGCGGTGAAGGAACGGTCGAAGCGATGGTTGCCGCAACGCAAGGCCACCTTGTGCATGTTGATGTTACCGGCCCTCTGGGCAACACAATTCAGGCATTTTATGGTTTGTCCGGTGATGAGCGGTCGGCGTTTATCGAAATGGCGGCCGCCAGCGGACTGGAGCAGGTTCCTGCTGATTTACGCGATCCGTTGAAAACCACCTCCTGGGGAACCGGGGAGCTAATCCGCCATGCGCTGGACGCTGGCGTTGAGCATATCATTATTGGGATTGGCGGTAGCGCCACCAATGATGGCGGTGCCGGGATGGTGCAAGCGCTGGGAGCTAAATTGCTGGATGCGCAAAATAACGATATTGCTCATGGCGGGGCTGGCCTCGAATCGCTCGCCCGGATTGATATCTCTCAGTTAGACCAGCGACTTGCCGCGTGTCGTATTGAAGTGGCCTGCGACGTGACTAATCCGTTGACCGGTGAAGAGGGGGCCTCTGCGGTATTTGGCCCGCAAAAAGGGGCAACGCCGGAGATGATTACCCGCCTTGATCGGGCGCTCACGCACTATGCCCAACTCATTGCCCGCGATCTGGATATCAACGTGCTGGAGCTGGCGGGCGGTGGCGCGGCTGGCGGCATGGGGGCGGCGCTGTATGCGTTTTGTGGCGCACAGCTACGCTGCGGTATTGAGGTGGTGACGGATGCGTTACACCTCGACGACTGCGTTGCGGATGCGGACTTAGTGGTCACGGGCGAAGGACGTATCGACAGCCAGACCATTCACGGTAAGGTTCCGGTTGGCGTAGCGAAGGTGGCAAAGCGTTACAATAAACCGGTTATCGGCATTGCCGGTAGCCTGACGGCCGATGTTGGTGTGGTACACGAGCATGGGCTGGATGCGGTTTTCAGCGTCATCTATACCATTTGTACGCTGGATGAAGCGCTAAAGAACGCGAGCGAGAACGTGCGAATGACGGCGAGAAACGTGGCTGCAACGCTCAAAGCAGGGCAACAATTACGCTGAATTGTTAGCCGCATTCGGCGATGTGCCCGATGCGCGACGCTTATCGGGCCTACGGTAAACAGCGAAACCTGTAGGCCGGATAAGGCGTTTACGCCGCATCCGGCGAATATCACCCCAATATCCGTTTCGCTTCCCGCGCAACGTTATCCATTTCATCCAGAAGCTCTAAAAACTCAGGCTCCAGCTCTTCTTCTTTGGTTCCGCTACGTAATTGCTGCTCAATAAGCTGACACAGGTTTTTCATACGGGGAACGCCGCTATAGCCGCAGCTGCCGTGCAGCTTGTGGATCATATCTACCAGTCCTTCCGGGTTTTCACCTACCAGCTGTTCTTCAATTCTGTTCCGCACTTCGGGCAGAAAATCGAGCAGCATTTGCAGCATGTCGCGCGCCAAATCGTTTTTACCTGCGGCTTGTCTTAATGCCAGTTGCCAGTCGAGTGTGGTATTTGGATTGACGACCGGCTCAACGGGTTCAACCGCGAGCGCCCGAAGCGATGAGCTTGCGCCGGGTTTGTAGCGTAACAGCAGATTATGCAACTTATCTTCTTCGATAGGCTTCGCCAGGTAATCGTTCATCCCGGCGCTGAGCAGCTTCTCTTTCTGCCCGGCCATGGCATGCGCGGTGACCGCAATGACCGGCGTCTGCTGTTGATGAGGAAGCTGGTGGATCAGTTCGCAGGCGCGAATACCGTCCATGTCTGGCATTTGAATATCCATCAGGATCAGATCAAACTGCATCTGTTTGGCGCGATCCACTGCCTGATGTCCGCTGTCGCAGAGCACCACGTGCTGCACTTTATCTTCCAGCAGTGCGCCAATCAGCTTGAGGTTCGCCGGGTTGTCGTCCACCGCCATGACGGTCATCGCGATTTTGCTCTCGTCTAATAGCAGCGGATCTGCGCGGTGGTTCAACTGACAATACTCTGTCAGCGCAGGCAGTAAGCGGGTTGAGGTGAGAGGTTTCAACAGACACGCCGCCGCGCCGCCTTGTTTTAACTTCTCTGCGTTAATCTGCGCATGGCAAGGCAGGGCCAGTAACAAAAAGTCGGTCATCGCCGCAGCGCTTGCCAACCGCTCATGCTGCATGGTGAGCGGTTCGCGTAACGTGACCGGAATGCCGAGCAGCAGAATATCGTAGTGATCCTTCGGCAGCCCGGAGAACGAAGGGCTGTAAATCACCTCCAGCGGCGTTTCACTCAAGATATCTAACGTACATTGCGCGGCTGTGGCGTTAGGTTCGACGTAGGCCAGTCGTTTACCGGCCAGACAGAGCGTGGTTGAACGATCAACGAGAACGTTAGGATTGAGATCGAGGCTGATATGGAACCAGAACGTGGATCCCCGGTTCGGTTGGCTGTGGAAGGAGATATCCCCGCCCATTTCGTTGACCAGTTTTTGCGTAATCACCAAACCCAGCCCCGTCCCGCCGTGGCGTCGGGAAATACTGGCATCCGCCTGGCGGAAGGCCTGGAACAGGCGTGACTGATCGCGCTCAGGGATACCAATCCCGGTATCGCGGATTTGTACTTCAATCTGCACTTTCGTGTTACTGAGGGCGCGTTTCTCAACCAGAATATCGATATTGCCGCCTTCGGTAAATTTGATGGCATTGCCGACCAGGTTAGTGATCACCTGCTGTAAGCGCAGCGGGTCGCCGATGACGTTGTCCGGCACGTCATTCTTAATATTCAGCGTCAGCTCAAGCCCTTTATCATGGGATGAGTGCGCTAATAGCGTGACGACGTCATCCAGCGTGCTGCGCAGCGGGAACGGGATGCTTTCCAGAATCAGCTTGCCGGCCTCCAGTTTGGAGAAGTCGAGCACATCATTGATGATGGCCAGCAGATTATTGGCCGAACGCTCAATCGTATTCAGGTGATCGCGCTGTGTGGTATTGAGCTCGGTTTTTAGCGTCAGACGGGTGAAGCCAATCACGCCATTCAGCGGGGTGCGCAGCTCGTGCGACATGTTAGCCAGAAACTCAGACTTAATACGCGCCGCTTCCTGGGCGCGTTTCTTCGCCAAATCCAGTTCGACGTTCTGGATTTCCATCTGCTCCAGGGTTTCGCGCAGATCAGAGGTGGCCTGATCGATGTTGTGCTGCATCTCTTCATGGTAAGCCGCGAGAGACATCGCCATCGAGTTGATGCCATTTTTGAGCATATCCAGCTCGCCCAGCATGAAACCTTCCACGCGGCTGTCGAGCTGTCCTCTACGTATTCGGTCAACGGTATTCACCATATTGCGAATCGGGCCGGTCACGTCGCGCATCAGACGCCAGCCAAAAATTAGCGCAATACCGATGCAAAACAACATCATTACGCTGGAGATAAAGATCTCTTTATACTGCTGCAATCGCACTGACTTGAGGTCCAGCTCAAGCGCCACGTACCCCAGCATGTTTTGCGTATTTTTGGCGTCGCTGACGGCGGATTCATCCGGCGAATAGCTTTCCGATATAATGGGTGTTCGCAGGATCATGATATCCCCGAGCCGGGTGACGCTCAGCTTGCGGGGGAATGGTGAACCCGTCGCCAACTGCATTTCAGACGGATCGAGATGAAAATTGGATGTGACGAACAGTCGGTTGTTCTCGTCATAGACAGAAATTGCCCGCACGATATCGGAATGGCGACGATGCAGCACGCTGATAAGTTGGCCGATGGATTCCCTGTTTTGCAGGTTCATGCCATATTCGCTGGAAACCGCGAGTGGCTCAATGATGCTGGCGCCAGCATCTTCCAGTTGACGCTGCAAGTCGTTATAGCGATGCACAACAAAAAAGATACTGAGCAGCAAACCAATCAGGACGGTCGGGGCCAGGATCAGAATCATCATGCGTGCGCGCAGGCTGTAGTTGGTCATGGAGTTCCGTTATGGGACAATTAGGGTCACACTGTTAAATAGAGAAATATCTCGTCGATGGCGCAATTCTACTCTGCAAAACGACGCGTGACGACGCGTCAGATCATAACCGTTACCGTCAATGACCTTGATCCTTTCGGTCAGGGCGTCGCTCGCCACGACGGAAAGGCGTTGTTTATACCGGAATTGCTGCCTCAGGAAAGCGCCGAGGTAGTCATTACCGAAGATAAAAAACAGTTCGCCCGCGCGCAAGTAAAACGACGTTTAAACGACAGCCCGCAGCGTGAAGTGCCACGTTGTCCGCATTTTGGCGTGTGCGGCGGTTGCCAGCAGCAGCATGCCAGCATCTCGTTGCAGCAGCGTAGCAAAAGCGCGGCGTTGTCGCGTTTAATGAAATGTGAAGTGTCGGATGTTATAGCTGATACCCCGTGGGGCTATCGTCGTCGTGCCAGGTTAAGCCTGAACTATCGGCCAAAAGAACAAAAGTTGCAGATGGGATTCCGCAAATCCGGCTCCAGCGACATTATTGATGTCAAACAATGCCCTATTTTGGTGCCCCAGCTTGACGCGTTATTGCCCCACATCAGGGCATGCCTGGAAAGTCTGCAAGGGTTACGCCATCTTGGTCATGTCGAGCTGGTGCAGGCAGGGAGCGGAACCCTGATGATTTTACGCCACACGGCGCCTTTGAGTGCGGCGGATAAAGAAAAACTGGAATGCTTTTCGCATTCTCAGGGGCTGTCTTTGTTTCTGGCCCCGCAAAGCGAGATACTGGAATCATTATCAGAAGAATCGCCCTGGTATGACTCAAATGGGCTACGGTTAACCTTCAGCCCGCGTGATTTTATTCAGGTCAACGAAGGGGTAAACCAACAAATGGTTGCCCGTGCGCTGGAATGGCTCGATGTGCAACCAGAAGATCGCGTACTCGATCTGTTCTGCGGAATGGGAAATTTTACCCTGCCGCTGGCCACCCGGGCAGCAAGCGTGGTGGGCGTGGAAGGGGTGCCTGCGCTGGTGGAAAAAGGCAGGGAAAATGCGCTGAATAACGGTTTGCACAATGTGACATTCTTTCATGAAAACCTTGAGGAAGATGTTACCCGGCAGCCATGGGCGAAAAACGGATTCGACAAAGTATTGCTCGATCCTGCGCGTGCGGGGGCTGCAGGTGTGATGCAACATATTATAAAATTGGAACCTATACGCGTTGTTTATGTATCCTGTAATCCGGCAACGCTGGCTCGTGACAGCGACGCTTTGCTCAATGCGGGATATGCCATACGGCGACTGGCGATGCTCGATATGTTCCCGCACACTGGACACCTGGAATCAATGGTCCTGTTTGAGCGTATGTAATGAATTTTGTACCCATTGAATTTCGGGTTGTAACGCAGCATGAAAGACAATGGGTATGGCTTGTCGACTTCGACAGGCCTGGCCCCTTAAGGAGAGGACAATGGTTGCGGTAAGAAGTGCACATATAAATAAAGCTGGTGAGTTTGATCCAAAGAAATGGATCGCGAGTCTGGGGATCTCCAGCCAGCAGTCGTGTGAACGCTTAGCCGAAACCTGGGCGTACTGCCAGCAGCAGACACAGGGTCACCCTGATGCGGAGCTGCTGCTGTGGCGTGGCGTGGAGATGGTAGAAATACTCTCCATGTTGAGCATGGATATCGACACGCTGCGCGCAGCAATGCTGTTCCCTCTGGCAGATGCCAACGTGGTCAGTGAAGACATCCTGCGCGAGAGCGTGGGTAAATCCATTGTTCATCTTATCCACGGCGTGCGGGATATGGCGGCAATACGCCAGCTTAAAGCCACGCATACCGATTCAGTCTCTTCCGAGCAGGTCGATAACGTCCGCCGCATGCTGCTGGCTATGGTGGACGATTTTCGCTGCGTGGTCATCAAGCTGGCGGAGCGGATTGCCCATCTGCGCGAAGTGAAAGACGCGCCGGAAGATGAACGCGTACTGGCGGCAAAAGAGTGCACCAATATCTATGCGCCGCTGGCCAACCGTTTGGGCATTGGGCAGTTAAAATGGGAGCTGGAAGATTACTGCTTCCGTTACCTGCACCCGGCTGAATACAAACGTATAGCCAAGCTGCTGCATGAACGTCGTATCGACAGGGAGCATTACATCGATGAGTTCGTCGGTCATTTGCGCTCAGAGATGAAAACGGAAGGCGTCAAAGCCGAAGTGTACGGACGTCCGAAACACATCTACAGCATCTGGCGCAAAATGCAGAAAAAGCAGTTAGCCTTCGATGAACTGTTCGATGTGCGCGCGGTGCGTATCGTGGCCGAGCGTCTACAGGACTGCTACGCCGCGTTGGGGATAGTACATACTCACTATCGCCATCTGCCGGATGAGTTCGATGATTACGTTGCTAATCCGAAACCTAACGGCTACCAGTCAATCCATACGGTTGTACTGGGGCCGGGCGGGAAAACCATCGAAATTCAGATCCGTACCAAACAGATGCACGAAGATGCCGAACTGGGCGTCGCGGCACACTGGAAATACAAAGAGGGCACCGTCTCAGGCGCGGCGCGTTCTGGTCATGAAGATCGTATTGCATGGCTGCGTAAGCTGATCGCCTGGCAGGAAGAGATGGCGGATTCCGGTGAAATGCTGGATGAAGTCCGCAGCCAGGTCTTTGATGATCGCGTGTACGTCTTTACGCCAAAAGGTGATGTTGTGGACTTACCGGCGGGCTCCACGCCGCTCGATTTTGCTTACCACATTCACAGCGATGTGGGACACCGTTGCATTGGCGCGAAAATTGGTGGACGCATTGTACCGTTTACCTACCAGTTGCAGATGGGCGATCAAATTGAAATTATCACCCAGAAGCAGCCAAACCCAAGCCGCGACTGGTTGAACCCTAACCTCGGCTACGTGACCACCAGTCGTGGGCGCTCGAAGATCCACGCCTGGTTCCGTAAACAGGACCGCGACAAAAACATCCTTGCTGGCCGTCAGATCCTTGACGATGAGCTCGCGCATTTAGGCATTAGCCTGAAAGAAGCGGAAAAACACCTGCTACCGCGCTACAGCTTCAATGAGCTGGAGGAGTTACTGGCAGCGATTGGCGGGGGCGATATCCGCCTCAACCAGATGGTGAACTTCCTGCAGGCGCAGTTTAATAAGCCAAGCGCTGCCGAACAGGATGCCGCCGCGCTGAAACAGCTTCAGCAGAAAACGCAGGCGCCGCAGAGCCGCCGTAAAGACGACGGTCGCGTGGTGGTTGAAGGGGTGGGTAACCTGATGCACCACATCGCGCGCTGCTGCCAGCCGATTCCTGGCGATGAAATTGTCGGTTTTATCACTCAGGGCCGCGGTATTTCCGTACACCGGGCGGATTGCGAACAGCTGACTGAGCTGCGCTCGCATGCGCCGGAGCGTATTGTTGATGCAGTTTGGGGCGAAAGCTACTCGGCAGGATATTCGCTGGTGGTTCGCGTCCAGGCGAACGATCGCAGCGGCTTATTGCGTGATATCACCACGATCCTTGCCAACGAGAAGGTGAACGTACTGGGGGTTGCCAGCCGGAGTGATACCAAACAACAGCTTGCTACCATCGATATGACCATCGAAATCTATAACCTGCAGGTGCTCGGTCGCGTGCTTGGCAAGCTGAACCAGGTACCGGACGTGATCGACGCACGTCGTCTGCACGGTAATTAATTATTTTGTAGGCCGGATCATCTTGTAGGCCTGATAAAACGCGTTAGCGTTGCCATCAGGCATTGCCATGTTGCCGGATGTAGGCTATCGCCTTATCCGGCCTACCGTATTGAAATTCCAGGATATTCCAATGAATCAAATCGACCGACTGCTCGGTATTATGCAGCGCCTGCGCGACCCGGAAAACGGCTGTCCGTGGGACAAAGAGCAGACATTTGCCACTATTGCCCCTTACACCCTCGAAGAAACTTATGAAGTGCTGGACGCGATTGCGCGAGAAGATTTCGACGACCTGCGTGGAGAGTTGGGTGATCTGCTGTTCCAGGTGGTGTTTTACGCCCAGATGGCGCAGGAAGAAGGGCGCTTCAACTTTGATGATATCTGTGCTGCGATAAGCGATAAGCTTGAACGCCGCCACCCGCATGTTTTTGCGGATGTTTCTGCCAGTAACAGCACTGAGGTATTGACCCGCTGGGAGCAAATCAAAAGCGAAGAACGCGCCGAGAAGGCGCAGCATTCCGCGCTCGACGATATCCCCCGTAGTTTACCGGCATTAATGCGCGCCCAAAAAATCCAGAAACGTTGCTCAAATGTTGGCTTCGACTGGAAAACATTAGGGCCGGTTGTCGACAAGGTTTACGAAGAGATCGACGAAGTTATGTTTGAGGCGAAGCAGGCTGTTGTCGACCAGGCTAAACTGGAGGAGGAAATGGGCGATCTGCTGTTTGCTACGGTCAATATGGCCCGGCATTTAGGCACCAAAGCAGAGACCGCATTGCAAAAAGCGAACGAGAAATTTGAGCGGCGTTTTCGTGAGGTTGAGCGAATTGTGGCTGCTCGCGGTCTGGAAATGACTGGTGTTGATCTGGAAACTATGGAAGAAGTCTGGCAACAGGTAAAACGGCAGGAAATTGATCTCTAAGGGATTTCGTCGGTCAAGGGCGATTTGTGTGATTTTTTAAATAACAAGCGCTTGATTTACGTCAAAAACATTTACCCAAAAGAGGCTATTTTCTCTTCCCGTTATGTTGATGAAACACCTTGTATACTGCCTCATCGAGTGATTCGAGTCGCAACAAGGCGGCGACTGAAAGAATCCTCAGGAACATAGAAATGCTATGTGACTGGGGTGAGTGAAGGAAGCCAACACCGGTGCGGCTTGAAGAACGAAGGAGAGGGAATAATGAAAGTTTGTGGCGCTCGTCATGTTCGGGTATACTACTTTCCCGTCTTGGTAATTCCATCGTTTCACCCTAACTTCTCAGGTCCAGCATGACAACGAACTATATTTTTGTGACCGGCGGGGTCGTATCCTCTCTGGGAAAAGGCATTGCCGCAGCCTCCCTGGCAGCCATTCTTGAAGCCCGTGGCCTCAATGTGACCATGATGAAACTGGATCCGTACATCAACGTCGATCCAGGTACTATGAGCCCAATCCAACACGGGGAAGTGTTCGTTACCGAAGACGGCGCTGAAACCGACCTGGACCTGGGTCACTATGAGCGTTTCATCCGTACCAAAATGAGCCGCCGCAACAACTTCACCACGGGTCGTATCTATTCCGACGTTCTGCGTAAAGAACGCCGTGGCGACTACCTGGGCGCTACCGTTCAGGTTATCCCGCACATCACGAATGCGATTAAAGAACGCGTTCTGGAAGGCGGCGAAGGTCATGATGTTGTTCTGGTCGAAATCGGCGGAACCGTTGGGGATATCGAATCTCTGCCGTTCCTTGAAGCGATTCGCCAGATGGCCGTAGAAATTGGCCGTGAGCACACGCTGTTTATGCATCTGACGCTGGTTCCGTACATGGCGGCGGCAGGTGAAGTCAAAACTAAACCGACCCAGCACTCGGTAAAAGAGCTGCTTTCTATCGGTATTCAGCCAGATATCCTGATTTGCCGCTCCGATCGCGCAGTTCCGGCTAATGAACGTGCGAAAATTGCATTGTTCTGTAACGTTCCGGAAAAAGCGGTGATTTCTCTGAAAGATGTCGATTCCATCTATAAAATTCCGGGCCTGTTGAAATCCCAGGGCCTTGACGATTATATTTGTAAACGATTCAGCTTGAACTGTCCGGAAGCTAATCTGTCAGAATGGGAACAGGTTATCTATGAAGAAGCGAATCCGGCAGGCGAAGTGACTATCGGTATGGTTGGCAAGTACATTGAACTGCCGGATGCCTATAAGTCAGTTATCGAAGCGCTGAAGCACGGTGGTCTGAAGAATCGTGTCACCGTCAATATCAAGCTGATCGATTCGCAAGATGTTGAAACGCGCGGCGTTGAGATCCTGAAAGGTCTTGATGCAATCCTGATCCCTGGCGGCTTCGGCTACCGTGGCGTTGAAGGTAAAATCGCGACGGCGCGCTTTGCGCGTGAGAACAATATTCCTTATCTGGGCATTTGCCTGGGTATGCAGGTTGCGTTGATTGAGTTTGCACGTAACGTAGTAGGTATGGACAACGCCAACTCCACGGAATTTGTGCCAGACTGTAAGTACCCAGTGGTGGCCCTGATTACCGAATGGCGCGATGAAGACGGCAACGTCGAAGTCCGTACCGAGAAGAGCGATCTGGGTGGCACAATGCGCCTTGGCGCGCAGCAGTGTCAGTTGGACGATGAGAGTCTGGTGCGTAAGTTATATGGTACGCCGACCATTGTTGAACGCCATCGCCACCGTTACGAAGTCAACAATATGCTGTTGAAACAGATTGAAGCTGCGGGTCTGCGTATTGCAGGCCGTTCCGGTGATGATCAGTTGGTCGAGATCATTGAGGTACCGAATCATCCGTGGTTCGTGGCCTGTCAGTTCCACCCGGAATTTACTTCCACGCCACGTGATGGGCACCCGCTGTTTGCCGGCTTTGTGAAAGCCGCCAGTGAACATCAGAAGCGTCAGGCGAAGTAAGAAGTAAATAAGTTAGAACGGCAATGCACCCATCCGGGTGCATTGTTTGTCTGGAGTTTTAGTTTAACTTGTACTGAGGAAAATCTAATGTCCAAAATCGTTAAAATCATCGGTCGTGAAATCATCGACTCCCGTGGTAACCCGACTGTTGAAGCCGAAGTACACCTGGAAGGTGGTTTCGTAGGTATGGCAGCAGCTCCGTCAGGTGCTTCTACTGGTTCCCGCGAAGCACTGGAACTGCGCGATGGCGACAAATCCCGTTTCATGGGTAAAGGCGTACTGAAAGCTGTTGCAGCTGTTAACGGCCCAATTGCTCAGGCTCTGCTGGGTAAAGATGCTAAAGATCAGGCTGGCATCGACAAGATCATGATCGATCTGGACGGTACTGAAAACAAATCCAACTTCGGTGCAAACGCCATCCTGGCTGTGTCCCTGGCGAACGCCAAAGCAGCAGCTGCTGCTAAAGGCCTGCCGCTGTATGCACACATCGCTGAACTGAACGGTACTCCGGGTAAATACTCCATGCCGGTTCCGATGATGAACATCATCAACGGTGGTGAGCACGCTGACAACAACGTCGACATCCAGGAATTCATGATTCAGCCGGTTGGCGCTAAGACTCTGAAAGAAGCCGTTCGTATGGGTTCTGAAGTGTTCCACAACCTGGCTAAAGTTCTGAAAGCTAAAGGTATGAACACTGCTGTTGGTGACGAAGGCGGCTACGCGCCGAACCTGGGTTCCAACGCTGAAGCTCTGGCTGTAATCGCTGAAGCGGTAAAAGCAGCTGGCTACGAGCTGGGCAAAGACATCACCCTGGCGATGGACTGTGCAGCTTCTGAATTCTACAAAGACGGTAAATACGTTCTGGCTGGCGAAGGCAACAAAGCATTCACCTCCGAAGAATTCACCCACTTCCTGGAAGAACTGACCAAACAGTACCCGATCGTGTCCATCGAAGATGGTCTGGACGAGTCTGACTGGGACGGTTTTGCATACCAGACTAAAGTACTGGGCGACAAAATCCAGCTGGTTGGTGACGATCTGTTCGTAACCAACACCAAGATCCTGAAAGAAGGCATCGAAAAAGGCATCGTTAACTCCATCCTGATCAAATTCAACCAGATCGGTTCTCTGACCGAAACTCTGGCTGCGATCAAAATGGCGAAAGACGCTGGCTACACTGCTGTCATCTCTCACCGTTCTGGCGAAACTGAAGACGCTACCATCGCTGACCTGGCTGTTGGTACCGCTGCAGGCCAGATCAAAACAGGTTCTATGAGCCGTTCTGACCGCGTTGCTAAATACAACCAGCTGATTCGTATCGAAGAAGCTCTGGGTGAACAAGCACCGTACAACGGTCGTAAAGAGATCAAAGGCCAGGCGTAATCCTGTTCTTTAGCTCTTAACGTAAAAACCCGCTGCGGCGGGTTTTTTTATGTCTTTAAAGCAGCAGTGGTAAGGTCGCGCTGGCGGTTTGCTGGCTCACATCACTGTACTTTTCATCCAGCGCAATCAGCGATGTGGTGAGCAGTTCTACCAACAGCATCACTCCCACCTTGGCGTTTAGCGCGCCAGCACTCAACGGACCCTCAGGTTTGGCTGCGACCAGTTGAATATCACTCAGCGAAGCCAACGGGCTGCGCGGCGTATTACTCAACGCCAGCACGCGCACGCCTTGCTTACGCGCCAGTTTAACGACGTGCAGCAGATCGCGCGTCGAGCCAGAACTGGAAATCGCTACCACGATCGTGTCTTTGTTAAGCGTCGTGGCATTCATGGCTGCACGATGCATGTCGCTGAACAATTGTGCAGGTTTGCCGAGACGCAGGAGTTTGTAATGTAAATACTCCCCCAGAATGGCGCTGGCCGCTACGCCATAAATCTGTACTGACTGAGCCTGATGCAACGCAAGGGCGGCGGCTTCAAGTAATGTCCTGTCGAGTAACTTTGCAGTGTCCTGCAATGCTTGCACCGATTCATTGACCACATTGTCAATTTCATCCCCGCAGTGCTCTACCGGCTGTTCTTGCTGGAGATCGAGTGCCAGCGCCATCTTGAATTCGTTGTAGCCCTTACACCCCAGCGTACGGCACAGACGCGTAACGCTCGCCTCGCTGGTGTCGCTTTCACGCGCCAGTTCGGTAATCGTCAGGTAGACAACTTTTGCCGGATCGCTGAGCACAAACTCTCCCAGCTTCTGCTGTGTTCGGCTATATCCGTCAACGCTCTGGCGCAATCTCAGCAGCAGGTTTTCATTTTCTGACATGCAAAATCCTTAATGCGTTTCTCTGCTGATAGTGTGGCGGAAAGCAGGGGAGAGATGCCAGTCATTTTAAAAAAGTATGATCGGCTTCCTGGATTTTGATGATAATTTTCACTTTTAAAAATTAATATGGTAAAAATTTTCATCATCAATCGGGGAGATGAAAAAATGATGCAAATGTTTAGCGGCGCCTCGTCGGGGGCATGGTTTGAAAAGGCACAGCGGTTCGGCAAATCGTTCATGCTGCCGATTGCGGTATTGCCCGCCGCGGGGCTGTTGCTAGGGATCGGCGGCGCGCTGTCGAATCCAAACACATTGACGGCTTATCCGTTTTTGGACGTTGACTGGTTACAGGCAATCTTCACAATCATGACCAGCGCAGGTTCTATTGTATTTGCCAACCTGTCGGTGCTCTTTGCGGTGGGTGTCGCAGTAGGACTGGCGAAAACGGATAAAGGCACCGCCGGGCTTGCGGCATTGCTGGCATTTCTGGTGATGAATGCCACCATTAATGCCTTATTGACGCTCAACGGAACGCTGGCACACGAGAATCCCGGTGCCGTAGGCCAGGGGATGACGCTGGGCATTCAGACGCTGGAAACAGGTGTGTTTGGTGGGGTGGTGATTGGCCTGGTTACCTGTGCGCTGCATGGCCGTTTCAATAAAGTCTCACTCCCTCAGTTCCTTGGTTTCTTCAGCGGCTCGCGCTTTGTGCCGATTATTAGCTCCCTTGCCGCGATAGTCGTGGGGGCGGTCATGACGGTGGTTTGGCCGCATTTCCAGAAACTCATTTTTGGACTGGGTGGTCTGGTTGATGCGACAGGCTATCTGGGGACGCTGCTGTACGGCTTCATCCTGCGTATGCTCGGCCCATTGGGTTTACACCATATCTTTTATTTGCCCTTCTGGACGACGGCGCTGGGCGGGAGCGAAATCGTCAACGGCCAGTTAGTTGAAGGTACGCAGCGGATTTTCTTTGCCCAACTTGCCGATCCGAATACGCAGCAGTTCTATGCGGGCACCTCGCGCTTTATGTCCGGGCGCTTCATCACCATGATGTTTGGCCTGCTTGGTGCATGCCTGGCGATGTACCATACTGCCAGGCCGGAGAACAGAAAGCTTGTTGCTGGCCTGCTGTTGTCTGCGGCCCTGACCTCTTTCCTGACGGGGATCACTGAGCCTATCGAGTTCTCATTTCTGTTTGTGGCGCCCGTGTTATACGTCATTCACGCCTTCTTCGATGGTCTGGCGTTTATGATGGCTCATATTTTACATATCACTATTGGGCAAACCTTTTCGGGTGGGCTTATCGATTTCCTCCTTTTCGGCGTGCTACAGGGGGAAGCGAAAACCAACTGGATGTACGTCCCCCTGGTGGGGGTACCGTGGTTCTTTCTTTACTACTTCACCTTCCGCTATTTGATTAACCGCTTTAACTGGCTAACGCCTGGCCGTGAAAACGCAACTCCGATGGAATCCAGCCTGCCGCAAAGTGAGCGAGCAGCGGCAGTGATCGCCGGGCTGGGAGGCAAAGATAATCTGGAAGAGGTGGACTGTTGCGCCACACGCTTACGCGTGACGGTGAAAGAGAGCAGCAAGGTAGATGAAGCGACGCTGAAAGCGACCGGAGCGCGTGGCGTAATTATTCGCGGTAACGGTGTTCAGGTGATTTATGGCCCGCATGTCACCATCATTAAAAACGAAGTCGAAGAGATCTTATCGTAATGAAAACTGTACTGGATTCCCTAAAAGGTAAATTAATCGTCTCCTGTCAGGCGCTGGAAAATGAGCCCCTGCACAGTTCGTTTATAATGTCGCGTATGGCGCTGGCGGCAGCCCAGGGCGGTGCGGTAGGTATCCGTGCGAACAGTGTGGTGGATATTCGCGCGATCAAAGAGAGCGTCTCCCTGCCGGTGATTGGGATTATTAAGCGCGATTATCCGGGCAGTGATGTGTTTATTACGGCTACTCTACGGGAAGTGGATGAGCTAATGACAGTTGGACCGGAAATTATTGCTCTGGATGCGACAGCGCGCCCGCGCCCTGGTGGACAAACGCTGGAAGAGCTGGTCACGCAAATCCGTGCTCGATACCCGTCCGTACTGCTGATGGCGGATATCGCCACCGTAAACGAGGCGGTGACAGCTGAGCGTCTGGGTTTTGACTGCGTGGGCACCACGCTTTACGGCTATACCGCTGACACTGCCGGGCATGTGCTGGCGGAAAACGACTGTGGTTTTTTACGTGAGGTATTGGCTGCGGTCAGCATACCGGTCGTAGCGGAAGGAAACGTCGATACCCCGGAACGCGCCGCACGTTGTCTGGCATTAGGCGCTCATACCGTGGTGGTTGGGGGGGCTATAACGCGTCCGCAGCAGATAACGGCACGCTTTGTCGCGGCGATCGCCTCGTAAAGCATCGATGGGGCATGATACTTTGGCGGGGATCTGCGATAATTATCGTTTATCCCCATATTGAGAGCGCTATGCAGTACCCGATTAACGAGATGTTCCAGACCCTGCAAGGCGAGGGCTACTTTACCGGCGTCCCCGCCATTTTTATTCGTTTACAGGGATGCCCGGTTGGCTGTGCCTGGTGCGATACCAAACACACCTGGGATAAGCTTGAGGATCGGGAAGTCTCCCTGTACAGCATCCTGGCCAAGACTAAAGAGAGCGACAAATGGGGCGCGGCGAGCAGCGAAGATCTGCTGGCGGTCATTTTGCGTCAGGGCTATACCGCCCGTCACGTGGTGATCACTGGCGGCGAGCCCTGCATTCATGACCTGATGCCGCTGACTGACCTGCTGGAAAAGAACGGCTTTAGCTGCCAGATTGAGACCAGTGGTACCCACGAAGTACGCTGTACGCCGAATACCTGGGTAACCGTATCGCCGAAGGTGAATATGCGCGGTGGTTATGATGTGCTGTCGCAGGCGCTGGAGCGCGCGAATGAAATCAAACATCCGGTTGGTCGCGTTCGCGATATTGAAGCGCTGGATGAACTGCTGGCAACGTTGAGTGACGACAAACCACGAATCATCGCCTTACAGCCAATCAGCCAGAAAGAGGATGCGACGCGTTTGTGCATTGATACCTGTATTGCGCGAAACTGGCGTCTGTCGATGCAAACCCATAAATATCTGAATATTGCCTGATAACTGTGCCGGGAGCGTTTCGCTTACCCGGCCAGAGTTTGTTGTTCGTTGCTGGCCGGAGAAGACGTTTCGCCATCCGTCAAGGCTACAATCACTCGCCGCGATACACGCAGCCCGCTGTGCAGGTCTCTTTCACCATTACGGCACTCAGCAGAGGGACAACCGGTTTTACCTGATCCCAAATCCATTTTGCCAGCACTTCACTGGTTGGGTTTTCTAAGCCTGGAATATCGTTCAGATAGTAGTGATCAAGCCTATCGTACGTCGGCTTAAACGCCGCTTTTAACTCAGAAAAATCCATAATCCAACCGGTATGCGGATCGACTTCACCGGTAATTTCAAGACGCACCATAAATGAGTGACCATGCAGGCGGCCACACTTATGCCCTTCCGGTACATGTGGCAGGCGGTGAGCGGCTTCGAAGGTGAAATCTTTAAACAAGGTGGTGGACATTATTTACTCTCAAGAATGCGAAAAACCGGCGTAGGGTACCGTAAAGAGCAAATTTTATCATTAGTTAAAAGGGCGCAGAGTATCAGAACAATCCATTCATAAAGATAATGTTCAATAACTATTTATATATCAAATGCTTATTAAATCGATTTTGCTGTTAATAACTATAACTAAAACAGGTTAGTCCATTTGGTTATTTGTTATTTCCATCACTTCTTTAATTGTTACTATCCCCGCCGTTAACCTTATCTTCAGTTTGGGTTTTATTGCTGAAATCCGCTTTGCTTACTGGAACATGACAACGCATGACGACACAGGCCCCACCTTCCGCTTTGCTACCGCTAAACCCGGAGCAACTGGCACGCCTTCAGGCGGCCACGACCGATTTCACTCCCGCACAGCTTGCGTGGGTTTCTGGCTATTTCTGGGGCGTGCTGAATCAGCAGCCAGGCAGCAATACGGCGTCACCAGCGCCTGCCGCTCAAATGCCGGGCATTACGCTTATCTCCGCCTCGCAAACCGGTAATGCGCGTCGTGTGGCGGAAGCCCTGCGCGATGATCTGATCGCCGCGAAGCTCAACGTCACTCTCATCAACGCTGGCGACTATAAATTCAAACAAATCGCCAATGAAAAACTGCTGATCGTGGTGGCGTCGACGCAAGGGGAAGGTGAACCGGCGGAAGAAGCCGTGGCGTTGCATAAATTCCTGTTCTCGAAAAAAGCGCCGAAGCTCGATAACACCGCTTTTGCCGTGTTTGGTCTTGGCGACACCTCTTACGAGTTTTTCTGTCAGTCAGGAAAAGACTTTGATACGAAACTGGCTGAGCTGGGCGGTGAACGTCTGCTTGACCGCGTCGACGCTGATGTTGAATACCAGGCCGCGGCTGCCCAGTGGCGTGCCCGTCTGGTTGATGTCCTGAAAGCACGTGCGCCTGCGGCATCGTCTGTGCAAGTTGCCGCGAGCGGTGCGGTAAACGAAGTACACACCAGTCCGTATACCAAAGAAGCGCCGCTGACGGCGTCGCTTGCGGTGAATCAGAAAATTACCGGCCGCGACTCTGAAAAAGACGTGCGCCATATTGAGATTGATTTAGGCGATTCCGGCCTGCGCTATCAGCCGGGCGATGCATTGGGTGTCTGGTATCAAAATGATCCGGCTTTGGTTAAAGAGTTGGTAGAACTGCTGTGGCTGAAAGGGGATGAACCGGTCACTGTTGATGGCAAAACCCTGCCGCTCGCCGAAGCACTGGAGTGGCACTTTGAACTGACGGTCAACACCGGCAATATCGTAGAAAATTATGCCACCTTGACCCGCAGCGAAACTTTGCTGCCGTTAGTGGGTGACAAAGCGCAGTTGCAGCATTACGCCGCAACCACGCCCATCGTCGATATGGTGCGCTTCTCTCCGGCGCAACTGGATGCCCAGGCGTTGGTTGATCTTCTGCGCCCGCTGACGCCGCGTTTGTACTCCATTGCCTCTTCCCAGGCGGAAGTGGAAAGCGAAGTGCACGTTACCGTGGGTGTGGTGCGTTATGACATTGAAGGTCGTGCCCGCGCAGGCGGCGCGTCCAGCTTCCTTGCCGATCGTGTAGATGAAGAAGGTGAAGTTCGCGTGTTCATTGAACACAACGATAACTTCCGCCTGCCGGCGAACCCGCAGACGCCGGTGATCATGATTGGACCTGGCACCGGTATTGCGCCGTTTCGTGCATTCATGCAGCAGCGTGCGGCTGACGGAGCCGAAGGCAAAAACTGGCTGTTTTTTGGCAACCCACACTTTACCGAAGATTTCCTGTATCAGGTGGAATGGCAGCGTTACGTCAAAGAGGGCGTACTGAGTCGTATCGATCTCGCCTGGTCCAGAGATCAAAAAGAAAAAGTCTACGTACAAGATAAACTGCGCCAACAGGGCGCGGAACTGTGGCGCTGGATTAATGACGGTGCCCACATTTATGTCTGCGGCGACGCCAATCGTATGGCGAAAGACGTTGAGCAGGCTTTGTTGGAAGTGATTGCCGAATTCGGTGGTATGGATATCGAAGCGGCGGATGAATTTTTAAGTGAGCTGCGCATTGAGCGCCGTTATCAGCGAGATGTCTACTAATGAGCGAAAAACATCCAGGACCATTGGTGGTCGAAGGCAAACTGACTGATGCTGAGCGCATGAAGGTTGAGAGCAACTACCTGCGCGGTACCATTGCCGAAGATTTAAATGACGGTCTGACCGGCGGTTTTAAAGGCGACAACTTCCTGCTGATCCGTTTTCACGGTATGTACCAGCAGGATGACCGCGATATCCGCGCCGAACGTGCCGAGCAAAAGCTGGAGCCGCGCCACGCCATGCTGCTGCGCTGTCGTCTGCCGGGTGGGGTGATCACCACCAAACAGTGGCAGGCGATCGATAAGTTCGCCCATGACAACACCATTTACGGCAGCATTCGTCTGACCAACCGTCAGACCTTCCAGTTTCACGGCATTCTGAAGAAGAACGTGAAACCGGTACACCAGATGCTGCATTCAGTCGGGCTTGACGCTCTGGCTACCGCCAATGACATGAACCGTAACGTGCTGTGCACCTCGAACCCGTATGAATCTGAGCTGCACGCCGAAGCCTATGAATGGGCGAAGAAAATTTCCGAGCACCTGTTGCCGCGCACCCGCGCTTATGCAGAGATTTGGCTGGATCAGGAAAAAGTCGCGACCACCGATGAAGAGCCGATCCTCGGTCAAACCTATCTGCCGCGTAAGTTTAAAACTACCGTGGTAATCCCGCCGCAGAACGACATCGATCTGCACGCCAACGACATGAACTTTGTGGCGGTTGCGGAAAACGGCAAGCTGGTGGGCTTTAACCTGCTGGTGGGCGGTGGTTTGTCGATTGAGCACGGCAACAAGAAAACCTATGCCCGTACGGCAAGCGAGTTTGGTTATCTGCCGCTTGAGCATACGCTGGCCGTGGCGGAGGCTGTGGTGACCACGCAGCGTGATTGGGGTAACCGTACCGATCGTAAAAACGCGAAAACCAAATACACGCTGGAACGCGTAGGCGTAGAGACCTTTAAAGCTGAAGTTGAGCGCCGGGCGGGGATCACGTTTGAGCCGATCCGTCCGTACGAGTTCACTGGTCGCGGCGATCGTATCGGCTGGGTGAAAGGGATCGACAATAAATGGCATCTGACGTTGTTTATTGAAAACGGACGCATCCTCGATTATCCGGGCCGACCGTTGAAAACCGGTCTGCTTGAGATCGCGAAGATCCACAAAGGCGAGTTCCGCATTACCGCGAACCAGAACCTGATCATTGCCGGTGTTCCTGAGAGTGAAAAGGCGAAGATCGAAAAGATTGCGCAGAAGAGTGGCTTAATGAACGCGGTAACTCCGCAGCGTGAAAACTCGATGGCCTGCGTCTCGTTCCCAACCTGTCCGCTGGCGATGGCGGAAGCCGAGCGTTTCCTGCCAACGTTTATCGACAACATCGACACGCTGATGGCGAAGCACAGCCTGAGTGATGAAAACATTGTCATGCGTGTTACCGGCTGCCCGAACGGCTGCGGCCGCGCGATGCTGGCGGAAGTTGGTCTGGTGGGTAAAGCACCCGGACGTTACAACCTGCATCTGGGGGGCAATCGTATCGGAACTCGCATTCCCCGGATGTTTAAAGAGAACATCACCGAGCCGGAAATTCTGGCATCGCTGGATGAACTGATTGGGCGCTGGGCGAAAGAGCGCGAAGCGGGTGAAGGCTTCGGTGACTTTACGGTGCGTGCGGGCATTATTCGCCCGGTGCTCGATCCTGCCCGGGATTTCTGGGAATAATGTGAAATTGACTTATCGGGTCTACTGAATTTGTAGGCCTGATAAGCGTAGCGCCATCAGGCAAGGCAAACAGCGAGGAATTTATGTCCAAACTCGATCTCAACGCGTTGAACGAGCTGCCGAAAGTTGAACGCGTTATGGCGTTGGCGCAAACCAACGATCAGCTGGAAAAATTGAGCGCCGAGGATCGCGTGGCGTGGGCGCTGGAAAACCTGCCTGGTGAATATGTATTGTCATCAAGTTTTGGTATCCAGGCTGCAGTAAGCCTGCACCTGGTAAATCAGGTTCGCCCGGATATCCCGGTGATCCTCACCGATACTGGCTATCTGTTCCCGGAAACCTACCAGTTTATTGATGAGTTAACGGACAAGCTCAAGCTTAATCTGCAAGTCTACCGGGCAAAAGAGAGTGCCGCCTGGCAGGAAGCGCGCTATGGAAAACTATGGGAGCAGGGCGTTGAAGGCATTGAGAAATACAATGACATCAACAAGGTCGAGCCGATGAACCGGGCGCTACAGGACCTGCATGCGCAAACCTGGTTTGCCGGTCTGCGCCGCGAGCAGTCGGGCAGTCGAGCGCATTTGCCGGTGCTGGCTATCCAGCGCGGCGTGTTTAAAGTGCTGCCGATCATCGACTGGGATAACCGTACGGTTTACCAGTATCTGCAAAAACACGGCCTGAAGTACCATCCGTTGTGGGATCAGGGCTATCTGTCAGTCGGTGATACCCACACCACCCGCAAATGGGAGCCGGGAATGGCGGAAGAAGAGACGCGGTTCTTCGGATTGAAGCGCGAGTGCGGACTGCACGAAGGGTAAATTAAGAGTCCCGGCGCTGCCGGGATTTCTTTTATCTGTATAAGTAATTAGTGTTATTTTCGATATTATCTAAATATGGAAATCTATTGATATAAATCACATCTCACGCTTTGGAATATGGTAATACTTTTCTTAAGAAAATATTCCATCCTAATGAGATGATTTTGACACTATTTAATTATTGGGGAAAGTCCCTGCGCGGAGATAACGATGGCGGTGATGACTATCATCTGCTGTGCTGGCATTCTCTGGATGTTGCTGCGGTTGGTTATTGGATGGTGCAGTATAATATTCATGGGGTTGCTGATTATCTTAAAAAAATAAGTCTCCATGATAATCTTCAGGCGGCACAGTTTTTTGCCTGGCTATTATGCTGGCATGATATTGGAAAGTTTGCTCATTCTTTTCAGCAGCTTTATATTCACAATGATTTAAATTCGCAGGATGAATATATCAATCATTATGAAGCTATCCCGCATGCGACTTTGGGATATTGGTTGTGGAATAATTATTTAAATGAGTGTCCTGAGCTTTTTCCTGTTTCATCTCTTTCTGAACGTAAGTTAAGACGCGTTATGGCACTTTTGATGCCGCTTACAACAGGACACCATGGGCATCCACCTACAGTAATAACAGAACTAAAGAATTTCCGTCAGCAAGATAAAGAGGCTGCTCGTGAGTTTCTTGCCAGGATTAAATCGATATTTCCGCTGATTGAGATTCCTGATTTTTGGGATGATGATGACGGCATTGAACTCATTAAACAGCTGTCATGGTTTATTTCTGCTGCTATTGTGCTAGCTGACTGGGTGGGTTCTTCAACTCAATATTTCCCTCGTATTGCCAGGTCGATGGATGTTGATGAGTACTGGCAGCAGCATGCGCTGGTTAAAGCAAAATTGGCTGTATCTGTTTTCCCTTCATCTTCTAACGTAGCCCCTTTTTCCGGAATAACAACACTCTTTCCCTTTATTCAACAGCCAACCCCTTTACAGCAAAAAGCGCTGGAGCTGGATATTGATGAAGATGGCCCACAATTATTTATTCTTGAAGATGTGACGGGCGCCGGAAAAACAGAGGCTGCGTTGATTTTAACGCATCGCTTAATGGCTGCTGGCAAGGCGCAGGGGCTCTATTTTGGTCTGCCGACGATGGCGACGGCGAATGCCATGTTTGATCGAATGTCGGAGAGCTGGCTAGCGCTGTACCAACCGGATTCACGACCAAGCCTGGTACTGGCGCACAGCGCACGTGGGTTAATGGACAAGTTTAATCAATCGGTTTGGTCAGGGAATTTATCTGGATCAGAAGAACCTGACGATTTGCAGCCCTTAAGCCAGGGTTGCGCCGCCTGGTTTGCCGACAGCAATAAAAAAGCGCTGTTGGCCGAGGTGGGGGTTGGCACGCTCGACCAGGCGATGATGGCGGTGATGCCGTTTAAGCACAATAACCTGCGGATGTTAGGGCTGAACAATAAGATCCTGCTGGCGGATGAGATTCACGCCTATGACGCCTACATGTCACGGGTTCTGGAAAGTCTGATTGAAAAACAGGCCAGCGATGGCAATACCACGATTTTACTTTCCGCCACGCTATCACAGCTGCAGAGAGACAGACTGGTTGCTGCCTTTGCGAAGGGCGCAAAGAGCCGGGTTGAAGCACCGTTATTAGGTTATGACGACTATCCCTGGCTGACGCAGGTGACCGGTTCGGCGGTGGTTTCCCGGCATGTGGAGACTCGTAAAGAAGTTCAACGCAGCGTCAACGTTAGCTGGATGCACGACGAACAGGTGTGTATTGAACGTATTGAACAGGCTGTGCGTAACGGCAAATGTATAGCCTGGGTCCGAAATTCCGTGGATGACGCGATTCGGGTTTATCGTCTGCTCCTTGCCCGAGGCGCTGTCCCTGCCGAAAGCCTCTTGTTATTTCACAGCCGCTTCGCCTTTTACGATCGTCAGCGCATTGAAAACCAGGCGCTGTTGCAGTTTGGCAAAAAAGACGCCACGCAGCGTGCCGGAAAGGTACTGATTGCCACCCAGGTTATTGAACAAAGTTTAGATATCGATCTGGATGAAATGATCTCCGATTTAGCCCCGGTGGACCTGTTGATTCAGCGAGCTGGCCGATTACAGCGGCATATCCGCGATCGCAATGGTTTGTTAAAAGCCTCCGGACTAGATGACCGTGATGCGCCGCAACTGTTGATTTTCGCACCTAAATGGGATGACGCACCGCGAGAGGGGTGGTTCTCAGGCGCAATGCCTAACAGTGCTTACGTCTACCCCGATCATGGTCGCCTGTGGTTGACCCAGCGTGTGCTGCGCCAGCAAGGGGAAATTCGGATGCCGCAGTCTGCCCGGCTGCTTATCGAATCCGTTTACGGCGAAGAGGTGGAAATGCCTGAGGGGTTTGCGAAGACGGAACAGTTGCAGGAAGGAAAATACTACTGTGACCGGGCATTTGCTAAGCAGAATATTATCAATTTCGCGCCGGGCTACAGTCACGAAAGCAGCGGTTTTTTGCCGGAAAAACTCTCAACGCGACTTGCCGAAGAATCCATCACGCTATGGCTGGCGAAAATTGTTGATGGAGCAGTTAAGCCTTATGCGCCAGGCGAACATGCCTGGGAAATGAGTGTGCTGCGGGTGCGCAAAGGCTGGTGGGAAAAACACAAAGATGAGTTTGATCGAGTAAAGGGTGACGCGCTGAGGAAATGGTGTGTTGAGCAACATCAGAATCAGGAGTTCGCCGTGGTGATTGTGGTATCGGAGGTTGAAAACAACGGTTATTCAGCCAGTGAAGGATTGCTCGGAAAAATGGAGGTATAGCAAATACCCACATGGATAATTTCTCACTTTTAACAACCCCCTGGCTTCCCGTGCGTTTTAAAGACGGTACCACGGGTAAGCTGGCGCCAGTCAGTCTGGTAGATGACAATGTGGTGGACATAGCCGCTGCGCGGGCGGATTTACAGGGGGCAGCCTGGCAGTTTCTGCTGGGGTTATTGCAGTGCAGTATTGCGCCCAAAAATTATTCTCGCTGGGAAGATGTCTGGTTTGATGGACTTAGCGCAAATGTGCTTCAGCGAGCGCTGGAGCCGCTGGAGTCTGCATTCCAGTTTGGCGCTGACACGCCCTCTTTTATGCAGGATTTCGAGCAGCTAAGCGCAGAGAAAGTTTCTATCGCTTCTCTTCTACCAGAAATCCCCGGTGGGCAAACAACAAAGTTTAATAAAGACCATTTTGTTAAGCGTGACGTCACGGAGCGCTTTTGCCCGCACTGCGCGGCGCTGGCGTTATTTTCGTTACAGCTAAATGCGCCAGCGGGCGGTAAAGGCTATCGCACCGGATTACGCGGCGGCGGGCCGATGACCACGCTGATTGAACTGCAGGAATATCAGGGCAACCGACAAACGCCTCTGTGGCGCAAGCTGTGGCTGAATATTATGCCGCAGGATAGCGCCGGAATGCCTGTGCCAGAAAGGTATGATGAAACGATTTTCCCGTGGCTGGCCCCTACGCGTACTAGCGAACTGGCAAGTGCAGTCACCACGCCAGAGCAAGTAAATCCACTTCAGGCCTATTGGGGAATGCCGCGACGTATTCGCCTTGATTTTAATACTACCCATTCAGGCCGCTGCGAACTCTGTGAAGCCCAAAGTGATGAATTGCTTAGTGGGATGACAGTGAAAAACTACGGCGTTAACTATGCGGGCTGGATGCATCCGTTAACGCCTTACCGTCTGCCTCTGAAAGAAGGTAGCGAGCGTTATTCTGTTAAGCCGCAGCCCGGTGGCCTTATCTGGCGCGACTGGCTGGGTTTAAATCAGAAAGGCGCTTCGGAAAACAATACTGAATATCCGGCGCTAGTCGTTACAACATCCAGCTCGCGCAGCCTCAAGGACGTAAAAGCCGGGCTGTGGGGCTTTGGCTATGATTTCGACAACATGAAAGCCCGCTGCTGGTATGAGCATCATTTTCCGCTGCTATTAACCGAAAATATTATTCCTGACCTGCGTAAGGCTGCGCTAACGGCATCTCGCAACCTTAGCCTGCTGCGCAGCGCGTTAAAAGAGGCCTGGTTTTCTGATGCCAAAGGCGCGCGCGGTGATTTCAGCTTTATTGATATCGATTTCTGGCATCTCACGCAGGGACGCTTTCTTGAACTGGTACACGATCTTGAAAACGGCCAGAACGCAGACGAAAGGTTGAAGCGTTGGCAAACGAACATTTGGCTGTTTACTCGCAGCTACTTTGACGACCACGTTTTTACCAACCCCTACGAGAGTACCGATCTCAAACGCATCATGCTGGCGCGTAAAAAATATTTCACCAAATCGGCGGAGAAGCAGAGCGCTAAAGCCGCCAAAGCGAAAAAGCTGGAGGCTGCTGAATGAGTATTGTAAAGGACGACCATAAGGCCACGCTGCGTCGATGGCATGACGAGCTGCAGGAAAAACGCGGCCTGCGCGCCAGCCTGCGGCGCAGCAAAACGGTGAATGAAGCCTGCCTGTCGGAGGGATTTCGCTCCTTGCTGATGCAGACTCACACCTTATGGAAATGTGAAAACGAGGAGTGGCGTTTGACTGCACTCGCGATCACGGCGGCGCTGGGCGCACACGTTAAATCTATTGATGAACGGCAGAAGTTTGCTGCCCAGCTAGGCCAGATGACCGGCAATAACCAGGTTATGTCCGAAATGCGCTTTTCCCGGCTGTCTGCGGTGAAAACTCCTGATGAACTGCTGCGTCAACTACTGCGTGCTGTTCGGTTGCTTAACTGTGCGGTGAACTTTCCGTCACTGGCGGACGATGTCTTCCACTGGTGTCGGGAAAACGACGAGCTGCTTAACCATATACGCCGCCGACAGCGACCGACTGAATTTATCCGTATCCGCTGGGCGCTGGAATATTACCAGGCCGGTGAAGCCAACAACGACAATCAATAAGGGACTATCAGATGACCACATTTATTCAGCTGCATTTACTGACTGCTTATCCGGCCGCTAACCTGAACCGCGACGACACCGGCTCGCCGAAAACCGTTGTACTCGGAGGCGCGACGCGTCTGCGCGTTTCTTCGCAAAGCCTGAAGCGTGCATGGCGCACTTCTGAGCTTTTTGAACAGGCGTTGGCGGGAAATATTGGTATTCGTACCGGGCGTATTGCGCGTGAGGCGGCGAAGATCCTGGTGGAAAGCGGCATTGAGCCGAAAAAAGCAGTCGATTATGTCAAGAATATCGCCAACTGCTTTGGTAAGGCAAAGGCGGATAAGAAATCTGACGATCCATTAATCAACGCCGAAACTGAACAACTGGTGCATATCAGCCCCGCGGAATTTGAGGCAGTTAAAGCGCTAGCGCACCGTCTGGCAGAAGAAAAACGTCCGGCGACAGAAGAAGAGGCGGCGTTGCTTCGTCACGATCGTATGGCCGTCGATATCGCCATGTTTGGCCGCATGCTGGCCAATAAGCCGGAATTCAACGTTGAAGCAGCTTGCCAGGTTGCGCATGCCTTCGGCGTCAGTGAAACGATCGTAGAAGATGACTTCTTTACCGCCGTGGATGATCTGCGCCAGGCCTCTGGGGAAGACGCAGGGGCAGGACACCTTGGAGAAACCGGATTTGGTTCCGCGTTGTTTTATACCTATATCTGCATCGACAAAGATCTGCTGGTGCAAAATCTTAACGGCAACGAAGAGCTGGCTAATAAAACGCTACGCGCCTTTACTGAAGCGGCGCTGAAAGTCTCGCCGACCGGTAAACAGAACAGCTTTGCCAGTCGAGCCTATGCCTCCTGGGCGCTGGCCGAAAAAGGCACCGATCAGCCGCGTTCACTGGCCGCCGCGTTTTATGAACCGATCAACGGCACAGACCAGTTGAATGTAGCGGTCAAGCGCATTACCGCGCTGCGCGAAAACATGAACACTGTCTATGCGCAGGAGGCCGCGTCGCAAGGCTTTAACGTTATGAATCAGCAGGGAAGCATGAAAGACGTGCTTGATTTCATCTGCGCGTAAGGGGCGGCTTATGAGCCAATATCTGGTTTTTCAGCTTCACGGGCCGATGGCGTCCTGGGGTGTGGATGCGCCAGGCGAAGTGCGCCATAGCCACGAGTTACCCTCGCACTCGGCGCTGCTGGGGTTACTGGCGGCGGCGTTGGGCATTCGCCGCGATGAAGAGGAACGGCTAAATGCCTTCAATCGTCATTACGAATTTTTGCTGTGTGCCAGCGGTAACCCACGCTGGGCGCGGGATTATCACACTGTGCAAATGCCGAAAGAGTTACGTAAGGCGCGTTACTTCAGCCGCCGTGAAGAGTTGCATGATCCTGAGCTACTGAGCGCGTTGATTTCCCGACGCGACTACTACACCGACGCCTGGTGGATGGTCGCTGTCAGTGCAACGCCGTGCGCGCCTTACACGCTCACACAGCTTCAAGCGTCGTTACAACATCCTATATTCCCGCTGTATCTGGGGCGCAAAAGTCACCCTCTGGCGCTGCCGCTTGCGCCGCAACTGCTGGAAGGGAGGGCGGCGGAAGTGCTACGCGAAGCGTATCGTCTGTATCAGGATAAATTCAATGCGCTGAGACTGCCCCTTGCCGGGTTGCAGAACGAATGCTGGTGGGAAGGTGAACACGATGGCTTAACGGCGAACAAGATTTTGCGCCGTCGTGATATGCCGTTGAATCGTCAGCAGTGGCTGTTTGGTGAACGGACTGTGAGTCAGGGACTATGGCTTAGCAAGGAGGATGCGTGTATCTCTCAAGAATAACGTTGCATACCAGCGAGCTTTTGCCTTCACAGCTTTTGCATTTGGTGGAACGCGGCGAGTACGTGATGCACCAGTGGCTATGGGAGCTCTTTCCCGGCGGGAAGGAGCGGCAGTTTCTTTATCGCCGTGAAGAGTTACAGGGGGCATTTCGCTTTTTTGTTCTGTCGCAGCATCAACCCGTCGCCAGCGCGACTTTTGACGTGCAGACTCGTCCATTCGCACCAGCACTGAGTGCCGGGCAGACGCTGCGTTTTAGCCTGCGTGCCAACCCGACCGTTTGCAAAGGCGGTAAGCGTCATGATCTGCTGATGGAAGCGAAACGCCAGCTCAAAGCTCAGGGGGATAGCCGGGAGATCTGGCCTTATCAGCAGCAAGCGGCGTTGAACTGGTTGACGCGGCAGGGGGAACAAAATGGTTTTACCCTGCGCGAGGGAAGCGTTGAGGCCTACAGGCAGCAGCAGATACGCCGTGAGAAATCTCGCCAACTGATTCAGTTCAGCAGCGTGGACTATACCGGCGTGCTGGTGGTTAATGTTCCCGCGCTTTTCCTGCAACGTCTGGAGCAGGGATTCGGTAAAAGCCGGGCGTTTGGCTGCGGAATGATGATGATCAAACCCGGAGATAGTGAGTGACGTTTGTACCGCTCAATCCTATCCCGTTAAAAGATCGAACGTCGATGATCTTCCTCCAGTACGGTCAAATTGACGTACTGGATGGAGCATTTGTGTTGATCGATAAAACGGGAGTGCGCACTCATATTCCCGTGGGGTCGGTCGCCTGCATCATGCTGGAGCCGGGAACGCGCGTTTCGCATGCCGCGGTGCGTCTGGCATCGACGGTAGGAACGCTGTTGGTGTGGGTGGGTGAGGCAGGAGTGCGGGTTTATTCCTCTGGGCAGCCCGGCGGTGCGCGGGCCGATAAGTTGCTCTATCAGGCAAAGCTGGCGTTAGATGACGACCTGCGGCTTAAAGTAGTCCGCAAAATGTATGAATTGCGTTTTCGCGAACCGCCGCCAGCCCGCCGTTCTGTTGAGCAACTGCGTGGTATTGAAGGTTCCCGTGTGCGGGCAACTTATGCATTACTAGCGAAGCAGTATGGCGTGAAATGGCACGGCCGTAACTACGATCCAAAAGACTGGGAAAAGGGGGATGTTGCGAACCGATGTATTAGCGCGGCGACATCATGCCTGTACGGCATTTCAGAAGCGGCCATTCTGGCGGCGGGCTATGCGCCTGCTATCGGTTTTATCCATAGTGGTAAACCACTTTCTTTTGTTTATGACATTGCCGATATCATCAAATTTGAATCTGTGGTGCCCAAAGCTTTTGAGATCGCCGCTCGTCACCCTGCAGAGCCGGATAAAGAAGTGCGCCTGGCCTGCCGTGATATTTTTCGCAGTTCAAAACTGACCGGAAAACTGATCCCACTTATTGAAGAAGTGCTTGCTGCTGGAGAGATTGAACCGCCTCAGCCTGCACCGGATATGCTGCCGCCAGCGATACCGGAGCCAGAGTCGCTGGGTGATAGCGGTCATCGGGGGCATGGTTAATGAGTATGGTGGTTGTGGTCACAGAAAATGTACCGCCGCGTCTGCGGGGCCGCCTTGCCATCTGGCTACTGGAAATTCGAGCAGGTGTGTATGTGGGCGATACTTCGAAGCGTATCCGGGAAATGATTTGGCAACAGATCACACAGCTTGGTGGTTGTGGAAATGCCGTTATGGCTTGGGCGACTAACACAGAATCAGGATTTGAGTTTCAGACATGGGGTGAGAATCGGCGTATTCCGGTAGATTTGGACGGGCTGCGTTTGGTTTCTTTCCTTCCTGTTGAAAATCAATAGATTACGAGTTCTTTAATAATATGGAATTGTTATCTAAAGGTTGGTGGGTTGTTTTGTGTTAAAAAAATCCTTTTGGAACAAGAGTATAGTTTTAGAGTGTTCCCCGCGCCAGCGGGGATAAACCGGCCGTCATTACTTGCAACCTGTTCACCAAAGAGTGTTCCCCGCGCCAGCGGGGATAAACCGTGCTCGGCCTATGCCGACCTATTCTGTACCAGGTGTTCCCCGCGCCAGCGGGGATAAACCGGATCAAACGCTGCACAACATTATCATGATCGAGTGTTCCCCGCGCCAGCGGGGATAAACCGTTGTATCCCGCGGCGGCAAAATGTCTAAGCCGGTGTTCCCCGCGCCAGCGGGGATAAACCGAAAACGTCGATACTGGCACGATTAACGACGCCGTGTTCCCCGCGCCAGCGGGGATAAACCGGTTATTAGCCGTGGTGGTCGCGCTTCACAGCCGTGTTCCCCGCGCCAGCGGGGATAAACCGCCGCTCGCGGGGGCCGATCATATCCGTCAGTCGTGTTCCCCGCGCCAGCGGGGATAAACCGCTGATAGCATAATTCGTTCCGTTGTTGACGCAGTGTTCCCCGCGCCAGCGGGGATAAACCGGCGAATACCGCGCGCCAGGTTCGTGACCTGATGTGTTCCCCGCGCCAGCGGGGATAAACCGATGAGCGATTTCATCGATAAACCAATTGATCTGTGTTCCCCGCGCCAGCGGGGATAAACCGAAATTCGTGTTGCTATCGTTTCGGAGACACTCGTGTTCCCCGCGCCAGCGGGGATAAACCGTTGATTCTCAAAAATCAGTCAGCTTGACTGGTGTGTTCCCCGCGCCAGCGGGGATAAACCGGACATCGCCCGCGCGGTAATTACGGTCATTCAGTGTTCCCCGCGCCAGCGGGGATAAACCGTTACTTTGTTGTGCGGCAACGCCCGTTTTTATGTGTTCCCCGCGCCAGCGGGGATAAACCGTGTTTGCATTTTTACAGCAACAGGACGGTGCTGTGTTCCCCGCGCCAGCGGGGATAAACCGCGCTCCACCGACCCTCAGACACTCGACGTCTGGTGTTCCCCGCGCCAGCGGGGATAAACCGTTTGAAAGTGCTTTCTTTCGATAATTTGAATAGTGTTCCCCGCGCCAGCGGGGATAAACCGGCTTTTAAAGAGTTTGCAACGTTTGGTAAATTGTGTTCCCCGCGCCAGCGGGGATAAACCGGCCCACCCCGTTAAATCGTAGGGCGTCCAGCTGTGTTCCCCGCGCCAGCGGGGATAAACCGCGCCCGCACCAATTGAACGCGCGCCCGCTGCAGTGTTCCCCGCGCCAGCGGGGATAAACCGGGCGGCGGTGTTAATTGCAAGCGCGTTTGTAAGTGTTCCCCGCGCCAGCGGGGATAAACCGAAATGATTCAGCGTGAATCGGAGTTATCGGGGGTGTTCCCCGCGCCAGCGGGGATAAACCGCTGAAACGCGATCGCGAAGTGGCTCTCTTGCAGTGTTCCCCGCGCCAGCGGGGATAAACCGCGATTATGAGTTTTAGGGGAAACAATGACTTAGTGTTCCCCGCGCCAGCGGGGATAAACCGACGGTCAGTACTTTTTTGACACCGATCATCCGGTGTTCCCCGCGCCAGCGGGGATAAACCGGCAAATCCACGCTAAACCCGGGCGGCTACGCCGTGTTCCCCGCGCCAGCGGGGATAAACCGGACGCGCTAGAGCAGAATTATTTCCAGATGCTGTGTTCCCCGCTGGCTTGGGGCAAAAATAGCCTTATGACTTCACCAAAAGTGGACTAAGGGTTTTTACCCGCTTTTGCCAGTTCCTTTACCAGCGGCAGCATAATGCGTACCACGTCGCGGCTACGGTGTTCTATCCTGCCCGGTAACGCTTTATCGATATGCTGCTGGTTATCCAGTCGCACATCGTGCCAGCTGTTGCCTGCCGGGAACGAGGCGCTTTTGGCGCGCTGTTGATAGCCATCTTTCTTGCCCAGGTTCCAGTTGGTCGCTTCAACGGAGAGAACGGAAATGCCCGCGTTGTCGAAGACCTCTGCATCGTTACAACATCCAGTGCCTTTCGGATAGTCTTTGTTCAGACCTGGATTGGTGCTGGCAACGATACCGCGACTGTGCGCGATAGCCAGTGCCCGGTCGCGCGTCAATTTTCGCACCGCTTCCGGGGTTTTCTTACCGCTATTGAAATAGAGCTTATCACCGACAATCAGGTTATCGAGGTTGATAACCAGCAGCGTGTTTTTCTTCTCTGCAGCGCTCATTCGCTTCAGAATGTTCTCCGCGCCCAGTTTGCCTTCTTCCTCGCCGCTGGTGGCGATAAATCGGATGCCGTATTGCGTCGGCACGTTTTTGAGTTTTTCCGCCAGTTCCAGCATCACGCCAACACCGGCGGCGTTGTCGTCGATACCCTGCAGGGTTAGTCCACCCAGATTGGCATCTGAATCGGCGTCGCTTTGTGCGGCGTAGGTGTCAAGGTGCGCCATGATAATAATCTGCTGCGGCGCTTTACCTTCATGTGCTGCAATAACGGTGCTTCCCGTTACGTTATGCCAGTTTTTACGGTTATCTTTAGCGGTATAAACATAACGGCTATTAAACGTCCGAATATCGCTGCTATAGCCCATCTGTTGAAATTGCTGACGTATATAATCAGCAGATAACATTTCTGCCGGAGATCCCGTCACGCGGCCTGGGAAAAACGTTGCGATATATCGAGCCTGGGTATTTGCGATATCTCCAGGTTTGGAAGATGTTGCCTGTGCGGGAAGGATGAAGCACGCGCCGAGCGCCAGGGCGGTAGTCAGGTGGCGCAATGCGGAAAACATAGTGAGTCCTTAAATACCAAGCAAAAATTTTCAGCCGCTAGTATGAAACCGTGATCGAGGTAAAACAATTTCATTTGCTCCTAAATGCCCTAAATTCGGTAGCTTAAGCACTTTTTGATATTTGCTTTTCCAGATCGTTATTCCTTTGAGGAACTACTCATTCCAATTCGTAATTTCATTCGCCTCCTTGCCCTCCCTATAGTCAGGTTATCTGAGCATCGTTAGCAAAATAACGGCATTACATAGGAACGGTTATGGATCAAAAACGACTTACCCACCTGCGGCAACTGGAAGCGGAAAGCATCCATATCATTCGTGAGGTGGCCGCCGAGTTTTCTAATCCGGTGATGATGTATTCCATCGGCAAAGATTCCAGCGTAATGCTGCATCTGGCGCGCAAAGCGTTTTATCCTGGTACGCTGCCGTTCCCCCTGTTGCACGTTGATACCGGCTGGAAATTCAGCGAGATGTACGAGTTTCGTGACCGCACGGCGAAAGCCTACGGCTGTGAACTACTGGTGCATAAAAACCCGGAAGGGGTGGCAATGGGCATCAACCCGTTTGTCCACGGTAGCGCCAAGCATACCGACATTATGAAAACCGAAGGGTTGAAGCAGGCGCTGAACAAATACGGTTTTGACGCCGCGTTCGGTGGTGCTCGTCGCGACGAAGAGAAATCGCGGGCCAAAGAGCGCATTTACTCTTTCCGCGATCGTTTTCATCGCTGGGATCCGAAAAATCAGCGCCCGGAGCTGTGGCACAACTACAACGGGCAGATTAACAAGGGCGAAAGCATTCGCGTATTCCCGCTCTCTAACTGGACTGAACAGGATATCTGGCAGTACATCTGGCTGGAAAATATCGATATCGTGCCGCTATACCTGGCGGCGGAGCGTCCGGTGCTGGAACGCGACGGCATGCTGATGATGATTGATGACGACAGAATCGATCTGCAACCTGGGGAAGTGATTAAAAAGCGCATGGTGCGTTTCCGTACGCTTGGTTGCTGGCCGCTGACAGGCGCGGTGGAGTCGAATGCGCAGACGCTGCCGGAAATCATCGAAGAGATGCTGGTCTCAACCACCAGTGAACGTCAGGGGCGCGTGATTGACCGCGACCAGGCGGGCTCCATGGAGCTGAAGAAACGTCAGGGGTATTTCTAAGGAGCCGCCATGAACACGACACTTGCACAACAAATTGCTAATGAAGGCGGCGTTGAAGCCTGGATGGTCGCCCAGCAACACAAAAGTCTGCTGCGTTTTTTAACCTGCGGTAGCGTGGATGACGGGAAAAGTACCCTGATTGGCCGTCTGCTGCACGACACGCGTCAGATTTATGAAGATCAGCTTTCATCGCTGCACAACGACAGTAAACGTCACGGTACTCAGGGCGAAAAGCTCGATCTGGCGTTATTGGTTGACGGCTTGCAGGCCGAGCGCGAGCAGGGCATCACTATCGACGTGGCGTACCGTTATTTCTCTACCGAGAAGCGTAAATTTATTATTGCGGACACTCCTGGCCATGAACAGTACACCCGCAACATGGCGACCGGGGCGTCGACCTGCGACCTGGCGATCCTGCTGATCGATGCGCGTAAAGGCGTGCTGGATCAGACTCGTCGTCACAGCTTTATCTCTACGTTGCTTGGGATCAAACACCTGGTGGTGGCGATCAACAAAATGGATCTGGTGGACTTTAGCGAGGAGACATTTAATCGCATTCGCGAAGACTATCTTACTTTTGCTGAACAACTGCCGGGTAACCTGGATATCCGGTTTGTGCCGCTCTCTGCGCTGGAAGGCGACAACGTGGCTTCGCAAAGCGCCAGCATGCCGTGGTACAGCGGTCCAACGCTGCTGGAAGTGCTGGAAACCGTTGAGATCAAGCGCATTGTTGATACTCAGCCGATGCGTTTCCCGGTGCAGTATGTGAACCGACCGAATCTGGATTTCCGTGGTTATGCCGGGACGCTGGCCTCCGGTAGCGTGAAGGTCGGGCAACGCGTCAAAGTGTTGCCGTCTGGCGTTGAGTCGAGCGTGGCGCGGATCGTGACTTTTGATGGCGATTTACAGGAAGCGCATGCAGGCGAAGCAATCACCCTGGTGCTGAAAGATGAGATCGACATCAGCCGGGGCGACCTGCTGCTTGATGCCGGTGAAGCATTGCCAGCGGTACAAAGCGCTGCCGTTGATGTGGTGTGGATGGCGGAGCAGCCGTTGTCGGCAGGGCAGAGCTATGACATCAAAGTTGCAGGCAAGAAGACTCGCGCACGCGTTGATAGCGTGCAGTATCAGGTCGATATTAATAACCTGACTCAACGTGACGTTGAAGCGCTGCCGCTAAACGGCATCGGTCTGGTTAATTTGACCTTTGACGAGCCGCTGGTGCTGGATACCTATCAGCAGAACCCGGTTACGGGTGGGCTAATTATCATTGACCGCCTGACTAACGTCACCGTTGGCGCGGGGCTGGTGCGCGAGCCTATCATTCAGGAGCACGTCGCGGCTTCTCAGTTCAGCGCGTTTGAACTGGAGCTGAATGCGCTGGTGCGTCGCCACTTCCCACACTGGGGTGCGCGCGATCTGCTGGGAGGCAAATAATGGCGCTGCATGACGAAAACGTCGTCTGGCATGCCCATCCAGTTACACCGCAACAGCGGGAGCAACGCCACGGTCACCGTGGTGTTGTGCTGTGGTTTACCGGGCTGTCTGGCTCCGGTAAATCTACCGTAGCGGGAGCGCTGGAAGAAGCGCTGCACAAGCTGGGCGTCAGCACTTATCTGCTGGATGGCGATAACGTGCGTCACGGTCTGTGCAGCGATCTCGGGTTTAGCGATGCCGATCGTAAGGAGAATATCCGGCGCGTTGGCGAAGTGGCGAACCTGATGGTCGATGCCGGTCTGGTGGTGTTGACCGCTTTTATCTCCCCGCATCGCGCCGAGCGACAAATGGTCCGTGAGCGCGTGGGAGAGGGGCGTTTTATTGAGGTTTTTGTCGATACGCCATTAGCAACGTGTGAAGCGCGCGATCCAAAAGGGCTGTATAAAAAAGCGCGGGCGGGGGAGTTGCGCAATTTTACCGGAATTGACTCAGTATACGAAGCGCCTGAATCGCCAGAGATTCATCTTGATGGTGAACAATTGGTAACAAATTTGGTACCCCAATTATTAGACCTGCTGAGGCAGGAAGATATTATCAGATCCTGAGACACCCGAGCTTGTATGCCCGGTCAGTCACGGTCACAGGATTAGATATGCGTAACAGCCATAACATTACTATTACAGAGTCAGATACCTTCGCTGCCGACGACGAAACCACCTGGTCACTTCCGGGGGCCGTGGTCGGATTTGCAGCGTGGTTGCTGGCGCTGGGATTTCCGTGTCTGATGTATGGCCCTAATACACTGTTTTTCTTTATTTATACCTGGCCCTTTTTCCTCGCATTGTTGCCCGTGGCGATCGTCGCGGGTATTGCCCTGCACTCGCTATTAAAAGGACGGTTGTTGCTGAGCATTACCTGTACCCTGCTGGTGGTTGGGGCTATGTTTGGCGCACTATTTTTGTGGTTATTGGGTTAAGCTCACGTCAATTTCGCATAATCGCCGCGGTTGTTCACTCTCTGGCCATAATTCAAACCGTAACCAACAATGAGATTATGTTCTCCTTACACGGGGTATACGTAACAACGGGCAAATGTGGTACATTTGCCCGCGTTGTCGCGGCATTCCCGCCCGTTGATGTAAAGTCGTCTGCGGAAGTTATGGGATGTTAATGCCGTTTTTCAGGGGGCAGGATGGGTAAACTAACGCTGCTGTTGCTGGCTTTATTAGTCTGGCTGCAGTATTCGCTGTGGTTCGGTAAGAACGGCATACATGACTATAGTCGCGTCAACGATGATGTTGCTGCGCAGCAAGCTACAAACGCGAAACTTAAAGCGCGTAACGATCAGCTCTTTGCCGAAATTGACGACCTCAATGGTGGACAAGAGGCTATCGAGGAGCGCGCGCGTAACGAACTCAGCATGACTAAGCCGGGCGAAACCTTTTATCGTCTGGTACCTGACGCGTCTAAACGCGCTCAGACTGCAGGGCAAAACAATCGATAAACCGTCCAGGGATTTAACATGGCAGCCACTTTATTGGACGTTTGCGCCGTGGTGCCGGCTGCCGGGTTTGGCCGCCGAATGCAAACAGAGTGTCCTAAGCAGTACCTCTCTATTGGCAATAAAACCATTCTTGAACACTCGGTTGATGCGCTGCTGGCTCATCCCCGGGTGACGCGAGTCGTCATCGCTATCAGCCCAGGCGACAGCCGCTTTGCCCAACTTCCACTCGCTGCGCATCCGCAAATTACCGTAGTGGATGGCGGCAACGAGCGTGCCGATTCTGTCCTTGCCGGTTTGCAAGCCGCAGGGGAAGCCAACTGGGTACTGGTGCATGATGCCGCGCGTCCGTGTTTGCACCATGATGATTTATCCCGTTTACTGGCAATAAGTGAGACCAGCCGCACCGGCGGGATCCTGGCGGCGCCCGTACGCGACACGATGAAGCGCGCGGAGCCGGGCCGAACAGACATTGCTCATACGGTCGATCGCACCGATTTATGGCATGCGTTGACGCCACAGTTTTTCCCTCGTGAGCTGTTGCACGACTGCCTGACCCGTGCGCTCAACGAAGGCGCAACCATTACGGACGAAGCCTCGGCGCTGGAATATTGCGGCTTTCATCCGCAACTGGTTGAAGGACGCGCTGACAACATCAAAGTCACTCGCCCGGAAGATCTGGCGCTGGCGGAATTTTATCTGACCCGAACTATCTAGACACCTCATCCTTCACGCTGCAACGAGGCAGCCTGCAGGATGCTGTGTATATCAGGAGAAGGCATAATGCGAATTGGACACGGTTTCGACGTACACGCTTTTGGCGGAGTTGGCCCAATTATCATTGGTGGTGTACGCATCCCATACGAAAAAGGATTGCTGGCGCATTCTGATGGCGACGTGGCGTTACATGCGCTAACTGATGCTCTGCTGGGCGCGGCGGCGCTGGGGGATATCGGTAAACTCTTCCCGGATACCGACCCGGCCTTTAAAGGTGCAGATAGCCGTGAATTATTGCGTGAAGCCTGGCGGCGTATTCAGGCCAAAGGCTATACGCTTGGTAATGTGGATGTGACGATTATTGCTCAGGCGCCGAAGATGCTGCCGCACATTCCGCAGATGCGCGTGTTTATTGCCGAAGATCTCGGCTGCCATATGGATGATGTTAACGTGAAAGCGACCACCACGGAAAAACTCGGTTTTACCGGGCGTGGGGAAGGGATTGCCTGTGAAGCGGTGGCGTTACTCATTAAGGCAACGAAATGACTGCGTTTGAAGATCTGACGTATCTCCATGGCAAACCACTGGGCCATGGCGTTCTGAAAGCGAATCCGGAAGACTTTGTCGTCGTCGAAGATTTAGGCTTCGAACCGGATGGCGAAGGCGAGCACATTTTGGTGCGCATCCTAAAAAACGGCTGTAATACCCGTTTTGTGGCTGACGCGCTGGCGAAGTTCCTGAAAATTCACGCCCGTGAAGTAAGCTTTGCCGGGCAGAAAGATAAACATGCGGTTACGGAACAGTGGCTGTGCGCACGCGTCCCCGGCAATGCGATGCCTGATTTAAGCAAATTTGAGCTTGAAGGCTGTAAAGTGCTGGAGTACGCGCGCCACAAGCGTAAGCTGCGTTTAGGGGCGCTGAAGGGCAACGAATTTACGCTGGTGCTGCGTGAAGTGAGCGAGCGCAATGACGTTGAAGCGCGTTTACAGGCGATTGGCGAGCGCGGCGTACCGAACTATTTTGGCGCTCAGCGTTTTGGTATCGGCGGCAGCAACCTGCAAGGGGCGCTGCGCTGGGCGCAAAGCGATGCGCCGGTGCGCGATCGCAATAAACGCAGTTTTTGGTTGTCGGCGGCCCGTAGCGCGTTGTTTAATCAGATAGTCAGTGAACGCTTGAAAAAAACAGACTTTAATCAAGTTGTTGACGGCGATGCGCTACAATTGTCGGGACGTGGAAGCTGGTTTGTCGCCACACTGGAAGAACAAACTGAATTACAGCGTCGCGTCGATGAGAAAGAATTGATGGTAACAGCAGCATTACCGGGCAGCGGTGAGTGGGGAACTCAGCGCGACGCGCTGGCGTTTGAAGAAGCCGCTATTGCTGATGAAACCGCGCTGCAGTCTCTGTTATTGCGCGAGAAAGTCGACGCGTCGCGTCGCGCTATGTTGCTGTATCCACAACAATTAAGCTGGAACTGGTGGGATGACGTAACCGTTGAGTTACGCTTCTGGCTACCGGCAGGTAGCTTCGCCACCAGTGTTGTAAGGGAACTTATTAACACAATGGGTGATTATGCGTATATTGCTGAGTAACGATGATGGGGTCCACGCACCCGGTATACAAACGCTGGCGAAAGCGCTGCGTGAGTTTGCTGACGTACAGGTGGTTGCCCCGGATCGTAACCGCAGTGGCGCGTCTAACTCGCTGACGCTGGAATCCTCACTTCGCACGTTTACCTATGATAACGGCGATATCGCCGTACAAATGGGTACGCCTACCGATTGCGTCTATCTGGGCGTAAACGCGTTAATGCGTCCGCGTCCGGACATTGTCGTTTCTGGTATTAACGCGGGTCCTAATCTGGGTGATGATGTTATTTATTCCGGTACCGTTGCGGCGGCGATGGAAGGTCGTCATCTGGGGTTCCCTGCGCTGGCTGTCTCGCTCGATGGGCATAAACATTACGATACTGCTGCCGCAGTAACCTGTCGTATCTTACGGGCGCTGAGCCGTGAACCGCTGCGCACCGGTCGCATTTTGAATATCAACGTGCCGGATTTACCGCTGGCTCAAATTAAAGGAATTCGCGTCACCCGCTGCGGCAGTCGCCATCCGGCGGATCAGGTGATTCCACAGCAGGATCCGCGCGGTAATACGCTGTACTGGATCGGGCCGCCGGGTGAAAAATGCGACGCCGGGCCGGATACGGATTTTGCCGCCGTCGATGAAGGCTATGTTTCCATCACGCCGCTGCATGTCGATTTAACCGCATACGGCGCGCATGAGGTGGTTTCTGACTGGTTAGACAGCGTGGGAGCCGACACGCAATGGTAAGCAGACGCGTACACACTCTTCTTGAACAATTACGTGCGCAGGGCATCAGAGATGAGCTTGTTCTCGATGCGCTCGCCGCCGTGCCGCGTGAAAAATTCATTGATGAGGCGTTTGAACATAAGGCCTGGGACAATATTGCTCTGCCGATTGGCCAGGGGCAGACGATTTCGCAGCCCTATATGGTTGCGCGGATGACCGAACTGCTTGAGCTAACGCCGCAGTCCCGGGTGCTGGAAATTGGTACCGGCTCTGGCTACCAGACGGCGATTCTGGCGCACCTGGTGCATCATGTGTGCTCCGTTGAGCGCATTAAAGGTTTGCAGTGGCAGGCACGTCGTCGCCTCAAGCAGCTTGATTTACATAATGTTTCGACCCGTCATGGTGATGGATGGCAAGGCTGGCAGGCGCGAGCCCCGTTTGACGCTATCATTGTAACGGCAGCGCCGCCCGAGATCCCAACCGCATTGATGATGCAGCTGGATGAGGGCGGCATTCTCGTCTTACCCGTGGGCGATGAGCACCAGTTTTTAAAGCGGGTGCGTCGTCGGGGAGGCGAATTTATTATCGATACCGTGGAGGCCGTACGTTTCGTTCCCCTTGTGAAGGGGGAGCTTGCGTAGATACTGGCTCTGAATACCTGGAGTTTTCCTGGATATTCTGGAATTAGTCAGCGTATCGTGTCGATGCTTTGCACGGTGATTACGTCACTGGTTTTAACCAAATTTTCCTGGGGGATAAATGAGCGCGGGAAGCCAAAAATTTACCGTTCGCCGTATTGCGGCATTGTCACTGGTTTCATTATGGCTGGCAGGTTGTTCTAACACCTCGAATCCACCAGCGCCAGTCAGCTCCGTTGACGGCAGTTCATCTACGAACACCAGTTCCGGCATGCTGATTACACCTCCGCCTAAAATGGGCTCGACGTCGACAGTACAGCAGACGCCACAGATCCAGCCGGTGCAGCAACCAACCACGCAGCCAACGCAAATCCAGCCTGTCGCACAACAGCCTGTACAGATGGAAAACGGTCGTATTGTGTACAACCGTAAGTATGGGAATATTCCGAAAGGTAGCTACACGGGCGGCAGTACCTATACTGTTAAGAAAGGCGATACCCTTTTTTATATTGCCTGGATCACCGGGAACGATTTCCGTGACCTCGCACAACGCAATAACGTTCCGGCCCCGTATGGCCTGAATGTCGGTCAAACTCTGCAAGTGGGCAACGCGTCTGGCGCACCGATTACCGGTGGAAATGCCATCACCCAGGCGGATGCAGCACAGCAAGGAGTTGTGACCAACCCTGCACAAAATTCCACCGTTGCTGTTGCTTCGAAACCAACAATTACGTATTCTGAGGATTCAGGTGAACAAAGTGCTAATAAAATGTTGCCGAACAACAAGCCTGCTGGGACCGTGGTCACAGCGCCTGTAACGGCTCCAGCAGTTAGCGCAACCGAATCAACTGCAAGCTCAACGTCGACAAGCTCGCCAATCTCTACCTGGCGCTGGCCGACTGACGGCAAAGTGATCGAAAACTTTGCGGCTACCGAAGGTGGCAATAAAGGGATCGACATTGCAGGCAGCAAAGGACAGGCTATTGTCGCGACCGCAGATGGACGCGTCGTTTATGCCGGTAATGCGCTGCGTGGTTACGGTAATCTTATTATCATCAAACATAACGATGATTACCTGAGCGCCTACGCCCATAACGATACGATGCTGGTCCGGGAACAACAAGAAATCAAGGCGGGGCAGAAAATAGCTACCATGGGTAGCACCGGAACCAGTTCAACACGCTTGCATTTTGAAATTCGTTACAAGGGGAAATCCGTAAACCCGCTGCGTTATTTACCGCAGCGATAATTCGGCGGAACCAGGCTTTCACGTGCTAGTTCCGTTAGGGATCACGGGTAGGAGCCACCTTTATGAGTCAGAATACGCTGAAAGTTCATGATTTAAATGAAGATGCGGAATTTGATGAGAACGGAGTAGAGGCTTTTGATGAAAAAGCCTTGAGTGAAGAGGAACCCAGTGATAACGACCTGGCTGAAGAAGAGCTGTTATCGCAGGGGGCCACACAGCGTGTGTTGGACGCGACTCAGCTTTACCTTGGTGAGATTGGTTATTCACCACTGTTAACAGCCGAAGAAGAAGTTTATTTTGCGCGTCGCGCACTGCGTGGGGATGTCGCATCCCGCCGTCGCATGATTGAAAGTAACCTGCGTCTGGTGGTGAAAATTGCTCGTCGTTATGGCAATCGTGGTCTGGCATTGCTGGACCTGATTGAAGAGGGCAATCTGGGACTTATCCGTGCAGTCGAGAAGTTTGACCCGGAACGCGGGTTCCGCTTCTCAACATACGCAACCTGGTGGATCCGCCAGACGATCGAACGGGCGATTATGAACCAAACCCGTACGATCCGACTGCCGATTCACATTGTAAAAGAGCTGAACGTCTATCTGCGTACCGCGCGTGAGTTGTCGCATAAACTGGACCACGAACCGAGCGCAGAAGAGATTGCTGAACAACTGGATAAACCGGTTGATGACGTCAGCCGTATGCTCCGACTCAACGAGCGTATTACCTCGGTAGACACCCCTCTGGGTGGTGATTCCGAAAAAGCGTTGCTGGATATTCTGGCCGATGAAAAGGAAAACGGTCCGGAAGACACCACGCAAGACGATGATATGAAACAAAGCATCGTCAAATGGCTGTTCGAACTGAACGCCAAACAGCGTGAAGTGCTGGCACGTCGTTTTGGTCTGCTGGGGTACGAAGCTGCGACACTGGAAGATGTGGGCCGTGAAATTGGTCTCACTCGTGAACGTGTTCGCCAGATTCAGGTTGAAGGTCTGCGTCGTCTGCGTGAAATTCTGCAGACTCAAGGGCTGAATATCGAAGCGCTATTCCGCGAGTAAGCACAAGTTCTATCAAGAAAGGCCAGTCTCATTGGGACTGGCCTTTTTCTATGTTTGTTGCCTGATGGCACTGCGTTTATCAGGCCTACGGGGAGCTGGACTTTGTAGGCCGGATAAGACATTTATGTCGCCATCCGGCAGATTAGTTCATCATCTTACGCACCAGACGAGTGAACTGCTCACGCTCTTCATCGGATAATCGCCCCAGAAACTCCTCATCCACGCTATTGCCTAACGGAGTGGCGCTGGCCAGTAATGCCTCTCCTTGCGCGGTTAAATAAACAAACCGCCGACGCTTATCCGCTGGATCGTGCTCACGCTTGACCAGATCGCGTTTTTCCATCCGGCTCAGCATTTCCGCAAGCGTCGCTTTGGTACAGACTGCTGCCTCGGTCAGGGTAACCTGCTCAATGCCGGGCTGTTCGGCAATGGCGCGCATCACCGCATACTGTGGTTTGGTCAGATCCGGTAATTCATGTTGCCAGCGAGCCGTATGATGCTGAAAAAGCTGGCGTAAAAGGTGGAAGGCTGTATTTCGTAACCGCATGAGAACTCCGGGATTTCTGTCAGTCTCTATCATAACGGGTAACGCGTCATAGTTTAACCATTGCTGCTTTAGCAATCAGTGCGAGTTGCTCTTGCCCGAAATGCATCGAGGGAGTATTTTGATAAAATGTTCGTACACGAACAAATTTGAGGGTTGCATGAGACTGATTGTAGGAATGACCGGGGCAACCGGCGCACCGCTTGGCGTGTCGCTACTGCAGGCGCTGCGGGAAATGCCGGGGGTGGAAACTCATCTGGTGCTGTCAAAGTGGGCCAAAACCACAATTGAACTGGAAACGCCGTACAGCGTCCGCGAGGTGTCTGCGTTGGCCGATTTTTGCCACAACCCGGCAGACCAGGCGGCAACCATCTCCTCCGGGTCGTTTCGTACTGACGGCATGATCATTATCCCCTGCAGTATGAAAACCCTGGCCGGTATTCGTGCAGGCTACGCGGAAGGACTGGTAGGGCGTGCCGCTGATGTGGTGCTGAAAGAAGGGCGCAAGCTGGTACTGGTGCCGCGTGAAATGCCGCTTAGCACCATTCATCTGGAAAACATGCTCGCGCTTTCCCGCATGGGCGTCGCGATGGTTCCCCCGATGCCCGCGTTTTATAACCACCCGCAAACGGTCGATGACATCACGCAGCACATTGTGGCTCGCGTGCTCGATCAGTTTGGTCTGGAACACCCCAACGCCCGTCGCTGGCAGGGATTACGACAGGCGCAGAATTTTGCACAGGAGAATGAATAATGGCATTTGATGATTTGCGCAGCTTTTTGCAGGCGCTGGACGACCAGGGACAACTGCTGAAAATCAGTGAAGAGGTCAACGCCGAGCCGGATCTGGCGGCGGCGGCCAACGCAACCGGGCGTATTGGCGACGGCGCCCCGGCGCTGTGGTTTGACAATATTCGTGGATTTACCGACGCCCGCGTGGCGATGAACACCATCGGCTCGTGGCAGAATCACGCCATCTCTTTAGGTCTGCCGCCAAATACCCCGGTGAAAAAACAGATTGATGAGTTTATCCGCCGTTGGGATAAATTTCCGGTTACGCCGGAGCGTCGTGCCAACCCTGCGTGGGCTGAAAACTGTGTTGATGGTGATGAGATCAACCTGTTTGATATTCTGCCGCTGTTTCGCCTCAACGATGGCGACGGGGGTTTTTATCTTGATAAAGCCTGCGTGGTGTCGCGCGATCCGCTGGATCCTGACAATTTTGGCAAACAGAACGTCGGCATCTATCGTATGGAAGTCAAGGGCAAGCGCAAGCTTGGTCTGCAACCGGTGCCGATGCACGATATTGCGCTGCATCTGCATAAAGCCGAAGAACGTGGTGAAGATCTGCCGATCGCCATCACGCTGGGTAACGATCCGATCATCACCCTGATGGGAGCTACGCCGCTGAAGTACGATCAGTCGGAATACGAAATGGCGGGGGCGCTGCGTGAAAGTCCGTACCCGATCGCTACCGCACCGCTCACCGGCTTTGACGTACCCTGGGGGTCAGAAGTGATCCTTGAAGGGGTCATTGAAAGCCGTAAACGTGAAATCGAAGGTCCGTTTGGTGAGTTTACCGGTCACTATTCCGGTGGACGTAACATGACCGTCGTGCGTATCGATAAAGTCTCTTATCGCACCAAACCGATCTTTGAATCGCTGTATCTGGGGATGCCGTGGACGGAGATTGACTACCTGATGGGTCCTGCAACCTGCGTACCGCTTTATCAACAGCTGAAAGCTGAATTCCCGGAAGTGCAGGCGGTAAACGCCATGTACACCCACGGTTTGCTGGCGATTATCTCAACCAAAAAACGTTACGGCGGCTTTGCCCGCGCGGTGGGGCTGCGCGCAATGACGACGCCGCATGGCCTGGGTTACGTGAAAATGGTGATTATGGTTGATGAGGATGTTGACCCGTTCAACCTGCCGCAGGTGATGTGGGCGCTGTCTTCGAAGGTCAATCCGGCGGGAGATCTGGTGCAACTGCCGAATATGTCGGTGCTGGAACTTGATCCGGGTTCCAGCCCGGCGGGGATTACCGACAAGTTAATTATTGATGCGACCACGCCGGTTGCGCCGGATAACCGTGGGCACTACAGCCAGCCGGTATGCGATTTACCGGAAACGAAAGCCTGGGCTGAAAAGCTGACCGCCATGCTGGCCAACCGTAAATAAGGAGTAGCAGATGATTTGTCCACGTTGTGCCGATGAACATATTGAAGTGATGGCAAACTCGCCGGTGAAAGGCGTCTGGACGGTATATCAGTGCCAGCATTGTCTGTATACCTGGCGTAATACCGAACCGCTACGCCGCACCAGCCGCGAGCACTACCCGCAAGCGTTTCGCATGACGCAAAAAGATATTGATGATGCGCCGATGGTGCCGAGTATCCCGCCGCTGCTGGCGGAAGATAAGCGCTAATCAACATAGCCGGGTGCGGCTTCGCCTTACCCGGTATACAATTGCTTAAGTTCTTTTTTGCAGCATGACAACAAGGATGTTTTCAGAAATATGTCACTCTATCGGCGAGTCGTTTTATTATCTTTACTGGGAATGAGTTCTGGCGCGCAAAGCGCATCACATGAACAAATCATGCAAATCTATAATAGCGGGTCCGTTGGCTCTGTTATTAAATGTCAGGCCCACATGGACGTTAAGAGTGGGGATGGCACAATTCCAGTACAGATTATGTCCGTAATGACGATAACGGGTCGGCAATTTCATCATCTCTATTATGATAGTGCGATAACCTATTCAATCGTTAATGCAGAAAAGCCCTATATGTATGTGTCTGTTTCGGTGGAAGAAAATATCCAAGAAGAGCAGCGAAAAATACGTAGTGAGCTCGATCTTTCAACCCTGCGGGTTGATTTTCCTGGAAATCCTGAAATGGCGAATACAGTGCGTGAACTTTTTCGGGAACAACGTGTTACGTACGCTAATTATACAGATATTACCGTTAGTGAACCGCCGAGCTATACGGTCAGGCAATATAGCAAAGATTCTATTTCTGGCGTCATTCTTCAGACTTGTACGCCGATGGCGCAACGCTGAGGGGCCTGGAAATGGTAGTTCATGTCGGCCCGATAAGCGCAGCGTCACAACGCACTAATATTAAGCCTCGGAATATCCGGGGTTCGTTATTTTGCGAGCAGGCTCGTAGCAAATGGCTTAAATTGTTCGAGGAGATGGCGCCTGGAATAGAATAGCGGCGGGTGCTTGAGGCTTTCTGAGCTTTGAGCATTTGCAAGGTCCCGGAAAGACAAAAGCCCCAGGAGATAGTTCTATCAACCTGAGGCTAGCGTTCAAACCTAGACCATTTGGATGTTAGTCTCTTCTTTGCAGGGAGGCAAGACATGCTGACAAAATATGCCCTGGTGGCGATTGTAGTGCTGTGTTTCACGGTGCTGGGATTTACGTTAATGGTACGAGATTCGCTGTGCGAGTTAAGTATTAAAGAGCGTAATATGGAGTTTAAAGCTGTTCTCGCTTACGAACCGAAGAAGTAGCAACAACGCGGGGGAAACCCCGCGTCCTGATGGCCTGGTTTTGTCCTCTCGCACCCATTCCCGAAGTGCGCGCCAGTTGTTGTAGGCCCGATAAGCCAGGCGCCATCGGGCATTACAACGTTACACCAGACTCTTCAGCCGGTAGATCCACTCCAGCGCCTGGCGGGGCGTTAGCGAATCCGGATCGAGATTTTCCAGCGCTTCAACGGCGGGTGATGTTTCTTCCGGAACCGATAGCAGCGACATCTGCGTGCCGTCGACCTGGGTCGCAGCAACATTCGGCGCTATGCTTTCCAGTTCACGCAGTTTTTGCCGTGCGCGTTTAATAACCTCTTTCGGCACACCTGCCAGGGCTGCGACCGCCAGGCCATAGCTCTTGCTCGCCGCGCCATCCTGTACGCTGTGCATGAAGGCGATGGTATCGCCGTGCTCTAACGCATCCAGATGCACATTTGCTACGCCCTCCATCTTCTCCGGTAACTGAGTCAGTTCGAAGTAGTGGGTGGCAAACAACGTTAATGCTTTGATTTTATTGGCCAGGTTTTCTGCGCACGCCCACGCCAGCGACAGGCCGTCGTAGGTGGAGGTGCCGCGTCCAATCTCATCCATCAGCACCAGGCTGTTCTCGGTGGCGTTGTGCAGAATGTTGGCGGTTTCGGTCATTTCTACCATGAAGGTAGAGCGACCGGATGCCAGATCATCCGCCGCGCCAACGCGGGTAAAGATGCGATCGATAGGCCCGATCTCCACTTTCTGCGCCGGAACGTAGCTGCCGATATAGGCCAGCAGAACAATCAACGCGGTCTGACGCATATAGGTACTTTTACCCCCCATGTTCGGGCCGGTGATGATCAGCATCCGTCGCTGAGGCGAGAGGTTAAGCGGGTTAGCAATAAACGGCTCGGTCAGCACCTGTTCCACCACCGGATGACGTCCCTCGGTAATACGAATACCAGGCTTGTCGGTGAAGGTCGGGCAGGTGTAATTCAGGCTATAAGCACGTTCCGCGAGGTTGACCAGTACGTCCAGTTCCGCCAACGCGCTGGCGCTCTGTTGCAAATCAGCCAGGTGCGGCAGCAGCATGTCGAACAGTTCGTCGTACAGCTGTTTTTCCAGCGCCAGCGCTTTGCCTTTTGAGGTCAGAACTTTGTCTTCGTACTCTTTCAGTTCCGGAATAATGTAGCGTTCGGCGTTTTTCAACGTCTGGCGACGCACGTAGTTAATCGGCGCCAGATGACTTTGCCCGCGGCTGATCTGAATATAGTAGCCGTGTACGGCGTTAAACCCGACCTTCAGCGTGTCCAGACCGGTGCGTTCGCGTTCGCGGATTTCCAGTCTGTCGAGGTAGTCGGTTGCGCCATCAGCCAGCGCCCGCCATTCGTCCAGCTCTTCGTTGTAGCCCGGGGCAATGACGCCGCCGTCGCGTACCAGCACCGGCGGAGCTTCCACCACGGCGCGTTCCAGCAGTTCACGCAGCTCGGTAAACTCACCCATTTTCTCGCGCAGCATTTGCACGGGGGCACTGTCTACGTTTTCCAGCTGTGCGCGCAGTTCCGGTAATTGCTGGAAAGCATGACGCATCCGGGCCAGATCGCGTGGGCGCGCGGTACGCAGGGCCAGTCGGGCCAGAATACGTTCCAGGTCGCCTACCTGACGCAGTACGGGTTGTAATTCGCTGGTGGTATCCTGCAGCGCGCCGATGGTTTGTTGGCGCTCGGTGAGGATTTTAGTGTCGCGCACCGGCATATGCAGCCAGCGCTTGAGCATACGGCTACCCATCGGCGTTACGGTGCAGTCGAGTACCGAAGCCAGCGTGTTTTCAAAGCCGCCTGCCAGGTTCTGGGTAATTTCCAGATTGCGGCGAGTGGCGGCGTCCATGATGATGCTGTCCTGCTGGCGCTCCATGGTGATGGAACGAATATGCGGCAGCGAGGTGCGCTGGGTATCTTTTACGTACTGCAACAGACAACCGGCAGCGCAAAGTCCGCGGGGCGCGTTTTCCACGCCAAAGCCGATTAAATCCCGCGTGCCAAACTGCAGGTTTAACTGCTGGCGGGCGGTATCAATTTCGAATTCCCACAGCGGGCGACGACGCAGGCCGCGACGCCCTTCAATCAGTGAGGTTTCGGCGAAATCTTCGGCATACAGCAGTTCCGCGGGGTTGGTGCGCTGCAATTCTGCGGCCATGGTTTCGCGGTCAGCAGGTTCACTGACGCGAAAACGCCCGGAGCTGATATCAAGCGTTGCGTAACCATAACCTTTACTGTCCTGCCAGATGGCAGCCAGCAGGTTGTCCTGGCGTTCCTGCAGCAGTGCTTCATCACTGATGGTGCCTGGCGTGACAATGCGCACCACCTTGCGTTCTACCGGACCTTTGCTGGTCGCCGGATCGCCAATTTGCTCACAAATAGCAACGGACTCGCCCTGATTGACCAGCTTGGCGAGGTAGTTTTCTACGGCATGATGAGGAATGCCCGCCATCGGGATTGGCTCGCCCGCAGATGCACCGCGTTTGGTCAGGGAGATATCAAGCAGCTGAGACGCGCGTTTCGCATCGTCATAAAACAGTTCGTAAAAGTCGCCCATGCGGTAAAACAGCAGTATTTCCGGGTGCTGAGCCTTCAGCTTGAGATACTGCTGCATCATGGGCGTATGGTTAGTGAAGTCCGTATCAAGTGACTCTTTCATATTGTTTTTGCTCTTTTTTTAATCTTTTTGGGTACCTGGGCAGTCTCACGTGAGCCCCTGGAAACTCACATAAACCCACAAATTTGTCATTCGAAAGCCGCCTGAAGGGCAGTAACGACGAGCCTTGGTTCGACCAGAATGGCCTATCTTATCACCGACAACGACTGAGATTCACCCGTAGGTTTTGCCGTCAGAACCCTTATTGATTATTCATTTTCCGGCAACGCATAGTTCTGGCAGTAGAGATAGGGGATCCCCTCTTTGGTAATCAGATACGTCTCGCTATTCAGCGCAAAAAAATCGACGTTAGATACGCTGGTGTTGGTCAGGAAAAAGTCGGGGAGTAATTCCTGAATGAGAGTGGCGGGTGCCGTTTCACGATTAGAGATCTGGATTTTCTGCGAAATCCAGACCGGGCTTGAGCCGTAGCTGGATTGTGTAAAAAGTACCATGCGCTGCACGGTCTGCTCATTATTTTCGGCATCTTTGATAATGCCATCAATATTAACAATACCTTTGCTGCCGCCGGTTTTTATATCAATGATGCCACGGAACGAAGTGGTATTGCGTACAATCTCGATAGCTGAACGGCAGGTCAGATTATGTAACTCGCCATTGTTTTTACTGTACCGATAGACGATGGCGACAATTAGCGTAACAAAACAAAGCAGCAGGATAATACCTGTCTGAATGCGGGACGTTCTGGGATAAAAATTCATTAGCTATCATACCGTGGGTAATAAACCGACTGACAGGCATTTTCCTGCCTGGCTTTCATCGGTGAGCGACACACAAGCACGGACAATTTCTTGGATTCAGGATAGGTGGTGATATAGATAAATTTATGGCTTTGACACAGCCCCGGATTTTTGTCGATAAACGCGGTATGTCGAGAGAAATTACTGGCATCGTTATTAAAATAATACTGACAGTCAGTGGGTGCTTTGCCCACAGTGATATAGCCAGAGAAATAGTTATCGCTGGTATGCCACGGATACAATATAAGCACACAAATTATCAGGGTAATGGTCAGCATTACCATTTCTGCAGTAGTCATCAAAGGTTGACGCGGTGCGCAAGGCAATAGTTCTTCGATGGCGACATCCGGTGCTAAATGTTCAACCGTAGAAGAAGGGCTGTCTTCTGGTGTTTCAATCACCTGAATATCACATTCATCCTGAATGATTAGCCCTTTGCGGGGGATCGTGGTGATAAGCGGTTGTTCCAGCTCTAGTTGCAGCAGACTTTTACGCAAAGAGAGAATACTTTGATAAAAGGCGTTGAAGCTCACCTGACGGTGATTTTTACCCCAGCCGAATTCCAGCAGTTCGTTTTGTGAAACCACTTGCCCGCGATGTTGAATAAGTAATAAAAGACATAATGACGCCGAGTGTTTGAGTTTTATCCGTTGATTGGGTTGATCTACCCGCGCCAGACATTGCGTCGCTGGCGTAAATATTATTATTTTTTCAATCAGATAACTGACATTGCCAGTCTCAGACATAAGGTCTCTACTCTTGCTGATGCGCCAGGCGGTTGGTGAGTCATGATACCACTTTGCCCATAAAGACCACCAGTATGGACCCGACTCTACAGCGAGAACCGCTAAATGTTTCAATTTAGTATCATAATATAACAACAATGATAACTTTTTAATGAAAATAAACCATATATAAATCAATTGATTGTATCTTTTTGGCTACACCGAAAAGAACAGAAAGATGAAAAAATATCGACAAAGATGATTGCCATTAATTCTTTATGGACAGCGCCCTATACTGCCTGGCACCACCACGCGAAAAGAGCAGAAGCCTGAACGCGTCAACGGCACCAGGGAATGTTGGTGGTAGATGTAGAAGGGAATAAATGTCAGCTTGTTTGCAGGCTGACATTTATTTTTCGTGCTAAGTAAATTTATCCTCATTTGACAAAGCCTTAATTTTCGGTAGAGAGTCCCATGTTCCAGAAAGAAATTGAAAATGCTGTAGTGCTCGTTGGCGATGAAATGAAGAAGTCAGATAATGCCTGGCTGTCGTTACGTAAAAAACGTCAGCGTATTGATTTGAAGATTGATGGCAATATCTTGTTTCTGGAGAAAGGGACTGTCTCTGTTTATCGCGTGGAAAATGATTTAGTCACGGTGAGTATTTCTGCACCGGCTATTCTCGGTCTGCCACAAATGCGTACGGAAGTGGCCGGACACTATTTACGTTGTGACACCGATTGCGAGATGTGGGCGATGAGCGTACAAAACGCCGATCTCCTGTTTACCGCTAAAAACTTATGGAAGCAGGCGTTTGATATCTTAACGCACCATCTTCAACGTTATTTCCAGCGCGAGGCGTTGCAATCGCACCGCACTATTCGCGAGCAGATTATTGAACACGTGAAATATATCTGGGCAATGCAGCCCGATGTCCGAGAGAAAACGTCCGTGTATACCTTTATTTTGACCCGCAATCATATCTCACGTAGCGCCATCCATAAGGTGTTACAGGAGCTGGTTAATGACGGGAAAATCACCCTGAATCGCGGAAAACTTTCCTTTTGCATGCCGTTATAATTTCTGCGCTCCCTGACAATAATGAAAGGGAGCACAACCGATCAACGTTCTCTGAGTGCCTCCGCGCGTGCGCGAATAATCGGTTTTAACAAATAGCTCAGAATCGTTTTCTTACCGGTGAGAATATCGACGCTCGCCACCATGCCGGGAATGATAAGCATCTGATGCTCTTTTGTTCCCAGGTAGTTTTTGTCCGTTTGCAGGCGCACAACATAAAAGCTTCGCCCCTGCTTGTCGGTCACGGTGTCTGGGCTTATCTGCACCACTTCGCCTTGCAGACCGCCATAGATGGTGTAATCGTAAGCGGTAAATTTCACCATCGCATGCTGGCCTGGATGGAGGAAGGCGATATCGCGCGGTTGTATTTTGGCTTCGATTAACAGCTTGTCATCCAGCGGTACGATTTCCACCAGGTCGCTGCCCGGCTGAATGACGCCACCGATAGTGTTCACCATCACCTGCTGAACGATACCGCGCACCGGTGAGGTGACCATGGTCCGATTCACCCGGTCTTCTAACGCTTTTACGCTGGCCTGGGTTTTGCTCAGATTGGTACGCGCCTCGTTGAGCTGGGCCAGCGCATCGCTCTGGAAACGGCCACGGCTTTCACCGATTTTATTCTCAATCTCTTTAATTTCTGATGCGGCCTTGGGTAGCGACAGGCTAATAGAATTGAGCTGCCCGGCGGTTTCTACTTCGGTACGATGCAGGCGCAGCAGTTCGACTTTTGAAATGGCGCCTGAGGCGAGCAGCGGTTCGGACATTTTGATTTCCTGACGGATTAACCCAAGGCTGTGCTTAAACTGATCCTCCTTCGATTCAAAGTCGCGCAACTCCTGTTTTTTCTGCACCAGCTGTTCTTCGAGCCCGGATATTTCGTTGTGAAACTGCTCCCGGCGGCTGTTGTACAGCTCGGTTTCTCCCCGGGCGACATCCGGCGCCTGGCTGGCTATCTCTGGGGAAATAATAAAGTCGCGGTTCTCAACTTCCGCCGTCAGGCGTTCTACCTTGGCGCGCAGACCGAGCTTATCGGCTTCAGTTTCGCCAACGTTGGAGGCGAAACGCGTGTCATCGAGGTGCAGTAATGGGGTTCCGGCGTTAACGATTTGCCCTTCATGCACATATAGCTCGGTGACAATCCCCCCTTCCAGGTTCTGTATTTTTTGCAGCTTAGATGAAGGGATTGCCTTACCTTCGCCGCGCGTAACTTCATCAATTTTTGCAAAGCCGGCCCACACGAAAGACAAAACCACCAGCGCGAGGATCGTCCACAGCGTCAGTCGTATTACTCTCGGGGCGTCATCAATAATGGCCTGGCTGACCTCATTAATACTGTCGGTTTGATTTTCATCACGGCCGCGAAAGTAATGCTGTAAGTAGCGGCGGGCTCGAGCCAGGAAATCAGCGAGATGCATTAATCTGCCCCTTTTTCAACGCATCCATCACTACCGCTTTCGGGCCGTCTGCGATGATGCGTCCTTTATCAACAATAATCAGACGGTCAACCAGCGACAGCATGGAGGCGCGGTGCGTGACCAGTAATAACGTTTTTCCCGCGATGCAGGGAGCCAGCGCGTGTTTGATCTTCTCTTCGCTGGTGTTGTCCATCGAACTGGTGGGTTCATCCAGTAGCAGGAGAGGGGGATCCAACAGCAGCGCGCGCGCGAGCGCCACCGCCTGCCGTTGACCGCCGGAAAGCTGAGAGCCGCGCTCACCGACCTGTAGGTTATAGCCGTCAGGATGCAGACGGGCGAAATCGTTGACGCCTGCCAGTTCTGCCGCTCGCAGCATGGTTTCGTCGTCGACATAGCGCGCCCCGCACAGCAGGTTGTCGCGCAGCGTGCCGTTGAACAACTGGATGTCCTGCGGCACGTAGCCGATGCTGTGGCGCAGATCGTTCACATCCAACTGACGAGAGTCGATACCGTCGATCAGCAGATTCCCGGCGCTCGGCTGGTACAAATTGACGATAAGTTTACTCAGTGAACTTTTACCGGAACCGCTGCGTCCGATAATGCCGATGCGCTCACCGGGCTGAATGGTCAGGTTTATTTTGTGCAGCGACAGGGTTTGTTGTTCCGGATAGCTGAAATCCACATCGCGAAATTCAATGCTGCCCTGTAACTGTTCCCGCTTGAGCGGATTTTCATCCGCGCGACGCTCCTGCGCCAGCGACATCATTCTCTCGGTATTTTTGATGGTGAGCTTCGCCTGCTGATAGCGGGCGATAAGGCCGGTAAGCTGGCCCAGCGGCATCAGAGCGCGACCATTGAGCATGTAGCAGGCGATCAAACCACCCATACTCAGCTTACCGCCGATAATCATGTATACCCCGACGATGATCATCACCACGCCCGAAATTTGCTGGAACCAGCCGGTGAGGTTGCTTGCCAGGCTGGACAAGGTTTTGACGCGCAGTTCCAGACGACTCAGGCTGCCCAGCGTCTGTTCCCACTGGAACTGGCGTTCACTTTGGGCATTGTTCACTTTGATGGCATCCAGGCTGCCCAGGGTTTCAATCAGCAATGCCTGACGTTCGCTGGCGAGGCTCATGGTTTTTGCCACCGCGTCGTTGACCGGTTTTTGCAGCGCCCAACTACACAGCAAGGCAATCGGCAATGTCAGTATCGGGATCCATGTCAGCGCGCCGCCGATAATGCCGATAACGAGCAGCAGCAACAGGGTGAAGGGCAGATCGATAATCGTCGTCAGCGTGAGCGATGAGAGGAAATCACGCAGCGACTGGAATTCATGAATGTTTTGCGCAAAGCTCCCCACCCGCGCAGGGCGCTCTTTCATCTCCATGCCGATAATGCGTTCAAACAGGGTCGAGGAGATGATGAGATCGCTTTTTTTACCCGCAAGATCCAAACAGATACCGCGTAGCATTTTCAGGATCAGATCAAAGATAAAGGCCAGACAAATCCCCACCGCCAACACCCACAACGTGACCGTTGCCTGGTTTGGCACGACGCGGTCATAGACGTTCATGGTAAAAAGCGGCGTGCCGAGCGCAATCAGGTTGATCAGCAGGCTGGCCAGCACCGCATCCATATACAGAAAGCGTGATAGCTTCAGCGTGTCTTTAAACCAGGATTTAGTGCGTGGCAGGAAGGCTTCCGCCTGCAAATCGAATTCATGACGCGGATGCGCAAAAATGACTTTACCCGCATAGTTGCGCTCAAGCGTGGCTAAATCGACGCAAATTTCTCCACCTTCGCTTTCGCTGGGCATAAAGCGGGCGCTGCCGTCATCGTTCCATGCTAACAATACGCCGGTTCCGCCAGCGTTCAATAACAACACTGCTGGCAAAGACATTGCCGGAATTTTATCGAGCGTGCGCCTGACGACTCGCGCTTTTAAACCGGCTCTTGCCGCCGCGCGTGGAAATATATTCAGCGTGAGCCGATCGTTTTCTAATGGCAGACCGCTGCTGAGTGTTGAACGACTCGCCGGTTTACCATGCAGAGAACACAGAATAAGTAAGCTATCTAATAACGGGTCGTCATTATGGCTACGTGGGTCGTGATATTGAGAACCTGGCGGAACATAATTCTCGGGGACGTCATTTAATAATTCGGCTTGTGCACTCATTTTCGCAACCATTCTGACCGTACACGGTTAAATAATAGCAAGCTTATAATAAGCATGTAGGTCAGAGATTTAATGGGTATTAATAATTATTAATTAAGTTCCGGTAAACTATTTTCTTCTGCAGAATCTACCGGTTGCCCTGACGGCGGCGGTGTGATTTTTAGAATATTCATTAATTCACCGGTGCGTTCGCTAATTCGATAGCCGCTGGTCATTGCCAGATAACGTAATTCAACAAGGCGACGTTTAGAGGAGAACACTTCATTTTCACTATCGAGTAAATCCAGCAGGGTACGTTCGCCAAGACTGAATTGATCCTGATAAGCCGTGCGCACTTTGACGCTTCGGTCGGCATATTCTTCTGCAGAAGGAAGCTGGGCGCGTGCGTTTTGCAGTGCTGTCCAGGCCAGGCGCAGCTCCTGATTCAACTGGCGAAGCGTGTTATTGCGCACATCCTGAGCCTGCTTGTGCAGATAAGCGCGGGAGTTCATATTGGCTTTGTCGCTGCCGCCCTGGTACAGGTTGTAATGCAGTTTAACCATCGCCTCCCATTCTTCGGTGTGTGCGCGGGTGGTATCGGTGTTGTTGCTAATGCCGCGGGAAAGCTCTACGTCTACGCGTGGGTAGAAAGTTGATTTCGAGGCCTCATATTGCTGGTGCGCAGCTTCGATATCCGCATTGGCGGACTTCAGTAATGGATTATTTTTCTCCATTCGGCTTTTGGCTTCTTCCAGCGAGGTCGGCAGATGAGAGTCAATGCTCTCTGGCTGGCTTAAGCCCTGCGGATCCATGCCCGTTACGCTGACAAAGGTGGTTTTCGCGTCTTCCAGATTGGTCTGCTCGGTCAGCAGATTGTTACGCGCCTGGGCCAGACGCGCTTCGGCCTGCATAAAGTCTCCGGAGCGACCAACGCCCTGATCGGTACGCAGTTTTATCTGGTCGTAAATGCGCTCATGATTCGCCAGGTCGTCTTCTGCAAGGCGCACAAACTCTTCGCGTTGCAGCACATCGAAATAGGCCTGAATTACGGCATAAGCGGTACTTTCGCTGGTGTTCATTACGCCGTAGGCGCGCGAGTCAACGGTCGCTTTTTGCCGCGCCACTTCGCTATTGGTGGCAAAACCGTTGAACACATTTTGCTCAAGGCTGAGAGTCGCTTCGTTAGGCGATTGAGTCAGACCGTTATTGCGACCTGCCGCGCGGGTAGTCGCATCATCAACATTTTTGCGCCCGGCTTCTGCGTTCAGATTCAGGGACGGTAAATAGCCGCCTTGTGCCGCCCGCAGTTCTTGCTCTGAGGAATAACGGCTATTTATTGCGGCATTAACTTCTGGATGATTCGCTAATGCTTCTTTAACGGTATTTTGTAAGTCTTCTGCAATTGCTACATTTATTGAAAAGCACGAAAGCAGAAAAACTAAAAACTTCTTCATGACATGAATGCCTTATATCTCACGGTTATGACATCCAGTTGTCGTCGCTATCATCCATTTTTACAAATGCGTTATATTAATTAACAAATATGAATTATCTTAATTAATGGCTGTTATCAGCTATTCGACGACATGTTTTGTCACATCGTGTTTTATTTTTGGTTATTTTTTATTATATTCATTTGCCAGTCAAGTCTCATGTAATTGCATTCAATAAAATGTGTTTTTTTCTACATTGAGATATTAATGTTTACATTAAATTAATGTGATATTTGTTCGTTAATATATTAGCGAGTTTATAAAAATAATGATGATATTTAAGTGAGGTTACGGTGAGCAAATTACTCGGTGTGATCAAAGCAATCATTGGACAGGTTTACGTTGTTGATGCCAATGGCGCACAACGACAGGTTCATGAAGGCGACAGGGTATATAGCGGTGAAGAAATTGTGACCGGCGCCAGCGGCGCGGTAAGTGTCTCTTTACCAGACGGAAAAACGCTGGATATCGGGCGTAACAGCCACTGGGGCGAGCATGGGCTACAGGCCAGCCATAACCCGGAGAGTAGCGCCCAGGATATTGCCGCCGCACAAAAAGCCATTGCCGAAGGCGCTGATCCGACGCAGGTGCTGGAAGCCACCGCTGCAGGTAATGAAGCGCCGATAACATTAGAGGGCGGCGGAGGCGGTCATACTCTGGTGCAGCTTGAATTGACCGGGCAGGTGGTTGATCCGACAGCAGGTTTTAACACTCAAGGTCTCGGTAGTCCGGGCTGGGATATCAATCTGCCGATAGGAGGCGTGACCGCGGGCTCCGCGAATGTTTTCCCGCCAGAAGTGCAAATTACCGAGTTTGCCGGCAACGATGGTTTTATTAACAAAAGCGAATTTCACCAGACCCATTTAAGTGGCACCAGTAATCAAAATCACGTCACGCTTACCTTCAGCGATAGCCAAAAAAACACATTCACCGTAACTGTTCCGGTGAACAACGGGCACTGGAATATTGCTACCGATCTGGCAGGACTGGTACCTGGAAATGTAACAGTGGTGGCAATCGCGACCGATGTGACGGGACGGACGGCGGAAAGTTTTGACCATGCGCTGATTGATATTACTGGACCAAATATCAGCATTAGCGTTGAAAATGTCACGCCGGATAACCTCATAAACTTCGAAGAGTCACGCCAACCGCAAACGTTAATCCACGGGATTGTCGGCGGTGATGCAAGGCCTGGCGATCTCATTTCCTTACTGGTCGATGGCCGGGAATATACCGGCGTTGTTACCGACCCGGGAACAGGGACTCTGACTTATACCATCCCGGTGCTGACTCAGGGATTATTGAATGACCCGAATATTCACGCCACGTTAACCTCTGTCGACGATGCCGGAAACAGCACCACGGTTTCTACCGATCATCACGTCAACAACGATCTGTTTGCGCAAAATGCCGTGACCATTGAAACGGTGGCGAATGATGATGTCGTCAACGCCAATGAGTTTCGTATGCCGACCGTTATTTCAGGCGTTGCCAGCGGTGATGCGAAAGCGGGCGATCCGATAACGCTGACTATTCAGGGCAAAGCGTTTCACGGCACGGTTTTCGACGATCATGGTCAGCTACGCTATGAAATTGTGGTGCCTTCCGCAACCCTGAAGGAAGGTGCGAACGATGTGCAGGTGACGCTGGTCAGCCATGACGCTGTAGGTAATGAAGCCACCGCCGTAACGCATCGCACTGTGGTGCTGGATACTCAGTCACATAACGCGCTGACCATCGACAATGTGACCGACGATAACACCCTGAATCGTGTAGAGCTGTATATGCGTAATCAGGTGATTTCCGGCACAGTGAGTGGCGAAGACGCCAAAGTTGGCGACCCGCTGCAACTGGAGATTAACGGTCATCAGTACCACGCTCAGGTTATCTCCCTTGGCAATAACAGGCTGGGATACCGTGTTGCGGTGAGCTCATCTGACTTTGCAAATAACAGCACGCCGGTTGATGGTAACGTGGAAGTGAAGGTTACAGTCACCTCTCACGATGCGGCGGGCAACCTGGCGATTGCCACCGATACTCACAGCGTACACATTGATAATCTCGCGACTAATCAGGTCAACATTGGCGCGGTAGCGACGGACGATGTGGTCAACGCCATTGAAAACCGTATGACCACGCTGATTAGCGGCGTGGCGGGCGGTGATGCCAAAGCGGGCGACGCGGTTGCTGTTAGCGTGCAGGGGCTTAAATTTGCCGGAACGGTGGTCGATGATAACGGCCAGATGCGTTACGAAGTGGCATTACCGAAAGGGACGCTGCTGGAAGGTAAAAACGATGTGGTGGTGACCCTGGTCAGTCACGATGCGGCAGGTAACGAAGTAACGGCGATCGCGCACCGTACCATCATGCTGGACACTCAGGCGCACAACTCTCTGACAATTAATGATGTAGACAGCGATAACACCCTGAATCGGAGTGAGCTGTTCTCACGTAACCAGGTCATCTCCGGCTTCATCGGCAGCAATGAAGATGCTAAACCTGGCGATCCGGTTCAACTCGAAATTAACGGTCACCAGTACCGCGGGGAGGTTATCGATTTAGGCAACAATACGCTGGGCTACCGTATCACGGTAGACACTTCAGACTTTGCCAACAACAGCGTACCGATTGACGGTAATGTGGAAGTGAAGGTCACGGTTACCTCTCACGATGCGGCGGGTAACCTGGCGATCGCCACCGACACCCACAACGTGCACATTGATAACTTTGCCACCAACCAGGTCAGCATCGACGCGGTAGCGACGGATGACGTAGTCAACGCCATTGAAAACCGCATGGTAACGCTGATTAGCGGTGCAGCCGGCGGTGATGCCAGAGCAGGCGATGTGGTCACTGTTAGCATGTGTGGGCAAAACTATACCGGAACGGTCGTTAATGATAACGGCCAGTTGCGCTATGAAGTTGCACTGCCGAAGACGGCCTTGCTGGAAGGCAAAAATGAGGTGGCGGTAACGCTTGTCAGCCATGATGCGGTGGGGAATGAAGTTACCGCTCTGGCGCATCGCACCATCACGCTGGACACGCAGGCGCATAATACTGTCCGTATACATGACGTCACTGTAGATAATGCGTTGAATTATCAAGAGCTAACGGCGGCTAAACAGACGATTACCGGTTTTGTTGGCGGTGAAGATGCGAAGGTCAACGATCCGGTCCTACTGGAGATAAACGGCCATCAGTACAGCGGTAAGGTGATTGATTTTGGCCGCGGAAAACTGGGGTACAGCATCGATGTAGACTCGTCTGCATTCGCCGATAACAGCGGTCATGTGCTGACGAATGTGAAAATTACCGCAATGGTGACTTCTCATGACGCCGCGGGTAACCTGGCGATCGCGACCGATTCCCATAAAGTTCATATCGATAACTACGCGGAAAACACCCTCAAGATTGACGCAGTGGCGACGGACAATGTGGTCAACGCCAGTGAAAACCGGATGCCCACCATTATTAGTATCGTAGCCGGTGGCGATGCCCGGGAGGGGGATGCGGTAAAAATAAGCGTTCATGGGCAAGACTTTAACGGCACGGTGGTCAACGATAACGGTCAGCTACGCTATGAAGTGGTTCTGCCGCATGGAACCTTGCATGAAGGTAAGAATGCGGTAGTTGCGACCCTGTTGAGCCATGACGCGCTGGGCAACGCAGTGACCAGTGCGTCGCACCGGATTATCACGGTTGATACTCATGCGCAAAACGCTATCTCACTGGATAACATTGCCACGGACAATGTCATCAATTTCCAGGAACTGTCTGCGGCAACACAGCGCATTACCGGCATCGTCGATGGTGAAGATGCGAAAGTTGGCGATCCCATTCAACTGGACGTTAATGGTCATCAGTACGCAAGCCAGGTCATTGACCTTGGTAACGGGCATCTAGGTTACCGCATTGATGTTGACTCATCAGCCTTTGCGAACAATAGCGTCCATGTGTTAACGGATGTCGATGTGCATGTCACTGTCACCTCTCATGATGCGGCGGGTAACCTTGCCATCGCTACCGATAGCCATAAAATTCACATCGATAATTTTGCCAAAAACGAGGTAACGACTGATGTAGTGGCATCGGATGATGTGGTGAACGCCATTGAAAACCGCATGCCGACGCTGATTAGCGGTATCGCGAAAGGTCTGGATGCCAAAGCGGGTGACGTGGTGACTGTTCACGTGCAGGGACATAATCAGGACTTTAGCGGCACGGTGGTTAACGATCACGGCGTTCTGCGCTACGACGTATTTGTTCCAACAGGTGTGTTGCAGGAAGGCAGCAACGACGTGATGGTGACGCTGGTCAGCCACGACGCTGCGGGCAATCAGGCGGTGGCGGTAGAGCATCGAAGCGTTACGCTGGATACGCAAGCGCAAAGCACCGTCACTATTGATAGCGTCACTGATGACAACAACCTTAACCATCTTGAGCTGGATACGCCGATGCAGCTCATCAGCGGTAAGGTCGGCGGTGATGCGCAGGTTGGCGATGCGGTGATCGTAGAAATCAATCACCAGACGTTTAACGGCAAGGTGATTGATCTCGGGGGCGGTCACTTAGGCTATCAGGTCCCGGTCAAATCAACGGCGTTCAGCGATAACAAAGGTAACCAGGATAAAAATGTGACCGTGAGCGTCACGGTTATCTCCCACGATGCGGTTAAAAATGAGGTCATTACCACCGCAACCCATGACGTCCATATTGATAACCATGCCGGGGCCAGAATTACCGTTGATACGGTGGCGGGCGATGACAAGCTCAACGGCGCAGAAGCCGCGAAACACCTCACTGAGGTGATGGGGACGGTTGGGGGCGGCGATGTGCATGTCGGGGATAAAGTTCAGGTTATCGTACATGGACATACCTACGAAACAACCGTTCAGCGACTCCCGGAGCATAACAATGCGCTGGGATATAAGCTGGACGTTCTGAGCCGCGATCTGGTCAAAGACCCGCATATCGTGGCCCGCGTAGTCGGCGAGGATAATGTGCATAATTTCCAGAAAGCGGAGATATCGCACGATCTGGTGGTTGATTTACATGCCAAAGCCATGCTGACGATTGATCCCGTTACTGGCGACAATATGATTAACGGCGATGAATCAAAACAGCCATTAACCTATGTAACCGGGAAAGTGGCTGGGGATGTTCACGTCAATGACGTTGTTTACCTTACCGTGAATGGTCACGTCCTGACGGGGAAAGTGAGTGACGTAGGAGGCGGGGTTCTCGGCTACAGCATTAAAGTCAGTACTGCCGATCTGATCTCCGATCCGCATTTAACCGCGACGGTCAGCACCACCGATGGTGCGGGCAACCCGGCTACGGCCAATGCAGAAACCACCGTTATTATCGATACCCGTGTAGATGCGCAGATAACCATTGACGCCGTGACGCCGGATAATACGCTGAACCTTGCCGAGCAAATGCATGGCTATACGATAGTGAGCGGCTCGGTGAGCGGTGAAGTTCATCCGGGCGATCCGTTCACCATGACCATCAATGGCCACAACTATTCAGGCGTGGTGGAAGATCGTGGCAATCAGCAGATGGGCTTCCATATTCCGGTTGCCACGGCCGATCTGGTTGCCGATCCGCATATCGACGTCACCATGGATATCACGGACGATGCCCTGAACCATGCGCAAATTACAGCGCATCATACGGTTACGCTGGACGCTGAAGCGAAAGCCTCAATCACTATCGATCCGGTAACGGGCGATGATGTATTGAATCAGATTGAATTAGGGCAAACCACGACGATCGTCAGCGGTACGGTCGGTGGCGATGCAAAAATTAATGATGTGGTGCACCTGAATATTGGTGGCCATACGGTTGATGCCACCGTGGTGGACCTGCCAAATCTGGGAACGTTGGGTTACTCCATTAAGGTGGATACGCATTGGCTGCAAAACGATCCGCATATTACTGCAACCATCACCACTACCGATGCGGCAGGTAATAACGCGACGGCAGATGCGCACAGTACCGTGGTCATTGACGACAAGATTGATGCGATTGTACATATTGATCCGATTTTCACCGGTAGCGGTGGGGGGGTGATTAACCACGACGCAGCCCTGAAGCCGCAAACGACGGTTACGGGTACGGTGGGAGGCGATGTCAAAATCGGCGATACCGTTGAGTTGACCATCAATCATCAGATCTACTATGCGCAGGTGGAAGATCACGGCGGCCAGCGGGCTTTCAGCACTAAGGTGTCGACTCTGGATCTGCTTATGGATCCGAAGATTCATGCCGAAGTAACGGCAAAAGATGACGCAGGCAATATTGCACACGGGCACGATGACATGCCTGTGGTGGTTGATACCGTTGCAGATGCCGGGATAACGATTGACTCTGCGTTAAGCTGGCAAGGCATGGCGCTACCCGCTGGAGACCGCCCCGAATTTGTGACGGTAACAGGGCATGTTACCCCAGACGCGAAGCTTAATGATTTGGTTACAGTTGATGTGGGTAACAACACGCACCTGGAAACACATGTTATTACCCTCCCTGATGGGCAATTGGGTTACACGCTGGATATTCTTTTCCAGGACTGGAATAACAACGGCAATATCACTGTCTCCATCACCACCCATGATGATCATGGCAATACGGCGACAGCAGTAGAACATAAATTTATCGATCTTCCGTGGGTAACCAATACCTTTATTCCAGCCAATACTCCTTATGGTATGCACACCCCGTCGACAACAGGTACTGGCACCACACCGCCGCACCAACCGACCGTGCATCTCACCGTTGATAAAGTGGCGGGCGATGACGTTCTCAACCACGATGAAGCGCAAAAAGGAACCACGGCAATCCGAGGTCTGGTCACCGGCGACGTTCAGGCCGGGGACGATGTTATTGTCACCATCAATAATGTGCAGTACTCCGGGCACGTCATGACTATCCCGACGATGCCGGGGCAACTGGCATACGAAGTGGATGTGCCGACGAGTGAACTGCAGGCGAATCCAACGTTTGATGTCTCTGTTACGGCGGGGATTGCGACAGACTTGGTGCAGAAAACCATCACCATCGACACGGATAACCCGCTGCAGATAACGATGGATAAGATTGCCGGTGATGATGTTATCAATGCGGCGGAAGCGCAAAGTGGTAAAACCACCATCAGCGGCACGGTAAGCGGTGAAGGGATCCATGACGGCAGCGTGGTGAGCCTGCAGGTTAATGGCAATACGCTGACCGCGGTAGTACATGATGATAAACACGGTCACTGGGCCTGGTCGACGAAGGTCAGTATCAACGACCTGCATAATGATCCGGATGTTGTCGCGACGGTATTGGCGACGGATGCTCATGGCAATCAGGGCAGTGCCTCCGCCAGCAGCCATGTCGTGGTCGATCTGAGCGCTAATGCTGGCGTGACGATTGATAAAATTGCCGATGACAATGTGCTTAATGCGCAGGAGTCGCAGCAGCATAAGATGACCGTAACGGGGTCGGTCTCAGGAGATGTGCACCCGGGCGATAAGGTGACGCTGACGGTTAACGGCAACCCTTATGCGGCGACTGTCGATAATAATCATCACTATAGCGTGGATATCTACACCCAAGACCTGCTGGCCGATAGCGCCATTGTCGCCACCGTTACAGGATATGACGATCACGGTAACGTGCAGCCAGCCAGTTTCAAGCAGGGCTATTCGATTGATCAAACGGCAGGCGGCAGTGTGACCATCAACACCGTCGGCGGCGACGATATTATCAATGCTGATGAAGTGAAAGGCGGTAGCGTTGAGGTGAGTGGTACGGTGGATGGCGATGTGCATCTCGGTGATAAAGTTGCCATTCTCGTCGATGGCTTCACGGTACATACGCGCGTCATTGAGCTGCCGCATATGAACGGACAGCTGGGCTACAAAGCGATGGTGAGCACGACAGGACTGCAAAACGACCCAACTATCCATGTGAGTGTGCAAGGACAGGATTCGGCGTTGAACCCAATGCATGCCGTGAACGACAAAACGGTCACTATCGACACGCATGTCGATGCCAGCATCGTGCTGAATAAGGTGTCAGTTGATGATGTGCTGAATAATGAGGAAACTCAGCATGCGAAAACCACCATCAGCGGCTATGTGACCGGGGATGTGGACGTCGGCGATCAGGTGACTGTCACGGTTAACGGTAAAGATCTGGTCGCTGATGTGAAAAATAGCGGCGGTCAGAAGGTCTTTAGCGTAGATGCCAGTACGATTGACCTGCTTCACGATCAAAAGATTCTCGCTCACGTTATCGCCCATGACGACGCCGGTAACCGTGATGAAATCCATACCGATAAGACCATTACCATCGACAGGACCGCTGCGGGAACGATGGATATTGATAATGTCACCCAGGATAACGTTCTCAATCATCAGGAACTCCAGGGCGCGACGGTGAGGGTAACCGGGCATCTTGGCGGTGATGTGGATGTGTGGGATTCGATCAAATTAAACATTGGCGGTCAGGAATTTACCGGTTCGGTAGATACGCTGAGCAATGGCGATCGGGTTTATCACGTTGATGTGGACAGTCATGTCATGGAAGTGAACACCACATTTTCGGTGGAGGTCAAAGGCCATGATGCGCCGGGCAATCCGTATTCAAAGACAACGTCCCACAGCTATTCGGTTGATCAACAGGCAGACGCCACGCTTATCGTCGATAAAGTTACCGGGGATAACCATATCTCACGCGCGGAATCACAGCATACCGTCACGCATATTACCGGCAGCGTGAGCGGTGATGTGCATGATGGCGAGCATATTAAAGCGCTGGTAAATGGTCACCAGTACGATGCCATTCTTCATCAGGGCAATAATGGGCTGACCTATGACATTGAGGCCGATACCTCCGCATTCCGTGCAGGTCATAACCGGGTAAACGTATTGGTTGAGGCGCATGATGACCACGGCAATACTACGCCTTATAGCCAAACGCTGAACGTGACGATGGACGATCCCACGCCAGTGAAAGGACATACGGTGGATAAAGGGAATCATGCTGCGATGCAACATGCGCTGCATAACCTGTTCGATGACAATGCATTGTCTCTGTCTTACGCGCCAGCAGCAACCGGGCACGGCCAGGCGACAGCCGTGCTAAGCGCTGACGATAAGGCGAAGGGCGTACTCGAAAAAGTCGATCTCAGCGATCTGGCGCGCGAACTGCATGAAGGCGTAGATATTGCGAAGTACATTCAAAGCGGCGGCGATCATCACTTGATCGCCAGTCCGGCAAAAGTGGCGCATGGAATAGATACCGCGCTGTCTGGTCCGGCAAGTAGCGAGATGCATTCTCCGACCTACTCGTTAGATCACCTGATTGCTAAACCCGATCAAAACCACACCCACTAACGATTGCCTGCTGCCCTGCGTAAACAGGGCAGCAGCATCTTGCAAAATGAAAAGGCATTGATATGAATTCTGATTCATCTGCTGCAAACGTGCAGGCAGAAGGCGGGGCAAAAAGCCCGGAAAATGGCAACCAGCAGGCTTTAGCGACGTTGCAAAAAAGCGACCTCGAGATGGTGCGCGTGCTCGACGATCTGATTTACCTGTTGATGCGTAAAGGCGTGATTGCCATTACCGATCTCCCGCCGATGGCGCAGGTTAAATTATTGAATCGTGCGAATGCGCGCCAGGAACTTGGCGGGTTAGAACAACTACTAGGCGGTGATGATCGTATTTTTTAGCTGACGCAGGCAGTGAGTTTGTTGGCCGGATAAGCGAAGCGCCATCCGGCAATATACAAGCGTCTCAAGACTGCCTGCTTTTATCACAGCGGCGCGGGTTCACCTAATAATTGGCCCATTGCGCCATCAATCCCTAACTCCTGCAATACCTTCAGTTCGCCTTGTGTTTCAACCCGTTCGGCAATGAGCGGCAAGTCAATACTGCGCGTGGCGCTGCATAACACTTCAATAAATAAACGCTTATCGTTTTCTTCATCAATATTGCGGATATACCTGCTGTCGATTTTCAGGTAAGCAAGTCCCCACTGTGACAGATGGCCGATCATATCGAAACGACTACCGAAGTGTTGCAGACCCAGCGCGCAGCGGTGCTGACTGACGGCTTTAACAAACGCCGCCATTTGATAAGGGCCTGGCAGTTGGTTCTCATCGAGTTCCAGAATCAACTGACTGGCTAATTTCGGTGAATAGCGCAGTGGAGTGAGTAGGTCAGCAATGGCGGTCGCACTGGCGACAGAGCTCCCGGAGATACTCAATGCCAATTTTCCGGGCGCGGTTTTCAACTGATTCAACGTCAGTTTCAGCATCACTTTATCGAGGCGTTGGCTCCAGCCAAAGCGGTGGATCCACGGCAGGAATCGACCGGCGGTAAGGGTATTACCTTGTTCATCAATGATGCGCGACAGCACCTTGTAATGCAGAATTTTGTCGGGCTGGCGGCAATCGACCACCGGCTGATAAACCAACTGGAACTGCTGGTTTTCCAGCGCATGCTCCAGACGAACAAACCACAAATGCTGATCTTCTGTACTCGCAGGTACCTCTGCGGTGGGAACGACCTGATGATCGGTGCGCGTTTCGGCTTCTACCAGCAGGCGATCGGCCTGAATCAGCAATGACTGGGCGTTATCCCCGGCGCTAAACGGTACCATGCTGGTGTAGGCCACCGGCTGTTGGTCTGACATCCCGGTGGCGTAAAAGGCCGTCAGCTTTTGGCCGAGCGAATGGGACAAGTCCAGCATTTCACCGTGGGTCACGCCAGGACATAGCAGGGCAAACTCACCGCCGCGAATGCGGGCCAGCGTACTGTCGAGAGAGGCATATTTTTCTTTATGCGCGTTCAGCAGGTTGGCGATATTGAGCAACAGCTTATCGGTATGCGGCCCGCCAAAACGCTGATTCAGACCGCCCAAATCCTGAACGCGGACCAGCAACAGATATCCCGGCGCGGTATCGGCGTCGCTTAGCCGCGCCTGAAGCTGCATATCGAACGCCCGGCGGTTGGCAATTCCAGTCTGGCTGTCGAGATAAGCCTCATTGTGCAGACGTTCGCTGTAGATAGCTTGTTCTTCAAATAACGACTTGAGCTTCGCAGCCATCAAATTCATAGCGCCCACAACGCGGCGCAATTCTGGCGTTTTTGGCAACTCGTGGAGCGTCAGAAACTCGCGGCGGGTAATCGCTTCCGACTGCTTTGCCAGATAATTGAGCGGGCGTAGCAGCTTGCGCAGCAGTAGACTACCGGCGATTAAGCAGGCGAGGCTGCAGGACAGCATCCACAACAGATTACCCAGGGTATTGTCCCACAGACGCTGTACGGCAAAGATAGGATCGCTGGTCACTTCAACCCGTGCAGCCTGCTGCCAGCCGCGCATAATCGTTGCCTCACCGGTTTGCGGAGTGACATCCACCAGATCAACGAACCAGCCGGGGACGTCGGGAATAGATGTCGCAGCGCTGCGCTCAAGCATCATTTTGCCGTTTGCCAGGTCGACGATGCGGATTTTTTTGTAGTAACCGCTATCGAAAATAGAGCTCACCATCAGCTCGATCATTGCCGGGTCGTTGACGTTGGGCGTCAGCGAAACGCCCAGCGCCGTTGCCGCATCCTGGGCATGTGAAAGAAGTTGGTTATTGGATTGATTGCGGGAACTCTCCAGCGTCACAATAAAATTGCCGCTGAATACAACCATCATAAAGAGAGAGATTGCCAGAAGTAACTGTTTAAAAAGAGACACGGGCGATTCCTATTTATCCATCGGGAAGCCTTCTTCCCGCATTTTGGTGAAAACTTGCTGCCAGCGAGATAGCCTTTTGCTGTCCCCAACACGTTTATTGTTCTGATTGCCGGGAAGCCAAAGGCCAGTGTTGTTAAAGGAGTAGACGGGTAATAAATCCATGCGCTGCGTAGCAGGTGAAATAGTGCTGGTCAGGCTGTCGAGCACCAGAGGAATCGCCTCAGGGGTGGCGTACCAGGTCAGCACCATGTGCGCGCGGTTTAAGCGCAGGGCTTTAACGTAAGTGATGCGTAGCTTGTCTTCGGAGACGCCCAACTGGCGGAGGGTGAAATATTTGGCGATCGCGTAGTCTTCACAATCCGCTTCACCTTTGCGCAGCGACTCAATGGGAGTGGCCCAGTAATCCACGCTGTGCCAGGCATCAATGTCTTCGGTATAACGGATTTTATCGTTAAAGAATTGATTTACGGCGCGTAATTGCGTTTGCTCGTCGGCACTGCGCAACGTAAGCAAAAGCTGTTGCCAGGCGCGGATCCGTTGTTGCGCCTCTGGCGTTGCCGGGCCGTAAAGCGCATCAGAATTCTGCTGAATACTGGCAAAATCCCAGGCCGCACGTAGCGAATGGACCGATAGCAGCAACAGCAGCATCCCGGGGATTTTCCACAGGCGAAGCAGGCGGTGGCGTAAGCTGTTGCTGATAATGTTCAATGGTTATGCTGGCAACTGCCTGGCGATGGATTTTTCATCTTTTCGCAGGTCCAGGGAGACAACCACTTTTTGCGTAATTGCATATTGGTCGGCGAGGCAAAAAAGTCCTTCAGCGTACCGTTAACAAACGCCACAAACTGCGGATCGTTTTTCCTCATCATAATGGCATAGTGCATATCGTTACCGATGCTCTGTGCTGAGACGCTGAACAGTTCGGGTTGCTCGCTATGATTAATCAGCGGCCAGGCGAGAATATCATCAACAAAGAACGCGGCGGATTCATTATGCGCCATCTTCTCAAATGCACCCTTTATGGTAGTGCTGGTAATCGTTGAAATATTAAGATGTTGCTCTCTGTTTGCTTTATTAAATTCCAGCAAATCTTTTGAGCTTCCGGTCAGACTCACCGTGCGTCCTTTAAGATCGGCAATTGACTGGATATTATTTTTACGCAAAGAGATGATGCGCATCTTTGCGGTGTAATAGTTGTCAGAAAACGACACGCTGGAGGTTCGCTCCGGCGCATTGGTATTTACGCCACAGTCCATATCAATTTTACGCGTGTTTAATGCGGAGAAGCGTTCGGCAAAATTCACGGGAATATAATGAATGGTTAATTTGTTGAGCTTCAGATATTGGCGTAACTTATCGGCAATCATGTTACATACCGCGATGGTATACCCCGTGACCTTGCCACTGTTGTCTGTAAAAGAGAACGGCGGCAGCTGGCGATAACCCACGTTTAGCACGCTGCTGTTCTGAATGTGGTCGAGCGTCGCAGCGTTCTGTTGCGCCATCAGCGCGGGGGAAATGACGATGCCTGCCAGTAACAACAGCCATTGCACCGTGCGCTTCATCTTTGTCATCTCACGATTAATTATATTTTTCATAATCAAAACTGATCTTCTTTTTAGCTGCGGTTAATGCTTTCAGGTTGTCTGACATGGGGATGTTTAAATTAATAGCTTGCGGGGCAATGGGAGACAGAAACCATTTATTGTACAGCGCAGTAAATTCGTTGCTGGTCATCAGGGAAGAAAGCGTGGCATCAACGAATTCTTTAAATTCTTTATCGTGTAACGGCAGTAACAAGCCTGCCGGTAGTGGAGCGCTAAGCGCAATGTTGGAAAGTTCATAGTCTTCAGGGTTAGGCGTTTGCGCAATCATCCCTTTCAGTAAAACGGTGCTGGAGATCAGCGCAGAATACTCGCCGTTCTTCAGTTCATTGAAGGCTGTAATGTTATTGGTATCGAGCTGAATATTAATATCCAGGTCATTAGCGGCATTCACTTTTTGCAGTTGTTCAACGTAAATCGTACCGCTTTTTACCAGCACACTATGTCCCGAAAGTTCTGCCAGACTGTCATTACTTTCATTTTTACGCATCACAAAGCGGGTGCTTGAAAAGTAAAACGGCAGTGAAAATTCGCTAATAGTGTGGCGACTTTTCGAATAAAAGGCAGGTATACACATGATGTCTGCCATGTGGTTTTTAATCAGTACAAACTGCGATGCTGAATTGGCTTTTACCCACTTTACATTCAGCTTTTTAAGCTGAAGTTTTGTCTTGAGCGCGCTGACGATACTGTTGCAGATATCGATAGAGTAACCCGCAGGGCGGTTGCCGTTCTGCCAGGAAAAAGGAAACGCATCATCCTGATAACCAAGGGTAATGGTTTTTGTAGTCGCGATCTGCTCCAGCGTGTGCAGTTGCAACTGAGTTCCCGCTAAGCATGGCGTAGCCCCAACCATCAGCAGGGCAACCGCCATCAGCATGCGTTTTGCCAGGCGCAAGATGTCAGACATGGCACAGTCCTTCTTCACTGACCTCTGCGGCAAACGCGGCAAGTACCTCACGTTCACGCAGCGGATAGCTAAAGAAATAGCCCTGTACATTCTGGCATTCAATGGCGCGCAAAATGTCGCGCTGCTGTGCGGTTTCCACCCCTTCAGCGGTAACCGACATATTGTATTTATGGGCAAACTGAATCAGCATCACAATCAAATACTGGCTGGCATTATCCTGCTGGAGCTTATCGACCAACGTGCGCGCGATCTTGATACGCGTGAAGGGATAGATCAGCAGATAGTCCAGCGCCGCGTAGCCGGTTCCTAAATCGTCCATCGCGATTTCGATACCCAGAGAACGGATCTCTTTCAGTACGGGTAAGGCGATCGATTTATCCAGTTTTTCTGATTCGGTGATTTCTATTTCCAGGCGTTCCGCTGAGATCTGGCTGATGCGTAACGCATCTTTAATCACGTCAACCAGTCCGGGGCTGTGCAACTGGTAGGCCGAGATATTAACGGCAACTCTGACATGCTCTGGCCATTTGGCTGCGGCTTCGCAGGACTGGCGAATAATCCATTCGCCTAAACGCACAATCAGGCCGGAGCTTTCGGCGATATTGATAAAATAATCGGGATAAATCAGCCCCTTAGTGGGGTGATTCCAGCGGATCAGCGATTCGTAGCCATAAACGCTTTCATCTTGCAGATTAATAATCGGCTGGTAATGAAGTTCGAACTCCTTGTTATCAATACCATCGATAATTTCCTGATTAATGAACAGGCTGTGGGTTTGCATCATCACCATGCCGTCTTCGAAGAAGTGGAAGCAACCCCGGCCATGATGTTTAGACGCGTACATGGCAAGGTCGGCATTGATCATGAGCGTTGAGGTAGTATTCCCCTGCCTGGGCGCGGTGGTAATACCGATGCTACAGCTGATAGAAAAAGTATGAGAACTCCAGGTAAACGGGGTGCTCAGCGCGCGGATGATACGCTTCGCCAGCCGATTCGCTTCTTTGATGGCGTTGTCGTCGACATGTTGCAGGATGGCGAATTCATCACCGCCCAGACGCGCCGCAATATCGTTGGGACCCAGCAATAACTGCAGACGTTGGGCAACGCTGATTAACAGTTCATCGCCCGCTTTATGGCCGAAGGTGTCGTTCACCGGCTTGAAGTTGTCGAGGTCAATCAATAGCAGATTGAACGCTCTGTCCTCCAGATGCAGTTCACTGACGCGCTTATCCAACGCCTGGCCGAACGAAACGCGGTTGGGTAATCCGGTGAGTGAATCATGATGGGCCATATGCTCCATCTTCTGCGACATTTCATGCATGCGTTGCAGATAGCCACGCTCTTTCATCGCGACGCGCAGTTTTTCAATAGCCCCGGCCAGATGCCCAATTTCGTCGTCCTGATCAAGATAGGGGGTTATGCAATCCGTCTCTTCATGGGCGATGCGGGTGAGGGAGTTTATCAGCAGCGGAACAGGACGGAACAGGCGGCGCATAAACATTGTGACCAGGGCCAGCGTCACCAGTAAAATCAGAACAAAAATGATACTGCTCTTTTTAAGCATCGCGTCGTAGGTGGCATACAACTCGCTTTTTTTACCGATGCTGCTTATCAGGCTCCCGAGGATCTCACCAGAAGGCGTCAAAATAGGTACGGCGCTGATAAAGCACTCTTCGCCATTAATCTGGGCGAAACCAACATAGTAATTGACCAGCACATCGCGCGGCAGTCGGCCTGAGAAGGAGATAATCCCTTCGCCATCTTCTGATTTGTTATTGATGCCAACGAAACCTTTCTCCGGCGTATAGAGAAACAGCCAGGTGGGGCTGTGCGTCTGAACTGACGCCAGCGCCAGGACGTCTACCGGGTTATAACCGGTTTGCAGGATGGAGTCGGTATCGCCAATCTGTCTGTCGGAGACGATGCGGGATATCTGCCCCGCATCGCTGGTCTCAACCGAAACGGTGGTATACACGCTACGGATGATGTAGGTCATAATCTGCGCATTTGCTTCAGCTCGCTGTACCCACTGCTGATAAGAAAAGTTGTCTATCAGGCTCCAGTTAGTAAAGGCGCCAGCGCTAAAAGCAATAACGATACCCGCCAGCAAGAACTGCGTTATTTTGCCAGTGATGGAATGTTGCCACCCTTTTATTGCTTTAAGGGAAAACAGAGACTTTGCCACGGATTATGTTAATTCCTGAAAAGATTACGCGATACTAAATTTAATTTCTGTTATTACTTAATGGAATATTATTGTTGCAAACAAGTAGATGAAAGATGTGAAACGTAATGACGTAACAAATAACTAACATTGAACCATGGTGAGTAATGACAAAAATAACGGTATGCGAATATAGATAACGCTGCTCTTTTCGTCAACAAGCAAAAGTGTACATAAAAATACATTTTTCGTTATGCCCTCGACAACATATTAATGTTGACATTAATGCTGTCCGCGAAGCTTTTTTGTGCACACTGGTTGGAGGTGCTAATGGCTTATCACTGGAGTTCTTGTTTTTTTACGTGGCATCAATGAATTAGATTTTATTTTATCAGGGAAGGACGTGGCGTTATCCCTGCGGGATGTCCATTTTTGTCTATAAATGGGTATTTATTTCCTGATTTGATATGAATAAGATGCTCACTTAAATATAGAACCTTATTTTATTTTCTCAGTGCGCGGTCAATGTTGACAATTTTGCTATGGTGCATCGACTGACCCAAAAGGATTTGTTTGTGACATTCGAGTCTGGATTAAAGTCCTATTGGTATAGTGCATAGCGGATAAATTGATTTGGACGCAATAATAAATACAAACACGGTAAAAAACATTCGGGAATGGTGTCTGCCACTTGCGTTACCTGGCCTTTTTTACCCGCTGGCACAATATCTTAACGGTTACAGTATTATCAATAATACTATTTTAACAGTTTACGATCTCCGGCTGGCCGTATTTTCTGCTGCATTAGTCTTGTTTGGTTTTCGGGTGATACCGGGATTTGTTCTGTTCCTTACCGTCATGTTTGCGATCGGCCCGCAAAACCAACGGGTAGATGCGTTGTGCCTGATCGTGGCTTCCACCTTAAGCTACGCCGCTTACCGCAGAGTCACGGGCAGACGCAGTTGCGTTAGCTTTGGTCGTATCAAAATCAGCCTTAATCGTCTGGTCTGGCTGTGTGGCTATAACGTCCTGCTGTATCTGGTGTTGGGTAAAATCTTTGCCATATTTGTCACCCATGGTCAACGCCCGGATGTGGATAACTTTCCGGCGTTAAGTCTGGGTATGCTGGTACGCGTTCAGGGGAGCATCAACGGCTGTCTGACGGGTATCCCTTTATTTTACAAGATATATCGAATCATCCGTCGACCATCTTTCCTGCTGACTTTCTGGCGGGCAATTGCTGCACAATGTAAAGGCAATATCAGCGCCTTTGGCGCTATTTCATGGTGTGCCTTACTCTTTGTGTTGATGTTCTTTTTAACATCACCGGACAATCTGAACGTCTTTTTCTCTCTCTATAGCCTGATCTTGCTGTTCCCGTTAATGCTGTGGGGATCCATTAAAATTGGTCATTTGTTCACCATGCTGGTGTGGACCATCGTGGTAATCGTTTTAGGCAAACATAACGACAGCTATCTCGCCAGCGATGTGGACTTCATTCAGCATCAGGCGCTGGTTTCAACGTTGATCTTTGTCTTTACGCTTACCATCGTGATCATGGGAGTGCTGGCCAAATTTACCCGCCAGCGATTTAACCAGGCGCTTCTGCTCGGCCTGACCGATCCGATGACGGGTATGGCGAATCTGCGTGCGCTGAAGACGGAGCTGTTTACGACTGAGCACGCGACGGTGTGCCTGATACAAATTCCGGAGCTGGAGCTGTTTTCGCGCCGCTATGGCTTTCATTTTCGCGCCCGCTATCAGAAGATCCTCGCCGACCATCTGCGCCAACACCTGGTTAAAAGCGAGAAAGTCTATTACCACGCGGGTTACGATCTGCTGATTCGGCTTGAAAATAGTACCTGGGAACGGCTATGCGACTTGTACCAGGCGGCCAATAGTTTTCGGCTTTTTTACAATAACCATCGGCTGGGTTTTCGCAGCGGTTTGGGCTATTGCCTGATTAACGATCTCAGTGATGACATTTATCAGTTGGTGGGGAAGCTGGGCATGGTGGCGGGTTTATCGCTGACCAACGGCAGGCCGGAAAACATTGAGGCGCAGCATAGCCGGATCCTCGGCAACCACATTGTCGATAAAACGGAAATTCGCACTGCGCTGCAAAATGCGCTGGATAACAACACGTTTGTGCTGATGGCGCAGCCAATCGTCAGTACCAATGGTGAAGCGCCGTATCATGAAATATTGATCCGCATGCTCAACGAACGGGGGGAATTTATTCCTCCGAACAGCTTTCTGCCGGTTGCCCATGATGCGGGGCTGGCGCCTGATATCGATCTCTGGGTTATCGAAAATACCCTGAAATTTATGCGTAACCATCCGCAGCGCTGTTTTTCCATCAACCTGGCGCCGGTGACGGTATGTCGCTCCAATATTATCGCGAAGCTCACCCAGCTCCTGCACGATTACGCGGTCGAGCCGCAGCGGATTATTTTTGAGATAACGGAAGCCGATACGCTTTCAGACAAAGAGCAAACCGTGGAAACGCTTCGTTTAATACGCCAGCTGGGATGTCGGGTAGCCATTGATGACTTTGGTACCGGGTTTGCCAGTCATGCCCGCCTGATGAATATCGAAGCAGATATTCTGAAGATCGATGGCTCTTTTATTCGACGGATCACCGAAAGTGAAATCAGCTATTACATCGTCGAGTCATTCTGCCGCGTTGCCGAAATGAAAAATATGCAGGTTGTCGCCGAGTTTGTTGAAAACGCTACGATTCAGGCGTGTCTGGAAAAAATGGATGTGGGGTGGTTACAGGGATATCACATTGGCAAGCCTACGCCGCTGCTTTCGCTGGAATAAGCAGAGCGCGAACTTCTTATGACCAAAAAGAGTCATTTCTTCTCAGGTAGAGAATAAAAAATATGAGTGACATTATTAAAGTGAAAAATCGAACGGCGGGTGCCAGCGGTGTGGGGCCGCGCGTTCGGGTGCTATCCTGGCTACACAATATCCATCCCGGTGTAGCGATGAAGCTCGGCATGATTCTGGTGGTTTGTATCGCAACATTGCTGATTGGCGCCTCTTTTATATTATCGTCTTATCTTTCCAGACAACTGCAGGTCAATGCGCTGGAGATGATTAAGACCAACACGCGTATATTCCACAACAGCATATCTAACGAATTCCAGCGAGTGACACGCGATGCGGAGCATTACAGCAATGTTTATATCAACAACTACCAAAACGTTGCTAATAAACCGCTGCGTTACATGGACTCTACTGAATTAAAAGCGGTCCTGAGTAACCCGAACACCAACGCGCATTTCACCGAACTAACCAGCGTATTTGCCAGCACGTTTATTTTGCAAGGCGAGCAGTTTGTGCGCGTTAGTAGCACCTTGCTGGCAAGTTCAGGCAATACGGCAACCGCAACGGCGTTGGGGCGCGACAACCCGGCATTACCGTTACTTTTGAAGAACAAACCTTTTTCCGGCGTAGTGACGCTATTTGGTAAGCAGTTTATTAGTCACTATGAACCGATTGCCGATAAATATGGCCAGGTGGTTGGGGCGGTTGCGGTAGGTTTTGACGTCAAACAAAGTCTGCAACCGATTATTCAGCGTTTGCTGAATGTGCATATTGGCAAAGATGGCTATGCCTACGTACTGGATGCCGGATTTGAACCGGGTCGGATGTTGGTCCATCCCTCATTGAACAACCAGCAGGCCATTAATATTACTGATGCCAATGGTTTTAAGCTATTTGCCGATATGCTCGAACATAAAAATGGCATCACCTATTACAACTGGGTGAGCGGTTATGGCGCATTGCCGAAAACCAAAGTCGCCGTTTATGAATATGTTGAAGGGATTAACTGGATAATCGCAACGACCAACTACGTTGACGATGTCGCCAAAAGCAGCAATCTGGTGCGTAACGGTCTGCTGTTATTCACCGCGCTGCTGCTGCCCATCATTTTATTGCTGATTGCCGTTGCCAGCCGCTTCCTGATTTCCCGGCGCTTAAACCGCGTATTGGGGATTGCGCAGAGTATCGCTGAAGGCGACTTAACGGTGGATGTGCAGGTCGATCATCACGATGAGATTGGCGAGTTGCTGAGCGCGGTAGAAACGATGCGCCAGCGTTTGCACTCGCTGGTCGGTGGTATGGTTTCTCATGCGAATTCGGTGCATCAGGCGTCGCTGCACATCACCGAGGCGGTAGATGGTCAGGCGTCAACCAGCGTGGAAACCTCTTCTTCAGTGGCTGAAATTACCTCTACCATGGAGGAACTGTCAGCGTCTTCCACGCAAATTGCTGAACATTCGCGGGCGGTTGTGGATATCGCCAATCAGACCCTTGATGATTGCAATAAAGGTTCAGAATCGATGTCGCAGTTGCTGATGCGCATGACGGATATTGACACCGACAATCAGCAAAACATGCGTGAAATCATGATGCTCGGCAATAAGTCGACGGAAATCAGTCGCGTGATGGTGATCATTAACAGCGTCGCGGATCAAACGAAACTGATCGCCTTTAACGCCGCGCTGGAAGCGGCCAGCGCCGGGGAAGCCGGTAAGCGTTTCTCGGTGGTGGCAGCGGAAATCCGCCGTCTGGCCGACTCGGTAACGGAATCGACGGTTGAGATTGAGAATAAGATCAGCGAGATCCAAAACGCAATCAATCGCCTGGTGCTGAACGCCGAAAAAGGCGGCGAGAGCATCAAAGCGGGCGCCAGAGCGTGCAAAGTCAGCGCCGAGCATCTGAATGATATCGTTGTGACTGCAGAGCAAACCTCGACGGCGGCGCTGCAAATATCCCTGTCTACCCAGCAGCAGAAAACAGCAAGTAATCAGGTGGTTATGGCGCTGCGAGAGATTGTCGTTGCCAGTAACTATACCTCGCAGTCCATCAAAGACATTCTGGTTGTCAGCCAGGACATGACGCAGTTGTCGAAAGCGCTGAAAGAGGCGTCGTCCTCATTCACTCTGACGGAAGCAGAAGCATGAATAGCGGCAACATTCGGGTGCTGATCCTCGACCTGGGCAGCGCGTCGCGTAATGAGCTGGTCAGACAACTGGAGGATCACCCGCATATTAAGGTGGTGGGGCAAGCAGCCCATCGCCGGCTGGCGATTCGGTTGTTGCAACAGCTGATGCCCGATCTGCTGATTCTGACGCTGGATACCTCAAGCGCCGATAACGTCGAGGTTGTCGAAACGATTATGGCAACCAGCGCCATCCCCATTTTGGTCATGAGATTTTGCCCAGAAAAACAATGGGATGATGATTACATTTCACGCGGTGCGCTGGCGGTGCTGCATCATAGCAGTGATTTCCCGCTATCAACGGACGCCCTGCATCGCAAAGTAGAATTGCTGGTTGGCGTGAAAGTTATTCGTCATATCAAGGGATTACGCCATCCAGGTGAACCGGTGATGCCAACTGCACGACCGACAACGGATGCCGCACAGTCGCCGCAGGACTGGCCTTTTGTGCTGGCGATTGCCTGCTCGACGGGTGGGCCGCAGGCGCTGAGTAAGCTATTGCAGGAACTCCCCGGTACGTTCCCGTGTCCGGTGCTAATCGCCCAGCATATAGCTGATGGTTTCGCAAAAGATATGGTGCGCTGGCTCGACAGCGTGACCGAGCTGAAGGTACGACTGGCGCAGGAAGACGATCGGGTACAGGCCGGGTATGTATATATATTACCGCCGGAGCAGCATCTGATCGTCAAAAACAACCAGCGTCTGGCGGCGATCCCCAGACAGGAAAGTGACGTTTACCATCCCAGTTGCAATCTGTTGCTGGAGTCGGTGGCTGAAGTGTTTCGCGAAAAAGCCGTCGGACTGATTATGACGGGGATGGGCAGCGATGGCTGTCGCGGCATCGAGCTTATTTTCCGGCGAGGCGGCAGAACGCTGGCGCAGGACGAAGAGAGTTCGGTGGTATTTGGTATGAATAAGAACGCGATCGACAAGCAGTTGATACACCGCACGATCCCACTGGATGGCCTTGCCAAAGTGTTGCTTGCAATGGCGTGTCACGGGCGCTTTGAGAGTAAATTGCTATGATCCCCAATCTTCCTGATTATGCCCGTCTGATCAAAGAACGGGTCGGTTTACACTTCGATAACGCCATGGAAGCACTGCTGAAAACGGCGCTGAGTCGGCGAATGGCTGAGCGAAAAATCAGTGATTACTATGAATACTACGAGCAACTGCGTATCTCGCAGAACGAGTTTGATAGCTTCATTACGTTGATTACGATTAACGAAACCTATTTTTTCCGTGAAAGCGATACGCTGGATTTAATCTGTGACAAGTGGATCCCACGTCTGCTGCAACAGCGTAGCGGCCCGGTGCGTATTCTGAGTGCCGGATGCTCCTCGGGGGAAGAAGCCTACTCGCTGGCTATCAAGCTGCATGAGAAATTCCTCGGCGCGATGGCGCAGCGTATTGAAATTTACGGCTGTGATATTGACCCGGCAATCCTCGCAAAAGCCCGTAACGCCTGCTATTCAAGCTACTCGTTTCGTGGCGTCGACCCGAGTATTCAGCAACGTTACTTTACCCGCTCGGGAAACCTCTACCGGCTGCATGATGAGATTCGTGAGAAAGTCTCCTTTCATCGCACCAACATTATAAAAGAGCAGTTGCTGCCGGAAGTGGACATCATTTTGCTGCGCAACGTGTCCATCTATTTCGACACGCCAACGCGTCGTGAACTGCACGGTAATTTATTGAAGATGTTACAGCCGCAGGGGGCCTTATTTTTTGGCAATGCAGAAACGCTGGCCAACAATTTCGACATTCTAAAACTGGAGCAGGAAGAGGGCATTTTCTATTTTTGTCACCATCGCGAAGCGGCGAAGGTCGCGCCCGTGCCCCTAGCTGCATCGCGCGTTGCGCCGCCGAGAACAATGGTTGAACAGGACGCTTCCGCGCCAACGGTGCAGCAGAATAATGACTGGCTGAAGAAAGCACGCGCCTGTCTCGATGAGAAATGTTTTTCTGAAGCCGAAAAGTGTATCGCCTGCGTATTACGCGACGATCCCCGTAATCAGGATGCGCTGCTGATCCAGGGGGTGATAGCCCTTGAGCAACGTGAATTTTCTCAGACAGCCGGCAACGCCCAGCAGATCCTCGCGCAGGATGAGTGGTCGGCAGAGGCCAAAATGCTGCTCGGCCTGGCGATGATGTGGCAACACCAGACGCAGCAGGCTATCGGCTGGTTCAAACAGGTGGTTTATCAGGAACCGGGCTACTGGCCGGCACACTATTACCTGGCCGAAATGTATCGACAAAGCGAGCTGCGCCAGCCCGCACAACGGACTTATCGCGTGGTAATGCAGTTACTGAATGCTGAAATGAACAATCCATCATCGGTTTGTCGTCTGCGTTTGCCGATCGTTTTTCCAGGCCATACGTTTCGTTTCCTGTGTGAACATCAACTGGCGCAATTCGCCCACCAAAGTGGCTAATAAGAGCGATTATGGCTATCTGTCTAAAAAAATTCGTTCTGCGCTTTATTGATGAAGGGAGAGGTCATTTGCAGACGATCAGCGAAGGGGCGTTTCTCCTCTCCGCTGATGAGGATACGGAAGCCTGGATAGGCGAGATGTTTCGCGCCGCGCATACCCTGAAAGGGGGCGCGCGGATGCTGAAACTGCAAAGTATCGCCGATGTCACTCATCATCTTGAGGATGTATTGAGTGAGCTGCGTGATAACAAACTGACGCCGGACAGGGCGCTGGGCAATCTGATTCATGAGTCCGTGGAGTATCTCTCCGGCCAGTTGACGCAGCTTTTTGTCAGTGAAGGGGATAATCAGTTGCCACCGGCGGACGCCGGGCTGTGCGAACGCCTTGCCCGCGCCAGCCGGGGAGAGGCTGTCACGCTGGCGGTCGAAGGTGCAGGGGCAACGGAAAAACCAGGCACCCCAACGCCTGCAGCTGCAGCCAGCATGGATTCCGGCATTAAGCAGGCCGATTTCGTGCGGGTAAAGCTGAATAAGCTCGATGGCCTGATCGACATCCTGGGGGAAGTTCTCGCCGGGCATGACCGCCTTGAGCAACAGATCCAAAATCTGAGTCAACTGGTCCCGCGACTGCCAGGCCTGAGTGCCGAACAGCTTCGCCAGCAGATCCACGATTTCAGCGCGCAGTTGAAAGAGAGCGTCCAGCTCCAGCATTTGCAAATGTTTGAACTGTACGACGTGGCGGCACGGATCCGCATGCTGCCGCTTTCAACGTTGTTTGAACCGATTTCGCTGCAGGTCAGTGAGCTGGCTTCCACGCTGAATAAGCAGGTGGTATGCCGCTTTGTCGGCGGAGAAGTGGAAATCGATCGTCAGCTGATTGACCGCTTATCGGAGTCGCTGACGCATTTACTGCGTAACGCCGTCGATCACGGGATTGGCGAGATCGATGAACGTCTGGCGCTCGGTAAATCCACGCGTGGCACCATTACCATCACTACCCAACAGGACGGCAGTGGGATACTACTGCGTATCGAAGATGACGGTCGCGGTCTGAACTATGAGGCCATCAGCGCGAAGGCGGTCAGTAAAGGTCTGGTTCCTGCTTCCATGGCCGGGCAGCTCTCCGAGCAGGAGTGTAATGAGCTGATTTTTCATCCAGGCTTTTCTACCAGCAAGATAGTCTCCGAGCTTTCCGGTCGCGGCGTGGGCCTTGATGTGGTGCGCAAAACGGTGGTGACCGATCTGCAAGGAGATTTGCAGGTTTATAGCCGTGCGGGCATCGGAACCAGCTTTAGTCTGCGTCTGCCTGTTTCGCTAACGATGATGCGCATTCTGCAATTTGAAGAGCAGGGACACCTGTTCGGACTGGCCGCGCAGTATGTGGTCGAGGTGGTGGAGTGCACGGCGCAGGGAATTAGCGATATTGCCGGGCGACCCGCCATTATTTTGCATAACGAGTTTATCCCGGTGGTCTGCACAGGCGCCTTGCTGGGTATTAATGAGCGTCAGGGAAGTTCTCCACCGGCTGGGCAGCGGTTAATCGTGGTGCAAAACCAGTTTAGCAAAATGGCGCTGCGGGTGGATAAGCTGCTCGATGAACGCAAGATGATGATCAAACCGTTACCGAAGCATATGCAGCAGCAGTCGCTGGTTTCCGGGATGGTACAAACGCCGGAAAACCAACTGGTCAGCATTCTGCAAGTCCCCGCGCTGATGGCGATGGCGCAGCAATCGCGACAAACCACGGCACCCGCACCGGCGACAAACGTTACGCCGGATGCCTGGCACGTGCTGGTGGTTGACGACTCCCTCAATACCCGCGAGATAGAAAAGAATGTGCTGGAAGCGCACGGTTATCAGGTCACGCTGGCAGAAGACGGATTGTCTGGACTGCAAAAAGCGAAACTGACCCAGTTTGATGCCGTACTGACGGATGTCGAGATGCCGTTTATGGATGGTTTCACCTTCACCAAATCCTTGCGAGGAGAGAAAAATTATCAGCACACGCCAATCATCATCGTGACGTCCCGCGCAAAGGAAGAGGACCGGCGGCGAGGGATTCAGGTGGGGGCGGATGCCTACATCGCCAAAGGCGATTTCGAGCAGGACAGTTTGATAAAAACATTAAAAATGCTTTTGTGCTGATGGCGCAAAATCGAGAGAGAAGATGCGAATTTTATTAGTTGATGATGATCTTTTTGCGGCCGAACTAGCGTCTATTTTTTTGCAAATGGATGGCTACGATGTGGTGATTGTGGAAAGCGCGATTTCCGCCTTAGCAAGCCTGGACTCGGACAACAATATCGACCTGGTGATTAGCGATCTGCATATGCCAGAGATTAGCGGACTGGATTTACTGGCGTTGTTACGCGCTCAGCACTGGTCCAAACCTTTTATTTTACTGAGTGCCAATGAAGTGACGGCCAGCGACGTTGCGTACGACCGTTGGGTTAAAAAAGATGAAAACCTTGCGGAAAATCTGGGGGCTGCGGTGAACGCGCTACTGCAGCCACCTGCGGTTACGAAATAAGCCTGGGCGTGTGATGAAACAAGAAAATAAACACATAGCGATGGCGGCTGCGCAGGAAAAAATAGCGCGTTTGCGCCAGGGGTTTTTACGTCGAATCCCCGACATGCTGGCGCAAGCGGAAAGATTACTCGTTCAACTGGTCGCAGAGCCCAGCGAAGCCTGTCGTAAACAGTTGCATATTCTGTTGCACAGTATCCACGGTTCGGCGGGGTCATTTGGTTTTAGCCCGCTGGCGAATGCTTCAGCAGAAGGTGAGCGTTTACTGACGGAGCCAGAAACGGAGCCTGGCACGCTGCATTACGATGAGCTGCGGCGAATCATACGCTGGTTGTACACCCTGACTCAGGAGCAGCTCAACCTTGAGCATCGTATCAGCGATACGGATTTTACTTTACCGATCGCCGCGCAACGCCCGGAAGAGGGATATGTTCGGCGGGCCAGCAAGCCTATCTACCTGTGTGATGATGACCTCGACCAGGTTGAACTGCTCGCTACTCAACTGCGCTGCTTTGGTTTTACCTGCCATGTGTTCGCAAGCACGCAGGATTTTAGTCAGGCCGTATTGTTGCAACCGCCTGCCGTGGTGATTATGGACGTCAGCTTTCCGGACAACGCCTACGGTGGGCCGCTGGCGATGTCGGATCTGAAGCGCAAAGTGGGTAAACCTTTCCCGGTGTTGTTTCTCTCGTGTCATAGCGATTTTAACGCCCGCATCAACGCCATTAAATCCGGCTGTGATGGTTACTACGTAAAACCGGCTTCGATTACCGATTTAGTACAGGAACTTCACCGCCTGACTCAACCGTCGCTGAGAAAACCTTATCAGGTGCTGATGATCGATGACGAGCCGGCGGTGGCGGAGTACAACGCCGAAATGCTGCGCATGGCGGGAATGGAAGTACATGTATTGGAAAAACCTCACTATTTACTGCACGTGCTGAATGCGCAACCGATCGATCTGGTGTTGATGGATTACCACATGCCGGAGTTCAGCGGCGAGGAACTGACAAAACTGATTCGGCAAATACCGCAACATATTGGCCTGCCTATCGCTTATCTCTCCAGCGAGACCAACAAGCATGCGCAGTTGGGAGCGATGAGTATTGGCGCGGAGGATTTTATTCTCAAACAGGCCGATCCAGAGGAGTTGATTCGAGCCGTATCGATCCGCGCGGAAAGAATGCGCGTCCTGCGTGCCCGCATGTCGCAGGACAGCCTGAGCGGGTTATATAACCACTCGACGACCACCCATTTTCTTAAAAGCGCGATTGCCGAGTCGAACTACAGTGGCAACCCGTTTTGCATGGTGATGGTGGACCTGGATCGCTTCAAAAGCGTTAACGATACCTACGGTCATGCGGTCGGCGATCAGGTGATTGTCGGTATTTCGCAGCTGTTTTCGCATCGCTTACGCAGCACCGATATCGTGGGGCGTTACGGTGGTGAAGAATTTGTCATCATCATGCCTAATACCAGCAGTGACAAGGCGGCGCGGGTGGTCGAACGATTACGTAGAGATTACGAACAGGTCACGTTTTCCGTCAATGATGTCAGCTTTCACAGCACCTTCAGCGCGGGTATTGCGCAGTGGCAGTTTGGCGATCGGATCGAAACGCTGCGCGAACGTGCCGATCAAGCGCTATACGCCGCGAAGCAAAATGGCCGCAACACCTTCTGCGTTGCTGAGTAAAAGGAGAAAACATGAGCCAACAGCTGGAGCACATTCTCGCGCTGAATCATGGCGAAAAGCCGGAATGTGAAAACGTTGATGAGCCGCAGCGTACGCTGGTGTTATTTCAACTGGCGGGTAAGAATTTTGCTTTTTACGGCGCGCAGATTAAAGAGATCCTCGCAGAGCGCCCGATCTCCTGGGTTCCCTGTTGCCCGCCAATGCTTGAAGGGGTCATTAATTACCGCGGGCGAGTCGAGTCGGTGATGAGGCTGGACAGCCTGATCGACACCCCTGCCGTCAATCTGGCAGGTAAACGCACCATCCTGATTGGTTGTGCCGAAAAAATGCAAAGCGGGATCCTGATAGACAAACTGATTGATGTGCTGGACGTTGTTGAAAGCCAGATTCATTTGCCGGGAGACTCGCTGCCTTCGGTGCTGCAAACGATCGCAGTGGGTGTGGTTAACGTGACGGAAACCTGGTTCACGCTGCTCGACCTGAATCTGGTGTTTGATCGTTATCAGGAGACCCGTGGCGATGACGGCTCTCACTAACCTTGCAGCGGTGCGCGTCACGCTGGGTTCGCAGAATTTTTATATTCCGGCCAGCCAGGTTGGACGTTGCGCGCTGGTGACGCATGTTGTACCGGAAATCCCGCGCTTTAGTCACTGGCTGGGTATTGCCGATGAGCCGCAGGAGGGCAGACACTTGCATTTATGCGTTCCTGACAGCGGCGTTGATACCGGCTGGTACTTTTGGGGACAGCTGGAGAACGTGATGCTCTCCAGCGACACCATTTTTGCCGTTCCGCCGCTTCTGGCGCGCAGTTGCCATCTGCCTGCGCTGCGCGCTTTGGTGGGGCGAGAGGCGTTCAGCCCGCTGTTAAGCTGGCGCTGATTAGCCCTATAGCACATCATGCAGGCGTCGCCGTTCTAAACGGCGGTCGCGCAGGGTGGAATAAATAAAGGTAATCACAAACAGCAGGGAAAATAGTACGACGATGGTAGGGGCCGGAGCACTGTCGATGAAAAATGACAGATACACGCCCATAAACGAGGTAATAACCGACATAACCACCGCCAGCCACAAGGCGTGAGAAAACTTTCGCGTCATTAGAATCGCAATGGCGCCAGGCGCAATCAGCAAGGAGATCGACAAAATAATCCCGACTGATTTTAGCGTGGCGACAATCGTCAGGGCTATCATGCATAACAGGCCGTAATGCAGCAGTGCGGTGTTAAGCCCGCTGGCTTTTGCCTGATGCGGGTCGAACGCATGCAGCAGCAGATCTTTCCATTTAAGTCCGATGATAAGCGCTATTCCCAGCGTGATAACCGCTGTTTGCATGATATCGCTTAACGATACGCCCAGCATGTCGCCGAACAGGATATGATCGAGATGGACTTCTGACTGGATAGAGACGTACAGCACCAGTCCCGCACCAAACATGCCCGAAAAGACAATCCCCATCAGAGTATCGCGTTTGATACGGCTGTTATCGTCGAGATAGCCCGTCGCCACCGCACAGAACAGCCCGGCGATAAATGCGCCAATTGCCAGCGGGATACCTGCAATCCATGCCAGCACAATTCCTGGGAAGACCGCGTGGCTCATGGCATCGCCCATTAGCGCCCAACCTTTGAGTACTAAAAATACCGACAGCAGCGCGCAGGGGACGGCGACAATAGTGGAGATGACCAGCGCATTGACCATAAAGCTGAACTGAAAAGGTTCCAGCAGCATTGTTAAGATCATACTTGCTCCTTGTTCACCAGACGGGCTCGGCGGCGATTCGCCAGCAGACCGTGTTTTGGCGCGAAGACAAATGCCAGCAGGAACAGCAGCGTTTGCAGAACGACAATAATTCCGCCGGTTGCGCCGTCCAGCCAGTAGCTCAGCCAGGCGCCGAAAAAGCTGGTCAGGCTGCCGATAGCGACGGCGATGGTGAGCAGGCGAGGAAAACGATCGGTCAGCAGCCAGGCCGTTGCTCCGGGCGTCACCACCAGGCAAATCACCAGAAATGCGCCGACGGTTTGCAGTGCGGCGACGGTGGAAACGGAGAGCAGCGTAAAAAATAACAGCTTCAACCGGCCCGGGTTCAGACCGATAGACCGCGCGTGGTTTTCATCAAAAAAGACCACCATCAGATCTTTCCACTTCAAAAACAGGATAGTCAGCGAGATAACGCCGATGATGGCCAGTTGCAGAATATCTTCCGGCGCAATCGCCAGCACGTTGCCGAGAATAATGGTCTGAATGTTCACCGACATCGGATTGAGCGACACCATAAATAGCCCGATACCGAAAAAGGACGAAAAAATCAGTCCGATAATGGCATCTTCCTTCAGGCGTGAACGTTGATTGAGAAACAGCATGCTGCCCGCCGCCAGTCCGCCGGAAAGAAATGCGCCAAGCGCGAAGGGAAGCCCTAACATATAAGCTCCGGCAACGCCCGGAACGATAGAGTGCGACAGCGCATCGCCAATCAGCGACCAGCCTTTGAGCATCAGATAGCAGGAGAGAAACGCGCACAGGCCGCCGACCATCGCCGAGACCCACATGGCGTTGAGCATGTACTGGTAGCCAAACGGCTCCGTCAGCCAGTTCATGATTATTTACCCTCGCTTGTCGCGCGTCGCGAAATAAACGGGCGTTCATCATCGGTAATCACGTGTTGTTCACCGCCGCTCAGCGCAACGTGACGCAGTACGCCGCTGAATGCCAGCTCGAGATTCTCGTGAGTAAAGGTGATTTCGGTTGGTCCACTTGCCAGCACCGTGCCTTTAATCATCACCGTGTAATCACAAAACTCGGTGACGGATCCCAGATTATGGGTAGAGACCAGCATGGTCCGCCCCTCATCACGCAGTTCACGCAGCAGGTCGATGATCCGGGCCTCGGTTTTCACATCCACGCCGGTGAAGGGTTCATCCAGTAAAATAACCTGCCCGTCCTGCGCGATGGCTCTTGCCAGAAAAACGCGTTTTTTCTGCCCTCCGGATAATTCACCTATCTGGCGATGGCGATAGTCCAGCATATCCACCCGCGCCAGCGCCGCATCCACGCAGGCGTGGTCAATCTGTTTTGGCCGACGCAGCCACCCCATATGGCCAAAGCGTCCCATCATCACGACATCTTCCACCAATACCGGAAACGACCAGTCCACCTCTTCTGACTGAGGGACATAGGCAATCAGATTCTGTTTGAGCGCCTTATTAACCGGCTGTTGCAGAATAGATATTTCCCCCTGCGCCAGGCGGACAAAACCCATCAGCGCTTTAAAAAGCGTTGATTTTCCTGAACCGTTTACGCCGACCAGAGCGGCAATTGAGCCGCCCGGTATCTGAAAAGTGGCGTCCCGCAATGCGGTGTGACCGTTGCGATACGTCACCGTAACCTGATTTACGGTAATCGCAGAGTGACTCATGGTTGTCTCTCCAGGCCCTTATTGATGCCGTTGACAATGGTTTGTGTGGTAACGCGCAGTAAATCCAGATAGGTCGGAACCGGGCCGTCGGCAGCACTGAGCGAATCGACATACAGCACGCCGCCGTAATGTGCGCCAGACTCACGGGCAACCTGACGTGCTGGTTTGTCGGACACGGTGCTTTCGCTAAATACCGTTGGGATATGATGCGCTCTGATCGCATCGATCACCTTGCGTACCTGTTTGGGCGTGCCTTGCTGATCGGCATTGATTGGCCACAGATACAGCTCCTGAAGGTTGTTATCACGCGCGAGGTAAGAGAATGCGCCTTCGCTGGTGACCAGCCAGCGTTTATCAGCAGGGAGCTTTGCCAGTTCTGCATGCAATGGCGCCAGGGTCTGCTGGATTTTTGCTTTATAATTCTGCGCATTTTTCTGGTAGGTGGCGGCATTGTCTGGATCGTATTTCATCAGCGCATCGCGAATGTTATCCACGTAGATAAGCGCGTTCTCCGCTGACATCCAGGCATGCGGGTTTGGTTTACCGTTGTACGGCCCTTCGCTGATACCCATTGGCTGCACGCCGTTTGAGACCATCACTTCCGGTACGCCGGACAAATTTTGGTAGAAGCGGGCAAACCATAGTTCGAGGTTAAGGCCGTTGGAGAGAATAATCTGCGCGCCTTGCGCCCGTTTTATATCTCCCGGCGTGGGTTGATATTCGTGAATTTCTGCTCCGGGTTTGGTGATGGAGCTGACGTCCGCCGCGTCACCCGCTACGTTGCTGGCCATATCGGCAATCACCGTAAAGGTGGTTATCACTTTGAACTTTTCTTTCGCCCAGGCGGGGGACAGCGTCAGCGCCGTTAACGCGCTGGCAAGGAGAAATGATTTCAGATGGGGCAGATGCGGCATAGTATCCCTCACAACAAAGTGGTTAATTTATCAACGAATATAGCCTTTGCTATGTTATATAGCACAAGGTATAAATAAATGAAAATAATTCTTATTTGCGTAGGGAGCTAAGGAATTGGCGGGGGATAATGCGTTTCACGCCGACAGAATTGCCGGCGTGTCGGTGATGAATTACCTGATGATTACGACTTCTGGAACTCAGTGACGGTGTCCCATGCAATCTGTTGTAACGTTTTGGCGGTAGCAGGGGTCATGTCCGTATCAACGGGAAGCGCGCCACCGACCGGAGACTGGTTATACAGGGTGGCAAAGAATACGCATGCGGCGAGATACGTTCCAGAAATTGAAGGATGTACACCATCATGATAATACAGATTTATCTCCGGATGGGTTTTGCGCGCTTTCTCAAAAGCCAGGCCAACCGGAGCGACATAACCTCCCGTTTTCTGCGCAATAGAGATATAAGCGTCCGCCAGTTTTTGGCTATCTTCGGGTTTGTCTTTTTTCGGCCAGGTCATGAAATAGACGACTTTTGCACCCGCTTGATGTGCCATGTTGGCCATTTGGGTTGCAGAATCAACGAAGTTTTGTCGGGTACTTTCTTTCTTTGAAATCGTTTCTGTGGAGTTCCCCTGTAATACCACTACATCCCATTTCTGTAGCGTGTTCTGGTAGCGCATATTCTCAATTTGCCAGCCTAAATGGCCGCTGGAAATCGTGATCCCGCGATACTTATACCCTTTTGCATGGTCAGGCAATAAAGACTGTGTCAAATCCCGTAATCGGGTATTGATATTGTTGTTATAGAACGTGAACGAGTTGCCATACAGCGCGACGATTTTATTCTCGCCATCCATTTTCGCATGTGCGGAAGGCGCTAATAATGTATCAGCGTGAGCGCAGATACTACTCAGTGCCAGGGCCGTTGCTGCGGCAAGCAAAGTAATCTTTTTCATCGGTTATCTCTTAGAAATCGTAACGGAGCCCAACGATAAGCGCATCATCATTGGTTTTTTTGTTCTTACTGGCGAATTCTTTATCGTAAGTAAATGATAACCACGTATCCTCAGCCAATGTTAATTGCGCCTCAGCACGCCAGTCTTCTTTTTCAGCAATATCTTTACCGTCTTCATTTAAAAAACTATACCCGGTGAGTACCTTGACGGTGCCAAAGTTGTAGGAAATGAGCGAATCCATTCCTTTATAATTATTATCACTATTGTTATCACGGGAAATAGAAGTCCGTAATGCGGTTACCGCGACCTCATAGGCTTTATAACCGAGTTGTAACCCTCCCATAATTTGATCGTTTTGGTTACGCCCATCGGTGGTCACTACGCCATCCTGTCGTTTGTAACGACTGGCCGCGAGTGCTGGTGTAATTCTAAAATCACCAAATTTGAAAGACTTGCGATAGCTGGCCATCGCGCCGTAATCCAGGGCTTCGTTGTCGCTGTTGCCATTACCGGAGACCCATGCCAGTTGAATTTCGTTACCGGCAAATTTGGCGTTCCACTGAACGGTGCCGTCCTGGCGGTTGAACTGGTACGAATCATCTATGGTTGTAATACCATAACTATAGATATTGGGAGTGAAGTTTTTGTATTTATCGGTCATTTTCATTACCTGATACAACGGGTTTTTGGTTCTCCCGGTGATCAGTTCACCCCATGTTTTATTTGACAGACCGACATAGGAATAGCGGGCCTCCATATCGCTTTCACCGGTATTGTTATCATTTTTTTCGGTACGCACCTGCCATTCCAGACGACCCACGATTTTAGTTTCTGGCAGAATATCCAAATCTCGGGTGAGATAAATACCTACACGGCCACCCAGATCGCTTCGGCTTTCACTGCCGGCAAATGAATTCTGGCCACTTGCTATTTTGCCCTCAACGCGGCCATAGATATCCAGAGTATTGCCATCCTTATTATAGACGTTTAAGGCGAACGCCGAGGAACTCATACCCATAAGTAATATTAGTGAATAATTTTTTAGCTTCATGTCATCCCTCAAACAAGCATAAATTTCCTGACCATAAAAATGAATTTCACAGCGAGGTAATTGTTTGTGGAAATGGAATGTCAGCGGTATGGGAATCATTTTTTCTCGTGATGAAATGTGATTGTTCACGCATAAATATCTCCGATTTCACTATTGTATTAATGGTTCTTATATTTAATAAGCATTTTTTTGGAAATATTGCAGTTGTTTAAAATGTAATTCACAAATTACTGTGAAGTACATCGCACTTCTACTTGGTGATAAAAATGAAAATGGGAATATTGCATTCTCATGGCCATTTTTGGGGTGGGAATACTATTTTCCCCTATAATTTGGAAAACAGATCCCGCAAACTTGATTAATCACATTTTCGATTTTGACGCATTCATTGGCCGGAGAGGCGCTGTATGTTCGGTAAGCAAACAACGGTATTTGATTCTGATCTTTATTCTTCATTGTTCACCCAGGGGCGGATGCGTGAAATATGGTCTGACGACAATCTGCTGCGGTGTTGGTTGCGGTTTGAGGCGACTGTCGCTCGCGTGCAAGGCGAGCTGGGGATTATCCCTGAGCAAGCCGCCGTCGAAATTGAAAAAACGTGCAGGGATATACAGATAGATTGGCCGGCCCTGGCGCAGGAAACGCAGACGGTTGGTATGGCGATAAAACCGTTGATCGATCAGATCTCTGCTTGCGGCACACCGTTGGTCAGCCAGTTTCTGCACTGGGGATGTACCACTCAGGACCTGCTGGACTCTGGCATGGCGATGAGACTACAACAAACGCTGCATCTGCTGCGCGAGCAATTACTTGATGTTGGCGAAGCGATGAAAGCGATGGCAATACGTCATACCAGGACGGTGATGGTTGCGCGCACCAATTCGGTGGATGCCTCTGCGACAACATGGGGGCTACATGTTTGTAGTTATCTGGCGGAGGTTAACCGCCATCTGATAAGACTCCAGCAGCTGTACCCGCGCGCGGTCACCGGGCTCTTTGGCGGCGCGGTAGGTAATCTGGCCTCGGTGGGCGAGCAGGGAATGGAAACGCGTGAACGGCTGATGCGAGCGCTGGGTCTGAACGTGCCCTGCGGCATTAATAATGCCAGCCAGGATGCGGTTGTTGAAGTCGTGCAATTTTTTGCCCTTATTCACGGCACGCTGTGTCGTCTGGCCAACGATGTCGAAACAATGGGACGCACGCCGATTGCTGAAGTGCTTGAAGGTGAGGGCGGCGGAGGGTCGAGCACGATGCCGCACAAAGTTAATCCGCGTGCCAGTAACATGATGCAAACGCTGGCAAGGATGGGATGGATGTATGCGTCTGGCGCCCCGGCAATGCTGGATCAACAGGACGTACGGGCTGCCTCAATGAGGGTATTAAACTGGACAATCCTCCCGGAGGCCTCTAATGCTTTATCGACCAGCCTGACACGCGCAAAGAATCTGCTTGCGCATCTCATTATTAATGAAGAGAAGATGCGCGCCAATTTTGACTGTTCGAAGCACTTTATTATGTCGGAATCGCTGACGATGAGGCTTGCCGCCAAAATTGGCAGAGAGTCTGCCTATAACTTAGTTAAAGACCTGCTGAAGCATGCAAACGGTGAGCAGAGTTTCATGGAGATTGTCCAGGCTAGCCCGGAAATCCGCGCATCATTATCTGTAGAGGAAATTGCCGACGCCTGCGAGCCGCTGTCATATATCGGAGCGAACGACGCGCTAATCGCTGAAACTATAGCTGAGTTCGATCGCGTGAAAACCCCAGAGATAGCCTGATGCATCCTGTTGCCAGGAGTGAGAACACTCCTGGCTGCTGGTGGGTCTAAGTATTGTGGGCTGATGCTGAAAATGTTTCGAAAAAGACAAACAACTCCTCCAGTTGGGCAAAATTCCCCTCGCTATCACCTTTCTCATACGCCAGATGCAATATAAGTTCGATAAAAAAGAAGCCAAGAATACGGCTTTGAAAAATGGATTGTACGTCGCTGGGAAGAACGAACTGCAGATCGCAGAACTTACCGTAAGGATTCGCCTCTGAGTTGGTAACCAGGACCACGACGGCATTCTTTTTTCTGAACCACTTTGCAATATTGAGCGCTACCCGGTTAAATCGGTAGTAGGAGAACACAATCAAGACATCCTCCTCCTCAATATTGAGGAGGCATTTGGGGAGTTCGCTGATGTCCGTCGGTAACAGGGTGATGTCACTGCGAAAGTACTTTAGCAGTGTACAAAAGTGCGTTGCCATTGCATGAGATGATGAAGGGCCGACGACATAAATATGACGTTGATTGTTCAATACCAGATCGATAAACGCATTAAGGCTTTCAATATCGATATTATTTTTAAATTGATTAAATAATTCTGATACTTTGTGGGTGAAATCGGTAACGATACTTTCAGTGGTAATGCTGGGGTTGTTACGTAGTTTGATGTTTTTCTCAAAGGGTGCGGATATTTTATTTTTTGATAGCGTAATGTCTAATGCTTTGCGAAAAGCAGCATAACCCGTAAACCCAATTTTATTTAAAAATCGGCCAATGGTGGCTTTGCTTACCATCGCATTTTGCGAGAGATCAACAATGCCATGATAGGGGAGTTCATTGAAGTGTTTATTAATGTACTCATTAAGTCGGCACTCAGATTCAGTCAGATCACCCATATTAAGAGTAAGTGAGTTATACTCATCCAGACTTAACGTGTTTTTTTTGTACATAGATAACACCCGATGGCTGCTGTATATCAACGTTGTTATAGGGTAATACGCTTTCGACGTCAATCATAGAATGAATATGTTGGAAACCCGCATCCAGCCTTTTCTAAGGGATGCGACCGCATTCAGATGAGTTGCGATCTTACTCACAAAAAGTGGTGGGAAAACACCTTTCCCGTATTTTACAACCACACAACCCATTACAATTAAATCTCAATATTTGAGTATGTAATACGTTAAATTTACGTGCATATTATAGCTGCTTATATATAGGTGTGATTTTTTACTATCCTACATAAGCTATGATGATATGACAGATAACCCTACCCGATTTGTATGGCATAGGAATTGTTATTATGACGGCGTTTATTATAGCAATAGTGATAACAGTTATTGCTGCATGGTTAATTGTGAAAAACTATCAGCCGCAAACTGTTCTATTACTCGCTGGACTGGCATTATTGACCATTACCGTACTGTTTTATCCTGAAAACAGCATTCTTTATGATAAAGCAAAATCCACGGGGTCAACCTGGCTGGATATCTTTAGTTTTGCAAAAGAATCGCTTACCACACAAATCGCGGGTATTGGTCTTATCATCATGGCGGCGGGTGGATTTGCCAGCTATATGGATCACATTAAAGCGTCGAACGCGATGGTGAATATGTGCATTCGACCGCTGCAGGTGATTAAAGCGCCATACCTGATCCTTGCGTTAGGGTATATCTGCGCACAGCTTCTGCACGTGGCAATTTCAAGTGCGGCAGGTCTGGCAATGTTGCTGCTGGTAACATTCTTCCCGGTCCTGGTACGCCTGGGAGTCAGTAAAGCCTCCGCGGCCGCGATGATCGGTCTGTGCGCGTTTATGGATTTAGGGCCCGCGGTTGGTACGGCGAATCTGGCAGCCAAGCATGCTGGCATGGAAAGCGCTATCTACTTTGCTCATTACCAGATGCCAGTGGCGGTGGTCGTAATGCTGGCCGTGGCGGTGGTGATTTACTTCAGCGCGAAGTATTTCGACAAAAAAGATGGCTTTGTTCCTGGAGCGCAAAGCGTAGCACAAGCGGAAGAAGAAGGCCGTAAGGTGCCCGTCATTTATGCGCTGTTGCCCGTCCTGCCTGTGGTACTGGTGCTGGTCTTTAGCCCTTTGGTTATCAAATCCATCAAAATTGACGTGGTTACAGCAATGATCCTTGGCGCGGTCGTCGCGTTTTTCTTCGAACTGGTGGCTACCCGAGATTTCAAAAGCTGCTGCAAAGGATTACAGGTCTTTTTCAAAGGGATGGGCAGCATGTTTACCAGCATCGTTTCCTTGCTGGTATGTGCGGATATTTATGCCCAGGGGCTGCAGAAAATTGGTGCGGTGGACTACCTGTTGCAGTCCGTGCAAAACGCAGGGCTGGGTTTTACCAGCATGACGCTGGTAATGACCGCGCTGGTGGGCGTCACCGCCGTCCTGACTGGCTCTGGCGTTGCAGCCTTTTTCTCTTTCTCCGGCCTGGCACCTTCGATTGCGGCAAAATTCGGTGAGAGCGCTGTCAATATGATCCTGCCAATGCAGTTGATGGCGGGAATGGGGCGCTCAATGTCTCCGGTGGCTGGCATCATTATTGCGGTAAGCAAGGCAGGGGAATGCTCACCGTTTATGATTGTCAGAAGAACGCTGCTTCCAGCGCTGGCCGGTATCGCGGCGATGCTGGTTGCCAACTATGTCCTGATTTGAATCCCGAGAGCCTGTTAATGCAGGCTCTTATTTTTTTATCTGGTTGTAATTTATGGATGGCAACGTGACAAACGATGTTTTATACGTCCCGTTTACGGGGAAGTTACTGCTTGAGTCTCCGTTATTAAACAAGGGAAGTAGCTTCACGCAGCAAGAAAGACATGACTTTAACCTGAGTGGGCTACTGCCTTGCGCGATTGAGAATATTGATGAACAAGCTGAGCGGGCGTATCAACAATATCTTGAGGCTGAATCCCACAACGCTCGACATATTTACCTGCGTAATATCCAGGATACCAACGAAACTTTATTTTATTACCTGTTGAAAAAGTACCTGCCCGAGATGTTGCCAATCGTTTATACCCCAGTAGTCGGGGCTGCCTGCGAAAAATTCTCCTGGATATATCGTCGGGCGCGTGGTGTCTTTATTTCCTGGCCCGATCGCGATCGTATTGACGATATTTTGCATGATATTCCACGACACGATATCAAGGTCATCGTCGTCACTGATGGTGAGCGCATTCTGGGACTAGGTGACCAGGGCGTTGGCGGTATGGGGATCCCTATCGGGAAACTGTCGCTCTATACCGTCTGTGGCGGGGTTAATCCGGCGAATACGCTACCCATTCTGCTGGATGTCGGTACGAACAATACGCGACTGCTGGACGATCCGCGCTATATCGGCTGGCGTCATCCGCGCATAACTGGCGAAGACTACTTCGCATTCATTGGTATGTTTATTGCTGCCGTAAAACGGCGCTGGCCTAACGTTCTGCTGCAGTTTGAAGATTTCGCCCAGCATACCGCTGTACCGTTACTGGACCGCTATCGCGATGAGCTGTGCTGTTTTAATGATGATATTCAGGGCACGGCGTCGGTGGCTCTGGCGACCGTGGTTGCTGCCTGTCGTGGCAGCGGCCGCGATTTCCGTCAGCAATCGATTGTGATTGTGGGCGCGGGTGCTGCCGGATGTGGGATCGCCCGACATATTATCGCCTGCCGCATCTCTGAAGGAATGAGCCAGGCCGAAGCCCGACGGACCATTTTTATGGTGGATCGCGACGGTCTGGTGATGACCACCAATCATGGATTAGCGGATTTCCAGCAACCGCTGGCGCAGCCTCCTGTGGCCTTATCTGACTGGCTGTATGAGGGGCAGACACCGTCGTTACTGGAGGTTATCCACAATGCCAAACCTTCGGTGATGCTGGGTGTGTCGGGCCAGGCCGGATTATTTTCGCAGGAGGTGATTAGCACGATGTACCAATACTGCGATCGGCCGATTGTTATGCCGTTGTCGAATCCCACCTCGAGAATGGAAGCGCGGCCAGAAGATATTGTTCGCTGGACCGAGGGACGGGCCATCATCGCGACAGGCAGTCCCTGCGATGCGGTTGAATTTAATGGGTGTTCCATTCCGGTTGCGCAGTGTAATAACGTTTATGTTTTCCCGGCCATCGGTCTGGGGGCTATCGCCAGCGGCGCGGCGCGAATAACAGAAGCTATGTTGATGGCGGCAAGCCGTGCGCTGGCCGATGCTTCTCCACTGGTGCGTAACGGGGAAGGCGCTCTGTTGCCGGAGATTGGGACAATCTGCGACGTGACGCGCCGCATTGCCTTCGAGGTCGGCAAGGCGGCGCAGCAGTCAGGTGTGGCAGAGAAGATGAGCGACGACGCGCTGTTGCAGAGCATCAACGATAACTTTTGGCTACCGCACTACCGTCCTTATAAACGCAGGGCAATTTAGTCATTCTCGTGGGGAATTGATCTCATGTGATGGTTGCCTTCACTGTTAAGGTGTATTATTTATGCAACTTAATTGTGGAGGCATCATGTCCGGCAAACGTATTGCACGTGAAAAAATGACGATCCAGAGAATGATCTCGCTGTATGAAAGCCAGTGTCCGCAGGCTTCAGACGAGCCGGGGCATTACGATGCGTTGTTTGCCTATGCGCAAAAGCGCCTCGATAAGTGCGTATTTGGTGAGGAAAAACCGGCCTGTAAACAGTGCCCTGTGCACTGTTATCAACCTGCTAAACGCGAAGAGATGAAGCAAATTATGCGCTGGGCTGGACCAAGAATGCTCTGGCGTCATCCGATTCTGACCGTGCGTCATCTGATTGATGACAAACGTCCGGTACCGGAATTGCCAGAGAAATACCAGCGGAAGAAGTAATTCTATGCCGGATGGCGGCGATGCTTTATCTGGCCTACGAGAGCAAGCGCTCCTGCCGCGTAGGCCCGATAAGCACAGCGCTATCGGGCAAACTGGCCATGCGTTGACGAATGGTGATTACGCTTTGGTGGCAATCAGAATGGCTGAGGCTTTGATCAGCGCAACAACGCGGCTTCCCTGGCTCAGTTTCATCTCTTGCTGACTTTCGTTGGTGACGACGGCAACAATCTCAAAGCCTGCGTCAGTTTTGATATGTACCGTGGCGTTGACTGCGCCTTCAGTGACCTGGGAAACGCTACCGGCAAACTGGTTACGGGCGGAGAACTTCAGGCCGCAGTCTTCTGTTGCCAGCGTTACCCACGGCGCTTTAATCAGGGCAATTGCCTCTTTCCCTTTTGCCAGACCCAACGCCTGCTGGCTGCTATGGGTTACAATCGCGACCAGTTTTGCGCCGCCAGCCAGCGTCAGTTCAACTTCATCATTCACTGCGCCCGTAGCGACTGCGCTCACCGTACCGGTTAATTGATTACGTGCTGATACCGCCATACTGCCTCCTTTCGTTGAGATATCACCCAGTATAACCACACTGGCTAAACCAGTGCATCCTTATCAATCCCCAATCGTTTCATGCGTGAGAGTAACGTTGTGCGTTTCAGCCCCAGTCTTTGCGCCGCGCCTTTCGGACCGGCAACGACGCCGTTGGTCTCTTTTAGCACGCGCATTATCAGCTGATATTCATCTTCGCCGTCCTGCGCGACTTCGGTCGCTACTGGTGGGGTGGATGGCGTCAACGCGACAACATCCGGCAGGGACAGTTGCAGCACGTTGCCTCGGGTGAGCAGAACCGCGCGCTCTACCACGTTTTCCAGTTCACGCACGTTACCCGGCCATTCCATATTGCTCAGCGTACGCAGAGCTTCGGCGGGAATACTGTCGATATTGCGCCCCATTCGGCGGGCAATTTTAAAGGTGAAGGCTTTCACCAGTAGCGGAATATCTTCCGGGCGCTCACGCAGCGGCGGCAGATGGATCGGGAAGACGTTCAGCCGATAGTAGAGATCGTTACGAAACTCGCGATCGGCGACCATCTTTTTCAGATCGCGGTTGGTGGCGGCGATCAAGCGAACGTCGGTCTGGATCAGCTTATTGCTGCCCAGACGTTCAAACTCCTGCTCCTGCAGAACGCGCAGCAGCTTCGGCTGAAGTTCCAGCGGCATGTCGCCAACTTCGTCGAGGAACAACGAACTTTTGTCCGCCAGTTCGAAACGCCCAATCCGCTGCGTGCTGGCCCCGGTAAACGCGCCGCGCTCATGGCCAAACAGATCGCTTTCCAGCAATCCGGCAGGCATTGCCGCGCAGTTCATTTTCACCATTCGGCGGGCGTTGCGTCCGCTCAGGTTGTGAATTGCTCGCGCGATTAGCTCCTTACCCGTTCCGGTTTCACCCAGAATCAGGACGGTGCTGTCGCTTTGCGCCACCATTTCGACCTGTTTGAGTACGCTGTACATCGCTTCGCTGCGGCCAATGATTTCGCCGAACTCACTCTCCACGTTGTTGAGTTGTTCCGTCAACGCCAGGTTTTCGTCGACCAGACGTTCCTTCAGGCGGTGGATCTCCTGGTAGGCGAGGGCGTTATCTACGGCGATCGCCACGCGTTCGGCGATTTGACGCAGCAGTTTTAGGTTGGCGGTGGTGAACACTTTCTCTTCGCACTGCGCCAGCTTCAGTACGCCGAGCATAGTATTGCCGGACATCAGCGGCAGCAGGCACAGAGTCTGTAGCTGGTTACCCCAGGTTTCGAACAGCATCCGTTCGTAAGGAGCAAGGGTATCGCGTTCACTCAGGTTAATCAGCAGCATCTCTTTGCTTTTGAAGACCCGTTCAGAGAGTGTGCCTGCTTCGTCCACCTCACTTTGTTCGTGCGCCGGATGATGTTCATCCAGATAATGGGTGGAATAAATGCTGAGTTTATTCTTGCGATCGCTGCGTAACACGATGCTGATAGCATCAATGTCGAAGTAGTGATGGATCTCCTTGGCGACTTCGCTAACCAGTTCATCAATGTCGAGACGCGAGAGCACCGCATTGGTGATGGCGACCAGGATGCGAAAGTTGTCGCGCTCGCGGCACAGTAAATCGTAATCGACGTTGTTGCTGACCCTGCTTTGAATTTGTTCAGCAACAACGCCGACTATTTGCGTGAAGGTCTGCAGCCGGTTGTACTCTTTTTCACTCCACGGCCGATCTTCATTACGGATGAATTCGCAGCCGCCAAAGATTCGCCCATCTGCCGCCAGCGGCAACAGACAGTAGTGGCCAAATTCAGAATACAGCCCGCCTGAGGCCAGTTGCGGCCAGGTTTCCGTAAACTCATGATAGTTGCAGTGCAGCGCATCGGGGCGAGACAAAATACGGCGTACCGGGCCATGCGCCAGCACCGTTTCGTCTTCATAATCGATGGGTTTACCATTTTCACGCGTCGCAAAATAACGCGCACGCTGCGTTTGTGCCTGCCACAAGACAATAGCCGCACAGTCGGCCAGCGCTGAACGCTTGACCAGCTGCGAAAGCGCCTCGCTGAGAGACGGGAGATCGGGCTGCTGTAATAATGTACGAGTAATATCGAACAGGCCTTGCTGTCCAAGGTCACTCATCGGTGTATACGACATATTGCTTTTCCAGGAAAAGCACCGCAGAACGGTGCGAAAACGGTAAATGAATTATAGGTATAAGTCGTAATTTATTGCCGGATTGGTCCGGCTACACGAACCGTAGGCCCGATCGGCAAAGCGCCATCGGGCGAAAATGCATCGTTAATGCCGGATGTCGACGCAAATGCGTCTTATCCGGCCTACAGCTTGCTGCCAACCGGCTGTTAGCATATACGAGGCAATGGCTCGGTGTGCGGTAAATCGAGGGTTCGTTTCACGCCGTAGAGTCCGGCAAGACGTACACCTTTGCGTTCCACCACTTCACCAATCATTGCGGCATCGCGCCCTAACGGATGCGCGCGCAGCGCGGCAAGCGCCGTTTCAGCCGCCTGGCGCTCAACGGCAATCACCAGCTTGCCCTCGTTAGCAAAGTTGAGCGCATCCAGACCCAGCAGTTCGCAAACGCCGCGCACCGCGGGCTTCACGGGCAGGGCCGCTTCAGACAGCTCAATACCAAATCCGCATGAGGCGGCAAATTCATGCGTTACCGCATTCACGCCGCCACGGGTCGCGTCACGCAGCGCCTTCACGCCGGGAATATCACGTAGCGTCTGGATAAGCTGCGTTAATACCGCGCAGTCGCTGACCAGTTCACCATCAAGACCCAACTGTTCGCGCAGGTTAAGGATAGTTGCGCCGTGATCGCCAAGCGTACCGCTGACCAGCAGCACATCGCCCGGGCTGAGGGTCTGTGCCCCCCAGTGGATGTTGGCGGGGATCGCCCCCATTCCGGCGGTGTTGATGAACAGCTTGTCTGCTGCGCCGCGCTGCACGACTTTGGTATCGCCGGTTACGATGGCGATGCCCGCTTCGCGCGCGGTTGCTGCCATGCTGTTAACGACGGTTTTCAGCGTCTCCATCGGCAGACCCTCTTCGAGGATAAAACCACAGGAGAGGTAGCGCGGGATTGCGCCGCTGACCGCTACGTCGTTAGCCGTACCGCAGATAGCCAGCTTGCCGATATTGCCGCCCGGGAAGAACAACGGATCGATAACATAGCTGTCGGTTGAAAATGCCAGACGATCGCCTTCTGCCACCAGCTGCGCCAGTTCCAGACGTGCCTGATCCTCTTGTTCTGCCAGCCACGGATTAGCAAAAGCTTCCATAAACAGACTGTTGATCAACTGCTGCATAGCCTGACCGCCGCTACCGTGGGCGAGTTGTACGCTGTTCATGCTTCACACTCCTGCTGACGATACTGATACCAGGCGGCACATGCGCCTTCTGAGGAGACCATCAGGGCGCCAAACGCGGTCTCCGGGTTACAGGTTTTGCCAAATAGCGGGCACTGATGCGGTTTGCATCGGCCGGTCAATACCTCTCCGCAACGGGCGCGCGGATCGTCATACACCTGCTGCGGCGCTGGCTGGAAATGCGCTTCGGCATCAAAACGCTGATAGTCTGGCGTCAGGTGAACGCCAGAGGATTCAATTACGCCCAGGCCGCGCCATTCACTGTCGCCATTGACGCAGAACACGTCGGCGATAGCCTTTTGCGCTAACGCGTTACCGGCGTCCGGCACCACGCGGCGGTACTGGTTTTCGACCTGACTATGCTCGGCAATCTTCTGTTCAATCAACATCACCACGCCCTGCAGCAAATCGAGCGGTTCGAAACCGGCGACCACTAACGGACGATGGAAGTCTGACGCAATGAAGTTATAGGCATCGGTACCAATCACCATGCTGACGTGGCCTGGCGCTAAAAAGGCGTCGATGCCGTTGTCCGGCTGCTCCAGCAGACTGCGCAGCGTAGGAATAAGCGTGATGTGCTGGCAGAAAAAGTAAAAGTTCTGCACGTTACGCTGTTTTGCCTGCTGCAGGGTGATGGCGGTGGTTGGCATTGTGGTTTCAAAACCCAGGCCAAAGAACACTACCTTACGCGTTGGGTTTTCCTGCGCCAGCTTCAGCGCATCCATCGGTGAATAGACGATGCGGATATCTGCGCCGCGTGCTTTGGCTTGTAGCAAAGAACCTTGTTTACCCGGGACGCGCATCGCATCGCCAAAGGTGCAGAAAATCACTTCTGGATGGCTGGCGATTTCAACACAGCTGTCGATTCTGCCCATCGGCAGAACGCAAACCGGGCAGCCTGGTCCATGAATAAACTCGACATTTTCAGGCAATAACTGGTCGAGACCGAACTTGAAGATAGCGTGGGTATGACCACCACAAACTTCCATGATGCGCAGCGGGCGTTCAGCCGTGTAGGGGAGGAGTGCGGCACGTTCACACAGGTGCTCTATCAACTGCATCACCTGTTCTGGTGCGCGGTATTCGTCAACAAAACGCATTATTTTTCCTCGCCATACAGCAATGCGCCGACATCCGGCTCAACGTCAAACATATTTTGCAGCGCGTCGAGCGTGTCGCGCGCTTCAGCTTCATTAATGATGCTCATGGCAAAACCGACGTGGACCAGTACCCACTGACCCAGACGAGGTTGACCATGTTCATCGCAGCTTCCGACCAGCGTCAGGTCGACGTCACGCTGAATACCGCAAACGTCGACTTTAGCCTGGTTGCCATCAATGGTGCGGATTTGACCCGGAACACCTATGCACATCGCTGCGCCTCCAGCCAGGAGAGCCATTGATCCATGCCTTCGCCGCTGGTGGCAGAAATCAGGATAATCTCAATTTCCGGGTTCACTTCCCGGGCGCTGGCGATGCACTTCTCTACGTCAAAATTGAGGTACGGCAGCAGATCGACTTTGTTGAGCAGCATCAGCGACGCGGCGGCAAACATATGTGGGTATTTTAGCGGCTTGTCTTCACCTTCGGTGACGGAAAGCACCGCCACTTTATGACGCTCGCCGAGGTCGAAGCTGGCCGGGCAAACCAGGTTCCCGACGTTTTCAATGAACAGAATGCCGTTGTCTTCAAGCGGCAAACGCGGCGCGGCGTCAGCAATCATTTGGGCGTCGAGGTGACAGCCTTTACCGGTGTTGACCTGAATGGCTGGGGTGCCTGTGGCGCGAATACGGGCGGCATCATTAACCGTCTGCTGGTCGCCTTCAATCACGGCGCACGGCACGCTGTCTTTAAGCTTCATCAGCGTTTCGGTCAGTAGCGTGGTTTTACCGGAGCCAGGGCTTGAGACAAGGTTCAGCACCAGATGTTGACGGGCAGCAAAGCGGGCGCGGTTGCGCTCGGCGAGGCGGTTGTTTTTATCGAGCACGTCAATTTCCACTTCCAGCATCCGACGCTGGCTCATGCCTGGCGCGTGGGTGCCTGCTTCTCCGTGACCGTAGTGCAAATCGCCTTCTTCGGTCTGGCTTGGCGTGAAACTGGAGGTCTTCACACCGGTTATGTTCAGCGCCGGACGAGCTGCCGGGGCAAATGGCGCGCTGCGAAACGCCGAGTGGGGATTATGCTCATCACCCTCTATATAAAGGTTGCCTTCAGCGCAACCACATGTCGTACACATCGCTCACTCCTGATCTTTATCTTGCGGTATATCTGTTGCCGGATGGCGGCTTCGTCTTTTCCGGCCAACAACTCAGGCCATTCCTGTAGGCCGGACAAGACGCTTAGGCGTCGGCATCCGGCGCTGGAGTTTCATCTATTTCAATACGTCGAATCTGTAAGCCGTCATCGGCCACAATTCTCAGCATATCGCTGTTGCATTGCGGACATCTGCGCACGCGTTGCGTCAGTAAGGTGACGTATTGCTGACAAGATTCGCACCAACATTCGGCTTCTTGTTCTTCGAGGTGGAGTTTACAACCTTCTGCAAGGGTCCCGCGGCATACCAGATCAAAACAAAAGGCGAGAGCGCTGGTTTCTACGCAAGAAAATGCGCCAATTTTGAGCCAGACCCCAGTTACTCGCTGAGCACCGTATTGCGTGGCCTGTTGTTCAATCAATTCCAGTGCCCGTTGGCAGAGGGTTATTTCGTGCATACCGCCTCCTGTGAAGTTGCGATATTAAAAGCAATAAACATGCCAGGTTGAAATTTCCCGCGAGTGACAATGACGACGATGACGAAATGACACGTCGTCACCGGGTTTATGTTTTTTATCTATATGAAAATAAAGAATTTTAATTTTGGCATGAAATGTGCTTAAGGGTGTTCATCTCTGCTAAACGGGTAACCTGACATGACTATTTGGGAAATAAGCGAAAAAGCCGATTACATCGCTGAACGGCACCGTCGCCTACAGGACCAGTGGCGTATTTACTGTAACTCGCTGGTTCAGGGGATCACCCTGTCAAAAGCGCGTTTGCATCATGCAATGAGCTGCGCACCGGACAAGGATCTCTGCTTCGTCCTTTTTGAACACTTCACTATCTACGTCACGCTGGCGGACGGCTTTAACAGCCACACCATCGAATACTACGTTGAAACGAAAGATGGTGATGATAAACAACTGATTGCACGGGCAGAGTTGACCATCGACGGTAAAGTCGATGAGCGTATCAGCAACCGCGATCGCGAGCAGGTGCTGGAGCACTATCTCGAAAAAATCGCCACCGTCTACGACAGCCTGTACACCGCGGTTGAGAACAATATGCCGGTGAATTTAAGCCAGCTGGTTGAGGGACACAGCCCGGCTTAAGCCTCGGGTGCTGCCCACTTTTGTCATGATGCGCTTTCATATTGCGTCACGACAGTTTAGGGAATGGGCATGTCGAAAAATGTCGAAATGACATTTACCAGACATGTTTTCGTCAAAAATGACTATCACCTGAGGAATGCCTGGTGAATCGTTTTGTAATTGCTGACTCCACTCTTTGTATCGGCTGCCACACCTGTGAAGCCGCCTGCTCAGAGACACATCGCCAGCATGGCCTGCAGTCAATGCCGCGCCTGAAAGTGATGTTAAATGAAAAAGAATCCGCCCCGCAGCTTTGCCACCAGTGTGAAGATGCGCCTTGCGCCACCGTGTGTCCGGTTAATGCCATTAACCGCGTTGATGGCGCCGTACAGCTGAACGAAAGCCTGTGCGTAAGCTGCAAACTGTGCGGGATCGCTTGTCCGTTTGGCGCGATAGAGTTTTCCGGTAGCCGTCCGCTACACATTCCGGCAAACGCCAATACGCCAAAAGCGCCTCCGGCTCCGCCAGCGCCTGCTCGCGTGAGTTCGCTGTTGGACTGGGTTCCTGGCGTTCGTGCCATCGCGGTGAAATGCGATCTGTGTAGTTTTGACGAGCAAGGTCCGGCCTGCGTGCGCATGTGTCCGACCAAAGCCCTGCACTTGGTGAGCAACATGGATATCGCCCGCGCCAGCAAACGTAAGCGTGAGCTGACTTTCAATACCGATTTCGGCGATCTCACCTTGTTTCAGCAGGCTCAGAGTGGAGATGCAAAATGAGCGCAATTTCACTAATTAACAGCGGCGTGGCCTGGTTTACAGCGGCTGCGGTTCTGGCATTTCTGTTTTCGTTTCATAAACCGCTGAGCGGCTGGATTGCCGGGGTTGGCGGTGCGGTGGGCAGCCTGTGTACGGCGGCTGCGGGGTTTCTCGTACTGACCCGCGCCGTTGCGATTAGCGGCGTGATGCCGTTTATTGGTCACAGTCTGCAAGTCACGCCGCTGAACGCTATCTGGCTGATTACACTGGGCCTGTGCGGCCTGTTTGTCAGCCTGTACAACATTGACTGGCATCGTCATCCTCAGGTGAAAGCTAACGGCCTGCTGGTGAATCTGCTGATGGCCGCGGCGGTATGTGCGGTGGTTGCCAGCAACCTCGGTACGCTGGTGGTGATGGCGGAAATCATGGCGCTGTGTGCCGTGTTCCTCACCGGATGCAGTAAAGAAGGCAAACTGTGGTTTGCGTTGGGGCGTATTGGTACGCTGCTGCTGGCGGTCGCCTGCTACCTGGTGTGGCAACGTTACGGCACGCTGGAGCTGCGTCTGCTAGACCTGCGCACCCAGGAACTGCCGCTCGGATCTGACATCTGGCTGCTGGGCGTGGCAGGTTTTGGCCTGCTGGCCGGGATTATTCCGCTCCACGGTTGGGTGCCACAGGCACACGCCAATGCCAGCGCACCGGCTGCTGCGCTGTTCTCTACCGTCGTCATGAAGGTTGGTCTGCTGGGTATTCTCTCCCTGTCGCTGCTGGGCGGTAACGCGCCGCTGTGGTGGGGGATTACGCTGCTGGTGCTGGGCATGATCACCGCGTTTGTTGGCGGTCTGTATGCGCTGATGGAACACAATATCCAGCGCCTGCTGGCGTACCACACGCTAGAAAACATCGGCATTATTCTGCTGGGTCTGGGCGCTGGCGTGACCGGAATCTCCCTGAATCAACCGGCACTGATTGCGCTGGGTTTGACCGGCGGTCTGTACCACCTGGTAAACCACAGCCTGTTCAAAAGCGTTCTGTTCCTGGGCGCAGGCAGCATCTGGTTCCGTACCGGTCATCGTGATATCGAAAAACTGGGCGGTATCGGTAAACGTATGCCGGTTATCTCGCTGGCGATGCTGGTTGGTCTGATGGCGATGGCCGCACTGCCGCCGCTGAACGGTTTTGCCGGTGAGTGGGTTATCTACCAATCCTTCTTTAAGCTTGGCAACAGCGGCGCGTTTGTCGGTAGCCTGTTAGGACCGTTGCTGGCGGTAGGGCTGGCAATTACCGGCGCGCTGGCGGTGATGTGTATGGCGAAAGTCTATGGCGTTACGTTCCTTGGCGCACCGCGCACGAAGGAAGCTGAAAATGCCTGCTGCGCGCCAATCCTGATGGGAGTGAGCGTCGTTGCGCTGGCTATCTGTTGCGTGATTGGCGGCGTGGCGGCGCCGTGGCTGCTGCCGATGATCTCCTCTGCCGTTCCGCTGCCGCTGGAAACTGCGAACACCACCGTTTCTCAGCCAATGATCACGCTGCTGCTAATCGCATGTCCGCTGCTGCCGTTCATCATCATGGCAATTTTCAAAGGCAACCGTCTGCCGTCGCGTTCACGCGGTGCGGCATGGGTGTGTGGTTACGATCATGAGCAGTCAATGGTCATTACCGCGCACGGTTTTGCCATGCCGGTGAAAGAAGCCTTTGCCCCGGTACTCAAACTGCGTAAATGGCTAAACCCGGTATCACTGGTTCCGGGCTGGCAGAATGCGGCTGCCCCGGTGCTGTTCCGTCGTCTGGCATTGATTGAGCTGGCGGTGCTGGTGGTGATTGTGGTTTCACGAGGAGCCTGAGAATGAGTGTTTTATATCCGTTAATTCAGGCGCTGGTGCTGTTTGCCGTTGCGCCGCTACTTTCCGGTGTTACCCGCGTGGCGCGTGCGCGTTTGCACAATCGCCGTGGTCCGGGCGTTTTGCAGGAATACCGCGACATTATCAAACTGCTGGGCCGTCAGAGCATTGCGCCTGCGGATTCCAGCTGGGTTTTCCGCTTGACACCGTTCGTGATGGTGGGCGTGATGCTGACTATCGCCACCGCGTTGCCGGTAGTGACCGTTGGCTCGCCGCTGCCGCAACTGGGCGATCTGATCACCTTGATTTACCTGTTCGCCATCGCCCGTTTCTTCTTCTCTATCGCGGGTCTGGATACCGGTAGCCCATTTACCGCTATTGGCGCCAGCCGCGAAGCGATGCTCGGCGTACTGGTTGAACCTATCCTGCTGCTGGGGCTGTGGGTAGCGGCGCAGGTTGCTGGCTCAACTCATATCAGCAATATCGCCGATACCATTTATCACTGGCCTGCTGCGCGCAGCATCCCGCTGATTCTGGCGCTGTGCGCCTGTGCTTTCGCCACCTTTATCGAAATGGGCAAACTGCCGTTCGATCTGGCGGAAGCAGAGCAGGAGCTGCAGGAAGGTCCATTGACCGAATACAGCGGCAGCGGTTTTGCGGTGCTGAAATGGGGCATTAGCCTCAAGCAACTGGTCGTTCTGCAAATGTTCGTCGGCGTGTTCCTGCCGTGGGGACAGATGGAAACCTTCACCGCCGGTGGGCTGCTGTTGGCGCTGGTGATTGCCGTCGTCAAACTGGTCCTCGGCGTGCTGGTTATCGCCCTGTTCGAAAACAGCATGGCGCGTCTGCGTTTTTGCGCCACTTCACGCGTGACCTGGGCCGGTTTTGGGTTTGCGTTTTTAGCGTTCGTCTCCTTGCTGGTGGCGTGATTTAAGAGAGTTTGAGCATGTCTGAAGAAAAATTAGGTCAACAATATCTCGCTGCGCTGCACCAGGCCTTTCCGGGTGTCGTACTGGATGAAGCCTGGCAGACCAAAGATCAACTGACGATCACCGTCAAGGTGAACTACCTGCCGGAAGTGGTGGAGTTCCTGTACTACAAACACGGTGGCTGGTTGTCCGTGCTGTTTGGTAACGACGAACGCCAGCTGTGCGGCCATTATGCCGTTTACTACGTGATGTCGATGGAGCAGGGCACCAAGTGCTGGATAACCGTCCGCGTTGAGGTCGATGCCAATAAGCTGGAGTTTCCCTCCGTCACGCCGCGCGTTCCGGCTGCGGTCTGGGGCGAGCGCGAAGTGCGCGATATGTACGGTTTGATCCCGGTAGGTTTACCGGATGAACGTCGTCTGGTACTGCCGGATGACTGGCCGGACGAACTCTACCCACTGCGTAAAGACAGTATGGATTATCGTCAGCGCCCGGCCCCGACCACCGATGCCGAAACCTACGAGTTCATCAACGAACTGGGCGACAAGAAAAACAACGTGGTGCCAATTGGTCCGCTGCACGTCACCTCCGATGAACCCGGTCACTTCCGCCTGTTCGTTGACGGCGAGAACATCATCGACGCCGACTACCGTCTGTTCTATGTTCACCGCGGCATGGAGAAACTGGCGGAAACCCGTATGGGTTATAACGAAGTCACGTTCCTGTCGGATCGCGTGTGCGGTATCTGCGGTTTTGCGCATAGCACCGCATATACCACCTCCGTTGAGAATGCGATGGGCATCGTGGTGCCAGAGCGTGCGCAGATGATCCGCGCCATTCTGCTGGAAGTTGAGCGTCTGCACTCGCACCTGCTGAACCTCGGCCTGGCCTGTCACTTCACCGGTTTTGACTCCGGCTTTATGCAGTTCTTCCGCGTGCGCGAAACGTCGATGAAGATGGCCGAGATCCTCACCGGGGCACGTAAAACCTACGGTCTGAACCTGATCGGCGGTATTCGTCGCGACCTGTTGAAAGAGGATATGATCCAGACCCGTCAACTGGCGCAGCAGATGCGCCGTGACGTGCAGGAACTGGTCGATATGCTGCTCAGCACGCCGAACATGGAACAACGTACCGTTGGTATTGGTCGTCTGGATCCGGAAATTGCTCGAGACTTCAGTAACGTCGGCCCGATGGTACGCGCCAGCGGTCACGCGCGTGACACCCGTGCCGATCACCCGTTTGTCGGTTATGGTCTGCTGCCGATGGAAGTTCATAGCGAGCAGGGTTGCGACGTTATTTCTCGTCTGAAAGTCCGTATCAATGAAGTCTACACCGCACTGAATATGATCGACTTTGGTCTGGACAACCTGCCGGGCGGCCCGCTGATGGTGGAAGGCTTTACCTATATTCCTCACCGCTTCGCACTGGGCTTTGCTGAAGCGCCGCGCGGAGATGACATCCACTGGAGCATGACCGGCGACAACCAGAAACTGTATCGCTGGCGCTGCCGTGCGGCGACGTACGCCAACTGGCCGACGCTGCGCTATATGCTGCGTGGCAACACCGTTTCCGATGCCCCGCTGATTATCGGTAGCCTCGATCCTTGCTACTCCTGTACTGACCGTATGACCGTGGTTGATGTGCGTAAGAAGAAGAGCAAAGTCGTGCCGTACAAAGAACTTGAGCGCTACAGCATCGAGCGTAAAAACTCGCCGCTGAAATAAGGAATCGCCATGTTTACCTTTATCAAAAAAGTCATCAAAACCGGGGCGCCGACGTCGTCGTATCCGCTGGAGCCGATTGCGGTCGATAAAAACTTCCGTGGCAAACCGGAACATAATCCGCAGCAGTGCATTGGCTGCGCGGCCTGTGTGAATGCATGCCCGTCGAACGCGCTAACGGTAGAAACCGATCTGGTTACCCATGAGCTGGCGTGGCAGTTCAACCTCGGTCGCTGCATCTTCTGCGCCCGCTGCGAAGAAGTCTGTCCGACGGCGGCAATCAAACTGTCGCAGGAGTATGAACTGGCGGTGTGGAAGAAAGAGGATTTCCTGCAGCAGTCCCGCTTTGCGCTGTGTAATTGCCGCGTATGTAACCGCCCGTTTGCGGTACAAAAAGAGATCGACTACGCCATTGCGCTGCTGAAGCACAACGGTGACAGCCGTGCGGAAAACCACCGCGAAAGCTTTGAGACCTGCCCGGATTGTAAGCGCCAGAAATGTCTGGTGCCGTCTGACCGTATTGAACTGACTCGCCATATGAAAGAGGCCAGCTGATGAGCAATTTATTAGGCCCACGTGACGCCAACGGTATTCCAGTGCCGATGACGGTGGATGAATCCATTGCCAGCATGAAAGCGTCGCTGCTTAAAAGCATCAAGCGTTCAGCGTACGTTTACCGTGTGGACTGCGGCGGCTGCAACGGCTGTGAAATCGAAATTTTCGCCACGCTTTCTCCGCTGTTTGATGCCGAACGTTTTGGTATCAAAGTGGTACCGTCGCCGCGCCATGCGGATATTCTGCTGTTTACCGGCGCGGTAACGCGTGCCATGCGCTCTCCGGCGTTGCGCGCCTGGCAGTCAGCGCCGGATCCGAAAATTTGTATCTCTTACGGTGCCTGCGGTAACAGCGGCGGTATCTTCCACGACTTATACTGCGTATGGGGCGGCACGGACAAAATCGTACCGGTGGACGTGTATATTCCAGGTTGCCCGCCGACGCCTGCGGCAACGCTGTACGGCTTTGCCATGGCGCTGGGACTGCTGGAACAAAAAATTCACGCGCGTGCGCCGGGTGAACTGGACGAACAGCCGGCGGAAATTCTGCATCCGGATATGGTTCAGCCGCTGCGTGTGAAGGTGGACCGCGAAGCACGTCGTCTGGCGGGATACCGCTATGGCCGCCAGATTGCTGATGACTATTTGACGCAGTTAGGGCAGGGCGAGCATCAGGTGGCGCGCTGGCTGGAAGCGGAAAACGATCCGCGTCTGACCGAGATCGTCACGCATCTTAATCATGTTGTCGAAGAGGCGCGTATCCGATGAGTGAAACGGTGGTGTTCAGCCAACTGAGCCGTAAGTTTATTGATGAGAACGATGCAACGCCCGCTGAGGCGCAGCAGGTTGTCTATTACAGCCTGGCGATTGGTCACCACCTTGGGATCATCGATTGCCTGGAAGCGGCGTTAACCTGTCCGTGGGATGAATATCTGGTGTGGATTGCTACGCTTGCCGAAGGCAGTGAAGCTCGCCGGAAAATGGAAGGCGTGCCGAAGTACGGTGAGATAGTCATCGATTTCAACCATGTGCAAATGCTGGCGCGCGCGTTCGATGATGCGCGTGCCGTGCAGACCCCGCAGCAGCAGGAGTGGAGCAAGCTGATGCTCAGCATGCTGCACGATATCCACCAGGAAAGCGCTATCTATCTGATGGTGAGGAGACACCGTGACTGACGTTTTATTATGTGTAGGTAACAGCATGATGGGCGATGACGGCGCGGGTCCGCTGCTGGCCGAAATGTGTGCCGCAAACCCTCAAGGCCAATGGGTTGTCATCGACGGCGGTAGCGCGCCGGAGAACGACATCGTCGCCATCCGTGACCTGCGCCCGCAGCGTCTGTTGATCGTGGATGCCACCGACATGGGGCTAAACCCTGGTGAAATCCGTATTATCGATCCTGATGATATTGCTGAGATGTTCATGATGACCACCCACAACATGCCGCTGAACTACCTGGTCGATCAGCTGAAAGACGACGTAGGCGAGGTAATTTTCCTTGGCATTCAGCCAGATATTGTCGGTTTTTACTACCCGATGACACAACCGATTAAAGATGCGGTTGATACCGTCTATCAGCGATTAGCTGGCTGGGAAGGACACGGCGGATTCTCCGAGCTGGAAGCGCCGGAAGAGTAAACCGTATCAGTGCCGGATGTGAGCGACATCCGGCCTGTTTCCCTGCGTATCCTCGTCACTCAATGGCCTGCTCAATAATTAATTTCCCCTGCATCACTGACACTTTTACTGCCGTACCGGTAGGAAACCCAGCTTGTTCCAGCCAGTCACCGTTCAGCGTGAGTGAAGCGTGCCGACTGATTCGTCGCGTGAAACCCGTTTTGGGATCTTCATGGCGTTTTCTGACATAGCCGACTTTCAAACGACGTACGGGTTTGGTGATAGCCACTGCTATTTTGCCATTTTTATCAGTCATACACGTTTCCTTGTGGTGAACGGCCAGGATTAAAAACTACTGAATAAAATGCCAGTAAAAAAGGGCGCGAGCAAACCTGAAACTGGAAGGATGATTCCACATTTTGAATGCAATAAATGAAATGAAAATACGTACTTCTGCCGGAGGGCTGTAGACCCCTCCGGCAGGCCCGTCAGGCCAGATCGGTACCGTTGCTGGCGATCACTTTTTTGTACCACCAGAATGATTTCTTGCGGGTGCGCGCCAGCGTGCCGTTACCCGCGTCATCGCGGTCCACATACACAAAACCGTAGCGTTTGCTCATCTCACCGGTTGAGGCAGAAACCAGATCAATACAGCCCCAGGTGGTGTAACCCATCAGCGGCACGCCATCCTCAATAGCGTCTGCCATGGCGCGAATGTGCTCGCGTAAATAGCTGATGCGATAGTCGTCATTGATCTCGCCGTTAGCATCGATTTCATCTTTCGCCCCCAGCCCGTTTTCCACCAGAAACAGCGGTTTCTGGTAGCGGTCATACATCATGTTCATGGTAATGCGCAGACCGAGCGGATCGATGCCCCAGCCCCATTCGCTGGTGGCAATATATGGATTACGCAGCGATTTCACCACGTTGGCGGCGCTGGTATTGCCGGTGTTCATTTCAGCAGAGGCACAGCGCGATGCGTAGTAGCTAAACGAGACAAAATCGACGGTGTTTTTCAGGATGTCGTCATCTTCCGGGGCTTTTTCTATCACCACGCCTTTTTCGCGAAACACACGGGCAGAGTATGCGGGGTAAGCCCCGCGCGCCTGCACATCAATAAAGAACAGGTTTTCGCGGTCTTTTTCCAGCGCGGTCCATACATCTTCCGGTTTACAGGAGTAAGGATAAAAATTGCCGCCAGCCAGCATACAACCGACCTGGTTTTGCGGATTAATTTCATGGGCAATTTTAGTCGCCAGGGCGCTGGCTATTAGTTCGTGGTGCGCGGCCTGGTATTTAACCTGATCCTGATTTTCACCTTCTTCAAATACCAGCCCGGCGCCAGAAAAGGGACTATGCAGCATAATGTTGATTTCGTTGAAGGTCAGCCAGTACTTCACCAGACCGTCGAACGCCTCGAAGCAGGTACGGGCGTAGCGGGTAAAGAACTCCACCATTTTGCGGTTACGCCAGGAGCCGTACTCGGTGACCAGATGCATTGGCACATCGAAATGGCACAGCGTGACCAACGGCTCAATTCCGTATTTTTTACACTCGGCAAACACGCTCTGGTAAAACGCGATTCCCTCTTCATTCGGCGTCAGTTCATCGCCGTTAGGGTAGAGACGGCTCCAGGCAATGGAAGTACGAAAAACCGTAAACCCCATTTCCGCCATCAGCGCGATATCTTCTTTATAGCGATGATAAAAGTCGATCGCCTGATGGCTGGGATAAAATTCGTCATCCTGAAGCGTAAAGCGCTTTTCCTGACCCAGTTTGACGGGCATCCTGTGTGCGCCGTGAGGGATCATATCGACGGTGGTCAGCCCTTTGCCGCCTTCCCGGTATGCCCCTTCAGACTGGTTGGCGGCCAGTGCGCCGCCCCATAAAAATCCTTGCGGAAAAACAGACATAATTAACCTCAGTTGATACCAGTCAAATGCTGGCTCCATTGATATTGCCCGGTTGTGCGGCCTGATTTTTTCTGGCCTGCGCGGCTGCATCTTCGACAGGAATATCTTCAAAGCCGAGAATCAGTGTTAATACAAAGGAAAGCACTACTGCCAGCGCCATCACGCCAAATACCCAGACGATGGTCATCGGATTGACCGGATCGAAAAACTGTACGCTGGTGAACAGGCCCGGAGCCGCCATGGAGTGGCTTGCCAGTCCGGCCATTCCGGCAACGGCGCCGCAGATAAAGCCGCTGATAAGGCTCGCAATCAGCGGACGTTTCAGGCGGATCGCCACGCCATACAGCGCAGGTTCGGAAATACCCGCCATAATGGCTGAGGCAGCTGCCGCTAACGCCGTCTGACGCAACTCCGGGTTTTTAGTTTTCCATGCTACTGCCAGCGATGAACCGCCTAACGACAAGTTGGCGCCGATTTCAGACGGCATCACCATGCCTTCTTTTCCGGTCTCGGCAATAGTCTGAATGATGGTTGGCGTAAAGACGCGGTGCATACCGGTCATTACCAGCAGCGGCCACAGCGCGCCCATAATGGCTACCGACAGCCAGCCGAGATAGCCGTGAATGGTATACACCAGCGCGGAAATCGCACTCCCGATCCAGATGCCTACCGGGCCAATGATGACGATGGCGAGTGGGGCGGCGATCAGTACGATCAGCATCGGTTTCAGGAAGTTTTTGGTCACCGCCGGAGTGATGCGATCGACCCAGCGTTCGATGTAAGACAGACACCAGGTCATGACCAGTGCCGGGATCACCGTATAGGTATACTTCACCGCCGTCACCGGGATCAGGGCGAACTCAACGTGTTCACCCTGCGCGGCCCTCGCCATCAGGTCGATAAAGCTGGGATGCACCAGTACCCCTGCGATGGCGATAGCCAGCGACATGTTGGTTTTGAATTTGATGGCTGCCGAAGCGGCGACCATCAGCGGCAGGAAGAAAAATGCGCCGTCGCCGATAACGGTCAGAATGGTGAGTGTGGACGAACCTTTCACCAGCACGCCGGTCATTTCCAGAACCATCGCCAGCAGCTTGAGCATTGATCCGCCGATAATTGCCGGGATCAACGGAGACATGGTGCCGATCAGCGCGTCGAGGATCCCCGCGCCAATCCGCTTCAGCGTCAGTCGGGGTTTGGTCTGCGGCTCAGCAGGTTGCATGTTGGCAGGCAACAGGCTGACCACTTCACGATACGCCTGCGAAACGGTGTTGCCGATAATCACCTGGCACTGGTTATCGTTACGCACCACGCCGAGCACGCCAGAGAGCGTCTTCAGCGTCGCGCTGTCGACCTGCGAGTCATCTTTGATAACGAAACGCAAACGGGTCATGCAGTGGGTCACTGCTGTGATGTTGTCGACGCCTCCCAGAGCCGTCACAACGGAGCGCGCCAGCGCTGCATAATTCTTGGACATCGGATTTAATCCTGTTTTATCAGTAGAGTACGTTATGTTTTATCCGTTTACGTTGGTCGCTTTTCTGAGTGAATGAAACACAGATAGGAAACCGGTTCCACAAAATCATGTTTAAATTATGAATAATGAGCAAGATTTAATTTTGATCACTTTTTGTAATTGTGACTCCGATCACCAGATGTCAGCGTCTGCGATTTAGCAGCAAGGACAGCGGCGAAACGGTGCAGTACACTGCGTCACATTGAGAGAATAGGGATGAGTAATATGACCACGATGCTGGAGGTGGCGAAGCGTGCCGGGGTGTCGAAAGCGACCGTTTCCCGGGTGCTTTCCGGAAACGGCTATGTCAGCCAGGAGACCAAAGACCGCGTGTTTCAGGCCATTGAAGAGAGTGGTTACCGCCCAAACTTGCTGGCCCGCAGTCTCGCAGCGAAAACCACGCAGACGCTGGGTCTGGTGGTAACAAATACCCTTTATCACGGCGTCTATTTCAGCGAGCTGCTGTTTCATACCGCGCGGATGGCGGAAGATAAAGGACGCCAGCTGTTACTGGCTGACGGTAAACACAGCGCTGAGGAAGAGCGCCAGGCGATCCAGTACCTGCTCGACCTGCGCTGTGACGCGATTATGATCTATCCGCGTTTTCTCAGCGTGGATGAGATAGACGATATCATCGACGCCCACAGCCAGCCGATTATGGTGCTTAATCGACGCCTGCGGAAAAACAGTAGCCACAGTGTGTGGTGCGATCAAAAGCAAACCAGCTTCAACGCCGTTACTCAGCTCATTGCCGCCGGGCATAAAGAGATTGGATTTATTACCGGCTCAATGGATTCCCCTACCGGCGTGGAGCGACTTTCAGGTTATAAAGACGCGCTGGCGCATCATGGTATCCCGCTAAACAATGATCTGATTGTTAACGGGAAATGGACGCCAGCCTGCGGCGCAGCGGGTGTGGATACTTTACTTTCGCGCAAGGTCAAATTCACCGCGCTGGTGGCCAGTAATGACGATATGGCGATCGGCGCGATGAAGCAGTTGCACGTGCATGGCGTGCGCGTTCCTGCACAGGTGTCGGTGATTGGCTTCGATGATATCGCCCTCGCGCCATACACTATTCCGGCGCTTTCCAGCGTCAAAATACCGGTGACGGAAATGATTCAGGAAACGATTGGACGTCTGATCTTTATGCTGGATGACGGGGCATTTACGCCGCCAAAAACCTTCACCGGCGAACTCATCCAACGCGACTCTGTTGCGCCGCTTGTCTTGCGCTGACGGCTGTCATTTGTCATCGTCACTAGTGACGATGACACGCCTTTCCTGCATTCGTCAGAATAAAAAACCTTTAATAACAGTCAATTAAAATCTGGCACGATTTGTGAATGCTTCGGCAGATATTCTGTCATTGCTGGAGAAATTGATGAACCGTTTCATCATTGCAGACGCCAATAAATGCATTGGTTGCCGTACCTGTGAAGTGGCCTGCGTGGTATCCCATCAGGATAACCAGGACTGCGCATCGCTGACCCCTGAAACTTTTTTACCCCGCATTCACGTCATCAAAGGCGTTAATGTCTCCACGGCGACGCTGTGCCGCCAGTGCGAAGACGCGCCGTGCGCTAACGTCTGCCCGAACGGTGCTATCAGCCGTGATAAAGGCTTTGTCCACGTGATGCAGGAACGCTGCATTGGGTGTAAAACCTGCGTTGTGGCGTGCCCTTATGGCGCAATGGAAGTGGTTGTGCGCCCGGTTGTGCGTAACAGCGGCGCGGGTCTGAACGTCCGTGCAGAAAAAGCAGAAGCCAATAAGTGCGATCTGTGCCACCACCGTGAGGCCGGCCCTGCCTGTATGGAAGTCTGCCCGACTCACGCGCTGATTTATGTGGATCGCAATAAGCTTGAGCAATTGAGCGCGGAAAAACGCCGTCGCGCGGCGCTGGATTCCACCGCATCTTTGCTGTTCTGATATCTGAAAATCCGCGTAAAATACGGCAGTACTTATGCCGGATGGCGGCTTTGCCTTATCCGGCCTACGGGGATAGATGACTGCGGGACTACCTAATGACAATAAACAACCACTCCGGCGTACAACTGCGTATTCGCGGTAAGGTACAGGGTGTCGGATTTCGCCCCTACGTCTGGCAACTGGCGCAGCGGTTACAACTGCATGGCGATGTGTGTAACGACGGTGACGGTGTGGTTGTGCGTGTACAGGAAGATCCGGCGGAGTTTATTGCACAGTTGCATCAACACTGCCCACCGCTGGCGCGTATTGACAGCGTTGAGAGCGAACCATTCGCCTGGACGCAGCAGCCTGCCGATTTCTCGATTCGTCAAAGCGCTGGCGGTACGATGAATACGCAAATCGTTCCTGACGCCGCGACCTGTCCCGAATGCCTTGTTGAAATGAACACCCCCGGCGAACGTCGCTACCGATACCCCTTTATCAACTGCACCCACTGTGGTCCACGTTTTACGATTATCCGCGCCATGCCCTATGACCGGCCGTTCACCGTGATGGCGTCGTTCCCACTCTGTGCGCAATGCGATAAAGAGTATCGCGACCCGTATGATCGTCGCTTCCATGCCCAGCCCGTTGCCTGTCCGGCCTGCGGCCCTCATCTTGAGTGGTTCAGCGCGGATGAGCGGGCGGAGAAAGAAGAGGCGCTGCAGGCGGCGGTATCGCGGCTGAAAGCAGGCGGTATTGTGGCCGTTAAAGGCATTGGCGGGTTTCATCTGGTGTGTGATGCGCGAAATGATGATGCCATAGCGTTGCTCAGGTTGCGCAAACGCCGTCCGGCAAAACCTCTGGCGGTAATGCTGCCAGGTGATGACGGGCTACCTGAACCCGCTCGTCGTTTGCTGACTACCCCTGCCGCGCCGATCGTGCTGGTACAGAAGCGCTATGTCGCGGCATTGAGCGAAGGAATTGCGCCAGGGTTAACGGAAGTTGGCGTCATGCTGCCCGCGAATCCGTTACAGCATTTACTTTTACAAGAGATGAATTGCCCACTGGTGATGACCTCCGGCAATCTCAGCGGCAGGCCTCCGGCCATTACCAACGCGCAGGCGCTGGAAGATTTACGCGACATTGCTGACGGTTTCCTGCTGCATAACCGCGAAATTGTGCAGCGGATGGATGACTCGGTGGTGCGTGAAAGTGGGGAAATGCTGCGTCGTTCCCGGGGTTACGTACCGGATGCGGTAGCACTGCCGCCAGGATTTCGCGATGTGCCGCCGATGCTGTGCTTAGGCGCGGATCTGAAAAATACTTTCTGTCTGATGCGTGGCGAACAGGCGGTTATCAGCCAGCATTTGGGCGATCTCAGCGATGACGGCATTCAGCAGCAGTGGCGTGATGCGCTGCGCCTGATCCAGAGCATTTATGACTTTACGCCGCAGCGTATTGTGCACGATGCACACCCTGGCTATGTTTCCAGCCAGTGGGCCAGCGAAATGGAGCTGCCAGTTGAAACGGCGCTGCATCACCATGCGCATGCCGCTGCGTGTCTTGCCGAGCACGGCTGGCCGCTCGACGGTGGCGACGTGATTGCTCTGACGTTAGACGGTATCGGCATGGGGGAAAACGGCGCGCTGTGGGGGGGAGAGTGTTTGCGGGTCAACTATCGTGAATGCGAACACCTTGGCGGCTTACCTGCGGTAGCGCTGGCGGGCGGCGATCTGGCGGCAAAACAGCCGTGGCGTAACCTGCTCGCGCAGTGCCTGCGTTTTGTTCCTGACTGGCAGCGTTATCCGGAAACATCTGCGCTGCAGCATCAAAGCTGGAATGTGCTGGCGCGCGCTATTGAACGGGGGATCAACGCTCCGCTGGCGTCATCGTGCGGACGGTTGTTTGACGCCGTTGCCGCTGCGCTGCAATGTGCGCCGGACTCGTTGAGTTATGAAGGAGAAGCGGCCTGCGCGCTGGAGGCGCTGGCATCGCAGTGTGATGATGTTGATCATCCTGTCACGGTGCCGCTTGATGGCAATGAACTGGACTTAGCGGTTTTTTGGCAGCAATGGCTGAACTGGCAGGCCAAACCAGCGGAAAGAGCGTGGGCGTTTCACGACGCGCTGGCGCGTGGGTTTGCTACTCTGATGCGAGAGCAGGCCGAAGCGCGTGGAATCAAGACGTTAGTATTTAGCGGCGGCGTGATGCATAACCGTTTATTGTCAGCCCGTCTGGCTATTTATCTGCATGATTTTACTTTACTGTTTCCCCAGCGTTTACCGGCGGGCGACGGTGGGTTGTCGTTGGGGCAAGGCGTGATTGCCGCGGCGCGAGCGTTGGCACAAAAATAAAAAAGCCCCGGGACTGGCGGGGCAAGAAAAACATGTCGGGGCATACCGACAAATGGCAACGCACATCCATGTGCGTGAGGTTAATAAATCAGTAGCAGCGTAGCCGGATAAAGCAAAGCCGCCATCCGGCATCACGATTTACACGGGCAACGTTTTCAGCAACGCAAAGGCCTCTTTCATGCGGTCTTCACTGACGACGAACGCGCACAGCTGACCTTCGTCGTTCATCCCTCTGGCGACCATCCCCTGCGTTTCGGCGGCAATTTGCCAGTTCAAATCGCGGCGCTGGGTTTCCCCGGCCAAATGCAATGGCAGTTCCGGCGTTTTGACTTTTACCAGCATGGCTGGCAGCTTCAACGGCGTATTGCCGCCGAGCAGGTTTTTCGCCAGATACATGGCGCTCAGTTGAATCGGTTGCAGGAACGGAAGTACCTGACCGTTAATTTCCGCACAGTCGCCGAGTGCGTAAATATCCGGATGGCTGGTTTGCAGGTAGCTGTCGACGCAGACGCCACGGTTGATGTTCAATCCGGCGCGGCGTGCCAATGCAGTTTCCGGGCGCAGACCGGTTGCGGCGATCACCGCATCGACCTCTACGCTGCGGCTACGATCGAGCGTGGCGAGAATACCCGACGCCGTTTTCTCCAGCCCCTGAAGCTGCGATTTCAGCAGCAGATGTACACCCATATCGGTCAGACGATGCTGTAAGCGACTGCTGACTTCCGGCGGTATCAGCGAAGCCAGAATGCTGGCGGCGTTGTCGATAAGCGTCACCGCTTTACCGGCACGACAGAAATCCATCGCCAGTTCGCTGCCAATCAAGCCGCCGCCGACAATCAGTACCCGCTGTGCGTCGCGCAGCTGAGTTTCACAGGCGCGGTACTCTTGTTGACTGTTCAACGTGAGCATTAACTCACGTCCGGTAACGGGCGGTACAAAGGCTGAAGCGCCCGTCGCCAGTACCAGCTTGTCGTACTGCCACTGATGATCCTGGCTTTTCACTACGTGAGCATCAGCGTCGATGTCGGTTACCCAGGTGTGCGGGAACAGGCGTAAATTAAACTGTTCGGCAAACTCTCCCGCCGACTGGCGGGTGAGGTCGTCTGCACGCTGCGACTGACTGATAACATGGCTGAGATCGGGCTTGTTGTACTCATCCATGCTGTCCGCAGCAATCAGGGTCAGCGGGACATTTGCATCCTGCTTACGGATATTTTTGACTAACTGGCGGGCAGCGAAGCCCGAACCAATAATGACAATTCCGCGACTCATTTTGCCTCCGTTGCCAGTACGTCGAAGACGTCTTTACCTAATGAACATTCCGGGCACAGGAAGTTGTCAGGCACGTCGCTCCACGGCGTTCCCGGCGCAACATCCTGCAGCGGTTCACCTTTTGCCGGGTCGTAAATCCACTGGCACACGCTGCATTGCATGCATGGACCGAGATCGGCTGCTGCGGCTGCTGCGCAGGCGCACTCTTCTTCTTTGGATGCTGCTTTCACGGTTGTTTCCGGCAGTGGAGCAAGCGCCCACTGACGAGCAATTTCACGGCCGTGCTGGCGGCACAGTTCCAACGCATCCAGGTCCGGACGCCATTTGGCTTTGAGGCTTAGCGACATCTCGAAACCTGCATCCTGCAGGCGCGTGGATAAACGGTCTACCGCTCCGCCGCTCCAGCCGTGTGAGCCAAAAGCGCTGGCGCGTTTGTTACGAAAACGCAGGCCGGTCATCTCTTCCACGAGACCCGCGATTTTCGGCATCATCACGTTGTTCATCGTCGAAGTACCGACCAGCACGCCTTTAGAGCGGAAGACGTTAGTCAGAACTTCGTTTTTATCGCTACGGGCGACGTTAAAGATTTTCACCGCCACGTTCGGGTCAACTTCGTTGATGCCCTGGGCAATGGCGTCCGCCATCATGCGGGTATTGTTGGACATGGTGTCGTAGAAAATGGTGATCCGGTCTTCCTGGTAATCCGCCGCCCATTTCAGGTACATCTCAACGATTTGCGTTGGGTTGTCGCGCCATACCACGCCGTGAGAAGTGGCAATCATATCGACCGGCAGGTTGAAGCCGAGGATCTCAGTGATTTTCGGTGTAACCAGACGGCTGAACGGCGTCAGGATATTGGCGTAGTAACGCTGGCACTGTTCGAACAGTTCGGTCTGGTCAACTTCGTCGTTAAACAGACGTTCGTCGCAGTAGTGCTGACCGAAGGCGTCGTTACTGAACAGCACCGCGTCGCCGGTCATGTAGGTCATCATGCTGTCAGGCCAGTGCAGCATCGGCGTTTCAACGAAGATCAGCTGTTTGCCGTTACCAATGTCCAGTGAATCACCGGTTTTCACCACGTTGAAATTCCACTCCGGGTGATGGTGGTGCCCGTTGATGGAGTCAATGGCGTTGGCTGTGCAGTAAATCGGCGTATCCGGGATGCAGGACATTAGCTCGGTCAGCGCCCCGGCATGGTCTTCTTCCGCGTGGTTAATGATGATGTAGTCGATATCCGCGAGGTCAATTTCACTGCGCAGGTTCTGCACGAATTCACGGCTAAATTTGTGGTCTACTGTATCGATCAGGACATTTTTTTCTTCACGGATGAGATAGCTGTTGTAGCTGCTACCGCGCAGCGTTTTGTATTCAGTCCCGTGGAAATCACGAACTTCCCAGTCACGTTGGCCAACCCAATGAATGTTATTTTTAACCAGAATAGACATAGCAACCTCAGTAATTAATTCAGCGTTTTTCTAAAAAAGATGTTTTGCTTATTGCAGGTTGCGTGCCAATTTTTTATTTTATTGATTTTAAAGGTTTTATAGTTTGATGATTATTAGGTGGTAGTCAAAATGACTATTCATTTTATTGTCAATATGACAATATGGATTGTCAAAATGACAATGAGGTAGTCATGAGCTTTTCCGTAGACGTGCTGGCGGGCATCGCCATTGAATTACAAAGCGGTATTGGACATCAGGACCGTTTTCAACGCCTGATAACCACCTTGCGCCAGGTGCTGGAGTGCGACGCGTCGGCATTGCTGCGCTATGAGTCCCGACAGTTTATTCCGCTGGCGATCGATGGGCTGGCGCAGGATGTTCTCGGCAGACGCTTTACCCTGGAGGGGCATCCGCGTCTGGAGGCGATTGCCCGCGCCGGGGACGTGGTTCGTTTCCCTGCCGACAGCGATTTGCCAGACCCTTACGATGGGCTGATTCCGGGGCAGGAAAGCCTGAAGGTACACGCCTGCATTGGCTTACCGCTGTTCGCCGGTCAAAATCTGATTGGCGCGTTAACCCTGGATGGCATGGAGCCCGATCAGTTCGATGTTTTCAGCGATGAAGAGCTTAGACTGATTGCCGCGCTGGCGGCGGGCGCGCTGAGCAATGCGCTGCTGATTGAACAACTGGAAAGCCAGAATATGCTGCCAGGCCCATCGACGGCTTTCGAGCAGGTGACTGAAACGCAGATGATTGGCCTGTCGCCCAATATGATGCAGCTGAAAAAAGAGATTGAGATTGTGGCAGGGTCCGATCTCAACGTACTGATTAGCGGCGAAACGGGGACCGGGAAGGAGCTGGTGGCTAAAGCTATCCATGAAGGTTCGCCGCGCGCGGTAAACCCGCTGGTGTATCTGAACTGCGCGGCGTTGCCGGAAACCGTAGCCGAAAGTGAGCTGTTTGGGCACGTAAAAGGCGCGTTTACCGGGGCTATCAGCAATCGTAGCGGTAAGTTTGAAATGGCCGACAATGGGACGCTGTTTCTTGATGAGATTGGCGAACTCTCGTTAGCACTACAGGCTAAGCTGCTGCGCGTATTGCAGTACGGTGATATTCAGCGTGTGGGTGACGATCGCAGTCTGCGCGTGGATGTGCGGGTGCTGGCGGCGACGAACCGTGATTTACGCGAAGAGGTGCTGGCCGGAAATTTCCGTGCGGATCTGTTCCACCGTCTGAGCGTCTTTCCCCTTTCCGTACCGCCTCTTCGCGAACGCGGCGAAGATGTGGTGCTGCTGGCCGGCTATTTTTGCGAGCAATGTCGGCTGCGGCTGGGGCTTTCCCGCGTAGTGTTAAGCCCAGGCGCGCGTAGCCATCTGCTGAATTATGGCTGGCCTGGAAACGTGCGCGAGCTGGAACATGCCATTCACCGGGCGGTGGTTCTGGCAAGGGCGACCAGGGCAGGGGATGAAGTGGTACTGGAGGCGCAGCATTTTGCCCTGCTGGATGAAGGTCCGGCTCCGCAGGCGGCAGAAGTTGTTGCGGAGATCCCACAGCATCACAGCCTGCGTGAGGCAACAGAGTCTTTCCAGCGGGAAATGATCCGTCGGGCACTGGCGCAAAATAACCATAGTTGGGCGGCAAGTGCGCGAGCGCTGGAAACAGACGTCGCCAACCTGCACCGGCTGGCGAAACGTCTGGGGCTGAAGGATTAGATAATACCGGCCTGATAGAAATCCTGCAGGTTGATAGCACCGGTGAGTTTACCGTTTTCATCTACCACCGGTGCGGCAGTGATTTTGCGCTTCATCAGGATCTCTTTGGCATCAATCGCGCGGCTCTGCGCCTGCAGCGTAATGCCATTATGGGTCATTGCTTCGCTAACCTGAGTGGTGAGCGCTCCGCCGCCAACCAGCCAGCGGCGCAGGTCGCCGTCGGTAAAGACCCCTTTCACTAGTGACGCGTCGTCGCAGACCGCCACCAGGCCAAGACCCGTGCGGCTGAGTTCCAGCATCGCGTCCATGACGCTGGTGGTAAGCGTCACCTGCGGAATGGCATCGTCACGGCGCATCAGATGATGCACTTTATTTAACAGACGAGCGCCCAGCGCACCTGCCGGATGCGAGCGGGCAAAATCTTCCTCGTTAAAGCCGCGCGCCTGCATTACGGCGATTGCCAGTGCGTCACCCATCATTAAAGTGTTCACGGTGCTGGACGTTGGTGCCAGACGCATCGGACAGGCTTCGCGCTCAACGGAAATATCCAGCACGGCTTTGGCGGCCAGACCCAGCGGTGAGGTCGGTTTTCCGGTCATTGCCAGCAGGGCGACGGATTTGTCTTCCAGGCGTGGGATGATGAGATCCAGCTCTTTTGCGCCGCCAGAGTAGGAGATAAATAGCATGACATCGCGGCTTTCAATCATCCCTAAGTCACCGTGCAGCGCTTCCGCCGGATGCACAAAAAAGGCGGGCGTGCCGGTACTGGCGAGGGTCGCTGCGATTTTTTTGCCAATATGGCCGGATTTTCCAATCCCGGAGACGATCACTTTGCCTTCGCAGTGGATGATAGTATTGGCGGCACGGACAAAATCATCGCCCAGCCGCTCAGGCAGTCGGCTGGCTTCCTGTAGTTCCAGCATTAACGTCTGGCGGCCCGCGTTCAGTAGTGCATCACTCATTGGTTTCTCCGGTTATGATTACTTCAATCCCTTTTGCTTCCAGCGCCTGACGAAACGCAGGGTCGATACCCGCATCGGTAATCAGCTTGTCGACGCTTTCCAGACTGCACACAACATTGGGGCTTTTGCGCCCGAATTTTGACGAGTCAGCCATCAGAATCACTTCACGAGCAGCATTACACATCGCTTTACTGACGCTAAACACCTCATTAAAGGTGGTCACGCCGGCATTGAGGTCAATGCCGTCGGTTCCCATGAAGAGTTTATCAAAGCTGAACTGCTCAAAGGCGTTTTCTGCCAGCTGACCGTGAAATGACGCAGATTTTTTGCGAAAGGTCCCGCCGGGCATCAGGATGGTTTGCTCGTTGTCCAGCTCCGAAAGGGCGTTAACAATGTGCAGACTGTTGGTCATGACGGTGATGTTGCTAAAGCGTGTGAGCATCGGCACCATCTGCAATACGGTGCTACCCGCATCCAGAATAATAGAGTCGCCATCGTGTATAAAACGGACGGCGGCTTCGGCAATCTGCTCTTTTTTATGCGTATTGATTAGCGTTTTATGATCGATTGGCGGGTCGGATTCGTCTTTATTTAATACTACGCCGCCATAGGTACGAATGACGGTTCCGGCATTTTCCAGAATGACCAGGTCTTTGCGAATGGTCGTGCCGGTCGTGTCAAAGTAGTGGGCCAGTTCTTCAACCGAGCATTTTCCCTGCTTTTGCAGATGCTCCAGTATGGCAGCCTGACGCTGACGAGGTTTCATAGGCGTGATTACCCTGACTTAATAGGTTGCAAAATGATAATTTCGCAAGCTATTAGCATTCACAACGAAATTACCCATGTTTCAGTTTAAGCGCCAATGATAGTGCATTCTGCGCTAACGGATCATGGGGAAAGATCACATCAGGCTGTAAATCATCAAGATGTTTGCCCATTATTGTGGCAATTTTGCCGGGTCTGGCGAATACCGTAAGACCTTTCATAAACAACGTATCGGTAACCCGTTGCCGCTCATCCAGCGCGATGGCGACCACCACGCGTGGTTTAAACCGTCCGCCGGAACGACCGACGCCAACCCGACCCCGTTGGCAGAGTTTATCAAACGCCCGGTTAAAGCGGGATATTTGCCAGCCGCCAAGCGCCAGTTGCAAACACCAGGCGATAGCGGCGACGGTAATCAGTGCGGAAACCATATGTACTCCTTTGATTTTGCCGGATAAGCGCAGTCGCCATCCGGCAATTCAACATTAAAACATCACCTGACCGCCGGTGACGTTGATGGACTGCCCTGTGCAGTAAGAGGCTTTCGGGCTGGCGTAAAACAGCAGCATATTCAACACGTCCTGATAATCGCAGCCGCGCTTGAGCGGAACCTTATCAATGTAATACTGCTCAACTTCGTCTGGCTTAAGGCCAAGCTTGGTCGCATATTGCGGCAATAACGACTGAAACATCGGTGATTTCAGCAGATTACCGAGCATCAACGAATGCACGGTAATCCCGTATTCCGCCAGATCCAGCGCCAGCGACTGGGTTAGGCCCACGCCGCCAAATTTTGCCGCGCTATAACCTGAGTTGTGTTTACTGCCCACTTTCCCTGATTTGGAGTTGATCTGGATAATGCGCCCCTGAACGCCATCGCGGATCATCAGGCGTGAGAATTCACGTGCGCAGAGGAAGTAGCCAACCAGATTCACTTGCAGCGAGCGGTCGAAATCCCCAAGCTGAAAGTCGCTGATAAACGCGGCTTTAGCGATACCCGCGCTGTAAACCAGCAGATCGACGCGGCCAAATATTTCATCCACTCCGCGCGATAACGCCAGCACGCTCTGCTCGCTGGTGGCATCTGCGCCAAAACCGTAGGCGGTGCCTTCGCCAAACTCGGCGTTAATTTCCTGCGCGACGTTGGCGGCTTTATCGCTTTGAATATCCACTACCGCGACGCGGTATCCTTCTGTCGCAAGCCCACGGCAAAGGAATGCCCCCAGGGTCTGGCCTCCACCAATGACAACGGCAACCTGATTCATCTTTATCTCCTTCAATCTTAAGCAACAAACTTCAAAATACAGCCCGGCGCTATACCGTCTGGTACAGGACCCGCAACGTGTACGGTGCCAGGGAATTCCGCTTCACTCAGTCCGTCAAAACGCAGGGTGATATGGCCTAGTTCACGTAAGTTTTGTTCCGCCACGCTGCCAACGGCCGTGACCGGGTAGTGATGCTGACCCAGCACAAATTGGATCCCTGCTTGCAATGAGCCGCTTAGTTCTCCGTGGCAATGGATGAAGCAAAACTCCTCGATATCCGCAGGGGCACCTTCACGAAAGGTAATCAGCATCTGGTCGCAGAGCGCATCCGGGGCACTCTGTCCGATGCGGGTGATGGTGGTTTGATAAATCACGGTCATTTTTGAGTGCCTCTTATTGGTAAATAAAGCCGGAAACAAACCAGGCGATGAGAACGGTAGGCGCGCCGGTCAGAAAACGGCTCACCAGAACAGATGGCACGCCGACGCGGACCGTGTCCTGACGCGCTTCGGCCAGCGACAACCCGACAGGAATAAAATCGCATGCAGCCTGGGCGTTAATGGCGAACAGGGCAGGTAGCGCCAGATGTGGAGGGATGTTCCCCAAACCAATCTGTACGCCGATCAGAACGCCGATAACCTGGGCGATAACCGCGCCGGGGCCGAGAAAAGGTGACAGCAGCGGGAAAGAACAGATCAGCGCCAGAGTGACCAGTCCCAGCGGATGGCTGGCCAGTGGTGCGAGTCCATGGGCAATCCAGTCCCCCAGACCAGAAGCCATGATGATGCCGATCAGCGCCGAGACGAACGCCATAAATGGCAGAATGGTTTTCAGAACGGTATCGATAGTGTCGCGTCCGGCCTGAAACAGAACCGCAACTGCTGAACCCATTCCCATCCCAACTTTTGCCAGCAGACCGTCGCTTTGTTCCGTAATTTTCTTGCTGGCGTCGTACTCGCGACCAATCGTGCTGCTTGCAGGCGTTGTCGCAGCGGATGCTTCACCGACAATGGTAATATTTTCTTCTTTTACGCCAGAGACATAGATGTCTTCGATAATGTACTGGGCCAGTGGGCCTGATTTACCTGTAGCGTGAATATTCACCGTCGGTATACGACGTTTGGGATAGATCCCGCAGCGCAGCGTGCCGCCGCAGTCGATGATCGCCACGCCAATTTCGTTTTCCGGCGGCTCGCCTTCTTTGAAGCCATCAACGGCCTGCCAACCGGTCAGACTTGCTATCCTGTCGACTATTGCGGGGCGAGTCCCGGCGGTGATATAGACAATTTTCTTGCCCGGTTCGGCATCCAGTTCAAGCGGGCCGCCCCAGCCGCCGGTGCCTTTTTCAATACGAATACGCGTCATGATGTTGCTCCCGCCAGATGCACTTTCTGCTCAAGTTGAATGCCCATTTTTTTCTCAAAGATGGCGGTGGTGAAATCAGTCACCCAGCCGCGGAAGAAGTTGGTCACCAGACCGACCAGCAAATAGCTCACCGCTAGCGGGCCGAGCGGAAGACCCAGCGTGGTCAGTCCGCTGGCGATCCCCAGATAGACGAACAGTTCACCAGGGTTGATGTGTGGGAATAAGCCGTTCATGGAATGGCAACTGTATGAGGCGGCGGCGTAGTAGCTGGGCTTGTACTTTTCTGGCATAAAGCGGCCCAGGCTCAGCGTCATTGGGTTACAAAACACAAATGTGCCGATGCACGGCAGCAGCAGATAGCGGGACAGCGGGTTTCCGGCGCAGCGCTGGGCAAAACGTTCAATGCGCTGCTGACCGATAAAGTTAATTAGCGCATTCATGATGACCAGCAGACTGATCAGCAGGGGCAGAATACCGGTTACCATGCCGGTAAAGACCTCTCCGCCTTTCTGGAACAACCCGATAAACCACTCAGCACCGAGTGTGATGGTGTCGATCATTATTCTCTCCTGTAGGGTTTTTAGTTATCTTGCCAAACGGTAACTAATTTTAATCAGATCGAAAGATTTAAAAGTGTTATTTTGATCTCAAAATGAAAGATAAATATTTTAATTTGAAAGATTGTGCGTAAGGGATCGCAAATGTGCCGGTCGGGGGGGCAAGAGGGGGGAAATTCTGTGAAGGAGAGTGACTACTACTTCCTTGTATGGAGGAGGATGCTTTACCATACTTCTCCCAGGCTGAATTTGTTTAATGGATGTCTCATGTTCAAGCGTCGTTATGTAGCGTTACTTCCCCTTTTCGTATTGCTTGCTGCTTGTAGCAGCAAACCTAAACCTTCAGAGACTCAAACGACTACGGGTACGCCTTCCGGCGGTTTCCTGCTTGAGCCACAGCATAATGTCATGCAAACGGGCGGCGATTTTGCCAATAATCCGAACGCGCAGCAGTTCATCGAGAAAATGGTGAACAAGCACGGCTTTGACCGCCAGCAGTTGCAAGAGATCCTGTCGCAGGCCAAGCGTCTGGACTCGGTATTGCGATTGATGGACCGCCAGGCACCGACGACTCAACCGCCAGCCGGGCCTAACGGCGCATGGTTGCGGTATCGTAAACAGTTCATCACGCCGGATAATGTGCAAAACGGCGTGGCCTTCTGGAACCAATATGAAGATGCCCTTAACCGTGCCTGGCAGGTCTATGGGGTACCGCCGGAAATTATCGTTGGCATTATTGGCGTAGAGACTCGCTGGGGCCGCGTGATGGGTAAAACGCGGATTCTGGATGCGTTGGCGACGTTGTCGTTTAACTATCCTCGTCGTGCAGAATATTTCTCTGGTGAACTGGAAACCTTCCTGCTGATGGCGCGAGATGAAAGCGACGATCCGCTTGATTTGAAAGGTTCTTTCGCAGGGGCGATGGGCTATGGCCAGTTTATGCCATCTTCCTATAAACAATATGCCGTTGATTTTAATGGCGATGGCCACATTAACCTGTGGGATCCGGTTGATGCTATCGGTAGCGTGGCAAACTATTTCAAAGGTCACGGCTGGGTGAAAGGCGATACGGTTGCGGTTCCGGCCAATGGTCAGGCGCCTGGGCTAGCGAACGGCTTTAAAACCCAGTACAGCATATCTCAGCTTGCCGCCGCGGGCCTGACGCCGCAGCAGTCGTTGGGGAATCATCAGCAGGCCAGCCTGCTGCGCCTGGATATCGGTACTGGTTATCAGTACTGGTATGGACTGCCGAACTTCTACACCATCACCCGCTACAATCACAGTACCCACTACGCGATGGCCGTGTGGCAATTGGGTCAGGCTGTCGCACTGGCGCGCGTGCAGTAATCGCTCCACCGGCCTACCGGAAGATATCTCTTGTAGGCCGGATAAGATGCTCTGGTATCGCCATCCGGCAGGTCTTATTTATGCCACGGAGCAATTTTTGGAATCCTCCTCGTAAATCGTTCTCTCCATCCCCACATTGGTTATGAAAGTGCTATCTTGTCCGGCATATTTTTTTAACTGACAGAGGCTGAAATGACTGACAGTGAACTGATGCAGTTAAGCGAGAAGGTTGGCCTGGCGCTGAAGGCGCGCGGTGCAACCGTAACAACGGCGGAATCCTGCACCGGCGGCTGGGTAGCCAAAGTGATTACGGATATTGCCGGCAGCTCCGCCTGGTTTGAGCGTGGGTTTGTAACCTACAGCAATGAAGCTAAAGCGCAGATGATTGGCGTGCGCGAAGAGACGCTGGCCCAGCATGGCGCGGTGAGCGAGCCTGTCGTGGTGGAGATGGCGATTGGCGCGCTAAAAGCCGCCCGCGCGCATTTCGCTGTTTCGATAAGCGGTATTGCGGGGCCAGATGGTGGCAGTGAAGAAAAGCCTGTGGGGACGGTATGGTTCGCTTTTGCCAGCGTGAGCGGCGAGGGGATTACCCGCCGGGAATGCTTCAGCGGCGATCGCGACGCGGTACGTCGACAGGCGACCGTCTACGCGTTACAAACCCTGTGGCAACAATTTCTACAAAATACTTGATACTGTATGAGCATACAGTATAATTGCCTCAACAGAACATTATCTATCACGTTTCGCGGTTTAACCCGAAAGCGGCATGACAGGAGTAATTAATGGCTATCGACGAAAACAAACAGAAAGCGTTGGCGGCAGCGCTGGGTCAGATCGAAAAGCAATTCGGTAAAGGCTCCATCATGCGCCTGGGTGAAGACCGTTCCATGGATGTGGAAACCATCTCCACCGGTTCGCTTTCTCTGGATATCGCACTGGGCGCGGGCGGTCTGCCAATGGGCCGTATCGTCGAAATCTACGGGCCTGAATCCTCCGGTAAAACGACGCTGACCCTGCAGGTTATTGCCGCCGCACAGCGCGAAGGTAAAACCTGTGCGTTCATCGATGCGGAACATGCGCTGGATCCTGTCTATGCGCGCAAACTTGGCGTTGATATCGACAACCTGCTGTGTTCTCAGCCGGATACCGGTGAGCAAGCGCTGGAAATCTGTGATGCGCTGGCGCGCTCCGGCGCGGTTGACGTTATCGTTGTCGACTCTGTTGCCGCATTGACGCCGAAGGCAGAAATCGAAGGCGAGATTGGTGACTCTCACATGGGCCTTGCGGCACGTATGATGAGCCAGGCAATGCGTAAGCTGGCCGGTAACCTGAAGCAGTCCAACACGCTGCTGATTTTCATCAACCAGATCCGTATGAAGATTGGCGTGATGTTCGGTAACCCGGAAACCACCACCGGTGGTAACGCCCTTAAGTTCTATGCTTCTGTCCGCCTGGATATCCGTCGTATTGGCGCGGTGAAAGAAGGCGACAACGTGGTTGGTAGCGAAACCCGTGTTAAGGTCGTGAAAAACAAAATTGCAGCGCCGTTCAAACAGGCTGAATTCCAGATTCTTTACGGTGAAGGTATTAACTTCTACGGCGAACTGGTTGACCTGGGCGTGAAAGAGAAGCTGATTGAAAAAGCGGGTGCATGGTACAGCTACAACGGTGAGAAAATCGGTCAGGGTAAAGCGAATGCGACCAACTGGCTGAAAGAAAACCCGGCAACTGCGAAAGAAATTGAGAAGAAGTTACGTGAGTTACTGCTCAACAACCAGGATTCAACGCCTGATTTCTCCGTTGATGACAGCGGTGAAGACGTAAAAGAAACGAACGAAGATTTCTGATAATCTGTTTTGAATCGCATGTTTTGAATCGCATATAGTAAAGGGCTGCATATCATGCAGCCCTTTTTCATTTCTGAAGGCTCACTATGACAGAAGCAACTTCTCGCCGTTCGGCTTATTCACGACTTCTTGACCGCGCCGTACGTATTCTGGCAATGCGCGATCACAGCGAGCAGGAACTGCGGCGCAAGCTGGCCGCTCCAGTGATGGGGAAAAATGGACCGGAAGACATTGATGCTACGCCAGAGGATTACGACAAGGTCATCGCCTGGTGTATTGAAAGTCGTTATCTGGATGATGATCGCTTCGTTCAGCAGTTTATCGCCAGCCGTAGCCGTAAGGGCTATGGACCCGCGCGTGTACGTCAGGAACTAAACCAAAAGGGGATCACGCGTGAGGCTATCGAGCGGGCCATGCGCGAATGCGAAATTGACTGGGCAGTTCTTGCGCGCGATCAGGCCATTCGGAAATACGGAGAACCTTTACCTGTAGATTTTTCAGATAAGGTAAAGGTCCAGCGCTTTTTGCTCTATCGTGGCTATCTGATGGAAGATATTCAGGCAATATGGCGAAATTTTGACGATTGAGCGCATACGGGATTTTACTTCCCAGTAAAGAAAACTTATCTTATTCCCACTTTTCGATTGCCAGAGGCGCAGTTTACGTGCCGATGCTGGTAATGACATTTCGTTAGCTTGATTTCTTCAGGATAATTATGAGCAAGAGCACCGCTGAGATCCGTCAGGCGTTTCTCGATTTTTTCCATAGTAAAGGACATCAGGTAGTTGCCAGCAGCTCCCTGGTACCGAACAATGACCCTACTTTGTTGTTTACCAACGCCGGGATGAACCAGTTCAAGGATGTTTTCCTTGGCCTCGACAAGCGTAATTATTCCCGCGCAACCACCTCGCAGCGTTGCGTACGTGCGGGCGGTAAGCACAACGACCTGGAAAACGTCGGTTACACTGCACGTCACCACACTTTCTTCGAAATGCTGGGCAACTTCAGCTTCGGCGATTACTTCAAACACGACGCCATTCAATACGCGTGGGAGCTGTTGACCGGTGAAAACTGGTTTGCCCTGCCAAAAGAGCGTCTGTGGGTCACCGTCTATGAAACTGACGATGAAGCTTATGAAATCTGGGAGAAAGAAGTCGGTATTCCACGCGAACGTATCATCCGCATCGGTGATAACAAAGGCGCGGCTTATGCTTCCGACAACTTCTGGCAGATGGGTGATACCGGTCCTTGCGGCCCGTGCACCGAAATTTTCTACGACCATGGCGACCATATTTGGGGTGGCCCTCCGGGAAGCGCAGAAGAAGATGGCGATCGCTACATTGAGATCTGGAACATCGTCTTCATGCAGTTCAACCGTCAGGCTGACGGCACCATGGAACCGCTGCCGAAACCGTCCGTGGATACCGGTATGGGCCTGGAGCGTATTGCGGCAGTGCTGCAACACGTTAACTCCAACTATGAAATCGACCTGTTCCGCTCACTGATCGAATCCGTGGCAAAAGTTACTGGCGCGACCGATTTGAGCAACAAGTCGCTGCGCGTTATCGCCGACCATATCCGTTCCTGCGCATTCCTGATTGCCGATGGCGTTGTTCCGTCGAATGAAAACCGTGGCTATGTGCTGCGCCGTATCATTCGTCGCGCGGTACGTCATGGCAATATGCTGGGCGCGAAGGATACCTTCTTCTACAAGCTGGTTGGTCCGCTGGTGGAAGTCATGGGCTCAGCAGGTGAAGAACTGAAGCGTCAGCAGGCTATGGTTGAGCAGGTTCTGAAAACCGAAGAAGAGCAGTTTGCACGTACTCTGGAGCGTGGTCTGGCGCTGCTGGATGAAGAACTGGCAAAACTGTCCGGCGATACGCTGGATGGCGAAACCGCATTCCGTCTGTATGACACCTACGGTTTCCCGGTTGACCTGACGGCAGACGTTTGCCGCGAGCGCAACATTAAGGTTGATGAAGCCGGTTTTGAAGCTGCAATGGAAGAACAGCGCCGTCGTGCGCGTGAAGCCAGCGGCTTCGGCGCAGACTACAATGCGATGATTCGCGTTGATGGCGCCTCTGAATTTAAAGGCTACGAACACCTGGAACTGAACGGCAAAGTGACCGCGCTGTTTGTTGATGGTAAAGCAGTAGACGCAATTAACGCAGGTCAGGACGCAGTTGTCGTTCTGGATCAGACGCCGTTCTATGCGGAATCTGGCGGTCAGGTTGGCGACAAGGGTGAACTGAAAGGCGCGGGCTTTAGCTTTGCGGTCAGCGACACGCAGAAATATGGCCAGGCCATTGGTCACATCGGCAAGCTGTCTACGGGTTCTCTGAAAATTGGCGATGCAGTACAGGCCGATGTTGATGATGCACGTCGTGCGCGTATTCGCCTGAACCACTCCGCAACGCACCTGATGCACGCGGCGCTGCGCCAGGTACTCGGTACGCATGTAGCGCAGAAAGGCTCGTTGGTTAACGATAAAGTGCTGCGCTTCGACTTCTCTCATACCGAAGCTATGAAGCCTGATGAAATCCGTGCCGTTGAAGATCTGGTGAATGCGCAAATTCGTCGCAACCTGCCGATTGAAACGAACATCATGGATCTCGAAGCGGCGAAAGCCAAAGGCGCAATGGCACTGTTTGGTGAGAAATATGACGATCACGTGCGTGTTCTGAGCATGGGGGATTTCTCTACCGAACTGTGTGGCGGTACTCACGCCAGCCATACGGGGGATATCGGTCTGTTCCGCATAGTGTCCGAGTCAGGCACCGCGGCGGGCGTTCGTCGTATCGAAGCCGTAACCGGTGAAGGCGCTATCCAAACCGTGCATGCTGAGAGCGATCGCTTAAGCGATATTGCGCAGCTGCTGAAAGGCGATAGCCAGAATATCGGTGACAAAGTTCGTTCCGTACTGGAGCGTACGCGTCAACTTGAAAAAGAATTGCAGCAATTGAAGGAACAGGCTGCGGCGCAGGAGAGTGCAAATCTTTCCAGCAAAGCAGTTGATATCAACGGCGTGAAGCTGCTGGTCAGCGAACTCGCGGACGTTGAGCCGAAAATGTTGCGTACCATGGTTGATGATCTGAAAAATCAACTGGGGTCTACCGTTATCGTTCTGGCAACGGTAGTGGAAGGTAAGGTTTCTCTGATTGCGGGTGTGTCTAAGGACGTGACAGATCGCGTGAAAGCAGGGGAACTGGTTGGCATGGTCGCTCAGCAGGTAGGCGGTAAGGGTGGCGGTCGTCCGGACATGGCGCAAGCCGGTGGTACGGATGCAGCGGCTCTGCCTGCAGCGTTAGCCAGTGTGAAAGGCTGGGTCAGCGCAAAACTGTAATAATTATAAGCGTAAGCCGACGCTGCGGACTTCAGTCCGCAGCGGTTGGATCAACGCTATCGACAACGATAAAGTCAGGTTGAAGTTGTGTATATCGGCTAAACTTAGGTTTAACAGAATGTGATGCCGTGACTGCTTACACTTAGGTGTTTGTCATCGCTTACTTTTTGGCGTTATATGATGGATAATGCCGGGATACAGAGAGACCCGACTCTTTTAATCTTTCAAGGAGCAAAGAATGCTGATTCTGACTCGTCGAGTTGGTGAGACCCTCATGATAGGCGATGAGGTCACCGTGACAGTTTTAGGGGTGAAGGGCAACCAGGTGCGCATTGGCGTAAACGCCCCGAAAGAAGTTTCTGTCCATCGTGAAGAGATCTACCAGCGTATCCAGGCTGAAAAATCCCAGCAGTCCAGTTACTAAGGTTTTCGCGTCTCACCTTTCTGGTGAGGCGCAACCTGATTGAATAGTCCTTTTTCTTCTCTTTTCTATTTTGTCTTCCCCATTTTTTCGATTCCACTGCGCGTATTGCCTTTTCCTGCGACGTTTCCGTTTGTTCACTGCTTCAGGAAATTGCCAATTTATCTGTTGATAAAACACTCTTTTTGCCGTTTTTGCAGACTAATTGCGCGTGAAATGTGCAAACGATAAAAGCTCTGGAAAAATTGTTTGACTTATAAGTCCCAGAAAGTAATATGTGCGCCACGCAGCGACGATGAGCAGAAACAAGTTCTTCGAAGCACTCGCAAGAGGCGTGTTGGTGAGGTGGCCGAGAGGCTGAAGGCGCTCCCCTGCTAAGGGAGTATGCGGTCAAAAGCTGCATCCGGGGTTCGAATCCCCGCCTCACCGCCATTTGCATCCGTAGCTCAGCTGGATAGAGTACTCGGCTACGAACCGAGCGGTCGGAGGTTCGAATCCTCCCGGATGCACCATCTTCTCTGCAATAGCGCATTAGCGTTGTTACAGAAAATCGATATCACTTTAGCAGCGATATCAAATCTGCAGTAAGTAAGTTTCCCTGATGCATCCGTAGCTCAGCTGGATAGAGTACTCGGCTACGAACCGAGCGGTCGGAGGTTCGAATCCTCCCGGATGCACCATCTCTTACTTGATATCGTTTATTGCGGTATCAATATCGGCAGTAAAGCAAGTTTCCCGATGCATCCGTAGCTCAGCTGGATAGAGTACTCGGCTACGAACCGAGCGGTCGGAGGTTCGAATCCTCCCGGATGCACCATCTCTTACTTGATATCGTTTATTGCGGTATCAATATCGGCAGTAAAGCAAGTTTCCCGATGCATCCGTAGCTCAGCTGGATAGAGTACTCGGCTACGAACCGAGCGGTCGGAGGTTCGAATCCTCCCGGATGCACCATCTTCTCCGAGATAACAGCGAAACTGTTTTTTCATGGTCTGTGAGATAATCGCGAGTACCAGGGAGGATAACGTTGCTTCAGCAACGGCCCGCAGGGCGAACACTAGTGAGTAATCCTCCCGGATGCACCATCTTCTCCGAAATAACTGTGAAACTGTTTTTTCATGGTCTGCGAGATAATCGCCAGCACCATCTTCCCCCTTTCGAATCATTTCCTCATACTCCCGGAACACCCCTTAATTCGCTGTCAGCGACAAAATCAATCAATTACGATAAAATAACGTCTGGTCAATCGGCTTGTGAGAAGACGATGTACGAACGTTATGCGGGTTTGATTTTTGATATGGATGGCACCATCCTGGATACCGAGCCTACGCACCGTAAGGCGTGGCATGAGGTATTGGGGCATTATGGGCTACGTTTTGATGAACAAGCCATGGTCGCCCTCAATGGCTCCCCAACGTGGCGTATTGCCCAGTCGGTAATTGAGTTGAATCATGCCGATCTTGACCCACATGCCCTGGCACGTGAAAAAACCGATAAGGTGAGAAGCATGCTGCTGGATAGCGTCCAACCTTTGCCATTGGTTGACGTCGTGAAAGCCTGGCATGGTCGCCGTCCTATGTCGGTAGGTACGGGGAGTGAAAGCGCGATTGCAGAAGCTCTGCTCGCTCATCTTGGGCTGCGTCGCTATTTTGATGCTGTAGTCGCAGCCGATCACGTTCAACGCCATAAACCTGCTCCTGATACGTTTTTGCTCTGTGCTGAACGTATGGGCGTTGTTCCGGCGCGCTGTGTGGTGTTTGAAGATGCTGATTTTGGACTGCAGGCGGCGCGTGCCGCGGGAATGGATGCTGTGGATGTCCGGTTATTGTGAGTGATGGACTATCGCTCCTGTCACTGTTTGCCAGCAGTTTTCTCAGCGCTACGCTATTACCCGGTAATTCTGAGGTTGTTTTAGTTGCTTTGCTGGTTTCTGGGGTAAGTCATCCCTGGGTCTTAGTCTTAACAGCAACAATGGGTAATAGCCTTGGAGGGTTAACTAACGTTATCCTTGGGCGTTTCTTTCCATTGCGTAAAACATCGCGCTGGCAAGAAAAAGCCACTGGCTGGCTGCGGCGCTATGGCGCTGTCACACTATTATTAAGCTGGATGCCGGTTGTGGGTGATTTACTGTGCCTGTTAGCTGGATGGATGCGCATCTCGTGGGGCCCGGTACTCTTTTTCTTATGTCTTGGCAAGGCGCTGCGCTATGTTGTTGTCGCAGCGGTTACGACGCAAGGCATTATGTGGTGGCACTAATTGTGTTGTGAGATAGCCTACAGGGTAACCAATACCATTATGCTAATTAAAACGATTTTGACAGGCGGGAGGTCAATTTGATCCCGGACGTATCACAGGCGCTGGCCTGGCTGGAAAACCATCCTCAGGCGTTAAAGGGGATTCAACGTGGGCTGGAGCGCGAAACGCTGCGCGTTAATGCAGACGGGTCATTAGCAACGACAGGTCATCCTGAGGTGTTAGGCTCAGCGCTAACGCATAAATGGATAACCACTGACTTTGCCGAAGCGCTGCTGGAGTTTATTACGCCTCCTGGCGACGATATTGAGAAAATGCTCACGTTCATGCGCGATCTGCATCGTTATACCGCCAGAAATCTGGGCGACGAGCGTATGTGGCCATTGAGCATGCCTTGCTATATTGCCGAAGGCCAGGATATCGAACTGGCGCAGTACGGTACGTCGAATACTGGTCGTCTGAAAACGCTGTACCGTGAAGGCCTCAAAAACCGTTACGGCGCGTTGATGCAAACTATCTCTGGCGTACACTACAATTTCTCGCTGCCGATGGCTTTCTGGCAGGCGAAATGCGGCGTAACGGACGGTGAAGATGCGAAAGAGAAGATCTCCGCAGGTTACTTCCGCCTGATCCGCAACTACTACCGTTTTGGTTGGGTTATCCCGTATCTGTTTGGTGCCTCTCCGGCCATTTGTTCCTCCTTCCTGCAAGGAAAACCGACAACCCTGCCGTTTGAAAAAACCGACTGCGGGATGTATTACCTGCCATACGCGACGTCGCTGCGTCTGAGTGATTTAGGCTATACCAATAAGTCGCAAAGCAATCTCGGAATTACGTTTAACGATTTGCATGAGTATGTGGCAGGATTAAAGCGCGCGATTAAAACTCCTTCCGAGGAGTACGCGGCGATCGGTCTGGAGAAGGATGGTAAGCGTCTGCAAATCAACAGCAACGTTCTGCAGATTGAAAATGAGCTGTATGCGCCTATTCGCCCGAAACGTGTCACTCGTCGTGGTGAAACACCTTCTGACGCGCTTCTTCGCGGCGGTATTGAGTACATCGAGGTTCGCTCGCTGGATATCAACCCGTTCTCACCGATTGGCGTAGACGAGCAGCAGGTGCGCTTCCTCGATCTGTTTATGGTCTGGTGCGCGCTGGCCGATGCCCCGGAAATGAGCAGCGATGAATTGCTGTGTACGCGTAAAAACTGGAACCGTGTGATCCTCGAAGGGCGTAAGCCTGGGCTGACGCTAGGTATTGGCTGTGAAACAGCCCAGTTCCCGCTGCCGAAGGTAGGTAAAGATCTGTTCCGCGATCTGAAACGCGTGGCACAAACGCTGGACAGCATCGATGGGGGAGAGGAGTATCAGAAGGTCTGTGATGAACTGGTTGCCTGTTTTGACAATCCTGAACTGACTTTCTCTGCCCGGATCCTTCGGTCTATGATTGATGAAGGCATCGGTGGCACGGGCAAAGCGCTGGGTGAGGCTTACCGAAATCTACTGCGTGAAGAGCCGTTAGAAATATTGCAGGAAGCTGAATTTATTGCTGAAACCGAGGCTTCAAAGCGTCGTCAGCAGGAGATCGAAGCGGCGGATACTGAGCCGTTTAGCGTGTGGCTGGAAAAGCACGCTTGATACAAAAGAAAAAGGCCACTCGGGAGTGGCCAAAATTTCATCTCTGAAAACAGGGATGATGATAACAAATGCGCGTCTTTCATATACTCAGACTCGCCCCGGAACAAAGAGTTCAGATTATTTTTAAAAAATTTATCGGAGGTGGCTAAATGCCGTTGTTAGATAGTTTTACTGTCGATCACACCCGGATGGAAGCTCCCGCGGTCCGGGTTGCAAAAACGATGAACACCCCGCATGGCGACGCAATCACCGTGTTTGATCTGCGTTTCTGCATTCCGAACAAAGAAGTGATGCCTGAGAAAGGTATCCATACGCTGGAACACTTGTTTGCAGGTTTTATGCGTAATCACCTCAACGGTAACGGCGTTGAGATTATCGATATCTCTCCGATGGGATGCCGCACCGGCTTTTACATGAGCCTGATTGGTACGCCGGACGAGCAGCGAGTTGCCGACGCGTGGAAAGCGGCGATGGCGGACGTGCTGAAAGTGCAGGATCAAAACCAGATCCCAGAACTGAACGTTTACCAGTGTGGTACGTATCAGATGCACTCGCTTAGCGAAGCGCAGGATATCGCACGTCATATTCTGGAGCATGATGTGCGCGTTAACAGCAATGAAGAGCTGGCGCTGCCGAAAGAGAAACTGCAGGAACTGCATATTTAGTCTTACTAATTAGCTGTTTCAGTATTTAAATTAACCCCGGTTTGTAGCCGGGGTTTTTTATTGCTTAACATAATTTGTATTTATTATATTTGCGGAGGAAATACATCACGTATTAACTAAAGCATGGCCAGGGAAATAATAAAATGTGATCTGGTATACAGAAAGTGGCGGATGATTAACGATGCCAGACCGCATTGATCACATAAATTAAAAAACATAAATAATTAATAGAAAAACATAATGGAATGCACCAGATATCCGGGTAATAACAAGACTCTTTTAATAGCCGGTGGATGAGGTTTTTATCAAATCTTATCTGGTATACATTTAACTTTAGGGATAAAAAATGAAGGTGAAATATTTAGCGCTAGTGGTCGGCGCTTGCTTTTCGCATAACCTTTGGGCAGCGAATACCGCTATTGAGCAGCGTCTTGCCGAACTGGAGCAGCGTGTGATTAATGCCGAGCAGCGGGCTGCTGATGCCGAGTCGCAAATCCGTTCGCTGAAGCAACAGCAGGTAGCCACAGCACCGACGGTACAGGTGCAGTCAGCTGAGCCCGTCGCCGCTACGGAAAACCCACCTAAACTAACATTATCCGGTTTTAGCGATATTAAATTCTATGGTGATGTTGAATTTAATATGGACGCAGCAAGCCGTTCCGGCAGCCTGGCATCAACGAGAACCTCTGCGAATAAAGATTGGGCGCCAGGAACAAATGAGCGTTGGGATATCAACGGACGTATTTTGCTGGGTTTTGATGGTTACCAACGACTGAATAACGGTAATTTTGCCGGGTTCTCGGTCCAGCCCCTGGCAGACCTGACAGGAAAAATGAACCTCGATGATGCAGTATTCTTCTTTGGACAAGAAAAAGACTGGCAAATTAAGGTTGGACGCTTTGAAGCTTACGATATGTTCCCGCTGAATCAGGATACCTTTATTGAATATTCAGGTAATACGGCGAATGACCTGTACAGCGATGGCTACGGTTATATATATATGATGAAAGAGGGCCGGGGGCGTAGCGACAGCGGTGGTAACTTCCTGATCAGCAAAACCATCGATAACTGGTATTTCGAAGTGAACACATTGATGGAAAATGGCAGTACGCTTTATACCGAGAAGCAGTACCACGGAATGGACTTAACCAACGATAAAAACGTGGCCTATGTGCGTCCGGTGATAGCCTGGCAAAGCGGACGCTTCTCGACGGCGGTGGCGATGGAAAGTAACGTCGTCAACAACGCCTATGGCTATTATGAGAATGGGAAGTGGATCGATCAGTCCGATCGTACAGGCTATGGTTTTACTATGACCTGGGATGGTCAGAAAACCGATCCAGAAGATGGTGCGGTGATTAACCTGAACACCGCCTATATGGATGCGACCGACGAGACCGATTTTACCGCCGGGGTGAATGCGTTGTGGCACCGGTTTGAGCTGGGTTATATCTATGCGCATAACAACATTGACGCCTTCAACGCCACGAATCTTGAAGCCGTTTGCGAGGAAGATTGTTGGATAACCGATCCTGGCAGTTATGATATTCACACCATTCATGCCTCATATCTGTTCCCCAACGTACTGGATATGAAAAACTTTAACATCTACCTCGGTGCCTATGCCTCATGGGTTGAGGCCGATCCGAATAATGGCGATAACAGCGAAGATGCACGCTACGGCGGGCGCCTGAGATTTAAATATTACTTCTGATCGCGAGTCTAATAAAAAAGGGATCCGCAGATCCCTTTTATCAGAAGTTTAGTGTGCGCCGCCGCCACCACCGCCTGCGCCGAAGGGCGGTTTGGCAAACCACACCAGGCCAAGCAAAACCAGGAAGATCCCCGCCGACATCCAGAAGATTTCGTTGGCGGAAATAATCAGACCCTGATTGGTGATCTGCTGAGCTATCCAGCCTGACGCCTGCTGCTGCGTCATCCCTAAATCCTGCAGCTTATCGTACATGGCCTGAGCATTTGGGTTGTAGGGGTTTACGGATTCCGTTAACTGCGCATGGTGCAGCGACTCGCGGTTCGTCCACATCGTTGTCGTAATCGACGTGCCGATAGAACCTGCCAGCGTTCGCGTAAAGTTCGACAAACTTGATGCTGCGGCCAGACGCTCAGGCGGTAAGCCGGACAGCGTGATGGTCGTCAGTGGCATAAAGAAGCAGGCTACCGCGAACCCCTGAATAAACTGCGGCCAGGCTGATGCGCCAAAGTCCATACCCGGTTCGAACGTCCACGCACGCCAGTAGAAACAGACGGCATACATAATAAAACTGAACGTCACCAACCTACGCATATCCAGCTTGTGCGCAAAGCGGCCGATAATTGGCGACAGGATCACCGGAATGATCCCTACCGGCGCGGACGCCAGACCGGCCCAGGTTGCCGTATAGCCATAAACCTCCTGCAATAGCTGCGGCAGCAGGACGATTGCGCCGAAGTAGAGCATATAGGCCAGGCTGATACACAGGCAGCCGATGGTAAAATTGCGCGACTTAAACAGCGAGAGATCGACGATGGGGTGCTCGTCGGTAAGCTCCCAGACGATCAGGAAGCTGATAGCGACAACCGCGACCACCGTCAGGATGATAATCTCCTGCGAGGCGAACCAGTCCAGCTCTTTGCCGCGGTCGAGCATAATCTGCAAACTGCCGATACCGATGACCAGCAGAGCCAGACCAATGGCGTCGATGCGCCGCTGCTCGGTTTTGGTTTCCCGTCCGCGCAGGGTTTGCAGGGTCATCAATACCACCGCAGCACCGATTGGCACGTTGATGAAAAATATCCAGCCCCAGAGATAGTTGTCGCTGATATAGCCCCCAAGAATAGGGCCACATATCGGAGCAACAATTACCGTCATCGACCATAGCGCGAGGGCGATGGAACGCTTGGCGGGAGGATAGTTATTCAGCAACAGGCTCTGTGACAGAGGAATTAATGGACCGGCGACAATCCCTTGTATCACGCGGAAGAAAATGAGCATGTTCAGGCTGGTGGACATCCCACATGCCCAGGACGCAATGACGAAGGCAATTGTGGACCACATGAAGAGCCTGACTTCGCCAAAGCGCTTTGCCAGCCAGCCGGTGATCGGAATAGAGATAGCGTTCGCCACCCCGAAAGAGGTGATCACCCAGGTTCCCTGGCTCAGCGAAGAGCCCAGGTTCCCGGCGATAGTGGGGATCGCCACGTTAGCAATGGTGGAGTCCAGCACCTGCATGAATGTCGCCAGGGACAGCGCGATCGTCATAATGACGAGCTGCGCGCCTTCCAGCGGTTTTTGCTGTTGCATAACACGCACCTTTAATTAGCCCGCGTTGGCCCGCACGATCTCTTCGATCATCTTATTGACCGGAGCAAGGTCGATTTCACGTGCATTACTTTCTGCTACCGGCGTGGTGCGAACCTGGCTTGCCAGAATCTGCCCGTCACGATTAGCGGTATCAACGGTTACCAGCGTAGACAAACCGATACGCAGCGGATGCTGCGCCAGTTGCTGCGCATCCAGTTCGATACGTACCGGCAGACGCTGGACGACTTTGATCCAGTTACCGGTCGCGTTTTGCGCTGGTAACAGGGAGAAGGCGCTGCCCGTACCCATATCCAGGCCGACTACTTTACCGGTGTATTTCACGTCATCGCCGTAAATATCACTGATAACGGTCGCCGGTTGGCCGATACGCATGTGCGCGAGCTGTGTTTCTTTAAAGTTAGCATCCACCCACAGATTAGTGGCCGGAACAACTGCCATCAGCGGCGTGGTTGGGCTAATTTGCGCGCCAGGCTGCACGGCACGACGGGAAACATAGCCGGTCATTGGGCTGACAATTTTAGTACGTTCCAGTGCCAGCCAGGCATTGCGTACTTCAGTGGCAGCCTGTTGCACGGCGGGCTGGTCTTCCAGCTTGCTACCCAGAATCATCGCCTGGTTAGCATTATATTGTTGAATTGCGACATCAAGCTGGGCCTGCGCGCTGGCGACAGCATCACGCGCATGTTGCAGTTCTTCGCGGCCAATCAGGTTGGCGTTGCCCAGTGGAACACGGCGATTAAAGTCGCTTTGCGCCTGCGCCAGTGCGGTTCTCTGCACTTCAATGCTGGCCTGCAACTGCTTGCTGTTGATCATCAACTGGTGCGTCTGACGCACGCTGGAAGCCAGCGCAGTTTTGGCTTTTTCAAATGCCTGTTTTGCGTCCGTCTGATCAAGGGTGACCAGTACATCGCCTTGTTTTACAAAGTCAGTGTTATCAGCCCAGACTTTCGTCACGCTGCCTGATACCTGCGCCATGATTTGAACCTGGTTCCCTGCCACGTACGCATCGTCTGTCTCTTCGACATGACGCAGTACTAAAAACCAATAAATCCCAATAGCCCCGGCAATGATAATAAAGAGCAAGGTCAGAAGGAGCAGCGTACTTTTACGTTTGCCATTCTTCTTGACCGGTTGCTGCGGGGTTTGAGTCTCCGCATTTGCGCTCATGTTGTTCTCCACGATCTTCTTTTTTTTTCACATCGGCTGAGCCGACCTGTTTATCAGACAGGCCAGCAGTGTGCGTGCTGGCCTGTCGGTTTTTTCATTTATAAATCTGGATTTCTGAGCGAGTCGGCGCCTTAGCGCAGCGCTTCTAACACCGCACCATCCTGCTCCATCTGATCAAGACGGGTCAGAAGTTTACGGGTAATTTGCTCGAGCTGATCTTTTTCGGTGGTGCTGAGAGACGACCAGAGCTGATGCAGGCAGTTGTGCTGAGGCGGTAATACCTCTTGCAAAAATGCATGGCCTTTCTCGGTCAATTGCAGATGCAGACAGCGGCGATCGTTATCGCTTTCGCGACGTTCGATCCAGCCACGTTTTTCTAACTCATCCGCGATGCGGGTAGCGTTAGTGCGTGACGAGCCGAGCGCGCAACTCAGTTCAGAGGGCTGAATACTGTGGTTTTCCTGAGACTCCAGCGTAATCAACGCCATAAACAACGTCTCGTTAATCCCTTGAGCTTTCAGCATCTTATTGCGGTTTTCCAGCAGCTTGCCCTGCATGTGCATGCAGAGACGAGTCAGAAGCACTTCCTGATAAGGGAACTCTTCGTAGCGGCTGGCGCGAAATTTTAGCATTTGTTCAATGGGCGTAAACGAACTATCCATTTGGGTATAACCTCATTAATTTCAGCCGATATAGTAACGACAGTGACAAATAAAGTAAATGTATTATTTATTTAAATTGATTTCTTTTATCTATAAGCCAACCAGCATTTTCCAGGCTAATCCGTAGCCCAGAGCACTCAGTAAGGTTGGAATGATGATGCTGCGGGTCTTATAGAAGCTTGCGCCCAGTATGACAAACCCCACCAGCGTCGGTACGAACCGACGAGCGTCGTGCATTACTTCTGGCGCGGTAGACACCACCAACAGGGCGCAAATTGATGCTATGCCAATGGTGTCGAGTAATATGCCCGTTGCGCCGCGCCTGGTCGGGCGAACATTACCCACTCGAAGGCGCAGCGGTAAATAGCGAAAGCAGTAGTTCACGCAGCCGACCAACAGGCCAAGCAGCAGGACCTCATAGCTCATCAGGACCCCCTTGCCAAAATGACTGGATGAGTGCCGTCAGGCATCCGCAGACAATGCCGGCAAGGATGGCGGCAGGAATGGAAAACAGCATAACGCCAGCCAGCGCCCCGGCTAGCGCCGCAGTGACGCAGAGCGCCTGCTGACGCTGGAAAGAGGCCAGCAGGAAGCTCATGAACAGCGCCGGGAGCATGAAGCCCAGCGCCGCCTCAACGGCCGGGTAATCCTTAAGTAAACCGCTGCCGGAAAACGCGCCGATCACCGTGCCAAATACCCAGGAGGCCCATGAGCATAGCGCAATGCCAATCATCCAGTTCTCACTCCAGCGCCGGTTATCCCGTACCAGCTTTGCGGTTGCGGCGGCAAAGACTTCATCGGTGAGGCCAAAGGCCCACAGCGCACTTTTGGGTTTGCTCAGTCGCTGGGCGATTCGGCTACGCAGGGAAGGGCCGTACAAAACATGGCGTACATCCATGGCCATGACGGTCAGAGCGGCAACCCACAGAGAACTGCCTGCAGCGAGCATCGTGGTGATGACAAACTGGCTGGCTCCCGCATAGATAATGCAGGAGAAAAAGACGCTTTCAACGGGAGAAAAGCCAAGGCGAGTGGCATTGAGACCAAATGCAAAAGCGACCGGAATATAGCTAATGACTATTGGCAGGCTGTCTTTGAATCCTTCAGTTAGCGTTGCAGAACTGGGTTCAGACTGGGGTATAGGGCTTTCCATAGGGTTATAGGTTTCATTACCGAAATTAATATAACTTGGTTCAATGAGTTATAACCTTAGCAGACTGATGGGCTCCTTAACACCCTGTGGAGCCCAATCAGCGGTAAACATGCACTATACGCTTAATTTACGGCTTCCTGACGGTGAAAACCTCGCCACCAGACCAACAGATTGAGTAGGGCAACGGTCGTACCGGCCAGACAAACGCCAGCCCACCCGGCATGCTGCCAGGCGGAGGCTGAAATCAGCGACCCTGCCGCTCCGCCAATAAAATAGCTGGTCATGTATCCGGCGGTCAGGCGATTACGCGCGTCCGGATGAGTGCGATAGATAACCGTCTGGTTGGTGATATGTACGCCCTGAACGGTGAGATCCAGCACCAGAATGCCGATAATCAGCATGGGGACGGAAGCGTGCCCAAACCAAATAGCTAGCCAGGAGAGCAGCAGCAATAACAGCCCAAGGGTGGTGGTCAGGTGAGATTTACCTTTATCGGCAAAACCGCCCGCCGGACGCGCGCCTAATGCCCCGGCGGCCCCCGCCAGGCCAAACAGACCAATCATGCCTTCTGAATAGTTAAACGGCGGTGCGGCGAGCAAAAACGCCATTGATGTCCAGAGGATACTGAAATTGGCAAAGGTCAGACAGCCCAGCATCGCGCGGGTACGCAGCAGTTTATCGTGGATAAACAGGCTGAATACCGAACCCAGAAGTTGCGGGTAGTTAAGATGCGTTTCTGATTTCATCTTCGGCAGACCGCGCCACAGCGCAATCGCCATCAGCGCCATTAATACCGATGCCACCCAAAACACGGTGCGCCAGCCGCCCAAATTGGCCAGTAATCCCGCTACGGTGCGCGCCAGCAGAATGCCCAACAGCAGGCCGCTCATAATCGTGCCGACGACTTTACCGCGCTTGTCTGGCGTGGCAAGTGTCGCCGCCAGCGGAACTAAAATCTGTGCGACTACCGAGAACAACCCGGTCAGGGCGGTGCCGAGGATCAGCATGCCCAGCGACTGGCTGCTGGCGGTAATCAGCATGCCGCCTGCCGCTAACAGCGTCATGGAGACGATCAGCATCCGACGTTCGAACATATCGCCAAGCGAGACTAAAAACAGCAGGCCAGCGGCATAGCCGAGTTGGGCCGCGGTGACGATAAACCCTGCGGTACTGGCAGATAGTGAAAAGTTACGGGCGATGGTGTCGAGCAACGGCTGAGCATAATAGTTACTGGCGACGGCGAGGCCGGTGGCGATAGACATTAACAGGATCAGCGAAGGGCTAAGTCCCTGAGTGGTTTTCGTCATTGTTTTCAACTGAGTAATGGGTTGCAGAAAACAATCATAACGGAAGTGATTAAATGTTGCTGATTTGTTGGGTGATGAATTGTGCGATTGGGGGGAGGGCGTCTATGCCGGATAAGGCGCATCGCGCCACCATCCGGCATTGGTATGGTTACAGTGCCTGATGAAACTACGCTCATCAGGCCTGCGAGCCGGTTATTTCTGCGCGGCCAGCGCTTCGTTCACCCAGCCGTCAAACTGCTGCTGGTGGGCTTTGATCCAGCCGTCAACGTGACCCTGCACGTCGGCTTCAGACGCTTTACCGTCATGCATCATCGCGTTCTGCGCGTTGATATCCGCCAGCGGCAGCTTCATGATGGCAAACAGTTTCGCTGCAGCCGGGTTTTTCTCCGCCCAGGCTTTATTGGCGACAATATGCATCGTGTTCACCGGGAAGCCGTAGTTGGCGCCGTTTGGCAGCTTGGTATCAATATCTTTCTGCTCGCCTGGCAGGGAAGAGAACGGTACCTGCAGCCAGACCACATCTTTACCCGGCTTCATGACGTCGCTGACCCAGTACGGTGTCCAGGTGTAGTAAAGAATGGGTTTGCCTTCTTTAAAACGGGTAATGGTGTCAGCCATCATCGCCGCATAGTTACCGTGGCTGACCTCGACGGTTTTTTCCAGATCGAAAGCTTTGTTCTGGTGGTTGATTACGGCTTCACAACCCCAGCCCGGTGAACAGCCCATCATATCGGCTTTTCCGTCACCGTTAGTGTCAAAGATTTTGGCGATCTTCGGATCTTTTAACTGAGCGATGTTAGTGATTTTGTACTGCTCAGCGGTTTTTTTGTCGATCAGATAACCCTGTGCGGCACCCGTAACGAATACCCCCTCGCGATAAAACTTTTTGTCTCCGCCCGCAGCGGCGTACATATCATCATGCAGCGGCTGCCAGTTCACGGCGGTAAAAGTTGCATCGCCAGAGGCAATGGAGGTATAGCCGACGTTGTAATCAACTTCGCTTGTTTTGTTAACGGTGTAACCCAGCTTCTCCAGCGCGCGGGCAACCAGCTGCGTCTGGAAGGATTCTTCAGAGATTGTGCTCTGAATTGGCTGTACGGTGATGCCTTTGCCCGGCAGGTCGGCAGCGAAAGTGCTGGTGGAGACAAGGGTGGCAAACGCTGTGGCAATAATTATTTTCTGTCGCATCGTTGTTCCTTATTACACTTCATCCTTCAAGCTGCCTCTTTGTTGGCTGCACTCATGCACCCCAGTCACGTACTACTTGTACGCTCCTGGGGATACATTCGTTTGCCGCCGCGATGCAACTTGAATGATTTTGTGTAAGTTAATGAATTGTAGGCCCGGTAAGCAATGCGCCACCGGGCAACGGGTGAATTATTTCGTGAAAGGGCGAGTGATAAGCCCAACGGGACCAGTGGTGTACCAGCGACGGTTGCCACGACTACGCGAGTCGCGACCAACGGCCTGCGTCAGGCGATCCAGGATGATGGCGAGGATTACAATCCCAACCCCTCCGACGGTGGCAAGCCCCATATCCAGACGACCGATTCCACGCAGCACCATCTGACCCAGCCCGCCGACGGCGATCATCGACGCGATGACGACCATTGAAAGCGCCAGCATCAGCGTCTGGTTGACCCCGGCCATAATAGTGGGCATCGCCAGCGGGAGCTGCACTTTAAACAGCATCTGACGCGGGCTGGCGCCAAACGAACGCGAGGCTTCAATCAGATCGGCTGGCACCTGGTTAATCCCCAGAATGGTCAGACGTACGATTGGCGGCAGGGCGAAGATAATCGTCACCACCACGCCCGGGACGTTACCAATACCGAACAGCATGACAATCGGCACCAGATAGACGAACGCTGGGGTGGTTTGCATGGCGTCCAGCAGCGGGCGAACAATTTTTGCCGCCCGCGGACTGCGTGCTAACCAGATCCCCATCGGCAGACCGATCACTACGCAGAACAGCAGAGCGGTCAGTACCAGCGCCAGGGTTATCATGGCCTGCGACCACGCACCGATGGCTCCGATGGCAATCAAGGAAATCAGCGTAGCAACGCCCATTCCGACACCGGATATCTGCCAGGCAATCAGGGCGAACAGGATAATCGCCACGGGCGCTGGCATACCTAACAGAAGCTGCTGGAAGCCGTTGAGAATGTAATCCACCGGAACACGAATGCCCTGGAAGACCGGACGGAAATGGGTAACAACCCAGTCGATCCCTTCGGTGACCCAACTATCCAGCGGGATCAGTGTTTTATGGAACGGATCCATAATATTGAAATGTTCTGGCGCCGGCGCAGGGGCGCTGGTCAGCCAGTCTGCGCTACCGCCGTCAGTGGGCGCACCAGATGGCGTGCTCCAGGCATCGGCAGTTTGTGCGGCGCTGTCGGCCGCAGGTGTGGTATCCCACGGATTAGTTTGATCAGCCATTGTTTACCCCCTCACGATCTAAAGCCTGTAACAGCATGCGTTTTGAAATGACGCCCACATACTGCTGTTCCTCATCAACAACCGGCACCGCGCACGGGGCCTGGCCGACATGAGAAAGCAACTCGCTGAGAGGAGTTTGCGCATCTACGGCTAACGGCTCATCGATCAATGCCGCTTCAATACCTTGCGCCTGACTTAACGCTGTTTTTAAGGAGTCGATTGAAACAACGCCAACGAATTTATTGCCGCGTTCGATCACGTAACCATATTCGCGATCTTTGTCCTGCAATAATTGCAGCGCTGAACGTGGACCCACCCCGGGCGTTTTACGAATTAAACCTTCGGGGCTACGGCGTGAAATATCTTTCGCACTGAAGACCTGGCTAATATCAACGCCACGGAAGAAGGTGCGTACATAATCATTGGCTGGATTATTCAGGATTTCATCCGGCGTGCCGACCTGGACCACTTCACCGTTTTGCATAATGGCAATTCTGTCGCCAATACGCATAGCTTCGTCGAGGTCATGCGATATAAAGACCACGGTGCGTTGATGTTTCGCCTGTAGTTTTACCAGTTCATCCTGCATCTCAGTACGAATTAATGGATCGAGGGCTGAGAAGGCCTCATCCATTAATAAGATGTCAGGGTTAATGGCTAATGCACGGGCGAGGCCCACACGCTGGCGCATTCCCCCGGAAAGTTCATCCGGGTATCCGTGAGCATAATTCTCCAGACCAACCTGACGTAGCGCATCTAACGCTTTTTCACGACGTTCATCCGCGCCGACACCGGCTAATTCCATGCCGAATGCCGTATTGTCCAGCACCGTCATGTGCGGCATCAGGGCAAAGGACTGGAACACCATCGCAATCTTTTTTCTGCGCACCTCGCGAAGCTCGGCATCGGATATGCGGGCGATGTCTACGCCGTCAATCAATACCTGTCCGCGGGTGGGTTCAATCAGGCGATTGAGAAGGCGTACCATTGTGGATTTACCCGAACCGGATAATCCCATGATGACAAATATCTCGCCTTCTTCAATGGCCAGACTGGCGTTCTTTACGCCAAGCGATAGCCCTGTTTTATCCAGAATCTGCTCTTTTGAAAGTCCTTTTTCAATATATTTGAAGGCTCTCTGGGGATGCTCTCCAAATATCTTATAGAGATTTTTAACTTCTAATTTAATTGCCATGCAATAGAATGATTCCTGTTATTTGTTTATATCGATATATTACCTGATGGAAATAGTGACCTTTTTCTACCCTAACATACTGAGAATCTGAGACAACCCTGAATTTGGTTGTGGCATGAATATTGCCGAAGGCCAGGCGGCGGGACTTCCCGTGATATAAGGGCTGAGCGCGAATGCGGGCGGGTTAATATTTTTTGTAAATGCCAATGAAAAATCGCCTGAATTGCTGGAATGCAGGCGAATAATGCGGCTGATATTGAGTGTAGATCACACAATTATATTTGCACGACAAAAGTGTGATCCTGTTAAAATATTTCCGCGAAAAATGTACGGTATTTCCCGCAGAAATGATTGCTAGAAATTCCAGTCGTCGTCTTCGGTTTCGACCGCTTTTCCCATCACATATGATGAGCCAGAACCCGAGAAGAAATCGTGGTTTTCGTCAGCGTTGGGCGACAGCGCGGCAAGGATTGCCGGGTTAACCTCCGCCATTTCAGGTGGAAATAGCGCCTCATACCCCAAATTCATCAATGCCTTATTGGCGTTGTAGCAAAGGAAGGCTTTGACGTCATCCACCCAGCCTGTTTCTGCATACAATTCTTCCGTATAGCGCGCTTCGTTATCATACAATTCCATCAGCAGATCGAAGGCAAAGTTCTTTAACTCCTCGCGTGCGGACTCGGAAATATGCTCCAGACCTTTTTGATATTTATAACCAATGTAATACCCATGAACGGCCTCATCACGAATAATCAGGCGAATAAGATCGGCTGTATTGGTCAATTTGCCGCGGCTGGAAAAATACATCGGTAACCAGAAGCCGGAATAGAACAGGAAGGATTCCAGAAACACGCTGGCAATTTTCTTCTTCAACGGTTCGTCGCTGGCGTAATGTGCCAAAACGATCTGCGCCTTGCGCTGGAGTGGGGTATTTTCTTCACTCCAGGCGTAAGCTGTATCCACATCTTTGGTCTGGCAAAGGGTGGAGAAAATAGAGCTGTATGAACGGGCGTGTACCGCTTCCATAAAGCTGATATTCGACAGCACCGCCTCTTCATGCGGCGTTAACGAATCGGCCATTAACGCGGGTGCTCCGGCAACATTCTGAATGGTGTCGAGCAGCGTCAGCCCGGTAAAAACGCGGATGGTCAACTGCTGTTCGGCGGCGTTCAACGTTTGCCAGGCCGGGATGTCATTGGAGAGCGGGACCTTTTCCGGTAGCCAGAAGTTACTGGTCAGGCGGTTCCATACCTCGAGATCTTTATCATCCTCAATCTTGTTCCAGTTGATGGCGCTCACGCGGGATAATGTCATTTTCTCCTCCTTACAGCGCGCATGACACGCAACCTTCGATTTCGGTTCCTTCCAGCGCCAGTTGACGTAGTCGGATGTAGTACAGCGATTTGATGCCCTTACGCCAGGCGTAAATCTGCGCTTTGTTGATATCGCGCGTGGTGGCGGTATCGGGGAAAAAGAGCGTCAGTGAAAGCCCCTGATCGACATGGCGCGTTGCTTCCGCGTAGGTATCAATGATTTTTTGTGGACCAATCTCGTAGGCATCCTGATACAAGGCCAGATTCTCATTGGTCATAAACGGGGCAGGGTAGTAAACGCGCCCGGTTTTACCCTCTTTGCGAATCTCCACTTTCGACACGATCGGGTGAATGCTTGACGTGGCATGATTGATGTAGGAGATAGAACCGGTGGGCGGCACCGCCTGTAAATTCTGATTATAAATGCCGTAGCGCATCACATCTTCTCGCAGCTGCGACCACATTTCGCGCGTTGGCAGCGTAAGGCCGCTGGCAGCAAACAGTGTGCGTACCTTGTCGGTTTTTGGCTGCCAGTCGCCCTGCAGATACTGACTAAAATACTCGCCGCTGGCGTAGCGGGATTGTCTGAATCCGGCAAAGGTTTGACCGCGCTCGCGGGCGATCTTCATTGACGTATTCAGCGCATGCCAGGTGATGGTATAGAAATAGAGATTGGTAAAATCCAGCCCTTCCGGCGAACCATAGGCGATCCCTTCCCGCGCCAGATACCCGTGCAGATTCATCTGCCCAAGACCAATCGCGTGCGACGCGCTGTTCCCGGCTTCGATCGAAGGCACGCTGCGGATGTGGCTCATGTCCGAAACGGCGGTTAAACCGCGAACCGCCGTTTCCACTGTACGACCAAAGTCCGGTGAATCCATGGTATGGGCAATGTTCAACGAGCCGAGATTGCAGGAGATATCATGCCCGGTCTGTGCGTAATTGAGGTTTTCATCGTAGGTGGAGGCGCTGTTAACCTGCAAAATCTCCGAGCACAGGTTGCTCATATTGATCCGACCGGCAATCGGGTTGGCGCGATTCACCGTGTCTTCAAACATGATGTAAGGGTAGCCAGACTCAAACTGGATCTCTGCCAGCCGCTGGAAGAAATCGCGGGCGTTAATGTATTTTTTGTGTACGCGTTGGTCAGCAACCAGTTCGTCATACCGCTCGCTCACGGCGATATCACCGAATGGTTTGCCGTAAATTCGTTCTACGTCATACGGTGAAAACAGCGCCATCCGGGCGTTTTCTTTCGCCAACTGGAAGGTGACGTCCGGGATCACCACGCCAAGCGAGAGCGTTTTGATGCGAATTTTTTCGTCGGCATTTTCACGTTTGGTATCAAGAAAACGCAAAATATCCGGATGGTGCGCGTGCAGATACACAGCCCCCGCGCCCTGACGCGCCCCGAGTTGATTCGCATAAGAAAACGCATCTTCCAGCATTTTCATTACCGGGATCACGCCGGAGGACTGGTTCTCAATGCGCTTAATGGGCGCACCTGCCTCGCGCAGGTTAGAGAGCAAAAATGCCACGCCGCCGCCGCGTTTAGAGAGCTGTAGCGCCGAGTTTACCGCCCGACCAATTGACTCCATATTGTCTTCGATGCGTAACAGGAAGCAGGAGACCAGCTCGCCGCGTTGCTGTTTACCGCAGTTTAAGAAGGTTGGCGTGGCGGGTTGAAAGCGCCCGGAGAGCATTTCATTAGCCAGTTGCATTGCGAGCGCTTCATCGCCCTGCGCCAGCGTGAGCGCCACCATCGTGACCCGATCCTCAAAGTCTTCGAGATAGCGCTTACCGTCGAACGTTTTCAGCGTATAGCTGGTGTAGAACTTCCATGCGCCGAGGAACGTCTGGAAACGGAATCCGCTGGCGTGGGCGTGGGTGAATAGCTTCAGCACGAACGCGCGATTGTAGCGGGCTAACACGCTGGCATCGTAATAGCCTTCATCTACCAATGTGTCCAGGCGCTCCTGCTGGCTGGCAAACGCCACCGAGTTGGGGCGGACGTGGGCGGCAAAGAAAGCCTCCACCGCCTGATGGTCTTTGTCGAACTGAATGCGTCCGGCTTTATCGTACAGATTCAGCATGGCATTCAGGGCATGGTAATCCAGCGTTGGCTGCATTACGCGTTCTGCGGTTGTCGTTGCCAAAATTCGCTCACTCCTTTCCGAACGTTGTCGATATCGCTTTGGGTGCCCATCAGCTCAAAGCGATAGAGCCACGGCACGCCGCATTTTTGTGAGATCACATCACCCGCGCGACCATAAGCATCCCCGAAATTGCGATTACCGGAGGCGATCACTCCACGGATTAACGCCCGGTTGTGCGTATCGTTTAAAAAGCGGATCACCTGTCTTGGGACCGCGCCAGCCGTACCGCCGCCGCCGTAGGATGGCACGATTAATATGTAAGGTTCGTCTACCCGGATCCGCTCGCGTTCGTTAAGCGGAATGCGGATGGCAGTCAGCCCCAGACGCTGGATAAAGCGGTGCGTATTTTCGGAGCTGCTGGAGAAGTAGACGAGCTGGCTCATGCGCTGGCCACTTGGGGTTCCGGGCGCAGACGGTTGATCATGTCCGGGCGAAATCCTGACCAACTGGCTTCCCCTGCGACCACGACCGGTAACTGGCGAAAGCCTTGCTCGCGCAGGCTATCAGCCAGATCGGGCTGTAAATCGACGTTCACCATCTCGAAGTTAAACCCGCGGCTTTCCATCGCCCGCCTGGTGGCGTGACACTGAACACAGTTGTTGCGAGTGTAAATAACAATGCGCATGATTCGTATTTCCGTTTATAAGTAAAAGATCGACGCGATAGAGGGCGTCGGGTTGTGTGCGTCTTGATACAGAAGATACTAGATGTAGTTTTAAAAAGATTCAACCATACAAGATATGGGAATTTTAGATTAATGAGGGCCGGGTGAGGAGCGTGACGGGGGAAGTGATATGTATCATCGCAGGTTGCTGGATGGCGGCACGTCGCGTCTAATCCGGCCTACAGGAAAGGACTTCCCAGGCCGGATAAGACATTTATGCTGTCATCCGATAGCGCAGAATCACATACGCATCCCCACCGCCAGACGGTTAAAGCAGTTCATCAGGCTAATGGCAAACGTCAGGTCGCTAATTTCTTTCGCGCTAAAATGGGCGAGCAGCGGCAGATAAACGTCATCTTCGGCATGCGTACTGGCGATATGGGTGACGGATTCAGCCCACGCCAGCGCCGCACGTTCCTTTTCGCTGAAGTGGTGACTCACCCGCCAGCCTGCCAGTGCGTCCAGTTTGGCCTGCGCAACACCGGATTTACGCAGCGCCTTACTGTGCATTTCCAGGCAAAAGGCGCAGCCATTGATTTGCGAGACCCGTAAGTAAATCAGTTCCGTCAGCGTAGGTTCCAGCGCGCAGTTTTCCAGCGCTTTGCTTGCCTGAACCAGGGCGTTATAGATTTCAGGACTGAGTTCATAATAGGGCTGGCGTAACATTGTCATGGTATTTCTCCTCGTTTGGCTGACCCGCAATGTAGCACTATAATGGACTGCTAAAGAGAGCCATATTTTTGCAAAAAAAGCAGACCATAAATGCCGCGCTATCAGCAAATCGCCCGTCAGTTAAAAAACGCAATTGAGAACGGTGAACTCAAGCCAGGTACCAGATTACCTTCCAGTCGGACCTGGGCCCAGGAGCTGGGCGTATCACGCTCGACGGTGGAAAACGCCTATGCAGAGCTGGTGGCGCAGGGCTGGCTTGCGCGACGCGGACAAGCAGGAACGTTTGTCAGTGAACAACTGCGGCCTCAAAGCGCGCCAGCATCACCTGCCATCTTCGCCGGAGAAAAACCCAGACCGCAGCTTTTTCAGATGGGATTACCCGCACTCGATCTCTTCCCGCGCGACGTCTGGGCGCGGGTAATGGGGCGGCGTTTACGCACCCAAACGCGTTTTGATCTGGCGGTGGGCGATGTTTGCGGCGAACGGGTATTACGTCAGGCGATTGTTGATTACCTGCGCGTTTCACGCAGTATTGAATGCCAGCCGGAACAGGTTTTTATTACTTCAGGTTACGCAGCATCAATGACGTTAATTCTGCGCGCTTTGTCTCAACCCGGTGAGGGGATGTGGGTCGAAGATCCTGGCTTTCCGCTGATTCGCCCCGTGGTCGCTCAGGAACGCATTGAGCTGATGCCGGTGGCGGTTGATGCTGATGGTCTGGACGTCTGCGCTGGGATCCGCGATTTCCCGCAGGCGCGTTTTGTACTGCTCACGCCCGCACACCAAAGCCCGCTGGGCGTGGCCTTGTCATTAGACCGTCGCCACCGGTTGCTGGAATGGGCGACTCGCGCGCTGGCGTGGGTAATCGAAGATGACTACGACAGCGAATTTCGCTACCACGGTAAACCGTTGCCGCCGCTAAAAAGTCTGGATGCGCCCCAGCGGGTGATTTATGCCGGAACGTTCAGCAAATCTCTGTTTCCGGCTTTGCGCACGGCATGGCTGGTGGTGCCTCTGACCCAGGTCGAACATTTTCGTCAGCAGGCGGCGCTAACGGCCTGTAGCGTTCCGGTTTTATGGCAGCAAACGCTGGCGGATTTTATGCAAGACGGCCACTTCTGGCGACACTTAAAACGCATGCGTCAGCATTACGCCTTGCGACGACAATGGATGGAAAACGCCCTGACCGAACAAGGATTTAGCGTCATTCCTCAGGAAGGTGGGATTCAACTGGTAATGAGTGTAGATGGAGATGATGTTGCGCTGGTGCGCAAAGCGAATCAGGCTGGACTGGCGGTTCAGGCGTTAAGCCGCTGGCGAATAACTTCAGCAGGAAAGGGAGGAATATTGCTGTCGTTTACCAACATTAGCTCGCTGGAAATGGCGCAGCAGGCGGCATATCAGCTGCGGCTGGCGCTGGCCTGAATCAGCACGGTTCTTAAGATATTCGTCCCACCATCGCCACTCGTTTATGGACTTTTCTGAAAGCGTTGCTAATGCTGAATCAGGTAAGGTAAGCCCGCAGTAAAAGATAACGAGGAAAAGAATATGTATTTACGACCAGATGAGGTGGCGCGCGTACTTGAAAAAGTGGGCTTTACCGTTGATGTTGTGACGCAGAAAACGTACGGCTATCGTCGTGGCGAAAATTATGTGTACGTTAACCGTGAAGCACGCATGGGACGTACCGCATTAGTCATCCATCCCACGCTAAAAGAGCGCAGCTCTTCGCTGGCGGAACCTGCTACGGATATTAAAACCTGCGATCACTACCAGCAATTCCCGCTGTATTTAGCCGGAGAGACCCATGAACATTATGGTATTCCACACGGCTTTAGTTCACGAATTGCACTTGAGCGCTATCTGAGTGGGTTGTTTGGCGACGTTAGCTCAAACTAATAATGCGACTGGCAGGGCCAGTCGCAAAGAATCGTATCAAGCTTTAGCCTGGTGATAGCTGCTGACCTTAAACAGGCGGCGGCAATAATCAAGAAAGTAGCCATAGACAGCGCCCATCAGCATTGACACCACGATGTTCGAACTTACTGCAGCCGTAATCTGGTGCCAGTCTGCGCCAACCGTTAACAGAATAATCACATATACCGGCGACTGGAAGGTGACGTAAGCCAACACGTCTGCCAGGTTTTTCCCCCATCCTGCCTGCGTGGCTTTCCGCGCCGCACGCATAAATAAATCGCGGTACATGCCGTAAGGCCATGCGATCAGGATGTTGACGGGGATAGCCACCAGTCTGGAGTACAGTGACTGTTCGAAGCTCATTCCTGAAAGGAATATTTCGATCAACATGTTCACGACAGAACAATAAACAACCATCGCGAACGTGTCTGCTACTGCATGACGCAAGCGTGACTGCGGAGAGAACATGTTAATGCTCCTTGTAAAAAGGGAAAAAAAGGTTTTGAATGCCTTCTTGCTAGTGATTTGTCTTGCTGCTTTCGCGTTTGAATAGGATATCTGTCTGGATAATAACTGGCAACTAGCTTAAAATTTTTATTTATAACCTTTTTGTCGATAAAATGCTCTGCAATGGTCTGTTTTTTGTTCGTTTTGGTATTTTCGTTGCTGGGTTAATTAAAGGTATTTTAGATCAATGGGTTATAGGAATTTGTTTTTCTGAATTTTTTGCGCTCCTTTTCTGAATGTTGACCAATGTGCAATATGTAGACGAGTTGTCCTGTGCGATGCCGTGGTCTGTTTCTCAAGTGACGTGCTGAGATAGCTTGCAGGTATATTCCTGACAGCTATCCGGTAATGGAATATATTGCATGGACGATAGCGAAATAGATGCTATAAATACCAGTGTTGGCTATTTGTTTAATAACTCACGAAGAAATTAGACTGGAAATATAATAAGCAGTTGCATACAATATTTAGCGTAATACTGTTTTTACGTTAAAGAGGTTTTGTTAATATGAGTTCAATGTTAAAAAACTTAAATAATATCCGCTCGCTGCGTGCAATGGCTCGCGAATTTTCCGTTGATGTACTGGAAGATATGCTTGAAAAATTCAGGGTAGTGACCAAAGAACGGCGCGATGAAGAAGAACAACTGCAGCGCCAACGTGCAGAACAGCAGGAAAAAATTAGTGCCTTGCTGGCGCAGATGCAGGCAGATGGGATCAGTCCGGAAGAGCTGTTGAGCATAACGCCTGCGTCGGCACGTTCAGTTAAAAAACGTCAGCCACGCCCGGCGAAATATCGTTTTACCGATTTCAATGGTGAAACGCAAACATGGACCGGACAAGGTCGCACACCGAAGCCAATTGCTCAGGCGTTGGCTGCCGGTAAATCTCTTGATGACTTTTTGATCTAATTACGACGGCGGTGAGGGTGTCCTCACCGCTTATTTTCAGCAAACGCCGAAATCACCTTCTTCGGTATATCGCGTCACATCAGCTGCTTTCAGCGTGAATTTATCACCGCTTTCATTACTGGCTTGTACCGCCACAATTTGATCGCCATTGACTTCGATAACTTTCAGTTTGGGTCCGCCCATGCGCGGTTGAACCAGATCGCCAGGTTGAAACATATTGCTCTCCTTTATTTATCGCAGAACTCACCATAGATCACGTCATTCAACGGGTACAGCGCTGTTTCAATGATTACCGCTTAATGAGTACGTCGGTTCCAGGGCATGATATTCAGTACTCGCGCCATGCCGCAAAAGCCGGTCACGCCAGCGAGAATCAGCCCGGCGCCAACAAAACCGCTCAGCAGGAAGAACGCGCTGTTAACGGCGTAACCCAGAATGACGCCAAGTAAAGCAAGGCTGCCTGCGGCTATCTGTACCTGACGCATCAGCGGTAACGGTTGTGAACTGTCTTTCGCCACCGGCAAACCAGCGGCTTTCCAGCCGTCAATTCCGCCTTCCAGCAACCAGACCTGCGCAGGCGCGGCAATGGCGCTCAGTTTTGTCGCTGCGTTTTGTGTACGTTTGCCGGACTGGCAGTGAAAAATTACCTGACCGGCGCGTAAATTCTCAGGCAGCACTCCGTGCTCAAGCGTGGGTAACGGCACCAGATGCGCCTCAGGAATATGCTCGTACAGATACTCATCAGCATCGCGGATATCAATCAGTTTTGCACCTTGTGAGAGGTGCGTCTGCGCCTCGCGCGGGGAAATCGTCCCAATGGTCATGATGGCTCCTTATGGGCAATACAGTGTTTTTAATGTGGCGATCAGCGAATTCACGGCCGCATTTTTAATGGAGTAGAGGATGCGCTGGGCATCGCGCTGGCTGTCTATCAGACCTTCTTCGCGCATACGCGCCAGATGCTGGGAGGTGGCGGAAGGGCTCAGTCCGGTAGCGCGGGCTAACTCGCCTGCGCTGGTACCGGGCGAACCGCAGAGCATGCACAAAATCAGCAACCTTTTCGGGTTACTCATCGCTTTGAGCAGAGCGGCAGCCTGTTCCGCGCTGGCCTGGAGTTGTTCAAGTTCTGTCATATGTATTTAAGCATAGTCTAAATTAAGTAAATTCTAAAATAAAAAGCCAACGTACGCCAGCGTAAAGAGCGTAAAAGAGGGTAAAACAGCAGGGCGAGACGGACGGAGTTAGCTACACTGATTAATCTTAGAGATAAAATCTCTTTTTAAACAATGATTAACTTTTTGCTTGTAGGGAGTGTGTATGGGTTTCTGGAGAATCGTTTTTACTATTATTCTGCCCCCGCTTGGCGTGCTGCTGGGGAAAGGATTCGGCTGGGCATTTATCCTCAATATCGTTCTGACGCTGCTGGGCTACATCCCCGGTTTGATCCACGCCTTCTGGATACAGACGCGTAACTAATCCTCCTTCTGCTACGGCGCTTTGGCGCCGTTTTCTTTGCGTCTCGTTCTCCTCTGCTACACTTTTGGGTGTTGATTGTTAATAACCGAGGTGGATATGGGACTTTTCAATTTTGTAAAAGATGCGGGTGAAAAACTGTGGGATGCGGTCACTGGAAACCATGACACAGCCGATCTGGCAAAAAAGGTGCAGGAACACCTGAATAAAACCGGCATCCCGGATGCGGATAAAGTGAACGTGCAAATTAACGAAGGCAAAGCCACCGTTTCTGGCGATGGTTTAAGTCAGGAAGCGAAAGAAAAAATCCTGATTGCGATCGGTAATATCTCCGGTATCGCCAGTGTAGACGATCAGGTTAAAACCTCTGCGCCCGCGAGTGAAAGCCAGTTTTATACCGTAAAATCTGGGGATACCCTGAGCGCTATTGCCAAACAGGTTTACGGTAATGCCAACCTGTATAACCAGATATTTGAAGCGAATAAACCGATGTTGAAAAGCCCGGATAAAATCTATCCTGGGCAGGTTTTACGTATTCCGGAACAGTAATATTATTCAGGCTTATTCCGTCAGTAATTTGCCGGACATCGCCTGTTGAATAATCGGAATTGGCGTCAGCAGGTGCTGGCGCATTAATTCGCTGGCGCGCGCGGTATCGCGTGCCAGAATTGCTTCGGTCAGCGTCTTGTGTTGATCGTGTTTATCTTCCAGCATTTCAACTGACAACACCGTTTTACGCAGCCAGATAAACCGGTAGCGCGCCGCCAGAGAGAATAGACGTTCGCGCATTTGCAACAAGTATTGTGAACCGCAGCCGGCGACAATCGCCGAGTGAAACGCCTGATGGCGCTGATCCCACTCGTCGAGCATCTGTTCACTGGCGTCAATGGCTTCAAGTTTGCTGAGCATATGCGCCCGCGCCAGAATTTCAGCTTCCCAGGCGTCATCGCCGCGTTCAATCGCTAGCGCGACCAGCATGGCTTCCATATTGGCGCGGGCATCGAAAATATCGAGCAACTCTTGTTCTGACATCGGGGCGACACGATACCCTTTCTGATTAACCACCGTCACCAGCCGCTCCGCGACCAGCTGCGAAAGCGCTTCACGCAGCGGTCCCACGCCAAGATCGTAGCGCGAGGTCAGCAGACTCATACGCAGTTTTTCATCAGGCTGATAAACACCGCGAATAATGTCGTTCTTCAGCCAGCGGTATCCATCAATGGCCGTCGGTTGGGGAATGGCGGTCATGGTCTTACTCCTGAACGGATCCCCGGCCTGCGCCGGGAACAGGTTTAATGCGTATTTTGCAACGGTGCTTTTTGCCACGATAGCAGTTTTTTCCAGCGTGACATAATGGGCACGGTACAAATAATTCCTATGGCTAACAACCCGGTAGAGATAACTTCCAACTGTTGTGCTGGCCGAAATAACATGACTACCAGTACAAAGATAATAAACGCGATGACCAGCCAGGTAAGCCACGGATAGAGCCACATTTTCAGTTTAATTTCGCCGCCTTGCGCCAGTAGGATTTTGCGCATCCGTAGTTGTGAAATCGCAATCACCAGATACACCAGCAGCGCGATGGCGCCGGAGCTGTCGATCAGGAATTTAAACACCTTGGCTGGGGCGTAATAGTTGACCACCACGGTGAGGAACGCGGCCCCCGTAGACAGCAATACCGCCACATAAGGCGTTTTACTGCGGTTTGTTTTACCCATAAAGGCGGGCGCATCGCCACGACGGCTCAGGGAGTAGAGCATACGCGAGGACGTATACAGCGCGGAGTTCAGACAGCTGGTCACCGACAGCAAAATAACGCAGTCCATGATCAGTTTCGCGTGCGGGATATGCAGTAACTCCAATACCGAGCGGTACGAACCCACTTCTTTCAGTCCCGGCATATTCCATGGGATCAGTGCCACCACCACGAAAATGGAGCACAGATAGAAGATGGAGATACGCCAGATAACTGAGTTGGTGGCGCGGACGATATGTTTGTCCGGTGTGTCGGACTCGGCGGCGGCGATGGTGACAATCTCCGCCCCCATAAAGGAGAACATGGTGATTAGCATCGCACTGAGCACTGCGCCAAAACCGTTGGGCATAAAGCCGCCCTGATCCCACAAGCGTGAAACGCCGCTGACGTCAGCATAAGGGTAGAAACCGCTAATTGCCGCCGCACCGAGGGTAATAAACGCCAGAATGGCAATCACTTTGCACAGCGCCAGCCAGAATTCGAACTCACCGTAATTTTTGACGCTCAGCAAATTACTGCCGGTTAATGCCAGCGTGATAACCAGAGAAAACAGCCAGACAGGAATGCCCGGCACCCAGGAGTGTAGAATGATGGCGGCGATATTCGCCTCCAGCGGGATAACCAACACCCAGAACCACCAGTACAGCCAGCCGATGGTATAACCTGCCCACGGACCGATGGCCTTATCGGCATAGGTGGAAAAGGAACCGGTATCTGGTGTGGCGACGGCCATTTCGGCCAGCATGCGCATAATCATCACCACCAGCAACCCGGCGAAAAGATAGGCTAATAATACCGCGGGGCCGGCTTCTGCAATCGCCACGCTTGAACCAACAAACAAACTTGCGCCGATAACCCCGGCAATAGACAGCATGGTGACGTGGCGTGATTTCAGCCCGCCCCCTAAATCATGTGATTGTGACACTTGCCCCATCTTTTAAACCTCTCGAAAGTATTTCACTTGGGAGAGCACCCCGGCATTCCCGCGCCGGGGCACGCGTATTATTGTTATTGACCCTGTTTGCCGGATGGCGGCTCCGCCTTATCCGGCTTAAAATTCCCCGTTCGGATACAGGGCTTAACCCTGCTTCGCCTCGGCAAAACACTGAGCGATAATGTCCAGCCCCTGGCGGATTTGCGCGTCTTCAATGGTCAGCGGAACCAGAATGCGCAGCACGTTGTAGTAAGGTCCGCAGGAGAGCAGGATCAGCCCTTTATCGCGTGCACGCGCCACCACTTCCGCAGTCAGTTTGGCGTCTGGCTTCGTGCGATCGCCGTCTTCAAACAGTTCGATAGCGATCATCGCGCCCAGTCCGCGCACATCGCCAATCTCGCGGTGGGTTTCCGCGATAGCCAGCAGGCCTTCGCGCAGGGTTTGTCCCAGCTCGTTGGCTTTTTGCAGCAGATTTTCCTGTTCGAAAATGTTCAGTACCGCCAGCGCGGCGGCGCAGGCAATCGGGTTACCGGCATAGGTACCGCCCAGCCCGCCCGGTGGGATAGCGTCCATCACTTCGGCGCGTCCGGTCACTCCGGCCAGCGGGAAGCCGCCGGCGATGGATTTGGCGAAGGTGGTGAGATCGGGGGCGACGCCCATCTGCTCCATAGCGAACAGCGTACCGGTACGGCCCGCGCCGCTCTGTACTTCATCGGCAATCAGCATGATCCCGTGCTCGTCACAAATGGCGCGCAGACGTTGCATAAATGCAGGTGAGGCAGCGTAGAAACCACCTTCGCCCTGGACGGGCTCAATCACGATGGCAGCAACATCTTCCGGTGCGGCATCGTTTTTGAAGATGCGGTGAATGCTGGCGATAGCATCGTCGTCACTGATGCCGTGCAGCGGGCACGGATATAGCGCGCGATACACGTGGCCTGGCATCAGCCCCATTCCGGCTGAGTAGGGATTGACTTTCCCGGTCAGCGACAGGGTGTAGTGCGTACGACCGTGGTAAGCGCCGCTGAAAGCGATCGTGCCGGTTCGCTTAGTGGCGGCGCGGGCGATTTTTACCGCGTTTTCCACCGCTTCGGAACCAGTCGTTACCAGCAGGGTTTTCTTGGCGAAATCACCCGGCACTTTCTTGTTCATGATTTCGCACAGCTCAAGGTAAGGCTCATAGGCCAGCACCTGGAAACAGGTATGGGACAGCTTTTTCAACTGCGCTTCTACCGCAGAGACGATCTGCGGATGCAGGTGGCCGGTGTTCAGCACCGCGATACCGCCAGCAAAATCGAGGAATTCACGGCCTTCAACGTCCCACACCCGACAGTTTTCTGCGCGCTCGGCAAAAATTGGGTGGATCTGTCCAACGCCACGGGGAACGGCGTTGCTGCGACGTTGCATAAGTTCTTTGTTGGTGCTCATCAGGTGTTCTCCAGTATTTATTTTATTAAAGGCCGATGCACATATATTTGATTTCTAAGTAGTCTTCGATGCCGTATTTCGATCCTTCACGGCCAAGACCGGAGGCTTTGATCCCACCAAACGGGGCGACTTCGTTGGAGATAATGCCGGTGTTAATCCCGACGATGCCGTACTCCAGCGCTTCGCCAACGCGGAAGACGCGGCTCAAATCACGGGCGTAGAAATAGGCGGCCAGACCAAACTCGGTGTCGTTGGCCTGAGCGATGACGTCAGCTTCGTCTTTAAAACGAAACAGCGGAGCCAGCGGGCCGAACGTTTCTTCTTTGGCGACCTTCGCGTTATCAGGCACATCCACCAGAATGGTGGGTTGGAAGAAGTTCCCGCCGAGCGCGTGAGGTTTACCGCCCGCGATAATGCGCGCGCCTTTATCCAGGGCATCGGCGATGTGTTCCTGCACTTTGGCTACCGCTTTCTCGTCGATCAGTGGTCCGGTGGTGACGTCAGGTTGCAGACCATCGCCGAGGCGCAGCTTGCTTACCGCCTGCTCAAGTTTTTCGGCAAAACGCTCATACACGCCGTCCTGCACGTACAGGCGGTTGGCGCAAACGCAGGTTTGCCCAGCGTTACGGAACTTCGACGCCAGCGCGCCTTCCACGGCTTTATCGAGATCGGCATCGTCAAAAACGATGAACGGCGCATTGCCGCCCAGTTCCAGCGACACCTTTTTGATGTCTTTGGCACACTGCTGCATTAGCTGACGGCCAATTTCGGTTGAGCCGGTAAATGACAGCTTGCGCACCAGCGGGTTGCCGGTCAGCTCGTTGCCGACCGCGCCCGCAGAACCGGTCACCACGCTGAAAACGCCTGCTGGGATCCCTGCGCGATTGGCAAGCTCTGCCAGCGCCAGTGCGGAGTAGGGGGTTTGGCTGGCGGGTTTAAGCACCATGGTGCAACCTGCCGCCAGCGCCGGGCCAGCTTTACGAGTGATCATCGCCGCCGGGAAGTTCCACGGTGTAATCGCGGCGGTAACGCCGATCGGCTGTTTGATGACGATCAGACGTTTATCAGCCTGATGGCCGGGGATTGTATCGCCATAAATGCGCTTACCTTCTTCGGCAAACCACTCAATAAATGAGGCGGCATAGGTGATTTCACCTTTGGCCTCTGCCAGCGGTTTACCCTGTTCCAGGGTCATCAGGCGGGCGAGATCGTCCTGATGCTCAATCATCAGGTTGAACCAGCGACGCAGGATGTTGGCCCGCTCTTTGGCGGTCAGCGCACGCCATGCGGGCAGAGCGCGGTTAGCAGCGTTGATCGCTTCGCGGGTTTCATCCGCCCCCATTTTCGGTACGCTGCCCAATTGCTGACCGTTGGCGGGGTTGGTCACCGCGAGGGTCTCGCCGCTGTTGGCGTCACACCAGTTGCCGTCGATCAATGCCTGCTGGCGGAATAAGGTTGGATCGTTAAGTTGCATAATTGCTTCCTGTCTTAATCGTGTTAACGGGTGAATGCGGCGTGTAATGTCTCCACGCTACGTGCCGCACGCAGCGTGCGTCCGGAATTACTCTGGTTCTCCAGTAGCGCATGAACTTTGCTGACAATATGCGCACCGATAGGGATCGCCGACGTTGCCGCCGGAGAAGGGGCGTTACAGGTGTGAATTGAGCGTGGCGTGGTGACAAACAGGAAATCGTCTATTAGCTTGCCATCAGGTGACACCGCCTGCGCCCGCACGCCCGCAGGCCAGGGCTGCAGATCGTTCTGCGTCAGACTCGGGCAGTACTTTTGCACCAACCGCAGATAGCCGCTTTTGCACAGCGAATTCTTCATTTCGCCAAGCCCTGAACGCAGGTTGTTTTGCAGCACGCGGCGAATGCCGGAAGAACCGAGGATCTCCAGCGTATCGCTGAGCGAGAAGTCGCGTTTACGATAGCCTTCACGCTTAAATGCCAGTACCGCGTTGGGGCCCACGGTGACGCTGCCGTCAATCATCCGGGTCAGATGAACGCCGAGAAACGGCATCGCCGGGTCGGGGATGGGGTAGATCAGATGGTTAACTATCTGGTTGTGTTCTGACGCCAGGCGGAAATATTCGCCACGGAATGGACAGATGATAAAGCCGGGTTCAACGCCGAGCATTTTCACCAGTCGGTCCGCCATCAGACCAGAGCAGCTAATCAGCGTTGCCCCCTCAAATTCCTGCCCCTGGCGGGTATGGACGATCACGCCCGCAGCGTGCTCCTTTAGCGCGCTGACCTCGGCGTTGTAAATAATCTCGCCGCCTTTGGCCTGGAAAATCTTCGCCATCGCGGCGGTCACTTCACGGTAGCTGACGATCCCGCTCGACGGGACGAAAATGCCGCCCAGCCCGGTGATATTGGGTTCACGCTCACGTAGCTCCTGCGCATTCAGCCATTCGCGCTCCAGGCCGTTAGCGGCGGTGCGATCCCAAAGCGCCCGCATGCGCTCCATTTCCAGTGAGGAGGTGGCAACCAGCATTTTTCCGCAGACGTCGTAGCGGATGCCGTTTTGGTCGCAAAAGGCTTTTGTGGCGCGATTACCGGCCAGGCAAAATTGCGCCTTCAGGCTGCCGGGGGTGTAATAGACCCCGGCATGAATTACGCCGCTGTTATGGCCCGTCTGGTGGCAGGCCGGACCGGACTCTTTTTCCAGCAGCGCTATTCTGGCGTCCGGATAGACATCAATCAGTTGCATGGCGGTCGACATGCCGATAATGCCGCCGCCAATAATCACAAAATCATACATCCGCTTTTTTCCTTCGCGCTTACTGATGAGTCTGGTAGTGGTTTGTCGCGTAAGCAAAATAACCACGTTGGCGCATCAGTTCGCGGCGCAGGTCAGGATGCGAGGTGAAGCGGTCACGACCATGCAGCCAGAACAGGTTGTTGATCAGCAGGAATTTACCCACTGGAACCGGAACGGAAATAATGCTCTTACTGGTTTCCAGCGCATCGGACAAATCGCTCAGCCAGACGCCTTCTTCATAGTCTTTAGGCTGGACGAACTGGTCGATGTAACGCATTACCGGACGCCCCTGCTGGTCAACGTCAAACACCGGATGGAACACTTCCTGGCTGACGTTTTTGCTCGGCGGCGCGGCAAAACGCATCGCGCGACGCGCCAGCGGATGGGTAAAGTAGTGATCCAGATGTTCCCAGTCGTCGAGGTGCAGCAGCAGCGAGTTACCACCGGTCATGTTCTGTTCGTCAATCTTCATCATCAGCACATAGTCGGTGATCTCTTCGAGGTAGGTTCCGTCGTTATGCAGCTCCATGACACGGTGTGGTTGGCGCAGGTAGCTGTCTGAGTTATCAACGTTTTTCACCACAAAACGCGCATAATATTGCCCACTCATCGCATCAAAATTGGAGCGTCCGATCAGATGTGCCACCGCCGTCGCCAGCTTAACCATCTCTTCCGCCTGCGCGACATCATCTACGCCGAGGGCATTGATCAACAGCGCGCCTTCGGCACGATCGAGCAACGTTTTCAGCAGTACAGGCTGCAACTGATTACCGCACAGATCATCGAGGATTTTGCCCACTTTGAAGCGCAGGAAGGATTTGTATTCCAGGGCCTGTACCGGCCACTGCGCAACGGCCTGTATAAATTGTTCAGTGGTCTCAGCGGAAAAAGTCAGCTCCAGCAGACGTGGGGACTGGGCTGATGGTTTCAGCGTGAAACCGCTGTAGTGCTGGGCAGGATCTTCAGCGTTCTGTTTTACGGCAGTCAGTGCGTTCATCAAATCGTTCCTCTCAGTAGATTGTCAGGGAGATATGGCGCAGCTCGTTTCGTAGCCATAAATTAAAAATATCTACATTTTTGAAAAACGCGCACAGAATGAGCTTGTTTGTTTATTATTTGTGATCAAAAACAACAATTATTTAACATTGCGAAAGGTGAGGATTTAGAGGCTGGATGGATACTGAGTGGCTATTTCAGGGGCGAAAACCCCTGATTTTAAAGAGGAAGATAAGGTGTATTAATGTTCCAGAGCGATGGCGCAGACGTGTTCCACATGGGTCAGATCGTGGTATAAGTCGGGCAAGGTCATCTTTTGACGAATTACGATTTTGAGATTGACCTCAATTTTGCCCTTCTTGATATCCCTGATCGTGATGTTTTCGATAATGTTTTTCTGTTGATGAATGCGGGTTATCAGACTTTCAAGAGCGTCTCGTTCATCAAGAATAACCCGCACTTTAACTTTTCCGGGAAACTGGTTTCTGGTCTGTAAGAAAATTATGAATGGGCTTAGTTTGATCGCTAATAAAAATAAAGCCGTGGCAAAAACAGCATGCAAATAAAAACCGGCTCCGCAGGTAATTCCCACCCCTGCAGATGCCCAGACAATTGCCGCAGTAGTGAGACCAGAGATAGCATCGTCGTGTCGGTGCAGAATGACTCCCGCACCGAGAAAACCAACGCCGCTGATAATCTGCGCCGCCAGGCGCATAGGATCGCTACGGATATTCATCGAAATTTCAGCATAGTATTCAGCAGATTGTATTGATACGACAGTTAACACACAGCTGGCTACGGATAAAATAACGCAGGTTTTGAAGCCGACCGGTTTCCCTTTCGATTCTCTTTCCAGGCCAATAATGCCACCCAGAATAAATGCAATACTGATTTTGATGATCGTAGTTAAAGGCAACAATCCTTGCTCATTGATGATGGCGGCCAGATTATTCATGCAATTACCTTAATAAGAGAGTCTTTAACGATCAGGAGTTTGCTTTTTTCAATGTGAGGTCCGTTTTGCGTTTCGAAATATCGTCCCGGAAGAAAATCAGGAAGAATACGCTGACCACTGCAGCAACGCCTGCTGAAACTAGCCAGAATGTCTCCCATTGTGGCAACGCCTCTGGACCTTGTTCCGTCACGGTGTTGTTAAAGATTTGCCCGCATACGGTGGAAGCAAATAGCAGACCAACGCCGTTGGAGACGATAAATCGCAAGCTTTGGGCTTGTGCTTTAATCTCTGGCGCTGCTTTACGGTCAACATAAATGTCGCCCACGGTAAAGAAAAAGTCCCAGCAGAATCCTTGTAACATCAGGCCGATCAGCACAAACATCATGTTGGCATCCAGCGAGGCATTAGCAAATAATAGTGTGCGGATAATCCAGCAAACGGCGCCTAACATCAGCGTGATTTTGAAGCCAGCTTTCAGTAAGAAGAACGACAGCAGGAACATGAAAATGACTTCACAGGCGATGCCAACCTGCATCATTGAGGCGGCGTTATCGAATCCAAGCGCTTTTAAAAAGACCGGGATATAGGCGGAATAAGCCGTTTTAGGGATCATCAGGACAAAAATACTGAGCATCAAAACCGAGAAACTGCGGTCTTTGAAGAGCGCCAGAGCATCCAGACATAACAGATCGCGAAGCGTAAACACACTTCCTTTTGCTTTCGGTGGGGTATTTGGCAACGTAAAACAGTACAGGCCGAGAACGACACCGGAAGCCGACGCGATATACCAGGTGATGGTATTTCCAGAATAACCCATTTCACCAATGATAAAGCCGATGACCATAAAGCCAAATGTGCCGAATACACGAATAAATGGGAAGTATTTTACCCCGTTAATGTGGCTGAAACTGATACTGTTCGCCAGCGCAGTTGTAGGATAAAACAGCAGACCAACCAGGAAAATCATGGTTAACGTCATACCTGTATTTTGTGCCTCAATAAATTGCGGAACAAACAACAGTACACCAGCATTAATTAAATGCAGGATCGCCATGACTTTTTGTGACGAAAAAAAGCGGTCGGCGACCATGCCAATAAATAGCGGGGAAAGAATAGTCGCCAGGCCAAGCAAAGCATAGGATGAGCCAATAATTGTCGCCATACCATAGGTGCTCAATACCAGCCCCATGGTCATATTCCAGGCACCCTGCATGAAATATTGTATGAACATCATAATCAACAGGCGTGGTGTTTTATTAAGGTCCATATTGCATATCCTTATTGGTTGATGCTCAGGTTAAGCCCGTCCCAGGCGACAAGAATGTTCTCTTTGTCGCATGCCGCAACGAGATCGTCGTGCAGCAGACCTCCGCTGTGTGAAATATGCGAGACGATAAGTTGGCTATTTTTCTCGAGGCAACCGAGTTCCGCAAGCCTGTCTCTGGCGGCGAAGACGGTTTCCAGGCTCATGTGGTTATTCGTACGATTATCACCATTAAAACCGTAGGTGCACTCCAGGACAGCCAGATCGATTTTTTTTCCTTTCAGCCACTGCCATGTGAGCTCAGGAAACCAGCCTGAATCATGTCCGTAAAAAATTGACTGGCCTTCTTTTTCGATAAACCAGGTATAACAAAGCTCCCACTTGGCATGGTTAGCCAGCAGCGGAGTGATGCGGTATCCGCGAGTTTCAACGGTCACGAAAGGAACCAGACAATGAAAAGCAAATCTTTCAGCGCTGTAGCCCGGTAACACTTCCGCGGCACCGTTAATTGCACGGTCATTACCAAAAATGTGCAACGGATGAGTAATTTCAAATCCATACCCTTCCATTCGGCTAAATAGATCGCCGACGTTGAAATGATCGGGATGAGTATGTGTGAACAATAGCGATCTGATCTCTGTTGCGTCCAGGCCATCTCGCAGCAGTTGTTGGCTGAATTCAGGCGCCACGTCAATGAGCAGTTCATCGTCGATAATCGCTGAAGAGTGTGTGCGTAAGTCTTTGCCTTTCCGAATGCGGGCTTGCTGGCAGTGCTCACAACGGCAAAAAGGATTGGGGATCCCTTCAGATGCAGCGGTTCCCAGAAAATGAATCTTCATGTTTCCCTCTTAATGACAAATGTGATCGTTGTTTTTTTAGGCAATAATGTAATAAAACGTAATTGGAACGTGTCAATTATGATTCCGGCGTTTTATATGAACAACGATCTTTTTCCTCAGAAGTGATCCTCTTCAAATATTATAAAATTTATACTTATATTTCATTGTGTTAATGTTTTTATGTTATGAGACTTGACTATCAACAACATCAGGCTTTTTTATTATGACATGTTTATAAAATGCACTTTTTAATATTGTAACGTTCAAATTTAAGTGCTGAAGATAGTTTCCTGATGAGCGCCGTGCTAGCATCAAAGCATCAGGGGAAGGATGTAAAAATGCCAACTATCAAAGACATAGCAAGAATTGCCGGTGTGTCGCATGGAACTGTCTCGAATGTGCTCAATGGCAGAGGGAATGTAAGCGTCGAGAAGATTGAAGCGGTTCAACGTGCAGCCCGAGAAGTTGGCTATCAGTTGAATGCGCAGGCGCAATCGTTGAGAGCCAGCAAAAGTCAGGGAGTGGCACTGATTCTGCCCGACATCAATGCCGAACAGTACTTTCAACTCTATCGGGGATTGCATCAGGTTTGGCAGCCTTCATTAAGCGAACCGATTGACCTTTACCTGACCAACGATCTGCCCAATCTTGAGCTGGAGATTCTGCAAACGCTGGCGGCAAAGTCCTACCAGGCTGTTGTCTCGGTCAGTTGCCTGAATGACAGTCAGCCCTATTACGACTTGCTCAGGCTCTCCCCGGAAAATGTTCTGTTTGCATATCGCCAGCCTGTCGGCGCAGTTTGTTATTTTAGCCTTGACTATGTGACTGCAGGCGAAGAAACAGCGAGGAGGGCGCTGGCGCAGCAGCCGGGCCATATTGGTATATTCTGCGAACGTCTGGAATTTTCCCATAGCGCGAGCTTTACTCAGGCGATACAGGAAACCTGCCGGGAATTAAGTCCGCATACGAAGCTAACGATTTTACCTGCACATGCCAGTGAAGCTAACACCGTCGCTTTTGACTTTTTTCGCGGGGCAATTCCCGATCTGTTTATTGTCCAGGACTCTGAGAGAACGCGAGCACTGACGCAAGCAGCCTGGTTTGGTAGCTCCCAGTCCTGCCCGCCGATATTGCAACTGAGTGATAATCTTCCTGCATCCTTCGACGGGATCACAAGCTACCAGATGGATTATGGTCGCTTGGGGACAACTATTGCCTCCAGTATTCGCCTGCCCAAAAGTAAAGAAAAGCATCGTATTCTGACGAATTGCGGTTTTTCCTGGAATGGGCAGTACGTGCCGCCGCCTGAAACCGAGGCGACGCTGAATATGTTAATTTTACCGAGTCCTTCGACTGATGCGTTGAAGAAACTGTTACCCCACTTTTATCGTCAGACCGGTATTAAGGTTAATCTGGCGGTTTATCCCTATGATGAAGTTTTTGAAATCCTTTCCCATCTTCATCTACATCCTTATTACGATTTATTGCGAATCGATATGGCGTGTTTTCCCTGGTTTGCTGAGAAAGCACTATTGCCGCTGGAATCCGTCTCTTCTGAGCTTCCGCTGCTGTTGGAAAATTTCTCTGAGCAAATTCAACAGCACTTCAGCATGGTGAATGGGACGGCATGGGCAATACCCTTTGATGCCAGTATGCAGCTTCTGTTTTATCGACGAGATCTGTTTGAAGACGCGACGATTAAACGAATGTTTTATGAAGCAACGGGAAAAGAGTTAACGCTGCCAGAGAGCTTTGCGCAATTTGATGAGATAGCGGCTTTCTTTAGTCAATTACATCAGCCAGAAAACAGACAGCGCCCGATGGGAACTGCGGTGACCCTGGGAAGCTCGGGGCTTATTGCTACCGAGTATCTGCTGCGTTACTACGCGCTCGGTGGGCGTTTAGTGCGTGAAGGCGAGCCGGTACAACTCGAGCCTTCACTTGCCGCAACTGCACTCGAACAATATCTACAACAGCTTTCTATCGCCGTGAATCTCCCCGGTGAGTGGTGGAGTGACGCGGTAAAACAGTTTGAGCGTGGAAATCTTGCCATGCTGATCATGTATCTCAATTTGTTTAACGATGTGGCGCACACGGCCATAGCGCCCACTATCGGCTATGCTCCCGTTCCAGGGCAACTTCCACAATTGGGGGGCGGTTCCATTGGAATGTCCCGCTACAGTAAAAAGAAAAAACAGGTTGAGCAGTTCTTTCATTGGCTTTATTCCGATGAAATTGCGCGCCATCTGGTTTTGCTGGGAGGAAATAGCGCCTGGTCTGGAATATGTCACGATCAAAACGTTCTCAATCTCTACCCGTGGTTTAATTTATTGAATGAAAAAGGCATGACGGGAATAAGGGAGTCTGAGGGAAGTAAAGGTGAACCTTTCAACCTGCGCCAGGCAGAGATTATTATCGGGCAAGGTGTGACGAATGCAATTAACGGCATTATGAATGTCACTGAGGCCGTGGAATATATCAATGTGCGAATAAGAAACGAAACGGGTGCCTGAGCCTGCCTCTTCCTGTTGACGTAAGAGGCAGGGTAATGCTTTGTCAGTAACCGACTTTATAAATACGCCCGGTTTGGATGCCTTCCACACTGCGGCGATAGGCGTTGGCGACGGTGGCGGCGGGCACACTTTCAAAGCCCGGGAAGAAATCGTCGTAAGCTTCGGCGGACTCACTGAGCACGGTTGGGCTTATCAGGTTAATACGCTGACCACGCTCTAATTCGCAGGCCGCGGCGCGAACAAATCCTTCCAGACCGGCATTGATCGTTGCCGCATTCGCTCCTTGTGTGATGGGTTCATGGGCGATGATGCCGCTAATTAGCGTAATTGAGCCGCCATCATTGAGAAAATGCTGCCCGGTTAGTGCCAGACGAATCTGGCCTAACAGCTTATCCTGTAACCCCTGATTAAAGTCCTCATCGGTCATCGTCGACAGCGGCCCAAAGAACAGATTGCCGGTGGCGGAAACGATCGCATCTACCCGACCGACTTTTTCAAACAATGCCTCGACACTCTCCTGCGAGGTGATATCAACCTGGTAATCTCCCTGCGTGCGACCTACGCGGATCACCTCATGTTTACGGCTTAACGCTTCTGTGACTGCGCGCCCCACTGTGCCGCTGGCACCAATAATGACGATTTTCATAACCACCTCCGCAATAGTGTGAGCCGCTATTCTTTAATGAAAATGAAATCGGATAAACTGGCTAAAAGTTAGATGATTACTAACCAGGGGTTTGTAATATGGATAAACTGCGCGGCATGGAAACGTTTATCGCCGTGGTGGAGAGCGGGAGCTTCACCGTTGCAGCAACGAGACTCGAGATGTCTGCGGTGATGGTGGGTAAATATATTACCCAACTGGAAGCGCAGCTTGGCACGCGTCTGCTGGAGCGTAATACGCGCCGCCAGAGCCTGACCGATGCCGGGCGAGTCTATTTTGAAGAAGCCCGCCGCGTGCTGGAGCAGGTGTCGATAGCCGAACGTTCGGTAGAGCGTTTGCGGCTGGCACCGGCGGGGACGCTACGCATTAGCGCGCCCACTTCTTTTGGCGCTTGCGTGATCTCGCCGCTGGCCGCTGCATTTTTACAGGCCTGGCCAGAGGTGCGCATTGAGCTGGATCTGACTAACCGGATGGTTGATCTGGTGAATGAAGGCGTTGACCTGGCAATCCGTATTGGTGATATCCATCAGACTGACGTGGTGGCAAAATACCTGTGTCCCTACCGTATGGCAATCTGTGCTTCGCCAGAATATCTTGCGCGCCATGGTACTCCCCGGACGCCCGCGGAACTGGTGGACCATCTGTGCCTGTCCCATACCGTGTGGACGGCTCGCAACGAGTGGATACTGCCCGGCGTGGCGGGTGAGGTCAGATGGAAACGCGATGCGATCCTGCGCTGTAACGATGGCCACGGCCTGCGTATGGCGGCGGTCGCGGGGGCCGGACTGTTATTGCAACCGGAGGTGTTGCTGGCGCAAGAACTGGCTACGGGGAAATTGATTCGGGTGCTGGAAGGGTTTACGCCGCAGCCGCGGTCGATTCATCTTCTGTGGCGACAGGATTTGCGTCCTCTGCCCAAGCTCACAAGGTTTGTTGAGCACGTGCTGGAAGGAACGCGAAGTTTGCGTTGAAGATGAAAATGCCGGATGGCGCTACGCCATCCGGCTTAATACTAACCGATATCCACCTGCGGTTTGCTGTTACGTTTGCGGATCAGTCGCAGCACTGGCGGGACTACGATAACCAGTACCGCCAACACCAGCAGCACTTTCGCCACGCCGCTGGCCCACAGAATATCCATATTACCGTTACTGATAGACAGCGCCCGGCGCAGGTTCTGCTCCAGCATTTCCCCGAGAACGAAGCCTAAAATCAGCGGCGACATCGGGAAGTGCATTTTACGCAAAATGTAGCCCAGTACGCCGAGGGCGACCATCAGCACCAGATCGAAGGTGGTGCTATGGACGGCATACACGCCAACCGCGGAGACTGCCGCGATAGCCGGTACCAAAAACCACAGTGGGATGGTCAGCATACGGGTAAACAGGCCGATTAGCGGGATGTTCATTACCAGAAGCATCACGTTGGCAATCAGCAGCGCCGCAATCAGCCCCCAGACGATATCCGGTTGTTCGGTAAACATCGCCGGGCCCGGGGTGATGTTGTACAACGTCAGCGCGCCCATCATCACCGCCGTGGTGCCGGAGCCCGGTACGCCGAGCGTCAGCATCGGGATAAAAGATCCGCAGGCCGAGGCGTTGTTGGCGGCTTCGGGGGCCGCCACGCCGCGAATATCACCCTTGCCAAAGCTGTCGCTGTTGCCGCTGAGCTTTTTCTCGGTCATGTAGGTGATTGCGCTGGCAATGGTCGCGCCAGCGCCAGGCAGAACGCCGACGAAAAAGCCAATCACCGATGAACGCAGGGTTGCGCCAACGCACTGCGCACCTTCTTTGGCGTTAAATAACATGCGGCCCGTTTTACGCACCAGCGTCTGGCCACTGCTGGTATGTTCCAGCATTAACAGTATTTCAGAGACGGAGAACAGCCCAATCACCACCACGATAAACTGCACACCGTCGGAGAGATGGACGCTGTCAAAGGTAAAGCGATAAACCCCGGTATTGGCGTCTACGCCGACGGTCGCAAGGCCGAGACCGATAAGCGCTGCCAGAAATGATTTCAGCGGATTTTGTGCCATCATACTGCCGAGGCAGGCAATAGCGAAAACCATTAAGGCGAAGTATTCCGCCGGACCGAAGGCCAGCGACCATTGGGCTAACGCTGGGGCAAACAGAATGATGCCGCCGATAGCGATAAGCGAACCAAAGAAAGAACTGACCGCCGAGATAGAGAGTGCGACGCCGCCGCGGCCTTGCTGCGCCATCGGATAGCCATCGAGCGCGGTCATAATCGCCGCCGCATCGCCGGGAACATTCAGCAGGATGGAGGAGATACGCCCGCCGTATTCACAACCAATGTAGACGGTCGCCAGCAAGATCAGCGCAGATTCTGCGGGCAGATGCAAAGCGAATGCCAGCGGCAGCAGGATCGCCACGCCGTTAATGGGCCCAAGTCCAGGCAGCAGTCCGACAATAGTACCGACAAAACAGCCAATCAGGGCGATGACCAGGTTTTCCGGTGTCATTGCCACCGCGAAACCCTGAGAAAGATAAATCCAGGTATCCATCGTTTCTCCATTAACCCAGCCAGGCGCCGAGTGGTAAGGTGACGTCAAGCAGTCGGTCAAAGGCATACCACAGCAGAATGCCAAGCACCGCGCCGGAAATACCCGCAGCCGGGATGGTTGCGCCGAACAGCATGCCAATCACCATGGTGAGAATGGCGGTGGCGATGGGAAAACCGAGCCATTCGAAACCCCAGGCATACATCAACAAAACAATCACCATCGTCAGCAGCTTTTGCAGCACGTGGCGACGAGGCCAACTGATGGTATCGGGATGGCGCAACAGCAGCGCCACGGCGCAGACCAGCATCAGGCTGATAATGCCAAGCGGGAAGGGACGCGGCCCTACGGGTTCATAGCTGTATTCGCTGGTGATTTGCCAGGCCACGAACAGCCCGGCTATACAGAGCAACAGCCAGATACCTGCAAAAATACGATCGCTCATCATCTTTGCCTCTGTGCTTATTTCGCCAGACCGAAGGCTTTCGCCTGCTCACGATAATCCGTGACCTGCTTTTTTACGTACTCGTCGAGCTGCTTACCGCTCATGTTGAATTCAAACAGACCGCGCAGATCGCGCTGCTTTTTAAATTCATCGGTCTGCTGGAGTTTGTTAAAGGCATCAACCCACCACTGATATTCGGCGTCGCTGACTTTGGGGCCCACGTAGAAGCCGCGAATGATGGGCCACACCAGGTCATAACCCTGCTCTTTGGCGGTTGGCACGTTAGCTAACTGACCCGGCAGGCGTTCTTCCGAGAACACCGCGAGCACGCGAATTTTGTCGCCGCTGAGATAAGGCACCATTTCACTGAGATCGCCGGAAACCACCTGCACGTGATTTCCCATCAATGCGGTAACCGGTTCGCCGCCGCCTTCAAAGGCGACGTAGCGCATCTTATGCGGATCAACGTTGGCTTTTTGCGCCAGCAGCGCCGACTTCATCCAGTCCTGGCTACCGATAGAGGCGCCTGCGCCAATGACCACGCTGTTGGGATCTTTCTCCATTGCCGTTAGCAGGTCTTTCAGCGTTTTCCACGGAGAGTCCTGGCGTACGGCAATCATGCCGTAGTCGGTACCCACGCTTGCCAGCCAGCGGACATCATCCACGCCGTAGCGACCAAACTTGCCTTGCGACAGATTCAGCAGGGAGCCGCCGGAGAAGGCCACTACGGTTCCCGCTTCAGCCGGGCGTTGAGCGACGATCGCGTTATAGGCCACGGCGCCAACGCCGCCGGGCATGTAGGTTACGCGCATCGGTTTTTCGATCGCGCCAGTTTCCATCATGCTCACCTGGATCAACTTACAAGTGAGATCGAAACCACCGCCGGGTTTAGCTGGAGCGATACATTCCGTGCGCGATGGCGCTTGTTCGGCCAGAACAGAGGTACTCATCAGTAAAATGCTTGCAGTAAGGGTACGAAGTAACTGTTTTTTCATTGTTTATCCTCACGCCGGAAAACCGGATTTTCGGGTACGGAAGAAGATTTTTGTGATTATGTGAGCCGATGTGTAGCAGTTCGGTTGCGTGATTGTTAAAACATTAACCTTTCAATTCCCTTTCAATGCGGCAGAAACTTTACAGGATGTGATATGCGTCTCTTATTAGCGGAAGATAACCGTGAGTTAGCTCACTGGCTGGAGAAAGCGCTGGTGCAAAACGGTTTTGCCGTCGACTGCGTTTTTGATGGCCTGGCGGCCGACCATCTTTTACATAGTGAAACGTACGCGCTGGCGGTGCTGGACATCAATATGCCGGGGCTGGACGGCCTTGAAGTCGTTCAGCGGCTGCGCAAACGCGGGCAGACGCTTCCTGTCCTGCTGCTGACGGCGCGCAGCGCGGTGGCCGATCGAGTGAAGGGGTTGAATGTCGGGGCCGATGATTATCTGGCAAAACCGTTTGAAATCGAGGAACTGGATGCCCGACTGCGGGCCTTGCTACGCCGTAGCGCGGGGCAGGTGCAAGGTATACAGCAACTGGGGGAACTGGCCTTTCACGATGAAGGCTATTTTCTGTTGCAGGGGCAGCCCCTGGCGCTCACTCCGCGCGAACAGGCATTGCTGACGGTGCTGATGTACCGTCGATTACGACCGGTTTCGCGCCAGCAGTTGTTTGAACAGGTTTTCAGTCTGAGCGATGAGGTCAGTCCCGAAAGTATCGAGCTGTATATCCATCGCTTGCGTAAAAAACTACAGGGAAGCGATGTGCGTATCGCCACGTTGCGCGGCCTCGGCTATGTGCTGGAGCGTAGCGATGAAGTGGGCTAAACCCCAATCGTTGTATCTGCAACTGCTGATGTTTCTGGGCCTGCCGCTCATGTTGCTGTGGGGACTGTCTGCATTTAACAGCTATGTCAGCGCGCTACAGGCGGCGACGCAGGCATATGACCGAACGTTGCTTTCGTCCGCGAGGACTGTCTCCGAACGACTGGTGGTGCGCAATAAACAGCTGGAGGTAAATGTGCCGTGGGTGGTGCTGGACAGCTTCGAACTCAACATGAACGACAGGTTGTATTACAAGGTGGTCGATCCGATGGGGAAGGTTATCTCAGGTTATGACGATTTACCGGCGATGCCGCCTGCAACCTCGCGTACGCGGCTATATCCGGCGCTGGCGTGGTTTTATCACACTGAATATCGCGGCGAGGCCATTCGCGTGGCGCGTCTGCTGCAGCCCGTCAACGAGGGCGGTATTGCCGGCATGGCGGAGATTTATGTCGCTGAAACGCTGCAATCTCGGCGTTATCTGGCGCGACAGTTGCTGTTTTCCTCATGGGTTTCACAAGGTTTGCTGGTGCTGCTCACGCTGGTGCTGGTTGGCTGGCTGCTGCGTCGGGTGTTGCGTCCGATGCGCCAGTTATCATCGTTGATGGTGCGTCGTGAGCCAGGCCTGTTGACGCCGTTGCCAGAGCTGCTGCCGTGGTCGGAAACCCGTCTGCTGATTGTGGCATTCAATCGTTATCTGGACCGACTTCGCGGCCTGATCTCTCGCCAGGAACGCTTCAGCGCGGATGCTTCACATCAGCTTAAAACGCCGCTGGCGGTGCTGAAAACCCAGGCCTCGGTGGCCCTCGCCAGCCAGCAGCCGCAGCAGTGGTATGAGAGTCTGCAAGCCATGAGCGCCACGCTGGATAACACCATTCAACTGACTGAAAGGCTGTTACAGCTGTCGGCGGTGAAGCGCAAAGAGCAAGGAGAAAGGCACTTCTCGCCGGTTAATTTGTATGAGGTGGTGCAAAGCAGCTGTTTTACCCGGCTGGCGCAGGCGCGTAGTAAAGGGATCGATCTGGGCTATGAAGGAGAGCAGGACGCGGTGTGGATTGAGGGGGATGAAGTTCTGCTCGGCGAACTGAGCGGAAATCTGCTGGATAACGCACTGAAATATACGCCGCCGCATGGTGTGGTGACTGCCCGATTGCTGCGAGAAGGAGAGGCGGTGGTGCTGGTGGTTGAAGATAGCGGGCCGGGTATTGATGAGCAGATGGTGCATCAGGCGCTGCTGCCGTTTCATCGTCTTGATAACGTCGGTAATGTTCCCGGTGCCGGGATCGGACTCGCGCTGGTCAACGATATTGCTCGTCTGCACCGCACGCACCCTCAGCTCTCACGGAGCGAAACATTAGACGGGTTAAGCGTGCGGGTGCGATTTTTAAGCGTAGCGAGCTGAAATACCTTTTTGATGATGCGAACGGTATTAATATAATTAAAAGTAATTAATTGTATTGTTATTGTAATTTTAAATTTCGCCGCGAGGCCGTGAATTATATTTTACTTGCTGTATTTAACAGCAATTCTGCGACAATTTAGCGTCAATTAAACTAAACTTTTGCGTTATTTATCATACATAAATCACTTTTTCATAGACCACGAATTGTTACCTGTCAATAGCAAAAGTGTTGTTAAAAGTCATCTTTTTTGCTGAATTGGCTAAAACTTTTCTTGACTCAATCATCATCAAAATCATATAGATATGATTGTGCTCGGGATATTTATCACAGTAAGAGACATTATTTTTTACATTTACTGACAATGTGCCATTGCGTTTTTTAGACTTGTGATATAATTAGCAACATAAATGAGAAAAAAACAATTAAAGATCAATAAATAATGGGCTGAGATATGCTTAAAAAATCGCTAAAGATTAGCAGCCAAGGATATCCAGTCTTTTTAAAACTGGTCGATTTCATTGTAATCAATGCGACGTTGGTCTTTAGCGCCCATCTGTTAGGTCTGGCGCCATTTAACACCATTGCCATTCTGAGTATTCTCTTCTCAGTCTTTTTCTTGCTGTTTGCTGAATACATAAAAATGTATCAGCAAAAGATCAAGACGATCGGTCTACGTAATCAAAAACGGTTGGTTTTTTGTACGCTGTTGGCGATTTTTTTTAACGAACTGGTCAGCATGACGGTGGCTGAACCCGAATCACTCGGCTACCTCGACAAACTGCCTTCACCATTTTATTCAGCCATTATTTACTGGTACTTTATCCCATTACCTTTTCTTTATTACATTCGCTTTTTCATTTTTAAATATTCAACGAAAAAGAGTATGCGCGTGGCGATTATTGGTCTGACCGACAATGGCCTGGCTGCAGAAAACGCGTTAATGAATGAATACGCCAATATCACACTCGATCTGGCGTTTTACGATGAGCGCGCCTTATCCCGCTGCGGCGATATCGTAGATAAGGTGAAAAGCCCCTTCCGTGGCCCGGTGATCAATCTGGTTGAGGAAGCCCGGCAGGGAAATATAGACGAAATCTACATCGCCTTACCGATGGTCGCTTTACACCGTATTCGTCATTTTTTAGCGATGATGTCGGACACCACTGTAGACACCTATATTGTTCCTGACTTCTATACCTACAGTAACAACATGTCCAAGCTGCGCTCCATTCACAACCTGCAAACTATCGGAATCTTTAGTTCGCCGTTTGAAGGGGCGGGTTCATTTATCAAGCGGGCGGAAGATTTGGTGCTTGGCAGCATCATTATGGTGATGATTTCTTCGCTGATGTTGGCAATTGCCATTGGAATCAAACTCACTTCCCGCGGGCCGGTGTTTTTTAAACAAGATCGGTATGGTCTTAGCGGACAAAAAATTAAGGTCTGGAAGTTTCGCTCAATGCGCGTCATGGAGAACGCCGACACGGTTATTCAGGCTACGAAAAACGATCCACGGGTAACCAAATTCGGGAGCTTTTTACGCCGAACCTCGCTGGATGAACTGCCGCAATTTATCAACGTATTGCAGGGAAGTATGTCGATTGTTGGCCCCAGACCTCATGCGGTTACGCATAATGAGCAGTACCGCAAACAGGTCGAAAATTACATGATCCGCCATAAAGTTAAGCCTGGGATCACCGGGCTTGCGCAGATTAACGGTTTCCGCGGGGAAATCGATGCGCTTTATAAGATGGAAAAAAGGGTTCAGTACGATATTGAGTACATTCAAAACTGGTCGTTATGGCTGGATATAAAAATTATTATTAAAACTATTTTCAAAGGATTTGTCGGTAAGAATGCATACTAAATTACTCGTTATTACCGGAATCGTGATATCGCAGCCCGCATGGGCTGATTTAACACCGAAATCACACATTGGCTTTGCAGGGATCGACTTCCAGAGCAAGGTCGCTGTGGACTATGGTTATAATGATAACGTGACTTATCAGCCACATAGCAGCGATGCTATCGGTTCCTCGTTTCAGAGCGCGGCGCCCGTTCTGAGTATGAGCGGAGAACGCGGTCAGGATAAGTATTTGCTGATGTACTCCGGAGATTATCGTAATTACTCAAGCGATTCCGCGGATAACTATAACGACCATTTTTTTCGTTTTAACGGCGCCTGGCGGTATGGGCTCAAGCATGGCTTAACCCTCAATCTGGAGGATACGCTTGGGCATGAGTCCCGCGGTCGTGGTATCACCGAAGGTTTTCTCCCTGGGCAGTTCGAGCAGTATGGGATTAAATCTCCGCTGACGACGAATTTTATCAACAGTGAATTGCGCTACAGCTACGGCGCACCCGATGGGCGCGGAAAAGCGGAACTGGCGTTGTTGTACAAAAAACTGACCTTCGGCAATACGTCTGATGTCCAGGACAGTAGTGAAGATTTCTACAATTATATTCAGGAACAGGAATGGCACGAAAATAGCCTGGTGGCAGAAATTTTTGACCAATACACATCCAAAACGCGTTTTCGCTATAGCTTTATTACTAACCAGCGTCGCTATGATAACAACTCAGAAAAAGACACTAATGAGTATTATTTGCTGTATGGCCTGAAGTCGCAGTTGACGGGCAAAACCAATGTCGACATGAATATTTCATGGCTGTACAAGACATTTGAAAACAACGCAAACTCGCATGATTTTAATGGTCTAAACTGGGACATAAAAGGGGAGTGGAAACCGTTACAACAGTCTGTTTTCACGGTTCACTCGGCGCAAAGCATTAAAGACCCATCGGAAGTTGGGGGTTATATTTTAGTGACCCAGTATGGTCTTTCTTATCAACATTTCTGGTTAGGCAACCGTTTTTCTACCTTGCTGGATTACTCATACACTTCAGAAGACTATAAAAAACAGAATAAGGATCGGCATGATAAAGATGGAGTATTTAGCGTAACCATGAGCTATGACTACACGCCGTCAGTTAATTTTGAGATTAAATATCAAATAGATACATTGAATTCGAATAAGGATACTGATTCGTTTTATATCGGTCCCAACGACAATCAGGAAGTCATTAGAACGTTGGGTTATGATAATTCTATGATTATGCTTAAAGCTAAGGTTCAGATCTAAAATGAAAATAATAGAACTGTGCGCGGTTTTGCTATTCAGTATCCTGATGGTCGGATGCACAACGTCCAGCCCGAGATTAATGGACGATCCTGCTACTGTTCAGCAGGATTACCGACTTGGGGCAGGGGATACTGTCAATATCGCTGTTCATGGTCAACCCGATATGACGATGCGATTTATTTTGGATAAGAGTGGGGAGATCAATTTCCCGTTTGTTGGCGCTCTTAAATTAAAAGATAAAACTGTCGATCAAGTGACCAACGAATTAACTCAACGCCTGACCGGAGATTATTTTACAACTCCGATGGTGACGGTGAGTATTGCCGAGTTCCGTAAATATTATGTTTCTGGCGAGGTGAAAAGTCCGAATGGATTCGCCTGGGAGCCAGGACTTACCGTCGAGAAATCTATTGCGCAGGCGGGCGGATTTACAGATCGTGCTGACCGAAAAGATATCAACATTCGTCTGTCAGGTAGCAATCAGCTGCTGGAGAATGTTGATTTAACGCACTCTGTTCATCCTGGGGATGTCGTGATTATTGGCATGGGGTTCTTCTGACGATGAAACTATCAATAGTGGAAAACGGCAAAAAACGAGAAAGCACGGTCGAATTCTCCCGCTTTGCCAAAGAGCTGAAAAAGAACGCCTGGAAAATCGCGCTGGCCGGTATTATAGCCGGGGTTGTGGCTTATCCGTTAATCAGCATGATGTCCTCAAAGTATGTTTCAACGGCGACGGTGCTGATCAAAGCGCAGGCCGATAACGTTTCTCCGTTTCCACAGGTTGATGGGTTCGATTCAACGCGCAGTGGTTACTACGAAACGCAATATGCGTTGATGCATTCGCGGATTGTGCTTGAGCAAGCCGTGCGCGATATGAAGCTGGATGAAAACCCGGAGTTTACCGGGGAAAAAGCCGGTGCTCAGGGGGCCGATAGCAGTGAAGGTCGGCAGCTGAGAATGGAGCAAGCGCTGAAAACGTTATCGAAAAACCTGAATGTCATCGGTATTCGCACGACGAATCTGGCTTCCATTACCTATGAATCAACTTCGCCTCAGGTTGCGGCTGATATTGCCAACGGCGTCGCGCAGGCTTTCATCAACTATACGGTGGAACAAAAGCGTCTGAAAGCAGAGAAAGCCCGCGAACTGAATTATGAAAAAATGGAAGAGATTCAGAAGTCGATAGCCAGGCAAAAAGAAGAGATAGACAGCTATCTGAAAAACGCCGGGCTGCTGACCTTCCGCGGTATTGATGGTTTTGAAACCGAACAGTTAAGTATCGTGACCAATCGCCTGGCCGATGCGACCCAGCGTCGTGTTGCGGCTGAATCCGTCTATAACGAGGTGAACGGGGGAGGGAAGTCCGTTGAGAGCGTTATCTCACTGCCTTCAGTCTCTAACCACGCTCAGATCCAGGATTTGCGCATTGCGTTGATTCAGGCGCAGCGTACCTTGTCTGAACTACGCAAAGTGTATGGGCCAAAAAACCCCGCTATTTTAAAAGCCGAGGCCGATGTTCAGTCGATCCAAAGCCAGACCGGACGGGTGTTGGGAGAGCTGAAAGTCGGTTTGCGCCAGCAATATCTGGCGGCGCTGGCGGATGAAAAGAACTATCAGCAGCAGGTGGCGCAGCAGAAAGAGGTCTTCCAGAAAATGGCGTCTAAGCGGGATGCTTATAACAGCCAAAAACTATCGTTAGATAAAATGGAAGACCTGTATAAATCGCTTTATCAGCGTACTCAGGAGCTATCGCTGTCCGGCGTGAGTGCCGATGCGGTGTTATACGACCCTGCCGTACCCGCGCTAAAACCGGCGAAACCGAATAAATCACTGCTGTTGGTGATGGTGGTCATGCTGGTGGTCGTGTTCAGCATCATGTATTTCATTGTCAAAGCGGCGATGGATAACTCAATCGCAACCCTGAGTCGCATGAAAAAACGGCTCAATGTTGCTCCGCTGGGTGAAATCCGTCGTTTTAGCGGAACTTCTGGGCGCGCGCAGGTGCGGGACATGATCATGAAGAACCCGCTAAATGCCGATATTGTGCACGGTATCCGTACCCGGATTATGCTGGATAATCGACCATTACAGACGCTCGCCGTGGCGTCGACGGAGCATGGCGATGGGCGTTCTTTGTTAGCGAATCTGTTAGCGAACTCCTTTAGCTTCGACCAGAAAACGCTGCTTATTGATGCGGATTTCTTTAACACTGGCGGGCTCTCTTCAGAGCTGGCATCAGCCACATCCGCAGGCGTAGCGGAACTGCTGCGCGGGGAGACTGAGCTTGAACAGGCGCGGATCACGCTCAGTGATAATCTCGACTTTATCCCGCACGGCAAGAGCAGCATCTCTTCTTTACTGATGCTGTCGTCGGAGCACGTTGAACCCTTAATGCGCGAGCTGAAATCGCATTATCAGCGCATCATTATTGATGTTGCTGCTGTGAATCAGAGTCAGGATGTTCAACTGATCAAACGTGCCGTCGATGGGGTTGTTTTCATTGTGAAAGCCGGGGCCGGATCGGCGGGACAAATCGCCAACGCGCTGGATAAGATCGAGGAAAATAACGGTGTTGTGATTGGCGCGGTGCTCAATGCAGTTGAAGAAAAAGATCTTGAGACGCAAGAAGGTCTGCGTTCACTCAACTTCAGTACCGATCAACTGATGACGACGCCAGGCCGCGTATGAGTCTACTGAAGAGCGCTTCCACGATAGCCGGTTCATCAGTCATCTCGCAGTTGATTGGTGCGCTGTCTATCTGGTTGATTTCACACAAGTACGATATGGCTGAAGTGGGGCTTTATGCGCTCAACTACAGCATCGCCGTGGTGGGCGCTCAGGTATGTACCTTTGCATCGCAGCTTTTAATTCCAAAACAGCACGACGACGAACTGGTACAAAACGTTGTATTTTGCCTGCTCCAAAGCACGATCATTGCCTTACCGTACGCTGTGCTCACCGCGTGGCTGTTTCATCAGAACATCTTGTTCCTCTATCTGCTGACGCTGGCAACGGCATGGGTTTTAATCTCGGAAAACCTGTCGCTACGCACGGCCAATTTTCGTTTTCTGATTTTCCAGCGCATTTCTGTCTCGGTGGTGGTATTACTTTCGGTTCTGGCTACGCATCATGTGCAACTGTTTTATTGGTCATGGGCCTGTGCAACGATGGCGCTGACCATTAGCTGTATTTTGCACTCGTTTGATATTCGGGCGGTGGCGGCCCGACATCTGCGACCCGCCAGTAATTGGCATTTTTTCAAACAGAATATTCATCACATTACCAAAGTGGGCAGTGCGGAAGTGCTGGCGATGGCCAGCAGCAATTTGCCGGTTATGCTGATTAACTTTTGGTTCTCGGCGCTGACGGCGGGTTATTTTTCCGTGGTTAGCCGCTTTTGCCTGGCGCCGGTGGTGATCATTGGCAACGCGGTGCGCAATACTATTTTTTCCAAGTGGTCTATCGATTTCAGAAATAACACCTTTAATTATCAGGAATATACCAGGGTGCGGATGCTGCTGTTGGTGCTGGGTGTCATCTGTACCCTTGGGGTGTTTATTTTCTATCCGATAGTGATGCGTCTGGGCTTTAGCGAAGACTGGATTAACTCCATTGAAACGTCGCGCTACATGTTGCCCTATTTGTTCCCGGCACTGGCGATAAGCCCTCTGACGGTGATTGAACTTATTTTTGGCTCCCACCGCTATTTTCTGCGCATCCAACTGGAACAGCTGGCGATCGTGTTATTCGCTTTTGTCGTCATCCCCTATTTTTATAAAGATTATGCCACGTCGGTTATCCTGTTTTCTTCACTGACATTTATTCGCTACGCCTTCATTTATCTGAAAATGAATAAGCGAGCCAATCTCCTGAAAGATAAGCCGGTGATACTATGACGCTGAATACCGGATACTATTTGCAGGTTTATACCTTTGTCACGCTAATCCTGTGTGGTCTGGTGCAATACTTTACCGGCATGCAGTCGGTGCTGTGGATCCCCTTTTTCCTGACCCTGTTGATGGTGGGATTATTGGTGATGCAGACGCGTGATAGCTCGCTGCAACTGGATGCGCAGGAGACGATTGTCCTGGCGTTGTATTTCTCGTTCCTGGTGCTGGCTGGAACATCGACGCTGATTCAGGGCGGGATCACCGTCGCGATTGTGGCATTTAAAAACGAAATTGCATTGTCGCTGGTGATGATCTGTTTGCTGCTGGGATTTTGCCGGGAATCGCAGATTTATCGGGCAACGCGCTATCTGTATTGGGTGTTTTACGCGCAGATCCCGGTAATGATTTATCAGGTTTTACTGGTCGTTCCCCAGCGCGTCGCGGTGCGTGGTGAAGATGAGAAATGGGACTCCGTGGTTGGCACGTTTGGCGGAGACCCCATGGGGGGCGGTAACACTGCCGCGATGGGCCTGTTTTGCCTGTTGATTATGTTGTTAAAAGTCTCTGAGTATAAGCATGGGCTGACCTCGTTTAAGTCAATGGCGTTGCACATTGTTCTGGGGATCGGGCTTTGTATCATTGGCGAAGTGAAGTTCGTCATTCTGCTTTCGCCTCTGTTTCTGGCGTGGGTGTGGATCTCACCGAGCTACGTCAAAGACGTTAGTAAGGTCAATCTGAAGACGCTGTTGGTTATTGTGGCAGGCATGTTACTGCTGATTAGCCTGTCGATCGTGATCCTCGCGTACTATTATTCTTCCGCGTTTGGCGGCGATCCCTCGAAAAGCTCGCTAAGCATTTTCATCGACTCCTTAAGCTATATTTTTGACCCGAACTACATTATGTCTACCGGGGAGTTAGGGCGCTTTACGACGTTTTTGTTCTGGTTAAAAAATAACGATCTGTGGGGGCTTTCAGGAACGTTATTTGGTTACGGGCTCAACGCCACTAACAGCGGGAGTACGGTGTCGCCGGGCTTTTTGAATATCATCTATAACTTAATTCTCGACTCGACTTCCCTGAGTATGCTGCTGTGGGAAGTTGGGGTGATCGGCACGTTACTCTTTATTAGCTTATTCATTTATATCCTGAAAGTTTGTCAGCCAAAGCCATTACTGACGCTTGAACAACTGGACCAGCAGGACCTCCAGTTATTGAGCTTTGCACCGGCGTTTAACGCTTTTGCTATCAGTTGCTTAATTAGCTTACCTTACAGCCAGATACTGATGATTACACCGATGTTACAATTCCTGTTCTATTTATCACTAGGATCAAGTTTAGTGATTCGTCGAACCGTCCTTCGCTGTGTAGGGTAATTGTATGGACCAAAAACCGTTTATTTCAGTGAGTATTAAAACACTCAATGAATCTGAATGTATTGAGAAAACGATCGACAGTATTCGCCGGCAGCTTGTTGATTATCCACATAAAATTATAGTGGCAGATAGTTTGTCAACGGATAACACCCAACAGCTCGCTATCGATAAAGGGGCGACCGTGGTGTCCTTAACTAACCCAGACGATCGCTGCTGCGGCGTCGGGCATCAGTTAGGTTATCTGTATAGTGAAGGGGAATATCTGCTACTGATGGATGGCGACATGGAGCTGGAAGAGGGCTTTGTGGATCAAGCCGTCGCATTTTTGCAGGCTGAGCCGGAATATGCAGGCGTCGCGGGAACCGTTGAAATGGACGATGCCGTTAACTATGAATTTAAATCGCGTAAGCAGCGTATTAATAAAATTTATCCGCTCGGGGATAGTGACCATTTAGGCGGTGGCGGGTTATATCGTCGATCTGCAATTGAAAAAATTGGTTATCTTACCAACCGTAATTTGCACGCTTATGAAGAAGCCGAACTGGGCCTGCGTTTGCTCGATGCGGGTTATAAACTGCGTCGTCTGAATATTCCGTATTTTATTCATACTTCCCATACTATGCCGACCTTTCAGATGCTCAAGCACCGCTGGAAAAGCGGATACTATCAGGCTCCGGGCGAGCTTTTACGTTGTGCCTGGGGAAAACCTTATTTCGGCAAAGCGTTAAAAATGGTCAGGAACGAGGCGATTTTTTCTGTTTATTTGATTGCTTTGTTCATTGCGGCGGTGACCTTCAATCTCGAACTTTTCGACATTGCATTTTTGCCGTTGCTTGCGTTTATTGTCCTGAAAACCGTGCAGAATCGATCGTTATTGAACGGATTGCAGAGCGTAATGAACCTGGCCGTGCTTTCTGCCGGACTGGTTAAAGGCTTGACTAAACCAGTACGCGATCCGTTGACTCCGCCTGACAGTAAAATCATTCATGAATAACTAAGGCTGGCGCAATGAAAGTTTTATTAGTGAATAAGTTTTTTTTCATTAAAGGCGGCGCGGAAACGGTTTATTTTCAAGAGCGCGATATGCTGAAACAGGCTGGTGTGCAGGTTATTGATTTCTCGATGCAGCATGAGAAAAATTTCCCTTCAGACTATGCGGATTATTTCGTCAGCAATGTGGACTATCACAAAGAAAGCAATCTGCTGGGTGGGCTCAAAACGGCGGTTAACTTTATTCATAATTCGCAGGCCTGCAAAAAGATGCTGGCGCTACTACAAAAAGAGCGTCCGGATATCGTCCACTTTCATAACATTTACCATCAGTTAACGCCGGCGTTAATTAAAGTTGCCCGCAATTTTGGCTGCAAAACAGTGCTGACCGCGCATGACTATAAGATAGTCTGTCCCGCCTATTCCATGCTGCGCGACGGCAAGGTGTGTGATTCCTGTATCACCGGAACGGTTTTTAATGCTTTCAGGTATCGTTGCCAGGAAGGGTCTGCCTCAAAAAGTCTTCTGCTCTCTTTGGAGGCGACCTGGCAGTATATTGCGCAAAATTACCAGGCGCTGGATGTGATCGTGTCGCCAAGCGTCTTTTTACGCGGGGTATTACTGCGTACGCTGCCGAATTCGCGTATTGATGTCATCGTCAATGGCGTTGATGACAGCCGTCCCCTGGATGAGGTAAGCGACGAGGGTTATATGCTGTACTTCGGTCGCCTGAGCCGTGAAAAAGGTGTGGCAACGCTGTTGGCGGCGCATGAGAAAATGCAGAACAAAGCGCCGCTGAAAATTGTGGGTCACGGTCCGCTGCACGATGAGTTAGCCGCCAAATACCCGGACGTTGAGTTTTTAGGTTATGTGCAACAAGGGGAAGCCCTCGACAACCTTATTAAACATGCGCGGGCGGTGATCCTGCCTTCAGAATGCTATGAAAACTGTTCAATGGCGATATTAGAGGCGATGTCCTTAGGCAAGCCGGTTATCGGGTCGCGCATTGGCGGCATCCCCGAACAAATTCGTGACGGTATCGAAGGGATTTTATTCGAACCGGGCAATGCGCAGGAGTTAGCTAATGCGATGGATGCCCTGGCCGACTCGCCAGAGAAAGCGCGGGTCATGGGCTTACTTGGTCGTGCGCGGTTGAGTGAAAAATATGCGCTGAGTAAACATATGGATACCCTCCAGGCGCTCTATAAAGAACTGCTGAGCAGGCCATAGTATGAGTAAAAAAATAACGGTTTTTGGAACGCGTGGTATTCCCGATGTATTGGGCGGTGTAGAGACACACTGTCAGAATCTATATCCTGCCATTAAGCAGCAGTTCGACGTGGATATTTGCGTGATTGCTCGCTCGCCATATGTAAATTACAAACGATCGGTATATAAGAAAGTCGAAACCTACGCGCTGTGGGCGCCCAAAAAGCGCTCGCTGGAAGCGATTGTCCATTCCGTTTTAGCGGCGTTTAGGACAAGTATCGACCATTCGGATATTGTGCATGTCCATGCTATTGGACCAGGCCTTGTGATCCCATTATTACGCGTGTTAGGGAAGAAGGTGGTTTTTACCCACCATGGGCCCGATTACGATCGGCAGAAATGGGGTTTCGTTGCCAAAAAAATATTGCTACTCGGTGAGCGTTGGGCGGTGAGATATGCCAACGAAGTGATTGTGATTTCTGACGTTATTAATCAACTGATCCAGAAAAAACACGGTCGCTATGATGCACATTTAATTCACAATGGCGTAAACGAGCCGCGATTGTTATCTGATCTGACCATCGACAATACGCTCTCCCGCTTTGGGCTGCAGCCGAAAAACTACCTCGTGGTGGTTGGGCGATTTGTGGAAGAAAAAGGGATGCATGATGCCATCGCCGCCTATCAGCGCAGCGGTTTGACCATGCCGTTAGTGTTAATTGGCGATGCGGATCATCCGACCGAATACAGCGTGCGCCTCAAAAAGCTTGCCGCGGACACGCCAGGCGTCGTGATGACCGGTTTCTTACGGGGTGATGAGCTGCAGGCGGTATTTTCGCAGGCCAGGCTGTTTGTGATGCCTTCATACCATGAAGGATTGCCCATTGCGCTACTGGAAGCGATGTCATTCTCTCTTCCTGCCGTCGTCAGTGATATTCCGGCTAATCTTGAAGTTCAACTGCCCGCCGAGGCCTATTTTAAGGTGGGGGATGTGGCCAGTCTGGCCGAGAAATTAACCCAGTGGGCGACAACCAATAGCGTGGACTATCGTGTATATTTACAAAACTACAATTGGCATGAAATCGCCAAAAAGACGGTTAACGTCTATCACTCCATTGATAAAGATATAGGTTAATTTTGACCAGTCCTCAAAATCGTCCTCCCGTCATCGAACGATTTTATTCTCATCTTGATGAGTCGATTGTTGAGGGGTTGACCCCTGAACAAAAGGAAGGGGTGGAAAATGCTATCCTGGCATCGACGCTGGCTTCGCGGCATCAGATCGATATTCGCCGAAGCTTTCCTTTTTTCAGTAAGCGTTATTATCTGGTTTTTTTGTTTGGCAGAGATTTACGCCGCCAGCACCGCCAGGAATCGACCCTGTCGAGAATGTTGCTAACTTTTTTGCTGCTGATTGCCGTGTTGTTCGTCACCTGCTGCGTATTGCTGACGCTGTATATGATCAAATCCGCGTTAGGTATTGATGTGTTCCAAAATTTTCATGTAGGTATCTGGGACTGGTGGTTAAGCCTGAAAGACCGCTAGCGTTAACAAACCTGTGGAGGGCGTCACTGCGATGAAGTGTAAATGGGTTTCTGCGCTGTTGTTGATGTCCTTTCCGTTGACGGTCATTTCCGCATTAACGACCGTTACCCCCAAAGCATTGACTGGCCCGCTGACCAATCCAGGGATTGGCGTGGCAAGTTTTCATCAGGGATACGGTGAAACGCTGGGGCTGGCTGATTATCCCAATACCGGGTTTGAGTACGAGCGGTTTTACTGGCGAGACCTGGAGCCCATTGAAGGTCAGTATAATTTTGCGCTGGTGGATGATGCCTTCAAATACGCGGCGGCGCATCGTCCCGCGATGAACGTTGGACTGCGGTTTATGGCGCTAGCTGACCCGGGGGATGGTACAAAAATTCCCGACTGGCTGATTAAAAAAGGCGTGAAAGGCACCTGGACGCCCGATAACAAAACATTTATTCCAGACTTAGACGACCCTCTGTTTATTGAGTACAGCCAGCGTCTGCTGAACGCATTCGGAAAACGCTACGACGGCAATGAGAATCTTGCGTTTGTGGATATCGGCATGGTGGGGGCATGGGGTGAATGGCATAACAGCAATTTCTCTAATCTGCAGCCACTGCTGGAACGGTACACCACCGCGCAGTTGGACCGCTACGTCGCAATGCATTTTTCTGCCTTCCCTTCGACGCCGAAAATTATGTTAATGAGCGGTGGGCAAAGCCTGGCGAATGCGGTGGCGCGCGGTGCGGGATGGCGGGCGGACTGCTGGGGCGATCTGCGCGTATTTTCAAACACCTGGAACCATATGGCTGATGATTATCCGCAGCGAATATTGGCCGCGCAGCAGAGTTATTCAGGGTTTAATGACGCCTGGAAACGTGCGCCGGTTAGTCTGGAAATCTGTTCATATATGCAGGACTGGAAGAATACCTTCCACTATACGCGCGCCGAAGTGCAGGGCATTTTTGACTGGGCGATCAAGCAGCACGCCAGCACTATTAACCTGAAATCGAGGGCGATTCCCAGCGATTATCGACCGATTGTTGACGATGCGCTGAGTAAACTAGGCTATCGGTTTCGCTTAGCGTCTCTAAGCCATGAATCCGTGTGGGACGGCGGACAAACGCTGACATTAAACAGCACGTGGTATAACGAAGGTATCGCCCCGATTTATCTGCCCTACACGCTGGCATTTCGTGTGGTGGATAAAGCTAATAAAGTGGTGGCGCAGGGGAATGCGGCGGATGATATACAACGTTGGCTCCCGGGTGTTTATCAGGTCAGCTATGCCTTGCCCATGCCGGGAGGACTGGCGAAAGGGCAATACGCGATTGAGGTCGCGATGCTGGATAAATCCGGTGCGCCGAGAATTAACTTCGCCAACCAGGGTAAGCAGAGCAGCGGCTGGTATCGCGTATCAACGATAACGGCACGCTAACCCAGCACGGCAACGCGCCTGGCGGTCAGGCGCGTTGCCGCATACATCAGATGTGATACCCATTCGGGTTATTTTTTTGCCAGTTCCACGTGTCACGCATCATTTCATCAAGGTTATAGATGGCCTTCCACCCTAACTCTTTGTATGCCAGTGACGGGTCAGACCAACATTCGGCAATGTCGCCAGGTCTTCTGTCGACAAACTGATAGCTTATTTTTGTCTGCGCCGCTTTTTCAAACGCCTCAATCAGATTAATTACGGAATAACCGACTCCGGTACCGAGATTAATCACCTTGTAGGCAGCGCCTTTGTTCTGGCAATCCAGTGCGGCTAAATGGCCGGTCGCTAAATCCATTACGTGGATATAATCACGCACGCCGGTGCCGTCGGGAGTGGGATAATCATTACCGTACACCGACACGGTTTCCAGCTTACCAATCGCGACCTGGGAGATGTACGGAACCAGGTTATTAGGGATACCGTTAGGATCTTCACCAATCCGACCCGATGGATGGGCGCCGACCGGGTTGAAATAGCGCAGGCAGGTAATGCGGAAATCGGGTTGCGCGCGTGAGAAGTCGGCCAGGATTTGTTCGACCATTAATTTAGAGGTGCCGTACGGATTGGTGGTTCCGCCCGTACGCGATTGCTCGCTCAGCGGTACGCTTTCCGGACTGCCATATACTGTAGCTGATGAGCTAAAAATGAATCGATTAACGCCTGCGGCCAGCATCTCATCCAGTAAAACCAGCGTACCGGTGACGTTGTTTTCATAGTAGGCGAGGGGTTCTTTTATCGACTCTGAAACCGATTTTAGCCCGGCAAAATGAATGACATCGGTGATGTTATGGTTGGCGAAAATATTTTTCAATGCCTGTCTGTCGAGAACATCGGCGATATAGACAATGGGTTCTCTTCCGGTGAGCTCCGCGACCCTGTCCAGCGAGATTCGGCTCGCATTCGCCAGATTATCGATGACTACGACATCATCGCCTCTTTCCAGTAGCGTTAACACAGTATGTGAACCAATATAACCTGCACCACCAGTGACAAGAATTGCCATACAGACTCCAGAAAAATGCTATCAAAATGGGCATTAATTCACGTCACTGCCCTGGAAGAAGGTTATGGGTGACGCCTGGTAAGATAATAGTTACGATACCTCACCATACACTTGTAAGATATTTTTTTAAGTATAGATAAAAAGCTGAATTTGTTTATTTTTGTATCATAAGCAATAAAGTTACTTGAGAAATTCAGCGTGTGGACACCGTCACTGTGGTTGATCGACGAGTTGATTTGTTCGATCAGATTCTCATCAAAATTAGCGTTATTCAGGGTGACTAATTCCTTGATGTAGATAGATTTTCCATAGGTTTCAGGCGTGCATTCCTGGGTGAGAAAATACATTTTGTTATCGACAAGATAAGGAGCGCCCGCTCCACGGTGATGAGGGTTGCTCACCTTCAAGGCAGGAGTAATTCGCTGCCACTGTCCGTAAAGATGCTCTGCTGAATGAATAATTATTTTATTATCCATGGTGGTGGACATCAGATAGCAGGTCTCATTCATTGAAAGAAAAATGTTATCGGTTACTTCGGTATCAGAGATTAGAACTTTAATTTGCTTCCAGCGAGCTGGAAATTCTACCGACTGAAACAGTATTACTTCTTTTCTTTCTGATGACTCAGGAATCATGAAGAGCTGATCGTTGATATTAATCAGGAAAGGAAATGACAAATGACACATCAGGTCGTCAAAACCTTCGAGCTTCACATCATCAATTTCAGTCAGTTCACGATCAAGAATGCGGCATCGGAGCGTGCCTTTCGAGTTGCGAAAGCTAAAAGCTTCATAAAAAACATAGAGTTTGTCGTCTTTTTCAATAAGAAAAGGATCGGCCTGAAACGTATATTTCTTTTTTAACTGCTGTGCGGCTGATTTACTTAATATTTCCAGCGTATTATTTGGGAATAAGTGTGTGCCGTGATCCTTAATAATCATGATATCCCACGACTCATGATAGAATAACATATTTATTATTCTTTTTATTTTTGCTTGCATTCGTACCGGCTCCTTTTATCGCCTGCACCATGTATGAACGGCCGTTTGCGACTCAGTGCATGAGACCTGCCGCAATGTTATATTAATGTGCGAAAACCGATGTGGGAACACCAGTGGCTATTTTAAAGCTAGTCGCAAGTGTGTTTTTTGTCTATAGCACAAAAGTAGGTAAAAGCTATCCAGAGCATCCTTGCTCCAGTGGATGATTTACTCGAAATGCACCTGCGGGTTATCTGCAAGAGAAACGTAGGTTTTGCTGTTTTTATCCAGGGTACGGATTTCACCGCTTTCGATGTCATAAACCCATCCGTGCAGACGAAGCGCGTTGTTTCGCAAGCCAACCGCGACACAAGGATGCGTTTTAATGTTGTTGAGCTGTGCGATAACGTTCTCTTCCACCATGGCGTTAACTTTATCGATTGGGTTATCCCAGGTTTTCTTATCGACCACGGCTTTCGCGGCATCGGCATAGTGCAGCCAGTGAGCGACAGCAGGCATCGGATCCAGAGGCTGGCTATCGGCAATGGCTTTCATCGCGCCGCAGTTGGAGTGCCCGCAGATGACGATATCCGTCACGCCAAGTGCCACTACCGCGTATTCAATAGTCGCGGAAACGCCGCCTGGTTCCGGTCCAAAAGACGGTACGATATTCCCGGCGTTACGGATAACGAAAAGCTGTCCGGGCTCTTGCTGAGTAACGAGTTCTGGCACCAGACGGCTATCGGAACAGGAGATGAAAAGCGCTTTAGGATTCTGGCTGGAAGCCAGGCTGCGAAAGAGTTCCTTACGTTGAGGGAAAATCTCTTTTTGGAAGTTGAGGAAGCCCTCAATGATATGTTGCATAGCAGTGTCTCTTTTCTCTGTTTAAGCAGGTTATGATGAAGATCACACTTTCCAGTTTAACACCAGCCGACGGAAGGGAAAGAGTTTATAGCAGTTCTGCAACATCTTTGGATAATTTTGCCCCACCGTAGTGGGGCGAATAGTTTGCTGTGCGTTATGCTCTCTGCCGTTTTTGGTACGCCGCTTTAAGCCGGTTCATCGCTTCTACCAGTACCGGGCGCGGGCACCCAACGTTGAGTCTCATGTGACCCTCGCCGCCGGGGCCATATTGCGCGCCGGGCGATAGACCAAGCTTTGCTTCATGCACAAAAAAAGCGTTTAGCTGTTCATCGCTAAGATTCATCTCTTGTGCGTTCAGAAACAGAAGATACGATGCGCCGCCATACACAATTGAGATTAAAGGGCAGTGCTGTTCAAGTTCACTTTTAACAAATGCCACATTGTCGGCCAGGTAGGCTAATAATTTCTGGTGCCAGTCGCCGCAATGGGTAAAGGCGCTGTAAATGGCTGCCTGCTGTAAGGAATGCGTCTCGGCAAGGTAGCAGTTATCCAGGAAACCATAAAACTGATGGCGTAATTCATCATTTTTAATAATGGCTATTCCGCCCTGGATCGCAGCGGTATTGAAGGTCTTGCTGATAGAGGTCAGCACGATTGATTGGCTGCCTGCCGCTTCGTCGAGAGTAAAAAACGGCAGATGGCGCTTGCCGGGCAGCGTTAAATCACTGTGCACTTCATCAGACAGAATAATGACGCCAGCAAGCTTGCAATAGTGACTGACTTTTTCCAGCGTTTCTCGCGACCACACCATACCGCCCGGATTATGCGGCGAAGGGAAAAGAAACATTTTGCACTGCTTGAGCTTCTCGCTGAAATCATGCCAGTCAAATTCGTAATGACCGTCTTTTTCAATGAGGCGCGTTTGAATCAAATTCCTGCCGCTGGTTTTTACCAGATTAGGATAGGGGTCATATATTGGCGTACAGGTTAAAATGTTATCGCCCGGACGGGTAAGCGCCATTAAAGAAAGTACGATAGTTTTTATAACACCGGGAATAAAATGTAACCAGTGTGGCTTGATGTCAGTATCATACTGTTGTTTATACCAATCGATAACGGACTCTTTCCATTGTGGATAATCCATATTATAGCCTTGTACCGGCTGTGACACCACCGAACGCAACGTGCTCAAGATTGGCTCTGGCGTTACAAAATCCATATCTGCAATCCACAGCGGTAATACATCGGTGGTACCGTACATCTGTTGTAATTGTCCGTATTTACGGCAATTCACATCCCTTGTGACAATATCATCAAACAAAGACATTGCTGACTCCTGGAAAGTCTCTGAAAATAATTTAAGCAACGCAATACAGCGAAGAATGTTTATGTATATCTAATAGATATAGTAATTAACCCTGGTGGTGGTTAATTTTAGCGATTAATAACCTATGACTTTTGCTCCACCATATGCTCTGTAGATTCGTTGGGTTCATATTTAGCAATGCCAATACCGGTTGCTGCCCACAACAAAGCAAAGATAACCCCGCTGTAGCAGAGGATTGCCCATGGCAAATAATCAAGCGTTGCCACGCCCAGCATCGTGGCGCAATAAACACCTGAGGCAGACCAGGGAATAATCGGTTCGACAACGGTTCCGGCATCTTCGGTAGTACGCGAAAGATTCTTTGTCGCAAGCCCTCGTTTTTTGTACTCCTCTTTAAAGGCATCACCACACAGCAGCAATGGCAAGGTCCCATTTGCCGTGCAGGCACAAATGGTGACCGTCGTTACAATTGTGGTAGCCACCAGGCGAAATGTGGATTTCACGCCTTTAGTAAGCGCGTTTATCACGGTGTGTAGAGAGCCTGTCGCACTCATTGCTCCGGCAAAGCTGAAGGCGCTGAAAACGGTAACGAAGCTGCTAAACATTGAAATGGCGCCGCCGCGTTCCAGTAAGCGAGAAACATCGGAAGACAGTGTTGGCAGATTGTCTCCGGTGAGCATCGCGAGCTTAAAGCCGCTGACCACGGATTCACCGACCGAAGATGCGGTAAATTGCTGAAAGACTAATGCCAGAATCATTGAGACGATTGTGGATAAAAAGAGCATCGGGATTGGTGGTCTTTTTGATAGTGAGCCATACAAAACGATGATCGGCGGCAGCAGTAGCAGAATGTTGAAGTGATAAATCTGACCGATAGAGTTCATCAGGCTGGTTATATTTGCCGGCGCGCTGGACGAAGCATCAATGCCCATGCCCATATAGCTGTAAACAACGCAGCAAACAATAAAGCCCGGGCCGGTGGTCCACAGCAGATGGCCGATATGTGAGTACAGGTTTACCCCGGCAGCCAGCGCCGCCATGTTGGTTGAATCAGAAACCGGCGAGAGCTTATCACCAAACCAGCAGCCGGAGACAATAGCGCCAGCAGCAATCGGCAGCGAAACATTCAGGCCAATTGCTACGCCAATCATGGCAATCCCGACGGTGCCGATGGATCCCCAGGAAGTGCCGGTACATACTGAGATCAACGCTCCCAGCATAAATGCTGAAATATAGAAAAACTGCGGATTAATCCATTTCAGACCATAATAAATCATCATTGGAATAGTGCCTGACACCATCCAAGCGCCAATTAAGAAACCGATACTGGCAACAATTAATATAACAGGCAGCGCTTCAGATATTTTATTACAAATAGATTGTAGAATGTCATCCCACGTGTAGCCGTGCGCGATGGCGATAAACGAGGCGGTTGCCGTTCCCATCAGGATCATGGGTTCAGCACGAATATTAAAGATAAAATACCCGATGCTAATTCCGCCCAACATGACAACCATCGGTAAAACTGACCAAAAGAAAGACAATGGCTTTCTGTTGTTAGCGGTGCAGCTATTTAATTCCATAATTCCATCCCAATCGTTAATGGTTGAACACGTCAAATAAATACCTGCTACAGGTCACTCATGTCTGAGTAACATAGTTGCCAGAGCTCATGGCTGAACCCTATTTTATTAACTGCAGCAGATTATCTGTTTTGACCTGCTATTCTGGTGCTTATATTTTGGTAGTAAGGTAAGAGAGAGTCTGGCGAATAAATTACCCCTCGGCATAAGGTGAATGATTTCGGCGTTGTTGGCTCAGTTTGCGATACTGCTGCGGCGGCATGCCGACGTATTTATGAAACGAGCTGTAAAAACGGCTGCTGGAGCGAAAACCTGCAATCGTCGCGATATCCAAAATTGTTTTATCCGTATCGCTGAGTAAAGCCCGCACATGGTTGATGCGCATTGCGGTAATGTACTGTTTCATGGTTAGTTGCATCACCCGGTGAAAAATACCCATCGCGTAATTGGGGTTGAGCTTAACGTGTTCGGCAATAGCATCGACCGTGAGTTGTTTGTCGCAATTGGCGGCAATAAACTCCAGCATCTGGCTAACGTAAAATTGTGAATGCCGTGAAATGCTGTTTTTCTGGGTGCGTGACGTCTTGTTACCCAGTACCGGCCGCCAGCCAGCGAGGCTAAATCGCTTGAGCATCAGGGCGATTTCATCAATGGCTAACTGACGAATTTGCTCATTGTCGCTGTTGAGTTCACCCTGCCAACGCTGCACTTCAAATGCGCTCAACTGCTGCGAAACAAGCGAAGTGATCACCATTCCGTGCGTTACGTGGTTAATCAGTTCCCTGTCCAGCGGCCAGGACAAAAACAGATGCATCGGTAAGTTGAAGATGGCCATCTGTTTACAATGCCCGGCATCCGTCAACTGATGAGGTGTGCAGGCCCAGAACAGAGTAATAAATCCCTGTTTGCTCTTCACCACTTCGTCATTGAAAAGGTACTCCACATCGCCATCAAACGGCACATTCACCTCAACCTGACCATGCCAGTGGCTATAGTTCATGGCCAGCGGCGCCCGCAGCTCGACGTCCATACGCTGATACTCAGAGTAGAGTGCCAGCGGACTTCGCGACTTTTTTTCATAGCTGCGACACATATGTGGGTCGAGCGGCAGCTGCGGGGTACTTTTTGCCATTATGGGTGGGTTCCTGAATAGTGGATCTGACCATGGGTAGCGCCAAAGCATGAACATAGCTTAACTGAAAAAAAACGCCGTTTTCTCTCCATTTTCGCGAAGTTATTCCCAAAAACTCAGATCCTGTGCCTGCCGCTTGCCGATCTGAGTTAACGGGAAAGGGGAGTTTTAATCTTAAAAACGGTCAGACATAGGAGGCTTTGTTTTACCTGCCGGATGGCGGCGCTGACGCCTTATCCGGCCAACTAAAGCTTGTAAGCCGTAGCCCTGATAAACGAAGCGTCATCAGGCTGTGCCGATCTCCAGCCCTGTTACAGCCTGTTTTTTGCTCTCATCCTGTCCCCTCAATCATGCGTTTTGGTATCCGATTTTACCCCTTGAACCCTAATCTCATGACCGCTGTCACATTTATAACCTGATTTATGAACGATCATGTTCAAAAATTATTTTTAGAGTGATAACGTCAGATTGTGCGAGGTTGATGTCCGCTTGTTACCCAGCTCATGCAATTTTTTATTGCATGAAAACAATTAGTTAAAGAAATTCAGGGGGAGCAATGAGTGAAGCCAATTTAGACAGAGTAAGCCAACTGGATGTCCCGGAAGAACGGGGTGCCAGTAAGAAAACGATCCGCAAAGTTATGTTCGCCAGCATTTCAGGAACCGTTATTGAATGGTATGACTATTCGCTGTATGGAGCTGCTGCTGGACTGGTTATCAATAAACTCTATTTTCCAAATCTTTCGCCAACCATTGCCACGCTGGCCGCTTTTTTAACCTTTGCGGTCGGCTTTGTCTCTCGTCCTTTAGGTGGGGTAATTATTGCCCATATTGGCGATCGTTATGGACGTAAACCGGCCTTGATTTTTGCTGTGGTATTAATGGGCATCGCCACATTGGCGTTGGGACTGTTACCCACGTATCACCATATTGGTATTTGGGCGACAATTGCGCTGGTGGTTATCCGCCTGATGCAGGGATTTGGTTCGGGCGCGGAGCTTGCGGGGGCGCAAACCTTTGTTGCTGAATACGTACCGGTTAAACAGCGTGGTTTTTATACCTCGCTGATTAATGCCTCTACCGGGGTCGCTATTCTTCTTTCATCGCTGGCGTTTTTTCTGGTAACGCAATTGCCGGATGAGGCCTTTATGAGCTGGGGGTGGCGCGTTCCATTCTTGTTCTCCATTGTATTGTTTATTGTGGCTATTTATATCCGTAAACATCTGGATGAAACCCCTGAATATGTAAGATCAATGGAAAAAGCTGAAAGTAATAAGAAAACCCAGTCTGTCCCTATTAAAGCGTTGATCGTTAACAGCCCGAAAAACCTCATCTGCGGCTTCTTCAGCCTGGCAGGCCATCAGGCAAATGGGTATTTGCTCAGCGTTTTTAGTATCAGTTATCTGACTAATACGCTGGGGATGGCGAAATCTGAGGGGTTGATGGCGCTGATGATTGCCGTGACGGTCAATACCATTATGACGCCGATAATGGGAAAAATGGCCGATAAATATGGTACTACCGTGGTCTTCTCTTTTGGCGCGATTTTCCTCGGTGCTTTCGCTTTCCCATTATTTTGGTTTCTTGATAGCGGTAATATCGTGCTGGCAACCATCGGAATGTGTATTGCTTACGGTATTGGGCATGGCGCGACGTCTGGGGCGCAAGGCGCATTCCTTGCGAATCTCTTTCCAACTCAGTACCGCTACTCTGGTATCGCTTTATCACGGGAGCTTAACAGCGTTATTTTTGCCGGTTCGACCCCCGTTATTGCCGCAGCGCTTATCACCTTTGGCGATGGTGAGCCAACTCTTTTAATTTGCTATCTCATGTTTTGCAGTTTGTTGACTTTAGTGGCCGTACAAATGGCAAGGGGATTAAAAGAACATCATTAATGGACGTTCAGGGAATAGCGTAAAATTCACTAATGAGGTAAAGATGAAAATTATCATTGCAGAAAATAAAGATATTTTAGGTCAGAAAGCCGCTGAAGCAGGTATCCTTGCCATGCAACAAGCATTGGCTCAGAAAGAACACATTGCCATTATTCTTGCGACCGGTGCCAGCCAATTCCAAATGCTGGAAAATCTCATTCAGGCGGATATTGACTGGTCCCGAGTGACGATTTTCCATCTGGATGAATACATTGGTTTAAGTGACGATCATCCGGCAAGCTTTCGCCGCTATCTGCGTGAACGCGTAGTTGAAAAACTCCCTACATTGAAGCAGTTTGTCGGCGTTAATGGTTCTGCTGAAGATATCGATCTGGAGATTGACCGTCTGAACAGGTTGATCGGCGCACAGGCTATTGATGTTTGCTTCGCAGGTATTGGTGAAAATGGACATCTGGCCTTTAACGATCCGCCAGCTGATTTTACTACCACTGTTCCCTATTTACAGGTTGCACTGGATGATGCGTGCCGCCAGCAACAGTTAGGCGAAAAATGGTTTAGTTGCATAGAAGAGGTTCCGTCCAGGGCTATTTCAATGAGCATAAGCCAGATTATGTGCGCCCAAGTGCTGATCCTAAGTATCCCTGACAGCCGTAAAGCTCAGGCAGTAAAACAGGCCCTGCAAGGCCCTGTGATAAATACGGTTCCAGCCTCTATTGTTCAGCGTCATCCCGCATGCCAGATATTTCTGGATAATGAATCCGCATCGCTAATGACTGAACGGTAAGGGATGAAAGATGAAAGTCACTCCAGGTTTGTTTGATATACAGGTAAATGGGTTTGCCGGCATTGATTTCAATGATGAAAATATTGATGCCGAGATGCTGGACTCTGCGCTAGAAGCTATGCTGAAAACCGGCGTGACCTGCTGTCTGCCAACGCTGATCACAGCATCTAAAGCTGTATTGATGAAACGCTTTCAGGCGCTCGATAAAGCGGTTGCTAACAGTGAGCTCGGTGCGTTAATGGTTCCGGGATATCATCTGGAAGGACCTTTTCTGAACCCGGCAGACGGATATGCCGGGTGTCACCCTGCGGAAGATATGACGCCACCTGACCCCCAGTTCATTGCTGACCTCGAACACGGCCTTTCAAGACCGATTCTGCTGGTCACCTGCGCCCCTGAATTTGATGAAGGAGGGGAATTTGTGCGAGGGCTAGCGGCAAGGGGAAAACGCGTTGCAGTCGGACACTCCAGTATTGGTCATGCCCAGCTTCAGATAGCGGTCAGTGCAGGTATCAGTTTGTGCACACATCTGGGAAACGGTATTCCTCAGGAATTGGCAAAGTTGGATAACACATTACAGGCGCAATTGAGTTGCGATGCGTTACATGCCAGTTTTATTGCTGATGGATTACATATTCCGCCGTTTGCGCTCAAAAACCTGCTACGGGCGAAAACGGTGCCCCGTTCAATTTTGGTAACGGATGCGATGAGCGCTGCAGCCTGTGAACGCCCGGGGATGTACCCTTTTGCCGGGGCAATGGTCGAACGCGCTGAAGACGGTACGGTTCGCCAGCCAGGGGCAAGCAATTTGGCGGGTTCCAGCCTGACGTTGGACAGGGCGGTGCGTAATCTTGTGACCTGGCAACTTGTCGGCTTTGATGAGGCCGTCGCGATGGCGAGCGTTCACCCCATGCAATTTATGCAAAAAACCATGGCGCACCACCAGTGTGCAAACATGGAGAGCAGAATCATTTGGGATGAAAACAATACCGTTATTGAATGCCGCATTGGCACTGCCTTAAGCAGGTGCTTTCATTAAAAAACGGGGCAGCAATGCCCCTGTAACATTCTTACCGTCTTTTCCTTATCTAGTAATATCCCTCAACGTTGTAACTCTTTGTTCCTGCTCATATGAAAAGGTAAATCAGGGTTGATCGATGCGTTGCCTTTCTGGATACTTCGTCAGGTAGCTCTGATGACAACATGTGCCTCTGCAGAGTTACTGTGGGGGAATGCGGCAAACTTCCCGGTCTGAACCCGAAACGTGTTAATAAGAGCATGAATAATAAACGCACAATAGACTTTCTTACCCATTTACCGATTACCCGCGGCTTGCTCAATGATAAGGAACGCGTGTTTCTTGCGGTTCTGAAGGGCGAGGTTAAAACCCGAAGTGAAGCCACGAAACGATTGAAGATTCGTTCAACGACGATCTCTGACTATGTGGCTGAACTTCTGGAGGCTCGCTTGTTAACGGAAGAACCCAGCGAGCATGTCGGACGAGGGAGGCCGTCATTGACGCTTGGCGTCAATGCCAACAGAGTGGTGACGATTGTTTTTCAGGTGATTAGTCAGTCAGTGCACACATTTATGGTCAACCTGGCGGCGCAGATTATTGCACATGAGCATACCGAGGCGCCTCCTGGCAGCGACAATAAGGCTCTGGAAGCTATTTTTCGTCATCTTTATAACGACATTATTGCCAGGCGACCTGAAGATGCAGAAATAGCAGGCATTGTCTTTTCGCTGGGTGGGGTTTTTGATCGGACCACGAATCGCTGGATCCACACCTCTCGCTGGCCCAGGATGCACAACCTGGATATCAGCGCTGTTTTTCCAAAAGAAAGCGACTCAATCACGCTTTCTCGCACGCTGGACAATGAGCTATTGATTCATCTGCTCCAGCAAGATGAAAGTACATTGCTGTTACACTGGGGATACGGTGTTGGTTTTGCGTTTGGTCAGTCCGGGGACAATATTGTCGAAGGGGGGTATGCTTTTGGCGAAATTGGTCACTGGCATATCTCAGGACAAAATGCACCTTGCCACTGTGGACAAAAAGGGTGTCTGGAAACGGTTGCAGCGCTGTGGTCAATCGGACACGAAGTGCTCGGAAAAGAGTTTCAGGCGGGTGATGATGAAGAGAATATTGCTACTCTTCTGGCATCAAAGGATCTGGCAGATAACCCAGCAATACAGCAAGCGATTGATCAGATGACAACCGCAGCTTCAAACGTTTGTCGCGTATTCTTTCCTAAAAAGCTGATTGTTTCTGGCCCTTTCGTTAAAAATACCGGTATTTGGCAAGCGTTTTGCGCAGGGTTTGGGCAACAAAACAGCTTCTTTGGGCAGACGATCCAGCAATTGTCCGTTAGTCAGGTTAGCCGCGATCTCGGTGTCTACGGTGCGGCGATACCCATACTCGAACAAGGGCTCGCAAAGCTGTTACAGTGAAGACGCATTTCTTCATGGCCCGATCTGAATTTGCTCGAGAATTGTGCGGAGTAGCTGAATAGCGCGCCAGATGTCATCCTCTGTGTCACCATCCCACTCAGGAATGGTGACCAGTTCGGATTTAAACTGTTTCATCAGGATGTGCGCATCAGCAATCTCATCCCGACCGCAGCCCGTAGCAATGCCAACGGACAGGCTGGAGTAAGGGGTGAACTCCTCACGCTCTGCGCTGATAAGCTTTTGTATTTTTCGCATGATACGTACGTGCTCAGAGTCTCTAAATCAACCGTTTAATTGAATTTTCCAGAGAAAATAATACAGGGTGTTCTAAACCGCAAAAATGAGAGGGTTTGTTGTTTTTATTTGCTATAACAGGAAAAACATAAATAACTTTATTTTTAGGGCAATATATATTTTTATATGGTTTAACACTTTGCTGTTTAATGGTCTGGCTTGTTGACAAATTCCCATGCGGTTTAATTTTCCGGGATAAGCCTTGTAAAATAGAAGAATATACGTCACGTAGTCCACTCTGTGATTTTTTATACTCAGCGTACTGATTATTTTAACTTTTTCATTAAGAATGAGCCGTGATACATGAAAGGTTTGTCCTACATGTGTAGGAATATTCTCTTTGCTGCGTGTTAATGATTTGATGTCCGCTAAGTATCAAAGTTTAAATTTTGTAAACCAAAATGTTATTTTCATGATTTATTCACTTGAATTATGAAAAAATCATAAAATACGCGCATGGCTATGTTAGGATTTGCATCCTGAGTCTAATGATATATAAATCAATAATATTGCAGACTCACCTGCTCTATAGCCATCGCCTCTCTTTATTTATCGGGATTCTTAAACGCAATGAACGCGATAATCGTTGACGATCACCCATTGGCTCGCATAGCCATCCGCAACTTACTCGATACAAATGGTATTACCGTAACCACCGAGCTCGACTGCGGGGATCACGTGGTTCAAACCGTTGAAAAAACGAAACCGGAACTGCTGATTGTTGATGTGGATATACCGGGTATTAGCGGCATTGAAGTGCTGGAGCAGTTGAGAAAGCGGCACTATGCTGGTGTAATCATTATCATTTCAGCTAAAAATGAATATTTTTACGGTAAACGTAGCGCCGAATATGGCGCCAACGGATTTGTGAGTAAAAAAGAAGGTATGAATAATATTCTTGCCGCCATTGAAGCCGCTAAAAATGGTTACAGCTATTTCCCCTTTTCTCTTGAGCATTTTACGGGTTCATCTGTCAGCGAGCAGGATAAGCTTGATACATTGTCGACCCAGGAAATGAGAGTGCTGCGTTATATTCTCAACGGTATGGATTACAGCACAATTGCCAGCAAAATGAACATCAGCAATAAAACCGTAAGTACCTATAAAAGTCGTTTGATGGAGAAATTAGATTGCTCATCATTAATGGAAATATATGATTACGCGCAGAGAAATAAAATAGGATAGAGTAATGCTGGAACGCTTGTTTATTTTTTTGATGGTCATATTTACCATCGGGGTGTCTACGGATGTAAGCTCTGCCCGGCAAGTTGAGCTGAAAAGTAACTATAGTACCTCTGTACAAAATATCAGTCTGAACAGGGAAGAAACGAACTGGTTAGCGCATAAAAAAACCTTGGTTGTTGGCACCTGGTTACCGGAAGTCTCCCCCATTGTTTACCAAAATAGTGGGGAATATTACCGGGGAGTCAATGCGGATTATCTTGCGCTAATGCAAAAGAATCTCAATCTAAAAATTGTTATAAAGCAGTATGATAATGAGCAAGAAGCACTGGCCGCGCTCGCCAGTAACGATGTCGATACGCTGATAACCCAGCTTTCAAGGCGCCAGGATGTCGGCGGGAATTTATTGCGCACTTCGGCATTGCTGACAACGTGGCCGACGCTTGTGACCTCGCTAAAAAACACCATGCTGCCGCTGACCACGGACCATCAGGTTAGCGTCGCGTGTGTGCGTGATTGTCCTTTCCTTGATGTTATCCAGGATGCTTTTCCTGATGCTAAAGTCTCATTTTACGATGACGAATATCAGGCCATGGCGTCGGTTGTGAATGGTGATAGCCAATATTACATTGGTAACAATATCACCAGCAGTCATTGTATCTCCCGATATTTTTCACAATCACTGGTTATTACGCACTACTTTGATAAACAAGAGCAATATAATTATTTTGTGGTTAAGGAAGAACAGCCGGTATTAAGAAACATTCTTGATGGTTTCATTACATCAATCAGCAATGAAATTCATATGCAGGTCATGCAGAACTGGCTGAACCGCGGCAACCTGGCCTATCTGAATGCGCCGATTCCATTCACCGATCGGGAGAAAGCGTGGCTGAAGAAAAAACATACTATTCGTATTTTGATCAATCCAGATTACCCGCCCTATACGCTTGTTGATCGCAGTGGTGAATTACGCGGTATCCTTGGCGATTTGCTGAATATTATTCATCTGCAAACGGGGCTTGATTTTGAACCCGTTTTAGCTGATTCGAAAAGTGAACAGATGAAAAAAATAAGCGGCGAACAATGGGATATGTATCCCACCATCACCCTGACTAATCAAAATCAGCGTAATTCGACCTTTAGCGATCCGCTGATGAATGTCGCATTTGTGATTATCACTTCCCGCGAGGAAACGGCCGACTCGCTACTGGATAAACCGATCCGTATTGCGTTGCCCGCTGGACATGTGTTGGAAAGTGACCTGAGACAACGCTACCCCAAGGCCACCTGGGTGGATGCCGATACTGGTAGCGTCGCGATGACTATGCTCAGGGATGGCAAGGTTGACGCGGCAATCGCTACCGAATTGTCGGCAAGGTACATGGTCGATCATGACTACCAGAAAAATATGCACTTTTTTAGGCTTCCTGATATGCCGGGTGCCTCGGTAAGTTTTGCGGTCTCTCCTCACGAGCCCATGTTGAAGTCCGTAATGGATAAAGCGCTGCAGGCCATACCGCCACGTGAAATTTTGCAGATGACGGAGAAGTGGTCGAAAATTTCCAATACGCAGGTCGATATCTGGAGTCGATATAGCAAACAGTTCTATCAACTGGTGGTGTTTGCGCTGCTGCTGATAGCGATTAGCCTGATCTGGGGGATCTCACTTTCGCGTGAGGTCAATAAAAGAAAGCAATCGCAGCGTCTGCTGGAAGAGCAACTCCATCTTAAAGAAGCATTGTCTCAAGAGCTGGAGATCGAAAAGAACAAAGCAATTGAAGCGACCAAGGCCAAAAGTCGTTTTCTTGCGAGCATGAGCCATGAATTACGTACCCCTGTAAGCTCGATTGTGGGTTTTCTGGAATTACTGTCGAGTTCAGAACTCAGTCCGGCGCAGCGAAAGGAGGCGATTGCCCTTACCGGGGCGACGGCCCAGTCATTACTTGGGCTGATTGGTAAGATTCTGGACGTGGATAAGATTGAGTCTGGTAAATACCAGGTTGTTCCTCAATGGACGGATCTCTCGCAGCTCATTGAATTGCAGTGTCACTCTTTCGATGCTTTAGCCAGACAGAAAGGCATTACGCTTGCCTGCGTTAGCCAGTTGCCGGCGAACGAGCGGGTCTTTGTCGATCAGCAGGCTTTACGGCAAATTCTCACCAATCTGGTGGGTAATGCGCTGAAGTTTACCGAGCAGGGCAGTATTCACGTGACGGCCCGTTTGACGCCTGACGAGGAGAATCACGGCAACCTGACCATCGCTATTAGCGATACCGGTTGTGGGATTAGTGAAGAGGAGCAGGCTGGGCTATTTCATCGTTATGCTCAGGGGCGCAGCGGGCGTCAACAAACGGGTTCCGGTCTGGGGTTATTTATCTGCAAAGAGCTGGTGACGCTGATGGGCGGTACGCTTGAACTGATGAGCGTCCCGTCGCAAGGAACCACGTTTACCATCACGTTGCCGGTTGAGACTGCCCGACAGTCAGTTGTTCCGGATGGCGACACGCCAGGCGCTCTGTTGCCGCTACCGTGCCTGTCTATTTTAATAGCAGATGATAACCCGACCAATCGTCTGCTGCTTAAGCGACAGTTGAACGCCATTGGTTACAGCGTGGATGAAGCGTGTGATGGCGAGGAGGCCGAAGCCAAACTGGTTAAAAAATCATACGACCTGTTGATAACCGATGTGAATATGCCGAAGAAGGACGGGTTTGATCTCGCGGCTTCATTGCGTCGTCAGCAGCCTCATTTACAAATATGGGGGCTAACGGCCAGCGCGCTCCCGCAGTCACGCGATCGGTGTCTGCAAAATGGGATGAATTTGTGTCTATTTAAGCCCGTGTCGATTAAGACGCTGACGCATGAACTGAGCAAAATCGAAACCGGTTATTCGTCTCCTTGTTCGATCCGACATCTGAAATTCAATGTTCTGACGGAAAATACCGGCGGCGATCGTGCATTAATGAATGAGATACTCGAAACATTTCGCGAGGCAACGCTCAGCGATTTACAGGCGGCCGGAAAAGCCGTTTTGCAAGATGAACCTCAGCTGTTTTTGCGGGCTCTTCACCGGTTGCATGGTTCGGCGCAAATTCTGGGTATTACTGCTCTTCAGACGCTGTGTGAACCTTTTGAATCTATGCGACATGACTGTCTTCCTTTGGCTGTACGCCAGGAAGCATTACAGAAGATTGTTGCGGTCATGCGGGAAATTGAGATTGAGATCGACAGTCTGATTAGCCATTAACCCCCCCGATCGGGTAGCCGTAGCTGCCCGATCGGGAGAGAAAGTCCTGGTTCAACACTCCGTAGTGCTGAGTATTACTGGCCTGCGCCCAGCATCTCGCTATCGATAACAATGCCTTCTTCAGCACCCTTTAACACAAGGTTTGCCTCATAGTATTTACCAGAAGACAGCAGTTTTTGTGCGCTGGCAACGGCTTTACGAGTCTGATTTAAAGGCATCAGGTATTGAGTCTGAAGTACGTTGATACCCGCCAGCTGTAAGGTATCCACCGCACCTTTCCAGTCGCCTTTGGCCATTTTACCATTCGCTGTATTGATAGCGGATTCTTTGGCCGGAGTGGCAATGTAGTCTTCTGACAGCGCGACAGTCGCGTTAATAATCACGTACTGATCGTCAATCATTTTGGCTTTAGGCGCAGTTTTTACAAATTTCGCCCAATCTTTGCTGTCGCCTGCCAGCAGGGAAGCGGCATCGTCGGTTAATTTTTTAGCACTGTCAGGCTGTCCATGAAACAGGGCCAGACGAGCAAGCTGAATATCACGCATCGCATTTGCACCTTGCACCGCGACCTGCATAATATCGGCAGCTTCTTTTTGTACATTGGCTGTAGCGGTTTGTGCCGGAGTGGTAGTGGTCGCTGCCAGTACCGGAGCTGAACCCATCATGGTTGCAAGCAGACCCGCAAGAATAATCTTTTTCATTACTTTCTCCTGAATAAAGTTGGCATATGTCACCAAACGAAATAAGCATATTAAATAAATTAAAAGAGTGGAATCAGAGCCAGGAAAGAATAATGAGCGTTTAATCCTACAGGTGTCAGACGTCTGACGCGTGTAGGATTATACGGATAACGGCATTCCTTTTATCTTATATACGAACGCTGAGTGAAAGTCTTATCATTTCATTGTAAGTAATATGTATTAAGTGAGAATTACTCTTTAATTAACAGGTTACATTGCGTTTCTATGTAACGGAGGATGTATGTTTGTTTTTAATCAGCGTAGCCTGAAAGCGTTTAATGAAAAAACACTAACTCATTATAAGAGACACGCCACAATCATGGCGGTGCTGTTGTTGGTTTGTGGCATCTGCTGCTTAATCTATCCAATCGCTGCGGGTGTTTACTTAAGCTACGCAACAGGTTTTATGTTTCTGGTGTGTGGTTTCTATTCTATCTATAGCTTGTTTAGCTCTGGTAAAAAGCAGTTGAAAGCCAAATTTACCTATGCCTTTTTTGCTATCGCGTGGTTACTGCTGGGATACTGTTTCCTCGAGAATCCTGTGATAGGCATGAATTCATTGGCAATGGTTTTTTGCTGCCTGTTTATTCTTGGCGGTATTTTTCGTGTTGCTTCCGGTGTCAAAATGTTCCGCAGTCCGGGTTATGGATGGAATATTTTCATCGGTATTTTTGATCTGCTTATTGCAGCCGTGTGGCTGAATATGGATCCCGACAGGTCATATGTGTTTACCTCAATATTTATTGGCGTTGAGATGATCTTTAGTTCTTTAGCTTTTATCAGTCTGCGCAGAAATACGACGTTGGTAGAAACTGATAAACTCGCCGATAAAAATTAATGCTACCTCTGGAGTGCATTGTGAATATTAAATTGGTTGTTTCTGCAGTTATTCTTATGACTTCTGTTATGGCGCCGATGAGCCGTGCTTTTGCTACGCAGGCAACGGAAGCTGCGCCACAGGATATGACCTGTAAAGAATTCGTTGATATGAGTCAGCAATACAAGACGGCAATTGCCTTTGTGATTGTTAATAAAAATTCGGACTTTAAAGGTGATGATTATGTTCCACTGCATCAGGTGGAAACGGAAGCTGTACCGAAAATGGTTAAAATGTGTTATCAGCATCCGAATACAAAACTGGGTGAACTGGCTGTAAATCTGAAAGGTTCCGGTCTGCACTATTAATTAACCGTTTTGATAGCCTGGCATTAGTTAGAATTGACAACCTCTGTACCTACCCCAGTTGTTCCCCTACAAGAAAATACCCGTGTAATGTTTACCTTGCTAGCCACGAGAAACTCGCTGGATAGCAAGGCCCGCTAATGACCGTAGATCTGACAAACAAAGCCCTATCCCTGGGATAAGATCCCAGGGATAGGACAACGAGTCAGCGTCGGGCTTTAAATCTCGCCAGCATGTTTTCAACGAGAACAAAGAATAGCGGGACAAAATAGATAGCCAGCACGGTTGCGGCCAACATCCCACCGATAACCCCCGTACCGACGGCATTTTGCGCGCCAGAGCCTGCGCCGTCGCTTATTGCCAATGGAATAACCCCCAGGATGAAAGCCAGTGAGGTCATTAAAATAGGACGTAAGCGCATTTGCGCGGCCTCCACCGCGGCTTCAAGCGGTGCTTTTCCTTCGTTTTGCATAATCTCGACGGCGAACTCGACGATCAGAATGGCGTTTTTAGCCGACAGCCCCATGGTGGTGAGTAGCCCGACCTGGAAGTAAACATCATTGCTCAGACCGCGTAGATCGGTAGCCAGCAAAGCGCCGACCACCCCGATTGGCACAACCAGCATCACCGAGAAGGGTATCGACCAGCTTTCATACAGCGCCGCCAGCGCCAGAAACACGACGATCAGCGAAATGCCGTACAGCATTGGCGCCTGGTTTGTGGACAGTGCTTCCTGATAAGACAGACCTGTCCAGGCATAGCCAACGCCTGCGGGCAGTTTATTAATCAGCGACGCCATAAATTTCATTGCATCGCCGCTGCTTTTTCCTTCGACCGGCTGGCCGAGAATTTCCATTGCAGGCTGACCATTGTAGCGTTCAAGGCGGGGGGAGCCGTAGGTCCACTCGGTGGATGAGTAAGCGGAAAGCGGCGTCATTGCGCCAGAGGCATTACGTACGTACCAGTGATTGATATTGTCCGGCAACATACGAAACGGCGTATCGGCCTGTACATACACTTTTTTAACGCGCCCCTGGTTCAGGAAGTCATTGACATAGCGACTACCAAACGCGGTGGAGATGGTCTGATTGATATCCGATAACGCAACGCCCATGGCTTCTGCCTTCCTGGCGTTGACGTGAATGCGGAACATCGGCGTATCTTCCAGACCGTTCGGACGCACCCCGTCAACCTCTCCTGACGACTGGCTGGCCAGCGCCAGAAGCTCGTTTCGGGCCTGCATCATTTTTTCATGCCCAAGGTTACCGTTATCCAGCAGCTCCATATCAAAGCCTGAAGCGGTCCCCAGTTCCGCGACTGCGGGTAAATTAAACGGATAAACAACGGCGTTATTAATGGTGCTTAAGGCCATCATCGCCCGTCGAATAATGGCGGTAACCGAGTTTTCCTCGCCAACGCGTTCTGACCAGGGCTTCAGGCTGATAAACGCCAGACCGTTGTTTTGCCCCTGACCGCTGAAGCCAAATCCGCCGACGGTGAAAACCGAAGCGACGTTTTTCTGTTCTTTCGTCAGATAGTAATCCGTTATTTCTCCGAGCACTTTGCTGGTGTTCACCATCGTTGAGCCGGAAGGTAATTGCGCCGTGGTCATGAATACCCCCTGATCTTCTTCAGGCAGAAAGGAGGTCGGGGTGCGTGAAAACAGCACGATCATGCCCGCGCCAATCACTAAATACACGACCATGTAACGGCCCGTGCAACGGAGAAGTTTACGGGTGCTGTCCGTGTAGTGCTGAGTACATTTCTCCATGAAGTGATTGAAACGGGTAAACAGAAAATGTGTGTTTACTTTTTCTCCCTCATGGGATTTCAACAGCATGGCACAAAGTGCAGGCGTCAGGCTCATCGCCACAAACACCGACAGCAGCATCGAGGAGATTAAGGTGATAGAAAACTGGCGGAAAATCTCCCCCGTCGCCCCGCTCATAAATGCCATCGGCATAAATACAGCGGATAACACAACGGCAATACCGATCAGCGCTCTCTGGAGCTGGCCCATCGCTTTATGCGTCGCCGCTTTTGGTGACAAATGTTCTTCGGCAATAATGCGTTCTACGTTCTCAACCACCACGATAGCATCATCGACTAACAACCCTATCGCCAGCACCATGCCAAACATCGTGAGTGTATTAATCGAAAAACCGGCGACGTCGAGTATTGCAAAGGTGCCGAGGATAACTACCGGAACGGCGATTGTGGGGATAAGCGTTGCACGGAAACTCTGCAAAAACAGGTACATGACGAGGAATACCAGAATGATTGCCTCGATCAATGTATGAAAAACGCCCTGAATCGAAATCTCGATAAACGGCGTGGTGTCATAGGGATAAACGGTTTTCATACTGGGCGGAAACCAGGCCGATAATCTGTTCAGCTCTTGTTTGACCGCCTGGGACGTTTCCAGGGCATTGGCGCCAGCGGCAAGTTTAATCGCAATCCCGGCGGCGGGTTTGCCGTTGTAACGTGCAACCGTGGCATAATTTTCCGCACCCAGTTCAATGCGTGCGACATCGCGCAGCAGAACCTGGGAGCCATCTTGCTGGACTTTGAGGAAGATCTGGCCAAATTCATCGGTAGTTTGCAGGCGCGTCTGGACGATGATCGACGCATTTAGCTGCTGATCGGCTGACTGAGGCATGCCCCCCAGTTGCCCGCCGGATATCTGATTGTTCTGAACTTTGAGTTGGGTAATAACATCTTGCGGGGTGAGGTTATACTTGTCGAGCTTTTGCGGATCCAACCAGATGCGCATGGCGTATTGCGAACCAAACAACTGTACGCTTCCCACCCCGGCAGTGCGGCTTAGCGGGTCTTTAATATTTGAAGCCACATAGTCGGCAATATCATATTGGCTGAGACTGTTATTATCAGAGATAAAGCCGGCGACCATTAAGATGTTGCTGCTGGATTTATCAACGCTTATCCCTTGCTGCTGTACCTCCTGCGGCAGGGAAGGCATCGCCAGTTGTAATTTATTCTGTACCTGAACCTGCGCAATATCGGGTGACGTACCCGTTTTGAAGGTCAGGATAATCGAGGCATTACCTGCCGCATCGCTGGTGGATGACATATACATCAGGCCATCAAGACCATTCATATTCTGTTCAATCACTTGCGTCACGGAGTCTTCAACGGTCTTTGCGTCTGCCCCTGGGTAAGCGGCGCTGATGGTGATGGTCGGGGGAGCAATTTGTGGGTACTGGGCGACAGGCAGGTTCATTATCGCGATACCGCCCGTAAACATCATGATAATGGCGAGTACCCAGGCGAAAACCGGGCGCTCAATAAAAAAGTTGGCCATGAAGAAAGTGTCCTTAATGCCTGAAATATTACTGTTCAGTTACCGCGTCAGGTGTGTTCAGTTTTGAATGGAGGACCCGGGCTTTGATTCCCGGACGAATCCTTTGTAGTCCGGACACAATGACCCGATCGCCAGGGCCTAATCCCGCGGTCACTAGCCATTGATTGCCAACGGCCTTCACGGCGTTTATTTCACGCAGTTGCACCACGTTTTCCGGGTCAAGGATTAGCGCGGTGGCTTTTCCTTGTTCGTTATGCGTAATCCCTTGCTGGGGAACCATCAACACGTTCTGCTGACTGCCTTCGTCCAGCAGCGCCGTGACGTACATGCCGGGTAAAATTTCACCCTCAGGATTGGGAAATACGGCGCGCAGGGTCACCGAACCGGTGGTCTCATCAACGGCGGGATCGGAAAACTCAAGCGTACCGGTATGGCGATAGGGCTTGCCGTTTTCCAGCATCAGTTCAACCGGAATTTTGCCTTGTTGTTGGGCGATTTGGCCGTTGGCTTTCTCTTCTTTCAGGCGAAGAAAGTCTTGTACTGACTGGGTTAAATCAACATAAATCGGATCCAACCGTTGAACGGTGACCAGCGCATTTTCCTGATTGGCAGTGACCAGGGCACCCACGGTCACGGAGGATTTACCGCTGATGCCCTCAATTGGCGAGGTGACATTGGCATAGCGCAGGTTGATAGTGGCTTGCTCAAGCTCCGCTTTAGCAACGGCGACATTGGCCTGTGCTTCATTAAGCTGTGAGCGCGTCGTGTCGTAGTCCTGGCGGCTGACGTAATTGGATTTTATTAACGCTGACTGCCGATTTAATGTCAGACGTATGTTATTGGCCGTCGCCATTGCCTTAGCCAGCGCACCTTTGGCTGAATCCAGTCGCGCCTGCAGCGGGGCAGGATCAATTTGATACAGTGACTCTCCTTTGCTGACTTTATCTCCTTCAATAAAGTTGCGCTTTATGATGATCCCCCCAACCTGAGGGCGAATTTCGGCGATCTCAAATGAAACTGCGCGGCCCGGAAGTTCACTTTTAATATTCACTGAGGAGGGCGCTAAGGTAACAACGCCGACCTCGGGTGCCATGGCGGTGGTTTTTACTGCAGGTTTATTATCGCAGGCGGTGATGATGGCGCTACTAAAGAATAATGGTATCAACAGTAAGCATTTTCTGTTCATTGTAATCCCTGAATAATGTGAAAACACAAAGGTTCTTTTATTGCATGCAGGGTGGAGGAATTGTCGGTAAATAAAAAAAGATGGTCAGGCATGAGAAGGGTAAAGCCCATTTCTTCGCTAAAGAATTAGCGGTTAAAAATTATATGTAACAGGAAGAATACATGTTAAGCGAAGGATCTCATGAAGCTGGATGGCGCAATTAGATAAACGCGAGTTGATGTGGTGGGCGTTGGTTAGCGCCCGACTCCGGAATATATTAGCGCCATCTTACTACTGGGATTATTTCACTAGCTCCGGAGTTACCTGAGTTACTGTGTTGGCGTAGTAGGGGCCTCCCCATATGGGTTCAGGCCAGAACGCGCCATAGCCGTAATCCCACATATTATAGGTGGTGTTGACAGACTCAGTTAAATGCCAGACCTGAATACCCTGTAAATCAACTTTAACAAAGTTATACGGGACCTTGTTGATGAATCCTGACTCATCTCCTTGAATTGTTCCCAAAATAGTCACGAAATGGTTTCTGTAGTTTACCGGATCGAGAAAACCTTTCTGCTGGGCAAGAATTCGTCCCTGATAGCTCGCGTCTATTTGTGGCTTAGCAGAGTCGTTCAGTGGCAAAACGGCGATTTCCAGTAACGTATCCGTTTTGGTGTTAATCACATTGATGACTTTACCACCAAAGCGGGCCTGTTGACCGGTATATAATCCCGGCTGGTTATGCACGGAGATAAAGTTTTTTTGTATATCAGGTTGATTATTACCTTTGATATTCTCAGGAATGGAAGCACATGATGCCAGGGTGAAAGCAAGGGCAATAATCATCAACCCTTTTGTTTTTTTCATTTTTACTTTCCTGCTAAAAAAAGACAGGCCTATAGTAAACCTTTGCGTATTATTGTCAGCAAACGTGCTGTTGATTATCTAAAATTAATATAATTGTAGCTTATGGTAATAATAGACTGTGTTGTAGCTGGTCGCTGAATGAGGACTATATTTTCAACGACCATAAAAGCAACGCGTGCAATTGCTCTTGCGCCTCACGCTGGGGGTGTTAATAAAGCGGGCGATCAATTTGCTGACCGCTATTACCCGACGGAATGACCGCGTTCATTACTCCCGTCACCCAGACGGTAAGCCAGCGCCACCACTAGCGACTGCACCAGGCACAGCGTTGCTGACTGGGAGCGAAACGCGTCAACCTGTGCCTCCTTCACCACAAAGCAGAGATCGCTGAATGTTGCCAGCGGGCTTATCTGGCTGTCGGTAATGACAATCTGGCGCGCGCCTGCATTGGCCGCGGTTTCGCTGACCATCACCGTTTCTTCCGCATAGGGCGAGAAGCTGATCGACACGACGATATCACGCGCTTTGATGCGGTTAATCTGCTCGCGCAGCATCCCGCCCATTCCATCGAGCAAAATAGGGCGACACTCAAGATGGCTCAGGGCATAGGTGAGATAGGCCGCCACGCTAAACGAACGACGCAGACCGGCGATGTAGATGGTGTCGGCTTCTGCCAGTAATTGTACCGCGCGTTCCAGCATTTCTGGTTCGGCACGGGCTGCCAACTGCTGTAGGGCCTGAGTATTCGAACGGGCGAATTCCTGCAAGATATCGAGCGGCGTTTCCGGCACGGCTTCGCTTTCCATCTCACGGAACAGGCGTGCGCGGTCGCTGTAGCTGGCAGTTTCCTCCACCAGATTCATACGAAACAGCTGTTTCATTTCGTTAAAGCCGGTGAAATCAAAAGCATTGGCAAAGCGGATCAGCGTCGAGGGAGGCACTCCGGCACGTTCGGCAATGACGGCAACCGTATCAAAGGCCACGCTATTTGTATTATCCAGCACATAGCGGGACACCTGCTGCAGCCTTTTGCTCAGGCCATCGTAGCGATCGCGGATCTGCTGCTGCAGCTCGTTCAGGCTGGTTGCTGTCGTCATTTTACCTCCTGTTGCATAGTTTTATGATTCTAAACGCAAAACCGCGTCTTTGAAATGTCACGCATTCATCTGGCCGTAAAAACGAAACAAAAGCTTCAGTCTAATCGCTTGCTGAAACATTCTGCCAGTACACGTTAATCATGCGATTCCGCTTGTTAACATAAAAATCCATCCTTGATCACATTAATCATTATTTATTTTATTTCAACTTAAAATGGAATGTTTGTTTCATATATAGTACACAGATAACGGCGTTCAGGTAACAATCACGTATCAACAGCGAGAGGTTAAGGATGGAGACAGTAGCGAATTTTATTCATGGCGAATGTGTCACCGGTTCAGGCCAGCGCGTTCAGGCGATCTTCAACCCGGCCACCGGCGAGCAGATCCGCCAGGTGGTGATGAGTTCGACACGGGAAACCGAACAGGCCATCGCGGCAGCGCACGACGCATTCCCCGGTTGGGCGCGGCATTCTCCGCTAAAACGTGCGCGAGTGATGTTCCGCTTTAAGGCGCTGCTGGAACAGAACATGGAAAGGTTGGCTCGCATCATCAGCGAAGAGCATGGCAAGGTGTTCTCTGACGCTGTCGGTGAACTGACGCGCGGCCTGGAAGTGGTGGAGTTTGCCTGTGGCATCCCGCATCTGCAAAAGGGCGAACACTCCGCCAACGTAGGGACCGGCGTCGATAGCCACTCTCTGATGCAACCGCTTGGGGTTTGCGTCGGGATCACGCCGTTTAACTTTCCGGCGATGGTGCCGATGTGGATGTTCCCCATCGCGCTGGCAACCGGAAATTCCTTCGTGCTGAAACCCTCCGAAAAAGACCCTTCTCTCGCGCTGGCGCTGGCGAAACTGCTGCAAGAGGCGGGATTACCGGACGGCGTGTTCAACGTGGTACAGGGAGATAAAGAGTCCGTTGACGTGCTGCTTACTGACCCGCGCGTGCAGGCCGTAAGCTTCGTCGGCTCAACGCCGATTGCGGAATATATTTATCAGACGGCCTCGGCTCACGGTAAGCGTTGCCAGGCGTTGGGTGGCGCTAAAAATCACTGTATTTTAATGCCGGATGCTGACATGGATATGGCAACCAACGCCATTATGGGCGCCGCTTACGGCGCGGCGGGTGAACGCTGCATGGCGCTTTCGGTTGTGCTGGCGGTGGGGGATAAAACCGCGGATGAGCTGTGCTCGCGACTGGAAAAACAGATTGCGGCGCTGCGCGTCGGACCGGGGCTTGATCAGACGCCGGAAAACGAAATGGGGCCGCTTATCTCCTCGGCGCACCGTAATAAAGTACTCGGATACATCGACAGCGGGGAATCACAGGGGGCCAGCCTGCGTGTGGATGGTCGGCGTTTTAGCGTTAAAGGCCATGAGCAGGGCTATTTTGTCGGGCCAACCCTGTTTGATAACGTCACGCCGGAAATGACCATCTATAAGGAAGAGATTTTCGGGCCGGTTCTTTCTGTGGTGCGTGTAGCCGATTACAACAGCGCGGTGGAACTGATTAACCGCCATGAATATGGTAACGGCACGGCGATTTTCACGCGCGACGGCGGCTGCGCGCGTCGCTTCTGCGAAGAGGTGCAGGCGGGCATGGTGGGCGTAAACGTGCCTATTCCGGTGCCGATGGCGTTCCACAGCTTCGGCGGCTGGAAGCGTTCGATTTTTGGCGCGCTCAACGTGCATGGTAACGATGGCGTGCGCTTCTACACCCGCATGAAGACCGTCACCGCACGCTGGCCGGAGATGCTGCAAGACACAGGGGCCGCGTTCTCCATGCCAACGCTGGGCTGACAGGAGGGGTTATGCAAACCGAACGTATGACCATGGCTCAGGCGCTGGTCAAATTCCTTAATCAACAATATGTCTGTGTCGATGGTCATGAAACGCCCTTTGTTGAGGGCGTTGCCACCATCTTTGGTCACGGTAATGTGCTCGGTATCGGCCAGGCGCTGGAGCAGGAACCCGGTCATCTGCAGGTAATGCAGGGATGTAATGAGCAGGGAATTGCGCACATGGCGACCGGGTTCGCTAAACAGCATCGACGCCAGCGTATTTTTGCCGTGACGTCGTCGGTTGGACCGGGGGCGGCGAATATGGTGACCGCCGCGGCGACCGCGACGGCGAACCGTATTCCGCTGTTGCTGTTGCCAGGCGATGTCTACGCCAGCCGTCAGCCGGACCCGGTATTGCAGCAAATTGAGCAATTCCATGAGCTTGGCATCAGCACCAACGACTGCTTCCGCCCGGTCTCGCGTTATTGGGATCGGATTAATCGCCCGGAACAGTTAATGAGCGCGATGCTGAACGCGATGCGAACGCTCACTGACCCTGCAGACACTGGCGCAGTTACCCTCTGCCTGCCGCAGGATGTGCAGGGAGAAGCCTGGGACTATCCACTGAGTTTCTTTGCGCGCCGCGTCCATCTGATCGAACGTCGCCCGCCCGACCCGCAGCGTCTGGCGATGGCGCGGGCGCTGATTGCCCGCAAACGCCGTCCGCTGGTGGTGTGCGGTGGCGGGGTACGATATTCCGGCGCGCATGAGGCGTTGCGTGCGTTTGTTGAAACGCTGCAACTACCGTTTGCTGAAACTCAGGCTGGAAAGGGGGCGCTGGTTAGTGACCACCCACTTAACCTCGGAGGCATTGGGGTAACCGGTGGGATGGCCGCCAACCAGCTTGCAACCCGGGCCGATCTGGTGATCGGCATCGGCACGCGACTCACCGACTTTACCACCGGTTCGAAAGCGCTGTTTTCCCATCCGGAGGTTGAGTTCCTGCTGCTGAACGTGGCGGAGTTTGACGCACTGAAGCTTGATGCCACCGCGCTTATCGCCGACGCCCGTACCGGGCTTACGGCATTAACCGAAACGCTGCAAGACTACCGTAGCGATTGGGGGGGCGAGATCGCACAGGCGCAGGCGGCCTGGCGTGATGAGTGCCAACGTTTATGGGATCGCGACTGGCGTCCTGACGATGTTCCCGAAGTGGCAGGGCATCTTGACGCCCAACTGGCGGAATATGGCGACACGCTCAACACGCGGTTGACCCAGACGCGGGTGCTGGGGCTTATCAATCAGCACATCGAAGATAACGCGATTGTCGTGGGCGCCGCCGGATCGCTGCCTGGCGATTTACAACGCATCTGGCAGGTCAAAACCCCGGACAGCTATCACCTGGAATACGGTTACTCCTGTATGGGCTATGAGATTGCGGCTGCTATTGGGGCCAGGCTGGCGAAGCCGCAGCAGCCGGTGTATGCCATGGTGGGGGATGGCTCATACATGATGCTGCATTCCGAACTACAAACTGCCGTTCAGGAAGGGATAAAAGTTACTATCCTGCTGTTTGATAACGCCAGCTTCGGGTGCATTAACAATCTGCAGATGGGGCACGGGATGGGGAGTTTCGGCACGGAAAACCGTCACCGCAACCCGCAAACCGGGAGGCTGGATGGGCCGCTGGTGAAAGTTGATTTTGCCCAGAATGCCGAGAGCTACGGCTGTCGTGCCTGGCGGGTGCATGATGAAAAAAGCCTGCTGGCGGCGCTGGAAGCCTCTCGTGCGCATCCTGGCCCGACGCTGCTGGATATTAAAGTCCTGCCGAAAACCATGACCCACGATTACGCCGCCTGGTGGCGAACCGGTGATGCGCAGGTGGCTGATTCACCGTCGGTGCGCAAAGCCGCTGAGCAGACGTTTGAACAGGTGAAAAACGCTCGTCAGTACTGACGCTGGGTAATGCCGGATGTCGCTGCGCTTATCCGGCCTACAACTACTTCTAACCTGTAGGCCGGATAAGGCGTTCGCGCCGTCATCCGGCAACCTGCAACAACGAAATTTTCATTTCATTTTTCCTGCCCCTTCATCCTTCGCCTCCTTCCTGAACGGAAGGGGGCTAATTCCTTCATCTTTCCTGTCTTTATGTTGTGATATTGATAACAAATTTTATCTCGTTCATCTCAAAAGTGTTAACTTGCACTCAAAAACATAATTTTCACTATTTATAAAAATGAAATAAATGTTTTATTTAAGGGGTCGTTAGTTCATCGCATTCACCAACACCGGGAGCCGTTATGTTTAACATTGCTTTACTGGGCGCTGGCCGAATTGGCCAGGTACATGCAGCTAACATTGCCAGTCACAGTGCCACCACCCTCTGGTCCGTCGTCGACCCGAATCAGGAATTTGCCACCCGTCTTGCCACTCAGTACCAGGCTCGTCTGCAAAGCCTGAATGAGGCGATGGCGGATCCTAATGTTCACGCCGTACTGATCGCCTCCGCGACCGATACCCATGCGGATCTGATTGAACTGGCCGCTCGTCATGGCAAAGCCATCTTCTGTGAAAAGCCGGTCCACCTGGATCTGGCCCGCGTACGCGACTGTCTGAAAGTGGTCAAAGAGTACGACGTACCGTTGTTCATCGGCTTCAACCGCCGCTTCGATCCACAGTTCCGCCGTGTGAAAACGGATGCACTGGCCGGGCGTATCGGTAAGCCGGAATCGCTGCTGATAATCTCCCGCGATCCGTCGCCGCCGCCTGCGGAATATGTGCGCGTGTCTGGCGGTATGTTTCGCGATATGACCATCCACGATTTTGATATGGCGCGCTTTATCATGGGCGAAGAGCCGGTTTCTGTGTATGCCCAGGGCAGTAACCTGGTCGATCCGGCGATTGGCGAGGCGGGCGATATCGACACCGCGTTCATCGTACTGAAATATGCCTCCGGCGCGATGGCGACCATCGTCAACAGCCGCCGCTCCTCCTACGGCTACGACCAGCGCCTTGAGCTACACGGCTCTGAAGGGCTGCTGTGCGCGGGCAATATTCTCGAAAACCAGGTGCAACACTACGCGAAGACAGGCTGCACCAGCGCGTTACCTGAACACTTCTTCTTGCAGCGTTATAAATCGGCCTATGCCGCGGAATGGGAACACTTTGTTGCGGTTCTGCGCGGCGAAGCAGTCCCTGATTGCAGCGGGGACGATGGTGAGCGTGCGCTGTATCTGGCGGATAAAGCGCTGGAGTCACTGCATAGCCAACGTGAAGTTCTCCTCTGATTGTCACCACAACCTACCCTACACAGAGAGACATAATAATGAAAAAACTGATCTTAGCTGTCCTCATCGCCATGACATCCGGGGCAGCCATTGCTGAAAATGAGCAAATTGTTTTCAGTACGCCAAACCTGGCGATGCCATTTGAAGTTCACATGCAGCGTACGGCGGTGAAAGCCGCAAAAGAGATGGGCGTGAATTTACAGGTCCTGGACGGGCAAGGTAGCTCGCCAAAACAGGTCGCTGACCTGGAAAACGCCATCACCCGTGGTGCACAGGGTTTTATCGTTTCGCCGAACGATGTCAACGCGGTGTCCAGTGCGGTAGATGAAATTCAGGATGCGAAACTGCCCGTTGTTACCCTCGACCGCTCCGTTGACAGCCAGAAAAAAGTGCCGCACTTCGGCGCGAACAACTACAAAGGCGGCCAGGCGATTGGCGACTTTGTCAAAACCAAATTCCCTGACGGGGCGGACATCATTCTGCTGACCGGCCAGCCGGGCTCCTCCTCCAACATTGAACGTACTAAAGGCATTCGCGACAGCCTGAAGGCGGGCGGTGAAAAGTACAAGATTGTCGCCGATCAGACCGGAAACTGGATGCGTTCTGAAGGGATGCGCATTGTCGAAAGCGTGCTGCCTTCGCTGCCGAAACGTCCGCAGGTGATCCTCTCAGCTAACGACGATATGGCGCTGGGCGCGATTGAAGCATTGCAAGGACAAGGGCTGAAACCGGGTGAGGTTCTGGTTACGGGCTTCGATGCCGTGCCGGAAGCGCTGGCGCGCGTGCGCGAGGGCTGGCTGGCGGTGACGGCGGATCAGCGTCCGGGATTTGCGGTGAAAACGGCCATGACCCAGTTGGTGAATAACGTACGGGAGAAGACCGCGATAACCGGGGCTGACTATCCGCCAACGCTTATCACCAAAGAGAACCTGCAGCAGGCCGAGCGTATTAGTGAGGCCGGTAACTGATTCAGTGTATTTTCGCAGCCGCCGCGTAAGTGGCGGCTCACTATGAGGAGGAGCAGACCGATGTCGCAACCCTTACTGAAAGTGACTGACCTGGCGAAAAGCTTTTCCGGCGTCTGGGCGCTGAGCAGCGCGCAACTGACCGTCGGAGCAGGCGAAATTCATGCGCTGTTAGGTGAGAACGGCGCCGGAAAATCGACTCTGCTGAAAGCGCTGGCGGGTGCGCAGCCGCAAACACGCGGGGATATCTGGTTTAACGGCGAAACGTTGCCGGTAGAGGACTCTCCGGTAGAGCGGCAGAACAAGGGCATTATCACTATTTATCAGGAATTTAATCTGCTGCCGAATATGACCGTCGCCGAGAATATGTTTCTCGGGCGTGAACCGCGCAAACGCAATCTGATTGTTGACGAAAAGGCGGTGAATCAGGAAGCGCAGGTAATTCTGGATTATCTGCAACTGAATGTTGCGCCAACCACGGCCGTGGCCCGACTGAGCGTGGCGCAGCAGCAAATGGTGGAAATTGCGCGGGCGCTGACGTTGAACGCAAAGCTCATCATCATGGACGAACCTTCCGCCGCGTTGAGCGACAGCGAAGTAGAAAGTCTGCACCGGGTGGTGCGGGAACTTAAAGGGCGTGGCGTGAGCATTATCTATGTGACCCATCGCCTGCATGAAGTGTTTCAACTCTGCGACCAGTTCACCGTTTTCCAGGATGGGCGTTTTACCGGAAGCGGTGCGGTTGCACAGACCACCGTAGAACAGCTGATCCGCCTGATGGTAGGGCGCGATGTGGCCTTTAATCGCCGCCCAGCCAGCGAAACTCACCATGAAGATAAACCTGTGCGTCTGGCGGTGAAGGGGCTTAGCCGCGAAAAACCACCGCTGGATCCGCATGGTATCGCACTCCATGACATTAGCTTCCATGTTCATGCCGGAGAAGTGTTAGGCATCGCCGGGCTGGTTGGCGCCGGGCGTACCGAAGTGGCCCGCTGCCTGTTTGGCGCCGACGGTTTTACTTCCGGCAGCTTTGAACTTGATGGCGTGCCCTATCAGCCGCGCGATCCGCTGTTTGCGCTGGATCAAGGGCTGGCGCTGGTACCTGAAGATCGTAAAAAAGAGGGCGCGGTGCTTGGGCTGTCGATCCGTGACAACCTGTCGCTCTCCAGCCTCTCGTCACTGCTGCACTGGCGCTGGTTTGTGAACACCCGTAAAGAGGATGCCCTGATCGAATCTTACCGCCAGGCGCTACAGATCAAAATGGTCAACAGCGCGCAGGAGGTACGCAAACTCTCCGGCGGGAACCAGCAAAAAGTGATCCTCGCGCGCTGCATGGCGCTTAATCCTCGGGTGTTGATCGTGGATGAACCGACGCGCGGCATCGATGTTGGCACCAAATCAGAAGTCCATCAGGTGCTGTTTGATATGGCGAAAAAGGGCGTGGCGGTGATCGTGATCTCCTCCGATCTGCCGGAAGTCATGGCGGTTTCCGATCGGATCATCACGCTGAGTGAGGGTCGGGTGACTGGCGAGATCCACGGTGACGACGCCAATGAAGAGCGGCTAATGACGATGATGGCCATCAACCACAACGCCCTGAATGCGGCATAACGGAGTGATTCATGACGCAGATTATTTCTAAAACGCAGGTTCCTGCCAAACGCGGCGGACGTCTTGATCCCATTGCCTTTTTTGAGCGCTTTGGGGTACTGATTTTCATGATCCTGCTGCTGATTTTCTTTCAGTTGCAGAACAGCAACTTTCTTTCTGAACGCAATATTTTCAACATCCTGACCGAAGTCTCCATCTACGGGATCATGGCTGTGGGGATGACGTTTGTCATTCTGACCGCTGGGATCGATCTGTCGGTGGGTTCCATCCTGGCGGTCTGTGCTATGACCGCCGCGTATGTGATTAAGGGCGACAACTTCACTACCGTTGACCCGAATGCCTGGGGCGGCATGAGCTGGCTGATTGGCCTTGGGATCTGTATGGCTATGGGGACCGCGATTGGTTTCCTGCATGGCCTCGGTGTGACCCGCCTGCGTCTGCCGCCGTTTATCGTCACCCTCGGTGGGATGACTATCTGGCGCGGCCTGACGCTGGTGATTAACGACGGCGCGCCGATTGCCGGTTTTGACGCGGGTTACCGCTGGTGGGGGCGAGGCGAACTGCTCGGTATCTCTATTCCAATCTGGATATTCGCGTTGGTGGCCGTAGGCGGTTATCTGGCGCTGCATAAAACCCGCTGGGGGCGCTTCGTGTACGCCATCGGCGGCAACCCGGAGGCGGCGCGTCTGGCAGGGGTCAACGTGAAGCGCGTGCTGGTGAGCGTCTACGTGTTAATTGGCTGTCTGGCAGGGTTGGCGGGCTTCATTCTCAGCGCGCGGTTGGGCAGTGCGGAAGCAGTGGCCGGGATCTCGTTCGAGCTGCGCGTCATCGCTTCGGTAGTCATTGGCGGCACCTCGCTGATGGGCGGCTACGGGCGTATCGGCGGCACCATTATCGGCTCGATCATCATGGGCATCCTGATTAACGGTCTGGTGCTGATGAACGTCTCGGCTTACTACCAACAAATTATTACCGGCTTAATTATCGTTCTGGCGGTGGCGTTCGATACCTACGCCAAGAGCCGTCGCGGCGCACTGTGAGGATCATGATGAAAGAGGTTCGTATTGGATTGATTGGCACCGGGTATATCGGCAAGGCGCATGCCATCGCCTATGCCCAGGCCCCGACGGTGTTTAACCTGCGCGGCAAATTGGTGCGTGAAATGGTGGCGGAAGTCTCGCCGGAGCTGGCGGCCGAGCGGGCGCAGGCGTTTGGCTTCAATCGCTCAACCGGAGACTGGCGGGCGCTGGTGGCCGACCCGGCAATTGATGTCGTGGATATCTGCTCACCCAACCATCTGCATAAAGAGATGGCGCTGGAAGCGATTCGCCATGGCAAGCATGTGTACTCAGAAAAGCCGCTGGCGCTGAACGCCCACGACGCGCGTGAAATGGTTGAGGCCGCAAAACGGGCGGGGGTGAAAACGCTGGTGGGATTCAACTACATGAAGAACCCAACGGCGCAACTGGCGAAAGAGATTATTGCGCGCGGTGAGATTGGCGAGGTGATCCATTTCTACGGCACCCACAACGAAGACTACATGGCCGATCCCCTTGCGCTGATCCACTGGCACTGTTTTAAAGAGACCGCCGGACTTGGGGCGCTTGGCGATCTGGCGGCGCATATCGTCAATATGGCGCAGTACCTGGTGGGGGATATTCAGCAGGTCTGCGGCGACCTGAAGATCGTGGTGCCACAGCGTCCGGCGAAAATCGGTTCCTCGCAAATGGTGACGGTAGAAAACGAAGATCAGGCTCACGCAATGGTGCGCTTCGCGGGCGGCGCGCAAGGGGTGATTGAAACCTCCCGCGTGGCTTGTGGCCGCAAGATGGGGTTGTCGTATGTGATTACCGGGACCAAAGGGACTATCAGTTTTACCCAGGAGCGTATGGCGGAGCTGAAGCTCTATCTGCATGACGATCCGGTCAACCGCCAGGGATTTCGTACTTTGCTGGTTGGCCCGGCACACCCGGACTACGGCGCATTTTGCATGGGGGCCGGGCATGGTATCGGTTTTAACGACCAGAAAACCGTGGAAGTACGTGACCTGGTGGACGGTATTGCCGCCGATGCGCCGATGTGGCCGGACTTTGAAGAGGGCTGGAAGGTGTCGCGCGTGCTTGACGCTATCGCACTCTCGCACCAGGAAGGCCGCTGGCTGAACGTGAACGACATTGTCTGAAGAGGTATCAACGTGGAAAAGCAGTTTGATGTGATATGCATGGGCCGCGTGGCGGTTGACCTCTACAGTCAGCAAATTGGCGCGCGCCTGGAAGATGTGTCGAGCTTTGCCAAATATCTTGGCGGCTCGTCCGGCAATGTGGCTTACGGCACGGCACGCCAGGGATTGCGCTCCTCAATGCTGGCGCGGGTTGGCGACGAACATATGGGGCGTTTCCTGCGTGAAGAATTAAGCCAGGTAGGCTGCGATACCAGCCATCTGATCACCGATAAAGACCGCCTGACGGCGCTGGTGCTACTCGGCATTAAAGACCGGGACACCTTCCCACTGATTTTTTACCGTGATAACTGCGCGGATATGGCGATTACCGCCAGCGATGTTGATGAACAGTACATCGCTTCTGCTCGTTGTCTTGCCATCACCGGGACGCATCTCTCTCATCCACAAACCCGCGAGGCGGTGTTGACGGCGCTCGCTTACGCCCGGCGTCACGGCGTGCGTACGGCGCTGGATATCGACTATCGCCCGGTGCTGTGGGGACTTACTTCCTTAGGCGACGGCGAAACACGTTTTATCGCCGCCGATCAGGTCACTCGCCAGTTACAGGAGGTGTTGCATCTTTTTGATGTGATTGTCGGCACTGAAGAGGAGTTTCATATCGCGGGCGGCAGTACCGATACGTTGCAGGCGCTGGCGCAGGTTCGCGGTGTGAGTCACGCGACGCTGGTCTGCAAGCGCGGTGCGCTCGGCTGCTCGGTGTATACCGACGCGATCCCGCCCCGGCTTGACGATGGCCTGACGGTGACAGGCGTGCGCGTGGAGGTGCTGAACGTGCTGGGGGCGGGGGATGCGTTTATGTCCGGTCTGCTGCGCGGCTATCTCAACGATGAGGGATGGGAGCAGGCATGCCGCTATGCCAACGCCTGCGGTGCGCTGGTGGTGTCGCGTCACGGCTGTGCGCCGGCGATGCCGAGCAAAGTTGAGCTTGATGATTATCTTTCTCGCGCTGCAGAGGTTCCACGTCCGGATCTCGATCCGCATCTCAACCATTTGCATCGCGTGACGACCCGTCGCCGTGCATGGCCGGAACTGTGCGTGATGGCCTTCGATCACCGCAGTCAGCTTGAAGAGATGGCGCTGCAGTGCGGCGCATCCCTGAAACGTATTCCGGCATTGAAACAGCTTATTTTGCAGGCCAGCCGTGAAGCGGCCAACAGCGCCGGGCTGGAGGGCAAGGCCGGGCTGCTGTGCGATGGTACGTTTGGTCAGGATGCGCTGAATTCGATAACCGGAGAGGGATGGTGGATCGGTCGCCCTATCGAACTGCCGGGATCGCGCCCGCTGGAGATGGAGCACGGCAATATAGGTTCGCAGCTCATCAGTTGGCCGCAGGAGCATGTGGTGAAGTGTCTGGTCTTTTTCCATCCGGAAGATGCCCACGCGCTGCGTCTGGAACAAGAACAGAAAATTACCGAAGTGTACCGCGCCTGTTGCCAGTCCGGGCATGAGCTGCTGTTGGAGGTGATTTTGCCCGCCAGTATGCCGCGCAGTGATGAACTGTATTTACGCGCCATTTCCCGCTTCTACAACTTAGGTGTTTACCCGGACTGGTGGAAACTCCCGCCGCTCACTTCTGCTGGCTGGAGCTCGCTGAGTGAAATTATCGCGCGACGCGACCCGCACTGCCGTGGCGTGGTGATCCTCGGGCTGGATGCTCCGGCTGAGCAACTGCGTGCTGATTTCAAAGCGGCTGCGGGCCACGGGGTGGTGAAAGGGTTTGCTGTGGGACGCACGCTGTTCGGCGACGCTTCCCGCGCGTGGTTGAAACACGATATTGACGATGCGCAGCTGGTGGCGCGCATTAAAGATAACTACCTGCAGCTTATCGCCTGGTGGCGCGAGCGCGGACAAGCATAATTCAGGAGAAGATGATGACGGTACAATTAGGTATTAACCCACTGACATGGACGAATGATGATCTTCCTTCACTGGGCGCTGAGACGTCGCTTGATACCTGTCTGAGCGAGGGCAAAGAGGCCGGATTTGCCGGTTTCGAACTGGGCAATAAATTCCCGCGCGAGGCGCGACTGCTTGGCCCCATTTTACAGCGTCACGACCTGCAACTGGTTTCCGGTTGGTACTCCGGACGTCTGCTGGAACGCAGCGTGGAGGAGGAGATTGCCGCCGTGCAATCGCACCTGACGTTACTGCGCGAACTGGGCGCGAAGGTGCTGGTATTTGCCGAAGTCAGTGGCTGCATTCACGGCGAGCAGCAGACGCCGGTGCATCTGCGTCCGCGTTTCCCGCAGGCACGCTGGCAAGAATACGGTGAAAAACTCACCGAGTTTGCGCGCTACACCCAGCAGCAGGGAGTGCAAGTTGCTTATCACCATCATATGGGCACGGTGATTGAGTCTGCTGAGGATGTGGATAATCTGATGACGCATACCGGTGATGAGGTTGGGTTACTGCTCGACACCGGACATTTGACCTTCGCCGGGGCCGATCCGCTGGCGGTGGCGCGGCGCTGGGCATCGCGTATCAACCATGTTCACTGCAAAGACGTGCGCGCCGACGTGCTGGCGGATGTCAAAAATCGCAAAACCAGCTTCCTTGATGCGGTACTGAGCGGGGTCTTCACCGTGCCGGGCGACGGCTGCGTTGACTATCCGCCGATCATGGCCTTGCTGAAGGAGAATCGGTATCAGGGTTGGTTAGTCGTGGAGGCGGAGCAGGATCCGGCCATCGCGCACCCGCTGACGTATGCGCGTCTGGGTTATAACAACCTTAGCCGTCTGGCGCGTGATGCCGGGCTTATCTGAGGAGGTGACATGTCACGTTTATTATCACGCTGGCAGCAGCCGGACGCGCAAGGGTGTACGCAGTCGGTGACGCCTGAAGCTGCTGGCTGGGGATATGTCGGCTTTAGAGCGTATGAACTGGAGGAAGGGCAGCAGTTGACGTTGCCTGCTGTCAGCGAAGAACGCTGTCTGGTACTGGTCGCTGGACGCGCGACCATCACCACGCCGGGCGCAACCTTTACGGATATCGGCGAGCGGATGAGCCCGTTTGAACGCATCAAACCGTGGGCGGTGTATGTCACTTCTGGCGAGGCAATACAGGTCCAGGCGGTGACCAGACTGGAGCTGGCAGTTTGCGCTGCACCAGGAAAAGGAACCTACCCGACGCGGCTGATTGCACCTAAGGATATCGATGGTGAAGCGCGCGGCAAAGGCCATAACCAGCGTTACGTGCATAACATCTTACCGGAAGATAAACCTGCTGATAGCTTGTTGGTGGTGGAGGTGTGGACCAATGAAGGCTGCACCAGTTCTTACCCAAGCCATAAGCATGACGCCGATAATCCTCCTCACGAAACGTATCTGGAAGAGACCTACTACCATCGGCTCAACCCGCCGCAGGGATTTTGTATGCAGCGGGTATACACCGACGACAGGTCGCTCGATGAGTGTATGGCGGTCTACAACCGCGACGTGGTGATGGTGCCAAAAGGGTACCACCCGGTGGCCACCCTGGCGGGATATGACAGCTACTACCTTAATGTGATGGCGGGTCCGGTACGCAAATGGATGTTTACCTGGGAAGACGATCACGCGTGGATTAACAGCGATTATCCGGTTGAGAGATAGGATGAAAGCGTGTGGCGACAGTGAATCGCCACACGTGGAGTCAGGGCCCGTGCGTTGCCGTGGCCCTGCACTGGTTTAACCGCAGGAACAGACTGAGACAGGGAGCCAATGCTGGATGGCGGCTCACTCCTACAATTTACTGACGCAGACGTTTGTGGGCGAAAAGGTATTGCCTAACAGATAGGCATTATTCATTTTATACATTTGCGCACGTTTTCCGGGCGTGAACGGATCGTAGATATTATGGGTAAACATCTCATCCGACACATTATCCAGACTGTGTTTACTCATTTTCATGTCTTCCAAAAACACAACGCCTTTGTCTCCTATGCGGTAATTAAAACTGACGGAGCGTTGCAGGATAAGCCGATGTCCTGGACGGTTGTCTGCTGGTGGCGTCGTGGTAATAATTCCAGAAAAATCAAGGACGCCGGTGTTATCTTTTTGCAACTGGAGCATCAGGCTACCGTCGTATTTCCCGCCCCCGGGTAGTTCGGGGAGTGAGAGTGTTGAAACGCAATGCACGCTTATCCCCTGATTAACTGTAATGAGCGCAATTCCATTCGCGCTCAACAAGGCGCTGACGGCGACCAGAACGGCGGCTCCTGCAAGTAATATCTTAGTTTTATATTTAGTATTCATGGATATAAAGGTCCTTGCATCCAGCAAACTTTGTTTTTTCTACATTATTGAAAGTGCAGCGGGATAAAAATACACGACCTTTTTCGCCGTAGACGTACAGATCGTCAGGCTGGAAAATAAACAATGCGCCAGCCAGACACTTCAGGTGTAAATCAGCCATTTTTTGTGCTTTTTCAAGCTTTGCGGTCGCTACTTCTCGCGAGCTTTCAAAAACGGTATAGACCGGACAGAGGTCGATATTGCCAAGTTTATACAGGTGTACATCGGGAAGATTGGTTTTAGCGCTGTTAAACAATGTGTTGACTGGGTAAAGAAGCATGATTAAGGAGATGCCCCCAGCAGCTAACAACATCATTTTTACGCGTTTAGACAGGGAAGGCGTGGCTTTCGGCGGTGCAAGGGAAGTCACGGTAACTGAAGGCGGTTCTTCAATGGTGGCTACCAGCCCTTCAGCGATGAAAAAGCCGACCCGCGGCACGGTTTGAATAATCTCATGTTCACAACCGAGTTCCTGTAATCCTTTACGAATCAAAGAAATATATTGGCTTAACGAATTATTTGAGGCCTGCAGACCATTTTTGTCCCAGACATTGGTAAACATCTCTTCTCTCGAGACCACTTTTCCTTCCTGCTCGAGGAGATAGGTGAAGATCCTGTTTGCTGTAATAGACAGGGTAAGGGCGTTATCCGACGGATTCAGACTGGCCAAAACGCCATCATCAGTTCTGAATGTAACTTCATTGTTAATTAGATATTTCATTTTTTCATCATTAACAGAGTATTACTTAATTATAAACCATAGTGGTATTTCTTCTTCACTACAGGAGCGCGGGATGTTACAAGTCCGAAGCATGAGGAGGGGCGTTTCATTTTAGCATCGTAAAGAACACTCCCGGCATAAAAAACCATGAAATTACTCATTTTAAGTATAAATACCTGCTTCATTTTGATGAAATTATAAGAGCGCTACTATTTTCAGATAGACCACTATATTCATTCACCGGTTTGATAACTCCGTAATTCTGGGTCGCTAGTTGATTTACAAATTGTCGGTAGCTTAGTAGATGGCAATTTTTATAATGAGAAAACGATAAATTACTTAAGTAAAATAATCGAAAAATAGTATGGTATCAAGAGTCTTAAACAATAATTAGAAACGGGTTGAGATTTTTAACTTATTACGGTCAATTCCTGATGGTACAGATTTCCCGGAACTTGCTTATCGCGAAGTTGTGTTTTTTGATTGACTGTAACCCTCTTTCTCGCTTTCACAATTTAACTAACTCCAATGAGTTACGTTTATCGAATAAATCTTACAATGAGATTGCTCTTATAAGTTGTTTGTTATTTCAGAACTGTGCTGATAAGTAATTTTTTACGGGGCGCGAAATAAATTAATATGCGTTTTACTTAATTTGAAATGTTTGTTAGTTGTATCAGAGATGGATTTGTCACATTACATTGTTTATGCAATTCATTAACACTCATCTGTTCGTTTTTTCAGCTCCATCGAAAGTTAAACCTATAATCAAATTGCAACATGGATAAATCATCTATAAATTGCTAATTTATCAGTATAAATAGATTGTTGGTTGGTGCAGCCATATCATTCGTCACGTACAAGTTGCTCAATGTTTTAGCGGGAAAATCTCCAGAGAAGAGGTACCTGACCGCTGGGTAATTATGAGCATCCCATAATGCTATGTGACCACGAATTTTACCAGGAAGGGTAATCGTGGAATTATTCGGAATGGTAATGATGAACAAGATCTTTAAAGTGGTATGGAGTGTTTCGCACTCGTGCGCTGTTGTTGTTTCTGAACTGGCAAAGCGTTGCAGCGCTTCTATAGAAACCAATAGCTCAGGTAGTATTGAATCTAAAACACATAAATTCAATATTTCAAAAATAGCGCTAAGCATAATCGGTGCCGTACTGGCTACGCATTCCATATATGCTTTTGCCGCCGACTACGTCTTGCCAGATTACTTACCATCGACTAACGCTAATGGCGCAGGGCAACTTGTTGTCGGTGACGGTGAAACTATGAATATTATCACCGGTACCAAAGGATATGGCAGCATTGCCTCAGGTGCATCGGGCTTTAAAACGATGACGATTCAACAGGCAATGGATAATGGGTATATTTCGTCAGGGAGTGAAAATATAAACCTGACGCAGACGACTTTAGGTGGCCGAACCCACAGCATTCAATATGTTGACCCCATCACCGGGGCTTCGCGTACACTCCAGGTGTATGACAGCAATAATTTTGCAGCAAATAGCGTTGGCGATCTGACGACTTATCTGGGGGTCGGCGTCGGTGATGGGCAGTATGTAAACATGAAGCTGGCGACGGTGAAATCAGGCGGTACGCTGGATGTGAATGTCGGTTCAACGGGAAGCGACTGGGCATCAAACCCGGCAAATATCTTCAATGCTGTCACGAAGGTCTCTGGAGTTTATAACGTTGAGAGCAGCGCCAGCGATACAAAAGACGCGGTACTGAATTACAACGCCAAAACTATCGTGCAAAGCGGTAGCGTTGGCAATGTCGCGAACAATGCCGGTAAAGATTATAACTTTGACACCGCAACCTACAACGGCACCTTCTCCAGCTCGCTTGGCGAGTATACGGTCAATAATCTGGATGATTTAAAAAACTACAATGATGCTCTGGTGAAAGCCGTAGAGGCTGGCCAACTTTCGCCCGCGGACTACGAGGCTGAGCTGCATAAAGCCTACACTACAGAACAGAAAAACATTCACTTTGACACCAATATCCCGGACGGCGATGCGGTGTTGCAGGCTGCAAATCGTGATGTGAACAGCTTTATTAAAGCGTCCGGGGCGCGCTCTGTCGTCAATATTTCTGCTGATGCCAATATTCAGGCGGTGTTCAGTGATACTTCCGTGGTGACGCTAACCGACGGAGCCACGCTCAATAACAACGGTACGCTGGGGGCTGCAGCCGGTGCATCTGGTGGTGATTATGTCGTTTCCGCGCGTGATAGCATCGTAAATAACAACGGGATTATTGACGCGGGAACCAGTCGTGATGTGAAAAATGCGTGGGTTGGCGCTCATACCGGGATTCTCGCGACCGGAACGACGAAGGTACAGAGCGACGGCGTTATCAACCTCGCCTCGCACCAGGATATCTATAACGCTTATGGCGTGCTGATGAATGACACGGCAACCTTTATTAATAACGGGGTAATGAATATTGCCACCGGAGGCGAGCCTGCGAAATCTTCCGATAGCGTCTATACCTACGGCGTATTTGTGCAGCGTAATGCTGTTGCTACCAATAACGGCACGATTTACATCGGACGTACTGCGCAAGCGGTAAAAGATGAGGCGACCAGCGAGGTTCAGGTCACTCTTCCGGCCATTGGTATGTATGTGAAGAGTGGGACCATCACTAACATCGGTAACATCACGATTGGCGAAAAAGTCGAGAATGCTGTTGCCATTCAGGCCAACGGTAGTACGTCTCCTGGCGCAATCAACGTTACCCAGGACGGCGTCATTGATATCAATGGCACCGGCACTGCGCAAAATATTGGCTTGATGGGAATTAACGGTGCAAAAGGGCTGGTAAACAGCGGCACGATTAACCTCAATGGGTACAGTGCCAGCGGCATTGAGCTGCAGGGAGGGAGTCAGGCGCTGCATTCGGGCACGATAAATATCACCAATGGCAGCACAACGGACAATTCGTTAAAAAATATTGGCGCCTGGGTCGAAGGGGCCGGGTCTCAGCTTACGATGAGTGGGAGTGTGAACCTTGCCGCAGATAACGCCATTGGTCTGCACGTTCGTGACGGCGGTGTTATCGATATTACCAATACGGGCAATGTCTCATTTACCAGCGGCAAGAACCAAATTGGCTATTTTGTTTATGGTGCAGGATCAAAAGTTAACGCTTCTTCTACTAATACGCAGGACGTCTCGACTGAAGGCTCAACGTTATATCGCATAGAGGGTGGCGCGACTTTTGATGGCAGCGGGTCGTCTGGTACGACAATGATGGCATCAGGCACAAACAGCACAATTCTGCAGGTGACCGGGGCGGGGAGCCATTTTGATTCCGGCTCGCAATCGCTGAGTATTACCGGGGACGGTGCGACCGGGATTAGGGTTGAAGGCGGAGCGGATGGGGTTATCACCAAAGACGCGGTGATCGTGAAACTTTCCGGTAAAGACACCACAGCCGGGATTGTTGATGGTAATTATTATGACTTGTCCGGGAATGTTGATGAGAGCCAGAAAGGCGACTCAACCCTGACCAGTTATGCCACGCTGAATACCAGCAATACGGCGGATGGCGCTTTCGGCTACATCGCTCGTAACGGCGGTACGCTCAACCATAAAGGTAAAATCGACTTTGATCAGGCGGGCAGCACAGGCGTGCTGGTTTCCGGCGGTACGTTGAATAACGACGGCGACATCAAGGTTAATGGCGTGGCGGTCAGCATTGAAGGCGCTGATTCCGTTGTGAACAACAATGCGACGGTTAGCGCGACGGATGGCACCGCAGCCTATCTCGTCGGCAATGATGCGTCATTAAGTTTGACGGGTTCGGGAGAAACCAAAGCATCAGGAGACGCGCACGGTATCTTGCTGGCCGCTGGCGCGCAAGGTCTGCTGGTCGATGGAGCCACTATCACCATGGACAGCACGGGTAAAGGCAGCGCCATTGAAAATGTCGCCAACATCGCGGGTATTCAGCTAAAAGATACAACCATCAGCGTGGGGAATGGTATCGGTATTCATACCGGGGCATCCCTGGCGCAGACCAACTCCGGAACGATTAACGTGACGGGGAGCGGTACGGGGATCCTGTTTGAAAATATCGACGGCAGCGAAACGAATCAAACGCTGGATATGTCTGACTCGCGCGGACTGGTTATCAATGTTGAGCAGGCTGCGGGGAAAGGGATCGTCACCAATGCGTCAACTGACCTGAAAACGGGCGTCAGCGTTAACGTGCTCGACGCTAACGGTGGTGAAGCGTTGATTGTTGGTGGCACGACCAAAAATGTTGAACAGGCTGGTGAGCTGACGTCGAAATCGACCAGCCACGCGGTGGTGAATGTTGATAACGGTTCTCTGGAAACGTTTATCAATAAAGGCGTTATTAAAGCGCTGGATGCGTCGCAAAAAGCGGTAGAAATGCTCTCGGGGGCAGGCATCGCGTTTACTAACGCGGCGGGCGCCAGCATTGTTGGTCAGGTTAACCTGATGAGCGGTGATAACACCGTTATGCTGGAGTCTGGCAGTACCGCAACCGACATCCAGACGGGTAGTGGTAACGATCTGTACGTCCTGAAAGATGTCAAAGAGACAGAAACCTCGCTGTTTACCAGCCTCAATGGTGGTGACGGGGAGGATACACTTCAGCTGAATAATGCACAGTACATCCTCAATCGCGCCGATGCTATTACCGGCATGGAGCATATCGATCTCACCGCGGGTTCAGTATTTACCGTTAATAATGTTGATTATGCGTTGGGTGATAGCCAAAACGATGCGATCGGTACGGGTTACAATATTGATGCGACCAGCACCTTGACGCTGAATTCTGACGCTGCGCTGGCCTTTAACAGCCATCTGGCGGGAACGGGAACGGTCGCCGTTGATGCCAGCGGTAATGCGTTTGATTTTACCAGCAACAATGCGGCTGATGGATTCAAGGGGACGCTGGCGCTGACGAACAGCACCTTTGAGCTGGCTGGATTAAATACCCAGGCGCTGAACCAGGCAACATTAAATATCGGCGAGGGGAACGTCACCCACGTGGGGTCTGGTGAGCAGAATATCGGTGGCGTGGCGTTTAACGGCGGTACCGTCAGCTTTGACGGTGTGACGCCGGGGCAGAGCAGTGCCGCAGGAACAATTCATGCTGGCGCGATGGATCTGTCCGGACGCGGAACTGTGCAGGTTGATACAGGTACGATTACCAACGATCGGCCGCTGGCTGATACCACGCTGTCACTTCTTGAACAGGACGATGCGCAGTCGCTGATCCAACTGGCGACATCAGATACTGCCGTCTCTGGCGGTGCGGGCAATCTGACGCTAACCGATAGCAATGGCAATATCATCAGCGATGGGATTGAAGCCGGCATCAGCCAAAATGGAGAGATTGTTGCGAACGGAACCTATGATTATCGCCTTACCGGCGGGGAAAACGATGATGGGTTGTACATTAGCTATGGTCTGACACAGGTCGAACTGCTGGCCCCCGGAGACAATGCACTGGTCCTGGATGCGAACGGTAAAGCCGGTAATGCCGCAGATCTCAGCGCTCGCGTGACAGGCACTGGCGATCTGGCGTTTGACAGCGCCAGAGGCCAGACGGTATCGCTGTCGAATATGGATAACGATTACACCGGTGTTACCGATGTACGCAGCGGCAACCTGCTGATGAAAAACGATAATGTTCTGGGACAGACCAGCGAACTGCGTCTGGCCGCTGATACCGGTTTTGACATGAACGGTTATAGCCAGACTGTCGGTAAGCTGACGGCGGCGGCTGACTCACTGCTGAACATCAATGGCGGTAGCCTGACCCTGGCGCAGGGCGGCACAGCCGATGGAATATTGACCGGAAGCGGCGCGTTAAACATCAATGGCGACACGCTGACCATCACCGGTGAAAACAGCACGCTGGCGGCAAAAACGACCATTGCAGAAGGCGCGCGCGTGCTGATGAACACGACGCTGGGTCTCGGCACCGGCGATATTGTGGCGGCGGGAACGCTGACAATGAGCAAGGCGGCAGGCGCGCTTTATAACAGCATCAGCGATGCCGGACGGGTTGAACTCAGCGAAAGCGATGTCGCGCTGATGGGCAACAACAGTGCCTTTACGGGGCAATTTGCTGTGGATGCGGATTCCCGGCTTACCGCGTTCACAGCAGAAAATCTGGGCAGCGCAGAGGTGAGCAACAGCGGTTCACTGGTGCTGAACAATAATACCGACTGGCAGCTTAATAACGACGTTTATGGTAGCGGCGATGTGACCAAGCTGGGAGCCGGCTCCATTACCGTCGGCGATAACGCCGCCTGGACGGGCAAAACGGAGATTGAGCAGGGCGGCCTGGTACTGGGGGACGGCACATCTCCGGTCACGCTGGCCAGTAGCGAAGTCAACATTGCGGCTGCGGGGATGCTCTCGGGCACGGGGGGCGTTGCAGGTCATGTGAATAACGCCGGTGTGCTGCAGGTGGGAACCGGGACCGGCGACAACCTCCTGTTCACGGTGGGGGGCGACCTGGTTAACAGCGGTACCCTCGCAACCGGTGTGAATGGTCAGCAGGCCGGTAACCAGCTGGTGGTCAATGGCAATTATACGGGGAATGGTGGGCATCTTTCCCTGAACACCGCGCTGGGGGATGACAATTCCGTTACGGATAAGCTGGTGGTGAAAGGCGATACCAGTGGCACCACCTCCGTCAGCGTCACCAACGCCGGTGGGAAAGGGGCCGCCACGATTGATGGGATCGAAGTTATTCATGTTGATGGCGCATCGGACGGTGAGTTCACCCAGGCTGGCCGTATTGTGGCAGGGGCATATGACTACAGCCTTGGGCGCGGTCAGGATGAGAACAGCGGCAACTGGTATCTGACCAGCGGCAAAACCAATCCGGATCCCGAACCAAATCCGGATCCGGATCCCGATAAAGATCTGCGCCCGGAAGGCGGCAGCTACACGGCTAACCTGGCGGCAGCCAACAACATGTTCGTCACCCGTTTGTACGATCGCCTGGGCGAAACGCAGTATACCGATGCCCTGACCGGCGAGCAGAAAGTCACCAGTATGTGGATGCGCCACGTTGGCGGGCACAACAACTGGCGTGACGGCAGCGGCCAGCTGAAAACCCAGAGCAACCGTTATGTATTGCAGCTGGGAGGCGACATTGCGCAATGGAGCCAGAACGGACTTGACCGCTGGCACCTGGGCGTGATGGCGGGCTACGGGAACGACCACAGTAACACCCGGTCATCACGCACGGGTTATCGTTCCCGGGGTTCAGTCAATGGCTACAGTACCGGCGTGTATGCCACATGGTATGCCAATGATGCGTCGCATAACGGCGCCTGGCTGGACAGCTGGGCTCAGTACAGCTGGTTTGATAACAATGTTAAAGGCGATGACCTGCAGGGCGAGTCATATAAATCGAAAGGGGTGACCGCCTCGCTGGAAATGGGATATGCCCAGAAAATGGGCGAATTTTCCGGCAGTCAGGGCACGCTGAATGAATGGTACATCCAGCCTCAGGCGCAGGCGGTCTGGATGGGCGTGAAGGCGGACGATCATCAGGAAAGCAACGGCACCCGTATCACCAGCAACGGTAACGGCAATGTACAGACCCGGCTGGGCCTGAAAACCTGGATTAAGAGCCATCATCAGATGGATAACGGTAAAGAGCGTGAATTCCAGCCGTTTGCCGAACTGAACTGGCTGCACAATTCACGTGATTTCAGTACGACCATGGACGGCGTGAATGTTCGTCAGGATGGGGCGAAAAATATCGCCGAGGTAAAAGTGGGTGTGGAAGGACAGGTGAGTCCGCGTCTTAATCTGTGGGGCAACATCGGGGTCCAGGCTGGCGACAAAGGCTATAACGACAGCGCTGCGATGGTCGGTGTGAAATGGAACTTCTAAGCTGATTCTGCCGGGCAAGTTCAGCCAGACTGGCGTATGTCAGTCTGGTTATTTCCTCCTGAAATAACATCTAAAAAGCGTCCTTCAGGGCGCTTTGTTCAACAACACGAGTTAATCATGTCTGTAACCAAGAAAATCACACCCATCATGCTGGTGTTGCTTTTTCTTCTGGCCGGTGTGCTGACGTCATGGCAGCAATGGGATAGAGAGGGACAACTTGTCAGGGAACACGCGATAAATAGCCTGATCGAAGAAATCGACACGATATTTGACGACGTAAATACGCTGGCTGTGTTGGCCAGCGCAAATATCCAGGAAAATTGCACCGACGATCTGCTACGAAAATTGCGTCTTCTTACGGCATCTGGCGAGAAGATTCGTTCAGTCAGTATTATCAGGAATGGTGAGTGGAACTGTTCTTCTCTCGAAGGCAGAGAATCGCCGGGGATTGTTTCCAGAGGAACGACCACACACTCACTGATGATTGAACAGATTTATCGGCTGAAGACGGAGATGTATATCCTCTATTTTCCGTTTCAGGGGCAGGTGGTGGCGGTTGCGGTATATAAAGCGGCGATCGATAAAATTCTCATGGATTTTGCCCGTAAAGCAAAAATTGATGTGCATTTTTTATTGTATCCAGCAAAACATCCTTTCGTGCAGATGGCCTCACAAAACTATCCTTTCTGGATTGTGACGGATTCACAGGATGGCATTGCAGATTATGTGCGAGATAACCATTATCTTCTTATTTTATTTGTTCTACTGTCGTTGCTGTTATATTTCCACTTACGCCGGGTGCAGCGGATTTCACCGATAAAAATACTGCAGCGTGCGATTCATAATGATGAATTTGTTCCATTTTATCAGCCCGTCGTCGAACTCGCTTCCGGAAAAATCGTCGGGGCTGAAGTTCTCGCTCGCTGGGATCACCCTGAGCAGGGAATTATTCCCCCTAACGAATTTATCCACACGGCTGAACATAGCGGCTTGATCAATGCGCTGACGCTGAAACTTTTGACGCAGGTAGAGACTGATATGCGGTGCCTCAGGGATCATTGCGATATACCCTTTCACATCGGTATTAACATACCTCCACTGTCACTGGAAGATAATGAATTTACCGATGCCACTATCGCCTTTATTCGGCGGATGAACTTGTTTCATATTGGTGTGATGCTGGAAATCACCGAGCGACAGCAGAATCTGATTCGTGAAAGCGTGCTGAAGCGCTTGAAGGAGGCGGGAGCGGCACTAGCCCTGGATGACTTTGGGACCGGGTATTCTAACTATGCTGCGCTGCAACGTATTTCGCCGCGATTTTTGAAAGTTGATAAGATGTTTATCGATTCATTGGGTAAAGGTGGCGTGAGTGATAGCATTATCAGCAACATTGTTCACCTCTCTGAACTGGCCAGGATCCCATTGGTAGCGGAAGGGATAGAAAGTGAAGAGCAGATGGAGAGGCTGCGACGGATGGACGTTAGCTTTGGTCAGGGATACCTGTTCAGTAAACCAGTACCCTTTAATGCGTTTCTGCATTTATTATAAGAATAGCTGATAATAAAAAACCGCTTTCGCGGTTTTTTATTTTTCATTGTTTGGAAGATTATTCACTGACTTTTTTCTCAACGGAGGCAGCACCTTCTTTGGTCTTATTCCAGCCTTTCTCGGTACCCTCTTTTGTTGCATTCCAGCCTTTTTCAGTACCTTCTTTGGTTGTATTCCAGGCTTTTTGTGAACCTTCACTTACTTTGCTGCTCAGGTCATCTTGTTTGCCTTCAGCAGCATGTTTGGCTTTTAATTTTTGCTCTTCGCCCTGATTCTGCGCCTGATGCAGTTTTTCTTTTGCAGTATTGGCGTTTTCGTGTGCGGCAGCTACATCATTATCAGTTGCGTGTGTCGTGGCGGCAATAACGGGAGAAGCCAGCAGAATTGCAGATAATGCGATAATTGTCTTTTTCATAATATCCTCGCTTAGCGTTATAAGTTATTAGCGTGGTTAAGCATGGCATACAAACGAAGCGCTGGCTTTAGGAAAAAACTGTAAGTGCGGATAACGCTATTTTTCCACTTTTGCAGTGTGAGAAATTAATACGGTTACGTTGTCTTGGGGGAAATCCACATTTAATATTGGGTTAAATAACGAGTTATCATCATTATTTAGCATGGGCCTGCATCATGATGCTGCCTGATATTTATTTGGGGCTGAAATTCGCTTATCAGAAGTGAAGTTGAATTTTAATCACACGTTCACACGTGAAACTATACGTGTACCCATTTCTCTGGATTTGACCAGTGCTACTGGCAACACAGACACAAAAAAGCCCTCAGCTTGCGCTGAGGGCTTTTCACCGGTGTTTGGGCTGGCGTCCCTGTAATTAGCTATTCATTCCATTGATTTTCAATATTATTTAAAATTTGAATTTTATATGTGGTTCTAAAAAGGAACCATAAATCGTAATGGTATGGGTTCTCACGATTAGCGGATTGGAGAATTGTATCAAAAGGAAACAAATTCTTCAGTTCAACTCCCTGCTGGTAGCTGAACTGCGCAAGCAGGATCTGCTTTTCACCGATTAGTGAATGCGGTAGTTTTTCAGCAAAACTGAATTCTATCCGTAGGGCAGTACCAGCATAGGTGGAGAATGGATTTTGAACAACTGGTCACCAGAGCACACAAAAAACATCAAGAGTTGGTTTAAGATTGATACATATCACAAATTTGAAGACCTCTCATTGCTCCAGTTTTACCATGAGATATGGGCTCGTAACTTGTTCTTTAAGGAGTATCGGGAAGAGTTTGAGAGCAGAACTCTTATGGGTTACTTCTCAAAAATTTTCAGTGGCAATCCTTTTTTAATTGAAGAAGGGCAACTGGGATACATGACTCCTGCCAACAAACTTTTTCAGCCTCCCCATTTTTTTCTAACAACTCTTGATCGCCTTGCTGAAACGAGCATCATTGCTATGCAACGCGGAGGTTTTGTTTGGGATGGTGATGACAATTATTCAATAAACAGAGATCTTCGGGAAGAATCACTTTCAGATATTATGCCAGATCAGTTTTCACGAACAGTCATGTTCGAGATTGATTTGGCAAGTGGCACAGACGAAGAGATTGCAGAGTCGCTTAAAGCTGCATTACCGCAGTGGCGTAAAATCAAAGGTATCGAACCAGATCCTTTAGAATCAGTTCGCTTTGGGTATGGAACTATCAAGAAACTCATCAGTTATCGTGTGATACCTATGCTGGATATCCTGGTGTGGGCAGCCGTTAAAAAAATCCGTGTCTCTGACGACAGGTTATCCAGACTGCTATATACAGACGATGACGAAGAAAGCGAAATGAGGCAGTCTAGCCAAATCAAAGATACCGACAGGCCTTTGGCTCTTAAATCCTGCACAACTGACTTTATCCGACAATTCCATTACTTCATGAACAAAAATAGCCATTTGAAGCAAATGAAAGTCTCTGATGTAATGAAACTATCGGATTAGAATTACATTTATAACTATTTGTTTTAATTGTGAAAATTAACTAAAGGCATCATTGTGAATGGTGCTTTTTTTTTGCGATTTTTACTTTAAACCGGGCATTTTGACACTTGCTATAAAACGGGGGAATTTCAGCTACTCTCAAGTTCCCCTTTTCTGTACGGCACCAACTTCGAGAAAACCATCCTGCATAGCTACGAAGAACCTCCGCTTCAGGAGCTTCGCTCTTTTCTTTACCCAACTGCTCGTATAGTGACTTCACCGCAACGACAAGGGATAACGAAATGAAAAATCAAGCAACCCGCCTAATACGATTACCAGAAGTTCTCGAACGAACTGGCTACGGAAAAGCTTGGATATATCGTCTGATCAACGATGGTAAGTTTCCTGCTCCTGTCAAAATTGGAAGTCGTGCAGTAGCTTTCGTTGAAAGTGAGATTGATACCTGGATTCAGTCTGTTATCGAAACAAGTCGAAATAATGTTGCTTAATTGAACATAGGAGCGGTTTTATGAATATCGAAGAATTTGTAAGCGAAGAAAACCATATGTGCAATTTATGCGGAGATCTTTTTTACAAGATCTTTGACCAAGAAGTGATTTATGACTTACCTAATAACGAGTTTAATAAAGAAATCATTTACTGGCTCAGTCAGTACCTTGTAGGAAATCTGAGAGAACCTTTAGACTCGATCTCTGAGCTTAATGCTTGCAAACAGATATATGTTTACGAGACCTGGTTATCTCTAATTAGATGTCCTGATGAATTGAAACTCCTAGCGAAGCGGATAATTTTATATCTAATGGATTAAGAGCTTTTTATGAAAGTGTAAAGTTTGGCTGCATAATTTACCTTAAAACTTTACAGAATAAATTACATTATTTTGGTTGTCGTTTATTAGCAAGGCAGTGAGATAGTTTTCGGAGTATTAGGTGTACATAATGTTAACTAGATCTACCAGATGATAATTTGACAGGAATAATCGTCTATCTCACTGTTTCAATTTAACTAAATGACTTAATCGATTCAAATAAATTTGTAAATCTACGAAATGCTTATTATTAATATATTGGAATTATACTTTTTGTAAAGTTTAGGAGGAAAATATGCGTAGTATTTGTGTGGATTCTTTTATGTTCGAAAATGGTGAGAGATATTGTCATATTGTAAATAAAAATACTGGTGAACCATTGTATTATCCTAACTTGTATATAACAACACAGGTCAGGAATCGGTCAGAGTCTATATCAACAATGAAGGTTATTGCCGGTAGCATTTCATTGTTATATCGATTCTTTATGAGGAAAGAGATCAATATTGATGAAAGAATTCAGAAAAAGATATTTCTGGCTCCTCATGAAATTGAAGATTTGATTGAATTCACTTCATTCAATTTCCGAGATGGCGAGGATGATAATTTTAGGAGTTCAAATGTCAAAAAACCAACTAAGTACTTTCGGATTACAACCATAGCTAACTATCTGGAATGGCTGTGCAAAATACATCTTTCTCATACAGGGCAGAAGGATACTCTCAAATATATTTTAGATTTCATTAACAACATAAAACGAAAGAAACCGAGAAACAATGATAAATATAATATGGATATAGAAAAAAGCTTAGATAAAGAACAATTGGATTCTTTGTTTAGCACTCTTGCACCGGGTAGTAAATTAAATCCTTTTTCAGAAAAAGTGCAAAAAAGAAACAATCTAATATTCCTGCTATTATACTGCTTTGGCCTGAGAGCAGGTGAACTTTTGAATCTGCGAATTGGTGATATAGATTTTGCAGAATCGACAATTGCAATAAGAAGAAGAGCAAATGATAAAACAGATCCGCGAGTGTATCAGCCATTAGTTAAAACTTGTGAGAGGAAATTAATTGCTGATACAAAGCTCATGTTTGAAATTTCAGATTATATTATGAATGATCGAAGAAAGATAAAAAATTCTAACAAACATGATTTCCTGTTTATTACTTATAAGGAAGGAAAAACTCAAGGGCAACCTATTTCATTTTCTTCATATCACAAAGTGGTGAGTGTTGTTCGTCAATCCTCCTCACTTCTAGGGGGATTGACAGGTCACAAACTCAGACATACATGGAATTATGAGTTTTCGAAAGCAATAGACAAGAATCAGGACATATCCGATGAAAAAGAGCAACAAATCCGTTCTTATCTCATGGGATGGCGACCGGGTTCAGAAACTTCAATGATTTATAATCGCAGGCATATTTTTGAGCTATCGAAAAAAACTGCACTTCAACAACAAGAGCAACTATTCAAAGGAGAATTTGATGAATAATTTAATTAAATATAACTCTGATAAAATGTCTTTGCATGAGCATAAAATCGTCAGTTCGATTGAAAGCAATGGAATCAATCTTACAAACTTAATATATGCTATGAACGAAAATTTGGTTTGTGGATTTGTATATACAGTACAATATTATTTTAATAGCAACAGCTATTTGTATGTGAAAAATATTGTTGGAAATATGGAGAGTCTTATCTGTAAAGTATCTCCTACTCATATTGATGATAAGGTTCTAATTGAATATCAAAATAAGAAATTATCAAAAGCCCCAGCATCACTTCGCGTTTTACGACCATTTTTGATTAAATGGTTTGAGTTAGGAAATCCAGGAATAGATGAAAGTGCGATAGAACTGTTAAAGCATTTGGACCTAAAGATAAAAAAATCTGGTCAGTCTGTGCTTCAAGATGATCCAACAGAGGGACCACTAACTAAAGAAGAACATACTTCTTTGATTAAGGCTATGAATCATGCATATAGAAAAGGTGAACTGTCACTGCCACATTATGCAATATCACTATTGATCAGCCTTACAGGTAGAAGACCTCAGCAGTTAGTTATGTTGAAATATAAAGACCTTCTTCAAAAGAACTTAGATAATGGCAAAGTAGAATATGTAATTTCAGTGCCACGAGTTAAACAACGGGGTAAAGAACTACGATATCGAGAACTTGCAATAATATCAGAGGTTGCATCAATTGTTCAATTGCAAGCTAATCAATCAGTGAAACTCGTTGAGCAAGCTCTTGGAAAAACTCTTGATGATTATTCTAAACGAGAAGTTCCTATTTTCTTAAATGAGGAAAAACTCTCAGATTTATCCATAACAGGTTCAATTCTTCTGGAATATAATAAATTATATGCGAAGCCTATAATTGCTAATGTAGCATTGAAAGGTATTGTTAATAATGGGAATATAATATCCAACCGTACCGGTTCGATACTAAATATTACTCCTCGCAGGCTTCGTTATACAATAGCAACTATGCTGGCTAAGGATGGGCATAATGTTAATACTATAGCTGAGTTATTGGATCATTCCTCTACTTCAAGTGCGGGTATTTATATTAAAAATCATGCTGACAGTGTTGAAAGGATTGATTCCGCTGTTTCAGAACAATTGTCATTTGTCGCTGATATTTTTATGAACGGAATCAAATCTAAAAAGAGTAATCATTTCAAATTTTTTTCTTCAAGTAGATGCCAGAGTCAGAATTCAGGATTTCCTTGTAATCAATGTATGTTTTTTATTCCGATTGAGTGCAGTGAGGTGAATCAACTATGAATAATATTATTTTGTTCAAATCAAAAAAACATATTCTTGTAGAAGAAAATTATAATGAGTTCATAAAATTTTGTCGCTATCAACTGCCCGGACTAACCCAAACTCAGGATTGGGAGCAGTATGCATGGAAAGGATATGTCACATTTAGAAAAATAGGGGTTGGAAATAAAGTCTTTGATTCCATTGATGCAATGCACGAAGATTATATCAATTTTGCGAAAGCATATATCAGATATCAACACTCATTGAAACCATTAAAAAACTATGGGGTTATTATGATGGCTTTGCGATGCCTCGAACAGGCCCTTTTGCAGGTTCAGAACACTGGTCTCATTTATAATGTTACAGCCGTTGTTTTCGATGAGGCAATGCAGATCGGGAGTAAATATTTTGAAGGTAACGTTTTGGCTAAATGTGGAATACAGCTTGAAAAAATATCAAAGTTTCTATATGAACATAATCTTGTGAAGTCAGGATATATCTCATGGAAAAACCATGTAAAACAGAAAGTCAAAAACAATTATCTTCCTGAGATTGAGGATTATCACCGAAGCGATAAGTTACCAGATGAAGAGGCATTGCTCGCTATTGCTGATATTTTTTCTCAAAATGATGAGTTACTGAGTCCAAGGGATAAGTTCACAAGTTCAGTATTTGCACTTCTACTTTGTTGTCCGAGCAGAATCTCTGAGATTTTAGCCTTACCTGCTGATTGTGAGATTACACAAATAGATGGCAAGGGTATCGAAAGATATGGGTTGAGATTTTATTCGGTAAAAGGGTATGGCCCTAATATCAAATGGATTCCACGGGTTATGATACCAGTTGCAAAGAAAGCAATTAGAAGATTACTTTCCTTATCACAAAATGCAAGAGCACTTGCTTACTGGTGCGAAAAGTACCCGGATAAATTTTACCGACATGAGCTTTGCCCAACAGTCGATGAAAAAGCTAAATTGACCGTTGTACAAGTTTGCCATGCACTGGGGTATAATTTATTTGATCATAAATCATGTGTTTTAAAAATTAAAAGAACGAGTTTGGATGGTGGGAAAAGTTTCTTAAACCACAATGATTACAACTATTCATTGAGTAATTTGTGGGAAATTATTAGTTCTAATTTTAGCAGAGACTTTCCATGGTATGATAAAGAAAAATCCATAAAATTTAGTAATGCTTTATGCTTGCTCAATACTGATCAATTTTCTTTATCAAGAATGACTTCAATTTTCACATTTTACAAACCTACTAAAAGTTTCTTTTTCAGTGACATACAAAGTAAAAAAAGCTATGAGATGAATTATAAAAATATATTTTCCCGATATGGGTATTATGATGATGAAGGTAAACCACTACTTATTCGCTCACACCAGCCACGGCACCTTTTAAACACAATAGCCCATTATGGTGAAATGTCTGAACTGGATATAGCTAAATGGTCTGGTCGTATCAATGCGAATCAGAACAGAGTTTATAACCATGTGTCAGAAGAAGATATGTTAGATAAAATCAAAGCTATTAAATTGAATAGGAGTAATTACTGTCAAAGGGAGTCAATACCCACAAATGAATTGACAATTGATTTTGATAACCTTAATCAAGGTGCAATACACTTAACTGAATTTGGTTACTGTGTACATAACTATTTAATCAAGCCTTGTGCAAAAATTAATCATCTTATTGAATGTGATAATGAAACACCGGACATTAACTCAGTAGATAGAATTAGACTGCAATCTGTCCGAGAGAAAGTAATGCAATTAAAGAGAATAACTCAGATCGCTTATGAAAATGGTGATTATGGTGCAGACAAATGGTTGCAACACCATGAAAAAAATTTGGAAAGAATTAATAAGCTTTTGAATAATTAAAACAGGAGATACTTATGGCAAAACATTTGAACAGGAGTGAAATAAAGGCAATTAAACACATTATACTGACTTGGGACGGTAAAATCACATGGAGTGATTTATGTGAATCAGTGTATAAGAATCTAAACAGAACTATCACAAGGCAATCTTTAAGTGCTCATGATGAAGTTGTTGAAGCATATAGAATAAAGAAAAGTTTGTCCAATTTGAAAAAATCTGGTCTAAAGAAACCAGCTAACTTAACTATTGCGGCACAACAAATAATAAACCTTAAAGCCGAAAACGAAATGTTGAAAAAACAGAACAATAGATACAAAGAGCAATTTAGCTATTGGCAGTATAATGCTTATAGACACGGTCTTACTATGGAACAGTTGAATAGGCCATTTAATAAAAAATAATATTTGATAGGTTACACCTATTGACAAGTTTAATAAATGCGATAAATATAAATATATGGTCAGGAAGACTATTTAACTAATGCAAGGATGCATTTTATGGACAAGAACATTATCTATCCAGAGTTTACTCTGGAAGAGCAACTTATCATTATCGTCGATAAATATATCTCAAAACGATACCAGCCAGGTGATAAAAATTTCTCATACCAGCTTTACTTAATTTTTGTGGGATACTATTTGAAGTATTTCTACCCTAAAAGGATTTATTCCAAATCCAATCGTAATATTGATAACATAATGACTATGTTTAGCTCGGTATACAAAAGTCTGACAAGCAATCTTCTACAACGATTAAATAACAAAGAAGGAGTTATTAGGGAACTAAACTCGCTTGTTAATTACATAGATAACAATCAAGAAAAAGCCGAGGAAATCTATGCTACTGTCAGAGCACAATATGAAATGAAAGTAATTGAGAAAGAGTTAACCCATGAAGTTCGCGTAAGAACCGTCAGGTTATAGGCAATAAATAGCCCCTATGCAGGGGCTAAAAGAGACTTCTTGATATAGGCTACTACTGAACTTCTTTCCAGATACCATCAGCTTTCACAAGCTTAACAGGCTTTGTCTGTTTCATATTGCTAATTGAGGCATCGACAATGCAGTTATAAACATTATTTGCTTCTTCTGTGCAACTAACTTTTTTTACATAATCAATTTTCAAAAGGTCTTTTTCGGGAATACTTGAGTTCAGAGATTTCATACTTGCATTTGATCTATCTACGACACTTTTGAAAGCATTGTATATATCGTCTTGGGATGGCTCACTGTTACATGCGGTTAAAAGAAGTGTGGTAAGGAAAACTGTGAGGATTGAGTATATTTTCATTTTCTTATCCAGAAATAATTAATTAAGAATACCAGTCTTGGTGTTGTTGTTATCAGAGGAGAAAGTCCATTTACTTACGGTCTCTCCCTTGAAGTCGATCTCAAGAGTTTTAGACTGAGTCTGAGAACCGCCAGTAAACAGCCCCACAACTGGAATGAAAGTCGTTGCACTGAACTGATTGTTAGACATGAAATATTTCCACTGCTCATTTCCGTCATCGAGTGTGGTTCTTGTATCAGGCTCACCTAACTTAGAGAGTAATTCCGTCTTAGTTGTTTTGTTTTTAATGATCTTTGACTGGAGGCTTTGTGGTGTTTCGTTTTTAAGGTTCTGGTTCCCTGATGTTGAACAGCCAGAAAGCAGGAAGACAATAATAAAAAAAGAGGACGTTATAAATCGGTTCATTTACTTTCTCATTTTATGTTTGCGATTGTGTGAAATTAATTTCACCGTATAAAAACAACTCTGTCTGCATACATTCTTTTGATTTTATAGATAAGAATAATGATGCTTACGAAAAACGTAATGACTGATACAAGAGTGCTGTCGGTCCACGAAAATGCTAACCACGCGAGACCAAATGCCACGAATTGAAACAGGAATGCCACACTGAGCGGGCTTTCACCGTAAGCAACCTTTGCATGACACCCTTTGCAAATCCGCACACCATGAGGACTTTGTGTAAAGCAGAACGGGCACTTTATTGTTTCGTCTTTCATATCAACCCCAGGGTGGAAGATTAAATGGTGCGTTTACAGAGATTCTCGATGACCGGCTCGCTTTAGTAAAATTGCTTGTACCGATCAATGGTTGTTACTTGATAGTTTATATCTATCATAATTGGTTTATCGATCTGTAATAACGATCAATATTTTTTTGACTAAACACAAATTTATTACTAGAGAATAGAGTGTGGTTACGAAAGGTGTTTACAACTAGCTGTCTATAAACGAATTTTTCTTGCGGGTTTCAGATGATGTGTTGAATAGACTTCTGAGAAGTTTGTAGGAACCTTGTGGAGGATGCTCCTTCCATATTTTCTGAGAAGCTCTATGAGCCGTTGTAAAAAGGGAATCCAGCCGGTGAGCCTGAGATGCTTTTGCTGTTTGACTGCATTCTTTTGAAGAATCTTTTCTACGATTTCGTTCCGTTTGTCTTCTCTGAGCCGTAGTTCCAGTTCTGCAATTTTTTTAACGATACTTTCCTTTCTCTCAGCGGTTTTCAAAACTGTTGCAGGAGCAGGAGCAGGAGCAGGAGCAGGAGCAGGAGCAGGAGCAGGAGCAGGAGCAGGAGCAGGAGCAGGAGCAGGAGCAGGAGCAGGAGCAGGAGCAGGGTGGTCTTTTGCCGGTGTGTTGGTTCGTAAAGCTTCTAAGTGGTCGGGGTTGTAGTTAAGTTGCTTTTGAAGATTTGCCCAAGAGTAACCCTTGCCTAACTGTGAAGCTTTGAAAGCTATATCGCGGTATTCGAATGAGAAGCCGTTCATCTTACCGGTAGAAGCAATGTTAGCCGTCCAGCCGACTTCTGCTTCTTCCAGCCTTTTGATAAAAGTTAAAAGGTCAGGTGTATCTTCCAAACTTTTATCAAGTATCTGTTGGAGAGCTTCTTTGGAGGAGGGAAGGCCAGTCCGTTCTGAAAGCATTTGTTCATTACGGGATACCTTTCTTCGCTTCTGTTGCTTTGGTGCAATTGAAGAGGCTGTCTTGGTCACTGTCAGGTTATGAGTGATTTCGAGTTCACTGATTATGCGGGTACTTATGAGGTTCTCATTCCTGCCAAGGTAAAGCTTCCCACCGACCATGTCGATTCTGCTTGCGATGATATGTATATGCTGACCATCATCATCGTGGAGCACATAGCAACGAAGGTGAGTATCACTGAACCCCATCCTCTTCATGTAGTCATCTGCGATAATGGACCACTGTTCATTCGTTAGTGTTTCACCGTCGGGTAAGCGAAGTGCGTTGTGCCAAACTGGTTTTGCGACATCCAGGCGAAGATGCTTGGTGCTATCGAATTCAGCGATCAATTCAACGGCTGAATCACTTAACATGTTCCCGCCAATGACGACTGGATCACTTTTGTGGTGTGCTCCCGATTGCAATACATAACGAACAACACCAGCGAAGCTCTTACCCCTCTTGATCTTCCGCATACCCTTCACGAGGGACACTCCAAAAATCTGTTCTTAACAAGTTGTGACGAAGCTCTTCAAGTTGTCGCTTCACAGCGAAAAGCTCTGTATGAGTAAGCTGGCTATCTCTGCTCTTACCATCGATATGGATCGCAATTCTATTTAGCTTTTGTGATATGTCAGTTAAAGCTTTCCATGCATCGATGTTGATCTCTGGAATAATGGAGGGTAGTTTATGAATGAAAGCCTTGCGGAGCCATTCTCCTTTGGACATAGAGCCGCGTTTGGTATTGAGAAGTTGAAGTTCTACATTATTAAGTCGGACACTAACACAATGGGTTCTGAGCGTTTCTGGTATGAAGTTAGTAAGGTTTGATGGTTTTTTTATGACCGGGGGGGGCGTGTTGGTAATGTTTTCCATTAATAGTTCGTTTTTCATATGAACTCCTTTTCATATTACAGTTTAATAAAATATATATCACTTTCAAAAAAGGTCAATATCCTGTGGTTAGAATTTATTACATATGCAATTTTTATAGGTAGGTGATTATGAAAAAGTGAATTATCATAACTTTAGTTGTAACAGATCAAATTGTTTTTCTATTTAATTTAAGAATGGATGATTGGGAATGAACGAAGATCAATGGAATTATTTATGTAAAGATACTGTTGATGCTATGATAGAACATGTTAAGCCGTTTTTATCACCGATTTCTTATACTACGGATGAAGATTATGGGAAACTTCACGGAACAGGTTCTTATATAACATTCGATGACAAAGAATATTTAATAACTAACGAGCATGTAGGTAGTTTGGATAAAAAAACAACTTTGCAAAATCAGTTTTTTAATGACGATAATATTTATCTCTTAAAAAATAAATTTAAAAATAAACCGTATCCTATCGATGTTGCTATATCTCATATTGATAAAAATTTATGGTCTACTCATACGGAATATGCACAAGCGATACCATCCAACAGATTTGCTCTCAAACATAATCCTTATAAAAATGAATTGCTATTTTTAGCTGGTTACAGTGGCGAACGTTCAGGATTTCACTATAACAATTTAATAAGCAGATGCACTCCATATTTAACACAAGAAATTGCATTACCTGATAATATTCAGGATGCTGATGCAGGTTTTCATTTTTCATTACCTTATAAACCAGAACTTGCTACAAGCGTTGATGGTACTTCTTCACTACCTGACCCGCACGGCTTTAGTGGTTCTTTGGTATGGGATACCAAACGCATCGCTTGTTTAGTTGAAAAGAGGGATTGGGAACCGTCTATGGCTGAAGTGACCGGAATCTTATGGGGATGGCCATCATCCTCATCCTGCCTCCTGGCAACTAGAGTGGAAAAATTATCGTTGAAAGATTTACTGTAATATATGCGATGAGTTTATCAACTTTATTTAGAGTGATTTTTTCTTGATAAACTCATCTAAAATGCACTAACGATTGCAAATCGAGATGAATACAAATATCACATTAGCAAACGGTCTATTTTCTAAGTTTATCCTGTGACAATTTCATTGAAATCACTCAGATTTTCTCCAGCATACATAAATAGATCACTATAAAAATCAATAAGTAAATGAAGAGAATCTATAAATTTTGCATAGTGTTCATATTTTGGAGCACAGTCATTTTCCAAATAAACTACGGTATTGTTGATTTCTAATTTAAAGTCCTTACCTGATTTATTAACTCCAATATTATGTATTGTGTTCCGCAATGGGAATAGAAAATGAATTAAATCAATGGCATCTTTTTTTAATTTTTCGTCACTTAGTCCCGTATAGCTAATTTTACTTATAATGAAATCAATTTTTTCTCTTGATGAAATATATGAGTTAGTATCTTTGAATATTAAATTTTTGAGTTTTTCTGCCTCCTCAAGTTTACCTTCGTTAATTAACCCAACATAAATACATAATCTTTTTTCAAGTTTTATTAGTCTTTTTGAACCTGTTGGGTTAGCCAATTTAACGCTTTCATATGTTTTGCAAACCCAGAATTCAAAGACGGAAAATGCATTGATAAAAAAACGAGTTAGAACTCTATGCAGGAGATCATCAGCATCGGAGACGAAGCATTTTCTCAGATCTTCTAATAGTAAATCAGTATTTTTATCGCCATTGCTAATTTCGATGTAATTGTAATATTTGTTCTCCGATACAAAAGATTCTATAAGTTGGAAAATACCACTTCTGTGATTGGAGTTAGTCAATTCATCATTCATTATGAATAATAGTGGAATGTCAATTTCATCACTCAGATCTGAAAAGAAGGTGCTACCTAACATCAGTCCTTTCGCCATATACTCCCAATGAAGACATCTTCTTTTCAGGCTTGCTAAAGCTTGCAGCCTATCAATGTTATTATCATCGAAGTTTTTCATGATTATCACCTTAAATTAAATTTTAATTATTAAGTCTATTAAATCCTTGAGAAGAATTGTTTACTATATTTATAGTGAAGGGTTTTAGCAAGTGAATAATCAACAAAATAAAGGTTATCTGTGGTAATCTTTATTTTGTTCTAAAAGCACAATGGTATATGGCTTAATATTGAAAAAAATCTTATAGATATATGACGAATAATCAACATGCTGATTTTATCAAATAAAATACAGATTATTCTATCTTGTAATTGTTAGTTAAATGTAACTGGGTTGGTATCTTTTTCAATCAAAGAGCAGAAAAAGCAAGGAAACTCAGAGAAGCGGAGCTTCGGAGAGTTAGCCCTTGCTTAATCAATTCTGCCATGTTATTTAAACTGCATTTCTTTGCTATTATTGATATTTGGAACTAATTTTCCCAAAGTTTCTTTTAGGTTAAGATTCTCTGTTTTTACCTTGTCATAAATATAATAAGAATCTTCTTTTATATGCGTTAAAATATATTCCAATTCTTTTTCGGCTTTATCTTTGAGCAATTGTGTACTTGCATTTTCAAAATAATTACCAAGGTTTATACAACCCACATCAAAAAAGTCATATGTGGTGATATCTTCGATATAATAATTAAAATTACTATCTATTTCCACTTTGAATGTCAAAAAATTATTCTCATCAATATTGCTGTCATCTTTATTAGTAATCCCATTTAATATTTTATATTCCTTTAGTGCTTGAGAGTAGTTGAAGAAGAAATAACTTTCACTACTCCTGTTTATGCTTTGAAGGAAATATATTGCAATATGGTTTTCAGGACATCCGCAATTGTTGATTAGCATATTTAGGAAGAAGTTGTTCATTGGTATTAATGCAGTAGGGTAACAAACCTTTATAAGTCGGTAACTTAGTTTACTCATATCATTTTCCAAAATGATGAAGGTTAAAAGGATAACTATCTTAAATCTTATTATGAGATTTGACAACTATAAATCATTGTGTATAAGCAATATAACTATGGAGGTAAATATGAGTTTAATTGAAGTTGATTGTAGTAATTGTTTGTTGACCACAGCTAAAATATTTATCACAGAACAAAATACTGTTTTTCTAAACAAATTCGATGCGTGTGGGTTTTGCTATGAGTTCGTCATGAACAACGAAACTAATGACCCTATGGGTTGTTGCCTCAAAGATATCGTCAATATGAAAGTGTCGATGGGAATAAAGGAGTTGTATGTAGAAATGAATTATGGGGAAATAAATAAATTTATCCGTATTGAAGATGAAAAGAAAATAATTGATGAAAGTGAGTTATGTGTCACTTCTTTTTCTAAACGATTAGTCACCAAACTAAGCACCAGAGAGAGATACGTTAAAGTTGATGAATTATTATCACATTTAAAAATGAATGATGTAAAACAAGCACTTAATTTAATTCAATTTATTAAAATGCGAAATGTATTAAGTAATGGTGATGTTTATTATTTATATAACCTATATATAAAATATTTGAAAATAATTGCACCAAAATTCTGTGATAATAATATTTTTTACCTTAAAAGGTTGGTGCTGGGTTTAATAAGGCTAAATGAAATTAATATTATTCTTTAATCTAAAAAATGTAAATTAACTTTAAATATCTCGATATACGAAAAATTAACTTTGCGCCTTCTAATACGCACTCAGTCACTTGATGTTATCTATGGATTGTGATAACGAGAGGTATACGGTAAAATCTCCTATAGGGACATAATCGTTTACATGAGTGAAGGGTAAATTGAACAAAATCAAGGCCATAGATCTTTTTTCAGGTGCGGGAGGCTTTTCGTTAGCCGCTCTGGATCTGGGTATTGAAATTTTAGCTGCAATAGAACTTGATAAAGATGCTTGTGATACATACAGCAAAAATTTAATTCACAAAAGAGAAAATAGCATAAAATTACTTAACAAAGATATTATGACTATTTCACCTGATGAGTTAATGAATAGCTTACAACTAAAAGAAAAAGAGTTGGATCTAATCATTGGAGGACCACCTTGCCAAGGTTTTTCATCACATAGAATAAAAAATGCTGGTGTTAATGATCCTAGAAACGAATTACTTATTCGCTACTATGATTTTGTTAAAATTTTTCAGCCTAAGATGTTTCTTGTTGAAAATGTGCCAGGTTTGCTTTGGGAAAAACACAAAGACTATTTAAACAACTTTAAAAGGCTTGCCGCTAATAGTGGATATAATATCTTGGGTCCATTAAAGTTGAATGCAAAAGATTATGGAGTCCCTCAAAACAGAAACCGGGTATTTATCTTAGGTCTCAGAGATGATATTTTTATCAGCGAAGGTGATTGGCCGCCTTCCCCAACTCATTTCAAAGATAAAAAACCTTATTGGGTTAATGCTTCTGAAATCTTTGAAAAACCTACACCTTCTATTATTGAAAAAATTACTGCTGTTTTAGGGCAAGATGTCGCACAGAAATTAAAATTTAAAAATACGCTTAAAGAAAATAAAAGTGATCCAAATAATATTCATATGAATCATGCTGATTATATGATTGAAAGATTTAATTTGACACCAATTAATGGCAGTCGGGAAGATGTTGATTTTAGATTGCCTTGTCATTCTAATGGCTATGTTGGTCATAAAGACGTTTACGGTCGGATAAGGCTATCATTACCTGGCCCCACAATAACTACTGGTTGTTTTAATCCTTCAAAGGGCCGTTTCCTACATCCGTGGGATAACCATGGAATTACCGTAAGGCAGGCGGCTAGATTTCAAACATTTCCCGATGATTACATTTTTTCTGGAGGCATAATTAGCCAAGGGAAACAGGTAGGGAATGCTGTTCCTGTGAATCTAGGAAAAATTCTTCTGAAATCTTGTGTTGAAATAATACTAAGTAACTCTCAAAGGGATGATAAAAATGCAGATGAGATCTCTTAGCTTTAAAGCGAGAGCGAGGACAATTGAACATCTCGGTAAGGGGCAAATTGCTGATTGCCCAACTGCTGTAAGCGAACTATGGAAAAATGCATATGATGCTTATGCAAGAGATGTGGCTTTATACACAATAGATGGCGATTACCCTTGCGGAGCCCTTATAGATAACGGTTGCGGAATGTCCTTGCAACAAATTATTGATAATTGGCTTGTTGTTGGTACCGAATCTAAAACGAGGAAGAACACCTTAGAAGAAAATGAGAGGTTCGGATTAAGTATCCGAAAAACTCAAGGAGAAAAAGGGATTGGGCGATTATCTGCTGCTTTTCTATCTCCCGTAACTTTTCTTGTCACTAAGAAAATGGATAATAATTATGTTGCCTTGCTAATTGATTGGAGGCTTTTCGAAAACCCGTATCTCTCATTTGACGATGTCACTGTTCCATTCAGAGAATTCGAAAAAATAGATTCTCTATCTGATGTTTTGTCTGATTTGCTCATTGAACTTAAGAAGAATGTATACTTTCCCAGCAAAGATGAAGATGAAGTTCGTCATTTTAATCATATTCTCACAAAATCAGCTTGGGAAAAATTCTCAGAAGATGAGAAAGCTGTAAATGAAAAAAGTGACTTTATTACTACCCAAGATAAAATAATTAATTTTTGTGATCAATTTAAAATTGATCCTAATGTCTTCGTTCCTTGGGAAGAAATCTTAATCAAAGTTGAAAAGATAGACGGTGATAAGCATGGTACCGCTCTGTTTTTATTGGAGCTTGGACGAGATTTGTCATTATTAACCAATGCAGGGGATTTAGCTAAGGATAATGCAGAGTTATCTGATGTTGAGCAAAGCTTGGTTGACACTTTAAGAGCATTTGTAAATCCTTATATTTTAGACGATCTATCATTCTCTTATGAGATATATACAATTAAGGCCAATGGTTACCATCGTCAAATATTAAAGCAATCGGATGTATTTAGTAAAAGTGATTTTGATGCTTTAGAGCACACTGTTGTGGGCTACGTTGATGAGAAGGGTTGGTTTAGAGGTCGCGTAAAAGCTTTTGGCGAGGATAAGGGCGAAGTCGTTATTCCTGCCAGCATAAGTGTTAATTCTGATTCAGGAGTCGGACCATTTGAAATTCAAATTGGAACATTAGAATTTTTGGCACAAAATACCTCGCACACCGAGCGAGAGCATACACATTTTGACCTCAAGGCAAAAAAATATGCTGGGCTTATGGTATTTCGGGATAATTTAAGAGTGTTGCCGTATGGACGAGTTGATAATGATTTCTTTCAGATCGAGGAAAGAAGGTCATGGAATGCTGGGCGGTACTATTGGTCTAACCGCAGGATTTTCGGATTTATCAGTATCACACAATCAAATAATAAAGAACTAAAGGATAAATCTGGGAGGGAAGGCTTCATTCGAAACCAAGCTGCTAGAGAATTGAAAACATTAGTTTCAGATCTATTAACATCATTAGCGGATAGATTTTTTGGTGGAAAGTCCGAAGATCGTAAAGAACTTCTTGAGCAAGTAAAACGTGAAAAGGAATTAAGAAAATCAGCACAGCAACAAGCTCGTAAATCTACACAAAAGAGTTTCTCTGAGGCACTAAAAACGCAAACTCCCGTTTTAGATGCTTCGCTTGAAGCTGTAAAAAAATTGAAGACTAAATTAGATAGTAATCAAAATAAGCATGATTATAATTATATAAAAGAAATAGATGCTGACCTTGCTAATTTAGAATCATTAAGAACAGAAATAAAAACTCCAACTAAGCCACCTAAAATCGGTGTATATGAGGAGAGATATAGAAATTATCGTGATAAATACAATGAATTCTCTGCGTATATATTAGAGATGAAATTAATAGTTAATAAATTAGATTCTGAGTTAAATAAGTTAGAACCTTCGTTAGTAGGTAAAAATCATCTTGATAAAAATCAAGGGATCATAAATGCCAGATTAACAAAGTTTAGTAATAACATTGATGAAAAAACAAATGCTCTCTTAAAGAAATGGGGAGAGGAAATTAAAAGTGATAGAGCTATATATTACTCTAAAGCTATATCAATAGTTGACTCAATTAACAATAATACTGAGATCGAGAATGTTTTAAATTTACTCGATAGTATATATATTGAAACAATTGACTCACTAACATTCAAATATCAATCAATAAATAAAGGATTGGAAAGGTTATTTGAAGGAGTAAATTTAGACTCTGCTTTTTCGCTATCAGAAGAAGAGAGAGAGTATTTTGAGGATAAAGCTAAGAGTCTAAATGCTCTGGCTCAGTTAGGTATCAGTGTCGAAATACTCTCACACGAGCTTGAAGAAATGGACTCTATGGTTACACGAGGACTAAATTCTTTGCCTTCAACCGCGAAGGAACATCCCGGTTTCACATTAGCACTGAATGCACATAGATCATTAACACAACAAATCAGATTTTTATCACCTTTGAAAATATCTGGATATCAGTCAAGGCAAAAAATTACCGGGAAAAATATAATGGATTATATCCTGAAATTTTTTGGTGACCGTTTTGAAAGACAACGCATTACGATTGAATTCGGTGATGATTTCAAGAACATATCTATCAATGATATACCTTCACGCATATATCCTGTTTTTACAAATATTGTAAATAATGCGATGTATTGGGTCAGTTTGGCAAACAACAGACTTATAAAAATTGATTTTGTAAATTCCTTAGTCATCATAGCAAACTCTGGCCCAGCAATTGATACCGATGATGTTCCTCGACTCTTTGAACTATTCTATAGTAAAAGGGCTAATGGACATGGAGTGGGTTTATATCTTTGTCGAGAAAATCTTGCTGTTGCACATCATAAAATATGGTACTCGGAACCAGATGTAGACGGTAATTATTTAATAAAAGATGGTGCTAATTTCGTGATCCAGTTCAATGGAGTGGAGTACTAATATGACAGTGGCAAATTATAATTCTCTCGTCCAGCAGACTTTCTGCGATAATGCAATTCGTTCTGTCGTCATGATTGATGACGATTTTTTAACATACTCTGAATCTATACAAGCCCTTAACAGAGAAATCCAGCTAGATGCAAAAAAAATTGACTCATCAAAAAGGGCCGCTACACTTGAAAGTTTTTTCCAAGCAAAAAATATGATTTGTGATATTGACAATGGTTCAGTTAATTTTGATGTTGATCGTATTAGAAAATCAGATTTGATTATAGTAGATTATCATTTAGATAATAATGCCCCTGATAAGACACTGAGTTTGTTGCAAGAATTAAAAGACTCTGAACATTTAAATATGGTTGTTATATATACTAGAGAGGATCTGGAAACTGTATGGATGGAGATTGCCTCAACTCTCAAGGGAGCTGCAGATTATAATGAATTGATCATTGAGAGAGAAAATGAATTGCTTCAGAGTTATTGGGAAGATACGGTATTACCTAATTTGTCCCATAACGGTGATAAAGCCCTTACAAGAGCAGAAACTATCTCATACATTAAAGACAGAAAATGTTGTCGAAGAGTTAAAACACTAATTCATGGTGATGCCATTTTATTAGAGCAAAACGATAAGAATTTTATTGCTGAAATGATTGCAGAATATGCCGTAGCCAAAAATAATATTATTCAGAGCAAAATAACTGATAATGTTATCTTTGGTGATCAGGATGGGGTTAAATGGATTCAGACTGGTAATATATTTGTCACTTTATTTCATAAGGTTCATAATGATCATGATGATGATGGGGACAGAATTTGGAGAAAACTGAATGATTCATTAATTGAGTGGAATCCCTCTTATTATCAGATAATAAAATCTGAGATTCAAAATGCAATCGAATCTGAAGCTTTGTCCTTTGTTAATCATTTGGCTAATGATCAGTTTGGGCAAGCAGGGTGGCTAAATGAGATTTTAAGATCTAACTCTCCAGATATTAGACGCAGAAATATTGATTTTGTTTTTGGTAATTTATCAGAAGAATTATACCAAAGACTAAAAAAGAACAGATCGTTAGATGATTTTATCAAAACTGTTTTTGATAGTTATTCTGATGATTTTGCAAGTAGCGGGATTCCTAGAACACTTGAATATTGCTCTTCAAAAATGAATCTTCCTGCTACAGATGAAGCATACAATCAAATGTATCACGCTCTTAATATGAATCTTTCTTCCAAAAATTTCGAGGATGGTCATATATCGACGGGTACTATATTTTTTGATACTGATTCGGATAAATGGTATTTATGTGTTTCCGCTGCATGTGATTTAGTTCCAACTCAAGGGAATGAACCTCATCATCATAGATTAAAACCACATAGAATTATAAAAGTACTTGAGCTTTTCAATGCCAGTCAAAATAAAGCGTTGCCGTATGCAGAGCATTCGAAGTATATCTATGTAATGCATAAAAATATAAGGAAGTATCTATCTGTTTTCGAGGGTGAAAAAGCTATTCCAGTTGTTGATTATATGGTGGTGTTAAATCACGGGACAGCGGTCGATGGTGCAGAAAAGAATGTTATCTCCGCAGTTTTTCTAAGTAATATGGATGGTAATGTGCAAAATGTCCCTGTTAGTCTTAAACTTAAATCACAGCTAAGGACTGGTTATGCTGAACGATATCAAGCCATAGCCTCTCAATATGGTGCAAGGATTGGAGTTGATTATGTATCAATGATGTTGCCATAATGATTATGTCTTAGGCATGGTGATTTTTCATCATGCCTTTTTTATTTTTTTTCATACATTATAGTTTGCTTTTCTCGTGACCTTCTAAACTTCGTGTTCCTTATGGCAATTATAGAAGTATTCAAACATCGGACAAAGCATGTTCATTTTCTTTAAGTTTTTTTGTAATGCTTTAGATTTTAGGTTTATTTGTAATCAAGGTGTTAAAGCTGTTGTAATATTTTTGGTAAATATCCTGGGGATATAAAATTCTTATTGTTGATTTAACAATCCTGAGAAGGGAAATAAGGTTATATTGTGAAACATACTAATGAGTTCTCTGGCGAAGACTACAAGAAAAGTTTTCTGGATGATGTTGAAAAAAATGAAAAGGCATTAACCTACGCATTAGACATACGAAAGTTCGAAATTGATCTTTACTGGAAAAGGGCATCATATTTTTGGACTTTTATTGCTGCTACTTTTGCTGGTTTTATTACATTGCAGGCATCTTCTTCCGTTAATAAAACTGATCTTTCCGTTATATTATGTTGTCTTGGGATTATATTTTCTACGGGATGGTTATGTGTAAACAGAGGTAGCAAACACTGGCAAGAAAATTGGGAGAATCATGTTGATATGTTGGAGGATTCTACTATCGGACCTTTATATAAGGTTGTCTTAACCCGACCTATGCCGAAGGGTTTTCAGGAACATTGTGAGCATTTACTAACAGGTCCTACATCTTTTTCAGTGTCTAAAATAAACCAGTTAATTAGTTTGTTTGTGACCATTTTATGGGTTGCTCTACTATTTAAAAGTTTACCTGACATCCGTTTCACCTCTCCATTTAATCCTTTTTATTTTACTCTTGTTAGTATTACCGGAATGTTTTGCCTTTTGTTTTTCTGGAGAGGGAAGACATACGGGAAAGATTATGTACATATAGCTAAGATAAGAAGTGCTCAAATTAAACTTAAAATTACACAAGATGATTGAGCTTTGGATATTTATATCAAATTTTCCGAATTAAAAGCTGAGGATGACTATGTGTATTTAGTCATCCTTTTATAGCTTAAGTTTCCTGACTCCTTTAAGGTAATTAATTATATTTATATAATTAAGCAGCGATGGCTTTTAGCCTTTGAGCTTGAACATAATCACTCCACCACTGCATAAGAGCAACTCGTTCTGTTAAGTATTCTGCTCGATTGTAAGCTGCTATTATTTCATCCTTTTTTGAGTGTGCAAGAGCCGCTTCAAGCACTTCTGTCCTGAATTTACCGCTCTCCTCAGCAGCCGTTCTAGCGATTGATCGCATACCGTGAGCTACAAGCTCACCTCCGAAGCCCATACGGATTATGGCCGCATTAGCTGTTTGTTCATGCATGTGATTGAGTGGAGCTTTGATACTGGGAAAAACCCACTCTCTGTGCCCACTTATCGCTTTCATTGACTCTAGGACTCGCAAAGCTTCTTTGCTTAGTGGAACTTTATGGGGCTTCTTCATTTTCATAAACTCAGCCGGGATGTTCCACATTGAGTTGTCAGTATCTATATCGGCCCATCTCGCACGAACGGCTTCCCCTGGACGAACCCACGTCAGCAATTGCCATTTAATCAGCAATCTTGTCTCCAAACGAACGGAAGCATTGTTTAACACCATTAGGAAGCGGGGTAACTCGGAAGGGGGTAATGCTGGCATATTCTGTTTTTTAGGCTTACTGAACCGTTGCCCCAGGTTGTCAGCCGGATTAAATTCGATAAGTTCCTCAGTTGCTGCATAACGGAAAATTTCATTTAATCGGGAAATTATTCGCCGTAAAGTTTCGAGGACTCCTCGTTGCTCAATAGGGTCAAGATGTTGCTTTAAGAGTTTGGGTCGGATCTCATTGACAGGAACATTACCCAATCCGGGAAAGATATTTCTCTCCAGGCTTCGCCAGATGTCTTCTGCATGGTCTTGTGAGATACCTGAGGTCTTTACCTTCTCATCCAACCATTTCCTTGCCACGGTTTGGAGAGTGTGTTCAGTAGCATTCTTTAAGGCATTAGCCTTATCGTTGTTATGGACTTGAGGATCAATGCCATTGGCAAGCAAGGAGAGGTACTCATCTCGCAAGGCCCTTGCTCTTGCCAGTGTGAGGTGAGGGTAGGTCCCAAGGCTCATTTTGGTTCTTTTCTTACTCACTGGCACTGCATACCTGAAATACCAATTTTTCTTGCCTCCTTTCGACAAAGGAGCGATTCGTAAGATCAAGCCATCACCGTCAAACAAGTTGATTTCTTTGTCGGCTGGCTTGGTGCTTTTGATTTCAGTGTCAGTGAGCTTCTTAGCGATTTTTGCCATTTTGGGACCCTCGGTTTTTGGACCCTTCCTAGTGGGTCCCATTCAGGGTGCCATAAGTGATAGTTCTCAGCAATTCTCACTGGACGACAATAGACGTAAAAAAGCCCGCATAGCTTGTGCTGTGCGGGCTTAGTAGACTTCATTGTACTTCAAACAACTAAAAAGTGGTGGAGCTGGCGGGAGTTGAACCCGCGTCCGAAATTCCTACATCCTCGGTACTACATGCTTAGTCAGTCTTTACATTCGCCTGGCACCTGCGGACAGACACGCCACTACCAGACTAGCCTGATTAGTTTTAACGCTTCAACCCCAGGCAGGGCCTCCACGCGATCTCTTTTGGGTTTGACCTCTCTTTGATCCCCGTCTTAAGAGCGGAAGCTAGGGAGAGAGGGCTCAGAGCAGGTTATTAAGCTGCTAAAGCGTAGTTTTCGTCGTTTGCGACTATTTTTTTGCGGCTTTTTACGAGGCCAACCGCCCCTCGGCATGCACCTTGGGTTTCGCGAATCCCGTCGAATCCAGAATCAGCCCCAATGTGTTAGAGCAAGTATAACAGACTTGTGACACGCGTGACCAGCCCCCGCAACCCCTAATCCTCAAGGATTTATCGTTCGCGCAGCGCTTCTTTTGCGCGATTAAACGGTTTGATTAAATAGTCGACGATGGTTTTTTCACCTGTTTTTATATCCACTGTGGCAATCATACCTGGTACGATGGAGAAATGGCGTCCCAGTTTGTTCTGCAAGAAGTCCTGATGGGTGCGGATAAACACGCGGTAGTAGAAGATTTCCGGTTTCACTTTGTCCTGAATGGTGTCCGGAGAGATGGTTTCGACTACGCCTTCCAGACCGCCGTAAATGGCGTAGTCATAGGCGGTTATCTTCACCAGTGCCCGCTGACCGGGGTGGATGAACGCGATATCGCGCGGCGACAGGCGGGTTTCTATCAGCAGATGGTCGTCAAGCGGCACAATCTCCATCATCTCGCCATTAGGCGGGATTACGCCGCCAATGGTGGTGACCTGGATGTTTTTCACGATACCGCGCATCGGCGCGCGAACGGTCAGACGGGTGACGGAATCCTCGCGTCCTTTCAAAATAGCCGCCAGCATGTCCACTTCGGCGTTAGCTTTTGACAGCGCTTCCCGCGCCTGCACGAAATATTGCGAGCGCAGGTCGGTGATTTTTAATCCCAGATCGCTTTTTTGTCGTTGCAGGCGCAGCACTTCTACGTGGCTGGCCGCGCCGCTTTTCTCCAGCCGTTGGGTGATGGCCAGCTCTTTATTGACCGAGACCAGCGCATCCTGCAGTTCCGCCATTGAATCCGCAAGCTGCGCGCGGCGGCTTTTATACAGGCGAGTTTCGGAGGCGATGAGATCCGGCCAGGCGCGCAGTGAATCGGGAAAGACCAGCGGCAGATCGTTAACTTCGGCATTAAGCCTTGCGCTGGAAGCCAGTGAGGCGCGATAACGGGCGGCGCTCTCCCCAACGTTGGACTCAGAGCGGGTGGGGTCGAGGCGCGCCACAATTTGATTGGCCTGCACTTTATCGCCCTCGCGAACCGTAAGCTCGGCGAGAATGCCGCCATCCAGCGACTGCAAGATCTGCTCTCGCGAGCTGGGTATTACTTTCCCGCTGCCGGTTGAGACTTCATCCAGCTTGCCGAAATATGCCCAGATACCCAGGACGGCAAACAGCAGCGTGCTGAGCAGAATAATGCGGCTGGCCCCGGAAAAACGGTGCTCGCGACGGATATCAAGGTCATCCATGGCGGCGTCATGCGGATTGGTTTTCATTTTTCCACTCCCGACCGTGAGTTGGGGCGGGTGCCCGGCTCGCATTCAACGCCTGCGCTTTCGGGGCATCCATGACCAGTTGGCCTTCTTTTAACACCACCACGCGCTCGACCAGTTCCAGGACCGGTACGCGATGGGTGGCGACAATCAGTGTGCGGTTGCCCAGCCACTGGTTCAGGCGCTGAATAAACTCCCGCTCGGTATGTTCATCCAGCGAGGCGCTGGGTTCATCGAGCAGCACGACATTGGGCGATCGCAGCAGCATTCTTGCCAGCAGGATCGACTGCCGTTGTCCACCGGACAAACCGTTGCCGCCCTCCATAATGGGATGTGCCAGCCCTTTGGCGAGTTGTTTAACGAAAGCCGCCGCGCCGCTGACCTCCAGTGCTTCGAAGATCTGCGCGTCGCTGGCGTGCGGTGCGCCGAGGGTCAGATTCTCGCGCAGGGTGCCGAAAAACAGCCGTGCGTTCTGGCTAAGAAAGCCGATGTTGCGGCGTAAATCAGCCATATCGATCTGCGCCAGACTGAGGTTGTCGAGTCGGACATCGCCCTGGATAATCTCCACTCCGCCCGCCATGGCCTGTAGCAGGGTTGATTTTCCGGCACCGTTACGCCCGAGGATCGCCACCCGTTCGCCGGGCATGACCTCCAGACGCGAGATGCGCAGTGGAACGCGCTGATCGTCGCTGTGGTAGCGAAAGTGCGCGTTTTCAAACAGATAATGACCGTGAAAAATCTCCTGATGCACCCGGTCTTCATCGTACTGCGTTTCGGTGGGAAGCTGCATGATGCTGTCTAACCCCATCTTCGCGGCCTTGACCTGTTGCCAGCGCGCCAGCACGCCGCACAGATTAGCCATCGGGGCAATCATTCTGGAACCGAGCATCGAAGCGGCCACCACAGCCCCGGTGGTCATGGTGCCTTCAATGACCATCGGCGCGCCGAACATAATGATGGCGGCGTAGACCAGGCTTTGTACCGACATACCCCAACCAATCAGCCCCTGAGTCAGCCTGCGCGTGCGCAGCCCGGACTCTCCGGTAATGCGGATGTAGCTGTTCCACTGCTGTAAAAAGCGGTTTTCCGCCTGCATCAGCTTGATGTCTTCCAGCCCCTGAACGCTTTCGACCAACACTGCGTTGCGCAGGGTGGATTCATGGGCAGCCTGGTTGGCGAGCACCGCCAGCTTCTTCTGTAATAGCAAACCGGGCAGGATCATCAGCAGGGCTGCGACGGGAGCTATCCATGCCAGCGGCGGGGCGATAAAGGCCAGCACCACGATAAACAAAAAGAAAAACGGCAGATCGACAATGGTCGACATGGTCGAAGAGGTGATCATCTCGCGAACCTGTTCCAGCTCGCGCAGTTGAGAAATGAAGCTCCCCGTCGAACGGGGAACGGCGCTGTTGCGCAGCCTCAGCGCGTGGCTGAACACGCGATCGGAAATGCGCATATCGGCGCGTTTGCCGAGCAGGTCCATTATGTGGGTACGCGCTTCGCGCAGCAAAAAGCCAAACAGCACCGCGACCAGAACGCCGGTGGAGAGAACATACAGCGTTGGATAAGACTGGGCAGGGATCACCCGGTCATAGACCTGCATGGAGAAGATAATCCCGGCGAGCGACAGAACGTTAATCAAAAAGGCGGCAATCATGACCGGCAGGTAAGGGCGGATGTCCTTTAACACCAGTTCGCGCATCCAGTCGGGCTTGAAGCGCGAAATATAGCGGTCGACCCGACTGTCCTTCAGCGCCGACAGCGGGCGCAGCGCGGTAATGCTCACGATCTCCGGCAGAAGTTCTGCAATCGTTAACCGGTTACGCTGGCCTTCTTCGGCGATGATAAAAACATCTAACGTATCTTCACCGTTGAAATGTTCTATCACCATCAGTTGGCCGTCGCGTAGCTCCGCGACTACCGGCAGACGCCACTGACCGAACGCCTGCGTGGCGGTATCCAGCGCATGAAATGATAGTCCCGCCTGACGTGCCAGTTGCGACAGGGCCGTGGCCCGGCTTTTTCCCGCAAACCATGGGGCGTTGGCCTGGATTGCGCCGGGCGAACAGGTAACGCGATAGTGATTGGCAATATGCGTCATCGCCTGTGCCCACTGGCTCAGGGCGTGTTCGCCAATCGCATCTTCCGCATGTGAATCGAGGTCGCTCATAGCTTGATCTCCACCGATTGAATACTGCGGTTATTTAAGGCGAACGCCTGGCGAAGAGAGCCCGTGTTATAGAGGCAGTTCAACTGGAGCTGGCGCAACTGGTTTTGAGTCTGGAGTTCCGCAAAACGGGCCTGATACACCTCTTGCTCGGCGTTAAGCACGTCGAGCAGCGGACGCGAGCCAAGGTCCAGATACTGCTGCTGATAAAGCTCACGCGTTTGTTCACTCAGCCGCTGCTGGCGACGCAGAATCTGCAGAGCGGTGGCGAGGCTCAACGCCTGGCTGCGGGACTCCAGTAATTTCTGCCGTACTTCGAGTCGGGTGCGCTGGATGGAGTACTGTGCAGACTCTACCGCGTGACTGGCGGCGTTGCGCCTGGCGGTGAGTCCGCCCCCCTGATACAGCGGCATCTCGACCTTTACCCACGTGGAGTACTGGGTTTTGTCGAGCACCTCATGGCTGGGGTATTTGTCGTTGAGATAGTGCTGAACCGACGGCTCAAGAGAGATAGTGGGCGTCATCTGCGCGTTGGCGTAATCGAGGTTTGCCTGCGCCACATTTGCCTGCGCCCAGGCCGCCAGCACCGCAGGAACCAGTTTATCTTCCGGTTTGACCACATCGCAGCTGCTGTCCAGTTTGGCCGGAAATTCGTTGCTGATGCCGTTAAGCGAGTTCCAGCCGAGGTAACTCATCAGAGTGGCCTTGCTGCTGTCAAGATTGGCCTGATACTGCGCCCACTGCGAACGCGCGGACTCGATGCGCGCATCGGTTTGCACCACGTCTGACAGCGAGGTTGCCCCTTCATCATTGCGTTGACGGGTCAGTCGACCAATGCCGTTTAAGGCGGTGAGTTGCTCTTCGGCGGCATCCACCATTTGCTGCCATGTCTGCACCTGGACTATCGCGTTGGCGGTTGCGTGGGCGATGGTATCAATACTGAGTAACACATTCGCCTGCTGTTGTGCGGCTCCGGCGGTCTCGGCGCGGACCTGGCTTGCCACTTTGCCGAAGTCGTACAGCATTTGTGACACCGAAATAACCAGCGCCGGGCTAAAGCCGTGGTCGGTGTAGGTATTGCTGTAACCGTTGTTCATTCCGGCAGAAACCTGCGGATAATATTTCGATTTCGCCACGTCTATCTGCTCGTTTTGCGAAAGCAGTTTGCCGATCGATTCACGAATGGAAGGATGCCAGCTCACGGCGCGACTTACCGCGTCGTTGAGCGTCAGGCTGCCGGGGGCAGCAGCGCTCAGCGGCAGATCGGCAACCGCGCCGTCCAGCGAGGGAAGCATCTGGCTGGTAGCCAGTCCTTCCGGCGTAATAATTTGCGGTTCATCTTCGGCATTCACCCGCAGGGTACAGAGCGTTAATGCCAGCAGCAGGGCAACAGGCGCGACATTTCTCATAGTTTATCCCTTACAAAATACGGCAGCGACGACTGTTATTGCCCCGGACGTCATGGCATCCGGGGCTGTAGTTATGGCGCTTTAACGCATTGCGTTAACGTCAGGGTACAATGTGATTTTGTTGCACCAGCTCATCGAGCGTGGTGTGTACGTTCTCCAGCGTTATGAGATTGGTTGAGTGATAAGTGTTGCCCGTACCGTCGCGGTCGATAGCAATCACCGTGTTGTTACCGCTGGTGGTCACGGTGAGGTAGTTGCCGAGCGTAGCGTTCTGCCCGTTCCAGCCCACCAGCAGGTCGCCGATATCGATTTTGTCGCCCTGGGCCAGCGAGAAGTTGGTCCAGGTGTCCGCTGTTCCGTTACCGCCGGTAGCGTCGTTGGCATTGAGCAGGTGATAAATCAGCGTATCGCCGTAGGCGCTGCCAGTCAGGCGATCGGCATCGACGGTACTCACCACTTGCGGATTCATATTGATGGTCAGCGTAGCGGTATCGGTATGGCCATTCTGGTCGTTAAGGGTGTAGGTAAATGTCTCTTTGGTGACGATGGTGGAGAGCGAGACATCGCTGTTGAGGGCATAGGTGTAATGACCATCAATGCCAATGGTCAGTTTGCCGTACAACCCGTTAATGATGGCGCTGGTCGTGCTGCTCAGCGGATCCAGCGTGGCGGCGCTACCGCCCGTGCCATTCACCGTTAGCAAGGTATGCACGCTGGCAATATGGTCTCCGTCATAAATATTGCCGGTGACGCTGTTCGCTGTTGAAGTCTCGAAGTTTTGCAGGTCGATTATCGTGCCTTTCACGCTGGGGGTGATGGTGATATTCCCCAGCCCCAGAGCCCCGACGCTGCCGGTATAGTCGAGGCGATAGTTGCCGGGGTGCAGTACTACCCCGCTGAGGGCAATATCGATATTGCCGCCAATCAGCAATCCGCCATTGAATGAGTTACCGGCAATCTTGACGTTGTTGCTGTCATACAGCGCCCAGGTGACGGTCAGTCCGCCCAGCGTCAGACCTGAAGCGACGTTAAAATGCAGTATGGCGTTTTGCACCGCCGTTCCCGTCGCGACTTCAATGACGCCAGTACCATTTTGTGAGGTGGGTGAAAGGAGTTGGGCGCTCCAGCTGGCGTTCCCAACGCTGTTGTCGGTAAACGACCTGGATGTATCGGCCTGGGTGGTGACCGCCATCTGGCTGCTGATGTCGTTTACGGCATCCAGCGCCTGTGGGGTTGCCGTAATGTTCAGCGATGCGCTGCCGGTATCGCCATTTGGCGCTCTGACCTTATACACGAAGCTGTCCGGCGTGTTGATACCGTCTGCGCCCAGTCCGCTTCTCAGCGTGTAGGTGTAGTTCCCTCTCGCATCGATAGTCAGCGTGCCGTACTGCCCGTTAATGGTGGTAATGCCGGTGCCGCTAACGGCGACACCATTCACTTCGGTAATAACGGTATTGGCCGGAGCCGAATCGTTGACCAGCAGGTTTCCATTGGTTGTCGCTGTCAGACTGTCGACGGCGTAGGTGTGATCCGCCTTAATATCCAGGGTGTAACCGGTCAGCAGCGTCAGACCGCCGGAGGCGTTAAGCAGGAACAGATAGTCACCGCCCGGCAGGGTGATGGTGTAGTCCGTTGAGTTACCACCTAACAGCGCCGTGACCCAGTTAGGTTTCACGCGGAACTGTTCATACTGCTGAATAGACTCGTTGAAGCGATAAACATAGAGATCAAAACCGCCCACCGTGACGCCGAGCACGCTGGCCTTGACGGTCAGCGTGCGGGTTGCGCCGTCATCTACGTTAAATTTGATCGGATTGGTTAAACCGTTAACCAGGCTGACATCCAGCACATTACCCAGTCCGACGTTGGCGAGCGTGAACCCGGTTTGCTGTGATGTGCCATGATCAACTGCGATGACCTGCGTCCCGTAAGTCAGCGCAGCTACATCGTCTGCCGCGGTTACCGTACTGGTGGTTGGAGCCTGACCGAGCGTTACCACCAGTTTTGCCGAGGAGTGATCGCTGCCATGCGTCAGCGTGTAGGTGAAACTTTCAGAACGACCATACACCGAGATTGACGTATTGGTCAGGGTATAGGTGTAGCTACCGTTCTGATTGATATGCAGAATACCGTATTTCCCTTGCACATCAATGCCGCCCGTCGGGATGTTCACAACGTTGCCGTTGCCGTCGGTGATGGCGGTGACCAGCGTGCCGGAAGGCGCGTTATCCTGCCCGTTGGCGGGATCGGTATCGGTGATGATATTCCCGGATTCCGTGGTACCACCGATGATGGTCCCTGCGCTGGCTTTTACCACTGAGACATCAAGGCTGGTGTATGCCCCGGTCGCCAGCAGGTTGGTGTTGTAGCTGACCACGCGGTAATCACCGCCAGTCAGCCCGCTGTAATTGAGCGTTACGCCCGAGGCACCCAGGGTGAGCAGGCTGGCGAAGTCTGGTTTCCCGGTATCCACCACTGTCACCCAGGCATTCAGCCCGGTGTCAAAGCGCTGGATAACGACTTCAAGCGTGTTTAGCAGTGACAGCACCACGCCGGTCGCAGCGGCATTGATTGTAATGGATCCGCTGCCGCCAGAAGCGATGCTGAAATTCACGCTTGCCGTATCGTTCCCCAGTACGTTGGCGACATTCCCCAGCGCATTGACCAACAGGAAGCCATAATCGCTTTGATGCTCGGTGCTGACGGTCACATCGGTTTGTAGCGGCAGGCTGGTGACATTGTCTTCCGCCAGCAGCGGCAATACCGGTGCGAGAGCGCTTGTCGGCGATGAAGTATTTCCCGCCGCATCGGTCGCCGTGGCGGACAGCGACTGTCCTTCAATCTGGCGAACCGGCAGGTTTACGCTGTAGACACCGCTGCTGTTGGCGATTGCCGTCACGCTGGTGCCGCCGAGCAGAGAAATGGTGACCGTGCTTCCCGCTTCGGCGACGCCGCTGACGGTACCGCCATCGGCGCTGATCAGTATTGTTGGCGCGAGCGGTGGCGTGGTGTCCACAATCACGCTGAACGAACCGGACAACCCACTTGCGCCGTTAGCGTTGGTTGCAGTGGCGGTAAACGCGTGGTTACCTTCACTGAGCGCGCCGGATGGGGTAAAGCTCCACAGCCCGTTACCGTCTGCGGTTGTGGTGCCCATTAGTACGCCGTTGTTGAACAGGCTGACGATGGCGTTAGCCTGCGCCGTTCCGCTAAGGGTTGGCAGGGTGTCATTGGTGGTTTTGCCCGTCGCGACCGGCCCCGTGATCGTGCCGACGTCATCGAACACGCTGGCAATAACAGGCGCAGGCGGTACGCCGGTAAACGGTGCCAGCACGTTACCCGCCGTGCCGATGTTGCCTGCAGCATCTTGTGCGCTAACCAGCAGCGTTTGCCCACTGATTTGCGGTGGGTTCAGCGTGAAGGTGAAATTACCGGAGGCGTTGGCGGTTGCCGTGCCGAGCACCGTTCCGCCGCTGGAGGTAATAATGACCGTGCTGTTTGGCTCGGCAACGCCGGTGAGCGCGGTGCCGTTGGCGTTTACCGCCAGCCCGGTTGGGATCCCCGGGGCAACGGTATCGACCACGATCGCGGCCGCAGACGACATGCCACTGGTATTACCCGCACTGTCCGTTGCGGTGATGGTAAAGGAATGGGTGCCTTGCGCCAGCGCGGTAGCCGGGGTGTAGTTCCAGTTGCCGCTACCATCCGCCGTCACGCTGGTGACAAAACTGCCGTTATCATAAATATCAACCCGCGCGTTGGCTTCCGTGATGCCGTTTAACGTTGGGCGCGCGTCGTTAGTTGGCTGATTGCTGCCAATCGGCCCGGTATTTGGCCCAATATCATCAATAATGCTGCTGATCGAAGGCTGCGTCGGCGCCGTGGTGTCGACCACCACGCTAAAGCCTGGCGTCGCGCCGCTGGTGTTGCCCGCCGCATCGGTGGCGGTGACGGTGAATGTGTGCGATCCATTCGCCAGCGGTGTGGTTGGGGTAAACGACCAACTGTTATTGCTTTGCACCACAGCGGTACCCAGCAGGGTGCTTCCGTCGTAGATGCTGACGGTGCTGCCTGCCTCGGCGGTGCCGTTCAGCGTCGGGCGCGCATCGTTGGTCAACTGTCCGTTGCTGAGCGCCGCATTGAACACGCCGCCTGCGATATCATCCACCACAGAGACCAGCAGTGGGACGGATGGCGCAATGGTGTCGACATTAATAGTAAACCCGCCTGAGACAGGACTCACGTTCCCGGCAGCGTCGGTGGCGATGGCGGTAAACACATGCTGGCCGTTGCCAAGTGTGGTGGTCAGATATTCCCAGGTGCCGTCTATCGTCGCAGTCACCGTTGCCAGCAGCGTGCCATTATCGTAGATGGCTACCCGGGCACCGGCTTCCGCTGAGCCGTTGAGTACGGGGCGGGTGTCGTTGGTAAAGGCTCCGTTCGACAGCGTTCCGGTTCCCGGCAACACGTCATCAAAAGCCTGGATAATCGTTGGCGCAAGCGGGGCGACGGTATCAACAACGATGTTAAATCCTGCAGACGTTGGGCTGATATTTCCGGCCGCGTCGGTGGCTGTTACCGTCAGCGCGTGGTTACCGTTGCCAAGTTGGGTTCCAGGCGTGAAGCTCCAGGCGCCCGTACCATCCGCGGAAGTAAAGCCGATTAACGATCCGTTATCGTAAATTCTCACCGTGGAATTGGCTTCCGCCGTACCGCTAAGCGTCGGAAGTGGATCGTTCGTGGCCTGACCGTTATTCAGATTACCGATCAGCGGACCGACATCATCTGCAACCTGAGTAATCACCGGTGCTGTCGGTGCCAGAGTATCGACGGTGTAGGTAAAGCCGCCAGAAGGCAGACTGGTATTGCCAGCGCTATCTGTAGCCGTGACGGTCAGAGTATGCAGGCCGTTACCTAATGCCGCGGAGGGCGTAAAACTCCAGGTTCCGCCTGCGCCGACGATGGTGGTGCCAATGGGCTGACCATCGCTTAGCACGGTAATGGTCGCGCCAATTTCACCGGTACCGCTGAGCGCCGGGCGACTTTCGTTGCTGATTTGCCCGTTGGAGATAGGCCCGGTTGTCGGCGCGGTATTGTCCTGAACGGTCAGAATTACCGGTGCCGACGGGGCAATTGAATCGACCAGAACGCTGAACGAGGCGGAGGCTCCGCTGGTGTTGCCAGCCGCGTCCGTCGCCGTCACGGTAAAGATATTTTCGCCCTGAGCCAGCGCGCTGGTAGGGGTGAAGCTCCAGCTACCGGAGCCATCGGCATTTGCGGTGCCGATGATCGTACCATTACTGCGAATAGTGACAATGGCATTGGGTTCGGTAGTGCCATTCAGCGTGGGTTGGGCATCATTGGTCAGTTGGCCGTTGGTCAGCAGAGTGCTTCCCGGTTGATCGTCGATAACTGACACAATCGTTGGCACTACTGGTGGGAGTGTGTCGACCAACAGTGAGAATGGCGCTGTTGCCGGACTGACGTTACCAGCAGCGTCCGTGACCGTGGCGGTCAACGCGTGATTGCCCTCGCCGAGCGCCGGAGAAGGCGTAAAGCTCCAGATGCCGCTTCCGTCGCTGGTGGTTGTGCCAATCACCGTGCCGTTATCGCGGATGGTGACTACGCTATTGGCTTCGGTGGTACCTGCCAGGGTTGGCGTATTATCGTTGGTTGCCTGCCCGGAAATGAGCGTGGACGTTACACCTACATCATCGGTTACTGACACAATGATCGGCGCCGAAGGCAGGCCCGTATCAACCGTAATCGGGTATGGGGCAGATGCAACTCCCTGGTTTCCGGCGGCGTCGGTGGCGCGCACGGTAAAGGTGTGAATACCGTCGCTCAGGGCATTCTGCGGGGTAAAGCTCCAGTTTCCGCTGCTGTTTACGGTCGTGGTTCCGATGGACTCGCCGCCGTCATAAACCGTAATGGTCGCCCCAATTTCGCCAGTACCACTCAACGTAGGACGCGTGTCGTTGGTGCTTTGTCCACTGCCGACATTGCCCGTCACCGGAGCCACGTCATCAGTAACGGCGGTGATGTCTGGCGCGAGCGGCGCGGTGGTATCGATGGTAATGGCATAGTTTGGCGACAGGCCGCTGGTGTCGAGTCCAACCGTTTGAGAGACCGCGTAGTTCCAGGTCGTGCCGTCCGCCAGCGCGCTGGGGATGGTGTAGCTCCAGGCACCGGTACTCGCGTCAGCCGGGACGGTGATCAGCAGGATTCCATTTTGGTAGATATTTACATCAGCGCCGGCTGTTGCCACGCCTTGTAAGGTTGGCTGCGTGTCATTGGTCGTTTTTCCGTTACCAATTTCAGTTAAACCGGAAGGAACATCGTCGATGATTTGCAGAGTCGGTGGGTGTGGAAGGCCCGAGATTGAGGCGGTAAACGATGTTTCTCCGCTTTGGTTGCCCGCCTGATCCTGAGCGATCGCGTTCAATGTTTCACCCGCCGTCTGAGCCGGTGAAATCGTGACGGTGTAAGCGCCGGTAATGCTGTCAGCAACGGCCTGGCCGAGGACCGTGGTGCCATTTCTGATGATGACGGTGCTGCCCGGTTCGGCTGTCCCGTTCACCAGCGTACCGTTATTATCTATGATGGTTACGATGGGGGCAGGTGGCGCTTGCGTATCGGTTGTTATAATTACCGGGTTGCCCGCCGGGAGGCTATTACCTGCCGCATCCTGTGCGCCAAAGGTCAGCGTATGTTGCACATTTGCAGAAAGCGGAACGTCCACGCTCCATTTACCATCGGCTCCTACCGTGATGTTTAGCGGGATGAGATTGCCATTATCATAGATTAGGATCGTACTGCCCGGAGTTCCCGTTCCGCTGACGGTGGGGGAGAGATCGTCCGTCACGCTTCCATTGCCGAGTGTACCGGTAATCACGCCGACGTTATCTGCAATATCCGTCACCTGCGGGGCGGTAAGCGGTGTCGAATTCACCGTAAACGAAATGCTGTTTGAGGTGCCGCTGGGGTTGCCTGCAGCATCGGTGGCGACTGCCGTCAGCGTGTAGGTGCCGTTGGGCAGCGCCGTCGTCGGTGTGATGCTCCACAAACCATTTACTACGGTAGTAGTGCCTATGACGGTAGTGCCGTTATACAGCGTAATGATCGAGCCGCTCTCCCCGGTTCCGCGCACGGTTGGCGTACTGTCATCGGTTGTGCCGTTTGCTGGGATATCTCCCAGAACAGTGCCTGCGTTGTCATTTGCAGCAGAGATTGTAGGTGTTGCAGGAGGCGTAATATCAATGTTCAGGGTGACGGCAGTCGACGGCTGGCTGACGTTGCCTGCCGGATCGGTTGCGGTGATGGTGACCTGATAACTGTCCGGGTTAATAGCCGTGGTCGGCGTAAAGCTCCATGTGCCGTCCGCACCAACCTTGGTGGTGCCCAGCGGCGTAGCGTTGCCATCGAGATACACCGAAATAACATCACCTGCTGTACCGGTACCGCTAAAGGTTGGCGTGGTGTCATTCGTGTTGCCATTCGTCACGACACCCGTAACCGGAGCCACATCGTCGGTAATGATGGGCGCGCCAGGCTGTGCGGGAGGCGTATTGTCTACCGTCAGGGTAAAGCTTGCCGACGGGATCCCGGTGTTGCCCGCAACGTCAGTCGCTGTGGCGGTGAATTGATGCGGTCCTTCAGGAAGCGCATTTGGCGGCGTAAATGTCCATGTACCATCAGGCTGGACGATGGTGTTACCCAACGTTGTGCCGTTATCTGCAATGGTGATGGTAGCCCCCGGCTCGCCAGTCCCCGATAGAACAGGGGTGGTACTTTTCGTACTGCCGCCGTTTGCCAGGGGGAGAGTGGCGCTGCCTATCAGTCCCTCCCCGGCGACGATAACCGGTGCGGCTGGCGGCGTGGTATCGATGGTTAACGTAAAGCTCCCGGCGTTGCTGGCGTTGCCTGCAACGTCCGTTCCGATAGCGGATAAATTGTGTAAGCCTTCGCTGAGCGGTTGGCTGAGTTGAATACTCCAGGTGCCTCCGGGTAAAACAGTCGTGCTTCCAATTGGCGTAGCCCCATCATAGATGGTGACTGTAGAACCGGCTGTTCCGGTACCTTTCAGCACTGGCAAGGTATCGTTTGAACGGCTTCCGGTAGGTAGATCGATAGGCGCATTCCCAACGTCGTCGGTCACAGCCAAAATGACAGGATCGCCTGGCGGTTGGGTATCTACGGTAACGCTGACCACTGTGGGTGAGGTGGTGACATTACCGGCGGCATCGGTTGCCGATACCGTAAACTGATGGGTGCGATCGCTGAGCACCTGATTTACCGGAACGGTATAGCTCCAGGTACCCGAGTTGTCGACAAGAATTACCGTCAACAGCTGAATGCCATCGTACAGGCTCACCAGTGAACCTGGTTCACCAGTACCCGAGATGGTTGGCGTATTGTCGTTGGTGATCCAACCGTTGTTTGCCACACTACCCGTAATGCTGCCAACATCATCGTTAACCAACGTTATCACTGGAACTGTTGGGGCAATGGTATCGACAATAATTTTCCAGCTTGCCGCGCTGCTGGCGTTATTCGCGGCGTCTGTGGCTGTCACCGTGAAGATGTGAGCGCCCTCGCCCAGCGCCGAGGCTGGCGTATAGTTCCAGTTACCGTTGATATCAGCGGTAACGGTCGTCAGCAGGGTGCCGTTATCGTAAATTTTGACCTGAGAACCTGCTTCGGCGGTGCCTTCCAGTTTAGGTTTGCTGTCGTTAGTGACGTCGCCGTTATCGAGAGGGCCCTGGTACATGGGCTGGTCATCCGTCACGGCGGTAATGATGGGCGTTCCGGGGGCTGTGATATCCGGCGCCAGCGCCGAAGTCGGCTGACTCTCATTATTGCTGCTGTCCGTTGCGGTGACGTTTACCGTTTCGCCGTTCTTTTGCGATGGCGTAATCGACACGGCGAAGTTGCCGCCGCTGTCAGCCTGGCCTACACCAATCTGATTACCGTTGCTGTCTTTGACGGTGACGGTGCTTCCCGCTTCAGCTTGTCCACTCACAGACCCGCCGTCACCGGCGACGATAACGCCAGCAGGCGCATCAGGTGCCGTGGTATCCGGTGCGGTAATCGCGCTGTTGCCGCTGGTATTGCCAGCCGCATCCGTCGCGTTGGCGACAAGATGTTCTCCGTTGGTCTGCGGCGGAAGCAGCGTGGCGGTGAAACTTCCGTTCGGACCGGCGGTTGTCGTTCCAATAATTGTGCCATCTGGGCCCAGAATATGTACCGTGCTATTGGATTCTGCGGTGCCGGTAACCTGATCGCCAGTGGGATTTATCAGCAAGTTAGCCGGCGGCTGCGGGGCCGTGATGTCTGGCGCAAGTGCAGTTTCCGGTGGGCTTGGGTTTCCGGCTGGATCGGTGGCGATAGCGGTAATGGTTTCGCCATTGGTCTGTGGCGGGTTAATGGTAATGGTAAATGCGCCATCCGTTCCGGCGACGCCGCTGCCGATCTGAACATTATTGCCGTCGGTAATAACCACGGTATTGCCCGGCTCAGTTGTCCCGGTGACGACGCTACCATCAGCGGAAACGCTGACATCGTCCGGCGCTGGCGGTGGCAGAGTGTCAATGCTGATATTAAATGCCGCCGACATACCTCCTGTCCCTGACTGGTTTGTCGCCGTGGCGCTGAAGGCGTGTGGGCCGTCAGGCAAGAGCGTAGCGGAGGTCCAGGTCCAGTTGCCGCTGGTATCGGCAAGCACGCTTACAACAAACACCCCGTTGTTATAAATATTAACCGTGCTGTTGGCATCCGCAGTACCCGAGAGCGTAGGCGTTGGGTCGTTAGTGGCCTGATTATTGTTCAATGGTCCGGTTGAAGGGGCAACATCATCCATAATGCTGACGATAACGGGTACGCCCGGGTAGCCAGAGTTGGTGGCATTGAAGGACGTGTCTGGCCCGAGGTTGCCTGCCGGGTCCTGAATCTTCGCGATCAGGGCTTCACCGTGCGTCTGTGAGGGAGAAATCGCGATCGAGAAATTACCGGTTTGATCAACGGTGGTTGAACCTAAAACCTGATTATTGCTGCCGATAATAATGACCAGGCTTCCCGCTTCCGCGCTCCCGGTCACCGTTGTACCTTCCGGATTAACGGAAGTAATGACCGCGGCGGCAGGCGGGGTAGTATCAACTGTGAATGTCGGCACGCTCGTTTCCGCGCTGACGTTACCCGCGGCGTCAGTTTGCGTCAGCGTCAGATTGTGAACGCCGTCGCTGAGCGGCGTGTCCGGTGTAAACGTCCAGTTACCATTGTCATCCACCTGAACCATGCCAATCAGAATGCCATTATCAGAAATGCTGATAAAACTACCTGCTTCGCCTGTGCCTGTGAGAGTTGGCGTGGCATCGTCGGTTATGCCGTTATTGGCGATAAGTCCGGTGATGGAACCAACATTATCGATTTCCTGCGTGACCACAGGGGCGTCGGGGGCAAGCGTATCGACAATAATCTCCCAGCTGTCCGACATGCCGCTGCTGCCCGTACCGTCTGATGCACTGACGGTAAACTGGTGGGTACCGTCTGCGAGCGGAGATGATGGCGTAAACGACCAGTTGCCGTTGGCATCGATAGTGACCTGGCCTATTTCGACGCCGTTATCAAAAATATGCAATGTGGCATTTGCGGGACCGGTGCCCTGCAGAGTGGGCGTATTATCGTTGGTGGATTCCTGCTGATTAACAGGACCAGTAATCAGCTCCTGGTTATCGATTACGCTGGTAATAACGGGTACGTCAGGCATGTTAGGGGTTGTCGTTGGCGGTGTGCCGCCATCGCCGTCGCCACTACCGTTCCCACCGTTACCTTCACCGTTGCCATTGCCATTGCCATTGCCATTGCCATTGCCGTTCCCACCACTACCGTTCCCGGCGTTATTATCACTTCCTCCACCGCCGCCACCGCCACCACCACCCGCAGCAAGGCCAATTCCGCCCGCGACCGCGATCCCGCCAAGAACCCACGGCCAGACGGCGCCGCCTTCATGGCTACCTTCGGCCGTCATCAGCGGAGTGAGATCGTCCAGATGCTGGAAATGGAATGCCCCGTCAGTATCCTGAACCCACCATAGCGCGCCATTGCTGTCTTCCAGAACAAGCTGGTTTTGCGCATCACCTTTTCCGACATAGAAGTTTTTAATGGTGATGGTTTCACCTGAGCGGAGTGTGACAACCAAGTCCTGATTAACGCGTGTCAGTTGGCTCACCTCCTCACGTGACACCGACAGTTTCACGATAGAAGGCGAACTGAGCGTAACTTCAGAGGATTCAACATTTGTGGAAACGCCAGTTAATTTTGATACAACGGCGAGTAGACGCATATGTTCACTCCTGATGGCATGCCGGGAGTATTAATCCGCAACAGCGCGTTGGGAAAATGAGCAGACAGGGGCCCGTTCATCATAAAGATGAATTTACACATGTAATTTCATTGATTAGGTCAAGCAGATGTTATTTTATTGATTAATTACGTTCGGGCCCTTTGGGTTGAATAGTTCTTTCGTATTAGATGATATAGTCAGAAAGAAAGTATTCTGCAACTTATCCATATTAAAAAAGTATTTAGTGATTTGAAAAGGATACTTTCCAGTATGCTTTTAACGATCGCTGCTATTATAACATATTGTATTTTATGGTTTTTATTTTGGCGTGAATACGCATTAATATAATAAACACCAGTAATAATAGTGTTATTAAATAAGTAAAAATATGAGCGTAATGGTCTTGAACTTTTATTTTATTAGACTATGGACTGCTATCGTAACGTCAGGGAGGTTTATTTCATACCTGAACGATTCAGCACAAATAAACTATAAACCTGGTGAATGTATTGGGTGGGTTTCAATAACTAAAAAATAAGAACCAGCCTCAGAATGAGAGACTGGTCACCGGGAAGTTTCGTTTAGCGGCCAGCATTTTTCATAATACGCGCTTTATCTACCTGCCATTCGCGTTCTTTCACATCGGAACGCTTATCGTGCTGTTTCTTACCTTTCGCGACGCCAATTTTCACTTTGCACCAGGCGTTTTTCCAGTACAGCGAAAGCGCAACGACGGTATAACCATCACGATTCATACGACCATACAGAGAGTCGAGCTCACGCTGGTTTAACAACAGCTTACGGGTACGGGTGGGATCGCAGACCACGTGTGTTGAGGCCACCGCCATCGGCGTGAAGTTGGCGCCAAACAGGAACGCTTCGCCGTCTTTGAGAATGACATAGCTGTCGCCGATGTTAGCTTTACCCGCGCGCAGGGATTTGACTTCCCAACCTTGCAGGGCGAGTCCAGCTTCGAACTCTTCTTCAATAAAGTATTCGTGTCGTGCGCGCTTGTTCAGCGCGATTGTGGCTGAGCCAGGTTTGTGTGCTTTTTTCTTCGTCATAATGCCGCTCAGTATAGGTAATCTGGAATCGAAAAACACCCCATTTCATCCAGCGGGGCGCAAGGCGCTATCTTAGCACGAGTTAGGCTATAGCGTTTTTTTTAGCAGGTGATAAATGGTATTATTTGTGTGATTGATATTGATGGGAATTGTTATGCCTCAGATTAGCCGGACCGCTTTAGTACCTTACAGTGCGGAACAGATGTATCAGTTAGTGAATGATGTTAAATCCTATCCCCAGTTTTTGCCGGGTTGCACCGGTAGCCGCGTCCTGGAGTCGACTCCGGGACAAATGACGGCCGCTGTGGATGTCTCGAAAGCTGGGATTAGCAAAACATTCACCACGCGCAATCAACTGACCAGTAACCAGAGCATCCTGATGCATCTGGTCGATGGACCGTTCAAGAAACTGATTGGCGGCTGGAAGTTTACGCCACTGAGTCATGAAGCGTGTCGTATTGAATTTCATCTCGATTTTGAGTTTACCAATAAGTTAATCGAGCTGGCGTTTGGCCGTATCTTTAAAGAACTGGCTTCAAATATGGTGCAAGCCTTCACGGTTCGCGCGAAAGAGGTTTACAGTGTCAGCGTCGGCTAAAATTGTCGTTGAAGTGGCGTACGCGCTGCCTGAGAAACAGTATTTACAGCGCTTAACGCTGCAGCAGGGTGCAACAGTGGAAGAGGCTATCCGCGCTTCCGGGCTGCTGGAGTTACGAACCGATATCGATCTCAGTAAAAATAAAGTGGGCATTTACAGCCGTCCGGTAAAGCTTGCTGATGTTCTGCATGACGGCGATCGGGTGGAAATTTACCGGCCACTGATTGCTGATCCAAAAGAGCTGCGCAGACAGCGAGCAGAGAAATCCGCTAAAAAATAACAGACAATAAAAAAGGTGCTCATTGAGCACCTTTTTTTGATCTTCAAACCTACTTGTTGTCGGTCAGAGCGGGTTTGTTATCAATGTTGGTCAATACGCCGCTGCTGTTAAAGGTCAGCGTCAGCGTTTGCTGGGTTACGCCTTCATGTCCAGGCTGCTGACGGAACACATAAAACCAGGTGTTAGTGCCAAAAGGATCGGACATCATTGGTGTACCCAGAGCATAAGCAACCTGTTGTTGCGTCATACCCGTGCGCACTTTGGCGACATCGGTCGGTGTCAGATAATTCCCCTGGTTGATGTCAGGGCGGTAAACCACTCGCTCCAGAGTGGAACAGCCTGCAGTCAACATCAGTAGTACTGCTGCAGCAGCAGTCAGCGTTTTACAGCGCATAGTGATTTGATTCCTTTTCGGGCCCGAGCAGTACGCGGCTCATATGTAATATGCCGATGATAATAGACCTTTCACCACTTTAAAACCTTTTGCTGTCGGGTCGGTCGGCGATTTTATGTTGAACTCAGACCTTCACAAGGTAAAAAAGTTTATGCCGCCAGCAGTTCTTTTGCATTTGCGAGGGTATTGCGCGTCACTTCGCTACCGCCAAGCAGACGGGCTAATTCCTGCAGGCGAGCGCGTTTATCAAGCGGCTGCATGTGTGTTTCCGTCATCGCGCCATCCGTTTCTTTGCTGACGTAGAAGTGTTGGTGACCACAGCCAGCAACCTGCGGCAGGTGAGTCACACACATTACCTGAGTTGACTCGCCTAACTGACGCAGCATTTTGCCCACCACCGCAGCAGTTGGGCCGCTGATACCCACGTCCACTTCATCGAAAATCAGCGCCGGAGTTTCCATTTTACGTGCGGTAATGACCTGAATCGCCAGCGCAATACGCGACAGCTCCCCGCCGGAAGCCACTTTCGCAATTGGCTGTAACGGCTGACCCGGGTTAGTCGTCACTTTAAACTCAACGCGATCGGCTCCGTCTGCGCTCAGATGGTGCTCCTCAAATTTCACATCAATGCAAAAGACACCGTGCGGCATCGAGAGAGCATGCATGCTCTCTGTAATAAGTTGTCCCAGCTCCTGAGCATAATGCTGGCGCTGCTGGTGCAGCATTTTTGCCGTTTCCAGCGCCTGCAAATGGTGATTGTTCACCGCCAGGGTTAAAGTTTCGAGCGAGTCGGCCTGATCGTCCAGTTGCTGTTGTTCATCCAGCAATGACTGATAGAACTGTGGCAGCGCTTCAGGGGCAACATGATGCTTACGCGCCAGCGAGATTTGTTTGGAAATGCGCTGCTCAAGTTCGAACAAACGATTAGGGTCTAAATCCAGACGATCGCAGTAGTGGCGCAGCTCGTCACTGGCTTCGCTGAGCTGGATAGTGGCCTCTTCCAGCATATCCAGAATACCGGAAAGCTTGCCGTCCATGCCTGCCAGTTCAGTAACCAGGTGCTTTGCGGTGTACAGTTGGCTTTGCAAATTGATGTCTTCACCATCCGCCAGGATAGCCAGCGCCTGCTGGCTGGTGGTGAGCAATTGCCCGCTGTTAGCCAGACGCTTGTACTCTTCATCAATTTGCTCAAATTCGCCCGGCTGCGGGTTGAATTCGTTCAGTTCCTTTAACTGGTATTGCAACAGTTCCGCCCGGGCTGCGCGTTCCTGACTTTGTTGTTGATGATGCGCCAGGTCACGACAGCTTTGGTGCCACAACTGGTAGCGCGCAGCCATTTCTTGAGTCAGGGACGCTTCATTGGCGTAACCGTCCAGCAGGGATTTTTGGTGTTCTGATTTAGTCAGGAGCTGATGTGCATGCTGACCGTGGATTTGAATAAGTAACTGGCCCAGTTCGCGCAACTGCGACAATGGAACGGCGGTACCGTTAATAAAGCCACGAGAGCGGCCGTCGCTGCTGATAACGCGACGCAGTAGACACTCACGGCCTTCCTCAAGCTGGTTCTCTTCCAGCCAGCGCAGAGCTGCGGGGGTATCTTTTAAGGCAAAACGGGCGCAGAGGTCGGCTCGCGTGGCGCCTGCACGCACCATGTCGGCGTCTGCGCGTCCGCCCAGACATAAACCGAGAGCATCAATGGCAATAGATTTACCTGCACCGGTCTCACCGGTAATAACGGTCATTCCGTTCTGGAAATCGATCTCAAGTTCACGAACGATAGCGAAATTGCTGATGGTCAGTTGTGCCAACATAGCTGTTTTCCTGTATGAAAAACCATAACTGTAATTACATACAGTATAAACTGGTTTTTTATACAGTAAAGAGGTTAGCGTTAAATTAGAATAATTTTTTTGACCAGCCTAGTTTTGTACTTAATGTGTTGAAATAGCTGTAATCTTTTGGATGTATCAGGTTCAGATGATAATCACAGCGGCGAATCAATACGTCTTCACCTTCCTGTATAGGCAGGGCTATTTGGCTGTCACAGCTGATCTCGAGATCGTTCCGGCGATGAGAAAAACGCAGGCGTATAGTGCTGCTACTGTTGATCACCAGCGGTCGCGCGGAAAGCGTATGCGGAAACATCGGAACCAGCGTAATGGCATCCAGAGAAGGTGTCAGAATTGGGCCTCCGGCAGAGAGCGAGTAGGCGGTAGAACCAGTTGGTGTGGAGATAATCAACCCATCTGAACGTTGAGAGAAGGCAAAGATTTCATCGATATAGACTTCGAATTCAATCATGTGCGCCACTTTCCCGGGGTGCAGCACAACTTCATTGATCGCAGTGCTAATGCGCTTCTGGCAATCCTGTTGGCATACCTGGGCTTCGAGTAAAAAGCGCTTTTCGCTGATGTAGTGGCCTTCCAGCACGTCAGCTAGCTGCTGTTGGGCATTGTCTGGGTCAAGGTCGGTCAGGAAACCAAGGTTGCCGCGGTTAATGCCAATAACCTTGATGTCATAACGTGCCAGAGTGCGTGCGGCGCCCAGCATATTGCCGTCGCCGCCGACGACCACGGCGAGGTCTGCCTGCTGGCCAATCTCTGCGAGCGTACCGGTTTTCACATTTTTCAGCTGTAGCTCGTGGGCGATTTGTTGCTCAACGATAACCTCATAACCTTTGGCGCACAGCCAGCGGTAGAGCATTTCATGTGTGGTCAGTGCAGTGGGGTGACGTGGATGCCCCACAATGCCAATACACTTGAAATGTTTGTTCATTTTCTCGAGGTCCTTGTAACGAAGATTAGTGACAATGTGAGTACTTCCCTTGAATCCCTGAATCTGATCCCCATAATAAGCCAAGTTAGCGAGATGAATGCGAAAAAAAACGCGGAGAAATTCATGAGTAGTAAAGAACAGAAAACGCCTGAGGGGCAAGCCCCGGAAGAAATTATCATGGATCAGCACGAAGAAGTTGAGGCGGTTGAATCGGACGCTTCTGCTGAGCAGGTGGATCCGCGCGATGAAAAAATTGCGAATCTTGAAGCTCAGCTTGCTGAAGCCGAAACTCGCGAGCGCGACAGCGTGTTGCGTATCAAAGCGGAAATGGAAAACCTGCGTCGTCGTACCGAACTTGACGTAGAAAAAGCGCATAAGTTTGCGCTGGAAAAATTCGTCAACGAATTGCTGCCGGTGCTGGATAGTCTGGACCGTGCGCTGGAAGTGGCGGACAAAGATAATGACGCTATGGCGGCGATGGTTGAAGGAATTGAGCTGACCCGTAAGTCAATGCTGGATGTCGTGGCGAAGTTTGGCGTACAGGTGGTTGCGGATATCGATGTGCCGATGGACCCGAATGTGCACCAGGCAATTGCAATGGTCGAGTCTGACGAAGTTGCTGCCGGTAATGTGCTGATGGTAATGCAAAAAGGCTATACCCTGAACGGACGTACCATCCGCGCCGCGATGGTCTCTGTGGCGAAAGCCAAAGGCTAATCAGCCTTCAGGTCGGGTAATGCTCACGCGCTACCCGGCCTGAATTACGCTCACTGGTCCGACACGCTTTCTCGTAGCGGCTTGACCGGCAATACCTGCACCTGTTTAATCATATTGTCCTGCACGTCGAGTATATCGATATCGTACTGCCCAATACGCACACGCGTGCCGGCCACTGGGATCTCTTCCAGCGCTTCAAGAATAATACCGTTCACAGTACGAGCGTCATCTTCCGGCAGATGCCAGTTAAACGCCTTATTGATTTCACGAACGTTGGCGCTGCCGTCAATGATCACCGAGCCATCATTCTGTGGCGTTACCTCTTCGGCAAGCGTGGGTGACATTGAGGTGGTGAAATCGCCGACAATTTCTTCCAGAATATCCTCGACCGTGACCAGCCCCTGAATATCGCCATATTCATTGACGACCAATCCCACTTTCTTCTTATTTCGCTGAAACTTAATGAGCTGGGTGCTGAGCGGCGTGCCTTCCGGTACGTAATATATCTCGTCGGCGGCGCGTAACATGGTCTCTTTAGTGAACTCTTTTTTCTCGGCCATCAATCGCCAGGCTTCACGTACGCGCAGCATGCTGATGGCGTCGTCCAGCGAGTCGCGATAAAGCACAATACGGCCGTGCGGGGAGTGCGAAAGCTGACGCACGATTGACTTCCAGTCATCGTTAATATCAATGCCGATGATTTCGTTACGCGGGATCATGATGTCATCGACGCTGACTTTTTCCAGATCCAGCACTGACAGCAGCATATCCTGGTTACGGCGTGAGATTTGCGAGCGCGATTCATTCACCAGCGTTCGCAGCTCATCTTTACTCAGCGAACCGCTCACTACGATATCCGTTTTGATGCCCATCATGCGCATCAGCAGCCGCGTGATGGTGTTGAGTAGCCATACCAAGGGCATCATCAGAATTTGCAGGGGAGCCAGCAGGACGCTGCTTGGATAGGCGACTTTTTCCGGATACAGCGCGGCGATGGTCTTTGGTAATACTTCGGCAAAAACCAGTACTACAAACGTCAGTACCCCGGTGGCAATGGCGACGCCTGCATCGCCATACAGGCGCATACCGACAATGGTGCCGAGCGCGGAGGCCAGAATATTCACCAGATTATTACCGATGAGCACCAGGCTTATCAGGCGATCCGGCTTGCGAAGTAACTTTTCAACGCGTTTTGCCTGACGATTTCCCTGCTTGGCCCGATGACGTAGACGGTAGCGATTCAGGGTCATCATTCCGGTTTCAGAACCGGAAAAATAGGCGGAAATAACCACCATGATGAGAAGCGTGACAATGAGCGTGGTGGTGGAGATGTGTTCCACGTAGGGTTCCTTAAAGATTTAACTCACGAACTGCTGCAGTATACGGCTGCCGAAATAGGCCAGCGTCAGAATGACTGCGCCTGCGACGTTAAACCATACGACGCGACGTCCGCGCCAGCCTTCATGGTAATGCCCCCACAACAGAACGATATAGACAAACCATGCCACGATAGAGAGAACGGCTTTATCAATGTTCTCGGTACTGAACAGGTTATGCATGTAAAACAGGCCAGTGCACAGGGTGAGCGTCAGCAGAACCACGCCAATTTGGGTGATATGAAACATTTTCCGCTCAATACTCATCAGCGGCGGCATCTCATTGCTGAAGGCCAGTTTTTTGTTTTTCAATTGGTAATCGATCCATGCCAGCTGTAGTGCATAGAGCGCGGCGATAATCAGCGTGGCGTAAGCGAACAACGATAGCCCGATGTGAATCATCATGCCCGGCGTAGCCTCGAGATGAGTGATGAACTCGTTAGGCATAAACGTGGCGAAGGCAAGGTTTATCAGCGCAAAGGCGTAGACAATGGGCAGCAATAGCCAGCCACGATTACGGGAAGCGACGATGGTCATTACCGTACAAATCATCAGGCTAACCAGCGAGCCGACGTTCAACAGACTCAGGTTTTGTCCGCTTTCACCGCCGGGCAGAATACGCGCTTCCAGGGCGATAGCATGGCTTACCAGCGCGACGGCCGCAGAGAAAATAGCCATACGCCGCCAGCCGCTGTTTTTTTGCAGCAGAGCGGGAATAATCAGCGCGAGGCTGACTGAGTAGGCGACAAGGGCAAGCAGAGCAAAAACGGGCATATAGGTGTCGACAGTTGGCCAGTGATAAAGAAAAGCAGTATAGCGTTACGTGACCGCTGCTCCAACCGTTGCATAACAACAAAGGCGGCTTCATGTTATACTGCGACAAATTTCTGTTGATGTGTCGCTGTCGCGACCGACCGTTTCCACCCCAGGCGAGAGACAATGTTTGATAATTTAACCGATCGTTTGTCGCGCACGCTGCGCAATATCAGTGGCCGTGGACGCCTTACTGAAGACAACGTTAAAGAGACGCTGCGCGAAGTGCGCATGGCGCTGCTGGAGGCTGACGTAGCGCTGCCAGTAGTGCGTGAGTTTATCAATCGCGTAAAAGAGAAAGCGGTTGGTCATGAAGTTAACAAAAGCCTGACGCCGGGTCAGGAGTTCGTCAAGATTGTCCGTAACGAACTGGTTGCGGCAATGGGCGAAGAAAACCAGACCCTGAATCTGGCAGCGCAGCCACCAGCCGTGGTACTGATGGCGGGCCTGCAGGGTGCGGGTAAAACGACCAGCGTCGGTAAGCTGGGTAAATTCCTGCGCGAGAAGCACAAGAAGAAAGTGCTGGTGGTCTCCGCGGACGTGTATCGCCCGGCGGCGATCAAACAGCTGGAAACGCTGGCCGAGCAGGTTGGTGTCGACTTCTTTCCGTCAGATGTCGGTCAGAAGCCGGTCGATATCGTTAACGCCGCGCTGAAAGAAGCCAAACTCAAATTCTACGATGTGCTGCTGGTGGATACCGCCGGTCGTCTGCACGTTGATGAAGCGATGATGGACGAAATCAAACAGGTCCACGCTTCGATCAAGCCGGTAGAAACGCTGTTTGTGGTCGACGCGATGACCGGTCAGGATGCCGCGAATACGGCAAAAGCCTTTAACGAAGCGCTGCCGTTAACCGGTGTGGTGCTGACTAAAGTTGATGGTGATGCCCGTGGCGGTGCGGCGCTCTCTATTCGTCATATCACCGGCAAGCCGATTAAATTCCTCGGCGTCGGCGAGAAAACCGAAGCGCTGGAGCCGTTCCACCCGGACAGGATTGCTTCACGTATTCTCGGCATGGGCGACGTGCTGTCGCTGATCGAAGATATCGAAAGCAAGGTTGACCGCGCGCAGGCAGAGAAATTAGCCAGCAAGCTGAAAAAAGGCGATGGCTTCGATCTCAACGATTTCCTTGAGCAGCTCAACCAGATGAAAAACATGGGCGGCATGGCAAGCCTGATGGGCAAGCTGCCGGGCATGGGTCAGATTCCTGACAACGTGAAATCGCAGATGGACGATAAAGTGTTGGTGCGTATGGAAGCCATCATCAACTCGATGACGATGAAAGAACGCGCTAAGCCGGAAATCATCAAAGGTTCCCGTAAACGCCGTATTGCTGCTGGTTGCGGTATGCAGGTACAGGACGTAAACCGCCTTCTGAAACAGTTCGACGACATGCAGCGCATGATGAAGAAAATGAAGAAAGGCGGAATGGCGAAGATGATGCGTGGTATGAAGGGGATGATGCCACCAGGCTTCCCCGGTAGATAAATATATCGGGCTACCTTATTTGCCATTTTGACGCCGGAGTGTGCTCGAAATGCTCACGTACTGTGTGTACGCTCCGCTTTCTGCGCGCGCGCCGACGCCAAACTGGCTGCAACGGTAACGCCCTGGTATAAAGCTTCATCACATGTTGATTGCTTTTTTCCCAGAAATCAGTAAAATTTTCGGGCTTTTAATATGACACCCGGGCTCCGTTCCTCGATGGGGCCTGGGTGTTTTATTCACACAAGAGGATGTTATGGTTACTATTCGTTTAGCTCGTCACGGCGCTAAAAAGCGTCCGTTCTACCAGGTTGTTGTTACCGACAGCCGTAATGCACGCAACGGTCGCTTCATCGAGCGCGTTGGCTTCTTTAACCCAATCGCTAGCGAAAAAGAAGAAGGCACTCGCCTGGATCTGGATCGCATCGCTCACTGGGTTGGCCAGGGCGCGACTATTTCTGATCGCGTAGCTACGCTGATCAAAGCAGCAAACAAAGCAGCTTAATCTGTCACGGTGGTCATGATGAGCAAGCAACTCGCCGCACAGGCTCCTGTAGAACCCATCGTTTTGGGGAAAATGGGGTCTTCTTACGGTATCCGTGGTTGGCTCAGAGTGTTTTCTTCCACTGAAGACGCCGAAAGCATTTTTGACTATCAGCCCTGGTTTATCCAGAAGGCGGGTCAGTGGCAGCAAGTACAGCTGGAAAGCTGGAAGCACCACAATCAGGATCTGATCATCAAGCTGAAAGGCGTTGACGATCGTGATTCGGCGAATCTACTGACTAATTGCGAAATTGTCGTGGATTCCTCGCAGTTGCCAGCGCTGGAAGATGGTTCCTATTACTGGAAAGACCTTATGGGCTGCCAGGTAGTGACCACTGAAGGCTACGATCTCGGTAAAGTTGTCGATATGATGGAAACCGGTTCGAATGACGTCATCGTCATCAAGGCAAACCTGAAAGATGCGTTTGGTATCAAGGAACGTCTTGTACCGTTCCTCGATGGGCAGGTTATCAAGAAAGTCGATCTCGCTACTCGTACTATCGAAGTAGATTGGGATCCTGGTTTTTAAACCACCGGATAAACGGTAAAAGTCGGCGTTATGGGGATTGGCTTGTGTTTATAGGTATCGTTAGCCTGTTTCCAGAAATGTTCCGCGCAATTACCGATTACGGGGTAACTGGCCGGGCAGTAAAAAATGGCCTGCTGAACATCCAGAGCTGGAGTCCTCGTGACTTTACTCATGACCGGCACCGTACCGTGGACGATCGTCCTTACGGCGGCGGACCGGGGATGTTAATGATGGTGCAACCTTTACGGGACGCCATTCATGCAGCAAAAGCTGCGGCTGGTGAAGGCGCAAAGGTGATTTATCTGTCACCTCAGGGACGCAAGCTTGATCAAGCGGGCGTTAGCGAACTGGCCACGAATCAAAAGCTGATTCTGGTATGTGGTCGCTATGAAGGAATAGATGAGCGCGTGATTCAAACCGAAATTGACGAAGAATGGTCAATCGGCGATTACGTACTCAGCGGTGGTGAGTTACCGGCAATGACGCTGATCGACTCCGTTTCCCGGTTTATTCCGGGAGTTCTGGGTCATGAGGCTTCGGCAATCGAAGATTCGTTTGCTGATGGGTTGCTGGATTGCCCGCACTATACCCGACCTGAAGTGTTAGAGCAGATGGAAGTACCGGCGGTGTTACTGTCGGGGAACCACGCTGAGATACGTCGCTGGCGTTTGAAGCAGTCGCTGGGCCGGACCTGGCTTAGAAGACCTGAACTTCTGGAAAACCTGGCTCTGACTGAAGAGCAAGCAAGGTTGCTGGCGGAGTTCAAAAAGGAACACGCGCAACAGCAACATAAACATGATGGGCAGGCGTAAGCCCCCGATATCAGTTTACCCAGGATAAGAGATTAAATTATGAGCAACATTATTAAGCAACTTGAACAAGAACAGATGAAGCAGGACGTACCTTCCTTCCGTCCGGGTGATACCGTGGAAGTGAAAGTATGGGTTGTTGAAGGTTCCAAAAAACGTCTGCAGGCATTCGAGGGCGTGGTTATCGCTATTCGTAACCGCGGTCTGCACTCTGCATTCACTGTTCGTAAAATTTCCAACGGCGAAGGCGTTGAGCGTGTCTTCCAGACTCACTCTCCGGTAGTTGACAGCATTGCTGTTAAACGTCGTGGTGCTGTTCGTAAAGCTAAACTGTACTACCTGCGTGAGCGCACTGGTAAGTCTGCTCGTATCAAAGAGCGTCTTAACTAAGATTCGCGCAAGCGACATCCTGTTAGAAAAGGGCTGGCCGAAAGGCTGGCCCTTTTTTTATCCCGACATTTACTCTTTTGTTCTTTATGGCAATGGAATGACTGCGCGGTGCGAAGCCAGTTGGGGAGTGATTATGGTGTCGCGATCACGACCGCAACGCGGCGGTTTTCAGCACGACCTTTTGAGGTCTGGTTACTGGCGATCGGGTATTTCTTCCCGAGGCCCTGGGTTGTCAGGTTGGTGCGGGGGATGTTGGCGCCCTTTGCCCAGGCATCGGCAACCACATTCGCGCGTTTGAGCGACAGCGCTTCGTTGTAGCTGTCTTCGCCGTAGTTATCGGTATGACCATCCAGGCGCGCATGGTTAAGCCCGGTAGCAGCCAGTTTGGATGCCATTTCCTGGATCTGCTTTTCGCTTTCAGGACGGAGCTTATAGTCGTTTTTGTCAAACAGAATGTTGTCAGACAGGCCAAGAGACCAGTCTCCGGAAGCTTCGGTAAATCCGTATGATTTCATGGCTGCAATTTGCTCTGGGGTAAATTTTCCCTGAGGTGCCTGACAGCCCGCCAAAATCAGTAAAAGCAGAAGAAGCGGCGACAATAGACGTTTTAGCATGTGTGTAATTCCTTATTTTTTAATAATGCGTTCAGCACGCAAATTTTTGGCCTGATACATATTTTGATCGGCAAGTTCTTGTAATTTCTCGGCAGAGGCGTGTTCCCACGTCAGCGCAAAACCAATGCTGAGTGTCATGCTTGCCAGATGACCATTATGCAGGTCAAAAGGTCGGTTAAACTCTTGTGACAGTGCCGCGCAGATCCGCTGAACTTCGTATTCAGAGTGAACGCTGTACAGCACCATAGCGAACTCATCGCCGCCAAGCCTGTATGGGTGATGTCGAGTTCCACCAAACTCGGACAGCCTTTTTGCCACTTCAATCAGGACCCGATCCCCCGCTGCGTGGCCCCAGGTATCATTTATAAATTTAAAATTATCACCATCAAGAAATAACAATGCGGAACTGCTGTGCGCGGCATCGTCATTCATCAGGGCGTTAATACTGCTGCGAAATGCGGCGCGATTCGCCAGGCCCGTCAAAGGATCGTGTAGAGCGGTACGCAAAAGCTGGGCGTTTTTTGCCTGCAGTCGCAGCTGCCACTCTTCCATCTCGTCCAGCAGACTATTAAAGTCCTGGGCAAAAAGATGAAACTCTTCAATGCGCTCTTCTGAAACGCGTCGTGAAAAATTACGGTTGGTACGAACATCATGTACCACCTCGGTGATATTTTGCAGAGCTTCCACGACGCCATTATGTAAATAGCGAGTGAGCATTAATGCAATGCCAGATGCTAACAGAATGCACCCGGTAAGAACGGCCAGTGACAAATAAATGAAATGACTGATAACGCTATCGCGCGCAGTCAATCGTACTTCGCCGATGACGTTGCCATTATGCAAGATCGGCTGAGTAACCGGTTGTGGGAACAGCCAGTGGCTGATCATACCGCTGATTTTTTCGGTCGTATCCTGCGCGTTATAGCGCCAGGTGGCGATTACCTTCTGGTTTTTATTACGTACTTCTGCAACGGAAAATTGCCCCTGTTGGCCCAGCGCCGCCAGCGTTTCAGTTGCCGCGACACCATCAGAAAAGACGAGCGCTGCTTCAAGCGTGCGGGTCATGGTTGCTGCGGTCAGATCCAGGTTCTTTTGCGCATACTGCCTCAGTGCCAGCACGGAAGATATGCTGAGCAGCAGCCAGATCAGCGTCATGGTTACCAGAACGCTGATTATGCTGATACGCCGCAATGTCCGCTTAAACGTCGGGCGTGTTATGGGAGAATGGTCCTTATCCATGCTTATTATTCCGTGCAAGCATCAATACGTCTGGACTGACCCTTACGCCGCTGCGTGAAAGGGAATCCATATTTACGGAAAATCTCACATCTTCATCTTTAATTATGAGGCAAAAAGCGCTGCCAATAATGCATTCGGGATTCTGTTCAGCAATTAATAGCAATGCCTTAGACGGATATTTATTCTTTAATTCCACCTGATAAGTAGGGGATTCTTTTCCAAAATAAAAACCGTCACACTGCGAAACTAATATTTCTTGTTCCGTACGAATGATGACGGGAAGATAGGGTAATGCACCAGCACTGGTATCTTTCAGAACACTGGAAAAACGCGATGAAGAGAAAATACACAGTTTGGGGGGCCCGGACAGTGCGGGCCAACGTGTATAACTGACGATGCCGGAAACCATAGCGCGTACAGATTTCGCTTCTTCCGTAACGCTTTGGGCGTACAGCGGTAATCCGGTCAGGAGCAGTGCCAGTAGAAGTATGAGTCGGTAAGAATAGCTCATGAATAGTTACCTACCAGCGTTTGCCGTAAAACGTCGAAATACATTCAAGATTGTTTAGGACAAAATAACATTATTTTCCTAAGCCGTCATTATGCCAGGGATAAAGCAACAGATGATTTAAGTAAAATCTTAGTGATTAATAAAATATAACCTATTGTTTAGTTTAATCTTATTGAGGCAGCACCTTCGGTTGCCCCTTTTTGCCAGGCGCTGTGTAACTGGTCAACATTTTCGACCGTATCACAACTTGCGGGAAAGGTTTTCCCGGTCAAACCCCTGGCATAAACAAAATCCTGCTGGCAGGTTTTACGTTGTCCCTCGGCGTAACCCTTAAGATATTTCGTACGATCGACTTCAGGGTCATTGTAGTTGTCGGCAAGAGTTTCATTATCTTTAACGGCATACCCCGAAATGGCATCTTGTATCCCGGCATCGTACCAGTCGGTACCCGTCCAGGTTGGGGCGTGGGTATAGGGATCTATCTGGCATCCGCTAATAAATAATAGAAATAAGGTGCTGATGAATTGCTTCATTGCCTGTACTCCTTCGTTTTTGTAAGCATAGCGGATCTGAATATTGGTTGGTGTAAATTTAAGTGTACATTCATGATGGCTGATTTTGGCTTTAAATTGCATGTTGTAAATTAAAATTTACGGATTGTGGATTGAAATCTTTACCCATTATGTTATCGTTATCTCCTCCTCGCTGAGGATCAACTATCGCAAACGAGCTAAACAGGATCACCATCATGCAAAAAGACGCGCTGAACAACGTACATATTACCGACGAACAGGTTCTGATGACTCCGGAGCAGCTGAAAGCTGAATTCCCGTTGAGCCAGGCGCAAGAAGCGCAAATCTCCCAGTCGCGTAAAACCATTTCAGATATTATCTCCGGTCGCGATCCGCGTCTGTTGGTGGTATGTGGCCCGTGCTCCATTCACGATCCTGAAATGGCTATTGAGTACGCTCGTCGATTTAAAGCCCTTGCCGCAGAGGTCAGCGATAGCCTCTACCTGGTGATGCGCGTCTATTTTGAAAAACCCCGTACCACCGTCGGCTGGAAAGGGTTAATTAACGATCCTCATATGGATGGCTCTTTTGATGTTGAAGCAGGCCTGAAAATTGCGCGTCAGCTGCTGCTTGAACTGGTGAATATGGGACTACCGCTGGCAACTGAAGCGCTTGATCCAAATAGCCCGCAATACCTGGGCGATCTGTTTAGCTGGTCCGCAATCGGTGCCCGAACCACGGAATCGCAGACCCACCGCGAAATGGCTTCCGGTCTTTCGATGCCGGTTGGCTTTAAGAACGGTACCGACGGTAGCCTGGCGACCGCTATTAACGCCATGCGTGCGGCGGCACAGTCACACCGCTTTGTTGGTATTAACCAGGCCGGGCAGGTTGCGCTGCTGCAAACTCAGGGAAATCCAGACGGTCACGTGATCCTGCGCGGGGGTAAAGCGCCGAACTACAGCCCGGCAGATGTCGCCCAGTGCGAAAAAGAGATGGAGCAGGCGGGACTACGACCTTCTCTGATGGTAGATTGCAGTCATGGTAATTCCAATAAAGATTACCGCCGTCAGCCTGCCGTGGCTGAATCCGTGATTGCACAAATCAAAGATGGCAATCGCTCGATCATTGGGTTGATGATTGAAAGTAATATTCACGAAGGCAACCAGTCCTCTGAACAGCCGCGCAGCGAAATGAAATACGGCGTGTCCGTAACCGATGCCTGCATTAGCTGGGAAATGACGGATGCGCTACTGCGTGAAATTAGCCAGGATTTAAACGGCCAGCTGTCGGCGCGTGTAGCATAAGAGGTTGGTTATGGTTGCTGAATTGACCGCATTACGCGATCAAATTGATGAAGTCGACAAGGCGCTGCTGGATTTACTGGCACGCCGCCTGGAGCTGGTTGCCGAAGTCGGTGAAGTAAAAAGCCGCTTTGGACTGCCAATCTACGTGCCGGAACGGGAAGCCTCTATGCTGGCCTCCCGCCGGGCGGAAGCGGAAGCACTTGGCGTGCCGCCGGACCTGATTGAAGATGTGCTGCGCCGTGTTATGCGCGAATCTTATTCCAGTGAGAACGATAAAGGGTTTAAAACGCTCTGTCCTTCTCTGCGACCGGTGGTGATTGTCGGCGGCGGCGGTCAGATGGGGCGTCTGTTTGAAAAAATGCTCACCCTGTCAGGTTATCAGGTACGGATCCTGGAACAGCAGGACTGGGATCGCGCGCCGGAGATTGTCTCTGATGCCGGCATGGTGATCGTCAGTGTGCCGATCCACGTCACCGAGCAGGTGATCGCCAAATTACCGCGTCTGCCGTCCGACTGTATTCTGGTGGATCTGGCTTCGGTGAAAAACGGTCCTTTGCAGGCGATGCTGGCGGCCCACGACGGCCCGGTGGTGGGATTACACCCAATGTTTGGTCCGGACAGCGGCAGTCTGGCCAAGCAGGTCGTTGTCTGGTGTGACGGACGCCAGCCGGAAGCTTATCAGTGGTTTCTGGAACAGATTCAGGTGTGGGGGGCGCGTCTGCATCGGATCAGCGCCGTTGAACATGACCAGAATATGGCGTTTATTCAGGCATTGCGTCACTTTGCGACCTTTGCTTATGGTCTGCATTTAGCGGAAGAGAATGTTCAGCTTGAGCAGTTGCTGGCGCTATCTTCTCCGATTTACCGCCTTGAGCTGGCGATGGTCGGACGTTTGTTTGCCCAGGATCCGCAGCTTTATGCCGATATCATTATGTCGTCTGAGAGCAACCTTGCGCTGATCAAACGCTACTACCAACGTTTTGGCGAGGCGATCGGTTTACTGGAGCAGGGCGATAAGCAAGCGTTTATCGACAGCTTCCGTAAGGTGGAGCATTGGTTCGGCGATTATGCGAAACGCTTCCAGAGTGAAAGCCGTACTTTGTTGCGCCAGGCGAATGACAGTCGTCCTTAAGTAAGATATCGGATGGCGGCTTCGCCTTATCTGGCCTACAAAAGTCGCATGAATTGTAGGCCAGATAAGCGTAGCGCCATCCGGAAAATTAAGATTGTCAGCTCGGATCCACTGGCACCACGTTCTCGCTCGGATAGCAGCCCAGTACTTTCATCGAACGCGTAATCTCACCCAACTCCTTCAACGCTTTTTGCATCTGCGGGGATTCCAGGTTGGCCTGGATATCAAGATAAAACATCTCTTCCCACGGATTGCCGTGAATTGGGCGTGACTCCAGTTTAGTCATAATCAGATTATGGTTACGCAGTACCAGCAGCGCTTCAACCAGCGCACCGGCTTGTTGTCCTGTCGCCATCAGCAGCGTTGTTTTCGCCGGAACCTGGTCGGAAACATTGATTGCTTTGCGCGCCAGTACCACGAAGCGGGTGATGTTTTGCGTCTGGTTAGCTTCAATGTGTTCAAGCACCTGCAAACCATACAGTACGCCTCCGGCTTCGCTCCCCAGCGCCGCCACGCGGGGTGAGTTAGCCTGCGCAACTTTTTCCATCGCCGCAGAGGTGCTTTCGGTGTACTCAATCTTCCAGTGTGGGTAACGACCGAGGAACTTACTGCACTGCTGGAACGGCTGCGGATGGCTATATACCGTTTCAATGGTCTCGAGATCCGTCGTGCCAGACACCAGGACACAGTGGTCTATCGTAATGGTCATTTCGCCAACGATAGACAGGCTGGTGTGCTGTAGCAGGTCGTAAACGTCGTTAATCCCACCGGAACTGGTGTTTTCAATCGGAACCACTGCGTAGTCAGCTTGTCCGGTTTCAACCTGATTAAAGATATCGGCAAATTTCGCGCAGCCGCTTTCAATAAATTGCTCAAAATGACGGGCAGCATACTGACGTGCGGCGAGATGGGAATATGACCCTTTTGGTCCTAGGAAAGCTACGCGCGCCGAGTGCGGGTTAATTTTGTTCAGATGCTGCTGCAGCAGTGCCTGTTGAGTCAGGACGGAGTCTTCGATGATGAGCTGGAACAGGCGAGTAATGTAGTGAGCATCGAGATGATGTGCTTTGCCAAGCTGAATGAGTCGGTCCAACAGATCACGTTCACGGTCGATATCACGAACCGGACGATGAGAAAGCAGTTTAGCTTTGCCAACTTCTACGGCCAGTCCACGTCGCTCAGCCAGCAGGGCCAGTAATTTTTCATCCAGCGTGCTGATCTTATCGCGCAGCGCCAGCAATGGGTTTTCCGATGTCATAGTGTTGCCTTTCTTGTTATCAATAAAAAAGGCCCCCCGTTGTGGGAGGCCTTATTGTTCGTCTTCGCATTCTTTATCACACGACGAAACGCCTCCCATTCAGGGGAAGGTAAAAAAGAATGCGAAGAAGAACGGGATAAGTTTCATGTAATTTTCCTTTGGCTACGTCAGTAAAGTACCCGTACTGTTTTCACCCTGTCAACAAAAAACGCGCCCGAAGGCGCGTTGGCGATACACTCAATGTAAGGGACTACTCTTCTTCTGCTTCGACGAAGTTGGCGTCTTTGACTGAAGTTGTGGCACGACGGGCTTCGCCTTTGTGCTGCACTTTATTGAGCTGCCGTTCCAGCTTGTTGATCAAATCGTTAATTGCGGTGTACATATCCTCGTGTTTTGCGCTGGCGACCAGATGTCCGTTCGGTGTATTGATGGTGGCATCAGCAATGAAACCCTGTGGCTCCTTAGACAGAATGATATGTGGATTAATCAGATGAGTTTGCCATTTTTCTAGTTTGGCGAGACGGTCTGCGACATGCTGGCGAATTGCCGGAGTAATTTCCATTTGTTTACTGGTAATGTTCATTGTCATAAATTTTACCTCTTGTCTTTCCCGTCTTGGTGATTCCAGCATACCGTTCCTAATGTCAAAATGTGTGATCTAAATCACATTATTTTGTCGCTTTTTGTCAAGAAAACCTTTTTGTGAGGCATAGCAGGAACAAGCGATTTTTTACTTGAGGAATACCTGAAAGCAGGCCATATTTGATGAGATGCGTCGAAGCTAAACCGCTTCAGTGATGACGTTAATGGATAAAAAAACGGCAGCCGTTGGGCTGCCGTTTTGCATTCTGAGGTAAATCAGGTGTTGCTGCTGTTGGCGGCAATAATTTTTGCTACTTTTTCTGCCTGCGCATTCATCTGCATCTGGCGATAAGCGTTTTCCATCAACGGCAGAGCATTACGTGTTGCCTGAGTATCAGGGAAGTCACGCAGCATGCCTTCCACACGGTTTACCACGGCAACCCATGCACCGCGGGCAGTGTAATATTCCGCAACGGAATATTCATACTTAGCCAGACGATCTTTCAGGAACACCAGACGTTTAGTGGCGTCAGTGGTGTACTGGCTGTTCGGATAGCCACGTACCAGCTTGGAAAAGTCATTAAACGCAGCTCGGGCATGTTGCGGATCGCGATCGCTGCGATCAACACCAAAGAATCCTTGCAGTGCGCTATCATCCAACGCCATATTGGTCAGGCCACGCATATACATGACATAATCAATGTTAGGGTGTGTCGGGTTAAGACGGATAAAACGATCGATGGCAGCCTGAGCAAGTGGCAGATCGGCGTTTTTGTAGTAGGCGTAGATGAGATCTAATTGCACCTGCTGAGAATACGGTCCAAATGGATAACGGTTATCCAACGCTTCCAATTGCGTTATTGCCTGTTTCCAGTTACCGTCCTGCAGCTTTTGCTGAGCAGTCGCGTAGATTTCATTTGGCGGATTATCGGGCACCTCTTCCTTTGAACCAGAGCAACCCGCCAAAAACAGGCTCAACGTGGCTGCTGCCACCAGATATTTCATGCGCGTCATGACGTTTTGACTTTCCTCAAAATGTTTTACGGGAGATTCTCTGTTCCTGCTCCCGGTTAAGACCAGCTACAATAGCACACTATATTAAACGGCAAAGCCGTAAAACCCAACGTTAAACGAAGAAGCAGTTTATGGCACAACGAGTAGAACTCACCGCAACAGTCTCCGAAAATCAGCTCGGTCAACGCTTAGATCAGGCTTTGGCCGAATTGTTCCCTGATTATTCGCGATCGCGCATAAAAGAATGGATCCTCGACCAGCGCGTACTGGTAAATGGCAATCTTTGCGATAAACCGAAAGAAAAAGTGTTGGGCGGAGAGCGCGTCTCCATCAATGCAGAAATTGATGAAGAGGTTCGTTTTGAGCCTCAGGATATCCCACTGGATATCGTTTATGAAGATGACGATATTCTTGTCATCAACAAACCCCGTGACCTCGTAGTGCATCCGGGCGCCGGGAATCCTGATGGTACGGTATTGAATGCGTTGCTGCATTACTATCCGCCAATCGCGGATGTTCCTCGTGCGGGTATCGTACATCGCCTGGATAAAGACACGACCGGATTAATGGTGGTGGCAAAGACCGTTCCGGCGCAAACACGTCTGGTGGAGTCGCTGCAGCTGCGTGAAATCACTCGTGAGTACGAAGCCGTGGCGATTGGTCACATGACGGCAGGCGGAACCGTTGAGGAACCGATTAGCCGTCACCCGACCAAACGTACGCACATGGCGGTGCATCCAATGGGTAAACCGGCGGTGACGCACTATCGCATTATGGAACACTTCCGTGTGCACACGCGTCTGCGGTTGCGTCTGGAAACCGGACGTACGCACCAGATCCGCGTGCATATGGCGCATATCACCCATCCGCTGGTAGGCGATCAGGTCTACGGCGGCCGTCCGCGTCCACCGAAAGGCGCTTCAGACGAATTTATCTCCGTGCTGCGTAAATTTGACCGCCAGGCGCTGCACGCGACTATGCTGCGCCTGTATCACCCAATTTCCGGTATCGAAATGGAATGGCACGCGCCTATACCACAAGATATGGTGCAATTGATTGCAGTGATGCGCGCTGATTTCGAAGAACATAAGGATGATATTGCCTGGCTATGAGTAAGCTAATTGTCCCGCAGTGGCCGATACCGCAAGGTGTTGCGGCGTGTAGTTCTACCCGTATTGGCGGTGTCAGTATGCCGCCTTACGATTCGCTGAATCTGGGCGCCCATTGCGGCGATAACCCGGAGCATGTTGAAGAGAACCGCAAACGACTGTTTGCTGCGGGCAATCTGCCGTCAAAGTCTGTCTGGCTGGAGCAGGTCCACGGTAAGGATGTACTGAAACTGACCGGCGGGCCTTACGCCTCCAAACGTGCTGATGCTTCATACAGCAACACGCCGGGCACCGTTTGTGCGGTGATGACGGCCGATTGTCTGCCGGTGCTGTTTTGTAATCGCGCGGGAACGGAAGTCGCGGCGGCACATGCGGGTTGGCGCGGATTATGCGCCGGCGTACTGGAAGAGACGGTAGCGTGTTTTGCCGATAAACCTGAAAACATTATTGCCTGGTTAGGCCCGGCGATTGGCCCGAACGCGTTTGAAGTGGGGCCAGAAGTTCGCGCAGCGTTCATGGCGAAAGATCCGCAAGCGGACCTTGCATTTGTACCGCATGGCGACAAATACCTGGCGAATATTTATCAGCTTGCGCGCCAGCGGCTGGCAAATGTCGGCGTAGAGAACGTCCACGGCGGCGACCGCTGCACCTTCAGCGAAAGTGAGACGTTCTTCTCTTATCGTCGCGACAATACCACGGGTCGTATGGCAAGTTTTATTTGGCTGATATAACCTAAAGAATCAAGACGATCCGGTACGCGTAATTTTCTTTTCACATAATTCAGGTCATTCACCTTGAATAATTGAGGGATGACCTCATTTAATCTCCAGTAGCAATTTTGGCCTGTTATGGGAGGAGTTATGCGTCTGGATCGTCTTACTAATAAATTCCAGCTTGCTCTTGCCGATGCCCAGTCACTCGCATTGGGGCACGACAATCAATTCATCGAACCACTTCATCTAATGAGCGCCTTGCTGAATCAGGAAGGGGGATCGGTACGTCCTTTATTAACGTCTGCCGGCATTAATGCTGGCCAGTTACGTACAGCCATTGACCAGGCGTTGAGCCGGTTGCCGCAGGTAGAAGGTACCGGCGGTGACGTTCAGCCTTCTCAGGATCTGGTGCGTGTACTGAATCTTTGCGACAAGCTGGCGCAAAAACGTGGGGACAACTTTATTTCGTCAGAACTGTTCGTTCTGGCGGCGCTTGAGTCACGCGGTACGCTGACCGACTTATTAAAATCAGCAGGTGCTTCGACCGCCAATATCACTCAGGCAATTGAACAAATGCGTGGAGGTGAAAGCGTGAATGACCAGGGGGCTGAAGACCAACGTCAGGCCTTGAAAAAATATACCGTCGATCTGACCGAACGTGCCGAACAGGGCAAACTCGATCCGGTAATCGGGCGTGATGAAGAAATTCGCCGCACCATTCAGGTGCTGCAACGTCGTACTAAAAATAACCCGGTGTTAATCGGGGAACCCGGTGTCGGTAAAACCGCCATCGTGGAAGGTCTGGCCCAACGTATCATCAATGGTGAAGTGCCGGAAGGCTTAAAAGGTCGCCGCGTGCTGGCGTTGGATATGGGCGCGCTGGTGGCTGGGGCTAAATATCGTGGTGAGTTTGAAGAACGCTTAAAAGGTGTGCTGAACGATCTCTCGAAACAGGAAGGCAATGTCATTCTGTTTATTGATGAGCTGCATACCATGGTAGGTGCAGGTAAAGCCGATGGCGCCATGGACGCCGGGAACATGCTGAAACCGGCGCTGGCGCGTGGGGAACTGCACTGCGTAGGCGCAACAACGCTTGATGAATATCGCCAGTACATCGAAAAAGATGCGGCGCTGGAACGTCGTTTCCAGAAAGTGTTTGTGGCTGAGCCAAGCGTTGAAGATACCATCGCGATTCTGCGCGGCCTGAAAGAGCGTTATGAGCTGCACCACCATGTGCAGATTACTGACCCGGCGATTGTTGCGGCAGCAACGCTGTCTCACCGCTATATTGCCGATCGTCAGTTGCCGGATAAAGCTATCGACCTTATTGATGAGGCGGCATCCAGCATTCGTATGCAGATTGACTCCAAGCCGGAGGAACTCGACAGGCTCGACCGCCGTATTATCCAGCTCAAACTGGAACAGCAGGCATTAATGAAAGAGTCTGATGAGGCGAGTAAAAAACGTCTCGATATGCTCAATGAAGAGCTGGACGACAAAGAGCGCCAGTATTCTGAGTTGGAAGAAGAGTGGAAAGCTGAAAAAGCATCCCTCTCGGGAACGCAAACTATCAAGGCTGAGCTGGAGCAGGCAAAAATTGCCATCGAACAGGCGCGTCGCGTCGGCGACCTGGCGCGGATGTCTGAATTGCAGTACGGCAAAATTCCTGAACTGGAAAAACAGCTGGAAGCAGCCACCCAGTCTGAAGGCAAAACCATGCGTCTGCTGCGTAACAAAGTCACGGACGCAGAAATTGCGGAAGTGCTGGCGCGCTGGACCGGGATCCCGGTTGCTCGCATGCTGGAAGGCGAACGGGAAAAACTGTTGCGTATGGAGCAGGAGCTGCATAGCCGCGTGATTGGCCAGAATGAAGCGGTGGAAGCCGTTTCTAACGCCATCCGTCGTAGCCGCGCGGGCTTGTCCGATCCGAATCGTCCGATTGGCTCATTCCTGTTCCTTGGCCCAACCGGTGTCGGTAAAACTGAGCTGTGCAAAGCGCTGGCAAACTTTATGTTCGACAGTGATGATGCAATGGTGCGTATCGATATGTCCGAGTTTATGGAGAAACACTCGGTGTCTCGTCTGGTTGGCGCGCCTCCGGGATATGTCGGTTATGAAGAGGGGGGTTACCTGACGGAAGCGGTACGTCGTCGTCCTTACTCTGTCATCCTGCTGGATGAAGTGGAGAAAGCGCACCCGGATGTATTCAACATTCTGTTGCAGGTGCTTGACGATGGTCGTCTGACTGACGGACAGGGGAGAACGGTCGATTTCCGTAATACGGTTGTCATCATGACCTCGAACCTGGGGTCGGATCTGATTCAGGAACGCTTTGGTGAGCTGGATTACGGCCACATGAAGGATATGGTGCTGGGCGTCGTGAGCCATAACTTCCGCCCGGAATTCATCAACCGTATAGATGAGGTTGTTGTATTCCATCCGTTGGGTGAGCAGCACATTGCTTCTATTGCTCAGATCCAACTGCAGCGTCTGTACAAACGTCTGGAAGAGCGTGGCTATGAAATCCATATCTCTGACGAGGCGCTTAAGCTGCTGAGTGCGAATGGTTACGATCCGGTGTATGGCGCACGTCCATTAAAACGCGCTATCCAACAACAGATCGAAAACCCTCTGGCGCAGCAAATCCTGTCTGGTGAGCTGATTCCAGGCAAAACGATTCGCCTGGAAGTGAATGACGATCGTATTGTGGCAGTGCAGTAAGTCACAAAACGACAATAAACGAGCCCTACGGGGCTCGTTTTTGTTTAAAAACCAGGCGAAAATTGAACCATTGGTTGAAAAGTAATCGCTTGATAAGTTTTTTGTATTTTTAACTTGTCAGCCTGAAATAACTCCCTATAATGCGCCTCCACTGACACGGAACAACGGGCTACAAGCCGCCGGGTCAGCGGGGTTACACTAAGAACTCCGGCGAAGGAAGCGAAATTAAATGCTTGACTTCGTAGCGGGATGGCGTATTATGCACACCCCGCGCCGCTGAGAAAAGGCGAAGCGGCACTGCTCTTTAACAATTTATCAGACAATCTGTGTGGGCACTCGAAGATACGGATTCTTAACGTCGCAAGACGAAAAATGAATACCAAGTCTCTGAGTGAACATACGTAATTCATTACGAAGTTTAATTCACGAGCATCAAACTTAAATTGAAGAGTTTGATCATGGCTCAGATTGAACGCTGGCGGCAGGCCTAACACATGCAAGTCGAACGGTAGCACAGAGAGCTTGCTCTCGGGTGACGAGTGGCGGACGGGTGAGTAATGTCTGGGAAACTGCCCGATGGAGGGGGATAACTACTGGAAACGGTAGCTAATACCGCATAACGTCGCAAGACCAAAGAGGGGGACCTTCGGGCCTCTTGCCATCGGATGTGCCCAGATGGGATTAGCTAGTAGGTGGGGTAACGGCTCACCTAGGCGACGATCCCTAGCTGGTCTGAGAGGATGACCAGCCACACTGGAACTGAGACACGGTCCAGACTCCTACGGGAGGCAGCAGTGGGGAATATTGCACAATGGGCGCAAGCCTGATGCAGCCATGCCGCGTGTATGAAGAAGGCCTTCGGGTTGTAAAGTACTTTCAGCGAGGAGGAAGGCATTAAGGTTAATAACCTTGGTGATTGACGTTACTCGCAGAAGAAGCACCGGCTAACTCCGTGCCAGCAGCCGCGGTAATACGGAGGGTGCAAGCGTTAATCGGAATTACTGGGCGTAAAGCGCACGCAGGCGGTCTGTCAAGTCGGATGTGAAATCCCCGGGCTCAACCTGGGAACTGCATCCGAAACTGGCAGGCTAGAGTCTTGTAGAGGGGGGTAGAATTCCAGGTGTAGCGGTGAAATGCGTAGAGATCTGGAGGAATACCGGTGGCGAAGGCGGCCCCCTGGACAAAGACTGACGCTCAGGTGCGAAAGCGTGGGGAGCAAACAGGATTAGATACCCTGGTAGTCCACGCCGTAAACGATGTCGACTTGGAGGTTGTGCCCTTGAGGCGTGGCTTCCGGAGCTAACGCGTTAAGTCGACCGCCTGGGGAGTACGGCCGCAAGGTTAAAACTCAAATGAATTGACGGGGGCCCGCACAAGCGGTGGAGCATGTGGTTTAATTCGATGCAACGCGAAGAACCTTACCTACTCTTGACATCCAGAGAACTTAGCAGAGATGCTTTGGTGCCTTCGGGAACTCTGAGACAGGTGCTGCATGGCTGTCGTCAGCTCGTGTTGTGAAATGTTGGGTTAAGTCCCGCAACGAGCGCAACCCTTATCCTTTGTTGCCAGCGGTTAGGCCGGGAACTCAAAGGAGACTGCCAGTGATAAACTGGAGGAAGGTGGGGATGACGTCAAGTCATCATGGCCCTTACGAGTAGGGCTACACACGTGCTACAATGGCATATACAAAGAGAAGCGACCTCGCGAGAGCAAGCGGACCTCATAAAGTATGTCGTAGTCCGGATTGGAGTCTGCAACTCGACTCCATGAAGTCGGAATCGCTAGTAATCGTGGATCAGAATGCCACGGTGAATACGTTCCCGGGCCTTGTACACACCGCCCGTCACACCATGGGAGTGGGTTGCAAAAGAAGTAGGTAGCTTAACCTTCGGGAGGGCGCTTACCACTTTGTGATTCATGACTGGGGTGAAGTCGTAACAAGGTAACCGTAGGGGAACCTGCGGTTGGATCACCTCCTTACCTTAAAGAAACGTTCTTTGTAGTGCTCACACAGATTGTCTGATGAAAAGTAAATAGCAAGGCGTCTTGCGATTGAGACTTCAGTGTCCCCTTCGTCTAGAGGCCCAGGACACCGCCCTTTCACGGCGGTAACAGGGGTTCGAATCCCCTAGGGGACGCCACTTGCTGGTATGTGTGAGTGAAAGTCGCCGACCTTAATATCTCAAAACTGACTTCCGAGTCATGTTTGAGATATTTGCTCTTTAAAAATCTGGATCAAGCTGAAAATTGAAACGACACACTGTTTCATTTCTCCGTAATAAGAAATGAAAAATGGTGTGTTCGAGTCTCTCAAATTTTTGCAGCACGATGATGAATCGAAAGAAACATCTTCGGGTTGTGAGGTTAAGCGACTAAGCGTACACGGTGGATGCCCTGGCAGTCAGAGGCGATGAAGGACGTGCTAATCTGCGATAAGCGTCGGTAAGGTGATATGAACCGTTATAACCGGCGATTTCCGAATGGGGAAACCCAGTGTGATTCGTCACACTATCATTACGTGAATACATAGCGTAATGAAGCGAACCGGGGGAACTGAAACATCTAAGTACCCCGAGGAAAAGAAATCAACCGAGATTCCCCCAGTAGCGGCGAGCGAACGGGGAGCAGCCCAGAGTCTGAATCAGCATGTGTGTTAGTGGAACGGTCTGGAAAGTCCGACGGTACAGGGTGATAGTCCCGTACACAAAAGTGCATATGTTGTGAACTCGAAGAGTAGGGCGGGACACGTGGTATCCTGTCTGAATATGGGGGGACCATCCTCCAAGGCTAAATACTCCTGACTGACCGATAGTGAACCAGTACCGTGAGGGAAAGGCGAAAAGAACCCCGGCGAGGGGAGTGAAAAAGAACCTGAAACCGTGTACGTACAAGCAGTGGGAGCCTCTTTATGGGGTGACTGCGTACCTTTTGTATAATGGGTCAGCGACTTATATTCTGTAGCAAGGTTAACCGAATAGGGGAGCCGAAGGGAAACCGAGTCTTAACTGGGCGTTAAGTTGCAGGGTATAGACCCGAAACCCGGTGATCTAGCCATGGGCAGGTTGAAGGTTGGGTAACACTAACTGGAGGACCGAACCGACTAATGTTGAAAAATTAGCGGATGACTTGTGGCTGGGGGTGAAAGGCCAATCAAACCGGGAGATAGCTGGTTCTCCCCGAAAGCTATTTAGGTAGCGCCTCGTGAATTCATCTTCGGGGGTAGAGCACTGTTTCGGCTAGGGGGTCATCCCGACTTACCAACCCGATGCAAACTGCGAATACCGAAGAATGTTATCACGGGAGACACACGGCGGGTGCTAACGTCCGTCGTGAAGAGGGAAACAACCCAGACCGCCAGCTAAGGTCCCAAAGTCATGGTTAAGTGGGAAACGATGTGGGAAGGCACAGACAGCCAGGATGTTGGCTTAGAAGCAGCCATCATTTAAAGAAAGCGTAATAGCTCACTGGTCGAGTCGGCCTGCGCGGAAGATGTAACGGGGCTAAACCATGCACCGAAGCTGCGGCAGCGACACTATGTGTTGTTGGGTAGGGGAGCGTTCTGTAAGCCGTTGAAGGTGTGTCGTGAGGCATGCTGGAGGTATCAGAAGTGCGAATGCTGACATAAGTAACGATAATGCGGGTGAAAAACCCGCACGCCGGAAGACCAAGGGTTCCTGTCCAACGTTAATCGGGGCAGGGTGAGTCGACCCCTAAGGCGAGGCCGAAAGGCGTAGTCGATGGGAAACAGGTTAATATTCCTGTACTTGGTGTTACTGCGAAGGGGGGACGGAGAAGGCTATGTTAGCCGGGCGACGGTTGTCCCGGTTTAAGCATGTAGGCGGAGGTTCCAGGTAAATCCGGTACCTTATTAACGCTGAGGTGTGATGACGAGGCACTACGGTGCTGAAGTAACAAATGCCCTGCTTCCAGGAAAAGCCTCTAAGCATCAGGTAACACGAAATCGTACCCCAAACCGACACAGGTGGTCAGGTAGAGAATACCAAGGCGCTTGAGAGAACTCGGGTGAAGGAACTAGGCAAAATGGTGCCGTAACTTCGGGAGAAGGCACGCTGATATGTAGGTGAAGTGGTTTACCCATGGAGCTGAAATCAGTCGAAGATACCAGCTGGCTGCAACTGTTTATTAAAAACACAGCACTGTGCAAACACGAAAGTGGACGTATACGGTGTGACGCCTGCCCGGTGCCGGAAGGTTAATTGATGGGGTTATCCGTAAGGAGAAGCTCTTGATCGAAGCCCCGGTAAACGGCGGCCGTAACTATAACGGTCCTAAGGTAGCGAAATTCCTTGTCGGGTAAGTTCCGACCTGCACGAATGGCGTAATGATGGCCAGGCTGTCTCCACCCGAGACTCAGTGAAATTGAACTCGCTGTGAAGATGCAGTGTACCCGCGGCAAGACGGAAAGACCCCGTGAACCTTTACTATAGCTTGACACTGAACACTGGTCCTTGATGTGTAGGATAGGTGGGAGGCTTTGAAGCGTGGACGCCAGTCTGCGTGGAGCCAACCTTGAAATACCACCCTTTAATGGCTGGTGTTCTAACGTAGACCCGTTACCCGGGTTGCGGACAGTGTCTGGTGGGTAGTTTGACTGGGGCGGTCTCCTCCTAAAGAGTAACGGAGGAGCACGAAGGTTAGCTAATCCTGGTCGGACATCAGGAGGTTAGTGCAAAGGCATAAGCTAGCTTGACTGCGAGAGTGACGGCTCGAGCAGGTGCGAAAGCAGGTCTTAGTGATCCGGTGGTTCTGAATGGAAGGGCCATCGCTCAACGGATAAAAGGTACTCCGGGGATAACAGGCTGATACCGCCCAAGAGTTCATATCGACGGCGGTGTTTGGCACCTCGATGTCGGCTCATCACATCCTGGGGCTGAAGTAGGTCCCAAGGGTATGGCTGTTCGCCATTTAAAGTGGTACGCGAGCTGGGTTTAGAACGTCGTGAGACAGTTCGGTCCCTATCTGCCGTGGGCGCTGGAGAATTGAGGGGGGCTGCTCCTAGTACGAGAGGACCGGAGTGGACGCATCACTGGTGTTCGGGTTGTCATGCCAATGGCATTGCCCGGTAGCTAAATGCGGAAGAGATAAGTGCTGAAAGCATCTAAGCACGAAACTTGCCCCGAGATGAGTTCTCCCTGAGACTTTAAGTCTCCTGAAGGAACGTTAAAGACTATGACGTTGATAGGTCGGGTGTGTAAGTGTAGCGATACATTGAGCTAACCGATACTAATGAACCGTGAGGCTTAACCTTACAACGCCGAAGATGTTTTGGCGGATTTGAGAAGATATTTTCAGCCTGATACAGATTACATCGACATGCCCAAGAGGTGTGTTGATAAACAGAATTTGCCTGGCGGCTGTAGCGCGGTGGTCCCACCTGACCCCATGCCGAACTCAGAAGTGAAACGCCGTAGCGCCGATGGTAGTGTGGGGTCTCCCCATGCGAGAGTAGGGAACTGCCAGGCATCAAATAAAAGCGAAAGGCCCGGTCGAAAGACCGGGCCTTTTGTTTTATGTGTGGTCTGTCGGTGAGCGCTCTCCTGAGGAGGACAAATCCGCCGGGAGCGGATTTGAACGTTGCGCAGCAACGGCCCGGAGGGTGGCGGGCAGGACGCCCGCCATAAACTGCCAGGCATCAAACAAGTGAAGAAGCCCATCCTGACGGATGGGCTTTTTTGCGTCTGTACGGAGAGAAAACCGCCGGATGCGGCGTCCCGCCTTATCCGTCCTACAAAACTCACACTATTTCTGGCCGATAACTCGACTCTCTCCCTCGAACATATCTGAATCATTTTCCTGCTAATTAAAACCGTGATCTTTCTCGCATAATGAGTTATAACAATTATATAACATTTGGTTCACCAAAATAGACATAACCTTCGTTGATAAATTAACGCGATCGTTGGCAGGGGTACAATTCTAATGGCTGATAGCAGTGTAACTGAGAACGGGATGCTGGCAGACGGCGATACCCGTCGTCGTATATGGGCGATTGTCGGAGCATCATCAGGGAATCTGGTCGAATGGTTTGATTTCTATATCTACTCTTTCTGCTCCCTCTATTTCGCTCACATCTTTTTTCCCTCCGGAAACACCACCACACAACTCTTACAAACTGCAGGCGTTTTTGCTGCAGGCTTTCTGATGCGACCGATTGGCGGCTGGTTGTTTGGTCGCATCGCAGATAAGCATGGGCGTAAAAAGTCTATGCTGCTGTCAGTTTGTATGATGTGTATGGGATCGTTGGTGATCGCTTGTCTACCGGGGTATGAGACCATCGGTACCTGGGCTCCTGCGCTATTGCTGCTGGCCAGACTATTTCAGGGGCTGTCTGTTGGTGGCGAATACGGAACCAGCGCTACCTATATGAGTGAAGTAGCCGTTGAAGGTAAGAAAGGTTTTTATGCTTCATTCCAGTATGTGACGTTAATTGGTGGGCAGTTACTGGCATTGCTGGTTGTGGTCATATTACAGCAAACGTTAGAAGACTCAGCGCTAAGATCGTGGGGGTGGCGTATTCCATTTGCGTTGGGTGCCGTACTGGCTATTGTTGCGCTATGGCTACGTCGCCAGTTAGATGAAACCTCGAAACAGGACGTTCGCGCGCTGAAAGAAGCAGGTTCTCTGAAAGGGCTGTGGCGTAATCGTAAAGCCTTTATCATGGTGCTTGGCTTTACCGCTGCAGGCTCGCTGTGTTTTTATACCTTCACAACCTATATGCAGAAGTATCTGGTTAACACCGCCGGTATGCATGCCAACGTAGCCAGCGGGATTATGACAGCGGCACTGTGTGTGTTCATGCTGGTACAGCCGCTGTTTGGTGCCTTGTCAGATAAAATTGGCCGACGTACTTCAATGTTGTGTTTTGGCGCGTTGGCCGCGATTTTCACCGTTCCCATTCTGACAGCATTGCAAAGCGTAACGTCCCCGTATATGGCGTTTGCTCTGGTGATGTGCGCTTTGTTGATCGTGAGTTTCTATACGTCAATCAGCGGTATTCTGAAGGCTGAAATGTTCCCGGCGCAGGTGCGCGCTTTGGGAGTTGGCTTATCTTATGCGGTAGCTAATGCCCTGTTTGGTGGCTCAGCCGAATATGTGGCGTTATCCCTGAAGTCTGTCGGTATGGAAACGACATTCTTCTGGTACGTTACAGCGCTGGCAGTCGTCGCGTTTTTAGTATCGCTGATGCTGCATGGGAAGGGGAAAGGTCTGCGCCTCTAGTAATGTGCCAGTTGCCAGACCGCATAGCCGGTAGACGCGCCTGCAACATCCCAGGCGAAGTCCTTCCAGCTCCAGCCGCTCCCTGCGGGGCGGCTGTCCCACAACTCTTTTGACGCGCCCAGGCTGACTGAGAACATCAGGCCGATAGCCGCACTGCGATCGCGGCTGTTACCCTGATGTTGGGCATATTCATTTCCGGCTGCGGCAAGCATGGCGGAGGCGATGAAGTGTTGAGCTTTGTCTTGTCCGCTCCAGCGGTCATTTGCCATGTGGCTGCAGCCAGAAATGGCCAGGATACTGGTAAGAATAAACAGGCGCACCGTTACCTCCATATGAAAAACCCCGTCACTGGACGGGGTCTTGGTTACAGAATACGGCTAATTAATCTGTCGATACGAATACGGCGTAGTCGACGGATGAGCTTACGCACTTTGACTGGATAGTCAGCAATGCTTTGCAGGTCGCGATAGTGCTTAACCACTGTGGTATGCGTGCGGATAAGCTCCAGCTCTTTATCGCGCTGGGGAGTCAGCTCTTGCTTAGGATCGTGGATAAGGATGGCGTTTTCCAGATCCAGACGCCAGGCGCGAGGGTTAAGGTTGTTGCCGGTGAGCAGCATCCATTTATCATCAACCCACATACCTTTCAGATGATAGGTATTGTCATCATCTTTCCATAAGCGCACGACCAGCTGGTCGGTATTCACGTAATACTGCAATCTGCTCAGGAAACGGCGCAGATTGATTTCATACAGATATGGCAGCGCACCGATGATCTTGAATGGCTCATCTTCCGGAATGAAAAAGTCGTTGGCGGTTTTATCACCGACAATGATTTCGACCTTTTTCCCTTCACGCAGCAGCTGAATGATATTGCGCACCAGTATGGCAGGCAGGTTGAAATAAGGGGTGCAGATTGTGAGCTTGTGCTCCGCGCAGGGCATGAGGTGAAAAATGGTCTTATTTAACAGACTGGATTTACCAAGTCCCACCAGAGGCGTAACCGAAAGCTGTTCATTATCCGCATCACCCTGAAAATGGAATGACGCATCGCGCAGTTCCTGACGATACAGGCGGATGTCATTTTTAATTTCCGGGCTTTTAGGGCGATTGATATCATCAAGGCGATTAACGCCGCGACCATTCATCAGGTTCTGTGTAACCCAATCGAACATGATATCGGCCATTTGCGCGTTGCGAATCAACTGATAGCGGTCATAGCGATATTTATCATGCTGATGCAGATAAACATCGTTCAGACTGGCCCCGCTGTACAGGACGCTGTCATCGATGATAAAGCCTTTAAAATGCAGGACGCCAAGTGCTTCTCGGGTGTTAATCGGAACGCCGTAGACAGGAATATCGATACCAGGGTTTTCTTGCGCCATTCGGCAATACCAGTCAGCGTTGGTATTCGAAGCCGCAGCACCAATACGTCCGCGCTGGGCTCGGTGCCAGTCCACAAGCACCCGGACATCCAGCTCAGGACGCTGCCGTTTTGCCGCATAGAGCGCGTCGAGTATGCCTTTGCCACCGTCATCCTGTTCCAGGTACAGCGCAATAATGCAGATCCGTCGCGTCGCGCTGGCTATTTTTTCCAGCAGAGTCTCCCTGAAATTAGCGGGAGCATAAAAGAAATCTACATCATCAACTGACTGAGAAATCTTGGGTAGTTGGGCAAGGTGTTGTTGATGTTTATTACGCTTAAATTTTGACAACATCACAGTGCATTTCTTCTCTGTTCATTGAAGGGTCCTCTGTGCTATGCAGACGACATAAGCGGGCAATGATACCACCAGTACCCATTAATGTGGTCAACATTTCCAGTACCTTACTCACGATTCCTCAAATTGGGCCAGATTAAGCGTTAGCCCAACAATTCCCTCTTCGAGCTGGACGTCAACAACAAACCCGAGTTTTCGGGCCAGGGCGACCATCCCACGATTGTTTGGCATCGTAATACCATTCAAACGCATAAGTCCGTGATCTCGGGTATATGCAATTAACTTTTCCATCAACCGACGGCCCAGTCCGAGCCCTTTGAGATCTGAACGTACCAGCACGGCAAACTCGGCGTCAACGTTATCAGGATCCGAGATTGCCCTCGTTACGCCGAGGATCTCTTGCTGATTATCTTTACACCGTACCGCAACAAAGGCCATTTCCCGATCGTAGTCGATCTGCGTCATATTGGCTAAATCTTCGTGGGTAAATTCGTTGATCTCACTGAAATAGCGATAATAAAGATCTTCTTTGGTTACCTGAGAAATGAACTGCTGCAGATGAGGCTCATCCTCTGGCAAAATGGGGCGGAACAGGCAGCGCTCGCCGTTTTTCAACTCTACCCATTCTTCTAGCTGATGGGGGTAGGGACGTACCGCCAGTCTGCTTTCGTTATCGCCCGTGAATGGGGCAATGTCCAGCGTGACATCCAGTGCGGTAAATTCACCGGCGGAGGCCAGCAGCGGATGAATATCCAGACGCTGAATTTCCGGACAATCGACGATTAGGTTGGAGACCTGCACCAGAAGCTGACTTAACCCGGCGATATCCAGTGGGCGTAGTGCGCTACGAGCGCGGATCTTCTTATTTTTGATCCCCTGGATCACCAGATAACGCGCCAGATTCATATTCAATGGCGGCAATGCCACTACGGCTTGCTCTTCCGGTCGCCACTCAACCCCACCTTCACCCAGCATAATCAATGGGCCAAATACCGGGTCGTGTTCAACAACGACGCGAAGCTCCTGAGCGCCAGCGCGATTCGCCATACTTTGTACTAATAAACCGTGAATGCGTGCCTGCGGCCAGGCCATTTTTACCCGATCAAAAATCGCATTGGCGGCCTGCTGCACTTCTGTTGCCGTACGCAGGTAGAGCATTACCCCCTGAACTTCTGATTTATGCGGGATATCAGGAGAACGCAGCTTTAGCGCCACCGGGTAGCCGATTTGCTCCGCGATGTGTACGGCTTCTGCGCTGTCGCTGGCGATCCACGTTGGCAGAGTGTGTAAGCCATAGGCCTGTAAAATCGGCTGCACTTCATGGGTATCCAGCGACGTTGCTCCTTCAGCAATCGCCTGCTGTAACAGATTGTGCGCTTCGGCGGTGTTGGTGGTCAGGTAATCCGGCAGCGCAGGCGTTTCCCGCAACTGCTTCTGGTTACGCCGATACTCCACCATATGCATAAACGCAGTGATGGTGCCTTCCGGCGTACGGTAGGTAGGTAATCCGGCTTCGCTAAACAGCCTACGGGCCTCCTGAGAGGAAAACTCTCCGCACCAGTTGGTCAGCAACGAGACGAACTTACCGCGTGGATGTCGCTTTACCGCTTCGATTAATGCTTGCGCGCTTTCGGTGCCGGGAGCGGCCGCGCTGGGGGAGTGAATTACCATCAGCGCGTCGAAATCCTGGCTGGCGAGCAAAATATCCAGCGTTTTAACGTAGTGTTCGCTGCTGGCATCATCACGCAGATCCAGCGGGTTGGCGATATCAACATGCTCAGGCAAGGTATCGCGTAATTTCTGGCTGGTATCTTCGCTCAGCGTCGCCAGCTTGCCATTTTTTGACCACAGTTCATCTAATGCCAGTGCGGCTGGCGCGGCCCCATTGCTGATGATCATCAGTCTGTCGCCACGCAGCGGACGCATGTGGCTCAGGGTTTCGACCGCCGAGAACAGTTCGTGAGTATCTTGCACGCGTAATAAACCGGCGCGCTGGATAGCCGCGTCCCAGGCTGGGTCCATCCCTGCGCTGGTATGCAGTAAACGCTGCGCCGCTGGACTGCGACCGCTCTTAATCACCAGAATGGGTTTATTGCGCGAGGCGCTACGGGCGGCGGAAACAAAGCGCCGGGCATCGCTTAAATGTTCGAGATACAGCAATATTGCGCTGGTTTTGCTGTCACGCGCCAGGTAATCCAGCAGTTCATCAACGTCGATATCCAGGCTGTCACCCAGCGCAATAAAGTAAGAAAAGCCCATTTCTCTCTGCTGTGCCCAGTCGAGTATGGTATTGGATACGGCAGCGGATTGAGAGATAAAAGCCAGCTTGCCGCGCTTAATCGGGACAGGGGAAAAGCTGGCGTTAAGTCCCTGCCAGGGGGCGAGAAGTCCCAGGCTGTTGGGGCCCAGCAAACGTATGTTGTAGCGTGATGCGCAGGCCAGCAGTTCTGCGTGCTGTGCCGCGGGAGCCGAGAGAATAATGCAGGTTTTACAGCCTTTCTCGCCAAGCGCTTCGAGTAACGCCAGGTTACGGCTGGCATTGGTGCACAATACGGCGAGGTCCGGGCTAAAAGGCAGGCTATTGATATTGGGCCAGGCCAGTACGCCCAACACCGCTTTCCATGCGGGCGTCACCGGTAAAACAGGTCCATTGAATCCCCCGGCAAGCAGGTTACGCATCATCAGGTAACCCGCGCGATTAGGTTTCATTGACGCCCCAATCACTGCAATGGATTTCGGTCGCAGTAGTGCTTCCAGACCACGCTGACTCATATCGGCTTCCTTAATGACACCAGTGACCGAATGATTTTAAACGCTTTCTGGCGAGTCTGCTGTGACGCTTCCCTGATGTTGGGTTTTTCCTGCCAGATAGCGGGTTTTAAAGCGAGTGAAATGATCGCTTAACCCTTCCGCGGCTTGCGTATCACCCGCCAGATCCAATAAGGCGATGGCCACTTCGGCGGTACAGTATTGCCCTTCGGCGTGAACGCCGCGCAGGTGGTAAGCAGAAAGACGCGATAAATCAACGGAGATTACCGGCAGGTTATCAAGGTACGGGCTTTTGCGGAACATTTTACGCGCCTCAGGCCAGGTACCATCAAGCATAATAAACAACGGTGGTTTACCGGCTGGTGGCGTGAAAATCACTTCACGCTCTTCGCCTGCATAAGAGGCCGGGAATACAACCATCGGCTGGTAATCCGGATTTTTCACCAGTTCGAGCAGCGCCTGAGGCGGTTCGGTGCGTGACCACTGAAAAGCCGTGGTATCGGGCAGAATATCGGCAATCAAACGTCCCGTGTTACTGGGCTTCATCGGCTCGGTGTCAAACATAACCAGACAAAAGCGACTTTTTGCCTCAGAGGGCATTAGCGTTGCGCACAAGCAGAGCTTCAGCGGCAGCAGGCAGCGCTGACAGCGGCGAATGCGATTACCTCGGGCAAGGAAAGGGCGCGTGGCGCGCGCAAGGCGCTCAGCGCGTAACAGAAGAACAGCGTTATCGGTCATGGGGAAACACGTTGAAAAACGCTATTGTCGCAGAGGTGAAAACGGGGCACAAGATGCGCCCCGTAGAGATTATAATGATTCGTTAAGCCAGCTATCAAACGGGGCTTTTGGTACAGCGCCGTTAAGCATGTCGACGATTTCACCTTTTCTGAAGATCATGATGGTCGGAATGCTGCGGATACCGAAACGGGCGCTGAGTTCACGCTCGGCTTCCGTATTCACTTTAACAAAACGCACTTTACCGCTACGCTCTTCCGCGACATCTTCAAAAATCGGGGCGAAGTTACGACATGGACCACACCAGGGGGCCCAAAAATCAACCACCACCGGGAGATCGTCTTTTAACAGTTTATCCAGTGTTTCACCGGTCGCATTGATCACCTCCCCATCAAACAGGTCGTGACCACAGCGTCCGCATTTAGCCGCTTCCTGGACACGATCGTCGGGGATACGGTTGATAGCCTGGCAGCTGGTACAAACGGTATTCATAACTAACCTCTGGATGAGTGGAGTGGACTTCACGGCAGTAACGCCAGTATGTTTCTATTATGTTACATATTATCGGGGAGTCTGTTCTAAACAACAATGCGTTTTATTCAATGAGTACAATAGTCCTTAGCTTTTAAATGAAATAATGGCTAACGACGTGCACATCGGGTAATCTGCGCGCTTCGCGCAGAGCAGGTGGAGAAAAACATGAGCGACGAACTGAAGAATAAAAACGGCAAGGTCAAAGTGATGTACGTCCGCAGTGACGATGACTCGGACAAACGCACCCAAAATCCACGTACTGGTAAAGGCGGCGGTCGCCCCGGTACCTCCCGAGCCGAAGGCGGTCGTCGCCCTGCCCGTGATGACAGAAAGGGTCCGAACAGCGAACGTGGCCGTGAACGTGGTCGTGACCGCGATGTAGAACGCGACCGCAGACGTGAAGATTCACCATGGCGTACCGTGTCCCGCGCACCGAGTGATGACGCAGCGGACAAAGCAGATCACGGCGGTATTAGCGGCAAAAGCTTTATCGATCCTGAAGTATTACGCCGTCAGCGCGCGGAAGAAACTCGCGTTTACGGTGAGAATGCCTGTCAGGCTCTGTTCCAGAGTCGTCCGGACGCTATTGTTCGCGCCTGGTTTGTTCAGAGCGTAACCCCGCGCTTTAAAGAAGCATTGCGTTGGATGGCGGCAAACCGCAAAGCCTACCACGTGGTTGACGAAGCCGAGCTGGCGAAAGCCTCCGGCACTGAACACCATGGCGGCGTTTGCTTCCTGATCAAAAAGCGTAACGGCACCACCGTTAAGCAGTGGGTTGGTCAGGCAGGCGCGCAGGATTGCGTGCTGGCCCTGGAAGATATTGCTAACCCGCACAACCTGGGCGGCATGATGCGTAGCTGCGCCCACTTTGGTGTGAAAGGCGTGGTAGTTCAGGATGCGGCGCTGCTGGAATCGGGTGCGGCTATCCGTACAGCTGAAGGCGGAGCTGAGCACGTTCAGCCGATCACCGGTGACAGCATTGTCGATGTGCTGGACGACTTCCGTAACGCGGGTTACACGGTAGTGATGACCTCAAGCGTGAAAGGCAAACCGTTGTTTACTACCACGTTGCCGGAAAAAATGGTGCTGGTATTAGGGCGTGAGCGTGAAGCTCTGCCAGAAGCAGCATGCTCAGCCGACGATCTGTGCGTAGCGATTGACGGTACGGGCAAGGTAGAAACGCTCAACGTTTCTGTCGCGACCGGCGTGCTGCTCGCGGAGTGGTGGCGTCAGAACAAAGCCTGATCATAAAAATGCCAGCGAATCGCTGGCATTTTTTTACTCGCTTTCCGCAGGTAATACCGGCGTCCAGTCAATTGGCTTTTCACCTCGTTGTTCCAGCCACTCATTCGCCAGTACAAAGTGATTGCAGCCAAAGAAACCGCGATGCGCAGAGAGCGGTGATGGGTGGGGCGCTTTCAACACATGGTGACGCTGCGTATCAATAATCGCGCCTTTCTTCTGTGCGTGAGAACCCCAGAGCAGGAAAACCACGCCTTCCCGATGTTGGTTAATCAGGCTGATAACTTTATCAGTAAATGTTTCCCACCCCAGGCTGGCGTGCGAATGTGCCTGACCGGCGCGGACGGTGAGTACGGTGTTGAGTAACAGCACGCCCTGGCGTGCCCAACTTTCCAGATACCCGTGGGTTGGGCGCGTGAAGCCTGGAATCGTCGCTTCCAGCTCTTTGTACATGTTCAGCAACGAAGGCGGAGTGGCAATGCCGGGGCGGACAGAGAACGCGAGACCATGTGCCTGGCCTGGACCGTGGTAAGGGTCCTGACCCAGGATGACGACTTTCACGTCGCCAAGCTCGGTAAAGCGAAAAGCATTGAATACATCTTTTTGCGGCGGGTAAATTGTCATACCCGACTGACGCTCGCCCGCCACAGTATGCAGCGTGTTAACAAAATAAGGCTGCTGTTTCTCTTCTGCCAGCACATCGTGCCAGGTTAATTCGGTAGCCATTTCGCTCTCCTGCGAATTTTCAATCCCCCTAGCTTAACTGCTTCTTTCGGCGTCGCAAAATTCTGTACGTTTCTCAAGGGACTACCCCTTAAAGATAGTTGAAAATTTATGTAAAAAGTTTAGCTGCATGTATGGCGTAAGTTGATGTAAAACAATAAAATCCATCTATCACCACTTTCCATGTATGGTTTTTATTGATTTAAATCAAAGATTCAAGGGTGTGTGAGGGGTATATATACACTCAAGCAACAATGGTTTTACCAATTGGCCGGATGACGGCCAACCGAGATCAAATAATTTTGCCGGGGAGGCATCAAATGATTACAGGTATCCAGATTACTAAAGCTGCAAACGACGACTTGCTGAACTCTTTCTGGCTGCTGGACAGCGAAAAAGGCGAAGCACGCTGCATCGTTGCGAAAGCAGGTTTCAATGCTGATGAAGTCGTTGCCGTCAGCAAACTGGGTGAAATCGAATACCGTGAAGTGCCGGTAGACGTACAGCCGGAAGTCCGCGTGGAAGGTGGTCAACACCTGAACGTAAACGTTCTGCGTCGCGAAACGCTGGAAGATGCGGTTAAGCATCCGGAGAAATATCCGCAGCTGACCATCCGTGTTTCTGGTTATGCCGTGCGTTTCAACTCTCTGACCCCAGAACAGCAGCGCGACGTTATTGCTCGTACCTTTACTGAGAGCCTGTAAGGCTACCGGGGAATAACCCCCGTTCAGCTGAGAATCTGAAAGCGGAAGATGCCAGTGCGTCTTCCGCTTTTCTGTGCACAAAAAATGCCGGGCTAGACGGCCCGGCATTCGGTTTACTCTTTGTCGGACTGCTGAGTCGCAGCTCCGCTCGGCTTACGACGTTTGCCGATATTTTTGGCGTCGCGGTGACGTTTTTTCACCCGCGGCTTCTCTTTCTCTTTGGCTTTTTTCTCGGCGCGCTTTGCCAGCACTTTCTTGGATGGCTTACCGTTAGATTTCTCACTTGGCGCGCGCGTGGTTGGACGCAGTTCGTCGATGACGCGTGCTTTCAGTGGCTCGTCAATATAGCGGCTCGCTTTACCGAGCAGCAGATGGTCGTGCGCTTCAACCAAAGAGATCGCTGTACCTTTACGGCCTGCGCGACCGGTGCGACCAATGCGGTGCAGATAGGCATCGCCACTGCGTGGCATGTCGAAGTTAAACACGTGGCTAACGTCAGGAATATCGATCCCGCGTGCGGCAACGTCGGTTGCTACCAGTACGTTCACGCGACCATCGGTCAGACGTTTGATCGCTTCGTTACGTTTGTTCTGCACCATCTCGCCTTCGAGATAGCAGTTATTAATGCCTGCCTGGCGCAGCCAGCCTGCCAGCTCGTGTACACGCTCGCGTTTGCGTACAAAGACAATTGAGCGGGTCGCTTCCGGCTGTTTTAACAGATGGATCAGCATGGCAGTTTTGTGCTCGATATCATCGGCACGGTAGTAAAATTGATGGATCTTCTTGCGTTCACGGGTGGACGGATCCGCTGAGACTTCGACCGGATCTTCCAGCAGACGCTCGGCAAAATCTTTAATCGCATCGCCTTCCAGCGTGGCGGAGAACAGCATGGTTTGCTTACGCCACCGGGTTTCACCGGCGATATGCTCGATGTCCTGGGCAAAGCCCATGTCCAGCATGCGGTCTGCTTCATCGAGGATCAACGTCTCAACTGCATGACAGTCGAAGTTCTCTTCTTTAATGTACTGCAGCAGACGACCGGTAGTGGCGACCACGATGTCCTGGTTTTCGCTAAAGACTTCCATGTGGTTCATGTAAGCCACGCCGCCGGTAATCGTTGCGATATCCAGATGCGTATTCTTCGCCAGCTCACGGGCGTGTTCGGCAACCTGCATCGCCAGTTCGCGCGTCGGTGTCAAAATTAAAATGCGCGGCGGACCAGATTTCTTGCGCGGGAAGTCGAGCAGGTGCTGCAACGCTGGCAGCAAATATGCCGCCGTTTTACCGGTGCCTGTCGGCGCAGAACCGAGTACATCACGGCCATCGAGCGCAGGCGGAATGGCGGCAGCCTGAATGGCGGTCGGGCGAGTGAAACCTTTTTCCTGGAGGGCATCCAGAAGGCTTTCATCGAGTTCAAGTTCGGAAAAAGTCGTTACAGTCATGTTCTACCTCTGAGTGGGGCGCTGATTATAGACGTTACGGCTGCAATCTTCATCTGTTTGTATGGATATACCTTCTCAGGTATTGTTTTTATCCTATGTTATCGTTTTTTTTCCAGGAAGGTTGTTCTTCATGCCCCAGTCTACATCCGTACTTAGACGTAATGGATTTACTTTTAAGCAGTTTTTTGTGGCACACGATCGTTGTGCAATGAAAGTCGGAACAGACGGCATTTTATTGGGGGCCTGGGCCCCTGTTGCGGGCGTAAAACGGATCCTGGATATTGGTACCGGAAGCGGCCTGTTGGCGCTGATGCTGGCCCAACGCACTGATGAAAACGTCATCATTGACGCCGTGGAGCTTGATGTTGACGCCGCGCAGCAGGCGCAGGAGAACATCGAGCAATCTCCGTGGATGCATCGCGTGAGCGTCCATACGGAAGATGCGCAGCAGTGGGTACCGCGCCAGACCGTGCGTTTTGATTTGATTATCAGCAACCCTCCCTATTATGAACAAGGGGTGGAATGCGCCACGCCGCAGCGCGAGCAGGCACGCTACACCACTACGCTCGATCATCAGGTATTACTTACGCTGGCAGCGGACAGCATAACGGAAGAAGGTTTTTTCTGTGTGGTGCTGCCGGAACAGATCGGCAATGCATTTACCCAGCAGGCACTCAGTATGGGCTGGCATCTGCGATTGCGCACGGATGTTGCAGAAACGGAAGCCCGACTACCTCATCGGGTATTGCTGGCATTCTCCCCGCAGGCCGGGGAGTGCTTTAGCGACAGGCTGGTGATCCGTGGGCCAGACCAACGTTACTCTGAAGGTTACACGGCGCTGACCCAGGCGTTTTATCTGTTTATGTGATGACTTAGCGGCGAGAGAATGGATGGGCCCGCCTCTGGAAGCTGTTCCGGGTAATCCAGCGTGTAGTGCAGGCCCCGACTCTCTTTGCGCATCATTGCGCAGCGGACAATCAGTTCAGCAACCTGCACCAGATTGCGCAGTTCCAGTAGGTTGTTCGAAACACGGAAATGGGCGTAATACTCGTCGATTTCCTGTTGTAGCATGGTGATACGGCGCAGGGCGCGCTCCAGACGCTTGGTTGTGCGCACAATGCCGACGTAATCCCACATAAACAGCCGCAGCTCATGCCAGTTATGCTGAATGACAACCAGTTCATCCGGGTTTTCTACCCGGCTTTCATCCCAGTCCGGGAGCGTGCTAACGCCGCGAGCATAAGGCATGCGCCTGTCGATATCTTCAGCCGCGGACCAGCCGTAAACCAGGCATTCCAGCAATGAGTTCGATGCCATCCGGTTGGCGCCATGCAGGCCGGTGTAACTCACTTCGCCGATCGCATACAGCCCGTCGACATCGGTGCGGCCAAAGTCATCAACCATCACGCCGCCACAGGTATAGTGTGCGGCAGGAACGATAGGAACCGGCTCTTTAGTCAGATCGATGCCCAGTCCCAGTAATTTTTCATAAATCATCGGAAAATGCTGACGAACAAATTCTTCTGGTTTATGGCTGATGTCGAGGAACATGCAGTCAGCGCCCAGGCGTTTCATCTCGTGGTCAATGGCGCGGGCGACAATATCGCGGGGAGCCAGTTCGCCACGCTCGTCAAAATCGGGCATAAAGCGCGAGCCGTCCGGGCGCTTCAGGTGCGCGCCTTCGCCACGCAGCGCCTCGGTCAGCAGAAAATTGCGCGCCTGAGGGTGATACAGCGCCGTCGGGTGAAACTGGTTAAACTCCAGGTTGGCGACGCGGCATCCCGCGCGCCAGGCCATCGCAATCCCGTCGCCCGAGGAAATATCCGGATTAGTGGTGTATTGATAGACCTTTGATGCGCCGCCGGTGGCCAACACGACTGATTTCGCATGGCAGGTTTCGACGGCTTCTTTATTACGATTCCAGATCCAGGCACCAACAACCCGACGCGTTCCCGGCAGACCGATTTTGTCAGAGACAATCAGATCGACGGCATTACTCCGCTCGAGAACCCGGATGTTGGGGTGATTTTGCGCCTGGCTGACGAGGGTGGTTTCGACTTCTTTGCCGGTAGCATCCGCAGCGTGCAGGATACGTCGATGGCTATGACCGCCTTCACGGGTCAGGTGATAGCTTTCTTCACCGTTGGGCTGAACCTGCGTATCAAACAAGACGCCCTGATCGATTAGCCACTGAACGCAGGTGCGGGCATTGCTGGCGACAAACTCAACCGCATGGCGATCGCACAAACCGGCCCCGGCAATCAGGGTATCTTCAACGTGAGAGTCGATACTGTCGGTTTCATCAAATACCGCGGCAATACCGCCCTGGGCATAAAATGTCGACCCTTCGCTGACCGGGCCTTTGCTCAGGACAATAACCTGATGTTTTTCAGCCAGGCGCAGCGCCAGTGAAAGTCCGGCAGCCCCGCTGCCAATGATCAGCACGTCACAGGATAATTCAGGAGTCGTATTCATGATTTTTGTTTAATTTACTAAACAGTGTTTGGTCACCATAGCACCACATTGCGCGATACTGCACGTTTTATTTTTAAATGTGTTGCAATGACTAAACAAGAAAGAAAAGCATAACGAGGGTGAAAAGAGCAAAAATATTTTGTGAAGCAGACCGTTAGCATCAGATTATGTGGTGAAATAAAGTAGCCGTTGGGTTACTCTGCAAGCGGTGAAATGGGCATTTCTAAACAGATAGTGCGTTGATCGGGTTATGTAGACTTATAATGAGAGATAAGACCTGTCTACAACATGACAAACAAAAAACAATGCGTAACGGAACTTTACGAAACTTGAGCACTCTAAGCATTTGCTTGCTCATAGTGAAGCTGATGGAGTGGCGTTTCGAAGGCGCGTGGAAATTTGGTTTGGGGAGACTTTACCTCGGATGAGCGAGCAGTTAACGGACCAGGTCCTGGTAGAACGGGTCCAGAAGGGAGATCAGAAAGCCTTTAACCTACTGGTAGTGCGCTATCAGCATAAGGTGGCGAGTCTGGTTTCTCGCTATGTACCGTCGGGCGATGTACCCGATGTAGTACAAGAAGCATTTATCAAGGCCTATCGTGCGCTGGACTCGTTCCGGGGAGATAGTGCTTTTTATACCTGGCTGTATCGTATTGCAGTCAATACAGCGAAGAATTACCTGGTCGCTCAGGGGCGTCGTCCACCTTCCAGTGATATTGATGCGATTGAAGCAGAAAATTACGAAAGTGGCGGTGCGCTGAAAGAAATTTCGAACCCTGAGAACTTAATGTTGTCAGAAGAACTGAGACAGATAGTTTTCCGAACTATTGAGTCCCTCCCGGAAGATTTACGCATGGCAATAACCTTGCGGGAGCTGGATGGCCTGAGCTATGAAGAGATAGCCGCTATCATGGATTGTCCGGTAGGTACGGTGCGTTCACGTATCTTCCGAGCGAGGGAAGCTATTGATAATAAAGTTCAACCGCTTATCAGGCGTTGACGATAGCGGGATACTGGAAAAGGTATTAGGCATGCAGAAAGAAAAACTTTCCGCTTTAATGGATGGCGAAACGCTGGATACTGAGTTACTCAAAGAGCTGGCTCACGACCCGGAAATGCAAAAAACCTGGGAGAGTTATCACCTGATTCGCGATTCCATGCGAGGTGATACCGCCGACGTTCTCCATTTCGATATTTCCGCCCGCGTAATGGCTGCCATCCAGGATGAGCCAGTACGTCAGACGGCGCCATTGATTCCTGAGGCCCAGCCAGCACCGCACCAGTGGCAGAAAATGCCATTCTGGAAGAAAATGCGTCCGTGGGCCGCGCAGCTTACCCAAATGGGGGTCGCCGCGTGTGTATCACTTGCAGTTATTGTTGGCGTCCAGCACTATAATGGGCAATCTGAAACGTCCCAGCAGCCCGAAACGCCGGTATTTAATACATTACCGATGATGGGTAAAGCCAGTCCGGTTAGCTTGGGTGTACCTTCTGACGCGACGGCCAGCGGCGGTCAGCAACAGCAGGTACAGGAGCAGCGTCGTCGTATTAATGCCATGTTGCAGGACTACGAACTGCAACGTCGACTGCACTCTGAACAGCTTCAGTTTGAGCAGGCCCAAACACAGCAAGCCGCTGTGCAGGTGCCAGGAATTCAAACTTTAGGAACGCAATCGCAGTAATGAAGCAACTTTGGTTTGCCATGTCACTTGTGGCTGGTAGCCTGTTCTTCTCTGTAAACGCCTCGGCCAATCCTGCGTCCGGGGCGTTGTTGCAGCAGATGAATCTGGCCAGCCAGTCGCTAACCTATGAGCTGTCATTTGTCAGCATCAATAAGCAGGGTGTTGAATCCCTACGTTATCGCCATGCCCGCCAGGATAACCGTCCGCTAGCGCAACTGTTGCAAATGGATGGACCGCGCCGGGAAGTGGTGCAACGTGGCAACGAAATCAGCTATTTTGAGCCTGGTCTCGAACCGTTCACGCTAAACGGCGACTATATCGTTGACTCTCTGCCATCTCTGATTTATACCGACTTTAAACGCCTTGCTCCCTACTATGATTTTATCTCAGTAGGTCGCACCCGCATTGCCGATCGGCTCTGTGAAGTGATCCGCGTTGTCGCCCGTGACGGGACGCGTTACAGCTATATCGTCTGGATGGACACGGAGACCAAGCTGCCGATGCGTGTCGATCTTCTCGACCGTGATGGCGAAACGCTGGAACAGTTCCGCGTCATCGCCTTTACCGTAAACAACGGCGTCAGCGACAGTATGCAGGCGCTGGCGAAAGCCAATCTGCCGCCGCTGCTGTCGGTTCCTGCAGGTGAGAAAACCAACTTTAACTGGAGTCCGTCGTGGTTGCCGCAAGGCTTCAGCGAAGTCTCCAGCAGTCGACGTCCGCTGCCGACAATGGATAACATGCCGATCGAATCGCGCCTTTATTCTGATGGCCTGTTTAGTTTCTCCGTGAACGTAAACCGTGCGATGCAAAACAGCGCCGATCAACTGTTACGAACCGGGCGTAGAACGGTCAGCACCAGCGTACGTGATAACGCGGAAATTACGATAGTGGGCGAACTCCCACCGCAAACGGCGAAGCGTATCGCGGATAATATTAAGTTCAGGGCTGCGCAATGATTAAAGAGTGGGCGACGGTCGTCTCCTGGCAAAATGGTCTGGCGACGGTCAGCTGCGATGTAAAAGCATCATGTAGCAGCTGTGCTTCCAGGGCCGGATGCGGGAGTCGCGTGCTGAACAAACTTGGGCCGCAGACCACGCACACCATCGTGGTACCCTGCGACGAACCCTTAGCGCCTGGTCAAAAAGTTGAACTGGGCATTGCCGAGGGTAGCCTGTTGGGTTCGGCGATGCTGGTCTATATGTCTCCGTTGGCGGGACTGTTTCTTTTCGCGGCGCTTTTCCAGGTGCTGTTTGGTTCCGATCTTGCGGCATTAAGCGGCGCCGTGCTGGGGGGCGTGGGCGGATTCCTGATTGCTCGTGGATTCTCTCGTAAGCTTGCTGAGCGTGAGGCCTGGCAGCCGGTCATTCTGAACGTTGCTCTCCCACCCGATCTTATTCGCGTCGAAACCCAGCAGTGATATCTTTGCCTGATGGCGCTGCGCTTATCAGGCCTACGGCGTCATCAGATGCAGGCGTAGGCCGGATAAGGCGTTTATGCCGTCACCCTGCAAAAGTTTCACCGGCTTTGCATGGTCGTTTCCAGTTCCCGCTATCCTTGCTCTATGAACATTTCCTCGCCTCAGCGTTGTAGTGTAGAATGCGGCGTTTCACTTAAACAGACGTTAAGCTCAGATCAGCGACTTCTCAGAGCCTGCTCCGGCGGGCGTAAGGCACAATAATTACACTATATGAAGAACATACGTAACTTTTCAATCATAGCTCACATCGACCACGGTAAATCGACGCTGTCTGACCGTATTATCCAGATCTGCGGTGGCCTGTCTGACCGTGAAATGGAAGCGCAGGTTCTCGACTCGATGGATCTGGAGCGTGAGCGCGGTATTACTATCAAAGCGCAGAGCGTGACGCTCGATTTCAAAGCATCTGATGGTGAAACCTATCAGCTTAACTTTATCGACACCCCGGGTCACGTTGACTTCTCGTATGAAGTTTCCCGCTCGCTTGCTGCCTGTGAAGGCGCATTGCTGGTGGTTGATGCCGGACAGGGCGTAGAAGCGCAGACCCTGGCTAACTGCTATACCGCCATGGAAATGGATCTGGAAGTGGTGCCGGTACTGAACAAAATTGACCTGCCAGCCGCCGATCCTGAGCGCGTAGCGGAAGAGATCGAAGATATCGTCGGTATTGATGCAACTGATGCTGTTCGCTGTTCGGCGAAAACCGGTGTTGGCGTCACTGACGTACTTGAACGTCTGGTGCGCGATATCCCGGCGCCGGAAGGCGACCCGGAAGGTCCATTGCAGGCGCTGATCATCGACTCCTGGTTCGATAACTACCTGGGCGTGGTGTCACTGGTGCGTATTAAAAATGGCACCATGCGTAAAGGCGACAAAATTAAAGTGATGAGCACCGGTCAGGTCTATAACGCCGACCGTCTGGGCATCTTCACGCCAAAACAGGTTGACCGTACCGAGCTGAAATGCGGCGAGGTAGGTTGGTTGGTTTGCGCGATTAAAGACATTCTCGGCGCACCGGTTGGCGATACCCTGACGCAGGCGCGTAACCCGGCGGACAAACCGCTGCCAGGCTTTAAAAAAGTGAAGCCGCAGGTTTACGCCGGTCTGTTCCCGGTGAGCTCTGACGACTACGAAAACTTCCGTGACGCGCTTGGTAAGTTGAGCCTCAACGACGCCTCCCTGTTCTACGAGCCGGAAAGCTCAACCGCGCTTGGCTTTGGCTTCCGCTGCGGCTTCCTCGGCCTGCTGCACATGGAGATCATTCAGGAACGTCTGGAACGTGAATACGATCTGGATCTGATCACTACCGCGCCGACCGTAGTCTACGAAGTAGAAACCACGGCGAAGGAGACTATTTACGTCGATAGCCCGTCCAAGCTGCCGCCGTTGAATAACATCTACGAACTGCGTGAGCCGATCGCTGAGTGTCACATGCTGCTGCCGCAGGCTTACCTTGGTAACGTCATCACCCTGTGTATCGAGAAGCGTGGCGTCCAGACCAACATGGTTTACCACGGTAACCAGGTGGCGCTGACCTATGAAATTCCGATGGCGGAAGTGGTACTCGACTTCTTCGACCGTCTGAAGTCAACCTCTCGCGGCTATGCGTCGCTGGACTATAACTTCAAACGCTTCCAGGCGTCTGACATGGTACGCGTTGATGTCCTCATCAACAACGAACGTGTCGATGCGCTGGCGCTGATCACTCACCGCGACAACTCCCAGAGCCGTGGCCGTGAGCTGGTCGAGAAGATGAAAGATCTGATCCCTCGTCAGCAGTTTGATATCGCGATTCAGGCGGCCATCGGCACGCACATCATCGCGCGTTCAACGGTTAAGCAGCTGCGTAAAAACGTTCTGGCGAAATGCTACGGTGGCGATATCAGCCGTAAGAAAAAGCTGCTGCAAAAACAGAAAGAGGGTAAAAAGCGCATGAAGCAGATCGGTAACGTCGAACTGCCGCAGGAAGCGTTCCTCGCCATTCTGCATGTCGGTAAAGACAGCAAATAATCTTAAGGAGTTGGCATGGCGAACATGTTTGCCCTGATTCTGGTGATTGCCACACTGGTGACGGGCATTTTATGGTGCGTAGATAAATTCATCTTCGCACCAAAACGCCGGGAGCGTCAGGCAGCAGCGCAAGCTGCTGCAGGTGATTCACTGGATAAAGCAACGCTGAAAAAAGTGGCCCCTAAGCCGGGTTGGCTGGAAACTGGGGCATCCGTTTTCCCGGTTTTAGCTATTGTACTGGTGGTGCGTTCATTTATTTATGAGCCGTTCCAGATCCCGTCTGGTTCGATGATGCCGACGCTGCTTATCGGTGACTTTATCCTGGTGGAGAAATTCGCCTACGGGATTAAAGATCCGATTTACCAGAAAACGTTGATCGAAACTGGCCATCCGAAACGTGGAGATATCGTGGTGTTTAAATACCCGGAAGATCCCCGTCTGGACTACATCAAACGTGCTGTCGGTTTACCGGGAGACAAAGTGACGTACGATCCGGTGGCGAAAGAGGTCACTATTCAGCCAGGGTGCAGTTCAGGTCAGGCGTGTGAAAACGCGCTGCCGGTAACGTACTCTGATGTTCAGCCAAGTGATTTTGTACAGACCTTTGCTCGTCGTAACGGCGGTGAAGCGACCAGCGGCTTCTTTGAAGTTCCGCTGAACGAAACGAAAGAGAACGGTATTCGCCTCTCCGAGCGTAAAGAAACGCTGGGTGAGGTAAGTCACCGCATTCTGACTGTGCCAATCGCCCAGGATCAGGTGGGGATGTATTACCGCCAGCCAGGTCAGCAACTGGCAACCTGGATCGTCCCACCGGGACACTACTTCATGATGGGTGATAACCGTGACAATAGCGCGGACAGCCGTTACTGGGGATTTGTGCCGGAAGCGAATCTGGTTGGTAAAGCGACGGCTATCTGGATGAGTTTCGACAAGCAAGAAGGCGAATGGCCGACCGGTGTGCGTTTAAGCCGTATTGGTGGCATTCACTAATTGCCGATAATCGTTCACGCTGTCGTCATTATGGCGACAGCGTGAATTATTTCTCGGATAAATTCCCGCAGACTAACGACATCCCTTGTCGTTGTGTATAGAATATTCCCCCGAAGTTTTAGGTTGGCACCGACAGGTTGCCACGGCACACGAAACAGCGTTGGTTTGTATACAAATGCATTCAAGTGAAGCCAGACGGCTAAGCGAAGTGCGTATATCAGGTCTGTTTCGTGTGCTGAATTGTTGACGCATTCATTTATTGGTATCGCATGAACCCCATCGTAATTAATCGGCTTCAACGGAAGCTGGGCTACACTTTTAATCATCAGGAGCTGTTGCAGCAGGCATTAACTCACCGGAGTGCCAGCAGCAAACATAACGAGCGTTTAGAATTTTTAGGCGACTCTATTTTGAGCTTTGTTATCGCTAATGCGCTGTATCACCGTTTCCCGCGTGTGGATGAAGGTGATATGAGCCGCATGCGCGCAACGCTGGTTCGCGGCAATACGCTGGCTGAATTAGCCCGTGAGTTTGACCTCGGTGAATGTTTACGTTTGGGGCCAGGCGAGCTGAAAAGCGGCGGCTTCCGTCGTGAATCGATCCTGGCGGATACCGTTGAAGCTTTAATTGGCGGCGTCTTCCTCGATAGCGATATTCAAACCGTTGAGCAATTGATCCTGAACTGGTATCAAACTCGTCTGGATGAAATTAGCCCAGGCGACAAACAAAAAGATCCGAAAACGCGCCTGCAGGAATATTTGCAGGGTCGCCACCTGCCTCTACCGTCTTATTTGGTGGTGCAGGTGCGTGGTGAAGCACACGATCAAGAATTTACTATCCACTGCCAGGTCAGCGGCCTGAGTGAACCGGTGGTTGGCACAGGTTCGAGCCGTCGTAAGGCTGAGCAGGCTGCCGCCGAACAGGCGTTGAAAAAACTGGAGCTGGAATGAGCATCGATAAAACTTACTGTGGATTTATTGCCATCGTCGGCCGCCCGAACGTCGGCAAATCCACTCTGTTGAATAATCTGCTTGGGCAGAAGATTTCCATTACCTCACGTAAGGCTCAGACAACACGTCACCGTATTGTTGGCATCCATACCGAAGGCGCGTATCAGGCGATTTATGTTGATACTCCGGGTCTGCATATGGAAGAAAAACGTGCGATCAACCGTCTGATGAACAAAGCGGCGAGCAGCTCTATCGGTGATGTTGAACTGGTTATTTTCGTTGTCGAAGGCACCCGCTGGACGCCGGACGACGAAATGGTGCTCAACAAGCTGCGTGATGGTAAAGCCCCGGTTATTCTGGCTGTGAACAAAGTAGACAACGTTCAGGAAAAAGCCGATCTGCTGCCGCACCTGCAGTTCCTGGCAAGCCAGATGAACTTCCTTGATATCGTACCGATTTCTGCCGAAACCGGCTTGAATGTCGATACCGTTGCGGGCATCGTGCGTAAGCATTTGCCGGAAGCTATTCATCACTTCCCGGAAGATTACATCACCGACCGTTCTCAGCGCTTTATGGCCTCTGAAATCATCCGTGAAAAGCTGATGCGTTTTCTGGGTGCTGAACTGCCGTACTCCGTTACCGTGGAGATTGAGCGTTTTATCTCCAACGAGCGCGGTGGCTACGACATTAACGGTCTGATCCTCGTTGAACGTGAAGGGCAGAAGAAGATGGTTATTGGCAACAAAGGGGCCAAGATTAAAACCATCGGTATTGAAGCGCGTAAAGACATGCAGGAAATGTTCGAAGCGCCCGTTCATCTCGAACTGTGGGTGAAAGTGAAATCCGGCTGGGCCGATGACGAACGCGCGCTGCGCAGCCTCGGTTACGGCGACGATCTCTGAGAATAACCCCGATGGAGGGCTGGCAACGCGCTTTTGTCCTGCACAGCCGCCCGTGGAGCGAAACCAGTCTCGTGCTGGACGTCTTCACGGAAGAGTCGGGCCGCGTGCGCCTTGTGGCTAAAGGCGCACGTTCCAAACGTTCCAATCTCAAAGGCGCACTCCAGCCCTTTACTCCCTTATTGCTTCGCTTTGGTGGACGTGGCGAGGTCAAAACCTTGCGCAGCGCCGAAGCCGTTTCTCTGGCACTCCCTCTTAGCGGTATCACGCTGTACAGCGGTTTGTATATCAACGAGCTTATTTCTCGCGTTCTTGAGTACGAGACCCGCTTTTCTGAACTCTTTTTCGATTACCTGAACTGTATTCAGGCGCTGGCTGGCGCGACCGGTTCGCCAGAACCTGCGTTACGTCGCTTTGAGCTGGCCTTGCTTGGGCATCTGGGCTACGGCGTTGATTTTACCCACTGTGCGGGTAGCGGCGAGCCGGTAGACGACACCATGACCTATCGCTACCGGGAAGAAAAAGGGTTTATTGCAAGCGTCGTAATTGATAACTCCACCTTTACCGGACGCCATCTGAAAGCACTTGAATCGCGAGAATTTCCGGATGCTGATACGTTGCGCGCCGCGAAACGCTTTACCCGTATGGCGTTAAAGCCGTATCTTGGTGGTAAGCCCCTAAAGAGCCGTGAATTATTCCGGCAGTTTATGCCGAAGCGAAAATAAAATACGAGGATTGTCATGTCCGAATTACTGTTAGGCGTCAACATTGACCACATTGCCACTTTACGTAATGCACGCGGTACCGCATACCCGGATCCGGTTCAGGCAGCGTTTATCGTTGAACAGGCGGGCGCAGACGGTATTACCGTACATCTGCGTGAAGACCGTCGCCATATCACCGACCGTGACGTGCGTATTCTGCGCCAGACGCTGGATACGCGCATGAATCTGGAAATGGCGGTCACCGAAGAGATGCTGGCGATTGCCGTTGAGACTAAGCCGCATTTTTGCTGCCTGGTGCCGGAAAAGCGTCAGGAAGTTACCACTGAAGGTGGTCTGGACGTCGCCGGTCAGCGCGACAAGATGCGCGATGCCTGCCAACGCCTGGCGGACGCAGGTATTCTGGTTTCGCTGTTTATCGACGCCGATGAAGAGCAGATTAAGGCCGCTGCGGAAGTGGGCGCGCCATTTATTGAAATTCACACTGGCTGTTACGCCGATGCGAAAACCGATGCGGAACAGGCCAGTGAACTGGCGCGTATCGCCAAAGCGGCGACTTTTGCGGCCAGCCTTGGCCTGAAGGTGAATGCGGGTCATGGCCTGACGTATCACAACGTTAAAGCCATCGCCCGGATCCCGGAAATGCACGAGCTGAACATTGGCCATGCCATTATCGGGCGCGCAGTGATGAGCGGCCTGAAAGATGCCGTAGTAGAAATGAAACGCCTGATGCTGGAAGCGCGTGGTTAATGGCGATTCTGGGATTAGGTACGGATATCGTGGAGATTGCCCGCATTGAAGCGGTGATCTCCCGTTCCGGCGACCGTCTGGCAAGACGCGTGCTCAGCGACAACGAATGGGCAATCTGGGAGACGCATCAGCAGCCGGTGCGTTTTCTGGCGAAGCGTTTTGCGGTCAAAGAGGCGGCAGCAAAAGCCTTCGGGACGGGTATTCGCAACGGTCTGGCGTTTAATCAGTTTGAGGTCTTTAACGACGAACTCGGTAAGCCGCGTCTGCGGTTATGGGGGGAGGCGTTAAAACTGGCGGAAAAACTCGGCGTCGCACATATGCATGTGACGCTGGCCGATGAGCGTCACTACGCCTGCGCCACGGTGATTATCGAAAGTTAGATACAGGACATTGCCGGATGGCGACGCGGTTATAGTTTATCGGCGTGGTGCATCAGCACAAACTTATCCCACAACTGCTCTTCTGTTTCGACGTGTGCCGGATCTTTCAAAATAGTATTGGGGATCGGGCACACCTTCTGGCAGGTTGGCGTGTCGTAATGGCCTACGCATTCCGTACACTTGTCGCTGTTAATCTCGTAAATGCTGTCACCCATCGAAATCGCCTCATTCGGGCATTCGGGCTCGCACATATCGCAATTGATGCATTTTTTAGTGATTAACAGGGCCATCAGGAAACTCTCAAAACATCACAAATCGGGCGGGCATTATACGCGCATTCTTTGCTCAGACCAGTTTTTTTACCAGTGCTTCGCTGTGGCGAATACGTTCCGGAGCATGTTCCAGATCCTGCTGCACCAGCGCCATAAACAGTAAATCAGTGAGCATCATTTGCGCGTGGGTGGAGGAAATCGCTGCGCTGCGTGTGGCCTGCTCCTCAGCAATCGTATACAGACAATGATTTGCCCGTTGCTGCAGGGCGTTTGGTGTAAATCCAGTGATGGCGAGAATTTTGGCTCCGGTGCGCAATGTTTCGTCCGCAGCCAGGTTGAGCTCGCGCCGCTCTCCGGTATACGAAATGGCCAGCAGTAGATCATTGGGCGAAAGCGCCTGCACCGCTGCCAGCAGGGCGTGCATATCGCGTTCTACCACCGCGTTAAAACCAATCTTCAGCAGCTTCCAGGCAAAATTCTGCGCAACCAGACCCGATGCGCCAATCCCGGTTACGATAATGCGTCGGGCTGAGCGCAGCATCGTGACGCTCTCCATCAGTTTCTCTTCGCTGTTGACGTCCAGCGTCGCATGCATCGCCGCCACATTCTCTTTAATCAGCTTCTCGCCCACCATCCGCATGGGGTCGTCACCGCGAATCTGATTATGCACAGGAATGGAATGGGGATTGGGGTTGCTGGCCAACGCTTCGCTGATCGCCAGTTTCAATGCCGGAAACCCTTTAAAACCCATCTTTTGTGCGAACTTCACCACGCTGGACTGGCTGACGCCCGCTTCAAAAGCCAACTGCTGTGAGCTGAGATGACGCGCGGTATCAGGCTGAGCAAGAAGATAATCCGCAAGTTTTTTATCGCTTTGCGCGAGGTCTGGGTAACGCTGACGAATGCGAATTAAACAGTTCATGCTGTCTCCTGGCGAAAACGTGATGGCGATTACAAAACAAAATTTCACTCGCCTGGATGAATATAATATTCCATTATGACAGATTATTATGAATTAAAAATTCCTAAGGACCAAAAATGAATCTCGGTGCATTAGTTTCAGAAACCCGCAATCCACAGACCATGGATCTGGATGCGCTCTCCACGCTGGAGTTGGTTCATCGTTTTAATCAACAGGATACGCTGGTAGCACAAGCAGTAAAAGCAACTCTGCCTCAAGTTGCGCGCGCGGTCGACGCGGCAGCTGACGCGCTCAAAGCCGGAGGACGCATTATTTACATGGGCGCAGGTACCAGCGGGCGTCTTGGGGTGCTGGACGCGTCTGAATGCCCACCGACCTTTGGCGTCCCGCATGGTCTGGTGGTCGGGCTGATTGCTGGCGGACCGGGCGCGCTGCTGAAGGCGGTAGAAGGCGCAGAAGATAACCCGCAGTTAGGTGAAGACGATCTGCGTGCGCTCAATCTTACCGCACAGGATCTGGTGGTGGGGCTGGCAGCTTCTGGTCGCACGCCGTATGTGATTGGCGGGCTGAAATATGCGCGTTCGGTGGGTTGTACGACGGCGGCGATTTCCTGCAATCCAGATTCCCCTATCGCGCATGAAGCGGATATTGCCATTTCTCCGGTAGTGGGGCCTGAGGCGTTGACCGGATCAACGCGACTGAAATCTGGTACCGCGCAAAAGCTGGTGCTCAATATGATCTCCACCGGTGCGATGGTGAAATTTGGCAAGGTATACCAGAACCTGATGGTGGATATGCAGGCTACCAACGTCAAGCTGGTCGATCGGGCATGTCGCATGGTGGTTGAAGCCACCGGCATCGCGCGTGAACAGGCGCAGGCGCTGCTAAAGCAGACCGATTTTGATGTTAAGCCGGCTATTTTAATGGCGCTCACCGGCCTTGATGCCGCCGCCGCCCGCGAAAAACTTGCCGCTCACCAGGGTTTTTTACGCGCGGCGTTAGAACACTAAGAGGTGTATATGGATAAGACGGCGGTGCTGGCCAGCGACATTCTGCTGGGCGTTGGCGGAGAAAAGAATATTCTGCGCCTGGAAAACTGTATGACCCGCGTCAGAGTGGAAGTTCAGGATGACGGACAGATTGATATCCCTCGCCTCAGGCAACTGCCCGGTGTTAGCGGTTACGTGAAGCAGGGCGCACAGCACCAGATTATCGTCGGTCCCGGTAAAGCCGCCAAAGTGGTGGATGCTATGCGTTCCCTGATTGCCGATGGCGGCGAGCGAGCAGACGCCAATGATATCGAGCGCACGAAGTCAGAGGCCAAAGCGAAGTACAAAGCACCCATGAGCGATGCGCTGCGCAAGCTGGCGAACGTCTTTATCCCTCTTATTCCGGCGTTTATCGCCTCCGGTTTGATTACCGGCATTATTAACATCCTTAAGCGACCGGACATCGTCGGGGATTTTGCTACCCACTATCCGAATATGCTGGGTCTGATGGGCATATTCGGCAGCGCCGTGTTTGCCATCATGAATATTCTGGTTGGGGTGAATACCGCCAAAGTCTTCGGCGGCTCTCTGGCGATGGGTGGGGTGATGGCGGGGATCCTCTCCAGTCCGCAGCTGGCGCAAATTACCCTGTTTGGCGAAGCGCTGCAGCCGGGGCGCGGCGGGGTGATCGCGGTACTACTGGTGGTGGCGCTGATGTGCTGGATCGAACGCAAATTCCGCGTGCTGTTGCCGGAATCGCTGGAGCTGATCCTTAACCCGCTGCTGACTACTATCATTACCGGAATCATCGCGATTGTAGCGCTGCAACCGCTTGGCGGCTGGATTTCTGAATCTATCGCTCACGGTGCATCCTGGGCTATCGATCGCGGCGGATTCCTGGTCGGTGCCGTGCTGGCGGGAACCTTTCTGCCGTTGGTGCTTACCGGGCTTCATCAGGGGTTGGTACCTATCCACGTTGAGCTGGTTCAGGCGCACGGTTATAACGCGCTCTTTCCTATCCTGGCGATGGCGGGGGTTGGGCAAATAGGTGCTGCGATTGCGGTTTTGATGAAAACCCGCAATGCGCGGCTAAAGAAAGTGATCAAAGGGGCGCTGCCGGTCGGACTGCTGGGGATTGGCGAGCCGCTGATTTTTGGTGTCACGCTGCCGTTGGGTAAGCCGTTTATCGGCGCTTGCCTTGGCGGAGCGGTAGGCGGGGCGCTGATTAGCTACTGGAAGGTAGCGACGGTCATCACCTTTGGCATCTCCGGATTACCGCTGGCACTGACGATTGTTGCCGGAAAAGTGATGTTCTATCTGTTAGGCTATCTGGTAGCAGTTATCGCCGGGTTCCTGTTTACCTGGCTATTGGGGTTCAACGATCCAGAGGAATAAGGTTTGACCAATCACCAGCGCCGCGTTGTCTTTTTTGATTTAGATGGCACGTTACACCAGCAGGATATGTTCGGTAGTTTCATTCGTTATCTGCTGCGACGCCAGCCGCTGAATGCGCTACTTGTGCTACCTTTGTTACCGGTGATTGCGCTGGCGTTGTTGATAAAAGGACGCGCCGCGCGCTGGCCAATGAGCCTGCTGCTGTGGGGATGCACATTTGGTCGTAGCGAGGCGCGTCTGAAAGCGCATCAGGCCGAATTTGTGCGCTGGTTTCGTGGTAACGTGACGGCGTTTCCGCTCGTGCAACAGCGGCTGACAACTTACCTGTTAAGCTCTGACGCTGATATCTGGCTTATCACAGGCTCCCCGCAGTCACTGGTCGAGCAGGTTTACTTCGACACGCCGTGGTTACCGCGTGTCAATCTTATAGCCAGCAAAATGGCGCGGGGATACGGCGGGTGGGTGTTGCCTCTGCGCTGCCTGGGCCATGAGAAAGTGACGCAGCTTGAACGCCACATTGGCGCGCCGTTACAGCTATACAGTGGCTACAGCGACAGTAATCAGGACAATCCGCTGCTCTCTTTTTGCCAGCACCGCTGGCGCGTCACGCCGCGCGGAGAACTGCAACAACTCGAATGAAGCCAACGCACATGCAATTTAAAGCATGACGGGTATAATGCGTCCGCTTTTATTAGTGGAGTAACCTCTTTGTCTGAAGTTGAATTTAGTCACGAATACTGGATGCGTCATGCTCTAACGCTGGCTAAGCGCGCCTGGGATGAGCGTGAAGTCCCGGTGGGCGCGGTATTGGTACATAACAACCGTGTGATTGGCGAAGGCTGGAACCGTCCGATTGGTCACCATGATCCGACTGCCCACGCTGAAATTATGGCGCTGCGTCAGGGTGGCCTGGTGCTGCAAAATTACCGACTGTTGGAAGCCACGCTGTACGTCACTCTGGAACCGTGCGTGATGTGTGCAGGTGCGATGGTGCACAGTCGTATTGGTCGGGTCGTTTTTGGCGCGCGCGATGCGAAAACCGGAGCTGCCGGGTCATTAATGGATGTGCTGCATCACCCTGGAATGAATCATCGGGTTGAAGTGACAGAGGGGGTCCTGCGGGATGAATGCGCCACGCTGCTCAGCGATTTCTTCCGCATGCGTCGTCAGGAAATTAAAGCCCTGAAAAAATCCGCCAGTTTGTAAATGTCGCTCTGATTGCCTGATGACGCTGCGCTTATCAGCGCCACCAGGACTACTTATCCTCTTTTTTCTGCGGTGAAAACAGCAGGGAAGGCGAGTGCGACAGGTAGTTTGACGACGTCTGAGATAGAAACGCCGAAAGCGGGAATTCATCTTTACCTAATAGCTCTGCTGGTGTTACAGCCGGGTAATCTTGCGCCAGTTGCTGCGTTTCCAGCGCCTGTTTCTCTTTCTCCTGCAGATACCCCACCAGGCTAATCTGGTATTTACGGATGTTTTCTACATAGGCGTAGGCTTCGTGGCCGCGCGCATAACCATAAGTCAGCTTGTTGTAATACGGCTTTTGGCTGAGCAACGGCAGTCGTTGTTTTACGTCGGACCAGCTATTCGGATTGCCTTTGGTTTTCACCGTCAGCGCCCGTGCATCCAGCATGTGCGCATAACCCATGTTATAGGCTGCGAGCGCAAACCAGATGCGTTCCCCTTCGGGGACAGTATCCGGCACTTTACTCATCATGTCCTGCAAATATCGCGCGCCGCCGCTAATGCTTTGTTCAGCATCTGTACGGTCGGTCAGCCCGAGACTTTGAGCAGTATTTTTGGTCAGCATCATCAGTCCGCGTACGCCGGTTGGGGATGTGGCCTGCGCGTCCCAGTGTGATTCCTGATACGAGATAGCGGCGAGCAGTCGCCAGTCTATCTCTTGCGCATATTTCTCAAACAGCGGCTTAAGGTCTGGCAACACGCTGTCTACGGCGCGCAAAAAGGTGCGGGTATCAACATAGTCAAAATCATCGCCATGCCCGAGATATTTCTCTTCCAGCCGTGCCAGAGAACCGTCTTCATTCATGGTGTTGAAGAAATCCAGCAGGGCGGCAGAAAGCGTATTGTCATCGTCCAGACGACTAAACCAGGTCACCGGCTGTTCGTCAGAGACGTCCAACGCCACGGCCAGCTCAGGGTGTACGCGTTGGTATAAGCTGATGGCGACGGAATCGGCAATGGTGTAATCCAGCTTTCCGGCGATAACATCATCAAGCAGTTCAGTCGTGCCCTTTTTGTCGTCAACCTTCCAGCTCAGCTCGGGGAATTTTTTCTCTTTAAGCAACTGGAGATCGTTAACCACCACGTGCCCCGGGGCGATGGTCAGTTGATTTTCGTTCACGGTGGCAAGCGTGCGTGGGCGGTATTGCCCAACCCGATACACCAACTGTTGTGAAACCGAATAATAGGTCGGGCCGGGCTGATAATTTTTCACCCGTTCGCTGTTATAGACCAGGCCTGCGGCTAACAGATCGGCATTACCGTTATCGAGGTCGTCAAAAAGCTGGCTGATATTCTGGCGCACGGTGACTTTTAACTTCACGCCTAAGTAGTTGGCGAACTCCTGGGCCAGTTCATAATCCAGACCGAATTTTTTGCCGTTGAGGGTCGCGTAAGTTAATGGTGAGTCGATGGTACTAACGCGCAGCTCTCCCCGCGACTGAATGGCGGCGATACGATTTTCGGCTTTACCGAACCAGGGAATTGATGGCCAGAGGGCCGCTGCCAACAACAGCGTTAATATGCCGATGAACAGATAATTAATCTTTAATTTTTTCAATTAGTTAATTCTCTGAACCGTACGTTGTCTCTGCCTGCTGTGGTGTTGATTAAGAAGTGAAGTCGTCATTAATGAGCGGCATTTTGCTTAAACTTGCGTCAGTTGGCAACTTATTCAGAAACCAGACCGCATTTGATGATAAGAGAAGGTCGTGATTTTATTTCGACGCAAACGGTTTCGTCGGCGCGGTAGATTCTTTATAATGACGCCCGTTTCCCCACTTGGGCACACCGAAAGCTTAGAAGACGAGAGACTTATGATGGAAATTCTGCGTGGTTCACCTGCACTGTCTGCATTCCGTATTAACAAACTGCTGGCACGTTTTCAGGCTGCCAACCTCCAGGTCCACAATATTTACGCCGAGTACGTCCATTTTGCCGATCTGAATGCACCGTTGAATGAGGATGAGCACGCTCAGCTTGCACGCCTGCTGAAATATGGTCCTGCTCTGCACAGCCACGCCCCTGAAGGCAAACTGCTGCTGGTTACCCCTCGCCCCGGCACCATCTCCCCGTGGTCTTCTAAAGCGACTGATATTGCCCATAACTGCGGCCTGCAACAGATTAGCCGTCTGGAACGTGGTATTGCCTGGTATGTCGAAGCCTCGACGCTGACAGCTGAGCAATGGCAGATGGTTGCCGATGAACTGCACGACCGCATGATGGAAACGGTTTTTTCTGCATTGAACGATGCCGAAAAACTGTTTGTTCATCATCAGCCTGCGCCGGTTTCCAGCGTTGATTTGCTGGGTGAGGGACGCCAGGCGCTGATCGACGCTAACCTGCGTCTGGGTCTGGCGCTGGCGGAAGACGAAATCGACTATCTGCAGGATGCGTTCACCAAACTGGGGCGCAACCCGAACGACATTGAACTGTACATGTTTGCGCAGGCCAACTCCGAGCACTGTCGCCACAAGATTTTCAACGCCGACTGGATCATCGACGGTAAACAGCAGCCGAAGTCGCTGTTCAAGATGATCAAAAATACATTCGAAACCACGCCGGACCACGTTCTGTCTGCCTATAAAGACAACGCCGCGGTAATGGAAGGTTCCGAAGTGGGCCGCTATTTTGCCGACCACAAAACGGGTCGCTACGATTTCCATCAGGAGCCAGCCCACATCCTTATGAAGGTTGAAACTCACAACCACCCGACGGCTATCTCTCCGTGGCCGGGCGCGGCAACCGGATCCGGCGGTGAAATCCGCGACGAGGGCGCAACGGGTCGCGGTGCAAAACCGAAAGCCGGGCTGGTGGGCTTCTCCGTTTCCAACCTGCGTATTCCTGGCTTTGAACAGCCGTGGGAAGAAGACTTTGGTAAGCCGGACCGTATTGTTACCGCGCTGGATATCATGACCGAAGGGCCACTGGGCGGCGCGGCGTTTAACAACGAGTTTGGTCGCCCGGCGCTGACCGGCTACTTCCGTACCTATGAAGAGAAAGTGAACAGCCACAACGGCGAAGAGCTGCGCGGCTACCATAAACCGATCATGCTGGCGGGCGGGATCGGTAACATCCGCGCCGATCACGTGCAGAAAGGTGAGATCGTCGTTGGCGCTAAGCTTATCGTCCTTGGCGGTCCGGCGATGAACATCGGTCTTGGCGGCGGGGCTGCTTCCTCTATGGCTTCCGGCCAGTCTGATGCCGATCTGGATTTCGCTTCCGTGCAGCGTGACAACCCTGAGATGGAACGTCGTTGCCAGGAAGTTATCGACCGCTGCTGGCAGATGGGCGATGCGAACCCGATCCTGTTTATCCACGACGTGGGCGCGGGCGGCCTGTCTAACGCTATGCCGGAGCTGGTCAGTGATGGCGGTCGTGGCGGTAAGTTCCAACTGCGCGATATTCTTAGCGACGAGCCGGGCATGAGCCCGCTGGAAATCTGGTGCAACGAATCCCAGGAGCGCTACGTGCTGGCGGTTGCCGCCGACCAGTTGCCGCTGTTTGATGAACTGTGTAAGCGTGAGCGCGCGCCGTATGCGGTGATCGGTGAAGCCACCGAAGAACAGCATCTCACGCTCAGCGACAGCCACTTCAACAACCAGCCGATCGACATGCCGCTCGATGTGCTGCTGGGTAAAACGCCGAAGATGACCCGCGATGTGCAGACGCTGAAAGCCAAAGGCGATGCCCTGAATCGTGGCGAAATCTCGATTGCAGATGCGGTTAACCGCGTGCTGCATCTGCCGACTGTTGCAGAGAAAACGTTCCTCGTGACTATCGGCGACCGTACCGTTACCGGCATGGTGGCGCGTGACCAGATGGTTGGTCCGTGGCAGATTCCGGTCGCCAACTGCGCGGTCACTACCGCAAGCCTGGATAGTTATTACGGTGAAGCGATGTCTCTCGGCGAGCGTGCGCCGGTTGCATTACTGGATTTCTCGGCCTCTGCGCGTCTGGCGGTAGGTGAAGCGCTGACCAACATTGCTGCAACGCAGATTGGCGATATCAAACGCATTAAACTTTCGGCTAACTGGATGGCGGCTGCGGGTCATCCTGGTGAAGATGCCGGCCTGTACGAAGCGGTAAAAGCCGTTGGGGAAGAATTATGTCCGGCGCTTGGCCTGACCATTCCGGTGGGCAAAGACTCTATGTCGATGAAAACCCGCTGGCAGCAAGGTAATGAACAGCGTGAAATGACCTCACCACTGTCGCTGGTGATCACCGCCTTTGCCCGCGTGGAAGACGTGCGCCACACTATTACCCCGCAACTCTCTACCGAAGACAATGCCCTGCTGCTGATTGACCTCGGTCTCGGTAATAATGCGCTGGGGGCTACGGCGCTGGCGCAGGTTTACCGTCAACTGGGCGATAAGCCTGCCGATGTGCGTAACGTTGAGCAACTGAAAGGCTTCTACGACGCGATTCAGGCGCTGGTTGCTGCGCGTAAGCTGCTGGCCTACCATGACCGTTCCGACGGTGGGCTGCTGGTGACGCTGGCTGAAATGGCCTTCGCTGGGCACTGCGGTATTGAGGCTGATATCAGCACTCTGGGCGACGATCGTCTGGCGGCGCTGTTTAACGAAGAGCTGGGCGCGGTTATCCAGGTTCGCGCTGCTGAGCGTGAAGCGGTAGAAGCGATTCTGGCTGCTCACGGGCTGGCGGATTGCGTGCACTATCTTGGTCAGGCGGTAACGGGTGATCGTTTCACTCTGAGCGCCAATGGTCAGAATGTGTTCAGCGAAAGCCGCACACAGCTTCGTATGTGGTGGGCGGAAACCACCTGGCAGATGCAGCGTCTGCGCGATAACCCGGAGTGCGCCGATCAGGAACATGACGCTAAAACTAACGATGCCGATCCAGGCCTCAACGTTAAACTGTCGTTTGATATCAACGAAGATGTTGCCGCGCCGTACATCGCCACCGGTGCGCGTCCAAAAGTGGCCGTACTGCGTGAGCAGGGCGTGAACTCCCACGTTGAAATGGCGGCAGCCTTCCACCGTGCGGGCTTTGACGCCATCGATGTGCATATGAGTGACCTGTTGGGCGGACGCATCGGTCTGGGTAACTTCCAGGCGCTGGTAGCCTGCGGCGGTTTCTCTTACGGCGATGTACTCGGCGCAGGGGAAGGTTGGGCGAAATCGATTCTGTTCAATAACCGCGTTCGTGATGAGTTCGAAACCTTCTTCCATCGTCCGCAAACGCTGGCGCTTGGGGTATGTAACGGTTGTCAGATGATGTCTAACCTGCGTGAACTGATCCCGGGAAGCGACCTGTGGCCGCGTTTTGTGCGTAACCATTCCGACCGCTTTGAAGCGCGCTTCAGCCTGGTCGAAGTGACGCAAAGCCCGTCTTTACTGCTTGCCGATATGGTGGGTTCGATGATGCCGATTGCCGTTTCTCACGGTGAAGGTCGTGTGGAAGTGCGTGACGGCGCGCATCTGGCTCAGCTTGAGAGCAAAGGTCTGGTGGCGCTGCGCTACGTTGATAACTTCGGTAAGGTGACCGAGACCTATCCGGCTAACCCGAACGGTTCGCCAAACGGTATTACAGCCGTTACCACAGAAAATGGTCGCGTCACTATTATGATGCCGCACCCGGAACGCGTGTTCCGTACCGTGAGCAACTCCTGGCATCCGGAAAACTGGGGCGAGGACAGCCCGTGGATGCGTATCTTCCGCAACGCGCGTAAACAGCTCGGCTAATTAGTTCAATCGTCATCAAGCCCCTCTCCGTGAGGGGCTTTTTTGTGTTGTAGGCTGGATAAGGCGCTTTTGTTGCCATCCGGCAATAAACTCAGCGCTTACGCCGCAAAAAAGTGTCGGGAAATCCCGACATGGGTGGGGTTGAGCTGTCGCCAAAAAGAGACATTTAATTATTTGATTTAAAATGAATTTGTTTTTAAGTGCTACAGGTGTTGCTGATTGGCGACATAAAGCGTAAAAAACAGCCAAAATCATTTTTCATATGAATAATCACATTTTCCATATTTATCATTGTGTTAATAAAGTGTTTTGAGTATTGGCACAGATGCTGCATAATATCGCTCAGTGGCTCATTCACCTTCTTATGTCAGCCCCTTCGGGACGTGCTACATAAACTTCGAATGACGCACAACAAGGTGCCTGCCGTCCAACATCTGATATTAGCGTTGCTCATATCAACCTTCGGGCGAAACGTCGAGTTAGGCACCGCCTTATTTCACAACAAAGCCGGGTTGATCCCGGCTTTGTTGTATCTGGCGTTCCCCTCAGTTAGCATCAACCTATTCCTGTCCGTTGAGAGTAACGCCTTGAAGCGCTGGTCAGTTTTCCCCCGATCTTTACGTCAATTGGTGACGTTGGCATTTTTGCTTATCCTGCTGCCGTTGTTAGTTTTGGCCTGGCAGGCGTGGCAAAGTCTGAATGCCCTGAGCGCGCAGGCGGCGCTGACGAACCGCACCACGCTGATTGACGCCAGACGCAGCGAAGCGATGACCAATGCCGCGCTGGAGATGGAGCGTAGCTACCGGCAATATTGTGTGCTGGATGACCCAACGCTGGCGAAGGTTTATCAGAGTCAGCGTAAACGCTACAGCGACATGCTGGATGCGCATGCGGGCGTGTTGCCAGACACCAAGCTTTACCAGGCACTGCGACAGGACATTAACGATCTCGCGCAGTTGCAGTGCAATAACAGCGGTCCTGACAGTGTGGCGGCCGCGCGGCTGGAAGCGTTCGCCAGTGCCAACACCGACATGGTACAAGCGACGCGCACCGTCGTCTTTTCTCGTGGGCAGCAGCTCCAGCAGGAAATAGCCGAACGTGGGCAGTTCTTTGGCTGGCAGGCACTGGTGCTGTTTCTGGTCAGCCTGGCGATGGTGTTGCTGTTTACCCGCATGATAATCGGTCCGGTGAAGGGCATAGAAAAAATGATTAATCGTCTGGGAGAAGGGCGCTCGCTGGGCGATAGCGTATTATTTACCGGCCCCCGGGAGCTGCGTTCCGTGGGGCAGCGCATTATCTGGCTGAGCGAACGTCTTTCCTGGCTTGAGTCGCAACGGCATCAGTTTTTACGCCATCTTTCCCATGAATTGAAAACGCCGTTGGCGAGCATGCGTGAAGGGACCGAACTGTTAGCCGATCAGGTGGTTGGACCGTTAACGCCGGAGCAAAAAGAGGTGGTCGGTATTCTCGATGACAGTAGCCGCAACCTGCAAAAGCTGATTGAACAGCTTCTCGATTACAACCGCAAGCTGGCGGATGACGAGGTTGAGCTTGAAAGTGTGGAAATCGCGCCGCTGGTGGAAAGCGTTGTTTCTGCGCACAGCCTGCCCGCTCGCGCCAAAATGATACATACTGATGTTGCGCTTGCGGTGAACGCCTGTCTGGCAGAACCGATGCTATTAATGAGCGTACTGGACAATCTTTATTCCAATGCGGTGCACTACGGCGCTGAATCCGGTAACATTTGGATCCGCAGCAGTTTGCATGGCTCAATGGTATACATTGATGTAATGAATACCGGCACGCCGATTCCAGAAGCAGAACAGGCCATGATCTTCGAGCCTTTTTTCCAGGGTAGCCATCAGCGAAAAGGGGCGGTAAAAGGAAGCGGGTTGGGGCTGAGCATTGCCAGAGATTGCATCCGCCGTATGCGGGGCAAACTGTATCTGGTTGATGACCATGCGCAAAATGTTTGTTTTCGCATAGAATTGCCGCTATCTGCTGCGAAAAATCACTAAAATAAACCTAAGTCTGGTGAGTATGCCATACGTTGTTGTCCGAATGCTTAAACGACATTTTTTCCGCCGCGTCATCCTCGCAAGCCTGCCGTGCCTGGCGCTGGTAGGTTGCGTTCCGAACGCGGTGAATCATATTATCGGCGACCCCTCGCAGGAGAAAATTCCGCCTCATCAACTGGCGGACTACCTGGCAACCGACTGTAGCGATATCTGGTCGCTGTCTGGTCAGCCCACAGACACCAATCCGCTGTACTGGCTGCGGGCGATGGATTGCGCCAATCGCCTGATGCCGGTACAGGCGCGCAGTGAAGCCAGTATGATGGTGCCAGATACCTGGCAGGGGGCATTCAGGCGCGGGATCCTGCTCGATAACGCCAATATTACACCACCTGAAAGACGGGAGGCTGTTACGCGCCTCGACGCATTAAGCCCGCAAATTCCGCCACAGGTTCGCCCGCTGTATCAGGTCTGGCGCAGCAGCCAGACGTTGCAGTTGCAGCTTGCCGAAGAGCGTATGCGCTACAGCAAGCTGCAGCAAGCGTCAGACAGCGATCTTGATACGCTGCGTGAACAGCAACAGCATTTGCAGTCCCAGCTCGATCTCACGACCCGCAAGCTGGAGAATCTGACCGATATTGAACGCCAGCTTTCCACGCGCAAACCTGCTGGTAGCTATAACCCCGATGCGTCGCACGGGAACGATAAACTCACCCTGCCTGATAACGAGGAAAGCGCAGCGCCGTCTGCTGATGAGGTCACGCCATGATAAGCCGTAAGCCCGCGCATCTGCTGCTGGTGGATGACGATCCAGGCCTGTTGAAATTACTTGGAATGCGACTGACCAGCGAAGGTTATAGCGTCGTGACCGCGGAAAGTGGGCAGGAAGGGTTACGGGTGCTGAACCGTGAAAAAGTGGATCTGGTTATTAGCGATCTGCGTATGGATGAAATGGATGGCATGCAGCTGTTTACTGAAATCCAGAAAGTTCAGCCAGGAATGCCGGTTATTATCCTCACCGCGCACGGCTCCATCCCTGACGCCGTGGCGGCGACGCAGCAAGGGGTGTTCAGCTTTCTCACCAAGCCGGTCGATAAAGATGCGTTGTACCACGCGATCGACGGGGCGCTGGAACAGTCTGCGCCTGCCACTGATGACAGCTGGCGTGAGTCCATCGTCACCCGCAGTCCGCTGATGCTGCGCCTACTGGAACAGGCGCGTATGGTAGCGCAATCGGACGTAAGCGTACTGATCAACGGCCAAAGCGGCACCGGGAAAGAAGTGTTTGCCCAGGCCATTCACAACGCCAGCCCGCGTAGCCACAAGCCTTTTATTGCCATTAACTGCGGCGCGTTGCCGGAACAACTGCTCGAGTCCGAACTGTTTGGTCATGCGCGCGGCGCTTTTACCGGTGCGGTGAGCAATCGTGAAGGGCTGTTTCAGGCCGCGGAGGGTGGGACGCTGTTTCTCGATGAGATTGGCGATATGCCCGCGCCGTTGCAGGTTAAATTGCTGCGCGTATTGCAAGAGCGAAAAGTCCGACCGCTGGGCAGTAACCGCGATATCGACATTGATGTGCGGATCGTGTCCGCCACTCACCGTGATTTACCCAAAGCGATGGCGCGAGGTGAGTTTCGCGAGGACTTGTACTATCGCCTCAACGTGGTGAGCCTGAAGATCCCGGCGCTGGCCGAGCGTACGGAAGATATTCCGCTGCTGGCAAACCATCTACTGCGTCAGTCTGCTGAACGACACAAACCGTTCGTTCGCGCCTTTTCGACCGATGCTATGAAACGGTTAATGACCGCAAGCTGGCCGGGCAACGTGCGTCAGTTGGTTAACGTGATTGAGCAGTGCGTGGCGTTGACCTCTTCGCCGGTAATCAGCGACGCGCTGGTGGAGCAGGCGCTGGAAGGCGAGAACACCGCGCTGCCGACTTTTGTTGAGGCGCGTAACCAGTTTGAGCTCAATTACCTGCGTAAACTGCTGCAAATCACCAAGGGCAATGTGACCCACGCAGCGCGAATGGCGGGGCGCAACCGCACCGAATTCTATAAATTGCTTTCTCGACATGAGCTGGATGCAAACGACTTTAAAGAGTAGCACCGTAAATACGACTGATTTATGATACGGTGAGCAACCGGTTACGCGATAAAAACGACAGGAAAACCATGAAAAAGATTGATGCGATTATTAAACCCTTCAAGCTGGACGACGTCCGCGAAGCGCTGGCAGAAGTCGGCATTACCGGTATGACTGTAACAGAAGTCAAAGGGTTTGGCCGTCAGAAAGGCCATACCGAGTTGTACCGTGGTGCGGAATATATGGTGGATTTTCTGCCGAAGGTAAAAATTGAAATTGTGGTCACCGACGACATCGTCGATACCTGCGTTGACACTATTATTCGTACTGCCCAGACCGGTAAGATCGGTGACGGTAAGATTTTTGTCTTCGATGTGGCGCGTGTTATTCGTATCCGTACCGGCGAAGAAGACGACGCGGCAATCTAAGCCGCGCCGTTAATTTGTAGGCCTGATAAGCGTAGCGCATCAGGCAGAGTGGTTGCCGGATGGCGTCGTAAACGCCTTATCCGGCCTGCTCGCGTAATACATTACAACACTTTATGCGGGCCGAAACATTCGTAATGAATGTTCTCGTTTTTCACGCCCAGACCGACCAACTGCTTCGCGGCGAACTGCATAAAGCCAACCGGACCGCACAGATAAAACTGCATCGCCGGATCGCTGATTGCGCCTTCCAGTTTGTTCAAATCCATCAGACCAACGCTATCAAACGCACCTTTCGCGCGATCGGCTTCGGTTGGCTCACGATACCAGGTATGTGCGCTAAAGCGTGGCAGCGTTTTGCCCAGTTCATTCACTTCATCGGCGAAGGCGTGTACATCGCCATTTTCTGCCGCGTGGAACCAGTTAACCTGCGCCGTATGATGCGCTTTTGCCAGCGTATCCAGCATCGCCAGCATCGGGGTCTGGCCCACGCCTGCGGAAATCAAAGACACAGGAGTATCGGTCGCGACATCCATAAAGAAATCGCCCGCAGGTGCAGCTAAGTGAACAACGTCGCCAACATTTGCATGGTTGTGCAGCCAGGTGGAAACCTGACCACCGTCTTCACGCTTCACGGCAATTCGATAGCCTTTGCCATCGGGTTTACGGGTCAGTGAGTACTGACGAATTTCCTGATGCGGGAAACCCTCTGGCTTCAGCCAGACGCCCAGGTATTGCCCCGGATGATATTCAGCCACTGCGCCACCGTCGATAGGTTCAAACTCAAAGCTGGTGATGAGTGCACTACGCGGGGTTTTTGCCACGATGCGGAAAGGACGGGTACCTTCCCAGCCGCCATTTTTATTGGCATTTTCGCTGTAGATTTGCGCTTCACGGTTGATGAAAACGTTCGCCAGCACGCCGTATGCTTTGCCCCACGCATCCAGAACTTCCTGACCTGGGCTGAACATTTCGTCCAGCGTTGCCAGCAAATGGCCACCCACGATGTTGTACTGCTCCGGTTTAATCTGGAAGCTGGTATGTTTTTGCGCGATTTTCTCAACGGCTGGCAACAACGCCGCCAGGTTTTCGATATTGCTGGCATACGCGGCAATGGCATTAAACAACGCTTCACGCTGATCGCCATTACGCTGGTTACTCATGTTGAAGATTTCTTTCAGCTCTGGGTTATGCGTAAACATGCGATCGTAGAAATGAGCGGTCAGCTTCGGGCCTGTTTCAACCAGCAGGGGAATGGTGGCTTTCACTGTAGCGATGGTTTGTGCGTCAAGCATACGGTCTTCCTTTATCTGAGACTTTAATGATGTATGTCAAATACATCTTATAAAAAATACCCCTGCATTGTAAATGGTTCTTTGTAACTTTGCGTTGTAAAGGTTACATCGTGAAAAATCTGCATCACAAACCTGAAAAGAAATCCGTTGAAATTCAGCAGACCTTTGTTCTCCAAAGCCTTGTGTGCCGTGAAGGTAATCGTTTGCGTAAAATCCTTTGTCAAGACCTGTTATCGAAGAATGATTCGGTTATACTGTTGGCCGAAGTCCTGGAAGACTGCCTTTTCAGGCCAAAATTTACTTGTTAGCTGAGTCAGGAGATGCGGATGTTAAAGCGTGAAATGAACATTGCCGATTATGATGCCGAACTGTGGCAGGCTATGGAGCAGGAAAAAGTACGTCAGGAAGAGCACATCGAACTGATCGCCTCCGAAAACTACACCAGCCCGCGTGTTATGCAGGCGCAGGGTTCTCAGCTGACCAACAAATACGCTGAAGGTTATCCGGGCAAGCGCTACTACGGCGGTTGCGAGTACGTTGATATCGTTGAGCAACTGGCTATCGATCGTGCAAAAGAGCTGTTTGGCGCTGACTACGCTAACGTACAACCGCACTCCGGCTCTCAGGCTAACTTTGCCGTGTACACTGCTCTGCTGCAACCGGGCGATACCGTTCTGGGTATGAACCTGGCGCAAGGCGGCCACCTGACTCACGGCTCCCCGGTTAACTTCTCCGGCAAACTGTACAACATCATCCCTTACGGTATTGATGAGTCCGGTAAAATTGACTACGAAGACATGGCTAAGCAGGCCAAAGAGCACAAGCCGAAGATGATCATCGGCGGCTTCTCTGCTTACTCCGGTGTTGTTGACTGGGCAAAAATGCGTGAAATCGCTGACAGCATCGGCGCATATCTGTTCGTTGACATGGCGCACGTTGCCGGCCTGATTGCCGCAGACGTTTACCCGAACCCGGTTCCACACGCACACGTTGTGACCACCACCACCCACAAAACCCTGGCGGGTCCGCGCGGCGGCCTGATCCTGGCGAAAGGCGGTGACGAAGAGCTGTACAAAAAACTGAACTCCGCTGTGTTCCCAAGCGCGCAGGGCGGCCCACTGATGCACGTGATCGCGGCGAAAGCCGTGGCGCTGAAAGAAGCGATGGAGCCTGAGTTCAAGGTTTACCAGCAGCAGGTTGCCAAAAACGCCAAAGCGATGGTGGAAGTGTTCCTGAACCGTGGCTACAAAGTGGTTTCTGGCGGTACTGAAAACCACCTGTTCCTGCTGGATCTGGTTGATAAAAACCTGACCGGTAAAGAAGCTGACGCCGCACTGGGTCGCGCTAACATCACCGTTAACAAAAACAGCGTGCCGAACGATCCGAAGAGCCCGTTTGTGACCTCCGGTATCCGTATCGGTTCCCCGGCTGTGACTCGCCGTGGCTTCAAAGAAGCGGAAGTGAAAGAGCTGGCTGGCTGGATGTGTGACGTTCTGGACAACATCAATGACGAAGCCGTTATCGAGCGCGTCAAAGGTAAAGTGCTGGATATCTGCGCACGCTTCCCGGTCTACGCGTAAGTAATACGGATTGCCGGATGGCGGGGTAAACACCTTATCCGGCAGCTATATTCACTTAAGTAAGATTGTTTCATCGCTAAAGCCGCCGCTGGCGGCTTTTTCTTTGCCTGAATCCATTTTCTCAATAAACGTATTTCTCGCCCCTGATTCAACGTTACTGCCCCGATAATCACGCCATCCTGTGAGTTAAACCAGATTGCTTTCTGCGCATCGGTCTGGGTTGGAGGGGACTTTGATACCCGGTTATATGAATAATTTTAATACCGGACAGGTGGTTTTTCGCCCTGGTGTGGGCGATGTCCCGACCATTGCCCTGCTGATGGCGTGGAAAAAAGGGCCAATCAAACCGGCATTGACCGATTTGATCGCCACGGTACATGAACGTTTAGCGGTGAGCCTGACGGAGTAATGGCTATAGCTCGCTAAGCTGCGACTCGACATACAGATAGCCAATCCCCATTAGTTGCTGGGCGCGGTTAAGCTGACCGAAGCTTATCTGAGTCGCTCTGGCACGCGGGTTATCGCCGTGATCGAACGGGTTAAACCCGGTTTGCTGCACCAGCGTATTAAGCCAGCTATCGCCAAACGCGCAGCTACGGCCATACAACCATATTTGATTAATGTTCAGTATATTCAAAAAGTTATATAAACTCAGCCCGATGGCGCTAGCGGCATGTTCGGCCCAGGCCTGAATGCGTACATCACCGTTCTGCCAGGCAGCAATAAGCTGGTCGGTGGTGAGCGTTTCCGGGTCGTAAAGGGATGACGGCTGCGATTTCATCCACACGCGGGCCTGTTTTTTCAATGCGCTCAAGGACGCCACCGTTTCCAGACAGCCATAACGGCCACAGTCACAGGCGACCCCATCGGGATGAATGATGGTATGCCCAATCTGACCGCTGCCGTACAGACTGCCGCGCCAGATGTTATCGTTAATCACAAACGATGAACCAATACCGTAATCAACGTTAATCACGCAAAAATCACCATTAGCCGCCGGGTTTTGCCATTTTTCCGCCAGTGCCAGCATTACGCAGTCATTGTCCAGCCGGACCTGTACGCCGAGCATCTCCTCCAGCAGATACTTTATCTCCACCGGTGTTTTCCACGGGGCCTGAGGCATGGTTTTTGATGCGCCGGTTATCGGATCAACCTGACCGTGAACGCCAAGCGCCAGATTAATCGTGACATCAGGAAATTGTCGACGGTATTCCCGCCAGTGCGCCGCCAATGCTGTCAGCAGCGCTTTTGGCGACTCGGGGTTGATGACTTCATGCTGCCAGTCACCGACGGCAACCAGCCGCGCGTCCGCCAGTTGACTGGTGATGCTGGTGGGGGTGACGTTGATACACAGCGTCCAGGCGCCTTTTTCTGGCAAATGATAACTGCCGCTGCTCAAACCACGCTGGCTTAAGGTTTCTCGCGAATGGCTGATTCTCCCTTCATCCATCAGCTCTTCGAGGATATTGCTAACCGCCGGGATCGACAGGCCGGTGAGCTGCGCCAGCTGTGACTTGCTGAGCTGCTTTTCCCGCCACAGATGTGACAGAAAAATCTGTTTATTCGCCTGACGTACCCTGGCGTTGTTGAACCCCGAACGCTGCATTTACTTAACTCCCTTAACTATATTGCGTGAGCATTGCGCATTTTAACGCCACTTAACTGCCGCAGAATAGCGTCAAGTTGAATTTTTACTTTTGTTTATTGAGTGGAGAGCGGCATGTACGGTTCAGTTAAAGTCTGGCAGGAAACGATCACCCTCCCAACGTGGACGGCGGGTGAAGAAGATGCCAACCCAATGTTTCTGGAAAAACGGGTTTATCAGGGATCTTCTGGGGCGGTTTATCCCTACGGCGTGATTGATACGCTGACCGGCAAACGTGAAATGCGCGACTATCAGGCGGTGTGGATGGAGAATGACTTTATTCGCATCATGCTGTTGCCGGAATTAGGCGGACGCATTCATCGCGCGTATGACAAAGTGCAGCAGCGCGACTTCGTCTACTACAACGAAGTGGTGAAACCCGCGCTGGTCGGTCTGCTTGGGCCGTGGATCTCCGGCGGCATTGAGTTTAACTGGCCGCAACATCATCGCCCAACCACCTTTATGCCGGTGGATTTTACGCAGCAGCAGGGGGAGCAGGGCGAATACACCGTGTGGATGGGCGAGGTAGAGCCTATGCGCGGTTTACAGGTCATGACCGGATTCACGCTGTATCCGGATCGCGCGTTGATCGAGATAACCGGGAAGGTATTTAACGGTAACGCTACCCCGCGCCACTTCTTATGGTGGGCGAACCCGGCGGTGAAGGGCGGCGACGATCACCAGAGCGTGTTCCCACCGGATGTGACGGCGGTATTCGACCACGGTAAGCGCGATGTCTCTGCATTTCCCATCGCCACCGGCACCTACTACAAAGTGGACTATTCGGCTGGCGTGGATATCTCGCGCTACAAAAACGTACCCGTGCCGACCTCCTATATGGCTGAAAAATCAGATTATGATTTTGTTGGCGCCTGGCATCACGGCGAGCGCGGTGGGTTGCTGCATGTGGCCGATCACCATGTTTCGCCGGGGAAAAAACAGTGGACCTGGGGGCATGGCGACTTTGGCGTCGCCTGGGATCGTAATCTCACCGATGACAACGGTCCGTATATCGAACTGATGACCGGGGTCTTTACCGATAACCAACCGGACTTCACCTGGCTTGCGCCTTACGAAGAGAAAGTCTTCGTGCAAAACTTCCTGCCTTACAGCGAGCTGGGAATGGTGCAAAACGCCAGCACGCAGTTGGCGCTTCGTCTGGTGCGTGAGCCTGGACAGCTTTCAGTGGGCGTTTATGCGATTGCGCCGTTACGCGATGTTCAGGTTACGCTTGCCGCACACGGGCAGCCGTTCTATGAAAATACCCTCACCCTTGAGCCGGGGCAGAGCTGGTTGGCTGAGGTGTCAGACAATGGCGATGCCCGGGTGACGATGACCGTCACTGGCGCTGATGGCGCTACGCTTTTGCAGTATGAAGAGCACATTGCGCAAGAGTTACCGCTGCCTTCGGCGGCCGTCGCGCCAGCGCTGCCAGAAGCGCTTTCCAATACCGATGAGCTCTATTTTATTGGTCAGCATCTTGAGCAATATAACCACGCCAGCCGCTATGCTGAAGATTATTATCGTCGCGCGCTGGACGTTGATCCGCTGGATTACCGCAATAATGTGGCCCTGGGGACGCTGGCGCTAAACCGCGCTGACTGGGCGTTGGCGGCGCATTGTGCGGGCAAGGCGCTGGAACGGGCGCATAAGCTCAATAAAAACCCGCGTGATGGCGAGGCGAGCATGCTACTGGCCGCCGCACAGGAACGTCAGGGCGACGATGACAGCGCCTGGGATAATTATTATAAGGCCAGTTGGAGCGGCAACTGTCGGGATGCGGCTTTCTGGTCGTTAGCGCGTCTGGCGATGAAGCGCCAGGACTACGCTGGCGCGTTGGAAAAGGTCGAGCAGAGCCTGCGATTTAACGGCAGTAACAACCTGGCAATGGGGCTGAAAGCGCTGGCGCTGGCGAAGCTTGATCGCAATGCGCAAGCTCTGGACTACATTCGCCAGCAGCTGGTTGATTATCCGCTGAGCTATACCCTGCACTATGCGCGCTGGGCCATTTGCCAGGATGAGGCAACAGCGCTTGCGTTGATCTCGATTACCGGGCGGCGCGGTACCAATGCGTGTGAACTGGCAGGCTGGCTGACCTCTTTGGGGCAAAAAGATGCTGCCCGAGGCGTGCTGGAACTGCTCGACAGCCAGGAAACGCTGCCGATGCTGTGGCGTGCCTCGCTGAGCGACAATCCACAACCGTTCATCGAACGTGCCCGTGAATGCCTGCAAAACCGCGTACGTTTCCCCAACACGCTGGATGAAGTGCAGATGCTGCAAAACCTCGAAAAGAGCGCTTTTGCCCGCTATTTACTCGGCTGTTTCTGGTACAGCAAACGGCGCTATGCCGAAGCGGTTTCCTGCTGGCAGTTTACGCTTGCGCAGGAAGCGGATTTCGCGCCGGTGCACCGTTTACTGGGGATCTATGCCTGGAACAAGCTGCACGATGCGCAGCAGGCGATGCAGTATCTGTCGCAGGCCGTGGCGCTGGAGCCTCACAATGCCCGTTTCTTGTTTGAACTCGACTATCTCAAGAAGCTGATGGCGCAACCCGCTGAGCAGCGTCTGCAGCGGCTGGAAGCCAGCAAAGAGATTGTCTTCCATCGTGACGACCTGACGGTAGAACTGCTCAGTCTGTGGAATGGATTGGGGCGCTACGACGATGCTGCGGCAGTTTTACGTGAGCGCGAGTTCCATCCGTGGGAAGGCGGTGAAGGTAAAGCCACCGGGCAATATTTGCTGAATCAGATGCATCGCGCACTGGCTGCCGTTCAGTCTGGTGACCTGCAAACCGCCATCGCGCAGTTGCAACAAGCGTTGCATTACCCGCAAAACCTTGGAGAGGGGCGTTTACCCGGACAAACGGATAATGACATCTGGTATTTGCTGGGGCATTGCGCGCAACTGCAGGGGCATTTCGAGGAATCCCAGCGCTACTTCTCCCGCGCGACGCGCGGGGGTAGCTCACTGGATGCCGGACGTTACTACAACGACCAGCCTGTGGACTATCTCTTCTGGCAGGGGATGGCGCAGAGAAAACTTGGCGATAACGCAGAGGCGGACGCGCTGTTCAATAGCTTCCTGCAATGGGTAGAGTCGCATCGCGACAACGTCCCGGATGTCGATTTCTTTGCCGTCTCGCTACCCGATCTGGTGGTGCTGGATACCTCAGCACAAGCAAAACACCAGCAACACTGCCTGTTTATCAATGCGCTCGGGCATCTGGGGTTGGGAAATAGTGCCGCTTGTCAGCGCGAACTTGACGCACTCCTGCAACGCAATCCGGCGCATGACAAGGCATTGCTGCTGCGTCACGCCATTAACGTAAGGCTTTTCCAGTAACACCCGAAACGGGTGGGGCCAACCTCACCCGAAACCTACTGTCCCCTGCGTTTCCCTGAAAGAGGAATCATAATGAATAACGCGCAGACACATTTAAAGATTGGTTACGTCTGGACTATCTGCCTGGTTGCGGCCTGCGGTGGTTTACTGTTTGGCTATGACTGGGTGGTGATCGGCGGGGCAAAACCCTTCTATGAAGCTTATTTCTCGATTACCGATCCGGCGCAATCGGGCTGGGCGATGAGTTCGGCTTTGGTCGGTTGTATCTTTGGCGCGTTGATTTCAGGTTGGTGCGCCGATAAGTTTGGCCGAAAGATGCCGCTGATTCTCTCGGCGATCCTCTTTAGCGCCTCCGCCTGGGGAACCGCCGTCGCCAGTAATTTCGACATGTTTATTGTTTACCGCATCGTTGGCGGCGTGGGGATCGGTCTGGCGTCCGCACTAAGCCCGCTGTATATCGCCGAGGTTAGCCCGGCTGAAAAACGTGGTCGCTTCGTTGCCGTTAACCAGCTCACCATCGTCATTGGCGTACTGGCGGCGCAGCTTATCAACCTGATGATTGCCGAACCTGTTGCTACAGGCGCTACGCAGCAGGCAATTGTTGAAAGTTGGAACGGTCAGACGGGCTGGCGCTGGATGTTTGGCGCTGAATTAGTGCCCGCGGTAATTTTCCTGGTGCTGATGTTTTTTGTCCCTGAATCGCCGCGCTGGCTGGTGAAAGCGGGCAAGGTCGATCGTGCTCGTGCCATGCTCCAGCGCATTGGTTCGGCGCAATATGCCGGGCAAACGCTGAAAGAGATTGAACATACGCTGCAAAAAGATAATCACAAGGTCGCGTGGTCAACGCTGTTACATCCGCAGATCAAACCGATCGTGATTATTGGCATGGTGCTGGCAGTGTTCCAGCAGTGGTGTGGGATCAACGTTATTTTCAACTATGCGCAGGAGATCTTCGCCTCTGCCGGATTTGATATTAACGGTACGTTAAAATCGATCGTGGCGACAGGGATCATCAACCTGGTCTTTACCCTGGCCGCTCTGCCGTTAGTGGACAAAATTGGTCGTCGTAAACTGATGTTGTTCGGTGCGTCAGGATTAACGGTTATCTATATACTGATTGCCGGGGCGTACGGGTTGGGCATTATGGGCTGGCCGGTTCTGGTTTTGGTGCTGGCGGCGATCGCTATTTATGCCCTGACGCTGGCCCCGGTGACCTGGGTGCTGCTGTCTGAAATTTTCCCTAACCGCGTCCGTGGGCTGGCAATGTCGTTGGGTACGCTGGCGCTGTGGATTGCCTGCTTCCTGCTGACCTATACCTTCCCGCTGCTCAATGCGAGTCTGGGCGCGTCGGGAAGCTTCCTGCTGTACGGTGTGATTTGTGCGATGGGCTTTATCTATGTTCTGCGTAATGTACCGGAAACCAAAGGCGTGACGCTGGAAGCGCTGGAAGAACAGCTGGCGGCGCGGCATACGAAGGTTGGCGCATCAACCCAACAACGAAGCGCCCGCTAATGGAGAGGCTTCTGACGCTACAAAACGCACATCTGCAGATGTGCGTAGACTCGCAGGGTGCTTCGCTATTAAGTCTGGTTTCGTTACAACATCAACAGGCAATATTACGTGAAGGTCATGGTCAGCAGCCCGGTGATTGCGGCCTGTTCCCGATGTTACCGGTGGCAAATAGGGTGGCGGGAAATCGTTTTATGCTGCGCGGTGAAGAGATCGTATTACCTCAACATGGCGCAGACGACACCTTTTTCCTGCACGGTGACGGCTGGCTGCAACGCTGGCAGGTTATCACCGTCACCCAAAGCGGTTGTCTGCTGCAGTTGCGCAGTTGGCATCCCTGCGGTTATGACTATACGGCGCAGCTTTGCTATCAACTGGAAACCTCGAGCCTGCACGCCTCGTTGACGCTCACCCACTGCGGTGAGCGGCCAATGATTTATGGCTGTGGGTTCCATCCGTTTTTCGCCTTTGATAAGCACAGCACGGCGCAGTTTTCCAGCAGCGGCTACTGGCCGGAGGGTGAGCAGCATCTGCCGCTGGAATGGCAACGAGATATCCCGTCAGCGGCGGATTTCATGCATGCGCAATACGGTGAGGATAGCTGGCTAAACGTCGGCTATTCAGGCTGGAGTGGGCGGGCCGTTATTCAGCGAGATGTGATGAGAGTCACGATTTTAGCGCAAACTCCGTGGTTGATGCTGTTCAGAATGTCGGGTGAGGAGTTCCTGTGCCTGGAGCCGCAAACGCATCCGGTGAATGCCCACAACATGCAGGGGCAGCCGGGATTGCAGGTTTTAGCGCAGGGAGAACGCTGCCATTTTGCGATGCAAATTTGCGTTGAATAGGGCAAAAATCATGTTATCTGCCTGTTAATGCTCTCTTGCGCCAGCCTGCGTTTGTCGCCAGACTATCGCCTCCAAACGGGAGGGATTCATGGCTTTGCATTCCACGCGCTGGCTGGCGCTCGGTTATTTCACCTACTTCTTTAGCTACGGTATCTTTCTGCCTTTCTGGAGCGTCTGGCTCGAAGGGTTGGGGCTGACGCCGGAAACCATCGGTTTACTGCTCGGAGCGGGGCTGATTGCCCGTTTTCTCGGTAGTTTGCTGATTGCGCCGCGCGTGAGCGATCCCTCCCGGCTGATCTCAGCTTTACGTATTCTGGCTCTGTTGACGCTGGTGTTTGCGCTGGCCTTCTGGGCGGGAACCAACGTGGCATGGCTGATGGTGGTGATGGTCGGCTTCAACCTGTTTTTCTCACCGCTGGTACCGCTGACTGACGCGCTGGCCAACACCTGGCAAAAACAGATAACCATGGACTACGGTCGGGTGCGACTATGGGGATCCGTGGCCTTTGTGATCGGCTCCGCGCTGACCGGCAAACTGGTGAGCCTGTTCGACTATCGGGTGATCCTGGTCCTGCTATCGCTTGGCGCCGCCTCGATGCTGCTGGGTATGATGATTCGCCCGAGCGTGCAGCCAGCGGGTGAAAACCGTCAGCAGGAGAGCGCTGGATGGCCTGCCTGGCGCGCGCTGATAACCCAAAGCTGGCGTTTTCTTGCCTGCGTGAGTTTGTTGCAAGGCGCGCATGCCGCTTATTACGGTTTTAGCGCCATCTACTGGCAGTCTGCCGGATACTCCGCTTCCGCGGTGGGCTATTTATGGTCATTAGGCGTGGTGGCGGAAGTGATTATTTTCGCGCTCAGCCACAAGCTGTTCCGCCGCTTCAGCGCCCGCGATCTACTGCTGCTTTCCGCCGTTTGCGGCGTGGCGCGTTGGGGATTGATGGGCTGGAGCACCGATCTGCCGTGGCTTATCGTGGTGCAAATCCTCCATTGTGGAACCTTTACCGTCTGCCACCTGGCGGCAATGCGCTATATCGCGACACGCCAGGGGAGCGAAGTGATTCGTTTGCAGGCGGTGTATTCCGCGGTGGCGATGGGCGGCAGTATCGCCATCATGACCGTTTTCGCGGGTTATTTGTACCAGAATCTGGGCAGCGGCGTATTCTGGGTGATGGCGCTGGTGGCGCTCCCGGCAATCGTTCTGCGCCCGAAAGTAGTGGCGCAGCCTGCGACGTTATGATTCGAGGATTTTGCGGATCTGCTGCTGCTGATGCGGCGTAAGCGCCAGATCCGCATGAATCAATGGGGGTGAAAACAGCGGCAGCGGCGTGGTGTACGGCGTAATAATCAGCGTTACACCGCGCGGCGACCCCTCTTTTTGAAAGTCCTGCATCGGCATATGTTTTACGTTGAGCGGCAGCAGCGTCAGTTCGCGCAGCTGTTGCTCTATATGCGCTTCAAGTTGTTCGTTACTACCGGTCAGCAGGATAATCTGCTTTTCGTGCAAATCCTTTTCCTGCATCAGCCAGGCGCCGAAAATAACGGCGACCAGGCCGATCTCTTCTTCTGAAAACTGGACATCGTATTCCGCTTCGAAACCGTGTATCGCCTCGCGGGTAGTTCGAACTAACCGGGGATAAAGTCGGCTGAACTCCTCCGGCAACGTGTTATCAATGCCGATAGCAAACATGCTGCGGTTAAGTGCCTGAGCAAGATGAATATACAGCTGATCGTTCAGCCCTTGCTCATCGCTGAAGCGCACATTGCCGTATTCGCGAAAACGCAGCACCAGCCGTGCAATAGCAAGGCGCAGGCGGCGATCCTGCTGGTGATTATCGCGAATCGGGTCGGGGATGCGGATCATTGAGAACAACAACGCCATAAACAGCGATTCGCCCAGCGGCGCACTCTGCATGACGTGACGTTGCCAGTGACGGGCAATCTCCTCAGCCAGAGCGTACTCCGCGCAGGATTGCGCCCAGCGTTGCTGGAGCGGATTAAACTCCGGCGTGTTCCCCGCATTATGCTGCAGCAGGCAATATTGTAAATACAGGCGCAGGAACTGGATGTCACGGCACTCAAACGGCTTCTGCAAGCGGCGGGAACACAGATTAATGAGCGCATGCAGATTGGTGTCGTCATACAGCGTACGTGCGATACCTTGTTGTTTTAGCGCCATTTTTAAAGTGGGCGTGAAATGCTGAGCGATAAAAGTTGGGCAGATCCGCAAACCGCGGCGCAGCCACTGCAACAGACACAGACGCTGATTTAGCGGGGTCCCTTCGATCGCATAGCCGCCATTGAGCGCGGTGGTAATGGCGAGTCGATGATAGCGCTGGATTTCAAGCCCTGCGCCAATAATATCTTCCTGAACAGTGGCATCATCCACGCCGTTGAGGCTGCTGAAGGTTTGCGCAGTCGCGATTTGTCCCGGCAGGAAAAGGGTCAGCAGCACCTGGCAACGGCGCTGGGGAACGGAAAGTACAGATGGTGGAGCAAGCGTTGACATCATCTGTAGGGCCTCCCGTGAGTATGTTTGATAAGAATAGCTAAAGTTTGCTCATAGATTTTGAGAATGGAATGCTTTCCACCAGGAATGCTGGAGAGCGTCACAGAATTTTTAACGTGCGGAACAGATAGCGGTAGTGGAACGCAGCGCGTTAATCCGCTTTTTCACTGTTTTATCTTTTGTTTAGATATAAAAAAACCGGCATTTTGCGCAATGACGTTATGTTAACGCTTCAGCATCAACATAGGTTGGCGGAGCATAATGAATATGCTTTTTTAGAGAAAGGTTCCGTTCACCTCATGTTCATCGCTTTTCTGTACACTGAACGCCAGTGAACGTGTTAAGGGTGCTATCGCCGCACCCTTAACAATCCCGGCTCCCGGCGGGAAAATTGCCGCTCCGCGGTTCCCTCCGCTTATTCCTCCAGGCTACCGGGCCGGGCGCGATGTAACGTCCCTGTAAAGCGCGCCCTGAGCCAGCATCCATGCTGGCTCTCCCGGCCTTACGGAAACACGTTGGCAATTTTCAGCCGGACCAGCCACGCCTGACTATCTGTATTTTTATTTGAACATGTTTGAACAGCAAAAAGGATATAGCTGAAAGTCAGAGCGCTGAGGTGAACGGAACCCTGAGCCGGAATTACATGTTCTCCATCACGCCTGCCCACGGCTAAGCGTTAATCCCACATCGCCGCCGGGATGCACGGCCAGTAATGTCTCCTTTGAGTAACCGCTTTCGCTCATCAGGCAGGCGCAGGCGGCGTCAAAGATAGCCAGCACCAGTAAAATTGAGGTGGTGGCTAACATGTTCAGCGGGTCGGCCTCACGCTGGACGCCGGTGGAAATCACCAGCCTCGACGCGTTGGCAATGGCTGAATCGGCGTTTTCAGTCACGCTCAGGATTGGCACATTTCTCGCTGCCAGCCCGGGCAGCAGCCGGGTGAGTTCGTCTGAATTACCCCCGCGCGACAGCATAATGACCAGGTCGTCGGCGCGTAAAAAACCGAGATCGCCATGCGCCGCGTCCGTCGCGTTGAGGTAAATCGCGGGACGTTCCACGCACGCAAGCATATGCGCGACTTTACGTGCCGCAATGCCGGAGGTACCGACGCCAGTGACGACGATTTTGCCCCGGCAACCGCGCAACTCCGCCATCAGCGACTGCCAGACTGGTTCAGTCAGATGCTGCCCCAGACCCGCCAGGGCATCGCTATAGAGCTGAAATACGCCGGTGGCCTGGGACCAGGAGTTACTCATGCGTCCTCCTGCATCAACTGGCGGTATTTCATATGATCCTGATACATCTCGTGGAATACCCGATATTTGCGATCGTAGTACTGCTTAATGCGATTAGTCTGCGGGGTAACCGTTTTACCAATCCGGCTCATCGCTGACATCGCTTCCGGGAAGGTATCGAATACGCCCGCGGCGATAGTTCCCATCATGGCTCCACCCAGCAGCATGGCTTCGCTCTCTTCAGGCAGCAGCATCGCGCAGCCGGTGGCGTTGGCATGTTCCTGAACGAAGATCGGGTTTTTCGTCCCGCCGCCGCTGGCCATAATCGTATCGATGGTGTAGCCGCTTTGATTCATCGTTTCAATGATATGACGGGTTCCGAGCGCAATAGCCTGGATGGTCGCAAGGTACTGTAGGGCCATATCCTCCGGCGTACGCGACAGCTTCAGTCCGGTGATTGCTCCCGTGAGCGTTGGGTTGGCGCGCGGTGAACGGTTGCCGTGGAAATAGGGCAGGATGTGCATGTCGCGGGTTAGAAATGCGATATCTTCCGGCTCACCGGCCATTTTACGCAGTAGCACATTCAGTACTTCATAAATGGTCTGCCCCTGAGACTTAGCTTGCGCCAGCAAAGTTTCGTAGCAAGGATGCGACTGTATAACGTGGTCGATTAACGCCCCGGTAGCCGACTGCCCGCCTTCGTTGAGCCAGTATTCCGGCAGCACCGCTGAGTAGTAAGGACCCCAGACGCCGCCGATAAAACGCGGCTCTTTGGAAATCGCCATGTGTCCGGTGGAAGTGCCGCCAATCAGCGCGACACGACGGTCAAAATCCGCCACCTCGCCGGAAACGCCGCTTGCCCCGAGCGTGCCGAGCGTACCGGCGTGGGCATCGATGATCGAAACGCTGACTGCGGTCCCCGGAATCAGCCCCATTTCGCTGGCGGCGCGTGCTGACAGCCCGTGACCGAGCGGTTCGCCCATGGTTTTCACGTAGCGACCAATTTTGGCCGCATCGTGCTCCAGCAGATCTTCCAGACCAATCTGGCGGAAATAGCTGGCATCCCATTTGTCTTCATGGCCCATATAGGTCCATTTACACACCGTCGAGCACAGTGAACGCGTGTCATCGCCCGTTGCGCGCCAGGTCAGGAAATCGGGCAGGTCAAAATAGTAGCCCGCATTAGCCCAGGTATTGGGCATATGCTGCTTCAGCCACAGCAGCTTGGGCGTTTGCATTTCAGGGGAGATAATACCGCCAACGTAGTCCAGCACGCGATGATGCATGGCGTTGATGCGTTCGGCCTGGGTAATGGCGCGGTGATCCATCCACACTATGATGTTCTGTTCGCTGCGCCCGGACGGACTGATGGTCAGCGGCTTGCCTTCTTTATCCAGCACCACCAGTGAACAGGTCGCGTCAAAGCCCAGACCTTTCACCTGAATTGGGTTGATATCCGACTGGTTAATCGCATCGCGAACCGCGTTACACACCGCCTGCCAGATGTTATCGGAAGACTGCTCAACAAAATCGGCCTGCGGACGGTAAATCTCGATGGCCCGACTGGCCTGACCGACCATTCTGCCGTTGAGATCAAACACGCCAGCACGGGCGCTTCCGGTTCCGACATCCACACCAATAAAGTAACTTGCCATAATTTTTTCTCCTGAAATCAGGCTTTACGATTCTGTAATGCGATAAAGAGGATCAGCACCGCGCCCCACAGCGCCATCGTCAGATAGCTGCTGACCCCCAGCAAGTTAAGGCCGCTTTCCAGCATTTGCAGCACAATCAGCGCCAGCACCAGGCCGACAATGCGCCCGAAGCCGCCATCCGGATTGATTCCGCCGAGCACGGAAGCGAGGATGGTGACCAGCAGGTAGGATTCCCCGTATCCGGCTTTTGCCGAGTTGAATTTTGCCATCATCAGAATGGCGGCGACCCAGCCGAGCAGGGCGGAAATCACGTACACGGAAATTTGCACCCGTACGGTATTCACGCCGCTGTAGCGGGTTGCCTGTTCATTGGAACCGACGAGATACAGGCTGCGTCCAAGCGTGGTGTGCTCCAGCAGTACCCACAGCAGGATTGCCACCAGGAAAAAGAGCAGTAGCGCCACCGGAATACCGGCAATTGTGGCGTTACCAAGGTATTGAATGGCGGTCGGGAAGCCGGAAATCACCGTCCCGTTGGAAAGCAGAATATTCAGCCCGGAGATAAGCGTCATCGTGCCGAGCGTGGCGAGAATAGGCGAGACGCCGACCCAGGCAATTAAAGCGCCGTTGAGCGTGCCGATAGCCACCGCCACGGCTGCGCCTGCCAGTAGCGCCAGCACCAGAAACAGCGGGTTATCCGGATGGGTGACAATTATCGCCGCCATCACCAGCGAGCAGGCATTTGCCCCGGCAATAATCGACAGGTTAATGCCACCGGTCAGCATAGTCATGCCCATCCCGAGGGCCAGCATGCCGAGGATTGGCAGTTGCGAGCCAATCGACTGGAAGTTAGCGACGCTGAAAAAACGGCTGCCGAGCAGGGCCGAGAAGACTAAAGCGACGACCACTATAATGACGCATTGCAGACGAATGATGGCATCACCGGGTAAAAATCTGGCGATTGTTTTCATCTCAAAGCTCCCTTGCCAGTTTGCGTTTTTCGTTCCAGGCCGTGGCGCTAATGCTGACCAGGATAATGGCGCCGCTAAACACGGTGTGCCAGTAAGAAGAGACGCTGAGCAGCGTCAGCCCATTTTGTAAGAAGGCCAGCAGAACCACGCCGAGCAGGGTTCCGGTCAACGTACCGCGTCCGCCGCTCATGCTGGTTCCACCGAGCACTACCGCCGCCAGCACCGTCAGCTCAAAGCCGAGCAGCGAATTGGGTGCAACTGACTGGGTAATTTGCGCCTGAACCACGGCGGCAACGCCTGCCAGAATGCCCATGTAGCCATAGACGTAGAAATGCAACTTCAGCAGATTCAGCCCCAGGCGCGAGGCCGCGTCGCGGTTGCCGCCCATGGCGTAAACCTGACGGCCAAGTCGGGTATAGTTCATTAGCACGGCAGTAAAGATGATCACCGCAGCCAGGCACAGCAGGGGCAGGGTCAGACCGTAGTCGTAGCCATCCGCCGCGGTGAACGAGAACCAGTTAATGCCGTTCATAAACCAGTCCGGGAAGCCGTACAGCCAGGTACCTTTAGTGGCGTAAACCAGCAGACCGTAGTAGACGTTCAGCGTGGCGATGGTAATGATGATTGCCGGAACGCGCAGCCAGTAGACCAGGAAGCCGTTAATCAGTCCAAGCAGCAGACCTACCGCAATGGCGATAATTAACGCCAGCGCGAAGTTGCCGCCGTGGCCGATAACCCAACTGGCCATTGCATATTGGGCTATCGCGGTCATCGCCGGAAATGAGATGTCGATCCCGCCGGAAATCAACACCACAAACAGCCCACAGGCAAGGATGCCGAGAATCGCGTAGCTGGTGGCCACATCCGTCAGATTCCCCAAGGACAAGAACTCATCGGTGCTGATACTCAGCCCAACGGCCAGGGCTACGACCAGCAGGCCCAGCCAGAATTCGTGTTGCCCGATTAATCGGGAGAGATGCATCTTATTCATTGATTACCTCGACCACTTCAGCAATCTCCTCTTCACGGCATTGATGAGGATTAAATTCCGCCACCAGCCTGCCGCGACGCATCACCAGCACGCGGTGGCTGTTGTAATACGCTTCCGGGATTTCATCGCAAATCATCAGCACAGCCATACCTTGTTCCGCCAGATCGCGGGCTATCTGGTAAATTCCCTCTTTGTTGGCGATATCCACGCCTACGGTAGGGGAGTCGAGGATCAGGATGCGGGGATTGGTCGCCACCCATTTGGCAATGGCGATACGCTGGGCATTACCGCCGGAAAGGGTTTTGACCGGCAGGTGCGGATCGGACACTTTGATATTCAGTTCGCGGATCAAGTCGGCGACCAGCTTTTGCGCTTTACGATGATCGAGCAGTCCGCTGCCGGTATGCAGTTGATCAAACACCGTGACGATGGTGTTGTCATAGATCGACTGCTCCATGATCAGCCCCTGTGTCAGACGATCTTCGGAGACATAGCCGATCCCGTGTTTGATGGCGTCATGGTTATTGCGCAGAGTAACCGGCTGGCCGTTAATACGAATCTCGCCGCTTTCCGGGTGGGTCATGCCAAACAGGCTCAGACAAAGCTCGGTGCGCCCGGCTCCCAGCAAACCAACAATGGAGACAATCTCGCCGCCGTGCAGCGACAGATTAATGTTTTGGTATTTGCCTCTGCGGCTCAGATTGCGCAGCTCCAGCAGAGGTTCTTGCTCAATTGTGGGCCTTTGTGGCAGTGGACTGTAGTGAAAGCGTTGTCCGGTCATCAGGAAGGCCAGCTCGTGGCTGTCGAGGTCGCTGGCAGGGTAAGTGCCTACCAGTTTGCCGTCGCGCATCACGCTGATGCGGTCTGCCACTTCCATCACCTCATCCAGACGATGGCTGACAAACACGACGCAAATTCCGGCAGCTTTCAGTTCGTTAACAACCCGCAGCAGGCCATTAACCTCCTGACGGGTTAGCGAGGCGGTGGGCTCGTCCATAATCACCAGACGCGCATCGGCGGCAATCGCCCGGCAAATGGCGACCAGCTGGCGGTCAGCAATCGAGAGTTTTTCAACTTTTTTATCGGGATCAATGTTCACCCCGATACGCTTCATGGCTGCCAGTGCCTGCTGTTTCATGGCGCCACGACGTACCCAGATATCGCCCCCGGGCAGATAGCGGTTGACGGCGATATTTTCCGCGACGCTAAAGTTGGGGAACAACGACAGGTCCTGATAAATAACCTGAATTCCATAATGGGAGGAGAGCTGCGGCGTCAGGTGATGGAACAATTTGCCGTCGAGTAAAATCTGCGCGCCTTTTTCCGGATGATAAACCCCGGAGATCACTTTAATAATGGTGCTTTTACCACAGCCGTTTTGACCCGCCAGACAGTGAACTTCGCCTTTTCTCAGCGTCAGATTCACGTTATCCAGCGCCAGCACGCCCGGGAATTGTTTGCTGATATTCTCAAGAGTGATAAATGCGGTGGTGTCTGTCATGGACAATACCCCTGCGAGCGTCCAGGTGGACGCTGAGTGTTAATTTGGTTGATAGCGCCGACCAGACGGCCGGCGTTAAGGTTCCCTGGTGTCGGCTAAAGCCTTAGAAACCAAGTGATTGTGCGTTGTCTTTGGTGACTTCGAGGATCTTGTTAAAGCGGATCACTTTCTTCTCCGTGTCGATATCGGCTTTCCCTAAACCATCAATACTCAGATCGGCGTTCACTGCTTTACCCTGTAACAGCTGATCGGCAACCGTTACCAGCGCGTAGCCCGCATCTTTTGGATCCCACAGCAGCGCCTTTTTGATATCACCACGCATCAGGTAAGGCGCAGCCTGTGCTGGCATAGCGATCCCGACGACGGCGATTTTATCTTTGGCGCGTTTTTTCTGCACAGCCTGACCCGCACCGATTGGACCCAGCGAGCCGAAGCCGATAATGCCTTTCATCTGCGGATAGGTTTTCATCAGGTCCAGCGTCGTGGCGTAGGATTTATCGATGCTTTCCGCGACCGGCAGACGTGAAGTGACCTCGAACATTTCCGGATATTTTTCTTTCTGGTACTTAATTGCATAATCCGCCCACGCGTTATGCAGCGGCACCGTCAGCGAACCGACATAGATAGCGTACCCGCCCTTACCACCCATGTTTTTCGCTAACTCATCGACGTTGGCCTGGGCGTATTTTTCACTGTCGATGGTTTCGATATCCCACTGGCCAATTTGCTCATCCGGGGATTCGTGCGTCAGCACTACGATGCCTTTATCGCGTGCTTTTTTTAGTACCGGCTCAAGAACCTTGGCATCATTCGGTACCACGATGATCGCATTGACGTTTTTGGCGATCAGATCCTCAATGACTTTCACCTGTTGCGCTGGATCCGGCGTGGAAGGCCCGGTCTGATAAGCATTCACATCCAGTTTTTTTGCTGCTTCATTAACGCCGGTTTCCATCCGGTTAAACCACGGAATCCCGGTGACCTTGGCAACCACAGCAATTTCATATTTTTCCGCCGCAAAGGACGTGCCGGACAACATGCATGCAGAAACCAGGGTTGCACTGAGTAATGCGAGTTTGAATTTCATAGTTGTACCTTTCGTAGGGGGCAGGACATGTCACGCCGTGAAGTTAACAACGAATGGAATAGGGAATGAATCATGAGTTTCCTGAATGTGATCCATGCCCATTATTGTTAATGTTTGGAAATTAAATGGTTAAATTTAAGTTAATTTTGCATGGTTTTACATTCAGCCATTCAAGTTTAGTGTTAATAAAATATTAAAATGAAACTATAAATTAACATTTAATTATCATTTAACTTAAGTCGTGACCCAGATAAGGTAGTTGGACGGGATTTGCCGAAGAAGAAATTATCGAAATTGAGAACTGAATCGATACCGGAAAAGGAGACTCAACATTTTTTCGTTCAATGGTATCCTCAGCACTCTTTCGCCAAACCCAGCTTCATTATTTGTGGCGGTGTAGATTTTTATCGTGGAGAACTCATGCAAGGCGTTAAACGTATCATTGTCACGTTGTTTCTCGCTCTCCTGTCCTTTGGCGCAGGCGCGCATCCCCACAGCTTTATTCATCTGAAAACCGAGATAGTGAGCGCGAATGATCGGTTCGTCGCGCTTAAAATGCGCTGGACGATGGATGAAATTACCTCGGCGGATCTGCTTTATGATGCGGGGAATGCCAAACCTGGTGATGAGATCTGGAAAAAACTGGCGGCGGAAGTGATGGCCAACGTTCTCGGTCAGCACTATTTCACCGAAGTGTGGCACGACGGGCAAAAGGTAAAGTTTAAAAACAGGCCGACGGAATATGGTATGGAGCGTGAGGAACACCAGGCGGTGCTGACGTTCGTTCTGCCGTTGGCTGAAGCTCAGCCGCTGAGTGGACAAAAATATACCATTTCAACCTTCGACCCGACCTACTACGTTGATATGAGTTATGACAAAGACAGCGACGCCAGGCTGGGACAGGTCATAAGCCAGAAATGCCGTATTTCAGTACATACGCCGACGCCGAATGAACAAACGCTGAGCTTTGCGCAGTCGCTGGATAAAGAAGATGCACCGCCGGAGGATATGGAGTTGGGTAAACAGTTTGCACAGACGGTAACGCTGCAATGTCAGTAGTTTCTCAACAACGTGCAGCCAGACGTCGCTGGCTCATGCTATGGCCGCTGGAGGTGTTTTTACTGCTGGCAGCAGGCGGCGTGCTGTGGCTATGGCAGACCTGGCCGCAGGTGATGATGCAAAGTATCGTCTGGCAGCGCGACGTTAATCAGCAGATGAGCGGTTTGCTCAAAGCGGTTGCCGCCAGGCCGGCTCAGGCTGGGGGATCGCTGCTGCTGTTTAGTTTTCTCTACGGCGTCCTGCATGCGCTGGGGCCGGGGCATGGAAAAGTCGTAATTACCACCTGGCTTGCGACGCACCCGTCGAAACTCAAATCAAGTATCGGCCTGACGCTGGCCTCGTCTTTATTACAAGGACTGGTCGCTATTGGTCTGGTCGTTATCGTGCTCACCGTCTTGCAGTTGCCTGCGCGACAGTTACATATGAGTAGTTTCTGGCTGGAGAAAGGGAGTTATGCGCTGGTTGGCGTGTTGGGCGTTTTATTGTGCGTCCGTGCGCTGAAGAAATTGCGCCAGCTGCTGCGTCGCCCGAAATTCACCGCCTTCACGCCGCATCATGTGCATCACGATGGTTGCGGCTGTGGACATCAGCATTTGCCCGATCCTGAACAGCTGCAAAGCGGTGATGACTGGCGCGCCCGGCTGATGATCGTTTTATCAATGGGAATGCGTCCGTGCTCGGGGGCAATCATGGTCTTACTGTTTAGTAAAGTGGTTGGCGTTTTTAGCTGGGGCATGGCGTCGGCGCTGGCGATGGCGGCAGGAACCTCTTTGACGATTACGTCACTGGCTCTGCTGGTGCACAGTTTCCGCTCGCTGGCGGTAAGACTTAGCGGGCATAAAGCGCCTGTGCTATGGCGACAGATTGGCTGGACGACGCTGGCGTTAGCCGGTGGTGCGGTGCTGATTGCTGCTGCGGTAGTGATGTGGATGAGCGCGGTGCCGGTGGGGCGGGGGATAAGACCGTTTTAGGTTACAGAGCGGTATGGTATGAATTATTGGCCGGATAAGACGCGAGAGCGTCGTATCCGGCACCACAGCAGATTAACGCTTCAGCGCGTCGCTCAGTTCGTCACGCATGTTCGCCAGCATGGCTTTCACTACGCGCGGGTTGCCTGCAACGATGTTACCGGTCGCCAGGTAGTTATGACCGCCGGTGAAGTCGCAAACCAGTGCGCCAGCTTCACGAGCAATCAGCTCGCCTGCGGCGAAATCCCATGGTTTCAGGCCGATTTCGAAGTAACCGTCAACGCGCGCAGCGGCAACGTAAGCCAGATCCAGCGCAGCAGAACCCGTGCGGCGGAAGTCAGCGCACTCGGTGAACATCTTGCCAAGAATTTTCATGTAAGAAGCGGCGTGCTGTTTCGCTTTGAACGGGAAACCGGTAGCGATGATGGTGCCGTCCAGATCGCGGGCGGTGCTGCCACGCAGACGGTAGCCGTTTAGCTGTGCGCCCTGGCCGCGAGTTGCGGTGAACAGTTCGTTACGCATTGGATCGTAAACAACGGCGACTTCAGTACGGCCTTTAATGCGTACTGCGATGGAAACCGCGAAGTGCGGCAGACGTTTTACGAAGTTGGTGGTGCCATCCAGTGGATCGATAACCCATTGAACATCCTGATCTTCACCAGCGTGCTCACCGCTTTCTTCGGTGATGATGGTGTGCTGAGGGTAAGATTTGCGAATAGTTTCGATAATAATCGCTTCAGCGGCTTTATCGACGTTAGTCACGAAATCATTGCTGCCTTTCTGGCTGGTTTCTACTGAGTCTGGTGTTTCGTAGTGTTTGGCAATTACATTACCCGCCTTGCGCGCTGCGCGCACGGCGATGGTCAGCATCGGATGCATCGGTCTCTCTCACTGGATGTTAAAGAACGGGAAAACGGCGCAGAGTATAGCAGCGAGTTCGGAATATGTCTTCGTTTTATGATAATATGCCCGAATAATCTTTAGCCGAAGAAATACAATGCTGCAAAATATTCGAATCGTGCTGGTGGAAACCTCTCACACTGGCAACATGGGCTCTGTGGCCCGCGCAATGAAAACCATGGGTTTAACCAATCTGTGGCTGGTAAATCCACTGGTTAAACCGGACTCCCAGGCCATCGCCCTGGCGGCAGGCGCCAGTGATGTGATCGGCAGCGCGCAGATCGTCGATACTCTCGACGAAGCGTTGGCGGGTTGCAGTCTGGTTGTAGGCACCAGTGCGCGCTCGCGTACGCTGCCGTGGCCGATGCTGGATCCGCGTGAATGCGGTTTAAAAAGCGTCGCTGAAGCAACGAATTCGCCGGTGGCGCTGGTGTTTGGCCGCGAACGCGTTGGCCTGACCAACGAAGAGCTGCAGAAGTGCCATTATCATGTCGCCATTGCCGCGAACCCGGAATACAGTTCGCTCAACCTGGCGATGGCGGTGCAGGTCATCTCTTATGAAGTGCGCATGGCCTGGCTGGCAACGCAGGAAAGCGACAAGACCGCAGATTACGAAGAAGCAGAGTATCCGCTGGTTGATGATTTAGAGCGTTTTTACGGTCATCTGGAACAAACGCTGTTGTCGACCGGGTTTATCCGCGAAGGGCACCCGGGGCAGGTGATGAACAAACTGCGTCGTCTGTTCACGCGCGCGCGACCTGAGAGCCAGGAGCTGAACATCCTGCGTGGGATTTTAGCTTCAATCGAGCAGCAGAATAAAAGCAAGTAACTGTACTAATGGCGCACGGAACGTCAAATACCTGACTAAATTAGTCAAGTAAATAGTTGACTGATTTAGTCGGGAATGTCAGACTTGCCCCTGCTATGCAATACCCCCATTTTACAATAAAAAACCCCGGGCAGGGGCGAGTTTGAGGCTAAGTAAGACATGAGACTGACATCAAAAGGGCGTTATGCCGTGACCGCAATGTTGGACGTTGCGCTCAACTCCGAAACGGGCCCGGTACCGTTGGCTGATATTTCTGAACGTCAGGGAATTTCCCTGTCATATCTGGAGCAGCTGTTTTCCCGTTTGCGTAAAAACGGTCTGGTTTCCAGCGTACGTGGACCAGGCGGCGGGTACTTGCTGGGTAAAGATGCCGGCAGCATCGCAGTAGGTGAAGTGATTAGCGCTGTTGACGAGTCTGTAGATGCGACCCGTTGCCAGGGCAAAGGCGGTTGTCAGGGCGGCGATAAGTGCCTGACCCACGCGCTGTGGCGCGATCTGAGCGATCGTCTGACCGGCTTCCTCAACAACATTACGTTGGGCGAGCTGGTTAATAATCAGGAAGTCCTGGATGTGTCTGGTCGCCAGCACACGCATGACGCTCCACGCACTAATCGTGCTCAAGACGCGATCGACGTTAAGTTACGCGCATAATTTGCCCGTTATATTTCGTGCCGCAACTGCGTTGGCCGCACTTGCTCGCCCCAGTCACTTACTTGATGTAAGCTCCTGGGCACTCTCAAGTTTGCCGCCTTGCTGCAACACGAACTATTTAGGGCAAAGATAATAAGATATTAGAATCAGGCCGGGGCGTTCGACGCCCCGTTAACTCGGTCGTACATCCAGCCGGTTGCCTGATTCCTTGCATTGAAGCGATGTACGGAGTTTATAGAGCAATGAAATTACCGATCTATCTCGACTACTCCGCAACCACGCCGGTGGACCCGCGTGTTGCCGAGAAAATGATGCAGTGTCTGACCCTGGACGGAAACTTTGGTAACCCAGCGTCTCGTTCACACCGTTTCGGCTGGCAGGCTGAAGAGGCGGTAGATATCGCCCGTAACCAGATTGCCGACCTCGTGGGCGCTGACCCGCGTGAAATCGTCTTTACTTCCGGTGCGACTGAATCCGATAACCTGGCGATTAAAGGTGCAGCCAACTTTTATCAGAAAAAAGGCAAGCACATCATCACCAGCAAAACCGAACACAAAGCCGTGCTGGATACCTGTCGTCAGCTGGAGCGCGAAGGGTTCGAAGTCACCTACCTCGCCCCGCAGCGTAACGGCATTATTGACCTGAAAGAACTTGAAGCGGCAATGCGTGACGACACTATCCTCGTGTCCATCATGCACGTGAACAACGAAATCGGCGTGGTGCAGGATATCGCGACTATCGGCGAAATGTGCCGTGCGCGCGGCATTATCTATCACGTTGACGCCACCCAGAGCGTGGGCAAACTGCCTATCGACCTGAGCCAACTGAAAGTTGACCTGATGTCTTTCTCCGGCCACAAAATCTATGGTCCGAAAGGTATCGGTGCGCTGTACGTTCGTCGTAAACCGCGTATTCGTATTGAAGCGCAGATGCACGGCGGCGGTCACGAGCGCGGCATGCGTTCCGGTACGCTGCCTGTGCACCAGATCGTCGGTATGGGTGAAGCTTACCGTATCGCTAAAGAAGAGATGGAAACCGAGATGGCGCGCCTGCGCAGTCTGCGTAACCGTCTGTGGAACGGCGTGAAAGATATGGAAGAGGTGTACCTCAATGGTGACCTCGAGCAGGGCGCACCGAACATTCTCAACGTCAGCTTCAACTTTGTTGAAGGCGAGTCGCTGATTATGGCGCTGAAAGACCTGGCTGTATCCTCCGGTTCTGCATGTACTTCTGCAAGCCTGGAGCCATCCTACGTGCTGCGCGCGCTGGGGATGACCGACGAGCTGGCACACAGCTCAATTCGTTTCTCTTTAGGTCGTTTCACTACCGAAGAAGAGATTGACTACGCCATCAATCTGGTTCGCAACTCCATCGGCCGCCTGCGCGACCTTTCTCCGCTGTGGGAAATGTTCAAACAGGGCGTGGATCTGAACAGCATTGAATGGTCACATCACTAATCGGTACCGATAAGGAGAATTCATCATGGCTTACAGCGAAAAAGTAATCGATCATTACGAGAATCCACGTAACGTGGGTTCTTTTGACAACAGCGACGAGAACGTGGGCAGCGGCATGGTGGGTGCACCGGCCTGTGGCGACGTGATGAAGTTGCAGATCAAAGTCAACAATGAGGGTATCATTGAAGACGCGCGTTTCAAGACTTACGGCTGCGGTTCCGCTATTGCCTCCAGCTCTCTGGTTACCGAATGGGTAAAAGGGAAATCTCTGGATGAAGCACAGGCAATTAAAAACACCGATATTGCCGACGAACTTGAACTGCCACCGGTGAAAATTCACTGCTCTATTCTGGCTGAAGACGCGATTAAAGCCGCGATTGCGGATTACAAAAGCAAACGTGAAGCAAAATAATTAAGAGTTGAGGTTTTATTATGTCGATTACCTTAAGCGACAGTGCAGCAGCGCGTGTAAATACCTTCCTGGCAAACCGCGGTAAAGGGTTTGGTCTGCGTCTGGGCGTGAGAACCTCCGGCTGCTCAGGTATGGCTTATGTACTGGAATTTGTTGACGAGCCGGCGGCTGAAGATACCGTGTTTGAAGACAAAGGCGTAAAAGTCGTGATCGACGGTAAGAGCCTGCAATTCCTCGACGGTACGCAGTTAGACTTCGTCAAAGAAGGTCTGAACGAAGGGTTTAAGTTCACTAACCCGAACGTGAAAGACGAATGTGGATGCGGCGAAAGCTTCCACGTGTAACGCGCTTACTGATAACCCCACCGTGGTCGCCTGCGCGTGGGGTTTGTTTTACCTGACTCTCTGGTTTTGCCTCATCGAACAACAGAGAATCGATGCCCTGAGAATGTTATGGACTACTTCACCCTCTTTGGCTTACCGGCCCGTTATCAGCTCGATACTCAGGCGCTGAGCCTACGTTTTCAGGATCTACAACGTCAGTATCATCCTGATAAATTCGCCAGCGGTTCCCAGGCGGAACAACTTGCTGCGGTTTCGCAGTCCGCCACTATCAACCAGGCCTGGCAAACGCTGCGTCATCCTTTGATGCGCGCCGAATACTTATTGTCCTTACACGGCTTTGACATCCGCAGCGAGCAGCACACGGTGCGCGATACCGCGTTCCTGATGGAGCAACTGGAACTGCGTGAAGAACTGGACGAGATTGAACAGGCAAAAGACAGTCAACGTTTAGATGCGTTTATGCAACGCGTCAGTGAAATGTATAACGTTCGCCATCAACTGATGGTGGAACAGCTGGATAGCGAGACGTGGGACGCAGCGGCAGATACCGTGCGTAAGCTGCGTTTTCTCGATAAACTGCGAAGCAGTGCAGAACAACTCGAAGAAAAACTGCTCGATTTTTAATTTCCGGAAGCGAAAATGGCCTTATTACAAATTAGTGAGCCTGGTCTGAGCGCCGCGCCGCACCAGCGTCGTCTGGCGGTAGGTATCGATTTAGGCACCACCAACTCCCTGGTTGCGACCGTACGCAGCGGCCAGGCCGAAACGCTGGCAGACCATCAAGGTCGCCACCTGTTGCCGTCAGTGGTTCACTATCAGCAGCAGGGCTACTCTGTCGGTTACGATGCCCGCGCCAATGCCGCGCTGGATACGGCCAACACCGTCAGCTCGGTAAAACGCATGATGGGCCGCTCTCTGGCGGATATTCAGGCGCGTTACCCGCATCTGCCTTATACGTTCCACGCGAGCGAAAACGGTTTGCCGATGATTGAAACCGCAGCCGGTTTGCTTAACCCGGTGCGTGTCTCCGCTGATATTCTGAAAGCATTGGCCGCACGGGCAACCGAAGCGCTGTCTGGCGAGCTGGACGGCGTGGTAATCACCGTTCCGGCTTACTTTGATGATGCGCAGCGTCAGGGGACCAAAGACGCCGCACGTCTGGCGGGCCTGCACGTATTGCGTTTGTTGAACGAACCGACCGCTGCGGCGATCGCGTATGGCCTGGACTCCGGTCAGGAAGGCGTGATCGCGGTCTATGACCTTGGCGGCGGTACGTTTGACATTTCCATTCTGCGCCTGAGTCGCGGCGTGTTCGAAGTGCTGGCGACCGGCGGTGATTCCGCGCTCGGCGGCGACGATTTTGACCATCTGCTGGCCGATTACATTCGCGAGCAGGCGGGCGTGGCCGATCGCAGCGATAACCGCGTACAGCGCGAACTGCTGGATGCCGCGATTGCAGCGAAAATCGCGCTTAGCGACGCTGATTCTGTAACGGTTAACGTGGCGGGATGGCAGGGTGAAATCACCCGTGAAACCTTTAATGAACTTATTTCCGCACTGGTCAAGCGTACGCTGCTGGCCTGCCGACGCGCGCTGAAAGATGCGGGCGTGGAGCCGCAGGATGTGCTGGAAGTGGTGATGGTCGGTGGTTCAACGCGCGTGCCATTGGTACGTGAACGCGTCGGTGAGTTTTTTGGCCGTACGCCGCTGACCTCTATCGACCCGGACAAAGTGGTCGCTATCGGTGCGGCAATCCAGGCCGATATTCTGGTCGGAAATAAACCGGACAGCGAAATGCTGCTGCTGGACGTTATCCCGCTGTCCCTGGGGCTGGAAACCATGGGCGGACTGGTGGAGAAAGTGATCCCGCGTAACACCACTATCCCGGTGGCGCGCGCGCAGGACTTTACCACCTTTAAAGATGGCCAAACCGCGATGTCCATTCACGTGATGCAGGGCGAACGTGAGCTGGTGCAGGACTGCCGTTCACTGGCGCGTTTTGCGCTGCGCGGCATCCCGGCATTGCCGGCAGGCGGCGCGCATATCCGCGTGACCTTCCAGGTAGATGCTGACGGGCTGCTGAGCGTCACCGCTATGGAGAAATCCACCGGCGTTGAGTCCTCAATTCAGGTTAAACCGTCCTACGGTCTGACCGACAGTGAAATCGCCTCCATGATTCAGGATTCGATGAGTTTTGCCGAGCAGGACGTTAAAGCCCGTATGCTGGCAGAACAGAAAGTCGAAGCGGCACGCGTACTGGAAAGTTTATCCGGTGCGCTGAACGCTGATGCCGCGCTGTTAAGCGCCGCAGAACGTCAGGCTATCGACACCGCCGCCGCGCACTTGAGCGAGGTTGCACAGGGTGACGATGTTGACGCGATAGAACAAGCCATTAAAAACGTAGACAAACAAACCCAGGAATTCGCCGCTCGCCGCATGGACAAATCTGTCCGTAGCGCGCTGAAAGGCCATTCCGTGGACGAGGTTTAATATGCCAAAGATTGTTATTTTGCCTCATCAGGATCTCTGTCCCGATGGCGCAGTTCTGGAAGCTGAGACCGGCGAAACCATTCTTGACGTTGCCCTGCGTAACGGTATCGAGATTGAACACGCCTGTGAAAAATCCTGTGCCTGCACGACCTGCCACTGCATCGTACGTGAAGGTTTTGATTCTTTGCCGGAAAGCACGGAAGAAGAAGACGACATGCTGGATAAAGCCTGGGGACTGGAGCCGGAGAGCCGTTTAAGCTGTCAGGCGCGGGTAACCGAGGACGATTTAGTGGTCGAAATCCCACGTTACACAATCAATCATGCGCGTGAGCATTAACAGAGGGTAGTATGGGACTGAAGTGGACCGATAGCCGCGAGATCGGCGAGGCGCTGTATGACGCGTTCCCCGACCTCGATCCCAAGACCGTTCGTTTCACCGATCTGCATCAATGGATCTGTGACCTGGAAGAGTTCGATGATGATCCGCAGGCATCGAACGAAAAAATCCTTGAGGCCATTTTGCTGGTCTGGCTGGACGAAGCCGAATAAGTCAACGGGCTGCCCACGGGTGGCCCGTTTTCCTGTATGCGCGAAAATAAGGATAAATAAAATGACAGAAGCCATGAAAATTACGCTTTCCACGCAACCCGCTGACGCCCGCTGGGGTGAAAAGGCGACATACAGCATTAATAATGACGGCATTACCCTGCATCTGAACGGGAAAGATGACCTCGGCCTTATCCAGCGCGCCGCACGTAAAATTGACGGTCTGGGGATTAAACACGTTCAACTGGACGGTGAAGGCTGGGATACCGAACGCAGTTGGGCATTCTGGCAGGGTTACAAAGGACCAAAAGGCACCCGCAAAGTTGAGTGGGCTGCTCTGGACGAAGCACAGCGCAAAGAGCTGGATAACCGTCTGAAGATTATTGACTGGGTGCGCGATACCATTAACGCCCCGGCGGAAGAACTGGGCCCGGAACAACTGGCGCAACGCGCGGTCGACCTGCTGTGTGGCGTGGCTTGTGATAACGTCTCTTACCGAATCACCAAAGGCGAAGATCTGCGTGAGCAGAACTACATGGGACTGCATACCGTGGGTCGTGGCTCCGAACGTCCTCCGGTGCTGCTGGCGCTGGACTACAACCCAACAGGCGACAAAGAGGCCCCGGTTTATGCCTGCCTGGTTGGCAAGGGAATTACCTTTGATTCCGGCGGTTACAGCATCAAGCAAAGCGCATTTATGGACTCAATGAAGTCCGACATGGGCGGTGCGGCAACGGTCACCGGCGCGCTGGCGTTTGCCATCACCCGTGGTCTGAACAAGCGCGTGAAGCTGTATCTGTGCTGCGCGGATAACCTGATCAGCGGCAACGCTTTTAAGCTCGGCGATATTATTCACTATCGCAACGGTAAAAAAGTTGAAGTGATGAATACCGATGCCGAAGGACGCCTGGTGCTGGCCGATGGCCTGATCGACGCCAGCGCGCAGAAACCGGAACTGATCATTGATGCCGCCACGCTGACCGGCGCGGCGAAAACAGCGTTGGGCAACGATTACCACGCGCTGTTTAGCTTTGATGATCAGCTGGCTGCTCGCCTGCTGGCCAGTGCGGCGCAAGAAAACGAACCGTTCTGGCGTCTGCCGCTGGCAGAGTTCCACCGAAGCCAGTTGCCGTCTAACTTTGCTGAACTGAACAACACCGGCAGTGCGGCTTACCCGGCTGGCGCAAGCACCGCGGCGGGTTTCCTGTCCCATTTCGTGGAAAACTACCAGCAGGGCTGGCTGCACATCGACTGCTCTGCGACCTATCGCAAAGCGCCGGTTGAGCAGTGGTCTGCGGGTGCAACTGGTCTGGGTGTGCGCACTATCGCGAATCTGCTGACTGCCTAATTCATGACTGTATTGCCGGATGGCGCTACGCTTATCCGGCCTACATGTATTCATCCAATTTGTGATACTTATGTCCGAATCAAAAAATGAACTAGAAACATTGCTGGAGCAAGCGGCGACAGAGCCTGCGCATCGTCCGGCATTTTTCCGTACTTTACTGGAATCCACCGTCTGGGTACCGGGTACCGCCGCTGAAGGTGAGGCGGTGGTTGAAGACAGCGCCCTCGATCTGCAGCACTGGGAGAAAGAAGACGGCACGACCGTGATCCCGTTCTTCACCTCTCTGGAAGCCCTGCAACAGGCGGTGGAAGATGAACAAGCGTTTGTCGTGATGCCGGTGCGTACGTTGTTTGAAATGACGCTCGGCGAAACGCTGTTTCTCAACGCGAAACTGCCGACCGGCAAAGAATTTATGCCGCGTGAGGTAAGCCTGCTGATGGGGGAAGAGGGTAATCCGCTGAGCACCCAGGAAGTACTCGAAGGCGGTGAATCGCTGATCCTCTCTGAAGTCGCTGAGCCGCCAGCGCAGATGATCGACTCGCTGACCACGCTGTTTAAAACCATCAAGCCGGTAAAACGCGCGTTTCTCTGCTCAATCAAAGAAAACGCGGAAGCCCAGCCGAATCTGCTGATTGGTATTGAAGCGGAAGGGGATATTGAAGAGATCATCCACGCTGCGGGCAGCGTCGCAACCGACACATTGCCGGGCGATGAACCGATTGATATTTGCCAGGTGAAGAAAGGCGAGAAGGGCGTCAGCCACTTTATCACTGAGCACATCGCCCCGTTCTATGAGCGCCGCTGGGGTGGTTTCCTGCGCGACTTTAAACAGAACCGGATTATCTAAAAGACCAGGCCGGGTGGCGACGCATACGACTTGCCCGGCCTGGGATGTGCGTTATTATGTAGGCCGAATAAGCGAAGCGCCATCCGGCATTTCCAGCTTTATAATACCGGTTCTACCGGTAAATCACTCCGCGCTCCCCATTCGCTCCATGCGCCGTCATACAATGCGACGTTAGAAACGCCCAGCGTGGCAAGCGCCAGTACCACGACAGCAGCCGTTACGCCAGAGCCGCAACTGGCGATGATGGGGCGGTCAAAGCTTACGCCGTGGCTGAAGAAAATAGCATCCAGTTCGTCGGTGGTTTTCAGTTCACCGTCACGAACCAGCTCTGTCCACGGTACGTTAAGCGCACCGGGCACATGACCACGTTTCAGGCCTGGACGCGGCTCGTCAACTTCAGCATTAAAACGCGCAGCCGGACGGGCATCGACGATCTGCGCCGTTTTTTCATGACTGGCCAGCAGAACATCGGTAACGCGCACGATGGCTTCAGGCGTAAATGCCACGTTAAATTCACCTTCAGGTAAATCCTCATCTCCTTCCTGGAGCATTAGCTCATCACGCTGCCAGCCTGCCAGACCGCCCGCCAGAATGGAGACATTCTCGACGCCAAAAGTCCGCAGCATCCACCATGCGCGTGGAGCGGAAAACAGATTTCCGTCATCGTAGACAATCAGATGCTTATCCTGATCAACGCCCAGCTCACGCATAGCTACAGCAAAGGCTTCCGGACGCGGCATCATATGCGGTAGCGGTGACGTATGGTCGGAAAGCGCTTCAATATCAAAAAAGACTGCGCCAGGAATATGGCCCGCACGATACTCCTCGCCAACATCGCGATCTTCCTGTCCTGGAGGTGCCATCCGGGCATCAAGAATTAGTATTTCCGGGTCGTCAATGTGTTCGGCAAGCCAGTCGGCAGCGACAAAGAAGGCGGTGGTCATAGGCATCTCCATTTTTACCAGGTTTTGGCAAATTGTCGGACGTTTAGTACAAAGCGACAAGTAAAAGAGGCTGATTTGTCAGGCGAATCCACATTAATCACTAATATTAGGACAACGTTGTACAGTTACTGGCTTCCACAGCCGGAAATCTGACGCATAATAGTTGTTCTACGTAGCTAACGGGCCACTACGGCCAGGGATGAAAAATGAAACATTTACGCGTAGCGGCCTGCATGCTGATGCTGGCACTGGTTGGGTGCGATAATAATAACGAAAAATCACCGACGGCTGCGAAACCTGACTCGCCAGCTTCCCAGACTGCGCCAGTAAAAGACAAGGCCCAATTACAAAAGCTGATGCAGCAAAGCCAGGGCAAGTCGCTGACGCTGCTGGATGCCTCAGAGGTCCAGCTCGACGGTGCGGCAACGCTCGTGTTGACCTTCTCCATTCCCCTCGATCCAGAACAAGATTTTTCCCGCGTCGTGCACGTTGTTGATAAAAAAAGCGGCAAAGTGGATGGTGCCTGGGAGCTGGCGCCAAATCTGAAAGAGCTACGCTTACGCCATCTTGAACCCAATCGGGAACTGGTGGTGACTATTGAGCGTGATTTGCTGGCGCTGAATAAAGCGACGTTCTCTATAGATTATGAAAAAAACATTACCACCCGCGACGTTCAGCCAAGCGTAGGGTTCGCCAGTCGTGGCTCGCTGCTGCCGGGAAAAGTGATTGAAGGGCTGCCGGTTATGGCTCTTAACGTTAACAGCGTGGATGTGAACTTCTTTCGCGTGAAGCCTGAGTCGCTCGGCGCGTTTGTCAGCCAGTGGGAATACCGCAATTCGTTGGCAAACTGGGAGTCCGACAATCTGCTGAAAATGGCTGAACTGGTTTATACCGGACGCTTTGACCTCAATCCGGCGCGTAACACCCGTGAGAAGCTGCTGCTGCCGCTGAGCGATATCAAGCCGTTGCAGCAAGCGGGCGTTTACATCGCAGTGATGAATCAGGCTGGACAATACAACTACAGCAATGCCGCTACGCTGTTCACGCTCAGCGATATTGGTGTGTCTGCGCACCGTTACCACAATCAACTGGATGTCTTTACGCAGAGTCTGGAAAACGGCGCCGCGCAGCAGGGTATTGAGGTCACGTTACTCAACGAAAAAGGGCAGACGCTGGCGCAGGCAACCAGCGACACCCAGGGTCATGTAACGCTTAAGACCGATAAAGACGCGGCCTTATTGTTGGCCCGCAAAGACGGACAAACCACGCTGCTGGATCTGAAGCTTCCGGCGTTGGACCTGGCTGAGTTTGATATTGCCGGTGCGCCGGGATACAGCAAACAGTTCTTTATGTTTGGTCCCCGTGACCTCTATCGGCCTGGCGAGACGGTGATCCTCAACGGATTACTGCGTGACAGCGACGGTAAAACGTTACCCGACCAGCCAGTGAAGCTGGAAGTCGTTAAGCCCGACGGACAGGTCTTGCGCTCGGTAGTTAGCCAGCCGGAGAACGGCCTGTACCGCTTTAGCTGGCCGCTGGACAGCAGCGCGCCAACCGGTATGTGGCATATTCGTGCCAATACAGGCGACAACCAGTCGCGGATGTGGGATTTCCATGTTGAAGATTTTATGCCGGAGCGGATGGCGCTCAATCTCACCGCCAATAAGATACCGGTGGCGCCAACTGATGAAGTGAAGTTCTCGGTAGTGGGCTACTACCTGTACGGCGCGCCCGCTAACGGCAATGCCCTGCAAGGGCAGCTTTTCCTGCGCCCGCTGCGCGAAGCCGTGCAGGCACTGCCGGGGTTCCAGTTTGGTAATATTGCCGAAGAAAATCTTTCCCGCAGTCTCGATGAAGTGCAGTTGACGCTGGACGATCACGGTCGCGGCGAAGTGACTACCAACAGCCAATGGCAGGAGACACATTCTCCGTTACAGGTGATCCTGCAAGCCAGCCTGCTGGAATCAGGTGGCCGTCCGGTAACGCGTCGGGCTGAACAAGCCATCTGGCCTGCGGACACACTGCCGGGTATTCGTCCGCAGTTTGCGGCAAAAGCCGTTTATGATTACCGCACCGATACCACCGTGAATCAGCCTATTGTCGATGAAGACAGCAACGCTGCTTTCGATATTGTGTATGCCGATGCGCAAGGCGATAAAAAAGCGGTGTCCGGCTTGCAGGTGCGTTTGATCCGTGAACGTCGTGATTATTACTGGAACTGGTCTGAAGGCGAGGGCTGGCAATCACAGTTCGATCAAAAGGATCTTGTTGAGGGTGAGCAGACACTGGATCTTAAAGCGGATGAGACCGGTAAAGTCAGCTTTCCGGTTGAGTGGGGTGCCTATCGTCTGGAAGTCAAAGCCCCGAATGATGCGGTGAGCAGCGTACGCTTTTGGGCGGGTTATAGCTGGCAGGATAACAGCGACGGCAGTGGGGCAGTGCGTCCCGATCGCGTGACCCTGAAACTTGATAAACCCAGCTATCGTCCTGGCGATACCATGAAGCTACACGTTGCCGCTCCCGCTGCTGGCAAAGGTTATGCAATGGTGGAATCCAGCGAAGGCCCGCTGTGGTGGCAAGAAATAGACGTACCGGCGGATGGTCTCGATATCTCCATCCCGGTCGATAAAGCCTGGAATCGCCACGATTTGTATCTCAGTGCGCTGGTGGTTCGTCCTGGCGACAAGTCCCGTTCGGCAACGCCAAAACGGGCGGTCGGCTTACTACATTTACCGCTAGGCGATGAAAACCGTCGTCTGGCGCTGGCCCTGGAAAGCCCGGCGAAAATACGGCCAAATCAGCCGTTGACCGTCAAGATTAAAGCCAGCGTTAAAAATGGCGAGGTGCCAAAGCAGGTTAATGTGCTGGTCTCAGCCGTCGACAGCGGGGTGTTGAACATTACCGACTACGCCACGCCGGATCCGTGGCAGGCGTTTTTCGGGCAAAAACGCTATGGCGCAGATATTTATGATATTTACGGCCAGGTGATCGAAGGGCAAGGGCGCCTGGCGGCGCTGCGCTTTGGTGGTGATGGCGATGAATTAAAACGCGGCGGTAAGCCACCGGTCAATCACGTCAATATTGTGGCGCAACAGGCGCTGCCGGTCACGCTTAACGAGCAGGGCGAAGGTACGGTGACGTTACCGATTGGTGATTTCAACGGCGAGCTGCGGGTAATGGCGCAAGCCTGGACGGCGGATGATTTTGGCAGCAGCGAAAGCAAAGTGATTGTCGCCGCGCCGATGATTGCTGAACTGAACATGCCGCGCTTTCTGGCGGGGGGCGATACCTCGCGTCTGACGCTGGATGTGACCAACCTGACTGACAAACCACAAACGCTGAATATTAAGCTCGCGGCCAGCGGTCTGCTGGAACTCATGGGGCAAGATCCCGCCCCGGTGAATCTGGCGCCAGGCGTACGGACTACGCTGTTTATTCCGGTGCGTGCGCGGGAGGGTTTTGGCGATGGCGAAATTCAGGCAGAAATTAGCGGTCTGACTTTACCGGGGGAAACGCTGCCTGTGCAGCATAAACAGTGGAAGATTGGCGTGCGACCGGCATTCCCGGCGCAAACCGTGAATAACGGCGTCGCACTTCAGCCGGGGGCAACCTGGCAGCTTCCGGTCGAAGAACTGACCAATTTCTCCCCAGCGACGATGCAGGGGCAATTGCTGTTTAGCGGTAAGCCGCCGCTGAATCTGGCGCGCTACATCCGCGAACTGAAAGCCTACCCTTACGGTTGCCTCGAGCAAACGGCGAGCGGGTTGTTCCCTTCTTTATATACCAACGCCGCGCAGCTGAAGGCGTTAGGTATCGCGGGTGATAGCGATGAAAAACGCCGTGCGGCAGTAGACATTGGTATTTCTCGTTTACTGCAAATGCAGCGTGATAACGGCGGTTTTGCGCTGTGGGATAAAAACGGATCGGAAGAGTACTGGCTGACCGCGTATGTGATGGATTTCCTCGTGCGAGCGAATGAACAGGGCTACAGCGTCCCGGCGGAGGTGATTAACCGGGGTAACGAGCGGCTGCTGCGCTATTTGCAGGATCCGGGCATGATGTCGATTCGCTATACCGACGACGCATCTGCAAGCCGATTTGCCGTACAGGCCTACGCCGCGCTGGTGCTGGCTCGTCAGCAGAAAGCCCCGCTCGGCGCGCTGCGTGAGATCTGGGATCACCGTGCACAGGCCGCTTCCGGTTTACCGCTGTTGCAACTGGGGATCGCGCTGAAAAACATGGGCGATGCCAACCGCAGTGAACAGGCGTTGACCCTGGCGCTGAATACACCACGTCGCGACGCGCAGCAGTGGATGGCGGATTACGGCAGCCAGCTGCGCGACAACGCGCTGATGCTGGCCTTGCTGGAAGAGAACAAACTCAAACCTGACGTGCAGAATACCTTGCTGAACACCTTGTCAGAACAGGCCTTTGGGCAGCGCTGGCTCTCTACTCAGGAAAATAATGCGCTGTTCCTTGCCGCGCGTACGTTACAGGACTTGCCAGGCACATGGCAGGCGCAAACGTCACTCTCTGAACAACCGTTAGCCGGGGAGAAATCACAGACGCGGAATCTGGATGCCGATGCGTTGTCTACGCTGAGCGTCACCAATACCGGTAATCTGCCACTGTGGCTGCGTCTGGATGTGAGCGGTTACCCGCAAACCTCACCGACGCCTGCCAGCAACGTTTTGCATATTGAGCGTCAAATCCTGGGGCTCGACGGAAACAGCAAATCGCTGGATTCTCTGCGCAGCGGCGAGCTGGTGCTGGTCTGGCTGGAGGTGAAAGCCAGCCAGAATGTACCGGATGCGCTGGTGGTCGATTTACTGCCAGCCGGCCTGGAGCTGGAAAACCAGAATCTGGCCAACGGCAGCGCAAGCCTGCAGGATAGCGGTAGCGAAGTAGCGAATCTGCTCAATCAGATGCAACAAGCGGATATCCAGCACGTTGAATTCCGTGACGATCGCTTTGTTGCCGCGGTGGCGGTCAATGAAGGACAACCGGTTACGCTGGTGTATCTGGCGCGGGCGGTAACGCCGGGGACCTACCAGGTTCCTGTCCCGCAGGTGGAATCAATGTATGTTCCGCAGTGGCGCGCGACCGGTGCGACAGAGGGACTTTTGATTGTCAGACCGTAAATGATGCGCGGGTTGGGTAAACGCGGCTGCTGGCTCTGGGTGGCAGCCGTTGCGCTATTGTTTCTGGCGGCGGTTTGGGCGGCAGATAAAATCTGGCCGCTGCCGCTGCACGAAGTCGATCCGGCACGGGTCGTGGTGGCGCATGATGGTACGCCGCTGTGGCGCTTCGCCGATGCGGACGGTATCTGGCGTTATCCGGTGGCTATTGATGAGGTATCGCCTCGCTACCTTGAGGCGTTAATTAACTACGAAGACCGCTGGTTCTGGAAACATCCCGGCGTCAATCCGTTTTCCGTGCTGCGCGCAGCGTGGCAGGACCTCTCCTCTGGGCGTGTGGTTTCGGGCGGCAGTACGCTCACCATGCAGGTAGCACGATTACTCGATCCCCATCCGCGAACCTTCGGCGGCAAGTTCCGCCAGCTCTGGCGCGCATTGCAGCTGGAATGGCACCTCTCCAAGCGCGACATCCTGACGCTGTATCTTAACCGTGCGCCATTTGGCGGTACGCTGCAGGGCGTGGGGGCGGCAAGCTGGGCCTATCTTGGCAAATCGCCCGCGCAATTAAGTTATTCCGATGCTGCGCTGCTGGCGGTGCTGCCGCAGGCGCCGAGTCGTCTGCGCCCGGACCGTTGGCCGGATCGCGCGCAAGCGGCGCGCAATAAAGTGCTCGAACGTATGGCGACGCAGGGCATTTGGCCTGCCAGACAGGTACAGGAGTCGCGCGAAGAACCGGTCTGGTTGGCGCCCAGACAAATGCCGCAGTTAGCGCCGTTATTCTCGCGCATGATGCTGGGAAAAAGCCGAAGCGATAAAATCGTGACCACCCTTGACGCCGGGTTGCAGCGCCAACTGGAAGAGCTGGCGCAAAACTGGAAGGGGCGCTTACCTGCACGCAGTTCGCTGGCGATGATTGTGGTCGATCACACCGATATGAGCGTGCGTGGCTGGGTGGGGTCGGTAGATATGAATGACGACTCCCGCTTTGGTCATGTGGATATGGTGAATGCGATCCGTTCGCCGGGCTCGGTGCTAAAGCCGTTTGTATATGGTCTGGCGCTGGATGACGGACTCATTCATCCTGCTTCGTTGTTGCAGGATGTACCTCGGCGAACCGGGGACTATCGACCAGGGAATTTTGACAGCGGTTTTCATGGACCGGTGAGTATGAGCGAAGCGCTGGTAAGGTCGTTGAATTTACCCGCCGTGCAGGTACTCGAAGCCTATGGCCCGAAGCGTTTTGCCGCATCGTTACGTAACGTTGGCTTACCGCTGTATCTGCCCGCAGGGGCAGCGCCGAATCTGTCGCTGATTTTAGGCGGCGCGGGGGCAAGGCTGGAAGATATAGCCGCAGCCTACAGCGCCTTTGCTCGCCAGGGAAAAGCGGGAAAACTGCGTCTGCAGCCGGGCGACCCACTGCTTGAACGTCCGTTGATGTCGGCGGGCGCGGCGTGGATTATTCGCCGTATTATGGCCGATGAAGCGCAACCGCTACCGGATAACGCTTTGAGCAGAGTGGTCCCGCTGGCGTGGAAAACGGGCACCAGCTATGGCTATCGCGATGCGTGGGCGATTGGTGTTAACGCTCGTTATGTGATCGGTATCTGGACTGGCAGACCAGACGGAACGCCAGTTGTGGGCCAGTTTGGATTTGCCAGTGCCGTGCCGCTGCTTAATCAGGTCAATAATCTTCTGCTCTCTCGCGGGACAAATCAGCCGGAAGATCCGCGTCCGGTATCCGTTAGCCGTGGCGTGGTGTGCTGGCCTGGTGGGCAATCTCTTGCGCCCGGTGACAGCAACTGTCGACGTCGTCTGGCAACCTGGATACTGGACGGCAGCCAGCCGCCAACGTTGCTATTGCCCGAGCAGGAGGGGGTGAGCGGCATTCGTTTCCCCGTCTGGCTGGACGAAGAAGGCAAACGTGTGGCGGCAGATTGCCCGCAGGCGCGCGAACAAACATTAATCGTCTGGCCTTTACCGCTGGAGCCATGGCTGCCGGAGTCAGAACGCCGTAGGGCGAGATTACCGCCTGTTTCTGCCACGTGTCCGCCGCTGGGGCAGGACGATTCGCTGCCGTTGCAGTTGACAGGGGTGCGTGATGGCGCGATTGTGAAGCGTTTACCCGGTTCTGCACAAGCCTCATTGCCGGTACGAACCACCGGCGGGTCAGGTGAGCGCTGGTGGTTTCTTAATGGCGAAAGGCTGGATGAACGCGGACAACATCTTACGCTACGGCTGGCGACGAAAGGGGATTATCAACTGCTGGTGATGGATGACGCCGGGCAAGTGGCGACGGTGAGATTTTCGATGCAGTAGATCAGTTGGTGACTGTTTGTTGCTAAAATTCATCTTATTTTAAAGAAATGTTACCTTCATCAATAGTCAATTGCCAGGATGCTCTTTATAATCCGCGCCAGGTAAACCACAACAAAACATCTTTTTCAGAGGTAATCATGGCTATTGAACGTACTTTTTCCATCATCAAACCAAACGCGGTGGCAAAAAACGTTATTGGCAGCATCTTTGCGCGCTTTGAAGCAGCAGGGTTCAAAATTGTCGGTACTAAAATGCTGCACCTGACCGTTGAGCAGGCGCGCGGCTTCTATGCTGAGCATGACGGCAAGCCATTCTTTGACGGTCTGGTTGAATTCATGACTTCCGGTCCGATCGTTGTTTCTGTTCTGGAAAGCGAAAATGCCGTACAGCGTCACCGCGACCTGCTCGGCGCAACCAACCCGGCAAATGCGCTGGCGGGTACTCTGCGTGCAGACTACGCTGACAGCTTCACCGAGAACGGTACTCACGGTTCTGATTCCGTTGAATCTGCAGCGCGCGAAATCGCCTATTTCTTTGGTGAAGGCGAGGTTTGCCCGCGCACTCGCTGATAAGCTCGTCCTGTAGGCCGGATAAGCGTTTGCGCATCCGGCTCTGCTTTGCCTGATGGCGCCGCTGATGCGTCTTATCAGGCCTACGATCTTCCTTTACATATTATTTTCGCTAATGCTTCGTGCAAACGTGGCATCCCTGCGCCAGACTTTGTACAATGCAACGCCCCGGAAGAGCAGATCGCTTGCCGGGGCGTTTCTTTTTAACCCTCCACGGGCCACAACGTGTAACAACGAGGCCGGAAAAAATTATGTCTGAATTAGTTAACACCTCTGAAGTCGTCATTCCTGCGGTTCCAAATAAAAATGGAAAAATTAACCTGCTGGATCTGAACCGTCAGCAAATGCGCGAATTCTTCAAAGAGATGGGCGAAAAACCGTTTCGTGCCGATCAGGTCATGAAGTGGATGTACCACTATTGCAGCGATAACTTTGATGACATGACTGACATCAATAAGGTGCTGCGTAACAAGCTGAAAGAAGTGGCTGAAATTCGCGCCCCGGAAGTGGTGGAAGAGCAGCGTTCTTCTGACGGTACGATCAAATGGGCCATTGCAGTTGGCGATCAGCGCGTTGAAACGGTGTATATCCCGGAAGACGATCGCGCGACCCTGTGTGTTTCTTCACAGGTCGGTTGTGCATTAGAGTGTAAATTCTGCTCTACGGCGCAACAGGGCTTCAACCGTAACCTGCGGGTATCGGAGATCATTGGTCAGGTCTGGCGCGCGGCGAAAATCGTCGGGGCGGTGAAGGCTACGGGCGTGCGTCCTATTACCAACGTGGTAATGATGGGGATGGGCGAGCCGCTGCTCAACCTGACTAACGTGGTGCCGGCGATGGAAATCATGCTGGATGACTTCGGTTTCGGGCTGTCCAAGCGCCGCGTCACGCTCTCCACGTCAGGCGTGGTCCCTGCGCTGGATAAGCTGGGCGATATGATTGACGTCGCGCTGGCAATTTCTCTGCATGCGCCGAACGATGAAATTCGTGACGAAATTGTACCTATCAATAAAAAGTACAATATCGAAACATTCCTTGGCGCGGTTCGTCGTTATCTGGAGAAATCCAACGCTAACCAGGGACGTGTGACCATTGAGTATGTGATGTTAGATCACATCAATGATGGCACTGAACACGCGCATCAGTTGGCCGAGCTGCTGAAAGATACGCCGTGTAAAATTAACCTGATCCCGTGGAACCCGTTCCCGGGCGCGCCGTATGGTCGTAGCTCTAACAGCCGTATCGATCGTTTCTCCAAAGTGTTAATGAGCTATGGTTTTACTACCATCGTGCGTAAAACACGTGGCGATGACATCGATGCTGCCTGCGGTCAGCTGGCGGGCGACGTTATCGACCGTACCAAGCGTACTCTGCGTAAGCGTATGCAGGGCGACGCTATCGACATTAAGACCGTTTGATGTTGAGTGCACTACGGTACAATTCATGTACCGTAGTGTAATGTAAGCCATATGAGGTTTTTTGTTGTCGTCGTCAGGTCAATAATAACGGTGCGTTTTTGTCGACTTTAAGGCAGTATGTAACGGCGCAACAAGCGTTTAGCCCTCAGGCTTACGCTGTTTTGTCATTGATAGTCTGACCGTTTTATACTGTCTGACGAAGGTTAACTGACCAGATGTTTCGCGGTGTGGGTGAGCATTGTGGCTCGCCGGCATCAGAACCCAAATTTACGCAGCTGTAGCGAATGAATACTGAAGCCACGCACGACAAAAATGAAGCACTATCCACCGGCGTTCGTCTGCGCAATGCCCGTGAACAACTCGGATTCAGCCAGCAGGCAGTCGCGGAGCGACTTTGCCTGAAGGTCTCCACGGTACGCGATATTGAAGAAGATAAGGCGCCAGCCGATCTCGCTTCAACATTCCTGCGCGGGTACATCCGTTCTTATGCGCGTCTGGTGCATATTCCTGAAGAAGAACTGTTGCCAGGGCTGGAAAAACAGGCTCCGATTCGTCCTGCCAAAGTCGCGCCGATGCAGAGCTTCTCGCTCGGTAAGCGTCGTAAGAAACGCGACGGCTGGTTAATGACCTTTACCTGGCTGGTACTGTTTGTCGTTGTCGGGCTGACAGGCGCCTGGTGGTGGCAAAACCATAAAGCGCAGCAGGAAGAGATCACCACCATGGCCGATCAATCCTCCGCTGAGCTGAATGCCGGTAAAGAGGGTGCGCAGAACGTACCGTTAGATACCAGCGCCGCAGCGGGCCAGGAGACGACTCCGGCACCGGACGATGGTGCAGTGGCGGACGCAGCGCCTACGGCAGATGCGGCAGCGACCCCGGCACCTGCCGCTGATGCGCAGCAGAACGCCGTTGTGGCGCCTTCTCAGGCTAACGTCGATACCGCAACCGCAGCGCCAACTACCGCAGCACCGCTGCCGACCGATCAGGCTGGCGTGACTACGCCAGCTGCCGATCCTAACGCGCTGGTGATGAACTTTACCGCCGATTGCTGGCTGGAAGTCACCGATGCGACCGGTAAAAAACTGTTCAGCGGGATGCAGCGTAAAGACGGCAATCTGAACCTGACCGGTCAGGCGCCGTACAAACTGAAAATTGGCGCTCCGGCGGCAGTGCAGATTCAGTTCCAGGGTAAACCTGTCGATCTGAGTCGTTTTATCAGAACTAACCAGGTTGCGCGTCTGACCGTTAATGCCGAACAATCACCGGCTCAGTAACAGACGGCAATGCGGGAGATTTTTTAATGCATAACCAGGCTCCAATTCAACGTAGAAAATCGACACGCATTTACGTTGGGAACGTGCCGATCGGCGATGGCGCGCCCATCGCCGTACAGTCGATGACCAATACGCGTACCACGGATGTGGAAGCGACGGTTAATCAGATCAAAGCGCTGGAACGCGTAGGCGCAGATATTGTTCGTGTCTCTGTACCGACAATGGATGCCGCAGAAGCGTTCAAGCTTATCAAACAGCAGGTTAACGTCCCGCTGGTTGCCGATATTCATTTCGACTATCGTATCGCGCTGAAGGTGGCGGAATACGGCGTTGATTGTCTGCGTATTAACCCTGGCAATATCGGTAATGAAGAGCGTATTCGCATGGTAGTGGACTGCGCTCGTGATAAAAATATTCCTATCCGCATCGGCGTCAACGCCGGATCGCTGGAAAAAGATCTGCAGGAAAAATACGGTGAACCTACGCCGCAGGCGCTGCTGGAATCCGCTATGCGCCACGTAGATCACCTCGATCGTCTGAACTTCGATCAATTCAAAGTCAGCGTTAAAGCGTCTGACGTTTTCCTCGCCGTTGAATCCTATCGCCTGCTGGCGAAACAGATCGATCAACCGCTGCATCTTGGGATCACCGAAGCCGGTGGCCTGCGTAGCGGTTCGGTGAAGTCCGCCATCGGCCTTGGCCTGCTGTTATCTGAAGGGATCGGCGACACGCTGCGTGTTTCTCTGGCGGCCGATCCGGTGGAAGAGATCAAAGTAGGCTTCGATATTCTGAAATCGTTGCGCATTCGCGCGCGCGGGATCAACTTCATCGCTTGCCCAACCTGTTCGCGACAGGAGTTTGACGTTATCGGTACGGTTAACGCGCTGGAGCAACGTCTGGAAGATATCATTACGCCAATGGACGTTTCGATCATTGGTTGCGTGGTAAACGGTCCTGGGGAAGCGCTGGTTTCTACGCTGGGCGTGACGGGCGGTAACAAGAAAAGCGGTCTGTATGAAGACGGCGTGCGTAAGGACAGAATCGATAACGACGACATGATTACGCAGCTTGAAACCCGCATTCGCGCTAAAGCAAGCATCCTGGACGAAGCGCGGCGTATCGACGTGCAGCAGCTTGAAAAATAACAACGTGATGGGAAGCGGCGTGCTTCCCGTGTATGATTGAACCCGCATGGCGCCCGTATTGTTCGGGTTAGCGCTGAGGGTTCATTTTTATATTCATAAAGAGAATAAACGTGGCAAAAAACATTCAAGCCATTCGCGGCATGAACGATTATCTGCCTGGCGAAACCGCCATCTGGCAGCGCATTGAAGGCACTCTCAAAAACGTGCTCGGTAGCTACGGTTACAGTGAAATCCGCTTGCCGATTGTAGAGCAGACCCCGTTATTCAAACGCGCGATCGGTGAAGTCACCGACGTGGTTGAAAAAGAGATGTATACCTTTGAGGACCGTAATGGCGACAGCCTGACGTTGCGTCCTGAAGGGACTGCGGGCTGCGTACGCGCCGGCATCGAACATGGTCTCCTGTACAATCAGGAACAGCGTCTGTGGTATATCGGGCCGATGTTCCGCCACGAACGTCCGCAGAAGGGACGCTATCGTCAATTCCATCAGCTGGGTGTCGAAGTGTTTGGCCTGCAAGGCCCGGATATCGATGCGGAACTGATCATGCTGACTGCTCGCTGGTGGCGCGCGCTGGGTATTTCTCAGCATGTCAGCCTGGAGCTGAACTCAATCGGTTCGCTTGAAGCCCGCGCAAACTACCGTGATGCGCTGGTCGCCTACCTGGAACTGCACAAAGAGAAACTGGACGAAGACTGCAAGCGTCGTATGTACACCAACCCGCTGCGCGTTCTCGACTCCAAAAACCCGGAAGTACAGGCTCTGCTCAACGACGCGCCAGCACTCGGCGACTATCTGGATGACGACTCTCGCGAGCACTTCGCGGGTCTGTGCAAACTGCTGGAGTCCGCAGGTATTGCCTATACCGTCAATCAGCGCCTGGTTCGTGGTCTTGATTACTACAACCGCACCGTATTTGAGTGGGTCACCAGTAGCCTGGGCTCTCAGGGTACCGTGTGTGCCGGTGGGCGTTACGACGGTCTGGTTGAGCAACTTGGCGGTCGTGCAACCCCGGCCGTGGGCTTTGCCATGGGTCTGGAACGTCTTGTTTTGTTAGTTCAGGCAGTTAATCCGGAATTTATTGCCTCCCCTGTTGTCGATATATACCTGGTCGCTTCGGGGACGGACACGCAGCCGGCGGCAATGCGGCTTGCAGAACGTCTGCGCGATGAAGTTCCTGGTGTGAAACTAATGACCAACCACGGCGGCGGCAACTTTAAGAAACAGTTTGCCCGCGCCGATAAGTGGGGCGCCCGCGTTGCACTGGTACTGGGCGAGTCCGAAGTGGCTGACGGTACTGTTGTAGTGAAGGATTTGCGCTCTGGTGAGCAAACGGCAGTAGCGCAGGATAGCGTTGCCGCGCATTTGCGCACTCTACTGGGCTAAGGAGAAGGACAGCGTGGAAATTTACGAGAACGAAAACGACCAGGTTGATGCGGTAAAACGCTTCTTTGCTGAAAATGGCAAAGCGCTGGCTGTTGGGATCATTTTAGGGGTTGGCGCGCTGGTTGGCTGGCGTTACTGGACCAGCCATCAGACGGAGTCCGCACGCTCTGCTTCCCTGGCGTATCAAAATACGGTGACTGCGGTTAGCGCGGGTAAACCGGACAGCCTTCCTGCTGCAGAGAAATTTGCCGCAGAAAACAAAAATACCTACGGCGCGTTAGCTTCTCTGGAACTGGCGCAGCAGTTTGTTGACCAAAATGAACTTGAGAAAGCCGCAAGCCAACTGCAACAAGGCTTAGCTGCAACCAGCGATGAAAACCTCAAAGCGGTGATCAACCTGCGTCTGGCTCGTGTTCAGGTTCAGCTTAAACAAGCCGATACCGCGCTGAAAACGCTCGACACCATTAAAGGTGAAGGCTGGACGGCCATTGTTGCCGATCTGCGCGGTGAAGCGTTGCTGAGCAAAGGCGACAAACAAGGTGCGCGTAGCGCATGGGAAGCGGGCGTGAAAAGCGATGCCTCTCCTGCTCTGAGCGAAATGATGCAGATGAAAATCAATAATTTGTCCATCTGAGAGGGACCCGATGCAATTGCGTAAATTACTTCTGCCAGGGCTGCTTTCCGTTACCCTATTGAGCGGCTGTTCACTGTTTAGTGGCGAAGAAGATGTCGTTAAGATGTCCCCATTACCGGTGGTTGAGAACCAGTTTACTCCGTCTACGGACTGGAGCACCTCCGTAGGCAACGGTATTGGTGATTTCTATTCCAATCTTCATCCTGCGCTGGCGGATAACGTTGTCTATGCAGCCGATCGCGCCGGTGTCGTTAAGGCGTTGAATGCGGACGACGGCAAAGAAGTCTGGTCTGTTAATCTGGGTGAGAAAGACGGCTGGTTCTCCCGTGCATCTGCACAGCTTTCTGGCGGTGTAACCGTGTCCGGCGGACATGTTTACATTGGCAGCGAAAAAGCACAGGTTTATGCGTTGAATACCAGCGACGGGACCACCGCGTGGCAGACGAAAGTTGCCGGTGAAGCGCTGTCTCGCCCTGTTGTGAGCGATGGCGTGGTATTAATCCACACCAGCAACGGTCAGTTGCAGGCCTTGAACGAAGCTGATGGTGCTATCAAATGGACCGTTAACCTCGACATGCCTTCTCTGTCACTGCGCGGCGAATCTGCCCCAGCGACCGCCTTTGGCGCAGCTATTGTCGGCGGTGATAACGGTCGCGTGAGCGCAGTGCTGATGCAGCAGGGCCAGATGATTTGGCAGCAACGTATTTCTCAGGCGACAGGTCCAACGGAAATCGATCGTCTGAGTGACGTTGATACCACGCCGGTTATCGTCAATGGCGTTGTTTATGCGCTGGCTTATAATGGTAACCTGACGGCGCTGGATCTGCGCAGCGGCCAGATTATGTGGAAACGTGAACTGGGCTCGGTGAATGATTTTATCGTCGACGGCAACCGTATCTACCTGGTTGACCAGAACGACCGCGTACTGGCACTGACCACCGACGGCGGCGTGACGCTGTGGACGCAAAGCGATCTGCTGCACCGTCTGCTGACGTCCCCGGTATTGTATAATGGCAATCTGGTCGTCGGTGATAGCGAAGGCTACCTGCACTGGATTAACGTTGACGATGGCCGTTTTGTTGCCCAGCAGAAAGTTGACAGCTCTGGTTTCCTGACCGAGCCGGTCTCTGCTGATGGTAAACTGCTGATCCAGGCGAAAGACGGTACGCTGTACTCTATTACGCGTTAATCGTCCCGGCCGCTCGCTTTGAAAAACGGCTCCTGGTGCAGGGGCCGTTTTACTGTTTTTAACAACGGCGCAAAAATGTGCCCGTTGTCTGATGATTTTTTAAATGAGGCTTTAAACATGGTACCTGTGGTCGCGCTTGTCGGGCGCCCTAACGTTGGCAAATCCACGTTATTTAACCGTCTAACTCGCACCCGAGATGCGCTGGTTGCGGATTTCCCGGGTCTGACTCGTGACCGTAAGTACGGTCGTGCGGAAATTGAAGGCCGTGAGTTTATCTGTATTGATACCGGCGGTATTGATGGCACCGAAGACGGTGTTGAAACTCGTATGGCGGAACAGTCGCTGTTGGCTATTGAAGAAGCGGACGTTGTGCTGTTCATGGTGGATGCGCGTGCTGGCCTGATGCCTGCGGATGAAGCTATTGCGAAACATCTGCGTTCTCGCCAGAAACCGACGTTCCTGGTCGCCAACAAAACTGACGGACTCGATCCTGACCAGGCGGTTGTCGATTTCTACTCGTTGGGTCTGGGGGAAATTTATCCGATCGCGGCATCCCATGGCCGTGGCGTCCTCAGCCTGCTGGAGCATGTTCTGCTGCCGTGGATGGATGACGTTGCCCCTCAGGAAGACGTGGATGAAGACGCAGAATATTGGGCGCAACTGGAAGCCGAAGAAAACGGCGAAGAAGAGCCTGAGGACGACTTCAACCCGCAGGATCTGCCGATCAAACTGGCGATTGTGGGTCGACCGAACGTAGGTAAGTCCACGCTTACTAACCGTATTCTCGGCGAAGACCGCGTAGTGGTTTACGACATGCCTGGGACGACGCGTGACAGTATTTATATTCCGATGCAGCGCGATGAGCGCGAATATGTGCTCATCGATACCGCGGGCGTGCGTAAGCGCGGCAAAATTACCGAAGCGGTAGAAAAATTCTCCGTTATCAAAACGCTGCAGGCGATTGAAGATGCCAACGTGGTGATGCTGGTGATTGACGCGCGCGAAGGTATTTCCGATCAGGACCTGTCACTGCTGGGCTTTATCCTCAATAGTGGGCGCTCACTTGTTATCGTGGTCAACAAGTGGGATGGCCTGACGCAGGAAGTGAAAGAGCAGGTCAAAGAGACGCTGGACTTCCGTCTGGGCTTTATTGATTTTGCGCGCGTACACTTTATCTCTGCGCTGCACGGCAGCGGTGTGGGGAATCTGTTTGAATCGGTCCGCGAAGCGTATGACAGCTCCACCCGTCGCGTCAGCACCGCGATGCTGACGCGCATCATGACTATGGCGGTAGAAGATCATCAGCCGCCGCTGGTCCGTGGTCGTCGTGTGAAGCTGAAATATGCTCACGCCGGTGGTTATAACCCGCCAATCGTGGTGATCCACGGTAACCAGGTCAAAGACCTGCCGGATTCCTACAAACGCTATCTGATGAACTATTTCCGTAAATCTTTGGACGTGATGGGCACGCCGATCCGTATTCAGTTCAAAGAGGGGGAAAACCCGTTTGCGAACAAACGCAATACGCTGACCCCGACTCAGATGCGTAAGCGTAAGCGTTTGATTAAGCACATTAAAAAAAGCAAGTAACCGTTGCTGATGCTGATAAAAACCCGCGCCTGTCGTGGGTTTTTTTTCGCTAATCCATCGCCTGACTCAACCCGTGCGATGTCAATTACTATTCGTTTTTTACCAAGTTTAAATCTAAGAAAGTAGACATTTGTCGAGTTTTCATCTTAAAGTCCGGGGGCTGGTACTAGACAAAACTAGCCTCAGGTTATCAAATGGTTAAATAACTTTTCGCCGCATGTAAAAAATCGGTCAGATACGTAACTGGCTGGCGTACATCGCGGTGTTTATACGCACGACGACATAACTTTCGGGAGAATTATGCAATCCTCTGTTAATCAAAAAGAAAGCCGAACTTTCTTCGGCCATCCTTATCCGCTCGGCTCGCTGTTTTTCACAGAGATGTGGGAGCGCTTCTCGTTTTATGGCATTCGCCCGTTACTGATCCTGTTTATGGCGGCAACCGTCTATGACGGCGGCATGGGGCTGGCTCGTGAAAACGCCTCGGCGATTGTGGGTATCTTTGCCGGTACGATGTATCTTGCCGCACTGCCGGGTGGCTGGCTGGCGGATAACTGGCTCGGCCAACAGAAAGCGGTGTGGTACGGTTCCATTCTGATTGCGCTCGGCCACCTGTCGATTGCGCTCTCGGCCATTATGGGTAACAACCTGTTCTTTATCGGCCTGATGTTTATCGTGCTCGGTTCCGGTCTGTTCAAGACCTGTATTTCGGTCATGGTTGGCACGCTGTATAAAAAAGGCGATGCGCGTCGCGACGGCGGGTTCTCGCTGTTCTACATGGGCATCAACATGGGGTCGTTTATCGCGCCGCTGATCTCCGGTTGGCTGATTAAAACCCACGGCTGGCACTGGGGCTTTGGCATCGGTGGTATCGGAATGTTGGTGGCGCTGATCATTTTCCGCGTATTTGCCGTTCCATCGATGAAACGCTACGACAGCGAGGTGGGACTCGACTCCACCTGGAACAGCCCGGTTGTGAAACGTAACGGCGTGGGCGCGTGGCTGCTGGCGCTGGCCGTCGGTGTGGCAGTTATTGTTACGCTGATTGCGCAGGGCGTGATTGTCATTAATCCGGTCGCGGTTGCCAGCATGCTGGTATACGTGATTGCCGCCTCCGTTGCACTCTACTTTATCTACCTGTTCATCTTTGCCGGTCTGAACCGCAAAGAGCGCGCCAGACTGCTGGTCTGCTTTATCCTGCTGGTTTCCGCCGCGTTCTTCTGGTCCGCGTTTGAGCAGAAACCGACCTCGTTCAACCTGTTTGCCAACGACTACACTAACCGTATGATCGGTGATTTTGAAATCCCGGCGGTGTGGTTCCAGTCGATAAACGCGCTGTTTATCATCCTGCTGGCGCCGGTATTTAGCTGGGCATGGCCGAAACTGGCGAGCATGAACATTCGCCCGAGCAGCATTACCAAGTTCGTTATTGGCATTCTCTGCGCGGCGGCAGGCTTTGGCCTGATGATGCTGGCGGCGCAAAACGTTCTCAGTAACGGCGGTGCAGGCGTTTCTCCATTCTGGCTGGTGGGCAGCATCCTGATGCTGACGCTTGGTGAGCTGTGCCTGAGTCCGATCGGTCTGGCGACAATGACGCTGCTGGCTCCGGAAAGAATGCGTGGGCAGATGATGGGCCTGTGGTTCTGCGCCAGTGCGCTGGGTAACCTGGCCGCAGGTTTGATTGGCGGCCATGTGAAGGCTGACCAACTGGATATGCTGCCGGATCTCTTCGCTCGCTGCTCGATTGCGCTGCTGATCTGCGCCGCGGTACTGATCGTCCTCATTGTTCCGATTCGTCGCATGCTGGAGAATACGCAATCTAAACCGGCAACTAGCGCCTGATAACACCTCGATTGTGCCGGGGCAGACGTTATGTCCCGGCCATTCAATTTTTGAGGTGAGAACATGTTGTTAGGGTTTGTTGGGCTTGGCGCAGTTGTTGAAACGGCATACTTGCCCGCATTACGTCATATGTTCGGTGATTCACTCCGCTGCGTGGGTTTTGATGTCCAACCCGTAAAGCAGTTTGCAGACGTGGCACGCTGCGCGTCACTCGCTGAACTTCTTGCCACACAGCTTGATACCCTGTTTATCACCACCGCATCCCTGCACCACCTTGATGTGCTTGAACAGGCGCTGGCCGCGCCCATTGCACGTATCGTGGTCGAAAAGCCTATTGTCGCCACGCTTTCCCAAATTGAAAAACTGAAAATGCTGCTGGCTCAACCCGGTGCTGCCGACCGCGTGCTGGCGCTCGACCACTGGATGGCGCGCAATGGCGCAATGCGGCTGGCGTTGGGTAAACTCGGCGCGCAGTGGCAGGGCGATAATCCACAACCGGCACTGGTCTCTCACTTTTCGGACGTTGTTAAAATCGAAGGCTTCTTACAGGAACCGAGCGGGTTTAACGCTGCTGGTGAACCCATCGCGCTCAACTTTGCCACCGGTGAGCCGGATACGCGTGAACTCCGTCATCCGGACGGTGTGATTCTGGACATTGGCACGCACGTACTGGCAATGCTGCGTGAAACAGTGCGTTATCTGGGCGGCAATGACAGCATGACCTTGCAGGTGATGAACGCTAAAGACCGTGTGGGAGGCGATATCGTAGAAGGCGACCTGACCACGGCGGAAGGAGAGGCACATTTGCAGGGACAGATTAGCGATATACCGCTGGATATCTGGCTGAATAAATACGCAGGGCCTGCTGGTGGACAAAAAGGCCTGCGCCTTTATCTGCGCGACGGCCGTATCATCAGCCATGACCGTCGAGGTGCCGAGGATGTGATCGAACTGATTGACGGTAATGTTGTGCAATGCTGGCGCCTTCCCGGTAGCATTTATGCCCATTGTCTGGCGGAGCATATTCTGGGCGAGCACAGTCTGTTTGAACACAGCCCACAGGAAGTGAGTCGCACGACGCAGCGCAGGCTGGAGGAAGTGGAGTACCTGTTAACGTTACAGCAGCAGTTACGCGGGCGGCATTAAACGCAGCGTGATAAACTCTACGCAGTAATGGATCCCTGTACTGGAGTCGCTATGTCTATTATTTGCCCGGATTGTCATGCAGAACTGGAGCCGCAAAACGGTATGGCGCACTGTGATAACTGTAATAAAGATATTCAGTTAGAAGCGCACTGTCCGGAGTGTAATCAGCCGCTGCAGGTGCTCAAAGCCTGCGGCGCAGTCGATTATTTCTGCCAGCGCGGTCATGGCCTTATTTCAAAAAAACGTGTTATCTATTCTATTAGTAATTAATTATATTAGTTGTTCTATTTAGTTGAAATAAACATACGAAAGAGAATATTAATTCTCTTTCGATATCTATTAAACAAATAAGTAACGCGTAATTCAAATGAATACCTGTTTTTAGGAATATATTTAGGTGGCTAAATTATAGTTTGGTCTAGATCGTAGATATAATCTTTCTGTGTGAGGAAAGCTTTAACACAGGGATAATCTATGGTGTCAGGAGCACGCTTATTCTTTTTATTATTGGTGTCTGGCGTGGTAAGCGCTGAGGCCGATATAAGCGTCCCTGTCTCTGAAAATAATATTACCCTCTCCGCACTACCCGATCTGGCCAGTGATGCCGCAGAAAAAGAAGAACAAGAAAATAAGGGGCAATCATTTAAAGAAAAAGGCGCTGATTACATTACCAACTCAGCGACGCAGGGATTTGAAAATCTGACGCCGGAAGCGCTGGAATCCCAGGCGCGTAGCTATCTGCAAAACCAAATCACTTCATCAGCACAGTCATACCTTGAGGGCGCAATGTCGCCTTATGGCAAGGTGCGTACCAGTCTCTCCGTGGGCGAAGGGGGAGACCTTGAAGGTAGTTCGCTGGATTATTTTGTTCCCTGGTATGACAACGAAAGTACCGTACTCTTTAGTCAATTCTCCGCCCAACGTAAAGAAGAGCGTACTATTGGTAATTTAGGCTTCGGCGTACGCCAGAATATCGCGAGCTGGCTGCTGGGCGGTAACCTGTTTTATGACTATGACTTCACCCGTGGACACCGCCGCTTAGGTCTGGGGACCGAAGCCTGGACTGATTATTTAAAACTTTCCGGAAATTATTACCATCCTCTTTCCGACTGGAAAGATTCTGCAGATTTTGATTTTTACGAGGAGCGCCCGGCGCGCGGTTGGGATATTAGGGCAGAAAGCTGGCTGCCATTTTATCCGCAGTTGGGCGGCAAAGTCATTTATGAGCAGTACTATGGCGACGAGGTGGCGTTATTTGGCACCGATAATTTACAAAAAAATCCGCATGCCGTGACCGTAGGTCTCAACTATACGCCTGTACCTATGGTGACGTTGGGGGCGGACTATAAAGCCGGAACCGGGGACAACACCGATCTCAACGTCAATGCCACGGTCACATATCAGCTTGGTACCCCGCTGGCAGCACAGCTCGACCCGGAAAACGTCAAAGCACAGCATTCGCTGATGGGCAGTCGTCATGATTTTGTAGAGCGCAACAACTTCATCGTTCTGGAATACCGTGAGAAAGATCCGTTAGACGTCGCACTTTGGCTGAAGGCCGATTCAACCAATGAGCACCCTGAATGCGTGATTGAAGACACGCCTGAAGCTGCGGTTGGTCTGGAAAAATGCAAGTGGACCGTCAATGCGATGATTAATCACCATTACAAGATTATTTCTGCCTCCTGGCAGGCGAAAAATAATGCCAGCCGGACGTTAGTGATGCCGGTGATAAAAGCGGATGCCTTGACCGAGGGAAATAATAATCGCTGGAATTTAGTGCTGCCGGCGTGGGTGAATGCTGATACCGACGACCAGAGAACGGCAATGAACACCTGGAAGGTGCGCATGACGCTGGAGGATGAAAAGGGCAATAAGCAGAACTCCGGCGTGGTGGAAATTACCGTCCAGCAGGATCGTAAAATCGAGCTGATCGTCGATAACATCGCTGATGCCGATCGTAGCGATCACAGTCATGGCGCCAGCGCGCAGGCCGATGGTGTGGACGGTGTAGTAATGGACTTGCTGCTGACCGATTCCTGGGGCGACACCACCGATCGCAACGGTGATGAACTGGTCGATGAGGCCATGACGCCTGAGCTGTACGACAGCAATGATAAAAAAGTTACGCTAGCGGCGACGCCATGTACCACGGAAACCCCCTGTGTATTCATTGCCAGCCGAGATAAAGCAGCGGGAACCGTTACGCTCTCCAGCACGCTTCCCGGCACTTTCCGCTGGAAGGCTAAAGAGGATGCTTACGGCGACAGCAACTATGTCGACATTACCTTTGTTGGTGAATCGCTTTCAGCGCTGAACCCCCTCATCTATCAATCGAAAACTTCCAGCCCAGTCAATCTGATCGACAAAGAAGATAAGCACCCTGTTGTGAATAACACCTATCGATTCCGGCTTTGGCGCGATGCTAACAGTGATGGCGTGTTCCAGATGTCGGAACAGCTTACAGAAGAAGAGATGGCCCAGTATGACTACCAATGGGAGTTTACCGGGCAGAGTACCAACGGGCATACCGGGGCGCAAACGAACACCAGCAATCAGGACCTGGTTCTGCCAGCCAGCAATAAAGAAGCGGCGCAGAAGTTTGGCGCCGACGAGCAGGATGGCGTGCAGGGGTATGGATTACGTGTGGCCTACAACCAGAAATAGCGTCGGCGCGAGTCGCTGAATTTTAAAGAAAAGGAGAGTCTTAATGCAGGCATTGTTAAAACGGCGGCTGAGTAAGGTCGCACTGGCGCTGGTGGTGGCAGGCTACTGCTCAATTCCATCGGCGATAGCAGCGAAAGAAGGAAAACTGCAAGGTGCCGGTTCCGATACGTGGCAGTTCAGCGGCAATACCGGCACGATTCAGGGGACGGTACCGTGGATCACCCGCTCGGCGGAAAAAGTCGCGGAAGCAGATAAAAACCACGTAACGGTTAGCATTGACCGGGGGGAGCGTGTCGTCAACGGCGAGGGGGATAAGCAGTTCCATATTGGCGATAAGGTCACGGTAAACTGGGCGATTGGTGATGAGCAGGGCGATCTCGATGTCAGCAATACCGCAACCAAAGCCACGGTGGTCTGGATTCGTTCGAAACAACAGGATGGTTCTGATGCTACCGTGATAAGCGGTAGTGACGGGAAGGACTCCTATACCCTCCAGGAATCGGATGCAGACTATTACATTGGTATTCGCATCACGCCAACGACGACTACCGGTGACCCCAACGTTGCTGAACTCTTGACGTTAAACGATCTTTCTACTGGCTCGGGTGGTGGTGCGGATGATGATGACATCCCGGAAGGTCCGGTGGTGGATGATTCTATTGCCGTGGCTATCTACGACTCTGAGAATGCCTCTGTCAACCTGCTGAAAAACAGCAGTACCAAGCTGCATACCGGTCACACCTACGTTGCTCAGTTGTGGAAAGATGCCAACAAAAACGGCACTTACGACACGGGAGAACTGGTGGTTACCAATCAGTACGACTATCAGTGGGTCTTTACAGGCACCAGTTTGCAACTGGGAACGGCGGGAGGCGACTCTTCGGTTCAGAACGGCGATTTGCTTATTCCAGAGACCAATGCCGAAGCCAGAACCTCGATCTTCCCGAACGCAGGCGACGATGGCGTTCAGGGGTATGGCCTGTCGATCAAGTACAAGAACAAATAATTCGCACCGTACGTCGCTCTCCAGGGGAGCGGCGTTTTCCGTGCGCTTTTCTTAGCAGGACGCTAAGCAAAGCGTGTTGAAAATCCAATTATCAGACAGGCGTTAGGATGGGGATATGTCCGGTAACCTGAAATCACTGCATCGTTTCCTGCTGCCGCTGTTATTTATCAGCGGCTTGTCTGCAAATGCCACAAATTTGAGTCATACATGGCAGGAGCCTGTCGGCGTTACGTCGGCGATTAACGGTACGAAACCGCAGGCCGACAGTGTCGCCATTCCGGTGTATCAGGGAAGCGTGCAACTTAGTGTGGATCAAGCCAATGCCGTGGCGAATACCGCGAGGCCAAACCAGTTCAGTACCGATGACAGCGGCAGCGCACTGATCCTCAGTAACCCGCACGACACCGAAGGTGACATTTTTGCCGAGCCGCCGCTGGTCTGGCAAAGCGATCGTGCGCCGGGTGTCTCTCTGGTATGGGCTGATGCCGCCACGCCCGACGAGCCGCTCAGTCCACAACCGTCCGCGAATCTCAGCTTCTGCGCGCAAAATATGGCGGGGCGTCATCTGGTGGTCTGGCCGCAGCTTGATACCACAACGGAGATACCACCACTCTGGCTGCTGACTCGTACCGGTGTCCCCTATAACAATGCGGTGACGTTACTCGAGCAAAAATTTGCAGTAGATATCGCCGCGGCTGCGGGCAAACCGGTGGCGGTGAGCGCAGACCATTTCAATGAAACGCTAAAGGCGGCAAAGGGTAAAGCTGGCGATAGCATCACTTTGACGGTGAGCACCAGGACCTGTGATGGTGAACCTGCGGCGAATACGGCTTTTATCATTACCCGAAGTGATGGTTTCAACCGACAAAATGCGGTCAACAACACCAATCCTGTACATGTAGGAGATACTGAACTCACCACGATCGCCACCGAATTTCACGGCACAACCGATGCCAGTGGCATTGCTACGGTGACGGTCACCCAGGCCAATAGCCCTGGCGTAAAAACCACGCTAACGGTAAAAGCCGTAGGAGCGACGTCGCTTGCCGATAGCGTAGATGTTATTTTCACCACTCTCAGCAGCCCGGACAGCGATAAAGCGGCGATGTGGGGTCATATGGCGGAAAGCTCCAGCGCTGAGGTGGAAGGTGAAACCTACACCTTTACCCGACCCGCGCTCGCCGCTGAGGTGGAGGGTGAAAGTACGACGGTGAATGCCGATAATGAAAACTGGGCGCTGTTTAACTGGAAAGGGGCGGATGAGCACTGTGACATTCTGCCGGATGCGCGCCAGCTTATCGGGTTAAAAACTGCACGAGGCGACCTGGCGACTACTCTTGGCTGGCCTGTCGCCGGGGACGATGAATACTGGTCCGCCACGGAAAGTTCGCTGAGCATGTACCATTATGGCGTCAATATGCGCTCCAGCAGCGTGGTGCAGGAAGCGGATACGGTGAACTCCCTGGTCAGTTGTGTAGATAAGGCCGCACCGGCGGTAAAGCCAAAGCTGGTGCTGAGTACAGACAGCTACGACAGTAGCCTGAGCGCCGCGAGGGTTAAGGTAGGGGAGGCGGTCATGATGCAAATCACGGTGACCGACGAACTCACCGGCAAGCCGCTGCCGTATCGCTATTTTAATCTGTACCTTGGCAACGCGCAGGCGCGCAATACCGCTTACTATTCCGCCAGTTGGGAGGAGCATCCGGTTACCATTGCAGGTGAAGGACTGATGGCCGGTGATACCCATCACTATCAGGGCGTTACCGACGCGAACGGTCAGGCTTCGCTGGAGATCAAACATGATTCAGGTACTGGCGTCTTAACGCCGTTGCGCGTGGTGCTGTTTGACGGCAGCACGCAGGCAACGCAAAACGTGATCTTTACCGTTCTCACCAGTCCGGATGTCAGCGCGGCAAACATGTGGGGGCATATGCAGGGCGTAGTGGAGGCGGGCAATTTGTATAAACGTCCGCTGCTGGCAGCAGAAGCCACGCACAAAACGGGCTCCACGCAGGAAAACAATGAAAACTGGGCGACGTTCAACTCCGTTACGGCGGGTGAAAACCAGTGCGGCAGTGGACAGGTGCCAGGGCAACTGTCGCTGGACTCGCTCTATAATGCGCATCCTGATAACGAGATGCAAAGCGAGCACGGCTGGCCAACCGCCAGCCACAGCTATCTGGCGGCGGACACCAGCGACGGGCAGACGGCGCACGTCAATCTGGCTACCGGTGCTGACGATTTGTTCAGCAGTAGTGAGCCAAACTATCTCTCCTGCTCGGGCAATGAGTTAGTCACTCAGCTTGACGTGGCGATGAACGGCGATTTTGCCCTGCGCCAGACGACAGCCAAAGTGGGCGAGCAGATAACACTGACGGTGCGCTCAATTAATGCGCTCAACGGGCTTACGGTCCCCAACGCGGCGTTTACAGTTACCATGGCTTATGGGCGCAATCGCGATAACGTCACCACCGGCTTTACTGATGCCACCGACGGTGCGCTTGTTATAGCGGGTACGGCATACGGTCCTTCTCAGGCGTCGATGACGTATCAGGGCACTACCGATAGTCAGGGGAGTGCCACCCTGACTATCGAACAACCGCAGGGCGTTGGACTGCAGACTCAGCTCTCTATTGTGCCGATGAACTCACTCATCTCCACGCCGCTCAGCCGCAGCGTGAAATTTACCGTCCCCACCAGCCCGGATACCGCTCAGGCATCGATGTGGGGACATATGCCCGATACCCTGACGGTGGGTGATGCGGTATTTGAGCGTCCAAAGCTTGCGGCAGAGGTTAGCGCTACCCGCACCCAGAAGGAAGCGAACGAAAGCTGGGCGCGCGTCACTCATAGCGATGCGGTGAGTAATACGGACGTCGGCGGCTGTGCGGTCAACCGATTGCCGCGTATCGATCAGCTTAAGGCGTTGTATGACGCCAACAGCGGTGGGGCGATTCACAACACCCACGGCTGGCCAACCCTGATTAACTATTGGTCTTCGACGTTTGCCACAGCGACGTCGTGGAAACTCATCGCGCTTTCCAATGGCAGCGAATTTTCCAGTAACAATGCGTCGGATTATGTCACCTGCCTTGCCAGCGACAATCCGGTAGCCGCTTCTATTACCATCGAACCGGTCGATTCGTCGCTGTGGTTTGAGGGTAATAACGAACATGCGCTAAAGGTGAAAAAGGGCGATACGTTACAACTGAAGGTCACAGTGAAAGATGCCAGCGGTACGCCGATCCCGGATGCGCCGTTTGTACTGTCGCGCGGTGATGGTTATACCCGGCAGAATGATAAACATATTGCGGGCAGCGGCGACGGTATCGTTTCTCCGGTCGTGATCGACGGAAACTCAATCAACGATACGGCAACCAAAGTGGGTGGCCTGACGGGAGCCGATGGCAGTAAAATTATTAACGTCACCCGCCCGGATACGCATGGCACCAAAGTGGCGGTTACCGCAGCGCTATATCAAAACGCCAGTGTCAGCGCCAGCGTTGACACGATATTCACTGTCGTTACCAGTCCCGACAGCAATAAAGCCAAAATGTGGGGCCATATGCCAGAAACGGTGTCAGCAGCTAATGGCAAAGTATTTAAGCGACCGCAACTCGTCTCAGAAATTGCCAGCGGGATTGCCGTTGGCAACAACACAGAAAACAATGAAATCTGGGCCACTGTTGATTTTGAGGGGATAAAGAACGCCTGCGGGGTGGGATTTGTGCCCGCGCTGGCCGACCTGCAGTCGTTGTACGCAGCCTTCCCTGGCGGAGCTATCAATACTCAGCAGGGCTGGCCTGTCGAAGGGAAAAACTACCAGAACAGCACTGCTGATATCAGCCGCTCAACGGAAAACCGTTATGTGAAATCGCTCGATCTGGGCGATGGCAACATAAGCTCAATGTTATGGAATGAAAAACTCTATTTCTCCTGCCTGCAAACAGCGCAGAAAGTGGCAACCAGGCTCACGCTGACATCCTCGCTATACAATGCCGACGACGGTTTTGCTAAAGCCAAAGTTGGCGAAACTATCCCAGTAGTGATTACCACTCTGGATGATGAGGGGAATCCGGTTGGCAATACGCCGGTTATCTTTAAACGCGGTGATAGCATCGGGCGTAAGTACCAGGTGGTAAACACCTCCACTGCGGCTGCGATACAAATTAATCATAGCGAGAGTCGTAGCAGTGGCGTTGAGTATTACTCCGCGACCAATGAGAACGGAACGCTGACGCTGGACATTAACCAGGACAGTGGCGCAGGCTTTAAAACGCCGCTGCTGGCGTCGCTTGAGCATACCAGTTCTGCAACAGAGCAGACGCTGCCGGTCGTCTTTAGCGTAGTGACCAGTCCGGATACAGAGAAAGCGAGCTACTGGGGGCACATGGCGGAAACGCTCACCGATCGTGATGGCGTCGTGTATAAGCGCCCGCTGTTATCCAGTGAGTTTAGCAACATGCCGGGGAAAACCGTGATTATCACCAACGGCAGCTACGATATGGGCGAAACCTGGGGCATGATCACCGTCAGCGATGCCTGGAATGGGGGTGGCGGCGGCTGTGGGCGTAACTTTCTGCCGACTGCCAGTAATCTTCAGGCGCTGTACGCCACCTGGCCCGACGGGGCGATGCACAGCCGTAACGGCTGGCCAATGAGCAGTGCGGGAAATGTCAGTGCCAGCCAGTACTGGTGGGCGGGAGATTACGCTCTGCCGTCAACGGCTGGGGGGGCTGCAGATTACATGTTCGTTAACCTGCTGAGTAGCGGCGATGTCACCCCGACAACCAGTACCTCGATTCACCACATGCAAACTTGTCTTGTTTCACCCCGGGATACGGCTGGTAGCCTGACGCTTACATTTGCCGGACAGGATGAAACAACCGGGATCGCTAAGGTGAAAAAAGGCGAGCAAATCGCCGCCACCGTGATGGTAAAAAATACGGCCGGCCAGCCGATGGCTAACACGTTGGTGAAATTGAGCCGCAGCGAATCAACTATGCGTTCCGGGAATGCCTCCGGAGGTGATATTACGCTCCATAACGTGATGCCGTCAGGGCCGGCGACGTTCCTGATGGATACCAGCGCAAAATATTTGTACGTACAAACCGACCCGCAGGGGATGGTAACCTTTACGCTTTCGCAAGATATCACCGCAGGGCTGAAAACCACTCTCAACGCCACAACGATGGACGGCAGCAATCTGACCGACGGTAAAGATGCCATCTTTACCGTCATTACCAGCCCCGACAGCGACAAAGCCAATCTGTGGGGCCATATGCCGGAAACCTTCGTCAACAGCAAGGGCGTCGAGTTTAATCGCCCCTTGCTGCGCGCCGAGCTTTCTGCCACGACCAATACCTCGGGCTTTCTGGAAAATCATGAAACCTGGTATACGTGGAATAGTTATCCGCAGCTTTATCAGCAGTCCGCCAGCCCGTGCGACAGGCTGGGGCTGCCGACGCTGGAGCAACTTCAGACGCTGTATAACGATTACCCAAATGGCACGCTCTCCTCGACCTTCGGCCTGCCGGTGACAACGGGTAAATACTGGGGAGCAGGTAATAGCGTGCCGGACAGCGCGCACGCGACAAACCTGTTTCAGTACCTCCGGCTCAGTGATAACTCAAAGCTTGCTACCAACACGAATACTGCCACGGCGCAGCTGTGCTTGAGTAAAAAAAGGGTATTGTCGATAGCGCTCACGTCGAGCGCCATGAATGCGGAAAAAGGCGCTGCGGTTGTGAGAAAGGGAGAAATCGTACCGTTGACCGTCACCGTGACCGACGGTTCAGGAAATCCTGCACCTGATACCACTATTCGTCTGAGGCGCACCTCGTCGTTAAACCGGGCTGGGTTCGTTCAGGATGGTAACGAAAGCAATATGTTGCTGACAGCGCTCACGCCTGAAGCGGGTTCAATGGCGTTTAACTGTGCGACTACCCGCTGCAACTATTACTGGTATGGTGTGACGGATGAGAATGGCCAAGCCCAGTTTGAGGTAGCCCAGGATAATAGCAGCGGCCTGAAAACCGCCATTGTGGCAGAACTTCCCGACGATCTGGTGACTTCCAGCAATTTGGATGTGATATACACTGTACTTACCAGCCCGGACAGCGATAAAGCGAAATACTGGGGGCATATGCCGGAAACGGTCACCAACAGCGCAGGAGTTAAATTTAAACGTCCGCAGCTGGCGACGGAGACACCGTCCACATCCAGCTATACCTACAATAGCGAAATCTGGTCGCTGGTTACCATTTCAAACACCCAAAAAGCGGGGGCGACCAGCTGTGACGCAGAATATCAGCCGCTGTTTGCCGATCTGCAAACGCTGTACGCTGACGACCCTAAAGGCGCTATTGGTACGAATTATGGCTGGCCGGTGTCAGCAGGCAAGTTCTGGCTGGCTGTGGATCGCGTGTCAAAAACTGGGGCATACCAGTATATGCGGCTGGATACAGGCGGGAAAAGTTCAACCACTTCTGTCGGGACGACCGGCGCACAGATATGCCTTGTGGATCCGCATGCCCCATTGCCCGCGACCATTGCGTTGACGTCGAGCCTTGCTGACAGCGAAACCCGCATTGCGAAGGTTAAAAAAGGCGAGAAAATTCCGTTCACTGTCACCGTGAAAGATACCAATGGCAACCCCGCAGCGAATGCATCCTTTACGCTCTCTCGTAGTAATGGCATTTCGCGTAGCGGTTCGGTGAAAACGACGGATGGTAAAGGTGCGACGGACGATCTGGTTCTTCAGGAGATAGCCCCTGCGACAGCCGAGACGGTGTTGACCAGCAATACCAGCACCTGGAGTGGGGTGACCGGAGCGGACGGCACGGCAACCTTGAGCGTGCGCCAGGACGACGCGATGGGGCTGAAAACGACGATTACGGCAACGCTGGACACATACCCTAACCCGGCCTCTACTGTGGAGGCGATATTCACCGTGGTGACCAGCCCCGATACTGACAAAGCGCAATACTGGGGGCATATGCCCGAGACCGTTACCGACAGCAGCGGCGTGAGCTTTCAGCGACCATTACTGGCGGCGGAAGTTTCCGCAGAAGACACCACGTTTAGCTCCACGGTAGGTAACGAACTGTGGCCGCTGTATGACCATAACGGCGCAGGGCTGGCAAGCAAATCCACCTGCGGCGAAGCCTGGCAGCCGACGTTAAGTGAACTGAAATCACTCTACGATGAGCATCCCGGCGGCGAAATCGAAACGCTGTACGGCTGGCCGGTATCTCATGCAAGTTATGGCTGGTGGGTGACGGATAAAGCCGGAACCTCCTGGCAAAGCATGCAACTGAAAACCGGTGCGGTTTCTACCAGGAGCACAAGCGACAAACAGGCGCTGGTTTGCCTGGTCGATCCGCATCCTATGCCTGGGGCAATTACGCTGACGTCGACGGCTCTCAACGCTGAGAGGCTGGCAGCGCAGGTGAAAAAAGGAGAGACAATCCCGCTGACCGTAACGGTGACAGACACTGACGGCAATGTGATGCCGGACGTGTATTTCACGATTTCACGCAGCAATGCGTTGTCGCGCGTTGGCAACGTCATTACCAGCGGCGGGGCGGATGATTTAACGCTGGACGAGCTAACGCCTTCTGCGCAGACCGCTAAGTTGGCTACTAACACCGCGATCTTTAGCGGTCTGACGGGCGCTAACGGTACCGCAACGTTTAACCTGAGCCAGGATCTCAGTTCGGGGCTGAAAACTACGCTCACAGCGACGGTGACGAATAACACCACGCTTAAAGCCTCTCTGGATGCCATTTTTACCGTAATTACCAGCCCCAACTCTGCTAAGGCGAATTACTGGGGCCATATGCCCGAAACGGCCACCACCAGCGACGGCGTCATATTTAGCCGCCCATTGTTGGCGGCGGAAGTATCTTCCAGTAATACCAGCTATGGTGCGAATGGAGAACTCTGGTCATCGGTAAGCGCCTCGAATCTGGATAAAACCGGGATTACCGGATGTGACGCACAGCGTCAACCGCTGTATAGCCAGTTGCTGACGTTGTACAACGATAACCAAAATGGCGCGGTGGGGACGCTGTACGGTTGGCCGATTACCGGGGTGGATAACTACTGGTGGGTGGTCGATCAGGATGAGGCGACTCATGCTCGACAGGCGCTTAACTTGAGTAACGGGCAGAAACGTACGACAACCTCTACGTCATCCATTTATCGACAGGTGTGCCTGGTAAATGCGCGTGAGTGAAAGTTGGTAAGACGCTGCGAAGCGAATCAGCCCAAATTCAGTCGGGCTGACTCGTTTTGCGGGAGCGCGTTTTTTTCTGCGGGGTTACGGTCGTGACCTCGCTCTCAACCCAGCCATCGGCAAGCCGGGTAGTGATAACGTCGCCGGCACTGACCTGTTTGACCTTTTTCAATACGCCGCCGCCCGTGGTGGTGGAGACGCTGTAGCCACGCGCCAGGGTCGCCAGTGGGCTGACTGCTTCAAGATGGGTAACTGCGTTGCCAAACCGCTCGCGCTGTTCACTTAAACGTGCGCGGATATTCTCTGCTAAACGGTATTCCAGTTGCTGAATACGCGTTTGCGCACGATAAATACGTGGCTGCGGATTTTGTTGATTCAGACGCTGCAGCATGCGCTGCTGGTGTTGATTGGCCTGCTTAATCTTGTTCTCAAGCGCAAATCCCATCCGCTGACGCAGCCGTTCCAGCGCCGTTTGCTGGCGCGCCAGACGCAGCTGCGGATGCTGCTGTTGCAGGCGATGGAACATCTGCGTGAAACGACGGCTGCGGTTGGCGAGGTAGTAGTCCATCGCCATGCCCAGACGCTGCTGAGCGGACTGGATCTGACGCAACAACTCCTGCTGGTTGCGGCTGACAATTTCTGCCGCTGCTGATGGCGTAGGCGCTCGTAAATCTGCAATAAAATCGGCAATGGTAACGTCGGTTTCGTGGCCGACGGCGCTAACTACCGGAATGCCGCTGGCAAAAATCGCCCGTGCCACGCGTTCGTCGTTGAAACTCCATAAATCCTCCAGCGAGCCGCCGCCGCGCCCAACGATCAGCACGTCACACTCACGCCGCGCGTTCGCCAGTTCAATGGCGCGAACGATCTGCCCTGGCGCATCGTCGCCCTGTACCGCAGTCGGGTAGATAATAACGGGCAAGGATGGATCACGACGCTTCAGCACATGAAGAATATCGTGCAGCGCAGCGCCGGTTTTCGAGGTAATCACTCCAACGCAGTGGGCTGGGGAAGGTAGAGATTGCTTGTATTGCTGATCGAATAGTCCTTCAGCCTGCAGTTTAGCCTTCAGTTGCTCATATTTTTGTTGCAGCAAACCTTCGCCCGCGGGCTGCATGCTCTCAACAATTATCTGGTAGTCGCCGCGCGGTTCGTACAACGTAATATTGGCGCGTACCAGCACCTGCTGCCCGTGCTGTGGGCGGAACGTTACCCGGCGGTTGCTGTTGCGAAACATCGCGCAGCGTACCTGAGCGGTGTCATCTTTGAGCGTGAAATACCAGTGACCGGAGGACGGCTGGGTGAAATTCGAGATTTCACCGCTGATCCACACTTGTCCCATTTCCTGCTCAAGCAGCAAACGAACCGTCTGGTTCAGGCGGCTTACGGTAAAAATTGAGGTGGTCTGAGAGGATAACATGTGAGCGGGATCAAATTCTAAATCAGCAAGTTATTCAGTCGAAAGTAACATGCTCACAGAGGAGCGCAAGGTTTTTTTGCAAAAAAGTGTGGATGCAATCGGTTACGCTCTGTATAATGCCGCGGCAATATTTAATAACCTCCCAGGTGAGATATTGCCCATGCTACGTATCGCAAAAGAAGCCCTGACGTTTGACGACGTCCTCCTCGTTCCCGCTCATTCTACTGTTCTGCCGAATACTGCTGACCTCAGCACCCAGTTGACGAAAACCATTCGCCTGAACATTCCTATGCTCTCCGCAGCAATGGACACCGTGACGGAAGCGCGCCTGGCAATTGCCCTGGCCCAGGAAGGCGGCATCGGTTTTATCCACAAAAACATGTCTATCGAGCGCCAGGCTGAAGAAGTCCGTCGCGTGAAGAAACACGAATCTGGCGTGGTAACTGACCCACAGACCGTACTGCCAACTACTACCCTGCGCGAAGTGAAAGAACTGACCGAGCGTAATGGTTTTGCAGGCTATCCGGTTGTGACTGAAGATAACGAACTGGTTGGCATTATCACCGGTCGTGACGTGCGTTTTGTGACTGACCTGAACCAGCCGGTTAGCGTTTACATGACGCCGAAAGAGCGTCTGGTGACCGTTCGTGAAGGCGAAGCGCGCGATGTTGTCTTTGCCAAAATGCACGAAAAACGCGTTGAGAAAGCGCTGGTAGTTGATGACAGCTTCCACCTGCTCGGCATGATCACCGTTAAAGATTTCCAGAAAGCAGAACGTAAACCTAATGCCTGTAAAGACGAGCATGGTCGTCTGCGCGTTGGCGCTGCTGTAGGTGCGGGCGCAGGTAATGAAGAGCGCGTTGACGCGCTGGTTGCCGCTGGCGTTGACGTACTGCTGATTGACTCCTCTCACGGTCATTCTGAAGGCGTGCTGCAGCGTATCCGTGAAACCCGTGCTAAATACCCGGATCTGCAGATTATCGGCGGTAACGTTGCAACCGGCGCAGGCGCACGCGCGCTGGCGGAAGCCGGCTGCAGCGCAGTTAAAGTCGGTATCGGCCCAGGCTCTATTTGTACTACCCGTATTGTTACCGGCGTAGGTGTACCGCAGATCACCGCCGTTTCTGACGCCGTTGAAGCGCTGGAAGGTACTGGTATTCCGGTTATCGCCGATGGCGGTATTCGTTTCTCCGGCGACATCGCGAAAGCGATTGCCGCAGGCGCTGCCGCAGTGATGGTTGGCTCCATGCTGGCGGGCACCGAAGAATCTCCGGGCGAAATCGAACTGTATCAGGGCCGTTCTTACAAATCATACCGTGGGATGGGCTCTCTGGGCGCGATGTCCAAAGGTTCTTCCGACCGTTACTTCCAGAGCGACAACGCTGCTGACAAACTGGTTCCGGAAGGCATCGAAGGTCGTGTTGCCTATAAAGGTCGCCTGAAAGAGATCATTCACCAGCAGATGGGGGGCCTGCGCTCCTGTATGGGTCTGACCGGCTGTGGTACTATCGACGCGCTGCGAACGAAAGCAGAGTTTGTACGCATCAGCGGTGCGGGTATCCAGGAAAGTCACGTTCACGATGTGACCATCACCAAAGAGTCCCCTAACTACCGCATGGGCTCCTGATAAGTTTCCGCGCCCGGCTTTATGCCGGGCGAATTTGTTTCACTTGCCTCGGAATTAGCGTCAATGACAGACAATATTCATAAACATCGCATTCTCATCCTTGATTTTGGATCGCAGTACACTCAGTTGGTTGCTCGTCGCGTACGTGAACTGGGCGTCTACTGTGAACTGTGGGCATGGGATGTTACGGAAGCACAAATTCGCGAATTCAACCCAAGCGGTATCATTCTTTCCGGTGGTCCGGAAAGCACCACCGAAGAAAACAGCCCGCGTGCGCCGGAATACGTTTTCAATGCGGGCGTGCCGGTGTTCGGCGTGTGCTATGGCATGCAGACTATGGCAATGCAGCTCGGTGGTCATGTTGAAGGTTCTAACGAACGTGAATTCGGCTATGCGCAGGTTGAAGTTCAGACCGATAGCGCGCTTGTCCGCGGTATTGAAGACTCTCTGACCGCAGACGGCAAACCGCTGCTGGACGTGTGGATGAGCCACGGCGACAAAGTAACCGCCATTCCGGAAGGTTTCGTGACCGTTGCCAGCACCGACAACTGCCCGTTCGCCATCATGGCGCACGAGGAAAAACGTTTCTACGGCGTGCAGTTCCACCCGGAAGTGACCCACACCCGTCAGGGCATGCGCATGCTGGAGCGTTTTGTGCGTGACATCTGCCAGTGTGAAGCGCTGTGGACGCCGGCAAAAATTATCGATGACGCCGTTGCCCGCATCCGCGAGCAGGTTGGCAATGATAAAGTGATCCTCGGTCTGTCCGGCGGCGTTGACTCCTCCGTTACCGCGATGCTGCTGCACCGTGCGATTGGCAAAAACCTGACCTGCGTATTCGTTGACAACGGTCTGCTGCGTTTGAATGAAGCTCAGCAGGTTATGGATATGTTCGGCGACCACTTCGGCCTGAATATCGTTCACGTTGAAGGCGAAAAGCGTTTCCTGGACGCGCTGAAAGGCGAGAACGATCCAGAAGCTAAACGTAAAATCATCGGCCGCGTATTCGTGGAAGTATTCGACGAAGAAGCGCTGAAGCTGGAAGACGTTAAGTGGCTGGCGCAGGGCACCATCTATCCGGACGTGATCGAATCCGCAGCTTCCGCGACCGGTAAAGCGCACGTCATCAAATCTCACCACAACGTGGGCGGTTTGCCGAAAGAGATGAAGATGGGTCTGGTAGAGCCGCTGCGTGAGCTGTTCAAAGACGAAGTGCGTAAGATTGGCCTGGAGCTGGGCCTGCCGTATGACATGCTCTACCGTCACCCGTTCCCGGGGCCAGGTCTGGGCGTACGCGTGCTGGGCGAAGTGAAGAAAGAGTACTGCGACCTGCTGCGTCGCGCGGATGCTATCTTCATTGAAGAGCTGCACAAAGCTGACCTGTACAACAAAGTGAGCCAGGCGTTCACCGTATTCCTGCCGGTGCGTTCCGTTGGCGTTATGGGCGATGGCCGTAAGTACGATTGGGTTGTTTCCCTGCGTGCTGTTGAAACCATCGACTTTATGACCGCGCACTGGGCGCACCTGCCGTATGACTTCTTAGGCCGCGTATCCAACCGCATCATCAACGAAGTGAACGGTATTTCCCGTGTGGTGTATGACATCAGCGGTAAGCCGCCAGCGACGATTGAGTGGGAATAATATCCCTCTCTGTTCGCGGTTTCTGAACCGGTAGTATGCAAAAACCCTCTGTTTACAGAGGGTTTTTTATTGCCCGTATGCCAGCAAGCGCGTCTGGCGAATGTTATAGCGTGGGATACTAATCGACCAGCTGTAGCTGGGGCTGAGATTGGGGTGCCACGTTCTCCACGCGTATATCCATCTGCGGATACGGCAGGGCAATGTGGTTGTCGTCCAGGGCCTCTTTAATGTTTTCCAGCAGATCGTAATAGGTATTCCAGTATTCGATGTTGGGTACCCATACGCGGACGTAAAAATTCAACGCTGAAGCGCCCAGTTCGCCCAGACGAACGGTTACCCCACGTTGCTTATCGATGCGGCTGTCCTGCTCGATGATATGGTTAATCACGCGCTTAACATCTGCGATCCGGCTCTGATATCCCACGCCAATCACCAGGTCGATACGGCGAAACGGGTGGCGGGAATAGTTAATGATGTTATCCGCAATGATCTTACCGTTTGGAATCACCACTTCTTTGCTGTCAGCGGTGAGCAGGGTAGTGGAGAAAATGTGCACCTTTTCTACCGTTCCGGTGACTGCGCCAATCTGCACGACTTCTCCGGCGCGGAAAGGACGCAAAGAGACCAATAATACGCCTGCGGCAAAGTTGGAAAGCGATCCTTGTAGCGCGAGACCAATAGCCAGTCCGGCGGCCCCAATGACGGCAATAATGGAAGAGGTTTCAATACCGACGCGGCCCAACGCGGCGACAACGGAAAAAGCGAGGGTGATGTAACGTACCAGCGCGGTGAAAAACTGGATAATGGTCCGGTCAACTTTACGTTTTAACAGTAACTTTTCCAGGCCACGGGAAAGCAGACGAGAGACAAATTTACCGACAAACAGTAAAATCACGGCGGCAACGATATTCCAGCCGAATTGAATAACCGCATCGCTGTGCCCGGCAATCCATTCAACACCGCTTCTTATTTTCGGAAATAATGAAAAACCACTCATGGTATTACCCTGTACAATTTAATAATGGTAACAATTCAAATAAGCATTTAATTTCATGCAAAATATTAATGTTTTCGCCCGTGATATTTTCTGGCGATATTAATTAGCGTCTATTTGAGCACTGTGTGTCTTTTTTATATCCAGTAAACCGGAACGTAAAAAATCAGCGCGAATGGTGCGGTGAAGTGGGATGAAAAGATTGTGTATTTGTGCGAAAAATACGGTCGATTATCCGATAATACAGCGAGGGTGGTGGGGGAAGTGTATGAAGTTTCATCACGCAAATCCCTTACCGGATGGTTAAATGTCAGGCGATTAGCCATCCGGTAAGGAATCTTAATGCTGGGGATATCACAGGTGCGAGAGATCAGCGCACGTCGGTTTGAGCAGGAGATGCCTGTTGGGGCTGAGTTATCTGCTGAGATTCTTTTTTGTTCTGGTGGTGGTGCCACGCACCTATGGCGGAGTAGACGAAGCGTCCGAAGAAGAAGAGAAAGCTGATAAGCAGTACGATCCGGATCATGCGACTGTTAAATCGGTGTCGTTTGCGTAGGCTGGTAACCTGGCTCACAAAAGGTTCCTTGTAGTGTACCCAACTGAGGGCGATACTCACATTAAGGCATACTGTGAGGGAATGGTCAATTCTTCGTTATGTAAAATTGCCTCAGTGGTTTTATCCATTTATGTTATGGAAATTAATATTATTATTTGCATGAATAATGAGATAACGATAAAAAACCATGAAAAGAGTAATAATTGATTAATGAGAGACTTTTTTTTTGATGTGTATCAAGCATCCTCCTTTGCTGCCAACTAAAATTGATGAATCATTGTGATGTATTTTACTTTATCGTTTTAACGTCAGGTGGGATGCCTGTCTGAATACCCCCTGCAGGATGTGCGGGATTCTACTGAGCATCTATGAAACTGAATAAAAATTATATTGGTATTAGAGATAAATGGTGGGCGTTACCTCTCATCTTGCCTTCATTACTGTTGCCTTTATTGAGCACTGCCAACACCTATGCCCATATTAGTACCGGGACCGTAATTCTTTTCTATCTGCCTTTAGCGCTGATGATTAGCCTGATGTTGTTTTTTGGTTGGGCTGCATTACCCGGAATTATCATTTCCATTATTTGGTACAAATATCCGCAGGTTGGGCTATTTGAAACACTCTCAATAATTTCGCACTTTATTGTTACCATCGTGCTTAGTTGGGGAGGGTATAAGGTATTTTCTCCCCGACGAAACAATGTTTCCCACGGCGATTCCCACCTGATGTTCCAGCGCATGTTTTGGCAGGTCTTCTGCCCGGCGACGCTGTTTTTGATACTCTTCCAGTTTGCCGCGTTTGTGGGCGTCTATGAGAGCAAATCGGGTATGGTGGGCGTTATGCCCTTTAATACTGGTACGTTGATCAACTATCAGGCCATGCTGGTCGGGAATCTGGTTGGGGTTCCACTGTGCTATTTTATTATTCGAACGATCCGTAACCCTTTGCATGTGAGAGGCTATTTTTCTCAGTTAAAGCAGCAGTTTGATACCAAAGTCACCAAAACTGAGTTTGCTGTCTGGCTGATTATATTGACCGTGCTGATGGCAATGTTGTGCATGCCGTTAAATGAGCAAAGCTCAATATTTAGTACGAATTATACCCTGTCATTGTTGCTGCCCGTGATGCTATGGGGAGCTATGCGTTACGGTTATAGATTTATTTCGTTGATATGGGCGGTCGTACTTATTACCGCGATACATTATTATCAACGCTATATGCCCTGGTATTCGGGCTACGATACCCAGCTTGCCATTACCTCATCAAGTTACCTGGTTTTCTCCTTCATCGTAAATTTCATTGCCGTACTGGCAACGCGCCAACGGTTTGTTACCCGGCGCAACCATCGTCTGGCCTTCTTTGACCCCATGGTGCATATTCCGAATTTGCGCGCGTTGAACCGGGATTTGAAAAAAGCGCCATGGTCAGTGCTCTGCTTTTTGAGTGTTCCGGGCATGGAACTGCTGGTGAAAAATTACGGCATTATGCTGCGTATCCAGTACAAGCAAAAACTCGCCCAGTGGGTAACGCCGATGCTGGAACAAGATGAGCATGTCTATCAGTTATCGGGTAATGATTTAGTTTTGCGTTTTAACACCGAATCGCATCAGGAGCGCATTGAAGCGCTGGACAGGCATATCAAGCAGTTTCGTTTTATCTGGGATGGCATGCCGTTACAGCCGCAGGTGGGCATCAGTTTTTGCTATGTCCGTTCTCCTGTTAACCACATCTATTTGTTACTGGGAGAGCTAAGCACCATCGCCGAGCTTTCTCTGGCGACCAATGCGCCAGAGAATTTGCAGCGACGGGGCGTGATGCACCTGCAACGTGACCTGAAAGATAAGGTTGCGATGATGAATCGCCTGCAGCAGGCGCTGGAGCACAATCGCTTTTTCCTGATGGCGCAGCCGATTTCTGGTGTACGCGGCGATGTTTATCATGAAATCCTGCTGCGTCTTCAGGGGGACGACGGGGAGACTATCGCCCCTGATAACTTCTTGCCGGTAGCGCATGAGTTTGGTTTGTCCTCCAGCATCGATCTGTGGGTGATTGAAAATACGCTGAAATTTATGGCGCAGAATCGGGAAAAAATGCCCGCCCGTCGATTTGCGATTAACTTATCACCTACGTCGGTATGCCGCGCCCGACTTCCGCATGACATCAACCTGCTACTGGCTAAGTACAAAGTCGAGGCGTGGCAGCTGATTTTTGAGGTCACGGAAAGCAATGCCTTAACCAATGCGGAACAGGCGCAGGCAACGTTGCTGCAGTTGCAATCATTGGGATGTCAGATTGCGATTGATGATTTTGGTACCGGTTATGCCAGCTATGCGCGGCTGAAGAATGTGAATGCCGATATTCTGAAAATTGACGGCAGCTTTATTCGCAATATCGTTTCGAACAGCCTCGACTACCAAATTGTGGCGTCCATTTGCCACCTGGCGCGAATGAAAAGAATGCTGGTGGTTGCGGAGTACGTCGAAAGCGAGGAAATACGCAGTGCGGTGATTTCGCTGGGGATTGACTACATGCAGGGGTATCTGATTGGTAAACCGCAACCGCTGCACGAAACGCTGGAAGAAAAGGTGCCAGAAGAACTGGCACCTGCTGAGAGCTTATGCGGCGATATCGGGTGAGCTTTCTTCTTCAATTTTGAGACGCCAGCCGGTTACGGCTTCCCAGTATTGCTGCTCTTTTTCCAGATCGAGCAGCACCAGCGCATTCTGGCTGAACCAGTCATGCGGGAAGCGTAAAGTCCAGTGGTTGTCGTCGGTAATCAGGGTCAGCGTCGGTGGCGTGGTGGTTGCCTGACGCTGATTATTCAGCAGCACGCCCAGGCGTAACAGCTGAATTAACGGTAGAAACTGTTTTTTCTTGAACAGCGTAAAGCGGGGCAAATCATCCAGCTTCACCGCTTTGCGATGATAACGAACTAAGGTTGCCATCATCAGCTGTTGTTCCTGATTAAAGCCCGGCAAATCACTGTTTTGCAGGATATAAGCAGAGTGGCGATGTAAACCGCTGTGGTTGATGTTCAGCCCAACCTCATGCAGCATCGCCGCCCAGCGCAGTAACGCTTCCAGTTGCGGATTGGCCAGTTTTGGCTGCTGCGTATGCCACTGATCGTACATTTGCATCGTCGTTTCCAGTACGCGCCGGGCCTGTTCACTGTCGATGTTGTACTGGTTCGCCAGACTGCTGGCGGTACGGCTGCGAACGTCCTGGTGGCGAAAACGTCCTTCCATCTCGTACAGTACGCCTTCACGTAGCGCGCCATCAGAAAGGCGAAGTTCGCGGATAGCCAGCGCGTCAAAAACGCCGCACAGAATCGCAAGCCCGGGCACAAACACCGCTTTTCGCTCTTCTGACAGCCCTGGCAGGCTGAGGGCTTCGAATGACGCATGTTTCAGTACTTCGGATGTCAGTTTGTCCAGGCGTTCGGGAGTGATGAAACCATCTTTCTCGCCCATCTCCAGCAGCACTTCATGTGCCGCTTTAATCGTACCCGATGCGCCCATCGCAACGTTCCAGCCCTGAATGCGAAACTGCCAGGTTAAGGTTTCGAGCTTTTGCGCTGCCGCCATGCGGGCACGCTGGAAGTTTTCCCGACTGATAACGCCGCCCGGGAAATACATCTGGGCAAAACTGACGCAGCCCATACGACGGCTTTCGACCAGTTTGGGTTCGAAATCTTCGCCGATCACCAGTTCTGTTGAACCACCGCCAATATCGATAACCAGCTTGCGACCTTTTTCCGGCTGGGTGTGCTCTACACCCATAAAAATCAGTCGGGCTTCTTCATTACCGGAAATAATCTCAATCGGGTAGGGGATGACTTTTTCTGCGCGCTTGAGAAAATCGGTCGCATTCAGCGCCTGACGCAAAGTATGGGTACCCACGATGCATACGCTTGATGGGGGAAAGCCCTGCAGGCGTTCGGCGAACAGCGACAGACAGCTTAATCCGCGCTCCATTGCCTCTTCGCTCAGCTTGTTGTCTTCGCCGAGACCATCAGCCAGATGAACGCGTTGTTTTAGGCGTCCGATAATTTGCATAGCGCCATCAACCACACGGGCAATGACCATATGGAAACTGTTTGAACCAAGGTCGACCGCAGCAAATTCCTGCGGTCGCGGAGTCTTGTCGTGTATTGGCATATCTTTAGTCAGGTTGCTCGAGTGATTTGATGTAGTCGTAAATCGCCAATTGTGACTGAACCTTACGGCGATTTCCGCGCGGTACGTAGCGATTACTGAGTTCTTTATCGATGAAGCGAGCCTTCACCGTGTCGCTGAACAGGATATCGATAATATCCAGCACACGCTGCTTAAGACGCGGGTCCAGCAGCGGCGTGGCGACTTCGATGCGATAGTCGATATTCCTGGTCATCCAGTCTGCGGAGGAGAGATATACCTGCTTGTCGCCGCCGTTTTCGAAGATATAAACCCGGTCGTGTTCAAGGTAGCGGTCAACGATGCTTATCACGCGAATATTATCACTGATGCCTTCCAGATTCGGGATCAGGGAGCACATACCGCGGATCAGCAAATTAACCGGCACGCCCGAGCAGGACGCCGCATACAGGCGGTCAACGAGGCCTTTATCGACCAGATTGTTAAGTTTTAGCGTAATACCGGAAGGCCGCCCTTGCTGTGCGTTGGCGATTTCTTTGTCGATCATCGCGTACAGCAGACGGCGTGAGTTCTGTGGAGAAACCAGCAGATAATCGAACGTCACCGGACGATACGGGTTCTCGATAAAGTTGAACACCCGACGCACTTCGTTGGTAATGCGCGAATCGGCGGTCAGCAAAGAATAGTCAGTATACAGGCGCGCCGTTTTTTCATTGAAGTTCCCGGTACCGATGTGGGCGTAGCGCACCACCTCGTCACCTTCTTTACGCGAGATAAGGAACAGCTTGGCGTGAATTTTCAGGCCCGGCGCGGAGAAAATGACGTGAACACCCGCTTCGGTCAGACGCTTGGCCCAATGAATGTTGGCTTCTTCATCAAAGCGCGCCTGCAATTCCACCACTACGGTGACTTTTTTACTGTTATGCGCTGCATGGATCATCGCGTCGATGATGCGCGAGTCTTTTGCCACACGGTAGATGTTGATCTTTATCGCCAACACGCTCGGGTCGAAAGAGGCCTGACGCAACAGCTCAAGAACATGTTCAAAGGTGTGATACGGGTAATACAGCAGCACATCGCGCTCGCGGATTGCATCAAATCCGTTGCGAAACTTCTCGTTGTCGAACCAGATATGGCGTAAACGAGGAAGTGGTTTGTTCACCAGGTTAGCTTTGCCAACGTTGGGGAAGTTAATAAAGTCTTTGAAGTTATGGTAGCGCCCGCCGGGAACAATTGAGTCGTAGCGAGAAATCGTCAGTTTTTCACGCAGCACCTCGACCAGCGCATTGGGCATGTCGCGCTGATAGACAAAACGTACAGGCTCTGCGGTCAGACGCTGTTTCAGGCTGGATGACATCAGCTCCATCAGGCTCGATTCCATCTCGTGCACCAAATCGTATTCGGCGTCGCGGGTCATTTTCATCGAATAAGCGTTTAGCGCATCGTAATCAAAGAACCCTTTGAAAATGTCGTCCAGGCAGTAGCGTAAGATGTTGTCCAGCAGGATCATCGGTTTGCGACGCCGCGGGGTTTCCGGCGGCAGATTCACAAAGCGTGGAACCTTGTCGGAAGGGATTTCCAGCAGCGCGTAGCGGATCGAATCACCGCGAATAATTTCTACCGCCAGATAGGTGTAGTCATCTTTCAGGAACTGAACTAAATCCGTTTCGCGGTTAATCAGGATCGGCGTAATATGCTGGCGAAGATATTGCTTAAAGTAATGGCGTAACCAGCTCTGTTGATTAACCGATAGCTGACGTTCGTTGATTAAGAAAATCTGGTTGCGCGCCATCTCCAGCAGCAACTCGTTGTACAGGCCGTCGAATTCCTGATCGGCTTTTAATACGCGGGCCTGGATTTTGCCTAACAGATGGCGGGAGTGAGAGTTTGAACCCTGTTCTTCGCTAATAATGATTCGGCGCTTCAGTTCGGCAAAACGAACCTTGTAAAACTCGTCGAGGTTATTGGAATAGATGCCTAAGAAACGCATCCGTTCGATCAACGGGTTTGACTTATCAGCAGCTTCCTGGAGTACACGTTCATTGAACGCTAACCAACTGAGTTCTTTCTCGATGTATAGCTTTTCCTGACCCATTACCACTTTTACTCCGTTTCATTCACGGGACACTACCGATTTATTATGGCGAGCATTGCTCTCAGATGTCCAACTGTGCCAGAAAAATATGACAATAAACCGTCTGATAGCAAAGAGAAAGGGGGGAGCGTAGATGAATACCGGAGATGTTAACCGGAAAAGGTAATCATGCCTGTAGACCGGATGGTGAGATCCGACCTACAGGCTGGTTTTTATTATTCGTCGGCGGCGTAGCCTTGTGGCGGCAGACGAACGCCGTCCAGCCATGCTGCGTTATCACGCATCTTCAGGCGACCATCGGTAAACCAGCTTACCACCAGTGGGTAAATGGTATGTTCCTGGGCCTGGACCCGGGCCGTGACATCATCTTCGCTGTCGCCTTCAAATACCGGAACCTTGGCCTGGAGAATAACCGGTCCGCCGTCCAGTTCATCGGTGACAAAATGGACGGAAGTTCCATGCTCTTCATCACCGTTTTCCAGAACCTGACGGTGCGTGTGCAGGCCGGGATATTTCGGCAATAAAGACGGATGGATATTCAGCAATCGCTCAGAATAGTGAGCGACAAACGCCGGACTGAGAATGCGCATATAACCGGCCAACACGACGACATCGGGCGCATAGGCGTCAATCTCTTGAACCAGCTGGCGGTCGAATGCTTCGCGACTGGCAAACTGGGCGGCTTCCAGCGAGTGCGCCGGAATATTCGCTTCGCGTGCGCGCTCAAGGCCGAACGCATCGGCCTTGTTACTGAATACTGCACGTATGGTGCCATTGATTTTTTTCTGTTCGCAGGCGTCTATTATCGCCTGCAAATTGCTTCCGTTGCCGGAAATGAGCACCACAATGTTTTTCATTCAATGACCACACGCTGTTCGGAATCAGAAGCTTTGATGATACCGATTTTCCATGCGTTTTCACCTTTCTCATTGAGCAAAGCAAGGGCTTTGTCCACTTCCGGAGCTGGCAGGGCGATTACCATACCTACGCCGCAGTTAAAGGTGCGATACATCTCATGCTGGCTGACGTTACCCGCCGTTTGCAGCCAGTTGAAAACAGCTGGCCACTGCCATGACGATTCGTCGATCACCGCCTGCGTGTTGTCCGGAAGAACGCGTGGAATATTTTCCCAGAAGCCGCCGCCGGTCAGGTGGGCGATGGCATGCACATCAACCTTCTCAATCAGTTCCAGAATGGATTTTACGTAAATGCGGGTCGGGGCCAGCAAGTGATCGGCCAGCGACTTGCCTTCAAGCTCGGTGGTTTCCGGGTCACAACCGCTGACTTCAACAATTTTACGCACCAGAGAGTAACCGTTGGAGTGCGGGCCGCTGGAGCCGAGCGCAATCAATACGTCGCCGTCAGCCACTTTTGAACCGTCGATAATCTCTGATTTCTCGACGACGCCGACGCAGAAGCCTGCCACGTCGTAATCTTCGCCGTGGTACATCCCCGGCATTTCAGCCGTTTCCCCGCCAACCAGCGCGCAGCCAGACTGCAGACAACCTTCGGCAATACCGTTAATGACGCTGGCTGCGGTATCCACATCCAGTTTGCCGGTCGCATAGTAGTCGAGGAAAAACAGCGGCTCAGCGCCCTGAACGACGAGGTCGTTGACGCACATTGCGACGAGGTCAATACCGATAGTGTCGTGGCGTTTCAGATCCATCGCCAGACGCAGTTTTGTGCCAACGCCATCAGTGCCGGAAACCAGTACCGGTTCACGATATTTTTGCGGCAATGCGCACAGCGCACCGAAGCCACCCAGACCACCCATAACTTCCGGACGACGAGTTTTCTTTACTACGCCTTTGATTCGATCAACCAGAGCATTACCTGCATCAATATCAACACCGGCATCTTTGTAGCTAAGAGAGGTTTTATCGGTCACTGCCTGCTTCCCCACATGTTTACTTGCAGTAAAAGTTAAATTCGGCGCAATTCTAACAGGGAAAGCAAACGTTTGCGAGCCTGCTCTGCATCAAGTTTTATCTGCTGATTTTTTCAGCATTTTACAATCATTTATCTATTTGTTTGAACTGCGCCACGAAAATGAAACCGGGTACAGTCTTGTGCTTGAAACCTGCCAGCCGAATGCACAGTATCGTACTGAAACCGGTTTCTGTTTTCTGTTGCGGACCTCATCTACAGCGTTTTGCGCAGAGTCATCACGATAGGGGAAGGGTATGTCAGGATTTAAAGCAGATTTCATGTGGGGTGGTGCCGTAGCCGCTCATCAACTGGAAGGTGGCTGGCAGGCGGGCGGAAAAGGCGTCAGCGTTGCCGATGTCATGACGGCGGGGGCGCACGGCGTGGCGCGTGAAATCACCGACGGTGTGATCGCCGGTAAAAACTACCCTAACCATGACGCCATCGATTTTTATCATCGCTATAAAGACGACATTAAGCTGTTTGCCGAAATGGGATTTAAATGTTTTCGCACCTCTATCGCCTGGACGCGTATTTTTCCCTTAGGCGACGAAGCGCAACCCAATGAAGCTGGTCTGCAGTTCTATGATGACCTGTTTGACGAATGCCTGAAATATGGCATTGAGCCGGTGATTACGTTGTCGCATTTCGAGATGCCTTACCATCTGGTGACGGAATATGGCGGCTGGCGCAACCGTAAGCTTATCGATTTCTTTGTCCGTTTTGCCAGGGTGGTTTTCACTCGTTACCAGCACAAAGTAAAGTACTGGATGACGTTTAATGAGATTAACAACCAGGCAAATTATCACGAAGATTTCGCGCCCTTTACTAACTCTGGTCTGAAATACCAGCCCGGTGAAGACCGCGAGCCGGTCATGTACCAGGCGGCGCACTATGAACTGGTGGCAAGCGCGTTGGCGGTAAAGGCCGCACGTGAGATTAACCCGGAATTGCAGATAGGGTGCATGATCGCCATGTGTCCTATCTATCCGCTGACCTGCGCGCCGGACGATATGATGATGGCGATGAACGCCATGCACCGCCGTTACTGGTTTACCGACGTCCATGTGCGCGGCAAATACCCGCAGCATCTTCTCAACTACTTTGCCCGACGCGGTTTTGAGCTGGATATCACCGAGGAAGACCGTCAGGCGTTGACCGATGGCTGCGTGGATTACATCGGCTTTAGCTACTATATGTCCTTCGCGACGCAGGCAACGGCGGACAACCCTGAGCTGGATTACGACGAGTCGAAAAGCCTGGTTTCCAACCCGTACGTACAGAAATCGGACTGGGGCTGGCAGATTGATCCCGTCGGTCTGCGCTATTCGCTGAACTGGTTCTGGGATCATTATCAGTTGCCGCTATTTATTGTGGAGAATGGATTTGGCGCCATCGACGTGCGTGAGAACGATGGTGCGGTGAACGACCAGTACCGTATCGACTACCTTGCCGCTCACATACGTGAGATGAAAAAAGCGGTGGTGGAAGATGGCGTGGATTTGATGGGATATACCCCGTGGGGCTGTATTGATTTAGTCTCGGCTGGGACGGGGGAAATGAAAAAACGCTACGGGTTTATCTACGTTGATAAAAATAATGACGGTAGCGGGACATTAACTCGCTCCCAGAAAAAATCTTTTTCATGGTATCAAAACGTCATCCAGACTAATGCTGAATACCTTTAAAATTCATAGCATTGATAACAAGCCCCGCCATGAGTGCGGGGCTTGTTTTATACTCATCATCCAGACGTAAATGACTTTGGTTGATCCATATCAAGCGCATGCAGTGTTGCGACAGAGACTAAAAGCGGTATAATCCGGCGATTTTTTTTGTGGTTGCCACTCGTCTGAGGAAAGGAGAAGAGTATGAAGATCGTGGAAGTCAAACACCCACTCGTCAAACACAAGCTGGGACTGATGCGTGAAAACGACATCAGCACTAAACGCTTTCGTGAACTCGCCTCGGAAGTTGGCAGCCTGCTGACTTATGAAGCAACCGCTGGTCTGGAAACCGAAAAGGTGACCATTGAAGGCTGGAATGGCCCGGTTGAAGTTGACCAAATTAAAGGTAAGAAAATCACCGTTGTGCCAATCCTGCGCGCAGGCCTGGGCATGATGGAAGGCGTTCTGGAAAACGTTCCAAGCGCGCGTATCAGCGTGGTCGGTATGTACCGCAATGAAGAGACGCTGGAGCCGGTTCCGTATTTCCAGAAGCTGGTTTCTAACATCGATGAGCGTATGGCGCTGATCGTTGACCCGATGCTGGCGACTGGCGGTTCCGTTATCGCTACCATCGACCTGCTGAAAAACGCAGGCTGCACCAGCATTAAGGTGCTGGTCCTGGTTGCGGCACCAGAAGGTATCGCGGCACTGGAAAAAGCGCACCCGGATGTTGAGCTGTACACAGCCTCCATCGATCAGGGACTGAACGAGCACGGATACATTATTCCGGGGCTTGGTGATGCCGGCGATAAGATTTTTGGTACCAAGTAAACGAATAAGTGAAAAGAAGCCGACTTTAAGAGTCGGCTTTTTTTTGAATATAACAACCCAATGCGAATAACAAACAACACTCAGAGGAAAACACTATGACGCGCCGTGCTATCGGGGTGAGTGAAAGACCGCCGCTTTTACAGACAATCCCGCTTAGTTTGCAGCACCTGTTCGCCATGTTTGGCGCAACGGTACTGGTGCCAGTCCTGTTCCACATCAACCCGGCTACCGTTTTGCTGTTTAATGGCATTGGTACGTTGCTGTATCTCTTTATTTGTAAAGGAAAAATCCCAGCCTATCTGGGGTCCAGCTTTGCATTTATTTCTCCGGTACTGCTGCTGCTGCCGTTAGGATATGAAGTGGCACTGGGTGGTTTCATTATGTGCGGCGTCCTGTTCTGCCTGGTTTCTTTCATCGTTAAGAAAGCAGGTACCGGCTGGCTGGATGTGATGTTCCCGCCTGCGGCGATGGGCGCAATCGTTGCCGTTATCGGTCTGGAGCTGGCTGGCGTCGCTGCGGGCATGGCGGGGTTACTGCCTGCTGAGGGGCAATTACCGGATTCAAAAACCATCATCATCTCGATGGTGACGCTGGCGGTTACGGTATTTGGCTCCGTACTGTTCCGCGGTTTTATGGCGATTATCCCGATTCTGATTGGGGTGCTGGCCGGTTATGCGCTCTCTTTCGTGATGGGCGTCGTGGACACTACGCCGATTGCGCAGGCCCACTGGTTCGCGCTGCCAACGTTCTATACGCCGCGCTTTGAATGGGTTGCCATTCTGACCATCCTGCCAGCAGCGCTGGTGGTCATCGCTGAACACGTCGGGCACCTGGTGGTAACGGCGAATATCGTGAAAAAAGATTTGATTCGCGACCCAGGCCTGCATCGTTCTATGTTTGCTAACGGTCTGTCTACGGTTATCTCCGGTTTCTTCGGCTCAACGCCGAACACCACGTACGGCGAAAATATTGGCGTAATGGCGATTACCCGCGTTTACAGTACCTGGGTTATCGGCGGCGCGGCGATTTTTGCCATTCTGCTCTCCTGCGTGGGTAAACTGGCGGCGGCGATCCAAATCATCCCACTGCCTGTAATGGGGGGCGTATCACTGCTGCTGTACGGCGTGATTGGCGCTTCCGGTATTCGCGTATTGATCGAGTCGAAAGTTGACTACAACAAAGCGCAAAACCTGATCCTGACTTCGGTTATTTTGATCATCGGCGTAAGTGGCGCGAAAGTTCACATTGGTGCCGCTGAGCTGAAAGGCATGGCGCTGGCGACCATTGTTGGCGTCTGCCTGAGCCTGATTTTCAAAGTTATCAGCCTGCTGCGCCCGGAAGAAGTCGTGCTTGACGCAGAAGATGCCGACAGTCCGCAACAGTAAATCTCTGACCGGGCGGCGGTGCTGCCCGGTTCTATCACGACGTATTTCTGTGTTAAACTCAACGCGATTTTATGAAATCCTGGGTTGAGGTATCTCTGAACACACCGGCACAGCTCTCTTTGCCACTTTATCTTCCTGACGACGAAACTTTTGCAAGTTTCTGGCCGGGGGATAACTCCTCTTTACTGGCTGCACTGCAAAACGTGCTGCGTCAGGAACATAGCGGGTATATTTATCTCTGGTCGCGCGAAGGCGCTGGCCGTAGTCATTTGCTGCATGCAGCCTGTGCGGAACTGTCCGCGCGCGGTGATGCAGTAGGTTACGTGCCGCTCGATAAACGCACCTGGTTTGTCCCTGAAGTGCTCGACGGGATGGAGCATTTATCGCTGGTATGCATCGATAACATCGAATGTGTGGCCGGGGATTCGCTGTGGGAAATGGCGATCTTTGATCTCTACAACCGCATCCTGGAGTCGGGGAAAACGCGCCTGCTGATCACCGGCGATCGCCCGCCAAGACAGCTGAATCTGGGGTTGCCGGATCTCGCCTCGCGCCTGGACTGGGGACAAATCTACAAGCTGCAGCCGCTTTCCGATGAAGATAAGCTGCAGGCGTTGCAATTACGCGCCAGACTTCGTGGATTTGAACTGCCGGAAGATGTGGGACGCTTTCTGCTTAAGCGTCTGGATCGGGAAATGCGTACGCTGTTTATGACGTTGGATCAGTTAGATCACGCATCGATCACCGCCCAGCGCAAACTCACCATTCCGTTCGTAAAAGAGATACTGAAGCTGTAAGCGCCGCAGCCGAAAAGACTGCGGCAGGTTGCAGGTTAACCGATGATTTCCAGTACCTGCTCTGGCGGACGACCAATCCGCGCCTGGCCTTTGGCGACCACAATTGGGCGCTCCATCAGTTTCGGGTTTTCCACCATTGCCTGAATTAGCGCATCTTCACTCAGATTTTTGTCCGCCAGGTTAAGCGATTTATAGAGATCCTCTTTCTGGCGCATCAGTTCACGTGCGCTGGACATGCTGAGCATCTGCAGCAGTTCACGCAGGGTTGCGGCATCAGCCGGCGTTTCCAGATACAACACCACCTCCGGGTCCACGCCGTTGGACTTCAGTAATTCCAGCGTTTCGCGGCTCTTGGAGCAGCGTGGGTTATGGTAGATTTTGATCGCGTCTGACATTTTTCTTCCTGTTACATTTTCGTGTACGGTTTAAAGCGCTCTTGCAACTGGCGTAGCTGGTCAATACGGGCATCGTATCTGGCCTGCTGCTGGCTACCCAGTTTCACCTGAGAGCTTGCGCTGCTGAGCATCGAAATCGCCTGATCCAGACGCCCTGCAAGGGCATACCCTTCGGCGCGCGCCGCCAGTTCCTGATCGCGGTTGTTCAGGTTGGCTTCCGTTTGCGCTAACAGATCCCAGCCGTTGGGATCGTCCTTATGGTTAAACGTATAGCGATTCAGGATGGTTGCCGCCTCTTTGGCTTGTCCTCCTTGTAAATACGCATTCGCCAGGTTGAGCTGCAGTACCGGGTTAGTGCGCAGGTCGCGGGCGTTTTTCAACCGATTAATAGCGTCGCTGGTTTTCTTCTGACCGAGATCGATATCCGTAGCCAGGTCGAGATACCAGGCATTGTTAGGATCTGCCGCCAGCAGCGGTTGCAGCGCTTTACGCGCCTCATCGTATTTACTGGCTTCCATCGCCTGCAATGCCCGACCATACTGCGCCGCACGTTGCTCACGCACGTTGCCTTTCGACCAGTTACTCAGCAGGTCGTCGCTCAGTTGGTTGCGACCAGAATTGTACATGCCCAGGGTTCGCGCCTTAGCCAGATAAAAATCTTCTGATGACTGGACGACCACCGGGCGCATTTGGTTGGCGCGGTTACGGGCATCCGACAGACGGCTTTCAGGCAGGGGGTGAGTCAGCAAAATTTCTGGTGGACGCGAAGAGTAACGGGCCTGATCGAGCAGTTTTTCCAGAAACGTCGGCATGGCCTGGGGATCGAATCCCGAGCGTTGCAGCACCTGAATACCGATGCGGTCGGCTTCCTGTTCGTTTTGCTGCGTAAAGCTAATCATCCCCTGACGTGTACCTGCCAGCGTACCGGTCAGCGCCGCCATACCCGCCTGCGGACTGGCCATCGCCAATAAAATTGAGCCTAACGCACCAACCCACGTTAGCGGCGCGCTGCGTTTCTGATCTTCCATAGCACGCGCCAGGTGACGCTGCGTAACGTGGGAAATTTCGTGCGCCATAACCGATGCCAGTTGGCTTTCGTTATCGGAATAGCGGAATAACGCGGAGTGCAGGACAACGTTGCCGCCAAAGAAAGCAAAGGCGTTGATTTCATCGTTGTTAATCAAAAAGAAGGTGAAGGGCGTTTTTACCGAGTCGGCGTGCGAGACCAGACGCATCCCCAGCGCATTAATGTATTGGGTGAGCAACGGATCGTTAATTAATGGCGCACTGCCGCGCAGCTGGCGTACGTAATAATCGCCCATCTGCATTTCCTGTCCTATGGAAAGCGTGCTCCCTGCCGAGGTTCCCATATCAGGCAGGGTGTCCGCAGTATCAGCAAATGCGGGCGCGACCTGACCGATGGTCAGTGCGGCAATGAGGGTAGCAACCAGGTTTTTTTTCAACTGCCTGAACATAACCTCTGTCCTGTATTCTTTTTTGAGATAGCCATTTGACCAATGCCGTGAAGTATCGTTCACACTCCGCAAGCTTAGGGAGTGTAACTGCGAAACCTGACGATGAACACCCAGGAAAAATGTCTTTTCACTTTGCGTAATCAGCCATAAAAAGCGAAGTCTTTTTTGTGACATTTCGATACAATTCGGGATCGCAATCCCGCTATTGGGTTCATGGAAGGGTTTTATGCTCGAAATGTTGATGCAATGGTATCGCCGCCGCTTTAGCGACCCCGAAGCCATCGCCTTGCTGATTATTCTGGTTGCTGGTTTTGGCATCCTGTTCTTCTTTAGCGGTCTTCTGGCGCCGCTGTTGGTCGCCATTGTGCTGGCTTACCTGCTTGAATGGCCGACCGTACGGCTGGAACATATAGGTTGTTCACGGCGTTGGGCAACATCGATCGTGCTGGTGGTGTTTGTCGGTATTTTGCTGCTGATGGCGTTTGTGGTGATGCCCGTTGCATGGCAGCAGGGGATCTACCTGATCCGCGATATGCCCGGCATGCTCAATAAATTGTCTGATTTTGCCGCCACCTTGCCACGACGTTATCCGGCGCTGATGGATGCGGGCATTATTGATGCGATGGCGGAGAATATGCGCTCGCGAATGCTCACCATGGGTGATTCGGTGGTGAAATATTCGCTGGCCTCACTGGTCGGTTTGCTGACGCTGGCGGTTTACCTGGTTCTCGTCCCATTGATGGTGTTCTTTCTGATCAAAGATAAAGGACAGATGCTGAACGCCGTGCGCCGGGTGCTGCCGCGTAATCGCGGGCTGGCGGGGCAGGTATGGAAAGAGATGAATCAGCAAATCACCAACTATATCCGCGGAAAGGTGCTGGAAATGGTGGTGGTCGGCGTGGCGACCTGGCTAGGCTTTCTACTGTTTGGTCTCAACTATTCGCTGCTACTGGCGGTGCTGGTAGGGTTCTCTGTGCTGATCCCGTATATCGGCGCTTTTGTCGTGACGATTCCGGTAGTCGGTGTGGCGCTGTTCCAGTTTGGCCTTGGCACCGAGTTCTGGAGCTGTTTTGCCGTGTACCTGATTATCCAGGCGTTGGACGGTAATCTGTTGGTGCCGGTGCTGTTCTCCGAGGCGGTAAATCTGCATCCGCTGGTGATTATTCTGTCGGTGGTGATCTTCGGCGGCCTGTGGGGATTCTGGGGCGTATTCTTTGCGATTCCTCTGGCAACGTTAATCAAAGCGGTAATGCATGCCTGGCCGGATGGTCAGGCCGTTGATGAACCCTAATCCGCATGCTCTGGCGATGCAATGTCGCCGGAGCTGAACTTGTCGGACCTCTATCCACACTTTCTGAATATTCTCCTCGGCTGTCGTTTTTCTCCGCATTTGTCTTTAACTTGACCTGCGTGATGTCTTTTAGTCACACAAGGAATAAGGCCAACTGGAGAACAAAATGGGTCACAACACACACACGCAGCAAAAGGTGGGATGGGGCGGTTATCTCGCTTTTTTTATTACGATTATTCTTTTTTCCGGCATGTTTGCGAAAAGTACCGAATGGTGGCGGGTCTTTGACTTCACCGTCCTCAACGGCGCATTTGGGCAGATTAATGCGGCGGGCGACACGGCGATCTCTTTTCGCGGCGCGGGCGGTATGGGCGCCAAAGATGGCTTCTTATTCGCGCTTGAGCTGGCGCCTTCCGTCATTCTTTCGCTCGGGATAATTTCCGTCACTGAAGGGCTGGGAGGTTTACGTGCGGCGCAACAGCTGATGACGCCTGTCTTGCGCCCGTTACTCGGTATTCCAGGGGTTTGTTCGCTGGCGTTGATTGCGAATTTGCAAAATACCGATGCCGCAGCCGGGATGACCAAAGAAATGGCGGAAGAGGGCATTATCACTGAACAGGAACGTGCCATTTTTGCCTGCTGGCAAACCAGCGGCAGCGCGTGTATTACCAACTATTTTTCCTCTGGCGCTGCGCTGTTTACGGTGGTTACCGTTCCGGTAATTACGCCGCTTGCGGTGATCCTTGTCTTCAAATTTGTGGGTGCGAACCTGCTGCGTTTGTGGATTGCGCAGCTGGAAAATCGCCGTATGCAGCAGGAGGCGTGAGATGACAACGCAGGTACGTAAAAACGTCATGGATATGTTTATCGATGGCGCACGGCGCGGATTTACTATTGCAACGACCAGCCTGTTGCCTAACGTGGTGATGGCGTTTGTAATTATTCAGGCGCTGAAGGTGACGGGGCTGCTCGAGATTGTCGGGCGGGTATGTGAGCCGGTTATGGCGCTGTGGGGCTTGCCGGGGGAATCTGCCACCGTGCTGCTGGCGGCGGTGATGAGTATGGGAGGCGGCGTCGGCGTTTGCGCCAGCCTGGTTGTCGCCGGTACGCTTTCGGGACATGATGCCACGGTATTGTTACCGGCTATCTACCTGATGGGCAATCCGGTGCAAAATGTGGGACGCTGTCTGGGGACCGCGGGGGTTCATCCCCGTTACTACCCGCTGATTATTGCGGTATGCGTAATTAATGCGCTGCTCTCTATTTGGGTTATGCAGGTTATTGCCTGACAAGGAAGGTTATGAACTGTTCCATTCTTAATTTGACGTTGTTCCAGCAGGGACACGTGTACGCGCCGGAAGATTTAGGGCGCCAGGACATACTGGTGTCCGGCAGCAAAATTGTTGCCATCGCGCCGTTGATTTCCCCTGAAGATTTTCCCGGCTGCACGTGCATCAATCTTGACGGCGCGATTGTGTGTCCGGGGTTTATCGATCAACACGTCCATCTGATTGGCGGCGGTGGAGAAGCGGGGCCGCACACCCGCACGCCGGAAGTGCGCTTGTCGCGGCTGGTTGAAGCTGGCGTCACCTCGGTGGTGGGATTACTGGGTACTGATGGTATTACCCGTCACCCGGAATCGCTGCTGGCGAAAACCCGCGCGCTGGAATTTGAAGGCATTAGCGCGTGGATGCTGACCGGGGCGTATTCTCTACCTTCCCCGACTATTACCGGCAGCATCGATCGCGACGTGGCGCTGATCGATAAAATTATTGGCGTGAAATGCGCGGTTTCGGACCACCGTTCTTCCGCTCCGGACTCTTCGGCGCTGGCAAACATGGCGGCGCAAGCTCGCGTGGGTGGATTGTTAGGACGAAAACCGGGAATCAGCGTCTTCCATATGGGCGACAGCCCGCGCATGCTGGAGCCGTTGTACCAGATCCTCGACTGTTGCGATGTGCCGATTACCAAACTGCTGCCGACCCACGTTAATCGTGCACAACCGTTGTTCCAGGCGGCGTTGGAGTATGCCCGCAAAGGCGGTTATATCGACATTACCAGCAGTATTGATGAGCCCGTCGACCCGGCCACGGCAATCGCCACGGCGCTTAGCCAGAACGTGCCGCTGTCGCGTATTACGCTGAGCTCAGACGGCAACGGCAGCCAGCCGGAATTTGATGAGTACGGTAACCTCACCGGCATCGGTGTCGCAGGGTTTGAATCGCTGGCAGAAACGGTGCGCCAGTTGGTGAAGATTCATGCCATACCGCTGGAGCAGGCGCTGTGTCCGCTGACGCGCACGGTCGCAGAGTTTTTGGGACTGGAGCATAAGGGGCGTCTGGCGGTGGGATGTGATGCAGACATTCTGGTGCTCAACGACGCGCTGGAGGTTCATCACCTGTGGGCGAAGGGAAAAGCCGTGGTCAGGGAGAAAAAAGCCTGCGTAAAAGGGACGTTTGAATAAACGAGGTTGATGCCGGATAGCGGCGTAAATGCCTTATCCGGCCTGCGGGTTGCGCGGAAACAGGCCTGATAAGACGCGTAGCGTCGCCATCAGGCTTTATCCGGCAAAACGTAAATCAAGCGTTCTCTTTCAGCCAGTTCATTACCACATCGTGGTGGTTACTGGTTTTGAAGTCATCAAACACATGCTCAATTTTCCCTTCAGCATCAATCAGGAAGCTGATGCGGTGGATGCCATCGTAGGTTTTGCCCATAAACGATTTCTCACCCCAGACGCCGAACTGCTCGCAAACCTGATGATCTTCGTCGGACAAGAGCGTGAAGTTAAGGACTTCTTTTTCCGCGAATCGGGAAAGCTTCTCTGGTTTATCGGTGCTGATTCCCAGCACTTCAACACCTGCTTTTTTTAACTCATCCATGTTATCGCGCAGGCCGCAGGCCTGAACGGTACAGCCGGGTGTCATGGCTTTTGGGTAAAAATAAACCAGAACACGCTGTCCCTGGAAGTCGGTTAAATTTACTTGTTCTCCGTCTTGATCCGGCAAGCTAAATTTCGGTGCGATATCACCGGCTTTCAGTGGGTTCATTACTTAACTCCATCCTGTTCATCATGCTGTGAGTAATTGACGACGTTAATACTGCCTTGCGCATTGAGTTCTGTACAGAGTGCTTTAAACGCATCTTCAATATTTGCCGCATCATGTGACGCAGGACTATGTGCGGTGATTTGAATAAACAGCTGTGCCGCCTTTCCGTTCTCAGCCGGTTGCGTGCGTGACACCAGTTCCGCAATATTCATTTGGTGGCTGTCAAACAGGGCGGTAAAGCGTTCAATCAAATGTGGAGAATCAGGGACATCGACTTGAACCCATACCGTCGCGGGCATCGCCGGACGGGGGCGCGCGGTCGTGCGCTTCATCACGATCAGTAAATCCAGCTCTGCACCTTTCAATGGTAAGGTTGATTCAATCAGGGTGATGGCATTCCAGGTGCCCGACAGCAACATGATAAACGTGAACTCGTCACCCAGCATGGCCAACCGGCTGTCTTCGATATTACAGCCGCAACTGCTGACATGACGCGTGATGGTGTTCACAATTCCTGGGCGGTCAGCACCCAGCGCAGTAATGACCAGATAGTGTTGCGATGACGATGTCAAACCTGTTCTTCCTTTGAGCGGTGAGGTAATCATAAGGAAAGCATAAAAAAAACATGCATACAACAATCAGAACGGCTCTGGTCGCTTGCTTTTATTGTCGTACCAAACGTACCATTGAGACACTTGTTTGCACAGAGGATGGCCCATGTTCACGGGAAGTATTGTCGCGCTTGTTACGCCGATGGATGAGAAAGGTAAAGTCTGCCGGTCGAGCCTGAAAAAACTGATTGATTATCATGTCGCCAGCGGCACCTCGGCGATCGTTTCGGTTGGCACCACCGGTGAGTCTGCCACCCTGAGTCATGATGAGCATGGCGATGTGGTGATGATGACCCTGGAGTTGGCCGACGGGCGTATTCCGGTGATAGCCGGAACCGGCGCCAATGCGACCGCGGAAGCCATTAGTCTGACGCAGCGTTTCAACGACAGTGGTGTTGTCGGCTGCCTGACGGTGACGCCTTACTACAACCGCCCAACCCAGGAAGGTTTGTTCCAGCATTTCAAAGCCATCGCTGAGCATACTGACCTGCCGCAAATTCTGTATAATGTGCCGTCCCGTACCGGCTGCGATATGCTGCCGGAAACCGTTGGTCGCCTGGCGAAAGTAAAAAATATTATCGCTATTAAAGAGGCCACGGGGAACTTAAGTCGCGTTCACCAGATCAAAGAGCTGGTTTCAGACGACTTCATTCTGCTCAGCGGTGATGACGCAACCGGACTGGATTTTATGCAGCTCGGTGGTCATGGCGTGATTTCCGTAACGTCTAACGTTGCGGCGCGTGACATGGCTGAAATGTGCAAACTGGCGGCAGCCGGGCACTTTGCCGAGGCGCGGGTGATTAACCAGCGTCTGATGCCGTTACACAACAAACTATTTGTCGAACCCAATCCTATCCCAGTGAAATGGGCGTGTAAGGAGTTGGGACTTGTGGCGACCGATACGCTACGTCTGCCGATGACGCCAATCACGGACAATGCTCGTGAAATCGTCAAAGCGGCGCTTAAGCATGCCGGTTTGCTGTAAAGTTTAGGGAGATTTGATGGCTTACTCAGTACAAAAGTCGCGCCTGGCCAAGGTTGCGGGTGTTTCGCTTGTTATGTTGCTCGCGGCCTGTAGTTCTGACTCGCGTTATAAGCGCCAGGTGAGCGGTGATGAATCCTATCTGGAGGCCGCACCGCTTGCTGAGCTTCACGCTCCAGCCGGAATGATTCTGCCGGTTATGTCGGGTGACTATAACATCCCGGTAACCAACGGCAGCGGTGCCGTGGGTAAAGCGCTGGACATTCGCCCACCGGCTCAGCCGTTAGCACTTGTCACCGGCGCTCGCACTCAGATCGCGGGTGATACGTCGACGTTGCTGGTGGAAAATGGTCGTGGAAACACGTTGTGGCCACAGGTCGTTAGCGTCATTCAGTCTAAAAACTACACGATCACCAAACGTGATGATGCCAGTCAGACTTTGACCACCGATTGGGTTAACTGGAACCGTCTGGATGAAGACGAGCAGTACCGTGGACGTTATCAAATCTCGGTTAAACCGCAGGGCTATCAGCAAGCGGTAACGGTGAAACTGATTAACCTCGAGCAGGCGGGTAAACCCGTAGCCGATGCGGCATCAATGCAGCGTTACAGCGCTGAGATGATGAACGTTATCTCTGCTGGTCTGGATAAGAACGCCACCGACGCCGCGAATGCCGCGCAAAACCGCTCGGCAGCCACCATGGATGTTCAGAGCGCCGCCGATGACACCGGTTTACCGATGCTGGTGGTACGTGGACCGTTCAACGTGGTATGGCAGCGTCTGCCGGCAGCGCTTGAGAAAGTGGGGATGAAAGTGACCGACAGCACCCGCTCTCAGGGCAGCATCGCCGTCACCTACAAACCACTGTCCGATAGCAACTGGCAGGAGTTGGGCGCAAGCGATCCGGGTCTGGTATCCGGCGACTACAAACTGCAGGTCGGTGATTTAGACAACCGCAGTAGTTTGCAGTTTATCGATCCGAAGGGGCATACCCTGACGCAAAGCCAGAACGACGCGCTGGTCGCCGTCTTCCAGGCCGCGTTCAGTAAGTAAAAATAAAGGGCTGGATAACTCCAGCCCTTTTTTTCTGATATGATACGCAAACGTGTGCGTCGGCAGAAAAACGCAATATTTATCGTTAATTCACACCCAGGAGTAATAAAGATGCAAAAGCAAGCTGAGTTGTATCGTGGTAAAGCGAAGACCGTATACAGCACGGAAAACCCGGACCTGTTGGTGCTCGAATTCCGCAATGATACGTCAGCAGGGGATGGCGCGCGCATTGAACAGTTTGACCGTAAAGGCATGGTGAACAACAAGTTCAACCATTTCATTATGACTAAACTGCAAGAAGCGGGCATTCCTACCCAGATGGAGCGACTGCTTTCCGATACTGAATGTCTGGTGAAAAAACTGGAGATGGTACCGGTTGAATGTGTGGTACGTAACCGCGCGGCAGGCTCACTGGTTAAGCGTTTAGGCGTTGAGGAAGGTATTGAACTGAATCCGCCGCTGTTTGATCTGTTCCTGAAAAACGATGCTATGCACGATCCAATGATTAACGATTCCTATTGCGAAACTTTTGGTTGGGTGAGCAAAGAGAATCTGGCGCGTATGAAAGAGCTGACCTACAAAGCCAACGACGTGCTGAAAAAGATGTTTGATGATGCGGGTCTGATTCTGGTCGACTTCAAACTTGAGTTCGGTTTGTATAAAGGTGAAGTGGTCCTGGGCGATGAGTTCTCACCGGACGGCAGTCGTCTGTGGGACAAAGAAACGCTGGATAAAATGGACAAAGATCGCTTCCGCCAGAGCCTGGGCGGGTTGATCGAAGCCTATGAAGCCGTCGCGCATCGTCTGGGTGTGAAGTTAGACTAATCCTCCCTCTGAGCCGGCGATCGCTCTCCGGCTCATCAATCCCGCTGATTTTGATTACTGTTTCTTATGGTAATCCTGTTCCGAACCGCCTACGATCATCATCATAATGAATAAAAAGTTGAGGTGATTATGCGCTGGCAAGGGCGTCGTGAAAGTGACAATGTGGAAGACAGACGAAACAGCTCCGGCGGTGGCCCCTCTATGGGCGGCCCTGGTTTTCGTTTGCCCAGTGGTAAAGGCGGCATCATCCTGCTAATCGTGGTGCTTGTCGCAGGTTATTATGGCGTGGATCTCACCGGATTAATGACCGGTCAGCCTGTTTCCCAACAGCAATCATCACACTCCATCAGCCCAAATGATGATGAAGCAGCGAAATTTACCTCGGTAATTTTGGCCACCACGGAAGATACCTGGGGACAGCAGTTTGAAAAAATGGGCCGGACCTACCAACAACCGAAGCTGGTGATGTATCGCGGAGCAACGCGAACCGGCTGCGGCGCGGGCCAGTCCGTGATGGGACCATTTTATTGCCCGGCAGATGGCACGGTATATATCGACCTCTCATTCTATGATGACATGAAAAACAAACTGGGCGCCGATGGTGATTTTGCTCAGGGTTATGTTATCGCCCATGAAGTGGGTCACCATGTGCAGAAACTGCTGGGTATTGAACCGAAAGTTCGCCAGATGCAGCAGAATGCCTCACAGGCTGAGGTAAATCGTCTTTCCGTGCGTATGGAACTGCAGGCGGACTGCTTTGCCGGCGTCTGGGGCCACAGTATGCAGCAGCAGGGCGTGCTGGAGTCCGGTGACCTGGAAGAAGCGCTGAACGCCGCTCAGGCCATTGGCGACGATCGCCTGCAGCAGCAGGGACAAGGACGCGTTGTGCCGGACAGCTTTACTCATGGTACTTCCGAGCAGCGTTTTACCTGGTTCAAACGCGGTTTTGACAGCGGCGATCCGGGACAATGTAATACTTTTGGTAAAGGCATTTAAGATACAGAGGCAGGGATGTCTGATATCACGGCGCTGAGCGCGTTAACCGAACAGATGAGCCGCGAAGGGATCCGTCGTCTGCTGATTATCAGCGGCGAAGGGAACTGGTGTCGGGAGCAGGCATTAGCGCTACGCAACATCTTACCCGGCGACTGGCTATGGGTAGGGGCGCAAGCCCCTGCTGAGCCGAACTGCACGCCGCAGGCGCTGCAAACGTTACTCGGGCGCGAGTTCCGTCATGCGGTTTTTGACGCAGGGCAGGGATTTGACGCTGCGGCATTTGCCGCCTTAAGCGGAACGCTGATTGCCGGAAGCTGGCTGGTTTTGCTGACTCCACCCTGGCATAGCTGGCAGACCTATCCGGACGCGGATTCACTGCGCTGGAGCGACTGCCCACACCCGATTCCAACGCCGCATTTTGTTGAACACGTCAAACGGGTGATTTCCCGTGATGGACAGGCTTTGCACTGGCAGCAGCATCTGCCTGCATCCATCCCTGGTTTTCCTGTTTGTGCAGACTGGCACGCGGCAACCGGTGAACCTCAGCCTGAACAGGCGCTGATTTTAGCGCAGTTGCTGGAGATGCCTCCCGGCGTGGTTGCGGTCACTGCCGCACGTGGCCGGGGCAAATCCGCGCTGGCGGGGCAACTGATAGCACGTATCAACGGGACAGCGATTGTTACCGCGCCTGCCAAAGCGGCAACCGATGTGCTGGCGCAATTTGCCGCAGAGCGTTACCGCTTCATGGCCCCGGATGCGCTGTTAAGCAGTTCTGCAACCGCAGACTGGCTGATTGTAGATGAAGCCGCCGCGATCCCCGCGCCGCTGCTGCACCAACTGGTGGCGCGTTTTCCTCGTAAACTGTTAACCACCACCGTTCAGGGCTACGAGGGGACTGGCAGAGGCTTCTTGCTGAAATTCTGCGCCCGCTTCCCCACTCTTCGACGCTATGAGTTGCATCAACCCATACGCTGGGCGCAGGGATGTCCGCTGGAGCAAATCGTCAGCGATGCGCTGGTGTTTGATGATGAAACGTTCACGCATACCCCATTGGGGGATTTGCACTTCTCGGCGTTTGAGCAACGCGCCTGGCATACAAACCCGGCGCTGCCGTTAGCGGTATATCAACTGCTTTCCGGGGCGCATTATCGCACCTCGCCACTGGACCTGCGGCGGATGATGGATGCGCCGGGGCAGCATTTCCTTCAGGCTTCGGCTGCTGACTCGGTGGCGGGAGCCGTCTGGCTGGTCGATGAGGGGGGATTATCCGCAGAATTAAGCCAGGCCGTCTGGGCCGGATATCGCCGACCAAGAGGCAATCTGGTTGCACAGTCACTGGCGGCGCATGGCGGTGACCCGTTGGCGGCGACGCTTGTCGGGCGACGGGTTAGCCGAATTGCGGTTCATCCCTCGCGCCAGCGAGAAGGTATCGGACAGCAGTTGATTATGCAGGCCCTGCGTTATTCCATGCAGTGTGATTATCTGTCCGTCAGCTTTGGTTATACGGCTGAACTATGGCGTTTCTGGCAACGCTGCGGTTTTGTGTTGGTACGGATGGGCAATCATCGGGAAGCCAGCAGCGGCTGTTACACCGCTATGGCGATACTTCCCATCAGCGAAGCGGGTAAACGCCTTGCCCGGCGGGAACACCAGCGCCTGCGCAGGGATGCGGAAATCCTTGCGCAGTGGAATGGAGAGCACATTCCGCTGACCCCGCTGAAAGAGGCTACGCTTAATGAGGATGACTGGGCTGAGCTGGCTGGGTTTGCCTTCGCGCATCGACCATTGCTGACATCGCTGGGCTGTCTGAGTCGTCTGCTTGAGCACAGCGAACTGCCTCTTCCGGCGCTTCGCGGGCGTTTACAGGCTAAACACAGCGACGCCGAATTATGCCAACGGCTGAAGATCTCAGGTCGCAAAGCGCTGCTGGCGGTTCAGCGCGCTGAGGCTGCGCAGGCCTTAAAACAGCTGGACGCTGAACGTGAACAGCGGCTACATAATCGCATTATGCAATGGCAATTTTTTCACTAACTTCTTCAATTTCCTGGCATGGTCATTGCGGTTAAGCGGCGTAGAATGATTCTCATCAGTTAAGGAGATCGCCATGAAACATGACCATTTTGTTGTTCAAAGTCCCGATAAACCCGCTCAACAGCTATTGTTGCTGTTTCATGGCGTCGGCGATAACCCGGTTGCCATGGGGGAAATTGGCTCCTGGTTTGCGCCGCTGTTTCCGGATGCGCTAATCGTTAGCATTGGCGGGGCAGAGCCTTACAGTACAACTTCTGGACGTCAGTGGTTTTCGGTGCAGGGCGTAACGGAAGAGAACCGTCAGGCGCGTATTGACGCGATTATGCCGGTGTTTATCGAAACAGTGCGTTACTGGCAGAAGCAAAGCGGCGTTTCACCGCAGGCTACCGCGCTGATTGGTTTTTCTCAGGGTTCTATTATGTCGCTTGAGAGCATCAAAGCCGAGCCGGGGCTGGCGTCGCGGGTCATTGCCTTCAATGGTCGCTATGCCACTTTACCGGAGACGGCAACCACTGCGACTACGGTGCACTTGATTCACGGCGGTGAAGACCGGGTGATTGAGTTATCTCACGCCGTTGCCGCGCAGGAGGCGTTAATTCGCGCCGGTGGGGATGTGACGCTGGATATCGTTGAAAATCTGGGGCACGCCATTGATGAACGCAGCATGCAGTTTGCGCTCGATCATCTGCGTTTTACCGTACCGAAGCACTACTTTGATGAAGCGCTGAGCGGTGGTAAGCCTCACGATGATGATGTGATTGAGATGATTTAACCCGTAGTCCGGATGGTGATGCGAAACCACCATCCGGCTCACGTTGGCTTATTTCTTCGGTTGATCCTTATTCGGCCAATCGTCGTCGTCATCCCATTTATCGTTAAAGTCACGATGCGGGGGAAGTTCCGGCTTATTCGCAAGAAATTTCTTGTGGTCGACGCGCTTGAGATCTTTAATCACGTTCAGCAGTACGCCTACCAAAAACACCAAAACCAGAATCCACCAGTACTTTGCCAGCCAATCCATGCTCATTTCCTCTTACAGGAACACTCATCAGGCGACGAGTTGTTCCATGATACGTTGATACATTCGGGCAAGCAGCTGCAGGTCGGCGGCATTAACACATTCATTAATTTTATGAATAGTGGCGTTGACCGGCCCAAGTTCTACTACCTGCGCCCCCATGCGAGCAATAAAACGCCCGTCGGACGTCCCGCCTGTAGTCAGTAACTGCGGTTTAATCTCATTATAGTGCTCAATGGCGTTCACCACCGCATCAACCAGTTTACCGCGTTCTGTCAGGAAAGGCTGACCGGAAAGCCACCAGTCGACGGTATAACGGAGCTGATGTTTCTCCAACAGCGCGTGAACTCGTGCTTTAATCATCTCATCGGTCAGCTCAGTGCTGAAGCGGAAGTTGAACTGGATAAACAGTTCGCCCGGGATAACGTTGTTGCTGCCGGTACCTGCCTGAATATTGGCAATCTGCATGCTGGTCGCTGGGAAGAATTCGTTACCCTGATCCCACTCAATCGCCACCAGTTCGTTGAGCATTGGCGCCGCGCGGTGTACCGGGTTATCGGCCAGATGCGGATAGGCTACGTGGCCCTGCACACCGTGAATGGTCAGGTTGCAGGTCAGTGAACCACGACGTCCATTTTTCACCACGTCGCCAACGATCTCCGTACTGGACGGCTCGCCAACCAGACAATAATCCAGTCGTTCATTACGCGCCATCAGCGCTTCAACTACCTTCACGGTGCCGTTTTTAGCGCTGGCTTCCTCGTCGGACGTTATCAAAAACGCCAGACGACCCTGATGGTTTGGATGCTGGGCAACAAAACGCTCTGCGGCCACGACCATCGCCGCCAGCGAACCTTTCATATCCGCTGCGCCACGCCCGAACAACATGCCATCGCGAATGGTCGGTTCGAACGGGGGGTTAATCCAACGATCAACATCGCCGGCAGGCACTACGTCAGTGTGACCGGCAAATGCCAGAGTCTCACCTTTACCGCGCCATGCCCAAAAATTCTGTGTGTCACCAAAATCCATACGCTCAACGGTAAAACCTACCGCGCGCAGGCGTTCAATCATTAACGCCTGGCACCCGGCATCATCCGGGCTCAGGGAAGGACGGCGAATAAGCTGCTGTGTCAGCTCAATAACCGGGCACGACATAGACTACACCTCATTAAAAAACAGAGTATAACTGGATTCACTGAAACCAAGCAGCATAGGCTTACCCGGCGCGCAGAGCAATGGGCGTTTGATAATTGCTGGCATTTCAATCATCAACGCGGCGGCAGAGGAGGCATCTGTGATTTGACTGCGTGTGGCTTCATCCAGTTTACGCCAGGTGGTTCCACGCGTATTGAGCAATGGCTCCCAGCCTAATTCGCTAATAAAAGAGTGCAATAGCGCATTGTCCAGGCCGTCGACGCGATAATCATGAAAGCGGTATTCGACCCCATTGTCTTCGAGCCAGCGTCTGGCCTTTTTAATCGTGTCGCAATTCTTAATGCCGTAGAGGGTAATCATTTGAATCCTTATTGACATAAATTGAATATTTATTCTCGTATTCTATAACTATGAATAATACATATTGTCATCGAATCGTTATAGAAAAATATAACATTGTTGTTGAATGGTGAATAATGATTCCTGAAAGTTCCAAAACTCGCGGGAAACTGAAAATCAGATTTTGCCTGTTTGCATCAGCCTGTTTTTCCATCAGAATTGACAAAGTAGTAGATGATGTATGAATATTTCAAAATATTGCAGTAAGTCACATAAAATTTATGGGTTTAGCGCATAGTGATTACATATACCCCAGCACTGGAGGAAGTAATCACAACCATCGGTTAAATTGCCTTCTTTTAAAGATGATGATTTCGTAGAATGCCCATAATAATAAGAGAGGTTGTTATGATTGAACGTGAACTGGGGAACTGGAAAGACTTTATCGAAGTGATGCTTCGTAAATAATTTTCTGGAAGAAATTCATATCCTGCAAAGGATAAAAAAAGGCGACTCAACGTAAGTCGCCTTTTTTGTGTCCGATTATTCTGGGCGTGGCTTCAACGGGAAGCGTCTGCGCACCAGCACAAAGAACAGAGGAACGAAGTAAATCGCCAGGATAGTGGCTGAAATCATCCCGCCCATTACGCCCGTCCCCACCGCATGTTGACCACCGGAACCTGCGCCACTGCTGATGGTCATCGGCAGCACCCCAAAGATAAACGCCAGCGACGTCATCAGAATTGGTCGTAAGCGTTGGCGACAGGCATGCAGGGTGGCGTCGAGCAAGTCGTGTCCTTTCTCGTTCATTTCATTGGCGAATTCAACAATCAATATCGCGTTCTTCGCCGAAAGGCCGATAACGGTGAGTAACCCGACCTGGAAGTACACGTCGTTTTCCAGGCCGCGCATCCAGGTGGCCAGCAGCGCGCCAATGACCCCCAGCGGCACCACCAGCATGACGGAGAAGGGAACCGACCAGCTTTCGTACAGAGCCGCCAGGCACAGGAATACCACCAGCAGAGAAATGGCGTACAGGGCGGGAGCCTGAGAACCCGACAGCCGTTCCTGATAGGACATCGCAGTCCATTCGAGGCCGAATCCGGTCGGCAACTGGCGCACCAGCGATTCCATTATGTCCATTGCCGTACCGGTACTGACGCCCGGCGCGGCTTCGCCGACAATCTCGACGGCAGAGTAGCCGTTATAGCGTTCCAGACGCGGTGAACCCGTTTCCCAGCGCGACGTGGCAAAGGCCGAGAAAGGCACCATGCCGCCGCTATTGTTGCGGACATACCACAGGTTGATGTCGTCCGGAAGCATGCGATATTTTGCCGCCGCCTGCACGTAAACCTTCTTCACGCGCCCCCGGTCCATAAAGTCATTGACGTAGCTGGAGCCCCAGGCCGTTTGCAATGTGTCGTTGATATCGTCAATGGAAACGCCCAGTGCCTGGGCTTTGCGCTGATCGATATCAATTTGCAACTGCGGGCTGTCGTCCAGACCATTATGACGAACGCGGGTCAGGGAGGCGTCTTTCCCGGCCAGTTCGATAAGCTTGTCTCGCGCGGCCATTAACGCATCATGGCCCGCACCAGCGTGATCCTGCAGCTCCATATCGAAACCGGCAGAGCTTCCGAGGCCGCTGATAGCTGGAGGGCTGCTGGCGAAGACGCGGGCTTCTTTAATCTTGTTAAAGGCTTTGGTCGCACGTTCAATGATGGCGAAAGAGGTTCCGGTCGTGGTGTCGCGCTCATCCCAGTCTTTTAAGCGGACAAACATACGCGCCACGTTTTGACCGTTCCCGCCAGGGCCGGAGCCGACCGTGGAAAAGACTGACGTAATGTTGTCTTTCTCATGGGTGAAGTAATACTTCTCCACCTCCTCAACCACTTTCAACGTTTGTTGCTGCGTGGAGCCGCTGGGCAACTGCACCGAGGTTGTAAACATGCCGCGGTCTTCCAGGGGCAGGAAGGAGGTTGGCAGGCGCAGGAACAGGAAAACCATACCGCCGAGCAACAGGCCGTAGATCAGTATCCAGCGCAGGCTGCGGTGCAGGATCCTGGCGACGCCTTTTTCGTAGCGTTCGGCGTTGCGATTAAACATGCGGTTAAACCAGCCAAAGAAACCGGTTTGCCCGTGATGTTCGCCCTTATGCAGCGGTTTGAGCAGGGTGGCGCACAGGGCAGGAGTGAGGATCATCGCCACCAGAACAGACAGCACCATCGCAGAGACGATGGTTATCGAGAACTGGCGGTAAATAGCCCCGGTGGTGCCGCCGAAGAAGGCCATAGGGATAAACACCGCCGACAGTACCATCGCGATACCGACCAGCGCGCCCTGGATTTGACCCATCGATTTCCGCGTCGCTTCCCGTGGCGAAAGGCCTTCCGCGCTCATTATACGCTCGACGTTTTCCACCACCACAATGGCGTCATCGACCAGCAGACCGATCGCCAGCACCATCGCAAACATCGTCAGGGTGTTAACGCTGTAGCCAAAGGCGTAGAGCACCGAGAAGGTGCCCATCAGGACCACGGGAACGGCGATGGTAGGAATCAGCGTGGCGCGGAAGTTTTGCAGGAACAGGTACATCACGAGGAATACCAGCGCGATCGCTTCCAGCAGCGTTTTCACCACGTCGATAATTGAGGCTTTGACAAAGGAGGTGGTTTCATACGCTACCTTGTACTCCAGCCCGTGCGGAAAATATTGCGAAAGCTCGTTCAGGCGGTCGATAACCAGCTCCGCCGTTGCCATTTCATTAGCGCCGGAGGCCAGTTTTACCCCCAGACCGGAAGCCGGGTTGCCGTTGAAGCGGCTGAGGTAGTCATACTTTTCCGCGCCCATTTCGACCGTCGCCACATCGCCCAGTTTAACTTCTGAGCCATCCTGGTTGACGCGTAGCGTAATCGCGCGGAATTCATCCGGAGTCTGCAGCAAAGACTGGGCGTTGATTGTTGCATTTAGCGCCTGCTTGTCCACCGAAGGTGTACCGCCAAGCTGTCCGACGGCAATCTGCGCATTCTGTGACTCGATAGCGTCGGTCACATCTTTGGCGGTCATTTGAAAGCTGTTGAGTTTGGCCGGGTCGAGCCAGATTCGCATGGAATATTGTGAACCGTAAGCATCAATATCGCCCACGCCGTTTATACGGCTGAGCGGATCCTGGATATTACTGGCGACGTAGTCAGCGATGTCCTGCTTATCCATTGAGCCATCGGTGGAGACGAAGGCGATGGTCAGAATATTGGTGTCCCCGGTCTTACGCACCGTGACTCCCTGATCCTGTACCGCCTGCGGAAGCTTACGCATTGCCGACTGTAGCTGGTTTTGCACCTGCTGGACGGCCTCGTCAGGATCGGTTCCGGCGACGAAGCTCAGCGTAACCGATGCCTGGCCTGTCCCACTGCTCTGCGACGACATATACATCAGGTTATCGAGACCGGTCATGTTCTGCTCGATAACCTGGGTGACGGTGTTTTCCAGCGTTTGTGCGGATGCGCCAGGGTAGTTCGCGGTTATCCGCACGTTTGGCGGCGCCAGATCGGGATATTGCTCAACGGGCAGCGAAAAAATAGCCAGGGCTCCTGTCAGGCACAACAGGATAGCTAACACCCAGGCAAAAATGGGGCGATCAATGAAAAAATTCGCCATTAAAAGGGGACCTCGTGTTTCTGCGTATCGTTATGGGTATGACTTGCTTCACTTTAGCGGCAAGGTACGGGTCAAACGTGGAGAAAAAAAGAAGATAATGTAAATTATCATGCCCGTTTACAGCATACCTTTTGTGCCAACGCCGTCAGGCCTGGATCCAGCCCCGACGGCACTTTGCGGTTCTTTACGTTAGTTCACCGTCGGATTCTGCCGAACGAAAACTGATACTCACCAGCGTACCCCCTCCGGAGGGTTGAGAGAAGGTCAGCGTGCCGCTCAGCCTTTCCGCCCGCTCGCGCATAATATTTAACCCATAGTGCCCCGTAGGCTCATGCGGCTCGCCAATGCCGATGCCGTTATCGCGGATATAAACCGTATGATTACCATCGGGTGCTGTTACGCAACTGACGGCAATTTCGGTTGCGTTGGCATGCTTAATCGCGTTCAACACCGCTTCACGGACGATCTGCAGCAGATGCACCTGCATTTGCGCGTCCAGCGCCAGCGTCGGCAATCGGCAATCCAGTGTCAGTTTAGCCGAGGTCTGATTTTGCAGCGTTTCCAGCATTTCATGCAGGGCTGAGGGAAGATCGGCCTGCTGTAAAGTCAGGCGGAAGGTGGTGAGCAGTTCGCGCAACTGGCGGTAGGCATCATTCAGCGCCTGGGAGAAATCCGCCATAATGCTTTGCGCCGGGGCGTTATCTTCCGGGATCGAGCGCTTCAATAGCGTGAGCTGAATACGTAAATAAGAGAGCACCTGCGCCAGCGAGTCGTGCAGCTCGCGTGCAATCGTCGCCCGCTCCTCCATTAACAACAACTGCTGGAAATGTTTTTGCGCCTGGTTGAAGTACAACCCGCGTCCCAGCATTGAGGAGACGCTGTTGAGCAGCGGAGTGGAAGCGTTGACGTTGGGACTTTGCCAGTGCAGTTCCCCGTAAACGGTTTCCTGCATGGTGACTGGCAGGATCTGCATTGGTAACTCAGGACTTTTAGTCCCTTCGCTAATCCGCCAGTTATCGCCGACGGTGAGTTCCAGGAAATACGCGGCGTCATGCTCGCGGACAATCTGTAAAATATGGCGGAAACAGTGTACGTCAATCTGACTGGTATTTAATGCCTGGGAACACTGATACAACACCTCCAGACGGCGGTTGGCTTCATGGAGATCGTGGGTTTTCTCAGCGACCGAAGCTTCCAGCGAGCGGTACAGTTTGTGTAATTCACTCGACATCTGGCTGAAGGTTTTACCCAGCAACCCAAGTTCGTTGGGCAAACCGGTATCCAGCGGCGGGATGTCAAACTGCCCGTGTTCGATGTGCTGGCTGGCCATCACCAGCTTATTCAGCGGACGCACCACCTGCTGGCGAATTCGCCGCAAGGTAAAGAAGACGAGAGTGAATATGCCGATCCCACCCGCCAGTGAAATTCCAAAAACCAGCATCACTTTGCGTTCGGCATAATGCTGCAGCGCCAGCACAAAGAGATCGATTTGATCGACATAGCTATTGATATTGGTCTGGTACCATTTTAAATCGCCATCAATCAGACGGGCGTTCATTTCCAGCCAGTTAGCATGCAGACGTCCATAGCGGATTTTTACCGCTTGTGGCACATACCACGCGTTCAGGTTCTGAAGCGACGGTGAGTTTAGCGCCTGCTGAAAAAGCTGGCGATGAGCGTTGAGCTGTGCGCTTTGGCTTTGTAGATCGTAACCCAGACGATAACTTTGCATGCGCAATGAGCCAGCAACGTTGATGGCTTCGGCATCGCGCAAGCTGCTGGTCAGCGTGAGCAACGCAATACCCGTTGAGAGAATCGACAACAGCACGATGTAAAAAAAAGCTTTAGCCAGACTGGCCGAGACCGGACGCTTTACCGTCACTTGTGCATCCTCACACAATACACGTCGCGCCTTAAAACAGCCTGAACGATGCGGTGTATTTGATAAATGTTAATAAAACGCCATGAAACTGGATGGTAACTGAAACACAATTTCATATGCGATGAAATAAATTGATCTGCCACAGGTTCTGGATAAATAGTTGTGCTTCCTGGGCAAATGAACATTGCCGCTTCCTTCCGTGTCGGTTAATAACACTCTTATAAAGAATAAGGTTTTTGCAACCAAAAAAGAAGGAAGCCATGAATCGTTTTATTATGGTCAATAGCCAGCAGTGCCTGGGATGCCATGCCTGTGAGGTCGCCTGCGTCATGGCTCACAACGACGAGCAGCATGTCCTGAGCCAGAGGCATTTCCAGCCCCGAATTACCGTCATTAAACATCAGCAGCAGCGTAGCGCAGTGACCTGCCACCACTGTGAAGATGCGCCCTGCGCCAGAAGTTGCCCGAACGGGGCAATCAGCCATGATAACGACAGCGTGCAGGTGAATCCGCAAAAGTGCATTGGCTGTAAATCATGCGTTGTAGCCTGTCCTTTCGGCACGATGCAGATCGTACTCACTCCCGTAGCCAAAGGGAAGGTGAAAGCCACCGCGCACAAATGTGATTTGTGTCAGGGACGCGAACAGGGGCCTGCCTGCGTCGAGAACTGTCCGGCGCAGGCGTTACAGCTGGTGACGGAAAATTCGCTTACCGGCCTGTCAAAAGCGCGCAGGCTGCGTACCGCCAGTCTGGAAAGCCAGCCATGGCATGCCAGCGCTACCGATTTTGTTCCACATGTCATCACCAAACGTGAGCAAATGCAGGCGACGCCTGCGCGGGGCGAGCCGGATAAGCTGGCGATTGAGGCCCGTAAAACCAGCTTTGAAGAGATCTATTTGCCGTTTCGTACGGCGCAGGCGGAACGGGAAGCATCCCGCTGCCTGAAATGCGGCGACCACAGTATTTGCGAATGGACCTGCCCACTGCATAACCATATTCCTCAGTGGATTGAACTGGTCAAAGCCGGGAACATCGATGCGGCGGTTGAGCTTTCTCACCAGACTAACTGCCTGCCGGAAGTGACCGGGCGCGTGTGTCCACAGGACCGGCTTTGCGAAGGAGCATGCACGGTACGTAGCGAACAGGGCGCGGTGACTATCGGTAATATTGAGCGTTACATCTCCGATCGTGCCCTGAGCAAAGGATGGCGACCGGACTTAAGCCACGTGCAGAAAGTGGACAAGCGGGTTGCTATCATCGGCGCAGGCCCGGCGGGTCTGGCCTGCGCCGATGTGCTGGCGCGCAGCGGTATCAGCGCCACCGTGTACGATCGCCATCCTGAAATCGGCGGTTTGCTGACGTTCGGCATTCCGGCCTTCAAGCTGGACAAATCGCTGCTGGCGCGCCGCCGTGAAATCTTCAGCGCCATGGGTATTCATTTCGAACTGAACTGTGAAGTAGGTAAGGATGTCGCGCTTGAAACGCTGCTGGAGGATTACGATGCCGTGTTCGTGGGCGTAGGAACCTATCGTTCCATGAAGGCGGATCTGCCGAATGAAGACGCGCCTGGCGTATATGATGCGCTGCCGTTCCTGATCGCCAACACTAAGCAGGTGATGGGGCTGGAAGAGCTGCCTGACGAGCCGTATATCGACACCGCCGGACTAAACGTGGTTGTACTGGGCGGAGGCGATACGGCAATGGACTGCGTGCGTACCGCACTGCGCCATGGCGCAAGCCAGGTGACCTGCGCCTATCGTCGTGATGAAGCCAATATGCCCGGTTCGAAAAAAGAGGTGAAGAACGCTCGGGAAGAAGGAGCAAACTTCGAGTTTAACGTCCAGCCGGTTGAGCTGGTGTTGCATGCCGATGGGCGAGTCAGCGGCGTGCGTTTTTTACGTACACAGCTTGGCGAGCCGGATGCGCAGGGCCGCCGACGTCCGGTTCCCATCGCCGGGAGTGAGTTTGTCATGCCCGCAGATGCGGTGATCATGGCGTTTGGCTTTCACCCGCACGGCATGCCGTGGCTGGAGTCGCATGGCGTTAAGGTCGATAACTGGGGGCGCATTGCTGCCGATGTTGAAAGCGCATACCGATATCAAACCAGTAATCCGAAAATCTTTGCCGGTGGCGACGCGGTACGCGGTGCGGACCTGGTGGTGACGGCCATGGCGGAAGGACGGCATGCTGCCCAGGGGATAGTCGACTGGCTGGGCGTAAAATCAGTCAAATCTCATTAATCGGCGAGTAGGCCGGATAAAACGCGTTAGCGTTGCCATCCGGCAATGTGCCGCATGCATGCCTGATGGCGCTTTGCTTATCAGGCCTACATTGTTCCAAGACAAACCCGGTTTCACGGCGTAGTATTATTTCTCACTTCTTGCTGTGGAGCCGGTATGTCGCAAAAAATTACCCTCATCAAAGATAAAGTCCTCTCCGATAACTACTTCATCCTGCGCAATATCACCTATGACCTGACCCGTAGCACTGGGGAGGTGATTCGTCATAAGCGCGAGGTTTACGATCGCGGTAACGGCGCTACTATCCTGCTGTATAACCCGGAGAAGAAAACAGTGGTGTTAATCCGCCAGTTTCGTGTCGCCACCTGGGTCAACGGTAACGAAGATGGTCAACTGATTGAAACCTGCGCCGGGCTGCTGGATAACGACGAACCGGAAGCGTGCATTCGCAAAGAAGCTATTGAAGAGACCGGCTTTGAAGTGGGTGAAGTACGTAAGCTGTTTGAGTTATATATGTCGCCGGGCGGCGTGACGGAGATAATCCACTTTTTCATCGCGCAATACAGTGACAGCCAGCGAGCAAACGCCGGCGGCGGTGTGGAAGATGAAGATATTGAGGTTCTGGAGCTGCCATTCACACAGGCGCTGGAAATGATTAAAACGGGTGAGATCCGTGACGGTAAAACGGTGCTTTTACTGAACTATTTGCAGTCGTCGCATCTCATGGATTAATGCGTGGGATTTATATTTCTTTACAAATTTTCGGCCAATCCGACGATTCTTATTGAGCCACATCAGTCGCGCAAGGAAGATACCGCTTAGGCTGTGTGTTTTGACTTCGGGGTTGTACCGTCCATGCGCTATCGCGTTATTTTGCTTTTCCTGCTCGGGTTGCTACCCGTCCGTTTGCTGTGGGCTGCACCCGCTCAGCAAGCGTTTTCTGACTGGCAGGTAACGTGCAATAACCAAAACTTTTGCGTGGCGCGCAATACCGGTGAACATCACGGCCTGGTCATGACCTTAAGCCGCAGCGCCGGGGCGCATACCGACGCCGTGTTGCGTATTGAACTGGGTGGGTTGGAAACATCCACTGTCAAAGAGAGCGATATTGCGCCGCGTCTGCTCCTGGATGGCGCGCCGCTCTCGCTTCGCGGCGAACACTGGCGTATTACTCCCCGGCAACTGATGACCGACGATCCGGCGACCATCAGCGCCTTTTTACAAACCGTACAGGACGCGAAGGCGATAACCCTGCAAAAAGGGACGCAAACCCTGTCACTGGTCGGGCTAAAAGCCGCGCTGCTGTTTATCGACGCCCAACAAAAACGGGTCGGTAGCGAAACCGCATGGATCGAAAAAGGCGACGAGCCTCCGCTCAGCGTTCCTCCGGCCCCCGCACTGAAAGGCGTGGCTGTCATTAACCCAACGCCAACCCCCCTCACACAACAAGAGCGCAGTGAACTGCTGGACTACGGTAACTGGCGGATCAACGGTATTCGCTGCTCGATCGATCCGCTGCGGCGCGAGATGCGCGTTACGGCCCTGACGGATGATAAAGCGCTGCTGATGATTGGCTGTGAGGCCGGGGCGTATAACACCATCGATCTGGCGTGGGTGGTTTCACGCACTAACCCTATGACTTCACGCGCGGTACGCCTGAGCCTGCCTTTTAAAACGGATGCGGAAAGTCGCGATATGGAGTTGACCAACGCCACGTTTGACGAGAAGTCGCGGGAGCTGGTAACCCTCGCCAAAGGACGAGGGATGGCAGATTGCGGTATCCAGACCCGCTGGCGCTATGATGGACAGCGGTTTCGCCTGGTGCGCTACGCCCAGGAGCCTAGCTGTGATAACTGGCATGGGCCAGATGCCTGGCCCACGCTGTGGATCACGCGTTAAGCACCTTGTGCGCTTTGTCGACGATGTTATCCACTGTAAAGCCGAAGAATGGGAACAACTTGTCCGCCGGTGCTGACTCCCCATAACCCGTCATGCCGACAATCGCCCCTTTCAGTCCAACATATTTGTACCAGTAGTCGGCAATTCCAGCCTCTACCGCCACGCGCGCGCTGACGTTTGCCGGCAAGACCGACTCCCGGTACGCCTCATCCTGGGCGTCGAAGATATCGGTTGAGGGCAGAGAAACCACCCGCACGTTACGACCTTCGCCGGTCAGTTTTTCCGCCGCCAGCAGCGTGATTTCCATTTCTGAACCGGTAGCAATGAGAATAACATCCGGCTTACCACCGCCATCCTTCAGCACATAGCCACCGCGGGCAATTTGCTGTACCTGCTCAGGCGTGCGTTCAACCTGCGCCAGATTCTGCCTCGAGAGGATCAGCGCCGTGGGCCCGTCATGGCGTTCGACCGCCAGCTTCCAGCCTACCGCCGCCTCAACCTGATCGCACGGCCGCCAGGTGCTGAAATTAGGCGTCAGACGCAGGCTGGCGAGCTGTTCAACGGCCTGGTGCGTAGGACCATCTTCCCCCAGACCAATCGAGTCGTGGGTATAAACCATAATTTGTCGGGCTTTCATCAGCGCCGCCATGCGCGCAGCATTACGGGCGTATTCAACAAACATCAGGAACGTTGCGGTGTACGGTACGAAGCCCCCGTGGTGTGCGATACCGTTGGCAATCGCGGTCATGCCAAATTCCCGCACGCCGTAGTGAATGTAATTTCCTGCATGATCCTCTTTAAGAGAAGTGGAGCCTTTCCAGATGGTCAGATTGCTGGGCGCCAGATCCGCAGAGCCGCCAAGCAGCTCAGGTAGTATCGGCCCGTAGGCGTTAAGGGTATTTTGCGAGGCCTTACGGGTGGCGATTTTGGCCGGATTGGCCTGCAGCTCGGTAATATATTTCTGCGTTGTTGCTTCCCACTCCTTCGGCAGTCCGCCGCTCATCCGGCGGGTAAACTCTGCCGCTAGCTCCGGATGCGCTTGTCGATACGCCGCGAATTTCTCATTCCAGCCCTGTTGCGCTTTTTCGCCTTTCTCGCGTGCGTCCCACGCCCGGTAAATCTCTTTGGGGATTTCAAAAGCAGGATGATGCCATCCCAGCTTCTGCCGGGTCAGCGCCACTTCTTCTTCGCCCAGCGCTGCGCCGTGCGCTTCCTCTTTCCCGGCTTTGTTCGGTGAACCAAAACCAATTACCGTGCGGCAGATAATCAGCGACGGCTTATCGGTAACAGACTGCGCTTCCTGAATCGCTTTTTTCACCGCCTCAGGGTCATGACCGTCAATCTCATGCACCACATGCCAGTGATAGGCCTCAAAGCGTTTCGCGGTATCGTCGGTAAACCAGCCGTCGGTTTCGCCATCAATCGAGATGCCGTTGTGATCGTAAAAGCCAATGAGTTTACCCAGTCCCAGGGTGCCCGCCAGCGAGCACGCTTCGTGAGAAATTCCCTCCATCAGACAGCCATCGCCCATGAATACGTAGGTAAAATGGCTGACAATTTCATGATCCGGCTGGTTAAACTGCGCTGCCAGCGTGCGTTCGGCAATTGCCATCCCGACTGCGTTGGCTAAACCCTGGCCCAGCGGGCCGGTGGTGGTTTCCACTCCCGGCGTGTAGCCAATTTCCGGGTGTCCTGGCGTCTTCGAATGGAGCTGGCGGAAATTCTTTAACTCGTCGAGCGGCAGGTCATAGCCGGAAAGATGCAGCAGGCTGTAAAGCAGCATTGAGGCGTGGCCATTGGACAAAATAAACCGGTCACGATCGTACCAGGTGGGATCGGTCGGGTTATGGCGCAGAAAATCGTTCCATAGCACTTCAGCGATATCGGCCATCCCCATTGGTGCTCCAGGGTGGCCGGAGTTAGCTTTTTGGACGGCATCCATACTTAGCGCACGAATGGCATTGGCAAGCTCTTTACGGGTCATAGGAAATACTCCTTGAAAAGTAAAGTGTTAGATGCGTGTTGTGATTCACACTTTTGGGAAAATTGCGGGCGTTGTCAGCAAAAAGCATAGCAGACAAGCATGGTATTGCTGGATTAAGCAGGTAACATGGCTGTTATAAATTGATAACAAATTCTTTCTTTGAATGGTGAGAGTTTGGGGACCTTCAAAGTTTGTGCCGTTGACTGGGGTGATAATGTGCGGCTCAGTAGAATGGTTACCCGCGCCACTTTTTTTGATAGATACGTGAAAGGAACAACAAGATGGATGACCAGTTAAAACAAAGCGCCCTCGATTTCCACGAGTTTCCGGTACCCGGTAAAATCCAGGTTTCTCCGACCAAGCCTCTGGCAACGCAGCGCGATCTGGCGCTGGCCTACTCGCCGGGCGTGGCTGCACCGTGTCTGGAAATTGAGAAAGACCCGCTGGCCGCCTACAAATATACCGCGCGCGGCAACCTGGTTGCGGTTATTTCCAACGGTACAGCGGTGCTGGGCCTCGGCAACATTGGCGCGCTGGCCGGTAAGCCGGTAATGGAAGGCAAAGGCGTTCTGTTTAAGAAATTCGCCGGGATTGATGTTTTCGACATCGAAGTGGATGAACTCGATCCGGATAAATTTATCAATGTGGTTGCGGCCCTGGAACCCACGTTTGGAGGCATTAACCTCGAAGATATTAAAGCCCCGGAGTGCTTCTACATTGAGCAAAAACTGCGCGAGCGCATGAATATTCCGGTCTTTCACGATGATCAGCACGGTACGGCAATCATCAGTACTGCCGCTATTCTGAACGGTCTGCGGGTGGTTGAGAAAAATATCTCTGACGTGCGCATGGTGGTGTCTGGCGCAGGCGCAGCGGCGATTGCCTGTATGAACCTGCTGGTGGCGCTCGGGATGCAGAAGCACAATATTGTGGTCTGCGACTCCAAAGGCGTGATTTACAAAGACCGCGAACCGAACATGGCGGAAACCAAAGCGGCTTATGCGGTGGTAGATGACGGTAAGCGTACTCTGGATGATGTGATTGACGGCGCAGATATTTTCCTCGGTTGCTCCGGTCCGAAAGTGCTGACCCAGGAAATGGTTAAGAAGATGGCGCGTGCGCCAATGATCCTGGCGCTCGCCAACCCGGAACCGGAAATCCTGCCGCCGCTGGCAAAAGAGGTGCGTTCCGACGCCATCATTTGCACCGGTCGTTCTGACTACCCGAACCAGGTTAACAACGTCCTGTGCTTCCCGTTCATCTTCCGCGGCGCGCTGGATGTCGGCGCTACCGCCATCAACGAAGAGATGAAACTGGCTGCGGTACATGCCATTGCTGAGTTGGCGCACGCCGAACAGAGCGAAGTGGTGGCCTCTGCTTATGGCGATCAGGACCTGAGCTTCGGCCCGGAATACATCATTCCGAAACCTTTCGACCCGCGTCTGATCGTCAAAATAGCCCCTGCGGTGGCGAAGGCGGCGATGGACTCCGGTGTGGCAACGCGTCCGATTGCCGACTTTGATGCGTACATCGATAAGCTGAGCGAATTCGTCTACAAAACCAACTTGTTTATGAAGCCGATTTTCTCCCTGGCACGCAAAGCGCCGAAGCGCGTGGTGCTGACGGAAGGGGAAGAGGCGCGTGTGCTGCATGCCACCCAGGAGCTGATCACGTTAGGTCTGGCGAAGCCGATCCTGATCGGTCGTCCGAGCGTTATCGAAATGCGTATCCAGAAACTGGGTTTGCAGATCAAAGCGGGCGTCGATTTTGAAATCGTCAACAACGAGTCCGATCCGCGCTTCAAAGAGTACTGGAGCGAGTACTATCAGATTATGAAACGCCGTGGGATTACCCAGGAGCAGGCGCAGCGCGCGGTGATTGCCAATACTACGGTGATCGGCGCGATCATGGTGCAGCGCGGCGAAGCGGATGCGATGATCTGCGGTACGATTGGCGACTACCATGAACACTTCAGCGTGGTGAAAGAGGTGTTTGGTCATCGCGATGGCGTGCATACTGCCGGGGCGATGAACGCCTTGCTGCTGCCAAGCGGTAACACCTTTATCGCCGATACCTACGTCAACGATGACCCTACGCCGGAGCAACTGGCTGAAATCGCCGTGATGGCGGCAGAAACCGTACGTCGCTTTGGTATCGAACCGAGGGTGGCGCTGCTGTCCCACTCCAACTTTGGTTCATCTGACTGTCCATCGGCCAGCAAAATGCGCGATGCGCTGGAGCTGATTAAGGCGCGTGCGCCAGAGTTGATGATTGACGGCGAAATGCACGGCGACGCCGCGCTGGTGGAAAGCATCCGTAATGACCGTATGCCGGACAGTCCGCTGAAAGGCTCAGCGAATATTCTGGTGATGCCGAATATGGAAGCTGCCCGTATTAGTTACAACTTACTACGCGTTTCCAGTTCTGAAGGCGTTACGGTTGGCCCCGTGCTGATGGGGGTTGCGAAACCGGTTCACGTATTAACGCCGATCGCCTCTGTTCGTCGTATCGTTAATATGGTGGCGCTGGCGGTCGTAGAAGCCCAAACGCAGCCGCTGTAATTTCACTTTAATTTATTTCCGGCGCGGGTTTCTCTCGCGCCTTTTTATTTTCCCTTTCTTAGTGATCCACTTCACCTTTTAAACCTGGTTGCCGAATTTTGTTATTTACTCTGACAAAAAATTGCCACGATGAGGGCAGTTTTAGAGGAGGCGGTGAGCAATGGAAAAAGAACGCATTATTCAGGAATTTGTGCCGGGGAAACAGGTCACGCTGGCGCATCTCATTGCGCACCCCGGCGAAGAACTGGCGAAAAAGATCGGCGTTCCCGAAGCGGGTGCCATCGGCATCATGACGCTGACGCCAGGTGAAACCGCGATGATTGCCGGTGATTTAGCCATGAAGGCGGCAGATGTACATATCGGCTTTCTCGATAGATTCAGCGGTGCGCTGGTTATCTACGGCTCAGTAGGCGCGGTAGAGGAAGCGTTATTACAGACGGTAAGCGGTCTGGGTCGGTTATTAAATTTCACTTTGTGCAATCTGACAAAAAGTTAATCAGAGGCGGCGATGAAACGTATTGCGTTTGTCGGTACGGTGGGGGCGGGGAAAACAACGCTCTTTAATGCGCTACAGGGGAATTATTCCCTCGCCAGAAAAACTCAGGCCGTGGAGTTTAATGAAAATGGCGATATCGACACGCCAGGGGAATATTTCAGCCATCCGCGCTGGTATCACGCGTTAATTACCACGCTGCAGGATGTCGATACGTTGATTTATATACACGCGGCAAATGATAAAGAAAGTCGCTTACCTGCCGGGCTGTTGGATATCGGCGCCAGTAAACGACAAATCGCCGTTATCAGCAAAACGGACATGCCGGATGCCGACGTCGCCGCAACGCGACAACTACTTCGCGGGATGGGGTTTCAGGAGCCGATTTTTGAGCTCAATAGCCATGACCCGCGCAGCGTGCAGCACCTGGTGGATTATCTGACTGAGCTCAGCCAAAAGGAGGAAAGGGCAGGTGAAAAAACTCATCACAGCTAACGATATTCGTGCGGCCCACGCACGCGGCGAACAGGAAATGTCGGTTGTTCTGCGCGCCAGCATCATCACCCCGGAGGCGCGCGAAGTTGCGGAGCTGCTGGGCGTCACCATCAGCGAATGCGATGAATCCGCGCCAACTGCTGCCGCTGCTGCACCGGCGTCGGTGGATGATGGCAAAACGGAAAGCCAACGTATTCGCGAAACCATCATTGCGCAGTTACCGGAAGGGCAGTTTACCGAAAGCCTGGTCGCCCAACTGATGGATAAAGTCATGAAGGAGAAACAGTCGCTGGAGCAAGGCGGAATGCAGCCGAGCTTTAACTCGGTAACCGGCAAAGGCGGTGTCAAAGTCATCGACGGCAGCAGCGTGAAGTTTGGTCGTTTTGACGGCGCACAGCCGCACTGCGTAGGTTTAACCGACCTGGTGACCGACCAGGATGGTAGCAGTATGGCAGCCGGGTTCATGCAGTGGGATAACGCTTTTTTCCCATGGACGCTGAACTACGACGAAATCGACATGATTCTGGAAGGCGAGCTGCACGTTCGTCACGAAGGCGAAACCATGATTGCTAAAGCCGGGGATGTGATGTTTATCCCGAAAGGTTCCAGCATCGAATTTGGCACGCCATCAACGGTGAAGTTTCTGTATGTAGCCTGGCCTGCGAACTGGCAGTCCTGCTAAGGCGGATGTATGAAGGATTTCATTACCGAAGCATGGCTCAGAGAGAATCATACGCTCAGCGAAGGGGCTGAAATTCATCTCCCCGCTGACGCTCGCCTGACGCCGTCTGCCCGGGAATTACTGGAAAGCCGACATCTGCGCATTAAGTTTATTGACGAGCAGGGTAGCTTGTTTATTGATGACGAAGAACAGCAGCCGCAGCCGGTGCATGGCTTAACCAGCAGCGATACGCATCCACAGGCCAGCTGCGAACTGTGTCATCAACCGGTTGTGAAGAAACCAGACACGCTGACGCATCTGACGGCGGACAAGATGGTCGCCAAAAGCGATCCGCGCCTGGGATTTCGCGCCGCGCTGGACAGCACCATCGCGCTGGCCGTGTGGTTGCAGATAGAGCTGGCGCAACCGTGGCAGCCGTGGCTGGCGGATATCCGTTCGCGCCTGGGCAACATTATGCGCGCCGACGCTATGGATGAGCCGCTGGCAGCACAAGCTATCGTCGGTTTAAGTGACGAAGATTTACACCGGCTTTCGCATCAGCCGCTGCGCTATCTGGACCACGACCATCTGGTGCCTGAGGCCAGCCACGGACGTGATTGCGCGTTGCTTAATCTGCTACGTACTAAAGTCCGAGAAACGGAGACGGTGGCGGCTCAGGTTTTCATCACTCGTAGTTTTGAAGTTATGCGACCGGACATCATGCAGGCGCTCAACCGCCTTTCCAGTACGGTCTACGTGATGATGATTCTGAGCGTGGCGAAGCATCCGCTAACGGTTAGCCAAATTCAACAGCGAGTGGGGGAGAAGCCATGATCATTGAACGTGCTCGTCAACTCGCCCAGCGCTCACCTGCACGGGTGGTGTTCCCGGATGCGCTGGATGTTCGGGTGCTGAAGGCGGCTAATTACCTGCACCAGCATGGTCTGGCACATCCCATTCTCGTCGCCAGCCCGTTTGCGCTGCGTCAGTTTGCCCTCAGCCATCGGGTGGCAATGGATGGCATTCAGGTTATCGATCCGCAAAGCAACCTGCCAATGCGCGAAGAATTTGCGCTGCGCTGGCTGGCCCGCGCGGGAGATAAAACGCCTGCGGATGCGCTGGAAAAACTCAACGATCCGCTGATGTTCGCCGCGGCAATGGTCAGCGCGGGCAAAGCAGACGTTTGTATTGCGGGCAATCTGTCATCGACGGCAAACGTGCTTCGCGCCGGGTTGCGCATTATTGGGCTACAGCCGGGCTGTAAAACGCTGTCGTCTATCTTCCTGATGCTGCCGCAGTACCTCGGGCCGTCATTAGGGTTTGCCGATTGCAGCGTCGTGCCGCAGCCCACCGCCGCACAGCTTGCGGATATTGCGATTGCCAGCGCGCAGACATGGCAGGCGATCACAGGTGAAGAGCCGCGCGTGGCCATGCTGTCGTTTTCAAGTAATGGCAGCGCTCGCCATCCCAACGTCGCTAACGTGCAGCAGGCGACCGAGATCGTCCGTGAGCGTGCTCCACAGCTTATTGTGGATGGGGAACTGCAATTTGATGCCGCCTTTGTTCCGGAGGTCGCCGCGCAAAAAGCGCCCGCCAGTCCGTTAAAGGGCAATGCCAATGTGATGGTCTTCCCGTCGCTGGAGGCAGGCAATATTGGCTACAAAATCGCTCAGCGTCTGGGAGGGTATCGCGCAGTTGGTCCGTTGATTCAAGGGCTGGCCGCACCGCTTCATGACCTTTCTCGCGGCTGTAGCGTACAGGAAATTATCGAACTGGCGTTGGTGGCAGCAGTGCCGCGCCAGACTGACGTGAGTCGTGAAAACGCCTCGCACACACTGGTTAATACACAAAATCATTCGCGCAGCGTCGAGGCGGCAAGTGCGGGAACCTCAGGAGCTTACTTAAGTAAGTGACTGAGGTGAGCAAACGCAGCCAACAAAGAGGCTGTGTGAAGGATGAAGTGTATGTATAGGTCCCGTTCTGGACCCCTTAATGAGAGGAAAACACAATGGAAGCATTAGGAATGATTGAAACCCGGGGCCTGGTTGCACTGATTGAGGCTTCTGACGCAATGGTTAAAGCGGCACGCGTGAAACTGGTTGGCGTGAAGCAAATCGGTGGCGGTCTGGTCACTGCCATGGTCCGTGGCGACGTAGCGGCATGTAAAGCGGCAACGGATGCTGGTGCTGCAGCTGCGCAGCGTATCGGTGAGCTGGTTTCCGTACACGTGATCCCGCGTCCGCATGGCGATCTGGAAGAAGTGTTCCCGATCAGCTTTAAAGGCGACAGCAACGACATGTAAGTCGTCCATGTGACGCCACAGACTTCATTGCTGGCGTCACCCTCTCTCCTTTTCACATTACCTTCTGCGGAGGGTAGGGGGAGGTTTTACCTGAAATATGCCACGGAGGCGCGTATGAAACTGGCAATCGTCACAGGACAAATTGTTTGTACCGTACGCCATCAGGGGCTCGCGCACGACAAGTTGCTGATGGTGGAAATGATTGACGCCCAGGGAAATCCCGACGGGCAATGTGCTGTTGCGATCGACAGCATCGGGGCGGGAACCGGAGAGTGGGTGCTGCTGGTCAGCGGAAGCTCAGCCCGTCAGGCGCACCGGAATGAATCATCACCTGTCGATCTGTGCGTGATTGGCATTGTCGATGAAGTGGTGGCAGGTGGTCAGGTGATCTTCCATAAATAAGGCAGAAAATCATGAATCAACAGGATATTGAACAGGTAGTGAAAGCGGTGCTGCTGAAAATGAAAGACAGCAGCCAACCGGTCAGTGCCGTTCAAGAAATGGGCGTTTTTGCCTCCCTGGATGACGCAGTGGCGGCAGCAAAACTGGCCCAGCAGGGGCTGAAAAGCGTTGCCATGCGCCAACTGGCTATCACGGCTCTACGTGAGGCGGGCGAAAAGCACGCCAGAGAATTAGCGGAACTTGCCGTCACAGAAACCGGCATGGGACGCGTTGAAGATAAATTTGCCAAAAACGTGGCGCAGGCGCGCGGCACGCCGGGGGTGGAATGCCTGTCTCCACAGGTCCTGACCGGCGATAACGGCCTGACGCTGATTGAAAATGCGCCGTGGGGCGTGGTGGCCTCGGTAACCCCATCCACCAACCCGGCCGCAACCGTCATTAACAACGCTATCAGCTTGATTGCCGCTGGTAACAGCGTGGTCTTCGCACCGCATCCGGCGGCGAAAAAAGTCTCTCAGCGCGCTATCACCCTGCTTAACCAGGCGGTGGTTGCTGCAGGTGGTCCGGCAAACCTGTTGGTGACGGTTGCCAACCCGGATATCGAGACTGCGCAGCGTCTGTTCAAGTACCCAGGTATCGGCCTGCTGGTGGTGACCGGTGGTGAAGCCGTAGTAGACGCCGCGCGTAAGCATACCAACAAACGTCTGATTGCTGCTGGTGCGGGTAATCCGCCAGTGGTGGTTGATGAAACGGCCGACCTGGCCCGCGCGGCGCAGTCGATCGTTAAAGGCGCTTCGTTTGACAACAACATCATCTGCGCCGACGAAAAAGTGCTGATCGTGGTCGATAGCGTCGCTGATGAACTGATGCGTCTGATGGAAAGCCAGCATGCGGTGAAACTGACTGCGGCTCAGGCCGACCAGTTGCAGCCGGTACTGCTGAAAAATATCGATGAGCGCGGTAAAGGCACGGTCAGTCGTGACTGGGTAGGCCGCGATGCAGGAAAAATCGCTGCGGCGATTGGTCTGAACGTACCGGATCAAACCCGACTGTTATTCGTCGAAACCTCAGCGACGCATCCGTTTGCCGTCACCGAACTGATGATGCCGGTTCTGCCGGTTGTGCGAGTCGCCAACGTTGATGAAGCCATCGAACTGGCGGTCAAGCTTGAAGGCGGCTGCCACCATACGGCGGCGATGCACTCGCGCAATATCGACAACATGAACCGTATGGCAAACGCCATTGATACCAGCATTTTCGTCAAGAACGGACCGTGTATTGCCGGTCTTGGGCTCGGCGGCGAAGGCTGGACCACGATGACCATTACCACGCCAACCGGGGAAGGTGTGACCAGCGCGCGTACGTTTGTGCGTCTGCGTCGCTGCGTGTTGGTGGACGCCTTCAGAATTGTATAAGGAGTAAAAGAGATGGCGCACGACGAACAACGTTGGCTGACACCCAGGCTGCTCAAAGCGGCAACGCTATGTAACCAGACGCCTGCTGCGAGCGATTCACCGCTGTGGCTGGGCGTGGATTTGGGAACGTGTGATGTGGTGTCGATGGTTGTCGACAGCGACGGGCAGCCGGTTGCGGTTTGCCTGGACTGGGCCGATGTCGTGCGCGATGGCATCGTCTGGGATTTCTTCGGTGCGGTGACCATCGTTCGTCGCCATCTCGATACGCTCGAACAACAGCTGGGTTGCCGTTTTACCCATGCGGCAACCTCGTTTCCACCGGGAACGGACCCGCGAATTTCGATCAACGTGCTGGAGTCTGCCGGGCTTGAAGTAAGTCATGTGCTCGACGAACCGACCGCCGTGGCGGACCTGTTGCAGCTCGATAACGCTGGCGTGGTGGATATCGGTGGCGGCACCACCGGGATAGCCATTGTGAAGCAGGGCAAAGTGACTTATTCCGCCGATGAAGCGACCGGTGGGCACCATATTTCTCTGACGCTGGCCGGGAACCGCCGCATCCAGTTGGAGGAAGCCGAACAGTACAAGCGCAGCAACGGCAAAGAAATCTGGCCAGTGGTTAAGCCGGTCTACGAAAAGATGGCGGAGATCGTGGCTCACCATATAGCAGGACAGGGCATCGCTGACTTGTGGTTGGCCGGTGGCTCCTGTATGCAGCCGGGCGTTGATGAACTGTTTCGTAAGCGTTTCCCGGAACTGCAGGTGCATTTACCCCAGCACAGCCTGTTTATGACCCCGCTGGCGATTGCAAATAGCGGAAAAGAAAAAGCGGAAGGAATCTATGCAAGCTGAATTGCAGACCGCGCTCTTTCAGGCATTCGATACCCTGAATCTGCAACGCGTAAAAACGTTTAGCGTTCCACCGGTTACGTTATGTGGACTGGGAGCGCTCAGTACCTGCGGACAGGAAGCACAAACGCGCGGACTGACGCATATGTTCGTCATGGTTGACAGCTTCCTGCATCAGGCAGGGATGACCGCCGCACTGGAGCGTAGTCTGGCGATGAAGGGCGTGGCGATGACGCTGTGGCCATGTCCGGTGGGCGAGCCGTGCATTACGGACGTCTGCGCGGCGGTCGCGCAATTGCGTGAATCGAAGTGCGATGGCGTAGTGGCCTTCGGCGGCGGTTCCGTACTGGATGCCGCAAAGGCAGTGGCGTTGCTGGTGACCAACCCCACCCAGACGCTGGCTGACATGGACGAGCGCAGCACGTTACGCCCACGTCTGCCGCTGATTGCCGTACCGACTACCGCCGGAACGGGCTCAGAAACCACTAACGTCACGGTGATTATCGACGCCGCGACTGGACTCAAACAAGTGCTGGCCCACGCAACACTGATGCCGGATGTGGCGATCCTTGACGCCGCGCTGACGGAAGGTGTGCCCGCACACGTCACGGCGATGACCGGGATCGATGCGCTGACGCACGCTGTTGAAGCGTATAGCGCTCTGAACGCGACGCCGTTTACCGACAGCCTGGCGATTGGCGCGATTGCGATGATCGGTAAATCGCTGCCGAAGGCCGTCGGCTACGGTCAGGATCTGGCGGCGCGAGAAAGTATGCTGCTGGCTTCCTGTATGGCCGGGATGGCGTTTTCCAGTGCGGGACTGGGTCTGTGCCACGCGATGGCGCACCAGCCGGGCGCTGCGCTGCACATCCCGCATGGACAGGCTAACGCCATGCTGCTGCCGACGGTAATGGGGTTCAACCGCCTGGTGTGTCGTGAGCGCTTCAGCCATATCGGACGGGCGTTAACCAACAAGAAGTCGGACGATCGCGATGCCATCAACGCTGTCAGCGAGCTGATTAGCGAAGTGGGCCAAACCAAACGACTCTCAGACGTGGGAGCAAAACCCGAGCATTACAGCGCATGGGCTCACGCCGCGCTGGAGGATATTTGTATTCGCAGTAACCCACGCACCGCCACGCAGGCACAGATTATCGACCTGTACGCGGCTGCCGGGTAATGCCTGTAGGCCGGATAAGGTGCTCGCACCGCCATCCGGCAATAACACGGCGTTAATGCCGGAGGCGACGTAAACGTCTTATCCGGCCTACAAATCACAAATGACAGGGAGTAGGGGCTATGGGAATTAACGAAATCATCATGTACATCATGATGTTCTTTATGCTGATTGCCGCCGTGGACAGGATCCTGTCGCAGTTCGGCGGTTCGGCGCGCTTCCTCGGTAAGTTCGGTAAGAGTATTGAGGGGTCGGGCGGCCAGTTTGAAGAAGGTTTTATGGCGATGGGCGCGCTGGGCCTGGCGATGGTCGGTATGACCGCTCTGGCGCCGGTACTGGCGCATGTGCTCGGGCCGGTGATTATTCCGCTGTACGAAATGCTTGGCGCGAACCCGTCGATGTTTGCCGGAACGCTGCTGGCGTGCGATATGGGCGGCTTCTTCCTGGCGAAAGAACTGGCGGGCGGCGACGTTGCGGCGTGGCTGTACTCAGGCCTGATCCTCGGGGCGATGATGGGGCCGACGCTGGTGTTCTCCATTCCGGTTGCGCTGGGGATTATTGAACCATCTGACCGTCGTTATCTGGCGCTGGGTGTGCTGGCCGGTATCGTCACCATTCCGATTGGTTGTATTGCGGGTGGTTTGATAGCGATGTACTCCGGCGTCGAAATCAACGGGCAGCCGGTGGAGTTCACCTTCGCGCTGATCCTGATGAATATGATCCCGGTGCTGATCGTGGCCGTGCTGGTGGCGTTGGGACTGAAATTCATCCCGGAAAAAATGATCAACGGTTTTCAGATCTTCGCGAAATTCCTCGTGGCGCTGATCACCATCGGCCTGGCGGCAGCGGTAATTAAGTTCCTGCTCGGCTGGGAGCTGATTCCGGGTCTTGATCCCATCTTCATGGCACCGGGCGACAAGCCGGGTGAAGTGATGCGCGCCATCGAAGTTATCGGGTCTATCTCTTGCGTACTGCTCGGTGCGTACCCAATGGTTCTGCTGCTGACCCGCTGGTTTGAAAAACCGCTGATGAGCGTCGGTAATCTGTTAAAAATCAATAATATTGCGGCTGCAGGCATGGTCGCGACGCTGGCGAACAACATCCCAATGTTCGGCATGATGAAGAATATGGATACCCGCGGCAAAGTGATCAACTGCGCCTTTGCGGTCTCCGCGGCCTTTGCATTGGGTGACCACTTAGGCTTCGCCGCTGCCAACATGAACGCGATGATCTTCCCGATGATTGTCGGCAAGTTGATTGGCGGCGTGACGGCGATTGGTGTGGCTATGCTGTTGGTACCGAAAGATGAAGATGTGCCAGCAGAAGTAGAAACCAACCCGGAGGCGCAATCGTGAATACTCGCCAGCTACTGAGCGTCGGTATCGATATCGGCACCACCACCACTCAGGTGATCTTCTCGCGCCTTGAGCTGGTTAACCGTGCGGCAGTGTCGCAGGTGCCGCGCTACGAATTCATCAAACGCGAAATTAGCTGGCAAAGCCCGGTTTTCTTTACCCCCGTTGATAAGCAGGGCGGGTTGAAAGAGGCCGAACTTAAGGCGCTGATCCTCGCCCAGTATCAGGCAGCGGGTATCAAGCCTGAGGCCGTCGATTCCGGTGCGATCATCATTACTGGAGAAAGTGCCAAAACCCGCAATGCGCGACCGGCGGTGATGGCGCTCTCCCAGTCGCTGGGGGACTTCGTGGTTGCCAGCGCCGGTCCGCATCTGGAATCGGTGATTGCCGGTCACGGCGCGGGGGCTCAAACCCTGTCAGAGCAGAAGTTGTGCCGCGTACTGAATATCGACATCGGTGGCGGTACGTCGAACTACGTCTTGTTCGATGCCGGAAAGGTCAGCGGTTCGGCTTGCCTGAACGTCGGCGGACGATTGCTGGAAACTGATGGCCAGGGGCGAGTGGTGCATGCGCATCAGCCGGGGCAAATGATTGTTGATGACGTATTTGGCCCTGGTACCGACGCTCGTTCGCTTAACGCCACGCAACTGGTTCAGGTGGCGCGACGGATGGCGGCGCTGATTGTGGAAGTGATTGACGGCACGCTTTCACCGCTGGCGCAGGCACTGATGCAAACCGGTCTGCTGCCTGCGGGCGTGAAACCGGAAGTGATTACGTTGTCCGGCGGGGTGGGCGAGTGCTACCGCAACCAACCTGCCGATCCGTTCTGTTTTTCCGACATCGGGCCGCTGCTCGCCACGGCGCTGCATGAACATCCGCGCCTGCGTGAGATGAACGTGCAGTTTCCGGCGCAAACCGTGCGTGCCACGGTGATTGGCGCCGGGGCGCATACGCTGTCGCTTTCGGGCAGCACTATCTGGCTGGAAGGTGTGGCGCTTCCGCTGCGCAATCTGCCGGTGGCGATTCCGGTTGATGAGGCTGATTTGGTAGCCGCCTGGCAGCAAGCGCTGATGCAACTCGATCTGGATCCGCAAACGGACGCCTACGTGCTGGCGCTGCCCAGTTCGCTGCCGGTGCGCTACGCCGCGCTGTTAACGGTTATTGATGCGCTGCTGGCTTTTGTCGCGCGCTATCCGAATCCGCATCCCCTGCTGGTGGTAGCCGAGCAGGATTTTGGTAAAGCCCTGGGCATGCTGTTACGCCCACAGTTACAGCAACACCCGCTGGCGGTCATCGATGAGGTGGTTGTCCGGGCGGGGGACTATATCGACATTGGTACGCCTCTTTTTGGCGGATCGGTTGTGCCGGTGACGGTGAAATCACTCGCATTTCCTTCCTGAGGGAACGACTTATGAAACTAAAGACCACATTGTTCGGCAATGTTTATCAGTTTAAGGATGTTAAAGAGGTGCTGGCAAAAGCCAACGAACTGCGTTCGGGGGATGTGCTGGCAGGGGTAGCTGCAACCAGTTCACAGGAGCGCGTGGCGGCCAAGCAGGTGCTGTCGGAAATGACGGTGGCGGATATCCGCAATAACCCGGTGATTTCCTATGAAGAAGACTGCGTGACGCGTCTGATTCAGGATGACGTCAACGAAACGGCCTATAACCGCATCAAAAACTGGAGCATCAGCGAACTGCGCGAGTACGTGCTGAGCGATGAAACCTCCGTGGATGACATTGCGTTTATGCGCAAAGGGTTAACGTCAGAAGTGGTCGCAGGCGTGGCAAAAATTTGCTCCAACGCGGATCTGATCTACGGCGGTAAGAAAATGCCGGTGATCAAAAAGGCCAACACTACCATTGGTTTGCCGGGCACCTTTAGCTGCCGTTTGCAGCCGAACGATACCCGTGATGACGTGCAGAGTATTGCCGCACAAATCTACGAAGGGCTGTCCTTCGGCGCGGGGGATGCGGTGATCGGCGTTAACCCGGTAACGGATGACGTGGAAAACTTAAGCCGCGTACTGGATACCGTGTACGGCGTCATCGACAAATTCAACATTCCGACCCAGGGCTGCGTACTGGCGCACGTTACCACCCAGATCGAAGCGATTCGCCGCGGCGCGCCGGGCGGGCTGATTTTCCAGAGTATCTGCGGCAGCGAGAAAGGCTTAAAAGAGTTCGGCGTTGAGCTGGCTATGCTGGATGAAGCACGTGCAGTGGGGGCTGAGTTTAACCGCATCGCCGGGGAAAACTGCCTGTACTTCGAAACCGGGCAAGGGTCTGCGCTCTCTGCTGGCGCTAACTTTGGTGCCGATCAGGTGACGATGGAAGCACGTAACTACGGGCTGGCGCGCCACTACGATCCGTTCCTGGTGAACACCGTGGTGGGCTTTATCGGGCCGGAATATCTGTACAACGACCGTCAGATTATTCGCGCGGGTCTGGAAGACCATTTTATGGGCAAGCTGAGCGGCATCTCAATGGGCTGTGACTGCTGCTACACCAACCATGCTGATGCTGACCAGAACCTCAACGAAAACCTGATGATTTTGCTCGCCACCGCTGGCTGCAACTACATCATGGGCATGCCGCTCGGTGACGACATCATGCTCAACTATCAGACCACCGCGTTTCACGATACCGCCACCGTCCGTCAGTTGCTGAATTTACGGCCGTCGCCGGAGTTTGAACGCTGGCTGGAAACCATGGGCATTATGGCAAACGGTCGCCTGACCAAACGGGCGGGCGATCCGTCACTGTTCTTTTGATGACGCGGGGATGACACATGATGGATCAAAAGCAGATTGAAGAAATTGTACGTAGCGTGATGGCATCAATGGGGGAGTCGCAGCCGCAGGCTCAGGCTCAGACGCCGTCAGCACAAGCAAAATGCAGCACCACGCAGTGCGCCGCGCCGACTGGTGAAAGCTGTGCGATGGATTTAGGCTCCGCCGAAGCCAAAGCGTGGATTGGCGTTGAGGATCCGCATCGTGCAGATGTGTTGACCGAACTGCGTCGTAGCACCGCAGCGCGCGTATGTACCGGCCGTGCCGGTCCTCGCCCGCGTACTCAGGCGTTGTTGCGTTTCCTTGCCGACCATTCGCGTTCGAAAGATACGGTCTTAAAAGAAGTGCCGGAAGAGTGGGTAAAAGCTCAGGGGCTGCTGGAAGTGCGCTCGGAAATCAGTGACAAAAATCTGTATCTGACGCGTCCGGATCTGGGGCGTCGTCTGAGTGCGGAAGCCATTGAAGCGCTGAAATCACAGTGTGTAATGAATCCGGATGTACAGGTAATTATCTCTGATGGCCTGTCGACTGATGCTATCACCGCCAACTACGAAGAGATCCTGCCGCCGCTGTTGTCGGGCTTAAAACAGGCCGGATTGAAGGTTGGGACGCCATTCTTTGTTCGCTATGGTCGCGTGAAAATCGAAGATCAGATCGGCGAACTGCTGGGCGCGAAAGCGGTGATCCTGCTGGTTGGGGAACGTCCGGGCCTTGGCCAGTCTGAAAGCCTTTCCTGCTATGCCGTCTATTCGCCGCGTGTGGCGACGACCGTTGAAGCTGACCGTACCTGTATCTCGAACATTCACCAGGGCGGTACGCCACCGGTTGAAGCGGCGGCGGTGATTGTGGATTTGGCCAAGCGCATGCTGGAGCAAAAAGCATCCGGCATCAATATGACCCGTTAAGGAGGCATCATGCCAGCATTAGATTTGATTAGACCTTCAGTCACCGCAATGCGCGTGATTGCCTCGATAAATGACGGTTTTGCCCGTGAACTTAAATTACCGCCACATATACGTAGCCTCGGACTCATCACAGCAGATTCTGATGACGTGGCGTATATTGCTGCAGACGAAGCGACAAAACAGGCAATGGTCGAAGTGGTTTATGGCCGCTCGCTGTATGCCGGCGCGGCGCACAGTCCCTCTCCAACCTCGGGTGAAGTACTGATTATGCTCGGAGGGCCAAACCCGGCCGAAGTTCGCGCAGGTCTGGACGCGATGGTGGCCAATATTGAAAGCGGCGCGGCGTTCCAGTGGGCGAATGACGCAGAAGATACCGCTTTCCTGGCGCACGTGGTTTCGCGTACCGGTTCGTATCTTTCGGCTACCGCAGGATGCCGACTTGGCGATCCGATGGCGTATCTGGTGGCGCCGCCGCTGGAAGCGACATTTGGCATTGATGCTGCGCTGAAATCTGCCGATGTACAACTGGTGACCTACGTCCCACCGCCGTCAGAAACTAACTACTCGGCCGCGTTTTTGACCGGGAGCCAGGCCGCTTGTAAAGCTGCATGTAACGCCTTTGCCGATGCCGTTCTGGATATTGCCCGTAATCCAGTCCAGCGCGCGTAAGAGAGGTTGTGATGATCAATGCACTGGGATTACTGGAAGTGGATGGCATGGTGGCTGCCGTGGATGCGGCAGATGCCATGCTGAAAGCCGCGAATGTGCGTCTGCTTAGCCACGAAGTGCTCGATCCTGGCCGGTTGACGCTGGTGGTGGAAGGCGATCTGGCGGCGTGCCGCGCGGCGCTTGATGCCGGCAGCGCCGCCGCAGCGCGTACGGGCCGTGTTATCAGCCGTAAGGAAATAGGCCGGCCGGACGATGACACCCAGTGGCTGATCGGCGGTTTTAAGCGCCAACCGAAGAAACCAGAACAGAAGCCAGAAGTGAAAGCAGACGTAAAAGCAGAGAAGACGCAGGACGCCCCGTTGACGCCTGAATCCTCTGAGCAACTTCTGACGCTGTTGGCATCGGTCCGTCAAGGAATGACGGCAGGGGAAGTGGCTGCCCATTTTGGCTGGTCACTTGATGAAGCCAGAAAGGCGCTGGAACAGCTCTTTTCTGGCGGAGCGTTGCGTAAACGCAGTAGTCGCTATCGCTTAAAAAACTAACCTGTCGGAGGGCCGGGGGCTTCGTTGAAGCTTCCGGCTTAAAAGATCATGAAAAAGAAACGTACTGCAAACCTGCACCATCTTTATCATGAAGCATTACCCGAAGACGTTAAACTTACGCCGAAAGTGGAGGTGGACAACGTTCACCAACGGCGAACAACGGATGTGTATGAGCATGCGCTGACGATTACCGCATGGCAGCAGATCTACGACCAGCTGCATCCGGGAAAATTTCATGGCGAGTTCACGGAAATCCTGCTCGACGATATTCAGGTGTTCCGTGAATACACCGGACTGGCACTACGTCAGTCGTGTCTTGTCTGGCCGAACTCCTTCTGGTTTGGTATTCCGGCCACGCGCGGCGAACAGGGATTTATTGGCACCCAGTGTCTCGGTAACGCTGAAATTGCCACCCGACCTGGCGGGACGGAATTTGAACTGAGTACACCGGATGACTACACCATTTTGGGTGTCGTAATTTCGCAAGAGGCGATTGCCCGCCAGGCCAACTTCCTCCACAACCCGGAAAGGGTGCTGCATATGCTGCGTAACCAGTCGGCGCTGGAGGTAAAAGAGCAACATAAAGCTGCGCTATGGGGCTTTGTGCAGCAGGCGCTGGCGACATTTAGCGAGAATCCGGAAAACCTCCATCAACCTGCGGTACGCAAAGTGCTGGGCGATAACCTGTTGCTGGCGATGGGCACAATGCTGGAAGAAGCGCAGCCGATAATCACGGCCGAGAGCATCAGCCATCAGAGCTATCGTCGCCTGCTGTCGCGTGCGCGCGAGTATGTGCTGGAAAATATGTCAGAGCCGCTGACCGTACTCGACCTGTGTAATCAACTTCACGTCAGCCGTCGGACGCTGCAAAACGCTTTTCATACGATACTCGGAATTGGTCCGAACGCATGGTTAAAACGTATTCGTTTGAACGCCGTGCGTCGCGAGCTGATAAGCCCATGGTCGCAAAGCGCGACGGTAAAAGATGCCGCCATGCAGTGGGGATTCTGGCATTTGGGGCAGTTTGCCACCGACTACCAGCAATTGTTTGCGGAGAAACCGTCGTTGACGCTACATCAGCGTATGCGCCAGTGGGCGTGATGACACTATTGTGCCGGATGCGACGCTTTGCGTCTTATCCGGCCTACGGGCTGTGCCGTTGTAGTTGTAAGCCTGAAAAGCGTAGGGCTATCAGGCAATTACACCCAGTCGCGGACCTGTATAAACTCGCTAAGGGCGGCTTCCGGGCTGTTCGCTTCCGGCTGCCAGTCATACTCCCAGCGCACCAGCGGCGGCATCGACATCAGAATCGATTCCGTACGCCCGCCGGTCTGTAAACCAAATAACGTGCCGCGATCCCACACCAGATTAAATTCCACATAGCGCCCGCGACGATAGAGCTGGAAATCGCGCTCGCGCTCGCTCCAGCTCATCGCTTTGCGGCGTTCGACGATCGGTAGATACGCTTCGGTGTAACCTTGTCCTACCGCCTGCATAAAGGCGAAACAGTGGTCGAAATCCGGCGTATTCAAATCGTCAAAAAACAACCCGCCGATGCCACGCTGTTCGTTACGATGCTTGAGGAAGAAGTAGTCGTCGCACCACTTCTTGTAACGGGGATAAACGTCATCACCGAACGGTTGGCACAGATCCCGCGCCGTGCGGTGCCAGTGAACTGCATCCTCATCAAAGCCGTAGTAGGGCGTTAAGTCAAAGCCGCCGCCAAACCACCAGACCGGATCAGCGCCCGGTTTTTCCGCGATAAAAAACCGTACATTGGCATGACTGGTCGGAATGTAGGGATTCTGCGGATGCACCACCAGTGAGACGCCCATGGCTTCAAAGCTGCGCCCGGCAAGCTCCGGGCGATGCGCGGTAGCCGAGGCCGGCATTGCCTCGCCGTGGACATGGGAGAAGTTAACGCCCGCTTGCTCGAAAATACCGCCGTTACGTAGCACCCGACTGCGACCGCCGCCGCCCGCTTCGCGCTGCCAGTTATCTTCAACAAACTCAGCGCCATCTACGGCGGATAACTGCTGGCAAATATTATCCTGCAGGCTGAGCAGGAACTGTTTTACGCGCTGTGCATCGGGCTTCATGGTTAACGTTTCTTCGAGTGTGCTTTCTGGTTATCAAACCAGTGGAAATAGCTGATGATGCCATTGGCGATAGCGGTGGCGATTTTCTGGCGAAATGCCGCCGTACCCAGCAGACGTTCTTCTTCCGGGTTGGTAATGAACGAGGTTTCGACCAGTACCGACGGAATTGATGGTGATTTTAACACCACGAAGGCGGCCTGTTCGGTGCTGCGACTGTGCAAACGGTGTACCGGCTTGATCTTCTTAAGAATATGCGAACCTAACGTCAGGCTGTTTTTAATGGTGTCAGTTTGCACCAGATCGAACAGCACCTGCTGCAGCAAATGGTCTTTGTCGGTGGCCTTCTTTCCGGCCACTTCATCGGCCCGGTTCTCACGATCGGACAGATACTTCGCCATGGCGCTACTGGCGCCGCGATTGGATAACGCAAAGACTGAAGCACCTGCCGCGCTTGGGTTGGTAAATCCGTCGGCGTGGATCGACATGAACAGATCGGCACCATGTTTATGGGCGATCTCGACGCGATCGTAAAGCGGAATAAACGTATCGCCGGAGCGGGTCAGGCGTGCATCAATCCCCTGGTTGCGTAGAATCGAGCGCACGTTTTTGGCAATTGCCAGTACCACATGCTTTTCCTTCGAGCCATTGCGACCAATTGCGCCGGTATCAATCCCTCCGTGACCCGGATCAAGAACAACAACGCGCTTAGCGCCGGATTTTTTCGCTTTCGGTTTGCTGTGGCCATTGCTGGTCTTAAGCGCTTCTTCTTTAGCGATGGCTTGCGACATGCCTGACAGCGTCAGGGCGGCCAGCCCGGCTTTCAACACCTGGCGGCGCGATGTGAGTGTTTTTAGTGGTTTAAAAGTGCTCATACGGCCTGAGTTGTAAAAAAAAGGTTCTAAACGTTATATCGTATCGCGTTGTCCGTTGCGACGGATCGGGATAAGAATTGTTTTACTTTTCATTTCAATACGTGACAATTCCGTATTATGCCATTTTTTCCGCCGCTTCGCGTCAGATATTGGCTAAATCAGCCGTTCGCGCCATAATCGCTTTTTAACGTCCTGAAAAGGTAACCAATACCATGGAAATACGCGTTTTTCGCCAGGAAGATTTCGAAGAGGTGATCACCCTCTGGGAGCGCTGTGATTTGCTGCGTCCATGGAACGACCCTGAAATGGACATCGAACGTAAAGTAAATCATGACGTCAGTTTGTTCCTGGTTGCTGAAGTGAACGGCGAGGTGGTCGGTACGGTGATGGGCGGATACGACGGGCATCGCGGCTCGGCCTATTACCTGGGCGTGCATCCTGAGTTTCGCGGCCGCGGCATCGCCAATGCGCTACTGAACCGGCTGGAGAAAAAGCTCATTGCCCGCGGTTGTCCGAAGATTCAAATCATGGTGCGTGACGATAACGACGTTGTACAGGGCATGTATGAGCGTCTGGGTTATGAGCATGCGGATGTACTCAATCTGGGTAAGCGCTTGATCGAAGATGAAGAGTACTGAGTTTCATCCGGCCGACTATGACGGTCATGGGCGTCTGCGCCTGCCTTTTCTGTTCTGGTGCGTACTGCTGTTGCAGGCGCGCACCTGGGTTCTGTTCGTGATTGCCGGTTCTTCACGTGAACAAGGCAACACGTTGCTGAATCTGTTTTATCCCGATCATGACGCATTCTGGTTGGGATTGCTTCCCGGCGTTCCCGCGGTGCTGGCGTTTTTACTCAGCGGGCGACGCTTTGCGTTTCCGGTGATATGGCGCTGGCTGCGCGGATTACTGATCCTCGCTCAGTTGGTGCTGTTGTGCTGGCAGCCGGCGATGTGGCTGGCAGGCGATCCGGTCAACGGCGTCGGGCTGGCGCTGCTGGTAGCGGATATTGTCGCGCTGATTTGGCTATTAACCAATCAACGCCTGCGCGCCTGTTTTTCCTTTGAGAAAGAATGACGGCACTTTTCTTTGAAACCGGACTCCAAGCAACGTTGATAAATAAGGAAGGAAGTGAAATGAAATCACTGCGTTTGACTTTATGCGCGATGCCGCTGCTACTGACCGGGTGTTCAACGTTGTCGTCGGTAAACTGGTCTGCCGCCAATCCGTGGAACTGGTTTGGTTCTTCAACGCAGGTCACTGAGCAGGGCGTCGGCGCGTTAACGGGCGCGACGCCGTTGGATGAAAAAGCCATTGCTGATGCGCTGGACGGTGATTACCGCCTGCGTAGCGGGATGAAGACCGATAACGGTAATGTGGTGCGCTTCTATGAAGCGATGAAAGATGACAAGCTGGTGATGGTCATCAATGGCAGCCAGGGAACCATCAGCAGAATTGATGTATTGGACAGCGCTATCTCGTCCTCCGCGGGTGTTGAAATGGGTACACCGTTTAGTGACCTTTACACTAAAGCTTTCGGTAATTGTCAGAAAGCAACCGGTGATGACAGCGCGGGCGTAGAGTGTAAAGCTGAAGGAAGTCAACATATTAGCTATGTCTTTTCCGGTGAGTGGAGCGGGCCTGAAGGCTTAATGCCGTCTGACGACACGTTGAAAGCATGGAAAGTAAGCAAAATTATCTGGCGGCGTTAATTTGCGTCTGAACAAATCAGCTTGTTAAAAAAACAGGTAGAATAGCGCCCAACAATGCCACGATGTCGTGGCATCTTTTTTTCAGGAGGAACAATGTCTCAGGTTCAGAGTGGCATTTTGCCAGAACATTGCCGTGCGGCGATTTGGATTGAAGCCAATGTTAAAGGCGACGTTGAGGCCCTGCGAGCGGCCAGCAAAATCTTCGCCGATAAGCTGGCGACCTTCGAAGCTAAGTTCCCGGACGCGCATCTGGGCGCGGTTGTCGCTTTCGGCAACAATACCTGGCGTACGCTGAGCGGCGGCGTTGGCGCAGAAGAGTTAAAAGACTTTATCCCTTACGGTAAAGGCCTGGCGCCAGCCACCCAGTATGATGTGCTGATCCATATTCTCTCTTTGCGTCATGATGTGAATTTCTCCGTCGCGCAGGCGGCAATGGAAGCATTTGGCGACTGTATTGAAGTCAAAGAAGAGATCCATGGTTTCCGTTGGGTTGAAGAACGCGATCTCAGCGGCTTTGTTGACGGTACGGAAAACCCGGCAGGCGAAGAAACGCGCCGTGAAGTTGCCGTTATCAAAGATGGCGTGGATGCTGGCGGCAGCTATGTGTTTGTGCAGCGTTGGGAGCATAACCTGAAGCAGCTTAATCGCATGAGTATCCATGACCAGGAAATGATGATTGGTCGTACCAAAGAAGCCAACGAAGAGATCGACGGTGATGACCGTCCGGTCACCTCTCACCTGAGCCGTGTCGATCTGAAGGAAGACGGTAAAGGACTGAAAATTGTGCGCCAGAGCCTGCCATATGGCACCGCCAGCGGCACGCACGGTCTTTACTTCTGCGCCTATTGCGCCCGCCTGCACAACATTGAACAACAGCTGTTGAGCATGTTTGGCGACACAGATGGTAAGCGCGACGCGATGCTGCGTTTCACCAAACCAGTGACCGGGGGCTATTACTTTGCCCCATCGCTGGATCGTTTATTGAGCCTGTAATTTTTGTGCCAGATGGCGGCGTCAGCGCCATCTGGTAAAAAATAGCTATTCCCCAAGCCACACAACGTCTGCCATGTCGATAATGCACCCGCATTGATGCTCTCCCTGGAATATCTCTCCCCAAGTTCAGTGCTATTAACCTGCCAGTTTATTCGTATAACAACAGTATTAAATGCCACTATTTAGAATCAATAAGCTATTAATAACAATTTATTACTTTAAAAATTCTGAATATATCTGAAATAAAACATGATTTAAATGTGATAAAGATCTGATTTTTTCGCGTGATTCATAAAAATAAACCCGCTAATAAGTGTAATTAATTCCTGTATAAATTGATTTAATGTCTTCATTTGTTGACAATTAAAATGACAGTCTTGTAATCTGAAAATGACCGAAAAATAACGGAATTTTTATTTAACTATTTTGCAACAAAAACTCCCTGGAGGTTTTATGTCTACAAAATTATGGGGTGGGCGCTTTGATATGCCTACAAATAAACTGGTTGAATCCTATAACGCGACAATTATGTTGGAACAACGTCTCTGCCCTTTCGATATTCAGGGGAGTATTGCTCATGCCACTATGTTGGGCCGTCAGGGAATTATTACGCAGGATGAAGCGAATAAGATTATTGCTGGCTTAAGGCAAGTAGATAAAGAGATTAAGGAAGGGCAGTTCGTTTTTGATACCGTTGATGAAGATATTCATATGGCGATTGAGAGACGTATGACAGAAATAATTGGTCCTGTTGGCGGGAAGTTACATACAGGCCGAAGTCGTAATGACCAAACGACTGTTGATTCTAAAATGCATATGAGATCAACTATTCGGGAAATTCAGCAGGATATCGTTAATCTGCAAAAAGTTATTATCAGCAAAGCTGAAAATAACATTAATGCGATTATGCCCGGTTATACTCATTTGCAGACCGGGCAGCCCATTCTTCTGTCGCACTGGATAATGGCATATTACTGGATGTTACGCCGTGACTGGACCCGTTTTGAAGACCTTTATCAACGCATGGGGGAATGCCCTTTAGGTTCAGCGGCCCTTGCTGGTACAACTTTCCCCATTGATCGTGATTTCACGGCTCAAGAGCTTGGTTTTGACAAGCCGACTGAGAATAGTATTGATTCTGTCAGCGATCGCGACCATATGGTTGAATTCACTGCTGCAGCGGCTATGTGTTTTATGCATCTTACCCGTTTGTCTGAAGAGCTGGTTTTATTCTCAAGTCAGGATTTTAAATTTATTGAGCTTTCAGATGATTTCTGTACCGGCTCCAGCATTATGCCACAGAAGAAAAATCCCGATGTGGCCGAAAAAATGCGTGGTAAAGGTGGGCGTATGTACGGAAATCTAATGGCGATGCTGACCATCATGAAAGGTATTCCTCTCGCCTACAATACTGATATGAGTGAGGATAAAGAACAGGTCTATGACTCTATGGATACCTTACAGACCAGTCTGAAAATTATGGCGCCGATGCTCGAGAAAATGGTTATTCTCTCAGAGAATACTCGCAGCGCAGCAGCGAGAGGTTTTTCAAACGCGACCGATATGGCTGACTACCTGGTTCGAAAAGGAATCCCTTTCAGGGAAGCTCACCATATTGTTGGCAGTGCTGTTAATTACTGTATAAAACATAGAAAAATGTTGGAAGAACTTACCCTGAATGAATTCCATTCATTTGATGATAAGATTGATAATGATATTTATGAGAGTATATCTCTCGAAGCATGTATTAAATCAAGAATGTCTTATGGTGGAACTGGCACTGACGCTGTTAAAAAACAGATCGAAGTTGCTAAATCATATTTAAACTAATCCTGAGCATAATAATTAATATCTCCCGGATGCAATATCCGGGAGATGCTTAGAGGTGAAAAATGGATGCTTTATTTTTTATACAATTATTAATTGTACTCGCCTGTATTGGTATAGGCGGGCGTTATGGCGGAATGGGGCTTGGTGCTGGTGGAGGACTTGGCGTTGCAATATTAGTTCTGGGCTTTGGACTTAAACCCTCCACACCATCTATTACTGCAATGTTAATTATTATTTGCGTGATTGGCGCTGTCAGCGTATTACAGGCCGCTGGAGGACTTGATTATCTTGTGCGTGTGGCTGAAAAATTACTGCGTAAAAAACCACAGGCTATTACTTTTGTTGCCCCAATATTAACTTCCATATTTACACTATTCTGTGGCACTACTTACGTTGCTTTCTCTTTGTATCCGGTTGTCGCTGAGGTTGCTGCTGAAGCAAAGGTCCGTCCGGAGCGAGCGTTGTCCGCAACGGTTATTGCGGCCAGTGTCGCGGTTGCAGCCAGTCCGATGAGTGCGGCAACCGCGGGGATGCTGGCAATCCTGCATGAATATGCTGGGATTACTCTTGGGCAAATACTGACAATTGCTCTCCCTTCATTCTTTTTGGCTGCCATTGTTACCAGCTTTTCGGTTTATAAACGCGGAAAAGAGCTGGAGGACGATCCGGAATTTCAGAGGAGAGTAGCCGCTGGCGAATATGAGTTCATGCATACTGAGCAGAAAAAAGAATATGTTGCTTCGGCCGGCGCTAAAAAAGGCGTTGTGATCTTTGCGATTGGCGTAGTACTGGTGCTTATTTTAGGTTCTTTTACAGGGTTACTCCCTTCCTGGGATGGAAAAAGACTGTCAACCCCAATGGTTATTCAGATGATTATGTTGACAGCAGCTTTGTTTATTATGATCGTCAGTAAAGTACCAAGCAGTAGCTTGAATAGCGGCTCAGTCTTCCGTGCTGGTTTAATGGGGGTGGTGGCAATCCTTGGCGTTTCATGGATGACTGCGACGTTTTTTGATGCCTATCAGCCAGAATTGATTAAGGTCTTTGGTGGCATTGTAAATGGCGCTCCAATGCTATTTGGTGTGGTTGTATTCTTGTTCTCTCTGGTCATTATGAGTCCTGCGGCGACGGTAGCTGCCATCATGCCACTTGGTGTTACCTTGGGTATACCAGCCCCGTTTCTTATTGCTATTTTTGCCTGTACCTGTGGTGACTTCATTATACCGGGAGCAAATCAAATCGGTTGTGTTGCATTTGACCGAACAGGTACCACAAAGATTGGACGCTTTGTTGTCAACCATAGCTATATTCGTCCGGGCTTTGTCATGGTCATCTCTCAGGTAATTTTTGCTTATCTAATTGCTCAGGTTGTTCTGTAAAGTACGTTCTGTGGAAAACTGCAGTGGCGATATTCAATAATGAGTAATGGGCATCCTCTCTGAGCTCGTTCAGGGGGGATGCCATGAAGAAAAGGTATTACCACAATTAACGAGCTCTCTCGCTCTACATCAGCATTCTGGAAAAAAGGAAGCAAAAAAGGGTTGATGCTACAACAGTAACAAGGCCTGGTAGCATGTAGCTGTGATTAACCACATACTTGCCAATTCGAGTTGTCCCGGTTCGATCAAACGCCACACAGCCGATCTGTGCCCCTCCAGGAATAATGAACGATCCACAAGTAAGCGGGAGCAGGGCGACCAGGGTTTCTGCCGGATATCCCATTAACACGCCAGCGGGGAGTAGCGCTACAGCAGTTGCAGCTGGGCTATAAATTACGGCAGAAAGGCCAAAAACAATAATGCCAAACAATACGGGATTCTGAAAACCGTGGAAGGCAGTGTTAAATAATTCGTGCCATGCCTCAAAGAAGGAGTTCATCATCCATGACAGACCAAATATGGCGACGACACCTACAAGACCTGCTTTAAAAACTGAACCTGAATCTAGTTTTGATGGAGAAATTCGGCACACCATCATAATAATACATGCTGTTGTCAGCATAACTATTTGCAGTGTGGTTGGGATACTCATACGTTCCATTCCGCTACCGTTATTCCACTGTGGACGTAACTCAGGAATTGAACCCATAAGCACCACCAGAATGATACCGGTAAGGAAAATCAGCAATCCTCTCTTCGCTTCTTTTGTCACTATATTGGCGGTTCGCTCTTCAGCTTTTACTGATTCAAACTCACCTTCAGCAACCCTGCGTTGGAATTCCGGATCGTTTTTAAGCTCATGACCTCTCTTAAAGACGAACAGGCAGCCGACAATACAGCCCAGGAACGTTCCGGGAACGGTGACCAACAAGATATCTAAAGCAGAGACATGTAAGCCAGCAAGGACAGCAATTGTCCCTGTAACGACCGCACTGACTGGGCTGGCAATGAGCCCAAAATTGGCAGCGATTACTGACATAGACATGGCCCTTTCTGGCCGTACCCTGGCATCTGCTGCAATTTCAGCAATTACTGGATAAACGGAAAAGGCAACATACCCTGTTCCGCAGATAGCAGTAAAAAGGTAAGCGACAGCTGGGCCGAGAAAAGTGATAGCGCCTGGCCACTTTCTGAGGATCCGTTCTGCCATCGTAACGAATAAATCAAGCCCACCAGCCGCCTGGAGGATTGTGATGCATGTGATAACCGCAAGGATAATAGAAATAACAGTAATAGGAGGTGAGTCGGGGGGGAGCCCAAAACCAAAAGTCAGGATAGCGAGCCCCAACCCGCCAGCAGCCCCGAGGCCAATCCCGCCAAAACGCCCGCCTATACCGATACATATCAGTACTATCGCAAACTGAGTTACGAATAACACCATAATTAATTCCTTTTTATTAACAAATGACCTGATATAATTTGAATAATAGGGGCTATAATCTTACCATAACAGTATATTAAGCAATCTAACTTATTAGATTATTTATACTCATGATTTTTACAGCACTTTAATCAGAGAGTGTTTATGGATAACAAAAACGAACTGTTTGAAAGCATTAAAAATTATCTGCTTGATGATGCTAACCGCAATGCTGATGGGCGCATTGAAACTGAAACTGAACTTGCTGTTCGTTTTAATACATCAAGATATAAAGTTCGTCAGGCGCTCAGTACGCTGGTACAGATGGGAATGCTTGAACGTTCTCCCCGCCGTGGTAGCGTCTTGAAAAATTTGGAACAGCACAATATAAATCACCAGTTGTTAATGCAGTTTGATTTGTCCGGGTTTGATATCACGGAATTTACAGAGGCAAGGATCCTGATTGAGTGTGCGATTATCCCTCTGGCAACGCGTAGAATCTTCCCGGCAATGCTCTCCAAACTTGAAAATGAGCTAAGGCTTATTGAAGAAAATGCGGATAACCCCCTGGTGGCCGATCGTCACGATAGAGATTTTCATTTGCTCTTGCTACAGGCGAGTGGCAATCGAGTGCTGCAGGTTTTCTCAGATGTCCTGATTACTTATTTTGAGAAAACAAGGGAGTCGTTACCTGCGAACGATCGTCAGTATTTTCTTGATACGGCGACAAAGCAGAGGGAAATACTGCTTCATATTAAGAAAGGGGACGCGCAGATGGCGTCGGAGTTGATGAGAGCACATTTGCTGGAAAAACGGCTGTAAATCTTCTGATAACGTAGTCAGAACATGTTTGCTGTTGGGTCCCCGCATCGTCGGGGATTTTTTTACCTGAGATTAACCTGATTTAGTGAGCTATTCCTCAGCACTAATTTGTTATTGCTGTATCTTCTGCGTGAATGAAGTGAACGCTTCATATTCAAAAGGAGAATATTGAAATGGGAAAACTCACGGGCAAAACAGCATTGATTACGGGCGCATCTCAGGGTATTGGCGAAGGGATTGCCAGAACGTTTGCCCGCCATGGCGCGAACTTAATCCTGCTGGATATCTCCGATGAGATTGAAAAACTGGCGGATGAATTGGCTGGGCGTGGACACCGTTGCACAGCCGTTCATGCTGACGTCAGAGATTTTGCGTCGGTAGCGGAAGCGGTAAAACGCGCGAAGAAAATCGAAGGCAAAATCGATATTCTGGTCAACAATGCGGGCGTCTGTCGCCTCGGCAACTTCCTTGATATGAGCGATGAAGATCGCGATTTCCACATTGATATTAACATTAAAGGCGTCTGGAACGTGACGAAAGCCGTTCTGCCGGAGATGATTGCGCGCAAAGACGGGCGCATCGTGATGATGTCATCTGTGACTGGAGATATGGTTGCCGATCCGGGCGAAACGGCTTATGCGTTGTCGAAAGCCGCAATTATCGGTTTGACCAAATCCCTGGCGGTCGAATACGCGCAGTCCGGCATTCGCGTGAATGCCATTTGCCCGGGCTACGTTCGTACGCCGATGGCGGAAAACATCGCTCGTCAGTCTAATCCGCAGGATCCGGAATCCGTATTAGTCGAAATGGCGAAAGCTATTCCGATGCGCCGTTTGGCCTGCCCGCTTGAGGTCGGCGAACTGGCGGCGTTCCTGGCATCGGATGAGTCCAGTTATTTAACTGGCACGCAAAACGTGATTGATGGCGGCAGCACTTTGCCTGAAAGCGTAAGCGTCGGCGTCTGATTGATGCCGGTCTCCTCCCCATGTGCTGGGGAGGAGGTACCCCTTATTCTCTTTTCAACTTTCAAATCATCAAACGGTATATAAAACCGTTACTCCTTTAGCACTGGTTATAAATATGATGACCATAAGAAAGTCATTTAATTTATAAGGGTGCGCAATGGCCGTTAACTTACTGAAAAAAAGAACCCTGACGCTGGCAGCAATGCTGTTGCTGGTGGGTCAGGCGCAGGCAACGGAACTGCTGAACAGTTCATACGATGTTTCCCGCGAACTGTTTGCCGCCCTTAACCCGCCGTTCGAACAGCAATGGGCGAAGGATAACGGCGGTGACAAACTGACGATTAAACAATCTCATGCCGGGTCATCAAAACAGGCGCTGGCGATTCTGCAGGGACTGAAAGCCGATGTGGTGACCTATAACCAGGTGACCGACGTACAGATCCTGCATGACAAGGGCAAACTGATCCCCGCCGACTGGCAAAGCCGTCTACCGAATAACAGTTCGCCATTCTATTCCACCATGGCGTTTTTGGTGCGTAAGGGTAACCCAAAAAATATCCACGAATGGAGCGACCTTGTTCGCCCGGACGTGAAGCTGATTTTCCCGAATCCGAAAACCTCCGGGAACGCGCGTTATACCTATCTGGCAGCGTGGGGCGCGGCAGATAAAGCGGATGGGGGCGATAAAGCCAAAACCGAACAGTTTATGACCCAGTTTCTGAAGAACGTGGAAGTGTTTGATACCGGTGGTCGCGGCGCAACGACCACCTTTGTTGAACGCGGTCTGGGTGATGTGCTGATCACGTTTGAATCGGAAGTGAATAACATCCGTAAACAGTATGAAGACCAGGGCTTCGAAGTCGTGGTGCCGAAGGTCAACATTCTGGCGGAGTTCCCGGTGGCCTGGGTAGATAAAAATGTGCAAGCCAACGGTACTGAAAAAGCGGCAAAGGCGTACCTGAACTGGCTGTACAGCCCGCAGGCGCAGACCATCATCACGGATTACTACTACCGGGTGAATAACCCGCAGGTGATGGACAAGCTGAAAGACAAATTCCCGCAGACCGAGTTGTTCCGCGTGGAAGACAAGTTTGGCTCGTGGCCTGAGGTAATGAAAACGCACTTTGTCAGCGGCGGTGAGCTGGACAAACTGTTGGCGGCGGGGCGTAAGTAAATGTTTGCTGTTTCTTCCCGACGCGTGCTGCCCGGCTTTACCTTAAGCCTGGGCACCAGCTTACTGTTTGTCTGCCTGATATTGCTGCTGCCGCTCAGCGCGCTGGTGATGCAATTGGCGCAAATGAGCTGGGCGCAATACTGGGATGTAATTACCAATCCGCAGGTGGTAGCGGCTTATAAAGTGACGCTGCTGTCAGCGTTTGTGGCATCGATTTTTAACGGCGTGTTTGGTTTGCTGATGGCGTGGATCTTAACCCGCTATCGCTTTCCTGGCCGTACGCTGCTGGATGCGTTAATGGATCTGCCGTTTGCGCTGCCTACGGCTGTGGCAGGCCTGACGCTGGCATCGCTGTTTTCAGTCAACGGTTTCTACGGCGAGTGGCTGGCGAAGCTGGATATTAAGGTGACCTACACCTGGCTCGGCATCGCAGTGGCGATGGCGTTTACCAGCATTCCGTTCGTGGTGCGTACTGTACAGCCGGTTCTGGAAGAGTTAGGCCCGGAATATGAAGAGGCGGCGGAAACGCTCGGCGCCACCCGCTGGCAGAGCTTTCGTAAAGTGGTGCTGCCGGAGTTGTCTCCCGCGCTGGTGGCGGGCGTTGCGCTGTCGTTTACCCGAAGCCTCGGTGAGTTTGGCGCGGTTATCTTTATCGCCGGGAACATCGCATGGAAAACGGAAGTGACCTCGCTGATGATTTTTGTTCGCTTGCAGGAGTTTGACTACCCAGCAGCCAGCGCGATTGCTTCTGTGATCCTCGGGGCGTCGTTGCTGCTGCTGTTTTCAATTAACACCCTGCAAAGTCGCTTTGGTCGACGCGTGGTAGGTCACTGATGGCAGACATTACCCAATTGAAACGCTATGGCGCACCCCGCATCAACTGGGGTAAATGGTTTTTGATCGGCACGGGCATGCTGGTCTCCGCCTTTATTTTGCTGGTGCCGATGATTTATATCTTCGTGCAGGCGTTCAGCAAGGGGTTGATGCCGGTATTAAATAACCTGGCTGACCCGGACATGCTGCATGCCATCTGGCTGACGGTACTGATTGCGCTGATTGCGGTGCCGGTGAACCTGGTGTTTGGTGTGTTGCTGGCCTGGCTGGTGACTCGCTTCAACTTCCCCGGCCGTCAGCTGTTGCTGACGCTACTGGACATTCCATTTGCCGTTTCGCCGGTGGTCGCCGGTCTGGTCTATCTGCTGTTTTACGGCTCTAACGGTCCGCTTGGTGGATGGCTGGATGAGCACAACCTGCAAATTATGTTTGCCTGGCCGGGGATGGTACTGGTGACGGTATTCGTGACCTGTCCGTTTGTGGTGCGCGAACTGGTGCCGGTGATGTTAAGCCAGGGCAGCAATGAAGATGAAGCGGCTGTGTTGCTGGGCGCGTCCGGCTGGCAGATGTTCCGACGCGTTACGCTGCCAAATATTCGTTGGGCATTGCTGTACGGCGTGGTGTTGACCAACGCGCGTGCGATTGGCGAGTTTGGCGCGGTGTCGGTGGTTTCCGGCTCGATTCGGGGCGAAACCTTGTCGCTGCCGCTACAGATTGAATTACTGGAGCAGGACTACAACACGGTCGGCTCCTTTACCGCCGCGGCGCTATTAACGCTGATGGCGATTATTACCCTGTTTTTGAAGAGCATGTTGCAATGGCGTCTGGAGAACCAGGAGAAACGCGCGCAGCAGGAGGAAAACCATGAGCATTGAGATTGCCAATATTAAGAAGTCTTTTGGTCGCACCCAGGTGCTGAACGATATCTCGCTGGATATTCCTTCAGGTCAGATGGTCGCGCTGCTGGGGCCATCCGGCTCGGGAAAAACCACGCTGCTGCGCATTATTGCCGGACTGGAGCATCAGTCCAGCGGGCATATCCGTTTTCACGGTACCGACGTCAGCCGATTGCACGCCCGCGACCGTAAGGTGGGGTTCGTGTTCCAGCACTATGCGCTGTTTCGTCATATGACCGTTTTCGACAACATCGCTTTTGGCCTGACGGTCCTGCCACGGCGTGAGCGCCCGAATGCGGCGGCCATCAAAGCAAAAGTGACTAAACTGCTGGAAATGGTTCAGTTGGCTCATCTGGCGGACCGTTTCCCGGCACAGCTTTCCGGCGGGCAAAAGCAGCGTGTGGCGTTGGCGCGTGCGCTGGCGGTAGAGCCACAGATCCTGCTGCTCGACGAGCCGTTTGGCGCGCTCGATGCTCAGGTGCGTAAAGAGCTGCGTCGCTGGCTGCGCCAGTTGCATGAAGAGCTGAAGTTTACCAGCGTGTTTGTGACCCACGATCAGGAAGAAGCGACGGAAGTTGCAGACCGCGTGGTGGTGATGAGTCAGGGCCATATCGAACAGGCCGATGCGCCGGATCAGGTATGGCGCGAACCGGCTACTCGTTTCGTCCTGGAATTTATGGGTGAGGTTAACCGCCTGCAGGGGACGATTCGCGGTGGACAGTTCCACGTGGGCGCACATCGCTGGCCGTTGGGCTACACGCCAGGCTATCAGGGACCGGTGGATCTGTTCCTGCGCCCGTGGGAAGTGGATGTCAGCCGTCGTACCAGCCTGGATTCGCCATTGCCGGTACAGGTGCTGGAAGCCAGCCCGAAAGGACACTACACCCAATTAGTTGTGCAACCACTGGGGTGGTATAACGAACCGTTGACGGTGGTCATGCAGGGCAATAATTCCCCGAGCCGCGGCGAACGTTTGTTCGTTGGACTGCAAAATGCGCGTCTGTATAACGGCGACCAGCGTATTGAAACGCGTGAAGAGGAACTTGCCCTGGCGCAATCTGCCTGATAGGTTAATTTGCATAGTTATCGCCCGGTGGCGCTACGCTTACCGGGCTTTTTTACGAGCTGAAAACGTGAACACATTAGAACAAACAATTGGCAATACGCCTCTGGTGAAATTACAACGTCTGGTGCCGGATAACGGCAGTGAAATTTGGGTCAAGCTGGAAGGCAATAATCCCGCGGGTTCGGTGAAAGACCGCGCCGCGTTGTCGATGATCGTCGAAGCGGAAAAACGCGGAGAAATTAAGCCTGGCGACGTGCTGATTGAGGCGACCAGCGGTAATACCGGAATTGCGCTGGCAATGATCGCCGCGCTGAAGGGTTACCGCATGAAGCTGCTGATGCCAGACAACATGAGTCAGGAACGCCGTGCGGCGATGCGTGCTTATGGGGCTGAACTGGTTCTGGTGACCAAAGAGCAGGGGATGGAAGGGGCGCGCGACTTAGCCCTTGAGATGGCGCAGCGTGGAGAAGGTAAACTGCTCGATCAGTTCAATAATCCTGATAACCCGTACGCGCACTACACCACCACTGGACCCGAAATCTGGCAGCAGACATCAGGCCGTATCACGCATTTCGTTTCCAGTATGGGAACGACAGGCACGATTACCGGCGTGTCGCGTTTTCTGCGCGAGCAGGAAAAACCGGTCACCATCGTCGGTCTGCAGCCGGAAGAGGGCAGCAGCATTCCTGGCATTCGCCGCTGGCCAGTAGAATATATGCCGGGTATTTTTAACGCTTCGCTGGTGGATGAGGTGCTTGATATTCATCAGAACGATGCGGAAAACACCATGCGTGAACTGGCCGTGCGTGAAGGTATTTTTTGCGGTGTCAGTTCTGGCGGCGCGGTAGCGGGCGCGTTACGCGTGGCGCGCGCGACACCGGGGGCAGTGGTGGTAGCGATCATCTGCGATCGCGGCGATCGCTACCTTTCGACCGGCGTTTTTGGTGAGGAGCATTTCAACCAGGGCGCAGGGATTTAATTTGTCGGCCTGATAAGCGTAGCGCTATCAGGCAAAGGTACGACACTATGCCGGATGATGACGCAAAGCGTGTTATCCGGCCTGCCATGTTCAATCGTTACGTTTTTCTACCAGCTTATCAAGGAATTGCCACAGCTTCTCATTCATCTGCTGGTAATCACAGGCGCGCATCTCTTCCACAGAGCGGATGAAGCGTTTCCCTTTGGCTTCGGCAAGTTCTTGCTCAGAGTGCTGAATTAATCCTTCTACCGCTTCAGCGTTAAACTCCATATGGCACTGAAAACCATAGATGAAATTACCGTATTGCACGATTTGTCGCGGGCAGCCCTCGCTTGCGGCAAGAATTGTCGCCTGGTCGGTTAACCCTGGCATGTCATTGTGCCAGTGACCGACGGTGAGCGGTGAGCCGAAATGGTTAAATAACGGATGCTGTTGGCCTGCCTCGGTGAGGACGATCGGGTAGTGACCTATCTCTTTTTCCGGACTTTGGCACACCTTCGCGCCCAGCGCTTCACCGATTAACTGCGACCCCAAACAGATGCCCACCACGATTTTTCGTGCCGAAATCGCCTGGTTAATCAGATGCTGCTCGGCCTGAGAGTCAAAGTATGGGCACTCTGCCAGCGTGGTGCGGGGTGACTGCGGGCCGCCAAATACCACCAGCATATCGAAGCCATCGGCATTAGCGGGGACCGTTTCTCCGGCGTAAACGCGTGACCAGGTGATAGTATAGCCGCGTGATTCGGCCCACGGCAGGTACGCGCCAGCAGATTCGAAAGACTCATGAATAACAAAATGAACTCGCACTTTTTCTCTCCTGTTAGCGCTTTAGCGCCTGGTGAATATCAGCCGCCAGCTTGTTAATGTCGCTGTCAGTTAAGGTTGACAGCGTAATGCGCAGGCCGTGCGCAGGCGTATTGACGCCAAACACTTCGCCTTCACGTACCAGCCAGCCAGATTTTGCCAACGCAAAAGCGGTCGCCTGGCTGTTATTTTCCAGCGGTAGCCATAGATTCAGCCCGTCACCGGCGGGCAGATCAATGCCATGTTGGCGCAGAGCCGCTGCCAGTTTTTGTTGCTGGGCAGCGTAAAACTGCTGAGTTTGCGCCAGCGTGTATTGATACGTCTCGTCACTCAGGCAGGCGCAGGCTAAATCCTGGAGCAGATGGCTGACCCACTGACTGCCGGAGTTGAGCCGTAAACGCAGTTTTCCGGAAGTGAGCGGATCGCTGGCCACAATGGCCAGGCGTAAATCCGGGCCTAACGTTTTTGACATCGAGCGGACAACCGCCCAGTGCGTGGTTTCCTTAGCTATTACCGGATACCAGCGGCAAGCGGACAACAGCGCAAAGTGGTCGTCGACGATCACCAGCGTTTGCGGATAGCGAGCCAGGATTTCCTGCAATTGCGCCGCACGGGATGCGCTCAGACTGCATCCTGTAGGGTTGTGCGCGCGCGGCGTCAGAATCACCGCCCGCGCGCCTTTCTGAAGCGCGGTTTCCAGCATGTCTGGCTGCATGCCTTCGCGGTCAACGCTGACCGGACTGGCGGAGAAACCGGCATAGCGCAGCATGTTTATGCTACTCAAAAAGCACGGATCTTCTACGGCAACGCTGTCGCCAGGCAGTAAATGGGCGCACAGCAGCCGCTCAATGGCATCAATGGCGCCACTGGTGATATCAATTTCACCCTTGCAAGGCATTACATCCCGCATCCACTGCGCGGCCCATGCTTTAAGTCCTGGCGAGACGGCAGCATCACCATACAACCGCGGATTCTTATTTATCTTCGCGAAATAACTACTCAGATCGGGAAGACGCGAGGGCGCAGGATTACCGCCGGAAAGATCGATAAGCGGGGTATCCGGATCACCGCCTTCCAGCGCAACGGGGGCAGAAATTTCTTTGATCACCGTGCCATTGCGTCCCAGACTTTGTGCCAACCCGGAGGTGACCAGGCGTTTATAAGCCGCTGCGACAGTATTACGGTTGACGTTTAATGCCGTTGCCAGTTCACGTACTGGCGGTAACGTTTCGCCCGCTGCCAGCGTGCCTGTAGCGACATGTTGACGAATACTGTCAAAAATTTCGCTAGCGGTTTTTCCGTCGATCATTATTGACCTATGACAAAATGAATTTTAGCATATGACGATAATAGTGAGGCGTAAGCCCGCTGTCCAGCGAGAGGAGAAATTTATGGAGCAGGGGAGTGATATTCAGTCGGTGCTCTTCGACGACAAGCATCGGGCGTTACAGACCGATATCGTCGCCGTCCAGTCACAGGTGGTGTATGGCAGCGTAGGCAACAGCATCGCTGTTCCGGCCATTAAGGCGCAGGGATTACGCGTGACGGCAGTCCCTACGGTGCTGTTCAGTAATACCCCGCATTATGAAACCTTTTACGGCGGCGTTATTCCGCCCGACTGGTTTAGCGGTTATCTCCGCGCCTTAAATGAGCGTGATGCTTTACGCGAGCTAAAGGCGGTGACCACGGGCTATATGGGGAGCGCGGAGCAAATCGCCTTGCTGGCGCAGTGGCTGGAAACGGTGCGGGCTACGCATCCGGCACTGTGCATTTTGGTCGATCCGGTCATTGGCGATACGGACAGCGGCATGTATGTGAAAGCTGAAATTCCGCAAGCTTATCGCAAGCACCTGTTGCCGCTGGCTCAGGGGCTGACGCCGAACGTGTTTGAGCTACAAATGCTGAGCGGAAAACCGTGTCGTACGCTTGATGAAGCTATCGCGGCGGCACAATCGCTGCTCACCGACACGCTGAAATGGGTGGTGATTACCAGCGCGCCGGGGGATAGCGAAGAGATTATTAACGTTGCGGTGGTGACGGCTGAAACGGTTGAGGTGCTGGCCCACCCGCGGGTGAAAACGGATCTGAAGGGGACTGGCGATTTGTTCTGTGCTGAGCTGGTGAGCGGTATTGTGTTGGGTAAAGCGCTGACGACCGCGACGCACGACGCCGCACAGCGGGTGCTGGACGTGATGACGTGGACCAACCTGTGCGGTTGTGATGAATTAATTCTGCCACCGGCAGAGGAGGCGCGATGAAAAGTTACCGGCTGGTGGTTCGCCAGAATGGGCGTATGGTTGGACATTTTGACACCAGCGGGGCTGCAGCGCTGGAAGATATCTGCGTGGCGCGGGCGATGTTTGGTATTACGGGTGGCTACGATTGTGAACTGTTAGTGGCGGATTCGGAACGACGGATGTTGGAAAGCGGGCCGGAGGGAATGAAAATCCTGATGCGCGAAGCGTGTTACCGACCGGTCATCTCACAAATTTAACGCTTTTCCGACCTACAAAAAATCGTTGTCGGGGTATACATATATAAAAGAATGGCGCCATCAGGCGCCATTCTTCTCTGCAACAAGAATTACTTCTTGATGCGGATAACCGGAGTTTCACCCACCGTCACGCTACCGGACAGTTTGATCAGCTCTTTGATTTCGTCCATGTTGGAGATAACAACCGGAGTCAGGGTAGACTTGGCTTTTTCTTCCAGCAGCGGCAGATCGAATTCAATAACCGGGTCGCCCACTTTCACGCGTTGACCTTCTTCAGCGATGCGTTTAAAGCCTTCGCCTTTCAGTTCAACGGTATCAATACCGAAGTGAACAAACAGCTCAATGCCGCTGTCGGATTCGATAGAGAAAGCGTGGTTGGTTTCAAAGATTTTGCCGATGGTGCCATCAACAGGGGCGACCATTTTGTTACCGGTTGGTTTGATAGCGATGCCATCACCAACGATTTTTTCAGCAAAAACTACATCCGGCACGTCTTCGATGTTGACGATCTCGCCAGAGAGCGGAGCAACAATCTCAATAGTTCCGGTGTCTTTCTTATCATCAGAAACCAGAGATTTCAGTTTATCGAACAAACCCATGATCTTCTCCTAAGCAGTAAATTGGGCCGCATCTCGTGGATTAGCAGATTGTTTTTTCTTCAATGAACTTGTTAACCAGCGTCATTAACTCGTCCGTTGTCGGTTGAGCAAGAGCCTGCTCTGCTAACACCTTCGCATCTTCGAAGTTCGTGTTACGGATAATCTTCTTAATGCGCGGGATAGAAATGGCGCTCATAGAGAATTCGTCCAGACCCATCCCCAGCAACAGAAGTGTAGCACGTTCGTCGCCTGCAAGCTCACCACACATGCCAGTCCATTTGCCTTCCGCATGAGAAGCATCAATAACTTGCTTGATCAGCGTCAGTACAGATGGTGACATCGGTTGGTAAAGGTGTGAAATCATATCATTACCACGGTCAACTGCCAGGGTGTACTGCGTTAAATCATTGGTGCCGATACTAAAGAAATCAACTTCTTTGGCTAAATGACGCGCAATTGTTGCCGCTGCCGGTGTTTCCACCATCACGCCAATCTCAATGCTTTCGTCAAATGCTTTACCTTCGTCGCGCAGTTCCTGTTTGTAGATTTCGATCTCTTTGCGCAGTGCACGCACTTCTTCAACAGAGATGATCATTGGGAACATGATGCGCAGTTTGCCGAAAGCAGAGGCGCGCAGAATTGCGCGAACCTGGTCACGCAGGATCTCTTTACGATCCATGGCGATACGCACAGCACGCCAGCCCAGGAACGGGTTCTCTTCTTTCGGGAAGTTCATGTACGGCAGCTCTTTATCGCCGCCGATGTCCATGGTACGGACGATGACCGCCTGAGAGCCACAGGCTTCAGCAACGGCTTTATACGCAGCAAACTGTTCTTCTTCAGTTGGCAGCGATTCACGGTCCATGAACAGGAATTCGGTACGGTACAGACCCACACCTTCAGCGCCGTTACGCTCAGCGCCTTCAACGTCACGAACGGTGCCGATGTTGGCGCAAACTTCAACCTGATGTCCGTCCAGCGTGATAGCCGGCAGATCTTTCAGCTTAGCGAGTTCCGCTTTCTCGGTAGCAACCTGCTCCTGAACGGCACGCAGTTGCTCAATAACGTCGTTGGTCGGATTGACGTAAACCTGGTTGTTTACGGCATCCAGAATCAGATAATCGTCGTTTTTCACCTGAGAGGTGACGCTACCCGTACCAACGATGGCAGGTAGTTCTAAAGAACGCGCCATGATAGAGGTATGGGAAGTACGTCCACCCGCGTCAGTAATGAAACCCAGCACCTTGTTCAGGTTCAGCTGTGCGGTTTCTGACGGGGTCAGGTCAGCGGCTACCAGGATAACTTCGTCCTGAATCGCGCTCAGGTCGATAATTGCCAGACCCAGGATATTACGCAGCAGGCGTTTACCGATATCACGTACGTCAGCCGCACGTTCTTTCAGGTATTCATCATCCAGCTCTTCCAGGGCTGTGGCCTGACCTTCGATAACTTCATGCGCAGCTGCATCAGCCGTCATGTGCTTATCTTTAATCAGGGCTATGATTTCCTGCTCCAGCTCCTCATCTTCGAGCAGCATAATATGCCCTTCAAAGATGGCTTCTTTTTCTTCACCGAACGTTTCACCAGCTTTAGTTTTGATCGCTTCCAGTTGCGCAGATGCCTTGGCACGACCGCTCAGAAAACGTTCAACTTCCTGATCAACCTTGTCGGCAGAAATTTTTTTCCGGTCAATGACGATCTCGTCTTCTTTCAGCAGCAATGCTTTACCGAAAGCGATACCCGGGGATGCTAAAATGCCTGAAATCATAACCCTACCTTACTTGTGACTGATATTTAAAAGAACTCGTTGAACTTACTCGAGTTCAGCCATCAGTTTAACCAGATGCTCAACTGCTTTCTGCTCGTCTTCACCTTCTGCGGACAGGGTGACAACGGTACCCTGAGTCAGGCCCAGAGTCTGCAGTTTAAACAGGCTTTTGGCGCTAGCGCTTTTGCCGTTGGAAGTCACAGTAATTTCAGAAGAAAAGCCTTTTGCTTCTTTAACAAACTGAGCAGCAGGGCGAGTATGCAGACCGTTCGGAGCGGTAATGGTAACTTCTTGCTGGAACATTATATTTCCCCAACTTATAGGTTTAGTGTTGTGGAACTAAAGTCTAGCCTGGCGGCTCAACTTTAGCCTGTATTGTTAGCATCGGCGTAAACTGGACGCGACACAAAAGGAGTTCGGTGCAATCCGTTGCTGGCAACTTCTTGCCGCTGACGTTTCGTTCGTCATTAAACATTATGCCGCGAAAGGAAGAGTTGAACCAAATCATAAAATCGATTCAGCTAGCGCTTTTCCTGTAACGATTAATTTCGCGCATCAAAATAATTAGTTTGGTTAAATACCAGTTCCGGCGGGTTGAATCAATGCCAGGAGAGGTGAAACTTTGAAGCAGGCCACAAAAAAGCACCCAAAAGGGTGCTTTTTTACGCGTTTTTAACATGCTGGCATTACTGTTGCAGTTCTTTCTCTGTGAAGAGATCGGCAAACAGTGCAGTGCTCAGATAACGCTCACCCGATGACGGTAGGATAACCACAATATTCTTATTGGTAAAGGTTTCATCTTCCTGGAGCTTAAGCGCGGCAGCAACCGCTGCGCCGGAAGAGATCCCCGCCAGAATACCTTCTTCTTCCATCAGGCGACGTGCAGTAGAAATCGCTTCATCATTGGTGATGGCAACGACTTTATCGATAAGCTTCAGATCAAGGTTGCCAGGAATGAAGCCTGCGCCGATGCCCTGAATTTTATGCGGGCCTGGTTTAAGTTCTTCACCCGCCAGGGCCTGGGCGATAACAGGGGAGTCGGTAGGTTCAACCGCAACGGTGATCAGGTCGGTTTTACCTTTGGTGCCTTTAATGTAACGGGTCACGCCAGTCAACGTACCGCCGGTACCTACGCCGGAAATAAAGACATCAACCTGGCCATCGGTATCTTCCCAGATTTCCGGGCCGGTGGTTTTTTCATGGATTTCCGGGTTCGCCGGGTTGCTGAACTGCTGCAGCAACAAAAATTTTTCCGGATCGCTGGCGACGATTTCTTCCGCTTTCTGGATTGCGCCCTTCATGCCTTTTGCGCCTTCGGTCAGTACCAGGTTCGCGCCCAGCGCTTTTAAGAGCTTGCGGCGCTCAATGCTCATGGTTTCCGGCATGGTCAGCGTCAGTTTGTAACCGCGAGCGGCGGCGACGTAAGCCAGTGCAATACCGGTGTTACCGCTGGTCGGTTCTACCAGCTCAACGCCCGGTTTCAGCACACCACGTTTTTCGGCATCCCAAATCATATTGGCACCGATACGGCATTTGACGCTGAAGCTCGGGTTGCGTGATTCCACCTTCGCCAGAATGCGTCCGTTACCGATACGGTTCAGTCGAACCAGCGGCGTATGACCGATAGTCAGCGAGTTATCTTCAAAAATCTTACTCATGGCCTGTCCTTAACTGTATGAAATTGGGATACCGCTTCAGCATACCTGTTGAGAAAGTATGGGGAAGTAAGGAATTCGCATATCTATATGCTGATGAGAAATAATGCGTAGCAGTATGGAATAAGAGCGGGCATAAGCCAGCCCGCTTTTACACATTTTTGCATTACTTCCATAACGCGTGCTTAGCACGATAGCAGTCTACCCACATCGCCGTGGCACCACAAACCGCGACCGGCATGATGAACAGGTTGAGCACCGGAATCATGGTGAACAGACTGGTTAACGCGCCAAATTGCATATTGGTTACCTTGCGTGTGCGCAGCGCGACGCGCATCTCTTTAAAAGGCACCTTATGGTTATCAAACGGATAATCGCAGTACTGAATGGCCAGCATCCACGCGCTGAACAGGAACCACAGCAACGGGGCGACGGTCTGCCCAATGCCTGGAATAAAATAGAGGATCAGCAACACGAAGGCGCGCGGGAGATACCACGCCAGCTTTTGCCATTCGCGTTTCATAATGCGCGGAACGTCTTTCATGATGCCGAGAACGCCGGTGTCAGGCGGCGTGGCGCCCGTTAAGCGTGCTTCCAGCTGTTCCGCCAGCAGACCGTTAAACGGTGCGGCAATCCAGTTAGCAATAGTCGAGAACAGATAGCCGAATACCAACAGCACGGAGACAGTCACAATCGGCCACAGTAAATAGCTGAGCCACTGAAGCCAGTCAGGGACGTGGCTCATCAGCGCGGGGATCCAGCTATCGAGTTGTGTAAATAACCACCAGAATGCGCCGCCCATCAGCAGGATATTCACCAGTAAAGGCAGGATAACAAACCGACGAATGCCCGGTTGAGTGATGAGCTTCCATCCCTGAGAAAAGTAATATAGGCCGCTGCGAGGTACAACTGCAGATGATGAAACCATGGTCAGGACATACTCCTTGTTATATAAGCTCTGGTAAACTTTGCGTATCTTACCGGGTTGTTGAGCGTTAAGCTGTTCGGAAATGTTCGAAAAAACAGCAAAAAGCACAATTTTGTTCATCTTTATGCTGTGAAAGCCAAGAGTACACTTGCACTTGGCGTAATCGACAAATACTCTTAGTGAGTAAATGTTTGCCGTGGTGGCAAGGTGTTAGAACAACAGAGAATATAATGATGCAGGATTTGCGTCTGATATTAATCATTGTTGGCGCGATCGCCATAATCGCTTTACTGGTACATGGTTTTTGGACTAGCCGTAAAGAGCGGTCTTCTATATTCCGCGATCGCCCACTGAAACGCATGAAGTCTAAACGTGAAGACGAGGATTCGTTCGACGACAACGTCGAGGAAGACGAAGGCGTGGGCGAAGTTCGCGTTCATCGTGTGAATCATGCTCCCGGTAATGCGCAGGAACATGGGGTTCCTCCTCAGTCGCCGCAACACCAGTACCAGCCGCCTTATGCGTCTGCTCAGCCGCGTCAATCCGCGCAGCAGCCTGCACAAGCGTCGGTACCGCCGCCGCATGTTCAGCAGCCGCCGCAGCCTGTACAACCGCAGCAGCCGGTGCAACATCAGCCTGTTCAGCAGCAACCTGCGCAACAGCCGATGCAGCATCAACCCGCTGCGCCGCAGGTTCAGCAACCCGTGCAGCAAGCCCCGCAACCTGCGCCGCAGACCTTCCAGCCAGCTGAGCCTGTCGTTGAACATCAACCGCAGCCTGAGCCAGTAGTAGAAGAAGCGCCTGTTGCTGAAAAACCGCAGCGTAAAGAAGCGGTCATCATTATGAACGTTGCTGCGCATCACGGTAGCGAGCTCAACGGTGAAGTGCTGCTCAACAGCATTCAGCAGGCCGGTTTCAAATTTGGTGATATGAATATTTTCCATCGCCATTTGAGCCCGGATGGCAGCGGTCCGTCGCTGTTTAGCCTTGCCAATATGGTTAACCCGGGAACGTTTGACCCAGAAATGACGGGCGACTTCAGCACTCCTGGCGTGACCATTTTTATGCAGGTTCCGTCCTACGGGGACGAGCTGCAAAACTTTAAGCTGATGCTGCAGTCCGCACAGCACATTGCCGATGAAGTGGGCGGTGTGGTGCTCGACGATCAACGTCGCATGATGACGCCGCAGAAACTGCGCGAGTATCAGGACCGCATCCGCGAAGTTAAAGAATCTCACGCCTGATTTTCCTCTGGCGTGACATCTCCTTGCTAAACCCCCGCCTGTCGGGGGTTTTTTATCATTGATGGTGCGATATGGAATCAATCGAACAACAACTGACAGAACTGCGAACCACGCTTCGCCATCATGAGTATCTCTACCATGTGATGGACGCGCCGGAAATTCCTGATGCGGAGTACGATCGCCTGCTGCGTGAACTGCGCGAGCTGGAAGCACAGCATCCGGACCTTATTACCCCCGACTCGCCAACCCAGCGCGTTGGCGCCGCTCCGTTAACGGCGTTTAGCCAGATTCGCCATGAAGTGCCAATGCTGTCGCTGGATAACGTATTTGATGAAGAGAGTTTTCTGGCCTTCAACAAGCGCGTTCAGGACAGGCTGAAGAGTACCGATAAACTGACCTGGTGCTGTGAGCTGAAGCTGGACGGGCTGGCGGTCAGTATCCTGTATGAAAACGGTGTGCTGGTTAGTGCCGCAACGCGTGGTGATGGCACCACGGGTGAGGACATTACTTCTAACGTGCGCACCATTCGCGCGATCCCGTTAAAACTGCGTGGCGATAACATTCCGACGCGTCTGGAAGTGCGCGGTGAAGTGTTCCTGCCGCAGGCCGGATTTGAAAAAATTAACGCAGAGGCCCGTCGCACGGGTAACAAAGTTTTTGCTAACCCGCGTAACGCGGCGGCTGGGTCATTGCGTCAGCTTGATCCGCGTATCACAGCGAAGCGACCGCTTACTTTCTTCTGCTATGGCGTGGGTGTGCTGGAAGGCGGCGTACTGCCTGATACTCACCTGGGCCGCCTGCTGCAATTTAAAGAGTGGGGATTGCCGGTAAGCGACAGAGTCATGCTTTGCGACTCTCCGGAGGAAGTACTCGCTTACTATCATAAAGTTGAAGAAGACCGACCAACGCTGGGATTTGATATCGACGGCGTGGTTGTCAAAGTCAATTCTATGGCGTTGCAGGAACAACTGGGCTTTGTTGCCCGCGCACCGCGTTGGGCGGTGGCCTTTAAGTTCCCGGCGCAGGAGCAGATGACCTTTGTGCGTGATGTTGAGTTTCAGGTCGGACGTACCGGGGCGATTACGCCCGTTGCCCGCCTTGAGCCGGTCCAGGTTGCCGGGGTGCTCGTCAGTAACGCAACGCTGCACAACGCTGACGAAATCGAGCGGTTAGGTTTGCGTATCGGCGATAAAGTCGTCATTCGCCGCGCGGGTGATGTTATCCCGCAGGTGGTGAACGTCGTGCTTTCCGAACGCCCGGAAGATACTCGCGAAATTGTGTTCCCAGAGCATTGTCCGGTTTGTCACTCTGACGTTGAACGTGTCGAAGGCGAAGCGGTCACTCGCTGCACCGGTGGTTTAATCTGTGGGGCTCAGCGGAAGGAGTCGCTGAAACACTTTGTTTCCCGCCGCGCGCTCGACGTTGACGGTATGGGCGACAAAATAATCGATCAACTGGTCGAAAAAGAGTATGTCCATACGCCAGCGGATCTCTTCACCCTGACCGCAGGTAAACTGACTGGTCTTGATCGTATGGGGCCGAAATCGGCACAAAACGTGGTGAATGCGTTGGAAAAAGCGAAGGCAACGACGTTTGCCCGTTTCCTCTACGCGCTGGGAATTCGCGAAGTCGGCGAAGCCACGGCGGCAGGTCTGGCGGCGCATTTCGGCACCCTCGAGGCGCTGGAAGCAGCCTCTATTGAAGAGCTGCAAAAAGTGCCGGATGTCGGCATTGTGGTAGCGACCCACGTATTTAATTTCTTTGCCGAAGAGAGCAACCGCGAGGTGATCGTGCAACTGCTGGCGCAGGGGATTAACTGGCCAGCGCCGGTGGTCATTAACGCTGAAGAAATCGACAGTCCCTTCGCGGGTAAAACAGTGGTGCTGACCGGGAGTCTGAGCCTGATGTCACGCGATGACGCCAAAGCGCGACTCACCGAGCTGGGCGCAAAAGTGGCGGGCAGCGTATCGAAGAAAACCGATCTGGTGATTGCCGGTGAAGCGGCGGGCTCGAAACTGGCGAAAGCGCAGGAGCTTGGGATTGCCGTGATCGATGAAGCTGAAATGATCCGCTTGCTGGGTGCCTGAGATGGAAAAAGAGCAGCTGGTTGAAATCGCCAATACCGTGATGCCCTTTGGCAAGTATAAAGGTCGTCGGCTGATTGATGTACCAGAAGAGTATCTGCTGTGGTTTGCCCGAAAGGATGAGTTCCCGCCGGGCAAGCTCGGCGAACTGATGCAAATCACGCTGCTGATTAAAACTGAGGGGCTGACGCAACTGGTGCAGCCCCTGAAACGCCCGCTTTAAGCCTTCGCGGCGCGGCTTTTCTGCTGCGCCTGTAATGCATCCGTCTGCTGCTTGTAGCGACGCGCCAGCACGGCGCACGCCATCAGCTGTATCTGGTGGAAGATCATCAACGGCAGCACCATCATCCCAATCACCGACGTCGGGAACAGAATATTTGCCATTGGGATCCCGTTCGCCAGGCTCTTTTTCGAACCGCAGAACACAATGGTGATTTCATCGGCTTTGTTGAAGCCGCATTTACGCGCAACAAAGACGTTTATACCAATCACGACGGCCAGCAGGATGATGCTGACCACCACGATAAACAGCAATGAACCCACCCCCACTTTATGCCAGATCCCGTTAACCACGGCTTCACTGAAGGCGGAGTACACCACCAGCAAAATAGAGGATTGATCCGTTTTCGCGATCCATTTTTTATGTCGTGATACCCAGTTTCCAATCCACGGACGCGAAAGGTGACCCAGTACAAACGGCAGCAACAGCTGCAGCATGATTTTTCCTACCTGCTCCAGACTGCCTTCTGCGCCGTGCATATTCATCACTAGCCCGACCAGCAGCGGCGAAAGAAAAATACCCAGCAGGCTGGAAGCAGAAGCAGAACATACGGCGGCGGCAACGTTACCGCCTGCCAGCGACGTAAAGGCGATGGCTGACTGCACCGTGGCGGGCAAAATACACAGGTACAGGAAACCGGTGTACAGCATTGGGTCAACGTTGACCGGCGCCCACCAGGCGAAAAGAACGCCCAGAACCGGGAAGACAACAAACGTGCTGCACATTACCCACAGATGCAAACGCCAGTGGCTACCGCCAGCAATAATGGCCTCACGAGAGAGCTTCGCCCCGTGCATAAAAAACAGCAGGGCAATGGCGGCGGTGGTTAAGCCTTCAAAGAAAGGCACAAAGCCACCCTCGGCCGGGAAAAAGGACGCCAGCAAAACAACCGTAATCAGCGTTATCGTGAACGGATCAAGGATACGAAAAAGTTTCATAAAAGCTCCTGAAATTCGGTAGTAACATTTTGCGTTTTTCCGTTTGAGAAATAAAATTGATTTATTGCATCCATATATGAATCGAATAGATGAATTACTCTCTGCGTCAGCTGCGTATCTTTGTTACCGTCGCTCAGGCCAAAAGTTTTAGCCGGGCGGGGGATATCATTGGCTTAAGCCAGTCGGCGGTCAGCCATAGCGTTAAAGAGCTTGAAGCGCAGACGGGTGTGCGCCTGTTGGACAGAACGACGCGGGAAGTGGTGCTGACGGAAGCTGGCCATCAGCTGGCGGCGCGTCTGGAACGCATTCTGGACGAACTGCACAGCACCTTGCGTGAAGCAGGCCAGGTAGGGACGCAGTTAACCGGGACGGTCAGAGTGGCTGCCAGTCAGACTATCTCGGCGCACCTTATTCCCCAGTGTATTGCCCAGAGCAATCAGCTTTATCCGGCGATCGATTTTGTGCTGCACGACCGGCCACAGCAATGGGTACTGGAAAGTATTCGCCAGGGAGAAGTCGATTTTGGCATTGTGATTGATCCCGGCGCCGTGACTGATTTGCAGTGTGAAGCCGTGCTGTCCGAACCTTTCTTGTTGCTGTGTCGGCAGGACCATCCTTTAGCCCAGCGGGAATGGGTAAACTGGCAGGATCTCTACCATGAGCGTCTGGTGCTACAGGATTATGCTTCCGGCAGTCGGCCGCTGATCGATGCGGCGCTGGCCCACTTTTCCATTGATGCCAATATTGTTCAGGAGATTGGTCACCCGGCCACGCTGTTCCCGATGGTTGAGGCGGGAATTGGTATTAGCGTACTCCCCGCGCTGGCGCTCCCTTTACCGCAGGGCAGTCATCTGCAGGTGAAGCGTCTGACGCCGGTGGTTGAACGGCAACTGATGCTGGCGCGACGTAAAAACCGTTCTTTATCGACCGCGGCTCAGGCGTTATGGGACGTGGTGCGGATGCAGGCCAGTGAATTAACCGCCGGTCGTGCTAGCGATCCTTTGTATCAGATATAAATATCGACCCGATGTGGATCGGTAGCATTGTTGACGCCGCTAGCTTTTCTTTGTTCGGCGCTTTGCTTTTGCTGTGACTCCTCGGCCTGCTGGCGCAACAATTGAGCCAGCTGTGCTTGTAACATCTTGATTTGAGTCTGAATAAGCTCCTGCTGCTCGCGCTTCTGCTCAACACTGCCACTGCTATTGGGGATATCTTTGAGCTGCTGGGTTAGCTTGGTTATCTTATGGGTGATTTGTGCAATCTGTGCGGAGATATCATTCCCGGCTGATGCTTTTCCACCGCCGCTACTGCTTTGAACAGTTGGGGTGGAAACGTTGATAGTTGTCATACGGATCCCTCGTGCCATAAAACATGAGTATCGGCATCAGCGAACAGAACTTCAGCAATAATACGGCCGAGTGGAGTTTAATCATAAAAATCCCAAACCTTAATGTATCTGTTTTCCTGTGCCATTTCTGGCTCGAAAATAATGTGATTTCAGGCTGATTTAGCGCACCTCATCGATACCGATTTACTATCGGTTGTCGGGATAAACGGTATTGGTAATCGATTGCGTAGTCTCGCTATAACTGTGCTGTACGCTACGTCATTTTCGATTACTCAGTGTTAAGGACATCTTATGAGCCACTCTCTTTTCTCGCAAAACCCATGGTACAGCGCCGATATTATTCGTGGTTACAAACCTGATTTCACGCCGCGTGTAGCTTTTATCCTTGGTTCTGGTCTGGGCGCGCTGGCGGATCAAATTGAGGATGCGGTGGCCATCTCTTACGAGAAACTACCGGGTTTCCCGGTGAGTACCGTACACGGTCATGCCGGTGAACTGGTGCTGGGAAATCTGGCAGGCGTACCGGTGGCCTGTATGAAAGGACGTGGACATTTCTATGAAGGGCGGGGCATGACGGTGATGACGGATGCCATTCGTACGCTGAAGCTGCTGGGCTGTGAGCTGCTGTTTTGCACGAATGCCGCAGGTTCTTTGCGTCCCGAAGTCGGACCAGGTCGTCTCGTTGCGCTTAGCGATCACATCAATACGATGCCGGGTACGCCGATGGTAGGGCCAAACGATGAGCGTTTTGGTGAGCGATTCTTTTCACTGGCGAATGCCTATGATGCTGACTACCGCGCGGTCCTGCAAACCGTTGCCGCTGAGGAAGGGTTCCCACTGAGTGAAGGGGTTTTTGTCTCTTATCCGGGACCGAACTTTGAAACCGCGGCAGAAATCCGCATGATGCAAATTATCGGTGGTGACGTGGTGGGGATGTCGGTGGTGCCGGAAGTTATCTCTGCGCGCCACTGCGGTCTGAAAGTCGTTGCGGTGGCAGCCATCACGAATTTGGCGGAAGGTCTGGGTGATGTGAAATTATCTCACGCACAGACGCTGGCGGCAGCGGAACTGTCCCGGCAGAATTTCATCAATCTGATCTGCGGCTTCTTGCGCAAACTGGCCTGAATAATTAAAAAATGACCCCGCTTGCGGGGTCTTACTTTTTTGGCAAGGAACGGAAAAATGGGTATCGCATCTCGCTTAAAGCTCATGTCGTTTTTGCAATATTTCATCTGGGGAAGCTGGCTGGTAACCCTGGGTTCTTACATGATTAACACCCTGGATTTTACCGGTGCCAACGTCGGTATGGTTTACAGTTCAAAAGGGCTGGCGGCGATTATCATGCCGGGCATTATGGGTATCATTGCCGATAAATGGCTACGTGCCGAGCGCGCTTACATGCTCTGCCATCTGGTGTGTGCTGGCGTGTTGCTATACGCCACAACCGTTACCGATCCCCAGACAATGTTCTGGGTGATGTTGGTTAACGCGATGGCGTATATGCCGACAATAGCGTTATCGAACAGCGTTTCATACTCGTGCCTGGCGCAATCGGGTCAGGATCCGGTCATTGCGTTCCCGCCAATTCGTGTGTTCGGCACGATAGGTTTTATTGTGGCGATGTGGACGGTCAGCCTGATGGGATTGGAGTTGAGTAGCGCGCAGCTGTATATCGCGTCAGGTGCTTCATTGCTGCTGGCGTTATACGCTCTTACATTACCCAAAATTCCGGTTGCCGAGAAAAAAGAGTCCGCCACGCTTGCCAGCAAACTGGGGCTGGACGCCTTTGTCCTGTTTAAAAAACCGCAGATGGCAATCTTCTTTTTGTTTGCGATGATGCTGGGGGCGGTGCTGCAAATTACCAATGTCTTTGGTAATCCGTTCCTGCATGATTTTGCCCGTAACCCAGAATTCGCCGACAGTTTTGTGGTGAAGTACCCCTCCATTTTGCTTTCGGTTTCGCAAATGGCTGAGGTAGGCTTTATTCTCACAATCCCGTTCTTCCTCAAACGCTTTGGCATTAAGACGGTGATGCTGATGAGCATGCTGGCATGGACGCTGCGCTTTGGCTTTTTTGCCTTTGGCGATCCGTCACCGTTTGGTTTTGTGCTGCTGCTGATGTCGATGATTGTCTACGGCTGTGCGTTTGATTTCTTCAATATTTCAGGGTCGGTATTTGTTGAGCAGGAGGTTAGCTCAACTATTCGCGCCAGTGCGCAGGGGCTGTTTATGACGATGGTAAACGGCGTTGGCGCATGGGTGGGTTCAATCCTGAGCGGTATAGCGGTGGACTATTTTTCTGTTGATGGTGTTAAAGATTGGCAGACAATCTGGCTGGTCTTTGCCGCCTATGCGCTGGCCCTGGCAGTTATCTTTGCATTGTTCTTTAAATACAATCATGAGCCTGAACGACGGGTACAGAAATCACCGGCACATTAACGTCCCATTAGCGGCGGGTTCCGATACCCGTCGTTTCATTTTCTGCGAGCCAATATGGTAACTTTGCGCATTACCCTTATTTCAGGAGCGCATTATCCATGGAACGCACGCACCGCATCGATCTGAAGTTACTGCGTTATTTTCTTGCTGTTGCAGAAGAACTGCATTTTGGACGCGCTGCTGCTCGCCTGAATATGTCGCAACCGCCGCTCAGTACCCATGTTAAAGAGCTGGAACAGCAGCTCGGGACTTTGCTATTTATCCGTCATTCCCGCAGCGTAGCGTTAACCCACGCTGGAAAGATATTGATGGAAGAGTCGCGCCGACTGTTATCCAGCGCCAATCAGGCGCTGGCGAGAGTGGAGCAGATTGGTCGCGGTGAGGCAGGGCGAATTGAACTCGGGGTCATCGGTACTGCGATGTGGGGAAAAATGCGCCCGGTAATGCGGCGTTTTCTGAAAGATAATCCCAACGTGGAGGTGCTTTTTCGCGAGAACATGCCCGCGATGCAGATGACGATGCTGGAACGCCGTGAACTGGATGCGGGAATTTGGCGGATGGCTACGGAGCTTTCCCCCGGGTTTACCAGTTTGCGTTTGCATGAGTCCTCTTTTCTGGTTGCCATGCCTGAAGAACATCCTCTTACCGCCAGTGAATTCGTTCCTCTGGAGGCGTTGAGAAATGAATATTTTGTCACGATGCCCTCCATTCATACCGACTGGGCATTTTTGCAGCGCGTATGCCTGAGCGCTGGATTTTCACCGATGATTATTCGTGAGGTGAGGGAGCCGCAAACGGTGCTGGCGATGATCAGCATGGGGATTGGTATTACGTTGATTGCTGACAGTTATGCGCAGATGAGCTGGCCGGGTGTGGTATTCCGACCATTAGAGGAACGTATTCCGGCGGATTTGTATATTGTGTATGACCAACAGCAGGCGACGCCCGCGCTGGAGAAACTGGTGGCAGCATTGACGGTATGATGACTGTGCCGGATGGCGACTAACGTCTTATCCGGCCTACGCGTGCGGTATTGTCTGTAGGCCTGATAAGCGCAGCGCATCAGGCAAGCAGGTTGGAATCTTATAAATCGCAGATAGCAAAAAGGCGCCTTTAGGGCGCCTTTTTACATTGGTGGGGCGTGCAGGATTCGAACCTGCGACCAATTGATTAAAAGTCAACTGCTCTACCAACTGAGCTAACGCCCCGAAGTGGTGGGTGATGACGGGATCGAACCGCCGACCCCCTCCTTGTAAGGGAGGTGCTCTCCCAGCTGAGCTAATCACCCACTTCGGTACTTCAATTTTATCGTAAGAAATCCAGCTGGCGAGAAAGTGGTGGGTGATGACGGGATCGAACCGCCGACCCCCTCCTTGTAAGGGAGGTGCTCTCCCAGCTGAGCTAATCACCCACTTCTCAATTTCTTACTCTACACGGCGGAGACTACATAAAGTAGTTGGTGGGTGATGACGGGTTCGAACCGCCGACCCCCTCCTTGTAAGGGAGGTGCTCTCCCAGCTGAGCTAATCACCCCCGCTGTGTGGAGTCGCATTATAGGGAGAGTTGAAAATGAGTCAACGCATTTTCTAAAGAAATTGTTCGTTCGTCGTAAATTTAAACAAAACGATCGCAAAACAATCCATGCGGCATGATTTGTATACGAAAATGGCAAAGCGTGATGTTCCAACCCGATCAACATTGAGGAATCAGACCACAGTGATAGAATACGAGCCTGATAATCTTCCCTGGATTTGCCGGTTGTCGGCATCTTTATAAACGTAAGGCCATTTCATGAAAATCAAAACTCGCTTCGCGCCAAGTCCGACAGGTTACCTGCACGTCGGCGGTGCGCGTACTGCTCTTTATTCCTGGCTTTTTGCACGTAACCATGGCGGTGAGTTTGTGCTGCGTATTGAAGACACCGATCTCGAACGCTCCACGCCGGAAGCTATTGAAGCCATTATGGATGGCATGAACTGGCTGAATCTGGAATGGGATGAAGGCCCGTACTTCCAGACCAAACGTTTTGATCGCTACAACGCTGTGATTGATGAGATGCTGGAAGCAGGTACTGCATATAAATGCTACTGCTCCAAAGAGCGTCTGGACGCGCTGCGCGAAGAGCAAATGGCGAACGGTGAAAAACCGCGTTACGACGGCCGCTGCCGCCACGGCCACGAACATCACGCTGCTGATGAACCTTGCGTGGTGCGTTTTGCCAACCCGCAGGAAGGTTCCGTTATTTTTGACGACCAGATCCGTGGGCCGATCGAATTCAGCAACCAGGAGCTGGACGATCTGATCATCCGCCGTACCGACGGTTCCCCGACCTACAACTTCTGCGTTGTGGTTGACGACTGGGATATGGAAATCACTCACGTCATTCGTGGTGAAGACCATATCAACAATACTCCACGTCAGATCAACATCCTGAAAGCGCTGAATGCGCCGGTACCGGTTTATGCGCACGTGTCGATGATCAACGGCGACGATGGTAAAAAACTCTCCAAACGTCACGGTGCGGTCAGCGTTATGCAGTATCGCGACGACGGTTACCTGCCGGAAGCGCTGCTGAACTATCTGGTGCGTCTGGGCTGGTCCAGCGGCGATCAGGAAATCTTCACTCGTGAAGAGATGATCAAACTGTTCTCCCTTGGTGCAGTGAGCAAATCTGCCAGTGCGTTCAACACCGAAAAATTGCAGTGGTTGAACCATCACTACATTAATGCGCTGGCGCCGGAATATGTGGCAACGCATCTGCAATGGCACATTGAGCAGGAAAATATCGATACCCGCGTTGGTCCGCAGCTGTCAGAGCTGGTTAAACTGCTGGGCGAGCGTTGCAAAACGCTGAAAGAAATGGCGCAGAGCTGCCGCTATTTCTACGAAGACTTTGCTGAGTTCGATGCTGACGCGGCGAAGAAACACCTGCGTCCGGTAGCGCGTCAGCCGCTGGAAGTGGTTCGCGACAAGCTGGCTGCGATTAGCGAGTGGACGGCAGAAAACGTGCACCACGCGATTCAGGCAACTGCTGATGAGCTGGAAGTGGGTATGGGTAAAGTTGGGATGCCGCTGCGCGTAGCCGTTACCGGGGCAGGTCAGTCTCCGGGATTAGACGTCACGGTGCATGCGATTGGTAAATCCCGCAGCATTGAGCGTATTAATAAAGCGCTGGCATTTATTGCTGAGCGTGAAAGCCAGCAGTAAGACCGATAGACCGATGAAACAACGGCAGGAGTGCATCCTGCCGTTTTTTTTGCCTGTTATTCAGACTCATCAATATCCAACCGGGCAAGAAAATTACGAATACCTTCGCGCGAGATAAACTGCCACAACTTTTCTTGTTCCGTAGGGGACATGTTGTCCAAAGAGCTAATTATCTGGCGACAGGCGTGGCTGCGCACCACGGGGGTGTATTCTGCCAGCGATTCTTCAGCCTGATAAACCTCAGGGACTTTGCGAAAAGCCGGAATATTGAGCAGAAACGTGCGGACGCTGGAGTCGATATGAATCAGCCTTGCACGACCACCTTTAACGCCGGGAAATTTTTCGGTGGTCCAGTTTTGTTCCCTGATCCAACGATTGACGGTTTGTTTGGCAACCCCGAGACATTCCGCCAGTTCTTCGGTCGTCATTTTGCTGCGTAATTTTTTCATATTATTTGTTTTCGCGGATCCCTAAGCGTTGTAATAAACCCGTAATGCCTTCACGCAGGATCAGAGACGTAAACATTTTCTGTTCTGACGGCGTCATCTCTTTGGCGAGTCTAATCAGCAGTGCCTCAATAGAAGTATCGCCGGATAACGATAAGTTATCTGACAAACCTTCGGCTGAACGCTCAGCGCTGCGAATGTATTCACGAACTTGTTCGGTGACGTGAACCAGTCGGGCTTTACCGCCCTGTACGCCAGGTTTTGGTGATGTAGCCCAACCCTCCTTGCGCACCCATTTATTGATGGTCTGTCGGCTGTATCCGGTCAGATTAGCAAGTTCTTCTGGCGTCATCCGTTCCTTGAACATAACGATTCCCTGAATAGTCGTGGGGTTAATTAGTGGCTCATTTTATAGCACCATTTTAGTAGAAACCGTGACGCGTTTAACTACTGAATGCGAGTTGTTACGCAATGTTCTTCATTTGACTGCTTTTTCAGCGATTGAATTCTTTGAGTTAATTTTGCCGTTGACACACGCGAAGGGAATTCATATGATGCCGCCCGTCAACTCGACAAGCTTTACGTTGTGGGGCTATAGCTCAGCTGGGAGAGCGCTTGCATGGCATGCAAGAGGTCAGCGGTTCGATCCCGCTTAGCTCCACCAAATTTAATCCCAATAAATTTGGTACATACGTAAAAGCATCGTGGGGCTATAGCTCAGCTGGGAGAGCGCTTGCATGGCATGCAAGAGGTCAGCGGTTCGATCCCGCTTAGCTCCACCAAAATTGAAACCCTCGCTGAAAAGCGGGGGTTTTTTGTTTCTGTATCTTGCACAGTCTGTGCCTGTATCTCTTTGGATTGCTAAATAGCAGGCATAAAAAAGCCGGGGAATCCCCGGCCTTTTCACTACGACGTTGTCTTACGCTTACAGCACCAGTGCTGCGATAGATGCAGACAGTACGCTCACCAGCGTAGAGCCATACACCAGCTTCAGACCAAAGCGGGAAACCACGTTACCTTGCTCTTCGTTCAGGCCTTTAATCGCACCGGCGATAATACCAATAGAAGAGAAGTTAGCGAAGGAGACCAGGAATACAGAGATGATGCCTTCTGCGCGCGGAGACAGCGTGGAGGCGATTTTCTGCAGGTCCATCATCGCAACGAATTCGTTGGAAACCAGTTTAGTTGCCATGATACTGCCCACCTGCAGCGCTTCGCTGGACGGCACACCCATTACCCATGCAACCGGGTAGAAGATGTAACCCAGGATGCCCTGGAAGGAGATGCTGTAGCCAAACCAACCGGTCACGGTCGCGAACAGGGCGTTCAGGGCAGCGATCAGCGCGATGAAACCAATCAGCATCGCCGCAACGATAATTGCCACTTTGAAACCCGCCAGGATGTATTCACCCAGCATTTCGAAGAAGCTCTGGCCTTCGTGCAGGTTAGACATCTGGATATTTTCTTCGCTGGCATCAACGGTGTACGGGTTGATAAGCGACAGTACGATAAAGGTGCTGAACATGTTCAGAACCAGCGCTGCAACAACGTACTTCGGCTCCAGCATGGTCATGTACGCGCCGACGATAGACATGGAAACGGTTGACATCGCCGTTGCAGCCATGGTGTACATACGGTTGCGAGACATTTTGCCGAGAATATCTTTATAGGCGATAAAGTTCTCGGACTGACCCAGGATCAGCGAGCTGACGGCGTTGAAGGATTCCAGCTTGCCCATACCGTTCACTTTGGATAACAGGAAACCAATTGCGCGGATGACAACCGGCAGAACACGGATATGCTGCAAAATACCGATCAGCGCGGAAATGAAGACGATCGGGCAAAGCACTTTCAGGAAGAAGAATGCCAGGCCTTTATCGTTCATGCTGCCGAAGACAAAGTTTGTTCCTTCATTAGCGAATCCGAGAAGTTTCTCAAACATCTCGGAGAAGCCTCTCACGAAGCCCAGACCAACATCAGAGTTCAGGAAGAACCATGCCAGTAACACTTCAATAACAAGCAACTGAATAACATAACGAATGCGGATTTTTTTACGGTCACTGCTTACCAGCAGTGCGAGTACCGCAACCACGGCAAGGGCCAGGACAAAATGAAGAACACGGTCCATATTTGCTCCAAATATGAGGCAGGTTTAGTTTTCGTGCACATTCTATGTAACAACCATAAAGAAAACGAGATCAAACACACACTATAATAAGGACCTGTGACGAGATTCAAAATTAGTGATCGGTGATACACTTCTGTTATGTTTAGTATGGAAGTGAAAAGTTATGTCATTGTGCTAATCTCATAACAATAATTAAACATTTCACCGGTTTTTCCAGAATCCTTATCGATCCATAGACAAACGCTATCAGAGAAATCAACTTCACCCATTAAAATGAATTTGATAATCATTCTCAACAGGCGTAGCTTGAAACATAGCAAAGGCTATGTTTCTGAGGCACTAAAATGACTAACGATCGCGTTGAGAGTAGCAGTGGACGGGCAGCGCGCAAGTTGAAGCTCGCATTAATGGGACCTGCGTTCATCGCGGCGATCGGCTATATCGATCCGGGTAACTTTGCCACCAATATCCAGGCCGGGGCCAGCTTTGGCTACAAACTGCTGTGGGTAGTGGTCTGGGCAAACCTGATGGCGATGCTGATCCAGGTGCTGTCGGCAAAACTGGGTATTGCTACGGGTAAAAACCTGGCGGAGCAAATTCGCGATCATTATCCTCGCCCGGTGGTGTGGTTCTACTGGGTGCAAGCCGAAATTATCGCCATGGCGACGGACCTTGCTGAATTTATAGGCGCCGCGATTGGCTTCAAGCTGATCCTCGGCGTTTCCTTATTACAAGGGGCCGTGCTCACCGGGATTGCGACGTTCTTAATTCTGATGCTGCAGCGTCGCGGGCAAAAGCCGCTGGAAAAAGTCATCGGCGGCCTGCTGCTGTTTGTGGCTGCGGCTTACATTGTGGAGCTGGTTTTTTCGCAACCGAACTTCGCGCAGCTTAGTAAGGGAATGGTGATCCCAAGCCTGCCTAATTCTGAGGCGGTGTTCCTGGCAGCCGGGGTGCTCGGCGCGACTATCATGCCGCACGTCATTTATCTGCACTCTTCCTTAACCCAACATCTGCACGGCGGAACGCGTCAACAGCGCTATGCGGCCACGAAATGGGATGTGGCTATCGCCATGACGATTGCCGGATTTGTCAATCTGGCGATGATGGCGACGGCTGCCGCAGCATTTCATTTTAGCGGGCATACCGGTATTGCCGATCTCGATCAGGCGTATCTGACCCTTGAACCGCTGTTGAGTCACGCTGCGGCGACGGTGTTTGGTTTAAGCCTGGTGGCTGCGGGGCTCTCTTCTACCGTGGTCGGTACGCTGGCGGGGCAGGTGGTGATGCAAGGATTTATCCGCTTTCACATTCCGCTATGGGTACGCCGCACCGTTACCATGATGCCATCATTTATTGTGATTTTGATGGGATTGGATCCGACCCGCATTCTGGTGATGAGCCAGGTATTGCTTAGTTTCGGTATTGCGCTGGCACTGGTGCCGCTGCTGATCTTCACCAGCAACAGTCAACTGATGGGCGATTTGGTAAATACCCGCTGGGTAAAACAACTGGGCTGGGTGATTGTTGTGTTGGTGGTGGCACTCAATATCTGGCTACTGGTGGGAACCGCGCTCGGTTTGTAGTAGGGTTTGCTTTTGCTTATGGTTACCCGGATGTACCGGGTAACCATGGCATTTATTTTTTATTCAGGTGGCTACGGTAGGTATCCAGTACCACTGCAACGATAATAACCGCTCCTGTGATAAAGCGTTTTGTAGGCTCGCTTGCCCCAACTTGCGCCAGCCCTGCAGCCAGAACGGAAATAATTAAGGCGCCAAGAAAAGTGCAGATAATTGAACCTCGTCCTCCCATCAAGCTTGTGCCACCAATCACGACAGCAGCAATAACCTGTAGCTCCATGCCAACACCACTATTCGGGTCAGCGGCCTCAAGACGTGCCACCTGAAACAGTGAAGCCAGACCGGATAATCCCCCCATAAGCGCAAATACAGCGATCTTATAAGGTCCAGGATTAATGCCTGATAATCGAACTGCTTCTTCATTGGTACCAATACCAATTAAATGGCGGCCAAATACGGTTCGGGTTAATACCAGATGCCCGACAATAATGACTACAATAGCAATAATAAAAGACGGGGAGACGCCGAAGAAAATGGGGTCGGCCAGGTAGTCATAAATCGAACCGATATAAGCCGTTCGCGAATCAGTCAACTGGTATGCTGCTCCACGAGCCATTTCCAGCACCCCGAGAGAGACGATAAATGCCGGAATACGCCAGGCTACAGTAATCAAGCCTGTTAACGCCCCAACCAGTGTTGCGAGCGCTATACCAGAGAGGGCAGCTAGCCATGGCGACCACTGGAAATTTAAATAAGTAACGCTTACTACTGCGGCGGCAAGAGCCAGTAGCGACCCCACGGAAAGGTCGATACCGGCAATAATTAATATAAATGTCATCCCCACCGACATAACGATTAAGTCAGGGATTTGATTCGCAATAGTACTAAAAGTATTCATGCTCAGGAAATGCGTACTGAGGCATGAAAAGAGCACGATCATCGCTAATAATGCTCCGAGTAGCCCGATGTAGCTACTTAACCCTGTCCATGACGTCTGGGCGTTTCCCTTCTCTGCTGCCGTTTGTTTTGTCGCTAAGTTATTCTTCATTTTTTATCCCCGGCTATTCGGTGGAAGTCTTTTCTACGTGCTGATATGCAGAAAATGCTGCTGCTAAAATTCGATCCTGGCTCCAGTCATCCCGCGAAAATGTGTTCACTAACTTTCCATCGGAAATTACCGCAATACGATCACAAACGAGCATCAGTTCGCGAAGGTCACTGGAAACGACAACCACGCCTTTCCCCTTTGCCGTCAGCGTATTCATTAATTGGTAAATATCTTGTTTTGCGCCGACATCGATACCGCGAGTGGGTTCATCAAATAATACAACGTCGCAATCTCGTTCCAGCCAACGGCTAATCAGCACTTTTTGCTGGTTGCCACCCGATAAACTCTCCACCGCCTGTAAAGTGTTGGTCGTACGGACACCTAAACTTTTAATGTGTTTGTTCGCTAACGTCGTTTCGCTTAAAGAGTTAACAACCGACAGATGACTTATTTTGTCGCTGTTGCCCAGCGAAATATTGGCTGCGACCGATTGAGGTAATAAAAGACCTTCACCTTTACGGTCTTCTGTGACTAACGCAATACCGTGCCGTATGGCGTCTGCTGGAGAGCGAATCGCTATAGGTTTTAATGGATCGCCAGTCTGTAATGTACCGCTGTCAATTTTATCTGCGCCAAAAATAGCGCGCAGAAGTTCGGTTCGACCAGAGCCAACCAGACCGCTAATACCTAACACTTCACCACTGTGCAACGTAAACGAAGTATCCCGAATGATTTTCCCACGCTTGAAATTTTCCACCTTCATTATGGGGCGGCCAGCCCGACGTCCACTTAAATCAAATGAACTTTCCAAATCACGTCCGACCATCAGGGAAACAATCTGATCGCTGGTAAAATGCTTGATCTCGTCTACGCAAACTAAATGACCATCTCGCAGAACAGCAATATCATCTGCAATTATGGCTAACTCATCCAGCCGGTGAGAGATGTAAATTATTGAAACCCCGCGGGCTTTGAATAACGCTATTTGTTTAAACAATAATTCAACTTCGCGGCTACTGAGCATGGCTGTCGGTTCATCCAGAATAAGCACCCGGCTTTCACCAATTAAGTTCCTCGCAATTTCAATCATTTGTTGATGGCCGATGCCTAATTCACCCACCAGAGTATTCGGGGCGATTGATTGTAGTCCGACCATTGCCATGACGGGGCGAGCCATTTGCTCTAACTTTTTACGATCAATCCAGCCAAATCGGTGAGGGAGTTGTTCGAGAAACAGATTCTCTGCCACCGACAGCGTAGGCAGTAAATTGAGTTCCTGCATAACCATGCGAATACCCAATTTTTCCGCATCTTTCCTGCTTGTTGGTGCGTAAGGTTGTCCCTGATAAATCATCTGTCCGGCGGTTGCGCTGGTGAGTCCCCCAATGATTTTGGATAAGGTACTTTTTCCAGCACCGTTTTCCCCCGTCAACGCTAATACTTTTCCTGGATATAATGCTAGCGTTACATCCACCAGGACAGGTTCACTATAGGTTTTACCTATTCCCTGTATTGCGAGGATCTCTTGTCCACTTTTCATATTCTGACCCTATCCGGTAAGCCGCTGTGATACCTGAGTCGTTGCAATATCACAGCGGCGTACTGTTATTAGCTTATTGTTTAACAATAAGTTTTATTGGCGTTTCAACGTTGCTGGACAACTCACTCTGCTTTTTGCCATTTTTTAGCGCGTCGAGTGCGGCATCAATGCCGAATACCGCCTGCTGGGACGCAAATTGATCGGCTGTTGCTAAGACGCGACCATCATTCAGCATAGGTTTAATCGCTTCGATATTGTCATAGCCAACCACCATAACCTGTCCTTTTTTTCCGGCTGAACGAATCGCAGAAACGGCACCTAATGCCATATTATCGTTATCTGCTAGCAACGCTTTGATATCGGGATATTCGCTTAACATTGCAGCGGCTACCGCATTAGCGTTGTTAATTTCCCATTGACCGGATTGAACGGAGACCACCTTCATTCCACCCTGCGCCATTGCATTCTGGAAACCCAGAGTTCGTTGCTGAGAATTGCTGGAGGTTGGAATACCTTCGATAATACCAACCTGGTCGCCCGGTTTGAGGTGTTTCGCTAAATAATCACCAATATCTTTAGCACCTTTTTGGTTATCTGGACCAACAAAAGGAATGTTTAATTTTTTATCTTTGAGTACGCCATCATCAAATTTATTATCAATGTTAATAACAATTATTCCTGCATCAATCGCTTTCTTAATTACCGGCAGGAGTGCTTTTGAATCTGATGGTGCAATAATGATAGCATCGGCTTTAGAGACGATCATTTGCTCTACAATCTGGATTTGATTTGCCGTATCCGTTTCGTTCTTGATTCCGTTAGAAATCAAGTCAAATTTGTCTGCATTTTTTTTCTGATAATCCTTTGCTCCTGTCTCCATTGTCAGGAAAAACTCGTTTGCTAGCGATTTCATGACCAGCGCGACTTTAGGTTTATGCGTCTGGGTATCAGCGGCAAAAGCAGGCACGGCGAAGGCGGCGGAAAGCGTTAATCCGACAGTTGCACCGATAACATGATAAAACAATTTATTTTTCATCTAATTATCCTATAGGTGTAGGGGGGTATGATGCTCTAAATAGTTACTGCATTCGGTGATAAACGAGCGAGTTACTGGGCATGTTTGATGCACCTTTACGTTCAACTTTCAACGAGGCAAACGCAGAAGCATACTGCGCTGCATGGATGAGTCCTTTGCCATTTGCAATACATGCAGCCAGTGCTCCGGTAAAGGCATCACCTGCTCCACTGGTATCGACGACAGCTGATTTATAGGCAGGTATATGGGTAAAAACTTTGCCATCAAAGATCAGACAACCTTCGCTACCTAACGTGATAATGACGCATTTTGCGCCTTGAACATGAATGTTTTTGGCAGCATTTTTTGCCGAATAAATATCGACAATGGTGATGCCAGACAGTGCTTCTGCTTCAATTTTATTTGGGGTAATAATATCTATTAGATGTAATATTTCTTTTATTTCTGAAACATACGGCGCTGGGTTTAACACAACGAGAGATTTTCCAAGTTTTGCCTGCATTACAGCATAACGGGTTATAGGGAAATTGTTTTCTAATTGAGTTAAAAATACCTTGCAATTGCGAATGGTATCAATATCCAACAAAATATCCTCTTGGGTAAATGTTTCATTGGCCCCAAGATCGATGCTGATCATGTTGTCTCCGGTGGCACCAGAAACCCATACGATAGCAATCCCAGTTGATGACATTTCATTTTCAAAAAAAGAAAATGATGAGATTTCAGTGTTTGTTAAATATCGCTTAGCTTTTTTGGAAAACTCATCGGCACCTAACTTTACCGTTAAGTGAACATTGTTATTGATTTTTGCCGCAGCCACGGCCTGATTTGTACCTTTCCCCCCGGCATAAAAATGGGTTGCCGATGCGCGTATTGTTTGCCCTACCTGGGGTAGTGTTGTTGTTTCAGAGACAATATCAACGTTAAACGAACCGAGGATGTAAATGCTTTCATCAATATAGTTGTTTTGTGTAGAACGGGTTGCCGCAGGCGCAATATCTTTGTCGCTTTTAAATCCATTCAATATCGTTTTTGTAAACGATTGTTCAAATAAGGATTCATCATCAGGTGTGTTTTTTAATTGTGCGCCACCATGAAATAATGAGAATAGAGTATTTTGGCATAACTCGTTTAGATCATTACGAATAGTTCGAGTTGTTACCGATAATTCCTTTGCTAATTCGCTAACATAAACTTTTTTATCCGTTACCAGCTTAACGCGAATGGCTTTATGTCGTTCTTGTTTTTTCATTAGCGCCCACCCCCAACTTTTATAGTATTAAATTTATGTTAATATTTATGGCGTAAAGCTCAAAAAAAGCACCATAAATCGGAATTTTTTTTTCCGATTTTGCGAATTAGTGAAATGATGAGGAAAGTTGAGAAAATCTGGGCGGCTTTGCTGCGAGTGAGCGAAGACTGGCTTTTGGGTAAGAATGACGCAAAAGGGTCCCTGTAAAGACATGGACCCTTTTTTTAAACCTGCCAACAAAGTATGGGATTGCTCCCTTGTAGGAAGGGGATTACATACTGGCTTTTTGTTACATTAATGATGATGCTTGTGGCCGCGCCCACGACCGCGATGGTCATCGCGATCGTTCCAGCCTTCACGATAACCGCGCTCATAAGCTTTGCGTTTGTCCCAGCCACGATGGTAGCCGTTGTCATGACGCCACCAGCGATTTTTGCGCCACTCATAGTTATGGTGCCAGTAATCCCGGTCGCGCCAGCGGCCGCCATCCCAGTAGTTACCGTAATTATCGCGATCGCCAATTTGTAATTTTATGGATGGCAGCAGGGTGATTTCGCCGGCGTTCGCGGCCAGCGGTGTAAAAGCCAATAAGACTGCCGCCAGAATCAGTGACCTGAACATGTTTTCTCTCCTTCACGATCGAGCCGTAGCCGGCCTGTTAAGGTAATATTACGGGGCAGTAAAGCCCCGTTTCATCGCCACAACTCTTAAATCGCAAGTGAGAGCACTTTTTGTTAATAAATGTGTCTTTATTTCAATCAACTCAGGATGGCATCAATCTCCGCGCACTCTGCAGGCGTAAAGTGACGGTTTGCCAGCATCCCAACGGCATCTTCAATTTGCGCCGGTTTACTGGCGCCAATCAGCACCGACGTGACGTTGTCATCCCGGAGCACCCACGCGAGCGCCATTTGAGAAAGCTTTTGTCCGCGTCGCTCTGCCATCGCGTTCAGCGCCCGCACCTTTTCCAGTTTTTGTGGGGTTAACTGGTCTGGGTTCAGAAAACGGCTGGTGCTTGCCGCGCGAGAATCCGCAGGAATACCGTTCAGATAGCGGTCGGTTAACTGCCCGCCAGCCAGTGGTGAAAAGGCGATACTGCCGACGCCTTTTTCTTTTAATAGCGACAGCAATCCCTCTTCGACCCAACGTTCAAACATAGAATATTTGGGCTGGTGGATGAGGCAGGGCGTACCTAAATCATCGAGTATTTCAATCGCTTGCTTTGCAAGATCGGCCGGATAGTTAGACAGTCCGACGTACAGCGCTTTGCCCTGACGGACGATATGATCCAACGCGCGCATAGTTTCTTTGAGCGGGGTTTCAGGGTCGGGGCGATGGTGGTAGAAGATATCGACATACTCCAGTCCCAGACGCTTCAGGCTTTGGTCGAGGCTGGCAATCAGGTATTTGCGTGAGCCCCAGTCCCCGTAAGGGCCTTCCCACATGGTGTAACCCGCTTTGGTGGAGATAATAAGCTCATCCCGCCACGGTAAAAAATCTTCCTGCAGGATGCGACCAAAATTCCGTTCCGCTGAACCTGGCGGCGGACCATAGTTATTCGCCAAATCAAAATGACTGATCCCTAAATCGAACGCGCGCTGTAACAACGCCCGACTGTTCTCGACCTGCGTGGTATCACCAAAATTGTGCCACAAGCCCAGAGAGATAATCGGCAGTTTAAGACCGCTCTGACCGCAACGGCGATACTCCATTGTTTGATAACGATTTTCATCAGCCTGATAAGCCATGTAGCCTCCTGTCGGATAACGTGTATCTCTGAGTGTATACGTTTACACAAGGTGGGTAACAATGAAATTTTCGGGTGAAAACTGTACATCTTGCTTTCCACCCCTTCACTGCGACTTTCCTGGACAGTCATCACAGTTCTTCGATACTCAACATGAGGTTACCGTCAGAAGGATAGCTGTCATGCAAACCCCGTATTCCGTTGCTGATTATCTGCTGGACAGGCTGGCAGGCTGTGGCGTCGGCCATCTCTTTGGTGTGCCTGGCGATTATAATTTGCAGTTTCTTGACCATGTGATTGAACATCCCAGCGTACGTTGGGTCGGGTGTGCGAACGAGTTGAATGCGGCTTATGCTGCGGATGGCTATGCCCGGGTATCCGGGGTGGGGGCGCTGCTCACTACGTTTGGCGTTGGGGAGTTAAGCGCAATTAACGGTATCGCTGGAAGCTATGCGGAATATGTTCCAGTTTTGCATATTGTTGGCGCGCCCTGTCGCGGAGCGCAACGTCGTGGGGAGTTAATGCATCACACCCTTGGGGACGGTGATTTTCTGCATTTTTATCGTATGCAGCAGGCGGTGACGACGGCCAGCGCGGTGCTGGATGAACAAAACGCCTGTTATGAGATTGACCGTGTGCTGCGAACAATGCTTATCGAACGCAGGCCGGGCTATCTGATGTTACCTGCGGATGTGGCAAAACAGCCCGCTACGCCGCCGGATGACATTCTGATTGTTCCTCTGAGCGAGCCGGAAAGCAGTGTGGCAGAAGCGTTTCGCTATCATGCCCGCGAGCGATTGCTGGATAGCCCGCGCGTAGCGCTCCTGGCAGACTTTCTTGCGTTGCGCTTTGGCCTGCAGCCAGTTTTGCAACGATGGATGGCGGAAACGCCGATGGCTCACGCCACGCTGTTGATGGGCAAAGGGCTGTTCGATGAGCGTCATCCGGCGTTTGTTGGCACTTACAGCGCTGGAGCCAGCAGCGACTATGTGCGTCAGGCGATAGAAGATGCCGACACGATAATGTGTGTCGGCACACAATTTGTCGACACCCTGACCGCCGGTTTTACGCAACAACTACCGCAGGAACGCACGATTGAGGTGCAGCCACATGCCTCACGGATTGGAACCAGATGGTTTAACATCCCAATGGAGCAGGCAGTCACTACCTTGCGGGAACTGTGTCTGGAAATGTCTTTTTCACTACCGCCAGAACGCCCGCCAACAGGACGTATTCAGGTTGAGAAGGGGCCTCTGACGCAGGAAAATTTCTGGCATACGGTGCAGCAGTTTCTCGCGCCCAATGACATTATCCTCGTCGACCAGGGAACCGCTGCCTTTGGCGCGGCTGCGCTCACGCTACCCGGCGGAGCGGAAGTGCTGGTTCAGCCGCTGTGGGGGTCTATCGGCTACGCGCTCCCGGCTGCATTCGGTGCGCAAACTGCCTGCCCCGAACGCCGGGTGATCCTGATTATTGGTGATGGCGCGGCGCAGCTCACCATTCAGGAGCTGGGCTCTATGCTCAGGGACGGCCAGTCTCCCGTTATTCTGCTGCTCAATAATGATGGCTATACCGTGGAGCGGGCCATACATGGGGCAAATCAGCGTTATAACGATATCGCCGCCTGGAGCTGGACGCAGGTGCCGCAGGCGTTTAGTCGTGAATGTCAGGCCGAATGCTGGCGGGTAAAGCAGGCGGTACAGCTGGAAGAAGTGCTGGCACGGTTGGCCCGTCCGCAACGATTGTCGTTAATTGAGGTAGTGCTACCGAAAGCCGATCTTCCTGAGTTATTGCGCACGGTAACCCGTGCGCTGGAAACGCGTAACGGAGGATAGTTATTTATCCGGGCGCTCGGCGACCATCATCGGTTTGCCCGCCAGCAGTAGCCAGGCGGGTAGCATGACGATGCACAGTAGCGGCAGCAGGGTGGAGTCTGGCACCACCACTGCTGCCATAAACAGGCTCAGCCAGGCGTCACGGGTAACGACCAGCACCAGTCCAAGGATCGCGCAGGAGACCGTGATGGCCGCTGGCACCGCTTCAACGTGGGCGTGCAGCATCAGGCCAAGCGCGACGCCAACGAACACTGCCGGGAAAATTCGCCCGCCGCGAAAACCGCTCGCAGCTGCAACCACCAATGCCGCCAGTTTGATCACGGCGAGCATGAAATAATCCGATGTCCCCAGCGTCTGGCTGAACGCCATTTGCTGCATTTCGTCCAGCCCTTTAAACAAGGTGAGCGGTCCACCAATAACGCCCAGAATACCGAGGATAAAGCCGCCAACGCCAAGGATCAGAACCGGGTGTTTTAATCGATGCATTAAACGGTGTAAACGCGGCAGACACCAGACGGCCACCATCCCGGCGGCAATGGCGATGGCGGCAACGACCGCACCGCTGAGGATATCGATCAAGTGCATCTGCGTGTAGTGTGCAATGGGTAATGAAAAATGGGGGTGAAAAAACAGGCTGGTGGTCAGTGAACCCGCGGCGGCGGCCATTAACGGTGCAAACAGGCGATCCCACAAGGGCACTTCGTTCGAGCTATTCAGCGTTTGCGAAAATACCAGTGCGGCGGCAACGGGGGTGCCAAATAGCGCGCCGATGGTGCCGGCAGAGGCAAGGATAGTCCAGTCCAGCTTCGCAATGCGCGGAAACATGCGGCTGCCGAGTGCCACAGCCAGTGCGATGTTCACGGTCATAATCGGGTGTTCCGGACCCAGACTGACGCCTCCCGCGAGGCCAAGGATGAGCGCTACCAGCAGGCCCGGTATTGCTGATGTTGGCACCGGCATACCAATTAACGGTTCACAGGCAGGATCCGGTCCCGCGTGGCCCTGGCTGTAGCGAATAACTAACCCGACCATGATCCCCGTGAGCGTCAGCATACCGATAATCCACAGCGCAGAGTCCTGGGCAATACCAATGCTAACGGGTAGGCGCTCCCACAAAAATTGCTGTAAAACGGAAGCCACTTTCATCACAACGATCAACACCAGGCTGGACGCTATGCCAATGATTAGCGCTGGAGTTGATAGCAAGAGCATCGTTCTGGCGCGCGGATGGAGCATTTTCTATTCCTTAAAACAGAGTCATAGACATAGTTTGCACAGCCTGCGTAACCGCATCGCTGCAAATGGTGCTGAAACGATAAAGTAATTATGTGATCTGGATCGATTTTCCACGGGCATCAGCCTTCAGGCCGTTGTTGTTATGCCCCCATGAATTTACAGTGTGGCAAAGATTTATTCTGACTTTAGCGGAGCAGTGGAAGAATGACAAAATATGCTTTAGTAGGTGATGTTGGCGGCACCAACGCGCGTCTTGCTCTGTGCGACATTGCCAGCGGCGAGATTTCGCAGGCAAAAACCTATTCCGGGCTGGATTACCCAAGCCTCGAGGCAGTGGTGCGCGTGTACCTGGATGAGCATAGCGTCAGCGTTGAAGATGGCTGCATTGCCATTGCCTGCCCGATCACCGGCGACTGGGTGGCAATGACTAACCATACCTGGGCATTCTCTATTGCTGAGATGAAAAAAAATCTGGGCTTCAGCCATCTGGAAATCATTAATGATTTCACCGCTGTGTCGATGGCGATCCCGATGCTGAAAAAAGAGCATTTGATCCAGTTTGGCGGCGCGGAACCTGTGGAAGGCAAACCTATTGCTGTGTATGGCGCAGGAACCGGGCTCGGTGTGGCGCATCTGGTGCACGTGGATAAACGCTGGGTAAGCCTCCCAGGTGAAGGCGGCCACGTGGATTTTGCGCCTAACAGCGAAGAAGAGGGGATTATCCTTGAGGTTCTGCGCGCGGAAATTGGTCACGTTTCTGCAGAGCGCGTGCTGTCCGGCCCGGGGCTGGTGAACCTGTATCGCGCCATCGTCAAGTCAGACGGGCGCCTGCCGGAAAATCTGCAGCCAAAGGATATCACCGCCCGTGCGCTGGCTGATTCCTGTATCGACTGTCGTCGGGCGCTGTCGCTGTTTTGCGTCATCATGGGGCGTTTTGGCGGCGATCTGGCGTTGACGCTGGGCACGTTTGGCGGTGTGTACATCGCAGGCGGCATCGTACCGCGCTTCCTCGAATTCTTTAAAGCTTCCGGCTTCCGCGGTGGTTTTGAAGATAAAGGGCGTTTTAAAGCCTATGTACAGGATATTCCTGTGTATCTGATCGTGCATGATAACCCGGGCCTGCTTGGTTCTGGTGCCCATCTGCGCCAGACGCTGGGCCATATTTTGTAAGACCAATGCCGGATGGCATTTAGCGGTCATCCGGCCTGCATTCCCACAAAACCGCGCTCCTGACGCGGTTTTTTTATGCCTGCTAACCGCCTTTCCGACCTTCGTCACATTTCCGAGTGACGGAATCATTTGTCCAGTAAAAGCATTATTTGTCTGATAACGGTCGTTACTTTCCCCGGACCATAATTTCACTCGTCAACTATTAAGAGGAAATGATTATGAGCAAAAAACTGATTGCCGTTTGCGCGTGCCCAATGGGTCTGGCCCACACCTTCATGGCGGCTCAGGCGCTGGAAGAAGCCGCAGTTGAAGCGGGTTATGAAGTAAAAATTGAAACCCAGGGCGCGGACGGAATTCAAAATCGACTGACGGCGCAGGATATCGCAGAGGCAACGTTAATCATCCACTCTGTTGCCGTTACCCCGGAGGATAACGAGCGTTTTGAGTCGCGTGACGTCTACGAAATTACGTTACAGGACGCGATAAAAAATGCGGCCGGCATCATTAAAGAGATCGAAGAGATGGTTGCCGCTGAACAACAATAATCATCGACAGGGAATTACTTATGGCCATTAAAAAACGCAGTGCAACCGTTGTGCCTGGCGCATCTGGTGCGGCAGCGGTAATAAAAAATCCACCGGCCTCCCGCAATAGCTTCTGGGGCGAACTTCCGCAACATGTGATGTCGGGTATTTCGCGCATGGTGCCGACGTTAATTATGGGCGGGGTCATTCTCGCCTTCTCGCAACTGATCGCCTATAGCTGGCTCGATATTCCTGCTGACACCGGCATCATGGATGCGCTGAACAGCGGAAAATTCACCGGTTTTAATCTCTCATTACTGAAGTTTGCCTGGCTGTCGCAATCTTTTGGCGGCGTGCTGTTTGGATTTGCTATCCCGATGTTTGCCGCATTTGTCGCCAACTCTATCGGCGGCAAGCTGGCGTTTCCGGCGGGGTTTATCGGTGGGTTGATGTCCACTCAGCCCACGCAGATACTGAATTTTGACCCCGCAACGCTGCAATGGGCTACCAGTGCTCCCGTTCCGTCAACCTTTATTGGCGCGCTGATTATCTCGATTGTCGCCGGGTATCTGGTGAAGTGGATGAATCAAAAAATCCAGTTGCCGGATTTCCTGCTGGCGTTCAAAACCACTTTTTTACTGCCCATTCTTTCCGCGATATTCGTCATGTTGGCGATGTATTACGTGATTACGCCGTTTGGCGGTTGGATTAACGGCGGAATTCGTACACTGCTGACGGCAGCCGGAGAGAAAGGCACGCTGATGTACGCGATGGGGATTTCCGCGGCAACGGCGATTGACCTCGGCGGTCCGATTAATAAAGCCGCAGGATTTGTCGCCTTCAGCTTTACCACCGATCACGTTTTGCCGGTAACCGCGCGCTCTATTGCTATTGTCATTCCCCCGATTGGCCTTGGGCTGGCCACACTTATTGACCGTCGCTTAACCGGCAAACGCTTGTTCAGCGCACAGCTCTACCCGCAGGGGAAAACGGCAATGTTCCTCGCGTTTATGGGTATCAGCGAAGGAGCGATCCCGTTTGCGCTGGAAAGCCCCATCACGGCAATTCCTTCCTATATGGTTGGCGCCATTGTCGGGTCGACGGCTGCCGTCTGGCTGGGGGCGGTGCAGTGGTTCCCGGAATCGGCTATCTGGGCATGGCCGTTGGTCACTAATCTCGGCGTCTATATGGCGGGGATCCTGTTAGGCGCGGTGATTACGGCCCTGATGGTGGTGTTCCTGCGCCATCTTATGTACCGCAAAGGCAAGTTGCTGATTGAAAGCCTCTGATTAAAAGGATTGTAACCATGAGCTTACTTGTCTCGCTGCGCGACTGGCTGACGGAGCAACATCTCGACGCGATGCTGCTGTCATCGCGGCAGAATAAACAGCCGCATATGGGGATCTCCAGCAGTTCAGGGTTTGTGTTTATCAGCCATGAAAGCGCGCATATCCTGGTCGACGGCCGTTACTACACCGATGTCGCCACGCGCACTCAGGGCTACCAAATCCATCGACTCGATGGAACGCAGACGCTGTATTCGCAGGTGAATCACATTATTGCGCTCGAAAAGCTGCAGACGGTGGGATTCGAAGGTGAGCAGGTAAGCTGGGATACCGCGCAGGTCTGGTCGGGCAAACTGCATGCCCGACTGGTGAGCGCTGTGCCGGACGTGCTTCGACAGGTGAAAACCGCGCAGGAGATAGCCTGCATCCGCGAAGCCTGCCGGGTAGCTGACCTGAGCGCGGAACATATACGCCGCTTTATTCAACCCGGTCTTAGTGAGCGCGAAATTGCCGCCGAACTGGAGTGGTATATGCGTACGCTCGGCGCAGATAAAGCCTCTTTTGACACCATTGTCGCCAGCGGCTGGCGCGGCGCTCTGCCGCACGGTAAAGCCAGCGACAAGCGTGTCGAGGCAGGTGAGTTCATTACGCTGGATTTTGGCGCACAGTATCAGGGCTATTGTTCTGATATGACGCGAACCTTTCGCATCCCCGACGCCAACCAGCCAGCGGAAGAAAGCGCGCTGTTTGCCGTGTATCAGATTGTCCTGGCTGCGCAACGTGCCGCGGTGGCGGCAATTCGACCAGGCGCGCGTTGCAATGAGGTAGACGCCGCAGCCAGGCGGGTCATTATGCAGGCGGGCTATGGCGATGCGTTTGGTCACAATACCGGACACGCTATCGGTATTGAGGTGCATGAAGACCCACGTTTTTCCCCCACAGATACAACACCTCTGGCGGCTGGCATGTTGCTCACCGTTGAGCCGGGTATTTATCTGCCGGGCCAGGGCGGAGTGCGTATTGAGGATGTGGTGCTGGTTACGCCAGACGGCGGCGAGGTGCTCTATACCATGGCGAAAACATTGTTACACACGGGGGAGGCGTAATGGATTTATCGCTACTGAAGGCGCTGAGCGAGGCGGACGCGATCGCCTCTTCTGAACAGGAAGTGCGTCAGATCCTGCTTGAAGAGGCGGATCGTCTCAATAAAGAGGTGCGCTTCGATGGACTGGGATCGGTGCTGATCCGGCTCAATGAATCAACCGGTCCGAAGGTGATGATCTGCGCGCATATGGATGAAGTAGGATTTATTGTGCGCAGTATTTCCAGCGAAGGGGCGATCGATGTATTGCCGGTGGGAAATGTGCGTATGGCGGCCAGGCAATTGCAGCCGGTGCGGATCACCACCCGCGAAGAGAGCAAGATCCCTGGTCTGCTTGACGGACAGCGCAGCGGTAATGAAGTCAGTGCGCTGCGGGTGGACATTGGCGCGCGGTCCTATGAAGAGGTACTGCAGGCCGGTGTGCGCCCGGGCGATCGTGTCACCTTTGACACAACCTTTCAGGTTTTGCCGCACCAGCGAGTCATGGGAAAAGCCTTTGATGACCGACTTGGATGTTATTTGCTGATGGCGCTGCTGCGTGAATGGTATGACGCCATTCTCCCTTGCGAGGTGTGGCTGGTGGCCAGTTCCAGTGAAGAAGTGGGATTGCGCGGAGGACAAACCGCAGCACGCGCGGTCGCACCGGATGTGGCGTTTGTGCTGGATACGGCCTGCTGGGCCAAAAACTTTGATTACAGTGCGGCCAACCACCGACAGCTCGGTAAAGGCCCGATGCTGGTGTTGAGCGATAAATCACTGATTGCGCCGCCGAAGCTGACGACGTGGGTTGAAAACGTGGCCGCTGATGCGGGTATTACCCTGCAGCTCGACATGTTCAGTAACGGCGGCACCGACGGCGGTGCGGTGCACGTCAGCGGCACGGGGATCCCAACGGTTGTCATAGGGCCTGCCACACGGCATGGACACTGCGCGGCATCGATTGCCGACTGTCGTGACATCATCCAGACACAGCAGTTGTTGTCAGCTCTTATTTCACATCTAACGTGCGAAACCGTGGCTCATCTGACGGATTTCAGGTGCTGATTTCGCGCTAATCAGGAGTTGTTATGTTAACGATTCAATTTCTTTGCCCGTTACCCAATGGCCTGCATGCGCGTCCGGCGTGGGAGCTGAAAGAGCAGTGCAGCCAGTGGCAAAGTGAGGTGATATTTATTAATCATCGCCAGAACGCGAGGGCGGATGCGAAAAGCTCGCTGGCGCTGATTGGCACCGGGACGCTGTTTAACGACAGTTGTAGCCTGACCATTACCGGTCGCGATGAAGAACAAGCCCGGCGAACACTGGAGGAGTATCTCCAGCACCGGTTTATTGACAGCGACAGCGTTCAGCCGACGCCGGCGGAACTGGCGGCACATCCATTGCCGCGTTCGCTGATTCGCCTCAACCCGGACCTGCTGTACGGTACCGTGCTGGCAGGAGGCGTGGGGACCGGTTTGCTCACGCTTTGGCAAAGCGATAATCTGGAAAGTTATCGCACGATAGCGGCGAGTGCGGAAGATAACGCCCGGCTGGAGCACAGCCTGGCGACGCTTGCCGAGCAGCTCAATCAACAGTTGCGCGAGCGCGACGGCGAGAGTAAAACCATTCTCAGCGCACATCTGTCTCTGATTCAGGATGATGAGTTTGCCGGGAATATTCGCCGTTTAATACAGGGTCAGCATCTGGGGCTGGGGGCGGCGATTATCGTCAATATGGAGCAGATATGCGCCAGGCTATCGGCCTCCGGTAGCGATTATCTGCGCGAACGCGTCAGCGACATCCGTGATATCAGCGAACAGTTGTTGCACATCACCTGGCCTGAAAGACGCCCGCGCAATGCGCTGGTACTGGAAAAACCGACGATTCTGGTCGCTGAAGATCTGACGCCCAGCCAGTTTTTAAGCCTCGATTTGCAGCATCTGTCTGGCATGATCCTGGAAAAAACGGGGCGCACCTCGCATACCCTGATCCTCGCTCGCGCGTCCGCGATTCCGGTGCTTAGCGGCTTGCCGCTGGAGGCCATTAGCCGCTATACCGGGCAATATGCGGTACTGGATGCCCGCTGTGGGGTGCTGGCCATCAACCCAGACGAAGCGGTTCGCGGTTATTACGCGATTGCGCAGAAGCTGGCCGATGAATGCCAGCGTCGACAGGCGCTTGATGCCGCCCAGCCCGCGCTGACCAAAGATAATCAGCGTATTGACGTTGCGGCGAATATCGGTACCGCGCTGGAAGCGCCGGGAGCGTTTGCCAACGGCGCGGAAGGAATTGGGCTGTTTCGTACTGAAATGCTGTTTATGGACCGCGACAGCGCCCCCGACGAGCAGGAACAGTTTGAAGCCTACCAGCAGGTCTTATTGGTTGCGGGTGATAAGCCGGTTATCTTTCGTACCATGGATATTGGTGGTGATAAGAATATCCGCTATCTCAATATTCCGCAGGAAGAGAATCCGTTCCTGGGCTACCGCGCGGTGCGGATTTATCCAGAGTTTGCCGGACTGTTTCGCACCCAACTGCGCGCTATTTTACGGGCGGCGACCTTCGGTAACGCACAACTGATGATCCCGATGGTGCACAGCCTCGACCAGATTTTATGGGTAAAAAGTGAACTGCAAAAAGCGCTGGCGGCGCTGAAAGCGGACGGTTTACGCCATGCCCCGACGATTTCATTGGGGATTATGGTTGAAGTGCCGTCGGTGTGTTACATCATCGACCATTTCTGCGATGAGGTGGATTTCTTCAGTATTGGTTCAAACGACATGACCCAGTACCTGTATGCCGTCGATCGTAATAATCCGCGCGTTTCGCCGCTGTACAACCCGATTACGCCGTCGTTCCTGCGTATGCTGCAGCAAATTGTTCGCGTGGCGCACGAGCGCGGAAAATGGGTCGGCATTTGCGGCGAACTGGGTGGCGAAGGGCGTTATTTACCGTTGCTGTTGGGTTTAGGGCTCGATGAACTGAGTATGAGCAGTCCTCGTATTCCGGCGGTAAAAAGCCAGCTTCGTCAGTTGGACGGTCAGGCATGCCGCGAACTCGCTTTGCAGGCCTGCGAGTGCCGTAGCGCTCAGGAGATTGAAGATCTGCTCAACCAGTTTGCACCGCAGAAAGATGTACGTCCGCTGCTGGCGCTGGAGAATATCTTTGTTGGTGAATCTCTGAGCAACAAAGAGCAGGTGATTCAGTTTCTGTGCGGCAACCTTGGCGTTAACGGGCGAACTGAACATCCGTTTGAGCTGGAAGAGGATGTCTGGCAGCGCGAAGAGATAGTCACTACCGCCGTTGGTTTTGGAGTGGCTATCCCACACACGAAATCCCAGTGGATCCGCCATTCCAGCATCAGCATTGCCCGGCTTGCACAGCCCGTTGACTGGCAGTCTGAGATGGGCGAAGTAGAGCTGGTGATCATGCTGACGCTGGGTGCCGACGAAGGCATTAACCACGTGAAGGTCTTCTCGCAGCTGGCACGTAAGCTCGTTAACAAGCAGTTCCGCCAGTCGTTGTTCGCCGCTGAAAATGCCGAGAGCATTCTGGCGCTGCTGGAGGCGGAACTGACATTTTAAGCTTCACTGAAAGAGCGCTATCCTGCCTGTGGCGCTGTGGCGCTGTGGCGCTGTGGCGCTGTGGCGCTGTGGGTGCAGGCGGGATAAAGGCTACTGGAAAGCGAAATCATCAATGCGGCGCGTTGTGCCCCGGTAGTTTCCCGGCTCTTAACAGTTTCATCTCTTGCTTGCAGAGCAGAACCACCGCCTGACGACCTTTAACTCGGCGGGAGGTAAGGGCTCTTTTCACGGTTTGACGATCCGCACCTGATTCCAGCATCTGAAAACACATCAGGGAGAGTGCACGTCTGTTTTTCATCGCATATTCACTTTATTGAGTAAGCCAGTAGGATTGGGCTAAAGGCCGCTATTTTACAACGAGGCAAACGGATATGACTAACACCGTTGGTGTTGTCTCACTTAACGCGCTGACTGAAAGCGCGCGCCGTACTCTCCCGGCGTCAGGCCAAACTGACGTCGGAACAGGCGGCAGAAATAATCGCTGTCCTGATATCCACACCGCTGTGCGACTTCGCTAATCGACAGATGGTATTTCTGTAAGATGATGCGCGCCTTCGCCATTCTGACCCACCGCAGATACTCGACAAACCCCATGGTACCGTGCTGGGCAAACACTTTTGACAGGTGATTGGGCGTGATATTAAAAAACTGCGCCACGCTTTCCCGGGTCAGCGGTTGGGCATAGTTATCTTGTACCCAATTACACATACTGTGATAGAGAAATTCAGCGCGAGGACGCTCTGTGTCAGGGCGGCTATTCACCACGCTACGACACAGATGCAGCAGGCTAAGCACCAGCGGCTGAATGATATCCTGGGCCTGAGGAGTGCGGCTTAAATGGGTTAATGCGGTCAGCATTGCCTCGCCTTCGCCGCGCTGCGGATGGGGTAACTCAATACGGCGGAGCGGACGTAACAGCGATGCGGTTCGGTTATCGTAAAAAGAGAGTCCCAGCCAGGCCGGAGAAAACACCAGGCTCAACAGCATCACGGGCTTGTCGCTGCCGGGCAGATTTGCCGCTTTCGTCGGGATAAACAGCATGTCGCCTTCTGGTAGGCTGTGCTGCTGTTTTTCCAGGAGGTTGCTGTATTCGCCACGCAGCACGATATCGAGGCGCGGAAGGTCAATACATAAACTTCCGGTTGGTAATGTGGTGGGTTGGGTCGCGAACCACACGCGCCCCAGATGCTGCGGGTTTAATACCAGGCCGCTGAACAGATCGGCGAAAAACTGTTGGTCTGCGGGTAGGCCTGGTTCTTTCATCGCTCTTTCTCTGCGCTATAAGTGCATTAACTGTCTGAACTCTTTCACTTTACTCCGACTAACCGGGATTTCAAATTCCAGATCTTTTAAGCGCAAAATGTAGGTGTTGTTAAACCAGGGTTCGATCTCGCGAATTTTATTCAGATTCACGCAGAACGAGCGGTGGCAGCGGAAGAAATGCGAAGCCGGCAATTTGCTGCAAAATTCGGTGATGTTCATCGGCATCACGTACGATTCGCGTCGGGTGTAGACAAACGTCATCTTTTCATGGGCTTCTGCGTAGTAGATGTCGTTGATCGGGGTCACGATGATTCGCTCATCTTTGATCAGATTGATCGTGTCGTTTTCGCGTGCTACCGGACTGATGGGCGAAGTTCCCGTTTGCTGTTGTTGCCAGGCGGCTTCCAGCTTTTGCAGCATGCCGACGATCCGCGATTCCTGATACGGCTTCAGGATGTAGTCGAAGGCCTCCAGTTCAAAGGCTTCAACGGCGTGCTCTTTCCACGCGGTAATAAAGACAATAAAAGGCTTGTGCGCAAACTGGCTGATGTTTTGCGCCAACAGCACGCCATCCAGCGAGGGAATATTGATATCCAGAAAAATGGCGTCAACGCGGTTGTGCTGGAGATATTTCAGCACGTCCAGGCCGTCGTCGAATGTGCCGACAATTTCCATCTGGCTGTGCTCTTTTATCAGCCAGCTAAGTTCCTGTTGGGCCAGGAATTCATCTTCAACAATGATGACTTTCACGACTTCGCTCCTGGTTAAAGCAACAATGTGGCCGGTGCGGCTGCGGGCGAGTGCTGATTAGGCACGTAAAAGGCAATCTCAGTGCCTGGCTCCAGACGGCGGATATGTAAGCCCTCGCCGTAGAGCAGCTTAACGCGATGATGCACATTCAATAGGCCAATTTTGTTACCCGGCATTTCATTGGATTCGACCCGTTCAATGACTTTTGGATCGATGCCGTGGCCCGTATCCCGCACGGCAATCCTTACCCGGTTACCGCATTCTGCCACGCTGATAGTGACCACGCCTTTTCCTTTGCAGGGTTGAATCCCATGGACAATCGCGTTCTCTACCAGCGGCTGAATCAGCAGGCTGGGAATATAACAGCTTACCTCTTCGTCGATATCATAAATAACCGTCAGCTTGTCGCCAAAACGGGCCTGCTCGATGGCGATGTAATCCTTGATTTGATACAGCTCCTTTTTGATATCTATCTGCTCATCGTCTTTTAATTCAATATTATAGCGAAGATAGCGCGACAAATTAAAAATGAGCTGGCGTGCGGTGTCCGGATTAAGCCGCACCGACGACGAAATCGCATTCAGGGCGTTAAACAGGAAATGGGGATTTATTTTACTTTGCAGCGCGCGCAGTTCTGCCTTATTTGCCATTTCACGAAGCTGCTCAGCCCTGGAAACTTCAAGCTGCGTCGAGATAATTTGCGACAGACCAATCGCCATTTCCTGCAGTGAGGAGGTTATCTGGTGGGCATGGCAGTAGTAGATTTTTAGCGTACCGGTGACAACGCCTTTCTCCCAGAGCGGGATCACCAACATGGAGTGTATTTCGGGCGTACGGTGCGCTTCATCATTGTTTTTAATGATGATTTTTCCGTAATTGATCGCCTGCTGGGTGGTCGGGCTGACGAAGTCATCGTTATCGCGGTAGTTAAGTTCACCCACGCCAACGTACGCCAGTACGTGCTGGGTGTTGGTAATCGCGACGGCGTCTGCATGTATGTCATGGCGAATAATTTCGCACACCTGGCGGAGCGACTCGCTGTTAACCTGACGGAAAAGCGGCAGGGTTTTGTTGGCGATATCCAGCGCCAGCTTGGCCTGCTTCGCGGCGCTGGCCTCTTTCTCACCCTCCACGCTTTGAACCAGCATGACGATAAAGCCAATGCAGACGCTGCCCAGGATCATAGGGATGCCGATTTTCGAGACAATATCCAGCCCCAGCTCAGTGGTGGGCGCCCATGCGACGACGAGGATCATGGTCAGGGATTCGCACAGCATTCCGCCTAAAATACCTGCGCGCCAGTGCTGCGCTTTGGGGATCTTACGGTTGATCCACCCGGCAATACAGCCTGCCAGAATGCTGGTGATAAAGCAGGGCACAGCGGTTACGCCGCCGATGTCGATCAGGTAGCGATGGGTGCCCGCGATGAGGCCCGTAATGATGCCGACCCACGGACCGAACAGAATTCCTCCTGACATGACCGCAATAATACGTACGTTAACCAGTGAGCCTTCAACCGGTACGCCGGACCAGGTACTGAACAGGGCAAACATTGAGAAAATCGCGGTAACGGCGAGTAGCTCTTTTGGGGAGTGGGCTGACTTGTGCAACAGTTCGCGAAACAGGCGGATACGAATCAGGAAAAACAGACAGAACAGCATCAGCGCTGCCCGGTCAAATACCGCCAGCAGCATATTGAATATTTCGTGCACGGGTGACTCTTGCGCAAGGGTTAAACCTCTATGATAGGTAACCTGAGGCTGGATGACCAGCACCCCCGCAACCTGGGTCTAATGAGGAAAAACCTTAATATTAAAAGGGGATTGTTGCATGATTGTTGTATTTACAATACCTGTCCTGTCAGTGCCGCGTTCAAAGTAATGTAGTTAACAACAAAATGTTAAATGATGGTAATTTTAAGCGGGCTGTGAAAAAGGTTATTTCCCTATTTTTTCTTGTTGTTCCTCTTTTTCGTCAATTAAAAATATTTTGCTTTGCCTCTCGACAGAAGGAAATTATTCAGGCTATTTTCTAAACGTGCCACCATCGTGGCAGCGTCGCTCGGACGGTCCGGGCGCTAACGTTAATCTGAGGATATTATGGCTGACTCCCGCCCTGAACGTCGCTTTACGCGTATTGATCGCCTTCCCCCTTACGTTTTTAACATCACTGCTGAGCTGAAGATGGCTGCGCGTCGGCGCGGCGAAGATATTATCGATTTCAGCATGGGGAACCCGGATGGGGCCACGCCTCCTCATATTGTTGAAAAACTGTGTACCGTGGCGCAGCGCCCGGATACTCACGGTTATTCCACCTCGCGCGGCATTCCGCGTCTGCGTCGGGCGATTTCCCGCTGGTACCAGGAACGCTATGACGTTGAGATCGATCCGGAATCCGAAGCGATTGTGACGATTGGTTCTAAAGAAGGACTGGCGCACCTGATGCTGGCTACGCTGGATCACGGTGATACCGTCCTTGTACCGAACCCGAGCTATCCGATCCATATTTATGGTGCGGTGATTGCTGGCGCGCAGGTACGTTCAGTGCCGCTGGTCGACGGCGTCGATTTCTTTAATGAGCTGGAGCGCGCGATTCGCGAAAGCTATCCTAAACCGAAGATGATGATCTTAGGTTTCCCTTCTAACCCGACTGCGCAGTGCGTCGAGCTGGAGTTCTTCGAAAAAGTCGTGGCCCTGGCGAAACGCTATGACGTGCTGGTGGTTCATGACCTGGCCTATGCCGATATTGTCTACGATGGCTGGAAAGCGCCGTCGATTATGCAGGTACCGGGTGCTCGCGATGTTGCGGTTGAATTTTTCACCCTGTCGAAAAGCTACAACATGGCGGGCTGGCGTATCGGTTTTATGGTGGGTAATAAAACGCTGGTCAACGCGCTGGCACGAATTAAGAGCTATCACGATTACGGAACCTTTACGCCGTTGCAGGTTGCAGCTATCGCCGCGCTGGAAGGCGATCAGCAGTGCGTACGGGATATTGCGGAGCAATATAAACGCCGTCGAGACGTACTGGTAAAAGGGCTGCATGAAGCCGGTTGGATGGTCGAGATGCCAAAAGCCTCGATGTACGTTTGGGCGAAAATTCCAGAGCATTACGCCGGGATGGGGTCACTTGAATTTGCCAAGAAGCTGCTGAACGAAGCGAAGGTCTGCGTTTCTCCGGGGATTGGATTTGGTGATTATGGCGATACGCACGTGCGCTTTGCGCTAATTGAAAACCGCGACCGTACTCGCCAGGCGATTCGCGGTATTAAAGCGATGTTTCGCGCCGATGGCTTACTGCCTGCCGGTGCAAAATCGGCTACTGAAAGTACCGACTAACAACCCGATTCCCCAAAAGCAAACAGGAGCCTGATGGCTCCTGTTTTTTTGCTGCGTCTTTTAATTTAGATCATCAGGGCGAAAGTACCGGCCCAAACGATGACCATAAAAGAAATGCCCATAAAGAAATATTTCACTTTTCATCTCTCCGCGTACCTGAGGTACGTCTAAATGAACATATGCTTACCTGACAGAGAGCTGATGCACGCGTAAACGAAAGGGAGAATTCCCCTTGTTTGCTTGGCTGCATCACCTCAGAATTCTGAGCTTTCATGCTCCAGACGGCGCTAATGTACGCCTAAAAATGAGGCGAGACAAGAGGCATTTTTTTATTTGATTTTAATAACTTACAAGTGTCGTGATTCGGCGACAGTTTAATTTCTGCCGGTAATAAATTGCTATTGAGCGACGTAATGTTTACTCGGAGAATTCTCATATCGCCATGATGTTAATGCGGTTAATTTTTCGCGGAATTAGATAATGAAAAGGTTAAAAATGACCAGATTAATGATGTTAGCACTCGTTCTTGCGCCATTGACGTCGATGGCGGCCTCGCCGTTGGCATTCAATTTCAGTTGCGCAAGTATTGGTGGTGTGAATAGTGATGGTAAAGGCAATGTCTGGATTGATGGCACGAAGGCGACGGTGAAGGCTTTTAATGAAAACTATTGGGAAGCAAGAAGCGGTAACAATACCGTTTCTATCTCCCGCAAAGATGACGGGAATCCGGATATTTCCTGGAGCGGGCCGAATCGAAAGCATGGGGTATGCCTGCCTGAAGACAATATTGACTTTTCCGGGGCAAAAAAACCGACCAGCAACGGGCCTTCTTTTTCCTGCGCTGCGGTAGCAAAAGGCAGTATCGAAGAGGCTATCTGCCAGAGCCCTGCGCTCTCAGCTATGGATATGGCGCTAAATGGGGCCTACAAGCAGGCGCTGGTGAAATCGGGTAATAACCCGACGCTCAAAGCAGAGCAGCGCGGCTGGGTGAAAGGGCGTAATGAGTGCTGGAAAGAGCAGGACAAGCCAGCCTGTATTGCCCGTAACTATAATGAGCGAATGACTGAACTCCAGAACAAGTGGGGCGTTAAGTAATTCAACTGCGGAAAAAAAGAAAGGCCTTACGGCCTTTCTTTTTAGATATATAACGAGGCTTCACCCATCGGGCGAGTTTTGAAGCGGCGGTGGATCCAGAGATACTGCTCGGGTGCGCGCATGATCTCTTTTTCGATAATTTTGTTCATATACGCTGCAGCCTGGCTTTCATCTGTCGGATAACCTTCCATTTGCGGGGTGATGAACAGGCGGTAACCGGAGTTATCTGCTTTTCTCACCATGGTTACCGTCAGCATTGCTGCGCCCGATAACCGTGACAATACGTAAGTGCCGTTAGTGGTCGCAACGTTTTTGACTGCGAAGAACGGGGCGAATGAACTCCCTTTGCGACCATAGTCCTGATCGGGGGCAAACCATACGGCCTCGCCTTTTTTCAGGGCACCGACAATACCACGCAGATTATTTCTGCCGATCATGGCCTTGTTAGAGCGCATACGACCGCGGGTTTGGATCCACTCCATCAACTTATTGTTGTGCGGGCGATAGGTTGCCATCATCGGTTGGCAAAGCCCCATTACGCGACCACCTAACTCGAGCGACATAAAGTGTACGCCTACAACCATCACGCCACGGTTTTGCAATTGGGCGCGTTTCAGGTTGTCGAGCCCTTCTACGTCAAACCATTTACGCACCCGGCGGTCCGGCCAGAACCAGGCCATACCTGTTTCAAGCAGTCCCATGCCGAGTGAACGAAAGTTCTCATCGACCAGCTTGTCTCTTTCATCTTGCGACAGATTCGGGAAACAGAGTTCGAGATTTTTACGTGCAATAGATTCACGGCGTTTCAAAAATGGACGAGCAAGCGTTCCTGTACGGGTGCCAAGAAAACACAATACGGGATAGGGAAGTTGTATCAGTAACCAGAGCACACCAACACCAAACCATGTGAGCCAGTAGCGCGGATGCAAAAACGCGCGTGAAAATTTACATTGGGGGAACATAAGCACCTGTTGTTGATACGAAATAGATGTATCGCGAAGATTCTTTGTCAGTCGCTTTACACTCTGCACTGATCGTTAGGCCGCCATGAACGACATTGGTTCCTGTAAAGAGTGTAAAACTGAGTCAGGACAAAACCACGAGGGGGCATGAATGATCGGACGCACAATGTACACCCGAAGATTAATGTCAGCCAGAAATAATTACTCAATATTCGTAAATGTTTTTAGGGCGATTAAGAACAAAAATTAACCTATATATAATTCGTTGTTTTTATGCAGATTAAATAACAGTCTGTTGAAGAGTTAACAGTACGCAGGCGAATGACATATGTAACTAAGATGTTGCTTAAATTGCATGAAGATAGGAACTATCTTAGAATATAAAGTTAAGGGAGTGTAAGGACTTAGGTTAAGTTTATGGCAGACAGGAGGTATCGCTATGTTCTATTTCTGGATCTTTCTTGCACTGAGCATTTTGTGCGTCAGTTGCTATATTTGGCAGGTTATGGGCGCAGCGGCGTCAATCAGCGCTTTTCTCGGTATGGCCATCCTTACGGCATTAATTTACGTTTTTACTATGCGGTTGACCAATGGTAACGAAATGGTAACCGGATTATTCCTTTTTCTTGCCCCTGCATGCGGTTTGATTATTCGCTTTATGGTGGGCTACGGTAAGCGATAATTAGGAATGTTACTATTAGCAATACATTATCACACAGAGCGACTTATATTTATCTGAGTTATTGAAGTGCCAGCATCGCTGGCACTTTTTTGCGAAACCTACGTCGATTACCGGGCATCTGCCAACTGGAGTGAGGCTTCCTCTTGCTGAGCATTTTTTCGCTGTTGTTCGAGCTCCAGCGCGCCACGATGAGAGAGGTAGCAGAACAGGATGCAGCAGACAATCCCACCCATCAACAGATAGAATCCACCATGCCATCCCATTTTGTCGACCATCACGCCAAACAGACTGGTTCCCAGGGATGCGCCAAAAATGTAGCTCATGAATCCGCGTAACCCGACCGCAGAACCTACCGCGAAACTGGGGACAATTTCCATCGTCTGAACGGACGCGAGGAACTGCGGAACATAAATCAGGCAACCCACGATGGCGGCAAAAATAGTGACCATCACTAACGATTCACTTTTCCAGTAGCCGATCAGGCAGACGAAAATCAGCGCCATACAGATCATAGCCAGCGGCATGCGGCGGCCTTTAAACAGTTTATCAGTGAGCCAACCCGCCAGTAATGTGGATGGAATTGCCGCCCATTCGAAAAACAGGAACGCTACGCTCATTTGTTCTTTCGAGAAATGTTTTTCGGTTAATAAATAAATTGGCAGCCAGCTAATCATGCCAAAACGCACCATATAAACAAAGACGTCTACCAGTGAAACATACCAGGCATTCTTATTGCGCAGGACATAGGTGCAGAAGATCTGGAAGGCGCTCATATTTTCTGGCGCTTCGACAACGTGTCGGGTATTTAATACGACTTTTTCTTCCGGCATCATTTGCTCTAGTGCCGGTAAGCCTTCCTGACGCGGTGAGCCTTTCCCCAGCAGCAGTACAATAAAAGCAAACAGTACGGCAACGCCGGCTGGGACAATATAGCTGGCGCTTTGCCAGTGTTCGCTCCCCAAAATGGCAAAGGCGGCACCAACAATCGGCGCGACAATACCTCCGCCAACGTTATGTGAGATATTCCAGAATGCGCCAACGCGTCCACGCTCTTTACGTGGAAACCAGTTAGCGATGGTAATAAATGAAGGGCCGACGCCCATCCCCTGGAACAAACCGTTGAAAACGACCAGAGCGGCAAAAATCCAGAATCCGGTACTGAACCCCAGGCCTACGTTGACGATAGCACACAGGATCAGGCCGCATGCCATGAAGACTTTTGGGCTGGCCTTATCTGCCAGACTGCTCATTATGCCTTTACTGATCCCATAGGCAATAAGCATGCAACTGCTAAGTAAGCCAATCTGCGTAGCACTGAGATCCAGATGCTCTTTCAGGTATGGAGTTGAGAGCGTGAAGTTATTGCGCACAATATAGTACGCAAGATAGCCAAGAAATACGCTGAGTAATGCCTGCATGCGGTATCGGCTATAAGTAGCCTGGACTTTCTCCGCCGGGACTTTATTTGCCGCTGGCCCTGCCTTAAATATTGATAACATATCATCACCTAAATTTATATTGATGTGAATATCAGGATTTTTCGCAGTGAAGAGTGAAATAGATGGCAGAGAAACTCAAGTTGATGAAATGAGTCACTATTGACACAAATTGTGTGTTGCGTAGCTGATTTTGACTCTTTTTAAATAAAGGATTTTAAAATCTATTCTTTTACGGGAATTTTTATCTTCGGTGTGTGCGGATATTAACAAATTCAGACCGCATTTTCGGGTATTCTTTACTGATGTCGTCACTTTCCGTTTGGTTATTGTACGAATAACCTTATTCTTCTCCCCATGCGGTGATAAACGGGTAAGTTTTGTCTCAATATTATTTTTTGCACATGTTGGTATTTATGAACGGGATCACAAACAGACTTTTGGGTCGGGGGCGCTTTTGGGCGATCTTGCTCTGTTTTATGTCGCTGTCGGTGAGTAGTCTGGCTTTGGGGAAAGAACTGGTGATGGCGACTACTTTTTCCCCAGGGGCAACGGCCTGGATTATCCAGCGCTGGCAGACGGAGCCAGGGTCAGTGATGATTCGCACGTTAAACCGGACCAGCAGTTCACTGGAACAACTGCTTGATACTGCCAATGCGGAAAACGTCGATCTGATTCTGACCTCGTCGCCCATGCTGTTGCAGCATCTTCAGGAGCATCAGAAGCTGGCGCCCTTCGATAATGTACTGCCGGAAAGCCAGCGGCTGGTGCCTGACTCGATTCGTTCTACCTCCGTGGCCGTTGCGATATCTGGTTTTGGTCTGCTAATTAACCGTTCTGCGCTGGCGGCGCGTCATTTGTCGCCTCCTGCTGACTGGGGGGATTTAACGCAACCTAAATATCAGAACGCGTTGTTAATGAGTAGCCCGTCGCGTTCCGATACCAACCACCTGATGGTTGAGTCGCTGCTGCAGCAAAAAGGATGGGAAGAGGGCTGGGCGACGCTGTTGGCCAGTGCCGGTAATCTGGTCACTATTTCATCTCGCAGTTTTGGTGTGGCCGACAAAATTAAGAGCGGTCTGGGCGTGGCGGGGCCGGTCATTGATAACTATGCCAACCTGTTGCTAAACGATCCGCACCTGGCTTTTACCTATTTTCCTCGCTCGGCGGTTTCGCCTACTTATGTTGCCGTTCTTAAGAACAGCCAGCACCCCAATGAAGCGCGTCGATTTATCCGTTATCTGTTAAGCCCTGAAGGGCAGCGGATCCTTGCCGATGCGAACACGGGAAAATATCCGGTTACTCAGCTCGCGCCTGATAACCCACGCGCGGCTCAGCAGGCAATTTTGATGAGCCAGCCAGCGCTTAATTATCGCCTGATCCTTAAGCGACAACAGCTGGTACAGCGGATGTTTGATACCGCGATCAGTTTTCGACTCGCGCAACTGAAAGATGCATGGCGGGCGCTCTACAGTGCCGAAGCGCGCCTGAAACGCCCACTACCCGAAATCAGAGCGCTGCTGACCAGCGTTCCGATAGATGCCAGGAACAGTGAAGATGAGGCCTGGCTTGCGCAATTTGATAATAAAAGCGTGGCCGAACAGCAGATGATGGAGTGGCAGTTGTGGTTTCTTAAAAATCAGCGTCAGGCGATTTCCAAACTGGAAGAGTTAAAATGAAAGGTGGATCGATACTGCAACGCCTGCGTCAGCTCAGCATCAGCAGCAGCCTGCGGGGCGCTTTCCTTACCGGCGCATTACTGACGCTGAGCGTAAGCTGCGTCAGTTTGTACTCCTGGCATGAGCAAAGCTCGCAGATACGTTATTCGCTTGATGATTACTTCCCGCGCGTGCATTCCGCTTTTTTGATTGAAGGGAATCTCAACCTGGTTGTGGATCAACTGAATGAGTTCCTGCTGGCCCCCAACACCACGGTAAGGTTGCAGCTACGCAATCAAATAATCTCCCATCTGGATAAGATTGAGGTGCTGAGCCGGGGCTTGCAACCGACAGAGCAGCAGCAACTGGCAGTGCTTTTGCAAGACAGCCGGGCGCTGATGGCGGAACTGGATCGGGTGCTCTACAACCTGTTCCTTGTACGTGAAAAAGTGAGCGAACTTTCCGCGCGCATAGACTGGCTTCATGATGATTTTACTACCGAGCTGAATTCGCTGGTGCAGGATTTTACCTGGCAGCAGGGGACGTTGCTGGATCAAATCGAGGCCAAAAATGGTGATGCTGCGCTGTATCTCAAACGTGCCAGAGAGGTGCAAAACGAGCAGCAGCAGGTCTACACCCTGGCAAGAATTGAAAATCAGATCGTTGATGATTTACGCGACAGGCTCAATGAACTGAAGTCGGGTAGTGACGACGGCATGTTGGTGGAAAATCACATCCGCTATCTGGAGAACCTGAAAAAAACGGCGGATGAAAATATCCGTACCCTCGATGACTGGCCCAGTACGATAACCCTGCGGCAAACTATCGACGAGCTGCTGGAAATCGGCATGATGAAAAATAAAATGCCCGATACCATGCGCGATTATGTCGCCGCGCAAAAAGCGCTGGTTGATGCCAACCATACCCGAGAGGCAACGCTCGGGCGCTTTCGAACGCTGCTGGAAGCGCAGTTGGGAAGTAGCCATCAGCAAATGCAGATGTTTAACCAGCGGCTGGAACAGATTGTTCGCGTCAGCGGCGGACTTATTTTGCTGGCTACGCTGCTCGCGCTACTTCTTGCCTGGGGGCTTAACCACTACTTCATTCGTTCGCGGCTGGTGAAGCGTTTTACCGCGCTCAACCAGGCCGTGGTGCAAATTGGTCTTGGCAGAACGGATGCTACTATCCCGGTTTATGGGCGCGATGAGCTGGGGCGTATTGCAGGCTTGCTGCGCCATACTCTGGGTCAGTTGAGTGCGCAAAAAAATCAGTTGGAGCAAGAAGTGACGGAGCGTAAGGAGATTGAGTCCGATCTCCGGGCGATGCAGGATGAACTGATCCAGACGGCAAAGCTGGCGGTGGTTGGTCAGACGATGACCACGCTGGCGCATGAAATTAACCAACCGCTAAATGCGCTGTCGATGTACTTGTTTACGGCGGGAAGGGCAATTGAGCAGGACCAATCCGCTCAGGCCAGAAGTACGTTGGCTAAAGCGGAGGGGCTGATTACCCGCATCGATGCCATTATTCGTTCACTGCGTCAGTTTGCGCGTCGGGCCGAACCGGGCGCGCCTTTGCATCCGGTCGACCTACGACAAACGTTCAGCGCTGCCTGGGAACTGTTGGCTATGCGGCATAAGCCGCAGCAGGGCACGCTGACGCTTCCAGACCGGAGCGTGTGGGTGGCAGGTGATGAAGTGCGTATTCAGCAGGTGTTGGTAAACGTCCTGGCAAATGCACTGGATGCATGTCCGACTGCCGCGCACATAGACGTTCACTGGCAGGCTGAGGGCAGCCAGTTGTGCGTCTTTGTCTGTGATAACGGTCCCGGCTGGCCAGAGGCGTTATTGCCATCACTGTTAAAACCGTTTACCACCAGTAAGGATGTGGGTCTCGGTATTGGCTTATCGATTTGTGTATCGTTAATGACGCAAATGGACGGCGAACTGCGCCTGGCCTCGACGCCGGGTCATAATGCCTGCGTCGTTTTGCAATTTAATCTGACGGATGTAAACGATGTTGAGTGATGAATATTCTGTTCTGCTGATTGATGATGATGCCGATGTTCTCGACGCTTACACCCTGTTGCTTGAACAAGAGGGGTATCGTGTCTGCGCATGCAGTAACCCTTATGACGCCCGAAACTGGCTGCAGGCCGACTGGCCGGGAATTGTACTGAGCGACGTGTGCATGCCTGGCTGCAATGGAATTGATTTGATGACGTTGTTTCATCAGGATGATAATCAGCTGCCGATCCTATTGATCACCGGACATGGCGACGTCCCTATGGCGGTAGAGGCCGTGAAGAAAGGCGCATGGGATTTTCTGCAAAAGCCGATCGATCCCGGCAAACTGCTGTCGTTGGTAGAAGATGCGCTGCGCCAAAGAAAATCCGTGATTGCTCGTCGCCACTATTGCCAGCAAAAGCTCCAGGTTGAACTGCTTGGCTACAGTGACTGGGTCAATCAGTATCGCCAGCGCCTCCAGCACCTGGCTGAAACGGACATTGCCGTCTGGTTTTATGGCGAGCCGGGAACGGGGCGTATGACTGGCGCTCGTTATTTACACCAGCTTGGGCGTAATACCGAAGGGCCGTTTATCCGTGGGGAATTGACGTTAGAGAATGCGGGGCAACTGAATGACCTTATTACTCAAGCGCAAGGGGGAACGCTGGTCCTGAGCCATATTGAGTGCCTGACGCGTGAACAACAGCACCATCTGGTACATCTGCAAAGCCAGGAACGGCGTCCGTTTCGCCTGATAGGTATTGGCGCTACATCGCTGGTGGAACTGGCGGCAACCAATCAGATTGTGGCCGAACTCTACTACTGTTTTGCGATGACGCAAATCGGCTGCCAGCCTCTGTCACAGCGCCCGGATGATATTGAGCCGCTGTTTCGACATTATCTGCAGAAAGCCTGTCTGCGCCTGAACCATCCCGTGCCCGAGGTTGAAGGAGATTTACTGAAAGGCATGCGGCGTCGTGTGTGGTTAAGCAATGTCCGTGAACTGGCGAATGCCGCCGAGCTTTTTGCCGTTGGTCTGCTTCCACTGGCTGAAACAGCGAATCCGCAGCTGCATCTGCCCGAACCGACACCGCTTGACCGTCGGGTTGAAGAGTACGAGCGGCAGATCATTACTGAAGCGCTAAATATCCATCAGGGACGTATTAATGAAGTCGCGGAGTATTTACAAATCCCGCGTAAAAAACTCTATTTACGCATGAGAAAATACGGGTTGAGCAAAGAACACTATAAGTTTTAGTGGCCAGGATCGGGGAGGAGGAGACGTTGACAGTATTTCGGTGGCGGCGTTAGCGTTCACCGAAATATGCGATGAAATTCCGGGTGATTATTGGGATGTTTCGCTTACCACATCAGATCATCAGGAATGACAAAATCAGCATACGGATCGTCTTCATCCTTCGCTTCCTGGCTCAGTTCGCAATTAAGCACGATATAGCTTGCATCGCGCTGGGCAATCTTGTCGGCGACGACTGCCGGAATGATGGCGTATTCGCTCTCGCTACCACTTTCAGCCGTCAGACGGGCAATGGCCAGACGGCCCTTGATCAACTGAGACTGGGTCACTTTATCAACATAGACTTTTTTGATCAGATTATTGTCAGTAAAGTTGTAACCAATATCGCCACGGGTAATGGTGATTTTATTCATTTCAATCAGTTGCTTGATCTGCGCTTTATACTCTTTAGACAACGCGGCCTGCTTTTGTTGTTCGCTGAGTTGCTTATCACGCTCGATCTGCGCTTTTTTATTTTCTTCAACCGCTTCTCTGGCTTCACGAGCCTGAACGCGCGATTTCTTCGCCGTTCTCTGCACTTTCGCCATTTTTTTGCTGCTGACCAGACCTGCTTTAAGCATCTGTTCTTGTAGGGTAAGTTTTGTCATTGTCGCTTCTAATCCAAAAAAATCGTTGTAAGGATTATAACCTCAACGTTCGGCGGGATGCCAGATAATGGCCGTGTGACAACAGTTACCTCCAGCAATTGTAACTGTTATGGGGCTGACTCTTTTTTATGAATCGTTTTGATAGTTACCCAATTTCTCAAATTTTAATAATATGCTAAATAAATTGAAAAAATGAGATAAAGATTCAATGAGGCTTTGTGTTACAGATGTTTGTATTGTCGGTTATAATCAAATAGAGTTATTTTGGCAGATATTCAATCTATAAAACAACCACTTGCTTCTTGATAAAATTTAAAGTGCAGCCTCTTAACGCCGATAACCATAATGAAAATATGGACAATGGAGGGGAGTAGCATGTGGTGGGTTTATCGAATGCCGATGAAAATGAAGTTAATAATCGCGCTACAACCATTATTACTGGCGTTATGTTGGTTTGCAGGTTCAGGAATATTGACGCGCATTGAGACAGAACGGCAGATGGAGAATATTGCCCAGCTGACAGCGCTCGCTCGCAGTGCCGGAAATGTGGTGCATGAACTGCAAAAAGAACGGGGAATGAGTGTCGGATTTCTGGGCGCTGCAGGGAAAACGTTCAAAGATGAGTTAAATGCACAACGGGCTTTGACCGATCGCGAGATTGAGGTTTTCGTGCGCTCGTTGTCCGATACTGCATTACCGGAAGGGGATGTTGCTACCTCTGTCGCTGCGTTTAAGAAAAACATTCTTTCGCTTGCCACCATCCGGGAAAATGTCACGCAGTTGGGGCTTCCAGCCGCAGATGTGGTGAAGTTTTACACCAACGTCATTGCTGATGTGCTGAGTTTTGTCGGCAAGTTGGGACAGTTGACGGATTCTGGCGAAATGGCAAACGCATTCGCCGCCTACTACAACCTGCTGAATTTGAAAGAACAAGCAGGTATTGAACGAGCACTGTTATCAAATATTTTTTCCTCCGGTCATTTCGCCGAAGGACAGTTACATCAGCTCAGTGATGTCGTCAGTAAACAGAACGTCTGGCTGGCACAATCGTTGCGCCTGAGCTCGCCGGAACAGGCGGCCATGTTGAAAAATCGCTTACAATCTGCAGAAGCGTCAAAAGCCCTCTCATTTCGTGAAACCGCGTTTAGCCATGCCGCCAACGGTGGATTTGATGTCGATCCAACTGTCTGGTTTAAAGTACAAACCCAGCGTATTGAAGTGATGCGGCAGATAGAAAATGTGACGGCGAATCTTCTGTTGGCGAATGCGGAAAAACTTGCACAGGATGCACGAAAAAACTGGCAAATATATATGGTCGTCAGCTTGTTAGCGCTACTGGCATCATTGACCTTTGCCGGAGCCATCGCAGTCAATATGCATCGCCAATTCAGCGACACGCTGCGCAAGATTGCGGGTATGAATGGCGATCTGACTCAACGTCTGGCGACGCCGGGTAAAGATGAGCTTTCCTCACTTAATCGTGCCTATAACACCATGCTGGAAAGTATTCAGCATATCGTACAGGAGATTAAACAAGGCTCCGTGGTTTTGTCCGATGCCAGCAGCAGTATTACGGCGGGTAATCAGGATCTGGCCCAACGCACGGATGAACAGGCAGCATCAATAGTACAAGCCGTGGCCAGTATGGAGCAGCTATCAACGACGATTACGCAAACGGCGGATAATGCCCGTGAAGCGGAGCATCTGACAATCAGGCTGGAAAAAGAAGTTCGGCAGGCGAGCAACGTTGCCAGTGCGGCGAACCAGAGTATGGGGGATATTCGCGCTTCCAGTGAGAAAATATCGAATATTGTCACCTCAATTGATGATATCTCGTTTCAGACCAATTTGCTGGCGCTGAATGCGGCAGTGGAAGCAGCGCGGGCGGGAGAGATGGGCCGGGGATTTGCGGTTGTGGCCAGTGAAGTGCGGAATCTTTCGCAACGTTGCGCCAAAGAAGCTAACCAGATCCGCGAGCTGGTTGCGCAGAATATGGTCAAAATTAGTGAGGGCGTTGAGCGTGTCACGGCGTCTGCTACCGCGCTGGAAGCGGCGGCGGACAATACCACCAGTATGAAGCAATATATTGCGGATATCGCGCGTGTGGCGACGGAACAGTCGCAAGGGGTAACCCAAATAAACCTGGCGCTGCGACCGATGGAGCAGGTTACTCAGCAAAATGCGGCGCTGGTTTCTCAGGCCGCGAGCGACAGCCAGCGGCTGGACAATCTGTCGGTCACCATGAAGGGGCTGGTCAATCGTTTTGTTGTCTGACATGACGCCGCTGTACCGATCCGGTAAACGCGTCGGATCGGTCAGTTGTCTTCATCTTTGTGTGATGATATGAAGCAAATATTGGGCGGGTTAAGAAAAATTCCTGACATAGCAATCTTGTCGCTGGTAAAGTGAGCAACCGATACCGAGATGTGGCCAGAAGGGAATTCCGTGTGACTGAACGTATTGATTATGAGACTGAAAAATACAGTTTTACTGAGGCGACTGAGAGTTCCCGCCTTAGGGGCCAGTGGGCTGATGTTATTACTGAATGTCGCGAATTGAAGGCGGGGCCGCAAGAACGTCTGCGTATTGCTTTATTGAATGTAGACTATGTGACCAGTTTTGAGCTGCCTTTCCGCTTGTTATTACTGCGTACTCCACAGCTGATTGCCAGCGTGCGTGAAGAGCTGCAGCTTAGTCAGAAAAACGTCATCTTTAACGGCAAACGCTTTGGTTGTGTTTACAGCCTGAAAGCGAATCTCGACGGGATCCCGAATGAATTTCAATACCGTCTGTCGCATCGTATCCGACGCATTGGCCCTGCAGGTTCAAGCGAAGCGCCATATCAGCAGATTGCTAAAGCGGTGAAAGCGCCGCGTGAACGACTGAAGCTGGCTCTGGAATCTGGTCTTGATGTCACGGCTCTGGACGGGCTTTTCTGGTTTGGCAGCCAACGTATAGCTGCTGACGTACTGAGGCTGAGAAAATCGGGGATGCGGATAGCTACAGAGCAGACGATAGTGTCCGACAATCTGACTGCAACAGTGAGGAATGTGCCGTTTTATCGCCAGGCCCTGTGATGAACTGACTGGTAAATGATTGGATTTAAGCAGGAAGCATTAATTTCAGAGTGTCCCCTGCAGGAATCGAACCTGCAACTAGCCCTTAGGAGGGGCTCGTTATATCCATTTAACTAAGGGGACGAAGCGGCACGAGTATAGCGTTTTTTCCTCACAACGGTAAGTCTCAAGCCGCCCGACTGCTCAAACAGTCACCATTTAGTCCTGTTTTTTCTGGTTTTTCTGCTTTTGCTCATCACGCTTTGCTTGCAACCTGGCTTCTTCCTTGCGTTTGTTACTCATATCATTGCGGATCTGCGCATGGCTCATCAGCGCGAAGATAAATGTTCCGCCACAGATATTTCCGGCGAGCGTTGGTAGCGCGAAGGGCCAGAAAAAATCACTCCAGTGCAGCGTGCCATTAAAGACCAGATAGAGAATTTCCACCGAACCGACCACGATGTGCGTGGTATCGCCTAACGCAATCAGCCAGGTCATCAGAATAATGACCACAATTTTTGCTGCCCCGGCAGCAGGAAACATCCACACCATCGTGGCAATTAACCAGCCAGAAATAATCGCGTTAGAAAACATCTCTGTTGGGCTGTTTTTCATCACGTCCATACCGATTTTGACGAAAGCATCGCGGGTCTCTTCATCAAAAATCGGCATATGCTCAAACGCCCATGCTGCAACCCCGGTGCCAATAATATTACCCAGCAGAACCACGCTCCACAGGCGCATCAACAAGCCAAAATTGCCGAGGGTTGGGTTTTGCATCACCGGCAGTACGGCGGTGACGGTATTTTCGGTAAAGAGTTGCTGGCGGGCCATAATGACAATAATAAAGCCGAAGGTATAACCGAGGTTCTCCAGTAAAAATCCCCCTGGTACGCCTTCCAGTTGTACGTGAAAAATCCCTTTAGCCAGTAGCGAGGCGCCCATCGACAGCCCTGCAGCGATGGCTGACCATAATAGCGCCATCGCGTCGCGCTCCATCTCTTTCTCCCCATCCTGGCGGATATGTTCATGGATCGCCATGGCGCGGGAGGGGAGCCTGTCCTCGTCGACCTCAATCTTTTTACCCTCTAACTTTTCATCACTTTCGACCTGAAGCTCGTCGCTGTGCCGATCAATCTTTTCTTTCTCAATGTCATTCATAGCCGAATCCCGAATTAGCACGTATTGCTAAAGCGTAGCGGCTTTTGTCCGAAAATCAGCGGGAGAAAGTCTGAGATAGCAAAAATGGTAACGTTTGTTTTTATCGGGTTAGCTAGAATAGAACCGCCGCGGAGTGCGTATTACCAGGCTATGATCAAATCAGTAAGACAGGGTATATAGACATCATTTGACGTGCTGTTACAATCGCTCACATCTAAACAGGCGGATACGTCCTCGTTCCGTCATGGATGGCAATCAGCGATAGCCATAATACACAGGGAGACACTTATGAAGCTTCGCCTGTCGGCGCTTGCGCTGGGAACCACACTTTTGGTGGGGTGTGCGAGCTCCGGTACTGAACAGCAGGGGCGTTCGGATCCATTTGAAGGGTTCAACCGCACCATGTACAACTTCAACTTTAATGTTTTAGATCCATACGTTGTTCGACCGGTAGCCGTAGCCTGGCGTGATTATGTCCCGCAGCCGGCACGTAATGGTTTAAGTAACTTTACCGGCAACCTTGAAGAGCCGGCCGTCATGGTTAACTACTTCCTGCAAGGTGACCCTTATCAGGGAATGGTGCACTTTACCCGTTTCTTCCTGAATACTCTGTTAGGTATGGGCGGCCTTATTGACGTGGCGGGTATGGCTAATCCGAAGTTACAGCGCGTTGAACCGCACCGTTTTGGTAGTACGTTAGGCCATTATGACGTTGGTTACGGACCGTATATGCAGCTTCCATTCTATGGCAGCTTCACGTTGCGTGATGATGGCGGCGACATGGTGGATACGCTGTATCCGGTACTGTCCTGGCTGACATGGCCGTTGTCGATAGGCAAATGGACGGTTGAAGGGATTGAAACCCGCGCGCAGCTGCTCGATTCCGACGGTCTGCTGCGTCAGTCCTCCGATCCTTACATCATGGTGCGTGAGGCTTACTTCCAGCGTCATGACTTTATTGCGAACGGTGGGAAACTCAAACCAGAAGAAAACCCGAACGCGAAAGACATTCAGGACGATTTGAAAGAGATCGATTCCGAGTAAGGACTGATGAAAATAAAAAGGTGAGCTAAAAAGCCCACCTTTTTTATATCTGAAGAAAATCAGAATGCGTAGTTGAAGTTGGTACCGAACAACCAGGCTTTACCTTCAGAGTCGAAAGTATACGGGCCTTCTTTGACGGTCACTTTCTGACCGTGCATATAAGAGACGCCAACGTCGATGGACGCATCATCATTGAATGCGTAAGTCGTACCCGCACTCAGCCACAGGCGGTCCTGGTCAGGAATGGAGATGGAACGCTTGCTCGCAGGAACCGGGCTATCGTCATAGGCGATACCGGTGCGGAAGGTCCAGCTTTTATCCATGTAATAAGTGGTACCCAGCGCGATGCGGTAAGAATCCTTGAAGCCTTCTTCTTTATAGAACAGCGTCTGTCCGTTGGTGCCGGTTGCTTTCAGCTCCTGGAACTGGCTCCAGCTGGTGTATGCGATGCTGTAGTGAATCGCCCACTGCGGGTCTACACGGTTGTAGCCCGACAGTTCCCACATTTCCGGCAGGTTAAGCGTCAGAGAACCTGGGACTGTGGCATTGGTTGTTCCCCACGGGAACGCCGTGCCTGCGCCAGGTAACGCGTTGGCCTGAGTACGGATACCACTTTTATAATCGCCATCAAAGTCGATTTTGACTTCAGAGCGGTACGTTAAGCCATAACGGTTATTTTTATCCAGCTCATACAAAATACCGGCGTTCCACCCGTAGCCCCATTCATCACCCTTCAGGCTGGCAATTTTCTGGTCCACTTTCGGCAATGCAGCAGTTTGTTCGCCGGAATAACGTTCAATTTTTGCATCGGCGTAAACGGCATTAAAACCAACACCAAAGCTCCAGCTATCATTCAGTCGATAGGCTCCGCTCAGGTTCAGGTTGACCGTTTTAAGGTCGGTTTTACCGCCGTATTCGCCGACGATGTAGCTGTCGTTAAATTCGGTTGCCAGGCCATAGTTTGACGTGACAGAAGCACCCCAACCAAACTGGTCGTTAATAGGCATCACGAAGTGAGCATTGGGAACCCACGCCGTAGGGGCGATGTTGTCCGCATCGGTGCTGCGTCCGGTGTATGGCGATCTACCGGAAATATTAACGTCTGGATCGATATACACCGCACCCGCAGAAAAAGTAGGGCGGTCGAACATCATAATCAGTGCCGGGTTACGACTGGCGTTACCTGCATCATCTGCAATAGCGCCTTCACCCGAATATGCCCGGCCAAGGCCAGAGGAAGAAAATTCGTTTAACTGAAAGCCTGCAGACCAGGCCTGTGTGGAGATAATTGCCACTGCGACTGCGAGAGCAGACTTTGTAAACAGGGTTTTCTGGCTCATGACCATAACCTCATTGATTTATTTTTATACAAACAATGTTACATACCGTAACAGGAGCGCGAAGTGTAGGGTCTGAGGTACGACTTAGAAATCAGACCAGTGCCGAGAGTATAGGTCGGACCAGCTGAAATGTTGCAAGTATGTTTATAAATATTTTCAATTCTGATCTCGGAAACGCGATCCAGCTGGCAAAATTGCGGGTATGCGCACTCACCTGTTTGGGTGATTTTTGTTTTAGATCATTTTTAAGTGTGATTTCGGTCACTTATCTCATTTCATACAATTAACGACTGGAGAGGCGAATAATGGGAGCGTAAAATATCCCCATCGTTTATCTGGCACCTCAGGTGCGAATACAGAGGAAATCTACAATGAGTAAATGCAGTGCTGATGAAACCCCGGTTTGCTGCTGTATGGATGTTGGCACCATCATGGACAACTCCGATTGCACCGCGTCATACAGCCGTGTGTTCGCGAATCGCGCAGAGGCAGAAGAAACGCTGGCTGCTCTGACTGAAAAGGCGCGTGGCGTGGAATCTGAGCCTTGCCAAATCACCTCGACCTTTACTGAAGTGTCTGAAGGTGTGCGTCTGGATATCGACTTTGTTTTTGCCTGTGAAGCTGAAACGCTGATTTTCCAGTTGGGCCTGCGTTAATCCCTTCAAAAAATGCCCTTGCTGCCAGGTAGCAAGGGCTTTTTCGTAACTGTCAGTGATTATTCACTGTGTCTTAGCTCCCACTTTCTTTTCTCTCCGCTTGGCTAAATGTAAAAAATTGGTTAAGACTGTGATCAGGTCAGACCACTTATTTTTATTTTTTACAGGGGAGTGTTATGAGTCAGGCTTTACCGCTGGTTACCCGCCAGGGCGATCGCATCGCCATCGTAAGCGGATTGCGTACGCCATTTGCCCGTCAGGCAACCGCGTTTCATGGCATTCCCGCCGTAGATTTGGGGAAAATGGTTGTTGGCGAACTGTTGGCGCGCAGCGAAATACCCGCAGATGTGATTGAACAACTGGTTTTTGGCCAGGTGGTGCAAATGCCTGAAGCCCCAAATATTGCTCGTGAAATTGTGCTGGGGACCGGGATGAATGTGCACACGGATGCCTACAGCGTAAGCCGGGCCTGTGCCACCAGCTTTCAGGCAGTGGCGAATGTCGCGGAAAGCCTGATGGCGGGGACGATTCGCGCAGGAATTGCCGGCGGTGCGGACTCGTCGTCAGTTCTGCCGATTGGCGTCAGCAAAAAGCTGGCGCGGGTGCTGGTGGATGTCAATAAGGCCCGGACCACCGGTCAGCGTCTTAAACTTTTCTCCCGACTGCGCTTACGTGACCTGATGCCTGTGCCGCCAGCCGTCGCTGAGTATTCTACCGGTTTACGCATGGGGGATACGGCCGAGCAAATGGCCAAAACTTATGGTATTACGCGAGAACAACAGGATGCCCTGGCGCATCGTTCTCATCAGCGTGCCGCTCAGGCGTGGGCTGAAGGAAAACTGGCAGATGAGGTGATGACGACCTACGCACCGCCGTTTAAGGATCCTTTTGCAGAAGATAACAATATTCGCGGCAACTCTACGCTGGCCGATTACGCAAAATTGCGTCCGGCCTTTGACCGCAAGCATGGCACAGTGACCGCGGCGAACAGTACCCCGCTAACTGACGGCGCAGCCGCCGTGATTATGATGACGGAGTCGCGTGCGAAAGAGCTGGGACTGGTGCCGCTGGGATACTTGCGTAGTTTTGCCTTTACCGCCATTGATGTCTGGCAGGACATGCTGCTGGGACCGGCGTGGTCAACGCCGCTTGCTCTGGAAAGAGCGGGTCTGACGATGGCAGATTTAACCCTGATCGATATGCATGAAGCCTTTGCCGCACAAACGCTGGCGAATCTTCAACTGCTGGGCAGCGAACGTTTCGCCCGCGACGTGCTGGGCAGGGCGCATGCCACTGGCGAGGTTGATGACAGCAAATTTAACGTGCTGGGCGGATCGATTGCCTATGGACATCCTTTTGCGGCGACCGGCGCGCGGATGATCACCCAAACCCTCCATGAGTTACGACGTCGTGGCGGCGGTTTTGGTTTAGTGACAGCCTGTGCGGCAGGTGGTTTGGGTGCGGCAATGGTTCTGGAGGCGGAATAATGGAAATGACATCGGCTTTTACGCTAAACGTACGTCTGGATAACGTTGCTGTTGTCACCATTGATGTACCCGGAGAAAAAATGAATACCCTGAAGGCGGAGTTTGCTTCTCAGGTGCGGGCCATTCTGAAACAAATTCGCGATAACAAAGCATTGCGTGGCGTAGTGTTCATTTCGGCTAAACCCGATAACTTCATCGCCGGGGCGGATATCAACATGATCGGTAGCTGTCGCAGCGCACAGGAAGCCGAAACGCTGGCCCGTCAGGGGCAACAGATTATGGCGGAAATTAATGCCTTGCCGATCCCGGTTATCGCCGCGATTCATGGCGCATGCCTCGGCGGTGGCCTGGAAATGGCGCTGGCGTGCCATAACCGTATTTGTACCGATGATGCTAAAACCGTACTGGGTTTGCCCGAAGTGCAGCTTGGTCTGCTGCCTGGCTCCGGCGGTACGCAGCGGCTGCCCCGTCTGATTGGCGTTAGTACCGCGCTGGATATGATCCTCTCCGGAAAACAATTACGCGCAAAACAGGCGCTGAAAGTTGGCTTAGTGGACGAAGTTGTACCGCATACCATTTTACTGGAAGCCGCCGTGGAACTGGCTAAAAAGGACAGTTCCGCTCATCGAACTCTGCCGGTGCGAGAGCGTGTGTTAGCGGGGCCGCTGGGGCGGGCGCTGTTATTCCGCATGGCCAGTAAAAAGACGGCGCAAAAAACGCAAGGTAACTACCCTGCAACAGAACGTATCCTTGAGGTCATCGAAACCGGTCTGGCGCAAGGTAGCAGCAGCGGTTACGACGCAGAAGCCCGCGCGTTTGGTGAACTGGCGATGACATCTCAGTCTCAGGCGCTGCGGCACATCTTTTTTGCCAACACCGATGTGAAAAAGGATCCGGGAAGTGATGCGAAACCCGGCCCGCTTAACAGCGTAGGCATTTTGGGCGGTGGTCTGATGGGCGGCGGTATTGCTTACGTGACGGCCTGTAAAGGCGGCGTACCGGTGCGTATCAAAGACATAAACGCTAAGGGAATCAACCACGCGCTGAAGTACAGCTGGGAACAGCTTGAAACGAAGGTTCGCCGCCGTCATATCAAAGGCAGCGAGCGTGATAAACAGCTGGCGCTGATTTCGGGATCAACCGACTACCGTGGCTTTGCGCATCGCGACCTGATTATTGAAGCCGTTTTTGAAGATCTGGCCTTAAAACAACAGATGGTGGCAGAAGTTGAGCAGAATTGCGCATCTCATACCATTTTTGCCTCAAACACCTCTTCTTTGCCGATTGGCGATATTGCAGCGAACGCTGCCAGGCCTGAACAAGTCATTGGTTTACACTTCTTTAGCCCGGTGGAAAAGATGCCGCTGGTCGAGGTTATCCCGCATGCCACGACCTCTGAGCAGACGATTGCGACAACCGTTAAGTTGGCGAAAAAACAGGGTAAAACACCGATAGTGGTCAGGGATAAGGCTGGATTTTATGTTAACCGCATTTTAGCGCCTTACATCAACGAAGCTATACGTATGCTAACCGAAGGCGAGCGGGTTGAAACCATTGACGCCGCGCTGGTTAAGTTTGGTTTTCCGGTCGGGCCAATCCAACTTTTGGATGAGGTCGGAATTGATACGGGCACTAAAATTATACCAGTGCTTGAGGCTGCATATGGAGAACGTTTTAGCGCGCCTGCAAATGTTGTTGCTTCAATTTTGAATGACGATCGCAAAGGTAGAAAAAATGGTCGGGGTTTCTATCTTTATGGAGTGAAAGGGCGTAAAAGCAAAAAACAGGTCGACCCTGCAATTTATACGCTTATTGGCGTCCAGGGTCAGGGCCGGCTTACCGCCGTGCAGATAGCTGAGCGGTGCGTCATGTTAATGCTCAATGAAGCAGCACGCTGTTTCGACGAGAAGATAGTCCGCAGCGCGCGTGATGGCGACATCGGCGCTGTATTTGGTATTGGTTTTCCGCCATTCCTCGGCGGCCCGTTCCGGTATATGGATTCTCTCGGCGCGGGTGAAGTGGTTGCGACTCTGCAACGGCTGACCACGCAATACGGCTCGCGGTTTACACCGTGTGAGCAGTTATTGCAGATGGCGGAACGCGGTGAAAAATTCTGGAATATTGGGGAAACTGACCTGAATTCATGAGGTCAAACGTAGGATGAATCCGCACTGAATGTATGGGTCTCGCTCAAAATGTAAACAGAGATTGACTATACTTACGTCGTTGAGGTAAAAAACAGCGTTTCATTCGGTGAATGGATAAGGCACAATGCCGGCCACCACATCGTTACCACGGTCAATAGGGGCTGCGGATAAAGGTGTCGGTGATTCTGGTTAACAAAAGCGGTGCAATATGCAAGTTTTTATCATGCGTCACGGCGACGCAGCCCTCGATGCCGCCAGTGATTCGGTTCGTCCCTTAACCTCTTGTGGTTGTGACGAATCTCGCCTGATGGCGAACTGGCTGAAAGGTCAAAAAGTGGATATCGAACGTGTTCTGGTGAGCCCGTTCCTACGAGCCGAACAAACGCTGGATGTGGTGGGGGAGTGTATGAACCTGCCAACCGGTGTGGATGTTTTGCCGGAGTTGACTCCCTGCGGCGATGTCGGTCTGGTCAGCGCCTATTTACAGGCTCTGGCCAATGAAGGTATCGCCACGGCACTGGTAATCTCTCACTTGCCTTTAGTGGGATATCTGGTGTCTGAGCTTTGCCCGGGCGAAACACCGCCGATGTTTACCACATCAGCGATTGCCAGCGTTACGCTTGATGAGAGCGGGAAGGGGACTTTTAACTGGCAGATGAGCCCGTGTAACCTGAAAATGGCAAAAGCGATTTAAAAAGTCTGGAATCGGATAAGGCGCAGCCGTCATCCGAAAAATCAAAGAGCCGCAAATGCGGCTCTTTCTGTTTTTCTGCATCACGGAAGTTCAGGCGGCAGCCACTCTTCCACTTCAATCAGTACCAGCAGCGCGGCGTCACCACCGTACTCTTTCGGCGCCTGATGAAACGCCATCACGTGCGGATGCTGCGCCAGCCAGAGCGGCGTTTGCTGCTTAAGAATATGCTTTCCGTGGCCATGCATCACGCAGGCACAAAACACATGTTCGCGACGACAGGCGGCAATCAGCGCGCCTAACTCCTGTTTGGCCTGCTGCTGGGTCAGTCCGTGCAGATCGAGAAACAGCTCCGGGGAGTAATCGCCACGGCGCATTTTTTTCAGTTCGAAATGGCTCACGTCGGCACGCAGGTATCTTACCGGGCCGTCCGTATTCAGCAGCGGCTGAAACTCGTCCGAGAAATAGTGGCTGGCATCAGCCTGCTCTTGTAGCAGCCTTTTAACCGGAACCTCGGCAATTTTTTTACGTGGGGGGCGGTGAACAATGGTGTCCTGTTTAATTTTACGCGTACCGGTCATCAGCTGGCGAAACAGCGTCTGATCCTCCTCGCTGAGCGATGTTTTCTTTTTCATTCGAGAGTCTCAACTTTTATTTTCCGCTAGTTTAACCCGACTCGGCGGGCATCCGATCGCTTAAAACGCAATTTTCGCTCTCAGGCCCTGTGTGAATGCTGATTTATCGCCGTCTTCGTGGCAAACTAGCCGCCGAATTTAATACGAGCATGCCCTGGAGGAATACGTGGATAAAATTTTCGTCGATGAAGCAGTGAGTGAACTGCATACCATTCAGGACATGTTGCGTTGGGCGGTCAGCCGTTTTAGCGCGGCGAACATCTGGTATGGCCATGGCACGGATAACCCATGGGACGAAGCTGTACAGCTGGTGCTGCCGTCACTTTATCTGCCGCTGGATATTCCAGAAGATATGCGTACCGCGCGTCTGACTTCCAGCGAGCGCCATCGTATTGTTGAACGCGTGATTCGCCGCGTCAATGAGCGCATTCCCGTTGCTTATCTGACCAACAAAGCCTGGTTCTGCGGGCATGAGTTTTATGTAGATGAACGCGTGCTGGTTCCGCGTTCACCAATTGGCGAACTTATTAATAATCGCTTTGCGGGTCTTATCAATGAGCAGCCGCAGCATATCCTCGATATGTGTACCGGCAGCGGCTGTATTGCCATTGCCTGCGCCTATGCGTTCCCGGAAGCCGAAGTCGATGCGGTGGACATTTCCACGGACGCGCTGGCGGTGACCGAACACAACATTGAAGAGCACGGCCTGATCCATCACGTAACGCCGATCCGCTCCGATCTGTTCCGCGACCTGCTGAAAGTCCAGTATGACCTGATTGTGACCAACCCGCCGTATGTCGATGCGGAAGATATGTCAGACCTGCCAAACGAATATCGCCACGAACCTGAGCTGGGTCTGGCGTCCGGCAGCGATGGGCTGAAACTGACCCGCCGCATTTTGGGGAACGCCCCGGACTACCTGTCAGATAACGGTATTCTGATTTGTGAAGTCGGAAACAGCATGGTACATCTGATAGAGCAGTATCCGGATGTACCGTTCACCTGGCTGGAGTTCGACAACGGCGGTGACGGCGTATTCATGCTGACCAAAGAGCAGTTAATCGCTGCTCGCGAGCACTTCAGCATTTATAAAGACTAAATACACGCGCACATACACAACACTCATAACGGAGCCGTGATGGCAGGAAACACAATTGGGCAACTCTTTCGCGTAACCACTTTCGGCGAATCACACGGGCTGGCGCTCGGTTGTATTGTCGATGGTGTTCCGCCGGGCATTTCTCTGACAGAAGCTGACCTGCAGCACGATCTCGACAGACGCCGTCCGGGCACATCGCGCTACACTACGCAGCGTCGTGAGCCGGATCAGGTGAAAATCCTCTCCGGCGTGTTCGAGGGCGTTACCACCGGCACCAGCATTGGGCTGTTGATTGAAAATACCGATCAGCGTTCACAGGATTACGGCGCGATTAAGGACGTTTTTCGTCCAGGACACGCCGACTATACCTATGAGCAGAAATATGGCCTGCGCGACTACCGTGGTGGCGGACGCTCATCCGCGCGTGAAACGGCGATGCGCGTGGCGGCCGGAGCTATTGCCAAAAAGTATCTGGCAGAAAAATTCGGCGTTGAAATTCGCGGCTGCCTGACGCAGATGGGTGATATTCCGCTGGAGATCAAAGACTGGTCTCAGGTGGAACTTAACCCGTTCTTTTGTCCGGACCCGGATAAACTCGACGCGCTGGACGAACTGATGCGTGGGCTGAAGAAAGAGGGTGACTCCATCGGAGCGAAGGTGACCGTTGTTGCAAGCGGCGTTCCTGCGGGTCTCGGCGAACCGGTATTCGACCGCCTGGATGCCGACATCGCCCATGCGCTAATGAGCATTAACGCCGTTAAGGGCGTTGAGATTGGCGACGGATTTGACGTTGTTGCGCTGCGCGGTAGCCAGAACCGAGATGAAATCACCAAAGAAGGTTTCCAGAGTAACCATGCGGGCGGCATTCTGGGTGGGATCAGCAGCGGGCAACAAATCATTGCTCATATGGCGCTGAAACCGACGTCCAGTATTACCGTTCCAGGTCGTACCATTAACCGCTTCGGTGAAGAAGTCGACATGATCACTAAAGGTCGTCACGATCCATGTGTTGGGATCCGCGCTGTGCCGATCGCCGAGGCGATGCTGGCGATCGTATTGATGGATCACCTGCTGCGTCAGCGGGCGCAGAATGCGGACGTGAAGACCGATATTCCACGCTGGTAAGAGATGAAAAAAACGGCACTTGTGGCGCTGGCTCTGTTTGCCAGCACCGCCTGTCTGGCGGCGACGCCCTGGCAGAAAATTACCCATCCGGTTGCAGGTAGCGCGCAGTCTATCGGCGCGTTTTCCAATGGCTGCATTGTTGGTGCAGATACGCTGCCTGTACAGTCAGAACACTATCAGGTGATGCGCACCGATCAGCGTCGTTACTTTGGTCATCCGGACCTGGTGATGTTTATCCAGCGTCTGAGTAATCAGGCTAATAATCTGGGGCTGGGCACGGTGTTAATCGGCGATATGGGCATGCCGGCCGGTGGGCGGTTCAATGGCGGTCACGCCAGCCACCAGACGGGACTGGATGTCGATATTTTCCTGCAGCTGCCAAAAACGCGCTGGACCCAGTCGCAACTGCTGCGACCGCAGGCGTTAGATTTGGTCTCACAGGACGGTAAACGTGTCGTGCCGTCACTGTGGAAGCCGGAGATTTTCAGCCTGATAAGGCTGGCGGCAAAAGATAATGAAGTCACGCGTATTTTTGTGAACCCGGCGATTAAGCAGCAACTTTGTCTGGATGCGGGTACCGACAGGGACTGGTTGCGTAAAGTGCGGCCATGGTTCCAGCATCGTGCGCATATGCATGTACGGTTACGTTGTCCTGCCGACAGTCTTGAGTGCGAAGATCAGCCGTTACCGCCACCGGGTGACGGCTGTGGCGCGGAGCTGCAAAGCTGGTTCGAACCTCCAAAACCTGGAACCACCAAGCCTGAGAAGAAGACACCGCCCCCGTTGCCGCCTTCCTGCCAGGCGCTACTGGACGAGCATGTACTCTAATGGATCATTTTGCCTCTGTGTTTATGGTGTCGCCACTGCTGTTAGGCGTGCTTTTTTTCGTGGCGATGCTGGCAGGTTTTATTGATTCTCTGGCCGGAGGCGGTGGTTTACTCACCATCCCGGCATTGATGGCGGCCGGGATGCCACCCGCGCAAGCGCTGGCTACCAATAAGTTGCAGGCCTGTGGCGGATCTATCTCTTCTTCCCTCTATTTTATTCGTCGGGGCGTGGTTAACCTGGCGGATCAGAAGCTCAATATCTTCATGACGTTTATCGGGTCAATGAGCGGCGCGCTATTGGTTCAGCACGTGCAGTCAGATATTCTGCGCCAGATCCTGCCGGTTCTGGTTATCTGTATTGGCCTTTACTTTCTGTTAATGCCGAAAGTGGGCGAAGAAGATCGTCAGCGTCGATTGCACGGGTTGCCTTTCGCGCTGGTGGCCGGTGGCTGCGTTGGCTTTTACGATGGCTTTTTTGGTCCGGCGGCGGGATCGTTCTACGCGCTGGCCTTTGTCATGTTATGCGGCTATAACCTGGCGAAATCGACGGCCCACGCCAAAGTATTAAATGCCACATCGAATATCGGTGGGCTGTTGCTGTTTGCCCTCGGCGGCAAAGTGATTTGGGCGACCGGATTTGTGATGCTCATTGGCCAGTTTATTGGCGCACGGATGGGCTCGCGTTTGGTGCTCAGCAAAGGACAAAAACTCATACGGCCAATGATTGTTATTGTCTCCGCCGTGATGAGCGCCAAGCTACTTTATGATAATCATGGACAGGAGATTCTCCACTGGCTGGGGATGAACTAATGAATAATACCCATCACTATGAACAGTTAATTGAGATTTTTAACGGCTGCTTTGCCGATGAATTTAATACCCGTCTGATTAAAGGCGAAGACGAACCGATCTATCTTCCTGCTGATGCGGAATTACCGTATCACCGTATCGTTTTTGCGCATGGTTATTATGCCAGCGCGCTACACGAAATCTCACACTGGTGCATCGCCGGTAAGGCCCGTCGTGAGCTGGTCGATTTTGGTTACTGGTACTGCCCTGATGGACGCGATGCGAAGACGCAATGCCAGTTTGAAGATGTGGAAGTGAAGCCGCAGGCGTTTGACTGGCTGTTTTGCATGGCGGCGGGCTACCCGTTTAACGTCAGTTGCGACAACCTGGAAGGGGACTTTGAACCGGATCGCGTGGTATTCCAGCGCCGTGTTCATGCCCAGGTGATGGAGTATCTGGATAAGGGCATCCCCGAACGTCCGGCACGCTTCATTAACGCGTTACAAAATTATTATCACACGCCTGAACTTAAGGCGGAACAATTCCCGTGGCCCGAAGCGCTCAACTGAAGCCGCTACCACGTTTACAATGAGGAAAGAAGATGATCGCGGAGTTTGAATCACGCATTCTGGCATTAATCGACGATATGGTAGAGCACGCCAGCGATGATGAGTTGTTTGCCAGTGGCTATTTGCGTGGGCACCTGACGCTGGCCGTGGCTGAACTGGACGCTGGCGAGGACCATTCCGCTGAGGCATTGTACGCCAATGTGACCAGCAGCCTGGCAAAAGCCATCAGCGCAGGCGAACTCTCGCCGCGTGACCAGGCGTTAGTGAAAGAGATGTGGGACACGCTGTTCCAGAAGGCGACAAAACACTAATTGCAGCGGATTGTGCCGGATGGCGACGCGAAGGCGTCTTATCCGGCCTACGTGGACGGGGGTTGTAGGCCTGATAAGCGTAGCGCCATCAGGCAATAATGAGATGGTATCTTACTTCACCGCTTTACCCTTCAATAACTTCCTTACCCACAACCGATTCGGATTCAACGCCGCCAGCGTGCTGGCATCCATAGGGATAGGTTCATCGCTCATTTGTGATGCCAGAATTTCTGCACATAGCGGGGCAGTACACAACCCGCGCGAGCCCAGCGCGCCCAGCATAAACAAATCGGAATACACCGGGGCGTTTACGGCGTGCTCTTTGTCTTCGGCAAGAGTGGCATACTGGCTGAGCGTGGCGTCATAGTCCGCGACGTTACCGACCATCGGCATGTGATCGCGCGTGGCGCAGCGCACTCCACAGCGGGCGGCATTGCCACTAACGTCTACCTCTTTTGCCCACGCAGCGTTAGGCAAGCAGTCGATTAAGCGTTGACGGTTTTGCTGCTGATCGTCCTCGCGATATGCGGTTTCCTCGCTCCCTCGATGATAGCTGGCGCCAATGCAGTGCTGCTGATTTTGCGGGTTATGCGGCGTGAGGTAGCCGTCATAGCACAGCACCTGACGCAACGCTGAAAGCGCAGGCGTGGTGGGAATATGACTCACCTGACCGCCCACGGAGTACACCGGGAGCGACTGCGTCTGCTCAATGCTGTTAATTCGATGACCGTTAGCCAGAACGACAGCTGCGTGAGTGGCGGTTTCACCACTGGCAAACTGCAATTGCCAGCTTGCCGTGTGGCGTGTCAGTGAGGTCAGCGTATGTTGATAGCGGGTGCGTAATCCCAGCGTTGCGGCATAGTCCAGTACGGCGGCGGTTAACTGCGCCGGGTATAACCATCCTCCGCTCGGATACTGAATCCCGCCGCATCCGGTTTCCACGCCTGTCGTTTGTAAAACCTGCTGAGCGTCAACCTCGATGGCGAGCGCATCGGGCAGTTCAAGGGACAGCATCTGCGCGATTTTTTGCTGGCTTTTCTCATCCCATGCCAGTTGCGTCACGCCGCACCAGTCATGCGCGAACTCAACGGGGAGGGCGTCATACAGTCGACGGGCAAAGGTAAACGCGGTGGGGAAAAACAGATTAATGGCCGCGTCATGCTTGCTGAGTAGCGGATAGAGCGCGCCCTGGCGATTGCCGGATGCGCCCCCGGCGGGTTTTTCGTCTGCGCAATACAGCGTGACCTGCCAGCCACGGCGCAGTAACGCCAGAGACAACAATGCGCTGGCAATCCCCCCGCCAATAATGGCGGCTTCACGTTTATCTGTTCCCGTACGTGCAAACCATGGCGCTGAGGAAGGGAGCGCCTGAGTCTGTTCCATTACGCCACAGAGCATTTCGCGCTTGCGGCCAAAGCCTTTGCATTTTTGCATTGTAAACCCGGCTTCCTGCAACCCCCGACGTACAAAGCCTGCCGATGTGAAGGTCGCTAATGTACCGCCGGGACGAGCCAGTCGGGCCATCGCGTTAAACAGTGTTGGCGTCCACATATCCGGGTTTTTTGCCGGCGCGAAACCGTCCAGGAACCAGGCGTCCACCTTTTGATTAAGAGAATCATCCAGTTTGCAGGTCAGCTCGTTAATATCGCCAAACCACAGATCCAGTGTGACACGCCCTTCATCAAGCAGCAGACGATGACATCCCGCTAGCGGCAGCGGCCATTGCTCTTGCAGCGCCGAGGCCCACGGCGCAAGTTCTGACCAGTGCTGGTGGGCTAAAGTAAGATCTTCACGCGTTAGCGGATATTTTTCGAAACTGATGAAATGTAATCTTTCCAGGGTAGCGTCAGGGTGAGTATCACGAAACTCGGAAAATGCCTGCCAGAGCGTGAGGAAGTTAAGTCCGGTGCCAAACCCACTTTCTGCTACCACGAAGAGGGGGCGTGAATGTGAAGGGAATCGCTGTGCGAGATGGTTACCGCCGAGAAAGACGTAACGTGTCTCCTCCAGCCCGTTATCATTAGAAAAATAGACATCGTCAAAATCTCGGGAAACAGGTGTACCCTCAGAGTTGAATTCAAGGTTGGCAGGTTGTATAGCGTATTGTTTCACGTAAGTTACTCGTCTGGCAGGCTGTGCCCCGATCTTAGCGATGAGTGCCTGGCTGCGCAAATTTCCACATAAATTGGCTGATCGGACTTGTTCGGCGTACAAGTGTACGCTATTGTGCCACTCGAAACTTTAAAATAGTGCGACTTACAGAGGTATTGAATGAAACGTGCAGTGATTACTGGCTTGGGCATCGTTTCCAGCATCGGTAATAACCAGCAGGAAGTCCTGGCATCTCTGCGTGAAGGACGTTCAGGGATCACTTTCTCTCAGGAGCTGAAGGACTCCGGCATGCGTAGCCACGTTTGGGGCAACGTAAAACTGGATACCACTGGCCTCATTGACCGCAAAGTAGTGCGCTTCATGAGCGACGCATCCATTTATGCATTCCTTTCAATGGAGCAGGCTGTGGCTGATGCTGGCCTTGCTGCAGAAGATTACCAGAATAATCCGCGCGTTGGCCTGATTGCAGGTTCCGGCGGCGGCTCCCCACGTTTTCAGGTATTCGGCGCTGACGCAATGCGTAGCCCGCGTGGCCTGAAAGCGGTTGGCCCGTATGTGGTCACCAAAGCGATGGCGTCCGGCGTTTCAGCCTGCCTCGCAACGCCGTTCAAAATCCACGGCGTAAACTACTCCATCAGCTCTGCCTGTGCGACATCTGCGCACTGCATCGGCAATGCGGTAGAACAAATTCAACTGGGCAAACAAGACATCGTTTTTGCTGGCGGCGGCGAAGAGCTGTGCTGGGAAATGGCGTGTGAATTCGACGCAATGGGCGCGCTGTCTACCAAATATAACGACGATCCATCCAAAGCTTCCCGTACCTATGACGCAAACCGTGATGGTTTCGTTATTGCAGGCGGCGGCGGTATGGTTGTCGTCGAAGAACTGGAACATGCTCTGGCCCGTGGCGCGCATATCTATGCGGAAATCGTCGGTTACGGCGCAACGTCCGATGGTGCTGACATGGTTGCTCCGTCTGGCGAAGGCGCAGTACGTTGCATGCAGATGGCGATGCACGGCGTAGACACGCCGATCGACTACCTGAACTCCCACGGTACCTCTACTCCGGTAGGCGACGTGAAAGAGCTTGGCGCAATTCGTGAAGTGTTTGGCGACAACAGCCCGGCAATCTCTGCGACCAAAGCGATGACCGGCCACTCCCTGGGCGCGGCTGGCGTACAGGAAGCTATCTACTCTCTGCTGATGCTGGAACACGGCTTTATCGCGCCAAGCATCAACATTGAAGAGCTGGATGAGCAGGCGGCAGGTCTGAACATCGTGACCAAACCGACCGAGCAGGCGCTGACCACTGTGATGTCCAACAGCTTCGGCTTTGGCGGCACCAACGCAACGCTGGTCATGCGTAAGCTGTAAGTGTAAGTCTACAAAATGAGATGCAAAGGGGAGCCTGATGGCTCCCTTTTTTATTTTTTCATCTTTTCGTACTCCGGTGCGATCTCCGCAGACCATGCCCTGGCTTGCGCAATATCACCGGCGCTGTAGATTGGCTGTTCAAATTGATTGCCCAGATCCCGCACGCGATAAATTTTCCAGCGACCTTCTTCCCAACGGGTATACACTTCCAACTGCATGGGCGCTTCGCCTGTCGGTCCACCTAATTGTACTTCCACCTTTTCGCCACCGAGAAAGTGTTGCGCTGCTCCAACCCGTAGCCGCGGGATCCATTCAGGGTCGTAATCCTGCACGTACATAAAATAGTCAGAATTTATTATTTCCTGCTCGTAAAGGCTGTCAATCAGCGCCAGACGGTCGATAACGTCTTTCGCCACATAAAGTTGCATGAGTGCGGACGTATCCCGATCTTGTGTGTATGCGGACATCCACGCGAGATAGAACTGTTTTACATCTTGTGTGCTGTCCCGATGAGGCGCAGAGCAGCCGCAAAGCACCAGGATGAGAGCAATAAGCGAAAATGCTTTCATTTCCGTGTCCATAAAATATTCTGGCAAAACTGATCGTTGAGTGTCTTCCTGATTGACAACTTTTTCCTCATTGTTTGTGCTTTTCTTAGAGAGAATAACCATTTGTTTTGTGTGGTGTTCAGTGATTTCAAGGTTGACAAGTTTAGCCCCTCGCAGGCAGACTCCAGCTTCAACATTATCCTCTTGATAATGCGTAAGCGTTTAACGTTATCCAACGCACCTTAATCCTGATAGTCAGGTAGAGGGGGCGTGGGCATTCCTCGCCTTACTCTGCATTTTGGAGTAACGCATGACAGCTGTAACCCAACAAGAAAAAACACCTTCGGCGAACTTTTCGCTGTTTCGCATCGCTTTTGCGGTTTTCCTGACCTATATGACGGTCGGTTTACCTTTGCCCGTCATTCCTCTGTTTGTGCACCAGGAGCTCGGCTATGGCAATACCATGGTCGGTATCGCCGTAGGCGTACAGTTTCTGGCAACGGTATTAACGCGCGGCTACGCCGGGCGCCTGGCCGATCAATATGGCGCTAAACGTTCGGCGCTACAGGGGATGTTTGCCTGTGGGCTGGCGGGCGCGGCGTGGCTTTTAGCCGCGCTATTGCCTGTTTCTGTCCCCGTAAAATTTGCGTTGTTAATCGTCGGTCGTTTGATCCTCGGTTTTGGCGAAAGCCAGTTGCTCACCGGGACGCTGACCTGGGGACTTGGGCTGGTCGGGCCAACACGTTCGGGTAAGGTGATGTCGTGGAACGGGATGGCGATTTACGGCGCACTGGCTGCCGGTGCGCCGCTGGGCCTGTTGATCCACAGCCACTTTGGTTTTGCGGCGCTGGCGGGGACGACGATGGTTTTACCGCTGCTGGCCTGGGCATTCAACGGCACCGTGCGCAAAGTGCCTGCTCATGCAGGAGAACGTCCTTCGTTATGGAGCGTGGTAGGGCTTATCTGGAAACCGGGCCTGGGTCTGGCATTGCAGGGCGTTGGCTTTGCGGTGATCGGTACGTTTATTTCACTCTATTTTGTCAGCAACGGCTGGACGATGGCGGGGTTCACCCTGACCGCGTTTGGTGGGGCGTTTGTGCTGATGCGCATTCTGTTTGGCTGGATGCCAGACCGGTTCGGCGGCGTGAAGGTCGCCGTTGTCTCCTTGCTGGTGGAAACCGCAGGACTGATTCTGTTGTGGCAGGCCCCATCGGCCTGGATTGCGCTGCTCGGGGCGGCATTAACCGGGGCCGGGTGTTCGCTTATCTTCCCGGCATTGGGCGTCGAGGTCGTGAAGCGAGTGCCCGCGCAGGTTCGCGGTACAGCGCTGGGCGGTTATGCCGCGTTTCAGGATATCTCCTACGGCATAAGTGGTCCGGTCGCCGGGGTGCTGGCCACCGCATACGGTTATCCCTCGGTATTCCTTGCCGGGGCGATATCCGCCGTGGTGGGCATTATTGTGACGCTGCTAACGCTGCGTAAAGGTTAAGCGACCAGCCAGAAAATGGCTAACGCAATCATCAACGCAATAAACAGCAGTCCCGGTCGTGCCGACAGAGATTTAACCGTTTCAATCATCGGCGCGAACGGGCTGTAAATGGGCTGCAGATGACGCGGATCGCTGAGCTCGCGTTCTCGTTCCACGCGGCGCAGGAAGATTTGATTCAGCAAGTCCTGCACCTGCACCGTGGTCAGAATCGTTTGTGGTTGGATCTGATACGTCTGCTGCGCGTACTCTTTTATTGCCGTCAGCTCATTCGGCTCTAATGGCAGCTTTAGCGCCGCCTGGAGCGTTTGCAGTGTTGGGGCGCTTTGCAGGCTGAGCGTCTGGCGCGCCTGCAGCCAGGTGACCAGATGCGTAAATTGTTTGGCGGGGATCAGCTCTCCGCTTTTTACGCCAGACAGCTCCAGCATCGACTGCCAGATCATCTTCCCGGATTCTCCCGTGGCCGCCGCCAGTTTGGTAACCAACTGGTTCAGCGTATTGTGCTCAGCGGGGAGCAACGGACGATCGGTGGCCGGGCGTTGCTGCGGTTGCGGTATCGAAAGTTGCCCTTGCTGCAGCAGCGTGAGCACGTTCTTCAACTGCTCAGGCGTGAGCTGGCTAAGCGCCGTTTGCCCATACTGCTGACGGATAAAATCACTTACCGCCTGGCGGTTATTTCCCTGACTCAGTAATTCAGTGAGCTGCGACAGCACCTGACGATTAGCATGATTTTGCTGAGCAACCCCCAGCCGTTGGTTAAGGTTTTGCTCAGCGGCAGGAAAGTGACGTGACTGCAACGGCGTATCACTTTTAACGCCCAGATCGTGCTTCATTCCGGCCCACACCTCGGCGCTTTGCTGTTGGGTGAGTGAAATCAGACGGGTAATCAGTCGCTCCAGCACGGTACGTTGTTGTGTGGATAACGGTTGTTCACCCGCCGCGGAAGGGGCATTTTGGCCTTCGCCGGGAGGGCGAGCGGGCGTACCTGAAATGGGCTGCATCATCTCTGTTCCTTAAATCTGTGCTGACCAGGTCTCGCAGTATGCCTGGCGGCGAGATTATGGCACACTTGCCCGGTTAACTCTCGTTCTCAAACAGGTGCGAAAGACGTGAAAATCCTCGTTGATGAAAATATGCCCTATGCCCGCGAACTGTTCAGTCGTTTGGGGGAGGTCAAAGCGGTTCCCGGTCGCCCGATTCCCGTTGCCGAACTGGATGATGCGGATGCCTTAATGGTGCGCTCGGTGACGAAAGTAAATGAATCACTGCTTAGCGGAAAACCGGTTAAATTTGTCGGTACGGCAACCGCAGGCACGGACCATGTAGATGAAGCCTGGCTTGCGCAGTCGAAGATCGGTTTTTCCGCCGCCCCCGGCTGTAACGCGATTGCGGTCGTGGAATATGTGTTTTCAGCACTGCTGATGCTGGCGGAGCGTGACGGGTTTGCGCTACGCGATCGTACAGTGGGCATCGTGGGCGTGGGTAACGTGGGCGGACGTTTGCAGACGCGCCTGGAAGCGCTGGGGATCCGCACGCTGCTGTGCGATCCACCGCGAGCCGATCGCGGTGACGAAGGCAATTTCTGCTCGCTGGATGAACTTGTAGAGCAAGCCGATGTGCTGACTTTCCATACGCCGCTGTTCAAAGACGGACCGTACAAGACGTTGCACCTCGCGGATGACGCGCTGATTAGCCGACTGAAGCCGGGCACCATTCTGATCAACGCCTGCCGCGGGCCAGTCATCGACAATACGGCATTGCTGAACCGATTGAATGCCGGTCAGTCGCTGAGCGTCGTACTGGATGTCTGGGAAGGGGAGCCGGATCTCAATGTGGCATTGCTGGAGAAAGCCGATATCGGCACAGCGCACATTGCCGGGTACACCCTGGAAGGAAAAGCGCGTGGCACCACGCAGGTCTTTGAGGCCTATAGCAAGTTTATTGGTCGCGAACAGCACGTGGCGCTGAATACCCTGTTACCGGCGCCTGAATTTGGTCGTATCACTCTGCATGGCCCGTTAGATCAGCCAACGCTGAAAAGGCTGGCGCATTTAGTGTATGATGTGCGCCGCGATGATGCGCCGCTGCGTAAAGTCGCTGGAATTCCGGGTGAGTTTGATAAACTGCGTAAAAATTATCTTGAGCGCCGTGAATGGTCGTCTTTATACGTGATGTGTGACGACGCAACGGCTGCGGCCTTGCTGTGTAAGCTGGGTTTTAACGCGGTTCACCACCCGGCACATTAATGTCTTCTTAATGCTCCCTGTCGAATAATACGACAGGGACGCTTACGTATTTCTGGAGTAAATCACCATGTCTGAAGGCTGGAATATTGCCATTCTTGGCGCTACGGGCGCCGTAGGCGAAGCCCTGCTCGATACGCTGGCTGAACGCCAGTTCCCGGTCGGTGAAATTTATGCGCTGGCGCGTAATGAAAGCGCCGGCGAGCATCTGCGTTTTAACGGTAAATCGGTCATTGTGCAGGACGTTGCAGACTTTGACTGGACGCAGGCGCAGTTAGCATTTTTCGTTGCGGGCGCAGAAGCCACCGCCGCATGGGTCGAAGAAGCGACCAATGCCGGTTGTCTGGTTATCGACAGCAGTGGCCTGTTCGCGCTTGAGCCGGACGTTCCGCTGGTGGTTCCGGACGTTAACCCGTTCGTGCTGGCGGATTACCGCAACCGTAATGTGATTGCGGTCCCTGATAGCCTGACCAGCCAACTGCTGTCTGCGCTGAAGCCGCTGATTGATGACGGCGGTCTGTCACGTATTACGGTGACCAATATTATTTCGGCTTCCGCTCACGGTAAAAAAGCCGTCGATGCGTTGGCCGGACAGAGTGCGAAACTGCTTAACGGCATCCCGATTGACGAAGATGATTTCTTTGGCCGTCAGTTGGCGTTCAACATGCTGCCGCTGCTGCCAGATCGCGAAGGTAGCGTGCGGGAAGAGCGTCGTATTGTCGATGAAGTGCGCAAAATTATGCAGGACGACGGACTACTGATCTCCGCCAGCATCGTGCAGTCGCCCGTGTTTTATGGCCATGCGCAGATGGTGAATTTTGAAGCTCTGCGTCCGCTGGCGGCAGAAGAAGCACGTGATGCGTTTTCACGCGGTGAGGACGTGGTGTTGTCGGAAGAGACTGATTTCCCGACCCAGGTTGGCGATGCCTCGGGCACTCCGCACCTGTCAATTGGCTGTGTGCATAACGATTACGGTATGCCGGAGCAGGTTCAGTTCTGGTCTGTGGCAGACAACGTACGCTTCGGCGGCGCGTTGATGGCGGTGAAAATTGCGGAAAAACTGGTACAGGAGTACCTGTACTAATGTCTGACCAGCAACAGCCTGCAACCCATAAAATTGCGCTGGGCATTGAGTATGACGGCAGCAAATATTATGGCTGGCAGCGCCAGAACGAAGTGCGTAGCGTTCAGGAAAAACTGGAAAAAGCGCTCTCTCAGGTGGCGAATGAACGCATCAATGTCTTTTGTGCGGGACGCACGGATGCGGGCGTTCATGGCACGGGGCAGGTTGTGCACTTTGAAACGACCGCCCTGCGTAAAGATGCGGCCTGGACACTGGGGGTAAATGCGAATTTACCTGGTGACATCGCTGTACGCTGGGTGAAAGCTGTACCTGATGATTTTCATGCCCGATTTAGCGCCACGGCTCGCCGTTATCGCTACATCATCTACAATCATCGGTTGCGCCCTGCGGTTTTGGGTAAAGGGGTAACCCATTACTATGAACCGCTGGACGCTGAGCGTATGCATCGTGCTGCCCAGTGTCTGATTGGCGAAAATGATTTTACCTCGTTTCGGGCGGTGCAGTGTCAGTCGCGCACACCGTGGCGCAACGTGATGCACATTAACGTCGAACGTTTCGGTGCATATGTGGTGGTGGATATTAAAGCGAATGCCTTTGTACATCATATGGTCAGGAATATTGTCGGCAGCCTGATGGAAGTAGGCGCCCACAACCAGCCGGAGAGCTGGATAGCAGAACTGTTAGCGGCGAAGGACAGAACGCTGGCAGCGGCAACGGCGAAAGCGGAAGGGCTGTATCTGGTTGCGGTAGATTACCCGGAACGGTTCGACCTGCCAAAACCGCCTATGGGCCCGCTATTTCTGGCGGACTAATTTGAGTCGTATAAAGGCAAAACTATGGACCTGATTTACTTTCTTATCGATTTTATCTTGCACATTGATGTGCACCTGGCGGAGCTGGTTGCGGAATACGGTATCTGGGTATACGCGATTCTGTTTCTGATCCTGTTCTGCGAAACCGGACTGGTGGTAACGCCATTCCTGCCGGGAGACTCGCTGTTGTTTGTCGCTGGTGCGCTTTCTGCGCTGCCAACTAACGATCTCAACGTTCATTTGATGGTGATGTTGATGATTGTGGCGGCGATTATCGGCGATGCGGTGAACTACACGATTGGCCGGTTGTTCGGTGAAAAACTTTTCAGTAACCCGAACTCAAAAATTTTCCGTCGCAGTTACCTGGATAAAACCCATGCGTTCTACGAGCGTCATGGCGGCAAAACGATTATCCTGGCGCGTTTCGTGCCTATCGTGCGTACATTCGCGCCGTTTGTTGCCGGGATGGGGCACATGTCCTACCGTCATTTTGCGATGTATAACGTCGCAGGTGCGCTGCTGTGGGTATTGCTGTTCACCTATGCAGGCTATCTGTTCGGCGATCTGCCGATCGTTCAGGAAAACCTGAAATTACTGATTGTGGCGATTATCGTCCTTTCCGTATTGCCGGGCGTAATTGAAGTGATTCGCCATAAACGTGCTGCGTCACGGGCTGCAAAATAGAAAGTAACTCAGCGGTTCGACCACTTTTTTATCCAAAGTTTCGGGCTGTTATGTTTTAATGTGCAACATTCATGGTCTGTTAGGGGCAAAAATGGCATTATGCGCCCCTTATAACAAAGCTGACTAGGGTTCAGGCAGAAAGGTCACCAATGAGCTGGATTGAACGAATTAAAAGCAACATTACTCCCACCCGCAAGGCAAGCATTCCTGAAGGGGTGTGGACCAAGTGTGATAGCTGCGGTCAGGTTTTATACCGTGCTGAGCTGGAACGTAATCTTGAGGTCTGTCCGAAGTGTGACCATCATATGCGCATGTCGGCGCGCAATCGCCTGCATAGCCTGTTAGATGAAGGTTCTCTTGTGGAACTGGGTAGCGAGCTTGAGCCGAAAGACGTGCTGAAGTTTCGTGACTCCAAAAAATACAAAGACAGACTGGCTTCTGCGCAGAAAGAAACCGGTGAGAAAGATGCGCTGGTGGTGATGAAAGGCACGCTCCACGGCATGCCGGTCGTTGCTGCTGCATTCGAGTTCGCGTTTATGGGCGGCTCCATGGGCTCTGTGGTCGGTGCGCGTTTTGTCCGCGCCGTTGAGCAGGCGCTGGAAGATAACTGTCCGCTGATCTGCTTCTCCGCTTCTGGCGGGGCGCGTATGCAGGAAGCGCTGATGTCTCTGATGCAGATGGCGAAAACCTCTGCCGCGCTGGCGAAAATGCAGGAACGCGGTTTACCGTATATTTCTGTACTGACCGACCCAACGATGGGCGGTGTTTCCGCGAGCTTCGCGATGCTGGGCGATCTTAACATTGCAGAACCGAAAGCACTGATCGGCTTCGCGGGTCCGCGTGTTATCGAGCAAACCGTACGTGAGAAACTGCCGCCGGGATTCCAGCGCAGCGAGTTCCTGATTGAAAAAGGCGCTATCGATATGATCGTCCGCCGTCCGGAAATGCGCCTGAAACTGGCAAGCATTCTGGCGAAGCTGATGAATCTGCCTGCGCCGAATCCGGATGAGCCGCGTGAAGGCGAGGTGGTACCTCCGGTTCCCGAGCAGGAACCAGAGGCCTGATAGTTTACTCTATGGGTTTCGGGTTGCAGGCAGGCGATAAAAGCGTTGATCCCGATGAGCTTACACCGGTAAGTGATTCGGGAGAGCGAGTACAGCCAACGCATCTGCAACGTGAAAAACGACGTGTAAAAAAGGGCAGGCCGGTTGGCGCTGCCCTTTTGCTTTCCTCAACGTAAAGAATCTACAGCCATCATGGACAATAAACGTATTCCTCAAGCCGCGTCGCCCCTGGCATCGTGGCTTTCTTATCTGGAAAACCTGCACAGTAAAACCATCGATCTTGGCCTTGAACGCGTCAGTCAGGTGGCGCGCAAACTCGGTGTGTTGAAACCCGCGCCATTTGTTTTTACAGTGGCGGGAACCAACGGGAAAGGCACAACCTGCCGTACGCTGGAATCTGTGCTGACCGCAGCAGGTTATAAAGTTGGCGTTTACAGTTCACCCCATCTGGTGCGCTACACGGAACGCGTGCGCGTGCAGGGACGTGAACTGCCGGAATCCGCGCATACCGCCTCATTTGCTGAGATTGAAGATGCGCGTGGCGACATTTCTCTGACCTACTTTGAATACGGTACGTTATCAGCGCTCTGGCTGTTTAAACAGGCTCAACTGGATGTCGTCATTCTGGAAGTGGGGTTAGGCGGCCGCCTTGATGCGACCAATATCGTTGATGCCGATGTCGCTGTGGTGACCAGCATTGCACTTGACCATACTGACTGGCTGGGCCCGGATCGCGAAAGCATCGGTCGTGAGAAGGCGGGAATTTTCCGCGCAGAGAAACCGGCTATCGTCGGCGAACCGGAAATGCCTTACACCATCGCCGATGTTGCGCAAGAGAGCGGGGCGATTTTGCAACGCTGCGGCGTGGACTGGCGCTATGCGTTCACGGAGAATGCCTGGTCATTTACGGACGCTCATGGAACGTTGTCGCACCTGCCGTTGCCGCAGGTTCCACAACCTAACGCCGCTACCGCGCTGGCCGCGCTGCGCGCAAGCGGGCTTAACGTCAGCGAGCAGGCGATTCGTGAGGGTATCGAAAAAGCGATTTTACCGGGGCGTTTTCAGATTGTGAGCGAGTCGCCGCGGGTGATTTTTGATGTCGCCCATAACCCTCATGCGGCGGAGTATTTGACCGGACGTCTGAAAAAGTTAGTGAAAAGCGGGCGTGTACTTGCGGTTATCGGTATGCTACATGATAAAGATATTGCCGGTACGTTAGCCTGGTTAAAAAGCGTGGTTGACGCCTGGTACTGTGCGCCCCTGGAAGGGCCGCGTGGTGCAACGGCAGAACAACTGCTGGAGCACCTGGGCAAAGGCAACGCCTATGACAGCGTGGCGCAGGCATGGTCTGCAGCACTCGCTGAGGCGAAGCCAGAAGATACCGTGTTGGTGTGTGGATCGTTTCACACTGTCGCACATGTCATGGAAGTGATAGACGTGGGGAGAAGCGGTGGCGAGTAAGTTTCAGAATCGATTAGTCGGCACAATTGTGCTGGTCGCGCTGGGGGTGATTGTGCTCCCCGGGCTGCTTGACGGGCAGAAAAAGCATTATCAGGATGAGTTTGCGGCGATCCCTCTGGTGCCGAAACCCGGCGATCGCGATGAACCAGACATGATGCCTGCGGCAACGCAGGCGCTGCCGACCCAGCCGCCGGAAGGGGCGGCAGAAGAGGTGCGGGCGGGTGATGCTGCCGCGCCATCGTTGGATCCGTCACGTTTGACGACGGCAAACAGCGCGGAGTTAGATCCTGTCCCTGCGCCCGTAGAGCAGCCGAAGCCCAAACCGAAGCCGCAGCCTGTTGCCGTCGCTCCGACGCCTGCACCGACCCCAGCGCCTAAACCGGCTGTTGAGGAACCGCCAGCGCCGACTGGTAAAGCGTACGTTGTACAGCTTGGTGCGCTGAAAAATGCGGATAAGGTCAATGAGATCGTGGGTAAACTTCGTGGCGCGGGCTTCCGGGTATATACTTCCCCGTCGACGCCGGTGCAGGGTAAAATAACCCGTATTCTCGTAGGGCCTGACGCCTCCAAAGATAAGCTAAAGAACTCGCTGGGCGAGCTGCAGAAGATCTCTGGTCTGAGTGGCGTCGTGATGGGGTACACCCCTAATTAAGGGATTGCGCTGTTCTCGGCGCTGCTCTTATTCAGGCCGGATAGGGTGTTTTCACCGCTATCCGGCACTGCCCGAAAAGGCATAAAAAGGTATGGCGTTGAAGATTTTTTCAGCGCCATTTTTATTTACGCGTGGAAAGGAAATCCCTACGCAAACGTTTTCTTTTTCTGTTAGAATGCGCCCCGAACAGGACGACAGGGCGTTAAATCGTGGGACACTTATGGTCTGGATTGATTACGCCATTATCGCGGTGATTGGTTTTTCCTGTCTGGTTAGCCTGATCCGTGGCTTTGTTCGTGAAGCATTATCGTTGGTGACTTGGGGTTGTGCTTTCTTTGTCGCCAGCCATTACTACACTTACCTGTCTGTCTGGTTTACGGGCTTTGAAGACGAACTGGTTCGAAATGGGATTGCTATCGCGATACTGTTTATCGCGACACTTATCGTCGGCGCTATCGTTAACTTTGTGATAGGCCAACTGGTAGAGAAAACAGGCTTGTCGGGTACCGACAGGGTGTTGGGGATCTGCTTTGGTGCTCTGCGAGGAGCGCTGATCGTCGCCGCCATACTGTTCTTTCTCGATACCTTTACCGGTCTGTCGAAAAGTGAAGACTGGAGTAAGTCGCAGCTGATCCCGCAGTTCAGTTTCATCATCAGATGGTTCTTTGACTATCTGCAAAGCTCGTCAAGTTTCTTGCCCAAAGTATAAACTTTGGGTTGTTGCTGAACGAGGAAAAGACGTATGTGCGGTATTGTCGGTATCGCCGGTGTTATGCCGGTAAACCAGTCGATTTATGACGCGTTAACGGTGCTCCAGCATCGTGGTCAGGATGCCGCAGGCATCATCACCATTGATGCCAACAACTGCTTCCGCTTGCGTAAAGCAAACGGAATGGTGAGCGATATTTTTGAAGCGCGCCATATGCAGCGTTTGCAGGGCAATATGGGCATCGGTCATGTGCGTTACCCAACGGCTGGCAGCTCCAGCGCCTCCGAAGCTCAACCTTTTTACGTCAACTCACCGTATGGCATCACGCTTGCCCATAATGGCAACCTGACCAACGCGCATGAGCTACGTAAAAAGCTGTTCGAAGAAAAGCGCCGCCACATCAATACCACTTCAGATTCTGAAATTCTGCTGAATATTTTCGCCAGCGAGCTGGATAACTTCCGCCACTATCCGCTGGAAGCCGACAATATTTTTGCTGCTATTGCCGCAACCAACCGCCAGATCCGCGGCGCCTATGCCTGCGTGGCGATGATTATCGGCCACGGTATGGTTGCCTTCCGCGATCCTAACGGTATTCGCCCGTTGGTATTGGGTAAACGCGATATCGGCGATGGTCGTACCGAGTACATGGTGGCATCCGAGAGCGTAGCGCTGGATACGCTGGGCTTTGAATTCCTGCGCGACGTAGCACCCGGCGAAGCGGTGTATATCACCGAAAAAGGTCAGCTGTTTACCCGCCAGTGTGCCGATAACCCGGTGAGCAATCCGTGTCTGTTTGAATACGTTTACTTCGCTCGTCCTGACTCCTTTATCGACAAGATTTCCGTCTACAGCGCCCGTGTGAATATGGGGACTAAGCTTGGCGAAAAAATTGCCCGTGAGTGGGAAGATCTAGACATTGACGTGGTGATCCCGATTCCGGAAACCTCCTGCGATATCGCGCTGGAAATTGCTCGTATCCTCGGGAAGCCGTACCGTCAGGGGTTTGTGAAAAACCGCTACGTAGGGCGTACCTTTATCATGCCGGGCCAGCAGCTGCGCCGTAAATCCGTGCGCCGTAAGCTGAACGCCAACCGTGCGGAGTTCCGTGATAAGAACGTGCTGCTGGTGGATGACTCTATCGTACGTGGCACCACCTCAGAACAGATTATCGAGATGGCGCGTGAAGCCGGAGCGAAGAAGGTGTATCTGGCTTCTGCTGCCCCGGAAATTCGCTTCCCGAACGTGTATGGTATCGATATGCCGACGGCGACGGAGCTGATTGCTCATGGTCGCGAAGTCGACGAGATTCGCCAGATAATCGGCGCAGACGGGCTCATCTTCCAGGATCTGAACGATCTGATTGAAGCGGTCCGCGCGGAAAACCCGGATATTCAGCAGTTTGAATGTTCAGTGTTTAACGGCGTGTACGTTACTAAAGACGTCGACCAGCAATATCTCGATTTCCTCGACTCCCTGCGTAATGACGATGCCAAAGCGGTGTTGCGTCAGAACGAAGCGGAAAACCTTGAGATGCACAACGAAGGTTAATGCTACCGCCAGCGGCATAATGTCGCTGGCTTTTATCAAAGACTCACTACGCCGAAACGAATACTGTATTTTTGTACCTTGTACTGCAATGTCGTTCGGGAAATATTGAGACTTCGTGCGGCTGCTGCAATATTTCCCTGGCAGCTATTCAGCGCTGTTTCAATCAGGCTTTTTTCGAACCTGGCCACCCTTGTTTCAAGCGAGCCATCCACCTCTGATTCTGAGCGTGCGGGGCGGCTGACGACGGTAGGGACATCCGCAACGCCTAAGTTTAACTCCTCTTCTTCAAAGATAATCTTTTTCAGCATCCCGTCGTTTTCCTGCATAATCATGCTGCGGACGATAGCATTTTCCAGCATCCTGACATTGCCGGGCCAGGTGTGATTAAGTAAGGCAATACGCGCAGCTTCACTCAGCCCATGAATATCTTGCGGTACGTCGTTGCGGTATTTATCGATGAAATAATTAGCTAGCAGCGCAATATCTTCCGGGCGTTTCCGTAAAGGGGGAAGGATGAGCATACCCACATTCAGCCGGTAAAAAAGATCTGCGCGCAGCTTACCTGTCTGGATAAGGTGCGCGGGCGTTTCATTCATTGCTGCTACAATACGTACATCTGAGTGGATTTGTTGTTGGCCGCCCAGGCGCCAGAATGTTTTATCCTGTAAAAAGCGCAATAGTTTACTTTGCATCTCAATAGGCATGGCGTTGAGCTCATCGAGAAAAAGCGTACCGCCGTTTGCCAGTTCCAGATATCCCTGACTATTTTCTGCCCCGGTGTATGCGCCGCGGACAGTACCAAAAAGAGTGCTTTCAATAAGCGTCGGTGGAAGTGCGCCACAGTTAAGAGCAATGAATGGCTTATCGGCGCGTTTACTACAATGATGGATTAAACGAGAAAAAAGCTCCTTACCGGTTCCCGTCTCACCAACGATGGTCACGGGAATATTGCTTGCCGCCAGACGTTTTGCTTTCGCAATATTACGCAGCATCTCCGGATTCTCAGTAATAATTGCGTGGTGTTTTTCATGGCGATCGGCGTACAGCAAATGGTTAAGCTCTACAACCTGTTCCTGTAACCGCCTGACGCCGGACATGTTCCTGCCAATTTCAATAACGCCAATCATGCTGCCATCACTGGAATAGAGTGGAGCGGTAGTATGCTGATAATCCACCGCCTGACCTCGAGCGTTGTAGTAAATCTGGTAATGACCGATATATTCCACACCTTTCTTCAGTGATGAAAGCATGGTGCTTTGCGTCTCTTTCATGCTCGGATAAACATCCAGCATATGTTTACCTAGCGCCTGCTCAATGCTGTATCCGTCAAGATCCGCACTCTCCTGGTTGTAATAGACATACTCACCACGCTCGTTAATAACCGCCAGGGGTTGATGGATAAGATCGAAGAATCGGGAGAACATTTTTAGTGCTGCAGCCAACTCTTCGTTAGTGGAAGCCATTGCCGAATTCCTTTTTCCTTGTTTAATAACATCATTATAAAAGTGACGAATTTTCGTCGTTGTGATGAATAGCACGCTAAATGACAAAATTCACAATAATTTTATGTATGTAACTGACTGATTTTAATAGAGTTAAGTTTTGGCACGCCTGTTGCTATATCCATTGTGAGAATGTGGTCTCTTACATGAAAATAAGCTGAGGATGTTATGACTGATTCGATTATTCAAAACTACAACCAATTACGTGAGCAAGTGATAGAAAACGATCGCCGTTTCCAACAAAAAGAGGGTCACTTGTGTTTTGATGGCGTGGATCTGGATGCTCTGGCACGCAAGTATCCGACGCCGTTCTATGTTTTCTCTGAGTCAGAGATTATTCGTAATATCAACGAAATCCAGCAGGCGTTTGCTGCCCATAAAAATACCAAAACCTTTTTTGCCTCCAAAACCTGCTCAGTGATGGGAGTGCTTCAGGCGATTCGTGATGCAGGAATTTGTGCTGAGGCTAATTCACAGTACGAAGTTCGTAAATGTCTGGAAATCGGCTTTCGTGGCGACCAGATTGTCTTTAATGGTGTAGTGAAAAAACCAGCCGACCTGGAATACGCCATTGCTAACGATCTGTACCTGATCAACGTCGATAGCTTGTATGAACTGGATCACATTGATGCTATTTCCCGCAAATTGAAAAAAGTCGCCAATGTTTGCGTTCGTGTGGAACCAAACGTTCCGTCAGCGACGCATGCAGAGCTGGTGACCGCATTTCACGCAAAATCGGGATTGGATTTGGAACAAGCGGAAGAAACCTGTCGGCGGATCCTGGAAATGCCTTATGTCCATCTTCGCGGTTTACATATGCATGTGGGCGATCAGGTTCCTGAATCTGAACCTTTTGCCAAAGCAACCAAAGTATTGGTGGATGAATCTCGACGTCTGGAAGAGGTTCTGGGGATTAAATTTGATCTCATCAACGTGGGCGGCGGTATTCCTGTCCCCTACAAATATGATGAGGAAAATGGCGATCCGCTTAAAGACAATATGTATGCCGGGATTACGGCACAGGATTTTGCTGATGCGGTTATTCGTGAAGTCCATAAGTGGCGTACGGATGTGGAAATCTGTATTGAGCCCGGGCGTAAGGTTACCGGTTCGGCCGCCGTTCTGCTAACAGAAGTCGCCTGTGAAAAACGTAAAACCAACTATGACCTTAACGGCAATGTTGAATGTCACGTTGAGTGGAAGTTTGTTGATGCCGGATACAGTGTGCTTTCAGACAGTCAGCATTTTGACTGGTTCTTCTATGTCTACAACGTTTCCAGAATGACAGATTCGCATGACGCGTGGATCAAACTCGCAGGGCCTCTTTGTGACGGCGGTGATTACTTCCATATGGGCGTGAAGGGGGAGGAGTTCCTGATGCCGAAGAACACGCAAATTGGCGATATCGTCGCATTTCTGGATGCGGGCGCTTACACCATCGAAAGCCAGACGGTCTACAACAACCGCCCGCGCTCTGCTGTCGTGATGATAGACAAAGAGGGAAAAGATCGCTTAATCCGTCGGGAAGACAGTTACGAAGATATGGTCAAGTACGACATTTATTAAATCTCATTATTGGGCTTCGGCATTGGCCGGAGTCCATGAGTCAGGTAATTCGAAGAGGGCAGTGATGCCCCTGAATGAATAACAGGAGATGGCCATGAGTAACAATAGTTCTGGCTTGCTTGGCATCAAAGATATCGTCTTTATGAATGTCATTGCCATTCTGAGTTTGCGACAAATACCGAATGTCGCTCCCTACGGCGCTTCAGCAATGCTGTTGTGGGTTATTGCCGCATTCTGTCTGTTCTTTCCGCTGGCGATGGTGTGTGGTGAACTCTCCACCGGTTGGCCGAAAGATGGTGGGATATTTGTCTGGATTAAAGAAGCGTTTGGTAAACGTATCGCGTGGATAGTCGTGGTGTGTTTCCTCTTTTCCTGCGTGTTATTTTTTCCTCTGATGCTGCAATTTGGTTTTACAGCGCTGGGCTACATGATTGGTGACGGTCTGGCTGAGAATAAAGCGTTTATTGGTGTTGGTTCAGCGGTTATTTTCTGGTTGCTGACGTTAATGAATATACGCGGCATGGAGTGGACCAAAATTATCAACAGCGTCAGCGCCTGGTGTGGTGTGTTTATTCCTTCTGCGATTTTGATCATTTTGGCTATCGTATGGTTGGCCACCGGACATCCGATGCAAACCGATTACGCGACGGCGGTAAACTGGGTTCCTGACCTGAGTCACTGGGATACCATTGTCTTTCTTTCGAGCATGATGTTTGCTTTTGCTGGTCTGGAAGTTGCGCCGATGATTGCCGGACGCACGCGTAACCCGCAACGTGATTTCCCGCGAGCAATGGCGGTTTCTGCTGTTGTTATTGTGGGTATTTACATGGTGGGAACCTGGGCGTTGAACACGCTGCTGCCTGCGGGGAATACCGACATTGTTGCGGGCGTAATGCAGGCGATGCACGCCGCAGCGGATACGTTACACATGCCGTGGCTGATTCCGGTGATGGCATTCTGTATGTTTTTTGGTGCTCTGGGTCAGATTAACTCCTGGCTGGTGGGGCCTATCTACATGCTTCAGGAAGCCTCACGCGAGGATAATCTGTTAGGCGATAAAATCGCCCAACTGCACCCGGTCTGGAAAACGCCAGCATTTGCGCTGATCGTGCAGGCAATTATTGTCACTGTTCTGTGCTTCTCAACCTTTATATCCCCGAGCGTTGCTGCGGCGTACTGGATGTTGACCGCACTGACTACAATTACCTACTTCATTCCCTATCTGGTGATGTTCCCGGCATTCTGGCGCTTGCGTCAGACGCAACCGGATACGCCAAGAAGCTTTAAAATACCCGGAAAAGTCCTACCTGCAGTGCTGCCGGCGCTTGGATTTATCTCTATTGCCTTTGCCGTTGCTCTGCTGTTTATCCCGCCTTCACAAATTGATATGGGGGGATATTTCCAGTACGCAGGCAAGATCGTTGGTGGCGCATTGTTGGCCGTTATTGTTGCTGAAAGTATCTACCATCGGGCGCAGAAACGTAATGCTCGAATGAGCATGGCAGGAGGAAAATAAAATGTATATGCCCATCCTGGAAATCAATTTACGCAAGCTGGAAGAAAATGCCCGAACAGAAAAAGCGCTTTTAGCCAGCAGTGGAATTGAGGTCATGGCGGTCAATAAAGTTTTTGATGGATGTGTTGAAACTGCGCAGGCCGTATTTAATGGCGGCATTCAGGTGATTGCAGAATCACGGACCTACAATCTGAAAAAAATCCGTGAAATCGGCTGTACTACCTGTTTACTCCGCAGTCCTTGCCTAAGTGAAATTGAAGACGTTATCCGCTATGCCGATATCAGTCTGAACAGTGAAGCCGTTATCCTGCGCGCTTTATCACAGGAAGCCCAACGCCAGGGGAAAATGCATCAGGTATTGCTGATGGTTGATATGGGGGATTTACGCGAAGGTATCTGGTTCACCGAGTATTCACAAATTCTCAGCACTATCCGGCTTATTCAGGAATTACCTTGTCTTGAGCTGTATGGCTTGGGTACCAACTTCAATTGCTATGGTACCGTCCTGCCCACGGTAAAAAATGGTGAAGATTTTCTGGCACTGGCTGCGCGAGTAGAGCAGGACAGCGGCATGCCAGTGCGCCGACTCTCTGCCGGTAATTGCACCAGCTACCATTTACTGGATAAAGAAATTTGGCCTCAGGGATTAAACCATTTACGGATCGGGGGGTTGCATGAGTTTGGCATTGAATATGTCGAGATGAAGTATCTGAACGAATTTCATCACTCTGCCAAGCCGGTGGAAAAAGCGTGTTCTGATATGTATGTCCTTGAGGCGGAGATTATCGAGCTTAACAGCAAGCCGACAATACCCGTAGGAGAACTTGGCGTAGACGCTTTCCTGCAAACTAAAACCTTTGTTGATCATGGTGTTCGCAAGCGGGCCTTGTTGGCGTTTGGTCGTCAGGACGTACCTTCCGATAACTGTGTGCCCTGCGACGACAATATCACCATCCTTGGACAAACCAGCGACCATACGTTGGTGGATATTGAAGCATGCGAGCAGCCGTTGAAAGTGGGAGATGTCGTCCGTTTTGAACTTGACTATACGGGGCTTCTGATGGCCTGTCAGACGAAGGGCGTTGCCATGAGGTTTATTCAATAAGCCACTGCCGCCACGGTCATTTATCTGTGGCGGCGTCTATGACGTTATCCGGGACAGGGAGTGACCATGAGTACCCTGCAAGTGCTACCGCCCGCCGAGCCTGAAAATGGGTTACGACGAAACCTCAAAAAACGCCATTTGCTGATGATTTCTCTCGGTGGGACAATCGGCACCGGTTTATTTATCGGTATTGCCGAACCGCTCAATAGCGTCGGGCCCGCGGGAACATTACTGGCTTATCTGTTCGCTGGCGCGATTATGCTGGCAACCATGATGTGCCTTGGTGAGCTGTCCTGCGCGTTTCCCCATTCAGGTTCATTCCAGCATTATGCGTTGATGTTCCTGCCCAATCCTATCTGGAGCTATATCATTGGGTGGCTATATTGGCTGAGTTGGGTGTTTTCCCTGGCAGCAGATCTGACTGCTGCGGGTTTCATTGCCCATCAATTTTTCCCTGCTATACCTGTCCATTTTTATTGCCTAATCATCCTTGTCGCACTCACGCTGATCAATTTATGCTCGGCGAAAAGTTTCGGTGAATGTGAATACTGGCTATCAGCGCTTAAGGTTTTTGCAATAGTGCTTTTCATCGTGGCAGGCGGCGTCATGATTTTCTCTTTCTCAGGAGATGCAAACTGGCATCCGACGTTGAAAAGTGATGGTTTGTGGTTTCCCAACGGATGGGAGCAAATTCTGGTTTGCATGACGATAGTCATCTATTCATTTCAGGGGGTGGAACTGGTAGGAAGCGCGGCAGGAGAAACGGAATCGCCGCACTCAGTGTTGCCGAAGGTTATTCAGGGCATTGGTTTGCGAATAATCCTGTTTTATGGTCTGGCGATTGCTGTTCTGGCGCTGGTTTATCCACATGGAAAAGTACCTGATGGAAATAGTCCCTTCGTCTGGGTGTTCTCACACGTCGGTATTCCTGGGGCTGATGTTCTTATGATGCTGGTCATTTTTTCCGCAGCTGTTTCAGCAGCAAATTCAGCAGTCTATGCCAGTTCACGTATGCTATGGTCGATGGCGGGTTCCCGATTTGCCCCTGCACGATTTGGTAAATTAAGCGGTAACGGCGTGCCGGTTAACGCTATTTTACTGACAGTGCTTTTAGCCCTGGTGTCGATGCTGACACGTTATATTCCCGCTCAGCAGTTTTATCTCTATTTAATTGCCAGTACCGGGCAAGTGGGGTGCCTTGCGTGGATAGTTATCGGTTGGTGTCAGTTCCGTTTTCGACAGGCGGTAAATCGTGGAGTGTATCCCGCAAGTCTGGTCAGCTATCGATCACGATTGTTCCCGTGGTTGGCTTGGTTTGTCATCATCACTAATATCGCGATAATCATTGGTACCTGGTTTAGCGGGCAAGGTGGGCTGATTATGCTCATTGAGCTGGTATTGATGGGCATCATTGTAGCGTCATGGTTTTATTTAAAACCAACTGTACGATAAAAAGGCGCTCCCGACTGGCGGGAACGCCTCTGTTTTAAGTCTCGTCGACCCAAATTCGCATTTCGCCTTCGCCGCGGTTGGCCCAGCTAAACCACGGGATAAAGGTCAGCGTCTGCTTCTCAACCGCCGTCTGGCGATTATCAAAGCTGTATAGCGGCTTATCCTCATGCGCGGTCAACACGCGTACGCCTTCCGCCTGTAGCAGCACTTTCCCTTTCAGTAAGCCCACGCCCTGAACCTCACGAAACGCGCTCGCCTTCGGTAGCGACAGGTTGTGCAGCTGTGCGCCGTTATCCGCCTCTTCCAGACAGTAGACCAGCGGCCCACGCTGAATCGCCACTTTACCCGCCGCATGGCGCACCAGCGGATTGGCATACACGCGACGAACGGGCATCGGCAGATTTAGGGTAATGATGTCTCCTTCCTGCCACTGGCGATGCAGGTGCAGATAACCTTTCACCATTTTGCCCTGAGCCGCTTCGCCGTTTACCTGCACAGTTGGTGCCGCGCACCACTCTGGCAGGCGCAGCGCCAGCGTGTGCTCGACTACCTGCGGCTGGTTAAAGCGAATCGAGACCTGCTCGTCCCACGGATAGTTACCCTCAATCTTGAGCGCCAGCTTCTGAGCGTCAACCGTAAACTGCGCCTCGCTACCGGCATAGAAGTTAATAAACAGCGCGTCCGGGCGTGGGGTAAAAATATAGTGACCAATGGCGACCAGCGTACGGGCGATGTTTGGTGGGCAGCAGGCGCAGCCGAACCAGCGTTGGCGCACGGGCTTAATGTGGTCGTAAATATGGTTATGCGGAATACTTTTGGGTTGCGTTTCCAGCGGGTTCACATAGAAGAAATGTTTGCCGTCCAGCGCCATCCCACCCAGCACCGTGTTGTAAAACGCGCGTTCCATGACATCGGCATAGTGCGCGTCGCCTTCCATTTCCAGCATGCGGCGGGCAAACATCATCAGGCCGATGGAGGCGCAGCTTTCTCCATAGGCGGTATCATTCGGTAAATCGTAATCGCTGGTGAAGGCCTCGCCGATCCCTTGCGAGCCAATACCGCCGGTGATGTACATTCGGCGCTGCACCATGTTATTCCAGATACGCAAGCAGGTCTGGCGCTTTTCTTCGTCGTTCGTCATGCGGGCGATATGCGCCAGCCCGGTCATCAGATACACCGAACGTACCGCATGGCCGACGGCTTCGCTCTGTTGCGCCAGCGGTTTGTGGGCGTGGGTATAGGCTTTATCTTTGACCATCCATGCCTCGCCCCAGTTATCCCAGTGCCAGGTGCCCCCGCGCTTAGCAAACTCAATATCGTAATAGTACGGTTGCTGGCCGCGCTCTTCGAGAAAGAAGCGTGCCAGCGCCTGATAGCGTGGTTCCTGTGTGACTTCATACAGGCGCATCAGCGCCAGCTCAATTTCCGGATGACCCGGATAGCCGCGCAGCTGGCCTTCGTTTGGACCGAAAACGGTGTCGATGTGGTCGGCGAAGCGGCAGGCTATCTCCAGCAGCCGACGCTTGCCGGTGGCGTTAAAAAAGGCCACTGCGGCTTCAAACAGATGCCCGGCGCAGTACATCTCATGGCATTCGGCAACGTTGGTCCAGCGCAGCCCTGGCTCTTTAACGGTGTACCAGGTGTTGAGATAACCATCTTCACACTGTGCTTTTGCCAGCAGCTCGATGACCTCATCGGCGATCTTCTCAAGCTGTGCGTCCGGCTTTTGACTGAGTGACCAGGCCACGGCTTCCAGCCATTTAGTCACATCGCTATCCTGAAATACCATGCCATAAAACTCACCGTGCTCAAGTCCGGCGGCAATGCGGTAGTTCATCAGCGCGTGGCTTGGCTCCGCTTCAGGGATCTCGTCGTTCAGCGCTTGCCATTGATAGGGGATAACCACGTCGCGGATCAGACGCTGGTACTCTCCTAAAAACGGGTCGGTGATGGTGATGTTATTCAGGTCGGCTTCAATCACATCAGACTGCATCATGTTTACCTCAGGAAATGTGTGAATGTCGTTGGTGAAGATCGGTTGAGATTTGCTGCATCATCGGGCCGTTGAGACGGCATTTGAGCAGGCACAGCGCCAGCGCGAGATGGAAAATTGCGGGTACGATGCTTTGCAGCAGGGTGATGCCCTGAATCGATGCCGCGGTCTGGTTTTCCAGCCCCGGTCGATAGGCCACCATAATCAGAATCAGGCTGATAATGCCCCCGGACGATGCCCAGGAGAGCTTGATAAAAAAGAGGTTGAAGGCGAAGTTCATGCCGGATGAACGAACGCCATTTTTCCATTCACCGTAGTCATCGGCAAAGGCCATAATGGAGAAGTGCAGCGGCAGGGTGAAACCCAGCACCACGTTGTTGATTAAGATACAAACCAGCCACAGGGTCTGGTACTGCGGCCCGGTCGGCAGAAAGTACATGGCGATACCGAAGACGACCAGCGCCAGGTTGGTGTAAAAATACAGTTTCACCATATTAAAGCGGCGGGAGAGGGGATTGACGATAATCGCCCCGGCAATGGATGCCACGGTCACTACGCCAAAAAACAGCGACATAAACCCGGCGCTGCCCTGCAGGACATAAGAGATAAAGTACATGTAGCCGCCGCCGCGAATACACAGAATGTTTACCAGCAGGAAGGACATCACCAGCATCATCAAGAGCTGATCGTTTTTACGCAGCCCGGCCAGATGTTCGCGCAACGTAAAGCTGCCCGCCAGCGATAACGGTACGCGCTCTTTGACCCAGAAGAAGCACAGCAGAAACATCACCACGCCCACGGTACACAGTACCGTTACGCCGTATTGGTAGCCTTTTGCCAGGTTGCCCTGCCCAAAGACCTCCACCATCCACGGTAATCCTACCGCGACCAGGAAACCCGCAATGCCGCTTAATACAAAGCGCCAGGACTGACAAGACATCACCTGATCGTGTCGATTAGTCACTGCGTTAATCAGCGCACAGTATGGAACGTTGTTAGCGGTATAGCCGATGGAGAGCAGGAAGTAGGTGCCAAAGGCCCAGGCAATTTTCGCGTTTGGCCCCATATCCGGCACCGTGAAAGTCAGAATGCCGATTACGCCGAGCGGTACTGCGGTCCACAGTTGCCACGGACGAAAACGGCCCCAGCGGCTGCGGGTACGATCGGCAATCACGCCCATCACCGGGTCAGAAACGGCATCGAAAATACGCAGAACAAAAAACATCGCCCCCACAATGGCCGGGCTTAAGCCAAAAACATCGGTATAGAAAAAGAGCAAAAAGCCGCTTATCAAATCTGAGATGCAGTGCCCGCCGGCATCGCCTAATCCATAGCCTATCTTTTCGCGGGTCGAAAGCGTCTCGCCCGCGTCAATTGTCTGTACATCAGTATCCAGGTTATCAGCAATTGTCATAACCAATCCTCGAACAGGGGGATGATTTAAAGAGTCATTACGGCTTATCTCTGACAGTTTTTACTAAACAAGTAACGGCGGTGAGCATAGATCTGCTATGGAGTATTGGTATATGACGTGTTTCTTTCTCTGTGAAAATGATCGTAATTTTTACTAGAAAAATATTATTAATAGTGATCTTAGTCACAAATACAGGGTGGAGGAGCACGATTAGCGGTTCTGCTAGTGACTCTGTGGGGAAATTACGTATTGTTAATCGTCTGCTGTGAGAGTGATATGCTTACGGCTAATGGAATCAGACGTCGACTGAAGAACGCGTGACAGGTGCAAACAAACGGAATGGCGAAAAAGACCCGAATTAAAGACATTGCAGCGGCATGCGGCGTTTCTATTGCTGCGGTTTCCCGGGCGCTGAAAGGGCAACCCGGTCTTGGCGAGGAGACGCGTCAGAGAATACTGACGATTGCGCAGGCTGAGGGCTACGATTTTGGCCGTTTGCGTAGCGGTCGTATTAAACGCTTACTTTTTTTGCTGCATCGCGAACACAATATCGCCAGCGCGTTACCTTTCTATTCCACGGTGATGCTCGGCGTGGCTGAAGCTTGTCGGGAAAATGACATTGCGATGAGTTTCTTACCCATCGGACCGGAAGACTCGGTGGCGGAGATGATTAACCTGCACCAGCCCGATGCGCTTATCTGCGCCGGTTATCTGGAAGCTGAAATACTTGCTGAATTGCGGAAGCTGGCATTGCCTGTGGCGCTGGTGGATCTGTGGGCCGCCGACTTTCCTTGCGTCAACCCGGATAATTTTCATGGCGGATTTATTGCTACACGTCACTTGCTTGAACAGGGACGCAAGCGCATTGCATTTCTTGGACATTCGCAACGACATTACAGTATTCGCCAGCGTGTAGAAGGGTATCAGCAGGCGCTGTTTGACGCCGGACTCTCGCTTCCTGAGGAATATCAGGTTGAAGCGCCGCCGGTCAAAAATATTGAGCAGGCGCTGATTGAGGGGATGGACAAACTGCTGGCGCTGGCCCAGCCGCCGGACGCGATTTTTGCCTATAACGATATTGCCGCGCTGGTGGCGATGCGGGTCTGTGCGCGCAAAGGAATCAGGGTGCCGGAAGATATCGCCATTGTTGGATTCGATGATATTGATGCAGCGGCCTGGGCGCATCCGGCGTTAACCACCGTTGCGGTTGATAAGCGCGAGCTTGGACAGGATGCGTTTCGTTTGCTACTCAATGAGCAAGGGGAACGAAATCTGCTGCAGCCGGTTCGTCTGGTGGTTCGTGAAAGCTCGCTCAGTTCAGCGCCACATTGACAGTTGCGCCCGACGCCGTAATCCGGCAAAGTCTCGCCATTACGACGAAAAGGCTCTCACAGTGAAACGACTCATCATTGGTATTTCTGGCGCAAGCGGGGCAATTTACGGCGTGCGCCTGCTGCAGGTTTTGCGTGACGTTAGCGATGTGGAAACCCATCTGGTGATGAGTGCCGCTGCCCGGCAGACGCTGGCGCTGGAAACGGACCTCTCTGTACGCGACGTGCAGGCCCTGGCGAATGTGAATCACGATACGCGCGATATCGCCGCCAGTATCTCCTCCGGTTCTTTTCAGACCGCCGGAATGGTTATTCTGCCGTGTTCAATCAAAACGCTTTCTGGCATCGTTCACAGCTACACCGATGGACTGCTTACCCGTGCGGCAGACGTGGTGTTAAAAGAACGTCGCCCGCTGGTGCTGTGCGTGCGTGAAACGCCGTTGCATCTGGGTCATCTGCGGCTGATGACGCAGGCGGCGGAAATTGGCGCGGTGATTATGCCGCCTGTCCCGGCATTCTATCATCGCCCTCAAACGCTGGATGATGTGATTAATCAAACGGTTAACCGCGTACTTGATCAGTTTGATATCTCCCTTCCGCAGGATCTGTTCACCCGCTGGCAAGGGGCGTAAGCCGTTCCATCAGCGTGCAAAGAAACATCCGTTGCCCTGTTTCAGGGCAATTTTGTAACCGCGATCATATCCTCAACATTTAATTCGTTAAAACTCAACGAAACGCTGCGGTTCAACCGTCAGACCTGCTATCTTCAAAATCAGGACATTATTGCAACGTTTTATTAACATATTTAACGTCGAATATCCTCATCGGCGCGAAAATGGCATAAGACCTGCATGAAAAAGTCTGCAAACACACAACACAACGTAAAACATAATAAAATTACGCCACTTGAGGGTTATGTATGAAGAAGACGGTTCTTGCTTTGTCTTTGCTGGTAGGACTCTCCGCCACCGCGGCCAGCTACGCAGCACTTCCGCAGACGGTTCGTATTGGTACAGATACAACGTACGCACCTTTTTCCTCTAAAGATGCCAAAGGCGACTTCGTCGGCTTTGATATCGATCTGGGAAATGAGATGTGTAAGCGCATGCAGATCAAATGTACCTGGGTTGCCAGCGACTTTGATGCGCTGATCCCGTCGCTGAAAGCGAAAAAAATCGATGCCATCATCTCCTCGCTTTCTATCACCGAGAAGCGTCAGCAAGAGATTGCATTCTCGGACAAACTTTACGCTGCAGACTCACGTCTGATCGCCGCGAAAGGTTCCCCGATTCAACCGACTCTGGACTCCCTGAAGGGCAAGCACGTTGGCGTCCTGCAAGGCTCGACTCAAGAAGCCTATGCCAATGACAACTGGCGCAGCAAAGGCGTGGACGTGGTGGCCTATGCGAACCAGGACCTCATCTATTCTGACCTGACGGCGGGCCGTCTGGACGCGGCGTTGCAAGATGAAGTCGCGGCCAGCGAAGGCTTCCTGAAGCAGCCCGCTGGTAAGGACTACGTCTTTGCCGGTCCATCAGTGAAAGATAAAAAATACTTTGGCGACGGAACCGGGATTGGCTTACGCAAAGATGATGCAGAGCTGAAAGCCGCTTTCGATAAAGCGCTGGGCGAACTGCGCAAAGACGGCACCTACGACAAAATGGCGAGCAAGTATTTTAACTTCAATGTCTACGGTGATTAATACGCCGCAGCGGGGAATTGACTGCACCATTGCGGGTAACCATTACGGTGCATGATAAATTCAGTGCACTGTTTTGGTGCTTTTATCGCTGACTTAATAAGCATGAGTGCATACTTAAGCGCTTTTCATGCAAATAAATACCGCCGACAGGGTAGAATGCTTTGCCTTGTCGGCCTGATTAATGGCACGATAACTGCACCTGGTCCTGTAAAGATCCCCTATAAAAGACAGTCTGTTGAGGATAGTTATGAAAAAACTGGTGTTGTCTCTTTCTCTGGTCCTGGCTTTCTCCAGTGCTACCGCAGCATTTGCAGCCATTCCGCAAAAAATTCGTATTGGTACCGATCCTACTTATGCGCCGTTCGAATCGAAAAATGCGCAGGGTGAATTAGTCGGTTTTGATATCGATCTGGCTAAAGAGCTGTGCAAACGTATCAATACACAATGTACCTTCGTGGAAAACCCGCTGGACGCGCTTATCCCTTCGCTAAAAGCGAAGAAAATTGATGCGATTATGTCTTCGCTTTCCATTACTGAAAAACGCCAGCAGGAAATTGCCTTTACCGACAAGCTTTATGCAGCGGACTCACGTCTGGTTGTCGCTAAAGATTCTGCGATTCAGCCGACCATTGAGTCGCTGAAAGGCAAACGTGTTGGCGTACTGCAGGGCACGACTCAGGAAACGTTCGGCAACGAACACTGGGCGCCAAAAGGTATTGAAATTGTCTCCTATCAGGGGCAAGACAATATCTATTCTGACCTGACTGCCGGGCGTATTGATGCCGCATTCCAGGATGAAGTCGCAGCCAGCGAAGGCTTCCTGAAGCAGCCAGTTGGTAAAGATTATAAATTCGGCGGCCCGTCTGTGAAAGATGAGAAGTTGTTCGGCGTGGGTACCGGTATGGGACTGCGCAAAGACGACAACGAGCTGCGCGAAGCGCTGAACAAAGCCTTTGCCGAAATGCGAGCTGACGGTACTTACGAGAAGCTGGCGAAAAAGTACTTCGATTTTGATGTTTACGGCGGTTAATCACCGCAGGTGCTGATAAAGCCCGTAGATTTTTGACACGTTGAATTTATGCCTGATGGCGCTGCGCTCATCCGGCCTACGTTGATTTGTAGGCCGGATAAGGCAAAGCCGCCATCCGGCATTTAACGGTGAGTCTGAAATCAAAAGAGGCTTCTTACTTCACCACACACACAACAGGACAGGCAGCATGTTGTATGGCTTTTCAGGTGTTATTTTACAGGGCGCAATTGTTACGCTCGAGCTGGCACTCAGCTCGGTGGTACTGGCGGTTCTGATAGGCTTAGTCGGCGCGGCAGCAAAGCTGTCGCAAAGCCGGGCGCTGGCGCTTATATTCGAAGGGTACACGACGCTTATCCGCGGCGTGCCCGATCTGGTCTTAATGCTGCTCATTTTCTACGGATTACAAATCGCGCTGAACACCGTTACCGATGCCATCGGTATCGGCCAGATTGATATCGATCCAATGGTCGCGGGTATCATTACGCTCGGGTTTATCTACGGCGCCTATTTTACCGAAACATTTCGTGGCGCATTTATGGCCGTGCCAAAAGGCCATATTGAAGCCGCGACGGCATTCGGTTTTACCAGCTCACAAATATTTCGCCGCATAATGTTCCCGGCGATGATGCGCTATGCCTTACCGGGAATTGGCAACAACTGGCAGGTCATTCTTAAGGCCACGGCGCTGGTATCGTTGCTTGGACTTGAAGACGTGGTGAAAGCCACTCAGCTTGCCGGGAAGAGTACCTGGGAGCCGTTCTATTTTGCCGTAGTGTGCGGGGTCATCTATCTGGTGTTTACCACTGTTTCTAATGGTGTGCTGCTGTACCTTGAGCGCCGCTATTCCGTGGGTGTGAAGAGGGCTGACCTGTGATCGAGATTATTCAGGAATACTGGAAGTCCCTGCTGTGGACCGACGGATATCGCTACACCGGCGTTGCTATCACCCTGTGGCTTCTGATTTCATCAGTGGTGATGGGCGGGATACTGGCGCTGTTTTTGGCAATTGGTCGTGTTTCCAGTAATAAATTTATCCAGTTCCCTATCTGGCTATTCACCTATATTTTTCGTGGGACGCCGCTGTACGTACAGCTACTGGTGTTTTATTCCGGGATGTATACGCTGGAGATAGTTAAAGGCACGGATTTCCTCAACGCGTTTTTCCGCAGCGGGCTGAATTGCACCGTGCTGGCGTTGACGCTGAACACCTGCGCCTATACGACGGAGATCTTCGCCGGGGCCATTCGTTCCGTGCCCCATGGTGAGATTGAAGCCGCGCGTGCTTACGGGTTCTCGTCGTTTAAACTGTATCGTTGCATTATTTTGCCTTCCGCGCTGCGTATTGCGCTGCCGGCTTACAGCAATGAAGTGATTTTAATGCTGCACTCCACGGCGCTGGCGTTTACCGCAACGGTGCCTGACCTGTTGAAAATCGCCCGTGATATCAACTCGGCAACGTATCAGCCGTTTACCGCATTCGGTATTGCCGCTGTACTGTATTTGATTATTTCGTATGTCCTGATCAGTCTGTTCCGTAGAGCGGAAAAACGCTGGTTGCAGCATGTATCCTCTAAATGATTCGAGTAACACGATGTCTGAAAATAAATTAAACGTTATCGATTTACATAAGCACTACGGCGAACATGAAGTGCTGAAAGGGGTATCGCTGCAGGCCAACGCGGGTGATGTTATCAGTATTATTGGCTCGTCAGGTTCCGGTAAAAGTACCTTTCTGCGCTGCATTAACTTTCTCGAGAAACCGAGCGCCGGGTCGATTGTCGTCAGTGGCCAGAATATTGGTCTGGTGCGCGACAAAGACGGTCAGCTTAAGGTTGCAGATAAAAATCAGCTGCGCCTGCTGCGTACGCGACTGACGATGGTCTTTCAGCACTTTAATCTGTGGAGCCACATGACGGTGCTGGAAAACGTGATGGAAGCGCCGATCCAGGTGCTGGGGCTGAGCAAGCAGGAAGCCCGCGAACGTGCGGTGAAGTATCTGGCTAAAGTGGGCATTGATGAGCGCGCACAGGGAAAATATCCGGTGCACCTGTCCGGTGGTCAGCAGCAGCGCGTCTCCATTGCCCGCGCGCTGGCGATGGAACCGGAAGTGTTGCTGTTTGATGAGCCCACCTCGGCGCTTGATCCGGAGCTGGTGGGCGAAGTGTTGCGCATTATGCAGCAACTGGCCGAAGAGGGAAAAACCATGGTGGTCGTGACCCACGAAATGGGTTTTGCCCGTCATGTCTCCACGCACGTGATTTTCCTGCATCAGGGGAAAATTGAAGAAGAGGGCGACCCGGAGCAGGTATTCGGTAATCCGCAAAGCCCACGTTTGCAGCAGTTCCTCAAAGGTTCGTTGAAGTAAATCACCTGCCCGGAGGCGCTACGCTTTCCGGGCTTACAATTTTAGCGCGTCGCGCTCCAGCCGAAACACCCAGTCGTCGTAGGCGATGCCGTCAATCTCACATGCTTTTTCCAGCACCTGCGTACGCACAAAGCCCGTTTTTTCCAGAATCCGCACTGAGCCCTTATTCTCCGCAAGAGCGTAAGCATTTATCGCCGTGACGGATGTCTGCTCGAAGGCATACTGGCACACCGCGCGTACGGCTTCGCTGGCAATACCTTTCCCCTGAGCCTGCGGCATAATGGCGTAGCCGAGGTCGGCCTCGTGCGGGTACAGGTGACTGATTTGCAGGCCAATATCGCCGAGCGGCGCTGGGTTGTTATGCTCGCGGATGACGAAAGTATGCTGTGCGGCAAGGCGTCTGGCGAATAACAGACGCGTATCTTTCGCTGGGGCGATATCGCCCATATAACGCATGACGTCAGGACATTCACGTAGTCTCTGGAAAAATGACCAGTCAGAAAACTGAAACAAAGAGAGGGTAAGTCGGGGAGTCGAAATTATCGCCATAACGTCGCCATTGCGGATATCTGGTCTATAACCTTACCACCGCAACGGCGACTGTGAATAGCGCTTAAGGGTTATCGAATGACATCCGCCAGCGCTTCTTCTAAATCGTACCAACGAAAGGCGAAACCAGACGCTTCCAGGCGTTTTGGCAACGCCCGCTGCCCGCCGAGAACCAGCACTGAAGACTCACCCATCAGTAGACGCATTATGCTGGCGGGAACGCGCAGAATGGCAGGACGGTTCAGCGCGTGGCCCAGCGCATGGGCAAACTGCTCATTGTGTACCGGATAGGGTGAAACCATATTGAAGGGACCGCGCAGATCGTTATCCAGCAGCCAGATAATTCCGTTGACCATATCATCAACATGGATCCAGGCCATATACTGCCGTCCGTTGCCAATGGGGCCGCCTAAGCCAAGACGAAACGGCGGGACCATTTTTGCCAGAATACCGCCAGCAGAGGCCAGTACCACGCCGGTACGCAGCATACACACGCGAGTTTTATCGCTCTGCGCAGTGCTGGCAATTTGCTCCCAGCGGGCGCACAGCTTGTGGGTAAATTCGTTATGCGGCGGCTCTTCTTCCGTGACCACAACTTCGCCCAAATCACCGTAGTAACCGGTAGCGGAACCGGAAATAAGCACCGTGGGCGGCGTCTCGCTGGCATTGATTAAATCGACCAGCTTCTGCGTAATACCCCAACGGCTCTGGCACAGGCGTTCCTTTTGCTGTGCGCTCCAGCGCTTATCTGCGATAGGCTCTCCGGCAAGATTAATCACGGCATCAACATCATTGAGGTTTTGTCGCTCAGCCAGGCCTTTGGACAGCGCGACCCGGGAGTCGAGGATCTGACGCGCCTTATCAGGGGAACGTGTCACTACGGTTATCTGATGCCCCAGTTCCAGCAGGCGGGGGATCAGATGACGTCCAATCAGGCCAGTACCGCCGGTAATCAGAATCTGCATGTCGCCTCCCGGGTTACGTTTAGCGCTGCCAGCTCAGCGTCATAGAAACTGAGTCGGCGTAACGCAATGCGTGAAGTTTATCTATCTCCACTTCAGCATAAGTGACCCAGTGATGTTCGCGTGCGATATCGAGCACATCTTGAGTTAATTTTTCCAACAATGAGAAGCGGTTACCTTCCACGTGGGCAATGATGCTCTTGGTGATAGTGCGATAATTCAGCGCGTCGTTGATATCTTCGCTGGCACGGGCTTTGTCTGCCGGATAGTGAATGGCAATGTTGATGACGATATCCTGGCGGTTAAGGATCTCCTCTTCTTTGATGCCGATAAAGGTGCGCAGACGAAGGTTTTTTATACGAATAATAGCGTCAGGTTGTGACATTGCAGGTTTCCTCCATGTATGAACCTTTGCATGATACACGAGAACCGATTCGCGTCACCGCTTCTCACTCTGTGCTTGCTGCATGGCGCGTTCCGTAGCGGGACGCGTACGGATGCGTTCGTGCCAGTTATTAACCGCCGGATAGTTGTCGAGGTCGATGCGCTGACGCTGATGGTCGTGGATCCACGGCCAGCAGGCAATGTCGGCAATGCTGTAGTGATCTCCTCCCAGCCAGGGGGACGTTTCCAGGCGTTTATTCATCACGTTGTACAGGCGCTGGGTTTCTACCTGGTATCTTTCAATGGCGTAGGGAATCGTTTGTGGGGCGTAGTGGCTGAAATGATGATTCTGGCCCAGCATGGGGCCCAGCCCGCTGACCTGCCAGAACAGCCACTGCAGCGTGGTGTGGCGCTCACGCAACTCACCGCTCAGCAGCTTACCGCTCTTTTCCGCCAGATAGAGCAAAATTTCTCCGGACTCAAACAGGCTGATAGGTCTTCCTCCGTCCGCCGGGGCGCTGTCGATAATGGCCGGGATTTTATTGTTCGGCGAGATCTGCAGAAAGTCAGGGCGAAACTGGCTGCCTTTACTGATATCGACATGAATCAGACGGTATTGCAGCTGCGCCTCTTCAAGGAAAAGCGTGATTTTGTGACCGTTTGGCGATGGCGTGTAATAGAGATCGATCATTTTCAGCGTCCGTTTTGTCATGAACCGGGTCATAACAAGTATAGAGCCTGTTGGCGTGCGTGAGTTTTCATCAAGTGACAGCAAGAGAAAGACTCTATATTTTGAAGGCAAGCCAATACACTTCAGAGGACATTATGAGCAAATCTGCAATTACGCTGTGGTCAGATGCCAATTTTTTCTCCCCTTACGTGCTGTCTGTTTATGTCGCTCTGCAAGAGAAAGGGCTGCCTTTTACGCTGAAAACCGTTGATCTCAACAGCGGTGAACACTTGCAACCTTCATGGCAAGGCTATGCGTTGACGCGCCGCGTGCCGGTTCTTGAAATCGACGGTTTCGAGCTGAGCGAATCATCAGCGATTACTGAGTTCCTGGAAGAGCGCTTTGCGCCACCGCAGTGGGAGCGTATTTACCCACACGATGTACAAAAGCGCGCGCGGGCGCGTCAGGTTCAGGCGTGGATCCGCAGCGATCTAATGCCTATCCGTGAAGAACGATCAACGGATGTGGTTTTTGCTGGCGTGAAGAAGGGGCCATTAAGCGACGCGGGAAAAGCCAGTGCGGAAAAACTGTTCGCTACTGCGAGCAGTTTACTGAGCCACGGTAAGCAGAATTTATTTGGCGAATGGTGTATCGCTGACTGCGATTTAGCGCTAATGCTTAATCGTCTGGTCCTTAACGGCGATGAGGTTCCGCAGGCGCTTGCGGAATACGCCGCCTTCCAGTGGCAGCGCGCTTCTGTCCAGCGTTTTATCGCGCTTTCGGCGAAGCGTTCCTGCTGAAAAACGGGGCGTAATCCAGTATCATTACAAGGTAATTTTCAACGAGGAGTGAGTGATGAAACTGATGTTCGCATCGGACATTCATGGTTCGTTGCCAGCCACGGAACGCGTACTCGAACTGTTTAGCGCAAGCGGTGCGCAATGGCTGGTGATATTGGGTGATGTTTTAAACCATGGGCCGCGTAATGCGCTACCCCAAGGCTATGCGCCAGCACAGGTTGCAGAGCGGCTGAATGAGCAGGCCGCGCGAATTATCGCGGTGCGTGGCAACTGCGACAGCGAAGTGGATCAGATGCTCCTGCATTTTCCGATGACCGCGCCGTGGCAGCAAATTCTGACCGAAAATCAGCGGCTCTTTTTGACGCACGGGCATCTTTTTAGTCCGCAAAATATGCCGGCGCTCAACGCAGGAGATGTGCTGGTTTACGGGCATACTCATCTGCCGGTCGCCGAGCGGCAGGGGGATGTTTACCACTTCAATCCCGGCTCGGTAAGCATCCCGAAAGGGGGCTTTGCGGCAAGTTACGGGATTCTGGATGATAATGTTCTCAGCGTAATGGCACTCAATGATCAAAGTGTTATTGCACAGGTCGAGATTAATCCGTAATTTACCCCACAAACATAAACGCGCCGTAAGAGCGCCAGAAAAAAGAAGGTTTCCTGATGGTGGAACAGCGTCGTTTGGCAAGTACGGAATGGGTGGATATTGTGAATGAAGACAACGAAGTCATTGCACAATCCAGCCGGGAACAAATGCGGGCGCAACGCTTACGCCATCGTGCGACGTATATCGTTGTGCACGATGGTATGGGCAAAATTCTAGTTCAGCGTCGCACTGAGACAAAAGATTTTTTGCCCGGCATGCTGGATGCCACCGCAGGCGGTGTCGTGCAGGCTGACGAGCAACTGCTGGACTCAGCGCGCCGTGAAGCGGAAGAGGAACTGGGGATTGCGGGTGTGCCGTTTGCCGAACATGGGCAGTTTTATTTTGAAGACCAGAACTGTCGCGTGTGGGGCGGGCTGTTTAGCTGCGTCTCCCACGGGCCGTTTGCGCTTCAGGAAGAAGAAGTGAGTGAAGTTTGCTGGCTGACGCCGGAAGAAATTACCGCGCGCTGCGACGAGTTCACGCCGGACTCACTGAAAGCCCTGGCGCTGTGGATGACCCGCAACGCCAAGAATGAATCGCTGAAAGAAGAAGAAACGGAATAAGACGTTAACCGTTACCGCAACGCTAAAACTCGTTGCGGTAGCGATGTTTATTACGGATGAGTCAGAGTGATGACCGTCGGAATATTAACCGTTCCTCCGGTTAAGGCGCTTCTTTCGATAATCGCAAGGTGGGCAGATAGATTTAATGTTCCGTTGCCCGATGCGTCATAATTTAAATACCGGGAGTCAAGCGTCACTGCTTTCGTCAAATCTAAGCCAGAAAGGTAATCTGCTCCGCTAGATGTCAGTATATAACCTAATCCCACGCCAACACCCTTGGCGCTGCCGCTGGTATTGACCAGCTTATTATCTTTTACCTGGTTGCTGGAAAGATTTATCACCAGACTCGGGTTGCCGTAGCAGTTTTGCAGCTTTATTGAAAAGGGCGTTTCATTAACTGTGTCCCAGGCATATAAGTCCTCCACCGTTGTCTGCCCCAGATTGACGACTTCTTCTGCTTTAAATGCGCCGCATCCGGCGGTAGTAATGGTGACCGGTCCGTTTAAATAGACATCGATTTGTCCTCCGGCCCCGGTACTGTTGGCCACTTCGCCTACTTTTTGCCGGGTGGCAAATACCTGCTTGCCGGCTGCCTGGGCCGGATCGAACTCGGCGGTGGTATAGAATGTCAGCGTAAAGGTCGCGGTGGCATTCATCAGCCACTGTGCGCTTGAGTTGTTTGCACAACCCCATATGAACTGTGGGTCAGTTTGGTTTACGCTGCTGTCATTGGACATGTAGATGGGCATTTTTTCCCAGCCGGTCCAGTAGCCAGCAGGCGGCGTTAAATTCGCGGCAAGCGTAAAGTAGAGACCGGGAATAGATTTGTCTACCAGTGCACCTTTATTGTTGTTAGGGTCCATCGGGAAAGTGGTATTGTCGACGCGGGTAAAAATGACTTTAGAGCTTTGTTTGTTTTCGTTTTTTCCCCAGTAGGAAATTCCGGTGTTATTGGTTTTTACCAGGACGTCGGCGGTATTGGGTAAATAACTTTGCCCGCTGGCAGCGATGCCAATATCTGCATTGACAGTAGCATTTTGGTCGGAAGTATTGCCAATCATAAACGTACAACCTGCTGCCCATACCGCACGTAAGGGGGCAATAAGCAGCATTAGCATAATAAATGTATTTCGCGTCATGATGTTTTTATAAGAGTGAATTGAGGAAGCAGGGTAACATGGCGGTTTTTCAAAAATCTATTGATGAAGTCTTATTTTATGATTTTATAAATATAATTTTTGTGAATACTTTAATTTAATATATATTGATGGTTGTATTTTATAATGTTATTAGCGAAGTTTTTTTATTAAGTAATGATAAATATCGGAAGCGTGATGAATGCTTCCGATATTAAATATATAAAGATTAAATTAATGGTAGCCCATTATCTGTGCGCCGATCACCACCACGCTGGACATAATAAACAGCAGTCCCAACAGCGTGGCGCCAACCTTCAGCCAGTTTCGAAAATCCACCCGGCAAACGCCTAACGTTGCCATCAGCGATGCTGACGTTGGATAGATAATATGGCTGAAGCCGTCGCCAAACTGGAAGGCCAGCACGGTGACCTGACGGTTTACGCCAACCAGATCGCCCAATGGCGCTAATAACGGCATGGTCAACGCGGCCTGACCAGAGCCGGAAGTCACAAAGAAATTAAACACCGCCTGGAACAGCAGCATAAACCACGCCGCGATGGCGTTATCCAGCCCGCTAATGCCGTTGGCAATGCTGTTTAGCAGGGTGTTTAGCACGCTGGCTTCGCCCGCCTCACCGTTGCCGACCAGCAGTAATATGCCTTTAGCAAAACCGACCAGCAGGGCAGGGGCAATCATCATGCGCGCCCCCTCGGTAAACGAGGAGGCCATGACGTTGACCGTCATGCCGTTGAGCCGAAAGACCACGCCGATAATGCCAATCACCAGCCCCATGGTGAAGAACTGGCTGGCGATTTCCGGAATAAACCACGCGTTGACGATAACGCCCCAGACCACCCAAATCATCACCGCGGTCAGCACCAGCAGCACCAGCCAGTCGCCGAGCGTGAAGCGTCGTTCCACAACCTCGTCCTGCTGCTCGCGAAAGAAGCGGTCGGACTCATGAACCCGGGACAATAGCGGATTCTTTTTGATGCGCGCCGCGTAGGCCAGCGTGAAGGTCAGGCCAATCATCGTGGCAATGACCCACACCACGATGCGCAGACCGGAACCAGAGAGCACCGGCACGCCCGCAATACCCTGCGCGACCACCACGCAGAACGGGTTCATCCACGAGCTGGCAAAGCCAATCTGAGTCGCGATATAGGTAACCAGAACGGTGGTGATACTGTCGTAACCCAGGCGCACCATCAGCGGAGCAATGATAATGGCAAAGGCGACGGCCTCTTCCCCCATGCCAAACACTGCGCCACCTAAGGAGAAAAGAATAAACAGCACCGGGATAAACAGGACTTCGTTCCCGCGCGTATGGCGGATCAGCGCCAGGATGCCGTTATCGATGGTTCCGGTACGCATAACGATGCCGAATGCGCCGCCAATCACCAGCATAAACATAATAATGCCGACGGCGGTGCCGAATTTCGATCCGGAGGTTAACCCTTCAAATGGAAAATTCATCAGGCCCGGGCGTTCATCACCGGTGGTGAAAAATTGCACCCGGTGATACTGCTCTTCACCCGCGTCGTTGGTCAGAATTCGAAAAGAGTGGGGGTCGACCACCTTACGGGTTTTGGTTTGTCCATCAACCTGATACTGCACTTCCTGACTGTCGAACATCCCGACGGGAACAACCCATGTCGCCAGACTGGTTAAAATGGCGACGAAAAAAATAATCACCAGCGTATCGGGCATCGCCCATTTTCTGGCTGGCTGTGATTCTGTTACTGCTGACATGAAAGACTATCCCTGTTGCAATGCAAAAGAGAGTAAGTATGCAAACAGGAGAATAGTTATTCATTGATGCAGCGCATCCTGACAAATGTTTCAGAATATGCCACAGGGAAAAACAGAGATAAAAAAACCGGAAATATCATCTATTTCCGGTTTGATAAGCACAGGTGTTGCCGGATAAGACATCCGGCACACCCGGCAGATTACTGCTGCTGTTGGGAAGACTGGATCGCGGTCAGAGCGATGGTGTAGACGATATCGTCTACCAGCGCGCCACGAGACAGGTCGTTCACCGGCTTGCGCATACCCTGCAGCATCGGCCCGATGGAGATCAGGTCGGCAGAACGCTGTACCGCTTTGTAGGTGGTGTTACCGGTGTTCAGATCCGGGAAGATGAACACAGTAGCGCGACCTGCAACCGGAGAGTTCGGTGCTTTGGATTTCGCTACGTCAGCCATAACAGCGGCGTCATACTGCAGCGGACCATCGATCATCAGGTCAGGACGTTTTTCCTGCGCCAGACGAGTCGCTTCACGCACTTTCTCTACGTCGCTACCTGCACCAGAGGTGCCGGTGGAGTAGGAGAGCATCGCTACGCGCGGTTCGATACCGAAGGCAATAGCGGATTCTGCGGACTGAATCGCGATTTCTGCCAGCTGCTCTGCGGTCGGATCCGGGTTGATCGCGCAGTCGCCGTAAACGTAAACCTGTTCCGGCAGCAGCATGAAGAACACGGAAGACACCAGGGAGCTACCCGGCGCAGTTTTGATCAGCTGCAGCGGCGGACGGATGGTGTTCGCGGTAGTGTGAACTGCACCAGAAACCAGGCCGTCAACGTCGTCCTGCTCCAGCATCAGGGTACCGAGAACCACGTTGTCTTCCAGCTGTTCGCGGGCAACGGTTTCGGTCATACCTTTGTTTTTACGCAGTTCGACCAGACGAGCAACGTAGCTTTCGCGAACCACATCTGGATCAACGATTTCTACGCCAGCGCCCAGTTCAACACCCTGAGAGGCCGCAACGCGAGTGATCTCATCCGGGTTACCCAGCAGTACGCAGGTTGCGATACCACGTTCGGCACAGATAGCCGCCGCTTTAACGGTACGCGGTTCGTCGCCTTCAGGCAGAACAACGCGCTTGCCGGCTTTACGTGCCAGCTCAGTCAACTGATAACGGAACGCCGGCGGAGACAGACGACGGCTGCGCTCAGAGGTCGCGGTCAGAGATTCAATCCAGTCAGCGTTGATGTAGTTAGCAACGTATTCCTGAACTTTCTCAATGCGCTCGTGATCGTCAACCGGAACTTCCAGGTTGAAGCTCTGCAGGCTCAGAGAGGTCTGCCAGGTGTTGGTATTCACCATGAATACCGGCAGGCCGGTTTCAAATGCACGTTCGCACAGCTTAGTGATGCGCGCGTCCATTTCATAGCCGCCAGTCAGCAGCAGGGCGCCGATTTCCACGCCGTTCATGGCCGCCAGGCATGCTGCAACCAGCACGTCAGGACGATCTGCGGAAGTTACCAGCAGGGAGCCTGCGCGGAAGTGCTCCAGCATGTGCGGGATGCTACGTGCGCAGAAAGTCACAGACTTCACGCGACGGGTATTGATATCGCCTTCGTTAACGATGGTGGCGTTCAGGTGACGCGCCATATCGATTGCACGAGTAGCAATCAGATCGAAGCTCCATGGCACCGCGCCCAGAACCGGCAGCGGGCTGGATTCTTGCAGTTTGGCCGGATCAACTTTGATCACTTTCGCTTTGGAAGAGTCGTCGAAAATCTCGGACAGATCCGGGCGAGTACGGCCCTGCTCATCAACCGGTGCGTTCAGTTTGTTAACGATTACGCCGGTGATGTTGGTGTTTTTCGCGCCGCCGAAGCTGCTGCGAGTCAGTTCAATACGCTCGTTCAGCTGTTCCGGGGTATCGGTGCCCTGAGACATCACGAAGACGATTTCCGCGTTCAGCGTTTTCGCGATTTCGTAGTTCAGAGACTGTGCGAACTGATGTTTACGGGTTGGGACCAGGCCTTCAACCAGTACAACTTCAGCGTCTTTGGTGTTCGCGTGGTAGTTCGCGATGATCTCTTCCATCAGCACATCTTTCTGATTGCTGGACAGCAGAGACTCAACGTGGCTCATCTTCAGCGGCTCAGCGGCTGGCAGAGAAGAGTTAGCACGGACGATGCTGGTAGTCTGGTCTGGCGCATCGCCACCGGCACGCGGTTGAGCGATCGGCTTGAAGACGCTCAGACGAACGCCTTTGCGTTCCATTGCGCGGATCACGCCAAGACTGACGCTGGTCAGACCGACGCTGGTTCCGGTAGGGATCAGCATAATAATACGGGACACGGTTTATCCTCTTTCGTTACCGCCAATTTAGACGGGTTACAAAACAGCACCGCCAGCTAGGCTGGCGGTGTGAAATCAGGCAGTCAGGCGGCTCGCGTCTTGCGCGATAACCAGTTCTTCGTTGGTTGGGATAACCAGCGCAGGACGGGTACCTTCTTTGTTGATGAAACCAGATTTGCCGAAACGTGCGGCCAGGTTACGTTCGTGGTCAACGTCAAAGCCCAGAACGCCCAGTTTGCCCAGAGACAGTTCACGAACCATTGCTGCGTTTTCACCGATACCACCGGTGAAGACAACGGCATCCAGACGACCATCCATCAGCGCGGTGTAAGCACCGATGTATTTCGCCAGACGGTGGCAGTAAACGTCCATTGCACGTTTAGCGTCTTCTTTAGTGGCGTAGTTATCTTCAACATAACGGCAGTCGCTGGTGACTTCGGTCAGACCCAGCAGGCCGGACTCTTTGGTCAGCATTTTGTTGATCTGGTCAACGCTCATGCCCAGGGTATCGTGCAGGTGGAAGATGATCGCCGGGTCGATGTCACCGGAACGCGTACCCATCACCAGACCTTCCAGCGGGGTCAGACCCATGGAGGTATCAACACATTTACCATTACGGATAGCAGATACAGAACCGCCGTTGCCCAGGTGGCAAGTGATGATGTTCAGCTCATCAACCGGTTTGTTCAGCACTTTTGCCGCTTCCTGAGTGACGAAGAAGTGGCTGGTACCGTGCGCGCCGTAACGACGAACGCCGTGTTCTTTGTACAGGCTGTACGGCAGAGCATAGAGGTAAGACTCTTCCGGCATAGTCTGATGGAACGCGGTGTCGAATACAGCTACGTTTTTGTCTTTCAGATTCGGGAAGGATTTCAGCGCTTCTGCGATACCGATCAGGTGAGCCGGGTTATGCAGCGGTGCGAAAGAGGCGGAATCTTTGATGCCCTGGATAACAGAATCATCGATAACCACGGAGCTGGTGTACTTCTCGCCGCCGTGTACGATACGGTGACCAATAGCGGTCAATTGCGCGGACAATTCTGGTTTTTGTGCCAGAATAGTGTTAACGATAAAGTTCAGCGCTTCACTGTGAGCGGCGCCTGCACCTAAAGCCGCTTCTTGTTTACCGCCGTCCATTTTCCACTTGATACGTGCTTCTGGGAGATGGAAACATTCGGCTAAACCAGAGAGGTATTCTTCACCGTTTACTGCATCGATGATGGCAAATTTCAGTGAGGAGCTACCGCAGTTCAGAACCAGTACTAACTTACTCGACATGGAAGTACCTATTTATGATACGTGGCTAAAAAAACGTCAGGGAGCCATAGAGCGTAGCGCATGATGACACCGACGTTTATGATTAACATCATGCGCCATTGTCTTTTTGGGCACGATGGAATAAATACCTTTGAGTCTATGTCATTTTGCGTATTTTTCAGGCAATGGCATACTATATGCCAATTTGACGACTCAATGATTTTGGACTAAAGGCCTTACAGGCCGGCACAGGATACCTGAATGTGGGTATCAAAGACAAAATGTTTTGAACGATGTCCCTTGTAGTTGTTGTTTTGCACAAATTTTTTAATTTTTATATGTGAAGTTGAGGTAACCGCCATGTCGACACCGGATAATCGTTCCGTCAATTTTTTTAGCTTGTTTCGCCGGGGGCAGCACTATGCGAAGACGTGGCCAATGGAAAAGCGCCTCGCGCCCGTGTTTGTTGAGAACCGCGTGATTCGCATGACGCGTTACGCAATCCGTTTTATGCCACCCATCGCTGTCTTCACCTTATGCTGGCAAATTGCGCTCGGCGGGCAGTTGGGACCGGCCGTGGCGACTGCGCTGTTTGCGCTCAGCCTGCCGATGCAGGGCATGTGGTGGCTGGGTAAACGTTCTGTAACGCCGCTGCCGCCTTCAATACTCAACTGGTTCTACGAAGTTCGGGGTAAATTGCAAGAGGCCGGGCAGGCGCTCTCTCCGGTAGAAGGAAAGCCTGATTACCAGGCGCTGGCTGACACGCTTAAGCGCGCCTTCAAACAACTGGATAAAACTTTCCTCGATGATTTGTAATTGACCCCTGATTACGCATATAAAAGAAGGCACAAGATGCCTTCTTTTTTTTCATCGCAGTAGCAGTGATACAGGAGTCCCAAATGGAAATGACCAACGCTCAACGTCTGATTTTGTCGAATCAGTACAAAATGATGACTATGCTCGATCCAACTAACGCCGAGCGTTATCGTCGTTTGCAGACGATTATTGAACGCGGTTACGGCTTGCAGATGCGCGAGCTGGATCGCGAGTTTGGTGAGCTGACGGAAGAAACCTGTCGTACGATTATCGATATTATGGAGATGTATCACGCATTACATGTGTCCTGGACTAACCTTAAAGACGCGCAGGCCATTGATGAGCGTCGCGTGACCTTCCTCGGTTTTGACGCCGCAACGGAAGCCCGTTTCCTCGGGTACGTTCGTTTTATGGTTAATGTGGAAGGTCGTTATACCCACTTCGATGCAGGTACGCATGGCTTCAACGCCCAGACCCCGATGTGGGAAAAATATCAGCGTATGCTGAATGTCTGGCACTCTTGCCCGCGCCAGTATCACCTGAGCGCGAATGAAATTAACCAAATCATTAATGCCTGAGGGGGCGAGCGTGCAGTGCAAAGGTTTTCTGTTTGATCTGGATGGGACACTGGTCGATTCCTTACCCGCGGTAGAACGCGCGTGGTGCAACTGGGCCGATCGTTTTGGCCTCGATCATGCCGAGGTGCTCGGCTTTATTCATGGCAAGCAGGCCATTACCTCGCTGCGACACTTTATGGTGGGAAAATCTGAGGCTGAGATCGCCGCGGAATTCACCCGCCTGGAGCAGATCGAAGCGACGGAAACCGCTGGGATCACCGTGCTGCCGGGGGCGGTTGAATTACTCAACCACCTCAATAAAGCGGGTATTCCATGGGCTATTGTGACCTCTGGATCTATGCCAGTCGCGCGGGCGCGCCACCGTGTCGCGGGGCTTCCTGCGCCTGAAGTGTTTGTCACCGCCGAGCGGGTAAAAAGAGGGAAGCCAGAGCCAGACGCCTATCTGCTCGGCGCGCAGCTTCTGGGTCTTGCGCCACAGGAATGCGCGGTGGTGGAAGATGCGCCTGCCGGAGTGCTCTCAGGACTGGCTGCAGGGTGTCATGTGATAGCGGTCAACGCGCCTGCGGATACGCCACGTCTGGATGAGGTCGATTTTTCGCTGACCAGTCTGGAACATATTTCTGTGACCAAACAACCCAACGGAAATGTGGTCGTGGTAAGAAATACCTGATCATGATTTAGCCCCAGATTGTTGGGGCTTTTTTATGGCAGAATCGACTCATCCCTCTCATTTAACAAGGATATGTTGTGAACGGTGAATTGATATGGGTTCTCTCATTGCTGGCGATTGCCGTCGTTTTGTTTGCAACTGGCAGAGTGCGTATGGATGCGGTCGCTTTGCTGGTCATTATTGCCTTTGTTCTCAGCGGAACATTGAGCATCACAGAAGCCTTTTCCGGATTCAGCGATCCTAACGTTATTTTGATAGCGGCTTTATTCATTATTGGCGATGGCCTGGTGCGTACTGGGGTGGCGACGGTAATGGGAGCCTGGCTGGTGAAGGTGGCTGGCAGCAGTGAAGTCAAAATGCTGGTGTTGCTGATGATTACCGTCGCCGGGCTTGGTGCGTTTATGAGTTCGACCGGCGTGGTCGCCATCTTTATTCCGGTGGTCCTAAGCGTTTCCATGCGCATGGAAATTTCCCCTTCACGCCTGATGATGCCACTGAGTTTTGCAGGACTAATCAGCGGCATGATGACGCTGGTGGCGACGCCGCCCAACCTGGTCGTCAACAGTGAATTGTTGCGCGAAGGACTTAACGGTTTCAGTTTTTTTAGCGTTACCCCGATGGGGCTGGTGGTCCTGGTGCTTGGCATAATTTATATGCTGCTGATGCGCTTTATGCTCAAGGGGGAAGATTCCGGCCAGCCGGGAGACGGCTGGAAACGCCGGACCTTTCGCGATCTGATTAAAGAATATCGCCTGACCGGGCGCGCGCGTCGCCTGGCGATTCGTCCGGGTTCTCCTATGATAGGCCAGCGTCTGGACGACCTGAAACTGCGTGAGCGCTACGGGGCAAACGTGATTGGCGTGGAGCGCTGGCGTCGCTTTCGTCGCGTGATCGTTGACGTAAACGGGGTTTCTGAGTTTCGTGCCCGTGACGTGCTGCTGATTGATATGTCTGCAGCGGATGTCGATCTGCGAGAGTTTTGCAGTGAGCAACTGCTGGAGCCGATGGTACTGCGCGGCGAATACTTCTCCGAGCAGGCGCTTGACGTGGGGATGGCCGAAATCTCTCTGATCCCTGAGTCGGAATTGATCGGCAAAACGGTACGGGAAATCGCTTTTCGTACGCGTTACGGGCTGAATGTCGTTGGGCTGAAGCGTGATGGTACAGCGCTGGCCGGAGCGGTGGTTGATGAGCCGCTGTTGATGGGCGATATCATTTTAGTGGTGGGAAACTGGAAGCTTATCACGCTGCTTGGACAAAAAGGGCGCGATTTTGTGGTGCTGAATATGCCCGTGGAAGTCAGTGAAGCTTCTCCGGCGCACAGCCAGGCGCCGCATGCGATTTTCTGCCTGGTGCTGATGGTCGCCCTGATGCTCACTGATGAAATTCCCAATACGGTTGCCGCGATCATCGCCTGTCTGCTGATGGGGAAATTTCGTTGTATCGATGCCGAAAGCGCCTATAAAGCGATTCACTGGCCGAGCATTATTTTGATTGTCGGGATGATGCCCTTCGCGCTGGCCTTACAAAAAACCGGCGGTGTCGATCTGGTGGTGAAAGGGCTGATGGACGTCGGCGGTGGGTATGGTCCGTATATGATGCTGGGCTGCCTGTTCGTGCTGTGCGCGACCATCGGGTTATTTATCTCCAACACCGCGACGGCGGTGCTGATGGCGCCAATCGCGCTGGCGGCAGCAAAGTCGATGGGTGTTTCGCCTTATCCTTTTGCGATGGTGATTGCGATGGCGGCATCCGCGGCCTTTATGACGCCGGTTTCTTCGCCGGTAAACACGCTGGTGCTCGGGCCTGGCAACTACAGTTTTAGCGATTTTGTGAAGATTGGCGTGCCGTTTACCATCATTGTGATGGTGGTGTGCGTGGTGATGATCCCGATGCTGTTCCCGTTTTGATTTTTATATGCCGGATGGAGGCTAACATCCTGTCCGGCATATAAAGGTAATGTCGGTGCAAACTTACAATGGTGAATCCTGGCTTATTTCATCTAATGAGAGGTGAAAGCTCGGGACGAATACGTCCATAAAGTAGTCCATCTCCTCGCTGCGTCGCGATTCCAGCGTTTTTTCCAGACGCGTTTTAGCCAGCAGAAACTCGTTGTTACCGGCGGAGAGTTCCTCCAGACACTTCAGATATGCGCACAGGGCATCGGCCTGTTTAACAATCGATCTCTCTTCTTCACTCAAGGCATGTTCATCAATGAGAGGCGCAAAAATATCGCGCAGTTCATCAGGAACCATATCGACCAGCTTTTGCTGGGCAATTTTCTCTATCGCTTTATATTCCTGGGCAATCTGCGAGTTGAAGTATTTCACCGGGGTAGGGAGATCGCCGGTCAACACCTCTGACGCATCGTGATACATCGCCAGTAGGGCAATACGCTCAGCATTCACCTGACCACCAAATTTACGGTTTTTGATCGCGGCCAGCGCATGAGCAACCATGGCAACCTGCAGACTGTGTTCAGACACGTTTTCGGTGCGCACATTGCGCATCAGCGGCCAGCGATTAATGAGTTTCAGACGGGAGAGGTGGGCAAAAAAGTGGCTCTGCTTCATAACGACCCTTACTCAGTGACTTCAGTAACGGTATTTTGCGCAGAGAGTGCTACCGGATGCAAACCCGGTAGCACTTTGCGGGGTTACAGCTGGCGATAACCCGACAGGAAACGCTCAAATTTACTCAACGACATTTCGATATCATCAATTCGCGGCAGCGTAACGATGCGGAAATGATCCGGCCACGGCCAGTTGAACGCCGTCCCCTGCACCAGCAGAACTTTCTCCTGCAGCAGGAAGTCGAGCACCATCTTCTGGTCGTCATGAATGTTGAAGCGTTTAGCATCAATTTTCGGGAACATATACAGTGCGCCGCGCGGTTTTACGCAAGAGACGCCGGGAATGTCATTGAGCAGTTCCCATGCACGGTTGCGTTGTTCATACAGACGCCCACCAGGCATGATGAATTCGCTGATGCTCTGGTATCCGCCCAGCGCGGTCTGAATAGCATGTTGCGCCGGAACGTTGGCACATAAGCGCATAGAGGCCAGCATCTCAAGACCTTCAATATACCCTTTGGCATGTTTTTTCGGTCCGTTCAGCACCATCCAGCCCTGACGGAAACCAGCGACGCGATAGGTTTTTGACAGGCCGTTGAAGGTGATGGTCAGCAGGTCCGGAGCCATTGCCGCGATGGAGTGGTGTTCAGCGTCATCGTAGAGAATTTTGTCGTAAATCTCATCCGCAAAGATGATGAGGTTGTTCTGGCGAGCAATCTCAACAATCTCCATCAGCAGCTCTTTAGAATAAACAGCGCCGGTTGGGTTGTTTGGGTTGATGATGACGATCCCGCGGGTACGCGGTGTAATTTTGGCGCGGATATCATCGAGGTCCGGGAACCAGTCTGATGATTCGTCACACAGGTAGTGCACGGCATTACCGCCGGAGAGCGAAACCGCCGCCGTCCACAGTGGATAATCAGGGGCAGGAACCAGCATTTCGTCCCCGCTATTCAGCAATGCCTGCATAGCCTGCACAATTAATTCAGAAACGCCGTTACCGATATAAATATCTTCCACGGTGACGTCGCGCATACCACGGGCCTGGTAATGCTGCATAATCGCTTTACGGGCGGAATAAAGACCTTTTGAGTCGCAATATCCTTGCGCTGTTGGCAAATTGCGGATCACATCCACCAGAATTTCATCTGGCGCTTCAAACCCGAATGGCGCCGGGTTGCCGATGTTCAGTTTCAGAACTTTATTGCCTTCTTCTTCCAGGCGCTTTGCTTCCTTCAGAACCGGGCCGCGAATGTCATAACAGACGTTTTCTAATTTGCTGGATTTTTCAATGGGGGACATGAACGTTGACCTTTTTAGCTGTGAATGCCACTCCCTGCCATGGAAGTCAGCCCAGCACAATGTACTCCCACGGCGGTGAGTTTTGAAGGGTCTTTAGTTGAACATTTTGAAAAGCCATGAAGTTATAATTAACTGTTAACAACTAAATGATGTGATTATCATAGAATAATAATCTGGTTAACTGTATTTTATTAGTCATATGATTCGTTATGACGGTTTGGTTGTGGTGATTTGTCTTGTCAAAAAAAGTTAAGGCTGTAAAGCGAAATGTCACCGACGTCTAAGCTGGATGAGGCAATTCGAAAATACTGAGGTTTTAGCTGCGGGGGTTGTTATCGGTCTGATCCGTCCGGGATACGGTGTAAATCCATTGTTAAGCATAATTAATGAATTGAGGGATTCTTAATTAATTATTATTTAATATTTAAATGGCATCAAATTGAGTGGACTAATAATAGGGAAACTGCTGCCAGGACATAACACGAATTTGCCTGGAATTATTCACGATAACACTTATAAATATAGTGGTTTTAGGTTAAGATAAGTCCCATGAAATGGTAAGTAGTCTGAATTTTAAGATAATTCAAATGTTGGTTGGTTGTTCCTAACATACTGAAAAGATAGTTCTTAATGTGTAAATTATTGTTCGTTAACTTTTTTTTAAATTTACAAAATTTACATGTTTTCCATAAGTCAGAATCATCCAGCAGCTAAAAATCCGGCTCTTTCTCGTTGCTATATTCCGATGAATATCACGGGTATTAAAATAGCTCAGAAAGAGAATTGTTTCGTTTGTTAAACCAAATACATCCTTATTTTCACTTGGTTACACTAAGCGAAACTGCGAGGGAGGCACATTACAAATGGAGTTGTTTGATTCCAAATGCACAGCATTAACCCGGTATGACCCGCGAGTAAGTGAAAAACTATGATAAATGCAAATCGTCCGATAATTAACCTCGACCTCGATCTGCTGAGAACCTTCGTTGCTGTTGCCGACCTGAATACCTTTGCGGCTGCGGCAGCTGCGGTATGTCGAACTCAGTCTGCGGTGAGTCAGCAAATGCAGCGTCTTGAGCAACTCGTGGGGAAAGAGTTGTTCGCACGCCATGGACGCAACAAGCTACTGACCGAACATGGTATACAACTGTTGGGTTACGCCAGAAAAATACTGCGTTTTAATGATGAGGCATGCTCATCATTAATGTTTAATAATCTTCAGGGAGTGTTAACTATCGGTGCTTCTGATGAATCCGCCGATACCATACTGCCTTTCCTGCTCAACCGTATAAGTTCGGTTTATCCGAAGCTTGCGCTGGATGTGAGAGTCAAGCGTAACGCTTATATGGTGGATATGCTGAAGTCGCAAGAAGTGGATTTGGTGGTTACCACCAACCGACCAGGCGATTTTGAATGTCTGAATCTGCGTACCTCGCCAACACACTGGTACTGCGCTGCCGAATATATCCTGCAAAAGGGTGAGCCGGTACCGTTGGTTCTGCTGGACGATCCGAGTCCGTTTCGCGATATCGTGCTGGCGACATTAAACGCTGCACAGATCCCATGGCGTCTGGCATATGTCGCTTCAACATTACCCGCGGTTCGTGCGGCGGTAAAAGCAGGGCTCGGCGTCACTGCGCGTCCTGTTGAAATGATGAGTCCGGATTTGCGCGTCCTGGGTGCCGCCGACGGATTGCCGCCATTGCCTGATACTGAGTATCTGTTGTGCTGCGATCCGTCCACGCAAAATGAGCTGGCAGACGTTATCTTTAAGTCGATGCAAACGTATCAAAATCCTTGGCAATACAATCAGTTTACCCCTGAAGGGGGAGATGACTCGCTGATTGTTGAAGGCGACTTTGAGTAACCTGTCACAAAAAACAGTTTTAAAATGTAAGTGTAAAAAAGAGCCGCTGATGCTGAAAGAACATCCAGCGGCTCTTTTTTTATGCAAATATTGCCGCTTTATGTCATTTGCTATACTAAAACTTAACAAAATCAGAAGGTAAAAAAACGGCCTGATGTTAGGCTAAAAAATAATCAGCAGCATTGCTAATTGTTTCCATGTTAAAAAACTAGAGAAATTGTTGCTGTTTTTTATGGTGAATTAACAAAAGCGTGTCACAGATCAAGAAAATACTCCCATTTAGGGGGAGGCATCTGGGTGAATTCCTGTCAAAATAGACGAGTATTATCTTTTTTACTTCACTACGGACACGATTCAACAACGTTAAAAATGACCGATGATGCGATCGAAATTGGTCTAAACAGCACTTTATGTTAATGAAGTTGGATTGGTGTAAAATAATGTGAGGAAACTTTTGTTAAAGTTGACAAAAGGTTATAGAAAGGAGTAAAAAACCCCATCAATTAGCTGTATAAAATGGTTTTTCACAGTGATTGTAAGGTTTTTTTTATTCCTCCCCATGAATCGATGTGGCGTTCATCTGCCGAAAAGAGCAGAGAATTTGGCGCTACTTTTGATGAGTAAGCAATGAGTATGTCAACATCCACTGAAATCATCGCTCATCACTGGGCATTCGCTATCTTTCTTATTGTTGCCATTGGCCTGTGCTGCCTGATGCTCGTCGGCGGCTGGTTTTTAGGTGGTCGCGCGCGCGCGAGATCTAAAAACGTGCCGTTTGAATCAGGTATCGACTCGGTCGGCACCGCCCGCTTGCGCCTGTCTGCCAAGTTTTATCTGGTAGCCATGTTCTTCGTTATCTTCGACGTTGAAGCGCTGTATCTGTTCGCATGGTCAACTTCTATCCGTGAAAGCGGCTGGATTGGCTTTGTGGAAGCTGCAATTTTTATTTTTGTGTTACTGGCAGGTCTGGTTTATCTGGTGCGTATTGGCGCGCTGGACTGGACGCCCGCGCGTTCACGCCGCGAGCGTATGAACCCGGAAACGAACAGTATCGCTAATCGTCAACGCTAACCGCGAGGCATTAAGATGGATTATACGCTCACCCGCATAGATCCTAACGGTGAGAACGACCGTTACCCCCTGCAAAAACAGGAGATCGTAACCGACCCCCTGGAGCAAGAAGTTAACAAAAACGTGTTCATGGGCAAGCTGCATGACATGGTTAACTGGGGCCGTAAAAACTCAATTTGGCCATATAACTTTGGCCTTTCCTGTTGCTACGTTGAGATGGTGACCTCGTTTACCGCCGTGCACGATGTGGCCCGTTTTGGTGCGGAAGTACTGCGTGCATCGCCGCGTCAGGCTGACCTGATGGTGGTAGCCGGAACCTGCTTTACCAAAATGGCACCGGTTATTCAGCGCCTCTACGATCAGATGCTGGAACCGAAATGGGTTATCTCCATGGGCGCATGCGCCAACTCCGGCGGTATGTACGACATCTATTCTGTGGTGCAGGGCGTTGATAAATTTATTCCGGTTGATGTGTACATCCCGGGATGTCCGCCGCGTCCGGAAGCGTATATGCAGGCTCTGATGCTGCTGCAAGATTCGATTGGCAAAGAACGCCGTCCGCTCTCCTGGGTGGTTGGCGATCAGGGCGTTTATCGCGCCAATATGCAGTCAGAACGCGAGCGTAAACGCGGCGAACGTATTGCTGTAACGAATCTTCGTACACCAGACGAGATTTAATTTGCGCCTGTCGGCAGCAGCACTTCCTTCGCTTATCACTACATAAATAGCGCGAAGCACTGCCGACCACCACGGACCATTTGCAATGGTGAACAATATGACCGACTTAACCGCGCAAGACGCCGCATGGCAAACACGGGATCACCTTGATGACCCGGTCATTGGCGAACTGCGCAACCGTTTTGGGCCGGATGCCTTTACCGTTCAGGCGACTCGCACCGGGGTACCCGTTGTTTGGGTCAAGCGTGAACAACTACTGGAAGTTGGCGATTTCTTAAAGAGACTGCCGAAACCTTACGTCATGCTGTTTGACTTACACGGCATGGACGAACGTCTGCGTACGCACCGCGAAGGGTTACCTGCCGCGGATTTTTCCGTTTTCTATCACCTGATCTCCATTGAACGCAATCGCGATATCATGCTCAAGGTGGCATTGTCTGAAAACGATCTGCGCGTACCGACTTTCACCAAACTGTTCCCGAACGCCAACTGGTATGAGCGTGAAACCTGGGAAATGTTTGGCATCGATATCGAAGGCCACCCGCACCTGACGCGTCTGCTGATGCCGTCTACATGGGAAGGTCATCCGCTGCGTAAAGACTACCCGGCGCGTGCGACCGAATTCGATCCGTTTGAGCTGACCAAAGCCAAGCAGGATCTGGAAATGGAAGCGCTGACCTTCAAACCAGAAGACTGGGGCATGAAGCGTAGTACCGAAAACGAGGACTTCATGTTCCTCAACCTCGGTCCTAACCACCCGTCTTCTCACGGTGCGTTCCGTATTGTGCTGCAGCTTGATGGCGAAGAAATCGTCGACTGCGTGCCTGACATCGGCTACCACCACCGTGGCGCTGAAAAGATGGGTGAACGTCAGTCCTGGCACAGCTATATTCCGTACACTGACCGTATCGAGTACCTCGGCGGCTGCGTTAACGAAATGCCTTATGTACTGGCCGTTGAGAAACTGGCTGGTATCACCACGCCGGATCGCGTTAACGTGATTCGCGTGATGTTGTCTGAACTGTTCCGTATCAACAGCCACCTGCTGTATATCTCCACGTTCATTCAGGACGTCGGCGCAATGACTCCGGTATTCTTCGCCTTTACCGACCGTCAGAAAATCTATGACGTCGTGGAAGCGATCACCGGTTTCCGTATGCACCCGGCCTGGTTCCGTATCGGCGGCGTGGCGCACGATCTGCCGCGCGGTTGGGACAAGCTGCTGCGTGACTTCCTCGACTGGATGCCAAAACGTCTGGATTCCTACGAGAAAGCGGCGCTGCGTAACACCATCCTGAAAGGCCGTTCGCAGGGCGTTGCCGCTTACGGCAAGAAAGAAGCGCTGGACTGGGGTTGTACCGGTGCTGCGTTGCGCGCGACTGGTATTGATTTCGACGTGCGTAAAGCGCGTCCGTACTCTGGCTACGAAAACTTTGACTTTGAAGTTCCGGTTGGCGGCGGTGTGTCCGACTGCTATACCCGCGTGATGCTGAAAGTTGAAGAGCTGCGCCAGAGTCTGCGCATCCTTGAGCAGTGCCTCAATAACATGCCGGAAGGCCCGTTCAAAGCGGATCATCCGCTGACGACGCCGCCGCCGAAAGAGCGCACGCTGCAACATATCGAAACCCTGATCACCCACTTCCTGCAGGTTTCGTGGGGACCGGTTATGCCGGCAAACGAGTCCTTCCAGATGGTGGAAGCGACCAAGGGTATCAACAGTTACTACCTGACCAGCGATGGCAGCACCATGAGTTATCGTACCCGTATCCGTACCCCGAGCTATGCACACCTGCAGCAGATCCCGGTAGCGGTACGTGGCAGCCTGGTGTCCGACCTTATCGTCCATCTGGGTAGTATCGATTTTGTTATGTCAGATGTGGACCGCTAATTATGCACGAGAATCAACAACCACAAACCGAGGCTTTTGAGCTGAGTGCGGCTGAGCGTGAAGCGATTGAGCACGAGAAGCACCACTACGAAGACCCGCGTGCGGCGTCCATTGAAGCGCTGAAAATCGTTCAGAAACAGCGTGGCTGGGTGCCGGATGGCGCGATCTATGCGATCGCTGATGTGCTGGGTATCCCGGCAAGCGACGTAGAAGGTGTTGCCACGTTCTATAGCCAGATCTTCCGCCAGCCGGTAGGTCGCCACGTGATCCGCTACTGCGACAGCGTGGTGTGCCATATCAACGGCTACCAGGGGATCCAGGCTGCGCTTGAGAAAAAACTCAACATCAAGCCGGGGCAGACGACCTTCGACGGTCGTTTTACGCTGCTGCCAACCTGTTGCCTGGGGAACTGCGATAAAGGGCCAAACATGATGATCGATGAGGATACTCACGCTCACCTGACCCCGGAAGGCATTCCCGAACTGCTGGAGCGGTATAAATGAAAGACATTATCCGTACTCCCGAAACGCATCCGCTGACCTGGCGTCTGCGTGATGACAAACAGCCGGTATGGCTGGACGAATACCGTAGCAAGAACGGCTACGAAGGTGCGCGAAAGGCCCTGACCGGACTGTCACCGGATGATATCGTTAATCAGGTAAAAGACGCTGGCCTGAAAGGGCGCGGCGGCGCGGGCTTTTCCACCGGTCTGAAGTGGAGCCTGATGCCGAAAGACGAATCCATGAACATCCGTTACCTGCTGTGTAACGCCGATGAAATGGAACCGGGCACCTATAAGGACCGTCTGCTGATGGAGCAGCTGCCGCACCTGCTGGTGGAAGGCATGCTGATCTCCGCGTTTGCGCTGAAAGCGTACCGTGGTTACATCTTCCTGCGCGGTGAATATATCGAAGCGGCCGTGCATCTGCGTCGCGCGATCGCCGAAGCGACCGAAGCCGGTCTGCTTGGCAAAAACATCATGGGCACCGGTTTTGACTTCGAACTGTTTGTCCACACCGGGGCAGGGCGTTATATCTGCGGTGAAGAAACCGCGCTGATTAACTCCCTCGAAGGTCGCCGTGCTAACCCGCGTTCCAAGCCGCCGTTCCCGGCAAGCTCTGGCGCATGGGGTAAGCCGACCTGCGTAAATAACGTTGAAACCCTGTGTAACGTACCGGCTATCCTCGCGAACGGCGTGGAGTGGTACCAGAACATTTCGAAGAGCAAAGACGCAGGCACCAAGCTGATGGGCTTCTCTGGTCGCGTGAAGAATCCTGGCCTGTGGGAACTGCCTTTCGGTACTACCGCGCGTGAGATCCTCGAAGATTACGCGGGCGGCATGCGCGATGGCCTGAAGTTTAAAGCCTGGCAGCCTGGCGGCGCGGGTACTGACTTCCTGACCGAGGCGCACCTTGACCTGCCAATGGAATTCGAAAGCATCGGTAAAGCAGGCAGCCGTCTGGGTACCGCGCTGGCAATGGCCGTCGATCACGAGATCGGCATGGTTCCTCTGGTGCGTAACCTTGAAGAGTTCTTTGCCCGCGAGTCCTGCGGCTGGTGTACGCCGTGCCGTGACGGTCTGCCGTGGAGTGTGAAAATTCTGCGCGCGCTGGAGCGTGGCGAAGGCCAGCCAGGGGATATCGAGACACTTGAGCAACTGTGTCGTTTCCTCGGCCCGGGTAAAACCTTCTGTGCACACGCACCGGGTGCGGTGGAACCGCTGCAGAGCGCCATTAAATATTTCCGCGAAGAATTCGAAGCTGGCATCAAGCAGTCCTTCAGCAATACCCATCAGATTGGTGGTATTCAGCCGAACCTGCTGAAAGAGCGCTGGTAATTGCAGGTTAACCCCTGCATCGCGATAAGTAATTCGATTAACGCTCGGTTACGACCGAGCCAACTGGAAGCATGCTGACTATGGCTACGATTCATGTAGACGGCAAAGAATATGAGGTCAACGGAGCGGACAACCTGCTGGAAGCTTGTCTGTCTCTCGGCCTTGATATTCCGTACTTTTGCTGGCACCCGGCGCTGGGAAGCGTCGGTGCTTGCCGCCAGTGTGCGGTGAAGCAATATCAAAACGCGGAAGACACGCGTGGTCGCCTGGTGATGTCTTGTATGACACCGGCCACCGAAGGCACCTTTATTTCTATTGATGACGAAGAAGCGAAGCAGTTCCGCGAAAGCGTAGTGGAGTGGTTGATGACTAACCACCCGCACGACTGTCCGGTCTGTGAAGAGGGCGGTAACTGCCACCTTCAGGATATGACCGTCATGACCGGTCATAGCTTCCGTCGCTACCGCTTCACGAAGCGTACGCACCGCAACCAGGACCTGGGGCCGTTCATCTCTCATGAAATGAACCGCTGCATCGCCTGCTATCGCTGCGTACGTTACTACAAAGATTACGCCGATGGCGCGGATCTGGGCGTCTATGGCGCACATGACAACGTCTACTTCGGTCGTCCGGAAGACGGTACGCTCGAAAGCGAATTCTCCGGCAACCTGGTCGAAATTTGTCCGACCGGCGTCTTCACCGATAAAACGCACTCCGAGCGTTATAACCGTAAATGGGACATGCAGTTTGCGCCGAGCATCTGCCAGCAGTGTTCCATCGGCTGTAACACCAGCCCGGGCGAGCGCTACGGTGAACTGCGTCGTATCGAAAACCGTTATAACGGTACTGTTAACCATTACTTCCTCTGCGACCGTGGTCGTTTTGGCTATGGTTACGTGAACCTGAAAGACCGTCCGCGTCAGCCGGTACAGCGTCGTGGCGATGACCTGATCACGCTGAACGCCGAACAGGCGATGCAGGGCGCGGCAGATATTCTGCGTCAGTCGAAGAAAGTGATTGGTATCGGCTCCCCGCGCGCCAGCGTTGAAAGCAACTTCGCACTGCGCGAACTGGTCGGTGCGGATAACTTCTATACCGGTATCGCCCAGGGCGAGCAGGAACGTCTGCAGCTGGCGCTGAGCGTACTGCGTGACGGCGGTATTCATACTCCGGCACTGCGCGAAATCGAATCCTACGATGCGGTTCTGGTGCTGGGCGAAGATGTCACCCAGACCGGCGCGCGCGTTGCGCTGGCAGTGCGTCAGGCGGTGAAAGGTAAAGCACGCGAAATGGCGGCGGCGCAGAAAGTGGCCGACTGGCAGATTGCGGCCATCCTCAACATCGGCCAGCGCGCCAAGCATCCGCTGTTCGTCACCAACGTCGATAACACCCGTCTGGATGATATCGCCGCATGGACCTACCGTGCGCCGGTTGAAGATCAGGCGCGTTTAGGTTTCGCTATCGCCCACGCGCTGGATAACAACGCCCCGGCGGTTGACGGTATCGATCGTGACCTGCAGAACAAAATTGACGTTATCGTTCAGGCCTTGGCCGGAGCGAAGAAACCACTGATTATTTCCGGCACCAACGCCGGTAGCGCCGAGGTGATTCAGGCGGCTGCCAACGTGGCGAAGGCGCTGAAAGGTCGGGGCGCTGATGTCGGCATCACCATGATTGCTCGCTCTGTTAACAGCATGGGCCTGGGTATGATTGGCGGTGGTTCCCTTGAGGATGCGCTGACCGAGCTGGAAACAGGTCGTGCTGACGCCGTTGTGGTGCTGGAAAATGACCTGCATCGCCATGCTTCAGCTACGCGTGTGAACGCCGCGCTGGCGAAAGCGCCACTGGTACTGGTCGTTGATCATCAGCGTACGGCAATTATGGAAAACGCCCATCTGGTGCTTTCCGCCGCAAGCTTCGCCGAAAGTGATGGTACGGTGATTAACAACGAAGGCCGCGCCCAACGCTTCTTCCAGGTCTACGACCCGTCCTACTACGACAGCAACACCGTCATGCTGGAAAGCTGGCGCTGGCTGCACTCGCTGCACAGCACCGTGCAGAGCCGTGAAGTAGACTGGACGCAGCTTGACCACGTCATCGACGCGGTCGTTGAGAAGCTGCCGCAACTGGCGGGTATTAAAGATGCCGCGCCGGATGCAACCTTCCGTATTCGTGGACAGAAACTGGCACGTGAACCGCACCGCTACAGCGGTCGTACCGCAATGCGCGCCAACATCAGCGTACACGAACCGCGCCAGCCGCAGGACAAAGACACCATGTTCGCTTTCTCGATGGAAGGGAACAACCAACCGTCTGCGCCGCGTTCACAAATTCCGTTTGCCTGGGCACCAGGCTGGAACTCCCCACAGGCGTGGAATAAGTTCCAGGATGAAGTGGGCGGTAAACTGCGTCATGGCGACCCAGGCGTGCGTCTGATCGAAGCTTCTGCGGATGGGATGGATTACTTCACTACCGTTCCGGCGAGCTTCCAGGCTCAGGATGGTCAGTGGCGTATCGCGCCTTACTACCATCTGTTTGGTAGCGACGAAATGTCACAACGTGCGCCGGTCTTCCAGACCCGTATGCCGCAGCCGTACATTAAACTCAATCCGGCTGATGCCGCGAAGTTGGGGGTTAATGCCGGTACGCGCGTTTCTTTCAGCTACGATGGCAACACGGTTACGCTGCCGGTTGAAATCGCTGAAGGATTAACGGCAGGGCAGGTTGGTTTGCCGATGGGTATGCCTGGCATCGCGCCGGTACTGGCAGGTGCGCGTCTTGAGGATCTGCAGGAGGCACAACAATGAGTTGGATTACACCCGATCTGATTGAGATCCTGCTGAGCATTCTCAAAGCGGTCGTGATCCTGCTGGTGGTGGTCACCTGCGGGGCATTCATGAGCTTTGGCGAACGTCGTCTGCTGGGTCTGTTCCAGAACCGTTACGGACCGAACCGTGTTGGCTGGGGCGGTTCGCTCCAGCTGGTTGCGGACATGATCAAGATGTTCTTTAAAGAAGACTGGATCCCGAAATTCTCGGATCGCGTCATCTTTACCCTGGCACCAATGATCGCCTTCACCTCGCTGCTGCTGGCTTTCGCCATCGTGCCGGTGAGTCCGAACTGGGTGGTCGCTGACCTGAACATCGGGATCCTGTTCTTCCTGATGATGGCAGGTCTCGCGGTATACGCGGTACTGTTCGCCGGCTGGTCCAGTAACAACAAATACTCCCTGCTCGGTGCGATGCGTGCGTCTGCGCAAACGCTGAGCTACGAAGTGTTCCTCGGACTTTCCCTGATGGGCGTGGTGGCGCAGGCCGGCTCATTTAACATGACCGACATCGTCAACAACCAGGCTGATATCTGGAACGTAATTCCGCAGTTCTTTGGTTTTGTCACCTTTGCCATCGCGGGCGTGGCGGTGTGTCACCGTCATCCTTTCGACCAGCCAGAAGCCGAGCAGGAACTGGCCGACGGTTACCACATTGAATATTCCGGTATGAAATTCGGTCTGTTCTTCGTGGGTGAGTACATCGGTATCGTCACCATTTCTGCACTGATGGTTACCCTGTTCTTCGGTGGCTGGCATGGCCCGTTCTTACCGCCATTCGTCTGGTTCGCGCTGAAAACCGCGTTCTTCATGATGATGTTCATTTTGATTCGTGCGTCGTTACCGCGTCCTCGTTATGACCAGGTAATGTCCTTCGGCTGGAAAGTCTGTCTGCCGCTGACGCTCGTCAACTTGCTGGTAACGGCGGCTGTCATTCTGTGGCAGGCGCAATAAGGGACACAAAGACCATGACCTTAAAAGAATTGTTCGTAGGTTTCGGCACCCAGGTACGCAGTATCTGGATGATCGGCCTGCATGCGTTCGCGAAACGCGAAACGCAGATGTACCCGGAAGAGCCGGTCTATCTACCACCCCGTTTTCGTGGTCGTATCGTTCTGACCCGCGATCCGGACGGTGAAGAGCGCTGCGTTGCCTGTAACCTGTGTGCGGTAGCGTGTCCGGTAGGCTGTATCTCTTTGCAAAAAGCAGAGACCAAAGATGGCCGCTGGTATCCGGAGTTTTTCCGCATTAACTTCTCACGCTGCATTTTCTGCGGCCTGTGCGAAGAAGCCTGTCCGACAACGGCTATTCAGCTGACTCCAGATTTCGAGCTGGGTGAGTACAAGCGCCAGGACCTGGTTTACGAGAAAGAGGATCTGCTGATCTCCGGTCCGGGCAAATACCCGGAATATAACTTCTACCGGATGGCAGGTATGGCAATCGACGGCAAAGATAAGGGCGAAGCAGAGAACGAAGCCAAGCCTATCGACGTCAAGAGCCTGTTACCGTAAGGAGAGGGGCAATGGAGTTCGCTTTTTATATCTGTGGCCTGATAGCCATTCTCGCAACCTTGCGGGTGATCACCCACACCAATCCGGTACACGCGTTGCTGTATCTGATTATTTCGCTGTTGGCGATTTCCGGGGTGTTCTTCTCGTTAGGCGCTTACTTCGCCGGTGCGCTGGAAATTATCGTCTACGCGGGCGCCATCATGGTGCTGTTCGTGTTCGTGGTAATGATGCTCAACCTCGGTGGTTCTGAAATTGAACAGGAACGCCAGTGGCTGAAACCGCAGGTGTGGATTGGTCCGGCGATTCTGTCGGCCATCATGCTGGTGGTCATTGTGTACGCCATTCTGGGCGTTAACGATCAGGGCATTGACGGTACGCCAATCAGCGCGAAAGCAGTCGGTATTTCCCTGTTTGGTCCGTATGTACTGGCGGTCGAACTGGCTTCGATGCTGCTGCTGGCGGGTCTGGTTGTGGCCTTCCACGTTGGACGCGAAGAGCGTTCAGGTGAAGTGCTGAGCAACCGCGCCGATGACCGCGCGAAAAGAAAAACGGAGGAGCACGCATGATCCCCTTACAACATGGACTGATCCTCGCGGCTGTCTTATTCGTACTGGGTTTAACCGGTCTGGTTATCCGCCGCAATCTGCTGTTTATGCTGATCGGGCTGGAAATCATGATTAACGCCTCCGCGCTGGCCTTTGTGGTCGCCGGAAGCTACTGGGGCCAGACCGATGGTCAGGTGATGTATATTCTCGCCATCAGCCTTGCGGCTGCGGAAGCGAGCATTGGACTTGCGCTGTTGCTGCAACTTCATCGCCGTCGCCAGAACCTGAACATCGATTCAGTAAGTGAGATGCGTGGATGAACATGCTTGCCTTAACCATTATTCTGCCATTTATTGGCTTTGTATTACTGGCGTTCTCTCGCGGTCGTTGGTCAGAAAATCTGTCCGCTACCGTGGGCGTCGGGTCGATTGGCCTGGCGGCGCTGGTGACGGCGTTTGTTGGCGTTGACTTCTTTGCCAATGGCCAACAGGCCTACAGCCAGCCGCTGTGGACGTGGATGTCCGTTGGTGACTTCAACATCGGTTTTAACCTGGTGCTGGACGGCCTGTCGCTGACCATGCTCAGCGTGGTGACCGGCGTCGGTTTCCTGATCCACATGTTCGCCTCCTGGTATATGCGCGGTGAAGAGGGATACTCTCGTTTCTTCGCCTACACCAACCTGTTTATCGCCAGCATGGTAGTTCTGGTACTGGCGGACAACCTGCTGCTGATGTACCTCGGCTGGGAAGGCGTGGGCCTGTGCTCCTATCTGCTGATCGGTTTCTATTACACCGATCCGAAGAATGGCGCTGCGGCAATGAAAGCCTTCGTGGTAACCCGTGTCGGTGACGTGTTCCTCGCCTTCGCGCTGTTCATCCTCTACAACGAGTTGGGCACGCTGAATTTCCGCGAAATGGTCGAACTGGCGCCTGCGCACTTCGAAGCGGGTAACAACATGCTGATGTGGGCAACCCTGATGCTGCTGGGCGGTGCGGTGGGTAAATCCGCGCAGTTGCCGTTGCAGACCTGGCTTGCTGACGCGATGGCCGGCCCGACGCCTGTCTCCGCGCTGATCCACGCCGCAACGATGGTTACCGCCGGTGTCTACCTGATTGCACGTACGCACGGCCTGTTCCTGATGACCCCGGAAATTCTGCATCTGGTGGGAATTATCGGTGCTATCACGCTTGTGCTGGCGGGTTTCGCCGCGCTGGTACAGACCGACATTAAGCGCGTTCTTGCGTACTCCACCATGAGCCAGATTGGTTATATGTTCCTGGCGCTGGGTGTTCAGGCGTGGGATGCGGCGATTTTCCACCTGATGACGCACGCCTTCTTTAAAGCGCTGCTGTTCCTGGCATCCGGCTCGGTTATCCTGGCTTGTCACCACGAACAGAACATCTTCAAGATGGGCGGCCTGCGTAAGTCTATTCCGCTGGTGTATCTCTGCTTCCTGATTGGTGGCGCGGCGCTGTCGGCTCTGCCGCTGATTACCGCAGGCTTCTTCAGTAAGGATGAGATTCTGGCCGGTGCGATGGCGAACGGTCATATCAATCTGATGGTTGCAGGTCTGGTCGGTGCGTTCATGACCTCTCTGTATACCTTCCGTATGATTTTCATCGTGTTCCACGGTAAAGAACAAATTCACGCTCACGCAGGGAAGGGGATTACCCATCATCTGCCGCTGATTGTGCTGATGATCCTGTCCACCTTCGTCGGCGCGCTGATTGTGCCACCGCTGCAGGGGGTACTGCCTGCGACGACCGAGCTTGAACATGGTCGCGTCATGACGCTGGAAATTACCTCCGGTATCGTAGCGATTGCGGGCATCCTGATCGCAGCATGGCTGTGGCTGGGCAAACGCACGCTGGTGACATCGATTGCCAACAGTGCGCCAGGTCGTCTGCTGGGGACCTGGTGGTATAACGCCTGGGGCTTCGACTGGCTGTACGACAAAGTGTTCGTTAAGCCGTTCCTGGGCGTTGCCTGGTTGCTGAAACGCGATCCGCTGAACTCAATGATGAACATTCCGGCCATCCTTTCCCGCTTTGCAGGTAAAGGCCTGCTGTTAAGCGAGAACGGTTATCTGCGCTGGTATGTGGCATCAATGAGCATCGGCGCTGTCGTTGTGCTGGCACTGTTGATGGTACTGCGTTGAGTTTGTTGGCTGGATGAACGATTGCCGGATGGCGCTTCGCTTATCCGGCCTACAAACCCAAAGAGAATTTTTAAAATTCGTTGAAAATCAGGTCCAAAAGGACAGGCGTTATCGGCGAAGTCAGAGTGGACACCGCCTGCGCACAGCAACCGAAGCGTACTGAAGTACGTAAGGGTTGCGAGCACAGCCGGGATTCGCTATGACGAGTGAGATAGCCTGAACGGGACTTAAACAAGGAACAAAGATCACCATGTTATTACCTTGGTTGATATTAATCCCTTTCATCGGTGGCTTCCTGTGCTGGCAGACCGAACGCTTTGGCGTGAAGGTGCCGCGTTGGATAGCGCTGATTACCATGGGACTGACGCTGGCGCTAGGCCTGCAACTGTGGTTGCAGGGCGGCTATTCACTGACGCAATCCGCGGGTATTCCGCAGTGGCAGTCTGAGTTTGTCCTGCCGTGGATCCCACGTTTTGGCATCTCTATCCATTTAGCCATCGACGGCTTGTCGCTGCTAATGGTAGTCCTGACCGGTCTGCTCGGTGTTCTGGCGGTCCTTTGCTCCTGGAATGAAATCGAAAAATACCAGGGCTTCTTCCACCTGAACCTGATGTGGATCTTAGGCGGCGTAATCGGCGTATTCCTTGCCATCGACATGTTCCTGTTCTTCTTCTTCTGGGAAATGATGCTGGTGCCGATGTACTTCCTGATAGCACTTTGGGGGCATAAAGCCTCTGACGGTAAAACGCGTATCACGGCGGCAACCAAGTTCTTCATTTATACCCAGGCCAGTGGTCTGGTGATGTTGATTGCCATCCTGGCGCTGGTGTTTGTGCACTACAAAGCGACCGGCGTGTGGACCTTCAACTATGAAGAGCTGCTGAATACCCCGATGTCCCACGGCGTGGAATACCTGCTGATGCTGGGCTTCTTCATCGCCTTCGCGGTGAAAATGCCGGTGGTTCCGCTGCACGGCTGGTTGCCGGATGCGCACTCTCAGGCACCGACCGCAGGTTCCGTTGACCTGGCGGGGATTTTGCTGAAAACCGCAGCCTACGGTCTGCTGCGTTTCTCCCTGCCGCTGTTCCCGAACGCGTCGGCGGAGTTTGCGCCTATCGCAATGTGGCTTGGCGTAATCGGCATCTTCTACGGCGCGTGGATGGCCTTTAATCAGTACGACATCAAACGTCTGATTGCCTACACCTCCGTATCGCACATGGGCTTCGTACTGATTGCTATCTACACCGGCAGCCAGCTGGCTTACCAGGGTGCGGTTATTCAGATGATCGCGCACGGTCTGTCCGCAGCCGGTCTGTTCATCCTGTGTGGTCAGCTGTACGAACGTCTGCACACGCGTGATATGCGTATGATGGGCGGCCTGTGGGGCAAAATGAAATGGTTGCCTGCGCTGTCAATGTTCTTCGCAGTGTGTACGCTGGGTATGCCGGGTACAGGTAACTTCGTTGGCGAATTTATGATTCTGTTCGGCAGCTACCAGGTGGTTCCGGTCATTACCGTGATCTCGACCTTTGGTCTGGTGTTTGCCTCTGTTTACTCGCTGGCGATGCTGCATCGCGCTTACTTTGGTAAGGCGAAGAGCCAGATTGCCAGTGTTGAACTGCCAGGGATGTCGCTGCGTGAGCTGTTTATCATCCTGTTGCTGGTTGTGCTTCTGGTACTGCTTGGCTTCTATCCGCAGCCGATTCTGGATACCTCGCATTCTGCGATGAGCAACATCCAGCAGTGGTTTGTTAATTCCGTTACTACTACAAGGCCGTAAATCGCCATGACAATAACTCCACAACACCTGATTGCGCTGCTACCGCTGCTGATCGTCGGCTTGACGGTGGTGGTTGTGATGCTCTCCATTGCGTGGCGACGCAATCACTTCCTCAATGCCACGTTGTCGGTCATTGGGCTTAACGCCGCGCTGGTTTCGCTCTGGTTTGTTGGCCAGGCGGGCGCCATGGACGTCACCCCGCTGATGCGGGTTGACGGTTTCGCTATGCTCTACACCGGGCTGGTGCTGCTGGCGAGTCTTGCCACCTGTACCTTCGCTTACCCGTGGCTGGAAGGCTACGACGACAACCGGGAAGAGTTCTATCTGCTGGTGCTGATTGCCGCGCTCGGCGGTATTCTGCTGGCTAACGCTAACCATCTGGCGGCGCTGTTCCTTGGTATTGAGCTTATCTCTCTGCCGCTGTTTGGTCTGGTTGGCTATGCGTTCCGTCAGAAACGTTCGCTTGAAGCCAGTATCAAATACACCATTCTGTCTGCCGCAGCGTCTTCTTTCCTGCTGTTCGGTATGGCTCTGGTGTACGCACAGTCTGGCAACCTGTCATTTGTCGCGCTCGGTAAGAGCCTTGGCGATGGCATGCTGCACGAACCACTGCTGCTGGCGGGCTTCGGTCTGATGATTGTTGGCCTCGGCTTTAAACTCTCGCTGGTTCCATTCCACCTGTGGACGCCAGACGTATACCAGGGCGCTCCGGCTCCGGTTTCCACCTTCCTGGCGACGGCGAGCAAAATCGCTATCTTCGGCGTGGTGATGCGTCTGTTCCTGTACGCACCGGTAGGTGATAGCGAAGCGGTACGTATCGTGCTGGGCGTGATCGCCTTTGCTTCCATCATCTTTGGTAACCTGATGGCGCTGAGCCAGACCAACATCAAGCGTCTGCTTGGTTACTCTTCTATCTCTCACCTCGGTTACCTGCTGGTGGCGCTGATTGCCCTGCAGAGCGGCGAAATGTCGATGGAAGCGGTTGGCGTTTATCTGGCCGGTTACCTGTTCAGCAGCCTCGGCGCGTTCGGTGTGGTCAGCCTGATGTCCAGCCCGTACCGCGGCCCAGATGCAGACTCTCTGTTCTCCTACCGTGGTCTGTTCTGGCATCGTCCGATCCTCGCGGCGGTGATGACGGTGATGATGCTGTCTCTGGCGGGTATTCCGATGACGCTGGGCTTTATCGGTAAGTTCTACGTACTGGCTGTCGGTGTGCAGGCTAACCTGTGGTGGCTGGTTGCCGCTGTGGTGGTAGGTTCTGCGATTGGTTTGTACTACTACCTGCGCGTTGCCGTAAGCTTGTACCTGAGCGCACCGCAGCAGTTGAACCGCGATGCGCCGTCCAACTGGCAGTATAGCGCGGGCGGTATCGTGGTGCTGATTTCAGCTCTGCTGGTACTGGTGCTGGGTATCTACCCGCAACCGCTGATCAGCATTGTGCAGTTAGCGACTCCGCTGATGTAATCGAAATGCAGAAACGAAAAAACCCGCCAAGGCGGGTTTTTTTATGCGTGCAATACGGTCAGTTCAATAGCTGACGGCTCACCAGCGGACCGCTGATGCCTTTCGCTGTGCGATCCATCACTTCCTGGATCACCGAAGAAAGCTCATTGACTTCGAATTTGGCCACGTAGCCATCCGCTTTTACTCGGCGAACGTGATCTTCGTTGGCGCTACCGGAAAGTGAAGAGTGGATAACGACCGGGATTTTCTTCAGGCGTTCGTCGGTTTTTATCTTACGGGTAAGCGTAAAACCGTCCATCTCCGGCATTTCCAGATCGGTGAGCACCAGGGCTATTTTCTCGCTGATTGGCTTACCTTCCGCTTCAGCTTCCTCAGATAACTGCTGGATCTTCTCCCACGCATCCTGGCCCGTCACATGCATCAGGTGCGGGATCTCCATGGCGTTAAGCCCTTTTTCCAGCATCGCGCGGGCCACTTTGGAATCATCTGCCACAATCGCCACCGCACCCGGCGTAATGTTGAATTTATTGGTTTTCAGGTTCGTTGCGCGCAGGTCATGGTTCGACGGTACAATGTCGTACAGGATCTGTTCGACGTCGAGCACCAGCGCCAGGTTATTGGTCTCTTTGTTATCGTCCAGACAGGCGATACTGGTAATATAGCGACCATTGACGGCTTTCTCAGCGGTATGCACCTGTTGCCAGTCCAGACGCATAATGTTTTCCACTGATTCCACCGCAAATGCCTGGACGCTGCGGGCATACTCCGTGATCAACAGGATGTTAAGCCCGGTCTCTGGCTTACAGCCCGCGACGGCGGGCAGGTCAATCACAGGGATCACCTGATCGCGAATGTTAACCATACCCAGCAGCGGGGCCTTCATACCTGCCGGACGCGTAAAGGTCGGCATCGGTACGATTTCACGCAGCTTGAATACGTTGATGCCAAACAGCTCTGATTTTTGCTCCTCAACAGATTTGCCAAGGCGAAACAGTAGCAGTTCAAAACGGTTAGACAGGGTTAGGTTTGTCCTGTCATCAATATCTTTCTGGAAATTATTCATCCTGTCCTCAGTGTGAAAGCCAGCCTTTCCACTGTTATCGGCACTGAGGCGGAAAAATGGAGCATTAAACGGTGAAAATGGCGAAATCGTGAGCCAGTTCCGTGTCTGGAAATATTGCTTTGCACTCTTCGAGTAACCGCTGACAGCCTTTTTCATCGTAGCGTGAGCTAACGTGGGTCATGATCAGGCGTCCCACTCCGGCCTCAAGCGCCAGCTTTGCGGCTTGTCGGGTCGAGCTGTGCCCGCGGCTGTTGGCTTTTTCCTCCATTGAGGAGTCCAGCGTGGTTTCATGCACCACTACATCCACACCTCGTGCCAGTTCAATGGCGGACGCGCAGGGGCCTGTGTCGCCGAAAATAGCCACAGATTTTCCCCTGGTGGCCGGAGCGAGAAATTCGGCGCCGTTAATCGCGCGACCATCTTCCAGTACGATGGTTTTCCCGGCTTTCAAATCCTGAAACCACGGGCCCGATTTAACGCCTGCGGCCTTTAGGGCGCTGGCGTCGAGCGCCCCTGGCTTGTCGTGCTCTTCAATACGAAAACCGTAGCACTCCAGCGGGTGCGCCAGCGGGTACGCCGTTACTTTACGCAGGCCGTCATCGACAATCTCACCTGCAGTGATTTCTACAATATCCAGCGGATAATCGGTCCACGAGCCGCTTAAGCGCAAAGCGGTTTCGGTAAACTCTCGCAACCCCTTCGGGCCGTATAGCGTCAGCGGCTGGACGTTGCCGGCCATCGAACGACTGCACAGCAGCCCCGGTAAACCAAACAGGTGATCGCCGTGCAGATGACTGATAAAAATACGATCGAGTTTTCCTGGGTTAAACGGCGTGGTCAGCAACTGATGCTGCGTTCCTTCACCACAATCAAAAAGCCACAGCCCCGCCTGAGTCGGGTGTTGCAGATTCAGTAAAATTGCCGTTACATTGCGGGAGCGCGTGGGGACACCCGCAGACGTGCCTAAAAATAGTAATTCCATCTTCGCGTTACACTTTTCGCCATCAACAAGGCAGGGTGTTCAGGTTATCACAACAAAGGGGCAGACAATGATCCACTGGCAAGATCTCCACCATGCAAAGCTCAATACCCAGCAGCTGTACGCCATTCTTCAGCTTCGCTGTGCGGTGTTTGTTGTTGAACAACAGTGTCCGTATCAGGATGTGGATGGTGATGACCTGGTTGGGGAAAACCGGCACATTCTGGGCTGGCATAACGATGAGCTGGTGGCGTATGCGAGGATTCTGAAAAGCGATGACGAGCTGGAGCCGGTGGTCATTGGCCGGGTGATTGTAAGCGAAGCGCTGCGTGGTGAAAAACTGGGGCAGCAACTGATGACCCAAACACTGGCATCCTGTACCCAGCACTGGCCGCATAAGGCGCTGTATCTGGGGGCGCAGGCCCATCTGCAATCGTTCTATGCGCGCTTTGGTTTTGTTCCGGTCACGGATATCTATGACGAAGACGGTATTCCGCACATCGGCATGGCGCGAGAAGCGCATCAGGCATAAACAGGCGCAAACACGCCTGATTGTCTATAGTTAGCGGGTACGTCAATAGAAAGGGAGAATAAAATGTCTTTTCATTCTTATGAGTCACGCATCGATGATGATCTGGAATTGTTGAGTGAAACGCTGGAGGAGGTGCTGCGTTCTTCCGGCGATCCAGCCGATCAAAAATACCTTGAGTTAAAAGCGCGGGCAGAGCGGGCGTTAGAAGAGGTGAGAAATCGCGTCAGCCACGCCTCTGACAGCTACTATTACCGCGCGAAAAAAGCCGTTTGCCGGGCCGATGACTATGTGCATGAAAAACCCTGGCGCGGAATTGGCGTTGGCGCCACGGTCGGTTTAGTGATGGGATTATTGTTAGCACGGCGATAAATTCCATTCCGTCAGCGCATTTGTACGTACTCCCTAACTGGGGGTACTGCTTTTTCTGCTCAGTACCCCGTATAATGTGAGGTTTTTAACAGGGAGAGGTCCGCGTGCATTCAATCACTACTGCGCTGGAAAGTCTGATGCGTCATTTGTCGCAAGAGATACCGGCAGCACCTGGAATTCGTATTTACGATATACCTTTCCCACTGAATGATGCGTTTGATGCTTTAGGATGGCTGGCCAGTCAACCCGTCTGGCCCCAGTTTTACTGGCAGCAGCGTAACGGCGACGAAGAAGCCGCCGTTCTGGGCGCTGTCGCCGCATTTTCCTCGCTGGAATCAGCTCAGCACTTTTTACGCCAGCATGATAATCATCCCGACCTGCGTATCTGGGGCCTGAATGCCTTTGAGCCCCAGCGCGGTAATTTGTTATTGCCACGGCTGGAATGGCGACGTTGCGCCGGGGCGGCGAGCTTACGCTTACATCTCTATAGCGACGTGTCGCTGCGTGAAGACGCCGCGCAGGCGATGGCGTTAATTTCATCGCTCGCTAACGTAAAGCCGCTACCCGCATTGCGCCTGCATTTGACGGGAGAACAGAACTGGCCGGATAAAGCAGGCTGGACAGATCTGATAAAACTCGCCACGCAAACAATCAATGCGGAAGCGCTTGAGAAGGTGGTGCTGGCGCGGGCGACCGACTTACAGTTTTCTCAGTCGGTTAATGCCGCGGCCGTGATGGCCTCCAGCCGTCGCTTGAACCTGAACTGCTACCATTTCTTTATGGCATTCTCTGCAGAGTGCGCGTTTCTTGGCTCTTCCCCTGAACGTCTGTATCGACGGCGTGACACGGCGCTGCGCACCGAGGCGCTGGCCGGAACCGTTGCCAATCACCCTGAGGATCATCGGGCATGGCAGTTGGGTGAATGGCTAATGAAAGATGATAAAAACCAGCGCGAGAATATGCTGGTGGTCGAAGATATTTGCCAGCGTTTGCAGGGCTGTACGCAAACGCTTGACGTGCTGCCGCCGCAGGTGCTCAGACTGCGTAAAGTGCAGCACCTGCGTCGCTGTATCTGGACGGAACTGAATCAGGCCGACGATACGCTTTGCCTGATGCAGCTTCAGCCTACGGCGGCAGTCGCAGGCATTCCGCGTGAGCTGGCGCGTGAATTTATCCAACATAATGAACCCTTTGAACGCGAGTGGTATGCCGGTTCTGCGGGTTACCTTTCTCTGCGCCAAAGCGAGTTTTGCGTGTCATTACGTTCGGCGAAAATTAGCGCAAACGTGGTGCGCCTGTATGCCGGGGCAGGGATCGTTCGCGGTTCAGATCCTGAGCAGGAATGGCAAGAAATAGACAATAAAGCGGCAGGACTGCGCACTTTATTACAGATGGAAGGGTAATGAGTTGTATATTACCGACTCATATCAAAAATCCATTTATTCGATTCTTTATACTGTGTCGCAATATTGATACCGGACAATCTCATGTCAGTAAGCGCATTTAACCGACGCTGGGCGGCGGTCATTCTGGAAGCACTCACTCGCCACGGCGTCAGGCATGTCTGCATTGCCCCTGGCTCTCGTTCTACACCGTTGACGCTGGCGGCAGCGGAAAACCCGGCTTTTATCCACCATACTCATTTTGATGAGCGCGGTCTTGGGCATCTGGCTTTAGGTCTGGCAAAAGTCAGCCGGCAGCCTGTCGCCGTGATTGTGACGTCCGGTACGGCGGTGGCGAATTTGTATCCCGCGTTGATCGAAGCGGGACTGACCGGTGAAAAACTGATTTTACTTACCGCTGACCGACCGCCTGAACTTATCGACTGCGGCGCTAACCAGGCAATTCGTCAGGCCGGAATGTTTGCCTCGCATCCATCGCAAACGCTCTCCTTACCGCGCCCGACCCAGGACATCCCGGCGAGCTGGCTGGTGTCCACCATTGATAACGCCTTAGCCGCGCTGCATAGCGGGGCGGTTCATATTAATTGTCCGTTTGCGGAACCGCTGTATGGCGATATGGACGAAACGGGGATTGCCTGGCAGCAGCGCCTTGGCGACTGGTGGCAGGACGATAAACCCTGGCTGCGTGAAGCGCGTCGGCTGGAAAGCGACAAACAGCGTGACTGGTTTTTCTGGCGACAAAAACGCGGCGTCGTGATTGCAGGTCGCATGAGTGCCGAAGAGGGCAAGAAGGTTGCGCAATGGGCGCAGATGCTAGGCTGGCCGTTGATTGGCGATGTTCTGTCGCAAACCGGACAGCCGTTGCCGTGCGCCGACCTGTGGCTCGGGAATGCGAAAGCGGTAGCTGAATTACAGCAGGCGCAGATTGTGGTGCAGCTTGGCAGTAGCCTGACTGGAAAACGACTCCTGCAATGGCAGGCCAGCTGTGATCCGCAGGAATACTGGATTGTCGATAATCTCGAAGGCCGCCTCGATCCGGCTCATCATCGTGGGCGCAGGTTGGTAGCAAAGGTTGGCGACTGGCTGGAGCTGCATCCGGCGGAGAAACGTCAGCCCTGGTGCGTAGAAATCCCACGCCTGGCGCAGCTGGCCTGGCAGGCGGTAGAAGCCCGCCGCGACGCGTTTGGTGAAGCGCAATTAGCCCACCGTATCCGCGAATACCTGCCGGAGCAGGGACAACTGTTCGTGGGCAACAGCCTGGTGGTGCGTCTGATTGATGCGCTGTCACAGCTTCCGGCGGGTTTCCCGGTCTATAGCAACCGCGGCGCGAGCGGTATCGACGGTCTGTTGTCAACGGCTGCAGGCGTACAGCGCGCCAGCGCAAAATCGACGCTGGCTATCGTCGGTGATTTATCTGCGTTGTATGACCTCAATGCCCTGGCGTTATTGCGCCAGGTATCCGCGCCGTTTGTCCTGATAGTGGTCAACAATAACGGCGGGCAGATCTTCTCCCTGCTGCCGACGCCGGCAAGCGAACGCGAACGGTTCTACCTGATGCCGCAGAACGTGCATTTTGAGCATGCTGCCGCCATGTTTGACCTTAAATACCAGCGTCCGGAAAACTGGGAGCAACTGGAGAGCGCGTTGAATAACGCCTGGCGTACTCCGGCGGCAACGGTGATTGAGCTGGTGGTAAATGAAACTGACGGGGCGCAAACCCTGCAGCAACTGCTGGCGCAGGTAAGCCATCTATGATCCTGCACGCGCAGGCAAACGAGGGCCAGCCAGGATTTCCCTGGCTGGTTTTCCTGCACGGTTTTTCCGGCGATTATCGCGAATGGCAGACGGTTGGCGAAGCGTTTCAGAATTATTCGCGGCTGTACATCGACCTGCCAGGACACGGCGGGTCCGCTGACATTAGCGTGAGCGGATTCGATGACGTAAACGCTTTGCTGCATAATACTCTGCTTAGTTACAACATACTTAACTACTGGCTGGTAGGATACTCTCTTGGCGGCAGAGTCGCGATGATGGCAGCCTGTCAGGAGATGCCGGGACTGTGTGGTCTGGTGGTTGAAGGTGGACATCCTGGCTTGCAAAGCGAGGAGGCGCGTGTGCAGCGTCGTCTCTCGGATGGTCGCTGGGCTGCGCGTTTTCGCGCTGAGCCGCTGCGCGAGGTGTTTAATGACTGGTACCAACAACCGGTTTTTTCCTCGCTGAATGCGGCGCAAAGAGAGGCGCTGGTCGCTCTGCGTAGCCAGAATAATGGGTATACGCTGGCGGCAATGCTTGAGGCAACCTCGCTTGCCGTACAACCTGATTTACGTGCGCAACTCCATACGCGCACATTTCCGTTTTATTATTTATGTGGTGAACGTGACGATAAATTCCGCGCTTTAGCGGCGGAAATATCAGTACCAAACCATGTGATTCGTAATGCCGGACACAACGCGCATCGGGATAATCCCGCTGGCGTGGTGGACTGTCTGGCTCAGATTCTGCGTCGCTGACTATAGGACATTTTATGATCTATCCTGATGAAACAATGCTTTACGCACCGGTAGAATGGCACGATTGCTCTGAAGGCTACACCGATATTCTTTATGAGAAATCCACCGACGGTATCGCAAAAATCACCATTAATCGTCCGCAGGTACGCAATGCCTTCCGTCCGGTTACCGTGAAAGAGATGATCCAGGCGCTGGCGGACGCCCGCTATGATGACAACATCGGCGTGATTATTCTGACTGGTGCGGGCGACAAAGCGTTTTGCGCAGGTGGCGATCAGAAAGTGCGTGGCGACTACGGCGGATACCAGGATGATTCCGGTGTGCATCACTTGAACGTACTGGACTTCCAGCGTCAGATTCGCACCTGTCCGAAACCGGTCGTGGCGATGGTAGCAGGGTACTCCATCGGCGGCGGGCACGTGCTGCATATGATGTGCGACCTGACCATTGCGGCTGAAAACGCCATCTTTGGTCAGACCGGTCCGAAAGTCGGTTCTTTCGACGGCGGTTGGGGCGCTTCCTACATGGCGCGCATCGTCGGTCAGAAAAAAGCGCGTGAAATCTGGTTCCTGTGCCGTCAGTACGATGCAAAACAAGCGCTGGATATGGGCCTGGTCAACACCGTGGTTCCGCTGGCGGATCTGGAAAAAGAGACCGTACGCTGGTGTCGCGAAATGCTGCAAAACAGCCCAATGGCGCTGCGCTGCCTGAAAGCCGCGCTGAACGCTGACTGCGATGGTCAGGCTGGTCTGCAGGAGCTGGCGGGTAACGCCACTATGCTGTTCTACATGACGGAAGAAGGTCAGGAAGGTCGTAACGCCTTTAACCAGAAACGTCAGCCTGATTTCAGCAAATTCAAACGGAATCCGTAATGCGTAGCGCGCAGGTATACCGCTGGCAGATCCCCATGGACGCGGGGGTGATTCTGCGCGACAGGCGGTTAAAAACGCGTGACGGGCTGTACGTTTGTCTTCGTGACGGCGAGCGCGAAGGGTGGGGAGAGATCTCCCCACTGCCGGGCTTTAGTCAGGAAAGCTGGGAAGAGGCGCAAACCGAACTGCTGGTCTGGGTCAAAGGCTGGCTGCAAGGCGATGCCTCTTTACCGCAACTGCCTTCGGTCGCCTTTGGCGCAAGCTGTGCGTTGGCCGAACTGGCCGGCGCATTGCCACAGGACGCAGATTACCGTGCTGCACCGCTGTGTACGGGCGATCCTGACGATCTGGTACTGCAACTGGCGGATATGCCAGGTGAAAAAGTGGCGAAGATCAAGGTCGGACTGTATGAAGCGGTTCGCGACGGTATGGTAGCCAACCTGCTGCTTGAGGCTATCCCAGAGCTGCATTTGCGTCTTGACGCCAACCGAGCCTGGACGCCGTTGAAAGCCCAGCAGTTCGCAAAATACGTTAATCCGGAGTATCGCGGCCGCATCGCTTTCCTCGAAGAACCGTGCAAAACCCGCGATGACTCCCGTGCTTTTGCGCGTGAAACTGGCATTGCCATCGCCTGGGATGAAAGTCTGCGTGAAGCGGATTTTACCTTCGAAGCCGAAGAGGGCGTCAAGGCTGTGGTTATCAAACCTACGCTGACGGGCAGTCTCGATAAAGTACGCGAACAGGTTGCAGCGGCGCATGCGCTTGGTCTCACCGCTGTTATTAGCTCGTCGATCGAGTCGAGCCTGGGCTTAACTCAGCTGGCGCGAATTGCCGCCTGGCTGACGCCGCAGACCATTCCAGGTCTGGATACCCTGAGTCTGATGCAGTGCCAGCAGGTACGCACCTGGCCGGGCAGCGCGTTGCCGTGTATTGACGTTGAAGCGCTGGAACGTCTGCTATGACCCAGCAGGACATGCCCGATAGCGTGAGCTTATCGGGCCTGATACAACCGGGTGATTGGCCGTGGCGCCACTGGCGACAAGTGCGTGCGAAGGCGCCAGCCCTGCGCCTCAACGATGAGGTATTAAACTGGAGCGAGCTCTGCACGCGCGTTGACCATCTGGCCTGCGGTTTTGCCGCTCAGGGCGTGGAAGAAGGCGATGGTGTCCTGCTTCGTGCCTGGAACCATCCGCGGGCTTTGCTGGCCTGGCTGGCATTGCTGCAATGTGGGGCGCGGGTTTTACCTGTGAATCCACAGTTGCCCCAGCCGCTGCTAGATGCGCTGGTCCCGGACTTAACGCTGCGTTTTGCGCTCGATCTGGAAGCCGCTAACGCACTTTCAGGGCTCAGTCCGTTGCAGATGCAGGTAGTGCCAGGCACGCATGCCGCCGCGTGGTTACCCGAACGTTTGAGCACGATGACGTTAACCTCTGGTTCTACCGGATTGCCGAAGGCGGCGGTGCATACCTGTCAGGCGCATCTGGCGAGCGCGCAGGGCGTGCTGTCGTTAATGCCGTTTGGCGCTGAAGATGACTGGCTACTCTCACTGCCGCTGTTTCATGTTTCCGGTCAGGGCATATTGTGGCGCTGGTTGTTTGCCGGGGCGCGAATGACCGTGCGCGACAAGCAGCCGCTTGAGCACATGTTGGCTGGGTGCACCCACGCTTCGCTGGTGCCTACGCAGTTGTGGCGCTTGCTGGTCAACAACAGGCCGGTCACGCTCAAAGCGGTACTGCTGGGCGGTGCGGCAATTCCTGTTGAATTAACGGAACAGGCGCGCGAGCAGGGGATTCGCTGCTGGTGCGGTTACGGTTTGACGGAGTTTGCTTCTACGGTCTGCGCGAAAGAGGCGGATGGTCTGGCGGATGTGGGTTCCCCGCTGGTAGGCAGAGAAGTCAGAATCGTTGATGATGAAATCTGGCTGCGTGCCCCCAGCATGGCGCAAGGTTACTGGCGTAACGGTAAGCTTATTCCCTTAGTGAACGCGGAAGGCTGGTTTGCGACCCGCGATCGCGGCGTGTTGAAGGACGGCAAGTTGACCATTGTCGGTCGTATGGACAATCTGTTCTTTAGCGGCGGGGAAGGCATTCAGCCGGAAGAGGTGGAACGCGTAATTGCAGCGCATCCGCATGTTCTGCAAGCCTTTATTGTGCCGATAGAAGACCAGGAGTTTGGGCATCGCCCGGTGGCGGTCATTGAGTATGACGCCAACGCTGGAGAAACCAATCTGGCAGAGTGGGTTAAAGATAAGCTAGCTCGCTTTCAACAACCGGTGTGTTGGTTGACGTTGCCTCCCGAACTCAAAGCTGGAGGGATTAAAATCTCTCGCCGCGCGCTGTCGGATTGGGTAACTGCTTCATTGTTAACATTAAGAAAACAGTAATTACATTTCTCACTTTCGCCGTTGCGTAGCCATTGTCCTTTTGTTTATCTGCTAATGTGTAACCTTGTGTGAAATTCATTAGCAAAAGGTGCGCTATGGAATGGCATGTGAAGAAGACTTGCTGTCACAAAAAAGCAAGGAGGCTCTATGTTGTGCTTTGTGATAGCGGCGGTTCGTTAAAGATGCTTGCCGAGGCGCAATCTTCTGAGCGGGTTAAGCCCGGAGATCTCCTTTCTCCCTTAAAAGACGCGCAGTATTGTATTAATCGCGATTTATCCCGGATGATTAAGATAATTGATGCCAAACAGTATATTTGCGACGAATGGGAACGCGTGTTACGACTGTCCGAAGATAAATAGTCTCAGGGCTGCTGGCGCTGATGTGAAGGCAGAAAAATCGTCATTAGCCCCGCCATGATGCACAGCACTCCGGCAAGTGCCTTCAATGAAAATGTTCCCTGCCAGCCGGGCAGAATCATGGATGCAACCCACACCAGCACATAGCTCAGGCTGAGCAGAGCATAAGCTTTGCTCAGTGCGAGCTGGTGCAGGGCTTTATGCCAACAAATAACCGACAGTAAATAGCCGGCCAGCCCGGCATACAGAGCAAACGCCCCGATGCTAAGAGAAAATACGGCTGTGATGAATTCCTGCGGCCGCAGCATTGGCGGCAGATTATCCATCGCGAAGCCGAGACTCAACTGGGCGGCGGAGGTGATAATAACGCTACATAATCCCCAAAATATGCCCATTACACCGCACTCCCAAGAATAAAGATGCCGGTGATGATGAGCCCAACCCCCAGCCAGTGGCGCGTGGTGACGGGTTCACGCCAGATTTTCCATGCGGCCAGCGTCACCCAGACAAAGTTAAGACTCAGCATGGGGTAGGCGATGCCGACAGGAATGTTCTGCAGTACCGCGAGCCAGAGCAGCATGGCCAGACCGAGACTTGCCAGAGCAAGCCCAATCCATTGCGAAATATGACGTTTTCGCGCTCGTGGGGACACCGGTCGGGTCGCCTGCTTCTGGCATAACTGGCCGCAGACGCTGAGCATGCTGGCGAGAACTAAGGCTATCCAGATCATTTGGGTCGATACTGAATCAGGACCAGACGCCCCTGATTATCAATGTAATCAGCGGGAGGGATGGCAAGTTGATTAATATCTTCATCCTTATCAATCGAGAGCACGAGCGTAATGTTTCCTTGCTGACGATGTTGCGCTAACCAGTCGGCAAAGTCTTCCCGACTGACAAAACGCCCCTGGGCATCCGGGTAGTTAAGGCCATATTTTAACTCGCCCGTTTGTCCGTACATCATGATGTCGTCACGCTTCAGGCTCCAGGCCAGCCCCGCGGCGACGCCAACGCTATCGGTGAGAATATAACGGCTCGAGTCCAGCGACTCTTTGGTCATCTCGACAAAAAACTGTGGCTGTTTAGATTCCATCACCCGGTCAGGAATGGAAAAGCCAAACAGCAGTGCCAGTCCCAATGGGCACAGCGCTGCGAATGGCCAGTTCTTCTCGCGGTTATTTAGCGTATACCAGCCGAACAGCGTCCAGACGATAAAAATACCCCACGCACAAAACACCTTATACGTTTCGATATGCGACCAGACCGGCGTCTTTAACGGGCCCAGCGTGGAAACAATAAACGTGGCGACAATCCCGGTCACACCGAACAGAACGTTGATCCAGCCATTGACGCGCAGCGCGGCTGAGCCTTTTTCCGCGGCCTGTAGGCCGAAACGCGCCACCAATATCGCCAGCGGCGCGAAGCAGGAAAGAATATAGGTTGGCAATTTTCCTTTCGCGATGCTGAAAAAAAGGATTGGCATGATAATCCAGCTTAGCAGGTACAGTGTGCTGCGCGGAACATCTCGCTCACACCAGCCCGTACGCAGTGCGCCGGGAAGCAGCCCGAGCCACGGTAATGCGCCCGCTACAAATATCGGGATGTAGTACCAGACTGGAGCCTTGTGTTGAGCATCATCCTGCGCGAAGCGTTGAATGTGTTCGACCCAGAAGAAATAATGCCAGAAATCCGGCTCACGCCGGGCAATCGCTATTCCCCACGGCAGCACAATCACGACGCAGCCGACAACCGCCAGCAGACCGTAGATAATGAGATCTTTCCAGCGCTTTTGTGCGAAAACCCACGGCAGTACGCTGAGCACCGGAACGGCAAGCGCCAGGAAACCCTTGGTCATTACGCCCATGCCGCAGGTTAACCCTAACAGCAAAAAGGCAGTCATTTTGCGCGTTCTGGTGGTGGCCTGCATCCCCTGCCAAAAACAACACATGCCCGCCATTAGCCAGAGCGCGATGATAGGATCAAGTACCGCGTAGGTGCCGATGCTGTATACCAAAAAAAACGTTAAAAAGATAACTGATGAGAGTACGGCGGTACGCTTATCCTGCCATAACCGCATGGCAAGCCAGGCTACCAGTAGCGCCGTCAGCAAGGTGGCAAAAATGGCCCCCGCTCTGACGCCAAAATTATTGGCGCCAAACAACCATTGCCCGATGCTGTTTAACCAGTATCCGGCAATCGGTTTTTCAAAATAACGCAGCCCTAAAAAGTGAGGAACGATCCAGTCGCCAGAGGTCAGCATTTCCCGGCTGATTTCGGCATAGCGCGTCTCATCTGGCTGCCAGAGCAGGCGACTGTTGATGGGAAGAATAAAATACAGCGCAATAAAAGCGATGAACGCCAGAGTGTAGCGGGCAGCAGATTTCATTGTGTCACACTCACCGGTTGTTGGCAGCCGAGCCACCCCTCTCTGCCGGGAATTTTGCCACGCACGATCTGTCCTGTTGGCAGCGTATTAATATCGTCTGGTAACAGCTCGCCGAGCGGGCAAAATGTGATCCCCATGTCTGCGGCGCGAATAAGCAGCTCGTCAAAGTCCTGATGAAAGGCGATGCCTTCAACTTCCGCATGAATGGTGTACACCGGTGTTCCTCTGCTCATCTGGATGTGGGAGAGAATATAAGAGTTGAAGTCCACCGCCTGGACCTCCTGACCAACCACTTCATCCCATGTTGGTAACGTGACGGGAATTTGCGGTGTACCTGTTTTCCCGGACGCCAGCACAGGACGGAATAACGATGTTCCCCGACAGTCGCTGTTATAGCGCAGATGGAACGTTTCTTTGGCATGGATGACGCGGTTGTCGGCACGCCATCCGGCAACCGCAGAACAGGTGACAGGCTGTCCGATGATGGCTTCAAGGGCGGATATGCCTCGTGAAATATCATCAATTAACTGTTTATCATTCCAGTTTCCGCTTCGCGCCTGCCAGGCATGGTGATCCCAGGCATGCAAACCGGTTTCATGAAGCAGGGCGGTTTGTGCAATGATCGCCGCATTAGCCTGGCCGATTTCTTTACCCGGCCATGCGGTTCCCGCCAGCAAAATATCCCATCCGTAGAGTGATGCCGCGTTTGAGCGCAGCATCTTCCACAGAAATTGTGGTTTCACAAGACGCCAGAGATGGCGCCCCATGTTGTCAGGTCCAACGCTAAAGAAAAAACTTGCCCGGACGCGATGTCGGTTCAATGTCTCCAGCAGGCGGGGCACGCCTTCGCGCGTCCCCCTGAACGTATCGACATCAATGCGCAAGCCGACTTTGGTCATGATGTGTGTTCCGTGATATCCACGCTGCGTAAGAAGAAGTCCAGCGTCTCTTCTACCGTTTCCTGCATCTCAATGCCAGGTTCCCAGTTCAGGCAGCGTTTTGCGTTGCGAATATTGGGCTTACGATGCTCAACGTCCTGATAACCTTTACCATAGTAGGTACTGCTTTCGACGTCGCGGAAACCGGCAAACGGCGGGAAGTGGTTACGCAATGGATGTTTTTCAAAGCAGGAAAGCAGCATTTCTGCCAGTTCCTGAATACTCGCTTCGTTCTCCGGGTTACCGATGTTGATAATCTCGCCGTCGCAGCGTCCGCCTTCGTTTTCAATGATGCGGTATAGGGCTTCGATACCATCGCGAATGTCGGTAAAACAGCGTTTCTGCTTGCCGCCTTCAATCAGCTTGATCGGTGACCCTTCCACCAGATTGAGGATCAACTGGGTGATGGCGCGTGAGCTGCCGATACGCGCGGCGTTAAGGCTGTCCAGACGCGGCCCCATCCAGTTAAACGGGCGGAACAGGGTGAAGCGCAATCCCTCTTTTTCGCCGTACGCCCAGATAACGCGATCCAGCAACTGCTTAGAAACAGAGTAGATCCAGCGCGGTTTATTCACCGGACCGACGATCAGATTCGAGCTGTCCTCATCGAAGACGTTATCGGTACACATGCCGTAGACTTCGGAGGTTGACGGGAAAATAATGCGCTTATGGTATTTCACGCAGTAGCGAATGATTTTCAGGTTCTCTTCGAAATCGAGCTCAAACACGCGCAGCGGGTTGCGGGTATATTCGATTGGCGTTGCGATCGCCACCAGCGGCAGCACGACGTCGCATTTTTTCACATGATACTCAATCCATTCGGAGTGAATGCTGATGTCACCTTCGACGAAATGGAATCGCGGATGTTGCAGAAAACGCCCAATGGCGTCGCTACCAATATCGAGTCCATATACTTCATAATTATCTTCTTGCAGCAGGCGCTCGGTCAGATGGTTACCAATGAAGCCGTTAACGCCGAGGATTAGCACACGAGTACGACGTTTGCTGGCGGTAACTGACTGGCTGTTCAGACGAGAACCTGGTACCAGGCCCAGAACCTGCGCCAGTTGTGACCCCTGCATTGCAATACCATCGCCAGCTTGTCCGGTAATAATCTCCAGTGCGCCATCAGCACAGGCGATCAGCAAAGGGGATACGGAGACGACGGTGCCCGGTTGGGCCGCAAAATCATTTGTGCAAACCCGAGATGTCCAGACGGTGAACTTTTGCGTGCCGACGTAGCTAAATGCGCCTGGCCACGGATCGCTGACGGCGCGAACCTGGTTATGCAGCTCTGCGGCTGGCTTGTTCCAGTCGAGGAGGCTATCTTCCGGCGTACGGCGACCAAAGCAGGTGGCTTCTGCTTCCTGTTGGGGGCGTTCTGCATAATCTCCCGTTTTAATCGCAGGCAGCGTTTGTTCCAGCAACTGACGCGCAGCCTGGCACAATTTATGGTGCAGCGTTAACGCCACGTCTTCCGGCGAAATAGCAACGCGCTGCTGGGCAACTATGGCACCCGCATCCGCGCGTTTGACCATGCGGTGAAGCGTGACGCCGGTTTCGGTTTCGCCATTAACCAATACCCAGTTCAGAGGCGCGCGACCACGGTATTTCGGCAGCAGCGAACCGTGCAGATTAAATGCCCCCTTAGGCGCAAGACTGAGGATCTCATCACTCAGTAAATGACGATAGTAGAATGAGAAGATGACATCTGGCGCCAGTTGGCTAATGCGCTCAATCCACAGGGGATGATTGACCTCTTCCGGGGCGTAAACTGGAATACCAGCGCTGGCCGCCAGGCGGGAAACAGATCCAAAAAACGCTTTTTCACCCGGGTTGTCGGTGTGTGTAAAAATTGCAGCGATTTCATAACCTGCATCTAACAAAGCCTGGACACCCTGACATCCCATATCGTGATAGGCAAATACGACGGTTTTCATGCGCGGTTTTCCTCGTTTGACTGTGTGGTTTGTGGGCGAATAACGTGTTGAACAAAATAGCGGGGGCGGGCGCGGACATCGTTATAGATGCGACCGATATATTCGCCGAGTAAACCCATGCCAATAAACTGTGCGCCGATAAAGGTAAACAGGACGGCAAACAGCATGAATACCCCTTCCGCGGCCCACTGTGGGCCGAGCGTCAGGCGCAGAACAACAAGCACAACGGATAAGGTAAAGCCGGTGGCGGCAATCACGCTGCCCAACAGGCTCAACATACGAAGCGGCGTGGTGGTCAGACAGGTCACCAGGTCATACATCAGGTTGATCAGACGCATGAAGCTGTATTTAGAGTCACCAAATTCACGCTCTGCATGATGTACCGGGATTTCGGTGGCGCGACGGGCAAAAATATTGGCCAGAATCGGGATAAAGGTGCTGCGCTCCTGGCAATGCAGCATGGCATCGACGATGTGACGGCGATAGGCGCGTAGCATGCAACCATAGTCGCCCATCGCTTTACCGGTGGTGCGCTGAATAAGATGGTTGATCATGCGCGAGGCGGTCTTTCGAAATACGCTGTCCTGGCGGTTCTGACGTACCGTACCCACCACATCGAAGCCTTCATCTGCGGTGGCAACCAGTCGGGGGATCTCCTCCGGCGGGTTTTGCAAATCGGCATCCAGCGTGATGATTAAGTCGCCGGTGACATGGCTGAAACCGGCCATAATTGCCGAGTGTTGCCCGTAATTTCGATTCAGTAAAATAGAGACAATATGGCTGTTCGGTGCCTGAGACGCGTCCATCATCAACTGCGCGGAGTTGTCGCTGCTGCCGTCATCGATTAGCAGAATCTCATAGTCTTTGCCCAATTTTTCGCAGGCGGCACTGGTACGTCTGATTAGCTCTGGCAGGCTTTCCTGTTCATTAAAAACGGGAATGACCACCGAGACTTTTTTGATCGGTGCTGCTTCAAACATGGTTATTGTCCTGCAATCTCGCGAAGTGCCGTAATCACCCGCTGGGTGTCCGCTTCGGTCATGTCGGGGAATAGCGGCAGCGAGCAGATGCGCGCGCTGTTCCATTCAGTATTTGGGAGCGAAAGGGTAGTGAAGCGTTCGCGGTAATATTTTTGCGTATGGGCCGCACGAAAATGCAGACCAGTACCGATATTTTTGGCCTTTAGCGCCTCCATCAGGGCATCTCTGCTCAGGCCACAGCGCGCTTCGTCAACGCGAATGATGTACAGATGCCAGGCGTGAACGTGCGACCACTGGGGCAGGCCCAGCGGTTGAAACGGGGTATCGGCCAGCGCCTGTTGATATTTCTGGGCAATTTGCGCCCGGCGTGAATTCAGTTGTCCCAGCTTATTCAGCTGTACCAGCGCGATGGCGGCATTGATATCTGTGAGGTTGTATTTGTATCCTGGCGCAAGTACTTCGGCCTGCGGCGCCCGGCCATAGGTTTGTCGATCAAATGCATCGACGCCCAGACCGTGAAACTTCAGGCTGCGAAGACGCTGGGCAAGCTGACTGTCGTCGGTGACGATTAGCCCACCTTCTGCACAGGTGATATTTTTGATGGCGTGAAACGAGAAGATTGCCGTGCCGCGCGCGCCGACATGGCGACCCTTATACAACGTCCCTACGGCGTGAGCCGCATCTTCTATAACCGGAATGCCGTAGCGCTCGCCAATGGCATAAATTGCGTCAAGGTCGGCGGGGGCGCCTGCGTAATGTACCGGAATAATGGCTTTGGTACGCGGGGTGATAGCGGCTTCAATTTGCTCCGGCGTGACCATCAGCGTATCGCGGTCGACGTCGATCATGACCGGCGCCGCACCCAGCAAAACAATCATGTTGAGGGTCGAAACCCATGTCATTGACGGCGTAATGACCTCATCGCCTGCGCCTATGCCCAGCGCCATCAACGTGATGTGCATCCCTGCCGTAGCGGAGCAGACGGCGACGGCGTGCTGATTTCCGGTGAGCTGACAGAATGCTTCTTCCAGTTGTTGGTTTTTCGGGCCGGTGGTTATCCATCCAGAGTCCAGAACCGTCTTCACAGCGGCAAGTTCTTCAGCGCCCATGGTCGGGCGAGAGAAAGGCAAAAAGTCAGACATCATTATTCCTTCAAGCCATTTAACGCCACCGAAGTTTTATTTTTCGTGATAAACAGGGGGCGTTAATTATTTAATCAGGCTTCAAAGGTTAATGACTGAAGGTTAATTTATCCTTAAGAGTTTAAGGTTTGAAATTCAAAGATAAAAAGAGGGAGCGGTGATTTATTTGTTTGAATATAAAGTGTTTTTAGTCTTCATGGCGGTAATGACCTCTGTTGCTGAATGCTGAGAACAATACCGCTATTGTGCACATTGTTTATATTACGTTTAAACTTGTGGGATTTACAGTAACCCTTTCAAAGTTAACGTTTTACGCGTGGCGATATTTAAGTCGTAGGTGCGGAGATCTTCCGCTTTAACCCAGGCGAATGCCTGGAACTCTTCGTTAATGTTCACTTCGCGATTCGCCGCCACACAATCGAAGATGAGATAAATCATATAAATCTCTTCCTGGCTGCCATCGGCATAAGTTTTGGTACGAATATCGTCACTAAAGGTCCATGGCGTAATTTCTGATAACACCAACTGTTCACCCAGTTCTTCTCTCACTTCCCGGCGCAAAGCTTCTTCGATGCGTTCGCCTGGTTCAACACCGCCGCCAGACAGCGCCCACTGACCGGGAAACACACCGCGGTCGTCAGCCATTTTGCACAGCAAATAACAGCCATCGTTTTCAATTAATGGGCAAACAATCGTTCTTTGGCGCATAAGTTCAGTCCTTTAGGGGAGGTAGAAAAAAATTCCATCATGCACGCATCTTACCTTTTGCTGACGCTAGAAAAAATGCTTCATCAATGAATAACGCCACTTTGGCTGGGAAAACAGGATGTTTGTTGAAAACGGCCATTTGCTACGTTCACATGTATAAATGACACAAGAATTTAACCTTATCCACATCTTCTGAGTAGTATTTAGTTACAATATGTCGTTGCATCGCTTTTTTAGCTCATTGATTCCTCGTCATCTGACAGTACAATTCACCGGTTTTGGGGCTATGTTTTGATTCTTGCTGGAAAGGATAGAAAATGAAAAAAAGTTTAATGTTGGGTTTTGCCGGAATGCTGTTTTTTTCCGCGTCGGCGAGCGCGATTAGCATCAGCGGCCAGGCGGGCGAAGACTACACCAACCTGGGTTTCGGTATGGGTACTGAGACCACCGGTCTGGCTGTCAGCGGTAACTGGATGCATAACGATGACGACGGTGATGTTGCCGGACTGGGCCTGGGTCTGAATATCCCACTGGGTCCACTGTTAGCGACCGTTGGCGGTAAAGGCGTTTATACCAATCCAAACGATGGTGATGAAGGTTATGCGGCGGCGGTAGGGGGCGGTTTACAGTGGCCGATCGGCGACAGCATTCGTCTGTTTGGTGAGTACTATTACTCGCCGGATTCGCTTTCCAGCGGTATCGACAGCTATGAAGAAGCGAATGCCGGTGCGCGTCTGACTATCCTGCGCCCGCTAAGCATTGAAGCCGGCTATCGCTATCTGAACCTGGCGGGTAAAGACGGCAACCGTGATAATGCGATTGCTGACGGCCCGTACGTTGGGGTTAATGCCAGCTTCTGATATTTCTGGCGCGGCGTTCAGTCGCGCCTTCCCCCCTCCATGCGTTATAGTGTTTTCATCATAAAAGCAGGAGAACACGATGTTAAACGTGGAGATGTTATCCACCGGGGATGAAGTGTTGCACGGACAAATCGTCGACACCAATGCCGCCTGGCTGGCCGATTTTTTCTTTAATCAGGGTTTACCGCTAACGCGTCGCAACACGGTAGGTGACAATCTTAACGATTTGGTCGCCGTCTTGCGTGAGCGTAGCGAACATGCCGATGTACTGATCGTTAACGGCGGTCTGGGGCCAACCAGCGATGACTTGAGCGCGCTGGCGGCGGCAACGGCAAAAGGCGAAGGGCTGGTGCTGCATGATGCATGGCTCGCCGAGATGGAGCGTTATTTCCGCGATCGTGGACGCGTAATGGCGCCGAGCAACCGCAAACAGGCTGAACTTCCTGCCAGCGCGGAGTTTATCAATAATCCGGTGGGGACCGCGTGCGGGTTTGCCCTGAACCTTAACCGCTGCCTGATGTTCTTTACGCCGGGTGTACCATCTGAATTTAAAGTCATGGTTGAGCATGAAATCCTGCCGCGTTTGCGTGAGCGTTTTTCGCTGTCTCAACCTCCGCTATGCCTGCGATTAACCACTTTTGGTCGCTCAGAAAGCGATCTGGCGCAAAGCCTGGACCCGCTGCCATTGCCTCCGGGAGTGACAATGGGCTACCGCTCCTCAATGCCGATTATTGAGCTGAAGCTGACTGGACCGGATTCCCAACGCGAAGCGATGCTGGCGCTGTGGCCCGAAGTTAAGCGGGTTGCCGGGCAGAATATGATTTTCGAAGGTACGGAAGGTTTGCCCGCGCAAATCGCCCGCACATTGCAGGAACGACAATACAGCCTGACGCTGAGCGAACAATTCACCGGTGGTCTGGTGGCGCTACAGCTTTCGCGTGCAAATGCTCCTTTGTTGGCAAGTGAAGTGGTGCCTCCCCAGGAAGAAACGCTGGCGCAAACGGCGCATTGGGTAACCGAGCGACGAGGCAATCACTATGCCGGGCTGGCACTGGCGATATCGGCTTTCGAAAACGAACATATTAACTTTGCGTTGGCCACGCCTAACGGGACGCATGCCTTACGCGTACGGTTGAACGCTAATCGCTACAGCTTGCCGATTCGCCAGGAAGTGTGCGCGATGATGGCCCTCAATATGCTGCGCCGTTGGCTCAACGGCCAGGATGTTGCCAGCGAGCACGGCTGGATCGAAGTCGTTGAGTCGCTCACGATTTAATGATTGATAGGGAAGGCTACAAACCTTCCCTGTCTGACTCATTTGGTGACATCGTCAGGCAATAGCCCGGTAATTAACCGAATCAAATCCCTATCAATTCCATTTTCCAGCATCATGCGCGCGATGCGTAAGGCTTCTTCTTGTGTACCTTTGCGTACTCCTTGCGCTAATCCTTGTTCAATTCCTTGCTGTAGCCCATTGTGGTGACCTTCCTGTTTCAGCCTCTCTGCTATTGTCATTAACCTCTCCTTGTTATGTGGGGAACGTTCGGCAACTTCATGGATAAATCCGCTGACGTGAGAAGCGTCACCGTACCGTAGCAGATAATTAAATAGCGTTTGCAACTGGCTGTCATTAGCGGTGCTTGTAACTAAAAGCGAGACCAGACGGTCCACCAGCCCCATCAAATCACGATCGCGAATATGTTTTTGCATTAATTCAAGCAACGCGACGCGCCGATGCTGCGCAATCTCATCGTCCGGTATTACGGTGATGTCCACCAGCGGGAAAGCCTCTGAATACAGTTGTCGTGCCAGTTGCGGGCAGTCAAATTCATCCAGCCAGTTGAGTGACCAGGGGTAGGGACTTTGCTGGCCGTGATAAAACAACATGGGAACGACCAGTGGCAGCGTTTTATTTCCAGCATCAAGATGATGCTGCATCGCAGCAATAGCATAACGCATCAGGCGAAATGCCATATGCTGTACCGCTGTACTCTGATGTTCAATAACACAATAGATATATCCCTGACCTTCGCGTGTTTTTAGTGACCACAATACGTCTGAGTAGTAAGCACGGAGATCCTGTTCGATAAAACTGGTGGACTCCAGCTTCAGCGTTTGCATATCGCATATCTCACGTAATGCGACAGGGAGGTGAATATCCAGAAAATCCCGAGCCATCTCGGGGTAAGACATTATCTTTTTAAAAACCGCATCGTGCGGTGTAGGTGTGGTGGATTTAGCCATGGTAGTCCGTCACCAGAAAGAGAAGATGGCGTGACGGTATCCGCTTCTAACATGCGTTGCATGTGGAGAATGGGGGCTTTGCGTAGATGAATCAGAGATAAATACGTCCAATTGCAACGTATTCAGTTAAGCGGAACATGATGCGCAAAAATGCCCGGTAAGCAGGACGCCACCGGGCAACAGAGTTAACCCAATGCTTTGGCAAGCAGGGTGATCGGATGTTCACAGCGAAGGCTTGTAGACATCTCAATCTGCCATTTGCAGGTTTCACAGTCGGTGACGACGATATCAGCGCCGCTTTCTTCAATCTGGCGGAATAACGGTGCGCCAATGGATTGCGATGTCGGGTAGTTTTCCTTTTTAAAGCCGTATGTTCCGGCGATTCCGCAACACTGAGAATCTAACACCGTCAGCTCCAGTCCCGGAATTTGGCGCAGCAGCTCCAGCGTGTAGAGCGTCCAGCCCATTTTCTCCATATGGCAAGGCGTGTGATAGACCACTTTCAGCGGCAGCGTTTTCAACGGTAGCGTTTTGCCTTCATCCAGCTTGCGCCACAGCCAGCGGGTTGCCAGTTCAATGTGCTCGCGCAGGCCTGAGTTATCGACATCCAGCACTTCCGGATATTCATCACGCAGCGCAAAGGTGCAGGTGGATGAGGTGGCGATCACCGGAATGCCCTTGCCATCAATCGCTTCCCTAAGCGAAGCCACGTTGCTCACCGCCTGCTTACGCGCTTTATCGGTAAAGCCGTTGGCAATCAGCGGCACGCCGCAGCATTTCTCTTTGCTCAGCAGTTGCACCCCGGTTCCCATCGCGTTCAACACCTTGATCAGATCTTTGCCGAGCTGGGGATGGTTGTAATTCACAAAACAGCCATGGAAAAAGGCGACTTGATCCGGATACTGCGCCTGCTGTGCGGCAACGCTGCGATACCAGCGGCGGAAAGTACCAAAGGAGTACTTCGGCAGCGTACGGCGATGATCGATTTTTAGCGCGTAATCCAGCAGCTGACGCACCGGTTTTAGCGAGGTGGCGGTATTCACTATCGGGGCGAAGGGGGTGGATACGCTACCCATCAAATCGGTATGGCTCAGGACAAAGTTACGTAACGACGGACGTGTAGTGTCGTATTTGGCGCGCGCGCGCTGGATGATATCGCCAATTTTCACGTCTGACGGGCAAGCTACTTCACAACGCTTACAGTTAATGCAGTATTTCAGCGCATCGTCATATAACGCGCCATCTTTCAGGCGCAGACGCTCACCGTCCGGGCCGGCCTGTTTAGGACCAGGGTAGTTCGGATTGACGCGACTTACCGGGCAGGCCGTGGTGCACACCGTGCATTTGATACAACTTTCAAAACGTGTGTCGCTCATTGCTGGCCTCCTGCACGTTTCGCAATATGATGTGCGGCATGTAAAGCGCTGACAGCGCACACGCCGCCTCCGCAACCCTGGGCGATAGGGTCGAATCCGCCGAGAACGGAACCGATGGCATACATGTTCTCTATCGTTTGTCCCGCCAGTGACGGGCGTAATCCGGCATCGGTCGTAACACCAAACTGTTGCCATGGTTGTGGGTCGAAGACGTCACGCTGATACCACTCGGCGCGAGTGGTGGTTTGCTGTACATCCAGCCCGAGGATCGGTTCATAGATAGCCTCACGCGTGGCGACCAGTCCACTGCTGAAGAAGCTGCCGCTGGCGAGCACGGCGAAGCGTGGTCGCAAAGGAATATCGGCATGATTACGGGTCCAGATTTCGCTGACCACGCCATCCTGACAGGTGATTTTCTTCACTTCATCACCCGGCATCCAGACGCCGCCCTGACGCACAAACTTGCGCTGCAATTTGTTGTGTAAACGCATACCCAGAACCGAAGGCGGTAGGGTCGGTAGCAGCGACAGCGAGCAGGGGAGGCGCTCGTTAAGCCATTGCCAGAGTCGTTCATCTGCCAGACCGAAGCAGGCTGGCATGATTATCATGTCGCAGGTTTTTGCGACCGGTAATAAAGCGTCATAGAGTAGTGACCATTTATCTTCGTTATCCAGCAGGCGCGCTATATTGACGGCGCGAAACTCGGTTGGGTTATCACGCAGGACGTCCAGCTCAGGCAGGTCGATTTCTGCCGTCTCGACGCTGAGATTGCGTTGACGAAGTGAGGCCGCGGCCAGATGTGCCTGGAAATCCAGTAAGCCGCTAATACCTACCACGCAGATACGCTGCGCAGGCAGCGGCCAGACCGGAACTTCCGGGGAACTTAACCAGGTTGAGCGCAGTGTTCCCAGCGGGGTTACGCGTTGATGTGACTGATGTACCTTGCCCTGCAAATGGGTCCCGCATTCTTCCAGCAGATTTTGCGCCTGCTGGGCCAGTTCCAGAACGTTGTGGGTTCCGATGGTGCTATACGGATGCGCTGGTGCCTGAGTGCGCAGCGCATTCAGGCCCGCTTCTATATCGGTCACCGGTTGGCCATCGGGTAAGTTACTGAGCAAATCCAGTGAGCCGGAGGAAAAATGCAGGGCACTTTGGCCGCGCGTGACAATCGTGCAGCGTAAACCGCTTTTTTGCAGTTGCAGGCCGCACAGCAGTCCGGCCAGACCGCCGCCGATAATGACGGTATCAAATTTCATCCTGGTGCTCCTTTTCCAGACCGCACAATCCCTGATAGACCCAGCGCGTGAATTCGCTTTCGCGCAGCGCATCTCCCCAGGCGATAGGCTGCACGCCTTTCCAGCGCTCGTTGAGGAAATCGGAAAGCTGGGTGATAGATTGCGCGGCGGTGGTGACATTAAAACGTTGCAGCAAACCTGCGGCGCGACAGGCACATAATTCGCCCTGGCAGGTCCCCATTCCAACACGGGTACGGCGACGCAAATCCAGCAGACTGTTGACGGTTAAATTTTCGACGGCGTATTGCACTTCGCCTGCAGTGACCGCTTCGCATTCACAGACCAGGCTGCGGTGTTGACGACCTTCACTAAGCCACGCAGGGGTGCGATCGCCGTGGCGGTAGACCGCCGAGCCGCGCAGTGGTGCGGGCAACGAGATCACGCGTTTAAGCGTATGCTCGGTAGAATCCTGTGAGCCAGGCAGCGCGGTGTCTGCCGTTGTACAAGGTTGGGTATTACCCAGCTTACGGCAAACCGCATCGGTAGCCCATTCCGCCATCAGGCGGTAGGTCATCAGTTTGCCGCCGGTAATGGTGATAAATCCCTCCAGTCCGTCACGCCCTGCATGATCGAACAGCACAATTCCGCGGCTGACGTTACGTCCACTTGGATCGTCGTCACTGGCCACCAGCGGACGCACACCTGAGTAGGCGCGTAAAATGCGCGTTTTCGCCATAATCGGCGCCAGTTTCTCACCTTCACGCAGCAGAATATCGACCTCTTCTGCGGTGACGCGGTTGCTGTCTATATCGTCGTAATCAATGTGCTGCGAGGTAGTACCGATTAGCGAAATGGTATCACCGGGCACCAGAATATCGGCGTCAGACGGCTTACGGCAGCGGTTGATGACATGCTGGTTAATACGATGATCCATAATCAGCAGTGAACCTTTGGCCGGAAACATACGGATGCTCAGATCGGCATATTCCGCGATGCGCTGGCCCCAGATCCCGGCGGCGTTGACCACTACTGGCGCATGCAGGGACTGCATCTCACCCGTAAGATGGTTACGCACGTTAACGCCGCAAACCGTTGCCCCTTCGCGAATCAGTCCCGTCACTTCATGGGCCGTTAAGATAACCGCGCCATGCTCACGCGCATCCAGCATGTTGGCGGCGGTTAAGCGGAAAGGATCAACCGTGCCGTCCGGCACTTTTACCGCACCAATCAGCTGTGGGTTAACGGAGGGTTCGATAATGCGGGCCTGCTGAGGGTCGATCGCTTCTGCGCGAATACCGGCCTCTTCACAGGCGCGAATAAAGGTAGCCTGAAAGGAGAGCTCATCCTCCGGCAGGGTAATAAACAGACCGTCCGTCGGCTCAACGCAATGACGGGCGATACGTTTCAGAATTTGGTTTTCGCTGATGCACTCACGGGCAGATTCAGCATCGGTGACGGCGTAGCGCGCACCGCTGTGCAGCAGGCCGTGGTTACGTCCGGTCGCCCCTGTGGCGATATCGTGGCGCTCCACTAAGATGACGCGCAACCCGCGCAGTGCACAATCACGTGCGATCCCTGCACCAGTTGCTCCTCCACCAATGATAATCACGTCACTTGTTTGCGAGTCGCGAGTTTTCATTGTTTTTCCTCACAGTTCGTTTTTTATCATTTAGCCACATAAAAAACATGGATTGTTTGATTTCGCGCATAATCGCTCATTATTCGAAAATGAAACGTGATTTCATGCGCTTTTATGAACATTTGTCATAAATCTGTAACAATATGTGCTGCGTTTCACATTTTTGTTATGTATCTTTCCTTAACATCGCGGCCACACTGGGAGCGGTAGGGTAGTAATGACGAACTGCAGTGTTTACTTCGAATGAAAGACGGCCACGGAGGCTACACTATGTTGAGCATTTTTAAACCAGCGTCACACACGGCGCGTTTGCCTGCAGCGGAGATCGACCCGACATATCGTCGATTACGTTGGCAGATTTTTCTGGGGATATTTTTTGGTTATGCCGCGTACTATCTGGTACGTAAGAACTTTGCCCTTGCGATGCCGTATCTGGTTGAGCAAGGCTTTTCGCGTGGCGATCTGGGTTTTGCCTTGTCCGGTATCTCCATTGCTTATGGATTTTCGAAATTCATCATGGGATCCGTCTCGGATCGCTCGAATCCGCGCGTTTTCCTGCCAGCGGGTCTGATACTGGCCGCCGCTGTGATGTTGTTTATGGGCTTTGTGCCGTGGGCGACGTCGAGCATTGCGATTATGTTTGTGCTGCTGTTCCTCTGCGGATGGTTCCAGGGAATGGGGTGGCCGCCGTGTGGTCGTACCATGGTGCACTGGTGGTCGCAGAAAGAGCGTGGGGGCATAGTTTCCGTCTGGAACTGTGCGCACAACGTGGGCGGCGGTCTGCCTCCTCTGTTGTTCCTGCTGGGCATGGCCTGGTTTAATGACTGGAAAGCGGCGCTGTACATGCCTGCTTTCGGTGCGATCGTCGTCGCGCTGTTTGCTTTTGCTCTGATGCGCGACACGCCGCAATCCTGTGGCCTGCCGCCTATCGAAGAGTACAAGAACGACTACCCGGACGATTACAACGAGAAAGCGGAAGAAGAGCTGACTGCGAAGCAGATCTTCATGCAATACGTACTGCCGAACAAACTGTTGTGGTACATCGCTATCGCCAACGTGTTTGTTTATCTGCTGCGCTACGGCATCCTCGACTGGTCACCGACCTATCTGAAAGAAGTGAAGCATTTCGCACTGGATAAATCTTCCTGGGCCTACTTCCTGTATGAATATGCGGGTATTCCGGGCACGCTGCTGTGTGGCTGGATGTCGGATAAAGTCTTCCGTGGCAACCGTGGTGCGACCGGCGTGTTCTTTATGACGCTGGTGACGATTGCGACCATCGTTTACTGGATGAACCCGGCAGGAAATCCGAACGTTGATATGGCTTGTATGATTATCATCGGCTTCCTGATCTACGGCCCGGTCATGCTGATTGGTCTGCACGCGCTGGAACTGGCGCCGAAAAAAGCGGCGGGTACGGCGGCAGGCTTCACCGGACTGTTCGGTTATCTCGGCGGTTCTGTGGCGGCGAGCGCCATTGTCGGCTACACCGTTGACTTCTTCGGTTGGGACGGCGGCTTTATGGTGATGATTGGCGGTAGCGTGCTGGCGGTAATTCTGCTGGTGGTCGTTATGATTGGCGAAAAACGTCATCACGAAGAGATGGAACTGAAGCGTAACGGGGGCTAATAGATGAAAACCACATTGAAAAGTCTCAGCGTAGCGCTAATGCTGGCAGGTATGGTGGTTAGCAGCGCAGCGGTTGCCGCTGATAAAATCGTGATTGCGCACCGTGGCGCCAGCGGTTATCTACCGGAGCATACGCTGCCTGCGAAAGCGATGGCCTATGCTCAGGGCGCAGATTACCTGGAACAGGATTTGGTGATGACCAAGGACGACCATCTGGTCGTCCTGCATGACCACTATCTTGACCGCGTCACCGATGTTGCCGAGCGTTTCCCGGATCGCGCGCGTAAAGACGGGCGTTATTACGCTATCGACTTTACGCTGGATGAGATTAAATCGCTGAAATTTACCGAAGGCTTTGATATCGAAAATGGCAAAAAGGTCCAGACCTACCCAGGGCGTTTCCCGATGGGTAAATCTGACTTCCGCGTACACACTTTCGAAGAAGAGATTGAGTTTGTTCAGGGATTAAATCATTCAACCGGTAAAAACATCGGTATTTATCCGGAAATGAAAGCACCGTGGTTCCATCATCAGGAAGGGAAGGACATTGCGGCTAAAACGCTGGAAGTACTGAAAAAGTACGGGTATACCGACAAGAACGACAAGGTCTATCTGCAGTGTTTTGATGTCGCAGAGTTAAAGCGCATTAAGAATGAGCTGGAACCGAAGATGGGGATGGATCTCAATCTGGTACAGTTGATTGCGTACACTGACTGGAATGAAACACAGGAGAAAAAGCCGGACGGCAGTTGGGTTAATTACAACTACGACTGGATGTTTAAACCGGGTGCCATGAAGCAGGTTGCGCAGTATGCGGACGGCATTGGGCCGGACTACCACATGCTGGTTGATGAGAAGTCGAAGAAAGGCAATATCTTGTTAACTGGCATGGTACAGGATGCGCATCAGAACAAGATGGTGGTGCATCCTTATACCGTTCGTGCCGATCAGTTGCCGGATTACACTACTGACGTAAACCAGTTGTATGACATTCTGTATAACAAGGCGGGCGTTGACGGGCTGTTCACCGACTTCCCCGACAAAGCAGTGAAGTTCCTGAATAAAGAGTAATGGCACAAGGCCTGTGACGCACCTCCGGTCACGGGCCTTATAGGATGAAACGTTATAAACCGCTAGATAAGGCCGTCTGCTGTCAACGTTTTCATACCTGCCTGCAGGAGAAATAAAGAGCTGCCGTTCACCGGCGGCTCTTTTGTCAGTAACGATTTTTCCCCACGATGCGTTACATTTCTATTTCAATATCGCCGTTTGCCCGACAGCAGCAGGGCAAAATTTCACCTGGTTGAATGAAGGCCAGAGGTTCGGCAATCCAGTCGACCTGGCCCGCTACCAGGCGGGTACGACAGGAGCCGCAATAACCTGCACGGCACTGATATTCTACTTCGACATTGTGCGATTCGAGCGCAGCAAGCAGGGAAGGGTGTTCATCCTGGCACAGCAACTGTGTGCCAGAGATGCGCAGAGTAACGCGGCCCATCAGAGCTGGAAGTTACTCAGATCGTCAGTATCAACTTCCGAGTCAATCTGCCCAACCAGATAGGAGCTGACTTCCACTTCCTGCGGCGCAACCTGCACGTTATCAGACACCAGCCAGGTGTTGATCCATGGGATTGGGTTAGAGCGCGTCTGGAACGGCAAATCGAGCCCGACAGCCTGCATACGAATGTTGGTGATGTACTCAACGTACTGGCACAGGATATCTTTGTTCAGGCCAATCATTGAGCCGTCACGGAACAGATAATCTGCCCACTCTTTTTCCTGCAGCGCGGCCTGGACGAACAGGTCATAGCACTCTTGTTTGCACTCTTCGGCAATTTCCGCCATTTCCGGATCGTCCACGCCGCTGCGCAGCAGGTTCAGCATATGCTGAGTACCGGTCAGGTGCAGCGCTTCATCACGGGCGATCAGACGAATAATTTTCGCGTTGCCTTCCATCAGTTCACGTTCAGCGAAGGCGAAGGAGCAGGCGAAGCTGACGTAGAAGCGAATGGCTTCCAGCGCGTTAACGCTCATCAGGCACAGGTACAGCTTCTTCTTCAGCTCACGCAGGTTAACGACAACCGTTTTACCGTTGACCGTATGTGTGCCAACGCCCAGCAAATGCCAGTAGCTGGTCATCTCGATCAATTCGTCGTAGTAGCTGGAAATGCCTTCCGCGCGTTTCTGGATCTGTTCGTTGGTGACGATATCGTCAAACACCACCGCCGGATCGTTCACAATGTTACGAATAATATGAGTATAAGAACGGGAGTGGATCGTCTCAGAAAACGCCCACGTTTCCACCCAGGTTTCCAGCTCAGGGATCGAGATTAACGGCAGCAGCGCTACGTTTGGGCTGCGTCCCTGAATGGAGTCCAGCAACGTCTGATACTTAAGGTTGCTGATGAAGATATGCTTTTCATGTTCCGGCAGCGCCTGGAAGTCGATGCGATCGCGAGAAACATCGACCTCTTCCGGACGCCAGAAGAAAGAGAGCTGCTTTTCGATCAGCTTTTCGAAGATGTCATATTTTTGCTGATCGTAGCGGGCAACGTTCACCGGCTGGCCGAAGAACATCGGCTCCAGAAGTTGGTTATTTTTCGTCTGTGAAAAAGTGGTGTATGCCATTGATGTGAATCCTTTGTGGGATGAGCGCCGGATGCGGTATAAAAACCTTATCCGGCCTACAAACCGTGCAATCGTAGGCCGGGTAAGCGTAGCGCCACCCGGCAACATTCATCAGATCTTACATGCGCCGCTTTCGCAGCCGTCGTCCTGAATGGACGGTACCAGATCGTCCTGAGAATCTTCCGCACCGTCACGGGTGTTCTGATAATACAGCGTTTTGACACCAAATTTGTAGGCGGTGAGCAGGTCTTTCAGCAACTGCTGCATCGGCACTTTTCCGGACGGGAAACGTGACGGATCGTAGTTGGTGTTGGCGGAAATCGACTGATCGATAAATTTCTGCATGATACCTACCAGCTGCAGATAGCCGTCGTTGTTTGGCATTTCCCACAGCAGTTCGTACGCGTCGTGCAGGTGTTCGTAGTCCGGCACGACCTGGCGCAGAATACCGTCTTTCGACGCTTTGATGCTCACGTAGCCGCGCGGCGGTTCAATACCGTTGGTGGCGTTGGAGATCTGCGAAGAGGTCTCGGACGGCATCAGCGCAGACAGCGTTGAGTTACGCAGACCGTGCGTCTTGATGGATTCACGCAGCTGTTCCCAGTCCAGATGCAGCGGCTCGTTGGCAATAGCATCGAGATCCTTTTTATAGGTATCGATCGGCAGAATGCCCTGGGAGTAAGTCGTTTCGTTAAACCACGGGCACGCGCCTTGCTCTTTTGCCAGCTCGTTAGAGGCTTTCAGCAGGTAATACTGAATGGCTTCAAAGGTTTTGTGAGTCAGGTTGTTCGCGCTGCCGTCAGAATAACGCTTACCGTTTTTCGCCAGCCAGTAGGCGTAGTTGATCACGCCAATACCCAGCGTACGACGGCCCATCGCGCCGCGTTTGGCGGCAGGAATTGGATAGTCCTGGTAATCGAGCAGCGCATCCAGCGCGCGCACCGCCAGTACGGCCAGCTCTTCCAGCTCGTCCAGGCTATTGATAGCGCCGAGGTTAAATGCGGACAGCGTACACAGCGCAATTTCGCCGTTTTCGTCGTTAACGTCGGTCAGCGGTTTGGTCGGCAGGGCGATTTCCAGGCACAGGTTTGACTGGCGCACCGGCGCGACAACCGGATCAAACGGGCTGTGGGTGTTGCAATGGTCAACGTTCTGGATGTAGATGCGGCCGGTAGAGGCACGTTCCTGCATCATCAGGGAGAACAGTTCGACCGCTTTCACGCGTTGCTTGCGAATGCTGTCGTCGTTTTCATATTTGGTGTACAGACGTTCAAACTCGTCCTGGTCGGCGAAGAACGCATCATACAGGCCCGGGACGTCGGACGGGCTGAACAGTGTGATATCGCCGCCTTTCAGCAGACGGGTGTACATCAGTTTGTTGATCTGTACGCCGTAGTCCATGTGACGCACGCGGTTGCCTTCAACGCCACGGTTGTTTTTCAGGACCAGCAGGCTTTCAACTTCCAGGTGCCACATTGGGTAGAACAGCGTGGCTGCACCGCCACGTACGCCACCCTGGGAACAGGATTTTACCGCGGTCTGGAAGTGCTTGTAGAACGGAATACAGCCGGTGTGGAACGCTTCACCGCCGCGGATCGGGCTGCCCAGTGCGCGGATGCGACCGGCGTTGATACCGATACCGGCGCGCTGAGAAACGTATTTCACAATCGCGCTGGAGGTGGCGTTGATGGAATCCAGGCTGTCGCCGCACTCGATCAGCACGCAGGAGCTGAACTGACGAGTAGGGGTGCGCACGCCGGACATAATCGGCGTAGGCAGCGAAATTTTAAACGTAGAAACGGCGTCGTAGAAACGTTTTACATATTGCAGACGTGTTTCGCGCGGATAGTTAGAGAACAGGCAGGCCGCTACCAGTATGTAGAGGAACTGCGCGCTTTCATAAATCTCACCGGTAACACGGTTTTGTACCAGGTATTTGCCTTCTAACTGCTTCACCGCCGCGTAGGAGAAGGTCATATCCCGGTCGTGTACGATGAACGAGTCCATCTGCTTGAACTCTTCTTCCGTATAGTCTTCCAGCAGATGATTGTCGTATTTGCCCATTTCAACCATTTTCACGACATGGTCGAACAGTTTCGGCGGTTCAAACTCGCCGTAGGCTTTTTTGCGCAGATGGAAAATTGCCAGGCGAGCAGCCAGGTACTGATAATCTGGCGCTTCGCGGGAGATCAGATCGGCGGCAGCTTTAATGATCGTTTCATGGATATCGGAGGTCTTGATACCGTCATAAAACTGAATGTGGGAGCGCAGCTCGACCTGAGAAATCGATACGTTATTCAGTCCTTCTGCCGCCCAATCCAGAACTCGGTGGATTTTGTCGAGATTGATGCGCTCTGTACTACCATCACGCTTTGTCACCAGCAGACTCTGATTCATGTGGTTTTTTACCTGTCCGTGAAAGAAAAAATATCCCCCATATTATCCACAAAGTCATGTTGTGACTAAGTCTGTGGATAAATACTATATGTAGGGGTTGTTTGATAAAGTAGACGCTATATGGTGAGTATTCTAGTAGGGATTCTTTTCAGTACAAGAGTTGATTTTGAGGTTAAATTGAGGTTGCAAAAGGGTAATAATCGCTAAGTGCGCGTCTTATAAGGCCTGGCGAGGATGTCAATAATTGAGAAAAAAAATAGAAAATTTGATCGAGTGCTGATTTCTTCATCTAAGGCGAAGAAAGTTCTTATGATCTGGCACAGGATTTGTAAGCCTGATAAGCGGAGCGTCATCAGGCATTGTTCCCGTGAGCATGCCGGATAGCGGCGTTGACGCCTTATCCGGCCTACAGGAGAGGTTAATCAACCCTGGCGGTAGTGTGCACCATATAATTCACATCAACCCCTGGGCCGAGTTTAAAGCTGTTGGTGATCGGGTTGTAGTGCAGGCCGGTCATATGACGCTCTTTCAGCACGGTCTGGTCAACCCACTCCAACAGTTCAGCGGGCTTAATGAATTTTTTCACATCATGGGTGCCTTTTGGCACCATACGCAAAACATATTCCGCTCCAACTACGGCCATCAGCCAGGATTTGCCGTTACGATTAAGCGTGGAGAAAAACACTTCGCCGCCCGGTTTGACCAGTCTGGCGCAGGCCCTGACCACCGACTGCGGGTCCGGCACGTGTTCTAACATTTCCATGCAGGTCACAACGTCGTACTGATGCGCATGTTTTTCCGCGTGTTCTTCAACGGTTTCTTGTACGTATTCCACCTGGATGCCGCTCTCCAGCGCATGAAGTTTTGCTACCTGTAACGGTTCAAAACCCATGTCCAGCCCGGTGACGGTTGCGCCCTCGCGCGCCATGCTTTCCGCCAGAATGCCGCCGCCGCAGCCGACGTCGAGTACCTTTTTACCAAACAGGCCGCCTGAGCGCTCAGTAATATAGCCCAGACGCAGTGGGTTAATACGGTGCAGTGGCTTAAATTCACCCTCAAGATCCCACCAGCGTGACGCGACTGCTTCAAACTTGGCAATTTCTTCATGGTCAACGTTGTGAGTTACCGGGGGTTTTTCGGCATTCATTGGGGCTTCTACTCCTAAATTTGCGATGCAAATGAGTATATCAGCCTGGCGGGATGAATAAAGCCTCTGTCTGGGGGAATCCATTTACCTGAATCTGTGCGAATGTGTTATAATTTGCGACCTTTGAATCCGGGATACAGTAGAGGGATAGCGGTTAGATGAGCGACCTTGCGAGAGAAATTACACCGGTCAACATTGAGGAAGAGCTGAAGAGCTCGTATCTGGATTATGCGATGTCGGTCATTGTTGGCCGTGCGCTGCCGGACGTCCGAGATGGCCTGAAGCCGGTTCACCGTCGCGTACTTTACGCCATGAACGTATTGGGCAACGACTGGAATAAAGCCTATAAAAAATCTGCCCGTGTCGTTGGTGACGTAATCGGTAAATACCACCCTCATGGTGATACCGCCGTTTACGACACCATTGTTCGTATGGCGCAGCCATTCTCCTTGCGTTACATGCTGGTAGATGGTCAGGGTAACTTTGGTTCTGTCGATGGCGACTCCGCAGCGGCGATGCGTTATACGGAAATCCGTATGTCGAAAATCGCCCATGAGCTGATGGCTGACCTGGAAAAAGAAACGGTTGATTTCGTCGATAACTACGACGGCACCGAACAAATTCCTGACGTCATGCCGACCAAAATTCCTAACCTGCTGGTGAACGGTTCGTCCGGTATCGCGGTAGGTATGGCAACCAACATTCCGCCGCACAACCTGACGGAAGTGATCAACGGCTGTCTGGCATACATTGACGATGAAGACATCAGCATTGAAGGGCTGATGGAACATATTCCGGGTCCGGACTTCCCGACCGCCGCGATCATCAACGGTCGTCGTGGTATTGAAGAAGCCTACCGTACCGGCCGTGGCAAAGTGTACATTCGCGCCCGCGCAGAAGTCGAAGCGGATGCCAAAACTGGCCGCGAAACCATCATCGTCCATGAAATTCCGTATCAGGTGAACAAAGCGCGCCTGATCGAGAAAATCGCCGAGCTGGTAAAAGACAAACGCGTTGAAGGTATCAGCGCGCTGCGTGACGAGTCTGACAAAGACGGTATGCGCATCGTGATTGAAGTGAAACGCGACGCGGTCGGGGAAGTGGTTCTGAACAACCTTTACTCCCAGACTCAACTGCAGGTTTCCTTCGGTATCAACATGGTTGCTCTGCACCATGGTCAGCCGAAGATCATGAACCTGAAAGATATTATCGCCGCGTTCGTACGTCACCGCCGTGAAGTCGTAACCCGCCGTACTATCTTTGAACTGCGTAAAGCTCGCGACCGTGCACACATTCTTGAAGCACTGGCGATTGCGCTGGCGAACATCGATCCGATCATCGAACTGATCCGTCGTGCGCCGACTCCGGCAGAAGCGAAAGCAGCGCTGGTCGCGCGTTCGTGGGAGCTGGGCAACGTTTCTGCCATGCTGGAACGTGCCGGTGATGACGCCGCGCGTCCTGAGTGGCTGGAGCCGGAATTTGGCGTGCGTGATGGTCAGTACTACCTGACTGAACAGCAGGCCCAGGCGATTCTGGATTTGCGTCTGCAGAAACTGACTGGCCTTGAGCATGAAAAACTGCTCGACGAATACAAAGAGCTGCTGGAGCAGATCGCTGAACTGCTGCACATTTTGGGCAGCGCCGATCGTCTGATGGAAGTTATCCGTGAAGAGATGGAGCTGATTCGCGAGCAGTTCGGCGACGAACGTCGTACCGAAATCACCGCGAACAGTGCTGACATCAACATCGAAGATCTGATTAGCCAGGAAGATGTTGTCGTGACCTTGTCTCATCAGGGTTACGTGAAATATCAGCCGTTAACCGATTACGAAGCGCAGCGTCGTGGCGGTAAAGGCAAATCTGCAGCACGTATTAAAGAAGAAGACTTTATCGACCGCCTGCTGGTGGCTAACACCCATGATACGATCCTCTGCTTCTCCAGCCGTGGTCGTTTGTACTGGATGAAGGTTTATCAGCTGCCGGAAGCGAGCCGTGGCGCGCGTGGACGTCCAATCGTCAACCTGCTGCCGCTGGAAGCGAACGAGCGTATCACCGCAATTCTGCCGGTACGCGAGTACGAAGAGGGTGTTAACGTCTTCATGGCAACCGCCAGCGGTACCGTGAAGAAAACGGCGCTGACCGAGTTCAGCCGTCCGCGTTCTGCCGGTATCATTGCGGTTAACCTGAACGAAGGCGACGAACTGATTGGCGTTGACCTGACGTCCGGTAGTGACGAAGTCATGCTGTTCTCTGCCGCGGGTAAAGTTGTGCGCTTTAAAGAAGATGCCGTTCGTGCAATGGGTCGTACCGCGACCGGCGTACGTGGTATCAAACTGGCGGAAAGCGACAGCGTGGTATCGCTGATCGTTCCACGCGGTGAAGGCGCAATTCTGACCGTTACCCAGAACGGCTACGGTAAACGTACGGCGGCGGAAGAGTATCCGACCAAGTCTCGTGCGACCCAGGGCGTTATCTCCATCAAAGTCACCGAGCGCAACGGTTCCGTTGTTGGCGCAGTGCAGGTTGAAGATACCGACCAGATCATGATGATCACCGATGCAGGTACGCTGGTGCGTACTCGCGTGTCGGAAATCAGCGTAGTAGGGCGTAATACCCAGGGCGTGATCCTCATCCGTACTGCGGAAGATGAAAACGTAGTGGGTCTGCAACGCGTGGCTGAACCTGTTGATGATGAAGAGCTCGACTCCATCGACGGCAGTGCTGCTGAAGGGGACGAGGATATCGCGCCTGAAGCGGAAAGCGATGACGATGCAGCGGACGACGCTGAAGAGTAATTGAGATGTTATAAGGGGGCCGGAGAAATCCGGCCCTTTTTTTAATGGCATTGCGACAAAAGACATTTACCGCTACCTTAACCACACTCTATTAATGCCCTGAGGCGGAGCTTCGCCCCTTTGAAATACCTTGCTTCCGTTCATTCAACGCTAAAAGTCTCACGCTACCTGTTCAGGGCCCTGGCGCTCCTGATCTGGTTTTTAATTGCGTTCGCCTCCGTTTTCTACATCGTGAATGCGCTGCACCAGAGAGAATCTGAGATCCATCAGGAGCTTAACCTCAGCTCCGATCAGGCCCAACGTTACATTCAGCGCACCTCTGATGTAATTAAAGAGCTGAAATATATCGCTGAGAATCGTTTAACGGCGGAAAACGGCGTGATGTCGTTGCGGTCGCGGGATGATAAAACCGTTGTGCCAAACTTTGAGCCGCTGTTTGCCGACTCCGACTGCTCGGTGATGGGCAACGCCTGGCGGGGATCGCTGGAATCGCTGGCGTGGTTTATGCGCTACTGGCGCGACAACTTTTCCGCCGCCTATGATTTGAATCGCGTGTTCCTGATCGGCAGCGACAACCTTTGTATGGCTAATTTCGGCCTGCGTGATATGCCGGTTGAACGTGACGAGGCGCTGAAGGCGCTACACGAGCGCATTATTAAGTATCGCAATGCTACGCAAGACGAAAACGGCAACAACTTGTTCTGGATCAGCCAGGGGCCGCGTCCGGGCGTGGGGTATTTCTATGCGCTGACGCCGGTTTATCTCGCCAATCGTCTGCAAGCGCTGCTCGGCGTCGAACAACCTATTCGTATGGAAAACTTCTTCACGCCTGGCAGTTTGCCAATGGGCGTGACCATTCTTGATGAAAATGGTCATGCGCTCATTTCGCTCACCGGCCCTGAGGGCAATATTAAGGCTGAACCACGCTGGATGCAGGAGCGCTCCTGGTTTGGTTATACCCCAGGTTTTCGCGATCTGGTGTTGAAGAAAAACCTGCCCCCTTCATCGCTGAGCATTGTGTATTCCGTACCGGTCGACCTGGTGCTGGAGCGGATCCGCATGATGATCCTGAACGCGATCCTACTGAATGTGCTGGTTGGTGCGGCGTTATTTATGCTCACGCGTATGTATGAGCGACGTATTTTTATTCCGGCGGAAAGCGATGCTCAGCGCCTGGAAGAGCACGAGCAGTTTAACCGTAAAATCGTGGCTTCCGCGCCGGTTGGTATTTGTATTCTGCGTACGATAGATGGCATTAACATCCTGAGTAATGAGCTGGCGCACACCTATCTCAACATGCTGACGCATGAAGACCGGCAGCGGTTGACGCAAATTATCTGCGGCCAGCAGGTCAATTTTGTCGATGTACTGACCAGTAACAATACCAATCTGCAAATCAGCTTTGTGCACTCGCGCTATCGTAATGAAAACGTAGCGATTTGCGTGCTGGTTGACGTCAGCGCGCGCGTAAAAATGGAAGAGTCGTTGCAGGAGATGGCGCAGGCGGCGGAGCAGGCGAGCCAGTCCAAATCGATGTTCCTTGCGACGGTGAGCCACGAGCTGCGTACGCCGCTGTACGGTATTATCGGTAACCTCGATTTGTTGCAAACCAAAGAGTTACCCAACGGGGTGGATCGCCTGGTGACGGCGATGAACAACTCTTCCAGCCTGCTGTTGAAAATTATCAGCGATATTCTCGATTTCTCGAAAATTGAATCTGAACAGCTGAAGATTGAACCGCGCGAGTTTTCACCGCGTGAAGTCATGAATCATATTACGGCTAACTATCTGCCGCTGGTGGTCCGCAAGCAACTGGGCTTGTACTGCTTTATCGACCCAAATGTACCGGTGGCGCTCAATGGCGACCCGATGCGTTTACAGCAGGTAATTTCCAATCTGTTGAGTAATGCTATCAAGTTTACCGATACCGGCTGCATTGTGCTGCACGTGCAGTGTAACGGCGACTATCTCAGTATTCGCGTACGTGATACCGGAGTCGGGATCCCTGCCAAAGAGGTCGTCCGGTTGTTCGATCCTTTCTTCCAGGTGGGAACCGGCGTCCAGCGTAATTTCCAGGGAACCGGACTTGGTTTGGCTATCTGTGAAAAACTGATCAGCATGATGGATGGAGACATTTCCGTCGATTCTGAACCGGGAATGGGGAGTCAGTTTATGCTGCGTATTCCGCTTTATGGCGCGCAGTATCCACTGAATAAAGGTATCGATGGGCTTGTCAGCAAGCGTTGCTGGCTGGCGGTGCGTAACGCGTCGCTGTATCAGTTTGTTGAATCCAGCCTGACGCGTAACGGGATGACAGTGCTGCGTTATGAGGGGCAACAACCGGATGCGGATGACCTGCTAATTGCTGACGATGTGCTGGACCAGGCATGGCAGGGACGCGCCGCGGTGATTTTCTGCCGCCGTCATATCGGTATTCCACTGGAAAGAGTGCCTGGGGAGTGGGTGCACAGCGTGGCATCACCTCACGAGCTGCCTGCGCTGCTGGCGCATATCTACAGCGTTGAGCTGAACAGTGAAGAGCTTTCCACTGCACTACCAGCCCCGGATAAAGTAGGGGCAACGAACGATGACATGATGATTCTGGTGGTCGACGATCATCCGATCAATCGACGTTTACTGGCCGATCAGTTGGGATCGTTGGGATACCAGTGTAAAACCGCGAATGACGGCGTGGATGCACTCAATGTACTGAGTAAAAACCATATCGACATCGTACTGAGCGACGTCAACATGCCGAACATGGATGGTTATCGTCTGACGCAGCGTATTCGCCAGCTAGGGTTAACGCTGCCGGTTGTCGGCGTGACGGCCAACGCGCTGGCCGAAGAGAAGCAGCGTTGTCTTGAGTCAGGTATGGATAGCTGTCTGTCTAAGCCAGTGACGTTGGACGTATTGAAGCAAACGCTGACGGTCTATGCGGAAAGGGTGAGGAAGGCGCGGGAATAACAGATGCCGGATGGCGGCGTTTGCCTTATCCGGCCTACGGAACACGCACCACGCAGTGTCATTCGTAGGCCTGATAAACGGCGTGCCATCAGGCACTTTTGTGCTAAAAGAATTACTCTTTGTCTGAGGGACTCAGCGTTACGGAAGAGAGGTAATTCAACAGGGCGATATCGTTTTCCACACCGAGTTTCATCATTGCCGACTTTTTCTGGCTGCTGATGGTTTTAATACTGCGGTTGAGTTTTTTCGCGATTTCAGTAACCAGGAAACCTTCGGCAAACAGACGCAGAACTTCACTCTCTTTCGGAGACAGACGTTTGTCACCGTAGCCGCTGGCGCTGATTTTTTCCAGCAGACGAGAAACGCTTTCCGGGGTGAATTTCTTACCTTTCTGCAGAGCGGCAAGCGCTTTCGGCAGATCGGTTGGCGCACCTTGCTTCAGGACAATCCCTTCAATATCAAGATCCAGTACCGCGCTCAGGATTGCCGGGTTATTGTTCATAGTCAGAACGATAATCGACAGGCTCGGGAAATGGCGCTTGATATACTTAATTAACGTGATCCCGTCACCGTATTTATCTCCCGGCATTGAGAGGTCGGTAATCAACACATGAGCATCTAACTTAGGCAAATTGTTGATCAGTGCAGTGGAGTCTTCAAATTCGCCGACAACGTTTACCCACTCGATTTGCTCAAGTGATTTACGAATACCGAACAGTACAATCGGGTGGTCATCGGCAATAATTACGTTCATAGTGTTCATGTATTGGGCTACCTTGCTACAGCAAGCTCTTGACGTAATCGTCAATGTCGCTGATGTATTTTTCTATACCTGGAGCATCTTTCTCTTGAATAAGATGTTCCAGCGCTTCACATAACTGCTTGCCGGGTACCAGATTAAGCATGGCAAACACGCCTTTCAGGCGATGGGCCGTTTGGGCTAACGCAGCGAAATCGCTGGTTGCTGCCTCAGTATACAACCTCTTAACATCATCCGGTACTGTGTCTACAAAGAGTGCATAGTAACCACTGGCATGAAGTTCGGCGTTTTCATCTCCGCCGAGGGGGAGTTCCTGGATCTCTTCTTGTGCCAGCTGCTCTTCTATCAGCTCGAGGACAGCTTCCTGCATAGCATTGCTCATATTAAAGTTGACGCGCAGCTGGCCAGGGCCAATTTTCCGCACGCCAGACTCATCATCGCTTAAAAGAAGGCCTGAGGCAGTAAGATTAGACGGATTATCTGTTAAAAAGAGATCATATTCTTGACTATTCAACCGTTCATCTGGCGTGATGCAGGTTGCGCCCCAGTTCTCCAGCTGACGTAATACAATGCTGCGTACGTCATTAGAAGTGACATCAACCATTATGCAGACGTCATCTAACAAACGTTCTTCACTTTCAGCATGTTGATCGTGCAGCGGCATTTTAACATGGACTATATAACGTGTTCCAAGTTCTTCCCGCGCTTTAATGTTCAGGTGTCCGCCCAGCTTGCGGGCGAGCTGATCGCATAACCAGAACGCCAGCGGGTTGGCCTTGCCATATCGATCGCCCTGCGTGTCATTGATGAACGGGAAATGCAGGTTATCGACTTCATTCAACGTGACGCCTTCTCCGGTATCCAGAATGCGGAAGGTCAGGCGTTCAGCCTCCGACTCATCCTGGTCGACTTCCAGCGTGATTTTGCCGATTTGCGTGGTGGTTACCGCATATTGGATTAACAGCAGCAAAATACGGCGCAGGGCATCACGGTCGCCGCGGCGTTCATCATGGGCGCTCAGGTGATTTTTAATCAGCAGTTGCAGCCCTTTACGTTTGATAGCGGGCAGAACCTCAGGAACCACATCATCAATTAACGCCTGCACGGAAAATAGCGTCGATTCCCCTTTCCAGGCGTCGCTTTCCAGCAGGTTGGCCAACTGGATTTCATCTACCATACGCACCAGAACGTCTGCCTGATTTGCCAGTTTCTGGCTGTCAGGGCTATTAAGGGCGGCGGCATTAGCGGCCAGGGTTTTAGCCGGGTCTTTCAGTGCGCTGCCGATATTCTGCATAAAGGCGGCGCGGGCCTGCTGGTTTTTCTCATACAGTCGCTGCGCTTGCTTCAGCTTTTTATTCACCAGCACTTCTCGATCCTGGTCACGAATAATAAAGATCTGCGTTCTTGATGAGATCTGACTGCGAAATAGCCTGATTTCATACAGTTCATTATTGATGGTGGCCTGAATCACCCCCTGATGCTGCTCCGCCATGCTGGTAATGTTTTGCAGATTTAAATGCGGCAGCAGGTGGTCGGCAATTTTATTGCTGATAACCGTGCGGTTTGCTTCTTGATCGTGCACCAGCAAGCCCAGCGGCAGCAGAGAGACAATCTCTTCGTTGATCGCGCGCAGAACGCGCAATTCATTATTGGCCGCAAGGTTTGGCGCCACTTCGGTGGAACGGGCAGGGAGGTGGCGAAAGGTGGTATAGCCAAACAGCGCCAGGGCCAGCAACGCAATGTTAAGTAACAGCGGTAGCAAAATGCTTTGCAATGTATCGAGCAGCAATGAACCAAACGGAACCTGCCACACCAGGCGCATATCCGTTGAATTTAGTGCCGAAGAGATCTCAATTTTACTGTTGTTGAAATTAATGCTGACGCTGTCAGGCGACTCTTTTTCATTCAGGTGCTCGGTCGTGGACGTGGCGTCAGGTTCGAGATGGAAGCTATCCAGCGGCATGCCGGGCGGGATCAAGTCATTAATCGGCAGGTCAAAGGCGACAACCGTTGCCAGATGTCCTGGTTGATTAAAGGTCGTGCGTAGCGTGAAGTAATGTCCGTTCTGCCAGGCCAGCCGGCGCAGTGAAGAGAAGCTTTCGCGTTCATCCAGCGCATTGGCCTGCTGTAGCATTTCCGCGCGCCGTGAATCGACAATATTACCAATCGTCGATTCTTTAAATCCAGAAGTCAGATCTTTTAGCGGCAACGTTGAGATAAGGATCAGGCTATTGTCCTGGCCATTCAGGTAATACATAGACCACGGAACATTTTCCGCGCCCCATAGCGTATCCAGATAGCTTGAGATGCGTTGGGTCATCTCCAGCGTCGAACTATCATGCGAGCCGAAAATCAGCGCCTCGGTCTTTCTACGCGGCTTCTCAAGATAGTAGACGTCTTGTTTCAGACGCGTTTCCTGTAGTCCTTCAGCACCCGACGAACTGGCTGAGGCGGCAATATTGTCATAGATTTGCCAGGTCACGTATCGCCAGGTATCGACCCTTTTATGAATGGCGTGGGTGATATCAACAATCTGATAGCTCTTATCCTTTAACCAGGTGTTGACGGCGCTTTGGACCATAACGCCCATCATCACCAACAGCACAACGATCAGTAATAAGAAGAAACGGGTAATACTTCCCGGTAGCAGGGAGAATCGGGTAGAAGCCGTTGTGTCAGACTGACTCATTCGTGTTTATGACCTGTTAAACGACGCCAAAGATGAAGGGGCAGTATAAAGGGTAATGTATGAATTGCCACACTTACACCACGCCGCATGGCCCGCATTTTTCCGCCCCTCATTTTGTTGCAGCCATCATGATGCAAAGGTGTACAGTGGATAAAAGCGAGTACAAATATTTGTACGGAATGTATACATTTAGCATTAAATAACAAGAAATTATTAATCAGATTTATATCTGGATACGACTCTATGAGATAGTTAATAGTCGTTATGGTTTTTCATCGGTAGCACAGAACGGTAGGTTTTGTGTAAAGAAGAGTAAAAAAAAACCGAACGCGAAGCATTCGGTTGAAATAGGGGTAAACAGACATTCATGAATGAATGACGGTAATAAATAAAGTTAATGATGATAGCGAGTCTATTTTAGTTGCGAGTGAAGATTTTGTTTTGTCATTCAGTGCTATAACTAATTACATTATAAATTGCTGATTTTTAATTAAATTTCAATAATTCTTGATTATTTGTGCTTATTTTTCCTGTTTTTTGAATTTTAAAAAGTTCCCTCTTATTAACATTTAGAAACACCTATGTGGATAAATGAAACACCTTAAAAGTTTTAGTATCATATTCGTGTTGGATTATTCTGTGTTTTTGCGGAGAATGAAGTTGCCGACTGGTTAATGACCTTAATCAGTATGCAGTGGCATAAAAAAGCAATAAAGGCATATAACAGAGGGTTAATAACATGAAAGTTAAAGTACTGTCCCTCCTGGTACCAGCACTGCTGGTAGCAGGCGCAGCAAATGCGGCTGAAATTTATAACAAAGACGGCAACAAATTAGACCTGTACGGCAAAGTCGACGGTCTGCACTATTTCTCCGACAACAAAGGTGATGATGGTGACAAGACTTACATGCGTATCGGCTTCAAAGGCGAAACCCAGGTTAACGACCAACTGACCGGTTACGGCCAGTGGGAATACCAGATTCAAGGCAATCAGAGTGAATCCAGCAACGACGCCTGGACGCGTGTGGCATTCGCAGGTCTGAAATTCGCTGATGCAGGTTCTTTCGACTACGGTCGTAACTACGGTGTAACTTATGATGTAACGTCCTGGACCGACGTCCTGCCAGAATTCGGCGGTGATACCTACGGTGCGGACAACTTCATGCAGCAGCGTGGTAACGGTTATGCGACCTACCGTAACACAGATTTCTTTGGCCTGGTTGATGGTCTGAACTTTGCCCTGCAGTACCAGGGTAAAAATGGCAGCGTAAGCGGTGAAAACGAAGCTGGTCGTAGCCTGCTGACCCAGAATGGCGATGGTTACGGCGGCTCCCTGACTTACGATCTCGGCTCTGGCTTTGGTATTGGTGGTGCGATCACTACCTCTAAACGTACCGCTGATCAGAATGCTCTTGGCGTGTACGGTAACGGTGACCGTGCAACGGTTTATACCGGTGGTCTGAAATACGACGCTAACAACGTTTACCTGGCCGCACAGTACTCCCAGTCCTATAACGCAACCCGTTTCGGTACCTCTAACGGTAGCAACCGCACTGCTGCATATGGCTTCGCAGATAAAGCTCAGAACTTTGAAGTTGTGGCACAGTACCAGTTCGATTTCGGTCTGCGTCCTTCCGTGGCTTACCTGCAGTCAAAAGGCAAAGACATCAGCAATGGCTTCACCAACTACGGTGACCAGGATATCGTGAAATACGTTGATGTTGGCGCGACTTACTACTTCAACAAAAACATGTCTACCTATGTTGATTACAAAATCAACCTGCTGGATGACAATGCGTTTACCCAGGCAGCAGGTATTGCTACCGATGATATCGTAGCACTGGGTCTGGTTTACCAGTTCTAATCTGCGCTCATGTCGTTAAAAGGCCCTGCGGGGCCTTTTTTAATGCCGTTTTTTCGTCGTACAAACAACGATTTTTGGTGTACTCTTGCGCCCGTTCGCATGAGGATAATTACGTATGGAAGTGAATTTTTATCGCGCAGCGTTACTGGCTGTGACGATCTTTTTAGTCGGGTGCGATGAGGCCCCGAAACCCGCTCAGACCACGACACCTGCCACCGTTCTGGAAGGTAAAACGATGGGCACTTTCTGGCGGGTCAGTGCGGTGGGCGTAGATGCCAAACGCGTCGGGGAACTGCAGGCGAAGATCCAGACTCAGTTGGATGCCGACGATCAACTTCTCTCTACCTATAAAAATGATTCTGCGTTGATGCGCTTTAACCTGTCGACAAGCCTGTCGCCATGGCCGGTTAATGATGCCATGGCAGATATCGTGACTTCGGCGCTGCGCATTGGCGCAAAAACCGATGGGGCCATGGATATTACCGTGGGACCGTTGGTCAATCTGTGGGGATTTGGCCCGGATAAGCAACCGGTGCATATTCCCACTCAGGCGCAAATTGACGCAGCCAAAGCGCAAACCGGGCTTTCACATCTGAAGGTTGTTAATGAGGCTCATCGGAACTATCTGCAAAAAGATTTGCCCGAGTTGTATGTGGATCTCTCGACCGTTGGTGAAGGTTATGCCGCCGATCATCTGGCACGATTAATGGAGCAGGAAGGGATCGCCCGTTATCTGGTTTCCGTTGGCGGCGCGCTGAACAGCCGCGGTATGAATGCAGAAGGGAATCCGTGGCGAGTCGCGATTCAGAAGCCTACCGATCGTGAAAACGCGGTGCAGGCGATTGTCGACATTAACGGGCATGGCATTAGTACCTCCGGCAGCTACCGTAACTATTATGAGCTGGATGGTAAGCGCCTTTCCCATGTTATCGATCCTCAAACCGGTCGTCCGATTGAACACAACCTGGTGTCCGTGACGGTGATTGCCCCAACGGCGCTGGAGGCTGACGGCTGGGATACCGGATTGATGGTCCTCGGCCCGCAAAAGGCCAAAGAGGTGGTACGTCGTGAAGGTCTGGCGGTCTATATGATTATGAAAGAGGGTGAGGGGTTTAAAACCTGGATGTCGCCGCAGTTCAAAAGCTTTCTGGTCAGCGAGAAAAATTAAAAAGCAAGATTGCGGGTTTTTGTATCCGCCTATGGGGACACACTGAGGCTAAGCGCTATGCTTAACAAAGGAGTCCATAATGAAAAATCGTTTACGCGTAACTGATGATGACCGCTGGCAGTCCGTTTTGGCTCGTGACGCCGACGCTGACGGCCAGTTTGTTTTCGCCGTCCAGACTACCGGCATTTTCTGCCGTCCGTCCTGTCGGGCGAAACATGCGCTACGCAAAAATGTCAGTTTCTTTGCCGATGCCAGGCAGGCGCTGGCCGCCGGTTTTCGTCCCTGTAAACGTTGCCAGCCAGATAAAGACAGCGCACAGCAGCATCGGCTGGAGAAAATAGCCCGCGCCTGCCAGTTGCTGGAGCAGGAACCCCCCCTTACGCTGGACGAACTGGCGCGGCAGGTGGCAATGAGCCCCTATCACTTACATCGCTTGTTCAAAGCTACGACAGGCATGACCCCGAAAGCGTGGCAGCAGTCCTGGCGTGCCCGCCGTCTGCGCGATGCCCTGGCAAAAGGCGATCCGGTAACGCAGGCGATTCTCAACGCCGGATTCCCCGACAGCAGCAGCTACTACCGACAAGCGGATCAGGCGCTAGGCATGACCGCAAAACAATTTCGTAAAGGCGGCGACAACGTTTCTGTACGCTATACCCTTGCAAATTGCTCCCTGGGTCGTTGTCTGGTGGCGGAAAGCGAGCGGGGTATCTGTGCGATCTTACTTGGTGATGATGATACGGCGTTGGTTGCGGATCTGCATGAGCTGTTTCCCGCTGCGCAGGATGTTCCTGCAGATGCCGATTTTCAGCAGCGCGTGCGCGAAGTGATCGCCGCGATCAATTCGCGTGACGCGTCGCTATCGCTGCCCCTGGATATCCGGGGCACCGCATTTCAGCAGCAGGTGTGGCAGGCGCTGCGCACAATTCCATGCGGCGAAACGATGAGCTACCAGCAACTGGCCAGCGCTATCGGTAAACCGAAGGCGGTACGCGCGGTGGCCAGTGCCTGTGGGGCCAACAAACTGGCGATTGTTATCCCGTGTCACCGGGTTATTCGCGGCGACGGGGCGCTTTCGGGCTACCGGTGGGGCATTGCGCGCAAGGCGCAGTTACTGCAACGTGAAACTACTGGCGAGGAAACATAATGCTCGATCTCTTTGCGGATGCTAAACCCTGGCAGGAGCCGCTGGCTTCAGGTGCGGTTATTCTGCGACGTTTCGCTTTTGATTCCGCGCCCCCTTTGCTGCAGGCGATTGCGGCTGTCGCCAGACAGTCGCCTTTTCGCCAGATGGTGACGCCCGGCGGTTACACGATGTCGGTGGCGATGACCAACTGTGGTCGTCTGGGGTGGACGACGGATCAGCATGGCTATCTTTATTCTCCGTTTGATCCACTCACCGGCGCGCACTGGCCGCCGCTGCCGGACGCATTTGCTGACTTGTGCCAACAGGCGGCGACGGCGGCGGGCTATGCTGATTTTCAACCCGATGCCTGCCTGATTAACCGCTACACGCCAGGGGCAAAACTGTCTTTACATCAGGATAAAGACGAGCCTGACCTGCGGGCGCCGATTGTCTCGGTGTCGCTGGGGCTGCCGGCCATCTTTCAATTTGGCGGATTGCGCCGTAATGATCCCTTAAAGCGTTTGCTGCTGGAACATGGCGATGTCGTGGTGTGGGGCGGTAATTCGCGGTTGTTTTATCATGGGATCCAGCCGCTTAAAACGGGGTATCATCCGTTGACCGGAGACTGTCGCTACAATCTGACGTTTCGCCAGGCGGGTAAAAAAGAATAAAAATAAGAATTATTATTGCTGTCAGCGAAGAGATGTTTAAACTGCGGGCTGTTATTACTTGTCCGGGTTGTGTGCATGGAACTTTTACTTCTTGTCTGGCGGCAGTATCGCTGGCCATTTATCAGCGTTATGGCGCTCAGCCTCGCCAGCGCCGCGTTGGGAATTGGGCTGATTGCGTTTATCAACCAGCGCCTGATTGAAACGGTCGACACCACGCTGTTGGTGCTGCCGGAGTTTCTTGGCCTGCTGCTGCTATTGATGGTTGTCACTCTCGGCTCTCAGCTGGCGTTGACCACGCTTGGCCACCACTTTGTCTACCGACTGCGTAGCGAATTTATCAAACGTATTCTGGATACCCACGTCGAGCGTATAGAACAGCTTGGTAGTGCCTCGTTACTGGCCGGTTTAACCAGCGATATTCGCAATATCACCATCGCCTTTGTTCGTCTGCCTGAACTGGTGCAGGGAATTATCCTGACCGTCGGGTCGGCGGCGTATCTGGCGATGCTGTCGACCAAAATGCTGCTGGTGACGGCAATCTGGATGGCAATTACCATCTGGGGCGGATTTGTACTGGTGGCGCGAGTGTATAAACACATGGCCACCCTACGTGAAACAGAAGACAAGTTGTACAACGATTATCAGACGGTGCTGGAAGGGCGCAAAGAGCTGACGCTCAACCGCGAGCGCGCCGAGCATATCTTTAATCAGATGTACGTCCCGGATGCCAAAGAGTACCGTCATCATATTATCCGTGCCGATACTTTCCACCTGAGCGCGGTTAACTGGTCGAACATCATGATGCTGGGCGCCATTGGCCTGGTGTTCTGGATGGCCAACAGTCTGGGCTGGGCGGATACCGCCGTGGCGGCGACCTATTCTCTGACACTGTTATTCCTGCGTACGCCGCTGCTCTCTGCCGTTGGCGCACTGCCGACGCTGCTCACCGCGCAGGTGGCGTTCAACAAGCTGAATAAATTCGCACTGGCACCTTTTAAAGCAGAGTTCCCGCGTCCAACCGCATTTCCTAATTGGCAAACGCTGGAGCTACGTAACGTGGTTTTCCATTATCAGGACAACGCATTTTCCGTAGGGCCGGTGAATCTGACTATTCATCGTGGTGAACTGATCTTTCTGATTGGCGGTAACGGTAGTGGGAAATCTACGCTGGCGATGTTACTGACCGGACTATACCAGCCGCAGTCAGGTAAGATTTTGCTTGATGGTAAGGCCGTTGCCGTTGAAAAGCCGGAGGATTATCGCAAGCTGTTCTCCGCCGTGTTTACCGACGTCTGGCTGTTCGACAAACTGCTGGGGCCGGAAGGTAAAGAGGCTAATCCGCAGCTGGTTGCGAAGTGGCTGGAACATCTGAAGATGGGTCACAAGCTGGAGCTGAGCGATGGCCGTATCCTCAATCTGAAGCTGTCGAAAGGGCAGAAGAAACGCGTGGCGCTGCTGCTGGCCCTGGCGGAGGAGCGCGACATCATTCTGCTGGACGAATGGGCCGCCGATCAGGATCCTCATTTCCGCCGGGAGTTTTATCAGGTCCTGCTACCGCTGATGCAGGAAATGGGTAAAACCATCTTCGCCATTAGTCATGACGATCACTACTTTATTCATGCCGATCGCCTGCTGGAAATGCGCAACGGACAGTTGAGTGAACTGCTGGGCGATGAGCGTGATGCTGCCTCTCGTGACGCGGTGGCGCGCACGGCATGATCCCACATGCCGCTGGTTTTTTATCCACCCGGCGGCACTGTTTATTGTTATTTACATAAATCGGCATCATGATTAATGATATTTCATATCATGGATTTATGATTAATGTCCGTTACAAACAAAAACAGCGCCAGGCTGCGTGATGAAGAGCGTGCGCGTCTAATCTGGCTGCTGACCACAGATAAAGCCATTATTTCAACCCTGTTGGGCAAGCTTACCCTGGCTGAGCAATATGACGTCGGTACGTTAGCCGACGATATTGCTGAGGTAGGGGCGCTGGTAGCTCACCTGCCGCCGCCCGATTTGGCCGATACCCTGGAAGCCTTACCCTCTGAAGAGCGCCACGCCCTGTGGCGACTGGTCGAAAGTGAAAAGCGCGGTAACGTACTGCTTGAGGCGTCAGAGAACGTCTGGGACGATCTGATCGATGAGATGAGCGACCGCGAGCTGCTGGATGCGTTGCAATATCTTGATATCGACGAGCAGATTTATCTGGTCCAGCATCTCCCTCGTAACCTTACGGGACGACTGCTGGCAACGTTACCGGCCGAGGAGCGAGCGCGCGTCCGTCAGGTGCTGCACTACGAGAAGAACCGCGTCGGTGCGATCATGGAGTTCGAGGTCATCACCGTGCGTCCGGACGTGACGCTGGAAGTGGTGCAACGCTACCTGCGACGACTGGGGAAAATGCCGGAGAACACCGATAAACTCTTCGTGACCGATCGTAATAAAGTGCTGGTCGGTGAACTGACGCTAACCTGTATTCTGCTCAATGATGTGCAGCGAAAAGTCAGCGAGGTGATGGAAGATGACCCGCTCACCTTTTCTCCGGAAGATATCGCCGAAAACGCTGCGCGTACCTTCGAACGTGACAACCTTGTCAGTGCCGCGGTAGTTGACCCTTCAGGTAAACTGATGGGTCGCTTAACCATTGATGAGATCGTTGATGTGGTTTATGAAGAAACCGATACCGATCTGCGTCGAATGGGGGGCTTAAGCGCCGAAGAAGATGTGTTTGCTCCCGTTACCAAAGCGGTAAAAACCCGCTGGGCATGGTTGGCCGTTAACCTCTGTACTGCCTTTATCGCTTCGCGAGTGATCGACGGCTTTGAACATACTATTTCGCAATTGGTGGCGCTGGCCTCGCTGATGCCGATTGTGGCGGGGATCGGCGGCAACACCGGGAATCAAACCATCACCATGATCGTTCGCGCGCTGGCGCTACAAAATATTCAGCCGGGAAACCTGACGTTTTTGATCCTGCGCGAAATGGGCGTAGCGTTGATTAATGGCCTCGTGTGGGGCGGAATCATGGGCGGCATTACCTGGTGGCTGTACGATGACATGGCGCTCGGCGCCGTGATGACTTTGGCGATGATGCTCAATCTGCTGATGGCGGCGTTGATGGGCGTTATTATTCCGATGACGATGGTGAAGCTCGGGCGCGACCCGGCGGTCGGCTCGAGCGTCATGATTACGGCAATCACCGATACCGGCGGTTTCTTTATTTTTCTCGGTCTGGCGACGCTGTTTCTGATGTAGCCGCACGTTGGCGTCTGACGATACGCGGCAAAATGAGCATCGTCATTACCCCGGCAACCACGCCAATCGCCAGGTTGCCGGTCGACACCGTGGCCGCGACGGTCACCAGCATCACCAGGGTTTCAGTGACGGGGAGTTTCGTCAGCGTGGTGGGCTGGATGCTGTGCCAACTGAAGGTTTTCACCGCCACAATCACCATAATCCCCGCCAGCACCGACATGGGGATTTTCGCCATCACTTCGCTTAAGGCGGTGACCAGCAGTAACAATACCAGCCCTGCGGCAAACGTTGAGACGCGGCTGCGTCCTTTACCCATCTCAACGTTAACGATGGTTTGACCAATCATCGCGCACCCGGCAATACCGCCATAAAATCCGGCCAGAATATTGGCTATCCCCAGCCCGGCGCTCTCGCGATTCTTATTCGACGGCGTAACCGTCAGATCATCCACCAGACGGGCGGTTAACAATGACTCCATCAAACCAACAAAAGCGATGCTCAACGCGCAGGGCCAGATAATCGCCAGCGTGTGCAGGTTGAGTGGGACGAGTAGCTGCGTTAATCCCGGCAGGCCGCCGCTCATTGAACCTTCGTCACCGACGGTCGGTAACAGTTGCCCGCTGGTGACAGTGAACAGGGTCAGCAGCACGATGGCGATAAGCGGTGCGGGGATTGCTTTAATAAAACGCGGAACCCAAAGCACAATCAACAGCGTCAGGACAAACAGCCCCCAGATTAGCGGGCTTTTACTCCAGAAATGCGGGACTTGGGCAAAGAAAATTAAAATACCCAGCGCGTTCACAAAGCCGGTCATGACGGCCGTAGGGATGAATCGCATCAGACGCGCCATTCCTAATACGCCAAACAGGATCTGAATCATCCCGGCCAGCACCACCGCAGGCAGAATATATTGCACACCGAATTGATGCACCATCGGGCCTATTACCAACGCAACCGATCCTGCAGCGGCGGTTACCATTGCCGGACGTCCGCCTAAAAATGACATCGCCAGGCACAGTACGACCGAGGCTATCAGGCTGACTTTAGGATCGACGCCGGCGATAACGGAAAAAGAGATCACTTCCGGGATCAGCGCCAGGGCGGTTACCACACCGGCCAGCGTTTCGCGAACCAGCAGACGGGGTTGGCGCAGGACGGCACGGGTCGTGTGTTCCGCGACAGCGACAGAGGAAGGATGATTTGCAGACATAGTTACACTCAGGTCAAAAATGGCCTGATACAGCAGACCGACAGGCATCCGTGCGGTGAATAGCAAAGCGCAGCATAGTACCTGTCTGACGGACTGGTTTCCAGAAATGATTGTCAATAACCGTATAAACTATCAACGTATTAATAACATTTTTAAAAATTAAATATAATTTATAAACAATATTTAATTATTTTTACTTAAGTGTTACCGTTGATGCCGCTCGATTTTCACCTGCATTAAAAGCAAAAAAGCGATACTAAAAGTAAGGCATTAACATTATGAAAAAAGTGACTGCCATGCTCTTCACCATGGCTGTAGGGCTGAACGTTGTCTCAATGGCAGCAAAAGCGAAAGCGGCGCAAGAGCAGGAAACGGATGTACTGTTGATTGGCGGCGGCATCATGAGCGCCACGCTGGGAACCTATTTACAGGAGCTGGAGCCGCAATGGTCAATGACCATGGTAGAGCGACTGGATGGTGTAGCGCAGGAAAGCTCAAACGGCTGGAATAACGCCGGAACCGGCCACTCCGCACTGATGGAGCTGAACTACACGCCTAAAAAGGCCGACGGTAGCATCAGTATTGAAAAGGCAGTCGAAATCAACGAAGCCTTCCAGATTTCCCGCCAGTTCTGGGCCTATCAGGTCAATAATGGCGTGATGCATGAACCACACTCATTTATCACCACGGTCCCACACATGAGTTTTGTCTGGGGTGACGAGAACGTGAACTTCCTGCGCGCACGTTACGCCGCACTGCAGCAGAGCACGTTATTCCGCGGTATGCGTTATTCCGAAGATCATGCGCAGATTAAAGAGTGGGCGCCGCTGGTCATGGAAGGCCGCGATCCGCAGCAGAAAGTCGCGGCAACGCGTACCGAGATTGGTACTGACGTAAACTACGGCGAAATCACGCGCCAGCTGATTGCTTCGTTGCAGAAAAAGCCCAACTTTGCGCTGCAACTGAGTACCGAAGTGCGTGGCTTTAAGCGTAATGCCGATAATAGTTGGACGGTTACGGTCGCCGATCTGAAAAATAACGAAACGGAACACGATATCAAGGCGAAATTTGTCTTTATCGGTGCCGGTGGCGCTGCGCTGAAACTGTTGCAGGAAACCGACATTCCGGAAGCGAAAGGCTATGCCGGATTCCCGGTGGGCGGGCAGTTCCTGGTTGCGGACAATCCGGACGTGGTCAATCGCCACCTGGCGAAAGTGTACGGTCAGGCCTCCGTTGGCGCGCCCCCGATGTCCGTACCGCACATCGATACGCGTATCCTTGATGGCAAACGCGTCGTGCTGTTTGGGCCATTTGCAACATTCTCCACCAAATTCCTGAAAAACGGTTCATTGTGGGACCTGCTCAGCTCGACCACCACCTCGAACTTTATGCCGATGGTCAACGTGGGTCTGGATAACTTCGATCTGGTCAAATATCTGGTAAGCCAGGTGATGCTCAGCGATGACGACCGTTTCGCCGCGCTGCAAGAGTACTATCCGCAGGCGAAAAAAGAAGACTGGCGTTTATGGCAGGCGGGTCAGCGTGTGCAGATCATCAAAAGTGATGCGGAGAAGGGCGGTGTGCTGCGTCTGGGAACAGAAGTCGTTAGCGATAAAGAGGGCACGATTGCTGCGCTGCTGGGGGCTTCTCCGGGTGCGTCAACCGCGGCACCGATTATGCTGCATCTGATGGAAAAAGTGTTTAAAGATAAAGTGGCCAGCCCCGAGTGGCAGGCGAAACTGAAAACCATTATTCCGTCTTATGGTACCAGGCTGAACGGTAACGTTGCGGCTACGGAACAAGAACTGCAATACACCAGTGAAGTACTGGGGCTGAAATATGACAAGCCGCAGGTTGCTGATGAAGCGCCGAAACCACAGCTGAAACCTCAGGCACAGCCGCAGCCTGAGCAGAAAGCTGTCGCGGATATTGCACTGTAAATAAAATGCCGGATGGCGCTGTTGCGCTTATCCGGCATGGTTTATGCGTCTGTAGGCCGGATAAGGCGGTACGCCGCCATCCGGCACATTCACACTTAGCGCGCCACAGCGTCCTGAATCTTTTCTTCCGCTTTCCAGATACGGTATTTAACTTCCACGTTTTCCGGGGTGTAGACCACAATCGGCAACTTGCTGTTGTAACGCAGCATGCCGTCATCACCCAGATGCGCAGTAATGAATTTCTTCTCTTTCTTACCGTCCGGGCAGGCCATCATGGTTGAAACCGGAGAGGTAACTTTGTCAAAAACATAGTAATCATATCCCCAACCTTCCAGTGTTTTGCTATCCAGTTCACCGCCCAGACGGTGTTGATTACAGTCAACTTCCAGCGTTTGTCCGATCAGCAGTTCTACTTTCAGAGTAGATTCATCTTTCTCAGGGGTAAGCTGGATAACCTGGCGCTTCATACCCTTTTCCGCCTTGGGATAAGGGGCGACTTTTTCCAGCGGCTGAGCGGCGGTATCGTTACTGGCAGCCCATGCAGAGGTGCTGGCAAAGGCGGCGAAAAGTACGGCAGGGACAATTGTCTTCATCTTATTGTTCACAGTGTTTCCTTTCTTCTGTCTTATGAACGAGTCTGTAGCAGGTTAACATATTTGTATAATCTATTAATCTGGATTTACTTATATTTAAAGTGTATTGGGTATTGGTTTACTATCAAAGTAGCGATATATTCCAGGAATTATCCTAATATTGAGATCTTTATCTTTTTGAGTTAACCGTTATATAAACCGTTATATAACTCATTGAAATGTGAGCAAAAGCGCATTTTTTTCCGCCAACTCAACACTCCTTTGATCCGGCAACAGCATTTACCCCGATTGGGGTATGCACCTCTAACACATCCTGAAATATCTTACGGCTAAAAATAACTACTCATAAATAGTGCAGTTTTTTATGTCGTTCAACCCGCCGAGGGAGGGCGTCATTATGGAAGGACAATGTCATGGTTGATTTATCCCGTCGAGGCATGTTGACAGGTAGCTGGCGAAACGCCAGCGCGGGGATCCGTCCGCCGTGGAGCAAGGAAGACTCTAACTTTCTCGCCCATTGCCTCCGTTGTGACGCCTGCGTCCAGGCGTGTGAAACCGACATCCTGCAGCGAGGCCAGGGTGGTTACCCGAGCGTAAATTTCAAACACGGCGAGTGCAGCTTTTGCTATGCCTGCGCAGAAGCCTGTCCCGAATCACTTTTTCTTCCGCGCCACACCAGGGCATGGGATCTGAATTTTACGATTGGGGAAAACTGTCTCGCACATCAGTCCGTTGAATGTCATCGCTGTCAGGATAGCTGTGAACCCATGGCCATAACCTTTCGCCCCACGCTGTCCGGCATTTATCAGCCGCAGCTCGACAATCAGGCCTGTAACGGATGTGGCGCATGTGTCGCTATCTGCCCGGTATCAGCCATTAACGCGGAGTACAACCATGGACAATAACTGGCAGGTCTGCAGCCTGGTCGTTCAGGCCAAAAGTCAGCATATCAATGATATCGCCACCCAGTTGCGTTTGTTTCCGGGTTGCGAAGTTGCACTCAGCGATGTCGAAAGCGGTCAGTTGATCGTGGTGGTGGAAGCTGAGCACAGCGAAACGTTAATGAAAACTATTGAGTCAGTACGCAACGTTGCGGGCGTACTGGCGGTGTCGCTGGTTTATCACCAGCAGGATGAGCAAGGTGAGGAAACACCATGAAACTCAGTCGTCGTAGCTTTATGAAAGCTAACGCCGTTGCGGCCGCTGCGGCGGCTGCCGGGTTAAGCGTGCCGGGCGTAGCCCGCGCGGTAGTCGGTCAGCAAGAAGCCATCAAATGGGACAAAGCCCCGTGCCGTTTTTGCGGGACGGGCTGTGGCGTATTGGTCGGGACGCAGCAAGGGCGTGTTGTGGCATGCCAGGGCGATCCGGATGCGCCGGTTAACCGTGGGCTTAACTGCATCAAAGGTTACTTCCTGCCGAAAATCATGTACGGAAAAGACCGTTTAACGCAGCCGATGCTGCGCATGAAGGACGGTAAGTATCACAAAGAAGGCGAGTTTACCCCGATTAGCTGGGACCAGGCCTTTGACGTGATGGAAGAGAAATTCAAAACGTCGATGAAAGAGAAAGGCCCAGAGTCTATCGGTATGTTCGGCTCTGGCCAGTGGACGATTTGGGAAGGTTATGCCGCTGCCAAATTGTTTAAAGCGGGTTTCCGTTCCAATAACATCGATCCGAACGCGCGTCACTGCATGGCCTCAGCGGTAGTCGGCTTTATGCGTACCTTTGGTATGGATGAGCCGATGGGCTGTTACGACGATATCGAGCATGCAGACGCTTTTGTCCTGTGGGGCGCGAATATGGCGGAGATGCACCCGATCCTGTGGTCGCGCATCACCAACCGTCGTCTGTCCGATCCTAACGTGAACGTCGCGGTTCTCTCCACCTTCCAGCACCGCAGCTTTGAGCTGGCGGATAACGGTATGGTGTTCACGCCGCAAACCGATCTGGTGATCCTCAACTACATCGCTAACTACATCATTCAAAACAATGCGATAAACCAGGATTTCTTTAGCAAGCACGTTAACCTGCGTAAAGGCGTGACGGACATCGGCTACGGTCTGCGTCCAACCCATCCGCTGGAAAAAGCGGCGAAGAACCCGGGATCTGATGCCTCTGAACCGATGAGCTTTGAGGATTACAAAGCCTTCGTTGCTGAGTACACGCTGGATAAAACCGCCGAAATGACCGGCGTACCAAAAGATCAACTGGAACAGCTGGCGCAGCTGTATGCCGATCCGAAGAAAAAAGTCATCTCCTACTGGACGATGGGCTTCAACCAGCACACACGCGGCGTGTGGGCCAACAACCTGGTCTATAACCTGCACCTGTTGACCGGCAAAATTTCCCAGCCAGGCTGCGGCCCGTTCTCTTTGACCGGTCAGCCTTCCGCATGCGGTACCGCGCGTGAAGTCGGGACGTTCTCCCACCGTCTGCCTGCGGATATGGTGGTAACGAACGAAAAACACCGCGATATCTGCGAGAAGCACTGGAATATTCCGTCAGGGACCATTCCGGCAAAAATTGGTCTGCACGCCGTAGCACAGGACCGTGCGCTGAAAGATGGCAAGCTCAATGTCTACTGGGCGATGTGTACCAACAATATGCAGGCCGGTCCAAACATCAACGAAGAGCGTATGCCGGGCTGGCGCGATCCGCGCAACTTCATCATTGTCTCCGATCCGTACCCGACGGTCAGCGCCCTGTCAGCTGACCTGATCTTGCCGACCGCGATGTGGGTAGAGAAAGAAGGCGCCTACGGGAATGCGGAACGTCGTACACAGTTCTGGCGTCAGCAGATTAAAGCGCCGGGCGAATCGAAATCGGATCTGTGGCAACTGGTGCAGTTTTCCCGTCGCTTCAAAACCGAAGAAGTGTGGCCGGAAGAACTGCTGGCGCAGAAACCAGAGCTGCGCGGCAAAACGTTGTATGACGTGCTGTTTGCTACGCCTGCAGTGACGAAATTCCCGGTGGCTGAACTGGCTGAAGATCAACTTAACGATGAATCCCGCGAGCTGGGCTTCTATCTGCAGAAAGGGTTGTTCGAAGAGTACGCCTGGTTCGGTCGTGGCCACGGACACGATCTCGCACCGTTTGACGATTATCACAAAGCGCGCGGTTTACGCTGGCCGGTTGTTGAGGGCAAAGAGACCCAGTGGCGTTACAGCGAAGGTAACGATCCTTATGTGAAAGCGGGTGAAAGCTACAAGTTCTACGGTAAGCCGGACGGCAAAGCAGTTATCTTCGCGCTGCCATTTGAGCCTGCCGCAGAAGCCCCGGATAAAGAGTACGACCTGTGGCTGTCTACCGGACGTGTGCTGGAGCACTGGCATACCGGCAGCATGACGCGTCGCGTGCCTGAACTGCACCGTGCTTTCCCGGAAGCCGTGCTGTTTATCCATCCGCTGGATGCAAAAGCACGCGATCTGCGCCGTGGCGATAAAGTCAAAGTGGTTTCCCGTCGTGGCGAAGTTATCTCGATTGTTGAAACGCGCGGGCGTAACCGTCCGCCACAGGGGCTGGTGTACATGCCGTTCTTCGACGCCGCACAGCTGGTGAACAACCTGACGCTGGATGCGACGGATCCGCTCTCCAAAGAGACGGATTTCAAGAAGTGCGCCGTGAAACTGGCGAAGGTGTAACGCGTTATGTCCCGGTCAGCAAAACCCCAAAATGGCCGCCGCCGCTTTCTGCGCGACATGGTTCGTGCAGCGGGCGGGCTGGCCGTCGTTGGCGTGGCGCTGGGGTTGCAACAACAAACCGCTCGTGCAAGCGGCGTGCGGTTGCGTCCGCCAGGCGCACTGAGCGAGGAAGCATTCGCCAGCGCCTGCGTGCGCTGCGGTCAGTGCGTTCAGGCATGTCCATATGACACGCTGAAACTGGCGACGCTGGCCTCCGGGCTGGCAGCCGGTACGCCGTATTTTGTCGCCCGCGATATTCCCTGCGAAATGTGTGAGGACATTCCGTGCGCCAAAGTCTGCCCCAGCGGCGCGTTGGACAGGGAAATTGAATCCATTGACGACTCGCGTATGGGACTGGCGGTACTGCTGGATCACGAAAACTGCCTCAACTATCAAGGGTTGCGCTGCGATGTTTGCTATCGCGAGTGTCCGAAAATTGATGAGGCGATCACCCTGGAGCTGGACCGCAACATGCGTACCGGCAAGCATGCGCGGTTTATTCCAACCGTACACAGCGATGCCTGTACCGGCTGTGGGAAATGCGAAAAAGTCTGCGTACTGGAACAGCCAGCAATAAAAGTGCTGCCGCTGTCGCTGGCGAAAGGGGAGTTAGGACACCATTACCGCTTCGGTTGGCTGGAGGGGAACAATGGCAAATCGTAAACGTGATGCCGGGCGTGAGGCGCAGGCAAAAAAAGGATGGTGGAAGAGCCATCGCTGGCTGCTACTGCGTCGTCTGAGTCAGTTTCTGATACTGGCGATGTTCCTGAGCGGCCCGTGGCTTGGCGTGTGGATCCTGCATGGTAACTACAGCAGTAGTTTGTTGTTGGACGCCATTCCGTTCACCGATCCGCTGATTACCCTGCAAAGCCTGGCCAGCGGACACCTGCCGGCGACGGTGGCAATCACGGGGGCGGCCATCATCACGGTGCTGTATGCCCTGGCCGGTAAGCGACTGTTTTGCAGTTGGGTTTGTCCCATGAACCCGGTCACCGATTTAGCCAGCTGGTTGCGCAGAAGGTTTGACCTGAATCAGTCCGCAACCCTGCCGCGCCATATACGGTACGTCCTGCTGGTGGTTATCCTGGTCGGTTCTGCGCTGACCGGTACGCTGCTGTGGGAGTGGATAAATCCAGTCTCGCTGCTCGGACGTAGCCTGGTAATGGGATTTGGCAGCGGAGCGCTGCTGATCCTCGCGCTGTTTTTATTTGATCTACTGGTCGTTGAGCATGGCTGGTGCGGGCATCTTTGCCCACTGGGTGCGCTGTATAGCGTGGTGGGGAGTAAGGGTGCATTAACCGTTTCGGCAAAAGAACGTAACAGATGTAACCGCTGTATGGATTGTTTTCATGTTTGCCCGGAACCGCATGTGCTACGTGCGCCGGTGCTGGATGAGCAAAGTCCGGTGCAGGTAACCAGCCGCGATTGCATGGCCTGCGGTCGCTGCGTGGATGTCTGTTCTGAGGATGTTTTTACAATAACAACACGATGGAGTTCGGGAGCGAAATCATGAAAAGCCATGACCTGATTAAAGCGCTGAGTCAATGGACGGCTGCGCTGGCCCTGGTAGTCAGTGGGGCCGTTTGGGCTGCAAACGGAGTGGATCTGAGCCAGTCACCGGAAGTCTCAGGGACACAGGAAGGGGCGATTCGCATGCCGAAAGAGCAAGTGCGTATGCCGCTGAACTATGTGAATCAGCCGCCGATGGTTCCGCACAGCGTTGAAGGGTATCAGGTGACGACGAACACTAACCGCTGCCTGCAATGCCACGGTGTGGAAAGCTATCGCACCACCGGTGCGCCGCGCATTAGTCCGACGCACTTTATGGATAGCGACGGCAAGGTATTGGCTGAAGTCGCGCCGCGTCGTTATTTCTGCCTGCAATGTCACGTTCCGCAGGCTGACGCCGCGCCGATTGTTGAAAATACCTTCACCCCCTCGAAAGGTTACGGGAAATAAGAGGTCATTATGGAAAATTCTAACCGTAAACCAGGCTGGATTAAGCGCGTCTGGCAATGGTGGCGTCGCCCCAGCCGTCTGGCGCTCGGCACGCTGTTGTTAATCGGCTTTGTGGGCGGCATTATTTTCTGGGGCGGCTTTAATACCGGTATGGAAAAGGCCAATACAGAAGAGTTCTGCATTAGCTGTCACGAAATGCGCAATACGGTATACCAGGAATACATGGAAACCGTACACTACAACAACCGCAGTGGTGTGCGAGCAACTTGCCCTGATTGCCACGTCCCACATGAGTGGGCTCCGAAAATGATCCGTAAGATCAAGGCCAGTAAAGAGCTGTACGCGAAAGCACTGGGGTTAATAGATACACCGCAAAAATTTGAAGACCATCGTCTGACGATGGCGCAAAATGAGTGGCGGCGTATGAAAGATAATAATTCGCAAGAGTGTCGCAATTGTCACAACTTCGAGTTTATGGATTTAACCGCCCAGAAAGGCGTTGCGGCCAAAATGCACGACCAGGCCGTGAAAGACGGGCAAACCTGTATTGACTGTCATAAAGGGATAGCGCACAAACTGCCTGATATGCGCGAAGTCAAACCGGGCTTTTAACAGGATGTAGATAACCAGGTATGCTTGAAGCCAGAGAATTACTTTGCGAGCGGGATGACAGAATACTGTTCAGCGATTTGTCATTTCGCGTTAACGCAGGGGAATGGGTACAAATTACCGGCAGCAACGGCGCAGGAAAAACCACTCTGCTGCGGTTGCTTACCGGGCTGGCGCGTCCCGATGCAGGGGAGGTTTGCTGGCAAGAGCAACCGCTGCATCACGTACGGGACAGCTACCATCAGCAATTGCTGTGGATCGGACATCAGCCGGGGATAAAAACCCGGCTTTCGGCGTTGGAGAACCTGCGTTTCTTCCACCATGATGGCGACATCGCACAGTGCCTGGCAGCGCTGGCGCAGGCGGGACTTGCCGGATATGAAGATATCCCGGTGAACCAACTTTCCGCCGGGCAACAGCGGCGCGTGGCGCTGGCTCGTTTGTGGCTGACCCGCGCCCGGCTGTGGATCCTCGATGAACCTTTTACCGCCATTGATGTGAACGGCGTTGAGCGACTGACTCAGCGTATGGCGCAGCATACGGAGCAGGGCGGTATTGTTATTCTCACCACTCATCAACCGCTCAATGTCGAGACTAATAAAGTGCGACGTATTGCGCTGACCAGCGAGAGGGCAACGCAATGATGTGGCGAATTTTCCGTTTAGAACTGCGGGTTGCGTTTCGTCATAGTGCGGAAATCGCTAATCCTTTATGGTTCTTCCTGATTGTTATCACACTGTTCCCACTGAGCATTGGGCCGGAGCCGCAGCTACTGGCACGTATTGCGCCGGGCATCATCTGGGTTGCGGCGCTGCTGGCGTCGTTGCTGGCGCTGGAACGCCTGTTTCGTGATGATCTACAGGACGGCAGCCTTGAGCAACTGATGCTGCTGCCGCTGCCGCTACCGGCCGTGGTGCTGGCGAAAGTGATGGCGCACTGGGTCGTGACCGGCCTGCCGCTGTTAATCCTCTCGCCGCTGGTGGCGCTGCTGCTGGGCATGGATATGTACGGCTGGAAAATTATGGCGCTGACCTTGTTACTCGGAACACCGACGCTGGGCTTTCTCGGCGCGCCGGGTGTGGGGTTGACGGTGGGCTTAAAGCGCGGCGGCGTGCTGTTAAGCGTGTTGGTACTCCCGCTTACCATACCCTTACTGATTTTTGCGACCGCCGCGATGGATGCGGCTTCCATGCACCTACCGGTCGAAGGGTACATGGCGATTCTGGGCGCGTTGCTGGTAGGCAGCGCTACGTTAAGCCCGTTTGCCACAGCCGCGGCGTTACGGATAAGCGTGCAGTAGTGCAGTTAGATGTGCAGGCCGGGCAAGGCGCTCCGGCAAAACGGATATTAATTTATGGAGTCTGGTGACTGAACTATGTGGAAAACACTTCATCAATTGGCGATGCCTCCTCGGCTCTATCAGATCTGTGGCTGGTTTATCCCGTGGCTGGCAATTGCCAGCGCGGTGGTACTGATAACAGGATGGATCTGGGGCTTTGGCTTCGCGCCGGCGGATTATCAGCAGGGGCAAAGCTATCGCATTATTTATCTGCACGTTCCGGCGGCGATTTGGTCGATGGGTATTTACGCCTCGATGGCCGTTGCCGCGTTTATCGGCCTGGTCTGGCAGATGAAAATGGCTAATCTGGCGCTGGCTGCGATGGCGCCGATTGGTGCAGTGTTTACCTTTATTGCGCTGGTTACGGGGTCCGCATGGGGCAAACCGATGTGGGGAACCTGGTGGGTTTGGGATGCCCGACTCACCTCGGAACTGGTGCTGCTGTTTCTCTACGTTGGCGCCATTGCACTGTGGCATGCCTTTGACGACCGTCGTCTGGCAGGTCGCGCTGCCGGTATTCTGGTGCTGATTGGCGTGGTCAACTTACCGATCATTCATTACTCGGTCGAGTGGTGGAATACGCTGCATCAGGGGTCAACCCGTATGCAGCAGAGTATCGATCCGGCAATGCGCGCGCCGCTGCGTCTGGCGATCGTCGGCTACCTGTTACTGTTTGTCACGCTGGCGCTAATGCGCATGCGTAACCTGATTTTGATGATGGAAAAACGCCGCCCGTGGGTGAGCGAACTGATCTTAAAAAGAGGCCGCCAATGACCCCTGCATTTGCATCATGGAGTGATTTTTTCGCGATGGGCGGTTACGCCTTGTATGTCTGGCTGGCTGTAGCCATGAGCGTTATCCCACTGGTGGCGCTGGTGCTGCATTCTGCGTTACAGCATCGCGCAATCTTACGCGGTGTGGCGCAGCAGCGGGCGAGAGAAGCGCGCATGCGTGCGGCGCAAGTGCAACGGGAGGCGGCGTGAATATTCGACGTAAAAATCGGCTATGGATTGCCTGCGCGGTCCTGGCGGGTCTGGCTTTGACCATTACGCTGGTGCTCTACGCGCTGCGTTCCAATATCGATCTATTTTATACGCCGGGAGAGATACTCTACGGTAAGCGCGAGACGCAGCAGATGCCCGAAGTCGGTCAGCGCCTGCGCGTGGGGGGCATGGTCATGCCCGGTAGCGTGAAGCGCGATCCGCAGTCGTTGAAGGTGAATTTCAGCATCTACGACGCCGAAGGTGTGGTGGATGTAACTTATGAAGGCATTCTGCCGGATCTGTTCCGCGAAGGGCAGGGCGTCGTCGTTCAGGGCGAGCTGGACAATGGAAATCATGTGCAGGCCAAAGAAGTGCTCGCCAAACATGATGAAAATTACACTCCGCCGGAAGTCGAAAAGGCGATGCAGGAAAACCACCGTCGTCCGGAAAGCGTGTATAAGGATAAAACGTCATGATGCCTGAAATTGGCAATGCGCTGTTGTGCCTTGCGCTTGGCGTTGCATTACTGCTGTCGGTCTATCCGCTGTGGGGCGTAGCGCGCGGTGATGTGCGGATGATGGCCTCCGCGCGGCCCTTTGCCTGGATTCTGTTTATCTGCGTGATGGGGGCGTTCCTGATTCTGGTCAACGCTTTCGTGGTTAATGACTTTACCGTCACCTATGTAGCCAGTAACTCCAATACCCAGCTTCCGGTCTGGTATCGGGTGGCGGCGACGTGGGGCGCGCATGAAGGTTCACTGCTGCTATGGGTGCTGCTGATGAGCGGCTGGACGTTCGCCGTTGCGGCGTTCAGTCAGCGTATGCCGCTGGATATCGTCGCCCGCGTACTGGCGGTGATGGGGATGGTGAGCGTTGGCTTCCTGCTGTTTATTCTGTTTACCTCTAACCCGTTTGCCCGCACGTTACCTGACTTCCCTATTGAAGGGCGCGATCTGAACCCGCTATTGCAGGATCCGGGGCTGATTTTCCATCCGCCGTTGCTGTACATGGGGTATGTCGGCTTCTCTGTAGCCTTTGCGTTTGCGATTGCCGCGCTGATGAGCGGACGACTGGACAGTACCTTCGCCCGTTTTTCTCGTCCATGGACGCTGGCGGCTTGGGTGTTTCTGACGCTGGGCATTGTGCTCGGTTCGGCCTGGGCCTATTACGAGCTGGGCTGGGGCGGCTGGTGGTTCTGGGATCCGGTTGAGAACGCCTCATTTATGCCATGGCTGGTGGGGACGGCGCTGATGCACTCGTTGTCGGTAACTGAACAGCGTGCCAGTTTTAAAGCCTGGACGCTGCTGCTGTCAATCTGTGCGTTCTCGCTGTGCCTGTTAGGTACTTTCCTGGTGCGTTCCGGCGTGCTGGTGTCGGTGCATGCTTTCGCCTCCGATCCGTCGCGCGGAATGTTTATTCTGGCCTTTATGGTGCTGGTCATTGGCGGTTCCCTGCTGCTGTTTGCGGTGCGCGGTCACAAGGTTCGCTCACGGGTAAACAACGCGCTGTGGTCGCGTGAATCGCTACTACTGGGCAACAACGTCCTGCTGATTGCCGCCATGCTGGTCGTGCTATTGGGCACGCTGTTGCCACTGGTGCACAAACAGTTGGGGCTGGGCAGCATTTCGATTGGCGAACCGTTCTTCAATACTATGTTCACCTGGCTGATGGCGCCGTTCGCACTGCTGCTGGGGATTGGGCCATTAGTGCGCTGGGGCCGCGACCGACCGCGTAAATTGAAAACGTTACTGATTATCGCGTTTGTCACCACGCTTGTTCTGTCGCTGCTGCTGCCGTGGCTATTTGAAGATCGCATTGCCGCTATGACGGTGGTGGGGCTGGCGATGGCGTGCTGGATATTCGTGCTGGCGATGTCCGAAGCGTACCTGCGTGTTTCCCGCGGGACAAAACTGACGGCCAGCTACTGGGGCATGGTATCGGGTCACGTTGGGCTGGCGGTTACCATTGTCGGTATCGCCTTTAGCCAGAACTACAGTGTAGAACGCGATGTGCGCATGAAAGCAGGTGATAGCGTCAGTATCCATGACTATCAGTTTACTTTCCGCGAAGTGAAAGACATTACCGGACCAAACTACCGGGGTGGCGTTGCCATTATCGGCGTTACCCGTGATGGCAAACCGGAAGCCACGCTGCATGCGGAAAAACGCTTCTATAACAGCACCAGCTCGATGATGACCGAAGCAGCAATTGACGGCGGATTCACACGCGATCTGTACGCTGCGCTGGGGGAAGAACTGGATAACGGCGCATGGGCTGTGCGTCTGTACTACAAACCGTTTATTCGCTGGATTTGGGCCGGAGGATTGCTGATGGCGCTGGGCGGGTTGTTCTGCCTGTTTGATCCACGCTATCGCCAGCGCACACGTCCTCGCGCTGCGGTGCAAAAAAATGCGTCGGAGGCTGTATGAAGCGCAACGCACTGTTAATTCCGTTTATTATTTTTCTCATTATTGCAGCGGCATTGCTGTGGCAGTTAGCGCGTAACGCTCAGGGGGACGATCCCACGAATCTGGAATCGGCGCTGATCGGCAAACCTGTTCCGACATTCCGCCTGGAGTCGCTGGAAAATCCGGGTCAGCACTATCAGGCCGATGTGCTGACGCAGGGCAAGCCAGTATTGCTGAACGTCTGGGCGACGTGGTGCCCGACCTGTCGCGCCGAGCATCAGTATCTGAATCAGCTGTCTGCGCAAGGTGTGCGGGTAGTGGGCCTGAACTATAAAGACGATCGTCAGAAAGCTATTGTCTGGCTGAAAGAGCTGGGCAATCCATACGCATTAAGTCTGTTTGACGGCGACGGTATGCTCGGTTTGGATCTGGGCGTGTACGGCGCGCCGGAGACGTTTCTGATCGACGGCAAAGGCATTATTCGCTATCGCCATGCCGGTGATCTGAATGCCCGGGTGTGGGAGAGCGAGATCAAACCGTTGTGGGATAAGTACAGTAAGGAGGCTAAGCAATGAGATTTTTACTGGGCCTGCTGATGCTGGTTATCTCGGGATCTGCGCTTGCGACTATCGACGTGATGCAGTTTAAGGATGAAGCGCAGGAGCAGCAGTTCCGTCAGCTTACCGAACAATTGCGCTGTCCTAAATGCCAGAACAACAGTATTGCCGATTCTAACTCGATGATTGCCACTGACCTGCGCCAGAAAGTGTATGAACTGATGCAGGAAGGGAAAAGTCAGAAAGAAATTGTTGATTATATGGTGGCGCGCTACGGTAACTTCGTCACTTACGATCCACCCTTAACACCGCTTACCGTGCTGCTGTGGGTGATGCCGGTGGTAGCGATTGGTCTGGGTGGCTGGATTATTTTCGCCCGTACCCGCCGACGTGTCCGGGTGAAACAGGAAGCGTTTCCTGACGACGTTATTCCGGAAGGCAAGCGCGGTGGATTTGGGCTGTTTGTGCCTGGTATCGTGGTAGCGCTGGTGGTTGGCGCAGTGAGCTATTATGAAATCGGCAGCTATAAGCAGGTTCAGGTCTGGCAGCAGGCCACCGCTCAGGCTCCGGCCCTGCTGGAACGCGCGTTGGATCCGAAAGCTGACCCGCTCAATGAAGAGGATATGACACGTCTGGCGCTGGGACTGCGCACGCGTTTACAAGCCGATCCCGCAAATGTTGAAGGCTGGATCATGCTTGGGCGTATTGGCATGGTACTCGGTAACGCCAGTACAGCCACTGAAGCCTATGCCAATGCCTATCGACTGGATCCTAAAAATAGCGATGCGGCGCTGGGCTACGCGGAAGCGCTGACCCGTTCATCCGATCCTGATGATAACCGTCGGGGAGGGGAGCTGTTACGTCAACTGGTGCGTGGCGAGCATGCTAACGTGCGGGTTCTCAGCATGTACGCGTTTAACGCTTTTGAACAGCAGCGCTTCGGCGAGGCGGTTGCGGCGTGGGAGATGATGCTGAAATTATTACCCGCCAACGATACCCGTCGGGCGGTAATAGAACGCAGTATTAAGCAGGCGATGGAGCAGCTAACGCCGCAGGAGAAGTAAGAGTCCAGATTGCCCGAAGGCGTGTTGCTTTCGGGCCTGTGCGGGCTTTGTAGGCCGGATAAGACGCTGCTGCGTCGCCATCCGGCATCTCATTGATTACTGCATGCCGCGCGTTTGCAAAAACAGGATGGTGGCAGCAACGCGAGAGCGCACGTTCAGTTTGCGCAGCAGGTTGCGAATATGCACCTTCACCGTCTGTTCGGAAATATTCAGCACCGATGCAATCTGTTTATTCGACAGCCCCTGAGCCAGCTCATGCAACACATCCAGTTCACGTTCGGTGAGAATGCTGAACGGATCTTCTTGAGCGCCGAACAGGTCGCGTTCGCGCAGATATTCACTGACGCGTGTGCTAAAAGCTTTACCGCCTTTGGCTCCGCTGCGAATGGCCTCCAGCAGGACTTCAGGATCGCTGTCTTTAAGCAAATAACCATCCGCGCCGGCATCAATTAGGGCGTACACATCGCTGGCGGCATCCGAAACGGTAAGAATAATAATTTGCGCAGTGACGCCATCCCGGCGCAGCGCATTCAGGGTATCCAGTCCGCTCATCCCTTTCATATTGAGATCTAACAGGATCACATCAAGGTCCAGGCGGTTTGCCAGATCGATAGCGCTGGCACCATCACCCGCTTCCGCGACTACGTTAAATGCGGGATCCAGTTGCAATAATTGACTAATTCCTCGCCGCATTAGTGGGTGGTCGTCAACAATCAGCACCCGAAAAGGCGTTGCTTCAGGCATACTATTCTCCTGAGTTTTTATTAGTATCATTATTGTTTTCAGCGCATCAATCGTCCAGATTCATCACGCTGATGAGAGGATAAATTTTACCCCAATTTGTGCATGGGTAAGTAGTAAAACCTGTGCTGAAGGTAGTGGTAATACTCAGGAAGACGGAATCGCAGACATAAAAAAACCAACCACAAGGGTTGGTTTTTCCGGGATTTTTGGTCGGCACGAGAGGATTTGAACCTCCGACCCCCGACACCCCATGACGGTGCGCTACCAGGCTGCGCTACGTGCCGACGCTATGGCTGCTAATACTACTGCTTTCCGCTGCGAATGCAAGAGGATGCTTCGCTAACTGATTTATAATTAATCAGTTAGCGATAAATCGTTTCTCGTCCGTCAGAACCTGTAGCAGCAGGCTTAGCTGTGGTTTCTGATCTTTTATTTTCTCGCCGCGTAAATCATAGGTTTGATAATTACCGTTGTTATTCAGCACCAGCGTCATTTCTGGCGTGGTAACGGCCATCGTGCTGCCGTCGGCGGCGGTAACCCAGTAATGACGGCGGGTTGCATTGAACAGATCCTGCCCCTGCGAGTACTCGTTAGCTGGCGTGCTGACGTGCAACAGGCGCTGCATAAGCGTTGTCATCAGGTCTGTATGATCGGTCAGGCTATTGATGCGCTGGGCAGGCGTTCCCGGCCAGTGAATAACCAGAGGCACCTGCAGATGACCGCGTGACCAGGCAAAATTGTTCTCTTCCTGCGTCAGCGGCACACCGCGTCCTGCGGTAATAATCACCACCGTGTTGTTCAGTTTGCCGGAGTCGCGCAGGGCGCTAAGCACGCGGTTGATGTTGGCATCCACATCCTGAGCGGCGTTGGCATAGCGTCTGGCAAAGTTCTTCTGGTTGCTGTCATCAAGGTTCGTGCCGTTAAAGGAGACCCACGAGAACCAGCGATTATCTTCCTGCGCGTAGCGTCCCAGCCAGTTAATCCACTGGCTTGCGGTTTGTTCATCAGATTGTGTTTGCACGCTCGGCATGGAGAAATCTGACAGCAGCGCCTGGCGATAAAGCGGGCTGGTAAAGCCATCCGAGGAGAACAGCCCTAACTGATAACCCTGCTGATTCAGTGCAGAAATCAGCGCCGCAGGCGTTCGGGTCGACAAAATGCCGTCCATGTAGCTTGGTGAGACACCGTAGAACAGGCCGAAGATCCCGTTATCCGTGGTGTTGCCGGAACTCATGTGACGCGTAAAGGAGATATTTTGCCCGGCGAATTCAGCCAGCGCAGGCATCTGCTTTTCAAAGCGTGAGTAGTTCAGGCCGTCGACGGTGATCAGCAGGACGTTCTGACCAGTGCCCATATCACGATAGCGCAGTTCGCTAAGCGGGTATTGCACGGAAACCGCTTCCGGATTGCCCTGTTCGATCAGGCGACGCTGATACTCTTGCGCGTCCAGCAGGCCATGTTTTTCCAGGAACTTACGTGCCGTCATCGGGTAGGAGAGCGGCAGGTTCGCGCGCTGCATAGTAATCGGGCGATAGAAATTGGCATCTGCCCAGATATACACCACGTGCGAGGCGATAAAGGAAACGAAGAAGAATGCGGCTAACGGTTTAGCAAAATGTCGACGACGCGTCAGGCTGCGCAGCTTTTGCCAGCTCCAGGTCGCAAACAGCATTTCAATTAACAGGATAACCGGCACGCTGATAAACATCAGCTGCCAGTCACGCGCCGCTTCGTTCTGGTCAGGGTTGATGACCAGTTCCCAGACAATCGGATTGAGGTGCAGGTGGAAGCGGGTGAAAACTTCGCTGTCGATGAGCAACAGCGTCATGCCTGCCGTCGCCAGAATAGCTGATAAGAATCGCATCAGCCTCTGGGACATGACGATAAACGTCAGGGGAAACAGGATCAGCAGATAGGTGGCGAACACCAGAAAGCTAAAATGCCCGACAACGCTCAGGTAGGAATATACACGACCTGCAAGGGTTGTCGGCCAGTCGGCGACAAACAGGTAACGGCTACCGAGCACCATGGCCAACAGAATGTTGAACAAGGCAAACCAGTGCCCCCAGCTAACCATCTGGGAGACTTTCTCACGGTAGCGCTGACGATGAGTTACCATAAACTGTTGTTCGTTTCCCCGGAGCAGGCTCTTAATGCGCTTGGTCGTCGTTTACCGAAGACTGCAATGCGCGGGCAAAAGAGTTGGCAATCGCCTGGCGCTGGGCCGGTGCGATGCTTGTATTGATAAGGTTAGTCACCATATTTCCCAGTACCATCAGGGAAAGGTCGGTCGGCGCCTTATGTTTTTCCAGTACGTTGAGCATCTCATTCAGCAGTTGTTCAACGTGTTCGTCACTATAGCGGGAAATTTGTGGCATAAATCGAAATCAGTCTGTTCATGAAAGGGCAACATATTACCGTACGGACAGTTTTTTTTCTGCTTTTTTATCTTCTATTGCGTCACTGCCCGGCAGGTGGTTGAATACCGCCCGGTCTAAAAGGAGAGTTTATCATGAGTCTGGATATCAACCAGATTGCCCTGCACCAGCTTATCAAACGCGACGAGCAGAACCTTGAGCTGGTCTTGCGCGATTCATTACTGGAACCGACAGCGACCGTTGTCGATATGATGGCTGAGCTGCATCGGGTATATAGCGCCAAGAATAAAGCTTATGGCCTGTTTAGCGAAGAGAGTGAACTGGCGCAAACGCTGCGTTTACAGCGTCAGGGCGAAGAGGATTTTTTGGCCTTTAGTCGTGCAGCGACAGGGCGTTTGCGGGACGAACTGGCGAAATATCCTTTTGCCGACGGCGGTATTGTTCTGTTCTGCCATTACCGCTATCTGGCGGTAGAGTATCTGTTGGTCGCCGTGCTGAACAATTTAAGCAGTATGCGCGTCAATGAAAATCTGGATATCAACCCAACGCACTATCTGGATATCAATCATGCGGATATCGTGGCGCGTATTGATTTAACCGAGTGGGAAACCAACCCGGAGTCCACGCGCTATCTGACGTTTCTGAAAGGGCGGGTAGGGCGCAAAGTCGCCGATTTCTTTATGGACTTCCTCGGTGCCAGCGAAGGTCTTAATGCCAAAGCGCAAAACCGTGGGCTGCTGCAGGCGGTCGATGACTTTACCAATGAGGCGCAACTCGACAAAGCCGAACGCCAGAACGTGCGTCAGCAGGTGTACAGCTACTGTAACGAGCAGTTGCAGGCTGGTGAAGAGATTGAGCTGGAATCACTGTCCAAAGAGCTTTCCGGCGTCAGTGAAATTAGCTTCAGCGAATTTACCGCTGATAAAGGCTACGAGCTGGAAGAGAGCTTCCCGGCGGATCGCAGCACGTTGCGTCAGTTAACCAAATTTGCCGGCAGCGGCGGTGGGTTAACCATTAACTTCGACGCCATGTTACTTGGCGAGCGTATTTTCTGGGATCCGGCGACGGACACCTTGACCATCAAAGGTACGCCGCCGAACCTGCGCGATCAGCTCCAGCGTCGCACGTCGGGCGGGAAATAAACCGTGAATGTCGGATGGCAGCGTAAAGCCCTATCCGGCCCACGGATAAACCCCATAAAAAAACCCCGCCGGGGCGGGGTTTTTCTTCAACTTCCAGGCGATTACGCGCGAACGAAGTCGATGTGAGACAGCTTCGGCTTGAACGGGTGACGCTGTACAGCCTGAGCTTTAACTTTAACTTCTTTACCGTCAACAACGATGGTCAGAACTTCGCTGTAGAATTCAGCTTTAGCTTGCATGTTCATAACTGCATCGTGATCCAGTTCGATAGCAATCGGGGCTTCTGCGCCACCGTAGATGATTGCCGGGAACTTGTTAGCGGCACGCAGGCGGCGGCTCGCACCCTTACCCTGCTCTTTACGTACTTCAGCGTTGATAGTAAACATTTAAATCTCTCTTTAATAATTCCTGCTACAGGCGACCCAGCAACAGGTAAGTGATCTGCTTTGCGTATGCAAAAGCGGGCGAGATTCTATACTCAAACGGCTGGTACATCAATCAAAAGTACGATTAACCGCGTAATTCATGTGCCCGGCGAAAGCGACCTTCATAATCGAAGACCTTTTCACGCACCTGCCAGTACTGACCTTTCATACGCGCCACCACGAAATCAGGATGACGTAACAGCGCCTGCTGGGCGAGGATATCGGCGGCGGTTATCCAGCGTAAGGGAATGCCAGGCGTTCGGGTGTGCGGGCGAATAAACAGTTGTTCGAAGGCCGTTCGCTGCGCGGGAGTGTGCAGGCGAAAGCGTTCGCTGACGTCGGCGCCATCCTCATCGTAATAGGTGATTTTCAGCCATTCGCCTTTTTCATCCAGGCCATTTTGTAACACCATACCGCTACAGCGCAGAACCAGCGCATCTTTGAGTCTGAGCGCGGCTTTCAGCATGTCATCCGGGTCGACCAGCACCGTGTCGCACTCCCGACAACGGCGGGCGGCGATATCATTTTCCGCATTGCACTGTGGGCAGTTTTTAAAACGGAAACGAAAATCACACTGTTCGCGATGGCCGTCATCATCTTCAAACCATCCCTGGCAGCGGCGGCCAAAATGTTCAATCAGCGTGCCGTCAGCCGTTGTTTTGCCCCAGAAGGTGTTGGCAAACCCGCAGGCAGGACAGAATACCTGTACCGGAACGTTGTCGCTTTTTCCTTTCGGCGCTCCCACTTCCGGCGCGTACAGATCGTGTGGGTTGCCGGCGTAATCGAGGATCAGACAGTCGGTTTTACCCGGAGCAAGGCGCAGCCCACGACCGACAATTTGTTGGTAAAGGCTAACTGACTCTGTTGGGCGCAGAATAGCGATAAGGTCGACGTGCGGGGCATCGAAGCCGGTGGTCAGGACCGACACATTCACCAGATAGCGAAAGCGCTGAGCTTTGAACTCTTCAATCAGCACGTCGCGCTCAGCGCCTGGCGTATCTCCGGTGATTAGCGCGGCGTCGTCAGCGGGCAGCAGGCCCAGAATTTCTTTGGCGTGCTCAACGGTGGCGGCGAAAATCATCACCCCTTTGCGCGTCTGGGCAAACTCGACAATCTGGCTGATGATATGCGGCGTTATTCGCTGCTGTTTTTTCAATTCCTGATTCAGGTCCGCTTCGCTAAACAGGCCGTTACTCTGCGCCTGCAGGCGGCTGAAGTCATATTGTACTACCGGCATGTCGAGGCGTTCTGGCGGCGTCAGGTAGCCGTGTTTAATCATGTAACGCAGCGGTAATTCATAAATGCAGTCGCGAAACAGCGCTTTTTCATCGCCGCGCACCATACCGTGATAATGAAAATGATAAATCCAGCCTTTACCCAAACGAAAAGGCGTGGCGGTAAGCCCGAGCAGGCGTAAGTGGGGATTTACTTTAGTCAGGTGAGTGAGGATTTGCTGATACTGACTCTCTTCATCATCGCCAATGCGATGGCATTCATCGACGATAAGCAGCGAGAACTCTCCCTGAAAGGCGTCCAGATTACGCGCCACCGACTGTACGCTGCCAAACACCACTTTTCCGTGGCTCTCTTTACGCTTCAGCCCGGCAGCAAAAATATCGGCCTCCAGCCCTAACGCGCAATATTTGGCGTGGTTTTGCGCGACCAGTTCTTTGACGTGTGCCAGTACCAGCACGCGACCACGTGCCACGCGGGCCAGTTCCGCTATCACCAGGCTTTTGCCTGCGCCAGTTGGCAGGACGATAACCGCCGGCGTGCGGTGGTGGCGAAAATGGTTGAGCGTGGCGTCCACGGCTTCTTTTTGGTACGGGCGAAGAGTAAAAATCATGGGCTCATTAAGGTAAACAGCAACAATGTATAGTATGCCATGAATCATTTCCCTTGAGGGATGGTGTAACGCCGCTATACTGGGCGGATAATAGTCCAACTTGTCGGGCGCAAACCCGCTTCTCGTATTTTTACAGGCAAAAATCACACTCATGCGACTTGATAAATTTATCGCTCAGCAACTCGGCGTCAGCCGCGCTATTGCCGGGCGTGAGATCCGTGCTAACCGCGTTACCGTAGACGGTGAAATCGTCAGAAATAGCGCTTTTAAGCTGCTGCCAGAACACGACGTAGAATATGACGGTAATTCCCTGGCTCAGCAAAATGGCCCGCGCTATTTTATGCTGAATAAGCCTCAGGGTTATGTTTGCTCAACGGATGACCCCGATCACCCGACGGTCCTCTATTTCCTTGATGAACCGGTTGCCTACAAACTGCATGCGGCAGGGCGTCTGGATATCGACACTACCGGACTGGTGCTGATGACCGATGACGGACAGTGGTCGCATCGCATCACGTCGCCACGTCACCATTGTGAGAAAACCTATCTGGTGACGCTGGAGTCGCCAGTGGCAGACGATACCGCCGAACAGTTTGCCCGTGGCGTACAGTTGCATAACGAAAAAGACCTGACCAAACCGGCCGTGCTGGAAGTCATTACGCCAACTCAGGTGCGATTGACCATCAGTGAAGGGCGCTATCATCAGGTTAAACGTATGTTTGCCGCCGTGGGTAACCACGTTGTGGAACTGCACCGTGAACGGATTGGTGACATCAGGCTTGATGATGATCTGGAGCCGGGTCAATACCGTCCGTTGACTGAAGAAGAAATCGCCAGCGTTAACTTAACCCCGCGTTAATTTCAGGAGCTAAATGTGACCACCCGGCAGAACTCGTCAATTGCCATTGTCTTTATCCTTGGCTTATTAGCCATGCTGATGCCGTTGTCGATTGATATGTATCTTCCGGCGCTGCCTGTTATCTCTGAACAGTTTGGTGTGCCTGCAGGTAGCGCGCAGATGACCCTCAGCACCTATATTCTTGGGTTCGCGGTGGGGCAGTTGCTGTATGGTCCAATGGCTGACAGCATTGGGCGCAAGCCGGTTATTCTGGGCGGGACGCTGGTATTTGCGGCGGCGGCAGTTGCCTGTGCGCTGGCGCAAACTATCGATCAACTGATCGTCATGCGTTTCTTCCATGGTCTGGCGGCTGCGGCGGCGAGCGTGGTTATCAACGCCCTGATGCGCGATATCTATCCGAAGGAAGAGTTTTCACGCATGATGTCATTTGTCATGCTGGTCACGACAATTGCGCCGCTGTTAGCGCCCATCGTAGGCGGTTGGGTGCTGGTATGGCTGAGCTGGCACTACATCTTTTGGATCCTCGCCGTGGCGGCTATTCTGGCATCGGTGATGATCTTTACGCTGATTAAAGAGACCTTACCGGTAGAGCGTCGTCAGCCGTTTCGCCTGCGTACTACTCTTGGCAATTTTGCCTCGCTGTTTCGCCATAAACGCGTACTGAGCTATATGCTGGCCAGTGGGTTCAGCTTTGCCGGGATGTTCTCGTTCCTGAGCGCGGGACCTTTTGTCTATATTGAGATCAACCACGTTTCGCCGCAGCATTTCGGTTATTACTTCGCGCTGAATATTGTTTTCCTGTTCGTGATGACCATCATCAACAGCCGCTTTGTTCGTCGGGTTGGCGCATTGAATATGTTCCGTACCGGCCTGTGGATCCAGTTCGTGATGGCGGGCTGGATGGTCTTTAGCGCACTGTTCGGGGTTGGTTTCTGGGCGCTGGTGCTGGGTGTTGCGGTGTTCGTTGGCTGTGTGTCGATGGTGTCATCCAACGCCATGGCGGTTATTCTGGATGAATTTCCGCATATGGCGGGAACGGCGTCATCGTTGGCTGGGACATTCCGCTTCGGCATTGGCGCTATCGTTGGGGCGCTGTTATCTCTGGCAACCTTTAACTCGGCCTGGCCAATGATATGGTCGATAGCGTTTTGCGCTACCAGTTCAATTCTCTTCTATCTCTACGCCAGTCGCGCCAAAAAACGGTGATCTATTACACAACCTGGGGGTCATAAGGCCTCCAGAGTTGATGTACATCAACCGCAAATCTATCATTTCCCCTGCTTATGTTTATTTTATGTAAAATCAATTTATGTAAAAAGTCACATCATTGTAGTTAAAAAGGTTGAGTTAGATCGCAGAAACGAGTACATATAGCGCGGAAATATGCCAGAACCGTTGAATAAATTTAAATAGTGGGTTCGGAAAACGGCATAACGACAGGGTGTAAACGTTTACCAACTGTTTAAAGACGTATTGTCAATGATGTGTTAATATTGATGTAAAATAATTGTGAAGTAATTGTACTTCCAGGGAAAGAAAGTGATGACATTACAACTCTCAATCGTTCATCGTCTGCCGCAGTGCTATCGTTGGTCGGTGGGTTTCGCAGGTTCAAAAGTTGAACCGATTCCGCACAACGGTCAGAGCAATGAGAACAGCCTGGTGGCGCTCAAATTGCTTAGCCCTGATGGTGACAGCGCATGGTCAGTCATGCATAAACTCAGCCAGGCCCTCAGCGACATTGAGGTACCTTGTTCTGTACTGGAATGCGAAGGAGAGCCGTGCCTGTTTGTGAATCGTCAGGATGAATTTGCCGCGACCTGCAGGCTGAAAAATTTCGGCGTGGCTATCGCAGAGCCGTTTTCAAATAACAATCCGTTTTGAGCGTCAGCTTAGCGCAAGCAGCTGACGCGTATATGCCTGTTGTGGCGCGTTAAATACGTGCTCGCATTGTCCTTGTTCCACGACCTCTCCCTGCCTTAGTACAATAACCTGATGGCATAACGCGCGTACTACGTGCAAATCATGGCTGATAAAGATATAAGCCAGGCGATGCTTTTCCTGTAACGACTTTAACAACGTCAGGATTTGCGCCTGTACGGTTCTGTCGAGCGACGATGTTGGTTCATCCAGAATGATCAGGGAAGGCTTGAGAATCAACGCTCTGGCAATGGCTATACGTTGACGTTGGCCGCCGGAAAACTCCGCCGGATAACGATGCCGCGTTTCGCTATCCAGACCCACTTCCGCCATTACCGCTTTCACCTGCGCTTCGCGCTGTTCGGCTGACAGGGTTGGCTGATGAACGCGTAACCCCTCCTCAATAATCTGTAGCACGCTCAGGCGCGGGTTCAGCGAGGAATTGGGATCCTGAAAAACCACCTGAATGCGGTGACGGACCGGCAACAGCTGGCGACGATTTAAGGTATGTAGCGCCAGACCATCGAACACAATGCTACCCTGTGAGGTGATAAGTCTCAGCAGCGCCAGCCCGGTAGTACTTTTCCCCGATCCAGATTCCCCAACCAGCCCCAGCGTTTCACCGGGCCGGAGGGAAAAACTGACGTTATTAACGACGACGTTATGGTCCACCACGCGCTTCAGAATACCTTTGCGGATGGGAAAGGCGACGCGGAGTTTCTCCACTTCCAGCAGCGGAGCTTGCCCAGCAGGTACAGGCACCGGATCGCCGGAAGGTTCGCTGTTTAACAATTTCTGCGTGTAGGGATGCGTTGGCGCAGCCAACAGCTGTGCTACTCGATTTTGCTCAACGCACTGGCCGTTTTGCATGACCGCAACGGTATCGGCCAGCTTTTTCACAATGCTCAGGTTGTGGGTGATGAACAGTAATCCCATGTTCAGCTCACGCTGCAACTCTCGCAGCAACTGCAGGATCTGCGCCTGTACCGAAACGTCCAGCGCGGTGGTCGGTTCATCGGCAATAAGCAGCTCCGGTCGTGTTAGCAGCGCCATGGCGATCATCACACGCTGGCGTTCACCGCCGGACAGCTGGTGCGGGTAGTCTGCAAGACGTTTGGCCGCCTGACGGATGCCAACGCGATCCAGACAGGTCAGAATCTCGGCCCGTGCAGCCTCGCGACGCATCCCCCGATGCAGCGACAGCACTTCATAAAGCTGTTTTTCCAGGTTGTGGAGCGGGTTCAGTGACACCATCGGCTCCTGGAAAATCATGGCGATTTTATTCCCTCGTACGCCGCGAAGCGTCTGCTCGTTGGCGTGAAGTAATGATTCTCCATGAAAACGAATGTCGCCGGAAAGGTAGACTACCGGAGGGGAGGGTAATAACCGTAAAATAGAAAGCGCGGTCACGCTTTTACCCGAACCAGATTCACCCACCAGCGCCAGAGTTTGTCCGGCATCAACCCGCAGTGAGAGGGCGTTGACGACGGTGCGCACGGTCTCTTGTTGGCGAAAACCTACCGATAAATTCTCAATAGCTAACAGCGGTTGTGTCATCTTAAATCGCCTTATTGGGATCGAACGCGTCGCGTACTGCTTCACCGATGAAGATCAGTAGCGATAATAGCAGAGCGACGGAGATGAACGCGGTGATCCCAAGCCACGGTGCCTGCAGGTTGTTTTTACCCTGCAACAGGAGTTCTCCGAGCGATGGCGAGCCAAGCGGTAAACCGAACCCAAGAAAATCCAGCGAGGTCAGGGTGGTTATCGAGGCGCATAATATAAACGGTAAAAATGTCAGGGCGGCGACCATCGCGTTGGGCAGCATATGACGCAGAATAATACTGCTATCGCTTACGCCAAGCGCCTGAGCGGCACGAATGTAATCAAAGTTTCGGGTACGTAAAAACTCCGCGCGCACCACGCCAACCAGGCTCATCCAGCCAAACAGCACGGTAATGCCCAGCAGCCACCAGAAGTTAGGCTGGACCACGCTCGACAGCAGAATGATCAGAAACAGCGTTGGCATTCCTGACCAAACTTCAATGAATCGTTGCCCCCACAGATCCACCTTGCCGCCATAGTAGCCCTGGATTGCGCCAGCCATGATCCCCATCACGCTGGAGCACAGGGTTAGCATTAATCCAAACAGGACAGAAATACGTGTGCCGTAGAGGATCCGCGCCAGCACGTCACCGCCATTGGCGTCTGTGCCCAGCCAGTTTTGTGCCGAAGGCGGGGAAGGGAAGGGCTTATCGGTGGCAAAGTTAATGCTGGTGGCCCCAAAGCGGATTGGTGCCCACAGGATCCAGCCCTGGTTTTCCAGGCGTTGCTGTAGCCACGGATCCTGATAATCAGCCTGGGTCGCCAGCGGTCCGCCGAAATCGCTTTCGCTGTAGTTTTTGAACAGCGGGAAATACCAGCTATTGTCGTAGCGCACCAGCAGCGGCTTATCATTGGCAATCAGTTCTGAACACAGGCTAAGACCGAACAGCACCAGAAAAATCCACAGCGACCAGTAGCCGCGACGGTTGTGGCGAAAGCGCGCCCAGCGAGCCTGATTAACGGGGCTTAATCGCGACATTAGCGTCCCTCAAAATCAATACGGGGATCGACCAGCGTATAGCTGATGTCGCTGAGGATATTCAGCAGCAGACCGATCAGGGTGAAAATATAGAGCGTGCCGAACATCACCGGGTAGTCGCGTGATACGGTGGATTCATAACCCAGAAGTCCCAGACCGTTAAGCGAGAACATCACTTCAATCAGCAGTGAGCCGGTAAAAAACATGCTGATAAACGTCGCCGGAAAGCCAGCGATCACCAGCAACATGGCATTGCGAAACACATGTTTCCACAGAATATTTTTCTCGCTGACACCTTTGGCGCGCGCGGTGACGACATACTGCTTGCGTACCTCATCCAGAAATGAGTTTTTGGTCAACATGGTCAGCGCGGCAAACCCGCCAACCACCGTCGCCAGCACCGGTAGGGTAATATGCCAAAGGTAGTCGGTCACTTTCTGATACCAGGGCAGGGAGTCAAAATTGGCGGAAACCAGCCCGCGAAGCGGGAACAGGTCGTAGTAGCTTCCCCCGGCAAAAAAGACAATCAGCAAAATGGCAAACAGAAAGGCCGGTATGGCATAGCCGATAATAATAAATGCGCTGCTCCAGACATCAAATCGGCTGCCATTGTGTACCGCTTTGCGGATCCCAAGCGGGATCGACACCAGATAAATGATGAGCGTACTCCACAGCCCAAGCGTAACGGAAACAGGCAGGCTGTCTTTGATAAGCGTCAGCACTGAGGCGCTACGAAACAGGCTATCGCCGAAATCGAAACGAACATAGTCCCAGAGCATTTTGAAATAACGCTCATGAATAGGCTTATCGAACCCGTAGCGGCGAGTGATTTCGGCGATAACCTCCGGATCCAGACCCCGTCCGCCTCGATAATTACTGTCGCTGATGTTTCCAACGCCGGTTTGCGCGTGGCTGGCGCGAACGCCTTCGCTGCCCGCGCCGGGTAATGCCCCGCTTTGCCCGAACTCAATAGCGGCGACGGCCTGCTCAACCGGGCCGCCGGGGGCGATTTGCACGATAAAAAAGTTGATGGTGATGATGGCCCAAAGCGTTGGGATCACCAGCAGCAGACGTCGAATCAGATAAGCGCCCATTTATTCTCCCTGCCGCCTGGCTGCGGGCAGCTTCTCCGCTTTATTGACGTCATACCACCAGTTGTCGAGGCCAATAGTATAAATTGGGCGAATAGCAGGATGCGAAAATTTATCCCACCATGCAATGCGATCCTCTGCCATAAACCACATCGGCAACATGTAGTAGTTCCAGGTTAATACCCTGTCCAGTGCGCGGCCCAGCGGGATCAGCTTGGCTTTATCACCTTGTGCCGCGATGATCTGACCGATCAGTTTATCAATCACCGGGCTTTGCACTCCTGGAGCGTTATAGCTGGAGTCAATATAGTCAGAGGCCCAAAGAATTTGCAGGTCGGAGCTCGGCCACGGCATTGCGCGATACAACCTTGGCATCATATCATAGTCGCGACTGCGCAGGCGGTTTGTGATTTGTGAGTTATCCACCTGGCGGATATTCATTGTAATGCCCAGGCGCTGCAGGTTGTGCTGGAACGGCAGCACCCACTGACTGTTGCTGCCCGCCGGGAGCAACAGTTCAAAGCTCAGAGGTTTACCGCTGGTGCTGTTTACGCGCTGCTGTCCCTTTAAGACCCATCCGGCCTGTTCCAGTAAGGTATCGGCTTTCAACAGGTTGTCACGATCGTAGCCATCGCCTTTTGATTTTGGCGGCTGGTATATTTGGCTAAAGACCTCAGGGGGGAGATCTTTTTTCAAAGGCGCGAGTATCACCAGTTCATCCGCATCGGGGTATTTTGTCGCGGCATATTCGGTATTCTGAAAATAGCTGTTGGTCCGGCTCCAGGCGTTATAGAACAGCGCTTTATTCATCCATTCAAAATCAAAGGCCAGCGTGATGGCTTCCCGCACCCGCCGGTCGCTGAACACCGGTCGCTGAATATTAAATGCCAGCCAGCGGGTATCCTGGGCGGATTCGTTTTTTTGCTCATCTTTGATGATGTAATGATTGGCGAAATTTTTCCCGGTATAACGCGTTGCCCAGTTTTTGGCATCGTTTTCAAGACGCAGGTCAAACGCCCCAGCCTTAAACGCTTCAAAGGCGACGTTGTCATCCAGATAGTAGTCGTAGCGAATGGTATCAAAGTTCCAGCGCCCGCGGTTAACTGGCAGGTTCGCGGCCCAATAATCTTTGACGCGTGAATAGACTATATACTGACCCATCTTCCATTTCGCGATGCGATAAGGGCCGCTGGCGAGCGGAGGCGATGATAAGGGATCGCTGAGTTTATGATCTTTCCAGTACTTCTCTGGCATCACGGGTAATGAAAACAGGCTGAGCATGTCCTCTTTACCCGGCTTGGCTAATTCAATGCGTACGGTTAATGGCGCGATCGCTTTTACCGTTGTTCCCTTATAGACCAGACGAAACTGCGGCACGCCTTCAGTCATAAATTTGTGGAAGGTGAATGCGACATCGCTGGCGGTAATGGGGGAGCCATCGTGAAAACGCGCCCGCGGATTGATGGCGATTTCTACCCAGGAATAGTCGTCAGCATAGCGTGCGCTGTCGGCGATGAGCGGATAGTAGCTGCCAGGTTCGTCGTCGGAGGTGGTAAACAGCGTGTCGTAAAGCGTTTCGGTACGTGCACCGGGGTTACCGCGCATCGCATAGCGGTTGAAGTTATCGAAGGTGCCAATGGCAGAGAGGGTGATTTGCCCGCCTTTGGGGGCAGCAGGGTTCACGTAATCAAAGTGATTAAAGTTAAACGCGTACTTCGGTTCGCCCAGTACGGCAAAAGCATAGCTTTCTTTGATGGACTGCGCCTCGGCGCTAAACCCGATGAGGGCGATGAACAGAAGCAATACGCGAGGGATCATTAAAAGCGATTTCCTTTTCCTGCTACAACCCGACGGGCATCATGCCTGAAAGATAAGGGATGTAGCGGCGAGTGAGAGTTTATGATTCGCATACTGCGATCACCACGTCGGCTTATTGGGCTGTGCCATCCAACGCACGAAATCAGCAAGCTTTAATGGTCGGCTAATCCAGTATCCCTGGAAAAAATGCACCCCACGATCGCGCAGCCAACGGGCTTGCTCAGGCGTTTCAACCCCTTCAGCAACCGTCAGCATATTAAGACGCTTAGAGAGTGTCAACACAGCGTCCAGAACCGGAGAGGTCAGGGTCTCTGTTCCGATGGCGTTAATAAAGCCGCGATCGATTTTCAGATAGTCAACGGTAAAGCGTTCCAGATAAATCAGTGCGCTATGACCGGTGCCAAAATCGTCAATGGCAATTTCAAAACCTGCTGAATGAAGCCATTCAAATAGCTTCGTGGCCTCGTGTTGATTGAGCATATCCCGTTCGGTGATTTCCAGCACCATCTGGAAATGGTTGGCGGGAAGCGAAGCCTGCAGGCGATGAATGTCGTCTTTAAACGTTTCGCCGTGCAGATGCGTTGGCGCGATGTTGATCCCCAATTTTGCGCCAGCGGGTAAGACTTTTTGCAGCATCGGCGCGTCCTGCGCAATCAACTTAAAGAGATGCTGGGTCAGCGGGACAATCATTTTCTGTGATTCGGCGTAGTGAATGAAGGCATCCGGCGGGATTTCACCCGTTGTCGGATGATTCCAGCGTAATAACACCTCGGCACCTTTCACCTCGAGCGTTTGCACCTCTACAACGGGCTGGTACACCACATAAAATTGGTTATGTTTGATAGCGTTGAGGATATCTTTGCCCGGGCGTAAACGGATGGTGTAGATGTAATACCAGAGAAGAAGAGCGGCAATAATCCCCGCCATACACCCCAACATAATCGAATACCAGACGTCGGTGTAGGTCCACTCATCGGCATATAAACGAATCTGTAGCGGGATACCTTCCAGACTCGCCTGCCGCCAGCGAGATTTAGGCAGGGCGGAGACATCAATAATCCGTGATGAAAATGTCGAAATTGCGTTATCACCGACGACGATGGCAATGCCGTCAAAATCATCCTGTCGGGCGGTATAAAGCAGGTAAGGAGCCAGATTAATATTCAGTGAGGTAAACACGCCGCTGTCAGTAAACGATGGGTTGCGGTGCCAAATCATTATCGCCGGCTTGTTCGGCATCATGGGCGTGCCGGGGAGTAATTCCACGTCAATAGTTCTACTGATATCAAGACTTGGAACCAGATCTAAAATCGGGGTGAACATTGAACCCGTTGCGGAGGAGCAGAAAGCAATGCCGTTTTTGACCAGTAAAAATGCGCGGACGTTGAGGCTAAAGGCCGCGCTGGAGGTCAGTTTAGCGCCGACTTGTTGGCAACTGTTGGCGACAAGTGGCTGAAGGGCATCAGTGGTGGTTTGGAGATCGGCAAAGTAGCTACTGACATAATTCTGGATATCGGTAAGGAGCGTGTCGTACTTAACGTCTCGTTTATGCCAGGTCACGAAAAATTGCAGGGTACTCACAAGGAGCGCGACGATAAGCCCCGTTAACATACAGGAAAGCAGGATTTTCCGACCGGATGAAGAGGAGCGTCTGAACATAGTTCCTTATGTTTACCTGAGTTAAGCGCTTATTCTGTATGAATATAACCTGAAATGACTCACCTTGTGAGATTTTTCTTAGTCACGAGGCGAAGCCAAAAAAAAAGCACCGCCGAAGCAGTGCTTTTCAATATGTCTCATCAGGATAGCCAAGGGATAGCTGCCAAACGAAATTAACTGCGGCTCAGGACCCGGCGAGCTTCGTTGTAACGTTTTTTCCAGTAAGGTTCGTTCATGCTGGAAATGATAACGCCACTGCTGGTCGAGGCATGTACGAACTGGTTGTTGCCGATATAAATACCGACGTGACGGCCGGTGGAACCAGCACGGAATAGAACCAGATCGCCTGTGCGCAGGTTAGTGCGCGAAACGGATTTACCCGTTTCCTGTTGTTCGTAGGTTGAGCGAGGAAGCTCTAAACCAAATTGCTCACGGAACGTACGTTGTACGAAGCTTGAACAATCAATACCTTTTTTGGTGCTGCCGCCAAGGCGGTAACGCACGCCTTTCCAGTCAGCATACTGGTCCATAATACGTGATTTAACATCGATATTACGCACCATATTTTCAAATTCATCCTGAGAGGCTTGCAGTGAAGAGTTATCTCCATTGCCCACAGCATGCGTCTCAGAATGCATATTCCTGGCGGTGTTCGTTGTGCTACATGCAGAAAGCAGAACCGCAACTGCTATCGCGGGTATGCCCCGCAAGATATATCTCAAAATCGGTTGAGATTTGACCATTTTGTTTGTTTTCCCTTGAAGTCCTTAACGATAAATATCGTTATAAAAAATGCCAAACGTGACGAGACTAATTACCCTCGCACGATGAGACAATTCTTTAAGGTCAAATCTGTGGCAGAACGCACAAATTTATTCATAAAGAGAATAATTATCCCGCGAGGCAAAACGAGTTCGAGATTACCCGATCGTTCCGGTCATTGCGAGTGATTTTACGTGATTTCTTATAAGAAAAATTGATACAGAAAGTGAATAATCGGTATTGTATAAATTAAGAACAATTGGGATAAAAAAGACGCAACTTACTCATTTTTAACGTGAATAAGATGACAGGAGAATGACAGCCACAATGATGAAATATCAGTAAGCATCATCAGGGAATCAGAAGTATCTCTGATGATGTTAATTACTCTGCGTTATTTGTTTAAAAATTGTTTGTTTTTGCCCGGCAGGTAATTCGCAAACAGAGTCACTAATCGGTCGCTTAAAGGCGTCATTAGCCACCAGGGCAGACCAATCAGGACGACCGTCATGGAACCGATCAAGATATCGGTGAGCCAGTGAGCACCAATCATTACGCGCGGGAAGGCAAAAACCACAGCAATAATAAGGCCGATTATTCCGGCGGTTTTTCCGAAATAACGCAGCATAAATGCGGAAAAAATAAGCAGCATCATACCGTGATCGCCGGGGAAACTGTCTCTGGACGCATCTTTGGTCGGAATATGCAGCAGTTCGCTGACGCGGTAAATATTATCCAGCATCAGAGTGGGGCTGGCGCGTTTAACCGGAATAAGCGCCTGACCTAACTGATTTAATACCACTGCGGTGAGCAGCATAACCAGACCAATAGCGACAATGCGTCGGCGACCTTCCGACGTCTCTTTCAGCCAAAAATGCAGCATCAATGCGCCCATTGCCAGCAATGAGCAGCCATCAAATGCCCGGTTATTGGTAATAGCAACAATCCATAAGAATAGCGGGCTTTCCACCAGCTTCTGATTAAAGAAGCGGAAAACGCCCGTATCTATTGAAGACCAGATCCCATGCCCGGCAGGAAGATACCAGGAAAGAAACAGCGCCAGGCCCGCGATATTAAGCAGGAGGATAAGAGGGTATCGGGTTTTCATCGTCATTTACCATTGCTATAAAACGAAGGCAACCTTACGCGCTGGCGTCTAAACGAAGTCTCAACAATGCGCTCTGTAACGCATTCCAGTCGGTCTCGGTATCAGAGATGAGTTCAATACGACTATCCGGCGGCGCGACGTTTTGCGTCTCAATGTGCCAGTCGTCTCCCTGGCGGTTAATGCGCACCAGTCCCTCTTTTATACGCATTACACCTTTCACGCGCCCAACAGGAGCAAGACGCGACCACTCCAGCAGACCGATGGTATCGAATACCGTATCGGCGTCAAAAATCCAGCCGCAGGCCTGATGGCCCTGACCGCTGTTCAGGCTGCGCCGCCAGCGCTGCTGCGCCGGAAGACTCAACGCCGCCAGCCCCTTTTTGTCGGCATGACGATGATTATGCTCCGCGCTTGTCGGAAGCTCCGCAAGGTTGAGTCGGGGTAAATCCAGTAGCTGCCCGTCAATTTTCCCATGGTCGGCATGAACCAACTGGCGATTGCCGCCGTAGTGTTGCCACCAGCTTTGCAGGGCATTTTCGCTTTCCATCGTGGCCCGGTCGGCTTTGTTGGCAACAATGATATCGGCGGCGGCCAGCTGATCGCGGAAATTGTCATTGGCGACGCTTTTTTCATCCAGCAACAGGCGGGGGTCAAGGATACAGAGAGTTGCGCGCAAGTCGATCCACGGCTCGTAAACCGGCGCGGTGAGTAAATCCAGAATCTGTTTGGGATGTCCGAGGCCGGTGGGTTCAATCAGCAGACGGTCGGGTTTTCCCTGACGCAGCAGCGTATTAAGGCCTACCTGCATTGGCAGACCGTTAACGCAGCACATACAGCCGCCGGGGATCTCTTTTAGCAGTGCGCCGCTGTCGGCCAGCAGTGCGCCATCGATGCCTACTTCGCCAAACTCATTGACCAGCACGGCCCACTTCTCTGCGGGATCTTTGTTCGCCAATAGATGAAGAATAGAGGTGGTTTTGCCACTGCCGAGAAAACCAGTGATGAGATTGGTTTTAGTCACATTTACTCCAGAATCATAAATTACCGTAATGGCATTTAACAATCCTGGCGAAAAACGGGGAAAAAGAGAAGGGGTGGGAGGACGAAGACGTGCTTCGTCCTGCTTAATGGCAGAAATCGTTAATTTTTTAACGTTTCAATGACAGCCTGATGCGCGCCGTATTGGGCAATACGCTGCCAGGCCTGCTGAATGGCCGCGACAAACTGCGGATTCTGTACGAGATCGGCGGCGAAAATCTCATGCAGTGAAAGCAGGGCGCTGACGCGTTCTGATTCAGTGCTCTGTTTAACCAGAGCGGCAATTTTCTCACTTAACGGGTCACGAATATCAATCGCAGTGCCTGAATCATCCACGCCGCTCACGTAGCGCATCCAGCCTGCGACGCCGAGCGCCAGCAGCGGCCACTCGCTTTGACGTGCTAAATGTACGCGGATCCCTTCCAGCATGCGCTGGGGTAATTTCTGGCTACCATCCATCGCTATTTGCCAGGTTTTGTGTTTCAGCGCCGGGTTGGCAAAGCGTTCCAGCAGGCTTAAAGCATACTGGTCTAAATCCACATCGGTAATTTGCAGCGTGGGGGCCTGTTCATTGAGCATCAGCCGGTAAGCGGCTTCACGAAATGCGCTGTCCTGCATACAGTCGCTGATGTGCTGGAATCCGGCCAGATAGCCGAGATAAGCAAGGAACGAATGGCTACCGTTCAGCATCCGCAGTTTCATTTGTTCCCACGGCAACACGTTTTCGACCATCTGGACACCCGCGGTTTCCCATTGCGGACGACCACACACAAAGTTGTCTTCAATCACCCATTGGATAAACGGTTCGCAACTGATTGCGCAAGGATCGGCAACACCCAGCTCGTGGGCGATTTCAGCCAGCGACTCGTCGGTGGCGGCGGGAACAATCCTGTCCACCATGGTTCCCGGAAAACTGACGTGCTCCTGGATCCAGTGCGCCAGCTCAGGTGAGCGTTTTTCCGCCATTCCCAGTACGGCATTTTTTACCACATGGCCATTGTCCGGGATGTTATCGCAGGAGAGGACGGTAAATGGTTGCAGCCCGCGTTCACGTCGGCGGTGCAGCGCTTCTACAATTATTCCGGGCGCGGAGTGCGGTTCAGCCGGCGTCTGCATATCGTGAATAATTCGCGGATTAGAGAGATCCAACGATCCCGTCGCCGGATCGATACAGTAGCCTTTTTCGGTGATAGTTAACGAGACAATCGCCACCTGAGGCTCGCAGAATTTTTCAATAATGGCCGCCAGCGAATCCAGCGTGGCGTTCAGACACTCGTTAACGGCGCCGATGACGATGGGCTGATTGCCGTTTGCTCCTTTTTCTAACACGGTAAATAAATGGTCCTGTTCGCGAAGCTGACGCATCAGCCGATCGCCGCTGAACAGGCTGATCTCGCAAATTCCCCAGTCTCCACCCTGCGCGTTCAGCACCCTGTCGGTTAATAACGCCTGATGGGCGCGATGAAAAGCACCGAAACCAAAATGCACAATCCGCGTTTTTAATTGCTGGCGGTCGTACTGCGGCATCATGACATTTTCCGCCAGTGGCGCTGAGGCAATAGTTTTCATTTAATACACCTGATTAACCATTAATTAACAATGGCAGTATAAAGTTATATGACAGCAAATTGAATTGGTGTGCCTCATTTATCAGGGGAATGTGAGCTGGATCAATCAATGACCGGCCATCTGTTGATCATCCATGGGATGCCTGTATGGTAGTCATCATTCAGGTAGTTTAATTTGGTATAACAACTTGTGAGGTGAAGCAATGGAACAAACCTGGCGTTGGTACGGACCTAACGATCCGGTATCGCTTGATGATGTGCGTCAGGCTGGCGCAACGGGTGTTGTGACTGCCTTGCACCATATTCCTAACGGTGAAGTGTGGCCGGTAGAAGAGATTCAACAGCGTCAGGCCATTCTGGCTGAAAAAGGGCTGACCTGGTCGGTGGTGGAAAGTATTCCTGTTCACGAAGATATCAAAACGCGTTCAGGCCAGTACCAAACATGGATTGCCAACTATCAGCAGAGTATCCGCAATCTGGCGACCTGCGGCATTGATACTGTGTGCTATAACTTCATGCCGATCCTCGACTGGACGCGTACTGACCTGGAATATCAGTTGCCAGACGGCTCCAAAGCGCTACGTTTTGACCAGATTGCTTTTGCGGCCTTCGAACTGCATATTTTGCAACGCCCGGGAGCTGAAGCGGATTACACCGCAGAAGAACAACGTCAGGCGCTGGACTACTTCAATGCCATGAGCGATGCCGCAATTGAAAAGCTAACCCGCAATATCATTGCCGGACTGCCCGGCGCGGAAGAGGGCTATACGCTGGATCAATTCCGTGCGCGCCTCGCTGAATATGACGGCATCAGTAAAGACGATCTGCGCGATAATATGGCGGTATTCCTGCGGGCGATCGTGCCAGTGGCAGAAGAAGTGGGCGTGCGCCTGGCTGTGCATCCTGACGATCCGCCGCGTCCGATCCTTGGCCTGCCGCGCATTGTTTCGACTATCGAAGATATGCAGTGGCTGAAAGAAACCGTCGACAGCATCAATAATGGTTTCACCATGTGCACCGGCTCTTACGGCGTGCGTGCTGATAACGATCTGGTGAAAATGATCGAAACCTTTGGCGATCGAATCCACTTCACGCATCTGCGCTCCACCTGCCGTGAAGATAACCCGAAAACCTTCCACGAAGGTGCGCACCTGCAAGGCGATGTGGATATGGTATCGGTGGTCGCTGCCATCCTGAGTGAAGAACAGCGGCGTAAAAAGGCGGGTGATTTGCGTCCTATCCCGATGCGTCCGGATCACGGACACCAGATGCTTGACGATCTGCACAAGAAAACCAATCCCGGCTACTCCGCAATTGGTCGTCTGAAAGGGCTGGCGGAAGTTCGCGGCGTTGAGCTGGCGCTGAAACAAACTCAGTTCCGCGATCTGCTGTAAGACTTACCACAGGGATTGCGCCACCGGCGCGATCCCTGTTATTCAGCAAGGCTGCGTCAGCGCCTGCTCCAGTACCGACAGTACCCTATTAATCTGCTGTATCTGCAACCCGCCAAAGCCAAAAAACATCACCACGTCGCTGTTCTCCTTACGCCATGCGGTTTCTGACCCATTTTCTATATCCGCCAGAGTGTCAAACCGGATCCCAGCCTGCAGGCAGCGTTGTTGCAGCCTGGCTATCGTATCGGGGTGTCTTTCAACGCGTAACGAGAGATGCAGACCCGCCGTTGCGCCAGCGATTTTCCCTGTGGGAAACCGCGCGGAAAGGCCATCGCGTAACTGGTTGAGGCGCGCCGCATAGCTGCTGGCCAGCTTGCTGATATGCGTATAAAACACCTGGTTTTGCATTAATTCGGCTAAAAATTGCTGCAACAACCACTGACTGCCGTTGTTATTGAGCGCTTTCATATTCTGTACCGCCGGGAGCAATTCATCAGGGCAAATGAGGTAGCCAAGACGCGCCCCCGGTCCCAGCGTTTTAGAAAATGTCCCCATGTAGATAACCCGGTTGTGATAATCCATGGCTTTCAGCGCAGGAAGGTGATTCTCGCCATAGGTAAAAACAGCGTCGTAGTCGTCTTCTATGATATAAGCGCCGACGCGCTGTGCCCACGTTAATAATGCCTGACGGCGCTCCAGCGAAAGTACGCTCCCCATCGGATACTGGTGGGCCGGCGTCACATAGCAAAGCTGAGTTTCATATTCAGGTAAATTATCTGTTTGCAGTCCGTGGTTATCTACGGCAATTGACGTAATGTTTGCGCCGTAATAATTAAACAGATGCCATGCGCCAGAATAACAAGGGGATTCGGTCACAACGTGGCTTTTTTTTTGCTGGCTGACGGCATGATGAATAATAAATATCTGACTCAACAGCGACAATCCTTCCTGGATCCCGTTGGTAATAATGATGTTCTCTGCCCGGGTATTAATGCCACGAGATAAATTAAGGTATCTGACCAGTTGTTCACGCAGTGAAAATAATCCGTTTGGTGAATGATACCGGGTAAGCAATTGTTCTTTAAGTACGCTTGGCGCGTTATTCCATTTTCGCCAACTGGCCCAGGGAAAAGCATTGGGATCGGGGACGCCCATCCGGCAGTAACACTCCCGCCCAGGCTCTGCGTAAACATCGGTAGAGACCCCGGCTGCTTTGGGTGTTACTGGCGGAGAGCCCTGGGACATGGGAACATGCGCAGGCGGGATACGAACAGGCGTGGTGAATATCACCTCATAGCCAATGCCGTGTCGGCTCTTAATTAACCCAGCCGCCATAAGCTTATCATAGGCCATCACGACCGTTATTTTGGCTACATTCAATACCTGAGCCTGCTCGCGAATAGAAGGGAGTTTATCTCCACGCAACAAATCTCCCTGCTGAATAGCCTGTAAATAAAATTGAAATATCTGCAACTGTAGCGGAGTACGGCTTTCTCTATTGAGAGTCAGTGTGAGCATGAGAAAATCCTTATTTATAGATGGTCACTATATTACGAATTTCTGCTCTTTACTATTTGACGAATCTCATAGAGTGATTGCTGTTCCTATACTCTGCCTGCGCTGTCTCTATTTTTGATTTTTATTATCCCTTAGCGTGTCGCTATTAAAAAAATGGAGGCTAGCATGTCGTGGATAAGAAAAAATGCACTGTGGTGCGCATTCGTCGGAGCGGTAGTCATGGCCCTGGCGATTTGGGGAGCGTGGCAAGGCGTTCATTACACCAGTACTACCGGGTTTTGTTTATCGTGTCACTCGATGCGCACGGCTGGAGAGGAATATAAAACCAGCGTGCATTTTCGCAATGCTTCTGGCGTGCGTGCGGAGTGTAAGGATTGTCATATTCCGCCGGGCATCGTGCCAACGTTGGTTCGTAAAACGCAAGCCTTAAACGATCTCTACCACACCTTTATTTCTCCTTCGATCGATACCCCCGAAAAATTTGCCGCAAAACGGGCGGAGCTGGCCCAGCGGGAATGGGCGCGCATGAGCGCGAATAATTCAGCGGCGTGTAAATCCTGCCACAGCTATGAGGCGATGGATCACGGCAAACAATCGGCAAATGCGGCGGCACAAATGACTGCGGCGGCGGCAAAAGACAGCAACTGCATTGATTGCCACAAAGGAATTGCCCATCACAAACCCGATATGAGCAGCGGTTTTCGCGATCGCTTTAAGCAGCTACAGCGTCAGGATGCGTCGTCATCGCAGGCGAGCACGCTGTTCTCGTTAAGTGAAAAAGCACTGACGGCAACGGCAGGAAGCCCCGCAGGCAAAGCGCTGTTATTTCCCGCCACCGAGGTCAAGGTGCTGCAAAAAGGAGGCAGTAACGTGCAGGTCGAAATCACGGGCTGGCGTGAAACCAAAGGACGCGGGCGGGTGATCACCCAGTATATGGGTAAGCGCGTGTTTTCCGCCGTTCTCGATGACTCCCTGATGGCTAACGTAAAAGTGCTACAAACCCAGGTCGATCCTGACTCACATCAGGCCTGGCAGCAGGTGAGCGTCACCGCCTGGACCTCCGGGCAGGATCTTATCAGCACGCTTGAGCCCATCTGGGAATACTCAGATCAAATGCTGCAATCCACCTGTAGTGCCTGCCATAGCACTCCTCCTCCCACCCGTTATACCGCTAACGGCTGGATCGCCGGATTGAAAGCGATGTCGACCTATTACCGTCTTAACCCGGTGGAGGAGCGTACGTTGCTGAAATACCTCCAGACCCATGCCAGCGATGTGTCTCAACCCATTAAAAAGTAAGGATAATGTATGGATATTCATGACTTTAATCCGTCTCGCCGCCGTTTTCTGAGCGGTATGCTGGCAGTGGGCGCTGCCAGCGCCCTGGCGCCCAATCCGTTGATATCAAAAGTGTGGGCGGCGGGAGAAAACCCCGAACAGTGGATCCAGTCCGGCTCGCATTATGGCGCTTTTGAAGCCAAAGTGGTCAACGGCGAGTGGACAGAGACCCGCCCATTCAAACATGACAAATATCCCTGCGATATGCTGAACGCGGTGCGGGAAGTGGTCTACAACCCTTCGCGGGTACGCTACCCGATGGTACGTCTGGACTGGCTGCGTAAGCGTGAGAAATCGGATCGCAACCAGCGCGGAGATAACCGTTTTGTGCGGGTAAGCTGGGATCGGGCGCTGGATCTGTTTTACGAAGAGCTGGAGCGGGTGCAAAAAACCTATGGCTCATCAGGCGTATTTACCGGGCTCGCCGACTGGCAAATGGTGGGCAAATACCATAAAGCGGGCGGGGCGATGGACCGGGCACTGGGCTTGCATGGCAGCTATGTGACGACCGTTGGTGACTACTCTGCGGCAGCGGCGCAGGTCATTTTGCCGCATGTCATCGGTTCGCTGGAAGTTTATGAGCAACAAACGTCACTGCCGCTGGTTATCGAGAACAGTAATACCATTGTGCTGTGGGGATGCGATCCGATCAAGAATCTGCAGATCGAGTTTTTGGTTCCCGATCACGATGCGTTTGGCTACTGGCAGCAAATTAAAGAGGCGGTAGCGCAGGGGAAGATGCGCGTTATCAGCGTTGATCCGGTACGCAGCAAATCGCAAAACTATCTTGGCTGTGAACAACTGGCGTTGCGACCGCAAACGGATGTCGCGTTAATGCTGGCGCTGGCGCATACCCTGTACGAAGAAAAACTGCACGACACGGCGTTTATTACCGATTACACCGTCGGCTTTGAACAGTTTTTGCCGTACCTGCTGGGTGAGAGCGATAAACAACCCAAAAACGCTGAATGGGCGGCGGAAATCTGCGGTCTGACGGCCGGGCAGATCCGTGACTTTGCCCGCCTGCTGGTCAAAGGCCGGACACAGTTTATGGGCGGCTGGTGCGTACAGCGCATGCACCATGGTGAGCAGTATCCGTGGATGCTGGTGGTGCTGGCCAGCATGGTTGGACAAATTGGCTTGCCAGGCGGCGGCGTAGGGTTTGGCTGGCACTATAACGGCGGGGGGACGGTGACATCCGCCGGTCCCGTACTTTCTGGGTTGGGGAGTATTGCTAATCCTCCACCGGCGAAATATAAAGCGGATTTTCGCGGCGCGTCTGAGCATATCCCCACCTCGCGCATCGTGGACTGTCTGCTTGAGCCGGGCAAAAAAATTGCCTTCAACGGCGCAACGTTAACCTGGCCTGACATCAAAATGGCGATCTACAGCGCAGCCAATCCGTTCCATGCGCAGCAGGACAGAAACCGCATGATCGACGCGTGGAAGAAGCTGGAAACCGTGGTGGTGTTGGATCATCAATGGACCGCGTCGTGCCGTTTTGCCGATATCGTCCTGCCCGTTACCACTCGCTTTGAACGTAACGATATTGAGCAGTTCGGTACGCATTCGAATAAAGGGCTGATGGCGCTGCATCAAATAGTCAAACCGCAATATGAAGCGCGGCATGATTTCGACGTATTTGCCGGGCTGTGTAAGCGCTTTGACAAGGAGGCTGTGTACCGTGAGAACCGGGATGAAATGCAGTGGATACAGGCGCTTTATGACGAAGGTGTGAAGATGGGCGCATCACTCAGCGTCTCCTTACCGGACTTTACAACGTTCTGGCAGGGGGAAGGATATATTGAATATCCGCCAGGGCAGCCGTGGGTGCGTCACGGTGAGTTTCGCGACCAGCCAGACCTTAATCCGCTGGGAACGCCGTCAGGTCTGATTGAAATCTACAGTAAAACCATCGCGGGCTTCGCCTACGAGGACTGTCCGGGGCATCCGGTGTGGATGGAGCCATTTGAGCGTAGCCATGGCGACAAAACAGATAAATTCCCGCTGCATCTGCAATCCTGCCATCCGGATAAACGTCTGCATTCCCAGTTGTGCTCAAGCGAGGCGTTTCGCAATACCTATGCGGTTGCCGGGAGAGAGCCGCTTTATATCAGCGAACAGGATGCCACCGCGCGTGGCTTGAAAGCCGGTGATATTGCCCGCGTCTTTAACGCGCGTGGCCAGGTGCTGGCAGGCGTGGTTGTCAGTCCGGATTTTCCACCCGGCGTGGTACGCATTCATGAAGGGGCGTGGTACTCCCCGCAGGAAGGAGGAAAAGCCGGGACGTTATGCACCTATGGCGATCCGAATGTGCTGAGCGCGGATATCGGTACTTCACAGCTGGCGCAGGGCCCTTCAGCGCATACCGTGCTGGTGGAGGTCGAGCGTTATCAGCAGAAAGCCCCGCAGGTAACGGCATTCGGTGGTCCGCAGACAGTGAAAGAGGAGGGGACAAGTGCAGCATAATCAAATTCATCAGCAACGGACGGCGATCTATCAGTGGTTTTCACAGTTGCTATTTCGTGAGCTGGACGAAAAACAGCTCGCCAGCCTGGAAAATGGCGATAACCGGGCGTGGATTGCCTCACTGGCGGCAATTCCCGGATTGTCTGTCGAGGTTAAACATTTTGTGCGTAGCCTGGAGCGGGTTCTGCGGCGTGACTCCCGGCAGTTGGAGCTGGCGGCAGATTTTGCCTCGTTGTTTATGCTGTCTCCGCCTGCCAGTGTTTCTCCCTATGCAGGGCACTATCCACATACGACAGCTGCGGCAGAACGTCGGCAAATGAATGTGCTGTTGGTTGAGCAGGGGCTGGCGGCGCGGGAAAATGAATCCTCCGATCATATTGCTGTACAGCTGGCATTGATGGCGAGGATGGTTGCTAAAGAGGAGAAGCTCTCCACGCAATATTACTTTTTGCATCATCATATTATGTGCTGGGCGTCGTTGCTGCGCGATAGCTGCCTGGCGCGTGATGAAGAGGGGTTTTATCCTCAGGCGGTTAACCTGGTCGTGCGTTTTATGCGCGAGGATGAACAGTATCTGGAATCACTGCTGATGGATGATTTTTATCTCAGCAGCCAGCGCTGAATATGACAAAGGGACAACCTGTGCTGGCGGAGGTAAAGAACAGGCTATCTCGGAGAAAGAGTTCCGTTCATCTCATGCTCATCGCTTCAACGCTCTGACTTCCAGTTAACACTGTTTTGCTGTTTAAACAAAAAACGCAGATGGTCAGGTGTGGGTTGGTCCGGCTGAAAATTGCCGACGTGTTTTCGTAAGGCCGGGAGAACCAGCTGGGATGCGGGTTCAGGGCGCGCTTTGCAGGGATGCTACCTCGCGCCCGGCCCGGTAGCCTGAAGAAATAAGCGGAGGGGACCACGAAGTGGCAATTTTCCCGCCGGGAGCCGGGATTGTTAAGGGTACGGCGATAGTACCCTAACACGTTCACAGGCAGTATTGTTTCAGATAAGTGATATCACTAAAGTGAACGGAACATTTTGCCAGAGACAACATGTCATTATCTTTGGTTCACCTGTAACGACAGGAGATTAATCTGCACGGCCCATATAGCGACGTTCTTCGATATGAATACGGATTTTTTCACCCGCGCTCAGATACTCAGGAACCTGGATCACCAGACCGGTGCTCAGGGTTGCTGGCTTGTTGCGCGCACTCGCTGAAGCACCTTTAATACCCGGTGAGGTTTCAACGATTTCCAGGTCTACGGTCTGCGGCAGTTCAAGCGCCAGTAGCTGGCCATCCCAGGTCAGGACCTGCATGTCCGGCATCCCGCCTTCCGGGATGAACAGCAGCTCTTCTTCAATCTGGTCTTTGGTGAAGGTATACGGGGTATAGTCTTCTTTATCCATAAAGACATATTCGTTGCCATCGACGTAGGAAAAATCAACGCCACGACGGCTCAGGGTGACGGTATCGACGATATCGTCGCCTTTGAAGCGCTCTTCAACTTTCAGACCGGTACGGACATCAGAAAAGCGCATTTTGTACAGCGTGGCTGCACCACGTGCGGACGGTGATTGAATATCGATATCTTTTACAATCAGCAGCTTGCCGTTGTAGTTCAGTACCATACCTTTTTTAATTTCGTTCGCTCTTGGCATCGAAAAAATCCTGTAGTGAGGAGTGTCTAAAATATCGCGTAAAACTACTCGCGCCGGGGCATTCAGGCAAGCGGAATTCATGCTTTTGCTGGTGCAAAAAAGGTGGTACTGTGCGCTTCCCACACAATCCGATGGTTTACGATAAAGAGAGTACTGTATGGAATGCCGTCCGGATTGTGGTGCATGCTGCACCGCGCCTTCAATCTCCAGTCCCATCCCCGGTATGCCTGATGGCAAACCCGCTAATACGCCATGCGTTCAGTTGGATGAATCCCTGCGCTGTAAAATTTTTGCATCACCGCTGCGGCCAAAAGTGTGCGCCGGTTTACAGCCCAGTGCGGAAATGTGCGGACAGACGACGCACCAGGCCATGGTTTATCTTATTGAGCTTGAAGCGCTGACTGCGCCTTAAACGTCCTTGATGCGCGCCAGGCACACGACGGTGGCGACGATCATCACCAGCGCAAACCAGAACACCGCGTGATAGTTCCAGATTTCAGCGGCAATCCCCGCCAGCGATCCGGCAATAATCCAGCCTACGCGAATGGTATTCGTGTAGAGAGTCGTGGCTGAACCTGCCTGTCCCGGCATCAGATCCTGAAAATAGAGCATGCCAATCCCGCCGAGGATGCCGATGTAAATCGCGTTCAGCAGCTGTAAGCCGAGCAATATCGCCGGAGAGTGGGCTAACAGCATGCCGGCATAAAAGAAGAATCCGGCGACGACGGCAATCCTCATCAACAGGCGTTTGCCCAGACGCTTAGCGAAGTAGCCGGCAATCAACATGGTTGGGATTTCCAGCCCTGCGGCGGTTCCCATCATGATACCCGCCAGCTTTTCCGGCAGATGCAGTTCGTTGATGATAAACAACGGCATATTGATGATATAGAGACTGTTCGTGCCCCACATTAATGTGCAAATAACAAATAGCAAAAGCGTGTCGCGTCGATTGCGGCGCGGGGCCTCTACCGCGCCCGTCGCGAGAGGCACGTTTTTACTCATTGAGGGTAAGAACAGCCAGACCATTATGCCGCAAACAATAAACGCCACTGCCGCACTGAGATACATGACCGTAAAGCTGAAACCCATGGCCAGCGCGTAGGCCAGCGGTGGGCCAATCACCCAGGCCAGCGAAACCTGCGCACGTAATATTGAGCTGAACATGACGGCTTCCCGACCCGTACGGTCGGCGTGTTCGCGGGCGAGAGCAAACATTTGCGGGTTGGCAGTCGATCCAAAGCTGCTGAGGAATACCCCGATAAACAGCAGAATAAAATAGTTACGGTTCCAGGCGAACAGCACGCAGGCCAGCATCCCCAGCACGCAGCAAAACACAATCAGGTTTTTGCGATCGCCTTTTTTATCCGAGCGTCCGGCCAGAAACTGACTCACCAAAATGCCGATCACGGCGCTGCCGGTAAAAAAGAAACCGACCATGCCGGGACGGGCATGGACTTCATCCGTCAGAAAAAGGCTAAGCGTTGGCGTCTGCAACGCACCGGCGATACCCGTCAGAAATGCGACAAGCAGGAACGCCGAAGACGTTAAATCAAACGCCTTGGGTGTGGCGGCTACGGGGGTGTTATGCATGTTTTGATATCAATGATGTGAAGAGACGCGGAGTTTACGCTGCTTGTCAGAAAATAAACAGGGAGCCAAATCAAAATCGGCATCAAAAATCAAAATAGCATTTCAGTCAGAGAATGCCGTTTGCTGACGCTGCTGAATCTGACATGCTGACGCCGATTTTTCGTCAGCATTTTTTTCTCCGACGCAGAGAAAATGTGCGTTATCTCTAAATTCAGCAAGTAATTTGTCAACTTTACTTGTGTGCTGAAGAAAAAAGAGCAAGACTTCTTGAAACGTTTCAGCGTCATCTCGCCATAACTGATGGAGTCAGGTGACGCCTTTTTTCTCATGTTAGCTGAATCGTTTCAAATCAGCGGGAGAGGAGAACCATGTTCCAGTTATCTGTTCAGGATATTCACCCGGGCGAACAGGCCGGGAATAAAGAAGAGGCTATTCGCCAGGTTGCCGCTGCCTTAGTACAGGCGGGTAACGTGGCGGAAGGCTACGTCGATGGCATGCTGGCGCGTGAACAACAGACGTCCACGTTCCTCGGCAACGGTATTGCTATTCCTCACGGTACGACGGACACGCGCGATCGGGTGCTGAAAACCGGCGTGCAGGTGTTCCAGTTTCCGCAAGGCGTGACCTGGGGCGAAGGTCAGGTTGCTTATGTGGCGATCGGCATTGCCGCCAGTTCCGATGAGCACCTTGGTTTACTGCGTCAGCTGACGCACGTGCTGAGCGATGACTCCGTCGCTGAACAGCTGAAATCTGCGACCACGGCGGAAGAGTTGCGCGCGTTGCTGATGGGCGAAAAGCAAAGCGAACAGCTGAAGCTTGATAACGAAACGCTGTCGCTGGATGTCGTGGCTAATTCGCTGGTAACGCTGCAGGCGCTCAACGCGGCGCGACTGAAAGAAGTTGGTGCGGTTGACGCCACCTTTGTGGCCAGAGCAATCAATGAACTGCCGATGAATCTCGGTCAGGGTATCTGGCTGAATGACTGTGCTGAAGGCAATGTACGCAGCGCCGTTGCGGTTAGCCGCGCAGCAACAGCATTCGATGTACAAGGTGAAGCTGCAGCCCTGCTGGTGACCGTCGCTATGAATGACGATCAACCGGTTGCGGTGCTGAAGCGCCTTGGCGATCTGCTGCTGAATAACAAAGCTGACCGTTTGTTGAAAGCCGATGCGGCCACGGTGTTGGCGCTGCTGACCAGCGATGACGCCTTAACTGATGATGTACTGAGCGCCGAATTTATTGTGCGCAACGAGCATGGATTACACGCCCGTCCGGGCACCATGCTGGTGAATACGATTAAACAATTTAACAGTGAAATTACCGTGACAAATCTTGATGGAACCGGCAAACCGGCGAATGGACGCAGTCTGATGAAAGTTGTGGCATTGGGCGTGAAGAAAGGACATCACCTGCGCTTTACTGCCCAGGGCGAAGATGCTGAACAGGCGCTGAAAGCGATTGGCGAAGCTATTGCGGCAGGTCTTGGGGAGGGCGCGTAATGAGCAGACGTGTTGCTACTATCACCCTTAACCCGGCCTACGACCTGGTGGGTTTCTGCCCGGAAATTGAACGCGGTGAAGTGAACCTGGTAAAAACTACCGGTCTGCATGCGGCAGGGAAAGGGATTAACGTCGCTAAAGTTCTGAAAGATTTAGGCATTGATGTCACTGTGGGCGGTTTCCTGGGGAAAGACAACCAGGATGGTTTTCAGCAGTTGTTCAGCGAGCTGGGCATTGCCAACCGTTTTCAGGTTGTACAAGGGCGTACCCGTATCAACGTCAAGCTGACCGAAAAAGACGGCGAAGTGTCCGATTTTAATTTCTCCGGTTTTGAAGTTACCCCGGCTGACTGGGAACGCTTTGTGAATGACTCACTGAGCTGGCTGGGTCAGTTCGACATGGTGTGTGTCAGCGGCAGTTTGCCGACCGGCGTTAGCCCGGAAGCATTCACCGACTGGATGACGCGCCTGCGCAGTCAGTGTCCTTGCATTATCTTTGATAGTAGTCGTGAAGCGCTGGTGGCGGGTCTGAAAGCGGCACCGTGGCTGGTGAAACCAAACCGTCGTGAGCTGGAAATCTGGGCAGGCCGCAAGCTGCCGGAAATGAAAGATGTGATCGAAGCGGCGCATGCGCTGCGCGAGCAGGGTATTGCTCACGTGGTGATTTCGCTCGGTGCGGAAGGTGCGCTGTGGGTTAACGCTTCGGGTGAGTGGATTGCTAAACCGCCGTCAGTTGAGGTGGTAAGCACCGTAGGCGCAGGTGATTCAATGGTTGGCGGTCTGATTTACGGCCTGCTGATGCGTGAGTCCAGCGAACATACCCTGCGTCTGGCGACGGCTGTTGCCGCCCTGGCGGTAAGCCAAAGCAATGTGGGCATTACCGATCGTCCTCAGTTGGCCGCAATGATGGCGCGTGTCGACTTAAAACCGTTTAACTGACAGCAGGAGAGGCATAATGAAAACGCTGCTGATTATTGACGCTAATCTCGGCCAGGCTCGCGCTTACATGGCGAAAACCCTGCTTGGAGCGGCGGCGCAGAAAGCACATCTGGAAATTATTGATAATCCTAATGACGCCGAACTGGCAATTGTTCTGGGCGACACGCTTCCTGCCGACAGTTCGCTGAACGGCAAAAAGGTCTGGCTGGGCGACATTGGTCGTGCGGTAGCGCATCCGGAACTCTTCCTCAGTGAAGCGAAAGGCCATGCAAAACCTTACAGCGCCCCGGTTGCGACAGCGCCTGTGGCCAGCAGTGGTCCAAAACGCGTGGTGGCGGTGACGGCTTGTCCGACCGGCGTTGCCCATACGTTTATGGCCGCTGAAGCTATTGAAACAGAAGCGAAAAAACGTGGCTGGTGGGTGAAGGTTGAAACCCGAGGTTCTGTTGGCGCAGGCAATGCCATTACGCCGGAAGAGGTGGCTCAGGCGGATCTGGTGATTGTAGCGGCTGACATTGAAGTTGATCTGGCGAAGTTTGCCGGAAAACCCATGTACCGTACTTCTACTGGTCTTGCGCTGAAGAAAACCAAGCAGGAACTGGACAAAGCGCTGGAAGAAGCAACGCCGTACCAGCCAACCGGTAAAGCACAGGCTTCAGCAACTGAAGGTAAGAAAGAGAGCGCGGGTGCGTATCGTCACCTGCTGACAGGCGTGTCCTACATGCTGCCGATGGTGGTTGCTGGCGGTCTGTGTATTGCACTCTCATTCGCTTTTGGTATTGAAGCGTTCAAAGAGCAGGGGACGCTGGCAGCGGCGCTGATGCAGATTGGCGGCGGTTCAGCTTTTGCGCTGATGGTGCCAGTTCTGGCGGGTTATATCGCGTTTTCTATCGCTGACCGTCCGGGTCTGACGCCAGGTCTTATCGGTGGTATGTTGGCGGTGAGCACCGGTTCTGGCTTTATTGGCGGGATTATTGCCGGTTTCCTTGCCGGTTATGTGGCGAAGCTCATCAGCACGAAGCTGAAACTCCCACAGAGTATGGAAGCGCTGAAACCGATCCTGATCATTCCGCTGCTCTCAAGCCTGGTGGTGGGTCTGGCTATGATCTACCTGATCGGTAAACCGGTAGCCGGCATTCTGGAAGGTCTGACCCACTGGCTGCAAACCATGGGTACAGCGAATGCGGTACTGCTTGGGGCGATTCTTGGCGGCATGATGTGTACCGACATGGGTGGTCCGGTTAACAAAGCGGCGTATGCTTTCGGTGTGGGCCTGCTGAGTACGCAAACCTATGCGCCGATGGCGGCCATTATGGCGGCAGGTATGGTGCCTCCGCTGGCGCTGGGTCTGGCAACGCTGGTTGCGCGTCGTAAATTCGACAAAGCTCAGCAGGAAGGCGGTAAAGCTGCGCTGGTGCTGGGCCTGTGCTTTATCACCGAAGGGGCAATCCCGTTCGCTGCCCGTGACCCAATGCGCGTTCTGCCTTGCTGTATCGTTGGCGGCGCGATTACCGGTGCCATCTCGATGGCGGTAGGGGCTAAGCTGATGGCGCCACATGGCGGTCTGTTTGTGCTGTTAATCCCTGGTGCAATCACGCCGGTGGTAGGATACCTGCTGGCTATTATTGCCGGTACGCTGGTCGCCGGTCTCTCCTACGCGGTGCTGAAACGCCCGGAAGCAGAGGTTATGGCAAAGGCAGCCTGATTAAACGTTGATAGCCGGGGCAGAGACTTCTCTGCCCCTTTTTTATGCATTTACCCATACCGTTGCAGCATCGCCACAATAATCCATCCAGCCTTAAGCAAATTCGATAAAGTGCCCTTAAATCAAACTGATCACGGAAATCGAATATGAAAAAAACGCTCATTGTTGCCTCTCTGTCACTCGCGACACTGCTGCTTACGGGGTGCTCAACCACCTGGGTGATGACAACAACGTCAGGTTCAACGATAGAGACGCAAGGAAAGCCTGAGCAAGACTCCGGGACAGGACTGACAAAATACGCTGACGCCTATGGCTATCACCGCGTGATTAAGAGCAGCGATGTGAAGCAAATAGATAAAGGTAAGACGGTTTTGATGTGGTGAGCTGGCCAGATATGTAATCATTCAGGGGGCGAAATTTATTCGCACCCCTGGATCAAACGGGTCAGGCAATCATTGGCGCGATGATAAAACCAAAGGCAACGCCCGCGATGATCCCACCAAGCCCTGGCAACATAAACGGATGGTTTAAGACATACTTACCCACGCGCGTTGTCCCGGTGGTGTCGAACTCCATGGCCGCCAGCGAAGTGGGGTAAGTTGGTAGAACAAACACGCCAGTTACTGCTACGTAGGAAGCCAGAATCGCCCATGTGGGTACGCCGAGCGCGACGGCGAGAGGGATAATCAGCGGCGTGGTAGCTCCCTGCGAATAGAGAAGCGCGCAGGTACCAAACAGCACCAGCGCCAGCAGCATTGGATAAGCCCGTAGAATATCGCCCGCGATATCCTTAATTCCCGTTAAGTGGGCATCAATGAAAGTTGTGCCCAGCGTAACAATCCCCAGAATGACCGCCAGCGAACTCATACCCGCACGGAACGTGGATGTCAGGACAATCGCGTCGGTTGATGTTTTGCACAGCACCACCATCAGGCACGCGGCAGCCAGCATGCAGATAATGATAATATCCCGGGTATTCATTGGGTTACCTGCATCGAATCCGGGGCGTAGTTGAGGACATGCGGCAAGAATAACGATGACGACCGTTGCCAGCATAAACAGGGCGACTGATAATCTGGCTCCCGGCGTGGTGCTGTTCTGCCCTTCATATTTACGCACCAAACCTTTTTGCAAGCGCTCCAGATAGACTTCATCATCCTGTAGTTCGCATCCCTGACGTGAGGCGATAAAAGCGGCGACCATCGCGGCGACAAACGAGGCTGGCAGACATACCGCCATGACCTGAATAAAGCTGACGCCGTTGCCTTCCATAATGGTCAGCATCGCCGCCATTGCGGCACTGATCGGTGAACCGGATATCGCCACCTGAGAGGCGACTACGGATCCTGCGAGCGTACGGGAAGGGCGGATACCTGACTCTTTGGCAACTTCGGCAATTACCGGCAGAGTCGAAAAGACGATAAATCCTGTTCCCGCCATAATGGTCATCGACCAGGTGATGATCGGCGCAATAATGTTGATATACTTAGGATTACGACGCATGAAATTACCGGCAACGCGAACCAGATAATCCATACCTCCGGCGGCCTGTAGCGCTGATGCCGCCACTACCACTGTCATAATAATGAGAATAACGTCAACGGGGGGAGAACCAATTTGCAGCCCAAATCCCAACGTTAATATAGCCAGTCCCAGTCCGCCACATAAACCGATACCAATTCCGCCGAGGCGGATGCCAAAAAATATTGCGCCCAACACTACGATAATTTCCAGCCAAATCATAATGGCCTCCGCCAGAGAATAATTCGTTATTAAAATGGATGTTTATTTAATGCAATAATTAACCATGTGTTGGCTTTCATTGTGCCAAAAGATGATTTTTGCCAACGCGTTTCTCGTACCATTTAATACCGGCACGAACTAACGAACCGGTTGAGTCAATATATTTTTCAGGTGACGTTTTGATTGCTTCAGCAAGTATGACGGGAACTTCAGTACATCCCAGTACGATGACTTGTGCACCGCGTGAGAAGAGTGCTTGAGCTTGTTCATTCATCAATACTTGCGCCCGCTTAGCATCACCGGCCTTTAAGCAATAGATGCTTTCCATCACTTTTTCCTGACTGGCAGAGTCAGGACTGATGCAGGTTAGCCCAAGAGATTCAATGCCTTTTTGATAGAGGCCCATGTACAATGTGGCGTTGGTGGCGAGCAGTCCGATACGCGTTTTTCCACAGTTTTTAACCTCGTTGATGGTCGTTTCAACGATACTGAGCAGTTCTGTATGGCAGCACTCTTTTAATTCATTAAACCAAAAGTGGGCGGTATTACAGGGGATCACAATACACTCGGCGCCAGCATCTTCGAGTTTATGCATATAATCGCGCATGGCCGGAAGTGGGGAATGACCATGATGCATTAACGCATCGGTTCGGTCAGGTATGTCCGGGATAGAGGAAATAATTAACGGGATATGTTCCTGGTCGCGCTGTGCTGCAGTAAAAGTAACGAATTTATTAAATAGATCGACCGTTGCAGCAGGCCCCATACCACCTAATACGCCAATTAAACCTTTCACAATATATACCTCAATTTCACCGATCATTAATATTCAGAGCAGGGGTGTGTCTGTAGATAATGTTTAACAGCAGTGAGACGTGAGGAGAAATGCAATAATGTATGGTTTAATGCAAAAACCGCATAGCTGCGATTTGTTTTGCCACCTCTGCAGGCTGGTTTTGAGCCATAGGCCTGACGTATTGCGGTGGAGAAGCGATTGTGGCCGATTGGGAGAGAAACATGTTAATGTTAAAAACGAAGGTATGATGCAAAAAACGAATCACCAGGTGCTGTTGATGAATGTCATCCGCGCAAATATTCAGGCATGATGCTGAAGACTCATTGGCATATTTAAATATCTGTGTGACAGGCATGAAAAACATTGAGACAAAATGGTTATATGACTTTCTGACGCTGGAAGCGTGTCGTCATTTTTCCCAGGCGGCTGAGGAGCGCAACATATCTCAACCGGCATTTAGCCGGAGGATCAAAGCGCTGGAATCTGCCGTGGGTGTACTGCTTTTTGATCGCACGACGAGCCCACTGCAACTCACGGAGGAGGGCAAGCTATTCCATTCGCAAACCCGTAGCTTGCTGCAACAGCTGGAGTGCAATCTGGATGAGCTAAGCGGCCACAATCTGCTTGGGGTACCCAATATCAAAATAGCGGCAGCACATTCTTTGTCACTGACGATGTTGCCCAGATTAGTGCACTCAATGGCGGCCTGGGGGGAGGAGTTTGTCTGGCACGTCGAAGCTATTGATGTGGTTCAGGCGGTGAATACTCTGCGCGAGGGAAAAAGTGATTTTATTTTCTCCTTTCGGGATGAGGACTTAATGCAGTCACCTTTCTGCGGCTTGAAGGTTTTTGAGTCTGAACTGTATCCCGTATGTGCTGCTGATGCGCAGGGTCAGGCGTTGTTTGATATCTATCAGCCGCAGGCGCCGATTCTGAATTATACCAGCACATCATACATGGGAAGATTGGTAAACCGTCATCTGGCGGAAGTGGGCGGTATCTCAGCTCGTACGCTGTTTATGTCCTCAATGAGTGAGTTATTGAAAAATATGGCATTGGATGGGCATGGTATCGCCTGGCTGCCGGCATGGACTATCGTGAACGAACTGCGTGATAAGCGGCTGGTTTGTCTGCAGACGCCGGAGTTGATGGTGCCTATTCAGGCTTACATTTACCGGATGGATACCCGGTTAAATAAAACCGCAGAGCACTTCTGGCGGATTTTGTACAACCATATGCCGGAAGATTTGGTTTCGCTTACCTGATATGCGCCTGTTCACCGGGCACACCTGAAAAATCTCCGGTTATGCCGGAGTGATACTTTTCATCCTGCTTAATATGTGTACTACCTCTCATTTTCTCTCCTCCTGACAAACTGTATCTATAAAAAATTGTGATTCTGTTCATATCTATTGGTTTTAGGTCTTGCAGATGGATTTACTTTATCAAAAACACGCTTAATATGAACATATGTTCGATAGTGAACATTTGCTCTAATAACCTGGTGTGTGGCGTTGGTTATTTTTAACGAACTCATTTGTGGCAAGTTAATTGCCAGGGGACGTGCTATGCGTGAAAAGGAATACATAGTAACTATTGGCTCGGCCAATATGGATGTTGCCGGGTGTTCGCATGCTTCTCTAAATTATGCGGATTCGAATCCAGGGAAGATAAAATTCACCCCAGGAGGCGTTGGGCGTAACATTGCACATAATCTCGCGCTATTGGGTAAAAATTCCTGGCTGCTAACGGCGGTTGGTAATGATTTTTACGGGCAATCGTTATTGGCGCAAACCAATCAATCCGGAGTTCATGTTGATAAGTGCCTTATCGTTTCCGGAGAGAATACATCCAGTTATTTATCACTGCTTGATAACACCGGCGAAATGTTGGTGGCCATTAATGATATGAGCATTACCGAACATATTTCAGCAGCGTTTTTATCGCAGCATTATGATTTTATTCGGCAGGCGAAAGTGATCGTCGCCGATTGCAATATCAGCGAAGACGCCATGGCATGGGTACTGGAAAATGCCGGGGATGTTCCGGTGTTTGTTGACCCTGTGTCGGCATGGAAGTGCGTCAAAATTCGCGAGCGTCTGGGACAAATCCACACCCTCAAACCAAACCGCCTTGAAGCCGAAACGCTGAGTGGTATTGCGCTTTCCGGGCGTGATGACGTTGGCAGCGTCGCCGCGTGGTTTCACGATCGCGGCTTAAATCGGCTGGTGCTCAGCATGGGGGGGGACGGCGTTTATTACAGCGATATTACGGGGAATAGTGGTTGGTCGCCGCCGATTAAAACTCACGTCATTAATGTTACCGGGGCAGGCGATGCAATGATGGCTGGACTGGCTTCCTGCTGGCTAGACGGTATGCCTTTTATTGATTCGGTTCGATTTGCTCAGGGTTGTTCATCAATGGCGTTAGCCTGTGAATATACCAATAACCCTGATTTGTCTGTTGCGAATGTTAGCTCAATAGTGGAGAACACAGAATGTCTGAATTAACTCTTTCCTCTGAATTATTACAAATATCTCCAGAAGTACAGGAAGCATTAAACAGTAAAAAACCGATTGTTGCACTTGAATCAACCATTATTTCTCATGGTATGCCATTCCCGCAAAATGCCCAGACAGCGATTGAAGTAGAAGAAACTATTCGTAAGCACGGAGCAGTTCCTGCAACCATTGCTATTATTGGTGGGGTAATGAAAGTTGGTTTAAGCAAAGATGAAATTGAATTGCTTGGAAGAGAAGGTCATAGCGTTACTAAAGTCAGCCGTCGTGATTTACCGTTTGTGGTCGCGGCAGGAAAAAATGGTGCAACGACTGTTGCCTCAACCATGATTATTGCCGCACTGGCTGGAATTAAAGTATTTGCAACGGGAGGCATTGGTGGTGTTCATCGTGGTGCTGAACATACCTTTGATATTTCTGCCGATCTGCAAGAACTGGCTCATACCAATGTCACGGTTATTTGTGCAGGAGCGAAATCTATTCTTGATCTCGGTTTAACGACCGAATATTTAGAAACTTTTGGCGTGCCATTAATTGGATATCAGACCAACGCGTTGCCGGCATTTTTCTGCCGTACCAGTCCGTTTGAGGTCAGTATCCGTCTGGACAGCGCAAAAGAGATTGCCCGAGCGATGGCGGTGAAATGGCAAACGGGTCTTGACGGCGGTTTGGTTGTTGCGAACCCAATCCCAGAACAGTTTGCGATGGCAGAGGAGAAAATAAATGCGGCAATCGATCGGGCGGTAAAAGAAGCGGAAGAGCAGGGGGTTGTGGGCAAAGAGAGTACGCCGTTCCTGCTGGCGCGAGTTGCGGAGCTGACCGGTGGTGACAGCCTGAAATCAAATATTCAACTGGTGTTCAACAACGCGGTACTGGCCTGTGAAATTGCGAAGGAGTATCAACGTCTCGCCTGACAGAATTTTCCGGGCAGCATGCGGTCGCCCGCGAATATCAAACCTACCAAAACCTGGCGATAACGCCGGGTTTCCTGGCATTAAGGGAATTTCATTATGGATATAATGAGAAGTGTAGTGGGTATGGTGGTATTACTGGCCATCGCGTTTCTGCTGTCAGTAAATAAAAAGCGTATTAGTCTGCGTACGGTCGGAGCAGCACTGGTACTGCAAATTGCAATTGGCGGCATCATGCTGTATTTCCCACCGGGAAAATGGCTGGTTGAACAGGCCGCTCTCGGTGTCCACAAGGTGATGTCATATAGTGATGCGGGTAGCGCATTTATCTTTGGCTCCCTGGTCGGGCCAAAAATGGATGTGTTGTTTGACGGGGCCGGGTTTATCTTCGCCTTTCGTGTGCTCCCGGCCATCATTTTTGTGACTGCATTAATCAGTCTGCTCTACTACATTGGCGTGATGGGGCTGTTGATCCGCATCCTCGGCGGTATTTTCCAGAAAGCCTTGAACATCAGTAAAATCGAGTCATTTGTCGCAGTTACCACGATTTTCCTCGGGCAAAACGAGATCCCGGCAATCGTGAAACCGTTTATTGACCGGCTGAATCGCAATGAGCTGTTTACCGCTATCTGCAGTGGGATGGCCTCGATTGCTGGCTCAATGATGATTGGTTACGCTGGAATGGGCGTTCCGATTGACTACCTGCTGGCGGCATCGTTGATGGCAATCCCGGGCGGTATTTTGTTCGCGCGTATGTTGAGTCCGGCAACTGAAGAATCCCAAGTCACCTTTGAGAATCTGTCATTTACTGAAACTCCGCCGAAAAGCATCATCGAGGCAGCGGCGAGCGGGGCGATGACCGGGCTGAAAATTGCCGCTGGCGTGGCGACGGTAGTGATGGCATTTGTCGCCATTATCGCACTGATTAACGGCATTATCGGCGGGATTGGCGGTTGGTTTGGTTTTGGACACGCCACTCTGGAAGGGATCTTTGGTTATGTATTAGCCCCGTTGGCGTGGATTATGGGGGTGGACTGGAGCGATGCGACGCTGGCAGGTAGCCTGATCGGACAGAAACTGGCAATCAACGAGTTTGTCGCGTATCTCAACTTCTCACCGTATCTGCAAACCGGCGGGACACTGGATGTGAAGACCATTGCGATTATCTCGTTTGCACTGTGCGGTTTCGCTAACTTTGGTTCGATTGGCGTTGTTGTCGGCGCGTTTTCGGCGATAGCACCCCAGCGAGCCCCGGAAATCGCGCAGCTTGGAATGCGGGCGCTGGCAGCAGCAACGTTGTCAAACCTGATGAGCGCCACCATAGCCGGTTTCTTTATCGGTATAGCATAGCGAGAATCATGCCGGATAAGCGTAGCGCCATCCGGCATGACATTTAAGCTGTTTGTAGCAAATACAAGGCGTTATCTGCTGAGAGGGTTGGGTTGTTGATACTGACGCTGGCTCGCGATAGCGCCGCGCAGGCCATGGCAAAGTGAGCGCTTTCACGAAACTCGCTCCCTTCCAGAAAGCTGTACAGTAATCCCGCCATAAATGCGTCATCGGCGCCAAAACTGTCTACAATCGTATGCTCAGGAGGGGTCAGTAAAAATTGTTCCCCGTCCTTTTCGCTGCAAAACACGGATTCATCTTCCAGGCAGACAAAGATCCGTTTTACCCCCTGTTGATGGAGACTATTGACGGCCAGTATGCGATCGGCATCTGAATAGATAGGTTGCCCCCACAGAATCGCCAGCTCTTTTTGCGTGGGTTTCAACGTATGAATGCGCGTAAACCAGGTCTTCATTTTTGCCGCTTTGAACTCTGAAACGGTGTCAATGAATACCGGAATATCATCAGCTATAGTGAAGACCCACTCAATGGCTTCGGCGGTGAGATTGCAATCTGCCAGTACAACACCGGAATGACGAATCAAATCTCGCGAACCGTTCAACAACTGCGGCGTCAATTGTTGCAGGATATGGGTATCATTGATTGCCAGTACGGTCTCTTCCTGCTGATTAGCGATCGACAGGTAAGTTGAGGTGTTATGTCCATGCAGACGTATGCAACTGGAAACGTTAACACCAGCCTGACGCGTTTGTTCCAGCAATGTTTCGCCATAGAAGTCACTGCCAACAGCGGAAATTAAGTGGACATCACGACCCAGCAGCGCCAGGTTGTGGGCGATGTTACGCCCTACGCCACCTGCCGAGCAGTGAATGCTGCCAGGGTTAGAGGCAGCCTGAGGATAATGGATGTCTGCCACACCACGAATATCCATATTGATCGCCCCAACAACCACGCAATAATCCTGTTCGGTAAGGATATAACCTTTACCTTTGATCATACCTTTACGCATTAAATCCATAATATGCGCAGCGACGCGTGAACGGCTTATCTGCAGAATATCGGCGATTTCATTCTGCTGAATCAACGGATTGCGACGCAGGATCTTAAGGATCTGCTTTTCCCTGTCGTTCATGATTATGCCACCGCTTTTTCTGTTTGCTGGGCTTTCAGCCAGGCAATCTCTTCTGCCCAGATATCCGGATTAATGGTTTCCAGTACCAGCGGAATGCCGTCAAAACGATTGTCCTGCATGATCCAACGGAAGGCATCGTGGCCAATATTGCCTTCACCTAAGCTGTGGTGACGGTCAACGCGACTGCCAAATGCGCTCTTGGCGTCGTTCAGGTGCATACCGCGCAGATACTTAAAGCCGACAATACGTTCAAATTCCGCAAACGTCTTTTCGCATTCCTCGGCGGAACGCAAATCGTATCCGGCGGCGAAGGCATGGCAGGTATCAATACAAACGCCGACACGGGATTTATCTTCGACGCCGTCGATAATGGCGGCAAGGTGCTCAAACTTAAAGCCAAGATTACTGCCCTGTCCGGCGGTATTTTCGATAACCGCCGTCACCCCCTGAGTCTGAGCGAGGGCGATGTTGATGGATTCGGCAATGCGCGCCAGACATTCATCTTCAGGGATCTGCATCAAATGGCTGCCCGGGTGAAAGTTCAGCAGGGATAAGCCAAGCAGTTCACAGCGCTGCATTTCATCGAGAAACGCATCGCGGGATTTTTCCAGCGCTTCGCTGACCGGGTGACCGAGGTTAATCAGGTAACTATCGTGAGGCAGGATCTGGGCGGAAGTATAGTGGTACTTCTCGCAAGCGGATTTGAAATCATCAATGATGTCGGTGGTCAGCGGCGCGGCACGCCACTGGCGCTGATTTTTGGTGAACAGGGCGAATGCGGTCGCTTCGATTTCTGCGGCTCGAATAGCGGCGTTAGCCAGACCGCCAGCGGCGCTTACGTGCGCTCCGATATATTTCATAAATTTAACCCGCCATACTCAAATACAAAAAGGGAGAGTATAGCGGGTTAATGGAGGTGAGTCGTGATCGTTTATGCCATCAGGGCGTGGACAGCGACGTTAATCGCAGCACCACCCACAATCAGCCAGACAAACAGCAGCAGGGCCATCAGTAACGGTTTGGCACCGGCTTTTTTCAGCGCGCTAACGTGAGTGGTCAACCCCAGGGCAGCCATCGCCATTGCCAGCAAAATAGTGTCCAGCGTTACCAGCATGTTCACTACCGACTGCGGCAGCAGGTGGAACGAGTTAAAAATCGCGACCACAATGAACAGGATGGCAAACCATGGAATGGTGATTTTGCTCTTCTCACCGCCTGTGGCCGGAGACAGTTGTTTTACGCGAGCGGCCAGGAGGATGAGGAACGGTGCCAGCATCATGACGCGCAGCATTTTGGCAATAACCGCGGCGTTTTCCGCATCCGGGTTAATGGCGTGCCCTGCAGCCACTACCTGTGCCACTTCATGCATGGTGGAGCCAATGTAAATGCCGTAGGTTTCTGGACTAAACCAGTGCGCCAACAGCGGATACATCGCCGGATACAGGAAGATAGCGATGGTACCGAAGATCACCACGGTAGCGACAGCGACGGTTACCTTACTGGCTTCCGCTTTCACCACCGGTTCGGTTGCCAGCACGGCGGCGGCACCACAAATGCTGCTCCCCGCGCCAATCAGCCAGCTGGTGTGGCGGTCCAGACCAAACACTTTCTGCCCCAGGAAGCAGGCAATCATAAAGGTACTGCTTAGCGTTAACACATCAATCACGATACCGCTGACGCCGACGTCAGCAATTTGCGCGAAGGTGAGGCGGAAACCGTAGAGGATAATCCCCAGACGTAATAAATGTTGTTTAGCAAACAGCACGCCGCCGTCACAGCTTTTCCAGATGTGCGGATAGACGGTGTTGCCGAGAACCATCCCCAACAAAATTGCTAAGGTGAGGGCGCTGAACCCGGCACCTGCGACGGCGGGAATGGATCCACCCCATAAGGCGACCCCAGTGATAACTGCACTCAGGGCGAGCCCCGGAATAAAATGCCACGCTGTACGACGATGAGTCTGCAAGGTGAGTTCTGTCATATCCTTCTCCTTTATCTGGGTAAAAGAGTACGGCGAAGTGGTTTAAAAATAAAATTGATTATATATTTATAATTAATCTATATAAGTGGTATACCCGCCATACTTCAAGTTGCATGTGCGTTGGCTGCGCTCGTTCACCCCAGTCACGTACTTAAGTACGCTCCCGGGGATGCTCTCTCTTGCCGCCTTCCTGCAACTCGAATTATTTAGGGTATAAGTAACGGATATCCGGTGGAAAACGACTATGCATATCACCCTGCGACAACTTGAAGTGTTTGCTGAGGTACTAAAAAGCGGCTCAACGACCCAGGCGTCTGTCATGTTGGCATTGTCGCAGTCGGCGGTGAGTGCGGCGCTAACCGATCTCGAAGGGCAACTTGGCGTGCAGCTGTTTGACCGTGTCGGCAAACGGCTGGTGGTCAACGAGCACGGGCGCTTGCTTTATCCACGCGCGCTGGCGCTGCTTGAGCAAACGATCGAAATCGAACAGCTTTTTCGCGAAGATAATGGTGCTATTCGGGTCTACGCCAGTAGCACTATTGGCAACTACATTTTGCCCGCCATGATCGCCCGTTATCGCCAGGATTTCCCTGATTTGCCGCTGGAGCTTAGCGTGGGCAACAGCCAGGACGTAATCAATGCGGTGCTGGATTTTCGGGTAGACATTGGGCTGATCGAAGGGCCGTGTCACAGCACGGAAATCATCTCTGAGCCGTGGCTGGAAGACGAGCTGGTGGTGTTTGCCGCACCCTCGTCACCGCTCACAAAGGGGTCCGTTACGCTGGAACAGCTGGCGGCTTCGCCGTGGATCCTGCGCGAGCGAGGATCGGGTACGCGCGAACTGGTGGATTACCTGCTGCTGTCCCATCTGCCGAGATTTCAGATGGCAATGGAGTTGGGTAACTCGGAGGCCATTAAGCATGCGGTGCGCCATGGTCTCGGGATCAGCTGTTTGTCGCGCCGGGTTATAGCGGAGCAGTTACAGGCGGGTACGTTGAGCGAAGTTCCTGTGCCGCTGCCGCGTTTAGTCCGCACTCTCTGGCGCGTTCATCACCGGCAAAAACATATCTCTAATGCCATTACGCGTTTTTTACATTACAGCGACCAGGTAGAACTGGGCGATTAAAGCGCTGATTGTCGAAAGGTCCCTCTAAGCATGCTGGCGGTTACGTTTTATCCGCCTTGCGTCGCCCATTTTCTGCTTTACTTATAATCCGCGGCCAGTCATGAAGGTCTCTTATAACTGCGTATTTGTGCCAGAAGAATGCCATTTCGTCTGCTACAATCGCGCCTCATTTTTTGGATGGATAGCATTTTCACATGGTTTCCGAAACTAAAACCACAGAAGCGCCCACGCTACGTCGTGAACTGAAGGCGCGTCACCTGACGATGATTGCCATTGGAGGCTCCATCGGTACAGGTCTTTTTGTTGCATCTGGTGCAACTATTTCTGCGGCGGGTCCTGGCGGCGCGTTGTTCTCTTATATACTGATCGGTCTGATGGTGTACTTCCTGATGACCAGCCTCGGTGAACTGGCTGCCTATATGCCGGTTTCCGGCTCGTTTTCCACCTACGGTCAGAACTACGTAGAAGAAGGCTTTGGCTTCGCGCTGGGCTGGAACTACTGGTACAACTGGGCGGTAACGATTGCCGTTGACCTGGTGGCCGCACAGCTGGTGATGAGCTGGTGGTTCCCGGACACGCCAGGCTGGATCTGGAGCGCACTGTTCCTCGGCGTTATCTTCCTGCTGAACTACATTTCCGTTCGCGGATTTGGTGAAGCGGAATACTGGTTCTCACTGATCAAAGTTACCACCGTCATTATCTTCATCGTGGTTGGCGTGATGATGATTTTCGGTATCTTCAAAGGCGCTCAGCCGGTGGGCTGGAGTAACTGGACGACCGGTGATGCACCGTTTGCCGGCGGCTTTGCCGCGATGATTGGCGTGGCGATGATCGTCGGCTTCTCCTTCCAGGGTACGGAGCTTATCGGTATCGCGGCAGGCGAATCTGAAGATCCTGAAAAGAATATTCCACGTGCGGTACGTCAGGTGTTCTGGCGAATCCTGCTGTTCTATGTGTTCGCGATTTTGATTATTAGCCTGATCATTCCGTACACCGATCCGAGCCTGCTGCGCAACGACGTGAAAGACATCAGCGTTAGCCCATTCACGCTGGTATTCCAGCATGCGGGTCTGCTGTCTGCGGCGGCGGTGATGAACGCGGTTATCCTGACGGCGGTGTTGTCTGCGGGTAACTCCGGGATGTACGCCTCCACGCGTATGCTTTACACCCTGGCATGCGACGGTAAAGCGCCGCGTATTTTCGGTAAACTGTCTCGTGGCGGTGTTCCGCGTAACGCGCTGTATGCGACCACCGTGGTGGCGGGGCTGTGCTTCCTGACCTCGATGTTTGGCAACCAGACCGTGTACCTGTGGCTGCTGAATACCTCCGGGATGACGGGCTTTATCGCCTGGCTGGGGATCGCCATTAGCCACTATCGCTTCCGTCGTGGTTATGTGCTGCAGGGTCACGATGTGAAGGATTTGCCGTACCGTTCTGGCTTCTTCCCGTTGGGTCCGATCTTCGCCTTTGTGCTGTGTCTGATTATCACTCTCGGCCAGAACTACGAAGCGTTCCTGAAAGACAGCATTGACTGGGGCGGCGTGATGGCAACCTATATCGGTATCCCGCTGTTCCTGATTATCTGGTTTGGCTATAAGCTGACGAAAGGAACCCATTTTGTTCGCTATAGCGAAATGAAATTCCCGGGTCGCGTGAAGAAATAATTCTTAACCAGCTACGGCAGAAAAAACAAAACCCCGGCATGATGAGTGCCGGGGTTTTTTTATTGCGCCAGACTTAGAAGCTGTAAGTCATGCCAACCGTGTAACGACGTCCATCAAGAACGGTGTCGTAGGTATCGTAATCGATTTGTTTATCCAGCACGTTATACACGCCAGCGGTCATCAACAGATCCTTGGTGGCATAGTAACGTAAACCAACATCGACCTGAGTATAGGACGGCGTGCCCTGGGCCATGGAGGTACGGCTCAGGTATTCAGACGTTTTCCCGCGCAGATTCAGACGGCTCCAGAAACCGAGATCCTGGGTGGCCTGCCAGTCCAGCGTAGTGTTGAACATATGCTTCGGCATTTTGTTCAACGGCTGGCCGGAGAACTGACCGCTTTTCTGCTCAGATTCCGTATAGGTATAGTTCGCCGTCCAGTTGACGTCGGAGGTGATTTTCCAGCCGAAGGTGGATTCTACGCCGCGCATATTGGCTTTATCGACGTTAACGCGATCGCTGACGAAGTCATAATGGGTATTGCCGATGGTGCAGGCCGGATCGGAACTGCTGTTGCAACGGCGAACTTCGGTGATTTTGTTTTTGAAGTCAGTATTGAACAGCGTAACGCCCGCATTGAGGTCGTTGCCGTTATCCCACAGTAAACCGATCTCTTCGCTGAGGCTTTTCTCCGGTTTCAGGTCCGGGTTGCCGACAATGATTCCGTTCAGACGACCGCCGCCGGTGACCTGTCCCCAACTGGCAGAAGACTGGCGCAGATCCGGGGCGCGATAGCCCGCAGAAACGCCGCCTTTTAAGGTCCATTGATCGCTCAGATGCCATACGCCATAGCCGCGTGGCGTCCAGTTGTCGCCGTAGTTTTCATCTTTATCCATACGCAGACCGCCGGTCAGCGTGAAGGTATCGGTAACGGCCCATTCATCTTCGGCAAATAGCGCCCAGCTCCAGCGAGTCAGTTTGTTCAGTCCATCAGCCGCTTGTAGCTGGTTGCCATTATCGCGCAGTTTTTCATAACGATATTGTCCTCCCAACGTCAGGGTGTGCGCCCCAAGGAAGACCTGGTTCTGGTTATTGAAAATCGTGTTATAAGACTTCATCTGGCGACCGGGGTTGTCGGTCTCTTCCTGCTGGATATAGCTGGTGGAGTTGAAGTCGTCGTAATAACCGCTGTGGGTCAGGGAATACGTCGTGTGCACATACTTGTTTTCGCTTTTACTGTTGGGCTTACAGCTCCCGTTACGGCAGTTTTCCTCGGCCATGGATTTGCCTGGCGTACTGTCGCGATCCTGCAGTTCACGCGCGTAATCGAAGTCGATGTCATTTTTATCATCTGGCGTAAAGTTCAGGGTTATACCCCCGTTACGCATACGCTGTTCATTGTAGCCATTAAGGATTTTATCTTCGGCCCGGTGGGAGAATAAGCCAGTCACCTTCGCGCCGAGTAATCCGTCAATCAGTGGCCCAGACGCATAGGCGTTAGTCTGGTAAATATCGCCGGAATCTCTGTCTTCCTGGAAGGTGGCATCGCCGTGCAGAGAGCCGGTCCAGGCTTTGGTATTCGACACTTTCTTGGTGATGACGTTAATGACGCCGCCCATCGCATCGGAGCCGTAGAGGGATGACATCGGGCCGCGGATTACCTCGATACGCTCGATGGATTCCAGCGGCGGCAGCCAACCTTGCTCAATACCTGAGTTGTCGCTGTTAGGACGTGTGCCGCGCGTGCTAATGCGTTTGCCGTTGACCAGGAAGAGCGTGTATTGCGAAGCCATACCGCGAATACTAATATCGCTGCTGCTCCCGCCGCCGGTGACGACGACGCCAGGGACATCTTTTAGCGCATCGGTAACATCGCGATAGGCTTTGTCCTCAATCTGCTGCTTGGTAATAACAGATATCGACGCGGGTGCATCCTGAATTTTCTGCTCGAAGCCGGTAGCGGTAACGACTACGGTGTCTTGTTCAGCGGCATGGCCGAGTGATGGGAGACTGGCGACGCATACTGCGGCAGCTACAGCCTTAACGTGAGGTATAGTCATTTGTATCATTCCATTTAAATGAATCAAACTGCGTGTCATATGAAAGGCCATGACAATTGTATGTATTTGTCTTTTAAGGACTCTTTTCAGTAAAGAAGCGAATGGATTGTACAAAAGTATGAATGTTTGTAAACACAAATGATAATAGAAATCATTTGTGTTTGATATTGTTTCGATATAAAAGCTTTTTTAATCAATAGGATAATGTGGAAAGAAAAAAGGAGAAAAAGTGAAGGAATGATGGAGGAATGAAGAGGAAGGACACCTTTTTGACGCTGAAAGAGCCTAACCGAAGGACAGCGGCGATGGTGCCACCGTCCTGTTATGGCTGGCTTATAGCCGATGGAATTTGGCGAGTAAGGCCAGTGACAAGGTGGTTAACAGGATTGCGATCACGGCATAGAGATAGACTCCAGACCACTCCCAGTTGTTCTTTACTAATATCACCGGTACGCCCGCTAACGCCGCGCCAACATAGCTAAATAATCCCCGGAAGCCGGTTATCGATCCCGCCGCATCTTTGTGAGTGACATCCAGACAACCTACGGCAAAAAGCATATGCGGGCCGTACAGGGCAAAACCCATAATAGTGAAGAGAATGGCCGTAATGGTATATGAAGTATCCTGAACTAGTGGGATTAAGGTAATACACACGCAGAGCATTAATGCGAATATTAATCCTGTCATCCAGCGGTTACTTTTAAACATAAAGTCCGATAAGTAACCCGCCAGTAACCCCCCGGCAAGTCCTCCGGCTTCAAACCACGAGATAATGGAGTTGGCTTTAATCAGGCTCCAGCCATGTACCTGAGAATAGTAAATTTGTGGCCAGTCGTTGAGGATGGTGCGGGCAATATAAACCGACATATCGCCAATGATAATAATCCACACCAGCGGGTTAATCAGGATATATTTAACAAAAATCTGCCAAAAGGAGAGGTTAACCGGACTGGCTTTAACCTGGGCTAACTCTGTTGGATCCTTGCGCCATTCGCCAACGTTGGGCAAACCTAAGGTCCCGGGACGGTCTTTAATTGTAAAGAGCGCAATGACCCCCATCAGCAAGGAGATCGCGCCCGGCACATAAAAACCCATTTTCCAGCTACCGCTCCAGACAATCGCGAAACTTGTCAGCAGTGGGGCGAGACTACCGCCAATATTATGCGCCGCTTCAACGACCGCCCACCAACGCCCGCGTTCATTCTTGGAAAACCAGGATGCCATGATCTTTGCCATTGGCGGAAAACTGGTGCCCTGGAGGATAGCATTGAGGCTGTACAACACATAAAACGCGGCAACGCTGTCGGAAAAACCAAACAGAATATTAACGATCCCCACGCCAATGAGCACCGGGCCGGTCATGGCTTTCGGGTTGATTTTATCAACCAGCATGCCGCCAACAAACTTCATTGAGCCATACAGAATGTAAAACAGTGAAGACATGATGGCAAAATCTTCAGCGGTCAGAGCGGTATCTGACAGCATGGCCGGCATGGCGGCTGAGAAGTTTTTACGTGTTAAATAAAAGACGGCGTAAGAGATAAAAACTGAGGTAATAATCTCTATTCTGAATTTTTTGTAAGTATGGTCGATCTCTTTTTTTTCTTTTACAACCGGCTTATCAGCCTGGCTGAATATAAATGATTTCAAGCTCATATGATTTTCCCTTCAGACAGTGCTCGTGGGGTTATAATCCATTTTCGATAAAGAACAAAAGCGACTCGAATCCGTGAAAGTTAATCTGATTGGCAATTAAATTCCTGACGGCGGGTTTTGCTTGCCAGGCAATACCAGTGCCAGCATACGTCAGCATGGGGATATCGTTGGCGCCATCACCGCAGGCGATAATATTATGCTGAGGTATCTGTAGAGAGTTGGCAAGTATGGCCAACGTTTTTTGCTTATTTTCTGCATTCATGATTGGCGTGGAAATATTATCCGTTAGCATGCCATCCCTGATTGCAACGGTATTTGAAAATACATAATCCAGCTGATATTTCTGTTGTAAACGGCGGGTGAAAATATCCAGTCCGCCGGAAATGATCGCTGTTTTAAATCCCTTCTGTTTGAGGAGTGGCAAAATGGTGGTGATGCCGGGAGAGGCCGTCATCCGATCGCATACGGCATTGATGACATCGATGTGCGTTCCTTTTAACATTCCGATGCGCTGAGTGAAACTGCTATTGAAATCCAGTTTTCCCTCCATCGCCTGCTGCGTCAATTCCGTTATCCGATCGGTGATGCCTAGCGCGTGGGCGATCTCATCCACACCTTCTTCCTCGATAAACGTCGAGTCCATGTCAAAGGCGATGATCCCGTTCGTCGGGATGATTTGCGGTTTTAGGAAAAAATCAAATTGCTGAGTGAACGATGTAGCTCTTAGTTTCTTGTATATGTCATCGGTGAATACTTCATCGGGTATTGATAATTTTAAATACGGTTTATTGAATGCGGCTATAGATAACTGTTCCAGTGCACAAGGATATTGTTTGGTCTCGGTATTTAGAAACGTATTGTGCAGCCATGCCGGAAGTTTTTCAGAATCTTTTGCACTAATAAAATAAATAATTGCCATTATCTCACTCCTGTAAATTAAGATTATTGTAATAGTAGGGGGTGACGATTGAATCCTGCTTTATCACAGATGTGAATGTTAAAAAAAAGATAAAATAGTATTGTTTTTTATACCAACAAATAAACAAAGTCTGAAAGGTATTGTTTTTGATATACGCGTCACGGTCTGTTGCTACTGGCGGTATATTCTATTATGACTAACAGGGATGGGTCTAAAATGGAAAGTTGTATTGATATTTTTAAAGTCGTTATTGGGCCTTCCTGTTCAAGAACAGTAGGGCCAATGCGTGCCGCGTTTAACTTCATTTCACAATTAAAGCTACAGGAGATCTTACCGCTAACGCGAGAAATCGAAGTTGAGCTATATGGCGCGCTCTCATTAAGCCGCAAGTGTCATAACGTTGATATCGCTCTTTATCTGGGGCTGTTGGGCAACCAGCCGGATGATGTTGATTTACGCCAGCAGATGGATCTCATTAAACGTGCTGAACAGGACGGCACCCTGACGCTTTCTCCTTCAGTTACCGTGACGGTCGCGATTAAGCCGAATCAACACCCGCATTCTGGTCATCCCTATGCGATGACGTTTCGCGCCAGGGATGATTATTTTACGTTGTATGAAGAAACATGGTTTTCAACCGGCGCCGGCCAGGTTCGCAAACCCGGCGAGTCGGTGCCCGAGAAAGCCGCGCAAAAAAACGCATTTCCGTTTGCGTTTCAAAATGCCGCGCAGCTGCAGGCGCTGTGCCAGCGTAATGGATTATCCGTTGCGGCATTAATGATGAAAAATGAGTTACAGATGCATTCTCAGGCGGTGTTGCATGACTATTTCGCGCATGTTTGGGCGGTAATGCAGCAGGCAGTCCATCGTGGTCTGCATACTGAAGGCCTACTGCCTGGCTCGTATCAGGTGCCGCGCAGGGCCTGCTCGCTCTATAAATTACTGGCAATGAAACCCTCTGCTAACGACTTTCTCACCAACCTCAACTGGGTGAATGCGTTTGCGATTGCCGTCAGCGAGGAAAACGCCGCAGGAGGGCGGGTGGTGACCGCGCCGACCAATGGTGCCAGCGGTATCATCCCAGCGGTCCTCAGTTGGTACGATAAGTTTGTCTGTAAGCTGGATAGCGCATCGGTTATCCGCTTTTTCCTCACCGCTGGCGCCATTGCGCTACTGTTCAAACAAAACGCGTCTATTTTGGGTTCTGAGGTCGGGTGTCAGGGAGAGATCGGTGTGGCCAGTTCGATGGCCGCGGCCGGGTTAGCGGAACTGATGGGGGCGTCAGTTGCTCAGGTGCTGAATGCCGCAGAAATCACCATGGAGCATCATCTCGGGCTGACCTGCGATCCGGTTGGCGGGCAGGTACAAATTCCCTGTGTCGAACGAAATGCGATTTCGTCCGTAAAAGCGATTAACGCCGCAACGATGGCGATGAGCCGCGTCAGTGAGCCATGCGTTTCGCTCGATGAGGTGATTGCAGCCATGTATGAAACGGGTAAAGACATGAGCGCGAAGTACCGCGAAACGTATCACGGCTGTCTTGGGAAAATTCAGCCCAAAAATCGGGGGAGGGCGGCATGAAATATCACACCATGAATAATGATGAAATCATCTTGTCATTATGCGCTCGCATTAGAGAAACGCGGATTTCTCTGGCGCTAACGCAGCAGCAGCTTGCTGACAGTGCACAGGTCGGCATTGCGACCATTAAACGCATCGAGAAAGGCGGTGGCCTCAATCTGGACACGCTTATCTCCCTGTTGCGGGCGCTGAAAAAGTTGCACCACCTGGATGCAATCTTATTCGAGTCTGAAGTGCGTAATTTTAACGAAGGTCATGAAGGCGGTGAGAGCGTGGGGCGATTACAGGTACGCCAGCAGGCGGCCGATCTAAATCGTAAAGCGTCCGCGCCGCAGTCAGAAGAGATGAGCTACAGCGCGGCAATAGAAAATACGCTTTACTGGTGATCACTTCAGCAGATACTGGGCATGGAAGCGCAGGTGATCCTCAATAAACGACGCAATAAAGTAATAGCTGTGGTCGTAACCTGGCTGGATGCGCAGCGTCATCGGCCATGCGGTTTGACGGGCCGTTTCGGCCAGTACCGCAGGCTGGAGCTGATCGGCAAGAAACTGGTCGCTGTCGCCTTGATCGATTAGCGTCGGAATCGCATCTGCGGGCTTGCTGGCCAACATTAACGCGCAGCTGTCCCACTCGGCCCACTGTGATTTATCTTCACCCAGATAAGCGCTAAACGCCTTCTCGCCCCACGGAATGCGGCAAGGATTGACGATCGGCGCAAAGGCGGAAATGCTGGTGTATTTCCCGGGATTTTTCAGCGCCATAATCAACGCGCCGTGACCGCCCATGGAATGTCCACTAATGGCGCAGCGATCGCTGACGTTAAACTGCGATTGAATCAGTGCCGGCAGCTCATCACGCAGATAGTCATACATGCGAAAATGCGTTGCCCACGGCGGCTGGGTGGCATTGAGGTAAAATCCCGCGCCCTGGCCTAAATCGTAGCCGTCATCGTTGGCAACCTGCTCGCCGCGCGGGCTGGTGTCCGGCATCACCAGAACAATGCCCAGCTCAGCCGCGATGCGCTGCGCACCGGCTTTGGTGGTAAAGTTTTCATCATTGCAGGTCAGGCCCGACAGCCAGTACAGCACCGGAGGCGGGGCGTTATCGCGGGGTGGCGGAAGAAAAATACTGAAGGTCATGGCGCAATTTAACGTGGTAGAGTCGTGACGCCAGCGTTGCTGCCAGCCTTCAAAACAGCGGTGCTCTTCAAGCATTTCCATGCGTGGCTCCTTATTGTGTTGAACCTGAATGTGTTTGCGAACTCACCATAATACAGATTATTCATAGCACTGTGAGTAACTTTCACTTCCGCATTGAGCAAACATACTTCATCATCTATATAACTTTACATTAACACTCGATGTCACCGGGTTGAATGGCAAGTGAAATCGCTACGCTGAAAGGCTGCGCCAATTTCAATAATTATCGCGGTGAATACTGGATTATGTGCGCCGCCTCACGCACAATGTTCTGGCTGTGACACAGCCTAAAAACTTTGCCCCATGCAGGGCAGAGGCGCCCCACCTGCAGGAGAAGAAGAAATGTCATCACTCAGTAAAGAAGCGGCCCTGGTTCATGAAGCGCTGGTCGCGCGTGGTCTTGAAACGCCACTACGCCCGCCCGTGCAAGAGATGGATAACGAAACGCGCAAACGTCTTATCTCGGGCCATATGACCGAGATTATGCAGTTGCTCAATCTCGACTTGAGCGATGACAGTTTGATGGAAACTCCGCATCGCATTGCGAAAATGTATGTCGATGAGATTTTCTCCGGCCTCGATTACGCCAACTTCCCGAAAATCACCGTCATTGAAAACAAAATGAAGGTGGACGAGATGGTCACGGTCCGCGATATCACGCTGACCAGCACCTGCGAACACCACTTTGTCACTATCGACGGCAAAGCGACGGTGGCGTATATCCCGAAAGATTCGGTCATTGGTCTGTCGAAGATTAATCGAATTGTGCAGTTCTTTGCACAGCGTCCGCAGGTTCAGGAACGTTTGACCCAGCAAATCCTCACCGCGCTGCAAACGCTGCTCGGAACCAATAATGTGGCGGTGTCGATTGATGCGGTACATTACTGTGTGAAAGCGCGCGGCATTCGTGATGCGACCAGTGCGACCACGACCACGTCTCTTGGCGGATTGTTTAAGTCCAGCCAGAACACGCGTCAGGAATTCCTGCGCGCAGTACGTCATCACAACTGATTAGGGCAGGAACCATGGAGCGTAATGTCACGCTGGATTTTATTCGTGGCGTCGCCATTCTTGGTATCCTGCTTCTCAATATTAGCGCCTTTGGCTTGCCAAAGGCGGCATACCTCAATCCCGCGTGGTATGGCAACATCACCTTATCCGATGCCTGGACCTGGGCGCTGCTCGATCTCTTTGCGCAGGTAAAATTCCTCACGCTGTTTGCATTGCTGTTCGGTGCCGGTCTGCAAATGCTGCTCCCGCGCGGCAAACGCTGGATCCAGTCGCGGCTTACGCTGCTGGTGCTGTTGGGTTTTATACACGGTTTACTTTTCTGGGATGGCGATATCCTGCTGGCATATGGCTTAATTGGCCTGATTTGCTGGCGGCTGATCTGGGATGCGCCGTCGATAAAAAGCTTGTTTAACACCGGCTTACTGCTTTATCTGGTGGGGGTTGGCGTACTGCTGCTGCTGGGGGTTATCTCAGGGAGTGAAACCAGTCGCGCCTGGACGCCGGATGCCTCAGCGTTGCTGTATGAAAAATACTGGAAAGTGAACGGCGGAATGGAAGCGGTCAGCAATCGCGTGGATATGATGTCCAATAGCTTGCTGGCGTTAGGCGCGCAATACGGCTGGCAACTGGCGGGGATGATGCTGCTCGGCGCGGCATTAATGCGCAGCGGCTGGCTAAAAGGGCAGTACAGCTTACAGCATTACCGACGCACCGGCGTGCTGCTGGTTATTATCGGCATGGCGATTAACCTGCCTGCTATTATCATTCAGTGGCAACTGGACTGGACCTACCGCTGGTGTGCCTTTTTGCTACAAGCCCCGCGAGAGCTGGGCGCGCCGTTGCAGACTATCGGTTACGCCGCGCTGATGTTCGGTTACTGGCCGCAGCTTAGCCGCTTTAAATGGGTCATTGCCATCGCCTGTGTGGGCCGCATGGCATTAACCAACTATCTGTTACAAACCTTAATCTGCACCACGCTGTTTTACCAGGCCGGCTTATTTATGAAATATGACCGGCTGGAGCTGCTGTTTTTCGTCATACCGGTCTGGGCCGTGAATCTACTTTTCTCCATCATATGGCTACGTTTTTACCGCCAGGGCCCGATAGAATGGCTGTGGCGTCAATTAACCCTGCGTGCTGCGGGGACATCATTGCCGCGTACATCCAGATAACGATCTGGATCACATTCATTAACAAAATGGATGTAAGCGCTTTCATTCCTGTGACACCACTCACGCAGTCCGTTTCATTGTGCTGACAAAATACCCAACCTGGGGTGTCTGTGGGTAACCACAATCTAAAACAGGGCAGTGAATATGGTAACCATCCGTGATGTGGCACGACAGTCTGGCGTTTCTGTAGCGACCGTTTCTCGCGTATTAAACAACAGTGCGCTGGTAAGTCCCGATACGCGTGAAGCGGTAATGAAAGCCGTCACGCAATTGGGCTATCGACCTAATGCCAACGCGCAAGCGCTGGCGACGCAGGTAAGCGACACCATTGGCGTTGTGGTCATGGATGTATCAGATGCGTTTTTTGGCGCGCTGGTAAAAGCCGTGGATATGGTTGCCCAGCAGCATCAGAAGTACGTCCTGATTGGCAACAGCTATCATGAGGCGGAAAAAGAACGTCATGCCATTGAGGTGTTGATTCGCCAGCGCTGTAACGCACTGATTGTTCACTCTAAAGCATTGAGCGATCGGGAGCTGGCCGAGTTTATGGATCAGATCCCCGGCATGGTGCTGATCAACCGCCTGGTGCCAGGCTACGCTCACCGTTGCGTCTGCCTGGATAACATCAGTGGGGCTAAAATGGCGACCCGAATGCTGCTGAATAACGGTCACCAACGTATCGGTTATCTGGCATCAAGCCATCGCATTGAAGATGATGCCATGCGTAAAGAAGGGTGGTTAACAGCCCTAAAAGAGCAGGAGATTGTTGCGGCAGAAAGCTGGGTCGGCACCGGTTCGCCCGATATGCAGGGCGGAGAGTCCGCGATGGTGGAACTGTTGGGACGTAACTTACAACTGACGGCGGTCTTCGCCTACAACGATAATATGGCTGCCGGCGCGCTGACTGCGCTAAAAGATAACGGCATCGCTATTCCATTACACCTTTCTATCATTGGCTTCGATGATATTCCCATCGCGCGTTACACCGATCCGCAGCTGACCACTGTGCGCTATCCCATTGCCTCAATGGCAAAAATGGCGACGGAGCTCGCGCTGCAGGGCGCGGCAGGCACATTGGATCCGCAGGCGACGCATTGCTTTATGCCGACGCTGGTGCGTCGCCATTCGGTGGCGCTGCGGCAGAATGCGGCACCGATCACTAACTCATAACGTTGCGCGATGTAACCGCTTTCAATATGTGAGTAAATTCACAGTATATTAACAATGCGATAGCTATGATGACACTGTTTGTTGCGCTGTAACTACTATGTAACGGTGAATAATCACTTTCATCGAGGTATAGGTGCCTTAAACAAAAATTAAAGCCTGTTTTTGGAGCGTTGCCAGACACGGAAGAAATATTTTTTAAAAGTGAGCTTCGGCGTTCAGTAACACTTCAGTAACGTTCTGCCTGCCGAGCATTTATCTCAAGTACTACCCTGCATAATAAAACCGGAGATACCATGAATAAGAAGGTGTTGACCCTGTCTGCTGTAATGGCAAGCATGTTATTCGGCGCGGCTGCGCACGCTGCTGATACCCGCATTGGTGTAACTATCTATAAGTATGATGATAACTTTATGTCTGTGGTACGTAAGGCTATCGAAAAAGATGCTAAAGCGGCGCCAGATGTCCAGTTGCTGATGAATGACTCGCAGAACGACCAGTCCAAACAAAACGATCAGATCGACGTGCTGCTGGCAAAAGGTGTGAAAGCACTGGCGATTAACCTGGTTGACCCGGCAGCAGCAGGCACGGTCATTGAAAAAGCACGCGGACAGAACGTACCGATCGTGTTCTTCAACAAAGAACCTTCTCGTAAGGCGCTGGACAGCTATGACAAAGCGTATTACGTCGGTACCGACTCTAAAGAATCCGGTATTATTCAGGGTGATTTGATTGCCAAACACTGGGCTGCAAACCCGAACTGGGACCTGAACAAAGACGGCAAAATTCAGTTTGTTCTGCTGAAAGGCGAACCGGGACACCCGGATGCTGAAGCGCGTACCACTTACGTGATTAAAGAGCTGAACGACAAAGGCATTAAAACTGAGCAGTTGCAGTTAGATACTGCAATGTGGGATACCGCTCAGGCGAAAGATAAGATGGATGCGTGGATGTCCGGTCCAAACGCGAACAAAATTGAAGTGGTTATCGCCAACAACGATGCGATGGCAATGGGCGCAGTTGAAGCGCTGAAAGCACACAATAAAACCAGCGTACCGGTATTTGGTGTGGATGCGCTGCCTGAAGCACTGGCGTTGGTGAAGTCTGGCGCAATGGCCGGTACCGTGCTGAACGATGCCAACAATCAGGCGAAAGCCACCTTCGATCTGGCGAGAAATCTGGCTGACGGCAAAGGTGCAGCTGATGGCACCAACTGGAAAATTGAGAACAAGATTGTTCGCGTTCCGTACGTAGGTGTCGATAAAGATAATCTGGCAGAGTTTACCAACAAATAAATACTCCGTATGTGGGCGCAATTTCATTGCGCCCTTAATTATGCACTCTGCAAGGCCAACAAGGTATAATTATGGTCAGCACACATACTCAGTCGTCAGGCGAATACTTGTTGGAAATGACCGGCATCAACAAGTCCTTCCCCGGCGTTAAGGCTCTTGATAATGTCAATTTAAAAGTCCGTCCGCATTCGATTCATGCCTTAATGGGCGAGAATGGCGCGGGGAAATCCACATTATTGAAATGTCTTTTCGGCATCTATCAAAAAGATTCCGGCAGTATTTTATTTCAGGGTAAAGAAATCGATTTTCATTCTGCTAAAGAAGCGCTTGAGAATGGTATTTCGATGGTCCACCAGGAATTAAACCTGGTATTACAACGTTCTGTGATGGATAACATGTGGTTGGGACGCTATCCCACCAAAGGCATGTTTGTCGATCAGGAAAAAATGTACCGCGATACCAAAGCGATATTCGATGAACTGGATATTGATATCGATCCGCGCGCGCGCGTTGGCACATTATCCGTTTCACAAATGCAGATGATTGAAATTGCGAAAGCATTCTCCTATGACGCCAAAATCGTCATCATGGATGAGCCGACTTCATCGCTAACCGAGAAAGAAGTTAACCATCTGTTCACCATCATCCGTAAGCTGAAAGAGCGTGGATGCGGCATTGTTTATATTTCGCACAAGATGGAGGAAATCTTCCAGCTGTGTGATGAAATTACCGTGCTGCGCGACGGCCAGTGGATAGCGACCCAGCCACTGGAAGGGCTGGATATGGATAAGATTATCGCCATGATGGTTGGGCGTTCACTTAACCAACGTTTTCCGGATAAAGAGAACAAACCCGGTGAAGTTATTCTGCAAGTGCGTAACCTGACTTCGCTGCGTCAGCCGTCGATTCGTGATATCTCGTTTGATTTGCACAAAGGGGAAATTCTCGGGATTGCCGGTCTGGTGGGCGCAAAACGTACTGATATCGTTGAAACGCTTTTTGGTATTCGTGAGAAATCATCGGGTACGATTACGCTCCACGGCAAAAAGATTAATAACCACAGCGCAAATGAAGCCATCAACCACGGTTTTGCGCTGGTCACGGAAGAGCGCCGCTCAACCGGTATTTATGCGTATCTGGATATTGGTTTTAACTCGTTAATTTCCAATATCCAAAATTATAAAAATAAAGTTGGTCTGCTGGATAATTCCCGCATGAAGAGCGATACCCAGTGGGTTATTGACTCAATGAGGGTGAAAACGCCGGGCCATCGTACACAAATCGGTTCACTATCCGGCGGTAATCAACAAAAGGTCGTTATTGGCCGCTGGTTATTAACCCAGCCAGAAATTCTGATGCTGGATGAACCCACGCGTGGTATTGATGTTGGCGCGAAATTTGAAATTTATCAGTTGATTGCCGAACTCGCGAAAAAGGATAAGGGGATTATTATTATTTCCTCTGAAATGCCGGAGCTGCTGGGAATTACCGATCGTATTCTGGTGATGAGCAATGGTCTCGTTGCCGGAATTGTTGACACTAAAACTACAACGCAAAACGAAATCCTCCGTCTTGCGTCTTTGCACCTTTAAGATTAGGGGCTCCTTATGAGTGCGTTAAATAAGAAAAGTTTTCTTACTTACCTGAAAGAAGGCGGAATTTACGTTGTTCTTTTAGTTTTGCTGGCAATTATTATTTTCCAGGATCCCACTTTCTTAAGCTTACTGAACCTGAGTAATATTCTGACGCAATCCTCGGTGCGTATTATTATCGCATTGGGTGTGGCCGGGCTGATCGTTACCCAGGGGACCGACCTGTCTGCGGGACGTCAGGTCGGCCTGGCGGCGGTCGTGGCGGCAACCTTGCTGCAATCGATGGAGAACGCCAATAAGGTGTTTCCTGAGATGGCTACGATGCCAATCATCGTAGTGGTGCTGATTGTCTGCGTGATTGGCGCCGTTATCGGTCTGGTGAACGGCATTATCATTGCTTATCTGAACGTGACGCCGTTTATTACCACTCTGGGTACGATGATTATCGTTTACGGGATCAACTCCCTGTACTACGACTTCGTCGGCGCATCGCCAATTTCTGGCTTTGACAGCGGATTCTCAACCTTTGCGCAGGGCTTTATTGCGCTAGGCAGTTTCCGACTCTCCTACATCACCTTCTACGCGCTGATTGCCGTAGCCTTTGTGTGGGTGCTGTGGAACAAGACCCGCTTCGGTAAAAACATTTTCGCCATCGGCGGAAACCCGGAGGCTGCGAAAGTGTCCGGGGTAAACGTTGCGCTGAACCTGCTGATTATCTATGCCTTGTCTGGCGTGTTCTATGCCTTCGGTGGTTTGCTCGAAGCCGGGCGTATCGGCTCGGCGACCAACAACCTCGGCTTTATGTATGAACTGGATGCGATTGCGGCGTGCGTGGTTGGCGGCGTGTCGTTCAGCGGCGGGGTAGGGACCGTGTTTGGCGTGGTGACCGGTGTGATTATCTTCACCGTTATCAACTATGGTCTGACCTACATCGGCGTGAACCCATACTGGCAGTATATTATCAAGGGCGGCATTATTATCTTCGCTGTCGCGCTGGACTCACTGAAGTACGCGCGTAAGAAGTAAACGTACAACGCAAAAAGCCCGGCACAGCGCAATCTGTACCGGGCTTTTCTTATCAGCGTTACAGCGTTAACGCATGTTCTTTCTCTCCGGTTTTAAATTTCACCTCGCCCAGATCAATACAGGCAACCGGGCAAACGTGACCGCACAACAAGCATCCCACACATTTTTCCGTGTCGCAGTGCGGCGTGCGGGTTTCCTCATTCCATTCCATCGCCTGATGCCCACCGTCATAGCAGGAGATGTAGCAGCGCCCACAGCCAACGCATTTATCAAGATGGATGTTCGGATAGACGATGTAGCTACGATCAAGTTCCTCAGCGGGGATGATATTGGCATTGGCCAGACCCACCATCTCCTCCAGTGACTCAAACCCTTGATCGGCGAGGTAATGTGACAATCCGCTGCTCATATCCTCCACAATCCGATATCCATATTGCATGATCGCGGTGGTCACCTGCAGCGTGGCCGCGCCTAACAGTAAAAACTCAGCGGCATCCTCCCAGGTTTCAATTCCCCCGATGCCGCTAATTGGGAAATCGCGCAGTTCAGGGTGCATGCGCAGTTGTTGGATAAAACGCAGGGCGATAGGTTTAACGGCCTTGCCGGAGTAGCCGGAAATACTGGATTTACCATTGACGACCGGCATCCCGATCTTCCGCTTCAGGTCGATATTGGTGATGGATTTAACCGTATTGATGGTCGCGATACCGTCGGCACCTCCGCGTTTTGCCGCCAGCGCCACCTCGCACATATCACCAATATTTGGCGTCATTTTAGCCAGCATTGGCAGGGTAGAGCCGCGTTTAACCGCCCGACAGTATTTTTCAACCAGCTCAGGGCTTTGCCCCACATCGCTGCCCATGGCATGTGAGGTCATTTGCGGGCACGAGAAGTTACACTCGATCATATCTGCACCCGCTTCTTCAACCAGACGGGCCAGTTCCTGCCATTGCTGCTCATTTTCTCCCATGATCGACGCAATCAGGACCTTGTCAGGGTAGTCCTGTTTCAGTCGGCGGATCGCGGCCAGATTCTCCTCCAGCGGATGCTCGGCAATTTGCTCCATGTTTTTGAAGCCAATGAAGCCAGTATCTTCTTTGGTGAGATGGTCGAAACGTGGGGAGACTTCATTCGCAATAAAGAAACCGATCGTTTTAAAAACAATACCGCCCCAGCCGCTATCATAGGCTTTGGCGCACATTTCATAACAGTTGCCTACCGGCGAGGAAGAGAGGCAGAATGGGTTGGGGAATTTGACGCCGCAAAAAGTAATAGAAAGATCTTTCGTTAACATGAGCAAGCTCCCTCTAAATAGTGATGAATGGCCTGAGCGGCTTCCTTACCGGTTTTCACGGCGTAAACCACCGTTTTATCGCCTTCAACAATATCGCCCGCAGCAAACAGGACCGGATCGGCGGTTTGGTAGTTTTGCGTATCAATAAGATTACGCTGCGGCTTTAACGCGGCGAAATTAGCAAGCTGAGCATGTTGGCCGACGGCGAGAATAATGTGTTCGGCTTCAAGCGTGAGTTCGCCCGGCAGGCGTACGTGCTTAAAGGTGACGCGATTTCCGCTAACCGCTACCGGCGTGAAACCGTCAATAATCGATACCCCTAATGCCTGAGTGCTGCTGAATTCTTTGTCGCTGGCCGGGAAGTCGGCCAGTTCTTCACGCGCGACGCAGGTGACTGATGGGCAACCCAGCAGCTTCAATGTACTGGCGACATCCATCGCCACGTCGCCGCCACCGATGATTAATGCACTTTGCGCGACGGTAATATCACCGCTGGCTTGCCGGGCCCGTTGCAGAAAATCGACGGCAATTTCGACGTTTTCCGCATGGTCAAACATGGGTAATGTGGAACCGTAAGACATGCCTACGGTAACCAGTACGGCGCGATATTCTGCTTTGAGTTGCTCAACGGAAAGGGCATTGCCGACTTCACAATTGCACTTGATAGTCACGCCCATTTCAACGATACGGGCAATTTCATGATCCAAAACCGAGTGCGGCAGACGAAACTCTGGAATGCCATGGCGCAACCAGCCGCCTGGCTGGGCCTGTTTTTCGAAGATGGTGACGTCATAACCCAGATTGCTCAGCGTTACGCTGGCCTGTAACCCTGCCGGCCCCGCACCGATGACGGCGACCTTACCCAACGTTTTTGTTGCGGGCTGATATATTTTCATTGCAGTCTGCTGTTCAAAATCGGTAATAAAACGCTGCAGACGCGCAATATCAATAGGCTTATCAATTCCTGAGCGCGTGCATCCGCGCTGGCATAATTTTTCTGTCGGGCAAACCCGGGCGCACACCGCACCGAGCGCATTATTTTCGCGGATAGTTTCGGCGGCGCCTTTAAAATTACGAAAATAAATGGAGCGAATAAATTTCCCCGGGTCGGTTTGCGCCGGGCAATCCTGACTACAGGGAGCATCGTGACATAATAAACAGCGGGAAGCCTCTTTTATTGCTAATAATGGAGTAAAACCAGGCGTGAGCTCATCCAGATAATTTTGTAGTGGCATATTTTCTTCCTTAATGCTTGAGTAAATTAAGGCAAACCGTTAATAACAAAATATAAAAAGTGAAAGGCTATTCTTAAGGCTAAGCACTGCAGGAAGAGTATTCTGTGAAAGAATTCACAAATAGAAGATAGTTTGAGGGAAATGCTGGGGGACAGCATTAATCCCTTATATTGAAATGGTAACTATTATCAAAATATTAGCTATTCTCAAATGCTAATATAAAGGCAATATCCTTAACGATAAAAAACTAAGTAAATAACCATACCGAAGGATAAACATCCGCATCCGGCATAAACCAGTACATAAGACCAAAATTGCAGGGGCTCTTCATGGCGATAAGCGTAGACCGGTTCGCGCGCATTCTTCTTAATTTTATCTACGGCCCCGGAGCGCCAGCCTTTCCAGGCTTCGCGAAAACAAAATACGGGAATGAGCAGAAAGGCCAACACGACGAAAAGGGTTTGTACATCCATGCTTATTTTCCTTGTTTCTTTTGTAATTCGAGCAGTTGTTCAGGCGTAACCGCCGGATATCCCTGTGCGTCGTCCGGTACCTGATGCATGGTAGGGATAGGCACCAGTGGGCCTAAAAAGCGGGGTTCACGTTTAAAAATGTAGAGATCGGCAAGTGCGCCAAAACGGGCGCCAAATTCACGTACCCGCACGGTGAGCATATCCTTTGGCGAAGGTACGGCGTAGCACTGAGCCTGGATACCCATATGCAGCGCAATAAACAAGGCACGCTCGCAGTGGAAGCGCTGGGTAATAATGATGAAATCGTTGGTATCGAACACTTTGCGGGTACGCACGATGGAGTCAAGCGTCCGGAACCCGGCGTAATCAAGCACGATGTCTGCTGGATCGACGCCTGCGGCAATAAGATCCTTACGCATCGTCATGGGTTCGTTATAGTTTTGCTGCGCGTTGTCGCCGCTTAACAGCAGATAGTTTACCTTCCCGCTGTTATAGGCGTTCAATGCGCCCTGAATGCGGTAGCGATAATACTGATTGATGACGCCGGTGCGGTAATACTTCGCCGTGCCCAGAACCACACCAACCTGGCGGTAGGGTAAATCCTGCAATTCGTCGTAGATGTAGGGGGCTGTCTTCCAGCTCATCCACCGGTCGAGTCCAAGCACAGTCAAAAGCAGCAAGCCTACCAGGACTAACAGGCTGTAAAACACGCGCTTTAACATGCAGAAAACTCGTTATTTGGATGGAATTTCAATCAGGCTACTGTACCGGAAGACGTAGCGCAAGAAACAGCAATCTGATTGAGGGGATTTTCAGCAAAACGGTCATATTGAATGGTCGTCTTGCAGGCCGGACGGCGATATTGGCCGATCCGCCCTGCAGTACGAATTTTTACGCTAACAAAACGCGCTCAATATTATCGCAGCCTAACGCTTTCAGGGTGGCGGAGGTCGCATCCCACTGAATCAACGGCGCATCGGCTTTTTCAGCCAGCACGGCGCGTTGGATGTCCGGGTAGTCATAACCGTTCAAATTCAACAGGTTTAACGCGCCCTGCAGCGGCGGCAGGGTCGGATTGAAGGCGGCGTTCTCAGCATAGCTGCCGCTAAAAATTCGACCATCTTTGCATTCCAGCGCAACGCCGCTTGGGGATTTGCTGTACGGCATATGGCATCTGTTGGCAGCGGTAATTGCCGCCTGGGTCAACGCATCGCCCTGCAGCGCGAAGCCGTGATCCTGATCGTCCATCAGCAGCGTTTTGATCTCCAGATCTTTCGGTCCGAAGGCATCTGGCAGGTAATCGCGCAGCACGTGCGGCGCACGCCCCGGCAGATGAATGCGTAAGTCCAGTCCGCTGTTCAGTTCGTTCATAAACTGGCGACAGTGTCCGCACGGCGTGTAGTTGACGGTGATGGCGGCGAGCCCTTTTTCACCGCGCAACCAGGCGTGGCTGATGGCGCTTTGCTCGGCATGAACGGTTTGCTGCATGGTCGCGCCCAGGAACTCCATGTTCCCACCGAAGTACCAGTTACCGCTGATGCCGCGAGAAATTGCCCCAACGTTGAAATTGGACAGCGGGGTACGCGCGCAGGCCGCAGCCAGCGGCAGCAGAGCGAATGCCAGCGCGTCTTCGTCCAGTCCCGATTCGCGTTTCAGCAAAGAGACCTGCTCAGCAGTCAGCATGGCGGGGAAATGCACATCCGCCAGAACAGGCGCCAGGGCTGATTGCAAGTTATCCGCGAGTTGGGCAAAAGCAGTTTGAAAACGTGGATGCATGGCGATGCCTCATAACAATGTAATGGAATCGTAGTTTACGGGCCTGTTACGGCTTTATATGTGATCCAAATCTCATTGCGTGTGCAACTTATGAAACTTAAATGAAAAATGTGCAACGCATCGCAAATAAATTACCAAAAAATGAAGGTTAACCGACCACCGCCAGAATAATCGGGAACAGGAATGGGGCGACTAACGAGGTGATAATCCCGCAAATAACCAGCGCCAGAGAGCCAAACGCGCCTTCCTGGTAGTCCAGCTCCGCACAGCGAGCGGTGCCGAGGGCATGCGAAGCAGTGCCCATTGCCAGCCCACGTGCGGCTTTGGTGCGAATACGCATCGCATTAAGCAACGTATGTCCAAACACAGCTCCGAGGATACCGACAAAAATGACGCAAACGGCGCTGATAGCCGGAATACCGCCAATACTGCCTCCCACCGCCATAGCGATAGGCGTAGTGACCGATTTCGGCATGATAGACGCGGCAATTTGCGGCGATGCGCCCATTAACAGGGCGACTGTTGTACCCGTAACCATCGCCACGATGCTTCCCACAAAACAGATAGCGATGATTGATTTCCAGCGGGCGCGGATCTGGTGCAACTGTTCATATAACGGATAGGCCAGCGCGACCACGGCAGGTTGCAACAAATCGTTCAGCACCTCACTGCCTTTGAAATAATGATCGTAGGGAATACCGGTCAGCAGCAGAATGGGAATAATCACCACCATGGCGACCAGCAGCGGGTTCAATAGCGGCATTTTAAATCGTGCAGCCAGCTTACGTGCGCCGAAAAATACCGCCAGCGTCAGAGGTAACGACCACCATATATACGACATCATTCTTTAGACCCTTTTTGCCCAACGATTTTGCGCTCACCGTGCACAATGTGCGAACTCCAGCTCACCACCAGGAAAACGACCAGCGTACTGATGGTGCAGGACACCACCACCGGACCAAATTGTGCGCGGAGCAGATCAAAGTACTGCATGATCCCAACGCCAATTGGGACAAACAGCAGGGCCATATAACGAATCAGCACGTAGCAGCCAGGGTTAACCCATTTTGCTGGTAACACCTGCAAAGCCAGTAAAACAAACAGAATCAGCATGCCGATAATGCTGCCCGGAATGGTGATAGGAAGTAGTGACGCAAGAAAAATACCTGCATAGAGGCAGGCATAAATCAGGACGAATGCGCGCAAATATTGCCAGATAGTGTTCAGTGCTTTGCTCATAGTTGAAACCCTTGACGAGACTGATTCATCATACAATTAAACTTCAAAACGTGCTACCGATCACATCATGAATTCTAAGCATAGAGGAAATAGATATCTGGAACATCGGGCTATGGCCCTAACTATCCACGCTAAACCTGTGCCAGGTAATACAGAAAACGATTCAAAGCGGTAGTGGGCGTTTCATTGTTGCGCCAGAATACGCCTACGCTGCCTTTTTGTTCAATTTTCGGCAGATTCAGAATAGCCAACTGTCCCTGGGCGGCATAACGCTGCGCCAGGCGTAGAGAAAGAATAGAGATCATATCGCTACTTTGCAGCAGGTTGGTGCTGACGTTGATCGACGCCGATTCAATGATGTTTTCCGGCAGCATGACGCCGTTATCTACTAGCGCGTTATCAATGCTTATCCGGATGGGCGTTCCCGTCGGCCAGACAATCCAGCGCCAGTTAGCCAGATCGTGCCAGGTGAGTAGGGGATATTTTGCCAGCGGATGGTCGGGACGCGCGACGAAGCAGACCGGCTCGGTATACAGCACCTGATAATTGAGCGGCAACTGAAGCGCCCGGCCGCCGACGCGACCGACGACGACATCCACCGAACCCGCAAGCAGATCGTGCAGCAGCGGGGTCATCACCTTTTCTTCAATATTAAGATGCAGGGTGGGCAGTTCTGTGAGTAAACCCAGTATCGCCTGTGAAACGCAGTCGGTCGCCACCGGCGAGCAACCAATCTTCAGGCTCCCTACCAGGCCGCCTTGCTTAAAACGGGCGATTTCATACTGCGAACGTTCCATATCATTGATCAGGCGTTGGGCATGCTGAAGTAGCAGTTTACCGCCTTCGGAAGGACGCAAGCCTTTGCTGTGACGTTCAAAGAGCGTGATGCCAATCTCATCTTCGAGCTGTGATAACCATTTTGACAACGCTGGCTGGGTGATATTCATCATCCGGGCAACGTGAGTCAAATTCCCCTGTTCGCCCAGCGCGATAAGCGTTTGCAGGTGGTGCAACTTCAGTTTCTGCGCCCAGTTAGCCATTTGCTATAACCTCCAGGTTATGCCTCTGCATGAAAAGCCATTGTACATTTCATCTCCAAACATACAAAGTCGCAACATACCTAAAACAAAACAGACATCTACTCTACCTGCACTGAGGCATTCACTATGACTCACCAACGTGATCTACAAGCACTGATCGATTCCGCCCCCGTCGGCAAGACCCAGTGGCGCGTTATCATCTGTTGTTTTCTGGTCGTCATGCTCGATGGTTTTGATACCGCGGCGATTGGTTTTATCGCACCCGACATTCGCACTCATTGGCAACTGACTGCCGGCGATTTGGCGCCGCTGTTTGGCGCGGGCCTGCTGGGTCTGACCGCTGGCGCACTGCTCTGCGGTCCGCTGTCCGATCGTTTTGGTCGCAAACGCGTGATAGAACTCTGCGTGGCGCTGTTCGGCGCATTGAGCCTTTTATCGGCTTTTTCTCCCGACCTACAAACGCTGGTCATTTTGCGCTTCCTTACCGGATTAGGTCTGGGCGGCGCGATGCCAAATACCATCACCATGACGTCAGAATACCTGCCAGCGCGTCGGCGCGGCGCGCTGGTTACCATGATGTTCTGTGGATTTACCCTGGGGTCGGCGATGGGCGGGATTGTCAGCGCGCAGCTGGTGCCGGTCATTGGCTGGCACGGCATCCTGGTGCTGGGAGGCGTTCTACCGCTGATGCTGTTTGTGGCCCTGTTGTTTGCCTTACCGGAATCCCCACGCTGGCAGGTTCGTCGTCAGTTGCCGCAAAACGTGATTGCCAGAACCGTTAGCGCCATCACCCGGGAACGTTATGACAATACCCAATTTTATCTCAACGAGGGCACCGTGATTGCTAAAGGCAGCATTCGCCAGCTGTTCGTCGGGCGACAGCTACCCATTACCCTGATGTTATGGGTGGTGTTCTTTATGAGCTTGCTGATTATTTATCTGCTCTCCAGTTGGATGCCGACGCTGTTAAACCATCGCGGAATAGATCTGCAGCATGCCTCATGGGTGACCGCCGCCTTCCAGATTGGCGGTACGCTCGGCGCGCTGGCGCTGGGAGTGCTGATGGATAAATACAACCCTTTCCGCGTGCTGGCTGTGAGCTATGCGCTGGGTGCGGTGTGTATTGTCATGATTGGCCTGAGCGAAAACGGCTTGTGGCTGATGGCGCTGGCCATTTTTGGCACCGGCATTGGTATCAGTGGTTCTCAGGTGGGCCTCAATGCGTTAACCGCCACGCTTTATCCGACGCAGAGTCGGGCGACGGGCGTCAGCTGGTCTAATGCGATTGGCCGCTGCGGCGCGATTGCCGGCTCGCTATCCGGCGGCGTGATGATGGCGATGAATTTCTCATTCGATAACCTGTTTTTCATTATCGCCGTTCCGGCGGCCATCAGCGCGGTGATGCTAGCCCTGCTGACGGTTGTTATCCGCCAGTCGGCCTCTGCCTCAAATACTCTGCCACGTGCAAGTGTTGTGAATGAATAAGGAGAATCCCTATGTCTGAACTGAATCAGGATGTTAAGAACAGCCGTCAGCAGTTTTACCAGCATATTTCCGGGCAGAATCTGACCCCGTTGTGGGAGTCGCTGCATCGTCTGGTGCCGTCAACGCCGAACGCGAATTGCGCGCCTGCGTACTGGAACTATCAGGAGATCCGTCCGCTACTGCTGGAAAGCGGCGATCTGATTGGCGCGAAAGAGGCGATTCGCCGCGTGCTGGTGCTGGAAAACCCAATGCTACGCGGACAGTCTTCAATCACCCCGACGCTGTACGCGGGATTGCAGTTAATCATGCCGGGCGAGGTTGCGCCGAGTCACCGCCATAATCAGTCTGCGCTGCGCTTTATTGTCGAAGGGAAAGGGGCATTTACCGCCGTGGATGGCGAGCGTACCCAGATGCATGAAGGCGATTTTATTCTGACGCCGCAGTGGCGCTGGCACGATCACGGCAACCCAGGCAGCGAACCGGTGGTGTGGCTGGACGGTCTGGATCTGCCGCTGGTGAATCTTCTGGGCTGCGGCTTTGCAGAAGACTACCCGGAAGATCAACAGCCGGTCACGCGCAAAGAAGGGGATTATATACCGCGCTATGCGGCCAATATGCTGCCGCTGCGTCATCAGAAGGGTAACTCATCGCCCATTTTCAACTATCGCTACGATCGCAGCCGTGAAGCGCTACATGACCTGACCCGCATGGGCGACGCCGATGAGTGGGACGGTTACAAGATGCGTTACGTGAACCCGGTAACCGGTGGTTATCCCATGCCTTCAATGGGGACCTTCCTGCAACTGTTGCCGAAGGGCTTTGCCTCTCGTATGGCGCGTACCACCGACAGCACTATCTACCACGTGGTGGAAGGAAGCGGGCAGGTCACCATCGGCAACGAAACCTTCAATTTTTCACCAAAAGATATCTTCGTGGTGCCAACCTGGCACGGCGTGTCGTTCAAGACCCACGAAGATACCGTTTTATTTAGTTTTTCGGACAGACCGGTTCAGGAAGCGCTGGGGTTGTTCCGTGAAGCACGTTATTAATTTGGGAGAGAGAAAATGACGCAATACGTATTCGAACCACAAGCGCCTGTTACCGTTCCGGTGGTTGGCAGTGATGAACAATTTCCCGTACGCCGCGTGTACTGCGTGGGCCGCAACTATGCCGCTCATGCGCGTGAAATGGGCTTTGATCCGGATCGCGAACCGCCGTTCTTCTTCTGTAAACCTGCCGATGCGGTGGTTCCGGTGGCGGCCGGTCAAACCCTCGAATTGCCGTACCCTTCGCAGACCGATAACTATCACTATGAGATAGAGCTGGTGGTGGCGATTGGTAAAAAGGGCAGCGATATACCACTGGAAAAAGCGCACGAATATATCTGGGGCTATGCCACCGGTCTGGATATGACCCGCCGCGACAGGCAGATGGAGATGCGCCAGATGGGGCGTCCGTGGGAAATCGGCAAAGCGTTCGATCTCTCTGCCCCCATCGCGCCGCTGCATAAAGCCTGCGAAAGCGCGGATGTTAACCATGCGCCTATCTGGCTGCAGGTCAACGGCGACGATCATCAGCGGAGCGATATTCGCCACCTCATCTGGTCCGTTAATGAAACCATTAGCTATCTGTCCGGCTTTTTCGAACTGCAGCCGGGGGATTTGATCTACACCGGTACTCCAGAAGGCGTGGGGGCGGTGGTGAAAGGGGATGTGATCACCGGAAACGTAGACGGTTTAACCCCCATCGCCGTGAAGATTGTCTGAGGTGGATGATGAAGCTGTACAGTTTCTTTAATAGCTCCGCGTCATATCGTGTACGCATTGCGCTGGCGCTGAAGGGGCTCGATTACCAGACGGTGGGCGTCAACATTCGCATCGGTCAGCAGAACGAGTTGGCCTACCGGCGGATGAATCCTGTGGGGCTGGTGCCTACGCTGGTTACCGACGACGGAGAATCACTCGGGCAGTCGCTGGCGATAACCGACTGGCTGGACGGCCACTTTCCGCAGTCGCCGCTGCTGCCTGCCGATTTCCCGGCGCGTAGTAAGGTGCTGGAAATCGTCTATGCCATCGCCTGTGATATCCATCCCGTGAATAACATGCGGGTATTGCGCTACCTGAGCGAAGAATTAAAGGTCAGTGAAGAAGATAAAAAACGCTGGTATGCGCACTGGATCCAGCAAGGGTTAAGCGCGGTGGAACAGATGCTGCGCCAGAGTCATTCGGGGACGTTCTGCGTGGGTGATGCGCCGACGCTGGCGGATTGCTGTCTGATCCCACAGTGGGCGAACGCGTTACGTATGGGCTGCGATCTGAGCGGATATCCGCGTTGTAAGGCGGTATATGATGCCTGTATCCAGCTTCCGGCTTTTATCGCCGCCGCGCCCGAGAATCAACAAGACAAAATTCCAGCCTGATAAGGAGAACGACAATGGCTAAAGTGACACGCGCAATTATCGTGGGTGGTGGGATTGGCGGCGCGGCGACTGCGCTATCGCTGGCCCGTCAGGGCATTAAAGTGATGTTGCTGGAGAAAGCGCACGAGATTGGTGAAATTGGCGCAGGTATTCAGCTTGGACCGAACGCGTTCTCTGCTCTGGACAGTCTTGGCGTGGGTGACGTCGCCCGTCAGCGCGCCGTTTTTACCGATCACATCACCATGATGGATGCGGTAAACGCGAAAGAGGTGGTACATATTGAAACCGGGCAGGCGTTTCGCGATCACTTCGGCGGCCCTTATGCGGTTATCCATCGGGTTGATATTCATGCTTCTGTCTGGGAAGCGGCGCTGGTTCACCCCAACGTTGAGTATCGCACTTCAACGAACGTGGTTGATATTCGCCAGACCGAGAATGACGTGACGGTATTTGATGAGCACGGCAACAGCTGGACGGCGGATATTTTGGTGGGCTGTGACGGTGTGAAATCGGTCGTTCGCCAGTCTCTGATTGGCGATGCGCCACGCGTGACCGGGCATGTGGTCTACCGGGCGGTGATTGATTGCGATGATATGCCGGAAGATTTGCGCATTAACGCGCCAGTGCTGTGGGCCGGACCGCACTGCCACCTGGTTCACTATCCGCTGCGCGGCGGCAAGCAGTACAATCTGGTGGTGACCTTCCACAGTCGTCAGCAGGAAGAGTGGGGAGTGAAGGATGGCAGTAAAGAGGAAGTTCTCTCCTATTTCGCCGGAATTCACGCGCGACCGCGCCAGATGCTGGATAAACCCACGTCCTGGCGGCGTTGGTCCACTGCCGACCGCGAACCGGTAGAAAAATGGGGCACCGATCGTATTACGCTGGTGGGTGATGCCGCACATCCGGTGGCGCAATATATGGCGCAGGGAGCCTGTATGGCGCTGGAAGATGCCGTCACGCTTGGTAGGGCGTTACAGCAGTGTGACGGCGATGCGGCTGATGCCTTTGCCCTGTATGAGTCGGTGCGTATTCCGCGTACCGCCAGGATTGTCTGGTCGACGCGCGAAATGGGCCGTGTTTATCACGCTGCGGGAGTCGAACGTCAGGTGCGTAATCTGCTGTGGAAAGGGAAATCACAGGCTGAATTTTATCGTGGTATGGAATGGCTGTATGGCTGGAAAGAAGATAACTGCCTGTTGCCGCGCTGAGCCTCTTTAATCTCCCTAACGGAGGCGCTACCATAGCGCCTCTTTTTTTGCGGGTGACGATATGCGTGTTTTACTGGCGCCGATGGAAGGCGTGCTCGACTCACTGGTGCGCGAGCTGCTGACAGAAGTGAATGATTACGACCTGTGCATCACCGAGTTTGTGCGCGTGGTGGATCAGCTCTTGCCGGCAAAAGTATTTCATCGGCTCTGCCCGGAACTGCATAACGACAGTCGGACGCCATCCGGCACGCGGGTGCGCATACAGCTACTGGGGCAGTATCCGCAGTGGCTGGCGGAGAACGCCGCGCGCGCGGTTGAACTGGGATCGTACGGCGTCGATCTGAACTGCGGCTGTCCGTCGAAGCTGGTCAACGGCAGCGGCGGCGGTGCTACGTTATTGAAAGATCCTGAGCTTATCTACCGGGGCGCAAAAGCCATGCGCGAAGCGGTTCCGGCTCATCTCCCGGTGACGGTGAAAGTGCGTCTGGGCTGGGATAACAGCGACCGGCAGTTTGAAATTGCCGATGCCGTCCAGCAGGCTGGCGCCAGCGAACTGGCCGTGCATGGCCGAACCAAGGAGCAGGGCTATAAGGCCGAACATATCAACTGGCAGGCGATCGGTGAGATCCGCCAGCGGCTTTCCATTCCGGTTATCGCGAATGGCGAAATCTGGGACTGGCAAAGCGCCCAGGATTGCATGGCCATCAGCGGATGCGATGCGGTGATGATTGGACGTGGCGCATTAAATATTCCGAACCTGAGTCGCGTGGTGAAGTACAACGAGCCGCGTATGCCGTGGCCTGATGTGGTGAGGTTGTTGCAAAAATATACCCGTCTTGAAAAGCAGGGGGACACCGGGCTGTACCACGTGGCGCGGATTAAACAATGGCTGGGGTATTTGCGAAAAGAATATTCAGAGGCAACTGCACTGTTTCAGGAGATTCGTGCGTTAAACAATTCGCCGGATATCGCTCGGGCGATTCAGGCCATCGAGATTACCGCCTGACGTCAGTTCCGGTAGGCCGGATAAGGCGTTTACGCCGCCATCCGGCATCAGAGAGAATAATCGCCTGACATTTCTGCTATCAGGCCTGGGCGAAATGACAACATCAGAAAATCATCTTAAACACGCCCGTTACCACCAACAGTCCAATCAGAAAAATAATCAGAATTACCCACAGCAGAATTTTCATTAATTTTCCCTTTTTTTGGTAAGTTCAGATTGAGTATAGGAAAGTATCAATCATTCTGCCTGGGGGTACTGTTATGCTGGTTTACGTGCGCTGAGCAGAAACACCATTGGCCGCTCTTTTTCTTCATCCAGCGCCGGGTTTTCAGCAATCTGTTGCGCAGACGGTCCCCATTCATCGACACAGACGATGTCGAATCCGGCCCCAATCAACGCATTAATCCAGGTCGCCAGTTTACGGTGCTGTTTTTTGACGCCTTCAGCAAACCAGTTACTGATGCGTTCGCCTTCCTGCTGATAATGATTGACCGGCCAGGACTGTTGCCCGGTTTTATCTTTTATCCAGCCCTGGTTAAGCGGTGCGGTATAAATTGGATGCTCGGCAGAAAAAACTAACATGCCGCCAGGTGTTAATGATTGGTAAATCGTTACCAATAATCGTTCTATATCGTGCAAATAGTGCAGGGCAAGCGAGCTATAAACCAGATCAAAGGAATTTGGCGACAGGGTAAGCATTTCGAGATCTTCACGCTGATAAACGATGCCATTACCCTGAGTCATACTGTGCGCCTGGGTTAACATCTTTTGTGAAATATCCAGTCCCACTACGCTGGCAGCCTGATTATCGCGTGCGTAGCGGCAAAACCAGCCATATCCACAGCCCAAATCGAGAATGTTTTTTCCCTGCAGAGAGGGGAGCATAGCTTGTATTGTCGGCCATTCTGGCGCGCCATCGAGTCCTTTCACCGAACGATCCAGCGTGGCGTATCCTGCAAAGAACTCAGGGTCGTCATAGATATTCTGTGACATAACGTCTCCATATATTAATTATTAAAATTATTTAATCTATATTATTTGTCTGATGTATATTTTTCCGATTATATAATTTTATTGCCAAAGATGTATTGCCACGCGTAACTAAAAAAGCAGGAACGACAAGTCGTAATCTCTGCACATCTTTTCTTACCTGTATATCTCCATGAATCGTAATTCCGTTTTAGTCCCGGCGGCATTGTTGCCGCTTTTTATTCTGATGTCAGGCTGCGCGCCAATGCATGATGACCGCCAGTCTCTGTCGCAGCAGGCTCCTGCTGCGAATGTCGATACCACATTGCCCGCAGCGTTAAAAAATGGCTGGCCGGACAGCCAGTGGTGGAAGGCATACCATGACCCCCAGCTTAATGCGTTGATTGACAGCACGTTGCGAAATTCTCCTGATATGCAGGTAGCGGAACAGCGCATTCAACTGGCGGAGGCACAGGCTAAGGCGGTGGAGGCGCAGGATGGCCCGGAGATCGACTTCTCCGCGGACGTTGAGCGTCAGAGAATGTCAGCCGAAGGGCTGATGGGACCGTTTGCCATTACCGATCCGGCCGCCGGGACGACAGGGCCGTGGTACACCAACGGCACCTTTGGTTTAACCGCAGGCTGGAATCTGGATCTGTGGGGTAAGAATCGGGCTGAAGTGACGGCGCGTATAGGGGCCGTTAAGGCGCGTGAAGCCGAGCGTGAGCAAACCCGACAGCTGCTGGCGAGCGGCGTGTCTCGACTGTACTGGGAATGGCAAACGCAGGCCGCGCTGAAAACCGTGCTGACGCAAATCGAAACTGAGCAGCAAAACGTGATTACCGTCGATCGTCAGCTGTATCAAAACGGTCTTACTTCTTCAGTGGAAGGCGTTGAAACCGACATCGATTCCAGCAAGACAGAGCAGCAGTTAAACGACGTCAGCGGTAAAATGAAGGTCATCGAGGCGCGACTGAGCGCGCTGACCAATGCCCAGTCCACTGCCCTGAAGCTCCATACGACCAAACTGCCTGCGGTCGAAAGTCAGCTCCCGTCCCAGTTAGGTTACTCGCTACTGGCCCGCCGACCGGATTTACAGGCGGCGCACTGGTACATCGAATCATCGCTGAGCAGCATTGATGCGGCGAAAGCGGCGTTTTATCCCGATGTGAATCTGATGGCGTTTTTACAACAGGATGCGTTACATCTGAGCGACCTGTTCCGCCATTCCGCACAGCAAATGGGTGTCACAGCCGGACTCACGCTGCCTGTCTTCGACAGCGGCAGACTAAATGCGAATCTCGACATAACCAAAGCCCAAAGCAACCTGACGGTGGCGAATTACAATAAAGCCGTGGTAGATGCAGTGAATGACGTGGCGCGAGCAGCTTCGCAGGTGGAAACACTGGCGCAGAAAAATCAGCATCAGCAGCAGATTGAGCATGATGCCCAGCGCGTCGTGGGTCTGGCGCAGGCGCGCTTTAATGCCGGTATTATTGCTGGCTCCCGGGTCAGCGAGGCAAAGATCCCGGCTTTACGCGAGCAGTGCAACGGTCTGCTTTTACAAGGCCAGTGGCTGGATGCCTCAATCCAGTTGACCAGCGCGCTGGGTGGTGGTTATCACGCGTCCTGACTGTTCGGCCCGCGGTGTTAAGCTGTCGGGCCATTTTCATTGCGCTTACGTGCGCTTCGCCGTTTCATCCACCAGCGGACGCCCGCGACTATCCCGATAACCAGCACCAGCCAGATGCCATGCTTGATATGCTGGTCAAGGCTGTGCAGCCACGGCGCAATCACTTCGCCACCGACATAGCCGAGAGTGGTAAATAGCGATGCCCAGACAAATGCGCCAAGAATATTCAACGGTAAAAAAATCTTCGGCGGCAGGTGACTGGCGCCAATCAGCAAAGGACCAATAACGCGAAAGCCATACATAAAGCGCGTACCGACCACAAACAGGTATGGACGTCGCTGGATCATCTTTTGTGCATAATCAATTTTTGCCTGATGGCGCGAGAAACGCTGCAAAATTTTGCCGCCAAAACGGCGTCCGAGTAAATAGAGCAACTGATCGCCAATCATCCCACCCAGTGCGACCGAGAGTACCACCAGCGGAAATTTCAGAACGCCCTGATGTGCCGCCACGCCGCCTAACAGGGTAATGGTTTCGCCTTCCGCCAGGCTGCCGATGATTAACGCAGCATAGCCGTATTGCGCAACATAATGATTTATATCCATACGATTGTATGACCTCCACTACTAATAGCATACACCCTATGAATATTTGATGCCGGAAAAGCACAACCTGGCGCTTCGGTATTTTCCTGTGTACATAAAATAATCAAAAGCTGAATTATACTTGAAGTGTTGAGGTCCGGAGCTGACAAGAAGGGGGCGGTATGAACCATGTCTGGGGGCTGTTTTCCCATCCCGATCGTGAAATGCACGTGATCAACAGCGAAAACGAAAGTGTTTCGCATCACTACACCCACCATGTACTGCTGATGGCGGCAATCCCGGTTATTTGCGCGTTTATCGGCACCACGCAAATCGGCTGGAATTTTGGCGATGGCAATATCCTGAAATTATCCCTGTTAACCGGATTGGCGATGGCGATTCTGTTTTACGGGGTGATGCTGGCAGGCGTCGCCGTCATGGGCCGGGTTATCTGGTGGATGGCGCGAAATTACCCGCAGCGTCCGTCGCTGGCGCATTGTATGGTGTTTGCCGGATATGTCGCGACGCCGCTGTTTTTAAGCGGGCTCGTCGCACTTTATCCGCTGGTCTGGCTGTGCGCATTGGTGGGGACCATCGCGCTGTTTTACACCGGCTATTTACTTTACCTCGGTATACCGACGTTCCTGAATATCACTCGTGAGGAAGGGTTAAGTTTTTCCAGTTCGACGCTGGCGATCGGTGTGCTGGTACTGGAAGTTTTGCTGGCTATTACGGTAATCCTGTGGGGTTACGGCTATCGGTTATTCTGACGGATAAACCTGTCTGCGCTGCGTTGTTGACGTAAAAGTCAGCAACGCAGCATTTCGAGACGATTCTCCTGTGGCGGCAAACCTGCCGGATCGCTATGATGCCTGAGCTAGCTTGAGATAATACTTAGTCTCAGGCGGTGTGCGTTGTGACGTGCGTGAACCATTATCAGAAATCTCATCATGCTGAAATTCCGAGTTTCATTATTAAGCCTTGCCCTGGTGCTGGCCGTTCCTTTTGCACCCCAAGCCGTGGCTAAAACGGCAACTACCGCAGCGGCTTCTCAACCTGAGATAGCATCCGGTAGCGCGATGATTGTTGATCTGAATACCAACAAAGTTATCTATTCGAACCATCCGGACCTTGTGCGTCCGATTGCGTCGATTACCAAATTAATGACGGCGATGGTGGTGCTTGATGCGCGACTGCCGCTGAATGAAAAGCTAAAAGTTGATATTAGCCAGACGCCGGAAATGAAAGGCATTTACTCTCGCGTTCGACTTAACAGCGAAATTAGCCGTAAAGACATGCTGTTGCTGGCGCTGATGTCATCAGAAAACCGCGCGGCGGCGAGCCTGGCGCATCATTACCCGGGCGGATATAACGCGTTTATCAAAGCCATGAATGCCAAAGCGAAATCGCTCGGTATGACTCAGACACGCTTTGTGGAACCCACCGGCTTATCGATTCATAACGTTTCGACGGCCCGGGACTTAACCAAACTGCTGATTGCCAGCAAACAGTATCCGCTGATTGGCCAGCTAAGTACGACGCGCGAAGATATGGCGACGTTTGCCAATCCGGCGTATACGCTGCCGTTTCGTAACACCAACCATTTGGTATACCGCGATAACTGGAATATTCAGTTAACGAAAACCGGGTTTACCAATGCGGCGGGTCACTGTCTGGTGATGCGCACGGTGATTAATAACAAACCGGTGGCGCTGGTGGTGATGGATGCATTTGGTAAATATACCCACTTTGCCGATGCCAGCCGTTTACGTACCTGGATTGAAACGGGCAAGGTGATGCCGGTTCCGGCGGCGGCGCTGAGCTATAAAAAGCAAAAAGCCGCGCAGATGGCGGCGGCAGGTTCGGCGACGGGCGAGCAAACCGCACAGAACGATTAAACAAGACGTCTTATCCGGCCTGCACAAAACTAATGTGGCTGTAGGCCGGGCAAGCGAAGCGCCCCCGGCAACATGCCCGGTGGCGCTTATCTTTTTTTTGCTTTACGACTCTTTCCAGAACTTCTGCTTACTCGTTTTCCCAATACCCGGATTCATACTGTTGGTGGGATCGTTCTCACGGTAAAAACGGGTCAAGGTTTCCGGCGCCTGATACAGATGCCCGACGTTGTGCTCTGCCGGATACTGCGCCCCACGCTCGCGCAGGAGTTCCAGCATTTGCTCTTTCAGCGCATGCGCGTCCACGCCTTTTTTCACAATGTAATCCTGATGGAAGACGTAGCACATAAAGTGACCGTAATAGAGTTTGTGCACCAGTTGGCTGTCGATCTCTGGAGGCAGATGCTCGTACCATTCGGTATCGTTACGGCGTAGCGCGATATCCAGCGCCAGAATATCTTCCACTTCATCGGCATGCACGGCCTGATAACGTATAGCCGCGCCAGCCGCCGCAAAGCGGTGTAAAAACGCCTTGCTGCCTTCTTCCGCGGTACAGGCAAAGAAATCGCCTTCAGCGGTTTTGAAATATTCGCTAAGCCAGTTTTGCGCTTCAGCCACGCCGCCGCCGGCCATTTTTAACAGCAGGTGATGTTCGTACTTATCGCGCCAGCTTTTCATGCGCGCCGGTAAGTGGCTGGGGAACAAATGACCAAATTTCTGCATTGCGCGATCGGTGAAGTGCGGACGGAAAATTTTCACTTTTTCCAGCATCGCATCGGTGCGACCTTTCAGGGTGAAGAAGAACGGCATTTTGTCGGTGCCGAGCTTGTCGATCATCAGAAACGTATCTTTGCCGTATTGCTCAGCAATGTCGTAAATATCGCGGTGCATGTATTCACCGGCGACCGGCAGATGCTCAAATTTTGCCAGAATATGCCGGCGGATCTCTGTCAATACCTCTGGCTGGTTGGTGCCGATATAAAAGACCTGCTGGTTTTTTTCGGCTTCGAAGGTGTCCAGGCGCACGGCGAAAACCGCGAGCTTGCCGGCACAACCGGATGATTCAAACAATCTATCCGGGTCGGCGTTATAGCGTGCAGGCGTGTCCGCCTCGATATCTCTGACGCGGGTAACGTAGTCGTGATCGTGCGCATGACGCCCGTCATGGCGGACATCGTCATCTTTAATCCGCTCGTCATCAAGTTTGCTCAGGATCTGCTCCGGGGTCTGGCCCAGCTCGATACCCAGATGGTTAACCAGCTGTAATTTGCCCTGTTCGTCAATACGCGCAAACAGCGACATCTCCGTGTATGCCGGACCGCGCTGTACCAGCGAGCCGCCGGAGTTGTTGCAAATGCCGCCGATAACCGAAGCGCCGATGCAAGACGAACCGATCACTGAATGCGGCTCACGGCCAAACGGTTTGAGCGCTTTTTCCAGCGAATAAAGCGTGGTTCCAGGGTAAGCCAAAACCTGTTCGCCTTTGCCAATGACGTGCAGCTTATCAAGACGCAGAGTGCTGATAATGACAATCTCGCGGTCATAATCATTACCGCTCGGCGTAGAGCCTTCGGTCAGACCGGTGTTTGCGGCCTGCATCAGGATGATTTTATCTGCGGCGACGCAGGCGCTCAAAACGCGCCACAGTTCTAAAAGCGAGCCCGGGAACACGACGGCAAGCGCATCGCCCTGGCCGGAGCGGAAGCCCTTGCGATAGCGGGCGGTTTTAGCAGGGTCTGTGAGCAGGTGTGAATGACCCACCAGACGGGTCAGTTCATTCAGAAAAGCTTTATTATCTGTTGTAATGGAAGACATTCTCCACTCCTTGTGGTGGGACTCAATATCAGGAACAAGCATAGCGCTTTGTATGACAATACGCTTTCTCATTCATATTGTCTCTGGTTCGTCTTCTACTGATTCGCGCTGGTTTTGAAAATTAGGAGAATAACCTTAGCTTTCTTTATCGCTCCCGTTTAGTCTTACGGCAAACTGCGGTTTTTGTTATATTTTCGCTGCCTCGTCGGGAAAAAATAAAGAGAGAATCAACATGAAATGGCTATGTTCTGTAGGTGTCGCGGTGAGTCTGGCGTTGCAACCCGCGTTGGCGGACACTCTGTTTGGTAACCATCCGCTGACGCCAGAAGCGCGGGATGCCTTCGTTACCGATTTACTCAAGCAAATGACCGTTGATGAGAAAATTGGGCAACTCCGTTTGATAAGCGTCGGGCCTGATAATCCGAAAGAAGCCATCCGCGAGATGATCAAAGACGGGCAGGTTGGGGCTATTTTTAACACCGTCACACGCCAGGATATCCGCAAAATGCAGGATCAGGTGATGGAACTCAGCCGCCTGAAAATCCCTCTCTTTTTTGCCTACGACGTATTGCACGGCCAGCGTACCGTGTTCCCCATTAGCCTCGGTCTGGCGTCCTCCTTTAATCTCGATGCGGTCAGAACCGTTGGTCGGGTTTCTGCGTATGAAGCCGCCGATGATGGTCTGAATATGACCTGGGCGCCGATGGTCGACGTCTCGCGCGATCCGCGCTGGGGGCGTGCCTCAGAAGGATTTGGTGAAGATACGTATTTGACCGCCACAATGGGCAAAACCATGGTGGAAGCGATGCAGGGGAAAAGCCCGGCCGACAGGTATTCGGTGATGACCAGCGTTAAGCACTTCGCCGCCTATGGCGCGGTTGAGGGCGGCAAGGAATATAACACCGTCGATATGAGCCCGCAGCGTCTGTTCAACGACTACATGCCGCCGTACAAAGCCGGACTGGATGCTGGTAGCGGTGCGGTGATGGTAGGGCTTAATTCGCTGAACGGTACGCCAGCAACCTCGGATGCCTGGCTGTTAAAAGACGTGCTGCGCGATGAGTGGGGCTTTAAGGGCATCACCGTTTCCGATCACGGCGCGATTAAGGAACTGATTAAGCACGGCACCGCCTCCGATCCTGAAGATGCAGTCCGCGTGGCGATCAAGTCCGGCATCAACATGAGCATGAGCGATGAGTATTACAGCAAATACCTGCCGGGGTTGATTAAGTCAGGCAAAGTCACGATGGCGGAACTGGATGACGCCGCGCGCCACGTGCTGAACGTGAAATATGATATGGGCCTGTTTAACGATCCGTACAGCCATCTGGGGGCCAAAGAATCTGACCCGCAGGACACCAATGCGGAAAGCCGATTGCATCGCAAAGAAGCGCGTGAAGTGGCGCGTGAAAGTCTGGTACTGCTGAAGAACCGTCTGGAAACATTGCCGCTGAAAAAATCCGCCACCGTGGCGGTTGTCGGTCCGCTGGCTGACAGCAAGCGTGATGTCATGGGCAGTTGGTCTGCTGCCGGTGTGGCCGATCAGTCGGTAACGGTGCTGACGGGGATTAAAAACGCCATCGGTGAGCAGGGTAAAGTGGTGTACGCGAAAGGGGCGAACATCACCAACGACAAAGGCATTGTTGATTTCCTCAATCTGTATGAAGAGGCGGTGAAGGTTGACCCGCGTTCGCCGCAGGCGATGATCGATGAGGCCGTTAACGCCGCGAAGCAGTCTGACGTCGTGGTCGCGGTCGTCGGCGAGGCGCAGGGAATGGCGCATGAAGCTTCCAGCCGCACCGATATCACTATTCCGCAGAGTCAGCGTGACCTGATTACTGCGCTGAAAACCACGGGTAAACCGTTGGTTCTGGTGCTGATGAATGGACGTCCGCTGGCGCTGGTTAAGGAAGACCAACAGGCCGATGCGATCCTTGAAACCTGGTTTGCCGGGACGGAAGGCGGTAACGCCATCGCCGATGTGCTGTTTGGCGATTACAACCCGTCAGGTAAGCTGCCGATGTCTTTCCCGCGCTCTGTTGGACAGATCCCGGTCTATTACAGCCATCTCAATACCGGCCGCCCATATAATGCCGATAAGCCGAATAAGTACACGTCGCGCTACTTTGATGAAGCGAATGGTCCGTTGTATCCCTTTGGCTATGGCCTGAGCTATACCACGTTCACGGTTTCTGATGTGAAACTCTCTTCCCCAACGATGAAGCGTGACGGGACAGTGACGGCCAGCGTGCAGGTGACCAACACAGGCAAGCGCGAAGGTGCGACGGTTATTCAGATGTATTTGCAGGATGTGACCGCGTCAATGAGTCGTCCGGTACAACAGCTGAAAGGTTTTGAGAAAGTAAATCTTAAGCCGGGTGAAACCCAGACCGTAAGCTTCCCGATTGACGTTGAAGCGCTGAAGTTTTGGAACCAGCGCATGCAATACGATGCGGAACCGGGCAAGTTCAACGTCTTTATCGGCGTTGATTCCGCCAGAGTGAAGCAGGGCGAATTTGAGCTGCTGTAATTGATGAATAAAGCCACGCATCATGCCTGATGGCGTTACGCTTACCAGGCTGACTAAATAGAATCATCCGGCAAATTCACTTTGGGTTTGCCGGATTTTTTTATTTTATTATCGCCTTACCGCTAATAACTCTCAGTGTTACTACCCAATTGCCAGGTTAAGGCTTGATTTTTCGACTATGCTTTTTCCTCAAGTCTCTGAAAAGGGCCGCAAAAGGATGAGGAGTACAGCATGATAATCTCAAAAGTATGGGTGGGCTCACTGGCGCTTTTAGCCGCGATAAGCTTACCCTTACAGGCCGCGTCACCCGTCACGGTCGGTTCAAAAATAGATACCGAAGGGGCGCTGCTCGGCAACATTATTTTGCAGGTGCTCGAAAGTCACGGCGTGAAAACCGTCAATAAAGTACAACTGGGTACCACTCCGGTAGTGCGTGGAGCCATCACCTCCGGTGAGCTGGATATTTATCCGGAATATACCGGCAATGGGGCATTCTTTTTTAAAGATGAGAATGATCCTGCGTGGAAGAATGCGCAGGCCGGTTTCGACAAAGTGAAAAAGCTGGACGCAGAGCAAAATAAGCTGGTCTGGCTAACGCCTGCGCCCGCCAACAATACCTGGACCATTGCTATACGCCAGGATATCGCACAAAAGAACAAGCTAGAGTCGCTTGCTGATTTAGGTCGTTACCTGAAAGACGGGGGAACGTTCAAGCTTGCCGCCTCTGCGGAATTCATCGAACGCGCTGACGCGTTGCCTGCGTTTGAAAAAGCCTATGATTTCAAGCTGAAGCAAAATCAGTTGTTGTCGCTGGCGGGTGGTGATACCGCGGTGACAATTAAAGCGGCGGCGCAGCAGACTTCTGGAGTCAATGCGGCGATGGCCTACGGCACCGACGGTCCGGTTGCGGCGCTCGGTCTGCAAACATTAAGCGATCCAAAAGGCGTCCAGCCCATTTATGCCCCTGCGCCCGTTGTGCGTGAATCGGTACTGAAGGACTACCCGCAAATGGGAGAATGGCTACAACCGGTATTTGCCAGCCTGGATGAAAAAACGCTGCAACAACTGAATGCCAGTATTGCCGTGGAGGGGCTGGATGCGAAAAAAGTCGCAGCAGACTACCTGAAGCAAAAAGGATGGGTGAAGTAACGGAGTTTGCAGCGGGTGGGTGTTTTGTCGAAAATTTCAGTAAATCGGGTGTTGCTGCTGCTGGTGCTTCTTACCTTCGCGGCGGCAGCGCTTCCTTTCATTAGCTATGCTCCCAATCGCCTGGTTTCCGGCGAAGGTCGTCAACTCTGGGATATCCGGCCCGACATGGCGTGGGGATTGGCGGTGGCTTGCTTGCTGCTGTTTCTTCTGTGCTTTGTACCGGGAAAGTCAGGCAATATATTGACGCTTGTTATTAGCCAGCTGTTGGTGATTGCGGCGCTGGTAACCGCAGGAGCAACGGCAACGTATCTGGCCCAGACCGGTAGCCCGCTGGCCAGAACCAGTCTGGGCAGCGGGTTCTGGTTGGGACTGGGGCTGATGCTGCTGGCCGCCAGTGACGCCATCCGTCGCATCACCGAACAAGCGTCATGGCGATGGCTGTTGCATGCGCAAATGTTTATTTTGCCGCTGGTGCTTTTGTTCTCCGGCACGTTTAACGATCTTTCTCTGCTTAAAGAATATGCCAACCGTCAGGATGTCTTTAATGACGCACTGGCGCAACATTTGACAATTCTGTTCGCTACCGTGGTGCCCGCGATGCTTATTGGCGTGCCGCTGGGCGTCTGGTGTGCTTTTTCTGTCGCTCGCCAGGGGCCGGTATTCGCGGCACTGAATATCATCCAGACCATTCCCTCCGTCGCGCTGTTTGGCCTGTTAATTGCGCCCCTCGCCGGGCTGGTGAAGCACTTTCCGGTGTTGGGTTCGCTTGGCGTCGCCGGAACCGGTCTGACGCCTGCGCTTATTGCGTTGGTACTGTATGCGCTCTTACCGCTGGTTCGCGGCGTAGTGGCTGGATTGAATCAGGTTCCACGCGATGTGCTGGAAAGCGCCCGGGCGATGGGGATGAGCGCGCGGCAGCGGTTTATCTCGGTGCAGTTTCCACTGGCGTTGCCGGTCTTCTTGCGCAGCTTGCGGGTGGTCATGATCCAGACAGTGGGGATGGCGGTGATTGCCGCGCTGATTGGCGCAGGGGGATTTGGCGCGCTGGTCTTTCAGGGATTGCTCAGTAGCGCCGTTGATTTAGTTCTGCTGGGTGTGATCCCGGTAGTTGTGCTGGCAGTGTTGATTGATGCGCTGTTTGATTTAGGTCTCGCGCTGCTAAAGGTATCGAATAATGATTGAATTTCGCCATGTCAGTAAAACCTATGGTCAGCACAGGGCCGTCGATGACCTTAATCTGCAGTTAGGGGAGGGCAGCTTTTCAGTATTAATTGGTACGTCGGGTTCGGGGAAGTCCACCACGCTGAAGATGATCAACCGTCTGGTGGAGCATGACAGCGGGCAGATCCGATTTGCCGGGGAGGAGATCCGCAGCCTGCCGGTGCTGGAGTTACGACGACGTATGGGGTACGCGATTCAGTCGATTGGTTTGTTTCCACACTGGACCGTTGCGCAGAACATCGCCACCGTACCACAGCTGCAAAAGTGGTCGCGCTCACGTATTGATGACCGAACAGATGAACTGATGGCGCTGCTGGGTCTTGAGGCGAGTTTGCGTCACCGTTATCCGCATCAGCTTTCCGGCGGACAGCAGCAGCGGGTCGGGGTTGCGCGTGCGTTGGCGGCAGACCCGCAGGTGCTATTGATGGATGAGCCTTTTGGCGCGTTGGATCCGGTCACCCGCGGTGCGCTGCAACTGGAGATGACGCGCATTCACCGTCTGCTGGGGCGTACCATTGTGCTGGTGACACATGATATCGATGAGGCGCTGAGGCTGGCGGAGCATCTGGTTCTGATGGATGCAGGAAAGGTTGTGCAGCAAGGTGCGCCGATGTCGATGCTGACTGCGCCAGCGAATGATTTCGTGCAAACCTTTTTTGGCCGTAGTGAACTGGGCGTAAGGCTGTTGTCACTGCGCACGGTAGGTGATTTTATCCGTCGCGGCGAACGCTCAGATGGTGAACCGCTGGTGGATGAGATGACGCTTCGTGATGCGTTGTCGGTGTTTGTGGCGCGCGGTTGCGAGGTTTTACCGGTTGTGACGCCGCAGGGGTTGCCTTGCGGGACGCTTCATTTTCGCGATCTGCTTTCGGAGATGCCGACCCGTGAAACGTCTTGCTGATCCGCTGCTTTGGCTGGTTGTCCTGTTCCTGATCCTGTTGGTCGGGTTACCGCACAGTCAGGCCCTGTTTAGTTCGCTGTTCCCCGAGTTGCCGCGACCGGTGTATCAGCAGGAAAGTTTTACGACGCTGGCGTTAAGCCACTTTGCGCTGGTGGGGATTTCAAGTCTTATCGCCGTCATCATCGGCACGGGGGCGGGAGTTGTGGTAACCCGGTCCTGGGGCGTGGAATTCAGGCCGATGGTGGAAACGATTGCCGCCGTGGGGCAGACTTTTCCTCCGGTCGCCGTGCTGGCAATCGCCGTACCGGTGATGGGGTTTGGGCTTGAACCCGCGATTATCGCGCTGATCCTGTATGGCGTGTTACCGATCCTGCAGGCAACACTGGCGGGACTCGGCGGCATTTCTCCCAGCGTGATGGAGGTAGCCAGCGGAATGGGAATGAGTCAGAGCCAGCGGCTGCGCAAAGTGGAGTTGCCGCTGGCGGCACCGGTCATCCTGGCGGGGATTCGCACGTCGGTGATTATTAATATCGGCACCGCAACAATCGCCTCAACCGTCGGGGCGAACACGCTGGGCACGCCGATTATTATCGGGCTTAGCGGGTTCAATACCGCTTATGTGATTCAGGGCGCGCTGCTGGTCGCGCTGGCGGCAGTGATAGTTGATCGCGGGTTTGAGCGATTAGCGAGCCGCCTTACCCGGCACGTAAAATGAATGTGTAGCCTGCCAGCATGACGCCGCCGATACCGCCGATAGCCATTAGCAGAAAGAGGGTGATAACACCGATTTTAGCTGCGCTCATTATGCACTCCTTATGTGAATTCAAGGATTGTACACGTTTGTTAATAAAATATTAAATACCGAGTGGATAAATATCGTGACCTAACGCGCGCCATTCGTTCAACTGTTGCTGCTGTGCGGGCGTTTGGCTCTCGCCGCACCAGACGAGTAAGGTTCGACCTTCAAACAACTCCGGTCGCAATTGGTTCAGCGAGTGGGCGAGGACGTCAACGCGCCATCCCTGCTGGCTGGCAACCCAACCCTCCAGCCATAAACGGGTGGTATCGTGAATGTTCCAGCCGACAACCAGGGCGTCTTTACCCTGTTTCTTGCGCGCCGAAGCCAGACAAATTGCGATGTAGTTGATGAGGACGCCGTCGAGGATCCCCAGTAACGCCTGCAGGATCGGCTGTTGGCATTGCAGGCGTCGGCGTAACGGAATGAACAAATGGGTGTTGAGCGTTTGTGCGGGATAATCCTGACCGCGCTCCTTGATCCACAGTCTGAGGCTATGCAAATTATTACTTTGCAAATAGCTCAACAGCGTCTCTTGTTGTTCGCGCCAGCCGTTATGGACATCAATGTTCTCATTGCTGAGCAGCATTTTTACCTTACTGACCTGAACGCCGTTGTTTATCCAGCGTTTTATCTCACGGATCCTGTCGATATCCGCGTCGTTAAACAGGCGATGCCCGCCGTCTGTCCGCTGCGGTTTGAGTAATCCGTAACGCCTCTGCCACGCGCGTAAAGTGACAGGGTTGATATCACAAAGCAAAGCCACTTCACCTATTGTGTAAAGCGCCATCGTCGTCTCACTTATGCTCGCGAGGTCCCAGTTTTACTTTAGACGCTCTTTTGCGAACCAGGTAGTTTTGTCTGTTTTTTGTTCAACGAATGGGTGAATTTGTAGTCATGCTCGCGCTTTCGAGTGATCGTTCTCACAAATTCCTTTTTTTTTGCAACACTTCAAAGAAAGTTACGCGCAGCCCATGTATGTTACGCGCTTTTAAGTGATGTGTGGTTGGCGGGTATGTACGAGTTTAATCTGGTGTTGCTGCTGCTTCAGCAGATGTGTGTGTTTCTCGTTATCGCGTGGCTCATGAGCAAAACGCGTTTGTTTATCCCGCTGATGCAGGTCACGATCCGGCTCCCGCATAAGCTGCTTTGCTACGTCACCTTTTCCATTTTCTGCATTTTGGGCACCTATTTCGGGCTGCACATTGATGATTCTATTGCCAACACCCGTGCTATCGGCGCGGTGATGGGCGGGCTGCTTGGCGGCCCGGTGGTTGGCGGTTTAGTCGGCCTGACCGGCGGCTTACATCGTTATTCCATGGGCGGAATGACGGCGCTCAGTTGCATGATTTCAACCATTGTGGAAGGTTTACTCGGCGGGCTGGTGCACAGCGTACTCACCCGTCGCGGTCGCACCGATAAAGTCTTTAGCCCACTGACCGCGGGGGCTATTACCTTTGTTGCCGAACTGGTGCAGATGCTGATCATCTTGTTAATTGCTCGTCCGTTCGATGACGCGTTTCGACTGGTCAGCAATATCGCCGCGCCGATGATGGTGACTAATACCGTGGGCGCGGCCCTGTTTATGCGTATTTTGCTCGATAAACGGGCGATGTTTGAAAAATATACCTCCGCTTTTTCCGCCACAGCGCTCAAAGTTGCTGCTTCCACGGAAGGTATATTGCGGCAGGGATTCAACGAGGTTAACAGCATGAAGGTTGCCCAGGTGCTGTATGAGGAGCTGGATATCGGCGCCGTGGCGATTACCGATCGCGAGAAGCTGCTGGCATTTACCGGTATTGGCGACGACCATCATCTGCCCGGTAAACCGATTTCCTCCTCGTACACCCAACGAGCGATAGAAACCGGCGAGGTGGTGTATGCCGATGGGAATGAAGTCCCTTACCGCTGCTCTTTGCATCCGCAATGTAAATTAGGCTCAACGTTGGTCATCCCTTTGCGGGGCGAAAACCAGCGGGTGATGGGGACTATCAAGCTGTATGAAGCCAAAAACCGTCTCTTTAGCTCGATCAACCGCACGCTGGGGGAAGGGATCGCCCAACTGCTTTCGGCGCAGATTCTGGCCGGGCAGTATGAGCGGCAAAAAGCGATGCTGACGCAGTCGGAAATCAAACTCCTGCATGCACAGGTGAATCCCCATTTTCTGTTTAATGCGCTCAACACCATTAAAGCCGTAATCCGACGCGATAGCGAGCAGGCCAGTCAATTGGTGCAGTATTTGTCGACGTTCTTTCGCAAAAACTTAAAGCGCCCGTCGGAGATTGTGACGCTGGCCGATGAAATTGAGCATGTTAACGCCTATCTGCAAATTGAAAAGGCGCGCTTTCAGTCGCGCCTGCAGGTGACCTTAACGGTGCCAGATGCGCTTGCTCATCAGCAATTACCCGCTTTCACCTTACAACCGATCGTGGAGAATGCCATCAAGCATGGTACCTCTCAGCTACTGGATACCGGGGAAGTGTCGATTACCGCCCGCCGCGAAGGGCTGTATCTGATGCTGGATATTGAAGACAACGCCGGGTTGTATCAGCCAACGTCTGAGGCCAGCGGATTGGGTATGAATCTGGTCGATAAACGACTGCGCGAGCGGTTTGGCGACGATTTTGGCATCAGCGTTGCGTGTGAACCTGACCGTTTTACCCGAATCACTTTACGACTTCCTCTGGAGGAACTGGCATGATCAAAGTGCTGATTGTCGATGACGAACCGTTAGCGCGGGAGAATCTGCGGATCCTGTTGCAGGAGCAAAGCGACATCGAGATTGTCGGGGAATGCTCGAATGCGGTGGAAGCCATCGGCGCGGTACATAAGCTGCGTCCGGATGTCCTGTTTCTTGATATTCAGATGCCGCGTATCAGCGGCCTGGAAATGGTCGGCATGCTTGATCCCGAGCATCGCCCGTACATTGTTTTCCTTACGGCCTTTGATGAGTATGCGGTGAAGGCCTTTGAAGAACACGCGTTTGATTATCTGCTCAAACCGATTGAAGAAGCGCGGCTGGAAAAAACGCTGATCCGTTTACGCCAGGAGCGCACCAAGCAGGATGTATCACTACTGCCCGAGAATCAGCAGGCGCTGAAGTTTATTCCGTGCAGCGGTCATAGCCGAATTTATCTGCTGCAAATGGATGATGTGGCGTTTATCAGCAGCCGTATGAGCGGCGTGTATGTGACCAGTAGTGATGGTAAAGAGGGGTTCACCGAACTGACGCTCAGAACGCTGGAAAGTCGTACTCCTCTGCTGCGCTGTCACCGGCAATATCTGGTGAATATGGCGCAATTGCAGGAGATCCGTCTGGAAGATAACGGTCAGGCGGAGCTGATTTTGCGTAACGGCCTGACCGTTCCGGTAAGCCGCCGTTATCTTAAAAGTCTAAAAGAGGCGATTGGACTGTAAAACTGATACACTGCGCGCCATTGCATCACCGACAGTTGAAGGCTCTATGCTAAGTAACGATATTCTTCGTAGCCTGCGCTACACCCTGAAAGCGAACAATAACGACATGGTGCGTATTCTTGCGCTTGCTGACATGGAATCCACCTCCGCAGGTTTCGATACCTGGATGACAAAAGAAGATGAAGACGGGTTTGTGCGCTGCCCGGATATCATTCTCTCCGGTTTTTTAAACGGACTGATTTATCATCTGCGTGGTAAAGATGATTCTGCGCCGGAACTGGCGCTTGAGCGTCGTGTTAACAACAATACGGTACTGAAAAAGCTGCGTATCGCTTTTTCGCTGAAAACCGATGATATTCTGGCCATTATGACCGGGCAGAAGTTTCGTGTGTCGATGCCGGAAATCACCGCCATGATGCGCGCGCCGGACCATAAGAACTATCGCGAATGCGGCGATCAGTTTCTACGTTATTTCCTGCGAGGTTTGACCTTCCACGTGCATAACGCGAAGTCTTAAAGCGTAAAGCGGGCGACCACGATGAATATCGGGTCGCCGGTGGTTTACTTCACTTCTTTAAAACCCGCCGATTCCATTACCGTTTGCATTTGCTTCATGCTGATGTTTTTATCGGCACTCTCAGAAAGCTTCATCCCGGAAATTGCCTGCAATGCTTTTATATCAACTTTTTCCATATCGATAGTGACATTTTCCTGCGCGTAGGTATCTGTATAGCTGAGCTTTTCTTCTATACCCGCGATATTTTGATATTTAGCGCTTAACGCGTCGAATACTTTCGCGGCTTCTTCTTTATTGCTGGCGCCGATCGATGCATAGCTGATTTTACTTTCGGAGATCTGTTTCAGAACCTTATCGCCTTTATAGGTGTAAGAGACGGTAATATCCGAACCGTTAAGGTTGGCATTGAATGTTTTTGTCTCTTCTTTATCACCACATCCCGTCAGAGAAAAAACGACAACCGACGCAGCGACAAGTGAAACTAATTTTTGAAACGCTTTCATGTAAAACTCCATTTCATGAATGTTGGATGCTAAATAATAGCGCCAATGAATTTGATGGGACCGAACGGCCTTAATAGCAGAGCAGTATAGAATAAATCTAATCGCGTTGGCTGAGCAGTCCGAAAATGGAGTGAGGCAGTGTGTTTAAGATTAGGGATAAAATCATTCAGCAAAAAAAGCGCTGCAGTTGCAGCGCTTGAGATGTCTGATTTACTTCACCTGTTGGCCAGGTTTTGCGCCTTCGTCCGGGCTTAACAGGAAGATATCTTTCCCGCCAGGACCTGCCGCCATTACCATCCCTTCAGAAATGCCGAAGCGCATCTTACGAGGAGCCAGGTTAGCAACCATAATGGTCTGGCGTCCAATCAGGGTTTTTGGATCCGGATAAGCAGAACGAATGCCGGAGAAGACGTTACGCTTCTCGCCGCCGAGATCCAGCGTCAGACGCAGCAGTTTGTCGGAACCTTCCACGAATTCAGCGTTTTCAATTAGCGCCACGCGCAGGTCAACTTTGGCGAAATCGTCAAAGGTGATGGTTTCCTGAATTGGATCATCCGCCAGCGGGCCGATTACCGGTGCGGCAGCGGCTTTCACTTCTTCTTTCGATGCTTCCACCAGCGCTTCAACTTGTTTCATGTCAATGCGATTGTAGAGCGCCTTAAAGGTGTTGACCTTGTGACCGAGCAGCGGCTGCTCAATGGCATCCCAGCTCAGTTCGCAGTTCAGGAACGCTTCCACACGTTCAGCAAGCGTTGGCAGAACCGGCTTCAGGTAAGTCATCAGCACACGGAACAGGTTGATACCCATGGAACAGATCGCCTGCAGGTCGGCATCGCGGCCTTCCTGTTTAGCCACGACCCACGGAGCCTGTTCGTCAACGTAGCGGTTTGCCACGTCGGCCAGCGCCATGATTTCACGGATAGCTTTGCCGAATTCACGACTTTCCCACGCTTCGCCAATCACCGTTGCGGCGTCGGTGAAGGTTTTATACAACGCCGGATCGGCCAGCTCAGCCGCCAGAACGCCGTCAAAACGCTTAGCGATAAAGCCCGCGTTACGTGAAGCCAGGTTGACCACTTTGTTAACGATATCGGCGTTTACGCGCTGGACAAAGTCTTCCAGGTTCAGGTCGATGTCATCAATGCGTGAAGAAAGCTTCGCGGTGTAGTAGTAGCGCAGGCTGTCGGCATCAAAGTGCTTCAGCCAAGTGCTGGCCTTAATAAAGGTGCCGCGAGATTTGGACATCTTCGCGCCGTTCACCGTCACATAACCGTGTACGAACAGATTGGTCGGCTTACGGAAATTGCTGCCTTCCAGCATGGCAGGCCAGAACAGACTGTGGAAATAGACGATGTCTTTGCCAATGAAGTGATAAAGTTCGGCGTCGGAATCTTTCTTCCAATACTCTTCAAAACTGGTGGTGTCACCACGCTTATCGCACAGGTTTTTGAATGAACCCATGTAGCCAATAGGCGCATCCAGCCAGACGTAGAAGTACTTGCCTGGCGCATCCGGGATTTCAAAACCGAAGTACGGGGCATCGCGGGAAATATCCCACTGCTGCAGGCCGGACTCGAACCATTCCTGCATTTTGTTGGCAACCTGCTCCTGTAACGCGCCGCTGCGCGTCCAGGCCTGCAGCATCTCGCTGAAGGACGGCAGGTCAAAGAAGAAGTGTTCGGAGTCGCGCATTACCGGCGTCGCGCCAGAAACGACGGATTTCGGCTCGATAAGTTCGGTCGGGCTGTAGGTTGCGCCACAGACTTCACAGTTATCGCCGTATTGATCCGGTGATTTACATTTCGGGCAGGTGCCTTTAACAAAACGGTCCGGCAGGAACATGCCTTTTTCCGGATCGTAAAGCTGGGAGATTGTACGGTTCTTAATAAAACCGTTCTCCTTCAGGCGCGTGTAAATCAGCTCAGACAGCTCACGGTTTTCTTCGCTGTGCGTAGAGTGGTAGTTGTCATAGCTGATGTCAAAACCTGCAAAATCAGTCTGATGCTCCTGACTCATTTCACCGATCATCTGCTCTGGCGTGATCCCAAGCTGCTGCGCTTTCAGCATGATTGGCGTGCCGTGTGCGTCGTCCGCGCAGATGAAGTTAACCTGGTGGCCGCGCATTCGCTGGTAACGGACCCAGACATCAGCCTGGATGTGCTCCAGCATATGGCCGAGGTGGATTGAGCCGTTGGCGTACGGCAGTGCGCACGTTACCAGAATTTTCTTCGCGACTTGAGTCATAGTGGGCAATTACTTCTTTTGTAGTGAAAAGGGCTTTGATAGTACCAAAATGGTAATTACTGCGCCAAGCGATAAGGGCATTTATCCGTAAATGAATAATTGTTGCGGTTGGAGTAAACTACCTGGTGACTATTGTATATTCAGAACAACAAAAAGGAGTCGGGATGAACGCACAATCCCAGGCCAAATCACCAGAGACCCTGCGCGCCATGGTCGCCGGGACGCTGGCGAATTTTCAGCATTCAACCCTGAAGCATAATCTGACGACGCTTAAAGCGTTGCACCACGTCGCCTGGATGGATGACACGTTGCACGTTGAGCTGGTCATGCCGTTTGTCTGGCATACCGCGTTTGAGGAATTAAAAGAGCAATGTAGCGCCGATCTGTTGCGTATTACCGGTGCGAAAGCGATCGACTGGAAGCTGTCGCATAACATTGCGACGCTGAAACGCGTGAAAAACCAGCCAGGCATTAATGGTGTAAAAAACATTATCGCCGTCAGTTCGGGTAAAGGCGGCGTGGGCAAATCTTCTACCGCCGTGAACCTGGCTTTGGCGCTGGCTGCGGAAGGCGCGAAGGTAGGGATTCTGGACGCCGATATTTATGGGCCGTCTATCCCAACGATGCTCGGCGCGGAAAACCAGCGGCCAACCTCGCCAGACGGTACCCACATGGCGCCTATCATGTCTCACGGTCTGGCGACGAACTCTATTGGTTATCTGGTCACTGACGATAACGCAATGGTGTGGCGTGGTCCGATGGCCAGCAAAGCGCTGCTGCAGATGCTGCAGGAAACCCTATGGCCGGATCTTGATTACCTGGTACTGGATATGCCACCGGGCACCGGTGACATCCAGTTGACGCTGGCGCAGAACATTCCGGTCACGGGGGCTGTTGTGGTGACCACTCCGCAGGACATTGCGCTTATCGATGCGAAAAAAGGCATCGTGATGTTCGAAAAAGTCGAAGTGCCGGTGCTGGGTATTGTTGAGAATATGAGCATGCATATTTGCAGCAACTGCGGTCATCATGAGCCAATCTTTGGCACCGGAGGCGCGCAGAAGCTGGCTGAGCAGTATCACACCCAACTGCTGGGACAGATGCCGCTGCATATCTCTCTGCGTGAAGACCTCGATCGTGGTACCCCGACGGTTATCAGTCGTCCTGACAGTGAATTTACCGCCATTTACCGTGACCTGGCTGGGCGTGTAGCTGCCCAGCTTTACTGGCAGGGTGAAGTTATTCCGGGCGAGATTGCCTTTCGCGCCGTGTAATTAACCGCGTGACAGATATTCACCGCATCATAATAAATTGATGCGGTGAATGTATGGGGTGAATAAACTTCGTTATATTGTTTATCCTGCCTGTATAATCCATGTCTTTTTCTGAATAAATCGCTTCAATGCATCATTTGAATTGATCAAATTCATCCTATTAATCTACAATCTCAATTAGTTCTGGTGAGAGAGTTAACCATTACTCACAGCCAGACGGCTTGCACGCTGTTTCCGCCCAATACAGGAATAATGAATGCTATGAAAATTAGTTTATTCTTGGGAGTTATTACTCTGATGTATGGAATGAGCGCTTCTGTTTTTGCCGCAGAGACTGCCACCGTGAATATAAGTGGTCGAGTAACCGAGCCTACCTGCAGCACTGATGTTGTCAATAACGAAGTGCAGCAACGCTGTGGCAATGCCGTTTCCTTTTCAAACGTCAGAGAGGGTGTCTCCAAACCAACAAAAGGTGCGGTAACGGAAATTGTTACTGTTCCCGGCGACGCTACACGGCAGATTGTGCTGACTCGTTATGATTAAAAAGTCTTTTATTAGCCATGTGTTTTTGTGGTGAATAATACATGGCTAATTATTTCCCCAAAGAATTTCACTCCAACAGTTAATCTCCTAAATTTATTGATTTATAAACAATAAAGAACTCAATTTATTTGTTGCAATTATATTGCGCTTTGCAACTTGTTTTAAATCAATAAAACAACGTGTTTACATTGCGGTAACGTTTCTGGTGTGCGAATTTAATTTCAAGAGTTAAACCCTCTTAACAAATAGAATTCAATTCATTAAGGAAGATATTATGAAACGTTCAGTTATTTCTGCTGTTGTACTTACTGCTGTATTTATGAGCGCTGGGGCTTTTGCTGCTGATACCGATCAGGGTGAACTGATTATTACTGGTAAGGTGGTTGGAACAACCTGTAAATTTACGGGTGACACCACGGCGACCATTGGTATGAACCAAATTGGTGCTGACAGATTAAATAACTTAAGTGCGGGTGGTGTTTATGACGGATACTCAAATAAGACCACCGTGCCATTGACTGTTGAATGTACGGGGGATAAAGCACCGAAAATTACTTTCTCCAGTTCTCAATTTGATAGCACTAATAAATATATTACACGAAATACTGCCGCAAATAATGGTGCTGGATTCTCCGTTTACTATGGTGATGACTTTACTAAACAGGTTAACCCCGATACAGGTATTGAATTAACTAAAACCGCAGACAATAAATATACGCTGAACTTTAGCGCACGCTACGCAAAAATAGGTACTGCCGCTGTTTCCGCTGGTGACGTTGCCTCTTCGCTGACGATGACTGTTGTTACTGATTAAAATTGCTATCCTGTTTATCGGCGGCTCTGGTCGCCGATTATTTCCGTAGTAAGGATAATTATAATGAAAAAAATAATAGCATTATTATTAGCTGGCACAGTATTGCCTGCATGGGGTGGCGTGTACATTTACGGCACGCGTGTCATTTATCCGGCACAGAAAAAAGAAATTACCGTACAGTTAATGAATGAAGGTAGCCGTAGCTCCCTGGTTCAGTCCTGGATAGATGACGGAGATACCAGCCTGCCACCAGAAAAAATCCAGGTACCATTCGTGATGAATCCTCCCGTGGCTAAGGTCAGCGGAGGTTCTGGTCAACAACTCAAAATCAAGCAACTGGTAAATACGCTGCCAAAAGATCGTGAAAGCCTTTTTTTTCTTAATGTGTTGGATATTCCTCCTAATTCTGCGGAATCAGCAGGGAAGAATATGATTAAATTTGCTATGCAGAATCGCATCAAATTTATATATCGTCCGCAGGGCATTGCCGGTGTAGATGAAAAAAGCTTTTCTCGCTTAAGCGTCAGATATGTCAGTGGTGGCATTAATATCAAAAACAATTCTGCCAACTGGATAACGATACCTGAGCTCGTGGGTAATTCAAAAATAAACAGCGAGACAGTGTTGCTTGCTCCGTGGTCAGATAAAAAGGTTGTCACCGCTGCTGTCGTTAATCATTACAAGGTTACTCTTATTGACGATCACGGAAACTACTTAAGTGAAAAAATAAAAACGGAAAGATAGTCAAGGACTGATTATGTCAAAGATAAACTCCATTACACTGGCAATCTTGTCAGTGTTAGCCACTTCATCCGCATGGGCTGAAGAAGACACGTTTGATACAAATTTTATGATCGGCGGTTTGAACGGCGAGAAAATCTCTCGCTATCAAATTGATGGTGATAAGCCAATGCCCGGCATATATGAAATGGATGTTTATCTTAATAACCAGTGGCGTGGCCGGTACGAAATTAATATCAACGCTGATCCTGACGCGACATGTCTGTCCTGGGCACAATTGCAGCAAATTGGTATTCGCACAGAGAATATTAAAACGGATAAAAAAGAGGAGTGCGTGCCGCTACGTGAAGCAGTTCAGGGCGGCAGTGTTGGTTATGACATCGGGCAATTTATTTTGAATCTAAGCGTTCCGCAGGCGTATGTGCTGGAATATGAACCAGGATATATGCCGCCTGAAACCTGGGATCGCGGTGTTAACGCTTTTTATACCTCTTATTACGCCAGCCAGTATTACAGTAATTATAAACACGGTGGTGATGATAAAAGCAGCTATGTGAACCTGAATAGCGGGTTGAACCTGTCAGGGTGGCAGTTGCACTCAAATGCCAACTATACCAAAGGCAACGAGGGCAGCGGCAACTGGAAAAGTAATACGCTATATATGGAGCGAGGTATCCCACAAATACTTGGCACGCTACGTACCGGAGAAATGTATACCGGCGCGGATATCTTTGATGCGGTACGTTTTCGTGGTGTGCGTATCTGGCGCGATATGCAAATGTTACCGAACTCAAAACAGAATTTTACCCCAGTAGTCCGCGGGTTTGCCCAGAGCAACGCGCTGGTAACCATCGAACAAAACGGCTTTGTTATTTACCAGAAAGAAGTTCCACCTGGCCCATTTGCTATTGATGATCTCCAGCTCGCTGGCGGTGGTGCGGATTTAGATGTGAGCGTGAAAGAAGCGGATGGTTCGGTATCTCGTTATCTGGTGCCTTATTCATCTGTACCAAATATGCTGCAGTCGGGCGTATCGAAATATGATTTTGCTGCTGGGCGCAGTCATATAGAGGGGGCTGGCAATCAGTATGATTTCCTGCAAGGTAGCTATCAATATGGTCTGAACAATCTGCTTACGGTCTATGGCGGCACTATGCTGTCACAAAACTATACCTCATTTGTGCTCGGGACCGGTTGGAATACACCCATTGGCGCAGTATCGGTAGACGCCACGCGATCGCATAGTGAGCAGGACAATGGTGATGTTTTTGATGGTCAGAGTTATCAGGTTGCGTGGAATAAGTATGTCGCTCAGACCGGCACGCAGTTTGCGCTGGCAGCTTTTCGTTACTCCTCGCGAAATTATCGTACCTTTAATGACTACGTATGGGCGAATAACAAAAATCACTATGACCGCGATGAAAATGATGTTTATGACGTTGCGGACTACTATCAGAACGATTTTGGTCGTAAGAACAGCTTTTCGCTAAATATCAATCAAGCGTTACCCGAGAACTGGGGATCCCTGGCCGTCAGCGGCCTGTGGCGCGACTATTGGCAGCGCAGTGGAACCGGCAAAGATTATCAGCTGAGCTACTCGAACGCCTGGCAGCGAGTCAGTTACACCTTGTCTGTTAGCCAGACCTATGATGAGGACAACCACGAGGATAAACGTTTTAACCTGTATATCTCCATCCCATTCTCGTGGGGGGATGGGATTTCCTCGCCGCGACGCGATTTGTTCGTATCCAACTCGACGACGTTTGATAATGACGGCTTTCAGTCGAGTAACACCAGTCTCAGCGGTGTTGCCGGAAACCGCGATCAGTTTAGTTTAGGGGCAAATCTGAGCCATCAACGTCAGGAGAGTGAGACAACGGCAGGTGGTAACCTGGTCTGGCGCGCGCCGATGGCGACCTTTGGCAGCAGTTATAGTCAATCGAATAAATATCAGCAGGCCAGCGGCAATATTCAGGGTGGGTTAGTCGTGTGGTCAGATGGTGTCGCGTTAGCTCCTCGGCTTTCAGATACATTCGCCATAGTTAAAGCGCCTGGGTTACAGGGCGCGGCCGTGCAGGGACATCGTTATCTAACAACTAACAGCAAAGGTTACGCGGTTTACGACAGTCTGACGCCGTATCGTGAAAATATGCTGATGCTGGATCTTTCCGACAGTAATAGCGATGTGGCGTTGCTGGGCAATCGAAAAGGCACAGTACCTTATCGCGGCGCGGTCGTGATGACGGAGTTTGAAACCGATCGGCGTAAACCCTGGTATTTCATTGCCGCGCGTTCGGACGGCTCTCCGTTATCGTTTGGTTATGAAGTGGAAGATGAACTTGGTAATAATGTTGGCCTGGTGGGGCAGGGTAGCCGGTTATTTATTCGTACCAATGATATTCCCGCTTCGGTACGCGTTGCAGTTAATAAACAACAGGGGAAGTTCTGTACGATTACCTTCGATAAGGCGATTGATGAGAATAAAGTTTATACTTGCCGATAAGGGATTGGTTTATGAAAAAATATTTGTTTTTGCTTTTATTGGCATTCTCTTTTTGGGGGCAGGCTAAATGTACCCTAGGGAAGAATACGACCGCACAGCAAACTGTAGAACTTGATATGACGTCAGCAACAGTTGGTTCTGTGGTTACTGTAGCGTTCAATACCAACCTGAATGATACATTTTCATGTAATGCGTCAACTGATAAAATGTATTATGCAACGCCATTACAAGATTATATTATTGAACTTAAAGAACCCGGTGCGACAAAATCTATCTTTATGAAGTTAAAACTGACCGGAAGCGGATTCCCTGTTGCAACAGGCAATGATGGTCAATATAACTCAACGCCCAAAGAGTATAAAACACAAGAAGTTATTAACCCGAGACCATTCGTTATCGAGGCTTCTTATGTCAGATCTGGTACTGCTGATCTGACGATAGCCAGTGGCAATACGATAAACCTTGGACGTCCCGCTATTAGTATATTAACTGATAATACCTGCAATAGCAGCCTATGGTCATGGATTGTCTGTTGGATTGGAGGGAAATTTAACAGCAACGTATCTTACTCACAAAATATTACGTTTACCGTCAAGCACAGACCAACAACCTGCCGTTTTTCACAGGCAATATACGAAATTAAAATGCCCGATACAACGTTAAACGAGATTAATACAGCAACAAATACTAAATCAGGCTCCACAAATCTGATACTGAATTGTGAAAGTATATATAACGTTACCACCAACCCCGTGAATTTTAAGGTGGCTCGCGGTGACTGGGATGAAAGCGGGAAAATACTAAAAAATACGCTAACGAATGGCGCAAAAGGAGTGGGGTTCCAGATATATAACGGCACCGCGACGACTCCCCTAAAACTGGGGGATACTCTGATGAACAGAATAGCTAAACTGGATAAAATCAACAATCAGTACACTTTCCCTATTACTGCGAAATATGTTCGTGTGACAGGAGAATCGTTACGGCCTGGTGAGGTTCAAAGTAAAGTCATATTTGCGGTATCTTATGACTAATTAGTGCGGTGCGATGTTTCTAAAAAATGTACCTTCGTGATGAAGGTACGTTTTTTTTATCGGTGATAAAAAATCTCGCCGTCGTAGGCTTTAATGATCTTAGCATCAGCATCATTGACCAGCACGTACGCGCCACCCATGTAGGTCCAGTGGGTGCCTGCGGTCGGTGCAGGCAGGTTGCGCAGATTCCACTGTTTAATGGTGTATTCTTCGGTGAGATACAGTGGTGGAACCTTGTCACCGGGTTTGAAATGGGTGAAGTCAGCAATAAAGCTGCTCAGCTCATACTTATCGATACCTGTGGGCGCAGCTGTTGCAGCCGGCGCGGCCCAGACGACACTGCTTGCAAGCAGGAGTGCACCCAGCAACATTTTATTCTTCATACCCATCCTCTCTACCTCTTCGGGTCATCAAAATCAGTCATGTATCATTCCTGGCTTACAGGGCATCTGACAAGGACTTTTTTGTTATCACACCAGTAATTTCGTAAAAAGTGTAAATGAATGTACAGCATTGCGACAATTTCAAGCGGCATTTTAGCGATGAAGTATCACGTTTTTGCATATCAACTCAGAGTGGAGCTGTTACACGACATACAGGAGTTGCTCCGGTCTCTGTGACCCGGAACAGTTGTCTTCAAGAAGACCCATTACTGGAATAGCGTTAAAAATTGATGCTTGTTTAATCAATTTATTTACTTTACTGTAAAGTAAATAAATTCATGGGATTTTGCTATGGTTAACTGGGAAAAATTATTATTTTTCATTATGTTAATGGCTTTTTCATGTCATCTTAACGCATCTCTGCATGAGGGGGTATCTGTGGAACCAAAGACTGTTGAACGCTGTCTGGTAACGCGGGACCGTGAGCTGGCTTGCTCTCAGTGCACTGATTTGAATTATCAGCATATGCAGCTACGACTCAGCTATTTACGTTTTTTACTACTACAAAATAGTTTCACTATCCAAACCTATGACTATCTCTGGCGTGAACATCAACGAACAATGTCTTGCCTTGAAATCAGCAGATACATTGTCGCAAAAGCAATCAATATTCTGCTATGCCCAGCAACGGTCACATTGCCCATACCTCAACCTGTTTTTAATTTGTGGCAAACATCGCATATGGCTTTTATTCAGCGTGCCAGGCCTCCGCACGTGTTTTCACTGCGCGACCCCAATGACTAAACGGAGGAAAACACGATGCTGGCTCACTTCTTTATTTTCCGTCCTGTATTCGCCGCGGTCATTGCTATTTGCATCGTTTCTGCCGGTATCCTGGCTCTTTTCACATTGCCTGTTGAGCAGTATCCGGATATTGCGCCTCCGGGGGTGAACGTTACGGCAAACTACCCAGGCGCTTCTGCGCAAAACGTTGAGGACAGCGTAACGCAGCTACTTGAACAGCAAATCAAAGGAATTGATGGTCTGCTTTATTTTTCTTCAACCAGCAGTTCAGCTGGTCAGTCTCGTATTAGTCTTAGCTTTGAACAAGGTATCAATCCCGATATAGCGCAGGTCCAGGTACAAAATGCTGTAAATCAGGCTATGACACGGCTACCGCAGGAGGTGCAACAACAGGGGCTTTCTGTGACTAAATCACAGGGAGATAGCCTGATGGTTATCGCCTTATATGACCACAACGATCGTTTAACCAGTGTCGATATTAGCGACTTCCTTATCAATACGTTGCAGGAGCCCTTAAGTAGAATAAAGGGGGTGGGAGAAACAACTGTTTTTGGTGCGCAATATGCCATGCGGATTTGGCTCAACCCACATCAACTCAATAATTATGGTTTGATGCCATCAGATGTACAAACGGCTATCGAAGCACAAAACTCGCAAGTGACCAGCGGAGAGATTGGCTCTCTTCCTTCTCTCAATGATCAGTATCTGAATGCGACGGTGACCGCCCAGTCCCGCCTGGAAACATCAACGCAATTTGAAAGAATCATTCTTCGGACAAATAATGATGGTTCAGCTGTATATTTGCGAGATGTTGCTCGAATCGAACTTGGGGCTGAAAACTATCAGAATCTGACCACACTTAATGGTCATCCTGCTGCTGGAATATCTATTCAACTCGCATCCGGAGCTAATGCACTGGAAACTGCTGAAAAGATTCGCGTTGAAGTTAACAGATTAAAAGATCGGTTTCCGCAAGGCATTGTCGTTGCTTATCCTCGTGACAGTACACCGTTTGTGACGGTGTCCATCGGAAATGTTGTGCAGACGCTGATTGAAGCGATTGTTTTTGTTGTGGCGGTAATGTATCTATTTTTACAAAACTGGAGAGCCACATTAATCCCCTCATTGACGGTGCCCGTCGTATTATTGGGCACATTCGGCATCCTCAGTCTGCTGGGTTATAGCATCAATACCTTAACACTCTTTGCCATGGTGCTTGCCATTGGGCTACTTGTCGACGACGCGATTGTCGTGGTTGAGAATGTCGAACGAGTGATGGAAGAAGAACATCTCGATCCGCTGCAGGCTACGCTCCACTCCATGCGGGAAATAACCGGTGCATTAATAGGTATCGCGCTGGTCTTATCCGCCGTTTTTATTCCAATTGCGTTTTTTGGTGGCTCAGTCGGCATTATTTACCGCCAGTTCACAGTGACCATTGTTTCTGCTATGTCGCTTTCCGTGCTGGTTGCACTGACTTTAACCCCTACGTTGTGCGCTCATTTGCTTAAAAGCCGAAATGAGAAGAAAGGTAAATTCTTCACTCATTTCAACAGGTATGTCGAAAAAAGTCAGCATCGCTACATTAATATGCTTGCGCAAATATCAGCGCGTCCTGTGAGAATCATTATTCTCGCTTTTCTGATGTCGATGTTCATGGTTTGGCAATATCAAAAACTCGCGACCAGTTTTCTTCCGGAGGAGGACCAGGGGGCAATATCAATCCAGTTCACTCTTCCTCCAGGGGCGCCAATGTCAATGACTCAGAAGGTTGGAGATGAAATCACACGCTATTTTATGACACAGGAGAGTGCCAATCTTAACGCTATATTTACGGTCGCTGGCCGAAATAACGCAGGTAGCGGGCAAAATGTGGGAATGTCCGTTGCTGAGTTAAAGCACTGGGACGAGCGTCAGGGTGAAACGAACAGCGCTCAGGCTATTATCGCAAGGGCTAATCAATATTTTAATCAAACGTCTCAGAACGCCGCTATCAGCATTGTATCTCCACCCACAGTTCGTGGGCTGGGACAATCCAGTGGGTTCGAATTATGGCTTCAGGATATTTCAGACCGCGGTTATCACAGTCTTAATCAGGCGCAAACAATGTTACTTACGGCCGCCAGAGAAAACCAAAATCTGAACGCTGTGCGAGTGAACAGCCTTGCCGCAAAGGCGTTGCTGCAGGTAGATATTGACAGACAAAAAGCACAAGCTCACGGCCTTGAACAGGCGGATATCAACGAAACTCTTTCTGCTGCATGGGGAGGGATTTATGTTAATGACTTTATTGACCGTGGCCGAGTAAAACGGGTTTATATACAAGGTGATGCGCCATGGCGTTCAATACCTGAAAACTTATCCGCCTGGTTTGTACGTAACAGTAGCGATGATATGACCTCATTCGCCAGTTTTGCCTCCTTCCGCTGGACTACTGGTCCACAAATGCTTCAGCGATTCAATGGATTACCTGCTGTGCAATTTCAAGGAGATGCAGCTCCCGGCATAAGTTCTGGGGCAGCAATGGCTGAAATGGTCAGGCTGATAGCGCCAATCGAAGGATTTGATCTGCAGTGGAGCGGGATATCATGGCAAGAACAGGCTTCCTCGGCACAGACACTGTGGGTATATCTTGCCTCCGTTGCGTTCGTATTTTTGTGTCTGGCTGCTTTATATGAAAGCTGGTCTGTGCCTATTGCTGTGCTTCTGATTATCCCACTTGGGGTTCTCGGCGCAGTGAGTGCAGCCTTAATCGCCGGGTTCGAAAATGATGTCTACTTCCAGGTAGGTATACTAACGACGATGGGGCTGTCAGCAAAAAATGCAATTCTCATTATTGAATTCGCTCTGGCGCAAATCCGCAGGGGTAAACCGTTGATTCAGGCCGCTTTTGAAGGCGCAAGATTACGCTTACGTCCTGTCATCATGACGTCTCTGGCATTTGTTGTTGGAGTTATCCCTCTGGTACTCTCTACGGGCGCAGGGGCCTCCAGCCAGAAAGAGATTGGAACTTCGGTAATCGGCGGTATGCTCACAGGCACGTTACTGACGCTGCTCTTTGTCCCACTGTTTTTTGTTCTCATTCAGCAGGGAATCTCGAGACTAAAAAAAGGCAAACGTAAGGAATGCAATAATGGTTAATCAACGTGGGCGGCCAATGAAGTCCCGCCCTCGCATTTTACAAACGGCATGTGAGCTGTTTCTCAAGCATGGCATTGACGTGTCCCTTGATACTATCGCCAGTGAAGCAGGGACAACGCGGCCGACCCTTTACAGCCATTTTCCGGGGGGAAAGGATGCTCTCCTGCTGGCGACGTTTGAATTTCTGAATGACAAAATGCAGCCGCCTTTACGCCAGTTACTCCAGGAGCAACTGGATTTTCCCGATCTCCTGAGAGGTTTTGCCCGGGTTGTACAGAATCATTTCTATACCCCTGAGAATATCCATTTCCAGCGATTATTGATTCAAGTGCTGGTTCAAAAGCCCGATTTACACGTCATGCTGGAGCAAAGAAACTCTGGACGCGTTTTGCAGGCGCTGACAGAAATTCTGGAACAGAAAAATAATGAAGGAATAGTCACGTTAGATAATCCGGAATTACAGGCTACTGCTTTCCTCGGGGCTATTATGGGATATCTGCTTCCTGGAGCAATAATCTCGCAAAAAGCAGTTGATCCCCATAAACTTGAGAAACTGGCTGAATGTTCAATTGCAACCTTTCTGTCTGCCTGGGAATTTAAGAGCGGATGATCGTGGTGTCTCAGCATTGAGACGCGCTACGAAATGCCTGAGTGGATGACGACGCCTGCGGCAATGAGCGCCCCTTCCAGAATAAACCGCTGCTGTTCACCTCCCTCGCTGGCTGGTAAAGTATGCGGTGTGGATACATTCCGCCATTCAGTAAATGGATAGCAGGGGCTTAAGTATGTAAGTTTCCCTTACTGTCCTTTTAATATTATTGAGTTTTATGTAACAACGACTCGGGGTGCCCTTCTTCATTGAAGGCTGAGAAATACCCGTACCACCTGATCTGGATAATGCCAGCGTAGGGAAGTCTGACACTGCTCGTGTCCCTTCTTCGCGCGGGCAGGAGCTGAACCATGCAGCCTGACCTGCACAGCCGCGCACTCGCGGCTCACACCTTGCACCAATTTAGAACGCTTTCACCACTCACACACTGTATGACCAACGAGGTCGTGCAAAGCTTTACGGCCAATACGCTACTGGCGCTGGGCGCATCCCCTGCGATGGTAATCGAGCCTGAGGAAGCCAGCCAGTTTGCGGCTATCGCCAGTGCGTTGCTGGTGAATGTCGGCACTTTAACCCAGACGCGGGCTACGGCGATGCGTGCCGCCGTTGAGCGGGCACATCTCGTTAAAACCCCGTGGACGCTCGATCCCGTTGCCGTGGGCGCGCTAGAGTTTCGCCGTCGCTTCTGTCTGGATTTACTGGTACTACAGCCTGCCGCTATCCGTGGCAACGCCTCGGAAATACTTGCTATGGCGGGTATGAACAGCGGGGGCCGCGGCGTCGACACGACAGATACGCCAGCCGCTGCGCTTTCCGCTGCGCAGGCGTTGGCTCGTCAGGTTGGGACCATTGTCGTGGTTACCGGCGAAGTGGACTACGTGACCGATGGTCAGCGTACCGTCTGCGTGAACGGCGGTGATCCGTTGATGACCCGCGTGGTGGGCACCGGATGCGCGCTGTCGGCGGTTGTTGCGGCCAGTTGCGCCCTGCACGGTGACCGGCTTGATAACATCGCCTCCGCCTGTAGCTGGATGAAACAGGCCGGGCAAATAGCCACACAACAATCAACCGGACCGGGCAGTTTTGTCCCGGCTTTTCTCGATGCCCTCTATAACCTGAACGCACAGGAGCAAGCATGAAACGGATTAACGCATTAACGATCGCCGGAACCGATCCAAGCGGCGGTGCGGGTATTCAGGCCGATTTAAAAACCTTCTCGGCGCTAGGCGCTTACGGCTGTTCGGTTATCACGGCGTTGGTGGCGCAAAATACGCGCGGGGTGCAGTCGGTTTATCGCATAGAACCTGACTTTGTTGCCGCACAACTGGACTCGGTGTTGAGTGATGTGCGTATCGACACCACCAAAATCGGTATGCTGGCGGAGACGGATATTGTTGAAGCGGTTGCCGAACGTTTGCGTCGCCATCGGGTGCAAAATGTCGTACTGGATACGGTGATGCTGGCGAAAAGCGGCGATCCGTTGCTGTCGCCCTCGGCGGTAGAGACACTGCGTACCCATTTGCTGCCGCAGGTTTCGATTATCACCCCTAATTTACCCGAAGCTGCGGCACTGCTCGGGGCTCCCCATGCGCAGACTGAGCAGGAGATGCTAGAGCAGGGAAGGGCACTGCGGGCGCTGGGCTGCGAGGCGGTATTGATGAAAGGCGGTCATCTGGAGGATGCACAAAGCCCCGACTGGCTCTTTACCCGTGAGGGAGAGCAGCGTTTTACCGCGCCAAGGGTGATGACCAAAAATACCCATGGCACCGGCTGTACGCTATCCGCGGCGCTGGCGGCGCTGCGTCCGCGCCATGACAACTGGGCACAGACAGTGCAGGAAGCTAAGCTGTGGCTTTCTGCGGCGTTGGCGCAGGCCGACACCCTGGAGGTTGGTGAGGGAATTGGTCCGGTACATCATTTCCACGCGTGGTGGTAATGGGTATACTGGCTGCAGAGAAGGCTGCAGGAAAAAGATAAATGGAACAAGCGCATACCCAGCTTATCGCGCAACTGAATGAACGCATTGCAGCGGCAGATAACACGCCGCTGTATATGAAATTTGCGCAAACAGTGAAAAACGCTGTGCGTAGCGGGATTCTGGAGCATGGAAATATCCTGCCCGGCGAGCGCGATCTCAGCCAGTTAACCGGCGTTTCGCGAATTACGGTACGCAAGGCGATGCAGGCCCTGGAAGAAGAAGGCGTAGTGACGCGCGCCCGTGGTTACGGGACGCAGATCAACAACATCTTCGAGTATTCGCTAAAAGAAGCGCGTGGTTTTTCACAGCAGGTGGTTTTGCGCGGTAAAAAGCCAGATACGCTGTGGGTCAACAAGCGTATTGTGCCTTGCCCGGAAGAGGTGGCTCAGCAGTTGGCTGTTGCCGCGGGGAGTGACGTCTTCCTGCTCAAGCGCATTCGCTATGTAGATGAAGACGCGGTTTCTATTGAAGAGTCATGGGTTCCTGCCCATCTTATCCATGACGTGGATGCCATCGGCGTTTCACTGTATGACTATTTTCGCAGCCAGCATATTTTCCCGCAGCGCACGCGCTCACGCGTCAGCGCCCGAATGCCTGATGCGGAGTTCCAGGCGCACATTCAAATGGACAGCAAAGTGCCGGTACTGGTGATCAAGCAAGTAGCGCTTGACCAGCAGCAACGGCCCATTGAATACAGCATCAGCTATTGTCGAAGCGATCTATACGTCTTTGTGTGCGAGGAGTAACGCCTCGCGCGAAGGGGCGCAATCGCCGCCGCGATGCCCTACCACCCAGGACGCAACCGCGTTACCCAGCAGTACGGCATCAGCCAGGGTCCAGCCAGACGCCAGTCCGGCCAGCATGCCGCCCGCGTGGCTGTCGCCTGCGCCGATAGTATCAACGACCGCTGTCGCAAATGCCGGTATGCAACCGGATGTCTGAGCGCTGAAATACCACGCGCCGTCTTTATCGTGGCGTACCACTACCGGCGCGGCGAAACGTTGTACCCATTCTGCGCCAAAACCCTCTACATCATGGCTTAATGCAAACCGCTCGGCGGCAATTTCCGCCTCCTGACGATTAAGTGATACCAGCGGACGGCAGGCCATAATTCTTGCCAGTAAGGGCTCGGGAATGTCGCCGATGCGTGGCCCAAAATCAATAAACGGCGTCACCTCCTCCAGACCTTCCAGCCACTGCACCAGCAGTTCGCCACACCCAGAGGCTAACTGATAGCCCGAGAGATACACCAGACTATGGCGTGGGATATCCAGCTGTGCCAGCCAGTCAGCGTTCCACTGATTTTCAACGCCGCTAAAGGACATAAAGGTACGTTCGCCATCCGGCTCGACCAGAGCCAGACACCAGCCGTTATCGCCCGCGGCATTGTCGATCAGGCTGTGCAATCCCTCTTTTGCCATCCGGTTGCGGATAATGTCGGCCCACACCCCTTGACCCAGCGGTAAAGCATTACTGGCGTCGATACCTAAACGTTTGAGCGCCACGGCAATATTGAGCGCGCAGCCGCCAACGTTCACCCCCTGCTGTTTGAGTTCAATGTCACATCCGCGCCAGGGAAGGGCATATGCATCGGCAATGACATCAATTACCGCCGCACCCACCACCGTAACGGGCCGCTGTGTACGCAACTGCGGGAGGAGGTGTTGCAGATGCGTGGCGATCATAGCGCCTCCCGCTGCTCGCGCAGTCGCATCAATCCACTGGCGTAACGGATAAAGTCGAGCTGATTTACCGCATCCAGCTCATGTTTCAATGTCGGGTTAATCGCGCTTACGCCATGGATAGCGCCACAAATGGCGGTTGCCATCGCCCCGATGGTGTCGGTATCACCCCCGAGGTTTGCGCACAGAATAGCGCAGCGGTTAGGATCGGTCTGCGCCAGTTCAACCATAGCAATGGCGCAAGGCACGGATTCAATGGTACTGGTTCCGGCGCCCACAACCTGATACAACTGCTCGCAGGCAGACTCAATGCCGTCAGCATTACGGACGATTTTCAGTGCCAGCTCAAGTCGTGCAGAGAGTGATGCGCTAAAGGTCGTGATCCTTTTTTGCTGCGCATGTTGGGCAATGGCAGGTAGCGCATCGACAATCTCTGACCACTGGCCTCCGTCGATAGCGCGTGATACCGCCCACGCGACCACAACAGCGCCAGCGATAGCCAGATCCGATTTATGCGTCGGGCTGGAGGCCAATGCTACATCATCGATAAAAGCATCAACATCGCGGGCGGGTAGCAGGCATCCCAGCGGCGAAACGCGCATTGCCGCTCCGTTGGTCACGCCGTTGTTTTCCAGTTCGGCGACAGGTTTGCCGTCGCGAATGGCTTTTAGCGCGATTTTTGAAGTTGGGCCGAGCACGTTTTTATTAAAGGCGTCAAAACGTTCGGCCCAGGCCAGAATATTGCGGCCAATAACGTCTGGCACAATCTCTCCGTCGCACTCGAGCAGGGCATCTGCCAGACACAGCGCCATTGACGTGTCATCAGTGAACTCCGCCTGGTTAAAATAGCAGGCGGCATTATTCTCCGCAGGGCCGGGCAAAAAACGGTCGATCCAACCGAAATGAGCTTTTACCCGGGTTCGTGGCCACAGTTCCGACGGCATACCCATCGCATCCCCTAACGCCTGCCCATAAAGAGCACCGAGAATACGTTCTGCTTTCATTTCACTTCCCCTTGTTTCAACGCTACATCGCGATCGTCCACCTTAATGGCGGTGATTTCTTTATCTGATTCGCGAAAGAAAATCATAAACATCACGGCAATGACGGCGATCATGACCGCGCCAAATCCCCACATGCCAGCCCAGTTGAAGGTAAGACCATTAACCGGTTCCTGATAAGCAAACATTTTTTCCATCATGACGCCGCCCAGACGGTAACCGAGCAGGCTGCCGAATCCCTGACAGCAGAGGGTGATAAGCCCTTGCGCAGCGGTGCGCATATGTACCGGTGCTTTTTTATCGACATAAATGTAGGCCGTGACGTAGTAGAAGTCGTAACTAACGCCGTGCAGCAGAATGCCGAGAAACAGCAGAGCATAAGTGAAATATTCCTCCGCGCCGCCGTAAACGAAAAATCCGTAGCGGATAGCCGCAGTAATAAGACCAAGCAGCAATACCTTTTTAATGCCAAAGCGTTTGGTGAAAAACGGTAGCGCCAGCATAAAGAAGATTTCAGAGAACTGGCCCAGCGTCATCCAGCCGGTGGCGTTTTTCATTCCGACTTCTGTCAGGTAGCCGTTGGCGAAGATGTAATAGAACGCCAGCGGCATTGCGAACAGGAAAGAGCAAAAGAAAAAGACGAGGAAGTTCTTATCACGCAGCAGGATCAGCGCATCCAGACCCAGCATGACTTTGAAATCCATCTTGCCGGTACTTTTTGGCGGCGTATCCGGTAAGAAGAACGCAAAGACGCCCAACAGCGCGGAGCTTCCGGCAGTGATAAGCAGGGGGATATTGGTGGGTGAAATATCGCTATAGCCAAGCATTTGCGGTAAGAAACCGCAGGCCAAACCAGAAGCAATCCAGCCGATGGTCCCCATCACACGGATGCGTGGGAAATCACGTTCAACGTCCGGTACGTTGGCAAAAGCGATGCTGTTGGTCAGCGCAATCGTCGGCATATAGGTTAACGAATAGGCCAGTAACAGCGGGAAGAATCCACTGAAGGTGGTTTGCTGGGCGGCGAAATACATCAAAATAGCGCCAGCGAACATCAACACCGCCAGCACTTTCTGCGCGGAGAAAAAGCGGTCAGTGATAGAGCCGACCAGGATGGGCGACAGGATCGCGGCAATCGCGGTACAGGCGTAAGACCAGCCGATCTCCCCGGCGCTAAAGCCGCTTTTACTCAGCCACAGCCACAGCGGTACAAACCAGGCGCCCCAGATAAACCACTCTACAAACATCATGAACGACAGCTTAACTGTAGTTTTCATCTTTAAATCCTTCATGACAGGTAAGGTACGCCATGATAGTACCATTCGATAATACCTTTAAAATACCTTTGAGGTCTAAATTTGACCGCCTTAACATTATTTCTTCCTGAATCGAGCCAGCAGAAGTTGCTGAAAAGTGCGCTAAAGATGGAAAAAAAACGCAGTCGGTACCAGGCTTATTGCTGCCCGCAACAAAACGGGCCAGGACAATCCACATTCCGTTTTCAAAGCGGAACTTACGGGAGCATAGCTATGACTGATATTGCGCAGTTGCTTGGCAAAGACGCCGACAACCTTTTACAGCATCGTTGTATGACCATTCCTTCTGATCAACTTTACCTGCCTGGACATGATTACGTCGACCGCGTGATGGTGGATAACAACCGTCCGCCAGCCGTGCTGCGTAATATGCAGACGCTGTATAACACGGGCCGACTGGCCGGGACAGGTTATCTGTCTATTCTACCGGTGGACCAGGGCGTGGAGCACTCCGCTGGAGCATCGTTTGCGGCTAACCCGCTGTACTTTGATCCGAAGAATATTGTGGAGCTGGCTATCGAAGCAGGGTGTAACTGCGTGGCATCGACCTATGGCGTGCTGGCTTCTGTTTCCCGTCGCTACGCGCACCGCATTCCGTTCCTGGTAAAAATTAACCACAACGAAACGCTGAGCTATCCCAATACGTTTGACCAGACGCTGTATGCCAGCGTAGAGCAGGCGTTCAATATGGGTGCGGTTGCGGTGGGGGCAACCATCTATTTCGGTTCAGAGGAGTCTCGCCGCCAGATTGAAGAGATTTCTGCCGCATTCGAGCGTGCTCATGAGCTGGGTATGGTCACGGTGCTGTGGGCGTATCTGCGTAACCCGGCGTTTAAAAAAGATGGCGTGGATTACCATGTTTCTGCCGATCTTACCGGGCAGGCTAACCATCTGGCGGCCACTATCGGGGCGGATATCGTGAAGCAAAAAATGGCGGAAAATAACGGCGGGTATAAAGCGGTCAATTTTGGCTACACCGACGATCGCGTCTATAGCAAGCTGACCAGCGACAACCCGATTGACCTGGTGCGGTATCAACTGGCGAACTGCTATATGGGACGCGCCGGGTTAATTAACTCTGGCGGTGCGGCTGGCGGCGAAACCGATCTGAGCGATGCGGTACGTACTGCGGTGATTAACAAACGTGCGGGCGGTATGGGGCTGATTCTTGGGCGCAAGGCATTCAAGAAAACCATGGCCGACGGCGTTAAGCTGATTAACGCCGTGCAGGATGTTTATCTGGATAGCAAAGTCACCATCGCCTGATTTCAGGCGACTGCCATCGTGTTAGCGCAACAGCGGACAACCCGGCGGCAGTCGGCAACGTAACGCCGCGGGCAGGATTTCAATATGAAACTCTTGTCCGCTGAGCGGTTCGCCATCGAGATTAAAGGTAATTTCATGCGGGGCGCGGATATCAAACCACGATGATGCGCCCTCGATAATGTTAGGGTTGTCTTCGGATTGCGTTAACGCCGAAAGCAGCCCAGGCAACAGCTCTTCGCCGGTAAAAATACGCAGTTGCAGCAGACCATCGTTGATAAGCGCTGTCGGGCATAGCTGTTGCCCCCCACCGGCCTGACGACCATTACCGATACCAATTACCAGCGCTTTACCCTGCCAGTGAAAGTCTTCCCCTCGAATATCGCAGATGTCGGGTTTGAGCGTATCCATGCGCATTAATCCGTGAATAAAGTACGATACGCCACCCAACGCAGCCTTGAGTTTTTCTGGTGTCTCGGTCGTGATGCGTGTGCCGAAGCCACCGGTTGCCATGTTGATAAAACAGGTTTTATCATTGACCTGCACCATATCGATCGCCGTCGCATTTGCGGCGATAGCCAGCTTTAACGCCTTATCAAGGTCGTCGGGTATACCAACGCTGGTGGCAAAGTCATTCGCCGTTCCCAACGGTAAAATACCCAGCGCCGGAATATTGCCGCCCTGCGACTGGATAAGCGCCGTCGAGACTTCGTTTATTGTGCCGTCGCCGCCACCGGCAATCACCGTTTCAACGCCCAACTGACGAGCTTCATCAACGTATCGTTGGGCGTCGCCTTTTTCCCAGGTAACGCGAACATGAATTTCCACGCCCTCATCACGCAGATTCGCAATGGCGTCACGCAGGGGAAGGTTATCAGCACTTTTTCCATTGAGGATCAGTAAACTGGCAGGGAATGCTATCATCCTTTTGCCTCACTTTTTTTCGTTTTAACAAGTGTACGCCAGGAATGCGTTTCTGGAGTAAGAACTGACTGAAAGCGCAGGCGAAGAGATAAAAAAAGCCGCAGAGCGCGGCTTTTCAGACTGGGCAGACGTTACTGTGGGAACCACTGATCGCTGATTTTCTGGTACGTGCCGTCAGCTTTGATTGCCGCCAGCGCGCTGTTCAGTTTTTCCAGCAGGGCTTTGTTATCCGGGCGAACCGCGATGCCAAGGCCAGTACCGAAGTATTGTGGGTCGGTCACTTTATCAGTGGCTACGCCTAGCTGCGGGTTGGTTTTAAGCCACTCGTTAACCACAGCGGTATCGCCAAATACGCCATCAATACGACCATTTTTCAGGTCGATAATCGCATTCTGATAGCTGTCGTAGGCCACGGTTTTCACTTCAGGATGTTTGTCCTGCAAGTATTTCTGGTGCGTGGTGCCGTTTTCCATGCCGATGCGTTTTCCTTTCAGGTCGGCAAAGGTTTTATAGGTGTCTTTTTTCGCAATCACCAGCGCGGAGTTTGCATAGTACGGCTGAGTAAATGCAACCTGCTTGCTACGCTCAGGCGTGATATCCATTCCGGAAATTACCGCATCATATTTCTTAAATTTCAGCGCGGGGATCAGGCTGTCGAAAGCGTGATTGGTGAAAGTACAGTCAGCCTGCATTTGTTTGCACAGCGCCGTTGCCAGATCGATGTCAAATCCGACAATTTTATTGTTTGCGTCGAGCGACTCAAATGGCGGGTAAGTTGCTGATACACCGAAACTAATTTTATCAGCGGCTGAGGCGCCAGCGGCGAAAGTAGCAAGTAATGCAGCCAGTACTAACTTTTTCATAGTGGAACTCCCGTCTGTCAATCTTATGATTATTTACCGTGTCTGCGGCGTGGATTAACAATGCCATTTAATGAATTTATATGCAATAAAAATGATTAAGTATTTTTTCAGATATAAAAAAAGACGGACAATTTAGGTTCTTGTCCGTCTTCATGTTTTTTACTTTATGCATATTTGCCGGATGGCGGTGCTAGCACCTTATCCGGCCTACAAAAGGTGCATGAACCGTAGGCCTGATAAGCGTAGCGCCATCAGGCATATGTTTAATTCCGCTGTTCAAACGCCAGCGCTTTACGTTCGATTAAGCGCATCATCAGCGTCAGCAAACCGTTGACGATCAGATAAATCACACCCGCCGCGCCGAAGACCATGACGTCATAAGTGCGACCATACAGCAGCTGACTATAGCCCATGACTTCCATCAGCGTGATGGTGTAAGCCAGTGAGGTACTTTTAAACACCAGCACCACTTCGTTGGAATACGAGGAGAGGGCGCGTTTAAAGGCATATGGCAACAGAATCGCCAGCGTATCCTTTTTGCTCATCCCCAATGCACCGCATGACTGCCACTGGCCTTCCGGGATGGCGCGGATAGCGCCGTAGAACAGTTGCGTGGTGTAAGCCGCACTGTTTAACGACAGCGCAATTAACGCGCACAGCCAAGGCTCGGAGAGCAGATGCCACAGTACCGGATACTCCTGTAGCGTCGGGAACTGTCCTGGCCCGTAGTAGATCAGGAAGATTTGCACCAGCAACGGCGTACCGGTAAACAGCGTGATATAGGCGCGGACCAGCCAGACCAGTACCGGCGTTTTCAGCGTCAGGATGACGGTGAAAATCAGTGCCAGCACCAGAGCAACCACGATGGAGGCGACCGTCAGCGTCAGGCTGGTATGCAGCCCTTTCAACAATTCAGGTAAATACTCGAGCATCAGCCTGGTCTCCGCTCAAAACGTGTCGCGCGCAGGTCAATGCGTTTGAGAATGTACTGACTTACCAGCGTAATCACCAGGTAAATAGCCGCCGCCACAATGTACCAGGTAAAAGGCTCCTGGGTACGCGTGGCAATGCTTTTGGTTTGCAGCATCAGATCGTTCACGCTGATTAGGCTGACCAGTGCGGTATCTTTCAGCAATACCAGCCACTGGTTACCCAGTCCCGGCAGTGCGTGACGCCACATCTGCGGCATCACCAGGCGAAAGAAGATCGCGGCTTTAGATAAACCCAACGCCTGACCCGATTCCCATTGTCCGAGTGGTACGGCCTTCAATGCGCCACGCAGCGTTTGCGACGCATAGGCGGCGTACAGCAAAGACAGAGCAATCACACCGCACAGGAACGGACTGACGTCGAAGTTTTCGATCTGCATCTGTACCGGGATGTCTACAAACCCGAGATTAATCGTAAAACCATCGGCCAGCGTCAGCAGCAGTTGCGAGGAGCCGAAATAGATAAACAGAACCACCAGAATTTCTGGTAACCCGCGCAGAATGGTAACCAGCGCTGAACCTGCCCATGCCACCGGACGCCATTTTACGGACTCCCAGACGGCAAACAACATGGCAAGCGCGAGGCCAATGATCAGCGCACAAACGGCAAGGCCGACGGTCATCCCGGCGGCGCTTGCTAACGGAAAAAATTCATTCATCAAATATTACTTCTGGAACCATTTGTTGTAGATGGTCTCGTAAGTCCCATCTTTCTTCACTTTTTCCAGCGCAGCGTTAAATTTCTGCTGCAGTTCGGTATTGCCCTGGCGCACAGCAATGCCCAGACCGGTACCGAAGTAATCTTTATCCGTCACTTTGTCGCCAACCGCGGCGAGCTTAGGATTATCTTTCAGCCACTCGGTCACCACAGCGGTATCGCCAAATACGCCGTCAATACGACCGTTTTGCAGATCGAGTTTGGCATTCTGGTAGCTGTCATACGGCACGGTAGTCACTTCCGGATGTTTATCCATGATGAATTTCTGGTGTGTAGTCCCGTTTTGTACGCCGACTTTTTTGCCTTTCAGCTGATCAATGCTGGTGTATTTACCCTGTTGGCCAACAAACAGCGCAGAGTTGTCGTAATACGGGGTGGTGAACAGCACCTGTTTTTCACGCTCTGGGGTGATGTCCATACCGGCCATTACCGCGTCAAAACGACGGAACTTCAGGCTCGGAATCAGGCTGTCGAAGGCCTGATTGGTGAAGGTACAGGTAGCGTCAATCTCTTTACACAGCGCATTCGCCAGATCAACGTCAAACCCGACGATCTTGTTATTAGCATCGATTGATTCAAACGGAGGATAAGACGCTTCGGTGGCGAAACGAATGGTTTGGGCTGCGGTAGCGGAAAGGCTAAAACCTGCGATTAGCGCGGCAATCAGAACTTTTTTCATTGTATTGTCCCGAATCTTAGTGAGAAAGATAGTTTTTAAACGCTTCGGTTTGCGGGTTGGCAAAGCAGCTCGCATCCCCAAACTCGACGATATGACCGTTTTCCATATACACCACACGGCTGGCTGTTTTACGGGCAACTTCCACTTCGTGAGTGACGATCACCTGAGTAATGTTGGTTTCCGCCAGTTCACGAATGATGCTGACGATTTGGGCGGTAATTTCCGGGTCAAGCGCGGCGGTCGGTTCATCAAACAGCAGCACCTGTGGCTCCATCATCAACGCGCGGGCAATGGCCACACGCTGTTGCTGGCCGCCTGAGAGATGCAGCGGATAGCGATCGCTGTATGGCTTCAGGCGCAGACGTTCCAGCAGTTTCTCGGCGCGCGCCATCGCTTGCTCTTTTGTCAGACCCAGTACGCGGCAGGGCGCTTCAATCAGATTCTGCACAACCGTGAGATGTGGCCAGAGGTTGTATTGTTGGAAGACCATGCCCACGTTTTGACGCAGATCCCGAATGGCTTTATCTGACGGGGTCTTAGTGAAGTCGAAACGGTTACCCGCAATAGAGAGCGTGCCCGAGCGCGGCATCTCAAGCAGGTTGAGTACGCGCAGCAGCGAGCTTTTCCCGGCGCCACTTGGGCCAAGTAACACCAGTGTTTCACCCTGAGGGCAATCCAGCGTGATATCGAACAGCGCCTGATGTGCGCCGTAGAAGCAGTTAATGCCGTTTAATTGAATACTCATTGACACTCGATACTGGCAGTCTGATAGCTATTGAAGCCGCAGATACTACCTTTGACAGAATAGTTATGCAATATTTATGCGTTAAAAGTTAAATGCAAACCGCATTCTTATCTAAACATAGCACAAAATAGCGGGGCCACCAGTGGGCAAGAATAATTGTCGGCATTCTATGCAGAATGCCAGACAATTTATGGGGATTATGATTTAAGCAGGTGAATGGGGCGGTTAGCGGTTTTCGACAGACTGGCGCAGCGTCCCGGCTGGCGCGTGTGCGCTGCCGCCCAGATAGCGGACATCGTCAACGACCCAGCACTGGCCTTCACGGATCATCAGCACTTCATCACGCCAGCTTTGGTCACCTTGTTTCAGCTCTACACGCAGTGGAATGTTACGTGCATCACTATTCGGAATAGTCGATGCGCTGGCGACGCTGGCGCTGTCCGGTAACGTGGCGCGACTGGAGAACGGATCGCTGTTAAACAGTTCGCGATGCGCGTTATCACGGCTGGCATCGTTCAGCAGCTTAGCCAGGTTGTCGCTGAGGTACGGGCGAAGGGAGGTAATGTCATTATTTCGATGCTGAATACGGTAATCATAGAATTGTTGAGCCACGCTGTCTGGCCCGCCTTCTACGCATGAACCGCTACGCGTGCCGTTATCTTTATAGACCGGCGTCACGGTAGTACAGGCGCTGAGAAGTAGTGCACAGGGAACCAGCAGAGAGAGTTTCGAGTAGCGCATAATGATTTCCTTATTAGCTTTCTACTATTAGTGTTCTACGTTGATAGAATATATCCTTTCAATGATAGTGGATCGGTTCGATAATGCTTTTGAGATCGTGCTCTTAGCGCAAAAAGGAGATTAATCATGCAGTTTTCGACAACCCCTACGCTGGAAGGACAGAGCATCGTGGAATACTGCGGTGTTGTTACTGGTGAAGCCATTTTAGGCGCGAATATCTTCCGCGATTTTTTCGCCGGCATTCGCGATATTGTCGGCGGTCGCTCCGGCGCGTATGAAAAAGAGCTGCGTAAAGCGCGTGAAATTGCTTTTCAGGAGCTTGGTGAACAGGCGAAAGCACTCGGTGCTGATGCGGTAGTTGGTATCGATATCGATTACGAAACGGTGGGCAAGGACGGTAGCATGCTGATGGTGAGCGTCAGCGGCACCGCGGTGAAAACTCGTCGATGAAACGTCTGTTGTATTTGCTGACATTAACGCTACTGCTGGTGGGGTGTACTGGCGAAAAAGGAATAGTCGACAAAGACGGGTATCAGTTAGATACCCGCCGTCAGGCGCAGGCTGCTTACCCGCGCATTAAAGTGCTGGTTATCCATTACACGGCGGATGATTTCGACGCTTCTCTGGCTACGCTGACCGATAAAAACGTCAGTTCACACTATCTGATCCCGGCAGTGCCGCCGCTCTACCACGGCAAGCCGCGTATCTGGCAACTGGTCCCGGAAAAAGATCTGGCCTGGCATGCAGGGATTAGCTTCTGGCGCGGCGCTACGCGTATCAACGATACTTCGATCGGCATTGAGCTGGAAAACCGCGGCTGGCAAAAATCAGCGGGCAGCAAGTATTTTGCGCCGTTTGAGCCCGCGCAAATTCAGGCGTTAATCCCATTGGCGAAAGATATTATCGCCCGCTACGACATAAAACCGCAGAACGTGGTGGCCCATGCGGACGTCGCTCCGCAGCGCAAGGACGATCCCGGCCCGCTATTTCCGTGGAAAGCACTGGCCGCTCAGGGCATCGGCGCGTGGCCCGATGCCCAGCGCGTGGCATTTTATCTTGCCGGACGAGCGCCCCATACGCCGGTAGAAACCGCATCATTACTCGATCTGCTGTCGCGCTATGGTTATGAAGTAAAACCTGATATGACGCCGCGTGAACAGCAGCGGGTGATTATGGCGTTTCAGATGCACTTCCGCCCGACGTTGTGGAACGGCGTGGCGGATGCAGAAACTCAGGCAATTGCCGAAGCGTTACTGGAGAAATACGGGCAGGGTTAACGCGGCAGCTTACCGTGGTCACGCAGCCAGGCCGCGGTACGCTCAATTCCTGCATCCAGCGTCACAACGGGCTGATAACCCAACTCTTCCTGAGCGCGGGTAGTATCCAGCGTAAAATCGAAATTCAGCTTCGAGACGCCGTAATGCGTAAGCTTTGGCTCTTTCGCCGATTTATTGCCTAAACGCTCCATGCTGCGGGCAATCATATCCAGCATCGGGTAGGGCACGGAGCGGATACGGCAATCAATATTCAGCTCGTCGATAAGTTTCTGCACAATGCTGCGCAGGGTGCGATGCTCGCCGTTGGTAATGTTGTACGCGCGTCCCGACGGCAGCTTATCGCAGGCTTGTTGACTGGCCAGCCACATCGCGTGCACTGCATTCTCGTAGTAGGTCATATCCACCAGCGCGCTTCCGCCGTGCGGCAGCAGGATGCTGCCGTAGTGATACATCATATGGGCCAGGCGTGGAATAAAGACTTTATCGTGAGGTCCGAACAGACTTTGTGGGCGCAATACCGTGAAGCGGGTCTGCGGGTTAGCCTGCGCGAGCAGCGCAATTACCTCTTCGCCTGCCGCTTTGCTGCGGGCGAATTCATTGGCGAAGCGATGTGGACGGAAATCTTCTTTGATATCGCGATGGTGGTGATAATCAAAATAGAGCGATGGAGAGGAGATATGAATGAAGTTACGTACGCCCCAGGCCACGGCCCACTCGCCCAGACGTCGGGTCGCTCGAACGTTGGCCAGATCGAAGGCTTCCTGAGTTCCCCACGGTGAGGTAAAACTGGAGCAGTGCCACAGCGTGTCGATGCCGGCAAGCATCACTTTTGCCTGTGAAGACACCAGCTCGGTCAAATCGGCATGTACAAACTCTGCGCCCATTTTCTCCAGCAGCTTGCCCATCGCTTCATTGCGACCGGTAGCTCTGACGCTGACGCCTTTGCTGCATAGAAACTCAACCGCGTTTCGGCCCAAGCCGCTGGTGGCTCCGGTAACCAGTACCTTCATATCAATCCACTGTGTTTAAAAAACATCGTGCGCATTCTTCCGTGAAATACGCCTGTATGCAATGGGAAACATGAAAGAATACAGGCTCTTTTTATCATTAGTCTGTGATTTGTTCTGCAAGTTTAGCAATACGCTTCGCCATCCCTCTGAAAATGAACAGATGAGCTGGGATCATCAACAGCCAGTAGAAGAGTCCTGGCATGCCGTGCGGATGCCACCAGGCACGTACATCAATGCGTCGGTGATCGCCTTTATCTTCCAGGGTGAAACTCAGGCGACCCAAACCAGGCGCTTTCATCCCAAACAGCAGCGTCAGCTGTTTTTCTGGTTCAACGATGATAACTTTCCAGCTATCGACGGTATCGCCAACCTGCAACAGAGAGTGTTCTGGTCGACCTTTAGCCAGCTTATGGCCAACCAGCAGGTCTAACGCCGCCCGCGTCTTCCACAAAATATTGCCAAAAAAATAGCCTTCTTTGCCGCCGAGTCGATTCACAACCTGCCATAGCGCTTTTTTGCTGGCGGAGGTTTCAACGCTAAAGCCTGCCTGTTTGGCAAAATAGCCATATTCAGGGCGCCAGCGGGCAAACGCCTGCGCGTCGTAACCCCAGTCGCTGGAATTGACCAGCTTCTCCTCTTCTTTCAACGTGCTGCGTACCGCGTCATCAAAGGCAATCAACTTTTGCGGGATCAGCGCGCGTAATTCGGTGTCATCGGCCAGCAGATCGTGTTTTAAACCCTGGATAAGCGCTTTGGCCGTGGTCGGCGGTACTGACGTAATGACGTTTAAAAACCAGACCGAAATCCAGCGGGTAGGAAAGGGGATGGGGATGAGCAGGCGATGTTTACCGCTGACCGCCATAAAATGCTCGAACTGTTCCTGATAGCTCAACACCTGCGGCCCGGCAGCTTCGAGTATGCGGTGATGGCTTGTGGGATGGTCCAACAGCGCCACCAGATAGTACATCAAATTTTCCAGCGCGATGGGCGTGGTACGCGAACGTACCCAGCGCGGAGGGGTGAGAACCGGCAGGTTATAGACCATGTCGCGCATCACTTCAAAGGCGGCGGAACCTGCCCCTACGATAATGCCAGCGCGCAATTCCGTCATTGGCACGCCTGACTCTCTCAGGGTGTCAGCGGTTATTTGCCGCGCACGCAAATGATCGGACTGTTCATGCCGGGGAGCCTGTAATGAGCTCAGGAAAATAAGCTGTTTAACTGGCGTATTACGCAGCGCATCGCGTACGTTCATCGCCACATGGCGTTCGTGGGCGATAAAATCACCGCCTTCACCCATACCATGAACCAGATAGTAAACCGTATCAACACCCGTCAACAGCGGGGTGAGGTTATCTGGCCAATTCAAATCGACCTTATGGCAACTGACGTTGGCCAGTTGCTGCTTTTCCAGACGTTCAATGCGGCGTGCCGCAGCCAGCACCTGATGCCCTTGCTGGCTGAGCGCTTGAACCAGATGCTGACCAATGTAGCCACTGGCGCCAAGAACCAAAATCCGTTGCGGCACGCCCATCTCCTTAGCGGGTTAAAAAAGCGCGCCAGTGGGCGACGACTTCAGCAAGTTGTTCACGCGAGACGTCCAGATGCATCACCAGGCGCACAATCGGGGAGGCGTTAATCAGCACGCCTTGCGCTTTCATGTATTCACCCAGCGCGGCAGCGTGCTCTTCACCAACGCGAACAAACAACATGTTGGTGTCGTGGCGCATGACGTCTGCCCCTGCTTCGCGCAGTTGTTCTGCCATCCAGGCGGCGTTGTCATGGTCTTCCTGCAAACGCGCCACGTTATTTTTCAGCGCATACAGTCCCGCCGCCGCCAGAATACCGGCCTGGCGCATTCCGCCACCGGTCATTTTGCGCCAGCGAATGGCGCGCTTGATGTAGTCCTGGCTGCCGACCAGCAGCGAACCTACCGGCGTTCCGAGACCTTTGGAAAGACAAATGGTGAACGAGTCGCAGTATTGCGTGATGTCTTTAAGCTCACAGCCATAGGCGACGATGGCGTTAAAAATACGCGCGCCGTCGACGTGTAGGGCAAGATTGCGCTCACGGGTGAATTCCCAGGCGTCTTTCAGATACTCGCGCGGAAGCACTTTGCCGTTGTGGGTGTTTTCCAGACTGAGCAGACGGGTGCGGGCAAAATGGATATCGTCAGCTTTGATTTTCGCTGCCACTTTGTCTAACGGCAGGGAACCATCCGGGGCGGCGTCGATGGGTTGCGGTTGAATGCTGCCAAGCACCGCTGCGCCGCCCGCTTCATAGAGATAGTTATGTGCGCCCTGACCGGCAATATACTCTTCGCCGCGCTGGCAATGACTGAGCAGCGCAACCAGGTTTGCCTGAGTGCCGGTGGGTAGGAAAATAGCGGCTTCTTTGCCAGAGAGCTCTGCAGCGTATTGCTGGAGAGCGTTAACGGTAGGGTCATCACCGTACACGTCGTCCCCGACCGGGGCTGCCATCATCTCTTCCAGCATGGCGCGACATGGCCGGGTGACGGTATCACTGCGTAAATCAATCATGGTGTCTCCTTATTACACTTCATCCTTCAAGCTGCCTCTGCGTTGGCCGCACCCTTAAACCCCAGTCACATAGTTTACCTAAGCTCCTGGGGATTTTCGGGCTAGCCGCCTTGATGCATCATGAATGATTTTGTGTGTGATTTAATAAGGATGTTTTACCTGAGCCAGTTAGTTTTCGCCAGTTCCATCACTTCATCACCGCGCCCACTGATGATTGCGCGCAACATATACAGGCTAAAACCTTTCGCTTGTTCGAGTTTGATCTGTGGCGGGATGGCTAACTCTTCTTTCGCCACAACCACATCGACCAGCACCGGGCCGTCAATCGACATTGCCCTTTGCAGCGCTTCATCAACCTCTGAGGATTTCTCCACACGAATGCCCGTAATACCGCAGGCTTCGGCAATCCGCGCGAAGTTGGTATCGTGCAGCTCCGTGCCGTCGGTCAGATAACCGCCAGCCTTCATCTCCATCGCCACAAATCCCAGTACGCTGTTGTTAAAGACGATAATCTTCACCGGCAGCTTCATCTGGACCACCGACAGAAAGTCGCCCATCAGCATACTAAATCCGCCGTCCCCGCACATTGCGACAACCTGGCGTCCCGGTTCGGTCGCTTGGGCGCCGAGTGCCTGCGGCATGGCATTGGCCATCGATCCATGATTAAACGAACCGAGCAGGCGACGTTTGCCGTTCATTTTCAGATATCGTGCCGCCCACACCGTTGGCGTGCCAACGTCGCAAGTGAAGATGGCGTCGTCTGCGGCAAAGTGGCTGATTTGCTGTGCCAGATACTGCGGGTGAATGGCTTTATCGCTGGGTTTAGCTAAATCATCCAGCCCTTTGCGCGCTTCACGGTAGTGCTCCAGCGCTTTGTCCAAAAACTTCCGCTCGGTTTTTTCTTCCACCAGCGGCAGCAGGGCGCGGAGGGTGGATTTAATATCGCCCACCAGCGCCATATCAACTTTACTGTGCGCGCCGATGCTCGCCGGATTGATATCAATCTGAATAATTTTGGCGTCGGTTGGATAGAACGGGCGATAGGGGAACTGGGTGCCGAGCAGGATCAGCGTGTCGGCATTCATCATGGTATGGAAACCGGATGAAAAGCCAATTAGCCCGGTCATGCCCACGTCGTACGGGTTATCGTACTCAACATGCTCTTTACCCCGCAGGGCGTGCACAATCGGCGCTTTGATTTTAGCCGCAAACTCAACCAGCTCTTTATGCGCACCGGCGCAGCCGCTGCCGCACATCAGAGCGATATTGCTGGAGTAGCGCAGCAGTTGCGCCAGTTTTCTGAGCTCTTCTTCTTCCGGAGTGACCACCGGCAGCGGCGCATGGTACCAGTGCGTGGTGGCGCTCTCAGGGGCCGGCTTCAGCGCGACATCGCCAGGTAATACCACCACAGAGACACCGCGGTTGAGCACCGCTTTACGCATGGCAATTGCCAGCACCTGTGGGATCTGTTCAGGGCTGGAAACCAGCTCGCAATAATGGCTACATTCGCGGAACAACTCTTGCGGGTGGGTCTCCTGGAAATAACCGCTGCCTATCTCGCTGGATGGAATATGTGCGGCAATGGCCAGCACCGGAACGTGGTTGCGGTGGCAATCAAACAGGCCATTAATCAGGTGCAGGTTGCCTGGCCCACACGACCCTGCACAGACGGCCAATTCACCCGTTAACTGCGCTTCAGCACCTGCGGCGAAGGCAGCAACCTCTTCATGACGGGTTGGCATCCAGTCAATCGTTCCCATACGATTCAGACTATCACTTAGGCCATTGAGTGAGTCACCCGTTACACCCCAAATGCGTTTTACGCCAGCTTGTTCGAGTGTTTTAGCAATAAAAGCGGCAACCGTTTGTTTCATGGTTTTCCTTCTCCTTTAATGTGATACCGGTTACAAGTTTAGATGAAGATAATAGTTATGCTTCTCATTCCCCCTTATTTCCGGCAGGTTTCATTTGACCTGTACTAAGCGTAGTTTGTTATTGGACATGGCGAAACAAGGAATAAATTCAGATGGTTATAAAACTATTAAATAGCGTTAACCGGGTACTGACTCATGAAGATTTTGGCAAGTTTTTGTTACGCCTTGCCGTGGGTGGGCTGATGCTTTTTCATGGGTTGCATAAACTGTTCGCGGGTATTGATGGCATCAGCGGCATGCTGATAGCGAAAGGTTTCCCGGGCTTTATTGCGTATGGCGTCTTGCTGGGAGAAGTTGTAGCGCCGTGTCTGATTATCCTTGGGATCCTGACGCGTCCTGCAGCGTTGGGGCTGGCGTTTACGATGGTTGTGGCATGGCTGATGGTTGGGATGGGCGAAACCTGGTTACTGGATAAAACCGGTGCATGGGCGATTGAAAGTCTGGTGTATTTCTTCATCGGCGCGCTGGCCGTGGCGTTTTTGGGGGCGGGGCGATTCTCCCTTGCCGGAAATTCAGCCTGGCGATAGTTTGCCATCCGAGAATCAATACAGAGGCGGGAACGCGTAGCCTTTCTCCGCCTCGTCGTTCATTGTGTAGCTAATCTATGTCGTCTCTGTTCCAGAGTTTGTGCCGACGTCTCAGCGCTCGCTGCGTCAATGCTTTGGCCATCGCGGCGCCTATTTCAGCGCTGACCACCAGTCCCTGAATGAACGGACGATCGTGCATCAACCACGGCAGCCCGCCAAAAGCGATGCGATTGCGGGCATACTCCGGCGCTTGCAGTGTGTAATCCTCGCCAATGTCCGGGATCTCATCGCCACAAGCCAGCAGTTGATCGCGTAGCGTTGGGAACGGGATATCTTTGCTCTGCAATGCCCGTTGTCCTCGGGCGTCAATAAACACATCAAATTCGTGGCGCTGGCCATGGTGGTAAATCACCGTCATTCCCTGTTCATTCATACGCTCATAATCTGAGCCGAGCGCGAGGATCTCTATCAGCCCGGCGTCGTGCAGCGCCAGCAGTCGGCGGACAGACTCAGACGGGATAGCCGCATAGTTATCAATAAATACGCGCGCCAGTCCGCGCCTGAAACGTTTTTCGTCGCAGTCATCAAGATGAGGGACTATCTCTTCGATAACCTCGTGCAGGCGCAGCAAGGTATATCGCCAGGCGACGGTATGTTGTTCCTGCTTGTTGCGTTCAACCTCCACCAGATTACGTCTCGCCCAGTCAAAAGGGTCATGCCTGATCCTGTTGGCAAAATAGACTTCGGGGAATGTGTCGGCGTTAAGCGTCGCAAGTGTTATCTGTTGGCACCACCCTGGCGCCGCATCTTGCAGTTGTCGAGCAATAAGGCGGAAGATGCGGTCCAGCAATCCGTTTTGGCCCCGGGCAATGGCGTCTTCAATCGCTTCTGGCGTCGCGATATTCAGCGGTTCATAGGGAAGAGGGCAGTAAAAATCAGCTTCAGGCAGCACCCCGCTGCGCGACATCAGGGTCAGTTTCAGATTTTGGCTGTCAGGTTTACGTGTGAACCGCAGTGAATGGTCGGTATTGGTCGTAAAGGTGCCATGCTGACAGACCACGGCCATCGCTGCGTCGATAGCGCTTAGCGATGTGCCCAGAATCCCCACCCTGCAAGCGCTAATCTCGGCGTCCATCAGACCGGTCCACGGACTGGGGAAAAACTTGCTTGCCTGAGCATCCGTTTCGGGCCACAGATGACCGGTAGCGATAGCGGCGAAATCCACCTCAACGGGTTCGGACGCGCGGTTGATCCACAGGGAGACCCCATTCGACGTTGCTTGCAGGTCGGTGACCTGGCTTGATTCATATATGCGAATTGTAAAACCGGCTCTTTGTGCGTTATCGACGATGGCTAAAAAACGATCGCGATAATAGTCGCCGAGGATCACGCGGGGCAAAAATTGCCGCTCATGCAAAGAGGTGCGTTCAATTCGAAACTGCGCCAGGTAGTCATCGCTTTGATTTTGTAGCCACGTCAGATAGCTGATATAAATCGGTGGGATCTCGATGCTGGCTATATTTGCCAACATGTGTTCTGCGTTGTTGTCGCTGTTATAAGGCATGCCGACGCCCGCTTCCTCAGCTTGCTCATAAAGCTGTATCTCCAGCGGTTCACCACGCTCAACCAGGGCATAAAACGTATAAATACCGGTGGGACCGACGCCGACAATGGCCACTTTTTTCATGGGGATCCTTGTAGAAAGTTCGACGTGGTAGTCGGGGATATTGCTTACGTTGTGCAGGGTAAGTGTGGTCGATAATTGGCGGGAGGAAGGTGCTATTTTGCCCTTGGGGATGGAAAAATCAGAATTTTGCAGCGCCTGACAGGATAAAAAAAGGCCACCCGGTATAGCCAGGTAGCCTTTTGTACATCTGGTGTCAGCCGATTACGCCAGCACTAAGTCACTCTGCGGATGGCAGGAGCACGCCAGCACATAACCTTCAGCGATTTCTGCGTCGGTCAGCGTCATGGTGCTGCTTACCGTGTAGTTACCGTCAACCACTTTGGTTTTACAGCAGCCGCAAACGCCTGCACGGCAAGCGGCAACAACCGGTACTTTATTGCTTTCCAGCGCTTCCAGCAGCGTACTGCCCACCGGCGCATAAAACTCTTTCGCCGGCTGCAGTTTAGTGAACTTCAGACCGCTGGTGGCGGCTTCAGCCACCGGGGTAAAGAACTGCTCTTTAAAGAAGCGCGTCACGCCCAGCGCTTTGACTTCTTTCTCGACCAGATCCATGTACGGCGCCGGGCCACAGGTCATCACGGTGCGCGAGGTGAGGTCCGGAACGCTTTGCAGCAGTTCGGTAGTCAGTCGGCCGGAAACAAAACCTTCAGTGGCATTGTTTTCAGCAACTAATGTCACCGGATACTCGCGCCATTCGTCGGCAAAAATAACATCTTGCGGAGAACGTACGTTGAAGATCACCTGCACATCAGCCTGTGGGCGGTATTTTGCCAACCAGCGGCGCATTGACATGATTGGCGTAACGCCGCAGCCGGCGGCCAGCATCAGGAACTTGTCTTCCGCTTTATCTTCACAGGTGAATTCACCCATTGCATCAGACAGCCAGATATAGTCGCCGCGCTTCACGTCGCGGGTCAGCCACTGTGAGCCTGCGCCATCGTCAATCCGGCGGATGGTCAGCGTGATGTATTCGCTAACGCCCGGCGTTGAAGAGATGGTGTAAGCACGCAGCGTGTCCGCTGAATTACGTACGCTGACCAGTGCATACTGCCCGGCGCGGTATGGATAATAGTCGTGGCACAGCAACGAAATTGTCCATACATCCGGCGTTTCCTGATGGATGTGATGAATCTGCATCCGCCATGGGCACTGATGAGTTGGCATTGTCATTCTTTACTCCTTACGCGCTCAGCAATTGCTTCATGTCTTCTTCAACGGTGGTCACGGAACGCAGACCGAACTTCTCGTTGAGCACGGCCAGCAGGTCCGGTGTGAAGAAACCTGGCGCGGTCGGGCCAGTAACGATGTTTTTCACGCCCAGAGACAGCAGGGTCAGCAGGATAACAATCGCTTTCTGTTCGAACCAGGAGAGCACCAGAGACAACGGCAGATCGTTCACGCCACAGCCCAGTTTCTCAGCCAGGGTTACCGCCAGGATGATGGCTGAGTAAGCATCGTTACACTGACCGGCATCCACCAGACGCGGCAGACCTTCGATATCGCCGAACTCCAGTTTGTTGAAACGGTATTTACCGCACGCCAGGGTCAGGATCAGGCAGTCGTCCGGTACGCTGGTCGCGAAATCGGTGAAGTAGTTACGTTCGCCACGTGCGCCGTCACAACCGCCCACCAGGAAGATGTGACGCAGTTTTTCACGGCTGACCAGGTCGATCAGGGTATCCGCGGCGCCCAGTAGGGTTTGACGACCAAAACCTACGGTTATCAGGTGCGGAATTTCGCTATACGGGAAGCCCGCCATCTGCTGTGCCTGAGCAATTACCGGACCGAAGTTGTCGCCTTCGAGATGGCTCACACCCGGCCAGCCGACGATGCTACGGGTCCAGATGCGGTCGTCGTACGCGCCAACGGTTGGGTCGATGATGCAGTTAGAGGTCATCACGATTGGACCTGGGAAGCGGGCGAATTCAACCTGCTGATTCTGCCAGCCGCTGCCGTAGTTACCGATCAGGTGTTTGAATTTACGCAGTTCCGGGTAACCGTGTGCCGGCAGCATTTCACCGTGGGTATAGACGTTAACGCCGGTACCTTCGGTTTGCTCCAGCAGGTTGTACAGATCTTTCAGGTCGTGACCGGAGATCAGAATGCACTTACCTTCGGTCGCTTTTACATTGACCTGAGTCGGGGTCGGGTGACCGTATTTGGTGGTTTCACCGGCGTCCAGAATGCTCATCACTTTGAAGTTCATCTGGCCGATTTCCATTGAGCACTCCAGCAGAGCGTTCATATCGGAAGGCCAGGTACCCAGCCACGCCATGATTTTGTGGTACTGAGCATAGATGTCGTTGTCGTACTGGCCGAGAACGTGTGCGTGCTCCATGTAAGCTGCCGCACCTTTCAGGCCGTACAGGCACAGCAGTCGCAGGCCGAGAATATTCTCGCCGATGGCTGCTTTGTCTTTATTCGGGGTAAATTCAGCGGCCTGACGTTGCAGGTCGCCCAGATCGTCGCTGACCAGTTGCAGATCGGCCATCGGGTTGGCGACCGCGGCATTCGCGTCGATGTTCAGGCATTGCGCTTTCAGGGCGTCGCGCATGGCGATAGCTTCACGGGCATAGCCAACAATACGTGGGGAATCGAAGTTTACGTTGGTCAGCGTGGAGAAGAATGCACGCGGCGCAAAGTTATCAACCTCGTGGTCGATGATGCCGTATTCACGTGCTTTAACAGCCCATGCAGACAGACCTTGTAGGGAAGCAATCAGCAGATCCTGCAAATCGGAGGTTTCAGCCGTTTTACCGCACATACCCTGCGCGTAAGAGCAGCCGTTTCCTGCCGGAGTACGGATGGTTTGTTCACATTGCACACAAAACATGGTCACACCTTTTTAAAGTTATATTTAATATACATGTTTAAGGTTATGCCTGTGCGCGAAGGGATAAAAGGGATTTCTGCTACAACTTGCAGGGAGATTGATTTAGCGCAATTTTGGCGGTAGCTGACTACCGCCAGGGAGGTATTTGTTCGGGTTTCAGGCGGAGAAAAACGCCATCAGTAGAGGCACTAACAGACTCAGAATAAAACCGTGAACGATGGCTGCCGGGACCATTTCCAGGCCGCCGCTGCGTTGTAGTACGGGCAGGGTGAAATCCATTGATGTCGCGCCACATAGCCCCAACGCGGTAGAGCGGCTACGGCCAACCAGTCCTGGAATCAACATAATGGCGATCAGCTCGCGCGCCAGGTCGTTGAAGAAGGCGGCACTCCCAATTACCGGGCCGAACGATTCGGTCAACAAAATACCTGACAGGGAATACCAGCCAAAACCTGACGCCATCGCCAGCGCGGTTTTCAGCGGCAGGCCGAGAATCAACGCATTGATAACCCCCGCCAGCATCGAACTGGCGACCACCACCACCGCCACAATCATCCCCCGGCGATTCAGCACAATTTGCTTTAAGGTCATACCGCTGTTGCGCAGTTGGATCCCCACCAGGAACAGTAAAAAGATTAACGTATATTCGCTGGCTTCGGTGGCGTGCTGCAGAATGGGAAGACCGGTGAGGCCGAGCAGAAAACCGACGACGACGACGCCGCAAAGCTGAAGTGACTCAAGCGCCATTGCAATTCGTGAGGGGAGCTTTTCTTGCTTGTGATTATGTCGCCAGGGCAGCGTACGCTCCAGCCAGAACAGCGCCGCGATATTACACAGCAAAATGACCGTCACGCTGACTGCAGAATAATGAAGAATGGCCAGCAGGTTACTGGCGAGATTATCCAGAAACGCCAGACTGATACCCATAAAAAAGAGAATAAGGTAGACGATCCAGCTCAACAGGCGATTGATGAGTTTTAATGCAGCCCTGTGCCGAAGCGGAATAAGGTAGCCCACAATAAGGGGAACCAGAATGATTAACAGCCCTGAAAACATGAAAACCCGATCCTTGCTGAGATGTAAGACGAAATGCGCCAGCACACACTACTCAATGCAAAGAGGGGAGTAAAGTTGCAAATAAAAGGAAATATAGAGAGGAAAAAAAAGACCTGACTTTTGTCAGGCCTTTTTGTTAGCGATTAATCGCGTTTTTCGAGCAGGGTGCGGTAAATAAGACCGCCGAGAACCCCACCGATAATCGGCATAACCCAGAAGAACCACAATTGTTGTAACGCCCAGCCACCCTGGAAGATGGCTACTGCGGTACTACGCGCCGGGTTTACCGACGTGTTGGTAACCGGAATACTGATCAAGTGGATCAGGGTTAACGCCAGACCAATCGCAATGGGGGCAAAACCTGCCGGAGCATGTTTATCAGTTGCGCCGTGGATCACTAATAAGAAACCAGCGGTCAGAATAATTTCAATTACTACGGCAGAAAGCATGGAATAGCCGCCTGGTGAATGTTCACCAAAGCCGTTCGAGGCAAAACCGCTGGCGGAGGCATCAAAACCTGCTTTACCGCTGGCAATAAGATACAGCGCCGCTGCTGCAACAATACCGCCCACAACCTGAGCAATAACATAACCAATAACGTCTTTTGCCGGGAAGCGACCGCCAGCCCATAAACCGAAGGTTACCGCTGGGTTAAAGTGCCCACCGGAAATATGACCTACGGCGAATGCCATGGTGAGTACGGTCAGACCAAACGCCAGGGCCACACCGGCAAATCCAATACCCAACTCCGGGAATGCTGCGGCCAGTATTGCGCTACCGCACCCGCCAAAGACGAGCCAAAACGTACCGAAGAATTCGGCTGCTAATTTCCTGAACATAACCACCTCAATTAAAAGTTCCGGGTTCGTGTTCCTTGCCCGGTAATTCATCGCTAAAAAGGGACGATGATGAAAGAGCGGGTATTTTAGATAAAAAAATCATCCCTTCGCCAGTTAAATTGATGAAAAAATTTGATTTAAGGCAATATGTTGTTATTCCTTTATGAATATTGGATGAATGAAGCATAGTTCAATTAGAAAAAGGTGATGATTGAGTTCTGAAATAATATTCTGAGGAAAACATAAGAAGAATATTCTTATATTATTCAATTTCTGCGACTAACCTCCTGATGATATCGGGTGTCCTGCGCGCCCGCTTGCCGTTATACTCCTGATAACTTGAAGGAAAAAGTTAGCATTTCCGGAGGCTATATGATTCTCGAACGCGTTGAGATTGTTGGATTTCGTGGTATTAACCGTCTGTCGTTGATGCTGGAGCAGAGCAACGTGCTGATTGGGGAGAACGCGTGGGGGAAGTCCAGTCTGCTGGATGCCTTAACCCTTCTGCTGTCACCGGAAACTGATTTGTACCACTTTGACCGCGAAGATTTTTGGTTCCCGCCGGGTGATATACAAGGGCGGGAACATCACCTGCATATCATCCTGACCTTTCGTGAGTCTCAACCGGGTCGCCACCGCGTACGCAGATATCGTCCTCTGGAAAACTGCTGGACGCAGTGCCAGGATGGCTATCACCGCATTTTCTATCGGCTGGAAGGTGAATGTGCGGATGATGGTAGCGTTCTGACGTTACGCAGTTTTCTTGATGGCGAGGGCCACCCGCTCACTCTTGACGACATTAACGATATGGCGCGGCATCTCGTGCGTTTGATGCCGGTCCTGCGCCTGCGCGACGCGCGTTTCATGCGACGTATCCGTAACGGTACGGTGCCGGATTCGGCGGATGTCGAAGTGACCGCCCGGCAACTGGATTTTCTGGCGCGCGAATTGGCCACCCGACCGCAAAACCTGACAGATGGGCAGATACGTCAGGGGCTATCGGCTATGGTCCAGCTGTTAGAACACTATTTTTCTGAGCAGGGTTCCGGCCAGTCCCGCTATCGTCTGATGCGTCGGCGTTCTAATAACGAACAACGTAGCTGGCGCTATCTGGATATTATCAACCGGATGATTGATAAACCCGGCGGACGCACGCACCGGGTGATCCTGCTGGGCCTGTTTTCAACGTTGTTACAGGCCAAAGGTACGCTGAGGCTGGATAAAGACGCCCGGCCTTTGCTGCTGGTCGAAGATCCGGAAACGCGTTTACATCCTATTATGCTGTCCGTTGCCTGGCACCTGCTGAATTTGCTTCCTCTGCAGCGGGTAGCGACTACAAACTCTGGTGAACTGCTGTCCCTCACGCCCGTGGAACACGTTGTCCGCCTGGTGCGTGAATCCTCCCGGGTTGCTGCCTGGCGGCTTGGACCGGGTGGGATCAGCGCAGAAGATGGTCGGCGCATTGCCTTCCATATTCGTTTCAATCGTGCTTCGTCGTTGTTTGCTCGCTGCTGGCTACTGGTGGAAGGCGAAACGGAAACCTGGGTCATTAACGAACTGGCCCGACAGTGCGGCCACCATTTTGACGCGGAAGGTATCAAGGTGATTGAATTTGCCCAGTCTGGACTTAAGCCGCTGGTTAAGTTTGCCCGCCGGATGGGAATCGAGTGGCATGTGCTGGTCGATGGAGATGAAGCCGGGAAAAAGTATGCCGCTACGGTGCGTAGTTTATTGAATAACGACAGGGAAGAAGAGCGCGATCATTTAACCATGCTCCCCGCGCTGGATATGGAACACTTTATGTATCGCCAGGGATTCGCTGACGTTTTTCACCGGGTGGCGCAAATCCCGGAAAACGTGCCCATGAATATGCGCAAAATTATCTCAAAGGCGATTCACCGGTCTTCAAAACCAGATTTAGCCATTGAGGTGGCGATGGAAGCCGGGCGGCGCGGCGTTGACGCGGTGCCAACGTTGCTGCGAAAAATGTTTTCCCGCGTGCTGTGGCTGGCACGCGGCAGAGCGGATTAGTGGCGAAACATCGACGACAGCTGCGAGTGGATGCTGTCCAGTAGCTGATAGCGACGGCGGTATTCCGCGCGTTTTTTGCTGGCAATGTCCGCTTCGCTTTTTCGCGCCATTGTGCGTGGAATATGATAGTAACCGTGGCTGTCGCACTCACCGCCAACCGACTCCCAAAATGTGTTGTAGTCGGAAAGGATTACCTTGTTTTTGTCGTGGTAACGAGGGCTGCGAAAAATATGCTGTTCATTGCTGACAGCAAGAATTTGTTCGACATTCAATTGTTCTGCAAAACAGCAAATGGCTTCCATCACAATACGTTTTGGGAAAATCCCATGGCATGACTTGGTCGCTTTTTGAATTTCTTCATGTGGCAGTAATCGGCTGCCTCCCTGTAACCCGCCAATAAACAACGTACTGCTTCCTTGATAATTGCATAGCGTAAACGTCATTTCCGCTAAAGTCTCGCCAGCGCAATTACGTACCAGAATGGTGCTTTCACCTTCTTTATCCAGTGAGATAAATGAGGCCATTATTACGTTAAATATTTCGCTGTTTTTGCCTTCAATTTGTGCCAGTTGTAATCCATCTGCACTTAAATAATCCTTAAACTCAGTGGTTGAAAAAGAGCTGCGGATAGCATGGTAATGATAACGCACAGCATCCAGTTTCGTCTTCCGGTCAAGGTTTTGCGCAAGATAGGCGCGATGCAAACGAACCGGCAATCGAGGCTGGCGTGCAAGTACGCTATCCAGGTCAGGCCATTGTGCCAGCTCAGACATCCATTCACGCGTTAATCTCGGCATAAGCGCTGAGCGCAACAAAAACTTACGACGAAAGCTTCGCTGATGCCAAAATTTTCCGGGGCGCCAATGTCCGGTCATCAGGCTACAAAAGAGACTAAAACTTGTGACTGGTTTTGAAGAATGAAAAGTGCTGTCAGTTAGCTGGCTCATAATAACAATCCGATGGATACTCTGGCACTAATTTCAGCACAGCGGATCTTAACCATTCATCAATAACTCTGTTATTCTTGCATTTTTCAACGGCTATTTATTTAACGTTGATGTTTAACACTTCACTCTGGTGGACGTATTGGGGGAAATTGGGACATTTATGAAGCTCAAGGGAAAAATCAAAAAACGCTATATTCTTTTCGCCATCATCATTATTGTGGCGATAATTGCACTTTGGCGAACGCTTAATGCGCCTTTACCTCAGTATCAAACCTTAATTGTTCGTCCGGGCGATCTGCAGCAAAGCGTACTGGCAACCGGGAAACTGGATGCGCTGCGTAAAGTTGACGTCGGGGCGCAGGTCAGTGGGCAGTTAAAAACGCTGTCTGTCGCGATTGGCGACAAAGTAAAAAAAGATCAACTGCTCGGCGTTATCGATCCTGAACAGGCGCAAAACCAGATCAAAGAGGTCGAAGCGACGCTGATGGAATTACGCGCCCAGCGGTTACAGGCTGAAGCCGAGTGGAAACTGGCGCGGGTGACGCTTTCCCGTCAGCAACAGTTGGCGAAAACCCAGGCGGTCTCACAGCAGGATCTCGACACCGCGGCTACCGAGATGGCGGTAAAACAGGCGCAAATCGGCACAATTGACGCACAAATTAAGCGTAATCAGGCCTCTCTTGATACGGCAAAAACTAACCTTGATTACACCCGCATCGTCGCGCCAATGGCAGGTGAAGTCACGCAAATTACTACCCTGCAGGGGCAAACCGTTATTGCCGCCCAGCAGGCACCTAACATTCTGACGCTGGCCGATATGAGCACCATGCTGGTGAAAGCGCAGGTTTCCGAGGCGGATGTGATTCATCTGCATCCTGGGCAAAAGGCCTGGTTTACCGTTCTCGGCGATCCGCAGACGCGTTACGAAGGTAAGCTCAAAGATGTTCTTCCGACGCCAGAAAAAGTGAATGACGCTATTTTCTACTATGCTCGCTTCGAAGTTCCCAACCCGAAAGGGATCCTGCGCCTGGATATGACCGCGCAGGTCCATATTCAGCTTACGGATGTTAAAAATGTCCTGACGATCCCGCTGTCGGCATTGGGCGATCCTATCGGCAACAATCGTTATAACGTCAGGCTGCTGCGCAACGGCGAAACCCGCGAACGTGAAGTGATTATCGGCGCGCGTAATGACACCGATGTGGAGATCGTGAAAGGGCTTGAAGAGGGGGATGAAGTCATCACCGGTGAGGGCAACGCTGGAGCTGCAAAATGACGGCATTGCTTGAACTGAGCAATATCCGCCGCAGCTATCCGTCAGGCGAAGGCCAGGTTGAGGTGTTGAAGGACGTATCCTTGAGCATTCAGGCCGGGGAAATGGTGGCGATTGTCGGGGCGTCTGGCTCGGGTAAATCGACGCTGATGAACATTCTCGGCTGTCTGGATAAACCCACCAGCGGTACGTATCGGGTTGCCGGGCGTGATGTCTCCACGCTGGATAGCGATGCGCTAGCGCAACTGCGTCGTGAGCATTTCGGTTTTATCTTCCAGCGTTATCATTTGCTGTCGCATTTAACCGCCGCGCAAAATGTTGAGGTACCCGCGGTCTACGCTGGCACCGAACGCAAACAGCGCCTGGCTCGTGCGCAGGAACTCCTTCAGCGGCTGGGGCTGGGTGACAGAGTTGACTATCAGCCTTCTCAACTTTCCGGTGGTCAGCAGCAGCGGGTCAGTATTGCGCGTGCGCTGATGAACGGTGGGCAGGTGATCCTTGCTGACGAACCCACCGGTGCGCTGGACAGCCATTCCGGCGAAGAGGTGATGGCGATTTTGCATCAGTTGCGCGATCGCGGGCATACGGTGATTATCGTCACTCACGATAGCCAGGTCGCCGCGCAGGCTGAACGCGTCATTGAAATTCGTGACGGCGAGATTGTGCGCAATCCTCCGTCGCACAAGCCCTCTGGAGGGCGCGACATCGTGGAGCCGACGGTGAAAGCGGCGTCCGGCTGGGGGCAGTTTGTCAGTGGTTTTCGTGAAGCACTCACTATGGCCTGGCTGGCAATGGCCGCGAATAAAATGCGAACGCTGCTGACCATGCTTGGGATCATCATCGGTATTGCTTCGGTGGTGTCGATCGTGGTGGTTGGCGATGCGGCTAAACAGCTGGTGCTGGCGGATATTCGTGCTATCGGCACTAATACCATCGATATCTACCCTGGCAAAGACTTCGGCGACGACGACCCGCAATATCAACAGGCGTTGAAGTATGACGATTTAACGGCGCTACAGAAGCAGCCATGGGTAAGTTCGGTGACGCCTGCGGTGTCGAAGAACCTGCGGCTACGCTATGGCAATATCGATGTGGCAGCCAGTGCTAACGGCGTGAGCGGCGACTATTTCAACGTCTATGGCATGACGTTTAGCGAAGGGACCACTTTTAACGCTGAACAACTGGCGGGCCGCGCTCAGGTGGTGGTGCTCGACAGCAATACCCGGCGTCAGTTGTTCCCCAATAAAGCGAAAGTCGTTGGCGAAGTCGTGCTGGTGGGGAATATGCCTGCCACGGTTATCGGCGTTGCAGAAGAGAAACAGTCGATGTTTGGCAGTAGCAAGATCCTGCGGGTATGGCTGCCTTACAGCACCATGTCCGGGCGAATTATGGGGCAGTCGTGGCTGAACTCGATAACCGTGCGGGTGAAGGACGGTTTTGATAGTGCCCAGGCCGAGCAGCAGCTCACCCGATTGTTGACGTTGCGCCACGGTAAGAAAGATTTCTTCACGTGGAACATGGACGGCGTCTTGAAAACTGCCGAAAAGACCACACGTACATTACAACTCTTCCTGACGCTGGTGGCGGTGATTTCGCTGGTGGTCGGTGGGATTGGCGTGATGAATATTATGCTGGTTTCGGTAACCGAGCGAACGCGCGAGATTGGCATTCGTATGGCGGTTGGCGCTCGCGCCAGTGACGTGCTGCAGCAGTTCTTAATTGAAGCGGTGCTGGTATGTCTGGTGGGCGGTGCGTTAGGTATTAGCCTGTCGATGTTGATCGCCTTTACGCTTCAGCTATTCCTGCCTGGCTGGGAAATTGGTTTCTCACCCGTGGCCTTGTTGACGGCGTTTCTGTGCTCAACCGCGACCGGGATTTTGTTTGGCTGGCTACCAGCACGAAATGCAGCGCGGCTGGATCCGGTAGATGCCCTGGCGCGGGAATAATGCCACTGAGATAAAAATGCCAGCCGCAAGGGCTGGCATTTTGACTGCGGGATGTACACAATGAGACAGAAGAGTTATGCGACTGCTTCTGCTTCAATGACAGGCACGATGACACTGGCATGATTGCCTTTTGGCCCCTGGTGGACATCAAACTGGACAGACTGTCCGGCTTTTAGCGTTCTGTAACCATCCATCTGAATGGTGGAGTAATGGGCGAAAATATCTTCGCCGCCGCCTTCGGGGCAGATGAAACCAAACCCTTTGGCGTTGTTGAACCACTTAACAGTACCCGTTTCCATACTTCGACATCCTTCGTAAATCTTATATAAGTAAGATGGAATGAACCGGTGGCGGAGTGGGGGCTGTTCAAAACCTCGCCAACTCTCGAAACTACAATTTAGAGAAATCAGGCGAGGCGTCAAGCGCCAGGCAGACGGAATAGGGTAAAAATGCATCAAAATTTGAAGCAGTTAACGCTATTGTCGGTTATGTGACAGATGTCGCGGATGGCACTAATAGATGATAGTTATCTAATACTTGAGGTAGATTGATTGTGCGCATAGGCTGCTTGTCAGCGGCAAGATTTTCTGCCGGAAACCGTAACTGAAGATGACGACAGACAATGGGTAAGACGAACGACTGGCTGGATTTCGATCTGCTGGCGGAAGATAAATTGCGCGACGCGCTAAAACCGCCATCTATGTATAAAGTGATATTAGTCAATGATGATTACACTCCGATGGAGTTTGTTATTGACGTGTTACAAAAATTCTTTTCTTATGATGTAGAACGTGCAACGCAACTGATGCTTGCAGTTCACTATCAAGGTAAAGCGATCTGCGGCGTATTCACTGCCGAAGTAGCTGAAACCAAAGTGGCGATGGTGAACAAGTATGCGAGGGAGAACGAGCATCCGTTGCTGTGTACGCTAGAAAAAGCCTGAATGCAGGCATAAATATTGGGGGAGGTGCCTATGCTCAATCAAGAACTGGAACTCAGTTTAAACATGGCTTTCGCCAGAGCGCGCGAGCACCGACATGAGTTTATGACCGTCGAGCACTTGTTACTGGCGTTGCTCAGTAACCCATCGGCCCGCGAAGCGCTGGAAGCGTGTTCTGTGGATCTGGTGGCGCTGCGTCAGGAACTCGAAGCCTTCATTGAACAAACCACACCCGTATTGCCTGCCAGTGAAGAAGAGCGCGACACGCAGCCAACGTTGAGTTTTCAGCGAGTGTTGCAACGTGCGGTCTTCCATGTTCAGTCCTCCGGGCGCAATGAAGTTACCGGCGCGAATGTGCTGGTCGCTATCTTCAGCGAGCAGGAATCTCAGGCGGCTTATCTGCTGCGTAAGCATGAAGTGAGTCGCCTTGATGTGGTGAATTTTATTTCTCATGGCACGCGCAAAGACGAACCAAGTCAGTCTTCTGACTCTGGTAATCAGCCGAATAACGAAGAGCAAGCTGGCGGGGAGGACCGTATGGAGAACTTCACGACTAACCTTAACCAGCTTGCCCGTGTGGGCGGAATTGATCCGCTCATTGGCCGGGACAAAGAGCTGGAGCGCGCCATTCAGGTACTGTGCCGTCGCAGAAAAAACAACCCGCTGCTGGTGGGAGAGTCTGGCGTCGGTAAAACCGCGATTGCTGAAGGCCTCGCCTGGCGTATCGTCCAGGGCGATGTGCCTGAAATTATGGCTGATTGTACCCTTTATTCTCTGGATATCGGCTCGCTGCTGGCGGGTACCAAATATCGCGGCGATTTTGAAAAACGCTTCAAGGCGCTGCTGAAACAGCTGGAACAGGATACTAACAGCATTCTGTTCATCGATGAGATCCATACCATTATCGGTGCGGGTGCGGCATCGGGCGGCCAGGTGGATGCGGCTAACCTGATCAAGCCGTTGCTCTCCAGCGGTAAGATCCGTGTGATAGGGTCGACTACTTATCAGGAGTTCAGCAATATCTTTGAAAAGGACCGTGCGTTAGCGCGCCGTTTCCAGAAAATCGATGTCACTGAGCCATCGGTCGAAGAGACCGTGCAGATAATCAACGGTCTGAAGCCGAAATACGAAGCGCACCATGATGTCCGCTATACCGCCAAAGCGGTGCGTGCAGCGGTCGAACTGGCGGTGAAGTACATTAACGATCGTCACCTGCCGGATAAAGCGATTGACGTGATCGACGAGGCGGGCGCGCGTGCGCGTCTGATGCCGGTCAGCAAGCGCAAGAAAACCGTCAACGTGGCGGATATCGAGTCCGTCGTGGCCCGCATTGCGCGGATCCCGGAGAAGAGCGTTTCGCAAAGCGATCGTGATACGCTGAAAAACCTGGGTAACCGTCTGAAGATGCTGGTATTCGGACAGGATAAAGCCATTGAGGCGCTGACTGAAGCGATCAAAATGAGCCGTGCCGGTCTGGGACACGAGCATAAACCGGTCGGTTCGTTCCTGTTTGCCGGACCAACTGGCGTCGGTAAGACCGAGGTCACGGTACAGCTATCCAAAGCGTTGGGTATTGAACTGCTGCGTTTTGATATGTCCGAATATATGGAACGCCACACCGTTAGCCGCCTGATTGGTGCGCCTCCGGGATATGTTGGTTTCGACCAGGGCGGTTTGCTGACCGATGCAGTCATTAAGCATCCGCATGCGGTACTGCTGTTGGATGAAATCGAAAAAGCGCATCCGGACGTCTTTAACCTACTGCTGCAGGTAATGGATAACGGCACGCTGACCGACAATAACGGGCGTAAAGCGGATTTCCGCAACGTGGTGCTGGTCATGACCACTAACGCCGGCGTGCGTGAAACCGAGCGTAAATCGATTGGGCTTATTCATCAGGACAACAGTACCGATGCAATGGGCGAAATCAAAAAAGTGTTTACGCCGGAATTCCGTAACCGTCTCGACAACATTATCTGGTTCGATCATCTCTCTACAGAGGTGATTCATCAGGTTGTTGATAAGTTTATCGTCGAACTTCAGGTTCAGCTGGATCAGAAAGGTGTCTCTCTGGAAGTGAGTCAGGAAGCCCGTGACTGGCTGGCAGAGAAAGGCTACGACCGTGCAATGGGCGCACGTCCAATGACGCGTGTGGTCCAGGATAACCTGAAAAAACCATTGGCTAACGAACTGCTGTTCGGTTCGCTTGTGGATGGCGGTCAGGTGACCGTTGCGCTGGATAAAGAGAAAAATGAGCTGACCTATGGTTTCCAGAGTGCGCAAAAGCACAAGCCAGAAGCAGCACATTAATTTCTAATCACCTAATAAGCCGGGCATAATGCCCGGTTTTTTTTCGCCTGAAAGTAGTGAATAGAATAGGGGGGACTCGCAGAGTTTAAACGGCAGGCAAAAAATAAGCCTGCGTAAGGGAGATTACGCAGGCTAAGGAGGTGGTTCCTGGTACAGCTAGCATTTATGGGTTATGTTTTTCAGCGGAAGCGATAATACCCTTAATGAACGAAACGGTATGTGATCGATTTCTAAGAATCTTCCGAACGCTGAAAAATAACCGTAATTAACTACTTAGCATGCGGGTTGCGCGTGGACTCACCGGTAAAATTACGCATCAACAATGCATAATTCAGATCGATATCCTCCGGTACAGGCATCCACACGGTGTAACCATCGCCTGGCGCAACTGGCATCGCTTCGCCTTTCGCGTTTTCCATCTGCTCGAGAGTAAAGTTGATGTTGCCCTGTGGGGTCATCAGCTCCAGGCTGTCGCCAACGGTGAATTTGTTTTTCACCAGTACGGCTGCCAGCTCGCCTTTACGCTCGCCAGTGAATTCGCCGACAAACTGCTGACGCTCGGAAACGGAGAAACCGTATTCATAGTTCTGATAGTCGTCATGCGTATGGCGGCGCAGGAATCCTTCGGTGTAACCGCGATGGGCCAGGCCTTCCAGCGTTTCCAGCAATTGCGGGTCGAACGGTTTACCGGCCGCGGCATCATCAATGGCTTTGCGATATACCTGCGCGGTACGTGCACAGTAATAATATGACTTGGTACGGCCTTCGATTTTCAGCGAATGCACGCCCATCTGCGTCAGACGTTCAACGTGGGCAATGGCACGCAAATCCTTTGAGTTCATGATGTAAGTACCATGCTCGTCTTCAAACGCGGTCATGTACTCACCCGGACGCTGGGCTTCTTCAATCATAAAGACTTTGTCTGTCGGTGCGCCAATACCTAACGTTGGCTCAACGTTTTGTACCGGGATAGGCTCGTACTTATGCACGATATTGCCCACCACGTCTTCTTTGCCTTCCTGTACGTTGTATTCCCAGCGGCAGGCATTGGTACAGGTACCCTGGTTTGGGTCACGCTTGTTGATGTAGCCAGAGAGCAGGCAGCGACCGGAGTAGGCCATGCACAGGGCGCCGTGAACGAAGATCTCAAGCTCCATATCCGGCACCTGAGTGCGGATTTCTTCGATTTCTTCCAGTGACAGTTCGCGAGAGAGGATCACTCGGGTCAGCCCCATCTGCTTCCAGAATTTCACTGTCGCCCAGTTTACGGCGTTAGCCTGTACTGAAAGGTGAATGTCCATGTCGGGGAAGTTTTCGCGCACCAGCATGATAAGACCCGGGTCCGACATGATCAATGCATCCGGTCCCATTTCCACCACCGGTTTCAGGTCACGAATAAAGGTCTTCAGCTTGGCATTGTGTGGGGCAATGTTAACCACCACATAGAATTTTTTACCCAGTTCATGGGCTTCATTAATGCCGAGCTGCAGGTTTTCGTGGTTGAATTCGTTGTTACGTACGCGCAGTGAGTAACGCGGTTGGCCCGCATACACAGCGTCTGCGCCATAGGCGAAAGCGTAACGCATGTTTTTCAGCGTTCCCGCCGGGGAAAGGAGTTCCGGTTTAAACATAATTTTCTCGTTCTGATGACAGGTCAGACTCGCCTCACTCAATGAGGCGGTTAGGGGAGTGCCCCCATATTAAGGGCGGGCATTGTAGCGCTGCGCGAAGATGCCGTAAACCTTGTAGGCTCAATCAACCCGTAGATAGTGTCCGTCGGCGCTGACATTCATACCGAAACCGCAGTTTTGCGGGTCGTCGGTTCTGGCGTCGATACCCTCAGGCGTGACCGTAAGTGAGATATCGCAGTGGATATAGTCGCCCTCTCTGAGCGCGATCACGCCTTTATCGTTTTTCAGCGTGACCAGTTCTGAGAATTCACCCATGTTTGGGCCATAATAAAGAGCCATCATGCCAAAGTAATAACCCTGAAAATCAACCTGATAGTCTGATTTATTCTCTGTAGGTTTAATGACCAGCGTTTCCCAGGATGCCAGACCGGCGTAGTTCCAGTATTCACCGGCAGGAGAATCGTTCTTTGGCAGTGCGGCCAGCTTATCTTTGATAAGACCCAGGTTGTAGACCGACTTCGTATCATTGGGATTGATCATCAGCCAGGCCTGCGCCTTACGCCATTGTCCTTCGCGCATCCAGGTCAGGGCCACGTTGTTGTAAGCCGTCGCTACGGTTTTATCATCAAGGCGGCAGCCTTCGCTCCAGGTGACCTGCTTTTCAAAAGCTTCACGCGCTTTTGCGTAGTTCTTAGCTTTGTAGAACTGTTCGCCCTGGCTGGCGTAGGTCGGGACTTTGGCACAGTCAGCTTTGATTTGCTGCTCGGTGATTTCAGCGTGGGTAAAACCTGAGGCCAGTAAAAACAGTAACGGTCCGCAGCGTAAGTCCATTTTCATGTATGCATCCTTTAAAGACATTAAGCAATTCGGCAGGCGTCCGCTTCCCAGCGATATCCTACGCCATAGACCGCGCGGATAAACGACTGCTCCGCATCCAGCGACTCCAGCTTGCGTCGCAGGTTCTTAATATGGCTGTCGATGGTGCGGTCGGTGACGACGCGGTAATCGTCATAGAGATGATTGAGCAACTGTTCACGAGAGAACACTTTTCCCGGTTCATGCGACAGCGTTTTGAGTAAGCGAAATTCAGCCGGCGTTAAGTCGAGCATTTTCCCCCGCCACGATGCCTGAAAGCGACCTTCATCGACAATCAGCGGGCTGTCGGCATCCATTTGTTGCAGTTCGCGCTGCGGTTTACAACGCCGCAGAATTGTTTTCACGCGAGCCACAACTTCGCGCGGGCTGTAGGGCTTGCAAATATAATCATCCGCACCAATCTCCAGCCCCAGCAGGCGATCAATTTCTTCTATCTTGGCGGTTACCATCATGATAGGGATTTCAGAGAAACGGCGAATTTCCCGACACAGGGTCAGGCCATCGGTACCGGGCAGCATCAGATCCAACAGGATCAGATCGGGCGGCGTTTGACGCACGTAAGGCAGCACCAAATCGCCATGGCTGATGAGCGTAGGCGCGTAACTTGCCGCACGCAGATAATCGATAAGCAGTTGTCCCAGCTTGGGCTCGTCTTCCACGATCAGAATACGCGGCGTGTTTTCATCAATGGGTAACTCAGTCATACATCTCTCTGTAAATCGCGTTCCAGCGGTAACTCTACTGTAATGCTAACCCCGCCAAAAGGCGAATGGGCGGCACGGATCAGACCATTATGCGCCTGTACGATATTGACGCAAATCGCCAGCCCCAACCCGGAACCTCCGCTGGCGCGGTTACGCGAGCCTTCGGTGCGATAAAATCGCTCAAACAGCTTCTGTAACTGGCCGTCACTTACGCCGGGAGCGGAATCCGCAAAGGTTATTAAAACCATACGCTCGCGTTGTTCGGCGCTGATGTGCAGCCCGCCGCCGCTGTCGGTGTAGCGCAGGCTGTTTTCCAGCAGATTGTTGAACAACTGCATCAGACGATCCCTGTCGCCAAATACTGTCATGCTGTCGGGGAGCGAAAGTTGTATCGTCAGTCCACGGCTGGCGAAGCGTTCACGAAATGCGCCGCTTGCTACTTCCAGAAGGGGTATGAGATCCAGCGAGGTTTTCTGGTAAGCCAGCGCGCCTTCGTCAGACATAGAGAGCTGATGAAGATCGTCCACCAGCTTGGTGAGGGTACCGACTTCAGCCTGCAACGAGGCGACGGAGTCAGGGGTAAACTGGCGTACGCCATCCTGAATGGCCTCCAGTTCACCGCGTAACACCGCCAGCGGCGTGCGCAGCTCGTGAGAAATATCGGCCATAAAATCTCGACGCATCTGCTGGTTTTTTTCCAACGTACTGGCGAGCTGGTTGAAGTCCTGCGCCAGTTTGCCCAGCTCATCCGTACTGGTTGGCGCAACGCGAGTGGTGAAATCGCCTGCCGCCAGTTTATGGGTGCCTTCCACCAACCGCTTGACCGGGGCCAGCAGGCTGCGCGCCAGCGTAAACGTTGCCAGTGCCGCCAGGATTGTGGAGAGCGCAACGATGAGCCAACTGGAACGCCTTTGCTGCATGTCGAAATTGATATCCGTATTCCGCGTTAAGCGTTCCACGGGAGAGGCAATCACGGCGCCCACTTCGCTACCGTTGACGCGGATAGGGTGGCGCATACCGTCGCGGGGGACCGGAGCACGCGGACCGACCAGAACGTGGGCCTTTTGATCAACAACCCAAAACTGCGTACGCCAGCCGTGCGGCGGCATGCCTGGACCTGGCTTATCATCGTCGTTGTCGTGTTCAAAAGAGCGCAGGATCTGAAAAACAAAACGATCGTTATTGCGCAAGAACCGCCAGTTGCCGTGCTGCTCATACTGCTCGCTTAATGCGTCGCTGAGCATTTGCAGCCGCTGTTCGTTACCGTGCTTGATATAGTCAATAAAACCACGTTCGAAGCTTATGCGTACGGCCCAGTGCATGCTGATCAGCAATACGATGCAGGTGGCGAAAATCGCCAGAAACAGTTTGCCGGTGATACCGGGCCGCCAGAACTTCATCAGGTGCTCCTTTTGCGCCGTGAAATCACCGCGTTGGTTTGCGTGTCGTTCGGCACGCGGGCAAAAATAATGGCGGGCAGCGCAATAATGAAGGCGATGCACAGCCAGGTATACATAAAGACGGTATGCGTACTACCGCTATCGATGGCAATATGCTGCTGACCGAACATACCTAGCAGCAGGCCCGCGATGGTCACCCCAATACTCATCGACAGTTGCATGATCATCGACAGCAGGCTATTGCCGCTGCTGGCGAGATCGTCAGGCAGGTCTTTTAACGTCAGGGTGTTCATGGATGAAAAGCGCGTTGAGTTGACCATTCCCTGTAAGAACAGCACGAAGGGGAGAGCGTAATACCAGCCGAGCAGCGCGGTGGTCATCAGCAGCAAACTGACCAGCGACAGGCCAAGCGTTGTGGCGACCAGTACGCGACGGTAGCCAAAGCGGTTAACGACCTGTACCACAATGCGCTTCATACCCATACTACCCAGTACCATTGGGATCATCATCAGCCCGGCATGAAAAGGTGAAAAACCGAGACCAATCTGTAAAAACACCGGCGTCATAAACGGCAGCATGCCGCTGCCGATGCGTCCGGCAAAACTGCCGAACAGCCCCAGCGAGAAGGTTGGTGTGCGAAACAGATTCAGGCTGAACAGCGCGCGTGGATTTCGATGGGCGTGTTTCAGATACAGCGCAATAGCCAACACCCCGCAGATAACCAGCGCCGCCAGCGTGAAACTGGAGAGGCCAGTTCCTTTACTGCCATCGAGCGCCAGCGTCAGTACCGCCATGCCGACCGCCAGCATCGCGAATCCCGAGAGGTCGAAGCGTCGGGTTTGCATGGTGTAGTTGGGCATCAACATTAACGTCGCTATCGCGCCGACAATACCAACCGGAATGTTAATCAAAAATATCCAGTGCCAGGAGGCGTACTCAACCAGAATCCCGCCTAATGCCGGCCCCAGCAGAGGACCAATCTGACCGGGCAAAGTGACAAACGTCATCGCCGCCATATATTGCTCACGCGGGACGATTTTCATCACCGTTAGCCTGCCGACCGGCACCATCATCGCACCGCCAACGCCTTGTAAGACGCGCGCCATCACCAGCTCGTTGAGGGTGCTGGACCCGGCACAAAACAGCGAGCCAAGCGTAAACAGGATAATGGCGGTGAAGAAGATATTACGCACGCCAACTTTGTCCGCCAGCCATCCGCTGGCGGGCAGCATCACGGCAACGGTTAAAACATATGACACAATGACCATATGCATGTGTAACGGGCTTTCCCCGAGGCTTGCCGCCATTGAGGGAAGCGCGGTATTAACGATGGTGGTATCCAGCGACTGCATAAAAAAGCCGAATGCCACAATCCAAAGTTGCCAGCGGGTGCTGTCGGGAAGTTCTGTCATAACTCTGCTACCGGTTTGCTGTTTTTACGCGAAAAACGCAGACGCAGACGGTCGAAAAAGAGATAGACCACGGGCGTGGTGTACAGCGTCAGGAGTTGGCTCACAACCAGCCCACCGACAATGGTTATCCCCAAAGGCTGGCGCAGTTCGGAGCCATCCCCTGCGGATAACACCAGCGGCAACGCGCCAAACAACGCCGCCAGCGTGGTCATCATTATTGGGCGAAAGCGCAACAGGCAGGCCTGGAAGATAGCTTCTTCCGGCTGCAGCTTACCGTTTCTCTGCGCTTCCAGCGCAAAATCGACCATCATGATGGCGTTTTTCTTCACAATGCCAATTAATAGCATGATCCCTATCAGGGCGATTAGGCTGAACGGGGCATTGAACAGTTCCAGTGCCAGCAACGCTCCGACGCCAGCCGAAGGTAGCGTGGAGAGAATGGTCAGCGGATGGACATAGCTTTCATACAGCATACCCAGCACGATGTAGACCGTGGCGATGGCGGCAATAATCAGGATCACCTGTGAGTTCATGGTGTCCTGAAATACCTGTGCCGTTCCGGCAAAGCTACCGCGAACCGTGGACGGGACGCCGAGCTGGGTCATGGTTCGGTTGATGGCCTCTGTCGCTTCGGACAGTGAAGACCCTGTCGGCAGGTTAAACGACACGGTTGAGGCGGCGGACAAGCCCTGATGGTTCACCGACAGAGGGGCATTCGCCGGTTGCCATTTTGCAAAGTACGATAGCGGGATGGCCTTACCGTCATTGTTGATGACGAACATTTTATCCAGCGCGCTGATGTCCTGGGTGTAACGTCGATCGACTTCCATCACCACTTTGTACTGGTTCATCGGTTGATAGATAGTTGAAATCTGCCGTTGTCCGAAAGCGTTATTCAACAGGCTGTTGGCGGCGGCAACGTCGATCCCCAGACGAGACATGGTGTCGCGATCGTAAATCAGATTCATCTCCGCGCCATTGTCCTGCTGATCGGAGTTGACGTCCGCCAGTTGGGGCAGGGCGGCAAGCGCCTTACGGATCTTCGGTTCCCACTCGCGCAGTGCCGCGAGGTCATCTGACAACAGAGTGTATTGATAGCTGGCGTTGGCCTGACGACCGCCGACGCGAATGTCCTGCACCGCCATCAGAAACAGGTTTGCTCCGGGTTCTTTGGCAAGCGCGACACGCAGGCGGTCGATCACCTGCTGAGCGGTTTCATGGCGCTCACCGCGTGGCTTGAGGGTAATAAACATCATCCCGCTGTTAACCCGTGAACCACCGGTAAAGCCGGTGACGTTATTCACCGCCGGGTCGTCGCGGATTATCTTCATAAAATCCTGCAGTTTGCCGCGCATCGCCTGGAAAGAGATGCTCTGGTCGGCCTGGATCCCACCCATCAATACGCCCGTATCCTGCTCCGGGAAAAAGGTTTTGGGGATGGAAATATAAAGCCAGATATTCAGCGCAATGGTGCCAAGTAACACCACGCCTACCAGTCGCGTATGGCGCAGCACCCATTTAAGCGAAGTGCCGTAACTTTGCTGTAGCGCGACCAGCACACGACCAAAACCCCGTTTCCGGGACTGTTCGCGCGGGGCGCTCGATTTAAGCATCCAGCCGCACATCATTGGCGTTAAGGTCAGCGATACCAGCAGCGAGATACCAATAGCAACCGACAACGTGACGGCAAACTCGCGCAGCAAGCGCCCAGGTAATCCACCCATTAACAGTAGCGGCAGGAACACCGCCACCAGCGACAGGCTCATGGAGAGCACCGTGAATCCCACTTCACGCGTTCCTTGTAACGCCGCCTGGAGCGGCTTCATTCCCGCTTCCAGGTGACGGGAAATATTTTCCAGCACCACGATGGCATCATCAACGACAAATCCTGTGGCAATGGTTAACGCCATCAACGACAGGTTGTTCAGACTGAATCCACACAGATACATGGCGGCAAACGTCCCGATGAGCGAGACCGGAACCGCTACCGCGGGGATCAGGGTCGCGCGCCCGGAGCGCAGGAAAACAAAGACCACCAGGATAACCAGCGCAACGGAGATAATCAGCGTCTGTTCGACTTCCTCCAGTGAGGCGCGAATAGTCGGCGAACGGTCCTGAGCGATTTGCAGATCGATGGCGGCCGGGACCATCGTTTGTAACTCCGGTAATTTGGCGCGAATGCTGTCTACCGTCTGAATAATATTGGCTTCCGGCAGTTTGCGGATCATCAGCAGAATGGCCGGTTTGGCATTGGTCATCCCCGCGTTACGAACGTCCTGCACCGAATCAGTTACAGACGCAACGTCGCCCAGCCGCACTGCAGCGCCGTTGTTGTAGTGAATGATAATGGGTTGATATTCGGCGGCGGTTTTCAGCTCATCGTTGGTTTGTACCTGCCAGCGATGGGCATCATTCTCGATAGCGCCCTGCGGCTTACGCACGTTGGCGTTGTCAATTGCGCTACGTACGTCGTCCAGCGACACGCCCTGGTTAAACAGCGCTTGCGGATTGAGCCCTACGCGCACGGCAGGCAAAGAGCTGCCTCCAACGTCTACATCGCCCACTCCGTCGATTTGCGCGATGGTCTGCGCCAACTGGGTTGACGCGAAATCGTACAGCTCACCCTGGGAATACGTATCAGAGGTGAGCGTCAGGATCATAATCGGCGCGTCGGAAGGGTTGGCTTTGCGGTACGTTGGGCGACTGGGCATTCCGCTTGGTAGCAGGCTTTGCGCCGCGTTAATTGCGGCCTGAACGTCTCGCGCCGCGCCGTTGTTGTCACGGTCGAATTTAAATTCGAGAATAATGCGCGTACTGCCAAGCGAACTGCTCGACGTCATTTCGTTCACGCCCGCGATGCGCCCCAGCGAGCGCTCCAGCGGGGTGGCAACGGATGATGCCATTGTCTCAGGCGACGCCCCCGGTAACGAGGCGCTGACCATGATCACCGGAAAATCCACCTGCGGCAGCGGAGCGACCGGCAGCAGACGAAAGCCCAGTATCCCGCACAGGGTGATCGCTACCGAAATGAGAATGGTCGCCACCGGACGATGAATGAAAAGCGCAAAAAATTTCATTTACGCTTCCTCTTGCTGGCGCGGGAAGCGGCTTTTCACATACAGCGACAAACGGTCAAACAGCAGATAAATCACCGGGGTGGTAAACAGGGTTAATACCTGGCTTACCAGCAGCCCGCCGACCATACCAATTCCTAATGGGCGGCGTAATTCGGCACCTACGCCGGTACTTAACATCAGCGGCAAGGCGCCGAGCAGTGCTGCCAGCGTGGTCATCAGAATTGGGCGAAAACGCAGCAGACACGCCTGGAAGATGGCTTCGCGCGGTGCCATGCCCTGTTCGCGCTCTGCAGCCAGGGCGAAGTCGATCATCATGATGGCGTTTTTCTTGACGATACCAATGAGCAAAATAATGCCGATAATCGCGATGACGTCCAGTTCGCTCCCGGCAATCATTAACGCCAGAAGCGCCCCGACGCCCGCCGTGGGTAGCGTGGAGAGAATGGTAATCGGGTGAATAAAGCTCTCATACAGCACGCCGAGCACGATATACATCGCGACAACCGCAGCCACAATCAACCAGATGGTGTTACCCAGCGCGGCCTGGAAAGCGAGCGTGCTGCCCTGGAACTGGGTGGTAATATTCACGGGCAGGTTAAGCGTTTTTTCGGCATCCAGAATCGCCTGCACCGCATCGCCCAGTGAATGATCGTCCGGCACGTTGAACGAGATGGTGGTGACCGGGAACTGATCGAGATGGTTAATCGACAGTGGGGCGAAACGCTGTTCAATGTTTGCTATCGCGCTGAGCGGTACCACGCCGCCTTCGCTACTGGTCAGGCGGATAGTGTCGAGCGCGGCAAGTCCCGGCGTACTATTAGTGTCATGCTCTAACACCACGCGATACTGGTTTGCCTGGGTGTAAATGGTTGAAATCAGTCGCTGGCCGAAGGCGTTGTACAGAGCGTTATCGGCATCCGCCATGCTGATGCCTAAACGGCTGGCGCTGTCGCGATTGACGTTCACATACGCCACCAGGCCTTTATCCTGCCAGTCGCTACTGACATCGGACAGTTGCGGTAGCTGATGTAGTTTTGCTAACAGTTGTGGAACCCAGGTGCTGAGGGCATCCAGTGACGTTGCTTGCAGCGTAAACTGATATTGCGTCCGGCTGACCTGGGTATCAATCGTCAGATCCTGGGTGGGCTGAAGATAAAGGTCGACGCCGGGTACTCTGTCAACCGCGTCCTGTAGCCGCGCGATCACTTTCTGTACGCGATCGTCGCGCTCATCCAGCGGTTTAAGATTGATTTGCAAACGTGCGCTGTTCAGTGCCGGATTCGTACCATCCACGCCAATAAAAGCGGTCAGGCTCTCTACCGCCGGATCCTGAAGGATGACATCTGAAACCTGACGCTGACGCTGGGCCATGCTGGCAAACGAGCTTGACTGCGGTGCCTGCAGCGTGCCCTGGATGATACCGTTATCCTGTATCGGGAAGAATCCTTTTGGAATAAACACCCAGAGCATGACGCTCAGCGCCAGCGTGCCGAGTGCCACGCCCAGCGTCAGCCACGGGTGGTTAAGCACTTTTGCCAGCCAGTGTCCGTACCCGGCAATGATGCGATCGAACATTCGCTCCGAAGCGCGGGAAAAGCGGTTCTGCTTACGTAACGAGGCCTGACTAAGCATACGCGCGCACATCATCGGCGTGAGGGTAAGTGATACGACGGCGGAAATCAGAATCGCCACGGCCAGCGTAACGGCAAACTCACGGAACAACCGGCCCACGATATCCCCCATAAACAACAGCGGGATTAGCACGGCGATCAGTGAAAATGTCAGAGAGATGATGGTAAACCCAATCTCACCTGCACCTTTCAGGGCGGCAGTTAGCGGTTTTTCGCCTTTTTCGATATAGCGTGAAATATTCTCGATGACCACGATAGCGTCATCCACCACAAAGCCTGTCGCGATGGTTAGCGCCATGAGGGTCAGGTTATTGATAGAGAAATCAAGAAACACCATTACCGCGAAGGTACCGATTAACGATAGCGGAACGGCGACGGCGGGAATAATAGTCGCCGGAATATTGCGCAAAAACAGGTAGATAATCATGACTACCAGCGCAATCGCCAGCATCAGCTCGAACTGGGTGTCAGCAACAGACGCACGAATATTGGTCGTACGATCCGAAAGTACGCTGACCTTAACTGATTTGGGCAGGCTGTCGGTGAGCTGCGGCAGCATCTGGCGGATACTGTCTGCCGTGGAGATGATGTTCGCTCCAGGCTGGCGCTGAACATTCATGACTATAGCTTGTTGCTTATTGGCCCATGCGCCCAGCCAGCTGTTTTCTGCACCTTGTTCGACAGTGGCGACATCGCCCAGACGAACCGGCGCACCATTTTTATAGGCAACAATGAGCTGACGATATTCGTCTGCGGACTGCATCTGGTCGTTGGCTGAAAGGGTAACGGCACGCGTTGGGCCATCAAGACTCCCTTTTGCCGAATTGACGTTAGCGCCGGTAATGGCCGTACGGATGGTTTCGCTGGTCAGACCGAGAGCGGCAATAGCCTGTGCGTTAAGCTTCACGCGCACTGCTGGACGTTGTCCACCGGACAGCGTCACCAGACCGACGCCGGAAACTTGGGATATTTTCTGCGCGACGCGGGTCTCGACCATATCTTCCACCTGCGTCATCGGCATGGCGCTGGAGGTGACCGCCAGCGTCATGATCGGTGGATCCGCCGGATTTACCTTGCTGTACACCGGCGGGTTAGGCAGATCGTTCGGTAACAGGTTGGTGGCGGCGTTAATCGCAGCCTGGACTTCCTGTTCAGCAACGTCCAGCGGCAGCGTGAGCTGGAACTGCAGTGTTACTACCGATGCGCCGCCGGAACTTTGCGAGGACATCTGTTTTAAGCCTGACATCTGTCCGAACTGACGCTCAAGCGGCGCGGTGACTGCCGAGGTCATGACGTCCGGGCTGGCGCCGGGATAGAGCGTAATAACCTGGATCGTGGGGTAATCGACTTCGGGTAAGGCGGCGATCGGCAGGAAGCGATAACCGATAACACCGGCAAGCATAATCGCCACCATCAGCAGCGTGGTGGCGACGGGGCGCAGAATAAACAGGCGCGATGGCCCGCCTGTGTTGTCCGGAGGTAACACCTGCATCAGGAGTTGGCTCCTTTTTTGCTGTATCCGCGTGGCGCAGTTTTTTCGCCCGTCGCTGAGGCATCGTGCGCCTCAACGACTTCGACTTTTGCGCCTTCCGTCAGGCGGTCAATACCGTCGGTTACGACCCGATCGCCTGCGGACAATCCAGCGGAGATCACCACTTTTTGGCTATCCTGAATACCGGGTTTAACCAGATGTTTGCTCACTTTGTTATCGCTGTTCAGTACCCAGACAAAATGGCCCTCATTGCCCATTTGCAGGGCAGCTGTTGGGATCACAACGGCATTTTGTTGTGTGTCGACCAGCATGCGAGCGTTAACGAACTGGTTAGGGAATAAAGCATCATCCTGATTGTTAAAGCGGGCTTTAACTTTAATGGTTCCGGTGGTGGCATCAATCTGATTGTCGAGACTGAGCAGGACGCCTTCGCTCAGCTTTTGCGAATTGGTTCGGTCCCAGGCTTCGACCTTTAACGGCGTTCCCGATTTTTGCGCCTGGATTACGGTAGCAATGTCATTTTCAGGCAAAGTGAATATCAGGTCGATAGGATGCGTTTGCGTAATAACGACGATACCGGTGGTATCGCCGCTGGAAATTTGGTTGCCGATATCGACCAGTTTCAGACCGACACGACCATCAACAGGGGCGGTTATCCGGCTCCAGTCGAGCTGCAACTGAGCGCTGGCGACGCTGGCTTCATCAGCTTTGATTGTCCCTAACGTTTCATTTACCAGTGCCTGCTGGGCATCCAGCTCCTGGCGGGAGACCAGATTGGTTTTTACCAGCTGTTGATAACGGGAAAGATCGCGACGGGCATTCGCCAGCGTGGCTTTATCTTTTGCCAGTTGTCCCTGCGCCTGAGCCAGAGCGACTTTGAACTGGCTGGGATCTATCTCTGCCAGCAGGTCGCCGGCTTTCACCTGCTGTCCTTCCTCGAAGTGCAAGGCGATGAGCTGACCATCTACCCGACTACGTACCGTAGCGGTATTTGCGGCAGTAATGGTACCCAGCCCTGTCAGGTAACGCGGAACGGCTTCAACGGCGGCGGTGGCAGCCTGGACGGGAGCTAACGGTCCGGAGCGCATTCCACGCCGCCCTGAACCTGGCGCATTCTGCGCGGGTTTGGTCGCGCCCGGTGCGGTTTCCTGGGAGCCGCTGCGGCTATGCCAGAACCAGATGGCGGCGACGGTGGCCACGACGATCGCGATTGCTATCACCCAGCGGGATTTTTTACTGCCTTTCATTGTTATAAGTTTCTCATCCTGAAACGATTCGCGGAATGATACTAGTTTAGCCAGCGAACAAGGGAGAAAAATGGAGGAATTATGAAACACTGTCGGGATTCGTCTGAATGCTGACGCGGCTTTGCGAGGCGTTACGCAACATTAAGCGCTGAAAACGCTGAAGAAGAAATAGTGCGCTAGAGTGCGTTTAAGGCAAAAAGGAGGAAAGCCAGAGATTTCAGCGGGACGCTGGAACGGGAAAGCCCCTCCCGAGGAAGGGGCCAAAATAAGGAAAGGGTTATGATGAAGCAGGTCATCATACTGGTGATACTCTTAGTCATTAGCTTACCGGCTTACTAAGACACCAGGGGGAGGGGAAACCCTCCCTAACCCTCACTCCTGAAAATAAGCCACAGCAACGGTGATGTCAATACGCACACCTTTCAGCTTGCGAGCGGCTTAGCGGAAAACAACATTAGCCCAGCGGGCCAGTCCGGCGGTAACGGAACCGAAATCATCGCCACCTGCAATCGGGATCCCCGGAAGCTGCTGGGCAAGTGCTTTTTTAATCAGCGGCGAACGCGCGCTGCCGCCGGTCAGGTAAATCACGTCCGGTTTTTCCTGCGCGTTTTCCAGCGCCAACTGAACCTGCTCAAGAATGCGCGCCAGTGGCTGGTTGAGCGCAGCTTCCAGTCCGTACTGACTGATATCGGTTGCCAGCGTGTTGCTGATAAACGGTATCGCCGCCGTAACAATGGCCTGATCGGAAAGCGCGATTTTGCTCTCTTCTGCACTGCGTACCAGGCGATAGCTCAGACGCTCGCGCCAGACTTTAAGCAGCAGGGCGACTTTATCAGCTTCTCTCGCGTCGCGGACAAGATCGTTGAGCAATCGACCGTTGGCGCTGCTGTAGAAATCACTTTGCGCGGGAACATCGTTGATTGCGACCGCGTTCCACCAGGGCAGAATAGGTAAAGCGATACCTTTTTCAGTTTCGCCGCCCATACCAAGCAGTGGCATCAGGTGTTTAAACGCCAGCGCGATATCCAGATCGTTCCCGCCTACGCGGCAGCCACTGTGTCCCAGCAGGCTGTTTTCGCGATCGGCGCGCTGATGCCATTGCGGCCCCATCAGCAGCAGTGAACAGTCGGTCGTACCCCCGCCAATATCCACCACCAGAACGCGTTTTTCATCCTGCAACGTGGCTTCGTAATCCAGTCCCGCCGCTACCGGCTCGTACTGGAAGACGACATCCTGAAAACCGGCGCGTTTGGCCGCACGTTCAAGAATACCTTGCGCCTGGGCGTTGGCGTCATCGCCACCTAACCCCTGGAAGTTGATGGGACGACCAATAACAGCCTGAGTGATGGCTTCCGGCAACTGGTTTTGCGCCTGGTTGCGTATGTGCAGCATCATCGCGCAGACCAGATCTTCAAACAGCGCAACCTGCTGGGGCTTCAGACCGCTGGCACCCAAAAATGATTTTGGCGATTTAACGAAGTACACCTCTTCCGGGTCTTCAATATACTGACCCAGCGACGCCAGACCGAACTGCACGCTGTTGGCGTTAACGTCAATGTCTTCTTCGCGGTTATAGCGCATTGCACGGCGAAGCAGCGCCTGCGTTTCATCGTCCGTGGTCGGGACGTCGTGGTGGCGATACAGCCACTCGCTGACCGCTTCGCGCGTTGGTGCGCAAAGCATTGAGGGCAGAAGCGTGCTGTTATTTTCCATTTTAAGCAGGTGAGGCTGCCCGTCACGCATAACGGCCACTGAACAGTTTGCCGTACCGTAGTCAAAACCAATAAACACCGTAAAAATCCCCATGCCAGTGAAGAAGGGGCGTGACTTTAACGAAATGTTGACGCTCCGACAACTGGAATATGAAAGCAAGGCGCATCAGTTGAATACCGTTTATGCTGTAGGTTTGCTTAAAAAGGAAAACCGAATGTTCACGCTGAGCTGGCAACCGCCTTATGACTGGCCCTGGATGCTGGGATTTCTTGCCGCCCGTGCGGTTGAAGGTATCGAAACTGTAGAAGAACTGAGTTATGCCAGAAGCCTGTCCATAGGGAAGCATCATGGTCTGGTGCGCGTCGTACCAGATTTGCCCGCCAACGTGCTACACGTGACGTTAAGCTCAGGATTGCAACCGGTAGCCTCCGAGTGCCTGGCAAAAATAACACGCTTGTTCGATCTTACCTGTTGCCCGCAGCAAATTGTCAGCGCGCTGGGCAACCTCGGTGCGGCGCGTCCGGGACTGCGTCTGCCGGGATGTGTCGATGCGTTTGAGCAAGGGGTACGGGCAATTTTAGGCCAGTTAGTCAGCGTGGCGATGGCAGCAAAACTGACGGCGAAAGTAGCGCACGCTTATGGGGATACGCTGGAAGATGCGCCGGGGTACGTTTGTTTTCCTGTGCCTGAAGCGCTTGCTAACGCAGATCCACTGGACCTGAAAGCGTTAGGCATGCCGCTCAAACGCGCTGAGGCGTTGATTCACCTTGCTCGCGCAACGCTTGAGGGCACGCTTGCGACAACAGCCCCGGACGATATTGAGCAAGGCGTTAAGCAGCTACAAACCTTTCCCGGGATAGGACGCTGGACCGCCAACTATTTCGCGCTACGTGGTTGGCAGGCGAAAGATGTTTTTCTGCCGGATGATTACCTGATTAAACAGCGTTTTCCCGGCATGACGCCAGCGCAGATCAGACGCTATGCCGAGCGCTGGAAGCCCTGGCGCTCCTATGCGCTTTTGCATATCTGGTATACGGATGGCTGGAATCCGTCAGTTGATGGCGAAATTACTGGTATTCAGTAGCAGTTCCAGCGGTTGGGCATCGGCAATAATATCGCCATAAATCATGTCGATACCGATGCCTGAAAGTGCATCCATGATCAGTGGCAGTTGCACCGGGCCAGCGATGGTTTTAATGTCCAGGCGCTGGGCATGGCCCTGGATAATGGACACCCACATTTCATCAATCAGGTCGCCGTGGGCGCTGGCGCTTAGCTCGCTGTCGAGCAACAGGTAATCGACAATGTGATACTTCAGGTTGTCAAAAAGCTCTAAATCACGACCGACCTGGCTTAACACAATTCGACAGCCGAACTGACGTAGCCGATGCAGGGCGGATATCGCCTGCGTTGAATTGGTTTTGATGGCGCTAGCCGGAACGGTCAGATGCAGCAACCGTGGCGGTAACGGACTGTGTTGCAATTGATCCAGTAGCTCATCAATAAGTTCTGAATTGAGCAGCCCGGCGGCTGAAAGGGGCAGGGCAATACTGAGGCCCTTGCTGGCGACAGCCGAAGCAGCATTCTGGAAGAATTCGCTGAATACCCGCCGGTCGAGCGCTTGATTCAACGCGGGATCGACCAGCCCATTACGGAAAGTGTGCTCTTCAATCACTTCGCCTTCTGCGGTCCCTAAGCGTAATGATATCAGCCAGAAGCTAAACGTCTCTGGGATACGCGGTGAAGCCACGCCTCTGGCTATCATCAGCATGGGGTTGTGTGTGATGGTGTGTCTTTGTTCGTCCAGTGACAGTTGGCTACGCGAGGCATGGGCCTGGCTTTGCTGGGGTTCATAGACGCACACTCGTCCACGTCCGCTGTTTTTCGCCGCGTAGCAGGCGATATCCGCCTGAGACATAACGTCGGTCGCGATATGGTTTTTCTCATCAATCAACGTAATCCCCGCGCTGGCGCCAATACGGTGCAAACGGCCTTCCCACATAAAGTGGTAATCGTTAACCGCGCTGATGATACGACCTGAGATAAAGCGGGCGCTTTCGATATTACAATCTGGCAGCAGCAGGCCAAACTCATCGCCGCCAAGGCGCGCCAGCATATCGCTGGATCGCAGCATGCTTAGCATCAGCGAAGAGAGTTCACGCAGCAGGGCATCGCCCGCGGCATGGCCTGCGCTATCATTCACCGCTTTAAAGCGATCCAGATCGATAAAAACCAGCACATGACGCTGGTGTGCGTCGTGTACCGTATGCAGCAACTGCTTGAGATGGTTTTCAAAGCTGACCCGATTTGCCAGCTGCGTCAGGTCGTCATGCGAGGCACTGTAGCTAAGCTGGCGCAGCATTTTACGTGACTCGGTGACATCCTGAATGACCAGCACCGAGCCAATGCTACCGCCATCGAGAGTGCTGAGGGGGGTGATGCTGTACTGAATGTCATAACTGTTGCCGTTGCGACAATGCAACACCACTTCCTGTTCGATGGCCGTACGCGACATGTCTGCACTGTAGATATTTTCCATCAGCGGGCCGTTATCGCCGAAAGTAATTCGCAACACCGTCAGGAGCGGAATGCCGATCGCGCTTTCCTGCTGCCAGCCGCTCATTTTCTCGGCGACCGGGTTCATAAAAGTCACATTCATGTCGACATCAATACAAATAACCGCTTCGCCGATGGAATCCAGCGTAATGTGCAGACGTTCCTTTTCCTGGAACAACGCTTCGTTGAGCTGCTTTACTTCGGTCATATCCATATTGATGCCAAGTAAGCGTTCAACTTCGCCGTCTTTATTCAGCACCCGGTTAGCCAGAGAGCGGATGTGCCGGATGCCATCTTTTACCGCAATACGAAACTCAAGCTTAAAGGGAGCCCGAGCGGCCAGCGAATCGCGAATCACATTTTCGGCGTGTTCGCGATCTTCAGGTACAACGCACTCATACCAGACTTGCCAACTGGGTTTGATATGCGCAGGGACTTCGTAGAGGTCAAACATACGCTTATCCCAACTGATCACATCAGGCTGCAGTTCCCATTCCCAAATGCCGATCCCCCCGGCTTCATTAGCGAGCGTGATGCGCTCCATCAGCCGTTTGTTGATCCACTCGGTATGCTTCAGATCGTTAATGTCTTCAACCTGCGCAATAAAGTAGAGTGGGGTATCGTCGCTATGACGTACCAGTGACACCGCCAGCAAGGCCCAGACAACCTCACCCTCGCGGGTGTAATAGCGTTTTTCCATGGAATAGCTGTTGATTTCACCGCGAGTCAGCATCTCCAACTGTTCGAGGTCATTATTCAGATCTTCCGGCCAGGTTAATTGCTGGAAGGTGAGCGAACGCAGCTCATCCTGGCTATAGCCCAGAAACTGGCACAAGGCTTTATTGGCCTGTAGCCATTGCCCCTCGGTACCGACCAGCGCCATGCCAATTGCCGAATACTCCATGGCGTTGCGAAAGCGCGATTCGCTTTCTGAGATGTGCTTGCGTTCGGCCCGAAACGCATACATCACCATGGTCATCATATTGGCTGGTAGCAAAATCATCAAAAACGGCAGCCAGGGGATATCCGTCATCATATTGGGCTTGGGGGTATAGAGCAGCGAAGGGTCGGCGGCAAGCATCAGCGAAACCATCATCACGGTGCTGAGGAAAATTAAAAACGCCTCCATGCGCGGCAGACGCACAGCGCTCCACATCAACAGGACGATTACGCAGGTAAAAGGCCATGGAAGATACATCATGGACAGCCAACTGAACGTTAGGGTTACCAGGAGCGTAATTAACGTCTCGAACAGTAATCGCGGATTGCGGTGGCGCAGCAAATAATGTGGCTTAAACAGTAAACCTAACGGCACCAGCGCTAGCGCGCCGATGGATTCTGAAAGCACCCAAATAAGAAAAGTATTTAACGACGTTTCCCGCGGTAAAAGTAACCACAATAGTAAACCACCCAATAGCGGAGGGACAACGGCGCTGCCGAACGCCAGGCGTGCCCAGTCGTTAAGATTTTTTAAGGGATTGTACCAGGGCAGTAGTTTGCGCAATAACATTGCCCCAACGACAGCCTCAATAATGTTGATGGCTGTGTAGGTAAAGCTAAGCGACTCGCCGGGGAAAAAGAGTAAAGAAGCCCCGATGTTACCAAATGAGCACGCCAGCGCGATTCCTGGCCACATTTTTCCTGCATGACGATAAAAAGCCACCATCATGATCGAGGTCGGAAACCACAGCGGCGCCAGTTGTGCACCGAATCGAGACAGTTCCAGCGAGAACAGCGTAAAGATGAAAGCCACCAGACCTAAACTGGCCAGGCGCAGTAGAGGATGAGGTAAGGTAACTAAAACATGTTGGGATTGTTTACTCATTACCACTCTACCCAAATAGCCGGTGTCGCCCAGTAGAGATGCCGGACGCATCACATTTAATCTGGGATTATGCTAGTACAAATAATTTACAATTTATACGCCAGCTGCTCATAAATTAACACTCTCAAGCTATTAATTACTAAGGCTGATGAATAAATGTAGCGCATGCTTTAAATATGACCGTTTAAATTTGCGACAGGGACAGCATTGGTGCAGGCTGGGCTGGCATCGCGCTGCTGAAATCCCTATAATTGCCGCGTTTGGCGTTTCGGCGCCGCCCTTCCTTACATCCAGGTTAATCAGGTCGCTAAATTTATGACTGATCAGTCCCATCAGTGCGTCATTATCGGCATTGCCGGCGCATCGGCTTCCGGCAAGAGTCTTATTGCCAGTACTCTTTATCGCGAATTGCGTGAACAAGTCGGTGACGAACATATTGGCGTTATTCCCGAAGACAGCTATTACAAAGATCAAAGCCATCTGTCGATGGAAGAACGTGTAAAAACCAACTACGACCATCCGAACGCGATGGATCACAGCCTGCTGTTCCAACATTTGCAAACTCTGAAACGCGGCAGTGCCATTGAGCTGCCTGTGTACAGCTACGTTGAGCATACGCGCACGCAAGACACTATTCACATCGAACCCAAAAAAGTCATCATCCTGGAAGGCATTTTGCTGCTGACGGATGCGCGTTTGCGCGATGAGATGAACTTCTCTATTTTTGTCGATACGCCGCTGGATATTTGCCTGATGCGCCGTATCAAGCGGGATGTGAACGAACGTGGTCGTTCAATGGATTCTGTGATGGCGCAATACCAGAAAACCGTCCGCCCGATGTTCCTGCAATTTATTGAGCCTTCAAAACAATACGCCGACATCATTGTGCCGCGCGGGGGTAAAAACCGCATCGCCATCGATATTCTGAAGGCTAAAATCAGTCAGTTCTTTGAATAAGTTCAGCGAATTGTGTACCGTTCAGTGATAACCTGGTTCACCCTTAACGCACCTGGCATTAAGGGGTTGAAGCACGAAAGGAGAAAGTGCCATGCGTTTATGTGACCGAGATATTGAAGCCTGGTTGGATGAAGGTCGCCTGTCGATCAATCCACGCCCTCCTGTCGAGCGAATCAACGGCGCCACGGTAGATGTGCGCCTTGGCAACAAATTCCGTACGTTCCGCGGTCATACGGCGGCGTATATCGATTTGAGCGGGCCGAAAGATGAAGTCAGCGCCGCGCTGGATCGCGTGATGAGTGATGAAATCGTCCTTAAAGACGGCGAGGCGTTTTTCCTGCACCCGGGCGAACTGGCGCTGGCAGTGACGTTCGAATCCGTGACGCTGCCTTCCGATCTCGTCGGTTGGTTAGATGGACGTTCTTCATTGGCGCGTCTGGGACTGATGGTACACGTCACCGCACACCGTATCGATCCGGGCTGGTCTGGCTGCATCGTACTGGAATTTTACAACTCCGGGAAACTACCGCTGGCCCTGCGTCCAGGCATGCCGATTGGCGCATTAAGCTTCGAACCGCTTTCTGGTCCGGCGGCGCGACCTTACAACCGTCGTCAGGATGCAAAGTATCGCGATCAGCAGGGCGCCGTTGCCAGCCGAATCGATAAAGACTGAGTTTTTTCAGTCCATTGGGGATAGCATGAGACGATTTCTGACGACGCTGATGATCTTACTGGTCGTGCTGGTGGCCGGTTTTTCTGCGTTAGTACTGTTGGTGAATCCGAATGATTTCCGCGCGTATATGGTCAAGCAGGTTGCGGCGCGTAGCGGATATCAACTGCAGTTGGATGGTCCTCTGCGTTGGCACGTTTGGCCTCAACTGAGTATCCTCTCGGGGCGCATGGTGTTAACCGCTGAAGGCGCCAGCGAACCCCTGATTCGTGCCGATAATATGCGTCTTGACGTCGCGTTGTGGCCACTATTGAGTCACCAGCTCAGCGTGAAGCAGGTGATGCTCAAAGGCGCGGTGATTCAACTGACCCCGCAAACTGAAGCGGTGCGCGGCGAAGATGCGCCCGTGGCTCCAAAAGACAATACGTTGCCCGACCTGGCTGAAGACAGAGGGTGGTCGTTTGACATTGCGCGCCTGCGCGTTGCCGATAGTGTCCTGGTCTTCCAGCATGAAGACGATGAGCAGGTCACGGTTCGCGATATTCGTCTGGACATGGAACAGGATAACCAGCACCGCGGCACGTTTGATTTCTCTGGGCGCGTGAACCGCGATCAGCGTGACCTTGCTTTATCTTTCAACGGCACCGTCGATGCTTCCGACTATCCGCACAACTTATCCGCGAATATTCAACAGCTAAGCTGGCAACTGCAGGGAGCCGATCTGCCGGCGCAGGGGATCAAGGGTCAGGGACAGCTTCAGGCACAGTGGCTGGAAGAGAAAAAACAGCTCGCGTTTAGCCAGATTCATTTGACCGCTAACGACAGCTCTCTCGCCGGGCAAGTTCACGTGTCATTGTTGGATAAACCAGAATGGATCGTCGACCTCAAGTTTGGCCAGCTCAATCTGGATAATCTGCTCGTACAACGTGAGGCTGCGACGACCACTAACGGTGAGGCTCAGCAAGGTCAGAGTCAGCCAACGCTGGCGCGCCCCGTCATTGCTTCGCAGGTTGATGCCGTTTCGTATCAGGGACTTAAGGGCTTTTCGGCAGACATCGCTTTGCAGGCTGACAAAGTGCTGTGGCGGAAAATGGCGTTTGACAATGTCTCGGCAAAAATTGACAACCAGTTCGGCTTATTGAACGTTGCCCAGTTGCAGGGGAAAAGTGACGGCGGGCTGGTGTCGCTTCCCGGTACGCTGGATGCCAGAAAAGGGCAGCCGCGAGCGGTCTTCCATCCGCGGCTGGATGGCGTAGAAATTGGTACTATCCTGAAAGCTTTCGACTATCCAATCGCCCTCACCGGTAAACTGTCGCTGGCGGGTGATTTCTCTGGCTCAGATATCGATGCTCAGGCGTTTCGTCATAGCTGGCAAGGGCAGGCCCATGTCGAAATGAACGATACGCGAATGGAAGGGATGAACTTCCAGCAGATGATACAACAGGCCGTCGAGCGTAGCGGTGGGGATGTTAAAGCCCAGCAAAACCTGGATAACGTGACTCGCCTCGATCGTTTTGTAACCGATATGACGCTGGATAATGGCGAGGTTACGCTGGATAACATGGCCGGTGAGTCGTCGATGCTGGCGCTGACCGGTAAGGGAACGCTGGATCTGGTGAAGCAGAATTGCGACACGCTGTTTAATATTCGCGTCCTCGGCGGCTGGGATGGCGAAAGTAAGCTGATTAACTTCCTGAAGGCCACTCCGGTACCTCTCAGAGTCTACGGTCAGTGGCAGGCGCTGAACTACAATCTGCAGGTCGACCAGCTTTTGCGTAAGCATCTGCAGGATGAAGCGAAACGTCGTCTGAATGACTGGGCCGATCGCAACAAAGACTCTCGCAACGGCAAGGATGTTAAAAAGTTGCTGGATAAACTCTGATTCATATTACCGGATGGCGGCTGATGCCGCCTCCGGCTCTTGAACTACACTTCGTAATCCATCTCTTCTTCATTGTGCAGCGGTATCAGCTGGACTTTTTGCACGCGATGATTTTCCACCTGCAAGGTTTTCAATCGGAAATCGCCAACCTGTACTTCCTCCCCGGTTTTCGGGATGCGCTGCAAGTACTCCATTAACAGCCCGGCAATGGTGTGATATTCACGCTTATCGTCCAACGGGATAGGCACGTACTGCACCAGGTCTTCCAGCGGCATATGTCCGTTAGCGGTCCAGGTACCGTCAGCATTTTTCTGGATATCATGGCGGGCATCAATCTCTTCTACCTCGTTCGGCAGGTTACCTGCGATGGTTTCCATGACGTCGCTGAGTGTGACAATCCCTTCGACGGATCCAAATTCATCGGCCACAAAAGCGAAGTGCGTTCGGGCATTACGGAACTGCTCTAGCGCCGGAAGCAGCGGCAGGGTCTCCGGGAACACCAGAGGCTGACGAATCAAGACGCGTAAATCGAGCGGCTCACCGCGCAGGGACTGCTGCAGCAGGTCGATGACATGCACCACGCCGAGCAACTCTTCCTGCTCATCTTCGCCGGTGACCACCAGACGCGTATGTTGGTTTTTTTCCAGCAAAGCGCGGATTTCTGCTTCGGGCGCATTGAGGTCGATGTGTTCAATATCGTGGCGCGAGGTCATGATGCTGCTGACGGTACGCTGATTAAGGTTCAGCACGCGTTCAATCATCCGTCGCTCCTGAGGGGCAAAAATCTGTCCTTCATGATGATCCGCCAGCATCGCCGCAGTTTCGGCATCCAGTTCGGCGTCTTCTTTTTGCCCGCTCAGCAGCCGCATCACCGCCTCAGCGGTGCGCTGGCGTAAGGTATGGTTGGCAGACAAGAAGCGACGACGGTTAAAGATAGCCAACTGATTCAATGCTTCAATCATCACCGAGAAGCCGATGGCGGCGTACAGGTAACCTTTCGGGATATGGAAACCAAATCCTTCGGCAACCAGGCTGAAACCAATCATCAGCAGGAAGCTCAGACAAAGAATGACAATCGTTGGATGGCTGTTAACAAAGCGCGTCAGCGACTTGCTGGCCAGCACCATCAGGCTGATGGCGATGATTACCGCAGCCATCATCACCGCCAGGTGATCGACCATCCCAACGGCTGTAATGACGGAATCCAGAGAGAAGATGGCGTCCAGCACCACGATTTGCGCGACGACACCCCAGAACTTTGCACCTTTACGTTGGGTGGGGTTATCGCTGTCTTTTCCTTCCAGCCGTTCATTTAGCTCCATAGTGGCTTTAAACAGCAGGAAGAAACCACCGAATAGCATGATCAGATCGCGGGCGCTGAAGCTCAGGTCGCGAATGTTGAACAGCGGCGTGGTCAGCGTCACCAGCCAGGAAATTGATGCCAGCAGCAGCAGGCGCATGACCATCGCTAGCAGTAGCCCGGTAATACGCGCCTTATCCCGCTGGGCTGGAGGCAGTTTCTCCGCGAGGATGGCAATAAAAACAAGATTATCAATGCCAAGAACAAGTTCGATCACGATTAACGTGACCAGTCCGGCCCAGATTGACGGATCGGCAATCCATTCCATAGTAAATGCTATACCCATAGTTGTATGACAATTGTCACAATTCGATCATGGGTAAAACTGGCGAAAAATGCAATGGCGAGGAGGGATTTCTCTGTCAGCGATATCCGGTCAAATGCAGGATATGAGCCTTAATGTAACTACAGGAAATAGTTTTATTAATCCAAATATATTTAGGAAATATCGCAGGTGGATATTTCTATATCAATATTGTCAACATCAATAAAATCCTAAAAATATACAAATTCAATGCTTAATATTAATCTTAAAAGCGAGTTGTTGGCGGCTTGTTATCTTGCCTGACATTCTCTTAGCTGCAACAATTCCTGCGGTAATAATCAAAAGGCAAATATTTCCTCATCAATCAGAGGCGCTATTTCTGATGCGTTGCCGCTGTAAATGTGATGAAAATAAAGGAGAAGATAAAAATTTAAATTAATCAGTGCATTGGTAGCTATTGAAGCCAGGGGCGGTAGCGTGTCTGGTCGCCTGAAACAAGCCTAAATTATTCTGTCAAGAGACCGCAGATGAATTCATTTTTTTTAGGATTGATGCCAGTTAAATTCCATTTCAATTAACGGCAAGGTAAATGCGTACAGGCGAAGTCGCTATTTAGATTGCATGTGATAATTACTCTGCCAAAGTGAAAAATAATCAATGATGAAATCCAAACTTAAATTGATGCCAGTATTGGTATCGGTAATCTTGATAAACGGTTGTACCGTGCTTCCGGGCAGCAATATGTCTACGATGGGCAAAGATGTGATTAAACAGCAGGACGCTGATTTTGATATCGATCGCATGGTGAATGTTTATCCACTCACCCCGCGGCTGGTCGAACAATTACGCCCCCGACCAAATGTTGCACAGCCTAATATGTCTCTCGACCAGGAGATTGCCGGGTATCAGTATCGGGTTGGTCCGGGTGATGTCCTGAATGTGACCGTCTGGGATCACCCTGAACTTACCACCCCCGCCGGGCAGTATCGTAGCTCAAGCGATACCGGCAACTGGGTTCAGCCTGATGGCTCCATGTTTTACCCCTACATCGGCAAAGTCAGCGTAGTAGGAAAGACGTTGGCTGAAATTCGTAGTGATATTACCGGGCGCTTAGCGAAGTACATTGCTGACCCGCAGGTGGACGTTAATATCGCCGCTTTCCGCTCGCAGAAGGCTTATGTCTCCGGGCAGGTAAACAAATCCGGCCAGCAGGCCATTACCAACGTGCCGCTTACTGTTCTCGATGCCATCAACGCCGCTGGCGGTCTTACCGAGGCGGCAGACTGGCGCAACGTTGTACTGACTCATAAAGGGCAAGAGCAACGCATTTCACTGCAAGCGCTGATGCAAAATGGCGACCTGAGCCAGAACCGTCTGCTCTATCCTGGCGACATTCTGTTTGTGCCGCGTAATGACGATTTGAAAGTCTTTGTGATGGGCGAAGTGAAAAAACAGAGCACCCTCAAAATGGACTTCAGCGGCATGACGCTTACCGAAGCGCTGGGCAATGCGGAAGGTATCGATCTGACCACCTCCAACGCCAGCGGTATTTTTGTTATTCGACCATTGAAAGGCGACGGCGGGAACAACGGCAAAATTGCCAATATCTATCAGCTTGATATGTCCGATGCGACATCGCTGGTGATGGCGACCTCATTCCGACTTCAACCCTACGATGTGGTGTATGTCACGACTGCGCCGGTTGCTCGCTGGAACCGTTTGATCAATCAGTTGCTGCCGACTATTAGCGGTGTTCGCTATATGACGGACACGGCCAGCGACCTTCACAACTGGTAATCATCATGTTTAACAAAATATTAGTTGTCTGTGTGGGAAACATTTGCCGCTCCCCGACGGCAGAGCGCTTGTTAAGACAATTTCATCCGGCGTTGACGGTATCTTCTGCCGGCCTCGGGGCGCTGGTGGGCAAAGGTGCGGATCCGAACGCCATCAGCGTGGCGCAGGCGCACAACCTGTCTCTGGAGAATCATTGTGCCCGGCAGATCTCGGGACGAATGTGCCGGGAATATGACCTGATCCTGACCATGGAAAAACGCCATATTGCTGCTCTGTGCGAAATGGTGCCGGAGATGCGCGGCAAAGTGATGCTCTTTGGTCACTGGGACAGCGAGCGTGAAATCCCCGATCCGTATCGTAAAAGCCGGGACGCGTTTGACGCGGTGTACGCATTACTTGAACGGTCTGCCCGCCAATGGGCTCAGGCATTGAACGCAGAGCAGGGAAAATAATGACAGAAAAAGTTAAACAGTCTGCTGCGCCGGTAACGGGCAATGATGAAATCGATATTGGTCGTCTGGTCGCAACGGTGGTGGAAGCCCGCTGGTGGGTACTTGGCATCACCGCGGTATTTGCATTGTGCGCCGCGATCTACACGCTGTTTGCCACACCAATCTACAGTGCGGATGCGCTGGTGCAAATTGAGCAAAATACCGGAAATTCACTGGTGCAGGATATTGGCTCGGCGTTGTCGAACAAACCTCCGGCCTCTGAAGCGGAAATTCAGCTCATCCAGTCACGGCTGGTATTGGGGAAAACGGTAGACGATCTCAATCTGGATATTGCCGTTACCAAAGATACGTTCCCCATTTTTGGCGCGGGCTGGGATCGGTTGATGGGCCGTCAGAACGAAACAGTAAACGTGACCACCTTCACGCTGCCAAAGGCAATGAATGAACAGACCTTCACAATCAGCGTGCTGAATGACAAACGCTATCAACTGGTGAGTGACGGAGGATTTAGCGCCCAGGGGCAGGTAGGACAGATACTGGAACATGATGGCGTGACGATGCTGGTGGAGGCTATTCATGCCAGCCCTGAGAGCCAATTTACCGTGCGTAAATTCTCCACGCTGGGCATGATAAACACCCTGCAAAATAATCTGATGGTGACGGAAACCGGAAAAGATACCGGCGTATTGAGCCTGACCTTTACCGGCGAAGATCGTGAGCAAATCCGCCAGATCCTTGACAGTATTACCCGCAACTATCTGCAACAAAACGTGGAGCGTAAATCTGAAGAGGCCGCTAAAAGTCTGGCGTTTCTGGCAAAGCAACTCCCCGAGGTGCGTAACCGGCTGGACGTTGCTGAAAACAAGTTAAATGCTTTTCGTCAGGACAAAGACTCCGTGGATTTGCCGCTGGAAGCCAAAGCGGTGCTGGATTCAATGGTGAATATTGACGCGCAGCTTAATGAGCTGACCTTCAAAGAAGCGGAAATTTCCAAGCTGTTTACTAAAGCGCATCCGGCGTACCGCACGTTGCTGGAAAAACGCCAGGCGTTGGAAGATGAGAAAAGCAAGCTGAACGGACGCGTAACTGCAATGCCAAAAACGCAGCAGGAAATTGTCCGTCTGACACGCGACGTGGAGTCCGGTCAGCAGGTCTATATGCAGTTACTGAACAAGCAACAGGAACTGAAGATCACCGAGGCCAGTACGGTCGGAGATGTGCGCATCGTCGATCCCGCGATTGCCCAGCCTGGCGTGTTGAAACCGAAAACGGCACTCATCATTCTCGGCAGTATCATTCTCGGTTTGATGCTTTCAGTGGTAGGTGTATTGCTGCGGTCGTTGTTTAATCGCGGCATTGAAAGCCCGCAGGTGCTGGAAGAACATGGTATCAGCGTGTATGCCAGTATTCCGCTGTCTGAATGGCAAAAAGCGCGTGATAACGTTCAGACCATCAAAGGTGTGAAACGCTACAAGCAAAGCCAGTTACTGGCGGTGGGAAATCCGACGGATCTCGCGATAGAAGCGGTCCGCAGCCTGCGTACCAGCCTGCACTTTGCCATGATGCAGGCGCGCAATAACGTATTGATGCTGACCGGCGTCAGCCCGTCGATTGGTAAAACATTTGTCTGCGCCAACCTGGCGGCGGTCATCAGCCAGACCAACAAACGCGTGCTGTTGATCGACTGCGATATGCGTAAAGGCTATACCCACGAGCTGCTGGGGACCAATAACGTTAACGGTCTGTCTGAGATCCTCATCGGCAAGGGGGATATCTCATCTGGCGCGAAACCGACATCCATTGCGCATTTCGATCTGATCCCTCGCGGTCAAATCCCTCCCAATCCTTCCGAGCTTCTGATGAGCGAGCGCTTCGGCGAACTGATTGCCTGGGCCAGCTCGCACTATGACCTGGTGCTGATTGATACGCCGCCAATACTGGCTGTGACCGATGCGGCTATCGTGGGTCGTCACGTCGGAACCACGCTGATGGTGGCCCGTTATGCGGTCAACACGTTGAAAGAGGTGGAAACCAGCCTTAGTCGCTTCGAGCAAAACGGCATTCAGGTGAAAGGGGTGATCCTCAACTCTATCTTCCGCCGCGCCAGCGGGTATCAGGATTACGGTTACTACGAATACGAATACACGTCGGATTCGAAATAGATAACGAACAGCAACGCATATCGAATGTAGGCCTGATAAGCGTAGCGTCATCAGGCAACTTTATTTGGGAAACGAAAATGACGACAGAAAACCCACTAATTTCAATTTATATGCCAACCTGGAACCGTCAACAGTTGGCTATCCGGGCGATTAAATCGGTATTGCGCCAGGACTATCCTCACTGGGAGATGATCATTGTGGATGATTGCTCTTCCTCGTATGAGCAACTGCAGCAGTTTGTTGAGGAACTCAACGATCCGCGGGTGTCGTATACGCATAATTCCACTAACTCCGGGGCCTGCGCGGTGCGTAATCAGGCCATTATGCAGGCCAGTGGGCAGTATATTACGGGAATTGATGATGATGATGAATGGACGCCGAACCGCCTGAGCGTCTTTCTTAACTACCGCCATCACCTGGTCACGCGCGCGTTTCTGTACGCCAATGACTATGTCTGCGAAGGCGAAGTGTATTCGCAACCGGCCAGCCTGCCGCTGTATCCGAAATCTGGTTATTCACGTCGTAAATTTTATAAGCGTAATATCATTGGTAATCAGGTGTTTACCTGGGCGTGGCGGTTTAAAGCATGCCTGTTCGATACCACGCTGAAAGCGGCGCAGGATTACGACATCTTCCTGCGTATGGTAGTGGCGTACGGTAAACCGTGGAAGGTAAAAGAGGCAACGCAGATCCTGCATGTCAATCACGGTGAAATGCGTATTACCTCATCGCCGAAAAAATTCTCCGGCTACTTTCAGTTTTACCGCAAACACAAAGGCAAATTTGACCGGGCCAGCAAGAAATATCAGCTGTTTACTCTCTATCAGATCCGCAACAAACGGATGAACTGGCGCACGTTGCTGACGCTGCTTTCTGTTCGCAACAGCAAGCGTCTGGCCGACGGAATGCGAGGTCGTTAAGTATGCTGGAAGATTTACGCGCTAATAGCTGGAGTCTTCGCCCCTGCTGCATGGTGGTGGCCTATCGGATTGCCCATTTTTGCTCAGCCTGGCGTAAAAAAAATGTCTTGAATAACCTGTGGGCCGCCCCGGTGCTGGTGATGTATCGCCTTATCACCGAATGCCTGTTCGGCTATGAAATCCAGGCTGCTGCATCTATTGGTCGTCGTTTCACCATCCATCATGGCTATGGGGTGGTTATCAATAAACACGTGGTGGCAGGGGATGATTTTACTCTGCGCCACGGTGTCACCATCGGCAATCTGGGTACCAACGATCCGTCCTGTCCGGTTATTGGTAACGGCGTTGAGTTGGGAGCGAATGTCACTCTGCTCGGCAACGTTGTTATTGGCAATAACGTGACGATTGGCGCCGGGAGCGTGGTGGTGGATAGCGTCCCGGACAATGCGCTGGTCGTGGGTGAGAAGGCTCGGGTGAAGGTAATAAAATGAAGATATTACAGTTTAATGTGCGGCTCGCAGAAGGTGGGGCGGCTGGCGTGGCGTTAGATTTACATCTGAGGGCGCTGGAGAAAGGGCTGTCCTCGCGTTTTGTCTATGGCTATGGCAAAGGCGGTAAGAAAAGCGTCAGCCATGCGAATTACCCGCAGGTTTTCAAACTTACGCCACGCCTGACGTCGGCGGTAAACATTGCGCTGTTTCGTTTCGCGAACCGCGATCTGTTTGGCAATCTCGACAAGTTATACCGTGAAGTTATCCGCACCAGCGGCCCGCTGGTCCTGCATTTTCATGTGTTGCACAGCTACTGGTTGAACCTGGAAGAGGTGGTCACCTTTTGCCAAAAAGTGAAGGCGTGTAAACCGGATGTTTCCTTCGTCTGGACGCTGCACGATCACTGGAGCGTGACCGGGCGCTGTGCCTTTACCGATGGTTGCGAAAACTGGAAAACGGGCTGCCAGAAATGCCCAACGCTCAGTAACTATCCGCCGGTAAAAATCGATAAAGCCCATCAGCAGTTGCCCGGTAAGCGGCAGATGTTTCGTGCCATGCTGGCGCTGGGCTGCCAGTTTATCTCGCCCAGTCAGCATGTGGCCGACGCATTCAACAGCCTGTATGGCGTGGGACGCTGCCGTATTATTAACAACGGCATCGATGTAGCAACTGAATCCATTCTTGCCGATCTTCCCGCTAAGCATGAGGGGAGCGGTAGACCGAAAATCGCCGTGGTGGCTCATGATCTGCGCTATGACGGGAAGACCAGCCAGCAACTGGTGCGAGCGATGGTAGCGCTCGGAGACAAAATTGAGCTGCATACTTTTGGCAAATTTTCGCCATTTGCGGGAGATAACGTCATCAATCACGGGTTTGAAAGCGATAAGCGCACGTTGATGAGTGCGCTAAACGGGATGGATGGCCTGGTGTTCAGCTCCCGAGTTGATAACTACCCGTTGATTCTGTGCGAAGCGCTTTCCATTGGCGTACCGGTTATTGCCACGCACAGTGACGCCGCGCAAGAAGTACTGGCAAAATCGGGCGGTAAAACGTTCAGCGAAGCGGACGTATTGCAACTGGTGCAACTGAAAAAATCAGACATTGCGCAGGCGGTATTTGACACGTCGCTTGCTGCGTTCAGCCAGCGCAGCCGGGTGGCATACAGTGGGCAACAGATGCTGGAGGAATATGTCTCGTTCTATCAGAATCTGTAGCTATCTGGTGCTACCGCTGCTTTATTTGCTGGTCAACGTCAAACTCGCCCAGCTTGGCGAGAGCTTCCCGATAACTATCGTCACCTTCTTACCCGTCCTGCTGTTGCTGTTTGTCGAGCGCATTAATATCAAAAAATTAATGATTGCGTTGGGCATGGGGGGCGGGCTGACGGCGTTTAATTATCTGTTCGGTCAGTCACTGGATGCCAGCAAGTACGTGACGTCCGCAATGCTGTTTATTTATACCGTGGTGATCATTGGCATGGTGTGGAGTATTCGCTTCAAAACCATTTCACCGCATAACTACACTAAGATCTTGCGGTTTTTCTGGCTGGTGGTGGGACTGGTGGTGGGGTTAGCTGCAGTTGAAATGGCGCAGATAATTCTCAGTGGCGGCAGCAGTTTAATGGAAGTTATTTCGAAATATCTTATTTACAGTAACAGCTATGTTCTGAACTTTATTAAATTTGGTGGAAAACGAACTACTGCGCTCTATTTCGAACCGGCATTTTTCGCTCTGGCGTTAATCTCAATTTGGCTCAGCATCAAACAGTTTGGTATCAAAACGCCTAAGTCCGATGTTATGATTCTGGCAGGGATAATATTATCAGGATCGTTTTCAGGGGTAATGACGTTTATTTTGTTTTATCTTCTGGAGTGGGCGTTCCAGTATCTGAATAAGGATGCGATAAAAAAGAAGCTACCGCTGGCGATAATCTCATTAAGCGTATTTGTAGTTGGAGTGATATTTGCTTTCCCATACATCGCAACACGCCTTGGAGATTTAGGAACTGAAGGTTCGTCATCGTATTATCGGATCGTAGGACCATTAGTGATGGTCGGTTATTCGTTACTTAACGTTGATGGGGTAGTGAGATTCGGCTCACTTTATGAATATGTTGCGTCATTCGGAATTTTTAACGGTGCGGATGTTGGCAAAACGATAGACAATGGCTTGTATCTGCTGATTATTTATTTTTCATGGTTCGCGGTGATATTAGCCCTATGGTACATGGGGAAAGTCATGAAAATGATGATCAATGCGTTTGGTGATAATCAGAATTATCGGGTGCAGCTTTATCTTTTTACGCCACTGTCGCTGTTTTTTACAGGTTCAGTATTTAGTCCGGAATACGCGTTTTTAATTGTGTGTCCGTTTATTTTGCGCAAGGCGCTGAATATCGCGAGGTAAATCACATGCTGCTCAGTATTATCACCGTCGCCTTTCGCAATCTGGAAGGGATCGTCAAAACTCACGCATCACTGGCACATCTGGCGCAGGCGAATGATATCAGTTTTGAGTGGATTGTTGTTGATGGCGGCTCTTCTGATGGTACGTCATCCTTTCTTGAAGGACTTAGCGCAGAGCACCGGTTACGGTTTGTCAGCGAGCCGGATAAGGGCATCTATGATGCGATGAACAAAGGTATCGCTATGGCGCGCGGGCGGTTTGCGCTGTTCCTCAACTCCGGGGATATTCTGCATGCGGATGCGGCTTGTTTTATCCGTCAGCTAAAAACGCAAAGCGATAAAACTATGGTTATTGGCGATGCGTTGTTGGATTTCGGCAATGGCAACAAAATTAAGCGGCGAGCTAAGCCGGGTTGGTATATTTATCACAGCCTGCCCGCCAGCCATCAGGCCATCTTCTTTCCGCTCTCGGGACTGAATGTCTGGCGCTATGATTTGCAATACAAAATATCTTCCGATTACGCATTAGCTGCCCGATTATACAAATCCGGTTATGCATTTAAAAAACTGAGCGGGCTGGTGTCAGAGTTTTCCATGGGTGGCGTGTCAACGACGAATAATCTGGAATTGTGCCGGGATGCCAAAAAGGTACAGCGCCAGATATTACATATGCCAGGTTTTTGGACCGGGTTGTCAGAATATTTACGTCTGCGCACAACCGGTAAAACAAAAACTTTATATGGAAAAACGTAAGGGCAAATTATGCAGGATTTAAGCGGATTTAAAGTGCCTGCTGGCTTTCGTGGTGGTGGCGCCATTAAAGTCCAATTATGGTGGGCAGTGCAGGCAACATTGTTTCGCTGGTCACCGCAGGTCATGTACCGCTGGCGCGCATTTTTATTACGCATGTTTGGCGCGAAAATAGGAAAAAACGTAGTTATTCGACCTTCAGTAAAAATTACTTATCCGTGGAAATTGACCCTGGGAGATTATGCCTGGGTGGGTGATGACGCGGTTTTATATACGTTGGGTGATATTACGATTGGTGCTCACGCGGTTATTTCGCAAAAAAGTTATTTATGCACCGGGAGCCATGATTATGCCAGTCAATATTTTGATATTAACGCCACACCGATTGTGGTTGGGGATAAATGCTGGCTGGCGACAGATGTCTTTGTCGCGCCTGGCGTGACCATTGGCGATGGCACCGTCGTCGGAGCACGAAGCAGCGTTTTTAAATCGCTGCCAGCAAATGTCGTTTGTCGGGGAAATCCCGCAGTAGTCACGCGCAAACGCGTCGAAAAAGTTACTCCCTGAGGGGATCATTTAAGAGGTAATAACATGTCAAAAGTCGCTCTCATTACTGGCGTAACCGGGCAGGATGGTTCTTACCTGGCAGAATTTCTGCTGGAAAAAGGGTATGAAGTACACGGCATTAAGCGCCGCGCTTCATCATTCAACACCGAACGTGTGGACCACATTTACCAGGATCCGCATTCGGGTAATCCCAAATTTCATCTGCACTATGGCGATTTGACGGACTCCTCCAACCTGACCCGTATTCTACAAGAGGTCCAACCGGATGAGGTCTATAACCTGGGCGCCATGAGTCATGTCGCGGTGTCGTTTGATTCACCGGAATATACCGCCGATGTCGATGCGATCGGCACCTTACGTTTGCTGGAAGCCATCCGCTTCCTCGGTCTGGAAAAGAAAACGCGTTTTTATCAGGCTTCCACCTCTGAACTGTACGGCCTGGTACAGGAAATTCCGCAGAAAGAGACTACGCCGTTCTACCCGCGCTCGCCGTATGCCGTTGCTAAGCTGTATGCGTATTGGATAACCGTCAACTACCGTGAATCTTACGGTATGTATGCCTGTAACGGCATTCTGTTTAACCACGAATCTCCGCGCCGCGGCGAAACCTTTGTTACTCGCAAAATTACCCGAGCGATCGCCAACATCGCTCAGGGGCTCGAGTCTTGCCTGTATCTGGGCAACATGGATTCACTGCGCGACTGGGGCCATGCCAAAGATTACGTCAGGATGCAGTGGATGATGCTGCAGCAGGATAAACCGGAAGATTTCGTGATTGCCACCGGCGTGCAGTATTCCGTGCGCCAGTTTGTGGAAATGGCGGCCGCTCAGTTGGGAATTAAATTGCGTTTTGAAGGTGAGGGCGTGAATGAAAAAGGCATCGTAGTTTCTGTGACCGGTCACGATGCGCCGGGTGTGAAACCTGGGGATGTCATGATTGCCGTCGACCCGCGTTATTTCCGTCCGGCTGAAGTGGAAACGCTGCTGGGCGATCCGGCTAAAGCACATGAAAAACTGGGCTGGAAGCCGGAAATTACGCTGCGCCAGATGATCTCGGAAATGGTTGCCAACGATCTTGATGCGGCGAAGAAACATTCCCTGCTGAAGTCGCACGGTTACGAGGTCGCTATCGCGCTGGAGTACTGAGGATGAAGACACAACGTATTTTTGTGGCGGGCCATCGCGGGATGGTGGGGGCCGCCATCGTCAGACAACTGTCTCAGCGAAATAATATAGAGCTGGTGCTGCGTACCCGCGAGCAACTTAACCTGCTGGACGCCAGCGCAGTGCAGGCGTTCTTTGCCACTGAACGCATTGACCAGGTTTATCTGGCGGCGGCAAAAGTGGGCGGGATTGTGGCAAATAATACTTATCCTGCTGATTTTATTTATGAAAATATGATGATTGAGAGCAACATTATTCATGCTGCGCATTTGCATAACGCGAATAAACTGTTGTTCCTCGGGTCATCCTGTATTTATCCAAAGCAAGCCACCCAGCCAATCGCTGAGAGTGAATTGTTGCAGGGGCAACTTGAGCCGACCAATGAGCCGTATGCGATTGCCAAAATTGCCGGTATCAAGCTGTGCGAATCATATAACCGGCAGTATGGCCGGGATTATCGCTCAGTAATGCCGACCAATCTGTACGGACCGCATGACAACTTCCATCCGAGTAATTCGCATGTGATCCCGGCGCTGCTGCGCCGCTTTCATGAAGCTCGCGAGCAAAATACGTCGGATGTGGTGGTGTGGGGTAGCGGTACGCCGATGCGCGAATTTCTGCATGTCGACGACATGGCGGCGGCCAGTATTCATGTGATGGAGCTGGCTCAGGAAGTCTGGCAGGAATATACCCAACCAATGCTGTCGCATATCAACGTGGGTACTGGCGTTGATTGCACCATCCGTGAACTGGCCCAGACCATCGCGCAGGTCGTGGGTTACAAGGGGCGAGTGGTGTTCGACGCCAGCAAACCGGACGGCACGCCGCGCAAATTGCTCGACGTCACGCGGTTGCATCAGTTGGGTTGGTATCACGAGATATCCCTGGAAGCGGGGCTTGCCAGTACATATCAGTGGTTCCTTGAAAACCAGCAGCACTACCGGGGGTAAGTATGTTTTTACGTCATGAGGATTTTGCCACCGTTGTCCGTTCAACCCCGCTGATTTCCATCGATTTAATCGTGGAAAACGCCGACGGCGAATTTCTGCTCGGTAAGCGTCTCAATCGTCCGGCGCAGGGGTACTGGTTCGTGCCCGGCGGTCGGGTGCAAAAAGATGAATCGCTGCGCGTGGCCTTTGAGCGGCTTACTGAAGCTGAGCTGGGGTTACGTTTACCGCTGTCCGCTGCGGAGTTTTACGGTGTCTGGCAGCATTTCTATGACGACAACTTTTCCGGGGAGGATTTCTCAACGCATTACATCGTGCTGGGATTTCGTCTGCGGGTGTCGGAAAACGACCTGCACCTGCCTGACGTTCAACATGATGCGTACCGCTGGCTGGCAGATACACAGATTCTGGCCAGTGACCACGTGCACGACAACAGCCGGGCTTACTTCTGTGAAACGGCCCAGACCGGAGTACCCGGTCTATGAAGATCCTCGTGTATGGCATCAACTATTCACCGGAGTTGACCGGTATCGGCAAATACACCGGTGAAATGGTGCAGTGGATGGCGCAACAGGGGCATGACGTTCGGGTGATCACCGCGCCGCCTTATTATCCGCAGTGGAAGGTCAACGGTCGCTATTCGTCCTGGCGTTACCGTCGTGAAGAGGGTGACGCCATTGTCTGGCGTTGTCCGCTGTATGTGCCTGAGCAACCCTCTACGCTCAAACGGCTGCTGCATTTGGGCAGTTTTGCCCTGAGCAGTTTTTTCCCGCTGCTGGCGCAACGTCGCTGGAAGCCGGACCGCATTATCGGCGTGGTGCCGACGCTGTTTTGTACGCCGGGCATGCGTCTGCTGGCAAAACTTTGTGGCGCGCGCACGTTGTTGCACGTTCAGGATTACGAAGTCGATGCCATGTTGGGACTTGGCATGGCGGGCACAGGCAAGCGTGGCGTGGTGGCAAAACTGGCCAGCGCCTTTGAGCGCAGTGGGCTGTTGAATATGGATCATATTTCGACCATCTCCCGGACCATGATGCACAAAGCCATGGAAAAAGGCGTTGCGCCGCACAAAGTTATTTTCTTTCCAAACTGGTCGGAAGTGGCACGTTTTCGTGGCGTGAACGATACCGATGCCCTGGCGTTGCGTCAGCAACTGGGCTTGCCTGTCTCCCAAAAGATCGTTCTTTACTCGGGCAATATCGGTGAAAAGCAGGGGCTGGAGAGCGTGGTTGACGCAGCTGTACTGTTGAGCGAACAGCCCTGGCTGTTTGTGATTGTCGGGCAGGGCGGTGGTAAAGCGCGGCTGGAGAGTATGGTCAGTGAACGCGGCCTGAACAATGTGATGTTCTTTCCACTGCAATCTTATGACGCGCTGCCGGCATTGCTCAAGATGGCGGATTGTCATCTGGTGGTACAAAAGCGCGGTGCGGCGGATGCCGTACTGCCCTCCAAACTGACCAATATCCTCGCCGTTGGCGGTAACGCGGTCATTACCGCCGAGCATGAAACCGAGTTGGGTCAGCTTTGTGACACTTATCCTGGCATTGCGGTGTGTGTGGAGCCGGAGTCGGTTAACGCGTTGGCCTGTGGTATTCAACGGGCGCTGATGATGCCAAAAGTGAACACGATGGCACGTGATTATGCCGAACGCACGCTGGATAAAGAAAACGTGCTGAGTCAATTTATTGCTGATATTCGGGGTACATGATGAGTCAAAGCAAACTCTTTCCGGTAGTGATGGCCGGTGGCTCGGGTAGCCGTTTATGGCCATTGTCCCGCGTGCTGTATCCAAAGCAGTTCCTGTGCCTGAAAGGCGATCTCACCATGCTGCAGACAACGATCTGCCGTCTGAACGGCGTGGAGTGCGAAAGTCCGGTGGTTATCTGTAATGAACAACACCGTTTCATTGTAGCGGAACAGCTACGGCAACTGCACAAACTGACTGAGAACATTATTCTCGAACCTGCCGGGCGTAACACGGCACCGGCGATAGCGCTGGCCGCGCTGGCGGCAAAACGTCAAAGTCCGGGTGAAGATCCGCTGCTGCTGGTACTGGCAGCCGATCACATGATTGCTGACGAAGAGGCATTTCGCGAGGCGGTTCGTAATGCGATGCCCTATGCCAGTGCGGGTAAGCTGGTGACGTTTGGTATCGTGCCAGACCAGCCGGAGACCGGCTACGGCTATATCCGTCGTGGCGAGGTTTCACCGACGAATACCGACGCCGTGGCTTTTGAAGTGGCGCAGTTTGTTGAAAAGCCCAATCTGGAAACCGCGCAGGCTTACGTGGCGAGCGGCGACTACTACTGGAACAGCGGCATGTTTTTATTCCGCGCCGGGCGTTATCTGGAAGAACTGAAAAAATATCGTCCCGATATTCTTGAGGCCTGCGAAAACGCCATGAGTACGGTTGACCCCGATCTCGATTTTATCCGCGTTGATGAACAGGCGTTTCTCGCCTGCCCGGAAGAGTCTGTGGACTATGCGGTTATGGAACGTACGGCCGATGCGTTGGTGATGCCAATGAACGCAGGCTGGAGCGATGTTGGCTCCTGGTCATCATTGTGGGAAATCAGCGCCCATACCGCTGAAGGTAATGTGCATCACGGCGACGTCATTAGCCATAAAACGGAGAATAGCTATGTGTATGCCGAATCTGGCCTGGTGACGACCGTCGGGGTGAAAGATCTGGTGGTGGTGCAGACCAAAGACGCAGTGCTGATAGCCGATCGCAACGCGGTGCAGGACGTTAAAAAAGTGGTAGAGCAAATTAAAGCTGACGGACGTCATGAGCACCATATTCACCGTGAAGTTTATCGCCCATGGGGCAAGTACGATTCTATTGATGCCGGAGACCGTTATCAGGTGAAGCGAATTACCGTCAAACCCGGTGAGGGATTGTCCGTGCAGATGCATCATCACCGGGCTGAACACTGGGTTGTGGTGGCTGGCACCGCAAAGGTGACGATTAATGATGATATCAAGCTGCTCGCTGAAAACGAGTCTGTCTATATTCCGCTGGGCGCGACCCATTGTCTGGAGAACCCCGGGAAAATCCCACTCGATCTGATTGAGGTGCGCTCCGGATCTTATCTCGATGAGGATGATGTCGTGCGGTTTGCGGACAGATACGGGCGCGCTTAACACAACATCCTCGTTGCCGGATGGCGGCGTGTACGCCTTATCCGGCCTACAAACGAACGGTTAGTCATTTTTGAAAAATATCTCCAGTCAGGAGAGGGCTAACTGTTGCCTGAAGAAGGGTAAATCATGACGAAATTAACCTGTTTCAAAGCCTATGACATTCGCGGCAGGCTGGGCGAAGAACTAAATGAAGAGATTGCGTGGCGTATTGGCCGCGCTTACGGCGAGTTCCTGAAGCCAAAAACGATTGTTCTGGGTGGCGACGTGCGCCTGACCAGCGAGACGCTAAAGCTGGCGCTGGCAAAAGGGCTGCAGGATGCGGGGGTGGATGTGCTGGATATTGGTATGTCGGGCACCGAAGAGATTTACTTCGCCACCTTTCATCTGGGCATTGACGGCGGTATTGAAGTGACCGCCAGCCATAATCCAATGAATTACAACGGCATGAAGCTGGTGCGGGAAGGGGCGCGCCCCATCAGCGGCGATACCGGTCTGCGCGACGTGCAGCGCCTGGCGGAAGTCAACGACTTCCCGCCGGTCGATGAGGCAAAACGTGGCCGCTACCAGCGTATTACTACCCGCGATGCCTACATCGACCACCTGTTAGGGTACATCAATCCCGGCAACCTGAAACCGATGAAGCTGGTGCTCAATTCCGGCAACGGCACGGCAGGTCCGGTGATTGACGCCATTGAAGCCCGTTTTAAGGCGCTGGGCGCACCGGTCGAATTTATCAAAATCCACAATACGCCGGATGGCAACTTCCCCAACGGTATTCCCAATCCTCTGCTGCCGGAATGTCGGGCTGACACGCGCAATGCGGTGATTAAACACGGCGCAGATATGGGGATTGCCTTCGATGGGGATTTTGATCGTTGCTTCCTGTTCGATGAAAAAGGTCAGTTTATTGAGGGTTACTACATTGTCGGCCTGCTGGCGGAAGCGTTTCTGGAGAAGAATCCGGGGGCGAAAATTATCCACGACCCGCGCCTGTCCTGGAATACCGTGGATGTGGTGACGGCGGCAGGCGGTAAACCGGTGATGTCAAAAACCGGGCACGCGTTTATCAAAGAGCGCATGCGTCATGAAGATGCCATTTATGGCGGTGAAATGAGTGCGCATCACTATTTCCGCGACTTTGCATACTGCGACAGCGGCATGATCCCGTGGCTGCTGGTGGCGGAGTTGCAGTGTCTGAAAGGACAGTCGCTGGGCGAACTGGTCCGCGACCGGATGGTGGCCTATCCGGCGAGTGGAGAAATAAACAGTACGCTGGCAGAGCCGGCGGCAGCGATTGCGCGCGTGGAGCAGCATTTTTCCCGTGAGGCGTTGACGGTGGACAGAACGGACGGTATCAGCATGTCGTTTGTCGACTGGCGCTTCAATTTACGCTCTTCCAATACTGAACCGGTGGTGCGTCTGAACGTGGAATCGCGCGGAGATATTCCGTTGATGGAAGCGCGAACGCGCACTCTTCTGGCGTTACTGAATCAGTAATGCCGGTGCTTCCTTTGCCCGATGATGGGCAAAGGGTGACTAACAGGAACCACGATGACACATCTAAAAAAGCGCGAACGCGCCAAAACCAATGCGTCGTTAATTTCGATGGTGCAACGCTTTTCAGATATCACCATCATGTTTGGCGGATTGTGGGTAGTCTGCGAATTAAGCGGTTTGCCTTTCCTGTATATGCACCTGCTGGTGGCGCTGATCACGCTGGTTGTTTTTCAGATGCTCGGGGGCATAACAGATTTTTATCGCTCCTGGCGTGGCGTCAAAATATCCACTGAGCTGGTGCTGTTGTTGCAAAACTGGACGTTGAGTCTGATTTTTTGCGCAGGTCTGATCGCCTTTAATAACGATTTCGATAACCGTCTCGCCGTCTGGCTGGCATGGTATCTCCTTTCAAGCGTCGGCCTGGTGTTGAGTCGTTCGTTTATTCGCTACGGCGCGGGGTGGCTGCGTAATCGTGGTTACAACACTCGCCGGGTGGCGGTGGCTGGCGACATGCCCGCCGGACAACTGCTGCTGGACAGTTTTCGCCATGAACCGTGGCTGGGATTTGAAGTAGCGGGTGTCTATCACGACCCCATCCCTGGAAAAAACTCTCGCGACTGGGCCGGTAATCTGCAGCAACTGGTGGATGACGCCAAATCCTCGCGTATTCATAACGTTTATATCGCCATGTCGATGAGCGATGGCGCCAGCGTAAAAAAACTGGTGCGCGATCTGGCCGACACCACCTGTTCGGTACTCCTCATTCCCGATGTCTTTACCTTCAATATCCTGCATTCACGGATTGAAGAGATGAACGGCGTTCCGGTGGTGCCGCTGTATGACACGCCGCTCTCGGGGATTAATCGCCTGTTAAAGCGTGCGGAAGATATCGTGCTGGCTTCACTGATCCTGCTGCTTATTTCCCCGGTGCTGTGTGGCATAGCGCTGCTGGTAAAACTGACCTCCAAAGGACCGGTGATTTTCCGCCAGACTCGCTATGGCATGGACGGAAAACCAATCAAAGTCTGGAAGTTTCGCTCAATGAAAGTGATGGAAAACGACGCTGTGGTGACGCAGGCGACGCAAAACGATCCGCGCGTAACTCCTGTGGGAAATTTCCTGCGCCGGACGTCGCTCGATGAACTGCCGCAGTTTATTAACGTGCTGACCGGGGGAATGTCTATCGTCGGGCCACGTCCGCATGCGGTGGCGCATAACGAGCAGTACCGCCAGTTGATTGAGGGGTACATGTTACGCCATAAGGTGAAACCGGGGATTACCGGCTGGGCGCAAATCAACGGCTGGCGTGGTGAAACCGATACGCTGGAAAAAATGGAAAAACGTGTGGAGTTTGACCTCGAATACATTCGCGAGTGGAGCGTGTGGTTCGATATCAAAATTGTTTTTCTGACAGTATTCAAAGGCTTTGTTAACAAAGCGGCGTACTAACATGAGCTTACGAGAAAAAACGCTTAACGGCGCTAAGTGGTCGGCGATTGCCACGGTGATCATTATTGGACTCGGACTTATTCAGATGACCGTCCTGGCGCGGATTATTGATAACCACCAGTTCGGGTTGTTAACCGTGTCGCTGGTGATCATTGCGCTGGCCGATACGTTGTCTGACTTTGGTATCGCCAACTCAATTATTCAGCGTAAAGAAATTGGCTATCTTGAACTGACCACGCTGTACTGGCTCAACGTTGGGCTGGGTATCGCGGTATGCGTGGCGATGTTTCTGTTGAGCGAGACGATTGCCCGTGTGCTCAATAACCCCGAACTTGCGCCGCTCATCAAAACCTTATCGCTGGCGTTTGTAGTGATACCGCACGGGCAGCAGTTTCGTGCGTTGATGCAAAAAGAGCTGGCCTTTAACAAAATCGGCATGATCGAAACCAGTTCGGTGCTGGCTGGTTTTATCTTTACCGTGGTCAGCGCCCATTTCTGGCCGCTCGCGCTGACCGCCATTCTTGGGTATCTGGTAAACAGTACGCTACGTACGCTGCTGTTCGGCTATTTTGGCCGTCGGATTTACCGCCCGGGGCTGCATTTTTCGCTGGCATCCGTTTCGTCGAATCTGCGTTTTGGCGCATGGCTGACGGCAGATAGCATCATCAATTACATCAATACCAATCTTTCCACGCTGGTTTTAGCCAGAACGTTGGGAGCTGGTGTGGCGGGTGGATTTAATCTTGCCTGGAACGTGGCGGTTGTCCCCCCGATCAAACTGAACCCGATTATTACCCGCGTCCTGTTTCCGGCTTTCGCCAAAATCCAGGACGACAGTGAAAAGCTAAAGGTGAATTTTTACAAACTGCTATCGGTGGTCGGGATTATCAACTTCCCGGCGCTGCTGGGATTAATGGTGGTGTCGAACAACGTAGTGCCTTTGGTGTTTGGCGAGAAGTGGAACGGCATTATTCCCGTCTTGCAACTGCTGTGCATCGTGGGTCTGCTGCGCTCGGTGGGGAATCCAATAGGATCGCTTTTGATGGCGAAAGCGCGGGTTGATATCAGTTTCAAGTTTAATGTGTTCAAAACCTTTCTGTTTATTCCAGCCATTTTTATCGGTGGTCATCTTGCCGGGGCGATTGGCGTGACGCTGGGCTTTTTGCTGGTTCAGGTGATTAACACGATCCTCAGCTATTTCGTGATGATCAAGCCTGTTCTTGGCCCCAGCTACCGCCAGTACATGCTCAGTCTTTGGTTGCCGTTGTATCTCTCTTTACCCACCCTTGTGGTGAGCTATGCGCTGGGCTTAACGCTGCGCAGCCACCTGCCATTAGGCGCGTTGCTGGGGATGCAGATTGTGGCAGGTGCGCTGGTATTTGCGGTGATGATTGTGCTGTCGCGCCATCCGCTGGTGGTGGAAATAAAACGCCAGCTTTGTCGCAGTGAAAAAATGAAAACCTTGCTTCGTGCAGGATGAATTGTGCTTGTTGCATGCCGGAGGGCGAGAGCCGCCCTCCGGCAATGATTAGAAGAGGTCAGAATGAAATTACTAATTTTAGGCAACCATACCTGTGGGAACCGTGGGGATAGCGCGATTCTGCGCGGTTTGCTGGATGCCATTACCGCCTTGCGTCCCGAGACTGAAGTGGATGTGATGAGCCGTTACCCGGTGAGCTCCTCATGGTTGCTGAACCGCCCGGTGATGGGCGATCCGCTGTATTCGCAGATGAAGCAGCACAATAACGCAGCGGGCGTCATGGGGCGCGTGAAGAAAGTGCTGCGTCGTCGCTATCAGCACCAGGTACTGCTCTCGCGCGTCACTGATTCCGGTAATCTGCGCAATATCGCTATCGCCCAGGGATTTACCGATTTTGTTCGTCTGCTGTCGCGCTACGACGCCATTATCCAGGTCGGCGGATCGTTTTTTGTTGATCTGTATGGCGTACCGCAGTTTGAACATGCCCTGTGTTCGTTTATGGCAAAAAAACCGCTGTACATGATTGGCCACAGCGTGGGGCCATTCCAGGATGAGCAGTTTAACCAACTGGCGAACTACGTATTTGGACACTGTAATGCGCTGATTTTGCGTGAGTCCGTCAGTCTGGAACTGATGAAGCGCAGTGCAATAAACACGGATAAAGTCGAAACCGGGGTGGATACCGCCTGGCTGGTAGATAACCATCATGAGGATTATGAACCCGGTTATGCCGTCCAGCATTGGTTAAAAATGGCGGCTAAACAGAAGACGGTTGCCATAACGTTGCGTGAGTTGGCTCCTTTTGATAAACGCCTGGGGACAACGCAGCAGGCCTATGAGCAAGCCTTTGCCGGAGTGGTGAATCGCATCCTCGATGAAGGTTACCAGGTGATTGCACTGTCAACCTGCACCGGTATTGATAGTTACAACAAAGATGATCGCATGGTGGCGTTAAACCTGCGCCAGTATGTTAACGACCCGGCCCGGTATCACGTGGTGATGGATGAACTCAACGATCTGGAAATGGGGAAAATTTTGGCTGCCTGCGATCTGACGGTGGGGACTCGCTTGCACTCTGCCATCATCTCAATGAATTTTATGACGCCAGCCATCGCCATTAACTACGAGCATAAATCGGCAGGGATTATGCAACAGTTGGGGTTACCAGAGATGGCCGTCGATATTCGCCATCTGCTCGATGGTAGTCTGGAAGGGAAGGTCGCCGATGCTCTCGGACAGCTACCTGAGCTGCGCATACGTCTCGGCGACGCGGTTACGCGTGAGCGCGAACGCGGGGTGAGCATGGTGCAGTCGGTTTTATCGCGTATTGAGGGGGAAAAATGAAGATTGGCTTTTTCCTGCTTAAATTTCCGCTCTCCTCTGAGACCTTTATCCTCAATCAGATTACCGCATTTATCGATATGGGCTACGACGTGGAGATTGTCGCGTTGCAGAAGGGCGATCTTGAAAATACCCATGCTTCATTTAATACCTACCGTCTGGGTGAAAAAACGCGCTGGTTACTGAATGAACCACAGAGCAAGCTGGCGAAGCTGAAGTATAGAGCGGCGGCGACGCTGCACGGGATTACCCGCGCAGCCACCTGGAAAGCGCTTAATGTGGCACGCTATGGCGATGAGGCGCGCAATCTGATTTTAGCGGCCATTTGTGGTGGGAATCCACGGGCGTTTGAGGCGGATGTCTTTATCGCTCATTTTGGACCTGCAGGCGTAACGGCCGCCAAACTGCGTGAGCTTGGGGTGATCCGCGGAAAAATCGCCACGGTATTTCACGGCGTTGATGTTTCGCATCGGGATGTGCTTGCTCACTATACCCCTGAATATCAGCAGCTGTTTCAACGTGGAGATTTGATGTTACCCATCAGTAATCTCTGGGCTGGACGTTTAAAAAACATGGGGTGCCCGCCGCAAAAAATCGCGGTTTCCCGTATGGGTATCGACATGACACGTTTTACGCCTCGTCAACTGAAAGCCCCAGCCGCACCGCTGGAGATTATCTCTGTCGCCCGGTTAACCGAGAAAAAAGGACTGCATGTCGCCATCGAAGCCTGTCGGCAGTTGAAAGAGCAGGGCGTCTTATTTCGCTACCGCATTCTTGGCATTGGTCCCTGGGAGCGTCGTTTGCGTACGCTTATCGAGCAATTTCAGCTTGATGATGTGATTGAGATGCCCGGCTTTAAACCCAGTCATCAGGTAAAGGAGATGCTTGAGCAGGCGGATGTATTTTTGCTGCCGTCGATCACCGGAAGGGATGGCGATATGGAGGGTATCCCAGTGGCGCTGATGGAGGCGATGGCAGTGGGGATCCCGGTCATTTCTACCGTCCACAGTGGGATCCCGGAGCTTGTCGAGTCGGGTAAATCTGGCTGGCTGGCACCGGAAAATGACGCGCAGGCTCTGGCAGAGAGATTAGCGGCATTTAGCCTACTCGATAGTGAGCAGGTGCAACCGATTGTGCAGTGCGCGCGCGAAAAAATTGAAAAAGAATTTAATCAATTAGCGATCAATAAACAGTTAGCCAGTCTGCTACAAACGATGTAAATCGAGGTTGTATGTCAGAGAACAAACTCTCACGCCGTACTTTTCTGACGGCAGGCTCTGCGCTTGCCGTGCTGCATTTTCCCGTTGTCCGGGCGCTTGAATCAACGGTCAGCGTCAACATTCAGGATTACAACCCAAATGATTGGGTCGCTTCTTTCCGGCAGGCGTTCAAAGAAGGACAAACTGTCGTCGTGCCAAAAGGACTGGAATGTAAGGATCTTAATACCGCTATCGTTATTCCCCCTGGCAAAACACTATCTGTGCAAGGTCGAATAAGCGGTAATGGCCGTGGCCGCTTTGTTCTGCAGGATGGATGTAAGGTGCTGGGCGAGCAGGGCGGGAATCTGAGGAATGTTACCCTGGATGTACGGGGATCGGACTGCGTGATAAAAGGGATTGCCATGAGTGGTTTCGGCCCGGTGACGCAAATCTATATCGGCGGAAAAACCTCAAGGCTGATGCGCAATCTGACTATCGATGATATTACCGTCACGCGCGCTAACTACGGGATCCTGCGACAGGGTTTTCATAACCGTATGGATGGTGTGAAGATTACCCACTGCCGTTTTAGCGATCTTCAGGGCGATGCTATTGAGTGGAATGTGGCGATTAACGACAGCAACATCCTCATTTCTGACCACGTCATCGAACGTATCAACTGTACCAACGGCAATGTGAACTGGGGCATAGGCATCGGGCTGGCGGGCAGTACCTATGACAATACCTATCCCGATGAGCTGGCGATAAAAAACTTTGTCGTGGCGAACATCACTGGTACCGACTGTCGACAGTTAGTCCATGTGGAGAACGGCAAGCATTTTATCATTCGTAATATTACCGCGCGAAATATCACCCCGGATTTCAGTAAGAAAGCGGGCATCGATAATGCAACGGTCGCTATTTATGGATGTGATAATTTCGTCATTGATAATATCAATATGGAAAATAGCGCGGGTATGCTCATTGGTTATGGCGTTATCAAAGGGCGATATTTATCCATTCCACAAAACTTTAAGTTGAATAATATCCACCTCGATAACACCAAACTTGAATACAAATTACGCGGCATTCAGATCTCATCGGGTAATGCAACATCATTCGTGGCCATTACCAACGTGGAGATGAAGCGCGCCACGCTTGAGTTGCACAACCAACCACAGCATCTTTTCTTGCGTAACATCAGGGTGATGCAGCAATCTGTAACAGGACCCGCGCTTAAGATGCACTTCGATCTCCGCAAGGATGTGCGCGGCAAGTTTATGGCTAAACAGGACACATTGCTCTCACTGGCAAATGTCCATGCGGTAAACGAAACGGGACAAAGTTCAGTTGACATTGACCGCATAAACCATCAGGTGGTGAATGTTGAAGCGGTGAATTTTCGACTACCAGGGAAGGGGGGGTAACTTTGCGACCATTCCTGGCTAAAGTTGCACCTCCCTGGGATTAAGATTACTGCATTCCGCAGTTAAGCGGCGTAACATACGCTGCATCGGAGTAATGTAATTCATACTGGCTAAAACAAGCTAAAAAGCTATAATTCAGCAACAATTGAATAGGTGAATGACTTAATGATTAATTTGAAAGCAGTTATTCCGGTAGCAGGTCTGGGGATGCACATGTTGCCTGCCACGAAGGCAATCCCTAAAGAGATGCTGCCGATCGTAGACAAGCCGATGATTCAATACATTGTCGACGAAATTGTAGCTGCAGGTATCAAAGAAATCGTTCTGGTGACTCATGCGTCTAAGAACGCGGTTGAGAACCACTTCGACACCTCTTACGAACTCGAATCGTTGCTTGAGCAGCGTGTTAAGCGCCAGCTTTTAGCCGAGGTGCAGTCTATTTGTCCCCCTGGCGTGACCATTATGAACGTTCGTCAGGCTCAGTTGCTGGGCTTGGGTCATTCCATTCTTTGCGCTCGCCCAATTGTTGGGGATAACCCGTTTGTCGTCGTATTACCGGACGTCGTTCTGGATACCGCGAGTGCAGATCCTCTGCGCTACAACCTGGCTGCCATGGTGGCTCGTTTTAATGAAACCGGGCGTAGTCAAGTGCTGGCAAAACGTATGGAAGGCGATCTGTCCGAATACTCGGTTATTCAGACCAAAGAGCCTTTGGACAACGAAGGCAAAGTCAGCCGGATCGTTGAATTTATTGAAAAGCCGGATCAACCGCAGACGCTGGATTCCGATCTGATGGCAGTAGGGCGTTATGTGCTGTCTGCTGATATTTGGGCCGAATTAGAGCATACCCAACCTGGCGCATGGGGACGTATTCAGTTGACGGATGCCATCGCAGAGCTGGCTAAAAAACAGTCTGTTGATGCCATGCTGATGACAGGCGATAGCTACGACTGCGGTAAGAAAATGGGTTACATGCAGGCATTCGTTAAGTACGGACTGCGCAACCTGAAGGAAGGGCCTAAGTTCCGTAAGAGCATTGAGAAGTTGCTCGGGGAATAATCAAGACAACAGATTATTTATATTGGTAATACTTCATATTAAATGGCAGGGGAAGTCTCTTGATGCTATCGGTAGACAGCATGACTCTACTGCCTTTTTTTTGATAAAAATCAAGCAGTAAAAAAATCAATGTTCTACCTTTTCTTATAGCAAAAATCGATTTTTCCTTGTTTCTTAGTGAGATTAATACGACAATATTTGGAATGTTCTGGGGCTAAATGTGTCAAAATGTAATCGATAATTGACAGGTTGAGCCCCGCAAAAATTGGAGTGTACAGTAGACTGGTAGCTGTTGAGCCAGGGGCGGTAGCGTGTCTGAACAAATTAACATTTCGGTGTTAAAATAAGATAACGTTATGTTAAAGGCTAATTTACAAAATATATAAGATCAAATAATTGAACACGTAATTAGCATAAAAGATTAATACAATTTCGGAGACTTCATGACTATACTTGTGACAGGTGGCGCTGGTTATATTGGTTCACATACCGTTTTACAATTAATTGAGGGCGGGTATGATGTGGTTGTACTTGATAACCTGAGTAATTCATCCCAAGAGTCACTTCATCGCGTTGGGTCTTTGGTTTCGAAAAATATTCCATTCATTAAAGCTGATATCAACGATAAACAAAAGCTTGAAGAAGTTTTTAAAAACTACGATATTGATGCAGTGATTCATTTTGCAGGATTAAAATCTGTTGGTGAATCAGTAAAGAAACCACTGGAATATTACATTAATAATGTCAGTGGAACCCTCACTCTGCTTGAAGTTATGAAGCAAGCAAATGTTTACAAATTCATTTTTAGTTCGTCTGCGACTGTTTATGGTAATCATTCTCCAGTTCCCAACCTGGAGGAATATCCTATTGGAAATGCTTCATGCCCCTATGGAACTACTAAAGTCATGCTGGAGCAGATTTTATCAGACTATGCGAAATCTGATGATAAATTAAAAATTATTGCTCTGCGTTATTTTAATCCTACAGGTGCACATCCTAGTGGCCTTATTGGGGAAGATCCGAACGGCATTCCAAACAATCTTGTTCCTTATATTTCTCAAGTTGCTATTGGCAAATTGGAAAAACTGTCCGTTTATGGTGGCGATTATGAAACTATTGATGGAACAGGAGTACGCGACTTTATCCATGTAGTAGATCTTGCAGCAGGCCATGTTAGTGCTTTAAGGTATATCGATAAATTGCAAGGATATGACATTTTTAATCTTGGTACCGGCACTGGTGTCTCAGTTTTACAAGTAATTGATGCCTTTGAAAAAGCAAGTAACCAGAAAGTTAATTATGAAATTGTCGCCAGACGTGAGGGCGATATAGGATCTTCTTGGGCTGATGTATCTAAAGCAGAAAGGATTTTAGGCTGGAAATCCAGGTACAATATTGAAGATATGATGGTCCATACCTGGAATTGGCAAAAACAAAACCCTAATGGCTATGGAAGCTAGTACCAATCTATTTAATATTATAATGGCGTATCAATGAATTTATTTTTCATAGTCGATAAGTTGGATTGGGCATTCGGTAGAATAGCCCAAAATATAGCAACAGAATTAAGCGGTTTTAATGTAAAAATAGTTTGCACCGATGATTTTAAAACTGTGGCAGACTTTGTTATGCACCTGGATAAAAACGTAAAAGAAAAGAGTATTTTACACTTCTTTTGGCGTGATTATCTCATGGAAGTGATGAACTTCACTCAGCGGAATCCCCAATATAAAGAAATTTTGATCAGCAATATTGTTACAACGCATATTCCTGATCATCTTTTTACTTATGATGATATTGCAAACTATGAGAGAAGAATTCCTCTTATGAATTTTGTGGATGGGTATTTTGTTACATCCGGAAAATTGAAAGAGCTATATTCTGAACTGTCTGATTTTCCGCCTCCTCATAGTGTTATCTATGATAATCCAGAAATTCCAATGAGCGAGGTAAAAAGTTATGATAATCGTGACAGAAAAAAACTCGTATGGATTGGCAATAGTAAATGGGGGGAATACCTCGGTTACCAGGATTATAAAGGCCTGAATACAATAGTATTGCCGGCTCTAGATAAATTAAAAAAATCTGGATATACATTTGATTATATTGAGTTTGACAGTTCTAAGGGTAAGACCGATCGTGAGGTAATTCTTAAAACACTTTCTGATGCAGATATTCTACTGATTAGTTCGGAATGTGAAGGTACACCATTGCCACTTCTTGAAGCAATGGCAAACAGTTGTGCTGTTGTGTCGACAGATGTTGGCATAGCCAATGAAGTATTACCTGAAAAGCAGCTACAGTATATTGTGTCTCGGGATGCAGAGGCATTTTATGATTCATTGAAAGGTCTTCTTGACGATCAACGTGGTCTTGAAGAATTACAAAGAATGAATTATTTAGCATATCGCCAGCAATTTGTAGATGGTGGCCTTATAGCTGACAAATGGGCATTGTTCTTCAAAGATATGTGTTCAAAATCGCAAAATGAATTTAAGAATATATTCCTTCGCGAGCAGAAAGCTCCATCATTTAAAGAACGATTGATATCAAAAGCTATTTATAATCTAAGCAGACTAGCTCTTCGTTTGAATTTGATGAATACGCTAAAACAATACAGCCTGCTACGAAAAATATATTATAAGGTTGCAGGAACAACCACAAATCAAGTTGATTATGATTTGTTGGATGAGTTTTATAGTAATGCAACAGCAGATAAAGAAGTATTAGCATTTTACTCTGCATATTGGTCTGGTGTTGCCACATCAACTGCTAGTTTCTTTAAAGATGATAGTATCCAATATCCATATTATTCATATGAGTTCCCACAGGTTTCTACTCATGTCTATCTAAACAGGTTGGCAGAAAAACTTGCTGCATCTAAAACACTAAAAAGTGTGATCATGAGCGGTGGAACACAATTACAAATGGAACTTGCCAAAAAAATTAAGGCATTAAGTCCGAAAATAAAAATATTTTTTGCATGGCATGGTTCACCTGCTCAGTGGGTTGACTCCTCGCAATATTCAACGTTTGATGGATGGTATGAACTTTACCGAGAGCGAATTGTTGATGGGGTCATCTCGTTTAAGCCTGAGCTAGATGAAATACTCAATGCTTACGGTATTCGTGCATTCTCAGTATCGAATTATGTTGTATCAGGCACTTCGTTTTCTAAAAAATTAGCTGCACCTGATTCTGCCAATTTCCGCGTAGGTTTGTTCGCTGCAATGTTCAGTTGGTATAAAAATCCATTTCCTCAGTTACTAGCAATTGGTTCATTAAAAGGATGTGAGCTAGTTACAAACCTGCATCTTGAAAATAATATGAAGTGGGTTACTTCAAATATTAAACTTACGGCCTTATCAGAGAATTTAAATAATAAGCGGTTTATCGAACTGCTATCTCGTTTACATGTAGTGTGCTATGTAACGAATACGGAATGTTCACCAATGATAGCGTTGGAATCTGCAAGTGTCGGAACGCCATGCGTTGTGGGGCCAGCCGGAAACATATATAAAGGTTTTCCTGAGTTAGAATTGTATTTGGTTGAAAAAGAGGTTGATAATCCAACTGCAATCAGGAATCGGTTACAATTAGTTCGTGATAATTACGGGGAAATTAAAGTTTTGCTTAACGCATTTGTTTTGGAATACAACTCCCGGTTAGAATTAATTAAAGAAAAGATGTATAAAGAGCTGAAGCAATGAAAGAATCACTAACAGATATATATTCGTCAATAAAATCTTGGCATCTTTGGACTACATTAGGTTGGTTAGAATTAAGACAGAGATATAAAAGATCCATTGTTGGACCGTTTTGGATTACATTAAGTATGGCGGTCCTTATTATTGCCTTAGGGGTGATTTATGGAGAGCTTTTTAAACTAGAAGTTAAAGAATATCTCCCGATGCTAGCAGTTGGTTTGGTTTTCTGGAACTTTATTAGCGGCGTTATAAATGAAGGGTGTGTTACTTTCATATCGTCCAGCTCTTTTATAAGTCAATTACCAACTAAGAAATTCATATATATTATGCAAATGTTATGGCGAAATTTTATGATGCTTTGCCATAATATAGTAATAGTGATTGGTGTGTTGATTATATTCAACGTTTTTTCGTTAAGGAATTTTCCTCTTTTTATACTTGGTTTTATGATCGTAGTTGTTAACTTGATCTGGATTGCGACTTTGTTCGCGGTGATTTCTGTACGTTTTAGAGATTTTCCGCAAATGGTTATGAGCTTTATGCAGGTTGTCTTTTACATAACTCCGATATTATTTTCTGGAACAATGCTGGCTAAATATAGCTTACTGCTGAAGTTAAATCCATTTGCCTGGTTTATTGAGATTATTCGTTCGCCTTTAGTGGGCAAAATGCCAGAGCTATACTGCTATTATAATTCCATTATCCTTGCATGCGTAGGAACAGTTATCTCCCTAATTACATTTGCAAAATGTAGAAACCGCATTGCATATTGGGTGTAAATTATTATGTCTCATTTGATTGACTTGAAAGATGTGGGTGTTGAATTTCCCATTTACGACGCTAAAAGTAGATCGTTTAAATCGCAGGTGGCAAATTTAACCCGTGGTGTAATTTCTTCAAAAAAAGAAAGCAGCACAGTTACGGTTAAATCATTGGACGGTTTGACGTTTAGTCTGAAAGAAGGTGATAAACTCGGACTTATTGGAAACAATGGTGCGGGAAAATCTACGCTACTGAAACTCTTGGCTGGTATTTATGAACCAACATCCGGCACAATTAAACGAAAGGGTAAGATAGTTCCTCTGTTGGACATCGCTCTAGGGATGGATGATGATTCCACAGGATACCAAAATATAAAGCTACGTGGTTTATTACTAGGTATGACGAATGCAGAAATCGAATCCAAAATAGAAGAGATCGCTTGTTTCACTGAACTAGGTGATTATCTAAATCTACCAATTCGTGTCTACTCTACCGGCATGCGCGTGAGATTAGCATTTGCAGTATCAACTTCAGTTGATCCAGATGTACTTCTACTCGACGAAATTATTGGTACTGGCGATGCTTCCTTCTTAAATAAAGCAAAGAAAAGATTCGAGGAATTACAGGAGAGGGCAAAGGTAGTTGTGTTGTCTTCGCATGACAATAATGTCATTCTGAAAACTTGTAATAAAGTCCTGTGGCTAGAGGGCGGTAAACCAAAGATGATTGGAGATCCGGAAGAAGTACTAAATAAATATATGGATAGTGTGATTTAAAAAAACAGGTGGTATGAGTGAAAATTGATTATGTCATTACAGGCATGAATGTCGGAGGCGCGGAAATGCAGGTAGTTGAACTGCTTCTCGAGCTTAAAAGGTGTGGGCATTCTGTTCGGTTAATTTCGCTTACACCACCAGTTGATTTGATCGATAGGCTAATTAGAAATAACATCCCAGTTGTTTCATTGGGGATGAAGTCCAAATTAGCTTTACCATTTGCAGCATTTAAATTAGCCAGGTTGATAAGACAGAATTCTCCAGATATTGTGCATTCGCATATGTTTCATGCCAATATCCTGGTACGTCTTGTAAGAGTATTTTTGGTGGATAGCACATCTATTATTTGTACTGCGCACAGCGTTCGTGAAGGTGGCAGTGCCAGAGACTGGCTTTATCGTTTAACTAATAAATTCTGTGACTTAAATACAGTCGTAAGCGATGCGGCACGGCAGCGGTTTATTAACGACAAAGTATTTCCATCAGAGAAAACACTTACTGTTTATAATTGTATCAATATTGATCATTTTCGTATCATTGATAGACAGAGCAGGAAACGATTTCGCTGGATAACCGTTGGGCGGCTTGTAAAAGTAAAAAATCAACTGCTGATTTTGCAAGCGATGATGAAGTTGCCACATAGTGAACTCATCATAATTGGAGAAGGCGAGGAACGACTCTCATTACAAACATTTATCGATCACAATTCTCTAAGCGAACGAGTTACTCTCTTGGGGAAAAAAGATAATGTTGTTGATTATTATCATGATTCCGATGCTTTTGTGCTGGCCTCAGACTATGAAGGATTTGCACTCGTCGTTGCCGAAGCTATGGCATGCGGATTGCCAGTTGTCGCAACAAACTGTGGTGGGCCGGCAGAAATTATTGGAAATGGACAGGATTTTGGCATAACAATTTCGGTTAATGATGTACATCACTTAACCGCTGCGATGCAACAAATTGAATCATTAGATGTTGAACAGCGTAGAGGAAGTAGCTATCGTGCTCGGGAAAGAGTCATTGAGAAATTTTCTGCTAAAAAAATCGTATCTCAATGGGAAGATATCTACCTGCGCATACAGAAAAACAGAATCTAGAACTCACCTATGAAAATAGCATTAATCGGTACTACAGCAGAAAGTCTAATCCAATTCAGAAAAGAACTGATTAATTTATTACATAAAAATGGCCATGTTGTGTATGCGTTTGCAATTGACTATGATGATGTAACAAAAGAAAAAGTTAAATCATTTGGTGCTATACCAGTACATTACCGTTTCAGTCGAACAGGGCTAAATCCATTTTCTGATATTATCAATACCTATAAATTATATAAGATTCTAAAATCACTTAAGTTGGACCTGGCATTTTCATATTTTTCAAAGCCAGCCATTTTTGGTACTTTAGCAGCAAAATTTGCAAGAATACAAAAGCGTTATGCGATGCTTGAAGGGCTTGGTTTTTTCTTTACCAATTCTGGAGGGCAGGTTTCATTACGGACTAAATTACTAAAGAAAGTATTAGTATCGCTTTACAAATTAAGCTTCAGACATATTGAAAGTCTCATCTTGCTTAATGCGGATGATAAGCGAGACCTTTTAGTTAATGAAAAAATTCAAGTCAAAAAGGTTCATATATTAGGGGGGATTGGATTAAATATGTCTGATTACCCCTACTGCCCACCCCCTGTTGATCCAGTGTCTTTCATTTTTGTCGCTAGATTTTTACAAGAAAAGGGAGTTTATGAATTTATTGAGGCTGCAAAAGTAGTCAAAAAGAAATTTCCTGAAACTCATTTTTGCATGCTGGGTCATCTGGATCTCCATAATCCGGGGAGCTTAACTATAGAGCGGCTTAATGATTTGAAGTGTAATAACATCATTGAGTTACCTGGCCACGTTGATAACGTGCAGGAGTGGCTTGCTAAAGCGAGTGTATTTGTATTGCCTTCCTGGCGTGAAGGGTTTCCGAGGAGTACACAGGAGGCGATGGCAATGGGACGCGCTGTCATAACCAGCGATGTGCCAGGCTGCCGAGATACGGTGGTTGATGGTGTTAATGGGTTTTTGATTAAGCCACGTTCTTCTCATGCTTTAGCGGAAAAAATGCTTTGTTTTTTACATCAACCTGAACTAATTACCCAAATGGGGAATGCAAGTCACCAAATAGCTTTACAACAATTTGACTCATATATAGTTAACTCAAAGCTTATGAAAATACTGCGCGTAGATTATGAAAATACAAAATCTAATGACTGTTAAATCATATAAATAAAACTTTATAAAAACACAATTTAGTAGGAATATTATGGAAAGATTAAATTTGAGTGAAAAACCTGCTCACTCTTTACAAGAATCAGCTATTCATTGCGCCAGATATGCTAATATCTTACATCTTGTTAAAGATAAAGTAGTCCTCGACATTGCCTGCGGCGAAGGATATGGCTCAGCACTATTAATGAAAGCTGGTGCTAAACGAGTTGTGGGGGTTGATATCTCTGAAGAGTCAATTGAGCACGCAAAGAAACTTTTTGGGGAATATAATGTTGAGTTTATTGTAAGTGATGCAAACACCATCTCAGAGCGTTATGGCGAAGACTTTTTTGATGTCGTTGTTTCAATAGAGACAATAGAACACATCAATACCCCTGAAGTTTTTCTTAGTGCTATCAAAAAAACTGCTAAAGAAAATGCGATTTTCTATATAACTTGCCCTAATGATTATTGGTATTATCCAAATGATGAACAATCCAATCCCTTCCATGTACGAAAATATACTTTTCAGGAGTTCACAGAACTTAGTTCAGGGATTTTGGGTAAGAATGTTCAATGGGCATATGGTGGTTCTGTTTTTGGATTTGGCACAGTCTCAGCAAACAATCGAGGTTTTGAAAAGATAGGTTCTTCATGGATGGAAATAAGCAATTCAGAAAATTCAATTAATGTTCTAAACACAGATATTGATGCAGTTAGTGAAAATAATTGCAGTTTTTTTGTGGGCTTATGGAATGCACCTGAAACAAACTTTAGTAACAGTACATTTCCAATAAGTATGGATGCTTATTCGCGCATGACAGAAGAGTTCGAGTCGAATGTAAGTCTGGTACTTCGTGAGGATCAGGCAGAAAATAAAAAAGCCATATCAATATTAAAACAAGATATGAAAAAGTTAACAATGGACCTGAGAAAATCAAACCTTTTATTATCTGCATTAAAAATTGAAAACATTGCGCTGCGTACGAATATTTCCGAATTGCAACAACAGCTTGCCAGACAAATCGTGATGCATGATGAAGTAACCAATACAAAAAATAATTTAGAATTAAAAAACGCAGATTTAATATCGTTGAGTGAGGATTTAGAAACTAAAAATTCAACATTGATGGAAAGAGTATCACAGATGGAAATTCCATATTATCGATACTTAAGGCTCTCCGCTCTTCTTCCGGATGTTTTGAAAAAAATGATACTTAAAATTGTGCGTTTGATCAGGAAATAAAAATGTCTGCACGTTTAAAATTATTACCAGGATTAAAATCAACTGAATATGTGTATTCAGACCTTCATGCTTTGCTCGATTCTAATGCTGGAAGCTCGTTTGGTCCGAATATCGGTAGTGATGGTTCCAACCTAACAATAACATGTTTATCGATGAGCAGAGTTTTTCTTACTGAAAAACTTGTTAATTCTATATATCAGCATATACCTAATTTTAAAGGTGATATCCTGATTGTTGATAATGGCAGTACAGTAGAAGAACTTTCAGTTTTACAAACTTTAAGTGACAGGGTTCCACTAAATATTAGGGTCGTCGAACTTGGTGATAATTTTGGCGTAAGTGGCGGAAGAAATAAAACTTTAGAGCATATAAAAACAGAATGGGCAATGTTTCTTGATAATGATATTTATTTTATAAACAACCCACTCCTGAGATTGCAAAAAGATATTTCAAGACTTGGCTGTCATTTCATCAATATGCCATTGCTGGACTCTGATGGGGAAACATTATTCGCAAATGGGGGGAATGTTTTCCTCGATATTGATAATGATTCGGTACATGTTGGTGCAGGAAGTGCATGCGTCCAGGAAAAAACAATTACATATGATGGTGAGGGCTTCCTTTCTACATTTCTCTTTGGCGGTGCGAGTGTTATTAAAATTGACTCTCTAAAAAATTTAGGGAAGTACGATGAAAATATGTTCATTGGGTTTGAAGATATTGACTTATCGCTTCGTCTTTACCAGTCAGGAATGAAAGTAGGCACATGTGGTGCAATATCTTTAATCCATGATCACCCCAAACCTAGTTCCAATAAAGATAAAGATTATGAGAAAATCCGCTTCACGAGAAGTATATTAAAAGAGTCCGCGGATTATCTTGAAAACAAATGGGGAATGGTTTTTTGGTCAGCTCCAGTTGATGATTGGTTGGAAGAGAAGCAACGCAGTTTTGAACTGATAACTCAAAATAAAGGTAACCGTTCGCAAATAGATGATAATGAACTAAGTATCATTTGTGATTTACCATTAGCAAAACCAAGAATTGCATTGATTATTGATACTGAAAACTGGGCATTTTCAAATATAGCAAATCAAATAGTCAATTATCTGTCAGATTCATATGATTTTACAATAATACCAACTGAAATTGTTGATAATATCAGTCAGGTTATTATGATGACCAAAAATTATGATATAACTCATTTCTTCTGGCGTGAATCGCTTAGGCTTATATACGATGAATATTATATAAACTATAACCGTACTATCGGGTTTGATGAACTTAGTTTTAAAAAACAATACTTAGATGGAAGGATAATAACGAGTAGTGTTTATGATCATTTATTTCTGGATGAACAAGCTATAAAATTAAGAAAGACATTTTATAATGATTTAATAACTGCTTATACGGTTAGTTCATCAAAATTATATGATATCTACTCATCCATAGCCGAGTATCCTAATCCGTCAGTTCTTGCTGAAGATGGTGTAAATTTAAAACTATTTTATCCAATCGGCCTTGAACGCTTTAACAATATTGAGTCAAGAACATTGCGCGTAGGTTGGGCTGGTAATTCAAAATGGGCGGGAGAAGTAGAGGATTTTAAAGGTTATCATTCTTTATTAAAGCCAGCCGTTGAACAATTGCAATCAGAAGGATTAAATATTGAATTAGTCCTTGCCGATCGTCAGCTCGGATTTATTCCTCATGATGAAATGGTAAACTATTATAGTAAAATTGATGTCTATGTCTGTCCTTCAAAAATTGAAGGCACACCAAACCCTGTTCTCGAATCTATGGCATGTGGCGTTCCCGTGATAAGTACTGATGTTGGTGTGGTTAATGATGCTTTTGGTGATATGCAAAAAGAATGGATTTTGCCAGTTAGAAGCAAGGATATTTTGATAGATAAACTTAGGGATTTTTATAATAAGCGTAGCACAGTGATAAAATGTTTGTCTTCAGAAAATTTGCAGCAAATAAAAAAATGGGATTGGGAAGTTAAATCTGAGAATTTCCGAACTTTTTTCGACAAAGTATTAGAATCGAAAAAGCACAGCAAGATAAACCCTAAAATGTGATCAAGGTATCATTTGAACCTTGGTCCTGGTTTTTTATCATTATCGCGAGTTAATAAGTTCGTGGTATCTACACCTGACAGGAGTATGTAATGTCTAAGCAACAGATCGGCGTCGTCGGTATGGCAGTAATGGGGCGCAACCTGGCGCTCAACATTGAAAGCCGTGGCTATACCGTTTCCGTATTCAACCGCTCCCGTGAAAAGACCGAAGAAGTCATTGCTGAGAATCCGGATAAGAAACTGGTTCCTTATTACACGGTAAAAGAATTTGTTGAATCACTTGAAACTCCTCGTCGTATCCTGTTAATGGTGAAGGCGGGGGCGGGTACAGATGCTGCCATTGATTCACTTAAGCCGTATCTAGAAAAAGGTGACATCATCATTGATGGCGGTAATACTTTCTTCCTGGATACTATTCGCCGTAACCGGGAACTGTCCGCCGAAGGTTTCAATTTCATCGGCACCGGTGTATCCGGTGGTGAAGAAGGGGCGTTGAAAGGTCCATCTATTATGCCTGGTGGTCAGAAAGAAGCGTACGAGTTAGTTGCTCCAATATTGACTAAAATCGCGGCTGTTGCTGAAGATGGCGAACCGTGTGTAACTTATATCGGCGCTGATGGTGCAGGCCATTACGTGAAAATGGTCCACAATGGTATTGAGTACGGCGATATGCAACTGATTGCTGAAGCCTATTCTTTACTAAAAGGTGGTCTTAACCTGTCAAACGAAGAGCTGGCAGACACTTTTACCAAGTGGAATGAAGGTGAGCTGAGCAGTTACCTGATCGACATTACCAAAGACATTTTCACCAAAAAAGATGAAGAGGGTAAATTCCTGGTTGATGTGATCCTGGATGAAGCGGCTAACAAAGGCACTGGTAAATGGACCAGTCAGAGTTCTCTGGACTTGGGCGAACCGCTATCTCTGATTACCGAATCTGTATTCGCTCGGTATATCTCCTCCCTGAAAGACCAACGCGTAGCAGCTTCTAAGATCTTGACCGGACCTAAAGCTCAGCTTGCAGGTGACAAAGTAGAGTTTATTGAGAAAGTTCGTCGTGCATTATATCTGGGGAAAATTGTGTCTTATGCACAAGGATTCTCGCAATTGCGTGCTGCATCTGATGAATATAAGTGGGATCTGCAATACGGTGAGATCGCGAAGATTTTCCGTGCTGGCTGCATCATTCGTGCACAGTTCTTGCAGAAAATCACTGATGCTTATGCAAACAATGATAAAATCGCGAACCTGCTGCTGGATCCCTACTTCAAGAATATTGCTGATGAATACCAGCAAGCTCTGCGTGATGTGGTAGCCTATGCGGTACAAAATGGTATTCCTGCACCAACATTCTCAGCTGCAATCGCGTATTATGATAGCTATAGAGCAGAAGTTCTCCCTGCAAATTTGATCCAGGCACAACGTGATTATTTTGGTGCGCATACTTATAAACGTATAGATAAAGATGGTGTATATCATACGGAATGGATTAATTAATCTCTTTTTTAGAAGTAATAATGTGCGTTAAATCAAATGCTTGCTTCTTTTTGAAGTAAGCATTTATAACAATATTGATATATTAATATCATTGCTTTTTTATTTGAATTTAGTTGAACTAAAATAACTTTATTTAATATTCACATGCAATGTTATCTGGGATATCTTCGATTAAAACTTGAATTATAGTTAACATTACCCATCTTATAGATTGTGGGTAATAATTTGTATACTATTGATAATTATAAAATCTGAAATTATTAGGGCAAATCAATGCAAGATAAAATTCTTTTGTTTATTCCTGCTTATAATTGTGAAAAACAAATTCCTCGCGTGCTTAATCAATGTCTAAATATAAATAAAATCATAAATGAAATTATTGTTGTTGATAATCAAAGCACCGATGATACGTTACTTGCAGCATCTGAAGCAGCGAAAAGTATTGAAACGCCAGTGACAATTGTACGTAACAATGATAATTATGGATTAGGTGGTTCTCATAAAGCTGCATTTCAATATGCTCTAGACAATAAGTTTGATTACATTATTGTTTTGCATGGTGATGATCAAGGAACGCTTTCTGATCTTCTACCACTAATTATCGAAGGTAAGCACAGAGATAAAGATTGCCTCCTTGGAGCAAGATTCATGCCGAAATCAAAATTAGAAGGATATTCTTTGTTTCGGACTTTTGGTAATTATGTTTTTAATAATTTATTTTCCATGGCATGTGGGAAAAAGCTCTTTGATTTGGGTTCCGGTTTAAACATGTACAGTGTTAAAGCCTTAGCTTCTGTAAATTATCAAGGTTTTGCTAATAATTTGACATTTAATTACTTCATGATTTTAGCAACAGTAAATTGGAAATGGGATATGGAATTTTTTCCAATTACATGGCGTGAAGACGATCAGATATCTAATGTTAAATTATTTAAACAGTCTCGCGAAGTATTAAAAATATTACTTCGATATGTATTTATGCGTAATAAATTTCTGACCAATAATTATTCAGGTCGCGAATTTAATAGTTATAATTTTACAATTATGGAACAGCATCATCGCAGGGATTTTTAAAATGACTTTCTCTCGAAGAACACAATTAAAGCTATGCCCTACAATAGTTGGTAGTTTGGCATTTGTGTATTTTTCAGTCAGCTCTTTAACGAAATATGACTTCAGCAGTTTCGCTACGGCTCTAATTGTACCCACTGTTGCATATATCGTCGCCCATTTTCTTCGTGCAATACGCTTAGGTGTGTTATTGAAGGCGCAAAAAATACGGAAATTGCTCTCTTTGCATTTCTATACAGCAGCATGTTCGGCTGTAATACCATTCAAACTCGGAGAGTTGATAAGAATAAATGAAGTGTCTCGATGGGAAAACAATTACTGCAAAGGCATTTTAATAGTATGGATTGAAAGAATATTTGATGTTGTTGCTCTAAGTATTTTAGCTCTACTAATCTATCTTTCGGGCGGTGTACAGGTTTTAGCAGGGATGTGGGGATTATTGTGGATAATGCTTGCATTTGTCTTTTTTAGCATTGTTATGTTTTTTGTTCTCCCAGAGCAGTTAAGTGCGTTAAATCTACATGTGATAAGATCTTACAGGGGCCGTAAGGCTATCAAAATACTGCATTTACTAGATATCATCTCCAGTATTTTAGAAAAAGTAAGGCCAATTGTTTCTGAAAAAATTTTAACTCTATCGATATTAACAATTTTTATCTGGATTTTTGAACTAGTATCATTAATGCTTTTCTTAGACCACACACAAATTATCCCAATTGTTAAGGACTTATTAGCTCAATTTTCGTTTGTTCTCACTGACTCCCCAAAATCGTTAGTGCAGCTAATAACTGTTGATGCAGTGAAAAATACTCTATTAATTATTTTTGGTTACGTTTCACTATTTTTCTACATGCAGATGAATTTAAAAAAATAAAAGGAATAAAAATGACAGTTGTAATGGTATATGATAATTCGATACCTGTTCCCCAGGATATATCAAATCTTTTAGGTGTCAGCAAATTTTCAGATATTTATTATCGCAAGCGTTCACTGGATAAATGGGTTAGTGATATTTGCGCGGAAGCTAATATCAAATTTGTGGAAATCTCAGGTGATGTTCAAAGCGATGTCGAAAAAATAAGGCAACTCGGTTATTTGAATACACAAAATTTAGTTGTTATGTATATGCCATCTTACGTTGCATTTGGATGTGATGAGATAGATGCTTCCCTTTTTCTTAAAAAAATAAGTTATACAAGGTCTTCAGTTGCCATCGTTGGAAATGAAACTTTAACTGGTGTAAAAGATATTTATCTTAGTGCGGTTGTTGGTCAAACAGCACGAGAACTTTTAAATGCTCTTGAATATAACTCTAAACCTAGAGACTTTATATTTAACTTTATCGATAATCTCAAGTTACTAAAAAGTGATGTTGAACTTATCGATATGTGTGATCCCTTGCGATTTACAGATTATCTTACCAGTAATTTCGATGTTCGTTTTTTTAATTCAGTTCAACCAATTGATAACTTCACTTTAATCAAATATTCAACTGATTCTAAAAAACTTGAGCGAGAATGTAAGTATTACGATCTGTTACCTCCAGAGTTGAAGATGTTCTTTATACAGACATATGATTTCAGATTGGAATCAACTGGTGCGAGCTATAAAATGGAACGCCTTTTTGTGCCTGATATGGCACTTCAATGGATCCATGGGTCGATGAATGAACTAAATTTTGAACGTTTTATTGAAAAAGTATTCCACTTTATAAAACTTCGGCCAGTGAAAAAGGTAGATAGTGTAACAGCTCAAGAAATCCATAATGACGCATTTTTCGGCAAGGTAAAAGAACGTCTTTTACAATTGAAGTCTTTACCTGAATATCCATCGTTGGAGCCTTATATCAATTCTCGCTTTGGTGATATTGAATCACTATTCCAACGCTATTACTCCCTATTTGATAAATATGGTCGTTCGCAATCTTCAAACGAGTTAAGAATCGGTCATGGCGATTTGTGTTTTTCTAACATCTTGTACAGTAAAACAACAGGGTTGATGCGATTCATTGACCCTCGTGGGGCCAATACTGAAGATGAGCTTTATGTCAGCCCTTACTATGATCTTGCTAAACTATCACACTCAGTATGCGGAAATTATGATTTTATAAATTATGGACTCTGCTCGCTAGATCTAGAAAAAAATCTCAGTGTAAGACTTACGTTGGATAATAGTAGTCCATTATGGGCGAAAAATATATTCCAGAACAAATTAAAAGAAATAGGTTATAACCCTGTGCTCATTCGTTTATTTGAGGCTTCACTATTTCTAAGTATGGTGCCTCTGCACATTGATTCACCTAAAAAAGTTATCGCTTTTTTAATTAATGCCGAAATCATCCTGGATGAAATTGAAACACAGCTTTAAGGAATTATAATGATTAATAAAACAAGAAGTATTGTATTTGATGTTGATGGTACATTATGTCCAATTCGCAAGCCCGATGAGGATTATTCAGAGCTTGAACCATTTGAGGATATGATTAGTTTACTTCGTGAGTATAAAGCAAATGGTTTTTATATCATATTATATTCTGCAAGAAACATGAATACATTCCAGGGAAATATTGGACGTATTGCAGCAGTAACGGGTAAGCAACTTATGGAATGGCTGGAACGCCATAATATTCCATATGATGAAATGCACCTGGGAAAACCCTGGCCCGGTCGTGGTGGATTCTATGTAGATGATAAAAGTATACGCCCTGATGAATTTTTAAAATTATCTTATGAAGAAATTCTGGCATTAATTGGTGATGAGCCAGGAGGTCAATAATATGAATATTGTAATTACAATGGCTGGGTTGGGTAAGCGCTTTAGGGATGCTGGGTATACATGTCCTAAGTATGAGATCGTTGTTCATGGATATACGTTATTTTATTGGTCAATGTCCAGTTTGAAAACATTTATTGATGCAGGTGCCAATTTTATTTTTGTTGTTAGAAAAGAGGATAACGCAAAGTGCTTTATTGAGGAGCAATCCTGTAAAGCTAATATTAAGTCATGCAAAATACTTGAAATTGATGAACTTACAGATGGGCAAGCCACCTCAGCATTGCTTGGTGGTGATTTGATTACTGAGCCAGAACTTCCTTTTATTGTATACAACATAGATACCTTTGTTCACCCTGACTCGCTACCTGTGAGTGCTGTACAGGGGGATGGCTGGATTCCATGTTTTCCCGGTAAAGGTGAGGGGTGGAGTTTTGCGCAAGTTGATGTTGATAATCGTGTTATCGATTTACGAGAGAAAGTTCGCATTTCTGAACATGCGACTATTGGTCTCTATTGGTTCTCTTCCTTTAATCTTTATCGTGATATTTATTCTGAATACTATAAAGATTCCTCAAATATGGAAAAAGGTGAGAAATATATTGCACCAATGTACCGTGAGATGATTCAAAAAGGTCTTGATGTTTATATTCATCAGGTGCCTTTTGATGCCGTTTCTCCGCTTGGAACACCAAAAGAAGTCCAATGTTTCATGTCTGCTAAAAAACCTCGGATTTAATTAACTTAGTGAATTTCTTGCAAATGCGAAATGCTAGAAGCTTATACCCCATATTTTTTTTCGTTGCGTTGACATTGATGTTTCTAGCCCCACTATATAATTCGTTATCATTGAGTAATGTAATTTACTCTCTGATATTATCTGTTAGTGGTGCTGTTTCTTTCTTTTTTATTACAAGAGACAAAAAAGCAATATCTATATGGGTAATAGCGCCACTAGTGGCTGCTCTATTTTTCACTTTCTCAGTTCCGTTAGTTCAGAATGATTTTCCCGTGGTCAGTATCACTGCTACGGGACAGAAAAATCCTGAGTCGATATCTTCTGAGGTTTTTGTTCAATTCGTTACGAATCCTAAATCACATATTTCTGTTTCATATCCCGGCTGGGAAAAAAGACCCGGAGTATATGTCTCTTATCAGAACCAGCCAAATACAATCACATTTTCTGGCCAATGGAGCAATGACTCGCATCTTAGTTTAACTAGTCATGCATACTCTGGTGTTGCTAAATTAAAAATTGGTAATGATGAGCGAGAAATTGATCTCTATTCTTCCAACGCGCATACAATTAACATCCCACTTCCTGATGGCGCTGTTTCTTGGAAGAGCTGGCTGCAGAGGGTTTCAATATTTATATCGCTTAGCCTACTTTTTTTCGCCCTTACAACTCCAGGTAGTGGGCGACAATCTGAAATTGCGAAACTATTAGCCCTGTGTTTGGTAGTAACTGGCGCTTCTCTGTGGTACGTCAAGGATATCTCTTATACAGGCGACCTGGAATTAGTAGTCCTTTCCGGGAATGGCTCTCCATCAAAAATGTCATTCGATGCTGGTTATGGCTTTACTAAAGCCTTAACATTTCCTGTGAAAACAGGTTCTGTTCATACCGAACACTATCCTAATTCAAGCTCGTCTGAGTGGCATCTTGAAGTAAGTGACGGTTCATTCTCTCGCTTTCAGATTGACGGTGAAGTTATTAAAACAGAACAAGTCTGTGATTTTTCGAAAGAAAGTGAAGGTTGCGTATATCAAATATTCGGTGACAGCCCTCATATATGGTTAACAGACGGGCGTATAAAATACCAACTAGAAAATGTTGAGCCAGATAAAAATACGGATAAGTATTTTGTTTATATTTCAAAAAATAAGGATGTGCTTACGGCAACTAGTTCGCGTGCAGTGATTTACGCTAGTGCATGGGACCGTTTTTCTCAGTGGGTTAATTCAGTTTCGGTGACTGATAATAATAACTCAGAGTTTTCAACTCTCATCCGTATCAGTGCTCTTAAACCTGGCTTTTATAAGACTTTGGGTGTAAATGAAAAAGGTGAGGGTGTAAAATTAACCTCTTTCAACTACCCTGACTTTGGTAGCTTTATAGCTATGAAAGTGGCATTTGTACTTGTTAGTATCAGTTTCGTTTTTTTGGCTTATTTTTTATTTGCAATAATGCGTTGCCTGATTAGTTCTGCGATAAATGCCCAATCTAAAAAGATTTGGATAGTGAGCTTTGGCATCTTTGGGTGGTTGCTCATTGCTATGGTGATCGGATGGCCAGCTGTTCTAGGGTGGGATGGTTTTTCTCCTTATATTCAGGCGCAAGCAGGGCAGATCACTCTTTGGTACGGCATTGGTTATCCCCTAATCGTAGGTGGATTTTTATTGTCAAATATGCCACAAGTCATCACAGTATGGTCATTTCTGGCTACCTCTGTTGTTTTGCTTGGTTCTTGCTCTTTATTTTTTCGTTATTACCAGGGTAAGTTGGCGTGGTGGGGTGTCATCTGGGCTATTGTTTATATTCCATTGACAGTAATTATGTTGGGGATGCTTACTCATCTACGTGATGCTTTTAATGGTTTGACTCTTGCTCTATTCATGCTTGGCAGTTTTTGCCTGGCAATATATTGGCGAAAACTTAGTTTAAATGCAAAACTATTTTTTACAGTCACACTTTTTGTACTTGGCATTGCATTAGCATTATTACGTATTGATAACGTACCTTCATTAATTTTTATCGCTATCGGTCTTAGCCTATTAACTTTTAAACCGAGTGTTAAATTGTTCTCGGTTTTACTGCTTATAGCAATGAGTTGGGGGGCTATAAATAAGGTCGTAGAACCATTGGTTTATCCAGATCGTCATCGCGCGGAGGAAGAGAAACGTCTTTACGCCTCAACTGCTGTTATGAATCCTCTAACAGGTATGTTGGTCTATGGCAAAGGTAAGTTGGATCCTCAATTGTATAAAGATATTTATGTGTCGCTAAATAAAATTATGGATGTTGAGTATGCTTTAAAAAACTGGTCTCCTTATAATGTAGTCTATTGGCATCAGACAGCCTCAGAAAGGCCTCTACCAACATCTGAAGTATCTAAACAACTTACGAAATTGTATTTTATAAGTGCTATAAAGGAGCCTGTACTTTTTCTACACCTCCGGCTTTCATCTTTTACAGCTATACTGGGAAAAGATATTTTTCCTTTGCCTCCTATAGCTTCACCACAGTTTAATATTCTTCCTGGATTATCTGATCATCTATTAAGTACAACTAACCCTTGGAAACAAACAGTCGAACTTATGGGGTTTGGCCCACACCCTCATTTATCTGCTAATTTAATGAAAAGCTTAATGAAATGGTCTGATTACATTTCAAGTAATTATTTGCAAATACTTATGTGCTTTATGGCTATAGTGTTTTTTAAACGAGCGCCGTTTGCAGCTGTTATTGCTTGTGCCGAGCTTATTAGAGCCACTGTTTTCCTTTTCTTTGCTCCTGCATCGGTCTTCCTTTATCTTTACGAATTGCAACTTATAGGTTTCATGTTGCCTATGCTCATATTGATAGAATCCAAGGTGAGGAAATATAAAGGTGTAGGCAATGATTGTTAGATTCGCCGTTGTCTCAGGCCTGGGATGGTTAATTGATTTTTCTATCTTCGCATTATTGAATTTATTAGGACTTCCAATCTGGCTAGCTAATATTGTTGGTGCCACTGCTGCTGTATTGTTTGTTTTCTTTGTTTCAGTCAGGAGAATTTTCCAATATAATGGCCACTATATTATTTGGAAACTTTTTAATTATATAGTTTATCAATTAATTGCTATAGTTTGTGCATCACTACTCATTGACTTCATAGCTTTACAATATGAGATATTGCCTATAGTAGCAAAAATTATAGTTACACCTTTAACCTTCTACGCAAACTTCCAGTTTATGTCTTTTTTGACCACTGGACGATTACGTTTAAAGTAGATGTTAATTTAAATATGTAAATATATCATTCAGCGCTATTGCTGAATGCTTTTTTTGTTTTTTAAGCCCAGCTCTAATTGTCTGGGCTTTTTTTTGTCTAAATTCTTATTGATTTTTACTTTTTCCTTAATATTAACTTAATAAATGAGATCTATAGTTATGAAGTAAATCTGAATTGTACTGTCTTTCATTGACACTTCATCAACTCAGACGTTACAACTTTTAATACATGTCATGATGATACAAACATGATGAGCAAAAGTTAACCCTGAGATAATTAAATGAAAATCACCATTTCTGGTACCGGATATGTTGGCTTGTCAAATGGTATTCTGATTGCTCAGAGCCACGAAGTGGTGGCACTGGATATCATCCAGACGAAAGTCGAGATGCTGAATCAGAAACAATCGCCGATTGTGGATAAAGATATTGAAGAGTATTTGGCGACCAAGTCACTAAACTTCCGTGCAACGACTGATAAGTATGATGCCTACCGCGATGCGGACTACGTCATTATCGCGACACCCACTGATTATGATCCAAAGACTAATTACTTTAATACCTCAAGTGTCGAATCTGTTATTCGCGACGTGGTTGCAATTAATCCAGATGCAGTAATGGTCATTAAATCTACCATCCCAGTAGGTTTTACTAATTCTATTAAAGAAAAATTGGGCACCGACAATATTTTCTTTTCACCAGAATTCCTGCGTGAGGGTAAAGCACTATATGACAACTTGTACCCATCTCGTATTGTCATCGGCGAGCGTTCAGAGCGCGCCGAGCGTTTTGCTGCTCTGCTACAGGAAGGGGCATTAAAGAAAGATATTCCGACCCTATTTACGGACTCAACCGAAGCTGAAGCTATCAAGCTCTTTGCAAATACCTACCTGGCTATGCGCGTAGCCTATTTTAACGAACTTGATAGCTATGCAGAGAGTTTAGGGCTCAATGCGCGACAGATCATAGAAGGTGTCTGTCTGGACCCGCGTATTGGTAACCATTACAACAATCCCTCTTTCGGTTACGGTGGATACTGTCTGCCAAAAGACACGAAGCAATTACTCGCCAACTATCAGTCTGTACCCAATAATATTATTTCAGCAATCGTTGATGCCAACCGGACGCGAAAAGATTTTATTGCTGATGCAATTATTTCACGAAAGCCAAAGGTCGTCGGTATTTATCGATTGATCATGAAAAGTGGCTCAGATAATTTTAGAGCATCGTCTATACAGGGTATTATGAAGCGTATTAAAGCGAAAGGTATCCCTGTCATAATCTATGAACCTGTATTGCCAGAGGATAGTTTTTTTAATTCGCGGGTTGAGCGTGATCTGACTAAATTTAAAAGTGAGTCCGATGTTATCATCTCTAACCGGATGGCCGAAGAACTGCTGGATGTAGCCGATAAAGTTTATACCAGAGATTTATTCGGAAATGATTAAACTATCAATAAAATAAAGATACCGGCATAGTGCCGGTATCTGTCTATTACTGATGTCTTTTGCGTAAATTCTCAATCACCGTCGTCAGGTCGAGGTCCTGATCCTGCAGCAGCACCAACAGGTGATACATCAGGTCAGAGGCTTCATTCGTTAACTCGAAACGATCGTTCACGGTTGCGGCAAGCGCGGTTTCCACGCCTTCCTCGCCCACTTTCTGGGCAATGCGTTTAGTGCCGCTGGCATACAGCTTCGCGGTGTAGGAACTTGCGGGATCTGCGGTTTTACGTTCGGTAAGCAGTTGCTCGAGTTGATACAGGAACAGCCACTGGTGGCTGGCGTCGCCAAAGCAGCTTGAGGTGCCTTTATGGCAGGTCGGGCCAATCGGGTTAACCAGCACCAGCAGGGTGTCGTTGTCGCAGTCAGGTGCAATGCTCACCACATTAAGAAAGTTGCCAGAGGTTTCACCTTTGGTCCACAGGCGTTGCTTGGTTCGCGAGAAAAAGGTCACTTTGCCGCTTTCAAGCGTTGTATCCAGCGCCTCTGGGTTCATATAGCCCAGCATCAATACTTCACCGGAAACCGCATGCTGCACGATGACTGGCATCAGTCCGTCGGTTTTTTCCCAGTCCAGCTCGCGGCATTGTTGTTTCGTTAACATATCCTGATCTCCACGCCCTGTGTTGCCAGGTACGCTTTTAATTCGCCAATATTGATAATTTGCTTGTGAAAGACGGAGGCGGCAAGCGCGCCGTCCACGTCGGCGTCCCGGAAAGCTTCCAGGAAATGTTCCATAGTGCCCGCGCCGCCGGAGGCAATCAGCGGTACATGGCAGACGTCGCGCACTTTTTTCAACTGCTCCAGGTCATAACCGTTACGTACGCCGTCCTGGTTCATCATGTTCAGTACGATTTCGCCTGCGCCGCGTTTTTGGACTTCCTGTACCCAGTCCAGCGTTTCCCACTGCGTGACGCGGGTACGGCTTTCATCCCCGGTATACTGATTCACATGATATTTGCCGGTTTCGGCGTCATACCAGGTATCAATGCCCACCACGATGCACTGCACGCCGAAGCGGTCCGCCAGACGAGTGATAAGCTCCGGTTCGGCCAGCGCCGGGGAGTTGATGGAGATTTTGTCCGCCCCGAAGGAGAGGATACGTGCCGCATCGTCGATGGATTTAATGCCACCGGCAACACAGAACGGGATATCGATCACTTCCGCTACGCGTGATACCCAGCTTTTATCCACTACGCGGCCATCGCTGGACGCGGTGATATCGTAGAACACCAGTTCATCTGCGCCTTCATCGGCATAGCGTTTTGCCAGCGGGACAATGTCGCCAATAATCTCGTGATTGCGGAACTGGACGCCTTTTACCACCTGACCATCACGGACGTCCAGACAAGGAATTATGCGTTTTGCCAGCATTGAATGGCCTCCTCAACGGTGAACTTTCCTTCCAGCAGGGCTCGTCCGACAATCACGCCGCGAACTCCGGTCCCGCGCAGGGCTACTACATCCTCAATTCCGCCAATGCCGCCAGATGACTGAAACGCGACCTGCGGGTATTTGGCGCACACTTCTTCATAAAGCGCGACGTTCGAGCCTGCCAGCGTACCATCGCGGGAGATATCGGTGCACAGCACGTGCTTCAGGCCGACGGGTAAATAGGTCTCAACCAGTTCTTCCAGTGAAACCCCGGAATCTTCCTGCCAGCCGCTAACCGCTACCTGTTTATTGCCGCGCTCGTCAATACGAACGTCCAGCGCCAGCACCAGCGCGTCGGCGCCAAAACGGGTTAACCAACTCTTGACTTCCTCGGGGGATTTTACCGCCGTCGAGCCCACCACCACGCGCGCCACGCCTGCGTCAAGAAGCGCCGCAACGTCCGCTTCCGTGCGCACGCCGCCGCCAACCTGAACCGGAACATTGACGCCAGCGACCAGCGTTTTAATCAGCGGGATCTGGCGCTGCGCCGGATCTTTCGCGCCGGTTAAATCTACCAGGTGCAGTACCTCTGCACCCTGGGCTGCATAATCCTGCAAACGGGGAAGAGGATCGTTGCCGTAATCACGTTGCTTAGCGTAATCGCCCTGATGAAGACGCACCACCGTGCCGTCGATTAAATCTAATGCCGGAATAATCATTACATCTCCAGAAAGTTTTTCAGCAACTGCGCCCCAGCCGCGCCCGAACGTTCCGGGTGAAACTGCACGCCAAAGAAATTGTCCTTTTGTACTGCCGCGGTAAACGGTTCGCCGTAATTGCACTGGGCGATGGTCCACGGGTTTACCGGCATAGCGTAGCTGTGTACAAAGTAGAAATACGCGCCATCTTCAATGCCCTGGAACAGACGATTTCCCGCCTGCGGATAGATGCGATTCCAGCCCATATGCGGCAGAGGCAGACCGAAATCGGTCATCTTCGGAACGTCCTGCTCAATAATGCCCAGCAGGGAAACACCGTTACTCTCTTCGCTACGACGGCCAAGCAGTTGCATGCCTAAGCAGATCCCCAGTACCGGTTGCGTACAGGCTTTAATCAGTTCAATCAGATCGCGCTCGTGCAACTGGTCCATAGCCGCCTGGGCGGTACCGACGCCTGGCAGAAACAGTTTATCGGCACGCAGCACTACGTCCGGGTCACGGCTGACAACTGGGTCGTATCCATGGCGTGCGACGGCGGATTTTACCGAGTGCAGGTTGGCGCAACCGGTATCAAGGATCACCACGTTCATTACAGCACTCCTTTTGAGGAGGGCAGCGTATCGCCTTCTACACGAATCGCCTGACGAAGCGTACGACCAAAGGCTTTAAACAGGCTCTCCACACGGTGGTGGTCATTTTTCCCTTTGGTTTTCAGGTGTAAGGTGACGCCCATGGTATAGGAGAGCGAACGGAAGAAGTGTTCAATCATCTCCGTGCTTAGATCGCCCACGCGCTGGTAGGTAAATTCTGCGCGATATTCCAGGTGCGGACGCCCGGAGATATCCAGCGCGCAACGTGCCAGACACTCGTCCATCGGCAGCACAAAACCAAAACGGTTGATGCCACGTTTATCGCCTAATGCCAGCTTTAAGGCTTCACCCAGCGCCAGACCGGTATCTTCAACGGTGTGGTGATCGTCTATGTACAGATCGCCCTTGACGGCAATCTCCATGCGAAAACCGCCGTGGGTGGCGATTTGATCCAGCATGTGGTCAAAGAAGCCAACGCCGGTATTAATTTTGCTGCTGCCTTCGCGGTCGAGCCAGACTTTGACGTCAATCTGCGTTTCTTTGGTATTACGCTCAACGTGCGCGTAGCGGTCACGTTTGGTCAGTTGCTCGCCGATCATCGGCCAGTTCAGGGTATCGCGGTGATAGCGTAATCCGCTAATGCCCATATTTTCAGCGAGCTGAATATCGGTCGCCCGGTCGCCAATGACGTAGCTGTTTGCCACATCCATGGCCTGCTCAACCAGATACTGCTCAACCAGCTTCACTTTTGGCTTACGGCAATCGCACTCGTCCGCTGGCAGGTGCGGGCAGATCAGTACCTCATCAAACGCAACGCCCTGAGAGGTGAAGATTTGCATCATCAGGTTATGCGGACCGTCAAAATCAGCCTGCGGGAAGCTCTGCGTACCGAGTCCATCCTGGTTAGTAATCATTACCAGCTTAAAGCCCGCCTTTTGCAGTTTCAGCAAAACGGGAACGACTTCCGGCTCGAAGGCGAGTTTGTCAAAGCGATCGACCTGATAGTCACTTGGCGGTTCGGAAATCAGGGTTCCATCACGGTCAATAAAAAGATACTTCTGGCTCATACTTGCTCCGCACGTAAGGCGTCAATGACGCGCTGGCTCTCTTCACGGGTTCCGACAGTAATTCGCAGGCAGCCGCTTAACGAAGGTTGTTTATTCTGATCTCGTAAGATAATGCCCTGATCCCACAAAGATTTAAATACGCTGCTTGATGCGGTGAAGCGCGCCAGAACATAGTTGGTTTCAGAGTTGAAAACCTGTTCTACACAGCGAATTTCTTTTAGGTTCTCCACCAGATACTGACGCTCTTGCAGGATCTGCTCTACGCGTTGGCGCATGGCGGAAATCCCTTGCGGCGTCAGCGCCTGGGCGGCGATATCCGCCACCGGCGTAGAGAGCGGGTAGGGAGCAATCACCTTTAACAGCAGATTGATAACCTCTTCATTCGCCAGCGTAAAGCCGCAGCGTAAACCGGCGAGAGCAAACGCTTTGGACAGCGTGCGTAATATCGCCAGATGCGGATATTCAGAAAGCCAGCCAGTCAGCGTAGCCTGCGGACAGAACTCAATATAGGCCTCATCAGCGACCACAATGGCTTTACCCTGCGTCATTTCGAGCAGTGCGCGCAGGTCTTGTGGGTTAATCAGCTGGCCGGTTGGGTTGTTGGGGCTGCATACGTAGACTACCTTCACGCCATCAAGCTTGTCCGCGATGCCCTGCAAATCCAGTTGCCAGTTATCAAGGGTCGGGACGGTGCGGCATTCAACGCCAATCGTTTCTGCGCTGACGCTGTACATGCCGTAAGTCGGCGGACAGTACAAAATTGCATCTTTACCGGGTTCACAAAATGCACGCACCAGCAGTTCGATCCCTTCATCTGCGCCGCGGCTGACCAGCACCTGTTCCGGTTTGACGCCAGCATACTGCGCGTAATTCTCAATCACCGCTTTCGGCTGGCACTCCGGGTAGCGGTTCAGCGTCTGCTGGCTTAGCTGAAACTCAACGGCGGTGGGGTACTCATTCGCGTTGAGCCAGACATCGCCGTTGCCGCCAAGGCGACGAGCAGACAGATAGGGCGTTAACTCGCGAACATTCTTACGGGCTAAATCAGTGACGCTGAGAAAGTTGTCAGTGCTCATGCTTGCTCCTTCAGGGCGTTAACGCGCAGGGTGACGGCATTTTTGTGGGCAGTCAGTCGTTCAGCAGCGGCCAGTGTTTCAATGGTTGAGGCCAGGGCAGAGAATCCTTGAGGTGTTAATTCCTGTACGGTCATCCGTTTCTGGAAATCCGCCAGCCCAAGGCTTGAGCAGGTCGCGGTATAGCCGTAGGTTGGAAGAACGTGGTTGGTGCCAGAAGCGTAGTCGCCTGCGGATTCCGGTGACCAGTCGCCGAGGAACACCGAACCGGCGCTGGTGATATCGTCAACCAGCTCTCGCGCGTTACGGGTCTGAATAATCAGGTGTTCCGGGCCGTAGGCGTTAGAAATGTCCACGCACTGCTCAAGATCGTTGGCGACAATCAGTCGGCTGGCACTGAGCGCCTGGCGCGCGGTCTCAGCGCGGGAAAGTTCGGCGAGCTGGCGTTCAACGGCTTTGGCAACGCCCTCTGCCAGCGTAGCGTCTGGCGTCAGGAGGATAACCTGCGAGTCGGGGCCGTGTTCGGCCTGAGAAAGCAGATCGGAAGCGACAAAGTCTGGCGTTGCGCCGCTGTCGGCGATAACCAGCACTTCGGACGGGCCAGCAGGCATGTCGATAGCCGCGCCGTCAAGACGCTGGCTAACCTGGCGTTTGGCTTCGGTCACATACGCATTGCCTGGCCCGAAGATTTTATCGACCTTTGGAATAGATTCAGTCCCCAGCGCCAGCGCGGCAATAGCCTGCGCGCCGCCCACATTAAACACCTCTTTTACGCCACACAGCTGTGCGGCGTAGAGAATTTCATCGGCAATCGGCGGCGGTGAGCAGAGCACCACTTTTTGGCACCCGGCGATGCGCGCCGGGGTCGCCAGCATTAATACGGTAGAGAACAGCGGCGCCGATCCCCCTGGAATATACAGCCCCACGGAAGCGATAGGACGGGTCACCTGCTGGCAACGGACACCCGGCTGAGTTTCGATGTCCACCGGCGGCAGGATTTGCGCGGTGTGGAAAGTAGCAATATTACGCACCGCCGCCTGCATGGCTTGTTTCAGTTCGTCGCTCAGGCGACTGCTGGCCTGCTGAATTTCTTCCTCGGTGACGCGCAGTACGCCGACCTCGGTTTTATCAAACTTCGCGCTGTATTCACGTAGCGCCCGGTCGCCATTATTTTTGACGTTCTCAAGGATCTCGGCCACCGTGCGGCTGATGCTTTCAGAGGAGGAAATCGCCGGGCGCATCAGCAGTTCGCGCTGCTGCTCAGGGCTACAGCTATTCCAGTCAATCAGGGTATTGAAGCTCATGGTCGTTACTCCATCATCTTCTCAATCGGCAGCACCAGAATTGAGCTGGCACCGAGCGCTTTCAGTTTTTCCATCGTTTCCCAGAACAGGGTTTCGCTGCTGACCATGTGCATGGCAACGCGCTGCTGGTCACCCGCCAGCGGCAGAATAGTCGGGCGCTCAGCGCCAGGCAGCAGAGCGATGACTTCGTCCAGACGCTCGCTCGGCGCGTGCATCATGATGTACTTGGATTCACGGGCCTGAATCACCCCCTGAATACGGGTCAGCAGTTTGTCGATCAGTTGTTGCTTGGCGTCGGCCATTTCGCCGTCGCGCTGAATCAGGCAGGCTTTAGAACGGTAAATCACTTCCACTTCACGCAGACCGTTAGCTTCAAGCGTTGCGCCAGTTGAAACCAGATCGCAAATCGCATCAGCCAGACCCGCGCGGGGAGCGACTTCTACAGAGCCGTTTAACAGACAGGATTTAAACGATACCCCTTTTTGATCGAGATAACGTTTGAGCAGGTGCGGGTAAGAAGTCGCGATACGCTTACCGTTCAGTGCTGCCGGGCCATCCCAGGCTTCGTCAACCGGGGTTGCCAGCGAGAGACGGCAGCCGCCGAAGTCCAGGCGGCGCAGGGTAAAATAGCGAGGATCTTCACCCTGTGCCCGGCGGTTGAGCAGTTCCTCTTCGAGAACGTTTTCCCCGATGATGCCGAGATCAACGACGCCATCCATTACCAGACCAGGGATATCGTCATCACGCACGCGCAGGATATCGATTGGCATATTCTCCGCCATCGCAATCAGGCGCTGGGTGTGGAGATTAATTTTAATGCCGCAACGGGCCAGCAATTCGCGTGAATCATCGCTTAAACGGCCTGATTTCTGCATAGCTATGCGTAAACGGGTGTTATCTAACATTCTCTATTCCTCGTTATCCTGTCTGAATCAGTTTGGGTCACGCACAAAAAAAAGCCCCCGGAAGAAATCTTCCGGGGGCTTTCTCATACGCTCATGCACCGCTGGAAGATTTAAATGTCTCCCAGCACACATCGCCTGAAAGACTAGTCAGGATGATGGTGATGATGGTGTTTAAATTGAGCGCGTGTCATAAATTTTCTCGATGAATGTTTATTCATTTGATGTCTTTTAACCTAAACCACTTTAGCTACGGAAAGCAAGGGCTTTTTTTGATCATTAATTCATTTCATATTGATACTATGAATTGTCAGCCGCAGTGGGCTAGCGTAGCCTTGCGTTATAGGCCAAAAGTCAGGAGAGAAGGCATGAAAAAGGTCGCAATTGTCGGTTTAGGTTGGTTAGGCATGCCGTTAGCTATGTCGCTGGCGGCGAGAGGCTGGCAGGTTACCGGCAGCAAAACCACATTGGATGGGGTGGAAGCGGCCCGCATGAGTGGTATCGAGAGCTACTCGCTGCGCCTGGAGCCTGAACTGGTCTGTGAGCCAGACGATCTCGACGCACTGATGGACGCCGATGCGTTGGTTATTACGCTACCTGCGCGCCGTAGCGGCCCGGGGGAGGCATTTTACCTGCAGGCTATGCAGGAACTGGTCGACAGTGCGCTGGCGTATCGTATCCCGCGGATTATTTTTACCAGCTCGACGTCGGTTTATGGCGATGCACAAGGCATCGTGAAAGAAGGGACGCCGCGTAACCCGGTTACGGCGAGCGGTCGGGTTCTGAAAGAACTTGAAGACTGGTTGCACAATTTACCAGGCACCTCGGTGGATATTTTGCGCCTGGCCGGGCTTGTGGGGCCGGGCAGACATCCTGGTCGCTTTTTCGCTGGCAAGACGGCGCCAGATGGTCATCATGGCGTCAATCTGGTGCATCTGGATGATGTGGTTTCTGCCATCTCGTTGCTGCTGCAAGCGCCCAAAGGGGGACACATCTATAATATATGTGCGCCTATGCATCCGGCGCGTAATGTGTTCTATCCGCAGATGGCCCGCCAGTTGGGGATGGAGCCGCCAGAATTTCGCGGCGGTGAGGATAACGGTAAAGGTAAAGTCATTGATGGCAGCCGTATCTGTAATGAGCTTGGGTTTGAGTACCAGTATCCCGACCCGCTGGTGATGCCGATGGAGTGACAGGCCAGCAGAGTGTCGCTGATACCGCCAGGGGGCGAGTATGAAACCACTGCTGGATGTTCTTATCATTCTCGATGCGTTGGAAAAAGAGGGCAGTTTCGCGGCGGCGTCGGCAAAATTATTTAAGACGCCGTCGGCGCTTAGCTATACCGTCCATAAGCTGGAAAGCGATCTTAATATTCAGCTACTCGATCGCAGCGGACATCGGGCGAAGTTTACCCGCACCGGTCAGATGCTGCTGGAAAAGGGGCGGGAGGTGCTGCACACCGTCCGCGAACTTGAAAAGCAGGCGATTAAACTTCACGAAGGCTGGGAGAATGAACTGGTTATTGGCGTCGATGATACGTTTCCCTTTTCGCTGCTGGCCCCACTCATCGAATCTTTCTATCAACACCACAGTGTGACGCGCCTGAAATTTATCAATGGCGTGCTGGGCGGCTCATGGGATGCCCTCACTCAGGGACGGGCGGATATTATCGTCGGCGCCATGCATGAACCGCCTGCCGCGAGCGAATTTGGCTTTGTGCGGCTGGGGGTTCTGGAACAGGTGTTTGTGGTTGCGCCGCATCACCCGCTGGCACAGGAACAGGAGCCGTTAAGTCGTCGCACCATTCGGCGTTTTCGCGCCATTGTGGTGGGCGACAATGCGCAGCATGCCAGCGCCTCAGGTTCTCAGGTGCTTGACGATCAGGAAGCGATTACCGTTTTTGACTTCAAAACCAAGCTGGAACTGCAAATCAGCGGTCTGGGATGTGGCTATATTCCGCGCTACCTGGCGCAGCGATTTCTGGAGAGCGGCGCGCTGATTGAAAAAAATGTGGTCGCGCAAATTGTCTTTGAACCTGTGTGGATAGGCTGGAATGAACAGACCGCCGGGCTAGCCAGTGCCTGGTGGCGGGATGAGATTTTAGCAAATAGTGCTATTGCGGGGGTGTACGTTAAAACGGCTGCTGATAAATCAATCAGTTAAGAAAAAATATTCTTTTACAGCTGCTTCATTCTCTTGTTATTTCTCTCCAAATTAGTGCAAAATACGCCGCTTGCAAAAAATGACATTAACCGACGTTTTCATACGCGTCGGTTATTTTTTTTTGCATCAAACCAATCATTCATAAAAGAGGCCGGGCTTCGTACCGGATAGATACTTACTTAAAAATCGACAGTTGTTGTCGCTGAGGATTAACAAAAAATGGGGCAATTTTTTGCTTACGCGACGGTTTTCACCGTAATGGGGGATAACCATGTCGCATAACGCTACTCCAAACACCTCTCGCGTGGAATTACGTAAAACGCTTACGCTGGTTCCGGTTGTCATGATGGGCCTTGCCTATATGCAGCCGATGACGCTGTTCGATACATTCGGTATCGTATCAGGAATGACCGATGGTCACGTCCCGACAGCTTACGCCTTTGCACTGATCGCCATCCTCTTTACCGCACTGAGCTACGGTAAACTGGTGCGTCGCTATCCGTCTGCAGGCTCTGCCTACACTTACGCCCAGAAATCCATTAGCCCGACCGTTGGCTTTATGGTGGGTTGGTCATCACTGCTGGACTACCTGTTCGCACCGATGATTAACATTCTGTTGGCGAAAATTTATTTTGAAGCTCTGGTGCCGTCGATACCGTCATGGATATTCGTGGTGGCGCTGGTGGCCTTTATGACCGCCTTTAACCTGCGCAGCCTGAAATCTGTTGCGAATTTCAACACCGTCATCGTGTTGTTGCAGGTGGTACTGATTGCAGTGATCCTCGGCATGGTCGTTTATGGCGTGTTCGAAGGGGAAGGTGCCGGTACGCTGGCGAGTAGCCGTCCGTTCTGGTCTGGTGATGCGCATGTGATCCCGATGATCACGGGGGCCACCATCCTGTGCTTCTCGTTCACCGGTTTTGACGGAATCAGCAACCTGTCAGAAGAAACCAAAGACGCTGAACGCGTGATCCCGCGTGCGATTTTCCTGACCGCGCTGATTGGTGGCCTGATCTTTATCGTCTCCACCTATCTGTTGCAGTTGTACTTCCCGGATATCTCGCGCTTCAAGGATCCAGACGCTTCGCAGCCGGAAATCATGCTGTATGTCGCTGGTAAATTCTTCCAGGTTGGCGCGCTGATTTTCTCTACCATTACCGTACTGGCGTCCGGTATGGCGGCGCATGCAGGCGTAGCGCGTCTGATGTACGTGATGGGCCGTGACGGCGTATTCCCGAAAAGTTTCTTCGGTTACGTACACCCGAAATGGCGTACTCCGTCCATGAACATCATTCTGGTTGGTGCGATTGCTCTGCTGGCAATCAACTTCGACCTGGTGATGGCGACGGCGCTGATTAACTTCGGTGCGCTGGTAGCGTTTACCTTCGTTAACCTGTCGGTAATCTCCCAGTTCTGGATCCGTGAGAAGCGTAACAAAACGCTGAAAGACCACTTCCAGTACCTGTTCCTGCCAATGTGCGGTGCGCTGACCGTTGGCGCGCTGTGGGTGAACCTGGAAGAGAGCTCAATGGTTCTGGGCCTGATCTGGGCTGCTATTGGCCTGATCTACCTGGCTTGCGTGACCAAAAGCTTCCGTAATCCGGTACCGCAGTACGACGAAGATATCGCGTAATAGCGGCATTTAGCTGAAAAAAAACGGAGACATGTTCTCCGTTTTTTTATACGTGGGATTTATACAATCTCTTGCGCATACTGCCAGAGTGATTTCAGCAGCATCAGCTTTTCTTTGTTGTCCGCATATTGCTGACTCAGCATCTGTAATTCATTGGCATAATTTTGCAAAAACTCCGGCGTGAATACCTGACGACGATGGTCCAGCCAGCGTTGTTGTTCGGCTTCATCCAGCGTTCCGGGGAAGTTACGCGCGCGGTAATTAAACAGCAGTTTTTCAATGCGTTTATCAACAAAGGAGATATCCAGCGCCGGTAAATTGCGCGGTTCGGTTTCCAGAACGATTTTCATCGCGGCGCGGTCGGCATCGCTGAAAAAGCCGTTGTACAACTGGGCGTCTACGTTGTCAGATGACACAAAGGGTTGTGCATCGGCGAAGATAGCCACGACTTTGTCGCGTACCTGAGGGTTTTCGCGCAGAACCTTGAGATTGTCCAGGCATTGCTGGCGGTTAATACCAAGACGATCGGCATCTTCCGGGCGCAGAGTGTTCGCTTGTGCCAGGACCGGACATTTGTTGATGTGCACCAGTTTAACCGGTACAGCGGGGTTATCTCCCAGATCTGCCTTAGCGGTGTAGAGCCGCTCACGCAGCGCGTCGCTGTCCAGCTCGAGCAGCGGCGAAATATCACCGGCTAAGTCGACCATAATCACCGCGTTGCGATTCTCCGGGTGCCAGGCCAATGGTGCCACCCAACTGGTGTTACCGCGCCACGCGCCAAACATACCCGAAACATGAACCAACGGCTTCATTTGCGGGACATCAATCAGCGCGGCCAGCTTGTGCTTATTACGATGGCTGTAGAGATAATCAAACAGGCGCGGCTGGCGCGACTTCACTAACTGTGCCATCGCGATCGTGGCGTAAACGTCGGCCATCGCATCGTGGGCATTGGCGTGTTCAATACCGTTGGCTTTGGTCAAATGCTCCAGGCGAAAACTGGGTAAGCCGTCGTCGTTTTCCGGCCAGTTAATGCCTTCAGGACGCAGGGCATAGCAGGCGCGCATCACATCCAGTAGATCCCAGCGTGAATTATCGTTCTGCCAGCTCCAGGCATAGGGATCGTAGAAATTGCGATACAGAATGTTGCGCGTCACCTCATCATCGAAGCGCACGTTGTTATAGCCCAGGATACAGGTTTTCGGCACGGTGAACAGGGCGTGGATGCGCGCAGCAAAAGCGGCTTCATTCTCTCCCTTTTCACGTGCTTCCTGCGGGGTGATTCCGGTTATCAGCACCGCCTCAGGCTGCGGCAGATAGTCGTCTGCGGGTTTGCAGTAAAAGACTTCAGGTTCACCGATGATGTTGAAATCGTTATCTGTGCGGATAGCCGCAAATTGCGCGGGCCTGTCCAGCGCCGGATGGGTACCAAAGGTCTCGTAATCGTGGAAGAGAAAACCAGGTTGCTGCTTGCCGTCATTCATTGTTCAGTTATGTCCGGGATCAATTTAGCGCTCGGCCAAGAATACCAAAAAATAGCGAGGTAATCAGCAATGGCATTATCGATGCTGGATGGCGCACGCAATAAAATTGCGATGAATGCGGCTTTAATAGAATTGAATAATAAACTCTGTGCTATTAAAGGAAATTACTGGAATAAATTTCCTGAAATTGACGGGCTGGAAAATAATCTAATTGATAACCATTATTGTTATTTTTTCTGTCGGTTTGTTGTTTCTGGAAGTTTTAAAAGTCTTTTATAAACAATAGGTTTTTATAATCTTGAATTGACGACTTCATATTGTAATGAAATGTGAGTGAGGTTAAAAATTAATAATTTAAACGCCATATAATCATTGGATATATCTAATAACAGGAGGTTATATGAGCATTAGTCGGCGTAATTTTTTGCGAGGAGTGGGCATCGGTTGCTCAGCCTGCGCGATAGGGAGTTTCCCGCCAGGCGCACTGGCGCGAAATTCTCCACAGAGCATTAAGGGGAAAACATCCCTGACGCCAAGTTTGTGCGAAATGTGTTCTTTTCGCTGCCCAATTCAGGCGCAGGTAATTAATAATAAGACGGTTTTTATTCAGGGGAACCCTAATGCGCCTCAGCAGGGGACGCGGATCTGCGCTCGTGGTGGCAGCGGTGTTAGCCTGGTCAACGACCCACATCGTATTGTTAAACCCATGAAGCGCACAGGACCTCGCGGGAGCGGTGAATGGCAGGTAATTAGCTGGCAGCAGGCGTATAAAGAAATTGCTGAAAAAATGACGGCAATAAAGGCGCAGCATGGTCCGCAAGGGGTCGTATTCTCTTCCAAATCCGGTTCGCTTTCTGGTCATTTATTTCATCTGGCAACAGCATTTGGATCGCCAAACACCTTTACTCACGCGTCGACGTGTCCTGCCGGAAAAGCCATTGCCGCGAAAGTAATGATGGGCGGTGACTTAGCCATGGATATCGCCAATACCCGATATATGGTCTCTTTTGGCCATAACCTCTATGAAGGCATTGAAGTTGCCGATACGCATGAGCTAATGACCGCGCAGGAAAAGGGCGCCAAAATGGTCAGTTTCGATCCCCGTCTGTCCGTCTTCTCCAGCAAGGCGGATGAATGGCATGCGCTTAAACCGGGCGGCGACCTGCCGGTGTTAATGGCCATGTGTCACGTCATGATTAATGAAAATCTGTATGACGCAGACTTTGTGGCACGCTACACCACCGGGTTTGACCAACTGGCAGAAGCAGTACAAGAAACCACGCCGGAATGGGCGCAAAAGCAAGCGGATGTGCCTGCTGATGTTATTGTCCGGGTCACCCGCGAAATGGCCGCCTGTGCGCCTCATGCTATCGTCAGCCCAGGCCATCGCGCGACGTTTTCGCAAGAAGAAATTGATATGCGGCGTATGATTTTTACCCTCAATGCGCTGCTGGGTAATATTGAGCGTGAGGGTGGCTTGTACCAGAAAAAAGCCGCGGCAACCTACAACAAGCTGGCCGGAGAGAAGGTTGCTCCTGTGCTGGCAAAACCCGATGTCAAATTACCCAAACCAGCTGCACAGCGCATCGATCTGGTTGCCCCTCAGTTTAAGTACATTGCGGCGGGCGGTGGCGTGGTACAAAGCATTATCGACGCTGTGTTAAATCAGACGCCTTACCCGGTGAAGGGCTGGATTATGTCCCGTCACAATCCCTTCCAGACGGTAACCTGTCGGCCAGATCTGGTTAAAACCGTTGAACAGCTCGATCTGGTGGTCAGTTGCGATGTCTATTTAAGCGAAAGCGCGGCGTATGCCGATTATCTTTTGCCTGAATGTACTTACCTTGAGCGCGATGAAGAAGTCTCTGACATGTCGGGCCTGAATCCGGCCTATGCCCTGCGCCAACAGGTTGTTGAACCTATAGGCGATGCACGTCCGAGCTGGCAAATCTGGAAAGAACTGGCCGTGCAATTAGGTCTTGGGCAATTCTATCCCTGGCAGGATATGCAGACGCGACAACTGTTCCAGCTCAATGGCGATCATGCGCTGTCCGCTGAACTGCGTCAGAAAGGATATCATGAGTGGGGTGTTCCGCTGCTGCTGCGTGAACCTGAAGCGGTGCGTCAGTTTGTGGCGCGCTATCCGGGCGCTGTGGCGGTTGACGGCGACGGCACCTATGGCGAGCAACTGCGCTTTAAATCCCCGTCGGGAAAAATCGAACTCTACTCTGAGGCGCTGGAAACGCTTCTGCCTGGCTACGGCATTCCGCGCGCCCGCAATTTTGCCCTCAAAAGCGACAATGAACTCTATTTTATTCAGGGAAAGGTGGCGGTTCATACCAATGGCGCGACGCAATATGTGCCGCTGCTCAGTGAGCTGATGTGGGACAACGCGGTGTGGATCCACCCACAAACGGCCCGCGAAAAAGGGATTAAAAACGGCGATGAGATCTGGCTTGAAAATGCGACCGGCAAGGAAAAAGGCAAAGCGCTGGTCACTGCCGGAATTCGACCCGATACGCTGTTTGTTTATATGGGATTTGGCGCCAAGGCGGGAGCCAAAACAGCGGCGACGACGCACGGTATTCACTGCGGTAATTTGCTTCCGCATGTTACCAGTCCGGTTTCCGGTACGGTGGTACATACCGCTGGCGTTACGCTCCGTCGGGCATGAGAAAGGAGAACATCATGAATCAATCAACAAACCCTTATGTCATGCTGCATGACGAGAAACGCTGTATTGGCTGTCAGGCGTGTACAGTTGCCTGCAAGGTACTGAATGACGTGCCGGAAGGATATAGCCGCCTACAGGTGCAGATCCGTTCACCCGAACATGAACCCGAGGTGCTGTCCCACTTCCAGTTTGTTCGCGTTTCCTGTCAGCATTGTGAAGATGCGCCTTGCGTCAGCGTCTGTCCTACCGGCGCTTCATTTCGTGACGAAAATGGCATTGTGCAAGTGGATAAGTCTCGCTGTATTGGTTGCGACTACTGCGTTGCCGCTTGTCCGTTCCACGTACGCTACCTCAACCCGCAAACGGGGATTGCCGACAAATGTAACTTCTGCGCGGATACTCGCCTGGATAGTGGTCAGTCACCTGCCTGCGTTTCCGTTTGCCCGACGGATGCGCTGAAGTTTGGCCGTCGCGACGACCCGGAAATTCAGCATTGGATAAATCAAAAAGAGGTTTATCGCCAGCAGGATACGCGCAGCGGCCCGGTAAGTGTCTATCGGCGTAAAGAGATCCATCAGGAGGGGAACGTATGAATTCTATCTGGGGGGCAGAGCTTAACTATGCGCCAGACTACTGGCCGCTGTGGCTCATTTATGCAGGCGTTGTTGTCGTGCTGATGATTGCGGGTCTGGTCACGCACGCGCTGTTGCGGCGGATGCTGGCGCCCAAAACGACAGCCGGAGAAGAGCATCGGGACTACCTCTATTCGCTGGCGGTCCGCCGCTGGCATTGGGGCAACGCGCTACTCTTTATCCTGCTACTGCTGAGCGGTTTGTTTGGCCACTTCTCAGTCGGACCGGTGGCATTGATGGTGCAAATCCATACCTGGTGCGGTTTTGCATTATTGGCCTTCTGGATTGGCTTTGTGTTAATAAACGCAACCAGCGGCAACGGCTGCCATTATCGCGTGAAGTTGAACGGGTTGATATCACGCTGCCTGCTGCAAACGCGCTTCTATCTGTATGGCATCATGAAAGGCGAACCGCACCCGTTTGCCGCAACGGCAGAGGACAAATTCAATCCGCTGCAACAGCTGGCCTATCTTGCCATCATGTACGCGCTGGTTCCGTCGCTGATCATCACGGGGTTGCTATGTCTTTACCCGCAGGTGATTGGGGCGGGGCCGGTGATGCTGGTGCTGCATATGGCGTTAGCGGTTGTGGGCTTACTGTTTATCTGCGCACATATTTACCTGTGCACGCTGGGCGACACGCCGGGGCAAATTTTCCGCAGTATGATCGATGGCTATCACCGCCATCGCAGCCATCACGCAGAGACTGCGCCGCGTAAAGGGTAGTTCCGGACGAGGCTTGTCTCTGAAAATCTTTCCTGACAGCAAGAAAATGTGCCTTATGTCACATTTTCTTGCAATTTATCCATGTTTGTTCGACAGAACTTCCGTAAAAAGAACGGCTATTTCTCCCTTTTCTGAGGACATGCTGTTGAAACGCCGTTTGTTTATTGCCGCTTCACTATTCACGATGAGTTTTACGTCCGCCTGGGCGAATGATGCCGTAAGCTTCGCCCCACAACCTCCGGCGATCGCTGCCGGGGCGTGGGTATTAATGGATTACACCACGGGCCAAATTCTGACAGCCGGTAATGAACACCAGCAGCGCAATCCCGCCAGCCTGACTAAGCTGATGACCGGCTATGTTGTCGATCGCGCAATCGACAGCAACCGTATTAGTCCGACAGATATTGTCACCGTCGGGCGCGATGCGTGGGCGAAAGATAACCCGGTATTTGTCGGTTCATCCCTGATGTTCCTGAAAGAAGGGGATCGCGTTTCGGTACGCGACCTCAGCCGTGGATTAATCGTTGATTCAGGAAATGACGCTTGTGTGGCGCTGGCGGATTATATCGCCGGGGGACAACCGCAGTTTGTCGCGATGATGAATAACTATGCGCAAAAGCTGAACCTACAGGATACCCATTTTGAAACGGTACATGGCCTGGATGCGCCGGGTCAGCATAGCTCGGCGTACGACCTGGCCGTGCTGTCCCGCGCTATCATCCACGGGGAGCCGGATTTCTACCATATGTACAGTGAGAAAAGCCTGACCTGGAACGGCATCACGCAGCAAAACCGTAACGGCTTGTTATGGGATAAAACCATGAACGTTGATGGCCTGAAGACAGGGCACACATCCGGCGCCGGGTTTAACCTGATTGCTTCCGCCGTTGACGGGCAGCGCCGCCTGATTGCGGTTGTGATGGGCGCGGAGAGTGCGAAAGGGCGCGAAGACCAGGCACGTAAACTGCTGCAGTGGGGGCAACACAACTTTGATACGGTGCAGGTTTTGCGTAGCGGTAAGCAGGTTGGTACTGAACGGATCTGGTATGGCGATAAAGAAAAAATCAGCCTCGGTACCGAGCAGGATTTCTGGATGGCCCTGCCTAAGGCGGAAGTCCCTAACATCAAAGCAAAATATGTCCTTGATAAGAAAGAACTGGTTGCGCCAATTGCCGCGCATCAACGTGTGGGGGAAATTGAACTCTACGATCGCGATAAGCTGGTGGCGCATTGGCCTCTGGTTACGCTGGAGTCCGTTGGCGAAGGCGGTGTCTTTTCGCGTCTGAGCGATTATTTCCACCACAAAGCGTAGTTTTCCCGATACGCCAGGCTGGCAAGAGTGCGAATCTGCTCACATAATAATCACTGTTTCCTTGTGGCCGACATAGCTAAAAATTACACTGTATATAAATACAGTGTAACAGTGGAGGTTGTATGGAGTACGAGATAAAGCAGGTTGATAAACGCATGATTGCCGGTTTCCATATGGTTGGACCATGGGAACAAACGGTTAAACAGGGTTTTGAGCAGTTAATGAAGTGGGTCGACGGTAAACAGGTTGTGCCATTGGAATGGATAGCTGTTTATTACGACAATCCTGACGTGGTTCCAGCAGAAAAACTGCGCTGTGATACCGTGGTTTCTGTGCCTGAAGGTTTTGAAATACCGGAAAACAGCGAAGGGGTGATCCTCACCGAGCTGGCGGGGGGCGACTATGCTGTAGCCGTAGCGCGCGTTGAAAATCATGATTTTGCGACGCCGTGGTATCAGTTTTTTGAGCGCCTGATGCAGGATACGACTTATACGATAGCCGCTAAACCCTGCTTTGAAGTTTATATGAACAATGGCATGGAGGACGGCTACTGGGACATTGAAATGTATGTGCCGGTGCAACCGAAGTAACTGCTTAAGGTGTAAATCAGGATGATGTTTTCACCGTAAAACAGGTACAATTCGCTTCTTTGCTATTCCCTGACGGAGTGCATGAGTGCGTGCAGATAAGTCACTAAGTCCTTTTGAAATTCGTTTGTATCGTCATTATCGCGTGGTGCATGGTATTCGCATTGCGCTGGCGTTTCTTCTTACTTTTCTGTTGGTACGTCTGTTTAACATTCCTGAAGGTACATGGCCTCTGATCACGCTGGTGGTGATTATGGGGCCAATTTCTTTTTGGGGTAACGTTGTTCCCAGAGCGTTTGAGCGTATAGGCGGAACTATCCTGGGCTCTGTGCTTGGGTTGATTGCCCTGCGCCTGGAACTCTTTTCGCTTCCGCTAATGCTGATATGGTGCGCGGTGGCGATGTTTCTCTGCGGCTGGCTGGCGTTGGGTAAAAGGCCCTATCAGGCGCTGTTGATTGGCATCACGCTTGCCGTGGTCGTGGGGGCGCCTGCCGGAGATATGAATACCGCGTTATGGCGCGGTGGCGATGTTATTCTGGGGTCGTTACTGGCGATGCTGTTTACCGGCATCTGGCCGCAGCGGGCATTTATACACTGGCGTATCCAACTGGCGCATTGCGTAACGGGGTACAATCGGGTTTATCAGGCCGCGCTATCCCCTAATCTGCTTGAGCAACCGCGGCTGGAGAAGCATTTACAACAGCTCTTAAGCGACGTTGTCAAAATGCGTGGGCTCATCGTTCCTGCCAGCAAAGAAACCCACATTCAAAAATCGATCTTTGAAGCTATTCAGACGGTTAATCGCAATCTGGTCTGCATGCTTGAGCTGCAAATCAATGCGCTTTGGGCCAGCCGCACCAGCCACTTTGTCATGCTGAATGCGCAAACTTTGCGTGAAAATCAGCTCATGACGCAGCAGGCGCTACTGACGATAACCCACGCTTTGTACGAAGGGAATCCGCAGCCGGTGCTAGCCAATACGGAAAAGCTCAATGACACCGTGGCGGAACTACGCCAGCTCATTGCTGAACAGAAAGGCGATAATGTCGCTGAAACGCCCATTCACGGCTACGTTTGGTTGAACATGGAAATGGCGCGGCAGTTGGAGTTACTCTCACATTTAATCTGTCGCGCGCTGCGCAAATAAAGAGCAGATGAGGGGATTGATTCTGCTGCTGCTTCGATTCAGCAAAGAATAGAGGTATGATACTGAAAAAGGCTAAAACCATTGGTAACTGCAATGGCTTACCCTCAATAATTCAGGTTTCAACCATGCATTGTCGATGCAGATGCAACTTGAAGTATGGCGGGCATGAAAGTAATGTTGACCCACTTTAGCCGTTGTTTTAACGAATCCGAATCTCACATTATCAGGGGTGTAAAAATGGAAACTACCAAGCCTTCTTTCCAGGACGTGCTGGAATTTGTTCGTCTGTTCCGTCGTAAAAACAAACTGCAACGTGAAATCCAGGACGTTGAGAAAAAGATCCGTGACAACCAGAAACGCGTTCTGCTGTTAGATAACCTGAGCGACTACATCAAGCCTGGAATGAGCGTGGAAGCGATTCAGGGCATTATTGCCAGCATGAAAAGCGATTATGAAGATCGTGTTGATGATTACATCATCAAAAATGCCGAGATCTCTAAAGAACGCCGCGATATCTCTAAGAAGCTGAAAGCGATGGGCGAAGTGAAAAACGCCGAAGCGAAAGCCGAGTAACGATTATATCTTTGTTCGGGTCGCTGCATTGCGGCGACCCTTATTGCAGTTCGACCCCGCCAGTAACCATCCGCAACAAATGCTGTTCCGGCCAGTGGGCCGTTAGTTTTTTCTGCGCCAGCATCCATTTAATGTAATCCACATCATGTCGCTTTCTGTCCAGCATCAGCCCGACTACGCTGCCGCTGTGCGCGACGTTGACGCCGTATAAATCACATTCTTCTACCAGCGCTAACAGTGAATCAAAATCCGGTTTTGGTAACAGTAACTGGCTGGCGATCGCGCTAAGCGTAGCGGCTTCTCCCAGGCGGTAAGGATTTTGGCTGATACAGGCTTCCTGCACTTTTTCCCATGCCCGTTTTAATGCCGCTGCTCCCGCCTGCAGGCCGGAATGACGTGGAATACGGTGATAATCCGCGGTACGTAATGTTTCCGGACTTTCAAGAACCAGCAGATCTAGTTGAGGCTGAGTTTCACAGGCAATTTGTGTGGAGGCGTTGTTATGATCGAAAAGAGTAAGCTTCCGAAAAACGGTGCTGTCGGTCGGCTCCAGCGAAACACAAAGCTGCGCCAGTGCCGGTTCGTCCAGTTGATGGCCCAGGTAATGCGCCGTGGCGATCGCCGTGGCGGCAATATCCGCAGTGCTGCTGGCCATCCCTTTAGCGACGGGAATAGTTGACTGAACATCAATTCGGATATCCTGACTAAGATGCGCCGGGTACTGCCAGTGCTGTAATAACCTGTCTACCATTGCCCGGGAAAGTGGACGTTCGTCCGTTAGCGGTGAGCCTGAACTGACCTCAACGGTGCTATACCATTCGACCGGGCAGGAGACCAGTTTCTCACTGCCCAGAATCCAGCCCTGGATAAGTTCTCCGCACGATGCGGGACATTGCGCAACAGCCACGTCTTCACCTTTGTGTTCAGCAATCCTCGGCGCATAGTGTCATGGCGATCGCGCTATTACCATGATTTGCCGCAATTTGCGGTGTGGCAATATCAGGCGGGAATGCCCAATGTCACAGTTTCTGATATCGCTAAACGCATAACGTCCTGAGCTATCATTAACTCTTCATTGGTATTAATCACCGCCACTTTGACCACCGCATTTTCCGTCTGAATAAAGGTGGCGTTACGCTGATTTTTTTCTTCATCAACGGCCAGACCTAAGAAATTCAGGTTGTGACAAATTGCGGTGCGGGCCCGTGCTGAGTTCTCGCCAATTCCTCCGGTAAACACCAGCGCATCCAGGCCGCCCATCTGCATAATATAGCTGCCAATAGTAGCGCGAATCCGCTCGGCAAAAAGCGTCAACGCCAGTGCGGCCTGGTGATTGCCCGTATCTGCGGCATGTTCAACATCACGATAGTCGGGTGAAATACCAGAAACGCCGAGCAATCCAGATTCATTGTTGAGCAATTGGTTGAGCTGCTGGGGAGTTTTGCCTTCACGCAGGGCAATCCACGGCAAAATGGATGGATCAATATCGCCACTTCGCGTGCCCATCATTACGCCAGACTGCGGCGTAAAGCCCATTGATGTATTTACCGAATGCCCGCCTTTGATAGCACAGATGCTGCTGCCGTTGCCCAAATGACAACAAACAACGCGCAGGGCGCTGAGCGGCACGCCCAGCTTTTCAGCCAGCTTAGCGCTGACGTACTTGTGGCTGGTGCCATGAAAACCATAGCGACGAATACCCAACTCTGAATAGTAGCGCCAGGGCAGAGGATAGATGAAAGAGGGTTCATCAAGGGTCTGATGAAAAGCCGTGTCAAAAACCGCAACGGCCGGCGTATTTGGCAATAGCTGGCGAAATACCGCAATTCCCAACGCATTTACCGGGTTATGAAGCGGTGCCAGTTCCGCAAGGCGTTCGATTTCCGCCAGCGTTTCATCGGTTACCAGCGCGGAATCTTTAAAGGATTCTCCGCCGTGGGCGACGCGATGGCCAACGCCGTCAATCTCTTCCAGACTGCTGATAATATTGTGACTGAGCAGTTTTTCCAGCAGCAGCGTCACTGCTTCACGGTGATCGGCTACGGGCAAAGTTTCCTGCCATTTCTGCGCTGGTGCTTTTAGGGTGACATGCGCATCAGACATACCGATACGCTCGATCAGTCCCTGGCAAATCATTTCACCCTGTGGCATCGCCAGTAGCTGAAACTTAAGCGAGGAGCTGCCTGCATTAATGGCCATTATTTTGTGAGACATGAAGGTTCCTTTGCATTCAGAAAAGTGAACATCTCATCGACACCGGTATTCTCCAGCGCGCTGGTGACAAATACTTTTTGTGCGCCAGCCTGAACTAACCAACTCTCCACAAGAGAAATACGCTGCGGGTTAGCTAAATCGGCTTTGGTGACGAGACCGATAACGGGACGGTTCATGGGACCTGTAAAACCTGGAGAAAAAGGTGACCATGGCGCGTCAGCATTCAGAACCAGCGCGATAATGTCTGCTTCACAGGCGCTGACCAGCAGCGCGCTGTACAGGCAGCGGTTTTCGAGATATTCGCCCGGTGTGTCTATTGCCGTAGGAGACCAGACTATGGCCTGGGTCTTCTGATAGTGAAGCGCCTCTCCCCGCATGCACTGCGTGATCGACGTTTTACCGCACTGGCTGGGGCCAATTAGCATTATGCGTTTCATGCTTTACGTCCGGGTGATGGGGCAAGCGGTAAAACGCATCATTTCGCCCAGCGTTCGGGTTACCTGTTTCAGCGCGTACTCAACGGCGGAAACATCGCCAGTCAGTACCACCGCGCCGGTAAACCGGTCGAGAAAGCCAATCTCTACCGCCCCGGATTTCGTGGCGATATCACAGGCGATGATTGAGGCTTCGCTAGGGGTAATGGTCAGAATACCGATTGCGGAAACTGAATCTGGTAATCCCAGTTTCTTGAACAAATCTTTACCAGGATTGGCGATAAGATGCGCCAGCGTGACCTGCTTGCCTGGAACATATTCCTGAATCATTCGATCCGTGGTGGGTTGTCTTTCCATTATCCCTCCACCATTTGTCGCCACATGCTTTCATGCGGGCGAGGTATGACCGAGCGGTAAACCAGCAGGCCTTTTTCACCCGCACTTTCACTGGCAACCGTTACCGCGTTATTCACATCCGACACATCGCCGGCAACGACCATGTAGCACTTGCCGCCAATACCAAATGCCATATGGACGCGAACCAGCGTGACGTTAGAGGCTTTAACCGCCCGGTCGGCGGCGCAGATGCAGGCAGCAACGCTCCATGTTTCGACAATGCCAACTGCCTGACGCTTATCCACGCTGTTTAGTCCGCTGATTGCGGGAAGTACGCTGGCATGAATGTTGGGGAGTACCAAACTGTCAACGAGCATATCGCCAGCCAGAGATGTTCCAGTGGCTATCGCCTGTTGTACGGCACCTACGTCACCACCGAGCATGAGCAGAAATTTTCCCGGGCAGATGGTCTTGCTGACCAGTAAATTCACATTCGCGCTTTTTAACATGGCATCGCCAGCTTCCATTCCTTTGGCAATGCTGGTGAGTTCTAAAATCCCTATAGCCTGAGACATGATTAACCTCTAATTACCGTGATGGATTGCTCAGTGATTTCGCTGACAATACCGTCAATACTGGCGTGAACAGGCGCGCCTAATGCACCGGACGGCACATCGGCAACGCATTGACCGCGAACAACGCGTTCACCTTGCTGTACACATGGGGTGGCGCTGGCGCCAATATGCTGGCGTAGCAACAGCGTCGTTTTATCGGTGGAATAATCAGTCTCAGCCAGTGGCGCGTCGTGATACCAGTCGCTAAGACCCAGTTTGGTGATAAGGCGTTTAACCGGGATCAGCCGGTACTTCGCCATTTCATCCTCAGGATTTAGCGGCCCTTCATATCGATGGTTGAGAGCCCGCAGCTCGCGTTTAAGCATGCGGTTGATTCGCATCGGTGATATCCCAACCGGACAGGCTACGCTTTCACACACATTGCATTCTGAACAGGTCAGGGCTGTGAGCAGCAGTTGCGGCGTGGCCGCCTGCTGATAATTCACCGCACGAACCAACAGGTGCGGGGATAATTCATGGCCGATCAAATGCCTTGGGCACAAATCCGTACACAAACGGCACTGCTCGCAAACGGTTTTTGCTACAGAAAGCACAGTGCGTTCATCCTGCATCCGCCGCTGAATCAACGCATGAGACTTAGGCAAAACCAGCAGGCCTCCGGTGGTCTTGCTGACTGGGGTATCCAGTGAAGTAATCAGGCCGCCCATCATCGGACCACCGTTGATAAAGCCGGGATCGTCAACGGTTGCGCCGCCGGCCAACGCCAGAACATCACGTAAAGACATTCCGATAGGGACAGTGAGGGTGATTGGTTTGGCGACTGCGCCGTTAACGGTCAGGGTACGACGCGTAACGGCGTACTGTTGCTCAACTGCTCTCGCGATGTTGAGCACGGTCTGGACGTTATTGACTACTACGCCGACGCTAACAGGCAACGCGGCAGGCGGAACTCTCCGACCTGTTGCCATCCAGATGGTCAGAACCTCATCACCTGCCGGGTAGACATCAGGCAAAATATGTAAGCGGATCCCGGCAGGCAGAAGGGGCGTTAACGCCTTGATCGCTTTTTGGTATTTCTCTTTGAGCGCAATAATTCCGACACTGGCTCCGGTAGCCGTCATGGCATATTGAACGCCGCGGATAAGTCGCTCAGCCTGGACGGCCATTAACTGCTGGTCAACTTTCAGCATTGGCTCACATTCCGCCGCATTGACCAGAAATGTATCGACCTGCGCCTGTAATTTTACGTGAGCAGGAAAGCCCGCGCCTCCTGCCCCGACAACACCCGCTGCGCGAACGCGTTCGCGAATTGTCTGCGCATCATAAAGCGTGGACTCTGCCGTCATGGCTGTCTTCATAATAATTCCTCAAGCAGTTCCTGCATGGCACTGGCGTCGGCAACACGCGGATTGGTTTGCAGGGTGACGTCAGCCAGCGCGGCCTGAACCATCGACGGTATACGTTGTGACCAGGCTTGCTTTCCGTCTTTAAGCGCGTCAACAAAAGAAGGTAACGCACACTGTTTTTTGAGTAGCTCGATATGACGAATAAGCGCATTCAATGCCGCTGTATCGTTCGCGCTATCCGGGCATAAGTGACAGGCTTTAGCGAAACGGGCATAGCGCTTAGCAGCCCGCGGATCGCGGGCATTAAAATGAATGACATGGGTCAGCAGCAGCGCATTGGCAAGTCCGTGCGGCAGATGAAACTGACCGCCCAACTGATGGGCAATCGCATGATTGATCCCCAGTCCAGCCTGACTGAATGCCATTCCCGCGAGCGTTGAGGCGTTGTGCATTTTCCCTCTGGTTGCCAGGCATTCGCCTTTACTGACGGCGACAGGCAGGTACTGGAAGACGATTTGTGCCGCTTTTTCAGCCAGCGCGTCAGTGAAGTCGCTGGCTTTTGTGGACACGTAAGCCTCCAGCGCATGCGTTAACACGTCCATGCCGGTATTTGCGGTTATGGCTGGCGGAACGCTGACGACCAGCGTCGGATCAAGGATGGCCATGTCCGGATAAAGCGCATTATTGAATAATGGATATTTAATGCCTTTATCCGGATCGCTAATCACGCAGGCGCTGGTGACTTCCGAGCCTGTGCCGCTGGTGGTAGGGATAGCGACACAGGTTTCAATTTCAATACCGAACTGTCGGCTGAACCAGACGATGGCTTTTGCAGCGTCCAGAGCTGAGCCGCCACCAAAACCAATGACGACATCTGGTCGCAGGGACTGCATTTGCGCAATCCCATGTACTACCGTGTTAATGGTAGGATCGGGAGTGATGTCGCTGAAAATGCTGATGCGGTTATCCGCTGGCAGAGCGTCGCGCAGCTTTTCAATCAGGGGGGAGCGCGCGAGAAAACCATCGCAGATAATCCAGATATGCTTATTCGTGAAGCGCTTGAGCACATCCAGACTTCCCTGGCCGCTGTACAATCGAGTTTGCAGTGAAAAGCTTTTCATAACGGCCCCATTAGCGAATAGAAAAACCGTTTGTCAGCACGCAACGACGAGAGCGTGCGAAAGTGCGCGCAGATGTTGTTCCCTCGCCAGTTGGCGTCGCAATGGTGAAAGTAGTAAAGCCTTCACCACCCACGCCAATCCCGGCGTAAGAGGGGCCATTTTTCACAAAGATGGAGGTCTGAAGCGTGCGCGCGGCAAGGTTCAAACGTGACACATTCTGCGAATGCATAATGGCGGTGTGATGCAATCCCTCTTCAACCTTGAGGGCCAACGTTAACGCGCTGTCAAAATCGCTCACCGTGACGACAGGGAGCATTGGCATCAGTTGCTCGCTGGTCACCCACGGGTCGTCAGCCTTGACGATGCCTATCAGTAATCGAGGCGCTTTTGCCGGAACCGGTATTCCTGCTGCTTCCAGTAAGATTGCCGGGCTTTTACCCACCAGTTTTTTATTGGCCACGCCTTCTGGCAGACAGGCTGCGCGCAGTTTGTCTACCTCTTCGTTATTGAGTAGCATCGCGCCAAAAGACTGCATTTGTTGAACCAGTCGTTCAGCAACAGCATCAACAACAATCAGGCTCTTCTCAGCAATGCAGGGGAGGTTGTAATCAAAGGATGCGCCATTGATGATATCTTCCGCCGCCTTAACCAGGTCGGCCGTTTCATCAACAATGCAGGGCGGATTCCCTGCGCCTGCGCCAATGACTTTCTTCCCGCTTTTCATGCCCATAGCAACAATGCCTGGACCACCGGTAATCGCCAGAACTGCGATTTTAGGGTGCGCCATCATCTGCTGGGTAGCCTCAAAAGTGGGTTCTGTGACCGTGACGACAAGATTGCGAATCCCGCAGCAACGGAAAGCAATATCTTCAATCATGGCAATCAGCTTCAGTGAGACTGCTTTAGCACCCGGATGCGGGCTAAAATAAACGCTATTTCCCGCAGCCAGCATACTGATGCTGTTGTTAATAATGGTTTCCGTCGGGTTGGTGCTTGGGGCGACGGAGCCAATTACGCCAAATGGAGAATACTCAAATAACACCATGCCGCCGTCGCCGGTTAGCGCCGTGGTGGTGAGATCTTCGATACCCGGGGTGTTGTCCAGCGCGGCTTTATTTTTAAGGAACTTATCCTCTTTGTTGCCCATTCCCGTTTCGGCAGCGCTCTCAGCGGCCAGTGAAGCAAGATGAGGCGTCAGTTCTTCGCGCAGGGCGTTTATGATGGCGCTGCGGGTTTTCAATGGACATTGCTGGTAACGCAGAAAAGCCTGATGAGCCGCATCGATCGCTTCGCCAACGGACGGAAAAATTCCGTTATTCTTAACGTCTGTTTTTGCCGGGGCGAGTTGTTCACTCAAAATGTTACGAATAAGGGTTTCAAGTTCTGAAGTATTCATTGATGTGTTCTCACGTTAATCGCCGCAATGGCCGTTTCTGCAATGTCCATATCCTGCTCAACGCTTCCCCCGCTGATGCCAAGACCCCCAAGGAGTAAACCCTCACGCCATAAAGCGTACCCGCCACCAAAGGTGACGACTTTTCCCTGCATATGGCTTTCCAGACCGTAAAGCGCGGCGCCTGGTTGTACCTCTGATGTCAACTCATGCGTGGCGGTTTTCATCGCCACGGCAGTCCAGGCTTTCTTCGGCGCCAGTTCGCTACTGACGAGTAATGCGTCAGGCATGCGCCAGGCCACCGTTTGGGTCCCGTTCGCATCGACAATGCTGATGACGACCGGAACCTGGAGTTCTTCTGCTCTCATTACCGCAGCGCAAGTGAGTTGGTGGAGTTCCTGAAAAGACAGAGACATAGCCGGCTCCCTCGTGGCTGAAGTACGGATGGCGGCAAGATAGCGCTCCGCCACCTTCTGAATAATGTCGTTTTGATGGGCGTCATGATCTTCTGCACGTGCAAGCGCATATAAACAGTCGGACAGGCGATTGATATAACGCATCAGCACGTGTCTGACGGCGATCTCGGTGGAGAGCTCGACCAGTCGCCTCTCTGCGCGACGAGCCAGCGTGCGGGCAAAATGCAGACGGCTGGCTGCTTCACTGCGGCCAGGTAAGATAAAGCTGCGCAGGGGAGGTACCCTGCCCATTGCGGTATCGATGGCGGCTTCCAGTGCTGCAATTTCTTCCGAGCTGATATAACGCTGCTCTGGCGTTGGTTCTTCGCTTTCGCTTGCCAGCTCGGCGCTGAACCAAAAAAGCTGCAGTTGAATGTTTTCAAGTAACTGGCGGTGCTGCGGGTTTTTCGCCGCGCAAACGCACAGGCTAAGCGCCGCATTAAGTTCATCCAGCGTACCGTAAGCCTCGACGCGCGGGTGCGTTTTGCTCACGCGTTGCCCGGTAAAAAGGGCCGTTGTGCCAGCATCGCCGGTGCGGGTATAAATCGCCATAGTTCCTCCTAACGAGAAAGCGTGTCGACAATGCCGACGATAGCCAGGTCGATGGCCTCATTAGGGCCAGAAAAAACGTGTCTGGCGCTGGAGCCGCTGCTGAGCAATACCAGTTCGCCGGTCCCCGCGCCGACGGAATCAACGGCGACTTCATCTCCGCTTAGCGGGGATGCGGGAAGCTCTCCGTCAGCACTCACCCGACGTACCAGCAGCAGTTTCTTCCCCACCAGCGATGGAGATTTTTGCGTGGAAACCACAACGCCTGTAACCCGTGCCAGATGCATAGTTCACTCCTGCTTAATTAATTGAACATTTCGCGTACTGACCGCTTCCTGAGCCAGGGCCGTCACGACACATCGGCGGCGTAGCACCAGTACGCCACCTTTCAATTGGGCAACGTCGGCATAGCTGAGAAGTTTGTCAGGATGCAAAAAAATGATTCGCCCCAGCTCGTCACTGAACTCCAGCGGCAGACGCGCGAGTTTTTTCACGGGGATCGCGGGTAACAATCGATGATGTAGTGAAATTTTCACGCGGACTCCGCATGCCAGCGCCTCGTGAATGGTTACCACCAGCGCATTGGCTGAGCAATCCTCGGCAATTTGCTGCAACAATGGCAGGTCGACCTGCAGGAGGTGGATCGCCGAGTACTGGCAGCATACTTTCCGTGAATCGAGTTCCCGTAACTGCGCGACGCTAAGAGTGAGCGTGCTTTCCGCGCGTTTTTTTAATCGGGAAACAACCTCCTCGATAATGCGTTGCAGCAGTTCGTTGTTCATCGTGGGCTCACCAGTGTGGCAAATGCCTGCGGATTATCAGCACCTGCAGCATTGGCTTCGTCTGTATCGATATGCATCTCAAGGCGCATATCCGGCGAAACGCGTACGGCGACGTTATCGAAAATCAGTCGACGTTCATCGCCATTAATGGCGACCGAGACTTTATCGCCATGGGATACGCGCAGGATCAGGGCATCGAGAGGCGACATATGGATATGCCGTTGGGCGACAATTACCCCGGATGCTAAGTCCAGCTCAGCAAATGGGCTGACGAGGCGAACGCCAGGCGTGCCCTTGATATTGCCTGACATCCGCAACGGAGCAGCAATTCCCAGCGTGCGGGCGTCGGTACGGGAAATCTCGACCTGACTGGTGCTACGCAGTGGGCCGAGTAAACGCACATTTTTTAACTGGCCTTTTGGCCCCACCAGCGTGACGGTTTGCTCTGCTGCATATTGTCCGGGCTGCAGCAGCTCTTTTTTCTCACTAATAGGGTGATTGGGAAACAAGCGACCGTAATCTTCAGCGCACAGATGAATATGACGATTAGAGATCCCAAGCGGAATCGGGCGCTCGCGCATTTCATCCAGAACCTTAGCGACCGTTGTTTCCAGTTGCTGTTTATCCATTACGCTTCACCTCGTTTGCCAGAGTGCAGACAAAGAGTGCGCGGCTCGCCCTTTTGACGAGGGCAGGCAGGATCAAGACACAGATTGCAGCTAATTAGCTCGGCATCTTGCGGCGCTTCAGGTGCTGCCGGGTCTACAAGCATCTCTTCATGCGCTACGGCTGGAGTGGGTTCGGGTGTAGGTTCAGACTCCTGGGTAACGCTATGTGACAGGATACCGTCCCCTGGTCTGGATATGACTTTGTGGGCCACCAGTCCGTCACGTTGTTCAGCGAAACTGACACCAGTGGAAATGGCCGCCTGAACGGAGGCCACATCCCCGATTATCTTGATCACCGTCCAGCCTGAGCCGTTGGTTTTTTCGAGGCCCACCAGCGTGATGGAGGCGGCTTTCGCCATGACGTCCGCGCAACTGATGGCTAATGCCAGACCACTAACTTCAAGTAATCCCAGTGATTGCTTCACGCTGTGCTCCTTGGTTTTAACGCTTATGCGGATTTAGGTAAAATGGCTTCAACGTCGCTGTGCGGACGCGGGATAACGTGGCAGGATTTCACCTCACCAACGGCGCTTGCCGCTGCGCTTCCGGCATCTACGGCAGCTTTTACCGCGCCGACATCGCCGCGAACCATAACGGTGATCAGGCCTGAGCCGATTTTTTCGTAACCAACCAACTGCACGTTTGCGGATTTCACCATGGCATCAGCGGCTTCAATAGCGCCGACAAGCCCTTTTGTTTCAACCAGTCCCAGTGCGTTATTCATACTGCTTTTCTCCTGTGGGTTATGAGTGGCATTCCCGGAACGGAATGCCTTTAACCAGCCGCGCAGCGTTATTACCAATGCTGCGACGAGCGTGGTTATCTTGTTGATACGTCAGCGTAAAAAGTGGCGCTGATGTGGGTAAGTTTTTGTAGTGCACGACCAGTTTTTCGCGACTGCAGCCAATGCCAACCAGCAATGGCGATTGGCAGGCAGCCAGCCATGCGTTGTGGATAACGTCAGTTGATTGGCTCTCCTGGATGACAAAGGGGATTCCTTCTTCTTCAATACCCAGCAGCACATCACTCCAGACGTCAGCGCAGCCAGCAGTGGTGAAAATTACAATGGCGGGCGTGGTGAGATTACTTTCCATGAGCGAACGCCTTGTACCAGGAGAGAATCAGCCCGGTCGCAACCGCATTGCGTGGACCTTCGGTGCCACGAATGTTGCCGCGCCCGGCAACCAGGCGATAATGTGCCAGCGCATCGGTGACCAGCTGTGGAACTTCGAAGTCCAGCGATGAGCCGCCAACCAGTACCACAAAGGGAATATCCCGAATGTTCCCGGTCGGACTCACCTGACGTAGCGCTCTGAGCGCGTTGGTAACGAAAACGCGTTCTTTCGCGCTGCGGCGGATGGCCCGTACTTTCTCCAGCGCCAGTTCGCCTGGCAGTGGCACCAGTTCATCGGGTTTTACTACACACACGCGGGCAAAAACCGTTGGTGGGAGAGGCGTGGGGAAGAACTGGACGCTGCCATCTTCGTGGCGAAGATGGAATAAGCTTTCGACTTTTGCCAGCGGGTACTTTTTGATCTCTTCAGCGAGATAACGGTCATCCAGCCCCAGTTCACGGGCAATGATCATCGTGACCATATCGCCCGCGCCCGCCAGATGTGTGGCAATAATTTCGCCTTTCGGGTTGATGATGGAGGCGTCAGTCGATCCCGCGCCGAGATCCAGAATGGCCAGCGGGCGCGTCGTACCTGGGGTGGTTAGGGCTCCCAGAATGGCCGCTTCGGCTTCGGCGCCGCCAACCTGGACATCAATGTTGAGCTTTTGCGTGATTTCCTGGGCAATCATCGCCATTTGCAGGCGGTCTGATTTCACCATGGAGGCAATGCCGACGGCCTGTTCAAGGGAGAACTCACCGGCCAGGCCACCTGTCACGCTGACGGGAACCGAGGTATCGACCGCCAGCAGATCCTGAATAAAAATTTCGTGGCTGGGTTTGTTGGTTAATTCAGCCATTGTCTGGCGCACATGCTCCAGCATGCCGCCAATATTGGTGCCAGCCTCTCCGGTGACGTTATCCAGTTTCGGGCATTCACCGACCGCTTTCATAATCGCTTCAGCGCCAGCTGCAACGTCGACACGTACAGTACGACCTTGCGACTGTAGCTCCAGATTTCCGGCGGGAATAGCTCGTGCTTTCACATCGCCTGACGGTGTTTTCACCACCACGGCAGAGCGGTTGCCGATCAGCGCCCGCGCCATCGGGACAATGTTTTTAGTCTCCTCGGCATTGAGGCCAAAGACGGTTGCAATCCCGTAGGGGTTAGAAAGCGTTTCAATAACCTTTCCTGGGACCGCGACCTCAATGGCAGCCAGCATACCCAGAGGGATGCGGTCGATATGAAGGACTTCATCGACGATGGGCAGAGGTTGAGTCAGACGATTACTAACCAGAACGCCATCGTCCTGCTGCAAAATAACGCCAGTCAACTGATATCCGGCACGGACGGAAGCATTAATCATCGTGGCGACATCGGCGAAATCAAATGCCGATGACACTACCAGAATATAAGGTGCATCCGCCGGACGGCTGAGCAGGTCTTCCGGCGTAATCGTGATGCCTACGCCTAACCCGACGCCGCCCGGCGTTTTGGGGTTATGGCCGATCATGGTGGATTCAGTGATGATGGTTTCGGTGATCGTTTCCATCGCCACGTCGCCAATGACCGGGGTGGCTTCGTTAATACGGATGAGCGAAATATCGCTGACATTGATACCGGCGTTTTTTGCCGCCAGCGTAAGCGCCTCCTGGATGCCAAACACATTACGTAATGTGCCCTTAATCCCGGTGGTTTCTGCCAGTGCGCTGCCAGTGATGTTCAGCGCGCCAGACTCATCCAGGGTTGCCAGAGCGACTTCCGTTGATGAGTTGCCTATGTCAATGCCAGCTATATATCGCATGATCCTGTCCCTGAGTTAGTCGTCGCCTTTGAGTTTTTTACGCTCAACGTACAGCGCTGCCGCTTCACGAACGAAAGCTGCACAGATCTTGGCCTGATAACGATTTTCGAGATCGTCGGCGATGGCCATCAGCTCATCTTTCGTTGAGCGGTACGGGCGCAGCGCGTTGTAGATCTCAAGAATGCGATCGTCAGGAACAGCAGTTAGCTCAGCGGCGCGCTCGAAGTTCATCGCCAGCCTGTCACGTCCGGCATCTTTGGCTATTTCTGCCTGCAGGCGCAGTGTTTCAGGGGTGATGCGCATGTCCTGCGCCGTCACCTTGTTGCTCAGAACATTTTCAAGCGTGAAATCATCCAGAGTTTTGTTGGTTGCGGTTTTTACCCACTCAGGATGTTTATTCGCGAGAGGGTAATCCGTGACTTTCGCGGTATGTGTTGATGAGCTCGTCGCAGCAGGCGTTACGGACTCGCCTTGCAGGCTGTTCATCCGGCTCAGCACATCCCGAACCATCGATTCAATTGCATCGGTATTCATGGAGGTATCCTTTATTAAAGCGCCACGCGCAGTTCCTGCGGGTTTTTGCCCGTCACGACGTATTTAGTCTCTTTTATGTGCAGAATGGCCGATTTCGCCTGGTACTTAGGACGAGCCATCTGATCATTCAGAGTAGGGACGGGCTGCGGAGATTCACGCTTGGCATAACGCGCGGCGTTTTTACCGATCTGGCGATAGGTTTCCAGCGTCAGAAGCGGTGCCTGAGGGAACAGCTCCAGGTTTGAAAGCGGCGGTAACCCCTGCTGGTGGATAACCGTGGTGCCTTTTGACTGGATGCCGATAGAGATCCCGGAACCGCTCAGACGGTTACCCTCAACGGCGACAAACGCCACATCGGAGGATTTAAAGCAGCGTATAACACGCGCTTTAATACCTTCTTCTTCAATACCGGCAATCACTTCTCGCAAGATATTCTTATGCGGGATCCCTACGATATTGACGGTTTGCGACAGTCCAAACGCCGGACCTACGGCAATTATCACTTCGTCCTGCTGCTGGCCTTGTTTGGCTTCGCCAATCTCGGTCAGAAAGCTGTCTCCTTGTTCCGCAGCAGCCTGTGGTGCGCTAGCCGTTGTCGATGCGCGGAATGAGACAGGTTTGTCGCTGGTTTGCATTTCAGACAGTACGTCTTCAATTATCTGGCGCAGCAGCTTTTCATTGATTTCCATTTTTCACCCCTTAGCCAAGTTCGTTGGGATCAAGTGCGCCAGGGATGTTTTTGATCTCTTCCCAGCGTTCGCCTTGCAGGCGATAACCTGTTGCCGGACCGGCATAGTCGTTGACGTCATTTACTGCGGATAGCACCTGTCCGTCGCCAACGATAATGGCGGAGGTATGCAGATAATCCCCGGTTAACTTGGCTTTCTGGATGTTGAGCATGTCCTGAGCGACATCGGTAAACCCGCCCTGAGCAAGGGCTTTCACCACTTCCAGACCGTTACGGTTTTTATTGATGATCTCTTGCGCAAACTTGATGTCTTCAACGATGTTTCGTTCAGGCATATCTTTCGAACCGTGGGCGTAGGTCGCAGCTTCCACTTCTTCATCAGTGATTGGCGGTAATCCCATTCCGGCAAAGACGGCCTGTAGTGCGCGCGCCGCTTTATTACGAATGGCGATAACGTCTTCTTCACGAACCGGTCGCAGACCCCCATCTACCTTGAGGTCACGCTGGAGAACGTTGTAGTCGTCAAAATCTTCGGCATCCTCGTTCGAACCCGCAAACATGTTGTCGTAGTTCGGTACCGCGGAATAACCGGAAGAGATGAAGTCAGTACCCGGCAGGAACTGCATCAACAGGCGGGCAGTACGACGCATATCCGAGTGGGTAAAGGTTTGGTCGTTGCTGGAAGCACATTCCAGATCCAGAGAAGAGCAGATCAGGTTTTCAGCAAGCACAGCACGAATGCCTGATGGCACCGCGGAAGGCACGCCGATGCAGCTTACTGAACCATTTTGTAAACCCTGTACGCCAGCGGCTTTGGTGATGTAAATACAGCGGGCTTCCAGATAAAGCATCGATTTGCCTTCGGCGTAACCCATCTGAACTTCTGAGCCTGAGCCGGAGGTAAAGCGCATCTTCAGGCCACGTGAGGCGTAGGAAGAGGCGAGGAAGCCTTTCGACCATGGTGTATCGTCGCCGTCGGTAAAGACGGGTTCAGTACCATAGACGGAGATGGTTTCCGCGTAGCAGGTGTGGCCTAGCATGCCGAGTTTAAGTTCGGTTGCTTCTTCCAGCGAGCACTGGGTTAATACGCCAGGGCGTCCAACCTGTGAGCCGACTAACAGCGCAATGGCGTTAAATGGCGCATAACGCGCAACGGCAACGGTTGTTTCCTGTTCGTCAAACCCGCGCCATGCGCCTTCAGCAGCATCAGCGGCAATCTGCACCGGGTTATCTTTAACGTTAGTAACGTGCGCCTGTTGAGATGGTGTACGACGCGCACGCATTTTCTGCATGGCCATCATCATCTCAACGACGTTCATATGGGACACCACTTCGACAATTTTTGCCGGCGTCATTGCGGTGGTCAGCGGCACAATGTCTTTGCGCTTCACGTTAGGGTCGCAAAGCATATTGGCAAGTTTTACCGAGTCCATCGCCATGACTTCTTCAGCGCGTGCCAGGTTAATGCCATAGCGGGCAATAAAATGGTCAATCAAGTCAAATTCACTGGCGGATTTACCGTCCAGTTCAGTGACTGTACCGTTGACGATTTTAATCGACGGCTTGGGGTCGTTCGGGCTTTCCATTGCAATGAAGCCTTCTTCGATCCACTCCTTAACGAAGCCATCCTGATTCACAGGGCGCTTCGCCAGTGCTTCAAATCTTTTCGATCTCATGAATCAGCCTCACTGATATCAGATGTAGGACGGACGATCGTTTTTCGGCTCTGAGCCGAGGGTCCCTAGAACGGTTTTACCGATTTCACGGGCGGAGATAACGGCCTGGCGAACAGCGCCGGAATCACCTGAAATGACCAGGATGGCTTCGTTACTGAAGCTGGTTCCATGGGCTGGGGAGCTGTAGGCCACAACTTCCACATTGGCGGATTTCAGCGCAGTATCAGCCATCAGGACACCAACGGATGCTGGCGCGCCGACGATAACGCCACAGGCACGGCCAATCGGTGCGCCAAAGGCTTTTTCAAGTGCGTAGCTGGCGCGTGCGGTGTACTGCATTTCGATGTGACCGGCTTCGTTGGCATAAACATCGCCAAAGGTGCGATCCAGCTCTTTCAGCGCAACTTCAATGCCGCGTTTCACGTCGGAAACATCGTTGCCGCCGAGAATAATCAGCGAGCCGTGTCCTGCGCCGCCTTTGGTATCACGCGGTAACTCAATACTGACGACTTCAGTATTTGTTGCTTTTACCGCTTCATCGGCGGCCATGATGTGAGGACCCGCACCAGTGCGTGCGCCGAGGATGCCAATGGAGCGATACCGTTTTTCAAGTTTCATCGCGTCCAGGAGGGCACTGTCTACGTTGGCGATTACCAGACCGACGGTGTCGCCAATCGCAGTACCGACAAACTCCGTTAAACTGCAGCTTTTCTCTGCCATAGCCGTTTCTCGTGTTGGAGGATTATTTTCAGGGATAGCCTGCTGTTCCGGCGTTGCCACACGAGCAATCACCTGCGCCATGATCTGTTCAACCAGCTCATTGCTGCTCATTAGCTAATTCCCTTCGGTAAGATTTTTTCTACATCGGTATGAGGGCGTGGGATGACGTGTACGGCTTTCACTTCTCCCACGTTACGGGCTGCGGCGGCACCTGCATCTGTTGCTGCTTTGACTGCACCGACATCGCCGCGGACAATAACTGTTACCAGCCCCGAACCAATTTTTTCGTAGCCGACCAGCATTACATTGGCTGACTTCACCATTGCATCTGCGGCCTCTATGGCTGCAGTCAAGCCTTTGGTTTCTACCATTCCTAACGCTTCTTGTTGCATAAAGACCTCGCCTGGGTTGTCCCGATTTTCATGACTATAAAAAGAAGCGAGGAAAAAGAATGGCTGAGTTGAAAGTAAGAGTGAAAAAATAGTGAGGATACGGTGATATAAAATTGCTGTGTTTTATTGTATGTGGTTGTTTTATATTGTTATTTTAATTTTTTATGATGTGATTATTTGGTTGTGTCAATTCCATATTTACACTTTTCTGAGTGACAGTTTAAATATCATTTGCTATGCGGAAAAATGAAATTGTGATGATGGTTTGAAAACGGAATTCTGCTATTAGCAATATTTTATTATTTTGAAAATGTGCTTTTAATAGGGTGAGTCCTCGTTTTATCACCTGTTTTAATAAAGGTGATAGCAAGAATTTGCTATCGCAGCACGATTTTAAAAATCATACCACTCGCAGATTGCCAACAATTTGCCGACATGCCTTTTTATAGTAAGCCTTGAAGTATTCTACTTGCCAGCAAGGAGTCCGCTGGTAAAGACACGAACTCTGCTTAGAAGGTGTCACAATGAACGATTCACTAAAAGCACAATGCATTGCTGAGTTTTTGGGTACCGGGCTGTTTTTATTTTTTGGTATTGGATGCCTGAGTGCCCTGAAAGTCGCGGGTGCCAGCCTGGGATTGTGGGAAATCTGCATCATATGGGGACTGGGGATCTCGCTTGCAGTCTATCTGACTGCCGGGATATCTGGCGCGCATCTCAACCCTGCTATCACTATTGCTCTGTGGCTGTTTGCCTGTTTTCCGGGGCGTAAAGTTTTACCTTACTCCGTGGCACAGGTTGCGGGTGCCTTCGGTGGCGCACTGCTGGGTTATTTGCTCTACGGCAGTCTGTTTACCGAGTATGAATCGGCCCACCAGATGGTGCGCGGTAGTCTGGAAAGCCTGCAACTTGCCAGCATTTTTAGTACATATCCTGCAGCGGCGCTCAGCGTATGGCAGGCCGCGTTAGTCGAAGTGGTGATTACCTCCATTCTTATGGGAATGATCATGGCGCTGACTGATGATGGTAACGGTGTTCCTAAAGGTCCGTTGGCGCCATTGCTGATTGGTATTCTGGTCGCTGTTATCGGCGCATCCACCGGTCCGCTTACCGGATTTGCAATGAATCCGGCGCGTGATTTTGGTCCTAAATTGTTTGCCTGGATGGCCGGATGGGGAGATGTTGCGATGACAGGTGGACGTGATATTCCTTATTTTATCGTGCCGATTGTCGCCCCTATCATCGGTGCTTGCGCGGGCGCAGCAATTTATCGTTATTTTATTGGCAAAAATTTACCGTGTAATACGTGTAAGCTGGAGGAAAATGAGAGCTAGCTTCACAGAAGAAGTTTATTTTTGAAAGGTAAAAACTGTTTTCGTGATCCGGTTTCCTGAACCGCTGAAAAAGTCTCCCAACAATGGGAGACTTTTGTTATGTTCAATGATGACTTTCATCATTGCTCAGGATGGCAGGATGAAAATGAATGTGAATAATATGTTTTGTTTATAACAATAAATTAACTGAGAGGTTTTATCATGATTTCTGCGAGTGCCCTGAACTCAGAACTCATTAATAAAATCGCACAGGATTTTGCGCAGGCCACCAGTCTGGCCGTTGTGGTTGTCAATATTCACGGTGATGAAATTTCTGAGCTTTTTAATTTCACCCCATTTTGCCAGTTGATGCGCCAGCATCCGCAGCACAGTACCCGCTGTCGTATGAGCGATCGCTGTGGGGGACTGGAAGCTTCGAAATCCGATCAACCCTGCATCTATCGCTGTCACGCCGGGCTTACCGATTTCTCAATTCCGCTGGTCATTGCGGGACACCTGGTAGGGTTTGTGCTTTGTGGACAAGTCCGCTTAAGTAATGATGTCGGTCTGGTTGATATACTGAATGTAGATGATCGCTGGCAAGCGGATCCCGAGCTGGTCAGTGAATTTCGTAATGTACCGGAGATGGACTATTCGCGAGTCATCGCTTCTGCGGATCTTCTCAAACTCATTGTAGAAAATTGTCTTAAGAAACAACTTAATTTTGTTGTTATCAAGGATAATCCGCAGCAGTCAGAGCCGGTTCGTGCGAACCGCAGTACCAACCCTCACGACAGTAAAATGAAAAAAGCTCTGCGCTATATTGATGCGCATTTATCAGACGAATTGCGTCTGGAGGATGTTGCCTCTCATGTTTTCCTGAGTCCTTACTATTTCAGTAAATTGTTCAAAAAATATCAGGGTATCGGTTTTAACGCATGGGTAAACCAGCAGAGAATGGCCAGTGCCAAAGAGTTGCTTTGTCACAGTGACTGGAGTATTGCCAGCATTGCGCGTAATTTGGGCTTCTCGCAAACCAGTTATTTTTGCAAGGTTTTCCGTCAAACGTATCAGGTTACGCCGCAGGCATTTCGCCAGCAAATTAATGTCATTTCACGTAGTGAATCCGCCTAAATAGCAATATTTTGCTATTGCCGATTTTTGATATAGGGCGCTATGTCAGTCATTATAAAATGAAAAGTAACGACACCAGTCAATAAATTGTCATAGCGCAACAAATTAATGGTATCAGAGGGATAAACTGCACCAGTTTTTATTTTTGTGATGAGATACAGTGTCTGTGTGAATGACTTTCTTTATTCTTTACTGACGCTTTCATTCAAAGTTTGAACATATGAATAAGTGGGTTTAGGCCAGATAATTGGCTGAATGAACCCGGAAAGATATTAAATTGAATTATTGTCATGAGGTTGTGAATTTACCTCATAACAGAGAGCTTAATTAACCAGGCTCTTGAACTGATAGGTTTGCCACATTTGTGGTAGGGAAGGGGGTGAGAATCCCCCGCAGCCCCCGCTGCTGTGATGCTGACGACCCCGTATGGACCACTGATCGCAAGATTGGGAAGGACGGGTGAGGATGACGCTAAGCCAGAAGACCTGCCTGTCAGTGACTACCAACAACTTCGGTGGGAAGTGGGTGGTTCAGATGCATACAGTCGAGAGACTGGGTATCTCTACACCCCTACCACCCTGAACAGGATCAGGGTATGGCGGCCAATTTTCACGCATTTGTTCTTGCAGGTACCGGAAGCGGCTGTGGTAAAACCACGGTGACGCTGGGCTTGTTGAGCTTGTTGAAAAAACGCGGTTTACGCGTCCAGCCTTGCAAAGTGGGTCCTGATTACCTTGATACCGGCTGGCATACAGCGGTATGCGGTACTGCTTCGCGCAATCTTGATAGCTTCATGCTTCCCGTCCCCACGTTGAACGCTCTATTCTGCGAGCAAATGCAACAAGCGGAAATCGCGGTGATTGAAGGTGTTATGGGGCTGTATGACGGTTATGGCACCGACCCAAATTACTGCAGCACCGCCGCGATGGCCAAACAGTTAGGCTGCCCGGTTATCTTACTGGTTGATGGCAAAGCCGTTTCCACCTCGATCGCCGCGACGGTAATGGGATTTCAACATTTTGATCCAACCCTGAACATCGCCGGCGTCATTGTTAACCGGGTCAACAGCGAATCGCATTACCAGCTCCTGAAAGTGGCGATTGAGCGTTACTGCGATGTCCCCGTATTGGGTTATGTTCCCCGAATGGAAGGCGTTGCGCTTCCTGAACGGCATCTGGGTTTGGTTACCGCACGCGAGTCGGTTATTAACCAGCAGCCGTGGCAGGAGTTTGCCGCGACGCTGGAGCAAACTCTTGATATCGATGCGCTGCTGAAATTAAGCCAGTTAACCAACCTTCCCACTGGTGAATGGCCAGCGCTGCCTGCCGCAGACGCCGGAGCAGGGCTAACGCTTGCCATCGCCGATGACGAAGCGTTCAACTTCTACTACCCGGATAACATCACGCTCCTTGCGCGCGCAGGGCTTAAGATTGTTCGTTTTAGCCCGTTGCACGACACCAGCTTACCCGATTGTCAGATGGTCTGGTTAGGTGGCGGATATCCTGAGTTACATGCTGCGACGCTGGCTCGCAATGTTTCGATGCTTAGCCAACTGCGGGCAGCGCATCAGCGGGGTGTCGCGATTTATGCCGAGTGCGGGGGATTGATGTATCTCGGCAGTTCGCTGGAGGATAGCCACGGCGATACCTGGCTGATGGCGGATATCATTCCCGGTCACAGCAAAATGGGGAAACGTCTGACCCGATTTGGCTACTGTGAAGCGCAGGCCACACAGCAAACATTGTTAGCCGCAGAAGGCGAAGTGCTGCGCGGACATGAATTCCACTACTCCGATTTTACCCCTGAAATGCCAGCGGTGATGAACTGTCGCAAAGTGCGCGATGGCAAAACGCTGCAAGCCTGGTCTGGCGGCTGGCAGGTCGGAAACACCTTCGCCAGCTATCTACACGTTCATTTTGCTCAACGTCCGCAGATGCTCAACCATTGGCTGGCAGCCGCGAGGAGTGCGCTATGACGATCCTCGCGTGGTGTGTTGCCTGGCTGCTTGATTATATCATCGGCGATCCGCAGAACTGGCCACATCCGGTGCGCTGGATTGGCAATCTGGTTTCTGCGGTGCAGCGAGTTGTTCGGCGTTACTGCCATAGCGACCGCGCGCTACGTATCGGCGGCGCGGTGATGTGGATTGTGGTGGTCGGTCTGACCTGGATAGTGTCCTGGGGAGTGCTGGCGCTGGCGCAATCTATTCATCCCTGGCTTGGTTGGGTGGTGGAGGTTTGGATGATCTTTACCGTGCTGGCCGGGCGCTGTCTGGCAAACGCGGCGCAGGATGTCGAACGTCCGCTACGTGCCGGTAATCTTGCCGCAAGTCGTGAAAAATTGTCATGGATTGTGGGACGCGATACCTCGCAATTACAACCTCAGCAGATCAATCGCGGCGTAGTAGAAACCGTGGCTGAAAACACTGTCGACGGCATCATCGCGCCGCTGTTTTTCCTCTTTCTCGGCGGTGCGCCTCTGGCGATGGCCTACAAAGCGGTAAACACCCTTGACTCCATGGTGGGCTACAAACATGAGAAATACCGCGCTATCGGTATGGTCAGCGCCCGCCTGGACGATGTCGCAAATTATATCCCTGCGAGGCTGAGCTGGCTGCTGCTGGGCGCAGCGGCGTTTTTATGCCGCCAGGATGGCGCGCGTGCGTTGCAGATTGGCTGGCGCGATCGCTACAACCACAGCAGCCCAAACTGTGCGTGGTCGGAAGCATCCGTTGCCGGCGCATTAGGAATTCGGCTGGGTGGTCCAAATGACTACTTTGGCGAGCGCGTTGAGAAACCGTGGATCGGTGATGCACAACGTGACATTTCGGTAGACGACATTTCCCATACGATTCGATTGATGTGGGTGGCATCGACGCTGGCACTGGCGCTGTTTATTGCGCTGCGATGCCTGCTGGTCGGTGTAGCCTGAGGACAACACAATGCAATATATCCAGCAACCCCAGGCTATTGAGGCCAAAAGTTTCGACATTATTGGCGAGATCATCCGTGAAACCCGCCCGGACTATCAGTTTGCCAGTCCGTTACATGAAGCCATTATCAAGCGGGTCATTCACACGACGGCGGATTTCGACTGGCTGGACATTCTGTGGTTTTCCAGTGATGTGCTGGAGCAGTTTTGTGCGGCGCTTAGCCGTTCGAGCGTGATTTATACCGACACCACGATGGCGCTTTCCGGGATCAATAAAACGCTGTTGGCAAAATTCGGCGGTGAATGCCGCTGCTACATCAGTGACCCGCGCGTCGTGCGTACGGCAAAAGAGCAGGGTATTACCCGGTCCATGGCGGCCGTCGACATTGCGGTGAAGGAAGAAGGGGAAAAGCTGTTTGTCTTTGGCAACGCGCCGACAGCGCTGTTCCGCCTGCTAGAGCATGATGTAGCCGTCAGCGGTGTGGTTGGTGTACCGGTCGGGTTCGTTGGCGCAGAAGAGTCGAAAGATGCCCTGACCCAAAGCAATTTGCCCGCCATTGCAGCGCTAGGTCGCAAAGGGGGAAGTAATGTCGCTGCCGCTATCGTCAACGCCATGCTTTATCACATGCAGGGGGCGCGATGAGCGAGGCCTTCGATACGCCGGTTTGGCACAACGGTAAAGCGTTGCGTAAAGGATATACCACAGGATCGTGCGCGACGGCGGCTGCAAAAGTGGCAGCGCTGATGGTACTGCGCCAACACCTGATCCATCAGGTTTCCATTGTCACGCCTTCCGGTGTGACGCTGTGCCTGAACGTGGAGTCGCCGCATATCGAAGGACAGCAGGCGATAGCGGCCATCCGCAAAGACGGTGGCGATGATGTGGACGCCACCCACGGCATGCTGATTTTTGCCCGCGTGACGTTAAACGATAGTAAAGAGATAACCCTTCAGGGCGGGGAAGGCGTTGGCACGGTAACCCGCAAAGGGATCGGCCTGCCGGTGGGGAGTTCGGCGATTAACCGCACACCTCGCCAGACCATTGAGTCTGCGGTACGTGAGGCGATTGGGCCGAATCGTGGAGCGCAGATTGAAATCTTCGCGCCGGAAGGTGAAGAGCGGGCGCAAAAAACCTACAACTCCCGCCTTGGTATTCTGGGCGGCATTTCGATTATCGGCACTACGGGGATCGTCACGCCGATGTCGGAAGAGAGCTGGAAACGTTCACTGTCGCTGGAGCTGGAAATTAAGCGAGCGGCGGGGCTGGAGCGTGTCGTACTGGTGCCTGGAAACCACGGCGAGCGTTTTGTGCGCGAACAGATGGGGATCGACACTCAGGTGGTGGTCACCATGAGCAACTTTGTTGGCTACATGATTGAAGAAGCCGTACGTCTTGGATTCCGGCAAATCGTACTGGTGGGACATCCAGGCAAGCTCGTCAAAATTGCGGCGGGGATCTTCCATACCCACAGCCATATTGCCGATGCCCGCATGGAAACGCTGGTGGCCCACCTCGCATTACTTGGCGCGCCGCTGGAACTGCTGACGCTGGTCAGCGACTGCGATACCACCGAGGCGGCGATGGAACACATCGAAGCATACGGTTTTCAGCACATTTATAACCATCTGGCTAAGCGCATCTGTATGCGCGTCCTGCAAACGCTGCGCTTTACCAAAAATCCCCCGACCTGCGACGCTATCATGTTTTCTTTTGATAATCAGGTGCTTGGCAGTAATCGCCCGGTCGCAGAAATTGCTGAGGAAATGCAATGTTAACCGTTGTAGGGATGGGGCCCGCCGGTTTGCATTTAATGACGCCTGCGGCGCGTGAAGCGGTCGCAGAGGCTGATGTTCTGGTCGGTGGAAAGCGGCATTTGCAGCAATTCCCGGATTTTACCGGTGAACAGTTTGCTCTTGGCGCCAATATCCCGGAACTCCTGAATTGGATCAGCGCGCACCAGGAACAACACATTGTGGTGCTGGCGTCTGGCGATCCGCTGTTTTACGGCATCGGGACGCGCATGGTGGGCCATTTCGGTATTGAAAATGTACGCATTATTCCCGGCATTAGCGCGGTGCAGTACCTGTGCGCTCAGTCCGGCATTGATATGAACGATATGTGGCTGACCAGCAGCCATGGTCGTAGCGTCTGTTTTGATGAACTGGCGCGACATAACAAGGTGGCGATGGTGACAGATACGCTGTGTGGCCCACGGGAAATTGCACAACAGCTTATCGCACGAGGCAAGGGACATCGCTGGATGGTGATTGGCGAAAACCTGGCGATGGAAAACGAACGGATCCATTTCCTGCCTGTGAGTGAAGTTAACGCCGACTATGACATGAATGCAGTGGTGATCCTCGATGAAAGATGAGCTGTTTCTACGTGGAGAGAAAGTGCCGATGACCAAAGAAGCGGTACGCGCACTTGCCCTCTCAAAACTTGAATTACACCGCGCCAGTCACCTGATTGATATTGGTGCCGGAACTGGCAGCGTGTCGATAGAAGCCGCTTTGCAATATCCTGGATTGCGCGTGACGGCAATCGAGCGTAACCCGGCTGCGCTCAGATTGCTGGATGAAAACCGCCAGCATTTTGCCTGTGCAAACATCGACATTTTTCCTGGCGTTGCGCCAATGACCATCGCGGAAAAAGCCGATGCCATTTTTATGGGCGGCAGCGGCGGCCATTTGACCGAACTGATTGACTGGTCAATGCGTCAATTACATCCCGCCGGGCGGCTGGTGATGACGTTCATCCTCCAGGAAAACCTCAACACCGCGCTGGCGCATCTGGACCATCTTGGCGTACAGGGAGTGGATTGCCTGCAGTTACAGGTTTCCTCGCTTGCCACGCTTGGCAGTGGTCACTATTTCAAACCGAATAACCCCGTATTTGTTATCGCCTGTCAGAAGGAAGGAAACCATGTCTGAGATTTTTGATCCCCGTAGCGTGTGGTTTGTTGGCGCAGGTCCTGGCGATCGCGAGCTGATTACCCTCAAAGGTTACCGGTTGCTACAGCAGGCGCAGGTTGTTATCTACGCCGGATCGCTGATTAACACGGAACTACTGGAATATTGCCCTGCTGGCGCTGAATGTCACGACAGCGCTGAACTGCATCTGGAACAGATCCTCGACCTGATGGAAGCCGGAGTGAAAGCGGGTAAGACCGTTGTCCGCCTGCAAACCGGCGATGTTTCGCTGTACGGTTCCGTGCGCGAGCAGGGCGAGGAGTTGACCAAACGCGGGATCGACTGGCAGGTGGTGCCTGGCGTTAGCGCATTCCTTGGCGCGGCGGCGGAGCTGGGCGTTGAGTATACAGTGCCTGAGGTTTCGCAGAGCCTGATCATTACTCGCCTTGAAGGACGCACGCCGGTACCGGAACGTGAACAGTTGGAGTCTTTTGCCAGTCACCAGACATCTATGGCGATTTATCTGTCCGTCCAGCGTATTCATCGGGTAGCGGAGCGTTTGATTGAAGGCGGTTATCCGGCGACCACGCCAGTGGCGGTGATCTACAAGGCCACCTGGCCAGAAAGCCAGACCGTGCGCGGTACCCTGGCGGATATTGGCGACAAGGTTCGCGATGCGGGCATCCGTAAAACGGCCCTTATTCTGGTCGGTAATTTCCTGGGCTCGGAGTATCACTACTCCAAACTCTATGCGGCGGACTTTAGCCATGAATACCGTAAAGCCTGAATCTATTGCGCTTTTTTGCCTGACCCCCGGCGGCGTTGTGCTGGCGAAACGTCTGGCGGCCATGCTGCCGGTCACCTGTTTTACCAGTGAAAAGCTGCTGGAAGAGGGGTTTGTTCCTTTCGAAAACGGCTTTGCGAATACCGCCCGCGAAGCGTTTGCGAATTACTCGGCGCTGATTTTTATCGGGGCGACCGGCATTGCGGTCCGCGTGTTGGCCCCGCTGGTCAACGACAAATTTTGCGATCCGGCTGTGGTGGTCATTGATGAACGTGCCCAGCATGTCATCAGCCTGCTCTCCGGTCACGCAGGGGGCGCGAATGCGCTGGCGCGTTATCTGGCGGGCATGTTGGGCGCAGACCCGGTTATCACTACGGCGACGGATGTGAACGATATGGCGGCGCTGGATACGCTGGCATTTCAACTGAATGCCCGGATGAGTGATTTCCGTTCGGCGGTCAAGATCGTTAATCAGATGCTGGTCAGCAATAAGCGAGTTGGACTGTGGTGGGATGACGAACTGACGCAGGATGTCAGCCATTGCGACCGGCGCGGTTTTATCACGGTCACCGATCTCAACCAGCTACCTGAACTGGATGCGCTGGTGTGTATCACCTTACGCACCAATTTACCCGATCTGCCTGTTCCGCACTGGAAGCTGGTGCCGCAGCGTGTGGTGGCCGGAATTGGTTGTCGTCGTGACACGCCGTTCCCACTTCTGGCCGCGCTGCTTGCCAGGCAACTCGAAGCCCAGCAGCTCGACCCGCTGGCGCTAAAAGCGATTGGCAGTATCACGCTGAAAAAAGATGAACAGGGACTTATCCAACTGGCTTCGTGCTGTCGCGTTCCTTTCGAAACCTTTACTGCTGACGCCCTGCGTGAGCATGAGCACCGTTTTCCGGCCTCATCGTTTGTTCGCAAAACGGTGGGTACAGGAAGCGTTTCTGGTCCTGCAGCCTGGCTGTTGAGCCACGGAAAACTGTTAGGCGAGACCCTGCGAGAACAGGGCGTCACTATCACTTTGGGAGTTTCACACTGATGTTAAGCGTAATTGGAATTGGCCCTGGCTCGCAGGCAATGATGACCATGGAAGCCGTTGAAGCATTGCAGGCAGCGGAAATCATCGTTGGCTATAAAACCTACACCCATCTGGTAAAAGCGTTCACTGGCGACAAGCAGGTGATCAAAACCGGGATGTGCAAAGAGATTGAACGCTGCCAGGCGGCTATCGAGCTGGCGCAGGCGGGCCACAATGTGGCCCTGATCAGCAGCGGTGACGCGGGGATTTACGGTATGGCTGGGCTGGTGCTCGAACTGGTCAGCAAGCAAAAGCTGGACGTTGAGGTCAGGTTAATCCCTGGCATGACCGCCAGTATTGCCGCCGCCTCTTTGCTTGGCGCGCCGCTGATGCACGACTTCTGCCACATCAGCTTAAGCGATCTGTTAACGCCGTGGCCGGTCATCGAAAAACGTATCGTTGCCGCCGGCGAAGCAGACTTTGTTATCTGTTTCTACAACCCGCGCAGTCGGGGACGCGAAGGTCATCTGGCGCGTGCATTTGAACTGCTGTCTGCCAGCAAAAGCGCGCAAACGCCGGTCGGTATTGTGAAGTCAGCTGGACGTAAAAAGCAGGAAAAATGGCTGACCACTCTTGGCGAAATGGACTTTGAACCGGTTGATATGACCAGTCTTGTGATCGTTGGCAACAAAACCACCTATGTTCAGGACGGCCTGATGATCACGCCACGAGGTTATGTGCTGTGAATTATGGTGATGTGCTGGTCATGGGCGGTACCAGCGATGCGCGCATGCTGTGCCAGCAACTGGATGCGGCAAACGTAGCTTACACCCTGTCGGTTGCCACCCCAACGGGGAAGCAACTGGCGGGAGATATTAAGGGCCAGGTGCGCTGCGGACGTCTGGAACGTGAACAAATGATTGCCTGGCTGCAGGAAAATCAGACGCGCTGGGTGATCGACGCCTCGCATCCGTATGCCGAGGTGGTGAGCCGTAACATCATGAGCGCTTGCGAAGCCGCGGGCGTATTGCTGAGCCGCTATCAGCGTCCTGAGCAGTTGAGCGGTTTAACCCACCCGCAGTTGTATACCGTACAGAGTATTCAGCAAGCGTGCGAGGTGGCTCGACGCTTCGGCGATCGCGTGCTGCTGACGACCGGCAGTAAAGATCTGGCTATCTGGCGCGAAGGGTTGCCTGAAAAAACACTGCTGGCGCGCGTGCTGCCTGTACCTGAAGTCATTCAGCAATGCGCGGATCTTGGGTTTGGTGTCGGTGAAATATTCGCATTGTGCGGGCCGTTTAGCGCCGAGTTCAACGCTGCGTTTTATCGCCAGTGTCAGGCTGATGTGGTGATCACCAAAGCATCAGGCGCGGAAGGTGGTTATCAGGAAAAAGTTCAACCCTGTCTGGATGCCGGTATCCCCTGCATCGTGATTACACGTCCGGCACCGTTGGTGACGGGAGATGAGTTACTGGAAAGTCAGGCCGCCTTTGGGGCGCGTTTAACGCGCTGGCTGGCCGCTGCTTAAGGAGTTAGAGATGAAAAAGGCGCTTCTGGTGGTCAGCTTTGGCACCAGCTACCACGACACCTGTGAGAAAAATATTGTGGCCTGTGAGCGCGATCTCGCAGCCAGTTGCCCTGACCGCGACCTGTTCCGGGCGTTTACCTCCGGGATGATAATCCGCAAGCTCAAGCAGCGTGACGGCATTGAAATCGACACGCCGCTGCAGGCGCTGCAAAAACTGGCGGAGCAGGGATATCAGGATGTGGCTATTCAGTCGTTGCATATTATCAACGGCGACGAATACGAAAAAATTGTCCGCGAAGTGCAAAGTATGCGCCCGCTTTTTTCTCGCCTGACGCTGGGTGTACCGCTGCTGAGCAGCCATGAAGATTACGCCCAGCTGATGCTGGCGCTGCAACAGCAAATGCCGGCGCTTGGCGAAAATGAAAAAGTGGTCTTTATGGGACACGGCGCCAGCCATCATGCCTTTGCCGCCTATGCCTGCCTCGATCACATGATGACGGCGCAGCGTTACCCGGCGCGGGTTGGGGCGGTGGAAAGCTATCCGGAAGTCGATGTGCTGATTGAAAGTTTGTCCCAGGAAGGAGTGACGGCGGTACATCTGATGCCGCTGATGTTAGTTGCTGGCGATCATGCCATCAATGACATGGCCTCCGACGAAGACGACTCGTGGAAAACATTGTTTAACGCGGCCGGGATACCGGCAACGCCGTGGCTCAGTGGCCTGGGTGAGAATCCAGCGGTTCGCGCTATGTTTGTGGCGCATTTACAGCAGGCGCTTAATGTTGCGCTGGAGGAAGCGGCATGAGCGGAAAACTGTACGCATTAAGCACCGGGCCAGGTGCTTCCGATCTTATTACCGTGCGGGCCGCACGCACGCTGGGCACGCTGGACATTCTCTATGCGCCTGCCGGGCGTAAAGGTGGCGACAGCCTGGCGTTGTCGATCGTGCGGGAGTATATCGGCGAGCAGACCGAAGTTCGCTGCTGCCATTTTCCTATGAGTGCCGACAGCGCTGAAAAAGAGGCCGTATGGGATGACGTTGCTGCCGCGTTAGTACAGGAAGTTGAAGCCGGTAAGCAGGTGGGCTTTATCACTCTCGGCGACGCCATGCTGTTCAGCACCTGGGTCTTTTTACTCCAGCGTATAGGCTGTCCTGATTGGTTAGAAATTGTCCCGGGCGTGACCTCTTTCGCTGCGATTGCCGCGCGTTCCAAAACGCCGCTCGCCATGGAGCAACAGTCTTTGGCAGTGGTCTCCTGTACCGCGCCGGAAGCGGAAATCCAGCAGGCATTAAAGCAACATGACAGTCTGGTGCTGATGAAAGTATACGGTCGTTTTGCGCGCATCAAAGCACTGCTGCAACAAGAGGGATTGTTAGATTGCGCATTGATGATGTCTGAAGCCACGCTGCCGGGTGAGCAGTGCTGGCGTCATCTCGATGAGGTGAGCGACGATCAGCCGCTGCCTTATTTCTCGACCATTCTGGTCAATAAACAGTGGGAGTATGCACAATGAAGCTTGAACAACAGCTAAAACAGCTGTCTTTCAGCGGGTTGGCTGCGGCGCTATTACTGATGATTGTTCCTGAACAAGCGTTCGCCATGCACATAATGGAAGGTTTCTTGCCGCCGATGTGGGCGCTGGCCTGGTGGCTGCTATTTTTGCCCTGTCTGTGGTACGGGCTGGTGCGTCTGCGCCAAATCGTACAGGAAGATAGTCACCAAAAAGTGTTACTGGCTTTGTGCGGCGCGTTTATTTTTGTGCTGTCGGCGCTGAAAATTCCTTCCGTTACCGGAAGTTGTTCACACCCTACCGGCGTAGGTCTGGCGGTTATCCTGTTTGGACCGGGCGTGGTGGCAATCCTTGGGGCAATTGTTCTGCTGTTCCAGGCACTGCTGCTGGCGCACGGTGGTTTGACGACGCTCGGCGCTAACGGTATGTCGATGGCGGTGATCGGCCCGGTTGTGGGCTACATGGTGTGGAAAATGGCCTGCCGTGCGGGGCTGCGTCGTGATGTCTGCGTCTTCCTGTGCGCGATGCTGGCGGATCTCGTCACTTATTTCGTGACCTCGGTGCAACTGGGCGTTGCGTTCCCGGATCCGTCCGCTGGCGCTACCGGCTCAATCATCAAGTTCATGGGAATTTTCTGCCTGACGCAGATCCCTATTGCGATTGCGGAAGGTCTGCTCACCGTAATGATTTATGACCAGTTAACCAAACGGCAGTTGATTACCGCTCAAGGACATTAACGATGAAAAAGACGCTGATTTTGTTAGTGATGGTTGTCGCGCTGGTGATCCTGCCGTTCTTTATCAACCACGGTGGAGAGTACGGCGGTTCAGACGGTGAGGCGGAGAGTCAGATTCAGGCAATTGCTCCCCATTATGAACCGTGGTTCCAGCCGTTGTATGAACCCGCAAGCGGCGAGATTGAAAGCCTGCTGTTTACGCTTCAGGGATCGCTGGGCGCAGCCGTGATTTTCTACATTCTGGGTTATACCAAGGGCAGGCAACGTCGTGATGACCGGGCTTGACAGGCTTAGCTATCAAAGCCGCTGGTTTCATGTCTCACCGGTGCGGAAATTTCTGCTCTGGCTGATGATGATGATTCTGGCATTTACTCTGCCCCCGTTGGGGCAGGGTATTGAGCTATTATTGATTGCCGCGCTGAGCTGCTGGCTGCTGCGCATTTCCTTCTGGCGCTGGTGTCGCTGGATGGCTTTGCCATTTGGTTTTCTGACAGTTGGCGTGGTGACTATTCTGTTTAGTTTTAGCCGCGATCCACAGACGCTGCTGGCCAGCATCCCTGTAGGAAGCTATTGGTTAGGCTTGAGTGGGCCAGGGCTGGTCACCGCCAATGAAACCTTCTGGCGCAGCCTGGCTGCGCTGGCGGCAACGTTCTGGCTGGTACTGAATCTACCGTTTCCGCAATTAATTATCTTACTTAAACGCGGGCGCGTTCCTCGCCTGTTGACTGAGCAGATCCTGTTAACCTGGCGCTTTATTTTTATCCTGTTAGACGAGGCGCTGGCTATACATCGCGCACAAACGCTGCGTTTTGGTTATCGTAGCTTGCCGTTGGGCTATCGCTCGCTGGCGATGTTGGTGGGACTGCTGTTTACCCGCGTGTTGATCCGCTACCAGCAAATGACCACCACACTGGATATCAAACTGTATCAGGGTGATTTTCACCTGTAAGGATAAGTATGCTTGCCACCTCAGCGCTTTGGTTTCGCTATCAGGATGACCCCATCCTCAAAGGGCTAACGCTGGACTTTTCTACGCATGCCGTCACCGGGCTGGTCGGTGCCAATGGCTGCGGGAAATCTACGCTATTTATGAACCTGAGTGGCTTACTGCGCCCGCAGCAAGGCACAGTGATGTGGCAAGGCAAACCGCTGGATTACAGCAAACGCGGCTTGCTGGCGCTGCGTCAGCAGGTGGCAACCGTCTTTCAGGACCCCGATCAGCAAATCTTTTATACCGATATCGACAGCGACATTGCCTTCAGCCTGCGCAACCTTGGCGTGGATGAGGCTGAAATCTCCCGTCGGGTGGACGATGCGCTCACGCTGGTCGACGCCCAGCATTTCCGCCATCAGCCTATTCAGTGTTTAAGCCACGGGCAAAAAAAACGTGTGGCGATTGCCGGGGCATTGGTGTTGCAGGCGCAGTATTTGCTATTGGATGAACCTACTGCAGGCCTTGACCCTTCAGGTCGCACGCAGATGATTGAGATAATCAAACGCATCGTAGCGCAAGGAAATCACGTGGTTATCTCCAGCCATGATATCGATCTTATCTATGAGGTCAGCGATGCAGTTTACGTTTTGCGCCGGGGCGAAGTGCTAACGCATGGCACGCCGGGTGACGTTTTCGCCCAGACGGAACTGATTGAACAAGCGGGACTAACTCAGCCCTGGCTGGTGAAGCTGCATACTGAGCTGGGCTTCCCTCTGTGTAAAACAGAGGCTGAATTTTTTAGTTGTATGCGAGAGAACGCACTGAAGGAGGCGTCATGACGCAGGCAATAATGTTGCAGGGAACGGCATCTGATGTGGGTAAAAGCGTGTTGGTCGCCGGGCTGTGTCGAATTTTTTATCAGGATGGGCTGCGTACCGCACCGTTCAAATCGCAGAATATGGCGCTGAACTCTGGTATTACGCCAGAGGGCAAAGAGATGGGCCGCGCGCAAATCTTTCAGGCTGAGGCTGCCGGCATTACGCCAGATGTGCGTATGAATCCGGTGCTGCTTAAGCCAACCAGCGATCGTAAAGCGCAGGTCGTGCTGATGGGCAAAGTGGCGACCGATATGGACGCGGTGAGTTACCACGAGTACAAACCGCGTCTGCGGGATCAAATCCTGTCAGTTTACAACAGCCTGGCGCAGGAGTTCGATGTACTGGTGCTGGAAGGCGCGGGAAGTCCGGCTGAGATTAACCTGCGCGATCGCGATATCGTCAATATGGGCATGGCTGAAATGGCGCAATGTCCTGTCATTCTGGTGGCAGATATCGATCGCGGCGGGGTGTTTGCCTCCATTTATGGCACGCTGGCGCTGTTGCACGATCACGAACGCGCGCGGGTCAAAGGGGTGATCATCAATAAGTTTCGCGGTGATGTGACGCTGCTGCACTCCGGTATTGAGCAAATTGAAGCGCTGACCGACGTTCCGGTACTGGGCGTCATGCCCTGGCTGGATGTTGATCTGGAAGATGAAGATGGCGTTGCGCTGCAAAAGGGCAAATATTTGCGCACAGACAAACGCGACATCGACATCGCGGTGGTTCAAATACCGCACATTTCTAACTTTACGGATTTCAACGCGCTTGCCGCACAGCCGGATGTGCGCGTGCGCTATGTTCGCCAGCCAGAAGAGCTGGCGGGGGCCGATCTGGTGATTCTGCCCGGCAGCAAAAATACGCTGGGCGATCTGGTGTGGCTGCGTGAAAGCGGCATGGCGCACGGCGTCGTGCAATTGCATCGTAATAACGTACCGGTGGTGGGGATTTGCGGCGGTTACCAAATGCTCGGCGATACCATCATTGATGACGTGGAGTCAGGACTCGGTACGCTGCCGGGGCTGGGCTTGCTCAATACCGTAACCCATTTTGCCCAGCATAAAACCACCACCCTGGTTGAAGGGCAAATGTCCTCCTCGCTGCCCGACTGGCTGGCAGGCACGGCGGGGTTATCCGTTCGCGGTTATGAAATCCACATGGGCGAAACGACGTTAACTGAAGAATGCCGGTCGGTGATGACGCTGCGAAAAGACGGCGGCAATGTGGCTGACGGCGCGGTCACTCCGGATGGTCTGGCGTTCGGCACCTACCTTCACGGTCTGTTCGACAGCGATGAATTTACCCGTGCGCTGGTGAATGGCCTGCGAGAGCGTAAAGGATTAGCCCCGCTGGATTCCACCTTCCATTACGCGCAATATAAATCGCAGCAGTTTGATCTGCTGGCGGATGCGATGCGGCAACACATCGATATTGAGAAAATTTATACCATCATGCAGCAACACCGGGAGCCAGTATGATTATTCTGGTTACGGGCGGCGCACGAAGCGGCAAGAGTCGGCATGCGGAGGCGCTGATCGCTGATTCTCCAAACGTTTTGTATATCGCAACTTCGCAGATTTTTGATGAGGAGATGGCTGCGCGAATTCAGCATCATCGCGATGGACGCCCTGCGCACTGGCGTACAGCCGAGCGCTGGCAACATCTGGATGAACTGATAACGGCAACGAACGATCCGCAAGAAGCCATTCTACTGGAGTGCATTACCACGATGGTGACTAATCTGCTGTTTGCGCTGGGCGGTGACAGTGACCCGGATAGCTGGGATTACGCGGCGATGGAGCAGTCCATCGACGACGAAATCCGTTCGCTGATTGCTGCCTGTCAGCGCTGCCCGGCAAAGGTGGTGCTGGTCACCAACGAAGTGGGAATGGGGATTGTTCCGGAAAACCGTCTGGCACGGCATTTTCGCGATATTGCAGGACGCGTGAACCAGCGACTGGCGGCGGCAGCTGATGAGGTCTGGCTGGTGGTATCAGGAATTGGAGTCAAAATTAAATGAGTAAGTTGTTCTGGGCAATGCTCTCTTTTATCAGTCGCTTGCCCGTTCCTGCACGCTGGTCGCAAGGACTGGATTTCGAGCACTATTCGCGCGGTATTGTGATGTTCCCCTTGATTGGCGTGGTGCTGGGAGGCCTGACGGGGCTGGTCTTTATGGCGCTACAGCCCTGGTGCGGAGTGCCATTGGCGGCTCTGTTTGCCGTCCTTACCCTGGCGTTATTGACCGGGGGATTTCATCTCGACGGGCTGGCGGATACCTGTGACGGCATTTTTTCTGCCCGTCGACGTGAGCGGATGCTGGAAATCATGCGTGACAGCCGCCTGGGAACCCACGGCGGACTGGCGTTAATTTTCGTGTTGCTGGCGAAAGTGCTGGTGGTGAGCGAACTGGCTTTGCGTGGCACACCGATGCTGGCGGCGCTTGCTGCAGCGTGTGTCGCCGGACGGGGTACCGCTGTTTTGCTGATGTATCGACATCGTTACGCCCGCGAAGAAGGGCTGGGTAATGTCTTTATTGGTAAAGTCACCGGGCGTCAAACCTGCGTCACGTTGGGATTCGCGGCGATCCTGGCTGCCGTGCTTCTTCCCGGCATGCGCGGCGTTGCAGCGCTGGTTGTTACGATAGTGGCGATTTTTATTCTTGGGCAGTTATTAAAACGCACGTTGGGTGGGCAGACCGGCGATACGCTGGGCGCAGCCATTGAACTTGGCGAGTTGATTTTCCTGCTGGCTCTGCTCTGAGTCAGCCAACATACTGGAACCCTTATGCAGACTTTAACCTCTTTAATCCGCGCAATCCCAACACCTGATAGTGCTGCGATGCGGCGTGCACAACAGCATATCGACGGCTTGCTTAAACCGCCGGGAAGCCTTGGGCGGCTCGAATCGCTCGCCGTGCAACTGGCCGGTATGCCTGGCCTGAAAGGCACCCCGCATGTGAACGGCAAAGCGATGCTGGTGATGTGTGCCGATCACGGCGTGTGGGATGAAGGGGTTGCTGTTTCGCCTAAAATCGTCACGGCTATTCAGGCCGCGAATATGACGCGCGGGACAACCGGCGTTTGTGTGCTGGCCGCGCAGGCGGGGGCAAAGGTACATGTGATTGATGTCGGTATTGATGCCGAACCTATTCCTGGCGTGGTGAACATGCGCGTGGCGCGCGGCTGCGGCAATATTGCCCAAGGCCCGGCAATGAGCCGTTCGCAGGCCGAAGAGCTGCTGCTGGAAGTTATTCGTTATACTCATGAGTTGGCCAAAGACGGTGTAACGCTGTTTGGCGTTGGTGAACTTGGTATGGCAAATACGACACCTGCAGCAGCAATCGTCAGCGTGCTGACCGGCAGCGATGCTGAGGATGTGGTAGGTATCGGCGCTAACCTGCCGCTTTCCCGAGTAGGCAATAAAATTGAGGTTGTGCGGCGAGCTATTGCCGTCAACCAACCGGATCGTAATGACGGTATCGATGTGCTGGCTAAGGTTGGCGGGTTTGATCTTGTCGGTATGGCGGGGGTGATGCTGGGGGCGGCCTCCTGTGGCCTGCCTGTGGTGCTGGACGGTTTTCTCTCTTACTCTGCTGCGTTGGCGGCCAGCCAGATTGCGCCGCAGATTAAACCTTACCTGATCCCATCACACTTCTCCGCTGAGAAGGGCGCTCGCACTGCGCTGGCCCATCTTGAATTGGATCCGTACCTCAACATGGGGATGCGTTTGGGCGAAGGTAGCGGGGCCGCGCTGGCGATGCCGATTATTGAAGCGGCCTGTGCAATGTACTCCAACATGGGGCAGCTCGCCGCCAGTAACATTGTGCTTCCGGATGGTAAGGAAGCGTAGTTACGTGAGCCCTGAACCCCGCGGGATGGCGGGGTTTTTTATGCACATTTTAGACGTAACCCACTAAAACAGATAATAAAAGCTATAATTAACGGATGTCTGCTGCGCCGAAGGAAAGGAAAAAGATGCGTCGTGTGAAACTGCTTTGTTCACTCATTATGCTGCTCGCATGTCAGGGCGCGCAGGCGGTGAGCTATCCGCTGCCGCCAGAAGGAAGTCGCCTGGTGGGAAGCCCTTTGACTATTACGGTCCCTTCAGGAAACACTCAGCCGCTGGAAGCCTTTGCCGCGCAGTACGGGCAGGGGTTGAGCAACATGCTTGAAGCCAATCCCGGCGTAGATGTTTTTCTGCCTCAGTCTGGCTCAACGCTGGTTGTGCCTCAGCAACTGATTTTACCGGATACCGTGCGCGAGGGGATCGTCATTAACGTCGCAGAAATGCGCCTTTACTACTATCCCGCTGGCAGTAATACGGTTGAAGTTTTACCCATTGGCATTGGTCAGGCGGGAAGAGAAACGCCGCGTAACTGGGTGACGGCGGTCGAGCGTAAGCAGGAAGCGCCGAGCTGGACGCCGACGCCGAATACCCGCCGTGAATACGCCGCACGCGGGGAATCCTTGCCTGCGTTTGTGCCCGCTGGACCAGATAACCCGATGGGGCTGTATGCGATTTATATCGGCAGGCTTTATGCCATACATGGCACAAATGCGAATTTTGGCATTGGTCTGCGGGTCAGCCAGGGTTGTATCCGTTTGCGTAATGATGACATTAAATATCTGTTTGATACCGTACCGGTTGGGACGCGTGTGCAACTGATAGACCGACCGGTGAAATACAGCGTAGAGCCCGACGGTAGTCGTTGGGTGGAAGTGCATGAACCCCTGTCACGAAACCGTTCGGAATATGAGTCTGACAGACAGGTTCCCTTGCCAGTCACTCCCGCGTTGCGCACTTTCATCAGCGGGAATGACGTGGATGTGAGTCGCGGAAATCAGGCGCTGGAAAGACGCTCCGGCATGCCGGTGAACATCAGTCTGGTTCAGACGCACTATTAATTATCACGGCGACCCGGTTACCTTTAGCCAGGGTGGGGCGCTGTTTTAATTTGATACTGCCCCATTTTTACCACGCCAATATGGTCAGCCATCAGCTGTGCTTCGTGTTCGCTGTGGGTAACCAGCAGTGCCGTTTGCCCGGCGGCGCGTAAAATATCCCGTACCTCGTTGCCAAGACGCTCACGCGTACGCTTATCCAGGCTGGAGAAAGGCTCATCGAGCAGCAGGATTTCCGGATGCGGGGCCAACGCGCGCGCAAGCGCGATACGCTGCTGCTGCCCGCCGGAAAGTTCATGCGGATAACGGCTGGCATGGCTGTGCAACTCCACCATTTTTAACAGCTCCGCCACCCGAACCTGCTGCTCCTCGCGTGGCATACGTCGTAATCCAAAGGCCACGTTTTGCTGCGCGGTCAGGTGGGGGAACAGCGCATATTCCTGAAAGACCATGCCGACATGGCGTTTCTCCGGCGGCAGATGAACCCCGGGACCGGCAACGCGGCGCTGTGACACATAGATCTCTCCGCTTCGCAGCCGTTCAAATCCGGCAACTGCGCGTAGCACCGTAGTTTTTCCACAGCCTGAAGCGCCCAGCAGACAGGCGATTTCTCCTTTACGTACCGACATTGAAAATCCGCTCAGTACCGATTGCTGGCTGTTACCGTAGGCAACGTGCACATCCTGGAGTCGTAATGCATTTTCTGACATTGTTGCTCTCTTAACCACGGCGAGTCATCTGATGACGCACCAACAAAATAACCGGTAGCGTGCCAGCTAAAACAATCATTAGCGCGGCGATAGCGCCTTCTTCATAGGTTCCACGGGCGGCTTCCGCATACAGCAACGTTGCCAGCGTTTCGAAGTTTACCGGGCGCAAAAGCAACGTGGTTGGCAGTTCTTTCATGGCATCGGCAAAAACCAGCAGGGCGCTACTCACTAACGCCGGGCGCAGCAATGGGAAATGAACCCGTGCAAATGTGCCCGCACCATTCTCACCCAGCAGACGTGAAGCCTGTTCCAGCGCCGGCGGGATGCGCCCCAGGCCGGAGTCCAGCGCGCCGATAGCAATCGCCTGAAAACGCATGGCACAACAAATTACCAGCAGGATCCCTGCAGACATCAGCGGCAGGCCGCGAACATCCAGTAAATCAGCCAGCCAGCGGTCGACAGCCATGGCGGGGGTTAAAAAACCAATCGCCAGAATGGTGCCGGGAACCGCATAGCCTAAAGACGCCAGACGCATTACACCGCGACGAAATCCAGGCATCGCGTTATCTGCGGCGCTGTGGCGCGCGCTCCAGGCAACCAGCATACTGACACACACCACCACCAGCGTGGTTCCCGCCGCCAGTGATAGCGTATTTTGTAATGCTGACAGTAACGAGGAGGATATTGGGTTCTCATCGCCTATGCGTTTGGCGCTTTCCCAAATTAAAAACAGGACCGGGGCCAGAAAACCCAGCACAACCGGCAGTGAAATAACGCCACCGAGCAGCCAGCCACGCCAGCCCTGCACGCGCGTGGGTTGAATTTCCCGCAGGCTGCGGCTGCTGAAGCCCTGTTTTCTGCGGCCATAAAATTCCAGCGTCAGAATAAAAAATATAAACATCAGCATCATGCAGGCGATTTGCGCCGCGGCAGATAAATCAGAACGCGAGATCCACGTGGTGTACACGGTAACCGTTAAGGTCTGTACCCCGAGGAATTCTGACGCGCCAATATCGTTGAGCGTTTCCAGCAGTGCCAGACTGATCCCAACGGCCAGTGCCGGACGAGCCATGGGGAGAGCGACGCGAAAAAAGGCTCCTGTTGCGCTGCATCCCAGCGTACGCGCAGCTTCCAGTAAATGGGCCGGCTGGCTGATAAACATAGCGCGGGTTGTCAGGTAGACGTAAGGATAAAGCACTAAGCCGAGCAGAATTATTGCGCCGGAAAGAGAACGTAAATCTGGCAGGCGGAATTGTCGCGGGCTGTCAAATCCCAGTAAGAAACGGATAAAGGTTTGCAGGGGACCTATCGGATGCAACAGATCGAGCCACGCAAAGGCGACGATGTAGGTCGGCATCGCCAGCGGCAACAGCAGCGCCCAACTGAGAATTTTTCGCCCAGGGAAATCCCATGCCGTCACCGCCCATGCGCTGCCTACGCCAATGACACCGACCATTACAGCGACACCTGCGAGCAACAGCACGGTGTTTTTTAGCGCAGATGGCAGTACATATGTCATGAGATTATCCCAGTGGGATAAATCGGCCTGGGTGGCCTGCCAGATCAGCGCAACGACAGGGGTCAGGACGCCAAGTGCGACGCACAGCGCGCCAAGATGCAACGGCGTTAATAATGACTGCGGCCCGGAAACCAGGCCGCGTAACGTCGGAAACTGCAGAGGTTTATTGATCGAATCCAACTTTATCTACCAGCAGGCTAGCTTGTTTACGATACTTCACGATTTCGGTTAGCGGCGTTTTATCGACATCGATTTCACCGATTGTGGCGCTGATAACCGGGTCAAGCGTTACTCCTTTCAGTACCGGATATTCGAAGTTCGCTTTCGCGTACTGCTGCTGGGCAGGCGCCGAAACCAGATATTCCATCAGCTTAACGGCATCGGCTTTATTCGGCGCATAGCGGGCAACGGCTGCACCGCTGATGTTGACGTGCGTACCGCCATTTTCAAAGGTGGGTTTAACGACTTTTATGGCATCGCCCCACTGACGCGCATCGCTGCCTTCTTTGGCGTTCTTCATATGACCGACGTAATAGGAGTTAGCCAGACCAATATCACAAATTCCGCCGAGGATATCGCGGGCAACATCGCGGTCGCCGCCGGTGGCTTTACGTGCCAGGTTAGCCTTCACGCCGCGCAGCCATTCTTCGGTTTTGGCTTCGCCATGATGGGCAATCATCGCGGCGATCAGCGCCGTGTTGTACGGGTGCTGCCCGGAGCGAATACAGACTTTTCCTTTGTATTCAGGGCTGGCGAGCTGTTCGTAATGCCAGTTATCGATTGGCAGCGACTTCTCGGCATACAGCACGCGAGCGCGCATAGAAAGCGCAAACCACTGATTATCCGCACCGCGCAGATTCGCAGGAATGGCGGCTTTCAGTACTTCTGACTCTACCGGCTGGGTTACACCGGCTTCAACTAAATCGATGAGATTACCGGCATCGACGGTCATCAGCAGGTCGGCAGGCGAGTTTTTGCCTTCAGCCTTAACACGCTCAAGCATACCGTCTTTGATATAGACCGTACTCACTTTGATGCCGCTGGTTTTAGTCCAGCTGTCAAGTAAAGGCTGGATCAGACCCGGTTCGCGGGTGGTATAAAGCGTTAACGTTTCCTGAGCGAAAGCAGGCAGGCTGACAGAGAAGACGAGGGCAGAGGCAAGCGTGATACGGCGCAATCCGGTGCGAGGCAGAGCATTCATCGTTTTTATCCCAGAGTAATTGGAACATACAGTGAACCGAGCAGGGGCTCGTTCTTTTGGCTCGCGTACAATAAATGATAATCACTAGCACTTACAATAAGTGCAAAGTTTAAACGATTTACATTTACACAACTTTAATCAACGATGTGATGCAACGGCGGATGGGGCGTTATGGCAGGCTGGGCGCTCTCTTACAGGCATTTTTTTAACAGATATGAAAAGCAAAAAGCCTGCTTAGTTTCCTAAGCAGGCTTCTTAAATTTGGCTCCTCTGACTGGACTCGAACCAGTGACATACGGATTAACAGTCCGCCGTTCTACCGACTGAACTACAGAGGAATCGTGTGAACGAGGCGCATATTACTGACCTCGCCATGAGGTGTCAACAGTAAAATTAGCGCGTCATTTCAATTGGTTAATTAATCTTCAAATTCAGTGTTAATGCGCATTTGGTGAGCGATAATCGTCGTCTCCCCGGGTATCGCGTAACCGTTCCATGGGGTTCTGGCGATAAAACTGGATGAAACGCTGCCATAAGGCAGGAAAACGCGGAGCAAATAATTCAGGCGCGCTGAAAAAATACTCGGATAACACGGCAAAGCATTCTGCAGGATCGGTCGCTGCGTAGGCATCTATACTGCAGGCCGTTTCTCCAACCAGATCGATCTCATCCTGAATATTGTTCATTGCGGCATGCAGGTCATGTTCCCAACCGGCGATGTCGCGCAGGGGGATTGCCGGAACACCGCTGGCACGATCGCCATTACGCATATCAAGCTTGTGTGCCACTTCATGGATGATCAGATTAAAGCCGGAGGCGTCAAAGGAATCCTGAATATCAAGCCAGTTGAGGATTATTGGGCCTTGTTGCCAGCTCTGTCCGGACTGTACAACGCGTTGATTATGCACCAGCCCAATATCGTCTTCCCATTCATCGTCTACGACAAACGGGGCAGGGTAGATGAGAACTTCATGAAACCCGTCGAGCCACTCAATCCCCAGTTCCAGAACAGGTAAGCAAAACAGCAGAGCAATGCGCGCATTTTTTAGCGGGTCCAGCTCAAATCCCTGAAGAGCGACCATTCTTTTTTGCTGTAAAAAGCGTTCTGCCAGGGCGACAAGTCTGGCTTGTTCTTGCTCGGTGAGATTAACCAAAAGGGGAATAGCCATGGCGTCGTCCCACGGCCAGTCGTCACTCCGGGTTGTTTCTTGTTCTTTCCAGGGCCACTTAATCATCGTTTTGCTCGCAAACTCGTCACTCGAACGAAATTGACGGAACTGGGTCTGTTAAAATGCCAAATTACCTGGCATCATGGCAACCGCCAAAACGGAGAGATGCCAGAGCGGCTGAATGGACCGGTCTCGAAAACCGGAGTAGGGGTAACTCTACCGGGGGTTCAAATCCCCCTCTCTCCGCCACTATTCAAGCACTTGCACGCCTTGCTTTCAACGACAGTTCTCACGGATGTTTTTTTCTTTGAGTATCCTCACAAGTTTATCGTTGTCATGCCCGTGCGGTAAAAAAATACGTTTCATATAAATAAAAAGCCCGCTTCATATGAAGCGGGCTTGCGCGTTTATGTATCAATTAGAACTGATAGACTAAACCAACGGCAACGATGTCGTCTGTCGCGATACCGTTATCAGAGTAGAAGCTGTCGTCTTCATCCAGCAGGTTGATTTTATAATCAACATAGGTGGACATGTTTTTGTTGAAGTAGTAAGTCATACCCACATCAACATATTTGACCAGATCTTTGTCGGTGTAGCGATAATTGCCATTGCTGTCGCGATCCCAGCCGCCTAAATCAACACCTTTAGACATCAGGAAAGAAACCGCAGGACGCAGGCCAAAGTCAAACTGGTACTGAGCAGTGACTTCAAAGTTTTGCGTTTTGTTGGCAATACCGCCTTTCGCAACATCTTCCCCTGCAGCATTCTTATAAGAGCCGCTGCCATATGCTGTCATGTTACGGGTTTCTGCGTACATAGCAGCCAGATACACGTTGTTAGCGTCATATTTCGCGCCAATAGTCCAGGCATCCGCTGTTTCGCCACCAGCATATTTATCGGTATAGCTACGATCGCCGCGGCCAGCAGAAACTTGCTCGTTGGTACGATCGGAACTGGAGTACGCCGCACCCAAGCTTAAACCGAAGTCAAAGTCATAGGAGGTAGACATACCGAAGCCGTCGCCGTTTTCTTTCGCCAGTTTACGGTTAGTGCTGTTACCGGAACCTTCCTGACCTAAGCTGCTACCTTCGTTATTACCCTGATACTGCAGGGCGAAGTTCAGGCCATCAACCTGACCAAAGAAGCCTTTATTGCGATAGGTGGCAACGCCGTTAGCACGACCGGTCATGTACACGTCGGTCTGGGTGTAAGTATCGCCACCAAATTCTGGCAGCATGTCGGTCCAGGCTTCTACGTCATAGACGACGCCATAGTTACGACCGTAATCGAAGGTGCCGTTCTCACCAAATCCTAAGCCAGCGAAAGCCAGACGAGTCCAGGAATCGCCTTTATCACCTTCGGTGCCGTTGGCCTGAATGTTATATTCCCACTGACCATAACCAGTCAGCATATCATTGATCTGCGTTTCGCCTTTGAAACCCAGACGTGCATAGGACATGTCGCCGTCGCTGCCTGCATCGTCAGAGAAATAACGCAGACCATCGACTTTACCGTACAGATCCAGTTTATTGCCGTTCTTATTATAAATTTCAGCCGCATTAGCTGCGCCTGCAACTAATAAAGCAGGGAGAAGCAGTGCCAGTACTTTTCTTTTCATTATGTATTCCCTTTATATAATAATTAAAATGAATATGTAACACTATTTGAAAGACTACATTCGGATACTATCTATGAAGTTCATTTAATTTAAAATATAACATGTAACAAATGTATTTAAGATATTTCAAAATATGTCACCAGCGCATTATCATCATTAATATTGTATGTTTATCATGTTTTTATTTTTATGATAAATGCTTTGCTATCATTGAGTTATGTTTTATATTTATTTTTATTATTAAATATATATTATTGATGTTAGTTATTTATTTTGCTGTCATATTTATAATTTACCTGCTCGTCTTGACTAATGCTGATTATATATTCGCAGAAAATATGATTATTATAAAATAATATATAGTGGTGATATGCAGTGTTGGCGGTAGTCTGATATGAGAATTGTTGCTAAGGTGGTTTTCTTTCTGCGAAGAGTGAGAGTATGGAACGACATGACTGGCAGTCGAAATTTGAAGCCTGGTTGCGTGAAAATCATTCAGGGCACGACGCTGCTCACGACATCTTTCATTTTCGGCGTGTGTGGAAGACGGCTCAAAAGCTGAGCACGGATGCGACCGTAGACTGGCTGGTGGTGCTGACGGCATGCTACTTCCATGATCTCGTCAGTTTGCCGAAGAATCATCCCGATCGTCATCGTTCATCGGTAATGGCAGCCCAGGAAACACGTCGCGTTTTGATGCACGATTTCCCTGACTTTCCACACCAACGATTACCTGCCGTGTGCCATGCCATTGAGGCGCACAGTTTCAGCGCCAAAATTGTACCAGAAACCCTTGAGGCCAAAATTGTGCAGGATGCTGACCGGCTTGAGGCGCTGGGGGCGATTGGTTTAGCGCGTGTATTTGCCGTGTCCGGGGCGTTAGGCGTGGCGCTGTTTGATGCGGAAGATCCGTTTGCCAGGCAGCGTAATCTTGATGATAAACAGTACGCGCTCGATCACTTCCAGACCAAATTGTTGACGCTGCCGCTAACGATGCAAACCGCGCAAGGCCGGCATTTGGCGCAACATAATGCTGACTTCTTATTGACGTACATGGCGAAACTGAGTGCGGAGTTAAAAGGAGAATATGAAATGCTGGATCTTGACGCGATTCAACCCCTTATAGCGCGTTAGTTGCCAGTACAGCCGCAACGTCAACCGCGCTATTTTATGTTAATCTGTCGGTTATCCATTTCGGCCGGTTAAATGTATGCAGGATAATTTTTCAGTAGCAGGCTCCATGAACCCGATGACAGATGATAACGACGCCGCCGCACAGGTGATTTTGGCGAAGTTGCTTGAAATTTATGACGTGAAAACGCTGGTTGCTCATCTGAATGGTGTTGGCGAGAACCGCTGGAGTCCGGCCATCTTTAAGCGAGTTGTCGCCAATGAGACATGGCATCGTCTCAGCGATGGCGAGCTGGCTCATCTGAAAGCCTTGCTGCCGACGCCGCCTGCGCATCATCCACATTATGCTTTTCGCTTTATCGATCTTTTTGCCGGTATTGGCGGCATTCGTCGCGGCTTTGAGGCGATTGGCGGGCAGTGCGTGTTCACCAGTGAGTGGAACAAGCATGCGGTGCGTACCTACAAAGCGAATCACTACTGCGATCCTCTCCAGCACCATTTTAATGAAGATATTCGCGATATCACCCTCAGTCATCATGATGGGGTGAGCGACCAGCAGGCGGCAGAACATATTTGCCAGCATGTTCCTCAGCATGATGTGCTGTTGGCGGGGTTTCCTTGTCAGCCATTCTCACTGGCCGGCGTATCAAAGAAAAACGCGTTAGGTCGTGCTCATGGCTTCGCCTGCGACACGCAGGGCACACTTTTTTTTGACGTGGTGCGCATCATCGATGCGCGTCGACCAGCAATATTTGTGCTCGAAAACGTCAAAAATCTGAAGAGCCACGATCAGGGAAAAACCTTCCGCATCATTATGCAAACGCTGGACGAGCTGGGTTATGACGTGGCGGATGCAGACGATAACGGACCGGACGATCCGAAAATTATCGACGGGCAACATTTCTTGCCTCAGCATCGCGAACGTATTGTGCTCGTCGGCTTTCGCCGCGATCTAAATCTGAAATCAGACTTCACGCTGCGCGATATTATCTCCCGCTATCCTCAGCGGCGCACTACGCTGGCGGAGCTGCTTGAGCCGACCGTTGATGCAAAATATGTGTTGACGCCGGTGCTGTGGAAATATCTGTATCGCTATGCGAAAAAGCATCAGGCGCGGGGGAATGGGTTTGGCTATGGCATGGTATATCCCGGCAATCCCGATTGCGTAACGCGTACATTATCGGCGCGTTACTATAAAGATGGGGCGGAGATCTTGATCGACCGTGGCTGGGATCTGGCGCTGGGTGAAAAGGATTTTGATGATCCACACAATCAGCGACACCGTCCTCGCAGGTTGACGCCCAGAGAGTGCGCGCGTCTGATGGGGTTCGAATCACCTCAGGGTTATCAGTTCAGGATCCCGGTGTCGGACACGCAGGCATATCGTCAGTTTGGTAACTCGGTGGTCGTCCCGGCGTTTGCGGCGGTCGCCAGGCTGCTGGAGCCAAAAATCAAACAGGCGGTTGCTATTCGCGAGAAAGAGAACCTGCATGGCAGACGTTCACGATAAGGCAACGCGCAGTAAAAATATGCGGGCGATAGCCACCCGCGATACTGCCATTGAAAAACGCCTTGCCAGCTTGCTGACAGAGCAGGGGGTAACGTTTCGCGTGCAGGATGCGACGTTACCCGGTCGCCCCGATTTCGTGGTCGATGATTATCGTTGTGTGATTTTTACCCACGGTTGTTTCTGGCATCATCACCACTGCTATCTATTTAAAGTCCCCGCAACACGAACGGAATTCTGGCTGGAAAAAATTGGCAAAAATGTCCAGCGTGACGCGCGGGACGGTGAAATGTTGCAGGCGCTGGGCTGGCGTGTACTGATTGTCTGGGAGTGCGCCCTGCGTGGGCGCGAAAAGCTGGGGGATGACGCGTTATCCGAACGTGTTATCGAGTGGATCTGCGGTGGTGGCGCCAGCGCGCAGATCGACACTCTCGGTATTCATTTACTGTAACGTCTTTTCCGACGGGGTCACAACGGCGTCCGCTTTAGCGGGAAATAAGTATTTACCGAGCGTGACCAGTACTACCGCAAATACAATCACGCCAAGCGCCAGCCATTCGATGGGCGCCAGGCTTTCTCCTCCCAGACCGGTACCTAACAATACGGCGACAACCGGGTTCACGTAGGCATAGCTGGTGGCTAATGCCGGACTGACGTTGCGGATCAGGTACATATACGCGTTAATGGCAATAATAGAACCAAACAGGGCCAGATAGGCGACCGCCATAAAGCCTGAAAATGTTGGCATAGTGGTCAACTTTTCCCCGGAAAGCAACGAGGCGCACATCAGCACAATACCGGCGGCTAACATTTCAATGGCCCCGGCCATCATGCCAACGGGTAGCGTTATGCGTGAACCGTACACCGAGCCAAATGCCCAGCTCATTGAACCTATCAGGATTAAAACAGCGCCCCACGGATTACCACTCAAATTACCTCCGCTGTTCAGCATGATGATCCCAGCGAGTCCAATTGCGATCCCCATCCACTCCAGCTTGCGCGTTTTAATGCCAAAAAAGTGGCTAAAGCACAGCGTAAACAGCGGCACGGTGGCGACCACTACGGCGGCAATACCGGAAGGCACGTTTTGATGCTCAGCGACAGTCACCAGTCCGTTACCTACAGCCAGCAGCAGGATACCAATTAACGCGGCGTTCAAAAGCTGACGCAGAGGCGGCAGCTTATGTCCGCGAATAAGTAAGAATGCGGTTAACAAAATTCCCGCAGAGAGAAAACGAACGCCAGCCATCATCAACGGCGGCCAGCTTTCAACGCCAATGCGAATAACGAAGTACGTGGAACCCCAAATGATGTACAGCGCGAAAAGCGCACTGAAAAGCGGTAGCAATTGCCTGAAACGCATAATCCCTCACGGTGGAAATAAAAAGGTGCAACATAGTAAACGTTAAAACTATCTTGCTGGCGAGATTTATAATTACCTGCCGATGTTAAAAATTTGTTGACCAGAAAGGTCAGTTTCAGCATTGCGTGTTTTACTTCATACTTATGACTGCAAAAAAATAATATTGAGGGTAAAAATTTTGGCAGGAAGTAGCTTATTGACCTTACTCGATGATATCGCCACGCTGCTGGATGATATCTCCGTCATGGGAAAACTGGCCGCGAAAAAAACCGCGGGCGTACTGGGAGATGACCTGTCGCTTAACGCGCAGCAGGTGTCGGGCGTGCGGGCGAATCGCGAACTCCCGGTGGTCTGGAGCGTGGCGAAGGGATCGTTTGTTAACAAAGTTATCCTTGTGCCGTTGGCGCTATTGATAAGCGCCTTCATTCCCTGGGCGATTACCCCCTTATTAATGGTAGGCGGGGCGTTTCTCTGTTTTGAAGGTGTGGAAAAAGTTCTCCATACCCTGGAAGCGCGTAAACACAAAGAAACTCCGGAAGAACGTCAGCAGCGTCTGACATCTTTGGCGGCGCAGGATCCGCTCACCTTTGAGAAGGATAAAATCAAAGGGGCGATACGTACCGACTTTATTTTATCTGCTGAGATTGTCGCGATTACGCTGGGGATCGTAGCGGATGCGCCATTGTTGAATCAGGTATTGGTGTTATCGGGCATCGCGTTAGTGGTGACCGTGGGGGTCTATGGTCTGGTCGGGATTATCGTTAAGCTCGATGATATTGGGTACTGGCTGGCAGAAAAACGTAGCGCGTTTGCCCAGTCGCTGGGTAAAGGATTGCTGATCGTTGCCCCCTGGTTGATGAAAACACTTTCTGTGGTCGGCACGCTGGCGATGTTTTTGGTCGGCGGCGGAATTGTGGTGCATGGAATATCACCATTGCATCATGCGATTGAACATTTTTCCCAACAGCAAAGTGCATTGATTGCGCTGATGCTTCCAACCCTGCTGAATCTGGTGCTTGGTTTTATCATTGGCGGGATAGTCGTGCTGCTGGTGAAAGCTGTTGCCAGACTGCGCGGAGTTTCGCACTAAATGTCGCAGGGTTGATTACGCAAAACGCCTCTTTGTCGTCTAAGGTGTAAAGGTTTCTCTTGATACAGGAGGCAGGTATGGTCTTTTCTGTCAGTGAGGAAGTCACCTCAAAAGAGGGTGGCCCACGCATGATCGTTACCGGATATGCCAGCGGAATGGTGGAGTGTCGCTGGTACGACGGCTTTGGCGTCAAACGGGAAGCATTCCGTGAAGATGAACTGGTGCCGGGCGAGCGCAGAAAGCTGTGCCAGGATCCCTGAACATCTGGCTTGCGCGTAACCGGGCGATCTCTCAACCATTAGTTATATTTATCATTTTAGTGAGAATTATTTACTTGTCAGGCAAAAAAATTGCAGATAAGGTTTGTTTCACATCAGATTTCCTGGTGTAACGAATTTTCAAGTGCTTCTTGCATAAGCAAGTTTGATCCCGACCCGATAAGGGCCGGGATTTTTTTCGCCCTCAGTCAGCGATTGATTTCCGACACGCTAAAATCATGGATATCCAGCTCGAATGCTTCGGCCAGTTCATGCCATGTATGGTAATCACGCCCGTCGACGCTGACGCGTTCCGGGTCATCCTGGCTGCGATGAATTTCACTCTCGCAGATTTCGTTGATTGCCTTCAGCAGCGCGTCCACATCGACGCTGACTTCACGCTTGGCCGTATCGCTGTACTCTTTCGCGGTTTTCATCCTCATACCTCTCAACCGTTAAGGATACCGGGGGAGCGCATCCGGACATCAGATACGCACAACTTAAGTATAGACCGTCGATAAAACCCGCAATCGCACGAGCCAGGCGCTGCCAGAAAAAGGAAATTGTTCTACACTGGCACAAAGCCACAGGAGGAAAACTATGAAGGTGAATGATCGGGTCACAGTCAAAACGGACGGCGGTCCTCGTCGACCGGGCGTGGTACTGGCTATTGAAGAGTTTAGTGAAGGCACTATGTACCTAGTTTCGCTGGAAGACTACCCGCTCGGTATCTGGTTCTTTAATGAGTCAGGTCATCAGGATGGTATCTTTGTGGAAAAAGTGGAGTAAACCAGTTCTGCAGTGATTCTGACTGGTGGATTCACCACCAGTCAGAACGTTTTAGCGCATATTCACAAAGATACCATTGGTGACATTATCCGTGAGTCGAACAACGTGATAGATAACTTGCTTATTATGCGTCTTTATCTTTCGTTTTATATTCCCCTTATGGGATGACACGGTCTTGGCCTTGATATTCATTTGGTCGGATATCTGTATTGTTCCCTGACCCTCCATCCACATGCGCAGCATGCTGGACTCGGTACGGCTTAATGACAGTGTCGGCAGATTAACATCAATGACAATATCCACTTCCTTTTTCAGAATATCGCCAAGAAGTGTATCCAATGAATCTGGTTTAATCGACTTAGAACTAATCAATAAATTTTTTCTTACTAATAGATATTCATCAAAATGTACGTTGGCAATTGCCATAAACACAATAAATAATGTACCGGGATGTTGATTAATGATTTGCTTTATTTGCTGGCTATTAGCAGGATCGTGGATAAAGCAGTCCTCATTAATAAACACCACAGCGGGCTGTTGAGAGACACAGGCGAGACTGAGTTCATCAACGTTGGAAATGTTGTTGATTTCCCTTTTTTTCACCCCCCGACTTACCAGATATCCGGTCAACCCTAGCCGGGTGTAACTGCATAAATCCATAATAATCGTTGACATGGCATACCCTCACTCAATGCGTAACGATAATTCCCCTTACCTGATTATTTCATCACAACTAAACGGAATAATAACGACCCAAGATGACGCTTTCGCTGTTTTTCAGGCGAAATTACTATCCCGTAAAGTTGCGTATAATTTGCCAGGAAACATCTTAAAGTAAAGTAAATGTTGCGTTATGTGAGTGAGGCAAAAACAAATAAACCGCGACAGAGATATCCTGGTGGATGTTGTCACTTTTTAAATTTAGGACAATCCTTAGTAAAACAGGATAAAAAATAAGGGTTATTATTTTCCGGGCATTTCGCTGACAATATCAGCCAATAAATTAAAAATTTCGCTGAATAATCGTTCGCAGAATGGCGCAATTAATGGCATCAATGCCGCCATTAATGAAATACCCACGGTGAGGGTGAGTGGAAAGCCGATGACGAAAATCGACAACTGGGGGGCCATACGATTTAACAAACCGAGTGCGAGGTTCAGTGTGAGTAGCAGCGTCATTATCGGCAGGGCCAGCATTAGACCGTTGAGGAAAATCAGGCTACCCGCCCGCGCCAGCGCGAGAAACGCATTGCTGTTCACCGGATTGCCGCCGATTGGCAAGGTATGAAAGGTATCCACCAGCAGTGAAATAAGCCATAAATGACCGTTAAACGTCAGGAACAACAGCATGGCGAGCATGTCGATCAGGCGTGCCAGCACCGGCATGTTCAGACGGCTACCGGGGTCGAAGAAGGTTGCGAAGGAGAGGCCCATTTGGAGGCCGATCAATTCCCCGGCGGTTCGTACTGCCGCAAATGCAAACTGCATGGTGAAGCCTATGGCGATGCCGATCAGGATTTGTTGCATTGCCTGCCATAGCGCGCCAACAGAAAAGATGGGGACGTCTACGGGGGGAATCGATGGGGCGATAACGACGGTTATCATTAATCCAAGCCCCAGTTTTACCCGTTTGGGGATGGCGCGCTCGCTGAGAATAGGGGCCGTTGAGATGAGCGCCAGTATGCGCAGCAAAGGCCAGAAGTAAAGGTTTAGCCAGTGGAGCCATTCAACGCTGGTCACCTGCAGCATAATGTCATCTACCCGATGATATAGGGGATATTGCTGAACAGCGTACGTACGTAGTCGAGCAGCAGGTTAAGCATCCACGGTCCGGCAACAATGATGGCAATAAACACCGCGACAATTTTGGGAATGAAGGACAGCGTCATTTCGTTAATCTGGGTCGCCGCCTGCAAAATACTGATGATAAGACCTGTGACCAGAGCGACCAACAGCAAAGGCGCGGCAAGGGCCAGGGCGACCTTCATCGCCTCTGTGCCCATCATCATGACCGATTCAGGAGTCATTTCGCGCCTCTAACTGTAAAAGCTTTGTGCCAGCGAGCCGACAAGCAGCTGCCAACCATCTACCAACACAAACAGCATCAGCTTGAACGGCAGCGCGATCGTGGCCGGGGGGACCATCATCATCCCGAGCGCCATCAGCACGCTGGCGATGACCAGGTCGATAATCAGAAACGGAATAAAAATAGTAAAACCTATCTGGAATGCCGTTTTCAGCTCGCTGGTGACATAGGCCGGAAGCAAAATTCGCATCGGTACGGCTTCTGGTCCTTGCAGTGGGCCGCTGTTTGCCAGACGAGCGAACAGCGCCAGATCCGCTTCACGGGTTTGGCGCAGCATAAACTCACGCAGCGGCTGTGCGCCTTTCTCCATGGCTTCCTGCATGGAGATCTTCTCTTCACTGAACGGTTGATACGCGTCGACGTAAATTTTGTCGATTACTGGCGACATGATGAAAAAGGTCAAAAATAGCGCCAGCCCCAGTAGCACCTGGTTCGGCGGTGCAGAAGGTGTTCCCAGCGCATTTCGTAACAGGCCGAAAACGATGATGATGCGGGTGAAGCTGGTCATCATCAATAAAATGGCGGGCAGGAACGTCAGCGAGGTGATAAACACCAGCGTTTGCACTGGCAAAGACCAGCTTTGTCCGCCGCCTGGCAACGGCTGGCTTACCAGTCCCGGAAGCTGAGCGAGGGCAACAGGGCTGAAAAGCCATAAGCCTGCCAGCGTGATGGATAACAAACGGCGCATCAGGATCTCCCAGGACGCTTGAGTAAACTCTTCATCATGGCCTGGAAATCCGCGGGGGAGGCCGATTTTTCTTCTGCCTCGGCAGGCGCCGCGGGCAGGGTGTGCAATACGTTAATTTGCGAGGCCGTGACGCCCAGCACCAGGCGCGCATCTTCAACCTCAACAATCACCACGCGCTCTCGTGGACCCAGTGAGGTGCTCGCAGTAACTTTCAGTCCGCGCGTACCAGCGCTTTTGGGGGCAAACCCCAGACGCTTAATGACCCAGGCCGCAGCCAGGATCAATACGATGATCCCAAACAGCGCGCCGCTTACCTGTACCAGCGGTGAGCCGGGTACGGCGGCTGGCTGAGAAACTGTCGCCTGGGTATTCATGCTTAACGGCTCAGACGGCGCATGCGTTCTGATGGGGTAATAATGTCGGTGATACGAACGCCGTATTTATCTGCGACCACCACCACTTCACCCTGGGCAATCAGGTAACCGTTGATCAGGATATCCAGCGGCTCGCCAGCCAGACCATCCAATGCGACGACCGAACCCTGCGTCAGACGCAGCAGTTCTTTGATGGTCATGCGGGTACGGCCCAATTCGACGGTCAGTTTGACCGGAATGTCCATGATCAGATCGATGTCCTGCAAAGCACCGCTGACGTCGCCGCCGCCTAACTGCTGGAATACCGCATCGGCCGCACTTTTGGTGGGCGTGGTTTTTTGCTCGTTTAACGCGTCAGCCCACAGATCGTCCAATGCGCCAGTGTTCTCATCGGACGGATTATTCATATCACTCATTTGGGCTGTTCCTCATTCAGCGAATTCAAAATCGGGTTTATCAGATGTTCTACGCGTAACGCATACTGACCGTTTACGGTGCCATACTGGCTGGTCAGTACAGGCACGCCGTCCACATGAGCAATAATGCGGTCGGGTTTTTCAATCGGCAGTACATCGCCGGGTTTCAGCTTTAAAATCTGGGATAGCCGCAGCGGAATGTCGGCAAAATTTGCCACCAGCTCCAGCTCAGAATGCTGAACCTGACGCACCAGATTATTGCGCCAGTTCTGATCTTCATTACGCGAGTTTTCCAGCGGCGGGTTCACCAGCAGCTCACGCAACGGTTCAATCATGCTGAATGGCAGACAGATGTTAAATTCACCGGTCAGGTTGCCAATTTCAACGTGGAACGGAGTATTCACCACGATGTCGTTAGGTGAGGTGGTGATATTGGTAAATTTCACCTGCATCTCGGAACGAACGTATTCCACTTCCAGCGGATTGATGGCCTTCCACGCGTCGCTGTAGCTTTCCAGCGCCAGCTTCAGCATGCGGTTGATAACGCGCTGTTCGGTATGGGTAAATTCCCGACCTTCAACTTTCGTCGGGAAGCGTCCATCACCGCCGAACAGGTTATCAACGGCGATAAATACCAGACTCGGTGAGAACACCACCAGACCCGTACCACGCAGCGGCTTCAGGTGGATTAAGTTCAGGTTGGTCGGAACCGGTAAGTTACGCGCAAACTCGTGGTATGGCTGGATACGGATCGCACCCACGGTAATATCCGGGCTACGGCGCAACAGGTTAAATAATCCCATACGGAACTGGCGCGCGAAGCGTTCGTTAATAATCTCCAGCGCCTGTAAACGCTCACGTACTACGCGGCGCTGGGTGTTGGGATCGTAAGGACGAATATCGCTTTCTTTTGCGATACCGGAAATGGGTTCGTCTTTAGTTTCGCTATCGCCATTAAGCAATGCGTCGATTTCAGCCTGAGAAAGAATACTGTCGCCCATGTCTTTACCGCAGAATAAAAGCTGTATAAAGAACGTCGGTGACAACCTGTTTGGGTTGACCAACAACGAGCGGAGTCGCGAGCGTCTCTTTGATGGCGGTAATCAACTGTTGCTTACCTTCTTCGGTGGCGAGCGTAGCCGCGTTCTGGCGGGAAAACAGCAGCAGCAAGCGGCTGCGTACTTCCGGCAGATATTCGTTAAGACGTGAACGCGTCGCCTCGTCTTTCATACGCAGTGTGATACCGATATACAGTACACGGTCCGCATCACCCAGATTGACGGTAAAGGTATCCAGCGCGAAGAATACCGGGGCTGGCGGTGGAGCCGGTTCCGCTTTGACGCTGGCGGACGGCTGCTGCTGCATGCGCCAGTAGCTATAACCCGCAGTTGCGCAGGCGGCGAGGGTAATTAATACCAGCAGAGGGATCCAAATAGCGCGTTTACTTTTTTTGTTAATCGCGGAGTCAGTCATCAGATACGGGCTTCCTGTTTCGGTACAGCTTATGGGCTGATTATCCCGTGTCCTGTCCACGACAAAGCGTGGAAAAGACGCGGATAATCATGCTACCTCTGGCGTTAGGCGAAGATGTCTACTGCTCCATCACCGCGAGCTGCGGCTTGCAGTGAGGCTGGCGTAGCCAGTACGGCGTCATCCTCAGCGGCAAAAATGTCTTGTCCCTGAGCGCGACCCGTCTGCTGTTGTTGCCCGGAAGACTGCTGATTGCCGGCAAAGCTTTCACTACTGATACTGCTTTGCCCAAGCTGGATCCCGCTTTCAGCCAACTGCGTACGCAGCATCGGTAACGCGGCTTCCAGCGCAGCACGTACGTGACTGTGTGGCGATACCATTTGCAGCTGTGCGAGGTTGTCATCCAGCTTGAGGGAAATATGCACCTGGCCGAGATCCTGTGGATGTAGGCGCAGTTCTGCGCTTTGCTGACCCTGACGTGTAAACAGCGTGACGTGCTGGCTCAGAGATTGCTGCCATTCGTGGCTACCCAATGGGGCGCTGAGCACGGGGGCGGCGGTCGGTAACGGCTGAGCATGGGGTTGCGGGCTACTTAACGGAGCCGCCGTCACGCCAACGCCGGTTGGCGAAGGGGAACTGTCAATTTCCGCTTTGGTCGTCGCTGCTGCCGTCAACGGGGTTAGCGTCGGATTGTTTGTCTGATCCAGGCTGCTGCCAGGATTGGCAATATCCGCTTTGCCTTTTTTGGCATCACCGGGCAGCAATTCGCCCGCGTTATCGGCGATAGCGCCGTGTACCGTGCCGCGTGACAACGCCGAAAGTGCGGCATCAACTGGGGCTGGCGCGCTGCTGACGGCAGGCGTAGCCAGTGGTTGTGGCAGCATGGCGAACAACGCGCTCAGGTTGGCGAGATCGTCATCGCTGAGCGTGGTGGTTTTTTCATCCTGCTGAGCGACTTTGCCCAGTGTTGTCAGGGCATTAGCTTTCAAGGAGGGCGTGAGGGCTGACAACAGTTGCTGAGCGTCTGTCATGTCGGCAAGAGACGCATCGGTTTGCATCTCTTTTTGCGCCAGCAGCTCGGATAACTTGAGCGACGGGGTTGGATCGCCATTTTTTTGCAGCAACCCTTTTTGCAGTTTGCTACCGGCCGCCTGTAAGTCGGCAAGCGACAGCGGGGCGTCTTTACCCTGCGCGTCGCCCGCACCTAATGCGCCAGCCAGCAGCGCTAAAAAATCCTCGGCTGAATCTACCGCTTTGCCAGACTGAAGACCTGCGGCTACGTCGGTGTCGGTGGTAATCAGTTGGGGTAAAGTAATCATTCGGGTTTCCTCATAGCTGCGCGCTGAGCAAATTCATCCATTTTTTTCTGATCCAGGCGGTTTTCAGCCAGCAATGCCGCCGAGGTTTGTCTGTCCTGCAGAGTCTGCCATGCCTGTAAACGTTGTTTTTTATCACGCCAACTGTTCAAAGCCTGGTCCACTTTCTGCGTCCATTGATTGAGCTGTTGGCGATGTTGCTCAATGGCTTTTTCCAGCGTCTGAATAAATTGCTGGTAATTGATCCAGCGATTGCTGGTAATCCCCTGACCCATGTCAGTGTTAAGATTGTTGCGATACTCATGCTGATAATCGATCAGCATCTTCAACTGCTCTTCCGCCTGCTGACAGCCACGACGCATCTCTCCCAATAAGACAGCGGCGTCATCTACCTCTTTTTCAGCCAGGTCTTTCAATGTTGCTAATGCACCATGTTGTGCCATGACCTATGCTCTCCTGCTTAATCACACACCAGGGAAAATCAGTTCTAAAGCTTGCAGAGAATCTTCCCAGTCAGCCCGTTCAAAGATGCCTTGCTGTAAGAACGCTTCCAGTTGCGGCCATAAGGCGATGGCTTTATCCAGCATGGGATCGCTGCCTTTGGCATACGCCCCCACGCTAACCAGATCGCGGTTGCGCTGGAAGCTGGATAGCAACTGTTTAAAGTTACGCACCCGCGCATAGTGTTGTTCGCTAATGAGCGCGGTCATAGCGCGGCTGATCGAGGCTTCAATATCGATGGCCGGATAGTGACCCGCCTCAGCCAGATGACGTGACAGCACAATGTGGCCGTCCAGAATCGCGCGCGCGGAATCCGCAATGGGGTCCTGCTGGTCGTCACCTTCGGTCAGTACCGTATAAAACGCGGTAACTGAACCGCCGCCGTGAATACCGTTCCCGGCACGTTCAACCAGCGCCGGTAATTTGGCGAATACTGAAGGGGGATAACCTTTGGTTGCCGGCGGCTCGCCGATCGCCAGGGCTATCTCACGTTGCGCCATCGCGTAGCGGGTGAGGGAGTCCATAATCAGCAATACGTGCTGTCCACGATCGCGGAAATCTTCAGCAATACGCGTAGCATAGGCCGCGCCTTGCATACGTAATAGCGGCGAGACATCTGCCGGAGCGGCAATCACCACCGAGCGTGTGCGACCGTCGGCTCCGAGGATATTTTCAATGAAATCTTTAACTTCACGGCCACGTTCGCCAATCAGGCCCACGACGATAACATCGGCCTGGGTATAGCGCGCCATCATGCCGAGCAGAACGCTTTTACCAACGCCGGAGCCTGCGAAAAGTCCCATACGCTGGCCGCGACCAACGGTTAACAACGCGTTGATGGGACGTACGCCGGTATCCAGTACGTGTTCAATCGCGGTACGTTGGAGCGGGTTAAACGGCGGCGTAATCAACGCCCCGGTTTCGGTGGTATCCGGGGCGGGCAGTCCGTCGAGCGGTTTGCCGCTACCGTCAAGCACCCGCCCGAGCAGTGCAGGGCCAAGCGGTAATTGCTTGCCGCTTTGCAGACCTTCGCCAGCAATGTTCTTTGCGTACACGCGCGCGCCAGGCAAAACGCCTTCGACCTCTTCGAGCGGCATCAGAAACAGACGCTGACCGTTAAAGCCCACAACTTCACTTTCGACTTCCTGGGTTTCGTTGCCGTCCTGGCGCTCAATAACACAGGTGGCGCCTAGCGGCAACTGTAATCCCGTGGCCTCCAGCACCAGTCCGGTGGCACGGGTCAGTCGACCGTAACGGCGCACCGCAGGCAGTAGCGACATTTTCTCTTCGAAGTTGTCCAGTGTATTGAGCCAGCGAGTCAGGCGAGTGGTCATTACACGACTCCCGGCGCTGCCAGACGGCAGAGTTCTTGCCAACGCGTGGCGACGCTGGCATCCAGATCGCCTTCGTCGGCTGAGACTTTACAACCGCCGTGATGCAGCGTCGGATCGCCGCGCAACCGCCAGCCGTGCAGGCTGAGGGTCGCACCGAGCATCTCCTCCACACGCTGGAGATCGTCCGGATGCACACGCAATTGCGGTTTACCGCTAAACAACGGCTCCTGCTGCAACAGCTGTTGGATTTGCTTAATCAACGCCGCGTTATCCACGATTGGCGTCTGACCAATCACCTGACGCGCGGCTTCCAGCGCCATTTGCATCAGGCGTGAGGCGATAACGCTGTCCAGTGCGTCCAGCGTATTCTGAAATTCGCTCACCAATTGCTGCATGCGGGCATGAATCGGCGCATGCTGAGCGCGCGCCTGGCTCTGACCTTGCTCCAGCCCCTGGCTCAGACCTTCCTGATAACCTTGTTCGTGGCCCTTTTGTCGACCTTCCGCCAGGCCCGCGTTATAGCCTTGCTCATGGGCTTGCATTTGCAACTGTGCGAGCTGCTGCTCAAGCTGTTGCTCTGCAGAGAGTTCCGGCTCGTCGGACTCTTCTGACAGCGGCGTTTCGCTGTGGTCGGCCAGTATGAACTCCGCCATTGGTGGGGCGAGATCGTCCGGGGTCCAGACTTTCCATGGCAGTTCGTTAGACATAGGTATCCTCGCCGCTGCCTATCACCATCTCGCCGGTTTCCGCCAGACGACGCACAATAAGCAGAATGGCTTTCTGTTCGTTTTCCACTTGCGACAAACGCACCGGACCGCGGTTGGCGAGGTCGTCGCGCAGAATATCGGCAGCACGTTGCGACATGTTGCGCAGGAACTTCTCGCGCAGCGGCTGTTCGGCACCTTTCAGGGCAATCAGCAGCGATTCGGAATCCACTTCCTGCAGCAGGCGCTGGATGCTGCGATCGTCGACGTCCACCAGGTTTTCGAACAGGAACATCTCGTCGATAATTTTCTGTGCCAGTTCGCCGTCGAATTCGCGTACGGCGGTAATAACGGCTTCTTCCTGCTGGGTTTTCATCAGGTTGATAATTTCTGCCGCCGTTCTCACGCCGCCCATTTTGCTGCGCTTGAGGTTCTGGCCATCGAGCAGACCGTTGAGTACCTCGGTCAGTTCTGCCAGCGCGGCAGGCTGTACGCCACCGAATGTGGCGATACGCAGCATGACGTCATGACGTAAACGTTCGTCAAACAGCGCCAGAATATCGGCAGCCTGACCCCGTTTGAGGTGCACCAGAATGGTGGCGATAATCTGCGGATGCTCGTCGCGGATAAGGTCGGCGGCGCTTTGCGGCTCCATAAAGTTGAGCGTTTCAATGCCGCTGGTGGTATCGCGGGTTTCCAGAATATCTTCAAGCAGGCTGGAGGCACGTTCCTCGCCAAGCGCTTTCACCAGCACGGAGCGTAGATATTCGTTGGCGTTGATATTCAGTGCGGCAAACTGTTCTGCTTCTTGCTCAAACTCGGCCAGCACTTCCGTCAACTGTTTGTTGGAGATCTGGCGTACGTTCGCCATCGCTGTACTGAGCGCCTGAACTTCGCGCGTGGAAAGGTGCTTAAACACCTCCGCCGCGCGATCTTCGCCAATGGTCATCAGCAGGATGACGCTTTTATCGGTACCGGTAAGGGCATTACTCATGATCGTTACTCATCCACTGGCGAATGACCAGCGCCACGACGCGCGGATCGTTATCTGACATTTCACGAATACGCTGACTCATGACTTCTGCACCCAGACGCTGATTAGTTCGACGCTGCTGGGTTTGTTCGTCTTTGCTAAGGCGAACTTCAACCGCTTCTTCGGTTTCCTGACGGATACGCGTTTTCTCTTGAACGGCTTTTGCTTCTTCGCTGCGACGAACCAACTGCGGGCGAACAGCTTTTCGCCACAGGATCCAGGCGACTAACAGAACCAGTAACCAACGACCTGCGGACATTAACTGATCAATAAAGGACTGCTGTTTCCAGAACGGTAGCTCGCCAATGGAATCGTCGGTCGCCGTGAAGGGAGAGTTCACCACGTTCAGGGTATCGCCACGCTTGTCTGAGAAGCCCATCGCTTCGCGGGTCAGATCCTCAATCTGTTTCATCTGCTCGGCGGTTAACGGCAACGGTTTGCCGTCTGGCAAGGTTTTATAGTTGACGACTACTGCCACCGAGAGACGCTGTACATCGCCAACGTTCATTTTGGTGTGGCGAATGGTACGGTCGACTTCATAGTTGCTGGTTTCATTGCGCTGTGTACTGCGCGGGCCGGCATTATTGCTGTTATTCGCCGTTTGCGGGTTTTGCGTATTTTGCGCGTTTTGCTGATTAGCCGGTGGGTTGGCGATTGGCGCGGTATTTGCCGGAGCAGGCTGATTAGACAATGCGCCCGGGACGCCGCCTGGCGCTCCGCTACCAACCTGTTCGCTGACGTTCAACTGACGTGAACGCAGCACGGCCTGGGACTCATCACCGTTTGGACGATACTGCTCTTCGGTTTGCTCTTTGTTGGCAAAATCCAGCTGTGCGGTGACCTGAGCGTGTACATTACCGTTGCCGACAATCGGCGACAGGATCGATTCGATACGACGCTGAACGCGGCCCTCAACATCGCTGGCGTATTTCAGTTGCGCATCGTTAAGATCGCGGCTGCTGGTGTTCGACTGAGTTAACAGGTGACCCGCCTGGTCGACCAGCGTAACGTTGCCCGGAGGTAAGCCTGCAACAGCGCTGGAGACCAAATGCGTGACCGCACTGATCTGACCTTCATCGAGGGCGCGGCCCGGCTCGAGATTGACGGTGACGGAGGCTGAAGGCGCTTTTTGTTCACGCACAAACAGCGACGGTTTCGGCATTGCCAGATGCACGCGGGCGCGTTTTACCGGTCCCAGCGTTTCAATGGTACGGGCTAATTCACCTTCCAGCGCACGCTGGTAGTTGACCTGCTCGCTAAACTGGCTGATACCAAACTTTTCCTGATCCAGCAGTTCAAAGCCCACCGCACCGCCTTTCGGCAGGCCTTGTTGCGCCAGACGTAAGCGCAGTTCATGGACTTTATCGGCAGGAACTTCAATGGCGCCGCTTCCCTCAGTAAAACGGTAGGGAACGTTCATCTGCGTCAGTTGGGTGACAATCGCGCCACCATCCTGATCGGAAAGATTGCTGAACAGCGTGCGGTAGTCAGGCGCTTTGGCCCACAGGACCATCGCCACGATGATAGCGACGGCAGCGGCTCCCGCCACAATCAGAGGAATTCTGGGATTCGCGCGCAGGCGGTTTAACCACTCGAGAGGTTTAAGCTGGGTTGCAGTCGATGCTGTCGCACTCATCTCGCACCTCGTGGCTTATCGTGGACGGCGTTTTTTGCAAAGTGGAACAAGACTCACTCCCGGGTCAGCAAACTCGAAAAATTGACGGTCTCATTATTTGCGGTTTCGAATTTTTCTATGCGTTAAAAACCGTGGTTTTTTATCGTTATTTAACGCCTTTATCTTATTGACTAACTGGTAATCTCAACTACGTAAAAAATCATCCAGGGGATCAGAATGTCGGCAATACAGGGGATTGAAGGGGTCATCAGCCAGCTACAGACCACGGCGATGTCAGCAAAAATGCAGGATTTGCAGCCACAACCGACCGTAAGTTTTGCCGGTCAACTGCATGCAGCGTTAGACAGGATCAGCGATGTGCAAACCGCATCCCGTGTGCAGGCTGAGAAATTTACCCTCGGTGAACCGGGTATTGCGCTGAATGATGTGATGACCGATATGCAAAAAGCGTCGGTATCGATGCAGATGGGTATTCAGGTGCGTAACAAACTGGTGTCGGCGTATCAGGAAGTGATGTCGATGCAGGTGTAGGGACTGCGTGCAGAGAATGTTTGCCGGATAAGCGCAGCGCCATCCGGCAACGAGTTATTTCTGAATCAAATAGCGGATCGTTGGGCCATCCTGCTGAATATCCAGCACCGTATAACCGTGATTACGCGCATCCAGTGGAATATTGTTGATTGACTGCGGGCAATCGCTCACCACTTCCAGAATTTCACCTTTCTTCAATTGCGGCATCGCTTCCAGCGTGGCTACAGCCGGGTACGGGCACGGTTCGCCGACCATATCGAGGCGATAATCAGGCACGATATTTTTCATACAGACTCCTTGGCAGGCGTCAGCCCTGCGCGACGGAAGAAACGTTTTTCCCAGCCAATAATCAGCATCAGCGCGGCAAATAACAGCAGATAGGTCACCAGCAGACCACCGAGCGGGCCGAAGGTGTTGAGCAGATTCACTTTGTCCCAGTTGGTGGCAAGCGCGGGAGCAAAATCATCCCAGTAGTAAGCCAGAATGGTCGAGCCAATTACGTTGCCCAGACCAACCCACCAGTAATGTACCTGACCTTCAACGGCGCGGTACATCCAGCCGGTTTCACACCCGCCCGCTAAAACAATACCGAAGCCGAAAAGCAAGCCGCCGATCACCGCATTTGGACCCGCCCACATGATTTTAGGCTCAACGCCAAGTTGCACGTAGCTAAAGATACCGATGGCGCTGACCGCCATCCCGAAGATGATCGCTTTTGCCATATGGGTGCGACCGGAAATCCACAGGTCGCGGAAGGCGGAGGTGAAGCAGATCTGCGCCCGTTCAATCAGCAGACCAAACCCGACGCCAAACAGCATCGCCAGACCGAGCTTGGGTTTATCCATTGCGGTGAGTAGCGCCCAGCCGATCATGGCGATAAACACCAGCATGCCGAGGCGAAAACGGCGACGGGCCTGGTCCGGTTTTTGCGTCAACGGTGAAGCGGCGGAGACTTTCTGCATTTTGACCGGAATACGGAACATCGGCAGCAGGGTAAAGCGTGCGCCAAACCACGAGCCAATAGCCGTTGCCAGCGCGAAAAACCAGGCGTGTAGCGAGAACTGCGGAATGCCGGTGAAGAATGCGGCCAGGTTACAGCCCATTGCCAGTCGGGCACCGAAACCGGCGATCATCCCGCCGACTATCGCCTGCATAATGCGCACCCGACTGCGCGGCATGCGTAATTTGACGTTGTTTGCCCACAGCGCGGCAGCAAAACAGCCACCGAACATACCGAGGATCATCATCCCGTCAATGCGGGTCAGGGGCGAGCCTTCGAGATGGATCAGTTTGTAGTAACCCCACTCTTCGGCATGCACGCCAAAAAGTTGCAGGATTTGACCACCCCAGCGAGTGAATTCGCCGGTCACGGCCCAGAAGGTTCCCGTAATGCCGAAATAATAAGTAGAGAGAATACCCGCTGCGATGACCGCAGGGGCGGGGGCCCAAAATTTAATTAACCAGGCCTGTTTGAAGTGTTGCCATGACATGCGTTTTGCCTCTGAACTCAGAAGGTATGTAACAAGAAGTGTGGATACTACACCGATCAGAATTTTTGACTATGAGTAATAAGGGGTAATACCGTCTGGATCAATCTTTCTCAACGCAGCCGAAAGGCTGGCGGCATCAGGCCTTTAATGCCACAATCCCATTTTCTTCGCATGCAGGATGAATGATGAAAAAATTAGCAATCGTTGGTGTATTTCTGGCGCTTACCGGATGCGCCGAAGTAGAAAATTATAACGACGTGGTGAAAACGCCAGCGCCAGCCGGTCTGGAAGGATACTGGCAGTCAAAAGGTCCGCAACGCAGCCTGGTCAGCCCGGAAGCGATTGCCAGCCTGGTGGTAACAAAAGAGGGCGATACGCTGGATTGTCGCCAGTGGCAGCGGGTCATTGCCCTGCCGGGGAAACTGACGATGATTTCAGGCGATCTCACCAACGTGACGGTGAAACGCGAGCTGTATGAGATTGAGCGGGAAGGCAATACGCTGGAATATGACGGTATGACGCTGCAGCGGGTCGACCGCCCGACGCAGGAATGTGCTGACGCGTTAAAGAAAACGCCGCTGGCCACGCCACTGCCATAAGTTATACGCCCCGGTAGCCAACGGCCACCGGGGTTAAGTTTTACAACACGTCCTCAATTACCCACACGCTGACGCTACCGCCGTTACAGAAAAACGTTGCTTCACCGTTTTCATCGGTGACCACGCTTTCTTCGCGATTTCCCAGATAATCACGCCAGGTTTTATTGCCATAATTCGCGCCGAGATTGATGGTCTTTTCGCCATCATCGCCGTTAGACAGGACCACCACACAGCCGGGATCTTCATCCGTTCCGCTGCGGCTAAAAGCGATACAGTTAGGATGATCGAAAAAGAGCGTCTGTACCCCGTGAGCGAAGCGTTGGCGCGCGAGGATCAGTTCATCAAGCTGCTCGATGATTGGCATGTCGATAGGATAGGTTTCGCCATCTCCGCCAGTGTCTTCGTAATGCGCTCCATAGAGGTCAGGATAAAACACCGACGGCACGCCGTTTTCTCGTAACAGGATCAACGTATAGGCCAGCGGCTTAAACCACGGCTCGACAGGGGCTTCGAGCGCCTGTAAGGGCTGAGTGTCGTGGTTGGCCACCAGCGTTACGGCATGAAAGGGATCGGCCTCCACTAACGTGTCGGTGAAAATCTGGCTCATGTCGTAATCACGACCCTGACGGGAGGCTTCGTGGAATTTCATCTGCAAAGGGGCATCGAACAACATGGTTTTCCCCTCCACCTGATTAATGTAGGTTTGTAGCTTATCGACCTCGTGGGACCAGTATTCCGCGACGATAAACAGTGGCCTGGGAGCGACTTCCTGTACGTGCTCGATCCACTCTTTATAAAACCATGCCGGAATATGTTTCACGGCATCTAAGCGAAAACCGTCGCACTGGGTTTGCTCCATCACCCAGCGAGCCCAGTATTTGATCTCCTCGGTGACCGCGTGATTACGGAAATCGATGTTTTCGCCCATCAGATAATCAAAATTACCCAACTCATCATCAACCTGATCGTTCCAGCCTTCCCCGGTGTAGTCGTTAACAATTTTAAAAATGCCGTCTTCGGTTGGATTTTCGATATGGTCAATGCCGCTGAAACATTTAAAGTCCCAAATGAATTGCGAGTACTGGCCTGCGCGGGCGGGGAAGGTGTAACGCGTCCAGCCTTCGCATTCGACTACCTCATCGTCTATTTGCGTGCGATCGTCGGCGTTAACCCGCTGAACGCGGATATTCTCTTTCTCATCCGCGCCCATTTTGTGGTTGACCACCACGTCGAGCAGTACGGCAATATCATTGTGTTTTAGCGCATCTATCGCCGCCAGCAGCTGGTTTTTATCGCCGTATTTGGTGGCGACGGTTCCCTTTTGGTCGAATTCGCCCAGATCAAACAAATCGTAGGAGTCGTAGCCAACGGAGTAGCCGCCGGATGCGCCTTTATAGGCGGGAGGTAACCACACCATATTGATGCCGATGTCATTGAGTCCGCCTGCGCGTTCGGCAAGTTCGGGCCAGAGTTGACCGCCCTCAGGGTAATACCAGTGAAAATACTGCAATAACGTGGGATTTTTCATCTTCCGTGCTCCAGAAGTCGTTTGGCCGACCTCTGGAGTATGGAAGATAATTCAGACGAGACGGGAAATTATTGTGGGGCAGTGGGGGCGTCGGGGACTAACAGCATGCCGGAAAGACGACCATAGGCGTTATTCAGCGTCTTTTGGCGCGTCGACTGACCGATGAGATTGCTGAGTTCATCCAGGCGCTGCTGTAACAATGTTTTGAGCAGTTGTTCGTTATCCAGCGTCTGTTTAATGTACCCGGCCACTAAGTCCTGAATACTTCGCGTAATGCCTGGTGGAGTTTGCTCTTCCATGACCACTTCAATACTTTGCAGATAGGTAACTTCCTGTTCCAGTAAAAGGTCCCATTCACCACGCTGCGCCAGTTCCAGCAGCGAGTGACTGAGTAGCGCGATGCGCTGCCAACGGTTGATAAACTCCACGGCTGAGGTCATTAACGAGACTCCTGGGACGACGCGTTCGGTGAGATCTGTTTCCAGGCATCCGCAATGTTGCCGAGTAACCCTTCGACTTCTTCAATGGCTTGACAATCATTATTCAGATTAGCGTGCAGTAAGCGGCGAACCATATAGTCATACAATGAAGAGAGATGGGTGGCGAGTTCTCCCCCTTTTTCGTGGTCCAGGCCGGCTTTCAGGCCATTATCAATAATATTGATGGCTTTACTTAACGCTTCACCTTTGGCGACGATATCACCCTGCTGCATAAACAGGCGAGCGCGCACCAGGGCGCTGTTCGCACCATCAAACAACATTTCAATCAGCTGATGTGGATTGGCGCTCATTACGGCGCTTTCCACGCTGACCTGTGCATAGGCTTTGGTACCGCTCGCGGTATACATGCTTACCTCGTGTTATCAGGAATTATTCATCGCTGAAAATTGTTGCCCCAAATACGTACTGGTGCTGTTCAGCTTACTCATCATGGAATCCAGTTGGGTAAACTGGGCTTTATAACGAGCAACGACTTCATCAATACTGTTGCTGACAGTCAGATACTGTTTAGTCAGCAGCTTCAGGTTGGCGTTAATATTGTCTTGCGCATTATCGATAATGCCGTCATCGGCCAGATAGCTTTTTACTTCGGTGGCAATCTTAGTGGTAATACCGGTCTCTTTGCCATCGCCAACCAGCAGCTCGCGAGTGGCAGCGGTATTATCTTTCAGTGCCTTAGCCAGCTTTTCTTCATCGATTTTTAATTTCCCGGTACCACCATCCTGCGTAATACCAATCTCAGACATGGTTTTAAACGGGGATTCGCTGCCGCTGTTAGCAAATGGCGCACGAATGCCGTTTTGAATGGTACGGAGAACGCTATCGCCCAGCAACGCGCCGTTATCGGCGCTGGCCGCTTCACCCGGTTCAACTTCTTTATATTTCGTCAGCGTGCCAAAGGTATCCACCAGTGAGTTATAGGCTTCTACCCAGGCCTTGATCGCCGTGGTGGCCTTTTCATCACTTTTTGTTACCGTGATAGACGCATCTTTTACTTCTTTGGTCAGCTGGAGCGTGATGCCCTGCGGAGCGTCAGTTACGGTATTGCTTTGACGTTCAATATCAATGCCGTTGACGGTCAATTGCGCATTTTGCGCCCCGACCAGCTGTTTCATTTTCCCGCTGCCGGCTTTGCTGTCATAGGACAGTAAATCGCTCAGTTTTGCGTCGTTGGACACCGAGATGGTCATTTCACTTTCAGTGCCGCTTTCTGCGGTTAACACCAACTGGTAGTCATCTTCTTTAACCTTCACCAGACTTGCGGAAATACCGCTGTCGGCATCATTTATGGCATCGCGAATATCTTCCAGTGAGGTTTCGCCTTTGCCTAATTTGATTTCCAGTGGCTCTTTACGGCCCGGTTGCGAAATCGTAATCGTACGTTCATCGACGCTGGTATCGCCCAACTGTTCTTTAGTCGAGGTAATTTTCGCCGTAGTCGATAATGACTGTGCCTGCGCCAGTTGAGTGACGCTGACGGTGTATTTCCCTGGAGCAGCGCCCGCAGTGGTGCTGACTTTTAAATCTTCTGTGCTGCTGGTAGCAGTGGTGCTTTTAAACAGATCGGCATTGTTCAGTGCGGTATTCGCAGTCTGAAATTTTTCTAATGCACTTTTTAGCGTGCCATACGCGGTCAGACGCGAGGTGTTGGCGCTCTGCTGCTGGGTAATTGGCGTTAAACGCTTTTTCTCAGCAGTGGTTAAGTTTGTCAGCAATGTATCCAGCGGTAAGTTCGAACCAACGCCCAGTGATGTAAATGAAGGCATGCCTAATTCCTTGTGATTGCAAACAGTAGTTAACCGCTTTATCGGCAATCTGCGCGCAAAGTTTAATAATAGTTTTGCAAAAATAATGCGCGGAATAGTGGTGCATATAGAGGGTATTTCAGCGGCTAAGAAAAAAAACGACGGAAAGTAAAAATTTTCTAAAGTTCGAAATTAAGGTGCCGATACAAGGGTTACGGTGAGAAACCGTGGGCAACAGCCCAATAACATCAAGTTGTAATTGATAAGGAAAAGATCATGGCACAAGTCATCAATACAAACAGCCTGTCGCTGTTGACCCAGAATAACCTGAACAAATCTCAGTCTTCCCTGAGCTCCGCTATCGAGCGTCTGTCCTCTGGTCTGCGTATCAACAGCGCGAAAGATGATGCTGCTGGTCAGGCGATTGCTAACCGCTTCACCTCTAACATCAAAGGTCTGACTCAGGCGTCCCGTAACGCCAACGATGGTATCTCCATCGCGCAGACCACTGAAGGTTCTCTGTCTGAAATCAACAACAACCTGCAGCGTGTTCGTGAGCTGGCGGTTCAGTCTTCTACTGGTACCAACTCCCAGTCTGACCTCGACTCTATCCAGGCTGAAATCACTCAGCGTCTGAACGAAATCGACCGCGTATCTGGTCAGACCCAGTTCAACGGCGTGAAAGTGCTGGCGAAAGACAACACCCTGACCATCCAGGTCGGTGCCAACGATGGCGAAACCATCGATATCAACCTGAAAGAAATCAACTCCAAAACTCTGGGGCTGGACAGCCTGAGCGTGCAGGACGGTTATAAGACTAGTGCTGCAGTTGTAGGTGCAGGGACTTATAAGGATGGCGCTGCTATTGTTGCACCTGGTCAGGCAACAATTGATGCCGCTGCTGGCGGTACTGCGGGTACAGTGAAGGGCTTTACGTTTAAAGATGGGCAGCATTACGCCATTGTTGAAAACACTGGTGTTACTGCTACGACTACTGCTGGTGATGGCCTGTATAAGGTGGGTATTACGGCTGCTGGTGTTGTATCATTTACCGGCAAAGAGAATACCGTTACTGAAGCTGAAACTTCAGCAGTAAGTAATGTACAGGAAGTTGATGTTGCAGCAGCCAAACCAGTCACTACAGATGCAGCGAAAGCATTAGCTGATGCAGGTGTTACCGGTGCTACTGCCGCCAACACAACCTTGGTGAAAATGTCTTTTGAAGACAAAAACGGCAAAGTGATTGATGGCGGCTATGCTCTGGAAAACGGTGGCAAATACTACGCTGCTGATTACAAAGACGGCAAAATCACTGCTAAAACTGTTGCATACACCGACGATAAAGGTGTTAGCAAAGAAGCCGCTGTTCAGTTTGGTGGTGTGAACGGTAAAACTGAAATCGCTACCGTAGGTGGAAAACAGTACCTGGCATCCAGCGTAAAAGATCACAACTTCAAATCAGGTACAGCTCTGAACGAAGTCGCTACCGCGAAAACAGATAGCCCGCTGGCTAAAATCGACGCGGCGCTGGCTCAGGTTGCTGACCTGCGTTCTGACCTGGGTGCGGTACAGAACCGTTTCAACTCTACCATCACCAACCTGGGTAACACCGTAAACAACCTGTCTGAAGCACGTAGCCGTATCGAAGATGCTGACTACGCGACCGAAGTGTCCAACATGTCTCGTGCAAACATTCTGCAACAGGCAGGTACTTCTGTACTGGCACAGGCTAACCAGACCACGCAGAACGTTCTGTCTCTGCTGCGTTAATTTACGCTTACTGCGCAAACCCCGCTCCGGCGGGGTTTTTTACATTCAGCTTTACCCGTAACCCCTAAATAACCCCCCATTTCACCCACTATTCACCCGATTAAAACCCCTGCAGAAACGGATAATCATGCCGATAACTCATTTAACGCAGGGCTGTTTATCGTGAATTCACTGTATACCGCTGAAGGTGTAATGGATAAACACTCGCTGTGGCAGCGTTATGTACCGTTGGTGCGTCACGAAGCATTGCGCCTTCAGGTGCGTTTGCCGGCGAGCGTAGAACTGGATGACCTGCTACAAGCGGGCGGCATCGGGTTATTGAATGCAGTTGACCGATATGACGCTTTGCAAGGAACGGCATTTACCACTTACGCAGTGCAGCGTATTCGTGGAGCGATGCTGGACGAACTACGTAGCCGGGACTGGGTACCGCGTAGCGTTCGGCGCAATGCTCGCGAAGTGGCACAGGCGATGGGACAACTGGAGCAGGAATTAGGGCGTAACGCGACGGAAACCGAAGTGGCGGAGCGTCTGGCTATTCCTGTGCAAGAGTATCGTCAGATGTTGCTTGATACCAATAACAGCCAGCTCTTCTCTTATGACGAGTGGCGGGAAGAGCATGGCGATAGTATTGAGCTGGTGACGGAAGAACATCAGCAGGAAAACCCGTTACAACAGCTACTTGAGGGTAACCTCCGCCAGCGCGTGATGGACGCGATCGAGGCGTTGCCGGAGCGCGAAAAGCTGGTGTTAACGCTGTACTACCAGGAAGAGCTGAATCTGAAAGAGATTGGCGCGGTACTGGAAGTCGGGGAATCGCGGGTCAGCCAGTTGCACAGTCAGGCCATCAAACGTCTACGCACCAAGCTGGGTAAGCTATAGGGGGTACATTATTACCCCTGAACAATGCCGCATTACGAATTGACTACCAGGAGTTCTCATGACGGTGCAGCAATCAAAAAGACGGCCTCTAAGCCGCTACCTCAAAGATTTCAAACACAGCCAGACGCATTGCGCCCATTGCTTTAAGCTGCTCGACCGGATCACGTTGGTTCGCCGCGGGCAAATTGTGAATAAAATCGCCATCGCCCGACTGGACACTTTGCTGAATGAAGCTGAGTGGGAACAGGAAAAAAAAGAGTGGGTGGCACTGTGTCGTTTTTGCGGTGATTTGCACTGCAAAGAGCAGAGCGACTTTTTTGACATTATCGGTTTTAAACAATTTTTATTCGAGCAGACCGAAATGAGCCACGGCACGGTACGTGAATACGTTGTCCGCCTGCGCCGCCTCGGAAATCATCTGACCGAACAAAATATCTCTCACGACCTGCTGCAGGAAGGGTTCCTCGACGAAAACCTTGCCCCGTGGCTGCCGGAAACCAGCACCAACAATTACCGCATCGCCTTGCGTAAGTATGAGCAGTTCAAAGCCCATACCCATATAGGACATATGCAGAAATCCTCCTGGACAGCCAGTTCTGATATATATTAAAAACGAATAAGGTGTAACAGAGTGGTGTTTGTGGAACACAGCAAACGCTTTACACTGTAGTCATAAATGATAGTCACTAATGACAATATTCGGGGTAACTATGAAATTAGCACTTCTGGGACGTCAGGCTCTGATGGGTGTAATGGCTGTTGCACTTGTCGCCGGAATGAGCGTAAAGACTTATGCGGATGAAGGTCTGTTAAATAAAGTTAAAGAGCGCGGCACGCTGCTGGTGGGCCTGGAAGGGACCTATCCCCCGTTTAGTTTTCAGGGCGATGACGGCAAGCTGACCGGTTTTGAAGTGGAATTTGCCGAGGAGCTGGCTAAACATCTGGGTGTGAAAGCCTCGCTCAAACCGACCAAATGGGACGGTATGCTGGCCTCTCTTGATTCCAAACGCATTGACGTGGTCATCAACCAGGTGACCATCTCTGACGAACGGAAGAAAAAATACGATTTCTCTACCCCGTATACTGTGTCTGGTATTCAGGCGCTGGTGAAGAAAGGCAATGAAGGCGTTATTAAGACTGCTGCCGATCTGAAAGGTAAAAAAGTCGGCGTTGGTCTGGGTACCAACTATGAAGAGTGGCTGCGTCAGAACGTGCAGGGCGTGGATATTCGTACCTATGATGATGATCCGACCAAATACCAGGATCTGCGCGTAGGCCGTATCGATGCCATTCTGGTTGACCGCCTGGCCGCACTGGACCTGGTGAAAAAAACCAAGGATACGCTGGCCGTTACCGGTGAAGCATTTTCCCGCCAGGAGTCCGGCGTGGCGCTGCGCAAAGGCAATGAAGATCTGCTGAAAGCGGTTGATGCTGCCATTGCCGAAATGCAAAAAGACGGTACGCTGAAAGCGCTGTCTGAAAAATGGTTTGGAGCGGATGTGACGAAATAATCGTCATCCGATGAAAAAAGGCGCCTTTAACAGCGCCTTTTTTTATTTCATTGCGCCTGAACGTGCATAATAAAAAGAACATCACAACAACGAATACCGGAGGCTGTATGCCGCTGCATAACTTAACGCGCTTTCCACGTCTGGAATTTATTGGCGCGCCAACACCGCTCGAATATCTTCCACGTTTCTCTGACTACCTCGGGCGCGATATTTTCATCAAACGCGATGACGTCACGCCGATGGCCATGGGCGGCAATAAGCTGCGTAAGCTGGAATTTCTCGCCGCAGACGCGCTGCGTGACGGCGCTGATACGCTGATAACCGCCGGTGCGATTCAGTCTAACCACGTTCGCCAGACGGCGGCGGTAGCGGCTAAGCTCGGTCTGCACTGTGTGGCGCTGCTGGAAAATCCGATTGGCACCACTGCGGAAAACTATCTCACCAATGGCAACCGTCTGCTCCTGGACCTGTTTAATACGCAAATTGAAATGTGCGATGCGCTGACCGATCCGAATGCACAACTGCAGGAATTGGCGACGCGTATTGAAGCGCAAGGGTTCCGCCCGTATGTGATCCCGGTTGGGGGCTCTAACGCGCTGGGCGCACTGGGTTATGTGGAAAGTGCGCTGGAAATAGCCCAACAGTGTGAAGGCGCTGTCGCGCTCTCTTCCGTAGTGGTTGCCTCGGGCAGTGCGGGAACGCATGCCGGACTGGCCGTCGGTCTGGAACAATTGATGCCAGACGTCGAACTTATCGGCGTGACTGTCTCGCGCAGCGTGGCGGATCAAAAACCCAAAGTTGTTACGCTGCAGCAGGATATTGCCCGAGAACTGGAACTGACGGCCTCCGCGGATATCCTGCTATGGGACGATTATTTTGCTCCGGGCTACGGTACGCCAAACGAAGAGGGCATGGAGGCGGTAAAACTGCTGGCACGGCTGGAAGGTATCTTGTTGGATCCGGTGTATACCGGCAAGGCGATGGCAGGTCTGATTGACGGCATCAGCCAGAAACGCTTCAAAGATGAAGGGCCAATTCTCTTTATTCATACTGGTGGGGCGCCTGCGCTGTTTGCCTACCATCCTCACGTGTAACGACCAGGTAGAAAAACGCTAATGCATGAAAGTATCCAACTGGTGATTGATTCTCTGCCGTACCTGCTCAAAGGTGCGGTTTTTACGCTGCAACTGAGCATCGGCGGGATGTTCTTTGGCCTCGTGCTGGGGTTTATCCTGGCGCTGATGCGTCTGTCGCCGCTGTTGCCTGTGCGCTGGCTGGCGCGCTTTTATATCTCAATCTTTCGCGGAACGCCGTTGATTGCCCAACTGTTCATGATCTATTACGGTCTGCCGCAGTTTGGTATTGAGCTGGATCCCATCCCGGCGGCGATGATTGGCTTGTCGCTTAATACGGCAGCCTATGCTGCGGAAACCCTGCGTGCGGCAATCTCTTCCATCGACAAAGGGCAGTGGGAGGCGGGCGCCAGTATTGGCATGACGAGATGGCAAACCATGCGCCGGGCGATCCTGCCGCAGGCCGCGCGGGTTGCGCTCCCGCCGCTGAGCAACAGCTTTATCAGCCTGGTGAAGGACACCTCTCTGGCTGCCACTATTCAGGTACCGGAACTGTTCCGCCAGGCGCAGCTGATTACCTCGCGTACTCTGGAAGTGTTCACAATGTATCTGGCGGCCTCGTTGATTTACTGGGTGATGGCGACGGTGCTTTCCGCACTGCAAAACTATTTTGAAGAACAACTGAACCGCCAGGAGAGAGAGCCGAAATGAGTGCTATCGAAGTCAGAAACCTGGTCAAAAAATTCCATGGGCAAACGGTGTTACATGGGATCGATCTCGACGTTAAACCCGGTGAGGTCGTGGCGATTATCGGGCCGAGCGGTTCCGGCAAGACCACGCTGTTGCGTAGCATTAATTTGCTGGAGCAACCGGAGGCGGGCACCATTAAAGTGGGTGAGATTACCATTGATACCGCACGTTCGTTAACTCAGCAAAAAGGCCTGATTCGTCAGTTGCGCCAGCACGTGGGGTTTGTGTTTCAGAACTTTAATTTGTTCCCACATCGTACGGTGCTGGAAAATATTATTGAAGGCCCGGTGATTGTTAAAGGCGAGCCGAAAGCCGAAGCGACAGCGCGTGCGCGCGAACTGCTGGCGAAGGTTGGCCTGGCAGGTAAAGAAACCAGCTATCCGCGGCGTTTGTCCGGTGGGCAGCAGCAGCGCGTGGCTATTGCCCGGGCGCTGGCGATGCGACCTGAGGTTATTCTTTTCGATGAGCCGACTTCTGCGCTCGATCCTGAACTGGTTGGCGAGGTACTTAATACCATCCGTCAACTGGCGCAGGAAAAACGCACCATGGTGATTGTGACGCATGAAATGAGCTTTGCCCGCGATGTGGCCGACCGGGCGATATTTATGGATCAAGGCAGGATCGTGGAGCAGGGCCCCGCTAAATCCCTGTTCACGCATCCGCAACAGCCACGAACCCGTCAGTTTCTTGAAAAGTTTCTGATGCAATAAATTGTGCATACAGTACTCACCGATAATGTTTTTGGGTGAGTACTGCTCGCATAACTATTTATAAATATTGCTTTATTATCAACCCCCGATTCTGTTACTTCCTCTCGCCGTTGAGTAACGCTCAAGTAATTGTTCCTTTGTCCGATAATTTGCATATATAAAATACATTTATGTGTTAGCTTGTTTCATATGTTTGGATGATTATCAATCTCAGGGGCAATACCACTTAGTATGCAGGATCATGATTTCTTCACCTGGCGACGGAGCATGCTGTTACGCTTTCAGGAAATGGCGACGGCAGAGGATGTCTATAATGAATTACAGCAACAGACGCAGCACTTAGAGTTCGATTTTTACGCGCTCTGTGTTCGTCATCCCGTACCTTTTACCCGGCCCAAAACATCACTTCACACGACGTATCCCAAAGCCTGGGTGGCGCATTATCAGTCCGAGAATTATTTCGCGATTGATCCGGTGCTGAAGCCTGAAAACTTCAGTCAGGGGCATTTACCCTGGAACGACACCTTATTTCGCGATGCGCAGCCCCTGTGGGATGCCGCGCGCAATCATGGTTTACGTAAAGGGATGACGCAATGCTTAATGTTACCTAATCGAGCGTTGGGATTTTTATCGGTGTCACGTGCAAGTATCCGCAATAGTCGCTTTGCGAATGATGAAGTGGAGCTCAGGATGCAGCTTTTGGTGCGGGAAAGTTTATCCGTTCTGACGCGACTGGAAGATGATATGGTCATGGCACCAGAGATGCGCTTTAGCAAGCGGGAAAAAGAAATATTGAAATGGACCGCTGAGGGCAAAACATCTTCAGAAATAGCAATAATTCTCTCGATTTCTGAAAATACCGTTAACTTTCACCAGAAGAATATGCAAAAGAAATTCAATGCGCCAAACAAAACGCAGATTGCCTGTTACGCCGCTGCGACCGGGCTTATCTGAATAAATTATCGTTCTGAGTGTCAGACGCAGAACCGGCTGATAGCGATGCTTTCAGCCGGTTTCTTATTACTGGCGGTAGGCCTGTTTAATTTGCTTAACAGTGCTGGAAAATACCGCAGCCTGTGATTGATCTTCAATCTGTGCGATCTGTTTTTCCATTTTAAGAATCACGCGTCCTGCATCAGCTTGACCCATTGCCTGCAGCATCAGCGTTAACATGGCTTTCAGGCAGGTGACTTCATTGGCCAGTTCCTGGTTATTCTCAGCAGTGGAAAAGTCAGGCGTACTCATTTATTTTCCTCGTTATGTTTCAATGAAAAAGTGCGATGTGAAATCTTAAGGCGGCGGAGTATACCATAAGCGAGGCTAAAAATATCAGCGGTTGTTTTTTGCGCAAACAAAAGTGGGTGATATTAAAATAAACAACATGTTGCACTGCATATATTTTCTCCACTTTATGTTTATTTCGAGTATTTTCTTCGTTAATTATTGTTACAACTTTAACTGCCTGGTTCGCATTCAGCGAAGGAATATGATTTTTTTGTCACTATTATGAAACAGCTATGCAGATATAACCGTGGCCGAAGGTTGCCAGTACTGAATGTTTCCACCCGTCGTACAATCTAATTTCCAAAAACGAGAGCAAAATCGAAAGTCGGGCGTTTTTTACATTTCAAAGTTGAGATAAAACCCGTTAACATAGGACCGATTAACTATCGGTAGCGTTATCCCTATTCTGGAGATATTCCTTTGATCAACGTTTTTCTTGTTGATGACCACGAACTGGTGCGCGCAGGGATACGACGCATTCTTGAAGATATAAAAGGCATTAAAGTTGTCGGTGAGGCGTGCTGCGGTGAAGATGCGGTAAAATGGTGTCGCTCAAATTCCGTTGACGTCGTGCTGATGGACATGAATATGCCCGGTATTGGTGGCCTTGAGGCAACGCGTAAAATTGCGCGTTCAACGGCTGACATTAAAGTGATCATGCTGACGGTCCATACCGAAAACCCGTTGCCTGCAAAAGTCATGCAGGCAGGAGCTGCGGGCTATCTCAGTAAAGGGGCTGCGCCCCAGGAAGTTGTGAGTGCGATTCGTTCGGTTTTTTCCGGCCAACGATATATTGCCTCCGATATCGCTCAGCAAATGGCGCTCAGCCAGATTGAGCCTGAGAAAACGGAAACCCCGTTTGCCAGTTTGTCTGAACGTGAGTTGCAGATTATGCTGATGATCACCAAAGGTCAGAAGGTCAATGAGATCTCAGAACAGCTGAATCTTAGTCCTAAAACGGTGAACAGCTATCGCTATCGAATGTTCAGTAAATTAAACATTCACGGCGATGTTGAGCTGACTCATCTGGCAATTCGCCATGGCCTGTGTAATGCGGAGACATTAACAAGCCAGTGACCGATCAGTTTGATGCCAAAGCGTTCCTGAAAACCGTGACCAGTCAGCCCGGCGTGTATCGTATGTATGATATCGCCGGGACGGTCATCTACGTCGGGAAAGCGAAAGACCTGAAAAAAAGGCTTTCCAGCTACTTCCGTAGCAACCTCGCGTCGCGTAAGACCGAAGCGCTGGTCGCGCAAATACAGCAGATTGATGTCACGGTAACGCACACCGAAACCGAAGCGTTACTGCTTGAGCACAACTACATCAAGCTGTATCAGCCGCGCTACAACGTTTTGCTGCGCGACGATAAATCCTATCCTTTTATTTTCCTCAGCGGCGATACCCATCCTCGCCTGGCGATGCATCGTGGTGCTAAGCATGCCAAAGGCGAGTACTTTGGACCGTTCCCTAACGGTTATGCTGTACGTGAGACGCTGGCGCTGCTGCAGAAAATCTTCCCTATACGTCAGTGCGAAAACAGTGTTTATCGCAATCGCTCGCGTCCTTGTCTGCAATATCAGATTGGTCGCTGCCTCGGTCCGTGTGTCGCGGGTCTGGTGAGTGAAGAAGAGTATGCGCAGCAGGTTGATTACGTTCGTCTGTTCCTGTCCGGGAAAGACGATCAGGTATTAACGCAACTGATCGCCCGGATGGAAAAGGCCAGCCAAAATCTCGAATTTGAAGAGGCTGCCCGCATTCGTGATCAAATTCAGGCCGTACGCCGCGTGACTGAAAAACAGTTTGTCTCAAATACCGGAGACGATCTGGACGTCATCGGCGTGGCGTTTGACGCTGGCATGGCCTGTGCGCACGTTCTGTTCATTCGCCAGGGGAAAGTGTTAGGCAGTCGCAGCTATTTCCCGAAAGTACCGAGTGGAACAGAACTCGGCGAGGTCGTCGAAACCTTCGTCGGACAGTTCTATTTGCAGGGAAGCCAGATGCGCACCTTACCCGGTGAGATCCTGCTCGATTTTAATCTTAGCGATAAAACCCTGCTGGCGGATTCTTTGTCTGAGCTGGCCGGGCGGAAGGTTAACGTTCAGACGAAACCGCGAGGCGATCGCGCTCGTTATCTGAAGCTGGCGCGAACCAACGCGGCGGTGGCGTTAACCACGAAGCTTTCCCAGCAGTCGACCATTACCCAACGTCTGACGGCGCTGGCATCGGTACTTAAGCTACCGGCAGTAAAACGCATGGAATGTTTTGATATCAGCCACACGATGGGCGAGCAGACGGTAGCCTCCTGCGTGGTATTCGATGCCAATGGCCCGCTGCGTGCAGAATATCGCCGCTATAACATCACCGGCATTACGCCGGGTGACGATTACGCGGCCATGAATCAGGTTCTGCGTCGGCGTTACGGTAAGGCGATTGAAAACAGTAAGATTCCGGACGTCATATTGATCGACGGCGGTAAAGGTCAGTTAGGGCAGGCGAAAGCCGTTTTTGCGGAGCTGGATGTTCCCTGGGACAAACAGCACCCACTCTTGTTGGGGGTGGCAAAAGGGGCCGATCGTAAAGCCGGCCTGGAAACGCTGTTCTTTGAGCCGGAAGGTGAGGGCTTTAGCCTGCCGCCTGATTCGCCTGCATTGCACGTTATCCAGCATATCCGCGATGAATCTCACGATCATGCGATTAGCGGGCACCGTAAAAAACGGGCGAAGGTGAAAAGTACCAGTACGCTTGAGACCATTGAAGGCGTTGGTCCAAAGCGTCGGCAGATGTTGTTGAAATATATGGGCGGTTTGCAAGGTCTTCGTAACGCGAGTATCGAAGAAATTGCAAAAGTGCCGGGTATTTCGCAAGCTCTGGCAGAAAAGATCTTCTACTCGTTGAAACATTAGGCCCTCTGTAGCAACATAGGGGTAATTTCACTGACAACAGATAGTTATCCGTCATATGCAATTTAATATCCCTACGTTGCTCACGCTGTTTCGCGTCATCCTGATCCCATTCTTTGTATTGGCTTTTTATCTGCCATTCACCTGGGCTCCCTTCGTTTGTGCGCTGATCTTCTGTATTGCGGCGGTCACCGACTGGTTTGACGGTTTTCTGGCACGTCGCTGGAACCAAAGCACCCGTTTTGGTGCCTTCCTCGATCCGGTTGCTGATAAAGTGCTGGTGGCTATCGCGATGGTGTTGGTGACCGAACACTATCACAGCTGGTGGGTGACGTTGCCTGCCGCCACGATGATAGCGCGTGAAATAATTATCTCTGCGCTGCGTGAATGGATGGCCGAGCTGGGTAAACGCAGCAGTGTGGCTGTGTCCTGGATCGGTAAAGTGAAAACCACTTCGCAAATGGCCGCGCTCGCATGGTTGCTGTGGCGTCCAAATATCTGGGTAGAGTACGCCGGGATCGCACTTTTCTTCGTCGCCGCGATACTGACTTTGTGGTCAATGTTCCAGTATTTGAGCGCTGCATGGGGAGATTTGCTTGAACAGTGATCGTTTCGGCGCAAATTTCAGCAAACGATCGTCAGTGGTGAAAAATATCGTTGACTCATTGCGTCAGGTAAGTAGAATGCAACGCATCGAACGGCAGCACTGATTGCCAGACGATAACAAAATCAAGTGATTAACAAACTTACTTGGTGATGCGGGAATAGCTCAGTTGGTAGAGCACGACCTTGCCAAGGTCGGGGTCGCGAGTTCGAGTCTCGTTTCCCGCTCCAAATTAAAGACATCGGCAATAGCGGATGTCGGCTGTAAAGCCAGAAGATTTCGGCGCGTTAGCAAAGCGGTTATGTAGCGGATTGCAAATCCGTCTAGTCCGGTTCGACTCCGGAACGCGCCTCCAATTTCTTCCCGAGCCCGGATGGTGGAATCGGTAGACACAAGGGATTTAAAATCCCTCGGCGTTCGCGCTGTGTGGGTTCAAGTCCCACTCCGGGTACCATGGGAAAGAACAGAATAATCAAAGCAATAAGCAGTGTCGTGAAACCACCTACGGGTGGTTTTTTTGTTTTTGTACTCAATGTTCACCATTGTTTCGCCATTCAGCTTCGCCATAAAAAGAGGGCATTACTGCCCCCCAACGACCGGAACAACAGATATTTTGCGGTTATATCTTGCGGTCTGCGAAGCATTTTTGTGGCCTGATATTTCTTGTTTCTCATGCAGCGTTCCTTCCAGATCAGATATCCCCTTAGCTTTCAGATCATGAAACGTGAAGTTAAATTCGAGCTCAGGAAATTTTTCAGCGGCTAACTTTTTCGCTTTCATCCACTGAGCATTAAATGCATCTCGGGTGTAACGAGAACCTGACTGCTGGTGGAGCACGTACAGGCTCACCATGCCGCTGTTTAACGGAAGGGAATCTGCCAGGGTGATCGCATTCGATAGGCGCACAGTCCAAGCCTTAATCTGGCTCACGGCCGTCTTGCTTTGCTGAATTAGAATACCTTCATCAAGTATCTGACTCTTTTTTAGATCAAGAATGTCACCCTGACGTGCGCAACATAAATAGGCTAACTCCATGGCAATCTTCACCGGTACTGACGAAACGCTAAATAGTGCTTCATATTCTTTATCCGTGACGTAACGGGTGCGTGCCTGTTCCTTAAATTGCTTCACACCTTGGCATGGATTCATCTTCACTTTGCCACGCTCATATGCCCACCTAAACACCCTCGACATAAACGCTTTCTCTCGGTTTGCCTGAACTCTGCTCTTAACACCTCGCTTATCCATATATTTTCTGATGTGCTCTGGCTTGATGTTATCCGGCTTCATTTTCCCGAAGACAACATTTACCTTTGAACCGTATTTTCTGTAGTCTTTACGTGTTTCAGTTGCTAACTCGTGGAAATCACCGGAATTAAAGAACTCTTCACAAAGTGCGTTGAAGTTCGTACCAACCTTTAAATCGTTTATGAAGTTTTCGTAAGCTGCCCATACCTGCGATTTTGTTAGATCAGGATTGCACAACCTGATGGTACGACCATCTGTTGTACGAAACTCATAAGCAGATTTTCCCCGGCGAACGCGGGGAGGCATCCAATTATCCTCAGGGTTTTTACGAGCTCTAGACATTACATATCCTTAAAGTTTGGTTCTTCTTCCTCTGGATTACTCACTATCAACTTAAGGCCAACCGGGTTTGATACATGATCCCATGTTGTTCCTGGTCTGCCGTCCTTACGTGGGATAAAAAATACTCCACTCTCCCTGAGAGCTTTGCACTGTAGGGAAGGGCGACGATAACCAGTTAATTGATAGAGGTCATCTGGAGTAAGAAAACGTTGGATTTGTCCGCTCATAGATAGTTCTCCACTTAAACCGGCTGCACCCGGTTACTTCATTCTGTAAGCACACGATGAACAACCGTGACGGGTTCCATCGTTGCAATTGCGACATAATGGACTTTCTTTCGAACTCTTCCCATTTAGCTGACGAAGTATCTCTACTGGCACCATTACCGGCATTGGTACATGAATCACCATGCTTCTGAGTTCAGCAATTTCATTTGCCTGTTCGAACACTCTCGCCTTACAGTATTCGGCTTCAGATCTCCACCATGCCACATCCGATTTAAGGCGGCGCAAGCGCCGCTGTTTAAGTTTGCTGGCCATATTCAACCGCCGAACATCCACTGATTATTTGCATGTGCTTGAAAACGGCATGATGTATCTGGAAGTAATAATTCTTTAACTACCTGACCATTCTCCACAAAGTAGTAATCGGAATCGGTCACGTTGTTTATGAAAAATGCCTCCCGTTCTTGGTCGCTAAGGGTACTAATTATTTTCATCACTTTTTTACCAATCGGACGATAATCAGGATCAACCCCGGCGAGCATCGCAGCAGCATAGTTATGATGACCGTCCATAAGGATAGTGTATTGCTGACCGCGCAAAATCACGGGATACACAGAGACAATGAATCGCTTAAATCGTATGGCGCGTTCAGCGACCTTTGCTTTATCAAGATAGCGTTGACTGCTGATTAGCTTTCCCTTGATCACGACTTCACCTCCTGCTGAGGTTCTGCTGGCAGTGACATCCAGTGAGTTGGTTTGCAATAAACGCCACCACCATTCGGAAGCGATGCAAACCTAAACCATCCCTCTCCTTCATTCCGCTCCATGTAGGCAACCATCTGCTCTTTCTTATCGGCGCAGTAAACCTGAACGTCAACATCGCGTTTCGGCATCCGCTCGCTTACCGGAATCCAACCATCCGGAGTTACCGGAGAGTTGCCAGCCTGGAGAATAGATTTCAGCGCTGCCCTTGGCATTGCCGACCAGGCAAGAAATACGTCTGGCCTGTCGACATCTTCTGTCGGGAGAGTGTTTTCGATTTCGTTCAGCGCATCACTTAGCTTCTGAAATGCGTCGTCTGGAACAGCGTGGCACTCTTCGCCATCAACATCTTGCTGACAGCTATCATCTGCGAGTTCGAATGCGGCCCCGCAAACATTGAGCAGCATTTCAATAACGCGACGGTGTTCTGCTGTTACGCAATTCTCCGGCACTACTGCCGCTGGCTGCGGGGAGGCCCAGAGCTTATTGACGCCATCCGGCAGATTATTAAAATCAAACGTACTGCCCGGAATCCTGCCAGCTTGAATCCAGTCGTCTCCGTCAACCTCGATGAAAAATACTGGCTCTGCGTTCCTCGATGCTAGCACCTCATCAATCACATTCAACATATCAGCGAGAATGTAAGCTCTGTTCCCGCCGTTTGAGTACTGGTTATCATGCAGTAGGTGTTCACGTATCTGGTGCAGGCGATCGAGTGATACAGGACCGTGCGCCGGGTGGTTGTTAGTTTTCATGCTGCATGCTCCTGTTTGCGCTGCGCTACCGGGTTAATCCAGAGGCATTCGGTGCGTACTTTCGTACCTCGCCCTGCGCTGATTTGTGATGTTTTTTCTGTCTTACTCCAGCCAGTTAGCATGTCGTTATAAACCTCAGTGTCATACCCACTTATCATCACCATGCCTGTCATCGTTCTGGCCACAGCGAGCAATTGTTCATGGCCTTCAACGGTCATTTCGTGGTTGTAATAGCGATTACCCTGTACTCGCGTTTCCGGCACATATGGCGGGTCGATATAATGGAGCGTTGTCTCTGCGTCATGGGCTCGCATCACCGCCAGTGCGTCTTTATTCTCGATAATGACACCCTGCAGGCGCTGACATATCGCAGCCAAATTTGCCGGATAACGTTCCCACAGGTGCGAAGCAGTAGCGTATTTGCGCTTGCTGTCACTGCGGAATCCTGACTGACCTCCGATACCAGCAGCAGAACCAAAACCCATACAAGCACGCACAACCATTCGGCGGGCACGTTCTACCGGATCGGATGTCGCCTCTCTCGCAGCGCAAAATTCATCGCGGGAATATGGCGTCAATGCGCAGGTATCCTGCAGGTGTTGGTTCAGTTCCGGGTCACGAAGGACGCGGAACAGGTTTACCACCTCACCATCAAGATCGTTATAAACCTCTGCATAGCTGCGTGGCTTTTGCAGTAACACTCCTGCTGCGCCGCCGAATGGCTCTACATAGCAAACATGCTCTGGCATCTGATCGATAATCCATGGTGCCAGGCGGAACTTACCACCGTGATAACGAATTGCGGGATGTTTGATCGGCGCATGTTTGTTGAGTGCTGTCATTGGGCTGCCTCCTGCTTGTGCTTGAATGCCCATTTACGGAAAGCTTTCTTCATGTCGCCTTTGGTATAGCGCATACCACGGCGAGGATTGTGCCGGGAGTTGCGCACCCGTTTTTCAAACGCTGCACTAAACAAACATCCGGTAGCGTCCTCCATGTTCATAAAGACGCTAACGACACGTTTCACACCGTACTGAACGAGCACTACCGGCTTTATCTTCTCAGGGTGTTTCCATGCTTTTTTGTCACTGAAAAGTGCCATTCGCATGTAGGTGCGAAAGTCATTCGACTTATCACTAGACTTCATCTTACGGAGATAAACAGCTCCTTTACGGTACTTGCTCATAGCGCGGCTCCTTTGCGAAGTTGGTCGGCGAAGTCAGAGCAGTAGTGATGCAAATCAATAGTGTCTTCAATGCTGCCCCCCACTTCAGCAATGGAATCTCTTAGCATCTCCACGCCCTGCGCCCGCACTTCAGCCAGGAAAGCGTCCGTAGCTGGGGTAACTATCGGCATATAATGCGAGGCATCTATAAATTCATCAGGCATATCGTCATCATGATCCCCATCAAATACGTAGCAGCTACCAGAAATGAATCGACTTAACGTTTTGCATTCAACAGCCAGCTCCCTGCACTTGCTCTCGGCGTTAGCGAGCTGTACTGCAAGGTCTGTGAGTTTCAGTTCAAGATTGTGAATAGTCGCGTCTGCTGCACGGAACTCGCGCTGGGATTCCGTTAAATTTGAGCAGGCGTTTTGAATTGAGTAGGCCAAAATTGCAGTATCACGATCATCTGATTCTTCAGCTTTAACCTGCAACTGAACCGCCAGGCTGAAGAGATCAGCAATTTGAGTTTCTGTCATACGGTTATTGATCGTTTGCATTGGCATGTACCTGCTGAAGTTTGTGTTGTTTAACGAAGTGGGCCACTGCTTTAGACTGGCTGGCGACAATTTTTTTATCGCCTAAATCCAGGGTGACGTTCTTCCCGCGATAAATAATCGCAGAGCCAATTTCCTTACCATCGAGCATCACATACAGAGTTCTGCCACGGACTTCTGTAGTTGGAATAGGTTGCGACAGCCTGTAAGTCTCACGTGCTTCTGAAATGGCTTTGTGTTCGTCGATAATTTCAAGCGCTTCAGCCAGTGCCGTGCCTTGCAAAGTGAATACGCCTTCATCGCTGATCGTCGCCATGGACATTAACTCCACGAAACGGCGAGCACTTTTAATGTTGAGTTCCGGAGCGATAGAACTGCGCGTAACCTTTGTTTTCCCCTGGGCGGCGGCTACGGCTTTATCGTGCTGGAGAACTTCACCAGCCTGTTCGCCAAACTCGCGAACGCGGTCAACAGCAACATCAACAGACACGGCTCCAGATTTAACTTCCTGCTGAACGTCATAATTAGCGGTACTCAGAGTGAGCAACTTCTCAACGGTCGCTACAGACTTATTGACCAGCTTTGCAATCTCGCTGGTGGTCTGGTTGAAAGCGTTATGAAGCTCCTGAATAACAGCAGCCTGTTCAATATCGGAAAGGGGGAGTTGGTTATTACTGGTCATGATGCGAGCCAGACGCTGAACATCGTTACCGTTAAACGGCATGATATGAATGCGGTCTACTGGCTTACCAGCTTCAGCACAACGTGCATAGCAACGGCGACGGCGGTGGCCTTCAACAACCCACACTCCACCTTCATCACGTGCGATAACCTCCAGAGGAGGAACGGTGCCGCCGTTCATCAGATAGTTAAACAGGTCGTCATCTGCCTGGCGGGTGCGTTCGTCGTCCTCACGCTTGTTGAAACCTTCACGCACGTGGATATGTTCAAGGCTGATAAACATCCCTGTATCGGTGCGCTTGATGGTCCCGTCTACGGGCTGCGTCGATCAACTGTTCTCTGGTCATGCGTGGTTGTAACTCAGTGACGTTCTGTGTGGTCGTCATGGTTAGTTTCTCCGTGTTATATGCGCCCTGCACGGCGCTGAATTTTGGTTGCACGAATCCCTCGCCAAAAGGCGAATAAAAGTTTGGGTTTCGTTTCAGTAAATGCCCCATCAAACGGTGCTTAGCGCAACGGGTTGCTCCATCGTTATTATGCTGTCGTGTTAAATAGCTACCAAGATAGGTAGTGAGTAGCTATTTAACTACAGCAATGATTAGAGTAATCTGGATATCCTAATGCATTTATTTTTAAGGTTTTTTTGTGGCTGGTGAAAAGAAATTAAAAATCCCATTCGATACCAATAAAAACTATTACAGTGGAATTCGTGGCATTTTGAGCGGTATTGTTTGCTCTATGATCGGTGTTTATATTACTGGGCTATTTAGTGGAGCTATTAGCGTTGAACAGATTTTTAAAATGCCAATAGGCATCATCAGTGCTTGGGTCGCTTTGTGTGCTTCACTGTGGGCGCTATCATATAGGTTTGAAGATAGGGTTATATTCACATCTGGCCGTAATTGGGATTGTCCTAGAACAGCGAACTTTTTTTTATTTTTGCTTTACATAATGATAGGTGTCTTTTGTTCACTCATATTCGAGGCCTTTCTGAAGGGGAGTGCCTCCCGCTCCTTATATGTTTCAATGGCGGGTTTTTTAGTTTTCTTACGACTTTTTTGTTTCTTCAGCATTAAGAATTATGCTCAAATACAAAGCAAATCTGTTGATGAAACTAACCATAAAAAATAACCTGTATTAATAGGATATCCAGATTGTTAAAGAGCGAAGCGTCCAGTAGGGCGCTTTTTTGTTACCTGCGAATCATCCGGTTATTCATATGCCACCGGCGGCTACTACGTGGGCGTCCTGCCTCTTCGCTGTTGATGATTAAAATCTAACTTAACTTAGCTTTTAGATCAAGAAAAAAACACCAAACTATTCTTAGCTTGATGTTTAAAGGAAGATTAGGAGTGGGTTAAAGCTCGTACTGAACGCCTTTGACAACACCGATGATCAGGCAATTCCCATTGATTGGAATGTTCGGATAACGTGGATTTAAGGGAACTAAGAACTTTTGAGGCCCATCAATGACAAGTTTTTTCACAGTAGCTTCATTTGTCCCATCAAGCCTAGCCACTACTATCTTTCCATGAACTGGCTCTGCATCAGGATCTACGATTACTGTCGCACCTTCAGGAATTGTTGGTAACCCATTGGGATTTGTCATTGAATCTCCTTTTACCTCTAAAGCAAAGGAGCTGTCCCCTATCCTGAGTGATGTTTCTACCCACTTATCTACTTCACTGAACAGTTCTGCTGCTTTACATTCCGTAAACTGTCCTGCTTGAACCCATGATATTACCGGGATTCTGCGCATTTTTGTTATCAGGGTACCCTCAAACTCAGTACCGTAAAGTATGTAATCTATTGATGTATTGAAAAATTTAGCAAGTTTCGATAGTGATTCACCACTTGGCACATTGACGTCTTTTTCCCAATATCCAACCGCTACATCACTGACACCACAGAACTTACCTAATTCCTTCTGCGAAGTTTTGGTTATTCGTCTGAGTGATTTGATGCGCTGACCGACAGTTTCCATTTGAACACCATCAAAAAAATTAAAAGACTAAGTAATCTTAGTTTTTATTGACCAAAGTTAGATTGGTTATTAATATCTAATTAAACTTAGCTAAGGAGGCATTATGACAACCGATGACATTGAGAACTACTTCGGCAGCACTGAGAAGGTTGCCGAATTTTTTGGAATCACAAGTGAGGCTGTTTACCAATGGCGTAATAGATCTGGTCGCCTTATCCCGAAAGGACGTGCAGCTGAAGCAGCCTATCGAACGGGAGGGAAATTGGTTTTCTATCCCGACCTTTATGAAAAGCGTAGTGAAGCTCCAGAAAAACTAAAACCACAGGTCGAAGGAGCAAGCCGTGGGTAACGAACCTATTTGGAAAGTCGAACGTCAGCCAGCCTGGCTGGTGGCTGCGATAAAAAAGACGATCACCGATCTACCTGGTGGTTATGCCGAAGCTGCGGAATGGCTGGGGGTAACAGAGAACGCGCTTTTTAACCGCCTCCGTGTGGATGGGGATCAAATCTTCCCTATGGGGTGGGCGATGGTGCTACAGAAAGCTGCTGGTGTTAGCTACATAGCTGATGCGTTTTCTCGTCAAACCGATAACGGCATTCATATCCCTGGCGTAGCACCAGAAACAGAGAACGAGGAGATTGGCTTAAAGCTGGCTGAGCTGGTGGGCAGGCTCGGCGATTTAGTCAACGCATACCGTCGATATATCGATGATGGCGTGGTTGATAAAGGGGAATGGGACAGCCTGAACGAAATAGCCTACCAGTTCCGGGTAACCCTTATGACGTTCCTGAACCTGATTTCACGTGTTTATTGCCTTCCAGAAAAGAATGAAGCCCGCGAGTGTGCAGCTCCGGGCTCCGTGGCGTGTCGTATCAGTGGAGAAACTAACGCATGAACAGTTTAACGGCAAATAACCGTCTTCCGCAACTCCGTGGAATTCCAGTGCATGGAACCTCGTTGTTTCGGTATGAGCGCATGGTATCAGGTCGGTGGATTCCTTGTAACCACAGTAGAGCTATCGCAATTGTGGGTGTGTTCCAGCGGAGGGCGAAACGCATATGCGAGCACTCAACAGACGGTTTAAAGACAGCTACGGAATCCCTGTTAGGGTTATCCGGTGGGAACCAGAAACTCAACGGGTTATATACCTGCGCGACGGATATGAGCATGAGTGCTTCAGTCCTCTCGAACAGTTTCAGCGTAAATTCAGGGAAATAGAGGGTCCGAATGAGCCTGTTAATGACATCCCGACCAATAGTGATAAATCCTGACCTTGCGTACAGCATTGGCCTGAATGAGGCGATTGCATTGCAGCAGATTAACTACTGGCTGAAAGAAACAACGTCTGGCATGGAGCGTGACGGTGTTCGCTGGATTTACAACACGACTGAACAGTGGCTGGAGCAGTTCCCGTTCTGGTCTGAGTCAACTCTGAAGCGTACCTTCACCCGCCTGAAGACACTCGGTGTGCTCAAAATTGAGCAACTGAACAAGTCTCAACGAGACATGACCAACTTCTACACGATCAACTATGAAAGCGAGCTTTTAGATGAAGTCAAGGTGACCGAATCGAAGAGGTCAAAATGCACTGTTCCATCAGGTCAAAATGACACGATGGAAGAGGTCAAAGTGACACGCTCCATCAGGTCAAAACGAACCGATGTCATCAGGTCAAAATGCACTGATGATCCTACAGAGAATACAACAGAGAGTACTACAGAGAATAAAACCCCTTCTTGTCCGGAAGCTTCGCAACCGGACGCTTCGGTTAATCCAAATGATTTTCTGTCTCGTCATCCAACAGCGGTGGTTTTCAGTGCAGCAAAACGTCAATGGGGAACTCAGGAAGATTTAACCTGCGCAGAATGGATCTGGGGAAAGATTATCCGACTGTACGAACAAGCCGCTGAGTCTGATGGTGAACTGGTTCGCCCTAAAGAACCTAACTGGGTTTCCTGGGCTAACGAGGTTCGTCTGATGTGCACTCAGGATAATCGCAATCACCGCCAGATCTGCGAGCTGTACGGTCGTGTAAATCGTGATCCCTTCTGGTGCAAAAATATTCTCAGTCCTTCGAAGCTGCGTGAAAAATGGGATGAGTTGTCTCTGAAGTTATCAGCGTCAGCCAGCAAACATGAGGTTCGAGAGGACCCAATGTTTAAATCCAAATACGAGTGCGATACACGCATTCCTGAAGGATTCAGGGGGTAGCTATGAGCATTCTGAAAACGGTCCAGATGTTTATTGCCATGAATCCCGGCTCAACGACCAGGGACATCATCGAAGGTCTGACCCAATTCAGCCAGGACAGGCTCCAACTCGCCGTTTGCCGCCTGTATGGTTCTGGGCTGGCAACGCGCAAACGCGACGGGCGACAATTCCGTTACTACGCGGAACCGCCAGCAGATTGCCACTTCGAAGTGTTTGAACCAACTCCTGAAGTCAGCGCCCTGATGGAAACGGCGAAAGGTCTGGAGTCGAAAGGCCTCTTTCATCGTGCCGCGACGATTTACATGGAGGCGTTCAGCGCATCAGCCATTGAATCAGAGCGAGCAGCAATACTGGCAGAACGTCAGCGCTGTCTTGGTCTGGCTAAGCCAGCAGTTATTGCCGAAGACGGGTGTTATCTGGCTGGTCGATTTTCGGGAGGCCGTTAATGAGCTATTCACTGATTTACGCCGATCCGCCGTGGGAATACGGGAACACCATCAGCAATGGTGCAGCGGAAAACCATTACGGCACGATGAAACTCATCGACATTAAACGCCTGCCTGTCTGGGAGCTGGCTGCGGAAGATTCCGTTCTGGCCATGTGGTTCACCGGTACACATACACGTGAAGCGATCGAGCTTGCCGAAGCGTGGGGATTTAAGGTCAGAACCATGAAGGGATTCACATGGGTGAAGCTTAACGCACTGGCAGAGCAGCACATCAATAAAGCGCTACAGGCTGGTGGAGTAGAGGGCTTTTACGACTTCCTCGACCTGTTGAACGCTCAAACACGAATGAACGGTGGTAACCATACCCGCGCCAATACCGAGGATCTGCTAATTGCCACCAGAGGGAAAGGTCTTGAGCGTCAGAACGCCAGCATAAAACAGGTTATCTACAGTCCACTCGGCGAGCACAGCCAGAAGCCTGCAGAAGCGCGTTACCGTCTGGAGCAGTTATACGGCGATGTGTCACGCATTGAGTTGTTCAGCCGCTGCGCTGCACCTGGTTGGCACCACTGGGGAAACCAGTCTGTTAAACCAGACCTGCATCTGATTCCGGGCAGCGTAATGCATATCGACTGGGCGAAAGGAGTAGGCGCATGAACCAGGAAACTAAGAACGCCATTCAGGCTCAGGCCAAACGTTGCAGCGACGAGATCAGAAAAGCAATGAAGGTGAAGCCTAAACCTAACTGGAACGAGACAGTACCGCCGATCCTGAAGAAGCATCACGAGAAGATAAGGCCGCTGGGGGTAACCCTGCTGGAGTTCGTAGGAAAAATAGGGCGCATGAACGGGCGCTTTGGAGTGGAATCATGATGAAACTGGTACTCCCATTTCCACCCAGCGTGAACACCTACTGGCGTGCTCCTAACAAGGGGCCGCTGGCTGGCCGTCACCTCATCAGTGCCAAAGGTAGGGCATACCAGAGCGCAGCATGCGTGGCTATCGTTGAGCAACTTCGCATTCTCCCTAAGCCGTCATCATCACCGGCATCAGTAGAGATTGTGCTCTATCCACCCGATGAACGCCGCCGCGACATAGACAACTACAACAAAGCGCTGTTTGACGCGCTTACACATGCAGGCATCTGGGAGGACGACAGCCAGGTGTGACGCATGCTGGTGGAGTGGGGACCGAAAGTACCTGGTGGACGGGTAGAAATATCGATCACTAAATGTACCAATGGCGGGTGCAGTCGCCTGATAAGTGGAGACAGAGCATGCAACAGATGAGCATAACAGTAACGTGTCCGACCCATCATGCAGCGACAGTAGGGCAGCAGATCACCATGTCCAGCCGTGAGATTGCGAAGCTGGTCGACTCCCGGCACAGCAATGTCTGCGTAACGATAGAGCGCCTCATGAATTCCGGTGTGATTGGAGGGTATGCTGCATTGCAGTACACCCATCCCCAGAACGGGCAGACCTACCATCACTACGAAGTGAACAAACGAGACAGCTACGTAATCGTTGCTCAATTATCGCCAGAGTTTACCGCCAGACTTGTTGACCGCTGGCAGGAACTGGAGAGCAACGGTGGAATGGTTGTTCCCCGTTCACTTCCTGAGGCCCTGCGCCTTGCTGCTGATCTGGCAGAACAGAAACAGCGCCTGAGTGAAGAACTGGCAGTGGCCGCACCGAAGGCCGAGTTTGTAGATCGTTATGTTACGGCTACTGGGTCAATGACATTCCGACAGGTTGCCAAGCTGCTTAATGCCAAAGAGCCGGAATTTGCGATGTTCCTGATTGAGAACGGCATCATGTACCGGCTTAACCGTGTTCTCACGCCAAAGAGCAAGCATATCGAAGCAGGGCGCTTCGAGGTGAAGACGGGTACGACAAACCAGACAAATTACGCGTTCAATCAATCCCGCTTCACTGCCAAGGGTGTTCGCTGGATTGGTGGCCTGTGGGCAGAGCATATTGCTAAGGGGCAGGTAGCGTGAGGGCATTACTGACACCTGAAGTGGCACCAATGACCGGGGTAGTGATATTTCGCCCAGGCAGTGAACTGATGCATCTGTTCAGACGTGGGCGTGTTCTAATTGAACCACAGGCAGAGTCAATGGCTGAGTTACCGTCTGGCATGCTGCCGGAGACTGCTCAGGAGCTTCAGAACGATCCGTTGATGCGTAATGTCTTCGAAAATAAGAAGGTCATACATCGAGCTGGTGGACTGAATTCACTGGATGCCTGGCTCGAAAGAAAACTGGAATGTCAGTACCCACACAGCGAGTGGCACGATCGCAATTACACCATCACCCGGCATGCGCCTGGCTCAATTCGCACGTGCTGGGGCTGTGACTTAAAAATTCGTGATCAGTTCACTGAAGGTCTGGCGGGTATAGCCCATGAAAACCTGGTATCCTGGCTACTGAAGGTTGTAAACGGCCAATTAGGTTTCAGTGAGGACCATGTTCTTACACTACCGGAGTTTTGCTGGTGGATGGTCAGGAGCGACCTGGCTGATGAGATACCTGAAGCCGTAGCACATAAAGCCCTTCGTCTGAAGAAAGAGTCGCACCAGTCGGTAACACGTGAAAGCGATATTGTTCCGACAATACCCGCGCAACAACAGGTACAGGAGAAAGCGAAAAAGATAGTGGCGATGAAGGTAGACCCGGAGACGCCGGAATCCTTCATGCTTAAACCCAAGCGTCGCCGCTGGGTGAATGAGAAATACACGAGATGGGTTAAGGCCCAGCCGTGTGTCTGCTGTAACAAGCGAGCTGACGATCCCCACCACCTGATTGGCCACGGGCAGGGTGGAATGGGTACAAAGGCACACGACCTGTTTGTGATTCCTCTGTGCAGAGAGCATCACGACGAGTTGCATGCTGATCCTGTGGCATTTGAAGCGAAATACGGTGACCAACTGGTCTTGGTGTTTCGGGTTATAGATCGTGCGCTGGCAATCGGCGTGCTTGCATGAATAGTGGAGATAACATGCGTGATATGTATGAAGTAATGGATATGTGGGGCGCCTGGGCAGCGGCAGAATGTAGCGGGGTAGACTGGCAGCCAATTGCTGCAGGTTTTAAAGGATTAATACCACACGGAAAGAAATCACGCATTCAATGTGATGACGATGAAGGGATAATGATTGATGGATGCGTGGCCAGATTGAGAAAGCACAAACCTGAAGAGTATGAGTTAGTGATTGCACATTTTGTCGTTGGAATCTCATTGCGCACGATAGCGAAGAAGCAGAAATGCTCTGATGGGACTGTCAGAAAGGACTTGCAAATGGCGCTTGGTTTTATTGAAGGTATGTTAGCTATTCTTTCATAAACAGGTTTTTGCATAATATTATCACGATACCGACAAGTGTCGGTATCCAACATAACACATAAAATGATATTAGAATGTTTTTCGAAAATTTCTCATTTTTCTTAAGCTCATCAATCGCCTTAGTAATGTCATTTTGAAGTTCATTTGGATAGTTTTTTAGTTTTAAAATGAATGGGGAAAATACCATGTCCTTTGCATGTATTATTCTATTTAACTGCTTCTCTTGGCTGGAGATGATTAAATTGATAATGACTGAAGTGAAAATTACGCCAATGAGAATCACCAACTGCTCTGTGAGATCCTGCATTTTCCATGCGCCTAATGCAGCAAGTAATGAAACTGGAATTGCAAGTGTTTTTGTAGTCAAATCACTTATTGTTTTAGATGTTTTCTCTGCAAATTCTAATTCAGCTGCAGCAACATCTTTTCTTGCTTTATGAAAGTTAAAACCACTGAGATATACAGATAAGTTGTTGTCATATGCAAGACGAAATTCCGTCCAATACTCAATTAATTTCTGAAAATCAAAGTTATTCTCGTTAACGTATTCGACTAGAGTATTACGGAAAATACCTCTTTTTTCTACGTGATGATTAACATCATCAACTGAAATGTCATCCTTTAATTGTTCAACGACGGTGCAATCTATGTCGCTATAGTTTAGCATTTCTTTTGTTATTGTGGGTTGAAGAATGGCAGACTTTGAACGTCCTTCTGAGCCCTGAATAAAAACAAGGCGCGGCTCCCCATCGGTAGATTTTCTATCATGATAATGTGCCAGCTTAGATAATGCCTTTATCAACTTACAAATATTTTCTATTTTTTGAACTGACGGAGGGGTAATAGCATCTCCTGAATAATAATCTAAGTCAATAATATAAAAATCCGTGGGGAAATCCCCGTTTCGAATTGATGAGAAATTGATCAGTTCTTCAATAGAATTATGAAACCTATGAATGCTGTCTCTAGGGAGTTTCAATGTTAAATCAATGGTTTTCCAGTTAGGCGGTAGACAATTACCTTGCAATGGATCACCATCAACTGTGAATTCATCATCAATAATATATTTTAATAATTGAGGGGATGCTAATAATTTTTTTATTAATGTATCTAGGTCATTAGAAAATGAAAGTTGCAAGTGCAAATATACACCGGAAATAGCTGGTTTCCCAGCTACTCTATAAAGATCTACTAAGGTTTTTAATTGCGTGCTATTCATCATCTCCTTCACCTACTAGGCCTTTTTCTTTTAATGCTCGCTCAATATGTTGTATTGCATCTTTAGGAAGTTTTGTAAATGTTAAACTTTCACTTTTTGCATTGTAGCAGATATCTGCATCTCCTGTCGTGCCAAGAAGTGCTTTCTCAAAATTGAAGCTATAACCATCGCCTTTATATTTGATGTTTAGGATTTGATTCAGACCTGAGCGACTGACATTAAATTCTACAGGGATACGTATGTCTTCACTGTTAAGATAGTTGATTAACTCATTGGATAATCTTTCTCGTATGTTATCATCAACATAAGTCATATGTTTATAAGCCATTGCTGCAATGTCTGATAATTTAGCTGGCATATGCATTTGTGCTTGATGTTCAAGGTAGTTGATGACTTCATTTTTAAAGTCACGCGAGTGTGGCTTTAATTCATTCTGTTTTGAGAAAAACTTCCTTACTTCGTTAGGAAGGCTTTTAGTTGCATTATTTGAAGTGATCCCCTTATCGCACCCTAAAGCTAGAATAAAATAACCAGAAGCAGTTTGTTGTGAGGTCGTGCTGATAAAGCTTAAGTAACTTAAGTCTTGTTTATCAATGGCAGAAGAGTTCTGATATTTAAGAAGCTTATCGAAATTAATACGAGCGGCTTGATTAATTTTAGTCAAATCCAATTGCTCTAGAAGTTCTGGTTCGAGTTTCGAACTTAGCCTGATCCCTTCTTTTTGCTTGATCATCGTAACCAAAAAGAAATTGATACCATCCCGTATATAATCAGCAAATACAATGACACCTCCTGATGCCCATAGTTGCTTTTCAGCCTCACCAGCCAATTTATTCATTATTTTTACAGTTAGGTCTATAAAGTTCTGTTCAGTTGGTTTGACTTTGCTTATGTAGTTTTCAATGGCATCAGGAACAGGACCACGTTCAGTTAATTCTTCTTTGAATACGCCATAATAAGCAGAGTTTCCTTTCTTTCCATATAATTCATTTATCTCATTGATAAGTTTCATGACGATATTATTAGAAGCGTCAAGAGTCGTATCTCTAAACTTAACTTTTTTAGCTGGATTGATGGGTTTCTTAGCTTCTTTTAGAAGCTCATGTACTATGACATTGTTTAGTGTGATGTCCGTCACGTTATAAATCCTCGTTCATTTATTTTTGATATAGCTTACAAAAAGGTTAACGCGTACGCAAAAAATATCATAATCTGTTAAGAATGGTCGCTTTGGAACGAACTTAAGGTTTCTGTTTCCGTGACTCATCTCATAGATTGTCATTTACCTCCTTGCTAGTAATGGTATTCCACACTGGAAGGAGAAGATATGAGTAAATGTGGCAGTTGTGCTAAACCTTTGCGACGTTCTTTGAACGTGATGCTTGAGGGAGTCCCCCACAAGTCATGCCCTGAATGCTCAGGACGGAGTGGGTATCATGTGTTTTATCTGTTAGAAGACTTTGGTGACCGGGTAATGGAGGACGGAAGAATAATCCCTCAATCTTGGTGCCCTGCATGTAGAAGTGATGTTCCTTCATCTGTTTCGCCCTCTTTCGTCTGTAATTAAGACATCAAATTTATAAGGCTCGCTCAGGCGGGCCTTTTTTATTCCCCTCATTCCTGAGAGGACTCACAGCAATTAAGAGGGGGCTAAATGTCCGATCCGATTTCCGGTACTGGGCTGGCTGGTGGTGTCCTGACGGGAGCCAGTGTTTATGGATTTCTGTCCGGAACCGATTACGGCGTCGTGTTTGGCGCATTTGCCGGGGCTGTATTTTATATTGCAACGGCTGCGGACCTCAGCGCAGCCCGTCGGCTGGCGTATTTTGTCGTGTCCTATATCGCAGGGATCATCTGCTCAGGGCTGGTTGGTTCAAAGCTGGCTGACTGGACTGGTTACAGTGATAAGCCTCTGGACGCTATCGGAGCCGTAATCGTTTCTGCTTTAGCTGTCAAAATCCTGACGTTCCTGAATAACCAGGATGTCGGCTCGCTGGTGGCGCTGATAACGCGCCGGGGAGGTTCAGGTGGTACTAAATGACCCATCGGCAACAATCAACGCGCTGCTTTGCGCTGGGGTAGTGTTGACCCTGATGTTTTACCGTCGTGGTGATTCCCGACATCGACCATGGGTGTCTCGCTTAGCGTGGCTGCTTACGGTCATCTACAGCGCTGTACCACTGGCCTATCTGTGCGGTATCTACCCTTATTCATCGTGGGCCACTATCGGGGCCAACATTATTTTCCTGTCTGTGCTGGTCTCCGTCAGAGGCAATGTGGCGCGGCTTATTGATGCTGTTTACAAATAAAAAAGCGAGTCGCAACGACATCGCTACAACCCGCAAAGTAGATAGAACCATTAGGATTTATCTTAAGTCTCATTGTGACTTAAATTAAATTGAATTTCATCATCTTAGGTGAATTCTAATCCCTACCATTAATAGTGGTTTAATCCGGTACACATATGAACCAATCACAATTTCAGCAGGCGGCTGGTATCAGCGCCAGGCTTTCTGCACGCTGGTTTCCGCACATTGATGCGGCAATGAAAGAGTTTGGTATTACAGCAGTTAATGATCAGGCCATGTTCATTGCGCAAGTCGGGCATGAGTCTGCTGGCTTTACCTCGCTGGCAGAAAGTTTTAACTACTCGGTTGAAGGGCTGAAGAAAACCTTCGGTAAGCGCCTGACGCCGTATCAGTGTGAAATGCTGGGGCGTGTTGATGGTAAGCAGGTGGCCCACCAGCCGCAAATAGCCAATCTGGTTTACGGTGACCGCATGGGGAATAACAGCCAGGGGGACGGCTGGAAATATCGCGGTCGTGGCCTGCTTCAAATCACCGGCCGTGAGAACTACACCATATGCGGTGCGGCACTCAAACTTGACCTTGTCAGTACGCCAGAATTGCTAACGCAGGAACGACATGCGGCCCGTTCGGCGGCGTGGTACTTCACGTTACGCGGTTGCCTGATGTATTCGGGTGACGTGGAACGTGTAACGCAGATTATTAACGGCGGGCAGAACGGCATTAAAGACCGCCGTGAACGTTACGCCAAAGCAAAAGCCGCACTGGTATGAGGTCACTATGGGACTTGAAATGATTATCGGCCTGGTTGTTGCTGTGCTGGCTGCAATTGCAGGTGCTTTTGGTCTGGGTAAATCACGCGGTACTAACATCGCTGAGACAAAAGCGGACCAGCAACGCACTGAAGAACGAGCAGCAGCTACTGAAGCCGTTGCAGAACGCCGGGTGGAGACAACAAAAGGAGCCAGGGATGTACAGCAGACTGTTAATCATCTTCCTGATGACGATGTTGACCGCGAGTTGCGCGAAAAATTTACCCGCAAAACCTGAAGTAACGGATACCGCCTGTGACTGGGTGAACATTATCTACCTCACTGAGCACGATATTGCCGTGCTGGATAAGCAGACTAAGAAAGACATCCTAGCGCATAACAAATCATGGCAGTCAAATTGTGACAATGCGACTGTGAGCCTTAATCCTATAAAGACCACAAAATAGAAAATTGCTATGTTGTATCTTTCAAATGAGGGGAGCAGCATGAGCCAGTCTTGTTATGTTGGATAAAATTACAATTACTAAAGCTGAGTATCTTGATAAGTACAAAATTGGTTCCTTTACTGGGGTTAGAATGCAAAGTCCTCCAACCTTTGAAAGATATATTAAAGAATATCTTCAAGAGCATCGTAATCAGTTAGATTAAGTTCCGTATCAACATAAGCCACTGTTTTTCTGTAGTGGCTTATGTGTGTTTTTATTTAGCTGTGCATTCAAAGAAATATTTTATTGATTAATGCTTCTATAGATGGCCAGATGGATAAGGTATTTGCACCGATGCTAGTAAGTTTTTCAAGAAGGTCAACTTTTGACTCTTTCTTCGGATCGATTTCACTAATGGTAGCAAGTAACTGGTCATAATCTTTATGACCTAACTCTTTTTCGCATACACTTTTGTTGTTCTTGATTAAAAGTTGAGCTTGATAAATTAGCTTAAGCGTCTCCCTATTGCCGATCAGATTATCATTAACTTTTGTATTAGGAGAATTCATTACTTCAATTGCTGTACCTATAACATCAACAGTGTTGTTATTCACTTCGCAACCAATTGAGTCTTTAATAACAATACCTTTGAGAGCCATAGCATACCTCACTAAATATTTTATTTTCGACGATATAAACGTCCAAGAGCAGTGACCGCAGCGACTTGAACATCAGAATTTGAGTCCTTCGTCATAGTTAACAACCGCGAAACAATTTCACTAGTTGCTGTTGCACCCTCTCCGAGCGCTAAAGCAGCGGCGGTTTTAACTTTTACGTCACTATCTTTTGTCATGATTAACAAACGATTAGCAATTTCACTTAGCATGATTCCTCCTCATATAAATATTTCTACACCATATGGCAACATATTTGGGTTAGCAATACATTGTTTTCAAATCTGTTAAGAGTGGTTACTTAGGAACTACCAAATTTAGTGCGTACTCGAAGTTACTTTAACTAATGTTTACGCGCATTAGACAATGCGCCACCGTAAAAGTGAGAGGGCTTCAATGCCTGAAAGAACACCTAAAGCCTGCCGTGTTCGTGGCTGCCGAAGCACGACTAGCCTCGCAATGGCGGGGCTGTTTTATGATAACCGCTCACCATGAAAATGATAACTATTACCATTTGTCGGGTCCTCCTGGCGGGGCAGCCTGCCACGGGGCGGCGCGCTCGCGGAAAACGGCTAGTTTTTCGGATCTAAGGTCATCATCATCATTTGCGCAGGTTATTGATCTCATTGGAGGCGATTTCGTGCAGATGTCGAATCGTTTAAAAAGTGTTCACCATCATGGACCAGGAAATTGCCACTTTAAAACTGAATATCAACCAGCTGGCGGGGATCACTGGCGTACACCGTCAGACGGTCGCTGCCAGGCTGAAAAATATTGAACCGGCCCCAGGTAGCAACAGCAAATTAAAGCTTTACCTGATCACCGACATTCTGACCGAACTGATGATCCCCACAGTGTCAGCCAATATCGATGACATGCTGCCATCGGACAGGCTTTCCCACTGGAAAGCGGAGAATGAGCGACTCAAGTTTGAGCAGGATACGGGGCAGCTCATTCCCGCTGATGAAGTTGCGCGCGAATTCTCATTGATGGCGAAAGCCGTTGTCATGGTACTTGAAACCCTCCCTGATGTACTTGAGCGTGACTGTGCATTAACGCCTGTTGCGGTTTCTCGTGTGCAGAGCGTTATTGATGACCTGCGCGATCAGATGGCGGAGAGGGTGCAGGACGCTGAAGCAGAGGAGGAAGAGCCAGAGGAGGACTGATGGCAAAGCGGGCATCCGCCAGAGGCATCCGCCGCGATGTTTCCGGTATCTTACGTGCCCCGCGTCGAATGCAGGTGGCCGATGCGGTCAGTACTTATATGCGAGTGCCGATGGGGGCGGGTAACTCCGTTCCATGGGATCCGGATCTGGCACCTTACGTGATTGAACCGATGAACTGCCTGGCATCGCGTGAATATGACGCGGTAGTGTTTGTTGGTCCGGCGCGAACGGGTAAAACCATTGGTCTGATTGATGGCTGGATTGTTTACAACGTTGTCTGTGATCCGGCTGATATGCTCCTGATTCAGATGACTGAGGAAAAGGCGCGCGAGCACTCCAAAAAGCGTCTTGATCGTACATTCCGTTGCAGCCCTGAAGTGAAATCCCGACTGAGCCCGCGGCGTAATGATAACAACGTATATGACCGCACGTTTCGCGCCGGGAACTACCTGAAAATCGGCTGGCCATCGGTCAATATCATGTCCTCATCGGACTATAAATGTGTGGCACTGACCGACTATGACCGTTTCCCGGAAGACATTGACGGGGAAGGTGACGCCTTTTCACTGGCATCAAAGCGAACAACAACGTTCATGTCGTCAGGTATGACACTGGTTGAGAGTTCGCCGGGCCGCGACATACGTGACACAAAATGGCGCCGTAGCTCACCGCATGAAGCACCTCCTTCAACGGGGATTCTGGCGCTGTACAACCGTGGTGATCGCCGTCGCCTTTATCAGGATTGCTGGTATGAATGCGGTTTCCGTGAATTCGAGGGGCCACCGAAACCCGGCGATATGGTGATCATGCAGGTCCAGGCCAACAAGTGGAACCATGCAGGGATACTGCTGGAGGGTAACATGCTGCTCCACCATCTGTATGGGCATCTGAGCCAGCGAGTGCCGTATGGGGGATACTGGCAAGAACGGACAATGAAGGTACTACGCTATAAATCTCTGTGCTAACCTTTTGCAAAACCAAAGGGGATAGGGATATGAAAAAGTTATCGTTAGCGCTGGTTATTTTAGGCTTAATTGGGTGCGCAAGTATGGAAGATTTGCGATCGACTAAACCAATCATCGCCGCTTCAAGTGATAAGGCGTCTTCTGTATTAGCGCAGTGCATTTTACAAAAATGGCAGCAACAAACTGTCTTTAATGTTTATATGCAACCGCGAGGTACTGGCTTTACTGTTTATCTTGATGGTCAATGGGAGATTGCTGATATCGATGCTGTTGGTAGTGGGTCAAAAGTTTTATTGTATAAAAAAAGCTCAATGTTTGATGCTCCATACAAAAAGTATGTAGATTGGGTAAATGATTGCCTTTAAAGAATTGAATATGACCAAGCCGCTTCTTAGCGGCTTTTTTTATAGTCGGAGATAAAATGGCTGAGGTAATGACGCAAATTGAATTGGGTGGTGTATTAGGTAAGGTATTTGGGAAAACACATCAGCGTATAATTTCAACTCCTCAAGAAGCAGGCAAAGCTTTAGCTGCAACTATTCAAGGCTTTGAGCAATACATGATAAGCAGCAAAAGTCGCGGGTTAACGTATGCGATATTTAAAGGGAAAAAAAATTTAGGGGTGGATGACTTGGGTTATCCAGTCTCGGGGGAAATAATTAGAATTGTCCCCGTTATTATTGGTAGCAAAAAGGCTGGATTATTGCAAACCATTCTTGGTGTTGTGATTGTGACGGCTGCTGTTATTGCTGGGCCAGCAGGTATGGCTGCTTTATCAGGAGCTCAAGCATTTAGCGTGGGAGCTATTGGTGCTTCAATGGCCTTAGGTGGTGTTATACAGATGCTTTCGCCACAGCCAGCAGGACTTTCTAGCAAACAAAGCGCAGACAACCGGGCTTCGTATGCATTCGGTGGAGTAACTAACACTACTGCTCAGGGTAATCCAGTTCCGCTTCTATACGGACGCAGGCGTATTGGCGGTGCGATCATCTCTGCTGGTATATACGTCGAAGACCAGCAATAACCAAAGTAATCTTCCTTTCAGGCTACCATATGGTGGCTTTTTTTATGGGCGCAATATGGCTACAGCAACCCCGATTAAAGGCCGCAAGGGCGGCAGTTCCAGTTCCCGAACCCCTACCGAACAGCCTGATGATCTGCAATCTGTAGCGAAGGCAAAAATCCTCGTTGCGCTTGGTGAAGGGGAGTTTGCAGGGCAGCTAACCGGCAAAGATATCTACCTGGACGGAACGGCACTGGAGAATGCTGACGGCTCCCAAAACTTCAGCGGTGTGACGTGGGAGTTTCGCGCGGGAACTCAGGCACAAAATTACATTCAGGGCATTCCCGGTACCGAAAACGAAATCAACGTTGGAACTGAAGTATCAAGCGCAACAGCCTGGACGCGTACCTTCACCAACACCCAACTATCAGCCGTTCGCCTGCGACTGAAATGGCCTTCTCTGTTTAAGCAAGAGGACAACGGCGATCTGGTAGGGTATTCCATCAATTATGCAATAGACATGCAAACTGATGGTGGGACATGGCAAACCGTTCTTAATACCAGCGTAACCGGCAAAACGACGTCTGGTTATGAGCGCAGCCACCGTATTGATTTACCGCAGGCTGGAAGCACCTGGACAATCCGACTACGTAAGATTACCGCTGACACAAACAGCGCCAAGATCGGCGACACGATGACGCTGCAAAGCTTCACGGAAGTGATTGATGCCAAGCTGCGCTATCCGAACACCGCGCTGCTGTACATCGAATTCGACTCAAGTCAGTTCAATGGTTCGATTCCACAGATATCCTGTGAACCACGTGGCCGGGTGATCCGCGTGCCTGATAACTATGACCCCGATACACGGACTTATAGTGGTACATGGCAGGGCGCGTTTAAGTGGGCCTGGACCGATAACCCGGCGTGGATATTTTACGATCTGGTGATTACAGATCGCTTTGGTCTGGGTAATCGCCTGACTGCCGACAATATCGATAAGTGGACGTTGTACCAGGTATCGCAGTATTGCGATCAGCCGGTACCGGATGGAAAGGGTGGAAGCGGGACAGAGCCACGCTATACCTGTAACGTCTATGTTCAGGAGAGGAATGACGCTTACACCGTGCTGCGTGACTTTGCGGCTATATTCCGGGGTATGACGTACTGGGGCGGTGATCAGATTGTTGCGCTTGCCGATATGCCGAGAGATGTGGATTACGCTTACACCCGCGCTAACGTTATCGGCGGACGTTTTACCTATTCCAGCAGTACAACAAAAACGCGGTATACCACGGCGCTGGTTTCCTGGTCTGATCCGGGTAACGCCTATGCGGATGCGATGGAGCCGGTGTTTGAGCAGCCTCTGGTGGCCCGGTACGGATTTAATCAGTTGGAAATGACAGCCATCGGTTGTACCCGTCAATCAGAAGCGAACCGAAAGGGGCGCTGGGGTATTCTCACCAACAATAAGGATCGCGTTGTTTCGTTTGATGTTGGCCTGGACGGAAACATTCCGCAGCCGGGATACATCATCGCCGTGTCAGACGAGCTTCTGTCCGGCAAAGTTATGGGCGGCCGCATCAGTGCTGTTAACGGTCGCGTGATTAAACTTGACCGCGTAGCTGATGCATCAGCAGGCGATCGCCTTATTCTCAATCTTCCCTCCGGCGCGTCACAGAGCAGAACTATTCAGGCGATTAACGGGGAATCAGTCACAGTCACCACGGCATACAGTGAGACACCACAGGCCGAAGCTGTATGGGTGGTTGAGTCAGATGAACTCTACGCCCAGCAGTATCGAGTTGTCAGCGTCTCCGATAATGATGATGGCACTTTCTCTATTACCGGCGCATGGCATGACCCGGATAAATATGCCCGTATCGATACCGGAGCCATCATTGACCAGCGGCCCGTGAGTGTAATCCCGCCTGGTAACCAGTCGCCGCCGGCTAACATTGTGATCAGCTCGTTTTCAGTGGTGCAGCAGAATATCAGTGTCGAAACCATGCGTGTGAGCTGGGACCAGGCGCAGAATGCTATCGCCTACGAGGCACAGTGGCGCCGCAATGATGGTAACTGGGTAAACGTGCCGCGCAGCTCCACCACCTCATTTGATGTATCGGGTATTTATGCAGGGCGCTACCTCGTGCGTGTGCGCGCCATTAATGCCTCTGAAATATCCTCTGGCTGGGGCTACTCCGAAGAGAAAACGCTGACGGGCAAAGTGGGAAATCCACCGAAACCTGTCGGCTTTGCGACAACGCCGATCAACTGGGGGATTCGCCTGAATTGGGGATTCCCGGCTAATACCGGGGATACGCTGAAAACGGAAATTCAGTACACCGCGAACAGTGATTTCTCCAATCCTCTTTTACTGTCGGATGTGCCTTATCCGTCTGCCGAATACACCCAACTGGGACTGAAGGCGGGACAGGCGTTCTGGTACCGCGCGCAGCTGGTTGACCGAACGGGTAATGAATCAGGCTGGACCGACTGGGTTCGTGGTGTATCCAACGCGAATGCTGACGACTACCTGGGCGATATTGCTGATGACTTCCTGACGTCTGCCGACGGTGACCGCCTGACAGGCGATATTGATACCAACCTCGAAGCCGCATTGCAGAATGCGCTGGCCAACCATGCAACCGCGGAACACCAGTGGGCGCAGTACGGCGAGGTGCGCGCGGATATTCTGGTAATTAAAACGACGGTCGCCAGTGTGGATAAGGCGATGGCGGAAATGTCCACTCAGGTACAGGCGCAGATTAAAGATGTAACCGCCTCGCTTGAGGATAAGCTCACCGCCACCGTTGATGCTACAAGTGCTACGGCCATTCATACCCTGAAAGCCGGAGTGCGCATCAACGATATTTTTTACAGTGCCGGGATATCAATTGCGGTACTGGCCGAAGCGGGTAAGCCGGTGGTCACTCGCGTCGGATTTAACGCCAACCAGTTCGTCCTGATGAGTGGCAGTGGTGATACGCAATATTCACCCTTTGCTGTTGTTAATGGTCAGGTGTTTATCAGCGATGCGTTTATTCAGTATGGTCAAATCACGCTGGCAAAAATTGGTGAGCTGCACTCCGCTAATTATGTCCAGGGACAAACCGGCACAATCATGAAATCAGACGGTACGTTTGAAATGAATGGAGCAGTTGCCGGCGAGGGCGCAACGAAAATGACCAACCTGAATTACAGCGTTAAAGATGGCAATGGCGTTCTTCGTGTGCAGATTGGCAAATTAACAGGGGTATTCTGATGACATGGGGAATTCAGACATGGGACGCTAACGGCGTCCCGAATAACTATGGCATTAAACCTGTAACCGTGGTGGGCATCATCGATCTTGCCCTGGGGCAAAAAACGGGAAGCTACCAGTTCAACCTTGATCCCGGTTTAAAGGTCGGTTTTGCGGTTGGTACTCTGGAGGATAAAGGGACAATAAGTTACACAGACAAAAGAAACATTATTGCTTCAGGAAACACCATAACAATACAGCCTTCAGGTGGTGATGGTATTAACGATTATCCTGCCATGAAAGTGCAGTTAATCGTGTTCGTGGAGGCTGTATGAATGGCTAAATACGGCGCATTGATTTCACTCCCTAACGGGAACCCTTTTATCACACCAGATTCCACACCAATGACGCTTTGCCGAAAAGTAACTGTAAACTCAGCTTTGGGCGGGGACTTTAACAGCGCTACGGCATCAGTAGCCATCAACGGTCAAAAAGGGGGGATTGTATTTGCCAGAACCAGTGCAGCGGCAAAGATAGCAGCTTCAAAAAATGGCGATACATTCAGTGTTGATGCGTCTAATTACAGAGGTTCGTCTTTTGTTCTTGAGGCATATTTTTTTGCCATATATCCGCTTACCCTTCCCGCCTGGGGTGTGGCTATATGGGATGCCGAAGGAACACTGGTACTTACGAATGAGTCCCGGGTATTAAGCGACCTAACAACTATAGGCTCGCCTGGGGCTGTGACTGGGGGACTTAACATTGATTCATACATGCCAGGCAAATGGGCTGTAAATCCGATGGGGCTGGGTGCTGTTCTCCTGCATGCTGGTTCAGCACCCGGTGGACAGCCAATAATTCAGCCTGTGGATGTGGGAACGGGTTGCTTCAATGAAGGCGCTGGAACAAGAATCAAAGGGCTTTCATCAACAACAGCAAGCGGTTCTTCAGTCGGTACGACTAATAGCGGTATTGTGATAACGGCGATAAATACAGCGGCATATGATTAAAATGATCGTTTAAAACGATCAATTTATAAGTATCGATCTGTTTAATCTATTTATAATATTTATCCACCTCGGTTATTTTAATGCAAATAACTTACACTGGTGGCGTAAATGAGAAATATAATTATTATGTTTATTATCAGTTTTGTGCTTTCAGCATGTTCCGGACCATTGCTGGAAAAGCAGATTCCTGTTTGTCAGGCTCAGGCCTTGCTGGGTGGACAGTCACAAACGGTGGATATTTATGGTGTACGTAAAGTCTCAAATCAGACTGAATACAGAGCCGGTTATCCCTTTAACTGGCGATGGGTGAATAAGAATAATTTCACCAGTTCGAACTGTTCGAATTAAATCTACAAAAAATAACCCGCTCCGGCGGGTTTTTTATTTTCTGAATTCAGGAGGCCCCATGTCAGCAGGAACGTTAATCCTTAACAATAACTCAGCCTCGGTTGCCGGAACTGACACTACTTTCACCACTGAGTTAGCTGCAGGTGATTTTATTGTGGTGGTCGTGGGTGGTGTGCCTTTCACTCTTCCCGTACTGGAAGTTAACAGCAATACACGCCTGACGCTGGTCAGTAATTACACCGGGCCACGGGCGACAGGAGCCGCATGGTCTGCCGTTCCCCGCGTGGCATTAAATATGGTCACTGCGGCGCTGGTGGCTCAGAGTGCTGAGGCACTCCGGGGCCTGAATTATGACAAACAGAACTGGCAGCAGGTATTCAGCGGCACCGGAACAATCACTGTCAGATTGCCTGATGGGACAACATTCAGCGGCCCTGCGTGGAACAGCATTATTCAGGCCCTTGCTGTAAAGGCTGATTTGGTCAGCGGCGTGGTGTCAAAAATGCAGGGCGGGACGGGGTTATCCAGTCCCTTTGGCGCAGGGGCAGGTTCATTCTGTGAGGGGAATGATAACCGCCTTAACACCATCGGCGGCAAATCCGGAGGCCAGATAACCAGCCCGTTTGGCAAGGTAAATTCATTGCCGGGGAGTTTTGACTCCCTCTATGCCGGAAACCGCAACTACGGTCTCTACCAGGAACAGATGAATGTACTCGGTGCAGGTTATCTGTATCCGCACATGAGTTTCAAGATGTACTGGCCAGGTCATTACGGCGGGGTGTTTACATGGTCTGCATGGGCAAATGACATGAATCCGGAGTATGTCCTCTCATGGACAACTGAGGTGGGAAACACGCCGTACATGTGGCGATTTAATGGCAGCAACGGCAATGCCACTACTTCTGGAAACTGGATTAACGGTGGATCGACTGCCGAAATTAAGGAGAAAGTCGAAGACATACAGAATCCGCGCGAAACGATGCGGATAATCCGCGCATGTACCTGGCGACTGAAAACTAAAAATGCTGACGGACGGTTTGGCATCGGTGTTATGGCAGAAGGGCTGTATGAGGCATACCCTGAGGCGAAAGTCACCGTTGGTGATATCGAACTGCGGGACGGGACTGTTATTAAGGATGCCTTATCTGTGCAGGCTGGAGATTCCGGCGTTCTGGCCGCTGTTCACCACGCAACCCTTATTTCTCTGATGGATGAAAACGAAGCTCAGCATAAAGAAATCAATCAGTTGAAAGAAGACATGGCGGTGTTTAAGAAAATTGTAGAACAGCTCACTGCCAGATAATTCTGCTCTGGACAATCAACGTGCAATGTCATAAAGCGAAATAACAGTGCCGCAACCATACCATGTGCATGGCTGCGGCCAACTGGCGAACGTCCGATAATGCGAGTATTGAATGATTGACAGTCCGCTTTGAGCGAGTAGCGGACATCAACGCTGCCAACAGCGGCCGAGCGTAGCGAGGTCCTGCGCACGAAGTGCGCGATGCAGTGTTATGCATTTTTTCGTCCGTCAAATGGTATTAACCATTGGCAGCCGGTAACCTCTCTGAATATTGCCATAGTAAGCATTGAGTAGAACAGTACGAACTGTTGAAGTCCGTAATCTCTAAATTCATCCATACGATTCTCAAATGCGGTTTTCAGATAACCAATCCCTTCGACATCCTTCATGGCTGAATTAATCTGCCTTGAAAAGTTAATGATTAGATTAACGTTATCTTCTGATTGGCGTGGTTCCATTGCTTCAATCATTTCAATTAGATTAAAATTTTCAATCATTTCTGGTTCACTACATGCTTGCGAGTATGTGCCTGCCTTTATGTAGGTGTTTCTGTGGTGCCCATCCAATTCTCTGGCGCGTCTAAAGTTAGTGTGATCAATGATTGACCCAGCCCTTTTTAGGTTAACCAAATCGCCAACATCTACGACAGAAGGGGCAGCGTAAAGGACTACGGCATCGTTACCAAATTTAGTTTCTATGTGGGAGAGCAAGGTATGTTGCTGAGTGTACAGGTCATAGCGGAAATACTTCTGATTCCATAAGTGCCACTCAGAACCACTTGACATCGTTATGTATTGCGGACGCTTATACTGAAATAGCAAGTTAACTTTCATGGTCGGTATGTTCTTAACCTCTCGGCCAAGGTAATGCTCCATTTCATGAGCGATTTCCCTTAGTTCAACGCCTGAAAATTGCGGAGAGAGCCAGAATGGATATCCGAGCTTTCGCCACAGAAACCATCCTCTAGAATGAGCAACGGAGTCCAAGCCTAAAACGCCTTCTTGCACCTGGCCAAGGGGGAAATAGATAGATGTTTTTCTATCAAGCTCATTGTTGAAGTAACTTTCGAAAGTCTTTTCTTCGTATCTCGCATCCATTCACATATTCTCTATTATCATTTTGAATAGGTATAACGCTTATTTGGCGGAAAGCTCCATATTTAAACATGGTGTTTTCCGCCTTTGTAAATTTGATGTGTAGAACACTACATCGATTTTTCACAACTAACAATAGGTTGTAGGTACAGCTGGTGGGATTTGCATTTGCTACAAATATGGATTAATCCGTCTAATAAGCGTTGTCTATGCAAAAATGCAGGCAAAATATTTAAACGTCTGCTCCTGGCACAGAGTGGACCGTCAGGTTAGCTTTGACTCTGTGCCATAAGACTGTCAGCTCAGGTCTGAGCTAACACTACTCAAGCAATATGATGGTTCAAGGCGTTTAATCTGAAACCAGCCACATATCAGCTTCTTCAAACATGTCCTGCACCGTTCGGCTTATCTGTTCTTTCTCGTGCTTGCTGGCGTCAGTGTTGATCGCCGGCAGTGTCATCATCGGTTTAACCCGAACATCAGCATCGGGGAAGATCCGGTGAACCCTCTTAGTCAATTCTCCCAGAATGATATCTTTTGCTCCGGGCAAACCATCAAAATTCCTTTTGTCATAAACGAGTTCCACGAACATTGCTTGTAGCCTCTTTACTGGATGGATATACAGTATTTATACTGTGTTTTTATCCGGTATTCAAGAGGGGTTAATTGATGCCACGACGCAGCGATATTGAAATGGCCTGGCATGCTTCGATACAGCTAGAACCTAATGGACGGAAGACCGTGACCACACAGCGGTTTGTCCAGGAACTGAGCAAGGTTAACTGGAACTGGACGATGAAGCAGGCTAACGAATGGATCGAGTGGTATGTGACAACATTCCGCGATGTATCAACGCAGGAAGGGGAGAACCGTACCTTTCAGCTTTTCAATCCAAACGGAGGACTATAGCCATGGGCTTCCCTTCACCTGCCAGTGATTACGTTGAAACAAGGATCTCCCTCGATCAGCAGCTAATCAGCCAGCCCGCAGCGACTTATTTCATGCGGGCATCGCGTTCACATTTCAGGGAAGGGATAATCCAGGGGGCGCTACTTGTTGTGGACGCGTCGCTTTCAGCCTGTGATGGCTCGCTGCTGATATGCGCGATAGATGGGGAATTCAGGATCAAGCGATACCGAACTCACCCTCAGCCCCACCTGATAAATCTGGAGAACGGGAGAAGGGAAGCGCTGCCAGAAGATGGTGATGGCTACAATTCCTCACACCCAATATTCGGGGTGATCACATACATCATTAATGATGCCAGGAACGCGGAGTTTGATGATTGTCCGGTGATGTAAGGTGGTGAGGAATGTTTTCAGTGTTGCTCAATGATGAAAATATCCTTATATTTAATTGGGTTGTGTTGTTCTTCCTACCTTTTCCTGTTGATATTAACTTAAGTACTGTTAGTGATAATTTTCCGAGAAAACGGCATGAAAAGACCAAGTTGCCATAAAAATGATCGCTTATTGAAGCCAAAAGTGAATTTTTCAACACCCGAAGTAAAGGAGCGTGTTGTTAAAGGACTGAATGATTCAGCAGCAAAAGATTTTATTTTCCTTTTTAATTGGCTGAAGTCAGGCAAAGAAGCAGGTGAAGCAATCCCTTTGGCGAGGTGTGAAAGCCTTCGGAAAACTATTTCTACTCTAGAATCACTTAAATGTGGTGTGAAAACAGATTGGAAAGACATACTTAAGCTTATGGAGCATACAATAAAAAAAAGTCATAAAGTTACAGTGACTTCTCCTGCTCCATCACAATTTGTTACAGGAGTCCTAAATAATCTTAGTGAAATTAGTCAGGATTTAGCATCAGGGAATGCGAATCCTGAAATGCTCACAAGGCTTCAGAAATTGCAGCAGATCACCTCAGGCCTTAAAGGCAGTGAAGAACTGAAAAAAAGTATTGCTATGATGATAGAGAGTGTTCAGGACGCTTTGCGTGGCTATACGAAACACCGTATAAAATCTAAGGATCGGAAACCTGTTAAGCTAAATGACGCCCAAAGAGAAGATAAGATACTCCTGAGTGAGTGTGATCCTTTAATTGGCTTGAATGATGTTTTCATGATAGCAAATTGCCTAATTTCTATGGCTACTAGGATGGGCTGCTCTCCTGTTAGCTTGGCGAAGCGAGTTGATGCTTTAAAAGTGGTTATAAATCCTGAGATTATGCCAGAATTGCTAGATCTCCTTCAGCAAGATGTCGAGATAATGGCCAAAGCTATTCCGGAAAAGATTAAAGAAGATAATAGCCGTAGTGATGGTGGGAAACTTGTAGGGCTAACTGGAATAGTTGAAGGAGGTTCTTCTATAGGTGTTGAAGCTCAGCGAATAATCACATCAGAGCTTAAAAAACTTCCAAAACTGACAAATACAGAACGCATCTATATGGATACAGCACGTGCTAGCTTGGCCCTCGAATGTGATGTATTTAAAGTTATTGAAGAGGTCAGGAGCATTGCAGTAAGACTAAAATGGAGACCATTGGCCGTTGCTGCTTACATAGTACACAAATCACTTGGAATCAGAACTGATATTGCAGGAGATGTAGTAACCCTGCTAGCGCAAGATGAGGCACTTTTAGGAAACGGTATACATCAATGAGAATTCCGCATAGCTCATACCTGTTGAAGCGATGCTCTCTAAGAACTCCATGATCTTCTTTTTAGGTTGGTATAAAAATTTCGCCACTGCAATTTTAGTTCACGCGTAACTTGCTGATATAAAAAGAAAGAAAAACATAGGGTAATGGCGAAAAAATGATGCAACATATTGATAATCATGGATAACACGCACGATTTAAAATCCCTCGGCGTTCGCGCTGTGTGGGTTCAAGTCCCACTCCGGGTACCATGGGAAAGAACAGAATAATCAAAGCAATAAGCAGTGTCGTGAAACCACCTACGGGTGGTTTTTTTGTGCCTGTTTTCTACGATCCATCGTTACCTTGCGTCAAGTCACCCGCCAGATACGTAAATTGTCCTCTACACACTCACTATTGCCAGTCATTCTATCGACGAATCGGTGCGTTAAACATAAAGCTCCCTCGGGCAGGGTTGTTAATAAACCCATCGCGGGCGGGATTATAGTTGTGGTCCTGGAAACTATTCATCAGGATGGGATCGCCAAAGCCATCCTGTATCGCCAAATGTCTGTGGATTCGGTTTCGTGCCCTGAGCGTGAAAGCGAAATCATCCGTCCCGCCAATGATGATGACGCCATTACCGGCTCGGAGTGCCGCGCTTAACTCTTGCTCTCTGACGGCCTGGTTTTGTAACGCGCTGGCTGTGGCAGACGATGACGCCAGCAGCAGTAATATGAGCACGGTGCATGAAAATACCGATGGCAGTTTCATGATTAATACCTGTTAAATGTATGGCTATTAAAGTATAGCTTTATGGTGTCATCTCAACTGAAAAGAAAACCAACTTTAAACCTGCTGCCCATACTGATTCAGAGGGGCCGGGAGAGTAGTGCCGCGCAGTTAAGAACTATAATAAAAACAGTCGACAGGTGATGGCTTCTGTTTACAGACAGTACAGATACAGGGGGCGGTCATGCGCGTCTCATTTTTTCCGCTAGTTGCGTTCACCGCTTTGCTCGTTTTTAGCTGCACAGTATGCCCGGCGGAAAAGAGAGGGGCATTTTTGCCGGATGTTGGGACCGCGGATCCTATTGCGTTTGCACAGCAGTCATTTAATAACATGGCCTCTTATCAGGTGATGATGCGATCCTCATCTGCACAGGGTGAGAATAAAATCATTCGCTACAGCTATCAGAAACCCGGCTATGTACGAATGGATTTTACCCAGCCGCATTCAGGCGCGGTGCTTATCTTTAATCCTGTCAGCGGTAAAGTGACGTTATGGCCATTGGGTGTGGGTACGTTGCCCATTTTGCACCTGTCGCCAACCAATTTATTGATCCAGGATGAGCGCGGTCATCGGGTGGATCGCTCTGATATCGGCGTGTTGTTGGGCAATATTCGCTATCTGCAACGTGGGGGAACAACGACGGTTGTCGCTAAGGAGCGCCTTACGGGGCGGGAGACGACGCTTGTATCCGTGGTTGGACAGGGAAGACTGGCCGTTGATGGCGTTCACCGTTACGACGTCTGGCTGGATAACTACCACGGACTCCCTGCCAAAGTGATCAGCTATGCCCCAGATGGGCAGCGATTAGAAACCGTTCTTCTGGAAGCGATGGTTATCAACATCCATTTTCCCACTCATTTCTTTACGCCTTGAGGGAGCCTGTATTGTGGCTGAGTATCAGTTTTCCACCGTCTGGCGGGTTGAGGCCTCAATCCAGGATGTATGGGATATTTTTTCCCATCCGGACCAGTGGCCGGAATGGTGGGGAAGTCTGGAACGCATCGTTGAGCTAAAGAAAGGCGATCTACAGGGGATTGGGGCGCTGCATCGTTATACCTGGAAAGGGGCGCTTCCTTATCGCTTAACCTTTGACATCAACGTATTGAACATTCTGCCTTGCTCTCTGCTTGAAGGACAAGCCAGTGGCGCGGTGGAAGGGCGAGGCGTGTGGTCTTTTTCTGCAAGTGGTGCAGAAACTATCGTCAGATATGACTGGAATGTGCGTACCACGATCCGCTGGATGAATTATCTTGCCCCGCTGGCAGCACCTGTATTTCGCTGGAATCACAATACGGTCATGCGCGAGGGGGCAAGAGGGTTAGCCCGCAAACTGGCTACGCATGTGTATATATACTGAACTCGTTCCCACTGCTGTACTTTTTTGCCTGTAAATGGCTTAATAGCAACCTTGTAGTATCTCATTTCATTCACAGTTAACAGGTCTGTTATTGATGAATAGCCTCCATCGACTCGCCTTATTATGCCAGCCTCTGTCTGCTGTGATGATCGCATGCGGCTTCCCATTTAGCCGTAGCTCAACTCTTACAACATGGACAGACAGCAATGCAACGTCGACAGTTTCTCAAAAATAGCGTTCTCCTTTCCGCCGCCGGTTTAGTCGGTCCTGCCGTCATTAGTCAGACGGTCCGTGCCGCTGAGCCATCCGTTGCGCCAGTCGCTCGTCGACGTTTTGTCTTATCTCAAACGTATAAACTTAATCCTCCTAAGGGATCGAGCGGCGTAGTGAAACTGTGGATCCCGCTGCCGGTAGATACCGCATTTCAACAAATGACGGCGCTTGCCTTTAGCGGAAACTTTAAGCGAGCATACGTCACTACCAATAATACCTATGGTGCGAAAACGCTGTTTGCTACCTGGCCTGACTCGCAGGGCGAATTGTTGATTAACGTTGATATCGACATTGAAACCGCCGACTGGGAACCGCTGAAGCAGGATGCGCTGAAAACCTGGCAGGCACCCGAACAGATTATTTACCCGCTGGATGTAAAACCGTATCTGTTGCCAACAGCACATACCCCAGTTGATGGGCTTGTTCTGGAAACTGCGCGTAAAATCACCGGTAATGAGCAGGATCCGCTGAAAAAAGCGCGCCTGATTTACGAATGGGTCAGCAGCCATATGGAGCGCGATAACGACGTCATTGGCTGCGGTACGGGGGATGTGGCGGAGATCTTAAAAAGCGGTAAGCTCAAAGGAAAATGCACCGACATGAGCTCCGTTTTTGTGGCTCTGGCGCGGGCCAGCGGTATTCCGGCGCGCGAACTATTTGGCATCCGTCTGGGTAAAGCCAATAAACTCGAACGTTACTCGAAAAGCGCTTTTGGCAAAGCAGACGGTGCAGGCGTCGCCGATGTGAGCGGTGGACAACATTGCCGAGCCGAATTCTATCTTGCTGGTTACGGTTGGTTACCGTGCGATCCCGCTGACGTGACCAAAATGCGTCTGGCAGAGAAAAAATCGCATCAGGACGCCGATGTCCAGGCGGTAAACACTTACCTGTTTGGTAACTGGGAAATGAACTGGGTTGGATTCAACTACGGGCGTGATTTCGAGTTGTATCCGGCAACGGAGCAGGGAGCCATGAACAACTTTGGCTATCCTTACGCTGAAGTCGATGGCGACCCGATCAATTTCTATGATCCTAAAGCGTTCTCCTACAGCTATGTCGCCACAGAACAACGCTAAAGGGGCGGGACTCACCCTGTTGACGGCCGCTGCGGCTGCCGTCACCGCGGGCTTGTGCTGTATTGGACCGCTGCTCTACCTGCTGTTTGGTATTTCTGCGGCAAGCTTTGCTGTTTTCACCCGGTTTGAGTTTTTGCGAATGCCTTTGATGCTGCTGTCCCTGGGCTTATTGCTGCGGGTCTTCTGGCGGCTCTATTTTTCCAAACGGTTGTGGTGCTCCGGATGGCTAACGCTGAAGCAGGCGCGCATTCTCTACTGGTGCGCACTGGCGTTGATTTTGCCAGTGTTATTTTACCCAACGCTCGTCGCCTGGTTTTATGAGGTATTTGAATGAAGATCTTCACGTTAGTTGTATGTTTGCTGCTGCCGGTGTGGGCTCAGGCGACCAATCAAAAAGTGGTGCTGGATATACAAAATATGACCTGCTCGCTATGCGTTATTTCAGTCAATCAGGCGCTGCGTGAAACCGACGGCGTGATAAAAGCAAAATCCTCCCTAAAAACCCGGCAGGCAGAAGCGATCGTGCCAGAAGGTTTCCCAACCGATACTTTACTAAATGCTGTAGCGAAAACGGGCTATACCGCAACGCTCAACCGCATTGAGCAACAGTAAACCACCTGCGGGTGGTTTTATTGTGTTTTCCCGGTATGATGCCCGGCGGCTTAGTGTTCTCTTTTGTGCGTTAACTACCGGAATTCCCCTCGTTTCCTGTTAACCTGAACAGGCGGCAACTGATGCCGCATATGCCCATTTGTATCTGTTATCCCTCCAGCCATGTAGGATGATCACAGGCAAGATTTTTTGACTAAGGAAAAGCGTTATGAAAACGGGACCATTAAACGAGAGCGAACTGGAATGGCTGGATGATGTATTGACTAAGTACAATACGGACAAGGCTATTCTGGATGTATCAGAACTGGATGGTTTACTGACGGCGGTGCTGAGTTCTCCGTATGAAATTGAACCGGAGCAGTGGCTGGTCGCTATTTGGGGCGGCGCGCAGTATGTTCCTCGCTGGTCTTCCGAAAAAGAAATGACGCGTTTCATGAACCTGGCGTTTCAACATATGGCGGATACGGCCGACCGTCTGGATGAATATCCTGAGCAGTTTGAGCCGCTGTTTGGTTTACGTGAAATTGACGAACATGAACTGACCATCGTTGAAGAGTGGTGCTTCGGCTATATGCGCGGCGTTGCTTTGTCAGACTGGTCCGCATTACCAGACACGTTAAAACCTGCGCTTGAGGCTATTGCGCTGCACGGTACGGAAGAGAACTTTGCGGTGGTTGAGAAGCTGACGCCAGAAGCGTTTGAAGAGAGCGTGGATGCCATTCGCCTGGCGGCGCTGGATCTGCATGCTTACTGGATGGCGCATCCCCAGGTAACGCCGGTCAAGGTACCGGTAACAGTGGATGCCAAAGTAGGGCGTAATGACCCTTGTCCGTGTGGTAGCGGCAAGAAATATAAGCAGTGCTGTTTGCATTAACAGAAAGGGGCGAAAGCCCCTTTTGTTTTAACCCACTTCCGGTAGTAGTCCTGCAGCAATAGAAAACTGTACTGCTATCACCACAATGCCGCACAAAAATACCAGCGCCAGCGCCGGAGCTCCGCCCGCCACACGGTAGGTAGCCTGCGGATTTTGTTTTCTGCTCTGCCAGACCAGCATCGAGGGAATGAGCAGCGCCAGCACCGCCAGGGCAACGCCTGCATACCCCAGCGCCATGACGAAACCACGCGGATAGAATAGTGCAAATGCCAGCGGTGGCAGGAAGGTCACCACGCCAGTTTGTACTCTTCCCGCAGCGGTATTACGGCGTTGGAAGAGGTCGGCCAGGTAGTCAAATAATCCCAGCGCCACGCCGAGGAAAGAGGTCGCCAAAGCGAGGTCGGCAAACAGATGCACCGCCAGCTCGACGTGCGGCGAAGCCACGACTTCACGCAATGCCTGCAATAAACCGTTTAAGCCAGCGTGGTCGGCTAACAGCCCCATGAACGTGGACGAGTTAATACTGCCAAGCGTGGCCAGTTGCCAGAAGATATAAGCGACCAGCGGAATGGCGCTACCGGTGATAAACACCCAACGCAATTTACGGATGTTGCCATTCATATAGCTGACGATACTGGGGACGCTACCGTGAAAACCGAACGAAGTGAAGATAACCGGGATTGCGGACAATGCCAGTCCCTGCTGAAGCGGTAGCGTAAGCAGGTTTACTTTATGGATATGCGGCATCAACAGAGCCAGCATCGCCACCAGGAAGATTATCTTGGCGCTGAACAACAGACGGTTGAACAGATCGACCAGCGAGGTTCCTACGCAAACCACACCACCGGCAACAAAGGTGAACAGCAGCACGCCTGTTGTCGGTGATAGAGTTGTTCCGGTCCAGTCGCTGATGCTGGAAGCCAGCAATTCACCCGCGCCACTGATATACGCCGCCGTCAGCGCGTACATTAAAAACATCATGCTAAAACCCGTTACCCATTGTCCGTAACGACCAAGATAACGTTTTGCCAGCGTACCCAGCCCGGTATCAGCCGGTACGTGTTGATACACTTCAAGCAGCAACAGCGCGGTGTAGCACATCAACGCCCAAAGACTCACTAACAACACCAGCGTGACGCTAAACCCCACGCCTGCCGCAGCCAGCGGCATTGCCAACATACCGGCACCAATCGTGGTTCCCGCCACGATAAAAATACTACCCAGGGTTCTGTTTTTCACGCTTTCCTCTGTCCCAGAGATAATCAACGGTTATATCTGCGGCGCAGGTTAAGGCAAAACGCTATTTTCGTCAAATCACCGTTACAATGTATGTACAATAATCTTTACGATATTTCGCGCCTTAAGATGTATGACAAATGACATTTATCTGCGACTAAACCTGCGTTAGCGCAAAGCAGCGCCGTGCGGTTCACATTAGGCTACGGACTTTATTGAGGAGGTAGTATGGAATCTATTCACGGTCACGAAGTGCTCAACATGATGATTGAATCTGGCGAGCAGTATTCGAATGCCAGCCTTGAGGCGGCGATTACGGCACGGTTTGGCGAGCAGGCGCGTTTTCACACCTGTTCTGCTGCGGATATGACGGCAGCCGAGCTGGTGGCGTTTTTAGCGGCGAAGGGAAAGTTTATTGCACAAGAAGACGGCTTCTCTACGCACGAAAGCAAGATCTGCCGTCACTAATTGTCACGGGTAATGATGGCGGGTTGCCTTCATTACCCAGAGACATTAATTCTGTGTATCAAGCGTAGCCAGTTCTTTATCGATGAAATAAAGACCTTCGCCACTTTTCCCTGCCAGTGATAACTTATCAATAACAGATTTAAATAATTTCTCTTCTTCATGCTGCTCGGCAACATACCATTGCAGGAAATTAAACGTCGGGTAATCCTGGTGGGTCATTGCCGCGTGTGCCAGCTCATTAATTTTCTGGGTGATCAGTTGCTCGTGTTCGTAAGTGACACGGAACAATTCGTCCAGAGACGCATATTCAGCAAAAGGGGAAGAGACGGTATTAATACACGGCAAGCTGCCTGTATCGGTCAGGTAGTCAAACAGACGCTGCATATGCGTCATCTCTTCCTGGGCGTGACGGCGCAAAAACGCAGCGGCACCTTCGAAGCTGTGATAGCTGCACCACGCGCTCATCTGTTGGTAGAGCAGAGAAGAATATAATTCAAGGTTCATCTGCTCATTCAGTTGGTCGATCATTTCTGTTTTCAGCATGGTTCTGCTCCACAAACGTTATTATATATTGACGTGGCGCCACTATAATTTGTTATTTAATTATTTGCAAAAGGTAAAATAATAAATTTATTTATTAAAAATGCGAATGGGAATAAAACGCATTAACGCTATTAATCGGAGAATAAATAACGAGAAGGCAGAAGACCAGCAATAATGTGCTGGTCGAAAATATTAATAATTAAAGGAAGTGGATGGTGATACCGCGACGCCGTGACACTGCCAGGCGAGGGTGATTTTGGTATTTAAGCACAAAGAACCGGCGTACAGGCTACAGGTTGACACCGGCTGACCAAACGCCATTGCGCTGGCATAACCCAGGCGCTGACACTCTTTGGTGGCTGTCCCCTGGGTAACGTAGTCATCGGTACGCGCCGACTGTAACATGGCCTGGTTGTAGGTCAGGCGAACCACGCCGGTGATGGCGCTGGCTTCACTGACCTGCGCCTGTTTAGTTATAGTGCATCCTGTCAGCACGAGCGGCAAAAGGGCAAGGATAAAGGTCTTCATGTGATCGCTCTGAGAGTTCTGAGATAAACTATCATGGCATACGTGTTGACGTATCAATGGCTTGAATAACCTGAAAATCACCTGCGATTAATCGCAACGACGTCAATTTCTTGAGGCCATTCTCAGCTTTCGAAGGAAAAATGTGAGCACTTCATTATTTTATAAAACAAAATTTCATTAAATTTGAAAGTGAGTTTGCAAAATAGTAATGTGGCCTGAATGTTATGACTTTCTGCGGGCCCCCGCAGCGCATTCAGGAGATTACAGAATGAAAATTGCATTGATGATGGAAAACAGCCAGGCAAGCAAAAACGCCATCATTCATAACGAGCTTAAAGCCGTCGCGGATGAGAAAGGTTTTCCAGTGTACAACGTCGGGATGAGCGACGAAAATGACCATCATCTGACCTACATCCATTTAGGGATTATGGCCAGCATCCTGCTCAATTCCAAAGCCGTGGATTTTGTTGTCACGGGTTGCGGTACGGGTCAGGGGGCAATGATGTCGCTGAATATTCATCCGGGCGTGGTGTGTGGTTACTGTCTTGATCCGGCTGACGCGTTCTTATTCTCTCAGATCAACAACGGTAATGCGCTTTCTCTGGCATTCGCCAAAGGTTTTGGTTGGGGCGCTGAGTTAAATGTGCGCTATATGTTTGAAAAAGCGTTCACTGGTCGTAACGGCGAGGGTTATCCGCCTGAGCGTAAAGAGCCACAGGTGCGTAACGCTGGTATTCTGAACCAGGTGAAAGCGGCGGTGGTAAAAGAAAACTATCTGGATACGCTGCGCGCTATCGATCCTGAGCTGGTGAAAACCGCCGTATCGGGTCCGCGCTTCCAGCAGTGTTTCTTTGACAACTGCCAGGACAAAGCGATCGAAGCGTTTGTTCGCGAGATAATTGGCTAACCCCTGTTGGCCCGGCGGTGTTCACCTGTCGGGCTATCTGTTCTTATCAGACACCGCGCTTCCAGCATCACGGGCAAGTCGCAGCGTATCCACCATGCCGACCAGGCAAATAATGGCAATAGCGACAAAGGCCAGCCGGAAACTGATTCCTGGAATATTCCCCAATGTCAGCCACTTACTCACCTCATCGCCGATACGGATCCCGATAGCGGCCAATGAAATGCCTAAGCCTACCGCTAATTGTGTTGCCGTACTGAACAACGTATTGGCGTAGCTCATTTGTGACGCGGGGACATCCGCAAAAGCAAGCGTGCTGACGCCGGTAAACTGAATTGAGCGGAATACGCCGCCCAGATACAACACCAGCAAAATAACCCACACGGGAGTCTGTGGCGTAATTAATGCGCAGGCCAGCAGCGCCAGGACGTTAAGCGCACCATTGATTAACAGCAGTCTCTTAAAGCCGAGCCAGCGTATTAACGGCGTAGTGGCAGGTTTTATCGTCAGATTGCCTACAAACACCGCCAGTACCAGCGAGCCTGCATGAAAAGCATTCATGCCAAAACCGACCTGGAACATTAACGGCAGCAGAAATGGCACCGCGCTGATAGAAGCGCGAAACAGCGACCCGCCGTACATGGTGACGCGAAAAGTTGGGACGCTCATGGCATCAAGACGAATCATCGGCCAGGTAGCACGACGAAAATGATGCAGGGCAAACAGGAAGGTCACTGTCCCTAGCGCCAGAAGCCCGGCGGTTAGCCAGCCCTGCGGCTGCCGGGTTCCCAGTAACTCCATGGCATACACCAGACTTACCATCGCAACAGAGGTCGCGATAAAACCCGCTATATCAAACGGACGACGCTCGTCGTCATGAATATCCGGGATAAACCTTAGCGCCAGCGCGATCGCCACTATTCCCAGCGGTACGTTAATAAAGAATATCCAACGCCAGTTGGCATAGCTGGTAATGAATCCCCCAAGGGGAGGCCCAATGATAGGTGCGACTAATGCGGGCCAGGTCAGGGTGGCAATAGCGGTGATCAACTGATGTTTAGGCGTGGTGCGCAGTACCGCAAGACGGCCAACAGGAACCATTAATGCGCCACCGACGCCCTGCAAGATTCGCATGGCGACAAAACCCTCAAGGCTTTCGGACAAACCGCATAAAACCGATGCGAGGGTGAAAATCGCCAGCGCCAGGGTAAACACCTTTCTTGCACCGAAGCGATCCGCAATCCAGCCGCTGGCGGGGATAAGCACCGCAAGGGTTATCAGGTAGGCGCTGATGCCAATGTTCAGGTCTACCGCCTGCACACCAAAGCTTTTAGCCATATCAGGCAGGGCGGTGGCAATCACCGTGCCGTCAATAAACTCCATAAAGAAAGCCCCGGCAACAAGTAATGCCGCCGGTGAAAGACCGCGTTTGTTCTCGACCGCTAACTGTTCACTCATGTTGTGCTTGCCATCTCAAAAGAAACTGACTGGAACTATTTTTATTTCCAACGCATTCGTTATGCGTGGGCGGCTATCGTTTCGAGCGCTGAATGGGTACTATGACGACCTTTCAATAAGGAGCTCACCATGTCCCAAACACTGAATGCCGATCAGGAACTGCTCTCGGACGTTGTTGCCTGTCAGCTGGTTATCAAGCAAATTCTGGATGTTCTTGATGTTATTGCCCCAGTAGAAGTTCGGGAAAAAATGTCCAGCCAGCTGAAAAGCATCGATTTTTCCAGCCATCCTGCAGGTGCCGATCCGGTCACTATGCGCGCAATACAAAAAGCGGTTGCCTTGATCGAGCTGAAATTCACGCCGCAGAATGAATCCCACTAAAATAAACCGTTGTTTCAGATTTTAGAAAGGTTTTTTTGCGCCTCGCAGAATGGAGGCGCGTGCATAGGGAAAATCAGAGGTTGGCCGGATAAGTTGCATCACATTACTATCCGGCATTAACGCTTTGAAAACTGAAGATTAGTGATGCTGGTAATTCACGACGTTGAGCAAGTGCTTATCGGTTTGCGCCATGCATAGCCCCGCGCGTTTGGCGCTGCGGACTTCGTCAAGTATCGTCTGTAACAGCACGCCATCCTGCTGCTGCTCTTTTTCCAGGTCGTGAAGAAAATCGATGGTTGGCGCATCGTTTAACGCTTCTGCTTCATTGGCTAAACGTGAGAGCCTACTCGAGCGCCGTTGATATTCATCCAGCGTTTTCTGAAACAATTCTTCAAGGGAAGTCAGTTCATCACCCGGAACATCAATGGCCTTGACGATGGGGTTAGCCCCGGCACTTTTCATAAAATTGAACATCCGCATCATTTGAGTCACGTTACCTTGTGCCTGAGAGCGAAGAAACGTGGCGGTACCCGTCAGGCTATGCTCGTAGCACCATTCGCTCAGATGCAGGTAAAGATTCGATGCGTAGAACTCGAGGTTCATTTGCGTGTTGAGTTTATGAACAATTCCAACTGCAGCCATATCAATATCCTTATTTCCAGAAAGGGGAATGTACGTTACTAACGCCAGTACAGCGGGCTGCCGCTGCACTTCACCTCTACGTACAATTAAAACTGTTAGCAGAATAAATCCGTTCCGCCGGTCCTTTAGTGATCACGAATTATATTCGCTCCCGATCGAGATTCAGCATAACGCTTGCTATGACATAAGAAAATCCTTAAATCCGTGTATTTATGTTTTTTTACATATTGTCATAACAGTACTTGTGCTTCTGCCGTTTTGGCATATAGGTGATATGAATATAACGAATTGATATTTATGTCATTAAACACACTCATTCAATAATGAAATGGTGTTTCAAATCACAAAATTAATTTCCACAATAAGGTATTGTCTGTCACCTGATGATTATCTGCTCATGTTGTGAAGCAATTTCACGATTGGGCTGAATCAGTACTAATTATCTGATGACTAATTTTTTGCGCCAGATCAGTTTTAATCAAATTAAGAAAATTAACGGCCTGAACTATTCGTCATTAATTGTGTTGTGAATTTGGATAACGCGAGGAGTTACATATGAAGAAGGTTGCGGTGCTGCTGGCACCTGGTTTTGAAGAGGCGGAGGCGATTGTTACCATTGATATTCTGCGTCGTCTGAATATCGAAGTCGAAACGCTGGCCTGTGCAGAGTCACGTGCGGTGGTGAGTTATCATGACGTACCGATGGTGACAGACAGCACGCTGGCCGCGCGCCAGGCATATCTCTACGACGCCATCGTGCTGCCCGGCGGGCCGCAGGGCAGCGTTAATCTTGCTGCCAGTGAGATGGTCATCCAGTTTGTCGCCCGACATGATCAGGCGGGGAAACTCATTTGTCCGGTGTGTTCTGCTGCTGCGCGCGTGCTTGGCGGCAACGGCCTGCTGAAAGGACGTCGCTACGTGTGCTCGGGAGATCTGTGGCAAAACGTCACGGATGGGGAATATATTGATGCGCCGGTAGTTGAAGATGGCAATCTGATTAGCGGTAAAGGGCTGGGGCATATTTTTGATTTTGCATTAACACTTTCGGCACGTCTGCTGGGAGATGACATTCCGGTCCGCGATCACGCTGACCATATTTATTATCGATGGTAATCATTTTCCCGAATGCTTCGGTATTCGGGAACAAGGATTCGTTGGCTGACGTTATGGACTAATCTGCTATCTCTCTTTTTTCCCGTCGACAAAATCGCGTTTTTTTATGTCATTTCCCGCTGAATTTATGTACGCAATTACTGTAATTCTGTGGTGTGATGCCGCTCTCTTATGGAGAATCAATTTCCCGCTAAAAATACTCTCAGCACTGGCATTGATCTTATCAATAAAAGGTAATGCCTTGTTTTACGTCCTAATTACAAAAAATCGTCTGATTTTACCCTACATAAAAGAACGTTAAAGCTGGAGTTAACCATGCACAAATTCACTAAAGCGTTGGCTGCCATCGGTCTGGCTGCCATTATGTCACAATCCGCTATCGCTGAATCCATGAAGCTCGGTTTCCTGGTCAAACAGCCGGAAGAACCGTGGTTCCAGACTGAATGGAAATTTGCCGATAAAGCCGGTAAAGACCTTGGTTTTGAGGTGATTAAAATTGCCGTCCCGGATGGAGAGAAAACCCTCAATGCCATCGACAGCCTGGCTGCAAGTGGAGCAAAAGGGTTTGTGATTTGTACGCCGGACCCCAAACTCGGGCCTGCCATTATGGCTAAGGCGCGAGGCTACGATATGAAAGTCATTGCCGTCGATGACCAGTTTGCCAACGCCAAAGGTAAGCCGATGGATACCGTGCCGCTGGTGATGATGGCTGCAACCAAAATTGGTGAGCGCCAGGGCCAGGAGCTGTATAAGGAGATGCAAAAGCGCGGTTGGGATGTGAAATCCAGCGCCGTCATGGCCATTACCGCCAACGAACTTGATACCGCGCGTCGCCGTACGTCAGGTTCAATGGAAGCGCTTAAAGCCGCAGGCTTCCCGGAAAAACAGATCTACCAGGTTCCAACAAAATCAAATGATATCCCCGGTGCATTCGATGCCGCTAACTCCATGCTGGTTCAACATCCTGAAGTCAAACACTGGCTGATTGTCGGCATGAACGACAACACCGTGCTGGGCGGCGTACGTGCGACTGAAGGGCAGGGCTTCAAAGCGCCAAACGTAATTGGTATCGGTATTAATGGCGTTGATGCCGTGAGTGAACTGTCCAAAGGCGAAGCGACCGGGTTCTACGGCTCACTGCTGCCAAGCCCTGACGTTCACGGCTACAAATCAAGTGAAATGCTTTACAACTGGGTAACGAAAGGTGCAGAGCCACCGGCGTTTACTGAAGTGACGGATGTGGTGCTGATTACCCGCGATAACTTCAAAGAAGAGCTGGCGAAGAAAGGCTTAGGCGGTAAGTAACATAAATGCCGGATGCGACGTCAAAGCGTCTTATCCGGCCTACGAATCGCGTCCTCAGAAGGCCGGATGAGGCAAAGCCGCCATCCGGCTTAAAGATCTGACTCACGGAGACGTTATGCAACAGTCTACCCCGTATCTCTCATTCCGCGGCATTGGCAAAACATTCCCGGGCGTTAAAGCGCTTACGGATATCAGTTTCGACTGTTACGCCGGTCAGGTGCATGCGCTGATGGGCGAAAATGGCGCCGGAAAATCAACACTCTTAAAAATTCTCAGCGGTAACTATGCGCCAACGACGGGATCTTTGACGATCCGCGGACAGGAAGTTTCGTTTGCAGACACCACGGCCGCGCTCAACGCCGGTGTCGCCATTATTTACCAGGAGCTGCATCTCGTCCCGGAAATGACCGTTGCCGAGAATATTTATTTAGGCCAGTTGCCGCACAAAGGCGGGATTGTAAATCGCTCGCTGCTGAACTATGAAGCGGGGCTACAGCTTAAGCATCTGGGCATGGATATCGATCCCGACACGCCATTGAAATATCTCTCCATCGGTCAATGGCAGATGGTGGAGATAGCAAAAGCGCTGGCGCGTAATGCCAAAATTATCGCGTTTGATGAACCGACCAGCTCCCTGTCTGCACGCGAAATTGAGAATCTGTTTCGCGTCATCCGTGAGCTGCGCAACGAAGGACGCATCATCCTGTACGTATCGCACCGTATGGAGGAAATTTTTGCTCTCAGCGATGCCATCACCGTGTTTAAAGATGGGCATTACGTCAAAACGTTCACGGATATGCAGCAGGTCGATCACGATGCGTTGGTGCAGGCGATGGTTGGACGCGACCTCGGTGATATTTATGGATGGAAATCCAGACCGTATGGCGCAGAGCGGCTGCGTTTGCATGAGGTCAAAGCTCCCGGTGTGCGTACGCCGATCAGTTTATCGGTACGCAGCGGTGAAATTGTAGGATTGTTTGGCCTGGTAGGCGCCGGGCGTAGCGAATTGATGAAAGGACTGTTTGGCGGCACACGCATCACGGCAGGCCAGGTGTTTATTGATGAGCAGCCTATTGATATTCGTAAACCGAGCCATGCCATTGAAGCGGGAATGATGCTGTGCCCGGAGGACCGCAAAGCGGAAGGGATCATTCCGGTCCATTCGGTGCGTAACAACATCAACATTAGCGCCCGTCGTAAACATGTTCTGGGCGGATGCGTGATCAACAACGGCTGGGAAGAGACCAATGCCGATCACCATATTCGCTCACTCAATATTAAAACGCCGGGCGCGGAGCAGCTGATTATGAACCTCTCCGGCGGTAATCAGCAGAAGGCTATCCTTGGCCGTTGGTTATCGGAAGAGATGAAGGTGATTTTGCTGGACGAACCTACACGCGGCATTGATGTAGGCGCCAAGCATGAAATTTATAACGTGATTTATGCCCTCGCAGCGCGAGGCGTGGCCGTGCTGTTTGCTTCCAGTGACCTGCCAGAAGTGCTCGGTGTCGCCGATCGTATCGTGGTGATGAGAGAGGGCGAAATTGCCGGTGAGTTGCTTCATGAACAGGCGGATGAGCGCCAGGCCTTGAGCCTTGCTATGCCTAAAGTCAGCCAGGCTGTAGCCTGAATAAGGAGAGAATGATGTCTTCCGTTTCTACATCGGGTTCTGGCGCAGCAAAATCGGCGCTAAATCTTGGTCGCATTTGGGATCAGTACGGGATGCTGGTGGTGTTCGCCGTGCTGTTCCTGGTTTGTTCCCTCTTTGTGCCAAACTTTGCCACTTTCATCAATATGAAAGGGCTGGGGCTGGCGGTATCGATGTCGGGTATGGTCGCGTGTGGGATGCTGTTTTGCCTGGCATCCGGTGACTTCGACCTGTCCGTTGCGTCCGTGATTGCCTGCGCCGGGGTCACGACTGCCGTGGTCATTAACATGACTGAAAGCCTGTGGATTGGCGTGGCTGCCGGGCTGCTGCTCGGTATTCTCTGTGGTCTGGTCAATGGGTTTGTGATTGCGCGTTTAAAAATTAACGCCCTGATCACCACCCTTGCGACGATGCAGATTGTACGTGGTCTGGCCTATATTATTTCCGACGGTAAGGCGGTGGGGATTGAAGATGAGCGCTTCTTTACCCTCGGCTACGCGAACTGGTTTGGTCTGCCGGCACCTATCTGGATCACGGTTGTCTGTTTTATCGTCTTCGGTTTACTGCTGAATAAAACTACGTTTGGTCGCAACACGCTGGCTATTGGGGGCAATGAAGAGGCGGCACGTCTGGCTGGGGTTCCGGTCGTTCGTACCAAGATTATTATCTTTATTTTGTCTGGGCTGGTATCCGCCATTGCCGGGATCATCCTCGCATCACGTATGACCAGCGGCCAACCAATGACCTCAATCGGCTATGAGCTGATCGTGATTTCCGCCTGCGTGTTAGGGGGCGTTTCGCTCAAAGGCGGCATCGGAAAAATCTCATATGTAGTGGCCGGGGTGTTAATTCTGGGAACGGTTGAGAATGCGATGAACCTGCTGAACATCTCTCCGTTCGCCCAGTATGTCGTACGTGGTCTAATCCTGCTGGCGGCGGTGATCTTCGACCGTTACAAGCAAAAAGCGAAGCGTACCGTTTGATGATTTAAACCCCAACTTTTTAGTCTAGCTTTAGCTCATCGCCAGCCGCTACCCGGCTGGCGATTGTTTTTGCAAATGGCGAGCATGGTCACACTGTCTATACTTATATCCGTCGTACATCATATATACGGCGCGATCCGCGCGGCGTACAGACCATGATGAGGAGGATAACCGGGTGACAGCATCACTGATCATACCCCATGAACAATCTGCAAACTGTGCTTATTTTTTTGATCTCGATGGGACATTGGCTGAGATCAAACCTTTTCCAGACCAGGTCGTCGTCCCTAAGACAATCCTGCAGTTATTACATCAGCTGGCTACACGTAATGCGGGGGCGCTGGCATTGATTTCAGGGCGCTCGATGGCTGAGCTTGATGCGCTTACCACTCCCTTACGTTTTCCGCTCGCCGGAGTGCATGGGGCAGAGCGCCGTGATATCAATGGCCAAACTCATATAGTGCGCCTGGCTGAGGCAATAGAGCGCGAAGCAGGAGAGTTATTACAAACCGCGCTGGCGACGATGCCGGGTACAACGCTTGAAGCAAAAGGAATGGCTTTCGCGCTGCATTACCGCCAGGCCCCGGAACATGAAGCGGCGCTAATTAATCTGGCTGAGCGTATCACGCACAGATGGCCGCAACTGGCTTTACAGCATGGAAAATGCGTTGTGGAGATAAAACCAAAGGGGACCAATAAAGGCGATGCAATTGCCGCATTTATGCAGGAAGCCCCTTTTGCCGGTCGGATCCCCGTTTTTTTCGGAGACGATCTGACGGACGAAACCGGGTTTGGCGTGGTTAATCGCGCTGGCGGGATTTCCGTGAAGGTGGGGAACGGAGCGACGCAGGCGACATGGCGTCTGGATGGCGTGAGTGATGTCTGGCACTGGCTGGAACAAAATAACTCTTCGCAGCAAGAATCGAAAGCAACGAATAACAGAAGAGGTGGCTATGAGTCGTTTAGTCGTAGTATCTAATCGTATCGCCTCACCAGATGACAAAGGGAGCGCAGGTGGGCTTGCTGTCGGCGTGCTGGGCGCGTTGAAGGCTGCTGGTGGCCTGTGGTTTGGCTGGAGTGGCGATACGGGTAATGAGGACAAACCATTAAAAAAAGTCACGCGTGGCAATATTACCTGGGCTTCGTTTAATTTGAGTGAGCAGGACTACGAAGAGTATTACTGCCAGTTTTCAAATGCTGTTCTATGGCCTGCGTTTCATTATCGTCTGGACCTGGTACAGTTTCAGCGTCCTGCATGGGAAGGCTATCAGCGGGTGAATGCCTTACTGGTAGATAAACTGCTGCCGCTGCTTAGCGATGACGACATCATCTGGATTCATGATTACCATCTGCTGCCGTTTGCCAGCGAACTGCGTAAACGCGGTGTGAATAACCGTATCGGCTTTTTCCTGCATATTCCATTTCCGACGCCGGAAATTTTTAATGCGCTACCTCCACATCAGGCGCTACTTGAGCAGATGTGCGATTTTGATTTGCTCGGTTTCCAGACCGAAAACGACCGTCAGGCTTTTCTGGATTGCCTGGCAGCCCAGACGCAGGTATCCACGCAGAGCGATAATCACCACCGGGCATGGGGAAAAGCGTTTTGCACCCAGGTGTATCCTATTGGTATTGAGCCAGATGAGATCGCCCGGCAGGCCTCCGGACCTTTGCCGCCGAAGCTGGCGCAACTGAAAGCGGAACTCAAAAATGTGCAGAATATATTTTCAGTTGAGCGTCTGGATTACTCTAAAGGGTTGCCAGAGCGATTTCAGGCCTATGAGGCTCTGCTGGAACACTATCCGCAGCACCACGGTAAAATTCGCTACACGCAGATAGCGCCAACGTCGCGTGAAGAGGTACAGGCCTACCAGGATATTCGTCACCAACTGGAGACTGAAGCGGGGAGGATTAACGGTAAATATGGCCAACTGGGCTGGACGCCGCTCTATTATCTGAATCAGTACTTTGATCGTAAATTGCTGATGAAGATCTTCCGCTACTCTGATGTAGGACTGGTGACCCCGCTGCGCGATGGTATGAACCTGGTGGCGAAAGAGTTCGTGGCCGCGCAGGATCCTGCCAACCCTGGCGTGCTGGTGTTATCACAATTTGCCGGGGCCGCAAACGAGCTAACTGCCGCCCTTATTGTTAATCCTTACGATCGCGATGAAGTCGCTGGCGCATTAAACCAGGCGCTGACGATGCCGCTTGCCGAGCGCATCTCTCGCCACGCTGAGATGCTCGAGACTATCATTAAAAACGATATCGACAACTGGCAGGCGATGTTCATTTGCGATCTGGAAAAAGTCATCCCGCGCCAGAGTAAACAGCCATTGCCAGACAACGTTTCATCCTGTTCTAAGCTGGCGTAACGCTCAGAAAGTGAAGATCAATCTCCAGCCAGTGGAACCAACAGAACATCCACCTGGCTGGCACCGATCACGCTTTTCGCTGAGCAGGACGCGCGTGAAAAGAAACTGTGGTTATGGTTGCCATAAATGACCAGATCGACCGCGTGCTTCCGGCATACGTCCAGAATATGTTCATTCAGGGCCCCATAGGTAATAAAGGTATGCTCAATAGGGTACTGCGCGTCTTTGCTGAGCTTGTCGATAAAATCCTGAGTCTCTTCTTGCATCACTTCTCGCAGGTCTTCAAGCATAGGCGCTGCAAACTGATTATACAGTTCTGGGTCTGAGACCAGGGTTATCAGGCTAATACGGGCATTAACAGGACGAGCGATTGATACCGCCCTGGCTAACAACTGCTGGCTTTCTGGGGTCGCGGCAACGGCCACAAGAATGTGTGTATAGCTCATAACTCGCTCCTTTTTTTCAAGAATTATGAGAGGATTTTTCAGCATTACTTAGCTTACTCCATACTGCAACGTTTCCTTCCCTGATAGTGTGAATGTCATCATGGTTATTCATTAATTATTCTTATAAATAGAATAATTGCTTCATATAACTTCTAATTACGTTCAGCTTCCTTAAGTAAAACTCACTGCTAATGAAAACAATGTGTTAATAAAAAATAAACATATTTTAACATTTGAGCGGTTATCACAGCCTGGTATTAATTAATCACCCTTAATATTTAAGTCTTTGTTTATAAAGCGTTTAATCAAAATGATGTTTTACATTAAATATGTGATCAAGCTCGCTATTTCACGACGTGATATTAACGTTCGTGAACAAAATACTATTCGCTTTTAATGCAAGAATATTCGTACGCCAGGAATTGAAATGGAGAATATGGGGTTAAAAAATATGCAAAGTAAAAGCTGTGCTGATGGATTTATGTTAAGTGTTTAACTGGTTTATGTGATCTGTGTCACATATTCTTCAAATTCGCAGCATAGCTACGTTGTATGTGTAACTTGTGGCGGGTAGAGTTGCGTCGAATTAGGAAAAATCTTAGACAATTGTAAGAATTGATGTGAGCTTGTAAGGAACGCGGCCTTCTGAAAAGGGAATGTTTAGACAACGCGTAAGTGCCGTCACGCTGCTATGTATTTGACCTTTTGCTTTTTTTTTTACCGGGCCTTCCCGGCGACATCACGGGGTGCGGTTTCACCGCATGAAAACAATGTTGGTTATTATGGATGCAAATAATGCATACATCCGAGTTGCTGAAACACATTTATGACATCAATCTGTCATATTTATTGCTTGCACAACGTTTGATCGTTCAGGACAAAGCATCTGCGATGTTTCGCCTTGGTATCAGCGAAGAGATGGCGGACACGTTGGCAACATTAACACTTCCTCAAATGGTCAAACTGGCTGAAACAAACCAACTGGTATGTCATTTCCGCTTCGACGATCACCAGACGGTTACTCGCCTGACGCAAGACTCCCGCGTTGACGATCTTCAGCAAATTCATACCGGTATCATGCTTTCAACGCGGCTGTTAAGCGACATCGATGATGCAGCGCGCAAGAAAAGGGCTTGATGATGAGCGAAAAAAGCATTGTTCAGGAAGCGCGTGATATCCAGCTAGCGATGGAATTAATCACATTGGGCGCCCGTTTGCAAATGCTGGAAAGCGAAACGCAATTAAGCCGTGGCCGACTTATCAAGTTGTACAAAGAATTACGCGGTAGTCCTCCGCCAAAAGGGATGCTGCCTTTTTCCACCGACTGGTTTATGACGTGGGAACAAAACATTCATGCTTCGATGTTTTGCAACGCCTGGCAATTCCTGCTCAAAACCGGTTTGTGCAGCGGCGTGGATGCCGTAATCAAAGCGTATCGTTTATACCTTGAGCAGTGTCCGCAGCCGGAAGAGGGGCCGCTGCTGGCGCTAACTCGCGCATGGACGCTGGTACGTTTTGTCGACAGCGGATTGCTGGAGTTATCCCAATGCAATTGCTGCGGTGGGAATTTTATCACCCACGCACACCAACCCGCAGGTAGCTTTGCCTGCAGTTTATGCCAACCGCCATCACGGGCCGTAAAAAGACGTAAACTTTCCCAGAATGCTGCCGATATTATTCCACAACTGCTGGATGAACAGATCGAACAGGCTGTTTAACTGATACGGTGTGGACAAACACTCCAGCAGCGGTAAGCGATTACCGCTGCTTTTTTTTGTCCTGACCTTAAGTTAACTGCCCGACTGCGCATCCTGTCATAGTCAATTGCGAAAGGATGATGTCGTGCTTATCTTATTAGGTTACCTGGTTGTTATTGGTACAGTTTTCGGCGGGTATATGATGACCGGCGGACACCTTGGGGCACTCTATCAACCGGCTGAGCTGGTGATTATCGGTGGCGCGGGTATTGGGGCATTCATCGTCGGCAATAACGGAAAAGCCATTAAGGGGACGATGAAAGCGATCCCGATGCTTTTTCGTCGTTCAAAATATACCAAAGCGATGTATATGGATCTGCTGGCGCTGCTGTATCGCCTGATGGCCAAGTCACGTCAGCAGGGCATGTTCTCGCTTGAACGCGACATTGAAAACCCTAAAGAGAGTGAAATCTTCGCCAGCTATCCACGCATTCTTGCGGATGCCGTAATGCTTGATTTCATTGTCGATTATCTGCGTTTGATCATCAGCGGCAACATGAACACGTTTGAAATTGAAGCGCTGATGGACGAAGAAATTGAGACTCACGAAAGTGAGGCCGAAGTCCCGGCTAACAGTCTGGCGATGGTGGGTGATTCATTACCGGCGTTCGGGATCGTGGCGGCGGTCATGGGGGTTGTTCATGCGCTGGCTTCTGCCGATCGTCCGGCGGCTGAACTGGGTTCGCTGATTGCTCATGCGATGGTAGGGACATTCCTCGGTATTTTACTGGCCTATGGATTTATTTCTCCGCTTGCCAGCGTTCTGCGGCAGAAAAGCGCTGAAACCACCAAAATGATGCAGTGTGTGAAGATAACACTGCTCTCCAATTTGAATGGTTACGCGCCGCCAATTGCCGTCGAATTTGGTCGTAAGACTCTGTATTCCAGCGAACGTCCATCGTTTATCGAGCTGGAAGAGCATGTGCGTGCGGTAAGAAATCCAACTGCGCAGCAGACGACCGAGGACGCATGAAAAATCAGGCCCATCCCATTATCGTTGTAAAGCGACGCAAACATAAAGGTCACGGTGGTGGGGCGCATGGTTCGTGGAAAATCGCCTACGCCGATTTTATGACCGCGATGATGGCCTTCTTTCTGGTGATGTGGCTCATTTCCATCTCCAGCCCTAAAGAATTGATCCAGATTGCCGAATATTTCCGTACGCCGTTGGCTACCGCGGTGACTGGGGGAAATCGAATTTCGAATAGCCAAAGTCCAATTCCAGGCGGTGGGGACGACTACACCCAGCAGCAGGGAGAAGTGAACAAGCAGCCGAATATCGACGATCTGAGAAAACGCATGGAACAAAGCCGGTTGAGCAAACTTCGCGGCGATCTCGATCAGTTGATTGAATCTGACCCTAAACTGCGTGCGCTGCGCCCGCACTTGAAAATTGATTTAGTGCAGGAAGGACTACGGATACAGATTATCGACAGTCAGAACCGCCCGATGTTTAAAACCGGTAGCGCTGAGGTTGAGCCGTATATGCGCGACATCCTGCGAGCCATCGCGCCAGTGCTTAACGGCATTCCTAACCGAATCAGCCTTTCCGGCCATACGGATGATTACCCTTACGCCAATGGTGAAAAAGGGTATAGCAACTGGGAGTTATCCGCCGATCGCGCTAACGCGTCGCGTCGCGAACTGGTTAGCGGCGGTCTGGATGATGGAAAAGTATTACGAGTGGTCGGTATGGCCGCCACGATGCGTCTGAGCGATCGCGGTCCCGAAGACGCAATCAACCGCCGTATTAGCCTGCTGGTTCTTAATAAGCAGGCGGAAGAGGCCATTTTGCATGAAAACGCTGAAAGCCAGAATGAGCCGGTAAGTGTCTTACAACAGCCAGCGGAACTTCCGCCGGCAAGCGTTCCCACATCGCCACCAGCCAATCCGAGGTGATAGCGTGAGCATGGATATAAGCGATTTTTATCAAACATTTTTTGATGAAGCTGACGAACTGTTGGCTGATATGGAGCAACACCTGCTTGATTTGGTTCCTGAAGCCCCGGATTCCGAACAGCTGAATGCGATTTTTCGTGCCGCGCACTCGATAAAAGGCGGGGCGGGCACCTTCGGCTTTACCATTTTGCAGGAAACGACCCATCTGATGGAAAACCTGTTGGATGAAGCGCGGCGTGGCGAAATGCAGCTTAATGCCGACATTATCAACCTGTTTTTGGAAACGAAAGATATTATGCAGGAACAGCTCGACGCCTATAAAAACTCAGAAGAGCCGGATGCCGCTAGCTTTGAGTACATTTGTAATGCGTTACGACAGTTAGCGCTCGAAGCGAAAGGTGAAACCGCACCGGCAGTCGTCAACACCGCAAAATTGAGCGTTGTTGACAGCGCTGCAATGCAGGAAGAGGCGGTTGCCATTTCTGAATCCGCCAGTGAGGAGAGCAAGAAACGCATTATTCTCTCGCGCCTGAAAGCCAGTGAAGTCGATTTACTGGAAGAGGAGCTGGGGAATCTGGCGACCTTAACCGATGTGGTGAAAGGAAGCGACACGCTGTCGGCAACGCTTGATGGCAATCTCGCAGAAGATGACATCATTGCAGTGCTTTGTTTTGTGATTGAAGCTGACCAGATTGAATTTGAAACCGTCAGCCCAGCGCCCGTAACCGTTGAAACTGAAGCCGAGGCCGAAGCGGTAGGCGTTGTCGCGAAGCCGCAGCCGGCCGCCGTTGCGCCAGTGGTGAAAGCCGCCGCCAGTGAAGCGCCACACGGACGCGCGGAACGTGACAAACCCGCCCGCGCCAGCGAGTCGACCAGCATCCGCGTAGCGGTTGAGAAGGTCGATCAGCTCATTAACCTGGTCGGTGAGTTGGTGATCACCCAGTCAATGTTGGCACAACGCTCAAACGAACTGGATCCCGTTAATCACGGCGATCTCATCACCAGTATGGGTCAGTTACAACGTAACGCCCGCGACTTACAAGAGTCGGTGATGTCGATTCGTATGATGCCAATGGAGTATGTGTTCAGCCGCTTCCCACGTCTGGTGCGCGATCTGGCCGGTAAGCTGGGTAAACAGGTCGAACTGACGCAGGTCGGTAGCTCAACCGAACTCGACAAGAGCCTGATTGAACGCATCATCGATCCGTTGACGCATCTGGTGCGTAACAGCCTGGACCACGGCATTGAACTGCCGGAAAAACGCATGGAAGCGGGGAAAAGCCCGGTCGGTAACCTGACGCTTTCCGCAGAGCACCAGGGCGGGAATATCTGTATTGAAGTGACCGATGATGGCGCTGGTCTGAACCGCGAACGCATTCTCGCCAAAGCGATTTCCCAGGGGATGCCGATCCACGAAAACATGAGCGATGACGAAGTGGGTATGCTGATCTTCGCGCCAGGCTTTTCGACCGCCGAACAGGTGACGGATGTCTCCGGACGCGGCGTGGGTATGGATGTAGTGAAGCGAAATATCCAGGAGATGGGCGGCCATGTTGAGATCCAGTCCAGACAGGGACAAGGGACAACGATTCGAATTCTGCTGCCGCTGACGCTGGCGATCCTCGATGGGATGTCGGTGCGCGTAGCGGATGAAGTCTTTATTCTGCCGCTGAATGCCGTTATGGAATCACTGCAACCGCGTGAAGAAGATCTGCATCCGCTGGCCGGAGGAGAGCGCGTTCTGGAAGTGCGCGGCGAGTATTTACCGCTGGTTGAGTTGTGGAAAGTCTTCGAAGTTGAAGGCGCAAAAACTGAAGCGACTCAAGGGATTGTGGTGATTTTACAGAGTGCAGGGCGTCGCTACGCGCTGCTGGTCGATCAGTTAATTGGCCAACACCAGGTGGTGGTCAAAAACCTGGAAAGTAACTACCGCAAAGTGCCAGGCATTTCTGCAGCAACGATCCTCGGCGACGGCAGCGTCGCGCTGATTGTCGATGTCTCTGCATTGCAGGGATTGAACCGCGAACAACGTGTGGCGATCACAGCCGCCTGATTGAGTGAGAAGGGAATAATATGACCGGTATGAGTAATGTAACTAAACTGGCCGGCGAACCGTCAGGTCAGGAATTCCTCGTGTTTACGCTGGGGGATGAAGAGTACGGTATCGATATCCTGAAAGTGCAGGAAATCCGCGGCTATGATCAGGTGACGCGCATTGCTAACACGCCTGCGTTTATCAAAGGCGTTACGAACCTGCGCGGTGTGATTGTGCCGATTGTTGACCTGCGCGTGAAGTTTAGCCAGAGCGATGTGGATTACAACGAAAACACCGTGGTGATTGTGCTGAACCTGGGTCAGCGCGTAGTCGGGATTGTAGTAGATGGCGTCTCGGATGTGCTGTCGCTGACGACAGATCAAATCCGTCCGGCGCCGGAGTTTGCGGTAACGCTGTCGACGGAATACCTGACGGGACTGGGGGCGCTGGGTGACCGGATGCTGATTCTGGTCAACATTGAGAAGCTGCTGAACAGCGAAGAAATGGCGCTGCTGGATATTGCCGCTTCCCACGTCGCATAATCTTTAAACATGTTATCCGGCCTACAATGCTCGCTGTTGTAGGCCGGATAAGCGTAACGCATCCGGCAGATTTCCCTCTTATGCTTCCCGCTCAACCAGGTCCGGCTCTTCTTCCAGTAAACCTTCATCCTGTGCCAGCATCGCCGTTGCAATCCCGTTTCCTAATACGTTGATCGCAGAACGTCCCATATCCAGGAAGTGGTCAATCCCCATTAGTAGCAGGATCCCGGCGACCGGAATGTTAAAGCTCGGAATGGTTGCCGCCAGCACCACCAGCGCTGAACGTGGCACGCCGGCAATCCCTTTGGACGCTAGCATCAGCGTCAGCATCAGGACGGTGATTTGGGCAAAGGAGAGGTGAATATTATAGGCCTGCGCGATAAACATAGAGGCAAATGAACAGTAGACCATCGAGCCGACCAGGTTAAACGAATAACCGATAGGCAGCACGAAAGACACGATGTTGGGTGAGCAACCAAATTTGGTTAATTGCTCCAGCGTTTTCGGATAAGCGGCTTCAGAGCTGCTGGTGGTGAATGCGACCAGGACCGGATCCTTCAGCATGCTCAGCAGGCGAAATACCTCTTTTTTCAGCATCACATAACCCACCGCCAGCAACGCTAGGCAGGTCAGCAAAATAGCCACATAGTAGCCGCCGATGAACGATGCATAGTTGAGCAGGATCCCCAGACCCTGGGTAGAGATAACGGAGGAAATGGCGGCAAAAATAGCCAGCGGTGCGACGTACATCACATAGCCAGTCACCTTCAGCATTATGTGGGAGACCACATCCAGCGCTGCAACCAGCGGGGCGTTGAATTTCTCACCAAGCGATGCTCCGCCAATACCGAAGAACATCGAGAACACCACAATTTGCAGGATCTCATTATTCGCCATCGCCTCGGCGATGCTGGTTGGAATGGTATGCGTCAGAAAACCTTTCAGGCTCATGCCGCCCACGGCCAGGCCGGTATCTGCGGCCTCCAGCGGGATCGCCAGGTTCAGTCCGCTGCCGGGTTGTTCAAGAGAAACCACAAACAGACCGACCAGGATAGACAGTATGGAAGAACTGATAAACCAAATCATTGCTTTCCCGCCTACGCGCCCGATGGTGGACGTTTCTCCCAGGCGCATAATTCCGACGGTCAGGGTACTGAATACTAAAGGCGCGATGACCATTTTAATCAGGCGCAAAAAGATGTCGGTGAGAAGCGTAATATTATCGGCCCAGGCGGTCACAACGCCGGGGGAGGCATAAGAGTGGATCACCGCACCCGACAGGATCCCCGCCAGCATGAAGATCACGATAAACAACGTGAGTTTGTTTGCATTTGCCACTAAAAAGCCCTCAGTAAAGATTTAACATTTATTGATCGGTTACTCATTTTTTATACTTATTAAGTGGTAACGAAATATTCATCATATAAATTGAATTAAAGCGCCAGCTGATACAACTTTTTTTAATTTTTTATCCATTTTGTTGTGGTATTTACGATGATTTTGTGTGATCTCAATCACATAAAATTGAGTGTTTCGGCCATTCTGAGCGTGCTGACCGATGAAAATAAATGTTATTTACATGATAATTATGGTGTTTTTATGTGAATGACTTGTGGTTGCCGTACACCCGTTTTGCCGCCCTCCCGCCAGGCTGCACGCCCCTTCAGGATTTCCTTTTCGCAAACGTAAAGTTATCTCAGCGACTGCCGATAACGTTGATAACTCGTTTTCAGGAAGGTGCCTTATGTTTAACCGTATCCGCGTTGTCACAATGCTGATGATGGTGCTGGGGGTTTTCGCACTGCTACAGCTTGTTTCCGGTGGTCTGTTGTTTTCCTCATTGCAGCAGAATCAGCAAAGTTTTGTTATCTCTAACGATCTACGACAGCAGCAAAGTGAACTCACCTCAACATGGGATCTGATGCTGCAAACACGAATCAATTTAAGCCGTTCTTCTGCACGCATGATGATGGATGCGTCAAACCAGCAAAGCAGCGCGAAAAACGATCTGCTGAAGAATGCCAAAGCATCGCTGGCGCAGGCTGAAACGCATTACGCAAAATTTAAAAACATGACACCGTTGCCGGAGATGGTAGAGGCCAGCGGCAACGTTGAGGAGAAATATCAGCAATACCATGCGGCCTTAGCAGAGCTGGTTCAGTTTCTGGAAAATGGCAATATGGACGCCTATTTCGCGCAACCTACCCAGGGAATGCAAAACGCGCTCGGCGAGGCGTTGGGCAAATACGCCAGCGTTAGCGAAAAGCTTTACGTTCAGGCATTTGATCAAAGCGCGCGGGATTACCATTTCGCCCAATGGCAGCTTGGCGTGCTGGCTGTCGTGCTGGTGCTGATTCTGGTAGTGGTGTGGTACGGCATCCGCCATACCCTGCTTAATCCTCTGTCTCGGGTCATTGCCCATATTCGCGAAATCGCCAGCGGTAACCTGACCGCCACCCTGGCCGTTAGTGGCCGTAACGAAATCGGCGAGTTGGCCAGTACCGTTGATCATATGCAGCGTTCGCTGACGGAAACCGTCACCCTGGTGCGTGAAGGCTCTGATGCGATTTATTCCGGTACCAGCGAAATTGCCAGCGGGAACACAGACCTTTCATCTCGTACGGAACAGCAGGCGTCTGCGCTGGAAGAAACTGCAGCCAGTATGGAACAGTTGACCGCAACCGTTAAGCAAAATGCGGACAACGCGCGTCAGGCCTCGCAACTGGCAAAAAGCGCCTCCGACACTGCACAACATGGCGGCAAAGTGGTTGATAGCGTGGTGAATACCATGCACGAAATCGCCGATAGCTCGAAGAAAATCGCCGATATCATCAGCGTCATCGATGGCATTGCCTTTCAGACCAATATTCTCGCACTGAACGCAGCGGTTGAAGCCGCACGCGCCGGTGAGCAAGGCCGTGGCTTTGCTGTGGTTGCAGGCGAAGTGCGTAATCTGGCAAGCCGCAGTGCGCAGGCGGCGAAAGAGATTAAAGCGTTGATTGAAGATTCTGTTTCCCGAGTGGATACCGGTTCAGTTCTGGTAGAAAGCGCAGGTGAAACAATGAACGATATCGTCAATGCCGTGACGCGGGTGACCGACATTATGGGCGAGATTGCCTCGGCCTCCGATGAGCAAAGTCGGGGGATTGATCAGGTTGCGCTCGCGGTCTCCGAAATGGATCGCGTTACGCAGCAGAACGCCTCGTTGGTCCAGGAATCGGCTGCCGCTGCCGCTGCACTGGAAGAACAGGCCAGCCGTCTGACGCAGTCGGTGTCGACCTTCCGTCTGGTGTCACGTCCGGCGTCGACAAAACCACGCGATACTCGATTACCTGCAGCGTCGAGCGCGTCCTATCCGCGTCAGAGCATTGAACAAGATACGAATTGGGAAACATTTTGACTGGTAGTTAAACCGCGGCCAGTGCCGCCCGATGGGAGCGTTGATGTTTAATCGTATTCGAATTTCGACCACGCTGTTTTTGATTTTAATCCTCTGCGGTGTTTTGCAGATTGGCAGTAATGGCTTGTCCTTCTGGGCATTTCGGGACGGTTTTCAGAACCTGAATCAGGTCGAACGGAGTAATCAGCAACGCGCTGCGCTGGCCCAAACCCGCGCTGTGTTATTACAGGCCAGTACGGCCCTTAATAAGGCAGGGACGCTGACCGCCCTGAGCTATCCGCCAGAGGACATCAAAACGCTGATGACCCTCGCGCGCGATAGCCTGGCGCAGTCTGAATTGATGTTTAAACGCTTTATGGCGACGTCGGATCCGACGGAACAAGGCAAGGCGCTGTTTGGCGCAACGGAGAATAGTTTCAGTCAGTGGCACAGCGCGCTCGCGCATCAGGCCACCTGGCTTGAAAACAATCAGTTGTCAGATTTTCTGACCGCGCCAGTGCAGGCGGCTCAAGATGCTTTTGATGCGAATGTGAATGCCTGGCAGAGCAACATCGACAGCGTGTTGCAAACGGCAGGCGAACAGAGCCAGCGAAATTACCATATGTCGGGGGTGATTTTTGCCACCATGGTGGTACTGGCGGCACTGCTCACCAGCGGTGCGTTGTACTGGTCGCGCAAGATGATTGTTCAGCCGCTGGCGATTGTTGGCAGTCATTTCGACAGCATTGCTGCAGGTAATCTGGCCAGGCCAGTAGCGGTTTATGGGCGCAATGAGATCTCGGCTATTTTTGCCAGCCTGAAGAAGATGCAGCAGGCGTTACGTGAAACGGTCAGTGAGGTACGCCAGGGCAGCTCAGCCATGCATAGTGGCATTTCAGAAATCGCGATGGGCAATAACGATTTATCTTCGCGAACTGAACAGCAGGCGGCCGCGTTGGCGCAAACGGCAGCCAGCATGGAACAACTGACCGCCACCGTCGGGCAGAATGCGGATAACGCGCGCCAGGCGTCAGGAATTGCCAAAAGTGCGGCCGACACCGCGCATAAAGGCGGTGAACAGACGACCCGGGTGGCCAGCACCATGCATGAGATTTCCGCCAGCTCGCAGAAAATTGGCGACATCATCGGCGTGATTGACAGCATTGCCTTCCAGACCAATATCCTGGCGCTGAATGCCGCGGTAGAGGCTGCCCGCGCAGGTGAACAGGGGCGCGGTTTTGCCGTTGTCGCGGGTGAAGTGCGCAATCTGGCAAGCCGTAGCGCGCAGGCGGCGAAAGAAATTAAAGGACTCATTGAAGAGTCTGTTACCCGAGTGCATCAGGGCTCGCAGCTGGTTGATATGGCTGCACGCACCATGACGGAAATTGTCAGCTCGGTTACCCGGGTTAACGACATCATGGGCGAGATTGCCTCTGCTTCTGATGAACAGCGCAGAGGCATTGAGCAGGTGGCGCAGGCCGTCAGCCAGATGGATTCAGTGACGCAGCAAAACGCCGGGCTGGTGGAAGAAGCCGCATCCGCCACCGGACAACTCGCCACACAGGCCGATAATCTTTCCGCCTGCGTCGCATTTTTCAAGCTTGAAGAGCAAACCGTAACAAAACAAGAGTTGGCGCAGCCGCAGGTTGTGCCCGTTGTATCCTGAATGTGATTGAGAAGGCGCTATGACATCATCTCTGCCCACCGGGCAAACGTCATTATTGTTACAGATGACACAGCGCCTCGCGCTGTCTGACGCGCATTTTCGTCGGATATGTCAATTAATCTACCAGCGTGCGGGGATCGTACTGGCCGACCATAAGCGGGACATGGTTTATAACCGCCTGGTCCGTCGTTTACGTACCCTGGGACTGGATGACTTTGGTCGCTATCTCAGCATGCTGGAAGCTAACCAGAACAGTGCTGAGTGGCAGGCTTTTATTAACTCCCTGACCACCAACCTGACCGCGTTTTTTCGCGAAGGGCATCATTTTCCGGTGCTGTCAGATCATGCTCGTCGGCGCAACGGTGAATACCGGGTCTGGAGCGCAGCGGCGTCAACCGGTGAAGAGCCGTATAGCATTGCGATTACGCTCGCCGATACCCTGGGTATGGCACCGGGCCGCTGGCGTGTTTTTGCCAGCGACATTGATACCGAAGTGCTGGAAAAGGCCAGAAGCGGCATTTACCGTCTTGATGAGCTGAAGACGCTGTCACCCCAGCAGTTGCAGCGTTATTTCATGCGTGGCACCGGGCCGCATGAAGGTCTGGTACGCGTTCGGCAGGAACTGGCGGGGCATGTTGAATTTTCCAGCGTGAATTTACTGGATAAGCAGTACAACGTGCCTGGACCCTTCGATGCCATATTTTGTCGTAACGTGATGATATATTTCGATAAAACGACACAGCAGGATATTTTGCACCGTTTTGTTCCACTTCTTAAACCAGATGGGCTGCTGTTTGCAGGTCATTCAGAAAACTTTAGCAACCTCGTGCGCGAGTTTAGCCTGCGTGGACAGACCGTGTATGCGCATGCGCCAGGTAAGGATAAAGCATGAGTAAAATCAGGGTGTTGTCGGTTGATGATTCTGCATTGATGCGTCAAATCATGACCGAAATTATTAACAGCCACAGTGATATGGAAATGGTAGCAACGGCGCCTGATCCGTTGGTCGCGCGGGATTTAATCAAAAAATACAATCCTGACGTCCTGACGCTGGATGTGGAAATGCCGCGCATGGATGGCCTCGACTTTCTTGAAAAGTTGATGCGTCTGCGTCCGATGCCGGTGGTTATGGTCTCTTCACTCACGGGTAAAGGTTCAGAGGTCACGCTGCGGGCGCTGGAGCTGGGGGCGATTGATTTTGTCACCAAACCACAGTTGGGGATCCGTGAAGGGATGTTGGCCTACAGCGAAATGATCGCTGAGAAGATCCGCACCGCGTCGCGGGCAAAACTGGCGGCCCATAAGCCTATGGCGGCACCGGCGACCTTGAAAGCGGGGCCGTTACTCAGTTCGGAAAAACTGCTGGTGATTGGCGCGTCAACCGGAGGAACAGAGGCAATTCGCCATGTACTCCAGCCATTGCCGCTTTCAAGTCCCGGTATTCTTATTACCCAGCATATGCCGCCAGGGTTTACCCGTTCATTCGCCGAACGTCTGAACAAACTGTGTCAGATAACCGTGAAAGAGGCAGAAGACGGGGAGCGTGTGCTTCCGGGGCATGCGTATATCGCCCCAGGTGACAAGCATATGGAACTGGCGCGCAGCGGGGCGAACTACCAGATCAAAATTCATGATGGTCCGCCGGTTAACCGGCATCGGCCATCAGTGGATGTGCTGTTCCATTCGGTGGCAAAACACGCGGGGCGTAATGCCGTGGGAGTGATCCTGACAGGTATGGGCAACGATGGTGCCGCCGGAATGTTAGCGATGAACCAGGCGGGTGCCTGGACCATTGCGCAAAACGAAGCAAGTTGTGTGGTGTTCGGCATGCCGCGCGAGGCCATCAATATGGGTGGCGTAAGCGAAGTGGTCGATCTTAGCCAGGTAAGCCAGCAAATGCTGGCGAAAATCAGTGCCGGACAGGCAATACGTATTTGAATCAGGAGTTTATTTTTTATGGCGGATAAAGAGCTTAAGTTTTTGGTTGTGGATGACTTTTCCACCATGCGTCGCATTGTACGTAACCTGCTCAAAGAGCTGGGTTTCAACAATGTTGAAGAAGCTGAAGACGGTGTGGACGCGCTGAATAAGCTGCAGGCTGGGGGATTTGGTTTTGTCATTTCCGACTGGAACATGCCGAACATGGATGGCCTCGAGCTGCTGAAAACCATTCGTGCAGATGGCGCAATGTCCGCCTTACCGGTGCTGATGGTGACGGCGGAAGCGAAGAAAGAGAACATCATTGCGGCAGCACAGGCAGGTGCCAGTGGCTATGTCGTGAAACCGTTCACGGCGGCAACGCTGGAAGAGAAACTCAATAAGATCTTTGAGAAACTGGGCATGTGAGGGTGTGACAATGATGATGCAACCACAAATTAAACCTGCTGACGAACACTCTGCAGGGGACATCATCGCGCGCATCGGCAGTTTGACCCGAATGCTGCGCGACAGCCTGCGTGAACTGGGGCTGGATCAGGCTATTGCCGAAGCGGCGGAAGCGATTCCCGATGCCCGCGATCGTCTCGATTACGTTGTGCAGATGACCGCACAGGCGGCAGAGCGCGCGCTGAACAGCGTGGAGGCTTCGCAGCCGCATCAGGACGCGATGGAAAAAGGGGCCAAAGACCTGACCAAACGCTGGGATGAATGGTTCGAAAATCCGATCGAGCTGTCCGACGCCCGTGAACTGGTCACCGATACCCGACAGTTCCTTGGTGATGTGCCAGGACATACCAGTTTTACTAACGCTCAACTGCTGGACATCATGATGGCGCAGGATTTCCAGGACCTCACCGGTCAGGTCATCAAACGCATGATGGATGTTATCCAGGAGATTGAACGTCAGTTGCTGATGGTTCTGTTGGAAAACATCCCGGAGCAGGGTGCTCGTCCAAAACGTGAAAACGAAAGCTTGCTTAACGGCCCGCAGGTTGATACCTCAAAAGCCGGCGTGGTGGCAAGTCAGGATCAGGTTGACGACCTGCTGGACAGCCTCGGTTTCTGATGAGTATTTGCCGGATGTGGGGCGTGACCTCTCATCCGGCTTACGCGCAATTCTGCTTAAAGCCATAAATCCCGTCTTTTTTACCGCTTACTCTTCCCATTGCTGGATGGACGTTCTGGCATCATTCTCGCCTATATCTCTATCCAGGGTCTGATGCGTGGCAGAAGAAAGCGACGACGACAAAACAGAAGCCCCCACACCCCACCGACTTGAAAAAGCACGGGAAGAAGGGCAGATCCCCCGATCCAAAGAGCTGACCTCGCTGCTTATTTTGCTGGTGGGTGTGTGCATTATCTGGATTGGCGGGGAGTCGCTCGCCCGCAGGCTGGCCGGCATGCTGTCTGCCGGATTACGTTTTGACCACAGTATGGTCAACGACCCTAATCTGATCCTCAGTCAAATCATCCTGCTGATTAAAGACGCGATGATTGCGCTGTTACCGTTGATTACCGGCGTTGTTCTGGTGGCATTAATCTCCCCGGTGATGCTCGGCGGCTTGATCTTCAGCGGTAAATCTCTGCAGCCCAAGTTCTCTAAGCTGAATCCGCTGCCGGGCATTAAACGCATGTTCTCCGCGCAAACCGGGGCAGAACTACTTAAAGCGATACTGAAGTCCACGCTGGTAGGCAGCGTGGCTGGGTTTTATCTCTGGCATAACTGGCCAGCGATGATGCGACTGATGGCGGAATCTCCGATTACGGCGATGGGCAACGCCCTGGATTTAGTGGGTATGTGCGCGCTGTTGGTGGTGCTGGGCGTCATTCCGATGGTGGGGTTTGACGTCTTTTTCCAGATTTACAGCCACCTGAAAAAACTGCGTATGTCGCGTCAGGATATCCGGGACGAATTTAAGCAAAGCGAAGGTGACCCGCACGTTAAGGGAAAAATACGTCAAATGCAGCGTGCGGCCGCACAGCGTCGCATGATGGCGGATGTGCCGAAAGCGGACGTTATTGTTACTAACCCCACGCACTATTCGGTGGCGTTGAAGTATGACGAGAACAAAATGAGCGCGCCGAAAGTTGTCGCCAAAGGCGCGGGGCTGGTGGCGCTGCGCATTCGTGAGATTGGCGCCGAGCATCGTGTCCCTACGTTAGAAGCGCCGCCGTTGGCGCGTGCGTTATATCGCCATGCTGAGATTGGTCAGCAAATACCGGGTCAATTATATGCCGCCGTTGCCGAAGTACTGGCATGGGTATGGCAGCTAAAACGCTGGCGTCTCGCCGGCGGCAAGCGTCCACCACAACCTGAAAACCTTCCGGTGCCTGAAGCACTGGATTTTTTGAACGAGAAGACTACTGATGGCTAATCTGGTCGCGATGCTGCGTCTGCCCAGCAACCTGAAATCCACGCAATGGCAAATCCTTGCCGGACCGATCCTCATCCTGCTGATCTTGTCGATGATGGTGCTGCCGCTGCCGGCTTTCGTCCTCGATTTGCTGTTCACATTTAACATCGCGCTGTCGATCATGGTGCTGCTGGTGGCGATGTTCACCCAGCGTACGCTGGAGTTTGCCGCATTCCCGACGATTTTGCTGTTTACCACATTATTACGCCTCGCCCTGAACGTCGCGTCGACGCGTATCATTTTAATGGAAGGTCATACCGGCGCGGCGGCGGCGGGGAAGGTGGTTGAAGCCTTTGGTCACTTCCTGGTGGGGGGTAACTTTGCGATCGGCATCGTGGTCTTCGTTATTCTCGTCATCATTAACTTTATGGTAATCACCAAAGGTGCAGGGCGAATCGCTGAGGTTGGCGCGCGTTTTGTGCTGGATGGTATGCCCGGCAAGCAGATGGCGATTGATGCGGATTTGAATGCCGGTCTGATTGGCGAGGATGAAGCCAAAAAACGGCGCTCGGAAGTGACCCAGGAAGCGGATTTCTACGGCTCTATGGACGGTGCGAGTAAATTCGTACGTGGAGATGCCATCGCCGGTATTCTGATCATGGTTATCAACGTGGTCGGCGGCCTGTTAGTTGGGGTGTTGCAGCATGGTATGAGCATGGGCAGCGCTGCGGAAAGTTATACCCTGCTGACCATCGGTGACGGGCTTGTGGCACAAATTCCTGCTCTGGTTATCTCCACCGCGGCGGGGGTTATCGTGACCCGCGTGAGTACCGACCAGGACGTAGGCGAACAGATGGTGACCCAACTGTTCAGTAATCCCAGCGTTATGCTGCTCAGCGCGGCGGTGCTTGGGCTTTTGGGTCTGGTTCCGGGCATGCCGAACCTGGTGTTTCTGATGTTTACCGCTGCGTTACTGGGTCTGGCCTGGTGGATGCGCGGTCGTGAGCAAAAAGCGCCAGATGAACCGCAGCCGGTGAAAATGCCGGAAAACAACTCCGTGGTGGAAGCAACGTGGAATGACGTACAGCTGGAAGACTCCCTGGGAATGGAGGTCGGTTATCGCCTGATCCCGATGGTAGACTTTCAGCAGGATGGCGAGTTGCTGGGGCGAATTCGCAGTATTCGTAAGAAATTTGCCCAGGATATGGGCTTCCTGCCGCCGGTGGTACATATCCGTGACAATATGGATCTGCAGCCGGCCCGCTATCGAATTTTGATGAAAGGGGTGGAAATTGGCAGTGGTGACGCCTATCCGGGACGCTGGCTGGCCATTAACCCGGGTACCGCCGCCGGGTCGCTGCCGGGTGAGAAAACGGTCGATCCGGCTTTCGGACTGGACGCTATCTGGATTGAAAGTGCATTGAAGGAACAGGCGCAGATTCAGGGCTTTACGGTAGTTGAAGCGAGTACCGTTGTCGCGACGCATCTTAACCACCTGATTGGGCAGTTCGCCGCTGAGCTATTTGGCCGTCAGGAGGCACAGCAGTTACTGGACCGTGTCTCGCAGGAGATGCCAAAGCTGACGGAAGATTTGGTGCCGGGCGTTGTGACGCTCACCACGCTGCATAAAGTGTTGCAGAACTTACTGGATGAGAAAGTACCGATTCGCGATATGCGCACCATTCTTGAAACGCTGGCAGAACATGCGCCGCTGCAAAATGATCCGCATGAGCTTACCGCGGTCGTCCGTGTAGCCTTAGGACGCGCTATCACTCAGCAGTGGTTCCCAGGTAATGAAGAGGTTCAGGTTATCGGCCTTGATACCCCGCTCGAGCGTTTGCTGCTGCAAGCGCTGCAGGGCGGCGGCGGCCTGGAGCCAGGGCTGGCAGACCGATTGCTGGCCCAGACTCAGGAAGCGCTGTCCCGGCAGGAAATGTTGGGCGCGCCGCCAGTCTTGCTGGTTAACCACGCGTTGCGTCCGTTACTGGCACGCTTTTTACGTCGCAGCATACCGCAGTTGGTGGTGTTATCGAACATGGAGCTTTCCGATAACCGCCATATCCGCATGACGGCGACTATTGGAGGTAAATAATGCGTAAGTTACTGTTGCTGTTGTTGTTTCCTCTGGCGGTACAGGCTGCCGGGGAAGGGGCGTGGCAGGCAAGTGGGATGGGGATCACCTTAAACCACCGCGGTCAGTCAGCCTCGTCCGCACCTCTGGTACCCAGCCAGCCGGTCTCGGGGTTGATGACGCTGGTGGCCTGGCGCTATGAACTTAATGGCCCAACGCCCGCGGGTTTACGGGTGCGTTTATGTTCTCAGTCCCGCTGTGTCGAGCTGGATGGGCAGAGTGGAACCACCAACGGATTCAATAATGTTCCCGCCATCGAACCGATGCATTTTGTCTGGGAAGTCCCCGGTGGTGGTCGTCTGATCCCTGCCTTACAGGTTCAGAGCAATCAGGTGATCGTGAACTATCGTTAACACCTTCCTTCAGTCATGCCAGCAGTAGAAACTGCTGGCTGCTTCGCACTTTTAGCCTGCCTCTTTGATTAAATAGAAACGCTGTTTTATAAAATAGGTGACATACGTTGCCGGACTCTTTGTGCTGTTGCCAGTTTGCGAACCCCCCTGGCAGAAATAGAAAGGTTTCACTTCCTGTTAGCTTTTACTGTGACCCGGTAAGGATGCCCAATGTCAAAGCGAGGATTGCGGGGCCTCCTAATAATGTGCAGGGGTAACGGCAATGAAGACACGTAAAATCGGACTGGTTAACTATTTTGCCTACGGTTCGGGAGATTTTTTAGGCGCAGGCACCACGGCGTTAACTGCGGCGTGGTTACTCTATTTCTACACCACGTTCTGTGGTCTGACGCCTATCGAAGCGACCTTTATTTTTGCCACAGCCAGGGTGCTGGATGCCGTCGTTAGCCCATTAATGGGTTTTTTGACCGATAACTTTGGCTCAACCTGGCTTGGCAAACGCTTTGGGCGGCGTAAGTTTTTTATTCTGTTGGGGATCCCCTGTGTCTTTAGCTACTCGCTGATGTGGGTCGGCGACATGGGATTCTGGTATTACCTGCTCACCTATCTGATTTTTGACGTGGTCTACACCATGATTCTGGTGCCTTACGAAACGCTGGTACCCGAAATGACCGATGACTTTAAACAGAAAACCAAATTCTCCGGCGCGCGTATTTCGATGGCGCAAATGTCAGCCATTCTGGCCTCATTCTTACCCGGCGTTCTGCTGACGCTATTTGGCAAAGATAACCCGGTGTCTTTCTTCTACGCCAGTCTGGTGTTCTCTGTGCTGTGCGCGCTGATGCTGACGTTCGTCTGGTTTTTTACCTGGGAGCGACCGCGAGAAGAGTGGACTGAAGCCGCCCTGCGAGCCGAAGAAGAGAAGAAAAGCCTGACCTTTGGCCAGAGTATGAACCGCTTGTTTGTTGAACTGAGTTCAACTCTACGCATCCGTATATTTCGCCAGCATTTAGGAATGTATCTTGGCGGCTATATTGCTCAGGACGTCTTTAACGCCGTCTTTACTTACTATGTGGTGTTTGTGCTGATGCAGGAAGCATCAATGGCATCTAACCTGCTGGGTACGATGGCTATCTTCCAGTTCATTGCTGTTATCGCCATGATCCCATTGTGCATTCGTTTCGGACCTGCGCCGTCTTATCGCATGGTGGTCGTCCTGTTTGGCCTCAGTTCACTCTCCTATGCGGGGCTGTATTACGCCGGACTCAGCGATGTTTATTCTCTGCTACTGCTGGTATCTGCCGTGGCGGGTCTGGGGCGTGGGGGGATCAATTACGTTCCCTGGAATACCTACACCTATATTGCGGACGTTGACGAAGTGATTACCGGTCAGCGTCGGGAAGGGATCTTCGCCGGGATTATGACGTTAACGCGCAAAGCGTCGCAGGCGGGCGCGGTGATGCTGGTGGGGATTGTCATGCAGTTGTCCGGTTTTGTCTCCGGCCAGAGCGCACAGCCCGCGGCGGTTAGCCATACCATCCTGTTAATTCTGAGCTGCGGAACGTTAATTGTTCTGGCGCTGGGTTTCCTGGTTTCCCTGCGCTTCAAACTGAACCTGCAAACGCACAGCACCCTGCGTGAAGAGACCGCAAAAATGCGTGAGTCCGGGTGGCCTGTGCTGGAAGGACTTTCCGCTGAGGGACGCGCCACCGTAGAGATGCTGTCCGGCATGCCATATGAATCACTTTGGGGTAACAACAATATTGGTTACCTGAATCGTAATAAACCAGCGGCACCCAAACTGGAAAAAGGCGCCGCATTGAATTCGACATTGACAGAGGTTAAGTAAATGATTGTTTACCCGGTTAAACATAGCCCATTGTTGCGCCAACCAGAACATTTTATTGCCAGGGATGAATTAAAAGCGTTGATCAAAAAGGTGACGCATAACCTGGTCAATATTCATGACGAAACCGGTGAGTTCTTGCTCCGTCTGGACGACGGTCGCGTGATTGATACCAAAGGCTGGGCTGGATGGGAATGGACGCACGGCGTCGGATTGTATGGTATGTATCAGTATTATCAGCAAACCGGCGATGAAACGATGCGCGATATCATCGACAGCTGGTTTGCCGATCGCTTTGCCGAAGGCGCAACCACCAAAAACGTTAACACCATGGCGCCGTTTTTAACGCTGGCGTATCGCTATGAAGAGACGCGTAATCCAGCGTACCTTCCGTGGCTCGACAGTTGGGCGGAGTGGGCAATGCATGAGATGCCGCGTACAGAATATGGCGGTATGCAGCACATTACGCTGGCGGAAGAGAATCATCAGCAGATGTGGGATGACACATTGATGATGACGGTTTTACCGCTGGCGAAAATTGGCAAGTTGCTTAATCGTCCCGACTATATTGAAGAAGCAACCTATCAGTTCCTGCTGCACGTGCAAAACCTGATGGATAAAGAAACGGGGCTGTGGTTCCACGGCTGGAGCTATGAAGGACAACATAACTTCGCCAACGCTCGCTGGGCGCGCGGCAACAGCTGGTTAACTATCGTCATTCCGGATTTCCTCGAATTGCTTGATTTGCCACAGAATAATGCAGTGCATCGCTATCTGGTACAGGTTCTGAATGCGCAAATCGCCGCGCTGGCGAAGTGCCAGGATGAAAGCGGATTGTGGCATACCTTGCTGGACGACCCACAGTCGTATCTGGAAGCGTCGGCAACCGCCGGCTTCGCCTATGGGATCCTCAAAGCGGTTCGTAAACGCTATGTCGGGCAAAACTATGCGTCGGTAGCCGAAAAAGCCATCAGAGGTATTGTGCAACATATTTCAGCCGAAGGTGAACTGCTGCACACCTCGTTTGGAACCGGAATGGGTCACAATCTCGATTTTTACCGCAACATCCCACGGACCTCCATGCCTTACGGACAAGCGATGGCGATGCTGTGCCTTACCGAATACTTGCGTAAGTATTTTTGATATCGGCGTCCGATGGCGCAGCTGCTATCGGACCTGATTGTTCCGGTATCTCTGTTTGCGCGGCGTTGTCCTGCGGCGCAAACAGATGATCCATGATTTGACGCATAACCGGCGCGGCGGTGACGCCATCGCTGCCGCCGTTTTCGAGAATTAACGCTACGGCGACTTTCGGGTTTTTATACGGCGCAAATGCGGTATAGAACACATGGTCGCGCAGGCGCACGGGGATCATTTTCGCATCGTAGGTTTGATTTTCTTTCAGGCTAAAGACCTGGGATGTGCCACTTTTCGCCGCAATGCCGTAAGGTGCGGTGTGAAAGAACTTATAGCCCGTGCCGTTTGGTTCATTCGCCATGCCGAACATCGCCTGACGCACCAGTCCCCAATAAGGTGACGAGGCAGACGCGATTTGCGACGGTGCTTCGGAAGCCTGATACGGCGTAATAGTTTTTCCGCTCTCTTCATCAAGTAGCAGGTGCGGAGCGATAACTTTGCCATTGTTAATCAGCGCGACCATGGCTTTTACCATCTGAATAGGCGTGGCAATCCAGTAGCCCTGACCGATGCCAACCGAAATGGTATCTCCCTGATACCAGGATTTTTTATGCACTTTCTGCTTCCATTCGCGACTTGGGAGCAGGCCGTTATACTCCTCATCAAGATCGATACCAGTCGGTTTGCCATAGCCAAACTGGCTGAGCATGCTGTTAATCCGGTCGATCCCCATCATAAACGCCACCTGATAAAAGAACGTGTCCGCAGACTCTTCAATCGCTTTGGTGACATCCAGCATACCGTGGCCCGTTTTTTTCCAGTCGCGGTAATGTCGTTCTGTGCCGGGAAGCGTCCAGGTGGGAGCGCCGAAGAAACTGGTCTGCGGCGTGATCACGCCGTCCAGTAAAGCTGACATCGCCATGTACGGTTTGACCGTGGAGGCGGGAGGATACAGCCCCTGGGTGACGCGGTTGATCAATGGCAGGTCTTTATCCTGCAGCAGTTTGTTATAGTCCTGATAGCTGATGCCTTTGACAAACGGGTTCGGGTCATAGCTGGGATTAGAGACCATTGCCAGCACGGAGCCGTCGTGCGGATCCTCAACCAAAACAGCAGCCCGCTGGCCCGCTAACAGGCTCTCAATGTATTGCTGCAAATGTAGGTCCAGCGTCAGATGGATATCTTTTCCGGCAACGGGTGGCACATCCTTGATCAGGCGCACGATGCGTCCGTGGTTATCCACTTCCACCTCCTGATAACCGGTTTTCCCATGCAGCTCATTTTCGTAATAATGCTCGATCCCCTGCTTACCGATGTTGTGATCGGCGGCATAATTCTCTGCCAGGCCTTTCTTATCCAGCGCTTTAAGGTCGCTATCGTTGATTTTTGAAACATAGCCAAGGACATGCGCCAGCGCGGCGCCATAAGGGTACTGGCGGTCTTCATAGCTGTTGATAGTGACGCCGCTGAAATGAAACTGGTTAACCGAGAAACGGGCGATTTCCACATCGGTCAGCGCATTTTTCAGCACGACAGGGCGATAGCGACTGCTGGCTTTCAGCTCATGGCGAAACTGGTCAATGTCATCAGGAGTGAGGTCAACGATGGGCGTGAGCTGCCTGATCAGCGCGTTCATATCGCTGATTTTGTACGGCGTAACGGAAATATCGTACCAGGTCACGTTGCGCACCAGCGGAATGCCGTTGCGATCGTAAATCATGCCACGCGTTGGGGCGACGGGCAGCATTTTGATGTCGTTTGCATTCGACCGGGTGGTGTAATACTGGTGCTGACAAATTTGTAAGTTGTAGAGATTGTAAATCAGGATGCCAAAACAGATGACTACAAGGCCGAAGGCCACCAATACACGCCGTTGGAAGAGTTTTTCTTCCGCCTCAAAATCTCTGAATGTCATTGACCCGTACCCGATTAATTTGCCGCCTAATGATACGGAGGCTTAAACGGGATGACAGGCAAAAAATGTTCCATATCTCTACGGAAATGTGTCATTCCTTGTGGGTTGTAACAAATTACAGTGCACGTAGCCGTTTATCGTAGGCTGGATAGCGGTCACGGGAAATAAAAAAGCCCGCGACATAGCGCGGGCTTTCACCGTACTGGAGATGATTACATACGTTCTACGGTTTCGATACCCAGCGTATCCAGACCCAGCTTCAGGGTTTTCGCCGTCAGCTGTGCCAGTTTCAGTCGGCTGTTACGAATCTCTTCGTTTTCGGCACTGAGGATAGGGCAGTGCTCGTAGAAGCCGGAGAACAGACCGGCAACGTCGTACAGGTAAGCACACATCACGTGCGGCGTACCTTCACGTGCAACGACGGTCAGCGTTTCTTCAAACTGCAGCAGACGCGCAGCCAGTTGGGCTTCGCGATCTTCGCTGATAATCACCTGCGCATTTGCCAGCGCGCTTTCGTCGATATCTGCTTTACGGAACACGGACAGTACGCGGGTATAGGCGTACTGCATATAGGGTGCGGTGTTACCTTCGAACGCCAGCATGTTGTCCCAGTCGAAGATGTAGTCGGTAGTACGGTTTTTGGACAGGTCAGCATATTTCACCGCGCCGATACCGACCGCATTTGCCAGTTTTTCCAGCTCGTCGGCAGGCATGTCCGGATTCTTCTCAGCGACCAGACGACGTGCGCGCTCCAGCGCTTCATCCAGCAGATCGGCCAGTTTCACCGTGCCGCCCGCGCGGGTTTTGAACGGCTTGCCGTCTTTGCCCAGCATCATACCGAACATGTGGTGTTCCAGCGGTACGGAGTCCGGCACATAACCGGCCTTACGCACGATGGTCCAGGCCTGCATTAAGTGCTGATGCTGACGGGAGTCGATGTAATAAAGTACGCGATCGGCATGCAGCGTTTCATAACGATACTTGGCGCAGGCGATGTCGGTTGTGGTGTAGAGATAGCCGCCATCTTTCTTCTGAATGATTACGCCCATCGGTTCGCCTTCCTTGTTCTTATACTCATCAAGGAATACGACGGTAGCGCCTTCGCTTTCAACAGCCAGGCCTTTAGCTTTGAGATCGGCCACGATGCCAGGCAGCATTGGGTTGTACAGGCTTTCGCCCATTACATCGTCACGGGTCAGGGTAACGTTGAGGCGATCGTAGGTTAACTGGTTTTGCGACATGGTAATGTCGACCAGTTTGCGCCACATCTCACGGAAGTATTCATCGCCGCCTTGCAGCTTCACGACATAACTACGAGCGCGTTCTGCGAAGGCTTCATCTTCATCGTAGTGTTTTTTCGCATCACGATAGAAACCTTCCAGGTCAGCCAGCGCCATCTCTCCGGCATTTTCCTGCTGCTGTTTTTCCAGCCACGCGATAAGCATACCGAACTGAGTACCCCAGTCGCCGACGTGATTGGCGCGGATAACCTTGTGGCCGAGGAACTCCAGCGTACGCACCGCAGCATCACCGATGATGGTGGAGCGCAGGTGACCAACGTGCATCTCTTTCGCTACGTTAGGTGCGGAATAATCAACAACAACGGTTTGTTTCGCCGGTTGAGTGACGCCCAGACGATCGGAGGCCAGCGCCTGCTGAACGTGCTGCGCCAGAAATGCCGGATCGAGAAAAATATTGATAAAGCCCGGGCCGGCAATTTCAACTTTGCTGGCGATCCCGTTGAGATCCAGATGAGTCAGCACCTGCTCAGCCAGTTGTCGCGGCGCCATACCCAGTTTTTTAGCGACAGCCATCATGCCATTAGCCTGATAGTCGCCGAACTGTACTTTTGCTGACTGACGAACCTGTGGTTCGCAATCTGCAGGCGCGCCTGCAGCAATCATGGCCTGACTGACTTTTTCTGAGAGAAGAGCCTGAATATTCACCGGAATACCTTACATTTATGAAGCGGGGAAAAATTCACCGCACCAGTTTAAGAATTAAGGGCGGGAGTATACTGCAAATGCCCGTTGCCGTCAGCACTGCGAGTCGCGTGCGCAGTCTAAAATTCAGTCAATGCAATGACGTTTTAGTCTTCATGTTACGTTCGAAGAAAACAGCGGTTGGATGGCGCAGCGCAACAGAGTAAATTAGCAGCTTTGAACATAGATATGAGCTTTTAATATGGCGAACTGGCAGACCGTTGCAGAACTACAGGATATTTCTGCAGATTTACCGCATTTCACGCAGGCATTAACGGAACTTTCCACCCGTCTTGGGCTGGATATTTCAGGGCTGGAAGCCGACCACATTTCCTTGCGTTGCCACCAAAATACCACCGCAGAGCGCTGGCGTCGTGGCTTTGAACAGTGCGGTGAATTGCTGTCAGAAAACATGATTAACGGCAGACCTATTTGTCTTTTTAAACTGTATGAGCCGGTTTGTGTGCAATATTGGCAATTTTCCATCGTTGAACTGCCGTGGCCGGGCGAAAAACGCTATCCGCATGAAGGCTGGGAACATATTGAAATTGTTCTGCCGGGTGAGGCACAAACGCTGAACGCCAGAGCGCTGGCGCTGCTTTCAGATCACGGTCTGAGCCAGCCGGGCATATTTGTAAAAACCAGTTCGCCAAAAGGCGAGCGCGAACGTTTACCGAATCCGACGCTGGCGGTCAGCGATGGCAGCGTGACGATAAAATTTCATCCGTGGTCGATTGAAACCATAGTGGCAAGCGAACGTCAGGAGTGAGCATGGCTTTACTGGAAATCTGCTGTTACAGCATGGAGTGCGCGCGTACGGCGCAGCAAAACGGCGCGGATCGCATAGAGCTTTGCTCGGCGCCAAAAGAAGGCGGCTTAACGCCGTCTCTGGGCGTCCTGCGTTCTGTTCGCCAGCATGTTTCGATTCCCGTCAATCCCATTATACGACCGCGTGGAGGCGACTTTTGCTATACCGACGGTGAATTCGCTGCAATGCTGGATGATATCGCGATGGTCCGGGAGCTGGGGTTCTCAGGGCTGGTAACCGGCATTTTAAATGCGGACGGCGATGTCGATATGCCGCGCATGGAGAAAATAATGATCGCCGCCGGTTCGCTGCAAGTCACTTTTCATCGTGCCTTTGATATGTGTGCTAACCCACTCAATGCGCTAAAAAAATTAGCTGATTTGGGCATCGCCAGAGTGCTGACTTCCGGGCAAAAATCAGATGCGGCGCAAGGTTTAACAAAAATAATGGAACTTATTGCGCAGGCGGATGCTCCAATCATTATGGCCGGAGCGGGGGTTCGCGCCTCGAATTTGTCCCTGTTCCTTAATGCTGGAGTGCAGGAAGTCCACAGTTCTGCCGGAGTATGGCTGGCTTCACCAATGCGTTATCGCAATTCGGGGTTGTCGATGTCTTCGGATACGCAGGCGGATGAATATTCACGCTATGCGGTAGACGGGGCGGCGGTTGCGGAAATGAAAGCAATCATTGCACACCATCAGGCCAGCTGATTTTTACCGTTGCATCATGTCGCCCAATATGATGCTTGCTCGTACCAGGCCCCTGCCAATTCAACAGGGGCCTTTTTTTATCCTTCATATTTCAAGCCGCAGCAGCGTTGGCCGCCTTGCTGCAACTTGAACTATTTTGGAGAAACGGTGCTATACGTAACGGTCATCCGGCAATCCATCACGGCTTACGCGCAATCAATACCGCGCGTAATGGGGCGGGGTAGCCTTCCACCGTTTTGCTGTGGTCGTTCGGGTCGAGGAAGTCGGCCAGCGACTCGGTTATCATCCATTCGGTACGGCGCTGTTCTTCGGTAGTGGTGACGCAGACATCGGCGATACGCACATCAACAAAACCGCATTTTTCCAGCCAGTTTTTTAACGCCAGCGCAGACGGAATAAAGTAGACATTACGCATCTGCGCGTAGCGGTCGCCCGGAACCAGTACGGTATTTTCATCACCTTCGACGACCAGCGTTTCCAGCACCAGTTCACCATCTTTAACCAGTTGATCTTTCAACTGCCACAGGTGTTCCAGCGGTGAACGTCGGTGATAAAGCACTCCCATGGAGAATACGGTATCAAAGGCGTTGAGCGCTGGAAGCTGTTCAATGCCCAGCGGCAGCAGATGAGCGCGCTGGTCATTGCCCAGCAGTTTACGCACCGCCTCAAACTGGCATAGAAACAGTTGCGTAGGATCGATACCAACCGCCAGATGCGCCCCCGCGCCAATCATGCGCCACATGTGATAACCACTGCCGCAGCCGACATCAAGAATGGTACGGCCGGTGAGGTCAGACAAGTGCGGCAGAACGCGATCCCACTTCCAGTCTGAGCGCCACTCGGTGTCAATATTGACGCCGTACAGCGAGTACGGTCCTTTACGCCATGGCATCAGGTTACGCATCAGAGTGTCGATACGTTTGAGTTGACCTTCGCCGAGCGGCTCTTTGCTTTCTGCTGTAACGCTATGAAGTAAGTCCAGGCGATGCGGCGTTAGCTCGGGCAGAAACTCGACGGCGTTTGACCACTGCTTAAACAAGCCGTGCTGATCGCGCTGCCAGGTAGCGATTTGCGCCGGAAGCGTTTCCAGCCAATGGGAGAGATGGTTTTTGGCAATCAGCTGATAAAAGTTACCAAAGTCGATCATGCGCCTACCCCAGCTTTCAGCGCCACCAGAGAACCAAAGTTGAAGCACTGGAACCACAATTCGCTGTGCTCGAAACCAGCCTGATGCAGTCGCGCTTTGTGCGTTTCGACCGAGTCGGTCAGCATCACGTTCTCCAGCATGCTGCGCTTCTGGCTGATTTCCAGTTCGCTATAGCCATTTGCCCGTTTGAAGTCGTGGTGCATATTGAACAGCAGCTCGCCAACGTTAGCGTCTTCGAAACTGAATTTTTCAGAAAGAACCAGCGCGCCGCCGGGATTTAGCCCCTGATAAATCTTATCCAACAACGCCTGGCGCTCAGGTGGCTCAAGGAATTGCAGGGTAAAATTCAGCACCACCATCGAGGCGTTTTCGATAGTAATGTTGCGAATATCGCCTTCGACAACCTCAACCGGGGTCGGTGCCTTATAGGCGTTAATATGACGACGGCAGCGCTCAACCATCGCCGGAGAGTTATCGACAGCAATAATTTTGCAATTCTCGTGATGAATATTGCGACGCACCGAGAGCGTCGCCGCGCCCAGAGAGCAGCCCAGATCGTAGACCTGCGTGTTGGGTTGTACGAAACGTTCAGCCAGCATACCAATCATAGAAATGATATTGGAATAACCAGGAACGGAACGCTGGATCATATCCGGGAAGACTTCAGCTACCCGTTCATCAAAGGTCCAGTCACCCAGACTGGCGATAGGCGCAGAAAAAAGCGTGTCGCGGTGAGACATAACGTAAAAATCCGGGAAAAATAAAGTGGCGTATTGTGCGCTAATGCAGGGAGAAAACCAACTCCCAGGGCATATACCAAAGATTCGCCAGCACCATTAGCAACAGCGAACACCAGGTTGCGCTCATGCCTGAACGGCGCCAGCGGAAGAGCCGGTGGTGGAATCCGTAATAATGCATCAGTCGTCCGGCAATCAACATCAGCCCGCAAATATGCACCATCCACGTCTCTGCGCCGTTCATTTCCATAAATAACAGCAACACTAACGCGACGGGAATATATTCCACCGCATTACCGTGAATGCGGATAGCGCTTTGCAGTTCGCTAAAACCTCCGTCGCCATAGGCAACGCGGTATTGCATGCGCAGGCGAACGACGTCAAAGGAGAACTTTATTAACAATAACGCACCCAATACGGCATAAAGCGCGCTTACCATACAAACTCCCTTTAAAATGGTAGATGGCACTGTCTATGATAGGTGGCAATTTCAGAAAAGAGAAGATTGCTGTGGAATAGACGGTGCTGATCCGATCTCTGGCAGGACGTTACGTAAATCTGCCCATAGCGTGTCTACAAGCTCCGGGGCCTGTGCGATGTCCGGCGTATGCAAAAAAAGATACGGCGTCGTGGTGTGTTCCCATCGCGACAGCTTGGTCAGCCAGACGGCAAAAAGCTCGCTATTTTGTGCCATATCATCGCTGCCGATAAAGCGTACCATCGGATGGTTTGCCGTCACTACTGCATGTACGGGCACCTTTGGCTTCTTGCGCTGGGCGTCACGTATCGCTTCAGTATGCGGGATTGCGGCATGCACCGGGCGGCTGTCCAGAATTACCCGGTTTACGCCACGCTCGTGTAAGCCCCGATTAAATAGCAGCTCGGCTTCGCCCTTGGCAAAGAAGTCTGGATGGCGAACTTCCACACCGTAGGTAAAGGCTTTGGGGAGCGCATCGAGAAACTGCCACAAGGCAGGCAGGTCACGCGGACCAAAAGTCGCGGGTAATTGCAGCCAGTATTGTCCAATGCGCGATTCCAGCGGCGACATGCGCGTGAAAAACTCCTGTACCAGGTCATCGCAATTACGCAGCGCGGCCTGATGCGAAATGGTGGCCGGAAACTTAAAGCAAAATCGAAATGCATCGGTGGTCTGTACATGCCAGCGGGCAACAATGTCCGCTTTTGGCAGCGCGTACAGCGTGGTGTTGCCCTCCACACAGTTAAAGTGGCGGGCATACTCTTCAAGGTTTGAGATCCCCAGACGCACCCATTTAGGATGCGACCACTGGGGTAAACCGATATAAATCATAGCGCTTGCAGGATCTCGTCCACGCTGCGTACGCGTGCGATACGCGGGAAAATATGCGTCATGCTGCCCCGGTGCTGATCGGCGCTGGCGGCGCTACAGGCGTCTTCTGCAACTATCAGATTAAAACCCAGCTCCCACGCATTTCGCGCCGTCGACTCTACGCCAATGTTTGTGGAGATGCCGCACAAGACGATAGTATCAATGCCCCGACGACGCAGCTGTAGTTCCAGATCGGTACCGTAAAACGCGCCCCACTGGCGTTTGGTGACTTCGAGATCGCTGGCGCATTTTCCCAGAGCCATCGGGTAATCCCACCAGTTTTCGGGCAACGCTTTTGCCGGAGTCTGAGCATCTACCGGTTGTTTCAGCGCTTCGGCGTAATCGTCAGACCAGCCGACGCGCACCATTACTACCGGGGAACCGTGGGCACGGAATTTTTCCGCCAACTGCGCGGCGCGGGTAACCACATCGTGTGCCGTATGAGGCCCGCCAGCGAAAGACAGGATCCCTTCCTGTAAGTCAATCACGACAAGGGCGGTTGTTTTTGCGTTCAGTTCCAGCATGGTCACTCCAGTAAAAAATAGATTTCCGTTACACCTTAATCGCGAATCAGTGTGAAAGGGGCGACAATTTTTGTTATTTTTTGTGAGATTACGCAATGCCCGTCCAGGAAACAGGCGTACAGTCAGTACCGGACTAAGAGTCTATCCCAGTAGGCTCTTATCGTGCGGCAGAATTTCCAGTATAATAGCCGCCTTTTTTCATTCAGTTGTGACATTCAGCTAAAGCTGCGACTTCGTCACCTGCGAGACAGGTGACAATCCGCCTGCGGCAAAGTTAAGGGATATCTCATGCGTACAGAATATTGCGGACAGCTACGTCTGTCCCACGAGGGGCAGCAGGTGACTCTGTGTGGTTGGGTCAACCGTCGTCGTGATCTTGGTAGCCTGATCTTTATCGATATGCGCGACCGCGAAGGTATCGTGCAGGTATTTTTCGATCCGGACCGTGCGGACGCGTTAAAGCTGGCCTCCGAACTGCGTAATGAGTTCTGCATCCAGGTTACGGGCACCGTGCGTGCGCGTGATGCGAAAAACGTCAACGCCGATATGGCGACGGGCGAAATTGAAGTACTGGCCTCCGATCTGACCATCATCAACCGTTCAGACTCGCTGCCGCTTGACTCAAACCACGTCAACACCGAAGAAGCGCGCCTGAAATATCGCTATTTGGATCTGCGTCGTCCTGAAATGGCGCAACGCCTGAAAACGCGTGCCAAAATTACCAGCCTGGTGCGTCGTTTTATGGACGACCACGGCTTCCTCGACATCGAAACGCCGATGCTGACCAAAGCGACGCCGGAAGGCGCACGCGATTACCTGGTACCTTCTCGCGTACATAAAGGTAAGTTTTACGCGCTGCCGCAGTCTCCTCAGCTGTTTAAACAGCTGCTGATGATGTCGGGTTTTGACCGCTATTATCAGATCGTAAAATGCTTCCGTGATGAAGACTTACGTGCTGACCGTCAGCCTGAATTTACCCAGATCGACGTTGAGACTTCCTTCATGACCGCACCGCAGGTGCGTGAAGTGATGGAAGCACTGGTACGCAATCTGTGGCTGGAAGTTAAAGGTGTGGATCTGGGTGATTTCCCGATCATGACTTTTGCCGAAGCCGAGCGTCGTTACGGTTCCGATAAACCAGACCTGCGTAACCCGATGGAGCTGGTTGACGTTGCCGATCTGGTTAAAGGCGTTGAGTTCGCGGTGTTCTCTGGTCCGGCGAACGATCCGAAAGGCCGCGTGGCTGCCCTGCGTGTACCGGGCGGTGCTGCACTGAGCCGTAAGCAAATTGACGATTACGGTAACTTTATCAAGATTTACGGCGCGAAAGGTCTGGCTTACATCAAAGTCACCGAGCGTGCGAAAGGCCTGGAAGGTATCACCAGCCCGGTTGCTAAGTTCCTGAACGCAGAAATCGTGGAAGCGATTCTGGCGCGTACCGGTGCGCAAGACGGCGACATGATTTTCTTCGGTGCCGACAACAAGAAAGTCGTTGCCGACGCGATGGGCGCGCTGCGTCTGAAACTGGGTAAAGACCTGAGCATTACTGACGAAGCTAAATGGGCGCCGCTTTGGGTTATCGACTTCCCGATGTTTGAAGACGATGGTGAAGGCGGTCTGACCGCAATGCACCACCCGTTCACCGCGCCGAAAGATATGACTGCCGCTGAGCTGAAAGCTGCGCCGGAAGAGGCGGTTGCCAACGCGTACGATATGGTCATCAACGGCTATGAAGTGGGCGGTGGTTCCGTGCGTATTCACAACGGTGATATGCAGCAGACCGTATTCGGTATTCTGGGCATTAACGAGCAAGAGCAGCGCGAGAAATTCGGCTTCCTGCTGGATGCGCTAAAATACGGTACACCGCCGCATGCGGGTCTGGCGTTTGGTCTGGATCGTCTGACTATGCTGCTGACCGGTACTGACAACATTCGTGACGTTATTGCTTTCCCGAAAACCACGGCTGCAGCGTGTCTGATGACTGAAGCGCCGAGCTTTGCCAACGAAGCAGCGCTGGCGGAACTGAGCATTAAGGTTGTTAAGAAGGCCGAGAATAACTGATATGACATACAAACAGCCTGTCTCGGTGTTAGTCGTGATTTATGCAAAGGACACCGGGAGAGTGCTGATGTTACAGCGACGCGACGATCCTGATTTCTGGCAGTCGGTCACCGGCAGCCTTGAAGAGGGTGAAACCGCGTCGCAAGCCGCGATGCGCGAAGTAAAGGAAGAGGTCGCCATTGATGTTGCGTCTGAGCAACTGACCTTAATTGACTGTCAGCGCACGGTGGAGTTCGAGATTTTTAGCCATTTACGTCATCGCTATGCGCCGGGAGTTGAGCGTAATACTGAATCCTGGTTTTGCCTGGCACTTCCCTCAGAACGAGAGATCGTGTTCACCGAACATCTGACCTATCGTTGGGTTAATGCGGCTGAAGCCGCTCAGTTAACCAAGTCGTGGAGTAACCGGCAGGCGATTGAAGAGTTTGTAATTAACGTCGCCTGAAAAGGCGCGCTTTTTGGAGATATTATTTATGGCAGGTCATAGTAAATGGGCCAACACCAGACACCGTAAAGCAGCGCAGGATGCTAAACGCGGTAAAATTTTCACCAAAATCATTCGTGAGCTGGTGACGGCGGCTAAACTCGGCGGCGGCGATCCGGATGCTAACCCGCGTCTGCGTGCAGCGGTTGATAAAGCGCTGGCTAACAACATGACCCGTGACACCCTGAACCGTGCAATCGCGCGCGGCGTGGGCGGTGATGAAGATTCCAACATGGAAACCATCATCTATGAAGGTTACGGTCCTGGCGGTACAGCCGTTATGATTGAATGTCTGTCTGACAACCGTAACCGTACCGTTGCGGAAGTGCGTCACGCATTCACGAAAACGGGCGGTAACCTCGGTACTGACGGTTCCGTAGCTTACCTGTTCAGCAAAAAAGGCGTGATCTCCTTTGAACAAGGCGACGAAGACGCCATCATGGAAGCTGCGCTGGAAGCAGGCGCTGAAGACGTTGTGACCTTCGACGACGGCGCGATTGATGTTTACACCGCGTGGGAAGAGATGGGCAAAGTGCGTGATGCGCTGGAAGCGGCAGGTCTGAAAGCGGACGCGGCTGAAGTGTCGATGATTCCATCCACCAAAGCGGATATGGATGCAGAAACAGCGCCGAAGCTGATGCGTCTGATCGATATGCTGGAAGACTGCGACGACGTGCAGGAAGTTTACCACAACGGTGAAATCTCTGACGAGGTGGCAGCGACCTTAGAATGAGGTGGCTGTGCCGTAACCTGACTGGAGGTGCGTGATGTCTATTATTCTCGGCATTGACCCGGGGTCGCGCATCACCGGTTATGGCGTAATCCGTCAGGTCGGCAGACAGCTGACCTACCTCGGCAGCGGTTGTATTCGTACCAAAGTCGACGATCTTCCGTCCCGTCTGAAGTTGATTTATGCGGGCGTGACGGAAATCATCACCCAGTTTCAACCGGACTATTTTGCCATTGAGCAGGTCTTTATGGCGAAGAACGCCGACTCGGCGCTAAAGCTGGGGCAGGCGCGCGGCGTGGCAATCGTTGCGGCGACCAATCAGGATCTTCCGGTCTTTGAATACGCGGCCCGCCAGGTAAAACAGACCGTGGTGGGTATCGGTAGCGCGGAAAAAAGCCAGGTTCAGCATATGGTGCGCACGCTGCTAAAACTTCCGGCAAACCCGCAGGCAGATGCCGCGGATGCGCTGGCGATTGCCATTACCCACTGTCACGTCAGCCAGAACGCCATGCAAATGAGCGAGTCGAGGCTGAATCTGGCGCGAGGTCGGTTACGTTAGTGACAAATGAGGCTGGATATCTATCCAGCCTTTTTTTATGATAGCGCATTACCTTTTAGCCCTTAACGCAGGAGCGTCATGTGATAGGCAGACTCAGAGGCATCATTCTTGAAAAACAACCCCCGCTGGTTCTTCTGGAGACGGGCGGGGTAGGCTATGAAGTGCATATGCCGATGACCTGTTTCTACGAGCTGCCGGAAGCCGGGCAGGAAGCGATTATCTTCACCCATTTTGTGGTGCGTGAAGACGCTCAGTTGTTGTATGGCTTTAACAACAAGCAAGAACGTACGCTGTTTAAAGAGTTAATTAAAACCAACGGCGTGGGGCCGAAGCTGGCGCTGGCAATCCTCTCTGGTATGTCTGCACAGCAGTTCGTTAATGCCGTTGAGCGTGAAGAACTTGGCGCGCTGGTGAAATTACCGGGCATTGGTAAGAAAACCGCAGAACGTTTGATTGTTGAAATGAAAGACCGCTTTAAAGGTCTGCATGGCGACCTCTTTACCCCGGCAGCGGATCTGGTCCTGACCTCTCCGGCTAGTCCGACAACGGACGACGCCGAGCAGGAAGCGGTTGCTGCGCTGGTGGCGTTGGGCTATAAACCACAGGAAGCCAGCCGCATGGTGAGCAAGATTGCCCGCCCTGATGCCAGCAGTGAAACCCTGATTCGTGAAGCGCTTCGCGCGGCATTGTGAGGTAAAGGATGATTGAAGCAGATCGCCTGATTTCGGCTGTCAGCACTACCCCTGAAGATTTGGTGGATCGTGCGATCCGTCCTAAATTACTGGAAGAGTATATTGGCCAGCCTCAGGTACGTTCGCAGATGGAGATTTTTATCCAGGCGGCGAAGCTGCGCGGTGACGCTCTCGATCACCTGCTGATTTTCGGTCCTCCAGGTCTGGGTAAAACCACGCTTGCCAATATTGTGGCCAATGAAATGGGCGTTAATCTGCGTACCACTTCCGGTCCGGTACTGGAAAAAGCGGGCGATCTGGCGGCAATGCTGACCAACCTTGAACCCCACGATGTGCTGTTTATCGATGAAATCCATCGCCTGTCACCGGTGGTGGAAGAGGTGCTGTATCCGGCGATGGAGGATTATCAGCTGGATATCATGATTGGCGAAGGACCGGCTGCACGTTCGATCAAGATCGATCTGCCACCGTTTACGCTCATTGGGGCGACCACGCGTGCCGGGTCGTTAACCTCTCCGCTGCGTGACCGCTTCGGTATTGTGCAGCGCCTGGAGTTCTATCAGGTGGCTGACCTGCAGCATATTGTTGGGCGCAGCGCACGCTATATGGGGCTGGAAATGAGCGATGAAGGCGCGCTGGAAGTGGCGCGTCGGGCCCGCGGTACGCCGCGTATTGCCAACCGTTTGTTACGCCGGGTACGCGATTTCGCCGAAGTGAAGCATGACGGCACAATTTCAGCAGACATCGCCGCTCAGGCACTGGATATGCTCAATGTGGATGCGGAAGGATTCGATTATATGGACCGTAAGCTGCTGCTGGCGGTGATCGATAAATTCTTCGGTGGACCGGTAGGGCTGGATAACCTGGCGGCGGCGATTGGGGAAGAGCGTGAAACCATTGAGGACGTGCTGGAGCCGTATCTGATTCAGCAAGGTTTTTTGCAGCGTACGCCGCGCGGAAGAATGGCAACGGTGCGCGCATGGAACCATTTTGGCATTACGCCGCCAGAGATGCCTTAGTGCCTGATGTCGCTACGCTCATCAGGTTTGTAGGCCCGGTAAGCGCAGCGCCACCGGGCAACCCACGTTTAACTTGCCTGCTTTTTCATCATGCTGAAGATAAACAACAGCGCAGCACACAGCACCACGGAAGGACCTGCCGGGGTGTCATAGAAGGCCGAGAAGGTCAGTCCGCCTGTAACCGCTATCATTCCCACACCAACGGCAACCCCTGCCATCTGCTCCGGCGTACGGGCAAAGCGGCGGGCGGTCGCCGCGGGGATGATAAGCAGCGAGGTGATGATCAGCGCCCCGACAAACTTCATCGCCACGCCAATAGTTAACGCCGTAACCAGCATCAGCAGTAGCTTGACGCGTTGCAGTTTCACGCCATCGACAAATGCCAGATCCGGGCTGATGGTCATCGACAGCAGGTTGCGCCACTGCCAGAACAAAATCGCCAGAACGATAACCACGCCAATGGCGATAGAGATAAGATCTTCTGGCGTCACGGCAAGCAAATCACCAAACAGGTAGGCCATCAGATCCACACGGATGTTAGACATCAGGCTAACGACAACCAACCCCAATGACAGCGCACTGTGGGCCATAATGCCCAGTAAGGTATCGATCGCGAGGTGAGGGCGCTTCTCCAGCCATACCAGACCGCCAGCCAGCAACAAAGTGACGGCGATGACCGCATAGAAGGGGTTTACATCCAACAGCAGGCCGAAGGCGACGCCCAGCAGCGAAGCGTGAGCCAGCGTATCACCGAAGTAAGACATTCGACGCCAGACCACAAACGAGCCGAGTGGGCCAGCGGCACAGGCCAGCATGATCCCGGCTAACCAACCGGGTAATAACAATTCAATCATGAGTGACCATTTCCCCGGCGTAAGACGATACGACCCTGTAAATCGTGGCGGTGATTATGATTATGACGGTAAATTCCGAGTTGTTCGGCACCGCGTTGCCCGAACATTGAGATGAATTCCGGGTGCATGGAAACCACTTCCGGCGCACCAGAACAACAAATATGATGGTTCAGACACAGTACTTCATCGGTTTTTGCCATCACCAGATGCAGGTCATGGGAAACCATCAGTACGGCGCAATCCAGTTCACGTCGCAACTGGTCGATAAGATCGTACAGTGCAACCTGCCCATTGACATCCACACCCTGGGTTGGCTCATCAAGTACCAGTAGCTGAGGTCTATTCAATAAAGCACGGGCCAACAGCACGCGTTGCGTTTCTCCGCCGGAGAGTTTTTGCATCGGCGCATTCATCAGATGCCCGGCCTGAACGCGTTTCAGTGCCGGGAGGATATCCTCTTTTTTGGTGCCGGGACGTAAACGCATAAACCGGCTTACCGTCAGCGGAAGCGTAGTATCGAGGTACAGTTTTTGCGGCACATAGCCGATCCGCAATTGACCATTACGCTTGATAACTCCCTCATCAGCCGCTACCAGGCCTAATACAACGCGCACCAGCGTAGATTTCCCGGCACCGTTTGGGCCGAGTAGCGTTAATATTTTACCGGGTCGAAGTTCAAGCGAAACGTCAGAGAGGACGCGGCGTTGACCATAAGAGACCGAGACATTTTCCAGTGAAACCAAAGTCGTCATATCAATTTTAGTCTTGCAGAAGTTATAGAATGTTATAATATCACATTTCTTACATTCATTACGATGATTGGTCGCATTATGTTACATAAAAATACGCTTCTTTTCGCAGCATTATCCGCTGCTCTTTGGGGTAGTGCAACACAGGCAGCAAATGCCGCTGTCGTTGCTTCTCTTAAGCCGCTGGGGTTTATTGCTTCAGCCATTGCTGACGGGGTCACTGACACCCAGGTTCTGCTGCCCGACGGGGCTTCCGAACACGATTACTCATTGCGTCCTTCAGACGTAAAACGCTTACAGGGCGCGGACTTAGTCGTTTGGATCGGACCTGAGATGGAAGCGTTTATGGAAAAATCAGTCAAGAATATTCCTAACGCGAAACAGGTAACGATTGCGCAGCTCAATGACGTGAAACCGTTACTCATGAAAGGTGCGGATGACGACGACGACGATCATGGACACAATGATGCTGGCAGTGAAAAAAGTGACGAGCATCACCATCACGGCGATTACAACATGCATCTTTGGCTTTCCCCAGAGATAGCGCGGGCCTCAGCGGTTGCAATCCATGAAAAATTAGTGGAACTTATGCCGCAAAGTCGAGCCAAACTTGACGCCAACCTGAAGGATTTTGAGGCACAATTAGCCGCAACCGATAAGCAGGTAGGTAACGAGCTCGCACCGCTCAAGGGAAAAGGTTATTTCGTTTTTCATGACGCCTATGGCTACTACGAGAAACACTACGGACTAACACCGCTTGGTCACTTTACCGTGAACCCTGAGATTCAACCTGGTGCGCAGCGTTTACATGAAATAAGAACACAGTTGGTTGAGCAAAAAGCAACCTGCGTTTTTGCTGAGCCACAGTTCAGGCCAGCGGTCGTTGAAGCCGTCGCGAGAGGGACATCCGTTCGAATGGGAACGTTGGATCCGCTCGGTACGAATATCAAACTGGGTAAAACAAGCTATTCAGCGTTTTTAAACCAATTAGCCAACCAGTATGCGAGCTGCCTGAAAGGAGATTAATGAGGAAGTGAATACGTGCAACAGATAGCCCGCTCTGTCGCTCTGGCATTTAATAATCTGCCGCGACCCCATCGCGTTATGCTGGGGTCGCTTACCGTACTGACATTGGCCGTCGCCGTCTGGCGGCCTTATGTTTACCATCCCGATTCCGCACCTGTCGTTAAAACTATCGAGCTGGAAAAAAGCGAGATTCGTTCACTGTTGCCAGAGGCCAGCGAACCTATCGATCAGGCCGCTCAGGAAGACGAAGCTATCCCACAGGATGAACTGGATGACAAAACGTCTGGTGAGGCTGGCGTGCATGAATATGTCGTCTCCACGGGCGATACGCTGAGCAGTATTCTTAATCAGTACGGCATCGATATGGGCGATATCAGCCAGCTCGCTGCTTCCGATAAGGAACTGCGTAACCTGAAAATTGGTCAGCAACTTTCCTGGACGTTAAGCGCGGAAGGTGACCTGCAGCGCCTGACCTGGGAAGTGTCTCGCCGAGAAACCCGTACTTACGATCGCACCGCGACGGGTTTCAAGATGAGCAGCGAAATGCAGCAGGGAGATTGGGTTAACAGCCGAATCAAAGGCACCGTGGGCGGAAGCTTCGTCGCCAGCGCCAAAGAAGCCGGACTCACCAGCTCTGAAATCAGCGCGGTGATTAAGGCCATGCAGTGGCAGATGGATTTCCGCAAACTGAAAAAGGGCGATGAGTTCTCGGTGCTGATGTCTCGCGAAATGCTGGACGGCAAGCGTGAGCAAAGCCAACTGCTGGGCGTACGTTTGCGCTCTGAGGGCAAAGACTATTACGCCATCCGTGCTGAAGACGGTAAGTTCTATGACCGTAACGGTACCGGGCTGGCGAAAGGCTTTATGCGTTTCCCGACGGCGAAGCAGTTCCGCATCTCCTCAAACTTTAATCCGCGTCGCCTGAACCCGGTGACCGGACGCGTTGCACCGCACAAAGGTGTCGACTTTGCGATGCCGCAAGGCACGCCGGTGTTGTCGGTGGGGGATGGCGAAGTAGTGGTAGCGAAGCGCAGCGGCGCAGCCGGATACTATGTTGCGGTACGTCATGGTCGCACCTACACCACGCGTTATATGCACCTGCGTAAGCTGCTGGTCAAACCAGGACAAAAAGTGAAACGTGGCGATCGTATCGCGCTGTCAGGCAATACCGGTCGTTCAACGGGTCCGCATTTGCATTATGAAGTTTGGATCAACCAGCAGGCTGTTAACCCTCTGACGGCGAAACTGCCGCGCACAGAAGGTCTGACCGGCTCGGATCGCACCGATTACCTGGCGCAGGTGAAAGAAGTTATGCCTCAGCTACGTTTTGATTAATTAGCACACTGATAAAGCCGGTACGCTATGCGTGCCGGCTTTTTTATTTTGTACGGCGCATCGTGCGCCGCTACACTATCAGCAGATCTACTTTTCGCCGCACCAGACACTGGAAGAGCATGGAAACGAAAAAAAAGAATATTGAGTATATCCCTGAGTTTAATAAATCATTTCGCTATCCGCGCTACTGGGGCGCCTGGCTGGGCGTGGCGGCGATAGCAGGGATTGCGTTAACGCCGGCATCATTTCGCGATCCTGTTCTGGCAAAGCTCGGACGCCTGGCCGGACGATTGGGGAAAAGCTCACGTCGCAGAGCGCTGATCAATTTATCCCTGTGTTTTCCTGAACGTAGCGAAGCTGAGCGCGAAGCCATTGTCGATGACATGTTTGCGACTGCGCCTCAGGCAATGGTGATGATGGCGGAACTCGCCATACGTGGTCCGGAAAAAATTCAGAACCGGGTTGACTGGCAGGGTCTGGAAATCATCGAAGAGATGCGTCGCAACGATGAAAAAGTGATTTTTCTCGTTCCTCATGGCTGGGGCGTAGATATCCCGGCGATGTTGATGGCTTCCCAGGGACAGAAAATGGCAGCGATGTTCCACAATCAGGGGAACCCGGTATTCGATTATGTGTGGAACACGGTGCGCCGTCGTTTCGGTGGTCGATTACATGCGCGTAATGACGGCATCAAACCGTTTATTCAGTCTGTCCGTCAGGGATATTGGGGATACTACCTGCCGGATCAGGACCATGGTCCTGAGCACAGTGAGTTTGTCGATTTTTTTGCTACCTATAAAGCAACGTTACCGGCAATTGGTCGCTTGATGAAGGTCTGTCACGCCCGCGTGGTACCGCTGTTCCCGGTCTATGATGGGAAAACGCACCGTCTGACGATTCAGGTCCGTCCTCCGATGGATGACATCCTGACGGCGGATGACCACACCATTGCCAGACGAATGAACGAAGAGGTGGAAATCTTTGTGACGCCGCACCTTGAGCAATACACCTGGATTCTGAAACTGCTTAAGACGCGTAAGCCTGGTGAAATTGAGCCCTATAAGCGTAAAGATCTCTATCCGAAGAAATAAAAAAAAGCCTCTCAAACGAGAGGCTTTTTTACATCAAACGTTGGCGTTACTCGACGGTCAGAATACGCGTGGTGTTGGTTGAGCCAATGGTGCTCATAACATCGCCCTGGGTCACAATCACCAGGTCGCCGGAAACCAGATAGCCTTTATCTCGCAGCAGGTTCACTGCTTCATTGGCGGCAACGACGCCATCTGTTTCGCTGTCAAAGTGAACCGGGGTGACGCCGCGATACAGAGAGGTCAGATTCAGCGTACGTTCATGACGAGACATCGCGAAAATTGGCAGGCCGGAACTGATACGAGACGTCATCAGCGCAGTACGACCGGACTCTGTCATTGCGATGATAGCGGTCACTCCTTTCAGGTGGTTAGCGGCATACATCGCTGACATGGCAATCGCTTCTTCAACGTTATCAAACTGCACGTCAAGGCGGTGTTTAGAAACGTTGATGCTCGGGATTTTCTCGGCGCCCAGACAGACGCGCGCCATGGCCGAGACGGTTTCCGCCGGGTACTGACCTGCTGCTGTTTCTGCAGAGAGCATGACGGCATCGGTACCGTCGAGAACGGCGTTAGCCACGTCCATCACTTCCGCACGGGTTGGCATTGGGTTGGTGATCATCGATTCCATCATCTGCGTAGCGGTAATAACCGCACGGTTCAGCTGACGTGCGCGACGAATCAACGCTTTCTGAATACCTACCAGCTCAGGATCGCCAATTTCAACGCCCAGGTCGCCACGTGCGACCATCACCACGTCGGAAGCCAGAATGATGTCATCCATCGCATTCTGGTCGCAGACGGCTTCAGCACGCTCTACCTTGGCGACAATTTTCGCATCGCAACCTGCGTCGCGCGCCAGACGGCGGGCATAGTTCAGGTCTTCGCCGCAGCGCGGGAAGGAGACGGCCAGATAGTCAACGCTGATTTGCGCAGCGGTGATGATGTCAGCTTTGTCTTTTTCGGTCAGGGCTTCAGCAGAGAGACCGCCGCCCAGTTTGTTTATGCCTTTATTGTTAGACAGCGGGCCACCGACGGTGACTTCGGTGAAGACCTTCATACCCTGAACTTCCAGCACTTTAAGCTGTACGCGACCATCATCGAGCAGCAGGATATCGCCTGGCACGACGTCAGCAGGGAGACCTTTATAATCAATACCGACTTTTTCTTTGTCGCCTTCGCCTTTACCGAGATTGGCGTCTAACAGGAACTTGTCGCCAACGTTAAGAAATACTTTACCTTCTTTAAAGGTAGATACGCGGATTTTAGGTCCCTGCAGGTCACCCAAAATAGCTACATGACGTCCCAGTTTTGCGGCAATTTCACGGACCTTATCCGCCCGCAGTTTGTGATCTTCTGGAGAGCCGTGAGAAAAGTTCATACGTACGACGTTTGCACCCGCGGCGATAATCTTTTCAAGGTTGTTATCGCGGTCAGTTGCCGGGCCTAACGTGGTTACGATTTTGGTTCTGCGAAGCCTTCTGGACATGTAATACTCCGTTGACTGAAACAACTTGGTGTTGCGTGAACATTAATCCGGCCGTTCTCAAACATTAACGGTAAATGAACGACCCGGATGATAAAAGGGTAGAACATTGTTATTGCTTTTAGCGGTCATCACTCTTGATGAGTAATTCTTTATCAAAACGCGATTCCTTGAGCGCTTCCTTGACACGCTTCAAGTTATCTCTAAATTTTGCCCCACGGCGCAAAGTAAATCCTGTAGCCAGCACATCTATCACGGTCAGTTGAGCAAGTCGAGAGACCATGGGCATATAAATGTCAGTATCTTCCGGTACATCGAGGGTAATTGCCAGCGTTGCTTCACGCGCTAGTGGCGTGCCGGGAGAGGTGAGGGCGATAACCATGGCGTCGTTTTCCCGCGCCAACTGCGCCAGTTCAACCAGGCTTTTGGTCCTTCCAGTATGGGAAATAAGCACAATGACGTCGTCGTCGCTACAATTCATACAACTCATGCGTTGCAGAACAATATCGTCGGAATAGATGACCGGTACGTTAAAGCGGAAAAATTTATTCATCGCGTCATGCGCTACCGCGGCCGAAGAACCCAGGCCAAAGAAAGCAATTTTCTTCGCCTGGGTTAATAAATCTACCGCCCGATTTACCGCCGCGTTATCCAGCGACTGGCGAACGTGATCGAGGCTTGCCATCGCTGATTCGAAGATTTTCCCTGTGTAAGATTCAACGCTGTCATCCTCATCCACATTACGATTAACATAAGGGGTGCCATTTGCCAGACTTTGCGCCAAATGCAGTTTAAAATCAGGAAAGCCACGGGTATCCATGCTGCGACAGAAACGGTTCACCGTCGGCTCGCTGACGTTGGCTTCTACAGCTAGTGCGGCGATGCTTGAATGGATTGCTCGCTCGGGAGAGACAAGAATAATGTCGGCGACTTTACGCTCTGACTTGCTCAACTGTTCCAGTTTTAACTGGATTTTTTCCAGCATATTCATGATGTAGGTAGACTCATGGGTCATGGGCAAAAACGATTTCAGCGATATGGGGAAACCGGGGCTTGATTCAGTGTATAGATAGTACCCCCGCTGATGCAGCAACGGGGCAAAATGGACAGAATAGTTGTTGTTTTTTTTCATTACATGATCAGAGTCTGGTTTTCTTACTTCTTCATGGGTACGAAAAAAGACGACTTTTTTGTCCATTTTGCGACGGGAAATGGTAATAAAGCGGCTGTTCACGGTAACAGCACGGCTGGATAAGCGTTTACGGTTTCCGGATTCACGTAAAAGCAGTACAGTGCAGTGTAATAAAATTACAACCAGTGTCTGGCAAAAGCACCAGGCACTTAATTGAGGAGAATGACATGGCGGTAACGCAAACAGCCCAGGCATGTGATCTGGTCATTTTCGGCGCAAAGGGCGACCTGGCGCGGCGAAAATTGCTGCCTTCCCTGTATCAACTGGAAAAGGCCGGACAGATTAACCCTGAAACCCGCATCATTGGGGTTGGGCGTGCCGACTGGGACAAAGCAGCCTATACCAAGGTTGTGCGCGAAGCGCTCGAAACCTTCATGAAAGAAAAAATCGATGAAGGTTTATGGGAGACCCTCAGCGGTCGTCTGGAGTTTTGTAATCTGGACGTCAATGACACAGCCGCGTTTAAACGTCTGGGCAAAATGCTGGATCAAAAATCGCGTACCACCATCAACTATTTTGCGATGCCGCCGAGTACCTTCGGCGCGATCTGCAAAGGTCTGGGTGAAGCAAAGCTGAATGCTAAACCAGCCCGCGTCGTGATGGAAAAACCGCTGGGTACGTCACTGGCAACATCCCGTGAAATCAACGATCAGGTTGGCGAGTATTTCGAAGAGTGTCAGGTTTACCGCATCGACCACTATCTCGGCAAAGAGACGGTTCTGAACCTGCTGGCACTGCGTTTTGCCAACTCCCTGTTTGTGAACAACTGGGATAACCGCACTATCGATCACGTAGAAATTACCGTGGCGGAAGAGGTGGGTATTGAAGGGCGCTGGGGCTATTTTGACCAGGCTGGTCAAATGCGCGATATGATCCAGAACCACCTGCTGCAAATTCTGTGCATGATCGCGATGTCTCCACCGTCCGATCTGAGCGCTGACAGCATCCGTGATGAAAAAGTGAAAGTACTGAAATCACTGCGTCGCATCGATCGTTCGAACGTACGGGAAAAAACAGTTCGCGGCCAGTACACCGCCGGTTTTGCCCAGGGCAAAAAAGTTCCGGGATATCTGGAAGAAGAAGGCGCGAACAAGAGCAGCAACACGGAAACGTTTGTGGCGATCCGTGTGGATATCGATAACTGGCGCTGGGCGGGTGTTCCTTTCTACCTGCGTACCGGTAAACGTTTGCCGACGAAGTGCTCTGAAGTCGTGGTTTACTTCAAAACGCCTGAGCTGAACCTGTTCAGAGAGTCCTGGCAGGATCTACCGCAGAACAAGCTGACCATCCGTTTGCAGCCTGATGAAGGTGTCGATATCCAGGTACTGAACAAAGTACCGGGTCTGGATCACAAGCATAATCTGCAAATTACCAAGCTTGATCTGAGCTATTCCGAAACCTTCAACCAGACGCACCTTGCCGACGCCTACGAGCGCCTGCTGCTTGAAACGATGCGCGGCATTCAGGCGCTGTTTGTGCGCCGTGATGAAGTTGAAGAAGCATGGAAGTGGGTCGACTCCATTACCGAAGCATGGGCGATGGACAACGACGCGCCGAAGCCGTATCAGGCAGGCACCTGGGGACCGGTTGCTTCTGTGGCCATGATCACCCGTGATGGTCGTTCCTGGAACGAGTTTGAGTAAAATATCATCTAGCCCATAGGTGTTATTTTACCGGTAACATGATCTAACACAGATTGTAGAATAATTTTTGCACTTTTAAGCTCCGCGTGGATTCACCCGCGGGGCTTTTTTTATTACACTGCCTGAAACGATTTTGCCCCTGAGCTGCGGCTAACAAGCGATTCAGCCATTTTTAACCCAACTGAAACACATTGTTGATCCAACGCTCTGACAGATAAATTTTAGGAGCCTCTATGAATCCGAATTTGTTACGCGTAACACAACGTATCGTCGAACGTTCTCGTGACACACGTTCCGCCTACCTCGCCCGTATTGAACAAGCGAAATCAACTACCGTTCATCGCTCACAGCTGGCATGCGGTAACCTGGCGCATGGTTTTGCTGCGTGTCAGCCGGACGACAAGACTTCGCTGAAAAGCATGCTGCGTAACAATATCGCGATCATTACCTCCTATAACGACATGCTCTCCGCGCATCAGCCGTATGAACACTATCCGACCATCATTCGTAAAGCGCTACATGAAGCCAATGCTGTAGGCCAGGTTGCGGGCGGTGTGCCTGCCATGTGCGACGGTGTGACCCAGGGCCAGGATGGGATGGAGCTTTCCCTGCTGAGTCGTGAAGTGATTGCGATGTCGGCTGCAGTAGGCCTTTCCCACAATATGTTCGACGGCGCGTTGTTCCTCGGCGTGTGCGACAAAATTGTCCCGGGCCTGGTGATGGCGGCGCTGTCATTTGGTCATCTGCCTTCAATCTTTATTCCTTCCGGTCCGATGGCGAGCGGTCTGGCGAATAAAGAAAAAGTGCGTATCCGTCAGCTGTATGCTGAAGGTAAAGTCGATCGCATGGCGCTTCTTGAATCCGAAGCGGCGTCTTATCACGCACCGGGTACCTGTACGTTCTATGGCACCGCGAACACCAACCAGATGGTGGTGGAGTTTATGGGGATGCAACTGCCAGGCTCCTCATTCGTGCACCCGGATGCGCCATTACGCGAAGCACTGACCGCGGCGGCAGCCCGTCAGGTCACGCGCCTGACTGGAAACGGCAATGAATGGATGCCGATCGGTAAAATGATTGATGAAAAAGTTGTGGTGAACGGTATTGTCGCGCTGCTGGCGACCGGGGGCTCAACTAACCATACGATGCACCTGGTAGCGATGGCGCGTGCGGCCGGGATACTGATTAACTGGGACGACTTCTCCGATCTGTCCGATATCGTGCCGCTGATGGCGCGTTTGTACCCGAATGGTCCGGCAGATATTAACCACTTCCAGGCCGCGGGTGGTGTGCCGGTGTTAATGCGAGAACTGCTTAACGCGGGTCTGCTGCATGAAGATGTGAACACCGTTGCCGGGTTCGGTTTATCACGTTACACCATGGAACCCTGGCTCAACGAGGGTGAACTGGACTGGCGTGAAGGGGCGGCGAAGTCGTTGGACAGCAATGTGATTGCCACCTTTGACCAACCGTTCTCCCACCATGGCGGCACCAAAGTGCTGAGCGGAAACCTTGGTCGAGCAGTGATGAAGACGTCGGCGGTCCCGGTAGAAAATCAGGTAATTGAAGCACCGGCAGTCGTTTTTGAAAGTCAGCATGATGTGTTACCGGCCTTCGATGCGGGTCTGCTTGATCGGGATTGCGTGGTGGTTGTGCGCCATCAGGGACCAAAAGCGAACGGAATGCCAGAATTACATAAACTCATGCCGCCACTTGGTGTATTATTGGACCGTTGTTTCAAAATTGCGTTAGTTACAGATGGACGACTTTCAGGTGCTTCAGGTAAAGTGCCTTCAGCAATCCATGTAACCCCGGAAGCCTATGATGGCGGGTTGCTGGCAAAAGTACGCGATGGCGACATCATTCGTGTGAATGGACAGACAGGTGAATTGACGCTGCTGGTTGATGAAGAGGAACTTGCCTCTCGTCAGCCTCACATTCCTGACCTCAGCGCATCGCGCGTGGGTACAGGCCGTGAAATGTTCAGCGCGTTGCGTGAAAAGCTGTCCGGTGCGGAGCAGGGCGCAACCTGTATCACTTTTTAAGACTTATTTTGTAATCAGGCGAGAGAAAACTCTGATGAAAAACTGGAAGACAAGTGCAGAAGCAATCCTGACCACTGGCCCGGTTGTACCGGTTATTGTGGTTAATAAACTGGAACACGCGGTGCCGATGGCAAAAGCGCTGGTTGCAGGGGGCGTGCGCGTTCTGGAAGTGACCTTACGTACCGCATGTGCGATGGATGCCATTCGCGCGATCGCCAAAGAAGTTCCAGACGCTATCGTTGGCGCGGGTACCGTACTGAACCCACAACAGCTGGCTGAAGTGACCGAAGCCGGTGCGCAGTTTGCTATCAGCCCGGGCCTGACCGAGCCGCTGCTGAAGGCTGCAACCGAAGGCACTATTCCGCTGATCCCTGGTATCAGCACCGTTTCTGAACTGATGCTGGGTATGGACTACGGTTTGAAAGAATTCAAATTCTTCCCGGCGGAAGCGAACGGTGGTACTAAAGCACTGCAGGCGATTGCGGGTCCGTTCTCTCAGGTCCGTTTCTGCCCAACTGGTGGTATTTCCCCGTCTAACTACCGCGATTACCTGGCACTGAAAAGCGTGCTGTGCATCGGCGGTTCCTGGCTGGTTCCTGCAGATGCGCTGGAAGCGGGGGATTACGATCGCATTACTAAGCTGGCTCGTGAAGCAGTAGAAGGCGCGAAGCAGTAATCCGTTAATGCGTAAACCGTAGGTCAGATACGGCAGCAATGCTTTATCCGACCTACGGGTCTGGTTTTTATCCTGCGACTTTCACCTGTGCGGCTGCGTCTTTCGCGCGTATCACCGCATCTTCAATGCTCTGTGCTGTGGCCAGCACAACGCCCAGACGACGGCTCCCGTCGATTTCCGGCTTGCCAAAGAAACGCACTTGCATACCCGCACCTACAGCGGCCTGCACGTTATCAAACGTGATATTCTGGCTGGTAAGTTGCGGCAGGATAACGGCGGAAGCAGAAGGTCCATACTGGCGGATTGCGCCAACGGGCAGACCGAGAAATGCGCGTACGTGTAGGGCAAACTCGGACAGATCCTGCGAAATCAAGGTCACCATACCCGTGTCGTGAGGGCGAGGGGAAACTTCGCTGAAAATCACCTCATCACCGCAGACAAACAGCTCCACGCCAAACAGTCCATGGCCGCCAAGCGCCAGCACCACCTTACGGGCAATCTCCTGCGCGCGCATCAGTGCCAGGTCACTCATCTGCTGCGGCTGCCAGGATTCACGATAATCGCCATCTTCCTGACGATGTCCTACCGGCGCGCAGAAATGGACGCCATCAACTGCGCTGACGGTAAGCAGGGTGATTTCAAAATCAAAATTCACTACGCCTTCGACGATAACGCGTCCGGCGCCTGCCCGGCCTCCCTGCTGAGCATAGTCCCAGGCCTCGGTGAGCCGATCGGCGGAACGAATAAAGCTTTGTCCCTTCCCGGAGGAACTCATTACCGGCTTCACAATGCAGGGGTAGCCGATTTCGGCGACAGCCTCACGAAAGCGGGCTTCGCTGTCAGCAAAGCGGTAAGAAGAGGTCGGCAAAGACAATTCTTCGGCGGCCAGTCGACGGATCCCCTCGCGGTTCATGGTCAGTTGCGTCGCCCTGGCACACGGCACGACGCGTTGGCCTTCCTGTTCCAGTGTTACCAGCATATCTGTGGCAATCGCCTCTATTTCGGGCACGATATAATCTGGTTTTTCACGCTCCACGAGCTGGCGTAATGCATCGCCATCCAGCATGTTGATTACGTATGAACGATGGGCAACATGCATAGCTGGCGCGTCGGGGTAACGATCCACGGCAATGACTTCCACGCCCAGGCGTTGGCATTCAATCGCCACCTCTTTACCCAGTTCACCTGAACCTAATAACATCACTCGCGTTGCTGCGGGACGCAGCGCTGTGCCTAATAACGTCATAAATTATTCCCCTGTTTTATCTGGGCGCAGTATATACGAAAACGTTTGCGTCTGTCTTTATTACCAGGTTGATTTCGAGGCGTAAAAAGAATATACTGTACATAAATACAGGTAATTTGAGAGGCTGCAAAAATGGCGGTTGAAGTTAAATACGTAGTCATTCGGGAAGGTGAGGAAAAAATGTCGTTTACCAGCAAAAAGGAAGCCGATGCGTATGACAAAATGCTGGACACAGCGGATTTGCTCGACACATGGCTGGAACAATCGCCGGTAGCGCTCGAAGACGAGCAGCGTGAAGCACTTTCCCTGTGGCTGGCTGAGCAAAAGGATGTGCTGAGCGCCATTCTGAAAAATGGCAAACTGCCATCGCCGCAGGCGGTCGAAAACGACGCGCACACTGAGGATGATACTCAGGCTGCCTGAAACGACTTGCGCTCCTGACGTTTTGTACCATGCTTTTCCCTGAATCATTGTGCAATCCCTGACGTCATTTCACGTTGCTACAGGCAACATGAATGGCGAAGGGGAGATTAAGGAGAAAAGAATGTATAAAAAAAGAGCGTTACTGAGCCTGCTGTTGTTGTCCGCCAGCGTATCTGTGTTTGCGGCAAATACGGAAAGCAAGAATGTTCAGTTCCCCAAGTGTGAAGGACTGGATTCAAACGGCATTGCGGCGAGCGTGAAACGTGATTATCAGCAAAATCGCATCTCCCGCTGGGCTGACGATCAAAAACGCGTTGGTCAGGCCGACCCTGTCGCCTGGGTCAACACGCCCGATATTACGGGCAAAGACGGGAAATGGTCAGTTCCCCTGACGGTTCGCGGTAAAAGCGCGGATATTCACTATCAGGTAAAAGTCGACTGCAAGGCCGGAACGGCGGAGTATAAGCCGCAATAACGAAGGTATTTGCACATCTTTTGATGACCTGAACACTTCCTGACATCCCCTCGGGTACGCTTTGATGATTATTCGTCTGTACTTGAGGGGCAAAATGGCTAACTGGCTAAATCAACTACAATCTCTTCTTGGGCAAAAAGGATCCTCCGCGTCATCTTCTGGCGAGCAAGGGCTGAGTAAACTTCTGGTTCCGGGCGCGTTAGGCGGTCTGGCAGGATTACTGGTTGCCAATAAATCTTCACGTAAATTACTGAGTAAATACGGCACCAGCGCGCTTTTAGTTGGTGGTGGGGCAGTTGCCGGTACCGTGTTATGGAACAAATACAAGGATAAGGTTCGCGCTGCGCATCAGGATGAACAGCAGTTCGGCGCACAAAGCTCACCGCTGGATGAGCGAACTGAACGTCTGATCCTCGCGCTGGTTTTTGCGGCGAAAAGCGATGGTCATATTGATGCTAAAGAACGTACCGCCATTGAGCAGCAACTCCGCGAAGCGGGCGTTGAAGAGCAGGGGCGAGTTCTGATTGAGCGCGCCATCGAACAACCGCTAGATCCTCAACGCCTGGCACAAGGTATCCGCAACGAAGAAGAAGCGCTGGAAATTTACTTCCTGAGCTGTGCGGCGATTGATATCGACCACTTTATGGAGCGTAGCTATCTGAACGCGCTGGGCGATGCGCTGAAGATCCCGCAGGATGTTCGTGAAGGCATTGAACAGGATCTCAAAGAACAAAAACAGGCTTTACCGGGTTAATTACTTACCGCTAAGGCGCATGTTTCGCTTGCATCATTGCTGTCTTTTGCCACCCTTATAGGATGATTAAGCAAAAGAACAATGACATGCTACCAAAAGCTTCTCGTATTCCCCACGCCATGACGCAGCATGGCGATACTCGTGTTGATAATTATTACTGGTTGCGAGATGACACCCGCTCGCAGCCGGAAGTACTGGATTATCTGCAACAAGAAAATGCGTATGGCCGCCAGATTATGGCCTCGCAACAGGCCTTGCAGGATCGCATCCTGAAAGAGATTATCGACCGAATCCCGCCCCAGGATGCATCCGCCCCTTATGTGAAGAATGGTTATCGCTACCGGCATATTTATGAACCGGGGTGCGAGTATGCCATTTACCAGCGTCAGTCTGCCTTCAGTGAAGAGTGGGATGGATGGGACACCCTGCTGGATGGTAACCAGCGAGCAGCCCACAGTGAGTTTTATACGCTGGGAGGGCTGGCGATATCGCCGGATAACACTATCATGGCACTGGCCGAAGATTATCTCTCTCGTCGGCAATATGGCGTGCGTTTTCGCAATCTGCAAAGCGGCAACTGGTATCCTGAAGTGCTGGACAACGTTGAAGCAGACCTGGTCTGGGCAAATGACTCGCAGACCTTCTATTACGTGCGCAAACATGCAACCACGCTGCTTCCGTATCAGGTTTGGCGGCATATCGTCGGCTCGCCATCGTCACTGGATGAGCTGGTGTATGAAGAAGCCGATGATATGTTTTATGTCAGCCTGCATAAAACCACCTCGCTTCACTATGTGGTTATTCATATCGCCAGTGCGACCACCAGTGAGGTTTTGCTGCTTGATGCAGAACTGGCGGATGCCGAGCCGTTAGTCTTTTTAGCCCGGCGCAAAGACCACGAATACAGCCTCGATCACTATCAGCATACGTTTTATCTGCGCTCTAACCGTCAGGGTAAAAATTTTGGTTTGTACCGTACCCGTGTGCGAGATGAACAAGCCTGGGAGACGCTGATCCCGCCGCGCGATAGCGTCATGCTGGAGGGTTTTACGCTGTTCACAGACTGGCTGGTGGTGGAGGAGCGCCAGCGAGGCTTAACCAGCCTGCGACAGATTAATCGTAAAACGCGCGAAGTAGTCGGCATCGCTTTTGACGATCCAGCGTATGTGACCTGGCTTGCCTATAATCCAGAGCCGGAGACATCGCGGCTGCGCTATGGCTATTCCTCCATGACCACCCCGGACACGTTGTTTGAACTGGATATGGACACCGGGGAACGTCGCGTACTTAAGCAGACGGAGGTCCCCGGATTTGATGCAGTGAATTACCGCAGCGAACACGTATGGATCACCGTGCGTGATGGCACCGAGGTTCCGGTTTCACTGGTTTATCATCAAAAGTATTTCCTGAAAGGAAAGAATCCGTTACTGGTTTACGGCTATGGTTCGTATGGCGCCAGCATGGACGCCGATTTCAGCAGTAGTCGCTTGAGCCTACTGGATCGCGGCTTTGTTTATGCCATTGCCCATGTGCGTGGCGGTGGTGAGTTAGGACAGCAGTGGTATGAAGACGGTAAGTTTCTGCTCAAGAAAAATACCTTCAATGATTACCTCGACGTCTGCGATGCGCTGCTAAAAATGGGTTACGGTGCGCCTTCGCTCTGTTATGGCATGGGGGGGAGTGCCGGAGGAATGTTGATGGGTGTCGCCATTAATGAGCGCCCGGAACTCTTCCATGGCGTCATTGCGCAGGTGCCATTTGTCGATGTGGTAACTACGATGCTGGATGAGTCAATTCCCCTGACGACCGGTGAGTTTGAAGAGTGGGGTAATCCGCAGGACGAAGAGTATTACACCTACATGAAAAGCTACAGCCCGTATGACAATGTTACAGCACAGGATTATCCGCATCTGCTGGTTACGACGGGATTACACGACTCCCAGGTGCAATACTGGGAACCGGCAAAATGGGTGGCAAAACTGCGTGAGCTGAAAACGGACGATCGTCTGCTGTTGCTCTGCACGGATATGGATTCCGGGCACGGCGGTAAATCCGGGCGTTTTAAATCTTACGAAGGCGTGGCCCTGGAATACGCATTTTTGGTAGGACTGGCGCAGGGAACACTGCCTGGACAGGCGTAAACTCAGGCGTTATCCAGATAGTGTTTCAGCGTTAAGCGCAGCTCCGGGCTCATACTGTCGAGGTTATTAAATAACCAGCGCAAGTATCCCGGATCGCGTTCAGCCACTTCTGATACCGGTTTTCCGCGGTACTTACCAAAAGTGAACGTAGTGAGTAACGCAGGACGACCGGTAATATCGACCATCTGTTCTGCTGACCAGCCTGACGTCTGCATAATGTCGATCAGCAGTGCCGCAGTGATGTAGCAGTCATACAGGGCGCGGTGATGATGCAGACCTGACGGCGTCTGGACGCTCAACTTACGTGATTTATACAGCGCCATATTGCTGTATTTGATCCCCGGCCACAAACGACGGGAGAGCTTCATGGTGCAAATCCACTCCCCGGGCATGTCGGGTAACACGCGGCGGTCAAAGCTGGCATTGTGCGCCACGTACCACTCGCTGCCGTAGTATTGCGGGATGACATCTTCAATCCACGGCTTATCGGCTACCATCGCTTCAGTAATACGATGGATAGCCATCGCCTGAGGGCTGATAGGGCGGTCAGGACGCACCAGGTGGCTCATTGGATTGACTATTTTTCCGTCAACCACATCGACAGAAGCAATCTCAACAATGCCTCCCTGCAGACCACAGGTTTCTGTATCTATTATGCGCAACATGCCATGCTCCTGACCCAAAACGATTAGCGTAATGGAATGATATCACCTTGCCAACCCCGTGGCGTGCGTTGACCCGTTAAGAGTAAGGAACCGCTGTCTGCACGAACAATCAATCGACCTCGCTCATCCCATAATGCGCTGCTGCCACGCGCATTAGCCATTAATACAGCAATGGCAAACTTATGCGAGAAACTCTGTAGACGAGATGTGGAGGAGAGCAATTCGGGTTCGCTAACGGACTGACTGCTGGTGAACAGGGAATAAGCCGGGTCGATATCGATACCTTCCGGTTGGCTATCCACAACGCTAATGGCATTTCGCTGTCTGGCGATACAGGCCCCGTGACTCTGATGAAACGTTAAGGGCGAGGTCATCCAGGGAGAGAAAAGTGCGATCCCTTTTACGAACCGATTGTTATGCTCTACCGGCAGTCCCGCAATAATCGTCATGCGATAAGTCGCGGCGGCATGCGCGAGAGGTTCTAACAACGATAAATCGGGTGGGGCTGGGAGCGCGTCATGCTCATCAACACAACCCAATAGCGAAAGGGAGGGGAAAACCAGCAATTCACATTGGCATTGAGCTGCTGCCTGAATGAATTGCAGGTGATGCGCGACATGTTCGGTAACTGAGGTGTGAAGAGGTTCGTACTGCGCTGCTGCGATTTTCCAGTGTGACATAATGATTTCCTTTTCATAGTGTCTACAACCATCCTTAAATTATAGATTAAGGATATACTTATACTGTAGCAGGCATCATGTAAGGAATCGTAACGTTATATAAGTTTTATTTAACTTTAGGCTCGTAGGGTAAACGCGAAAGGGAAACAGATGCCAAACGGTGCGCGATGAGTCTTTCCCGAAACCAGTCGCGCAAATGTTCGGGTTGTTCACGTTCAACCACTTCGGCAACAACCGGCATATTGTATCGCTCCTTAAATGCGACACCCGCCGCGGCCAGGTCAACATTGACCTTATCCATTTCAGCTTGTTCAAGTTTGGCCAGATTGATGTTCATGGGCTTCTCCTTTTCTCTGTCTTTCGGCGCGCAAAGTTACTAAGAGTGTGCATTAATGGCAAGACCGAAATGATGATTCTCGACTCGATCATTGTAGAAGGTTATTCTCTATAGATTAGACATAACAAAAAGGAATAGTTGAAATGGCTTCATCTGCATCTATGCTTCGCAACGCTCTCATCGTACTGGCCAGCGTTCTGGTCACGCCTGCCGCCCTGGCTCATGCTCACCTGACGAAACAAAGCCCGGCGGCTAATGCCGAGGTTGCGGCATCTCCTCAGGCGTTGACGCTGAATTTCTCTGAAGGCGTAGAGCCAGGATTCAGCGGTGCAACGTTGACCGGTCCAAACAAAGAACAGATCAAAACGGGCAAAGCGTCGCGCAGTGAGCAGGACAAAACGCAACTGATTGTTCCGCTTGCTCAGACGCTGGAAGCCGGAAAATATACGGTCGACTGGCATGTCGTCTCCGTAGATGGTCATAAAACGAAGGGACAATATACCTTTAGCGTGAAATAACCGATGCTGGCATTTACCTGGGTTGCACTACGGTTCATCCATTTTACCACTTTGATGCTGGTGTTTGGCTGTGCGCTTTACGGCGCATGGCTGGCTCCCGTTTCGGTTCGTCGTTTAATGATGCGTCGTTTTTTACGTCTGCAACGGCATGCCGCAACGTGGAGTTTTATCAGCGCGACGCTGATGCTGGCGATCCAGGGTGGGTTAATGGGCTCAGGCTGGCGGGATGTTATCTCTACAGATGTATGGGGCGCGGTGTTGCAAACGCAGTTCGGCGGCGTCTGGTTATGGCAGATTATCCTCGCGCTGGTCACGCTGGTGGTGGTTATTATCGTACCGCGTAGCATGCCGCGACGGCTGTTAATGCTGACGATTGCGCAGTTTATTTTGCTGGCTGGCGTCGGGCATGCGACGCTGCACAGTGGCATTACTGGGGCAATCCAGCAGGTTAACCATGCCTTGCATCTGATATGCGCCGCCGCCTGGTTCGGTGGCCTGCTCCCCGTACTTTACTGTATGCGAATGGCGCATGGCCGCTGGCGAGAACAGGCCATCAGCACCATGATGCGTTTCTCCCGCTACGGGCATCTTTTCGTTATCGGTGTTTTACTTACCGGTATTATGAATGCGCTGTTTATTGTCGGTTTTTCTGTTCCCTGGCACATGGCTTACGGGCAACTACTTTTGTTAAAAGGTGCTCTGGTAATGCTAATGGTGGCGATTGCGCTGGTGAATCGGTATGTTCTGGTACCACGCATGCGGCAGGATAACCGCAGTATGACACTCTATTTTATTTGGATGACTAAGCTGGAATGGGGAATTGGGGCCGTTGTGCTGGCGATTGTCAGCCTGTTTGCAACTCTCGAACCTTTCTGATTGATGGACTGGCAAAACGCATGAAAAAAATCATTATCTCGTTAGTACTACTGGCAAGCTCCGGGGCCGCACTGGCTGCGCCACAGGTCATCACCGTCAGCCGTTTTGAGGTTGGTAAAGATAAGTGGGCGTTTAATCGGGAAGAGGTGATGCTGACCTGCCGTCCGGGTAACGCGCTGTATGTCATCAATCCCAGTACGCTGGTGCAATACCCGTTAAATGATGTCGCCAGACAGCAGGTGGAGAGCGGGAAAACCACGGCAAAGCCGATCGAGATTATCCAGATTGATGATCCGGCGAAACCGGGCGAAAAAATGAGCCTGGCGCCGTTTGTGGAGCGTGCAGAAAAGCTCTGCTAATTGTCAGATGTAGCACTCTGATTTCCAATAAAAAACCGCAAGGATCTCTCAGGAGAACTTGCGGTTTTTACGTTTGGGTGCGTGACAATCGTCCTTTTTTTCAGGCCACTTTAGTCGCGGACTGGAAAACCTGGCGCTGTCATCTATTCTTAAATGGCAGGGTAACTTAGCCTGCATTAATGCCAACTTTTAGCGCACGGCTCTCTCCCAAGAGCCATTTCCCTGGACCGAATACAGGAATCGTATTCGGTCTCTTTTTATGTGCTTGTTTTCGTTAGGTTTTTTCGGTGCTATCACGAAATCCCACGAAAATTACTCGAAATTTCCATATCCTGTCTAAACCATAACATATTCTGCACCGCGTGCGTCCAGGTATTTTTTGGTCATTGTTAAATTTTTATGCCCCAGCAGTCTCTGTGCGAAATCCTCTCCGCGCTCTCTTTCATAGAGTCTGCTCGCCAAGCTCCTGATCTCATGGAACGGGGGAGGGTTGGGGCCAAACTTTAACTCTGTAGAATCCCTGATGTCAGAAAATGCTTGGGTAATTCCGTCCGGAGTTAACGGACCAGGCTTCCTGCCTCCACGCCTCACCGCTGAATACAGCATGAAGTCTGACGGGTTGTTTTTACGACAATGATCGATAACATCCTGCAATACCAAATCAGCAGAGTCCAGTCGCAAATCAAGTGGCAACGCCAATTTGTGACCTGTCTTTTCCTGCGTGACAAACAACCTTCCATCCCTGATATCGCTGAATCTGAACAACGATACGTCCTCTCTTCTTTGCCCGGTGACAAGTGCCAGGTCACATGCATTTGCAGCCCATTCGGAATGGGCGGTTGCGGCATCCCTTATTATCTCGAACTGTTCAAGTAGAAGACGCTCGCGCTTAACTTTTGGTGTTGGTGTTCTTGTCGGCTCAGCCGGATTCCTTTCAATATGCCCCTCGACAATTGCTTCCCTGAAAATATCCAACAACACCGAACGTAGTCCGGAAGCCATGCTCTTCTTGTCGCAGAGTATGTAACTCTCAAGGAAAGTAGATATATCCTTAGTGCTGACCGCCGATAGCGGCATACGTCCGAATTCATCACTGATAGTGGCGATCTGGTTGCGCCTGACCTTCATCGTGTTTGGCTTCAATTCTCTTCGCTCAAGAATTACTTCGTAGCGCTCAAGCCACGCTTTCACCGTAAATGTTGGTGTTTCCTTTATGCGGTCCAGCAGCGCTGACGGAAGGTAATTCTGTTCGATGTAGTTATTGGCTTCGATGGCCTGAGAAATGGCGTCCTTTCTGTCGATCCGGCCAAGAGATAGCTCTTGACCGGTAATCGGGTTTCGCCAGCTATAAAGCCTGTCTCTTTTACGATAGGTCAGGTTACGGGGCAGGTTAGCGTCGTAACGAACTGGCCTTTTCGCCATGAGTCAGTCTCTCCAGTAGAGTGCCGCCAGTTGGCAGCGATATGCGTTTTGCTTTGTGACGAAGGTTCTTTTTGCTCGGATCCACATAGATGGCATCTGGCTGAACCTTATATTCTTTGCCGTGTAGTTCTGGAGCAGGGTAAATACGCCCCTCCCGCGCCCAGCGGCGAAGTGTTGAAAGAGACGGTGGGGTTGAATAAGTTGAATTCGCCCATTCCAGCAGATTAAGAAGCTTGGCCATACTACCTCCGGCTCCCGGCAACTTATTATAGAGCTGCCGGAAAACTGTTATTGAAAAATCGTTATCAACTCACCTGACCCGGCAACGCGCGCAACCGGCGCATACCTGTCATTGCCGTGGCCACGTAGCTAGCCTTACGGTTCACTACCTCCACCCAGACCTTCACACCTTCAACTCTCACCGTGTACGTTTCCTTCATCTTGCTGCGGCCATAGTCGCCGTAACGTTCTGCATGAGTGGCCAGTGCTATGTCGCATGCCTGACGCGCTAACGGGGATTGCTGGTTGGCTCGGTTAATTAATCGCATTGTCACCGCCTTCTGGATTGGATGGTTGACGGAAAACCGCTCGGGACGGCGACAAATCGCAATATGCATCGGTTTCGGTATGCCCGAAAATTGCCTTACAGCGACGGATATGGGCGCAGTCGCCGCAGGTCTTACCCTTCAGGAGTTGCATTTTATCGGGGTCTGCCGGGTTATAATTCAGCTCAGTCATTCCAGGCCTCCAGCTCGTTCTGGATTTCCTCGTCGATCTCGTCATTGGTGGCGTCTTCGTTTAGATAGTCGCGCGCCTCTTTGAGATACTGTTCCCGGCGTTCGTGGTACCAGGCAGAGAACTCCGGTGACCAGCCGCGACCATTACCTTGAAAATCAACCAGAGCGTTGTCCTCAGCCATACGCTCAACCATGCAGTCGGCAGTTGTCAGGGCGCATTCCCGGATGTAACCGCGAAGGTGGTGTTTGCGCCACCAAGGATTTACTTTCGAATCGCAACGTCCTTTGAACTCAATTTCCCAGCGGCGGATGCAGCGTGCGTTTAAAGATTTACTCATCTCGTTACCGGGAGGGTTCGCCCTCCCGCCTCCCTTAGGCCACGTATTCCGGTTTCATATCCGCCAAGGTGATGCTGAACTGATCGTGCAGTTCGTCGCCCAGATGACGTTTCGCCGTTGCAAGAACTCGCTCAACTTCCCCAAACCGTTCAGCTGCATCCGGTTCATCCGGAGACGGCAGGGAGTTGATCGCGGCTTCAACCTTGTTACGTGAATCAACCAGGTAGTAGCGCTTCACTGCCTTATTCTTCAGCTCGGTGAACAGGGCAGATCCGAGCGTGGCCTTCGCGCTTTCGATATCAGCGCGCAGTGTTTTAGCGCTATCAACATCCTGAGCAGCATCGATGCGTTCGCGGAAATCATCAGCCAGTGATTCGATATTTACTGACGATTCCTGTGCGCTTTGCGTGGTTGTGACGGTGTCACCAGAAATTTCAGCCAGGTTAACGTGCTTCGGTGCCGGGTTAATCTCTTTCTCAGTACGCGGCTCAACTTCATCTGGGCTGTAGACGCCGAGGATGACTTCAGGGCAGTACAAGCGTGCCCAGTACTTGGCTGCCAGATAAGCGATCTGCTGTTTTGGCGCTGTTTTCCACAATGGAGAGTTACGTGTGGTGATATCTGCTAGGTAGATTGGCTCGCCCCAGGTGATTTCTTCTTCTCCGCGCAGTACGGCGCCAACCCGGATAAACAGGCCTAATTCATCACGGCCGTCTTTTTTCCCAGCGATCTTCTCCCAGTCACCGCCATATTCGTAATGGAAGCGGCCAATAATGGCGCTGGAGCTGGAAATCACTGCGTTAACCAGTTGCGCTTCGTAACCCAGAACGCCATTCACCAGGTGCGTTTTCTGGGCAACTGCATATGGGTTCATTCCCCACTGCATAGCCTGCATGACGATAGCCATACAGTCGGCGGGTTTCCCCGCCAGGTGTTTGGGAACGGTGACAGCAGACTGCGCCATCAATTCAGCGAAAGAGGTAAGCTGGCCGAGTGCCTGCACGTTGAACACAGCGTTGCTGGCGGAAATGGTGTTTGGTGCCTGCTCGGTCGTAATGATGTTGGTATTTTGCATGGTCAAATCATCCCTTAAGCCAGACGCAGCGCTTCAAGGCGGCGCAGGTCGAAGTCGTTCAGTTCGTCGGTGTAATCAGCGGTGATCGGCGCTGGCCATTCGCCAGTGTCAAAGCCGGTAGCGATAGCGCGCATTGATTTACGGTACTCGAGCATGCCCAGCTCCAGCAGTTCGGCGGATGCCTCGATGATGGCGATCCAGTGGTAGTTCTCGTCTTTGTTGACGAAAATCCAGAAGAACTGGTCCAGCGCGGCGGTCTCGCAATACATAGCCGCGCTCAGGTGGTAGTCACGGTCGATGATTTCCCGGTGCAGTTTGGCGCGCAGGCCTTCCTGCTTAACGTTCCACATGCTGATGGTTTTCAGGTCGGCACCGATGCGCACGCCGTCCAGGTCGATTTCCAGATCCGGGCGCACACGAACTTCGAGTCCGGTTTCGTCGTCAAATCCAAAGTAGCTCACCTCAACGGCGCGGCTCGGATGTGTCAGCAACTTGCCCGCGGTCGGGTGCTCGAGCAGGGCTTTCTGAATGCTCAGTGCAGTGCTCAGTTGCTGGCGGGTGACCAGCACTTTCCCATGCGGATTCTCGCGCCACGCATCCAGCAGTTCGTCGGTGAAGACGGCGTCCGGATTAACAGACTTCACGGCCTGTATCAGATCTGCTTTAGTACCGGACACTTTCAGCGGTTGGGGTTTCTGCGCTTCCTGTGCAACCAGGTCAGGATTGATGATTACCAACTGCTCGAGTAACGCATCACGGCTACCGCTGGTTTTCACCTGTGCAGGCAGAGTGGCGTTGTATTCCTTGATGCAGGCTTTCATCGCCGCTGCGGTCTGCTTCTGATCCGCTTCGATACGCTGGTACTCTTCGGGCAGCGACATATAACTCTGGCCGGTTTCTTCCAGCGACCCGCCGAGCGGCAGTTGTGCCGGCAGCGTGGCGTTGTGTTCTTCTAGCAAAGCTTTGATATCGTCTGCGCTCAGTTGCGCTGGCAGGTTGGCGTTGTACTCATCAATAAACGCGCGGATAGTTGCCGTGGTGGTAAATGCGCCTTCCGGGATTACGGGTTCAACGCTAAATTCTTCATCGAGCTGCTCTGGCTGCAACGCCAGTGCATGCACCAGGTTACCCATATCCAGAACAGGAGAGCGTTCTTTGATAATGGTTTTCTCTACGTAGCGCGCATTGAAGTACATCAGCGAAACACGTGCGTCTTTCACCTGGGTAGAGCTGATACCGTTGGCCGCGTGATAAACCTCGTTCGGCAGACCTTCATAGCGACCTGGCTCGAAGTAAGCGGGGTAAACTACAGCTGGTTTGTCAGATTGCGCTTCTGGCTCGGCTTGTGCCGTAACCGGTTCAGTTTGGTTTACAGAATCGCTATTTTGGGCGACAGAATCCGTATTCTGGTTTACATCGGCTTGCTGGCTGGTATCTGATTCTTCACCAGTTTCCATACTGCTTTTGCCTGACTGCACTTCAGTACCAGCCTGTTTTTCATCACTGACAGTTTCTTGAACCTGCACATTGCTGGTGGTCTCCGTAGCCTTTTTCGTGCCATGAGTAGCTGAGTTCTGCAGCAAAGCCGTAACGTCGAATATTCCGTTGCCGACATTTTTAACCAGTTCTTGTTCGACTTTCTGCGGTTGTGCTGTCGCTTCCTCTGCGCGGCGGCATGCTCCTTCTTCACGCACGCGTTGCAGGTTCTCTTCGTGAGTGCAGAAGGATTTGCGCGGAGGCTCCTTACTTTCAGGTTGGGGAATTCCCTGTGTTGCGGGTTCAGCTTCATGCAATGGCAATAACTCAACAGCAGCATTAAACGCAGCAGTCATGGTCTGGTTAACAAATGCCAGGTGAGCGACAGGAGTTAGATGAATATTTTCCGGCGCGATACGTACCAAGTTAAAAATAGCCGTGCGGTTAACGCCAAGAACGCCAGGTTGATTGCGCAGAATGCTGCTCCATGATTTCCACGGTTCTTCTTTTTTGGTCACGATTTCTTTAGCGCGACGAAGAATGCTGCCCGGGATCTCGAAGTGGTTGAAGTCCATAGGCAGAAGGGCACAGGCAATCTCTAAATCGAGAGTGTCAAGGGTGTGGTGTGCATCAGGTCCGCGGTCAGTGACGGAACCGCCATCGGCATTGGTGCCGGAATCAGTACGCTGCACGCTACTGATGCGATTACCTTTGCTCCACTCTTTAACCAGTAGCCCGCGATCGATGTAATCTGTATTGAACCATACCGTCAGGAACTGAATAACGGTTGCCAGTTCTGGTTTTTTCCCGTCGATAGGGAATGCTTTCTTAACTGCATTCACAACTTTATGAATATCGTGCTCAATGGCTTTTTTGAATGCTTCCACATTCTCAGCAGCCAGCAGCAGGTTCTGGACGTACGCGTCATCAGTGTCCATCTCAAGGCGGACAATCTCATTTTTCTGCCCGGCGTCGACGTGATAGAGATATTCACCATCACCGATGAACTGAGCCAGTACGCGCTGGCGGAAAGGCAGGGTGGCAACAACGATCAGGTTCGGTTGCTGTATCTGATGGGATTGCTCTTCGGTATCGACTTCACTATCAACGACGCCACCTTCTGCCCGGCCGTTCTCGTCGGCCTGGATGCCGTCCTCAACAGTGAGATCTTGACCCGTTGTAACGTTAGCACCGCTGCTGGTTTCAGTTTTGAGCAACTGCAACTTACCACTGCGCCAGTCTTCTATCAGTTGATTGCGGTCACCGGCATCCGTGTTCACCCAGTCAGACATGAATGCAGCGATCAATCTTGGTTCGTGCTCTTCATCTGGTGTGAAAATGTCCTTAACCGCCTGAATCATTTTCCACTCAGCGTTCAGGCTGAGTTTGGCAGTCTCGGGTACATCGCTCTTTGCCACAAGCATGCTCTGGAGATATGTATTGCCTTCATCCAATGACATTTCGCTGGCAGCCAGCTGCTGCTCTTTAGTGATATGAGTCTGGTATTTATCAATCATCAGATGGACGGCAAAGCGGACTGCTGGAGTACGGTTTTCAACCGGGACAATTTCGGACGCAGTCGCGTCTTCAACGATTACGGTTGGAGTAGAAGTGGAGGGTACGTCAACGGCGCCACTAGACTCGCCAGCGGCTTTTGGCAGCCATGTGCGCCCATCGTCCTGAAGTTCGTAACGATCACACCAAGTGAAATCAACTTCACCTTCTTCCGGAAGGTCATCAACAACCGGGAAATCAGTGCGAATCGGTTTGGCGTAGTCCTTGCCACGACCTGTTTCGATGCCTGCATCTTCCAGTGCGACATCCAGCATTAGGTTGGCGCGAGCCTCAGTTTTTGCAGTGAACCAGACCACTGCATCTTGCTTTCCGGATTTCTGAGTGGCTTTAACCACATTAAAGAATTCCATGTGAGATCCTCATTTTTGGGTGTTAGAATCCCCGGACCATTGATAGCGCCCATTGGGTTAACTTTGGTTTTAATGTTGTTTCCGGTGTAACTTTGGTCGGTGGCACCGGACGTAGATCCCGCCTTGCGCGGGTTTTACGTTAGCCTTCGTGAGCCATCTGGTCGTGCGAAGCGCAACGTCTGGAGCAATACTCTTTCTCTTTACGCGCCAGCTGTGAGCCGTTGCGATAGAGAAGGGTGCTTTTGATTACTTCTTCCGGTTTAACCGGCTTACCGCAGTAACCGCATTTCTTGTCTACCATGACGACCTCCGCTAGTGACTGAGTCCATGTCCCAGACCGTTCAGATAAACTTCAACCAGCAGATCTCTGGTGTAAGTCATTTCTACGCCGCGATGCAGATACAAACGTCCGCGAGCGTTAGCTGATGCCGTCCAGGTTGAGTCTTTGTGTTTGACGAGCATCCCCGGCTGAACTGCGCCGCGGTTTACTGTCTGTGTACCGTAGTGCTGATGAACCATGATGATTTCCTCTTGTTTGCCTTATAGCCGGCCAGCTGAGCGTTAAACCTTATGCGCATTGCTTAAAGTTGGACGAACAGTCCGTGGATGGCGTTCGTCTCACCGAATCCCCACTTCGTAGCTGGCTAACTTCGCTCAGTTGTCGATGTTTCGTTTCGATGGAGTGATAATAGCTAAAGCGATTACTTGGATCAATCGCCAAAACGATATTAGGTATCACTAAAGTGATAATCGATTGAATGTTAAAGCGATATTTTTTTAATGAAATACGGAAAAAGCGATAGGAGTTGGGTGTGAAACAATCGGAATTGAGGAAGGTAGGTTTACGGGTAATAAAAAACCCGCCGGAGCGGGTTGTTGTTATCCTTGTTTAGGTGTCGAGTAACCTTCTAGGTTGAATTTGAATTGCTTTGGCCCTGCCTGGTAGAAATCTGCCTCAATAATGAGTTTCTTGTGATTGGAGATGCTTTTAATAAAACTGTTGGAATTATCAAAGAAAATGACATCTGAACGACCATTCTCGGCAGGACTCATTTTATATTTCTGAATTTTTTCATTGTCGAACTTAACTGAAACTTCGCAACCATCGTAAGAGTTACAACTGAACTGCCCTTTGCTTATCAATAACATTGCTTCATTAGGCTTTAGATCTTCAGCTTTTTGGTCACCCTTCAATTCTGTTTTTGGTGATCGAAGAACTAAAGTCATCTTCGAACCGCCATTGTAAGGGAAATCAAAATCTACAGCGTTGTCAGATTCTGTTTGCAGAAATTTTGTTGCAGTTCCACGCATCTCATCGTTGTTGTAAGAGGCTAACCACTCAGTTGAAAAAGTTGTGGTAGATACGAGTAAAGAACCAGCAATTACAACTTTTATCCATTTCATGATAGAGCTATCCACCTTGATTATTGTAGGAAATATCCTAATTCTAAATGGTTAGTACGTAACGATAAATACATATAACTTGATCTAAATCTAAGATACATAAACCAGAGGTACGGATTATGCGAACCGTTTGTAGTCGATCGACTGTCTTAAAAGCACTTTTGCCATCACGTAAAAGATGCCTTCATCTTCTGGCTCAACGTACCATTTCTCATAAATAGGGTTATCAGAAATAACTGCCAGTCGATCACGTTGCATCTGTAAGCGTTTAACGTGGAGAGTCTTACCAAAGACGAATACATAAACACCGTCTCCGTCAAAATGTGTAACGCCAATATCAACGAAAATCTGATCGCCTGGTGAAATGGTTCCGTCCATGCTATCGCCGTTAACGGTTATAACTTTAACATGTGTAGCTGGTCGGTTACCGAACAAAGCGCGCGCCTGTTCAGTCGTGTATTCGATGGCCCGGATAGTTTCAATGAAGTCGCTGGTGACTAGAGCGCCGGGACCAGCGCTGGCTTTAACGTCGAGTACATCCACGCGGTAAATCCCATTTAGTGACGGTTTAACTTGGTATGGCGCTGTAGATTCATTCGCAACACTTGAAGCCATTACCCCCTCACCAGTAGACAGCCACTCCGGCCGTACACCTAGAACAGAGGCGATCTCAACGGTCTTACGAGATCCACTCGCGTCCTTCAGTAGTTTATTAACGCTGGACTGAGCCATACCGACATCTTTGGCTAATCGGCCCTGTGTATATCCAGCATGTTTCATTGCCTGCGCCAAGCGCTCCGAGAATCCCATATTCACCTCTGTTAATGACTCCTTTAACTCTATCGCTCAAGCGATTATTTGGCAAAAAATCGCCTATGCGATTGACATTCGCTAAAGTGATAAACATAATCGCTTTAAGCTAATAGCTGAGGTGATTATGAAGGCCCTAACAGTAGAGAAGAACTCCGCAGTAGAGAAAGCGATCGCCATCGCTGGCAGCCAGAAAGAACTGGCAAAACGTTGTGGTAAAGCCCAGTCCACTATCTGTGACTGGCTTAACGGAAAGAAACGCATCTCCCCGGTTCACGTTCCTGAACTGGTGAAAGCGGTTGGTGGTGAAATCCAGGCTCACGAATTCCGTCCGGATCTGCCGTCCATCTTTCCACACCCTGACAACCATGCCGTCTGACCGGCGGCTATAACCACGAAAGGGAAAGCAAATGCAATCACTTGCGTATCAACACAATACCGGAATACATCCGGGAGCGATGATAAACCGCGCTCAACCCAAAGAGGCACCAGACCACGAAAAGATCCGTGATTCGGTCCGAGCCTGGTCGTCGGCGCTGGGCAATCAGGACGTGGTATCAGCGCTGATCATCAACGAATACCGGGAGCAGGGCGGGACCGATATCAGCTTCCCGGAGGATATCAGCCGGGCGCGCCAGAAGCTTTTCCGCTTCCTGGACAACCATTTCAACAGCGAACGGTACCGCGAAAACGTTCGCCAGCTAACTCCGGCAATTCTTGCTGTTATGCCGCTCGAGTTCCGTAACCGCCTGCTACCAAAAGACAACGTTATGGCCCGTCTGGCTCGGCTGGAGAAAGAAACCAGCGAAGCGAAGATTGCCGTCGCTATGAATGCGCCACGGCATCAGAAGCTGAAAGAGCTGAGTGAGGGGATCGTGGAGATGTATCGCGTTGACCCTGGCTTAACCGGCCCACTGATCGAGATGGTGGAGATGATGCTGGGTGCGATGTGAGGGAAAACGGCAATGAACCACATCGAATTTATCGAAAAGCACGTCCGCGAATAACTGGTCCGGCAGGGCTTCACTGCGGCAGTGGCGCAGGGGGGGGCATTTCAGGCTGTCGATATGTACAAGCGCATGTCTCAGGCAAGTCGCAAAGGGAGGATTTTTGATGATGTTTTGCGTCACGCGAAATTATGGGCAGAAAAACAGACGTTGCCGGCTGAACGATTTGAAACGAAGCGCGTTAAGCGCGGTGGTCAGCAAGGACTGTTCTGAAAGGGTGAAGACCGCTGTGCTCGAACACAGACGGCCTTCGGGTGCAAAAACTGGCAGTTATTGCGAGAACATTATGACAAACGCATATACAAAACACCAGGCTAGGGAGGCATAGCTATGTCGAATGTCGCCTACGCCGATTTTGCGGCGCGTACCGCCGTCAGGAGCAACCGGATGGAGAACCAGAAGACCGGATTCATCCCGTTGTACCGGAGTGTACTGAAGAAGCCCTGGGCTAAAGATGTCTTCCTGCGCACGCTATGGGAGAACCTTCTGTTGGGCGCCGCCCGCCAGCCCTACACGGCAAGCTTTAAAGGCCGGCAGTGGCCATTACAAACCGGACAACTGGTGACCACGTCGGCAGATCTCGGGCTGAAATTATGCGACCGAAATGGGGAGCCAACAAGCCGTCATGCAGTGGATCGAATGCTGTCTCTTTTCGTGAAAGAAGGGATGATTTCAACCGCTGGCGAGAAGAGAAAAGGCACTGTAATTACCATCACAAATTTTGCGCATTACGCTCAAAAAATGGACGATTTACCCGCGCATAACGCCGCGCATAACAGCGAGCATAGCCCCGCGCATAACGAACCCAGCAATGGCGAGGCTTCGGGAGTGGATGCCGAGCATAACCCCGAGCATAAGGGTGCGCTTAAGCCCGAGAATCATGAACAAGAAGTAATATTAAATACTAACGTATTTAATGTACGTCAGAGAATTTCAAACATTGTTCCTGATGCAGCTGTCCAGACTCCGAAAGGTGACAAATGGGGGACATCTGACGATCTCCTCTGTGCAGAGTGGATGCTGGCACTGCGCGATATCACCAAACCATCCCTGAAAAAACCGAACATGACTGGCTGGGCGAATGATATACGCCTGATGCGCCAACTGGACGGACGCACCCACAAAGAGATTTGTGAGCTGTTCCGATGGGCCTGCAAAGACTCGTTCTGGTACAAAAATATTCTCTCCCCCGCAAAGCTCCGCGCCAAGTGGGACACGTTAACCCTTCACAGCGAAGACACTACCCGTAAGCCACGCACAGATTTCAGCGCAAACAAATCCGAAACTGGCCCGCACTGGAACAGTCCTGAAGCATGGGAGAAATTTTTATGACCCCAGATCTTTATCATGCAATTCAGAATCGCGACAGCGAAATGCTATCGCGCATGGCTGGAGATTCTTACCACGGACGCAAGGTTGTTAACGCTGACGCTGAAAAGCTGGTGGATATGCTTTTTGAAAACCTCATGCAGGTATTCCCGGCATCCACTCAGACGAACCTACGTACTGACGCTGATATTCGCGTTGCAAAGCAGCAATGGATCGCGGCTTTTGCTGAGTCAGGCATCACCTCCCGTGAACAACTTTCCGCGGGGATGCAGAAAGCCCGATCCAGCCAGTCACCGTTCTGGCCGTCGCCGGGTCAGTTTATTTCGTGGTGCCGTGAGGGGAGTGGCGCGCTGGGGGTCAGTGTGGACGACATCATGGGCGAATACTGGCGCTGGAGGAAACTTGTTTTTCGCTACCCGACCAGTGAGCAGTTCCCATGGAAGGATAAAAACCCGCTGTATTACCACGTCTGCCTTGAACTGCGCCGTCGTGGAACAGAGGGACAGCTCAGCGAGAAGGAACTTATCCGAGCAGCTGGTGACATCCTGCATGATTGGGAAAAGCGAGCGCTGTCCGGTAAGCCGGTACCGCCAATCCGTCGCGCACTTGCAGCGCCGAAAGCAGCTACTGGCCCAACGCCTGCAGAGATGCTGATGGCTCAGTACAAACAACGCAAAAACGCCGGTCTGGTCTAATGGGGGAAATCACTATGGCAAGCAAATCACTGTGGGCGATCGTCGATTTCCTTCGGGTTAACCACAGCATCACGCCGCGACAGGTTCAGAATCTGCTGGGATGCGACAGCAAGAAGGCACACAACCTGCTGCTTCACCTGGTACGTAGGGCAGTAGTTATTCGCGCTGGGGAGCCACATCGCCCGGTCTATTCACTTCAGCCCGGCGGGGAGATGAACATCAAGCAGATCAAATCGAACATGAACAAAAACATGGTCACATCCGTATGCCGCACAAGTCCGGCTATGCAGCGTGTACTGGCGTTTTACGGGAGAGTATCAGTATGACGATCAACAACCACCCGGCGAACGGTCCTGTATTACTCGATCGCCCGCACCAGATAAGCGAAATTCTCAGCAAAGCCGCGGTACAAAGCGGCGGCGGTAATCTCGGCTACGCAATGGCTGATGCTGTGAAGGTGATTAATGGGGCGATTGCCCGCGAACTGGTTCGCCGTGAGCATGCAATATGGTCACAGTCTACTTTCGGTGATGTCGGTCCCATTGGTCCGCTAAAGCACCTTTCCAAAGAAGCGCTCGAGGCTGCTGCTGAACCAGGCGACCTTAGCGAATGGGCTGACATGCAATTCCTGTTATGGGATGCGCAACGTCGTGCCGGTATCAGTGACGAGCAGATTACCCTAGCGATGGTAGAAAAGCTGGCGGTAAACAAGCAGCGAGAATGGCCTGAGCCGAAAGACGGGGAGCCGCGCCTGCATATCAAAACTGAACAGCATCAGGGAGAGAAGTGATGGATCCGCAACTGGAATACGCTACGAAGCGTATCGTCGAGCTGGAAAACCTGCTGATGGTGAATGTTGAGGAAACTGTCTGGCCTGCCGAAGTGGGAATGGTATATAGCCAGATTGAAAGTGTCGGGGATCTTCCTGCATATCACCAGCGCCGCCTTAAACATCACATCAATCGCATGTGGCTGGAGAAAATGCCGGTACCGGCCATCATCACAGCGGCACAGTCACTGGCCATCGCCATGGAGAAATACGCGTGAGAGAAATCATCGTTGATAATTTTGCTGGTGGTGGCGGTGCGTCAACCGGCATTGAAATGGCGATCGGTCGCAGTGTTGATATTGCTATTAACCATGATGAGAACGCGGTGGCGATGCATACAACGAACCACCCTGATACATTGCACTACTGCGAGTCTGTGTATGAGGTTCGACCAAAGGTAGCTACCGCAGGACGTCCGGTGGCGCTGGCGTGGTTTTCTCCAGATTGCCGCCACTTTTCTAAAGCAAAAGGCGCTAAACCTGTCGAGAAAGCGATCCGTGGACTGGCCTGGGTAGTATTACGCTGGGGGCTGGATGTTGAGCCGCGGGTAATGAAACTGGAGAACGTCGAAGAGTTTAAAACGTGGGGGCCGTTACTGACTGGAGAAATGCGACCGGACCCGGCCCGCGCAGGCGAAACTTTCGAGGCATTCATCGGCATGCTGACAACAGGCATCCCGGCTAACCATCCGGCGCTAGCCGAATGCTGCGAGTTTTTGAATATTTCACTTGATAGCGAGGATGCCGCTCGGCTGATTAAAGGTCTGGGTTATGTTGTTGAATATCGCGAGCTGCGCGCCTGCGACTACGGTGCACCGACAATCAGAAAACGTTTCTTCATGGTCATGCGCCGCGATGGGAAGCCGATTGTGTGGCCGGAACCAACGCATGGGGATCCGAAATCTCCTGCGGTTCAATCGGGCAGGTTGGCGCCATGGCGCACGGCTGCGGAGTGTATCGACTGGACAATTCCGGCACCGTCGATATTCGACCGCAAAAAGCCGCTGGCAGAAAATACCCTGAAGCGCATCGCGCGCGGCATACAGCGATTTGTGATCGACAGTGCGTCGCCATTCATCGTGAAGTGCAATCACACCAGCACCAAAACGAGTTACGACTGTTTCCGTGGTCAGGCGCTGGGCGAGCCTTTGCAGACTATTACTAAAACCCACGGTTACGCGTTAGCCGTTCCGCACCTGACAAAGTTTCGCACTGGTGCAACAGGCCAGCCCGTTACCGAACCGGTACCGACGGTTACCGTTGGCACATCAAAACGCCCGGGCGGGAATGGGCATGCTCTTGGTTTGGTAGAAGCCGCGCTGACCCCGTTCCTGGCTGGCAACGGCGGCAGTGAATACCAGGCTAAACCGCGCCCGCTGGATAAACCTGCTCATACCATTCTGAAGCAATCCCGCGCATGTCTTGTTGCGCCGGTTATCGCCCGCCAGTTTGGGGCCTGCGTCGGCCACCGAGTAGACGAACCGAGCGCAACCATCACCGCTGGTGGTGGCGGTAAATCTCAACTGGTGACGCCTACGCTGATTCAGATGGGATATGGCGAACGTCCCGGGCAAGAACCGCGTGTTCTGCGACTGGATAACCCGCTAGGCACCGTTACTGCAGGCGGGAATAAATTCGCGACGGTAAGCGCATTTTTGGCGAAACACTACGGTGGTAACTACTCGGGACCGGGCGTCGGTTTAGATGAGCCTGTTCATTCAGTTACCACGGTCGATCACCACGCAGTTGTCGCTGCGCATTTGATGGTCAATAACACTGGTCATCCGGGCGGTACGCTGGACAATCCGGCTCACACCTTAACGACGGGAAATCATCATGCTGCAATAACCTCTCACCTGGTGAAATTGCGCGGCACCTGCCGGGACGGACAACCAACCAGTGAACCAATGCCAACGGTGACGGCGGGCGGGCTGCACGTAGGGGAGGTGAAAACTACTCTTGCGGTCGATGAATACGACGAACATCGCGCGCAGCAGACGCTTGAGTTTCTGCGGGAATACTGCGACGAGGATTGCGACGGACTGGTGACAGTTGACGGTATAACTTACCGCATCGTTGATATTGGCATGCGCATGCTGCAACCGCACGAGCTATACCGTGCGCAGGGCTTCCCAGAGTGGTACATCATCGACCAGGACTATCGCGGTGTGAAGTACGCGAAGGACAAGCAGGTTGCACGATGTGGTAATGCCGTTCCTCCGCCTTTCGCTGAAGCTTTGGTGAGGGCGAACTTGCCGGAGTTGTGTAACATGAGAGGAATTGCTGCGTAAAAAAAGGCCCATTTCTGGGCCTTTTGGCAATACCATGCTTATGGACGCTGGTTTACGTACTCAATGATCGCAGTAACAATCACGATAATCGGAGGTACGATTTTTAATAGTAAGTCAGCCATTATGAGCTTCTCTTAACTTTCTCACGCCTGGCTGCAAACACCCTTGGGCTTGCCTTTGCAGTTGTTGTATCTGTTGTAGCCAGACACATTCGGCGTGAATTGGTTGGGGTGAGACTCAAGCATCACCAAGAGCCCGGATAAAAATTCACTTTAAAATCAGTTCTGAACTATTCCATTCCGTTTCATAGTGTCTCAGTAACTTGAAGAATTTGGTTCATTTAGTTAAGCTTGTTCCTGTAGCCAGATACATTCGGCAAGGTAAACGAGTCGCAAGCTCTTTTACCGTTTGAAAGGCCCGGAATCATCAACCGGGCTTTTTAATATCTACCTTTCAGAAATTAGCCTTCTGCCACATCTAGTGTAGTTCTCTTCATTTCTTATCAATATCTTGTTCTATATGGCCTATTCTAGTAGGGATTCTTTTCAGCACAAGAGTTGATTTTGAGGTTAAATTGAGGTTGCAAAAGGGTAATAATCGCTAAGTGCGCGTCTTATAAGGCCTGGCAGGGATGTCAATAATTGAGAAAAAAATTGAAATTTTGATCGAGTGCTGATTTCTTCATCTAAGGCAAGGAAAGTTCTTTAGATTAATGGCAAAAGCTACTGATCTATACCTGAGTTATTGGGAGTTACCCACTAGGTAGCGATTGAAGGTCAAAAACGACTTGGAACTGAGGTTAGCATGGCTATGATCAAATATTTGCTTGTTGGCTTTGGACGTGATGGTGAAATTTATGAGGATACCGAACTCAAGCAGCGGTTGAATTTTTTCGAAGCGTCGATTGGTAGTAACAGCTCTCCACCTTCAGCTGGGTCCCACCGTTCTTACGATGTGCATCTGATACAGGTTAACGGTGAAACATACGCTGTAGGCGTGGGTAGAACTTTGACTGGTAGCGAGCTTCCTGAGTTAATTATTTCATCCGGCGTCACACCTGTCCCAACTGATTTTATTCACTAATCTTCTATCAATAAACTATCCTAAGCAGAAGTTCCACTTTGGCAGTTTCCTTCTTCACCACCTTGAGCTGATGAAGTTCCTCAGCCGTTCGCTGAAGCACTGAGTACGTGCTAATTGGCCGGAATTTTGTCAGTCGAAACAAATAGCAGCCTGACCTATAATCCCCTCGATAACCAGAGGGGATTTTTATGTCACGCGAAGAAATGACACCTGCTGAAAAATACAAAGCGCAGAGGACGCGGTATAAAAAGCATGTGCTTCAATCCGAAATAGCAAATGCCAAGAGGTTTGAAACTGGGGACGTGACCCCGGTAGATGGTTACAGGTCCCCTTACGAGATGAGGAAAAAAAGAGGGAGAACAGCAGACTGATGTCAGACTTGAACATCGCAGCACAATCAAAAGGCGAGCAGAACAAGGTTAACGTCGACCTGGCTGCCAGTGGCGTAGCGTACAAAGAACGCATGAACATGTCGGCTATCGCTGATGTGGTGATGTGGGAGCAGTCCGTGAATATTTCCTTGAGCGCCTGAAGTTTTATCGTGAGAAGTCGATAACTTTACCGAAAGGTAGTATTCTGATTTACATTAGGAAAGAGGATAATAAATGACAGAAGCTTGGGCGGCTATCACCGCAGGCATTATTGCTGCGGCTGCGGGTGGCATTGGGTTGGTGATGGCAAAAGAAAATAAGACATCTGAATTTAGGCAGGCTTGGATTCAGGAGCTACGAGCTGTACTTACAAATTATAGTTCAACACTCTTGCTAATAAATAGACGAGTTAGAGGAGGTGAACACTCCGATGAAACTGATATACAAAAAGTAAATATGTTGCTTTGCGAGATACACTTGAGAATAAATTATTCTAATCAATCTAGTGTGGAAATTGAGCTAAACAAAGCTTTGACGCATCTGCAGGATAGCGCTTTCAACGGTGGGACAGATTTTGCTCAGACTCAGGAGCAATTCACTAAAGCTTCATTTGCAGTCCTTAAAAAGGAATGGGAACGAGTTAAAAAAGGCGAATTGGTATACCGACTATATATGTATCCTTGCTTGATAATCAGTGGGGCTTCTATTTTTGCTGGAGTAGTATATTTAACTAAACACTATGAGAAATTATGGAATTTCATCATTAATTGATTTTCCATAATCAACCCTTCATAATTGACTCCGTCAGTCTGAGCAACTGACAACCTTATGCGCCACGGAGAGTACCATGGCGCACGAACTACAACTCATCAAGCAGTCTTCAGGAATCCTGATCCCCGCGACGCCGGAGACCAGCGATATTCTGCAATCAAAAATCAAACTCGGCGCCGTGCTGGTGGCAGAGTTCCGGCAGGTACGCAACCCGGCGTTTCACCGTCGCTTTTTCGCGTTACTCAATCTCGGTTTCGAATACTGGGAGCCTACTGGCGGGGCGATCTCCTCCAACGAGCGCAAACTGGTAACCGGCTACGCCAAATTCCTTGCCTCATTCGCGGGAAGCGAAGCCGCACTCCTGGACGCCGCCGAGCAATATCTCGACCGTATCGCAGATAAGCGCGCTGGAAGTATCAGCATCTGCAAATCTTATGATGCATACCGTGCGTGGGTGATCGTCGAGTCTGGCCACTACGACGCCATACAGCTCCCTGACGGCACCCTCCGTAAACACCCCCGCAGCATAGCTTTCGCCAACATGGACGAAACCGAGTTCCAGCAACTTTACAAAGCCGCGCTTGATGTTCTGTGGCGCTGGGTATTGTCCCGGGCATTCAAGGACCAGCGAGAAGCGGAAAACGCTGCTGCGCAGCTTATGAGTTTTGCGGGGTGATGGCGATGAAATTTTCCTGGTTCCACCATCACGAATGCACAACCGAGCAGGCCGACGAACTTATTGCCTGTTACCGACGCCGCGGCGCCACGGTAGAACGCAGCCTGAACCGCGACAATATCACCTGGACTGTTAGCGCAAAATTACCTGAATGCGAGCATCTGGCGCGTACACCAAGAACCTTTCGGCAAAAGGTCTGGGGGTGATTATGGCTAAGTTACCTCGCCGTAAGTGTGCCAATAAGGAATGTCGCCAATGGTTCCATCCGGTGCGTGAAACCCAGACCGTTTGCGGTTACGAGTGCGCCAGCGCCGTCGGCAAGGAGCAGACCAGAAAAGCCCGGGAGGCAGCACAGCGCAAGGAGTCTGCCAAAAAGCGCGCCACTGAGAAAAAAGAGCGAGCCGCCTGGCGCCAGCGTAAAGCTGCAGCTAAGCCGCTGAAGCACTGGATTGACCTGACGCAGCGCGCCGTAAATGACATTTGCCGCGAGAAGGAGTTGGCAGAGGGGCGGGGCTGCATTTCCTGCGGAACTAAAACGGCGTTCGCCTGGCATGCTGGCCATTATCGGACTACGGCAGCAGCCGGGCATCTGCGCTTCACTCGCTTCAACATCCATCTTCAGTGTGATGTCTGCAACGTCTACAAATCCGGGAACATCGAAGCATACCGAGCCGCGCTGGTGGAACGTTATGGCGAAGAGCTGGTACTAGCGCTCGAGAACAATAACGCTCCGCATCGTTGGACTATTGAAGAACTGAAGGAAATCAGACTGACCGCGCTGGCTGACCTGCGCGCGCTGAAAAAGCAGGAGGCAGCATGACATTCGAATCCTATTTTGCCGATCACCTCCGCGTTCGTTGGCAACGATTGCGCTTATACCACTTTCCGGGCTCTGTGCTGACGGATTACCGAATACTGAAGAACTACATCAAAACCATAGGCGGTGCAGTATGAATACTCAATTTCTCGAATACGTGCGCCAGCAGTTGATGGTGGCCACCGCCGATTTAAGTGGTGCGACGAAAGGGCAGTTGATGGCGTGGCTTGAAAACGCGCAGTTCGATACGGGAACGTTTAAACGTAAAAAGCCTCGAGTGCTGGATGAAGTGACCGGGAAAATGATTACGCTGGATAACCCACCAATACCGGGCAAACAATCACATGCCAAGGGTTCACATATTCCTCTGGTGCAGCCGGTTGAATATTCCACCGCATCGTGGCGCCGTGCTCTGCTGTCTCTGGACGAATATCAAAAGGCATGGCTGCTGTGGAACTACAGTGAAAACATCCGCTGGGAGCATCAGGAGACGATCACCCGGTGGGCGTGGGAACAATTCAGCGCGCAGTTGGAAGGTAAGCGAGTAGCGAAGAAGACGATAGGCCGTTTACGTCAGCTTATCTGGCTGGCGGCGCAGGATGTCAAGGCGGAGTTGGCTGGGCGGGAGACGTACGAATACCAGAAGTTGGCAGAGCTGGTGGGCGTAAACCCAAAGAACTGGTCAGAGACGTTTACGGACCGCTGGGTGGATATGAGGCGTATCTACCAGCGACTGGATTGCGACGCATTATTGCAGGTAACGCGATCACGTTCACAACAAAAGGCGACAAATTTGGATGTAAGTCTTGCAAAACTGGATTGAAACGCATATATTTCGTGTAAATCTGATATTGTGCCATTGTTGTATGCACTGGCAGTAAATGAGTTTTCGAGCCCGAGGTTAACGCCTTGGACTTTTGCGTTTCTGGTACTGACTGATAAAATAGAGGCACATGGCTACTTACCACTCATGTGCTGTGCCGCCACTAGCTCATCGTGATAGAGCATCAACCTTCTAAGTTGACGGTACGAGGTTCAAGTCCTCGGTGGCGGACCAACGCCGACTTAGCTCAGTAGGTAGAGCAACTGACTTGTAATCAGTAGGTCACCAGTTCGATTCCGGTAGTCGGCACCAGAATCCAATGGATAGTCAGTCCGAGCATGACTCTAAATAAGGCAAGCGGTGACTGTGGGGAACAGACCCGCAAAACAGCGGCTATCGTATAATGGCTATTACCTCACCCTTCCAGGCTGATGAAGCGGGTTCGATTCCCGCTGACCGCTCCATTTTTGAATGGTCGCTGCTTTTTGCAAAATTGCTGTGTAGAAATACTGACCTTTTGGTTCAGCGCTCATCCAAAAGCACTCCGTTAAAATCCTGATAACCGTGGGTGGTTTGTTGGATGGAGTGCCTCTGAACAATAAAACTCTCGTCATAAAGGCTGCGCATTGCGTGGCCTTTTTCATTTCAGGCTCACGGGAATCATCCGTGACGTGCTTTGTTGATAAATCCAGCCCGTGAAGCCTGACCCTTTCATCACACACAGCGCCATCCGAAAAATCGGAGGTGAGGCTATGACCAGAATGAGCACCATTTACAGCAGACTTTCATATGGAACAGGCACCACGCTGACCGGCTGCGGTGTATCAGCGAAGGCATATGCCGAAACAGCTAAAACAGCAAAAGAGGTGTCCTGGATGTTGGCCGACAGAATTGCAGGGTTAAGCCTGAGCGACTGGGCAATTATTGTCGGTATCTCATGCACTGTTATCACCTGTGCAGTGAACTGGTACTACAGGAAAAAGGAAAGGGAGGACCGGCTTAATGGCAATGTCACCAAAGCTGAAGAATAAACTGAGCGCAGCGGTCGTTGGTTTGATTCTTGCCGGGGCTTCCGCGCCCGTGATTCTCGATCAGTTTCTGGATGAGAAAGAGGGTAATAGCGAGCAGGCGTATCGCGACGGCGGCGGACTCTGGACGATTTGTCGTGGTGCCACGATGGTTGATGGCAAGCCAGTAGTACAGGGCATGAAGCTGTCAGCTGAGAAATGCGCCCAGGTAAACGCCATTGAACGCGACAAGGCGCTGGCGTGGGTTGACCGAAATATCAAAGTACCACTGACCGAACCACAGAAAGCCGGGATCGCGTCTTTCTGCCCCTACAACATTGGTCCCGGAAAATGTTTCCCGTCTACGTTCTATAAGCGCATCAATGCAGGCGACCGTAAAGGGGCCTGTGATGCTATTCGCTGGTGGATTAAAGACGGCGGGCGCGATTGTCGCCTGACCAAAGGCCAGAAAAATGGCTGCTATGGGCAGGTAGAGCGACGGGACCAGGAAAGTGCGCTGGCATGCTGGGGGATAGACCAGTGAACCTGCGCTATCAGTTTATTGCCATTTCGCTGCTGGTGGCCGTTGCATTCATCGCGGGTAGTGTATGGAGCAGCCGCGGTTGGGAAAAAAAGTGGGCGGAACGTGATAGCGCGGAATCATCGCAAACAGCGAACGCGCAGACCGCTGCCAGAATGATTGAACAAGGGCGTATTATCGCCCGTGATGAGGCTGTAAAAGATGCACAAGCGAAAGCCGCTAAATCTGCAGCCACTGCTGCTGGCCTGTCTGCCACTGTTAGCCAGTTGCGCACCGAAGCAACAAAGCTTGCCGCCCGCCTGGACGCCGCAAAGCACACCGCAAATCTTGCCGCTGCCGTCAGAAGCAAAACAACCGACGCCGACGCCAGAATGCTCGCCGACATGCTCGGAGATATTGCAGCAGAAGCTAAACGTTATGCTGGAATCGCTGACGAACGCTACCGCGCCGGGATGACGTGTGAGCGGATTTACGACTCGGTGAGACAGTCGAATAACGGGAAGTGGCAAAAAGCGGGGACGAATCCCCGCTAGCTGTTAGCCAACTTTGCGATAAGGGTAGCCAGCTTTTTTGATGTGGGCATCAAAATACTGACCTTTTGACGGTGCATTCATTAGCGCTGTGTGCACGGCAGAAGGAACCCGAGAGTATTGATAAATGCCACTGCTATGGAATGCAATTTCCAGCGTTGAAGTGGCCTGGTCATAACCTACTGATTGGAGATTTGAAGATGAAACAGGTTGACGAATCAAAGCAGTTTCCTCGTTTGAATGGGAAAAGTCCCGAGGAAATCGTAGAGCTATTCAAAGGGTATAACTTTGTCGACGATCATGGTCATCGACTGGATATGTGCCAGGACTTCAAAGATTTGGTTGAGCTTGCCAGTAAGGCGCAGGCCTGACCGCATTACAGAAGCTCTTCACTGAGGGGCTTGGATAATGTATTGCCACAGTTGATATTTTATTCTTGGCCCCAATCTTCTAATAGACACAGATAGGCTGTGGTAAAAGGAGAATGAAATGCTTGAAGGGTATTTTGGTCTGACTGATCCTGGGGTTTCGAAAGAAGAGCATCAACGCTTACTTGCGGTTAAAGCGGCACTGGAGATTGCTAAGGCATCAGCTTCTTCGGCGTCCGGCGACTCATCTGGTGGGACGATGTATCAAGATTTAGATTTTGCGGCTAGCAAACTGTCTGAGCTGGCAGATGCAATTCAGGATGCATTAGACTTGGAAAGTGAATAACTCCCCGTTCTGAGGGGAAGTTGTTATATGACCATCACAAAGGCCACCTACGGGTGGCTTTTTTAATGGCTATAACCTTAGGAACAGAACTATGGCAAAACCGGACTGGGGCGAGCTTCAGCAACGGTTCCTGTCCGAACATGCCGCAACCGGCGTATCACCAAAGGAATGGTGTGAAGCGCAGGGACTGAATTACGCCACCGCCCGTCGATACATCAAGAAACCCTCTGCGCAAACTGCGCAAAAACCTGCGCATAAAAAAATGCGCACTGCGCAGAAAGATAAAAGCGCAGAAGAGCTGGTGGACGATGATGGACTTACCGCTCAGCAGCGCTTATTTGTCGCGGAGTACCTGAAGGATGGTAATGCCACACAGGCAGCTATCCGGGCTGGCTACAGTAAAAAATCAGCTGAACAAATCGGCTATCAACTCCTTAAGAAAACTTCAGTTGCACAGGCCATTGCGCAGCAGCAGAAAGCCTCCATTGCGCGCACGCTTGGCAGTGCCGATGAGGTCCTCGCGCAGATGTGGCAGCTCGCCACCTTCGATGCAAACCAGCTTTCACAGTATCGTCGTGGCGCATGCCGTTACTGCTGGGGCTTCGGTCATCACTATCAGTGGCGTGACATGGTGGAGTTCGAGGAGCAACGGCTTAAAGCCCTTGAGCGAAAGGGCAAAGAGCCGGTAGACGTCGGAGGTTATGGCTACGACCACAACCGGGAGCCAAACCCTGCCTGTCCGCGCTGCAATGGTGACGGGATCGGACAGCCATACTTTGCTGATACCCGAAAACTTCCCCCTGATGCTGCCTTGGCTTATTCCGGCGTGAAGCTCGGCAAACATGGTGTGGAAATTACCGCGATAAGCCGTGAACGGATGTATGAAGCCGTCATGAAGCGGCTTGGCCTGGCTGATAGTGAGTTTGCGCAGCGACTTCAACAGATTGAAATCGAGCGCCGGCAACTGGAAGTGGAAAAACTCCGTAAAGAATTGGCCGGCGATGGCGAGGATGATGAACCTACACCTGTTCATATCAATATCAACGTAGTAGATGCGAGGGCGGACGATGGGGATCAGCCCGACACTTAACATCCCACAGGCTCGCTTCCTCGCGATGGAGCACAAGTTTAAAGCCTACGTTGCCGGGTTCGGTTCCGGTAAAACGTGGGTGGGTTGTGGCGGCATCTGCAAAGGGATGTGGGAACACCCGAAAATCAACCAGGGTTATTTCGCGCCGACGTACCCGCAGATTCGTGACATCTTCTACCCGACGATCGAAGAGGTGGCCTTTGACTGGGGGCTGAGCGTCAAAATCAATGAGGGGAACAAAGAGGTTCACTTCTACGAGGGGCGACGGTACCGCGGGACAACAATCTGCCGCTCGATGGAGAAGCCAGGCTCGATAGTTGGTTTCAAAATCGGTAACGCGATGGTGGATGAGTTGGATGTCATGGCGGCTGCCAAAGCGCAACAGGCTTGGCGAAAAATCATCGCCCGTATGCGTTACAAGGTTGATGGGCTGCGTAACGGTATTGACGTCACAACCACGCCGGAAGGGTTCAAATTCGTTTACCAGCAATTTGTGAAGGCAGTACGTGAAAAGCCAGAGCTCTCAGCCCTGTACGGTCTGATACAGGCCAGCACGTTCGACAACGCGAAGAACCTGCCCACAGATTACATCCCTTCGCTGATGAATTCCTACCCGCCGGAGTTGATTAAGGCGTATCTGAGGGGGCGCTTCACCAACCTGACCAGCGGCACCATCTATCACCAGTTCGATCGACGTCTGAATAACTGTACTGATGAAGAACAGGCAGGCGAACCGCTCTACATCGGCATGGACTTTAACGTTGGCAAAATGGCGGCCATCATCCACGTCCTTCGCAATGGCGAGCCGCGCGCGGTACGTGAATTGATAAAAGTTTATGACACGCCAGCCATGATAAAGCGTATCCAGGAAGAGTTCTGGCGCTACGAGGGCGGGCGCTATGTTGCCTCCAGGCAGATTTATATCTATCCGGATGCTTCCGGCGATTCACGCAAGTCCAATAACGCCAGCGCCACCGATATTGCGCAGCTCAAGCAGGCTGGATTCAGCGTGGTGGTGAACGCCGCCAACCCGCCGGTAAAGGATCGCATCAACTCCATGAATGCCATGTTCTGCAACGGCAACGGTGAGCGCCGCTACAAAGTTAACGTCGCTCGCTGCCCGGTCTATACAGACAGCCTTGAACAGCAGGTATGGGCGGCAAACGGCGAGCCGGATAAATCAGCCGACAACGATCACCCAAACGACGCTGGTGGCTATTTCATCGTGAAGCAATTCCCGATCATCAAGCCCACCGGAAAAGTCACTCAACTACGGATGTAACTCCATGCCTGACATCTCAACACCCAATCTGGACTATGGGAACATGGTCGAGGCGTGGGATATCAACGATGCCCTGATGGGCGGCACGCTCTATATGCGACAACTGGGCGAGGCATATCTCCCGCGCTGGCCGAAAGAAAACAAAGAGGACTACAAAAAACGCCTTTCCGTGGCCACGCTTTTGCCCGCTTACGAAGAGACCATTAAGCAAAACATCGGGCGAGTATTTGCCGAGCCGATTAAGCTGGCCGAGAACGTTCCGGATCAACTTCGCGAGTTTGCGAAGAACATCGACCTAGAGGGAACGCGCCTCGATGTCTGGGCTCAGTCATTCTTCGGCCTGGCGATGCAGTATGGACTATCCCATGCGTTGGTGGATTATCCCCGGATAGATGCCGAACAGGTGAAGACTAAGGCTGACGAGAAAGCTACCGGTGCGCGCCCGTACGTCACAATGCTTAATCCCCGCCAGGTAATCGGATGGAAGTCGAAGATGGTGGACGGTAAGCTGGAGCTCACCGCGCTGCGCATCAAAGAGGTGGTTGTCGAGGACGGTGACGACTTCGGGCAAACAAAGGTGGAGCAGATACGTTATCTGACGCCGGGAAAGGTGGAAATCTACCGCAAGTCCAGAGGTACCGAGGGCGCGGCGAACTGGGAGATATTCGATCAATGGCAGACCTCTCGTAAAGATATCACCCTGGTGACGCTCTACACCAAGCGCACCGGGTTTATGTGTGGTTCACCTCCTCTACTCAACATGGCCCTGCTGAATATCAAGCACTGGCAGAGCCAAAGTGAGCAGGACAACATCCTGCACGTCGCCCGGGTGCCGATACTGACGGTGTTCGGGCTTGAGCAGGGAGAAGAGCTGGTAATTGGGTCTTCGTCTGCCACGTCGTTCACCGATCGGCAAACTCAGGGGCTGGAATACGTTGAACATACCGGTTCGTCCATTGGTGCCGGCAAAGAGTCTCTGGCAGAGCTGGTGGAACAGATGCGCCAGGCTGGCGCGAAGCTGCTGCGTACGGAAAACACTTCTACCAAATCGGTAGACCAGACCTCCGAAGAGAAAATGCAGGAGCAGTCGCCGCTCTACACAATGGCCACCAGCCTCGAAGACGCGATCGACAACATCCTACAGATCATGGCTGAGTACATCGGCGAGAAGGAGGGCGGCAACGTAGATGTGCGCACCGAGCTGGATGTTGAGTCGAAAGAATTCAACCCGCCTGCTACGCTAGCTATTCAGTCCCTGCGCCAGGGCGGTGACCTTCGCCGTATCGATGCGATTAAAGCCCTGCAAAAACTCAACCTGATTGATGCCGATGCGGATCCTGATGCGGTGCTGAGCGAGTTACTGGCCGAGTCTGCGTCGCTGAGTGAACCACCGCCGGGGGTGTGATATGGCCCGTTCCGTGAATGACAGGCTACAGGACGAGACCATCGCGCACGGCTTATACGTGACGCGTTACGGTACCGGCGTCGCCCGGCGCATGGTCGCGCTGCTGAACAAGTTGGATACTGAACTGGCCGCCAGGCTGTTGGTGCTGCTGGATGGCAAGCGCGCCGATACCTACAGTGCGCGTCGTCTGACCTCTCTACTGGCCGGTGTTCGTGAACTGAACCATCAAGCCTACGAACAGGTTAATGCGTCCCTGGCGCGTGAGCTGGCACGTTACACGGATTATGAGGCCGGGTATCAGATGGACCTGTTCAGCAGCCTTATACCTGGGCAGGTGCTGAAACACGTCCCGCTGCAAAGCATTGCCCCAGAGCAGGTCTACGCCTCTGCGGTGGCGCAACCTTTTCAGGGGAGATTGCTGAAAGAGTGGGGCCAAAAGCTTGAATCCGATCGGCTGGATAAAATTACCAGTGCGGTGCGTACCGGATTTCTTCAGGGTGAAACCGTCGAGCAAATCGTGAAGCGCGTCGCCGGCACGCCGCAACTTAACCGCCAGGACGGGGTTATCAATGCCTCACGTCGTGACCTTGCTGTTGTTGCCCGCACTGCGGTGAATCATATGGCAGCAACGGCACGTCAGGAATTCGCACAGGCCAACAGCGATATCGTGAAGGCCAAACAGTGGTCTTCGACTCTGGACACCCACACCAGCCAGTGGTGCATCATCCGCGACCGCAAACTCTACTCGCTCGATGGAAAGCCTCTGGGCCATGCAATTCCGTATCTGCGCGGACCCGGCAAAATCCACTTTTGCTGCCGCTCCTGCGAAATCCTGATCACTAAATCGTGGGAGGAAATGCAAATAGCCTCAGGCGAGCTGAGCAACGCCACGCGCGCCTCAATGGACGGACAGGTGCCAGCGCATACCAGCTATGCCGAATGGCTTGCGAGGCAGCCTTACGCGCGGCAGGAGCAGGTGCTGGGCGTTACTCGCGCGCAGATGCTGCGTGACGGAAAAATCACCGTGCCGGAGATGTTCAATGATGCCGGGGAGTTCCTTACCCTGGACGAATTGCGCCGCGTGGATGCGTCGGCATTTGAGGGGTAGGGTATGCGTAATGATGATTTTCACTGCGTGGGCGATGGCCGTGGCAGACGAAGGGTGTTTGTAAATGGCAATGAGGTAAAGAGCTGCGTTTGGGCGGACGTTAAGCGAGGTGTCGCTTGCATTCATCCACACCCGCTGCGGATCCATAAACGAAAGCGGAGTGAGGTTTACTCCCGCAAGCTACGCGGCGAAATTACAATCGAATTTATCTAACAGGCTGCCTCCGGGCAGCTTTTTTTATGCCTGCCGCTGAGCGGATGCGACGCGGTGCTCGGGTCGGATGACCCATTACGTATGGCCGGAAGGCTGGAGCAAAAACAATGAAACTGAAACTTGATGCTAACGGAAATGTGGTCGTTGAAAACGGTATGCCTGTGTACATCCATGATGACGGCAAAGAAATCCCGTTCGATGCGGTCGCAGCGATGACCAAAATCACCTCTCTGAATGGCGAGGCGAAAACTCACCGTGAAGCGAAGGAAGTGGCGGAAGCCAATCTCGCGAAATTCTCTGGCATCACCGACCCGGCCAAGGCGCTCGAGGCCCTGGAAATGATGACCAAAATCGACCAGAAAAAACTGATTGATGCTGGTGCCGTTGACCAGGTAAAGGCGGAGATCACCAAAGTTTTCCAGCAGCAGCTGGACGAGGCGAACGGTAAGACCAAACAGCTGGAAACTCAACTCTACGACGAGATGATCGGCGGCCGCTTCGGTGGCTCTAAGTTCATCTCCGAGAAGATGGCGATCCCGACGGAGTTCGTGCGTTCCTACTTCGGTCAGAACTTCAAAATCGAAGAAGGGAAGGTTGTCGCCTACGACGGCCAGGGCAATAAGGTGTTCTCTCGCACCAAGCCCGGCGAGTTAGCCAGCTTTGATGAGGCCCTGGAGTCTCTGGTCGAGTCGCATCCGCAGAAAGATTACATCCTCAAAGCGTCCGGTAACAGCGGCGGCGGCTCTCACCAGTCGCAGCACCAGGCCGGGCAAAAAACCATGAAACGCGGTGCGTTTGATTCCCTGGATAACGCTGGCAAGCAAGCAGCGCTGAAAGACGGCGTCAGCATCGTCGATTAAATCGAAAGGAGCCATAAATGGCAGGCAATACCCTTACTGGTCTGATCCCGACCATCTATACAGCGCTGGACGTAGTGTCCCGCGAGCAAACTGGTTTTATTCCTGCGGTGGCGCGTGACGCGAAAGCGGATGCTGCTGCAAAAGACCAGACCGTACGTGCGCCAGTCGCACCTGCAGCCACCACTGAAGATATTGTCCCTGGTCCGTCAGCACCTAATTCTGGCGACCAGACCATCGGTGGTGTGGATGTCAAAATCACCAAATCCAAAATGGCCCCGGTGAAATGGAATGGTGAAGAGCAATTGGCGCTGGGCCCGGCTGGTACCTACAACACCATCCTGGCTGACCAGTTCAAACAGGCTTTCCGCGCGCTGGCGAACGAAGTGGATGCAGACCTCGCTGCGCTGTACCTCAACTCCTCCCGCGCTGTTGGCGCGCCGAAGAATACCCCGTTCAGCATCAAAGACGATCTGACAGATGCTGCGTTGGCGCGTCAAATCCTGACCGATAACGGTGCGCCGACTACCGATTTGCGTATGGTGCTGGGTGGCGAAGCGATGGCATCTATCCGTGGTAAACAGGCTGTCCTCTTCAAAGCGAACGAAGCGGGAACCGACCAGCTGCTGCGTGAAGGTGTTATCGGTCGCATCATGGGCTTCAACCTCCACGAATCTTTCAGCATCAAGCGTACCGCGAAAAGCGCTGCTGCTGGCTATAAGGTCAATGACGCGAAGAAAGAGGGCGATATCATCATCGCTATCTCTGCCGGCACTGGCGGTATTGCTGCAGGTACTGCGGTGAAGTTCGCCGGTGATGACAACCAGTATCTGGTCGTTGCGGCTACTTCTTCCACTATCACCATTAGCGCGCCGGGTCTCCGTCAGGATCTGGCAGACCAGGCTGATGTCACCGTGTTGAGCGAATTCGTACCGAACATGGCGTTTGACCGCGGGGCATTCCTGCTGGCCAGCCGTACTCCGGCGATGCCTGAAGGTGGCGATACTGCTGATGACGTCATGAATGTGACCGACCCGGTATCTGGCATTACCTTCCAGGTGGCGTTATACCGCCAGTACCGCCAGGTGCGTTATGAAGTGGGTCTGGCATGGGGTGTGGCTGCTGTGGCGCCACGTCATTCCGCCATCATCATGGGTTAACCAAGGGGGCTTCGGCCCCTTTGTTTTTCAGGAGGCCCAATGGCCGGATTGACCAAAGAGCAGCGCGCGCAGCGTGAGGCTGAAAAGCTTGCGGCGAAGAACGGCGCTGAACATGCTCCTGCCCAGCAGGAACAGCAGCAGGAACAGCAGCAGGAACAGCAGCAGGAACAGCAGCAGGAACAGCAGCAGGAACAGCAGCAGGAACAGCAGCAGGAACAGCAGCAGGAACAGCAGCAGGAACAGCAGCAGGAACAGCAGCAGGAACAGCAGCAGGAACAGCCTGGTATTGAGCTGGTAGTCATGGCGCGTGATACCCCAGAGTTCCCCGGCGGCCCGTTAAGCGCTGAGGTTCACCCTGCCGAAGTGGATAACTGGCTGGCGCTGGACTGGCGTCTGGAGGAATAACCATGCTGGTTGCCGATCCCAACTCTCCAGGCTTCAACAGCTACGCCAGCGTCTCAGACCTGCGGGCATTTGCCGCCGGGCGCGGATATAGCATTCCTGCAGATGATGGTGAGTGCGGCCAGATGCTGATGCAGGCAATGGACTTTCTGGAAGGGAAGGCCTGGCGCGGTCAACGTTCCAGCGCATCACAGCCTCTATCCTGGCCACGTTCCGGCGTGCGCTTCGATGGTGTTGACCTGCCGAATGATGCGATTCCACAGCGCCTGATTGATGCTCAATGCCGCCTGGCTATCGAGTCGCAGGAGATTGACCTCACCCCGTCGGTCGCTGGCGGAGGGGCGGTGACGATGGAGCGAGTCGAGGGTGCGGTAACAGTCCAGTATGAGCCGGGAACGAATAAAGCTTCTCCGTCATTCCCATGGTTCTATTCCGCAATGCGCGGGCTTGTAGTGGGCGGCAACCAGGTCCGGGTCGAAAGGGGGTAGCATGGCAATCGACTATCGCCGCATGCGCGCTACGGCAACGCGGCTCCTGAAGGATAACGGCAAATCCTACCAACTGAACCGAGGCGGTACCACCACCCGCGATCAGTACGGGAAAGAGATCACCGCTCCGGAGATCACTGCGACCGTCACCGGCGTTATCACCGAGTATTCATCCCGAGAAATCGACGGTTCCCTGATCGCCACGGGCGATAAAAAACTGGCAGCCACGTTCGAAACGGAAGTGCGTATCGATGACCGCATCGAAATCGACGGCAAGAAATGGCGCGTGGTGCAGCCGAATCCGGTCAAGCCTGCTGATGTACTGATCTCCTACAACATCCAACTGAGGGCGTAACTATGGCTGACACTGTTAATCAGCCGTTCCTGGCTGCTATTCAGCTGTTCGTCGATGGCTCAAAGGAGGACATAGACCAGGTGGTGCGCCGGACGGGTATCAAAATACTCGGACGGCTGGTGGATATGTCCCCCGTCGGGCAGCCGGATATCTGGCAGGTGAACCAGACGGCAACCTCTTACAACACTGCAGTTCAGGAACATAACGCGGCTTTGCGTGATGACCCTGACAACCTCACAAAGTCAGGGCGGCTCAGGCGAGGCCTGCGTGTCAACGATTCGATGGACATCAAAAAGCCAGAGGGTTATGTCGGGGGGCGATTCAAAAATAACTGGTATGTGGGGCTCGACAGCCAGCCCACAGAGACGAACGATATCCCAGATGCTTCCGGGCAGGGTTCCAACTCCCGCGGGTTGGCGGTGCTCGAAGTGTTCCGGGTGGGGCAGGTGAACTCGATTTACTTTACCAATAACCTGCCATATGCCCAGGCGCTGGAGAATGGTCATTCGAATCAGGCGCCCGGCGGCATGGTCGGGCTGACCGCACTGGATGCTGCGCAATATTTCCGAGAGGCAATGAGCGAGGTACGCAATGGTCGGTGATCAGTCCATGCGAATAGCTGACCTGCTGGAGAGCCGGGTAGCCATAATCTCGGCCTCTCTCGGCTTGCCGATCGCCTGGCCGAATATCGTATTCGATCCACCGGATGCGCCATTCGCCCGTGTTTATGTTTTACCTGCACAAACTGTAGGTCAGGACATCGAAGGTTTGATGCGTACCTATCAGGGGATATTGCAGGTAAACATCATTACTCCCGCAGGCTCAGGCGTGAGCCATGCGAGAGGGCTGGCCCAGTCGGTGGCAGATGCATTCCCTGAAGGACTGCCGCTGGTGGACGGTGAACTGACGGTTTACATCAACGGGCCGCCGCAGGTGAGACAACCCATCCAGGACCGGCCAACCTCGGCGCCCAACGGGTCCAGTGGCTCCATAACCTACACCATTCCCGTCAGCATGCAGTACCGCGCTGACTACTGACCCGCCAGATGGCGGGTTTTTTATTACCTAAATTCAGGAGAGTGCTATGGCATTCGCAATCCCTAACGGGTCGCGTGTTAACGTGGCCAAGGCGTATCTTGCGCCGATTGTCTTCACTGCGGCATCCAATGCGACGGAATGCGAACTGACCGTTGCCTCTGCGGCTGGCATCCTCGCGGGCGATGTTGTTCAGGTTAATTCAGGATGGCTGAAGCTTGACAACATGGTGGTGCGTGTCAAGTCAGTAACCGGTACGAAAATCGTGCTGGAAGCATTTGATACCACCGATACCAAGAAATTCCCGGCGGGCACCGGCGCAGGCACGCTGCGTAAAATCGATTCGTGGATCACCATGCCGCAGGTCATGACGCTGTCCACTGAAGGCGGCGATCAGCAGACTATCAGTGTCCAGTTCCTGGAGGATGATAAGGCCCGTACCATCCCGACTTTCAAAAACGCGGTGGTACAGGTCTACACCTTCGCGCATGACCCGCAGTTGGCGATTTATAAACGTCTCATCGACCTGGATGACTCCAGCGACACCACGGCGATCTGGTTCCATAATCCGCGCGGCAAAGCAGATCGTTATTACTCCGCCAAAGTATCGTTCCAGCGTGTACCACGTACTGAAATCAACGCTGTTGAAAGTAATGAAGCGCGCATGAACTTCGAATCGGATATGCAGATTTACCCGATCGCTGACTCCTCCGCTACACCTCTGGCGTTCCTGACTGACCTGCCAGCAACCAAGTCTGTTGCTGCTAATGCAGCTCTGGATCTGTCGGTGGTCATGCAGGGTGGTTCCGCGCCGTACACCTATGTGTGGAAGAAAGACGGCACAGCCATTCCGGGCAAAACCGCATCCACGCTCAACATTCCGTCCGCTCAGTCTTCTGATGCTGGGGTGTATACCTGTGAAGTTACCGACGCCGCAGGGAAGACGCTCACTTCTGCCGGATGCACCGTCAGCATTACTTGATTAATCTGGCCCGGTAATCCGGGCCTTACCGAGATAAACAAATGACCAAATTCTCCCTGATCCCGAACCCAACTTTTTCCGTGACAGCCAGTATCCCGCGAGCTGGCACCGAAGACGGCAAACTGACCTTCACCTTCCGCCATAAGACGCTGGAAGAGCTGCGCACCCTGGATGAGAAGTTGCAGAAAGCAGCTGAAGGTAAAAAATCCCCCGTCGAGCCGCAGGCCAACTACTTGATGGAAATCGTCGATAGCTGGGCGCTGCCGGATGAGTTCAACCGAGATAACGTGATCGTCCTGCTAAAGAACTATCCTCGCGCGTTCGACAGCATCGGGCTGGCATACACCAAAGAGCTGATGGGACTGCGCGAAAAAAACTGAGGCAGGTCGCCGCAGCGTTGTATACGCCGGGACCAACGCTAGCGGAGCTGAGCGCTTTTGGTTTGAAGCCTGAGGACGTGGAGGATGATGTGGGGATCCTGCCATCCATATTGGAGGCTTTCACTATCTTCTCCGCACTGGCGACCCAGTGGCGCGTCGGTGCGAGTGGTGCGACCGGTCTTGATTACAACGTTCTCCCCTGGATGTTCGAGTTACACGGGGTTGAGGATGCGGCGACCTGTATGGCTGACCTTCAAATTATGGAAAGCGAGGCTCTCAAGGTAATGCATAAGGAGACGAAATAATGACAGACCAGATCGCCTCGATTACTTTGCGTGCCGATGTTTCTGACCTGAAAACAGCCAGCAATGAACTGGATAAACTCGGTGAAGCCGCGGCTGGTGCCGTAGGCAAAGCCGATGACCTTAACAGCGTATTCCGAGCTGGCGCTGAGTCTGCGAAGCAGGGCAGTGAAGGTATCAAAGAACAGCAGGCTGCGCTCAAAGGCCTGCTGGAGAATATCGACCCGGTAAACAAGGCGCTGAACCGGCTGGATGAACAACAGGCCGCGCTGCGTAACTTCCAGACCAAAGGTTTCCTGGATACCGATACCTTTCAGGCTTACAACAAAATCCTGGACGACACTCGCCTCAAGCTGACTGACACCGGAGAAGCCGCAGCGCGTGCTCAGGCCGAATTAGCCGCTACCCAGGCGGCAGAGAAGCAGTCCGCAGCGTTAAAGAACCTTCTTGGATCCATCGACCCGACTATCCGCGCGTTCAATTCGTTGGATGAACAGCACGCACAGCTGGTGGCACATTTCGAAGCAGGGCGCATTAACGGTGCTCAGTTTGAGCACTTCAACACAATCCTTAACCAGACGCGTGAGCGCCTCTCTGGTGTCGCTGACGTACTACCAGAGGCGCTATCCCGGCAGGAAGCTGCTGCCCGGCGCGCTGGAATCTCCGTTGGTCAGTACAGCGCAGCAATGCGCACGCTTCCGGCGCAATTCACCGATATCGCCACGCAGCTGGCTGGCGGTCAGTCGCCGTTCCTGATTCTGCTGCAACAGGGCGGGCAGATTAAAGACCAGTTCGGCTCGGTTCAGGGGGCGTTGTCCGGCGTCGGCGAATACATCCGCAGCATGGCTGGGATGATTAACCCTACCACAATCGCACTTGGTGGGCTGATTGGCACGATCGGCCTGCTGGCTGCCGCAGCGTATAACTCCTCGGAGCAATTTGAGCAGGTGGCACGCTCTGTCATCATGATGGGTGGGGCTGGCTTCTCCTCAATGCAGCAGCTCAACCAGGCCGCTGAGGAAGTGGCTGGCAAGACGAATACATCGATTAGCTCCACTGTCGATACGCTGGTTACGTTGAACGATACTGGCAAATATACCGCAAGCCAGATGAAGCAGGTCGCAACGACCATCACCCTCATGGGTAAGGCCGGAAATGATACCAAAGCGGCAATGAGCGACTTCGAAAAGATTGTCAGCGATCCGGTTAAAGGGCTTGCCAGCCTCAATGAACAATATGGTTTCGTTGATGAAGCCATGATCAAGCACATTATCCAGCTACGTAAGCAGAAGGGGGAGCAGGCGGCTGTTACCGAAGCTATTGAGCTGTTTGCAGGCGTCATGGCAAAGCGCGCAGAGGAGACCAACAAAGCGACCGATAATATCGGTAAAACGTGGGAAAACCTTAAAAAGAGCGCTTCTGACACCTTTGGCGATATAGGTATTACCGTGCGCGCATGGGGAAACCAGATCATCGATATTTTCGAACTGGTTAAGTCCTCGATCAAAGACTTGTTCCTCAATATCACCTCTCTGGACGCCAAGTTCACCAGCACCATCGCTGGCTGGGCAGACAAAATCCCGGGTGGCGGTGCGCTGGTTAATTTCCTCGGCATGGACGTTGAGGCAATGAAAAAGGCTGGTGCGGAAGCGGACAAAGAGATTGAGGCGAACAAAAAACGCTATAACGAGCTTTGGAAGCGCGTCACTGCGCCTAACGCACAGGCAAACTATGAGGCTGAAGCGCGAGGGTCTAACGTAAAAGGTGATGGCGGAACAAGTCGAGAATCAAGAGACGCAGTCTCGAAGCTTGCACAAGACTCAGCCAAAAAGACCAAAGAAGCCAAAGCCACGCTGGATGCTGGCGATCGCACTCTGGAGTACTACCGGGCGCAGGCAAGGACCTTAACGGAAACCCTCGAAACCCTGCGTCAGACCGGCGATATTCACGCCAAAAACACCGAACTGGGCAAGCAGCAGTCACGTTTTGCGGAACTGGACGAGGCCGCCAAAACCCGAGCCCTCACCGCACAGGAGAAATCTCTTCTGTCTAGCCGGGAAGCCATTCTGAATGCCGCGAAGGTTGTGGATCAGAAGAACAAAGAAGTAGAGGTACAACAGAAGATTAACGGCCTGGCACAACAGGCAAATAAGTATGTCACGCAGATGACTGAAAAATCTGAGGCGTTACGTAGCGGGTCGGGTTTAAGCAGTCGCATGGCCCAGAGAATGAATGAAGAGGCGCAGCTTCGTCAGGGATGGATCAATGGTGGTGGTAAACTAGAGGATGCTGGCTACGAGAAAGAGCTGGCAGCTCTTCGTAACTACTACGCCGAAGAGGATAAGCTGCGGGGTGACTGGAAAGCAGGGGCAGTTAGTGGCTGGAATGAATATCTTGAGGCCGCCACGAATACCTATGACGCCGTGAAGAACGTCGCCAGCTCCACGTTGACCGGCTTGAGCGACATGCTGACTGAGCTGATGACCACTGGCAAAGCATCAGTTAAAGAATTCGGCAAATCCATGCTCAAGATGATCCTTGATGTGACGAACCGCCTCATGGTTGCATATGCAGTGCAGGCCGCAATGGGGTGGATCAGTGGTGGCTCTGGTACTTCGGCTGGGGGCGGGCAATCATTCGCTGTTCCATCATTCACCCCGAACGCAAAAGGCGGAGTCTATGAGTCTCCGGGCCTCAGTAAGTACGTGAATGGCGTCTACGACTCTCCTCAGTATTTCACTTTCCAGGGGGCATCTAAATTCGCCAAAGGCGGAGTATTTGCTGAGGCTGGCGAAGAGGCCATCATGCCGCTGACACGGGATTCTGCTGGAAGACTTGGTGTCAGGGCGCAGGGTGGAGGTGGAGCCCAGCCGCAGGTCAACATTGATATTTATGTCGATAATAAGGGCAATGCAACATCTAACACATCTGGAGACGGAGACGCCGCAGCGCGGGCGTTAGGGAAGGAAATAGAAACTAAGGTGACGGAGATCCTTATGAGGGCAACTCGAAGTGATGGCCTCCTTGGTAGGCAGTTCCAGTCAAAATAGGCATCGTCTTAAATTCTGATATGGCAATATCACCCGTACCTGGTTACACCGATGCCTCCCCTGGTTATTATGTCAAAACCATACTAATCAGGGGATGATAATGAAAAAGGTCTTCACGACAGTGGTGTTAGCAATGGCTCTTTCTGCGTGCGCGGGTAATGCTCCAGTCAACAACGCGCAAAAACAAGCCAAGTATAATGAGCTTTCGAAGTGTGACGTAAATATTGAGCCAGTCTCAAAGGTGCCAATGAACAAAATGGAGTTTGCTGAATACCTGTCGACTCAGGCACGGAATGCGTCTGCGGATCAGTTCGTGATTCAAAAGAGAATGGAGATCCTGCAGTTGGTTGGGTGGAATGATTCTGTAGCCGATGCAATAGCGACTTGCGGCGCTAACAGAAAAAACAAACGCAAAGAGAATGCTTCTGGAGTGTTTGAAATAATGAAATCGAGCACTAAGGATGCAGAAGAAAAGCGCGCGCTCGTAGAGGCGTATAGCTCTTGGGAGACTTATGTGACAAGCCAAACGCCTCTCGCAAAACAGGACTTTGATTCTAAAGTCGGCTATTACAAAAACATGTAACTAATGACTTTTAACATAAAAGGGCGATTAAAAACCGCCCTTAAATTTGTCATTGAAATGTTATATTGCGTCCGCAAATCTAGGTAGTTTTTCCTCTTGAGGAACAACTGAAATGATATCCGCTTTCTGCTTACGAATTGCCTTTGTTTCATAATAATGCTGAGCAGTTGCTGTTTCGATAAAATCTACATCATTTCCTGCAATCTCAAATACAGCATCTTTAATATCGCTTAATTTTACATTGAAAAACTCTTTACGCTTATTAACTAGGTTAGTGCGTTGCTCATTGAAACGCTGATGGAGCATGCTTTCCATTGCTGGGGCATCTTCACTGAAAATCATTGCATGAACATCGAACAGGAATGGAACTGATGCACTACCCAGTTCATCCACTCGATCTTGAGGATCAAGTCGACGCGTCATTCCTATTTTAAAAACATCATCACCAAACGAACCAATATTAGAAATAACGTACACATGACCGCGTTTAGTTTGCTGAGCCATTGAAAGAGCTTTTTGGCCTTTCAACAACGCCTCTTCTAAGGCATGCTCTAGTTCGGATACCTTAGCTTGGTGCTTCTCTACTTGCTCAGCTGTCATTTGGGCTAGCTTCGATTCCATTTCTTTACGGGCTTTATCCAACGCTTTTTGGGCGCGACGCTCTTCATCTTCGGCCTCTCGAAGTGCACGATCAATTTCGGCTTGAGCTCGCTTCTCCTCTGCCATCTGAGCGCGGATTTCACGTTGTTCTTCTCTTTCTTCTTGTTTTTTTAAACGATATTCATGTGTAAGTCGAAGTTCATCTAGCTTCAAATCTAAAAAAGCACGATTAATGTAAATCTGGTTAACCTCATTCATCTTATTCAAGGCATCAAATGCTTTATAAATTCTTTGCTCCATTTGATAAACGTTTTTAAATGTACAGTTTGCAATAGCTGCATCACATTCACCGTTGAATGCACGTGCTGTCATCTGAATGCCGCGAGTGGTCATTTTCCGACCTTCGCTTTTAGAGCCACCTACCGTCCATTCAGTAGGGCAATGTATTGCGCCAAATTCAGTTTTGTCACGTAGCAGATTTTTTTGTCGTTCGCGACATGCCTTGATCGCATTCTGAAAACTGGCCGATGTTTCAAAATCGAAGTGTGGTGCATAGAACCCCATGTCGGCAAATTCCATATCATCTTTATAGATTGATAGCGCTTCTTCCAACTCATCGTAAGTAATTTTTTTCTCACGATAGGATTTGCGCAGCTCATCAATCTGCTTCTCAATTTCTGTACGCTTGACTCTTTGTGTTTCTACAGCAGTTAGCGCTTCTGCGTTCATTCGCTTAGCTGCTAAACGAGCATCTGATAGAATATCCTCCGCACGCTGAGTTATGGATTTTGCATCTTTTTCACTGGCTGCAATAGTTTTGGTTGCCACAGCTTTTGCTTCGTCAAGGTTGTTTTGCGAATCAATAATTAACTCTTCTGCGGTTTGCTTAGCTGCGTTCACGATTCGTTCAGCTTCTGTTTCAGCATTGGTGATTGTCGCGTAGCGCTCAAGTTTTGCTGCCTTTTCTGCTGCATCAGCCCTTGCTGACTTCAATTTAATGATGTTAATCACCAAAATCGTTAGAACAACTACGAAAGCTACAGCTCCAATGGCTGCATAATGCACAATATTCATTAAACTATCCCTGTGAATTGGTTAGCTATGATGGATAAAAATATCGACGGAGTGTCGCATATTTCATCATTTTATATATGTGAAGTAACTAATTCTTTTTTCAATGACGTTGTTTCAGGTCAATTTTTCATTAGCCAAATAAATAACCTATCTTTTAACCCAGCTCCGGCTGGGTTTTTTTATGGAGCAAATATGGCAGTTGAAACCTACAACTGGCACTCGCAGCTCGGCGCGGGGGCCGTAGAATACAGTCAAACAATACGCTCTGCGCAGTTCGGTGATGGCTACGAGCAGGTGGCCGAGAACGGCATTAACTCGACGGCTATTCAGGTACCAATGAAGCATGTGGGCGTTGATACTGAAGTGAATACCGTTCGGGACTTTCTCCTGGCGCATACCGTTAAGGCTTTCATCATCACGCCGCCGGGCGAAGAGAAAGGACTGTACCGCGTTGTCGCCGACTCCGTGCGCAAAAACCAGATTAGCAGCAAATTCGCTGAGCTTACATTCACGATTAAGCGCGCCTATGGCGTCTATGCCTGAGGTGGAGCATGACAGCACTGATTGATACAGCTGCAATGCTGGCGCCGGGCGGTAGAGTCCGGCTGGTTGAAGTAGATGCTTCAGAGTTCAGTGGCGGTATTCATCGCTTCCACTACAGTCCATTTCCCCATACACCCGCCGAGATCGAAGCGGCGAAAGGCGATGAGACTAAACTTGGACCAAAGCCCATATTTTGGGATGGTAAAACCTTCGACTTCTGGCCATTCCAGATTTCTGACCTCGCTCTCTCGACCGACCAGGCCGCTGAGCCGAAACTTAGCGTATCGAACCTTGACGGGCATATCACTGCGCTCTGCCTGCAGTTCAAGGACATGGTTAACGCTAAGGTGAGTATCATCGACACCTACACTGTTTACCTCGATGCGGTGAACTTCCCTGGTGGCGTGAACGCGACAGCTGATCCCTCGATGTTTACTCTCCAGACTTTCTGGCTGGACACGAAAACCTCTGAAGATGATGAAGTGGTGACGTGGGCGTTGAGTAGCCCAGCGGATTTGCAGAACCTAGTTATTCCCACCCGTCAAATTACATCGCTGTGCGAGTGGGCGCTGCGCGGCCAGTACCGAAGCGGTGACGGCTGCACCTACAACGGAACAGCGTATTTTGATGCGAAGGGGAATGCGGTTGCTGACCCTGCGCTTGACGTGTGCGGTGGTTGCCTGAGCGATTGCCGCAAGCGATTTGGTGCGGGCCTGGCTGAACCCAATACTGCCACCCTCGATTTTGGTGGATTCCCAGCAACTGTTCTCTTCTCCCGATAAACGGAGATACCAATGAACAAAACTATTATGGCTGCTATCCGGGCGCATGCACTGGAGGAGTCGCCACGAGAGTGCTGCGGCTTTGTCATCCAATCAGGACGGCGTCAGCGATATATTTCGGTACCGAACAGTCATGAAAACCCATCTGAGCATTTCCGTATTGATGGTGAGTACTGGGCAAATGCCGAGGATGCAGGGACCATTATTCGAGTCATTCACTCGCATCCTGGCGATGGAGCCAGGGCTATCCCCTCAGACCTCGATCGCCAGCAATGCAACCAGTCAGGTGTGGTATGGGGAATATATGCGCCTGATTGCGATGAATACGCCGAGATAACCCCGGATGCTATTCCGCTAATCGGCCGCCCGTTCATCCTTGGCTCTCACGACTGCTGGGGGTTGATCATGGACTGGCATACCACCCAGGGTGTAACGCTGAATGATTTCCGGGTCGATTACCCGTGGTGGGAAAGCCACTACCCAGACAACCTGTATTTCGATAACTGGGAGCGGGAGGGGTTTGTCGAATGCGACCCATCGCCAGGCTGTATGGTCATCATGCAGGTTGAATCCAGTAAGTGGAACCATGCGGGGATCATTACCGAGGAAGGCGAACTGCTTCACCATCTGTACGGGCAGCCATCCTGCATTACTCCGTATGCCAGAGGCTATTTCAAAGACAGGACGATGATCTGCGTCCGTCACAAAGAGCTACAGCAGGAGATTAAGCCATGGCGCGCTTAACCACGATTCGATTGTACGGCGCGCTGGGTGCTCGATTTGGCCGCGTTCATCGGCTGGCGGTGCAGACGTCAGCGGAAGCGGTAAAGGCGCTCTGCATCAACTTGGACGGACTGGAAAGCTATCTTATGAACGCCAAAAAGAACGGTATGACGTTTGCGGTGTTTCGCGGTAAGCGCAATATCGGGGTGGAGGATTTTAAGGATCTGGTCGGAAGCACCGATATTCGCATAGCACCGGTGATGGAAGGGGCAAAAAAAGCGGGTTTGTTCCAGACGATATTGGGTGCTGTCATGGTTGTGGCGGGCATTGTCGTCACTGGAATGACGTTCGGTTCAGCAGGTGTCATTGGCGCGGGGATGGTCTCCGCTGGTATCGGAATGATGGCTGGTGGAATTTACCAGATGCTTTCGCCCCAGCCCAAAGGACTACAGGGACGCGACGATCCAGATAACAAACCCAGCTATGCCTTTGGTGGCTCAGTAAACACCCTGGCAATGGGTAACCCAGTGGCTCTGCTGTATGGCGAGCGTGAAATCGGCGGCGCAATTATCAGCGCGGGGATCGTCGCTGAGGACATCTGACGGCTTCTCACTTTTCAATTAGCACCCAGTCGGGTGCTTTTTTTATGGATGCAATATGGCAACGATTACTGGTGCAAAGGGCGGCAGCCAGAAGCAGCACACACCTGTAGAACAGCCTGATTCGGCGCAATCAATGGCGCGCTGTCGCATGCTGCTGGCGCTAGGGGAAGGTGAGTTTGCTGGTGGTCTGGATGCGACCCGGATTTTCCTGGACGGTACACCGCTCGGTAACGCCGATGGAACGATGAATTTTGAGAACGTTTCCTGGGAATTTCGACCGGGCACACAGACCCAGACACCGATTCCGGGTTTTCCCGCAGTCGAGAACGAAACTACGGTTGGCGTATCGTTGACGAAAGTCACCCCATGGACTAGAGCTATCAGCAATACCCAGATCGACGCCGTATTAGTACGAGTTGGCATTCCTGGCCTTCAGCAGCAGGAAAACGATGGGGATATTGTCGGCACTACTGTAACGTACCATATTGATCTCGCCGTTGATGGTGGAGCTTACTCTACAGTAATGACCAAAACGGTTACGGAGAAACTCAGCTCTCTCTATGAGTTGACGCACCGTATTAACCTCCCGAAAGCGAACACAGGCTGGCAGATTCGGGTCGTGCGCGATACCGACGACAGTACCAGCCAAATGCTCCAGAACAAAACGCAGGTACAGGCGATCACCGAGGTGATTGATGCGCGTCTCCGTTATCCACATACCGCACTACTGTATGTGTCATTCAATGCTAAGTCATTCAGCAATATCCCGAAGATTTCTTGTAAACCTAAAGGTCGGGTAATCCGCATCCCTCAGAACTACGATCCGATTACACGCACTTATGGCGGTATATGGGATGGTACATTCAAATGGGGATGGACGAATAATCCTGCATGGATTTGGTTCGATATTCTTACTGAGCCGCGCTTCGGACTGGGTCGCAGGGTTACGCCAGCGATGCTCGATAAATGGGAGTTGTACCGTATTGCCCAGCGCTGCGATCAGAAGGTGCCGGATGGTAAGGGTGGCAGCGGTACCGAGCCTCGCTTTATGTTTGACGTTTATATCCAGGCTCAGGCTGATGCCTGGCAGGTGATCAAGGATATTGCGGCAGGTTTTAACGGCATGACGTTCTGGGGCAACAACATGTTCAATGTTGTCTCTGATATGCCAGCGGATACGTCAAAACTTCAGATACTCACTCGAGCCTCTGTTGTCGGTAAGCCAACGTACTCCAGCGGCAGTGAAAAGAACCGCTATAGCTCTGCGCTGATTAACTTTAGTGACCCAGATAACCACTATCAGGATCGCACAACGGCAGTGATGTTTCCCGAGCTGGTTAAGCAGTTCAAGTTTAAGCAGACGCAATTGACGGCTATTGGCTGTACACGTGAAAGCGAGGCGCAGCGCCGCGGAGGGTGGGCCGTCTACTCCAACTCGCTGGATCGCATTATCACTGTTCAGACTGGACTCGATGGCTTCGCCTATGTACCTGGGACAGTGTTCGCCTTTGCCGATGAGCGGCTGTCTGGCCGTGTCTATGGTGGGCGAATTACTGACTACGATGCCGGGCTGAAATCTGTAACTACCGATCGGGGAACAAGCGCATTGGCCGGCGATACGCTGATGATTCGTACCCAGGGCGGTACCGTTGAGAGCAGAACCATTCAGGCGGTTAACGGCCAGCAACTGATACTGGCAACTGCCTTTACCGCTGAGCCACTACCTAATGCCATTTTTGTTATCGATGCAGGTCAGTTGCGCCTCCAGTATTTCCGTGTAACCAATCTGACATTTAACGATGAGGAGAACACCTACAGTATCACCGGTGCAGAGTACAACGTGGCGAAATATGATGCCGTTGATAACAATACCCGACTGGATACGCCACCGATCAGTCTGATACCGACAGGCCTGGTAGGGCAACCGTCGAACATCGCAATTAGCAGCTACGATTCGGTCCGCCAGGGGCAACGTATCGCCACTATGGTTGCGAGTTGGGATGCGCCAGTAGATAAAAACGGGAAACCTCAGGCTGATATTGTCGCGTATCAGGCACAGTGGAAACGTGGTGATAATGAGTGGATCAATATTCCCGAAACAGGCCTACGCAATATAGAGGTCTCCGGAATTTTTTCCGGTGATTACCTTGTGCGAGTCCGCGCTATTAATTCTGGTGGCGCTTCCAGTTTGTGGGCATCTTCTGTTCTGACTCATCTCACTGGGCGTACAGGGGAAGTTCCCAAACCGGTTGGTCTGCGCACCACAGCAATCAACTGGGGTATTCAGGTTGACTGGTCCTTCCCGGTTGATACAGGTGACACCCTCCAGACTGAATTGCAGTATTCAGTAAACGGCAATGGGGATAACCCTCTGCTGCTTGCCGGAGTTCCTTATCCGCAACACATCTACACACAACTGGGCTTAAAGGCTGGTGTTGAATTTTGGTACCGGGCTCGCCTGGTCGACCGTATTGGTAATCAGAGTGACTGGACCGACTGGGTTCGTGGTGAATCTAATGCGAATGCTGACGACTACCTGGGCGATATTGCTGATGACTTCCTGACGTCTGCCGACGGTGACCGCCTGACAAGTGATATTGATACCAACCTCGAAGCCGCATTGCAGAATGCGCTGGCCAACCATGCAACCGCGGAACACCAGTGGGCGCAGTACGGCGAGGTGCGCGCGGATATTCTGGTAATTAAAACGACGGTCGCCAGTGTGGATAAGGCGATGGCTGAGCTGTCTACGCAGGTACAGGCACAGATTGAAGATGTGACAGCCTCTCTCGAGGACAAACTGACCGCTACTGTCGATGCTTCGGGGGCGACGGCTATTCATACCCTGAAAGCCGGAGTGCGCATCAACGGTATTTTTTACAATGCCGGGATGTCAATTGCGGTGCTGGCCGAATCAGGTAAGCCGGTAGTAACCCGTGTCGGGTTTAACGCAAACCAGTTCGTCCTGATGAGTGGCAGTGGTGATACGCAATATTCACCCTTTGCCGCTATCAATGGTCAGGTATTTATCAGTGATGCCTTTATTCAGGACGGAAGTATTACCAATGCCAAAATTGGCAATTACATCCAGTCAAATAACTTCGTTGCAGGTTCAACGGGCTGGCGCATTGATAAGAATGGGAACGCTGAATTGCATGGAAAGCTTTATGCCGACAGCGGGAATTTCTCTTTTAACGGTGTAAATAACAAGGTCGTAATTGATGGTTATGGAATTCTCGTTAATCTGACAAATGGTGGAAATGTTCAGGTTGGAACATTTAGGGGGTAATAATGGCGGAGGGAATTTTTATTAATTACAACGATGGCCGTCCGGTGATGGCAATCACTGCTGGGCTGCGTGCCCCCAGCTTTTGTACATCCTTCTCGGGCTGGTCATCCCAGTTCATGCAGTACCCGGTCAATACACCACTTGTTCCTGGCTCACAGGCTATCGTGGTGCCAACCAATCCCATATACATCTATTCCTTTGCAGAATTCGACGTGGCCATAATGACGGGTGTCACCCGAAACGGTGATTCCGGGGTCATCATCGGGGCTGAGACAATCGGTGGAAAAAGTATTGTCCCTGACTGGTCAGGCTACGTTATGGAGCTGCTACCTGCGGCGACGTATAACGAAGGTTTACTGGTTTCAAACTCGACTGACTTCACCGCTATATCCAATCAGGCTGCGCTGATGACCTGCGCTTATTCCGGGCGCATTACGGTTAGCGGCAGCGCGCCGCTTCCGGTGAGCGGTATTCCTTTCGGTAAATGGGATAACCCGAATGTGTCGGTGGGGTTTGATGGCACCAGTATCATCGTTCGCGATATTTCCTACACAGGGCGGGACGATGTGGCCGGAACAGCGACGATTGACCTGGTGATATTCAATCAGACAGCACCTGTCGGCGGCGACGGTATCACGATGACCAACGCCGCAGGTCAGGTGACATTCTCCACGCTGAAACGCCCCTTTGTGTATGACCGACAAATCCAGATAACCGACGCATTCCAGGATATAGGCGGCGGGTTCTGCCAGATAGTCTATACCGGCGTTCAGGTACGAATGATTGGTGGATGGGGAAATATCAGAACAAAAGGCGTGGTCATGTCAGGCGGTAGCGTCAGGTCAGCCTACAACAAAGTATTTGCGGACCGCAATTCTGGCGCATGGGATATGACCCGAAACAGAAATATCGCCATGCCCATTCTTATTCTTCCGAACATGTACTGAGGAAAACCCATGTCAGCAGGAACGTTAACCCTTAACAATAACTCAGCCTCGGTTGCCGGAACTGACACTACTTTCACCACTGAGTTAGCTGCAGGTGATTTTATTGTGGTTGTCGTGGGTGGTGTGCCGTTCACTCTTCCCGTACTGGAAGTTAACAGCAATACACGCCTGACGCTGGTCAGTAATTACACCGGGCCACGGGCGACAGGAGCCGCCTGGTCTGCCGTTCCCCGCGTGGCGCTGAATATGGTCACTGCCGCAATGGTCGTTCAGAATACCCAGGCGCTTCTCGGCCTGAACTACGACAAACAGAACTGGCAGCAGGTATTCAGTGCTCCGGGGATGATTACAGTTAAGCTTCCTGATGGGTCTTCATTTCCCGGTCCATCATGGAAATACCTGTCCGATAATATGGTCACAAAAGTTGACGGTGTGGTGCCAAAAGCACAGGGCGGGACGGGGTTATCCAGTCCCTTTGGCGCAGGGGCAGGTTCTTTCTGTGAGGGGAATGATGTCCGCCTTAACACCATCGGCGGCAAATCCGGAGGCCAGATAACCAGCCCGTTTGGCAAGGTAAATTCATTGCCGGGGAGTTTCGACTCCCTCTATGCCGGAAACCGCAACTACGGTCTCTACCAGGAACAGATGAATGTTCCCGGTGCAGGCTATCTGTATCCTCACTCCAGCTTCAAATTGTACTGGCCTGGCAACTATGGCGGAGTGTTTACATGGTCCGCGTGGGCTAACAGCAATAATCCGGAGTATGTGCTCTCCTGGACTTATGAAGCGGGAACCACGCCACATATGTGGCGGTTTAATGGCACTAATGGTAACGCCACCGCCACCGGAAACTGGGTTAACGGCGGCTCGACTGTCAAAATTAAGGAGAAAGTCGAAGACATCCAGAATCCGCGCGAAACGATGCGGATAATCCGCGCATGCACCTGGCGACTGAAAACAAAAAATGCTGACGGGCGTTTCGGTATCGGTGTTCTGGCTGAAGGGCTGTATGAGGCGTACCCGGAGGCGAAAGTCACTGCCGGTGATATCGAACTGCGGGACGGAACTGTTGTTAAGGATGCATTATCTGTGCAGGCTGGCGATTCCGGCGTTCTGGCCGCTGTTCACCACGCAACCATTATTTCTTTGATGGATGAAAACGAAGCGCAGCAGGAAGAAATCAATCAACTGAAAGCAGACATGGCGGCGCTGAAGAAAATTGTCGAACAGCTCGCCGCCAGATAATTCTGCTCTGGACCATCAGCGTGCAATGTCATAAAGCGAAATAACAGGGGGATGCCGCAACCACGCCGTATGCAAGAGCATGATTGCGGCCGACTGGCGAACGTTCGATTGTGCGAGTATTGAATGATTGCCAGTCACGGTGGATTGTACTTAAGCAATATGACGGTTCAAGGCGTTTAATCTGAAACCAGCCACATATCAGCCTCTTCAAACATTTCCTGCACAGTACGGCTTATCTGTTCCTTCTCGTGCTTGCTGGCGTCAGTGTTGATTGCCGGAAGTGTCATCATCGGTTTTACCCGGACATCAGCATCGGGGGAAGAACGCTCCCTCATCATACTCAGCCCCCTTGAATGCTATCATGTTCACGATGTTTGTACATGTAGGGAGACATGTACTTGATTGAAATGGAGACATAAATCTCACTTATATAGTTTTGTACTATAGTATGATGTCCATTTCTAATGGAAAGTATAAAGAAACAACTATTGTTGCCGATAATCTATTTTAATTGTATGTTCAACATTGTAAATTGATAGTGGAATGTATGTTGTCACAAAGGGTTAAGATATATTAAGAGGTTTGTGTGATAAAGAACTACAAATTGACTAAATTTAAGCCCTATGTGATATCAATCACATTTTCATTTTTGCTGTTTTTGTCGTTAACTGAGATTTCTACTTATTATATATATAAGGAGCGTATCGGTTCATATACAGAACGAGTATTGAATAGAAGTGTTAGTCTCATTCAACAAATTGATGAAATAAATGATGGTTATGAGGTGTTTGATGCTTATAGTCCCTGTAGTGAACAACAGCTTCATGCTGTAAGAATCGCTCTATGGCCTTATGCACTTATAAAGGATATATCATTTATTTCTAATGGGGCAATTACTTGTACTGCGTTGTGGGGCAAGTTGCCAGCACCATTATTACTCAACATATACGATAGAAAAGTTGAAAAGGATAACTTGACGTGGTTTTTTGGCGTGTTGTTGGAAAATAATGTTAAAGCTGATTTACTAAGCAACCAAAAATTAGCTATAACGATTTCACCATTTGCTTTTAACAGATTTGCTACAGACCATGAAGAGAAAGGATTTTCAGCAATTGTCGGCAATAGAGATCATTCTCTTCATTTGTTTAGGTTTGGTGATCTGGTCGATCTGCTTGAGGAGGCTAAACATGATAAATCCTATCAGTTAGGACTTATTACTACGCAAAGTTGTAATGGAAAATATGACATCTGTGTCATGGGAGGAGTTAAATTCACGTGGGTGAGTTTCGATAATTGGTTAATGATTTTGTTGATTGCATTTACATCTATTGTAACAGGTGTTCTTTTAGGCGTTGTTTATAATCAAAAGGTTGCACGCAAACAATCATTAGTATCAAGATTAAAAAATGCCATAAGAAATGAATCATTATATCTTGTATATCAACCTATTTATAAAATAAAAACCGGTAAGGTTATTGGTATAGAGGCACTAATTAGATGGGATGACCATGATATTGGTAGCATTCCTCCTGATATTTTTATCCCTATTGCAGAGAGACATAATTTAATTCAAGATGTAAGTAATCTTGTATTTCGAATGGTAGTAAAAGAAGCTAGGTCTCTTTCTGAAAAATTTAATGTCTTTATAAGCATTAATGTTAGTTCTCAAGACCTTTTGTCTGAATCTTTTCAAAGAAAAGTGTTTCAGATGATCGATGAATTAAATATAAAGCCCGGAATGATAATGATGGAATTAACAGAAAGACAGAGTGCGGATCTAAATTCACTCCAAAAGGTAATTTCTTTATTTAATGATAAAGGTATTTCAATAGCCATTGATGATTTCGGGACGGGCTATTCAAATTTAAACTGGCTGTCAAGTTTACAAATAGATGAAATTAAAATTGATAAATCAATTACAGACTCTATCGATGAATACTCTATAAGTAATAATTTATTATCAGGATTGGTAGAGATTTTTAAAGATATAACTCATAAGGTCGTATTCGAAGGTGTGGAAACATCAACTCAGGTTAATTATTTAACTGAAATGTTCCCTGAGTGCGGTGTACAGGGATGGTATTACTCAAAGCCGTTATCTATAGATAAATTGACAAAATTAGTCGAGGATGCCAATTTGCCTTAATATTTATTACTTTATTTTCATTGTTTTCACATTCTATATAACACGCGTAACCGCGAGCTATATAAATTTAACTGCAGAAGGATTTTGATATCTTGCCGCATTCAATCAGCTAGTTGGTTCAAAATTGTATGGAATGTCGCGTTCACCTTCTTCAGCGAGCAGGGCAAGATAGTCCTCTCGTGTCATTGACTGTGAAAAACGTCCACACATAGAAACCTCCAGCCATATGTCAGACTGAAAGTATAGGGCAGGAAGAAAAAGTGGTGCGCACCGGTAATGATTTAAAAGGAATTTGTAAGGTAAATCGGAATGATGGTTTTGTGAATTGATGAATTCTTAAAAATGGATGGGCGCTCGTTGAAAGCGATCCCGAATTTTTCCCGACGACGCCACGAAACCAATAGCAACTGATTGATCTTGAACGGGTGCAATAGTAAGTATCAGGAGGTGTTTTTTAGTGGGTTTTTGATGTTAACTTATTGAATTTTATAGGTTGTTGCGTTTTGAGTTGTAAACAGGAATCGTATTCGGTCTCTTTTTATGTGGATTTTTATTTCAATAACTTAGGACATAATGTCTGAAAGTTTCCGAAATTTTTCCGCATATCACTTTTCGGGATTTCTTCGTTATACCATACTGTTTTTAACATTCACACTTCATTTGCACAGAAAAAAATCAGATCGTGATGCCCGTTTTTCCTGAGATCCGGCTGATGTGCCGGCATTTCAGTTGATGCTTGTTCCTCAGAGGCTTGGACACGCCTCTCTCAATAGCGGTATGATTATCCATCAATTGATGAAGTTCTGGTCCCTGATACATGGACTTAGTTTCTCGATAAAGAGACATAAGAAATGGAAAAATTAAAAGAAAGGCTTGTGATGGAGATTGGTAATGCTGATGATCTCTCTGCATCATTAAAACTATATACCAGTTTCTATCCATTAATTCCTGAGTATAAATTTGTCTTTTCATCGCCTAAAGGGCCATATCCGGGTTTTCAAACTAACAAGAAATTCGAGCATGGGGCGTCTATCCGCTCTTTATTCAATGATGAAAATGTTTTCGTGATGGATCCCCAAACCATAGAGGAAATGTTCAGTGAGAAAGGGCACTCTACATTTAAAATAGACTACTCCATATCCCTTGATAGTCAGGCATTAAGCTATCTCAGACCATATATTAATGGCAAAGTTTCTGGTCTGGATGATGATATTGAAGAAATATTTAAATTTATTTCACATAAGAATACGCAAGTAGACTCAGTATTATATGAACTGGAGAATCTTAAAAATCTGGATGAAAAAGATAATCACCATAAAATATTTGACAAGTTGATGGGATACGAATTTATAAAAGATGTTGATCTCGTTAAGTCTGGAAGCAGTGGAATATTGACCTCAAAGATATCTCAAGGTGAGCTTTTTCTCAATACAGACAGACATTTTAGCTCAATGCTCACCAAAAACAGAAACTCTGAGTTCAGGCGTGCGTTAACAGACAGGCACGATAGCGTATACGCTTATGTTCTTATGATGAGTATCATACAAATAAAATCGCCTGCCAGATCGCTTAAGAATAAACTAATCGATCTCTTAAGTTTTGCTCACACCAAAGCTTGCTTTTTGGCGACAAGAGAATTGATCCTGGCGAGTGAGTTTTTTAAGCGAGGGACTGATTTTAGGTTTTTTAACAAAATACATAAAAAATCGAAAAATCTGTGGCCGGCATTACGAGGTATGGCCTGGGACTTGACTCACTGTAGGTATTTAGAACAGGCACTCACATTCAATACAGGAAAGGATGAGCGGTATTTTTTTCCTGGAATATTGAGTTGTGACAAAGGCTTTATTGAGGCAATGGAGCTCACGCCGCTTAAGGCTGTTGCATTTAACACGCAAGGCGGGCCACCGTTACTATTTTATCATGAACATGATGTAATAAAAATTACCGGGAATATCCCTGCGGTTAATGATTTTTATCAGGAGTTGTGTAGTAAACAGAAAAGAGAAGAAAGAGCCTGTGCACGTAATGCACCTGATTATGACCTGCAATTTTTAGTCGCTGAACTGGAAGAAGAACTGGAAGCTGTTGCGATTGTACCTCGTTGACGCGCGGATAGCGTAGGGCCACGACGTCTGGTTCGGTCATTCTGTTTTTTACTGCTAAGGTTTAATTAAGAACAGGGCAATATTTGTGTACAGGAGGTCAAATGGGACTGCCTGACAATGCCTATCAGAGAGTGGAAGCGACGCGCTGGCGTCACGTCTGGGTGGTCGGGGACATCCACGGTTGCTTCTCATTATTGATGGCTAAATTGCGCCACTGTCATTTTGATCCGTGGCAGGACCTGCTGGTTTCAGTGGGAGATGTTATCGATCGCGGGCCTGACAGTTTGCGCTGCCTGAAATTACTGCGTAAAAGCTGGATTGTCGCGGTCAGAGGGAATCATGAACAAATGGGGTTGGATGCGCTGGCAATGGGGGAGCAATCGCTGTGGTTTATGAATGGCGGTTCGTGGTTTGCACAGGCGGAGCAGCCAGCGGCAAAATTCGCTCTTGAAGAATGTCAGCAATTACCCTGGATTCTGGAGCTGCGTTGCAGCAATGGCATTCATGTCATTGCCCACGCAGATTACCCTGATGATGATTATCAGTGGCAAAAAGATATCGATTTACAGCGGGTGCTGTGGGATCGCTCAAGGCTAATGAATAAAGGCAACGGCATTCGCGGCGCGGATCACTTTTGGTTTGGCCACACGCCATTGCGCCAACGGTTGGATTACGAGAATCTGCACTATATTGATACCGGAGCGGTATTTGGAGGCGAGTTAACGCTGGTGCAACTGCAATAATCAAAAATCGCTGTACTCCTGGGCCGGACGCCAGAAGCTGTCGATATAGTCATCCGCGGGTAAACATCCGCCGTTACGAATACGCTGATCGTCCATCGATATCAGGCACTGCTGCTCGGTTTTGTAGACATCAACAACGATATCTTCACAACCGCCGCCCAGGTAGCACACAAAAAGAACCAGCGTGAACATTCCATCCTCAAAGGGTAAAGCCATACCTGTAGTGTAGAAGATGTTGATAGATGAGGGAAATTAACCAGGAAATAACCCGTCTGGCGACGGGTTCTTTTTGAATCAGGCAAGGCGCATGATCCAGGCATCTGACTTACGATCGTAGTGCTCGCGAAATAGAACCGAATGTTCTCCGTTAAGAAGGGCCGGGACGCTGGTGTCGGCATCCCAGGCGTCCAGTTGCATACATAAATCCGGATCGGATTTACACGGAATGGTTAACGTTCGATCCCCTGGCGATTCGCCATGTAATTCGGCGTCGTCGATTTCAAAAGCGCCAATGCGCACACTGGTTTTCATCATCGTGCTCTCCGTTTATTTGCTGGTTGTGGTACGACCAGTTAGGGCGTCCATTTTTCAGCGTAGCCAACGTTAGCAAAAGCGCCAGTAAAAACGTGCGTTATCCTGTAAAGAGTTTGCCATCCCGGACAAGATCGCGTGGATAGCTATTCTTTAATCGCGAACCAATACGCTTTGCCAGGCCGAGCGGCTGATGCTGGAACGTAACCAGTACATCATCGGTAGTCGGCGCGGTTTGTGGGTAGATATCCCGGCCACGGTACCACTCTTCGGCTTCGGCAAGGGTCAGTTCAAACGCATGGCTGTGATTTGGGTTGGCAAGAGCAATTACGGCCTCATGCTGCCAGCGGTATCCTTTATTGTGCGTTTCAGCCAGTTTGACACCGAGTCGGGAAAAACGAACTTTGCCAATCAGGGGTTCAATCTCGGTTGGAAACAGCCAAATTTCTTTATCACGCTGCCACAGGCGCAGACTATCTTCCCACTGCAATCCACAGGCGTTAGCAGCCTCAGTGATAAGGGCAGATTCACGTCCTTTTAGCGGAGTGAACGGGAAGTTACCGACTTTGTATTTCGGCGCGGGTAACGCAGGAATGGAGGCCGTTTTGCGCAAACGCGCAACGAAGAAACCTTCACAATCGTAGATCTGCGGGAATACATGCAGGAATCCTTCCGGCGTCAGGGCGCGTTCGGCCTCCGGGAATAAATCGCCCAACGGTAAAAACTCGACGGCATCCGGGTAGGACTCAATCAACCATTGCATGATGTTTTCATTTTCGTCACGATTCAGCGTGCAGGTCGAGTAAACCATCGTGCCACCGGGACGCAGGGCATGAAAGGCGCTGTCGAGCAGTTCGCGCTGGGTCTCGGCGATTTGCAGATTACTTTCTGGCGACCAGTTTTTTAGCGCATCGGGGTCTTTACGCACCACGCCTTCACCGGAACATGGGGCGTCCAGCAAAATGGCATCGAAGGCTTCTGGTAATGCTGCGCCAAATACCCGTCCGTCAAAATGGGTGAGCGCGACATTGGCTATCCCGCAACGGCTGATGTTGGCGTGCAAGACTTTGACACGACTGGCGGAAAACTCATTCGCCAGAATCGTGCCCTGATTATTCATTTTCGCAGCAATTTGTGTGGTTTTGGAGCCGGGGGCAGCCGCAACATCCATTACGCGTTCCGGGGTATTGCCTTCGGCAAACAGCGCGGCGACCGGCAGCATCGAGCTGGCTTCCTGAATATAAAACAGACCGCTCAAATGTTCCGCGGTGCTGCCAAGAGGCACTGACTCCTCATCATCGCGTTCGATCCAGAAGCCTTCTGCACACCAGGGAATTGGAGTGAGTGACCAGTTGTAAGGCGCAGTCAGAGTGAGGAAGTCAACAACGGAGATTTTCAGCGTATTGACGCGGATACTGCGGCGCAGCGGGCGCTGGCAGGCAGCGAGAAAATCATCGAATGAGAGCGTGGAAGGCATTGCTTCACGCATTTGCGTCAGAAAGGCGTCGGGAAAATAAGCCACTTGGTACCACCGGCAAAAAAACAGGTGCGCAGTGTAGCATAACTGCTCCGGCGTACGTACTCGCGCCGGAGCAGTGGATACATTAACGTGGCAGGGCGGTGCCCCATTCACGCCACTCTTTTGGTTCGCTTTCGAGTAGCAGGAAGTGTTTACCGGCCTGCGCTTTCGGGGCCAGTGGCGTACCCGGCGGCGTAGCGAAGGCGATACCACCGCGGATGAACTGATTGAAGGTACCGGTCTTCACAACGCCGCCAGTCAAACCAAAGTCGAGATTGTATCCGGATGCCAGCCAGAACACGGAGTTGTTGCGCACCAGATGCTGATAGCGCTGGCTAATGCGCATGGCAACCATCACGCGGTCAGAAAGCGAGCCCAGCGTCAACCCGGTGACGGTACCCACTTCAATGCCTCTGAACAGGACTGGCGTACCGATATTCAGCGAACCTGCTTCCGGCGCTTCCACCACAATGCTCAAACCATCGAGGTAACGAGAGTCGGTGATAGTGGCTTCCTGCAGCTCAAAATCACGGCGCGGGTTACCGCGTCCTGGTTCAACGTTAATATACGGCTGTAAGATCGTATCCAGATGCTCTACGCCTGCCGCCGAAATTTGCGGTGTGATCACGGAGAAACGGGTACCGCTTCGGGCAAAGTTTTGCACGTATTCCGGATACAGAACCGCTTTTGCCTGAACTTCGTTACGGGCGGTGATCAGCTCAAGCGTCTGGATCTGGCCGATATCGATTCCCAGGTAGCGAATTGGCATGCCGGCAGCGAGTTTACCAGCGTCGAACGCGTGCAGGGTAATCTGGCCGCCCACTGCGCGCGCGGCGGTTTCGGAAGCATACAGAATACGCTTGTCGCCTTTGCGTTGGCTGGCGCTGGCGCCGCTCAGGTTATCGAAGCTAATCGCGCCTTTGAGCGCCCGCGAAAGGGGAGATGCCTGTACGGTCAAACCGCTGCCGTTAAGCTGAACCTTTGCCCCGCCTTCGGCCCAGAATACGCTGTTGCTGGTCAACAGATTGCGATATTCCGGTTTGATATGCAGATCGATATCAAATGCATCGGCGCGTGGACGAACGCTGATCACTTCACCGACTTCGAATTTGCGATAGAGCACCACCGAACCAGCCTGCACATCAGGTAACGTTTCGGCGCTCAGGCTGACCGTGGTGGTCGGCAGATCGCTCAGGCTGTTTTCAATCGCTTTTTCCAGGTTAGCATACAGCGGGTAGCTTTTTTTCATTTCACCTTTGGTACCGGTTAAAATGCGAATGCCGCCGCTGAGCCACTCACTGGCGCTGGCGCCAAGGAATTCAACGCCATCAAGCCCTACTTTGACATCCACACGGCTGTTGACCACGAACTTACTGTCACCTTGCACCAGGGCACGATGCTGTGGTTCAACGGCAACGGTAAATGAGACGCCTTTGCTGGAAAGCGTGCGCTCAATCACCTGACCGACCTGTACGCCGTGGAGAATCAGCGGCTGGCCAGCATCAATACCGTAACTCTCCGGCGCGGTCAGCGTAAACGTCATGACGCCCGGATCGTGCAATAAAGACTTCTCAGCGGGGATCACGGCAAACTGGCTACGCGGCTCGCCCTCGCCGGGTACCAGCTCGAAAGTTTTCCCCGTCAGTAGTGAACTGATATTTGCATCGCTTAACGACAATTTAGGGCTGTGTAATTCAATCCGCGTGTTGTCACGCAGCAGCGTTACGACACTGGGATCAACCGTCATTTCGCCGGTGACTTTACCGCCTGGATTTAAATCCAGTTTGGTCAGTTGACCGACTTCTAATCCTTGATACATCAGCGACGTTGAACCAGCCTTGAGTCCGTCGCCGCTGGGTAAATCAAGTTTGACGATCACCCCGCGCTGGCTATGCGCGAGATCCTGATATAAACCAAACGTGTCATCGGCCACCGCGGGTTTTGAGTCTTCAGGCGAATCAAAAGCAATGGCTCCATTGACCAGCGCCGCCAGACTCTCGAGCTTGATCTTCGCTCCGCTGAGGCTGACATCGGCATTTACGCCGGACACGTTCCAGAAACGGCTGCCTTTTTTCACCAGATTAGTAAAGCGACGTTCGATCAGCACGTCGATGGTTACGCCCTGATGATTTGGGTTGATGGTGTAGTCATACACCCGACCCACCGGAATCTTACGGAAATAAACCAGCGAACCGCTATTGAGCGATCCGAGGTCAGGGGCCCGCAGATGCAGCATCAAATCGCCATTATCCAGACGATATTTAGGTTGCGTATCGAGGGCGACGAAATGATCTTCCGGCTCGCCGGTTCCGGGCATCATGCCGATATAGTTGCCGCCAACCAACGCATCCAGACCAGAAACCCCGGCCAGTGACGCTTTCGGCGTGACCAGCCAGAACTGGGTATCTTTGCGCAGAGCATCTTTCATGGTCGATTTGATGCTGACGCGGACTTCAATTTTGCGCAGATCTTTGCTGAGGTTGATATCCTGCACCGTGCCCACTTCAACGCCCTGATAACGAACGGGAGTACGGCCCGGCACAATGCCGTCCGCAGACATAAAGTCAATGGTTACGGTATTGCCGCGATCTTCATAGCTTCCCCAGATAAGCCATCCTGCAATCATCAGCGCGATGAACGGCAGCAGCCAGAACGGAGAAATACGGCGTTTAGTTTTAATCTGCGCTTCAGTCTGCGAAGCGGGCGTTTCCTGACTCATGTGCATCCCAAAGTAAGCGGCTGTCCAGCCATTCCACAGCAAGAATAGTCAATATTACCGCTGCGCCGAAATAAAACGCAGCCGGTCCCATAGTAAAAGCAAGTATCTGATCGCGATTAATCAGCGACATGGTTAAAGCGATAACAAACAGATCCAGCATCGACCAGCGACCAATCCAGGTCACTATACGCAGCAGTTTGATGCGGGTACGCAATCCTTGCTCACATTTAAAATGGATGCTGATGAGCAACGTAAACATCACAATCACTTTGGTGAATGGCACCAGAATACTGGCGATAAAAACGATCGCCGCCACGCCGATGTTGCTGTTCGCCAGTGACATTATGCCTGACAGGATCGTATCTTCCTGTCGGCCGCCGTTGACATAAATTACCGAGATGGGCAGCAGATTAGCAGGCAAAAGCAGGACTACTGAGGCCAGCAGAGCAGCCCAACACTTTTGGATACTTTGATTTCTGCGCCAGCGCAATGGGATATGGCAGCGAGGGCAGCGACCGCGGGCGTCCGGATAACCTGTAAAATGGCAGCCGAGGCAGACGCGGAGCTTTTCATCGGGCCGACGAGCCGGTCTTTGCGGGTAGAAACGGTCCCAAAGCTGCTCAACGTTAAGATGCGACAGCGTCAAAATGCTCAGGATCACCAGCGCAATAAAAGCAAACAGCCCCACACCAGGTTGCAAAAAAGCATAGTCCTGAACTTTGATTGATGCGACGCCAATACCAACCAGATAGATATCAAGCATCACCCATTCTTTGAGTCTTTCCAGCATCAGCAGCACCGGGCGCAGGTTCATGCCAAGAATATTGCCGAACCATAGATAAGCGATTGAGGTAACCAGAATGATTGGTGCCCCGGCAACGCAAAACAGTACGAAAGATGCGGTGAGTGGGTCACCTTGTCGGGTCATTTGCCAGATACCTTGCAGCACATTGGCGTCAATGCGCACACCTAATAAATAGATGTGCAGGAGTGGTTCTCCCCAGGCAAAGGGCATCAGCAGCAGCATGGTGAAAGCCATTGCCGCCAGCCGTGTTAATGACCAGTCGCGTCCGTCACGAATTTTTGCCTGACAGCGTGGGCAAAATGCACTTTGGTGCGAACGCATTTTAGGCAAGCTAAAGATCAGGTCACATTCAGGGCAACGATGGTAATGTGCACGAGGAATTGCATCACCAATGGACCTGATGGCTATTTTTTTAGTCGGCGTGATGCGTGGTGTCGTTAAGGCCATGTATCGCGAATCAAATTGTTGAAGTAATGTTATCTTAACTCATGACGGGAATGATCTTGAGCATTAACGCATTTAATGTTTATTTTAGTAGGCTGCAGTTTTAGGTAAGACAACCAAGTGATTAAATAATGAACAAAATAGAGCTATACACGGATCTGAACCGTGATTTTCAGGCATTAATGGCAGGTGAAACCAGTTTTCTGGCAACGCTGGCGAATACCAGCGCGTTGTTGTACGAGCGTCTTGCAGAAGTAAACTGGGCCGGTTTTTATCTACTCGAAAACGATACGCTGGTGCTTGGACCCTTCCAGGGAAAAATCGCCTGTGTGCGGATCCCGGTAGGGCGCGGGGTGTGTGGTACCGCAGTAGCGCAGAACCAGGTGCAGCGCATTGAGGACGTTCATGCTTTTGACGGGCACATCGCATGCGATGCCGCCAGCAATGCAGAAATCGTTCTGCCAATCACCGTCGAAAATCAGATGATCGGCGTGCTTGATATCGATAGCACGGCGTTTGGCCGCTTCAGTGAAGAGGATGAACAGGGGCTGCGAACGCTGGTGGCAGCGCTTGAAACCGTGCTTGCAACGACGGATTACAAAAAATTCTTTGCGCGCGTAGCAGGATAATCAACGGATAACGTAGCAATTACTGATGACGTCATTATAATGTCGCCTGTTCATGCCTGCGCTTGTTGGCTACGTCCGTTGTAATCAGGAAATTTCATGGAAAATCAACCTAAGTTGAATAGTAGTAAAGAAGTCATTGCGTTTCTGGCCGAACGCTTCCCGCAGTGTTTTAGTGCGGAAGGCGAAGCGCGCCCACTGAAAATTGGCATTTTTCAGGATCTGGTAGAGCGTGTTGAGGGCGAAATGAACCTCAGCAAGACGCAGCTCCGCTCTGCCTTACGTCTCTATACTTCAAGCTGGCGCTATCTGTATGGCGTAAAATTGGGCGCAACGCGTGTCGATCTTGACGGCAACCCTTGTGGTGAGCTGGATGAGCAGCACGTTGAACATGCCCGCAAACAGCTCGAAGAAGCTAAAGCCCGCGTTCAGGCGCAACGTGCAGAGCAACAGGCGAAAAAACGCGAAGCGGCCGCTGCTGCCGGTGAAAAAGAAGACGCACCGCGTCGTGAGCGTAAGCCGCGTCCTGCTCCGCGTCGTAAAGAAGGCGCTGAGCGTAAACCTCGCGCTGAAAAACCAGCAGCAAAAGCACCGCGTGCTCCTCGTGAAGAACAGCATACCCCGGTATCTGATATTTCAGTACTGACGGTAGGGCAATCTCTGAAGGTGAAAGCAGGTAATAATGCGATGGATGCCACCGTATTAGAAATCACCAAAGATGGCGTCCGTGTACAGCTGAATTCGGGTATGTCTTTGATTGTACGCGCAGAACACCTGGTGTTCTGAAACGGAGGCCAGGCCTGGCATGAACACTTTTTTTAGGCTTACTGCGTTAGCTGGTCTGCTTGCATTAGCAGGCCAGGCACTTGCTGTAGAAGATATCACGCGTGCCGATCAAATCCCCGTATTAAAGGAAGAAACCCAGCATGCGACGGTAAGCGAACGTGTGACATCGCGTTTTACGCGTTCACACTATCGCCAGTTCGACCTGGATCAGGCGTTTTCGGCAAAAATTTTTGACCGCTATTTGAATCTGCTCGACTACAGCCACAACGTGCTGCTGGCGAGCGATATCGAACAGTATGCAAAAAAGAAAACGGTCCTCGGCGATGAACTGCGTACCGGTAAACTGGATGTCTTTTACGATCTCTATAATCTGGCGCAAAAACGTCGATTTGAGCGTTATCAGTACGCATTAAGCGTACTGGCTCGTCCAATGGATTTCACCGGTACCGACACCTTTAACCTCGACCGGAGCAAAGCCCCATGGCCGAAAAGCGAAGCAGAGCTTAACGCGCTGTGGGACGGCAAGGTTAAATTTGACGAACTCAGCCTGAAGCTGACCGGTAAAACCGATGCGGAAATTCGTGAAACGCTGACGCGTCGCTACAAGTTTGCGATTCGCCGTCTGGCGCAGACCAATAGCGAAGATGTGTTCTCTCTGGCGATGACGGCTTTCGCCCGTGAAATCGACCCGCATACTAACTATCTGTCTCCACGCAATACCGAACAGTTCAATACTGAAATGAGCCTGTCTCTGGAAGGTATTGGCGCGGTTTTGCAAATGGATGATGACTATACCGTCATTAACTCCATGGTAGCGGGTGGCCCGGCAGCCAAGAGCAAAGCGATAAGCGTTGGCGACCGTATTGTCGGCGTGGGCCAGACCGGAAAAGGTATGGTTGACGTGATTGGCTGGCGTCTTGATGACGTCGTGGCGCTGATCAAAGGACCTAAGGGCAGCAAAGTTCGCCTTGAAATCCTGCCCGCTGGTAAAGGTACCAAGACGCGCACCGTAACGTTAACGCGTGAACGTATTCGCCTCGAAGACCGCGCCGTGAAAATGTCCGTGAAAACCGTTGGCAAAGAAAAAGTTGGCGTACTGGATATCCCTGGCTTCTATGTTGGCCTGACGGATGATGTCAAAGTTCAGTTGCAGAAGCTGGAAAAACAGAACGTCAGCAGCATCATTATCGATCTGCGCACCAACGGCGGTGGCGCGCTAACCGAAGCCGTTTCACTTTCCGGTCTGTTCATTCCTTCTGGCCCGGTGGTTCAGGTTCGTGACAATAACGGTAAAGTGCGTGAAGACAGCGATACCGACGGCGTTGTGTACTACAAAGGCCCGCTGGTGGTGTTAGTCGATCGCTTCAGTGCTTCGGCATCAGAGATTTTTGCCGCGGCAATGCAGGATTATGGTCGTGCGCTAATCGTTGGTGAACCAACCTTCGGGAAAGGCACCGTACAGCAGTATCGCTCCCTGAACCGTATTTACGATCAGATGCTGCGTCCGGAATGGCCGGCGCTCGGTTCTGTTCAGTATACGATCCAGAAATTCTACCGTGTAAACGGTGGCAGTACGCAGCGTAAAGGCGTTACGCCGGACATCATCATGCCGACAGGCAATGAAGAAACTGAAACCGGTGAGAAGTTTGAAGACAACGCGCTGCCGTGGGATAGCATTGATGCCGCGACCTACACCAAATCAGATAACCTGACGCCGTTTGGGCCTGAATTGCTGAAAGAGCACAATGCGCGTATTGCCAACGATCCTGAGTTCCAGTACATCATGAAGGACATTGCGCGTTTCAATGCGCTGAAGGATAAACGCAACATCGCATCTCTCAATTACGCTCAGCGTGAGAAAGAGAATAACGAAGATGACGCAATGCGTCTGGCGCGTATCAACGATCGGTTTAAGCGCGAAGGCAAACCGCTGCTGAAGAAACTGGACGATCTGCCGAAGGATTACCAGGAACCCGATCCGTACCTGGATGAAACGGTAAAAATTGCGCTCGACCTGGCGCATCTTGAAAAAGAAAAGCCAGCGGAACAGCCCGCAACCGGTAAATAACCTTAAACAGGCACAAGAAATTGTGCCTGTTTTTTTAACAAACGCATGAAGACGTCAGTCTGATACGATAAAATGTAAAGTTGTGTCTTTCTGGTGACTTAGCACCTATGGATGCTTGAAAATAGCCATAAGACCCATACGATATGGGTAATCGCATAGTGCGTTTTGTTAAATTGAGGTTAAAAGAAAATTATGATGCGAATCGCGCTCTTCCTGCTGACGAACCTGGCTGTGATGGTCGTTTTCGGGCTGGTATTGAGCCTGACAGGGATTCAGTCAAGCAGCGTTCAAGGCTTGTTGATCATGGCACTGCTGTTTGGTTTTGGTGGTTCCTTCATTTCGCTGCTGATGTCCAAGTGGATGGCGTTAAAGTCCGTTGGTGGGGAAGTAATCGAACAGCCCCGCAATGAAAGGGAACGCTGGCTGATGAATACGGTAGCGAATCAGGCTCGTCAGGCCGGGATCGCCATGCCACAGGTCGCAATCTACCATGCGCCAGATATTAACGCGTTTGCTACCGGTGCGCGCCGGGATGCTTCGCTGGTGGCTGTGAGTACAGGCCTGTTGCAAAACATGAGCCCGGATGAAGCCGAAGCCGTCATCGCGCACGAGATCAGCCACATTGCCAATGGCGATATGGTTACCATGACGCTCATTCAAGGGGTGGTGAACACCTTCGTTATCTTTATCTCACGTATTCTGGCGCAAATTGCCGCTGGTTTTATGGGTGGAAACCGCGATGAAGGTGAGAGCAGTAACGGCAACCCGTTGATTTACTTTGCAGTGGCGACGGTGCTGGAGCTGGTATTTGGTATTCTGGCGAGCATTATTACCATGTGGTTCTCACGTCACCGTGAATTCCATGCGGATGCCGGTTCAGCAAAACTGGTGGGGCGTGAGAAAATGATCGCCGCGCTGCAGCGTCTGAAAACCAGCTATGAGCCGCAGGAAGCGACCAGCATGATGGCGTTCTGCATCAACGGTAAATCCAAATCGCTGAGTGAGCTGTTTATGACTCACCCTCCGTTGGATAAACGTATTGAAGCGCTGCGCAGCGGTGAATACCTGAAATAACTGGCAGCAGGCTAAAAGTAAAGAGCGCGTCGACAGACGCGCTTTTTTTTATCTATATTATTTGCCGGGGAGTTCAAAACAGATTTACCCGTCTCCCTGGTTACCAGAAGATTCATTTACTTCAGTTCGTGTGCAGTACCATCAGATAGCAAATGGATTCGGCGTAATGAAGATGTGATAGCGGCAATTAGAAAAATGAACTGGGTGAATACGCATCTCGTTTAACTACCATTGAAATACATGGATACATAATAGTTTTAACTGGCAGAACTCACTGACGCAGGTTAGTTGAGGCGAATTCATTTTCCTTAGGGTAAGAGTCAAAAACTATTATGAAACAAGAGCTTGTATTGACAGATGAAGACTTGCTGGCAAGAGGTAACGACCGATACGTCTTTCAGCATCCTCAGGATAGCAAGCTGCTGATCAAAATCGTTATTTCAGATATAGCTAACTATAAAAGCAAATTACGTGAAGTCTTCCGCGATCTCAAAGAGTGCAAGCCTAACCATCAAACTGACTCGCTTTATATGCAAAAGATCGAAGGTCTTGTTGAAACAAACAAAGGAGTAGGGCAGATCACTGTGAAGGAGTGCGATGAACATGGCAATATTGCGCAAACTCTTTATCAGCTCGCCGTGAAAAAAGAACTCGATGACAGTAAATTACAGAAGCTGAATGCTTTTTTAGCATGGTTTGTCAGCACCAGAGTCATTATTAACTCTCTGCATTGTAAAAACATTGTTTACGCCTGGGACAGCGAGCGTCAGGAGTATCGCTTCAAAGTCATTGACGGGTTTGGTGACAAAACGTTTTTTCAACTCAGTAAGCTTTCACAGTCAGTTCGCGATAAGAATAAAATCAAATGTCTCAAGCGGATGCTTAACGATTTGAATGGCCTTCAACAAGCTTAACCACACTGGTTAGAAATAGTCTAATCATAATTGTTTGTTGCTGGATATCCAATACAACGAGCTGATTAATAGAGGTTTTTACTCAGACGTTCGTTGTATATCAACTTCTTGAAACATATTCTTAATTGCCCGGCTTATGTGCTCATGTTTGCAGCTTAAGTATAGATTGCTGGCAGTTTCATTATCGGCTTAACCCGATATCAGTATCCTCGTAGACCCAGTGAACTTTCTTATCAACCCTCCCGTTATCTATTTTTCATTCCTGTCTTCGATATAGCAAATATCTCTTCCTTTGAAGCAATATTTACTATTTTCCCAATAGTTCGGTCAGGATCTGATCTTAACAACACAGTATGATCTACTGAAACGATGGTGGATTTTTTGTATTTTATATTTTACAGACTGTGCTGCCAGATATCTTTATGGCCAAAACATCTATAAATTAATTTTTTATTAGTATAAATAACTGACATTGTGCATGCCGATTATAATGAAGGTGTCATTTTTAAAAGTAAATACATTACAAGATTTCTCATCTACAGTATCGATTCCTGAACGGAAATTCAGGAATTAGAAAACGACAGGAGTTATTGGTTTGCTGCAACAAAAATATATTGTTTTTACTCAGGATACTTACCTTCGTTGTTCTATAGACGCTTTGATGCAAGCGAGTTTTACAGAGAAAATATTGTGTTTCTGCGATGTAGATTCATTTCCTACACTGGATGCGCTTTATCGTGCAATTGAATCAGTCTGTGCAGATACTAGAATAATCACTATCTCACGGGGATTATGGCTCTCCCGGTTACTTGGAAAACTAGTTGATTTGGAAATGACAGATGATTTCTACAAGTGGCGTTTATGTATCTTCAGGGGACAAAAAAATCACTCCCGTAAGGTAATCGATAAAATACTAAGCATCAGACAACTTAAGACATTAACCCGACGAGAGATATATGTTATTCATTTATTACTGGCTGCAAATAGCGTCAGCGAAGCTGCTAAATTAGCAAGAATTGACGTTAAGTTTTTCCAGTCGATAACAATCGCTATTGCGCGTAAATATAATTTACGTAATTCTAACGAACTGCACTTTTTTGTTCGTAAATTTATGCTGTGGAGTTAGCGTGGTAACAGCTATGTGGAATTTAACTATACAAATCATTAACACTGCGTTGTCTTTGCATTAAACTGAATTGGTGTTAATGACTGTTTTTATCATATAAATAAGATAAAGTATCTATAATACGTCAAATTATCGATATAAATGGATGTTTTTGTGAGCCAGGAATAGTATCCGCCCCGTACAGGTTGCTCAATGTTTCTGCGGAAAAGATCAGAAAAGAGAGGCTATCTGTTGAGTGTCCTTATATTCATTGCTGTACCGCCATGATAATTAGCCAAAACATAAAGGCTTCGTGGTCTTATTCGGAAGGTGATTATGAACAAGATTTATCGTGTTATATGGAATTCGGCTCAAAATTTATGGGTTGTGGTTTCGGAGTTTGGTAAAGGTAAAACGAAAAGTAAAAGCACTACCCAGTTCTCCCCGAAATCTACCAGTTTGCTGTTTAACCTTAAAGCTGTTAGCACGGTTGTTACATTAATACTATCAGGGAACGTTAATGCACTAGAAATCAATGGATATACTGAATTCAATTCATCAGATATTATAAATGATGGTTTGCAATGGAACACAACCTCTACTGTGCAGGTAAATAACGGTGCGGATGTTATTATTACAGGTGGCAATCCAACAATAAATATGGCGCCACCTGCCAATGAAAATACATCTATATGGATCAATGGCGGCAGTTTAACAGCGGAAAATAGCGGTGCACTATTAATGGGAAATAATAGTATGCTGCAAATTGGTGGTTCCCAATTAGGAGGGTTGACATCGGAGCAATCCGGGGGGACTGCCGGTGTTATCTCTGCAGGTGATATTAAAACGAATACTGGCGCGACAGATGCGACCATCTGGATGTTTGGTTCAGCGAATGCAATGGCTAGGTTAACTGCAGAAAGCATTAGTCTTACTGCAGATCATAATAGCATATGGCTGGCAAATCCCAGTTCTTCAGAGCAGGGTGCCGAAATTAATGTTACGGGTGACATGACCGTAAAAAACACCAGTGGCGGCACGTTCATGATGGTGGGCAATTCCCAGCTTAACGTGGGCGGCGATCTGTCTCTTGATACTACGAACGGTAGTTTTTTAGCGACTAACAATTCAACTTCGAATGGTATCAACGTTGGTGGCGATCTTACTTTCAGTAATAACGTTGAAATCAATAACATTGATGCTGTTAGTACTGCTGCAGGCATTTATTCAACGGTGGTAAATGTTGGTGGAGATATAAATGTTGTTGGTAAAAACGTAGGGGGTACGGGTCTTCAGATATTGAATGCAACAGGAACGGGCATAACGACGAATGGTGATTTCAATATATCGTCAGCAGTCGCTGACAACGTGACAAAAGTGATCCTGGGGCACGCTTCAAAAGTGACTGCTGAGAATGATATCACATTAAACAGTGTATCCGGCGGCGCTACCCAGCTTTATATTGGTGATGCTAAGTATGGTGCCCCTACCTCTATTGCTGCCAAGAGCATAGCAATGAGTGGCGATGGCCAGAATACGGTTATTTTCAATAACATCAATCAGGCTCAACCTGGTACTGAAGGCTATTTATTCAATATTGCGATTAATGGCGATGGCGCGGTGGAGCAACAATCAGGACATACTACTCTGGCTGCTGTGTCAAATTACACTGGTGGGACGGTAATTAGCGGTGGTTTACTTTCCATTGCGGATAGTAAAGCACTGGGAAGTGGTGTGGTATCTGTTAATACGGCTCCAAACACTAATACTGGACTGGATATTGCTTATGCTGATGGCAGTGCATTCAATAACATATTATCAGGTAGCGGTAATTCAACCGTATCTGGTAATGCCCAGATAACCGGTACTAACCAAAACTATGCGGGTAACTGGAACGTAACGGGCACTGCTTCAACGGATACCGCGGTGTCCTCTACGCAGAATAATTTCGGTACCGGTGATGTAAATATCAGCAGTGGCGGACGCTTGCTCGCGACAACAAACAATGGGTTCAGCTTTGATAATAAGTTAACCGGAGCCGGATATCTTGTTGCTGATAATAATGGTAATGCGTTTAACTTTAGCAATACCACGGGTTCTGAATTCGCAGGGAATGTGATTCTCAATAATAATCTGTTCGCATTAGAGGCAGACAATACGTCTGCGTTAACGAATGCCACGCTTACCGTGGGTACTGGCAACGCTACATCGGTTGGAACTGGAACACAAAACATTGGTGGTCTGGCCTTTAATGGCGGGACATTAATTTTTGGTGCTGTTTCTCCTGGCGATACGCTTAGCGATCGTTTCATTCAGACGGAAAACGATCTGAATTTAACCGGTAGCGGGCAAATTCAAATTAGTACTGGTGGCGATTTTGAGAACACGCCGCAGCATCCTGACACAACTTTACCTTTGCTCCAGCAGGATGAAGGTGACGTCCTGGTTAAATTGGCTGATAGCTACGGCACGGTTACAGGTAGTGCGGGGAATCTTAGCCTGGTCGATCAGAATGGTAATGTGGTTTCTAATGCCCAGACATCTCACATTACTCAGAATGGTGAGACCGTGGCAAATGGTGTTTACGATTATCGTCTGACAAGTGGTGAAAATGGCGATGGACTTTACATCAATTATGGTCTGACCCAACTCGAATTACTTGCGCAAGGGAATAATGCCCTAACCCTCAATGCCGAAGGGAATACCGGTAATGCCGCAGATCTCAGCGCCCGCGTGACCGGCACTGGCGATCTGGCGCTTGACAGCGCCAGAGGCCAGACGGTATCGCTGTCGAATATGGATAACGATTACACCGGTATCACCGATGTACGCAGCGGCAACCTGCTGATGAAAAACGATAATGTTCTGGGACAGACCAGCGAACTGCGTCTGGCCGCTGATACCGGTTTTGACATGAACGGTTATAGCCAGACTGTCGGTAAGCTGACGGCGGCGGCTGACTCACTGCTGGACATCAATGGCGGTAGCCTGACCCTGGCGCAGGGCGGAACAGCCGACGGGATATTGACCGGAAGCGGCGCGCTGAACATCAATGGCGACACGCTGACCATCACCGGTGAAAACAGCACGCTGACGGCAAAAACGACCATTGCAGAAGGCGCGCGCGTGCTGATGAACACCACGCTGGGCCTTGGCACCGGCGATATTGTGGCGGCGGGAACGCTGACGATGAGCAAGGCCGCAGGCGCGCTTTACAACAGCATCAGCGATGCCGGACGGGTTGAACTCAGCGAAAGCGATGTCGCGCTGATGGGCAACAACAGTGCCTTTACGGGGCAATTTGCTGTGGATGCGGATTCCCGGCTCACCGCGTTCACAGCAGAAAATCTGGGCAGCGCAGAGGTGAGCAACAGCGGTTCACTGGTGCTGAACAGTAATACCGACTGGCAGCTTAATAACGATGTTTATGGTAGCGGCGATGTGACCAAGCTGGGAGCCGGCTCCATTACCGTCGGCAATAACGCCGCCTGGACGGGCAAAACGGAGATTGAGCAGGGCGGCCTGGTACTGGGGGACGGTACATCTCCGGTCACGCTGGCCAGTAGCGAAGCCAACATTGCGGCTGCGGGGATGCTCTCGGGCACGGGGGGTGTTGCAGGTCATGTGAATAACGCCGGTGTGCTGCAGGTGGGAACCGGGACCGGCGACAACCTCCTGTTCACGGTGGGGGGCGACCTGGTTAACAGCGGTACCCTCGCAACCGGTGTGAATGGTCAGCAGGCCGGTAACCAGCTGGTGGTCAATGGCAATTATACGGGGAATGGTGGGCATCTTTCCCTGAACACCGCGCTGGGGGATGACAATTCCGTTACGGATAAGCTGGTGGTGAAAGGCGATACCAGTGGCACCACCTCCGTCAGCGTCACCAACGCCGGTGGGAAAGGGGCCGCCACGATTGATGGGATCGAAGTTATTCATGTTGATGGCGCATCGGACGGTGAGTTCACCCAGGCTGGCCGTATTGTGGCAGGGGCATATGACTACAGCCTTGGGCGCGGTCAGGATGAGAACAGCGGCAACTGGTATCTGACCAGCGGCAAAACCAATCCGGATCCCGAACCAAATCCGGATCCGGATCCCGATAAAGATCTGCGCCCGGAAGGCGGCAGCTACACGGCTAACCTGGCGGCAGCCAACAACATGTTCGTCACCCGTTTGTACGATCGCCTGGGCGAAACGCAGTATACCGATGCCCTGACCGGCGAGCAGAAAGTCACCAGTATGTGGATGCGCCACGTTGGCGGGCACAACAACTGGCGTGACGGCAGCGGCCAGCTGAAAACCCAGAGCAACCGTTATGTATTGCAGCTGGGAGGCGACATTGCGCAATGGAGCCAGAACGGACTTGACCGCTGGCACCTGGGCGTGATGGCGGGCTACGGGAACGACCACAGTAACACCCGGTCATCACGCACGGGTTATCGTTCCCGGGGTTCAGTCAATGGCTACAGCACCGGCGTGTATGCCACATGGTATGCCAATGACGCGTCGCATAACGGCGCCTGGCTGGACAGCTGGGCTCAGTACAGCTGGTTTGATAACAATGTTAAAGGCGATGACCTGCAGGGCGAGTCATATAAATCGAAAGGGGTGACCGCTTCGCTGGAAATGGGATATGCCCAGAAAATGGGCGAATTTGCCGGCAGTCAGGGCACGCTGAATGAATGGTACATCCAGCCTCAGGCGCAGGCGGTCTGGATGGGCGTGAAGGCGGACGATCATCAGGAAAGCAACGGCACCCGTATCACCAGCAATGGTAACGGCAATGTACAGACCCGGCTGGGCCTGAAAACCTGGATTAAGAGCCATCATCAGATGGATAACGGTAAAGAGCGTGAATTCCAGCCGTTTGCCGAACTGAACTGGCTGCACAATTCACGTGATTTCAGTACGACCATGGACGGCGTGAATGTTCGTCAGGACGGGGCGAAAAATATCGCCGAAGTAAAAGTGGGTGTGGAAGGACAGGTGAGTCCGCGTCTTAATCTGTGGGGCAACATCGGGGTCCAGGCTGGCGACAAAGGCTATAACGACAGCGCTGCGATGGTCGGTGTGAAATGGAACTTCTAAGCTGATTCTGCCGGGCAAGTTCAGCCAGACTGGCGTATGTCAGTCTGGTTATTTTAAACCCAATAATGAGTGCAATTATTCTTTTGATGAAAGTTTGTACGGGAATACATGCAGAGCGTTGGCTGCGATGGGATAAACGCCAAGGCCTTCAGTTCTGGCTTTGATTTCCTCGAATGAGAGTGAAGGGGAGGGTTCTCGTCCGCCCCACAAATTAATACCTTCAGGAACATCGTCCCGGCTGTACTCCTCGGCGATCTCGATAGTGCCGCCGCTATTCAATTCGATGACAACGCTTTTTCCGTCAACAGGAATCAGGTTCCCGTCACTGTCAGTGATAAAGATTTTCATTGGCTCACCTCTTATTCGTATATTTCTATGATAGCAAAATTAGATGATGTACTACGCCGGTTTTGCCATGCTATTTTTAGTGATTTTTTATATACAAATTATACGGTTACGTTTTTATTGGGGAAGAGTGACTGGGCTTATGGCGGTTTCTGTTTCTGTCTACCATGCTCTGTAGAGATAAATTTGAACACGTAAATGTTCATCATCATGAGTTTTCAATTTTCGCCACAGGACACGAGAATGCGCAAAGCATTGTTACCGGTAATTGCTGCAGTGTGCCTTTTATTCATCGGTGTTTTTATTCTCAATATGCAGCTCTGGTATTCCTCCTCGTTGGAAACTCTTGGAGGAGCCAGATATGCCGCGAAAAATATGGATAACATACTCGATGAGGCTTTCCAGGCAACCGGTACAGCCATGCGTATCGCTGAAAAAAAATGCGACCAGGATGCTCAGTACCAACTTGGAACCGAGGCAGCGCTTCGGCCTCATTTGCGAACGCTGATCATTATCCGGCAGGGGAAAGTTTGGTGTACGTCTTTGCCGGGGAATAGGATCTTACTTAAGCGAATTCCTGTAATAACTGATTCAAATTTGCTGCTGACTCCCGCAGGCAATACGGAAAACGAGATACCCGTTCTGCTGTATCAAACTCGTTTTCAAACCAGTCGTATTATTGTCACGATCAGTGGGGTGCATATTCGTGGCGCTCTAAAAGTTCCATTAAAGGGTGCGGCATACTCACTGCTCGTGGGCGATAACGTACTCGGTTTAGTGGGCGATGTGAAAACCGTCACAGCAAGTACTCGTACGTCTGGACAGGTGAATTCCGCAAAGTATCCGTTCAGTATTATTTATAATAAACCACCATTATTTAGTGCAAAAAGGCTGGTTACACAAGGCTCAGGAATTTTGGTTTTTGTCCTGTTAATTTCTGTTGCAGCTGCTTATGCCATTGATAAGTATCTGAACAAGAATGATACCCCCGAAGAAACGTTGCGTAGGGCGATAGCAAAAGGAGAGATCGTGCCTTTTTATCAACCTATCGTAAATGGTCGAGAGGGGACGTTACGTGGCGTTGAAGTGCTGGCCCGATGGAAACATCCGAAGGTCGGGTATATCTCTCCCGCTTCCTTTATTCCCATCGCCGAAAAGTCAGGTCTGATCGTGCCGCTAACACAAAGCCTGATGAGGCAGGTCGCTGCGAATATGAACTCTATTTCCAGCAAATTGCCACCCGGCTTCCATGTCGGTATTAACTACAGCGCATCCCATATCATATCCCCTACATTCGTGCATGAGTGCCTGCAATACAGGGACAGTTTTAACCACGATGATCTCAATCTGGTCATCGAAGTCACTGAGCGCGAACCGCTGGATGTGGACGAGGATCTTGTGCAGAGACTCAATACGCTCCATGAAAATGGCTTTGTGATCGCCTTGGATGATTTTGGTACCGGTTATTCTGGCCTTTCTTATTTGCATGATTTGCATATTGATTACATCAAGATCGATCAGAGCTTTGTGGGAAGGGTAAATGAGCATCCCGATTCAACCCGGATTTTAGATTGTGTACTTGAACTGGCACGTAAACTGTCTTTAAGCATCGTTGCAGAAGGGGTTGAAACAAAGGCGCAGCTTGATTACCTGAATAAAAACAATATCGTTTTCCTGCAAGGATACTATTTCTATAAGCCCGTAACTTTCACTGAGTTCGTCATTATTCTGCTGTCAAAACCTAAAGTGAATGTTTTTGTCGAATAAAACTGGATTAACTCGGTACCAGAAGAATATCTGTTGCCTTATAGATCTTGAGCTCCTGCTGACTGAGATACATGTGATAGCTCGGCCAGCAGGATTTGTAAAAATTAGAACTGATAGTTTAGAGAAACCCAGTAGTTACGACCTGGGTTTACGTATCCGGTTGTAGATTGCGCAGTTTGATAATAATCACCTGCGTAGGTGCTATTACGGCCCACCTGGTACAGTTTGACTTCACTAAAGTCTTTATCCAGCACGTTATTAATCGCTGTATTAAGCGTCAGGTCTTTGGTCAGCTTATAAGACATCCCCATGTCGAGAACGGTCCAGGCTTTTAAATCAGCGCCTTTGTCGTCATATACGGCCTTTTGTACCGCGCTGAGGTTGTCGTAATTTTCGGTAAAGCGTGGAGCTTTACCGCGATAACGTGCGCTCAGCCAGGCGTTCATATCTTCCGTTGCCTGCCAGTTCAGGCGGGCGTTAGCCATATGTTTTGGCGTGTAACTTAATGGCGCGCCTTTATTGTCACCATCTTTTTGCTTGCTCTGGGTGTAGGTATAGTTGAGGGATAAGGTCAGCACATCTGACCACAGCGGGAAGGTGCTGGCAAATTCAACGCCATCGGTCCTTGCCTTGCCGCTGTTGGTATAGCTGTTGGTATTATCATCGATAGAATATGAGACAATTTTGTTTTTATATTCGGTATAGAAGCCAGTAACGTTGGCGTTAAGCCCTGCATCGTTCTCGTAATACAGCCCGGTTTCGTAGCTGAGACTTTCCTCCGGTTTGAGGTCCGGGTTACCGACCGTATTCACCGTTCCTTGCGCAGTTACGCCGCTGATCCCGTTATGCAACTGGCTCAGCGAGGGGGCTTTATAACCTGTCGTTACGCCACCTTTGAGCGTCCATTCGTCGGAAACGTCCCAGACCATATACGCTCGTGGGCTGAGATGACCGCCAAAGACATCGTTATGCTCATAGCGTGTTCCTGCGGTTAAGGCCAGCGAATCGAGAATATGCCATTCATCTTCCACATAGGCTGCCCACGTTTTTTGGTGGAACGTCTCACCGGTATTGGCCAGCACCACACCATCTTTCATTCGTGCATCCCAATATTCCCCACCGAGGGTTAAGAGGTGCGAATCACCCAATGGCGTCAGCAGCACTGAGTCCAGGATGACGTTGGTGTTCTTAAGTTCACGCGCATCACCGGCCCGGCCTGCGTTCTCTGGCGTGAGTGCCGAGGAGACCAGTTGTCGTCCTTTGTTCTCGGTTTCATTCCAGCCGAGGGAGGATTTCCAGGTGCCGAACGTTAAGGCGGTATCGTGACCGAGGGTAACTTTGTTACGCTCGTAGCGCAGCGTTTTGTCGTAACCCCCCGTCAGGTTTCCTAATTGACCGTCGTCGTTGTCATAACGCTGTCTGGCAGAATCGAGATCTAACCACAGCGTATTGTTTTCATTCGTTTTCCAGTCGAGGCGCGTACCGATGTTATAGTTTTCCGATTCGGTCGGATAAGGTACGCGGGTGGAGGCGGTATCGCTCAGGGAGGTGACGCTGGAACCCTGACGCTGGGTTGTGCTCCCCCGAACCTGCATATCCAGTACGCCCGCGATTAACGGGCCGCTTGACCAGAAGTTGGCGACCGTACTGTTACCCCATTTATTACTCTCTTGCAGGTTAACGCCAGTATTGATGGAGGTGCTCCATTTATCGGTGCTTTTTTTGGTGATGATATTCACTACGCCACCGATTGCGTCGGAGCCATAAAGCGTCGACATCGGGCCGCGGATCACTTCAATATGGTCGATTGCCGCCAGCGGAGGCATAAAGCTGGTATTCATGGCAGAGAAGCCGTTTGGCGTCACGTCGCTGCTGCCGTTTTGACGAATACCGTCAATCAGGATCAAGGTATAGCTGGCGGGCATACCGCGGATGCTGACCTCCAGCCCACCGGTTTTACCGGTACTGCTTTCAACATCGACCCCTTCAACAGAACGCAGAGCTTCGCCTAAGTCATTATATTTATTGGTTTGTAACTCTTGCTGCGAAATAACGGAGACGCTGGCAGCGGCGTTGGTGATTTTCTTTTCGTAACCGGAAGCGGTTACCACCATGACATCTTCAGCGAAGACCAGAGGACTAGAAAATCCTAAACAGGACAGAACAACAGAAGCAACAGGTTTTAAGCGCATAGTCAAACTTCCTTTGTTAAAATTCAAAGGCAGTAAGATAATTGATGGGAATGATAATACAAATAATTATCATTATGTATTTACATAACTTATCACTTCTGGTCTTTTTCTTGAATAAATATACATAAATTGTCATTAATTTGAGCTAAGGGAATAGCGGAAAAGACCAATAATTAGTATTTGCAATCATTAGGTTGTTATTAATTTGCCATTAATTAAATGGCTAACTTTTGCTCTGTTTCTGTAATTCAGTGCGTACTCATAACGGAGTATCAGAAAAAAGTATGATAATTTTAGAAAATCGTCATACTTTTCTGCGCCGCATCATTTTTTTCGTCATTTCTGTCCGCCATAATCCCTTCCCCAGGAGACCGTTAAACGACAAGACATCGTTGAGCGGCATAAAAATAACGCTAATCTGGATAACATAATGATCAAAGGCAAGCTGGCACTGCTTACGTGCGCATTGACTCTCGCATTAACCTCACCACTTCTCGCCGCGCAAAATGCGAGCGAAGGGCAGACGTTAAAACTGGCAATTGGACCGGAGCCAACGGAAGGGTTTGACCCGATGTTGGGCTGGAGTCATGGCAGCTATTTGCTTTTGCACGCACCATTATTAAAACAAAATGCAGATATGAGCTGGGGAAACCTGCTGACGGAAAAAGTAGAGACCAGCGCAGACGGCAAAACCTGGACATTGACGTTAAAACCCGACCTTAAATTCTCTGATGGATCCCCGCTAACCGCGGAAGATGTGGTGTTCACCTATAACAAAGCCGCAAAAAGCGGCGGCAAAATCGACATGGGGAACTTCAACCATGCCAGCCTGAAAGATAACCGCACGGTAGAAATTACGCTGCGCAGCCCGCAGAGCACCTTTGTAAACGTGCTGGGTTCTTTGGGTATTGTCCCGGAAAAACGGTATGACGAAAAAACCTTCGCCAAAAATCCAATAGGCGCGGGTCCTTATCGGCTGGTGAGTTTTCAGCCGGGGCAGCAGTTGATCGTGGAGGCTAACCCCTGGTATGCCGGTAAGAAAAATGATTTCAGTAAGCTGGTGTTTGTCTTCCTTGATGAAGATAACGCTTATGCCGCAGCGCGCAGTGGCCAACTGGGACTCGTGCGTATTGCGCCGTCGATGGCAGTCGCCCCTCAGCAGCAGAATTTGAAGCTTTGGGTTCGCGACAGTGTGGAAAACCGTGGCATTGTGTTCCCGATGGTTCCTGCGGGTAAAAAAGACGCCAATGGTTACCCAATTGGTAACGATATCACTGCCGATGTCGCTATCAGACGCGCCATCAATTACGCCATTGACCGTAAGCAGCTTGCCGAACAGGTCATGGAAGGCCATGCGATTCCGGCGTATAGCGCGGTTCAGGGCCTGCCATGGCAGGGGCAGTCCGTCGCGTTCAACGATGGCGACAGCGAAAAAGCACGGACGATTCTGGAAGAGGCCGGCTGGAAGGCGGGGAAAGACGGCGTACGAGTGAAAGACGGCAAAGAAGCTCGCCTGACGCTGTGGTACGCCAGCGGTGACAGCACGCGCCGGGATTTAGCCGAAGCCGTACGTGCGATGCTGGAGCCCGTGGGTATTCAGGTCTCGCTGCAATCCGGAAGCTGGGAAACCGTTGAGCGCCATATGCATGCGAATCCGACGCTGTTTGGCTGGGGAAGCCTGGATCCGATGGAGCTTTTCCATCACTACAGTAATCAGGCCGCGGGCGTGGAATACTACAATCCGGGCTATTACAGTAATCCCGTTGTTGAACAGCATCTTAAACAGGCTATTGACGCTCCGGACTGGCAAAAAGCATTGCCTTTCTGGCAACAGGTGGAGTGGGATGGCAAGCAAGGGGCCGGCGTGCAGGGCGATGCCGCCTGGGCCTGGCTGCTGAACATTCAGCACACTTACCTGGCTAATCCGTGTATTGACCTGGGCAAAGGCGCACCGGAAATTCACGGTAGCTGGTCACTGCTCAATAATCTGGACGAATGGACCTGGACCTGCCGTTGATGAAGTCTGTTGTGGGCCATTTTCTACGGCTGATAGTGCTATTAGTGCTGGTTGCGGCTGGCACTTTTTTGCTGCTCAGTTTTTCTCCTGTCGATCCGATTCGCGCCTATATCGGCAACGATCTCCTGCACGTGCCGCCGGAACAATATCCGCGGATCGCTGCTCGCTGGGGATTGGACCAGCCGCTATGGGAGCGTTTTGTTCACTGGTTTATACGCGTATTGCAGGGCGATCTCGGCTATTCAATGTTATTTAATGCGCCGGTTGCCAGCGTGATTAAAGAGCGCTTTGCTACCTCGTTTGCGCTACTTGGCGGCGCGTGGTTACTTTCCGGTGTACTGGGAACGGTGATGGGATTTGTCGCGGGTCGCTACCTGAATCGCTGGCCGGATAAAGCAATTTGTCGCCTCAGCTATTTGCTTTCTTCGCTGCCGACCTTCTGGATTGGCATGCTGTTACTGGCGTTATTTGCTGTGCGCTGGCCGGTATTTCCGGTCTGCTGCGCATGGGAGCCGGGCAACAGCGGCGATATGGCCACGCTGACTGAGCGTCTGCGCCATCTGGTGCTTCCCGTTTGCGCGCTAAGTTTGCTGGGACTGGGACAAATTACGCTTCACACGCGGGAAAGTATCGCCAGCGTGATGAAAAGTGATTTTGTTCGTTTTGCGCGTTCTCAGGGAGATAAAGGCTGGTCGCTGTTGCGTCATCAGGTTCTGCGCCACGCTATCACGCCAGCGCTGTGCCTGCAGTTTGCTTCGCTGGGAGAACTACTGGGCGGCGCGCTGCTGGCGGAAAAAGTGTTTGCTTACCCGGGACTGGGACAGGCCACTATTGATGCCGGGTTACGCGGCGATCTGCCGTTACTGATGGGGATAGTGTTGTTCAGTACCGTATTGGTGTTCATTGGCAACTCGCTGTCAACCTGGCTTATCCATGTGTTGAATCGCGCTCTGGAGCGACCTGATGCTCTATAACCCAACGCCGACGCTAATTCGTCTTTTGTTCTCTTTTAGCTGCCTGCTTTTTATTGCGGTGTATGGCGCAGCGACGCTGGATAATCCGTTGAGCGTTAATCTGCTTGCCCGTCATCTGCCACCCGATGCGCTTTACTGGTTTGGCACCGATAACCTGGGTCGCGATTTGTGGACACGATGCTTTCAGGGCGCGTTAACCAGTCTGCAAATTGGTATTGGCGCGGCGTTGTGCAGCGGCTTCATCGCATTAATGATGGCGGCGGTTTCGCGCATACATCCGCGTCTGGATGTGCTTATGCGTCTGATTACCGATGCCATGCTGTCGATGCCGCATCTGCTGTTGCTCATTTTGATCTGCTTTACGCTGGGTGGCGGGAAAAACGGGGTGATCATGGCGGTTGCGCTGACCCACTGGCCGCGACTGGCGCTGATCCTGCGTGCCGAAGCGCAGCGCGTGGCTCATAGTGACTATCTGACGCTGACCTGGCGTCTGGGACACGGACATTTTTACTGCTGGCGGCACCACTATCTACCCGCATTATTACCCCAGTGGTTAACGGGAACATTGCTGATGTTTCCCCACGCGGTGTTGCACAGCGCGGCGTTAAGCTTCCTCGGTTTTGGGCTGGCGCCGCATGAACCGTCACTGGGCCTGCTGCTGGCGGATGCGCTGAGATTTATCAGTCATGGCGACTGGTGGTTGGTGCTGTTTCCAGGACTGATGCTGTTCAGTCTGGTGATGTTATTTGATCAGCTCGCAAGGGCGGTGCATCGTTTATGGTTACGAGGTGACGCATGTTGAGTTTAAGACAGGTTTCGCTGGATGTAGCGCGTTATCGCTGGTACGGCGCGAAACAATGGTCTTCGCTGTTGCAGGATATCTCTTTTGACGTAGCGCCTGGTCAGATGGTGGCGCTAGTTGGGGGAAGTGGGGAAGGGAAGAGTCTGCTGCTGCAATGCCTGCTCGATCTCTTACCGGATAATTTGCGCTTCCAGGGGGCTATCACCCTTGAGGGCAAAACGCTGGACAACCATGATATTCGTAAATGTCGCGGCAATACCTTCACTTATGTCCCGCAAGGCGTTCAGGCGCTTAACCCGCTGCTCTCGATTGAAAAGCATCTGCGCAGGGCAAGCCAGCTTTCTGGCCAGCAATGGAATGCCGGAAAAATTGACCGATTGCTCCAGCGTAGCCGACTGGAAAGTCAGGTATTAGATGCTTTCCCGCGCCAGCTTTCAGGGGGGATGGCGAAACGTGTTCTGGCATGTCACGCATCTCTGAGTCAGGCTCGCTATATTCTGGCGGATGAAATTACCGCCTGGCTTGATGCGCCGCTGGCGAATCAACTGCTTGAACAACTGCGCAAGCTTTGTGAGCACGGGGCAGGCGTTTTGTGGGTAACGCATGACCTCACGCTGGCGGCCCGTCATGCGGATCGTATTGTCGCGCTGCATCAGGGTAGGGTGTCGGATAACGTCAGCCGGGAACAGCTGTTACGCGGAGAGATTAGCGAGCATCTGCAACGACAATGGCGGGCGCTGCCTGAAAGAAATCAACTTTTTGGAGAGCGCGATGCTGTGCTGTCGTGATGTTACGATTTGTCAGGGGGGAAAAGTGTTATGGCAAAATCTGACCTTCTCTCTGCCCCCTGGAGAACGCATTGGGATTTGCGCGCCCAGCGGAACCGGAAAAACGACGCTGGGACGCGTGCTGGCGGGTTGGCAAAAGCCGACCTCGGGTGACATTGTTGTTGATGAGCAACCGCTGCCAATGCACCAGTATTGCCCGGTGCAACTGGTGCCCCAGCATCCGGAATTAACCTTTAACCCCCGGCGCAGCACCGGCGATGCGGTTCATGATGCCTGGCGACCTGATGCTGAAATGCTTACCCGTCTTCACATCAACTCAGAGTGGTTGGATCGCCGTCCCGGACAGCTTTCCGGCGGTGAACTGGCGCGAATTGCCTTACTTCGCGCGCTGGATCCGCGGACACGTTTTCTTATTGCCGATGAAATTACCGCCCAGCTCGATCCTTCCATCCAACGGGATATCTGGGCGCTGCTGCTTGAAGAATGTCAGCGTCGGCCATTAGGTATGCTAATTATCAGCCATCAGCAGGCGTTGCTTGATCAGATCTGCACGCGAGCGCTACTCTCTTCGGACGATTCATCCTTTCAGGCTAATATCTAACGTGAGCGTAAAATCAATTGGTTTGGCTGCGCTATTGTGCGGTGCAGTTGTTGTTGCCGCGCATGCTTCGATTCAGGTGGGCTTTTCGCCGGAAGGTTCGGCCCGGGTTTTAGTGCTGGATTCGATTAACCATGCGCAGCGCAGCATCGATATGATGGCTTATTCATTTCAGTCGGCAGATATTGTTCAGGCCCTGGTAGATGCCGAAAAGAGGGGCGTTGTTGTTCGGGCGGTTATCGATAAAAAACGAAATCAGGGCAAGGTCAGCCAGAAGGCCATCGCTTTCGCTGCCGCGAATGGGGTCGATGTGCAACTGGATGGCCACTACCACATCCAACATGACAAAGTAATGATAATAGATGGCGACACACTGGAAACCGGCTCGTTCAACTTTGCCAAATCTGCAGAATTTGCCAACTCCGAAAATGTGCTGATCGTTCGTGGCGAACCTGCCGTTATAGCGCAGTATCAGGCCCATTTTGACAGTCGTTGGAAAATCGCACACCGGAGCGTTGAATAGTTTTCACAACGGCGTTGATTTAAATGTAACGTTATATTATAACATTTCACTCGCAAATGATTTGAGGGTGAAATTTTGGCTATTCGTTTTAAAAAAATGACAATCGCTCTGGGGATGCTTTTAGTCAGTGGTTCGGTTTTGGCGCATGGTCATCATTCCCATGGTGCGCCAATGAGTGAGGCAGAACAAAAGGCGTCGGAGGGGATATTTGATGATAACCAGGTGCAGGACAGGGCGCTGACCGACTGGGATGGCATGTGGCAATCCGTCTATCCGTATCTGGTCAGCGGCGAGCTTGATCCGGTATTCAAAAAGAAAGCGGAGAAAGATAAAAGCAAAACGGCAGAACAAATTAAAGCTTATTATCGTACAGGCTATGCAACCAACGTAGACTCCATTGGCATAGAAAATGGCGTGATGGAATTTCACACCGGTAATCAGGTTGCATCGTGCAAATACGACTATGCCGGGTTTAAAATCTTGCACTATAAATCAGGCAAGAAAGGTGTACGGTATTTGTTTGAGTGTAAAGCCGCTGACAGCAAAGCACCTAAATACGTGCAATTCAGCGATCATATTATCGCACCGCGTAAATCCAGCCACTTCCATATCTTTATGGGAAATACCTCGCAGGCAGCCTTGCTTGAAGAGATGGAAAACTGGCCTACCTACTACCCTTATCAGTTAAAGGGCGAAGAGGTTGTGGATGAGATGCTGCACCACTGATCCAGATTAACCTTATCTGTACACACCCGCCACCAGTGGCGGGTTTTTTTAATTAATAACCTTCTCTTTCCATCACCTGTCGCATTCGTTAGCATATTGTATTGCAGCAAGTGCATGTGTTTTTTCAGGAAGAGGTTAACGTGTTCGCAGAGTATGGAGTTCTGAATTACTGGACGTATCTGGTGGGGGCTATTTTTATCGTGCTGGTACCGGGGCCAAATACGATATTTGTGCTGAAGAACAGCGTCGGTCGGGGAGTGAAGGGCGGTTATCTCGCAGCCAGCGGTGTGTTTATCGGTGATGCCGTGTTGATGTTTTTGGCCTATGCCGGCGTTGCCGCATTGATCAAAACAACGCCCGTTTTGTTTAACATCGTTCGTTACCTCGGCGCGTTCTATTTACTGTATCTTGGCGCGAAGATCCTGTATGCAACACTGAAATCGAAAGCAGGCGACGCCGCGCCAGAGGAAGTCCCGTTTGGTGCCATTTTTAAACGCGCACTCATTCTGAGTCTGACCAATCCCAAAGCTATTCTGTTTTATGTTTCGTTCTTCGTGCAGTTTATTGATGTCAATGCGCCGCACTCAGGACTGTCGTTCTTTATTTTGGCTATTACGCTTGAGATAGTGAGCTTTTTCTACCTGAGCTTCCTTATTTTCTCCGGCGCGTTCGTGACGCAGTATATCCGTACGAAGAAAAAATTGGCCAAAGTGGGTAATTCCCTTATCGGTCTGATTTTCGTTGGTTTTGCCGCTCGTCTGGCCACGCTTCAGTCGTGATGCTATCGGCCCGCTGATTGCGGCGGGCCTTCGATATGATGCTCTGCTTTTCATTGATAATCGTATGGTTATAACCAATAAATGGTATTTTAAATGTATATTTTGAGGCGTACCCTGTGTACAGCAGCGGTTCAATAAGACTCGCTGGTTGTCGACTGGAAAAGGGAAGAAAAATGCTTCAAATTCCACAGAATCATATCCATACACGCTCTACTCCATTCTGGAACAAAGAAACGGCGCCTGCCGGAATTTTCGAACGCCACCTTGATAAAGGAACCCGGGCCGGGGTTTATCCTCGACTTTCGGTTATGCAGGGGGCGGTCAAATATCTCGGATACGCAGATGAACACAGTCCGGAGCCAGTAGAGGTGATGGTTATTGAAGCCGGTCAGTTTGGCGTTTTTCCACCGGAAAAATGGCATAACATCGAAGTGATGACCGACGACACTTACTTTAATATCGATTTTTTCGTTGCCCCGGAAGTTCTGATGGAGAGCGCAAATCAACGAAAAGTCGTGCGCACCGGCAAGGAGTAAATCATGGGTAAAGCAACCTATACCGTAACAGTGACCAATAACAGCAACGGTGTTTCTGTTGATTATGAAACAGAAGCACCTATGACATTACTGGTGCCGGATGTGGCAGCAGAAGTTGTCAAAGATCTGGTCAACACCGTGCGTTCGTACGATACCGAGAATGAGCACGAAGTCTGCGGATGGTAAGCGTTAGCTACTGCTACTGATTGAATACATTAGTTTTTAGTCTAAAAACCGCACTGCGTTTCGATGGCGCAGTGCGGTTTTTTTATCCGCGCGAAACACGAATGTGTCCGGAAAAGGATTCCTTAAGAATACCTTAAGAAATTCGCATTGATTGCTAATAGTTGATCATTCACAGGGGTTATGATCGCGAAACAGTAACAATACAGAACATCGCGCTTATGAAACTCAATACCCGACTTACATTATCCACAATCATTCTTGGACTGGTCATTGTCGCGATCCCGTTCGTCGCGAACTGGCATCTACCGCTGCTCAACGGGACTGTGGTCAGATGGATTGAAAATGGCCAGGCGCTTTGGCTGCTGTTTGGCGCGGTATTTACTCTTATCTACATCCGACCTTTATCACGTCCTGTAGGCGAGAAGCAATTTTGGCTTTGGGCGGCAGCGTGGTGGGTGGTCTTGCTGGGCCGAAGCACCAGTTGGGGACGCGATTACTTCCCTGAGCATCCTAAACTTCTGTTCAGAGCTATCTCAGTTGTATTAATTGCCATGCTTATTCTGCCGGTGCTGCTGTCGAAGCACTTACGCCAGGATATTGCCCGCCGTGTGCGTAATGAACCGTTACCGCTCTGGCTGTTGGCGATCACCACCTGTGCATTTTTAATCTCTGATACGGTGGAGCATCATCGTCTGCTGGCCCCCATCTTTCTGCACAATGCACAGTATGGCGATCTGATTGAAGAATTGTATGAGCTACCGTTTATGGCTGGATTGTTCCTGATGAACCTGGGCTTTATGCGACGTGATAAGCAGGAGGAAACTGCTTCCATCCATTTTAGTGAAGCCCAGCTGGCGAAGTAATGAGATAAGGCCTGAGTCTGGAAAGTTAGACTCAGGCGATGATGGCGCTGACTTACGCAATAGCCTCACACAGGCGTGATTTCATGTCACTATACGTTTGCGCGGCATATTTCTCTGCCCATCCCTGATCGGTAATGTGCTCAATATTCACGGCGCAATATTTGGTTTCCGGCGTTTTCGAAATAGGATCAAGGTTATCCTGGGTTAACTCGTTACACGCGCCAATCCACCATTGATAAGTCATATAGACTGTTCCGGCATTGATGCGCTCGGAGACGTCTGCGCGGCTGATGACCTTACCCCGACGCGAGCTGACCCATACCAGGTCACGATGACGAATACCCAGCTTTTCTGCATCATGGGTATTGATTTGCACATATCCAGGCTCGTCTGCCAGCGCTTGCAACGCTGCACAGTTGCCGGTCATCGAACGGCAGGAGTAGTGCCCGACCTCGCGCACCGTACACAGTACCAGCGGATATTTGTCATCAGGAACTTCTGCGGGCGCTCGCCACTGTGCGGCAAACAGTTTGCCTTTGCCATTGGCGGTATCAAACTGGCTGTGCGCGTAAAGGTATGGTGTTCCAGGACTATCGAGATCCGTGCATGGCCACTGAACATGCCCCATCTCACCCATTTTCTCATAGGTCACGCCGTAGAACAGGGGGCATAGTTCGCGCATCTCATCCCAGATTTGCTGGTTATTTTGATACTGCATTGGATAACCCATTTCGCTGGCCAGCAGGCTGATAATCTCCCAGTCACGCTTTACATCACCGGTGGGGTCAATCGCTTTCTCAAAACGCTGGAAGCCGCGATCGGCGCAGGTAAAGACGCCGCCGTGTTCGCCCCATGAGGTGGCAGGCAGGAGAACATCAGCCATTTCCGCCGTTTTAGTCATGAATATATCCTGCACGACGATAAAATCGAGCGCGTTAAATCCTTCGCGGACCAGGCCCAAATCGGCCTCGGTTTGCAGCGGATCTTCTCCCATGATGTAGTAGGCTTTGATTTTACCTTCGATAGCCAGATGCGGAACTTCGGTGATACGGGTCCCGACCTTGCCATCCATCTGATTAACATCGATGCCCCAGGCGGTGGCGAATTTCTCCCGAACGGCAAAATCGGTCACGTCCTGATACCCTGGGAACTGGTTAGGCAGTACCCCCATATCGCACGCGCCCTGCACGTTATTTTGCCCGCGCACCGGGCCAACGCCGACGTTAGGACGTCCCAGATTTCCGGTCAGCAACGCCAGACTCGATAAACCGCGAACCACGTCAACGGCCTGACCAAACTGGGTGACGCCCATTCCCCACATTACGGTTGCCGATGGCGCCGCGGCAAATGTACGCATTGCCTGACGAACCTGTTGTGCTGGAACGCCGGTCAAATGTTCAACAGCTTCAGGCGCATAGTCCTTAACGACTTCCCAATATGTTTCCAGGCCTTCCGCATGCTTTTGCACATATTCGCGATCGTAGAGTTGCTCTTCGATCAGAACATGGCCAAAGGCGTTGACCATCGCCATATTGCAACCGTTTTTTAACTGCAAATGTTGGTCAGCGATACGGGCGGTTTCAATACGACGCGGGTCGCAGACAATGATTTTTGCGCCGTTCTGGCGAGCTTTAATTACCCGGCGAGCCACGATTGGGTGTGAGTCTGCGCAGTTATAACCAAAGATCAGCAGGCATTTTGAGTTTTCAATGTCGCTGATGGAGTTGCTCATTGCGCCATTGCCTAACGTTTCCTGTAACCCGGCAACGGAAGGACCGTGACAGACGCGGGCACAGCAATCGACATTGTTGGTATGTAGCACGCCACGTGCGAATTTTTGCATCACATAGTTGGTTTCATTCCCGGTGCCTCGGGAAGAACCAGTGGTCATGATGGCGCGAGGGCCATAGGTATTTTTGATTTCAGATAAGCGTTTAGCGGTGTAACGAATGGCTTCATCCCAGCTAACGGGAGTGAATTTTCCACCTTTTTCATAACGGATCATCGGGCGAGTCAGACGAGGGGTCAGAAGGCGAGTATCGTTAAGAAAGTCCCAACCATAGTAGCCTTTCAGGCATAACTGATTTTGGTTTGTTACACCCTCTGCGGCTTCAGCGCGGATGATTTTGTTATTTTCAACGACAAGCTTAAGCTTGCACCCGGCCCCACAGTATGGGCAAACACTGGTGATTTTTTTCATCAATAACAGACCTGTTAAATGCTGAAATAGCGCGAATTGTAGACGCAGCCAAGCGATAGGCATCGCGGGCTACGATTTGTCATGGTGACGGGCTGTTAAAGCATAAAGTGTGCCAGAAGTGAAAACCCAGCAATAGCGCGGCTGACAGCCAAAGCGTTAAGTATGATGACTGACGATTCGACATTAATGACGAGATGCGACAAAAATTTAGCACGTTGCTCAGCAGTCATAACATTATGAAACATCGGAAAAAGATGAAAATCAGAAGTGATGATGATCACAAATTTTAATTTTTCAGCGCTATGCTATGCTTTTATACGACGAGTGAATCGTTAATTTAAAAACATAAGTGAGGAAAATTATGGGCATCATTTCATGGGTGGTTTTCGGTCTTATCGCTGGGATTTTGGCAAAATGGATTATGCCGGGTAAAGATGGCGGCGGATTCTTTATGACCATTATCTTAGGGGTGGTTGGTGCGGTAGTGGGTGGCTGGATAAGTACCCTCTTTGGTTTTGGTAAAGTCGATGGCTTCAACTTCGGCAGTTTCGTCGTAGCGGTTATCGGCGCGATTGTGGTGTTGTTTATCTACAGAAAAATCAAAAGCTAAGTAAACATACAGACAACAGAGGCCACTGATAAGTGGCCTTTTTCTTTGATTACCACCAGCCCAGTTCCGTTCCCAGAACGACGATGATAGCCACCCCAATCATAATCAACGTTGTTTTTTTCATCGTTATGCTCCCGGCGCAGCGTAACCGCCAATAAAAAACCAGGATAAGAAAACGACAGCGGAAATGAAAATGATGACGGGGAAAATAATACCGAGTCGCATACGATTATCTGCCAGAGTGATTTAAAGACGAGCCAGCATAGCAGGGCTTAATGTACGACAAAAGGGGTTTTATCCTGACGTTTCTTATCTTTGTACATAGCGCTGTCTGCAAGGTGAAGCGCACAGTTTACATCAGTCTCCAGCGGATCAATTTCCACGATGCCCAGACTGGCGCCAGGATAAAACAGATGAATGTCACCCAGGAGGTAGTCGCCACAAATTTGCTGATGTAGTTGATTCTTTACCTGCAGCAGGCGATCGCGTTGCTCTTTGTCATCTTCCGGTGACAGGCTAACGACTAAAAATTCATCACCGCCCAGTCGACCAAGAATATCATTGTCACCGCATTCACCAAGCAGGCGCTGACCAATCTGGATCAGGAACTGATCGCCAACCTCATGACCAAAGCGGTCATTGATCAATTTGAAATCATCCAAATCAATATAGGCGACGACTACCTTCTGCCTGAGGTGGCGGGCAAGCGAAAAAAGGGTCTCGATATTTTCAAAGATTGCGCGCCGATTTTGTAATCCGGTCAGGGCATCGGTATAGGAGTGGGCAATCAGCGCGGCATTCGCTTCGCGTAACTGAGCCACCAGCGACTCTTTTTGAATCGACTGGGCGATCAGGCCCGCAAACAGATGTAACACCTGCTCGCCACGTTGGCTCAAGGCATGCTGGCGACGGCTGGTGGCGCAGAGCGTTCCGTAAAATGTTCCGTCGGGAAGATGAACCGGAGTGCTCAGGAAGGTGGTTATCTCCAGCGTGCGGGCGGCGGTGCATTCCGGCCAGCGGGCGGGTACGTTATCGCTGTACAGACAGTTTTCGTCTATGGCGCGTTTGCACAGCGTCTCATCCCACGGTACGGACAGCCCCTCAGGGATCTGCATCTGCTTGCTATTGCGCGCGTACAAAATATGCTGCAGGCGGGCATCTAAATCGACCTTGGTTAAATAGGTGGATTCCATCTCTGTCACCACTTCCAGCATCTCCAGAAGTTGGCGAACCAGACTCTCAACTGACTGCTCCGTAGCTAAGGATTGTGAGACTCTGGCAAGGATCATGTCCGACATGAGGTGTAAATGCTCCTGAGTAATGACTGGGCTGACGTTGCCCGCATGATAGAACATCAAGGTGAAAGATGAAACACGCCATCCAGCACAGAATGTAAACATAAAATGGATAGCTGGCAGGAAAATATGGAGATAGATGTAAAGTCGGGGTAACCTGCCAGGATAAGTTTTTTAACAGGAGTAAATATGAAACTGGCGTCTATTGTTTTGCCCGGCTTGTTGGTGCTGGCGGGATGTACCGCTCAGCCTGAAGCCCCCAAACCACCTAAGATTGGCATGGCGAATCCGGCATCGGTGTATTGCGAACAAAAGGGCGGCTCGCTGATTGCGGTGCAGACCCCACAAGGCGTAAGGTCAGACTGCAAACTACCCGGCGGTGAAGTTATTGATGAATGGGCGCTCTGGCGTAGAGATCATCCGGAAACGGGTAAGTGATACGCGGTCAGCATTGACGTAGCCACTCAGCGAGCACCAGTGCGTGGTTTTGCTGAGTATTTTTCGCCGCATACAGTAGCGTTAAGGTTTGCTGTCGGGCAATCTCTGCGAGACGCTTTCCTTCCTGCTGCTGTTGGGCCAGTTCAGTGCGGTATTGCTCGGAAAAGTGCGAAAAATCAATCAATTCTGCGTGGAACGCCTTACGTAAATCAGATGACGGCGTAAGCGCTTTATTCCATTCATCAAAAACAAGGTCGGTTTTTTTTATCCCACGAGGCCACAACCGGTCGACCAGTACGCGATAGCCATCATCTTTTTCCGCGGGGTCATACACGCGTTTACATTGAATTTTCATCTTTTCATCCGCTCCTTTAAGCCACTGCTTTGATATATTTCATCACCTTTATTACGGTTAAATAAGATCGTAAAACGTGACCATTATAGCATTCTGCCCGCTCTGACACCCAATTTAAGGGATTGTGATATCAACAAAAAATAGGTAGGCTGAGGCTCCTTATAGTGTCCCTCATTGTCTGGACATAAGGAAAGCTTAATGGAAATTTCCCCAATTAAAGATACGCTTCGCATTGCGCTGGTGGGCGATTACAGTCCCGATATTGTAGCGCACCAGGCTATCCCTCTTGCCATCGATGATGCCGCCGCCGTCCTGGAATTGGTGGCTGATTATGACTGGCTAACCACATCTGATATCAGCAGCAGTGAAGATTTGATCGGCTATGATGCCATCTGGGTCGTTCCTGGCAGTCCATATCGCCATGTTGAAGGGGCGTTGATAGCGATACGCCACGCGCGTGAAAACAGCATCCCATTCCTGGGGACCTGTGGCGGTTTTCAACATGCGGTTCTGGAGTATGCCCGCAACGTGCTGGGCTGGAGCGACGCCGCACACGCGGAGACGGACAGCACGGGTCGGATGGTGATTGCGCCGTTGACCTGCTCGCTGGTAGAAAAAACGGATGATATTGAGCTGCGGGCCAATACGCTGATTGCCAAAGCCTACGGACGGGATGTTATCACCGAGGGGTATCACTGCAACTACGGCGTATCGGAGGATTTTGCCGCCGAGCTTGAAAGCGGCGATCTTCGGGTAACCGGTTGGGATGAAGCTGGTGATATCCGCGCCATTGAGCTGGTGACGCATCCATTTTATGTCGGTACGCTCTTTCAGCATGAACGCGGAGCTCTCGCGGGAAAACCCGTGCCGTTAGTTCAGGCGATGCTGCGCGCCGCGCGTGGATGAAAAAACAGGCAGGTTGTTCATGAACCTGCCCGCTGTATTATGCGTTTGCGATTTCCCGATTGCGTCCCGCGCACAGACCAAACACTGCCATCAGCATCGCTAACACGGCGACACCCGCTAATGGAATCAGCCAGCTACCGTTGAGGTCGTGAATTTTACCCATCAGCGGTGGCCCGCAGGCGGCCAGTAAATACCCAACAGATTGTGCCATGCCGGACAGGGCAGCAGCCTGATGTGCTGAGCTTGCGCGCAGGCCAATAAAGGTCAAGCCGAGGATCATCGTCGCGCCTGAGCCAAAGCCAAACAGGATAGTCCATAGCAATGCCTGGTCTGGCATTACCGCGAATCCTGCCGCGCCGAGGGCGCACATTAACGAAACCAGAGCGGCGATGGCGCGCTGATCCTTAAATCTGTTCAGTACGAGAGGGATTAATAAACCTGGCGCGGCGGTCGCCAACTGCAGTAAACCATGTAACGAACCAGCCTGCGCCTCGCTGTAACCGTGGCTGATCAAAATGGCAGGCAGCCAGCCGATGATCACGTAGTAGATAAGTGAATTGATCCCGAGAAACAGCGTCACCTGCCAGGCGAGGCTTGATCGCCAGATGGCGCGGGAATGCAATGCGCGCGAGTTGCTCAGACTGGCATTGGCCTTCTGGCGGCATTGAGGTAACCAGATAATCAGCGCCAGCAGCGGAAAAACCATCAGTACCATCAGCGCGCCGCGCCAGCCAAACCCGTTCAACGCCAGCGGAACCACAATAGCTGAACCCAGTGCCGCCGCCGCGCCCATGGTCAACGAGTATGCGCCAGTGAGTTTTGCCACATGCTGAGCAAAATCACGCTTGATCAGCCCAGGTAAAAGCACATTTCCCAGTGCGATTCCGCAACCAATGATGGCGGTGCCACTAAACAGGAACCCCGGTGAGGGTAGCGAACGTATCGCAATACCTGCGCAAATCAGTAGCATAGCGGCAAACAGGCTGCGTTCGATGCCCCAACGGCGCGCAACGGCGGCGGCCAGAGGCGATACCAGAGCAAACGCCAGCAGCGGCAGGGTGGTCAGAAGTCCCGTCTGGGCGGTGCTCAGACCATAATCGGCGCGAATTGCATCCAGCAATGGGGCGGCACCGGTAAAGGTGACGCGCAATGTGGTGGCAATCATCAGGATCCCCGCAATCAGCAAAGCTGCGTTTTTGCCGCGGGAGGAAGGCGTATTTGTCATTTTTTTCTCATATCGTCAGGCGAGGCGATACTTTAGCGTTTTTACTCTATGGATGAATCAAGCTAAAATGACAGTTTATCGCTAAAAACGGACATTTTATGTTAGGACTGAGGCTGGATGGGTATGAGCCCGACCTTCATCACGATGCGGCGGTGGCGTTTTGTATTCAGGCCCGGGAAGATGAACTCTTCAGTCCGCTACATCAACACCGTAAGGGTCAGTTGATTCTGGCGTTGCATGGCGCGATCACCTGTGAGGTTGAAAATGCCATGTGGATGGTGCCTCCACAATATGCCGTGTGGATCCCCGGTGAGATTCCACACAGCAACCACGTTACCGTTGGCGCGCAATTGTGCTTTTTGTTTATTGAGCCGCAGGCCGTCGTGATGCCCGAACGCTGCTGCACGCTGAAAATCGCCCCGTTATGTCGGGAGCTTATTCTGGCGCTGGCGTCCAAAACGGATACTCAACGACTGGAGCCGGCAACCCAGCGACTGACGCAGGTATTATTTGATGAACTTCCGCAGCAACCGCAGGAGCAAATGCAGTTACCGGTTTCCGAACACCCGAAAATCCGCAAAATGGTCGCGACGATGGCGCGGGAACCGGCGCAGTGGCAGACCTTGGGGCAGTGGGCCAGCGTATTTGCGATGAGTGAGCGGAACCTTGCCCGTCTGGTCGTTAAGGAAACGGGGTTGAGTTTTCGCCGTTGGCGTCACCAGCTTCAACTGATTCTGGCGCTGCAGGCGCTGATAGATGGTCATAACGTGCAACAGGTTGCGCAAATGCTCGGTTACGATTCAACCACGGCATTTATCACCATGTTCAAAAAAGGCCTGGGACAGACGCCAGGCCGTTATCTGGCTGGGCTGGCTACTGCTTCCCAACAATCAATGACACCAGACCTGCTGCAATGAGCGGCCCCACCGGCACACCGCGAAATAGCGCCACGCCCAGTACCGTGCCCACCAGTAAACCGGCAACGAGCTGAGGTTGGCTGCCCATAAGCGTGATACCGCGCCCGCCAAGCCAGGAGACAAATACCCCGACGGCAATAGCGACCAGTGATTTCCAGTTAACAAAGGAGTGGATGAGCGTGGAGGGCGGTAGCGTTCCGCTGGCGATCGGCGCCATAACGCCAATGGTCAGAATGATAATCCCGACGGTCAGGCCCTGTTTTTCTATCCATGGGAAGAAAGTATTCAGAGGGGTAACACGGACAATGATCAGCACCAGAATTGAAACAGCGACAGTGGTGTTGTGGCTGACAAAGCCCAGAGCTGCCAGTCCGAGCAGGATCAGCAGAGTGACATCAAACATCGTAGTTTCCTTGCCAAAAGAAAAAATAAGCCTGCTTACTGTACGCGTAAATGCGTGACGGAACAGGCTTTTTTTAATGATTATGATTTTTTTTGGGCTAACGCACGATGCGACGTTTTTTACTGCTAACTCGGGCTGTTATTGCTCGCGGCGGAACGGGATTAATTCCGGTTGCGCGATGCGCAGATAATCTGCGGTATCCATAATCACGGATTTTTCGAGCACCCCGGCATTGAACGCAATTTCATTAAAACGCGCAAATAATAGCGGATCGGCAACCAGCTTGAGATTTGGATGGAAGCTAAACGGTGGGATAGCGCCAAATACGCAGCCTGTCAGCTCATCGACTTCCGCAGGGCTGGCAAGTGATGCTCTTAACCCGCCGATATGACTGGCGAGCAGGCTCAGGTCAGCCTGCTGGTCGGCAGGCAGAATCGCCAGTACATGCTGATTTACACCGTTGCCTTTCACCTTACAGACCAGCGCTTTTGCTCCCTGACCCAGCGCGGTACCACGAATTTCAGAAACCGCTTCACATTTACCTACGGCTTCATGGCTTATCACGCGATACGTTGCGCCTTGTTCTGCCAACAGCGAAATTAAACGCTGATGTGTGGCGTTACCTTTGTTCACTTCCGTCATGACTTACTCCTGGTACAACAATGAAAATCCTGTCAGAAAAAAGATCACGCACCGGTGCGTTTTTTCTGTTTGTTCAGGTAGAGCTGTGCATCGGATGCTTTATAGGCATCATCGATGGTGTCGTTTGGCTGCATATTATAAATCCCTGCGGAAAAGCTGATTGATATATCTTGCGCAATAATTTGTAAGTTATAGCGGATCCTCTCCAGCAGACGAGGCGTTAATTCGCCGGGGTGATCGATGAGGATAATACAAAACTCATCCCCACCGAGGCGGATGGCATAGTCGCTTTTGCGAATCGAGGTTTGAATAGCTTTGGCCAAAATGGTGATAATGCGATCGCCTTCCTTATGACCCAGCGTATCATTAATGACTTTTAGTTTATCGCAATCAATGGCGATAAAGGTCACGAGGGTGCCTGAGTTTACTAACTGCTGTAAACGCTGTTCGAGCGTCGGCGTGAGAATTTTACGGTTATAGAGCCCGGTCATCGCGTCACTGATGTTTTCCCGCGTGACGTTGTGGTACAGCCGAAAGTGTGTTCTGACCATATTCAGCAGCAGGATCGTCGCCAGCAGATAGAAGGCGAATATTTTCCAGGAGGAGACAATAAAGTACATAAAATCAAGCGATAAAGTGATGCGTATCCCGCCGGGTATCTCCTTCTGGTAGTGAACGTAGCGAAACAGGTTGGTCTCGCTTTGGTGAACGAGTATCTCTTTACCAGAGTTGATGTCCGAGAGCGTTACGTTAAGATAGCGCCAGACGAGAGGGCGGTCGCTGGTATAAAAAATATTCTTTAAATTCTCTTTGTTGATATCCACCATCACCACGCCTTTTAACTTACTGGCATAGTAGACCGGTGTTAAAAAGCTCATCACCTTTTTCTCGGTCAGATTATCTTCATAAATGCTGGAGATCACCGTGCGCCCCGTGAAGATACCGTCAATATCATTCTGGTCGATTCCCAGGGTACCTTTTTGCAAAAACGACCAGTTGTGTATCGCAAATTTTCGCGAGTCGATCAGATCATAGAAATAGACATAATTATTCTTGAGATCGACGTAATATCGAAATTTATACTCCAGCGTACCTAATCCCTGACCGTAATCTCTTTGCTCACGATTAACGTTTACCGCCTGGTCAAAAGAAGGCAGTAGAAATATATCTTCAAGTTTCTCGCTACATTTTGTGGAGGTAGTTTGCAACGTACCGTGTAATGGCTGGTAGCTATGCTTCGTGAGGTTGAGCCCATGAGTGCCGTTAACGCTGTCGAAAGCGTTGCAAAGTGCTTTTTGTTGCTCGACAGAAGCAGGTTCCTGGGGGGATGAAAAAGTGCGCATCAGATGGGCTGCAATGCTTTGATTAGTATACTTATCATAGAGAAACGACGAGTCTGCTTTCTCATTGATATAGCGCATATACGCATTCATTGCTTTATCGCTGGCAATGAGCTCATAAACCAAAAAAGAAGACGTCAAAACAATTACGCTGACGGAGATAAAGAGCCTGAGCGCTTTATGATGCAATTTCATAATGATTTACAGCCCTGTAAGTCTGATACTTCAGTCTATCACACGGCATACATCCGCTCTAACGCTACTGGAAAGGACATTTTGTAATAAAAATCATTCGCGTGCTTCACCTTTAACTCTTAATGTTGTATTTATAATGCAACTTATAGAAAAGGAGACAGACAGATGAGCGCGACTGAAAAAGCGGGGCATACTTTCTTAGCCAGCCTGGGCAAAACACGTCTGCGTCCGGGAGGCGTTGAAGCAACAGAGTGGTTGTTCAGCCAGTCACAGTTAACGTCCAACAGCCTGGTACTTGAAGTGGCATGCAACATGGCCACGACGGCGATAGAGTTAGTTCAACGCTATGGTTGTACGGTATACGCCATTGATATGGATAAAACCGCACTGGAAAACGCCAGAAACAACGTGGCGGCAAAAGGTCTGGAAAATCACATTCACGTCATGGCTGCTAACGCCAACATCCTTCCTTTTGCGGATAACAGTTTCGACGTTGTGATTAACGAAGCCATGCTGACAATGTATGCCGATAAAGCGAAGGCGAAGTTAGTTGCCGAGTATTTTCGCGTATTGAAGCCCGGCGGTCGTCTGCTCACTCACGACATTATGTTTACCGCACAAAAACTGGGCGCGGGCGAGCAGGGCCAGCTTGTAGAGGTGGTGAAGTCGAATGTCAGCCCGATGACCAGACAAGCCTGGCGCGAGTTATTTCTCAACTGTGGGTTTGAACAGGTCCTGCAGCAGAATGGCGATATGTCGCTGATGTCGCCGCGAGGATTAATTCGTGATGAAGGGCTTACAGGAGCGATTAAAATTGTGTTTAACGGCTTACGCACGAGTGACAATCGTCGCCGGTTCCTGAAAATGTTTCGCTTCTTCCGTTCGCAACGTCACCAGCTCAACTACATTGCCTGCTGCTCCGTAAAGGGAAAATGAAAAGGATAACCGGATGAATATTGATAAAATGAAAAATCAGCATGTTGAAATCCTGGAAAAAATATCATTTCTGCGTAAGTTGAGCCATGCAGGGGTATCATCCAATGCTCAGGAAATTGCTACTGCGATCGTTAGCATGAGTGCAATTATTAAAACGCATTTGTCTGCTGAAGATCAGTTCCTTTATCCGCATATTGAACATGATGGAAGCAGCACGCTCAGACAGGTTAGCTCAAAATTTCAACGCGAAATGACGGATATCGTCAGTGAATATGAAGTTTTTTCCCGGCGCTGGAATATTGCCAGTAAATTAGTAGGTAATGATGCGGCATTCAGATGTGATGCCAACAATGTTCTACGCAAAGTGTATGAGCGTATGCAAAAAGAAAATAAAGACTTCTATCCGCTGGTGGAAAGGATGTAGGGTGTTTTAAAACTCAATGATAAAAGGATGGTGAAGTGTCAGAAAAACACTGGTCGAGAATGGAGTATCTTCATCAGACGGTGACCAACCCTAATATTATTATTAAGGGTACACATAGTTATTACAGTGATTGCTGGGATCAAGGATTCGAACGTTCGGTTGTGAGGTATTTACTCGGCGATGAGATCAGCAAAGACTGGGAACCGCTTGGACATTTGGATAAGTTGATTATCGGGAATTTCGTCTGCATAGGCGCGGAAAGCGTTATTCTGATGGGTGGAAATAGTACGCATCGGCTTGACTGGATCAGCCTTTATCCTTTTATGGCGTCAATCAAAGATGCTTACGAGTTTCGGGGCGACACGGTGTTGCATGATGGTTGTTGGTTAGGTATGCGGGCCATGATCATGCCAGGCGTTACTATTGGGGAAGGCGCTGTTGTTGCAGCAGGTGCGGTGGTGACTAAAGATGTGCCACCGTATGCTGTAGTCGGAGGTAATCCGGCTAAAATAATAAAATATCGCCTGCCGATGGGTGAAATTGAACGATTACTGGCCCTTAATTTGTACCAGCTACCAGAGGAGTCACTCGTGAAAATGCAACCTCTGTTGTCTTCTGGCGATATTTCCGCGCTCGAAGTGGAAGTGGCTTGCCTGAGACAAAATGCGCTATGACATAAAGTCTGGTCAAGATACGTGGTCATAAAAATCAGCCAGAGGAGGTAATCTCTGGCTGATTTGTTTATGTGGTCAGCTATTACTGGTCGTACTTTGCTTATGAAACAGTTCGCGGAATACCGGATAAATATCATCCTGGTCGCGGATATGCTGCATCGCAAAATTTTCAAACGTTGACTGTAGATGTTCGTATTCACGCCACAAGGTCTGGTGCGCGCGGCGGGTGATTTCGATATAGCTATAATATCGCACCACCGGTAGCAGTTTTTTCGCCAGAATCTCGTGACACAACGGTGAATCATCCGCCCAGTTATCACCGTCCGAGGCCTGTGCGGCATAAATATTCCACTGGGCCGGGTCGTAACGGTCTTTTACTACTTCATCCATTAACTTCAACGCGCTGGAGACAATGGTGCCACCGGTTTCCTGAGAGTAGAAGAACTCGTGCTCATCCACCTCTTTCGCCTGGGTATGGTGGCGAATATAAACCACTTCCACGTTTTTGTAGGTCCTGCTCAGGAACAAATACAGCAGGATGTAAAAACGCTTGGCCATGTCTTTGGTCGACTGATCCATTGAGCCAGAAACGTCCATCAGACAAAACATCACTGCCTGGCTGGAAGGATCGGGCCGTTTTTCATAATTCTTGTAGCGTAAATCAAAGGTGTCGATAAACGGCACGCGTTCGATTTTTGCCCGTAATTCGGCAATTTCTTTGCGTAACCGTTCTTCTTCCAGCAACTGCGCTGGTTCACTTTTCGCGATGGTTTCCAAATCTGCTTCGAGCGCATGCAGTTCGCGACGCTTACCCGCCGTCATCGCCGTGCGGCGCGCCAGTGAGTTTTGCAGGGAGCGCACCACGCTGATGTTGGCAGGCACACCGTTTGAGGTAAACCCTGCCCGGTGCGTTTTGTACTCCGTTAACTGACGCTGCTGATTCTGCTTCAGGTTAGGAAGTGCTAAATCTTCGAACAACAGATCGAGATACTCATCTTTAGAGATCTGGAAGACGAATTCATCCTGACCTTCGCCATCCTGGCTGGCCTGGCCTTGCCCGCTTCCTGAACCGCCGCCGCCACCCTGTGGGCGCTCAATACGGTCATTCTGCACAAAATGGTCGTTACCCGGATGCACACGATGGCGCAGGCCGCCACGCCCCTGGTGGAACATCGGTTCGCTAATATCATCGGTCGGAATAGAGACAGATTCGCCGCTATCCACATCAGTCACCGAACGCTTGTTAATGGCCTCGGAGATCGACTGTTTAATTTGCGATTTATAACGGCGTAAGAAGCGCTGACGGTTTACCGTGCTCTTGTTTTTGCCGTTAAGACGTCGGTCTATGAACCAGGTCATATGCCCCCCGTACTGCCAACTGTTCGCCATGTCTGTAAGTGCCGGATGGCGCTGGCGCTATCCGGCCTACGGAACATTGTTTTGCAAGCCCGGTAAGCGCATGCGCCACCGGGCATTTATGCTATTAGGACGATTTACGTACGCGCAAATACCATTCGCACAGTAAACGCACCTGTTTACGCGTGTAGCCTTTTTCCATCATACGATCGACAAAATCGTCGTGCTTTTTCTGCTCGTCAGTCGAGGTTTTGGCATTGAACGAAATCACCGGCAGCAGCTCTTCGGTATTGGAGAACATTTTCTTCTCAATAACCGTGCGCAGTTTTTCGTAACTGGTCCAGTTTGGGTTACGACCGCTGTTATTCGCTCTGGCACGCAGAACAAAGTTAACGATCTCGTTACGGAAATCTTTCGGGTTACTGATACCCGCCGGCTTCTCAATTTTCTCCAGTTCTGAGTTCAGCGACTCACGGTCAAACAGCTGACCGGTATCCGGGTCGCGATACTCCTGATCCTGAATCCAGAAATCCGCATAAGTGACATAGCGGTCGAAAATATTTTGTCCATATTCGGAATAGGATTCGAGATAGGCTGTCTGGATCTCTTTGCCAATGAATTCAGCATATTTCGGGATCAGATAACCTTTCAGGAACTCAAGATATCGTTCAGCCAGCTCCTGTGGGAACTGTTCGCGCTCGATTTGCTGTTCCAGGACGTAGAACAGATGCACCGGGTTCGCCGCAACTTCTGCATGATCAAAGTTAAAGACGCGAGAAAGGATCTTAAACGCAAAACGCGTGGAGAGACCGTTCATTCCCTCATCTACCCCAGCGTAATCCCGATACTCCTGGTAGGACTTCGCTTTTGGATCGGTATCTTTCAGGCTTTCACCATCGTAAACGCGCATCTTCGAGTAAATGCTCGAGTTCTCAGGTTCTTTCAGACGAGAAAGAATGGTGAAGCGAGAGAGCGTTTCCAGCGTACCCGGCGCGCAAGGCGCATGGGTCAGCTCACTATGATTGAGCAGTTTTTCGTAAATCTTGATCTCTTCGGAGATCCGCAGGCAATAAGGCACTTTGACGATGTAAACACGGTCAAGGAACGCCTCATTGTTTTTGTTATTACGGAACGTCACCCATTCGGATTCGTTCGAGTGGGCAAGAATAATCCCGTTAAACGGCAGGGCGGAGATACCTTCTGTCCCGTTGTAGTTTCCTTCCTGGGTTGCGGTCAGCAGAGGATGCAGCACTTTAATCGGTGCTTTAAACATCTCAACGAACTCCATAATCCCCTGGTTTGAGCGGCACAGTGCGCCCGAATAACCATAGGCATCAGGATCGTTCTGGGCGTGGTGTTCGAGTTTACGAATATCCACTTTCCCCACCAGCGCAGAGATATCCTGGTTGTTTTCATCACCAGGCTCCGTTTTGGCGATTGCGATCTGCTCCAGAATAGACGGCCAGACTTTGACGACGCGGAATTTTGTAATGTCCCCGCCAAAATCATGCAGACGTTTCGCAGCCCACGGCGACATGATCGTACCGAGATAGCGACGCGGGATCCCATACTCTTTTTCCAGAATCTGCGCGTCTTCCTGTGGATTAAACAGGCATAACGGATGATCGTTTACCGGACTACGTTCGCCATTGGCGCTCAGGACATAAATCGGTACTCGCTGCATCAGCGACTTCAGCCGCTCAGCAAGAGATGATTTCCCCCCTCCCACAGGCCCCAGCAGATACAGGATCTGCTTCTTCTCTTCCAGACCTTGAGCCGCATGCTTCAAATAAGAAACAATCTGCTCAATGGCGTCTTCCATGCCGTAAAACTCTTCAAAGGCGGGATATCGTGCAATCACCCGATTCGAAAAGAGTCGAGAAAGTCGAGGTTCGTGGGCAGTGTCGACCATGACAGGCTCACCAATAGCCATTAATAGCCGCTCTGCCGCGTTGGCATAAGCACTGCGATCTTGCCGACAAGTGGTAAGAAACTCCTGCAGCGTGAACTCTTCGTCCTTGGCAGCTTCATAACGCTGGCGATAGTGATCGAATATATTCATGGTATGCCGTCCTTTCGTTTTTTAGCACATGTTAAGAGCCGTTCATATGAATAGTAGAGGCCCCTGAAGAGGTAAACTGAACGACGTCGCCGCTGAAGAAATAAGCAACTCTCATGCCATTGTGGTGGTCAGGAGATCAACGCATTCGGTGATACACCTTCTAAAATTAAGCGTAGATGGCATTTGCAAAACTTGCCTGTGTGCGCAAATGAATTTCAATGGCATATCAATAACTCATCAGCAAAAAAAGCACATCTTATGTAAAGAAATGAGGCAGGATTCATACAGTGTTAACCCTTCTGCAAGCAAATTGTCATCACTCGCTGAGAAATTAGGGGGTTACATTCCGGGGCGAATACGTAAAATAGTTGGGCTGAAGAGTATTGGCGGTTACACTTTGACCGCTACACATTTGAATAAGGAATTATGGACTGTGACCAAACTCAAACTTCTGGCATTGGGCATCCTTGCAGCAACCGCAGTTAGCACCGCACAGGCGGAAAGTCAGTGGACTGTTGGTGCAGGTGCCGGCGTGATTAACAGCCCGTACAAACAGTATGACCGTGATGTTTATCCCGTTCCGGTTGTCACCTATGAAGGCGATAACGTCTGGTTCCACGGTCTGGGTGGCGGCTACTATCTGTGGAATGATACGGCAGATAAGCTCTCCATCATGGCGTACTATGATCCGACGCACTTCAAGCCGGGTGATAGCGATAGCCATGCTTTGCGCCAACTCGACAAGCGTAAAAGCAGCTTGATGGCTGGCCTCTCGTATGTACATAACACCCAGTATGGTTTCCTGCGTACTGCACTGGCGGGTGATACTCTGGATAACAGCAATGGTTTTATCTGGGATCTGGCCTGGCTCTACCGTTACACCAACGGTGCGCTGACTCTGACGCCGGGTATCGGTGTGCAGTACAGCAGCGAAAACTACAACGACTATTATTATGGCGTGTCTAATAACGAGTCTCGCCGCAGTGGTCTGAAAAGCTACAACGCTGACGATGGTTGGGATCCGTTCCTGGAGTTAACCGCGAGCTATAACTTCCTTGGCAACTGGAACGTATACGGCACTGGCCGTTATGTGCGTTTGAGTGATGAAGTGAAGGACAGCCCAATGGTTGACAAGTCCTGGTCTGGCATCTTCTCAGTGGGTGTGACCTACAAGTTCTGATACCACTGCGTGTCAAACACTAGCCCGCAGAGATGCGGGCTTTTTTGTGCGTAACAGAGATGAATGTTGATCTAAAACATGAGATTTGATTTTTTGTGCCATTATGACATTACACCTGGTCGCAACGAATATTTAACGTAGTTTCTCTGTCGCAATTACCAAAATTAAACCTCTTGCATGATTAACCTTAAATATCTTCGTTTGGTAAGGGAGGCGTATCTGCACAATTTTACGAATCATTGTCCTGTGTAAGTGATTTTGGTTTGTGCAATATCTTGATAGGATTCTCTTTTATAATCGTAGCATGCATTTATTATTTCTTATCGTGCGCTATAAAACAGTTGATAACTATTTTATTCTTTTTGATTAACATTGAAAGTTAACTTTCATTTGAAAAAAAGAAAACCATTCAATTCATTTTTACTTTACATCTTTTAGGTATTTATCTGAAAAAATTAAAATTGACATTAAATTATCTATTGCAGATATTAATCCAACTTAAAGTTAAGACAGTAACTCTGCGTGGCTGAGGTATTACATGCCATGTGGCTTTCTTGAGAATCAACCGGGTATAAATAATGAAAAAGTTAATCTTGATAGCGATGATGAGCTGCGTTCTGGCGGGATGTTCCACTGAGGCTTCACGCATGAATGCTTGCGAAAGCAAGGGCGTGAGCCGCGATGCCTGCTATATCGCAGAGCAAAACCGTCAGGCGACAATCAATGCCGCAGCTGAAAAACAGGCTATGGAAAACGCGCAAAACGTATATAGCTCAAATGATACTAATACCAGTCATCACCACAAACACGACAAATATTAAGATTTAACTTATGAAAAAATTAATAATTATCGCTGTGCTGGCAGCGACATCTGCAGCGGTGCCCGCCTATGCCATCAGTGAAGCATATCGACAGCAGCTGCAGCATGAACATAAAACGATGGTCAGCGATGCGAATGCCCCGGCACACGTCACTAAAACCACGCCAGTGCATGTGAATAAACTGGGTGTGGACTTTAAACGCGGCGCTGATGGTATTGCTTATATTAATGGCAAAGCTGCGGCAAATGATGAGAACAGTGCAGAAGCTCAGACTTATAGCGCGGGCCTGATTTCCGTCATCGTTTATAAAAATGGAAAGATCAATGCGATGAAAGAGGGTAAATATTTAGGCCGCTTGAAATAATCGCCGCGCAGTTAAGAATTTTTCTATTTAGCCCGGGAGCATTATTTCTTCCCGGGTTTTTTATGCCATTGCCATAGCGGTCAATCCCAATCACGGATGGTGCAATTTGTGCACCTTAACAGGACACATGCCGGTTGTTTTGCTTTACTGTGGTGCATTAACACAGGAGGGTGCGATGACAGCGAAACAGGTGATGTTTACAAAGCAGGAATCGCTTCCTGCTATTGGGCAGGGAACATGGTACATGGGCGAGGACCGAAGCCGACGCCGGGATGAAGTTTCTGCGCTGCAGGCTGGTCTGGATCTCGGGCTGCGGCTGATTGATACCGCCGAAATGTATGCTGATGGCGCAGCGGAAGAGGTGGTGGGTGAAGCAATAGCGGGGCGGCGTGATAACGCCTTTTTAGTCTCGAAAGTTTATCCCTGGAATGCCGGTGGACAGAAGGCCATTACCGCCTGTGAAGCGAGCTTGCGTCGACTGAAAACTGATTATCTGGATCTTTATTTGCTGCACTGGACGGGCGATTTTTCATTTGCTGAGACTGTTAATGCCATGGAAGCGCTTATTGCGCAAGGGAAAATCCGTCGCTGGGGCGTCTCAAATCTTGATTATGATGATATGCAGGCGTTATGGCAGGTACCTGGTGGGCGGGAATGCGCAACTAACCAGGTGCTTTACCACTTAGCATCGCGCGGTATTGAATATGATTTGCTGCCGTGGTGCCAGCAGCAGCAGATGCCAGTTATGGCATACAGCCCACTGGCTCAGGCAGGTCGACTGCGCGGTGACTTGCTTGCTAACTCTGTGGTTAACGACATCGCGCGCGCGCACAATGTCAGCGCTGCTCAGGTTTTGCTGGCGTGGGTGATTCGTCTACCGGGCGTAATGGCGATTCCGAAAGCGGCAAGCGTAGCGCATGTGGAACAGAATGCCGCTGCCCTGGAGATAGCGCTCTCTGTTGATGAGCTGAAGCAGTTAGATAAGGCATATCCGGCACCAAAAGGCAAAACGGCGCTGGATATGGCCTGATTTGTCGAATAGCCTACGGCTGCGAGCGGTTTGTAGGCCGGATAAGGCGTGAGCCGCATCCGGCATGGTGCTCAGAGCTGTGTTAGCGTTTAGCTACCCGGATAGTCTGCGCCAGGCGAGACGGTTTTTCTTCAGTGGTTTTCTGCGGAGCTGTCGCATAAGCCGTCTCTACGCAAACAAACGTTTTGTAGCCGTCATCAGGCATGTCGCCCATGCTGACGGACAGTGCCGGGCCCGGGTTCCAGCCCACGACATTCAGATGATGGTGGTGGACGACGTCGATATTGCGATTCAGCGCAGCATCATGAATCACGCTGCACGCTTCCGGATTCAGATAGACACGATCGGTGCGATCCGGGAAGGTCTGGATACCATCAGCCAGCACATCTTCTTTAGCATCATTCACTTTATCGATCAGACGATCGCCAAGACCACTGACTTTCACCGCCGCAATATCACCGACGTTGAAATAGGTATGCAGCGCAGAGGTGGTTTCAAACTCACCGTGAGCTTCCAGTTCCATCTCGCAGGTAGCGCCCACTTTGAAACGGGCCAACAGGCAGAATTCATGCGGCCATAGCTGACGCGTTTCAGCGTTGCTTTGCAGTTCAAACGTCAGCACCACGCCATTGTCGTCTTCGTTGTGTGCTTTTAGCGTCCATGGCAGGTTACGGGCAAAGCCATGAGAAGGCAGACCCTGCTGAGCCGCCGGACCAAACCACGGCCAGCATATTGGTACGCCGCCACGCAGCGCTACGCCGGTTTTAAACGGAGTGTTGTTACTTAACCACAGAACTTCCTCTTCGCCGTTTGGTTTCCAGGAAAGAAGGTGTGCGCCCTGCAGTGCGAAAGAAGCTTTAACCTGTGGGTGATCGACAACAAGAACCTCAAGCTCATCAAGCTGACGGCGGGAGAGGACAGGGGTAATTTGTTCAATGACCGGGAGAGCGAAAATTTTGTTAATCATGATGCAATCCTTGGTGTTTAAATATTTTGGTCATAAAAAAAGGCGACCGAAGTCGCCTTTTTGGATCAGATACTCATCTCAACTTATTTGGAGATGTGAGCAATCAGGTCCAGAACTTTGTTGGAGTAACCAGTTTCGTTGTCGTACCAGGATACCAGTTTCACGAAGTTGTCGTTCAGTGCGATACCAGCTTTAGCATCGAACACGGAAGTGCAAACTTCACCGTTGAAATCGGTAGATACTACGTCGTCTTCGGTGTAACCCAGAACGCCTTTCATCGGGCCTTCGGAAGCAGCTTTGATTGCTTTCTTAATTTCTTCGTAAGAAGCAGCTTTTTCCAGACGAACGGTCAGGTCAACAACAGATACGTTCGGGGTAGGAACGCGGAACGCCATACCAGTCAGTTTGCCATTCAGTTCTGGCAGTACTTTACCTACAGCTTTAGCAGCACCGGTAGAGGACGGGATGATGTTCTGGGATGCGCCGCGGCCGCCGCGCCAGTCTTTGTGAGACGGGCCATCAACGGTTTTCTGAGTAGCGGTGGTTGCGTGAACAGTAGTCATCAGACCTTCGATGATGCCGAAGTTGTCGTTGATAACTTTAGCCAGCGGAGCCAGGCAGTTAGTGGTGCAGGAAGCGTTAGAAACGATGTCCTGACCTTCGTATTTGTCAAAGTTAGCGCCTTTAACAAACATCGGAGTGTTATCTTTGGACGGACCAGTCAGAACCACTTTTTTCGCGCCAGCAGTGATGTGCTTACGAGCGGTTTCGTCTGTCAGGAACAGGCCAGTAGCTTCAGCTACTACGTCAACACCAACTTCGTCCCATTTCAGGTTAGCCGGATCACGTTCAGCGGTAACACGGATTTTTTTACCGTTTACGATCAGATGACCGTCTTTCACTTCAACGGTACCGTTGAAACGGCCGTGAGTGGAGTCATATTTCAGCATGTAAGCCATGTAGTCAGCGTCTAACAGGTCGTTGATTGCAACGATCTCGATGTCAGAGCGTTCTTGAGCAGCACGGAAAACAATGCGACCGATACGGCCAAAACCGTTGATACCTACTTTGATAGTCATATATTCCACCAGCTATTTGTTAGTGAATAAAAGGTTGCCTGTAAAATTACAAAAACCTTACGCAGCGTCAAGCGGAATCGTGTCAATCATTGCGACAAATCAAACTGCTGCCTAAGCTTTGCGCAACTGACTCGCCTCACTCTTCCTTTGGGCTTGAAACCACATGGGGTCGGCGGCCCGAATTTTAAAGGGCAATCAAGATAAAAATGTGATTCTGATCACGAATTGCAGGCTGCCATTTCGCAAGGATTAAGTTTAGAACAAAAGTTCGTACTCCGGTGTTAATGTTTTGTTAGAATCTGTCTCGCGATGTGAGTTTAGATAAAGCGAGATGTGAGCAAATGGCTAATCAACCTTCTCCAGAAGAACTGAAAAATAATTTAACCGAAATGCAGTTCTACGTGACGCAGAATCACGGGACAGAACCGCCATTTACCGGGCGTTTGCTGCATAACAAACGTGACGGCATCTACCACTGTCTGATCTGCGACAAACCGCTATTTCGTTCCGAGACAAAATATGACTCAGGCTGCGGCTGGCCCAGCTTTTACGAGCCTGTCAGTGAAGAGGCTATCCGTTACATAAAAGATACGTCACACGGTATGCAGCGCATTGAAATCCGCTGCGGTAACTGCGATGCGCACCTGGGACACGTCTTCCCGGATGGCCCGAAACCTACCGGTGAACGTTACTGCGTTAACTCAGCGTCTTTGAACTTCACCGATGGTGAAAACGGTGAGCAAACCAAGGGCTGAAGAAACGATTCAGCAAATTATTCTGCGGAGAGTGGATTTAACATGAATCTTGATGAGATGATCAACAGCATGACGCCGGAAGTTTATCAGCGCTTATCTACTGCCGTTGAACTCGGAAAATGGCCGGATGGCGTGGCGCTAACGGCAGAACAAAAAGAGAACTGCTTGCAATTGGTCATGTTATGGCAGGCGCGAAACAATATTGACGCGCAGCATATGACAATTGATACCAACGGTGAGATGGTGATGAAGAGTAAGCAGCAGCTGAAAGTGGAATTTGGTATTTCACCCGAACCGATAGCGACGTTTAAATCTTGATTACCCAGGCCCGGCATATATAGGTGTCGGGCCCGCAACTGATGTTATTTCTTGTTCATCATCGCCTTCAGATCGGCGAACGGGTTATATTTCGCTTCACCGACGTCTTTCTGCGCATCTTCGCCCGCCACTACGGTAGAACCATACTGATCCACTTCTGTGTATTTCGAGTGCTCATGATCGTGGCAGTACAGGCACAACATTTCCCAGTTGCTACCATCTTCCGGATTATTGGAGTGATCGTGATCGATATGGTGTACCGTCAACTCGCGCAAATTTGAATACGCGAATTCACGGGAACAACGTCCGCAGACCCAGGGAAAGAGTTTAAGCGCCTTTTCCCGGTAACCGACTTCCAGACGGGCGTAATTTTTAGGGATAAAAGCCATAAAGCTCATGCCTCCAGTAGAAAATGAAGAGCTGCGCCAAAAGCGGGCGCAGCAGAATGCGCTAATCATAACCTATTGTGTCAGGCGTTGGGATCAGTGTTTGATGCCTAACGAATCGGCTAACTGCTTCGCCAACTGATTTTGGTCATCCGCACCGTATTCCCAGAACATGGCGCCACCCAGCCCCTTACTCTTGATGTAGTCAGCCTTAATCGCTACCGAGCGCGGATTTTCATAGGAGAGAGCAAAGAGTGCTTTTCCATCCGCAGACTTTACCGATAACCACGGCACTTTCGCTTCATCATCCCAATGTTGGCTAAAGCGCTTTTGCGGATCGTTGATCAACTTCGCCACGATATCGTTGTACTTCACATAGGTATCTTTGCTCAGATCGACGCCCAGTGATTTGAACAACTCAATTTGCGCGGGTTCGAAATAGGGCTGGGTAACGGGGTTTTTCTGCGCGTCGGGTTTGCTCCAGTCAATGCCTGGCTCAACGGCACGTTTTGGTACTCGTCCATAAAAACCAATGCCAAGGTTCATCTGACTCGCTTTTAGACCAGCGGCAAGATAGTTGTTAACGACAAAATCGGCGCTGTACTTATCCGCCGTGGCGACCGTCGGCCAATGCGTCGAATCGTACAGGTTCGAGTTGAAATACTGGGTGTCGTAAGCCATGTCATAAGTCATCAGGTTGATGTAGTCGAGCGATGGCGCAATGGCTTTCACATCCACCCAGCTTTTCGGGCTTTCCGCATTCGCGCCCACGGCGATGGTCAGTAGTTTTTTATGCCCTAATGCGGCACGCAGCTCAGTTAACAGTGCGGTAAAGTTAGCGCGGTCGCCCGGCTGACTTTCGACCAGTCCCAGGCGCCATTGACCGGATATTCCCAGTCGAGATCGATGCCATCAAGACCATATTTCGCAATTATCTCCTGCGCAGACTGAATAAATACCGCACGTGTTTCTTTCGTTGCCGCCGCGCCAGAGAATCCACGTGCGCCCCAACCACCGACGGAAAGCAGAACTTTCAGGTTCGGGTTTTGTTTACGCAGTTGTGGAATTTTCAGCAAATCATCCTGCACTTTCTGTGAAAGCCAAATCTGATGCAACTTGCTGGCGTCTTTTAAGGCGTCATTGGTCTCGTCTTTTTCATTGTTGTAGACAAGGCCAAATGAATAGTTGAGGTGGGTTATCTGACGAACATCCAGTTTATTGATGTCGCCACCGGGGCCGGCAGTGACGTCGCCGCCACCATTAAAGTAGCCAACTGACATCAGTGAACTGGCGGAAACAACGCTGGCGCAGAGCAGGGGTAATGCTGCCAACAAAGGCAATAGTTTCATCGGTGTTCCTCTTTGACATTTAAACAAGCAAACACGCCACGGAAATGGCGTGGCGAAAAAAACAGCACTCGTAGGTTAACAGTTTCATAACAGAAAAAATGCGAAGAGGTTCACGCCATTTTTAGCGAAGCGGCTGCCGTGTTCCATTGAGTTTCAGTTCATCTTTGCACTGATTTGTGATCTGAGTTGTGAAATGCAGATCTGTATCTGTGTTTTAAAGATTTAATGTTGACCTCAAAAATTATATGGATAAGTATGATGACCACTGATGCAAAACGAACACAAAGGAAAATTCAATGAAAGCACTGGCAAGATTTGGCAAGGCCTTTGGTGGCTACAAGATGATTGATGTTCCGGAGCCAGTATGCGGTCCGGATGACGTTGTGATTGAAATCAAGGCGGCTGCTATCTGTGGCGCGGACATGAAACACTACAATGTCGACAGTGGATCCGACCTTTTTAATTCGATTCGTGGTCATGAATTCGCTGGGCAAATTGTACAGGTTGGCGACAAGGTTAAGGACTGGAAGGTAGGGCAGCGAGTGGTGTCAGATAACAGCGGGCACGTTTGCGGCGTATGTCCTGCATGCGAACAAGGCGATTTTCTTTGTTGTACAGAAAAGGTGAATTTAGGTCTGGATAACAATACCTGGGGCGGTGGGTTCTCGAAATATTGTCTGGTCCCTGGGGAAATCCTCAAGATTCACCGTCACGCGCTGTGGGAAATCCCTGCTGGGGTCGATTATGAAGAAGCGGCTGTGCTGGATCCTATCTGCAATGCCTACAAATCTATCGCTCAGCAATCCAAATTTCTTCCGGGCCAGGACGTTGTGGTTTTCGGTACCGGCCCGTTAGGACTCTTTTCCGTACAAATGGCGCGCATTATGGGGGCTGTTAATATCGTGATGGTCGGGCTGGAAGACGATGTCGCGGTGCGTTTCCCCATTGCCAAAGAAATGGGGGCGACAGCGGTCGTCAACGGTTCGACCGAAGATGTGGTTGCACGTTGTCAGGAAATCTGCGGGAAAGACAATCTGGGACTGGTTATCGAATGTTCCGGTGCCAACATTGCCCTTAAACAATCAATTGAAATGCTGCGTCCCAACGGTGAAGTCGTCCGCGTGGGCATGGGCTTCAAGCCTCTCGAATTTTCCATTAACGACATCACTGCGTGGAATAAAAGCATCATTGGCCATATGGCTTACGATTCCACCTCCTGGCGCAATGCCATCCGTCTGCTGGCCAGCGGCGCGATCAAAGTCAAACCGATGATCACTCACCGTATTGGTCTGTCGCAATGGCGCGAAGGTTTTGACGCCATGGTCGATAAAACCGCGATTAAGGTCATCATGACCTATGACTTTGATGAATAACCCATTTATTAAAGGAAGGTTCCCGGATGGAACAGATAGCAAAACCGCACTGCGGCGCGAGGTTGGACAGGCTGCCTGACTGCCGCTGGCACATGTCGATGTTTGCAATGGTTGCCTTCGGATTACTGGTTTGTTGGAGTAATGCCGTTGGCGGATTAATTCTCGCGCAGTTAAAAGAACTCGGCTGGACCGATAATTCCACCACCGCCACGTTTTCTGCCATTACGACGGCAGGAATGTTTCTCGGCGCGCTCGGGGGGGGAATTATCGGTGACAAAACCGGGCGTAAAAACGCATTTATCTTGTATGAAGCGATTCATATTATTTCTATGATAGTTGGTGCGTTTTCACCCAACATGACCTTCCTGATCGCCTGTCGTTTTGTAATGGGAGTTGGATTAGGTGCATTGCTGGTGACCTTATTTGCCGGGTTTACCGAATATATGCCAGGCCGAAATCGTGGTACCTGGTCCAGTCGGGTATCGTTTATCGGTAACTGGTCTTATCCACTTTGTTCGCTGATTGCTATGGGGCTGACACCACTTATCAGCGCGGAATGGAACTGGCGTGTACAGTTGTTGATTCCAGCTGTGCTGTCGCTTATAGCAACTGTTATTGCATGGCGCAGTTTCCCGGAGTCGCCTCGCTGGCTGGAATCTCGCGGACGCTACCAGGAAGCCGAACAGGTAATGCGGATAATTGAGGAGGGCGTTATTCGCCAGACCGGCAAGCCGCTGCCACCAGTCGTAATAGATGATGATGGCAAACAACCGCGTTCTGTTCCGTATTCCGCCTTATTAACAGGGGTGTTACTTAAACGGGTTATTTTGGGTTCCTTTGTTCTGATTGCCATGAACGTCGTGCAGTACACCTTAATTAACTGGCTACCGACAATATTTATGACTCAAGGTATTAATCTGAAAGACTCCATTGTTTTAAATACCATGAGTATGTTTGGCGCGCCGTTTGGGATTTTTATCGCCATGTTGGTAATGGATAAAATTCCGAGAAAAATCATGGGAGTTGGCTTATTAGTATTAATCGCTGTGTTGGGTTATATCTATTCACTGCAAACCAGCATGCTGTTAATAACATTAATTGGTTTCTTCCTGATTACATTTGTTTATATGTACGTCTGTTATGCCTCAGCGGTTTATGTTCCGGAAATATGGCCGACCGAGGCGAAACTTCGCGGGTCTGGGCTTGCCAACGCGGTAGGGCGTATCAGCGGTATCGCGGCACCTTATGCTGTCGCGGTATTGCTTAGCAGCTACGGTGTGACGGGAGTATTTGTACTACTTGGCGCTGTCTCAATTATTGTCGCGGTTGCTATTGCCACTATCGGAATCGAAACAAAAGGCGTCTCTGTCGAAAGTCTCGGTATTGATGCAATTACCAGCAAATAATATTGATGGGAAATAAGATGAAAAATTCAAAAGCAATCTTAAAAACACCGGGAACGATGAAAATTATCGACGCCGAAATTCCGGTGCCAAAAGAGCATGAAGTGCTGATTAAAGTGGAATACGTTGGAATTTGTGGATCAGATGTTCATGGTTTTGAATCGGGTCCTTTTATTCCGCCGAAAGATCCCAATCAGGAAATTGGTCTGGGGCATGAATGCGCTGGTACGGTGGTGGCGGTAGGAAACCGAGTGACAAAATTTAAACCCGGAGACCGGGTGAACATTGAGCCGGGCGTGCCGTGTGGTCACTGTCGCTACTGTCTTGAAGGGAAATACAACATCTGTCCGGACGTCGATTTCATGGCCACTCAGCCCAATTATCGCGGCGCGCTAACCCACTATCTGTGTCATCCGGAGAGCTTCACTTACAAGCTGCCCGATAACATGGACACGCTGGAAGGCGCGCTGGTGGAGCCTGCGGCGGTCGGTATGCATGCTGCAATGCTGGCGGACGTTAAGCCGGGCAAGAAAATCATCATTCTGGGGGCTGGCTGTATTGGTTTAATGACCCTGCAAGCTTGTAAATGTTTGGGCGCAACCGACATTGCGGTGGTTGATGTGCTGGAAAAACGCCTGGTGATGGCCGAGCAACTTGGGGCGTCGACCGTTATCAACGGTGCAAAAGAGGACACCATCGCCTGTTGCCAACAATTCTCTGGCGACATGGGGGCGGACATTGTTTTCGAAACCGCCGGCTCAGCCATCACCGTTAAACAGACTCCCTATCTGGTGATGCGCGGCGGGAAAATTATGATCGTGGGTACAGTACCTGGTGATTCAGCGATTAATTTCCTCAAAATTAACCGTGAAGTGTCGATTCAGACGGTTTTTCGTTATGCCAACCGCTACCCGGTAACGATTGAAGCCATCTCCTCTGGTCGTTTCGATGTGAAGTCGATGGTGACGCATATTTACGATTATGCAGATGTTCAGCGCGCGTTTGATGAATCCGTTAATAACAAGCGTGAAATTATCAAAGGCGTTATTAAAGTAAATCATTAATTTATTCAAAAGGGAGAAATAACCATGTTGGCAGATATTAAATATTGGGAAAATGATGCCCAAAATAAACATTATGCAATTGCCCACTTTAACGTGTGGAATGCAGAAATGCTAATGGGGGTGATGGATGCGGCGGAAGAATCTAAATCGCCGGTGATTATTTCCTTCGGCACTGGTTTTGTAGGTAATACCACATTTGAAGATTTCTCGCACATGATGGTTTCAATGGCGAAAAAAGCCTCGGTTCCGGTTATTACGCACTGGGATCACGGACGCAGCATGGAAATTATCCATAACGCCTGGACCCATGGTATGAATTCGCTAATGCGTGATGCCTCTGCCTTTGATTTTGAAGAGAATATTCGTCTGACGAAAGAGGCTGTGGATTTTTTCCATCCGCTGGGCGTGCCGGTCGAAGCTGAACTGGGCCATGTGGGGAATGAAACGGTTTATGAAGAGGCGTTGGCGGGCTATCACTATACCGACCCAAGCCAGGCGGCGGAATTTGTCGAGCGTACCGGCTGTGATTCTCTGGCGGTGGCGATTGGCAACCAGCACGGGGTTTATACCTCTGAACCGAAACTTAATTTCGAGGTTGTTGAGCGCGTACGCCGGGCGGTTTCTGTTCCGCTGGTGCTACACGGTGCGTCAGGTATCAGCGATGCGGATATCAAAAAAGCCATTTCATTAGGCATCTCTAAAATCAACATTCATACTGAACTATGCCAGGCCGCCATGGCGGCTGTACAAGCGAATCAGAATCAGCCGTTTCTCCACGTTGAACGTGAAGTTCGTAAAGCAGTAAAAGAGCGAGCATTAGAAAAAATTAAATTGTTTGGCTCTGACGGTAAAGCGGAATGACAATATGGATAATATCGAGGTTATTTGTATAGGGGCGGCAATTGTTGATATTCCTTTGCAGCCAGTGAGCAAAAATATCTTTGATGTAGACTCTTATCCTTTAGAAAGAATAGCCATGACCACGGGCGGCGACGCTATTAATGAGGCGACCATTATTTCTCGCCTTGGCCATCGTACAGCGTTAATTAGTCGGGTGGGGGATGATGCGGCAGGTCATTTTATTATCGAACATTGCCGTCGGGAGAGTATCGATATTCAGAGTCTGAAACAGGATGCCGGTGTTGATACCTCTATCAATGTGGGCTTAGTCACTGCTGATGGTGAGCGTACTTTTGTGACTAACCGCAACGGCAGCCTGTGGCAGTTGAATATAAACGATGTAGATTTTGACCGTTTCTCTCAGGCAAAACTGCTGTCGCTGGCAAGTATTTTTAATAGCCCATTATTGGATGGCGATGCGCTGACGGCAATTTTCACTCAGGCGAAAGCGCATCAGTTAATTATTTGTGCCGATATGATCAAGCCGCGGCTTAATGAAACACTGGAAGATATTCGCCAGGCGTTAAGCTACGTCGATTATCTGTTTCCCAATTTCGAGGAGGCAAAACTGCTCACCGGGAAAGAGACGCTGGATGATATTGCCGACAGTTTCCTGGACTGTGGCGTGAAAACAGTTGTGATTAAGACCGGCAAAAGAGGCTGCTTTATCAAACGTGCCGATCTGAAAATGGAGGTCCCGGCAGTTTCGGGAATTACCGCTATCGACACCATCGGTGCGGGAGACAATTTTGCCTCGGGATTTATCTCTGCACTGCTTGAAGGCAAGCCGCTGCGCGAGTGCGCGCTGTTTGCTAACGCAACGGCAGCGATATCGGTACTGAGCGTGGGCGCCACGACGGGCGTGAAGAACAGAAAGTTGGTTGAACAACTTCTTGACGAATACGAAGGGTAATAGCGGCAGATGAAAATGATTCCTTTAGGCAGTACGGATATTATGCTTTCCCGCATGGGATTAGGCACATGGGCCATTGGCGGCGGCCCAGCATGGAATGGCGATCTCGATCTGCAGATTTGTATCGATACCATTGTTGAGGCGCATCGCTGCGGTATCAATTTGATAGATACCGCGCCAGGCTACAACTTTGGCAACAGTGAAGTGATTGTCGGGCAGGCGCTGAAAAAGCTGCCGCGCAGTGAGGTAGTGGTTGAAACCAAATGCGGCATCGTCTGGGAGCGAACAGGTAGCCTGTTTAACAAAGTGGGCGATCGCCAGCTGTATAAAAACCTCACGCCTGAATCTATTCGCGAAGAGGTTGATGCCAGCCTGCAAAGATTGGGTATCGACAGCATTGATATCTATATGACCCATTGGCAGTCGGTCGAACCCTGTTTTACGCCGATAGCGGAAACTGTTGATACGCTGAACGCCCTGAAGAAAGAAGGCAAAATTCGATCTATAGGTGCCGCAAACGTGGATGCCGGGCATATCAAAGAGTATCTCAAACATGGTGAGCTGGATATCATCCAGGCCAAGTACAGCATTCTTGATCGCGCACTGGAAACTGAACTGCTGCCGTTATGCCAGCAGAATGGCATTGTTGTGCAGGTTTATTCACCGCTCGAGCAGGGACTCCTGACCGGGACTATTGATCGGGATTATGTCCCTGGCGGTGCGCGGGCCAACAAAGTCTGGTTCCAACGGGACAATATGCTGAGGGTGATTGACATGCTTGAGCAATGGCGGCCGCTGTGCGAGAAATACCATTGTACAATCCCCGCGCTGGCTCTGGCGTGGATATTAAAGCAAAGTGATTTAATCACCTTACTGAGCGGCGCAACTGCGCCTGAGCAGGTTCGTGAGAATGTTGAGGCGTTAACTATTCCTCTGTCAGATGATGATTCATTATTGATGAGACAAATGTCAGAAGCGTTGGATAGCAAATAAGCCTGATGGGACTGACCTCTGTTTCTGTGTAAAATAGTATTAAAATCTGTGATTCAGACATGTTCTTTTGAAAATAAACATAGCCTGTGAGATACTAGGGTCTTATTATTACTTTGCAGGAAACAGAGGTGTCATCGTGGCGGCAAAAGACAGGATTCAGGCCATTAAGCAAATGGTGGCTAACGATAAGAAAGTGGCGGTATCGAATTTAAGTTCAATCTTTCAGGTAACTGAGGAAACGATTCGCCGCGATCTTGAAAAACTGGAAGATGAAGGTTTTTTGACTCGAACATATGGCGGTGCAGTGCTCAATACCACAGCGTTGTCCGACAATATTCATTTTTATAAGCGAGCAAAATCTTTCTTTGAAGAGAAGCAGATCATTGCCCGTAATGCATTGCCGTTTATTAAAAATAAGACCACGATGGCTGCCGACTCCAGCAGTACTGCGATGGAATTATTAAAGCTGTTGAAGGAAAGAAACGATCTGACACTGCTTACCAACTCGGCTGAAGCTTTTCATGAATTGGCGCAGTCAGAAATTAACGTGGTTTCTACCGGCGGTGAATTGAACAAGAATACACTGTCGCTGCAGGGAAGGATCACCAAGGAGATTATCAGCCGCTATCATGTTGATATTATGGTGATGAGCTGCAAAGGACTGGATATGCAGAGCGGGGCGCTTGATTCTAACGAAGCGGAAGCGGAAATCAAAAAAACCATGATCCGTCAGGCGACTGAAGTGGCGCTGTTGGTTGATCACTCAAAATTTGATCGCAAAGCTTTCGTCCAGCTCGTTGACTTTAGCCATATTAATTATCTTATAACCAATAAGGCACCGGGTGCAGAGTGGATTGCATTTTGCCAAGAGAATAATATTCAACTCGTTTATTAATTGTAGCGTGAGTTGCGTCGATATTATTTTAGTTTGCACCTGGAAAATGCCATAAGAATCTAATGATGATGGATGGCGCGGCAAAATTGTTTCTGCCGCGATCGCCATACTTTCTATTTAGCTGAGTTTGAGGCATCCAGATGGAAAAATGTGACCCTATCGGCGCAAGATTAGATCGCTTACCTTTATCTCGATTTCATTTTCGCATTTTCGGCATTATTAGTTTTAGTTTATTAATAACCGGTTTTCTCAGCTACTCCGGGAATGTGGTATTGGCAAAATTAGTCAGTACCGGCTGGTCAAATAATTATCTGAATGCCGCGTTTACCTCAGCGTTGATGTTCGGCTACTTTATCGGTTCACTCGGCGGTGGCTTTATTGGTGATTACTTCGGACGACGCAAAGCGTTCCGTATCAATTTGCTAATCGTCGGGGCCTCAGCCTGTGCGGCAACGTTTGTGCCCAACATGTATTGGCTTATCTTTTTCCGCTGTCTGATGGGGGTTGGAATGGGGGCGCTAATTATGGTGGGCTATGCCTCATTTACGGAATTTATTCCGCCTGAGGTGCGCGGAAAATGGTCTGCCCGCCTGTCGTTTGTCGGCAACTGGGCGCCAATGCTATCGGCGGCAATTGGCGTCGTGATTATTGCCTTTATAAGCTGGCGGGTGATGTTTTTGCTTGGTGGTATGGCAATGCTGTTGGCCTGGTATCTGTCGGGAAAATACTATATTGAATCCCCGCGTTGGCTGGCTGGTAAAGGTCAAAGAAGTGAAGCTGAAAAACATCTTTTGCAGGTGGAATCGCAAATTGAGAAAGAAAAAAACATCACTTTATCCTCCTGCCAGAATGGTTGCCTGACGGCGGACTTAAGCACGGAAAGTGGGTCATTTTGGCTCCTGTTCAAGGGGCCGATGTTGCGCTGTACGTTGGTGGCGATCACTGTGCTTATCGCGATGAATATTTCGCTCTATACCATTACGGTATGGATCCCGACGATATTTGTTAATTCAGGAATCGATGTAACGAAATCCATCTTTATGACCGCGATAATTATGATTGGCGCGCCGGTTGGAATATTTATTGCTGCGCTAATTATCGATCGTTTTCCACGGCGGTTATTTGGTTCATCCTTGTTGATTATTATCGCGCTGCTCGGGTATTTCTATTCGATTCAAACCGAAGAGTGGGCCATTCTGAGCTATGGGCTGGTGATGATCTTTTTTCTGTATATGTATGTTTGCTTTGCTTCTGCGGTGTATGTCCCTGAACTGTGGCCCACGCATCTTAGATTGCGGGGGTCGGGTTTTGTGAATGCAGTCGGAAGGATTGTCGCGGTGTTTACGCCCTATGGCGTTGCTATTTTGTTGACCCGTTACGGGTCGATTACGGTCTTTATCGTGCTAGGCGTAATGTTGGTGCTATGCGCGCTAATTCTTTTTTGTTTTGGCATCGAAACACGCAAAGTATCGCTGGAAGAGATTTCAGCGCTGGCCTGAGAAAATGCGCCGACAGGAGTGACCCTGTCGGCATCGCTTACGGCTGGGTTTCCAGCCAGTCATCAAGCGTATACAGCGTTGCGCCCGCTGCCGCCATTTCCATAAAAGCCTCTGCACTGTCCTGGGGGTGAATGTTGACGCCACGGCAGCCGTCGGTAATCACGCTGACGGTGTAACCAAGATCGAGCGCATCCAGTACGGTGAACTTAACGCAATAGTCGGTAGCCAGCCCCATGATAATAAGCTCGGCAATGCGGTGTTCGAGCAGCCAAGCGTTCAGCGCGGTTGCCTGACGACGGCCGTTATCAAAAAATGCACTGTAACTGTCGACCAGTAGATTCTCTCCCTTGGTGAAGGTTTGAGAAATCGCACGTTGGTTCAACAGCGGATGCAAAGCTGCCCCTTCGCTGTTTTGCACGCAATGATCGGGCCAGAACGTCTGTGCCAGGCCATCGAGTTGCCCCTGACTGTAAGGTTCGACCTGATGCTGACTGGCAAAGCTACCGTGATTCGCCGGGTGCCAGTCCAGACTGGCAACGACAGTGTCGCCGCGTACTGTGCACCAGTCAATCAGACGGTTGGCAATATCGATTGTGCTGTCGCCTTGCGGAACGGCGAGAGCGCCGCCGGCACAAAAGTCATTTTGTAAATCGACCAACAGTAAGGCTCGGGCCATGGGCATAGACTCCTTATTCGTCCGGGGTAAGCTCGCCGCGCAGATTTTGCGTCATTGCTTCACGAATGGTCTGCGTGTCCAGTCCTTGGCTCAGTAGATAGTGCAATTTGGTGAGCGTAGCCTCGACGGTCATATCCGCGCCGCCAATCACGCCAGCATGCGCCAGGGCATTCCCCGTCGCATAGCCACCCATATTTACCTTGCCGGACATACACTGGGTCAGATTCACCACCACAATGCCACGCGAACTCGCATCTTCAAGCTCTTTCAGAAATTCTTTGTTTTGTGGGGCATTGCCCACGCCGTAGGAGCGCAATATTAACGCTTTTACCGGTTGGCGCAGGAAGTTGCGCACCACATCAGCAGAGATGCCGGGATAAATGGTGACCACGCCAATTGGTTGTGGAGTAATAGGATGAACAATCAGTTCGCCTGTGCCGTGTGGGGCTGGTGGTGTACCCAGTCGACGGATATGGATCCCGGCTTCCAGCAGCGGTGCAAGGTTAGGGGAGGCAAAGGCGTCAAAACCATCGGCGTGCGCTTTAGTGGTACGGTTGCCGCGAAACAGTCGGTTGTTGAAAAACAGGGTCACTTCATTGATCGGGTAATTTGCCGCCACGTACAGCGCATTCAGCAGATTGATTTGCCCGTCTGAACGTAGCTCTGCCAGCGGGATTTGTGACCCTGTCACAATTACCGGTTTACCCAAATTCTCCAGCATGAAAGAGAGCGCTGAAGCCGTAAACGCCATGGTGTCAGTACCGTGCAGGATGACAAAACCGTCGTAATCGTCGTAGTGCACTTTAATGTCTTCCGCAATATGCTGCCAGTCTTCAGGCGTCATGTCGGAGGAATCCATCAGCGGGACATATTCGTGGATGGTGAAGTCTGGCATCTCTGGGCGGTGGAATTCAGGCATCAACGCCAGCTGACGCTGGAGATGACCGGAAACAGGAATATAACCCTGTTCGGAGCGCTGCATACCAATGGTACCGCCGGTATAGGCAACGTAAATCGATTTCTTTTGCATGACTTATCTTCTGTCTCAAAGAAAACCCCTCTTCATCCTGAAGAGGGGTCAATAGTTAGCGAACGTTGGCGCAGGTCAGGCAAAACGCATATCGGTTTTGCGGATCGTTAAACGCGGCCAGCTTATCGCTTTCCGCTTTTACCGCGCTCGCCGCAGAAGCAAGCGGTGGCGGGAGCATGGCCTGAATGGCTTCGGGCAGCATGGCGCGAACGGAGCCTGACATGCTGTCCATCACCATATCGACGAATGTTGGTTCGTCCTGATAATACTCAATATGCCACTGTTTCAGTTTGGCAAGCTCAGCCGCTTTCGCGACGGCGTCGTCAAAATCACCGAGGCTGTCTACCAGTCCGTTGGCTTTCGCATCCTGACCGGTCCAGACGTGGCCCTGCGCGATTTTGTCAATCTGCTCAGGCGTTGTCTTACGCGCATCCGCAACCAGCGTGATAAAGCGCTTATAGCCGTTCTCAATGCTCAGTTGCATCATTTGCTGGACTTCAGACGGTAACGCTTTGGTGATGGAGATATCCGCCAGCGGGGATGTCGCCACGCCGTCGGTATGTACGCCAATAGAATCCAGACTGTTTTCGACGGTGTTGATCACACCAAAGATCCCGATTGACCCGGTCAAGGTGCTGGGATTTGCCACAATGTAGCTGGCTGGCGTGGAGATCCAGTATCCGCCAGAAGCCGCCATGCCGCCCATGGACACGACAACCGGTTTACCCGCCGCTTTTGCCGCAGCCAGTTCAGCACGAATGACTTCGGAGGCGCTGACGCTGCCGCCAGGGCTGTTCACACGCAGCACAATCGCTTTAACTTTCGGGTCGAGACGCGCTTCGCGGATCTGTGCGGCAGTGGTGTCGCCACCCACATTTCCCGGGGTTTCTTCACCGTCCATAATCGCGCCATTCGCGAAGATAACGCCAATGCTGTCTCCCGTATCCGCTGGCGTTTTCAGCGAATAATCGTAATAGCTGACGGCGCGATAGTTTTTATCCGCTTTGCTCCAGCCAAACTGTTTGGTCAGCATTTTTTCGACTTCAGCGCTGGAAGCGAGTGCATCCACCAGTTTGTTGTCGAGCGCGTATTTCGCGGTATCACCATCGACTTTCGTTAATCCGTCCAGCATCGCCTGCGCGCCAGGGAACACCTGCTGAGCTGGGATCTGGCGGTTGGCGGCGACCGTGTCGAGATAGTTCTGCCACAGCTCGCCGATCCAGCGGCTGTCCGCTTCACGCGCGGCAGGAGACATATCATCGCGGATAAACGGCTCTACGGCAGACTTATAGGTTCCGACACGGAACACGTGCGTGGAGACTTTCAGTTTGTCGAGCAGAGACTTGTAGTACAGACCGTTGGTGGCAAAGCCGTGCAGATCAACGGAACCCTGAGGAGAGAGGTAAATTTTGTTGGCAAAACTGGCGAGGTAATACTGTCCCTGGCTGAAGTTATCGCCCACGGCAAAGACCGGTTTCCCGCTGTCACGGAATTCCCGCAGCGCTTTGCCGATATACTGCATGGAGGGCTGGTCAGCCCCGGCAAAATTTTTCAGATCCATCACTATGCCGGTGATGTTGCGATCATCTTTTGCCTGACGAATGGTATTCACGATATCGAACAGGGAGTTTTCCTGCAGACGATCGGAACTGGCACCAAACAGCTGACGGCCAATCACGCTTAAACGACTGGTGCTTGAGGGTTTATCAACAATCACCCCCGAAATATCCAGCAGCAGCGCGCCTCGCTCAGCGTGTTCGCTGGTATTGCTGCTGCTGACCTGCATCCAGATGCCCACGCCAACCAGCACCAAAAAGATGAAGAACAGGTTAAGCACAAATTCACGGACGAAATTGAGTAATCGCCATGTCCATTTAAAAAATCCGGCAATAAATCGCCACAGGGTTCGCATGTATTCTCCCTACCGATTAACAACACGCCATCCCGAAATCCCGGAGAAAGGCGATAAGATGAGGCTATCGTAATGACCCTACAGGCACTTGTCAGCAGGAATCACCGCCTGTGCTGTAACAAAATCCGCTCACGTGTTAATTTTGTGAACAAATCTCATTGTTGGAGTTAAGCAAATGGATGCACTCGAATTACTTATGACCCGTCGTAGCGCCTCTCGTCTCGTCGATCCGGCCCCGGCTGGTGAGCAACTGCAAAATATTCTACGGGCGGGAATGCGCGCGCCGGACCACAAAACGCTGCAACCGTGGCAGTTCATTGTTATTGAGGGCGAGGGACGTGAACGCTTTAGTGATGTGCTGGAAAAAGGCGCGATTGCCGCAGGCAGCGATGAGAAAGCCCAGGAAAAAGCGCGCAGCGCACCGTTTCGCGCGCCGCTGATTATTACCGTGGTGGCGAAATGTGAAGAAAACGACAAGGTTCCGTTATGGGAACAGGAAATGTCTGCCGGTTGTGCGGTAATGGCCATGCAGATGGCTGCAATTGCGCAGGGCTTTGGTGGTATATGGCGCAGCGGCGCATTAACCGAAAGTGCGGTCGTTCGTGACGCGTTTGACTGTCGCCCGCAGGATAAAATCGTTGGTTTTCTCTATCTGGGCACACCACAGCTCAAAGCGTCCACGACGGTTAACCTTGCCGATCCGAGCGCATTCGTCCGTTATTTCTGATATCAACGGCAAAACTGTCTGGATTATGAGCAAAGACACCCGAATTCAGACAGTCACTCTTACCACATCATGGAATGAGCGCTACCATATCCGGATTGCAATGACAGGAGATGTCCATGAGCGAGCAAGCTATTCGTTTAACGCAATACAGCCACGGAGCCGGTTGCGGTTGTAAAATTTCCCCAAAAGTGCTGGAAACCATTCTGCACAGCGAGCAGGCGAAGTTTGTTGATCCGAACTTACTGGTGGGTAATGAAACCCGAGACGACGCGGCCGTATACGATCTGGGGAACGGCACCAGCGTTATCAGCACCACCGATTTCTTTATGCCGATTGTCGATAATCCGTTTGATTTTGGCCGCATCGCTGCGACTAACGCCATCAGCGATATTTTCGCAATGGGCGGCAAACCGATTATGGCAATTGCTATTCTGGGCTGGCCGCTGGATAAGCTGGCGCCGGAAATCGCTCGCGAAGTTACCGAAGGCGGACGCTTTGCCTGCCGTCAGGCGGGTATTGCGCTGGCGGGCGGCCACTCTATCGATGCCCCAGAACCTATCTTTGGCCTTGCGGTAACCGGCATTGTGCCGACCGAACGCGTGAAGAAAAACAGCACCGCCGAGGCCGGATGTAAGTTGTTCCTGACCAAGCCGCTGGGTATTGGCGTCCTGACTACCGCAGAGAAAAAATCGCTGCTGAAAGACGAACACAAAGGACTGGCGACGGAAGTGATGTGCCGGATGAACATTGCAGGGGCGGCATTCGCCGATATCGACGGCGTGAAAGCCATGACCGACGTTACCGGTTTTGGTCTGCTGGGACATCTGAGCGAGATGTGTCAGGGCGCTGGCGTTCAGGCGCAGATCGTCTACCAGGATATTCCTAAGCTTCCTGGCGTTGAAGAATACATCGCGCAGGGCGCGGTGCCGGGCGGAACCCAGCGTAACTTTGCCAGCTACGGACACCTGATGGGTGAAATGCCGCAGTCGGTACGCGATCTGCTCTGCGATCCGCAAACTTCTGGTGGTCTGCTGCTGGCGGTAACGCCGGAAGCTGAAGCCGAAGTGAAAGCGGCGGCAGCGCAGTTTGGCATCGACCTCACCGCGATTGGTGAGTTAGTGGAAGCTCGTGGCGGTCGCGCCATGGTTGAGATCCGTTAACTCGATGCGGTTGTTTATTGCCGAAAAACCGAGTCTGGCGCGCGCTATCGCCGATGTGCTGCCGAAGCCGCATCGCAAAGGTGACGGTTTTATTGAATGCGGAAACGGACAAGTGGTGACCTGGTGCATTGGTCACCTGCTTGAGCAGGCGCAGCCAGATGCCTACGACAGTCGCTATGCTCGCTGGAGTCTGGTCGATCTGCCGATTGTCCCGGAAAAGTGGCAACTGCAGCCGCGTCCCTCGGTGACCAAACAGCTCAATGTCATTAAGCGCTTTTTACATGAGGCCAGCGAAGTCATTCACGCAGGTGACCCCGACCGTGAAGGACAACTGCTGGTGGATGAGGTACTTGATTACCTGCAACTGGCCCCTGAAAAGCGCCAGCAGGTGCAACGCTGCCTGATTAACGACCTCAACCCGCAGGCCGTCGAGCGGGCTATTGAGCGCCTGCGCGCCAACAGTGAGTTCATTCCGCTGTGCGTGTCGGCACTGGCGCGGGCGCGGGCGGACTGGCTGTACGGTATCAATATGACGCGCGCTTACACCATTCTTGGGCGTAACGCGGGCTATCAGGGCGTACTTTCGGTCGGGCGCGTACAAACGCCGGTGCTCGGCCTGGTTGTGCGTCGCGATGAAGAGATTGAAAACTTCGTCGCCAAAGATTTCTTCGAGGTAAAAGCGCATATCGTGACGCCTGCCGATGAGCGATTTACCGCTATCTGGCAACCGAGCGAAGCGTGTGAGCCGTATCAGGATGAAGAAGGGCGCTTGCTGAATCGTACCCTGGCTGAACACGTGGTAAACCGCATTAACGGCCAGCCGGCGATAGTCACCAGTTATAACGATAAACGGGAATCAGAATCTGCGCCGCTGCCGTTTTCGCTGTCGGCGTTGCAGATTGAAGCGGCGAAACGCTTTGGCTTAAGTGCGCAAAACGTTCTGGATATCTGCCAGAAGCTGTATGAAACCCATAAGCTGATTACCTATCCGCGTTCGGATAGCCGTTATCTGCCGGAAGAACACTTTGCCGGACGTCACGCGGTGTTGAACGCGATTAGCGTTCATGCCCCCGATTTGCTCCCGCAACCAGCGGTCAATCCTGATACGCGAAACCGCTGCTGGGACGATAAAAAAGTGGATGCGCACCACGCCATCATTCCTACCGCACGCAGTTCGTCCATCAACCTGAACGATAACGAAGCGAAAATTTACAACCTGATTGCCCGTCAGTATCTGATGCAGTTCTGTGCGGACGCGGTCTTCAGGAAGTGCGTTATTGAGTTGGATATCGCCAAAGGAAAGTTTGTCGCCAAAGCGCGTTTTCTGGCGGAGGCCGGATGGCGCACGCTGCTTGGCAACAAAGAGCGCGATGAAGATAACGACGGGACGCCGCTGCCGGTGGTGGCAAAAGACGATGAGCTGCTGTGCGAAAAAGGCGAAGTGGTTGAACGTCAGACCCAGCCCCCGCGGCACTTTACTGATGCCACGCTGCTGTCAGCGATGACCGGGATTGCGCGCTTTGTGCAGGATAAAGATCTGAAAAAGATCCTGCGTGCCACGGATGGATTAGGAACGGAAGCGACGCGCGCCGGGATTATCGAGCTGCTGTTTAAACGCGGATTCCTGGTAAAAAAAGGGCGTTATATCCATTCTACCGACGCGGGAAAAGCGCTGTTTCACTCGCTGCCCGAAATGGCGACGCGTCCGGACATGACCGCGCACTGGGAATCTATCCTGACCCAAATCAGTGAAAAGCAGTGTCGTTATCAGGACTTCATGCAGCCGTTGGTGGGAACGCTGTATCAGCTTATCGATCAGGCGCGCAGCACGCCGGTACGACGCTTCCGTGGCATTGCCGCTCCGGGCGGTAGTGGTGGCGACAAGAAAAAGAGCGCGCCGCGTAAACGTACGGCGAAAAAAAGCCCGCCATCTGAAGAGGCGGGCGTGTAGTTTGCAGGCCGGATAAGGCACGTGTGCCGCATCCGGCGTACGGGATGAATTAAATCACACCCTGGCCCAACATCGCGTCGGCAACTTTCACGAATCCCGCGATGTTGGCGCCACGTACGTAGTTGGTTTGCTTGCTTTCGCCGCCATACTCGACGCAGGCATGGTGAATATCCAGCATGATGTGATGCAGACGCGCATCCACTTTCTCCGCCTTCCAGCCCAGACGAGCGGCGTTTTGCGCCATTTCCAGACCAGATGTCGCTACGCCACCGGCGTTGGCTGCTTTACCCGGTGCGAACAGGACGCCCGCTTCGAGGAACAGGTCGGTGGCTTCGATGGTGGTCGGCATGTTGGCCCCTTCGGCGACAGCTTTCACACCGTTGGCGATCAGCACGCGCGCCGCATCGACATCCAGTTCGTTCTGAGTGGCGCACGGCAGGGCGATATCAACCGGAACCGACCACGGCTGTTTGCCTTCCAGATAGGTCAGGCCAAACTCACGAGCGTAATCCGCCACGCGACCGTCACGGCTGTCTTTGATCGCGCACAGACGCGCCAGTTTTTCTTTGGTAAAGCCGCTTTCGTCAACCACGGTACCGCTGGAATCGGAGGCGGTAACGACGCGGGCGCCAAACTCCATAGCTTTTTCAATGGCGAATTGCGCCACGTTACCGGAACCAGAGACCGCTACGCGCATGCCTTCAAAGCCCAGACCATGGCGTTTCAGCATTGCTTCGGTAAAGTACACCAGGCCGTAGCCGGTGGCTTCCGGGCGAATCAGGCTGCCGCCAAAAGAGAGACCTTTACCGGTAAAGACGCAGGCGCTGTTGTTGGACAGTTTTTTCATCATCCCGGCCATAAAGCCGACTTCACGACCGCCCACCCCGATATCGCCCGCCGGAACGTCGGTATCGGGGCCTAAATGGCGGAACAGTTCGGTCATCAGCGCCTGGCAGAAGCGCATGATTTCGCCTTCGCTTTTCCCTTTCGGATCGAAATCGCTCCCGCCTTTACCACCGCCCATTGGTAACGTGGTGAGGGCGTTCTTAAACGTCTGCTCGAAGCCAAGGAATTTCAGGATCGACAGATTCACGGAAGGGTGAAAACGCATACCGCCTTTGTACGGGCCAATGGCGGAGCTGAACTGCACACGCCACGCGCGGTTAACCTGTACCTGATTGCGATCGTCCAGCCAGACTACGCGGAACTGGATCACGCGCTCCGGTTCAACCAGACGTTCCAGCAATGACATCTGACGATAACGTGGGTTTTGTTCGAGGAAGGGCCACAGTGTCGTCATTACCTCACGAACGGCTTGCGCGAACTCGGTCTGATTCGGGTCGCGCTTTTGCACATGGTTAAGGAATGACTCCAGAGAACATGTCTGATCCATAGATATAAGAACCTCTTATGTATTGATATGGTTATATTTTTGATTTTTGTGTTAAGTGTTTTGCAGTTTTTGACTATAACATCAGCAGTGTGACGGGACGCAAGAAAAAATTAACCCCGCTAAGTAAATTAATATTGCGCCGCGGGTCATAACCAAAAACGATGACGGAAGGGGCTAAAGTTTCTGCCGATTTATACCGTTATACTGAGCATAACTGTCAGTCAAAAAGGAAAGAATATGCGCCGTTTAATCGTGGCTGGAGCGTTGGCAATAATGTCCAGCGCGACGCTGGCAAATCAGCTTTATCGCCCGGACGTGCAGGTGAATGTGCCGCCGGAAGTATTCAGTTCCAGCGGTCAGCGGGCGCAACCCTGTAGTCAGTGCTGTATTTATCAGGATCAAAACTACTCAGAAGGGGCGGTGATTAAGGCGGATGGCGTTCTGTTGCAGTGCCAGCGTGATGATAAAACGATCAGCACGAATCCGCTGGTCTGGCGGCGCGTAAAAGGATAAACGCTTTTAACAACGGGATATCGGCAGGCGCCAGCGGATAACGCAGCGCCTCTTCGGGTGAACACCAGACGATATCCTGATGCTCATACGCCTTCAGTTCTCCCTGATATGACGGCACATGCCAGGCATGTAAGTGAATCAGTCGGCCTGAAACCTCGCGTTGATGGCTGGCAATGTAGCGCCCAACGACCGCCTCGATGCCCAACTCTTCACGCAGTTCACGGACCAGCGCCTCGGGCTGACTTTCGCCAGACTCAACCTTACCGCCGGCAAACTCCCACATACCTGACTGATCCGCATGCTGCGGACGTTGAGCCAGTAAAATTTTGCCATCACGTTCTATGATAGCGGCGACCACGTCGAGAGTTTTCATTATATTCATCAAGATCTAACGGCAGAAAGTGACATACTATCGTTATCTTCGTTTTATCTAAAGTATTCAGGAGCAACCGTTGAACGATCCTCAGTCGTGGGTAAAACCGTTAACGCGTATCCCTTTCAGTTTAAAACCGCTCGTTGCGACGCAGAAAAAGCATTATGGCGATGTGCTGCATCCCACGCGCTGGTGGGGGCGGATGCCATTTCTGTTCTGGCTGGTAGCGCTGTTTGTTGGATTTCTGGAGCGTAAAAAGGCGCGCTTAACGCCGGTGATGCGCGCATTGCTAATGACCCGCGTATCTCAGGTGTGCCACTGCGCTTTCTGCGTTGATGCCAACAGTTTACGGCTGGCTGAACGCTGCGGCGCGCTGGATAAAGTCTTGCAGGTTGCCAACTGGCAAGAATCGACGCTGTTCAGTGCAGAAGAGCGCGTAGCGCTGGCCTATGCGGATGCGGTGACCGCAACGCCTCCACAGGTTGACGATGCGCTGAAAGCGCAGATGAAGCAGTATTTTACCGATACCGCGATTACTGAAATGACCGCGCTGATTGCGTTTCAAAATCTCTCGGCGCGTTTTAATGCCGCACTCGATATCCCCTCCCAGGGACTGTGCGACAGTTATAAAGGACGCCCGCATGCTTGACCGTCATCTTCACCCGCGATTAAAACCGCTTTTGCATCGCTGCGTGGGGGTCATTGATAAACCCGCGATTACTCCGGACGGACTTACGCTTGTCGGTTTTGCCATTGGTGTGCTGGCGTTGCCATTTCTGGCGCTAGGCTGGTATCTGGCGGCGCTGGTGGCCATTGTGCTCAATCGGCTATTTGATGGGCTGGATGGGGCGCTGGCTCGGCGTAGAGGGCTTACCGATGCGGGAGGATTTCTCGATATCTCGCTTGATTTTCTGTTTTACGCTTTAGTGCCGTTTGGTTTTATTCTTGCCGCACCGGCGCAAAATGCCCTGGCAGGCGGCTGGCTATTGTTCGCGTTTATTGGCACCGGCAGCAGCTTTCTGGCCTTCGCCGCGCTGGCGGCTAAGCATCAGATAGATAACCCTGGCTACGCGCATAAATCGTTTTATTATCTGGGCGGACTAACCGAAGGAACCGAGACGATTATGCTGTTTGTGTTGGGATGTCTGTTCCCGGACTATTTCGCTGTGATGGCGTGGGTCTTTGGCGCGCTGTGCTGGATGACGACGTTCACCCGAATCTGGAGTGGATATCTGACGCTGAAAGCGGTTCAGCGTCAGGCGTAATGTATTGCGTTGCCGGATGCGCTTATCCGGCAATCGTGACCATTTTACTTGCTGGCGTCCGGACCCCGTTCACCGCGGGCAACCGGGTTTTTCGGATTGCTGCTCCACTCGTACCAGCCGCCGTCGTAAACAGAGACGTTTTTCCAGCCCATCGCGCGGGCATACATAAACGTTTCTGAAGCACGCCAGCCGGTGCCGCAGTAGAAAGAAACCTGCTGGTCTGGCGTGATATTCCACTGTTTCCACATGGCGGCGATGTCATCCGCGCTGCGCATGGTGCCATCCGGATTATGGAAATCTTCCATATGCGTGGAATCGCTGCCTGCGTGGCCCCAGCGTGCGCCTGCGATCTCACCTTTTGGCTTGATGTAGCTATAGCCGCTGGTAGTACCGATAAACTCCGGCCATGAACGAATGCTCACCAACGACGCATCCTGTCGATGCAGCAGGCCGCGAGCCTGTTCCATATTCAGCATCAACTGCGGCTGGGCAGGAATTTTTACGCCGAAATCAGGTTCTGGCTTCACCGTCGGCGGAGTACCACGTTCGACCGGTAAACCTGAGTCGGACCAGGTTTGCCAGCCGCCGTCGAGTAGACGAACATCTTTCACGCCTGCGTACAGCATAATTTGCGCCACGCGCGCGGCGGCATAAACATCGCGTCCATATAAAATCACCGTGGTGTCGTGGCGGATACCGTGTTTCGCCAGCATCGCTTTGAGCTGCTCGTCGGAAACTTTATTCCACAGTGGTTCGCTTTCGACTTCGTTGGTATCAATATAGCCCGCACCGGGGATATGGCTCAGCAGATACAACTTCGGCGCGCCCCAGGCGGCTTCAATCACTTTCCAGTCACCGGTCGGTTTGGCAGTCACGTCTTTACCCTGCTGCAGGTCGAGCAGCCACTGCGGGTAAACCAGTTGTTCGAAGTGCGGCAGACGTTGCAGACGGGCAGGGTCCGTAAGCGCATCGCTGAGGGTTGAGATATGGCTAAAGCCGACTTTCTGCAGGCGAGATTTGACGGCCTGCATGTCGCTATCGCTGCCATACAGCGCGACCGGCGCGTCGGTTTTCAACTGATGTGACTTAACCCAGGCGCTGAGTTGTGCATCATTCATCGTGTCGAGCCAGGCGGCAGACAGGTTCAGCGCGGAAGGTTCGTGTCCTGAAGGACCATTGAGCGACTGCGGCCAGCCGTTGTAAAAAGCGCTCTGACGGGTATCGATCGCCGCGCCCTGCTTTTGCTGTAACTGGTTGAGGGTGAGCGTTTGTGCTGTTTCAGCAGCCCAGGAAGAAGCGCAAGCGAGCCCTAAAGCCAGTGCCAGCGCGGTCATTTGAGAAACACGTTTCATCGAATAGCCCGACGTTGAAAAAAGAGGACGACATTCTGTGCCGCCAGTGAAGTAAAAACCTTGCGTTAACGCAGCATATCGCTACATTCACGCCCAGCTTTCCATCTGTAATACACGGCCTGCGGGCGGAACGTCCTGCGCGTCATGGGTAACCTGGACCACCGGTATACCCAGCTTACGGACTTCAGTGAAGACCCACTGGCGAAATGTATCGCGCAGTGACGCATCCAGCCTGCTAAAGGGTTCATCGAGTAACAGCGCCTGAGGCTGCGCCAGCAGCGCGCGAAGCAGGGCGACCCGCGAACGCTGCCCACCGGAGAGCGAAGCCGGATCGCGTGAATAAAATCCTGCCAGGTCCGCGCGCGCGAGGGCGCTTTCTACCTCATGACGCCTGGCGGGACCTTGCAGACTGGCGGGTAAGGCCAGCAGTAAATTCTGCCCAACGCTGAAATGGTCAAACAGCAGCGCATCCTGGAACAGGATGCCAATCTGGCGCTGCGCGGTAGGCAGGGTGTCAATGCGTCGTTCGTTGAGCCACAGTTCGCCTGACGCCTGAAACTGAGGAGACAGCGCTCCGATCATCCACGAAAATAGCGAAGACTTTCCGCTGCCGGAAGGCCCCATAATAGTGACAATGTCACTTTTATTTACCTGAAAATTAACGTCCTTTACCAGCGCTGTCGCGCCCTGGTACAACGAAACGTCTCGTACGGTAAGCATTAGCGGAGTCCTTGTCGAAAGCGGCCAATCCACGCAGCGAGAAACGCCGTGAGTGCGAAAACTAACAGTGGTAACAGAAGCTGCCATAATGCCTGGGTAGCCAGAATCGCGGTGCTACCACCGCTGCTTAATGCCACCGCTTCGGTGGTCAGCGTCGGATAGCGTCCGGCACCTAACCACAGCGTCGGCATATACTGGGCAATACTGACAGAGAATCCAACCGCGAAGGCAATCAGCGCCGGGCGCACTAGCAGTGGGCATTTCACCTGCCAGAATATCCGCTCCCGCGTCCAGCCCAGCGTTTGTGCAATCAAAATCAATCGCGGATCAATGCGTTGCCACGCCGGTTTGAGAACAAACAGCATCCATGGCATCACCCACAGCAGGTGGCCCCAGATAATGGTCGTCATCAGCCCATCCTGTCCGCCATATAATGCCAACAGGTACTGTCCGGTCACCAGCGGCAGCGCAGGCAAAATGAGCGGTAGCCAGACCCAGCGGTGTCCGGTTTGTGGACCCCATTCCAGCCAGGCAAACAGTATCAGCAGCGCCAGCACGCTGGAAAGGAGTCCCAGTTGCAGGCTGTTGCTGAGCGCCTCGCTGTTTAGCGAGGAATAGTTGGCGAGAAGTGCCAGCACCAGCGCACATACCATACCGCTCAGGGGTAAAAGCTGTACCAGCGGGCGTGCGGTCGTAGCGGATGGAAAACGCAGGCGTTCACCGTTGACTGCCGGAATAGTTCGTCGCCAGGCGTGCCAGAACAGATAACCCACCAGCGCGATAATAAGGAGCAACAACACCAGCAGCAGGCTGGCGAGCGCACCTTTAGCCTGCTGTTCGACATCGCCCTGACTGAGCCATTGCCAGCTCAATACGGCAAGCGTTGGCGGATTGCCGGGGCCAAGAACGATTGCCACATCCACAACGGAGAGTGACCAGGCGACAATCGCCAGCATAGCTTTGCCCAACGCCGGGGCGATAGCGGGCAGAACCAGCCACTTCAGGCATTGCAGTCGGCTGTAACCCAGCGAATCCAGCACGATAACCTGCTGCGAAAGTTGTTTTTCACTTAGCAGGGCCGAGAGGATCCATAACAAAAAGGCGCTTTCTTTCACGGCCAGCGTCACGCCAAGACCAATGCCGTACCGATCCGGCTGGGGGCTGAAAAACGCAAGCCATTGCCAGAGCAGGCCGCCTTCGGCAAAAACTAACAGCACGCTGGTGGCAAAGGCAACGTGCGGAATTGCCAGCAGCCAGGGAAGACGCGTATACAGACGTACCCAGCCAGCGCCGGGCCACAAGGCGAGGATTGCCAGCAGAGCGATGAGCAGCGCGCCGCCAGCCGCGAGGATTACGGAAACCAGCGTTGCCAGTAACGCCTGCGGGAATTGAGGATCGGTGACTAACGCCAGCCAGTGTGCGGTGTTAAGCGCCGGTGCTATCAGCGACAATGCCGCTGGCGCCAGCGGCAGATATACTGCCGCCATAATGGCCCAGAGTAGCAGTATTAATGCGTACCGTAGCGGCGTAGCCATTCTTGTTCCAGAGCGTTTACCCAGGCTGCATGCGGTTCTGGCAGTACGGCAGGGAGTCCTTGCGGGATCCGTGCCAGCAGCGCATTACGCTGTTCGACAGGTAATTTTTGTGGATCAAGCACCGAAGGATCCCCCCAGACAGTCGGGTCGGCTTTGCGCAGTTGCGCTTCGGGCGAAAGCAGGTAGTTTGCCACGACTTTCGCTCCGGCGCTGGCGCGCGCATTCGCCGGAATGGTGACAAAATGCACGTTGCCGAGCATGCCCTGTGAGAAACCAAAACTATAGCTGCTTTTGGGCAATTCGCCGCTGGCCACTTTTTGCTGTGCGTGGGCAGGGTTAAAGGTTATTGAGAAACGCAGAACGCCACTATTAAGCAGCGCATCCATTCGCGCAGGCGTGGGCGGAAAGTCTTTGCCTTCGCGCCAGAGTACATGGTGCAACGCATCAAGATAGTGCCATAACGGGGCAGTAACGTCGGCGAAGGTGGTTGCATCGGGAGCGATTTTCAACGCTTGCGGTTTGGTGGTGAGCGATATTAACAACTGCTCAAGAAACGCTGTTCCGGTAAAATCTGGCGGGCGCGGATAGGTCACGGTACCGGGGTGCGCCTGCGCGAACTCCAGAAGTGCCTGCGGGGATTGCGGCGGCTGCGCGGTGAGATCGCGCCTGGCAATAAAGGTTAGCTGGGCGCCGCCCCACGGTGATTCAGCCCCCTCCGTTGGAACGGAGAAATCTTCCGTCACCGGTTTTTGGGTATCAACATAGCGCCAGTTAGGCAGCGTTTGCGCCCACTGAGTTTGCAGCAGTCCGGCTTCTTTCAGCGTACGGAAGTTTTCGCCGTTAACCCACAGTAAATCGACAGAGCCACCGGTTTTTCGCCCGGATGTCGCTTCCGTCTGAATGCGTTTTACGGCGTCGGCAGCATCCGCCAGGCGCACGATTTTTAGGTTAATGGCGTAGTGCGTTTTCATCTCACCGCTAACCCAGTCGAGATACTGATTAACTGCATTGTCGCCACCCCAGGCGTTGAACCACACCGTCTGACCGCGGGCATCTTTTTTGATTTGCTGCCAGGTGGCGTCCTGGGCAAACGTCGCCAGCGGGCAGAGCAACAAACTCAGGCACAATAAGCAGTAACGCATAATATCTCCATTGCTAAAAATGGGGGGAAGTCTCAGGTTTTTTTCCGTTGATGCTCAAGATAAAGGCTTCTCGCCACGGATATCACTACGCTCAGGGCGAACAGAATGAACAGGCCGGTAACAAACCAAAATGTGCCGCCGGTTAACAGGCTACCCGCCCACGAATAGACGATAGTGGCAGGTAATTGTCCGATGCCGGTGGCGATGAAAAAATGGCGAAAGCGAATCGAGGTCAGGCCTGCTGCATAACTTACCGGGTCGAAGGGCACAAAAGGTAACAGGCGACAGATCAGAATTGTGTGCTTGCCATAGCGCTCGAAAAAAGCGTCCATGCTGTTCAGCACCGTTTTTCCGGTCAGTTTCTCCACCGCGCCGCGACCTAAAACGCGGGCAATAAAAAAGCACAGCGCCGCACCCACCATCGCGCTGCTCCAGGACAGTACGCCGCCCCAAAATGCGCCAAATAGCGAGGCATTGGCAAACGTAATAACAAAGGCAGGAAGGGGCGCGACGATGGCCTGCAGGATCATCAGGAAGAACGACACCACCGCGGCCTGGGTTCCGTAAGAACGAATGAAGTTCTCAACAGCATGCTGATCGAGCGTAGCAAACGCCGCCAGGCTGGCGTGGAGAAAGTCGCTCACGCCTGGTATCCACGCCCATGCGATTAGCGCGAGCAGCAGCAGAGCAAGCAAGCTTACCCGGTAATAGCGTGTCAGCCGCGGTGTATTCATTTTGAACATTTACCCGTGCACTCATGACGGGACGATGGATCGATATGCTTATACCTGGCCCAGGCTTTGGCGGCCTGAACGAGGGCGAATAACACCAGCCCCGCAATGCTGAGCGTACCGATAAATGCCCAGCTAATCCCTTCGCTGGCCAGTTCGTGCGACATCAGCGTATAAATGAAGATGCCGGGCAAGGTGGTTACCGCAGATATCACGGTAAATGACCAGAACGGAATCGCCGTCAGCCCATAAGCGTAGTTTTGAATGTTATAGGGGAACAGCGGCACGAGCCGGGTCAGGATCAGAAAGTCTACTCCGCTATGCGCAATGCCTTTTTCGATAGCCTGAAACGTCGCTGTGTGCCCAACGTATTTTTGCAGTAGATCCCGACCAAGCCAGCGAGCCAGCAAAAACGACAGCGCCGAGGCAACGGTTGCCGCCACTAACGAGATGAGCGTTCCTGTCACGGGACCAAATAGCACCCCGCCGACGATCACCAGGATACTGCCTGGGATCAGACACAGCGCAGCAACAATAAACAACAGGATATAAAGCGTATAGCCGAACATACCGCTTTGGCGGATGACGTCTCGTAAATGATGGAAATTGGTTATCAGGTCGGTCAGACCATAATGATGGAAAACTCCCGCCAGAACGCAGAACAGGACCGCGACAATCAGCAGCCGGTATTCTGCTTTATGCGAACTTCTTTTTCATGGGGGTTCTCCTGTAAAACCGAGTGCAATGCAGCATTTTCGTCAGCGAAAAGTGCGCGGGAAGATATAATAAATTCCCGGCCGTAACAATGTATTACCGTCGCTTTATTGATTTTGCACAGAATAAACAGACTCTCCAGGCCGGGCCCGGAGAGTGAAAAGACGCAGAAGGTCAGACGCGGAATTTAGCCCATACAGGCGCATGATCGGACGGTTTTTCCATGCTGCGAATTTCATAGTCGATGCCGGTTTCTTCGCAGCGCTCCGCCAGTGGGTTGCTCGCCAGCAGAAGATCGATACGCAGGCCACGGTTATCGTCAAAGCCTTTTGAGCGGTAATCAAACCACGAGAACTGGTCGTTCTTTTCAGGATAAGCGTGGCGATAGGTATCTACCAGACCCCAGCCCAGCAGGCGCTCCATCCACTCGCGCTCTTCCGGCAGGAAGGAACATTTACCGGTCCGCAGCCAGCGTTTACGGTTCTCTTCGCCGATGCCGATATCGAGGTCGGTAGGGCTGATATTCATATCGCCCATGATCAACACCGGATTGTCGCGTTTCAGTTCTGTCTCCAGATAGTTTTGTAGGTTCTGATAAAACGCGGCTTTGGCCGGGAATTTAGTTTCATGGTCACGGCTTTCGCCCTGCGGGAAATAGCCGTTGATCACCGTGATGCTGCCCAGCGGGGATGGAATTTCCGCCATGATGATACGACGCTGCGCTTCCTCGCCATCGCCCGGGAAGCCACGACGCACCGCGATTGGCGTTTCTTTCGTTAACAGCGCCACGCCGTAATGACCTTTCTGTCCATGATAAAAGACGTTGTAACCGAGCTTTGCTACCTCTTCGAGAGGGAACATATCGTCGTGGACCTTTGTCTCCTGTAAGCCAATAACATCCGGTTGGTGTTTTTCGACAATGGCTGCCAGTTGATGGGGACGGGCGCGCAGGCCGTTGATATTAAAAGAGACAAATTTCATAGTCGCTGCCACTTTGCAAGATGAATAGTGCAAGGATGGTAGCAGAATTTCCGCAGGCTGACTGCTTCTTGTCACCTGATTCCAACAATGATTGCTAATGGCGTTAACGATGGAGCAAAAACTGCACCGTTTTGGCGCGAAGCGCGTCGGAATAGGGCAATAATTCCCGATAAATTTCGTATACGATCACAATTTCAGAATTATATTTGGCGACTGAATAAAACTGCGTTTTTTCCTCTGTTTAGTCGCCGGATGCGCAAACATATTCACTTTATATGCACATATAGTGAATATCGCCACGTTGTAACCTGTTGATATTCCGTTACCAACCTCTGTTTATGCACTTTTTTCGCTGGCTGGCACGAACCCTGCAATCTACATTTACACCGCAAACACTATATTTATTAACATACAGATAACTTTTTATTTACCGTTGAGGTCGCTATGTCTCTGTCAATTACGCGTGAAAATTTTGATGAATGGATGATGCCCGTATACGCTCCGGCCCCTTTTATTCCGGTGCGTGGTGAAGGTTCACGTCTGTGGGACCAGCAGGGCAAAGAGTATATCGATTTCGCGGGAGGCATTGCGGTTAACGCGCTGGGTCACGCCCATCCGGCATTGCGCGATGCATTAAACGACCAGGCGAGCAAATTCTGGCATACGGGAAATGGCTACACCAACGAGTCGGTGCTGCGTCTGGCGAAAAAGTTAATTGACGCCACCTTCGCCGAGCGCATTTTCTTCTGTAACTCTGGCGCAGAGGCCAATGAAGCGGCACTAAAACTGGCGCGTAAATATGCTCACGATCGTTTTGGCAGCCAGAAGAGCGGCATTGTAGCGTTTAAAAATGCTTTCCATGGCCGCACGCTCTTTACCGTCAGCGCCGGAGGACAGCCTGCCTATTCACAGGATTTCGCACCGCTGCCGCCGGATATCCGTCATGCCGTATACAACGATCTCGACTCTGCCAGCCAACTGATTGATGACACCACCTGCGCGGTTATCGTGGAGCCGGTGCAGGGTGAAGGCGGCGTGGTGCCGGCAACGAATGCCTTTTTACAGGGGCTGCGTGAATTATGCGATCGCCATAATGCACTGCTGATATTTGATGAAGTTCAGACCGGCGTTGGCCGTACCGGAGAACTGTATGCCTATATGCATTATGGCGTTACGCCGGATCTACTGACGACAGCAAAAGCGTTGGGCGGTGGCTTTCCCATCGGCGCACTGCTGGCGACAGAGCATTGTGCCAGCGTGATGACGGTCGGTACGCACGGTACAACGTACGGCGGAAACCCGCTGGCCACGGCGGTGGCGGGCAAACTGCTGGAAATTGTTAACACGCCGGAAGTGCTCAACGGAGTGAAACAGCGCCACGACTGGTTTGTGGAGCGTATTAACGCCATTAACGAACGTTTTGGACTGTTTAGTGAAATTCGTGGACTCGGACTGCTGATCGGCTGCGTGCTGAACGCGGAATTTGCCGGGAAAGCGAAACTTATCTCGCAAGAAGCGGCCGTTGCCGGGGTGATGGTACTGATTGCTGGTGCTAACGTGGTGCGTTTTGCCCCTGCGTTAAACGTCAGCGAAGAAGAGGTCGCCACCGGGCTGGATCGCTTTGCGCTGGCCTGCGAACGCATTAAAGCAGGAGGTTCATCATGATGGTGATTCGTCCCATTGAACGCGCGGATATCACTGCGTTGATGCAGCTTGCCAGTAAGACCGGCGGCGGATTGACTTCGCTACCGGCGAATGAAGCTACGCTGATGGCGCGTATCGAACGTTCGCTACAAACCTGGCGCGGTGAGTTGCCAAAAAGTGAGCAGGGATATGTGTTTGTGCTAGAAGACAGCGCCAGCGGAACCGTGGCGGGGATTTGCGCCATCGAGGTGGCGGTGGGACTTAACGACCCCTGGTACAACTACCGGGTCGGTACTCTGGTGCACGCGTCGAAAGAGCTGAACGTGTACAACGCGCTGCCGACGCTGTTTCTGAGTAACGATCATACGGGCAGTAGCGAACTTTGCACTCTGTTTCTCGATCCGGACTGGCGTAAAGAGGGCAACGGTTATTTGCTGTCGAAGTCGCGTTTTATGTTTATGGCGGCCTTTCGCGATCGATTCAATGAGAAAGTCGTGGCCGAGATGCGCGGCGTGATCGATGAGCATGGCTACTCTCCGTTCTGGCAAAGCCTCGGCAAACGATTTTTCTCGATGGAGTTTAGCCGGGCGGATTTTCTCTGCGGAACCGGGCAAAAAGCATTCATTGCTGAACTGATGCCTAAGCATCCGATTTATACCCATTTCTTGTCTGATGAAGCGCAAAGCGTGATTGGTCAGGTACATCCGCAAACGGCTCCTGCTCGGGCAGTGCTGGAGAAAGAAGGGTTTCGCTACCGTAACTATGTCGATATTTTCGACGGCGGGCCGACCCTGGAATGTGATATTGACCGGGTGCGGGCTATCCGTAAAAGCCGACTGGTGGAGGTGGCTGAAGGGCAGCCTGCGCCGGGCGATTATCCAGCTTGTCTGGTTGCCAATGAAAATTATCAAAACTTCCGCGTCATGTTGGTTCGTGCCGACCCGGATACTCAGCGTCTGGTACTGACGGCGGCGCAACTGGACGCCCTGAAATGCCATGCGGGCGACCATGTACGTTTTGTGCGTCTTTGTGCAGAGGAGAAAACAGCATGACATTATGGATAAACGGCGACTGGGTGACCGGGCAGGGTGAGCGTCGGGTGAAAACCAATCCGGTAAGCGGTGATGCGCTGTGGCAGGGCAATGATGCCGATGCAACTCAGGTAGCACAGGCGTGTCGGGCCGCGCGCGCAGCCTTTACCGGTTGGGCTAAACAGCCCTTTAGCGCCCGTCAGACTATTGTTGAAAAGTTTGCTTCATTGCTGGAAAGCAATAAAGCCGAGCTGACCCAGATTATCGCCCGGGAAACCGCCAAACCTCATTGGGAAGCCGCGACTGAACTGACGGCGATGATCAATAAAATAGCTATCTCCGTGAAAGCTTATCATGCCCGTACCGGAGAGCAGCACAGCGAGTTACCGGATGGCGCGGCAACGTTGCGCCATCGCCCGCACGGCGTACTGGCGGTATTTGGCCCGTATAACTTCCCCGGCCATTTACCCAATGGTCATATTGTTCCGGCACTGCTGGCAGGCAATACGTTGATTTTCAAACCCAGCGAGCTGACGCCGTGGACCGGCGAAGCCGTGACAAAGCTGTGGGAGCTGGCGGGATTACCGCCGGGCGTGCTGAACCTGGTGCAGGGCGGACGCGAAACGGGGCAGGCGCTGAGCGCGCAGGAAGATCTTGATGGTCTGCTGTTTACTGGCAGTGCCAATACCGGTTATCAACTGCATCGACAGCTATCCGGCCAGCCGGAAAAAATCCTTGCCCTGGAAATGGGGGGCAACAACCCGCTGATTATTGAGAATCCGCAAGATATTGATGCCGCGGTGCATCTGACGATTCAATCCGCGTTTGTTACCGCCGGACAGCGTTGTACCTGCGCCCGCCGCCTGTTAGTTAAAAAAGGCGCGCAGGGGGATGCGTTCCTGGCGCGTCTGGTGGAGGTCAGCCAGCGTTTAATGCCCGGCAACTGGGATGCACAACCGCAGCCGTTTCTTGGCGGACTGATTTCCGAACAGGCCGCGCAGCACGTCTATGATGCCTGGCAGCGCCTGGAGTCATTGGGTGGCCGTACGCTGCTGGCGCCACGTCTGGTGAAAGCCGGAACGTCACTGCTGACCCCTGGTATTATCGAACTGACCGGGGCAGGAAACGTACCTGATGAAGAGGTTTTTGGTCCGCTGCTCGGCGTCTGGCGTTATGACAGCTTTGATGATGCGATTCGTATGGCGAACAACACCCGTTTTGGGCTGTCATGCGGCCTGGTGTCACCCGATCGCAGCCAGTTTGACCAATTGCTGCTGGAGGCGCGGGCTGGGATCGTCAACTGGAATAAGCCGTTAACTGGCGCGGCGAGCACAGCGCCGTTTGGCGGGGTTGGCGCGTCCGGGAACCATCGCGCGAGCGCGTGGTATGCCGCAGATTATTGCGCCTGGCCGATGGCAAGTCTGGAATCACCTGCCTTAACGCTGCCAACGGCGCTTAGCCCCGGACTGGATTTTTCTCGCGAGGACAAGCTATGAAAGCCCGTGAGGTAAATTTTGATGGTCTGGTGGGACTGACCCACCATTATGCGGGGCTGTCATTTGGTAATGAGGCCTCAACCAAACATCGTTTTCAGGTGTCGAACCCGCGTCTGGCGGCGAAACAGGGTCTGCTAAAGATGAAAGCGCTGGCGGATGCGGGATTTCCCCAGGCGGTGATCCCTCCCCACGAACGGCCTTATATTCCGGTATTGCGTCAGTTGGGGTTTCACGGCAGTGACGAACAGGTGCTGGAGAAGGTGGCGCGTCAGGCGCCTCACTGGCTTTCCTGCGCCAGCTCCGCATCGCCTATGTGGGTAGCGAATGCGGCAACGGTCTGCCCTTCGGCAGATTCGCTGGACGGGAAAGTACATCTGACAGTGGCGAATCTGAATAATAAGTTCCACCGTTCGCTGGAAGCGCCAACTACCGAAGCATTGTTACGGGCAATTTTCCGCGATGAGCATAGCTTTGCGGTCCACGGCGCGTTGCCTCAGGTTGCGCTTTTCGGTGATGAAGGGGCGGCAAACCATAACCGCCTCGGTGGAGATTACGGTGACCCTGGCGTACAGCTATTCGTTTACGGTCGTGAAGAAGGGAATGCCTCCCAGCCGAAGCGCTATCCGGCGAGGCAATCCCGTGAGGCCAGCGAAGCGGTCGCACGACTGAATCAGGTTAACCCGCATCAGCGCATTTTTGCCCAGCAAAACCCGGACGTCATCGATCTTGGCGTGTTTCATAACGATGTGATTGCGGTATCGAATCGTCAGGTGCTGTTTTGTCATCAACAGGCATTTGTCAGACAGCAGGCGTTGTTAGAGCAGTTACGCAGCCAGGTGGCTGGATTTACTCCGCTGGAAGTCCCGACTGCGGAAGTGTCGGTGCAGGATGCGGTCACTACCTATCTGTTTAACAGTCAGTTACTCAGCCGGGATGACGGTTCGATGATGTTGGTCCTGCCGCAGGAATGTCGGGAGCATGCGTGCGTGTGGCGGTATTTGAACCGTCTGCTCGAGGAAGACAATCCGATCGATGACCTGCGGGTATTCGATCTTCGCGAAAGTATGTCCAACGGCGGTGGTCCGGCATGTTTGCGCCTGAGAGTGGTGCTTACCCCACAAGAGCTGCAGGTGGTGAACCCGGCGGTTATCATGAACGACACGCTGTTTAACACGTTGAATAACTGGGTTGACCGTTACTACCGCGATCGTCTTACCGCCGCGGATCTTGCCGACCCGCAGCTGTTGCGCGAGGGGCGTGAAGCGCTGGATACGCTGACGCAATTGCTCAATCTCGGCTCTGTGTATCCTTTCCAGCAGGAGAGGACCAGTCATGGATAATTTTCTGACCCAAACGCTTAACGGGAAAATCCCCGAGCAAATCCAGGGCACAGCACATGGTTTTACCTGGCAGTGGGTGGGGCGCGGGATTCTGGAACTGACGCCGAATGCACCCGTTGAACAGTCTCTGGTGCTGTCTGCGGGGATCCATGGCAATGAAACGGCCCCGGTAGAGATTCTCGAATCATTGCTTTCCAGGCTGTTTAGCGGCGAGCTGGCACTGACATGGCGACTGCTGGTGATTCTGGGAAACCCGCAGGCGCTGGCAGCGGGAAAACGTTATTGCCATAGTGACCTGAACCGGATGTTTGGCGGTCGTTGGCAGATTTTTGCCGCGAGTGAAGAAACGTACCGCGCCCACGAGCTTGAGCTGTGTCTGGAGGATTTCTATTCGCGGGCAAAAGAGCCAGTACGCTGGCATCTGGATCTGCACACCGCGATCCGCGGGTCACAGCATCTGCGCTTTGGCGTGTTGCCACAACGCAACGTTGCCTGGGACGAAGATTTTCTGGGATGGCTGGGTGATGCAGGGTTGGAGGCGCTGGTTTTCCATCAGACACCTGGCGGCACGTTTACCCATTTTAGCGCCGAACATTTTGGCGCGCTGGCCTGTACGCTGGAGCTGGGTAAAGCGCTACCGTTTGGACAAAACGATCTGGCCCAGTTTTCGCAGACGTCAGATGCGCTGGCGAAGCTGCTGCGGGGCGAGCGAATGGCTTGCGGAGAAACATCCCCGCTGCGTTACCGCGTGGTGTCGCAAATTACGCGGCGTAGTGATGATTTCATTCTCCATATGGATAACCAGACGCTCAACTTTACCCCTTTTAAAGAGGGAACTTTGCTTGCGCAGGACGGGGATGAACGTTTTATCGTCACCCATGATGTTGAATACGTTCTCTTTCCGAACCCTAACGTGGCCTGTGGCTTACGTGCCGGATTGATGCTGGAAAAATTGTGACGAATATATTTGCCCTGCAGGTTTATCCTTAAGGGCATATTTTGCGTGCTGTTTTTATTTATTACAGATTATTCCTGGTGAATTGCTTTCTTAATAATCAGGGTTCAGGTATAGTTCTTCATAATCCCTTCAAAATCATCCTGTTGTAATTTTTCATTGCAACTCTGCGCAATTAATTCTTTTTTTCTCCATAATTGATGAAAGTTTGTTTTTTACACTTTCACTGTTTTACCGTTGCTCTGATTAATTGACGCTTAAGCCGGTAAAGTTAATCTCGTCAACACGACATCACATTGCATAAGAGTCGCATGAGTGTCGTAAAAATAACTGAAAGAAAGGATAGAAATTATGCGTAAACTGACTGCTCTGTTTGTTGCCTCTACCCTGGCGCTGGGCGCTGCTAACCTGGCACACGCCGCTGACACGACAACAGCTGCGCCAGCGGATGCCAAACCGATGATGCACCACAACGGCAAATTCGCCCCGCATCATGACATGATGTTCAAAGACCTGAACCTGACCGACGCACAGAAACAGCAGATTCGCGAAATCATGAAAGGTCAGCGCGATCAGATGAAACGTCCACCGCTGGAAGAGCGCCGCGCAATGCACGACATCATTGCCAGCGATAGCTTCGATAAAGCAAAAGCAGAAGCGCAAATTGCGAAGATGGAAGAACAGCGCAAAGCCAATATGCTGGCGCATATGGAAACCCAGAACAAGATTTACAACATCCTGACGCCGGAACAGAAAAAGCAGTTTAATGCCAATTTTGAGAAGCGTCTGACAGAACGTGCAGCGCAGAAAGGTAAAATGCCGCAAGCTGCTGAGTAATCGTTCAGCGTCTACACTAAATCATTCACGCTGTGTGTGCTGATTGCCGCGCAGTGTGAAACCAAACTCAAGACCGCCGCTCTTGTCCACAACACGTTTAACGAGGTGGGCAGGATCGGCGGTTTTTTCTTTACCGCCTCTTGCACCGCGCTTGTGACGCGTTATTCTCCTGAAGCCCGCGAAAATTCCACCTGGAAGGCGCTAATTTTTTTGCAAAACACCGGGTTCATCGCTAAGGCAAATCAACTCTGCTGCCGATAACAATAATCTGCAGGGTGAACAAAACAATGATGATTTATGGCTGCCTGTTATGGCGGGCTGCCGTGCTGCGCCTTTCTGGAGGGATGATGGAATACTTTGATATCCGCAAAATGCCGGTCAATCTGTGGCGAAATGGTGCGGGAGAAACGCGTGAAATTTGCTGTTTTCCACCAGCAACACGAGATTTTCACTGGCGGGCGAGTATCGCCTCCATCGCAGCAAACGGTGAGTTTTCTCTTTTTCCCGGTGTAGAACGCGTGATTACCCTGCTGGAAGGCGGAGAAGTGACCCTGGAAGAGTCGAACACCTTCACGCATACCCTGAAACAGCATCAGCCTTTTACCTTTGCCGGTGACAAGGTGGTAAAAGCGAAGCTGACGGAAGGGCAGATGTCGATGGATTTTAATATCATGACCCGACGGGATGTCTGCCAGGCGAAAGTCAGGGTGGCCGATCGCACCTTTACGACCTTTGGTTCGCGCGGCGGTGTGGTGTTCGTTATCAGCGGCGCCTGGCAACTGGGCGATAAGCTGTTGACGGCCGATCAGGGTGCAAGCTGGCACGACGGTAAACACACATTACGACTGCTGGAGCGTGAGGGGAAACTGCTGTTTAGTGAGATTAACTGGATGCCGGGGCATTCTCCGGACGCAGTTCAATAATGTCATATTGACCAGACAGAACAGGCCGGCAGAGAATTTTATAGCCATCATGGTCAAAGCCGGCCGGCATACGCGCCAGTGTTGCCGCTTCATCCAGCGTAGAAACGGCCCCCAGCCACAGCCAGTTATTGATGATATGGTACTGCGTCATTTCAGCGCGCGTTTCCTGCAGCGCAATGGCATTGCTCCATGGCCAGCAGATCACGCGCACTCTTTCCAGTGCTTCTACCAGACGCAAATGATGCGCTTCAGGGCTTTCCTTCCCACAGCAGGCTCCGGCACAGCGTTTAAGCGCGGAGCGAAAACAGGCGCGCCCGCGACTCAGGGGTTCCAGACCCAACAGGCCGTAGCACAGCTTTTGTTCATCGGCGAGACTTTGCAGCGTCTGTAGCGCCGCGCGGCGATTAGCAAACAGACCAAACAGATTGGGGGCGTGGGAGAAATCAATATCTCGTGCGTAGACAACCTGAACAGTCCGCTCGGTAAGCTGCAAGGCACAAAGTTGACGATTGCGTCGCAGTCGTTTGTTAAACAACGGCTGCTGTTCTTTGATAAGCCGTGCTTCCAGCAGCAGGGCGCCAATTTCTCCGGCCGTACAAATCCAGCTAATGCGTTTGGCCTGACGTAGCATGGCCGCTTCATCTGCGGTACGTAAATGCGCCAGCACGCGGCTGCGAATATTGACGCTTTTACCAATATAAAGCGGCATGGTGTCGCTATCACTGTGAAACAGATAGACGCCGGGCGCGGTGGGAAGCTCACTCAAAAATGGGCGCAGGTGTTCGGGATATTCATAGATTGCCGCTGCCTCAAATGACAGGCGAGGGGCTGATTGACGCTGTACCACTGTTCACTCCGGATGCTGGTTATTCATCCAGTGTAGCAGCTTGAAGGCGATTAAAAAAGCGGCATGAGGTCAGCAGGCTAATGCCGGATTTCGTCAATACTGGCGCTATCCGGCATTATGAAGAGAAAAGGGTTACGCTTTTTTCCAGAAATCATCAAACACGGTGATCGGTGGACGGCGTTTGTGCTCAGTTTTTACGTACCAGCCTTCAATCTTTTTCGCGACGTCGGCAGCCAGTGCTTTTCCTTCCAGATAATCGTCGATGTTGTCGTAGGTGACGCCCAAAGCGGCTTCATCTGGCAGAGAAGGACGATCGTCTTCAAGATCGGCGGTTGGCGCTTTCTTATATAAATGCTCCGGGCAGCCCAGCGCCGCAAGCAACTGTTTACCCTGGCGTTTGTTCAGACGGAATAGAGGGTTAATGTCGGTGCCGCCATCGCCGTATTTAGTGAAAAATCCGGTGATGGCTTCCGCTGCATGATCGGTACCCACGACAACGCCGCTGGTCATGCCGGCGATGCTGTATTGTGCCTTCATGCGCTCACGGGCTTTTTCATTGCCACGCACAAAATCGCTCAGCTCAATACCCGCCTCACGCAGGGCCTGCTCGCTGGCCAGCACCGCGCCCTTGATATTAACAGTGAGCACGCGGTCCGGTTGAATGAAGGCGATGGCGTCCTGACAGTCCTGTTCATCAGCCTGAACGCCATACGGTAGGCGCACGGCAATAAACTGCAACGCGTCATTCCCCGTTTCGTTGCGAAGCTCGGATATCGCCATTTGACACAGTTTTCCAGCGAGCGTCGAGTCTTGTCCGCCGCTAATTCCCAACACCAGCGATTTCAGAAAGGGGTAGGCCTGCAGATAGGATTTCAGGAAATCCACGCTGCGGCGAATTTCTTCTTCTGCATTGATGTGCGGTTTTGCGCCAAGCGCCTGAATTATCTCTTGCTGCAGAGTCATTTAACCCCCTCCTAAAATAAAAATGATCAAAAAAATGATGTGTTAAAGCTAACGCGTTGAGGCCCAAACGACAAGGGATCCGAGCCTGATATCGCAGTATTTTGTTTTAATATACCCGTCATACTTCAAGTTGCATGTGCGTTGGCTGCGCTCGTTCTCCCCGGTCACTTACTTTAGTAAGCTCCTGGGGATTCACTCCCTTGCCGCCTTCCTGCAACTCGAATTATTTAGGGTATAGAATTTTCCGAAACTACCTAAGTATCATCTGATTGCTTGAAAAATGCGTTGTTGTGCTCCAGGCTTATATAACACGCTGAAATAAAAGAGGACGGAATATGAACAAGAATCTAACAGGAATTCTGAGCGCAGCGGCTGTTTTGACTATGCTGGCAGGGTGTACGGCCTACGACCGTACCAAAGACCAATTTGTTCAGCCCGTGGTGAAAGATGTGAAGAAAGGGATGAGCCGGGCGCAGGTGGCGCAGATTGCCGGTAAACCTTCTTCTGAAGTCAGTATGATCCATGCACGTGGGACATGCCAGACCTACATCCTGGGTCAACGAGATGGTAAAGCTGAAACCTATTTTGTTGCTCTGGACGACACCGGACACGTGATTAACTCCGGTTATCAGACCTGTGCAGAGTACGACACCGACCCGCAGGCGGCGAAGAAGTAACAACTGTTTATTGCCTGAGCACACAGAAGAACCGGCCATCGCGCCGGTTTTTTTGTGCCACACGATCTTATTTATTGCCGCGAATTATTTGCCCGAAATGTGAGGGGGGTCATAACGATAGGTCAAGGAGAGACAATTTAGTTGGTCAAGGAAATACCATCCATCGGTGCAATCCCGTATACTCGTTTCAGCCACCTAAAAAAGTAATTTAGCTGACGCAAGTTACCCAGAGCATGGATGCAGGTTATGGCTTGCGGAGTGTCTGGTTGACAGATAATCGCATATGAGGATCGTTTTAATGGAAAAGAAACACATTTATCTGTTTTGTTCTGCGGGCATGTCGACTTCATTGTTGGTTTCGAAGATGCGTGCTCAGGCCGAAAAATACGAAGTACCGGTTATTATTGAAGCGTTTCCTGAGACGCTGGCCGGAGAAAAAGGTCCTGCGGCCGATGTCGTATTATTAGGTCCACAAATTGCTTATATGTTGCCCGAAATTCAGCGCTTGTTACCCAACAAGCCTGTGGAAGTGATTGACTCGCTGCTGTATGGCAAAGTCGATGGTTTAGGCGTGCTTAAGGCTGCAGTTGCAGCAATTAAAAAAGCCGCAGCAAATTAATTATTTTATTTTAATTTTTCCCGTCAAAGAGTTATTTCATTAACATTCACCGTAATTATCAATTGCGGTATTTAAGGGTATTTTTCTATGAGTAACGCTATTGCTTCACTTGAAAAGGTACTCCTTCCTTTTGCTGTAAAAATTGGAAAGCAGCCACACGTTAATGCAATCAAAAACGGCTTTATTCGTTTAATGCCGTTAACCCTCGCAGGGGCCATGTTTGTATTAATCAATAACGTTTTCCTGAGCTTTGGGGAGGGGTCGTTTTTTTATTCAATGGGTATTCGACTTGATGCCTCAACTATTGAAACGCTGAATAGTTTGAAAGGCATTGGTGGAAACGTCTATAACGGTACGCTGGGTATCATGTCCTTGATGGCGCCGTTCTTTATTGGCATGGCGCTGGCAGAAGAACGCAAAGTCGACTCACTGGCAGCCGGGCTGTTATCCGTCGCCGCGTTTATGACCGTAACGCCATATAGCGTGGGTGAAGCCTATGCCGTTGGCGCAAACTGGCTCGGCGGTGCCAATATTATTTCCGGTATTATTATCGGCCTCGCGGTCGCGGAAATGTTTACCTTTGTGGTCCGTCGCAATTGGGTTATTAAATTACCTGATAGCGTACCGACATCCGTATCGCGTTCTTTCTCTGCACTGATTCCTGGCTTCCTTATCCTCTCCATTATGGGGATCATCGCCTGGGCGTTGAACACCTGGGGTACGAACTTCCACCAGATCATCATGGATTCCATTTCAACTCCGCTGGCGTCATTGGGCAGCGTGGTGGGCTGGGCCTACGTGATTTTTGTTCCACTGCTGTGGTTCTTCGGTATTCACGGTTCTCTGGCGCTGACCGCGCTGGACAGCGGAATCATGACGCCATGGGCGCTGGAAAACATCTCCATCTACCAACAGTTTGGTTCCGTAGACGCCGCGCTGGAAGCCGGTAAGACGTTCCACGTCTGGGCGAAACCGATGCTCGACTCCTACATCTTCCTTGGAGGGAGCGGGGCAACGCTGGGTCTGATTATCGCTATCTTCCTGGCATCGCGTCGTCCTGACTATCGTCAGGTTGCTAAACTGGCGCTGCCATCAGGTCTGTTCCAGATTAACGAACCTATCCTGTTCGGTCTGCCGATCATCATGAACCCGGTGATGTTTATCCCATTCATTCTGGTTCAGCCGATTCTGGCGGCGATTACGCTGGCAGCTTATTACTCAGGCATTATTCCACCGATTACCAACATTGCACCGTGGACTATGCCAACCGGTTTGGGCGCGTTCTTTAACACCAACGGTAGCGTCGCTGCTCTGCTGGTCGCACTGTTCAACCTCGGTATTGCAACGCTGGTTTACCTGCCATTCGTGGTGGTAGCCAATAAAGCGCAGAACGTTATTGATCAAGAAGAAAGCGAAGAAGATATCGCTAACGCATTGAAATTCTAAATTTAATCCGGCATGGCTTCACGGTCATGCCGGACTGAACCAGAGGAAAAAAGTATGTTGGATATCGAAAACATCGTCGACACGCAGTCAGAAGCAGAAGAACTTGAAGAAGTGGTGATGGGCCTCATCATCAATTCCGGTCAGGCGCGTAGCCTGGCGTACGGCGCGCTCAAAATGGCCAAGCAAGGTGATTTCGAGTCGGCTAAGGCCATGATGGACCAGTCTCGCCTGGCGCTGAACGAAGCGCACCTCGTGCAAACGAAACTGATTGAAGGCGATCAGGGCGAAGGTAAAATGAAAGTTAGTCTGGTGCTGGTCCACGCGCAGGACCACCTGATGACATCAATGCTGGCGCGTGAGCTGGTGACTGAACTGATTGAGCTTCACGAAAAGCTGAAATAGCGAGGAGTGCATAATGCAGCTACAGATTAACGCACCGGAAATCAAGACCGTCTATGAGCAGCAGCTATTTAATGGCAAAAATTTCCATGTGTTCATCTATAACAAAACTGAGAGCATCAGCGGGCTGCATCAGCATGACTACTATGAATTCACCCTGGTGTTAACCGGGCGCTATTATCAGGAAATCAACGGCAAACGCGTACTGCTCGAACGTGGAGACTTTGTCTTTATCCCGTTGGGATCGCACCACCAAAGTTTTTATGATTTTGGTGCAACAAGGATCCTTAACGTCGGCATCAGTAAACGTTTTTTTGAACAGCACTATCATCCGCTGCTGCCATTTTGTTTTGTTGCATCGCAGGTCTATCACGCGAATAACGCGTTTCTTACCTATATTGAAACGGTTATTGCATCACTGAACTTTCGTGAGAGCGGACTCGATGAATTTGTAGAAGTGGTCACCTTCTATATTATTAATCGGTTACGCCATCATCGCGAAGAGCAGGTGTTAGATGATATTCCGCAGTGGCTCAAAATAACCGTCGAGACCATGCACGACAAACGGCAGTTTAGCGAGAATGCGCTGGAAAATATGGTACACCTGTCCGCGAAATCCCAGGAGTATCTGACCCGCGCGACCCAGCGTTATTACAGCAAAACGCCGATGCAGATCATCAATGAAATCCGCATTAACTTTGCTAAAAAACAGCTGGAAATGACTAACTACTCTGTAACGGATATTGCTTATGAGTCTGGCTACAGTAGTCCAAGCCTGTTTATTAAAACGTTTAAAAAGCTGACGTCATTTACACCTAATAGCTATCGTAAGAAATTAACTGAGTTTAATCAGTAGATATTATTTGCCAATAACCCATTTTTTATAGCTTGCCCAAAATAGCGTCGGGACAGCCACGCTATACCTGACAAACGGGTTGAGCATAATACACGTCAGTGTTTTGACACTGAAGGGAGAAATTATGAGCCAGAAATTAAAAGTCGTCACTATCGGTGGCGGGAGCAGCTACACCCCTGAGTTACTTGAAGGCTTTATTAAGCGCTATCATGAATTACCGGTTTCTGAGTTGTGGCTGGTTGATGTCGACGGTGGAAAAGAGAAACTGGACATTATTTTTGACCTTTGCCAGCGAATGATCGACAAAGCGGGTGTGCCGATGAAGTTGTTTAAAACACTGGACCGCCGTGAAGCGCTGAAAGATGCTGATTTCGTTACTACCCAGCTGCGCGTAGGGCAACTAAAAGCCCGTGAAAAGGATGAGCGCATTCCACTGAGTCACGGTTATCTGGGGCAGGAAACTAACGGCGCTGGTGGGCTGTTCAAAGGTTTGCGTACCATTCCGGTTATCTTTGATATTGTGAAAGATGTGGAAGAGCTGTGCCCGAATGCGTGGGTGATTAACTTTACTAACCCGGCCGGGATGGTGACTGAAGCGGTCTATCGTCATACGAATTTCAAAAAATTCATCGGCGTGTGTAATATTCCTGTCGGCATGAAAATGTTCATTAGCGATGTGCTGGCGCTTAACGAGAGCGACGACTTATCCATCGATCTGTTTGGTCTCAACCATATGGTCTTTATTAAAGACGTACTGGTGAACGGTACATCACGCTTTGATGAACTGTTGGACGGTGTGGCTTCGGGCCAGTTGAAAGCCTCTACCGTGAAGAACATCTTTGACCTGCCGTTTAGTGAAGGACTGATTCGTTCGCTGAAACTGCTGCCGTGCTCTTATTTGCTCTACTACTTCAAGCCAAAAGAGATGCTGGCGATTGAAATGGGTGAATACTATAAGGGCGGCGCACGCGCTCAGGTGGTACAGAAAGTGGAGAAACAACTGTTTGATCTCTACAAAAACCCGGATCTGAACGTGAAGCCGAAAGAACTGGAGCAGCGCGGTGGAGCCTATTACTCCGATGCGGCCTGCGAAGTGATCAACGCCATCTACAACGACAAACAGACCGAGCACTATGTCAACGTTCCGCACCATGGGCATGTTGATAATATCCCTGCGGACTGGGCGGTAGAGATGACCTGCACGCTGGGACGTAACGGGGCTACACCGCATCCACGGATTACCCATTTTGATGAGAAAGTGCTCGGCCTTATCTATACCATTAAAGGCTTCGAGGTCGCGGCGAGCAATGCGGCGTTGAGCGGCGAGCTGAATGATGTGCTGCTGGCATTGAACCTGAGTCCGCTGGTGCACTCCGACAGCGATGCCGAAATCCTGGCGCGTGAGCTGATTCTGGCGCATGAAAAATGGCTGCCAAACTTTGCCGGGTGTATTGAAAAACTCAAAAGCGAACAACACTAACTGAGGTCGGCTATGGAACGCGTACTGATTGTAAATGCGGATGATTTTGGCCTGAGTAAAGGACAAAACTACGGCATTGTTGAAGCCTGCCGCAATGGCGTTGTCACCTCGACGACGGCACTGGTTAACGGCGCGGCAATTGACCATGCGGTACAGCTGAGTCGCGACATACCGGAACTTGCCGTCGGCATGCATTTTGTTCTGACGCTGGGCAGGCCGTTGACGGCAATGCCTGGTCTTACTCGTGACGGATTACTGGGGAAATGGATCTGGCAGATGGCTGAAGAAGACATCTTACCGCTGGATGAAATTTCTCAGGAGCTGGCCGCGCAGTATCAGCATTTTATTGACCTGTTCGGGCGGGAGCCGACGCATCTGGATAGCCATCACCACGTGCATATGTTCCCGCAGATTTTCCCTATAGTGGCCGGGTTTGCTGCCCAAAAAGGGATTGCGTTACGGATCGATCGTCAGGCGGTATTCCAGGCGTCTGACTTTCCACAGACGTTACGGACTTCCCAGGGATTCAGCAGCGAGTTTTACGGCGAGGCGATTTCTGAAGCCCTGTTTTTGCAAACGCTTGACGCGTCAGCAGACCGGGGAGAGTCCTCGCTGGAAGTGATGTGTCACCCGGCCTTTATCGATGACATTATTCGTCAAAGTGCCTACTGTTACCCCCGCTTAACTGAGCTCGACGTGCTGACGTCTTCGTCACTGAAATATGCTATTGCGGAGCGCGGTTATCGTCTTGGCAGTTTTCTGAACGTGTAATTCCTGAGTTTGCGGCGCTTAATGCGCCGCATTTTTTAGGCAGGAATCGTGTCTATTTTTCCGGCGCGTGACCAGACGCGGTGCGCGGTCATCAGCGTCAGCAGGGTATCCATAAACTGTGCGTTTGCACTGTCCGCTTCAACCACGCCTTCCTCTCCATCATTTTTGATATTCAACGTTGCTTTAAACTGACGAGCATCGCCAGCCAGGGCGATAGGTTTTAAGTGTTTATACGCTTCGAGTAAGTAATATCGGGCATCACCGTTCGTAACGATATCCGCGAGATTGCCACACGGAACGATAACCGCATCGACCGTCAGGGATGGCGAACCCGCAAAAGTACCGGCGATCGTCAGGGCAGAACCATCATCGGCAACCACATTACCCATTCGGGAATAGAGCAATTTGGCATGTACGCCTTTAGCCTGTAGGGCTTGCATGATGGCGAGCAGGTCGCTCGATTTCACCTGGTCATTCAGTAGGATGGCGACCACACGGCCCTTAATCTCTCCCTGCGAACCCGCATATAAACTGAGTGACGGTGCATTTTTCAAACCGTTGACGTTGGGCGGCGGCGCAATGTTGGTCTGTTCCTTGGTTAGCTCAAAACCGAGATTATCGGCAACCGCTTTGGCGAGGGCCGTATCAATATGAGCTAACTGTTCGACCACTCTTTCACGAATATAGGGGCGCGTAACTTTACTGAGTTCAAAACTGAATCCACCGATAATATGCTGCTGTTCAATTGGCGTCTGACTTAGCCAGAACAGGCGAGGCTGCGCATAGTATTCGCCAAAAGAGGGGCTGCGTTCGCGGATTTTGTTTCCTTCAATACGTTCCTGATACGACTCGAATCCACCGCGTTTTGGTCCCGGCGGCGTTTCGCGCGGCCAGTTATCATTGATAGAGTTCGGTTCATAGTTGGCAGGATTGGTATCGATGTCCATACGATGCATGCCGTCACGCTGGAAATTATGGTACGGACAGGTTGGGCGATTGATCGGGATTTCATGGAAGTTTGGCCCGCCAAGGCGACTGATTTGGGTATCGGTATAGGAGAACAAGCGGCCCTGTAGCAGGGGATCGTTGGTAAAGTCGATGCCGGGGACGATGTGTCCGGGATGAAACGCGACTTGCTCATTTTCAGCAAAGAAATTATCCGGATTGCGGTTCAGCACCATTTTACCGACGCGTTGCACCGGAACCAGCTCTTCCGGGATCAGCTTGGTCGGATCGAGCAGGTCAAAATCGAACTTAAATTCGTCTTCTTCGGGAATCAACTGTAGCCCCAGTTCATATTCCGGATAATCGCCCGCTTCGATAGCTTCCCACAGATCGCGACGATGAAAATCGGGATCCCGACCGGTAAGTTTTTGCGCTTCATCCCATACCAGCGACGCTTTGCCTGCCAGCGGTTTCCAGTGGAATCGGACAAAGGTGGCTTTCCCTTGCGCATTGATTAACCGGAATGTGTGGATGCCAAAGCCTTCCATCATGCGATAGCTGCGTGGGATACCCCGGTCGGACATTGCCCACATGACGTTGTGCAACGTTTCCGGCTGTAATGAGACATAATCCCAAAAGGTATCATGCGCGCTTTGGCCCTGTGGGATTGCCCAATGCGGCTCCGGTTTAACCGCATGGACGAAATCCGGGAATTTATGGGCATCCTGAATAAAGAAAACAGGTGTGTTGTTTCCCACCAGATCGAAAATGCCCTCTTCAGTGTAAAACTTGGTCGCAAACCCCCGAATATCTCTGACTGTATCCGCGGAGCCTGCGCCGCCCTGAACCGTAGAAAAACGCACAAAAACCGGTGTGATTTTATTTTCATCACTCAGAAAGTCCGCTTTCGTCGTTGCGCTGAGGCTGGCATAGGGCTGAAAGTAACCGTGAGCGGCAGAACCTCGGGCATGTACGATCCGCTCAGGGATGCGTTCGTGATCAAAGTGGGTGATTTTTTCCCGCAGGATGAAGTCTTCCAGCAGGGTGGGCCCACGGTTTCCGGCGCGCAGAGAGTTTTGATCATCCGCAATGCGCACGCCCTGATTGGTGGTCAGGGCAAAATCCTCGCTTCCTTTGCGAAAACTCTCCAGCGCGTTGAGTTTGTCACTTGTGACGTCAGGCGCTTTTAAGCTGCCGGACGTAGTGGGCTGCATGCCTGGTGGCGTGGGTTCAGGCGCTGGCCGATGTGAACCGTCTGCTGGCGCCAGTGAGTCAAGTCCTGGCTGGGATTCGCTGGCATCATGAACCGGCGCTGAGTGATGGAGTGGGTGCTTATCATTCTGTGACATTAAACTCTTCTCCTGCTTTCATCGCTTAAAGGGTCGTTGTTGCCGTCAAAAGCTTTAACTATAGACCACTCACTCAGTGGCGCAGGAACAGACCGATGGTGTAAAGCGCGATGAACCAGGCAAACAGCGCACGCAAGGCAGGACGTCAGGAGGCAAAATCGGCTAAGATAGCAGTTTTCTGATTTTTAGAATTTGTCTTTAGTGAAGCAACTGATTATGAAACCTCTTCGCCAACAAAATCGTCCGGTTATCAGCTATGTTCCTCGCGTGGAGCCAGCCCCACCAGAGCATGCGGTTAAAATGGATGCGTTTCGTGACGTATGGATACTGCGCGGAAAATATGTCGCTTTTGTCTTAATGGGGGAGGCGTTTCAACGTTCGCCTGCATTTACGGTCCCGGAATCAGCGCAACGCTGGGCTAATCAGGTTCGTCAGGAAAATGAACTGAGCGATTAATGGATATAAAAAAACCGCCGGAGCATGACACTCCGGCGGTTTTTTGTTTTTCAACTAACCGGCTTAGCGATGCGCCAGTTCGGCGTTATCGTCGCTGTCCAGAATCGTTTTATCGGTCTGCTTCAGCCATTGACTGGTCAGCGTACCGGCAGTCATAGACCCGCTTACGTTCAGCGCGGTACGACCCATATCGATCAGCGGTTCAACGGAGATCAGCAGCGCAACCAGCGTGACCGGCAGACCCATAGCAGGCAGGACGATCAGCGCGGCAAACGTTGCTCCGCCACCGACACCCGCAACGCCTGCGGAACTCACGGTCACGATACCGACCAGCGTGGCAATCCACATTGGGTCCAGCGGGTTGATTCCGACGGTCGGCGCGACCATTACTGCCAGCATTGCCGGGTACAGGCCCGCACAACCGTTCTGGCCAATCGTGGCGCCAAAAGAGGCGGCGAAAGAGGCGATAGATTCAGGCACGCCCAGACGACGGGTTTGCGCTTCAACGTTCAACGGAATTGAGGCTGCGCTGGAACGGCTGGTGAAGGCGAAAGTCAGTACCGGCCACACCTTACGGAAGTATTTCAGCGGGCTAACGCCGTTAATACCCAGCAGGATCCCGTGAACCACGAACATGATGCCCAGACCGAGATAAGAGGCCACGACAAAGCTACCCAGCTTGATGATGTCCTGCAGGTTGGAGCCTGCAACCACTTTGGTCATCAGCGCCAGAACGCCGTACGGAGTCAATTGCATCACCAGACGAACCAGCTTCATCACCCAGCTTTGCAGGGTATCGATAGCGACCAGAACGCGCTCGCCTTTTGGTGCATCATCTTTCAGCAGCTTCAGCGCGGCAACACCCAGGAATGCAGCGAAGATAACCACGCTGATAATCGACGTCGGGTTAGCACCAGTCAGGTCGGCAAACGGGTTTTTCGGGATAAAGGATAACACCAGTTGCGGAACGCTGAGGTCAGCCACTTTGCCAACGTAGTTGGTTTCAATCGCATTCAGGCGTGCAGTTTCGGCGCCACCTTGAACCAGACCTTCGGCGGTCAGGCCGAACAGGTTGGTCACCAGAACCCCTACCAGCGCGGCAATCAGCGTGGTAAACAGCAGGGTGCCGATGGTCAGGAAGCTGATTTTACCTAACTGAGAGGCGTTGTGCAGACGTGCGACGGCGCTGAGAATAGACGCAAACACCAGCGGCATGACAATCATCTGCAGCAGTTGGACATAACCGTTGCCGACAATGTTGAACCACTGTACGGAATCTTTAAGAACCTGGCTGTCGGAGCCATAAATGGTGTGCAGGGCGAGGCCAAACACGACACCCATGACCAGACCGACCAGTACTTTTTTTGCCAGACTCCACTGTTTGTGACGGGCTTGCGCCAGCAGCAACAGCAGCACTACGAACACGATAATGTTCGCGATTAATGGAAAGTTCATCCCCGTTCTCCTGATCTTATTATGCGTATCACCGTTTAAAGGTGATTCTGTTGGCGCAAGATTAGCAGAACTGTGACTTGCCTCTTATATTCAAATGGAATTGTTTATGCCAAAAATGACTTTTTGGCTGATTAATTAGTCAACCTGGTGCGTTATAAAACGATTAAACTGCATTTGCAGCGTATTTATCATCTGTGATGACCAGCGCACCGCACTGTTCTCTTGTACGGTCTGCGGCATCCAGATTGCCCACGCGAACAGCGCCATGCACAGAAACCGCTCCAGTTGATTACCTTTCTGCGGCACGAGGATCGGCAGACGAAAACGCCAGCGGCATGGCCAAAGCAGAGGAACGCCCGCCGGGGTTAGCATATCGGCCAGTATATGGCTGAGATAACCAAGAACCATACCTTGTAAGGCATCTGCCGGTATTATCCACGTGTCCGGGACTTTCAGGTAAAACGTGGCCAGCAGGGCAAAGACTGCCAGCAGGCTATGCGTAAACCCGCGATGACCAAATGCCCGGGCAATGGGTTTTGATATCCACTTCAGACGCTGCCCCAGCAGGGATTTGGGATGATCGATATCCGGCAGCAAGCACGTTAAAATGGCTGAAGGAACAATATGCCACCAGTCACCCTGCGCAAGAACGGGCGTTAGCTCGGCATTCTTGGCAAATACCGCACAGGCAATAGAAAAAAGAAGGTGACCTTCCGCCGTCATGATAAAACCCAATAAACTGTCGATTCATACAGTATAGGGGTTTTATACAGTAGGCGGAAGAGGTGACGTTGTAACCCTTTGTCACAAGTGCGCCTTTACCGCGCCAGCCAACCGCCATCCACGGCCAGCGTATAGCCATGTATATAGTCAGAGGCAGGACTGGCGAGGAAAACGACTGGGCCTTTCAGGTCATCTGGCGTGCCCCAGCGTCCGGCGGGAATACGATCGACAATCTCCTGATTACGCTCACTGTCTTCGCGCAACTGTTGTGTGTTATTGGTCGCCATATAGCCGGGAGCGATGGCATTAACATTAATCCCCTGGGGCGCCCATTCATTGGCCAGCAGGCGGGTGATACCCAGCACGCCGCTTTTTGATGCGGTATAGGAAGGTACGCGGATACCGCCCTGAAAAGAGAGCATTGAGGCAATGTTAATGATTTTTCCGCCGTTGCCCTGAGCCAGAAACTGGCGCGCCACGGCCTGTGACAGAAAGAAAACGGATTTAAGATTGAGGTTCATCACGTCATCCCAATCCTTTTCGCTGAAGTCCAGCGCATCCTGGCGACGGATGGTTCCCGCATTGTTAACCAGAATATCGACCCGGCCAAACGCCGCCACCGCTTGTGTCACAATGTTGGTGAGCGCATCCTGTTGGCTGAGGTCGGCCTGAATGGCCATAAAGCGCCGACCAAGGCCGTTAATTATCTCTGCGGTTTCATGCGGTATTTTACGATTCACGCCGACGATATCGCAGCCCGCTTCCGCCAGCGCCGCTGCCATACCTTGCCCAAGGCCGGTATCACATCCTGTGACGATAGCGATTTTACCCTCGAGACGAAAAGCTTCCTGAATCATGTTTACCTCAACTATATATGCCATTAACGCTTGCTCTGTAGGGCAAGGATAGGAGAGGTTAAACAGAAATACAATTGAAAATGAAACGGTGTTTTAAAAAATAAAAAGCAGGGAAGGCGGGCAATCCGAACATTGCCCGTCACAGGATTAGCCGCGCAGGTGAGCGGCGGTGAGTTCGGTGAGCGAGGTCAGTTTGACGTCGGCAAGAACGAAGCGAGGATCGTCCTGATTTTCATGCGCCGGCACCACGACGGAACGCATACGGGCGGCTTTCGAAGCAATCATACCGTTTACCGAGTCTTCCAGTGCTACGCAGTTTAAAGGATCGATACCCAGTAGCGCCGCGCAATCGAGATAAACCTGTGGGTGCGGTTTGCTGTAGGGCAGTTTTTCCGCAGAAGCCAGTGCGTCGAAGCTGCTGCGCAGCTCAAACATGGTCAGCACTTTTTCCAGCATATGCAGCGGCGAGGCGGATGCCAGTCCTACTTTGATTCCCTGAGATTTGCACAACGCCACGGCTTCACGCACGCCCGGCAGCAACGGCTTTGTTTCTTCTACTAACGCAATTGCCCGGGTAATGATGCGCTCGGTAACTTCCTGACGTGAGGGACCATTCCATGGTTGCTGCGCAAACCACAAATCAACCACCATGTCGATGCGTAAACCAAGGGTATCGGGAAGTTCATGGCGGCGGGAGATATCAACGCCTAAACTTGCTATCACATCCAGTTCAGCCTGATCCCAAAGCGGTTCAGAATCGACCAGTAATCCATCCATATCGAAAATTGCAGCAAGAATCTGACGCGGGGTTGACATCACAACCTCTCCTGTACGGTGATAAAAGGGATTAAGAGCCAGCCAGAACGGGCTCTGAGCGTTCATTATGGCTAATTCGGCAGTATACCGCCTTTAAAGATCAGGCGAAAACGGTAATCAACGGGTAAACTTAGGCCAAAATGACACGTCTTAATCAAGGGGAACTCATGACGTATCAACAAGCTGGACGCATTGCCATCTTGAAAAGGCTGGTGGGATGGGTGGTTTTCATTCCCGCGCTGATTTCAACGCTGGTTTCAGTACTGAAGTTTATGTATGCGCACAGCGAAAAGCAGGAAGGAATTAACGCAGTCATGCTCGATTTTGCCCATGTGATGATCGACATGATGCGGGTGAACACACCTTTTCTTAACGTGTTTTGGTATAACTCGCCGACGCCCGATTTTCAAAGTGGACTGAATCTCGTCTTTTGGCTGATTTTCATTCTGATTTTTATCGGTCTGGCGTTGCAGGACTCCGGTGCCAGAATGAGTCGTCAGGCGCGTTTTTTACGCGAGGGCGTTGAGGACCAGTTGATTCTGGAACAGGCAAAAGGCAGTGAAGGTTTATCGCGCGCGCAACTTGAGTCGCGTATCGTGGTTCCGCACCATACGATTTTTTTGCAAATATTCCCACTCTATATTTTGCCGGTGATTGTTATCGTGATCGGCTACTTCTTCTTTTCATTGCTGGGCTTTTTGTAAGTGCAGGTCTATCAGGCCTGCCGCGTTGTGAAACGCCAGGCCTGATAAGCAGGCTAAGCCGCCAGTAACCTGTCCAGCGCTTTCTGCGCGACCACCAGATGCTGTCCCCCGAACAAAATTGCCCGATTCAGCAGCGTATAGAGCTGGTAGACAGGCTGCCTGTCGAGAAAATCTAATGGTAGCGGCGAAACAGACTGATAGCCGTCATAGATTTGCGGCGGCTGGTCGGTATGCAACGGCAGCATGGCCAGGTCACACTCTCTGTCCCCCCAGTAGCAGGCAGGGTCAAAGATGTACGGACCGTTTGGACCGAGAGCGCAGTTCCCGGACCACAAATCACCGTGCAGAAGAGACGGCTGCGGTTGATGGGAAGATAGACGCTGCTGAACATGCTCAACAATGGCGTCTATATTGCCAAACGCAATGCCTTTTTCAGCGGCGAGTTCCAACTGCCAGCCAATACGCTGCTCGGCAAAAAAGGTTGACCAGCGACGTTGCCAGGTGTTGGGCTGGGGTGTGGTAGAGAGCGCATTATCGAAGTCGAGCCCAAACTGCGGCTGATCGCTCCATTCATGCAAATGCGCCAGCTGTTGGCCGAGGATAAAAGCATTGTGCGCATCAAGCGGACGGGGAGGGAGGAAATCCATCACCAGAAAGCTGTAATCTCTGTCTGCGCCTACCGCCCAGACTTTCGGTACAGATACGGTTTGACTGCGAGAAAGTAGCTCCAACTGATCGGCTTCCGCCGTAAAGCCGGTTAACAGCTCTCTTTCATCGCATTTGACGAAAAAATCGCGCCCCGCATAGCGTAAATGCCATGCGGCGTGGATCTCTCCGCCGGGCAGTTCGTTACGCAGTTCGATTTCGCCTTCACCTAGTTGCTCGCTTAAAAGACGACTGATAGCCTGCCACATGATGTCTCTCCCCATGTTGTCTGCCAGATCATAAGGTTAGCGCAAGAATGCGGTTAAAAAACACGAACTGACGCACACCACTGACGCGTCATCGCTGGAAAGGCACTTAATGTTTGTCGTTCTTCTTCACCTCGCATCGATGTGAAGACGTCCTGTTGCACATGATTCACTTCTTTGTAATCACGTGATTTTTTATCATAGACGTATAACACCCATGCCGACAGTTTTACGGGCAAATCCCCCTGAATCAACACAAGGGGGAAGGTGTCATTACTGAGTAAGATACGAATATATTTTTTGCGTATCGTCTAAGGCGCACAGACGCGTACCCTGATTCAGGGTAGCGGCGCTACCTGCTGCTACACCGTAGCGGACAATATCTTCAAAAGGTACGTTCTCAGCGAGTTTAAGCGTCATGGCGCCGACCATACTGTCGCCCGCGCCTACGGTACTTTGACTTTTCACCGGTGGCGGAACCACCTGAACGCAGGTGTCGCGATCAACGCCCAGTGCCCCTTGCGGCCCAAGCGAGACCACAACGCGATGGGCTTTTCCGCTTTGCACGATTTCCTGCGCGGCTTTGCGCACATCATCGGGTTGTGTCAGTTCGCGGTTGACCAGTGCGCTCAGTTCTTTGAGGTTAGGTTTGACCAGTTCGATATTGCCGATAGCCAACGCCGCCGCCAGCGCTTCACCAGAACTATCGACAATACAGCGAATCCCTTGTTTTTGTGCTGTGGTAACGAGACGGGTCAGCTTCTCAAGCTGTACGCCAGGCGGCAAACTGCCACTAATAACCAGCAGCGCGCCAGACTCTATTTCCAGCACCTGATCCTGAAGTTGGTAGAACTCGTCATCGGTCAGCGCAGCACCTGGCATGACGAAGCGATACTGTTCGCCGCTGGACTCAACGTGCACATGGAGATTTTGTCGGGTCCAGTCTTTGGCTTCGACGGTGGATACGGGAACATTTTCGTCGGCGAGCAGAGCGACAAGATGCTCTCCGGTAGCGCCTCCCGCAGGGAAGATAGCCGTCGCGGTTCCGCCAAGATGGGCAATTGCGCGAGCGACGTTGATGCCGCCGCCGCCGGGTTCAAAAACCGGCGAGGTACAGCGAAGTTTACCTTCCGGGTAGATTTGCGGAGTGATTGTTGCGCTATCGAGAGAGGGCGCAAGTGTTAACGTATAGATACGTACCATCTTTACCTCCTGTTAGGCTGTCCTCAGTCTGGCACTTAACCTCGCGAAAGTGAAGTAATTAACAACATGATTTTTAATATCTTTATTTAAAACATTTGCGTCAAAGATATATAAATAAAAAAACGGTTTAGGAACGCTCTTATTCAAAAAATGAAATAAGAATTTATTGCTATGTTATTCGAGTCTTTTTATAATTTGTTACCTTTCAAGGGTCTTTTGTCATTGATCCATATGAAAGTTTCCGAGACCGTAATGGTCTCTTTTTTTGTTGTACGGACTCTTAATAAATGAAGCTTTTGAAGACAGTGCCCGCAGCATTACTGCTGACGGGTGGCCTGCTTGCGTCAATGCATGCTGCCGCCGATGATTCCGTTTTTACTGTCATGGATGACCCTTCCAGCGCGAAAAAACCCTTTGAAGGTAACCTGAACGCGGGATATCTCGCCCAGTCAGGCAACACAAAAAGTTCTTCTTTAACCGCAGACACCACCATGACCTGGTACGGTGAAACCACGGCGTGGTCTCTGTGGGGAAATGCCAGCAATACCTCCTCAAATGATGAGCGTTCATCAGAGAAATATGCCGTAGGTGGTCGTAGTCGTTACAACATGACCGACTATGACTACCTCTTTGGGCAGGCAAGCTGGTTGACCGACCGTTACAACGGCTATCGCGAGCGTGACGTGCTGACCGCCGGTTATGGTCGCCAGTTCCTTAACGGACCAGTACATAGCTTCCGTTTTGAATTCGGTCCTGGCGTGCGCTACGACGAGCATACGGATGGCACCACCGAAACGCAGCCGTTGGGCTATGCGTCCGGGGCCTATGCGTGGCAAATGACTGACAATACTAAATTTACGCAAGGCGTGTCGGTATTCGGTGCTGACGATACAACGCTCAACTCTGAAACGGCCTTGAACGTTGCCATCAACGAACACTTTGGGTTAAAGGTGGCTTACAACGTCACCTGGAACTCTGAACCACCGGCAACAGCGCCGGAACATACCGATCGTCGTACTACTGTTTCACTCGGCTACCGGATGTAATGACAAACCGGGTCAAATAATTGGCCCGGCTTTTATCTATTAAAGTTAAGGTTATTTAATAGTTAATCTGTGTTTTATTTTTAGTACTTATCAATAACGCGCTATTTTTCAGACAAATTCGATTTAATTGATAAATACATCCGAACCGGAACAGCGCGCCAGTATTTTAACCCCAGATCATCGCTGCCCAACGTAGCATTAGCATTGCCGCACAAATAACGAGTAGGATCACCACCATCTTCCAGTGTTTCTTTGCAAAGCGATTTGTTGGCATTGTTCTTTTCCTGCTCAGATTAGATGACTTTCTGCAAGTGTAACAAAGACGTCAGGGTGTCAGTGAATTGATTTACATCATAGAGTACGCGTTGATTGTTGCTTTGATCGGCTCGAAATGCCGTGTACACTGTGAAACGGTGTTATCAAAAAGCGGGTGTAGGTCCAGTGTAGCCATTGAGGCAATCAGTGACATATTTCGCAGAGTGAAGCGGGAATCAGCCCACACCTTTTTGATAATTTTAAATATTGAATCTTTGTATGTGATCTTACGTGTGGGTCACCACTGCAAATAAGGATATAACATGCCTGTTATTACTCTTCCTGATGGCAGCCAACGCCATTACGACCACGCTGTAAGCCCCATGGATGTTGCGCTGGACATCGGTCCAGGTCTGGCGAAAGCCACTATTGCTGGCCGTGTTGACGGTGAGCTGGTAGATGCTTCCGATCTGATTGAGCATGATGCGAAGCTCTCCATCATCACCGCGAAGGATGAAGAAGGTCTGGAGATCATTCGTCACTCCTGTGCGCACCTGTTAGGGCACGCGATCAAACAACTCTGGCCGCACACCAAAATGGCGATCGGACCGGTTGTTGATAACGGTTTTTACTACGATATCGATCTTGACCGTACGTTAACCCAGGAAGACGTCGACGCGCTCGAGAAGCGGATGCACGAGCTCGCTGAGAAAAACTACGATGTCATTAAGAAGAAAGTCAGCTGGTACGAAGCGCGTGAAACCTTCGTGAAGCGTGGCGAGACCTATAAAGTCTCTATTCTTGATGAAAACATCGCCCATGATGACAAGCCTGGCTTGTACCATCATGAAGAATATGTCGATATGTGCCGTGGCCCGCACGTGCCGAACATGCGTTTCTGCCATCACTTCAAACTGATGAAGACCGCTGGGGCATACTGGCGTGGCGACAGCAATAACAAGATGCTGCAGCGTATTTATGGTACTGCATGGGCAGATAAAAAAGCCCTGAATGCCTATCTGCAACGTCTGGAAGAAGCGGCCAAACGCGACCACCGTAAAATCGGCAAGCAGCTTGACCTGTATCACATGCAGGAAGAAGCGCCGGGTATGGTGTTCTGGCATAACGATGGCTGGACTATCTTCCGTGAACTGGAAGTCTTTGTTCGCTCAAAACTGAAAGAATACCAGTATCAGGAAGTTAAAGGTCCGTTCATGATGGACCGCGTGCTGTGGGAAAAAACAGGTCACTGGGATAACTACAAAGATGCAATGTTCACGACCTCCTCTGAGAACCGTGAATACTGCATTAAGCCCATGAACTGCCCAGGCCACGTGCAGATCTTCAATCAGGGTCTGAAATCCTATCGCGATCTGCCGTTGCGTATGGCAGAGTTTGGTAGCTGCCACCGTAATGAGCCGTCAGGCGCGCTGCATGGCCTGATGCGTGTTCGTGGCTTCACTCAGGATGATGCGCATATCTTCTGTACAGAAGAGCAGATCCGTGATGAAGTTAACGCTTGCATTCGTATGGTCTACGATATGTACAGCACCTTTGGCTTCGAGAAAATCGTCGTCAAACTGTCCACTCGCCCCGAAAAACGTATCGGCAGCGATGAAATGTGGGACCGTGCTGAAGCTGACCTGGCCGTTGCGCTGGAAGAAAACAACATCCCGTTTGAGTTCCAACTGGGTGAGGGCGCATTCTACGGTCCGAAAATTGAATTTACCCTGTATGACTGCCTCGATCGTGCATGGCAGTGCGGTACTGTACAGCTGGACTTCTCCCTGCCGTCCCGTTTAAGCGCCTCTTATGTTGGCGAAAATAACGAGCGTCAGGTGCCGGTTATGATTCACCGCGCAATTCTTGGGTCGATGGAACGTTTCATCGGTATCCTGACCGAAGAGTTCGCTGGCTTCTTCCCGACCTGGCTTGCGCCGGTTCAGGTTGTTGTCATGAACATCACCGATTCTCAGTCTGAATACGTTAACGAATTAACGCAGAAACTACAAAATGCGGGTATTCGTGTAAAAGCAGACTTGAGAAATGAGAAGATTGGCTTTAAAATCCGCGAGCACACTTTACGTCGTGTCCCTTACATGTTGGTCTGTGGCGACAAAGAGGTAGAAGCAGGCAAAGTTGCCGTGCGCACCCGTCGTGGCAAAGACTTGGGCAGCCTGGACGTAAATGAAGTGATTGAGAAGCTGCAACAAGAGATTCGCAGCCGCAGTCTTCAACAACTGGAGGAATAAGGTATTAAAGGCGGAAAACGAGTTCAAACGGCACGTCCGAATCGTATCAATGGCGAGATTCGCGCCCTGGAAGTTCGCTTAACAGGTCTGGAAGGCGAAGCTTTGGGTATTGTGAGTCTGAGAGAAGCGATCGAAAAAGCTGAAGAAGCTGGAGTAGATTTAGTTGAAATCAGCCCTAACGCCGAACCGCCAGTTTGTCGTATTATGGACTACGGCAAGTTCCTTTATGAAAAGAGTAAGTCTTCTAAGGAACAGAAGAAAAAGCAAAAAGTTATCCAGGTTAAGGAAATTAAATTCCGTCCTGGTACCGACGATGGCGATTACCAGGTAAAACTCCGCAGCCTGGTACGCTTTCTGGAAGATGGCGATAAGGCTAAGATCACGCTGCGTTTTCGCGGCCGTGAGATGGCCCACCAACAGATCGGTATGGAAGTGCTCAACCGCGTCCGTGACGATCTGAGTGAACTGGCAGTAGTCGAATCCTTCCCTACGAAGATCGAAGGCCGCCAGATGATCATGGTGCTCGCTCCTAAGAAGAAACAGTAAGGCCTTCAAGTAGCAATGTCTGTGGAGCCTGCGGGTTCCACAGCCGTTGTTCGCCTACGTTTCGTTTATTAACAATGCGAAGTGGAAGTTATTAAAATGCCAAAAATTAAGACCGTACGCGGTGCTGCTAAGCGCTTCAAAAAAACCGGTGGTGGTGGATTTAAGCGTAAGCACGCAAACCTGCGTCATATTCTGACCAAAAAATCTACTAAGCGTAAACGTCACCTGCGTCCAAAAGGCCTCGTGTCTAAAGGCGATCTGGGTCTGGTTATCGCGTGCCTGCCGTACGCATAAGCCGTTAACGTTTAATTCATTTTTTTACTAAGAATATAGATACAGGAGAGCACATATGGCTCGCGTAAAACGTGGTGTAGTTGCCCGTGCACGTCACAAGAAAATTTTGAAACAAGCTAAAGGCTACTACGGTGCGCGTTCTCGCGTATACCGCGTTGCCTTCCAGGCTGTTATCAAAGCTGGTCAGTACGCTTATCGTGACCGTCGTCAGAAAAAGCGTCAGTTCCGTCAACTGTGGATTGCGCGTATCAACGCAGCAGCACGTCAGAACGGTATTTCTTACAGCAAATTCATCAACGGCCTGAAAAAAGCCTCTGTTGAAATCGACCGTAAGATCCTGGCTGACATCGCAGTATTCGACAAAGTAGCGTTCACCGCTCTGGTCGAAAAAGCGAAAGCAGCTCTGGCATAAGCCGGTGAAAAGAGGGAGCCTGGCTCCCTCTCTTTTATTTGTAGCGCAATCAATTAGTTGACAATTTATCCGTAAGCCTTTTCAATAACGGTTGTCCGGTTTTTTTTACCACACAAGGTAACGCAAGCATGAATGCTGCTATTTTCCGCTTCTTCTTTTACTTTAGCACCTGAACTCAGGAGGCTTGCGCGTGAAAGAAGAAACGGAAAACAGCGCCTAAAAGCCTCCCTGGTGGAGGCTTTTTTTATACGCGTCATCCTTCAAGTTGTCTCTGTATTGGCTGCATTTGCTCTTTTGCCGCGTTGATACAACTTGAATGGTTTGGCGTATAGACGAGCGACTAGTGAATATCGCAACATAACGAGGAAAACCATGTCACATCTCGCAGAGCTGGTTGCCAGTGCAACGGCCGCCATTAACCAGGCTTCAGATGTTGCCGCGTTAGACAATGTCCGCGTCGAATATTTGGGCAAGAAAGGGCACCTGACCCTTCAGATGACTACCCTGCGCGAACTGCCGGCAGAAGAGCGCCCGGCTGCAGGTGCGGTGATAAACGTTGCCAAAGAGCAGGTTCAGCAGGCACTGAACGCGCGTAAAGCCGAATTAGAAAATGCCGCGCTGAATGCCCGTCTGGCTGAAGAAACGATCGATATCTCTTTGCCTGGGCGTCGTATCGAAAACGGCGGTCTGCATCCGGTAACGCGTACTATCGACAGGATTGAAAGTTTCTTCGGTGAGCTGGGCTTTACCGTGGCGACGGGTCCAGAAATCGAAGATGACTATCATAACTTCGATGCGCTGAATATTCCTGGCCATCACCCGGCGCGCGCTGACCACGACACTTTCTGGTTTGACGCGACGCGTCTGCTGCGTACACAGACTTCAGGCGTGCAAATCCGCACCATGAAGGAAAAACAACCGCCGATCCGTATTATCGCTCCGGGCCGTGTATATCGTAACGATTACGATCAGACGCACACCCCAATGTTCCATCAGATGGAAGGGCTGATTGTTGATACCAACATCAACTTCACCAACCTGAAAGGCACGCTGCACGATTTCCTGCGCAACTTCTTTGAAGAAGACCTGCAGGTTCGTTTCCGTCCGTCCTACTTCCCGTTCACCGAACCTTCTGCGGAAGTGGACGTGATGGGCAAAAATGGTAAATGGCTGGAAGTGCTGGGTTGCGGGATGGTTCACCCGAACGTGCTGCGTAACGTCGGCATCGATCCGGAAATCTACTCTGGCTTTGCATTCGGTATGGGTATGGAGCGTCTGACCATGCTGCGTTACGGCGTTACCGATCTGCGTTCTTTCTTCGAAAACGATCTGCGTTTCCTCAAACAGTTTAAATAAAGGCAGGATAAAACAATGAAATTCAGTGAACTGTGGTTACGCGAATGGGTAAACCCGGCAATTGATAGCGATGCGCTGTCAAACCAAATCACGATGGCGGGTCTGGAAGTTGACGGTGTGGATCCCGTTTCCGGCGCGTTCAATGGCGTTGTGGTGGGCGAAGTGGTTGAGTGCGCTCAGCACCCGAACGCTGACAAACTACGCGTTACCAAAGTGAATGTCGGCGGCGACCGCCTGCTGGATATCGTCTGCGGTGCGCCAAACTGCCGTCAGGGCCTGAAAGTGGCCGTGGCAACCGTGGGTGCCGTTCTGCCGGGCGATTTCAAAATCAAAGCCGCTAAACTGCGCGGTGAGCCGTCTGAAGGCATGCTGTGCTCGTTTTCCGAGCTGGGTATTTCCGACGATCATAACGGTATTATCGAACTGCCAGCCGATGCGCCAATTGGCACCGATATCCGTGAATACCTGAAGCTTGACGACAACACTATCGAAATCAGCGTTACGCCGAACCGCGCCGACTGCTTAGGCATTATCGGTGTGGCACGTGACGTTGCTGTACTGAACAAAGCCCCGCTGGTTGAGCCAGAAATGGCGCCTGTGGCCGCAACCATTAGCGACGTCCTGCCGATTCAGGTCGAAGCGGTGGAAGCCTGCCCACGCTACCTGGGGCGCGTGGTAAAAGGTATCAACGTTAAAGCGCCAACCCCGTTGTGGATGAAAGAAAAACTGCGTCGTTGCGGTATCCGCTCTATCGATGCCGTGGTTGACGTGACTAACTATGTGCTGCTCGAACTGGGCCAGCCGATGCACGCCTTCGACAAAGACCGCATTGAAGGCGGGATTGTTGTCCGTATGGCAAAAGAGGGGGAGACCCTGGTATTGCTGGACGGCAGCGAAGCGAAGCTGAATGCGGATACGCTGGTGATTGCGGACCATAACAAAGCGCTGGCGATGGGCGGCATCTTTGGTGGCGAACACTCCGGTGTGAATGATGAAACGCAAAACGTCCTGCTGGAATGCGCATTCTTTAGCCCGCTGTCTATTACTGGTCGCGCACGTCGTCACGGCCTGCACACCGATGCATCTCACCGCTATGAGCGTGGTGTTGACCCGGCTCTGCAGCATAAAGCCATGGAACGCGCGACACGCCTGCTGATTGATATCTGCGGCGGCGAAGCGGGTCCAATCATTGATGTGACGAACGAAGCTACGCTGCCAAAACGCGCAACCATTACGCTTCGCCGTAGCAAACTGGATCGTCTGATCGGACACCATATTGCGGATGAGCAGGTGAGCGACATTCTGCGTCGTCTGGGATGTGACGTGACGGAAGGGCAGGATGAGTGGAAAGCGGTAGCGCCGAGCTGGCGTTTCGATATGGAAATCGAAGAAGACCTGGTAGAAGAGGTCGCCCGCGTATACGGTTATGACAATATCCCGAACACGCCAATTCAGGCGGGTCTTATCATGGGTACGCATCGTGAAGCGGATTTGTCGCTGAAACGCGTAAAAACCATGCTGAATGACAAAGGCTACCAGGAAGTCATTACCTACAGCTTTGTCGACCCGAAAGTCCAGTCGCTGCTGCATCCGGGTGAAGAAGCGCTGCTGCTGCCAAGCCCAATCTCTATTGATATGTCGGCAATGCGTTTGTCCCTGTGGACTGGCTTGCTGTCTACGGTAGTGTACAACCAGAACCGTCAGCAGAACCGCGTGCGTATTTTCGAAACGGGTTTACGTTTCGTTCCGGATACGCAGGCCAACCTCGGGATCCGTCAGGATCTGATGCTGGCGGGTGTGATCTGCGGCAACCGTCATGATGAACACTGGAACCTGGCAAAAGAGACCGTTGATTTCTATGATCTGAAAGGCGATCTGGAAGCGGTTCTCGACCTGACCGGCAAACTGGCGGACATTCAGTTCAACGCTGAAGCGAACCCAGCGCTGCATCCGGGGCAGTCTGCGGCGATTTATCTGAAAGGTGAACGCATTGGTTTCATTGGGGTTGTTCATCCTGAACTGGAACGTAAACTGGATCTGAACGGTCGCACTCTGGTGTTTGAACTGGAGTGGAACAAGCTCGCAGACCGCGTGGTGCCTCAGGCGCGTGAAGTTTCTCGCTTCCCGGCGAACCGTCGCGATATCGCGGTCGTTGTGGCAGAAAACGTTCCCGCTGCGGATATTTTATCCGAGTGTAAGAAAGTTGGCGTAAATCAGGTAGTTGGCGTAAACTTATTTGACGTGTACCGCGGTAAGGGTGTTGCGGAGGGTTATAAGAGCCTCGCTATCAGCCTGATCCTTCAGGATACCAGCCGTACACTTGAAGAAGAGGAGATTGCCGCTACCGTCGCCAAATGTGTAGAGGCATTAAAAGAGCGATTCCAGGCATCATTGAGGGATTGAACCTATGGCGCTTACAAAAGCTGAAATGTCAGAATATCTGTTTGATAAGCTTGGGCTTAGCAAGCGGGATGCCAAAGAACTGGTCGAGCTGTTTTTCGAAGAGATCCGTCGTGCTCTGGAAAATGGTGAGCAGGTAAAACTCTCTGGTTTTGGTAACTTCGATCTGCGTGATAAGAATCAACGTCCGGGACGTAACCCGAAAACGGGCGAAGATATTCCCATTACAGCACGGCGCGTGGTGACCTTCAGACCCGGACAGAAGTTAAAAAGCCGGGTCGAAAACGCAACGCCCAAAGAAGAGTGATTTAACGATACGCAGAGTATGACGCGTATAACTAAAAAGGCCGCTATGCGGCCTTTTTCCTTTTCACTACTGAATCAGCACCGTAGAATCACCTCCATCTCTTTTCAGCAGAATGGAAAACATGCTGACTTTCGCCCATCAACAGCAGCGACGAAACGTGCGCTGGATACTGTCACTGTCAGTACTGATGCTACTGGCAACGATTCTAAGCTTGTGCGCAGGAGAACAGTGGATCGCCCCCGGCGACTGGTTCAGCGCCCGCGGCGATCTGTTCGTCTGGCAAATTCGACTTCCCCGTACTCTTGCCGTTTTGCTGGTAGGCGCTGCGTTGGCCTTATCAGGAGCCGTGATGCAAGCTCTATTTGAAAACCCGCTCGCAGAGCCTGGATTATTGGGCGTGTCTAACGGCGCGGGAGTCGGGCTTATCGCAGCGGTGCTGCTGGGGCAGGGGCAACTCCCCGGCTGGGCGTTGGGTTTATGCGCTATCGCTGGGGCGCTGATTATCACGCTTATTCTGCTACGTTTTGCCCGACGTCATTTGTCTACCAGCCGCCTGTTGTTGGCGGGAGTAGCGCTGGGGATTATCTGTAGCGCGTTGATGACATGGGCCATCTACTTCTCCACGTCTTTTGATTTGCGACAGCTGATGTACTGGATGATGGGGGGCTTTGGTGGCGTAGACTGGCATCAGGCCTGGCTCATGGTGGCGTTGATTCCGGTGCTGGTGTGGATCTGCTGTCAGTCGCAGCCGATGAATATGCTGGCGTTGGGGGAGACTTCCGCACGTCAGCTGGGACTGCCCCTGTGGTTCTGGCGCAACCTGCTGGTGGTCGCCACTGGCTGGATGGTTGGCGTAAGCGTGGCTCTGGCCGGAGCGATTGGCTTTATCGGGCTGGTGATCCCACATATTCTGCGGCTGTGCGGCTTAACCGATCACCGCGTGTTGCTGCCGGGCTGCGCGTTGGCTGGTGCAATCGTACTACTGTTTGCTGATGTTGTCGCGCGTCTGGTGCTGGCCTCGGCTGAGCTGCCAATCGGCGTGGTGACGGCCACCATGGGCGCACCGGTATTTATCTGGCTATTGTTAAAAGCCGCGCGCTAGAACGCGTTGGTTCGGTCTATGATTAAAAACTGAAAATTCACCTGTTGTTCTGGAGATGCTATGCAAAACACTATTCTCGATACAGAAGTGACGACCATCGACGGTGAGGCTACCTCACTGCAGCCGTATTCCGGAAATGTGCTGTTAATCGTCAACGTGGCCTCAAAATGTGGACTGACGCCGCAATACGAGCAACTGGAGAATCTGCAGAAAGCCTGGCATCAACAGGGTTTTACTGTCCTTGGGTTCCCTTGTAACCAGTTTCTGGGTCAGGAGCCGGGCAGCGAAGAGGAAATAAAAACGTATTGCAGTACCACCTGGGGGGTTACCTTCCCAATGTTCAGCAAAATTGACGTTAACGGCGAGGGACGCCATCCGCTGTATCAGAAGCTGATTGATGCCGCGCCAACGGCCACTGCGCCTGCGGATAGTGGGTTCTATGAGCGTATGGCGAGTAAAGGTCGGGCACCGCTCTATCCGGACGATATTCTATGGAATTTCGAGAAGTTTTTAGTGGGGCGAGATGGTCAGGTATTGCAACGATTCTCACCCGATATGACGCCTGAGGATCCCATTCTGGTGCAATCTATCAAGAAGGCGCTGGCGAACTAATGTCTCGATTGATGCAGCTACAGGACGTAGCGGAATCGACCCGTCTCGGCCCGCTTTCTGGTGAGATAAAAGCCGGAGAGATCCTGCATTTAGTGGGGCCTAACGGTGCTGGAAAGAGCACGCTGTTGGCACGAATGGCGGGGCTGACGACCGGTGAGGGCAGCATCATCTTTGGTGATATGCCGCTGGACGAATGGCCGTCAGCAAAGCTGGCGCAATACCGCGCCTATCTGGCGCAACAGCAAAACCCGCCGTTTGCGATGCCGGTCTGGCATTTTCTGACGCTGCATCAGCCAGACAAAGCGCGCACCGATCTGTTACAGGAAATCGCTGATGCGCTTGGGCTTGGGGATAAGCTGGGGCGCAGCGTGAATCAGCTCTCCGGCGGTGAGTGGCAGCGCGTGCGTCTGGCTGCGGTTATCCTGCAGATTAGCCCGCAAGCGAATCCATTCGGCCAACTTTTACTGCTGGATGAGCCGATGAACAGCCTGGACGTGGCGCAACAAAACGCGCTGGACCGCTTGTTGAGTCAGCTGTGTCTGCAGGGCATAGCGATTGTCATGAGCAGCCATGACCTTAATCACACCTTACGTCATGCGCATAAGGCCTGGCTCCTCAAACGTGGGAAGTTGCTTGCCAGCGGCGCTCGTGATGCGGTACTCACGCCCGCCAATCTGTCTGCGGCTTATGGCGTGAACTTCCGTCGTTTGGATATTGAAGGCCACAGAATGCTCATATCAACCACTTAAGTTAAATGGGTTCTTGAAAATCATATAATTTCCACGCTAAATTGGCATAAAAATATAATTCAGAGGATTCGTCCTGAATGCGCTTTTGGCTTCTTTTCATCACAGCATTGTTTTTGGCGGGCTGCAGCAGCCATCGTGCTCCTGCGCCAAATGCCCGATTGTCGGATTCTATCGCGGTTATCGCCGGTCTTAATGACCAGCTACAAACCTGGCATGGCACACCCTATCGTTATGGCGGCATGAGCCGTAGCGGGGTGGATTGTTCTGGATTTGTTTTGATGACAATGCGCGATAAATTCGATCTGCAACTCCCGCGTGATACGCGCACGCAATCAAAGATTGGTACCGAAATTGATAAAGACGATTTGCTGCCCGGCGATCTGGTTTTCTTTAAAACCGGGTCTGGAGAAAGTGGTCTGCATGTCGGAATTTACGATACCAATAATCAATTTATTCATGCCTCCACCAGCCGCGGAGTGATGCGCTCGTCCCTGGACAACGTTTACTGGCGTAAAAACTTTTGGCAGGCGCGACGTATTTAATCCTCATTAGTCACAAGGCCGCCCAGGACTGTGCGGCCTCGGCATTTCCATTTGAAAGTCACTTTTTAATTCTACCATCAGCCGGACTATACCCCTGAACAGTAAGAGCGTATCTTGCTAAAAATATGATTTATCCCGAGATATTAAAAAGTGCAAAGCTGGATATTCGCTTATAATCAGGATAAGCTAAAAAAAAGGATTCGATTTACTGGCTATAAAGGGAAAAATGAAAGGGCCTCTACTTGCATCAGCAATAACGTATTTCTCCATCCTTTGCTACAGGATGCCGGATAACACCTATGCAGAGGGGCTGGCGCGATGATTGTTTCACTGGATACTCTTTACCATTCAGAGTTTTCTTTTTTGCCTGCGAGAAGCGAAAAAGGCGATCTTGAATACGTCGATATCATCACCAGTTTCGCCAGCGCGGATGGGGATGTGCGTATACCCACCGAGCTGGTCCTACCTCGGATGTCGGATGAAGAGCAATGTCGCTTATTTACCGAAAAGCTTGAATTAATCGAAACGTGCCAACATTTTTTTATTCAGCGAAATGTCCTGGCCTGGATTAATTTAACGCCGGCAATTGCTAATACTTTATTATCAGATGCTAAATTTGCTTCACAAGTTGAACGATTTTCATTTCTGGAACTGGCTATTAATGAAAACTATCCAGAGTTAAATAATGGAAAAGAGAATCCAACGCTGGCCGCGCTGGCGGCGAGATTTCCATTAGTTCTGACAAACTATGGTGCTGGCGGTATATCCACCCGGGCAATTTTTGATGGGCTGTTCAAACGCGTTGTGTTAGATAAAAACTTTGTTCAACAAAGGATTACACATATTTCGTTTGAGCCGTTTATGCGGGCTATTCTGGCACAGTTATCTCCCAGCAGTGAGTCAATCATCATTAGCGGTATCGATACGCCAGAGATGTTAGCGCGCGTACTGCCTTTGGGATTCAGCGCCATACAGGGCGCGCTGTGGCCCGCCGTGCCACCGGCACAGATAATTTCGTTATCCAGAATATAACCCTTTTATTTGCTGGTGTTTAACAGGCTTTTAACAGTCTACACTAGAGACAGGAGGCCCTATGACCCTGTCTTTTACCACTCGCTGGCGTGATGAATTACCAGCAACCTATACAGCACTTTCGCCGACACCCCTGAAAAACGCACGCCTGATCTGGCATAACGATGCGCTGGCGGAGCTATTAGCTATTCCTGAGTCGCTTTTTGATATTCCGAGCGGAGCGGGTGTTTGGGGTGGCGAATCGCTGCTCCCCGGGATGTCGCCTTTAGCGCAAGTGTATAGCGGACATCAGTTTGGCGTCTGGGCAGGCCAGCTTGGCGATGGCCGCGGGATCCTGCTGGGCGAGCAACGGCTCGCTGATGGCTCCACGTTTGACTGGCACCTGAAAGGCGCCGGACTTACGCCTTATTCCCGTATGGGGGATGGGCGCGCCGTACTGCGCTCAACAATTCGCGAAAGCCTGGCCAGCGAAGCGATGCACTACCTGGGCATACCAACCACGCGGGCATTGTCGATTGTTACCAGCGACACGCCGGTGTATCGCGAAACGGTAGAAGCAGGGGCGATGCTCATTCGCGTGGCGCAAAGCCATATGCGTTTTGGCCATTTTGAACACTTCTACTATCGCCGCGAGCCGGAAAAAGTGCGTCAGTTGGCTGATTTTGCAATTCGCCATTATTGGTCGCAATGGCAGGAAGAAGCCGATAAATACCAGCTGTGGTTTAACGATGTTGTCACGCGTACAGCGACGTTAATCGCTGACTGGCAAGCGGTAGGATTTGCGCATGGAGTCATGAACACGGACAACATGTCGATTCTGGGACTGACGATGGATTACGGTCCATTCGGTTTTCTAGATGACTACGAGCCCGATTTTATCTGCAACCACTCGGACAACCAGGGACGATACAGTTTCGATAATCAACCGGCCGCGGCGCTGTGGAACTTGCAACGTCTGGCGCAAACCCTGTCGCCATTTATCCCGGTCGAGACGCTCAATGATGCGCTGGACGGTTACCAACTGGCGCTGTTAACTCGCTACGGTCAGCGGATGCGGCAAAAGCTCGGCTTCTTTAGCGAGCAGAAAGACGATAACGAATTGCTAAGCGAACTGTTTAGTCTGATGGCGAGGGAAAGAAGCGACTATACGCGAACGTTTCGTATGCTCAGCCAAACGGAACAACACAGTGCGCAATCCCCACTGCGCGATGAGTTTATCGACCGCGCGGCGTTTGACGACTGGTTCACGCGGTATCGCTCGCGTCTACAGCAAGACAACATTGCTGACGCAGTCAGACAAACGCAGATGAAGGCGGCTAACCCGGCGATGGTATTACGTAACTGGCTGGCGCAACGGGCGATTAGTCAGGCAGAGCAGGGGGATTACGCCGAGCTGCATCGGTTGCACCAGGCGTTGCGTACCCCGTTTACCGATCGTGATGATGACTATGTCAGCCGTCCACCTGACTGGGGTAAACGGCTGGAAGTGAGCTGTTCAAGTTAAAGGGCCAGAAACACCTGCGGAGATCCGTTGGCCGGATGCTGGCCAACGTGTACCTGAGCGCCATACCAGCGCTTCAGGTCATCGGCCTGTAGCACGCTCTCAGGCGTTCCCTGCGATACCAACCTGCCATCGTGCAGCAACACTATTCTGTCCGCCCATAGTGCGGCGAGGTTCAGATCGTGAAGCACAATGCACACATGTAGCTCTCCCGAAGCGGTTAGCGTCTTCAGCAAGCGCAACAGGTGCTGCTGGTGATAAAGATCCAGCGCAGAGGTGGGTTCATCAAGGAATAACCAACCGCGAGGCGCGCCGTGGCACCAAAGTTGCGCCAGTGCACGGGCCAACTGCACTCGCTGTTGCTCGCCGCCGGAAAGTGCGGCGTATTGCCGGCCCGCCAACGGTGTGCACCCGGTCATTTCCATTACCTGAGCGATAAGCTGGGGTTCCTGCTGTTGGGTCCAGGGCGCACGTCCCATCGCGATGACGGCCTCTACCGGCCAGTCAAATCCCAGTTGCGTTTGCTGGCGCATTACCGCCCGATGCCGCGACAGCGTTTGGGTAGGCCACTCCTCCAGCGGTTTGCCCGCCAGCACGCAGCGCCCGGTTGCCGGTTTGAGAAAACCGGTCAGCAGGCGCAGCAGGGTGGATTTTCCCGCACCGTTTGGGCCGATGAGCGCCACCAGTTCACCTTTTGCGAGGGCGAGTGATACATCGTCAATTACCGCTCTGCCAGCCACGCGATAATGAATCCCTTCAGCGATGAAATGTTCAGCCATGCGGTCCTCGCTGACGAAAAATAAGCCATAAAAACCACGGTGCGCCGAGAAGACTGGTCAACAGACCGACCGGCATCTCTGCAGGGGCAACCGCCGTACGGGCCAACGTGTCGGCAATCAGTAACAGAAACGCGCCCGCCAGCACGGATCCCGGAATAACGGCCCGATGATCTGAGCCAAGCCACATGCGCATCAGATGCGGGATAACCAACCCGATAAATCCAATTACGCCGCTTACCGCCACGGCTGCGGCAACCAGCAATGCGCTACAAAGCAGCAAAATACGCTGAACGGTACGAACATCTACGCCGAGATAATGCGCCTCTTCCTCACCCAACTGCAGCAGGTTCAGTGCCGGCGCCAGACGCCAGATAATCAGCACCGTCGGGATAGTCAGCGAGGTTACCGCCAGCAGCGTGGACCATTGCGCAGCCCCCAGACTTCCCATTCCCCATAGCGACAGCTGGCGCAGTTGCGCATCATTACTGACCCACGACAGAACGCCAACCGCCGCCCCGCAAAGCGCGTTGATGGCAATACCGACCAGTAGCAGACGCGAGAGTGATCCGTCGCGCTGTTGGCTGAGGATAAAAATCACCACCGTTGCCGCCAGGGCACCCATAAAAGCGGCCAGCATTGGGGCGTACAGCATCAGCAGCGCGGGCAAAGAGACAGGCAGTACCACCCACAGGGCGACGGCGCAGGCGGCGCCGCTGCTTATCCCCAGTAATCCCGGGTCAGCTAGCGGGTTGCGAAACAGTCCCTGCATCACGCAGCCTGCGAGCGCCAGAGAGCCGCCAATCACCAGCGCCAGCAGGACGCGCGGCAGACGAATTGTGAGCCAGATTTGACGCAGTGCCTCATCGCCATCATGCCAGAGCAGACTTACCGGCAGGCGCAACGCGCCAAAACCGGTAGCCAGGATTGTCATCATGACTAATATGAGTGCGAGCGCCCATAAAGAATAACTGATACGTCGGGACATCAGGGCAATTGCTCTGCTTTAGCGCGAAGCTGCAAAATGGCCTGCGGCGTACGCACGCTGAAGCCGAGTAGCGCCATATCATCCACCTGTAACACCTGTTTATTCCGCCCGGCAGGCGTTAGCGCAAGGCCCGGCAGCGCCCACAGGTTATCTTCGCCACCCATCGCCTTAACGCCGTCCTGTGAAATCACCACCAGATCGGGCTGGCTGGCAATGACGCCTTCCTGTGACAGCGGCTGATAGCGGTTAACGCCCTGCATGGCGTTGTGCAAACCGGCGGCACGAATAGCCGCATCGGCTCCGGTTTGCTGGCCCGCCGCCATTGCAGTCATCCCGCCATGATTAAGAATAAACAGCACGCGTTTATTTAGTTCAGATGACGGCAACGCCGCCATTTCCTGACGTAAGCTGGCGCGCAGCGTTTCGCCTTCGGCCTGCCGATGGGTTGCTTCGGCGATGACGCGAATTTTTTCATCAATCACCTCAAGATCGTTGCTCGCCGGGATCGTAACAACCCTGACGTTGCTCTGCTCAAGCTGTTTTAGCGCCAGAGAGGGCTGTGCCTGCGCGCTGGCAAGGACCAGCGTAGGGCGTGTAGCAAGGATCCCTTCGGCGTTGAGTTGGCGTAAGTAACCAACATCCGGTAGCGCGTTTGCTGCTTCAGGCCACTGGCTGGTGCTGTCTCGCGCCACAAGGGAAGACTGTGCTCCCAATGCGTATACAATCTCGGTAACATCGCCACCGAGTGCAACAACCCGTTCCCCGGCAGCAGCCAGCGCTGCAATGGGCAGCAGCGCGATCAGGACCAGCAGTTTTTTCATGCGGCCAGTCCTTTCGGCGTCAGCGCGTCAATCTGTGCACGCCATTGCGTCTGCTCCGGCTCGCCTTCCGTACGTTGACCGTACAACTGGGCAATTTGCGTGCCGTCGGCAGCAAACAGTTCCAGACTGGTGACGTGTCCATCGGCGGTCGGTTTGCGCGTTACCCATGTTTCTGCCACGCTCTCTGCCAGCAGGTGTAAGGTAAATGCCGGGTTGAATATATTCAGCCAGCCTTTCATCGGTACCAATTTTTCAATCACGCCGGTAAAAATCTGTACGCAGCCGCGATTACCCACAAAGATCATGATTTCATTGCCATCCTGACGCGCGGTGTCGAGTAACTGCACCAGTGCACTATTAGAAACTTTACAGGCCAGATCGTCGCCCACCAGATTAAACGCCTGTTGGCGGGTGAGGTCGTGGCGTTTCAGCAGACCGAAGAACTGATGGACATCGGTCATTGCTCGCCACTCTTGATCAACGGTCTGCGCATCGACCGTGACGACGGCGGGAGCAGAATTGTTGGCGGGTTGCAGCACCAGTGGCGGGTTTTCGGCAAAGATGAATCGGGTCAGCAACGCCGCCCAATCCTCAATGAGGGTATTCTGTGTGGCGTAGACCTTCAGCAGCGCATCTCCCTGATGGTCAAAGAACTGGATGCTCTGACGTTCGCCGTGGGCGGTTGTTTCGCTGATATGAAATACGCTTGCCCACTGATTGAGGAACAGGCGCAGGTCGAGGGCGCGCGGATTAAGAACCAGCCCGGCATGACCGTTGAGGTGCTGATTTGTAAAAGCACCCACCTGCTCATGTACCGCGTATTCGTTGCGGCAAATGCATTTGGTTTCGCCTACGGTTTCCAGTGCGCCGAGGATTTCGCGTACTTCGCCACGTAAGCGCCAGGCGTCATGACCGACGCGGGCGAAGGTCAGTTCGGCTTCGCTAATATTCATCAACCCCGCAATGTCACGTGCGTATTTGCCAGGATTTTCTTTCTTCAGTTCCAGCCAGCGTGTGTAATGATTCATTGTCTCTTCCTTCCAGATTGCTACCCCGGCGAACCGGGGAAAAGTGATTACCACTGATAACTCACGAAAATTTTGCCATTACGACCATCCTGCGGAATGCCTTGCGGCGACCAGTACTCTTTGTCGAAGGCGTTGCCCAGTACCAGTGTGGTGGTCATACCTTTCAGCGCTTGTTGGCCCTGATAGCTCACGTAGAAATCGTTTACCGCATAGCCGGGCTGTTTAGTGTAGCTGCTGCTGATATGCGTTGAACGATCGGCAAATGTCCCTATCCAGCCCACGGAGAATCCGCTGTGCGCAACCGGCACGTTCAGTTTGCTGGTGACCGTATCTGGGTTAATGCTGGAAATGTATTCTCCCGTGTCAGTATCTTTGCCGCGCGTACGGTTATAGGCCATGTCGAGGCTGAACAGATCGGCGGAATATTTCGCCATGACGTCCCAGCCCCAGATTTTCGCGTTGGGGACGTTATAAGACATCGTTGTTGCGGCGGCGAAGTCGACGCTGGTGGAGATGTAATCTTTCGCTTTGGTGTCGAAATAGCTGGCTTTAAATTCGAGCGCATCGCTTGCCATCAGCAGATCGTCAAAGCGCAGACCAAATCCGTATTCCTGCGTTTCGTTGGTTTCCGGACGCAGGTTAGGGTTTGGCACCCAGTAGTTGGTGTAGAAACGGCCAATCGAGAAGTGTTTCGCATCGTTATACATCTCGCCCATAGTCGGTGCACGGAAGGCCTGAGCGTAAGAACCAAACAGCATCAGCCAGTCTGCTGGCGCAACGGTGAGTCCGGCGCGGGACGACCATTTATCGGCATCGACATCTTCATAGCCGTCGCTGCTGCCGCGATAAGAGTCATAACGGGTACCGCCCAGCAGCGTAACCGGCAGATCGCGCAGGGTGATTTCATCCTGTAGCCAGCCGGAGCTGAAATCGATCTTTGCCTCTGGGAAACCGGTGGTTGTGCCACCTGGCTGTTGTTCCTGACGATAGTACTCACCGCCGTAGGTCAGCAGGTGAGATGCGAAAGAGTCGGTAAACAGGCGGGTACGGTTGTCGAGTTTACCGCCTTTGGTCGTCTGCTTGCGAAACTCGCCGGTGTTATCCGTGTTTTGTGCATTAATGCGCGCTTCGGACCAGTAAATACGAGCATCCGCGTTCAGCCAGTCATTGTCCGCCGGGGAGAGCGAGTAGGTCAGTTGCGCATCGCGCTGGATCGTTGAACGGTTGGTCATCGGGTTGCTGGTGGCATCCGCTGCGCTGGTTTGCGGATTTTTAGGTTCACGGGTGTCATTGTTGTAGTAACGCAGCGAACCGGCCAGCGTCTGGGCGCTGTCAATTTTCCAACTGCCTTTCGCCAGCATATTGTTGATCGCTTCGTCGTTTGGCGCTGTTGTACCGTCACTCTGACGCAAATCACCACGATCGCGACTCGACCAGGCAAGCAGTCCGTCCAGCGTATCGGTGCGCCCAAAAGCGCTGGCGCCCATACCGAGGCTGTGATCGCCGGTTGCCGCAGTACCAAACACGCGATAACCGCTGTTTTGTCCGGCTTCCAGCAGATCTTTGGCATCCGCTGTGTCATAGGCGATCACACCGCCCAGCGCACCGCTGCCGTACAGCAGTGCAGAAGGGCCGCGTACGACTTCGATGCGTTTGATAAGCGCCGGGTCGAGGAAGGTACTGTTCAGGTGTCCGGTGTCGGTGCCCTGACGAACGCCGTCAACCAGCACCAGAACGCCGCGTCGATCGTAGCCGCGTAGATTCACGTCCTGGCCATTGGTACGACCTGTGCCATCGAGGGTCAGACCCGGAACCGTCCGCAACAGATCGGCTGCCGAGCTGGCGGTCTGGTTTTCTGGGGCCGTGGCATCAATCACGCTGACCATCATCGGCGCTTCAAAGGCGCTACGGGCATTGCCAGTGGCGGTAACGGTCATATCTTCAACCGCCGCATAAGCGACGGCGGGCAGGTTACTGATAATCGCCAGCGCCAACAGTGATGGACGCAGGGATGCAGTGTGCAGGTGTGGCATAGCAACTCTCCATTAGGAAATCGAAAAGCGCTGGCTGCCTGGGGATTACCTGGGTGGCTGGCGAAAAGTGTTGTTTATTTAGTCAGAATGAGTTTTCCGGCTTGGGTCTGGCGCAGCAGATAGAGCTGACCATCGTGTTCTATGATCACGCGTCCCTCTTTGCCCAATAGACTTTTACTGTCAATTCGACGCTCGTTTGGCGCGACAGCAGGGGGGGCTTTCTCTTTTGCGTGCGTTGTTGTTGTGTTATCCATACGTGAAATAGTTTTTAAAAATAACAATCAATTTAACAATGATAATCATTATCATCAAACTGCAAATTTGCGGCAAGCATTTTTGTGAAATAATTGTGACGAGAATAGATTTTGTACAACAAGGAGGGGAAAAACAAAGGATTAGCACCGGGCAACGTGATGTTACCCGGCGAACAACATTAAAAACGGCTATCAACCGCAGAGGCGAGTTTTTCAACCAACAGTTCAGTATCTTCCCAGTTTAGGCATGGGTCGGTAATGGACTGACCGTAAACCAGCGGCTGGCCGCTAACGATTTTTTGCGTACCTTCACGCAGGAAACTCTCCGCCATAATCCCGGCAATCGCCGTCGAACCGTTGCGAATTTGCTGACACACGTCATCACAAACGTCCAACTGACGACGATGCTGCTTCTGGCAATTGCCGTGGCTAAAATCGACTACCAGATGCTCAGGCAGCGAAAATTCGTGCAGGGTATCGCAGGCGGCGGCAATATCTTCAGCATAATAATTCGGCTTTTTACCGCCGCGCATAATGATATGTCCGTAAGGATTACCGCTGGTTTGATAAATGGTCATCTGGCCGGTTTTATCCGGAGAGAGGAACATGTGGCTGGCGCGGGAGGCGCGGATCGCATCGACAGCGATACGCGTGTTGCCATCCGTGCCGTTTTTAAAGCCGACCGGACAGGAGAGCGCGGACGCCATTTCACGGTGGATTTGGCTTTCGGTGGTGCGCGCGCCAATGGCTCCCCAACTGATTAAATCGGCAATAAACTGACCGGTCACCATGTCGAGGAATTCTGTTGCCGTGGGTACGCCCAGTTCATTGACCTGCAACAGCAGCTTGCGCGCCAGTTCAATGCCGTGATTCACGCGGTAGCTGCCGTTTAAATCCGGGTCGGAAATTAAGCCTTTCCAGCCCACGACGGTGCGCGGTTTTTCAAAATAGGTGCGCATCACGATTTCCAGGCGCGCCTGATGTTTTTCGCGCAGCCCCTGCAAGCGGGTCGCGTATTCCATGGCGGCATCAAGATCGTGAATCGAGCAGGGACCTACGATCACCAGCAAACGAGCGTCTTCACCATTTAATATTTTTTCTATCCGACGTCGGGATTCCGTGACATGACGGGCGACGGAGGAAGAAACAGGATGCCGTTGCGCAAGCTCTGCTGGAGTGACCAGATTGTCAATACGCGCAGTACGGAGTTCATCGGTTCTGTTCATTACTTGTCTCAGAAATTTGTTGCTTCAACGGCAGGACTACCGGGAAGTGATGTACATCACAATATCACACTCATCCTGCCTGGTGGCGAGCATAATAACAAAAAATCGAACCAATGCACTAGCATTCTAGTACATGCGGCGATTCAGCCCCATTATGTCGAGGATCTTGGTAGCAATCTCTTCTACCGAATAATTGGTACTGTTCAGCCATGGGATCTGATTTTTACGATACAGCGCTTCCACCTCAGCCACCTCCATACGGCACTGGCGTATGGAGGCGTAACGGCTGTTCTCCCGGCGCTCTTCGCGGATGGCCGCCAGGCGCTCAGGGTCGATGGTCAGGCCGAATAATTTATGCTGCAACGGCTTCAGTGACGCTGGCAGCACTAGATTATCCATATCATCGGCAATAAAGGGGTAGTTGGCCGCACGAATACCAAACTGCATCGCCAAATAAAGACTAGTTGGGGTTTTGCCGCAGCGAGAAACGCCGAGCAGGATCACCTGCGCCTGATCGAGGTTGCGCAACGAAATACCGTCGTCATGGGCCAGGGTGTAATCAATGGCGGCAATGCGCGCATCGTACTTGTTGAGGTTGCCGGGATTCAGACCGTGGGTACGATGGGCTATCGGCGTGGGATCGAGCTTCATTTCGTGCTGCAGTGGGGCAACCAATGCCTGCACGATATCCTGACAAAATCCTTCGCTTTGTAGAATGATTGAGCGAATTTCCGGCAAGACGATGGAGTAAAACACCAGAGGGCGCACCCCAGTTTGTTGGTAGATCGCGTCAATCTGGTCTTTAACCGCCCGCGCACGACTCTCATTTTCCACAAACGGCAGCGTAATGCTGCTGATCGTGACCGGAAATTGCGACATTACCGCGTGGCCCAATACCTCGGCGGTGATGGCCGTACCATCAGAAATATAAAATACGTGACGATCAACAGCATTATCCATTTTGCTCATCCTGGGGCTGACATAATTCTCTGAAAGCATAAATTAAAATTCGCCAGAAGCGAATATTGCTGCATCTATTTTATAAAATGAAACGGTATTTTTATATTTAATGAAAAGTACATTTCATTTTTCGGAACAAATGTTTATACCGATAGTTTTTGTGGTGATCCCCTGTGGCTTGCGGGTTTGCGCAAATGCGTAAACAATCTGAAAAAATAAAAAATAAAGTTGCTTGAACGATTCACCGTTTTTTTCGTTGAGGTAAATATGCAAAGATAATTACGCAAAATTGAGTTTCCTAACCTCGTTCATATATAAGGATTGTTCGATGTCCAACAATGGCTCGTCACCGCTGGTGCTTTGGTATAACCAACTCGGCATGAATGATGTAGACAGAGTTGGGGGCAAAAATGCCTCCCTGGGTGAAATGATTACTAACCTTTCCGGTATGGGTGTTTCCGTACCGAATGGTTTTGCAACGACCGCCGATGCGTTTAACCAGTTTCTGGACCAGAGCGGTGTAAACCAGCGCATTTATGAGCTGCTGGATAAAACGGATATTGACGACGTCACCGAGCTTGCGAAAGCCGGTGCACAGATCCGCCAGTGGATTATCGACACTCCTTTCCAGCCGGAGCTGGAAAATGCCGTTCGCGATGCCTACGCGCAGCTTTCAGCGGACGATGCCCATGCTTCTTTTGCCGTGCGCTCTTCCGCTACCGCAGAAGATATGCCAGATGCGTCATTTGCCGGTCAGCAGGAAACCTTCCTCAACGTCCAGGGATTTGATGCCGTACTGGTTGCTATCAAACACGTATTTGCCTCGCTGTTTAACGACCGCGCGATCTCTTATCGTGTTCACCAGGGCTATGACCATCGTGGCGTGGCGCTCTCCGCTGGCGTCCAGCGGATGGTGCGCTCAGACCTCGCGTCTTCTGGCGTAATGTTCTCCATCGATACCGAATCTGGTTTCGATCAGGTGGTGTTTATCACTTCCGCATGGGGCCTGGGTGAAATGGTCGTGCAGGGTGCCGTTAACCCGGATGAATTCTACGTGCACAAACCGACTCTGGCGGCTGACCGTCCGGCGATCGTCCGTCGCACAATGGGTTCGAAAAAAATCCGCATGGTCTACGCGCCAACCCAGGAACACGGTAAGCAGGTAACGATTGAGGATGTACCGCAGGAACAGCGCGACATTTTCTCCCTGACCAATGCAGAAGTGCAGGAGCTGGCGAAGCAGGCGGTACAGATCGAGAAGCACTACGGTCGTCCGATGGACATCGAATGGGCGAAAGACGGTCATACCGGCAAGCTGTTCATTGTGCAGGCGCGCCCGGAAACCGTGCGTTCTCGCGGCCAGGTCATGGAGCGTTATACGCTGCATGCGCAGGGTAAAATTATTGCTGAAGGTCGTGCTATCGGCCATCGCATTGGCGCTGGCCCGGTCAAAGTCATTCATGACATCAGCGAAATGAACCGTATCGAGCCAGGCGACGTACTGGTTACCGACATGACCGACCCGGACTGGGAACCGATCATGAAGAAAGCGGCGGCGATTGTGACCAACCGTGGCGGTCGTACCTGTCACGCGGCGATCATTGCCCGCGAACTGGGGATCCCGGCCGTGGTAGGCTGTGGCGATGCCACCGAGCGCATGAAAGACGGTGAGAAGGTAACCGTTTCCTGTGCCGAAGGGGATACTGGTTATGTTTACGCTGACATGCTCGACTTTAGCGTGAAGAGCTCAAGCGTGGAGACCATGCCGGATCTGCCGTTGAAGGTGATGATGAACGTCGGTAACCCGGATCGGGCTTTCGACTTCGCCTGCCTGCCAAACGAAGGCGTCGGCCTGGCGCGTCTGGAATTTATCATCAACCGTATGATTGGCGTACACCCGCGTGCGTTGCTGGAGTTCGATGATCAGACGCCTGAGCTGCAAAACGAAATCCGCGGCATGATGAAAGGTTTCGATTCCCCACGTGAATTCTACGTCGGTCGTTTGACGGAAGGGATTGCAACGCTGGGGGCGGCGTTTTATCCGAAACGCGTCATCGTGCGTATGTCGGACTTTAAGTCCAATGAATATGCCAACCTCGTTGGTGGTGAGCGTTATGAGCCGCATGAAGAGAACCCGATGCTGGGCTTCCGCGGGGCGGGCCGCTACGTTGCTGATAGCTTCCGCGACTGCTTCGCGCTGGAATGTGATGCAGTGAAACGTGTCCGTAACGATATGGGCCTGACTAACGTTGAAGTGATGGTACCGTTTGTGCGTACCGTTGCTCAGGCGAAAGCGGTAGTAGAAGAGCTGGCGCGTCAGGGTCTGAAACGCGGTGAGAACGGACTGAAGATCATCATGATGTGTGAGATCCCGTCCAACGCCTTGCTGGCCGAGCAGTTCCTTGAGTACTTTGACGGCTTCTCCATCGGCTCAAACGACATGACGCAGTTAGCGCTGGGTCTGGACCGTGACTCTGGTGTGGTTTCTGAACTGTTTGATGAGCGTAACGACGCGGTGAAAGCGTTGCTGTCGATGGCGATTCGCGCAGCTAAGAAACAGGGTAAATACGTGGGTATTTGCGGTCAGGGACCATCCGACCACGAAGACTTCGCGGCCTGGCTGATGGAAGAGGGTATCGACAGCCTGTCGCTGAACCCGGACACCGTCGTGCAGACCTGGCTGAGCCTGGCTGAACTGAACAAGTAACATCATGCCTTATCCGGCCTATTCAATGTAGGCCGGATAAGACGCAAGAGCGTCGCCATCCGGCATTTTATCCTGCAACGATCTCCACACTCTCCACGTTTAAACGCTGAATAATATCCTGACGCAGCTGGTATTTTCGTATCTTACCGGACGCCGTGCGCGGTAACTTCTCGACAATCACGACATGCTCCGGATATTTATACTTTGCCACCCGTTTGCGGCTAAAAAAGGCCACCACTGATTCCAGCGAGAGTGAGTGATGCGGAGGTTTCAGCACCACGTAAGCGCACGACCGTTCACCTAAGCGTTCGTCCGGCATCGCGACAACGCAGGCATCATGAATGCGTGGGTGCTGCAATAAAATGTCCTCAACTTCGCGACTGCTGATGTTTTCCCCTCCGCGCACAATAATATCTTTTTTTCGTCCGGTGATTTTGATGTATCCCGCGTCGTCCATTCGGCATAAATCGCCACTGTAATACCAGCCGTCCTGATCCAGCGCGCGAGCGGTTAGTTCGGGTTCGTCGAGGTAGCCCATAAAAACATTGGGACCACGCGAGGCCTCTTCACCTTCTACTCCTGCGGGCAGGGTGTTGCGCGCTTCATCGACGACTTTAATTTCGACGCCTGCGGCAGCATAGCCGTCGGTTGTCATCATGCGGGAGGGTGAATCATCGAGATTGACCAGCGCATGCGGCGAGCTCTCCGTAGAACCATAAATACTTAACAATTTAATGCCTCGCTGTTGGCAGTCACGGGCAATCTTTTGCGGAATAGTGGTGCCTCCGCATAAGAAAAAACGCAGTGAGGTGAGATCGCAGGGCCGTTTTTCCATGCTACATAACATGTCGTAGACGAATGGCGTAGCTCCGAGCACGCAGGTACAGCGTTGTTGCTCCAGCAGTTCAAGACAAGCTGTTGGGGTGAAAATATCCAACAATACGCTGCGCGCGCCGATTAAAAACGGCGCGTTAACGCCATGCAGAAAACCGGTAGCGTGTCCAAGTGGAGCGGGCATCAAAAACACATCCTGCCAGGTAAGGTTGAGGCGGGCGCAGTAGGCACGCTCGCTGGCAAGGATGTTGTTGTGGGTTAACATGACGCCTTTCGGCATTCCCTCGGTCCCGGAAGTAAACAGCACGGCAGCCAGTTCATCGGCGTGAACGTTAATCATCTGAGTTAACGGTGGCGCTAAAAGCAACTGGCTGAGCGCCAGCGAGGTTGTTGCTGGCGCCAGTTTATCTACGGCGACAATCTGTTGCAGATGCGGCAACTGGTTTTGTAAGGGGAGGATCAGATCGACCGGTCGGGTCTGCTTAAAAAGCGTTGGTGCGAAAAAAATCTTCGCCTGGCATTTGTTCAGTACCCATACCAACTCCGCTTCGCGCCAGGCAGGCAACAGTGGGACGGAAACCGCTCCGGTTTTCAGGCAGGCCAGATAGATAATGGTAAATTCGCACCAGCCCGGCAACTGAAAGGCAATGCGATCGCCGGGTTGAATACCGCAGGCTAAAAACCAGGTTGCCAGACTGCTGGCAGCACCGTCGAGTGCGGCGTAAGTGTACGAAGCGCCATGATTATCAACCACGGCGATTTTATCCGGCATGGCTCTGGCCGTTTGGCACCAGTAGTCGCTAAGCGAAGCATCTCCCCATAAACCCTGTTTTCGCCAGGCTTCGCGGCGTTCGGCGTTAAACGTTAGTGTGATACTCATGAAGTTATTCCCTGGATGATTTCGGCATACATCTGACCGGATGGCCAGCGGGGCCAATCCGGCGGACAACATGCAAAACCCGCTAGCCGTAGCGGAAATCGACGCCAAATGTTCCGAGCGGATATTCCCATTGTGTGAGGATCGTGTCGCCGCACAGCACCCGGCAGGTGCCGCACTCCAGACAGCCTGCGGAGTCAAAATGAATATTGCCACTCTCATCCTGCTTATACAGTCCGGCGGGGCAGGCTTTCAGCAGCTTGCGAAATTCATTAAGGTCGGGGTGCTCTGCCAGGATGATGTGCGGATGACCTTCATCGACATTAAATTTATTGACGCCCAGTTTGACGTCGACGTTAACGTTATTGTCCTGATTCATAGCGCGGTTGCCCCCATGATGCCGTCTTTCAGTAGGTTCATCAGCCCAACTTTTCTGGCATGGGACATGATCATCTTGCGAACCGGCTGATTTGGGCGTCCGTCAACGGTAAACATATCGCTCATAATATCGGCCACCATGCGGGGATACTGGGTGAACAGGCGCGGGTTTTCCATCAGCGCCGGGATCTTGCGAAAATGCTGCAAATCACGCATCACGCAGCCCTGTTCGAGGGCGCGTTTGTAGTCCATCAGGCTAGTGGCTGAGTAATCCTGACGTTCTTTGGCTGCAATAGCTGTCTTGGCGGCGGCTTCTGCGGAGGCTATCGCCAAATCCATGCCACGCACCGTGTAACCCAGATTCAGACAGAAACCAGCGGCATCGCCGACGATCATCACACCGTCATCAACCAGCTTCGGAACCATTGCCAGTCCACCTTCTGGTACCATATGTGCGGAGTACTCCAGCAGTTCGCCGCCGGCAATCAACGGACGAATTGTCGGGTGTTGCTTAAAGTCTTCCAGCATTTGTGGAATGCTTTTCGTCGCATGGGCAATCTCTCCCAGTCCACACACCAGACCCAAAGAGATGGAGTTCTGGTTGGTATACAGAAATCCTCCGCCCATCAGTCCATCTGACGGCGAGCCTGCAAACAGCCAGGCTGCACCTTCGTTGCCTGCCAGGTTGAATCGATCCGCAATGACCGCCGACGGTAAGCCGATCAGCTCTTTCACGCCAACGGCATAGTGCTGTGCAGAAGAGGGAGGCACCATCCCCAGTGACCGTCCCAGGATAGAATTGACGCCATCGGCAAGGATAACCATATTGGCTTCCAGGATGTCGTCCCCGGCTTGCACGCCGGTGACTTTATTACCTTCGCGGATTAGTGCGTCGACGCGCACGCCGGGAATGAACTGTACGCCAGCCTGTTCCGCTTTTTCCATAAGCCATGGGTCGAGCCTGTTGCGCAAAACTGTCCAGGAATCCTGCGCTGGCGCGTTGTCTTTCTCACGATGGAAGTCGAGGGTAACGGCGCTTTCTTCGGTCAGAAAGGAGATTTTTTCGCGGGTCACTTTACGTTCGAGCGGTGCTTCCTGCGCAAATCCAGGCATGATGCGCTCAAGGCTGTGCGCGTAGAGTCTCCCACCGGTCATATTTTTACTGCCTGCGCTGTTCCCGCGCTCGATGACCAGTACGTCCAGTCCTGCCTGGGCCATAACGTAGCCTGCAATTGTACCCGCTACGCCAGCACCGACCACAATGGCATCAAATTTTTCATCTGACATGCTTTATGCTCCTTTCCCGCCGCGAGGCAGCGGGAGATGTGCGTTAAAGAGGATTAGCGGCTGAGATGTTCGATAAGCGCTGGAACGACTTTGTAGATGTCGCCTACCAGGCCGTAATCGGCGTAATTGAAAATAGGCGCTTTTTTATCTTTGTTGATGGCGACAATGACTTTCGCGCCGTTACCGCCGACCATATGCTGGATTTGTCCTGAGATGCCTAGCGTGAGGTAAAGGTCCGATTTCAATAACACGCCAGAAACGCCAATATAGCGTTCGCGCTCCATCCAGTTTTCGCCTTCAGCAATGGGGCGTGAACAACCCACTTCAGCACCCAGTACGGATGCCAGTTGGTGCACCATTGCCAGGTCGTTTTGCGCAACCAGGCCGCGACCCACACCCACCACGCGTTTGGCTTTGCTGAGATCCACGCTGCTCACGGATTTGGCGCGACGCTCCAGGCACATAATTTCATGGTGCGGTGCGATGTAATTTGCTGAGACAACAGGGCAGTTGTGCGAGGCGTTTTCCGCTACGGGTTCAAGCAGGCCAGGGGCAAGCGTGACGATCGCCAGCGTGCTTTTGATTTTTTCTTTGCCAAATGCCAGCCCACCGTACATACGGTGTTCAGCGAACAGTGTGCCTGCATCAAGCGTTACTGATGTGGCATCGTTCACCATCGCGGCGTTGAGCTGAATGCTTAAGCGCGCGCCAAGGGATTTGGCCCGTTTGGTGGCGGGCATCAATAGCAGTCCGGCGTGTTCATGTATCAGAGCGGCGATGGTTTCGGCATAATTTTCAACACGCTGCAAACCGGAGATTGCTTCGAGCACGACGATTTTATCAGCGCCCAGGGGTTGCAACTGCTTGGCCCGGGCGCTGCCTTGCACAATAAGGTGTACCTGCTCACCCCACTGGCGAGCGCCGGCCATTAATTCTGCATAGCGTTCTACGTTATCGCTGAACACCCAGACGTTGGCTAATTTACTCATGATAATTTCTCTCCGTTGGGCTTAGTTCAGGGCTTTTTTCAGATGTTCAGCCAGTTCGGCAATGGCTTCTGCTGAGTCATTTTCCAGAATGATGTGCTGACGTTCGGTTTGCGGCGGCACGGTGAGACTCACCAGTTCTGCTAACGGTGACGCAGGTATCCAACCAATATCGCTGGCTTGCCACGGAGTGACCGGTTTTTTACCTGCGCCCAGAATCGCTTTCATCGAGGGGATACGCGGTGTGTTGATATCCGACGTCACGCAAAGTACGGCGGGGAGCGGCAGATCAATCACTTCGACTTCATCTTCCAACGTGCGCTCAACCACCAGGCGATCGCCGTTACGTTGGATGCGGCTGACGGCATTAATCACCGGGAGCTGTAATAGTTCACCAACCAGTAAGCCGACCTGCTGCGCGTAGATATCCCCCGATCCTTCACCGAACAACATCAGGTCGACATCCATTTTTTTGGCCGCGCAGGCCAGCGCCTGAGCGGTATCGCGGGGTAATGAGTGCTCCAACTGTGGATCCTGCACCATAAACAAACTGTCCGGCCCGCGGGACAGCACGTCCTTACGCACTTTAGAGTTTTGTAGTAGCGAACCACCCACCGTTAAGGCGACGATTTCATCGCCCTCGGCGCTAAGTTGCGCAGCGGCCTCTATCGCATTTAAATCAAACTGACTGATTTTGGCATCGGCCCGGTCAAAGTTAAGCGAGCGCTGTGGGGTAACAACAACGTCCTGTTCTTCAGGCACCAACTTAAAGCAGGTTATTATTTTCATGGCATCTCCAGTGATTCTCGTGTGGATGATGACGTGGCGCGTCATTATCGACAGTAGGGAAAATTGACTGAAAATAGTGTGCGACAGAGGGGACTGTATTTTCGACGGGACAATCTGTTTTCATTGCCAACAATCTTGCAAAAAAAACGACCCGGGATTACCGGGTTTATCAGCAATAATCAGACGTTGCGTACTGCAGGAAAAAACGGGAAGACAAAGGCAGTGAAAATAAATGCGAAATGCATCATGTTTTTAATCGCTTTTATGCGTGATTTGTTTCTTATATGTAAATTATTAATGCAGGGTTAATAACATTTATTCTTTCTGATTATTATAAAACACAAATAATCAGTGGTGACAATGCACTGGAGCAGCCGGTGTCATCTTGCAGATGGCGCAAATAATTTTGTTTCGCCTGGAAGGAATAACGTTGTATAACGTCATTATCGCTTTTATTTTTTCATATTAATAATTCATAAAATTGCTGCCTTTAGGTGGAGGTTGTCATGTATCAACGCTGCTTTGATAATGCCATGGAGACCCTTTTTGAACAGGGGAAAAACCCGAGGTTTTCGCGATTCGTCATCAGTGATGACCCTAAGTGGGAGTCGGGGCATCATGTTCACGATAATGAAACGGAACTTATTTATGTCAAAAAAGGGGTCGCAAGATTTATTATCGATTCGTCGCTGTATGTCGCGCATGCCGGGGATATCGTGGTGATAGAGCAAGGGCGGCTTCATGCGGTTGCTTCAGATAGCAATGCGCCTGCTACCACATACACCTGTGCGCTCCACGATTTTCGTTTCAACGGTTGGCAGGATAATCAGCTATTACAACTGCACTCGTGTCCGGTCATAAGCGTGACTCAGGGTAAGGAGGTTATTAAGAGTATCTTTAATGAGTTGAGCGTCATGCTGCCCCAGAGCAAAAATAATTTGTCGTCTTCAGCTTACGATGCATTTGCTTATGCACTAACTGTTTTATATTACGAAAATTTTAAAAATGCATATCGTTCAGAGCAAGGTTATATCAAAAAAGATGTTTTAATTAAAGATGTGCTGGTTTATTTGAATAATAACTTCCGCGAAAAAATAACTCTCGATCAGCTCTCCAAAAAATTCCGTGCCAGTGTCAGTTATATCTGTCACGAATTTACTAAAGAGTATCGTATTTCGCCGATAAATTATGTGATTCAGCGACGGATGACTGAGGCAAAATTTGCCCTGACAAATACGGAAGCCTCGTTAGCGGAAATCTCCTGGCGGGTAGGGTATGAAAATGTCGATCACTTTGCCAAACTCTTCCAGCGGCATGTGGGTTGTACACCCAGTGATTATCGTAAGCAGTTTAAAAATAATCTGGCTGAGCAGGAATGCCTGATGCCAGAGGTCTGATTATCCTGGCTTGTGCCGGAAAACGCATTTGCGCTATCCGGCACGTATTACCGCTTACTTGTTCTGATAGTCTTTCAGGATTTGGCGACCAGCGACGTAAATCATAATTTCGTCGGTACCGCCGCCAATACGTTCGCAACGGACATCGCGCCAGAATCGGGAAACGCGAGCTTCATCGGTGTAACCCAACCCGCCCATGATTTGAATGGCGTCATCAATCACTTCCATTGCCGTACGGGCGCAATACAGTTTTGCCAACGCCGCACTGGTCCGCAGTGACTGTTCCTGATCGGCCTGCCAGGCAACTTTCAGCACCATGTTGCGCATGTTTTCGATTTTAATCGCCATCAGCGCCAGTTTTTCCTGGATCATCTGGTTATGGCCAATCGGTTTACCAAATGCGATGCGTTGGTTAGCGTAACGGGCGGCATCTTCAAAGGCGCACTCGGCAAAACCGGTACTGCGTGCAGCGTTGATCAACCGTTCCATTTCAAAGTTGTACATGACGTTAAGGAAACCCATGCCTTCTTCGCCGACCCTATCGCTTTCGTCTACTTCAACGTCATCAAGATAGACTTCGCAGGTGCTGAGCATGTGCCAACCAATCTTATGCAGTGGATTAACCTTAATGCCGGGTTTCTTCGAATCCACCCACCACAGCGTAAAGGCTTTGTTCGGATCTTTCGGCTCCGGATCGCGAGCCAGTACCAGCATATACGGGTACTCTTTCGCACCGGTGATAAAGGTTTTTTGCCCGTTGAGATAGACCTTGCCATTTTTGCGAGTGTAGCTGGTGGTCGCGCTGTTGTTGTCTGAACCCGCTCCCGGCTCGGTTAATGCCAGCGCATAGGCCGGATCGCCCGTTTCCATGGTGCTTTCTGCCGTTTTACGTAACTGCTCGGCGGAGCCAAAACGGCGCATACTGTGGATACACTGACCGTTCGTTATTAAAAAAGCGGGTGCGCCGCATTTGGACACTTCCATCAGCGCCAGCATCTGCGTGACGTAATCTGCCGGGATACCGCCGAACTCTTCCGGAACGCCCAGCATCGAAATACCATTGTCGGCAAGGGCGCGCATAAACTCTTTCGGATAGGTAGCTGTCTGATCGCAGGTACGGAAATATTCTTCCGGGAAATTACTGGTAATCAGTTCCCGAATGCTGGCAAGCAGCAGTTCTTGTTCTTCAGTTAATGAAAAATCCATTAGGGTACTCCTTTTAATTGGCAGCATCGGGTAATACAAAACCCATCGAGGTGTCGATAAATAATCTTTCGTCCATCAGTTTCAGCTCGGGGGAAATAACCGGAGAAAAATCCATTTTGTCCAGAATGTCTTCCTGTAAAGAGACTCCTGGGGCAATCTCGATTAAATGAAGGCCATCTTCTTTTAACGTAAATACAGCGCGCTCGGTGATGTAGCGCACATCAAGCCCTCGCTCGAGGGCAATTTTCCCGCTGAAGGTAACTTCAGGTAATTCATTGACGAATTTTTTTACCCGTCCTTCCTGAACGATATTTAATTTGCCATCGGCAACTTCTGTTTTCAGACTTCCGGCAGTTAATGTGCCGCAAAATATTATTTTCTTCGAGGTGGCGCTGATATCGATAAAACCGCCAGTACCCATGATTTTGCCATTGAATTTATGTACGCCGACGTTGCCGTGGCGATCCACCTCAGCAAAGCTTAAATAGCATACATCCAGCCCGCCACCGTGATAGAAGTCAAACTGAGAGGTCATATCCAGAATTGCGCGAGTGTTGACGTTGGCGCCAAAAGCGATGCCCTGAGAGGTAATACCGCCTATCGGGCCGGTCTCAACCGTCAGAATGAAGTCATCAGCGCAGCCTTCTTCGCGCGCGACGAGACCTATACCATCGGCGATACCCACGCCAACGTTGCCGACCGCGCCTTTACGCATTTCGAACAGGGCGCGGCGAGCCACCAGTTTACGCTGATTGAGCGCCAGAGGCGTTTGTTGGCTGTCATCGAGGACAAAATCGCCCGAGATAAAGCGGTTAACTGGCGCACCGCCGTACAGTTGAGTTTGATCGGGGTCGATGACCACAATATCGACCAGATAGCCCGGGATACGTACCGCTTTCGGGTGCAGGGTGGCTTTCTTCACCATTTTTTGCACCTGCATCATGACGATGCCGCCGTTGTTGTGTACGGCCTGGGCAATCACCAGCGCATCGAGATACATAACTTCATCTTCAAAGGTGGCGTAGCCTTCGCTGTCGCAGGTGGTGGCACGAATAAAGGCGATGTTTGGCGCAATGGCTTTGTAATAGAGGTACTCTTTGTTATCGATTTCCACCAGCTTGATCAGATCGTCGGTGGTCACTTCATTCAGTTTTCCGCCCTGTTGGCGGGGATCGACAAATGTTCCGATACCAATCTCACTCAGAATGCCAGGCTGGTGGGCTGCCGATGCACGCAGGGTCTGGGTTAATACGCCCTGAGGATAGTTGTAGGCGGCGACTTTATTCTGTTCAGCGAGGTCGGAGATTCGTGGTGATTGTCCCCAGTGGCCGCATAATGCCCATTTGACTAAACCTTCCTGTGCCAGCGGGCTAATTCCACGGTCTGCACGGTCACCCAGCCCCGTTGGGCTAATTAATGATAAGTTTCGCGGTGACTGTTCATTTTTATATTTTTCAGCCAGCGCGTTAATTAATGTCGTTGCTTCGAGGATACCTCCGCCTGCGCCTAAAACACAGAGCGTTGCTTCATCAGGAATGTAATTAATGGCTTCAGTTGCGGATAATACGGGTACCCGACCATCAATGCGTTTTGGTCTTAATAATTTCATGTAAACTCCAGATTATATGCGTGCGACAGCCTGTCGCTATATTCGACAATAATAATTTGAGTTATTTAATAATGTTCGGCCAGCTGCCCGATATTCGTGAATGAGCGAATATCTGGGGCAGGGCATTACTGATATTAATATGAATAAATTTTATTATTACGCCTGATGCAATATGGTCAAAACGGTACGTAGATCGGTGACCGAAATTTGCCCAGGGGCAGAGGCTTTTTTCACCGCGCCAAAGGTTGCCGCTGAACCGAAAACCTCACCGGACAGGCGTGAAATCACCCCTGTTTTGGCCATTGACATGGTAATGATCGGCCGATCGGCATAGCGTTCTTGCATTTCCAGCGTGGCGCCAAGCAGGGTCAATACATCCGATGTGTTCTGCGGCATCAGGGCGATTTTAGGAATATCAGCGCCAAGTTCCTGCATTTTACGCAGACGTTGAATAATCTCTTGTGCGGCTGGCGTCTTATGGAAATCATGATTCGACATAATGACGGCGACATTTTTAGCGTGCGCATGTTCGACGGTGGCTTTAACCAACTCATCACCAGTGAAAAGCTCCAGGTCGATCATATCCACCAGACCGCTATCTACTGCCGCACGGTTTAGCTCGATATAGTTTTCAACAGATAGCGCCTGTTCACCACCTTCTTTAGCGCTACGAAAGGTAAACAGCAGCGGTTTGTCAGTCATTACATCGCGGATGGCGCGTGCAGCTTCCAGCACGGCATCTATGGAGGAGATATCGCTGAAATGGTCAACGCGCCATTCCAGAATATCGAAATCCGCTTCGCGATAGGCCAGCGCTTCACTTTTTACCGTTGCGATGTCTTTACCCATCAGCGAGACAATGATCTTCGGCGCACCCTCGCCAATCACGAGGTTTTTTACGGTTACGGTTTTCATCGATTACCCTATTAATAAATTACAAATGCTTGTCCGTCAGGCTGCAAAACCCATAACCTGTTTCACATACTCCAGTGGGAAATCTTTCCCGGTCCAGAGTTTGAATTGTTCAGCCCCTTGCCATAACAACATGCCGTAACCATCAATCGTTTTGCAACCGGCAAGTTGTGCCTGCTGCAATAATTTGGTCATATGCGGGTTGTAGACGCATTCAGTTACCAGCAGGTCCGGTCGCAGCAGGGTAACGTCGGTTACGAGAGAGTCGTTCTCCAGCGGTTTCATGCCCACTTTCGTACCGTTGGTTAAAATATCTGCACTGGCCAGTGCGTCAGCAAAAGCCTGTCGATCGTCGAGATCGATAACGGTGACCACACAGTCGGTATTCTCATTGACACGTTTGGCGAATTCTTGCGCTTTGGCAAAGAACTCATCCTGGCGGTTGAAGAGTTTGATTTCTTTGATGCCTTCAATCGCTGCCTGGGCGCCAATGGCCGTTGACGCGCCGCCTGCGCCCAACAGTACCATGGTTTTACCTCTGATATCGAAACCGCTTTCCTTGATTGCCCGAATATGACCGGTGCCATCGGTATTGTAGCCGCGCAGGTAACCATCGTCATTGACGATAGTATTGATCGCGCCGACCAGTTTGGCTGCAGGCGTTAATTCATCAACATATTCGCATGCCAGCTGTTTGTTGGGCATAGAGACTCCGGTACCGCGCATCTTTAAGGCTTTCAGCCCGGCAATTGCGTTAGCAAACGTTGAGTTATCAACTTCAAATGCCATGTAAGTAAAAGGCAATCCTGCTTTTTCTAATGCCTTGTTTTGCATTTCAGGCGACAGACTATGTCTGATAGGGTAGGCCATCAGACCAATCAGTTCATATTTTGCAGTTACGTCCATTTGATACTCCTTCTGAATAATTTATTGAAAATAACGTTCGCCCAACCGCACATCATTTTGGGGAATATCAAATACGCGGTAGTAACGAATAAAAACGATGATCGCGGTGACGAAGGCCAGCAAAGCGAATGCGAGGTCCAGCAAAATGATGTACTGCAGGCCAATGTTAGAAAGGTATCCGGTGATTAATGGGATAATAAAGTTGGCGACGCCACCCATCATCATATAAATACTGGTGACTTTGGCTTTGCTCCTGGGAAAAAACTCTGACATCACCGAAACGCCGAGCTGTAAAATTCCCCCTGCTGCAGAGAACCCAATCAAAAATGAACCGGCGTTACACACCAATGGAGATGGATATAAATAGATAATGGCGGCGGTGACGGTTGCCAGTCCGGCGTTAAAGACATTCGCCCAAATGGGTCGAACCATTTTCTTAAGCAGCGCTGCAAAAATAAACACGCAGACCAGCGATCCCATGCTGTAGTAAGAGATGGTTTTTAGCGCGTCGGCTTCTGCCATACCGGCAAATGCCATCGCGTATTTCGGCATCCAGACAACGATGACGTAAAAGGTCGAAAATGCGGCTACCCCGAACATGACGGATGCCACGCCTTCCAGCCAGACCAACGGTTTACTGTTCATCTGGGGGAGTTCTTTTGCAATGCCCGCATCCACCATCTGGCTGGGGAAGCGACTTCTTAGCAGCATTAAGGTGATGATGACAAACAATACGCCCGGGATAATGACCGCATAGCCGTACCAGATATGATTGAGCAGCATGGTGCTGACGACGATGGGGTAGACCATCTGCCCAAACGAGACCATCGCTTTAACCAGGATAACAGCGGATCCAGATGCCTTAGGGAAACACTCCATCAATGCCGGATAGCCGCCTGTATCCAGCGCCGAGTTTGCCACACCGACGCAAACAGCCAGAATAAAGGCAATCATCAGATTCGGGCTGGCGGGAATACCGAAGAAAAACAGCATGTACAGAATCGCACCTAACAGAATGATTGCCCGCCGACCAAATTTGTCTGAGAGCACCCCAAAGAATAAAATACTCACTAATCGACCAAGACCAATGCCGGAAATTAAATAGGCAATCCCGGCATTGTCGGTGGAGAATTTTTCTGCAAGCGAGCTCATATTTTGCGCCAATGTAATGACGCTAATGCCGTGTAAAAAATAACTTAAATAAATACAGCTTATCGCCAAAAGAAATGGCGTAGTAAAGGTCTTGTTTTGAGACATTTTCACAACTCCTTGCGGATTTTAAAATTGTTCTGTGCTCGTCGGTTTAGTTTAAATTGCGGCGACCTTGTGAATAATATACCGGTTGGTAACTATTGGGCCTACATAGCATGGCGTTTAACTTACCAGGGATGTTGCATGTCAAATTGTGAATTTAATACTCTGCGCCGACTTTTTGCTGAAATTTTAAAAATGCAGTCAATTATTTTGCAGGTATGAGGAACAATATTGCATCCGCGCTATTCTGCGACTTGAGTCATTTTTAATTGATGCTTTGATGCGATGTTGCTGCGATAACCAATAAACAGCGCCAACAGAAAACCTACAGCGGCTATGGCGGTATCAAACCACATGATGTGAGCGATGCTAATCTCGGAAAGTTTCGCTGTAATCAACGGGATGGTAAAAGTGGCTATGCTGCCTGCGCTGTAGTAAATCCCGGTGGCTTTGCCCTTTGCCTGCGGAAAGCGTGCCGCCATCAGCGTTAAACCGATTTGCACCACGCCTCCGGCTGAAGAAAAACCGATGACAAACGCGAAGACGATGACCACGTAGGTTGTTGGATGCAGACACACCATGAGCAGGGCGCAAAATGAAATGAACGTGTACAGCATCAATAACGATGTCGCGCGTGCTGCTTTGCGTACCAGTGGGGCAGTAATCAAAACGCACAACAGGGAACCGCAGGTGTAAATGCTTAAGAGTTTGATCGATAACGTATAGGACATCCCGGCGACGAACTGTCCGTATTGTGCCAGCCACTGGCTCACCAGATAAAATGTCGCCATAGCGATATAGCCGTATAAGGTATAACTGGCAAGGTCGAGCAAGGAGCATTGATGTTCAGGCTGTGCGGTTTCTTGTTTTGCAGGTTGTGTTCTGATGACGATATCAGGCCCGGGATGCGGCGGGAACCGACAGCGAAACAAAAACACACCGTTGAATAACATAATGGCTGCAGCCAGCAGGAAGGACCAGCCAAACCAAAGTTCGGCCCACACCAGTAGACTGATAATCATAGGCAGTAAAAACTGGCCGCTGGAGACGAACGCTTTAATTAAAATATTGGCCGTGCTGGGTGTGCGGGGAAACGCCTCCATCAGGCTGGGGTATGTACCGGCATCGAGAAAACTGTTTGCTATTCCTGCCAAAAACCCAAATGCATAGGCAATATAAATACTGTGAGTATTGACGATACCGACAAAGAAAATCAGGTAGCAGGTCATGCCGAAAATAATAAACGGTCTGCGGCCATAGCGATCTGAGAGCATGCCTGCCACCAGTAAGACGCTTAAACGGCCAATGCCGAGTGAGGAAATAACAATTGAAACACCTGCGGCATTGGTCTGCCACTGTTGTTCCAGTGCAGACATATTGAGGCTCATCAGAATCACCCCCATGCCGTGTACCAGGTAATTAAAGTACAGCCCTATCGCAGTGGAGAAATAGGTATTTTTCATAATATGTTACTCAGCGAAGAGGCTAAATGAGAGTGGTGTTGCTGTCTCTTAACACAAACGCTCAAGGTCGTGGGCATACAGCTCTGCAGCAGCAGATTGGTAGATTTTCCAGTCAAGAAAATTATCGTGCTGATAAACCGTCTGAAAAGAGATGAAATCGGGGAAAAAACGCATGGTGTTATTACCGATACGATTATTTATTTTGTCGATAATTGCGTTAATTCTTAACTTTCTCATGGCCTTCATTTCTGCACAAATTCGCGTGATGTCTTCCGGGATTTCCCTTTCGCCATTTTCCCATTGATGCCAGGCGGCAACATTATGATCCCGCGAGATATACATAGCGCTTTCTTCTACCGTCATAGCAAAAATATGGCGGAAAGCCTGGAGCTCTAATGCGTTCATTATTTGATAACCTCATCAAAGACGGTGGAATAGTAATAACATTGCTGTGGATATTTCGGCTTGAAGAGAGTCACAGTATCTTGTGCAATATTATTTGTTCATCAACGGGGAAGTGGACGTGTGGAGCGGTTAGGTGGGTGGCGAGGCGTGCTAAGGACAAAAAAAAGCCCATCGTGGGAGATGGGCAAAGACTACACACAGCAATTCGTTGTTTCACTCAGGGGATTTCCATGCTTATAAATCAATGTGTTGATCTAAAGCCATGGGCTAATAGTAGGCATACTGGTTTTTTACGTCGATCAGATTCATCTCAATAGTTTAAAAACTGTAAAGAATTTGCGACACAAATGAGTATTTAAAGAGGGGCGAGGTTCAGTCCAATACAGTAAGGGAAAGGAATTGATTAGCATTGTTAAACAATCAGGCGGCCGTGCCGCCTGAAGTGGGATTACTTATTGCGTTCCATTTCAGCAATTTCTTCGAGGATTTCATCCGGATTGCTGCCTGGTGCAGGGGCTTCGTTTACCCAGGCTGAGAACAGACGCCAGGAGACGGCCAGTACTACCGGGCCGATGAACAGACCAATCATACCGAAAGCAATCAGTCCGCCGATGACCCCAGAGAGAATCAGGATCAGCGGCAAATCGGCGCCCATGCGAATCAGCATCGGGCGAATAACGTTATCCAGTGTACCGACCACGCCGCTCCACACCAGCAGCACGGTGCCCCAGGTTGAATCCCCCGTCCAGTACAGCCAGATAATGGCCGGCACCAGCACCGGTAACGGCCCCAGTTGGATCAGGCATGACAGGATCATCAATACCGCCAGCAGCGTGGCATACGGCACGCCGGTTACCGCCAGACCAATGCCGCCAAGAACAGCCTGCACCAGGGCGGTGACCACAACACCTAATGCGACGGCGCGAATGGCCTGCGCTGCCAGCAGAATGGCAGCATCGCCGCGTTTGGATGCCAGGCGACAAGCAAAATGGCGAATACCTAACGCCACCTGTTCACCGCGCCAGTACAGCAGGGCGCTGAACAGCAGCATCAGACCACAGTGCATCATAAAGCGACCAATATGCGCAGCCTGTCCGACAAACCAGGTTGTCGTCGTACCAATATAAGGACGAACCTTGGCCATGATGGCCGAGCCGCCCATATCCAGCAGGCTGTGCCATGCGGCATACATTTTGGCACCGACCAACGGAATACTGTTCAACCACGCCAGATCCGGCAACGTCATATCGCCAGCGGTTACGGCATGGATCAACGGCCCGCTGCCATCAACAATGCTATTAACCAGCAGCGCGATAGGAATGATAAACAACAGCACCAGCAGCAGGGTCATTACCAGCACGGCCAGTGAGCGGCGTCCCCAAAGTAATTTTTGTAAGCGTAGCAGGATCGGCCAGGTTGCAATGACCACCGTACCTGCCCATGCAAAACCGAGGATAAAGGGTTGAACAATCCAGAGACAGGCCACAATCATGATGGCTAAAAACAGCACCGATAGCAGCACTTGTGCAATATCCCTGGGCTGACGGAAATTTACCATAAATACTTTTCACCTTTGTCTTTGCGCCAGAACGTTGACGCGACGTGAACACTTAAATGACACCCTGTAATGATGAGCAATTTCAGCGGTTTTGAACAGGCGGATTCTGCCTGTAAATCTGCTGAGCGTATTAGAAAAAAATGTGATACAACAAACAAAGCAACACGCAAACGATTAAATTCACAACACAGACCGCAGGAAAGGGTCACTATAATGATTCCACAAATTTCTCAGGCGCCAGGTGTCGTTCAACTGGTGCTCAATTTTTTGCAGGCGCTGGAGCAGCAAGGATTTACGGGCGATACGGCAACGAGCTATGCCGATCGCCTGACAATGTCGACGGATAACAGTATTTATCAGCTGCTTCCTGATGCTGTTGTTTTCCCGCGTTCAACCGCAGATGTGGCGCTGATCGCCCGTCTGGCGGCGGAACCTCTTTTCTCTTCGCTGATTTTTACCCCGCGCGGCGGCGGCACCGGGACCAACGGTCAGGCGCTGAATCAGGGCATTATTGTTGATATGTCCCGCTATATGAGCCGCATTATAGAAATCAATGTGCAGGAAGGCTGGGTGCGGGTCGAAGCCGGGGTGATTAAAGACCAGCTCAACCAGTTTCTGAAACCTTACGGCTATTTCTTTGCTCCCGAATTATCCACCAGTAACCGGGCAACGTTGGGGGGGATGATCAATACCGACGCATCCGGACAAGGTTCGTTGGTTTACGGTAAAACCTCCGATCACGTGCTGGGTATCCGCGCGGTGCTGATGGGCGGCGATATTCTTGATACTCAGCCAATGCCGGTCGAACTTGCCCAAACGCTGGGTAACAGCAATACCACTATTGGCCGCATCTACAAGACGGTTTATGAGCGTTGCCGCGATAACCGACAGTTGATCATTGATAAATTCCCCAAACTTAATCGCTTCCTGACCGGTTACGATCTACGGCACGTCTTTAACGATGAGATGACCGAATTTGATTTAACCCGCATTCTTACCGGCTCTGAAGGTACGCTGGCGTTTATCACCGAAGCCCGTCTGGACATCACGCCGCTGCCCAAAGTCAGACAACTGGTTAACGTTAAGTACGACTCTTTCGACTCGGCGTTGCGTAATGCCCCGGTGATGGTGGAAGCTCGCGCGCTGTCGGTAGAAACCGTCGACTCTAAAGTGCTTAATCTGGCGCGGGAAGATATCGTCTGGCACTCGGTAAGTGAATTGATTACCGATGTTCCTGATAAAGAGATGCTGGGTCTGAACATTGTGGAGTTTGCCGGTGACGACGAAGCATTGATTGATTCGCAGGTCAGCGCACTGTGTGAACGTCTGGATAGCTTAATCGCTCGTCAGGAAGCGGGCGTCATTGGCTGGCAGCTATGTACCGAACTGGCGGGTGTAGAACGAATTTACGCTATGCGTAAAAAAGCCGTTGGTTTGCTGGGGAATGCTAAAGGTGCCGCGAAGCCGATTCCGTTTGCCGAGGATACGTGCGTCCCGCCTGAACATCTGGCTGACTATATTGCCGAGTTCCGCGCGCTGCTCGATAGCCATGGTCTCAGTTACGGCATGTTTGGTCACGTAGACGCAGGCGTGCTGCACGTCAGACCCGCGCTGGATATGTGCGATCCGCAGCAGGAAGTGCTGATGAAACGCATTTCTGACGATGTCGTCGCGTTGACGGCAAAATATGGCGGACTGCTTTGGGGCGAGCATGGAAAAGGTTTTCGTGCAGAATACAGCCCGGCGTTCTTCGGTGAGGAGCTGTATAGCGAACTGCGTAAAGTAAAATCGGTCTTTGATCCGCAAAACCGGCTGAATCCGGGGAAAATCTGTCCACCTGAAGGCGTAGATGCGCCGATGATGAAAGTGGACGCGGTGAAGCGCGGAACGTATGACCGTCAGATTCCGCTGGCCGTACGCCAGGAGTGGCGCGGGGCGATGGAGTGTAACGGTAACGGGTTGTGCTTTAACTTCGATGCGAAAAGCCCCATGTGTCCGTCGATGAAAATCAGCCTCAACCGTATTCATTCACCAAAGGGGCGGGCCACGCTGGTGCGTGAATGGCTGCGTCTGCTGGCCGATCGCGGGATTGACCCGGTACAGCTGGAGAAAGAGCTACCGGAAAAACGCGCCAGTTTACGTACGCTGATTGCCCGTACCCGCAACAGCTGGCATGCGCGCAAGGGTGAATACGATTTCTCGCACGAAGTAAAAGAGGCAATGTCCGGCTGTCTGGCGTGTAAAGCCTGTTCCACACAGTGTCCGATTAAAATCGATGTCCCGGAATTCCGCTCGCGCTTCCTGCAAATGTACCACACGCGTTATCTGCGACCGTTGCGCGATCATATGGTGGCGACCGTTGAGAGTTATGCGCCGTTAATGGCGCGGGCGCCCAAAACGTTTAACTTTTTCATCAACCAGCCGCTGGTGCGGAATCTGGCTAAAAAGCACATCGGTATGGTCGATTTACCGCTGCTGTCTGCGCCATCGCTTCAACGTCAGATGGTTGGTCATCGTTCCGCCAATATGACGCTGGAACAGCTCGAGTTGCTCAGCATTGAGCAAAAAGCCCGTACGGTGCTGGTGGTGCAGGATCCATTTACCAGCTATTACGATGCGCAGGTGGTGGCTGATTTTATACGCCTGGTTGAAAAGTTGGGTCTGCAGCCGGTATTGCTGCCTTTCTCGCCAAACGGCAAAGCTCAGCATATTAAGGGTTTTTTAAACCGTTTTGCCAAAACAGCGAAAAAGACATCCGAGTTTCTCAACCGGGTGGCGAAGCTGAACATTCCGATGGTGGGGGTCGATCCGGCGCTGGTGCTCTGTTATCGCGATGAATACAAGCTGGCGCTCGGGGAACAGCGGGGTGATTTCCATGTGCTGCTGGCTAACGAATGGTTATCGACAGTCCTGGAGTCACAGCCGGCAGTCACAATCGGCGGCGAACCGTGGTACTTCTTTGGACACTGTACTGAGGTGACGGCACTGCCGGGCGCGCCTGCGCAGTGGGCGGCTATCTTTGCACGCTTTGGCGCCAGACTGGAGAATGTCAGCGTGGGTTGCTGTGGAATGGCGGGCACTTATGGTCACGAAGTGAAGAATCATCAGAATTCACTGGGGATCTATGAGCTATCATGGCACCAGGCAATGCAACGATTGCCGCGTAACCGTTGCCTGGCTACTGGATACTCCTGCCGCAGCCAGGTCAAACGCGTTGAAGGCACGGGCGTTCGCCATCCATTACAGGCACTGCTGGAGATTATAGGATGATCTGGAAACGTGAAGTTACACTCGAGGCGCTCAATACTATGGGTGAAGGAAACATGGTGGGGCTGCTCGATATTCGTTTTGTGCACATTGGCGATGATACGCTGGAAGCCACGATGCCGGTGGATCACCGTACCAAACAACCTTTTGGTTTGCTGCACGGCGGCGCGTCCGTAGTGCTGGCGGAAAGTATTGGTTCGGTGGCTGGCTACCTGTGTACCCAGGGGGAACAGAAAGTCGTGGGCCTGGAGGTTAACGCCAACCATATTCGCTCCGCGCGGGAAGGGCGCGTCAGAGGGGTATGTCGCGCGGTACATACCGGCTCTCGTCATCAGGTGTGGCAAATCGAAATCTTCGATGAGCAGGGACGATTGTGCTGCACGTCGCGTCTGACAACCGCAATTTTGTGATGCATATTGCTTTTGGTCATTATCTGCACAGGGAATGTGTTATACTGTGCAGGTTTTGAACACAAGCGAGGATGATATGTCTACCCAATTAGACCCGGCCCAACTGGCAATAGAATTTTTACGTCGTGATAAAACCGATCTTTCACCGGCTCAGTACCTGAAAAGACTGAAACAACTTGAGCTGGAGTTTGCAGATCTGTTGGCGCTCTCTTCAACTGAATTGAAAGAAGAGATCTATTTTGCCTGGCGCATGGGCGTTCATTGATTCCGGTATGCTTATCGTAATAAAACCCCGACACGCGTTCGGGGTTATTTTTTGCCTTAGATCTTAATTACCACTTCATCTCACCGCTATTAACCTTCGCACTTAGCTCCAGAGAACTTGCGTCCGCAAGACCCGGCCATGCTGCGGTCATGGTTTTAATCACATAGTCTGAACCTTTCTTCGCCCCCAACGCCTGCTCAAACGACTGTAAATAGTCATGTGTGAAGCGAATGGCCTTATCGCCCGCAGGGCGTTCGCCAATGTAATGGCCCGGAACTACCTGAGTAGGCTGTAAATTCTGCATTTCGCTCAGTACGCTACGCCATGCGCTACGTTGTTCTGCAGACTGTGTATCCGCCGTCCATACGTGAATCCCGGAAGCCACGCCGGTCCCGCCAATAATGGCACGGTTCGCCGGGATCCAGACATAGGCTGCATAATCGTCAGGATGACGCAGTTCCAGCGTTTCGCCATCAATCGTGAAATGCGTTTGCGTGGTTGCCTGTGGAACGGTGAGCGATGTTGGCGCGCCGTCCTTCATTTGCGGGCCCCAGAACTGCAGCTTAGCCTCTTTGGTGGCGCGGATATGGTCTACTACGTGCGGTGTTGCCAGAACTTTTACCTGCGGGAACGCGTTGACGATGGGCTGCAGACCGAAATAGAAATCCGGATCGCCGGAAGTGATCACGATAGCCTTCAGCGTTTTACCGCTGGCGCGAATCATCTGCACCAGTTGTTCGCCATCTTTGGTGCTGAACTGGGCGTCAAACAAAATCGCCTCTTTAGGGCCAGACACCAGCGTCGAAGAGACTGGGAAAATAGCCTTATCCTGCGGATTATAGACGTCGAGCTGTAGCGGTGCGGCAAAAGCTGAAGACGCAAACAGAGGTAATAACAGGGCCAGAGATTTAACTTTCATACCAGGTAACCTTATGCAGGGAATTGTCTTTTGATAGTTCCCGTATTTTAAGCATATTCGTATCTGTTAGAATTCCCTCATTAGGACATGCTGAGTTTCGTAAAACGATCGGATGGGATGCAATGGACAGAGTGATGGCGGCAACGGTATTCAACCATATCTGTGATTTGGGCAGTCTGAGTGCCGCCGCGCGCGCATTGGGGTTGTCGCGCCCGATGGTCAGTCGATATCTCGACGAGATGGAGAAATGGGCGGGGACAAGGCTTATCCATCGTTCGTCGCGCCGTTTGACGATCACGCCAGCGGGTGAAGAGGCATTACTGAAAACACGTTCTCTGGCGCAACTTTCGCTGGATATTGGCGCCGCCAGCGCCGCACAAACGCCGTCCGGCACGTTACGTGTGGCCTGTGCACATTTTACTGCCTTGCATATCTTAGCGCCGGTTCTGCCCGCTTTTCTGGCGAGGTATCCGCAACTGCGTATCGAGGTGGAGATCAATAACCAACCGGTAAGCCTCGTGGGAGAACGTATTGATGTGGCGATCCGTATAACGGAAAACCCCGAGCCAGGGACTATCGCCCGTCGCCTTGGCGACTGTAAATCGGTGCTCTGTGCGTCTGTTGATTATCTGCATCAGCATGGCACTCCAGAGACTATCGATGATCTTACGCAGCATAATTGTCTCTACTACAGCGGTTTTGCTGGAAAATCCTGGCACTTTCTGGATGCCCAGGGCCAGGCTGTCTCTGCTGCAATCAGAGGTAATTTGAGCGCCGGGATCTCTTCGCTACTTTGTGAGTCGGCGTTGGCGGGAATAGGCGTTGCGTTGGTGCCTGAACTGGAGGCGCGAGAAGGGCTGGCACAGAGAAAACTGATTAGACTATTGCCCGAGCTTCAACCTAAATGCCTGCCGATATATGGTTTATACCTTTCTCGAGAGCATCAGCCAGCAGGGTTGCGCCTGTTGCTGGATGCGCTTAGTGAACCAGAGTGCTAACTGGGTGGCTAAACGTGCTTATAAAATAGTCAAACCGCCATTAGTGTTAAAAAAAACTGTTCAGTGTATGAGATTCTTCTTATCGCCCCTTCAAGAGCTAAGCCATCGTGAGTGCCGGAGATAAGCGCCGGATGGGGCCGGAACCCTTAAGCCTGCCAGCAAGCAGACTTAAGGGTTTTTTGTTTGTTCATTATTAGAATTGTATTTTCCTCCGGTCATCCCCACCTATCTCTTAAATAGACATTATCTATACATCTTTTAATATTTGACCTGCCTGAACGATTGGATTTTTATAATCCATTGTTAATCAATGTATTGAACAAAAAATTCCATCCCTGTAAACCCACGCTGCAGGGTCTATGCTTAGTAAAAGTAGTCAAAAAGGGCGATTAACCCGAATGCCCCTGCTGTTGAGGGGTTGAAGTGATAATCATTATCACTAACATGGTGTTATAGCTTCAAAGCTAGTGACTCGAGGTAACTCTATGGAATTGCATTCAGGAACATTTAACCCGGACGATTTTGCCTGGCGTGGACTGACGTTAACGCCAGCGGCTGCGGCGCATATCCGCGAGCTGGTAGCAAAGCAACCCGACATGTTGGGCGTGCGTTTAGGCGTGAAGCAAACGGGATGTGCGGGATTCGGCTACGTGCTGGACACCGTCCGCGAGGTCCAAAAAGACGATCTGTTGTTTGAAACGGATGGCGCCAGACTTTATGTGCCGTTACAGGCGATGCCGTTTATCGACGGTACAGAGGTCGATTTCGTTCGCGAAGGATTAAATCAGTTATTTAAATTTCATAACCCGAAAGCCCAGAACGAATGCGGCTGTGGCGAAAGTTTTGGGGTATAGGCGGTACTATGTCTCGTAATACTGAAGCAACTGACGATGTCAACACCTGGGCTGGCGGGCACCTTAATTATAAAGAGGGCTTCTTCACCCAACTGCAAACTGATGAGCTGGCGAAAGGGATCAACGAAGATGTCGTGCGTGCGATTTCGGCAAAACGAAATGAACCCGACTGGATGCTGGAATTTCGCCTGAATGCCTTTAACGCATGGCTCTCCATGGAAGAGCCGCACTGGCTGAAAGCGCATTACGACAAACTGAATTACCAGGAGTATAGCTATTACTCCGCGCCGTCCTGCGGCAATTGCGATGAAACCTGCGCATCTGAGCCGGGAGCGGTACAGCAAACGGGGGCGAATGCGTTTTTAAGCAAAGAGGTTGAGGACGCATTTGAACAGCTTGGCGTGCCGGTCCGCGAAGGCAAAGAGGTGGCGGTTGATGCCATTTTTGACTCGGTGTCGGTAGCGACCACCTATCGTGACAAACTGGCGGAACAGGGCATTATTTTCTGTTCGTTCGGTGAGGCGATTCACGATCACCCTGAGCTGGTAAAACAGTATCTGGGCACGGTGGTACCAGGTAATGACAATTTCTTTGCCGCGCTGAATGCGGCGGTGGCATCCGACGGTACGTTTATCTATGTACCGAAAGGTGTGCGTTGCCCAATGGAACTGTCGACCTATTTCCGTATCAATGCGGAAAAAACCGGGCAGTTTGAACGCACCATTCTGGTTGCGGATGAGGGCAGCTACGTCAGCTATATCGAAGGCTGTTCAGCCCCGGTGCGTGACAGCTACCAGCTGCATGCCGCGGTGGTGGAGGTCATCATCCACAAAGATGCCGAAGTGAAATACTCGACGGTACAAAACTGGTTCCCTGGCGATGGTAACACTGGCGGCATTTTAAACTTCGTTACCAAGCGCGCTCTGTGCGAAGGCGAAAACAGCAAAATGTCGTGGACGCAGTCGGAAACCGGCTCAGCCATTACGTGGAAATACCCAAGCTGCATTCTGCGTGGCGACAACTCTATCGGCGAATTCTATTCCGTTGCGCTAACCAGTGGTCACCAGCAGGCCGATACCGGCACCAAGATGATCCACATCGGCAAGAACACCAAATCGACCATTATCTCGAAAGGGATCTCCGCCGGACACAGCCAGAACAGCTATCGCGGTTTGGTGAAGATCATGCCGACCGCCACCAATGCCCGCAACTATACCCAATGCGATTCGATGCTGATCGGCGCGGATTGTGGGGCGCACACCTTCCCGTATGTCGAGTGTCGTAACAATAGCGCCCAGCTTGAGCACGAAGCCACAACGTCGCGTATTGGTGAAGACCAGCTGTTTTACTGCCTGCAGCGCGGCATCAGCGAAGAGGATGCCATTTCGATGATCGTGAATGGTTTCTGTAAAGACGTGTTCTCTGAACTGCCGCTGGAATTTGCCGTGGAAGCGCAAAAACTGCTCGCCATAAGCCTTGAACACAGCGTCGGTTAAAATTTAAGGAAAGCACATGCTAAGCATCAAAGATTTACAGGTCAGTGTGGAAGATAAGGCGATCCTGCGTGGGCTCAGCCTTGAGATTCGCCCCGGAGAAGTCCACGCCATTATGGGACCGAACGGTTCCGGGAAAAGTACGCTTTCCGCCACGCTGGCCGGACGTGATGACTACGAAGTCACCGGCGGGACGGTAGAATTCAATGGTAAAGATTTACTGGAACTGTCACCGGAAGACCGGGCCGGTGAAGGGATCTTTATGGCATTTCAGTATCCGGTGGAAATCCCCGGGGTCAGTAATCAGTTTTTCCTGCAAACGGCGCTGAATGCGGTGCGCAGCTACCGTGGCGAGGAGTCGCTGGACAGGTTTGACTTCCAGGATTTGATGGAAGAGAAAATCGCGTTGTTGAAGATGCCGGAAGATCTGCTGACGCGTTCGGTAAACGTCGGTTTCTCCGGCGGCGAGAAAAAGCGTAATGACATTTTGCAAATGGCGGTACTGGAGCCTCAACTGTGCATTCTTGACGAGTCGGACTCCGGGCTGGATATCGACGCGCTGAAAATCGTCGCCGATGGCGTGAACTCGCTGCGCGATGGGCAACGTTCATTCATTATCGTCACCCACTATCAGCGCATCCTGGACTATATCAAACCCGATTATGTTCACGTTCTCTACCAGGGGCGAATTGTGAAGTCTGGCGATTTCTCGCTGGTCAAACAACTGGAGGAGCAAGGTTATGGCTGGCTTAGCGAACAGCAGTAACGTGCTGCAACAGTGGCATCATCTGTTTGAGACGCAAGGGGAGACGCGCTCGCATCATGCCCAGCAGCATCTGCAACAGATGCTACGTCTGGGACTGCCAACGCGTAAGCATGAGGACTGGAAATACACGCCGCTGGAGGGATTAACCAACAGCCAGTTTGTCAGCCATGTCGCTGAAATAACGTCAGCCCAGTGTGAAGCGTTAGCGCCGGCTATTGATGCTGTCCGACTGGTGTTTGTCGACGGGCAATTCTCTCCGACGCTCAGCGACAGCGCGGAGGGTAGCGGTTTTGAGATTGTCGTTGACGATGTGCGCCAGACGCTGCCTGCGGCTGTACAACCGGAAGTTTTTCTGCACCTGACGGAAAGCCTGTCCCGCAGCGTAACGCACATTCAGGTGAAGCGTAACCAGCGCCCCGCGAAACCGTTGCTGCTGCTGCACATTACTCAGGGACTGACGGGCGATAAGGTGAACACAGCGCACTACCGCCACCATCTGGAGCTGGCGGAAGGCGCTGAAGCCACCGTCATTGAATACTATGTAAGCCTAAGCGAGCTTCGCCATTTTACCGGTGCTCGTTTAACCATGAACGTCGCGGCGAATGCGCATTTGCGCCATATCAAACTGGCATTTGAGAATTCGCTCAGCCACCATTTCGCCCATAACGATATTCAATTGGGCGCAGATGCCACCGCCGCCAGCCACAGCTTTTTACTCGGTGCTGCGGTGTTGCGCCATAACACCAGCACCCAGCTTAATGGTGAAAACACCACGCTTCGGCTTAACAGCCTGGCGATGCCAGTGAAAAATGAAGTCTGCGATACACGGACCTGGCTTGCGCATAACAAAGGATATTGCAACAGCCGCCAGCTGCATAAAACGATTGTCAGCGATAAGGGCCGGGCGGTATTTAATGGCCTGATCAACGTCGCCCAGCACGCTATTAAAACCGATGGTCAGATGACCAACAATAATTTGCTGCTCGGTAGACTGGCAGAAGTGGACACCAAGCCACAGCTGGAAATCTATGCCGACGACGTGAAATGCAGTCACGGAGCGACGGTAGGGCGGATTGACGATGAGCAGATGTTCTATCTGCGTTCACGCGGGATCGGCCAGCAGGATGCTCAACAAATGATTCTCTATGCGTTTGCCGCTGAGCTAACGGAAGCCCTGGGCGAGGAAACGCTGAAACAATTGGTACTGGCGCGGATCGCCCAACGCTTGCCGGGAGGCGTAGCATGACATTTCCCATTGAAAAAGTGCGGGCCGATTTTCCGGTCCTGGCGCGTGAAGTGAACGGTTTACCGCTAGCCTATCTGGACAGCGCCGCCAGCGCGCAAAAGCCTAATCAGGTGATTGATGCCGAAGCCGAATTTTACCGTCATGGCTATGCAGCGGTCCACCGCGGGATCCATACGCTGAGCGCGCAGGCCACAGAAAAAATGGAGAATGTACGCAAGCTCGCCTCGCTGTTTATTAACGCCCGTTCAGCTGAAGAGCTGGTGTTCGTGCGTGGTACCACGGAAGGTATCAACCTGGTGGCGAACAGTTGGGGCAGCAGCAATGTGCGGGCGGGCGATAACATTATCATCAGTGAAATGGAGCATCACGCCAATATTGTACCCTGGCAGATGCTGTGTACCCGCGTAGGCGCAGAACTGCGCGTTATTCCACTAAATGCAGACGGTACGTTGCAGCTGGAAACGCTACCGACGCTGTTTGACGATCGCACGCAACTGCTGGCGATTACCCACGTATCTAACGTGCTGGGCACGGAAAACCCGTTGGGTGAGATGATTGAGCTGGCGCATCAATACGGCGCAAAAGTGCTGGTGGATGGCGCACAGGCGGTTATGCATCATCAGGTGGATGTGCAGGCGCTGGATTGCGACTTCTATGTTTTCTCCGGACACAAGCTTTACGGGCCAACCGGTATTGGCGTTCTGTATGCCAGAGAGTCGCTGCTGCAGGAAATGCCACCCTGGGAAGGCGGTGGTTCGATGATTGCGACAGTAAGCCTGAGCCAGGGGACGACGTGGGCCAAAGCCCCCTGGCGGTTTGAAGCCGGAACGCCAAACACCGGGGGCATTATTGGGCTTGGCGCGGCGATTGAGTACGTTTCAGCGCTGGGGCTTACTGAAATCAGCGAATATGAACAGTTCATGATGCGCTATGCGCTGGAACAACTGGCGGAAGTGCCGGATTTGACGCTTTACGGTCCGGATAACCGCCTGGGGGTGATTGCGTTTAACCTCGGCAAACATCACGCCTATGACGTCGGGAGTTTTCTCGATAATTATGGGATCGCCGTGCGGACGGGACATCACTGTGCTATGCCGCTGATGGCCTACTACAACGTTCCCGCGATGTGTCGTGCGTCGATCGCCATGTACAACACCCACGAAGAAGTGGATCGCCTGGTAACGGGTCTCAAGCGTATTCATCACTTACTGGGATAACAGGGAGGCGTTATGGCTGCGCTACCGGACAAAGAAAAGTTGTTGCGTAATTTTCTGCGTTGCGCGAATTGGGAAGAGAAATACCTGTACATTATTGAACTGGGTCAGCGCCTGCCGACATTAAACGACGACGATCGTAATGCGGAAAATAGCATCCAGGGATGTCAAAGTCAGGTATGGATTGTTATGCGTCAGAATGGCGAAGGTATTATTGAATTACAGGGCGACAGCGATGCGGCAATTGTGAAAGGGCTTATCGCTGTGGTATTCATTCTGTATGACCGCATGACGGCTCAGGATATTGTGAACTTTGATGTGCGTCCGTGGTTTGAAAAAATGGCGCTCGCACAGCATCTCACACCGTCCCGGTCACAGGGGCTGGAGGCGATGATTCGGGCGATTCGCGCCAAAGCTGCAACTCTTAGCTAAACTGATAAAACACGTCAACTTTCAGACCTTCTTGAAAGCGTTCGTGTAGGGCAACGCAGTGACTCGTAGGCCGGATCGGGCGCTTGTCGCCGTCCGGCAAGAACGCCAGGGGGGTGAGTGAGTATGAAACGCGCGTCTGTTATTACGTTAATGCTAATCGGCGCTTACAGCGCTATTCAGGCCGCATGGGCGGTCGATTATCCTTTGCCCCAGGCGAACAGCCGTCTTGTTGGGCAAAACCAAACCTACACCGTGCAGGAAGGCGATAAAAACCTCCAGGCGATAGCCCGTAAGTTTGATACCGCCGCAATGCTGATCCTTGAAGCCAACAATACTATTGCCCCCGTACCTAAACCTGGAACGCTGATTACTATTCCCTCGCAATTACTGCTGCCGGATGCGCCACGCGAAGGCATTATTGTGAATCTGGCGGAATTACGTCTGTATTACTTCCCGCCGGGAGAGAATATTGTTCAGGTATTCCCGATTGGTATCGGTTTGCAGGGGCTGGAAACGCCGGTAATGGAAACCCGGGTTGGGCAGAAAATCCCCAATCCGACCTGGACCCCTACAGCAGGCATCCGTAAACGCTCTCTGGAGCGCGGCATCACATTACCGCCGGTAGTACCCGCCGGGCCAAATAACCCGTTAGGACGCTTTGCACTGCGTCTGGCGTATGGAAACGGTGAATACCTGATCCATGGCACCAGCGCGCCGGACAGCGTGGGCCTGCGCGTGAGTTCTGGTTGTATTCGTATGAACGCGCCGGATATCAAAGCACTGTTTGCCCAGGTCCGTACAGGTACGCCGGTCAGGGTGATTAATGAGCCGATAAAATATTCGATTGAGCCGAACGGCATGCGGTATGTCGAGGTGCACCGACCGCTGTCGCCGGAAGAGGAGCAAAACGTCCAGACCATGCCGTATGTGCTGCCAGCCGGTTTTACCCAGTTTAAAGACAGTAACGCCGTGGATAACAGCCTGGTGGAAAGAGCGTTGTACCGCCGCGCGGGCTATCCGGTCACCGTGACTGCCGGGCAAGCCTCGGTCGTTAACAATGGAGCGGAAGTGAAGTCTGCACAGAATGGCGCGCCGGGAGAGGGCGCAGAGGTGCGTATTACGCAATAACAGGGAAGGAAATTCGGGGCAAAAAAAATGGCGCACAATGTGCGCCATTTCTATTACACAGATACTATTACTTGCGGTATTTAGTAGCTGCGTTGTCCAGACGCTGGTTAGCGCGAGCTGCGTCATCTTTAGCAGCCTGAACGTCGGAACGCATTGCGTTCACGTCGTTGCTCAGCTGGTCAACTTTAGCGTTCAGAGTCTGAACGTCAGAAGACAGCTGATCGATTTTAGCGTTGCTGGAGCAACCTGCCAGCAGAGTAGAACCCAGGATTACCGCGCCCAGTACCAGTTTAGTACGATTCATTATTAATACCCTCTAGATTGAGTTAATCTCCATGTAGCGTTACAAGTATTACACAAAGTTTTTTATGTTGAGAATATTTTTTTGATGGGAATGCACTTATTTTTGATCGTTCGCTCAAAGAAGCATCGAATTGTGCAAAAACAGCTAAAAACCCGAGTGAAAACAGAAAGCTTCCATCGGATTCATCTTAGATAATCACGGATTAGATAGTGAAATCCGATTTGATTTTTTATTAATTGCGGCTATCGATAAAATAAAAAAAGCGCCACCAGGGCGCTTTTTTAAGCAAATTAATTCGTGTTGGAATTATTACAGCACGTGAACGGATGCGGTGTTAGTCGTGCCGCTCGGAACCAGTGCGCCGGAAACCATAACCACAACGTCACCTTTCTGAGCCAGACCGCTTTCCAGAGCGACTTCTTTACCCAGGCGATAGAAATCATCGGTAGAGCTAATTTCTTTAACCACTTGTGCAACAACGCCTTTGCTCAGCACCAGCTGACGCGCGGTCGTTTCGTTGGTGGTCAGCGCCAGGATGGTGGCATCCGGGAAGTATTTACGTACTGCGCGAGCAGATTTACCGCCCTGGGTAGCGACGACGATCAGCGGCGCGTCCAGTTTTTCTGCAGTTTCAACCGCGCCACGGCAAACGGCTTCGGTGATGCGCAGTTTGCGGCTGTCGTTATTGAAGTCCAGACGACTGGTCATCACGCGGTCAGTACGCTCACAGATGGTCGCCATGATGGTGACGGCTTCCAGCGGGTATTTACCTTTTGCAGACTCGCCAGACAGCATTACTGCGTCGGTACCGTCGAGGATGGCGTTTGCTACGTCACCGGCTTCAGCGCGGGTAGGACGCGGGTTTTTGATCATGGAGTCCAGCATCTGGGTCGCAGTGATAACGACTTTACGTGCACGGATACATTTTTCGATGATCATCTTCTGCGCGAAGATAACTTCTTCAACCGGGATCTCAACGCCCATATCGCCACGCGCAACCATGATGCCGTCAGACGCTTCGAGGATTTCGTCGAAGTTGTTCAGGCCTTCCTGGTTTTCGATTTTGGAGATGATCTGGATGTTTTCGCCGCCGTGCGCTTTCAGGTGCTCACGGATTTCTACGACGTCAGAACGTTTACGGATAAAGGATGCAGCAACGAAGTCAACGCCTTGCTCGCAACCGAAGATAAGGTCCTGTTTGTCTTTTTCAGCCAGGGCTGGCAGTGCGATGGAAACGCCCGGCAGGTTAACACCTTTGTTTTCGCCCAGGTCGCCGTTGTTCAGCACTTTACAGATAACTTTGTTACCTTCGATGGCGGTAACTTCCATGCCGATCAGACCATCGTCAACCAGAACGGTATTGCCGACGGACAGATCTTTAGTGAAGCCTTCATAAGTAACAGCAACGATTTCGTTGTTGCCTACGACAGATTTGTCGGTGGTGAACGTGAAGGTCTGGCCCGCTTTCAGGGAAACGTCGTTACCGCCTTCCAGTTTAATGGTACGGATTTCCGGACCTTTGGTGTCGAGCAGGATTGCGGCTTTCTTACCGGTTTTGCTCATGACGTTGCGCAAATTCTTGATGCGCTGACCGTGTTCTGCATAGTCGCCGTGGGAGAAGTTCAGACGCATGACGTTCATGCCCGCGTCCAGCATTTTGGTTAACATCTCTTCGGATTCGGTTTTCGGACCGATGGTGCAAACAATTTTCGTCTTTTTCATGACAGTCTTAGTCTTTAAGTTGAGAAGGATATGGAAATCTGGCTCCCGCCGCGCACGGACGGGAAGCTAAACCTGAGTTACGAAAGTTGTGATGCCTCGCTCTAAGGATAGGTGACATCGAAAGAGCGTGCAGAGGAATGTGTGCTTGTGTTTCAGCCCAACGGGATGGTGAGTTTTGTAGTCGTTGAGTTTTACAGGTCAATGTGCTGAAACCATTCAAGAGACAATTGGCGCGCATTATACGCTGAAAATTATCAAAAAGGAAAATGGAAACAGCGTTTCAAAACACATCTGTGCAGTTTTACAAAAATTATTCATTAATTTGTTCAGCTGTATGGATAAAGAAGCTGTTCGCAGCAGCGGTTTGTTGCGCAACAGGTCGTTATTGTCGTCCCACTGTCTGAATTTTTGGCATTTAACGCCGTCCAGGTAAGCATATTTCTAAAAGTTATATCAAATGCGTTTTAATTCATTTTAAAAGCCAATTCTACTGATTACACTCGTTTGGACATCCATACTGCTAAACAGCCAAAAGCGCTAGCAGAAGAACAATAAGCAGCAGCGGATACCCAAACGACATGATTGTCCTGAAAAATATTTCGAAAGTGTTTACGCCAGGCAGGCTTGCCATTACCGCTGTCGATAACGTCAACCTGACGGTTGAACAGGGACAGATTTACGGAATTATTGGTTACAGCGGGGCGGGGAAAAGCACCTTAATTCGTTTGCTCAATGGGCTGGAAAAACCGACCTCCGGCAGCGTAACGATCAACGGCCACGATATTTCTGCCGCCCGTGGGGAGTCATTACGCCAGGCGCGACTGAAAATCAGCATGGTGTTTCAGCATTTCAATTTACTGTGGTCACGAACCGTAAGCGAGAATATTGCGTTCTCAATGCAAATTGCCGGAGCGCCAAAAGCCTCTATTAAAGCGCGAGTTGCTGAACTGATTGCGCTGGTTGGGCTGAGCGGTCGTGAAAACGCGTATCCGTCCCAACTGAGCGGTGGGCAAAAGCAGCGGGTAGGAATTGCCCGTGCGTTGGCGAACAATCCGGACGTCCTGCTCTGTGACGAAGCCACATCGGCGCTGGATCCGCAAACCACCGATCAGATCCTCGATTTACTGCTCGATATTAACCGCCGCTTCAAATTGACCATTGTGCTGATCACCCATGAAATGCACGTGGTACGCAAAATCTGCGATCGCGTGGCGGTAATGGAAAATGGCAAAGTTGTTGAGGAGGGCGACGTGCTCAGCGTCTTTACCCATCCGCAGCAGCCGATCACCCGACAGTTTGTGCGTCAGGTGAGCCAGTACACCGAGGAAGACGAATTTAATCCGCAGTTGGCAAGCGAGCTTGGCGGCGTAGTTATCAAGCTTACGTTCACCGGGCAGCGTACGCATCGGCCTGTGGTTGGCGAATTGACCCTGCGCTATGGCCTGCCGTTTAACATTTTACACGGCAAGATGACGCAAACTGCGCACGGTGTGTTTGGTCAGCTCTGGGTGCACGTTGTGGCCTCTGAAGAACAATTGAACAATATTTTGGCCGACCTGCGCCAGAACGATATTGAAGGCGAGGTGATTCAACATGGCTGAAGAACTGTTTCCCCATCTGAAGTGGGAGCAACTGCTGGCGGCAACCCAGGAAACGCTCTATATGACAGCCCTTTCTGGTGCGGCGACCTTTGTACTGGGGATCGCACTTGGCCTGGCGCTGTTCCTGACCGCACGCGGCGGACTGTTTCACAATCGCGCGGTATATAGCGTTATTTCACTGGTGGTGAATATCTTCCGTTCCATCCCGTTCATCATATTGATCGTGCTGCTGATCCCGTTCACCAAAGCGATGGTTGGCACCATTCTCGGTGCCAATGCCGCGTTGCCTGCGCTGATCGTGGGGGCCGCGCCGTTTTATGCGCGTCTGGTCGAAATTGCCCTGCGTGAAGTGGATAAAGGCGTTATTGAAGCGACGCGTTCGATGGGCGCACGGCTGAGCACGCTTATTTTTCGAGTTTTATTGCCGGAATCTTCTCCTGCTCTGGTGTCCGGGATCACCGTGACGCTGATTGCGCTGGTTAGCTACAGCGCGATGGCAGGGGTAATTGGCGCCGGTGGATTAGGGAATTTGGCTTATCTGGAAGGATTCCAGCGCAACCACAGCGACGTCACGCTGGTGGCGACGGTGACGATTTTGCTCATTGTCTTCATCATCCAGCTTTGCGGCGATGTGATCACCTCTCTGTTAGATAAACGCTAATAAAATACGGAAACCATTATCATGAAAAAATCACTGACGTTACTCGCCGCAGCAACCTTAAGCGCCCTGAGCTTTGCCTCCTGGGCTGATACTCTGACCGTTGGCGCATCTAACGTGCCGCATGCGGAGATCCTTGAGCAGGCTAAGCCGATTCTGGCGAAGCAGGGGATCGATTTAGAGATTAAACCGTTCCAGGATTACATTCTGCCGAACACCGCGCTGGCTGGCCGTGAGATTGACGCGAACTACTTCCAGCATATTCCGTACCTGAACAGCGTGATTAAAGACCATGCGGGTGATAAAACCTATGATTTCGTCAGCGCCGGAGCGATTCACATCGAGCCGATTGGTATCTATTCGAAAAAGGTAAAATCGCTTAAAGATCTGCCGGAAGGTGGCAAGATCATCATGCGCGATGCGGTATCTGAAGAAGGCCGTATTCTGTCGATTTTCGAAAAAGAGGGTGTGATCAAGCTGAAGCCGGGTGTGGATAAAGTGACCGCGCGCATTAGCGATATCGTCGAAAACCCGAAAAAACTGAAGTTCCTGCCTAACGTCGAAGCGGCGCTGTTACCGCAGATGTATAACAACGACGAAGGGGATGCGGTGGTGATTAACGCCAACTACGCGATCGATGCCGGGCTGGATCCGGTGAAAGATCCTATCGCCGTCGAAAGTGGTGAAAACAACCCGTATGCCAACATCATTACCGTGCATCGTGGCGACGAGAAGAAAAAGGATATCGTGGCGCTGGTTGATGTCCTGCATTCAAAAGAGATCCAGGACTGGATCCGCACCAAATATAAAGGCGCGGTGATCCCGGTAAATAACTAATTTGCTTTTTGCCGGATGGCGACTGTGCCTTACCCTGCCTACGACGTCCTGTAGGCCGGATAAGGCGCGTTGCCGTTGCCATCCGGTGCGAGAATTACACTCGCTCAATTCTCGCGGGTAACCCCTGGCGCACCGCCGCGCCCGATACCCAGTCAAGCCAGGTATTCGCTACCTGCCGGGTAGGATCCGCAAAGCCTAAATCGTTGAGATTAATCCCCGACCTTATTTGTGCATCAAACGCCATCGGTTCGCCGTCGAGCGTATGCTGCGCAGCGCCCATTTCTTTATGCCCATAACCGTGTTCAATGGCGATTACGCCAGGCATGACCCCATGCAGCAGGCTTATCTGCGCCAGCGCCTGACCGCCAGGCGTGGTGATCCGTACCTTATCGCCGTGCGCTAAGCCATATCGCTGACCGTCCTGCGGATTGAGCGCCACCAGATTTACCGGCTTCAGATGCTGCAGACGCGGGATCACCGCCGTGGCGCTGGACATTGTATTTGATTTAAAAGAAATCAGTTTCAGCGGCCACTCTTGTTCCGGGAACAACTCCTCGACAGCACGGCCATCTGACAGGCGCGAAGGATACCAGGCCGGGCAGCCGCTGAAGCGCTCGCCGGTAATCGCATGGCGGTGCGCGGCGACGTTCGCATTCCAGATTTGTAGCGGTTTTTCCCACGCATTGCCTACCCGATTCTCAACCCGCCCGCTGATGTCCGGCGCAAAGCGTCCGCCCCGGGAGTAGATAAATGCCACCCGGCTAATTTCATCGGCTTTCAGCGTTTGGGTCATCACAGGCACTATCCGCTGTACCCCGGTCAGCGCAATGTCTTCCGGCTGTGCCTCGGCGACCGGCGCTTTGCCCATAAACGCAATATTAGCGGCGAGTCGCAGGTAGTAATCTTCCGCACGGTTCAGTGGATAGCGGTTGCCTTGCGGATCGGTGATCGCATTGTCGCCGAATCCGGGTAGCCCGATGCGTTTTGCTACAGCGATACAGAAAGACTCCATCGAGGCCGGTTGACCGTTGGCGGTAGTGCTGGTCGCGGCTCTGACAACCGGCCAACGCGCGGTTGTGGCTTTACTGGCCACGCCCGCCCATGGAGCGCTGAATCCCCAACTTTCGAAGTTATGGGTATCTGGCACGATGTAATCTGCCAACGCCGTGGTTTCATTCATAAAGGCGTCAATCGCGATAAACAGCGGCAGACGCGCAGGATCCTTGAGTTTTTCTTCCGCCACGCCGCGCAACCCTGCAATGCCGTAGAACGGGTTGGTCATGTTGGAGATCCAGGCTTTCAGCGGATAAGGGTAACCTTCAAGCGCTGAGACGAGAAGTTCGGTTAGCTGACCGGCGACAAACGGATACCACGGGGCTTTGGCCGGGAAGGGGGATTGTCCGGCAGCCACCTTATTGCGGTACTCTTCGGAAGACTCATAAGCCGTTTTGCTGCGCGCGATGCTTAACCCTTTCGGTTTTACCTTCCCGGCGAAGCTGTCCATGTTGTAGCGCGGACCGTCGGTGGCGCCATTAAACTTGCCGCCGCCGACGAACACGCCGCCTTCAAGGCTGAGGTTGCCAATCAGTGCATTGAGCATCATCACCGACCAGGCATTATAAAATCCATTGCCTGCCATCATGCCACCGTGGGTGATCACCGCCGCTTTGCGTCCATGACGGGTAAACGCATCGGCCAGTGCGCTAATGTCTGCTTCAGACACGCCGCACTGCTGGCTGTATTGCGTGAGTGTTAGTTTCCCGGCGGACTCTTTCAGGCACTGAAGGCTGCTTTTGACCGTCACCGTCTGGCCGTCTGCCAGCATGACTTCGCGGCTGACAAACAACTGCGCACGCGGGCAACCGCTGGCGGCGACAATTTCGCCGGCCTCGTTAACGACTGCTGGCTCCTCGGCGGCATTTGCGTTCAAATGTGCGAGGGTTAAATGCTGTCCGGCAAGGGTTGGAAGCTCATCGGTAATCACCAGATGCGTGGCGTTAGTCCAGCTTTTTTCTTCGGCCTGCTGCATGGCCTGTATGCCGGGAATAGCGAGGTAATCGGCGTTATAACGCTGTTTATCGATAATCCAGCGGATCATCGCCATCGCCAGCGCAGAGTCGCTTCCCGGACGTACGGGCTGCCAGTGACCGCGCTCGTCAGCCAGCACCGTAGTCAATGGCAGGGCGGGCGCCACCACCACATAACGGAAGTCGTCGCGTAACCGGGCGCTAGCCAGTTGCCGGGCCTGGCGCTTAAATGGATTACCGGATTGCGCCGGCGAAGTGCCCATAAACAGCGCGAATTCGACGTTATCCCAGTCGGGTTTCACGTGGGTGTTTTTATCCAGATCGCCCATTAGCGCACCGGAACCGGCACGATAGGCCAGACCGCAGTAAGCGCCATGAGCACCGAAGTTTTTACTGCCAAAACTGTTCAGCGCGAAGCGGCGCAAAAATGTATCACGTCCTTCATCGCTGGTATTCGTGACCAGCAGTTGATTGGACTTTGGGCCAAAGCCGGGATGCCCGGCATCAAGTGGCGTGTTGGTATCATGGATTGCCCGCAGACCGTCAACGTGGCCTTCACCAAACAGATCGCCGCCTTCCACCACTTCTTCGATCAACTGTTCGAAGCTAATGCGCTGCCATTTTCCCTCACCGCGTTTACCGACGCGCTTCATAGGTTCCAGAATACGTAGCGGGCTGTACAGCCCTTCCAGTAAGGTTGCACCACGGGCGCAAGCGGTGGAACGCGCGTCAAGACCCGATTCGCCCGCCAGTTGTTCCATTGCGGTGGCAAAGGGGACGGCGGAGTCAATATGATGCTCCTGAGACAATGGATGATAGGGGTTGCCCGCAATGCGCAGCACCTTGCCTTGTTCATTGTCGACGCGTACCCGCACGCCACACTGCGTCCAGCAGCCAAAGCACTGCGTCATGGAGATAACCTGCTGCGGGTTCTGCTGCCAGCGCGGCTGGGCATTGGCTTCGGGAATGAGGGCGTTACCAAAGATGCGATCACGGGTAATTTTGCCCGAGGTTCCGTCCAATAAACCGTCTATTGCGCGCTTTGCCACATCCCGATAACTCAGGCCAAAAGTCACCATGCCACCTACGGCAAGGCCTACTTTAAGCCACTGACGACGTGTTAAATTAGCCATGTTGCATTCTCCTTGCGATCGCGTTCAGGGCTTCACGAACAATAATGATCAGTGCAATCCACAGTCCAAAGGTGCCCAAAATGGCCAGCCAGCCATCGGTACCCCCAGGCAGGGTGTAAGGGTTAAACTGCGCGTTAAATTTCGGGATGGTCTGTACCTGGATGAGTAACGTCCAGCGCAACAGCCAGCACAGCGCCATCGCGCTAAATGCGAGTATTATGCGCAGCGGCAGCGACAGGGGGTTACGTAGCACCAGCCCACAAAGAGCAAGCGATGCAAGCCATAGCGCAACCCAGCCGATGGCGTAGTGTCGTGCCGAAGAGGCAACGTCGAGCCACTGGCGAATAGCTGAACCGGAAAGCGAATTGCCGCTCGCCCATATCACCACCACTCCAGCCAGCGCGATCAGGGTAATTGTCTGCCCCCATGCCAGTTTGCGTGCTAATGTTTCCTGGTTTTTGGTCGTTGCGATGAGCAGGGCGAGAAACGTTTGCAGCGCGCTGAGAAACATTGCAATCGGAAAGGCGTAGCTGAACCAGACCGGACGCGCCTGCACCACTGACACTTCTCGACCGGTGTAAACCAGCAATCCGATGGCCGACAGGGCGCTACCTATGGCTAACCATTTGGTGACGCTGTAACTTTTGAGCGTTAACCGTTTAACGTGCTGCGCCAAAAACCACAGACCTAAGAAGCCGGTGAATAGGGGTAAAAACAGCGCGCCCCATGGCATCCACGACCATGGCGTTGGCCAGGCGTAGAAATGCCAGACGCGGGCGGTTTGGTGTAAGTCAGCGGTCAGCGCCAGCGGCGCGGTAATCGCGCAGGTCAGGGCGATTAACAGCGTCAGGTTTTCCAGTTCCGCCGTCTCTTGTTTGCGCCAGTGAAGCAGACAGGCGAACAGCGCGGCGCAGGCGGCAATGCCGATGAAAAAGAAATATTGTACGGCCCAGGGTAACCAGCTTACGTCCTGGGGATGGGCCAGAACCTCTTCAATAACCAGTGAATGGTTCATTTAAACCTCCTGCCAGAGAGCGGGTTGAGCACGTCCCATCAACGGGGTGACAAACGCCTCGTCCAGACCCAGATAGAACACGTGCGGGGCTGTCCCATTTTCTGGTTTCAGGACTTTAATGGCGTCATGGTATTCACGCAGCATTTGCGAGATTCGACTGTGCGGATCTTTGATATCGCCTATGATGCGCGCGCCACCGACGCAGGATTCCACGCAGGCCGGGAGCAGGCCGGCTTCGAGACGGTGAACACAAAAGGTGCATTTATCAGCGGTTTGCGTTTCATGGTTGATGAATCGCGCATCATAAGGACAGGCCTGCACGCAGTAGGCGCAGCCCACGCAGCGCGTGTTGTCGACTACCACAATGCCGTCTTCGCGTTGGAAAGTGGCCTGTACCGGGCAAACGGGGACGCAGGGGGGATTATCACAATGGTTGCACAGCCGCGGCAGCAGGACGTTGGTGACGCTCTGCTGGCCCTCAATCTGCACCTGATACTGGTTAACGAGGGTACGAAATTCGCCCTGCGGCGTCTGGTTTTCAATGGCGCAACTGACGGTACACGCCTGGCAGCCAATACAGCGACGCAGGTCAACCAGCATGGCGTAGCGGTGTTGAAGTGAGCCTTCATGGCGTTCAGGCGAGAAGGGGAATTGCGCCTGAGCTAAAGGTACCAGCGATGCGCCGGCGGTCAGGACGCCCAGTTGCTGGAGAAACTGCCGTTTACTGCTGTCCATATTTTCTCCCGTCACGATGCAACAACGAAACATTGGTCACGCCGTTGATTTGCTTGTGATGAATAAAGAATCTCGATGATTTACAGTGTAAAAATCGTGATGGGGGTACTCTATTGTGGTTAACCACATACCCGGCTTGTTGTTGATCTAAAACAACATAATTGACAGGGATAATTGAGTGGGACGCAACGTAGTAAAATGTCTGGTGGTGCTGGCGTCGCTATGGATGCTAAGCGGGGTGGTCAGGGCACAGACATGGAATATCGGCGTTTTGGCGATGCGTGGGGAGGTCTCCACACGTAATCACTGGCAGCCGCTGGAAACCTTGTTGAATCAGCAAATCCCCGGCGAACAGTTTCATATTCAACCACTGGACCTGCACCAGATGCAGGAGGCGGTGAATCGTGGCACGGTACAATTTGTGGTCACCAATCCGGCGCAGTTTGTGCAGCTAAACAGCAGCGCTGCACTACGTTGGCTGGCGTCGCTACGTTCTACTCGCGGGGGGAAAGCCACCAGTAACGTGATTGGCAGCGCGATCCTCGTCAGACGCGACAGCGGGATAACCTCCGCACACGATCTGATCGGCAAAACGGTTGGCGCCATTGACGCACAGGCATTTGGCGGTTATTTGCTGGGATATAAAGCGCTCAGCGATGCCGGTTTGCGCCCGGAGCGCGATTTGCATCTGATGTTCACTGGATTTCCCGCCGATGCCTTACTCTATTTATTACGCGAAAAAGCCGTGCAGGCAGTGATTGTACCGGTGTGTCTGCTGGAAAAAATGGATGAAGAAGGGCTTATTCGTAAAACAGATTTTATGGCCGTACTTAACCATCCAACGTCGATTCCCTGTTTAACCAGTACGCCGCTCTATCCTGACTGGTCGTTTGCGGCACTGCCTGCAGTAAGCGACGAGCTGGCCGATCGCGTCACGCGGGCACTGTTCAATGCGCCGCAGAATGCGACGTTTCGCTGGGGGGCGCCCGCCTCGACTCGCGAAGTCGAAGCGTTGCTGCGCGACGTCCGCCAACATCCGCAGCAGCGCCAGCTGTGGCTGGATGTCAAAAGCTGGTTTATTCAACATCGGCTGGCGATGGGAGGCGCGGCTCTCGTACTGCTGTTGCTGACGCTCAATTATATCTGGGTGATGCTGCTGGTTCGTCGACGCGGCAGGCAGTTGGAGCGAAACAACGTACTGTTGCGCAAACAGGAACAGGAACTGGAAACCGCTCGCCAAATGAGCGTGCTTGGCGAGATGACTTCAGGTTTTGCTCATGAGCTCAATCAGCCTCTGTCGGCTATCCGACATTATGCGCAAGGCTGTCTGATCCGCCTGCGTGGTCAGGATCAGCAGCACCCGCTGCTGCCCGCGCTGGAGCACATTGATAACCAGGCACAGCGAGGCGCTGATACGCTGCGTAATCTTCGCCAGTGGGTTAGCCAGGCGCAGGGCAATCCGGTAATTACCGACGACTGGCAAGTCGTCAATATTCACGATGCCATCCATCATGTCTGGCAATTATTGCGCATGCCTCAGCAATTCCCGGCGGTGGCGCTGCAAACGCAGATTAGTAAGGCGTTAACATTAACGCTGCCAGCCGTTCTCCTCGAACAGGTTCTGGCCAATCTGGTGCTCAATGCGGCCCAGGCAGGGGCAACTACAGTGTGGTTTAGCGCCGAGCGTGAGGATGGCGATGTGTGTATTCAGGTGCAGGATAACGCCGGAGGTATTGATGAGGCACAATTGTATCAGGCTTTTCAGCCGTTTATGACAACCCGTAAAGAGGGGATGGGGCTGGGATTAGCCATTTGTCAGCGGCTGGTGCGCTACGCGAATGGAGACATTGAGATCAATAATCATCAGGCTCCTGATGAAAAAGCGGGTGCGATGGTGACATTACATTTTAAGCAAAACCTGGAGGGAGGCCGTAGTGGCAATCATTCATCTGCTGGATGACGATATTGCCGTCACCCAGGCCTGCGCGTTTTTACTGGAAAGTCTGGGATATGAGGTGTGTTGCTGGGATCAGGGCGAAACATTCCTCGCCGAGGCAAATCTGCACCAGGTGGGCGTACTTTTGCTGGACATGCGTATGCCGGTTCTGGATGGGCACGCTGTCCATGAAGCCATGCGTCAGCAAGAAAGTACGCTAGCGGTGGTATTTCTCACCGGGCATGGCGATGTTCCGATGGCGGTTGAGCAAATGAAGCGCGGAGCGGTCGATTTTTTGCAAAAGCCGGTCTCCGCTGCGCCTTTACAGGCGGCGTTAGAGCATGCTTTGCAGGTTTCTCTCGCCGCCTTCTCGCGACAAGAGATCGTCGTCTGTTATCAGCAGCTCACGCCAAAGGAGCGAGAGCTGGCACAGCTGGTAGCAAAAGGGTTGATGAATCGGGAAATTGCTGACGCAATGAATATTGCCGTGCGCACGGTAGAGGTTCACCGGGCGCGGGTGATGGAAAAAATGCAGGCGGGAAGTCTTGCGGAGCTGGTAAATCGACTCCAGAAGATTCAGTAGAGTTATGACATTTGTTTGATTTTCATTGAATTTTGTCTAAACCGTCAGACTGATATATGCTGTTGGTTTGAGTTAATGACGAGCGGGCAAAAATGGGAAATCAGACCAAAGACGATGAGCTGTACCGTGAAATGTGCAGAGTAGTCGGTAAAGTAGTGCTGGAAATGCGCGATCTGGGACAAGAACCTAAGCATATCGTCATTGCGGGAGTACTGAGAACCACCCTCGCCAACCAACGTGTGAAGCGCAGCGAGCTAGAAAAACAAGCCATTGAGACCGTGATTAAAGCATTGGCCGGATAATCCGCAAAAAAGAGGGCGGTAGTTTCTCTCGCCGTCCTCTTATTCTCATTACGTTAATCTATCAATAATTATAATTTAGTGCTGCAATTAGCGTTATCAAACTCGCTGTATATTTAATTATATATCGCATGCTATATAAAAATATATATGAGAGTGGAGTCACAAATATTTGCACAGCATATGAAGTGCTATTTTAATTTATCTAAATGATAATAAATCTCACTCCGCATTAATTATTTCCCTTCCGTTTTTTAATTGATGACGATCAAGACTATGTATGCTGAATAACCACATTATTTCTACGCCTAACCCTAAAGAATTAGATTCATTCTGTTTAACCACCGTCATTTACGCGATCAGGTTAGGGCAAAATTTTACGTGTTGTTGGCAACATAAACCGCCCGAAATGGCTTGAGCTGGACTGGTTTAATTTAGCCTGGAGGTGTTGCTACCACAGCGTTTGCGAAGAGGATGCGAAATAAATGAACCAGGTTGATCGTCCATTTTTAGATTGTGGTTTAACGCGGCTTGAATTTCTGCGGATATCAGCAAAAGGTCTGGCGGGATTAACCATTGCCCCCGCACTGTTATCCCTTTTGGGCTGTAAGCAGGAAGATGTCGACAGCGGCACCGTGGGGCTTATCAATACGCCAAAAGGGGTGCTGGTAACCCAGCGAGCGCGCTGTACGGGCTGTCACCGCTGTGAAATTTCCTGTACTAATTATAACGATGGCGCCGTGGGCACTTTCTTTTCCCGTATAAAAATCCATCGTAATTACTTCTTTGGCGATGATGGCGTTGGTTCCGGCGGCGGACTGTATGGCGATTTAAACTATACCGCTGATACTTGCCGTCAGTGCAAAGATCCGCAATGCATGAAGGTCTGCCCCATCGGCGCTATTACCTGGAAACAGGAAGAGGGTTGTATTGTGGTGGATCACAAACGTTGTATTGGCTGCAGCGCGTGTACTACCGCCTGTCCGTGGATGATGGCGACCGTAAATACCGAAACCAAAAAATCCTCAAAATGTGTGTTATGCGGGGAATGCGCCAATGCTTGTCCGACTGGAGCATTAAAAATTATCGAGTGGAAAGATATTACTGTTTGATAGATAGCAGGTATGTCTGGTACGCGTCATTAATTGCCAAAAATATCGCAGTTTTGCAGATAAAAGCTACCTGGAAAATGGCGGGTATATCTATTAAACCTTCTTGCAAAGGAAAACATGATGGCTAATGGTTGGACAGGTAATATTTTACGGGTCAATCTCACCACGGGTAATATCACCCTGGAAGATTCCAGTAAATTTAAAAAATTTGTCGGCGGGATGGGCTTTGGTTATAAAATTATGTACGACGAAGTCCCGCCTGGCACCATGCCTTTTGATGAAGGGAATAAACTGGTTTTCGCCACCGGACCATTAACGGGTTCTGGTGCCCCTTGTAGCTCCCGCGTCAATATCACCTCCTTATCGACGTTCACCAAAGGCAATTTAGTGGTGGATGCCCACATGGGCGGCTTCTTCGCCGCGCAAATGAAATTCGCCGGTTACGATGCCATTGTTATCGAAGGAAAGTCCGCATCTCCGGTCTGGATCAACATCAAAGACGATAAGGTGAGCATCGAAAAAGCCGATTTCCTGTGGGGCAAGGGAACGCGCGCCACAACCGAGGAAATTTGCCGTATTACCAGCCCGGAAACCTGCGTCGCGGCTATTGGCCAGGCGGGTGAGAATCTGGTGCCGCTCTCCTGCATGATCAACAGCCGTAACCATAGCGGCGGCGCCGGTACTGGCGCGGTGATGGGCTCGAAAAACCTGAAGGCCATTGCGGTAGAAGGGACCAAAGGGGTCAATATTGCCGATCGCAAAGAGATGAAGCGGCTCAATGACTACATGATGACCGAGCTTATCGGCGCCAACAACAACCACGTTGTGCCAAGCACCCCGCAGGCCTGGGCAGAATATTCTTCGCCAAACTCGCGCTGGACAGCCCGTAAGGGACTTTTCTGGGGCGCGGCAGAAGGTGGGCCAATCGAAACCGGCGAAATCCCGCCGGGTAACCAGAATACCGTGGGTTTCCGTACCTATAAATCCGTGTTCGATCTGGGGCCAGCCGCTGAGAAATACACGGTCAAAATGAGCGGCTGCCATTCATGTCCCATTCGTTGTATGTCGCAGCTTAATGTCCCGCGAGTGAAAGATTTTGGCGTGCCGAGTACCGGTGGTAACACCTGCGTAGCGAACTTCGTTCACACCACCATTTTCCCTAATGGCCCGAAAGATTTCGACGATAAAGACGACGGGCGCGTGGTGGGAAATCTGATAGGTCTGAACCTGTTCGACGATTATGGCATCTGGTGTAACTACGGGCAGTTGCACCGTGATTTTACTTATTGCTATTCGAAAGGCGTCTTTAAGCGCGTACTGCCCGCTGAAGAGTATGCGGAGATCCGCTGGGATCAGCTGGAAGCGGGCGATCCTCATTTTATTAAAGACTTCTACTACCGCCTGGCGCATCGCGTGGGTGAACTCAGCCATCTTGCGGACGGCTCGTATGCCATTGCTGAACGCTGGGATTTGGGCGAAGAGTACTGGGGTTATGCCAAAAATAAACTGTGGTCACCGTTCGGTTTTCCAGTCCACCATGCAAACGAGGCCTCCGCACAGGTGGGGGCGATCACCAACTGTATGTTTAACCGTGACTGTATGACGCATACCCATATCAACTTCATCGGTTCCGGATTACCGCTGAAATTACAGCGCGAAGTGGCGGGCGAGTTATTTGGTTCGCAGGATGCCTACGATGAAACCAAAAACTACACCCCGATCAATGCCGCCAAGATTAAATATGCCAAATGGACGCTGCTGAAAGTCTGTCTGCATAACGCGGTTACGCTGTGTAACTGGGTTTGGCCGATGACGGTTTCACCACTCAAGAGCCGTAACTATCGCGGGGATTTGGATCTGGAAGCGAAGTTCTTCCAGGCGGTCACCGGTGATGAAACCACGCAGGCGAGTCTGGACCTGGCCGCTGAACGCATCTTTACTCTGCATCGTGCTTATACGGTCAAACTGATGCAAACCAAAGATATGCGCAATGAGCACGATCTCATCTGTTCCTGGGTGTTTGATAAAGATCCGAAGATCCCGGTTTTCACTGAAGGAACCGACAAGATGGACAGGGAGGATATGCGTCAGTCCCTGACGATGTTCTATCAGGAAATGGGCTGGGATCCAGAGCTGGGTTGCCCAACGCGTGAAACCCTGAACCGACTCGGACTTGAAGACGTAGCCGCTGATTTGGCTGCACAGGATCTGTTGCCGGCGTAAGGAAAGCAAGATGACTAACGTGAGCGACGTTCTGATACCCGTTGAGGCGTTTCCTGACGAGGTTGACAGTCAAAAGAGACAGTGGCTGCAGGCGTTTCACCCTCCTGTAGAGCAGGTGACTGCACCTCAGGTTCAGGAACCCGTCAGCCCGGAGTCGATTGTGGCAGATTTTATTCGTCAGCATTCAGCATCAGGACAAGTTGTGGCGCGCAGCGTGTTTCTGCAGCCACCTTATTCGGTCCCTGAAACCGAGCTTTCTACGCTGTTGGATGCGCTGTGTCAGGACGCGAATGACGCGGATATTAGCCGTGTGCAGGGCGCGGAAGATGCGTATTTCTATTCGACGCAAACCATGAGCGCAAATTACGCCGATATGTGTGTGCAGGTGATGGAAAACGACATCTGCCGTGCGATTGCCGAAGCGGTACGCTTCGACTGTCGCACGTATCCTCGCCCCTATAAGGTCGCCATGCTGACGCAACCGCCGTATAGCTTTGAGTCTCAACAGCTTGCAGGTGCGCTCACAGCCATGGAAACGCATCCTGATTACGCAGATATACGGCCTGTGGAATCGTCAAATGCGGAGCCTTATTTGTTCAGCGAACGTTTTATGAGTTATGGCAAAGCGTACGGCCTGTGTGAATGGCTTGAGGTTGAGCAGTATCAGAACCCCTGAATTATTCAGGTTGATGTCATGGAATGTGTGGACGACCACTGTCACAGTATTAGAGGATAACCCGATGTCCTTCACCCGACGAAAATTTGTCATTGGCATGGGGACGGTGATTTTTTTTACCGGCCCAGGTCAAAATCTGTTAGCGAGTACCAGAAGCCCTAAAGACGTTCATTACGTCATGATTCACGACGAATCACTGTGTAACGGATGTAATCTCTGCGCCCGCGCATGCAGGAAAACCAACCATGTTCCTGCCCAGGGCAGCCGTTTGTCGATAGCGCATATTCCGGTCTCTGACAACGACAACGAAACGCTGTATCACTACTTCCGTCAGTCCTGTCAGCATTGCGACGATGCGCCTTGTATTGAGGTGTGCCCGACCGGCGCCTCCTGGCGAGATGAAAACGGTATTGTGCGGGTAGACACGTCTTCCTGTATCGGCTGCAGCTACTGTATTGGCGCGTGTCCTTATCAGGTGCGTTATCTCAACCCGCAAACCAAAGTGGCGGATAAATGCGACTTCTGTGCTGAAACACGTCTGGCGAAAGGTTTTCCGCCGATCTGTGTTAACGCCTGCCCGGAACATGCGCTGATTTTTGGTCGTGAAGATAGCCCAGAAATTCAGAGCTGGTTGCGAGAAAATAAGTATTACGAACATCAACTTGCAGGCGCCGGAAAACCCCATCTGTATCGTCGGTTCGGTCAACATTTGATTAAAAAGGATAATGTATGAACGCGTCGCAGAATGCCGAACAGTTTCACGCCCAGCTTGCGCAGTATGTTCCCCTGTTTTCACCGGACTACTGGCCTGTGTGGCTGGTTATCGCTGGGTTAATGCTGGTGGGAATGTGGCTGGTGCTGGCGCTACACGCCATGCTGCGCTTTCGAGCGGCGCATAAAGCGTCGGCAGGGCACGGTGAGAAAGTCTATTTATACTCGAAGGCTGTACGTTTATGGCACTGGTCAAATGCGCTGCTTTTTTTACTACTTCTGGCTAGTGGTCTGGTCAATCACTTCTCCGCCGTCAGCGCATCGGTGATGAAAAGCCTGCTTACCGTACATGAGATCTGCGGCTTTTTATTGCTTGCCTGCTGGATTGGTTTTGTCCTGATCAACCTGATTGGCGGCAACGGACATCATTATATTATTCAACGTCAAGGATGGATCGCACGCGCGCAAAGACAAACGCGATTTTACCTGTTCGGCATTATGCAGGGTGAATCACACCCATTCCCGGCATCAAAGCGTTCTAAGTTCAATCCGCTACAGCAGGCGGCCTATGTGGGCGTGATGTATGGTTTGCTGCCATTACTGCTAATCTCAGGGCTGTTATCGCTCTATCCGACGGTTGTCGGCGATCTGTTCCCTGGCGTGCGTTACTGGCTGCTGCAGGCGCACTTCGCGCTGGCGATTGTCAGTCTGTTTTTCATTTTTGGGCATCTTTATCTCTGCACGACAGGTCGCACGCCGGGCGAAACCTTCAAGTGTATGGTGGATGGCTATCACCGACATTAAGCGATGATGATTACGCGAAGTGATTTACGGGCCTGGCGCGTTGGGCCCGTTATGTATCGCTGGTTTTTACGTACTTTTCCCGCTGGTGGAAGCTATGCCGATGTCCATCGTGCGCTCCAGCGAGAAGGGTATACAGACTGGGCAGACAGCCTGGTGGAATACGGCTGGTCAAAATGGCGGGAAGAGGCGAGTTTTGTCCAGCAGGATATTCGCGCGATGGGGAGTATTTCCCGTGTGCAAACGGCGGGGGAAACCCGCCGTCCGCTGGCGGATGCGGAAGATAATGCCCGGTTTAGTAGCGCTAGCGATAACGTTAAAATCGCCAGCGCAGGGTATGCCGCCCAGATTGCCAGCGCAGGTTATAGCGCACGCATTGGTAGCGTAGGCTACAACGTGCATATCGGCAGCTCAGGCGATCGCGGGCGAATTGCGGTTGCGGGAAATTCGGCACGTATCAGTAGCGTGGGTGACGGGACGCGTATCGCCAGTACCGGCATGCGCGTACGCATCAGCTCGCTCGGTGACAGAAACCGGATTGCCTGCAGTGGCGATTTAACCCAGTTGGCCTGTTTTGGCGCAGAGTCCAAAATCGCCAACTGCGCGGATAACATCCACATTATTGCCAGCGGAGAGAACGCCGTCGTTGCCAGTACAGGCGTTGTCGATTCGATAACGCTCGGTCCCGGCGGCTGCGCGGCGCTGGCCTACCACGATGGCGAGAGGATGCGTTTTGCGCTTGCCGTTGAAGGGGAAAATAACATTCGGGCAGGGGTGAAATATCGGCTCAACGAAGACCATCAGTTCGTGGAATGTTGAGCCGTGGTGTCATTTTAGCGCGAAGCGGCGTTGGGTGATTTTCTCCAGGCTCAGGCACAGCAGGTAATAGACCAGTCCGGTAAAGATAAAAATAGCTGCCGGGTAGATTTGCACCCGGCTGTTAACCTGACCGGCAACCGTCGTGAGTTCCGGCACGTTAACGATAAATGCCAGCGATGTATCCTTCAGTAATCCAATAAAGATCCCCGTGAGCGACGGCAGCACGTTACGCAGCACCTGTGGCAATAAGATAAGCCACAGTGCCTGATAAGGGCGAAAACCCTGAACCACTGCTGCATCATATTGCCCGCCAGGCAGTGCGCTGATTCCTGCGTACACTGAGTGCATCACCGAGGCGGCGGTGAACCATGCCAACGCCAGCGTCACGGTAACGGCGCCGGGAAGATCGCTTCCGGTCAGCATGGGGAGCAAATACCACATCCAGAAAATCACAAAGATGAGCGGAATGCCGCGAATAAACTCTGCCCAGATGAACAATAGGTTGCGAATCGCGCCAGGAAACCGCCAGGCGCAGCAGGCAAGAACTATTCCGCCCGGCAGGGCCAGCAGCGCCGCGCCGAAAGCCATCAGCAAAGTGAGCAGAACGCCGCCGGGTTGCCCCTGCGCCATTCGTCCCCACAGGAGATAGTCAAGATTGTCGGTAATGACCGAAATATTAGCGATCACGCGGTATGCTCCTGACGCAGAAAATGCGCGTTCTTACCTTTGACGATTTACCCGACGCTGGCTGCGGGCCAAGACGCGTAAGCAGCATACCCAGAACGATGCCGGTGAACAGGTAAAGCGCCGTGCCAACGGCAAAGGCTTCCAGCGCGTGCGCGTTGTAGCTTTCAATTTGCCGTACCTGGTAGGTGAGCTCGGCAAAACCAATACCGCTGGCGAGCGAGGAGAGCTTCATCAGGTTGAGATACTGCCCAACAATGGGTTGCCAGGCGTTTGCCAGCCCCTGAGGCAGCAGAATGTGAAGGAACGTCGTCCAGGATGAAAAACCCTGCGCCACGGCAGCCTCGCGTTGTCCGGCAGAAACCGCTTGTAAACCAGAGGCGATCTCCTCGACCAAAAATGCCGAGGTAAATACGCCCAGCCCCCATGCTGAACAGATAAATTCTGGTGTTAACCACCAGACATCCCCCGGCAGAATAGACCATGGATGCTCAGCATTGATAAAGGTAATGATGTCGCGGGGCAGCCAGTTCCATGCGGCAAAATACCAGAACATCAGTTGCACCAGTAACGGTGTGTTGCGAAACACCGAGACCCACGCGCCGACTACCGCTTTGGCGAGGCGATTGCCCGTCAGGCGCAGGCCGATCAGCGCGATGGCAATAAGCGTGGCGAGCACGATACCTGCCAGCGTCACCCAGAGCGTGGTGAGAAAGCCGGAAATAATCCATTGCAGAGGTAGCCCGCTCAGCACCCCCTGCCAGTCCATTGCAAGCATTATAGCGATGACTCCTGGTGTAACGGATCGAGCACTTTTTTCAGGAAACGCTGGGTTCTCGGGTGCTGTGGTCGGGTGAAAAAATCTTCTGGTGCGGCTACTTCAAGAATATCGCCGCCATCAATGAATACCACCCGATCGGCAATCTCACGGGCGAAATGCATTTCATGGGTCACGACGATCATGGTGATGCCGCTGTGGGCCAGGTTTTTCATCACTTGTAATACCTCGCCGATCATTTCCGGATCCAGCGCAGAAGTTGGCTCATCAAACAGAATGATTTGTGGCGACGAGGCCAGCGCACGGGCGATGGCCACGCGCTGCTGCTGCCCACCGGACAACTGCGCGGCATAGGCGTTGGCTTTTTCTGCCAGTCCTACCTTTTCCAGCAACTCGAATGCCCGACGCTCCGCTTCCGCCTTGTTCCAGCCATGAACATATTCCAGCGCCAGCGCGATGTTCGAAAGCGCTGTCAGATGCGCATAGAGATTGAATTGCTGAAATACGAAACCGATACGGCTGCGTAACTGGCGTAATGCAGCCCCGCGCAACTGACTAATCGGTTTGTCATCAATGAAGATTTCACCTCCGCTCAGCGACTCAAGCTGGTTGATAAGACGTATAAGAGTGGACTTTCCGGAGCCAGAAGGGCCCAGAATAGTCACCACTTCACCGGGTTCGACTGACAGGTTGACGCCGTTAAGTACGGTGTGAGCGTCATACTGTTTGATGACATTGCGCAGTTCAACGCTCGCCTGACGCAAATGGGTAAAATCCGCAGCAGAAGCTGCGGACCGATGAAAAAGGGCTGAGAGCATATTATCTGGCTTCTATTTTAAAGGCGCGGGGTTGGGGATTCTTGGTTTCAGGACCAAACCAGACATCATAAATTTTGGCCGCCTGCCCGGTAGACTCCAGCTTCAAAAGCTCATCGTTGACGGCTTTTAACAGCGCAGGTTCACCTTTTTTCACCCCCACGCCGATCTCTTCTTTGCTCAGCAGATCCGGCAGAATTTTGAAATCTGCTTTATCCGGCGCGCCGCCTAATAAACCGGCCAGAATCGTACTGTCCTGGGTAATCGCCTGGACATTGCCGTTGCGTAGCGCGGTTAACGCCAGTGGAATATCGTCGTAGGCCAGCACACGCGACTGCGGAAAGCGCTGATGTAGCGCCTGCTCGCCGGTGGTACCTTTTACCGCGCCGATTCGCGCTTTACTGTATTCCTCGAGCTTGTCCGGAGATTTTGCTGGCACAAGGAACTGCTGACCGGTAACAAAATAAGGGACGGAGAAGTCAATCACCTGCGCCCGTTCAGGCGTGATCGTGATATCCGCGACGATTAAATCGGCTTTACCGGATTGTAATAACGGAATGCGGTTTGCCGGATTGGTCGCGACCAGTTCCAGTTTTACGCCAAGGGATTTGGCCAGCGCTTCGGCAAAATCAACGTCGTAGCCGACAATCTTATGCGTTTTCGCATCGATGGAGCCAAACGGCGGATTCGCGTCGAATGTCGCGACTTTTACTACGCCAGCGGCCTTGATATCAGCCAGTTGGTCGGCCTGTGCCTGCGAGACGGTAAGACCTGAAGCCAGCAGCACGCCGAGCGCCAGCAGTGTTTTTTTAGCGCGGTATTTTTTCGTTGCCATCATTGTATGAAATCCCTGTAGTTTTTGGTTTGTGCTTTTTACGCTCCCATAACTTACGGTTGGGACAAAATAAGAAAAAATTCTTATCTATATACAAAATGTTATTAGTGAAAAGGGTGTTAATTACGGGTGAAAATATTGCAATGGCGGAAGGCAAAATAGTGCATAACCCCGGCAGTAATTCACGTTTGGTTTTTGTATGAGGGTGCGCGTGAATATGACTGAAGTGTGCTAATGTCCAGAAACGCTACTGGAATATCCTCCTGACCTGTACCATGTGTCACAACAGGTCTGGATTGGGGAAATGCATGCTGCGTGATAATTTTAACGATCTCTATTATCTCATTATCGTGGCCCGCGAGCGGAGTTTTACCCGGGCAGCGGCAAAGCTTGGGGTTTCGCAATCCGCGCTAAGCCATGCGATTCGTGGGCTTGAGGAACGTCTGGATGTACGACTTCTGACACGCACCACGCGCAGCGTTGCGCCGACCGAAGCCGGAGAACGGCTCATCAACAGTATCAGCCCGCGTTTTGATGACATTGAATCGGAGCTGCTGGCATTAACCGATGTCCGCCAGCGTGTGGCCGGTAACATCCGTCTGACGTTGGGCGAGCACGCGTTACAATCTACCGTCTGGCCCGCGCTGGAGCCTTTTTTACAGACTTACCCTGATGTGCATGTTGAAATGACCATCGACAATAGCCTGACGGATATTGTAACCGGCCGCTATGATGCGGGTATTCGGCTTGGCGAGCAGGTGGCGAAAGACATGGTCGCCGTCAGGATTGGCCCAGACTGGCGCATGGTAGTGGTGGGTTCACCGGCATATTTTGCCCGTCATGGCAAACCCCATACTCCGCACGACCTGCAAAATCATAACTGTATTAACATGCGCATGCCGACGTTGGGCGGTCTGTATGCCTGGGAGTTTGCCAAAGACGGGCAAGATTTGCGCGTGCGGGTGGAGGGACAGCTTATTTTTAACAATCTGCCCCCGCGGATCGGCGCGGCGATTGCCGGAATGGGGCTGGCATTTGTGCCGGAAGATACCGTAGAACGGGCCGTTGCGGACGGCGCGCTGGAAAAAGTGCTGGAGGACTGGTGCGAACCGTTTCCTGGCTATTATATGTACTACCCCAGTCGCAAACAGCATACCGCCGCTTTTGCGCAACTGATTGAGGCGTTGCGATATACGGGCTCAAGCAGGAAGGGGTAGCAGGCGATAAAAAACCGGCATTGCGCCGGTTTAGAAATCAGATTTTGCAGGCGTCGCCGCAGTCATTATCAGCAATAATTTCCTGCGCTTTCTTGTCTGCATCTTCCAGACGTTCAGCATTACGCTCTTGCGCTTCTTCCAGTCCATCAAAGACCAGATTATCGAGATCAATTTCCATCATTCACCTGCTCAGGTTCAGCGTTTAACATCCCGTTATTATATTGCAAAAATGTTGCTTAATAGCAGCGATTCTTGCTACTTAGCATCGAACGCAATCCGCTGTGCGTATTTATCCGCCAAAGTGGCCCACGGTTCGCAATTGCTAAAGAATTGTTGGTCGTAAATACCGCAAAATCCTCGCTCTCTCTACCGTTTTACCTTCATTTTTTCATTAACGTGATATGCGATCATTTTTAACAAACGCGCGACAAAATCACTATACATATAACTTAATATCTTTTATACATTAATTGTTCAACCCTGCGACTATTCCACAAAAGAGAAAGCTATATGGAACAGACTACTGATAAGAAAAACGATAATTTTCAGAAAGATGGCAAAGAACAGTTCAATCGCTCGATCGGTCTTATTTCAAACTTTGCGCTGGGTTTTACCTACCTGTCGCCGCTTACCGCCGTCTATTCACTGTTTGCGTTGGCCGTAACGCTGGCGGGGCCGCCTGCAGTTTGGTGGATTTTAATCGTCGCATGTGGACAACTTTTAGTGGCGTTAGTGTTTGGTGAGGTCGCTTCCCAGTATCCAATAACCGGCGGGCTTTATCCCTGGGCCAGAAGGTTGTGGGGCAAGAAGTATGCGTGGATCGCCGCCTGGATTTACCTGTGGGCGCTGGTGGTCACCATTACGTCAATCGCGGAATATACGTCTACGTTTGTTGAATCGCTCTTCCACTATGGTCAGACGCCAGCCACCATGTTGGTGACTTCCGTCCTGCTGCTGCTGTTGATGATGGCGGTTAATATGTCCGGGACTAAGAATCTGGCCCGTGTTGCGAAAATTGGCTTCTGGTGTGAAATCGTCAGCGTGATTGCGCTGGGGATTTATCTGCTGATTTTCCACCGTTCGCAGCCGTTCTCTGTCATCTTCGATTCGATGGGCGTGCTGGCTCATGACGGCAGCTATTCCACCGCATTTATGTCCGCCGCACTGATGGGGCTGTTTATGTTCTTTGGCTTTGAGGCCTGCGGTAACGTTGCGGAAGAGGTGCAGAATCCGAGTAAAAAGATCCCGGTCGCGATGATTTTAAGCATCGTATTTGGTGCGATTTCTGCGATTATTTCCGTAATGGGTTATTTGCTGGCTTCACCGAATCTGGTCAGTATCGTGAATGGCAAAACGTCCGATCCGATCCCGGCTATCCTGAACGAAGCACTTGGCGAAACCGGCGCAACCGTCTTTATCATCGTCGCGATTGTGGCGATGCTGTCTTGCATTCTGTCTCTGCAGGCTGCCTTAAGCCGCCTTATCTTTTCCTTCTCCCGCGACAGAATGCTGCCGGGTAGTGAATGGATGTCAAAGATATCTAAAAATGGCGTTCCGGATAATGCCATGGTCGTCAGCTGTTTGCTGCCGGTCATCATCTGTGTTTGGGTCTATTTTCAGCCAGATAATCTGTCGCGTATTACCGCATTTGCCGTCATCGGGATTTACATTTCGTTCCAGATGGTTGTGCTTGCCGCACTGCGCCAGCGCCTGAAAGGCTGGAAACCGGCCGGGGAGTGGACCATTGGCGGTTGGGGCACAATTGTGAACGTGCTGGCGCTGGCCTATGGATTATGTGGGATTTGGTTGTTGGCGCAACCAGCAGACAGCAGCGACTTCATCGATCGTTGGACGGTATTGTTCGGCCTGGCGATTGTTGTTGGCTCGGGGCTTATCTATATGTTCCTGACCCGACCGTTTGGTCGTTCTGCGGCACCGGAAAATGATGCTATTGCTTACGCTAACAAGCTGAATATAGGCCAGGATAACTAGAAACTAAGGGCCTTCGGGCCCTTAGTTTTGATAGTGATAAAGGATAAAGTAGTCGCTCTGATAAACCACACTACTGTTTGCTGGAGCGAGTAATTCACCCACGCGAAAGCGCGGCCAACTGGAGAAGATTATCCTGTTTTCCAGATTGGTCAGAATCACATAATCAGGGTGAGCGCAGGAGAGCAGTTCGGCTTCTATCTGACTAACCAGCAGGTCGACGGCAGCGACACCAAGAAACTGATCGTTGTAGTAGACCGGTACTGCCGAGGTCAGGGTATAGGAGATATTGCAGATATAGTCGACGTAGGGACCGTGGATATAGGCTTTTCCTGCCGGAGGTGAGTGTTTAAACCACTCGAAGGTTCTGAAATCCAGTCGTTGTTGTGTGGCCTGATCCAAATCGAGGTGCGCCTGACTCAAACCATTATCCTTTTTATACCACCATTCCAGCAGCCAATACTCTTTTGTTGTTGCGGTACTCTCAATATGGCTGGCAAACCCGGCTCCTGAACAGTAATGATTGTCGTTGAGCGTGCGCTTGATGTGTTGCTGAACGGTCGATCTCACCGAGGGATCGAGGACAACCTCTGCCGAGGGCTTTTGCACCCCGGAAATCGCCTCATGGATGCTCCTCGCCAGCGCAACGGTAGAATCTACGGTAGAGGCGGTAATATCATCAATTTTACGAATTAATGCGCTTAAGGATGTCGAAGAGCTCATTATCTGTCCTGCCTTCACTGATTGTCAGTTCGCGTTATATTTCAGCTTTTTTTCAATAAGGTAATAGGTAAACGTGTCGATGATCCGTGTGGCAAGCTGCACAGATTCCGCCTCGTTGTGCGCCGCCAGCGCATCGGCCAACGCCGAATAAAGCGCGATAATTTCGGCATGAATGTTGTCTGCACGATAAAGTATCGCCACCAGCGATGCCCATTCAGCCTGCACCTGCAGCTCCTGGTTGGCCAGCCGCGCCGAATGCGAACTGGCGGCTATCGCCAGCAGGCAACGCATATCGGCCTGGGTCATCAGTTCAGGTGAGTTTGCTTTACTGAGTACTTCAACAAACTCGCGAAATTTGGCGATATCCGCGCTTGTCATCCGTCTGGAGGCCAGCCTTGCGCTATGGCTGATAATGGCGCAATGCATTTCACCCAGATCAGAAAGGTAATCCGTGCTGATTGCTTTGAACGGATGCAGAGCGCTGTTTTTGCCATCGATGTTTTCGCATACGAAGCTCCCGCCATTACGCCCACGAACCGTATGGATAAGATTATTAGCCCGAAGCGTGTTTAGCGCTTCTCTGATGGTGATATGTGAGACACCCATCATCTTTGCCAAATCAGTTTCGTTGGGGAGCTGTTCTTTTGGCTCCAGCAATCCCGTGATAATGGCGTTTGAAAGGCGCTGCACTATCTGGTCTGAACGACTGACCTGCCCGATAGGCGCAAATATGACCGCGTGAGTAATCATAATCTTTTCTGTACTCAATTCCCTGAAACAACGACCATTTTTAACACATGCCCGTCGGGCAAGGAAGGTAAGAATGGCCGAGTCATTTTACATGCCTGGGCGCAACTTAACTGCACAGGCGAATGTGTGTCCCGATAACCTCATGATGAGCCGGGCATAACGCGTTGACTCACGATGAAAAACCTTACCTTGTAAATGTGAAAATTAAGTTAAAAATGCGAGGCTTATCATAGTGTCAATGTTGCGCATTTGAAAATGTTTTACAATATATATATTACATAAGATTCTTTATGTATTAACTGGCAGGAGACAGGTATGAAAACCCTGAAGCATTTTATTAATGGGCAATATGTAGCAGGCAGCAGCGAAGACACCTTCGAGCTGGTGAGTCCGGTTGACGGCGAAACGTACGCATTATCTCCTAACGCCAGCGCGGCAGAGGTGGAGCAGGCATATTCGGCGGCGGAGGCGGCGTATAGCATCTGGAGAAAATCGACGCCGGCACAGCGGCAAAAGGCGTTATTGCGCCTGGCTGATGAGATTGAACGCAACGTTGAGCGGTTAGTAAACGCGCAGAGCCAGGAAACCGGTCAGCTTCGCCATTTTATTGAGAAAGAAGAGATCGCGGCATCCTGCGATGCCATCCGCTTTTTTGCCGGCGCGGCGCGCTGTCTTGAAGGGAAGGCGGCAGGAGAATATTCCGCCGGGTTTACCTCAACTATCCGCCGCGAACCGCTGGGTATTGTTGGCCAGGTTACGCCATGGAACTACCCGTTCATGATGGCGGTATGGAAGATTGCGCCAGCGCTGGCGGCAGGCAACACGGTTGTATTAAAGCCAAGCGACACCACACCGATCAGCACGCTGCTGTTGGCCGAACTGGCTGCCCCGTTGTTCCCGAGAGGAGCATTTAACGTCGTGTTGGGCAAAGCCAGCACCGGTTCGCTGGTGGTTTCAAACCCGAAAGCCTCGCTGGTTTCGATTACCGGTTCGGTCCGTGCGGGTCTGCAGGTTGCGGCTTCGGCTGCGGCAAACCTGACCAGGGCGCATCTGGAATTGGGCGGGAAAGCGCCCGCGGTGGTTTTTGCCGATGCGGATATGGACAAGGCGATTGCGACAATCGCCACGGCAGGCTTTTTCAATGCCGGGCAGGACTGCACGGCGGCTACGCGTATCCTGGTCGAACAGTCCATTTACGCTGAGTTTCTGGAAAAGCTGATCCAGAAAACGAAGAGTATTAAATTTGGACCGCCAGAGGACCAGGAGGCGCTGTATGGCGCATTAAATAGCAAAAATCAGTTGGAGCAGGTGAAAGGCTTTATTGAACGTTTACCAGCACATGCAAAAATTGAAACCGGTGGGCGCGCAGGATCTGGGCCAGGCTTCTATTTTGAACCGACGATCGTCTCCGGATTGCATCAAAATGATGAAGCTATTCAGCATGAAGTATTTGGTCCGGTAATGACTATTCAATCGTTTTCTACTGACGAAGAAGTACTACACAAAGCGAATGATGTGGAGTATGGTCTTGCCGCCAGCGTCTGGACCAGTAACCATGGTCGCGCGCAGCGCTTCAGCATTGACCTCGATTTTGGCACGGTGTGGATTAACAATCACATTCCTCTGTGCGCCGAAATGCCGCACGGCGGGTTCAAAAAATCGGGTTATGGCAAAGATCTCTCATCCTATTCGCTCGAAGAATACACTCGGGTGAAACATATCATGTGTGACATTTCTGAATAGAGAGGATGACGATGAAAACCATAAAAATAGCGGTGCTTTCATTAGTGATGTTCTCGGGCTTTAGCCTGGCAGAAAGCACCTCGCTGAATACCGTGAAAGAGTATATGGCGGCGTGGAATGCGCACGATGCTTCGCGAGCCGCTCAATATCTTGCAGATGATGCGGTCTATTATGATGCCGCTGCGGGCGAACCAATAAATGGCAGAGAAAAAGCGGGAAAAGAGGTCATCGGCGCTTTTATTAAGGCGGTGCCAGACCTGAGCTGGAAAATGGTGGGTAAACCCGTCTACGACGAAGATACCGTGGCATTCCGTTGGGAATTTTCAGGAAAAAATAGTGGTGAATGGGCAGGGAGTCCGCCGACAAATAATCCGATCAAATTTGAAGGCGTCAGCTATATTCATGTTAAAGCAGGAAAAATCACCTGGCAGGGTGACTATTATGATTCTAAAAAACTGGACGAAGAGTTAAAGCCAGTGAAGTAGTCGGCTGTACCCCTTTAATAATTTGAAGGGGTATATCTCTTATTTGTGTCGTATTAAGGGCAGTGTGTAGCAATAAGGAAAAAAGTTAATGGCAATTACCAGACGTGATTTTCTCAACGGCGTCGCGGTGACTATTGCGGCGGGGCTTACTCCGCTGGAATGGGTCAGGGCGGCAGGAAAGGGAAACGCATTTATAGATGGACACTATTATCCGCCCGCGCTGACGGGGCTGCGGGGTAATCATCCTGGATCGTTTGAAATGGCGCATGCGCTAGGCCGCGAGCATAAGCATTTTGATCTAAACGCTCTGCCCGTTGAGGAAGAGTACGATCTGGTGATAGTGGGGGGCGGGATTAGCGGGCTGGCTGCCGGATGTTTCTGGCGACAACTTGCCGGACAAAATAGCCGGGTCCTGATCCTCGATAACCATGATGATTTTGGCGGGCATGCCAAACGTAATGAATTTACCAGCTCGGGCAAGAAACTACTCGGTTATGGCGGCAGCGAAGCATTCCAGTCACCCGCGCATAATTTCAGTCCTGAGGTACAAAAACTGATGGAAACCGTGGGCGTTAGCGTCACGCGGTTAAAAGAGAGTTTTGACGTAAACTTCTACCCCGACTGGCAGCTCAGTCGCGGCGTTTTCTTCGACAAAAAGAATTTTGGCGAAACAAAAATCGTCAGCGGCGATCCGGGCCGCGCGGTATCTGATGATATCCCGCCGGACAGGCTCAATGGGCGTAAAATTGAAGACTTTATCAATGATTTCCCGCTAAGTGAGAACGACAGAAAAGCGCTGATCGACCTGCACGTACGTCCTGGCGATTACCTTCCGGGGATGACGGTCGATGAGAAAATGGAATGGCTGGATACCCACAGCTACAGTGAATTTTTAGCAACAAAAGTTGGTTTGAGTAAAATGGCGCTGCTCTATTTTCAGCAGCGTTCCAATGACTTCTTTGCCATCGGCATTGAAGGCATCTCCTGCAGCGATGCCAGGGCGTGCGCCTTACCTGGCATGGAAGGGATGGGGTTACCGCCGTTGGACGGAGAGTCGCTGGCCGACCTCGAAGAGCCGTATGTTTACCATTTCCCGGACGGTAACGCCGGTCTGGCCCGACTGTTAGTCAGGTATATGCTGCCGGATGCGCTACCGGGTAACACTATGGAAGACTCTGTTCTCGCCAGACTGCATTACGAAAAGCTGGATCTACCAGAAAACACCACGCGTCTGCGCCTGAACAGCACGGTGATAAATGCGGCCAACGTACAGGATGGCGTGGCGGTGACCTATCTGCGTGACGGTAAAATGCACCGTGTGCGCGGTAAGAATACCATCATGGCAGGCTATAACATGATGATCCCGTATCTGGTGCCCGAGATGCCGGAACAGCAGCAGGCGGATCTCAAACTGAACGTGAAAGCACCGCTGGTGTACACCAACGTGGTGGTCAAAAACTGGCAGGCGTTCAAACAGCTTGGCGTACATGAATTTTACTCTCCGGCTGCTCCCTATAGCAGGGTTAAGCTCGACTATCCGGTCAGCATCGGCGGGTACCAACATCCGGCCTCACCGGACGATCCGATGGTCATTCACATGGTCTATGTGCCTACCTATCCGGGCAGTAACCTGTCGGCCAGAGAGCAGTTCCGTCTGGGACGAGCCTATTTACTGGGGACCACATTTGCGGCGCATGAGGAGATGATTCGCTCCCAGCTGCAGGAAATGTTTGGCTCAACGGGCTTTGATAATCAACGCGATATCGCCGCCATTACCGTTAACCGCTGGGCGCATGGCTATGCGTATTACGCCAACTCGCTGTTCGATGATATGGATAAAATGCCAGAAATTATCGAGCGGGCGCGTCAGCCAGTCGGTCGCATCGCCATCGCTAACTCCGATTCTGACTGGAGTGCTTATGCCCATACGGCGATCGACCAGGCATGGCGTGCGGTTAATGAACTCAAGGATATGGGGTGATCTATGCGTAATGTAACCGTTCTTGCCGCCTGTTTATTTACCGCCTCTGTTAGCGCTGCGGAGTCTAATGGCGAATATATCGCGCGAATCTCAGACTGTGTGGCCTGCCATACCACTGAAGGTGGTGCTGCGATGGCGGGTGGCAAAAAGTTTCCTACCCCGGTAGGGGATATTTATTCGACCAACATTACCCCAGACAAGACGCAGGGTATTGGTAATTACTCATACGAGGATTTTGAAAAGGCGGTACGTCAGGGAATTGCCAAAGACGGTCATCCGCTCTATCCGGCTATGCCTTATCCCTCTTATGCAAAACTTTCTGACGCGGATGTTCAGGCGTTGTATCGCTATTTTATGCATGATGTCACGCCGTCTGCGCAACCCAATAAAGAGAATGCTATTCCGTGGCTACTCTCCGCTCGCTGGCCACTGCATATCTGGAACTGGTTGTTTACCGACGCGCCAACAACGACAGCAGTGAATGCGAAACCAGATGACAACGCTGCCCTGGTAAAACGGGGCGCTTATCTGGTGGAAGGTCCCGGGCACTGCGGTTCATGTCATACACCGAGAGGCATGGCGATGAACGAAAAAGCGTATACCAATGCTGATGCCGAGTACCTGAGCGGCGCGATGATCGACGGCTGGTATGCGCCTTCGCTGCGGGGCAGCGGAATGTCTGAGCAGGCGTTAAAATCGCTGCTGCTGACCGGTAAAAGCAAACATGCCGCGGTTTCTGGTTCGATGGCTGAAGTCGTTACGCAGAGTACGCAGTATCTGACTGATGAAGATGCCACGGCGATCGCGCAATATCTGCTGAGCCTGAAAAGCGCGAAGCCTGAAGCGGGGCGTACCGCATCGACTACTGCATCCTGGTCGAATTCACCCGAGGCGGGCAAAGTGACCTATAACCGCTACTGCTCCACCTGTCACGGACTGGAAGGGAAAGGTACGGATGATAACGCGCCTTCTTTGATCAATAACCCGTTGGTCATGGTTGATGACCCGACGCCGCTGTTCAGAGTGATTGCCCACGGCGCAGAAACACCGACTACGCGTGGCAACGTCTCCTTTAAGATGCCTGCGTACGGTGGCCTGTTAAACGACACCGAAATGCGCGACGTGATTAACTACGTGCGTAAGAGTTGGGGAGAAGGGAATGGCGAAGTAAGCCAGGAAGACCTGGCTGGCGTTAAAAAAGCGTCACATTAAACAGCATGCCGGATAAGGCGCTTATGCCGCTATCCGGCAGTGCTTATACGGCGTTTACTCTGATAATACCCACCAGTCGTGTAAACGCCGCCGCCATTCCATGCTCTTCGATACTGGCAAATCCCAGCAGCAGTCCGCTGCGCTTCTCTTCATTCACGTAGTAGCGAGACAGCGGGCGCACCAGCAGCCCTTGTGTGTTCGCCTGTTGGGCAATAACAACGTCATCGCTCCCGGCGGGCAACTGTAGAATCAAGTGTAGCCCGGCGTTGCTGCTGAAAGAGCCAAGATAATGCTCACCAAGCTGGCGGCTGATAAGCTCCACCAGTGTCTGACGCCGACGACTGTACAGCTGGCGCATTTTACGTATGTGCGCCGCGTAGTAACCCTCACGGATAAACTCTGCCAGCGCGGCCTGAATCAGCAAATGTCCGCCGCGATAGAGGTCGTTATGAACTTTCTTCAGCGGTGCGGCTAGCGGTTTGGGCAGCACCACATACCCGAGACGTAGCGCAGGATAGAGTGTCTTACTGAATGTCCCGATATAGATGACCGGCGTCTCTTCTTCCAGTCCCTGCAAAGAGGGGATCGGCTGACCTGAAAAGCGGAACTCGCTGTCATAGTCATCTTCCACTATCCAGCTTCGCGTTTCGCGTGCGCGAAACAGAAGTTGCTGACGGCGACTGAGGCTCATCACCGAACCGAGAGGATATTGATGTGACGGTGTCACAAAAATAAGTTTTGGCGCAGGCTCTCCAGCTTCCGGAGGGACCATGCCTTGTTCATCAACCGGGATAGCCGAAAAATTTACCGCATTGATGCGCAGAATATTTTTGATTCCCCAGTAGCCCGGCTCCTCAATCCAGGCATTATCACCGGGGTTGCATAATGTTCGGGTCACCAGATCCAGCGCCTGGTGAATACCTTCAGTAATCAGAATTTGCTCCGGCGAACACCGCACGCCACGCGCGGTTCGCAGATAGTCTGCCAGCGCTTCTTTTAGCTCATTCACGCCGCCTGCGGCATCGTAAGTAAGAAACTCCGGACGCAGGCGTCTCGCCAGCCTGTCCTGAATTTTTTTGAGTACCCGGTGAGGGAAATGCTCTACATCAGGTACGCCTGGAATAAATGCCCCCCACTGACGGGGACTGGCGCTGGCATGACCCAACAGCTCAAGGCAGCGGGCAGATAAGCGGGTGTGATCCTCCAGAGTGGCAGCAACAGGTTCTTTATTGGGACGCAGGTTGAGATTGTCCAGCACGCTGTCAGTGACAAATGTGCCGCTGCTGGTACGCGCAGAAATATAGCCTTCGGCCTGCAACTGCTCGTAAACCCGCAGGACGGTATTGCGCGATAGCGTCAGCTCTCCTGCCAGATCACGCGACGGAGGCATTCGGGTAGCCGGTTTCAGGCTACCTTCGAGGATGCAACTACAAATGGCGGCATACAGACGACGATGCAGTTTTTCATCTGGCTGCTGGCTAAATGCCTGCTTGATCACATCTCCGGCAAGTGAACGCATTTGGATCCTTAAAATAAAACGATTTGGCTCTCGATTAAAGTACCAGACGGCGTCTAAATTTAAAGGGTAATTCAACCTAAATGTATTAATGGACAAGGTGTAAGAATGAACAATAAAAACCTGCAACAACGTCGTCTGGATGCCACCCCGCGTGGCGTGGGTGTAATGTGTGATTTTTATGCCCAGTCGGCAGAAAACAGCACGATTACCGATATCGAAGGCAATCAGTACATTGATTTTGCCGCCGGGATTGCCGTGCTGAACACCGGACACCGTCATCCTCGCCTGGTGCAGGCAGTCGAAGCACAGCTTCAGGCTTTTACCCATACTGCTTATCAGATTGTCCCGTATGAAAGCTATGTGTCTTTGGCTGAGAAAATCAACGCCGTTGCGCCAATCGACGGTAAGCGGAAAACCACGTTCTTCACCACCGGGGCTGAAGCGGTAGAAAACGCAGTGAAAATCGCCCGCGCGCATACCGGCCGTCCTGGCGTTATCGCGTTTGGCGGCGGTTTTCATGGGCGTACTTACATGACGATGGCGTTAACCGGCAAAGTAGCGCCCTATAAAAAAGGATTCGGCCCGTTCCCTGGCTCCATTTACCATGCGCCGTATCCTTCTGAATTGCAGGGGATTTCTACGGCAGACTCCATAAAAGCGATCGAGCGCCTGTTTAAAGCCGATATCGATCCAACCCAGGTTGCGGCGATTATTTTCGAACCCGTCCAGGGCGAAGGAGGCTTCGTAGTAGCGCCGCCGGAATTTGTGACCGCCATCCGCCGTATTTGCGACGAGCATGGCATTGTGATGATCGCTGATGAGGTGCAAAGCGGGTTTGCCCGTACGGGCCAGCTGTTTGCGATGGATCATTACGCTGATAAAGCGGATCTGATGACCATGGCAAAAAGCCTTGCGGGCGGCATGCCGCTGTCAGGCGTCGTGGGCAAAGCCGAAATCATGGACGCGCCAGCGCCGGGTGGTCTGGGCGGAACTTACGCCGGGAACCCGCTGTCGATTGCGGCGGCTCATGCGGTGCTGGATATCATTCGTGATGAACAGTTGTGCCAGCGTGCGGCGGCCCTCGGTGAACAACTGCGCGCCACTCTGACCGAGGCGCAAACAGGGTGTCCTGAACTGGCCGAAGTGCGTGGCTTAGGCTCTATGATTGCCGCTGAATTCTGTGATGCAACGACGGGAGAACCCAACGCCGCCGCCGCACAGCGCGTGCAGAAGAAAGCCCTTGAGCAAGGATTGCTACTGCTGACCTGTGGTCAATATGGCAACGTTATTCGTTTCCTTTACCCGCTGACCATTCCGCAGGATCAGTTCGCCAAAGCGCTTGATATCATCAAAGCGGCAACCAAATAATCCATAAGTCAAAAGGATACTCATAGCCGACGGTCGTCATCACCGTCGGCTTTTTTGTTGCTATAAATTGACCAATTACACGTCGTTATATATTTACATACATATCGATTGAGTCTATCCTATTTATCATACAAATATAACAACTGTACTCTTCAAGAGAAGGCGCTTGCGTTAGTGGCCTCCAGTCTTTCTACCTAACAAACTGAATTAACGAATGTTAAATAACAAAATTACCCCAGTAGCCTCTGGGTTGTTGACCTTTGCCTGTCTTTCCACCGCCGTAACCGCGCATGCTGAAGATACCGTCATCGTTTCGGCGCCCGCCTCGTCACAATCCTCGTTTTCGAAACATGAACTGCCGGCGAGTGAAAAAAAAGCAATGTTAGGTAGCCTTGGCGAGCGTGAGCTGATTGATGTTCCCTGGTCGGTACAGACCTTGTCGAAAAGAGTGCTGGATCAGCAACAGATCAAAGACGTGAAAGATGCCTATCGTTACCTACCTTCCGTTCAGGGGGACGGCGTCCGCCCGCAAACCCGCGGCATGCAGGGCAGTGTGGTACAGAATCATATGATTGATGGCCTGAACGCCGTCTCCACGACGGAATATTCGACTGAACAGTTCCAGAGCATAGACGTGTTGAATGGAATAGCCGGATCATTGTACGGCCCAGCCAATCCGGCGGGGATGTTTAATCTGGTGTCTAAACGACCTGTCGATACGCCGTTACATCGCGTAACCGTAGGGCAAGGTACAGGGTCGGGAACGCTGACGTCGATGGATTTCAGCGGCCCAATCGATGAGGGAGACCGGGTGAAATATCGCCTTAACTTGCTAAATGATGAGGGCCGTAGTTACACCACCGATAGCCATGTCCGTCGACAGTACGCAGGATTAGGGCTGGATTTTCAACTGACAGATCAAACGGTGCTGGAGAGTAATTTCAGCTATTACCATTACTATGAAAAAGGCATGCCTGGGAGTTTTGCCCTGGCGAAGGGCGTTCACTTCCCCACGGCATTTGATCCTACGAACAGTAAATATGGTCAGTCTTATGCGGGTCATGATGACGAAACGACCACCGCCGATATGCATATTAAGCATGATTTTGACGGTAACTGGATGCTGGATCTGGGGGCGCTACACCAGGTCGCAGATCGAGAATCGACGGCAGTGACTAACACTCTGACGAATAATCGGGGAGATTACACCACCACAACCGCCAATTCGGCGGCCAGTCGCTTTACCATCAACAGTTATTTAGCGAACCTGACCGGTAGCATTGATACCGGCTGGCTGACGCAGGACATTTCTACCGGAATGCGTGGATTTGTATGGAAAAACTATAATCCCAGAAACGGGGGAACCTTCACCCTTGGGCATTCTTCTCTTGATCAACATCCCGACTACCCACGACCACCATATCCGGACTTTAACGATCGCTATCATTCAGCAACGACCACTCAGCATGCGTTTTTGCTAAGCGATACGCTGCATTTTTCCCCGCAGTGGAGCTTGCTGCTTTCCGGTAGTGAGAACCTGTTTACCGTCAGTAACTACAACAAAACTGGGCATGAAAGTAGCCGGCAGAAAGACAATGGCATGAGCGGTTCTACCAGCCTGATGTATAAACCGGTGGAGAGCGTCACGCTGTATACCACCTGGGCGGACAGCTTGCAGCAGGGCGATACCGCACCCGCTGGGGCGCGCAATGCCGGGCAGGTATTAGATCCCTACCGTAGTCGCCAGGTTGAAGTGGGCGCAAAATATGCGCCAGTAAAGGATCTGCTGCTTACCGCTGCGCTGTTTGAAGCTAAACGCCCCTTTGCCTATACCAACGACAACGGTGATTTTGCCCAGGACGGAACGCAGAAAAACCGAGGACTGGAACTGATGGCTGATGGGCATATTACCCGAAATTTGCGCGTGTTAGGCGGCGGAGCCTGGCTTGATCCGGTGCTACATAATACCGCGGCCAGCAATGCGGATGGTAAGCAAGTTGTTGGTTTACCACGCTTCGCCTCGAATATCCTCGCGATCTACACCATTGAACGGGTTCCAGGACTGGATGTCGACACGAACGTGCATTATGTCGGGCGTCGGGCTACTGATAACGCCAATGACAGCTGGGTCGGGAGTTACACCACGGTGGATATCGGCACGCGTTATGCCACCAGGCTATGGAACACGCCAACCACCTTCCGGTTTGATATCACCAACCTCACCGATCGTCACTACTGGACCAATATTGTTCCCGGCGCATTGACCGGTTACACGGGGGCAGGGGCTGCCAGCGCGCAACTTGGCGCACCGCGTCAGGCTCAGATTTCTGTTCAGGTTGATTTTTAGAGGTTACTCATGAAAACGTGCCACACATGGCTGCTTTGTGTGTGGCTGGCGTTTCCTGCCCTGGCAACACGCCAGGTTGTGGATGATGCTGGTCACACGGTTACCGTTCCCATGCAAGTTGAGCGTATTGCTGATGGCTGGTTTGCTCATCATTCGGTACTGATGACGCTGGGTGCTGGCCGTAACATTGTTGCGACGGTGAACCATGAGGAGAACCAGCCCTGGATGTTCAAAATCAATCCTTCCCTGAGACAAGCCTTACAGATATGGGGAACATCATTCAATAGTGAGGATTTGCTTGCCCGGCACGTCGATGTGCTGTTTGTGGCAAAAGGAAAAGGGGATGCTCAAAGTTACAGCCAGGCGGGCATCCCGACTCTTGAAATGGCATTTACTGACTATGCTTCGATGGAAAAATCGGTCACTACAACCGCAGAAGTGCTGGGTACCGGGCAAGCGCGCGCCCGGGCGACGGCTTACAATCAGTATCTAAACCGTGTACTTGCTGACGTGCAGGCTAAAACGGCGGGATTGACGGCAAACCATCGCCCACGGGTACTCCATATTCAATCGCTGAATCCGCTTAAAGTCGACGGCAGGCACACGTTGATCGATACCTGGATTACGCTTGCGGGCGGATTGAACGCGGCAGGAGAAGTGAACGGCAATATGAAAGAGGTATCGCCTGAGCGGGTGCTTTACTGGCAACCGCAGGTCATTATTCTCGGGGCGGGTTGCGGTGATATCGGCAATTCACCCTACGCGGCATTGTTCAAAGAACTTGACGCGGTTAAGCAGGGTAACGTTTGGCGTAATCCGGCGGGCGTGTTCCCCTGGGATCGTTACGGTACTGAAAGTGCGCTGCAGCTGCAGTGGGCTGCATCAAAACTGCATCCTGCGCTGTTTAGCGGTTTGGATATGGTCAGCGTGACGCGAGATTTTTATCGCCAGTTCTTCGATTATTCGCTTACTCAGGAGCAGGCGATGCGAATTTTAAATGCGTTACCTCCACAGGAGTAGCGTCCACGTGTAAAGACTGGCGCGCTAGGGATTGCACGCCATATTTACCCCTTTTAAATGTGGGATTTGATGCGACGCATGATGATAATGGGTTGCCAGTTATCACGTTATATAATTTAATGCATATCGATTTTACTCCTCTATCCAGATGGTATCCCATGTTTACTTTCCGTTCTTTTGTGCTGGTATGCGCCAGCATGTTGTTTGCGTTTTCTGCCCAGGCCGACCGTACGATCACCGATCAGCTTGGTCGTCAGGTCACGATAGCGGATCACATCGACAAAGTGGTCGTGCTGCAACACCAGACCTTAAATATTCTGGTCCAGCTCGATGCGCAGCAGGACATTGTTGGCGTGATGTCGAGCTGGAAAAAACAGCTCGGGCCTGAGTTTGAACGCTTTATGCCGACAATTTCCACATTGCCGACACCGGGCGACCTCACCAGCGTGAATATCGAAAGCCTGCTGGCGATTCATCCACAGGTGGTGTTTGTCGCTAACTATGCGCCTGCGGAGATGATCCAGCAGATTCAAAGCGCCGGTATTCCGGTCGTGGCTATCTCGTTACGTAAGGACGCCGCAGGGCAACAGAATAAAATGAACCCGACCATGGCCGATGAAGAGCAGGTTTACAACGAAGGGTTAAAGCAAGGGATTCGCCTGATTGCGGACGTGGTTGGGCGTAAACCGCAGGCCGAGACATTAATCGACTACGTTTTTGCGGCACGGGCAAAATTTAATGCGCCGGTTGCAAAAATCCCGGATGCGCAAAAAGTCCGTATTTATATGGCTAACCCCGACCTGATGACTTACGGCTCCGGGAAGTACACAGGACTGATGATGCAGCACGCGGGGGGATTAAACGTGGCGGCTGCCAGTGTGAAAGGTGCCCGTCAGGTTGCGCTGGAGCAGGTACTGGCGTGGAATCCGCAGGTGATTTTTGTGCAGGATCGCTATCCGCAGGTGGTGACTGAGATCCAAAATGATCCTAACTGGCAGGGGATTGATGCGGTGAAAAATCATCGCGTCTGGCTGATGCCTGAATACGCTAAAGCCTGGGGCTATCCGATGCCGGAAGCGTTGGCGATCGGTGAGCTATGGATGGCCAAGAAACTGTATCCGGATGCTTTTAAAGACGTGGATGTTGATGCGCAGGCGCAAGACTATTATCAGCGTTTTTATCGCGTGAACTGGCAGTCTGATGCAGCTAAGTAACCGCTTTTTACCCCAGCAGCCGATTTTGATCGCGGCGGTCCTGTTGCTGGGCGTCAGTTCGCTGTGCCTCGGGCAGTATCCGCTTTCGTTGCGCGAGGTATTTTATCACCTGACGCACTTTAGCGATGCCGAAGGGATTGCCGGTAAGGTCATCTGGACGGTCAGGCTACCGCGTATTCTGATGGCGCTGCTGGCGGGTGGCGCGCTGGGTTTATGCGGCGCGACGCTGCAAGGAGTATTTCATAATCCGCTGGTCGACCCGCATATAATCGGCGTGACGTCCGGGGCCGCTTTTGGCGGCACGCTGGCTATTTTGCTCGGTCTGTCGCCGTGGTTGATGATGGGTTCAACGTTTTTCTTCGGCCTGACGGCGTTGATCCTGGTATATGCCATTGCTGCGCTGCAGGGGCTGGAAAATACGCTGGTGCTGATCCTGTCGGGTATCATTTTGAGCGGCTTTTTTGCCGCGCTGGTGAGCTTGATTCAGTATCAGGCTGATACTGAAGAGACGTTACCCAATATCGTGTTCTGGCTGCTTGGCAGCTTTGCGACGGCCAACTGGCATAAAGTACTGCTGCTGGCGATTCCGGTCGGTATTGCCGCGACGGTTTTGTACCAGCTACGCTGGCGGATAAACCTGTTATCGCTTAATGACAAAGATGCCAGAGCGCTGGGCGTCGCGGTTGTTCCTTTGCGACGCAGCGTTTTGGTGTGCTGCGCATTTTTAGTCGCCGCTCAGGTGGCGGTTAGCGGCAGTATTGCCTGGGTTGGGTTGGTTATTCCTCATCTGGCGCGTTTGCTGGTGGGCGTTGATCACCGTCGTCTACTGCCGTGCGCCTTCTGGCTGGGGGGCGGTTTTATGATTGTAGTGGATGATATTGCACGCACCCTGATGCATGCGGAGATACCGTTGGGGATTATCACCGCATTATTCGGCGCGCCGCTGTTTGCTTTTTTACTCATCCGCTCCAGCCGTCGGGAGAAATCATGAAACCTGCCGCACTGCGTGTAAATCAGCTGACTTATGGGTATCGCGCGCCGCTGTTTGACCCGCTTACGTTCTGCTGCCAAAAAGGCGAGATCTGGGCTGTGCTGGGACGTAACGGTCTGGGTAAAAGTACGCTGCTCGATACGCTAACCGGCACGCTGCCTGCTTTGGGAGGCAGTATTGAAAATAACGGTGGGATAGGGATTGTGGCACAGCATAGCCATCTGCCGTTTCCTTATACGGTGAGTGATGTGGTGTTGATGGGGCGAGCACAGCACGTGAAGCTTTTTGCGCAACCGAGCCAGCAGGATCAAAAAAGAGCAACGCAGGCGCTGGAGCAGTTAAATATTGCGCAGCTTGCTTCCAGCTCGTTTAGCTCACTTTCCGGCGGGCAACAACAACTGGTGATGATAGCCCGGGCACTGGTGACTGAGTGTCAGACGCTTTTGCTTGATGAACCATGTTCCGCGCTGGATCTTGCTAATCAGCAGGTGGTGCTTCAACTCATCAGCGATCTGGCCCATTATCAGGGATGCAGCATTCTCTTTTCAACCCACGATCCGCTGCATGCGCTACAGATAGCCACCCATACTTTGCTGCTGCTCCCCGAAGGCAAATGGCGGGCAGGACCTACGGACAGCATTGTGACGGAAGAAAATTTGTTCCTGGCCTATGGCTTACCACTGCGAAAACTTAGCGTGGAGAACCACCACACGCCGTTTATCGCGCCGTTGTTTTCTATTCGTCGTTAAGCGGTAAGAATCCTGCGGCGGTAAGAAACGCCTGCCCGTCGCGGGAAAGTATGAATTCAACCAGCGCCATCACTTCTTTGGATGCATCAAGCACCGCCAGTTGGTATTCGCAGTGAATATTGTGCTCATCAGGGATAGCCACGTAATGTACGTCGGGCAACGCGCGCAGCGTGTGTGCGTAATGCGCGTAACCGATAAACAGATCGGCCAACCCCTGGCGCAGGATCCAGGCGCTTGCTATTTCTCCTTGCGGGATTTTTATCGTATCACGACCACCAACCAGCGGGATGGCGCGCGTTCGAAGCTGTTGTCCGAGTCCCGGCTCCAGTACATCCATGTTGTCGAAAAATGCCCAGGTATAGTCTCCGGAAGGGTCACAGCCGGGCGTTGATGTACCTGGTCGCAGCGTTGGGTCGCGCAGCAAATCCAGCCAGGCGCCGGTTCGATTGCTGACCAGACTCAGTTGATTCCAGCTAAAGGTCTGCGTGAAAACCGCTTTCTTCTGAGCCAGCAGACGTTGCGGATGCTCCCGATTGGCCGAGGCAAAGAGCGCACAGGGTTCACCTGCTTCAATCCGCTCGCGCAATAAACCGGCCGGACCATATTCAACCTTAACGTCTATTCCGCTCTGGTGTGTGAACTGGCTTATCAGTGGAGTAAATGCCGGGCGTAAACTGCCTGCGGCGAACAGGAGGATGGAAGAGGGCATGGTATCCGTTCTCTGGCGAAAGACATTATGCGAAGAAGATGAATGATACGCGTTGATCATGGAACTTAGAATGATTTAGCGCAGTGCTATTGAATCATCATGGAAAATGATAAAACTGAAGGATACAAACCAGAGATAAAAAGAGAGTTTTGAAGGGAAATAGCACCAAATCAAAGAGATGATTTGGTGCGTCCGAGTGGACTCGAACCACCGACCCCCACCATGTCAAGGTGGTGCTCTAACCAACTGAGCTACGGACGCAAGATGGTGCGTTCAATTGGACTCGAACCAACGACCCCCACCATGTCAAGGTGGTGCTCTAACCAACTGAGCTATGAACGCAACGTTGTAGGTGACAACGGGGACGAATATTAGCGGCACAGACCGAATGAGGCAAGAGGGAAATAGCATTTTTCTTCCTGATCTCACGCGATTGCAGAGTAATTAAGCAAGTTGATTATATTTTGTTGATTTTGCAGCGTGTTTTTTATTCAGACAGCGAACTGGAGCATACCAGGGGCGGTTTGCATTACAGGGGCGCTCAGACTTTAAGCGCTGTAAGGATCGTGGCTTCTATTTTTTCTGGGGTAGTGAAGGGGGCAAAACGCTTGAGCGGCTTGCCGTCACGCCCAATCAGGAACTTAGTAAAATTCCACTTGATCCGCCCACCCAGCACGCCGGGTAATTCGTCTTTCAGGTAACGAAACACCGGGTGTGTAGCGGCACCGTTGACTTCCACTTTCTCAAACATCGGGAAGCTCACACCGTAGTTGATGTGACAGGTTTGCGCGATTTCGTCTGCTCCACCGGGCTCCTGATTACCGAACTGGTTGCAGGGAAAACCAAGCACTACCAGACCCTGCGCGGCGTACTTCTTGTAGAGCGCTTCAAGGCCTGCATATTGTGGCGTGAAACCACAATGGCTGGCGGTATTAACCACCAAAACCAGTTTGCCAGCGTAGTCGGCCATAGAGATGGGCTGGCCATGCAAACTGGTGGCAGTTAGTTGATGAAAGGGGGTCATGCCGGATTCCTCAAATAAGATAGCATTACTCATGTTGCCCGCGAGTGACAGGCTTCGCTGCGTATCTATTTATTATGATCGCAACTGCAGGATTAATAAACTTGCCATTGGTGCAGGGCAAAAAGAGAAATTCTCTGCGGTTCAGTTATGGACATTCCATAATTTATATTAACCAGGCTGACGAGCGTTCCATTCGTCGCGCGTGATTTCCCAGAGTTCAGAATCCAGCAAACCGCTGACATACTCTTTCTTTTCTGTCCTGATAAGCCGCATGCCGCTACTGTCTGAAATACGTTTGGAACGGATATGAGGAGACTATATAGCGAACTATCTCCCAGCGTGGATAAAGCACCTGAATCTGCGAGGCATCTTCGGCTTCTACTGGTTTTAACAGCAAACGTTTCGTATGGAGTTTTGGTATTTTCATACTCACTTTTCCTGCTCAAGCAAGAGAAAAGAATCAATGTGGGGAGGATTTTGAAAAAATATTAATAACCAGAACCCCAGCACAAATAAGAAGCATGCCTGCGATCGCCGGAAAATCTAGCTTTTGCCCACTTACCAACCAGCCCAAAAGGCTGATTAATACGATTCCAGCACCTGACCAAATTGCGTACGCAATACCCGTTGGAATGGTCGACAGGGTCTGGGAGAGAAGATAAAAGGCTGTGCAGTAGCACACAATAGTTGCTACAGATGGCCATAAGCGTGTAAATCCGTCAGAGAACTTCATCAGGGTTGTTCCTATGACTTCCGCTACGATGGCCCCGGCAAGGAAAATGTATGAATTCAAAATCTGATCCCATGTAACAATCTAAAACAATTATCGTATCACATAGGGTGAGATGCGTTTGAACGCAACGCTAACTACTTTAGTTTAGTTTAAAAAATGTCATCTTCGTGGCACGTAACGGATCGTCTGAAGCGCCGTGAGGTGTGCTATCAGCAAGAAGCGGACGTGTACGCGTTTTCTGAGATCCTGATATATGCAGGAGGTGTACCATGCGTTGACAGCGAATTTTAGAATACGTATATTGTTATGTTATAACATATCTTGAATGTAGACTTATGAAACTCACTTTCCCCCTGTTGATGTCTGTACTGCTGTTGCTTCCCCTGACTGGCGCAACTGCCGGCCACTATCCACTGACAATCGAAAACTGCGGCGTTAAAGAAACCTTTAATCATGCACCTTCACGTGTGGTGACAATTGGTCAACATGAAACGGAACTCATGCTGGCGCTGGAACTGAAAGATAAAATTGTAGGCACTGCTGTTTGGTTTGGTGCATTACCCGATGATTTGAAAAAGCAAGGGGCGGGGTTAAAGCGACTTGCTGAGAATGCGCCTGGATTCGAAGCCGTAGCGGCCCAGCGTCCTGAGCTGGTTCTTGCTCAGTACAGCTGGCACGTTGGCCCGCAGGGAGAGGTTGCTACGCGTCAACAATTTGAACAATTGGGGATCAGGACCTGGATCTCTCCAGCCGACTGTACTGCAAAAACTGTCACAGCGACCTCCAACGGCGATGGCGCACGATCAAAACCTTACTCAATCGATATCATTCTTGATGAAATCTCGGCGCTGGCGCGCGTTTTTGATGTGCCAGCACGTGGTGAAGCTCTGAAGCAAAAGCTGTCTGAGCGAATTGTCGCCGCGCAGCAGCAAATCCACATGCAACCGCAAGCGCCGCTTAAAGTGGTTTACTGGTTTTCAAGTCCCCGTCTGAAAGGCGATCCATGGATAGCAGGCAGTAAAGGCGCGCCAGGCTGGATTAATAAAACACTTGGTCTGAACAATATCATCGATTCTGATGAGGAGTGGCCTGCGGTGACCTGGGAGCATATCGTTAAGTCTCAGCCTGATATTATTGTTATTGCGAGTATGGAAAGACGGCTTTATCCCGCCGATGACGTAGAGACTAAAAAACGGTTCCTGGAAACCGATCCCGTCGCCCGTGAAATGCCTGCGGTCAAACAAGGGAATATCGTGGTGGTTCCTGCCATGTCGCTCAATCCATCATTGCGTAACGTAGAAGCAGTAGAACTGATTAGCCAGCAGATGAACGCTTTCGCTCCCTCCAGATGATGAGCAAATCTGTTTTCTACTGGCAAATCAGCCTGATAATTTCCTGCGGGATACTAAGTCTGCCGGTCATGATGATCCTTGCTGCGGCAACCGGCGATATACCGGTAAGTTTCGCGACTGCCTTTCGCGCAATAACCAATGGTCTGGGGCTAACGCACTTTGATTTACCCGCCGTAGAAGCAGGGATTGTCTGGCAGTACCGGATGAGTCGTGCGCTGATGGCGGCCAGCTGCGGTGGAGGGCTGGCGTTATGCGGGCTGGTTCTGCAATCATTGTTGCGTAACGCGCTTGCCGATCCTTATTTGCTGGGGATCTCTGCTGGTGCCTCAACCGGCGCCGTCAGCGTGATGTTGCTTGGTATTGGCAGCGGCGCCATCACGACGGGTGTCGGGGCGTTTATCGGAGCCTGTACCGCTTTTATGCTGATCATATTGTTATCGGGTGGTATGCGCGTGAACTCTGCACGCATCATTCTGGCGGGTATCGCCGGTACGCAGCTGTTTAACGCGTTAACATCGTACATTGTCAGTACGGCGGCCAATGCTGAACAGTCGCGCGGCGTTATGTTCTGGCTGCTGGGTAGCCTGAGTGGCGTACGCTGGGCTGATGCGCTGCTGTGCTTCGCTGTCGTCATCATCGGGTTGCTTATCGTGGTTTGCTATAGCCGCTCGCTGGACACCTTTAACTTTGGTATGGAAGTCTCCTCGACGCTTGGAACGCGAGTGCTTCAGGTACGCGTTATTTTACTGCTGACTACCGCGTTGATTACGGCGGTAATCGTCAGCGCCATCGGTGCTGTAGGCTTTGTTGGGCTGGTTATCCCACATATAACCCGCATGATCGCCGGGCATCGTCATTTGCTCACTATCCCTGTTGCTTTTCTTGCCGGATGCCATTTTATGATTCTTGCAGACCTGATCTCACGCACCCTTATTAGTCATCAGGTTTTGCCGATTGGCGTAGTAACGGCGCTTGTGGGCGCTCCTGTTTTTGCCATGATTCTGTACCGCAACCGGGATAAATAATTATGCATATCGTGGTTGATAAGCTAAGTGTGACGCTCCAGGCTCGTCGGGTGTTATCTGATATCAGTTTTGTTGCGCACCGTTCGCAAACGGTGGGGCTACTCGGTCCTAACGGCTCTGGTAAATCCACGCTGATTCGCGCGATCGCTGGCGTTCAGCCCTGCGCGTGTGAGGGGGTGAAAATTGGCGGCAAGCTGACAAGTAACTTGAGCCAGCGCCAGCTTTCCCGCACGCTTGCTTTTGTTCCACAGCATGCGGAGGCGGAAGCGGAGCTAAGTGTTATTGATATTGTTCGCCTCGGCCGCACGCCGCACCGTAATGCATTCACGCCATGGCGGCAAGCTGATGAAGATGCTGTACAACAGGCGCTTTCGATGATGAGGCTTGATGCTCTGACCCAGAGAACCTGGCAGCGTCTGTCTGGCGGCGAGCGTCAGCGCTGTCAGATAGCCCGTGCGCTCACCCAGCAACCGGATATTCTATTACTGGACGAACCAATTAATCATCTGGATATCCAGTTCCAGCTGGAGCTGATGCGCCTTATTTCCGCGCTGCCGATTACCGTGATTATGGCATTACACGATCTGAATCTGGCTGCAAAATATTGTCAGCACCTGGTCGTGCTGCGTGAAGGTCAGGTTGTGGCGTCCGGTGAGCCTGCTGCTGTACTTACCCCGGAACTGATTCAGTCTACCTGGCAGGTCGATGCGACCATCTGTCGAACTGAACGGGGAATGATGAATATCCAGTACGCCTGAAATAGGCCTACGCAGAAACCATTATCAATATTCAGCGTCCGCTGGATTAAATCACTGGAATGTCAGTTTTGAGCGAGCAGCGGACGTTGAGGCACCTAATAAATCGTCTTAACTTTCAACTTTTCTGACCCGTAATGTCCTGAGGAGCAAATCGTACAAACTATCCACTGCAGGAGAACCCTGGGAAGTATGGCTTCTGAACAATGAGACTTCCATGGGTTCAAGAGGCCCCAAAAGATGTTCACTGCCAAGAATTTGCAGATGAGGTGGCACGCTGCACTGGGTCAGAACGGCAACAGCCAGGCCACTTTCTACAGCTGTAATCTGTCCCGACAGACTGGAGCTGTTATACACCACCTTATATCTCCGCCCCTGCAGTGCTAGTGCGTTGATAGCACTACGTTTAGCAAGGCTTGTACTTTCATAAACCGCAATGGGTAATGGATCGCGCCGCCAGACCTCAAACTGTGGAGAACCCACCCACACCATCGGTTCATAAAACAGTAACGCGCCCTGGTTGGGTTGCTCCCGGGAGACCAGGGCCAAATCGAGATCGCCGCTCTCAACGCGAGGAATGAGTGACGTTGATTGCTCGCAGCTCAGTTCGATCTCGACTGACCCAAAGTTAGGGGCAAATCTCTTCAGCGCAGGGGTAAGGTATTTTGCTGCATAGTCATCAGGAACTCCCAGACGAATACGCCCTGTTAACTCCTTACCGTGAAATGCGGCCTGTGTTTCAGCATGAAGGTCGAGCATCCTTCTGGCATACCCCAGCAGTTTTTGTCCTTCAGACGTGAGTTGATGTTGACGAGGGCCGCGAAGTAAAAGCTGACACCCTAATGCAGATTCCAGCTTTTTAAGTTGCATGCTGACCGCAGATTGTGAGCGATGGACTTCAGGTGCCGCAGCCGAAAGCGATCCCGCATCCACTACCGCGACAAAACATTTAAGCCAGTCCATCTGGAGGTCTTGATGATGCACCTTTGAGCCTTGCATTCGATAATCAAATATTAATATCAATTATTATGCGTTTTTATCGATTCCACAATACTGTCATAGTGGCCCCCTGTTTGCTTTCACTGTTATGAAATTCATGAGGTCCCGGATGACGCATCACCAGCCCGATTTGTCTCAACTTAATCATTCGCTGATATGGGATGGTTTTCGGCAGCTTATCCCGGTTTCACTCTTTGTCGCTATTTTTGGTGCCGCCTTTGGCCTGGCCGCATCGCAGAAAGGAGTGGACCCGACGTCGGCGACAATGATGAGTTTGCTGGTTTTTGCCGGTTATGCTCAATTCGCCACCTTAGAGCTTTGGACCGATCAGGTTCCTGTATTAACCCTTATCGCCACCGTTTTTGCCATTAATGCCAGGCATCTGTTAATGGGGGCCACTTTATACCCGTGGTTGCGCGCGTTAACACCCGCTAAACGCTACGGGATCATGATGGTCGTTTCCGATGCTAACTGGGCCATGTCCATACAGGCATTCAGCAGGGGAAGCGCGGGGTTGGGATTACTCTTTGGTGGCGGTCTTGCGTTATGGCTTTTTTGGGGAGCAGGGACCCTGGCAGGACTGTATTTTGGGAGCGTTATCCAGGATCCCAAAAGCGTTGGTCTTGATATGGTCATGGGGTGTTTTCTCCTTTCTATGGTGTTCGAAGGGGAAAGAAACCTGAGGATGTTGATTATCTGGGCCGCAGCGGCCAGTGCCTCGCTGATAGCGTATAAATGGTTACCAGAAAATAGTCATGTGATCGCTGGAGCCCTCGCCGGAGGTATTACTGGAATTATCATGAGAGAGAAAAAATGAGTATTGAGACGGTAGGCACAGGACCTCTTATTATTATTTTTATTATGGCGTTGGTCACACTCGTTACCCGATGGGGTGGTGTCTGGATTATGTCCTTTGTGCCTTTTAATCACCGAATAAAAGCCTTTATTCAGGGGATGTCAGGCTCCGTTCTCGTGGCGATTTTAGCCCCCGTTGCCCTCACAGGCGACAAAGGCGCTCAGATGGCATTATTGACCACGGCCGTCGTGATGCTGGTTTATAAAAGACCTTTAATAGCTATCACCCTTGGGATTGTCGTTTCAGCCTTGGTCAGATATTTTTAAACCGTTCCTGAGCTAATCCTTCGATACATTTAAGCGAGTGCTATGAGCCTAATGCCACGAACGATCGTTTTAATTCCCGGGTATATGCTGAATGAAATGCTCTGGCATGAATTTGAAACATACCTGCCGGCAAACTGTATTGTTCATCATGCTTCCGTAACCGGAGGACTAACCCTCCATGATATCGCGCAGCATATGAGTACCTGTCTGCCTGACAAATTTACGTTGATAGGTTTTTCACTGGGAGGGTACATTGCCCGGCAGTTTGCTGCAGATTTTTCGGATCGTGTGGAGTCCCTGGTACTGATTGCCAGTTCGTTACGGGAGGATACGCCATTAGAGGCGGAATCAAAGCGGCAAAGCGTGCAGTCATTGTCACCCGCAACGTTTAAGGGGCTGAGCAGCAATGCTATTGCCCGGTCACTGCACCCCCTAAACGCATCAGATCGGGATATGATTTCTACTATCCAGCAAATGGGACGTTGTCTCGGATTTGAAGCCTTCATTACGCAATCGACCTTAACCCGACAAGGTATTCCTTCAGCAACGATAGGTTGTCCCACTCTGGTTATTGCCAGTGAAGATGACGCCATCCGTTCCATGCAGGAGGCGGAGGAACTGGTCGATGCCATACCTGGTGCATCGTTGAGAACCATCAAGGATTGCGGTCATATGATCCCGCTCGAACAACCTGAGGCGTTGGCGAGAACCATTACTGAATGGATCTCAGTCGGGTAAATTACTGCAGTGGGTAAGGTCTGCTATTGGCACTTAGCGGGCTGATTTCGATACTATGCCGGACCCGCTAAACAACATGCGGATACCCAGGCCAATCATGACAACGCCTGTAAATCGTTCCTGCCATTTGATAACGCCTGGGTGTTTACCTAACCAGTTTCCAAATGCTCCTGATGCCATCGCGACTGATCCCAGGGAAACAATTCCAGCCAGCTTTTGGATACTGCCCAGAACAAGCAATTGCAGCCAGACAGGACCCGCTGCGGGATCGACAAACTGAGGAAGAAAAGCAAACATGAAGAGCAGGGATTTTGGGTTAGTCAGGCTGTTTAGGGCGCCTTCCTTAACGGCATTCCAGTCAGAAATTTTTGCCGTTTTTCGCAGACGCGTATCTGTGCCTGAAGTTGCAATCATTTTTATGCCCAACCAAATAAGATAAGCCGCACCAACCCACCTTAGTAAATCTAGCGCTACTGGCCAGGCATGAACAACGGTTACCAGCCCCAGGACAAGAAAAGAAACTTGCACAAAACCAGCTATAAATACATTGCCCAGTACCGTAAGCAGTGCAATACGTCTTCCCTGGCCGACTCCTCGGGCGATAGTCAGCATCATGTCTGGCCCCGGAGAAATCTCCAGAAGCGTCAGCGCGAGAAGGAAAGTCATAAACGTTTCGATGGAAGGCATCTTGGTAGAGTCCGGAATAATATTTCCGCTACGTTACCTCAGTCCGATTTGAGTCGAAAGCGGAATGTACTGCAATGTCAGCTCCTGGCACAGCGCTGACATGCTAACTGGGTTAAAGATCCGCTGTAAGCGAAAAGCGGATGTTTACACTCATGATCACCGCTTATGTACGCATTACGAACATAGCACTGTATTAATCATCGGTAGCAGTTCAGCTTAGCCATGTACACTTGCTTTGTACTAATATGTTTATCTAACAGATGCTTTAAGAAATCGCCTCAAAATGGATTTATCAACATGACTAGAACAGAAAGACTTCTCGAGTTACTACAAATATTAAGGGCACAAAGATATCCGATCACAGCATCCATCCTCTCAGAAAGATTGGGAATAAGTGTACGCTCCCTTTACAGAGATATAAAAACGCTGCAGCATCAAGGAGTATGCATTGAAGGTGGAGCTGGAATTGGTTATATCGTTAAATCTGACTTTCATTTGCCTCCCTTAAATCTTTCTCATGAAGAAATAAATGCTATTACACTTGGGTTAAATTGGGTATCGCACAATACAGATTGTAATTTCAAAATTACCGCAAAGAATGCGCTTGCGAAAATACACGCCGTCATTCCCAGTGAATTGAAAAATCTTATTGAGAGTCAATCCTATCTGATCGGTCCTTCAGAAAACAATGAGATTTTTTTTGAAGACATTCGCAATGCTATAAAAAAAAGAAAGAAAATCAAAATAAATTATTGTGATAAAAAAGATTCTTACACTTCACGAGTCATATGGCCCATCGGATTGGTATACATGGAGTCGTGCTGGCTTTTGGTTGCATGGTGCGAGATGAGAAATGATTTTCGTCATTTTAGAACTGACAAAATTGAAGATATTGTGCAACTTGACTCCAACTATTGTGAAAGCAGGACAATTTTATTGAAAAAATGGAGAATAAAAGAAGGGATCTGCGAGGGGAAAGAGTACTGACAAAAACTGTCACAGATGGTTTGTATACTATCCCAGATGAAAGACTCAATTCTACTTCATAGGGGGTGGTTATGAATTTCCAGAATAAAATTGCCGTTATAACAGGAAGCACTACAGGTATAGGTGAGGCCGTCGCAGAGAAATTACATAAGCATGGTGCAAAAGTTGTTATTGTATCCCGCTCGTCAGAACAGGCTAAACAAAAAGCGAAACAATTATCTTCACAGGGACAACAAGCCATGGGGATCGGATGTGATGTGTCACAGCCCGAACAAGTACGGCAAATGATAGATGAGGTTATCAAACATTTCGGCAGGCTTGATTATGCTGTAAATAATGCAGGCTTAACAGGTGAACATGGTAAAAATATAACAGAGCAGACAGTTGAAAACTGGGATAAGGTTATTGCTACCTCATTGAGCGGCGTTTTTCACTGCCTAAAATATGAAATACCCCAGATGATGAAGTTTGGTGGATCTATAGTTAATTTATCTGCAGTAAATGGTCTGGTTGGCATTCCTGGATTAGCACCTTACACCGTGGCTAAACATGGTATAATCGGTTTAACTCAAACCGCAGCGCTAGAGTTTGCATGTCAAGGCATTCGAATCAATGCAGTCGCTCCGGGTTATGTCCAAACCCCAAGAATGAGTGAGTTCCCTGAAAATATTGTAAGTAGTTTCGCAAATAGCCACCCTATGAAAAGGATGGCAAAAATGCAGGAAATAGCAGACTTCATATTGTTCTTGCTGTCAGACAGTTCTACATTCTGTACCGGAGGCGTTTATCCAATCGATGGAGGTTATTTAGCTGAGTAGAAAAAACCAAAGTCTTTTTAAGTGTAAGAATTGCTTTGCCAAAGTGGTAGGCTCAATGGAAGCGTTAGAATATAAAATTAACGCTTCCATTACAGGGCTAGTGAAAACAATATTTTCGTTATGGATTAATATGTGTATAGATGATTGGTTCATACATCATGCCATTAGCAACGTCCGCCCCTGGCACACAACTGACGTCGGTATCAAGCAAACCGACGCCCGTTAATATTAAGCTGAACGATTAATTAACCTATTCCCCCGTTTCGTCATCTTCTTGTTGAGACCCTGATACCATTACGGTCAGTGTCATCTACTTCACAACACACATCGGCCTGCCAGATGCCGGCTCGGGGTGTATCTCCGTATCCACGCTGAATACGGTTCTTAGCAATCCAGGGTTCATCACCTCTTCTGGTGTGCCTTGTGCCATAACATGTCCGTTCGCCATCACCACCAGATGATCGCAGTACCGGCTGGCCTGATTAAGGTCATGCAGCACTGCGACCACCGTTTTCCCTTGGGCCCGGAGTTCGCCCATCAACCGCATCAGTTCTACCTGGTGATTGATATCGAGATAGGTGGTTGGCTCATCGAGGAGTACAACGGGCGTATTCTGGGCCAGGACCATCGCCAGAAAGGCGCGCTGGCGCTGACCGCCGGAAAGTTCGGTTAACCGTCGTTCGGCAAGATGATGGATTAGGGTCTGGCTCATGGCGGTATTAACCCGCGTATTGTCTTCAGCGGAAAGCCGCCCCCAGAGTGACAACCACGGGTTGCGGCCGTACGAAACCAGCTCCCGGACGGTGATCCCCTCTGGCGTTAAATGGTGCTGTGGCAGCAACGCCAGCCTGCGAGCGAGCTGGCGCGATGAAAACGCGTTAATGAGATGATCGCCGAAAAATACGCTGCCGGACTGCGGCATTAACAGCCGTGAAAAACAGTTTAACAACGTCGATTTCCCGCAACCGTTAGGGCCGAGCAGGGCGGTTATCTTCCCCGCTGGCAGTGCGAGTGAAACGCCGTCAAGCACCTTATTTGTACCGTAACAGACCGTCAGATTCTCAGTTCGTAATGTCATTTATCGCATTCTCACAAGCAGCCAGACAAACCATGGCGCACCGATAATGGCGGTCAGCACGCCAGCTGGAAGCTCCAGCGGGGGATGAATAATTCGCGCCAGCATATCGGCAACCACCAGCAGCAATGCACCTGCCAGGGCCGAAACGGGCAGCAGCCAGCGGTGACGTCCGCCGGTAATGCTGCGCACCATATGCGGCACCACAAGCCCAATAAAGCTGATCGGGCCGCAGACGGCCACGCCGGTTGACGTCATAGCAACAGCCAGTAGCAAAGCCCGGAACTGGGTACGCGGTACCGACACACCGAGCGTGGTGGCGCGCGCATCGCCCAATGCCAGGAGGTCGAGATCGCGGCAAAAACTCAGGCTCAGCGGCAGAAACAACATCAGCAGCGGGAGGGCAATCTTCACAAAGCTCCAGTCACGGCCCCATAAACTGCCGGTTAGCCAGAGCAGGGCGCTGTTCACATCCTGCGGGCGCGCGAGCATCAGATAATCCGTCAGGCTGGCCCAGCAGGCAGAAAGCGCGACCCCGGTGAGCGCCAGCTTTATTGGTTGGCTGGAGTTTGCCAGCATTTTCAACAGGATCAGGCCCGCCATACCACCGGCAAAGGCCAGCGGCGGTAGTGCAATCACCGGGAGTGACGGCAGGAGAAGCAGTGCGCCCACAGAGGCCAGGCTGGCGGCATGGTTTACGCCGAGTATATCCGGCGATGCCAGGGGGTTACGCACGATCCCCTGCACCAGCACGCCTGCAACCGCGAGGGCTGCGCCAACAAACAGCGCTAGCAGCAGTCGCGGCAGGCGGTACGCCGTTAACACGTAATGATACTCGCGCCCGGTCTGCCAGTCGGTCAGCAGGGCGCGCCAGGGAACGGAGATCACTCCCATTTGCAGCGACAGCACTGAAAATCCTGCCAGCGCGAGGGCGATGAAAATAACTAGCGCAATTTTCATCCACGCCTCCTGACCAGCCAGACAAAGCAGGGCGCACCAATCAGAGCCACCACGGCTCCCGCGGGTAATTCGCCAGGGAAGGCCAGCGCGCGGGCCAGAACATCGGCCAGTAGCAGCAGCGTGGCGCCCATAAGCATGCTCATCGGCAGGACTTTGCGCTGGTCGAATCCCACCCAGAAGCGAGCCAGATGTGGCATCAGCAGGCCGATAAATGCCACCGGGCCAGCCACGCTGACGCAGGTACCGACCAGAAGCAGCACCAGAATGTTGATGATTAAACGTAGCTTCGGCAGATTCACCCCCAGCGTGCGGGCGGTGCTGTCGCTGACGTTAAGCAGGTTCAGTTGATTAGCCATCAGCAACACCACCGGTACAGCAACCGCCACCACCGGGAAAAGCTGCCAGAATTCCTGCCAGCGTGCGTGGGATACGCCTCCCGCAAGCCAGTAAAAAATGCCGTAGGCGTGATCTTCCGTCAGCAGCAGGGTGATACGGGTCAGGGCCATACAAAAAGCCGAGAACGCGATACCCGCGAGGATCAGTTTGTTTCTGTCCTGGGTATGGCGGAATCCACCGCCTGCGGTCATCACCAGCAGCCAGCTCACGCCGCCGCCGCAGGCGGCGATAAAGGCGATGGAGTAACCCGTTATGGACACAGGGCTGATGGCGCTGGTGAGTGCCATCGCCAACGCCGCGCCGCTGTTAATGCCGAGTAGCGAAGGGGAGGCCATTGCATTATGCGTCAGCGTCTGCAGCAGCGTTCCCGCGAGAGCCAGGCTTGCGCCGATCAGAATGGCGACCAGGCTTCGCGGCAGACGAAGGTTTTGCACCAGCGCTTGTGGAAGCGTCGGCACATGACCCGGCAGCAGGGCGCGAATGGCATCAACGCCAGAAACAGGAATGGCCGAGTAGCAAAACAGACTCAGCCAGAAGATTGCGATAAGCGCGACAAGGGGAAGTCCCCACTGCAACGCTGGATGTTTGAAAACTGTCATTTCACATCGGATAAAGGCTGGTGATGAAAGATTTTTACCGTGTCGCTGGCAATGCGTTCGGCCGCGAAAATGCCGCGCATTCGCGCCCAGGCGTTACTGTCGACCGACGCCGTCTGCTGTTTTTGCGCCGCGGTTAACATCTGCCATAGCGGGTCTTGCTGCCAGCGTTTAACGATGCTTTCTTCGCGATAGTGCGCGACCAGCAGCCATGCAGGATTGAGCGCCAGCAACTGTTCCAGTCCGATGGACGGCATAGACGCGCCCGACATCGCCGCAGGTACCTTCAGCCCCAGAGCGGTCAAAACGCTCCCGGTCCAGGTCTCCTGCGTGTGCAGGTTGAACTGCTGCTCCCGAGAGGTACCGAACAACACCAGCGTGCCTTTTGGCAACTGGCTGGCCCATGCCGACATCTGTTGTTTGTGTCGCTCCAGACGTAACTGCATCTGTGCCTTTTTGCCAACGACTTCACCGATGATGGCCGCAGACTGCAGATTTTCAGCGTAGGTTTCATTGCGAGACTTAAGCAGCAGCACCGGTGCGATTTGCTGTAATGCGCTGTAAATAGCCGCATGGCGGCTGCTGTCGGCAATGATCAGATCCGGTTTCAGCACGCTGATAGCTTCTAAACTTGGCTGTGCACGCGTGCCGACAGATTGCCAGGGGTTAAGACGGGCGCGAACCTCTGGAAGAATGCGCGCGGCGTCGTTATCGTCGGCAATGCCGACCGGACTGACATCGACGGCGGCCAGTGCATCCGCGAACGACAGTTCCAGCACGACTATCCGCTGTGGCGTTTTATCAAGCGTAAAGGTGCCATGTTCGTCATGTATCGTGGCGGCAAAGGCGTGACTGGTGAGTAGCAGAGCGGCGAATAGCGTGCGTAATGGTGTGAACATGTGAGTTGCCTGTGTCTTGTGGCGCTGCGCTTACCCGGCCTGTAAAAAACAGCATTCAGGCCGGGCAAACGGGATTTAGAACTTCAACGACCCCTGCATATACAGCGTGCGCGGTTGGCCTGTGTAGATGCCTTTGTTGTTGTCGTCGTAAGAGCGGGTGAAATACGCCTGGTCGAAAATATTTTTCACGCCGAACGCCAGATTCAGGTCTGCCATCTGCGGACCAAAGTCATAGGCTACGCGTGCGCCCCAGAGCATGAAGCCAGGGATGCGGCCGGTGCTGCCGTCGGCGCTCTCTTTAACGGTATTGGCGTTATCCGCAAACTGGCTGGACTGGAAATCGCTGTTCAGGTTGAAGGTCCAGTTGCCCGGCTTATAGTCCACGCCCAACGTGCCTTTGTGTTTCGGCGAGAAAGGCACCTGATTGCCGTAGGTATCGCCTTTCTCACGAATCTCGGCATTCACATACGCATAGCTTGCGTAGATCGACACGTCGTCGAGCGTTGGCGTCAGCGTGCCGAGGTCATAGCGGGCCTGGGTTTCCAGCCCGGTATGGCGCGTTTTACCGCGTGCGGTAACGGTGTCGTTGGTCTGGTTAGAATCGTACTGATTATTAAAGTTAATCAGGAACAGCCCCATTTCCGCTGTCAGCGCGCCATCGTCGTATCGGGTTCCAAGCTCCCAGGTTCGCGCTTTTTCCGGTTCCACATTGCCGCTTTGCACAGCCTTGCCAATTTGGCTGTACTGTACGGTGCCGAACGAGCCTTCGGTGTTTGCATAAAGATTCCAGCTGTCAGTCAGGTGATAGAGCACGTTTAGCGCCGGAAGTGGGGCGTTATAGCTCACTTCCTCATGTGTGCCTTTGATGGCGTTGTTCTGATATGACTCGATATGTTCAAAGCGCATACCCGGTGTGATAGTCCAGTTGCCGACGTCGATTTTGTCATCCAGATACCAGGCGTGCGCTTCGGTGCCGGAACGGGTGTCGCGATCGTAAGGGCTGGCGTTGGACGGCAGTTGTCCGCTGCTGGTGGCGGTGTAGTAACGCATTTCATGGGTCGACTCGCTCACATAGCGGTAACCTACGCCCACTTCGTGCGCGGAAGAGCCCATCATAAAGCTCTGACTGTAGCGAGGTTCGATGCCGCGTACCCAGTAGTTACGCGGTGAAAGGGTGAGGCGTTTGCCCTGTTCCAGATATCCGCTGCGTAGGGTTTCGGTGTAGAAGCCCTGAATATTGAATTTATGCTGGCTGTCTGGCTGGAACTGATAGCCGAGGCTTGCCAGCTTGCGGCGTCCCCAGAAGCGATCGTAAGGGCGTGTGGATTGCCAGCGATCGGCGTTGTAATCCGCGCGAGACAGGCCACCGGGCATGTCGGCTTTACCGTCGTAGTATTGCAACAGACTGTTGAAGGTATGCACTTCGTTTGGCGCATATTTGCTTTTCAGCATCAGGTCGTCGATGCGCGTCGCGCTGTGTTCGCGCCAGTCGCTGCCGCGAGTGCCGGAGTATAGCAGGGCGGTACCAAAACCGTTATCTGCCGTACCGCCCATCATCAGGTTGTGTGTCTCTTTTGGATTATTCTGTGAGGACGTTGGGCTGAGCTGGCCTTCCACGCCGGCTTCGATACCGAAGTCTTGCGGAATAGCGCGGGTGACAAAGTTCACCACGCCGCCCACGCTCTGCGGCCCGTAACGCACTGCTCCACCGCCGCGTACCACGTCGATGGCGTCCATATTTCCGAGCGAGACGGGTGCCAGTGAAAGCTGTGGCTGGCCGTAAGGGGCAAACGGCACGGGAATACCGTCCATCAGTACGGTTGATCGACTGGCGAGGCGCGGGTTCAGACCGCGAATACCAAAGTTCATTGCCAGATCGTGGCTGCCGGTACCGTTGTTTTCCGGGGCGGTGACGCCAGGAATGCGGTTCAGCACCTCGCGCATAGTTGTTGCACCGGTTTTGGCGAAATCCTCACGGCGGATAACGTCACGCGCGCCAGCATGTTCGAATACGTCGTTTTCGCGCGCATCTCCCAGCCAGTCGCCCACTACGGTCAGAGCATCTTCTTGCGGGGTTGGCGCAAGCTCAAGCGTCCAGCTGTTATTGCCCAGCGATTTCACCTGCAGGCCGCTACCGCTCAGCAGGTGTTGCAGACCAGTTTGGACGTCGTAGTCACCGTGAAGACCGTCACTCTGTTTGCCGCGCGTCAGGCTGGCGTCAACCGACAGGGTAATTCCGCTGAGCGCGGCATACTGGTTAAGGGTTTTGTCGAGCGAACCCGGAGCGATATCAACCTGTGCTGCGAAGGCGGATAACGATAACCCCGCCAGCGGCAGCAGGCTCAGGCGAATGGCGTTAACCAAAGGTGTTGTTTTGCGAAAAACGCGTAAAGGCGTCATACCTTCTCCATCATCATTTTTGTTGTGTTCAGCTATGAGTCGAACGAGAAGGGGAAAAAGGACAATCGAAATGAGAATTATTTTTCTTACAATGCGGATATATTTACCCAGTATCGTGTAACTGACTGAATTTTAACTGGAAGTGTCTGGGCAATCACATCCAGGATCGCATCAGTATTTTTCAACGGGAAAGTTCCACTCAGGCGCAGTCCGGCCACAGCCGGATCGCAACGCAGCACGCCGTTGCGATAACGGCCGAGCGCGGCAATCACTTCACCCAGCGGTTTATCGCTGAAGCTCAGTACGCCCTGGGTCCAGGCGGCGTTGTCATCATCCGCTGAAGCTATCGCACCAAACTCAGACGCGCTAAACAGCAGACTCTCACCAGCGTTGACGATGCGTTTTTCCTGCGGACGGTTTGCCAATATGACTTCAACAGCGTGCTGTTGAACGATGACGCGCGTGGCGTTGTCCTGCTGGAAGACGGTGAATTTCGTGCCTAAGGCGGTGAGCTGACCCTGGCGGGTCATCACCCGGAAAGGCCGCCGCTGGGCGTCTTTTGCCGTGGTAATGGCAATTTCACCGTACCAGAGGTGAATAGCGCGCTGTCGCGTATCAAAACGAACATCTGCGGCGCTTTGCGTGTTGAGCGTCAGCAGCGAGCCATCGTCCAGCCGCTGATGGCTGACCGCGCCTTTGGCGGTGCGGTAGTCGGCGCGCAGCCCTTCACCGGCTTCAGATTGCCAGAGCTGCCAGCCGCCGCCCACGCCCAGCAGCAACAGTAACCCTTTCATGACGTGGCGACGGGTAAGGCGTGTATCGTGCAATGCCCGGCTGGCGACATCGCCCGGTACGTGGCTGAGTTGGCTGCGCAGGTTTTCAACCTGTTGCCATGCCCACTGATGATCTTTGTCCTCTTCATACCATTGTTGCCAGCGCGCTTCCTGCTGTGGGCTGACGCGCTCGCCGCTCAATACGGCATACCAGTGTGATGCCGATCGCAATGCCTGGCGGCGAGAATCGGTGATAGAAGCGCTCACAGGCCGTGCTCCAGTCGAAACAGCAAACAATGTTCGATAGCCTTTGCCATATACTTTTTCACCGAGCTGACGGAAATACCCAGCTTTAGCGCGATCTCGCTGTATGTCAGACCATCCAGTTGCGAAAGCAGAAACGCTTCGCGTGTTTTGCCATTTAGTCCATCAAGCATGCAGTCGATGAGTTGCAGGGCTTCGAGCTGGCTTTCCCGTACCTCGGGCGAAGGCGCCAGCCCCTCAGGCATAAGCGCCAGCATCTCCAGGTAGGCTTTCTCCAGCGCGTGTCGGCGGAACAGGTCGACCATCACTCGTTTGGCGATAGTGCACAGGAAGGAGCGAGGATCGCGGATTGTCGAGAGCGTGTCGCTGCCCATTACCCGTAGGAAAGTGTCCTGGGCAATGTCATCTGCATCAAAGGCGGACTGGAGTTTGCGCGTCAGCCAGCTTTTCAGCCAGCCGTGATGTGCGCCATAAAGCGACTCGAGCGTAAATGAAGCAGTGGTAGTGGCGTGGTCAGACATGCGGAATGCATCAAAAGTTAATTATCACGCGGTCATATTAATATGAGAATGGTTATCATTACAATTAGAAATATAAATTGTATGTCGCTGAGGGTTTTAAGATGTTGTTTTTTATGAAAAATAGTTTCAGAGACTTATTAGCATGAGCGGAGACTGGTATTTCGTCCTGACCTGACGACCCGAAAGCAGGATCACTAAATCTTCCACAAGCCCAAAACACCATAAATATGATCTGACAGGTACATATATCAATGTGACTGTCTCTGCCAGATCAATTACGCCTTACTATAAGAAAAATAAGCCGATTCCTGTATTATACACTTTAGCTAACAATGATTAGGAGGCATAAACTGAAAGAAGCTCTTTAGCTGCCAGTTGACCAAGTGCATTGGCCGCAAAAGGACTGTCCCCAGTGAGCACCTTACGATCTTTGTAAACGCTTCCTTTAATATCCTCATTAACAATGTTCATCCCCATTTGCTTAAGCGCTTCGCCAAAATACCATGTGAGGTGACCAGGCATATAACCTATATCAGGCGTCTGCTTATCAGCTGAATCAGGGAAAGCACAAATAGAATAGCCTTTAAGAGGGTTATCGCCATTACGTAGCGAAAGGAATGCTGCAGGGCCATGGCAAAGGGATATGACGAAGCGGTCATTGTTCATGAACCAGCGAAGGGTATCGGCTACTTCGCTGCTTTCTGGCAGTCCAATCAGTGCGCCGTGGCCACCAGGAATAAACACGGCAGCATATTCACTTTGCTCGTTCAGGCTACTCAATATATTGGACAATTTCTCAGGATTTTGAAACTTAGCCCTATACCCGCTGAAAAATGGCATAATTTTTTCATCCTTATGCGGCATGGCCCAGTATTCGAACTTGGTCATGTAACCTGATATTGTCGCAATGTCAAAATCAAAACCGGCGGCATGCAGGTGATACATTGGAATCAGCGTTTCAACAGGATGGTTTCCTGTTGAGAACAGAGCCCCGCTATCAGTCATCAGGTAACGCTCATCCGCAGCGATGACCAGCACCTTTTTCTCTCCCATGTACTGTTTGGGATAGTTGTAGTCACTAAGGTCAGATACTGGGCTGGTAAACTGACTCAGAGAATAGTCAGAAGGGAAAAATGCGTTTTCTTCAGCATGATCCACTTTCGGGTGTTTACTTTTATCATCTGTCATTACGTATTCCTCGTTGATTGATGTTAACTCTCTTTCCAGGGTCTGAATTCGCCGTTTTTTTCCATTAAAAGCCTTCCGTTTAGTTCACTTCAGCCCGGTGCATGCTTTCAGCGAATGGCCTCTACATGAACGAAACTGAAAAATAGGCTACAGTCAGAACCACACCATAACGCAACTTCTCTCATATGCTGTTTCAGAGAATTCAGACCGCCCTCAGATATTCTTCATCTGAAGAATAGTATTTATAGTTATCCTGATCACATCTGAAAGCGATTGTTGCTTATACCGGGCGCATGACAGAGCCAATACCTACTGGTTGGGTAACAAGCAGGTACGTATACCCATTTATGATAGTGAATTAGCACCCAGGTTCAGGTGATTGTAAAACTGCTGCTCCAGTTTCAATTCCAGTATTGAACGAATCTCAGATGCCAGGTTCTTATAAAATCCTGAAAGCTCATCATTCTTGCACAACAAAACAATTTTGCGACGCTCTTTGGGTTTATTGATCTGAATGATCTTCAGTGAGTCAGAGAAAGCTGGAAAGGTGGTAATAAATAACGGCGTAGTCAACGTCCATCCGTACCCGCAGGCAATTAGCTTTAAAATCTCATCAGCATTATCAATTTCAAACTGAATTGAAGGGGAGAAATTCTGCCATTTCAGCCAGTTGAGTGTCTGGATCCCTGTTGGCGTATTTTTGGTATAAGCAATGTAGTTCCGTTGCTTACATAATTCTTCCAATTCTGTTTCCGGCCATCCTTTTGGGCAAATACAGAGGAATTCCTCCTCAATCAATGGGTACATTTTAACATTGGGCGGCATTTCCGTATGCAACATCGTTACAGCCAGATTAATATCCCCCTTATTCAGCGCCAGGAGCAATCCTGATGCTGTGCCAGTTACCTGTAAAATATGCTTCACCTGTGGTTGCAGGAACTTAAGGATATCCAGACCAACAGTTTTACTAATTGAATCCACAAAACCAATTTTCAGATGTGAGATATGCCCATCGCTTATAGCATTGATATGTTCTTGAAGGTGGACACCGTTATCAATAATTCTTTTCCCAAGGGGGGAGAGAGCCTGCCCGGCTATTGTCATCTGGATTGGGCGTTGAGAACGGTTAACCAGAGCAGTATTTAAGGCGAGTTCCAGGTTCGCAACCTGCTGTGAAATTGATGACTGGGTTACGCTAAGTTTCTTGGCTGCAGCTGTAAATGAGCCTGTATCTATCACGGCCAGAAATGCCTGTAATTGCTTAAAGTCGAAGTTGATATCCTTCATTTACACCCCGGATTATTACTGTTTTTAATAGTATCTATCTAACTTTTAAATGGTATTTTTTCTTTGAGCTACTTCAAACTATCTGTCATATCGGTAATTTAATGTATTGGCAACCTTAATACACAAGAGATAGAAAAATGCGTGAAGAGAAGGATCTATTAGGAACTTTAATGGTGCCAGACGAGGCTTACTACGGTATTCAAACACAACGTGCGGTGTTGAATTTCTCAGTGTCAGGAAAAACCGCAGGAGAAATCCCGCACTTTTTATGGTCTATCGCCGTAATCAAGCAAGCAGCAGCACAGGCTAACAGACAAATTGGTGCTCTGGATCAACAGAAGGCATCAGCCATCGTTAAAGCGTCAGAGGAGGTAATGGCCGGAGATTATGATGCCCATTTCCCTATTGATATATTCCAGGGGGGAGGCGGCACTTCAACTAACATGAATATGAATGAAGTGGTCGCAAACCGTGCCAATGAGATTATCACTGGCAAACGTGGATATGATGAGATTCACCCGAATACCCACGTTAATATGGGACAGTCAACCAATGACGTCATTCCAGCGGCGATGAAAATGACCAGCCGTATGAATATAAATCAACTGTTAGTTCAATTAGAAAGACTTGAAGCCGTGTTGTCAGAAAAAAGTTGCTTGTTCGCTGACAAGGTAAAGTTGGGGAGAACCTGCTTACAAGATGCAGTGCCGATGACGTTTGGCCAGCAATTTGGCGCTTATCGCACACAGGTCAGTAAACTTAAAGCGAAAATGGTGGAAGTAAGCGAAGAAGCATTATTTTTACCGTTGGGAGCAACAGCAATAGGTACAGGATTATCCACTCACGAAGGATATCTTCCGGCAGTTTATCAGTGGCTGGAAAGTATTACTGGAGATAAATATGCCCCAGAATCAGATTTCTTCGATGGTCTCCAACATGGTGATTTCTATATTGAATTTTCCTCGCAGCTAAAAAAAATAGCTGCATTTCTCTCAAAAATGGCTACTGATTTTCGTATTCAGGGTTCAGGACCAAGAGCCGGTTTTAATGAAATTATTGTTCCTGCTGTTCAACCCGGCTCATCAATTATGCCGGGAAAAATTAATCCAGTGATGCCTGAATTGATAAATCAAATTGCGTATCAGGTAATTGGCAATGACCTGACGGTGACGATGGCTGTTGAGGGGGGGGAACTGGATCTGAACGTGTGGGAACCGGTATTGTTGAAAGCTCTCTTTGAGTCCTGCTCGTTATTGAGTAAAGGTATACCCTTATTTATTGATAACTGCCTGAAGGATATAGCGATCAACGAAGAAGTGAGCACGCGTTATGCAGAGGAAAGTACGGCGCTTTCGACCATCATCGCAACACTGTTTGGCTATCAGGTTGGGTCCAGAATTGCTAAGGCTGCGTATCAGCAGCAGACCAGTGTAAAACAGGTCGTGTTAGCAGAAAAGCTGCTGACGCCAGAACAGGCAGATTATTTGCTTGACCCAATGAATATGACTGACCCACAAAAAAGTACAGCAGTAATTAAACAGTATAAAAAGGAAATGAATATTTCGTAGTCAACCGATGTGATAAACAACTAACTTTAACTTAAGGTAATGAATAATTATATTCATTACCTTTACATCCCTTTTGCGTGAATTATAATTTTAAACAGGTCAAATATATGGTGATTTTACATATCGCTTTATTGCTAGGGACTATCATGCTTGCCGCCCGTTGGGGAGGGATTGGCGTAGGGTTCGCTGGTGGGGTTGGATTAGCAATTGCAGTTTTTATTTTTGATGTTCCGGTTGGGAGCCCACCTGTCGACGTTATGCTCATTATTCTGTCTACTATTGTCGCGCTCTCTGCAATGCAACAGGCTGGCGGAATGGATTATTTAGTAACTGTGACAGAGAAATTATTACGCAATAATCCAGGTTACCTTAATATTCTTGCGCCAACTGTGACCTTTATCCTGACAGTACTTTCCGGGACAGGTTATACCGCCATGTCTGTCATGAATGTGATTCAGGAAGTTGCAAAAGATAACGGCATCAGACCCAGTCAGCCATTAAGCTCTGCTGTTGTAGCCTCACAGTTAGGGATTACAGCCTCACCAATCTCTGCCGCCACGGCAATTATGTATGGTACAGTAGAGGTAATGGGAGTCAGTTTTGCTGATGCTATGTTGATTGTTTTCCCCACCGCTTTTTTTGCTGTGTTGGTTGCAGCTTTCATCGCCAGTAAACAGGGCGAAAAACTGGCTGATGATCCCGTTTGTAGGAAAGTTATGCAGGAAAATAAAGTAGTTATAAATAAACATGTCAGCTATGAGACTCCCGCCAGCGCTAAATCATCGGTAGTGATATTCCTGATGGGTGTTTTATTTGTAGTTTGTATGTTGATGTTTAAGTCAGTTATTGGACACAAAATTAACTCCCGCGATTTAATAATCATCACCATGTTTGTTGTTTCCACGGTCATTATTTTTATATGCAAGTTGGATATGAAAGAGCTGAAGAATTCACCTATATTTAAATCTGGTGCTGAATCATTAGTAGTGGTATTAGGTATTGTGTGGTTAAGCAGTACGCTTATTGGCGCACACATTGACGAGATAAAAATACAAGCCAGTGATATGTTGCGTTTATATCCTGGTTTACTTGCAGTTGTTTTTTTCTGTACCAGTGCAATGTTATTCAGTCAGGGGGCAACGTGTGCCTTATTAATGCCTATTGCTGCTTCTATTGGGATTAGTGCTGATGCAATTTTGGCCAGTTTTGTCGCGGTTAGCGCACTTTATCTCACTAATATTTATCCAACAACTGCATTTGCTATTGCAACCGATGATACAGGTTCATTTTTAAGTAAACGATGGAATGGTTCTAAGATAGTTAATCATCCATTCTTTTTGCCGGGCTGTATCTCTATAGTGGTTGCGGTACCAGTCGGTTTCATTCTGGCAAAAATCATTCTTTAATTAATATCATTTCTAAGCAAGTTCAGGACATACCAGGATGTAACGCAGAATATTTTAGCGGGTTAAAGATAACTAACTTTTACTGTATTTGACCAATAAGCTGCGTGTCAGCTTCTGATAACTCCCGGCGATAGTAATTCGTCGGGAGCTATCTTTATTTATCGAAAAGGGTGTTATCAGCGCTCAGAATACCGGTAAACCCAGACCTTGCTTCACTTCTCTTAATGTCTGCTGCGTAATTTCGTGCGCCTGTTCGCTTCCTTTTTTGAGCATCGCCATCAGCATGCCTTTATCCTGGATGTAGGTTGCCCGCCGCTCGCGCATCGGGGCGATAAGCTCTTGCAGGCACATCTCCAGCTCGTTTTTACATGCCCGGTCACCCAGTCCACCGCGCTGATAATGCGCTTTCATCTCAGCCACTTTCGCTTTATCCGGATGAAAAGCGTCGAGGTAAGTGAATACCATATTGCCGTCAATTTTCCCCGGATCGGAGACTTTTAGATGATTAGGGTCGGTGTACATTGCGCTGACCGCATGATGAATAGCCTCTTCGCTGGCGGATAAGAGTAATGTGTTACCGAGCGATTTAGACATTTTGGCATTACCGTCAATCCCTGGAAGGCGGCTGGTTTCACTCAGCAACGCTTTACAGTGCGACAAGACGGGGGCTGGTAACAGGCTATTCATCTTATGTACGATCTCATTGGTCTGTTCAATCATTGGCAACTGATCGTCGCCGACGGGAACCACTTCGGCTTTGAAAGCTGTAATATCTGCTGCCTGACTGATGGGATAAACCAGAAAGCCAACCGGTAACGAGCGGGCAAAACCTTTCTGCGCAATTTCGTTTTTGACTGTGGGATTACGCTCCACGCGAGCTACGGTGACGATGTTCATATAAAGAGTGGTCAGCTCAGCGAGGGCGGGCAGTGCAGATTGCAGACAAATGGTAGTGAGTGAAGGGTCTATACCAGCGGCGAGGTAATCGGCCAGTACTTCGGGAATATTGTCCCGGATCTTTTGCGGCGTGCTGCCGTTATCGGTTAGCCCTTGCAGGTCAGCAACCAATATAAACTGCTGATAATCATGTTGCAGAATAGCACGCTGGCGCAGAGACCCAACATAGTGGCCAAGATGCAGCGGGCCGGTGGGTCGATCGCCAGTGAGGATGATGGTTTTGTTGTACATGTAAGACTCCTTAATCATAAAACCGAAAGGGGTCTTTAAATGCAGATAACCGCCTTTCGGCGGTTATCTAAAAATGGGGAAAACACATTCTGACCGCCTTTAAGAAGGCAGCCACCACTGGTTGTAATTAAATGCGGTGATATCGTGTTTTATGTTCATACAGTTAACATATCACCGCCTGGCGCAGAGGTAAAGCAATGCACGTAATGCCGGCGTAACTCAGCTTGCTTCCAGCATGCCAAAGCTAACGATGCGCGAACGTCCCAACTCTTTAGCACGGTACAGCGCGACATCTGCGGCGCGCAGCAGGTTGTCGCTCTGGGCGTGCTGTGGATAACTGGCAACGCCGATAGAGACATCGACGTGACCAATGTCAGAGACGCCAAAGCGCAGCGACAGCTCGCGTACGCCGTTGTAGATATCCGTTGCAAAGCGGTTAGCGGCCTGTTCATCCGTATTAGCCAGCAGCACCAGAAATTCTTCGCCGCCGTAGCGGAAGGCCATGCCGCTGTCGTGGACAACGCGTTGAATAGTCGCCGCGATACTTTTTATCACGCTATCGCCTGCCTCATGACCAAAGCGGTCGTTAATATTTTTGAAATGGTCGATATCGATCATCAGGCAGCTTATCGGCTCTTTGTTACGTACTGCCTGGCTCATTTGGGTGCGTAGCGTATCTTCCAGATGGTGACGGTTGCGCAGTCCGGTTAGCGGATCGTAGAGCGCTTTCTCCAGCAACGCATCGCGCAGGCGCTGGTTGGCTAACGCCAGACCGAGTGCTTCCGCCATCAGCTCCAGATACGCCCGTGAGGGAGCAGAATCTTTGCTGAGGTTCTGGAATGAGAGCAGACCAATGGCTTCACCCTGGGCAATCAGTGGCACGCACAAAGTGTGCTGCTGGCATGACTCCGGCAGATGATAGCAGGCGATATCGGGTTCGCCTTGCACCGGGGGATGGCTCTGACCACGGCGCACAGCCCAGCACTCGTCCGGGTGGAAAGCGTCTGCTTTGCCCTGTGGTGAAAGCCATTGCGCAACGCAGCGCATCTGCCAGGGTTCGCGGTCCAGTATGTAAAGCCGCCCGGCAATACCCGGGGCAATATTTGGCGCAAACAGCTCGGCCACATTAATGACATCGGCAAAACTCTCGCAGCCCTGCAAACGTTGAGTCATGCGCGCCAGCAGCTCGCGGATAGCCCAGTCGGCATCTCGTTCTTTCTCCAGTCGTTGTCGTACCAGGCCGTTTTCGCGAAAAATTCGGATCGCCTGCGCCATATCGCCGATTTCATCGATCTGGTTAAAGCTGGGCGTTTCCACGGCGTAATCCTGCGACGCCAGACGGTTAACCACATCGCTCAGCCGTACAACGGGGCGTAATACGCGGCGTTTTAAAATAAAGCCGAGGACAAACAAAAATAGCAGTGCCGTTAGCCCGACCATCACTTCCGAGGCCGTACGTAGCGTGCGCGATGCCTGGGTAGCATCTTCAATGGTGTTGCGTACGCGGTTGTCGAGCAACTGACGGAAATGGTCTATCCGATCCTGGGCGCGCTCCAGTTCTTGTTCATAAGTTTTCCCGTACAGCAGGGCGATGGCCTGCGACTCTTCTCCGCGCGCGACGCTGGCAAGCGCCGTAGCTTGTTCATCCTGCAGGGCATCAACAATCTGTAGTCCTTCATGTAACAGCGCCAGCTCTTCATCCGTTGCCCCGATGTCTTTTAGCTTCGACAACCGCTGTTCCACCACTTTTAGCGATGCTTCTTTCTGACGGTAGGCATTAAGCGCCTCAGGATCTTTTGCAATAACATATTCGCGTGCCAGATCGGACAGCGACCAGGCGTCGAGCTCTACTTCTTCGGTCAGCTGATCGAATTGGTATCGCTGCTCCACCACCTGGCGTTCGGTGTTATCGGCGCTGGAGGCCATCAACATGACAACGCCGGAGGCTATGGTCAGACATACCGTCGCGCTGTAGGCCCAGTTGGTGATTGTGGCAATTCGCACTGATTAGTTCCTTCTGCGACGATTAATGAATACGCATGATTGAAATTATAGGAAACGTATGATTTTGCGTGAAAATAAAAAAGGCGGTCCGAGGACCGCCTTCTGTTATCGTCCTGCCATCATAAATCTGGAGGATTTTTTCCTTCTTCCATAAAGGCTTCGTCGATTCCTTCCACGTTACCTGCATGGTCACGCCCGGAAAACAGGTTCCAGCAGGTGATGAACAGTGCGGCAATCAGGGGGCCAATCACAAAGCCGTTAATGCCGTAGATCTCCATGCCGCCGAGGGTGGTAATCAGAATCAGGTAGTCCGGCATTTTGGTGTCTTTACCCACCAGCAGCGGGCGCAGGATATTGTCCACCAGCCCGACGATAATCACGAAGAAACCTACGATAAACAGCCCTTGCCACAACTGGTGCGTAGCGAAGAGAAATATTGCCGCTGGTACCCAGACGATTGCTGAGCCGACGGCGGGTACGAGGGATAGAAACGCCATCAGCGCGCCCCACAGAACGCTGCCGTCGATATCAACAATGGCAAACGCGATGCCGCCCAGGATACCCTGAACTAATGCCACTACCGCCGTGCCCTTGACCGTTGCCCGCGTCACCCCGACGAACTTGGCAAACAGGTGCTGTTTGGCAAAATCGGAAAGCGGTAATGAGTCCAGAATCTGGCGCACCAGGTACGGTCCGTCCTTCAGTAAGAAGAACAGTAGATACAGCATGATGCCAAAGCTAATAGCAAAGCCGAATGTTCCTTTGCCAATCAGGAATGCGCTGCCTGCGAGGTACTGTCCACCCTGCAGGACAATGTCGGACAGTTTTTTCTGAATCTGCGCGACGTTATCCAGATTATGTTCTGCGAGGAAACTTCTGGCCCAGTCAGGAAGATAAGAAATAATGGCGGTGACCACTTCGGGAAACTGAGTGTCGTTTTGTTGTAATTTGGCATAGACCACGTTCAGCTCAATAGCTAACGAGGAGAGGATTATCATCAGTGGGATAAAGACAATCAGACAAATGATGCCGATGGTGAGCAGTGACGCCAGCCCGTTGCGTTCCCCAAGCGCCGTGCGCAGTCTGTTTTTCACCGGGTTAAAGATAGTGGTCAGGATTGCGGCCCACAAAATGGCGGAAAAGTAGGGGGACAATACATCGAAGAATGCCCAGGTCACGAGGGCAAGTATGAAAATGAAGAAACCTTTAGTCAGTCCGTTAAATCGCATTAGTGAACCCTGTAATGAGAAGCAGTCACGACTATAGAACCGTTCAGGGGAATTACCAACTTTAGCTGCAGATATTAAGAAGAAAGATGACAAGGCATGAGCGGACGCCCTGTCATATGAAGGTTCTTTCCTGGCTTTTAAAGGTCAGCAGCGAAGGTCTGCTGCGAGCGAGGAGCAGGCTCTGTTAGCGAATGATTGTCCAGCGGCATCCACTTGCCTTACTGCTGATAAAGAGATGTAATTGATTGCCGGAAGCAGGCTACGACAACTTAAATTTACTAAAGTTAGGAGCGTACAATTGACATCTGAGATTTCGCCCATTTAACAGCATCATTAGTAAGATATTGATCGCCAGTTAAGTAGTCCACTACCAGTCCTCCGGCAAGACCAGCAATACAGCATGCTGTCGCTAAAGCCGATATCCACTCAAGTTCATATCCACCTGTTGAAAACACAATAACTAAGTCAGGTACGAAGGTAGTATTTAACTCATTAAGTTCATCACCATCCACCTCACGTGCAATATATTCGAAGCCCGAAGGTGAACCATTAACAGAACATGGTAAGAAGCCGCTGAACGTTAGAGGATCAAATTCATCATCCAGTTCGCAGGGAAAGCCTGACTGAATGATTGAATCTCTGAGGTCATTAGTTGGTGGGAATTTTTCTATAATTATGTAAATGCCGATATCACGTGACAATTTTCATTCCTTCTCAGATAGGCTCTGGCTTTTAACAATAGATAAAAAACTGATGACTTGAATCGTTATGTCAGCTCATGGCACGAAACGGACAGCCTGATGCATCGCAAGGTCTACTTCGAGCGGGAAGCGGATATAAAATAAGGGATTGACAAATTCCTCACACCAATGGTTGTATGATGCAACTATTGTTGCAGGGTAATGCTCATGATTTCTGAACTAAGTAACATACAAAACATACGTGCGGCATCACGCTTAATGGTGCGAGAGCTTGGGTTCATGAACCAAAACCTGGCTGCAACCGACTATCCTCCTTCAGCAGTTCACGCCATGCTTGAAATTGAAACACATGGGTCATTGACAGCCGCTCAATTGGTCCAGATCTTGGGGCTAGAGAAGTCCAGCGTTAGCCGCATGCTCGCTAAACTTGTTGAAGCCGGAGAGCTTAAAGAAGCTCCTTCTGCTGAAGATGCGAGGACAAAACGGCTAAGCCTTACCGGGAAGGGCGTGGAGACCGTACATAGCATCAATACTTATGCTGACGAACGTGTCGGAGCAGCACTTGGTAAGCTCGATCCGTTTACACAGCAAGCTGTATTACAAGGTCTTTCTTCCTATGCCAACGCGTTGAAAGGCTGTCGTGAAAGAAACGAGGGTAACCTGCGTAACAGCGTAAAAATAGTCACGGGTTATCATCCCGGCATGATAGGTCGTATTACTGAAATGCATGGCGGCTATTACGCCAGAGAACATAACTTCGGCAGTTTTTTTGAAGGGAAGGTTGCCGCAGGTCTTGCTGATTTTTCTGGTCGTCTGGACAAGCCATGTAATCAGATTTGGCTGGCAATCGTGAATGAGCGCATAGTCGGCTCAGTTGCAATTGACGGTGAGGATCTGGGGAATAATGAGGCGCATCTGCGCTGGTTCATCCTTGACGATGGGTGTCGTGGCAGCGGACTGGGTAGAAAACTTATTGGCGAAGCGATGAGATTTTGTGATGAGCAGAGATTCTCTTCGGTTCAATTGTGGACATTTAATAAACTTACTGCGGCAAGACGATTGTACGAATCATTCGGATTTGAATTATCGAAAGAATGGGAAGGCGATCAATGGGGTAATACTATTACTGAGCAACAGTTCACTCGAAAGGCATCTTAAAACCGCTAACCACTTCCCCTGGCGGCCAGGATTTTTTTGAGTACTTGCATCTATCAGTTGAACTCACAGCAGATATCGTACGCTATGATTTAATAGTGAAACCGTTATGTTTTTTCCCGAAAAGGGTCGTCAATAAACGAGGGGGTCGTTATGAACACTCAACCTGTCATCGGGATTAGTGGATGTTTAACCGGTTCAGCCGTGCGTTTCGACGGTGGGCATAAACGGATGGGGTTTGTGATGGATGAGCTGGCTCAGTGGGTGACTTTCAAACCTGTCTGCCCGGAGATGTCCATCGGTTTGCCTGTACCACGTCCCGCGTTGCGCCTGGTTCAAACCGCACGAGGGAATATCCGCATGTGTTTTAGCCATGCGCCAGGTGAGGATGTCACCGATAAAATGTCCGATTTCGCTGCTTCATATATCGATGGACTTGGCGATCTGTCGGGTTTTATTGTCTGTGCTAAATCACCAAGCTGCGGTATGGAGCGAGTGAGGTTGTATGACGAAAAAGGAAATCGTGGCCGAAAAGAGGGCACTGGCCTGTTTACCGGCGCATTGATGGAAAGCTACCCGTGGTTGCCAGTCGAAGAAGATGGCCGTTTGCACGATCCAGTGCTGAGGGAGAACTTTGTCGAGCGAGTGTTCGCGTTACATGAGCTTAATAGGCTGCGGGCCGATGGTCTTACTCGTCACGGCTTACTCAATTTCCACAGTCGCTATAAGCTTCAGCTTCTGGCCCATCACCAGGCAGGTTACCGGGAGATTGGTCCATTCGTTGCATCGCTCCATCAGTGGGATGATCTGGACGCTTTTTTTGTGGCTTATCGCGAAAAGCTCATGGCAATCCTTAAAAAGCCCGCCTCGCGGAAAAATCACACCAACGTACTGATGCATATCCAGGGCTACTTCCGCGATCGATTAAACACCCGCCAGCGCGGAGAGTTACGTGACGTTATCCTCAACTATAGCGGCGGGCTGCTGCCAATACTGGCGCCACTGACGCTACTCAAGCACTATCTTGCTGAATACCCGGACAGCTATTTGCTTACCCAGAACTATTTTGATCCTTATCCGAATGATTTAGCACTACGGTTGATGATCAAGTAGCCTGATAGCGAATCAACATGGGGCCGATATAACCATGTTTGCGAAGGTTATCCTTGCGATCCCGCAGGGATAACGCTCGCGGTATGCAGATGAGAAAAAACGCGGCCCTGTATCCACGAGTAAATGTGTCGTCCGTGATTTAACCGTTTCTGATTTCCTCATCAATGCAAGGCTGAGGTTTGCCAAACAGATATCCTTGTGCAAAATCGCAGCCCAGTGCCTGAAGACTTTCAAGTTGCTCCTGCGTTTCAACACCTTCTGCAACAGCCTTCATATTGAGGGATTTCGCCATGCCGGTGATCAGTTTGATGATATTAAGGGCGTCTTCCTGTGTGGATATCGAATGCACAAAGGATTTGTCTATTTTGATTTTATCGAAGGCAAGTCTGCTGAGGCGCGAAAGAGACGAGTATCCGGTACCAAAATCATCGATGGAAATTTTCACGCCCAGGGCTCTGAGCTTATTAAGCGTGTTCATTGGTGTCGTACTCTCAGTAAAGAGAGAAGACTCTGTCACTTCCAGTTCGAGGCGGTCCGGTGGAAGTCCTGTTTCTTTCAGTATGGTTAACACGATGCCGGCAAAGCCTTTGCTGCTTAGCTGAACAGGGGAGACATTGACCGAAATCTTAGCCGGAACCGCCCAACACGCCGCTTCCCTGCAGGCAATTTCAAGCACCGCTTTACCCATCTCATTAATCATTCCTGTTTTTTCAGCAACAGGAATAAAGCTATCAGGCGACAGCAGACCTTTTAGAGGATGAATCCAGCGAATCAGCGCTTCATAGCTGTAAATTTTCTGGCTGAAAGAATCGACAATAGGCTGGTAATAGACCACGAATTCTTTGTTCACTATTGCCAATGCCATATCATGCTCAAGCGTTCTGCTTTCTTGCAGCTTTTCTAACATGCGTTGCCGAAAGACTTTTATCTTACCTGAGCCTTCATTTTTGGCCTCATACAGGGCCAAATCGGCAAATTTATAAAGATAGTCGGAGCGACGTTCAGTTTCTGAGATAACGATGCCAACACAGGTAGTTATGTTGATAATCGTGTTGTAAATAGTGTAGGGCTGGCTGATAAAATCACTTATTTTCTGGGCTCGTGAAACGGCCCGGCTTTCTGTCAGACCGCTCGACAGAAACGCAAACTCATCCCCTCCTAAGCGATACAGGGTATCCGAAGTCAGGCTCATCGAAATCAGACGGTCTGATATCTGGCGCAATAACATATCACCAGCATCATGACCATACGTATCATTTACCTCTTTGAATCGATCTAAATCGAACAACATCACGGTCACAGCATCGTTATTTTTTTCTGCTATCTCGATTGTTTTATTTAAATCGCTCCAGAATAGCTGGCGGTTATTCATCTCGGTAAGAGAATCATGGTAGACGTCATATTCCAGTTTAGCATTCTGGATTTGTAGCTTTTCTTTAGATTTCTGCAGTTCTTGGGCCAGACTCTTGACCTGAAGGTGCGCCCGCAGAATATTTCTGTTTTGATAGAAAATGAGCACGCCCAGAATCGCACTGAGTATTATCAACAATACAGAGGTAGCTGAGTAAATATAGTACAGCGTTTGAATTTTTTGGTTGGCGTTATTGATCGAGTTAACATCCTTGTTTAAGGCACCGGATGAAAGACGGCCAAGTGGTGCATCCAGAGCATGCATTTTTTTCAGATATGCCTGGAGTGCTGAACGATTCATGCTCTCAAGATTAACATCCAGATAACTAAGAGTATTTTCAAGTTTTACCGCCAGCTCACGGTGGGCTATATTGCTTTCTATGTAGCGCCCCAGGTCACCTTCTTTTATCAAATCACTCTGGCTGAGCATAATGTCGAGACGCATACGTACATCATCGAGATTCATCGTATCATCGATAGTGTAAAGACCAAGCAACGATTCAAATCGGTAATATTGTGATACCAACTGAGCAGCAGACCAGGAATCGGTGTAATGAGTCAGTTTCTGTAGCTCTTGTTGCCGTTCATGCACTAGGAAAGAGATATACCCGGTAGATATAAAAAGAAAAAAGATGATGCCAGCCAGTATTCTGTTCATGATGTTCCTCTGAACGTTTACTCAATATCCATACTACTGACCTGCCATGCAGACCTTGAATAATAAATCTGATTATTCAGTTCTGGCATGCTGTCATAGGGGTACACAATGAATAGCGGGCCTTTGTCACGGATGCGCATATATTTTCCGTTGATTTTTAAAGCAAGGATAGCATTGTATTTTTTGAAATCACTGAGAGGGATAACGGTGGTGTAGTCATTGAGCGCAGTGACCTTCACAACAGAGCCATTCGCCCCGACATAATCCATGATTTTTTGAAGTGGAATACCCGTAAAGGTAGTGCGTCCATTATACCAGGGGGAGGTGGTCTGGAAGCTGACCATGCCGAGCTTCTCGAGGCTGGCGGTATCAAAAACGGCTTTCCCATCAGCATTTGTATTTTCAATATTACCCGACAGCGTTAAAAGAACTTTACCGGTGGGCCTGGAAAGTTCACCTGCCCAAAGCTGGGTGGAGAGTACAAAGCTTACCAACATGACCATTAACCGCATTCTTACCTCACCAATCAGCCGGATGTAAAAGAATTATAATTTAGATATCACGCTATTTATATATATTGCATAGGTATTATTGGTGCAATAAATTCAGTATTTTTTAAATTCTTTTAAATCAGTGGGTTAGTTGTTATTTGTTCTATTGTGATGCATTAGCAATGCTGGTGGTGTTATTTGAGTAAAGCTAAATTTCACTGTGTACGTACAAAAATAAGTCATCTATTTACTCAGCGCCAATAAATACGCACGAAAATAAAGGTTTATTTTTTCACTGCAGCGGGATTTGGTTGTTTACTGGTGGATAACTATATCGGACACGAAATTGGGCACGAAGCCGCCCTTAGTATAGCGGGAGCGCTTCGTGTCGGTAATCAAGAGCAGACATTCTATGCTGCGGCAAGTGTGGTCTATCTGAACCCGTTTATTCACCCGCCTGAACTGACTGACGGGCATACAGATAAGCGGTAGCCCTGGAAACGCCCAAATGCTGCGCGACGGTATCCATAGATTTTCGTACGTTAAGCAAACCGTCTTTGCGTAATTGTTGAATCAGTCGCTTACGGTCTTCAGGTTTAAGGGCGCGGGCCGTTGTGGCGCGCTTAGCTGCAAAGTCATCGATACGCTGGCGGATGACTTCATTACTACCAGGATCGATATGTTCCTTAACAGGCGAGTCTGTGGTTTCAGTAAAACGCGCGAGGGCGCTCTGCATGCCACGAAACAGCGTCATATCCACATTCAGACACAGTGCTGCTACGTATATGCCTTTTTCATCCTTGATGCCTATGGACGTGCTTTTCACCGGGCGGCCATCGGCAAACTGGTTGCTGTAGTTGGCAATGATACTGGGAAATTCAGGCGATGCGATTCTGGCCAGGCCAAGCTCTGTTGCCGGTTGGCCGGGTTCACGTCCTGACAGGTTATTATGGATGGATAAAATGGCATGTTCAGGATTTTTGAGATCATGAACTACCACTTCGCAAAATGGAGAAAAGGTCTCACTCAAGCCCCTGGCGATAGTATCAATTTGGCAGAGAAGTGAATTGTTGTCGGTTTTTGGCATGCCAGTCTCCTGCGGTGATGCCTGTTGCCACGATTGCGAGCAGTTTACAGTGAGCTGGGCTCGCTTTTCCAGACGGGAATGTACAGACAATAGTAAGGTATCCGCTTAGCAGATACCTTTTCGATCACCCGGCAAGGAATTCACTGTAACGGCTGATATCCACGTTGCCACCGCTGATGATAATGCCGATTTTCTTACCACGCAGTTCAGCTTTACGCGCTCTGGCGGCGGCGAAACCCAGGCAACCGGTCGGCTCCACGACAATTTTCATTCGTTCAGCGATAAATTTCATTGAGGCGACTAATTCATCGTCTGAGACAGTCAGAATATCGTTCACGTTTTGCTGGATAATTGGAAACGTAATATTCCCGAGATGTTGAGTTTGAGCGCCGTCAGCAATGGTTTTAGGTGTATCGATATGAACAATTTTGCCGCTGCGAAACGACTGTTGACCATCATTTCCTGCTTCGGGCTCGACGCCATAGATGATGCAGTCAGGAGACAAATGTCGCGCTGCCAGTGCGGATCCTGAAAGCAGCCCGCCGCCGCCCAGACACACGAAAAGAACGTCTAACTGACCCACTTCCTCAATCAGCTCTTTTGTGGCGGTGCCCTGGCCCGCAATCACGTGCGGATGGTCGTAAGGCGGGATTAGCGTCAACCCGTGTTTTTCTGCCAGGTCCCGGCCAATTTTTTCACGATCTTCGCTATAGCGATCGTACATCACCACATTTCCGCCATAGCCTTTTGTTGCGGCAACTTTAGCTGCCGGGGCATCATGCGGCATGATAATGGTCGCCGGGATCCCCAACAATTTTGCCGACAGGGCAATGGCCTGCGCGTGGTTGCCGGAAGAAAAAGTAACGACGCCCGCAGCGCGTTGTTCCGGGGTGAACTGGCGCAACGCATTCATGGCGCCGCGAAATTTAAACGCGCCCATTCTCTGGAAGTTTTCGCACTTGAAGAAAACTTCAGCAGCAAATTCTTCATTAACCGTTCGGGAGGTCATCACCGGCGTTCTGTTGGCATAATCGGCGATGCGTTCTGCCGCAGCGGCCACATCGTTATAATCTGGCAGTGTCATTTCAGTCATTGTTGTTCACCTGTATGTCGTTAAACGTTACGCTTGTGGGGCCAACGCAATGGCTTCAACTTCCAGCGCGAAGCCATAATGAAGCTCAGCAACGCCTGCTACGGCACGGGATGGGCGGAAATCACCGATCCATTCTCCATAGATTTTGTTAAACGTCGGCCACTGGTTCATATCCGTCACATAGACGCGAACAGACACCAGATGCTGACGGGAAACTCCAGCACCCGCCAGACAAGCATCAATATTCTTGAGTACCAGTCGGGTTTGATCTTCAAAAGAGGCATCCGCTTTTTTCTCGCCATCAAAAGTAACCGGCAACTGCCCTGAAATGAAGACGAAGCCGCCAGCCGTTGTACTGTGCGAGTAATGACCTGCTGGCGGGAAGCTTCCGGCAGATGAGTTCGATGTAATGTCCACGGACAAAAGAAATCTCCTGTAGCTGATGATAATTCACTTTGTATAAAATAATACTGTTTGTCTTATTTATACGCTTTCATACTGCTTTCGGCTAGTGGTAGTTTTCGCGGGTGATAATTTTGTGAACTATTGCAAACGCGGCACACGCTATTTCGCCATCGTGAGGTGGCGAAAAGGGGGGGCTTTTGATGAGGGGGACGGCAGGAGAGTGTAGCAGCGCCCCGGAGCGGGGCGTCTGGGGGAAAATATTAGCCGATATGACCGTGGTTAATCTTACTTAATGGTTCATTGATATCGAAGATTTTGAACGTCACGTCTGTCACGCCTAAATGCTTCAGGCGGGCCGTGTGTTTTTTGATATAGGCCAGCGCGGTGTTTTCATCCTGGAACAAGTAGATGCCACCCGCTTCATTATTTGCTGCGTTTTCGGTCCAGATTTTCCAGATGAACCCTGGCTCCTGGTTGATTGATTCGGCCAGTTCAACGAGCTGATTCGACATCTCAGCCCCAAACGGACCATGAAAATCAAAGTGTATCTGTACGAGTTTGTTCGACATAAATCCTCCATGGATGGGTTAATTCGGGTAAGGCTGTTAGCGCAACAGCACGTGACCCGTCAGATAAGTTACAGCTTGTCCGCCGATGTAAACACGCGTTCCTGTCAGTTGGCAGCGTAAATCCCCGCCGCGTGCCGAGACCTGGCGCGCCAGCATCTGTGTTTTGTTCAGTTTTGCAGCCCAGTAAGGGATCAGCATGCTATGTGCCGAGCCTGTGACGGGGTCTTCCGCAACGGCTTCGCCCGGGCAGAAGAAACGGCTGACGAAATCGTATTCCCCATCACCCGGTGCGGTGATACAAACCATTTTCCCCAGCGGAAGCATGGCGTGGATGTTTGGGCGCACTGCCTCAACCTGCTGTTGATTCTCCAGCACCACCATGTAATCGCGTGCGACGCGCACCTCTTTGTATTCGGTGACGCCTAATGTTTCCAACAATAAGGTGGGCGGCTCGACAGGTTCACTTTGCCAGGCCGGAAAATCAAGCGTCAGCCATTCACCGCTGCGTGTGACCGTCAGCGGACCCACAAACCGGGTAGCAAAATGGAGGGTAGTGTCCGGGTAATCCAGATGTTCAAAGATGACATGCGCGGCGGCCAGAGTGGCATGCCCACACAGATTGATTTCTCCCTGAGTGGTAAACCAACGCAGCTCAAAGCCATTTTCCTTGGCGACAAAAAAAGCAGTTTCAGACTGGTTATGCTGCTGCGACATTTTTAATAATGTTTCATCGGGCAGCCAGTCAACGAGCTGACAGACTGCTGCGGCATTACCGCCAAACGTCGTGGTGGTAAAGGCATCTACCATGTAAAAATCGATTTGTTGCACTGTGTAACCCTCTCATCGCACTCGGGATAATCCACACTCTATCATGCAATGATTGCCATGGGTTAAGCGCGCCGATTCGCCTGGCTGGTCAAAATTCGTTATCATCCGTTCCCACACTTTATCCAGGCCGCTCATGTCTACGATCCTCGATACCTTCATTGCCCCACCTTGTCATGACGAGATAGAGATCCTCTATCAGGACGAGCACCTGGTGCTTATCAATAAACCCAGCGGGCTGCTTAGCTTGTCGGGGAAAAATCCGCAGAATCTTGATTCGGTACATTACCGGCTGGTACAGATTTACCCCGGCTGCACGCTGGTTCATCGGCTTGATTTTGGGACTTCAGGGCTGATGGTGGTTGCCCGCAACAAGGCTATCAATGCCGCGCTTTGCCAGCAGTTTAGCCAGCGTACGGTCACTAAGGTATACAGCGCGCTGTTATGCGGACATCTGGAAAACGATGAAGGGATTATCGACGCAGCGATTGCCAAAGACCCGGCGCTGTTTCCACTGATGTCGATTTGCGCTATTAACGGCAAACCTGCCCGCTCGCGCTATCAGGTTATTGAGCGCTTTTATCACCCCCTGGAGGAGGGGACTTTACTCCCCTTGACGCGCGTACAACTGACGCCTGAAACTGGGCGAACCCATCAACTACGGATCCACTGTCAACAGTTGGGGCATCCTATTTTGGGGTGCGATTTGTATGGCGGGCGTCTACTGCCAGGCAGTGAACTAACCCCGCGGCTGATGCTGCATGCCAGTGAGTTGCATTTCAGGCATCCTGTCCACAAACAGTGGGTGAATGCCGAAAACGCCAGCCCCTTCTGAAGCTGTCAAAAAGCCGCCAGATGGCGGCTGTTATGGGGTTATCGCGCGGCGCGTTGTAAAATAACTGCTGATGGCTGGCGTTGTAGAAACCGCATGCGCAGCATCATCAGTATCGCCGCAGAGGTCAGGCCGATAATAAAGCCCATCCAGAATCCCGCCGGTCCCATCCGGTCAACGACCAGATCGGTAAGCGCCAGAATATAACCGCTTGGCAAACCCAGCACCCAGTATGCCGTAAAGGTAATAAAGAAAATGGAACGCGTATCTTTATAACCACGCAGGATACCGCTGCCAATAACCTGGATAGAGTCCGATATCTGATACACCGCGGCCAGTAACATGAGCTGCGCCGCCAGAGCGACTACTTCCGGGTTATTGTTGTAGAGCAGGGCTATGTGCTCGCGGAATGTCACGGTGAAAATCGCCGTTACCATCGCCATGCAGACCCCGACACCCAGACCCGTTCTGGCGGCAGTTTGCGCATCCAATGTTGATCCCTGGCCCAGACGATAACCGACACGAATGGTGACGGCTGCAGCCAGAGACATCGGCAAAACGAACATTAACGAGCTGAAGTTCAGTGCGATCTGGTGTCCGGCTACGTCGACAATCCCCAACGGGGAAACCAGCAGCGCCACCACCGCAAACAGCGTCACTTCGAAAAATAGCGCCAGCGCGATAGGCAAACCCAGTTGAATCAGACGTTTCATTACGGCGGTGTCCGGTTTCTGGAAACCACGCTCATTACGAATATCGCGCATCGAGCGTGCGCGTTTTACGTAAGACAGCATGGCGATAAACATCACCCAGTAAACCGCTGCCGTAGCTACGCCGCAGCCCACGCCGCCCAGTTCCGGCATGCCTAAATGCCCATAAATGAAAACGTAGTTAACCGGAATGTTCACCAGCAGGCCGAGAAATCCCATCACCATCGCCGGTTTCGTCTTGGCCAGACCTTCACACTGGTTACGGGCTACCTGGAAGAACAAATACCCAGGCGCCCCCCACAGCAACGCGCGCAGGTAGCCGACGGCTTTATCCGCCAGCGCCGGGTCAATATTATGCATGGAGTGAATAATGTAGCCTGCGTTCCACAGCACTACCATTATCAGAATGGATACGCTGCCCGCCAGCCAGAATCCCTGGCGTATTTGATGGGCGATTCGATCCCGGCGTCCGGAACCATTGAGTTGCGCAATTACCGGCGTCAATGCCAGCAGTAGTCCGTGACCAAACAGAATGGCCGGCAGCCAAATGGACGTACCAATGGCGACGGCCGCCATATCCGTGGCGCTGTATCCGCCCGCCATGACGGTATCAACGAATCCCATTGCGGTTTGAGCGATTTGCGCAAGAATCACCGGAATTGCCAGAGCTAATAACTGACGCGCTTCACTTACATACTTTTGCACGTGTACACCACTATATTGTTGTTATTTGAGAGACTAAAAAAGCCGCCTTATCTGGCAGCAAGGAGAAAATGCAGGGGAAATTTCAGTCTATTGTAGCGAGGAATACGTAATTCTCCAGTGAAAAAACAGGCAGGCGCGGCGCATCGCTGGCAACCTGAATTTCCACCTGCTATTGTGCTGTGCAGAGATGTCTTAATTGAGTTCAGGAGTTTGAAGTATGTTTACGGGTATTGTGCAGGGCACCGCGAAATTGGTGTCCATTGATGAAAAACCAAATTTTCGTACGCATGTCGTGGAGTTGCCTGAATATATGCTGGATGCGCTGGAGACTGGCGCATCGGTTGCTCACAATGGGTGCTGCCTGACGGTCACCGAAATTAACGGTAACCAGATAAGCTTTGATCTGATGAAAGAAACGCTGCGCATCACCAATTTGGGTGACCTGAAGGTCGGTGATTTGGTCAACGTTGAGCGGGCGGCAAAATTCAGCGATGAAATTGGCGGACATTTAATGTCGGGCCACATTATGACTACCGCCGAAGTGTCGAAAATTCTGACCTCTGAGAACAACAGACAGGTGTGGTTTAAGGTTCAGGATCCATCGCTGATGAAATATATCCTGTACAAAGGATTTATCGGTATTGACGGTATCAGCCTGACGGTCGGTGAAGTGACGCCGACGCGCTTCTGTGTGCATTTGATCCCGGAAACGCTGGAGCGTACGACGCTTGGCAAGAAAAAGCTGGGCGCGCGGGTCAACATTGAAATTGACCCTCAAACTCAGGCGGTGGTTGATACCGTTGAGCGTGTGCTGGCGGCGCGTGAATGCGCCATCAGTCACGTCACGGGCGAAGCGGGAGCGTAGTGTCAAGCCCCCGTTGGCTCGGGGGCGATAACGATTAGCGGGGAACACGCAGACCGTGTTCAACGCCGCGGGAAAATACCACCTGCCATAGCTGAATGTCGCGAGCACGAAACGCCCCCGCGCAGGCGTTCAGGTAATAGCTGAACATCCGTTTGAAACGTTCGGTATAGTTATCGGCGATTTCGGGCCAGGATCTCATGAAACGCTCGTGCCAGGCCATCAGCGTTGTATCGTAATCCGCGCCAAAATTATGCCAGTCTTCCATCACAAAATGTGGCTCGCTGGCGTTAGCTATCTGGCGAACTGACGGTAAACAGCCGTTCGGAAAGATATATTTATTGATCCACGGGTCAACGTTATTGTCGGTCTTTTTGGAGCCGATGCTATGCAGCAAAAAGAGACCGTCAGGTTTTAAATTACGATCGACCACCTCAAAATAGGTGGCGTAGTTCTTCGGCCCCACATGCTCAAACATGCCCACGGAGACAATGCGATCAAATTTGTCGTTCAGGTCTCGGTAGTCCTGCAGCAAAATGGTGACATCCAGCCCCGCGCAACGCGCCTGCGCCATTTTCTGCTGTTCTGCCGAAATGGTCACACCCACTACGCTAACGCCATACTGTGATGCCATAAACTGGGATAAACCGCCCCAGCCGCAGCCAATATCAAGCACCCGCATTCCTGGCTTCAACTGCAGCTTTTCAGCAATCATTTTTAGCTTCGCCTGCTGGGCAGATTCCAGGGTGTCGGCATCTTTCCAGTAGGCGCAGGAATACTGCATATAAGGGTCCAGCATGCGGGTAAAAAGGTCGTTGCCTAAATCGTAATGTTCTTTACCGACGACCCACGCACGTTTTTTGGTCTGTAAATTGAACAGGCGGGCCGTGGCGATACGTAGCGTATCTTTAAAGTGGCGGGGGAGTTGGTTTTCAAGACCCGCGCGCAGGACTTTACTAAAAAACATGTCCAGCCGGTCACATTCCCACCAGCCATCCATATAACTTTCACCCAACCCTAACGATCCTTCCTGTAATACGCGTTTGAAAAAATCGGGGTTTGTTACGCGAATATCCGCCGGTGCCGGGCCATTAATGGTAATGCCTGCACGGCTCAATAATTCATTGGTGATGCGGTACCAGTCATCATCCGGTACGCTGACGTCTTCTATACACGATGAACTCATAGCTTCTCCATCACTGGTCGGTGATCAGAACCTTAAAACAGCGTAGACGCTTTTTTGGGCTTTGTGAGAAATCTCACGGAATTAATCCGCGAATCTATAATCCGACGTAGAACAGAGGAAGGGAGGAACCCTTGCCGAAAAGGCCATCCGTGGAAAAACGGGAACGTTCTTGTCACCGTTAATACATAGAAATTATCGTTATTTTTAACAACCGGAAATCAGTATAGGCCTGATTTTTTATCGATTCAACTGATAATTGTTAGCGGGCTAATTAATTGCCCGCAACAATCTTTAGTGAGACTCACCGTGGGCAATTTGCGCACGATCATCTGTTTGCGGGGCGTCAGCTTTCTGTGATTGCATTTTGTAACCCACGCCCGCCAGCAGCACCGTTGTCAGCATCACGCTGGTGGTGGTGAGCAGTGGGGTAGCGATTAACCAGGAAACCACAAGGCTTGCGAGGAAGCATAAACCCAGTTGCAGTGTGTTCTGCAATGCGGCTGCGCGTCCTGTTGCTTGTGGGAAAGGACGTAATGCTTGCGCGACGACGATAGGATAGATTGCCCCGTTAGCGATCGCCATCACACAGAATGGGATCAGGATTTCAGCCAGCGCAACATGATGAATAAAGCCGGTTGCCCAGGTGGCCACAACGCTGATGGCATACAGAATGAGTAACCAGGGCAGCAGTTGACGGCCCTGCCATTTTTGCAGCGCAGCGCGGCAGCCGTAACCACCGATTAAGAAAGCGATAGTTTGCGGAACATAGCTCAGGCCAATCACCGCTGGACTGTAGCCCATTTCGCTGAGGATGAACGGGGAACCCGTCAGCCATGCGAAAAAGCTTGCGGAACAGGCGGCATAAATCAGCACGTTTCCGCGGTAAGTTTTCGAGCGTAGCAAGGTGGCGAACGTCGGTTTGTCCTGGCTGTCGTCGCGTGCTTTAACCGTCGGTTTTAAGCGCAGTGCGGGAAGCATCAGAATTAGGGTAATGGCAAAAAGGGTGGCGAAAATGGCCTGCCAGGAAAAATGTACCAGGATCCAACTGCCTAGTAATGGTGCTAATGCCGGAGATAATCCGACCAGCGGCATAATGGTGGCAAAGATGCGGTTTACTTTTTGTGAAGGATAATAATCGGTGACCAACGCCTGCCAGATAACCGATGCAGCGCAAACACCAACGGCCTGGACAAAGCGCAGCACCAGCAGGCCGGTGGCGTTTTCAACCCACAGCATGCCCAGACTGCCCAGTGCAAAGATAGATAAACCCAGCAGCAAAATAGGTTTGCGACCGTAGTGGTCGGAAAGTGGCCCCCACAAAAGTTGCGCGACGGCAAAACCGGCTAAGAACAAGCTAAGGCTGGCGCTGACGGCAGATGCAGGTGTTTGCAAATCGGACTGAATTGCGGCAAAGGCGGGCAGATACATATCCGTTGCCAGAAAGCCGAGCACGCTAAGACCTGCCAGCCAGACTAAAAACCCTTTCCCAGGTTGCATCATCATTTCTCTTTTTTTAGCAATAGAACAATGCCGCTGAGTGTAGTGAGTGTAATTCTCGCTGTGAAACGCTAATATTTGCTTACTGATTTCAAATTTTTTGCAGGCAGAATATGTGGTCGGAATATTCACTTGAAGTGGTTGATGCCGTTGCGCGTAACGGCAGCTTTAGTTCTGCCGCCCAGGAGTTGCACCGTGTACCCTCCGCGGTAAGCTACACCGTACGTCAACTGGAAGAGTGGCTGGCGGTGCCGCTTTTTGAGCGGCGCCATCGGGATGTGGAATTGACGCCTGCTGGCGCATGGTTTCTTAAAGAAGGCCGCTCTGTTATCAAAAAAATGCAGATCACTCGCCAGCAATGCCAGCAAATTGCCAACGGCTGGCGCGGACAACTGGCGATCGCAGTCGATAACATTGTCCGCCCAGATCGTACCCGACAAATGATCGTCGATTTCTATCGTCATTTTGACGATGTGGAACTGTTGGTTTTCCAGGAAGTCTTTAACGGCGTCTGGGATGCGCTGTCCGATGGGCGCGTTGAACTGGCAATCGGCGCCACGCAGGCGATTCCGGTGGGGGGCCGCTATACCTTCCGTGACATGGGAATGCTGAGCTGGAGCTGCGTGGTGGCTAGCCATCATCCGTTGGCGTCAATGCCCGGGCCGCTGAGTGATGACACGTTGCGCAACTGGCCGTCACTGGTGCGTGAAGATACCTCCCGTACGTTGCCAAAGCGTATTACCTGGCTGCTGGATAACCAAAAGCGCGTTGTGGTGCCAGACTGGGAATCTTCCGCTACCTGTTTGTCTGCAGGGTTGTGCGTCGGCATGGTACCGACGCATTTTGCCAAACCGTGGATCGATAGCGGCAAATGGGTTGCGCTACAGTTGGAGAATCCATTTCCTGATGCCGCATGCTGCCTGACATGGCAACAGAACGATACGTCGCCGGCATTGAGCTGGCTGCTGGATTATTTAGGGGATAGTGAAACGTTGAACAAGGAATGGCTGCGGGAGCCAGATGAGGCCCCCGCGCAACAGGCTTAGCGGCGGTAATCGCGGAACGGGCCGTCGGCAACCGAGCGGCGTTCTACCAGACGCGGATGCACCTCGATAGATTGTGACTCTTCGCGCTTATTCACGATACGGTCTAACAACATGTTGAAGGCCGTTTCACCCAGCGAATCTTTCGGCTGGTGAATAGTCGTCAGGGCCGGCGTGAAGAAGCGGGCGTTGCGCACGTTGTCGTACCCGATGAGCGAGACATCCTGCGGTACGCGCAGTCCCATCTCGTCAGCGGCGCACAGTGCACCCATCGCCATAATATCGCCACCACAGAAGACGGCGGTCGGACGATGCGACTGTGACAAAATTTGCTGCATGGCGCGATAGCCGGACTCAGGTTCAAAATCGCCCTGCACAATCCAGTTTTCAGGCACTTTAATCAGCGCTTCTTCCATCGCTTTCATAAAACCTGCCAGACGCCCGGCTCCGGTGTTACGTTCCATTGGGCCAGGGATCACGCCAATCTCACGATGACCGCGTTCTACCAGATACCGACCTGCCATGTAACCGCCTTCGAAGGCGTTATCAATGACCGTATCGGTAAAGTCGGCTTTTGCTTCGCCCCAGTCCATGACGACCATCGGAATATGGCGATACTCTTCGAGCATCGTCAGCAGCGGCTCCGGATACTCGGAACACATCACCAGCAGACCATCAACGCGCTTTTGCGCCATCATCGACAGATAGGCCTGCTGTTTTTCGAGACTGTTCCATGCGTTACCCAGAATCAGGGTATAGCCTTTCTGGAAACAGTTTTTCTCAACGGCTTCGATAATTTCAGCGAAATAGGCCGCTTCGCTGCTGGTGGCCAACAAGCCAATAGACTTGGTGTGATTCACCTTCAGGCTGCGTGCCACTGCGCTCGGAGAATAGTGCAGCTCTTTGATCGCCGCCCAGACAGCATTACGCGTTTCTTCCGCGACAAAGCGTGTTTTGTTAATTACGTGTGATACGGTTGTAGTGGAAACGTTTGCTCGCTTCGCTACATCTTTAATTGTTGCCATTACATCTCACTCCAGACCATATCCTAAGCTCCTGAGAATACTCCAGGTAAACGTTTGCCTTAACACACCCTTAGCGCAACGTAAGGGTTGCGGCACGCCGGGAAAACGACACGGAACGTCAGGAAGGGGTCAATGGCCGGTACGCTAATCAAGTAAGCGTGGAATTTTGTCTGATCTTAACGAAAAGGGGAAGAGTTAAAAGCAGTTATCAATATAAATCGTGAGAGATTTTTGCTTTCAAGTGTGTAAAAATGCGCAATATCACTTTTTGTGTGGGAATAAAAAGGAGAAAACTTGATGAGCACCGATCTGAAATTTTCGTTAGTAACTACCATTATTGTTCTGGGCTTGATCGTCGCGAGTGGCCTGACCGCAGCGCTGCATTGATTTCCCCGAGGGAGTTAATTCTCCCTCATCCTTTCCGCTGGCTTTTCCCCTCTATTGTTTGCGAATAAGCAAAAGTCTTTTGCAGTTTTGTTAACTTTATTAATTTTGCGATCAATGTCATGCTTTTGACTCTTATTTTATGTCGCGCCATGGCTCGACGTTACGGAGTCGCAATATGAAACTCAATTATCCATTACTGGCGCTGGCGATCGGCGCGTTTGGCATTGGTACCACCGAATTTTCGCCAATGGGATTATTGCCCGTCATAGCCAAAGGTGTGGATGTCTCGATTCCGGCGGCCGGCATGTTGATCAGCGCGTATGCGGTTGGCGTAATGGTGGGCGCTCCGCTGATGACATTATTGCTGTCTCATCGTGCGCGACGTAATGCGTTGATATTCCTGATGGCGATTTTTACGCTGGGTAACGTGCTCTCGGCTATCTCACCGGATTACACCACGCTGATGTTATCGCGTATTTTGACCAGTCTGAATCACGGGGCATTTTTTGGTCTTGGCTCTGTGGTTGCTGCAAGCGTGGTACCCAAACATAAGCAGGCCAGCGCCGTGGCAACCATGTTTATGGGGTTAACCATTGCCAATATTGGCGGAGTTCCGGCGGCAACCTGGCTTGGTGAAACCATCGGCTGGCGCATGTCGTTTATGGCAACGGCGGGTCTTGGGGTCATCGCGATGGTCAGCCTGTTCTTCTCATTACCCAAAGGTGGGGCAGGAGAGCGCCCGGATGTCCGTAGTGAACTGGCGGTACTTATGCGCCCGCAGGTGCTGTCGGCACTGCTGACGACCGTTCTGGGCGCCGGGGCGATGTTCACGCTTTATACCTACATCTCACCGGTGTTGCATACTATCACCCATGCCACACCGGCATTTGTCACCGGTATGCTGGTGCTGATAGGCGTTGGCTTCTCGATCGGTAACTACTTTGGCGGCAAACTGGCTGACCGTTCAGTGAACGGTACGCTGAAAGGTTTTTTACTGCTGTTGATGGTTATTATGCTGGCCATTCCTTTGCTTGCGCGAAATGAGCTGGGCGCGGCGGTCAGTATGGTGGTCTGGGGCGCGGCGACGTTTGCCGTCGTTCCACCGTTGCAGATGCGTGTGATGCGCGTTGCCAGCGAAGCGCCTGGATTATCGTCGTCAGTCAATATTGGCGCATTTAACCTGGGGAACGCACTGGGTGCCGCAGCCGGTGGGGCGGTGATTTCCGGTGGTTTAGGCTACAGTTTTGTGCCGGTGATGGGGGCGATTGTGGCGGGGCTTGCGCTGCTGCTGGTCTTTATCTCGGCGCGGAAACAGCCTGAAGAGGTCTGTACTGCCACTCATTAAAACTAAAACGCAGAAGGGGTTCCCTTCTGCGTTATCTTTTTATGCTGCGAAGTTCTTCGCAACAAATTCCCAGTTCACCAGCGCCCAGAAGTGCTCCAGGTAACCAGGACGGGCATTGCGATAATCGATGTAGTAGGCGTGTTCCCATACGTCAACGGTCATCAGCGTCGTCGCGTCGGTGGTCAGCGGAGTACCCGCGTTGGAGGTGGAAACGATAGCCAGTTTGCCATCCGTTCCTTTAACCAGCCAGGTCCAGCCAGAACCGAAGTTTTTGATAGCGGCGTCGGTGAACTGCGCTTTGAAATCCGCAAAGCTGCCAAAGGAGGCGACAATTGCCTCGGCCAGTTTACCGGTTGGTTCGCCACCTGCGTTCGGTGCCAGGCAGTTCCAGTAGAACGTGTGGTTCCAGACCTGTGCTGCGTTATTGAAGACACCACCTTCAGAGCTACGTACGATCTCTTCCAGTGATTTACCTTCAAACGCAGTGCCTTTAATCAGGTTGTTCAGATTGGTCACGTAGGTTTGATGGTGTTTGCCATAGTGGTATTCCAGCGTTTCGGCAGAAATATGCGGTGCCAGAGCATCTTTGGCATACGGTAATGCAGGTAATTCAAACGACATTGCTTCTCTCCTTATTATTTATATTGAGTACACACAATAGCCTCATTGTGAGTAAGGATAGGGTAGCAAATTGAAAGGTTATGCAAAAGAAGAACTTACCCTACAGCATGTTCTGTAGGGTAAGTTTTTAGCGAATTGTTTTTGGCGTCATTACCCGACGAGCGCCCACATAGTGGCGCTGCCAGTAATCTTCACTCAGAGAGGTGATTTGAATTTCCTGCCCGCTTCGCGGTGACTGAATAAACTTACCGTTGCCAACATACACGCCAACGTGATCGGCGGTTCCGCGACCCTGGGTACGGAAAAAGACCAGATCGCCATTTTTCAGTTCGCCACGTTCGATCGGCGCGGCATCGCGCAGGTGATACATTTCGTTCGCGGTACGCGGAATGCGGAATTTCACCAGATCTTTATAGGCGTAATAGACCAGTCCGCTGCAGTCAAACCCGGTTCTTGGTGAGGTGCCGCCCCAGCGATAAGGTTTGCCGATTTGGTTCATCAAGGTAGACATGGCGGTTTTAGTCGCTTTCTGCACTTTCACTTTATGCGCGTCAGCAAGCGTCGTTGGGGTGGTGGTTTTCACCTTCACACAGCGCGGCTTATGGCCTTTGCGCGGTGTGCATTTTTCAGTCCAGGTAACGGCAGCAGTTTGTGCTGCGGCAGTTTTACCACGACGATTTACAGTTTTAGTCGACTTTGCCGGAGCGGCTGTGCGTTTTTTTGAAGAGGAAGCGGTTTTGGTGCTGGTTTTACTGGTGGTCTTTGTCGCCGTTTTCTTGCTGGTCTTTGTTGTTTTTTGGCTGGCTGTAGCGCTTTTCTTTTTATCTACCGTTTTGATGGTGTGAGAATTGGTAGGTGTCGTCCTGGCCTGCTTGGAAGCATGAGCCATAGGCGTAAAGGGCAGTGTAGTAAAAAGTAAAGCACAGAGCGTGATCGAGATTCGGTTTATCCGCGCCACTGAGCAGTCCTCTGGTAAGGCAGGTCTATCGTGCCTGCGTGTGATTTTCAAAACTTGATGATTCTAATCTATAGAAAGAGGGAAAGTTAATAGCTTTTTTTGTTTAAACTTATGTTTCGTAACCGACCGCAAAAAAAAACAGCAATTAACGTAGGAGTTGGTGAACGGATAATCAAATCCACAGCCTTTAAAGGGATAAATGAGATTGTGAATGCAACTTTTAGCGTCAGGGGATAAAATAATAACGCGTAATGAAAATGTTATTTTCCGTTGCCTGTCTGACCCGCTACAATGTCAGACTACTGCCGTAAAAGAAGTTTAAGGAAGCAAGATAATGAGCACCACTATCGAAAAAATCCAGCGCCAGATCGCTGAAAACCCGATTCTCCTGTACATGAAAGGTTCCCCTAAACTGCCAAGCTGCGGTTTCTCCGCACAGGCTGTGCAGGCGCTGTCCGCCTGTGGTGAACGCTTTGCTTATGTTGATATTCTGCAGAACCCAGATATTCGCGCCGAGCTGCCGAAATACGCAAACTGGCCGACCTTCCCGCAACTGTGGGTTGACGGCGAGCTGGTTGGCGGCTGTGACATTTTGATCGAAATGTACCAGCGCGGTGAGTTGCAGCAGCTGATTAAAGAAACAGCGGCGAAATACAAAACTGAAGAGCCGGACGCTGAGTAATATCAGCAGAAGTAAAAAAGCGACCTGAAATGGTCGCTTTTTTTATGTCGCCGTTACGCTTCTTCAGGTACGGGAAGAGGCCAGCCGCCGAGACGTTTCCAGCGGTTAACGATTTCACAAAACAGCACGGCAGTACGTTCGGTATCATACAGCGCCGAGTGCGCCTGATTCCCGTCAAATTCCATTCCCGCCGCCAGACACGCTTTTGACAACACCGTCTGTCCCAGTGACAGGCCGCTTAATGCCGCCGTATCAAAGGTGACAAACGGATGAAACGGATTACGTTTCAGCGAGGCGCGTTCTGCTGCAGCCATCATGAAACTGTGGTCGAACGTAGCGTTGTGCGCCACCATGATCGCCCGATTGCAGCCGCTGTCTTTAATGCCTTTACGCACCATTTTGAAGATGGCATGCAGAGCGTCATATTCGCTGACCGCGCCGCGTAGCGGATTGTTAGGGTCAATACCGTTAAAGGCGAGGGCCTCCGGCTGCAAATTCGCGCCTTCAAACGGCTCTACGTGGAAATGTAACGTCGTGTCCGGCATCAGCCAGCCTTGTTCATCCATTTTCAGTGTGATGGCTGCGATCTCAAGCAGCGCATCGGTTTTGGCATTAAACCCTGCGGTTTCGACATCAATGACGACAGGATAAAAACCACGAAAACGGTCACACAGACCGGAAAGTTGAGCGTTATCGGACATCTGGGTCTCTTAATACGGGAAAATTGCAGCGCGTATTATGGCAAAATGATGAGTATAAAACTACGGGCACAGACGATCTGTGCCCGAGGGGGAGGTTAGTCGCCCAGGCCGCGCCCGGCGTCTTTCTCTTCGATCAGCTCAATTTTGTAACCGTCGGGATCTTCAACGAACGCGATCACTGTGGAGCCGCCTTTTACCGGACCTGCTTCACGCGTAACGTTACCGCCATTCTGGCGAATGCGTTCACACGCCTCGGCTGCGTTGTCTACGCTCAGAGCGATATGGCCGTAGGCGGTGCCCAGCTCATACTTGTCGACACCCCAGTTATAGGTCAATTCGATCACGGCTTCACTGGTTTCAGGGCCGTAACCGACAAAGGCCAGAGAATATTTGTATTCAGGGTTTTCGCTGGTCCGCAGCAGTTTCATGCCCAGCACGTTGGTATAAAACTCGATGGAACGCTGCAGGTCACCCACGCGCAGCATGGTATGAAGTAAACGCATCTTTTTCCCCTTCGAAAATGGCTAATACATTCAAAATGTTGTTTTAGTATAGCGGCGTTGTTACGCCGCTATCAATGGCAGAACGGAGATTGTGACGTTAGAGGGTAGGATAATCGGTGTAACCTTCCGCGCCGCCGCCGTAGAAGCTTTCGGCACGTTGCGGATTCAGCTCAGCTTTACGCTGCAGGCGAGCCACCAGATCCGGGTTAGCGATATAGGCGCGACCAAAAGCAACGGCGTCGATCAGGCCTTTCTCGATCAGCGCTTCTGCTTTTTCAGGCGTGTAGGCGCCCGCGCCAATGATCGGGCCGTGGAAACGTGCGCGAACTTTTTCGCGGAACGCGTCGGAATACGGCTCGCCACCGGCCCAGTCTGGTTCAGACATGTGCAGGTAAGCAATTCCGCGTTTGCCCAGTTGTTCAATCAGATACAGCGCATCAGCTTCTTCGTTTGGGCCGTTGTCAACGTTCTGGAAAGAGCCAATCGGGGAGACGCGAATACCAATACGATCGGCGCCCCATTCCTTAATTCCTGCATCGACAACTTCCAGCACCAGCCGCGCACGATTTTCGACGCTGCCGCCGTATTGATCGGTACGCTGGTTTGACGTTGGTGACAGGAACTGGTGCAGCAGGTAGCCGTGAGCGGAGTGCAGTTCAACCATGTCGAAACCCGCTTCGCGTGCATTGGCAATAGCCTGACGGAAGTCATTAACGATGCCCGGAATTTCTTCGGTTTCCAGTGCGCGTGGCATTGAAGTATCGGCACGCGTTGCCAGACCGTTTTCATCGCGAAGAGAGGTGCGGGTACCGGCGCTAATCGCAGAAGGTGCAACCGGTGCCTGACCGTTTGGCTGCAGACTGGCGTGAGAAATACGCCCAGTGTGCCACAACTGGACAGCAATATGGCCTTGCTCCGCGTGTACGGCCGCGGTGATTTTCTTCCATGCGTCGATTTGCGCTTCGCTGTGTATGCCGGGTGCCCCTGCATAGCCTTTCGCCTGTGCGGAGATCTGCGTCGCTTCGCTGATGATAAGACCTGCGCTGGCGCGTTGACGGTAATACTCGACCATTAGCGGAGTAGGGATGTCGCCAGGCTCAATACTGCGCAGACGCGTCAATGGCGCCATGAATACGCGGTTTGCTGCCGTAATGGCACCCACCTTCAGCGGGGAAAACAGTTTTTCAGATGACATGTGATACTCCTGAATAGACCGGTCGTCTAGTAATAAAAGAAATAAAAACGCCTGTTAAACGGCAGGCGTTGTGATGATGGTTTTAACGTGTGCCAGCGCATTTTCCAGCGGGGTGGCGCTACGAGAAATCTTGGCCTGCAAATTGGCGCCCAGCCATAGCGCATACAACACTTGCGCCTGCTGTAACGGCTCGCCAACAAAGGACAGACAATGGTTTGCCTGACCTTTCTCCAGCGCCTGCGCTAACAGCACAATAATGTGCCGCGCGCCTTTATCCATCGCGGTGCGCATATCCTCTGAGAGATCGCACACTTCGGCAGACAGTTTTACAGTTAAACAGCCGCTAATAATGCCGTGCTGGCTAAACTGGTTCAGGGTTTCCTGATAGTAGGCCAGAATACGGTCGCGGTAGTTACCCGCCCCCGAATCAAAGTGCGTAGCCAGTCGCTGATGGTAGGCCGCATAGTGGCGTTCCAGCATCGCCACACCGAACGCTTCTTTGGAGCGAAAATAGTGATAAAACGAACCTTTGGGCACTTCAGCGGTTTTCAGTAATTCGCTTAAGCCCATGCCGGTGAAGCCGCGCTGCATACACAGCAGCTCGCCAGTCGCCAGAAGATGTTCGCGTGTATCGTGTTCAGTGATTTTGTTCATGGAAACGAGTGTAATAGACCAGTCGGTCTAATGCAATAGCGCTTGCGAGAAATTCAGTTAACGTCTTCAATAGGTATATCAATCTTATTAAAGGAGGGGATGTGGCCGAACAGCTGGAGTTTTTCCCCGTCCAGAGCCCATGCCGTGGAATATGTCAGTCTGACGAACGCGGTTTTTGTCGTGGCTGTTTTCGCAGTCGGGATGAGCGTTTTAACTGGCAAAATATGAGCGATGCCCAGAAGCAGGAAGTGCTGCGGCTATGTCGTCAGCGACTGATGCGTAAATTACGAGCAAACAAAGCCAATCCTTCGGAAGAACCGCAACAACCTTCACTCTTTTAAAAGCGTAATTGCGTATACTCGATGCACATTCACTTATAAGGAAGCTGCTATGGTTCAGCGTATTACTATTGCGCCGCAAGGTCCGGAATTTTCTCGCTTTGTGATGGGTTACTGGCGCCTGATGGACTGGAATATGTCCCCGCGCCAGCTAGTCAGCTTTATTGAAGAACATCTGGATTTGGGCGTTACCACCGTCGATCACGCCGATATTTACGGCGGATACCAGTGTGAGGCGGCGTTTGGCGAGGCAATGAAGCTGGCTCCGCACCTGCGTGAAAAAATGCAAATTGTGACCAAATGCGGGATCGCGACGACGGCGCGCGCGGAAAATGCGCTGGGTCATTACATCACCGACAGCGCGCACATTATTGCCAGTGCGGAAGAGTCGTTGAAGTTGCTGGCGACCGATCATATTGATTTGCTGCTGATCCACCGCCCCGATCCGCTTATGGATGCAGATGATGTAGCTGATGCATTTAAAAAATTGCACCACAGCGGCAAAGTGCGTCACTTTGGCGTCTCTAACTTTACCCCGGCGCAGTTCTCACTGCTGCAATCGCGTCTGCCGTTTACTCTGGCAACCAATCAGGTTGAGATTTCACCAGTACATCAGCCGCTCCTGCTGGATGGTACTTTAGATCAATTGCAACAGCTGCGCATTCGTCCGATGGCCTGGTCCTGCCTTGGCGGTGGTCGTCTGTTTAATGACGATGCCTTTCAGCCATTACGTAATGAACTTGCCGCGATCGCAGAAGAGCTGAACGCGCAGTCCATTGAACAAGTGGTGTACGCCTGGATTTTACGGTTACCGTCTCAGCCGCTGCCGATTATTGGCTCAGGGAAAATAGAGCGCGTACGTACCGCCATTGAGTCTGAGTCACTGAACATGTCTCGCCAGCAATGGTTCCGTATCCGTAAAGCCGCGCTGGGTTACGACGTACCTTAATCGCGTTTTTGATGCTTCTCCGCTCAAAATTGTGTCACTGGTTTACACTTAACAATCAGACACCTTTTGGATGGAGGTCTTATGAAGCGTTTGAGTTTGGCCATTATCACTTTACTGGCCTGTGCAGGTGCGCAGGCTGCCAGTGAAGAAAAAGTGACGATGAATCTGGTAACGTCGCAAGGCGTCGGTCAGGCGATTGGTACGGTCACTATTGCTGAAACCGGGAAGGGGCTGGAGTTTACGCCCGATCTGAAAGCCCTGCCGCCGGGTGAACATGGCTTCCATGTGCATGCGAACGGCAGTTGCCAACCGGCTATTAAAGACGGGAAAGCCTCAGCCGCGGAATCGGCTGGAGGCCATTATGATCCGCACCAAACCGGCAAGCATGAAGGCCCCGAAGGCGCAGGCCATATGGGCGACCTGCCACTGCTGGTGGTGAATAACGACGGTATCGCTACAACACCCGTTGTTGCGCCGCGGTTGAAAACGCTCGATGAGGTTAAAGGCAAAGCGCTGATGATCCATGTGGGCGGCGATAATATGTCCGATCAGCCGAAACCGCTTGGTGGTGGCGGAGCGCGCTACGCCTGTGGTGTTATCAAATAATCAGTTGCTTAGCGTACCCGGCGGCGGCGCTTGTTCAAGCTGCGAAAGCGAGCAGTGTAGCCGCCAGACCAATGCCGACAGTTCCTGCGCAGCAGGTTGATGATGATGGGCAAGCGTATCGCAGATGCGCTGTAGCTCACTCAGCGTGGCATTCAGCGGACGTTGCTGAACGCCGCGTTCACTCATCACGTCGCGAAGCAGTGAGATACACACGTCCCTGACGCGAGCCAGCGGATCTGAACGCGCCTCCCAGGTGCGCAGTTGCCACACCACGTGCGAACAGTTCAGCAAGACAACCCCCCAGCGCAATAACCAGCGTCGCGCCAGCGCATCCTGACTGTTACTGAGCTGGCTGACATGATGATAGGTCAGCGACTCAAATTCGTTTTCACTGAGTGATGGATGTCGGCTGAGCTGATCGACAAAATCCCGGCGCAGGGCGCGAATATGGCGGCGACTTTTCCGCGCATCCGATCCGGGACGCAAAATGGCGAAGGCCAGCCATGACAGCGCCACGCCAGCGATTTTTGCCATATTGTCATTCAGGAAACCAGCAAAATCGTAAACCGGTGGATTGGTCACCGCGATAAACGATCCCATAAACACGATCAACTGTCCCCAAAGACCTGCCAGAGCAGGCATTTGCAGCTTCAGAAGTTGCATGGTGGCGAGTAGCGGGAAAAGAAACAGAATGAATTGCCAGAGGTCAGAGATTTGCACCATCAGGCCAAACTTAACCACAAAGCTAAACAGCGACAGCAGAACCAGCGTGCGCATCAGTAAAGAAAGCGACTTGAAAGGCGTGGCAACGGCGGAATACAGCACGCTGCTGATGGCCGCGAGCGTGAGTGCGCCAGATCCTGATTCCCATTGTGCGCCAATGCTCCATGCGCCGATAAGCATCAACGTGCAGAACGTACGCAACCCGCTCCAGATAGCTTCCGCACTATCGGTATGACGGGCAAGTCCTGGTGTGCGGGCGATATTTATACGTTCGGCGGTAACGCCATTTTCCAGCAAATGCAGATACTGACTGCTGCGTAAATAGAGCCGACAAAAATAACGCAGTCGTTGCCAGAAGGCGACATGTCGATAGTCACGGGCATCGACGGGCCGCAGTGGAGCGATAATTCGTGCAACGGTGTAGCTGTCGGTATTGGATTTGACCAGCTCGCTGAGTAATTGTTCGATGATATCCCGGGTATTGGCCGGGGGATTAGGCCAGTTCAGCAGCATCCTGCGCAGACTAGAAATTACGCTGGTCATGCGCAACTGCTGGTGCAACAGCGAATTGAGCAACGCATTTTGACGGCGAAAACGGTAATGACTCCAGAATGCCTGAATTCGTAGCAGGTTCATGGTCAAAATCTGGCCAATGACACCTTCATGAGCCGTGCGAATGGCATCCGTTGTCTCAGGTTGCCAGAGTAAGCTGGCATGTTCCAGTAAACGCGAATGCATGTTTTTCAGCGCAGTCAGTAACGCGGTGCCATCGGAAGTGCTGGGCAGGATCATCATCATCACGCCACCGCACAGGATACCGAGGATAACCTCGCATACGCGGGCCTGCGCGATGTCCCATAGCTGGGTAATCTCCACGGTATTGACCATGTGAAATGCGATGATCGCCGCCGTATAACCTGCCAATTGAAAAGCGTAGGCGACGTTATTGGTGAAATGCGCGCAGGCCCAGGTACAAAAAGCGATCCACACCGACATACAAAGTAAAAACAGCCATGGTTCATTGAGGGTATGACCGGCGATAATCAACGCGGCGGTGGCGCCAAGCAAGCTACCCGCCATGCGACCCAGGCTTTTGCTGATAACACCGCCGACGGTAGGAAAACTGACCACGGCCGCCGAGGTCATCGCCCAGTAGGGCTCATCCAGATTCAGATAATAGGCAAACGTCAACGCCAGACACATGGCAATGGTATTTCGCAGCGCGTAACGCCACTGCGCTGCTGTGGCTTTGAACCACGGCCAATTGCCTGGCGTCAGGAGGGGCAGTTTCATTTACGCGGGCCGACAGACACGCTGCAGGTCGTACCAGAAACCAGCGTGACATCATGCGGTAGCGCGTCGAATTCGATGCGTACCGGAACACGCTGCGCCAGACGCACCCACGGCACGTTAGGTTTGATGTCGGGAATCAGGCCGGAATCACTTTCCACGCTTTGATCGTAGATAGCGCGACCAATACTGGAGACGTGACCCTGTAACTTAATATTGCCGCTGTAGAGCGTGATAACCGCAGGCGCACCTTCACGAATGTGGCGCAGCTTGGTTTCTTCAAAATATCCCATCACATAAAAAGAGTGGCTGTCGACAAGGGCAAACAAGGGCTTACCGGTTGAGGCATAGTCTCCGGTACGGGTAGAAAGATTGGTAACCCAACCCGCCACGGGCGCTTTGACCACCGTTTGCGTCAGTTGCCATTGTGCCTGGCGCAGACTGGCCTCGGCTGCTTCAACGCTGGCCTGCATGGCTTTCACATTGAGATTAGCGGTATCCAGATCTTCGGCTGAGATGTAATTTTGCGATAAATGGCGGCGTCGGTTGGCCTCGTTATTGGCTTTCGCCAGGTCGGACTGAGCTTTCGCCAGCTGCGCTTGCGCATTCAGTTCAGCAATGTGAAACGGCGTCTTGTCGATGATAAAAAGCACATCGCCTTTATTCACGAACTGGTTATCTTTTATATTGAGTTCGCTAATGCTGCCTGAGACCTGCGGCGTGATGCTAACCTGCTCAGCACGCACTTTACCGTCACGCGTCCAGGGCGACTGCATATAGTAATTCCACATCCACCATCCGGCGAAAACTGCGATTGCAGCGACTATAATGGTGGAGAAGTATTTAACGGTTTTAAGCGACATAATCACCACGCAATCAGCATTACAAAGGCCAGACATACGCAAAGCGTAAAGAGTGACAGATCCATTAACAGGGGATGCCAGATCTCACCGGAATAAATCCAGTCGCGCAGCAGGCGATGGACAACCAGCCAGAGAAGGAATCCTGCTACAAACGCCTTGAAAACAGGGGGGAAATAAACAGACGCTCCGATCATTAAATCTTGTAGGGGCAATCCTGTTGCATTAAACATAAACTTCACGGGCAAAATCCTTGGCGGAAGAGAGCATTGCTATAGGTTTAGCAAAAAAGAGACAATGAGTCTCTGTAACGCATAATGTCTGAAAAAATGTCAGCCGGTAAGCAAATTTGGCAATACATTTGTTTTGGCAATACAAATGCTGCACACTATTCTAAAATCAGCACAATAACTTAGCAAGCTAATTATAAGGAGATGAAATTGGAATCGCCATTAGGTTCTGATCTGGCACGGTTGGTGCGCATTTGGCGTGCTCTGATTGACCATCGCCTGAAACCTCTGGAGTTGACGCAGACGCATTGGGTTACGCTGCACAACATTCATCAATTGCCGCCTGATCAATCGCAGATTCAGTTGGCTAAAGCAATTGGCATCGAGCAGCCTTCGTTAGTTCGTACGCTTGACCAACTGGAAGAAAAGGGACTCATTTCACGACAGACTTGCGCCAGCGATCGTCGGGCAAAGAGAATTAAACTGACAGAAAAAGCAGAGCCGCTGATTGCTGATATGGAAGCGGTTATCAACAAGACGCGTGGAGAAATTTTGGAAGGGATTTCAGCTGAGGAAATTGATCTGCTGATTAAACTGGTCGCCAGACTGGAACACAATATTATTGAGCTGCAGTCACAGAGCTGAAGCGCAAAGATGACGTGTGGCCAGGGTCTGACCACACGTGAATTTGATTATCGTGGAGACACGGTAACCTGGCTGCCGTTGTTAGCCATAACAACGCGCTGGCCGGCGGAGAACTTGGTCGCACCCTGTTTCTGAACCACCATGATGGTATTACCGTCGTCCTTACGGATTTCCAGTTCCACACCCTGGGTTTTATTCATCGCACCTTGTACGCCTTGACCCGCTACGCCACCGGCAACTGCGCCAGCAGCCGTGGCTAACGAACGACCGGTACCGCCGCCGACGGTGTTACCAAGGAACCCGCCGAGTACCGCACCACCGATTGCGCCAATCACGTTTGCGTCATCGCCACCCTGGATTTGCACCGGACGAACATGAACAATCGTACCGTAGGTAACGTTCTGAACTTGTTTCGCTTCGGATGCAGTATAGACGTCGCCTGAGAGGCTATCATTGTTAACGCAGCCCGCTAAAGATACGCCCATTAATGAAACAATCAGCACACGTTTAATCATTTACAAATCTCCTTTGTCACCACGAAACGCTAATTAAGCACTCTTCATGGCTAAATTATATGGCATTTGTGAGCCTAAGGTCACATGTTCTACTGGAACAATATGAAAATCTTAACCGAAATCGGATATACCGAGTATAAACGAATCATTCATATAATTGATGTAATAAAGCGTCCAGTGTAATGATTAGGCATTAAAAATCATTAAGGAAGCATGGCATTAGTCGGCACTTTATGGTTGAGTGTCAAGGCTAATTTGCTTAAAAGGATGACATATGAAATCGGGCCGTTTTATCGGTGTAATGTCTGGAACCAGCCTTGATGGCGTCGATGTTGTGCTGGCGACGATAGATGAAACGATGGTTGCGCAGCAGGCGAGTCTGACCTGGCCTATCCCCCTCCATATAAAGCAGGCGATTCTGGATATCTGCCAGGGCCAGCAGCTTACGCTATCGCAGTTTGGCCAATTGGATGCGCAGCTCGGTTATCTGTTTGCCGAGGCGGTGAATGCGCTGCTGGCACAGGAAAAATTGAAGCCGCAGGAGATCGTCGCGATTGGCTGTCATGGGCAAACCGTGTGGCATGAACCCACGGGACGCGCACCGCATACGCTGCAAATTGGCGACAACAATCAGATCGTCGCGCGAACCGGCATCACCGTGGTTGGCGATTTTCGCCGTCGCGATATCGCCCTCGGCGGGCAGGGCGCGCCGCTGGTTCCCGCTTTTCATCAGGCGCTGTTGGCACATCCAACGGAACGACGGATGGTGCTGAACATTGGCGGAATTGCCAATCTGTCTCTGCTTATTCCGCAGCAGCCCGTTCGCGGCTACGACACCGGGCCGGGTAATATGCTGATGGATGCCTGGATCTGGCGGCAATGCGGTCAACCCTACGACAAAGATGCGCAGTGGGCCAATTCGGGAACGGTGATCTTGCCTTTATTGCAAAATATGCTGAACGATCCGTATTTTTCTGCGCCTGCGCCGAAAAGCACAGGCCGCGAGTATTTTAATTATGGTTGGATAGAACGTCATCTGGCGCATTTCCCGGGAATAAGTCCGCGCGATGTGCAGGCGACGCTTGCCGAACTGACGGCGGTCACCATTTCCGAGCAAGTCCTGTTGAGCGGCGGTTGTGAACGGCTAATGGTATGCGGTGGTGGAAGCCGTAATCCGCTGCTGATGATGCGTCTGGCGGCATTATTGCCGGGTACAGAGGTCACCTCAACCGATGAGGCCGGGATTAGCGGCGATGATATGGAAGCGTTAGCCTTTGCCTGGCTGGCGTGGCGCACGCTGGCGGGATTACCGGGAAATTTACCTTCCGTGACCGGTGCGTCAGAACCGAGCGTTTTAGGGGCAATTTATCCTGCTAACCTGCGAACTCAGAGTTAACTGAAATTATTCAGCGCCATATGCCGGTAAACTCGGGATATTAGGGAGGGTGCCATTACCCTCCTGGACCAGGAAAGTCTTCAGGATATGGCTATGAAAAAACTGTTATTAGTGTGTCTGCCGGTACTGCTTAGCGGATGTAGCGTGTACAACCAATTTGTCGAGCGTATGCAAACGGATACGCTGGAATACCGCTGTGACGAAAAACCGCTTACCGTCAAGCTGAACAATACCCGCCAGGAGGCGAGTTTTGTTTATGATAATCAGCTATTGAACCTCAAACAGGGCGTGTCAGCATCAGGCGCGCGCTATACCGATGGTATTTACGTCTTCTGGTCTAAAGGCGACGAGGCAACGGTCTATAAACGAGACAGAATTGTGCTAAATAACTGTCAGTTACAGAACCCGAAGCGTTGAGATTTTCACCTGGGCGGCGCACAATAGCGTCACCCACTGACAATCCGTAGCCAACATCATGTCTGATAACGACGAATTGCAGCAAATCGCGCATCTGCGCCGTGAATACACGAAAGGCGGCCTTCGCCGCCGCGATCTTCCCGCCGAACCCCTTGCGCTGTTTGAGCGCTGGCTCGGGCAAGCCTGTGACGCCAAACTGGCCGATCCTACCGCAATGGTCGTTGCGACCGTTGATGAAAATGGCCAGCCTTATCAGCGTATCGTGTTGCTCAAACATTATGATGATAAAGGTCTGGTGTTCTATACCAATCTCGGCAGCCGCAAGGCGCACCAGATCGAGAAAAATCCCCGTATCAGCCTCTTATTCCCATGGCACATGCTGGAACGGCAGGTGATGGTGATCGGCAAGGCTGAGCGTCTTTCCACACTCGAAGTGGTGAAATACTTCCACAGTCGCCCACGCGACAGCCAGATTGGCGCCTGGGTATCTAAGCAATCCAGCCGAATCTCCGCTCGCGGTATTCTCGAAAGCAAATTCCTCGAACTGAAGCAGAAGTTCCAGCAAGGGGAAGTACCACTGCCCAGTTTCTGGGGCGGCTTTCGCGTGAGTATTGAGCAAATGGAATTCTGGCAGGGTGGTGAAAACCGTCTGCACGATCGTTTTTTATACCAACGCGAAGATAACGCGTGGAAAATTGATCGCCTTGCCCCCTAAAGATGCAAATTTCTTGTTTTAAGCGCTGGTGCTGAACAATCCGGCGCTTTATTCTATGTTTCTTTCGCATCAGGCGAAAAGTCGTGTACCGGCTAAGGTGCAGTCGTTTTATACATGGAGATTTTGATGGCAAGCAGTAACTTGATTAAACAATTGCAAGAGCGGGGGCTGGTGGCCCAGGTGACGGACGAGGAAGCGTTAGCAGAGCGACTGGCGCAAGGCCCGATCGCGCTCTATTGCGGCTTCGATCCTACCGCTGACAGCTTGCATTTGGGGCATCTGGTTCCATTGTTATGCCTGAAACGCTTCCAGCAGGCAGGCCATAAGCCTGTCGCACTGGTAGGTGGCGCAACGGGTTTGATTGGTGACCCGAGCTTTAAAGCCGCCGAGCGTAAACTGAATACCGAAGACACCGTGCAGGAGTGGGTGGATAAAATCCGCAAACAGGTTGCGCCGTTCCTCGATTTCGACTGTGGCGACAACTCGGCGATTGCTGCGAATAACTACGACTGGTTTGGCGGTATGAACGTACTGACTTTCCTGCGTGATATCGGCAAACACTTCTCCGTTAACCAGATGATCAACAAAGAAGCGGTAAAGCAGCGTCTGAACCGTGACGATCAGGGGATCTCCTTTACCGAGTTTTCTTACAACCTGCTGCAGGGTTATGACTTTGCCTGCCTGAATAAATTGCACGGCGTGGCGCTGCAGATTGGCGGTTCTGACCAATGGGGCAACATTACTTCCGGTATCGATTTGACCCGTCGTCTGCATCAGAACCAGGTGTTTGGTCTGACCGTTCCGCTGATTACTAAAGCTGACGGCACCAAATTCGGTAAGACTGAAGGCGGCGCTGTGTGGCTGGATCCGAAGAAAACCAGTCCGTATAAATTCTACCAGTTCTGGATCAACACCGCCGATGCGGACGTTTATCGCTTCCTGAAATTCTTTACTTTCATGGACATTGAAGAGATCAATGCGCTGGAAGAAGAAGATAAAAACAGCGGTAAAGCACCGCGCGCCCAGTATGTACTGGCCGAGCAGGTAACGCGTCTGGTTCACGGTGAAGAAGGTCTGGTAGCGGCAAAACGCATTACCGAAAGCTTGTTCAACGGCAATCTGAGCGATTTGAGCGAAGCGGATTTCGAACAGCTGGCGCAGGATGGCGTGCCGATGATCGAGATGGACAAAGGTGCCGATCTGATGCAAGCGCTGGTGGACTCCGAGTTGCAGCCTTCTCGCGGTCAGGCACGTAAGACTATTGCGTCAAACGCGGTAACCATCAACGGTGAGAAGCAATCCGATCCGGAATATTTCTTCCAGGAGAGTGATATCCTGTTTGGGCGCTACACCTTACTGCGCCGTGGCAAGAAGAACTATTGTCTGATTTGCTGGAAGTAAGATTTAGTTAGCAGGGGCGTGGGAAACTACGCCCCTTTATTTTTTCAGGGTTGTGGTAAGTAAAATGAAGAATATCCTCGCCATCCAGTCCCACGTTGTTTTTGGTCATGCGGGCAATAGTGCAGCAGAGTTTCCAATGCGTCGTCTTGGCGCAAATGTCTGGCCGCTGAATACCGTTCAGTTTTCTAACCACACACAGTACGGCAAATGGACCGGTTGCGTGATGCCGCCGAGCCATCTGACCGAAATCGTCCAGGGTATTGCCGATATCGATAAACTTCAGACCTGTGACGCCGTATTGAGTGGCTATCTTGGCTCTGCTGAACAGGGCGAGCATATTCTGGGCATTGTTCGCCAGGTTAAAGCGGCCAACCCGCGGGCGAAATACTTTTGCGATCCGGTGATGGGCCATCCGGAAAAAGGGTGTATTGTCGCGCCGGGCGTGGCGGAGTTTCATGTACGCCATGCGCTTCCGGCCAGCGATATTATCGCCCCAAACCTGGTTGAACTCGAAATTCTGTGCGAGCATGCGGTGAGTAATGTCAATGAGGCAGTGGCGGCAGCGCGTGAGCTTATCGCTCAGGGACCAGAAATTGTGCTGGTGAAGCATCTGGCCCGCGCGGGTATCAGCACCGATCGTTTCGAGATGCTGCTGGTCACGGCTGAACAGGCGTGGCACATCAGCCGACCGTTAGTTGATTTTGGCGCTCGTCAGCCGGTTGGCGTGGGTGATGTTACCAGTGGCTTATTACTGGTGAAACTGCTGCAGGGCGCATCTTTACAGCAGGCGCTTGAGCATGTGACGGCGGCGGTATACGAAGTGATGATTACCACCAAAGAAATGCACGAGTATGAGCTGCAGGTCGTGGCCGCACAGGATCGTATCGCGAAGCCTGAGCACTACTTCAGCGCGACGCAGCTGTAATCAATGCCCGATGGCGTTCACGCTTATCGGGCATATGTTTAGCTGTAGGCCGGGTTAGCGTCACCCGGCAACCACAATTAATTTAACCCTTCTGCTTTAAGCGCTGCGGCAACTGCCGGGCGTTCAGCCATACGTGCCATATACGCGTCGATATGGCTTAATCCTGCCATATTCAGCTTAACCGCATAAGCCCAACGCAGCACGGTGAACAGATAGGCATCGGCGATGCTGAAGCGCGGGCCGCAGATCCATTGATCGTCTTTCAGCGACTCGTTTACGTACTGCATTTTTTTCTCCAACTGCGCACGAACGGTTGGCTTGAAGTCTTCCGGCGTATCGGGACGGAACAGAGGCGTAAAGCCTTTATGCAGTTCTGTCGCAATGTAGTTAAGCCATTCGATGGTTTTGTAACGGGAGAGGCTGCTGGTTGGGGCAAGGAGCTGACGGTCTGGTACGGTGTCCGCCAGATATTGCATGATGGCGACGCCTTCGGTCAATAGCGTACCGTCATCCAGCAGCAGCGCGGGAACTTGACCTTTTGGGTTTACCGCGAAAAAATCATCGCCGTTTTCCAGACGTTTCTTCATCAGATCAACACCATCCAGCGTGAAATCTTTACCACTCTCCCGAAGGGTGATGTGGGAAGCGAGAGAACAAGCGCCCGGTTTGTAGAACAGTTTCATCGGTAACTCCTTTTGGCTGAGGTATATCGTATGGTAGTGCTAGCTCAGGCAAAAAAAAAGCCGCTAACATCAGTTAGCGGCCTGAAAATGAGTTTCCCTGAGAATTACGCTGTCGCGGCCTTAGAGGCTTTCTCATTGACGTCATCGTCCTGAGTCATACGATTCAGTTTTGGCGCCGTCAGCAGCATCAGAACAGCGATAACCGCCGTTGCAACACCAATCTGCAGGAACACACGACCGTAGACTTCAAGGGACATCAGCGGGTCAGTCACGTTCTCTGGTACAGCCATCATGTTAGCGACGTAACCACCGATGATGTTTGCACCGGCAGTGGTCAGGAACCAGCTACCCATGATGAAGCCCATCAGGCGTTGCGGTACCAACTGTGCCACCATTGCCAGACCCAGACCGGAGATCATCAGTTCACCGATACTTTGCAGACCATAGCAGATGATCAGCCAGTTAACGGATACGATGCCCGCGTCGGTAGCGAATTTCGCGCCCAGCGGCAGGATCAGGAACGCACCGGAACACAGCACCATACCAATCGCAAACTTAGTCGGCATTGGCAGGGTATCGCCCATCTTGTTATAGATAGCGGCGAGGATTGGGCTACCAATGATGATCCAGAACGGGTTCAGCGCCTGATACTGCTCAGGTTCGAAAGCAATACCAAGAATAGAGTGCTCAACGTTACGAATCGCGAAGAAGTTCAGTGAGGTCGGCATCTGGCTGTACAGTACGAAGAAGATAATCGCTTCAAGCATCAGAATGAAGGCGACGATCATTTTACGACGTGCAGCACCGTGCATGGTGAAGGCTTCTTTACCGAAGATAAATACGATACCCAGCGCAATGACGCCCAGAACCATACGTGCGATCTGCTGGTTGTGCAGCAACCAGGTTGCAATGGCGATCAGTACCACAACGCCAGCAATAGTCAGCAGCAGGTTACGGAAGTTGATCGGCTCAAAGTCAGGTTTAGAACCGTACTGTTTAACCCAGCGCTGGCAGAATGCGAAGTTAACAACGGTAATCAGCATACCTACGACGCTCAGGGCGAACGCGGTGCTCCAGCCGTAACGCGCAGCTAACCACGGCGTTGCCAGCATAGAGAAGAATGAACCGATGTTGACGGACATGTAGTACATAGTAAATGCACCATCAAGACGCGGGTCATCTTTGGCATAGCAGGTAGAGAGCAGGGAGGATGGGTTTGCTTTAAACAGGCCGTTACCGACCGCGATGGCCGCCATGCCCATATAAACGATACCCGCATCATGACCGGACCATGCAACCAGTGCATAACCGATGGCCAGGACAACGGCACCGAGCATAATGACGCGTTTTGTTCCCAGAACTTTATCACCTAACCAGCCGCCAATGGCAACCAGACCGTACACCAGGGCGCTAAAGGACGAGAAAAGGGTGATGGAATCCGCTTCTGACATACCCAGCTGTTTAACCAGGTAGACGGCCATAATCCCTTGCAGGCCGTAATAACCAAAACGTTCCCACAGCTCAATAGAGAAAATGAGATAGAACGCTTTTGGTTGTTTGAAGGCGTTTAAACTCACGCTTTCTGTTGGTTTATTGTTTGCAGTAGACACTTTTACCTCTTTTTTTACATCCCATATCAACGGGGGTGTTCAGGTACGTGATGAGTCAAGTTCATCCGTCCGATTGTTATAGTGGGAGGGGAAACGGCAAGTAATGTTCACTATCTTGACCCTTCAGACAAGTGCTTTGTAATAATCTGTTACATATATCATGACTGGTGAAATCGTCGGGGCTGCGAAATGTTATCTAGCGTTAAATTTCTTCATTTGAAAAATGGCAGATTTTTACACTGTTTAATCAGGCCATAAACCGCAATGCGGCGATATGTTCTGCTATTTAAGGTTGAATCCAGTGATATAGGCCATTATCTGAAAAATAGCCAGTGTAATGTTTTGTTTAGAAACTGTTCAGTTAGGTCATCTGATTGTCACTTTAACTGAAAAATAAAAAATTATTAACATTGTGTTATCTGGGTGATCTGGATCACGTATAGATAGAAATTTCTTTTGCTAAAAAAACGATTAACCTGCTCAGGTGATAATTCACAAGAATATTACATTAGATATGAGCGCCAGAGCGGCATCATTGTCGGCAAAAGAAACTCAGGGGAGTGCATAACTAATCGTTATGCGTGCGAGGGGCGAACAGGATGCCCCGGCAGCATCAGATATCGACTTTCTCTTTGAATTCGCAGAGATCTTCGATAATACAGGAACCGCAGCGCGGCTTTCGGGCTATGCAGGTGTAGCGGCCATGAAGAATTAACCAGTGATGGCAATCGACTTTAAATTCACTGGGTACAACCTTCAGCAGTTTCTCTTCAACCTGCTCAACGTTTTTACCCGGAGCGAATTGCGTACGATTACAGACGCGAAAAATATGTGTATCTACGGCGATAGTGGGCCAGCCAAAGGCGGTATTTAACACTACATTTGCAGTTTTTCGTCCAACTCCGGGCAGGGCTTCTAATGCGGCACGGTCTTCAGGCACTTCACCATTATGTTGTTCCAGCAGAATGCGGCAGGTTTTAATCACATTCTCCGCTTTGCTGTTAAACAAACCAATTGTCTTGATGTAGGACTTAACACCTTCAACGCCGAGCTCCAGCATCGCGGCAGGGGTATTAGCGACGGGGTACAGCTTAGCCGTCGCTTTATTGACGCTGACATCGGTGGCCTGCGCGGAGAGCAAGACCGAAATCAGCAGTTCAAACGGCGATGTAAAATTAAGCTCGGTTGTCGGATGCGGATTGTTATCACGCAGGCGCGTCAGTATTTCCAGACGTTTTGCTTTGTTCATTACACATTCCCTGTTTCACCCACGGGACTGTCCGCGACAGCCGCCTCGGCACGACGTTTCTTCATTTTCTCATCAATCAGATACTTCACTGCCAGCATCAGACCCAGGCCAATAAACGCGCCCGGTGGCAGCATGGCCAGCAGAAATGGCGTATCAGTATGGAAGATCTCAACGCGCAAGACTTTGGCCCAACTACCCAACAAACCGTCTGCGCCATCAAATAGTGTACCGTTACCAATTATTTCACGCAGCGAGCCCAGAACAAACATGGCACCTGTTGCGCCCATGCCGATGGAGAAACCATCGAGTGCGGATAACGCAGGTCCCTTTTTGGCGGCGAAGGCTTCCGCACGACCAACAACAATACAGTTGGTCACAATCAGCGGGATAAAGATGCCCAGAGACTGATACAGTCCAAAAGCGTAGGCATTGATCAACATCTGCACCGCGCTCACCACGGAGGCGATGATCATGACATAAATCGGAATACGAATTTCTGGCGGTGTCCAGCGACGAAGTGCTGAAATCGTCAGGTTCGTCAACGTCAGGACGAGCGTAGTCGCGAGTCCCAGACCCAGCGCATTAGTGGCAGTAGAGGTGACGGCCAACAGCGGACACATCCCGAGTAGCTGCACAAGCGCGGAGTTATTTTTCCATAACCCCTGGACAATAACGTCTTTAATTTCGCTCATGGTTTATTCTCCACAGGCGCTAAGTTGAGGAAGTTGCGCGGGTAGCGTCTGCGCATACAAACCGGCGCGTTTTACTGCATTCACTACCGCACGCGGTGTAATGGTGGCACCTGTAAACTGGTCAAAGTCTCCGCCGTCTTTTTTCACCGCCCAGTGGGAATCATTACCCGCCGCGATCGTTTTGCCGCTAAAGTGGGTTATCCAATCGGACAGTCGCAGTTCGATTTTATCGCCCAGTCCTGGCGTTTCATGATGCTCGGTCACCCGCGTACCCAACACGGTACCGGTAAAATCGACGCCAACCAGCAGTTGAATAGCCCCGGAATAACCATCTGGCGCCGTAGCTTCAAGAACTGCTGCAACGGGGCGATCGTCCTGGCGGGCAATATACACCCGGTGACTGCCTTTGCCCAACGCTGGCGCATCGACCAGATAACAACTCTCAGACAAGTTATTATTGTAGCGATCGCCAGGCAGAACCTGATCGAACAGCGCTTTTTGCTGCAGCGCGGCCTGTTCATCAATAGTGGACTTAGTTAATTGATTGATTGCCGCGGTTAACCCCGTCGAGCCCGCAGCAAATAGCGCCAGTGTAATACCGTGTTTACGAATCGTTTTCAGCATAGGGAATCCTTAGCGATGTCCGTACACGCGAGGGCGAGTGTAATAATCAATCAGCGGAACCGTGATATTTGCCAGTAAAACGGCAAAAGCGACGCCATCAGGATAACCGCCAAAACTGCGAATCAACCACACGAGCAGGCCTGCAAGCGCGCCAAAAATCAGACGGCCACGGTTGGTGGTTGATGCTGTAACGGGATCGGTAAGAATAAAAAATGCACCTAACATGGTCGCGCCGGAAAGGAGGTGCAACTGAGGTGAGGCCAGCGATTCTGGCGAGAAAATCCAGCCTAAAGTTGCGCAAACCGCAAGCGACAGCAGGAAGCTAACCGGGATATGCCAGCGAATCGCTTTCTGCCATAACAGTATGACACCGCCGACCAGCCAGGCAAGGTTAACCCACTGCCAGCCAGCGCCTGCAAGCATGCCGCTGTAGATTGGGTATTGCATCACCTGCTCAACAGTATGTCCCGCATGCAGCGAAGTCTTAAAGGTGTCGAGAGGCGTTGCCTGACTGATACCATCAATGCCCATACGCAACGTGTTCATATCCCCGCCGCTGGCGGTATGTCCACTAAAGATAACGTTAAGGGCGTCAAAGAACCCAGGCACAGTAGCCGCAATTTCATGCGGCGGCAGCCAACTGGTCATCTGTACCGGAAATGAGATAAGCAGTACGACGTAACCAATCATGGCAGGGTTAAACGGGTTCTGGCCGAGGCCGCCATACAGTTGCTTAGCGATGATAACGGCGAATACCGTGCCTAAAACCACCATCCACCAGGGGGCGAGCGGGGGAATACTCACCGCCAGTAGCAGCCCGGTGAGTAATGCAGAGTTGTCTTTTAATACCGTGACAATAGGCTGTTTACGCAGTTTAAGTACGCCCGCTTCGGCAGCGATAGCGCTGACGGCTGCCAGAACTATCTGGAACAACGTTCCCCAGCCAAAAAACCACAGCTGAGCGGCGATCCCCGGCAATGCAGCAAGTAACACCAGCATCATGATACGCGATGTCTGGCGCTGGTTATGGGTATAAGGGGAGCTTGCTATTCTGAATACCATTTATTCCTCGTTTACAACCTGCTGCTGTGCGGCTTTCTTTGCCTGAGCGCGTGCGATAGCGGCCGCGACGGCGGCTTTACGCGGATCAACTGGCTCGGCTGTTTCCGTTACTGCCTGCTGCTCAAGCTTGCGGGCTTTAGCGCGGGCGATAGCCGCTTCCACGGCGGCTTTGCGCGGATCCACCGGTTCGACGGTTTCCGCTTCCGGCTGCTGCTCAAGCTTGCGGGCTTTGGCACGGGCGATAGCCGCTTCCACGGCGGCTTTGCGCGGATCCACCGGTTCGACGGTTTCCGTTTCCGGTTGCTGCTCAAGCTTGCGGGCTTTGGCACGGGCGATAGCCGCTTCCACGGCGGCTTTTCGCGGATCCACCGGTTCGACGGTTTCCGTTTCCGACTGCTGCTCAAGCTTGCGGGCTTTGGCGCGAGCAATAGCCGCTTCCACGGCGGCTTTACGCGGATCTGTACCCGCACTGTTGCCTTCAATTTGTGGTGGATTTTCAGTCCGGGCCGCGCGAGCTTGTGCCTTACGCGCCTCGCGTGCGGCAATCACGGCGCTATTGTCAGGTTTTTCGCCAGCCTGAATGACTACCGGCTGCATTGCCTGGGCCTGCTTTTCTTTTACGCGAGCCAGCGCGGCGGCAATGGCATCATGATCTTTAGCTGCAGGCTGAGCAGCGGCGCTTTTGTGGCGTTCAAGACGTGCAGCTTTTTCTCGTTCAAGGCGTGCCTGTCGGGCTTCGAATCGTGCTTTTGCTTCGGCGGCACGTTTTTCTTCCTGACTAATGGCGTAAATCTCGGCTTTTTCCTGGCGGAAATACTGCACCAGTGGAATGTTGCTAGGGCATACCCAGGCGCAGGCACCGCATTCAATACAGTCGGCGATATTGTGAGCCGTTGCTTTGTCGTGCTGTTGCCCTTTACTGAACCAATAAAGCTGCTGCGGCAGGAGATCGGCTGGGCAGGCATCGGCGCAAGCGCTACAGCGAATGCAGCCTTTCTCTTCCGGCGTTTCCCCCATTTCACTGGCAGAGGGCGCCAGAAGACAGTTGGTAATCTTTACCACGGGTACATCCAGCCACGGCAGCGTAAAGCCCATCAGCGGTCCGCCCATAATGACCATCTGGTCGGCGGAAGGGCAGAAGCCCGCGTCGTTGAGCAGATGACGAACCGGCGTGCCTAAACGCGCCCAGACGTTGCCCGGACGGCTGACGGCTTCACCAGTGAGCGTCACGACACGCTCGGTGATCGGTTCACCATCAATCACCGCGCGTTTGATGGCATAAGCGGTTCCGACGTTTTGCATCAGTACACCGATATCTGAGGAACGTCCGCCGTGGGGAACCTGCTTGCCAGTCAGGATTTGTGTTAATTGCTTGGCCCCGCCTGAAGGATACTTAGTGGGGATCACACGTAAGCTAATATCGTGTGAATCAGCCAGCACTGCGCGCAGCATAGAAATTGCCTGCGGTTTGTTATCTTCGATGCCCACCAAAATTTCGCGTGGCTGAAGAATATGCGCAAGGATACGGATACCTTCGACGACCTGCGCCGCGCAGTCCTGCATCAGGCGGTCATCAGCCGTAATGTATGGCTCGCATTCAGCGGCGTTGATGATCAGCGTTTCAATTTTATCTCCGCCGCCCTGTAGTTTGACGCCGGTGGGGAAACCTGCGCCACCCAGTCCGGCAACGCCGAACTGGTGAATACGCGCGATCAGCTCTTCCCGGCTGCGGGAGCGGTAATCGGTCCAGCCATCCCGCTCAATCCAGCGATCTTCGCCATCGGCGTCTATGATAACGCTTAACTCAGCCAGTGCAGATGGGTGTGCCGTAGAGTGCGGGGCAATGGCAACAACGGTGCCTGACGTTGGTGCATGGACCGGAAGCATTTTGCCTCGCCCGAGGGTTAACGCCTGACCTCGCAGTACGGTATCACCCACGTTTACGCACAGCTCACCTTCCGCGCCAATATGTTGCTTCAGCGGAATAACAAAGCGTGGCGCCAGCGGAACCTGCCGCAACGGCGTGCCGTTTGACTGGGTTTTCATTTCTGGTGGATGAATGCCGCCATCAAAGTCCCAGATTTTGTTTTTTCTGAATGCAGAGAATAACTTAAACATGTTGTTCCACGGGAATGATGCGCACAGGAATGGTGTTTAAATCCCATTTCCAGCTATCTGGTGTTTCGGCTACCGGACGTAATTCGATACATTGCGTTGGGCACGGATCAACGCACAGGTTGCACCCGGTGCAGAGATCGCTCATTACCGTATGCATGGCGCGCGTCGCACCCACAATCGCATCAACCGGGCAGGCCTGAATGCACTTTGTGCAACCGATACAGTTATTTTCATCAATGACCGCCAGCATACGCACGGGCGTAACGTCTTGTTCATCACCATCAATCGGCTGCGGATCGACGTTCAGCAGGGCGGCAATTTTTAACATCACCGCTTCGCCACCGGGGGCGCAACGGTTAATTTTTTCACCCTGAGCGCCGATCGCTTCAGCGTAAGGATGACAGCCCGGATAGCCACATTGTCCACACTGGCTTTGCGGGAGAATTTCATCAATTTTCTCCACAACCGGATCATCTTCAACGGCGAAACGTCGTGAGGCATAACCCAAAATAGCGCCGAACGCCAGACCCAGTAGACTCACTGCGGCAACGGCAATCCAGATAGCATTCATTACAACTTCACCAAACCACTAAAGCCCATAAAGGCCAATGACATTAAACCGGCGGTAATCAGCGCAATCGCATTCCCGCGAAATGGCGCAGGGACGTCCGCCACGGCGAGACGTTCGCGAATTGCTGCGAACAGTACCATCACCAGCGAGAAGCCGACTGCGGCAGAAAAACCGTATAGCGCCGACTGTAAAAAGTTATGACCGAGGTTGATGTTCAGTAGCGCTACACCCAATACCGCGCAGTTAGTGGTGATCAACGGAAGGAAGATCCCCAGCAGGCGGTAAAGTGCAGGGCTGGTTTTGCGTACAACCATCTCGGTAAATTGCACCACGACGGCGATAACCAGAATAAAAGCCAGCGTGCGCAGATAGATGAGATTGAGCGGGATTAGGATCCAGGTATCAATCAGCCATGCGCAAATGGATGCCAGTGTCATGACAAACGTCGTGGCAAGGCCCATACCCATTGCGGTTTCCAGTTTTTTGGAAACACCCATAAACGGGCAAAGGCCCAGAAACTTGACCAGTACAAAGTTATTGACCAGTACAGTTCCGACAAACAGCAGCAGGTAATCAGTCATTTTTCGGCCTGAAATAAAAAAGCCGCCTATTATCTGACAATCTACAACAGGCGACAACAGGTTAACTGTAGGGTTATTACGGGTTCACAAACGTCGATTTAACGCGCTGCGATCGTTTGAAGTAGGGCACCAGCAGTGCTGCAGCCAGTAATGGGAACAGCAGTTGGCGCACGGCAAAGGCGTCCGGGACCGGTGAAAACGCAAACGCTTTAATCGCCAGCAACACGGAGATCAGCAGCCACAGAATATAATGTTTAGGCACACAGGCTCTGCGTTTGAAAAACGCAATCGTCAGCCACAGCGTGTAATACCACATGGCGATCGCGGTAATAAAGGAAACGCCCCATAACAGCAAATTGGCCGAACTTTGTTCACCCAGCATTTTGAAGGTTTGCGGTGTAGCCAGCGCAGTGACATAAAGTAGTAACGCCAGCGAAGCGCTCAACAACGCGACTAACAGCCAGGCCAGTGGCCCAAGGAGCCAGCCTCCGATACGTTGTGCCGGTGTGGTAGTCATCTCTTCTCCAGGTTTACGCGCGCAATCAATCATGCCATTCATTTTGGGGCAATTATTATAAAGCTTTTAACGTTGAGCGCTACTTTCTTCTTTATTGCACGTAATGCCAGACTGATTTAGGTACCTGACCGACATCAAACAGACGACCTCCCGAGATAAGCTCCGCACGGCGATGGTCTGCGGCACGGTACATATTGATAATGTCGCTATCGTCAGTAAGCGTGTAGTTAAGATGGTCGAACAGTTTTTCCAGACTATCGAGTGAACTGATTTTGCGGAATTTTAATAAGTAATCCTGAACAGTCATAAATGCAGATCCATATAAATAAAATAATACCAACGGAGTAGAAAATATAAAAATAAACAACGTGCACAGGTAAAAGCGGATTTACGTGCAAGTGTAAGAAGAGTGTTCATACCTGTGAAAAAGCAGGCGCTATACGCACCTGCAGCAAGGGTAACCCGCTTCGCCACAGCAGGCAATATGCGGCGGAGCGGGATGCGGCCTAATTCGCTTTTTTTGACAGAATTCGATCTTTTGCAGCCAAACCTTGCAGCTACTACATGTGAATTGCCGGGAATAAACGACTACCGACGCTTATTTCTTCTGCACAGCAGCAACGGGCTCCGGTGGCTGGTAATTGTCAATATGATTGGCAACACCCAGCAGGATTACGGAGACGGCGAGAACAATCCAACCTGTTAATTCAATAAGACGATTCATTACTGATGACATTTGCTTTGATTTATCCTTAAACACAGGCTGCAAATGTTACTAATCTCTCATTAATACAGCAAGATGATTGGGAACGATTTCTACCTCTTTTTCGCTGCAAGTTAAGCGTAAGTGGCATATGTTTGACTTAAGTTAAGAAACGACCTTTGTAGCGCAAAGGTTATTAAACTATTGAGACGTTGCAAGGTATGGTGTGAAATAGGTCTGTCCTGAATTGAGAGGCAATAACATGAGTGACAACATCCGCGTTGGGCTAATTGGCTATGGTTATGCCAGCAAAACCTTCCATGCCCCCCTGATTGTGGGCACACCGGGCCTGGAACTGGCTGCGGTTTCCAGTAGTGATGAAGCAAAAGTGAAGGCAGACTGGCCTACGGTGGCGGTTGTTGCCGAGCCTAAACATCTTTTTAACGATCCCAATATCGACCTGATAGTGATCCCCACGCCTAATGACACGCACTTCCCGTTAGCGAAGGCCGCGCTGGAAGCGGGCAAACATGTGGTTGTTGATAAGCCTTTCACCGTGACACTGTCACAAGCTCGTGAGCTGGATGCGCTGGCGCGCAGCCTCGGGCGCGTATTATCTGTGTTCCATAACCGTCGCTGGGACAGTGATTTCCTGACGCTGAAAGCCTTGTTGGCGGATGGCGTTTTGGGGGAGGTTGCGTATTTTGAATCTCATTTCGATCGTTTTCGCCCGCAGGTTCGTGACCGCTGGCGTGAACAGGGCGGCCCGGGAAGCGGCATCTGGTACGATTTAGCACCGCATCTTTTGGATCAGGCGATTAATCTGTTTGGTTTGCCCGTCAGCCTGACGGTAGACCTCGCCCAACTGCGCCCCGGTGCGCAGGCGACGGATTACTTTCATGCCATCCTGACGTATCCGCAGCGGCGAGTGATTCTACACGGTACCATGCTCGCTGCCGCAGAATCGGCCCGTTATATTGTGCACGGATCGCGCGGCAGCTATGTGAAGTATGGTCTTGACCCGCAGGAAGAGCGTTTGAAAAATGGCGAGCGGTTGCCTCAGGAAGACTGGGGTTATGACATGCGCGATGGCGTATTGACGCGAATAGAAGGTGAAGAGCAGGTTGAAGAAACCTGGCTTACCGTACCGGGTAACTATCCGGCGTACTATGCTGGCATTCGTGATGCGCTAAACGGTAACGGTGAGAACCCGGTCCCGGCAAGACAGGCTATCCAAATTATGGAGCTGATTGAGCTGGGTATCGAATCCGCAAAACATCGTTCGACGCTGTGCCTTGCCTGATTGAACTAATGCCGGATAAGCGTTACGCCATCCGGCACTTTATCGTTACGCTGCGGCGACTTTCTCACGCAAGGCACGTTTTTCTTCGTTACTCAGGAATGCCATTTCCAGACCGTTGATTTGCGCCTGGCGGATCTGTTCGCGCGTAAGGCCTGCTGCTGGTGCGGCAATGGTGTACTCGTGAATAATATCCACCCCCTGAACAGCCGGGTCGTCCGTATTCAAACTGGCTAACACCCCATGCTCGAGGAACGTTTTCAGCGGATGGGCCGCCAGAGAGGCAACGGTGCTGGTCTGAATATTTGATGTCAGGCAGGATTCGATGCCGATACGGTGCTCGGCGAGATAATCCATCAACGCGCGATCTTCTACGGCTTTAACGCCGTGACCAATACGTTCAGCGCCCAGCTCTTTAATGGCCTGCCAGATGCTTTCGGGGCCCGCAGCTTCGCCCGCATGCACGGTGATACGCCAGCCGGCGTCTCGTGCCTGGTTGAAGTGTGACAGGAACAGACTGCCCGGGAACCCCAGTTCATCACCAGCCAGATCCAGTGCCGTAATATGGTCGCGGTGGGCTAACAGCGCATCCAGTTCCTGCAGACAGGCAGCTTCGCCGAAGGTACGACTCATAATGCCAATTAAGCGTGCTTCAACGCCAAAGGTCTTGCAACCTTCGCGTACGCCGGCAATGACGGCTTCAACCACGCCCGCGACGGGAAGCTGATGCGCCATCGCCATATAGCCTGGAGAAAAACGTAATTCTACATAGTGCAGACCGTTACGTGCCGCATCCTCAATATTCTCAAATGCCACGCGGCGACAGGCATCCAGCGAGGCCAGAACCTTCACGCCCCAGTCGAGCTTGGATAAAAAGCTCACTAAATCCGGCTCAGTTGATGTGACTTGCACATGAGGGATCAGCGTTTCCAGCGTTTGCGCCGGAAGCGTCAAGTTGAACTGACGACCCAGATCCAGGATCGTTTGGGCACGGATGTTACCATCAAGGTGGCGATGGACGTCGGTCAGGGGGAGAGAAGTATCAATCATGGTCGCACTCGTGTTTTTAGGTAAAGTGCAGGCCATTATACAACAGAAAAATGTTCCTCTAAAAACTTTAAAAAAAACAGTGCAGAGTTCGGGGTGTGAGGGAAGCAAGTGGTGCAAAATTGCTCGCCATGCTGCCAACGCATCAACAGAATGGGGTTCCGGCAGATCGTACCAGCATGCTTTTGCCTGGCGGTGGTAAGACAGGCGTAAAGTTAGCAATAACGCATTTTCTACAGCATGTGTTTAATGGCGGATTTGTTCTTTTTTTAAGATTATTTCCCTCGATTTTATTTAATCACTGCCTTTCAGTGTTAATTTATTCAAATATTAATTGGATAACATTGCTAATAGCGAAAAATGGACACTTTCCCATTTATGAATGCACAGCGAGGTATGTTATAAAAAACACAATAATGACTGAGGGTATTAATAAAGTGAAAAGTGTAAAGTTAATTATCAGTACAATGTTCTGTGGAGGTTTGCTTTTGGCAACTGTACCTGCGCATGCGGCGTATAAAGCGGATGAAACGCATGTGATCCAGTTTAAAAAAGGCACCAGCGGGGCAGATATCAAGGGTACAATTACGGGTGATAAAACAAAAGATTATACGTTTGTCGCCAAAAAAGGGCAGACCCTGCAAGCAGTGCTGAAAAGCGCCTGGCCTCATCCTTTCATGAGTATTATTGCACCGGGCGATCAATTCATTTTTGATGGCATGATGAGCGGTGATACTTATAAAAATACGCTGCCTGCCAGCGGTAAGTATACTATCAGAATATATCAAAAAGGCGCGGCGAAAGATGAAGGGAAAACCAACGCATTCCAGCTGCATATGAAAATTACCAACTAATAATGAGTAAAAGATCGCCCAAGTGGCGATCTTTTACTTTACTATTTAACGTATTGTGCGGATGGCGTTAATCAAACCCTGAACGCCTTTTTCAAGCTTGGAGCGCGGGCATCCGGCATTGAGGCGTACAAAACCGCGGCCTTCTTCTCCGTAAGTGTATCCCGGCATGATGGCGACTTTCTGCTGGTGGATGAGCGCATCCTGCAGCGCGTGGTCATCAATATTGAGCGGGCGCAGGTCAATCCATGCCAGATAGGTGGATTGCGGAACCTGCCAGTTTAGCTCAGGGAATGCACTATTTAGCTCACGGGCAACAAAGTGCAGATTACTGGCAAGGTAATCGCGTAGCGCATCAAGCCAGCTAGCGCCTTGCTGGTAGGCTGCAATATGTGCAGTAAGCGCCAACACCGCAGGCGAGGAAAGGCCATCGCGGCCTTTTAACGCGCTGAGATAATCGTTACGGCTTTGCGCATCCTCAATGATTCCGTAAGCCCCGGTTAATGCCGGAATATTGAAACTCTTTGAACCGGAGGTGAACAGCGTCCAGCTGTCGCGCGCGACGTTGCTCCACGGGATGTGCGGCTGGTCTGCCCATACCATATCCATATGGATCTCATCAGAGATGACTTTTACACCGTGGCGCTGACACAGTTCCGCCATGGTTTCCAGTTCGTCGCGCGTCCATACCTTACCGGTTGGATTGTGCGGGCTGCAAAGCAGGAGAATTTTGCTTTCAGATAGGGACAGGGCTTGCTCCAACGCAGCCATGTCGCAAAACCAACCGTCAGCGCGTTTTTCCAGTCCGACAGCGCGCACCTGGCGCTGATTACCTTCAATCGCTTTGTAAAACGCGTCGTAAGCTGGCGTATGAATCACCACCGCATCGCCTGCTGAGGACCACTGGCGAATCAGCTCCGACACCATATAGATGACCGAGGGGCCATAAACCAGCGATTGAGGATCAATTTGGGTATTATGACGCGAGAGAAACCAGTGGCTAATCGCCGCCAGAAATTCATCATTTTTCCAGCGGCTGTAACCCAACACGCCATGTGACAGGCGCTGAGTCAGCGCCTCCAGAATGCAAGGTGCGGTGGCAAAATCCATATCGGAAATGGTGAACGGCAGCAGGTCTGCTGAACCAAAACGGTCGGCAACGTAATCCCACTGGGTACACCAGGTACCGTGTCTGTCCACAACCTTTGAGAAATCAAACATAATGTTGTCCTTACGCCTGTACGGTATTCATCAGAACCGCGATCTCGTCTTTTACCGACTGGACCTGTGGGCCGATAACCACCTGGAGGTTATGCTGATTGAGTTGTACTACGCCAATGGCTCGATTGTCCTTCAGAGCCTGTACGTTAACAAGCGACATATCTTTTACTGACAAGCGCAGACGGGTGATGCAGTTATCCAGGCTGACTATGTTTTCCGCGCCGCCGAGCGCCGCCAGAATGGCGGGGACGTTGTAACCCGATTTACCCGGCGCTCCAGCCATGACTTTTTCGATATTGCTGGCAATTTCGACTTCACGACCCGGTGTTTTGAGATTAAAGCGCGTGATAGCGAAGCGGAAGATAACGTAATACACCGCGAACCAAATAGCCGCCACAACAGGAACCAGGTACCACTTGGTGGACAATCCGTGCAGGATACCGAACACCACGAAGTCAATCAGGTTACCGTCCGTGTTACCGATTGTGACGCCAAGCACCGCCATCACGGTGAAGCCAAGACCGGTAAGCAGGGCGTGGATCACATACAGTACCGGGGCGACGAACAGGAATAAGAACTCGAGGGGTTCAGTGGTACCGCCAATGACACAGGCGATCAAACCAGAGATTAATAACCCTTTAATCTTATGACGATTCTCAGGACGTGCGCAGTGGTACATGGCTAATGCCGCGCCCGGTAAACCACCGAGGAACGCCGGCATTTTACCCTGGGACAGGAAGCGAGTGGCGCTTTCAGAGAACCCCTGGGTTGTTGGGCAGCTCAGTTGAGCCTGAAAAATAGTCAGTGCGCCGCTTACGCTGTGACCACAGACTTCCTGCGTGCCGCCAGCTTCGGTGAAGCGAATCAATGCCACCAGAATATGATGCAGGCCGAAAGGCAGCAGCAGGCGTTCGCCGGTACCAAACAGCATAGGACCAAATTCTCCCGCGCTATTGATGATGTGGCCGAGTCCGGTAATGCCCATGGCGAAAACCGGCCAAATCAGGGGAATGACCAGGCCGACCAGACCCATCACCACTGAAGAGATAATAGGCACAAAACGGGTACCGCCGAAGAAGGCCAGCGCGTCCGGCAGACGAATGTTGTGGAAGCGTTCATGCAGCATCCAAACGATGATCCCGGCAATAACCGCGCCGAGGATCCCCGTGTCGATCGACTGGATCCCCAAAATGTTTTGCACGTTGTTGGCTTTGAGGATCGCCGCATCTGTGGTGGGTAAGATACCTTTGGCAGTTAACCAGAAGTTGACGGCAAGGTTCATGACCGCATAACCGACAAAACCGGCAAACGCAGCAACACCTTTGTTCTCGCGCGCCAGGCCCAGAGGAATGGCAATACAGAACATGACCGGCAGGAAGCTAAACGCAAACGAGCCAACTTTGCTCATCCAGGTGAAGATGGCCTGAAGCACAGGGTTTCCCAACGCCGGGATCAGCGTCAGAACATCATGGCTGCTTAACGAGCTGCCGATCCCCAACATGATCCCGCAAAATGAGAGCAGTGCTACGGGCAACATAAAGGTTTTGCCCAACTGCTGGAAAAATTCCCATAACGTTATTTTTGGTGTGGTTCTCGTCGTCATCAAACGACTCCTTGTTAAAGCTGGCTGACTAATGATGGCGAGAAGATAAAACGTTTTACCTAATTTTAGTGCGGTATAAATCACATTATCGAACGATAATAGGGCGTATAAATATAAGTGATTGATAAAACGTTTTATCCGTCACGTTATCAGGGAGTTTTCTGTTTTTATGGCTATAGCCAAAAAAATAACCATCCATGATGTTGCGCTGGCTGCAGGGGTTTCGGTCAGTACCGTCTCATTAGTGCTCAGTGGAAAAGGGCGAATTTCATCAGCGACCGGCGAACGAGTTAATGCTGCTATTGAGCAACTGGGGTTTGTGCGTAACCGCCAGGCATCAGCGCTGCGTGGCGGGCAGAGCGGGGTAATTGGTCTGATTGTGCGCGATCTGTCTACGCCGTTTTACGCAGAGCTGACGGCGGGGCTGACGGAAGCGTTAGAAGCGCAGGGGCGCATGGTCTTTTTACTGCATGGTGGTAAAGATGGCGAACAGCTGGCGCAGCGTTTCGCGATGTTGCTCAATCAAGGGGTGGATGGCGTGGTCATTGCCGGAGCTGCCGGCAGCAGTGACGCGCTGCAACAACTGGCCGCTGACAAAGGGATCCCGGTAGTATTTGCATCACGCGCCAGCTACATGGATGAGGTTGACACCGTCAGACCCGATAACATGCAGGCTGCCCAGTTATTAGTTGAACATCTTATCCGCCACGGGCACCAGCGTATTGCCTGGCTGGGGGGGCAGAGTTCTTCATTGACCCGCGCAGAGCGCGTCGGCGGCTATTGTGCCACGTTGCTAAAATATGGTTTACCGTTCCATAGCGACTGGGTGCTGGAGTGTTCATCCAGCCAGAAGCAGGCCGCTGAAGAGGTGACAGCGCTGTTGCGTCGCAATCCGACAATCAGCGCGGTAGTGTGCTACAACGAAATAATCGCCATAGGCGCCTGGTTCGGCCTGATGAGAGCTGGACGTCAGAGTGGTGAAATTGGCGTAGATCGTTATTTCGAACAGCAAATATCGTTGGCCGGATTCGCCGATGTGGCAGAAAACGCGCTGGACGATATCCCTATTATTTGGGCCTGTACGCCCGCTCGTGAAATGGGATATACCCTTGCTGAACGCATGCTCCAACGCATTGGCCACGATGAAGGCCATTCACGCAATCTGACTCTTTCCGCTCGGCTGGTGGCAGCGAAATAAAAAAAGCCCGATAAGCAACGCTATCGGGCCAGTCATAAAACAGTGATTACTGCTGCGGGATGGCAGGAACGTCCGGCTGTGTAAGAGAAGGCATACCGAACATGCCAACAAACTCATCCAGCGGCATTTTTTGTCCGTTCAGCGTTACCTGGCCGTTTGAATATTGCAGGCTGGAGCCGATAACGTTGTCCTGCAGCGTCGTAATACGGAACATCTGACCCATCGCCGCCAGGCCATTAACCTGTTGCTTCGCCAGACCTGCCGCTTCTTCCTGCTGATATCCTTCCAGTTTGGCAATCTGCGTCATGAACTCAGTCGCCATATCGACAGGAATTGTCAGTTTAGCGTCCAGTGATTTGACGGAGCGATCCACTTCCTGCGCCAGCGTTTGCGGCTCCACGGAGTTTGCGGTCGGATCTTTTAGCAGCAGGGACAGATTAAATGCGGTTTCACCTTTTGCGTTCTTCCAGCTCAGCGGGGCAATAGTAATGACCGGCTCGCCTTTCATCAGAATTGGCAGTGCATTGAAGAAGGCTTCGGTGACTTTCTGCTGATAAAGCTCAGGATTTTGCACCACGTCAATCTGTGACATCAGCGCTTTGGTTTGGGCGCTATACTGCTGGCTGAACTGGTGCAGCGCTTCACCGTCTATCTGGCCCACTTTCAGCGTCAGTTTACCGCTTCCCATATCCTGGCCCTGAAGTTTAAGACTGTTCAGGGTGTAATCCAGCTGGCTGTTTACGGTTTTGCCATCGTTGATCAGATCGGATTTGCCATCGATACCCATACCTTCCAGTACCGCCAGTTCTTTACCCTCGACTGAAATCGACAGTTTTTCGAGTGACAATTTCTGGTCTCCGATGCGCTCACCAAAGCTGGCGATACTGCTGGAACCTTCAGTTTTCAGGTTATTAAAAGTAACCTGTACTTTCTGATCGTACTCATTGACCGCATTAACCAGGCCACTTTGTGCTTCGCCAGTCAGCGATACAGCATTGCCGTCTTTGTCAGCCGTAAACTGGAACTCGCCGCCGCTGAAGGCCACTTTTTCATCGCCTTTCTCATAGTTCAGTGGCTTGAGAGAGAGAGCGGAACGGGTATCGCCACTGTAGCCAATACGGGAGTTAATGATGAATGGCGTCTCACCTTTGGCAATATCAAACAACGGTTTGGTAACGTCGTTATTGACCAGCGTCGTTTTCACGGAGGCCATTGCCGGAACCAGATTCAGTGATTTCAACTGAGCCAGCGGGAAAGGACCGTGATCCACGGTTTCATTCAGGACGATGCTTTGTCCCGGTTTCAGCCAGGAATCAGCCTGTCCGGCGATAGGTTTTACCACCAACTGCAGTTGGCTATTGAAAACGCCGCGCTGGTAGTTTTGATAACTCAGTTCAATGCCCGCCTCAGGGGAGTAGCGTTTTAACTGATCGTTTGCCTGCGTCACCATCTCGGCGAGATGCGTTTCGAGTTTCTTTCCTGTGTACCAGGCTCCGCCCGTCCAGACGATACCCAGTGCAACCACTACACCCGCAGCTACCAGCGATTTTTTCATTTTGATATCCATAAAATAAAACCAGGCGTTTGAAGACGCCTGGAGGAGTGACATGTCTTTAACTCACTACAGCTTAGCAAGAGTTGTTAAAAATATCAGTATCTTGCTACAGCTTGTTATAAACCCGAGCTAAACGACCCTTGCCGCTGACGTTTACCGGCGATTCATTCGCGCTAATAAAGGCCGATTCACCCGGCAGCAGGACCAGACGCTGCTCGCCTTTACTCAGCACGGCTTCCCCCTCGATGCAGAACAAAATAGCCGCACTTTGCTGACTGATTTCTGTGCCATCGGCGGTCAGTTCATGCAGGGAGAAGGCGAAATCGTCGACAGGAATGGGGAAGTCCAGTTCGCCATCGGTCTTAACCGGTGTGGTCAGCAGCTGGTTTGCAGGTTTGGCGACAAACTTAACGTTGGCGACAAGCTCCGGGATATCAATGTATTTTGGTGTCAGTCCGGCGCGAAGCACGTTGTCCGAGTTAGCCATTACCTCAAGCGCCACACCTTGCAGGTAGGCATGTGGGGTTTCGGCAAACAGGAACATCGCCTCGCCTGGATTGAGCTTCACCACATTGAGCAGCAACGGGGAGAAGAGCCCGCTGTCGTTCGGGTAGAAGTCGGCTACCAGGCGAATGGTTTGCCAGGGTTCACCCTGCTGGCTGTTCAGCGCTGATTTCAGGATTGCCAGCGCATGGGATTTCTCCTCATCCTGCATATTCAGTAAGCTGGCGAAAAGATAGCTCAGACGTTCTGCGCTCGGTTCCTGCAGGAAATGCGCAATAGCCGGGTGCGCTGCACTAACCGGTTGTAACAGTGCAACAATGTCTGAGAACTCGCGAAATGCGTTCATCGCCAGAAATGGCGTTAAAGCAAAAACCAGTTCCGGCTTGTGGTTAGGATCTTTGTAGTTGCGCTCGGCGGCATCCATCGGGATCCCCGCCGCGTTTTCTTTGGCAAATCCGATTTCAGAATTGCGCTTGTTAGGATGAACCTGAATCGAAAGAGGTTGCGCGGCGCAGAGCACTTTAAACAGGAAAGGCAGTTCACCAAAGCGTTTGGCAACGGCATCGCCTAACAGTGCGGATTTATCGTGTTCGATGACATCGCGCAGAGCGACCTTCTGGCCGTCAGCGCCCAGAACCTGCGAGCTGCTTTTCGGATGCGCGCCCATCCACAACTCAGCCATCGGTTGCTGAGTGGGGTTGGCAATCCCATAAAGTTCCGTTAACGCAGTTTTACTTCCCCAGGCGTAGTTCTGCACTGAGTTGATGAGTTTTTGCATTCTCAAGCCCTGTTTCAATGTGGAATTTTCTGCGGCTATTAAACCAAGAAACCCCGAGGGAAGTAACCTGCACATGTAAAAAGTCGTACTTGTCTCAGTTTTTGTTAAAAAATTGTGTAGGATATGGTGACTCGCTTTTAATACCCTGAGCAATTCCGGTTGCAGAAAGCCCTTACTTCTACAATCCGACCTGCGGCAGGGAAGCAGGGCAATGGAACATCTGCCCAGAGAATAACCAGACCGAGCAGTAAGTGAGAGCACAATGTCAAACAAACCCTTTCATTATCAGCATCCTTTCCCCCTCAAAAAGGATGATACCGAATACTATCTGCTGACCAGCGATCATGTCTCTGTTGCCGAATTTGAAGGGCAGGAGATTGTTAAAATAGCACCGCAAGCCTTAACCCTGCTGGCTCGTCAGGCCTTTCATGATGCGTCGTTTATGCTGCGTCCTGCGCATCAACAGCAGGTGGCCGATATTCTGCGTGACCCCGAAGCCAGTGAAAACGACAAATATGTGGCCCTGCAATTCCTGCGCAATTCCGATATCGCGGCTAAAGGTATTTTGCCTACCTGTCAGGACACCGGAACCGCGATTATCGTAGGTAAAAAAGGTCAGCGCGTCTGGACCGGTGGCGGCGATGAAGCTGCGCTGGCGCGGGGGGTGTATAACACCTACATCGAAGACAACCTGCGCTATTCGCAAAACGCCGCGCTGGATATGTATAAAGAGGTAAACACCGGTACCAACCTGCCTGCACAGATAGATTTGTATACCGTCGACGGCGACGAATACAAATTCCTGTGTATTGCCAAAGGCGGTGGTTCGGCGAACAAAACCTATCTGTACCAGGAAACCAAAGCGCTGCTGACGCCAGGCAAATTAAAAGATTACCTGGTTGAGAAGATGCGAACGCTGGGAACTGCGGCTTGCCCGCCGTATCACATTGCGTTTGTTATTGGTGGTACGTCAGCGGAGGCCACGCTGAAAACGGTGAAACTGGCCTCGGCTAAATATTACGATGAGCTGCCGACCGAAGGTAACGAACACGGCCAGGCATTCCGCGATGTCGAGCTGGAAAAAGAGCTGCTGATTGAGGCGCAGAATTTGGGACTGGGCGCGCAGTTTGGTGGGAAGTACTTCGCACATGACATCCGCGTGATCCGTCTGCCGCGTCACGGCGCGTCGTGTCCGGTTGGTATGGGTGTTTCTTGCTCAGCCGATAGAAATATCAAAGCTAAGATCAACCGCGAAGGTATCTGGATCGAAAAACTGGAGCATAATCCTGGCAAATATATACCAGAAGAGCTGCGCCAGGCGGGAGAGGGGGAAGCGGTGCACGTTGACCTCAATCGCCCGATGAAAGAGATCCTGGCCCAGTTGTCGCAGTACCCGGTATCTACGCGTCTGTCGCTTAACGGTACAATCATTGTTGGCCGTGATATTGCGCATGCGAAACTGAAAGAACGGCTGGATAACGGCGAAAGTTTGCCGCAGTATGTTAAGGATCACCCGATCTACTACGCCGGTCCGGCAAAAACGCCGGAAGGCTATGCCTCTGGTTCGCTTGGTCCAACCACTGCCGGGCGTATGGACTCGTATGTTGACCAGCTCCAGGGCGCTGGTGGGAGTATGATCATGCTGGCGAAAGGCAACCGTAGCCAGCAGGTGACCGACGCTTGCCATAAGCATGGCGGTTTCTACTTAGGCAGTATTGGCGGCCCCGCTGCGGTACTGGCCCAGGGCAGCATCAAGAGTCTGGAGTGTGTGGAATACCCTGAACTCGGGATGGAAGCTATCTGGAAAATTGAAGTGGAAGATTTCCCGGCGTTTATCCTGGTGGATGACAAAGGCAACGATTTCTTCAAGCAAATTCAGACGTCGCAGTGCGCACGCTGCGTTAAGTAACGTCAGCCGCCCTTCGGGGCGGTTTTTTTTACCGCACGAACCACCAAACGACAGATTAATCCTCGTTAATACTCATAAGACCAATGCAAATGGGCAATGTCGAAACATAACCTAATCAATTGTTAATGTAAGGAGCAGGTAATGGTAACGGTACGCCGCGAGAATGATTCAATGGGGGCAATTGATGTCCCTGCCGATAAGCTTTGGGGGGCGCAAACCCAACGTTCGCTGGAGCATTTTCGTATCTCTACGGAGAAAATGCCGGTCTCGCTGATCCATGCGCTGGCGCTGACGAAACGCGCCGCTGCAAAGGTTAACCAGGATCTCGGGCTGTTGGCGGAGGATAAAGCCAGGGCTATTATGCAGGCCGCAGATGAGGTGTTGGCGGATAAACATCGTGATGAGTTTCCGCTGGCCATCTGGCAAACCGGCTCTGGTACACAAAGCAATATGAACATGAACGAGGTGCTGGCAAACCGGGCCAGCGAATTACTGGGCGGCGTACGAGGGATGGAACGCAAGGTACACCCCAATGATGATGTTAATAAGAGCCAAAGCTCGAATGATGTCTTTCCAACCGCAATGCACGTTGCCGCACTGCTTGCGCTACGTAACGCTCTGATCCCGCAATTAAATGTGTTGACCAAAACGCTCAGTGATAAGTCCCACGCTTTCGCCGATATCGTCAAAATTGGTCGTACACATCTACAAGATGCAACCCCACTTACGCTTGGCCAGGAGATTTCCGGCTGGGTGGCAATGCTCGAACATAATCTCAGACACATTGAAAACAGTTTACCGCACGTGGCAGAACTGGCGCTGGGGGGAACTGCGGTAGGGACCGGACTGAACACACATCCTGAATATGCTCGTCGGGTCGCGGATGAACTGCGGGTTATCACCTGTGCGCCGTTCGTTACCGCACCGAATAAATTTGAAGCGCTGGCCACGTGCGATGCCCTGGTTCACGCTCACGGCGCGCTAAAAGGGCTGGCGGCGTCGCTGATGAAAATCGCCAACGATGTACGCTGGCTGGCATCCGGTCCACGCTGTGGTATTGGTGAGATTTCGATTCCGGAAAATGAACCGGGCAGCTCGATCATGCCGGGCAAGGTCAATCCCACCCAGTGTGAAGCGCTGACCATGCTTTGCTGTCAGGTAATGGGCAACGATGTCGCCATCAATATGGGCGGGGCGTCAGGTAACTTTGAGCTCAACGTTTACCGACCGATGGTCATCCACAACTTCCTGCAGTCGGTACGTCTGCTGGCTGACGGTATGGAAAGCTTTAACCAGCACTGCGCGACGGGGATCGAGCCCAATCGTGAGCGAATCGATCAACTGCTCAACGAGTCGCTGATGCTGGTGACGGCGCTCAACACCCATATCGGTTATGATAAAGCCGCTGAAATTGCCAAAAAGGCGCACAAAGAGGGTCTGACGCTAAAAGCCTCCGCTCTGGCGCTGGGATATCTGACCGAAGCGGAGTTTGACAGTTGGGTACGTCCGGAGCTGATGGTTGGCAGCATGCGGCCAGGCAGCTAATCAGCAACGTACAGGTGCAGTCGGGGAATTATCAATTTCAACGGCTGTGCCTGAGGTTTAAAACGATGCTGAACATTGTCGGCATCGTAATTCAGTAGCTCGCCGATATCCGGTACGGTCATACCGTTTTCGTTGTTAATTAGCGCGATCAATGGCGTCGGGCAGGCATATTGCACCTGCTTTTGCTCCCCTTTGTACCAGACGCGAGCGATGGGCTGCACTTTTACCGGTCGTTTGATTTTCAGACGAGCATGCTGCCCCAGGGCCGCGACATCCTGATATTCCCGCTCAAGCTTCGCCTGCCACTCTTCACGCGTCCAGGGGTGTACGCTACGCGGTGACGTCAGGCTTTTTTCCAGTAGCTGCAGAACTTCATCGCGTTTCAGATTTTTAATAATGTGCTTATTGGCCCAGCCGAATCGCAGGGTAGCAGGCTCTCTGACAAGTGTAAGTGTGCGATAGGCATTCAGCGTAATCAGTCCCGGCAGGTGGCGATGCACCCATTCGAAACGTGCTGCCGGCGCCAGCCCGGATTCCACCGTGACAATACGCTCGAATGTCGTTTTTAGCTGGTTAATACGCTGTATTTGCTCTTCCAGAGCACGCTGGGCAGCGCTATCTACCTGATAACACAGCACTCCTGGCAGGCGGACGGCCGCTTTGCTGCTACGATTCTCGGATTGTTGCTGGATAAACAGGTGACGATAGTGGCCTAGCGCCAGCGTTTCAGCCTCTTTGCCTAAATGCTGCTTAACATCAATGCTTTGCAATGGGGCATGCTCTGCCTCCTTGACCACTTCCGGTAACGAAAAGACGCGCGCAATCAGCAGCGTCTGCTGCAACAGGTTTGCGTTCAGAAGCGCCAGCTCTTGTTCCATCTGGCGGAAGGTGCCGTTCAGGCGGTCGACGAGATCGTAACGGGCCATAAATTCACCATTTTAGTTACAACATACTTCTTTATAGCACAACATCTGCCACCTGACCACCGAGCAATGTGGGTCAGGCAGCTGAAAATTCAGGAATGTTATGCCATACGGGCCAACTGAACGTAAAACGGGCGCCGCCGAGTTCACCTTCATCACAGACGACCGTACCGCCCATTGCCAAAGCAATTGAGTGGACGATGGCTAACCCAAGTCCGCAACCACCGGTCGCCCGGTCGCGGCTGGGGTCAAGGCGAACAAACGGTTCAAAAATCTGTTCACGAGCATCGGGTGCAATACCGGGACCATCGTCTTCCACAACCAGCATCGCCTGACTGCCGTGCAATAACAGGCTCGCTTGCACCGTAGACTGGCAATAACGCAGGGCGTTATTCAGTAGATTATCCAGTACACGCTCCATCAGGCGCATATCCAGTGCACCGTAGTCGCCACTCTTGAGATGACGTAAACGTACTGCACGCTGGGGATTCACGCTTTGCACATCCTCCAGATGGGTTGTCAGCCAAACAGGGAGGTCCGGTACGCTGAGCTTTAGTTCATTTTGCGGACGGTCCAGCCGGGCGTAGGTCAGTAACTCTTCGATCAACGACTCCAGTTGGCCGATATCACGATTCAGTGCCTGAGATTCCTGCTCGGTGAGGTTATCACTCATTTCCAGCCGATAACGTAAGCGAACCAGTGGGGTACGAAGTTCATGGGCAATACCATCGATAAGCTGTTTCTTACTGGCGATAAGCGCGTTGATGTTGTCCGCCATCTGGTTAAACGCCACCCCCAGCCGCTCAAAGCTGGAACCGCTATCAAAATGGAGGCGTTCGCTCAGATGTCCCTCCCCAAAGCGTTGTGCAGCGGCTTCCAGTCGGAGCATTTCCTGCCAGTGTGGGCGCATCCAGATCAGTACCGGGAAGGCCAGCGAGATGGCAATGAACGCCATCAGCGCGACGTCCAGCAAGCGCATTTGATGGAGAAAATAGAGATAGGGGACCGGGCCGACGGCCAGTACATAATGGCTGCGGGGGATCCGTTGAATAAACGTGTACTGATCGTCAAGCGCAACGATATCGCCTTCGCGCAAACGCTGCATGGTAGGCGCGTCCAGCGTGTACTTATTCAGCGGTTCAACGCGCAGGTCAAAAGAGAGGTTTAAATCCATCTCCTTCAGCGTTTTCCCCCAGTCGCGTGGTGGGATCTCGCGCAGCTCACTGCGCATCAGGTACAACGAGCTTTTCATTAAATCGTCGAGCGACTGCCTGCCCGCGCGTTCTGCGGTGAATTTATATACCAGGCCGACCAACAGGGTCATCACCAGAAAGCAGACAAACAGCAGGAGATAAAACTGTACAAACAGCTTCTTCATATAAAATCACCGAATACACAATATAATGCTTACTGATACTCTCAAAATTGCTGTGATATAAAAATATGAATTTCAATCGCTGTTGTTATTTGCTACTCATTTTCGCGGCGACAGGCTGCATTTTCACCTCGTATCCCCTGATTATATGGTTTTTGATCGCCAACATACTGACGTTGGCGATGTACGGCGCGGACAAAATGGCGGCGCGCAGGGCCTGGCGGCGGGTGCCGGAATCCACCTTGCTGTTGTTTGGCGTTGTGGGTGGTTGGCCTGGCGCGATAGCCGGTCAACAAATCTTTCGCCATAAAACACAAAAACAGCCATTCAAAACCTACTTCATTATCAGTGTGATAGTGAATTTATCTGTCATTGGAGCAGTCTATCATTTCTATCCCATATCATCCTGATGAGCGCCAATGACAGACAAACGGTCTGCTTATTTGAGACAGGAAACATACTTTTCACCTGAACGCTGCACGATTTCATCGGCATTTTGCGTGATGTCTTTTCCTTCAAACGCGCCGTAAAGCTGCTTAAATCTCACCGTGCTCAGGCGGTGGGTAATGTCGCTGACCGTTGCGGCCGGCAACGGCAACATATTGGGATAACTCCACATAAAGGAGACGGCATGCGCGCCAGGGGTAACCTGAACGATATCGCCGGAAAGCACCACGCCTTCATCTCGTGCCCAGTGCAATACGCAGCCGCCAGCAAAGTGTCCGCCCAGACGTATCACACTAACGTCTCGTGTCAGTTCCAGGGTATCGCTATCCCAAAATCTAATCCACGGGCTGTTGCGCATTACCCACTTGCGGTCATTGGCATGAAGGTAAATCGGAGCGTTAAATTCTTCAGCCCAGTCCTGCATGGTGGTGTAGTAATGTGGATGCGATATCGCGATGGCCTTAAGCCCGCCCAGGGATGTTATTAGCATTTTTGTTGCATCGTCGAGCGTGGCAATGCAGTCCCATAAAATATTGCCTTCCGGGGTACGCAGAATAAACGCCCGTTGATCAATTGCAAAATCGGGAACGGTGCGGATACTGAAGAGAGCGCTATCATGTTGCCGCCACTTATTTGTGTGCGAAGCACAAAGGGCGGCAAAATCGACCCATTCCTGCCCGGTTGCGGGGACATACTGACGTTCATCCTGGCAGATATCGCAATGTTCTGGATAGGCGTTAGCAGCGTCATAGGATGTTCCACAGGTTTTGCATATCGTGATCATCGGGCCTTCCTCATTGAAAAAAACACAGTCAGCATGGCACACCAATACGCAAGGGTGTGCTCGTTAGTGCTCTACCAGGTAAGCCAATGATGTTGACAGTGGGGGGTTGTGGCTCAACCAAAAGAAAACAGGAATAATGCTGAACCGGCATCTTTCGGTGGTTATCATCCGGCGAAAAAAAGAGGATATTGTTTGGAAAAGAGTCTGTTCAACACCTGGCTCAACCGTTGGGGACTGACTCCTGATGGCGAACCCTTTGAGACGCACACATCACAGCTTTTGCCCGTGGTGGCTATCAAAGAGGGTCAGAAAGCCATACTTAAACTTACCGACGATGACAGTGAACGGAGCGGCTGCGAACTCATGGTCTGGTGGAACGGGAATGGCGCAGCGAAAGTGCTTGCTCATGCAACAGGGGCGATCCTGTTGGAACGTGCGACAGGGACGGGGTCTTTAGCGGACATGTCCTGGACTGGTAACGATGCGCAGGCGTGTCGCATTATTTGCCATGCAGCCAGTCGACTTCATCTTCCCCGGAATGCGTCAACGCCTGAGTTAACACCGCTGCATCATTGGTTTCGCGCTCTCGCTCCTGCAGCGAAAAAGTATGGCGGTATCCTGACGCGTTGCGCAAAGGTGGCAGACGTGCTGCTCTCATCTCCCTTGAATGAAGTTGTATTACATGGCGACCTACACCACGGCAATATTCTGGATTTCGGAGCGAAAGGATGGCTGGCTATCGATCCTAAAGGGCTGGTGGGCGAGCGTGGCTTTGATTATGCCAATATTTTTACCAACCCCGATCTTGCCGACCCCTCCAGGCCTGTCGCCATTGAGCCAGAAAGATTCACCCAACGGGTCAACATCGTGTCTGAAACCGCCCGCATTGAACGGCAACGTTTGCTGATGTGGATTATTGCCTGGTGTGGGTTGTCGTCTGCCTGGTTCTTGCAAGAAGGGGACTGCGCCTCTGTACCCCTGCGCATCGCGGAGTTAGCGATGGCGGAGCTCGCTTCAGGTGGTAATCAACTTTGATCTACGACACTGGGCTGGTAATTCTTAAGAGTTATCATTAGCCGGGTAAACGTTTTATTAATCAATCAGTGAATGGCGGTGTGGAGTGTTGTTTAGCGCAAATTTGACAGGGTGGAAACAATGAAGGCATTGTTTTCATTATTAAAAAAACGCCCGAACATTCTTTTGTTGATGGTCTTACTCATCGGGGCAAACATCGTAGCGTGGCTGTGGGCTTTCAGCGCGTTTAGCAACAACACTTCGTTACTGGCGCTGAGTCTGATCGCGTGGTGCTATGGTTTGCGCCATGCCGTTGATGCCGATCATATCGCCGCGATAGATAGCGCTACGCGCAAACTCATGCAGCAGAAAAAACGCGCCCTGACGACGGGAGCCTGGTTTTCCCTCGGCCACTCCACCATCGTGTTGCTGGCCAGCATTGGCATTGCGTTGAGCACCAGCGCGTTTAAGCAACACATGGCATGGTTTCAGAATATCGGCGGCCTGATTGGGACCACGGTTTCTGCCGTGTTTTTGCTGATTCTGGCTACTCTTAATCTCATTATTTTCTGCCATGTCTGGAAGGCCTTTCGCCATCTAAAGCGCACCGGAACTTACGATGGCACCACGGAAGACATTACGGTTTCAGGTCCACTGAGCTGGCTTTTCCGCTCGGCGTTTCGGTTGGTAGGCAAAGACTGGCATATGTATTTTGTCGGTTTTCTGTTTGGTCTGGGTTTTGATACCGCCACTGAAATTTCTCTGTTGGGAATTTCCGCTTCAAGCGCGTCCAGTGGTATGTCGTTATGGTCCATTCTCGTGTTCCCTGCGTTGTTTACCTGCGGTATGGCGTTAATTGATTGTCTCGACAGTATTCTGATGGTTGAGGCCTACGGATGGGCATTCAATAAGCCGCAACGTAAGCTCTATTACAATATGACCATTACCGGGACTTCGGTGATTGTCGCGCTATTTATTGGTGGACTGGAGGCGTTGGGGCTTCTCTCTGACGCGTTTTCGCTCCAGGGTGGTTTGTGGGATACCGTCAGCGATTTAAGTGACCATATGGGGAATGTCGGATTTGCGATTATTGGCGTCTTTATCGGCTGCTGGATTATCTCCGCAGTAAACTATCGTTGGAGAAAATACGACGGACTGACGTTTAGTTGACGCAAAATAAAGCCTTCCGTGAACAGGAAGGCTTGTTTCTTACTAGAGGACAGGCTAATTCGCATTCACGCGTTGTGGTTCTTCAGCACTCTTTTTCAGGATCCTGTTAGCCAACACGCCCGACATCATCGAACCGTTCACGTTTAATGCCGTTCTGGCCATATCAACGACAGGCTCGATGGCAATGAAAATTCCGACCAGTGCAACCGGGAAGTTCAGCGTTGAAAGGACGATCAGCGCAGCAAATGTTCCGCCGCCGCCTACGCCCGCAACCCCGATAGAGCCGAGCGCAATTGCAGGCAGCATGGCGAGCAAAAAATGCACCGATAATGGATCAATTCCAATTGTTGGCGCAATCATCGCTACCATAATGGCCGGATAGATCCCGGCGCAGCCGTTTTGACCCATGCTGGAGCCAAATGAGGCCGCGATATTGGCAATGGTGTTTTGCACGCCAAACTTTTCCTGTGCGGAAATAGCCAGTGGAATAGATGCCGCACTACTGCGGGAAACAAATGCAAAGGTTAATACTGGCCAGACAGTTTTAAAATAGTGAACGGGATTATTGCCACTCAGCACCAGGATTAGCGCGTGGACGATAAACATCATCAGAATCGCAATGTAACAAGCGCCAATAAAGCCTAACAGACTGGCAAATTGTTCGAAGCGATACGCAGAAAATACGCCTGCCATTAATGCCATCACGCCATAAGGGGTGAGGGCAATAACGATGCGCACCATCTTCATCACCCAGAACTGGATGGCATTAATGCCTGCGCTTAACTTTTCACCTTCTTGCGGAGCATCTTGTTTGACTTTTAATAATGCCACGCCGGCAAGTAGGGTGAAGATAACAATGCCAATGACGGAAACGCTTCTGGCTCCAGTGAGATCGAGGAAGATATTCGTAGGGATTAGAGATGTAACCAGTTTAGGCAGTGAAATGGCAGCCGTTTTGCTCACATCGTCAGCCGTCAGCGTGGACTGCATATGAACAAATGCGCTGGCGTCCAGACCTAATACATGTGCAGTCAGCAACCCAACAAACCCGGCAATCATCACCAGACAGAGCATGCACCCGACGATGGTTAACGACATTTTCCCAATGCCAGCGCTATTTTCGAGTTTGTTAATAGCTGAGAGTATAGAAATGAAAATCAGCGGAACCGCGACCAGCTTCAGTAAATTTACATAGCCGTTGCCGATAATATTATACCAATCGATAACCGTTTTACTGTCGTCAGCAGCAATAAGATGCAGGGATAAGCCGATAACAGCACCCAAAAATATAGCGATGAAGACACTTTTTGACAGGGAGTGACTTTTTTGGTTGATTCTGAAAATTGCCCATGAACAAACCAAAAAGAATGCGACATACGCAAGCGTAACGAACATATTGTAGCCTCTTGCCTCATTCAGCACCTGAAATGCCGGAAAGAGTTTTGTTATTGCGAAATAAACCTATGAACCATAAGGGTTCAGGACCGCCACGGATTATAGGGAGGGGGGAGACCAACAGCCACACAAAAAATGTGGAACGTATCCGGATGGCGTTTGTATGCCTGTTCTGTAGACAATTTTACGTGACAGTGTAACGTATTGTGAGTAATCCAGCCGATCAATGAGATCGGCCCAGTGGCATTACTTCTGCGGCTCGTCGTCCCAGGCGTGGGGTGCAAAGAGATAACCTTTGTTGCGCACTGTTTTAATTCGATAAGGTTCAGTCGCGTTATCGAGGAGCTTTTTGCGTAACCGGGAAATCGCGACATCGACGCTGCGGTCCATGCCGTCATAACTTACGCCACGCAGGTTCTTCAGCAACGCATCGCGGTCCATAATCTGCCCTGCATGGGTTGCCAGCTCCCACAGTAATTCAAAATCAGCGGTGGAAAGAGAAACTTGCTCGCCGCCGAGTAGAACGGAGCGGTTGGTGGGGTCGATAGTGAGTGTGCCAAAGCGCAGCGTTGTGTGTGGAGTGATCGTTGCCGCCTGAATGCCTTTAGACTGGGTTGAATGTTCACTCTGGCGCAGATGCAGGCGCAGACGAGCCAGCAGCACTGCGGGTGGCGTTGTCTTCAGGATATAGTCACAGGCACCCATTTCCAGCGCCAGAATATGGTTCATGTCGCTGTCCAGCGAGGTGAGCAGGACAATCGGGCCCTGCCAGCGTCCACGTAAATCGCGGCAGATAGTCATCCCGTCTTTGCCCGGCAGCATGATATCCAATAACACCAGGTCGGGTTGAACTTGCAGGATTTTCTCCTCGGCCAGATCACCACGAGGTTCAAGGATAACCTCAATATCATGCCGGGCAAGGTAGGCCGCAATCAGTGATCCAACTTCGGGATCATCTTCAACAAATACGATGGTGTTCATATCATTCATTTTGAATATAAAACGCCAACATACACCGCCCTGGTTTTTCCTTCCATTAATCTTTTCTAAACAAGAACGCTTCCGTTATGCTAGAGGCTGATGTTATTGATGTGTTAAGGCAGGGTGATGGGACTCGTTATAAAAGCGGCGCTCGGTGCGCTGGTGGTGGTGTTGATTGGTTTGCTGGCGAAAACAAAGAACTACTATATTGCCGGATTAATTCCGTTGTTCCCAACCTTTGCGTTGATTGCCCATTATATCGTGGCCAGTGAACGTGGGATCGAGGCGTTACGTACAACCATTGTCTTCAGCATGTGGTCGATTATTCCTTATTTTGTCTACCTCGTTTCGCTGTGGTATTTCACCGGATTTATGCGCTTACCCGTTGCGCTCGGCAGTTCAGTAGTATGCTGGGGCCTGAGCGCGTGGTTGCTGATTTTTTGTTGGATTAAACTGCACTAACGTAGATGACGCCCACCATCCAGGGCAAAACTACGTCCGGTGACAAAACAGCTGGTTAACAGATAGTCAATTAGGTCAATGACCTCTTTTTCACCCGGTGCTGTTTTCATCAGTGATTTGTTCAATGCCTGCTGACGATATTCTGCATCGTCACCCTCGTTAAACAGGATTAACGAGGGGGCAATCGCGTTGACTTTCACTTCCGGCGCCAGTTTGCGGGCGAACGAGCGGGTCATATTGTCCAGCGCCGCTTTGCTGGCAGCATAAGCAATGTGCTTATCGCTGCCTCGCTCCACCACGTAATCTGTAAAATGGATAATATCGCTGGCAGCGTGTCCGTGACCGCGCAACAATCCTTCCAGTGCGTGGTTGAGCAGGTAGGGGGTATTGACGTGAATCTGCATCATGGCTGACAGCACTTCGGTCAGCGGAGTACCGGGCTTTTCTGCGAGCCAGGCACTGGCATTATGCACAATGCCGCGCAGGCCATCTGTATGTGTTTTGACTTCATCAGCAAAAGCCAGCACGCCTTCATCGCTGGAAAAATCAGCCTGGATACACAGCACACCGGCATCTCGCAGGCCGTCAATGGCCGGATAATGCGTGCGGTAGCTGACGATAACCGGCTGTTTTTGATTTATAAAATGCCATGCGACGGCGAGGCCGATACGTCGACCTCCTCCGGTGATAAGAATTGGCAAAGGGTTTTTTTTACCCATCGTAATCTCCATGTGTCGCGAACGATGGGGACAATGTTACCCCATCAACATCCAGGTCGCCGGAACAGCAGCAACAAGCAGCAGGCCGATCAGCGCCATCTCCTGACGTTTTAATACATTTTCATGCGCGTGCGTTTTACGGGCATAAAGGAAAACCAGCAGTCCTGGCGCATACAGCACCACGGACAGCAGCAGGTGCATCGGACCTGAGGCATACAATAACCATATGCCATAAATACTCGCTCCGATACCAACAGCCCTATGAATTGGACGGGTGGCAATTTTCAGTAGAAAGGCGCCGACCAGCAAATAGGGCACCAGAATCATCTCTGAGGCGATGGTCAATAACGTATTGTAGTCCGAACCGGTGAGCCAGATCAGCACCAGGCAGATCTGAACGCAGATGTTGGTCAGCCACAGAGATGCTGACGGCGCGCCTTGCGCGTTCTGGCGCGCAAAAATGCGTGGAAACGCTTTGTGCGTAGAGGCGAGGAACGGTACTTCCGCCGCCATAATGGTCCAGCTTAAATAGGCACCGCACACTGAGACAATCAGGCCTGCGGCAATAATAATTTCACCCCATGGCCCCATCATTTCCACCATCAGGCCTGCCATTGACGGGTTGCGGATCTCCGCCAGTTCGGGACGCGCGACAACGCCCAGAGACAGCAGGGTAACCAGTAGGTAGACGCCCAGCGCGGCGAGTACCGCCAGCAGGGTAGCGCGTCCAACATCGCGTTTATTTCTGGCACGGGCTGAAACCACCACCGCGCCCTCCACACCGATGAAAACCCACAGGGTGATGAGCATGGTGTTTTTAACCTGCTCCCAGACGGGAACGCCCAATGCAACGCCAGTAAAATCGAGGGTAAAGGTATCGAGCTTAAACAGCATGAACGCCAGGACGATAAACAGGCCAAGCGGCAATAATTTTGCCAGCGTCGCGGCCAGGTTAATACTGGCAGCCGTTTGCACACCACGCAGTACCAGAAAATGGACTACCCACAACAGCACCGATGCGCCAACAATCGACTGCCAGGTATTACCGTCGCCAAACAGACGTAACTCTGGTGTATCGGTGAAGAAGCTGAACGCAGAGAAAACGATCACCAGATACGAAACGTTAGCGATAACAGCACACAGCCAGTACCCCCATGCGGAGCAGAAGCCAATCAGCTCACCGAAACCTTCACGTGCATAGGTAAAGATGCCGCCATCGAGTTCAGGACGGATACGCGTCAGGATCAGCATGGCAAAGGCGAGCAAAAGGATACCTGCACCGGTAATCGCCCAACCAATCAGTAATGCAGCCGGGCTCGCTACCGCCGCCATATTTTGTGGCAGGCTGAAAACGCCAGCGCCGAGCATTGAGCTTAAAACCAGCGCGGTGAGTGCGCTCAGACCCAATTTCTTTTCCATTTGTATCCAGTGACAAAAACGAGAGTGAGAGAATAATTATTTTGGCAAACCGCATAAAAATGGTGAAAGCCACTAAGGCGCGGGATTTTACGGAGAGAAGAGAACGCATGCAATGGGGATAGAGAGATTTGTGACTAATAGTGTGAAAAGTTGTCTTAATACTGCTGTTTTTGTTTTACCGGAAGACTGGGTGGCGGGAAATTATCAGGCCTACAGGGTTGTAGACCTGATAAGGAATTGGGTATTACTTATACAGGTCAGCGCTAATGGTCATGTTGTTACCACGTTCTGACCACTGGCGGGTGATGTGATAGTACTTAGCGCCTTTCTTCGCTGCGCGTTTAGCTACCTGGTAAGAGATTTCGGTCATGTTGCCATAGTTACCGGTGAACTTGATGCTGTCGAATGGCACCATCATCGCGGCAGTTGCTTTGTTCAGTTCTTCAACTTTGGTTCCATCCGGAAGCGTGACGGTGTAACGTCCGCCTTTGGTGGATTGCGTTTCGAAGAAACGACCAACTTCAGCGCTCGGAGACGCGGTAGTCGCAACACCTGGGATCTCAACTTTCTTCGCGGCTTCGCCACCTGCAGCTAATGCGGCACGACCGGCATCGGAATCTGCTGGGATCGCATCAGGGCTTTGTACTACGCGTTTTTTCGCATCAGCTTTATAGATGAATGCAGTAATACGCTGGTTGCCACCCTGGTTAGCATCGACCTGGCGCACGATATAGAAGGAGTAGGCGCCTTTCTCTTTCGCTGCTTTGGTGATGGCATCGTTCACTTCAGGCTGGCTGCGGTAGAAACCCTGCACCGTAACGGTATCGAATGGTTCTAACAGAACGGCCTGATCTTTCGGTAATTCCATAACGCCGTTAATGACACGGTTTTTGGATGCTTCCGCTTTTTCAGCGTCGGCTTTATAGATGTCGGCTACAACGCGCCAGTTACCGCCGCTGCCAAAATCTGAGGTATCAACAACATAAAAGGAGGCTGCACCGTCTTTATCTGCACGGCGTGATACGGCGGTCACCGCATCACCGATAGCATTAAAACGACCGGTAACCACAATGCGGTCATAGGGTTTCAGTGCAGCCGCTTGCTCCGGCGTCAATTCTGTCGCTGCATTTACAGAAAAAGCAGTCGCAGAAATAAGTGCGGACGCCAGGAGAGTGTTCTTAAGCTTCATAAAAATAATCCTTCGCCTTGCGCAAACCAGGTACTGGTATTGTTATTGACTAGAAACGTCGCTGATTATTGCATTTAAATTGTGTCAGTGTCTGCGTCAATTTTCACTCATCGTGCCACCTGACGTAACAACATCGATAACATTTTGTGATATGTCGAAAATTTCGGCGTTTGGCGAGCAAAACTGATAAAGCAGTTGAATTTCATAAGTTAATTTAATGTTAATTAATTGTTTTTGGCAGGCACGTAATCATGTTTTGCCGCTTCGCTTGAGCGAATTATCGGCCTTTGTGGGCTATTTTTAGGGCATTTTATCTGCCTGCCGTTCGATTCATCTCTATTTTGCGAATTTCATAATAAATACTGTTTTTTGGCGCTAGATCACAAGCGTCATTTTCAGTAGGTTATACAGAGTTTGTTACTGTTTTATTTTATTGAGGTAACACTGACCTCTTTCGAGAGTGCGCGCATGCCTCGTGCGAACATTGATAAACCATCATCATAAATACAGATGGAAGGGAACATTATGCGAATTGGCATACCAAGAGAACGGTTAACCAATGAAACCCGCGTAGCAGCCACGCCGAAAACGGTTGAGCAGCTGCTTAAGTTGGGTTTCAGCGTCGCGGTTGAAAGCGGCGCAGGTCAACTGGCGAGTTTTGACGATAAGGCGTTTGTTCAGGCAGGCGCAGAAATTGTTGACGGAAATACCGTCTGGCAGTCAGAGATTATCCTGAAGGTCAACGCACCGGAAGAGACGGAAATTTCGTTACTCAATCCGGGCACGACGCTGGTGAGTTTTCTTTGGCCCGCGCAAAACCCTGAGCTGTTGCAAAAGCTTGCTGAGCGCAACGTGACGGTGATGGCGATGGACTCCGTGCCGCGTATTTCGCGCGCGCAGTCGCTGGATGCCTTAAGCTCGATGGCGAATATCGCCGGGTATCGCGCTATTGTTGAAGCTGCACATGAATTTGGTCGTTTCTTTACCGGCCAGATTACCGCCGCGGGCAAGGTTCCACCGGCCAAGGTGATGGTAATCGGTGCAGGTGTTGCAGGTCTGGCGGCTATTGGTGCGGCAAACAGCCTGGGCGCTATCGTTCGTGCTTTTGACACCCGTCCGGAAGTGAAAGAACAAGTTCAGAGTATGGGCGCTGAGTTCCTTGAACTGGACTTCAAAGAAGAGGCGGGCAGCGGCGACGGTTACGCTAAGGTAATGTCCGAGGCGTTCATCAAAGCCGAAATGGAACTCTTCGCTGCACAGGCGAAAGATGTCGACATTATCGTTACCACCGCGCTGATCCCGGGCAAACCTGCTCCGAAACTGATCACCCGTGAAATGGTTGATTCGATGAAGGCTGGCAGCGTGATTGTCGATCTCGCCGCGCAAAACGGCGGTAACTGCGAATACACGGTCCCTAACCAGGTAACCACCACCGAAAACGGGGTGAAGGTTATTGGTTATACCGATCTGCCAGGCCGTCTGCCGACGCAATCTTCCCAACTGTACGGCACGAACCTCGTCAACCTGCTCAAACTGTTGTGCAAAGAGAAGGACGGCAATATCACCGTCGATTTTGACGACGTGGTAGTACGTGGTGTCACGGTGGTACGCGAGGGTGAAATCACCTGGCCTGCGCCGCCTATCCAGGTATCTGCTCAGCCGCAGGCTGCGCCGAAAGCCGCGCCAGCGCCGAAAGAAGAGAAAAAGCCAGTCTCACCGTGGCGCAAATATGCGGTGATGGCGCTGGTGGTCATTTTGTTTGGCTGGCTCGCCGACGTTGCGCCGAAAGAGTTTCTTGGCCACTTTACGGTGTTCGCGCTGTCCTGCGTGGTGGGTTACTACGTGGTCTGGAATGTGTCGCACGCGCTGCATACTCCGTTGATGTCCGTGACCAACGCCATCTCCGGAATCATCGTTGTCGGGGCGTTATTGCAAATTGGCCAGGGTGGCTGGGTGAGTTTCCTGAGCTTTATCGCGGTGCTTATTGCCAGCATTAATATTTTCGGTGGCTTCACCGTGACTCAGCGCATGCTGAAAATGTTCCGGAAAAACTAAGGGGTAACATATGTCTGGAGGATTAGTTACAGCTGCATACATTGTTGCCGCGATCCTGTTTATTTTCAGCCTGGCGGGGCTTTCGAAACACGAAACCTCTCAGCAGGGTAACAACTACGGTATCGCCGGGATGGCGATTGCGCTGATTGCAACGATTTTTGGCCCGGATACCGGCAACGTTGCGTGGATCCTGGTGGCGATGATCATCGGCGGCGCGATTGGTATTCGTCTGGCGAAGAAAGTTGAGATGACCGAGATGCCGGAGCTGGTGGCAATTCTGCACAGCTTCGTCGGTCTGGCTGCAGTTCTGGTGGGTTTCAACAGCTACCTGTATCACGACACGGGCCTGGAACCGATTCTGGTGAACATTCACCTGACGGAAGTGTTCCTGGGTATCTTCATCGGTGCGGTGACCTTTACCGGTTCCGTGGTGGCGTTTGGCAAATTGCGCGGCAAGATCTCCTCTAAACCGCTGATGTTGCCGAATCGTCATAAAATGAACCTGGCGGCGCTGGTTGTTTCTTTCCTGTTGCTGGTGGTGTTTGTTCGTACCGAAAGCGTGGGCCTGCAGGTCCTGGCGCTGCTGGTGATGACCATTATTGCTCTGGCTTTTGGCTGGCATCTGGTGGCGTCTATCGGCGGTGCGGATATGCCAGTCGTCGTTTCAATGCTCAACTCCTATTCAGGATGGGCGGCAGCGGCGGCGGGCTTTATGCTGAGCAACGATCTGCTGATCGTTACCGGTGCGCTGGTCGGTTCTTCTGGTGCGATCCTGTCTTACATCATGTGTAAGGCGATGAACCGTTCATTTTTCAGCGTTATTGCAGGTGGCTTTGGTTCTGACGGTTCTTCTACCGGGTCTGATGAAGAAGTCGGTGAACATCGTGAGATTACTGCGGAAGACACGGCAGAAATGCTGAAGAACTCGCACTCCGTGATAATCACCCCGGGCTATGGCATGGCAGTGGCACAGGCGCAGTACCCGGTAGCGGAAATTACCGAGAAACTGCGCGCGCGCGGCATCAAAGTGCGCTTCGGTATTCACCCGGTAGCAGGGCGCTTGCCAGGTCATATGAACGTATTGTTGGCGGAAGCCAAAGTACCTTATGACATCGTGCTGGAAATGGATGAGATCAACGATGATTTCGCCGATACCGATACCGTGCTGGTGATTGGCGCCAACGATACGGTAAACCCGGCGGCGCAGGACGATCCACACAGCCCAATCGCCGGAATGCCGGTGCTGGAAGTATGGAAAGCGCAGAACGTTATTGTGTTCAAACGTTCGATGAACACCGGCTATGCTGGTGTGCAGAACCCGCTGTTCTTTAAAGAAAACACCCATATGCTGTTTGGCGACGCCAAAGCCAGCGTGGATGCAATCCTGAAAGCGCTGTAATCGTTAGCGAAAACCAAGACGGCCTCTGCGGAGGCCGTTTTTATTAATATGCCGTTATTGATGATTGCAGTTCATAAACCCATGCGGTTTTAGCTGTCTAATCACCATAATACGTCGTGTATATACTGCTGCCTGACTTTTTAGAACATGACAGGACGCTATGCGTACACGTGAACATGCTTCGCCGGTAGTTTCCGCAAGCCAGACCGGGCTTACTTTTATTCTGATCCTCAGCGGCCTGATGGCCTTTACCTCGCTTTCCACCGACATTTATCTTCCGGCAATGCCGACCATGGCCGAGGATTTACAGGGCAATGTGGAACTGACCGTCACCGGTTTTTTGATAGGTTTTGCCATTGCACAGTTGATTTGGGGGCCGATAAGCGATCATCTGGGAAGGCGTAAACCGCTGTTTATTGGCATGGTGTTTTTTATCATCGGCTCTGCAGGATGCGCGATGTCTACGAGTATCACGCAAATTGTATTCTGGCGGGTTTTTCAGGCCCTTGGTGCCTGTACCGGACCTATGCTGGCGCGGGCGATGATCCGCGATCTGTTTGCGCGCACTCGCGCGGCGCAAATGCTTTCAACTCTGGTGCTGGTAATGGCGATTGCGCCAATAGCGGGACCGTTGATTGGCGGACAAATAATTCGCCTGAGTACCTGGCACTCTGTTTTTTGGCTACTGGTGGTGATCGGCGCGCTGATGTTTATCTCTTTGAACTGGTTGCCGGAAACATTCCCGGAAGAGAAACGGGTGAAAGCCTCTTTGGCTGGCGCATTTCGTCATTACCGGTCGTTATTAGCCAATGGCCATTTTATGCGCTACACCCTGAGTCTGACGTGTTATTACGTTGCAGCGTACGCGTTTATTACTGGTTCGCCGTTTGTTTATATTAGCTATTACCATGTTGACCCACAGCATTACGGCTGGCTGTTTGCGCTCAATATTGTCGGGGTCATGGCCATGAGCGTGGTAAACCGTCGTCTGGTGCAACGCCACGCTCTGGAACAACTACTAAAGTATGCGACGATGTTGGCGGCGCTGGTCGCAGTGGCGCTTGCGCTGCTGGTTAAACTGGAGTCAGGTGGCGTTGTTGCCATTATCGTCACCGTTTTTTTGTTTTTCTCGATGAATGGCATCATCGCTGCGACTTCAACCGCTGCCGCGCTGGATGCGGTACCGAACATTGCCGGTTCAGCCTCGGCGCTGATTGGTGCGTTACAATACGGTAGTGGCATTATCTCGTCGTTGCTGCTAACCGCCTTCAGCGACGGAACGCCATGGACAATGGCATGGATAATTGCGTTATTTACCTTGTTAAGCGCCATACTGGCGCTGCGCGCAAAACGATAAACAGATGCCCCGCGATGTCGGGGCAATCGTTCATTCTTTGTTGAGATCGCTGAGCAACACGGCAATGCTTTGACCGCCGTTGGTTTGTTCGAGAGCGATTTTCACGATGATGGTCAGCGGTACAGAAAGCAGCATCCCGACTGGCCCCAACAACCAGCCCCAGAAGATCAACGACAGAAACACCACCAGTGTAGATAACCCAAGCCCACGCCCCATGATCCGCGGTTCGAGGATATTTCCAAACACCAAATTAATGACCAGATAACCCGCCAATACGACCAGGGCATCGTAAAGGCCGCTAAATACCAGCACCTGAGCAATAGGCGGAATGGCTGCCAGCACCGAACCGATATTAGGAATATAGTTGAGAGCAAAGGCCAGCAATCCCCAGACAAAGGCGAAACGCACGTCGAGTGCTGAGAGCATGCCCCAGGCTACCAGCCCGGTCACAATGCTGATCGCCGTTTTTAGCACCAGATAGTGGGATACACTGTCGATAGCGCGTTGAATCGCCGCCATTCCCTCAATGGGACGACTCATCATTTGCTTGAGCTTGTTGGGTAGCTGCGGAACTTCCAGCAGCATAAACACTACCGTCAGCAGCAGCAAAAATATTGACGACATGGCATTAGACAGCTGCGTCAGTAAATTGGTCACCAGCGTCATTGCCGCGTTCGGATCGATATATTTGACGAGTTCGTCCACGGAAACGCCGATCCCTGCGCGCTGTAGCCACGGTTCGAGATTTTTAAGCGGGATAACCAGGGAAGAACGATACTGTGGCAGCGTACGCGCAAGCTCATTTAAGGATGTACCTAAATACGCTAACAGCAGCACCATTAGCATCACAATAATAACGATGAGCAATGACACCGCGAATACGCGCGGTATGCGAAGTTTGACCATCCGCTGCACCACGGGGTTTAGCACAACGGCAATAAATAACGCCAAAATAAAGGGGACGATGATATCTGCGGCAAAGCGGATGCCGCTCAGGATGATAACCAGCATGCCCAGCATAATGACTATTTTTAGGCCGTTAAGCGTGATGATCGGTTTCGCCATAGGTATTCCTGCGTTTTTCATTTTTGAATCTGAATAATAGTGTGATTTGCGTCGAGCCGTTATAACAAAAATCAAACGGGGCAGGTAAAGAAGTGAAAAGACTTTGAGTTCGTCTTGCAGCTATGATACAAATCATCTGTGTTTAACTACCGAGGACAATTATCATCCGCGATGATGAGAAGCAACACTGCGGATAATTGTAATATTATGGACAATATGTTCAGGATGTTTTTGCGTTTACCTACACTTCTTCGTACCTCCTCCACTTTCTTGCTTGCGGGTGAGCAACACTGGCGCAACGCGCTTTAGTCCCTTCTTCTGCCTGAGCTGGCGCTGTGCGCTGAGCTAACTAATTTTATTTTTTTGGTTTACTGCATGCAGTAGGCCCAAAGGACTATATTCTCAAGCAGGAGAAGCATCATGTTTTACTGGATATTATTAGGTCTGGCCATCGCGGCTGAAATTACTGGTACGCTGTCAATGAAATGGGCAAGCGTCGGTCATGGTAATTCGGGCTTTATTTTAATGCTGGTAATGATCGCCTTATCGTATATTTTTCTCAGTTTTGCCGTTAAAAAAATTGCCCTTGGTGTGGCCTATGCCTTGTGGGAAGGTATCGGTATTTTATTTATTACGCTATTTAGTGTGCTGTTATTTGATGAAACCTTGTCCACAATGAAGGTGGCAGGTCTGGTCTCGCTAGTGTTAGGTATTGTACTGATTAAATCAGGTACACGAAAACCGACAAAAGCGGGTAGAGAGGTGACCCATGCAGCAGTTTGAGTGGGTTCACGGCGCATGGCTTGGTATGGCCATCGTGCTGGAAATTGTCGCTAACGTCTTTCTGAAGTTTTCTGATGGATTTCGCCGCAAGATTTATGGCGTATTGTCGCTGGCTGCCGTGCTCGCGGCCTTTAGCGCGTTGTCGCAGGCGGTAAAAGGTATCGACCTTTCAGTAGCCTACGCCCTGTGGGGCGGATTCGGGATTGCCGCGACGTTAGCGGCAGGCTGGGTGTTGTTTGGTCAACGCCTGAATAATAAAGGCTGGATCGGCGTGGCGTTGTTGCTTGCCGGGATGATAATGATAAAACTTGCCTGATATCCGTGCTGCCCGTTAATGCGGGCAGCATGTGTTATTCCTTCGCCAACTCTTCCAGCTTATCGCGAAAACCGGTTACGGATATAGCGCGATTATCGGCCCGCCAGCGATCTTTCGCCGCCGGAGCAGAGCTTTGTACTCCAATCAACTGCCAGCCTGAATCAGTCTTCAACATCAATGGTGAACCGCTGTCGCCCGGGAGCGTGTCGCACTGGTGTGACAGAACGGTATTTTGCGCCCAGCCGGTCACTACGCAATCCTGATGCGTGTATAAGTCGTCAAGATGATCTTCCGGATAGCCCGACTGCGTAACTTTACGATCTGCGGTTTTCAGCGCTGCGGTTAATGCTGCTTTATCACCTTCAAATAATGGCAGCGGTGTGATCCCAGAAGGTGGGTAACGCAGCACCACCAGACCAAAATCCCACGGGGCCGCGGAAGGCGGTACTATCCAGCCATCACCATCGGCTTTTAAACGTTTTCCGAGCGAAGGATCAACCCGGCCTTCGATTCCATGAATTTCATAGCGCCAGACACCCTTTTTCGACACGAAGCGTAACACCACGGCTTTATCCGGCTTGCCTTTCGGCGGGGTGAGTAAGCAGTGTCCGGCCGTCAGTGCCAGACGTGGTGAAATGAGCGTGGCGGTACACAAGTTACCACTGGCGGTTTCCAGTTGCCCGATAGCGTCCCACGGAGATTGCGTTGGGTCGGTCACCTTGGTGCGATCGTCATGACCAAAAAATAACGTTTTTATGTTTTCTGCTTCAGCGCTGGCTGTTGCAGGCTGGTCCGCATGCGCAACGACAGGAAGTAAACAAATTGAACCCAGTAACACAGCAATGGTTTTATGCATATCACACTCTGGTGGGGAATTATGATTTTTAACAGCAAACCCTCAGTTAATACTATAGACGGGACGGCGGGAAAGTGGGAGTAAAATCAGATAACTACACTCAGGAAAGATAAAAATGCATGGCAATGAAGGCGCAAATTATTAAGGTAATAAGAATGAACTCAAAGCGGTAATGTGACACCATTTTACCCTCCGAAAGGCGGCGCTAAATCAGATCGATTTAGCGCCGTATGCTATGGCGTGGGGGACGCCATAGTGACTACAAATGTGTTATGCAGCAGGTTGAGCTGCTGGTTTAGCGGTGTCGTGTTTTACTGCTTTTTTGGTGTGTTTTTTAGCGGCCTGAGCTTTTTGCTCTGGTGCTTTTTGTTCTGCTACTGGTTTGGTTGCTGCTTTTTTGGTGTGTTTTTTAGCGGCCTGAGCTTTCTGCTCTGGTGCTTTTTGTTCTACAGCCGGTTTTGTGGTGGATTTTTTAGCGTGTTTCTTGGCAGCCTGAGCTTTCTGCGGCGCTGCTTTGTGCTGTTTTTTATGATGCGTGGTTTTTGCCGGCGCAGCTTTAGTGGTTGCAGCAGCAGCCGGAGCGGTTGTAGCAGTTGTTTCAGCAGCAAATGCAGCAGAAGACAGACCCATAGCAGCGGCAACAACCAGAGCTAATACTTTTTTCATTCTCATACCCTCGATTTGGTTTTTCATTCAACCCCACTGCGGGGCCGTTGAAATAACTATATCGCTGTAATCACAGGGCTTCCGTGAGTCATTGGTATCGACGTGTAACGATATGTACAATGACTCACGGTATGAGATTACAAATAGCGGGCTTCCAGGTGGGCGCGGAAATAACGGCTGCTAAGCGGCTCTCCGGTGGCCTGGGTAATAAGTTGTTCAGTGGTGAAACGGCTGCCATGCTGCCAGATGTTCTGACGTAACCAGTCAAACAGGGGACCAAACTCACCTTGCGCAATAGACTGATTCAAGTCAGGCAGTGCGCGGTTTGCGGCACTGAACAACTGCGCCGCATACATGGCGCCCAAGGTATAGGAAGGGAAGTAGCCAAAGCCGCCGTCGGTCCAGTGAATATCCTGCATACAACCGTTACGATAGTTTCCGATCGTTGACAGCCCCAGCCAGGCCTGCATTTTCTCATTCCACAATGCCGGGATATCATCCACTTCAATATCGCCATTGATGAGCGCGCGTTCGATTTCATAACGCAGGATCACGTGAGCGGGATAGCTCACCTCGTCGGCATCAACACGAATAAACCCGGGTTTAACCTGCTGGTTCCAGGCGATGAAATTGCTTTCTTCAAATGCAGCCTGATCGCCAAAGTGGCGCGTTACAGCAGGAATTAACCGTGTCAGAAAGGCTTTACTGCGTCCCAGTTGCATCTCGAAGAACAGACTCTGGGACTCATGAATGGCGGTTGAACGTGCCAGAGCGATAGGTTGCCCTAACCAGTTACGTGGCAAATTTTGCTCATAGCGGGCATGACCGGTTTCATGAATCACGCCAAACAGTGCGCTGAGCAATTCATTTTCATCATAGCGAGTGGTAATACGAACGTCTTCAGGCACGCCGCCACAGAAGGGGTGTGCGCTGATATCCAGTCGGCCAGCCGTAAAGTCAAATCCCAACTGCGCCATCGTTTCAAGCCCCAACTCTCGCTGGATAGCGGTTGGGAAGGGGCCAACCGGGGGGATGAGCGACTGCTGAGACTGTTTTGCCACCACCTTGTTTAGCAGATCGGGCAGCCAGCTTTTTACATCTGCAAACAGGACATCCAGTTGGGCGCTGGTCATTCCGGGCTCAAAGATGTCCAGTAGCGCGTCATAAGGCGAACAGCCTTTTGCGTCTGCGCGTAGTCGGGCTTCTTCGCGGCTGTACTGCACGACTTCTTTCAGGTTTTCGGCAAATCCTTCCCAGTCATTTGCGGGTCGCTGACTACGCCAGGCATGCTCGCAGCGGCTTCCCGCAAGAGATTTTGCTTCTACCAACGATTCGGGCAATAGGGATGCCTGGTGATGTAGCCGCGACATTTCGCGAAGGTTCGCTTGCTCAACATCGTTGAGATCTTCCTGTTGCGCTGCGGCGATCCACGTTGCCACCTTCGGGTCGGTTAACAGCTGATGCTCAAGCACGCTCAACTCGGCCAGCGCTTCGCCGCGAGCTTTGCTGCCGCCTGATGGCATCATGGTAAACATGTCCCAACTGGCTATTGCCGAAAGGTGGGAGAAGCGAGAGAGCCGCAGGAACGTGCGGGTGAGCTGATGGTAATTATCATTGTTACTCATTTTTTGTTCTCGTTCTGCTTAGGTGTAGTAAGAAGTTTACCGTGATTCATTCACTTTTCATAAACACACCTTTATACCTGGTTTTCCGTAACAGCTTTTTATAGCGAAAAGCCAGTAACACGACAAAACAAATGGCGTAGATAATGGGGAGCGGTGATAACACTTTTACCGACCACAGGTAATGCAGCGGTAGCAAAATGGCGGCCAGGTAAACGTAGTTGTGCAACGTTTGCCAGTTTTTGCCCATTTTACGTTGCGCGGCTTGCGTGGAGGTCAGCGTCAGCAGGAGTAAGATAATCCAACCCGTCATGCCCAGCGTTAGCCATGGGCGTGAAACCAGTTCATGTCCTAGCAATCCCAGATTTTGCATACCCAACTCCAGCAGCGCATAGCTGAGCATATGCAACGTAGCCCATGCAAAGCACCACAAGCCTAACAACCGTCGGGTGCGAAATAACAAAGGCTGCTTTGCGTAGCGTGCGAGCGGTGATACCAGCAGGGTAGCCAGCAAAAACTTCAGTGCGGTGATGCCTGTAAAGTGCTGGATATCTTTTCCCGGGTCGGTCCCCAATCCGCCATGCTGTGTGGCCCAGAAGAGCCACAGCAGGGGTAAAAAACCGGCGAGATGCAGCAGTACTTTCAGGCCGGTTATCTGTTTTGCGGTTAGCCTCACTTAAAAGTACTCCCGTAGATCCATACCCTGATATAAAGAGGCCACCTCATCGGCATAACCATTGAAAGGCAACGTGGGCTGTCGCTGTACATCGAGAATGCCACCCGAACCGATAAAACGCTCTGTGGCCTGAGACCAGCGAGGGTGATCGACCTGTGGATTTACATTGGCGTAAAAACCGTATTCGTTCGGCGCTGAAATATTCCAGGTAGTCGGCGGCTGCTCGCGCGTGAGCTTAATACTGACTATCGATTTAATGCCCTTGAAGCCGTACTTCCAGGGTACGGTCAGGCGTATCGGCGCCCCGTTTTGCGGCGGCAACGCTTTGCCATACACGCCCACGGTCAGCAGTGTCAGCGGATGCATAGCCTCATCCAAACGCAGACCTTCAACATAGGGATATTTCAACCCACCACCAATGAAGCGATCTTTCTGGCCGGGCATTTCATCAGGAGCGTAGCGAGTTTCAAAGGCGACGTATTTGGCGTGGCTGGTTGGCTCTACCAGCGCCAATAATTTATGCAAAGGAAAACCGACCCATGGCACAACCATCGACCATGCCTCAACGCAACGCATCCGGTAAATACGCTCTTCTAATGGAAAACGAGTGGTCAGCGCATCATGATCCAACGTTAACGGTTTGTTCACTTCACCGCTGATGGTCAACGTCCATGGATCGGTTTTCAGGCTACCGGCATTGGCGGCAGGATCGGCTTTATCCAGACCAAACTCGTAGAAATTGTTGTAGCCCGTCACTTTGTCTTCCGGCGTCAGGGGCAGACTGTTTTGCCAAAGCTCGGGTTTTGTAAACCCGAGTGGTTTGCCCGCCGGTGCAGGCGGACGATCGTTGCCTTTAAACCAATTTAACAAACCGGCTTGTGTCGGGGCAGACAACGACGCCGCCGCTGCGCCTATCCCAAGTGCTTTGAGGATCTGTCGTCGTTGCATAAAAAATACTGACTCGGCTGTAACATCAGCTTCCCGAAGTGGACGTTTTTTCTGCATAACGTTTCCTTTTTATTTTCATAGTAGGGAAAACAAAGCGACGTTTCCCTGTTGATGTCTGGCGTGTCGATAACGACATACTGTGCGCCTGCGTATCCCAGGATCCTCACGAAAAGTTAAAAATTTTGTGATAACTTCCGCCCCTTGCCTGAGGTAAGCTTTCAGCATGATGAGAGGGGGATGACACTGATGGCTGGCGCAAAAAAGATATTTTTGGTGGAAGATGACAGCGATATTGCCGCACTTTTGCAACTGAGCCTGAAGGATGAAGGGTATGAAATTATTCATGAGGCTGATGGGTCACGAGCGCTTGAGCAACTTGAGAAGCATGTCTGGGATGCCGTTATCCTCGATTTGATGCTGCCGGGCGTGGACGGTCTGGAGATTTGTCGTCGGATCCGTCAAATGAGTTTCTATCTTCCGGTCATCATTATCAGCGCCCGTACCAGTGAAACTCATCGCGTATTGGGACTGGAAATGGGGGCCGATGATTATCTGGCCAAACCTTTCTCGGTGCTCGAGTTGATGGCCCGGGTGAAAGCACTGTTTCGCCGTCAGGAGGCTATGAGTCAGAACCTGCGTATGGAAGCGGGGATTATCACCCTCCATGGCGTAGAGATTGATCCATTAGCCCGGGAAGTCCGCCAGCATGGTAAATCCCTCGATTTAACGCCGCGTGAATTCGATCTGCTCTATTTTTTCGCTCGTCATCCAGGGGAGGTCTTTTCGCGTCAGGCGCTGTTAGATCAGGTGTGGGGCTATCAGCACGAAGGATATGAGCATACGGTGAACAGTCATATCAATCGCCTGCGGACCAAAATTGAAAAAGATGCTGCGGAGCCGGAAATTATTCTCACGGTTTGGGGACGGGGCTATAAGCTTGCTGCGGTTAACGCGGAGCATCAGCCATGATTTATCGCCTGTCGCTAAGCCAGCGCCTGACCCTTGTCTTTACCGCCATTATGCTGATTTGCGCTGTTACCGTCAGCGTTGTCCAGATCCGCAGCAGTAAACAGTATGGCGACGCCATGGTGCAGAGACTTTCACTGGAGCTGGCGAGCAAAATTGTCAAAAGTGAGTCGCTTATTGATGCCAGTGGTCAGGTTAATCGCCAGATCTTAAAAGGACTTTTTAATCACCTGATGACGCTCAACCCAAGCGTGGAGCTGTATCTGGTCTCTCCGTCAGGTGAAATACTCGCCGATGCCGCCCCGCCCGGGCATATTCAGCGACAGAAAATTAGCGTACAGCCGATTCAGGTTTTCCTTAATTCGGACGAACTGCCCGTATACGGCAACGATCCGCGCAGCAGCCAGCAAAAAGTATTCAGCGCCGCGCCAGTTTTATTGAACGGTGAGCTGCATGGCTATTTGTACATTATTTTGCAGGGCGAAGACCTGAATACGCTGGCGAATACCGCCTGGCAAAAAACGCTCTGGAATACCGTGGCCTGGACGTTAATACTGGTTTTATTAGCCGGCGCAATCGCTGGATTCCTGGTGTGGCGATGGGTGACGAACCCGGTGAAAAGACTGACAGGACAGGTGGTTAAACTGGAGCAAGACAGCATTAGCGTCATCAAACAGCTGGCGCAAAAAGATCCCGAACCGGCACCGGCAAATGAAATAGCATTGCTGAACAATGCGTTTATCGAATTAGCGCAGAAAATTGCCCTGCAATGGGATTTATTAGCGGATAGCGATCGTCAGCGCAGAGAATTTATAGCCAATATTTCGCACGATTTACGTACGCCGCTGACTTCCCTGCTGGGATATCTGGAAATGCTGTCGCTGAAAGCCGATACCATGACGCCGGAGGAAAATCGGCATTATCTTAGCATCGCGCTGCGCCAGGGACATAAGGTTCGCCATCTGTCACAACAGCTGTTTGAACTGGCGAGGCTTGAGCATGGCGGTATAAAACCGCAGCGTGAACGATTTGCTATTGGCGAGCTGATCCAGGATGTGGCGCAGAAGTTTGATCTCCCTGTTGCCACGCGTCACTTGCAGTTGCACCTTGAGGTAATGGGACCGCTACCGCTGGTGAATGCAGATTTGTCGATGATGGAAAGAGTCGTGACGAATTTGCTGGATAACGCTATCCGTCATACGCCTGATGGGGGTGAGGTGCGGTTGAAAGTCTGGCGTGATGCAGACCGCCTATTAGCAGAAGTGCAGGACAGTGGGCCAGGAGTAGAAGAGGCTGTACGAGAAGTATTATTTCAACGCCCGACCGCGTTAATTCCCCGTGAGCAGCGGGCAGAGCGCGGCGGACTGGGTTTACTGATTGTGCGTAGAATGCTCGAGCTGCATGGGGGGGATATCAGCCTGGTTAATTCCACGGCTGGGGCCTGTTTCCGTTTTTCATTGCCGCTGGCGGATTCTCCACTAAATAGCTGACGATAATGTTCTGGCGATAAGCGCTATACCGCAATCCTCGTGTGAACCCGTGGCCATTGCGTAAAAGTTGGTAGGTTGTCAGTGATAATGAGAATTTTTATCATATATCGATAATTCATCAACTTATCTTTGATAAGCGCAAGGAGATCGTATGTCACAGGATGCCGACAACCTGTATATCGTCAGAACCAAAGCGGTTGCTGGCTGTTTTTCCATGTTTTTACTGATGTTTGGTCTCACGTTTACCCCGTTATTTTTCCCCGCGAGCCAGACACTGCTTGCCAAAGGGCTACTTTTTCCGCTGCTGTTTGCGCTGGAATTTGTTGTGCTGGTTCCGCTGTATTATTTCTTCTTCAGAAAAAGAGAGGGGTTGGGCAAAGGAATTTTCAACGCCAGGTGGTTTACCATTTTGTTCGTGGCGCTGTTGTTTATTCAGCTCATCCTGCCATGGATTCTGGGCCTCAGACAAACCGAAGCGTGGGTGACCAGCCAGATATCCCTAAACAGCTACGCGCTGTGGTTATCCACTCTGACTCTGATATTTATTGCGCCAGTTTATGAAGAAATTGTTTTCAGGGGCTGTTTATTCAACGCATTCCAGTACTGGTTCAATAATAAAACCTGGCTGTCGTCGGTGGTGGTATCGGTCATTTTTGCCATCATGCATACACAGTATGTGGATTTGCGCACGTTGCTGATGTTGTTTCTTGTGTCGCAGGTTTTGATCATCGCCAGACTGAGAAGTAACGGGCTGTTGATGCCGGTTATGCTGCATATAGTGATGAACGGGACGGTTATTGCCCTGCAAATGGCGGCTCAGACGCTACAGCCTGGTTGATGAAGGTGATGCCCGGAACCCGGGCATCGTAGATTAAACGTGCAGACGATGGTGCAGACGTGTGCCGACCAGCAATGCCAGCACCAGCATCAGGGCGATAAATCCACCCACGCCGTTCCAGCCGTAGCTGTGCCAGAATACGCCGCCCAGCGTACCGGCAATGCTTGAACCCAGATAATAGCTGAACAGATACAGGGAAGACGCCTGGCCTTTAGCGCGTTTTGCCCGCGGTCCAATCCAACTGCTTGCCACAGAGTGCGCGGCAAAGAACCCGGCTGAAAAGAGCAGCATCCCGGCAAAGATCAACCACAGCGAAGTGAACAGAGTCATCAACAGTCCAGCCAACATTACGCCGGTTGAAAAGAGCATTACCGGGCCACGTCCATAGCGGGTAGTCATAGAACCCGCTTTCGGCGAACTCCAGGTCCCGGTCAGATACGCTACGGAAAGCAGGCCGACCACCGCCTGGCTGAGTTCCCACGGAGAGAGCATCAGACGGTAGCCGATGTAATTAAACAGCGTGACAAACGACCCCATCAGTAAAAAGCCTTCCGCAAACAGCAGCGGCAACCCTCTGTCGCGCCAGTGCAAACGAAAGTTGATAAACAACGTTTTCGGGCGTAGCGACGTTGGTCTGAAATGACGTGATTCCGGTAAGATTTTCCAGAACATCAGCGCGGAGGCGAGGGCAAAACACCCAATCGCCGCCAGCGCGATACGCCAGTTAAAAAAGTCGGTAAAAACGCCGCTGATCAAACGACCACTCATACCACCAATTGAGTTACCGCTGATATATAAGCCCATTGAAAAGGCGACGAAGCTGGGGTGAATTTCCTCGCTCAGATAGGTCATTCCCACTGCCGCCACGCCGCTGAGCGAAAGCCCTATCAGCGCGCGCATGATTAAAATACCGTGCCAACTGGTCATCATCGTCGAAAGCAACGTACAGCAGGACGCGAGCAATAGCGCCGTAACCATTACCGGCTTGCGGCCTATCGCATCGGAAAGTGGACCGGTAAACAGTAAACCGATCGCCAGCATCGCCGTTGAGATGGAAAGCGAAATACTGCTGCTGGCAGGAGAGACTCCAAACTCGTTTGAGAGCACTGGTAGTATGGGTTGCACACAATAGAGGAGAGCAAAAGTCGCCAACCCGGCGGAAAACAGCGCCAGAGTGACGCGCATAAATGGGGATGTTCCGCGTTTGATAAAACCATCCGGCGGGGTAACTATCTGTTCATCAACATCGCTGGTTGGCGCGGTATCGACAGTTGTTGTACGGCTCACTTGAAATCCTTGCTCAATCAAAACTTCTACAGGACTAGCCTTAAGAGTATGAAAATCACAATATTCTGTCTAATATATTAATAATCTCAAATGATATCTTAAAAATATGAATATCGAACTGCGTCATTTACGTTACTTTGTAGCGGTTGCTGAAGAGCTGCATTTTGGTCGGGCGGCGGCGCGGCTGAATATATCGCAACCGCCGCTTAGCCAGCAGATCCAAATCCTGGAGCAGCAGGTCGGCGCCCGGCTTCTGGCGCGGACTAATCGCAGCGTGGCGCTGACCTCTGCCGGAAAGCAGTTCCTGGCGGACAGTCGGCAAATCCTCGGTTTGGTTAATGAAGCCGCTGCCAGGGCTGAGCGGCTTCATCTGGGAGAAGCGGGGGAATTGCGTATCGGTTTTACGTCTTCGGCACCGTTTATCAAAGCGGTTTCAGATACCTTATCCGTGTTTCGCCAAAGCTACCCTGCAGTGCATATGCAAACCCGCGAAATGAATACGCGCGAGCAAATTGCTCCGCTTAATGAAGGAACGCTGGATTTGGGACTTCTGCGCAACACACAGCTTCCTGAAACACTGGAGCATGAAACCATTCTGCATGAGCCGCTGATGGCGATGATCCCGCGTACGCATCCGCTGGCGCAAAAGCCCGTGGTCACATTGGCGGAACTTGCCAATGAGCCATTTGTCTTTTTTGACCCCCATGTAGGGACGGGATTGTATGACGATATTCTTGGCCTGATGCGTCGCTATGGACTGAAGCCGACTATCGCTCAGGAGGTTGGTGAGGCGATGACTATCATCGGGCTGGTGGCCGCAGGATTAGGTGTCTCCATTCTTCCCGCTTCCTTTAAACGGGTGCAATTGTATGAAATGTGTTGGATCCCGATAGCGGAGGAAGATGCCGTTTCAGAAATGTGGTTAGTGTGGCCAAAGCATCATGAGCAAAGTCACGCCGCGCAACGCTTTCGGGAACAGCTTCTGGCGGTCGTTAAGGCGATTAATTTAGTTTAAAAATGAGCGAAAATGTGCAGTAAATCACAAGGCTAAGTAAAAAGTTGACGGAAGCCATTGAAGTGCTTCACCATAGCCCGCAGATTATTTCGGAGCGCGAAAATAAAGGGAGTAAGTGGTGGTTGCTGATAGTCAGCCTGGGCATATCGATCAAATTAAGCAGACCAATGCTGGCGCAGTTTACCGCCTGATTGATCAGCTGGGTCCGGTATCGCGTATTGATCTCTCTCGCCTGGCGCAACTGGCGCCAGCCAGTATTACTAAAATTGTCCGCGAAATGCTCGAAGCGCACCTGGTGCAAGAGCTGGAAATCAAGGAAGCGGGCAGCCGTGGGCGTCCGGCTGTTGGGCTGGTTGTTGAAACGGAAGCCTGGCACTATTTATCCATTCGTATCAGTCGCGGCGAGATCTTTCTGGCACTGCGCGATCTGAGCAGCAAACTGGTGGTAGAAGATTGTCTCGAAATGGCGCTGGTCAGTGAAACACCGCTGCTGGAACGTGTTATTACTCAGGTCGACCAGTTTTTCATCCGCCACCAACAAAAGCTGGAACGCTTAACCTCCATCGCCATCACCTTACCCGGCATTATTGATACTGAAAACGGTATCGTGCATCGCATGCCATTTTACGAAGATGTCAAAGAGATGCCGCTGGGCCAGGCGCTTGAGAACCATACTGGCGTACCGGTCTATATTCAGCATGATATTAGCGCCTGGACCATGGCTGAGGCGCTTTTCGGCGCATCGCGCGGCGCGCGCGATGTCATTCAGGTGGTGATCGATCATAACGTGGGTGCCGGGGTGATCACTGACGGTCATTTACTGCATGCCGGTAGCAGTAGCCTGGTGGAAATTGGCCATACGCAGGTGGATCCGTACGGTAAACGCTGCTACTGCGGTAACCATGGGTGTCTGGAAACGATCGCCAGCGTCGACAGCGTGCTCGAACTGGCGCAGGTGCGCTTGAAGCAGTCAATGAGTTCTTCTTTACACGGACAACCGCTGACGGTAGACGCACTGTGTCTGGCGGCAATGCAGGGTGATTTATTGGCGAAAGATATCATTAGCGGCGTAGGGACCCACGTCGGACGCATTCTGGCCATCATGGTGAATTTGTTCAACCCGCAAAAGATATTGATTGGTTCTCCGCTCAGTAAAGCGTCGGATATTCTGTTCCCCACTATTGCTGACAGCATTCGTCAGCAGGCGCTCCCGGCCTACAGTCAGCATATAGTCGTTGAAAGTACGCAATTCACCAATCAAGGGACGATGGCGGGGGCCGCGCTCGTTAAGGACGCGATGTATAACGGTTCTTTGTTGATTCGTCTATTACAGGGTTAACATTTTTTAACTGTTGTACGAAAAATTGCGCTATCTCAAGCTGATTCTCGTCATCATACCTTAGACTTTCTCCACTGTTTTATTTTCCTGATTTATATTTTCAAAGCATAACGGTGGAGTTAGTGATGCTGAAGCGTTTCTTTATTACAGGTACAGACACTTCTGTTGGGAAGACCGTGGTTTCCCGCGCATTACTACAAGCGTTAGCGTCAGGGGGTAAAAGCGTTGCGGGTTACAAACCCGTAGCCAAAGGAAGCAAAGAGACACCTGAAGGCCTGCGCAACAAAGATGCGCTGGTGCTGCAAAGCGTGTCCACTATCGAACTGCCTTACGAAGCGGTCAACCCGATTGCGCTCAGCGAAGACGAAAGTAGCGTAGCGCATAGTGGTCCGGTCAATTACACTCTGTTATCCAACGGTCTCGCAAGCCTCAGCGAAAAAGTCGATCATGTTGTCGTGGAAGGTACCGGAGGCTGGCGCAGTCTGATGAACGATCTGCGTCCGTTATCGGAGTGGGTGGTGCAGGAACAACTGCCGGTGCTGATGGTGGTGGGTATCCAGGAAGGCTGTATTAATCATGCCATCCTCACCGCACAGGCAATTGCCAGCGACGGACTGCCGCTGATTGGCTGGGTCGCGAACCGAATCAACCCGGGGCTGGCGCATTATGCGGAAATCATTGATGTGCTAAGTAAAAAATTACCCGCTCCGTTAATCGGCGAACTACCTTATCTGCCTCGGGCAGAGCAGCGCGAGCTGTCTCAGTACATCCGTCTGTCAATGCTCGGCAGCGTGCTGTCGGTAGATAGAGTCCTGGCGTAACGTTCGCGACAGCACTGACGCCAACACGCAGGCAATCAGCAATCCGGGGAGTAGACGATACTCCCCGGTCATTTCACAAACCATCAGCGTCGACATTATTGGCGCATGCGTAGTTGCTGCCAGCAGCGTGGCCATCCCCGTTAATCCCAGCAAAATGGCAATCTCATCCGGACCCGGAAGCCACAACCCCCATACCCGTCCCAGCAGCATGCCCACCGACAGACCGACAAACAGCGTTGGCGTGAACACGCCGCCTGGCGCGCCGGATCCACTGCTGGCAAGCACAGCCAGTAATTTGCAGATGAAGATCCCGCTCACCACGGCCAGCAATGGTGGGGAAAGTAAATATGATTGCACCACGCTGTAGCCATTACCCCAGACTGCTGGTGTGAGTAATGACAGCAGGCCAACGATCAGCCCGCCAAGCGCCAGTTGCCACGGGGGCGAGAGTTTAAAGTGTAAAAAAACATTATGACTGGCGGTCATTAACCACATAAAAAGCGGTCCGCAAACGCCGGCAGCCAGACCCGTACTGACGATCATGACGTATTCCAGCACATGCAGTTCCCGTGTGAAGTGCACGGCATACAGCAGCGCATTGCTGTCGCTCAGCACATTGGTGGTGAGCAGAGCGACGACGGCGGAGACCACCACCGGTCCCAATGACGCCAGGATCAACGTGCCGAACAACACTTCGGCAATAAATAAACTGCCTGCCAGCGGAGCATGGTACGCTCCGGCCATACCCGCAGCGGCGCCGCAGGCAATCCATAACTTCCATTCTGTACGCGGGGTAAAACGTTGAGCAAAGCAGGAGGCCGCAAGCGCCGCCAGTAAAATCATGGCGCCTTCACGCCCGATGGCGCTCCCGCTGGCAACGACCAGTAACGAGGCCAGCGATTTCACCAGGCTTGCACTGACGTCAAATTGTCCGTCGGTTTGCAGGGCCTCCATATAATCAGTGGGAGCCTGCGGGCGTAAACGGTTGAACTTTTGCCATCCCCAAAGCAGCAATCCTGCCGCCAGCCCCCCTAATGCAGGCGTCAGCATACGTCTTAAAGGGGAAAGGTTTGTCGCTGCATTGACCAGACTCCCGGTGTCGTTGCTCAGGAACAACCATTCGAGAAGAAACATAGCATGACGAAATCCTGCGACGGCCAACGCAGCAAGGATACCAATCAGCGCGGCAATCAGCAGGCGGCGAAACATGGCGCGCAGGTCAGGATAAGCATGTAAATGATGCATGTGTGGCCAGAGAGGAAGTTTCAGACGCTGTATTTTGCGGCTATTTGACAACAGAAGCAAAAGCTCAGCGTGCGCAACAGGATGCACGACAGGCAGGATGCTTCCTGCCTGTCGTGAAATTAACGAAACAGGGGCTTATCAGCTATCGGGATCAGTAACTGCGACTGCCACTGGGCCAGCGTCAGGCGCGCCAGCTCACCCAGCGCCTGGTAAAACGGGTGGTCAGCTTTTTCGATAAACACCTCAAGGAAGCGAGATGACCACGGGAAAAGATGCCAGGCCAGCAGCTGTTCGCACTCGGTGTGGCGTTCGTTCTCAGCAAGCCAGGCTGTCAGCAATAGCAGCGAACCAAAGTGATCTTCTGGCTCATTTTGCTGCATGGCAAACTGGATGTCGTTGTCCCGCATCCACTGACGCAGAGCCAGCGTGGAGTCGCCAAACAACACATTTTCACGATCCAGCCAGACGGATCCCCAGGGCGGAGAAGGTAGCGCATACGGACCGACAAACAAGCGTTGCCAGGCCTGCGGCAGAGGCTCATCGGTCTCGGCTTGCAGTTGTACTGCCAGCGGGGAGAGTGTTGCTTGATCAAGCGGCCATTGCGCCTGCCAGCCATCGGCCCTTAACGCACTGACTACTGCAGAGGCTTCCACGCTGTCTGGCGCATAGTAAAACAGCGCGCCAAGCACGCGCGCTGCGGTAGAAAAGTTGTCACCTTGCGAAAAATGGGTCATGCAAAACATCCTGAACAGTGCGGGTTACCCCGCACCCAAAAGTTAACCTGCAACAGCCATGCCGACTGTCATATGTAAACCGTAAAACAAACCGCGGCCGATGATTTCACCGCCAAGTACTAAAACCAGGCCCAGCGCCAGTCCGCCGACTGACGGCTCTTTGCGACGGATTAACGGACATATCCAGCAACCCAGACCCGCAGCCAGCAACAGGACACGCCAGACCTGTAAACTGCCATAGTCGGGAACCAACGCGCTGGCGTTTTGTACCGAGCTGTGAATATCACTGAGCGATACACCCTGCAGGACAATAACGGCCACCGCCACCAGCAGGGCCACAACGCTGATACTGGCGAATCTGGCGGCGTTAAAAGAAACACCCGCGGCGCGCAGCAGCAGGGCGGCAAACAGTGGTCCGCTTAGCAACAGTGTCATAAAAAATGCCAGCGTGGTGTAGCCATTATACCAGGTCGGAACGGTATCTATCTGGTAGACGCTGGTCATCGCCAGCACAAAAACCAGGCCCAGCAGCATGCCTGCCAGCAGCCAGATTTTACCTAACGCTGCAGGCATTTTACCGAGAAACGCCACCAGCCACCACAGACCGCCGACGGCGAAAAACAGAGAACCGCTGGCGATTTCATTACTCAGCGCAGATGCGCCGACCCTGTTCAGCGAGTTAAAGGCGCGCAGCGGTGAACCTAAATGCATTACCGAGGCGAGAAAGGCGATGCCCATCACCAGCCACAGAAAAAACATGCTGCGCACGATACGTTGTTTTGCCATTCCGTCTTTAGCGGTCAGCCAGCCATAGCCACTCACTATCAGCGCGCCAGCCACGCACTGGCCGAGCACCGTAAACAGGACCAGCGGCCATTCATGCCATCCATTGCCCATGTTACACCTCCTTCGGATTTGCCAGATAACCCGTGGTATCCCCGGTCGGGCGGCTATTGGCGTTGGGTTTGATCACAATGCTCGGTTTGGTGAAATGCGCGCCCGGCAGCGGAGCGACTGCCGCCAGTTCACCGTGTTTTTTGCGCAGCGCATCAATGGGACCAAAGTCCAGCGCGCGCAGCGGACAGGACTCGACGCAGATGGGCTTTTTGCCGTCGGCGACGCGGTCATGACAACCATCACACTTGGTCATATGTCCTTTGGCGGCATTGTATTGCGGCGCACCATACGGGCAGGCCATGTGGCAGTAGCGACAGCCGATGCAAACGTCTTCATCAACCACCACAAAACCATCTTCACGTTTATGCATGGCTCCGCTGGGGCAAACCTTGGTGCAGGCTGGATCTTCGCAGTGGTTACAGGCAATGGAGAGGTAATAGGCGAAAACATTCTGGTGCCAGACGCCGTTATCTTCCTGCCAGTCACCACCTGCGTACTCGTAAATCCGCCGGAAACTGACGTCGGGGGTGAGGTCTTTGTAGTCTTTGCAGGCCAGCTCGCAGGTTTTACACCCGGTGCAACGGCTGGAATCAATAAAAAATCCATACTGAGTTGTCATGGGTTAGTCCTTATACCTTTTCAACCTGAACGAGATTACTGTGGGATGGATTCCCCTTCGCTAATGGAGAAGGTCGATGCGACGTGAGAATGTTAATGGAACCACCATGATCGATCCGATCGCCGAACATATCGGCATTGAGCCAGGCACCTTGTCCGATAGCTGTGACGCCGGGCAAAATGCGCGGTGTAACTTTCGCGCTGATCAACATCTGGCCATTATTGTTAAACACCCTTACCGTGTCGCCGTTACGAATACCACGTGCATTGGCATCAATGGGGTTTATCCAGACCTCCTGCGGGCAAGCCTGCTGTAAAACATCGATATTGCCGTAGCTGGAGTGGGTTCTCGCCTTATAGTGGAACCCCGTGAGCTGCAGTGGATACGTTTGGCGCTTAGGATCGTCCCAACCGTCAAAGCCTGGGGCATAAGCAGGAAGAGGATGAACAATCTCGTCGTCTTTGAGTTCCCATGTTTCTGCGATGACGGCAAGCCGTTCAGAGTAAATCTCAATTTTCCCTGATGGCGTTTTCAATGGGTTAGCGGCGGGATCTTCCCGGAAAGAACGAAAGGCAACATAGTGTTCTTCGGGACATTTTTTCTTGAATATGCCTGTCGTTTTCATTTCCTCGTAATCCGGCATTTCCGGGTTACGCTCTTTGGTTTTGGCATGAAGGTATTTCACCCATTCATGTTGTGTACGACCCTCGGTGAATTTTTGGTACACATCCGGGCCCAAACGTTTGGCGACTTCACTGAGCATCCAGTAAATGGGTTTACGTTCAAATTTTGGCGAAGTCGCAGGTTGACCAAGGATGACATACCCCATGTTCCCGGCAGACTCGTGGGAGATGAGATCTTCCTGTTCGGTTGGCATCAGGTCAGGCAGCAGGATGTCGCAGTATTTTGCGGAGGCAGTCATAAAATGCTCAATACCGACGATCATCTCGCACTTGCTGTCATCCTGTAAGACTTCATGGGTATGCGCGATATTGCCATGCTGGTTGACGAGCGTATTACTGGCATAACACCAGATAAATTTGATAGGCACGTCCAGCTTATCTTTGCCGCGAACACCATCTCTGGTCGCGGTCATCTCTGCGCCATGATCGATAGCATCCGTCCAGGTAAAGACAGATATCTGCGTTTTAACCGGATTTTCTAACATGGAGAACCATTCCACGCCCAGATCCCACGTCCCTTCACGCATCCCTGAGTTACCACCGTTTATCCCCACATTGCCGGTTAAAACGGAGAGCATCGTAATCGCGCGAGCGGTTTGTTCACCATTGGAGTGACGCTGCGGTCCCCAGCCCTGGCAGATATAAGCGGGTTTCGCTGCGCCGATTTCACGCGCTAAGTGGATAATTTTCTCAGACGGAATGCTGGTAATGTGAGAAGCCCATTCTGGCGTTTTGGCAACTCCGTCTGGCCCATCCCCCAGAATGTATGCCTTATAGTGCGCATTACGCGGTGCACTGGCGGGAAGAGTGGTTTCATCGTAGCCGACGCAGTATTTATCAAGAAAAGGTTTATCGATGAGATCTTCGGTGATCAACACCCAGGCAATTGCCGCAGCCAGTGCAGCGTCAGTTCCTGGTCGAATAGGAAGCCATTCATCTTCACGACCAGCGGCAGTATCGTTATAACGAGGATCGATAACGATCATTCGTGCGTTAGAACGTTCGCGGGCTTGCTCAACATACCAGGTTACACCACCGCCGCTCATACGGGTTTCGGCAGGGTTGTTGCCAAACATGACAACCAGTTTTGTATTGGCGATGTCGTCCGGGCTGTTGCCGTCGTTAGCACCAAACATATAACTCATGGCGGCGCTGATTTGCGCGGTACTATAGCTACCATAGCGACTCAAATAGCCGCCGCATGAATTCATCAAGCGATAGGGGACGTTGGAGTTTGTAATATTCCCACCATCTACACCTGTACCGTACAGCACATGGACCGCTTCGTTGCCGTAATCCTTCAGGATCCGCTGCAGATTACCGCTAATAGTGTCCAGCGCTTCATCCCAGGTGATCCGCTCAAATTTTCCTTCTCCACGCTTGCCCACGCGTTTCATTGGATATTTCAGGCGGTCAGGGTGATTCATCCGGCGACGGATCGATCGGCCGCGCAAGCAGGCGCGTACCTGGTGATTACCATAGGTATCATCGCCCGTTGTGTCAGACTCTACCCAGTAAACGGCATCATCTTTAACGTGCAGACGTAAAAGGCAACGGCTGCCGCAGTTAACGGTACAGGAACTCCAGACAGCCTTCTCTTCAACCGGTTGCATCGCTTGTTGTACTGCCGCGGCAGCGGATCTCATACCAAAGGGTAAGGACAGGCTACCCGCGGCAAGCGCCAGTGAACCGATAGCTGAGGACTTCACTAACGTCCTACGGCTGATGCCTCCGGATTGTTCGGTTTCAGACATAACTCACTCCATTGAAATCATCGCTATATATCTAATTACATAATGAATAAATAGCATGCTAATTGTAGGACGAGTTTACCCATTTATAGGTATGTTTTATTAATGCGTATCAAAGTGTGGGGCGATCTTATTAATGTGTCTCGAAATGGACTTTCAACTACTGGCAATACTAAGCCCAGCGCCAGCCCTGAAAACTTCCTCATCGAGAACGTTTCGTCCTCTTTGCAACGGCTGGAATCAATAAAAAATCCATGCTGAGTTGTCATAGGGTAGTCCTTAAACCTTCTCGATCTCGACCAGATTGGTATGCTGTGGATTGCCTTTTGCCAGAGGAGACGGGCGCTGAGTGGTCAAGGTGTTGACGCAGGCGCCATGGTCAATCTTATCGCCGGCCATATTGGCATCGTGCCATGCGCCCTGGCCCATTGCGCTTACGCCGGGCAGGATCCGCGGGGTCACTTTCGCAGGGATGCGCAGTTCACCGCGATCGTTAAAGACCCGCACCATATCGCCATTTGCAATCCCCCGTTTTTGGGCATCGACCGGGTTTATCCACACTTCCTGACGGCAGGACGCCTGGAGAACATCAATATTGCCGTAGCTGGAGTGCGTACGGGATTTGTAGTGGAAGCCAAACATTTGCAGTGGGAAAGAACTGCGTTTTGGGTCATCCCATCCTTCAAACGTTGAGGCGTAAACGGGAAGCGGGCTAATCACTTCATCTTTTTGCAACTCCCAGGTGTTGGCAATCTTCGCCAGTCGGCTGGAGTAAATTTCAATCTTACCCGACGGTGTTTTAAGCGGATTGGCCTGCGGATCGTCGCGGAATTTTTTATAGGCGACAAAGTGCCCGTTTGGATCTTTGCGTTTATAGATCCCCATTTTTTTCAGCTCGTCATAAGAAGGGAGAGCGGGGTCCTTAGCCAGCATTTTCGCGTACAGATACTGAAGCCATTGCTCCTGGGTACGACCTTCCGTAAACCGTTGATACACATCATTGCCAAGACGCTTTGCAACTTCACTCATTATCCAGTAAATCGGTTTGCGCTCGAACTTAGGCGACGTCGCAGGTTGAATAAAAATGAGATACCCCATGTTGCCCGCGTAGTCGTTTGGAATGATATCTTCCTGTTCAACGGTCATTAAATCAGGCAGTAGAATATCGGCATATTTGGCTGAAGAGGTCATGAAGTTTTCAATGACAACTATCATTTCGCATTTCGTGTCGTCCTGAAGGATCTCATGCGTTTTATTGATATCTGAGTGCTGATTGGTGATGGTATTGCCCGCGTAGTTCCAGATAAATTTAATCGGCACGTCGAGCTTATCTTTTCCGCGTACGCCATCGCGGGTAGCGGTCATTTCCTGACCCCGGGCGATTGCGTCCGTCCAGCTAAAACAGGATATCTGGGTTTTGATGGGGTTCTCTGGTAGCGGCATACGTTCAATCGTGATGGTGTAGGTTGATTCTCGTGCACCACTATTGCCGCCGTTGATGCCGACGTTGCCGGTGAGGATTGGCAACATGGCGATTGCGCGTGAGGTCAGTTCACCGTTAGCCTGACGTTGCGGCCCCCAACCCTGACAAATATATGCCGGTTTTGTACTGCCGATTTCCCGTGCCAGTTTAATAATGCGTTCGGCTGGGATCCCGGTGACATGTGAAGCCCATTGCGGAGTTTTGGCAATACCGTCATCACCGTTGCCCAGAATATAGGCTTTGTAGTGCCCGTTAGCCGGCGCGTCGGCGGGCAGGGTTTTTTCGTCATAACCAACGCAGTACGTGTCAAGGAATGCCTGGTCGACGAGATCTTCGTTAATCAGGACCCAGGCGATTCCCGCCACTAACGCGGCATCGGTTCCCGGACGAATAGGGATCCACTCATCTTCACGACCCGCAGCGGTATCAGTATATCGCGGGTCAATGACGATCATCCGGGCATTAGAGCGCTCCCGGGCCTGTTCAAGGAAATAAGTTATTCCGCCGCCGCTCATACGCGTTTCGGCAGGGTTATTGCCGAACATCACCACCAGCTTCGTGTTTTCGATATCGGAGGTGCTGTTGCCTTCGTTAGAACCGTAGGTGTAAGGCATTGCCGCCGCGATTTGCGCGGTACTGTAGGTGCCGTAATGGCTCAGGAAACCGCCATAGCAGTTCATCAGGCGAGCCACCAGCGAGGCATAAGGTGAGGAGCGAGTAATGTTGCCACCTACAATGCCAGAGGTGTAGTTGATATACACGGCCTCGTTACCGTATTTGTGCACGGTATTTTTCAAACTGGCACTGATGGTATCCAGCGCTTCCTGCCAGGTTATGCGCTCGAATTTCCCTTCACCGCGTTTGCCCACGCGCTTCATTGGGTAATTCAGGCGATCCGGATGATTGATCCGTCGACGAATTGAGCGCCCACGCAAACAGGCGCGAACCTGGTGTTGACCGTAAATGTCGTCTCCGGTCGTATCGGACTCCACCCATACGACTTCGTCATCTTTGACGTGGAGTTGAAGGGCACAACGGCTGCCGCAGTTCACCGAACAAGCACCCCAAACCACTTTTTCTTCCGCAGGTTGTAGCGCCTGTTGTAGCGCAGCGGCTGCAGTGCGCATTCCGAAAGGTAACGACAGCCCACCTGCAGCAAGCGCCAGCGAACCGATTGCCGAGGATTTCACTAACGTCCTGCGGCTGATGCCTCCATATTGCTCAGTTTCAGACATAACTCACTCCATTATAGTTATCGCTATATATTAATTTCTATAACGAAATTAATAGCATGCTAATAATGGTTTGAGTTTACCTGGTTATGAGTATGTCATATTAATGCATATCAAACTGGAGTGACCCTCCGCGCACGGAGGGTGTAATTTATTGCGGTTCGGCGACGTGTCCATCCTGTGCTGGGGTGCTATTGGCAGGGGCGTTGCCACTGTTGGTACGGGTATAGAGAATTTTGTGCGTGTCGTTTGCACAATGGCCCACGACCAGTGAATCAGGCTGATCGGCCTGATCGTTGGGGACAATGTTCAGCGTAAAGCTGGATTCTGCCACGCCGTTATTAATGATGCGCTGTTCGATATCGCTTTTCACGCGTTCACATGACGCCGGTGCCGCCAGAACCTGCGGGGACGCGACTACCAGTAAGAGCGCGGCAATTCCTGTTATGTATTTCATCATCAGCTCCTTTATTATCGACATAGACTAAGATTAGCATTTCTGGTGTAAATAACTGTATTTGCTAATATGATTGAGAATTATCTTCTTATCCCGGTGAAAAATGTGAAGAAACAGACCCTGTTAGGATTCCTGTGTGTCGTGCTGGTCGGGTGTGATAACGCCAAAGGCCTGGATTCCTTTACGCCGGAAATGGCCAGTTTTTCCAATGAATTTGATTTCGATCCTCTGCGCGGGCCGGTAAAAGATTTCAGCCAGACGCTGCTTAATGACAAAGGTGAAGTCACCAAACGCGTTGTCGGTACGCTCTCACAGGAAGGGTGCTTCGATACGCTTGAGTTGCATGATATCGAAAACAATACCGGTATGGCGCTGGTCCTGGATGCTAACTATTATCGGGATGCCGAAACGCTGGAAAAACGGATCCGCTTACAGGGTAAATGCCAGTTAGCAGAGCTGCCTGCGGCGGGTGTGGTGTGGGATACCGACGATAACGGTTTCGTTGTTTCTGCCACGGGAAAAGAGATGAAAGTGAAATATCGCTATGATGCGGAAGGCTACCCGTTGGGCAAAACAACCGTCAATAAGGACAATACCTTGCAGGTAGATGCCAAACCGTCGGTCGACCCGTTGAAGAAACTGGATTACACCGCAGTGAGCCTGCTCAACAATCTTCCGTTAGGTAATGTCAAACAAACGTGCAAGTACGATGACTATGCTAATCCGGTCAACTGCCGGCTCGTTATCGTTGACGAGAGCGTTAAGCCGGCAGTTGAACATCATTACTCAATTGAAAACACTATCGATTACTACTAATCACCTTTACTGAGCGGTAGGTTGCAACAGGTTAGGACCTGACGTTTTATGTTCTGCCAGATACTGCTGCTGGAAGATGCACATGCGGATAGTGTTGCGGTATTGGCCGTTGATAAAGAATTCATGAATCAGCTCACCTTCGACCATAAAGCCGAGTTTACGATAGATATGGATGGCTTTTTCGTTCTCTTTATCAACGATCAGATACAGCTTATATAAGTTGAGTACGGTAAAGCCGTAATCCATTGCCAGCTTTGCCGCGCGCGTTGCCAGACCTTTGCCCTGATAGTCAGGCGAAATAATGATCTGGAATTCGGCCCGGCGGTGCACATGGTTAATTTCAACCAGCTCCACCAGACCGGCTTTTTCACCGTCACACTCCACCACGAAGCGACGTTCGCTTTGGTCGTGAATATGCTTGTCGTACAGGTCTGACAGCTCAACAAACGCTTCGTAAGGTTCTTCAAACCAGTAACGCATTACGCTGGCGTTATTATCAAGCTGATGGACGAATCGTAAATCTTCACGCTCCAGCGGGCGCAACTTAACACTGAGGGCGCTAGTCATATCGTATCCTTTCAATATCCTTCAAAGTGCAATGATTATGGGGCAACGGTGCGGCCAGTACGGCGGTCAAGGCAGCGCAGGGTGTTGGGTTCCCAGTACGCATTAATATTAGCGCTCTGTTCGCACTTATCACGGCTATCGAACGCCGCGTCGGTTTTGTCCCACTCTTTCTCTACACGTTTATTAACTTTCTGGCGTAGCTGACGCGTATCGTTCCATTGTTCCTTTTCCATTGCTGCCTGTTGACGACTTTGCGCACTGTCTCCGGATTCAATGATCAGTTTACTGGTTTCAGCGAATGCGGAAGAGGTGTACACAGCCGCAGCCAGCGTCAGCATAGCCGTCAGGCACAGGCGTTTGGTCAGTGTAATTTTCATGGCGAATTCCTTTTATGGGAAAGGGAAAAAACGATAAAACAGGGTTAAATTCTACACTATTCCGGCTTCCGGGCATACCCACTCAGCGGATATGGATACGCTGGTAATATTCTGTCGTATCATGCTTAAACCTAAGGTAACTGAATAACATCAATGCTTAAGACTACTTTGCTTTTTTTCGTCACCGCATTATGCGAAATCATTGGCTGCTTTTTACCCTGGCTCTGGCTTAAGCGAGGGGCTACGGCCTGGCTACTGATACCCGCCGGGGTGTCACTGGCGTTATTCGTCTGGTTGCTGACGCTGCATCCGGCAGCAAGCGGACGTGTTTATGCAGCCTATGGCGGGGTGTACGTGGTGACCGCGCTGCTATGGCTACGCATTGTCGATGGCGTAAAATTGAGCCTGTATGACTGGTCAGGCGCGCTGGTGGCGCTGTGCGGCATGCTGATCATTGTGGCTGGATGGGGGCGCGCATAGCGCCTTTTTTGTGATCAATCAGCGCTTTTTTGATCATTATACTTGTATGGTAGTAGCTCAGTTGGGTAAATTTCCTGCATCACAAGAACAGATGTAAGGGATAAAAAATGAAGATTGTTGGGGCTGAAGTGTTTGTCACCTGTCCGGGGCGTAATTTTGTAACGTTGAAAATTACGACAGAAGATGGCATCACCGGACTGGGAGATGCCACATTAAACGGACGCGAGTTGTCCGTGGCGTCCTATCTGAAAGATCATGTTTGCCCGCAGCTAATTGGCCGGGATGCACACCGAATCGAGGACATCTGGCAGTTCTTCTACAAAGGCGCGTACTGGCGTCGTGGTCCGGTCACCATGTCGGCGATTTCCGCAGTGGATATGGCGCTATGGGACATCAAAGCGAAAGCGGCAAATATGCCATTGTACCAGTTGCTCGGCGGTGCTTCTCGTGAAGGGGTTATGGTCTACTGTCACACCACAGGCCATACCGTTGATGACGTACTCGAAGACTATGCGCGTCATAAAGAGATGGGCTTTAAAGCCATTCGCGTACAGTGTGGCGTACCTGGCATGAAAACCACTTACGGCATGTCTAAAGGAAAAGGACAGGCCTATGAACCGGCCACTAAAGGGCAATGGCCGGAAGAGCAGTTGTGGTCAACGGAGAAATACCTGGATTTCACGCCAAAACTATTTGCTGCCGTACGCGATAAGTTTGGTTTTAACGAACATCTTCTGCACGATATGCACCACCGTCTGACGCCTATTGAAGCGGCCCGTTTCGGCAAAAGCATTGAGCAATACCGTCTGTTCTGGATGGAAGACCCAACCCCGGCTGAAAACCAGGAGTGCTTCCGCCTGATCCGCCAGCATACGGTCACGCCGATTGCGGTAGGGGAAGTGTTCAACAGTATCTGGGACTGTAAACAGCTGATTGAAGAACAACTGATCGACTATATCCGTACCACCATCACCCATGCGGGTGGTATCACCGGTATGCGCCGGATTGCCGATTTCGCCTCGCTGTATCAGGTACGTACCGGTTCACATGGACCTTCCGATTTGTCACCAGTATGCATGGCCGCCGCGCTGCACTTTGATCTGTGGGTGCCGAACTTTGGCGTACAGGAATATATGGGATATTCCGAGCAGATGCTGGAAGTGTTCCCACATAACTGGACCTTTGATAACGGCTATATGCACCCAGGAGACAAACCCGGTCTTGGGATCGAGTTTGACGAAAAACTGGCGGCGAAATATCCGTATGATCCTGCATATCTGCCCGTTGCTCGCCTGGAAGATGGCACATTGTGGAACTGGTAAATATACATTTTACGTACGAAAGATGTTGATTAACCCAATACCCTACAGAAGGTTAAACTTATGGTTAGTTCAGTCGATATTAAAAATAACGTAGATAATAAGCCCATTATTCGTCGAGTGGCTTCAGCATCCGCAATTGGTACTGCTGATGAGTATTATGATTTTTTTGCATACGGGACAGCAGCTGTACTCTTTTTTGGTCATCTATTTTTCCCAAGTGACGATCCGTTAATAAGTACTCTCGCTGCTTTTGCAACCTATGCTGTTGGTTTCCTCGCAAGACCATTAGGAGGAATTGTCTTTGGCCATATTGGCGATAAGGTTGGGCGTAAAAAAGCACTGGTTATTACTATATTAATTGTTGGTTTGGGGACGTTCTGTATAGGGTTATTACCTACATATGAGAAAATAGGTGTCTGGGCTCCAGCTTTACTTATTTTTATTCGTGTATTACAGGGATTTGGCGTTGGAGGCGAGCAAGCCGGTGCAGTACTGATGACGGCTGAATATTCTGAACCCAAACATCGTGGATTTTTTTCCAGTTGGGTTCAAATCGGTGCCCCGGTTGGTTTCCTTCTGCCGTTAGCGCTCTTTGCGCTGTTAAATGCCACGCTTTCTCCAGAGGCAATGATGGATTACGGGTGGCGTATACCGTTCCTGTTGAGTCTGTTACTGGTTATTGTTGGGCTGTTTATCCGCTTAAAAATTGATGAATCACCGGTCTTTGCTCAGATTAGGGAGACAAAAGCAGAAGAATCACGTCCATTAGTTGAAGTTATCCGTGATTTTCCTGGCATTGTTGTCAAGGGGGTCTGCGCGAAACTGATTGAAGCTTGTACATTTGCAATGTTCACAGTGATTGTTTTGGCTTACGGTAAGGCAAACAATCTTGATGCTAATATTTTGATGGAGACAATGATCGTTGCGGTCATAATAGAAATCATTGCAATACCGTTGATGGGGTCGCTATGCGATAAAATTGGACGTAAACCAGTCTATATTATCGGTGCGCTGCTGCAGGTCGTTATGATTATTCCTTTCTTCCTTGCGATTAATCAGGATAGTTTTTGGCTTACACAAATAGTAATGATCCTGGTGCTGAGTGTTGGGCATAGTATGTGTTATGCACCTCAGGCTTCTTATTTTCCGGAGCTTTTCCCAACTCATATTCGCTGTAGCGGAATAGCATTAATTTGGCAACTGGGGTCGCTAATAGGCAGTGGCATTCTTGGCTTGGTGGCAGTAAAAATTCTGCAAGTAACAGGTGGACATTACTATGGACTTGCAACCTATGTGATTGTACTTGGAGTTATCTCAATTATTGGTTTGTTGATGATGCCGGAAACCGCTCCGCAAAGACTTAAGCGTGAATACCAGCAGTGGCAGAAACATTAATATCCTTTGGCGGCAGTATGCCGCCAAATTCACTGACTTTGGTACATAACTAAACAAATGATGTCATACCAATCATAAAAAGCTTAATGCAAATCAAAACATACAACCGTACAGGCGTTACTCTGAGACAGTCCTGATTCCATTGATAAGTAGGCCATACCATGCAAAACAAGCTCCTGGCAGCAAAGGCTGTGCTTCCCGACTACGATCGTACAAAACTGGTTCCGCGTATTGTCCATCTGGGTTTTGGCGCGTTTCACCGCGCACATCAGGGGGTTTACGCTGATATTCTGGCTGCAGAACATGACAGTGACTGGGGTTATTGCGAAGTGAACCTGATTGGCGGTGAGCAGCAGATTGCCGATCTCAAACAGCAAGATAATCTGTATACCGTTGCAGAAATGTCTGCGGATGCCTGGACTGCAAGAGTCGTGGGCGTGGTGAAAAATGCCCTGCATGCGCAAGTTGATGGTCTGGAAAGCGTACTGGCCGCGATGTGCGAACCGCAGGTTGCGATCGTTTCCCTGACCATCACCGAGAAAGGATATTGCCACTCTCCGGCGACCGGTCAATTGATGTTAGACAACCCAATGATTGCCGCCGATCTGCAAAACCCTACACAACCAAAAACTGCGCCAGGCGTTGTTGTTGAGGCTCTTGCGCGTCGCAAAGGTGCGGGTTTAGGCGCCTTTACCGTGATGTCTTGCGACAACATGCCAGAAAACGGTCATGTGATGCGCAATGTTGTCACTGCGTATGCCCGGGCGGTAGATGCTGATCTGGCTGCGTGGATTGAACAACATGTGACATTCCCTTCAACAATGGTTGACCGCATCGTCCCGGCGGTTACCCAGGATACGCTGGACAAAATTGAACGCATCACCGGCGTTCGCGACCCGGCAGGCGTGGCATGCGAACCGTTCCGTCAGTGGGTTATTGAAGATAACTTTGTCGCCGGTCGCCCTGAATGGGAGAAGGCTGGCGCGGAGCTGGTCGCTGATGTTATTCCGTTTGAAGAGATGAAACTGCGTATGCTTAACGGCAGTCACTCTTTTCTTGCTTATCTTGGCTATCTGGCTGGGTATCAGCACATTAACGACTGTATGGGCGATGAAAACTATCGTCTTGCCGCCCGCGCGCTGATGCTGCAGGAACAAGCGCCAACCCTGAAAGTTAAGGGCGTGGATCTACAGCACTATGCCGATCTGTTAATTGAGCGCTACAGCAACCCGGCACTGCGTCATCGTACCTGGCAGATTGCTATGGATGGCAGTCAAAAATTGCCGCAGCGTATGCTCGATTCCGTTCGCTGGCACATTGTACACGGTAGCTGCTTTGAGTTACTGGCCCTGGGCGTGGCAGGCTGGATGCGCTACGTCGGCGGTGTGGATGAGCAGGGCCAGGCGATTGAAATTAGCGATCCACTGTTGCCGGTGATCCAGAATGCAGTGCGTGGCAGTAACGAAGGTGAAGAGCGCGTTCAGGCACTGCTGGCTATCGATGCTATATTTGGGCGTGAACTGCCGCAGGTTGAACGGTTCAAAAACCAGGTCACACAAGCGTATCTTGCTTTACTGGCAGAAGGGGCGAAGGCAACGGTTGCGAAGTATGCTGCAAAACTGAAGTAAAGAAGAACACCTTTCAGGTCGCCATCTGGCTGTAAACGGGCCAGATGGCGCATTGTTTTCTGGCATTCACACCAATTAGTTCATGCCCAAACGAATCAGTTCGAGGGGGGCATATTTACCTTCACACCCTTCGATTTCCACTGTTTTTCCGCGGCGAATTTGCTCAGCGGTCAGGCCATCGGTATCTATCGCTGTAATGCGGCCTGTGAGTCCGGAGTCGCTAATCATGACGCGGCTGCCAGTGGTGATTGCGTTGCGGTTACGATCGTATGTTTTCATGGTGTTTTCTCCTTTCCAACTTACCGTCAAAGCCCGTGGGTTTTTAGTCCCACGTAACGGGCGCAATATAAATACGCTTCTCGTTAATGATTTTTTTTGTTTTCGATCAAAATCACAGCTTTTTTTATGCAGATGTGCGGGAGAGGGAAAAATACAGGAGAAACTCACCTCGATGTGAGGTGAGTGTAGTATTAATCTTCGCTGAACCAGTCGCTATTTTCCTGACGGATCAACTGAACGGACTCACCAATTTCCTGGAGGTGCAGCATCATTGCACGCTCAACGGCATCGCCATCATGTTTCTCAAGTGCGGCAAAGATATCGTGATGCTGACGCAGCAGCATTTCTGGCGGGGAAATATGATCCAGGCTCATATAACGAACGCGGTCGATCGTGGCCTTAATATTCTCGACGGTGTCCCAGGCAAGCTGGCACTCGGCGATGAGAGCCAGTTTCTGATGAAACTCGTCATCAAGCTGGAAGAAATCATTAATTTGCTTGCGGTCAATCGCAATGCGCTGCTGATGCAGGTTTTGTTCGAGCTGATAACACTGTTTATCGGTGATCAATGATGCGGCGCGGCGGACCACGGCACATTCAATTGCCTGGCGAACAAAACAGCCGTTTTGTACCTGCGACAGCGAAATTTTATTCACGTAGCTGCCACGCTGCGGACGGATCTGAATCAGGCCATTCTCTGCCAGTTTAATGAATGCTTCTCGTACCGGCTGGCGTGACACATTAAAGCGTACGGAAACCTCTTTCTCCGACAACGGGGTACCGGGCGCAATCAGACAATGCACGATATCACGACGAAGAATACGGTAAATCTGTTGATTTACTGGCTGTGTAGGGTTGAGCTGCGTTTCTACGGTCATTCATTCTTACTTTTTAGAGAGTTAACCCGGGTATTTTATCACTTATTTCAGGCTATCTATACCCGGCGCAAGGCCGGGCAGAGAAATTAGCCACGATGAATACTCAGTCCGGCAAAAGACTGTGCCACAGGCATCATTTCAAGGGTGTTAATGTTGACATGAGCGGGTAAAGACGCCACCCACCATACCGCTTCAGTGACATCTTGCGGGGTCAGCGCTGTGGTATTTTCGTAAGCTTTTTCAGCTTTAGCGTCATCGCCTTTGAAACGGACATTTGAGAACTCCGTACCGCCAACCAGACCCGGTTCAATGTCGGTGACGCGAATCGCAGTACCGTGTAAGTCAGTACGTAAATTCAGGCTAAACTGGCGAACAAACGCCTTGGTTGCACCGTAGACGTTACCGCCAGCGTATGGCCAACTGCCCGCCGTAGAACCAATATTGATAATATGACCGCGGTTGCGCTCAACCATACCAGGCAGAACAGCACGGGTCATATAAACCAGGCCTTTGTTGTTGGTGTCGATCATATTTTCCCAGTCTTCAATGCTGGCTTTATGAGCAGGCTCAAGGCCCAGCGCCAGACCCGCGTTGTTGACCAGAATATCAATATTGCGCCATTCAGCAGGTAAGGCGTCCAGCATCTCTTCAATTGATGCACGATTACGTACGTCCAGTTGCGCAGTATAGAGACGGTCACCCAACTCATCTTTGAGTTCCTGCAGGCGCTCCTGGCGGCGTCCGGTGGCAATAACTTTATGCCCATTCTCAATAAAACGACGCGTAATGCACTCACCAAAACCTGCGGTTGCTCCGGTTACTAAAACGATCATCTCACTGTTCCTCAACGCTTTTTATGTAGTACTACCATAGCACGTCACTTCCGTTCAGAGCTATTGCTGCTTAACACGATTGCGGTCGATTCGTGGGAAGTCTACTCTGGTAAACAAATCGTTTTCAGGAGTGAAAGATGTCGTTAACGAATCCTTTTTTACACCCTAGCACGTTACCTTATCAGGCGCCGCAGTTTGATCAGATTGACGTGCAACATTATCGTCCTGCGTTCGATGAAGGTGTGCGTCAAAAGCGCGCAGAGATCGAAGGGATTGTGCAAAACCCGCAGCGCCCTGATTTTGCGAATACTTTACTGGCGCTTGAGCAAAGTGGCGCGCTGCTCACGCGGGTGACCAGCGTTTTCTTCGCGATGACGGCGGTGCACACCAACGATGAACTACAACGCCTTGACGAAGAGTTTTCCGCAGAGTTGGCGAGCCTTGCCAATGATATCTATCTCAACAGTGCGCTTTTCGCCCGCGTCGAAAGCGTCTGGCAACGGCGCAGTTCCTCAGGACTGGATAGCGAATCAATACGCCTGCTGGAAGTCGTCTACCAGCGTTTTGTATTGGCCGGCGCCTGTCTGAATGAGACGGATAAAGCCCGCCTTAAAGCGCTTAATACGGAGTCAGCCACGCTGACCAGCCAGTTTAATCAACGCCTGCTGGCGGCGAACAAGTCTGGTGCTATGGTGGTGGATGATGTCCGGCATCTGGACGGGCTCAGCACAGAGGAAATTGCTGTTGCCGCCGAAACTGCAAGGGAAAAAGGGCTTGAAGCGCGTTGGGTTATCCCGTTATTAAACACCACTCAGCAACCAGCGCTTGCGGTATTACGCGATCGTCAGACCCGTGAAAATCTTTTCACCCGCGCATGGACACGGGCTGAAAACAATGATGCTAACGACACTCGGGCTATTATTCAGCGACTGGTGGAGATCCGGATGCAGCAGGCGAAACTGCTCGGTTTTGCTAATTACGCTGCATGGAAAATTGCCGACCAGATGGCAAAAACGCCGGAAGCGGCACTGACATTCATGCGGTCTATTGTTCCGGCCGCGCGAGCGCGAGCGTTAGATGAGCAGGCTGAAATCCAGAAAGTTATCTTTCAGCAAGACGGGCAGTTTAGCGCCGAGGCCTGGGACTGGTCGTTTTATGCCGAGCAGGTCCGTCGTGAGAAATATGCCCTTGATGAGGCTCAGCTCAAACCTTATTTTTCCCTGGATTCGGTACTGAACGAGGGCGTTTTCTGGACGGCCAATCAGCTCTATGGCATCAAATTCGTGGAGCGATTCGACATTCCTGTTTATCACCCGGATGTACGGGTATGGGAAATATTCGATCATGATGGCATAGGGTTGGCGTTATTTTACGGTGATTTCTTTGCCCGGGAATCAAAAAGCGGTGGAGCCTGGATGGGTAATTTTGTTGAGCAATCGCTACTTAACGAAACCAGACCGGTTATTTACAACGTCTGTAATTATCAAAAACCTGCAAAAGAGCAGCCCGCGTTACTGCTGTGGGATGATGTTATTACGTTATTTCATGAGTTTGGACATACGTTGCACGGTCTGTTTGCCACTCAGCGTTATGCCACACTTTCAGGAACCAATACTCCGCGGGATTTTGTCGAGTTCCCTTCGCAGATCAACGAGCACTGGGCGAGTCATCCGCAGGTCTTTTCCCGTTTTGCCCGGCATGTTGATACCGGGGAGCACATGCCGCAGGCATTGCGAGATAAAATGCAGCAGGCAAGTTTGTTTAACAAAGGTTATGACATGACTGAACTGCTCAGCGCCGCATTGCTGGATATGCGCTGGCACTCTCTGGAAATGAGCGACGCATGTCATCCGGTCGATCAATTTGAACAGCAGGCGCTGGTGGCCGAAGGGTTGGATCTCAAGGCCGTGCCGCCACGTTATCGCAGTAGTTATTTTGCCCATATTTTCGGCGGCGGCTATGCCGCTGGTTATTACGCCTACCTGTGGACGCAAATGCTGGCCGACGACGGCTATCAGTGGTTTGTAGAGCAGGGCGGATTAACCCGGGAAAACGGGCAGAAATTCCGCGATGCGATTTTGTCGCGCGGGAATAGCACTGATTTAGCTGTGCTTTATCGCCACTGGAGCGGACGCGATCCACAAATGGAGCCGATGCTCAAACATCGTGGTTTGAGCGCGTAAGGTTTGTTTAGATGACGAGAAGAACCGGGCGTGATGCCCGGTTTTTTATCTTGTGTTCATCGTTCCAATTGATAACGCTTATTCTCATTTTAACTATGCTGTCCGAGTTGTATATTGTTTTGCTTGATATGTTTTCGTTTCATTAAATATGAAACAAGGAAAGGGGCGATTAATATATCTCATTGATATTTAATGGTTAAATGTGAGTTTCAATCATCTTGCGACCTATAATGAAGGAGGCGTTAATTTGTTGTCTAATAACTACTATTAAAAAATTTACATAAATTTTCTTTTTTGTCGTTAAGATAATTACATCTGAGACGCTCGAACAGGGAGGGAGGTCGTGATGATGAAAAATACGGCGGAAATAGATGCGATTTTGCTAGCATTGAACAAGTCCATTGATGCTCACTATAAATGGATGGTGAAAATGTTCCGCTGCGTTGTGTCCTCCGATGTCACTCAGCCGGATATTGTAGGTGACAACTCTCATTTTGTTTGTCAATTTGGACAGTGGCTTAATTATCATCCATTGCACAATGAGGATGATTGTAGTTATGTAAGTAAGATAAATGCAGCTCATGAAAAGATGCATTTATTAGGAAAGGAGTTGCTATTGGCAATAGTGGAGAATCGTAGCCATTCATGGCATTTCGACAGCTTCCAGGACGCGTTACTGGCATTTACGTCTGCTGTAATGGACTACAAAATATATTTACTGAACATCCGCAGTAATATCGATGTATTAACAGGCTTACCCGGCAGAAGAATGCTTGATGAGACTTTTGACCAGCAGTTACTCGATGCCGAGCCGCTTAACCTCTATATCTTGTTGCTGGACATCGACCGTTTTAAGCACATTAACGATACTTATGGTCACCTGGTGGGGGACGTGGTACTACGCGCTCTGGCATCAAATTTGTTGTCATGGACACGATATGATGAGGTGGCTTACCGCTACGGTGGTGAAGAGTTTATTATCATCATCCGCACAAAAACGGATGAACAGGCTTGCCAGGCAGGTTTGCGATTGTGTCAGCTTATTGGCCAGAAAAAAATACCCTATGCTGATGGAGAGATCGGAATCACGGTAACGGCTGGAATAACACGAGTTCAACAGGGAGAAGCGCTGGATACCGCTCTTGGTCGGGCTGATAACGCGATGTATCAAGGAAAACAGGCCGGCAGGAATCGCTGTATGTTCATGGATGAACGCGAGCGGATCACTCTGGTTGACGCCAGTGATGAGATCTCATACCCCTTGAGCGCGTGAGATTTGCGAACACCGTTTCAAGGTAGTTGCGTTTCGTTTAACTTTCATTGGGGTTGTCGATGATAGATTAGCCAAATATCCGTTATCTTCGCAGGGAATTGCCAGATAGCGTATAAAAGCAAAACACAAATCTATCCATGCAAGCATTCACCGCTGGTTTATCCGGCGGTTTTTTTTATCTGTAAACCAGGGAAAAAGTGCCAGGAGGGCGATTCAGGTAAAAAAAATGGCCCCTTGTGCAGTTACGCTACAAGGGGCCGGGTCGGTGCAGGACTATCTCCGTTCATCAATCATCCCATCTGTGGCTAAAATACGCGGCCAGGAAACCGGAAAATAAAATAATTCCCAGAACAGCCATAAAAATATTCATATTACCCAGCATAGTAAATGCTCCTTTATCTGTGAGTTTCCTCTCTTACCTTAAGTTCACCTCGTTTATGACTATAGTAGCAATTCAATCTTAAACAAAGGCTGAACTGTGTGATTATTTTGGCTGAAAAGTAAAATTTTGACGTGATGGCGTCGGGAAAAATAAATAATAGTGACGAGACACATTTATCTGCAGGCAAATAACCCTGCTTTTCAACCCGGAGACGCCGTTATCACGGTGTGCTGCAGACACAGACTGTTGCACGTTTATAATGCAGAGTTGTCTCATGGTGGTTCAATTTTTCGTTTGATTAATCCTTCTGGTGGGGGATTTTAATACTAATTTTTGTACATGACGCGCTAATTTATTGATTTTATGTGATGTTTTAATATCTGGCATCGTTTTTGCCTTATCACTTCTGAATACCCTTAATTTGCACCGTTTTGTCTGCCCGGCTGCACCGGAGCTTTCAGCAAGTCTAATTTCAGGAGTGAAACTATGCAGCGTCGTACATTTTTAAAAGCTTTTGCGCTTTCCGCCTCTGTAGTAGCAATGGGAATGAGTTTTAGCGTTCAGGCAGCCGACACCATTAAAGTTGGCATCATGCATTCGTTATCCGGCACGATGGCTATTTCCGAAACGCCGCTGAAAGATGTGGCGTTGATGACCATTGATGAAATCAATGCGAAGGGTGGTGTGTTGGGTAAAAAGCTGGAGCCTGTAGTGGTTGACCCGGCCTCGAACTGGCCGTTATTTGCTGAAAAAGCACGTCAGTTGCTGAGTCAGGATAAGGTGGCGGTGGTTTTCGGCTGCTGGACATCGGTTTCGCGTAAATCTGTTTTACCGGTGTTTGAAGAATTAAACGGTCTGCTGTTTTACCCGGTGCAATATGAAGGTGAGGAGATGTCGCCTAACGTCTTCTATACCGGCGCGGCGCCTAACCAACAGGCGATCCCGGCGGTTGAGTACCTGATGAGTGAGGACGGCGGCAGCGCTAAGCGCTTCTACCTGCTGGGTACGGACTATGTCTATCCGCGTACGACTAACAAAATTTTACGCGCCTTTTTGCATTCGAAAGGCGTTGCCGATAAAGACATCGAAGAGGTGTATACCCCATTCGGACACAGCGATTACCAGACCATTGTCGCCAGTATTAAAAAATTCTCCGCAGGGGGGAAAACGGCGGTGGTATCAACCATCAACGGGGATTCTAACGTTCCATTCTATAAAGAGTTAGCGAACCAGGGGCTGAAAGCCACCGATGTTCCGGTGGTGGCATTCTCCGTGGGTGAGGAGGAATTACGAGGAATTGATACCAAACCGCTGGTGGGCAACCTTGCTGCGTGGAACTACTTTGAGTCCGTAGATAATGCGGCCAATAAAAAGTTCGTCGCGGATTACCGGGCGTATGCCAAAGCCCATAAGCTACCAAACGCGGATTCGGTGGTAACGAACGATCCTATGGAAGCCACCTGGGTAGGCCTGCATATGTGGGCGCAAGCGGTAGAAAAAGCCGGAACTACCGATGTGGATAAAGTTCGCGCCGCTATGGCGGGGCAATCATTCGCTGCGCCATCAGGTTTTACCCTGACCATGGATGCAACCAACCATCACCTGCATAAACCCGTCATGATTGGCGAGATTGAAGGCAACGGCCAGTTTAACGTGGTGTGGCAAACCGATGAACCGGTCCGCGCCCAGCCGTGGAGTCCGTACATCGCCGGTAATGATAAAAAATCTGACCAGCCCGTGAAAACCGCCAGCAACTGATCTTACGCCCTCCCGCGGGAGGGCAACGCTTTGGAGAACGCTTATGAAAGCTATGCGTTTTATTCGTGGTGTGCTGTTGCTGATCTGGTTTATGCCGTGGATAGCGCAGGCCGCAGATGCCGATACCTTTACCGCCGGCAGCCGAACTCAGCAGGCCGCCTTGCTTGAACAATGGGCGGTGAATCCAGACGTTCAGCGTATGCCGCTGCTTAGCGCGCTGCGAGATGAGAACCTGATGACCGATGACGTGAAAAATGCGTTCATCGTGGACGACTCGCACGTACAGCCGTTAGGAGCCGCGGCATCTCCGTCCGGCGAGCTTAAAAAAGTCCGCCTGACTAACCGCCTGCGTAATCTGGTGGCCGGAACGTGGGCCGTTCATCAACTTTTAAGTGACAGTGTCACCATGAGAAAAGGGGCAGCACGTACATTACAACGTGAGGCACAGCCGGGCATGCTGCCGTTTTTGCAGCTACAACTGGCCCGGGAGCCAGATGCTGGCGTGAAATCCGCGCTGGAGATTGCACTGGCAAACCTGCAACTAACCAGCACCTTGCCAGAGGTCAGACGGCAGGCCGTCGAACTTCTCGGGGCGTCAAACGATCCTGAAACCCAGGCGCGCCTGCTGCCATTCACCCGGGCTGAACATGAACCTGATGCGCGCGTTCGTGCAGCCGCTGGCGAAAGCCTGAATTCCATCGCGCATCGCATGAAGGTTGGCGATCTTCTTGGACAGGCATTTATGGGGCTGTCGCTGGGCTCAATTCTGCTGTTGGCGGCACTGGGGCTGACTATTACCTACGGGCTACTCGGCGTCATTAATATGGCGCATGGCGAGATGTTAATGCTTGGAGCTTACTGTACCTGGATGGTGCAACAGATTATCGGCCAGTTTTTCCCGCAATGGTTGGCCTGGTATCCAGTTATTGCGCTTCCGGTCGCCTTTTTACTTACCGCGGCGGTGGGAATGCTGCTCGAGCGCGGGGTGATTCGCCATTTATACGGACGTCCACTCGAAACACTGCTGGCGACATGGGGGATCAGTCTGATGCTGATCCAGTTGGTGCGTATGACCTTCGGCGCGCAAAACCTTGAAGTCGCCAATCCGGCATGGCTTTCCGGCGGCATTCAGGTTTATGCCAATCTGATTTTGCCGTGGAACCGAATTGTGGTGCTTGGCTTTGCCATGCTGGTGCTGTTCTTCACCTGGCTGTTGTTGAATAAAACGCGTCTCGGGCTGCGCGTGCGTGCAGTGACGCAAAATCGCAATATGGCGGCCTGCTGCGGCGTACCTACCGGACGCGTCGATATGCTGGCTTTTGGTCTTGGTTCAGGGATTGCCGGACTGGGGGGCGTCGCGCTCTCGCAATTAGGCAACGTAGGACCGGAACTGGGGCAAAGCTACATTATCGATTCGTTTCTGGTGGTGGTGCTGGGCGGTGTTGGGCAACTCGCCGGGAGTGTGGCCGCCGCGTTTGGGCTGGGGATCTTCAACAAAATTCTTGAGCCTCAGGTGGGGGCGGTTCTCGGCAAAATTATGATTCTGGTGCTGATTATTCTGTTTATTCAGAAACGTCCTCAAGGGCTGTTCGCGCTAAAAGGGAGGGTTATTGACTGATGACGATGCCAATGACATTGACGCTGGCGCGTAAAGCGCCGCGGGCGACACGCGTCCTGGGACTGTGCTTACTGCTCGCGTTGATTGTTCTGCCGTTTCTGGCGCTGTTACCTGCGGAACATCCGCTGGCCATATCGGTGTGGACGCTGACGCTGGCCGGAAAAATTCTCTGCTATGCCATTGTGGCGGTCGCGCTGGATCTGGTGTGGGGTTATGCGGGAATGCTTTCGCTGGGCCACGGTATCTTCTTTGCGCTTGGGGGCTATGCGATGGGAATGTACCTGATGCGTCAGGCCTCCGGCGAAGAGTTACCGGCCTTTATGTCGTTCCTGTCGTGGACCGAGCTGCCCTGGTTTTGGTGGGGGACGCAACACTTTATCTGGGCGATGCTGCTGGTTGTGCTGGTGCCGGGCCTGCTGGCCCTGGTATTTGGTTGGTTTGCCTTCCGTTCAAAAATCAAAGGGGTCTATTTTTCCATCATGACCCAGGCTCTGACTTTCGCCGGAATGCTGCTGTTTTTCCGTAACGAAACCGGCTTTGGGGGAAATAACGGTTTTACTGGCTTTACCACCATTCTGGGATTCCCGGTGACCGCGACCTCAACCCGTATTGCGCTGTTTCTGGCGACAGTCCTGCTGCTGGTACTGGCAATATGGCTGGGGCTGGCGCTGGCCCGCAGTAAGTTTGGTCGTATTCTGACTGCCGTACGCGACGCCGAGAATCGTCTGATGTTTTGTGGATACGATCCAAAAGGTTTCAAGCTGCTGGTGTGGACGCTTTCCGCCGTGCTGTGCGGTCTGGCGGGTGCGTTGTATGTTCCACAGGTAGGAATCATTAACCCCAGCGAAATGTCGCCGACTAACTCGATTGAAGCGGCGATTTGGGTTGCGCTCGGCGGGCGTGGAACCCTGATCGGCCCGGTTTTTGGCGCCGTACTGGTGAATGGCGCTAAAAGCCTGTTTACCGTCATCATGCCGGAATACTGGCAGCTGTTTCTTGGCCTGATCTTTATCGGCGTTACGCTTTTTTTACCTCGCGGCGTGATTGGCCTGTTTCGCAAGGGAGACAAATAATGCAGCCAGATGAAGGACTTTTCACTCGCCAGATGCCTGGGGATCGGTTTCGCGACCAAACGGACCCCGTGTTACAGCTGGAAAAAATTAACGTTAATTTCGATGGATTTCAGGCGTTAACGGATCTCACGCTCAATATTGGCGTTGGGGAGTTGCGTTGCATCATTGGTCCCAACGGCGCCGGAAAAACGACGCTAATGGATGTCATTACCGGCAAAACCAGGCCGCAAAGCGGTCGTGCGATATACGATCAGTCAACCGACTTAACAACGCTGGATCCCATCGCCATTGCACGTCAGGGGATTGGGCGGAAATTTCAGAAGCCCACGGTATTTGAAGCGTTAACGGTGGAGGAGAACCTGGAGCTGGCGCTGAAAAGCGATAAATCTGTCTGGGGCTCTCTACGGGCGCGCCTAACAGGCGAACAGCGGGATCGTATTGATGAAATACTGGCGCTGTTGCGCCTGGGTAACGAGCGGGCCCGTCGCGCCGGGCTGCTTTCGCACGGGCAGAAACAATTTCTTGAAATTGGCATGCTGCTGGTTCAGGAACCTCATTTACTGCTGCTGGATGAGCCTGCTGCGGGTATGACGGATGCGGAGACGGAATACACGGCGGAGCTGTTTCGCCAGCTTGCCGGGAAGCACTCTCTGATGGTTGTTGAACACGATATGGGATTTGTCGAAACCATCGCCGATCGCGTCACGGTATTACATCAGGGACGTGTACTGGCTCAGGGGAGTCTGCGTGAAGTGCAGGCCAATGAGCAGGTTATTGAAGTTTATCTCGGACGTTAAGGGGTGCAGATGCTGCAGGTGAAAGAACTGAATCAATATTATGGTGGCAGTCATATTCTGCGAGGTGTGAACTTTGACGCGCGTATCGGCGAGGTGACATGTCTGCTGGGGCGTAACGGCGTGGGGAAAACGACGCTTCTGAAGTGCCTGATGGGGCTTATTCCTGCCCGTAGTGGAAGCGTGCTCTGGCAGGAAAAAAATGTCACTCAGTGGAAACCGCATCAGCGGGTCAGGGCCGGTGTGGCGTATGTCCCACAGGGGCGCGATATTTTTCCACGTCTGACGGTGGAAGAGAATCTGTTGCTCGGCCTTTCCCGTTTTTCAGCACAGGAGGCCCGATGTGTTCCGGATGATATCTACGCGCTCTTTCCGGTTTTACAGGAGATGAAGCACCGGCGGGGCGGTGATTTGTCCGGTGGGCAACAGCAGCAGCTGGCGATTGGACGGGCGCTGGCAAGTCGCCCGCAGCTGTTGATCCTCGATGAACCCACTGAGGGGATCCAGCCGTCAGTGATTAAAGAGATTGGTCAGGTGATTTCTCAACTGGCGCACCGGGGAGATATGGCCATTTTGCTGGTGGAGCAGTTCTATGATTTTGCGCAGCAGTTGGCCGATAAATACCTGATTATGTCGCGCGGCAGTATTATTCAAAGCGGCGACGGCAAAAATATGGAGACCGAGGGCGTCCGGGGACTGGTCGCCATTTGAAATATGCGACAGAGCGGCTCCGGCTCTGTCGCTTTACTCATTAGCAGACCGCTGTCTGTCCCCAGGGTTTGGTGCGCATGCCTTTTATCATTAGCGCCCAGGCAAGGATGATTGCGACCATCAGCGCCACAAACAGCGACCACGGCGGCAATGTAGTTAAAATGACGCCGCTGACTAATGGGTTTACCGCTGCGCCCAGCCAGCCTAACGACTGAGCGGAAAAATAACTGGCTTTCATGCCAGCTGGCGCGATGTTGTCGATGAGCATGTATTCACCTGGCGCGTAAATAACTTCACCAATAGTGAAAAAGGCGGCAGATATCCCCCATAACAACAGACTATTACCGGAGAAGGTGAAGCCAACCAGGCCAACCACAAAGAACAGCGTCGCCACCGTCATTAACGGTCGGATATTCGTGGCGGTGAGCCTGCGGCCGAAGGCATATTGCAGTGATACCACAATAGCGGCGTTGACGGGCAGAACCACTGCCACCACCTTCTCGGCAAAATCGCCGTCAGCAACCACCATGACGTATTGTGAAATACAGGACGCAAACGCGCCGCTAACGAATGACGCCAGGAATGCGGATAGCGTAAACCAGCATAATGCTCTGTCGCGTAGTAGTACCGAGGGGGACCAAACCGCGGCGTTTAAACCTTCTGATGCTGCCGGTGAACGTTTTACCCAGGTCTGGATAAACACCAGTGGTAGGGCTGAACAAGCCGCAGCGAGCCAAAACGGCAGGTTAATGCTTTGCATCACCAGCAGCGTGCCCAGCGGTGGGCCAACGGTCCAGCCAATGTTCAGCACGGTATAGTTAAGCGAGAAAATTTTCGTTTTGTTGGTCGCGGAGAGGTTATCGGCAAACCAGGCCTTCAAAACCGTGGCGAAGACGGAGTAGGCGCAGTTGATCAGAGCGAAAAGCAGAACCACCACCACCACGTTATGCACCAGTGGAATAGCAATAAAGCCTGATGCAAAGCCGCAGATAGCCAGCAGCATGTAGCGTTTTTTATCGAACTTGTCGGCCAGAATACCAAAGCCAAGGCTGAACACCACGCCAATGGTCAGAGCGACCGTCATCGCATAACCGATCAGGTCGACGCTCAGGTTGTACTGTCGACTGAGGTAGATAGTCATAAATGGCAGCGTGGCGCCACGGCCAATCGTTAATAACAATGATGATGCGAGTAACGCGAGAGTGGACCTTCTCAAAGAGATATTCATTTTCCTGCCCGACAATGCATGTTGTTATGTTTTTTTAGATATCAAAAACAAATAGCATGCTAAAAGTGTGATGTACACTCAATAAGTTGTCCGAAAACGCCCTGTGTGGCCTACCTGAATTAATGATCTGTTACGGCACAACGATTTCCGTTACTTTAACTTGTTTACAAAAATTTAATATTTGCAGGGGCGGTGGTATGTCGCGTAAAGACGGGTTATTAGCGTTACTGGTCGTTGTGGTTTGGGGGCTGAACTTTGTTGTCATTAAAGTGGGGCTGCACAATATGCCCCCCTTAATGCTGGCAGGACTGCGATTTTTACTGGTGGCGTTTCCGGCGATATTCTTTGTTGCCCGTCCGAAAATACCGCTTTCGCTACTACTCGGTTATGGACTAACCATCAGTTTTGGGCAGTTCGCGTTTCTCTTTAGCGCCATCAAATTCGGTATGCCTGCCGGGTTAGCTTCTCTGGTATTACAGGCTCAGGCATTTTTCACCATCATTCTGGGGGCATTTGCCTTTGGCGAGCGTCTGCAGGGTAAACAACTGGTAGGAATTGCGCTGGCGGTCTTTGGCGTGCTGGTGCTGATTGAGGCCAGTCTGAACGGACAGCATGTCGGCATGCTCGGTTTTATGCTGACGCTGGCGGCGGCGCTAAGCTGGGCCTGCGGTAATATCTTTAACAAAAAAATCATGCAGCACCCGTCACGCCCGGCCGTGATGTCACTGGTGGTATGGAGTGCGTTGATTCCTGTTGTTCCATTCTTCCTGGCCTCATTACTTCTCGATGGACCGACGCAAATTACCCAAAGTCTGGTGGCAATAGATATGACCACCATTCTGTCACTGGTCTATCTGGCGTTTGTGGCGACCATTGTGGGTTACGGTATCTGGGGTTCTTTACTCGGGCGTTATGAGACCTGGCGTGTCGCGCCGTTGTCGCTGTTGGTACCGGTGGTTGGACTGGCGAGCGCGGCCGTGCTGCTGGATGAAACGCTGACCGGATTGCAACTGCTCGGTGCGCTACTGATCATGGCGGGGTTGTATATCAATGTGTTTGGCTTTCGGTTTCGTAAGACAGCGCAGGCGAGAGGATAAAAAAAGCCCCGCAGTGACGGGGCAAAAAAATCACAGGTTGCGCATATTGTAATAAGGCACACCTAATTCGTCGGATTTGTCGCTGCCTGCACCCATATGATTAAAATCGAACGGGGACTGATCGTGCGCTGGCGGCATAATGATCGCGTCGCGACTGTTTTGTGTGGCAGGCTGCGCGGTCTGTTCCGCCATGCTCTGGCCCGAAACAACAAACAGCAGGGCCAGCATTGCATAAGACAGAAGTTTCATGATTTCCTCGGTTACGTCGTTAACTGGCGATTAGCAATTACATTGATTGAGTGGAAGCAAATAGCGCGATTCGCCGTGCATATTCGTCATACGGTATTTATGCGGCGGAACATCAAAATAGTTTTTGAATGTTCGGGTCAGCGTTTGCTGAGACTCAAAGCCGTAACGTTCCGCCAGATAAAGGATCGGCTCGTTACTCTCTTTTAATTTTTGTGCTATTTCAGTCATTTTACGGCTGCGGATGTATTGGCCCAGTGAATGACCGGTTTCTTTTTTAAACATCCGTTGCAGGTGCCATTTGGAGTAACCTGAACGCTCTGACACTTTTTCCAGTGAGAGCGGCGATTCAAGGTTATTTTCGATCCAGTCCAAAATGCTATGAATAGTGATTGTGTCAGTATTGCGTCTGGACATCGTCATACCTCTTTCTGTTTACGGCAGGATTTTCTTAAGCAAATGCTCAAGCGTGGTCACTTCATCCGCCGTTAAGTTTTTTGTTAGTTCCTGGTGTAGGTCTTGCCCTACTAATTGATGACACTGCTCGCAAATTGCTGCGCCATGCTCGGTGAGTTTCACCAGCACGCCCCGCTTGTCATGTGGATTCGGAAGCCTTTCAATCCAGCCTTTACAGGCCAGTCTGTCCAGCATCCGCGTCAGAGCACCGAGATCGACAGACAGCACTTTTTTCAATTCGACAGGGGTGATGCACACCGCGCAACGGATGGAGCAAAGCACCTTGAACTGCGATGCCGTGATATCCAGCGGTGACAGATAGTCGTTTAGCAAACGATCTTTTTTCTGATTAACCATGTAGATCAAACGACCCAGTGGGATGATTTCGTTAAACAGATCACTGGTGCTTTTCACAATGGTTGCCCTGGCAAGTAGTTAGTCACGGCTGATATTATTGCTTAGGCAAATATAAGTCAAATGAATGAGTCGGCAAATGCCACGTTTTGCTAAAGCATCAGGCCGAACACCTGGCGAGTGGAAATTTAACGGTTTGATAATTATGGTTTATACCTGCAGATGAAAAATGAATCCTTACAGCGCGAAAATGGCTTATCTCCCGGATTTCACCGTATACTTGCCGTTGACGATTAACGCACAGGAAAGATGACATTATGATGGACTTGTTTAAAGCAATAGGGCTGGGGCTGGTAGTCCTGTTACCGTTGGCAAACCCGTTAACCACCGTGGCGTTGTTCCTTGGCCTTGCCGGCAACATGAACAGCGCAGAGCGTAACCGTCAGTCACTCATGGCGTCCGTTTACGTGTTCGCTATCATGATGGTGGCTTACTACGCCGGACAACTGGTGATGAACACCTTTGGGATTTCGATTCCCGGGCTACGTATTGCGGGTGGGTTAATCGTTGCGTTTATCGGCTTTCGGATGTTGTTTCCACAGCAGAAGGCGCATGATTCTCCGGAAGCGAGAAGCAAATCAGAAGAACTGGAAGACGAACCGACGGCCAATATTGCATTTGTTCCGCTGGCCATGCCAAGCACCGCCGGTCCGGGTACGATTGCAATGATCATCAGTTCGGCGTCAACCGTACGTCATGGTTCCGAGTTTCCAGACTGGGTGATCATGGTCGCGCCGCCGATTATTTTTGCGGCAGTCGGGGTGATCCTGTGGGGCAGTTTGCGCAGTTCCGGTGGGATTATGCGCCTGGTCGGTAAAGGCGGGATTGAGGCGATTTCCCGTCTGATGGGCTTCCTGCTGGTATGTATGGGCGTGCAGTTTATTATTAACGGCGTGCTGGAAATCATTAAAACTTACGCTTAAAACAACGCGCCCGGCATGGCCTGCCGGGCACGGTTTTTTTTACGAATGTTGAGGCTGTTCTTCCAGTGATACTGGCCATTTACGGAAGATAATTATCGACCAGATCAACGCCAAAACGGCAGGCACTGCGCCGACATAACCAATCGTAGACATTGACCAGTGCAGACTCACCTGATTTCCCACCAGCGCGCCAGCCCCTATACCGATATTAAAAATGCCTGAGAACAGGGCCATTGCGACGTCGGTGGCATCCGGGGCCAGCGCCAGCACTTTGACCTGCATACCCAGACCTATCAACATAATGGCGATGCCCCAGAATATACTCAGGACGGCCAGATGCATTTCGCTGTTCGCGGCGGGAAGTAACAACACCAGGCACACCGTCAGCAGGGCAATGGCGCTGCTAATCAGTACGGATGCATGTTGATTACCCAGCTTGCCAAAAATGACGCTACCGACAATTCCCGCACCCCCCAGAACCAGCAGTAGCACGGTTGCAAAGTTTGCGCTCAGCCCGGCGACGGTCTGCACAAACGGTTCGATATAGCTGTAGGCCGTGTAATGCGCGGTGACCACAATCACTGTCAGCAGATACAGGCTCATTAACGCCGGACGATGAAATAACACGGGCAGGCTTTTCAATGAACCAGAATGCTCGCTGGGTAATTTGGGCAGGAGCTTAATCAGGCAAAGCAGGGTAACTAACGCCCCCATACCGATGGCGAAGAAGGTGGTGCGCCAGCCAAAATACTGGCCAACGATCCGCCCGATAGGCAGACCAAGCACCATCGCCAGCGCGGTGCCGGTCGCAATCAGACTGAGCGCCTGCGCGCGTTTCCCGGCAGGAGCCAGGCGAATCGCCAGCGAGGCTGTGATCGACCAGAAAATGGCGTGCGCAAAAGCAATACCAATACGGCTAATTACCAGCACGGTAAAATTCCATGCCAGGAAAGAGAGTACGTGGCTGGCGATAAACACCACAAACAAGCAGATCAGAAGTTTACGGCGTTCTACCTGGCTGGTAAGCAGCATGAAAGGCAGCGACATCAGAGCCACAACCCAGGCGTAGATCGTCAGCATGATCCCGACCTGCGCGGTCTGCATATTAAAACTTTGTGCGATGTCGGACAGCAAACCGACAGGGACAAACTCAGTGGTATTGAAAATAAAACCGGCAATGGCAAGCGTAACTACCCGTAGCCACGCGACCTTGCGGGAAACAGTGTCTGTTGTCATATCAAATAGGTGGATTAGCTGCGAAAAGGTAAGGTCACGATCTTAAAACGTTTGCTGGCGAAAATACAATCATTTCGTGATTTATATCACATTATTCTGCTGAATGTTTGGCGGTTTTTCGGGGAACCGGTCAGTACGATGACTGACCGGGAAACAGAGCAAAGTGATTGCAGGTGTTAATGCTGTCGTGCCTGGTTCATGCACAATGCGTCATACTCGCTGTCAACGATGGGTTCGACTTTGCCCATTAAAAACAGGTAATTCAAAATACCCAGTACGACGAGTGCCGCGGAAAATACAAGGGCCCACGTAAATGAACCCGTGGCAGCGACGATTGCACCTGTAATAATCGGGCCGACTGCACCACCCATGTTTGAGACGGTATTCTGTAACCCGGCAACAATCGACACGCTGTTTTTGGGGGCAACATCGCCTGGTAATGCCCAGACCTGTGAGGCCGCGACGGTAGTTCCTGATTTAGCTACACACAGTAAAAAGACAGTCATGAAAACGGAGTCAGTAAAGGGGGCAAAACCAATACATAAAGCCATCAATAAACCAATAGTCAGGAATAATTTTCTTGTAGCGGTGAGCGATAATATCCGTTTATGTACCATGCGATCCGACGCCCAACCTGCGAACACTTCAATCACCATTCCGCAAAGCAATGGTAGGGCCGCGACCATACCCATTTTGATAAAATCCATACCTTTGTCTTTTACCAGATAGGTCGGCAACCAGGTAATAAAGAAATACGAAGTGTAATTGATGGTGAAAAAACCGATACACATTGCCCAGATATTGCGATAGCGTAGCAACTTATACCATCGCATGGGTAATACAGATTTATCACCATGTTTCTGTTTTTGCCCCTCGCGAATATGTTTCACTTCCGCCGGGCTGATTTTTTTGTGATCTTCCGGGTTTTCGGTATAAATAAAATACCACGCAATGACCCATAAAATTCCCACGCTACCAATAATAAGAAACGTTAATCGCCAGTCGAATTGATAAATCATCCAGACGATCAGCGGCATGGCAACGGCCCCGCCGAATTTTGAGGCACTGTCAAACAACCCGGAAACAGTTGCTCGCTCTCTGTCAGGGAACCATCGTGCGGCGATCCCCGCATTGCTTGGATAGGCAGCGGCTTCACCCACGCCCAAAGCCAGTCTGAGTGCCAGCAGCGACTTAAAACCAGTGGCCAGCCCCATCATTGATGTGGCTATTGACCACCACGCTACGGCAATGCCCAGACCTTTTTTCTGGCCGAAGCGATCGGCGAACCAGCCTGCAGGTATTTGCAATAAGGAGTATGACCAAAAGAATGCTGCCATTATAAACCCCATCATTTCGGGATCGAGCTTAAGCTCATCAATAAGATGCGGAGCAGCAGCTGATAATACCGTTCGGTCAATATAGTTAATTGCAATAGCAAGCCACATTAATCCCGCAATCCACCAGCGAATTCGGGATTTTTCAGCTAAATTATTCATATATTTGGCCCATGGTAGATGTTTATTGTTTTAGTATGAAGGGTACATTTTTACCGTTCTTTTAGAGTGAGTTCATAATGTTTTGCGGCTTATGTTGATGTATGACGCACGCAATAATATTGTGTACGCATTGCTCTCCAATATTGCTCACCGCACCTTCGGTATATCCTGCGATGTGCGCCGTCGGAATAAAGTTTTCAAGGGCAAACAAAGGATGTGAATTGCAGGGCTCCTGTATAAAGACATCGGCTGCAGCTCCTTTAATAACGCCCTGAGTCAGCGCCTGGAACAGATCCTCTTCATTAACGACACCACCGCGTGAAACATTGATTAAATAGCTGCTTTTCTTCATTTTCTGCATGCGGGCCAAATCAAAGAGATTTTTTGTTTCAGGGGTTAGCGGTGTATGGAGGGTAATAAAATCACTGTTTTCTGTTAAAGCATCTAATGAGACATACTCAACGCAATTTGCTTTGGCGAATGACTCATCCTGCCAGGCATCGTGTGCCAGTATGCGCATGTTGAAACCGCGGGCACGTAGCGCGACCTGTTTACCTATGTTGCCCAGCCCAATGATACCTATGGTTTTGCCATAGACATCAGAGGCGAAAATACGTGGCCAATTTCCGGCGCGAGTTTGCTCAATTGCACCGGGTAATTGCCGCGCACAGTTGAGAATCAATGAAAAAGCAAAATCGGCGACGGCATGTTTGTTGGCATCCGGCACATTGGTAACGTAAATGCCTTTTTCCCGGGTGGCATCCAGGTCGATGTTATCGACACCGACGCCATGCTTACAGACGATTTTCAGCTGAGGGGCCGCTGCCAGCAATTCAGCATTAACCTCTGTGAAGGCAACGATCATCGCCACCGTGTCTGCAAGGTATGGTTCGAGTTCTTTTCGTCCGATATCTGCGGGAAGCATGATTAATTTAAGACCCGCATCCTGCAGTTGCTCGATTGGCTGCCGATCGTATTTGGCAAATGACGGAGAAGTACAGATGACGTTCATAATACAATCCTGTTAGTTAAGCGGCGTTACCGCCGCTGTAAAAGAGGTTATTGCAGATAGTTATTGATAATCTGTTGGATCAGATTTTCCTGTTGTGCGTTAAACGTGACAGCGTAACGACTTGCGCCAACCTCATGCCCCATGATTTGCAACGCTTTTTTGACTGCAGCGGGCGAGAAGGCAACTTTATAGAGATCGGTTCGCAAACCCGTGACGCTTTCCTGTGCCTCATGCGATCCGGCAATATCACCGGCCTTGAATCGCGCCCAGATAGCATTAATTTCTTTTGGCGCCACGTTTGCCAGACCAGAAATACAGGCAGAACAACCGTCAACGAATCCCTGGTGAATCAGCGAATCCGGCCCATTCAACACATCAAAACCTTCAATATCTTTGACGGCGTCAAGGAATCCACCGAGGCTTTCATAGCTACCGGCGCTGTCTTTGATGCCAATGATGTTGGGATGCGCCGCCAGCACTCTTGCGGTTGCCGGTTCAATGGTGTTACCCGTACGTGCCGGGATGTTATAGAGAAATACCGGCACCGATAGCGCGTCGGCAATCGCGGTATAGTGGGCAATCAGTTCCTGCTGTTTGAGCGGAACAAAATACGGGGTAATCACCGATACGGCATCGACGCCCAGTTTTTCTATTTGTTTACCCAGACGAATGGTTTCACGGGTTGAGATTTCACCAATATGCGCCACCACATTTGCCCGTCCAGCAACTTCCTCAACGCAGGTACGGGTCACCGCTATTTTTTCTTCCTCGTTAAGTACAAAAAACTCGCCATTGGTGCCGCCGCAGAAAATACCGTTTCCAGCGTTTAGCTGGCGATTAACCTGGTTTTTGAGTTCGGTGAGGTTTAATGCCCCTTCGTTATCGAAAGGGGTGACGATTGCCGTCAGTACGCCACAGATTTTTTTACTCATGATTCACTCCTTTGGTAATCAGTTCTGGAAATAGTGTTTGATAAATAGCCTTAACATCGTCATGGCTCACCTGACAGGGCGCGTTGTTCATAAGACGTTTTACGTTAAGCGCGGCATCGGCCAGCGCGGAAAGGTCAGTGGAGGGCACGCCAAGCGTTGCCAGGTTGTCGGGCAGGTTGAGCCGTTTCACAAGCACGGAGAAGTACTCCACCAGCGCGAAAGATTTTTCTTCAGCGCTGAGTGTGCGATCGGCGCCAGGTAGCAGATCCCAGACCTGGGCAAATTTGTTGACCGCGTGAGGGCGAACCACCTTCATGCAGGGTGCTAACAGAATCGCGTTAGCGACACCATGTGGGAGGTGGTATCGCCCCCCCAGCGGATAAGAGAGCGCATGAACCAGATGTGTACCGGCGTGATTAATCGCTACACCGCCATAGTATGACGCCCACAGCATTTCCAGTTTAGCCAGCAAATTGTTCGGTTCATTAACCGAGGTTTCGATGTTTTTCAACAATTTCTGTAAACCGATGAGCGCAGCGTTGTCGCTGATTGGGTTGGCGATAGTTGCTGTAAAGCACTCAATCAGATGACAGAGCGCGTCAATGCCGGTGGATGAGGCGATGTGCGCTGGCATGCTGGTGGTGAGTTCCGGTAGCAAGGCGACATAATCCGGCAGCAGCACCGGGGAGATGATACCCACCTTGGTGTTTTGTTCGGGGATGGCCAGTATCGCGTTTGGAGTGGCTTCTGAACCCGTGCCTGCTGTGGCGGGGATTAGCACGGAGGTCACACGTTGTTGCGGTTTTTCACCTGCCAGCATGGCGTCAAGCGTCGGGGACTCAGGGTGACATAAGACGGAGAGCAGTTTCGCCACGTCCAGTACGCTACCGCCGCCAATGCCTATCACCATTTCCACATTGAGGTCAGCCACGCGTTTGACGAGTTTGCTGACGTCATGATGTCCCGGCTCGGCGGGTACGTTATCAATCAGTGTCACCTGACGGCCATCATTAGCCAGCAGGGTACGGATCTGCGCTACTGCATCCAGTCGAACAATATTTGCATCAGTTACCAGCAGTAACTGGCGTTTACCGCTCAGTAATGGCTCCAGAGCGGGGATGGCATGCGAACCGCTGATCACGGTGCTATTAATTGTTGCCACAACATTCTCCTGTTGTTTGAGTGATTGAATTCGCTCACTGTGATTCAGGAACGATGACATCATGGGCTAAATTTATAATTTATCTCGGAACTGAATAACTTGAGCTTGCTCACACTTAATCAATTGTGATTGAATATAATCATTAACAACACATAACGACCCGGAGCATGGATGAGTAAACAAGTAGCTAGACCGCAAATCCTGGTTATCGCCGATGACTTTACCGGGGGGAACGATGCGGGGGTCAGCCTTGCGCTGACGGGAATGACGGTGAATGTCGCCTTCACGTTACCCTCCACCGAGGAGACCGACGTACTGGTCGTTAACAGTGATAGTCGTGCGTTGGATGCACCGCAGGCATCTTCCCGCGTGAGAGCTTTAGCGCTTGCCTGTCATACAGACTCGCGGGCGCTGTGGCTAAAGAAAATGGATTCCACATTACGTGGCAACCCAGGGGCCGAAGTTGAGGCGTTAATGCAGGTCACCGGTAAAAATCTGGCCATTGTTGCGCCAGCGTTTCCCCTGGCCGGTCGGACGACTGAACAAGGTCTTTGCCTTATCAACGGTGTCCCGGTTACCCAAACCGAATTTGCCAGTGACCCGAAAACCCCGGTAGCTAGCGCTGATATTTGTGCGGTACTTCAGGCACAAACCACCATCACATGCCGGGCTATGTCACTGAGTGACTATTTGCAACGCCTGACAGAACCTGCCGCTGATATGCCGCAAATTTGGGTGGTTGATGCGCAGAGTAATGCCGATCTCGATGCCATTGTTGTTGAAGCAATGGAGCGAAATGATACGCCGCTTTTGGTGGGGTCAGCAGGAATCTGTGACGCACTGGCTCGCCATATCCAGACGGCATCTTCCCGGCGTTTACTGGCGATTGTGGGCTCAATGAGTGAAATTGCTCAACGCCAGATTGCTGTTGTGCGCAGAAACCCGCAGGTAGAGACGGTATTCATTGATATCGAAGATATGTTGAAGGGGGCTGTGACGGGGTACGTCGCCCGCATCATTGGCGTTCTGGCATCCGGTAAACACTGCATTGTTCACACTTGTCCTGATACTGATGCGCGGCACCATATTCCGCATCTTTGCGCCCGCTGGCAGGTAAGTCGCGCTCAGTTGGGCGAAAAAATCTGCCAGTTCCTTGGGCAACTTACCCGACAGGTTGCTGATGATATCTCACCCGCAGCGCTGTATCTCTCTGGCGGCGATGTTGCTATGGCGGTTGCTGAAGCGCTCGGAGCAACAGGATTTCGTATCAGCGACCGTGTGGCCCAGTGCGTGCCGTATGGTCATTTTGTTGGTGGATACTGGCAGCGCCCGGTTATGACAAAGGCAGGGGGGTTTGGTGACGAAACGACCTTGCGTCAGGTTTTGAATTATGTTGAGGAGAAAATGAGTGAATAACACTATTGCGGTAACCATGGGCGATCCGGCGGGTATTGGACCGGAGATCATTCTTAAATCACTGGCGGAAGGAGAGCTTTCTGGCGCGCCGGTCATTGTTGTTGGATGCGTGCAGACGCTGCGACGGATCCATTCATTGAATATAACACCGCCAGCGGAACTTCGGGTGATTGAAAGTGTAGCCCAGGCGCAATTCGCCGCAGGTGTAATCAATGTCATTGATGAACCGCTTGCCGATCCAGATTCTCTCCAGCCCGGTGTAGTGCAAGCACAGGCCGGGGATCTGGCATATCGCTGTATCAAGCGTGCCACGATGTTGGCGCTGAATGGCGAAGTTAAAGCGATAGCCACTGCGCCTCTGAATAAAGAAGCATTACATCTGGCGGGTCATCATTATCCTGGGCATACCGAACTGCTGGCGCAACTGACCAACAGTAAAGATTATGCAATGGTGCTGTATACCGACCAGCTCAAAGTCATCCATGTCACCACCCATATTGCGTTACGAAAATTCCTGGATACGCTCAGCGAACAGCGGGTGAAAACTGTTATTCAGGTAGCACATGATTTCCTGCGTCGCGTTGGGTATGAAAATCCGCGTATTGCGGTGGCAGGGGTGAATCCACATGCTGGAGAAAATGGTCTTTTTGGCGATGAAGAAATCAAAATAGTTGGACCCGCAATCCAGACTATGCAGGCGCTGGGGCTAAATGTCACCGGGCCGTGCCCACCGGATACGGTATTTATGCAGTGCCACGAAGGAATGTACGACATGGTGGTAGCGATGTATCACGATCAGGGGCATATTCCGCTAAAATTGCTTGGATTCTATGATGGGGTGAATATCACCGCCGGGTTACCGTTTATTCGCACCTCTGCAGACCACGGTACGGCGTTTGATATTGCCTGGACAGGTAAAGCCAAGTCTGAGAGCATGGCGGTGTCCATCCAGTTAGCAATGCAAATCACGCGGGATTAAAATGAAGGGATATAATCGGTTAGAACAGATTATGGATTATCTGAAAGGGCATAATCTGGCGACGGTAGAACAGTTGGTTGCCGTGACGGGCGCCTCTCCGGCGACTATTCGTCGCGATCTGATTAAACTCGATCAGGAAGGCGTGATCAGCCGTACCCATGGTGGTGTGACGCTTAACCGATTTATCCCATCGCAGCCTACTACGCATGAGAAAATGCAACGCAGCCTGCAAGAAAAACAAGCGATCGCCAGCGCGGCAGCAAGCCTGGTGAAGGCAGGGGATTCTATTGTTCTGGATGCAGGTACGACAATGATTGAACTGGCTCGTCAGCTCACCCATCTGCCGCTGCGGGTCATCACCAGCGATCTGCACATCGCACTTTTTTTCTCCGAGTTTAAACAAATTGAAGTGACGATCATTGGCGGGCGGATTGATGACTCCAGCCAGTCATGCATCGGCGAGCATGGGCGTAAACTGTTGCAGAGCGTCTGGCCGGATATCGCGTTTTTAAGCTGTAACGGTTGGGATCTGGCGCGTGGGATCACCGCGCCGACGGAAGAGAAGGCCGGGGTAAAACGTGACCTGATTGCCAACGCCAGTCGCCGGGTACTGCTGGCAGACAGTTCAAAATATGGCGCGTGGTCATTGTTTAATGTTACCCATTTGAATGCGCTGACGGATATTGTGACCGATGCCCGGCTCAATGAGGGCGTGCGCGAGCAACTAGAACAGTTACCCTGCCAACTGACGATTGCCAGTTAATCCCTATTCTGCGACAACTGGGGGTTCAAGACCTCAATAAACGCTTCCAGTTGCCTCGTCATTGCGCCTCTGCGCCAGACCAGCCACGTATTCAGCCAGCGCCAGTTTTCGCTTAGCGCCCAGGCGTTGACCTGATGATGCCCAGGCATGCTCTCCAGCATCGAACGCGGGATCAGCGCGATACCCGCGCCGGCAATAACGCAGGCCAGCATTCCGTGATACGACTCCATTTCATGAATGGTGCCGGGCATTGCGCGATCGGCATGAAACCAGCTTTCAAAGTGGCGGCGATAGGAACAGTTGGCGCGAAAGGCGTAAATACTACAACCGTTAACATCACTGGCCCGCTGGATGGGAGGGTGACCGTGCGGCGTGACAATCATCATCTCTTCACGGTAGACCGGCATTCCTTCAAGGCCAGGATGGGTAATCGGACCGTCAACAAAGGCGGCGTTCAGCGTCCCCTCGAGCACACCATCCAGCATCGTGCCCGAAGGGCCTGTCGCCAGCGCAAACTGAATTTTGGGGTAACGCTGGTTATATTCCGCCAGCGTGGCGGGGATTCGCACAGCGGCAGTACTTTCCAGCGAGCCAAGAGAGAACAACCCCTGAGGTTCATCCCCGGCGACGACCATTCTCGCTTCCTCAACCAGTGCGAGGATCCGCTGGCTGTAGCGCAAAAAGTTGTGCCCGGATGGGGAAAGTCGCAGACGCTGGTTTTCACGAATAAACAGATCGACGCCAAGGTCGGCTTCAAGCTGGCGAATGCGGGTGGTGAGATTAGATGGCACGCGATGCACCTTCGCAGCGGCCTGCGTAATACTGCCGGTCTCTGCGACGGCATTGAACATTTCCAGTTGCGTCAGATCCATGGTGTTCTCTATTCGTGAATGGTGTGGTTAATATTATTCATTTTTCAGAAAGAGTAAATATGCGCATGATATAACCATACCCTGCGATGAAGAGAGGCAACTATGACTATCACAGCAGCAACACATGCGATTTCCGTTAATCCTGCTAATGGAGAAAGGCTGGCAGCGATGCCATGGGCGAGCGCTGAAGAGATTGCACATGCGCTGAGCCTTGCTGCGAAAGGCTACAGCGAATGGAAACATACTTCCGTTGAACACCGTGCGCAAACGCTGCGTGATATTGGGCAGGCTCTGCGTCATCGTGCGGAAGAGATGGCGCAATGTATTTCCCGTGAAATGGGCAAACCCATCAAGCAGGCACGGGGTGAAGTTGCCAAATCGGCCGCATTGTGCGACTGGTACGCCGAACATGGCCCGGCGATGCTCAATCCGGAACCTACGCTGGTGGAAAACAATCAGGCTGTGATTCAGTATCGCCCCGTAGGAACCATTCTGGCGATCATGCCGTGGAACTTCCCACTCTGGCAGGTACTGCGTGGCGCCATTCCAATTCTGTTGGCCGGAAATGGCTACCTGTTAAAGCATGCACCGAATGTAACCGGCTGTGCTGCGGTTATCGCCCAGGTATTTGCTGATGCGAATGTTCCTGCCGGGGTTTACGGTTGGGTGAATGCCGACAACGCTGGGGTAAGTCAGATGATCAATGACCCGCGTATTGCGGCGGTAACGGTGACGGGCAGTGTTCGTGCCGGTGCGGCGATTGGCGCTCAGGCAGGGGCGGCGTTGAAGAAATGTGTGCTTGAGCTGGGTGGTTCCGATCCGTTTATTGTCCTTAATGATGCTGATCTTGACCTGGCCGTTAAGGCGGCAGTTGCCGGGCGTTACCAGAACACTGGGCAGGTGTGTGCGGCAGCGAAGCGTTTCATTATTGAAGAAGGTATTGCGGCAGAATTTACGGCTCGTTTTGTCGCGGCCGCGAGCGCGCTCAAAATGGGCGATCCGCTGAACGAAGAAAACGATCTGGGTCCGATGGCGCGATTTGATCTGCGTGATGAGCTTCATCAGCAGGTTGAAGCCTCCCTTGCTGAAGGAGCGCGATTACTTCTCGGCGGGGAAAAAATTGCAGGCCACGGCAATTACTATGCTGTGACGGTACTGGGTGATGTCACTCCAGAGATGACGGCTTTTCGTCAGGAGCTGTTTGGCCCGGTTGCAGCGATTACCGTGGCAAAGAATGCGGAACATGCCTTAGCACTGGCAAATGATAGTGATTTCGGTTTATCCGCCACGGTGTTCACCGCAGATGAAGCGCTGGCGCAGAATATGGCGTCACGCCTGGAATGTGGAGGCGTATTCATCAATGGCTTCAGTGCCAGCGATGCCCGTGTTGCATTTGGCGGCGTGAAGAAAAGTGGTTTTGGCCGCGAGCTCTCTCACTTTGGCCTGCATGAGTTCTGTAACGTGCAGACCGTCTGGAAAAACCGCCTCTGATGGTGTGGGTGCCTCCATCGGGGGCACCTGTCTTATTTCTGCAATTTTTCTGTCATTTACTCTCCGTATATTCGCGTCTAACGCTTTGATACAGAAGAGTAATATGAACATAACGCAAATTTTTCAACGTCTGATCCCCCGTCAGTTTGGTTTGTTAACTGGTATTTTCTGCATAATTGCACTGTTCTCTGTATTGCAGGTCGCGTCCTCTTTGATGCTCTCGGCCTCAGTCAGCGACGCGCAGCATAATGAAGGTCGTAATCAGCTCGCGCTAATACAGCAGGCGAAGATCGATGAAGCGAGGGTGGCATTATTGTCTGCCAGCGATCTGCTTAACCGGGCTGGAGTTTATTTTATGCAGGATGCCGCCACCGGCTCTGATGGAAGTTGGCGGCCATTAATGGAGGAGGCTCATCGGGCGCTGACACAGTCAAAAACCGCATGGGATGCATGGAGTCATTTAAAACCGCAGCCGGATCCAGAACTCACGGAGAGCTATCAGCGCTTTTATAGCGGCATTCAGGAACAGGCGGACGGGCTGATGCAGTCCGGTTCGATTGACGCTTTTTTTGCCGTGCCCGTACAGGCGTTTCAGTCAGATTTTAACGACAACTACGCCCGCTTTCAGCAGGAAAGTGGGCGACATGCGGAAGTTGGGCGTCAGCAATTGTTGACCAGTCTTGAGCGTTTACAGCATCTGTTTTTGTTTATTCCTCTGGTGCTGGTGGTTATCGCTGTGCTGGTCTGGCGCAGTATGTCTCGTTGGGTGATAACACCGCTGCGACGGCTGATCGATCATATCGATATTTTAGCGGCAGGCGATCTTTCCCGACCAGCTCCGCAGGTGAGTCAGTTCAATCGGGAAGTGATGCAATTAAGTTTGCGAATTGCTGCAATGCAGCAGGGACTCTGCGCGCTGGTACAGCAGGTGAATGACGCCACAACCGCAATGGTGGGGAACATCAGCGAACTTGCGCAAAATAATAAGCAGTTGTATCAGCAATCGGCGAAGCAAAGTGAAGAGTTGAGTACCGTGACTTCGCATATTGGTTTTCTTGAAACGCATGTTGAGGATAACAGTGGCTTTGCTCAACTGGCGAATCAGCGTGCTGTGCAGGCCCGTGATATTGCGGCGGGCGGAGACCGAATGATGGCGACGGTAAATGCGTCAATGCAGGCGATTGTGACGCGCTCGTCTGAAATGCGCGGAATTATAACGCTAATCGACAACATCGCGTTTCAGACAAACATCCTCGCACTGAACGCGGCAATCGAGGCTGCACATGCTGGGGAACAAGGGCGCGGGTTTGCAGTGGTCGCCAAAGAAGTTGGACTTCTGGCGCGAAAAAGCGGTCAGTCGACGCAGAATATTCAGGCGCTCATTCAACACTCTTTACAGGGCATTGAAGAGGGCTTTCATGCCGTAAACGGGCTGGATGAGAATCTACAGCAGGTTATTTCGCTGGTGGAAAACCTCGGCGCATTGCTGAACGATATTTCGGCGGCAACGTTAAATCAGGGGGACAGTATTCACCAGTTGACTCGTAAGCTTCATGTTCTGAACGGAGAGGCCCGGCAAACCAGCGATCTGGTGAATGCCGCATCCAATTCTTCCTTGCAGCTACATCATGAATCTCACCAGCTTATGCAGGCAGTGGCCAGATTCCGCCTTCCGGCCTGACGCTGCGTATTCAGCTCTGTTATACTCGCAGGCCTTTCATACCTGCGAGCAAGGAGCATGTTGTGGCCAGGGCCATGGACAATTCAATTTTAGAGACCATTGTGCAGCAGGTTCGTCCGCTGATTGGTCAAGGTAAAGTCGCTGATTACATTCCTGCATTAGCTTCCGTGGACGGTTCAAAACTGGGTATTGCCATTTGCACCGTCGATGGACAGCACTATCAGGCGGGGGATGCGCAAGAGCGCTTTTCTATTCAGTCAATTTCAAAGGTGCTCAGTCTGGTCGTGGCGATGCGTCATTATCAGGAGGATGAGATCTGGCAACGTGTCGGCAAAGATCCATCCGGTCATCCTTTTAATTCCCTGGTACAGCTGGAAATGGAACAGGGGATCCCGCGTAATCCCTTCATCAATGCCGGGGCGCTGGTGGTTTGCGACATGCTGCAAGGGCGACTGAGCGCACCGCGTCAACGGATGCTGGAAGTGGTTAGGGCATTAAGCGGCGTATCGGATATCGCCTATGATTCGACAGTGGCGCGTTCTGAGTTTGAGCACTCGGCGCGTAACGCGGCTATCGCCTGGCTGATGAAATCATTTGGCAATTTCCATCATGATGTGACCACCGTTTTACAAAATTACTTTCACTATTGTGCGTTGAAAATGAGCTGTGTAGAACTGGCGCGTACGTTCGTCTTTCTGGCGAATCAGGGACATGCCTTTCATCTTGCGGAGCCCGTGGTTACGCCCATGCAGGCCAGGCAGATCAACGCGTTGATGGCTACCAGTGGCATGTATCAGAACGCAGGGGAATTTGCCTGGCGAGTAGGTTTACCGGCGAAATCTGGCGTTGGCGGCGGTATAGTGGCTATCGTTCCCCACGAGATGGCGATTGCCGTCTGGAGTCCGGAACTGGATCCTGCGGGAAATTCGCTGGCGGGTATCGCCGTGCTGGAGCAATTAACACAACAACTGGGGCGCTCGGTTTACTGATGAATACGCTCGGTCCTCTTTTTGCCAGGCTGGCGAAATCAACGTTTCGCTCGCGGTTTCGTCTTGGTCAGAAAGAAAGGCAGTATTGTCTGGATAAAGGTGCGCCAGTTATCGAGCAACACGCTGCGGATTTTATTGCCAAACGGCTGGCTCCGGCGTTACCGGTCAATGATGGTAAGCAGACGCCCATGCGTGGGCATCCGGTCTTTATCGCTCAACATGCTACGGCCACCTGTTGTCGGGGCTGTCTGGCGAAATGGCATGATATTCCTCAGGGTGTCGCGCTTAACGATGAGCAGCAACGTTACGTTGTCACGGTTATTTATCACTGGTTAGTGCTTCAAATGAATAAGCCATAGATAACATAATCCTATGATATGTCTCCTTGTGTTGTGCTTTTGTTAAAAGCAGTATAAGGGGTCAATCTAAGGAGAAAAAATGGCTACCTGCAAACCCTGCTTTGTGATGAGTTCGGCACAGATTCTGTCGAGAATCGACGAGCTCAGCGACATCCTTGAAACATGCGTCAATGACGGCGCCTCTGTCAGCTTTATGCTGCCTTTTACGAGTGAAAAGTCACGACCTTTCTGGATGAGCGTCGCGCAAAGTGTCGACCGTGGAGAAAGGATTGTTCTGGGGGCACAGGACGCACAGGGTGTTCTAGTTGGTACCGTCCAGCTCATTATCGATCAACCCGAAAACCAACCCCATCGTGCAGATGTCGCCAAACTACTGGTTCACACCTCTGCGCGACGGGGCGGTGTGGCTCGGGAATTGATGAACGGACTCGAACGTTGCGCGCATCAACAAGGCAAGACGCTGCTGGTGCTTGATACGGCCACGGGCAGTTCCGCTGAGTTGTTCTACCACAATTGCGGATGGCAAAAAGTTGGGGTGATACCCGACTATGCCAAAATGCCCGACGGGACGCTGACCGGGACCACACTTTTCTATAAAACGCTCTAATTTATTATCGGGGATTGATCAAAACAGGGTTTCAATGTATTAAAGTTTGCTAACCTATTGGACCAATTCAATCAGGTTGTATGACTAATCATAAAGGGAACCCATTGTGCAAACACTAAATCGTCGCGATTTCCCCGGTGCTCAGTATCCTGAACGCATCATTCAGTTTGGTGAAGGAAACTTCCTGCGCGCCTTCGTTGACTGGCAGGTTGATCTGCTGAATGAGCATACCGATCTGAACGCAGGTGTGGTCATTGTTCGTCCTATCGAAAGTACCTTCCCACCATCGCTGAGTACACAGGATGGTCTCTACACCACCATTATTCGTGGCTTGAATGAGAAGGGCGATGCCGTAAGTGATGCTCGTTTAATTCGTTCAGTTAACCGCGAAATCAGCGTCTATAGCGAATACGATGAGTTCCTGAAGCTGGCGCATAATCCAGATATGCGTTTTGTTTTTTCTAACACCACTGAAGCAGGCATCAGTTACCACGCGGGCGATAAGTTTGAGGATGCACCGGCGGTGAGTTATCCCGCTAAACTGACCCGGCTGCTGTTCGAGCGGTTCAGCCATTTTAATGGTGCGTCGGATAAAGGCTGGATTATCATCCCTTGCGAACTGATTGATTACAATGGTGATGCGCTGCGTGAACTGGTCCTGCGCTACGCTCAGGAGTGGGCGCTACCGGAAGCATTTATTCAGTGGCTGGATCAAGCCAACGCATTTTGTTCCACGCTGGTGGACCGCATTGTTACCGGTTATCCGCGTGACGAAGTAGCGCAACTTGAAGCTGAGCTTGGCTATCATGATGCATTCCTGGATACGGCTGAACACTTCTATCTGTTTGTCATTCAGGGGCCAAAGTCATTAGCCGCCGAGCTGCGTCTGGATAAATATCCGCTCAATGTCCTGATTGTTGATGACATCAAACCGTACAAAGAACGGAAAGTGGCCATTCTCAACGGCGCGCACACCGCACTGGTTCCTGTTGCCTGGCAGGCAGGGCTCGATACTGTGGGTGAGGCGATGAATGACGCAGAGATTTGCGCCTTCGTTGAAAAAGCTATTTATGAAGAGATCATTCCGGTACTGGATTTACCTCGCGATGAGCTGGCATCTTTCGCCAGCGCGGTGACCGGTCGATTCTGCAATCCGTACATTAAGCATCAGCTGCTGTCGATTGCCCTGAACGGCATGACTAAATTCCGTACCCGTATATTGCCGCAGTTGCTGGCAGGGCAACAGGCCAGCGGCAAACTGCCGGCGCGCCTGACGTTTGCGCTTGCCGCGCTGATTGCCTTTTATCGTGGAGAGCGTAACGGTGAGTCATATCCGGTTCAGGATGATGCGCACTGGGTGGAGCGCTTTCAACAGCTTTGGTCCCAGCATCATGACCGCCAGATAAACACCGAAGATCTGGTTAAATCTGTACTGGGCGTTAAAGAGCACTGGGAGCAGGACCTGACTCAGGTTTCTGGGCTGGTGGAGCAGGTTTCTGCCGATCTGGATACCATTCTGGCAAAAGGCATGCGTGAAGCCGTTAAACCACTGTGCTAAGAAAACAGCCCGGCTCAGGCCGGGTTTTTTGCAAAACAATTATTAGTTACAACATACTATTGTATGTTAAATACTAAGCCATTCTGTAACTCAGGTGCGGGAATTGTCTGGCAGGAAAAAGATGTTTAGTTAATGTTGCGATTAACTTGCAACATTGATCACTATCGCGTCTAATGTGACGGGTTTCACATTTTTCCGAAGATAACCATGATCGTTCGCCCCCAACAACACTGGCTACGCCTGATTTTCGTCTGGCATGGTTCCGTATTATCAAAAATCTTTTCACGTCTGTTGCTGAACTTCCTGCTCTCCATCGCCGTTATTATCATGCTTCCGTGGTATACGATGCTGGGTATTAAATTTACTCTGGCGCCGTTCAGCATTCTCGGCGTGGCTATTGCTATCTTTTTAGGCTTTCGCAATAACGCCTGCTATTCACGTTACGTTGAGGCCCGCCACCTTTGGGGGCAGTTGATGATTGCTTCCCGATCGCTTTTACGAGAGGTAAAGACCACCTTACCGGATGACGTCGAACTGGGGCAGTTTGTTCGTCTGCAAATCGCGTTTGCCCACTGTTTACGCATGACTTTACGCCGAAAACCGCAGGCAGCGCCGTTGGCGAAGTACCTCAGCGAGAAAGATCTGCAGACGGTATTTGCCTCACAATCACCGGCAAACCGCATATTGTTGCTGATGGGGGAGTGGTTGGCCGTGCGCAGGCGTAATGGACAACTATCAGATATATTATTCCATAGTTTAAACAATAGGTTAAATGATATGTCTGCGGTGCTGGCAGGTTGTGAGCGGATTGCGAATACTCCGGTCCCGTTTGCGTATACTTTGATCCTTCATCGCACAGTGTACCTGTTTTGTATCATGTTGCCATTCGCCTTAGTGGTAGATCTGCACTACATGACACCTTTCATTTCAGTGCTTATTTCCTACACTTTTATTTCGCTCGACACGCTTGCAGAAGAACTGGAAGATCCGTTTGGCACAGAGAACAACGACCTGCCGCTGGATGCGATTTGCAATGCTATCGAAATCGATTTACTGCAAATGAACGATGAAACAAATGTGCCAGCAAAACACATGCCGGATAAACATTATCAACTCACTTAGCGACGTTCGTTTTGCCACCAGGCGGGTTGCATATCGGAAAACGAATGAAACTCTGGGGCCAGATCTTCATCGTTAGGATCGTCAAAAGCTCCGGCTAAAAGTGCAATTACCGGGGCGTCATCAATGGCGCCCACGGAACTCCCGCACTGAGGGCAAAAGGCCCGACTGGTCGTTTCAGATGAGCGCCAGGTTGTCGGTTTTCCGGCTTTTCCCGTCCATTCTACATTTTCTGCAGCAAACTCAATCCAGACGACGGTCGGCACGCCAGTATGTTTCCGGCATATATCGCAGGAACAGGTATGGGAATTATTAGGACTGCTGGCAGTGAAGCGGATCGAGCCACACAGACACCCACCAATGTAGACTTTAGACATAACAACTCCCGTCAGAAATACGTGGCAAGACACTAGCAGATGCATGCCATTGCCACTAGAACCTTATAATAAAAAGGCGAGGGCGCGCATAGACGATAGTTCATTCCTGTGATCTGTCTGATGATTAACGCTTAACTATTGCGTCTGGCAACCATAAACATTCGCGGAAACGCCAGTAAAATTTTGCCATTCTCCTGTAATGGATATTGCTCCTGCAGGAGTTCGTGGTAGCGCGCCAGGTACTGGCGTTGCTCTCTTTCGCTCAAATCCTGCAACCAGGGGCGCAGGCCTGTAGAACTTACCCAGTCGATAATCGCCTGATGAGAATCCATAATGTGATAATACGTTGTGCGCCAGATATCTACCTCACAACCTGCCTCGCTCAAGATATCATAGTAGGCGTGTACGCCTGGAAGTGGCGTCCGGCCCCGGTCGGGATAACCCTGTTCATAAGCTACTTCGCGCATCAGAACATGCGTGGGTTCCAGCCAGTTATCCGGCATTTGCACGGCCAAAACGCCGTTGCGACCAAGAAGCGATACCAGATTTGGCAACAGTTCATAGTGATTGGGTACCCACTGTAATGACGCATTGGCATAAAGCAGATCTACGGGATGCTCTACCAGGCGGAAAGGGTGCATAAATCCTTGCCGATGAGCCATTTCTTTTAGAAGATTATATGAAAATGAAAGATAAGGGCAGAAATATGCTGGAAACTTCGAGACTGGTTTTACGCCAGTGGGAAGCCAAAGACAGAGCCCCGTTTGCTGCGCTAAATGCCGATCCGGACGTGATGCGTTTCTTTCCGACTCCGCTGCAACGAACGGAAAGCGACAACCTGGCTGCAAGGTTCGAGGAAGGCATTACAGAGCGCGGTTGGGGATTCTGGGTCGTTGAACTTAAAGAAACACACCAGTTTGTGGGGTGTGTAGGTTTACATCCACAGCCTGATAAATTTCACTTTTCACCCTGTACCGAAATAGGCTGGCGTCTGGCTAAAGACTACTGGCACCAGGGGCTGGCATTGGAAGCCGCCGAGGCATGCCTGACGTTTGCTTTCGAGGAGCTGGGGTTAAGTGAGGTGGTTTCATTTACTTCCGTACTGAATAAACCGTCAGAGCGCCTGATGATACGGTTGGGCATGAATAAGACTGAAGAGTTCCTGCATCCCGCGTTGCCGACTGATCATCGGCTAGCACAACACGTCCTGTATCGTCTTTGCCCATAATTAGTCAGACTATTTTGAACCCTTTCTCATATCAGAAAAAATAACTAAGCCTATTCCAGCTAAAATAATAATGCTTGCAAGAAGGATCCTGGCGGTGAGCGTTTCACCCAAAAACACGATCCCGCCGAGCGTGGCGAGACAAGGAACGCTGAGCTGGATGGTACTGGCCGTCGTTGCTTTGAGCAACGGAAGAAGCGAGTACCATAGCAGGTAAGCGCCTCCCGATGTTAGTGCGCCTGATAATACTCCCAGCATTATTCCGTTTATATCAATGTGAAGATGGGTATGAAAGATGAGGGGAATAATCAGTGCAACCGGGACCGTCAGGATGAAATTACCACTCGTTGAGGCTACGGCATGCGTGATTTTTTTCCCTGCGATACTGTACATAGCCCAGGCAACACCGGAAATAATCATCATGACTGAGGCATACAAGGAAGGCCGCTCAGCACCAGGAAGTAGCAATATCGCTATTCCAACCAATGCTCCCAGAATCCCTGTTATTTTTAATTTTGCGAGTTTTTCTTTCTGAGCTAATCCCCATACCGTCATGACGAGCTGAACGGTACCAAAGAGCAGCAGGGCGCCGGTGCCGGTATTGAGCGAAACATAGGCAACGGAGAATGAGAAAACATAAATGCAAAGTAGCAGGGCGTTTAACCATCTAAACTCTATTTTTTTACTCTCAGATGCTATCGTGATGAATAAATAAAGGGCAATCGCACCACTGATTAACCTGAGAATTGCTCAGAACTTTTCTTGCTGCATTCAGTTTGCAGCCATCGATGTTGACCATAATCGGTGACAACCGTATTGAGATTGCTATATTCGCTGCATACAAAACCTTTTTCAGTCGCTCTTTGTCTCGCGGCATCCAGACTCAGACCAACAACATTCAGGCTGTCGACTTCTTTGGCATGTGCGCTGTCGGAAACGCGGGTCAATACGCATCCCGTTAGCGTACAGGCAAAGAGCAGTAAGAGTGCCAGGCGTTGGATGGGTTGAGCATTTTTATTACGCATTGTCTGGATAGTGGTCAATTTTATTACCGTTTTTCTGAAAGTGAGCGATGCCTCATGGAGCAGTATATAACGATTACATGCATCTGCTTTAGAATCGCCGACATGCTGCTTTCCGTTTTTAAATGAAACATTTCAAGTTAGGTCGCGGCGCTTTAAACAACGGTTCGACATCATTATTGAGCAGCACAAGGACTACCATAAAACCTTAGATTCTTCCCCATTCCATCTTAGTGCGCATAATGTATATTATGTTAAATGCAATATAATGGTCTCTCAGTTCATGGCCCTCAGCATATGGTGCTCACTCGCGTGCTTACCCTTCCCCAATCCGGGTGCCGGAAACATGGCGTGAGTTTCTGTTCGTCGAACTCATACATGCGGTCCTGGCCACCAACTGTCTGCCAGCAATCTTCACAGAATCCTTTAATGAAACTAACTTCAGCGAAAAATCGCTTCCGCTATTTTTTCCTGCTCATCAATGCGCTGAGCAATCCGTGTGTTTACTTGCGACTGCTGCGGTAAAGCTTCAGTCAGATCCTTCGAATAAAAACTCGTTTGATATCTATAGTCTCTCTGATGCGATGTCCGCTGCTACGAATTAGCCCGACCTGGCTACATTTTCAATGGGTTGATAACGGTGATGATAAACGACAAGGTCAAAGCTATAGTCGCATTTGATCGTGGAGGCGGTTTTTGATTCCCGGGAAAAGAACGCCCTGACTCATCCTGTGGGCAAACAGTGAACATGACTGTCTGCTTTGAGTGTAAAACAGACAGTCACCTGGATTTTCTACGTAAACTTTATCTATTTCTTATAATCAATGCATCTGGCTGGATGTTTTTATAACAAATTTATAAGTTCAAAATCAGCCACAGTGACACTTCCCTTTTAATTTACAATTAAAGGTTTGCAACGTTATGATATACTTTTTGAACATCATCGTCAGCCTCAAGAGCGTCAACGAGTCCTTCAAAGATTTCTAAATCTTCAGGTGAAAGTTCAATTTCTGATTGAGCAATCATTTCTAATTCTGTTGTTGAAAACTCAGTAATGCCAGCTTCTTTTAAAGCAGCAATTCCTTTGTGGAGATCTGTAGATTCAGTATAAACAACGATGTTCCCTTCTTCTTCGGTTACATCACGGACATCCACTTCGGCATTCAGCAAAACTTCAAAAATATGGTCAGGGTCTGTTCCTTTAAATACAATCACCCCGGTATTGTCAAACATATAGCTGACTGCACCTGCTGCTCCAATATTCCCGCCTTTTTTATTGAAGATTGAGCGGACATTAGCAATTGTACGATTAACATTGGAAGTCAATGTTTCAGCGATAATCAATGAACCACTTGGGCCAAAGCCTTCATAGCGCCCTTGCACGAACGTTTCATCGCTGCCACCTTTGGCTTTATCGATTGCTTTATCAATAACGTGCTTAGGAACCTGGGCTTGTTTTGCACGCTCAATAACGAATTTTAAAGCTGAGTTTGATTCTGGGTCAGGCTCACCTTGCTTAGCGGCAGCATAGATTTCTACACCAAATTTTGCATATATATTAGACGTTGCACCGTCTTTAGCTGTTTTTTTAGCAACAATGTTTGCCCATTTACGTCCCACTGGAATGGTCTCCTCAGAAATTCATTTATGCTACGGACAGGTTAATAACCTGCATATTTTACCGCCGTATTATATCATGATACACAAACTCTCGTCCATGAAAACAAAAATATACAGATTATATGGTGTGTTACTTTAATTACATTAATTATTAACATTATGGATAAAATATTTCCACATTATATTTTAGATCTTTTATATTCTTAATAATTGAACCGCAGCAATAATAAAAACCCGCCATTGCTGACGGGTTATTACATGATTTCTATCTACAATTAAGGCGTCACAATGTTAAACCAGAAATCAAAACTGTCTAAATATCCGACGAACTCGTCAAGTTTGGCGTGATTGCCAGTGATCTGTACCTCACCCTTCTCTTCCGCTTGCTTCAGCGATTCTTCCTTCAGGATAATTTTGTTCAACGTCGCCCGATTCAGCGTAATGGAGGCATCAGCATGACTGGCCTGAGTATCAGCACTATGGTTAAGAACACCGTTTTCCAGTTCCAACTTGTATTTACCACCGTCAGCGCCTAAATCAACGTTGAAGACAGCCTGGGCATTTGCCGCTTTTTCGCCATTAATATGTACAGCCAGATAATCGAAGAACATTTCCGGCGACATAGCTTTAACCGTATCCGGGCTGGCGGTATTGGGGGTTGCGCCTTTTACCACACCGTTGCGTAATTCTTGCGCACCAGTCAGATAAAAATTACGCCATGGGCCGGACTCTGCCTGGTAACCCATCTGCTCAAGAGCATCGGCTTCCAGATTACGAGCCTCTTTATTGCTCGGATCCGCAAAGACGATATTGTTAGTCACCTGCGCCACCCAACGGTAATTACCCTGGGCATAATCCGCTTTTGCTTTTTGCATGATGGCATCGGCCCCTCCCATATAATCGACATATTTCTTCGCGGCATCTACTGGCGGTAGTTCGTTCAGCGTTGCCGGGTTACCGTTGAACCAACCGAGGTAAAAGACATAAGTTGCTTTCACGTCATGGCTAACGGAACCATAGTATCCGCGGCTGGCCCATGATTTTTCCAGACCAGACGGCAGTTTGAAGTTAGCGGCGATTTCGTCACGAGTCAGACCCTGGTTAGCCATTCGTAATGTCTGATCGTTGATGTAACGGTACATATCGCGCTGGCTCTTCATTAACTTCACAACATTTTCATTACCCCAGGTTGGCCAGTGGTGCTGAGCAATAATAATGCTCGCCTTACCTCCCCAGCGGCCAATAACGTCATTGATATATTTTGACCATGCCAGCGGATCGCGGATCTTCGCGCCCCGCAGCGAATAGGTGTTATGCAGCGTGTGGGTTACATCTTCAGCGGCCTCAATCATTCCCTTCTCTTCTACATACCACAGCATTTCAGAGGGCGCTTCTGAACCAGGCGCCATCATGAAATCATAGGTTAGACCGTCGATAACTTCTTTCTGCCCGGTGTGGGTAATGTAATTAGTAGGTTCAATCAGTGTCACCGTACCCGCAGAGGTTGTCGTACCAAGGCCTGCACCTACCTGACCTTTTGCATCCGGTTTTAACAGATTGCCATACATATAACTGGCCCGGCGACTCATGGCGTTACCTGCCATAATATTTTCAGATACGGCCTCCTTCATAAAACCAGCCGGTGCATATACCTTCACTTTGCCGGATTTAACATCAGCTTCATCCACGACACCACGTACGCCGCCGTAGTGGTCAACATGGCTGTGCGTATAAATGACGGCAACAACGGGTTTTTTACCGCGATTTTTATAATAAAGATCCATTCCGACTTTTGCCGTTTCTGCCGATACCAGCGGATCAATGACCGTAATTCCCTCTTTCCCCTCCATTATGGTCATATTCGAGAGATCCAGATTACGGATTTGATATACACCATCGGTAACCTGGAACAGACCACCGATATTGATCAACTGCGACTGGCGCCACAGGCTTGGATTAACCGTAGCGGGAGCTTTTTCGCCTTCCTTGATAAAAGCATATTGCTGCGGATCCCAAACAATGTTCCCCTGCTTTCCTTTGATTAGTTCATCGGGAAGCGGAGCAATAAATCCCTTATGGGCATTTACGAAATCTGTTTTATTAGTGAATGGCAATTGCCCGTATAAGGCATCATTCGCGCTTTTGGTTTGAGCTGTAGCATCTTTTGCCCCTTCCTGTGCGATTGCAGGAAGTGACATTAACGATGTCGAACAGACACCGGCTAAAGCCAGATAGCTTACTCGTCTATTTAGTTTCATAAATTCTCTGCTAATAATAAATTTTCAAGCAGGATCAAAACTGCTTCATTGATTATTGATATGCATCTGCGATGCGATGTTTATCAGGACGGCGTGATTGAGTATTGAAAGGTTAACATAACCTTACAAGCCAGTATCATTAAAAAATATTTAATTATAAATTTTTATTTAAATAAATCATCCGTAGACAATGGATTGTTTAAAAAGATAATGACTGGCATCCATCTCCTTAGGTCAATAAATATGCGTGCACTATATCTATTACTCATCATTGGAACCCTCTCTGGTTGTAGTTCTTCGCCATCGGAGAAAGTAATTAGAATTAATAAAATGATTATTCCTGTTATCCAGAATAACTCCGTGACTAAATCGAGCAGTAATTCGAGATCCTTGTCGTTATATCAAGAAAATAAACTGCAAATTGAAAACGTGGCAAACACGCTAAAAAGTGATTATCTTCATGATGTTAAGCGTAATGAGATGTTTGATGTTCATAGCCAGGCATACCAGGTGTATGCTTCATTATCTAAGCTTGAGCAAATGCAACAGATGAACAATTTTTATTATAAGGAGCATAATCAAACGGGTCTGTTGAGCATCAATCAGTCGGTTAATTCTCTTATTGAATAATAAAAGAGCCTCCTCATTGATGAATGAGGAGGCTCTTAAATATGGGCTGTTTGATTAACTAAGGTTAGTCATGCTGGCCAAAACGATATGACAGCCCCGCCGTAACAGAACTGACATCGCTGGTTGCTCCAATCTGGTTTTCGTTACCGACATTGCTTACCCATTGATACTCAAGGCGCCCTGCCCAATTATTATTAAAGGCATATTCAGTACCTACCGCCACTACCGGACGGACACCGGTATCAAAACGATTATTCCCTTTAATATCGGACTCTGCGCGATATCCCATGGCACCTGCCCGACCGTATACATCCCAGGCGTCGTTCAGACCATAACTTGCTTTCAGTGTGAGTTGCAGCCCCTGGCTTTTCATTTGCGAACCTGATGCGCCATTTTTACCATTGAACTGCATATTACCTAAATAATCATAACCACCTTCAACGGCGAGCCATGGTGTAATTTGATAACCGGTGAATACACCGCCACCAACATTATCGCCATCGGTGCCAACATTTCCAAATTTTTCACCGTGATTATTGCTCTGTTGATTGGTGCTGGAGTCAAAATAGTGTGACCAACCAAATTTTCCGCCAGCATACCAGGTTCCGACATCCGCTGCAGCAAAAGCGGTTGTGGCTGTAAAAGCGTTAGCAATAATAAGTGTAATAAGCGTCTTTTTCATGATTTTCCTATCGAGGCTTTCAGTTACGATTGATACAAATAACGTGTCGCTACAATAGGGTATTTAAGTTGTGGTGATAATTGCTTTTTAATTTATTTTTGGATTTCCTCAAAATCGCTCAGGTAATTTATTGATGGTGGTAAGATATCCCCCGCGTTCAAAATCAATATAGTCTCCTTTTTTTAGGGCTGAAATGACATTTAAAACGCTGCTGCGTGATAAGTGGGTGCGATCCTGAATGTAATCCAAAATAGACATGCGTTTGCGGGTCTCTTCCGGTAACAAAATCATTTCCTCGAGATGGTTTCGTATCACCGAATAGGTACGCTGCTGTACCACTAGATCATCGCGATAAAAGAGATAACCCGTGTGATATGAAAGCACAGCCGCCGCATCTTCCCACAACCCTTGTTGATGGAAGAGCTCTCGCGCTTTATCGGCATCCACGCGTAATATTGTCGACTCGGCTTCTGCGCGTAATAAGTGACCATGGACCGGCTGGATCATCTCGGCAATACCGAACAGATGAGGTTCATAGACAGTCACAATTAACAGGCCATCAGACGAACGTAAAATGGAGAGTTCTCCTTGCAGGAAAAGATATAGCTGAGGCTTATTTTTGTATTTCCACATGATACGGCGTCGAGGTACAACCTTAAGCTTTTCTGCAATCGGCTCAAGCACTTGTATTAAACGTTGTATACTTTGTTCAGGGCGTACCGGTGGTGAAATTTGCATGTTCAAACCTGTATTCTTTTGATTGAGATAACGCTATGATTCTACGTATATTCCATGAAGAATAGTACAGCCTCATATTAAAACCATAGGTTGCGCAATACTAAAAGTACAAATTTATTTTTATTTAAATGATTTTTAGAAGTCCACCAGCAGACGGTCACTGAACATTAGTGGATGGATGCTTTGCCGTGGTGATTATTGACAATACATAACATTTCGACTTGATAACAACGATGCTAAAACTGATAGCTGTAGTTAACGCTGGCAAACCAAAGCCACGGATTTTTATACTCACCGGCATAGATATCAGATTTAACGCTGGATGACTGCATATGCAAATACTCAACGGCTACCCCGATATTACTGGCTAGGGTAATCTGGTACTGAGCTCCGGTGGCAAATCGCCATTCATCCCCGGTCGGTAACGAAAGCGCGGCATTACTTTGTGTTTTGTACGGTGAACTGTCAAATGCGACCCCGGCATTAATTCGCCACTGCTCATCGGGATGATATTGCACACCAACCGCCGTATGCCATGTATCTTTCAGCCTATTATCACGATCGTCAGGTTGACCATTTATTGTAACCTGAGGGCTACCAAACTGACTCCAGTCCTGCCAGCCAAGATCCCCCATCACTGACCATCTTCGGTTAATATCGTGAACCACGCTAACCATTACCTGCTGTGGCGCGCGGACCTGGGCGGAAATCGGCAGGTCATAGCCAATATTAGGTAGATGTGGGAAACGCGCTTTGCCGTCAATATTGAAATGATAATCAGTCTTGCTGCTCCAGGTTATGCCCGCCCGTGTTTTGTCATTTAAATCCATCAATAAGCCAAGGCGGTAATTCATCGCCCAGTCATGATCGCTTTGTTTTTCATCGTGGCCGTCGACATTTCTTTTTAAAGACAGAAAACCGTAGTTCAAACCCGCAGCAGCACCAACCGACACCTTGTCACTCAGTTCCCATGCAACGCCTGGACTCAGCGTCATCGCAACCAGGGTGCTTTGTTTAATCAACCGATCCCCGGCCCAGTTGCCAAAATCGATACCCAACCCATAGTTGCCATATAATCCCAGCCCGGCTGAAACGGTATCGCTCAGGCGTTGCGCATAAAACATACTGGAATTGGGGAACAGCGTCATTACGTTCCCCGGACTTTGCCTTTCGTCAGCGCTATTGTTCAGCGTATAGGGAATATCTCCCCCCATCGCCTGCAACCCTCCGGTGACCATATGGTCAGACAGACGGGTCATTCCCGCTGGGTTCGTTAATAGCGTTGAGGCATCCTGAGCGCGAGCGGCCTGCCCTGCACCAGCGAGTGCTGTATCCTCCGTTCCGACTTCATAAAAATAGAGCGTACTGGCGTTACCGAATGCCGAAAAGAGCATTCCGGAAAGAAGAATTATATTTTTTTCATTGTATTACCTGTCTGGATGGGAACTTAACAAAACGTAGGCCAGTTATCACACAGTATTGATTTACGCTAATAGCATAATCAGGCCTCTGGAATGATGTCGCGTTAAGTTTCATCCAATATTAAATTTTATAATCTGCCCCTGCTCTCTTAAATATCGCCTTAATGAGAATTATTCTTAATAAGAAATTTGGCATTAATTCAAATGTAAAGAAATGAAAATTTAATGTTTTCATAAAAAAGTATGAGTGAAGTCGGCAACGGAAAAACCATAGTTATGATCAGCACATAAATGTAATCTGAGTTTAAAAAAACCTACACATTCACTGCTTGAGAAGACCTCGTCTTCTCAAAACTTCGCGCCCCGAATATGCCTTTAATTTCAATAAGGCACGGTTAGCATCGGTCACTAAAACCCAATTCATAAGTGAGGTGAATATCTTATTGGTCTGGTTAAATATCTGGAGAATAACACCAACCCGGTCGTGGATATCGTTTGTGTTTTAAAATACGGAGCTTAATCATGTACTAACAATCAGATATCTGATGCGACTCATTCTTCTGTCAGCTTTTATAAGCAGAAGAAAAGAGTGATGATAGCTAATTCAGGTAAAGATAGGGGTAATGACTTATGGCCTCACAATATGACTTTACTGTCACTCTGCACGATCTGGCTTTTATTCTTAAGCAGATCAAAATATCCGAAGCGGCAACTAACGCGGATGGTAGCGTTAATGATGAAATGCTTCGAGAATTAGTCTCCAGTCCGCTATTACCTTATGGCCTTCGTACGGTGGATGGTTCATGGAATAACCTTTTGCCGGGTCAAGAGTTATACGGCTCTGCCGACCAGACTATGCCAAGATTAACCGCATTAAACTGGCAAGACGCGGATGAAATGACCAGTTATATCCAAATTGGCGGGATGGTTATTGATGCTGACCCGCGAATTATCAGTAACTTAATTTCGGACCAGACGGCTTCAAACCCGGCGGCTATGGAGGTATTCAACGCATTAAAAGATGCGCCTGGTGGTGGTACTATTACAGGAGAAGGCAGCTTATCTATTCCCAACCAGTCTCCGGATATTGGACTTTCCCCCGCTTTTAATGGCTGGATGACCTTCTTTGGTCAGTTTTTCGACCACGGTCTGGATTTGATACCGAAAGGTGGCAACGGTATTGTTTTCATTCCGCTACAGCCAGACGACCCATTATATGTTGAGGGGTCGGATACAAACTTTATGCTATTAACCCGGGCGACGGTCAACGAAAACCGAGAGACGGTAAACCTGACAACCCCTTTCATTGATCAAAACCAGACCTACACCTCCCACCCTTCACATCAGATTTTCATCCGCGAATACGTAATCATTGACGGTAAACCCGAGCCAACGGGAAATCTGTTAGGCGGCGCTAACGGAGGACTGGCGACCTGGGCTGACGTTAAAAATCAGGCTGAAACTCTACTGGGTATAAAACTCACCGATCAGGATGTTTTTAATGTTCCTCTGCTGGCAACGGACCGCTACGGTAATTTGATTTTAAGTGAAAACGGGAAGGTACAGATTGTGACTACCAACGGCCTGGTTGAAGCCAATGGCGGCCTGTTACCTGCGGAGACGTTCCGCACCGGCCACGCGTTTCTGGATGATATTGCTCATACTGCCGCGCCAAAAGCGGGCCTGCTGGCGGATGATGACAGTGCTATCGGCGGCGAAGGAGCGCAACCTGCGGGAACCTATGATAACGAACTGCTCGACCGCCACTTTATCACCGGCGATGGGCGTGGTAATGAAAACATTGGCTTAACCGCTGTGCATGCCGTTTTTCACAGCGAACATAATCGCCTGGTTGAACAGTATAAAACCACACTGCTGGAAACCGGCGACATCGACCTCATTAACCAGTGGTTGATGCCGAATCACCAAATCACTGAGATGCCTGCCAATACCAGTACTCTGGTATGGAATGGCGAGTACTTATTCCAGGCCGGTCGCTTCTCCACGGAAATGCAGTACCAGCACCTCGTGTTTGAGGAGTTTGCACGTACCGTACAACCCGCCGTCGATCCGTTTGTCTTCTCCAACACGGCGGATATTAACCCCCTTATCTTTGCCGAGTTTGCGCACGTGGTTTACCGTTTCGGGCATTCAATGCTGACAGAAACCGTGGCGCGTACCAACATTGATATGCAAAGCGGCGATATCGGCCTGATAGCCGCGTTCCTGAATCCTGTGGCATTCAATGAAATCAACGGTGCCACCGTCACTGACGACCAGGCCATCGGCGCGATTGTGCGTGGTATGACGCGTCAGGTGGGCAATGAAATTGATGAGTTTATTACCGATGCTCTGCGTAATAATCTCATCGGCCTGCCCCTTGATTTAGGCGCGCTTAATATTGCCCGTGGCCGTGATACGGCAATGCCTTCGCTGAACCAGGCTCGCGAGCAGTTTTTTGCATTAAGCGGTGATAGCCAACTGAGGCCCTATACCAGCTGGGCTGACTTTACCACCTACCTGAAAAACCCGGCCTCTATCATTAACTTTATGGCTGCTTACGGTCAGCATGAGTTAATCCTCAATGCCACCAGCCTTGAAGGTAAACGCGCGGCGGTTAACTTCCTGCTGTTTGGCGATGCCAATAACGCCCCACCTGCGGATGCAATGGATTTCTTTAATAGCACCGGGGCGTGGGCAACGAAAGAAACCGGCCTGAATATGGTCGATTTCTGGATTGGCGGACTGGCTGAGCGCAAAAATGAATTTGGCGGCATGCTGGGTTCAACCTTCAACTTTGTCTTTGAAACGCAAATGGAAATGTTGCAGGACGGCGATCGTTTCTACTACCTGAGCCGCGTTCAGGGGTTGAACTTACTCAATGAACTGGAGGCCAACTCGTTTTCCGCGCTGGTAATGCGTAACAGCGATCTTGGTGAGGAGGGTTCCTCTCACCTGCCCGCCAACCTGTTTCAGACGCCGGACCATATTTTTGAAGTGAACCGCGTGCTGCAAACGGAAATCGACCCGAAATGGGGTAATCCGCTGAAAGATCTGCTCTCGCCGTTGTTGGTGCGTCGCGACCCTGGCGCGGATGTTGACGGCGATAGCTTTGCGGACGGTGGTTATCTGAAATATACCGGTGATGGGCATGTGGTACTTGGCGGAACGGCAGGCAACGATACGTTAATCGGCGGTAAAGGGATCGACAGCCTGTGGGGCGATGGCGGAGATGACCGACTGGAAGGCGGTGACGAAGCCGATGTGGTCCACGGCGGTGACGGTGATGACATTATTACCGATACCGGTACACCCGTTGGCGATGCTGACTTCCTGCACGGCGATGCCGGACATGACGTTATTTTCTCCGGAAATGGCAACGATCTGGTCTTTGGCGGCAGCGGCAGCGACTTCGTGGTGGTCGGTGAAGATGCGCAGGAGGTCTTCTCGGGTCAGGATAATGACTTTGCGCTTGGCGGCTCGGGTGGTGATTTCCTGATGGGCAACGAAGGCGATGACTGGCTGGAAGGCGGCGACGGGTTTGACACGCTGGCGGGTGATAACTCTGAGCTGTTCTTCAACAGTACCATTATCGGTCACGATGTCCTTAACGGTCAGGGTAACGACACCGACTACGATGGCGAAGCCGGTGACGACATCATGGTTCAGGGCGCGGGGATCCAGCGTAATAATGGTATGGCCGGTTTCGACTGGGCTATCCATAAAGGCGACCCAAATGGCGCGAACTCTGATCTTGGGATCCCAATTTTCGTTAACCAGCAGGAATTTATTCTGCGCGATCGTTTTGACCTGGTTGAGGGGCTGTCGGGCTGGAAATACGACGATATCCTGACCGGGACGGAACAGCCGATAGGCACCGCCCCGGTTCAGGGTGTTCCCCTCTCTAACAACCTGACCCAGGAAGGTGCAGACCGGATCAACGGGCTTCAGGCCATTCTCGGCGTAGAACGTTCTGCCAACCCGGACGCGGTGCTACTGAACCCTGATGATGGTAGCGATATTTTACTCGGCGGCGGCGGTAGCGACCGCATTATGGGTAAAGCCGGTAACGATATTATTGATGGCGATGCGTGGCTCAACGTGCGTATTGCCGTTACCGGTATGGCAGGACTCACCAGCGCCGAAGGCATGGCCGAACTGAAGTCGTACATGCTTGCTGGCACGCTGAAACCGAATCAACTGTCGATTGTGCGCGAAATTCTGCATGAAGGTAACGGCACGGAAACCGACGTTGCGGTGTACCGTGATGTCAGCAGCAACTATGTCTTCACCCGTATGGCTGACGGTAGCCTGCGTGTCGATCACGCTACGCCCAATGCCGCGCTGAACCTGAATGATGGCATTGATCGTTTGTTGAACATCGAAAAACTGGAGTTTGGCGATGCTCAGCAGTTGTGGGTGACGGCGCAGCAAGCGACGGGCGATCTCACCATCAGCAATCCTAACCCTTCGGTGGGCGATCTGCTGCGCGTCAACGTGGCGAATTTGCTGGACGGTAATGGGCTGGCAGCGGATGTGGCCATCACGATGACCTGGCAGGCATTCGTCAACGGCCAATGGCGGGATCAGGCAACCGGTACGGAGTTCAGAGTGCCTGGCGCTATTCAGGGCGCGCCGCTGCGTGTGGTAGCCAGTTTTAACGACCGTATGGGTGACGCAGAAACGCTGGTGTCGGCACAAACTCAGGCAATCCTGCCGAGAAATCAGGCCACCACCGGTGCGCCGGTAATTAATGACCTCACTCCGACTGAAAGTCTGACGCTGACCGCGGTGGTTTCGGGCATTGCGGACGCAGACGGTCTGAGCGGCGGTAATTTCACCTATCAATGGAGAATGAGTTCGCCAACCGGATTCGTCAACATTAACGGCGCGACATCCGCGACCTATACGCCGGGCCAGGCCATGGTCGGTCGAATGCTGCAGGTGGTGGTTACCGTCGTCGACGATGAAGGCAACCCCCCTGTTGTTCTGACCTCGACCACCACACAGCCTGTGGGCGATCTGATTGTCGGTACCAACGGCGCGAACACGCTCGTCGGTACCGCATGGAGCGATATTCTGCGCGGTGAAGGTGGGAATGACACTTTGTTGGGCGGCGCAGGTGACGATCTGCTCGTGGGCGGTGCGGGTAACGACAGTCTGTCTGGTCAGGCGGGGCAAGATATCCTGCAGGGGGATGCGGGTAATGACACGCTTGATGGTGGTCTTGGCGCCGACAGTATGACCGGCGGCGCGGGCGATGATACCTACATCGTTGATGATTTCGGTGATGTGGTTATTGAAGGTGTGAATGGCGGTACGGACATTGTGCGTACCGGCCTCAGCAGCTATGACCTCACTGACAACGTGGAAGAACTGGTCTTTACCGGCAGCGGCAGTTTTATCGGTACCGGGAATGCCATTGCTAACACCATTACGGGCGGTTCTGGCAATGACTATCTGTTTGGTATGGGAGGTAATGACCAGTTGTTTGGCGGTACCGGGAATGACTTCCTCGATGGCGGAGATGGCGCTGATAACCTGCAGGGCGGAAACGGCAACGACGTCATGATTGGCGGCGCGGGCGCGGATACCCTCTCCGGCGGTAGCGGCGACGATATTCTCAATGGTCAGGAGGGTAACGACATTCTTGACGGAGGGGCCGGGAGCGATATCTTCGCCTTCGGTGCTAACTTTGGGCAGGACCGGATCACCGGTTTTGACAGTAACCCCAACGGCGGCCAGGACTTCCTCGATCTCGTCTTGTTAGGCATCAACGCGGGTAATTTTGCCAGCAGCGTGTCTATCACCGGAAACAATGGCAACACCATTGTGACTATCGGCACTGACACCATCACATTAGTGGGCGTCAATTCGACCACCGTGAATATTGGTGACTTTTATCTGGAAATGCCCACCACCCTTGCCAGCAACAATGGCAATAGTTCATTGATCGTATAAGGAGAAGACTATGTCGCGCCAGCATACGCCAACAGAACTGAATGATGCATTAAAAGGAACGAAACCCACTTTTCTGATGCTGCTGTTTTTTAGTTGTGTGATTAATATGCTTATGCTGGCGCCGGCAATTTATATGCTACAAGTATACGACCGCGTGCTGGTGAGTAAAAATACCACCACGCTGTTAATGCTAACCTTATTGATTGTCGGCTTGTACATCGTTATAGCCATGATTGAATCCGCCCGCGCGCAGGTCATGGTCAGGCTTGGCAACCGGCTGGATATAAAGCTAAGCCAGTTAGTCTTTAATGCGGCATTTAAAAGAAAGATGGTTACCGGTGATAATAACCCGGCGCAATCTTTAGCCGAACTGGATCAGCTCCGTCAGTTTCTTTCCGGGAATAGTCTGTTCGCCCTGCTGGATATTCCCTGGACGCCGATATATCTGTTCATCGCCTTTCTGGTCCATCCTCTGCTGGGCTATCTCTCCCTCGGTGGAATAACGTTATTATTCATTCTGACGCTGGTCTCGGAAATCGCTACCAAGCGCCCTATTCAACAAGCACACGCCTTAACGATTAACAATGCCAGTAAACTGAATAAACAGCTACAAAACTCCGATGCCATTGAGGCGATGGGAATGCTCTCAACCCTGAAGTCCAACTGGCAGGAACAGCATAACAAAGTGCTGGCGTTACAAACGCTGATTGCCGACAAAACGGCCGGGTTAAGCAGTCTCAGCCGCTTTGTGCGGGTGTTGCTGCAGTCGATTGCGCTGGGCGCCGGGGCTTTACTGGTGATCGGCGGCCATATTACCCCGGGCCTGATGATTGCCGCGTCGATTATTCTTGGCCGCGTCCTCAACCCGGTAGAACAGGTGATCGGCAGTTGGAAGCAGTTTGTGCAGTTTCGTAGCGCCTGGCACCAGCTCTCTGACCTGCTGAAAGAGTATCCGGCACCGAAAGAGGTGCTGACCCTGCCTCGTCCGAACGGCAACATCAGCGTTGAAGGTGTTTTTGCTGCGGCTCCCGGTCAGTCTTCCCCACTATTGCGTAATATCTCATTCCAGTTGGAACAAGGCGAAGTGCTGGGGATTATCGGTCCCTCTGCCTCAGGGAAGACATCGCTGGCCAAGGTTTTGGTTGGCGTCTGGAAGCCGTTATCAGGAAAGGTCAGATTAGACGGGGCGGATATTTGTCAGTGGGATAAAGCACTGCTGGGTCCGTCCATTGGCTATCTGCCGCAGGATGTTGAACTGTTTGACGGCACCATCGCGCAAAACATTGCCCGTTTCACCACAAATGACAGTGAGCTTATCGTCGCTGCCGCCCTGCTGGCCGGCGTACATGAGATGATTCTGCGTTTGCCGCAAGGATACGACACACCGCTTGGCGCAGGTGGGTACCAGCTCTCCGGCGGGCAGCGACAGCGTATCGGGCAGGCTCGCGCCGTTTACAAAAACCCTGCGTTTATCGTGCTTGATGAACCGAATGCCAATCTTGACGACGCGGGGGAATTCGCACTCATTAAAGCCATCAATACCCTGCGCACGCAGGGACAAACTACCGTCATTATCTCGCACCGACCCACGCTGCTCGGCGTGGTCAATAAAGTTTTGCTGCTTAACGATGGCGCTATACAGGAGTTTGGCACCCGCGATCAGGTTTTTGCCCATTTGCGTCAGGCCAACGTACTGAAACCGGTGGCTACGCCTTCTCCATCCACTACTGAACAGCAACGTGAGGCCTGATGATGAAAAAGAATCCCCACAACGCGGCCTCCGCTGGCGTAGATACCAATATCTGGTCGCCGATTATTCGGGGCGTGATCGTCATTATGCTGGGTGTCGGCAGCTTTATCCTCTGGGCGGTACAAGCACCGTTAGATGCGGGCGTGGTCGCCGATGGCACGGTAACCGTATCGAGTAACCGCAAAACTATTCAGCACCTGAGTGGCGGTCGGGTAACGGATATCTTTATCAAAGAAGGCGACCTGGTGAAGAAAAACCAGGTTCTCGTCCGGCTGGATAAAATGCAGCTCGAAATGCGTTTCAGCGCCTTAAATGCCCAGTATATTTCTGCTAAAAGTATTGAAGACCGCCTGCTGGCAGAACGCGATGGTCTGGAAACAATCGGCTTTAATACGACGTTGACGCAGCAGTTCTCCGGCAATAAACGGCTGGCGGAAGTGAGAAATCTGCAGGCTAAACTTTTCGATACGCGCCGCAAGACCATTCAGGACGAACTGTCGATGATTCAGGAGACGCTCGATGGCCTGGTGGGACAAACGGATAATCTTTATAAAATAAAAGGCTATCGCGACCGCCAGTTCAATCTGATTAACAGGGAACTGGGTGCTATTCGCGCACTGAGTGAAAAGAACTATTACCCCAAAGCGCAGTTACTGGTGCTTGAGCGCGAAGCAGCAGAAATATCCAGCAGCGTTTCAGAAGATATACTTAATATTGCAAAACTGAAATCCCAGCAGAATGAATTAAAAATTAAAGCCTACCAGGTGCGTCATCAATATTTACGTGAAGTTGAGTCTGAACTGACCGAAAACCAAAAAGAGGTGGCAATGCTGGAGGATGAACTGGTATCCACGCGTCATGAACTGGATAACACCGAGATCCGCTCGCCGATTAACGGCATCGTGCTGGATGTTAAAGTCAGTACCGTTGGCGGCGTCATCCAGCCTGGAGAACATTTAATGGATATCGTTGCCGCCGGGCAACCGATGCAAATCGATGCCAAAATACCGGTGCACGCCATTGATAAACTGGTCCCCGGTTTAACCGTTGATGTGCTATTCCCTGCCCTTAACCACGCGCTGTTACCGTCGGTCCCGGCCCGGGTTCTCACCATCTCGGCGGATCGTTTAATTGATGAGGCCACACAGCAGCCTTACTACCTTGCTGAAGTACAGGTTTCAGCAGAGGGCGCGCGTTTGCTGGGTGATTACAAAATTAAAGCGGGAATGCCCGCCAGCGTGACGATCAAGACCGGTGAACGAACCCTGATGAGTTACCTGTTTAAACCGTTGATTGCCCGTCTGGAACTGGCCTTTAAAGAGTATTGATCCATCCATTGCCGGTTGGGTGCTCGTCTTGTGGCGCCATGCCGGTTTCTGCCATTGCTGGCAGCTTTGCTTTCTTGTAACCTTCTTCCCGTAAAATCTGGAACCACTGAACTGGACTTCATATGAATGCTCATATTTCTAAAGACCCATTACATGGCGTAACGCTTGAAATGCAGGTCAATGCCCTGGTTGATCGTTATGGTTGGGCTGAACTGGCGCAACGCATTAATATCAACTGCTTTAAAAATGAACCGAGCGTTAAATCCAGTCTGAAGTTTTTGCGCCGTACGCCGTGGGCGCGGGCAGAAGTCGAAGCGCTGTACCTTGATTCGCTGCATGACCAGGTCTCAAACACCCCCCCCGAACCGGCCTTCGACCCATGGGCTAACAGCCGCAACAAGAAGAATTAAGAGCAAAATCTGATGTCAGCATCCGGTTTTATTTCAGGAAATTATCAGAAAAAACTGGCGAATGTTCTCGCCCGTTACCGCGCCAGGCTGCCGCTAACCAACATGAAGTGGTTCGCGCTGCTGGTAGGCAGTATGTTGCTACTGGGCAGTTGTTCATCGCAACCGCCCGGCTCCAGAGTTACGCCACAGCCTCCGGTGAGTAAACCACAGCAAAGCAAGGAGCCGGTGCGTGGTATCTGGCTGGCAACGGTTTCGCGTCTGGACTGGCCGCCGATTTCATCTGTCAACATCAGTTCGCCTGCCGCTCGCATCAGCCAGCAGCAAAAAGCGCTGACGGACAAGCTGGACAACCTGAAGCGGCTTGGTATTAACACCGTTTTTTTCCAGGTGAAACCTGATGCCACCGCGTTGTGGCAGTCTAAAATCTTGCCATGGTCAGATACCCTGACCGGTAGGATTGGTCAGGATCCGGGTTACGATCCGCTCCAGTTTATGCTCGATGAAGCGCATAAACGCGGCATGAAAGTCCATGCCTGGTTTAACCCCTACCGTGTGTCCGTGAACACCAGGCCTTCGACGGTCACCGAACTAAACAATACCCTGACGCAGACGCCCTCCAGCGTTTATGTCCTGCACCGGGACTGGATCCGCACCTCGGGTGAGCGTTTTGTGTTAGATCCCGGTATTCCCGAAGTGCGTGACTGGATAACCAGCATCGTGGCTGAAGTCGTTGAGAATTACCCGGTTGACGGCGTGCAGTTTGATGATTACTTCTATACCGAGTCTCCCGGATCTGCGCTCAACGACACTCAGACCTTCAGAAGATACGGCCAGGGATTCGCTTCCAAAGCGGACTGGCGGCGGGATAACACGCAACGTCTGATCGCTCAGGTTTCGCGAACCATCAAGAAACTCAAACCTGAAGTCGAGTTTGGCGTCAGTCCTGCGGGCGTGTGGCGCAACCGTTCGCACGATCCGGCAGGTTCCGACACGCGCGGTGCGGCAGCGTATGATGAATCGTATGCTGACACCCGTCGTTGGGTGCAACTAGGTCTGCTGGACTACATCGCTCCGCAGCTGTACTGGCCTTTTGCCCGCGACGCGGCGCGCTACGATGTACTGGCAAAATGGTGGGCTGATGTCGTCAAATCAACCAACACCCGCCTGTATATTGGGGTGGCGCTGTATAAAGTCGGCGAACCGTCGCGAAAAGAGCCGGACTGGACGGTCAAAGGCGGCGTACCGGAGCTGAAAAAACAGCTCGATCTGAACGAGTCTGAACCGCACATTAATGGCACAATTCTGTTTCGCGAAGATTACCTTAATCAGCCGCAAACGCAGGAAGCCGTGACCTACATTCGCAATCGTTGGGGGCGCTAATGGTTGTCCTGACCGCGAAGCCTGAGCCAGACGCTCACGTAGCGGCTAAATTTCCCCACAAAAACACCGGCGAAGATGCCGCCAGTAATGATAGCCATGGCACTCATTGCGGGCTGGCGTAAAACGTCGGGGGAAACGGCGTTAAGTACGCCAAGTACGTACTTAACGCTGAATGCCAGCAGCATAAACGGCAATGCGGAATAGTCCGCCGGACGGTGAATACTCCGCGGTGCGCTACCTCGACTCAAACGGCTGGGGTTAATCAACATGTAGCCAATTATCGCGCCACTGATAATACCTATTACCCACTGTATATAGGTAATGAGGGTCGGATCACGATAAGTGATTAAATCGTAGATATCCCAGAACAGAAAAATAGCGGGGATTAGCGCCAGTTTTTCCAGCGTGACGGTGGCGGGCGTTCTGGCTTTAATCCCCCGGTAAAGCAGAAAGACAAACAACAGATACACCCAAACTGGTGTGTGTTGCAGCATACCCAAGACAAATTCAGCCATAACATTGCCCCGCTCAGCTTTAATTCTCCGGTAAGTGTAGCGGCTATATCTGCGTCACCGGGACATTAACCGGCGGACATTATCATTAATTTGTTTCTGTATCGTATTCAGCGTGGATTGCGTTATCTGATCGGGATATTTATCCCTGGCGACAGCGCTCAATCCTGTGGCAGAGTGACAGACCTTTTCGATTATGCCGTTCACATGATCAGCAGATAACTCAGCTTCCTGAACGCCTAGCGACAGAAGGTGCTTTCTTTCGATATCCAGCGCCTCTCCCAGTACGTCCATTTGGTGATATCCACCAGGCCCTTCACACCAGGTGACGTCGTAGGCCGGAGCCAGAGTCCAGTTTCCATCGGCTGACATTAAATAGGCAAAATTCTTCGGATGATCGTCGCGATTGTTAAATGCCACGTTGAAAACCACGCGTTCGAACGCTTTTGCCTTTTCTCTGACATCATTGGTACAAATCTGCGTAGCGCGCAGAAAATCCCGGTAGTCTAAAGCGCCGGGTATCTGGTAATTTGCCCCGGTAAGTGCCGCCAGGCTCTGCATAGGAATACGTATCGACTGGTCACGGTCGAAACGGCGAGTGGCAAATGCAGCCTGTCCGCCGGGCAGATTAAAATACGCCGTGTCTGGCGTGGTGATCCCACATTGGCGCAAGCATTCAGCATAAACCGCTTCGATGGCACATACCTCAGCATGCTCATGCCTGGCGGGAAATTTAATCAGCCAGCTTTCGCTCCCGGGTAGCGGCGCCGTGGTGAATTTAGACGTGACAGTGTCACGATAAAGTAGCGCCTTAGGCCTTGCTCCCTGTGGCGAACCGCCCATCTGGAGTAGTTTTTGCAAGAATTCCCCGCCTTCCCCGCTCAGGACTTCCTGAACCTCCGCGGCCAGTTGTGCGAGAGGAACATCCTCTTTTGACAGCGTCTCGACATCTGACTGAACGGGCTGGAATGTCATGGCGCCCATCGCGTTGTTGCCGACCCAGGTTAAGCGCTCCAATGGACCGATGCGTGCTGCGTTGAGCCCGCGGCGTTTAAATAGTCGGTCCATCAGCAGCATACCCCAGCCATCAGGTAGCGAATCATAGACCGGCCCAGGTAATCCCAACTGATGAGCCGGGAAATCCCTGCGTAAACGGGGACCGTTTAGCGGTAACATCAGTCGGGACAGTTCCAGCCCCTTACGTAAGGCCTCTTCACTGTATTCAAAGGCGATCAACGGACGTCCGGTCAGGGCTGTGGAAGACACCAGTTTGCCCCACAGCCATTTCTCACCCCAGCCTTCATAGAAGACATCAACTTGCTCAGGCATCAGAATTTTTCCTTTTGATCCGCTGACGTGCCGCGCTCTTTTCGTAACGCAAAATATCATCGAGACTATCAATCCTGGGTTTGAATAACCCCTCCAGCGCATCGCCATAGCCTAACACCATCGCGACTTTGACCAGATTCTCAAATCCTACATTTTTCCCCGCTTCCAGATTTGAAACGGTATTCACACCGACCCCTGAACGCGCGGCAACATCAGCTTGCGTCATTTGCCGGGCGAGTCGTTCTTTACGCAACCTGTCGCAAAGTAGTTTGACGATATCGGCTGCAGTATTTAGCGTTAAATCCATAATATTGGCTCTTATTGGGATAAAAACGACTTTACACCCAATATTATAGAGTTAAGCGGGGAATGATTCAAAGCCTTATAAGGCACAATAAAAGGGAGTTAAACCGGAAAATCTTGCTTAAGGGCCATTATACTGGAGTTATCCGGGCACATTGCCTGTACCCGGATAGGGTGTGGTTATCCGGCAACGCCAGGCTCAGGTAATCTGAAGGATGAGACCAGCAGTGCCAACTGTTCCGCCTCCTCTTTCAGCGCCTGCGTCCGTGCTGCGGCATCATCAATTAATGAGGCGTTTTGCTGAACGGTGCTGTCCATTTCGGTAACGGCCAGTGTAACTTCGGAAACGCCCTTACGTTGTTCTTCACCCGCAACGCGTATTTCCCCCATCAACTGGCGCACCTGACGCACATTGCTCACCAGTTCTCCCAGACGTTCGCCGGCAGTGTGGATTTGCTGACTTCCGCTACCTACATGAGAAACGGATTCATCAATCAACGCTTTAATTTCCTGGGCAGCAGTGGCACTGCGCTGAGCCAGCGTGCGCACTTCTGAGGCCACGACGGCAAACCCTCTGCCAGCATCACCCGCTCTGGCGGCTTCAACCGCGGCATTCAGGGCGAGAATATTGGTCTGGAACGCAATGCTGTCGATGACCGCGACAATTTCCACCATTCTGCCGGATGAGGCGCTGACGTTATCCATCGTAGAGATCACGCCCTGCATCACATCGCCGCAACGGTTTGCCGTTTGCGCGGTACTGTCGGATAGCTCATCCGCCAGTTGTGTGTTACTGGCATTTTGATGAACGGTCGCATTTAACTGCTCCATAGCCGCCGAACTCTCTTCCAGAGCAGCAGCCTGCTGCGTTACGCGAGATGAAAGCTCCATATTACTGTCAGCCAGGCTAACGGCGTTATTCGCCACCACTGTGCTACTGCTTCTGACGGTGATCAGAATGGCTGAGATTTTATCGACGAACAGGTTAAACGCCTCGGCAATAGCAGAGATCTCATCTTTGCCGCGAACATCCAGACGACGGGTAAGATCGCCTTCGCCCTGCGCGATGTCATCAAGAGCCTGACGGGTATCATCGAGACGTGAAATCAGTCGGCGAACCACCAGCCAGGATCCCACCAGCAACAACGTCATTATCGGGATTAATACTTCCAGGACGTCCTGCATCATTACTTTGGCAAGGCCGACGATACGCGACTCAGGTGTCACCAGACCGACAACCCAACCGGTATCCGCCATCGGGAACAGCATTACCCGTGACGCCGTATTCAGAACGTTGTCGTTTGCAAGCGTAATCGTCTTCACCCCATCGGCCGGGCGCAGAGATTTCAGCCCCTTTTCCACCGGGATAAGCCATTGCGCGCTTTGCGCCAGATCGTTAATGGTTTTATATTTTGCCAGGTCGGCCTGCGGGAAATAGAGAATTTGTCCCTGCTTGTCTACCACAAACGCGTAGCCGCCGGTGCTGTTGCCCTGCTGCTGCATGAAAGTAGCGACATTATCCAGGCGAATGTCGGTGGTGGCGACCCCGGCAAACTTGCCCGCCAGTTGATAAGGCACGCTGCATGTCACCATGTTGACGCCAGAACTGGCATCCTGGTAAACATCAGACCATAGGCAGTTGTTTTGTGATTGCCCTTTGGCGTGCTGATACCAGCTTTCATTGTGGTATCCGCTTGATCCTTCGACATTGTAGTCGTTGGAATACACCAGTTTTCCTTCAGCATTACGCGCCCAGAAAAAGCTTCTTTTCTCTACACCAGCGGTGAATGCATCAGGTTCTGGCCAGATGCCGCCGCCGGTGATAATCGAGTCTTTACCTTCACCAATCAGATGTGGAACGACGTTTTGGTACAGAGATTCATCATTTGGCAGCACCTCAGCCAGCCGTGACAGGCTGACGGTCTCGCCTTCAATTCTGGACAATACGGTACTCAATTGACGGGTTAAACCTTGCCCTGTTTCTTCGATCAGGGCGGTGTTGATTTCAACGACGCGCGGCTGACCACGCCAGAGCATAATCACCACTATCACAAGGCTCGTGACTACAAGCAGCAGAATGCCGCCGATGGTTAAACGCGTTGAAATACGAGTAGGATACCAGGCCATACAAACTCCTTCTGCAAAAGGCTAACTTTTATCCAGTATCGGCACAGGAGTTTATATCTTTATAAAGTTTTCTTAAGTATTACAAAACAAATAAGTGACATTGTCACGAATAGCAAAACCCAGCACTCTGGCTGGGTTTTAATAACTGCTTAATCTTATTTGGATAATTCTTTTTTGATTTCGTCTTTTATTTTGCTTAATTCACTCTGAGGATGTTTTTTACAAAGTTCAACGGTCAGGGGAACTGCAGTCGTCACGGTTTCGTTATAGTCTACGTAATCGCCACCTTTGAAGTCTTCGTCTTCATTGAGCACCCAGAAAGCCACCGGAGCCATAGTTTGCGGGTTCAAATCAATAAACTCCTGGCAGCTCATGCCTTTTGGAGTCACTTCAGTTTTAGCGTTATCAGTTGCTGCATTGACGCTGACACTGGTTAACAGCGCTGCGACCAGAATACCAGCTGTAGAAAGAGAAAATTTATTCATTGTAGAACTCCATTTATAATATAAATAATATCTACACTTGCGCTTCAAACCGTTAATGTAGTTCGCAAAAATAATACCCCTACCATCATGAGAATAAAGATTGCCGCCATGGATATAGCTGAAATTTATATTTCACATTACTGATTCTGATGTTTGGGCGTAAAACGTGGCCACAATGTGATCGTTCCGACGAAATCAACAGAATCCTGCCCCGCTCCCCCTGCCGCTGCACCAAAACTGAACTACGCTGCACAAATGTTGATCATTAGTTAACGAATATGAGTTTGTTTTAACAAAAACAGCCAGTGTGCCGCTGTTACCGACCTGGCACGCGTCCTGCATTGTTAATTTGCTAACAGTGAACCGTAATCTGACAGACAACTAACAGCGAGAAGGTAATGACAGCGAAACCTGAGTTATTTACCCGCATAGAGCAGACCTTTAGCCAGCTGACGCCCAGCGAAAAGCGCGTGGCCGGGTGGCTGTTAGCCCATGCTGTACAGATCCCTTTTGAAACCGCGGATGGTATCGCTAAAGCAACCGGAACCAGCGGTATTACCGTTGGACGCTATCTGCGTAAACTGGGGTTTCGCAATCTGGAAGATGCAAAAGCCAGTCTGCGAGAGCTACCCGTTGTCCCGTATCAGCCCTGGGGAATGAACGAGCGGCTGGACTCCTGGCACCAACAGCAAAGCCTGCCGGATCGCGCGCAGCAGTCGCTGTTACTGGAAATCGACGCCATTACCCACGTCTATCAACTTGCACAAGGCGAAACGTTTTTACGCATTGCGCAGCAGCTGGCGCATGCGGAAGCCGTGTATATTCTCGGGATCCAGTCCACCCGTGGGATCGCCAACGCCTTTTTTAGTCACCTGGAATACCTGCGACCTAAAGTTAGCTACTCCGAAGGGCTTTCCGGCAGTTGGGTGGAGTCGCTGAATTCGGGATTCAGCCAGCCTTACGTGGTGATCACCGATATGCGCGCCTATTCCGCTATCTCGCGACAATATTGCCGCGTCGCCACGGAACGTTGCATTCCGCTGGCGCTAATCACCGATGTGTGGTGTCCATGGGCCAGAGACTATTCTATTGATTTACTTCAGGTAAAAACCGACACCGGACATTTCTGGGACTCACTGGCGCCGGTGAGTTGTTTGTTCAATTTATTACTCTCTGCGGTGGTGGCCCAACTGGGTGACTCCCTCGCAGGACGCCTGCAAACCAATCGCCAGTTACAACAACAATTTGGTCAATTCGAACAATGAACAGGAAACGTGCTATGTCAGAAACCCCAGAACTGGTCGATCTGTCGGTGATATTTCCGTCGCTGCATATCGATCTTAAATACGCCACTGCCGACAACATTACCGGTGCGCCTATCTATCGGGAAGCGCGCTGCCTGTTGCACGCCGAGGCGGTAACCGCGCTGGCTAAAAGCATTAGTATTGCGCAACTGGCGGGATTGTCGCTGGTGGTGTACGACGCGTATCGCCCTCAGCAGGCGCAGGCAGTACTGTGGAATGCCTGTCCTGATCCCCAGTACGTTGTTGATGTGGCGATAGGATCCAATCACAGTCGCGGAACGGCCATTGACGTTACGTTAATGGACGATCGTGGCGTTCTACTCGATATGGGGGCCGGTTTTGATGAAATGCACGACCGTTCCCATGCCTGGCACCCTTCTGTTCCTCCGGCTGCGCAGCGCAATCGGCTGCTGCTCAATGCCATTATGTTCGGGGGCGGTTTTGTCGGTATCAACAGCGAGTGGTGGCATTTTGAATTACCTGATGCCGCTCGTTATCCGCTGCTTGACGACCAGATAGCCTGTTTCCCCGCTTCACCCATAACAACACAACATCCCCTTTAATTCTGGAGCCTGGTTATGAAGACTACACCTGCGTTAAACGCGTTTTTTCGCCCCGCTCTGATAGCCGTTGCGTTGGCGTTTGCCCTGCCCGCCGCGCAGGCCGCCGTGCCTAAAGACATGCTGGTGATTGGTAAAGCCGCCGATCCTCAGACGCTCGATCCCGCCGTGACCATCGATAACAACGACTGGACGGTCACCTATCCCTCTTATCAGCGGTTGGTTCAGTACAAAACCGATGGTGGCAAAGGTTCCACGGAAGTTGAAGGCGATTTAGCCAGCGGTTGGAAAGCCTCGGACGACCAGAAAGAGTGGACGTTTACTCTGAAAAACGATGCCAAATTCGCCGACGGAACGCCGGTGACGGCTGATGCGGTAAAGCAATCCTTCGAACGTTTGCTCAAAATTGGTCAGGGTCCCGCAGAAGCGTTCCCGAAAGATCTGAAGGTTGAGGCGATCGATAACACCACGGTGAAATTTACCCTGAGCCAGCCGTTTGCTCCGTTTCTGTATACGCTGGCAAATGACGGGGCTTCAATTATTAACCCGGCTATCTTAAAAGAGCATGCCGCAGACGATGCCCGTGGATTCCTCGCGCAGAACACGGCGGGTTCCGGGCCATTCATGCTTAAAAGCTGGCAAAAAGGACAACAGCTGGTGCTGGTGCCTAACCCGCATTATTCCGGCACTAAACCGACGTTTAAGCGGGTTTCGGTGAAAATCATCGGTGAAAGCGCCTCCCGCCGCCTGCAATTATCGCGTGGCGATATCGACATTGCCGATGCGCTTCCTGTTGACCAACTGGCCGCCTTAAAACAAGAAGGCAAAGTGAACGTGGCGGATTACCCCTCATTGCGCGTGACCTATCTGTATCTCAACAACAGTAAGGCCCCGCTCAATCAGGTGGATTTACGCCGAGCCATCTCGTGGGCCACCGATTATAAAGGCATGGTCAACGGGATCCTGAGCGGCAATGGGAAGCAAATGCGTGGCCCGATCCCTGAAGGCATGTGGGGTTTTGACGACAAGGCCATGCAGTACAGCTTCGATGAAGCCAAAGCGAAAGCGGCCCTGGACAAAGTTGCCACCAAACCTGAAAGCCTGAGCTTCCTGTACTCTGATAATGACCCTAACTGGGAACCTATCGCGCTCGCGACCCAGGCAAGCCTTGGCAAACTGGGCATTAAGGTGAAGCTGGAAAAACTGGCGAACGCCACCATGCGTGACCGCGTGGGTAAAGGCGATTACGACATTGCCATTGGCAACTGGAGCCCGGACTTCGCCGACCCGTACATGTTTATGAACTACTGGTTTGAATCAGACAAGAAAGGCTTGCCGGGTAACCGTTCGTTCTATGAAAACGCTGAGGTCGATAAACTCCTGCGTAGCGCGCTGGCCACGACCGATCAGGTTGCCAGAACCAATGACTACCAGCAGGCGCAAACCATCGTGATTGATGAAGCAGCCTACGTCTATCTATTCCAGAAAAACTATCAGCTGGCGATGAACAAAGACGTCAAAGGATTTGTATTCAATCCGATGCTGGAACAGGTCTTCAATATCTCCACCATGAGTAAATAAGCCACGATGATGCGGAGCCGCTCTGGCTCCGCAAGGGGAAGCTAATGACGTTCTGGAGTATTTTACGCCAGCGATGCTGGGGACTTATTCTGGTGGTTATCGGTGTTTGCGTAATCACCTTTATTATTTCACACCTGATACCAGGCGACCCCGCGCGGCTGCTGGCGGGCGATCGCGCCAGCGATGAAATTGTCGAAAATATTCGCCAACAGCTGGGGCTGAATCAGCCGCTGTATGTGCAGTTTTTTCGCTATGTCAGCGACATTTTTCATGGCGATTTAGGCATCTCTATTCGCACCGGACGTCCGGTACTGGATGAGCTACGCATTTTCTTCCCCGCTACCCTTGAGCTGGCTTTCTGCTCCTTGTTGCTGGCGCTGATTATTGGGATTCCGTTAGGTATTTTATCTGCAGTATGGCGCAATCGCTGGCTTGATCATCTCGTTCGCCTGATGGCGCTCACCGGCATCTCCACGCCTGCATTCTGGCTGGGGCTGGGGGTTATCGTGCTGTTTTATGGGCATCTGCAAATTTTACCCGGCGGCGGGCGTTTAGACGACTGGCTGGATCCGCCTGCTCACGTTACCGGGTTCTATCTGATAGATGCACTGCTGGAAGGCAATGGCGAAGTCTTTTTCAATGCGCTTCAGCACCTGATCCTGCCATCACTGACGCTGGCATTTGTGCACCTGGGGATTGTCGCTCGCCAGATTCGCTCCGCCATGCTTGAGCAACTGAGTGAAGATTACATTCGTACCGCTCGCGCCAGCGGGCTGCCGGGCTGGTACATCGTATTGTGTTACGCGTTGCCCAATGCGCTCATCCCCTCGATAACCGTTCTCGGCCTGGCATTAGGCGATCTGCTCTACGGCGCGGTGCTGACTGAAACGGTCTTCGCCTGGCCAGGCATGGGCGCGTGGGTGGTGACGTCGATTCAGGCGCTCGACTTCCCGGCGGTAATGGGATTTGCCGTAGTGGTCTCTTTCGCCTATGTGCTGGTTAACCTGGTGGTGGATTTGCTCTATTTGTGGATAGACCCACGAATTGGACGTGGAGGCGCACAATGATGCTCACACAAGAAACGCCGACCGCCCCTCAGACAACACGCCGCCGCACGGACTGGGCTAAACTGTTCTGGATGATGAAAAGCAGCCCACTGACGATGGTTGGCGGGGTCATCATTGTACTGATACTACTGCTAATGGTGCTGTCGCCGTGGCTAACCCCTTACGATCCCAATGCTATCAATTTGAGTGCACGTCTGCTGCCCCCGTCAGCCGCGCACTGGTTTGGTACCGATGAAGTTGGCCGCGATCTGTTCAGTCGCGTTCTGGTGGGAAGTCAGCAGTCGGTCGTTGCGGGGCTGGTGGTGGTGGGTATTGCCGGGGGATTGGGTTCGCTGCTGGGGTGTCTGTCTGGCGTCATGGGCGGACGTGCCGATGCGATTATTATGCGGATAATGGACATTATGCTGTCTATTCCCTCGCTGGTGCTGACGATGGCGCTGGCCGCCGCGCTGGGTCCAAGCCTGTTTAACGCCATGCTGGCGATTGCCATCGTACGTATTCCGTTTTATGTGCGCCTCGCCCGCGGTCAAACGTTAGTGGTGCGCCAGTTTACCTATGTGCAGGCCGCACGAACCTACGGGGCTTCACGCTGGCATTTGATTAGCTGGCACATTTTACGTAACTCTCTGCCGCCGCTCATTGTACAGGCGTCGCTGGACATCGGCAGCGCGATCCTGATGGCCGCCACGCTCGGGTTTATTGGTCTGGGCGCACAGCAGCCCAGTGCTGAATGGGGGGCGATGGTCGCAATTGGCCGCAACTACGTGCTTGATCAGTGGTGGTATTGCGCTTTTCCTGGCGCCGCCATTCTGATTACCGCCGTGGGTTTTAATCTCTTTGGCGATGGTATTCGCGATCTGCTGGATCCGAAAGCCGGAGGAAAACAGTCATGACACAACCTGTGCTGGAAATTGAAGATTTGCATCTGAGTTTCCCCGGCTATAAAGCTGACGTGCATGCGCTGAACCATGTATCGCTGCATATCAACCGCGGAGAAATCGTTGGCGTGGTGGGTGAATCCGGTTCCGGTAAGTCCGTGACGGCTATGCTCACCATGCGTTTGCTGCCGGAGGGAAGCTATCATATTCACCAGGGGCGCGTTTCGCTGCTGGGTGAAGATGTGCTCAACGCCAGCGAGAAGCAAATGCGCCAATGGCGCGGCGCACGTGTGGCGATGATCTTTCAGGAACCCATGACGGCGCTGAATCCGACCCGACGTATAGGTCAGCAAATGGTGGAAGTTATTCGCCATCATCAGGCGTTAAGCCGCACGGATGCTCGTCAGAAAGCCATCGCTTTACTCGACGAAATGCAAATCCCGGACGCGTCGGAAGTCATGAAACGTTTCCCGTTTGAGCTTTCCGGCGGGATGCGTCAGCGGGTAATGATTGCCCTGGCCTTTTCGTGCGAGCCGGAGCTTATCATTGCCGATGAACCGACCACCGCGCTGGACGTCACGGTACAACTGCAGGTGCTGCGTTTGCTGAAGTTAAAAGCGCGCGCCAGCGGGACAGCCGTATTATTTATCAGTCATGATATGGCGGTGGTTTCACAGTTATGCGATCGGTTATACGTCATGTATGCCGGGAGTGTGATTGAGAGTGGCCCGACGCAAACTGTTATTCAACGCCCAACGCATCCCTATTCCATTGGTCTACTGAAATGCGCGCCGGAACACGGTGAGCCACGCGCATTACTGCCCGCCATTCCCGGTACCGTGCCGAACTTAACCTGTTTACCGGCCGGATGCGCATTTCGCGAGCGCTGCTTTGCCGCTGGCCCACGTTGTGAAGAAACGCCTGCGTTAAGCAGTCAGGGAGGCGCGGATCAACAATCTGCCTGCTGGTATCCGCAACTGGAGACAACACATGTCTGATTTTTTACTGGCGCTGCAGGATGTTCATGTCAACTTCCCTGCGCGTAAAAACTGGCTCGGCAAAGTAACGGAACGGGTGCATGCGCTCAACGGCCTGGATTTACAGATCCGTCAGGGAGAAACGCTGGGGATTGTCGGTGAGTCCGGCTGCGGAAAAAGTACACTGGCGCAACTGCTGATGGGGATGCTGAAACCCAGTCAGGGTAACTATGCTTGCCGGGGGGACACGCAGCACAACGGTATGCAGATGGTCTTTCAGGATCCCCTTTCATCGCTGGATCCGCGCTTACCGGTGTGGCGGATAATTACCGAGCCGGTGTGGATCCAAAAGCGGAGTCCGGAGCGTGAGCGACGCATGCTTGCCGAGGATTTGGCGCGCCAGGTGGGGATTCGCCCGGAATACCTCGATCGCCTGCCGCATGCGTTTTCTGGCGGACAGCGTCAGCGTATTGCCATCGCCCGGGCGCTATCATCAGAGCCCAATGTGATTGTTCTCGATGAACCTACCTCGGCGCTGGATATCTCCGTGCAGGCGCAAATTCTCAACCTGCTGGTGTCATTGCAGGCGCGCAGGAATCTGACTTACGTGCTGATATCGCACAACGTGTCAGTGGTCCGCCATATGAGCGACCGGGTGGCGGTAATGTACCTCGGGCAAATTGTCGAGCTGGGCGATGCGCAGCAGGTACTCGCTCAGCCCGCTCATCCCTACACGCGATTATTACTGGACTCGGTCCCCAAAACGGGCGCACCGCTGGCGGAAGATTTGGTGTTGCGCAAAACCGAACTCCCGGGGAACCGTACGCTGCCTCAGGGCTGCTTTTTCCGTGACAGATGTCCGCTGGCAACCCGAGGTTGTGAGCAGAAACAGCCATTGCTGAAAAGTGACACCGGATGTGAGGTTCGCTGCTGGCGGGCGGTGGCATAACCTTAACGGCTGGCGTAATGCGTGAGAGCATCAGGCGCAATAGGCCTTTTTCAGTGAATCCACCAACACTTCTGAGGCGGTGGACAACTTATGATGCGCCGAACGCAAAACGCCGATCCGCCGCTGGATCACCGGCGTATCCAGATCGATACAGGTTGCGCCCAGCTCGGTCATTTGCGTGCGGCACAGGGCGGGTACGGCACTGCCGCCCAGTCCGTTGGCTACCAGCCGGCCAATGGTCACCAGTTGATGGCTCTCCAGCGCCACCTCCAGCGTATGTCCACTTTGCACCAGTTGTTCTTCCAGCATCAGGCGCACGGCAGAAGGACGTTGCAGCGTGATGAAATCCAGCGTTAACAGTTCGCGCCACGCAATACGATCCCTGCCCGCCAGCCGACACGTTGGCGGCACAATGGCGATAAAACGATCCACACCGAGCGGCGTGAAATGCAGATGACCTGAATAGTCCGGCTCAAAGGCAATCCCCATCTCTACCCGCCCTTCACTGACCATTTCAATTACGTGTTCGTTAATCACATCGTGAACCGTTACGTTGATACCGGAGTAGGAGTCCCGAAACGTTTTTAGTACCGATGGCAGGACGTTAGCAGCGAATGAGGGCATGGCGGCAATAGAGATTTTCCCGCGCTGTAGCGTAAAGCGCTGGCGCATTGCCTCTTCCGTATTTTCCCAGTCCGCCAGCAGTTGTCGCCCCATGTTCAGCAGCGTTTCGCCCTCTTGCGTCAGGGTCACTTTGCGTGTGGTTCTCAACAGTAACGCCCCGCCCAGCGAATCCTCCAGTCCTTTAATCGCCAGACTTAGTGCGGGTTGCGACATATTCAGTCGTTCACTGGCATGAGCAAAATTCAGAGTGTGAGCTACCGCTAAAAACGCGCGTAAATGTTTGATGCTCATTCCCATTTCGCATTCCCTTAACTTGTTGAATACCTTTAATTAACATTAAATTGATAAAAAAACCCAATGAGTGAGTCACAAATTTAAAATTAACAAATCATTTTTCACCCCCAATGATGTCAGCAAGGACAACAGAAGGGGCAAGTGTATGGCTGGACTGGATAAACGGGTTGCCACTTATCAAGAGGCGCTGGAAGGACTAACCGATAACATGACGTTGCTGGCTGGCGGTTTTGGCTTATGTGGGATCCCTGAGAACCTGATTGCCGAAGTACGTCGTCGGGAGGTTCAAGGGCTTACGGTTGTGTCAAACAACTGCGGCGTGGATGGTTTTGGCCTTGGTGTACTGCTGGAAACGCGCCAGGTACGCAAGGTTGTCGCATCTTATGTGGGTGAAAACGCCCTCTTTGAGCAACAGGTACTTAATGGTGAACTGGAAGCTATCCTGACGCCGCAGGGCACGCTGGCAGAGCAACTGCGTGCGGGCGGTGCGGGGATCCCGGCCTTCTATACCGCAACCGGATACGGGACCCCGGTTGCGCAAGGCAAAGAAGTTCGCGAGTTTGCCGGACGCCCTTACATCTTAGAACAGGCGATAACCGGTGATTTTGCGTTGGTTAAAGGCTGGAAAGCCGACTGGTACGGCAACGTTATTTATCGCCACACCGCGCAGAATTTTAATCCGCTGATGGCCGCCGCCGGGCGTATTACCGTTGTGGAAGTCGAAGAAATTGTCCCTCCCGGAGAACTGGATCCCGCCGCAATTCACACCCCAGGAATTTTCGTTAACCGCCTGATTCAAGGGCAGTTTGAAAAACGTATTGAACAACGCACCCTGCGCCAGAAAGGAGCCTGACCATGTTAACGCGTGAACAAATGGCGATGCGTGTTGCCCGCGAACTGCGCGACGGTTATTACGTCAACCTTGGGATTGGTATCCCCACTCTGGTGGCGAACTATATTCCCGATGGCATGGACGTAATGCTGCAATCGGAAAATGGTTTGCTGGGTATGGGCCCGTTTCCTACGGAAGATGAAATTGATGCTGACATGATCAACGCCGGGAAACAGACCGTGACGGCGCGCAAAGGTGCGGCGATCTTCGATTCGGCGCAATCTTTCGCCATGATCCGCGGCGGCCACGTTGATCTTACGGTGCTTGGCGCATTTGAAGTGGATGTTAACGGCAATATCGCCTCATGGATGATCCCCGGAAAAATGGTGAAAGGCATGGGCGGCGCGATGGACCTGGTTGCCGGAGCCGACAACATCATCGTGGTGATGACGCATGCCTCCAAAAGCGGAGAGTCGAAACTGCTCCCCGCCTGCACCCTGCCGCTGACCGGCGTAGCCTGCATTAAACGCGTGCTTACCGATCTGGCGCTACTGGAAATTGCCGACGGCGCGTTCATTCTGCGTGAGCGTGCGCCGGGCATCAGTGTGGATGAGATTGTCGCCAGAACCGCCGGCAAGCTGATCGTTCCCGAAAATGTCCCCGAAATGCACTTTAGCTGAGGAGCTGACCATGCAGGATGTTGTTATTGTCGCGGCAACGCGCACCCCGATTGGCAGTTTTCATGGCGCACTGGCGCCGCTTTCGGCGGTTGAACTGGGTTCGGTGGTGATCCGTTCGTTGCTGGAAAAAACAGCCGTGACCCCTGAGCAAATTGATGAAGTGATTTTAGGTCAGGTCCTGACGGCGGGCTGCGGCCAGAATCCGGCCAGACAAACGGCATTACGCGCAGGCCTGCCGGTAACTACGCCGGCGTTAACCATTAATCTGGTGTGCGGCTCGGGCCTTAAAGCGGTGCATCAGGCGGTACAGGCTATTCGCTGCGGCGATGCGCAAATCGTGATTGCCGGTGGGCAAGAGAGCATGAGCAATGCGCCCTATTTTCTCGATGGCGCTCGGGCGGGCCTGCGACTGGGTCATGCCAGCATGAAAGACAGCGTGGTGCATGACGGTCTGTGGGATGCGTTCAACGACTATCACATGGGCATTACCGCCGAAAATCTGGCGGATAAGTTTGCCATTAGTCGTGAGCAGCAGGACGCTTTTGCCCTTCGCTCCCAGCAAAAAGCCGCCGCCGCCATTGAAGGTGGTCGTTTTAGCGCGGAAATCACGCCGGTCAGCGTCCCACAGGGCAAAAAACCGCCGCGTGTAGTGGATCATGACGAACAGCCACGTCCGGATACTCAGGCCGATAAACTGGCGCAGCTCAAGCCAGCATTTCGCCCAGGTAACGGCACGGTGACCGCCGGGAATGCCTCGTCAATCAATGATGGCGCCGCCGCGGTAATGTTGATGAGCGCCGCCAAAGCGGCAGAACTCAACCTGCCGGTTATGGGCCGGGTGGCGGGCTACGCCGTCTCCGGCGTCGACCCTGCGATTATGGGCATTGGGCCAGTAGAAGCGTCACTCCAGTGCCTGAAGCGAGCGGGCTGGACGTTAAATGATGTCGATCTCATTGAAGCCAACGAAGCCTTTGCCGCACAAGCGCTGGCGGTTGGCGAATCCCTGAACTGGGACGGTAATCGGGTGAACGTGAACGGCGGAGCGATTGCGCTGGGCCATCCCATTGGTGCCTCAGGTTGTCGAATTCTGGTGACACTGCTGCATGAAATGTCCCGCAGCAATGCCGTCAAAGGGCTGGCTACGCTGTGCGTAGGCGGCGGTCAGGGCGTAGCACTGGCGGTGGAACGTTCTCAGGAGGCATCTCATGCAAAGTAAACCTATCTGCGTACTGGGTGCGGGTTTGATGGGCGTCGGTATTGCCACTCACTTCGCCCGGTATGGTCACGATGTCTGGCTGTATGACACCGACAGCAGCCGCATTGCGGACATTGGCGCCGTTGCCAGCGGCATTATGGATGAACTGATTGCTACCGAACAGTTTGCCGCAGACGAAAAAACACAGGTTGTGAGCCGTCTGCATGGCACTACCTCGCTACAAGATATTGCCGCGTGTGGGTTGCTGATTGAAGCCATCCCGGAGCGACTCGAACTCAAGCACGCGTTGTATGCGCAACTGGAAGAGCTGATCGCGCCGGAGGCCGTGATTGCCAGTAATACCAGCGGCCTGCCGCCGGATGCGCTGGCAGAAAAGCTCGCCCATCCCGAACGCTTGCTGATCGCCCATTTCTGGCACCCGCCGCATTTTATTCCGTTGGTCGAAATTGTCCCCGGCACGGCCACGAAGCCAGAATACCTGCATGCGCTGCAACAGCGACTGCTTTCAATGCAACTGGAAGCCGTGGTGCTCGATCGCGCCGCACCGGGGTTTGTTGGTAATCGCCTGCAGTTTGCCCTGCTGCGCGAAGCGTTGCATATCGTCAAAAGCGGTATCGCCAGCGCAGAGGTGGTGGACCAGGTCATGCGCGCCTCGCTTGGTCGTCGCTATGCGATGGTTGGTCCGCTGGAGGCGGCAGATATGACCGGACTTTCTACGGTGCAGGATATTTGTCGGCATCTGCTACCGGAACTGGCAACCGGTAGCGACATGATGTCGCTGGTCGCTGACAAAGTTGCCAACGGTGATACCGGTTTACGCAGCGGTCAGGGATTTTATCGTTGGGATGATTCGCGCAAGGAATATATCCAGCAACGCAGAGAGCATCAGCTGCGCTTTGCCCTGAAACCGTAACTTCTCTTTCTGTACCCCACTATAACAATGATATTGAGGAGTCATGATGAGTGTATTAATCGCCCTGGCAGCGCTGGGCCTGCTGATGCTGGCAGCCTATCGCGGATATAGCGTCATACTTTTTGCCCCCATCGCGGCATTAGGTGCTGTATTGCTTACCGAACCCAGCGCCGTCGGACCTGCTTTTACCGGCCTGTTTATGGAAAAAATGGTCGGTTTTGTGAAGCTTTACTTCCCGGTGTTCTTGCTGGGAGCAGTGTTTGGCAAGTTAATCGAGTTATCTGGTTTTTCACGCTCCATTGTCGCCGCCGCCATCAACATTCTCGGCCGTCGCCACGCCATCCCGGTGATTGTGCTGGTGTGTGCGCTGTTGACCTACGGTGGCGTGTCGCTGTTTGTAGTGGCGTTTGCGGTGTATCCGTTTGCGGCGGAACTGTTCCGCCAGAGTAATATCCCAAAGCGCCTGATCCCGGCAACCGTTGCGCTGGGGGCCTTCTCTTTCACTATGGACGCCCTGCCAGGCACGCCGCAGATCCAGAATATTATTCCGACCAGCTTCTTTGGGACTAACGCCTGGGCCGCGCCGTGGCTGGGTTTGATAGGTTCCGTGTTTATTATCGTTGTCGGTCTGGTTTATCTCGAGCGCCAGCGTCGTAAAGCCCAGTCGAAGAATGAAGGATATGGCACTGAACTGTTAAACGAGCCCGAAACGCCAGATAACATTAATCTGCCGAACCCGATAATTGCTATCTCTCCGCTGATCCTGGTTGGCGTATTTAACCTGCTGTTCACCCGCTGGATCCCCCAATGGTATGGCGCCACGCATCAGTTAGAGCTTCCGGGTCTTGCCAAACCGATTACCACCGAAGTCGGTAAAATCACTGCTATCTGGGCGGTAGAAGCGGCGCTGATTTCTGGAATTTTACTGGTGGTACTCTTCGGCTATCGCAACATTAAAGGTCGCCTGGCGGAAGGGAGCAGAACGGCGGTTGGCGGTGCGATCCTCGCAGCGATGAATACCGCATCAGAGTACGGCTTTGGCGCAGTGATCGCCGCCCTGCCGGGTTTCCTTGTGCTGTCCAAAGCGCTGGCGGCCATTCCCGATCCACTGCTCAATGAGGCTATCAGCATCACCACGCTTGCCGGGATCACCGGTTCGGCGTCTGGCGGGATGAGTATTGCCCTCGCCGCCATGTCTGACACTTTTATTGCCGCTGCCCATGCCGCCAATATCCCACTTGAAGTCTTCCACCGCGTGGCGTCAATGGCCAGCGGTGGTATGGACACCCTGCCACACAACGGCGCGGTCATTACCCTGCTGGCCATTACCGGTCTCAGCCATCGTCAGGCGTACGGTGGGATTTTTGCCATTACCGTCATTAAAAGTCTGGCCGTGCTGTTTGTTATCGGCGTCTTCTACACCACCGGAATTGTTTAAGGAGAATCATCATGAACTTAACGGGAAAAACTGCCCTTGTAACCGGTTCAACCAGCGGTATCGGATTAGGCATCGCACAGGTGCTGGCGCAAGCGGGAGCAACCCTGATCCTTAACGGGTTTGGCGATGTTGAAGCCGCCAAAGACGCCGTGGCGCAGTATGGCAAAACGCCGGGCTATCATGGCGCGGACCTGAGCGATGAAGCGCAAATTGCTGACATGATGCGCTATGCTGCAAGCGAATTTGGCGGTGTGGATATCCTGGTCAACAACGCCGGGATCCAGCACGTTTCACCGGTGGAAACCTTCCCGGTTGATAAATGGAACGCGATTATCGCCATTAATCTCTCTTCTGTCTTTCACACCACGCGCCTGGCGCTTCCCGGCATGCGTAAGCGTAACTGGGGGCGCATTATTAATATCGCTTCTGTTCACGGGCTGGTGGCCTCAAAAGAGAAGTCCGCCTATGTGGCAGCGAAGCATGGCGTGGTGGGACTAACCAAGACCATTGCGCTGGAAACCGCGCAAACGGGCATCACCTGCAATGCGCTGTGCCCCGGTTGGGTGCTCACACCGCTGGTCCAGCAGCAGATTGATAAACGAATTGCCGAAGGCGCTGAGCCTGAAGCCGCGCGTGACGCCCTGCTGGCGGAAAAGCAGCCGTCGCGCGAATTCGTCACGCCGGAACAGTTGGGTGAGCTGGCGCTATTTTTGTGCTCAGACGGCGCGGCGCAGGTGCGAGGCGTTGCGTGGAATATGGATGGCGGTTGGGTAGCGCAATAACATCATCTGGTGCCGGATAAGACGCAGTCGCATCCGGCACGCCACGATTAAGACTTCAACTGATAATCCAGCGTAATTTCCGCGTTCAGCACCTGCGATACCGGGCAGCCCGCTTTCGCTTTCTGGATAATGCCGTCAAACGTGGCGGCATCGATCCCCGGGACGCTCACCTCGCTGTGCAGCGCGACTTTGGTGATAGCAAACCCGGCATCCACTTTATCCAGAGAAACATCGGCAGTGGTATCAATGGCATCTGGCGTAAAACCCGCTTCGCCCAACATCAGAGAAAGCGCCATTGAGAAGCAGGCCGCATGGGCCGCGCCAATCAACTCCTCGGGATTGGTGCCTTTCACCCCTTCGAATCGGGTATTAAACCCATACGGTTGCTGATTCAACACGCCACTTTCGGTCGATACGGTACCTTTACCGCGCTTAATGTCGCCTTCCCAGTGTGCCTGACCTTTCTTATGGATAGTCATTATCGTTCTCCTGTGTTGTCGTTGGAGTTACAAGTATAGGACGGCTGGGAAAAAGCATGGCACATACGGGAAAGTTCTCATTTGCCGCTTAAGCATTGACCTTTCAGATAAAATGACCGACCATCCAGAAAGCCGTTCTTTTGAACATCGGCTTTCTATCAGGTTGTATTTCGTCCGTTGTCATACGGGCTCGCCCTTGAAACCAGTAACAGGATTAAGGAGTTAGAATGAAATCGAACCGTCAGGCCCGTCATATTCTCGGACTGGACCACAAAATCTCAAATCAACGTAAATCCGTGACCGAAGGTGACAAAACCAGCGTGGTCAATAATCCTACCGGAAGAAAGCGCCGCGCTGACGGCAAGTAGACCTTTCGCACGTCTGACTGAATAACGAGATAAACACCATTGCAACCGCAGTGGTGTTTTTGCTTATAAAACCCCTTTACCCATTCACAATGCTTTATACTTCGCCCGTTTCCCTGGCGAACAGGCCACATACGATCATAAAGAGTGCCAGGGACGGTTATTCAAAAAAGAGTGAGTGACATGGAAAACGAAACTAAAAAACTGCGTTCCCTTTACATCCCTTACGCTGGCCCGGTACTGCTGGAATTCCCCTTACTGAATAAAGGGAGCGCTTTCAGTGTGGAAGAACGCCGTAACTTCAACCTGCTGGGGTTACTGCCGGAAGTGGTCGAGACGATTGAAGAACAGGCCGAACGCGCCTGGATCCAATATCAGGGATTCAAAACTGAAATTGATAAACACATTTATCTGCGCAACATCCAGGACACCAACGAAACCCTGTTTTACCGACTCGTGCATAATCACCTCGATGAGATGATGCCGGTTATCTACACCCCAACGGTTGGTGCTGCCTGTGAGCGTTTCTCTGAGATCTATCGTCGCGCGCGCGGCGTATTTATCTCTTATCAGAACCGCCACAATATGGACGACATCCTGCAAAACGTTCCTAACCACAATATCAAGGTTATCGTCGTTACCGATGGCGAACGTATTTTGGGTCTTGGCGATCAGGGCATCGGCGGAATGGGGATTCCAATCGGTAAACTGTCGCTGTATACCGCGTGTGGCGGAATTAGCCCGGCCTACACCCTGCCAGTGGTACTTGACGTCGGGACCAACAATCAGCAACTGCTCAACGATCCGCTGTATATGGGCTGGCGTAATCCGCGCATCACTGATGATGAGTACTACGAATTTGTCGATGAATTCATCCAGGCCGTGAAGCATCGCTGGCCGGACGTACTGTTGCAGTTTGAAGACTTCGCGCAGAAAAACGCCATGCCTCTCCTGACCCGTTATCGCGATGAAATCTGCTCGTTTAACGACGATATTCAGGGTACCGCGGCGGTGACCGTTGGCACGCTGATTGCTGCCAGCCGCGCGGCCGGTAGCCAGTTGAGCGAACAAAATATCGTCTTCCTCGGGGCGGGTTCCGCCGGTTGCGGTATTGCCGAGCAGATCATCGCGCAAATTCAGCGTGAAGGCTTAAGCGAAGAAGCGGCACGTCAACGCGTATTCATGGTCGATCGCTTTGGCCTGTTAACCGATAAGATGCCGAACCTGCTCTCTTTCCAGACCAAACTGGTGCAAAAACGAGAAAACCTCCAGCACTGGGATACGCAAGAAGATGTGCTGTCGCTACTCGACGTGGTACGCAACGTTAAGCCGGATATCCTGATTGGTGTTTCCGGACAGACCGGCCTGTTTACAGAAGAAATCATTCGCGAAATGCATAAACATTGTCCGCGGCCGATCGTCATGCCGCTGTCTAACCCGACTTCCCGCGTAGAAGCTACGCCACAGGATATTATCGCCTGGACAGAAGGTAATGCGCTGGTTGCGACCGGTAGTCCGTTCGCACCGGTACTGTGGAAAGAGAAAATTTATCCGATCGCCCAGTGTAACAACGCCTATATCTTCCCGGGTATTGGTCTGGGGGTTATTGCTTCTGGCGCGTCGCGCATCACTGATGAAATGCTGATGTCGGCAAGCGAAACGCTGGCGCAGTATTCACCGCTGGTGCTCAACGGCGAAGGACTGGTGTTACCGGAGCTGAAAGACATTCAGACGGTGTCGCGCGCCATCGCTTTTGCCGTGGGGAAAATGGCCCAGCAGCAAGGCGTGGCGGTTAAAACGTCCGCCGAAGCGCTACAACAGGCGATTGACGATAATTTCTGGCAGGCGGAATATCGCGACTACCGCCGTACTTCTATCTGACGCTTTGCCCGGCGGCAAACTGCTGCCGGGCAATGTTAAGCGTTTGATGAACAAAAGGCTGTATGTGGATTACTGCTCTGAAAGTTCAAGTTCAGCAATAACCGGCAGGTGATCGCTCGCCGTAGACCACGTAAATTCGGATGAATTATGTGGGATCTGCAGATTTTTGACGTTCCACTTTTGCCCTTTAAATGTGAAAATATGGTCTATATCAATCGCTGGGTTAACGGCTGGCCAACTGCGCGTATCAATTCCCTCTTTCGTCACTTCATTGAAAAAGTAACGTATTTCTTTTAGGGGTTGTTCATCCCGGGTTGAATTGAAATCGCCCGCCAGGATTTTAATTGAAGATGCGATATCCGGGAAATCTGTTGTTGCGTCACCAATGCTAATATCTAACAGGTAACGCGCCTGCTCAGTTCGCATGGTTGGATCTTTTTGCCAGTCGAGGTGAGTTACCATGATGATCGGTGCGGAATCAAAGCCGGGAACATCAATCTGCGCCAGTAATGCCACACGTTGTTCTGCATCACCCGACGGTAATTTCACGACCTGCGAATGCAGTATTTTATATTTGGAAAGAAGACCTAAGCCGTATTCACCGCCGTCAAAGTCGATAGCTTTTCCAAAGACATAATGCAGTTTATTAGCATCAGCGATTTTTTTGAGTTGATCAATTTTTTGGCTACGACCTGTTTTATTATCAACCTCCGGAACCGCAATAATATCGGCATTTATTCTTTCAATCGCCGAATTAAGTGCAGTAAAATCCGCTACATCAGCAGAGGCTTCATTTTTACCAATGTTATAGGTGGCAATCTTTAAATGAGGTTTTTGTTGCGTGTAAATTTTGTCGGGAACCCCACCTTTTTGAACTTTAAGTATCTCATTACCCGCAAGTTTTTCACTTGCCTGTGCATTTGCAAATAAACATCCCAGCGCAATCATCGTTAATGTAATTGTTTTTTTCATGTTATCTATTCTCCAAATAATAAAATAGTGTGCAGAGGATACTGGAGAATGTAGATCGTTGTTGTGATCCTTAACTCATACTTTTGACGCGATGAAAATTAACTTTCGCATGAATAATCTGCGTTCATTCCTTCTGAATCAAGGTAACTGTTCCCGTATCAGTGTTTACGGTTCCAATGCTGCCGCGTGCAAAGCTTGCGCGACTGCGTAACTTGCGATTACACTTTCGCTACCGATCAACATTCTGAAAAAAAAAAGGAGGATACTTATGCTGTACTGTGAACGTTTTATCGTTTCACATGCTTTTGGCGATCGCCAGTGCTCAAGCGTTATCGGTATCGTGCTGCGATAACTTCTGCTTGAGCGAAGCTAACTTCTAAATCCCCTTCTCTCGGGCTTACCGGGTTATCGTCAGCGATGTTTGACGAGGCGTTTTCACGCCTGTAACTCTTGAGTAAGCAACAATGAGCACATTACTAACCGCACAATCCTTACACGTTGATACGGCATTCGGCACGCTATTCGACGATCTTTCCTTTACCCTGAAAAAAGGCGACCGCATCGGGCTTATCGGTTACAACGGCTGTGGCAAAAGCACGCTGTTAAAACTGCTCGACGGCACGATCTCGCCCACAAGTGGGGCAATCGCGCAGGCGAATCACTGTCATCTCGCTCGTGTGGAACAACATCTACCTGACGATATACTGCCGCTTACGCTGCAGGAAGCCGTTCTCGCTCAACTTCCCGAGCATGAACGCGCAGCTCAGCAGTGGCGGGTTGAAGCACTGCTTGCCGAAATGGGGTTCACGCCGGAGAATTTATCCCTGACAGCACAAACGCTGAGCGGCGGCCAACATACGCGTCTGCTATTAGCGCGGGCGCTGATGCGAAATCCTGACTTACTGCTGCTGGATGAGCCGGGGAACCACCTGGATTTGCCCACATTACTGTGGCTGGAACAGTTCTTACAGAACTGGTCTGGCAGTTTTGTGGTGGTTTCTCACGACCCGCAGCTGCTGGACGCGGTGACTCACGGAACGTGGATCTTGCGCGATCGCACTCTCCATGCTTTTGATCTGCCCTGTAGCGCGGCGCGTCAGGCGCTGGCAGAAAGAGACGTCAGCGATGCTTTGCGCCATAAGGCTGAACAAAAGGAGATCGACCGTGTGGCCGCCAGCGCCAGGCGGCTGGCTACCTGGGGGCGGGTCTACGACAACGAAGATCTCTCCCGCAAGGCCAAACAGATGGAAAAACAGGTACAACGCCTGAAAGAGGTACAGACGGAAGTGACGTCAGGGAGTCAGTGGACGCTAACATTGCAGGGGGATGCTCTGCGTGCGGATCGTTTGCTGGAGATGACAAATCTGTCCGTAGCCCCTGCTCCCGGCGCTGATACGCTGTTTTCCATTGCCGGTATCCGGTTAAAAAGTGGCGATCGCGTGGCGATTGTCGGGCGTAACGGTTGCGGGAAATCGTCGCTGTTAAGGCTTATCTGGCAACAGTTTCAGTCACAGATGGCATCACCTTCACTGGTGTTACACCCGCGCGTTACGCTGGGGTATTACGACCAGACGCTGCATCAGCTCGCAGACAACGATTCGTTATTTGACGCGCTGGAAGCGTTTGCCCCGCAGCCGGAGATTCGCAAGATGGCGCTGATTAGCGCGGGTTTTCCGTGGGTCCGACATGCGCAGCGAGTCAGTACATTAAGCGGCGGTGAACGATCCCGGCTGCTGTTTGTGGGTCTGACGCTTGCGCGCTACAGCCTGCTGATGCTCGATGAACCCACCAACCATCTGGATATGGAAGGTAAAGAGGCGCTGGCAGAAACGCTGCAAAGTTATAACGGCGGCGTGTTGCTGGTCAGTCACGACCGTCAGCTTATCAGCCAAAGCTGTAACCGGTTTTGGTTAATCGACAATGGCGAACTGAGCGAATGGCACGATCTGGACGCGGTCAATGCGCGTATTCGGGAAACATCCTCTGAGATAACTGTTCCCAAAACGGTGGTCGAAGCGAGGGCCGAAATCAGCGTTGACAGCGATGGATTGCTGGAACAACTCCTCGAGCTGGAGCAACGTCTGGCCGACGATCTTGCGCGCAAGCCAAAACATCAAAAGCCGTTGTTACAGGCACAATGGCGAAAGGAGATTGAGCGTCTGAACTCACAACTGGAGTAAACTCTGGTGCCGGATGGCGAACGCTTATCCGGCCTACATCAGCAAAATGCGCGTGTAGGCCAGCCATCCGGCAATTCTTGCGTGACGCTTTCCAGATATTCCCCTTCTCCCTTTTTCTTTTTGCACATTCGCCGCAAAATTTAAAACATCGCAATCCTGGTGTTGCGCTTAAAGGAACATTAATGGTAATGTTCCTCTTGAAGGAACAAGGAAGATATGGATGATCATGAACTTCAGACACAAAGGATTGCGCGATTTGTTTCTTCATGGGCGAACATCAGGCGTTATGGCGAAACATGTCCGACGATTACGACACAGGCTTGCCGTTATTGATGCGGCTAGTAAGGTTACAGATATCAATATGCCCGGTTATAAGCTGCATCCTCTGGTGGGTGAGCGTGACGGCATATGGGCAATTTCTGTTTCAGGTAACTGGCGTATTACGTTTGAATTCGTCAATGGCGATGCGTACATACTGGACTACGAGGACTATCATTGATGAAGATGGCAAATCATCCCCGTCCTGGGGATATCATTCAGGAAGCGCTGGACGAACTCAATGTCAGCCTGCGCGAGTTTGCCAGGGCTATGGAAATTGCACCTTCAACGGCAAGTCGACTATTAACCGGGAAAGCGGCCCTGACGCCTGAGATGGCGATTAAACTCTCTGTGGTGATTGGCAGTTCACCCGAAATGTGGTTAAACCTGCAAAATACCTGGAGTCTGGCAGAGGCCCAAAAAAGCGTGGATATTTCACGCCTGCGTAAGCTGGCAGTACAATGATAAAAGTAAATGCCGGATCAACTTTTGCCATCCGGCATGCTAATTATTGCTGCGGTTTTTTCTCTTTCCAGGCCTCCCAGGCCTGTTTGATCTCTTGCTTCGCCGTAACGGCATCGTTGAAACCGTTTAATTCGACCTTCTTGCGCCCTTCCGGCAGATCTTTGTACACGCGGAAGAAAGATTCCAGACGTTGAACTTCAATCTTTGGCAGATCGCTCAGCTCTTTGATGTTGTCATAAGTAGGGTCAATTTTACTGGCCGGTACGGCAACAATTTTGTCGTCCTTTTCACCGCCGTCGATCATCTTCAGTACGCCAATAGCGCGCAGCTTAATCAACGTTCCCGGAGCCAGCGGCGCGCGGGTATAAAAGATAACATCCAGCGGGTCGCCGTCACCGGCTAAAGACTGGGTCAGAGAACCGTAGTTGGCGGGATAGGCAACCGGCATGGACTGGAAGCGATCGGCAATGATAAAACCGGTTTTGGCGTCAGTTTCATATTTGATTATTCCACCTGCCGGGATTTCGGTCACGGCATAAAACTCTTCCGGGTTATTCTCCGGCTGCGGAAATTCGAGGACATTCTGCGCCTGAGCGGATGCACAGAGAAATAGGCTGACTGCGAGTAATTTTTTCACCAGATGCATTGTCTTTTAACTCTTCTATTATTGGAAAGACAACACCTTACGTTCAGCAGATGACAGAAACATGACGTTTTTTTGGCAAAAAAATGGCGCTACATCGGTAGCGCCATTACGTACAGGGAACGTCAGGAGTTAGTTAACCCCTTCCTCGCTCTCTTTTTTCGCTTCTTGTCTTTCAACTTCGCGATACCAGCGTGGGTGATGTTTCTTCGCCCAGCGACGGCTCACTTTCCCTTCAACCATGCCTTTAATCGATCCTTTCACCCAGAATGCCATATACATATGGATGAGGATGGCGTGCATCAGGATAATCCCCGCCGCCGCATGGATCAGCAGGCTATAGCGCACAACCTGCATCGGGAAGAACTGCGCAAAGTACGGACGCCAGATAATGATACCAGTAATCAACAGCACGAAAATCATGCTCATGATTGACCAGAACATCATTTTCTGCCCGGCATTGTACTTGCCCACATCCGCCACTTTATGTTCATTGCCTTTCAGCACTTCCACAATGTTTTTCAGCCACGGGATATCTTTTTTATCCGGGATGTTGTGGTGAACAAAGCGTACAAACATGAACATCAGCGCCACGAAGATCAGTATGCCGAAGAACGGGTGCAAAATGCGTCCCATCTGCGGCGTACCGAAGGTCTGCGTCAGCCATTGCAGAGTCGGGAAGAAAAAAGAAATCCCCGACAACGCCACCAGGAAGAAGCAGATCACCACCGTCCAGTGACAGGCGCGGTCGATAAACTTCGTGCGCACAATCATTTTCGACTTACTCATGATGATCCTCCTCGTCGTCGTCCACTTCCTTATTCGGGCCGATACCAATGTAGTGGTAAATCAGCCCGGCGAAGGTGGCGATAAATCCGGCAGCGGCCAGCGGTTTCAGCGCCCCTTTCCACAGATTGATAGAGGTATCGATCTGCGGATCTTTCGGCAGGCCATGATACAGCTCCGGCTGGTTGGCATGATGCAGAACGTACATAACGTGCGTACCACCCACACCTTCCGGATTGTAGAGACCGGCGTGTTCGAAACCGCGTGCCTTCAGTTTTGCCACGCGCTGTTCGCCCATTTCCAGCATTTCCTGCTTAGTGCCGAAATGTATTGCTCCGGTCGGACAAGTCTTCACGCAGGCAGGTTCCTGCCCGACGCTGACCCGGTCCACACACAGCGTACATTTATACACGCGGTTATCCTCTTTATTGAGGCGCGGAATATTAAATGGACACCCGGCAATACAGTAGCCGCAGCCAATACAGTGTTCTGACTGGAAATCGACAATCCCGTTGGCGTACTGGATGATAGCTCCGGCAGACGGGCATGCCTTCAGGCAGCCCGGATCTTCACAGTGCATACAGCCGTCTTTACGAATCAACCACTCCAGCTTGCCGTTCTGTTCGGTTTCGGTAAACCGCATCACCGTCCAGGACTTGGCGCTGAGATCGGCGGGGTTGTCATACACCCCGACGCAGTGGCCGACTTCATCGCGGATATCGTTCCACTCTGAGCATGCCACCTGACAAGCTTTACAGCCTATACAGGTGGAAACGTCGATCAGCTTCGCGACCTCCGCTTTATAATCACGGGCCTGAGGCGGCGGCGTGATGGAGTTTGTTGCGGACCTTTTGATGATGTCCTGCGTTTCCATAGACATATGTTCGCCTCCCTTACGCCTTCTCGATGTTAACTAAAAACGCTTTGTATTCCGGCGTTTGCGAGTTTGCATCACCGACATTCGGCGTCAGGGTGTTGGCGATATAGCCTTTACGCGCGACTCCTTCAAAGCCCCAGTGGATTGGGATCCCAACCGTTTCAACCTGCTGACCGTTGACGTTCAAAGTACGCAGACGACGGGTCACCACGGCAACTGCGCGAATAAATCCACGCTTGCTGCTGACTTTCACGTGATCGCCGTTGTTGATACCTTTCGCTGCCGCCAGCGTTTCGCTGATTTCCACAAACTGCTCTGGCTGGGCAATCGCATTCAGCAATGCGTGCTTGGTCCAGGTATGGAAATGCTCGGTCAGACGATAGGTCGTCCCGACGTACGGGAAGTCCTGTTTCGTACCCATGCGGAGCTTATCCGCTTCGTACAGACGCGCTGCCGGGTTGGAGATCACGTTCGGGTGCAGCGGGTTAGTACCCAGCGGTGTTTCCATCGGCTCGTAGTGTTCCGGGAACGGACCTTCCGCCATCTTATCGATAGCAAACAGACGCCCCAGCCCTTCCGGCTGCATGATAAACGGATTGGTGCCGCTGCCTGGCGCTGCGGTATTGAAGTCCGGGATATCGTTCCCCGTCCACTTCGTACCGTTCCACTGGATAAGCATGCGTTTTGGATCCCACGGTTTACCCTGTGGATCCGCCGAAGCGCGGTTATACAGCACGCGACGGTTCAACGGCCATGCCCAGGCCCAGCCCAGCGTATTACCGAGACCTGACGGGTCGGCATTATCGCGATTGGCCATCTGGTTGCCCTGCTCGGTCCAGCTACCGGTATAAATCCAGCAGGATGATGAGGTAGAACCATCATCACGCAGCAACGCAAAGCTGTTGAGCAACTGACCTTTTTTCGCAACCAGCACGCCGTTGGCATCATAGAGGTCTTCCAGCGCATAGCCGTTGTTCTCTTTTGCCACTTCCTCGGAGTGCGGTTCGTCCGGCTGCTTATAGTTCCAGCTCATTTTCAGAACGGGTTCTACCGCTTTACCGCCTTCAGTGCGATACATGTCGCGCAGACGATGGTAAATACCGGCCAGAATTTCGCCGTCGTTGCGGGCTTCACCCGGTGCGTCCTGACCTTTCCAGTGCCACTGTAGCCAGCGGCCGGAGTTGGCAATGGAGCCGTCCTCTTCCGCAAAGCAGGTCGATGGCAAACGGAAGACTTCGGTCTGAATAGATGCCGGATCGACGTCGTTTGATTCACCGTGGTTCTGCCAGAACGTTGAGGTTTCGGTCACCAGCGGATCGATAACCACCAGATACTTCAGTTTGCTCAGGCACTGCACCACTTTGTTTTTGTCCGGGAAGGACGCAACGGGGTTAAAGCCCTGACAGATGTAGCCGGTAACTTTTCCGCTATCCATCATGTTGAAGTATTTGATGACGTCGTAGGACTGATCCCACTTCGGCAGCCACTCAAAGCCCCAGTCGTTCTCTTTCTGCGCCGCATTGCCGTAGAAAGATTTCATTAGACTGACGAAGAACTTCGGATAGTTACCCCAGTAGTTAACCTGGTCGGCCAACGTCGCTTTTGGCGTATTAGCAGCCAGATAGGTTTGCAGATCCGTCTGTTTCTCTGACGGCAGCGTCAGGTAACCTGGCAGACTGGTAGAGAGCAGACCTAAGTCGGTTAATCCCTGAATGTTGGAGTGACCACGTAAGGCGTTAACCCCGCCACCTGCCATCCCCATGTTGCCGAGCAGCAACTGGATCATCGCCATGGTACGGATGTTCTGCGCCCCTACGGTATGCTGTGTCCAGCCCAGCGCATACAGGAACGTAGTGGTGCGATCCGCCGCGCTGGTGGAAGCCAGTACTTCGCAGACTTTCAGGAAGTCTTCTTTCGGCGTACCGCAGATGTTTTCCACCACATCCGGCGTGTAGCGGGAAACGTGCTGTTTTAGCAGATTCCACACGCAGCGAGGATGGCTTAACGTTTCATCGCGTTTCGCGTAGCCGTTTTCATCGAACTGGTAGTTCCAGGACGATTTATCGTATTGGCGTTTTTCCGCGTCATAGCCGCTGAACAGACCGTCTTCAAAAGCAAAGTCATCCCGCACCAGCAGGCTGGCGTTGGTGTAATGCCTCACGTATTCAGCGTTAATTTTGTTGTTTTCAATCAGGTACAGCAAGACACCGGACAGGAACGTAATGTCCGTGCCGGAACGAATTGGCGCATAGATATCCGCCACCGAGGCTGTACGAGTAAAACGAGGGTCAACAACAATCAGCGTGGCATCATTGTTGTTTTTGGCTTCCATCGCCCAGCGGAATCCCACCGGATGTGCTTCAGCGGCATTACCGCCCATCACCATCACGACGTTAGCGTTTTTAATATCAACCCAGTGGTTGGTCATCGCACCGCGACCAAATGTTGGAGCAAGACTTGCTACCGTTGGTCCGTGTCAGACGCGCGCCTGGTTGTCTACTGCCAGCATGCCGAGTGAGCGCACAAATTTTTGCGTCAGCATGCCAGTTTCATTACTTGCCGCAGATGCACACAGCATCCCGGTTGAAAGCCAGCGGTTTACCGTTACGCCCTGCTCATTCTTCTCAATAAAGTTGGCGTCACGGTCAGTTTTCATCAGCTTCGCGATGCGGGTGAATGCTTCATCCCAGCTGATGCGCTGCCATTTGTCGGAACCAGGAGCGCGATATTCCGGGTAACGCAGACGGTTTTCACTGTGCACGTAATCCAGTAATCCTGCGCCCTTAGGACATAATGCCCCGCGGCTCACCGGATGATCCGGATCCCCTTCAATATGGTAAATCGACTCTTTGGCGTTTTTTGCTCCATCTCCCAGGCTATACATTAATAGCCCGCAACCTACGGAACAGTATGTGCAGGTGTTTCGGATCTCTTTGGCGCGTAACAGCTTATAGTTTCGCGCCTGAGCCAGTGCCATTTTGGGTGCAAAACCCAGAGCGGCTACTGTTGTTCCCGCCATACCGCCCGCGCAGATTTTAAAAAATTGTCTGCGGCTGACGTCCATTGCTTTCCTCTTTTTTGCAGGGGTTCGTACAGGAAATCTCTCAAATTGCGCGAGCGCGGCAGTCTGAAAGATGCCATGTACAACTTCGCGACGAAACTATCAGCTATATCCATATTTTTTTTGCGTCAAATCAATAACGAAACGGTTCCGCTACTAAATAGTGCACTTTGTTTAACCTTTGTACCCATAAGGGAGTATGGGAAAGGCAATTGATTAGCGCGCTACGGTATAAAAGTGCTATAAATTTCAGCTTAATTTTTTGCCAGCACCATGGACAGACAATCAGAATGACAAAACAAAAAGCAACGTTAATTGGGCTCATTGCCATAGTGCTCTGGAGCACTATGGTCGGACTCATGCGTGGAGTAAGTGAAGGGCTGGGTCCTGCGGGCGGCGCGGCAATGATTTTTTCGTTAAGCGGCCTGTTACTGATTTTTACCGTCGGCTTTCCGAATATCAGGAAAATACCTGTTCGCTATTTAATCGCCGGTAGCGTGCTTTTTGTTAGCTATGAAATCTGTTTAGCGCTGGCTCTCGGTTATGCGGCTACTCGTCACCAGGCTATTGAAGTCGGTATGGTTAATTATCTCTGGCCAAGTCTGACGATATTGTTTGCTATTTTATTTAATGGTCAGAAAACAACCTGGCTGGTAATCCCTGGATTAATTATCGCATTGACCGGGGTGTGTTGGGTATTGGGTGGCGAAAATGGCCTTAACCTTGATGAAATTATAAGCAATGTTGCCAGCAGTCCGCTCAGCTATTTTCTCGCCTTTCTCGGCGCTTTTATCTGGGCAACGTATTGCACGGTGACCAATAAATATGCAAAAGGTTTTAACGGCATCACCGTGTTCGTTTTACTGACGGCAGCAACTTTGTGGGTTTACTATTTTATTACCCCTCAACCGAAAATGGTTTTCAGTACTTCGGTGACGATTAAAATGTTCACTGCAGCATTAACGTTAGGATTTGCCTATGCTGCGTGGAATATTGGCATTTTGCACGGCAACGTGACCGTCATGGCTGTTGGGTCTTATTTTACCCCGGTGCTCTCCTCCGCGCTGGCCGCTGTGTTGCTCAGCGCCCCGCTGTCGCTTTCGTTCTGGCAAGGTGCGCTGATGGTCTGCGCAGGCTCTCTGCTTTGCTGGCTGGCAACGCGACGCGCCTGATAAAAAGTCGGGTTTTATCACAAACAAATAAAACCCGACTATACTTTAGGCAAATTGATGAATAATATTTGTCCATTCCACCTGCGATTATGTTTATATTTGTTTAATTAAATGTTAAATATATGGTAATTAATTAACGTTCGAAAGTATTATCTGGTTATCTATATCTCTTCACTTGTATATATTACACCTGCGAAACTAACACCATTTAAACCATAGCCCGCACAATAGTCCCGTATGTAAATATACCCATTCAGATCTGTCACATATTATGATTAATACAATCAGCTATATTATGTAGATCTGGATCACACAACTTCAAATATTTCGCAATAATATGAAACTTATTATTGAACTTATACCACTGCGTCATTTAAAAATAGTTTGCCATTGACGAACCCATTCGTTTAGCAATGGTTTAGGAAACACACCAAGAAAAAATTATAAGGATTATTTAGAATGAAACTTAAATTAGTTGCAGTGGCAGTGACTAGCCTGTTGGCGGCAGGTGCGGTAAACGCAGCTGAGGTATATAACAAAGACGCAAACAAACTGGATATCTACGGTAAAGTTCACGCTCAGCATTACTTCTCTGACGACAACGGCAGCGATGGCGACAAAACCTACGCGCGTCTGGGCTTCAAGGGCGAAACCCAGATCAACGACCAACTGGTTGGTTTCGGTCAGTGGGAATATGAATTCAAGGGCAACCGTTCTGAAGATCAGGGTTCCGAAGCAGACAAAACTCGTCTGGCATTCGCTGGCCTGAAATTCGCTGAATACGGTTCTTTCGACTACGGTCGTAACTACGGCGTAGCATACGACATCGGCGCATGGACCGACGTTCTGCCAGAGTTCGGTGGCGATACCTGGACCCAGACTGACGTCTTCATGACCCAGCGTGCTACTGGCGTTGCAACCTATCGTAACACCGACTTCTTCGGTCTGGTTGAAGGTCTGAATTTTGCCCTGCAGTACCAGGGTAAAAACGCCCGTAGCAACGACAAAGAAGCTAACGGTGACGGCTTCGGTCTGTCTACGACTTATGAGTACGAAGGCTTCGGTGTAGGTGCAACCTATGCGAAATCTGACCGTACTGATTCTCAGAACAACCACAATGGTCTGTTCAAAGCTGACGGTAAGAACGCTGAAGTTTGGGCTGCTGGCCTGAAATATGATGCGAACAATATCTACCTGGCAACTACCTACTCTGAAACCCGTAACATGACTACCTTTGGTGGTACTGTTAACGGTAGTAAGATCAACGGTATTGCAAATCAAGCACAGAACTTTGAAGCTGTTGCTCAGTACCAGTTCGACTTCGGTCTGCGTCCGTCCATCGCTTACCTGAAATCCAAAGGTAAAGACATTGCATTCTTCGGCGACCAGGATCTGGTTGAATACGTAGACCTGGGTGCTACCTACTACTTCAACAAAAACATGTCTACCTTCGTTGATTACAAAATCAATCTGCTGGACGACAACAACTTCACCCGCGCTGCCGGTGTAAGCACTGACAACATCGTGGCTGTTGGTCTGAACTACCAGTTCTAATTTTGTTGTAGCCTGAATAAAAAGCCAGTCCTTCCAGGGCTGGCTTTTTCTCTTAATGTAGACTCGGTCATAAGGAGTATGCCGTGCAGACATTCACTGGTCGTTGTCTTTGCGGACAGAGTCATTTTACCGTCGACGTCGAAATGCTGGATGTCTATGCCTGCCATTGTACCCTGTGCCAGAAGTGGTCGGGCGGCATCGCTATGTATCTGGAAGCCAGCACTCATCCGCTGATGTCGCCAGATTCAGCAGAACCTGCGCACTTTCCTTCTTCAAATCGTGGTGAACGTTTCTTTTGTTCTGGTTGCGGGTGCCCGCTGTGGTTTACCCTGACGGGCAGCGATCGCTATTTTGTGCCGTGGACGCTGCTGGAGCTTAATGAGGTAGATCGCCGCCGCCTGGTGTTAGCGGCAGAGATCTATACGGAAACGCAGCCCGCATTCTGGAGACTGACGGGGCAATACGCTCGACTCAGTGGGAAAGAAGTCGAAGAAATGGATTACCCCTGTCATTTAGCTCATTAGTTATTGACGCTGTACCTTTGCCAGACTGAACCACATTCCTACCGCTAATACGATAAGCATGCTGCCGGCGCTGCTTAAGGCTACGCTGTGCGACCAGGTAAAGGCTTCTTTAGCAGCCGACAGCAACGCCTCACTCAGCGACGATGGGAGCGAATGCGCCAACTGCACCGCCTCCCCCATTGACGATGAGGCTCGTTCTATCTCCTGCGGATTAAGGCCAACTGGCGGCAGAATCGAGGCTGAAAAGCTGCGGCTTAACAGCAAACCAAAGATAGCGATCCCAAGCCCGGCGCCCAGTTCATAAGCCATCGTCTCAATGGCGCCCGCGGCTGCGGCTTTTTCTGCCGGAGCTGCCGCCATGATAGCCGCCGTTGAAGCCAGAAGCGCACTGGCGGCGCTGAAGCCGAGCAAAGCCATCAAAATCCAGGCTTGTACCTGTTGGCTACTGAAATCCGTCATCGCCAGACCGTAAAAGCTCACAGCGCTCAGCGCCATACCCGCCGTGGCCACACACCGTAATCCCAGACGTGACACCAGCATGCCGGCAATCGGTCCGCTGAAGCCGCTTGCCAGCATCACCGGCAGCATAAAAAGGCCCGCCTGATAAGGCGTTAAACCATGAACAAACTGTAGCTCCTGAGCCATCAGTAACTCGAACCCTACCAGAGTTATCATCGCGGTCATCGCCATCACTACGCCGCTTAAGATAATGCGATGCGTGAACAACCGCATATCAATCATCGGGCGGGAAGCAGCTAGCTGGATACGGACAAACTGCCACAACAATAAAGCGCCGGTTAACAACGTCAGCGCGATCGCAACGGTCGCCGTATGCCCTTTCAGGGCGGTTTTAGCGCTGTAGACCAGCAGCAGAATGGCGACAATCAGCATTATCGCATGACCAAAATTTAACGATTGATCGCGACGTCCGGCCTGACGCGGCACTAAGCGTGCAGTTAAGGCCATTACCACCAGGACAATCGGCACATTAATTAAGAACACGGATCCCCAGTAGAAGTGCTCCAGCAGCATCCCGCCAACGAGTGGGCCAAATGCCGCACCGCCAGAACCGACCGCGGCCCAGACGCCGAGCGCCATATTACGATGCCGTTGCTCTGCGAACGTGGCGCGAATCCCCGCAAGCGTTGCCGGCACAATCATCGCCGCGCCAATCGCCAATACTGCCCGGGTGGCTATCAGCCAGCTTGCACTGTGGGCAAAAGCGGCCGCCAGCGATGCGAGACCAAACAGTCCAGCGCCTAACAGCAGCAGGCGTTTAAAGCCGATGCGATCGCCCAGCGCGCCCATTGGCAATACCATACCGGCCATTACCAGGGAATAAATATCAATGATCCACAGCAGCTCGTTACCACTGGCACCCAGCGTCATACTCAGCGTGGGCGCGGCAACGTGCAGCACCGTTGCATCAATCGCAACAGGGATGTAGACCAGCACAATAATGACTAACGTTAACCACTGACGAAACATAAAACTCCCTAACGAAACTTAAACTGGACACATGTCCAACTTGAGCGATCCTACGGAAAATTGAACATATGTCCAACTTTTTGTTAGACTGCGTGATACACGGGTACAGGAGGAAAGATGAGCTATCTGAATCGGGATGAACGTCGGGAAGTTATTCTGCAGGCGGCCATGCGTGTCGCGCTTGAGGAAGGGTTTACCGCTATGACGGTGCGACGCATTGCAGCTGAAGCACACGTGGCAACGGGCCAACTACACCACCACTTTGCCTCTGCCGGCGAACTTAAATCCCAGGCATTTGTACGTCTGATCCGTACCCTGCTCGACGCGGAACTGGTCAGTGAAAATGCCAGTTTTCGTGAGCGACTGCATGCCATGCTGGGCAGCGAAGATGGCGGATTCGAACCCTATATTAAGCTATGGCGTGAAGCGCAGGTTGTGGCGGGTAAAGATCCAGAAATCAAAAGCGCCTACCTGTTGACCATGCGGATGTGGCACGAAGAAACCGCCAACATCATCACTCAGGGACAGAAAGCCGGTGAGTTTTCCTCCACCCCAGATGCTGCCGACGTAGCCTGGCGCTTAATCGCATTGGTCTGCGGTCTGGATGGTATGTACATATTAGGCATTGAGGAAATGGCCGATCCTGCATTCGATCGCCATCTTGACCGTATGATTACGCTGGAGTTATTTATTTGACGCAATAGATGAATTAACAATACATCTTTTATGTTTACAATTGGTAACACTTAAGCAACGTGTAATTCTCCCATCACGCCGCGTTATTGCGCTTTTTTATCTATTCTTTCAGTCAATATTCCTAAAACTTTTCAATAGTTTCTAAAAAGAAGCCGCGCGGCGCTGCATGCGTTTATTTCTTTTTCATGAACGGCATGTGCATGGAGAATAATATGTCATCATCAAATGAGAAAAATAATCGTTATCTTTTAACTGACTGGAAACCAGAGAACCCCGGCTTTTGGGAAAACAAAGGCAAGCACATTGCACGCAGAAACCTATGGATATCAGTGAGTTGCTTGCTGCTTGCTTTCTGCGTCTGGATGTTGTTCAGCGCCGTTGCCGTCAATCTGAATAAAATAGGCTTTAATTTCACCACCGACCAACTGTTTTTATTAACGGCATTGCCCTCTCTTTCTGGTGCAATATTGCGCGTTCCCTACTCCTTTATGGTACCTATATTTGGTGGGCGCCGTTGGACCATTTTCAGTACGATCATTCTGATTATTCCCTGCGTCTGGCTCGGATTTGCCGTGCAAAATACCGCTACTCCGTTTGGCGTATTTATTATTATTGCGCTGATGTGTGGTTTTGCTGGCGCTAACTTTGCCTCCAGCATGGGCAATATCAGCTTTTTCTTCCCCAAAGCGAAGCAAGGCAGTGCGTTAGGCGTAAACGGCGGTCTCGGAAACCTCGGCGTCAGCGTAATGCAGTTGATTGCGCCTTTGGTTATCTTTCTGCCCATCTTTACCTTTTTGGGCGTTCAGGGCGTACCGCAAGCTGACGGCTCGTTATTGTCGCTGGCCAATGCCGCATGGATTTGGGTGCCGTTACTGCTGATAGCCACCGTGGCGGCAGGTATGGGAATGAACGACATTGCCAGTTCGAAGGCTTCGATCGCTTCCCAATTACCGGTCCTCAAGCGTTTTCATCTGTGGTTATTAAGCCTGCTGTATCTTGCCACCTTCGGTTCATTTATCGGTTTTTCTGCAGGTTTTGCCATGCTGGCAAAAACCCAGTTTCCTGACGTGAATATCCTGCAACTGGCGTTCTTCGGCCCTTTCATCGGCGCGCTTGCGCGATCGGCGGGCGGCGTTATCTCTGACAAGTTCGGCGGTGTACGCGTCACGTTAATTAACTTCATCTTTATGGCGCTGTTTAGCGCCCTGCTGTTTCTCACCCTGCCAGGATCAGGCGAAGGGAACTTTGTCGCTTTCTACCTGGTGTTTATGGGATTGTTCCTGACCGCGGGTCTGGGAAGCGGGTCGACCTTCCAGATGATTGCGGTGATCTTTCGCAAAATCACGATTTACCGGGTGAAGCTGCATGGTGGTACCGAAGAGCAGGCTCAACGTGAAGCGGTAACCGATACCGCCGCCGCCCTGGGATTCATCTCAGCCATTGGCGCTGTAGGGGGCTTCTTCATCCCTAAAGCGTTTGGCTCATCACTGGCGTTGACCGGCTCTCCGGTGGGTGCCATGAAAATATTCCTCGTGTTTTACATCGTCTGCGTGCTGGTGACCTGGCTGGTCTATGGCCGTAAATCACAAAAAAAATAACGAAATGGATACCGCAGGATCGGACATTCGGCCAGGCCGGGAGTTCGATTCACCGTCGGCAATATTATCGAAGCAGGAGTTATGTCATGAGTAAACTGTTAGACCGCTTTCGCTACTTTAAACAAAAGGGCGATACGTTTGCCGAGGGGCACGGGCAAGTGATGCACACCAACCGGGACTGGGAAGACAGTTATCGTCAGCGCTGGCAGTTCGACAAAATTGTGCGTTCTACCCACGGTGTTAACTGTACCGGCTCATGCAGCTGGAAAATCTACGTCAAAAATGGACTGGTAACCTGGGAAACGCAGCAAACCGACTACCCACGAACCCGCCCTGACTTGCCAAATCATGAACCCCGCGGCTGCCCGCGCGGCGCCAGCTATTCCTGGTATCTTTACAGCGCCAACCGCCTGAAGTATCCGCTGGTGCGTAAACGTCTGATAGAACTGTGGCGCGATGCCCTGTCCCGCCAGCCCGATCCGGTGCTGGCCTGGGAATCCATTATGAACGACCCGCAAAAATGCCAGAGCTACAAGCAGGTACGCGGGCGCGGAGGTTTTATCCGCTCCAACTGGAAAGAGCTTAATCAGTTGATTGCCGCCGCTAACGTCTGGACAGTGAAAACCTATGGCCCGGACCGCGTGGCTGGATTTTCCCCGATCCCTGCGATGTCAATGGTCTCCTATGCTGCAGGTACGCGCTATCTCTCGCTACTGGGCGGAACCTGCCTGAGTTTCTATGACTGGTACTGCGACTTACCGCCCGCCTCACCAATGACCTGGGGTGAGCAAACCGATGTGCCAGAATCCGCCGACTGGTATAACTCCAGTTATATCATCGCCTGGGGCTCTAACGTGCCGCAAACCCGTACCCCGGATGCGCACTTTTTCACCGAAGTACGCTACAAAGGCACCAAGACGATTGCCATTACGCCGGATTACTCGGAAGTCGCTAAACTGTGCGACCAGTGGCTGGCACCTAAGCAAGGCACCGACAGTGCGCTGGCGATGGCAATGGGCCACGTCATCCTGAAAGAGTTCCACCTCGACAATCCCAGCGATTATTTCCTCAATTACTGTCGTCGCTATACCGATATGCCGATGCTGGTTTTACTGGATGCCCGGGAAGATGGCAGCTATGTGCCTGGACGCATGATGCGCGCCTCAGACCTTGTCGATGGTCTGGGTGAAAGCAACAATCCGGAGTGGAAAACGGTAGCCTTTAACAGTGCTGGCGAACTGGTTGTCCCGAACGGATCTATCGGTTTTCGCTGGGGTGAGCAAGGCAAATGGAACCTGGAACCCCTGGCGGCTGGCGCGGAAACTGAGCTTACTCTCTCGCTGCTCGGTCAGCATGATGAAGTGACCGGCGTAGCATTCCCCTATTTTGGCGGAAATGAAAACCCGCATTTTCGCAGCGTAAAACAAGAACCGGTGCTGATCCGTCAACTGCCGGTAAAACATCTTACCCTCGCCGATGGCAGCCGTTGCCCGGTGGTGAGCGTCTATGATCTGGTATTGGCGAATTACGGCCTCGACCGTGGTCTGGATGACGTTCATAGCGCGCAAGATTACAGCGAAGTGAAAGCCTATACCCCTGCCTGGGGCGAGCAAATTACCGGCGTGCCACGCCGTCATATCGAACAAATCGCCCGCGAGTTTGCCGATACGGCGCATAAAACGCATGGCCGTTCGATGATCATTCTCGGGGCTGGCGTCAACCACTGGTATCACATGGATATGAACTACCGTGGCATGATTAACATCCTCGTGTTCTGTGGATGCGTGGGGCAAAGTGGCGGCGGCTGGGCGCACTATGTGGGTCAGGAGAAACTGCGACCGCAAACCGGTTGGTTACCGCTGGCCTTTGCGCTGGACTGGAACCGACCACCCCGTCAGATGAACAGCACTTCGTTTTTCTACAACCACTCCAGCCAGTGGCGTTATGAAAAACTCACCGCGCAAGAACTCCTCTCTCCGCTGGCCGATGCGTCTAAGTTTACCGGACATTTGATTGACTTTAACGTGCGTGCAGAAAGGATGGGCTGGCTGCCGTCCGCGCCGCAGCTTAACCTCAACCCACTGACCGTTAAAGCAAAAGCCGAACAGGCGGGGCTGTCTCCTGCGCAATACACCGCCCAGGCGCTGAAATCGGGGGATATTCGTTTTGCCTGCGAGCAGCCGGATAGCGGTAGCAACCATCCGCGCAACCTCTTCGTCTGGCGCTCTAACCTGCTCGGCTCCTCCGGTAAAGGGCATGAATACATGCTCAAGTATTTACTGGGTACCGAAAGCGGGATCCAGGGGGAAGCGCTTGGCTCAAGCGAGGGTATCAAACCTGAAGAGGTTGAATGGCAGTCGGCGGCGATAGAGGGCAAACTTGATCTGCTGGTCACGCTCGATTTCCGTATGTCGAGCACCTGCCTGTTCTCCGATATCGTTTTGCCAACCGCTACCTGGTATGAAAAAGACGATATGAACACCTCGGATATGCATCCGTTTATTCATCCGCTGTCGGCGGCGGTCGATCCCGCCTGGGAATCGAAGAGCGACTGGGAAATTTATAAAGGCATCGCCAAAGTATTCTCTGAAGTTTGCGTCGGACATCTTGGACAAGAAACGGATGTGGTATTGCAACCGCTGCAACACGACTCCCCGGCAGAGCTGGCGCAGCCGTTTGACATTCTGGACTGGCGCAAAGGCGAATGCGATCTTCTTCCGGGGAAAACGGCGCCCAATATCGCCGTTGTGGAACGCGACTACCCTGCCACCTACGAACGCTTTACTTCACTTGGTCCACTCATGGACAAGCTCGGCAACGGTGGGAAAGGCATAGCGTGGAATACCCAGGCGGAAGTCGATTTCCTCGGCAAGCTTAACTACACCAAGCGCGAAGGTCCGGCGAAAGGACGTCCGCTGATTGACACCGCGCTGGATGCCTCTGAGGTGATCCTTGCCCTGGCGCCGGAAACGAACGGTCAGGTGGCGGTGAAAGCCTGGGAAGCGCTGGGGGCGATGACCGGACGCGACCATACGCATCTGGCGTTGAACAAAGAAGACGAGAAGATCCGTTTTCGCGATATTCAGGCCCAACCGCGCAAAATCATCTCCAGCCCTACCTGGTCCGGGCTGGAAAGTGAACATGTCTCTTATAACGCTGGCTATACCAACGTCCATGAGCTGATCCCCTGGCGTACGCTGTCCGGTCGCCAGCAGCTGTATCAGGATCACGCGTGGATGCGTGCGTTCGGTGAAAGTCTGGTGGCGTATCGCCCGCCTATTGATACCCGCAGCGTCAGCGAAATGCGCGAAGTTCCGCCTAACGGCTTCCCGGAAAAAGCGCTCAACTTCCTGACCCCACACCAAAAATGGGGGATCCACTCTACCTACAGCGAAAACCTGCTGATGCTGACGCTGTCACGTGGCGGACCCATTGTCTGGATCAGCGAGACCGATGCCAAAGAGTTGGGCATTGAGGATAACGACTGGATTGAAGCCTTCAACGCCAACGGCGCGCTTACCGCGCGTGCAGTGGTGAGTCAACGCGTGCCGCCGGGAATGACCATGATGTATCACGCTCAGGAGCGAATCATGAATATCCCCGGCTCGGAAGTCACCGGAATGCGTGGCGGGATCCATAACTCGGTCACCCGCGTCTGCCCGAAACCCACGCATATGATTGGCGGCTATGCGCAACTGGCATACAGCTTCAACTATTACGGCACGGTCGGCTCTAACCGCGATGAGTTCATCATGATTAGAAAAATGAAAAATATTAACTGGCTGGATGATGAAGGTCGCGATCAGGTACAGGAGGCGAAAAAATGAAAATACGCTCACAGGTAGGCATGGTTCTTAATCTGGATAAGTGCATCGGCTGCCACACCTGCTCCGTTACCTGCAAAAACGTCTGGACCGGACGTGAAGGGATGGAATACGCGTGGTTTAACAACGTCGAGACCAAACCGGGTATAGGTTATCCGAAGAACTGGGAAGATCAGGAAGAGTGGCAAGGCGGCTGGGTTCGCGATGTTAACGGCAAAATAAGACCGCGTCTGGGCGGCAAGATGGGCGTAATCACCAAAATTTTCGCCAACCCGGTGATCCCGCAAATTGACGACTACTATGAACCGTTTACCTACGATTATCAGCATCTGCATAGCGCGCCGGAAAGCAAGAATCAGCCCACCGCACGCCCACGTTCGCTGATCGATGGTAAACGGATGGACAAGATAATCTGGGGTCCCAACTGGGAAGAGCTGCTGGGCGGCGAGTTCTCAAAACGCGCCCGCGACCGTAACTTTGAGAAAATGCAAAAGGAGATGTACGGCCAGTTCGAAAACACCTTCATGATGTATTTACCGCGCCTGTGCGAACATTGCCTGAACCCAAGTTGCGTCGCCACTTGCCCGAGTGGTGCTATCTATAAGCGTGAAGAAGATGGCATCGTGCTGATCGATCAGGACAAATGTCGCGGCTGGCGCTTGTGCATCAGCGGTTGTCCGTACAAAAAAATCTACTTTAACTGGAAGAGCGGTAAGTCTGAGAAGTGCATTTTCTGCTACCCGCGTATTGAGTCTGGCCAGCCGACGGTATGTTCGGAAACCTGCGTTGGACGTATTCGTTATCTCGGCGTATTGCTGTACGACGCCGACCGTATTGAAGAAGCGGCCAGCACCGAGCATGAGACCGATCTCTATGAGCGTCAGTGCGATGTGTTCCTTAATCCGCACGACCCGGCGGTCATTGAAGAAGCGTTAAAACAAGGTATTCCGCACAACGTCATCGAAGCGGCCCAACGTTCGCCAGTTTACAAAATGGCGATGGACTGGAAGCTGGCGCTGCCGCTGCACCCGGAATATCGCACCCTGCCGATGGTCTGGTATGTTCCGCCGTTGTCACCGATTCAGTCGGTCGCTGACGCAGGCGGACTGCCGCACAATGGCAACATTCTTCCTGCGGTTGAATCACTGCGAATTCCGGTTCAGTACCTCGCCAACATGCTAAGCGCAGGCGATACCGGTCCGGTGCTACGCGCGCTCAAACGGATGATGGCCATGCGCCACTATATGCGCGCGCAAACCGTCGAAGGCGTGACGGACACCCGCGCGATTGAGGAAGTGGGTCTGACCGTTGAGCAGGTTGAGGAGATGTACCGCTATCTGGCCATCGCCAACTATGAAGACCGCTTCGTGATCCCAACCAGTCACCGTGAAATGGCGCGTGACGCCTTCCCGGAGAAAAATGGTTGCGGGTTTACCTTTGGTGACGGCTGCCATGGTTCAGATACCAAATTCAACCTGTTTAACAGCAGTCGTATTGATGCCATCGACATCACCGAAGTGCGCGATAAAGCGGAGGGGGAATAATGCAAATCCTGAAGGTTATCGGCCTGCTGATGGAATATCCCGACGAGCTGCTGTGGGAGTGTAAAGACGACGCGCTGGCGCTTGTGGCCAGCGATGCCCCTATGCTTACCGAATTTAGCCAGGGGCTGCTCAATGCCCCACTGCTGGATAAACAAGCAGAATGGTGCGAAATATTCGACCGGGGCCGGGCCACCTCTCTGCTGTTGTTTGAACACGTCCACGCCGAGTCCCGTGATCGGGGCCAGGCGATGGTTGATCTGCTGGCACAGTACGAAAAGGTCGGGCTACAGCTTGACTGCCGCGAACTGCCGGATCATTTGCCGTTGTATCTGGAGTATCTGAGCGTGCTGCCGGAAGCCCAGGCCAAAGAAGGACTGCAGAACGTCGCACCGATTCTGGCGTTACTGGGTGGGCGCTTAAAACAGCGCGATACACCGTGGTATCAACTGTTCGACGCCCTGCTGCTGCTTGCCGGAAGCCCTCTTTCAAGTGACAGTGTCACCAAACAGGTTGGCGCGGAAACCCGCGATGATACCCGTCAGGCGCTGGATGCAGTCTGGGAAGAGGAACAGGTGAAGTTTATCGAAGATAACGCCACCGCCTGCGACAGTTCACCGTTACAAAACTATCAACGACGCTTTAGCCAGGACGTGGCGCCGCAGTATGTCGACGTCAGCGCGGGAGGCCCGAAATGATACAGTACCTGAACGTCTTTTTTTACGATATCTACCCGTATCTGTGTGGGACGGTGTTTATCCTCGGCAGTTGGCTACGCTATGACTACGGGCAATACACCTGGCGCGCCTCTTCCAGCCAGATGCTGGACAAACGCGGTATGGTATTATGGTCCAACCTGTTCCACATCGGCATTCTGGGGATCTTTTTCGGACACCTGTTCGGCATGTTAACGCCGCACTGGATGTATGCCTGGTTCCTGCCGATTGCGGTTAAGCAACAGATGGCAATGATTGCCGGTGGGCTATGCGGCGTGCTAACGCTGGTTGGTGGCGCAGGTTTGCTGGTGCGCCGTCTGACCAACCCGCGTATTCGTGCGACATCTTCTACCGCCGATATTCTGATCCTCTGCGTTCTGTTGATTCAGTGTATCCTCGGCTTAACCACCATCCCGTTCTCTGCGCAACATCCAGACGGCAGTGAAATGCTGAAACTGGTCGGTTGGGCGCAGTCGGTGGTGACCTTCCAGGGCGGCGCGTCTGCGCATCTGGATGGCGTGGCGTTGATTTTCCGTGTGCATCTGGTTCTTGGGATGACAATCTTCCTGCTGTTCCCGTTCACTCGCCTGGTCCACGTCTGGAGTGCGCCGTTTGAGTACTTTACCCGTCGCTACCAAATAGTGCGTTCCCGCCGCTAATTTCCTCTGCTGCCCGGTAGCGCTTGCGCTTACCGGGCCTGGATGGCGCATGATGGGAAAACGTTACGTGTTCAGGGACATCAGGGCCGCGCGCTCGGGCGTGACGGGATTGTTGATGTAACGGTGACTATCCGTGAAAACCTGCCGGAAAAAGTCACCATTACCGGTTCGGCGGTGATCTTGTTTCACGCAGAATGGGCAATAGATTTTTAATCATTTCCGTAAGCCGGATAAGGCGATGACGCCGCATCCGGCATGACTTACGATGCCCCTATTTTCCCGCCTCCGGATGCGTATCAAACGCCGCCATGACCGTCGCCAGCTCACCGAGTGTAAACCCATGCTTCACATCATCCACGCCTAGTCCAAAACGTTCTTGCAACAAAGCATACAGGCTGGCGACGTCCGGCAGATTAATCTGCTCCACCGCGTGTCCATCCTGATAATGGGTAAAATGAAAATTGGTTAATGTTAATTTCCCGCCGTCAGGCAGATGACGACACATCAGCAGATGATGGCGAAAATGCGATTGTGGCCAGTGAGCAGACCAAAAGTTGCCCATCAGATAATCGCTCTGGTGCTGTACCACCAGGTCGAAATGGTACATCGATTGCCAGTGTTCATGATGACGGAACTGCAGGATCCAGTCTTCACCCTCCTGAATCAGCCGATACTCGCCGTGTGGCGTCTTCTGCTCAATGTTAGCCTGCAGACGAATCGGCGCCGTCAGCGTTTGCCCGCCGAAGCCAACGTCGGCAATCCACTGTTCTCCTTGTAACTCGACCAGCAGCAAACGATGCGTGCGCGGCGGCAGGCTTGACGGATTTGCCAGTACCACACGCCCGAGCAGACTGCGTACGTTAAAACCGATCTCACGTAGCGCTCGTTCAAACACTCCGTTCTGTTCAAAGCAATAACCGCCGCGACGCGCCGTTACCAGCTTCTCTTCCAGCGACAAATCGTCAAGCTGCATTTCACGGGGCAGCAATACATCCAGGTTTTCAAAAGGTATGGCGGCGTTGTGCAATAAATGCAGCGCTCGTAAGGTTTCAATGTCGACCCTGGCCAAATCTGACCAACCAATACGGGCAAAATAAGCGGTTAAAAAAGGCGTCATACGGAGTTCCTGTTCGGTTAATGCAGTACTTATAACGCATTTTTAAATTTACGCCGTCGATTTTGTGCGTTGTTCCTCCTGGCGAGGCGACAAAATCGCTAATACCGTTAATATCTATGTTTATTGTGGTGTGTTATCTCTCAGCCAAGGAGCATCCATGAGCCATTTTCGTCCGTTCGAATTAAAACACGCCAGTCGGCTACTCAATCACGGTCCTACGATATTGATAACCAGCCGGGATGAGCATACCGAGCGGCGCAATGTGATGGCAGCGGCATGGTCAATGCCCGTGGAGTTTGAACCACCGCGGGTAGCAATTGTTGTTGATAAGACCGCCTGGTCGCGTGAACTAATCGAACGTAGCGGTAAATTCGGCATCGTTATTCCGGGCGTTGCCGCCGTCAACTGGACCTGGGCCGTAGGCAGCGTTTCTGGTCGAGCGGAAGATAAATTCAACTGCTACGGCATTCCCGTAGTGCAAGGACCGGTCCTGGGTTTACCGCTGATAGAAGCGAAATGCCTGGCCTGGATGGAGTGTCGCCTGTTGCCGGCCACTGCGGCACTAGAAAAATATGACACGCTGTTTGGGGAAGTCGTCTCGGCTGCCGCTGATGAGAGAGCCTTTGTCGAAGGACGCTGGCAGTTTGATGATGGCAAGCTCAATACGTTGCATCACCTTGGAGCCGGAACGTTTGTCTCCAGCGGGAAGCGTTTTATCGCTGGTGAATGATACTCTGCCAACGGATGGCAGTTCTCCGCTGTCATCCGCAACTGTTTTCTTAAAACTGCTGAAAAACCAATCAGATAAATTCTCCCTCCTTCCTTGCTGAATCATTCGCGTGAATTATAGTTAATCTTGCACTAACGCAAATATCTAATCAAAACATTATCCGTGAAAGCAGCATCCCCCAACTGTACTTATGAAGTGTCAGAGAGGTTTTACGATGCAACTTAATAGAATCGCACAGAGTTTTATACTGGCTGGGTTACTCACATCGTTATCTGTTCCCGTTATGGCCGCTGAAGCTCCCAAAGACGCCACCGCCTCCACGCAACAAGCCAACAACGCGCTATACAACCAACTGCCATTCTCCGATAACACCGACTTTACCGACGCCCACAAAGGCTTTATCGCTCCACTCCCGCAGGAAGTGATCAAAGGTGAAGAGGGAAATGTTATCTGGAATCCGCAGCAATACGCGTTCATCAAAGAAGGCGATAAAGCGCCGGATACGGTAAATCCGAGCCTGTGGCGCCAGTCCCAGTTGATCAACATCAGCGGGCTATTTGAAGTAACGGATGGCGTTTACCAGATTCGTAACCTCGATCTGTCGAACATGACCATTATTGAAGGTAAAGAAGGCGTTACCGTCGTTGACCCGCTGGTTTCTGCAGAAACGGCTAAGGTCGGGATGGATCTTTACTTTAAAAACCGCGGTCAAAAACCGGTTGTCGCGGTGATTTATACCCACAGCCACGTTGACCATTACGGCGGCGTACGCGGCGTTGTTGATGAAGCCGACGTTAAAGCGGGCAAAGTGAAAATTTATGCGCCTGCCGGATTTATGGAAGCTGCGGTCGCTGAGAATATCATGGCAGGTAACGTCATGAGCCGCCGCGCGAGCTACATGTACGGCAACCTGCTAAAACCTGATGCCAAAGGTCAGGTCGGCGCGGGACTGGGAACCACAACTTCTGCGGGAACCGTTACCCTGATTGCGCCAACGAATATCATTGAGAAAGATGGACAAAAAGAGGTCATTGACGGCCTGACCTATGATTTCATGCTGGCTCCGGGTTCTGAAGCGCCTTCGGAGATGCTGTGGTACATCGAAGAGAAGAAACTGATTGAATCTGCTGAAGATGTCACCCACACCCTGCACAATACCTACTCTCTGCGCGGAGCCAAAATCCGTGAACCGCTGCCGTGGTCCAAATACATCAACGAAGCGATTGTCCGCTGGGGTGATAAAGCAGAAGTGATGATGGCGCAGCACCACTGGCCTACCTGGGGTAATGACAAGGTTGTAAGCCTGCTGAAAAGCCAGCGCGATTTGTACCGTTACATCAACGACCAGACGTTGCGCATGGCTAACGAAGGTCTGACCCGCGATGAGATCGCCGCAAACTTTAAGCTGCCGGACTCACTGGCCCACACCTGGGCTAACCGCGGTTACTATGGCTCCGTGAGCCATGATGTAAAAGCAACCTATGTGCTCTATCTTGGATGGTTTGACGGCAACCCGGCAACGCTGGATGAACTGCCGCCGGAAGAATCTGCGAAGAAATTTGTCGACTATATGGGCGGCGCTGACGCTATTTTGCAGAAAGCAAAAGCCGACTATGACCAGGGTAACTACCGTTGGGTAGCTCAGGTGGTGAGCAAAGTGGTGTTTGCCGATCCGAATAACCAGGCCGCGCGTAATCTGGAAGCGGATGCGCTGGAGCAATTGGGGTATCAGGCTGAATCCGGCCCGTGGCGTAACTTCTATCTTACCGGGGCGCAAGAGCTGCGTAACGGCGTAGTCAAAGGCCCAACCCCGAATACCGCCAGCCCGGATACCGTTCGCGCCATGACGCCGGAAATGTTCTTCGATTATCTGGCGGTGCATATCAACGGACAAAAAGCGGGCGATGCGAAGTCGGTGTTTAACATCGACCTTGGCAGCGACGGTGGTAAATATAAACTTGAGCTGGAGAATGGCGTACTGAACCATACCGCCAATGCCGAAGCAAAAGACGCCGACGCCACCGTCACGCTGAATCGCGACACGCTGAACAAAATCATCCTCAAGGAAGTGACGCTAAAACAGGCGCAAGACAGCGGTGACGTGAAGATAACCGGTGACGGCACCAAGCTTGATGCCATGCTCGGCTATATGGATAAGTTCGAATTCTGGTTCAACATCGTTACGCCGTAAGCACAACGAAAATGGGCGGATTATCCGCCCGTTTTTTCTTACATACTGTAGCCGGGTTTTTTAATCAACTTTGCCATCTGCGGCGCTATTTCCGCATCCCACACGCCCTGCCACGCCTCGGGCTCAATTTCATTGAGCGCCACGCTCACGGAACTGTCTTTGCTTTGCAAATGACGAATAATGACCTCGGTAATATCCCCCGCCAGCGCATTTTTTTGTTCGTCGGTAAGGGAGCGGGGAAAACATTTAATATCAACGTGCGGCATAGCAGATTCCTTAATGTTTTGGGATGCAGGTAACTTATGCGGACTCTCGTTCAACCAGGTGAAATCCGACATCAATAATATCGTCTTCACGCGGAATTTGTTCGATACGATCGGCAAGCAGAGAGGCGGCACGTTGTCCAATGGCCCGTCGGTCGACGCTGACGGTGGTGATGGCTGGTCGGTTACTGGCAGCAAAATCGAGATCGCCAAAACCGATAACCGCTAACTCCTGCGGCACGCGTAGACCACGACTTTCGGCTTCCATGATCGCCCCCTGGGCTAGCGTATCTGAGCTACAGACAATGACATCAAAAGCGCCTTCAGCCAATAGTTGAGCTAATCCGCTGCGCCCCAATGCCAGAGAGGCCGGTAGCGGGACATCCACCTGAGCCTCAGCGGCAATACCATGACGACTCAGCGCATCGCACAGTCCTTGTTTACGCTGGCCTGCCCGACGATCGGCTGTCCATAGCAAGCCAGGACGGCGATAGCCTTTTTCCAGCAAATAATCTGCCACCGCCATCCCGACTTTTTCATGCGAAAATCCGACCAGCATATCAATAGGTGTTGGCGTTAAATCCCAGATCTCCACGACCGGAATGGCTGCATTAAGAATCACCTTTTTCAGTTCGGCGGTATGATGAATGCCTGTGAGCAGTACGCCATCCGGGCGGCGAGAAAGCAGTGTCGCCACCAGCTCAGCCTCTGTTTGCGGCGTATAACCCGACACGCAGAGTAAGATGTGGTATCCGCGTTCAGCCAGTTCATCGCTCAATGACTGGATGGTATCGACAAACATATTGTTGTTAATTTGCGGGACCACCACGGCGATAAGCTTACTGCGTCGTGACGCCAGTCCGCCGGCCAGCGCGTTGGGAATATAGCCGGTGGTGCGTACCGCTTGCATTACTTTTTCCACCGTTTTCGGGCGCACCAGTTGCGGGGTATTCAACGCCCTGCTCACCGTCATGGGTGACAATCCCGCGGTACGGGCAACATCTTCCAGCGTGGGGGCGCGCGGAGGTCTGGAGTTTTTCACTGTCGATGCCCTTGTCAAAAATCGCCGATGTATCCTGGCATTATTCATCATGATTTGGGCTATTGCCAGCGTCGCTCGGTGATAATGCAGGGAAAACAGCAGCTTAGTTAATTATCGCCGCTCAAAATGATAGCGCAATCACAACGATTTGTGCATTTCTCCATAAAGTATTGGAATGTGACGTCGTTTATAATTTACCACCCTTTTCTCTCAGTATTTGTGAGCGATTGTTCAAATCGCAGTCAATTCACTGGCACAGTGATTGCGCTAACATTAAAAATGATAGCGCAATCATTTGTTATCACCAGGAGAGAACATTATGTCTTTAAGTGCCAATTCTGATGCCGTGACCTATGCCAAATCGGCCAATGCAAAAACCGCGGCAGAAACCGGCGATCGGATCGAATGGGTTAAGCTATCCCTCGCTTTCCTTCCCCTGGCAACACCAGTAAGCGATGCCAAAGTGCTGACCGGTCGTCAGAAACCTCTAACCGAAGTCGCCATTATCATCGCCGAGATCCGCAGCCGTGACGGGTTTGAAGGCGTTGGATTCAGTTACTCAAAGCGGGCTGGCGGTCAGGGGATCTATGCGCATGCCAAAGAAATTGCCGATAACCTGTTAGGCGAAGACCCAAACGATATCGACAAGATCTACACCAAGCTGCTGTGGGCTGGCGCCTCCGTGGGACGTAGCGGCATGGCGGTTCAGGCAATCTCCCCTATCGATATCGCCTTGTGGGATATGAAGGCCAAGCGTGCAGGGTTGCCGCTGGCAAAACTGCTGGGTTCGCATCGGGACTCCGTGCAGTGCTACAACACCTCCGGTGGATTCCTGCATACCCCGCTGGATCAGGTGCTTAAAAACGTGGTTATTTCCCGTGAAAACGGCATTGGCGGTATCAAGCTCAAGGTTGGTCAACCAAACTGCGCTGAGGATATTCGTCGCTTAACCGCGGTGCGTGAAGCGCTGGGTGATGACTTCCCACTGATGGTCGATGCCAATCAGCAGTGGGACCGGGAAACCGCCATCCGTATGGGACGTAAAATGGAGCAGTTCAATCTGATCTGGATTGAAGAGCCTCTGGACGCCTACGACGTTGAAGGTCACGCCCAACTGGCCGCCGCGCTTGATACCCCGATTGCCACCGGTGAAATGTTGACCAGCTTCCGCGAACATGAACAGTTGATCCTCGGAAATGCCAGCGATTATGTGCAGCCCGATGCTCCGCGTGTGGGGGGAATTTCACCGTTTCTGAAAATTATGGACCTGGCGGCAAAACACGGACGCAAACTGGCTCCGCACTTCGCCATGGAAGTTCACCTGCATCTGTCCGCAGCGTATCCCCTTGAGCCATGGTTGGAACATTTTGAATGGCTGAACCCGTTATTTAATGAACAGCTTGAGTTGCGTGATGGCCGGATGTGGGTTTCCGACCGTCACGGCCTGGGGTTTAGCATCAGCGAGCAGACGCGCCGCTGGACACAATTGACCTGCGAGTTTGGTAAACGTCCTTAATTTATTTGGCGGGTAAGTAATACCCGCCCTCTTCCCTACAGAAACGCTCTCAACCTTATGAAAGGAGTGGGTGATGAACACAATAATAAAGCGTACAAAAGTGCGTTACGGCATTCTGATATTTCTGTTTCTTGCTACCGTATTTAATTACGCCGATCGCGCGACATTATCCGTCGTGGCTCCGATTATGAGCAAAGAATTAGGTTTTGATCCTGAAGCAATGGGGCTGGCCTTTTCTGCCTTCGGTATTTCTTATGTCATTATGCAACTGCCCGGCGGCTGGCTCCTGGATCGCTATGGTTCTCGTCTGGTATACGGCTGCGCATTGATTGGCTGGTCGCTGGTAACGATGTTTCAGGGCACCATTTATCTGTACGCCAGCCCACTTGTCGTATTGATTATCTTACGACTACTGATGGGGGCGATTGAAGCTCCAGCCTTTCCGGCCAACAGCCGATTAAGCGTGCAGTGGTTTCCTAATAACGAACGGGGCTTTGTTACCTCTGTCTATCAGGCCGCACAATATATCTCGTTAGGGATTATTACGCCGTTAATGACGATTATTTTGCATAATCTAAGTTGGCACTTTGTTTTTTATTACATTGGGGCGATTGGCGTTATTCTTGGCATTTTCTGGCTGGTGAAGGTCAGAGACCCTATGCATCACCCGAAGGTAAACCAGCAGGAAATTGACTATATCAGGGAAGGCGGTGGCGAACCATCGCTGGGTAATAAAAAAGAGCCACAGAAAATTACCTTTGCGCAAATTAAAAGCGTCTGCGTCAACCGCATGATGATTGGCGTTTATATTGGACAGTTCTGCGTGACGTCAATCACCTGGTTTTTCCTGACCTGGTTTCCTACCTATCTGTATCAGGCTAAAGGCATGTCGATCCTTAAAGTGGGATTTGTCGCCAGTATCCCTGCCATTGCCGGTTTTATCGGTGGATTGTTGGGCGGCGTTTTCTCCGACTGGCTTTTAAAACGCGGCTACAGCCTGACAATTGCCCGTAAGCTGCCGGTTATCTGTGGGATGTTGCTTTCCTGCGTCATCGTTATCGCGAATTACACATCGTCAGAATTTGTGGTTATCGCCGCGATGAGTCTGGCGTTCTTCGCCAAAGGCTTTGGCAATCTGGGATGGTGCGTTCTCAGCGATACCTCACCAAAAGAAGTGCTTGGCATTGCAGGAGGCGTATTCAATATGTGCGGCAATATGGCCAGTATCATCACACCACTGGTGATCGGCGTCATTCTGGCGAATACCCAGTCCTTTGATTACGCCATCCTGTATGTCGGCTCGATGGGGCTGATCGGCCTGGTTTCCTATCTGTTTATCGTGGGTCCGTTGGATCGTATTACGCTCACCCCTTCTGTTGCGTAATTTAAACTTATGGCGATAGTCCGCCCGCTGTTCCGGGAATTGCACTCCTGCGGAACAGCGTTTTTTTTATTTAAATAATCTTATTGTTTTTCAGTACAGTACGCAGCCGTGGGTGCTGACAAACCGCATCGGCGATAGCGCTAATATTCGGCGTGTTGTCCTGAAACCAGTCATGACCCGGTCCCCAGGTGCGCATAACGGCAATATAAACGTCCAGCAGCGTTAACTGCTCCCCGAACGCGTACGGCTCGGCGCTTAGCTGGTCGTTCAGCCATATATAAAGCGATTTACGGTACTCAATACAGTTCTTTTTCAACTGCGCCGGGGCGTCCGGTGCCCAGCGTTGTGGGTAATCGGCATAGGTAAACGTGGGATAGACATTTGCCACCAGCCATATCAGCAGACGCTGAAACTGATGGCGCTCAGGGTGACCAACGGGTGGTGAAAGTGCTGGACAACGATCGAGGATCATCAGCGCGATCGCCGCCGTTTCCGTCATCACGCTGCCATTTTCCAGTATTAGTGTGGGCACCTGGCATAGCGGATTCATTGTTTTAAGCAACTCCCGCGAAGGACCATCGCTGTCAAAACCGTCCACATCAATAAAGCGGTAAGGGATATCCGCCAGTGTGAGCATCACTTCACTGATGGCCGATCCCCAGCCCGGTACCCCATAGACCTTAATCATGCTGCACCCCACAAAGTTAAAACCCTAAGTGTAGAGCAGCATTCGACATCCTATGCAGACATGCCCATCTTTCCCTGAAACTCACAGCACTTTCGACAAGAACTGCTGGGTACGTGTGTGGCGCGGATGATTCAACACCTGCTCGCTGCTGCCCTGCTCGACGATTTTGCCATCGACCATAAACACCACCTGATCCGCGACTTCCCGGGCGAAGCCAATCTCGTGCGTCACCACAACCAACGTGGTTCCCGACTGTGCCAGTGCTTTAATGACATCCAGCACTTCACCGACCAGTTCAGGATCCAGCGCAGATGTCGGTTCATCAAACAGTATAACGCGCGGATTTAGCGCCAGCGCACGGGCAATAGCGATCCGCTGCTGCTGACCGCCGGACAGATGTCGCGACCAGGCATCGGCTTTATTCCGCAGCCCTACCGCATCAAGCAGAGTTAATGCTCGCTCGGTGGCGGCTTTTCGCGATGCCAGACCGTGCGCAATGGGCGCTTCAATCAAATTCTCCAGCACGGTTAAGTGCGGGAAAAGATTAAAATTCTGGAACACATAGCCGACGTTAACGCGCTGGCGCAAAATTTCCGCCTCTTTCAGCTCATACAGCGTGTCTCCCTGCCGACGATAGCCAATGTAATCACCATCGATTTGAATAAATCCCTCATCGACGCGTTCCAGATGGTTGATGGTCCGCAGGAGTGTGGATTTCCCTGACCCGGACGGCCCGAGAATGACCGTTACCGTACCAGGAGGGATCTCCAGCGACACATTATCCAATGCTTTGTGGCGGCCAAAGTATTTGCTGACGCCGGTAATGGAAATATGGCCTTCAGGCGAGTGGGACATGGACGGCCTCCTGCTGTGGATGTTGACGACTGCGTTTTTCTGCACGACTCACCCGGGCAGTATTGATGGCTGAACGTCGTTCGCTGCGCGCCAGCGCGCGTTCGACCAGGTGCTGAATTAGCGACAAAACGCTGGTGATCACCAGATACCATACCGCGCCCACCATCAGCAGCGGGATCACTTCCTGCGTGCGGTTGTAGATCATCTGGATGGTATAGAACAGCTCCGGCATTGCCAGCACGTATACCATCGCTGTCCCTTTCGCCAGACTGATGATTTCATTGAAGCCAGCAGGCAAAATGGTGCGCAGCGCCTGCGGCAGAATAATCCGCAGCGTACGTCGCCATGCCGGTAAACCCAGCGCTGCCGCCGCCTCATACTGGCCGTGATCAACCCCTAAAAATCCACCCCGAATAATTTCAGCGGTATAGGCGCTTTGCACCAGTGTCAGGCCAATCACCGCAGTGGAAAACTGGCCGAGCACATTGATGGTCTCAAAACTTCCCCACTGAATGGGCGTAAACGGAATACCAATCGCCAGCGTGTCGTACAGATAGGAGAAGTTGTATAAAACGATCAGCACCACAATCAGCGGTAACGAACGAAACAGCCAGATGTATCCCCATGCCAGAAAGTTCAATAGCCAGGAAGATGAAAGCCGTGCCAGCGCCAACAGACCGCCGATAAGAATACTCAACAGCGTCCCGATAAGCGTCAGTAACAGCGTTTGCCCGAGGCCGGACAAGATAACCGGATCAAAGAACCAGCGGGCAAACACGCCCCATTCCCAGCGCGGATTAAACGCCACAGACTGGATAATCACCGCCAGTACAAACAAAGCAATGACCGCGCCAACGGTGCGCATGGGATAACGCGCCGGTACGACTTTAATGCTATCCGTCGTTTTCATCTTCTCTCCTCAGGCGATTCTGGCCTGACCGGCGATAGTTAACAGTTTGGTAAAGCGCAACCGGCCATCAAACGGCGGCAGGCTGTGCTCTTCGGGATCGCGCGTCGTATCAAATTGCGGATCGTAGCCCTGACTTAAGTAAAGCCGGACGGCTTCCGGCTGGCGAAATCCCGTGGTCAGATAAATCCGGCTGTAGCCCGCGAGCAGCGCCCGGCGTTCCAGCTCCTGCACCACACGCGCCGCCAACCCCTGCTGACGCAGGCTGCTTTTCGTCCAGATGCGCTTAATCTCAGCGGTGTCCTTGTCGTAAGGTTTGTAAGCTCCGGTGGCGATAATCTCACCGTGGCGCTCCAGTACCACGAAAAGTCCCTGAGGCGCCAGATACCATTCCGTCAGTTCTACTTCAGCGTCGCGAGAAAAATAATCGCCATAGCGGGCGGCATATTCACCGAACAGACCGTTCAAAATGGGCTGCAGTTCGCTGGCTTCAGGTGAGACCACGCGAAATTTATCGCTCACGATGACCTCCTTAGTCGCCTAAACCGGCCGGGTTTATTTCAGATTGCGGAATACGTTCCACCCCTTCACCCCAGCGATTCAGCACCTTGTCATAGTCGCCGTTGCCAATGACTCCGTTGAGGGCAGTTTGTACTGGCAAAACCAGACCGCTGTCCTTTTTCAGCGTCACGGCAATATGCGCTGCTTTTGGCCAACCGCCATCAACGCTGCCCACTAATTGTGTTTTACCGTTGAGCGCGGCTTTCCACGCGCCAATAACGTTAGGCCCGAAGTAGGCATCGGCACGGCCCGACTGCAGTGCCAGGGTTTGCGCGGCATCGTCTTTGGTATACACCGGCGTAAACGGCTGCAACCCTTTCTTCACGTTCTCATCGTTCCAGGCGAGCAGGATGGCTTCCTGGTTCGTCCCCGAACCGACGATGATGCGCAGACCGGCGATATCTTCCGCCTGATCGATTTTCTTCAGCTTGCTGCCGGTTTTGACATAAAAGCCAAGAGAGTCTTTCCGGTACGTCGCGAAATCGAATTTCTCTTTGCGCGCTTTGGTGACGGTAATATTGCTGATCGCGGCATCGTATTTGCCGGAAGTGACGCCCAGCGGCCAGTCTTCCCATGACGTGGGTACAACGTTGAGCTCCAGCCCCAGACTGTCAGCCACCAGACGTGCGATGTCCGCCTCGCTGCCGATCAGCGTTTTATTGTCATCGGCAAAGACGGTCAGCGGCGGCTGGCTGAGCCCGGCAATCGCCACGGTGAATTTGCCCGGTACGGCCAGGTGCAGGTTTGCTGGCAACTGTGCAATCGCCTGCGGATTTTTTACCGTATTAATCGGCGCTTTATTCGCTTCCAGGCTTACGCCCGTGCCATTAATCGTCACCTCATTTGCCCAGACGGTAGCACTGAAAGCCAGTGACAGCGCGAGGAATAGTGATTTTTTCTGCATAGCGTTTTTCTCTTATTGTGTGAATTGATTTGCAGGTGTCGCTAATCCCAGGCTTGCGCGCAGGGTCGTACCGGGATATTCATGGCGGAACAGGCCGCGCGCCTGAAGCACGGGGACAACCTGTTCGACAAACCGCGGGAAGGTATCCGGCGTTCCGCCCTGGATGATAAAACCGTCAGCGGCTTTTTCGTCGAACCACTGCTGCAGACCGTCGGCAACCTGTTGCGGCGTGCCACTGAAGCGCGGACGTGGGCTGGCCGCCTCCAGTGCAACCTGGCGGAGAGTTAAGCCACGCTCACGCGCAGTGCGTTTGATCTCATCAGTCGTACTGCGAAAGCTGTTTTGCCCGAGAGAGCCCAGATCCGGGAACGGTGCATCCAGCGGATATTGGGCAAAATCATGATGTTCAAAGTAGCGACCAAGGTAGTTCAGCGCGTCGGTAATAGAGACCAGCGCAGCGGTAGTCTGATACTGCAGCTCAACGTCTTCCGCGTTGTCGCCAACAATAACGCTAACGCCCTGGAATATATGCAGTTGATCGGGATGTCGTCCGGCGTTTTCCAGCTGGCTTTTTACATCCTGATAGAACGCTTTCGCTTCTACCAGCGACTCCTGATGGGTAAAAATAGCATCAGCATGTTCCGTCGCTAATTTCTTGCCATCTGCTGAAGCGCCCGCCTGAAATATAATCGGACGGCCTTGTGGCGTACGCCCAATATTTAATGGCCCGGCGACCTGGAAATAATCTCCATGATGGTTAAGCGTGTGCAGTTTTTGCGGATTAAAAAATTCCCCGCTTGTTTTATTACGGGTAAAAGCATCGTCTTCCCAGGAATCCCACAATCCTTTCACTACCTGTAAATATTCATCGGCAATACGATAACGCTGAGCATGCTCTGGATGCTGAGCACGGGAATAGTTTTTTGCCGATCCTTCCAGAGGCGACGTAACCACGTTCCATCCTGCGCGCCCCTGACTGAGGTGGTCCAGACTGGCGAACTGCCGTGCAGTCGTAAACGGCTCGCTGTATGAGGTGGACACCGTGCCAACCAGCCCCAGATTCTGAGTGATGCTGGCCAAAGCGGATAATACCGTTAACGGCTCAAAACGATTTAAAAAGTGCGGGATTGATTTTTCATTAATATACAGACCATCGGCGACAAAAATAAAATCCAGCTTCCCTTTTTCCGCAATAAGCGCTGTCTCTTTGACAAAATCAAAATTAATACTGGCATCGGCCTGAGCCGCTGGATGACGCCATGCGGACATATTTCCCGATGCGCCATGCAGAATAGTGCCGAGCCGTAGTTGCCGATTTTCAGCCATAATACCCCCTACCCAACAGATAAACTTAAAGATGTGCGAATGCCGTTTTTGCTAACTGCGCAAAATAATGCGCGGCAGGTTCAATTAAACGCTCGTCCGGTTTGAATCCCGGGTGATGTAATCCGTATTCACTGGCGCTGCCAATACTGACGAATGCGCCAGGCGTATTTTGCAGGTAGACGGCAAAATCCTCCCCGCCCATATGCAGATCGGCATGGTGGGTGGTATAACCTGACTGTTTCGCCACCGCGGTGGCAATACCGGCCCAACGATCATCATTAACCAACGCGGTCGGTCCCGCATGCCAGATTACGTCGATTTGTGCGCCAAAGGCGTGAGCAAATCCGGCAGCGATGTCATTAACCCGGGCCTTAACCTGCTGCTGTACCTGGGTTCTGTGCGTTCTGAGCGTCCCTTCCAGCTCAACGGACTCTGGTAATACGTTCCATGTATTTCCTCCCTGAATACGGGTTACGCTTAGTACGACTGAATCCAGCGTGTTAACGTCGCGACTGGCAACGCTTTGCAACACCGTTACCAGTTGACTGGCGAGCAGGATGGCATCTTTGCCTTCATGCGGACGCGCCGCATGTGCGCCCTTGCCATTAATGCGCAGTACGAAGCGGTCGACATTGGCATAAAATGCGCCGCCGCGTGTGGCAAATTCGCCCACCGGTAAACCCGGCTCATTGTGCATACCAAAAATAGCCGCTACGTTTTGTAGCGCACCAGCGCGGATCAGCGTTTTTGCGCCACCGAAACTCTCTTCAGCTGGCTGAAATAAAATACGTACTCGCCCCGGTAGGTATGTTTCCTGCTGTTTAAGCAGCAGCGCAGCGCCAAGCATGACGCTGGTGTGAACATCGTGCCCGCAGGCATGCATCACACCCGGCGTGAGGGAGCGAAACGGAACATCGGCACTTTCTTCAATTGGTAGCGCATCGATATCCGCGCGCAGCGCGATGATATCTTCTCCCTGGCCGATTTCCGCGACCAGACCGGTTTTCAACTCAAACGGCAAAATGTCGACGTCCGCTGCGCGCAACCAGGCGTGAATGCGCGCCGTGGTTGCTTCCTCCTGCAGGGAAAGCTCCGGATGCTGATGTAATTCACGACGCCAGTCGATAAGCGTTGAGCCGAAGGTCATCAGAGCACCTCCACGGCGTTATGGGCTTGCGCCAACAAACGCAGCGATGTCAGACGCGCGTGCCCTTCCGCCACTGGCGTGTCGATAATGAACTCGTCAATACCAAATTGCGTATGCAGAGCATTCAACTTTGCCATCACTTCCTGAGCGGTGCCGTGTAACAACGCCAGCTCACGACGCGCTATTTTGCGTGGGGGACTGCCAGCCTGTGCGGCAAATGCCAGCGCCTGTTCTTCGCTGGCTACTGTGACACGTTGACCATCTTCCAGCTCTACGCCCCAGATTTGTACGTTTTCCGCCAGTTGCGCAGCGGTGTCGTGACTGTCCGCCACAATCACCTGGACGGCGACTATCGTCGGGCGTGTGCTGTGGGCCTGCCAGAAAGACAAAACGTCATGCAATAACGCTCTGTCACCGTTAAGGTGCGCAGCGAAGATAAAATTCCAGTCGGATTGCGCTGCTAATTGAGCGCTTTGCACACTGGCTCCCAGCACAAATCCTTCCGGCGGTAACGGTGGAATTGGCGTTGGGAATACCGTTACCCCACTTTCCGTTCCACTCAGCACCAGCCAGTCGTTAAGCTGGGAAAGCTGGTCAGCAAAACTGCCTTTTTCATCCTGATGTAGTCCCTGCTGTAACGCCTGGGTCGACAGCGGTAAACCGCCAGGGGCTTTCCCTACGCCGAGATCGACACGTCCAGGGGCCAGTGATGCCAGAAGATTGAAGTTTTCCGCCACTTTGTACGGGCTGTAATGTTGCAACATCACGCCGCCGGAACCTACGCGGATACGCTGGGTTTGCCCGAGGATCCAGGCGATCACCAACTCCGGCGATGGACTGGCCAGCTGTGGCGTATTATGGTGTTCCGCGATCCAGAAACGATGGTATCCCCACTCTTCTGCCTGTTGCGCCAGACGTAACGTCCGGGCAAGCGCCATCGCGGCGGTTTCACCTTCCCCGATGGGGCTTTTATCCAGAATACTCAGGCGATATGACATGTTACGGGCCTATGCTTGTTAACATGTCTTTATTATTAATTTATTGAATAACCATACAGAAACATTTAATTCACATTTGTTCAGCTAAAAAGTAGATAACCAACCCTGTTGCCATCAGGGATAATACCAGGGGCTTGTTTTACTGGTCGGAACACTCAGCGGAACACATCCGGACTTTATGGCCTACAAAATATAATAGGGTTACTGGTTTCACAGAAATAGCATCAAAATAATTTCATACCAGTTTTCTTTTTACGAAAACGTTTTTTAGCGCGATTTACGTTAAGTCAGGTTAAACGACTTGCAACGTTATGCGGTTGTATTAAATGTTTCACTTTTATGACGCTGAATGAATAGTTCACCTGGTTTTTTTAAATTTAAATACTTCCACAGCAATGATGATTAGTAGAGAATGCAGCGTTTCTTATTAAAACGGTTTAAAACAGCTTTTTAATATCCCCCGATTTTATTGCGGGGATTTTTGTATGGATTATACATACCATCATGGGGCCTCTATGAAAAGTAACATGCCCGTTACACAAATTGAGCACACACTTAACGGCAAAGCGACGCTGCTTTCAACGACGGATAAAGAAAGTCATATTACCTACGCCAACTCTGCTTTTATTGATGCCAGTGGATTTGACGAACATCAGTTAATGGGCGAACCGCATAATATTATTCGCCATCCCGACATGCCTCCGGCTGCTTTCGCCGATATGTGGTACACGCTACAGCAGGGAGACAGCTGGACAGGGATGGTGAAAAATCGCCGGCAGAATGGCGACCATTACTGGGTTCGCGCCAACGTTACGCCGGTCTGGCACAATGAAAAGCTCACTGGCTACATCTCGGTGCGTACCGTTCCTTCGCGCGATGAAATAACTCAAAGCGAAAGCTTATATCAAAAAATTAATAATCAGCAGCTTAAAGGATTTCAACTTTTTAAGGGCATTATGATTCGTCGCGGCATATTGTCATGGGCATCAATGTTTAAATGGTTGAGTATTAGTCAGCGCGTCAATTATTCTTTAGGGGTAATCTCCCTGTTCTCTTTGATATTTATCTTCGCCCCTGTCAATCCATTTATTCAGGCGGGTGGATTGTTGTTATTATTTCTAATGCTTGCTATTTACCTTAAGTATCAAATTTGTCAGCCAGTTAATACGCTACTGACGCAAATGAAGAAAGTGGTATCGGGGCGAAAACCTGATAACTGTCATTTAAATCGGGTGGATGAGATCGGAATGCTGATGCGTCTGGTTAATCAATCCGGGCTTAATCTGAATTCTCTGGTCGATGACGTCAGTAAGCAAATAACCGGTATTCGCGCTATCAGTCAGCGGGTATCAAAAGAAGGTACAGCGCTGCATAAGCGTTCAGAAGAAACCTCTGCCGACCTGCAACAAACGGCTGCAGCCATCGAAGAAATTGGCAGTGCGGTACAGCAAACCGCTGAAACCGCGGCACATACTATGACTATGGCCGATAAAACCAGCGCCAACGCAGCAGAAGGTGGCGATATCATGAAACAAACTATCGCCATGATGCAGGCGATATCGCGTGACAATGGACAGATCGTCGACATCATTGGCGTTATCGACAGCATCGCCTTTCAGACCAATATTCTGGCGCTCAATGCCGCGGTTGAGGCCGCACGAGCCGGGGAATCAGGGCGCGGCTTCGCCGTTGTCGCGGCAGAAGTTCGCAATCTGGCGCAGCACTCGGCGTCGGCGGCAAAAGAGATTAAACAGCTTATTGAGAAGAATGTCGCTAACGTTAACAGCGGCGTCAAAATGGTGGAGCAAACGGAAACGCATCTCACCGGGATGATTGGCGATGTAATGCAGATGTCGATGATGATCAAAGACATTAGTCTGGCCACGCGCGAGCAAACCCAGGCGCTGGATCTGATTAACGATTCGATTTCACGCGTTGGCGCCATGACACACAATAATGCCGAGATGGTGGAGCGCGTTACCGATGCTACCGCCGATCTGACCCAGCGTTCATCGCGCTTACAGCAGGCCGTTCAGGTCTTTGGCGTATCAGCATAACGTTGTAGCGCTTATCGGGTAAATGTCTCGATAAGCGCACGCCTCTCCATGTATTAATACCCTTCTCTTTTATTGGCTGAATCGAGGCCACACCGCACCAGCTGTGGCTGCATAAAAATGCTGAATTCTTGTTATCGGGGCTTTGCGGAACCGATCAATTGAATGTAGGATGCTCGGCCGGCCGTTTTACTCCGTAACACCATGAAGGGTAAGGCTGTTTTCGCCGCAACTGGTGCGGCAAAAAGGATTTTGTATTTTTGTCAGGTCAACAGGAATCGTAATGAACACAAACAACACGCAAGCCGCGGAGCAACATGCGGCGAAACGACGCTGGTTGAATGCCCACGAAGAGGGGTATCACAAAGCGATGGGCAATCGACAGGTACAAATGATCGCCATTGGCGGCGCAATTGGTACTGGGCTGTTTTTAGGCGCTGGCGCACGCTTGCAGATGGCCGGCCCCGCTCTGGCGCTGGTCTATCTGGTGTGTGGTATTTTTTCGTTCTTTATACTGCGCGCGCTCGGCGAGCTGGTTTTACATCGCCCTTCCAGCGGCAGTTTTGTCTCCTACGCCCGCGAGTTTCTCGGCGAAAAGGCCGCCTACGTGGCGGGCTGGATGTACTTCATCAACTGGGCAATGACCGGTATTGTCGATATCACCGCGGTGGCGTTGTATATGCACTACTGGGGCGCCTTTGGTGATGTACCGCAATGGGTGTTCGCTCTCGGCGCGCTGGCCATTGTCGGCACCATGAACATGATCGGCGTGAAATGGTTCGCAGAGATGGAGTTTTGGTTTGCGTTGGTGAAAGTGCTGGCAATTGTCATTTTCCTTGTAGTGGGTACCGTCTTTTTAGGCACCGGAAAACCGCTGGACGGTAACGCCACGGGTTTTCATCTGATTACCGACAACGGCGGATTCTTCCCGCATGGCCTGCTGCCTGCGTTAGTTCTGGTACAGGGTGTGGTTTTCGCATTCGCCTCTATTGAACTGGTGGGTACAGCCGCCGGTGAGTGCAAAGATCCGCAAACGATGGTGCCGAAAGCGATCAATAGCGTCATCTGGCGTATTGGTCTGTTCTATGTGGGTTCTGTCGTACTGCTGGTTCTGTTATTACCATGGAACGCCTATCAGGCGGGGCAAAGTCCGTTTGTTACTTTCTTTTCCAAACTGGGCGTGCCGTACATTGGCAGTATCATGAATATTGTGGTGCTCACCGCGGCGCTTTCCAGCCTTAATTCAGGGTTGTACTGCACCGGACGTATTTTACGTTCCATGTCGATGGGCGGATCGGCGCCGAAATTTATGGCTAAAATGAGTCGTCAACAGGTGCCCTGGGCTGGGATCCTCGCCACGCTGGTCGTGTATGTCGTCGGTGTTTTCCTGAACTATCTGGTGCCGTCGCAGGTATTTGAGATCGTGTTGAACTTCGCGTCATTAGGCATTATTGCGTCGTGGGGATTTATCATGATCTGTCAGATGCGTCTGCGCCGGGCCATAAAAGAAGGCAAAACGGCAGACGTCAGCTTTAAACTGCCGGGCGCGCCATTTACCTCCTGGTTAACGCTGCTGTTCCTGCTGAGCGTTCTGGTGCTGATGGCGTTTGATTATCCGAACGGCACCTATACCATCGCCTCATTACCGCTGATTGCTATCCTGCTGGTTGCGGGCTGGTTCGGCGTTCGTAAACGCGTTGCAGAAATCCACCGCACCGCGCCATAACGGCAGAAGGCCTGACAGGTTACCCCTTCAGGCCTTCTTTTTTAGTTCGCTTCAATCAACTGCGCAACGTCGTTGCTGTTAATTTCCCGCGCATTCCCATCCTGATCGGTATAGCTGGTCATTCCCGTGTCTTTATCCAGTTTTGGCTTACCCTGGGTGGTGATGGTTTGTCCGCTTTTCGTCGTCATGACGTAATCGGTGGTGCATCCTGCCAGGGTAAACAGCATTACGCCTGCACACAGACAGATAAGTGGCTTTTTCATGGTATTCCTGCGTTATTCAGTTAGCCGTTGAGGGCGTAGTGTAAGTCCCTGAAGTGGGTCAGGCTACTGGCGGGGTGTAACGAGGCGTATCGTGGGGTTTAGAGAAATGACAGGAGGGGTTTCCCCCTCCATTTATATTACAGCGCAATACGAATAACATCGTCCGGCTGAGTGGCTTCCTGCTCGCGAGTGGATTTTTGTTTCACGCTGACGTACAGGGTTTTACCATCGGCGGAGAGCGCCAGGCTGTTCGGGAATGTTGGGGTCTCGAACGTTTTAACGACTTTATAGCTTTTTGCGTCGATTACGCTCACTTTGCCGGCCTGACGATGGGTCACGTAGGCTTCATTACGTGCCGGGTTAAACAGCACGGCCAGGGATTCCGGCGCAGCGACTTTTGCCAGAACGTTGCCATTACGGGTGTCGATGACCAGCACTTCCGCCGCTTTAGAGTCGGTGACAAAGGCGCGGTTGCCCGCGGTGTCCAGGCTCAGGTTGATGAAGAAATGCTCTTTTCCATCATCCAGCAGCTTTTTACGGCTGAGAATTTTGTTGGTGGTAGTATCGACGGTGATGAATTCACCGTCTGCATTGGCGGTGTACAGGCGCTTAGCTTTACTGTCGACAGCCAGAGCGGTGCTCATTTTGCCGGTATTTTGAATGGTGTCCTTCAGTTTAATAGCATCACCGTCCACCACCCAAATCACGCTCTCTTTACCAATACCGCTAATGTATACGGTGTTGGTAGCATCATCGGCGACCAGTTCACGCGGCTGCAGCGGGCGAACATCTTCAGAACGCTTACGCGCATCAAGTACCAGGCGTCCTTTCACCGCCCCGGTTTTGGCATCCATCGCCGTTACCGCGCTGTTAACCGTGTTGCCGAACCACAGCGTTTGCGTGGCGTTGTTGATGGTGGCGCCAAACGGTTTGAGATCGTTATGAATAACCTGAGTCACTTCGAGGGTGACAGGGTCAAGACGATAAACCACCCCGCCGGTATCCAGTTTGCGGCTCTGTGAGGTCGCCAGCCACAGTGCGTTCTCTTGCTGGCTGTATGCCATTTCATAGGCACCTTTGCCCACGGCTTTGCGCAGCAGTTCTTCTGCAGCCTGCGTAGTAAAAGATGATGCAACGAGCAGTGAACCTAACAGTAAAGAACCACGCAGACGCGGTGAAAACAGATGACGTAAAGACATGACGACTCCCTTTGATAAATTCGTTTGTTACTGCTTCACATAGCTTCAATGAGCAAAATCATGGTTTTGCTTTTTTAGGAATGAGAATAGTAATCATTATTCATCGCAAAGTGGAGCACTTCTTCACATATTGACTACAATCGTTTTCATTGCCCGAAAAATTACCGCAATTACGCAGCGCTAAAATTCATCTTTTATAAAAAAATTCACATGCTTACCGTTCGTTTTTCAACGTAAGCATCATAACTGGCCTTATTCATGACGATTTTTTCAGCCCGCTATACTGTTGTTCCTGTTTCTTTATTGCCTGCCTTCTTCTCGCCTTTTGCCCTGGCAGAAAGTGAGATAAACGATCAAACGCTGATCGTGAGTGCGACGCCACAGTCCTTTTCTGAGCTGGATACTCCTGCTGCCGTCAGCGTTGTTGACGGGGAGGATATGCGTCTGGCAACGCCGCGCATTAACTTGTCTGAATCCCTGACCAGCGTCCCGGGGCTACAGGTACAAAACCGACAGAATTACGCCCAGGACCTCCAGCTATCGATTCGTGGATTTGGTTCGCGAACCACTTATGGTATCCGCGGTATTCGTTTGTACGTCGATGGTATTCCAGCAACCATGCCGGATGGACAGGGTCAAACATCCAATATCGACATTAGCAGCGTACAAAACATTGAGGTTTTACGCGGCCCCTTCTCTGCTCTGTATGGCAATGCGTCCGGCGGAGTGATGAATGTCAGTACTGAAACGGGACATGAGCCGCCAACCATTGAAGCCAGTAGTTATTACGGCAGTTTTGGCACCTGGCGCTACGGGTTAAAAGCAACGGGAGCTCTGGGCGATGGTACTCAGCAAGGCGATGTGGATTACACCGTTTCAACAACCCGGTTTACCACCCACGGTTATCGCGATCACAGTAGCGCGCAAAAAAATCTGGCCAATGCCAAACTTGGCGTGCGCATAGACGATGCGAGCAAACTGACTCTGATTTTCAATAGTGTAGACAGTAAAGCCGACGATCCCGGCGGTCTTACCGAGTCGGAATGGCAGGTCGATCCGCAGCAATCGCCCCGCGCTGAGCAATTCGATACGCGAAAAACCATCAAGCAGACCCAGGCGGGATTGCGCTATGAACGCCAGCTTAGCGCGCAGGATGATATCAGCATCATGACCTATGCGGGGGAACGTGAAACCACTCAGTATCAGTCTATCCCGATGGCTCCACAGTTAAAACCGTCTCATGCGGGAGGCGTCATTACCCTGCAACGTCATTATCAGGGGATAGACAACCGCTGGACTCATCGGGGTGAGCTGGGCATACCCGTGACTTTCACCACTGGTCTGAATTATGAAAACATGAGCGAAAACCGTAAAGGCTACAATAACTTCCGTCTTGATGATGGCGTGCCGGAGTATGGGCAAAAAGGCGACTTACGCCGTAACGAACGCAACCTGATGTGGAATGTCGACCCCTATCTGCAAACCCAGTGGCAATTAACGCAGAAACTCTCACTGGATGCCGGCGTTCGTTACAGTTCAGTGTGGTTTGATTCTAACGATCGCTATATTACGCCCGGTAACGGAGATGACAGCGGTGACGCCAGCTATCACCAATGGTTGCCTGCCGGATCGTTAAAATATGCCATCACCGATGCCTGGAACGTCTATTTGGCCGCGGGTCGCGGGTTCGAAACACCCACCATCAACGAACTGTCCTACCGTTCCGACGGCCAAAGCGGCATGAATTTTGGTTTACAGCCGTCCACAAGTGACACCGTTGAAATCGGTAGCAAAACACGTGTTGGCGATGGATTGTTTACCGCGGCCTTGTTCCAGACTAACACGGACGACGAAATCGTCGTTGACAGCAGCAACGGCGGACGGACAACGTATAAAAACGCCGGAAAAACTCGCCGTCAGGGAGGCGAGTTATCCTGGGACCAACGCTTTGCCGCAAACTGGCGCGCAAAAGCGTCATGGACCTGGCTGGATGCCACCTACCGCAGCAACGTTTGTGGGGATCAAAACTGCAATGGCAACCGACTGCCCGGCATAGCGCAAAACATGGGATTTGCGTCACTGGGCTACGTTCCTGATGAAGGTTGGTATGCGGGAGCAGATGTTCGTTATATGGGCGACATTATGGCCAATGATGAAAATACGGCGAAAGCCCCGTCATATACCGTTGTTGGCTTGAATACCGGTTATAAATTTTATTACAGCAGTCTCATGGTAGACCTGTTCGGTCGGGTAGATAATCTGTTCGATAAAACTTATGTCGGCTCGGTGATTGTGAATGAGTCAAATGGCAGATACTACGAACCGGCGCCAGGACGAAACTATGGCGTAGGTATTAATCTGGCCTGGCATTTTGAGTAAAACTGGCGGGAATGACTCCCGCCATCAGTTTTTACGCATCATCGGCAAGACGAATAACCACCTTGCCGAAGTTTTTACCGGTCAGCAAACCGATAAAAGTCTGCGGTGCATTTTCCAGACCGTCGGTGATTTGCTCGCGGTAATGGATTTTGCCCTCTTTAACCCAGCGCCCCATCTCCCGCTGAAACTCATGAATGCGGTGACCGTAATCCTGACCAATAATAAAGCCCTGCATGCGGATACGCTTTTTCAGTAGCGTTGCCATCAGCAAAGGTAATCTGTCAGGTCCTGCCGGAAGCGATGTGGCGTTATAACCGCTGACCAGTCCGCAAAGCGGAATGCGCGCAGAGGTGTTGAGTAACGGCAGGACTGCGTCAAATACCTTACCGCCAACGTTTTCGTAATAAATATCAATCCCCTGCGGGCAGGCTTTTGCCAGCTGTTGCGCAAAATCTTGCGCGTGGTGATCGAGACAGATATCAAAACCCAGTACTTCGGTGGCATGTCGACATTTCTCTGCCCCGCCAGCAACGCCGATCACCCGGCAGCCTTTGAGCTTACCAATCTGCCCTACCGTTGCGCCAACCGGGCCGGTCGCGGCGGCTACCACCAGCGTTTCTCCCGCTTTCGGCTGACCGATATCCAGCAGCCCCATATAAGCGGTAAAACCGGGCATCCCCATAACACCCAGCGCCCAGGAAGGATGCTCGGGATTATCGCCAAGCTTCACCAGGCCACTACCGTCGGAGATGTCATAATCCTGCCAGCCGCTGTAGCTCAGCACCCACTCGCCAGGCTGGTAGTCAGGATGGTTGGATGACACCACTCGACTTACGGTGCCGCCAACCATAACGCCGCCAATCTCTACCGGTGGGGAGTAAGATGGCTCATCGCTCATACGGCCACGCATGTACGGATCGAGGGAAAGAAAAACGGTACGCAGTAAAACCTGGCCTTCACCCGGCGTTGCCACCTCATCTTCTTCAAGACGGAAGTTTTCCGCAACCGGCGCGCCATGCGGGCGGGAAGCCAGTACCCAGCGACGATTACGATTAGTCTGTTGACCCATGATGTGCTCCTCTGCTTTTGGCATGAATCCATCAATAGTAGCAGCCTGTGCCTGTCATTTAGCTGACGGCATGATTTAACCGCACAACCAGGTAAACGCAGGGTTGCGCGGTTTTATTGATAAATCGACAGTCATTCGGCGGGCCAAGTTCCAGACAATCGCCCGCCTGCATTTCATGACGTACGTCTCCTTCTACAAAGACGAGTTCTCCCTGTTGTAGCCAGATAAGCTGTCTGGCCTGCACGTAGGAAGAGGCTGGCATTGGGATATCGCTACCGGCAGGCAATTCTATCTGCACCAGATCGATAGGCAGATCGCTGCGCGGTGAAACATGGCGGCGCAGATAGTGGCTTTGCGGGTCGTGCCAGACGGGCTGGTCAGCGAAGCGCAGCAGCTTGCCCTCCTGCATTTCGGCCCGCGCAATCAGCATAGACATGCTGATACCAAAGGCTCCGGAGAGCCTGCCCAGCAGCGTGGCCGTTGGGCTGCTCTCACCGCGCTCTATTTTGTGGATCATCGCCCGCGACACCCCTGCTCGCTCGGCAAGTTCCGTCAGTGACCAGCCGCGAGATTCCCGCTCAATGCGAATTCTTGCTCCGATCCGTTGATTTATGCTGTCTTCAATAGTATTCATATTGTAATACTATAGTGAACAATCCCTGAGGTTCAACATGTCAATTCGATTTGCCAGCAAAGAAGACTGTGCCGCCATTGCAGAAATCTACAACCACGCGGTACTGCATACGGCGGCTATCTGGAACGATCAAACCGTCGATGCCGAAAACCGTATCTCCTGGTATGAAGCCCGCCAGTTGATGGGCTATCCGGTGCTGGTGAGTGAAGACCGTGGCGTGGTCACGGGGTACGCCTCCTTTGGCGACTGGAGAAACTTTGATGGATTCCGTCATACTGTTGAACATTCGGTATACGTACATCCGGATCATCAGGGAAAGGGCCTGGGACAAGCGCTGCTCAGCAGACTGATAGCAGAAGCGCGCGAGTGCGGCAAGCACGTGATGGTGGCGGGCATTGAGTCTCAGAATCAGGCGTCGCTACATCTGCACAGCACGCTGGGTTTTAAAATTACCGCGCAAATGCCGCAGGTTGGCACCAAATTTGGTCGCTGGCTGGATCTGACCTTCATGCAATTACAATTAGACGATCGCCGCGATCCGGATGCCAGCAGATGAACCAGACGCTGACCCTCTCCTTTCTGATTGCCGCAGGTATTGGTCTGGTGGTGCAAAATACCTTGATGGTACGCATTACGCAGACATCCTCGACGATCCTCATCGCCATGTTGCTTAACTCGCTGGTCGGGATCGTGCTGTTTGTCAGCATACTGTGGTTTAAGCAAGGTGCGGCGGGATTTGGTGAGCTGGCTTCCAGCGTACGCTGGTGGACGCTAATCCCCGGATTACTGGGATCGTTCTTTGTTTTTGCCAGTATCAGTGGGTACCAAAATGTGGGGGCTGCGACCACTATCGCGGTGCTGGTGGCCAGCCAGTTAATCGGCGGACTGGTGCTGGATATTCTGCGCAGCCACGGCGTGCCGCTGCGAGCGCTGGTGGGTCCGGTCTGCGGCGCGGTGCTGCTGGTCGTCGGGGCCTGGCTGGTGGCGAGACGCTCATTTTAATTACGCTTATCCGGCCTACGAAACGTGCATGCAGGCCGGATAAGAGGCAACAAAAAGTCAGAGAATAGAGCCGCCTTTGGTCAACTGTTCGCGACGGGATTCCATATCCTCTTTATGCTGACGGCCATGATGTGCGATCGCCGTACGCAAACGCTGTTGCTGGGTATAGCGTTCTTCCCGGCTCAGCGCGGCATCATCGCTGAGTTCAATCAGCAATTCGTTCATATGCGTAATGACGCTCTCTTCAATGGCGGCATCAACACGTGCGCTAACCTCATCCAGATGCGACATAACCTCTCCTTAACTCATTAATTTAATTTTGCTTTTGAAAAATCACTGCCCATCAGGCTGACGCTGTATCCGCTAACGTTGCTGCGCGTAGCGTAGAACGTTTTGCCGTTTGCCAATGCAATCCACGGAGCCTGCTGGTAAAAAATCTCTTGCGACTGCTGGTAAAGCGCGGCGCGTTCCTCTGGTTTGCTTACCAGTTTCGCCTTTTGCACCAGCGAATTATACTCTTTATCGCACCAGCGCGCGGCGTTAGATCCGGTTTTAATGCTGTCGCAGCCCAGCAGTACATCGGCGAAGTTATCCGGATCGCCGTTGTCTGACATCCAGCCGAACAGCGCGGTGTCATGCTCACCTTTGCGCATTCCGGAGAGATATTCGCCCCACTCGTACGACACAATTTTCGCCTTCACGCCAACCTTTGCCCAGTCGCTCTGGATCATCTCAGCAATTCGTCGGGAGTTCGGGTTATATGGGCGCTGAACCGGCATTGACCACAGCGTCGCTTCAAAGCCATTTTCCAGCCCAGCCTGCTTCAGCAGGTCTTTCGCTTTTTGCGGGTCGTAAGCGTAATCCTGCAGATCTTTATTAAAGCCCATCATATTCGGTGGAATCGGCGATTTTGCCACCGTACCGGAACCTAAAAAGACAGCGTTAATAATGGCCTTTTTATCGGTCGCGTAGTTTAGCGCCTGACGTACCAGCACGTTATCAAACGGTTTTTTCTCGGTATTAAACGCCAGATACCCGACGTTTAGCGCTTCAACTGAATGCAGCGTCAAATCTTTATTCTTTTTAATCTCGTCAAATTGTACGGGGGCTGGCGCCGGGATTATCTGGCATTCATTGGTTTGCAGTTTTGCCAATCTGGTCTGAACGTTTGGCGTGATGGAGAAGATCAGGTGCTTCGTTGGGACAGCGCCATCCCAGTAGTTCGGGTTGGCGAGATAGCGGATTTGCGAATCCTGCTTGTACTGCTGCAACACGTATGGCCCGGTGCCAATCGGCCAGTTATCGACATTTTCCGGGGTACCTTTTTTCAACATCGCGTCGGCATACTCGGCAGAGAGGATGGAGGCAAAATCCATTCCCCAGTCGGCAAGAAATGCGGCATTAGGTTCATTGAGGACAAACTGAACGTGATAGTCATCGACCCTCTTAACTTCTTTAATCAGTTTATCCAGACCGACATCGTTAAAGTATTCGTAGCTTCCCTGAGAAACCTTGTGATACGGATGATCGGCATCTTTCTGCCGTAATACCGAGAAAATCACGTCATCAGCGTTGAAGTCGCGGGTCGGTTTAAAGAATTTATTACTGTTAAATTTTACGCCCTGACGCAGGGTAAAAGTGTAGGTTTTACCGTCCGGGGAAATCGTCCAGTCCGTTGCCAGAGAGGGTACTGGCGTATTTTTTACCGGGTCGAAGTTGATGAGTCGGTTGTAGAGCACTTGTGAACTGGCCACAAACGATGGACCGGAACTGGCAATTTGCGGGTTAAAAGATTCCGGCGATGCTTCTGAGCAGTAGATGATGGTGTCAGTATTGGCCGCGAACGCTGCGCCTGACGGTAAGACGGCGCTGAGAGCCAGCGCGAGTAACGTTTTCCTTGCAATCATGGTTATAAGCCTTCTTATTTTATTATTAACTGGAATATCAGAGCATAGCTGACAAAAACTGACCAATAACAAATCACTATCAGGTTATTCTAATCTGGTGTATTTCGCTGAATAATTCATCAGCCTGAGCGAATTAATTTCCCTTAAGTCTTTTTCAAAACGTCAAGATTTTTCCCGGCACTCTATGCCATGAAAATTCGCCCCTTTTTGCCTCTCTTCCACCGTTTGCTCGTTTTTATAAAACGTAAAGTAGATACGTGAAGAAGTCTAAGGGGTAACAACGTGGCAAAAACTCTCTTGCGCAGCGGCAATTTGGATGACTATCAGGCCGTGGGCGGCGGCGGTCAGGCCGTGTTTGATTCAGCATTGCAAATTCGTGAAACGCTTCGTCTGCGCAAACAGCAGGCGATGGTGGATTGTCTGGCGATCCCACAAATTAACGACAGCGGCGATCGGGTGGACTGGTACTCGCCGGTTGAAGGGAAAGCCGTTGCGTGGAAAGCCGCTGATGAAGAGGCACGTTTTCGTGCGCTGCGCTATCTGGGGAGCACGCTGGAAAATGCGGCGGCCCTGAGCCGTAAAAGCCTGCAATCGGGTAAAACCTCCCTGCAGCTATTTGGCTCACTGCTCGAAAAAGCCATCCAGTTTCCTGGTGAAAACCACGTGTTTCTGGTTGATGGCAAACCCGTTATTACGTTCTGGGGCTTCGTCAATCTGAATGAAAATCCTCGCGACGATGTGCTTGATTGCCTGCGCCTTATTGACAATCCTCCGGTCATCACCGTAACAGAGCCTGAACTGGAAGAAGAAACCACCGCGGAAATCACCTTCGCCGAGGCCGACGCGCCTTTGCTGACCCCGGTCGTTGAGCTGCCTAAACCGGCAGAGCCTGAACCTCAACCCCCGGTCGTTGTTAACGAACCTGAAGTTACACCGCCCCCGGTACAGAAAAAGCCCGCACGCCGCCTGCCGCTGTGGAGCCTGCCCGTTGCCGCAGTGATCGTTGCCGCCATTATTGGACCACTGCTGTGGAAGCAACAAACCGCCGAGCCCGTACCCGTAGTGCCTCACGGCGAGGTTGCGAAAGCTGATGTGGCGCCGCTGCCAGAACTGACATCGGCACTGCCGCTGCATCGGGCTGAAGTGATCCCGGCTGCGAAAAAAGAGAAACCCGTCGAAGGGCCGGTTGTGATCGCTGCTATTCCAAAAGATGCGCTGGTGATGGACGCCAACCAGATGAAGGCTGGAACGACGCGTTTTCTTAACGGCAACTGGCGCGTCATAGTCGATGTTAAAGATCCGGTCAGCGGTAAAGCGCCGTCGCTGCGCTATCAGATCCAGACCAATAAAGGCACTGCGCGCGTGGTTCATGGCGACAATATCGTTTGTCGCGCCGAGATTTTCTCCGGTTTGCACCAGTCAGGTGAATTAATGATTAAGAGTCGCGGCAATGCCCGTTGTACGGACGGTTCTCGTTATCCGATGCCTGAAATTACCTGCAAAGCGGGAACCAATGACGTCGCCGCCTGTACCGCACGATATGACGCTCACGCGGAAATCCCTCTGACGATCAAAAAGATAGGTGCCTGATTTTATGTTGGTGAATCTGTGTGACTACAAACAGAGCGTGACGCTCATCGCCAATAGCGGTGTGCAATTTCTGGATTTTGGCCTGACGCCGCAGGAGTCTGCGCATCATGGCCGCTTTGTGCGCAAAACGGCCAACGGCCCCCTGCTACGGCTGGACTTCGATCTGACAACGGGACGCTATACCCTGCCAGGCAGCACCGGCGGTCAGCCCGAAGTCGTAAAGCCGGAAAGCACCCAAATGCTGCATTATTCCCTGGACGTGCTCGACGGCGTCTGGCTGCCGCTGCCGTTCCTGCGTTTTAACCCGCCGCGAACGTTTGTTGAAGGCCCGGATAACTGGGCGCGCGTACAGGTACGAAAACTGGCGCAACCTGACAGCGCGGGCAACACTCACCGCGTTACCGTGGCGCTGGACAGCCAGCTCACTGAAAATGCCCCTGCGGCATTAACCCCCAACGAAAATGACCTGCTAAACGGTACACGGTTTGCGCTAGCCTGGCATGACAACGAAATTGCTGATTTCCTCGACCAGACCTGGATTGACGGCTGGTTGCGCGAATCCTTTATGCATCATGTCACTCAACATGAGAATCGCTCTGAACAAGAGATCCAGCAGGCGCTGCGTAACTTTGAATACCAGGCGCACTGGTTGAATGTTCTGACCCTGTTAGGCGAGCAGCTTTCTGTCCCGGAAGTGAAACTGGTCACCCATACCCTCAGCACGCCCGCCATTCCGGTCGATCTTATCCTGGATATCGGTAATACCCATACCTGTGGCGTCCTGATTGAAGATCACGGCGATGCCAATGACGGACTACGCCAGACCGCTGAATTGCAGGTGCGTTCCTTAAGCGAGCCACAGTTCCTTAACGATCCGCTGTTTACCAGCCGGCTGGAGTTTTCCGAAGCCCGTTTTGGCAAGCAGCACTTTTCCGTTGAGAGCGGTCGCGATGATGCCTTTATCTGGCCGTCGATTGTTCGCGTTGGCGACGAAGCCCGAAAGCTGGCGATGCAGCGCATGGGCACCGAAGGCAGCAGTGGGATCTCCAGCCCGCGCCGTTATCTGTGGGATGAAACGCCGGTACTGCATGACTGGCGCTTTAGCCAGATGAATGGCAAAACCCAGCGCGAACCGCTGGCTACCGCCTTCCCGCTGATGAACCTGATGAACGATGACGGTCAACCGCTGTTCAGTCTGCCGCAGGACGATCGTCTGCCGGTGTTCTCACCGCAATACAGTCGCAGCACGCTGATGACGCATATGCTGTGCGAAATACTGGCCCAGGCGCTGGGGCAAATCAACAGCGTGGCGACGCGTTTGCGCCTCGGATTCCCGGCGTCTCCTCGTCAGTTGCGGACGCTGATCCTGACTCTGCCGTCGGCGATGCCCAAACAGGAGCGCGAGATTTTCCGCCTGCGCATGTTTGAGGCTATTGCGCTGGTCTGGAAAGCGATGGGCTGGCATCCGCAGGATGAAGATTTTACGACCCGTAAGCAGCAGGAAAAGAGCGTGGTTCCCGTCCCTGAGATTCAGATGGAATGGGATGAGGCCAGCTGTGGGCAACTGGTGTGGCTGTATAACGAAGCTATCTCTCACTACGATGGTCACACCGAATCATTCTTTAACGCCCTGGCCCGCCCGGACCGTTTGCCGGAGCCTGGTGAGACTAAAGGCCGAGCGTTGCGCGTGGCATCGATCGACATCGGCGGCGGGACAACGGATATGGCCGTCGTCCATTATCAGCTTGATGACGGCGTTGGCGCGAACGTCAAAATTACCCCGCATCTGCTGTTCCGTGAAGGTTTTAAGGTCGCGGGCGACGACATGCTGCTGGACGTGATTCAGCGCTGCGTGTTGCCAGCGCTGCAAACCCGCTTACAACAGGCTGGCGTGACCGATGCCTCCGCATTGTTGGGCACGCTATTTGGCGATTCCGGGCGTATCGACACCCAGGCGATTCTGCGTCAACAAACAGCATTACAGCTCTTTATGCCGCTCGGTCATGCGGTACTCTCAGCCTGGGAACAAAGCGATATTAACGATCCGGTAGCCGGGCTGCATGCCACCTTTGGCGAACTCCTGAGCCAGCAACCCACGCGCAACGTAATGAATTACATCCAGCAAGCCATCGATCATGCGTTGCCAGCAGGATCGCCAGCGTTTGATGTCCTGAGTGTACCGCTACAGGTGCAGTTCAGACAGTTACAAGAGGCGTTACTGGCGGGGCAATTTACCCTGACCTCTCCGCTACACGCGGTCTGCGAGGCCATTTCACACTATCGCTGCGATATTTTATTAGTAACAGGCAGACCCGCCTGTTTACCGGGCGTACAGGCGTTGATCCGCCATCTGCAGCCCGTTCCGGTTAATCGTATGATCTGGATGGATAACTACCGCGTACATGAGTGGTATCCGTTTAGCCAACAGGGGCGGATTGGTAACCCCAAATCCACCGCGGCAGTCGGTGCTATGTTGTGCAGCCTGGCGCTGGATTTGCGCTTGCCGCGCTTTAACTTTAAAGCTGCCGACATCGGCGCTTACTCAACCGTACGTTATCTCGGCGTGCTGGATAATACGGTCAATACCCTGCGCGATGAGAACATCTGGTATCACGATATCGATCTGGATAAACCCGGCGCGAAGTTGGATGCCCGCCTGCATTTCCCATTACGTGGCAACGTGACGTTAGGTTTCCGCCAACTGGCAAACAGCCGCTGGCCTGCCACGCCGCTGTATACGCTCAGCATAAATTCTGCCGAACTGGCAAAAACCATCGCCGGAGATGGCGTGTTGAATGTACGGCTGCAGCTACGCGGCGGTAGCAAAGAAAACGGCCCGGAATACTTCGTGCTGAGCGATGCCTGGTTACAGGATGGCACCCCCGTTGCCGCCAATGCCTTAACGTTAAAACTGAATACGCTGGCAGACCGTCGCCATAGCGGTAGCCATTACTGGATTGATAGCGGGAGCGTGTACCTGAAATGAGTAAGATGTTAGACACCGCGCAGGCCGCCATCACATGGGTCGCTGATACCCGTCAACGTTCGGCGCGTCTTGATGATGAAGCAGATGCCCTTCTGGCGCAGCTCACCCTCGCCGCCGTGAATGAAGCTGCGTTGAAGACGACCTTTTCATCGCAAGGATGCGTTGGGTTATACGGGCATTCGCAATCGGCAAAAGCACACCTGCTCGCGGCGTTGTGCAGCAATGCCAATGGCAAAGTGAATATCGTTATCCCGGATCGCAGTTTTGATTATTTTTCGCATATTAATCCTGGCCATGCGCCAACCAATATGGCGATCCGCTTTACGCGTGATGAAAATCCGCTCGATAGTGAATGGCCGTTGCGTCTGCGATTACTCAGTGAAGCCGAACTGGTACAGCTTTTTATTACCCAGTTTTGCGCCCTCCCGGACAACCGCCAGGTTGAGAAATCGATTATTGAGGCGCGCCTGGAAAAATGGCAGACGCTGCGTCAGCGTCATCCGGTACCGGGAATTACCGCACACGATGTTGCGGCAATTGGCCGTTTCTGGCGCTCCAGCGTGCCAGCCAACCAGCAGCAAATCGACGATGCGCTTTGGCATCAGTTTGCCACACTGCTGCCGGCACTGGATCTGACGACCCGGGCAAACGCCTGGGCGTTACTGTGGGGAGAACAACCAGAGCTCACGCAGCAGTGGCTGGCGCTGGCGCATACGCTGCAACAAACCGGGAACGCGCAGGAACTGGCGGCTCCGTTGAGCCTGCTGGTTGACCATTTTGGTTTACCTGCCGAGAGTTTCCTGACTCAGGTGGCATTGACTGGCAATGAGGCGCAGAGCGATGTGGTGGTTCATCCCATTGAAAACCATCAGTTGCTCAATGCGGTCAGTCTCTCCCAGGCGTCACTGGCGCTGCTGACGCGCGAACTGGTCCTGACGGTTGAAGACGCCGTACTGGAGAATGTCGATCTGCTCGATATCCCCCTCGCCCCGGATGCGCATTCCCATCCGCTGTGGCAGGCCAAATTAGGCTGGATGCTGGAATATTATCGCCAGCATCTGCAACCGGATGTGCTCTTAATCTGTAATGCGGTATCGACCCGTTCCCAGACTCCTGCTATCACCCGCAAGCTACTGGGCTGGGTTAACGATACTCAGCCTGTCCATGATGCCGCATTACCGGGCGTGGTTTGGGCCATTACCCCGCAGGATGCACGCTTTAGCACCCAGCAAAATCTTGATGAGTCCGTGCAGCAATTAATGGGCAAACCCGGACTACATTGGGGCACGCTGCAGGCGCTGGATAAACATAGCTTACAACGCCTTGTCGAATGGCTGACTCAGGCAACTTCGCCACAGCAGCGTCAGGCCAGATTGACCTCCCTGCGTGAGCAGCACCAGCAGCGCGTACGCGAAACCCTGATCGGCTGGATTAATCCCGTTGAGACCGAATCTGGAGGCAATGAGTGGGTGATCCGCCAGCTACAAGCTCAGGCGGCAAAGCATGGTGAACTCCTGGATGGTTTGCTCCCGCCGATGCGTCTCTTTGAGTCGCTGCTGCGGGTTCAGCAGCCACGCGAGGAACAGGTAAGCGGGTTATTTAATGAGGAGATTGACCTGTTTGCCGAGGTGCGTGACACACCGCTCTCACCGGATAGCAAAGAGAGCGGTTATCAGGCGCACAAAATGTGGGTTAATCACGTGCGCCAGTGGTGTCGCGATGAGAATAATGCCCGTCGTTTACGTCTCGAACCGCGCACGCTAAGGCAGGTCGCCGATATCCTCGTCACCGCCAGCTATCGCCTGGAGATGCCGCAACGCTTACAGCGCATTATGCAGCGAGAAAACGTCTGCGCCGCGCAGCTTCACGCCGATATTGGTGATTTTATTACCTGGCTTGGATTTGCCAATGTCGCCGAAGAACAGCGTCCTGCCAGCAGGATCCAAAAAGGATCGGCTATTTTTAGCGCGCCGAAGCAACAGCCGATGTTACGCCTGACGAAGCTGGATGAACAACCTTCGCACGGCGCAAGCCGGTACGTTTACGACTGGCTGGTCGCGTTGTATACCCGCGCCAATGAAAACGTAGGATATCAGCATCCGCAGGATGTCAGCGAAGCCGATAAAAAACGATTAGATGCCCTGTTTTCCTCCTGAAACGGCGTTAACGCCGTCATCAGAAGAGAGAAAACATTAACGCGACGGGAAAACTCATCGGCCAGGTCGCCCCGACTAATACCGCGCTGAGAAAACGAATTCGCTTTTTATCGCGTGAAAGAAACCAGGTGATGATTGCCGTGATAGCGGCCATCACCGCGTAAAAAACCAACATTTTTTGGTACAGAGACATGTAAGGCGTCCGGGCCGAAAGGTAAAATCGCGCGCAATATGCTCTTTTTCATGACCCACATCAAGTTTTATTAATTATTTTAAGGGAAACAGCGGGAAAACAAGCCGTTTTCATTATGTTCAGAATCCGTACTATTGCGGATAGTTATAACCCGTACTATACCCATAGGGGTTATAACGAAAGGTGGCACAAATGAATGTTTCCAGTAAAACTGTGGTGCTGATAAATATATTTGCTGCTGTAGGACTTTTCAGTCTGATTTCCGCAAGGTTCGGCTGGTTTGCTTGATGTGATTCTTGTTGATTAATTGCAGCGTCCGCTGGCAGAGGGGGTCTTCTCTCTGCCATTAGTGCACGATCTTCCCACTCTCCCGCCGCCGGGTAAATTATCCTTAGTATGTAATGTCCCTAATCCTTCTGCGGCATTATATTGCCCGAATAACGGCTCGGCGTTGTGCCGGTATGTTGATGGAAGAACGCGATAAAAGCGCTGTCGCTGACAAACTCCAGATATTGCGCCACCTGGCTAATAGGGCATCCATCCGCCAGCATCTCCATGGCTTTTAGCAACCTGAATTGCTGCCGCCAGTTTTGATAATTCATCCCGGTATCCCGGGTAAATATTCGACCGATTGTTCTCTCACATGCCCCAACCCGTCGGGACAATTGATTCAGTCGCGGTGGGAGTTCGCCCATACGTAATCCCTCTAGCCACACGTTCAACCGCGGATCTGAGGGAAACTGCAACGTCCAGTTTTCACTGCGGGCAGCGCGTATTTCCTCACAAAAAACGGTGATGAGGCTGGCCTGCTGCGCGGCTGGCATATCCCATGGCCAGAAAGCCATACGTTCTATCACTTCAAAAAAGAGAGGGTTAACCTCGACTATCTGCAGCGGTAACTCAGATAATGGCAATGCGGTTGAAAAGTACAAAGAACGATAAGCCATCCCCCCTCGCATTATGGCGCGATGTACCGTCCCGGCCGGGATCCAAACCGCACGCCGTGGCGGTAACAGACACAGAGCCTGCTCCAGCTCGATCGTAATGCTCCCCGCAGCCGAAAAAAGTAGCTGATGACGAAGGTGGCTGTGCCGTCCTGAATCATGTAGCCCCATATCGGCGGCTATACCGATTACCGGTTTGTCAAAGCTATCCGCATCGAAAGCATCATCAGGCGCAATTTTCATTATCTGTCCGATATTTGATATTTAATGTCCTGATAATGGTAATGAGACATTGCCCTTTCAGCAATAATGCCCGCCTGTTTTGTTTCTCTGGATATTGTATGAATACGCTTCGCCGCCCGCCGCTGTGGCTTCTTACGCTACTGATTATGTTCCCGCAACTGGTGGAAACCATCTACAGCCCGGCACTGCCAGGTATCGCCACTGCTTTTCACATCAGCAGTGAGCGTGCGGCTCAAACACTCTCCGTTTACTTTGCTGCCTTCGCCGTCGGTGTGGCGATGTGGGGTTGGCTGAGCGACTGCATCGGGCGACGTTGGGCTATGCTGGCAGGACTTATTTGTTATGGAACAGGCTGTGCCTTAGCCATTTTTGCCGCCGACTTCAGCGTTTTACTGCTGGCACGGATGGTCTCCGCCATCGGAGCGGCTGCCGGGTCAGTGGTGGTACAGACCATGCTAAGGGACAGTTATGAATCACCCGCGCTATCCCGCGTCTTTTCTGTGATGGGCGCCGCACTGGCATTGAGTCCGGTTTTCGGCCTGCTAAGCGGAGGTTGGCTGGTAAGCCTGTACGGTCATACTGGTGTATTTGTTGCCCTTATGCTGCTGGCGCTGCTACTGCTAATACTGACAGCGACCATACTGCCAGAAACCCGGCCCGAGCATACGCTCAACCCGAGGCTTATCGCACTGCTCTCCCGCATGAGGCGGGACAGCGATCTTTGGAAAAATATCATGCTGGTTGCGTTGCTAAATACCATGCTGTTTAGCTATTACAGCCTGGCACCGTTTCTTTTCGGGCAATTAGGATGGTGTTCCCGAGCCTTTGGCTGGACGGGGTTGTTGCTTGCGTTTGCTTCACTGTCGGGTAGCCTGCTGAACCGGAGGTTGCTAACGTCAGGTCTTACACCGGAACAACTGGTACGTTATGCCTGTGCGCTGGCAGCGTTGTCAGGTCTCGTCGCGTGGTGGCTACAGCACTGCGCGTGGATCCTGTTACCGGTGTTCGGCGTGGTGTTAGCCTATGGGATCGCGATTCCTAATGTGCTGAGTCAGGCGCTGCGTCACTACCGTGAACAAGCCGGTGCTGCCGGTGCGTTGTTCGGGTTGAGCTATTACCTGTTACTGGGAATGATGCTGGGATTGGCAGGCATGGTGCAACAGTTGGGGCTGGTTCTGAGCGTCTGTGCGCTACTCGCCTGGCTTTGCAGCTTACGCCGCTGATACCCGGACGGTAAACCAGAAAGCACAAAGCCCCGACATTAAGCTGGGGCTTTGTTGTTTCAATTAGCCTGACCTCGCGGATATTTCCAACTTACCGCCGTCCGATGGCGACGAGGCCAGTGGCGCGAATAGTATAGACACACGTTTGCCAGTATTTAGCTATCCGTGCCCCCTTTACCGTTCGCGCTTAAGAAATTACTCATGCTTGATCATGACATGGCGAACAATCGTGTAATCCTCCAGTCCATAAACCGACATATCCTTGCCATAACCAGACTGTTTTTGCCCACCGTGCGGCATCTCGCTAACCAGCGTGAAGTGAGTATTGACCCAGGTGCAACCATACTGCAGGCGAGCGCTAAATCGATGCGCGCGTCCCACATCCCGGGTCCAGACGGAAGAGGCCAGGCCGTATTTCGAATCGTTAGCCCACGCCAGCACCTGATCCTCATCCTCAAATACGGTTACGCTGACCACCGGGCCGAAAACTTCCCGCTGCACGATGGCATCATCCTGCTTTGCCCCGGCCAGCAGCGTCGGAGCAAAGTAGTAGCCTGCGCCATCCACTTTTTTACCACCGGTGATGACTTTGATATGCCCCAGCGCTTTGGCTTCATCGACCGCTTTCGTCACGCGATCGAGATGCGCCTGCGAGCTTACCGGTCCCAGCTCGGTCGATTCGTCATTCGGTGCGCCGATTTTCAGGCTTGCTACCGCAGCGCCAAGTTTCTCGACCAGCGCGTCATAAATGCCTTTCTGGGCATAAATTCGACAAGCCGCGGTACAATCTTGTCCAGCGTTGTAATAGCCAAAAGTTCGCACGCCGCTCACCACAGCATCCAGATCGGCATCATCAAAAATGATGACCGGAGCTTTGCCGCCCAGTTCCATATGCGTGCGCTTAATCGAAGGCGCGGTATGCTGGATAATGTGTTCACCGGTCGCAATGGAGCCTGTCAGAGAAACCATCCGGACTTTTTCATGACCGGTCAGCGGATCGCCTACCGTTTTGCCACGGCCAAACAGCACGTTGATAACGCCAGCCGGATAAATATCTTTGGCAAAATCAGCCAGCTTAAGCGCCGTCAGCGGGGTAATTTCTGACGGTTTAATCACCACACAGTTACCCGCCGCCAGTGCCGGCGCCAGCTTCCACGCCGCCATCATCAGCGGATAGTTCCACGGTGCAATAGAGGCCACCACGCCCAGCGGATCACGACGGATCATCGACGTATGCCCTTCCAGATACTCTCCGGCCGCCTGTCCTTGCAGGGTACGAGCCGCCCCGGCAAAGAAGCGGAAAACATCGACAATTGCCGGAATTTCATCGTTGAGGACGCAGTGCAACGGCTTACCACAATTGAGTGATTCCAGCTCTGCGAAGGTTTGCGCGTTATCGGCGATTGCGTCAGCCAGTTTCAGCAGCAGTTCTGAACGCACTTTTGGCGTGGTTTGCCCCCAGGCGGCAAACGCGCTGTCGGCTGCGCGTACCGCGGCATCAACCTGCGCGGCTGACGCTTCGGCAATCTCCAGAATGAGTTCACCAGTGGCAGGGTTATAGACTGGCTGCTTTTCACCTTCACCGTTGACCAGCTCGCCATTAATCAGTAATTGATGTTGCATAGCAATTTCCCATATCGTCGTTTATTTACCGTTTCCAGCGAGAGTGTCGCCTTCACGCGTTAGCCACCAGGCCCCTAAAATTGGCAGTGTCGTCACCAGCATTACCAGCAATGCCACAACGTTGGTGACAGGCACATCTCGTGGTCGACCCAACTGATTGAGCAGCCACAAAGGAAGTGTTCTTTCATGTCCGGCGGTGAACGTTGTCACGATGATTTCATCAAACGACAAGGCAAACGCCAGCATCCCCCCCGCCAGCAGCGCCGATGCCAGGTTTGGCAGCACGACATAACGAAAGGTTTGCCAGCCATTGGCGCCAAGATCCATAGACGCTTCAACCAGACTCCATGAGGTACGGCGAAAACGCGCCACGACGTTGTTAAATACCACCACCACGCAAAACGTCGCATGGCCCACGACGATCGTAAGAAAACCGGGTTCCAGGTTGATGGTTTTAAACGCCGTCAACAGCGCCAGGCCGGTAATAATCCCCGGCAGCGCGATCGGCAACAGCAGCAACAGCGATATTGCGCTTTTACCAAAAAAGTCCCTGCGCCACAGTGCTGCAGCGGCCAGCGTCCCCAGAACGAGGGCGATAGCTGTCGACAACGCAGCGATTTTAAGTGACAACGTCACCGATTCCAGAATATCGCCACGCTGCGCTGCAACGCTAAACCACTTCAGCGTTAACCCCTGCGGTGGAAAACTAAAAGCAGCCTCCTCAGTATTAAAAGCATAGGTGGCGATGATGAGGATGGGAAAGTGCAGGAAAATAACCCCACCCCATGCCGCCAGTTTGAGTAACCAGGGTGCGCGTTCAGAGTGCATCAAAAGCTCCCAGACGCTTCACGAACGCCAGATACAGTGCGATTAATACAATCGGCACCAGAGTAAATGCCGCCGCCATCGGCATATTGCCAATCGCCCCTTGCTGCGAATACACCATGTTGCCGATGAAATAGCCCGGCGGCCCCACCAGTTGCGGCACGATAAAATCGCCCAACGTCAGAGAGAAGGTAAAAATCGAGCCTGCCGCAATACCGGGTATCGCCAGTGGGAGGACCACATAGCGGAAAGTTTGACGCGGACGTGCGCCTAAATCAGCGGAGGCCTGTAATAGCGACGGCGGGAGTCTCTCCAGCGCGGCCTGTACCGGCAGGATCATAAACGGCAGCCAGATGTAGACGAACACCAGAAAGCGCCCTAACCCTGAAGTCGACAGCGTATTGCCGCCGACGGCAGGCAGCGTCAGAAACGAGAGCAGCAGCGGCTCCAGCCCCAGATGGGTTAAAAACCATTGCGCCACGCCGTCTTTAGCCAACAGTAACGTCCATGCGTAGGCTTTAACGATGTAGCTGGCCCACATCGGCAACATCACCGCAATGTAAAAAAAGGCTTTCATTTTGCCGCTGGTATAGCGCGCCATATACCACGCCATCGGAAACGCCAGAATCGCGCTGGCAATGGTGACCGCCACCGCCATCGTCAGGGTACGCAAAATGATGTCGTAGTTGGCCGGATTAAACAGCGCCTGCAAATTCGCCAGCGTCAGGTCCGGCGTGACCGACATGGTGAAATCGTCGAAGGTATAAAAACCTTGCCACAACAGCGTCAGCAATGAGCCGAAGTAGACAATGCCAAACCACATCAGCGGTCCGAGGAGCAGCAAAAACAGTCCCAGCCCCGGATTACGCCAGAAGAAACCTGAAATCCGGTTCAGACCTGTCGACTGTGGAGGCGAATGTAAGACATTCATAGCCATTCACCTCTCCTCAACCAGCGGTACCATCACGTCGCGTGACCACGACGCCATCACCTGCTGACCTGGCGACAACGTTGAGGGCAGCATTTCGCCCGTCAGATTCGCCTGGCTAACCAGCAACTTTTCACCACCGGCCAGTTTCAGTTCAAATCGTGTCGCCGCGCCCTGGTACTGCACCGCCTGGATAACTCCCGTAGCCTGGACTTCTCCCCCGGCATCATTCAAACGAATATGTTCCGGGCGCAGGGAGAACATCCCCTGTAACCCGCAAACGTTCGCTGACATCGTGGCATCAAAGACATTGGACGTCCCGACGAAACTTGCCACAAACGGTGTCCGCGGACGCATGTACAGTTCGCGCGGAGAATCCACCTGTTCGATGCGACCGTTATTAAACACCGCCACACGATCGGACATCGACAGGGCTTCCCCCTGATCGTGAGTGACAAAAATGAAGGTGATACCAAGAGATTGCTGTAATTTTTTCAGCTCCAACTGCATCTGTTCACGCAGCTTGAGATCCAATGCCCCGAGCGGTTCATCCAACAGCAGGACGCGCGGCTCATTGACCAGCGCCCGGGCAATCGCCACGCGTTGCCGCTGACCACCGGAAAGTTGCGACGGTTTGCGTTCATAAACAAAACCGAGCGCAACTTTATCCAGCGCCTCTCGCGCTTTGGCGTGGCGCTGTTTTTTATCAATGCCTTTGACCATCAGCCCGTAGGCGACGTTGTCGAGAATCGACATATGCGGGAACAACGCGTAATCCTGAAATACCGTATTGACGTCCCGTTCCCAGGGCGGCAATTCGCTGGCCTGCTTACCAAAAATGGTGATTGCGCCGCCTGACAGCTGCTCAAACCCTGCAATCAGGCGCAGACAGGTGGTCTTGCCGGAGCCGGATGGCCCCAGCATAGAGAAAAACTCACCGTCATTAATCGCAATACTAACGCCATCAACTGCACGAACATCCCCGTACAGACGCGAGACGTTATGAAACTCCACTGCGTACGTCATAAAACCCCCAGCGGAATTAACGACCGCCCATAATGGCGATGTAATCCTGCGTCCAGCGACTGTAAGGAACGAATTTGCCACCTTCTGCGATCGGCGTTTTCCAGAAGGCAATTTTGTCAAAGTAACTATAGCCGTTGGTTTCACAGCCCTTTTCACCCAGCAGCGGGCTGGCTTTACAGCCTTCAGGCACTACTGGCAGAGAACCAAACCAGGCCGCAACGTCGCCTTGAACTTTCGGGGTTAATGACCAGTTCATCCATTTGTAAGCACATACCGGGTGTTTCGCTTCGCTGTGCAGCATGGTGGTATCAGCCCATCCGGTAACCCCTTCTTTTGGGAAAACCGTGGCAATAGGCTGGCCTTCCCCTTTCAGAGCGTTAGCCTGATAAGGCCATGCGCTTGACGCCACCACACCTTCGTTTTTAAAGTCGCTCATTTGCACGGTGGTATCATGCCAATAGCGATGGATTAGCGCGTGCTGATCGCTCAGAACTTTGATAACCGCCTGATACTGCTGTTCGGTGAGCTGATAGGGATCGGTAATGCCCAGCTGCGGCTGAGTTGCTTTAACGAATAACGCGGCATCGGCAATATAGATCGGCCCATCGTAGGCCTGAACGCGCCCTTTATTGCTTTTCCCGTCCGCAAGTTTTTGTTCAACAAAAACCACGCTCCAGCTATCTGGCGGCGTTGGGAAGATTTTTGTGTTATACATCAGCAGGTTTGGTCCCCACTGGTACGGCGTGCCGTAAACTTTTCCGCCAACGTTGAACCACTCGCCTTTTACCACGCGTGGATCGATGCTTTTCCAGTTTGGGATCAGCGCGGTATTAATCGGCTGAACGCGTTTACCCATAATCAGACGCAATGAGGCGTCACCGGAAGCGGTAACCAGGTCGTAGCCGCCTTTTGCCATCAGGCTGACCATCTCATCAGATGTGGCCGCCGTTTTGACATTGACCGCGCAGCCAGTATCTTTCTCAAACTGCGAGACCCAATCATATTGTTTATCGGTCTGTCCACGTTCGATGTAGCCCGGCCAGGCAATAATATCCAGACGGCCTTCCGGTTTATCTAATGATGTCGGGGGTTCGGCTGCCTGTGCAGTCATCAGCGTCATACTGAGTGCGCACAGGCTACTGAGGGCAAACTGCTTGCTCATAACGTCTTACTCCTGTCTAAAAAATATTGAGCGGCAGCCTTGCCGTAAATATATGTCCTTTCCTAAAAATAGTCGGGGTGTGGTAAGCGTTCCTGTTGGTGCAAGGAAATTTAATCAGGTTGTGAGCTAACGCTCATTACGCTACTGACGCTGACCGGGGATTTTTATCTTCTGGAGTATAGACAAGGAGTTAGATGCAATGGTGGCAATAGTAATAACTATTGATTTTTTGTATGGTAGCGCCCGATATAAATAACATCAGGGCGAGGTATCCTATATTTCTGAAATATGAACGCGCCATTCTTTTATATTAAATAGCGCGTTATGTTTTATTTCATCATCTCGCGAATTAATTTTCCCAACTGTTTTACAGCCTGTTCCTCACGTTCCCCCCAGTGCCATGCGGTATTAAAACGGAAGAAACGTGTCCAGCTCCCCGAGGTCGAGAACATTTTTCCCGGCGCAATACTGATATGGTGCGCCAGCGCCTGGGTGCTGAGCACGCCTGCATCAAGCGGCTCTGGCAGTTCCAGCCACAGGAAATAGCCGCTGTCGTTGTGGTGAATTTTGACTTCCGCCGGAAGATGACGCAGCAGCGTTTGCCAGGCTTGCTGTTTGCGCTCCGCCAGCTGTCGGCGTAAGCGACGCAGATGTGCGTCATAGCGTCGGGTAGACAGGTAATCCACCAGTGCAAGCTGCATGGGGGAACTGGTGGATAAGGTGCTCATTAGCTGGAGTCGCTGAATACGCCGGGCATGCTTCCCGGCCGCTACCCAGCCAACGCGAAATCCGGGCACCAGGCACTTCGAGAAAGACGAACAATGCAAAACGCTGTCGGCGCGATCCCAGGCTTTGGCGGGCAGTGGTTTTTCACGGCCAAAATACAGCTCGCTGTAGACATCATCCTCTATCAGCATTACATGGTATTTCTCCAGCAATGCGACCAGATGCGCCTTCTTCTCTGGGCTGAGCGTAAAACCAAGCGGATTTTGGCTATTGGTCATCAGCCAGCAGGCTTTGACCGGATACTCCTGCAACGCCTGCTCCAGCGCGGTAAGATCGATCCCCTCTTTTACGTCGGTGGCGATCGAAAGCGCCTTCAGGCGTAATCGTTCAAGGGCCTGCAACGCCCCGTAAAAACAGGGGTTTTCGACAATCACCCAGTCCCCCGGTTCAGTAACTGCCTGCAGGCTCAGGTTGAGGGCTTCCAGCGCACCGGTAGTGATGACTATTTCATCAGGTGAAATGGTCATCCCCTGTTGAGCATAGCGACGGGCAATGGCATGGCGCAGTTCAGCATTTCCCGGCGGCAGGTTTTCGATCACGCTCATGGCGGTGGCGGTTTTACTCACCTGCGCCAGCGAGCGGTTCAACTGCTGGAGGGGAAACAGACGCGGATCGGGGAATGCAGAGGCAAATGGCATCACTGACGCATCCCGGCTGGCCTGCAACATATCAAAAATATAGGTGTTGATATCCACCGCTTCATCGCGCATGACCTGCGCCTGCGGCGTGGCCAGTTCACGTTCAGGGCGCGCAGCAACGTAGTAACCCGACTGTGGTCGGGCGATAATTCGCCCCTGACTCTCCAGCAACTGGTAGGCGTGTCCGACGGTCATAAAACTCATGCCGCTGCTGACCACCTGTTCACGCAATGATGGCAAGCGATCGCCGGGCTGCCATACGCCAGACGCAATTTGATCGCGAATTTGCTCAGCCAGTCGCTGGTATTTTTTCATTTTTTGTCCTGATTACCGGTGTCGGTGACAACCACTGTATATATCAGTTTACATAATCAAGGTATTTTATATAACTGTTATAGTTAACAGTTTTACAACATCGCTAATGACAGTTCTTTGCCTAAGGCGCGGGCAGCTATCTGCACAGCATCAATTTTTGTCGCGTGCTTTAAATCGAATAAGCGAGTGATTTCCTGCTTAGGCCTGCCGATCCTGTTTGCCAGTTCCTGCTGGGTAATATTCGATTCAAGGAAGGCATTTAACAACAGAACTTTAGACGCAACGCTCAGTGGTATTTCCACATAGTCAGCGCCAGCGACAACCGCCGAAGGCAAAGGAATCGGTTCGTTATCGTCGAAATAGAATTCAAAAGCGGTGACCAATGCGGCTTGCGCAGCCTGCAAAGCATCATGACGGGTTTCTCCCTGAGTTAATGCTTCAGGAATATCCGGAAAAGACACCACAAACCCACCTTCCACGGCGGGTACTAGATTAACGGGATAACGCATGATTTTCTCAAAATTTCTCATATAATCAGCCTTATATTGATGATGATTACTGTAAGCCTGGCTGCTTTTGGATCGCTTTTCGCAGAGCCTCTTTTATCTCATCACCAGGATGCCTGGGCATAACGCTACGCCTTCCCTGATACCTCAACTTCAGATGATTTGAGCCGTTTGTAACTTCAACTCCCTGAGATTCAAGCCAGCGTCTGAACTCACTTTGCTTCACTGCGCCTCCCTGTCGTCTATTATACACACAAAGTAAACATTTATGATTACTCTTTAATTACCTTGCTAGTAACATCGCAAAATTACTAGCGTGGGGAGGACGCTATTCAATAACGGGAACCCAGCTTCCAGATTTCATATCAGCCGGGCCAATCTATAACAGCGCGACAACTGTTATGGTTAAAAAGAACTGTTCTGTTTCTGCCTTCCAGTGCTTCGCAGCCTTAGAATTGCGCTAAATCAATTTTGCCTGCGGAGTTAAGCATGTTCGGTCTTGACGCGTTTCACCTGGCAAGGATCCAGTTCGCGTTTACGGTATCCTTTCACATCATCTTTCCGGCCATTACCATTGGCCTCGCCAGTTATCTGGCGGTGCTCGAAGGGTTATGGCTAAAAACGAAAAATCCCGTCTGGCGCTCGCTATACCATTTCTGGTCGAAAATATTCGCCGTAAACTTTGGGATGGGCGTAGTTTCCGGGCTGGTGATGGCCTATCAGTTCGGCACCAACTGGAGCGGTTTTTCCGAGTTCGCCGGTAGCATCACCGGGCCGCTTCTGACCTATGAAGTGCTCACCGCCTTCTTCCTTGAAGCAGGTTTCCTCGGGGTAATGCTGTTTGGCTGGAACCGGGTTGGCCCGGGGCTTCACTTCTTCGCGACCTGTATGGTTGCGCTGGGTACTATTATTTCTACCTTCTGGATCCTCGCCTCCAACAGTTGGATGCAAACGCCGCAGGGTTACGAAATAGTTAACGGCCAGGTCGTTCCCGTCGACTGGTTCGCCGTTATTTTCAATCCTTCATTCCCTTATCGTTTGCTGCATATGTCCGTTGCCGCTTTCCTGAGCAGCGCGCTGTTTGTCGCAGCGTCGGGCGCATGGCATTTATTGCGCGGGAATAACTCTCCGGCTATTCGCGCCATGTTCTCAATGGCGCTATGGATGACGTTAATCGTCGCCCCACTGCAGGCTTTGATTGGCGATATGCACGGTTTGAATACCCTGAAGCATCAGCCTGCAAAAATTGCCGCGATTGAAGGACACTGGGAAAATCGCCCTGGTGAACCGACTCCGCTGCTGCTGTTCGGATGGCCGGATATGGAGCAGGAGCGCACCCGCTATGGGCTGGAAATCCCCGCGCTGGGCAGTCTGATTCTGACCCATAGTCTGGATAAGCAGGTTCCGGCCCTTAAAGAGTTTCCTAAAGAAGACAGGCCCAACTCTACCATGGTGTTCTGGTCGTTTCGCATAATGGCCGGACTGGGCATGCTGATGATCCTGTTGGGCGCATTTGCTCTGTGGCTGCGCTATAAGCAACGTTTATACACCTCGCGCCCTTTCCTGCGCTTTGCCTTGTGGATGGGTCCCTCCGGTCTGATTGCCATCCTTGCTGGCTGGGTGACTACTGAAGTTGGCCGTCAGCCGTGGGTGGTTTACGGGTTGCAACGTACGGAGGATGCGGTTTCCGCCCATGGCGATTTACATATGAGCATCAGCCTGCTGTCCTTCTTTGTGGTGTACAGCTCGGTGTTTGGCGTGGGTTACAGCTACATGATCCGCCTGATCCGCAAAGGGCCGCAGGAAGATGACCCGACCGTTCCGCCCACCGGCACGCCTGCCCGGCCGCTTTCTGCTGCCGTCCTCGACTCTCAACCGGAGGCACACCGCTAATGGGTATCGATTTATCAGTTATCTGGTTTGTAATTATCGTGTTCGCCACGTTGATGTATATCGTGATGGACGGTTTTGATCTTGGGATCGGTATCTTATTCCCGGCGATTCAGGACTCTGATGACCGCGATGTGATGGTCAACAGCGTCGCCCCGGTATGGGACGGCAATGAAACCTGGCTGGTGCTGGGCGGAGCCGGATTATTCGGCGCTTTCCCCCTGGCCTATGCGGTGATTGTCGATGCGCTGACGATCCCGCTGACACTGATGCTAATCGGCCTGATTTTTCGCGGCGTCGCCTTCGAGTTTCGTTTTAAAGCCACGCCGGCGCATCGACCATTCTGGGATAAAGCTTTTCTCGGCGGTTCAATCCTCGCCACATTCACCCAGGGTGTCGTGGTGGGTGCCGTCCTCAACGGATTTTCCGTCACCGGACGCAGCTACAGCGGCGGTCCTTTCGACTGGCTGACCCCGTTTACGCTGTTCTGCGGCGTTGGCCTGGTTGTAGCCTACGCTCTGCTGGGAGCGACGTGGCTGGTGATGAAAAGCGAAAATCCGTTGCAGGAAAAAATGCGCCGTGTGGCAAAAAAACTGCTGCTGGCGATGCTGGTTGTCATTGCCATTATCAGCCTGTGGACGCCGCTGGCGCACAGTGCGATTGCCGAGCGTTGGTTTAGCCTGCCCAACCTGTGGTTCCTGATGCCGGTTCCGCTGCTGGTTGCGCTTATCAGCATCTGGCTGTGGCGTTCACTGGGGCAGCATCACTGCCATACGCTGCCTTTTGCATTGACGCTGGGGTTGATTTTTCTTGGGTTCAGCGGGCTGGGGATCAGTATCTGGCCACATATCATTCCGCCGTCCATTACGCTCTGGCAGGCGGCGGCTCCGGCGCAAAGTCAGGGCTTTATGTTGGTTGGCGCACTGCTGATTATCCCGATAATCCTGGTGTACACCTTCTGGAGTTACTACGTTTTTCGCGGCAAAGTTCAACATGGTGAGGGGTATCATTGATGCAACAAACAATCTGGAAACGCCTGATGTGGCTGGTGATCCTCTGGGGCGGCAGCGTGCTGGCTCTCGCCGCCGTTGGTATGTTCTTTCGTCTCCTGATGACGGCCGCCGGATTTAAGTCCTGAATCTCTCCCTGATAACAACCGGGCAGCGTCGCGCTACCCGGTTGTGACAAATCCCAACGTTGGCTAAACAAAAATGTAAAAAACATCGAAATGACAAAACAGAGATTGTCATTATGCCGATTAAAATATTGAATAGTCACCAGGCGAAATTATCGCCAATTCCGCAGCTAACGTACCAGAGGGTGCATGATGTTTAAGAAAGGGTTAACGGTGTTATTGCTGGCCAGCGCGCTTTTTTCCGGTCAGCTTTTCGCTACTAATCAGGGACATGAGTATCTTCAGGTGCAGGATGCCGATCATTTACTACGACATACCGCCGACAGCGATGAACTGCGAGTGACGGCGGAAGAATCCGCCGCCGATCTTCGCGAACACCATTACTGGCAAAAATCACGCAAGCCCGATACTCATCTGAGCTGACCTTTAGTTTTTACGCTTTGGCAACGTTTTCAGCAGTTCTTCGGGGCTGACGGAAGCCACCACGCTGCCCGGCAACGGCATCTTCAGAATGTGATGTTTCATCTTGCCGATCACGTGCATTTCGCATGGTCGGCAATCAAATTTCAGCGTCAGGACCTCATCGCCGTTAACCAGTTGCATCGGCGTGGCTTTCCAGCTTTTGATATTCCCTTTCGCCTGTTTCGGACACAGGTTAAACGCAAAACGCAGGCAATGTTTAGTGATCATCACCGGCACATCGCCCTTTTCTTCATGTGCTTCATAAGCGGCATCAATCAGCTGAACGCCATAACGGTGATAAAACTCACGCGCTTTATGGTTATAGACGTTAGCCAGGAAGCTCAGATGCGTTTGCGGATAAACCGGCGGCGGCTGTACAACCGGTTTACGGCGGCCACGCTGATAGTTTTGCAAACGTGCAGCATCCAGCATGTCGACCGCTTCACGTCGCAACTGATTCAGTTGACCGTTCGGCACAAACAGCGCTCCCGGCAGATTCACCTGAATGCTGCGGGCGTAATAAAGCGTTTGTCCAAGCTTTGCCAGACCATCCTGCAGGTTGCTCAACGCTTTTTCCGCATTGTTCGCTTCCTCGAACTGGCCATCCAGCGTATGGGTGATACTCACCCCCTCCTCACTGGTAAGCGTCAGGATCAACTGCTCCTGCCAGCCACCCAACTCAATATCGACCGCGACGCGCCGCTCGCTGGAGGTTTTGGTCAATGCCTGCTGCCAGTTATGATCGAGGTTGCGGTTCAGCGGGTGATTGGCACGTACTTTGTGCAGATCGGCGGGCATTTCATTCGGCCATACCCGATAACGATTGTGCCCCGTTTTTTCTACGGTGTTGGCGCGAAATCCGACCACTTCGCGTTTGATTAACACGTTCAGGCCATCCCCGTTAGCCAGCGGTTCTGTCACCTCAACATCGAGATGATCTTTTGCCACCTTCAGGACTTCGCCGACCGGCAAACCGATAAACTTTGGTGAGTCGAATGCGCCGATATCACCTTTACGAGTATTCACAAAGTAATCGGTACTGCCGCGATGGAAGGTTTTTTCCGTGGATGGCGTAAAGAAATGTTCGGTACGCCCGGCTGAAGAACGGGCCAGATCGCCGCGCTCTTCAATGATTGCGTCCAGCATCTGACGATAATGCGCGGTAATATTCTTCACATAGCTCATGTCTTTGTAGCGCCCTTCAATTTTGAAGGAACGCACACCAGCATCAATCAATGCGCCGAGGTTGGCGGTCTGATCGTTATCTTTCATCGACAGCAGGTGTTTTTCATAGGACACCACGCGCCCCTGATCGTCTTTCAGGGTATACGGCAAGCGACAAGCCTGAGAGCAGTCGCCGCGGTTAGCGCTGCGTCCGGTTTGCGCATGTGAAATATAACACTGGCCTGAATAAGCGACGCACAGCGCCCCGTGAATGAAAAATTCAATAGTCGCCTCCGTAGCCTGATGGATGGCCTTGATCTGCTCAAGGCTCAGTTCGCGCGCCAGGACAATCTGGGTGAATCCGACATCAGCAAGAAACTTCGCCTTCTCGACGCTGCGAATATCACATTGAGTGCTGGCATGCAGCTCAATGGGCGGAATATCCAGCTCCAGAATTCCCATGTCCTGCACAATCAGAGCATCAACGCCGGTCTGATACAGATCGGTAATTAACCGCTGCGCGGGCTCCAGCTCATCATCATGCAAGATCGTATTTAGCGTCACAAAGATTTTCGCCCCGTAACGATGAGCGAAAGGCACCAGTTCGGCGATATCTTTCAGGCTGTTACTGGCATTATGACGCGCGCCAAAACCTGGTCCGCCAATGTACACAGCGTCTGCGCCGTGTAATATGGCTTCACGCGCAATGGCGGTATCCCGGGCCGGGCTTAACAATTCAAGGTGATGAGGCTGCTGGCGCATACAGTTGTTATCATCCACAAGCGATAAAAATGGCGGCTATTGTAGTCACAAGCGCGGCTTTTCGGAATAGTTTTCCCGATTAACTACGCGGGTAATGGATCAGCGAATGAAAGTGCGCTGTTTGTTCGTGACCGTTACGGTAGCTATGCGCCCTGTCTCCGGCAAAACGCACCCCCTCGCCGGGTTTAATGGTGCGCCATTGTCCCTCAATACACATATCCAGCAGCCCATTTATCACCACCACGTGTTCTATCACGCCGGTTTCATGCGGAGTCGATTCACTGAGCGCGCCGGGTGCCAGCAGTATCGAAAAATGATCGAAGCACAACTGCGGATCCCACGGAAAAAGTGGTGTGACGACCATCGCCTGCTGCTGGGGATCAAATATTGGCGCACTGTCTGACTCCGGTGGTGAAATGAAGGTCGAAAACGGGACGTTCAGCCCGGTGGCAATTTTCCACAATGTCGCCACCGTTGGGCTGGATTCGTTGCGCTCAATTTGCCCCAGCATGGCTTTTGACACGCCGGTTTCCTCCGCCAGACGCGACAGACTCCATTCCCGCTGGTGACGTAGCGTCTTGAGCGTTGTGGCCAGATAGTGGGTTAAGTTATCCATTTTTCTCCTTCCTAACTCTCCCTTCTCAGGGCTACAGCTTAACACTTGTACGCTATAACGCACAGTGCTACAGTGATTGACCGTTATAACGCACACGGAGTCACTATGCGTGCATTTTCCATCCCTCTGCCCACCGTACTATCGGGCTTCGTGGCTGTCCTGGTCGGCTACGCCAGCTCGGCTGCCATTATCTGGCAAGCGGCTCTGGCCGCAGGTGCGACGACTGAACAAATCGCGGGCTGGATGACCGCGCTGGGAATAGCAATGGGTGTCAGTACGCTGGCGCTGACATTATGGTATCGCGCCCCTGTGCTCACAGCCTGGTCAACGCCCGGCGCTGCGCTGCTGGTGACGGGCCTGCAAGGCGTCACAATTCAGGATGCCATCGGCGTTTTTATCGTAGCTAATGCGTTGATTGTGTTGTGCGGCGTAACCGGGCTGTTTGCCCGTCTGATGAAAATAATCCCCCATTCACTGGCATCAGCCATGCTGGCTGGGATCCTGCTGCGTTTTGGTCTGCAGGCGTTTAATAGCCTCAACAGTGAGCTTATTTTGTGCGGTAGTATGCTGGTGGCATGGCTGGTATTTAAAGTCACAGCCCCACGGTATGCAACGATCGCCGCGATGCTGGCGGGTATTGCTATCGCACTGATGAAAGGTGACGTTGTCACTAGCGGAGTGGATCTGTCGCCGGTGATGCCAGCGTTTATTGCCCCCCACTTTTCTTTGGCCCACAGTATCAGCATTGCACTACCGCTGTTTCTGGTCACTATGGCTTCGCAAAATGCTCCAGGTATTGCCACTATGAATGCGTCGGGTTATTCGTTACCCGTTTCACCACTCATTGTCTTTACCGGCCTGCTGGCCCTGTTGTTTTCACCGTTTGGCGTCTATTCCATTTGCATTGCCGCTATCACCGCCGCAATTTGCCAAAGCCCCGAAGCGCATCCTGATGCTAAACGGCGCTGGCTCGCCGCCGCAGCCGCGGGTGTTTTCTATCTTCTGGCTGGGGTGTTTGGCGGTTCGGTCACAGGACTGATGGCGGCCCTACCCGTAAGCTGGATCCAGATGCTGGCCGGTCTTGCTTTGCTCGGGACGATTAGCGGTAGTTTATATCAGGCATTGCATAATGAAGCAGAGCGCGATGCAGCTATCGTTACGTTTCTGGTCACGGCCAGCGGCCTGACGTTACTTGGTGTTGGCTCTGCATTCTGGGGATTAGTGGTCGGCGGTATCTGCTACGCAGTGTTGACGTTATTTCGCCGCACGTAACTGCGTTGGCGTTTTACCCGTTACCTGTTTAAACCGATTACTAAAATGGCTCGCAGAACTGAATCCGCAGGCCATCGCAATGTCCGACAAACTGCGTGAAGAGTAACAGACCAGATGCTGCGCCAGCGCCATACGGCGTTGCATCACGTACTGATGCGGTGCCGTTTTCATCGACTGGCGAAACATTCTGGCAAAGTGGAATTCACTAAGCGCCGCCTCGCTTGCGAGCAAGCTCAGGGTTATTGGGTGCGCCAGATGCGCGTCAATATAGGCCAGCACGTTGCGTAAGGTGGCCGGCGCCAGTCCTCCAGTGACGGTAGGCAGTCGCCATTGAACGTTACTGTAATGCTGGATCAGATGCGTTAACAGCAGCGAAGAGGCAGCGCTGAGCGTGAGATGATTGGCCGGTTGCTGCCAGTCGTTACCAAGCAAAAACTGACGGTAAACCGCCGTGATCCCCGGGTCACTGCCAAATGTATGCTCGTCCAGCGTAAAGCTATAGGGGCTTTTGTCCCAGACTTTTTCACCCACCTCGCGCAGATGAGCGTCGGTACAATACAGGTGAACAAAGGAGAGATCGTCGCGGATATCCCAACTTGACTCGCTTTCTTTCGGCATCAGGCAAAAACGGTCAGGTCCCCCGCCATTCTTCCAGCCTCCCGCCGTTTTGTGGTAACTCTCGTAGCCATCCGCGATGTATAAACTGAGCGTATGGTGATCGCAATACTGAGTGATGGTATCACGCTTATTTGACCAGGCCGCCAGTTGGATCCCTGAATGTAACGCAACCGATTCATGCAGCACGGCATTATGTTTGCGTAAGTTTTCAAAGGCATCGTAGGGCTGAGGCATACCATCACATTCAAAATAAGTTAGCAGGCTTTCAGTCTATAACAGCCACATATTGTTAACAGCTGCCTTTTCGCTTTTACGCTAAAAAAGCGCAAGATTTTGCAAGTCCGCCGCAAGCCGATGAAAGCCTCCTGCCACCAGACATGACACAGTGTGAGCCTGACGACAAAAAGAGAGAGTTGTATGAACGCACTGTTGTACTGCCTGGTGGTGGTCATTTGGGGAACGACATGGATTGCGATTTATTTGCAGCAAGGCCCGGTTTCTGCGCCGGTTTCTATTTTTTGGCGCTTTGCCGTTGCCAGTTCGGTGATGATAGTTATCCTGCTGGTTAGCGGTAAATTACGCAAACTGTCTGGCCGCGATCATCTGTTTTGCCTGTTACAGGGCGGATGCGTTTTTTGCTTCAATTTCTGGTGCTTTTATACCGCTGCAGCGTGGATTAATACCGGCCTGGAGTCGGTGATTTTCTCAATGGCAGTCCTGTTCAATGCGATCAATAGCTTCATCTTTTTTGGGCAAAAACCACCGCTGCGCTTTTATATTGCAGCCGGTCTGGGACTGACGGGCATTGTTACCCTATTCTGGCAGGATTTGCTCAACAGCGGGTTCAATCATTCACTGCTGCTGGGCATCGGTTTAAGCGCTTTGGGAACCTTCGGCTTCTCATTAGGTAATATGATCAGCCTGCGTCACCAGAAAAAAGGGCTGGAAGTGTTAACAACCAACAGTTGGGCCATGCTGTACGGTACGCTGCTGATCGCCGCCATTGCGCTGGTGCGCGGTGACAACTTCACGCCGCAGTGGACATTTAGCTATCTTAGCGCGCTGTTGTATCTGGCTATTTTTGGCTCAGTGATTGCCTTCGGCGCGTATTTCACACTGGTAGGTCGCATTGGCCCCAGTAAGGCGGCATACAGTACGCTGCTTTTCCCGTTGGTCGCGCTGACGCTATCAACATTGTATGAAGGATACGTCTGGCAGGTTAATGCGATTGCCGGACTCGTATTGATATTACTGGGGAATATGGTGATGTTTGCCCGACCAGAAGCGCTGATGGGTAAACTATTATATCGACGCCGGACGGCATAAAAAAACGCACCATCCAGGGATGGTGCGTTCTTCATTATTATTATGGTTTTTTATTCACGTCAAACATGGTGGCATCAGTCGCCATGTCATCAACAACTTTCTTCAACGTCTCGAACGCCATCGGCGTGCTTTCGTTGTTCAGGTCCTTGCCTTCACCCTTACGTACAACTTTAATCACTGGTTTATTGGTCGCCGCATCAATCAACTCACCCTCGAAATAGAGGTTGGTATCCATGGTACGGTGACCCGTCGCCATTTGCGTTCCTGCAACGAGCAGGGCAACCGGAACCACTTCATAGAACTGCAGCCCTTCTTTGCTGGTCGCAACACCGGTAATCGCTCCGCGGAAAATCAGGCTACGTGGTCCAGGGGTAGCCACCAGCGGTTTACGCTTGCTGATAGCGGATTTCAACTGTGTATTGGTATAGGTCAGCAGTTGATCAAGAACCTGCTGCCCTACCTGCGTAGTAGGCTTAGGAACCGGATAATACGTTACCGGGTTATAAACAATGTTGTCATATTTGGATTCGTTGTAGCTCGGATCAACCCAACGGAGTACCGTTTGTCCCGATGCTGATTTTGTTTCCTTCAGATCAGAGTAATTTTTTAAAAACCCAGAATATTTTTCCGGCTCGGTTACTTTTGACGCACAGCCGGATAATGCCAACAAGCCAGTAAGCACTGCAACTTTAAATAAAGTTTGAGTACGCATGAAACGATCCCTTTAGTTTTCGCAATGATGCCTAAAAAGGATAGCAAAACAGTTTCATTTTAGATGTACTAAAAATGGTAAGCACCGCACAATTTTATCTCTGCGCTCAGCACAAAAAATGCTGAACGCAGAAAGAGTTAACCCAGACGGGAGACTCAGGCAGTTTTACGTGCCAGCATTGTGGCAAAGCGCAGTTTAATTCGATTACCGTTTTCATCCGTACGATGAAGTTCGCCCACGTCTTCGTTATATTTCAGCAGATCCCACCCGTTGTAATAGTTGCGTAATTCTCCGGCTTTAAATGCGAACGGAAAACCAACGGTGCACGGGAAATCATCGGTATCCATCGCCGCAACGATTAAGTTATATCCACCCGGTTTCGTGCAACGTTGCATATTTTCAATAAGGCCAGGGATAGTTTTGGCTTCAAGGAACATCAGCACAACGGTAGACAGAATAAAATCATATTCGCCATCAAAGCGTAATGCGTTGAGGTCCGCAACATTCGCCTGCAGATTAGTCAGCCCTTCAGCGGCTTTGATCCTTTCAAGATTAGCGATGCTCATGGGGTTTTTATCCCATGCTGTCACGTCATAACCGTTTGCCGCAAGGTACAGGCTGTTACGACCGTTACCGCAGCCCAGATCCAACGTTTTTCCCGGTTTTACAATTTTTGCCGCTTCAACGACATCGGAATGTGTACGGGTTAAATCGTATTTCTCAGTAAAGTAGTTTTCGTCGCAAAGGGTCATTATTTATCCTCAGATTTCAGTAATGCAGTACGCTCCGTGCGGATGAGCAGTTTTCCCTGCATCAGCAATGCAAACGTACGTACCAGTAATAATGCAATGATAAAATTGGTAAAAATAAACAGTGGGATCGACAGCGTATGAAAAAATCCCGAATCGCTTCCGTGCCCCAGGTGCAGCCCTGTTGTCGCCAAAGCCGACACACCAAACGAGAAGCTCCAGAAAGACGCATTAAATGGCTGTGACAAATACCACGGCATAAGGCGTAGCATGAACAGAAGTTGCAGCAAACCATAGCCGAACAGCATTTTAGCTAACGTATCGCCCTCGCCGCCGTTGACGCTAAGCCAGGCGCTGCAGGCGACCAGCGCAGGCGCCAGTTGAATGCCAAGTGAGGTTCGTAAAACCGCAGGCAGCTCGCCGCAGCTACGTAAACGTTGCAGAATCACTGGCTCCAGGCTGAGCCAGGAAAATACCCCTGCGCCCAAAAACACCAATCCTGCATCATTGAAACCAAGCGCTCCACAGGCCATTGCGCTGATAAAGTTATTGGCGACGGTTGGCAGATACAGACCCGGCGTGGTGGCTTCCTCTGGATGCGCACCGCGCCATAACCCTGCCGTTTGCCAGGCCGCGTATGCCAGCTGTATCACCACCCCAATGCTGAACAATCCAATTGCCAGCGGTCGATACCATGGGACAAAACCAATCGCTACCAACATCGTGGTGGCCGGAAACAGACTGACAAAGCTACTCATCACTGGGTGACGAATTTCCGCCAATACGCTATGCGGAAAACGCAGTAAACGGCTCAGAAATGCTAGCGTCAGCAGCCCCCAAATGACCATGGCGAGAATCACTAAACCGTCGCCAATCCGGTGGCTCACTGGCCACACCTGACTGGCATAACGCCACGCGAATCCCATCCCGATGATGCCCAGTACCATGCCAAAATAACCGGCCGGAAGATTGAGGACCCGCTCACTCTGTTTGTTCTTACTCATTTTGTTTATTTTTTAAAGTATATTTGAAATGCATTTTATGGAATTTCCGCTGATTTAGCCAGTGCGGAAAACTTTGCTACGTTTAACTAAGGTGCGCCACACGGAAATGAGCTATGACCAAATATCGTCTGGGCGATGAGCCTCGTTCCTTTAGTTACCAGGATAATGGCAATAAAAAAAGCGTATTACTACGCCAAATCATTGCGCTCACTGATTTTAGTGATGTCCTGGCCGGTACACCGGGCGGCTGGATTGATGACGAATGCGTATTGTCGCAAAGCGGCGACTGCTGGATTTACGATGAAAACGCGCTCGCGTTTGCCGGGGCGACGATTACAGGAAACGCCCGCATTACCCAGTCAAGCGTAATCAGAGATGGCGCGCAGATTAGCGATGCCGTGTGGATTGACCGGGCTGAAATCAGCCACAACGCGCAAATACGTGACAACGTCACCATTCAGGATTCGGTGGTTCGCGGTGAGTGCCTTCTCTTCGGTGATGCGCGCGTTATGTGTGGCTCTGAAATCATCGCCGCCAGGGGGCTAACCCGTGAACGCGACCAGCTTCTGCAAATTTACGAACGGGCCACCGTCAGTCATTCTCGGGTGGTTCATCAGGCGCAGATCTATGGCGATGCGCAAATCAACTATGCGTTTATCGAACATCGGGTGGAAGTTTTTGAGTTCGCCCAAGTGGAAGGTAATGAAGAGAACAATGTCTGGATTTGCGATTGCGCCAAAGTCTACGGCCATGCGCGCGTCGTCGCCGGAACCGGAGAAGACGCTATTCCTACCCTGCGCTACAGCTCGCAGGTGGCGGAGCACGCGGTGGTTGAAGGTAACTGCGTGCTGAAACACCATGTGCTGGTCGGCGGTCACGCGCATTTACGCGGTGGGCCGCTCCAGCTTGATGGTCATATCCTGATTGAAGGTCACGCCTGCGTGCAGGGCGAAGTGCTGATCGAGCATCATATTGAAATAACCGGCCAGGCGCACATTGAAGCGTTTGATGGCGATGCTATTCATCTGCGCGGGCCGAAGGTGATCAACGGTGAGCAGCGCATTACGCGCACACCTATCGCAGGCTTATTCTGAGGGACCATCAATGATGCGGGCATACAGATTCACATCATGGTAATCACCGTTAAGGAACTCCGCCTGTTGCATACACCCTTCCAGTTGGAAGCCATTGCGCAGCGCCACCTGGTTGCTCTCAACGTTCTCCACACGACATTTAATCACAAAGCGGCGGATCTCCTGACGCTGTGCAAAATGATGAATCAATGCCTGTAACGCCAGGGTCATGATGCCTTTTCCCTGCTGCTCCTTATCCAGCCAGTAGCCAATATAAGCCGCTTTGTTCAGCGGTTCTATCTGGTTAAACGAGATGACGCCCACCACAGTTTGTTGCGCAAAAATAAGGAACATTTTGGCGTAACCGCGCTGGTGCAGCATCATATTGCCCTGCACGTTCTTGCGGGTGTCTTCCTCAGAGGCAACAAACTGCGGCCAGTTCAGCGACTGCTGGAGCCAGGTTTTATTTTTAAGCACCAACTGATGCAGAGGTGTGACGTGTTGCTCTTCTACGGCACGCAGTTCTAACGTGTCATTGATGGTAATCACTTCTGACATTTTCATTCCGTTATGCTGGTTAATCTCATTAAATAAAAACAGGAAGGGCTTCCCTTTTGGAAGCCCTTTTACACAGCAAGTGCCGTTTTGCTTAGCTCTCGCTGACACTCTCTTTTTGCAATATTTTGAGCAGATCTTCCTTCAGGTGGAGTTTCTGTTTCTTAAGGCGAACAATGTCCAAACTATACCCCCGACCATCCGAACCTTCCAGTCTGGAGATCTCATGATCAAGGCTGTTGTGTTTTTCGAATAAGGACAGAAAGCGAGGGTTCTCGGTTTTCAGTCGGGAAATAAGGTCTCTGTATTCTGGAAACATACTTTCTCCCTGTTAGTGGACAAGAATGTGTATAAGAAATACACACCCACAGAGTACCCATTTGGCATACAGAAAAATGCGAACAGGATCGAGTAAATAGTGTACAGAGTCGTTATGAGGAGGATTGCAGATACGGCTCCCCATCTGGAGAGCCGTAAAGGAAGTGATTAACGCATCTCGCGGTCGTCAACGTACTGACGTTTATCCGGCGCTGGCGGGAAGTACTGATACAGCCAGGTTTCGCTGATGGCGTCGCCCTGACAACGCAGGAACATACGCATATCTACCGGATCGGTTGAGTCAGAGGTAGGATACCAGTCAAACTGAATGCGATAACCGTCGATAGGTTCCACGTAGAGGATCTCAATCTGTTTCGCTTCACCGCTGGAGAGCGTAATTACCGGTTCAATACCCTTCGGCGCAGCCGCTTTCAGGTCGCCGCCGACGAAATCAACGGCAAAACGACGCGCCCATTTTTCCGGGTAGTGCTCGCCCGGCGCCCATCCTTCCGGGAAACCGCCCATGCCAGTCCGGGTCGCCATCACGCGAGCCAACGGCGAACGCACCGGCGGCTGAGCGCTCCAGTACAGGCGATATTTGAATTCCAGCTCATCGCCGGCTTTGATCTTCTTATCCGGCTGCCAGAAGCAGACGACGTTATCCAGCGTTTCACCGGTCGTTGGGATCTCCATCAGGCCGATGGTCCCTTTGCCCCACTGGTTACGCGGTTCGACCCACAGGCTTGGGCGTTTGTTATACCAGCCCATAATGTCCTGGTAATGGGAGAAGTCGCGATCGAGCTGCAGCAAGCCAAACCCTTTCGGGTTGTTATCGGTATAGGCGTTGAACTGCAGTTTTTGCGGGTTATTCAGCGGGCGGCAGATCCACTCGCCGTTGCCCCGCCACATCGCCAGACGATCGGAGTCATGAATTTGCGGGTGAATAGTGTCGCACATCCGACGTTCATTATTGCCGCAGCTGAACATGCTGGTCATCGGCGCAATGCCGAGCTGCTTGATGTCTTTACGCGCGTAAATATGGTTTTGTACATCCATGATCACCTGCGTTTTCTCGCAGTGGATCACAAACTTGAATGCGCCCGTTACGCTAGGGCTGTCGAGAAGCGCATACACGGTAAAGGAGGTTGCGCCCGGTTTAACCGTTTCGAACCAGAAAGAGGTGAAATCAGGAAACTCTTCTTTGCTGTCGGTGTAGGTATCTACCGCCAGACCGCGGGCCGATAAACCGTACTGGTAGGTGTCATCCACGGCGCGGAAATAGCTGGCGCCCAGGAAAGAAACGACATCGCGGCGAGCCAGTTCTGGCGCTTTAAACACGCGGAATCCGGCGAATCCGAGGTCAGTCTGCCCTTCCAGCTGTTTGGTATCCACACCCGCATCGTTGTATTTAAACAGTTCCGGACGGAAGTGAATTTCACGCGCCATATGCGTACTGCCATCAACCGAGAACATGCGTACACGGCGACGGAAGCCCATTCCCACATGGAAGAACTGTGCATCAAGCTGACGATTTTCAACGTTGTTCCACAGAGACTGCTCTGCGTCATATTGAATGCTGTTGTAGGCCTGCGGCGTCAGTTTCGCCAGCGTGTCCGGTAACGCGCGCGGAGCGCCGCCCCAGGGCTTCTGTGCTAAGTCATGGGCCATCGATTGCAGAACGGAAAAATCAAAACGTACGGTTTTTCCGTCTGCAATGTCAGACTCTGCCGCAAAGGCGGCGCGGGAAAAGAGTGATGCAATACCACTGGTTCCGCACACGGCGGCCATTGCCATTGAACCTTTAATAAATCGTCTGCGATTCATGCCTGAAAGTGAGTCCTTCTGGTCGTGTAAATGGTCCCGCGCCGGTCAAAATCAGCGGCAAGAGAGTGCACATTTCTGACCGCTCACTCTAGACAAAATTCATTAATAATCCAATTGTTGGTCGCCGATTATCTGTACAAAATCGAAAATATTTTATGTCGATGGGAACAGACCGAATCCCATGTAAATTCCATTAAAGTAAACCACACCGACGTTTACTTCGATCTTGCGCCTCCTGATACAGCGCGAACTCATCATAAACCGCGCACCCCAATGCCTGTTCAAACGCGTCGCGGCTGGAATTCCCGTGGCGGCGAGCCTGAGTTTCATTCCCCAGATTCGACTGGAAAATTCCCGCGGCGCTCACCGGTAAAAAATCTTCGTAGGTGATGGGTTGCGCAACCAGCCAGCCCCGTTCAATGAGCGGCTGCGGGTCGTCATCCGGGCGAATCGCCTGCCGATGCGCTTCGCCTGATGGCGTCAGACGATAGCGGAACCAGGCGAGTCCCTGCTGGCGCAGCAGGAATTCGCTGTCCGGGAAGGCTTTGAACACCTCCTGAAGGTGTAGCTGGTGTGTCAGGTTGTCTTTTCCCGTTCCCGCGTTATTCAGCAACTCGTCGTACAACGCTCTGCCTTTCGGCGTCAGGGCCACGCCGCGCTGTTCGATCTCGCCAAAACGCGCCGTGTGAGTGCCGCGCATTTCTCCGGCAAACAACACCGGTTCTTCCAGCGCTTTGAAACTGGTCTGACGTAATAAAATCGGCACCTCGCGGCGCGGCGGCCCTTCAATCAATATTTTCGGCTCAATGCCGCATTCCGGCATCATTGACTGTACCCGGTCAATATCCAGCGTACGCGGCGTCAGATGGTTGATATGACAACCGGGGAAACACACCACATCGGCAATCAGCCGGTGTTCGTTGTGTAATGCGTGATAGGTCGCTTCATCGACCGTGGCATGCTGATGCCAGCGAAAAGTTTCCAGCGCCTCATGCACAAACTCCTGCGCCTGCTCAGGCGTAAAACTGCCCTGCGCATCAAACTCATCCAGCAGTGCATGACAACGCCGGGTGAAAATGTCGCGTTTTGCGAGGATCTCCGCGGCCTTCTGGCGCAGCGCGGCGTTTTCGATTAATTCGAGTCGTAATAACGAGGTGAATACCCGAAACGGGTTGCGCGAAAGCGACGCATCGTCGATGGGACGAAAAGCGGTGGAATGTACAGGCACGCCGGCCTGGGAGAGATCATAATAACTCACCGGATACATGCCCATAATGGCAAACATCCGGCGCAGCGTAGAAAGTTCTTGCGCAGTCCCCACCCGAATAGCGCCGTGGCGCTCAACGTTGAGTCGGGCCAGCTCATCTGCATTGGCCAGTTTTTCATGCAGCGTGGGATTATTTTCCAGTACCGCCAGATTCACATCAGCGACAAGTTCCAGCAACGTGCCATATTGCGGGACTTCCTGCTGGTACATTGCTGACATTGCCTGCGAAAATTGTTCCCGAATCTCATCTGCCGTGATGGTGTTCGCCATAATGTCATGTCTCCAGTGAATATTACCTGGAGTGTAGAGAACGCCGCTGACTCCGGTGGGAAGAATTTACAAAGTGTGACCCCGCGTAAACTTCCCACCTATACAGACGGCGAACAAAACCTACTGGCGTGGTTTTAAATGACTTTCCAGCCAGGGCAGCATCTGTTTTTTACGGCTGAGCATACCTTCAACTTTGCAGGGCTGCGGGATGTCTGCGAGCTCAGAACCGGCGAACCACAGGCTGGTGTCGCCCAGATTAATATCGGTGAGCATCAGTACCACCAGCGCAGCATTCTTTTCCTCTGCATAGCGCGCCATTTCCAGACGAAGATCGGCCAGCACGGCATCCACCTGTTGCAGCGCATACAGTTCAAGCTGCGCCACACAGACCGAATGTCCATGGATGGTGAAAGTTTTAATGTCTTTGTGCAGAAGTTCGCGGGCGCTCATCCCATCCACGCTGGTTTTGGCAGACAGCAGGTCGCGACTAAAAGCGTCAAGGTCCACACCGGTTTTTTGGGCCAGCTCATCCACGGCCAGGCGATCGTCGGAGGTGGTCGTTGGCGAACGAAGCGTGACAGTGTCACTCAACGCGGCGCCCAGCAGTAAAACGGCCTCAGCGGCAGACAGCTGGTTACGCTCATCTTCCGTCATCAGTTGCCATAACAGCGTCGCGCTGCTGCCGACGGGCTTCACCCACACTTCTGGCGGCAGGCGAGTCACTAATCCACCGAGTCGGTGATGATCGATAATTCCCACCACGTTACTTTCTGCCAGCGATTCCGGCCCCTGGGCCGGCTCGGTAAAATCGACCAGCCAGACATCACTATCGGTCAGTTCGAACGTCAGCCGTTCAGGCATTTCCAGCCCCGCATGCTCAAAAATAAATTGCGTTTCGCGGTTCGGTTCGCCCAGACGCCATGCCGTCGCCTGTTGGCCACGTAAAGTAAGCCAACGCGCCGTCATGGCAGCAGTACAAATGGCATCGCTGTCGGGGTTAAGGTGCCCTATTACATGTATCATTAATCAGTGCCTTGTGAAGAGAATGGTTCAAAAGCAAACAATAACTACAGTATATCGACCTGGCCCATTCCCTTCCATGATCCCATCCCCCAGCAATGCTGTACAAAACATAAGCAAAATAAATTAGTTGTAAGTAAAACATGATAAATGTTAATAATATTTTGCTATCAGGTTATCAAAAACGAACAACTTCACTTGTCACCGATACGGCTCTGTTTTTAACATCGCTTATGGAAAAAAATGTTCTGTTCAATCAGCGCATTCGCTTGCGCCACCTTCATACTTTTGTCGCCGTTGCACAGCAGGGAACGTTGGGGCGCGCGGCTGAGACCCTTAACCTGAGCCAACCGGCCCTCTCCAAAACGCTAAATGAACTGGAGCAACTGACCGGTACCCGGCTCTTTGAGCGTGGCCGCCTCGGCGCACAGTTAACGCTGCCCGGAGAGCAGTTTCTTACCCACGCAGTAAGAGTGCTGGATGCGCTTAACACCGCCGGGCAAGCGTTAAACCAGCGTGAAGAGTCGCAGACTGATGTCGTACGGGTTGGCGCCTTACCCACCGCAGCACTGGGCATTCTGCCGGCGGTCATTGGTCCGTTTCATAAGCAGCAAATGGAAACCACGCTGCAGGTTGCCACCATGAGTAATCCCATGATCCTGGCGGGTTTAAAGTCAGGGGAAATTGACCTCGGCATTGGCCGTATGGCCGATCCGGAATTGATGGTCGGTCTGAACTACGAATTATTGTTTCTGGAATCGCTCAAACTGGTTGTCCGCCCTAACCACCCGTTGTTGCAAGAAACCATTACGCTGAGCCGGGTCATGGAGTGGCCGGTGGTGGTTTCACCAAAAGGAACCGCGCCTCGCCAGCACGCAGAGGCATTGTTGCAAAGTCAGGGCTGTAAAATGCCGCCTGGCTGTATTGAAACGCTGTCAGCATCGCTCTCCCGCCAACTGACAGTTGATTACGACTATGTATGGTTTGTCCCTTCAGGCGCGGTTAGAGAAGATTTACGCCAGGCGACGCTGGTGTCATTACCGATTCCCACCCACGGTGCGGGTGAACCCATCGGGATTCTTACCCGGGTCGATGTGCAACTCTCTCAGGCCGCGCAGATCCTTATCGCCGCAATACGTAAAACCGTACCGTTTTGATGCCAAAAATAAAGGGACCAGATGGTCCCTTTATTTATTGTTAAAACGTTTCCCAGTTATCGCCGCTGGCCGTTGCCGCCTGCGGACGAGAATGATCCGCAGTAGTGGTCACCGGAGCGCGTTTAATTGCGCTTGTCCCGGTTAACCGGAATGTGCCAACGGCTTGTGTTAAGCGTGCCGCCTGCTCTTCAAGAGAGGCTGCCGCAGCCGATGCTTCTTCAACCAGCGAGGCATTTTGCTGCGTAACCTTATCCATTTCTGATATCGCCTGGCTCACCTGTACGATACCCCGGCTCTGCTCATCAGAGGCTGCCGCAATTTCCAGCATGATGTCGGTGACGCGTTTTACTGCATCGACAATATCCGTCATCGTATTGCCCGCCGCGACGACTTCTCCGGAGCCCTGGTCAATCAGTCGGACCGATTCGCTGATCAATCCTTCAATCTCTTTTGCCGCCTGAGCGCTGCGGCTTGCCAGCGTACGTACTTCACTGGCAACGACGGCAAACCCGCGCCCCTGCTCTCCTGCCCGCGCCGCTTCGACCGCTGCGTTCAGCGCCAGAATATTGGTCTGGAAAGCAATGCTGTTAATCACGGCGGTGATTTCGGAGATTTTCTTCGAACTCGTTGAGATATTGCCCATGGTTTTCACCACACCAGAGACCATCTGACCACCCCGGCTGGCCTTGCCGGAAGCATCTTCCGCCAGCTTGCTCGCATGATGCGCGTTGTCGGCGTTTTGCTTCACCGTGGCCGTCAGCTCTTCCATGCTGGCCGCCGTTTGTTCAATCGCCGCGGCCTGTTGTTCGGTACGTGAAGACAGATCAGTGTTCCCTGCCGAAATCTCACTGGTACCGCGATAAATTTCTTCCGCCCCCTGACGTACAGTGCCCACCGTTTTCCCAAGCGATCTTTGCATTGTCTGCAAATGGCGGCTCAGGCGACCAATTTCGCTGCGCCCGGTCGGTTCCTCCTGCATGGTCAAATCCCCTGCGGAAATTTGCTCAATACGCAGGGCTGCACGCAGCAGAGGATGAATGACGGTACGACGCAGAACAATGAACGTCATTACGGTCAGCGCCAGCGCAAGAACGAATGCACCCAGCATAAAAGCCATGCCGAGCTGTGTACGTTGGTGCGCCTGTTCGCTTAACTGGTTCGCCCTTGCGGTACGAATGTCGATCGCTTTTAACAACACCTTGTTGTAAGCAGAGTCCAGCGGTCTGGCCTGTTCATTTTCATGGTTGATGATCGCTTCAAACATGCCGTTTTTAGCGTACTTCAACATAGGCTGTAAGCCGTCGGTATAGGCTTTGAAGCTGGCGCTCAGTTCAGCATCTAACGCTTCATCGGCAGACGTTTTTACCGCGCGTGACATATAAGCATTGAAACCGTCCTGCGACTGCTTAATCCGTTTTTCTGCCTCGGCAATATTGGCCTTCATGTCATCCATTTCGGCAATACGGCTCGCCGCGCCGGCGTGGATCATGTTGATACGTGCGGTACGTAAATGGTTAGAGCTGTTAGATAACCCCATCCTGACCTGAATCTCATCGGTCACGTCGCGCTGATCGCGATCGGCCTGCATAAGAAAATAGCTTGCCAGTCCGGAACTTAAGGCGAACAGCAGAAGGATGCCACCGAGAATGGAGGAAAACAGCGGAACCAGCCGGATTTGATGCAGAAAGCCCAGTTTATTCTGGGCTTGCATCGATGTAGTGTTGTCCATGACCGTCGACTCTCTTGTAGGGTTTATGCGTGAAAACACGCCCGTTAGATAGTCATCGGCAATCCGGGAAGTTTACTTACCGTGAAAAGCGCCGGATTCGTCACACTTTCACAACATAATTCTAAAAAATTCAGGAAAGTGCCAGCGGTGAAATCCGCTGGCCAATGAATCAGTTATCGTCAAAGTGGATAACGGTACGGATGGACTTACCCTGACGCATTAAATCAAACGCTTCGTTAATCTGCTCCAGCGGTAAACGGTGGGTAATAAAGGGATCCAACTGAATTTTCCCGCTCATTGCTTCTTCAACCATGCCTGGGAGCTGGGTACGGCCTTTCACGCCGCCAAACGCAGAACCGCGCCAGACGCGCCCGGTTACCAACTGGAACGGACGCGTTTTGATCTCTTGCCCTGCTCCCGCCACGCCAATGATGATGCTTTCGCCCCATCCTTTATGGCAGCATTCCAGCGCCGCGCGCATCACGTTAACGTTACCGATGCATTCAAAGCTAAAGTCCACGCCGCCGTCGGTAAGCTCGACAATCACATCCTGAATCGGTTTGTCGTAATCCTTCGGGTTGATGAAATCGGTCGCGCCCATTTCACCTGCCAGCTTAAATTTTTCTGGATTGGTATCAACGGCCAGAATACGCCCGGCTTTCGCCTGCACCGCGCCCTGAATGACCGCCAGACCAATACCGCCCAGACCGAATACGGCTACGGTATCGCCTTCTTTTACTTTTGCGGTGTTATGGACCGCTCCAATACCGGTGGTCACACCACAACCCAGCAGACACACTTTGTCCAGCGGAGCCTGCGGGTTAACCTTCGCCAGAGAGATCTCCGCACAAACGGTGTATTCGCTGAAGGTACTGGTGCCCATATAGTGATAAATCGGCTCACCGTTGTACGAGAAGCGCGTTGTGCCATCCGGCATCAAACCTTTGCCCTGGGTCGCGCGTACGGCCTGACACAGGTTAGTTTTACCCGATTTACAGAACTTACACTCGCCACATTCAGCGGTGTACAGCGGGATCACATGATCGCCCGGTTTCAGGCTGGTGACGCCTTCTCCCACTTCAACCACAATACCGCCACCTTCGTGGCCAAGTACCGCCGGGAACACACCTTCCGGATCGTCGCCGGAGAGCGTGAAAGAGTCAGTATGACACACGCCGGTGTGGGTAATTTTAACCAGCACTTCACCTTTCTTTGGTGGTGCGACGTCGATTTCGACAATTTTTAACGGTTGGCCGGGGCCGAATGCAACTGCTGCACGTGATTTCATTTGTCTCTTCCCATTATTGCGAGGTGATGGTGTTATTTTAGATAAGCACGCAGAAGATGGCCGATTTCAGCCATACGCACGGCACGCTGGTCTGGCGTCGTTTCCCCGCTGACCAGTTCGTCTTTCAGGTGGATCTCAACCATTTCGCCCATCAGGCCATTGGATGCGCCGCGCACGGCGGCAATTTGCTGCAGGATAGCCAGGCACGGTTCGCCGGACTCCAGCGCGCGCTCAAGCGCATCAACCTGACCGCGAATACGGCGTACACGGGTGAGAATGCGCTTTTTATCTTCAGGTGAATGCGGCATACGCCCTCCTAATACTATAGGGGGGTATACTATCAGATTTGTTATTTAGCTGTAAAATATATGATTTATTAAATATCAATGAGTTAGTTTAAACGTTTAGTAACCCTCTTCCACTCTCCAGTTTTGTCATAAGTGGATTCGAAGGCATTTGATATTGTCAGGTCCTGAATACACCATTCATCGAACGTATCGGCAACCAACCTGACATGATCAATTTTTTACTAATCTATATTCCAGGCTAACAGCACTAATACTCTCTCACGTCAATAACCACTAAAAGTTAATGGTTTATAAAACAATTTAACCTTACAATAACCATCCTTTTTCATGTCTTAAGTTTAAGCAGGAGAAAAAATGGAGCTCAGCCGGAGGCAGTTCTTTCGAATCTGTGCGGGCGGTATGGCAGGAACAACTGTTGCATCTCTCGGATTCTTATCATCTTTTTCCGTTCACGCGGAAACCCGTCAATATAAACTCTTAAAAGCAAAAGAGACGCGTAATAACTGTACGTACTGCTCAGTAGGCTGCGGCATGCTGATGTACAGCCTTGGCGATACAGCCAAAAACGTCAAAGAAAGTATCTACCATATTGAGGGCGATCCGGATCATCCGGTGAGCCGTGGATCGTTGTGCCCGAAAGGCGCTGGTGTGCTGGATTATATTCATAGTGAAACGCGTCTGCAGTATCCCGAATATCGCGCACCGGGTTCGGATAAATGGCAACGTATTAGTTGGGACGATGCGATTAACCGTATTGCCCGACTCATGAAAGATGACCGCGATGCCAACTTTATTGAGAAAAACGCCCAGGGCGTTACCGTCAACCGCTGGCCCACTACAGGCATGCTATGTTCTTCAGCGGCAAGCAATGAAACCGGGATCCTCGACGGTAAATTTACTCGGGGATTAGGGATGGTCGCTATCGACTGTCAGGCACGATTATGTCATGGCCCCACCGTTGCTGCTCTTGCACCAACTTTTGGGCGTGGCGCAATGACCAACAACTGGGTCGATATCAAAAACGCCAACGTAGTGCTTATTATGGGTGGCAATGCCGCTGAGGCGCACCCGGTAGGTTTTAAATGGGTGGTCGAAGCGCAAACTAAAAACGACGCCACCGTGGTGGTGGTCGACCCGCGCTTTAACCGTAGCGCCGCAGTCGCTGATTTGTACGCACCAATTCGCGCTGGTTCCGACACCGCATTCCTGCTAGGCGTGATCCGCTATCTGCTGAAAAACGACCGAGTACAGCACGACTATGTTCGTCATTACACTAACGCCAGTCTGATTATCCGTGATGACTATCAGTTCCATGACGGCTTGTTTAGCGGCTACGACGATAAGAAACGTCAATATGATAAGTCGAGCTGGTTTTATCAGCTTGATGAGCAGGGTTACGCCCTGCGTGATGACTCGCTAAACCACCCACTTTGCGTGTTGAATCTGTTGAAAGCCCATGTCGAACGCTATACGCCCGAAATGGTTAACCGCTTGTGTGGGACCTCATTGGCAGACTTCAATCGTATCTGCGAAATTCTCGCCAGCACCAGTGTGCCTGACCGCACTGCAACTATCCTTTACGCTTTGGGTTGGACTCACCACTCCGCCGGAGCGCAAATTATTCGCGCCGCCGGTATGCTCCAATTACTGCTGGGCAACATAGGCATGGCGGGCGGTGGCGTTAACGCCCTACGTGGCCACTCCAATATTCAGGGCTATACCGATCTTGGCCTGTTATCGACGAACCTGCCGGGTTATATGCCGCTACCATCGGAAAAACAGCCAGACTACCAGACCTATATTTCTCAAATCACGCCGCCTGCGCTAGGCGTGAATGAGGTCAACTACTGGCAAAATACGCCGAAGTTCTTTGTTAGCATGATGAAAAGTTTCTGGGGCGATCGCGCAACCGCGAAAAATAACTGGGGTTACGACTGGCTGCCTAAATGGGATCGCCTGTATGACGTAATGACTCAGGCCGAATTGATGCTTGAAGGGAAAATTAATGGTTACATCGTTCAGGGATTTAATCCGCTGGCGGCGTTTCCCGATAAAAACAAATCATCCCGCTCGCTTTCAAAACTGAAATATATGGTGGTTATCGATCCCCTGGTCACTGAGTCTTCCAATTTTTGGCAGAATCATGGCGAAATGAATGATGTGAAACCGGCAGATATTCAGACCGAAGTTTTCCGTCTGCCCTCTTCCTGCTTTGCTGAGGAAAACGGCTCAATTGCTAACTCCGGGCGTTGGTTACAGTGGCACTGGGCGGCAGCAGAACCACCTGGGGAAGCCTTACATGACGGGAAGATCCTTGGCCGCCTGTTTATGCGGCTGCGCGAGCTATATCAGCAAGAAGGCGGCGCGAATCCACAGCCCTTGTTGAATATTGCCTGGAATTATAAAGATCCCTACGACCCGCACCCGGAAGAGATTGCGCGTGAAGCAAATGGCCAGGCACTTGAAGACCTTTATGATGACAAAGGCCAGCTTATTGCCAAAAAAGGCCAGCAGCTCAGCAGTTTTGCACAGCTGCGCGATGACGGTTCGACCAGCAGTTTCTGCTGGGTTTACTGCGGAAGCTGGACAGAGCAGGGTAACCAGATGGCCAATCGCGACAACAGCGATCCGTATGGTCTGGGCTGCACACCAGGCTGGGCGTGGTCCTGGCCTGCCAACCGCCGTATTCTCTACAACCGCGCTTCGGCCGATCCATCAGGAAAACCATGGGATCCAAAACGCGCCCTGCTGCACTGGGATGGCAAAAAATGGGCCGGTATGGACGTAGCCGACTACGGCCAGGCCGCACCGGGCAGCAACGTTGGTCCGTTTATCATGAACCCGGAAGGCGTAGCGCGTCTGTTCTCCATCGACAAAATGAACGACGGGCCATTCCCGGAACATTACGAACCCATTGAGTCGCCTATTGGTACCAACCCGCTACACCCGGATGTTGTATCCAGCCCGGTTGCACGTATTTACCATGACGATATCGCCAATATGGGTAAAGCGGATGCCTTCCCGTACGTCGCCACAACTTACTCTATTACCGAACTGTTCCGCCACTGGACCAAACATGCACTGCTCAACGCCATCGCTCAACCCGATCAATTCATCGAAATCGGTGAGGCGCTAGCGAGCGAAAAAGGCATTGCGGCAGGTGATACAGTGAAAGTGACGTCGAAACGCGGCTTTATCAAAGCAAAGGCGGTAGTCACTAAACGTCTACAAACGCTGATGATAGATGGTAAGCAGGTCGATACTATCGGTATCCCTTGTCACTGGGGCTTTGAAGGTGCTACGCGCAAAGGGTTCCTCGCTAATACCTTAACGCCATCGGTGGGTGATGCCAACTCGCAAACACCGGAATATAAAGCGTTTCTGGTCAACATCGAGCGAGCGTAAGGAAGGGAACTCATGACAATGCAATCACAAGATATTATTAAACGCTCGGCGACGAACAGTATCACGCCACCGCCCCAGGCGCGGGATTACCGTGCTGAAGTGGCGAAACTGATTGATGTCACCACCTGTATTGGCTGTAAAGGCTGTCAGGTGGCCTGCTCAGAGTGGAACGATATTCGCGATGAAGTAGGCTACTGCAACGGCGTCTACGACAATCCGACCGATCTCAGTGCTAAGTCCTGGACGGTAATGCGCTTTAGCGAAACCACCCAGAACGACAAGCTGGAATGGCTTATCCGCAAAGACGGCTGCATGCACTGTGCCGACCCGGGATGCCTGAAAGCCTGTCCATCCGCCGGAGCAATCATTCAGTACGCCAACGGGATTGTCGACTTTCAGTCAGAGCACTGCATTGGCTGCGGCTACTGCATTGCTGGCTGCCCGTTCAATATTCCACGGCTTAATCCTGAAGATAACCGGGTCTACAAATGTACGCTGTGCGTCGACCGGGTCAGCGTAGGTCAGGAACCTGCCTGTGTGAAAACCTGTCCGACCGGCGCCATCCAGTTTGGGACTAAAAAAGAGATGCTGAACGCGGCGGATACTCGCGTTATGCAGCTGAAAAAACGCGGCTATGCCAATGCGGGCGTCTACAACCCGCAAGGGGTCGGCGGCACTCACGTGATGTATGTGCTTCATCACGCGGACCAGCCGTCGCTGTACCACAACCTACCGGACGATCCAACGATCGCCGCGCCGGTGAATCTGTGGAAGGGGATCCTAAAACCGCTCTCCGCCGCTGGATTTATCGCCACCTTTGCCGGGTTGATTTACCACTACGTGGGCGTCGGGCCAAACAAAGAGACGGATGATGATGAAGAGGAGAACGGTCATGAGTAAACGCAAAATGATTCTGCGCACCAAATTCATCGACCGGGCCTGTCACTGGACGGTGGTGATAAGCTTCTTCCTTGTGTCGCTTTCCGGTATTGCGCTGTTCTTCCCGACGCTGCAATGGCTCACCGAAACCTTCGGTACGCCGCAAATGGGGCGAATTTTACATCCGTTTTTCGGGGTGATGATTTTCGTCGTGCTGATGTTTATGTTCGTCCGTTTCGTACATCACAATATTCCCGATAAACAGGATCTCCCCTGGATTAAAGGGATCGTTGAGGTACTTAAAGGCAATGAGCACAAAGTTGCTGATGTTGGAAAGTATAACGCAGGTCAGAAAATGATGTTCTGGAGTATCATGAGCCTGATTCTGGCATTGCTGGTTACCGGCGTTATTATCTGGCGGCCCTACTTTGCCCATTACTTCTCAATTACCATAGTTCGCTGGAGTTTGTTAATCCATGCGACAGCAGCAATTGTGCTAATCCACGCCATACTGATTCATATGTACATGGCGTTCTGGGTGAAAGGTTCAATTAAAGGCATGATCGAAGGGAAAGTGAGTCGACGTTGGGCGAAGAAACACCATCCTCGCTGGTATCGAGAGGTTGAACTTAATGAAAAAGAAACGCAGGAATTAGGGCCTAAATAAAATCAATAAGACCGCTATTATTTAGCGGTCTTATTCTCTTAATTGCCCAATGATATGCTACGGCGCTGCGTGACCTGAGTATGGAGCTGATAACAAACCCTACCCCACGCGCAATAAATCACTGTATCTCGTGGTATAACGCGGCGAAAGCATATCCCGCTTCATCGCCCACGGTTGCTGTATACCTTGCCCGGCAAAATAGAGCGTTCCTTTACCTTTTTCCGCATTAAGCGTATCCAGTACGTCCATCAGTTTATCGCTGTTACGCCGCGGCGCGTTGTCATCAAAAAGATTAAGCTGCGCAACGCCAGAGCTAAAAAAGTCTCCCAGCATGACCCCGGCTTTTTGATAACGCCGCCCCTCTCGCCATATTGCGTCCAGGCTGCGCGTGGCGGCAGCAATAATTTCCCGACTGTCCTGAGTTGGCGTCAGCAGTTTTATCGACGCGCTGTTACCGTAATAAGGTTCATTCAGGACAAACGGACTGGTTTTGATAAACGCAGAGATAAACCGACAATACTGGTGTTCTCTGCGCAGCTTTTCCGCCGCTCGTGAAGCATAAGTGCAAATTGCCTCTCTCATGGCGTTGTACTCGGTAAGTTTTTCACCGAACGATCTTGAGCAGATAATTTCCTGTTTAACCGGCGCAAACTCTTCCAGCGCCAGACAAGACTCACCGCGTAATTCCCGTACGGTGCGCTCGAGCACGACGTTGAAATGTTTGCGAATAAAGCGAATGTCGGTATCCGCCAGATCGAGGACCGTTTTAATGCCCATGGCGTCCAGTTTCTTACTGATACGGCGTCCAACACCCCAGACTTCATCAACCGGGAGTGCAGCCATCAGCTTACGCTGACGTTCAATATTGGAGAGATCCACGACTCCGCCGGTTTGTTCCTGCCACTTTTTGGCAGCATGGTTTGCCAGTTTGGCCAGCGTTTTGGTCTGGGCGATGCCGACCCCAACCGTGAGACGTGTTTTCTGTAAAATGGTTGCTCTGATTTCCCGACCAAAATCCGTAAGATCCCGACAGTTTCGCACGCCCGTTAAGTCACAAAAGGCTTCATCAATACTGTATATCTCCACGCGTGGAGACAACTCCTCCAGAATCGACATCACCCTGCTGCTCATATCCGCATACAGCTCGTAGTTCGAGCTAAAGCAGAACACGCCGTAGCGCCTGAACAGATCTTTCTGTTTGAAGTACGGAGCGCCCATATTAACGCCAAGAACCTTCGCTTCCGCGCTGCTGGCAATGACGCAACCATCGTTATTTGAAAGAACGACAACGGGTTTGCCCTTCAGATCGGGTCGGAATGCCGACTCACAGCTAGCATAAAATGAATTAACATCCACCAGAGCAAACATAATCAGCCAGCCGCTTTAACGATAAATGTCACCACGCCAAATATATCCAGCGAGTCCTCGCTGCCGATCATGATCGGCGCGTAGGCGCTGTTCTCTGGTTTCAGCATCACCACCGGATGTAATTGCAGGCGTTTAACGGTGAACTCGCCCTCAATAGCGGCAATAACGATGTCTCCGTGAGTAGGCTTTCTGGCACTGTCGACAATCAGCAGATCGCCCTCACCAATCCCTGCTCCTGTCATGGATTCACCAGATGATTTTACAAAATAGGTTGCGCTGGGATGGCGCACCAGCAGGTCATTGAGATCGATTCGTTTCTCAACGTAGTCCTGCGCCGGAGAAGGAAAGCCACAGGGTACAACGTCTCTGAATAGCGGTAAGCATTTGATTTCGCGGTGTTGCGCAGGCTGGAAAAACAACATAATAATCTGCCTCTTATTCACTGTATTTATATACAGTAGTTTTAATAAGCGCAGCAATCAAGTGACGTGAGTGGCGAACTGAGCGTTGTTTAGCCATCTCGTCGGTAAGCTTTTATCGCATCTGGAAAAATAATTTCTGTTTTATTCGGCAAAGGAAGACGTTCATTTAGCCGGAACGATAAGGACGGTATTGGCGTAGGTAATAAACATGCTATTTCAGGGAAAGGCTTCCGTTCACCTCAGCCGTATCGCTTCTCTGTACACTGAACGCCAGTGAACGTGTTAAGGGTGCTATCGCCGCACCCTTAACAATCCCGGCTCCCGGCGGGAAAATTGCCACTTCGTGGTTCCCTCCGCTTATTCCTTCAGGCTTCCGGGCCGGGCGCGATGAAGCGTCCTTGCAAAGCGCGCCCTGAACCCGCATCCCTGCGGGTTCTCCCGGCCTTACGGAAACACGTCGGCAATTTTCAGCCGGGCCAGCCCACACCTCACCATCTGCGTTTTTGGTCTGAACAGCAAAACAGATTTAACTGGAAGTCAGAGCGTTGAAGCAATGACTTCGTTCCGGCTGAAAATCGATGAGTCGTTGACGGCTGACCGGGTCTGCCCGCAGGGATGCGGGCAGAGGGGACGGCCTGCAGGGACGCAGGCTCGGCCCCGACCCGACAGGCAGACGGCATAAGACGAATAACTCGCGCAGCGACGATTTTCCCGCCGGGAGCCTGGGATGCAAGGGAGGCGGCGGTGAGCCTCCCTTGCACGTTCACGGGTATCTGTGCTTTAGAAAAGTGATACGGCTGAGGTGAACGGAACCCTGATCAAGAATCACATGTTCAACCTGAACGACATTGCGCGCTTGCGGGGCGTGACCTCAGGAGCGTTTGCGCGGCATCATGCGCAACAGCGTATTGTCCTTCCAGAAATAGTGGTGCATCAGGGCCGCGGCGGCATGCAGAGCAATAACAAAATAGCCCAGATTTGCCAGCGTCACGTGCCAGGACTTCAGCATGTCCACTAAATCAAAGTTGGCCTCTGCCGCATGCGGCATAACGATGCCGAATGCAATCCACGGGTTACCCCGGTTGTACATCATCACCAGCCCAATAATCGGCAGAACAATAAACAACAGATAGATAACCAGATGCCCCAGATGCGCCATTCCGGTCATCATCGGCTTCGGTTTTGGCACAATCGGCGGAGCCGGGTATTTCAGCCTGACCAGCAGACGCGCCACCATCAGCGTTAAAATAGTGATACCGCAGGAGACGTGCACCATGTTGAACAAGGGGCGATAGCTGCGCGGGAAAAATCCGCGAAACTCCATGGCGCTGTACGCCACGATAACCAACAAAAAGACCAGCCAGTGAATACCAATTTGCAGGCCAGAATACTTATTCCCCATAACACTTCCTGAATAAAAACAATAATGCGTCAACATAACGGGCTTTTGTTAAAAATTCATTAACTTTTGTTCACCCATTTTCAGTCGCTTACGCTTAACCGCAAAAACAGCTATTGCCCTGAATGCCTGTCTGAACTAAGCCTGGAAGGGAAAATATGTCGTACCGCCCCATCCTGACAGGAGAAAACCATGAGTAAAATTGGTATTAACGGTTTTGGTCGTATCGGTCGTCTGGTATTGCGTCGGCTACTGGAAGTCAAAAGCAGCGTGGAGGTTGTCGCCATTAATGACCTCACCTCGCCCAAAATTCTCGCCTATCTGTTAAAACACGATTCAAACTACGGGCCGTTTCCCTGGAGCGTCGACTTTACCGAAGACGCGCTGATTGTCGACGGTAAAAAGATCGCCGTTTACGCGGAGAAAGAGGCCAAAAACATTCCGTGGAAAACCACTGGCGCTGAGATAATCATCGAATGCACCGGTTTTTATACCTCAACCGAGAAATCACAGGCGCATATTGATGCAGGGGCCAAAAAAGTCCTGATATCCGCCCCTGCCGGCGATATGAAGACCATCGTCTTTAACGTCAACGACGACACTATGGAGGCGAACGATCGGATTATTTCAGTGGCGTCGTGCACCACCAACTGCCTGGCGCCGATGGCGAAAGCGCTGCACGACAGCTTCGGTATTCAGCTTGGCACCATGACCACCATTCACGCCTACACGGGGACACAGTCGCTGGTTGATGGCCCACGCGGGAAAGATCTACGCGCCTCACGCGCGGCGGCGGAGAATATCATTCCCCATACCACCGGAGCCGCCAAAGCCATTGGTCTGGTCATTCCGGCATTGAGCGGAAAATTAAAAGGCCACGCCCAGCGTGTGCCGGTGAAAACCGGATCCGTCACCGAACTGGTATCCGTGTTGGGTAAAAAAGTCACCGCTGAAGAGGTTAACAACGCGCTGAAAAAAGCCACGCAAAATAATGAATCATTTGGCTATACCGACGAAGAAATTGTCTCGTCAGATGTCATTGGCTCGCATTTCGGTTCGGTATTTGATGCAACGCAAACCGAAATTACCGAAGTGGGCGATCTGCAACTGGTAAAAACCGTCGCCTGGTATGATAACGAATACGGTTTTGTCACCCAACTTATTCGTACGCTGGATAAGTTTATCAAGATCTAGCTGATTAATTACATCCGGTTACTCAATTCTGCGTTGAGTAACCGTTATGTAGTCATTAGCATCATGACGGTTCACCTTTTCTCTGTCATTATTGTGTTTCGCTACATAAGTAAAAAAATCCACACCATAAATGTATTCACATACAAAATGTTAAAATATGTAAATTTGATATTTAATTTTACTTAATTGCCAGTATCGCCCTCCTCAATATATTATGAATTCGGTTTATACATTGAGTTCATACATAAACTATTAAGATATCCAGAGATTATCTCAGCGATAACATTTGTTAAGGATTAACAATTGAAAAAGACACTTCTTTTTACTGCGCTATCACTGTGCACAGCATCTGCATTTGCCGCAGATCAGACCGTATTGCAAGTCCAGGGCGTGTTAACAAACTCTGCCTGCACGCCAGAAATTGGCGGTGGCGCAACTATCGACTACGGCACAATTCACTTGAGTGCGCTTTCAGCAACTAGCAATAATCAGCTGGGCGCCAAAGAAACCAACCTGGTCATTAACTGCCCGGTACCAACGCAACTGGGTTTTCAGGTTGCCGATGACCGAGCTGATAGCGCGGCTGGCATTAGTATTGACAACGCGGGAGCTAGTGGTGGAGGAATAGGTAACTCAAAACTCCTGTTTGGCGTAGGTAAAACGGCCAACGACGTCAATATTGGCAACTATAACATCCGAGCGGCATCCGGTACGGTCACTGCCGACGGTAATTCCGCATCACTGCTCGTACGCTTTGGACCTGGCGGCTCTTCTTATCCATGGCATGACATGGCGAGCGAGGCCAGCTACAGCACCGTTTTCGCTCATAACGAATATAGTTACACCATTGGCAAGTCTGGTACCGAAGAACCGCTGGCATTCACCACGGTGACTATACCGCTGGTTACCACGCTGGCAATTCAAAATACAACAACGCTGGCAATTACTGACGATACCAATATGGATGGTCAGGCGACGTTTACTATGATTTATCTGTAATCACGTTATTTAACTAATTCATCTGAGCATAAATCTTAAATAACGTCTGTATTTTAATGTTAAGGATTAACAAATGAAAAAACTGCTTCTTGCGACGGCACTTTCCCTGTGCGTGACTTCCGCTTTTGCAGCAGACCCGACTGCCGTACTGAAGGTCAAGGGTTTACTGACCAACGCAGCCTGCACACCCACACTGAGCAATAGCGGTGTCGTTAACTATGGCACTATTCGCCTGGGATCTCTGTCTGCATCGGATGTCAATCAGTTAGGTCAGAAAGACATTGATCTGACCATTACTTGCGCCTCCGCCACCAAAGTGTCCTGGAATATGGTCGATGACCGCGCGGACACGCGTGCGGATATCACGGTGAATGACGCTACCTTTACCGGCGGCACCTATCTCGGCAGTGCGCAGAGCTACGGCGTAGGGCTAACCGGCGGCAACGTTAAAATTGGCGCTTACACCCTGTTTGTTAAAACCAGCGGCGTCGTTGCTGATACCAACACGGTTGATACGATTTATCAGCAAAATAAAACCGGTGACTGGACGAAAAGCGCTGATGGCGCGACCCAGGGTAGCAGCGTACGTGACATCACCGTTGCAACTGCGGGTACCACCGAGCCGCTGGCGTTCCTGAGCGCAACATTCCCGCTGGTCACATCTCTGGCGATTCAGGATACCGCGACCCTCGCAATTACTGACGATACCAACCTCAATGGTCAGGTAACCATCAGCCTGCGTTATCTGTAATTTAGCCTGGCGATCGCACCAAGAGTAAACGGATCCCGTTTACTCTTTTTTCAGGCATCACGCTAAACATGGAATGTTGTTTTTATCAAGGAGATACGATTTATGTTATTCAAAAACACCACGCTCAACGCTGTTCTGGCGAGTGCTTTATTGATATCGCAGGCACCGGCCTTCGCGGCTGGCATGGTCCCCGAAACCAGCCTGCTGGTGATCGACGAAGCCACCCACAGCGGAACCATAAATATCAAGAACACGGACGACCATCCGTCACTGCTGTATACCAATGTGATAGATATAAAGGACGATCAGGGGTTAAAACTTATTGTGACGCAACCTGTTGTTCGTCTTGAACCACAACAAACACAGCAACTGCGTTTTATTTTACAAAGCAATGAACCGCTGGATGTTGAACATTATAAGCGCGTCACATTTGAAGGAATACCGCCGAAAAGCGATGATAACCGGATTAAAATTGGCATCAATATTCGCCAGGATATTCCTGTGTTGATTCGCCCGGCCAGGCTTGCGGTTGTTACCGATGCGTGGAAATATCTGGAATGGAGTCAGTCTGGTAAAACAGTCACTTTATCCAACCCCAGTAAATATGTAGTCAGACTGGCGCAAAATGCCGTTTTCTTACCATCAAAAACGACGATTGACATTGGCAAAACACATATTCTGCCCGGCGAGTCCATCACTCTGACGCTAAGTAAAGACACTGGTGGTGATAAACAAGTCAAATTCTTCCCTGCCAGTCGCTATGGAGTAGAAGTTCCAAGCTTTATTGCTGAATTAAACCATAAATAATAAGAGAGTACGACTTTGTATAATAAAAGCCGTCTGGCGCTTTCTATTCATATAATTATGGCTGGCGCATTTCCTCTGCTGCTGTTTAGTTCAGCCGACCTCTGCGCCCGCGAGGTCACTTTTGACACGGACATAATTAAAAATCGTGGCCTGAGCCAGGATCTTAATCGTTACTTCGCCAAATCCCCACGTTTTTTACCGGGAACACATTCCGTTCAGGTAAAAATAAATAATAAAACGCGCGGCACCGCTGCCGTACGTTTTGGGGAAGACGGCACACTCTGTATTGATAAAGATTTTCTGGACTTTGCCGGGCTGATGCCTGTTCCACTCAAGGCAGATGAACAATGTCATGATATTCGTGATGATTATCCCCAGGCCATTGTTAATGCCCTGCCCGGTGAAAATACGGTAGCGCTTTATCTGCCAGAAACGGCGCTGGATAATTTTGCGGCTGACAGTAAAAACTTTCAGCATGGCGGCACGGCCGGTTTACTGAACTATTCATTATTCAGCACCCGAAATGAATTTCAGGGGGGCGACAGCCGCCAGTATTCCCAGGCAAGCCTGGAAGGCGGCTTTAACGTTGCCGGCTGGGCATTGCGTAGTCGCTATATTCTTGCCGATGATGACGGCACAAAAAGCACTGACAGTATTTATACTTTTGCCGAGCATGTGTTTACCGAACAAAAACAGACCCTCCAGGTCGGTGAAATCAACGCCAACTCCGATGTGCTGAGCGGTGTCTCCGTTACCGGCGTGCAGTTAATGCCAACCAACGGTCTGCTGGGAAGCCGTTCTGGGGTGAATGTCTCCGGTATTGCCAGAAGCGCCCAGGCGCGCGTTGAAGTCCGCCAGAGCGGTCAGCTGATTTACAACACGCTGGTAAACGCAGGTCCCTTCACTCTTGAAGATGTTCCCATCGCGCGTAACAACGTCGCGCTGGACGTGACCGTGTTCGAAACCGATGGCTCCAGCAGCCGTTTTATTGTTCCGGCGTCTGCCGTAAGAACGCAGCAGCTGTCGCGACCACAGGGACTGACGGTATCTGCCGGTCGCGTCCGGGATATTGACGGTGATTATGATAACCCGTGGGTTGTCAGCCTGTCCGACGGGTGGCGAATAATGCAAAACGCCAACTTACTCGCCTCCGGTATGCTGGCTGAAGATTACCAGGCCGCGGGTGTCCGCTCAGAATATATGCTCAATGAGAGCGTCAGCGTCTCCGCCAGCGCCGCCGCGAGCCAGGAGCAATTTGGTGAGGACAGCCACGGGATTAAAAGCGAGCTGCAAAGCGACCTCAGGCTGACGGAAAGCGTTGGCTTGTCGGTGAGTGCCGCCCATTACAACAACGGGTATCGGGAGTTATCCGATGCGTTGAATGAAGATTATCAGCCATATGATAATACGTACTCGGGAACACTAAGTTGGGGCTCTTCCCTGGCTGGCGCTTTTAGCGCAGGTTTTAACTATAACCAGAGGGCTGGCGACGCTGAAGACAGCCGCTATTTGCTGCTCTCCTGGGGGAAAACCTTTAAATACGCTTCCGTTACCGTCAACTGGCAGAGCGCTGTCGGGAATGTCGATGACGATCAGGACAACGAATTGCTGTACGTTAACCTCAGCATTCCACTCGGTAGCGGACAAAGCATCAGCACTTACATGCGTAAAGAAGATGACCGCACAACCTACGGCGTACAAAACGCCGGTCAGTTAACGGAAAATACGAATTACTCGATCTCCGCCGATCGGGACGATGAGGACCGGACTAACAGCTTCAATGGCAATCTGAACTCTAACCTGCATTATACCCAACTGGGACTTGGTGTGGGTAACAGCAGCGACCATCAGCGCAACTACAACGCTACATTATCAGGCGGCATCGTCGCGCATAAAAATGGGGTGACGTTCTCTCCCTATTCCATCCGGGATACCTTTGCCATTGCCCGGCTAAATGAGCATACAAGCGGCGTTGAAATTGAAACACCGCAAGGCACGATTTGGACTGATTTCTGGGGACAAGCCGTGGTGCCCGGCCTGACCGAATGGCGTAATTCGCGCCTGGAGATTAATGCCAACAAACTGCCGCAAAGTATGACACTGGCAAATGGAACCAAATACATTGCCGCTGCACATGCTTCGGTGAGTGAGGTCAGTTTCAAAGTGCTGAACAGCCGTCGCGTGATGCTGCGCGTTAAAAACCCGGACGGTACACCGCTGGCTAAGGGCCTCTCTATTGTTGATGGAAAAGAAAATTACATCGTAACCAGCGTGGATGATGGACATGTATTTCTGACGGATGCAGATCAGCTTGACGCACTGTATGCCATGGATAACAACGATCGCAAACTATGCAAGATTGATTTCACTCTGAATCCAACACGAGATGAACAGGCATTTTATGAAGAAGCCAACGGAGTGTGCCAGTGATGATTCAAACCGCCTTTAGCGCGTCAGTACGATTAACCGCTTTAACTTTGATAACATTGTTGGCGTCATCACTTGCCTATGCCGGTGAGGATGAATGTCAGATTACACTTTCAAGTACTGAAGTTAACTACGCCCGGATCCAGCGTGAGAGCATCGTAAGTTCACAGCAAAACTGGCATAAGCTGGAAGAGCGTGAAGTAAACGTGAATATCTACTGCCCAGAGAAACAGCGCGTGGCCGTACTGTTAAACGGCTCTGCAGGTGAGAAAGGTCGTTTCAAATTTGGCGATCAGGGAGGCGTAGGCGTAAAAGTCGGTAATATGATCGTGGATGGCAAAAGCTACACGGTTGGCAAAACAACCGATCAGGTGAATTTCTCACCTGCAAGCGGTACGACAAATCCTCTTTATATTCACAATAACGAGGCCGTCATCGCCGTTGAAAATAACGAGGTGCCTCTGGGTCAGCAGGTCAGCTTTACGGTAACCTTATTTCCTGTACTGAAGGACAGCGCCTTTAGCAACATATCCGATCAAACGACGCTGGAATCGGACATAACCTGGCGTTTACTCACAAAATCATAAAGCAAATGCGTAAAGCAGTCGTGACCGCCTGTCGTATCACTGCTTTACGCCCTGCCATCTTTTATGATGTTCCTTTGCGGTTGTAAGGAACACATAGCATGAATCTGCCCCATTCAGAATTGACTCAAATGATGGCGCACGCCGTTAGCCTTTCTTCCACGTTTACCCTCTGGCCACAGGGTGAAGCCCCCGGAGCAAAAAACAGCGATGCGGTATTTACGCCTGAACCCCGACATACCGGAACGTCTGATTACGATCGCGCGGTCACCGGCATTCGCGCCCCGGAAATTACCGTTTACGCCCCTGCCAAACCTAACGGCACAGGGATCCTTGTTACTCCTGGCGGCTCTTATCGTCGCGTGGTGATGGATAAAGAAGGCAGCGCACTGGCACCATTCTTTAACGCCCGCGGTTATACCCTGTTTGTGATGACCTACCGCATGCCGGGCGATGGGCACGAAGAAGGCGCCAATGCACCGCTGGCCGATGCCCAACGCGCCATGCGCTACATTCGCGCCAACGCCCATGAATGGAAAATTAACCCTGACCGTATCGGGGTGCTGGGCTTCTCCTCCGGTGGTCACGTAGCCGCCAGTCTGGGAACCCGGTTTGCCGAGTCGGTTTATACGCCAATGGATGACGTAGACGAGCAACCTGCGCGCCCTGCCTTCATGGCGCTGGTGTACCCGGTTGTCACCCTGCGCGAAGACATCGGTCACCCTGGATCTCGTCTGGAGCTGGTTGGCGCTACGCCCGCAAAGGAAGACCTGCAGCGCTATTCTCTTGAAGAACGAGCGGATAACACAACGCCGCCGACGTTCCTGCTACACGCCATTGACGATCCAGCGGTGAAGGTGGAAAACAGCCTGGTCTTCTTTAATGCGCTACGTGAGCTGGGGGTTTCGGTCGAAATGCATCTGTTTGAACGCGGTAAGCACGGATTTGGTATTCGCGATGCGCAGGGGTTACCGCTGGCCATCTGGCCGGAAATGATGATGAACTGGATCGCCACCAAAGTGTGAGAATTGCGCCGGGTGGCGTACAGGCTCACCCGGCGAGAAACTTAGGACTGCAAATACACCACCTGCGTTTGCAGGTATTCGTTCAGACCGTGTTTACCGTCGGCCCCGCCAATCCCGGACTTGCGCCAGCCAGCGTGAAAGCCTTGCATCGCCTCGAAGTTTTCACGGTTAATATAGGTTTCGCCAAACTTCAGCCCTTTAATGGCTTTCATCGCCGTATTCAGATTCTGCGTATAGATCGATGAGGTCAGACCGTAGTCGCTGTCATTAGCCATCGTCAGCGCCTGATCCAGCGTATCAAACGCCACCACCGGCAGCACCGGACCAAACGTCTCCTCGTGCATAATCGCCATCTCCTGGCGCACGTCTAACAGCAACGTCGGCGGGTAGTAATAACCTTTGCCGGCAACGGCCTTACCGCCCAACACCACACGGGCGCCTTCCTGCACCGCCCGTGCGACTTTCTGCTCGACACGCTCCAGCGCAGCGGCATTGATCAGCGGTCCCATCGCGATGTCGTTGCGTTCCGCCGGATTGCCGAACTGTACGGCTTTCATCGCCTCGCCCAGACGATTGACGAACTGATCATAAATACCTTTCTGAACGTACACGCGCTCGGCACAGTTGCACACCTGCCCGGTGTTAATCACACGGGAGTCGACAATGGCCTTCACCGCCAGCTCGAGATCCGCATCATCCATCACAATCGCCGGAGCTTTACCGCCAAGTTCCAGACACACTTTAGTGATATTTTTCGCCGCTGCGGCCATAATTTTCTCCCCCGCGCCGACGCTACCGGTCATGCTCACCATGGCGACCTTCGGGTTTCCGGCCAGCTCCTGACCGACCGTTTCACCGCGTCCCAGCACCAGATTAAAGACGCCGCGCGGTAAGCCAATGTCATCAACAATTTTGGCAAAAGCGATGGCGTTATTCGGGGTGAATTCACTCGGTTTAATGACAATGGTATTCCCCGTCAGTAATGCGGGAGCCAGTTTGCGGGCAATCAGGAAAAATGGGAAGTTCCACGGCAGAATGCCCGTAGTCACGCCCAAAGAACGTTTAAACAGCAAGATATTCTCGCCCGGACGATCGCTTTGCAGGATCTCGCCTTCATAGCGACGCGCCCACTCCGCCATGTAATCGATATAGTCAGCGGTAAACGAGACTTCGACGTCTGCCAGTTGCTGTATTTTTCCGCCCTCCGCCACAATCAGCGCGCTGATTTCACTGGCTCGCTGGCGAATACCCGCAGAAATTTTGCGTAACCAGTTCGCCCGTTCAATGGCGGGCAGCGCTTCCCATTGCGGCTGGGCGCGTTCCGCCGCATCGATAGCTTTACGCGCATCTTCGGCGCGGCCATCGGGAATACGCGAGATCACCTCTTCCGTGGCCGGATTGACGACATCAATCCAGGCGTCATCGTGCCAGGTCACAAACTGCCCATCGATATACATAGGATGTTGTACGGGTACTGACATGCGGCTCTCCTGTGATTGAATTGTTTTTAACAAGTAAAGCTATTGTTAATTAATATCAATCATGCCTGTCACATTATGGGCTGGAGTGGCTGTTCTGTGAGCGGCTTCATAAAAGCGTCTGGCAAAGTAAGAATAAAGAGAAAAACCAGGTGGGATTTCTGCCCGTTTGCAGCAAAACGCTTACAAACGGGCAGCAGGAATTACAGAGAACGGCTTTCCAGTAAGTCAGTCAGCGCGGTATCATTTTGCAACTGCTGCCAGGCTTGCTCAACGTTCTGAGGAATATCAACATGGGCAATAAAATCGCGGCCGCAAGGCCCGTAGCCGGTGGCATCATCACGCAAGCGCGGAAGCTCACCGGTAATGAGAGAAAGATAGCGATCTACCGACCACAAACCTTCTGCTGCTGGCACAAAATCCACGCCGTCTTGCCGTTGGGCCAACTCGGGGATGAATCCAGGGAAACTCAGCCAGCGCGGCGCATGCGGCTCATCGCGGGTCACGCGCTGAAACGTTGCCATCGTGCGACGTTGCATAGTGGGATCCTGCACCACAATGACGGTATGAATACTTTCTGTCGCCTGATTCAGTAATGCACAGCTAAATCGGGCATTCTCGCCGCAGTTTGTTGACTGGTCTTCCACCCAAATCCTCTCTCCCGGGATTTGCCAGAACTGATGAGCGATATCAGCAAGGATCGCCGCTTCCGCACGTCCGGTGGTACGAATGATGTTGTAACGAGGATGCTCTGCAATCGCGTCATACAGAAATCGTGTGGAGTGGCCGATACCACCGCTAATCAACAAGGGAACCTGTTGCTCTTTGGCGATCCGGCAGGCGGCGTCGATAGTCGGAATAACCGCGTTCCCTGCCAGAATCACGCAATCTGACTGAACGGTGATATTCCCCGTAAAATCATTCTGCGCCAACCATCGCCCAACGGTATTTATAGCCGCGAGGGTGGTTGCGGCAAGTATCGGAAACTGACTCATACTTATAACTCCTGGCGTTTATTCTTTACCGGATACAGATGCCGGATGGCGGCTACGCCTTATCCGGCCTACAGTCCAGCACCGTATTACCCTGTAATCTGCTCCATCGCCTGCAAAATACGTTTATCGGAGATGGGATACGGCGTACCAAGCTGCTGGGCAAAATAGCTGACGCGCAGCTCTTCTATCATCCAGCGGATCTCTTTGACATCGTCATCTTCACGCCGCGCGGGAGGCAGTTTATTGAACCACTGCTGCCAGGCCTGCTGCACGCTATCTACTTTCAGCATTTGCGCACGGTCACGATGTGGGTCGATAGCCAGTTTCTCCAGGCGTTTTTCGATAGCCTGCAAATAGCGCAACGTATCGCCGAGACGTTTGAAACCATTGCCGGTAACAAATCCACGGTACACCAGCCCGCCCATCTGCGCTTTGATATCCGCAAGCCCCAGCGCCATGGTCATATCCACGCGCCCTTTCAGACGTTTGTTGATATTAAATACCGCGGTCAGGATCTGCTCGACCTGCTTAGCAATATCCACCACCGTATCGTTCAGTTCAGCCCGCACTTTCTCATGCAGCGCGGTGAAGCCTTCTTCGGTCCACACCGGACCGCCGTTGGCGTCAATTAACTGATCCACACCGCAGGAGATACAGTCGTCAATCAAATCCAGCACTTTACCGTACGGGTTAAAGTACAATCCCAGCTTGGCTTTGTTGGGCAGTTTTTCATGCAAATATTTGATCGGTGATGGAATATTCAGCAACAACAGGCGGCGTAAACCACACCACATCGCCTGCTGTTGCTCCAGTGGGTTATCAAACAGTTTGATGGCGACGCTGTCACGCTCATCCACCAGCGCTGGCCACGCTTTGACCTTATAGTTACCGCGTTTTTGTTCGTAACTTTCCGGAAGCTGACCGAAGCTCCAAATGTGCAACCCGCTTTGTTCGATACCGTCATCCGCCACCGCAGACAATGTTTCCTGAACTTTACCCTTCAGCGCATCCTTCAAATCCTGCAGCGAACGCCCTTCCTGCAGCTTCTTATTTTTATCATCCACGACCCGGAAGGTGATTTTCAGGTGATCGGGCACCTGATCCCAGTGCCAGTCTTCACGGTCAACGGTAACGCCGGTCATGCGGCGCAGTTCACGCTCCAGCGAGTCCAGCAGCGGCAGTTCCAGCGGCGTGACGCGACCTAAAAACGCTTCGGCATAGTTCGGCGCAGGCACAAAGTTGCGTCGTACCGGTTTCGGCAGCGACTTAATCAGGGCGATCACCAGTTCGCGGCGTAGCCCCGGAATTTGCCATTCAAAACCGCTCTCGTCGATCTGATTGAGCAGCGGCAGCGGAATATGCACAGTCACACCGTCCGCATCAGCTCCCGGTTCGAACTGATAGCTCAGGCGAAGTTTGAGGTTACCCTGATGCCAGAAGTTCGGGTAATCCAGCTTACTGATTTTTTCCGCGCCCTCTTTGATAAGCATGCTCTTTTCAAAGTTGAGCAGATCCGGCGTTTCACGGCTGACCTTTTTCCACCAGCTGTCAAAGTGACGCGCGGAGACCACATCATGACTGATGCGCTGGTCGTAAAACTCAAATAGCGCCTCATCATCGACCAGAATGTCGCGACGGCGCGATTTGTGCTCTAACTCTTCCACCTCCGCCCGTAGCTTCAGGTTATCGCGGAAAAACGCATGGCGCGTTTGCCAGTCACCTTCCACCAGCGCATGGCGGATGAACAACTCACGCGACAGTGCGGGATCGATCTGGCTGTAGTTCACCTTACGGGCGGCCACAATCGGTAAACCGTAGACGGTGACCTTTTCTGTTGCCATCACCGCGCCCTGCGCACGTTCCCAGTGCGGTTCACTGTATGAACGTTTGATCAGATGCTGGGCAACCGGTTCAACCCACTCAGGATCGATGCGTGCGGCAATACGTCCCCACAGGCGACTGGTTTCCACCAGCTCCGCTACCATCGTCCACTTCGGCGGTTTTTTAAATAGACCGGAGCCCGGAAAGATCGAGAAGCGGGCGTTACGCGCACCGGTAAACTCCTGTTTATCGGTATCTTTCATCCCGATATGCGACAGTAAACCGGTCAGCAGCGCGACGTGGATTTCCCGGTATTCAGCTGGTTCGCTGTTAACCGGGATCCCTAACTCTTTCACTACCTGACGCAGCTGGGTGTAAATATCCTGCCATTCACGCACGCGCAGGTAGTTCAGAAAATCAAGTTTGCACTGGCGACGGAACTGGTTTGACGACAGCGCTTTTTGCTGCTCGCCGAGATAGTTCCACAGATTCACAAATGCGAGGAAATCAGACTCTTTGTCATGGAAACGGCGATGCTTCTCGTCGGAAGCCTGCTGCTTGTCCATCGGACGCTCGCGCGGATCCTGAATAGACAGCGCCGAGGTAATGATCATCGCCTCACGCACACAGCCATGTTTTTGCGCTTCCAGCACCATGCGCGCCAGACGCGGATCCACCGGCAGTTGCGACAGCTGACGGCCCAACGGCGTTAACTTATAAGCGGTTGCCTGTTCGTCGGTGGTTATCGCCCCCAGCTCTTCGAGCAGGCGTACGCCGTCCTGAATATTGCGTTTATCCGGTGCCTCAACAAACGGAAACGCCGCGATATCGCCCAACCCCAACGCCGTCATCTGCAAAATAACGGACGCCAGGTTAGTACGCAGGATCTCCGGATCGGTAAACTCCGGGCGCGACAGGAAATCATCTTCGGAATACAGACGAATACAGATCCCTTCCGAAACACGACCGCAGCGGCCTTTACGCTGGTTAGCGGAAGCCTGTGACACCGGTTCTATCGGTAAGCGCTGGACTTTGGTGCGGTAACTGTAACGACTAATACGCGCGGTGCCCGGGTCAATCACATACTTGATGCCCGGTACGGTCAGCGACGTTTCCGCCACGTTGGTGGCCAGCACAATACGACGACCGCTGTGCGACTGGAACACGCGGTTCTGCTCGCTATTGGAGAGACGCGCATACAACGGCAGCACTTCGGTGTGGCGTAAATCCAGCTTATTCAGGGCATCGGCGGTGTCGCGGATTTCGCGCTCGCCGCTCATGAAGATCAGAATGTCGCCCTGACTTTCACGGCCTAATTCCTCTACAGCATCAAAAATAGCCTGCAGTTGGTCACGCTCGGTGTCATCTGCGTCTTCAACAATCGGACGATAGCGAACTTCCACCGGATACGTTCGACCGGAGACTTCGATAATCGGCGCATTATTGAAATGCTTTGAAAAACGCTCCGGGTCGATAGTCGCCGAAGTGATGATAATTTTTAGATCCGGACGACGCGGCAGAAGCTCTTTCAGATAGCCGAGCAGAAAGTCGATATTCAGGCTGCGTTCATGCGCTTCATCGATGATGATAGTGTCGTACTGCATCAACAGCCGATCCTGCTGGATTTCCGCCAGCAAGATACCGTCCGTCATCAGCTTCACCATCGTGTTGTCGCTGACATGATCGCTAAAACGGACCTTATAGCCGATACAGCCGCCCGGCTCGGTTTGCAGTTCTTCCGCAATACGGTTCGCTACCGTACGCGCCGCCAGACGACGCGGTTGGGTATGGCCGATCAGCCCTTTTATCCCGCGTCCGAGCTCCATACAGATTTTGGGTAACTGGGTGGTTTTACCTGACCCGGTCTCACCGGCAACAATCACCACCTGATGGTCGCGAATCGCTTCCAGAATATCCTGTTTTTTCTGGCTGACTGGCAGGTTTTCCGGATAGCTGATGACCGGACGCGCCGCTTCACGCAGCACAACTTTACCGGCTGCGTGATCAATCTCTTTTGCCATCTCCTGGTAAATGGCCTGTTGTGCATCAGGATTTTTAACCTTCTTAACACCGTGCAGGCGGCGGGCAAAACGCTGTCTGTCACGCAGCATCAGTGAATCCAGCTGTTGCTGCAACATGTTGAAGGTTAATTTTTGTTGTTCTGTCATAGCGTTAAAAGGCAGTGCTCTGCCGGGTTAAATCTCTTTTAGATGATAGGTATAGAGTACCACATCGGCGCTTTTCATGTGTTGTTCAATAATTTCGAACATAGGATTCGATATATTGCGCTATCACTGCGACAGGATTGTGAATAAAGTGTCAACAAGCAACGGGGCATAACCCCTTCAAACACATATAAGGAAACACCCATGAGCAAGGTATTAGTTCTGAAATCCAGTATTCTGGCAGGGTACTCTCAGTCTGGTCAGTTGTCTGATTATTTTGTTGAACAGTGGCGTGAAAAGCACTCCGCTGATGAAATCACCGTCCGCGACCTGGCTGCAAATCCTGTTCCGGTACTGGATGGCGAGCTGGTGGGTGCCCTGCGCCCGAGCGATGCGCCGCTGACCCCGCGTCAACAAGAAGCGCTGGCGTTGTCCGACGAACTGATTGCTGAGCTGAAAGCGCATGATGTGATTGTTATCGCCGCGCCGATGTATAACTTCAACATCCCAACGCAGCTGAAAAACTATTTCGACCTGATTGCTCGTGCTGGCGTAACCTTCCGTTATACCGAGAAAGGTCCGGAAGGTCTGGTAACAGGGAAACGCGCAGTAGTACTGACCAGCCGTGGTGGTATCCATAAAGATACGCCGACCGACCTGATCACACCGTATCTGAACGTATTCCTGGGCTTTATCGGCATCACCGACGTGAACGTCGTCTTTGCGGAAGGCATTGCGTACGGTCCGGAAGTGGCGACCAAAGCGCAGTCCGATGCGAAAGCCGCTATCGACAGCGTCGTCGCTGCCTGATAATTCACCCTCTCACCATCCGGTGGGAGGGTTTCTTCTGTATTTACTTCTTTACCTGCACCCGAACCTGTTTGCCGTGAATGCGATTAATATCACGCCAGATGGTTGCATAATCCCTGCATTTCGCCAGATTCTCTTCCCAGCAATGCAGCAAAAATTGTTCTGGCTCGGCGACATCCCGGCTTAATAGCTTAAATACCCAACGATTCCAGACATACCACTTGAGAAGCCACATGATCTCACTCCGCATCGCGACCGATATAGAACTATATCAGCCTGAATTTGATGCCGTGTAGCAACTATTGCGATGTTGATGAATAATCCAGATGAATGCTACATCAACAGCACCAGCCAGAAAGCCCACAGAACCGCAATCATGCAGAGCGTATGACGAAACTGTTTCAATGCGCCGGACTGCCGTTCAGCCAGCGTTAACGTTTTCAACCGTTCACGTCGCCAGATAAAACACAGCGCACTTCCGGCCTGCTCGTTGTTTTGCGGATTAATCAGCGAAAAATAGCGTTCGTCGAGCCACAGTCGCCAACAGCCAAACCAGACCGCTGCGCACAGCAATGCCATGACGGCGCGCGGTACCCCTGACGAAGCAACAAACAGCACCCATGCCATCGGCGGGAGGGAAAAAAGCAGCATAAAGCGCCAGCTTGCCAGCGTATGCCGCAGCAGAGCATGCTGAAGCACATCACCATTCGTTACATTGTCACTTTCCGTTGCCATTGTCGCAGCATCTCCAGATGTTTATCTGTCAGTACCACCTGTGGCCGACTCGCCCGAATCTGCGCCACGGCGTGCTCTACCGTCGCCGCATGGCCATAACGCAACAGCCACGCTGCAACCACCATTGCGCTGCGCGACAGCCCTAAGGCACAGTGCACCAGCACCGTTCCCTGTTCCTCACGCAGAGTCTCCAGAGTGCTAACCGCCTGCTGCAGTTCGGCTTCATGCGGGATCACTAAATCCAGCATCGGTACGCAATGATAAGTACGCGAGGACGTCGCCCGCCCACGTGAAAACTCAAAGGTTAAGTCAAGCACCGCCTTTTGCGCAGGTACCGAGCGCGGAAAACTGCCGAGATATACGCCAGCCACAACCGGACTTACTGCCGGTATACGGCGGGTAAACCCGCGCATCGACAGCCACATCCCTGCACGCCACGGCAATGATAGCCAGTAAACCGCGGGAGACAGTCGCCCCTGCGAATCTTTCGCCGTCACCGCCGCGCCGAATCCCGCGTAACCGCAGCCGACCATCAACAAGGCCATCGCTGGCCATAGCAGCCATGGCGTCAGCAACGCTACAGTAATAAAACATAATGCCGAGCCCAGCAGGTAACGGCGCATCAGCCTCTGACGGGCTGCATCCGGTCTGCACCAGCGCCAGCGGCATTGTTCCGGTACCATCCAGTCAATCAACATTCCTGCCGCCAGCCCGGTAATAATATCGATAAAGTGATGCTGCCAGGTGGTCAGCACCGATACCGCGATCAGTAAAGACCAGCCATAGCACAGTCTGCGCCAGCCGCCGGACAGATGGCGACTGAAATGCCGCCACAGCAGCCAACAAAGAATGATATGCAGCGACGGCGACTGGTTATAGGGCAGATCGAACTGTTCGAGCTGAGCAAACAGCCAACCCGCCGCGCCCGTCACTTCGGGGCGGGTAAAGGTAAACTGTAACGGGAACAGTAAAAAACCGGCGCAAGCAATCAACGATGCCAGTACCAGTCTGAGCACCAACCGACGCTGCTCGAAACGTGTAGTGCAAACAAACAGAGATAACCCGTAAAACAGATCCAGACTCCAGTACGGGATGATGGTCCACGGAATAAAAGGAATGGCAGATTCCCAGGCAAAAACGATGCTGCCAACGTTCTGATAATGAGCATCCTGCCAGGCGGTATATTGATTCACCTTGCCGTAGGTAAGGAAAAAAAATGGCGCCAGCAGCAGTAACCAGCCTACCGCCTGCACCATAACTTTACGCTGTTCAGGATGCACGACGTACCGCCATAGAAACGGTGAAAATACCCCACTCATCAATCAGTTGGGTACACTTCTCAAAGCCTGCCTCGCGGACCAGCGCGTCCATTTCACCCTGTGTACGCACGCGCATAACCCATGCTTTGCCGTCTTTATGACTGGTCAGCGACCAGGCTATCGTTTTAAGTTGCGGATGCCACGGCTGCCCGGTGTAAATCAATACGCCCCCCGGCGCTATCGCCTCTGCCAGCCCGGCCAGAGAGTTTTTGACCAGCGCATTTTCAGGAAAAAGCTCGTACAAACCAGAGACAATCCCCAGACCAGGACGAGGCTCCAGCGCCGCCAGCTGTTCGCGGTTGAAGGCATCGCCTTGCTCAAAACGCGCAATGTCAGCCATGCCTCTGCTGGCGATCATTTCCCGACCTTTATTCACATTCAATTCACTGTAATCACGCAATAAAATTGAACGTACCGCCTTTTCGCCTTCCAGCGCATCAAGCACATAGCGTCCATGTCCGGCAGCAATATCCACCACATGTACCGGCGTGCTCTGCTCATTCAACTGTGCGACAGCCTTACTAATCAGCATTTGCAAATGAATCTTACGCTGGCGGATCCCCTGCCAGCCGACATTGTTCAGGTAGTTCTTGTCTATTAAACGCCCCAGCGCACCGTTGCCCTGCGGCTGGTTGCGATAGACATAATCCAGTGTGCTACCGGAATCAAAACCGGTTTCAAATCCAAGACGCACGCCTGTTGATTGTGTGCCCAGAAGCTTCATTCCGTAGCGCAGGCCACGGTACGCAATGTCGTCGAGGGAATACGGCGCGGGTCCCCCGTTGAGCATCCGCCAGGTATCGGCGCCAGGGCTCCAGCGATCTTCGTTGCTGTAATCAAAACGCTGTGGAGGCATAGCGTAAAGCGTAGAAATGAAATCACGCATTTTATCGAACGCCAGGTGCCGGTCTTTTTCGCCCAGCGTGTCGTGGTAAAAACCCGGCAGCACGTGCAGCTCTTTGAGGGGATTTCGCAGACGCTGATAAAAATCAATTTGCGGCTGGCGATGCACAACGAAATCATCGCCGGACACCAGCAACTGCACAGGCATCGTAATAGCGGCGGCATCGCTGACGATGCGTTCTGCCGTTTTGTAGAGATCCAGCAAGATATTAACCGCAATAGCCCGGGTTATCTGAGTATCGAGGTTAAAGCTCGCCACACGATCGACATCGTGTGTCAGATATTTGCCCTTAACATAAGAGTTAACGAAAAACAGGCCGCGCAGTCTGTGCATTAACGCCAACCCCTGACGAGCAAACGGTACATACAATTTCACTTTAAAGGCCGGTGATGCCAGTACTAATCCGCGAATAGCGGGAGCATAGTCATGTACCCAGGTCGCGGCCAGTACCGCGCCAACGCTTTGCGCCACCACCACCACATCTTCCATGGCGGCATGACTGTCTGCAGCGGCGAAACGCACAAATTCTTCGACATCCTGTACTGAGCGCGCCAGAGAAGGGCTATAGCCGCGCTGGCCCGGAGAGTGGCCATGACCACGCGCATCCCAGGCATAAAATGCGGTATCCGGCATCGCCAGCTCGTCCACAATATGCTGTAACCGCCCGGAATGTTCGTGTCCGCGATGGAACATGACGATCACTTTAGGCGCTGCGCCAGGGGCAATTGCCGGCCAGTAGCGATAAAACAGTTCGGTATTGTCACTGGTCACAAAATGACGTTCGTCAGGTACGCGTGTATCACTCATGCGAATGTAATCCTTTAGTTTGTTGCTCCAACAGCAACAGTTGCTGTCTGAGTCCGTCCATGAAGAGGGGTTTATCCCCGTGAAAATACAATGCACTGCCTATGTTGACATCAATAAACAGCGGCAGCGGGATACGATTCCCTTTCGCCATGACAGATTCGGTACCACGCAGCCAGACGGGAATAATCGGTACCTCCGGTACGCGCTGGCTCAGATGCCACAATCCGGATTTCAGCGACGACAGTTTCCCCGGCTCGCCCCGCGTGCCTTCCGGAAAGAGGATCAGGATCTTGCCGTCGCGTAATGCCTGTTCGCACTGCGCCAGCGGATTGGCTTCTCCGCCCTTTCGCGAAATGGGAATAATGTTGAGAATATTTAGCGCAAACCAGGCCATGGCTTTATTACGCAGGAAATAGTCAGCGGCAGCCACCGGATGAACCGACGCCTGACGGCGCAGCGGAAAGAGCGAAAGCAGCGCAAAAACATCCATATGGCTATTGTGATTGGCGACAATAATTGCCGGGCCGCAGGTAGGCAAACGCTCCCGGTGCCTGATACGCAGCCCCAGCCACAGCCAAATCACCGGCCAGACGATGCACAGCGTAAACAGGGTTCGCAGAATTGAGTTCAGCATAAGTTAATAGCAAAAGTAGCGAATGAAATGGAAAAACACCGGTGCGGTAAAGATCAGAGAATCCAGTCGGTCAAGGATCCCGCCATGACCTGGCAGCAATGTTCCGCTGTCCTTCACGCCGATATCGCGCTTGATTGCCGACATCACCACATCGCCACAAAAACCACTGATGCCGATAATAAAGCCCGCCAGCAGCGACAACGGAATGCTTAACGGCGTCATCAGCGGCCCAAGCAGCGCCGCCATCAGCGTGGTGGTCGCTACGCCGCCGACCAGTCCCGCCAGCGTCTTATTAGGGCTGACTCTGGGGATCACTTTGATGCGCCCAATCGATTTGCCCCACAGGTACTGCGCAATATCATTGAATTCCGTTAAGCCAACCAGGAACAGCACCAGCAATGCGCCGGTTTGTTGGCCATCATCAGGCAGAACCAGCAAAAACGCGACATGGCTGAAGGCAAAAACGGTGGTCATCAGGCTCCAGTGATGCTGCGAGGCGTAGCGCAAGAAGCCCTGCGTATCGCCCGCAATCACCATACGCACGGGTAAGAATAAAAAAGCGTAGACCGGGATAAACACCACAAACATGCCGTACCAGTTAATACCGATCAGCCAATAGTTGACTGGAATAGCAATGAACATCCACAGCAGCGGCATGCGATCGGTCTGACGCGACGGCGCCAGCGTTAAAAATTCCTTTAACGCCATGAAGCTGACCAGCGCGAAAAAGGTCAGCGCCAACCAGTGCGGACTTAAAATCGCCAGAGAAAACAGGACGATGATTATCCACCAGGTGCGTATACGTAATGTCAGTTCCCGCCAGTCTTTATCCGGTCGTCGCCACACCAGTAATCCATTCACCACTGTTGCAACCAGCAGCAGTGCAAAAATGACCGCGAGTGACTTCTCCAGCATCATCATTGCGCCACCTCTTCGCGTAATGCGCTTCTACAGCGGTTAATCACTGTCCATAGCAGCAGGAGAATAGCAACACTCCAAAGCACATTGTTCCACTGTACAAGCTGCGGCCACAGAGTCAGCGCCAGACCCCATGCGCCAAATACCAGCGCCCGGTCACTTTTCCCCAGCGGCCCGGCATAGCTGCGAACGCCATTAATCGTTTGTGCCAGAACGCCGCAAAACTCCGTCATTACCGCACAGAACAGCATCACCATAACCAGCAATCCATTACTGTCAGGAAGCAGCATAAACGGCAGATAAAGCGCTACATCTGAAAGAATATCCCCGCTCTCGTTCAGAATGGCCCCAAGGCGTGACTGCTGGTGACATTCACGCGCCAGCATACCGTCGAGGGCATTGAGCGCCATTCGAATAAACAGCACGATGGGCAGGAGAACAAAGTATTCAGGCTGGGGGAAAATCACCAGTACGCCGCCGGTCACAAAAGAGAGCGCCATTGCGGCAAAGGTAACGTGATTCGCTGTGACGCCTTTTTTATGTAAGCAGAACATTAATGGGCGCAGAAGTGCCTGGAAGGCGGGCTTGATCTGATAAAGCGTCATCATCACTCCTTGATAATTTACGGTGTTGACTATAGTGGATTAATTAACAGTACCCGCCTATTACTTTTCTTTGGATTAAACAGAAATCAGATTCTATCTACAACTCCGTTGATTATTTTCTCAGCCACTTGCCATTAATACCCTGCACATACTCTCCCGGTTTCGCGCGAGCAACCAGCTTTTGCCCGGCCATTTTCGCCACTTCATCAGGCGGAATGTTGTTGCTCCTGGCCAGTTGCTGATAGCTGGCGCTGCGCGCTTTGTTAATCTCATTCACCAGCGCCTGCGTTTCTGCGTCGGTTTGCAATGCCACCAGATAACCATTAAGCGTTTCGCCCACCCGCCCCTCGGTTCTGGCTTCACTCAGGGTCAATGCCCACACGTTGCCGCTCAAAAAACTCAACGCCAAAAGGATCGCTACAAGCTTTTTTTTCATTGTGACCTCAGAACAGATCGCTGCGCGATTTTAATAAGCTCTCAACGTCTTTATCGACTTTGATATGGATCTCATGCTCAATTTTGACGTTCATATTAATCGTGATCGGCTCTTTTGGCGCAGCCACTTCGATTCTTGGGGTACACCCGACCAGCAGAGATGAAGCCAGCAGACCCAGCATGGCAGCTATCGTTTTCATTGTTGTTCCTCACATTCCTTGCCTTCCAGGCAATGGGGTTCCGGCAGCGCTGCATTTTGTTCAAGCCATGCCTGTAAATTGTCGCCAAAACGCAAACTACGCCAGAGCGTAAAGACGTTTTCCTCGTGGGTGTAATTCAAATTTACCGTCCCCACTTTGCCATCCACCCGGCTATTACCAGTCACGTTTGCCTGCATGGTTAAAACGCCGAGGTTATCCAGATTTATTTTCGTCCAGGAATGGCTTATTTCCATATAGCGCAGCCAGTTAATGGCCGCACCCGCCGCCATATTATCTTTGACGACGGCATCTGCGGTATCCTTATCAATACGCAGCGTCATCGGCCCCGGGTTGGTTAACCATCCGTCTTTAATGATCCACTTCTCGTTATCCAGCCATAACGGCAACGCGCCGCTGACCGGGCCAGACATGGCGAATTGCTTGGGGTTAACCGCGCTGATAAGCTCACTCGAGGAGATATTCTGCACCCGCAATAATGCAGGATCGTGTTGCGGCATCCGCAGTTGCTGCATGATGACTTTGCCCCCCAACAGTTCGGCGCTGACATCGCTTAACAGTAACGGATTAGCTTCGCTCCAGGGATACGCCCCCTGCAGATCGGCGGCGATATTTTTCACCGTCACCTGATTAACCACTTCCGCAATACGCAGTGAAACAGGCCCACGCGTACCCAACTGCCATGCGCCTTCGCTAAACCGGAAAGGCAGCACAAAATCGACGCCATTAATTTGGTTATCGGGCATCCAGGCGCTACCGCCTTTTAATACCCCATGACCACCGGCTTCAAAGCCCTGTTCCGGGGCAGCTGAAAACGCTACCTGCGCATACAGTTCCCCTTCACGTAGCTTCATTTTCCAGTCAGGTGGGATGAGCGGTTGAAAGACGGTGAGCGATTGTTTTGGCCACCAGGCCTGTCCGCGCAGTCGGATCCCGTCCCAACGACCATTTAGCTGTACAGGGCCAATCGCCCCCGCGTGAAGCTGGCCTTTATACTGGAAAATCGTCGGGTCGGTGCCTTCCACACTGAACTTCAGGGTTGACGGTGGTAACACACTTCCCCCGGTGAAAGTGGTGTTCCCTGCGTCCAGCGACAGCGCACCGCTAAACGTCGGTTTGTTGGCATCCCGCACCCAGACAATGGGTTCGTCCATCACCAGGCGCGGGTTATCCACCTGCATGGTGCCGTATTGCAGATGATCAAACCCGGTGGAGAGATCAAAAAGCTTCAGGGTATTGTCATGCCATTCCCCCTTACCCGCCACGTCCCAACGCGCATGCATCGGCGTAAAGCTGCCTTTGCCCCAATATCGCCACTGCCAGCGACCCGCGTCGGGGAGAAAATCATTTGCCAGACCATCCAGATGCAATTCAAAACCGCCCATCTGGTTTTCATGCGCGCGCAATATAGCCTGCAGACGGCCATCCACGCCGCGTTGCGTTACCTTTACGCCCGCCAAAGGCCAGCGAATTTCGTCAATATCCAGCGAGTCGATCACCCGTCCGCGTGAACGCAGCAGCGCCCCTGGCTCAAAAACAAGTTGCGGGTCGTTCAGGCTGCCAGTCAGTCTGGCGGGTAACCTGGCGTAGAAGATGAGATCGCCCTGTTTCGCCTCGCCGATCAACTGCAACGGCATATCGCTACTATCCACACCCAACTTGCCCGGCCCCAGCGTTAATACGGCGTTTCCTTTACCCGCATCGCCTTGAGTAAGTATGTTCAGACGTCCGCTCACCACGGCATTTTCCAGCCCGGCCTGCCAGTTTTCAACTTTCATGCCCAGCCGTCCGCTTAGCGGAAATCCCTGATAAGGCCAGTTCCAGCGACCGTCGCTAATGGTTAATTGCTGACGGGTTATTTCCCACGGAAGATCAAGCAGCGGATCGGCATTATTTCGCGCCATGACGATCAGTTGTCCGCTGTTTTCTTGCCATTCAAGTTCGGCATCCACAAGCGTTGGCTCCTGCGGCAAGCTCAGAGTAGCAACCGCATGACCGCTCACCGGTAATCCATCGGGAACCAGCGGCATGGTAAATTCACCGACCAGTTTTATCGGCGGCTGCCCTTCAAATGCGGCGATATCCAGCTCATTTACCGTGAGATTTTGCCCATGCAGGCTCCCCTGGAATTTAACCTTTTCACCCTGGTAGCGCAGTTGCTGGCTAGAGGGAGTTAGCGAGAGCGACAGTTTTCCCTGCCATTCCTGCCAGGGAGAGAGAATGACTTTGTCGATGTTAATCCAGGTATTGGGCAGCATAGATTGCCATTCTGCCAACGTTTTGGGCGCTACCGGGGATGATTCTGTCTGCGGCAACCTGGCCAGGCAAGCTGAATCCAGCTCCACAGCCCCGACATTGAGCAACCAACGACTGGGATGGGAAAGATCCGCCTGAGTAATGCGCGCTAGCGGGCAATCATCGACCAGATAGCGGAGTTCCGGAATATGCAGCCCATGCCGTGTCAGCCGTGGACTCTCATCCAGCGCGATGCGCGTGCCAACCGGTAACCAGATGCCGACCAGCGTAGGAACCCACAGGCCAAGCGTCATTACCAGCGTCAGCGGCACGAGAATAAATAATAAGAGGAGTGCCAGAACGGCTTTATATTTACCCTTCATGGGTAGTTAATATCCTGATTTAGCGAAAATTTAAGCCGGTTTAGGCCAGTATTGTGGCATGTTTAACAGGATATGCCCACATTAAGAATAAATTCCCATGAAGTATACGCAGAGTTAATGAATGAAAGAGAACCAAAAAAACATTATTTAATTCAATGAGATAAATTATTATATTATATGGCACGCTGTTACACGTGCCGTCGGGAATAGTAAGATTCAGACTCAATGAGGCCTCAGTTGTCCATCGCTATGTTTAGGTCCTATACGACCTGCTTCGATCAGAATTTCCTCGATAAGTTCTTCGAGGCACTCCCTACCGTGATGATCGCAGACCAGATGTACCTGCCGGGAAATCTCATCAGGTTTCATACCATCGCATAATGCCGCCTTGAGCATTAAGGTGGCCCATCGTTTTGCTTCAGAGTGAGTTAACATGACCCCTCCCGATATTTGCTACCTGTATAAGCGTAGCCTTCCGGATGTGATTCGGCTGGCTTTTTATCTGCGGCGATATCTGGGGGTTGAGTTGGATGGAAAAATATCCGGTTGTTGAAATTGAGTAACCTGCCCACACTAACAACAGATGCGCTGAAATTATTCATTACGCCTATGACTATCAATAACTTTTTAGATTTTGTAAAATAATTTGAATTGGATTAATGTGACCTCAAAATCACTGGAGAAAGTCTTATGAAACTCGCCATCTATAGTACAAAACAGTACGACAAGAAGTATCTGCAGCAGGTTAACGAGGCTTTTGGTTTTGAACTTGAATTCTTTGACTTTCTGTTGACGGAAAAAACAGCGAAGACTGCCCATGGCTGTGAAGCCGTATGCATTTTCGTCAACGACGATGGCAGTCGCCCTGTTCTGGAAGAGCTGAAAAAGCATGGCGTGAAATATATCGCGCTGCGTTGCGCCGGGTTTAATAACGTCGATCTCGACGCGGCAAAAGAGCTGGGTCTGCAGGTCGTACGTGTACCGGCCTATTCACCTGAAGCCGTCGCTGAGCATGCGATTGGCATGATGATGACGCTGAATCGCCGTATTCACCGCGCTTATCAGCGTACCCGTGATGCCAACTTCTCTCTTGAGGGCCTGACCGGCTTTACCATGTATGGCAAAACAGCCGGGGTGATCGGTACCGGTAAAATCGGGATTGCTGCGCTGCGTATCCTGAAAGGTTTTGGTATGCGTCTGCTGGCGTTCGATCCTTACCCGAGCGCTGCTGCGCTGGAGTTAGGCGTTGAATATGTCGATCTTAAAACTCTGTTCGCAGAGTCCGATGTCATCTCCCTGCACTGTCCGTTAACGCCGGAGAATTATCATCTGCTCAATCACGAAGCCTTTGAGCAAATGAAAAATGGCGTGATGGTGATTAACACCAGCCGCGGCGCGTTGATCGATTCGCAAGCCGCTATCGATGCGCTGAAAAACCAGAAAATTGGTTCTCTGGGTATGGACGTGTATGAAAACGAACGCGATCTGTTCTTTGAAGATAAATCCAATGACGTGATTCAGGATGATGTGTTCCGTCGTCTGTCGGCCTGTCATAACGTGCTGTTTACCGGTCATCAGGCCTTCCTGACCGCCGAAGCATTGACCAGTATTTCTGAGACTACGCTGCAAAATCTGGCGCAAATCTCCAAAGGCGAAACCTGTCCAAACGCCCTCTTTTAATCCCAGTGCTCCCCTGACTTCAGGGGGGCATTTTCAGACAATCACCGATGATAAAACATTCAGTATCATTATTATATTGAATGTATCCCGCCACAAACGTAGAGAGATTTAATGAAGAAAGTTGTCACGTTGATTGCGCTCAGCATGCTGATGGCTGGCTGTGTGAGCAATGGAAAAGTTTCCGTCAATCGCGATCAGTTGCAGCATCACCGCTTCGTTTTACAGAGCGTGAATGGTAAGGCCGTCACCGTCGCTAATAACCCGCCCGAATTGAGTTTTGGTGAAAACATGACGGTGTCGGGAAAGATGTGTAATCAATTCCACGGTCAGGGCAAACTGTCCGACGGCGAGTTGAAGGTAAAAGATATGGCGATGACCCGCATGATGTGCGCCGATCCACAGCTTAACGCGCTCGACGGGATCGTCAGCGAAATGTTTAAGCAAGGCGCACAGGTTGATCTGACTGCTGACCAGTTAACGCTGGCGACAGCAGAACAAACGCTGACGTATAAACTCGCGGACTTAATGTAAGAAACGCGCTGGCTTAATAGTTGCCACAGCTTCCGGCGGCAAGCGACTGCTCACTACAGCGTTTGCCGTTGGGTAACGCGCACATTCCGATAGCTGAACCATCCAGTTGACGGGCAACGGAGAGCGAACCACCAATCATGGCGCAATTAGCTTCTCCAGAACTGGACATTGCAGCCCTCATCCCCGGTGCGACATGCGCGGCGGTTGCCTGCTGAACAGGTTCACTGCTACAAGCCGATAATAATAACGCGGCACACCCTACCCAAAACGCTGCGCGCATCTTACTCCCCTCTGAATATTAACCAAACGACACAGCCATAAATAATAGGCAGCGGAAACACCGCCGTCGAGAGGCAATATGCGCATTTATGCGCGTTGTTTACATTTTCTGGCAATTTTTTGCCTGCTCCTTTGATCAAACCATTCATTCTGTTAATTCCAGGGACACAAAAGCGAAAATCTGTCTGAACGGCTTTTGCTAAAATAGAAAGATAATTACAGGACTCGCCGCTGTTACGCGTGTCCCTCTTTTTGCGCAATGTAAGGGTGTCAGTATGATCACAATTGACGGTAATGGTGCGGTTGCTTCAGTCGCATTTCGTACTAGCGAGGTTATCGCCATCTACCCAATTACGCCAAGTTCGACTATGGCTGAACAGGCAGATGCCTGGGCCGGGAACGGGCTTAAAAACGTGTGGGGGGATACTCCTCGCGTCGTGGAAATGCAGTCGGAAGGCGGTGCGATAGCGACCGTTCATGGCGCATTGCAGACCGGTGCGCTCTCTACGTCGTTCACCTCATCGCAGGGCCTGCTGCTGATGATCCCGACGCTGTACAAACTGGCCGGTCAATTGACCCCGTTTGTACTGCACGTTGCGGCACGTACGATAGCCACTCACGCATTATCGATCTTTGGCGATCATTCTGACGTGATGGCGGTTCGCCAGACGGGATGCGCAATGCTGTGTGCCAGCAGCGTCCAGGAAGCACAGGACTTTGCGCTAATTTCGCAAATGGCCACCCTCAAAAGCCGGGTCCCGTTTATTCATTTCTTTGATGGTTTCCGTACTTCGCATGAAATTAATAAAATAGTGCCGCTGGCCGATGACACGATCCTCGGACTGATGCCGCAGGCGGAAATCGATGCTCACCGTGCCCGCGCACTTAATCCTGAGCATCCGGTTATTCGCGGTACGTCTGCGAACCCTGACACCTACTTCCAGTCACGCGAAGCAACTAACCCGTGGTACAACGCGGTTTACGATCACGTCGAGCAGGCAATGAACGACTTCGCCGCTGCGACGGGTCGCCAGTACCAGCCATTTGAATATTACGGCCATCCGCAGGCAGAACGCGTCATTATTCTGATGGGCTCGGCAATTGGCACCAGTGAAGAAGTCGTTGAAGAGCTGCTGGCGCGCGGCGAGAAAGTGGGCGTTCTGAAAGTGCGTTTGTTCCGCCCATTCTCTGCCAGACATTTGCTACGCGCCCTGCCGGAAACGGTACGGAGTATTGCCGTCCTGGATCGCACCAAAGAGCCTGGCGCGCAGGCTGAACCGTTGTATCTGGATGTGATGACCGCGCTGGCGGAAGCCTTTAACTGCGGCGAGCGAGAAACGCTACCGCGCGTGATTGGCGGGCGTTATGGCCTTTCCTCCAAAGAGTTTGGCCCGGACTGCGTCATGGCGGTCTTTAATGAGCTGAGTAACGCCAGGCCGAAGCCTCGCTTTACGGTCGGGATCTATGATGATGTCACTAACCTGTCGCTACCGCTGCCAGAAAACACGCTACCCGGTAGCGCTAAACTCGAAGCGCTATTTTACGGGCTGGGCAGCGACGGTAGCGTGTCGGCTACCAAAAACAACATCAAGATTATCGGTAACTCTACGCCGTGGTATGCGCAGGGTTATTTCGTCTATGATTCGAAAAAAGCAGGCGGCCTGACGGTTTCTCACCTGCGCGTCAGTGAGCAACCTATTCGCTCAGCATATCTGGTGTCGCAAGCCGATTTTGTTGGCTGTCACCAGTTGCAATTTATCGATAAGTATCAAATGGCCGAGCGCCTGAAACCAGGCGGTATCTTCCTGCTTAATACCCCGTATAACGTGGATGAAGTCTGGTCGCGTTTGCCGCAGGAAGTTCAGGCTGTACTGAATCAAAAGAAAGCCCGTTTCTACGTCATTAATGCCGCCAAAATTGCCCGCGAGTGCGGCCTGGCTGCGCGTATTAACACCGTTATGCAGATGGCGTTCTTCCATCTGACGCAAATCTTACCCGGCGACAGCGCGTTGATCGAATTGCAGGGTGCGATTGCGAAAAGCTACAGCAGTAAAGGACAGGATCTGGTGGAACGTAACTGGCAGGCGCTGGCCCTGGCGCGTGAATCCGTCGCCGAAGTGGCGCTCCAGCCCGTTGATCCGCATAGCGCCAACCGCCCACCGGTGGTTTCTGATGCCGCACCTGATTTCGTGAAAACCGTCACCGCGGCGATGCTCGCCGGTCTCGGCGATGCCCTCCCCGTTTCAGCACTGCCGCCAGACGGCACCTGGCCGATGGGCACCACGCGTTGGGAAAAACGCAATATTGCAGAAGAGATCCCCATCTGGAAAGAAGAGCTGTGTACTCAGTGTAACCACTGCGTTGCCGCCTGCCCGCACTCGGCTATCCGCGCCAAAGTGGTTTCACCAGAAGCGATGGAAAACGCCCCTGCCAGCCTGCATTCTCTGGATGTGAAATCACGCGATATGCGCGGTCAGAAATATGTCCTGCAGGTTGCGCCAGAGGATTGCACCGGCTGTAACCTGTGCGTTGAAGTGTGCCCGGCGAAAGATCGCCAGAACCCGGAGATCAAGGCCATCAATATGATGTCGCGCCTTGAGCATGTTGAAGAGGAAAAAGTTAACTATGACTACTTCCTCAATCTGCCGGAAATCGATCGCACGAAGCTGGAGCGTATTGATATTCGTACCTCGCAGTTGATCACTCCACTGTTTGAATATTCTGGCGCCTGCTCTGGCTGCGGTGAAACGCCGTATATCAAACTGCTCACGCAGTTGTACGGCGACCGCATGCTGATCGCCAATGCGACCGGGTGTTCATCAATTTATGGCGGTAACCTGCCCTCAACGCCGTATACCACCGACGCCAATGGTCGCGGACCTGCATGGGCAAACTCACTGTTTGAGGATAACGCCGAGTTTGGTCTGGGCTTCCGCCTGACGGTGGATCAGCATCGTGTGCGCGTCATGCGTTTGCTGGAACAGTTTGCCGATAGCATTCCGGCTGAACTGAATGACGCCCTGCACGCTGAAGCCACGCCAGAGGTACGTCGTGAGCAAGTTGCAGCACTGCGCCAGCACCTGAAGGATGTTGAAGGCGCACAGCAGTTGTTAACCGACGCCGACGCGCTGGTCGAGAAATCTATCTGGTTGATTGGCGGTGATGGCTGGGCTTACGATATTGGTTTTGGCGGCCTGGATCACGTCCTGAGCCTGACCGAGAACGTCAATATTCTGGTGCTGGATACTCAGTGTTACTCCAACACAGGTGGGCAAGCGTCGAAAGCCACACCGCTCGGAGCCGTCACTAAATTTGGTGAGCATGGCAAACGCAAGGCTCGCAAAGATCTTGGCGTCAGCATGATGATGTACGGTCACGTGTATGTTGCACAGATTTCTCTGGGCGCTCAGTTGAACCAGACGGTGAAAGCTATTCAGGAAGCGGAAGCCTATCCCGGGCCGTCACTGATTATCGCCTATAGCCCATGCGAGGAGCACGGTTACGATCTCGCACTAAGCCACGATCAGATGCGTCAGCTCACGGCGACCGGATTCTGGCCGCTGTACCGCTTCGATCCACGTCGCGCAGACGAAGGCAAACTGCCGCTGGCGTTGGACTCTCGCCCACCGTCAGACGCCCTGGCCGAGACATTGCTTAACGAGCAGCGCTTCCGTCGTCTGAATGCTCAACAGCCAGAAGTGGCTGAACAGCTGTGGAAAGACGCCGCCGCCGATCTGCAGAAGCGTTACGACTTCCTGGCCCAACTGGCAGGAAAAGCGGAAAAGAGCGGTACTGAGTAATACGTTTATCTCAGTATTAACCTGGAACCAAAAAAAAAGCCCGAACAGTCGTTCGGGCTTGTCAATTTATTCGCTGGCTAATTAATAATAGCTATCAATAGGTCAACGAAAAATAAAACGTGACAATAAAGGCATATAACACGCGCAGAATAGCCCAACACAATTCACTTGTATAATTTTTATTTTATATATTTCCATACAACACATTCATCGCAATTATCATCATTTCCGTAGAATTATTTATTTAAGGTTTTACTTAAGGCGTAACAATTCATATTTATCTCTTTACGGAACTTCTCCTTTAGCATGCTTTTACTCCCTACATGGGTAGTCACAGGTTAATAAAAAAACTAAAGGATTATTTCAATGAACAGAAAAGTACTGGCTCTCGTAATTCCTGCCCTGCTGGCTGCAGGCGCTGCTCACGCGGCTGAAGTTTATAATAAAGACGGCAACAAATTAGATCTCTATGGCAAAGTAGACGGCCTGCACTATTTCTCTGATGACTCTTCTAAAGATGGCGATCAGACTTATATGCGTATGGGCTTCAAAGGTGAAACCCAGATCAACGATCAGTTGGTTGGTTTCGGTCAGTGGGAATATCAGGTAAACGCTAACACTACCGAAAGTGATAAAGGTAATAGCTTTACGCGTCTGGCTTTCGCTGGTCTGAAATTCGGCGACTACGGCTCATTCGACTACGGTCGTAACTACGGCGTACTGTACGACGTTGAAGGCTGGACCGACATGCTGCCAGAATTCGGTGGCGACTCTTACACTCAGGCAGATAACTTCATGACCGGTCGTGCTAACGGTGTGGCAACTTACCGTAATAGCGATTTCTTCGGTATGGTGAACGGCCTGAACTTTGCGTTGCAGTATCAGGGTAAAAACGAAAATCAAAGCCTTAACGATGATAACGTAGGTACTAATAACCGTAATGGCGGCGATGCACGTTATGACAATGGGGACGGTTTCGGTATCTCTTCTACCTACGATCTGGGTATGGGCGTGAGCTTCGGTGCTGCCTATACCTCTTCTGACCGTACTAACGAGCAGATCAATTCCTTTAATGCAGGCGGCGACAAAGCTGACGCATGGACTACCGGTCTGAAATATGATGCGAACAACATCTATCTGGCCACTATGTATTCTGAAACCCGTAACATGACCCCTTACGGTAATGACGGTATCGCAAACAAAACTCAGAACTTTGAAGTGACTGCACAATACCAGTTCGACTTCGGTCTGCGTCCAGCAGTGTCTTTCCTGATGTCTAAAGGTAAAGATCTGAACAGCACCGACGGCGACAAAGATCTGGTTAAATATGCTGATATCGGCGCTACCTACTACTTCAACAAAAACATGTCCACCTATGTTGATTACAAAATCAACCTGCTGGACGAAGACGACAGCTTCTACACTCGCAATGACATCTCTACCGATGACGTTGTAGCATTAGGCCTGGTTTACCAGTTCTAATTCCTCAGCCCGCTGGCAACAGCGGGCTCTCTTTCTGTTCTAACAATTCTGTTTTATTCAGATCAAAACATTATATCTGTTGCGCTAAAACACTTCTTTGATAGATGATATCTTGCATTAAGACCTGTAGTAGAGGATACCTGCAATGAATCATCATCCTGTAAAATCATCCCGTATTGCATCCGTCGGCTATGACGAATCCTCCCGTACGCTAGAAATTCGCTTTCACCAATTGGCGACCCTGCAATATCAGCATGTGCCTGCCCGTATTTTTCGTGATTTCCTCAGCGTCGTTTCTAAAGGTCGATTTTACGATGGAGTAATAAAAGGAAAGTTTCCTGAAATTAAAATAAAGTGATGCCAAAATGTGATCGTTGTCATTGTACATAAAGTGCCATTACGCGGTAAGCTTTAGGAGGATGCTTAAACAGGAGGTTTTATGAACAGAACGATTCTTGTACCCATCGATATTTCAGACTCAGAATTAACTCTACGCGTTATCGCCCATGTTGAAGCAGAGGCAAAAATTGACGATGCACAGGTCCATTTTTTGACCGTCATTCCGTCACTGCCCTATTATGCTTCTCTGGGACTGGCCTACTCGGCAGAGTTACCGGCCATGGAGGATCTGAAAGCCGAAGCGAAATCTCAACTGGAAGAGATTATCAAGAAGTTCAATATCCCAACGGACAGAATGCACGTTCATGTTGCAGAAGGTGCACCGAAAGACAAGATTCTGGAGATCGCTAAAAAATTACCGGCTGATATGGTCATTATTGCCTCACACCGACCCGACATCACCACCTACCTGCTGGGTTCTAACGCCGCAGCCGTAGTGCGTCATGCGGAGTGTTCGGTACTGGTAGTTCGCTAATCTGTCTGGCCCGCACATCGCTGCGGGCTTTTTGTTTCGCCCTCATTTTCCCCACGATTCCTGATCGAAGCATACAAGGCCATTTCAATATGGCTATGTCGTGACATCATTACGCCCTCTCTTGAAACCCGGATAAAAACAGAGTATAAATACTGTATATACATCCAGCAAAAAGAGCGATAAGCAATGTTCGTGGAACTCGTTTATGACAAAAGGAATTTTGATGGTCTGCCCGGTGCAAAAGATATCATTCTGGGCGAGTTAACTAAGAGGGTTCACCGGATCTTCCCCGATGCTGATGTTCGGGTTAAACCGATGATGACACTGCCGGCGATCAATACTGACGCCAGCAAGCATGAGAAAGAACAGATAAGCCGAACGGTGCAGGAAATGTTTGAAGAGGCTGATATGTGGCTGGTTTCAGATTAAACGCCTTGAACCGTCATATTGCTTAAGTACAATCCGCTGTGACTGGCAATCATTCAATACTCGCACTATCGGATGTTTGCCAGTTGGCCGCAGCCATGCTCTTGCATACGGTATGGTTGCGGCAGTTCACCACACCTTGTGGTTTTGCTTCCAGACACTACACGTTGATGGTTCAGAAATGAATTATCTGGCAGTGAGCGGTTCCACGAATATCTTCAGCGCTTCAATATCCGCCTTCGGTTGATTAATTACTTCCCGCCCGGGGCCACGCACCTTTATTCAATTATGCGGTTCCCTGTTCATTCTGGTCTGGTCACGGAGAGCAAAAACCTTACTACTCTATGAGTAGCATCAGTGCCAGATGGAACGCAGCTGTAAAACGTGCTGGTATTCGTCGCCGTAATCCGTACCATACGCGACATGCTTTTGCCTGCTGGCTGCTAATGGCCGGAGCAAACCCATCATTTATAGCTAATCAGATGGGGCATGAAAACGCGCAAATAGTGTCCGAAGTCTACAGTACATGGATTAAAGAAATGAATGGCGATCGGGTTGCAATGTTGAATAACAAACCAGCCCTGTGATGGAAGTTTGCCCCTTATTATGCCCCTTTGGTTTTTGAGAACGGTAAGAATGCAAGATAATCAACAAGCTACAAAGAAAGAACAATACAACCTGAACAAATTACAAAAACGTCTGCGTCGTAACGTCGGGGAAGCCATTGCCGACTTCAATATGATCGAAGACGGCGATCGCATTATGGTGTGTCTTTCCGGCGGGAAAGACAGCTATACAATGCTGGAGATACTGCGTAATTTGCAGCAAAGCGCCCCGATCAGTTTTTCCTTAGTTGCGGTTAACCTCGATCAGAAACAACCCGGCTTCCCGGAGCACATTCTGCCGGAGTATCTGGAAAATCTGGGCGTTGAATATAAGATTGTCGAAGAAAACACCTACGGGATCGTCAAAGATAAAATCCCTGAAGGTAAAACGACCTGCTCACTCTGCTCTCGCCTGCGTCGCGGCATTCTGTATCGCACGGCAACTGAATTAGGCGCCACCAAAATTGCGCTCGGCCACCATCGCGACGACATCCTGCAAACGCTGTTCTTAAACATGTTCTACGGCGGGAAAATGAAAGGCATGCCGCCGAAGTTGATGAGCGATGACGGCAAACATATCGTCATCCGTCCGCTGGCTTACTGCCGTGAGAAAGATATCGAGCGTTTCTCTGAAGCAAAGGGTTTCCCGATTATTCCGTGTAACCTGTGCGGCTCACAGCCTAACCTGCAGCGTCAGGTCATCGCCGATATGCTGCGCGACTGGGATAAACGCTATCCTGGCCGGATTGAAACCATGTTCAGCGCGATGCAGAACGTTGTGCCTTCACATCTGAGCGATATCAATCTGTTCGACTTTAAAGGTATTAAGCACGGTTCAGAGGTTGTTGACGGTGGTGACTTAGCGTTCGATCGTGAAGAGATCCCGCTGCAGCCTGCGGGCTGGCAGCCAGAAGAAGAAGATGCTCAACTGGATGAGCTGCGTCTGAACGTGGTGGAAGTGAAGTAAGCGTCTGTCAGGCCTACAATGCGTACAAGCGCTTGTAGGCCTGATAAGCGGAGCGCCATCAGGCGCCCCAACGGGCAGTTATTTCAATAACCGAACCCGGCAAGTCTTGCCTTTAATCTTACCGTTTTGCAATTGCTTCCACGCCTTATGCGCTACAGTCTGGCGAACGGCGACATAGACGTGCGCCGGATGAATGGCAATTTTGCCGATGTCGGCGCCATCCAGACCAATATCGCCGGTCAGCGCACCGAGAACATCACCGGGACGCATTTTGGCCTTTTTACCGCCATCAATGCATAACGTCGCCATCTCGGCTTCCAGCGGCAGGATTGAGCCGTTAGCCGGCGCAGGCAGCCAGTTCAGCTTCAGTTGCAGCATTTCAGAAAGAATGTTGGCCCGCTGCGCTTCTTCCGGAGCACAGAAGCTAATCGCCAGACCGCTGTTGCCGGCACGCGCAGTACGTCCGATACGATGGACGTGGACTTCCGGATCCCATGCCAGTTCGAAGTTCACCACCAGCTCAAGTGATTTAATATCCAGACCACGCGCGGCCACATCGGTGGCAACCAGTACGCGCGCACTGCCGTTGGCAAAACGTACCAGAGTCTGATCGCGATCGCGCTGCTCAAGATCGCCATGCAGTGAAAGTGCGCTTTGCCCCGCCGCATTCAGTGCGTCACACACGGCCTGACAATCTTTTTTGGTATTACAAAAAACTACGCAAGAGGCAGGCTGATGCTGACTGAGTAATTTTTGCAGTAGTGGAATTTTTCCGTGGCTGGAGGTTTCGAAAAACTGCTGTTCAATCGCCGGCAGCGCATCAACCGTATCAATTTCGATCGTTAATGGATTTCTCTGCACCCGGCCGCTAATGGCGGCAATAGCTTCCGGCCAGGTTGCCGAAAACAGTAGGGTCTTACGAGATGCTGGCGCAAAGCGAATAACATCATCAATCGCATCGCTAAAGCCCATATCCAGCATGCGGTCGGCTTCATCCATAACCAGCGTATTCAGGGCGTCTAAAGAAACCGTGCCTTTTTGCAGGTGGTCGAGTAAACGCCCCGGCGTGGCGACAATAATATGTGGCGCATGCTGCAGGGAGTCGCGCTGTGCGCCAAAGGGTTGCCCACCGCACAACGTTAAGATCTTGGTGTTTGGCAGAAAACGCGCTAAGCGACGCAGCTCACCCGCAACCTGGTCGGCAAGCTCGCGCGTTGGGCACAGTACCAGCGACTGCGTTTGAAATAGCGCGGCATCGATGTGCTGTAGCAATCCAAGACCAAAAGCCGCCGTTTTGCCACTGCCGGTTTTAGCCTGCACGCGAACATCTTTCCCCGCCAGGATTGCCGGTAACGCAGCAGCCTGAACAGGCGTCATTTCAAGATATCCCAGCTCGTTAAGATTCTCGAGTTGGGCAGCAGGTAAAACATTCAGGGTTGAAAAAGCGGTCACAATTTAATCTCGCGGTAAAAACTCACATTCAGCAGGCGCGTATCCTCGCAGATCTGCGCCCGCGATGCGACAATTTAATCGGCTCTTCATCCGGCGGCGGATCCGGCATGGGCTGCGGACGAGGAATGGGATCGGGAATGGGAACCGGGTCAGTCGGTAGCGAATCAGTGTGCGACGTTGCAATCAGACAGGTCATATACCCCTCCAGTCATTCAGGTTGACTCTTTTAGGGTAGACGCTGATTTCATGCAGGCAAAAAAAAAGCCGACTAATCTAAGTCGGCGTCGTACGAATCAATTGTGCTATGCAGTAATTCAAAAAAGGAAGTAAGACAATATGGAGCGCAACGCCCATCGCTTGACGTTGCATTCACCTGCGAGAGAGATATTGCCCCGAATAGGTAGATGGTTTATTGACCTCGCTCAAAAACCAGGACGTTTTCATGCCAGAAAGTCACTAAAAAACGTAGTTGTTACAACCATTTACTACGATGCAACCATAAAGTAACACCACCAATCAGGACCACTAACAGAATACAAAAAAGTGAGAAACCAAACGGCCAGCCACCGCCGGGGATACCGCCGAGGTTAACGCCAAACAGTCCGGTTAAAAATGTACTGGGAAGAAAAACCATTGCCATCAATGACATCGTATACGTTCGGCGAGCCAGAGACTCCTGCATCACCTGTGCAATTTCATCCGCCATAATACCGGTCCGGGCAATACAGGCGTCTATTTCATCCAGCCCTCTCCCCAGCCTGTCAGCGATATCCTGCATTCGCCGCCGATGGTCGTCAGTCATCCAGGACAACCGTTCGCTCGCCAGACGAGCATAGACATCGCGCTGCGGCGCCATATAACGGCGCATCACAATGAGCTGTTTACGCAGTAATGCCAGGAAACCACGCGGGGGGATCTGCTGATCCAGCAGGTTATCTTCCAGATCGATAATTTTGTCGTGCAGCTGTTCGATAAATTCGCTGGCATGATCGGTTAGCGCATCACAAACATCCACCAGCCAACCACCACAGTCAGCCGGTCCCGTACCTTCCTGGAGATCGCTGACAACATCATCCAGCGCCAGCACTTTACGCTGGCGTGTTGAGACAATCAGACGTTCATCCATATATAAACGCATCGCCACCAGTTGGTCAGGTCGCTCATCGGTGCTGCCATTGATACAGCGCAGTGTAATCAACGTACCTTCCCCAACTCTGCTGACGCGTGGGCGCGTGCTTTCGCCTGCCAGCGCATCACGCACATTATTGGGAAGTAAAGGTGTTGTCGCCAGCCATTGCGCGCTTTCAGGATGAGTATAATTAAGATGTAGCCAACAGGGATGCTGACTGTCGATAACATCGTTATCTTCCAGTGGTTTCACCCCACCCCGACCATCCAACAGCCAGGCAAACACGGCATCCGGCACATTAACATCCGTTCCCTTAATGGCTTCCACAGCGCCTCCACAAACATTCAGCTTTTTTCGTTAGTCTAGCCGTCAGAATATGTTAAGCAATATCTCATTGTCCCATTGTGCTGAAATGATTCATAAAAGTATCTGATAACAAGCAAAGCGCCGACGAATGCGGCGCTGGTTACGAGATTCCCCAGTTAAGCCTGCTGGCGTCTTTCTGACTCAAGGGCATGACTTAAGCGGAATTTATGCGTTCGCGATTGAAGGTCAATCACCTGATTTTTCAGGATACCTGAGGAGTCAGAAAGCTCATCAACCATGATGGCATTACTTTGGGTTACGTTTTCCAGTTCGGCCAGAGCATGGGTGATTCTGATAATCCCTTTCTCCTGCTCCTGCGTGGTGGTTAATATCTCGCCCATCAGTTGGTTTAATTGCCCGGCCCCTCCGACAATATCATGCATATTTTTTTCAGCTTCACGCACAACAGCTGCGCCTTGCTGAACATTTTGATGGGTTTGGGCAATCAGTTGCTTAATATTCTTCGCTGCATCTGCGCTGCGGTGCGCAAGCATTCTTACCTCACCGGCAACCACGGAAAAACCTTTACCATGTTCACCAGCCCTCGCCGCTTCTACAGCAGCATTCAGGGCCAGAATATTTGTCTGGAATGCAATACCATCTATTAGCGTAATAATTTCTGTCATCTGTTGTGCGCATTCGGTGATTGATCGCATATTTGTCGCTACCTGCACCATTAATTCGCCACCCTGACGGGCGCATTGCGTGGCAATTGTTGCCTGGGCGCTGGCTATTTGCGTGTTATCAGCATTATTTCGCGTATTAACCGCTATTTCATCCATGTTGGCAGCTGTCTGCATCAATGCTCCGGATTGCTGTTCTGTTTTCACAGAGAGCTCAGCGCTGCGTTCTGCAAGCTGTTCAGAGAGCGCCATCGCCGTTTGCGAGGATGTTCTGATCTCATTAACGAGTGTTGAGATATTACTTGATAAACTATTGATACCAGGAATTAGTCTACCCGCACAGTTATTGCCAAACTCTGGAATACTGATTGCCAGATTTCCGGACGTCACTTCTTCAATGCTTCTTTTAACCGTATTAATCGGCATGACCAGATATTTCGTCATGTACCACCATAAACACAATATAGAAATAATACTTACCGCATTAGTGCCAATAATGATTTCTGGGGTGGCGGAGAAAATCATTTCAACAAGATTGAGCGCAACCGCCGTAATGATCAGAAATAAAATAATAAAGGTTCTGACGCTAATATCATTTAACATTTTAGTCCTGTACACCAAGAAATAACGTGGATGTTATTTTTATAGCATCTGCAATACAGATTTCCATAGCTCGGTGATGAAAGCTTAACTTTCAATGAGAGCCAGAGATCCTTTTACTTAAGACGATAAATTGCACTGTTTATTTAGAATAACTCAGTACCTTATCCCGCAAACAGAGACGATGATACCCGCTATCAGATTTTTGTGATGGCGAGCACGTGACGAGCATAAAACACACAGAATTATAATTTTTATGAATATATATATTAGTAATGGCCTGTTATTTTCAATATCTGGCCCTTACTTCTAATACTCATTGTAAAAACACAAGAACATACCTGATTTTATCAGGTTAACTGGACAAAACCTGCTAGATTTACCATCACGGCTTTTTTTCGATAGGTAGCAAGATGTTGCACGTGTCGTGGGACCCAGTATTGATTGGGATTTCCTTTGTTGTCGCGTTTATTGCCTCCTTTATAGCCCTCGACAGTGCGGGTAAAGTAGCAATCTCCAGCAGACGTGAATCTACCTTCTGGCGACTCTCTGGCGGCGCTACGCTGGGCATGGGGATCTGGTCGATGCATTTTATCGGTATGCTGGCCATGAAAATGAGTATGCCGATCAATTACCACTTAGCACTCACGGCTTTTTCGTTCTTTATTGCGCTCATATCCGCGACTCTCGCTATCAATATCGCTATTTCAGGTCATACGCTATCAACAAAACGGCTGGTCATTGCCACTGGTATATTGAGCGCTGGCGTTGTCACGATGCACTACGTCGGCATGTACGCCATAATCGAACATGTGGCTATCGCATGGGATCGCTCACTGATTTTGCTCTCGGTGATCATTGCCATCGTTGCGTCTGGCGTCGGCTTATGGCTGGCTTTCCATTTACGCCAAAACACCCGTCGCGCGCTGATTAACCGGCTTATTGCCGCCCTTATTATGGCGCTGGCAATAGCCTCGATGCATTACACCGGTATGGGAGCGGCATCCTTCACCCATTTTGGACATACTGCACACGATGGGCTCAGTACCCTCGAACTCTCTGTCTGGGTCTGCGCTGTCACGCTGATTATTTTGGGGATCATGCTGGTGGTTTCGATGGTGGATTCGCAACTGCGCACCTCCCGACTGGCCGACAATCTGCATCAGTTGAATTGCCAGCTTGAACACCAGGTCCACTTCGACGCGCTGACCGGACTTGCCAATCGAACGCATATAGACACCTGCTTACAGGCCTGCCTGCGGCATTCCAAACTGCATCAACAGCATTTCGCGTTGGTGTTCATCGACCTCGATCGCTTCAAAGTCGTTAACGATACCTGGGGACATCACATCGGCGATCAGTTGCTGATTGCCAGTACACAAAGAATCTATAGTTGCCTTGATGACTCAATGACGTTGGCAAGACTGGGAGGAGATGAATTTATCCTGCTGGTTCCGGACTGCAATCAGCAGGCTATCTCTGCCCTGCTGGCGCGGATTGCCGATGCGATCGGCGACCCTTTTACCTTGTTCGGACATACCATTCGGGTTTCGTTAAGTGCGGGGAGCAGTATTTATCCAGAACATGGTTCAACACTGCATGAGCTAAAAGTGAAGGCCGATATGGCGATGTATCATGTCAAACAGGCGGGCAGAAACGGCTGGGCTATTTATAGTCCCGAGATGGAAGCTATCGCGGATACGCCGCCGACATTTCTTCAGGAACTGTCACAAGCGCTTGAACGCGACCAGTTTGAGCTATGGTATCAGCCTAAATATACTGCCGGAGATCATTCTCTGACCGGCTTTGAAGCGCTATTACGCTGGCATCATCCGGATCGCGGCATGCTGCTCCCAGCTGAATTTCTTCCTGCATTGGAAGAAACGGGCCTGATTATTCCCGTCGGCAAATGGGTTATCCAGCAGGCGTGCATGCAGTTGCATCACTGGAAATTACAAGGAAATACAGAATGGACGCTTGCCGTTAACCTCTCTCCCGCCCAGTTTGAACAGCATGATATTATTGATGTTGTGTGTAATGCCCTTGCGCAATATCAACTTTCACCGGCCAGCCTTACGCTGGAACTCACTGAAAGCACTGCGCTAAAAAATTTAAAACGCAGTATTGAAATACTGAATGCTTTTTCTGCTTTGGGGATCACCGTTTCTATTGATGATTTCGGCACTGGTTATTCAAATATATTGATGTTGAAGTCTCTCCCGGCGCGGGAATTAAAAATCGACAGGATATTTGTCAAAGATATTAGCGAGAACAGCAAAAATACAAAAATTGTGTCTACCATTATTGATATAGCTCACTCCATGAATATGCGCGTAGTAGCTGAAGGAATAGAAACCCAGGAGCAGGAAATACTTCTTACCCAAATGGGGTGTAGCATGCTGCAAGGATTCCTGTTTGCAAAACCGCTGCCAGCGCATAAGATTCATGAACTGCTACAACCAGAAAACAGCATCAAACAAAAGCCAGTCGTACAACCCTTGTCTCACCGACAATCAATAACCTTGTGAGACTGCGATATCTAAAATATTCGCCATTAAATGGGCAGCACAGCAGATAAAGATAACGGGATTATCGATGAGCACAACCGAGCTGAATTCACTGGATTTATTAACCTTTCCGGTGTGGATTGTTTCGCCGCATACCGAAGAGCTGGTCTTCGCTAATAACGCTGCACGGGAGCTAATGCAGGATCTCTGTTTTTCCCCACTGCGTAACGGCCTATTTTCAACACATGCGCAAAATGATTTAACTATGTATCTCAGTGACTTGAGAAATCATCACGGCATTGTAGAAATTCTCACGGTTTATCGCGACGGCGAAAAAATCGCAATGGCCTGTCGCCTGTCGATCAGGACGTTGCCGGATGTGGGTGACGTCATCCTTTTTGAAGGCATTGAGACGCCTGCAGCGCAGGGTTTGAAAGCGAGCCGTTCAGCAACTTATCAACGAAAAAAGCAGGGATTTTATGCGCGTTTTTTCCAGACCAACTCCGCGCCAATGTTACTTATCGATCCGTCCCGCGATGGCCTAATCGTTGATGCGAACCTCAGTGCCCTCAATTTTTATGGATACAGCCATGACGTGATGTGTCAGAAACATACCTGGGAAATCAACATGCTGGGGCGCCACATACTGCCGGTAATGCATGAAATCGCCCACCTGCCCGGCGGCCATAAACCTTTGCATTTTGTTCATAAACTGGCAGACGGCAGCTCGCGTCATGTACAAACCTACGCCGGACCGATTGAAATCTACGGTAATAAACTCATGTTGTGCATCATTCATGACATTACCGAACAAAAACGACTGGAGCAGGAGCTTGAGCGAGCAGCACTGCGTGACGCCTTAACGGGATTACTGAACCGCCGACATTTTTATCAGGTAACAGAGCCCGAGCCGACGCATGCGATCTCATTGACGCAGGACTACAGCCTGTTATTGATCGACACCGATCGTTTTAAAAGCATTAACGATCTCTTCGGTCATTTAAAAGGCGATGAGGTGCTTTGCGCTCTGGCACGCACTCTGGAATCGTGTGCGCGAAAAGACGATCTTATTTTTCGCTGGGGTGGTGAAGAATTTGTGCTGCTTCTGCCGCGAACCTCGCTGGAGGCCGCACTCAATCTTGCAGAGGTGATCCGCGCAACGGTCGCCAGGGTGACGCTCCCTGGTCTTCCCCGCTTTACCGTCAGTATTGGCGTTGCGCGGCACGAAACAAACGAAAGTATTGATGAATTATTCAAACGCGTGGACGACGCGTTGTACAAAGCCAAGAACGAAGGCAGGAACAGAGTGCTGGCCGCCTGATGAACCAGGTTGCTCAGCGACTGCGTTTAGCGTGACGCTCCCAGTTTTCCTGTTTTGCCTGCGCGGTTTTACGTAATGCGACATAACATGCCCCGCTGCCGCCGTGATGCGGCAAAGCGGTGCAGTAGGCCTGTACGTCATCAAATTCCGTCAGCCAACGCGCCACATAGCTGCGCACAATATTGGCATGGGAGTTATCATCACGCCCCTTGCCGTGTATCACCAGCACGTTACGTAACCCATCTTGCTGCGCCTGCAGTATAAAACTGAATAACATCTGACGGCATGTTTCTACAGGCTGACGGATGAGATTAAGGCTCGCCTGCTGCGGGTATTTTCCGCTTCGCAGTTTGTCAGTCACGCCGTGCTGCAAACCTTCGCGACGAAACTCCAGCGGTTCGCTCAACGGGACAATATCGAGAAACCCCGTCGAGAGAAAGTTATCCAGTTGCAACATATCTATACGCGCTGGAGTGCGGATATTGCGCGTTGGCTGCCAGTGTACATCGGCGCAGCCCTTCAGCGGTTGAACATCCCCCATAGCATCAAGAAACAGCGAAGCATCATCAAGGTTCATGTTTCATCCTCCAGCGAATTACGACGAACGTTATCATAACCGCGCACTATTATACCGACAACGGTTTACGATTATTTCCAGTAATTCATTCGCTTCACTCCGCTGAGAAGACCTACTCACGACATGCCGATCTCCGTTTTTAGGGGTATAGCTGCGACGGTCACTGGCGTGATAATGTGTAACCTCGCCTGAACGCTGTAATGAGATATATGGATGCTTAACTTACTGGAAGACACCATCGACACGCCGCTGGGCCCGCTGTGGGTTATTTGTGATGAGCAATTTCGCCTGCGCGCGGTGGAATGGGATCAGCACCGCGATCGTATGGAACAATTGCTGGATATTCATTACCGCGCGCAAGGTTATCAGCGCATTGCAAACAAAAACCCCGGCGGATTAAGCGATAAGCTTTCGGAGTATTTTGCCGGGAACCTCAGCATTATTGACACGCTGGAAACGGCAACCGCTGGCACGCCTTTCCAGCGTGAAGTCTGGCAAGCATTACGCACTATCCCCTGTGGGCAGGTCATGCACTATGGTCAGTTGGCCGAACAGTTGGGACGCCCCGGCGCTGCAAGAGCCGTCGGTGCAGCTAATGGCTCCAATCCAGTAAGCATTGTGGTCCCCTGTCATCGTGTCATCGGACGTAACGGCACCATGACCGGATATGCCGGTGGCGTACAACGAAAAGAGTGGTTATTGCGCCACGAAGGTTATTTGCTACTCTAGATTCCAGGCAATTAATGCCTTATTCATCACACTTCCGCATAATGCGACCCCAAATTAAGTGTGGTTAATCAAGCAGATACAAACATTCACTCCAGTTATGCCTGAATTATTCTCTATTGGGAGTAGCTCAGGCTTACGTGCTCACCAAAAAGATGTTAAAATTGACAAATATCAATTACGGCTTGAGCAGACCTATGATCCCGGAAAAGCGAATTATACGGCGCATTCAGTCTGGCGGTTGTGCTATCCATTGCCAGGATTGCAGCATCAGCCAGCTTTGCATCCCGTTCACACTTAACGAGCATGAGCTTGACCAGCTCGATAACATCATCGAGCGCAAAAAGCCTATCCAAAAGGGGCAGACGCTCTTTAAAGCAGGTGATGAGCTTAAATCACTCTATGCTATCCGCTCCGGAACGATTAAAAGCTATACCATTACCGAACAAGGCGATGAGCAGATTACTGGCTTCCATCTGGCGGGCGATCTGGTCGGTTTTGACGCGATTGGCAGCGGACATCACCCGAGCTTTGCCCAGGCGCTGGAAACCTCAATGGTATGCGAAATTCCTTTCGAAACCCTTGATGACCTGTCCGGCAAAATGCCAAATCTGCGTCAGCAGATGATGCGTCTGATGAGTGGCGAAATCAAAGGCGACCAGGACATGATCCTGCTGTTGTCGAAGAAAAATGCAGAAGAGCGCCTGGCGGCCTTTATCTACAATTTGTCTCGTCGCTTTGCCCAGCGTGGATTCTCGCCTCGTGAATTCCGCCTGACCATGACCCGTGGCGACATCGGTAACTACCTCGGTCTGACGGTCGAAACCATCAGCCGCCTGCTGGGTCGTTTCCAGAAAAGCGGTATGCTGGCAGTGAAAGGTAAATACATCACTATTGAGAATAGCGACGCGTTGGCAGTTCTTGCTGGCCACACGCGTAACGTTGCGTAATCTTTCCGCAAGCATCTCTGTTATCCTTCTGTCAAATCGCTAAATTTTCCCGATTTATTGATCTGGCAGGAGGTTATCCCCTGTTTCAATCCACATTATTGGGTTACTCTTTTAATTACAAACTGCAGTGACAGTTGTAAGGAGACCCTGTATGGCTATGTATAAAAATATGCTGGTCGTCATCGACCCGAACCAGGACGATCAACCAGCATTACGGCGAGCTGTTTATTTGCATCAACGGATTGGTGGCAAAATTAAAGCCTTTTTGCCGATCTATGACTTTTCCTACGAGATGACTACCCTGCTGTCGCCCGATGAGCGTACGGCAATGCGTCAGGGGGTCATCAGTCAGCGAACAGCATGGATCCGTGAACAAGCGAAATACTATATCGAAGCAGGGATCCCCCTTGAAATTAAAGTGGTATGGCACAACCGTCCCTTTGAAGCCATCATCCAGGAAGTCATTAGCGCTCAGCATGACCTGGTCCTCAAGATGGCGCACCAACACGACCGCCTCGAAGCCGTAATTTTCACCCCCACCGACTGGCATTTATTGCGGAAATGCCCAAGTCCGGTATGGATGGTCAAAGACCAGCCGTGGCCTGAAGGTGGCAAAGCGCTGGTTGCGGTTAACCTCGCCAGTGAAGAGCCTTATCACAATGCGCTTAATGAAAAACTGGTCAAAGAAACGCTCCAACTGGCAGAACAGGTTAACCATACTGAAGTGCATTTAGTTGGCGCCTATCCTGTTACGCCAATCAACATCGCAATTGAACTGCCTGAATTTGACCCCAGCGTTTATAACGATGCGATCCGTGGACAGCATCTGCTGGCCATGAAGGCGTTACGCCAGAAATTCAGTATCGATGAGAAAGTGACGCACGTTGAAAAAGGATTGCCTGAAGAGGTCATTCCCGATTTAGCCGAGCACTTGCAGGCGGGTATTGTGGTACTGGGGACCGTTGGTCGTACCGGGATTTCTGCCGCGTTTCTCGGTAACACCGCGGAACAGGTTATCGATCATCTACGCTGCGACCTGCTGGTCATCAAGCCGGATGAATATCAGACGCCCGTTGAACTGGACGACGAAGAAGACGATTAACCGCTCAACTCAATGCCGGATGGCGACCTCATCCGGCATAACAAACGTTTAGTGCTGTTCCTCGCCGCCGAGGAAATAGATACCCAGCGGGATAGCCAACAGAATCGTAAATACCATACTGTAGACACAAATCATCGCAGATTGAATGGCGTACATTGAAGCGGTCCAGTCGGATAGCGGAATGTCATACTGTTCAATAACGCCACCGATCGTCGCTCGCGTCACGACCGACGCTGCGATAATAAACACCCCAAGCAAGCACAACAGAAACTTCCGTCCCTTCGCTGTCTTCAGCTTAGCCATGATCATAGTACTGTCCTTTTGCAGATGAAAACCTTGTTACTTTGCGCTAACAATACCATGACATCAACTGACTGTCTGCTACATAAACTGCTCACAAAGGTGATGCCTGCGCTATTTCCCGGAAAATAGCGCTAATTGCATTATATATCTCTCCTGATGATTAATGATCTGACCGCCTGAACTGAGTAAAATATTCGATGATGAGGATGTCAGATGATATTTAACTACCACGGAGCTACCTGGAAGAATCATGATCGCTGAACTGTTTATAAATAATGCGTTTAATTTGACGGTAATTCTCAGCAGCTGCGCAGCGCTGGTCCTGATGAGCGTCTGGTATCATCGTGGAGAGCGGCGCTGTAAAGGATTCATATTTCACGCAGCGCAATTTTTTGTCTATGCCATTATCATCGGGACGTTTGGCAGTATTGCTAATAACGTTATCGAAAGCTACAGCCTGAAATTTATTTCCCCCAGCGTGGTCGACTTTATCTGCACCTCGTTGATTGCGCTAATCCTGACTATCAAACTTTTTCTGGTGATTAATCAGTTTGAAAAGACGCAGATCAATAAAGGCAGAGATATCACCAGCGCGAGGATCCTGTCGCGAATTATCAAGATCACCATCATCGTTGCCATCATTTTGCTGTATGGCGAGCATTTCGGCATGAGCTTATCCGGCCTGTTAACCTTTGGCGGCATCGGCGGTATCGCTGTCGGTATGGCGGGCAAAGACATTCTGAGCAACTTTTTCTCAGGAATTATGCTCTATTTTGACAGACCGTTTAGCATCGGCGACTGGATCCGTTCTCCAGACCGCAATATTGAAGGCACGGTTACGGAAATCGGCTGGCGAATGACCAAAATAAACACCTTCGATCATCGTCCGTTGTATGTCCCAAACTCGATTTTCTCCTCCATCAGCGTAGAAAATCCAGGCAGGATGACGAACCGCCGCATCAAAACGGTGATCGGGTTACGATATGAAGATGCCGATAAAGTCGCTGCTGTTGTCGAATCGGTCAGACAAATGCTGCAAAATCATCCGGGAATAGACCAGAAACAAACCCTGCTGGTTTATTTCAATGAATTTGCCGATTCATCGCTGAATATCATGGTGTATTGCTTCACGAAAACCACCGTCTGGAAGGAATGGCTCGCGGTACAGCAAGACGTTTATTTGAAAATTATTTCGATTGTCCAGTCAAACGGCGCCGACTTTGCTTTCCCCAGCCAGACACTGTATATGGATAATCCTGAAGCATCGTCCTCGACACACTAACAAAAGAAAAGACGCGGAAATCCGCGTCTTTATTTGTATTTATTTCAATGAAGCAATATCAATTACAAAGCGGTATTTGACATCGCTTTTCAACATCCGTTGCCAGGCATGGTTAATATCTTGAATATTGATCACTTCAACATCGGCTGTAATACCGTGCTGGCCGCAGAAATCCAGCATCTCCTGGGTTTCAGCAATACCGCCGATAACCGATCCCGCTACAGACCGTCGTCCGAGGATTAACGGTACCGAGTTCACGAAGGGATCCAATGCCCCCAGATAACCCACCAGCACCAGCGTACCGCTTAGCGCCAGCGTTGGAATATACGGATTCAGGTCATGTACATACGGGACAGTATCAATAATCAGATCAAACTGATTCGCTGAGGCTTTCATCTGCTCGCTGTCAGTCGAAAGTACAACATGGCGGGCCCCCAGACGCCGGGCATCGGCTTCTTTACCCGGCGAGCGCGTAAACAGCGTGACTTCAGCACCCAGCGCATTAGCCAGTTTGATCGCCATATGCCCAAGGCCTCCCAGCCCGACAACCGCGACTTTACTCCCCTCCCCAACCTGCCAGTGACGCAGCGGCGACCAGGTGGTGATCCCGGCACATAGCAGCGGTGCGGCACCGCGTAAATCGATCCCTTCAGGAACCTTCACAACAAACTTTTCAGTCACGACAATCTTGTCAGAATAACCGCCGAAAGTGGGTAAACCGTCGTGACGATCGGTATCGTTATACGTCAGCGTGTTGCCTTCTTCGCAATACTGCTCTAATCCCTGTTCACAGGCGCTACAATGTTGACATGAATCGACCATACAGCCGACCCCGGCGAGATCGCCCACTTTAAATTTCGTTACCGACTTACCAACATGTATCACGCGGCCAATGATTTCATGGCCTGGTACCATCGGATATTTAGCGCCACCCCAATCGTTGTAGGCGTTATGGATATCCGAGTGGCAAACACCGCTGTATAAGATGTCGATAACCACATCATCTTCACGCGGATCGCGACGAACAAAACTGTGTGGGACTAAATCTTCTTTCGCCGCCAGCGCGGCATAACCCTTCACGTTCATGACCATGTAGATTTCCTCAGGGATTGGGTATTACCAGAACCAGCATAGTTCAGGGCAACAGGTTGTACTCAGCGTCGCTCACCGGTTCCAGCCACTCATTCGATGCGCCAGGCGCCGGGATTTCAACCGCGATATGGGCAAACCAGCTGTCACGCGCGGCGCCGTGCCAATGTTTCATGCCTGCCGGGATGTGTACGACGTCACCGGTTTTCAGCTCACGCGCCGGTTGATTCCATGCCTGATACCAGCCTCTTCCACCAGTCACCAGCAATATTTGTCCCCCTTGATGATGGATATGCCAGAAGTTACGGCAACCCGGCTCAAATGCTACGTTGCCAATTACCACACCTTCCTTGGAGAGCATGGTCAGATAGCTGTCGCCAGTGAAATACTTCGCATACGCTTCATTTTTCTCCCCTCGCGGAAAGACGCTGTTGCCATCAAATTGGTGATTCATAATCTCCGCATCAACGCTGGATACGGTATTCAGTTGATTTTGCATTTCGACTCTCCAAAACGGTGGCGGCATGCGCCACCGGATGCTGAAAACTATAAAAATTATAGAGACTCGACAGGCTGGTGATTAGAGGTGGAAAGAAGGACAAACTTATGAATCATACTCATTAATAATAAGCGTACGATTTATCTCCTGGCGCTTGCGTTAAGCTCTACGCCACAATTTCAATCAGGTTACCGTCCGGATCGCGTATCACCGCTTCGTAATAGCCATCACCTGTGGTGCGTGGGCCAGAAACTAATACACCCTGTTCTTTTGCACGCATCGCCATAGCATCAACATTTTCGCTACCGCCAACGGAAATGGCGAGATGCACCCACCCTGAGGTGTTATTGTCCGGAGTATGTTTTGTCAGCCCGGGCTTAGTCATTAACTCAATCGCGATATCTTCACCCATTCTGACAAAATAGGATTCAAATCCAGGATTGGTTTTACTGCAGTATTTTTCGTTGATCCTTGCGTCAAAAAACGTAACCCAGAACTGAGCTTGCTGCTCGAGATCCAATGTCCATAACGCGATATGCGCAACCTTCATAGCTGACCTCTACTTGCTGTAACCAAAAAAATAGGTTCCCCACAGGGATGTTGACATCGCGAACCATAATGCACGATCATGCTTGTTGTTGCTCGATTTTTATTTTCTCTGGAGTGTTTATGCTCGATTACGCAGCGTTCCCGGAACAACGCCAGGCGCTTATCTATCAGATCCTGCAGGAAAACGGCAGAGTCATCTGTTCCGAACTTGCCAGCAGGTTAGGTGTTTCTGAACATACAATCCGCCGTGATCTGCATGAACTGAGTAAAGATGGCGTGTGCAAAAAGGTCTATGGCGGCGCGGTCATTGCACTCCCTGAGTCCGAAGACATCACCGTGCGCAAGAATATTAATGTGGCGAAAAAGAGCAACATCGCGCAGAGATGTGCCCGGTTGGTCAAATCGGGAAGCTGCATTTTTATTGACACCGGCAGTACCAACCTGGCGATGGCAGAAGCCCTGCCCGCCGAGCTGGCGTTAACCGTAGTGACAAACTCACCGGAGATTGCTGCCGCTTTGCTAAAAAAGCCGTTGTTTGAGGTCATTATGCTGGGCGGCGCGGTACAGCGATCTTCGGGAGGGTGTGTGGGCGCCCCGGCCATCTCACAGGTGCAGGGTATTTTATTCGATCAGGGATTTATTGGCGGCTGCGCGATGTCGCCCGAGTCCGGATTAACGGGATTTGATTACGCGGATTGTGAGTTCAAAAAAGCGGTGATCAAGCAGTGTAATGAAACTATCGTCGCGCTGACGGCGGAGAAAATCCCGGCAGTTGCCCGTTATGTCGTCACTGAAAGCAGCAATATTGATGTAATTGTCGTCGAGGAAAATATCAGCAAAGAGTATGCCACGGCTTTCCAGGCGCACGACATCCGGATTTATACCGTGTAGCGGCGGCGCTACGTCCCTTTCAATATGGCCGTATGGCTCATCGAAATCTCACTGTGCTGAACGACGCCCCTGGCGTCAGCGCGGTGATTGATGACAGACAATCCAGACGAATTTTTTGCTCATTTTCATGCAGCTCCACCAGCAGAAATTCTTCTTTATCGGCGGTGGTACAGGTTGTCAGCGCTTTGGCATCAAAACATGTGCTATCCGTTAACTCAATGCGCAACAAATAGTGGTACATACAGGCGATTTCCAGATAATCATGAAGATCGCAATCTATCGGATGATACTTTTCCATTGCTTTCATAACCCCACCTTCGTCACAGGCAGTTATTGAGAGGAGAAGTGAGCAGAATGCGCATTTTGGCGTGCGATGGCCCGAAAAGCCTGCACAGCGCCGCTATTCTCGATCTTTCGGCTGATCAGCATCAGATTGGCCGACAGTTCCGGGGCATCCAGCGGAAGATACACCAGGCCCGGAATAGAAATATTCAGTAGCGGCTCCGGCACCAGCGCCAACCCTTGACCTGCTGCCGCTAGGGTGAGGACGCTCAGGGTGCTGGAGGTACGATGCGCGGTCTGGGGCGCGCGGCCCAGTATTCGGGTGAGCGCAGTATAAAGCGGTTCATCCGCGCTGTGGCTATCGTAAAAAATGATCGGCTCATCCGCCAGCATATCCACCGTCAGATAAGGCCGTTCGGCCAGCGGATGATCATCGGAGATAGCCACCAGACGCTTCCAGACACCGACCGTCTCAGATAACAGTCCCGGGGCGTGGAGGAGACTGTGTTCCGGCGTATAACCAATATCGAGCTGACCGGAGAGGATAGCGTCCGCCTGCAACAACGGCGCCACTTCACGCGCTACCAGTTCAACATCCGGGTAGGCTTTGCGAAACGCCCGCATATCTTTTGTCAATTTACCGCTGAAAACGGCATTTCCGGCAAAACCGACGCGCACCCGACCGCTTTCGCCGCGTATCGAGCGCTGCACCACCAGTCGGGCGTTATCCGCCTGATCCAGCGTACGTTGTGCCTCCACCTGCAACAGTCGCCCGGCTTCAGTCAGTACCACTTTCCGGCTGGTGCGCATAAACAGTGGACCGCCAAGTTCCTCTTCCAGCGCCTTGATCTGCATACTGAGTGCAGGCGGTACAATATTTAACCGCTCGGCGGCGCGACCAAAATGGCCCTCCTCCGCGACGGCGAGAAAATAGCGCAGGTGACGCAGCTCCATACACACCCTCATCATTCATTTAAACTGAATAATTGGTCAGTTTGATATACTGGATTTTATCTTTAATCGCGATCAAACTGAAGTTCCTCTTTAATCATGAGCTGACACGCTATGCATACTTATCACGACGATCGTCAACAAATTACCGACCTGATTACGGGATGGATCCACCGCGATCTCGGCGAGTGGGAGCAACTCCGCGATCTGTTCCACTCGGATGGCACCATTGAGATCACCTGGTTTGAAGGTTTGGCCAGCGACTTTGTCGACGGCTCAATGCGCATGGGCGCATCAGACGCGCGTACCAAACATCTGATCGGCACGCCTGTCGTCACCTTCAATACCGACGGAACCAAAGCGATTGTCGAAACGAACGCGATGATCATCGCTGAAAACGTGAAGCTGAATGTCGGCTGCAACACCCACAACCGCTTTTACGACATGGCGGAAAAACGCAACGGCGTCTGGAAACTGTTCCACCGTCAGAGCATTTACGACATGGGTGGCTTCACTTTCCCGCTCGGCGTGGTCGATATCGATCAAGAGACGGTAGCAAAGTATCCGCGCGAATACGCCGCGCTGGCTTATCTGCTGGATAAAAGCGGCTTCCCGGTTAACCGCGTCTTCGCAACCCGCGGTAGCGACCTTGAGAAGCAAATGAAGGAAGCGGGTCAGCGCTGGCTGGCGGCCTGAAACTAAACATCGACAGCGGTTACGATCTGAAAGCGTATCAGTACGCGCCCAACGTGCTGATTTCCAAAAAACTGTGGCTGGGACATCTCTATATTCTGGCGATAAACGGAAAAGCCTGGGGCAAGCTATCCCCGGAAGACCAGGCGGCGATCCTGCGCGCAGCGCAAACTGCGTATCAGTCCCTGGGTGCGGTGATGGACCAAAGCTTTAACACCCAGATAGACGATTTGCGTAACGTCGGCGCCACGGTGCGCATCCTGAAACCGCAAGAAGTTGCGCAATGGCAAACCACCACCCGCTACCGGGATGCGCAGGCGAAGTGGGTCAAAGAACAGGAAGCAAAAGGCGTCAACGATGCAGGTACCGTGATGAAAGAGGTTAACGCCATCATGGATGAGACCATGCAGAAAAACGCACGCCACAACGAATAAGCAGCCTGTCGATTTACATCTGAAACGATATAATTACAAAAAAAAATCAATCTTAAAGCTGCTCATGCACCGGGCGTACGAGCTTAAAGCACTCGACGCCTTTGTAGACGCACTCCTCATAAATCCGATAGCCCAGACGTTCCGCAACGCGAATTGACGCCGTATTATGCCGCACAATAAGGCAAACCGTTTTGGCCGGCGCAAAGGCCTCCACAAACCAGCGATGTGCGGCTTCAGCGGCCTCCTTCGCTATGCCATTGCCCTGCGCATGACGGGAAATAACCCAGGAAGCCTCCGGACACTGATCAAAGCTTTCATCGACACCGCGATGAAAATTAGCCAGCCCTGTTTCCCCAACAAATGCACCATCAGACTTTTGAAAAATGGCAAATATGCCATAGCCAAACGCCGACCAGTGCCCAATATTTCGTAATAAACGATTCCACCCCTCTTCTGGCGTAAAGCCGGGAGAGTTTGTGAGATGGAATATCTCAGGATCGGCATACATGGGATACCATACCGCGAAATCCGTGATGGTCTGAGGACGCAAAATGAATCGCTCGGTGACGATTTTGGCGGAGTCGCCATTGCGTGAGTTCGTCCCGCTTTTAGGCTGTATATTCATAATTCAGTTGATGAGTCATTTTCAGCGTCGAGAACTGCTTATACGTTAATTTTTTTGAGAGGCGCTTAAACTGGCTGAACTCGTCAGATGCTTTGAAATTTTTAGCCAGTTCATTAGCCAGTGCCCTTAACTGTTTTTCGTTTATGAATATACCTTCATTTGATGCTGGGTTGAATCTTTCAAAATCAGGCAATTATACAAATTAGTGTACAGTCCCCTCGCCTACCAAAGTAAGGCGGCACTTCTTTATCCATAATGGATAATCTGAGGGCTCTGGTGCTTTCAGCAACATTCCAGGTTTTACGCCAGTGCTTCTCATATTCCCTGAAACTTAGCACCTTTCTTATCTCCTGCAGTGTCTGCTGCTTTTTAATCGCTGGAGAAATACCAGTGCCGATGAGTTTTTGGCCTCCCTCAGTTTTTCCCACGCTTTAGCCTGGTATACGTCAGCAATACCATCAGAAAAGTGGCGTGTGATGGTCAGAAAGAGAGACTGGCGCGGTAAGCCGCGCCAGCTCTGGGTTTATCCGTGGTTACCTTGCGTTAACAGGAGGCCAGTACCGATTAGTGCTTCACAATATACATTGTGCGACTGTATGCGACATCTTCAGGGTTAGTAATCGGATATCCTTTCAACCACGGTTTAATTAAACGCCCGTTGGTATACTGATAAATCGGCGCAATAGGTGCCTGTTCCATCAGAATTTTCTCCGCGGCATTATAATCGACATTGCGCGCTTTCTGCGTATTCTCCAGAGTAGCCTGGGTCAACACTTTGTCGTAAGCAGGATTATTAAAGCGGGAGATATTACCCGTATGGGTCGAGGTTAATAGCGACAGGAATGTAGATGGCTCATTGTAATCACCTACCCAGGAAGCGCGGATCACATCAAAATTACCGGTATTACGGCTATCGATGTAGGTTTTCCACTCCTGGTTTTGCAGTTTTACGTCAACGCCGAGATTTTTCTTCCACATCGACGCGACAGCAATAGCGATCTTCTGATGGTTTTCAGAGGTGTTGTACAGCAGCGTCAGTTTAAGCGGTTTCTGTGGACCATAGCCCGCCGCACGCAGCAGCGTTTTCGCCTGCGCATTCAGTTCTTCCTGACTCATTTGCTCAAACGGTGAAGGTTCCGGCACAAATCCTGCCGTGACATCCGGCGTAAAATGCCATGCGGGCTTTTCACCGGTTCCCAGAACTTTCTCCGCCATCAGACGACGATCGATAGTCATGCTAAGCGCCAGACGCACGCGTGAATCTGCCGTCGGTCCCTTCTGGGTATTGAAGGCATAATAGTAAGTACCAAGCTGCGGCGGGGTGTAAACCTGGCCCGGGATATCCTTCAACAATTTCTGATACATGTTTTTCGGGAAGGACTCGGTAATATCGATATCACCAGCAAGGTAGCGCTTGGTTGCTGCCGATTCCTGGTTAATTGGCAGGAAGGTCACTTTTTGCAGCACCGTTTTGGCGTTGTCCCAATAATGCGTATTCGGCACAACTTCCAGTTTTTCGTTGACGACGCGATCTTTGAGCACATAGGCGCCGTTACCGATCAGGTTGCCCGGTTTGGTCCACTCTTTACCGCTCTCAACGTTAGCTTTTTGTACCGGATAAAACGCGAAACTCGCCGTCAGATTGGCAAACCAGGGCAGCGGTTTATCCAGTTGGACTTTTAATGTACGCGCATCAACCGCGCTAACGCCGAGCTTATCCGGAGAGGCTTTCCCATCGATGATCGCCTGCGCGTTGCTAATTCCCGCCAGCGCAGCAAACCAGGCAAACGGCGACAGCGTTTTCGGATCAACCAGACGCTGCCAGCTATAGACAAAATCCTGGGCCGTTACCGGCGTACCATCGGCCCATTGCGCATTGTCACGCAGCGTAAAGGTCCAGATACGGTTATCGTTGCTTTTCCATTGGGTGGCGACGCCGGGCACAATCTCGCCCTTCTCATTCTGGTTGACCAGCCCTTCAAATAAATCACGAATAACCTGAATTTCAGGAAGCCCGACGGCCTTTGCCGGATCCAGCGACGCAGGTTCGTCTTTGATATGACGCACCAGTTCTTGCTTTTCTGCCAGTACCGTTCCGCTGGGAACATCAGCAGCCCAGGATAATGAAATGCTGCTTACCAACAGCGCACAACAGGTTACTGAAACAGAATGCTGCATAAAATACCCTCAATTCCGGCTACTAAGTGAATGTGTAATTATTTGTATCGCCAGCAGGAAATGCAATTAACTTCCGACAAGAAAGTGATATTACACCTGAAAAGATAAGTGTGTGAAAACGATTTGATTATCCATACATTTTGCACAACACTGCGAGTAATAACCCATGCATTCAGAGATGACTATGACCGTTACCCGCCCCCGTGCCGAGCGCGGCGCATTTCCACCTGGGACCGAACATTACGGACGTTCATTGTTAGGCGCGCCGTTAATCTGGTTTCCCGCATTGGCAGCCGATCGTGAAAGCGGCCTGATACTGGCAGGAACGCACGGCGACGAAAACGCATCGGTCGTCACTCTCTCCTGCGCATTGCGTACGCTTAACCCTTCCTTGCGTCGTCACCATGTGGTGCTGGCCGTTAACCCTGACGGTTGCCAGCTCGGACTACGCGCAAATGCCAACGGCGTGGATCTAAACCGTAACTTTCCCGCCGCAAACTGGAAAGCGGGCGAAACGGTGTATCGCTGGAACAGCAGCGCAGAAGAACGCGATGTGGTGTTGCTGACCGGCGAAAGTCCGGGCTCAGAACCGGAAACCCAGGCGCTATGCCAACTTATTCACCGAATTCATCCGGCGTGGGTAGTCTCTTTTCACGATCCGCTGGCCTGTATTGAAGATCCCAGGCGCAGCGAATTAGGCGCGTGGCTGGCGCAGTCGTTTGAATTGCCCCTCGTTACCAGCGTAGGTTATGAAACGCCCGGCTCTTTTGGAAGCTGGTGCGCAGATCTGAACTTACACTGCATAACCGCCGAATTCCCCCCCATTTCATCAGATGAAGCGAGCGAGAAATACCTGCTGGCCATGTCCAATCTCCTGCGCTGGCACCCTAGAGATGAAGGTGTCCGGTCGTAAAATGCAGTGCCGGCTCCGCGTCGCTGGCAAGCCAGGTAGGACCATCAAGATCGGCAAAGCTAACCTGCGGCGTAAGGGGTAACGCCGCGCCGATCGCCCGGGAGGTGCACAGCATACAGCCCAGCATGAGCGCAAATCCCTGCTCGCGAGCTTCGTTTGCCAGCGCCAGCGCTTCCGTCAGGCCGCCTGTTTTATCCAGTTTGATATTCACCATTTCATAGCGCCCGTGCAGCGCTTTCAGGCTGCTGCGGGTATGACAGCTTTCATCCGCGCAGATCGGCAGCGGATGCACAAAATTCTCCAGCGCGGCATCGTCCTGCGCCGGCAGCGGCTGCTCCAGCATCGCCACACCTAAATCAGCCAGGAGCTGACAGCGTGCCGCCAGGCCTTCTGCCCGCCAGGATTCATTGGCGTCGACAATAATCGTGGCATCAGGGACCGCGGCACGGATAGCGACCATCCGTTCGCTGATTAATCGCGCATCCAGTTTAACCTTTAATAGTTTCGCGCCATTTTCCCACAACGCAGCCGCGCTCGCCGCCATTTGTTCCGGCGAGCCAATCACCACGGTTTGCGCCGTCGTTACCACTTCCGCCAGTTCACTTCCCACCAATTCCGCCAACGGCTGCTGCTGTTGGCGCGCACTCAGATCCCACAACGCGCAGTCCACGGCATTACGCGCAGCCCCCGCTGGCAGCAGCTTTTGCAGCTCTTCACGGGTCAGTCCGTTTTCCAGTTGTGGCGCAATGCTCATAATTTGCGCCAGCACAGAAGCATCGCTTTCACCGTAGCGCGGGTACGGTGTGCACTCTCCAACGCCTGTGACGCCATTTTCTGTCAATTCGACGACAACCACGTGCGCTTCGGTTCTGCTCCCACGGGCGATAACAAAGGGAGTGTGCAGCGGCCAGGCTTCCTCATACACCTTAACTGTTCTCATCTGTTTTCCTTAATGCAGTACCTGAAGCGGATATCCGCAAATAGCGTTTGCCGTGTTAACTACTGATGGCATAAACTAGCCCTGACGTTAACTATATGTAAACAGGAAGATAACCATGTCACAAACCGTTCATTTCCAGGGCAACCCGGTAGCCGTTGCCGGCTCTATTCCTCAGGCTGGAAGCAAAGCTCAGGCTTTTACCCTTGTGGCTAAAGACCTGTCTGACGTTACGCTGGGCCAGTTCGCAGGCAAGCGCAAAGTGCTGAATATTTTCCCAAGCATCGATACCGGCGTTTGCGCGGCATCGGTACGTAAGTTTAACCAACTGGCGACAGAAATCGACAATACCGTCGTACTGTGCATTTCGGCCGACCTGCCATTCGCCCACTCTCGTTTTTGCGGCGCGGAAGGTCTGAGCAACGTTATAACGCTGTCCACCCTGCGCAACGCAGAATTCCTGAAAAACTACGGTGTTGAAATCGCTGAAGGCCCGCTGAAAGGCCTGGCCGCACGTGCCGTGGTCGTTATCGATGAAAATGACAACGTTGTTTTCAGCCAACTGGTCAATGAAATCACCAACGAACCAGACTACACAGCGGCGCTGGACGTACTGAAAGCGTAAGCTGCGTCTGCATACAAAAATGCCTCCGAATGGAGGCATTTTAATTTACGGCATTACTCTTCGCTTTTTTTCTGTTGGCTCAAACCATACTCTCGCAATTTGTTGGCAATCGCGGTATGCGAAACGCCGAGGCGCTTGGCCAGTTTGCGCGTACTGGGATAATTCATATAAAGCTGCGTCAGCACTGATCGTTCAAAGCGGCTGGTAATTTCATCCAACGACCCTTCCATCACCTCTTCTCCGACCGCAACCGTTGCCGCATCGTAATCTGGCAGTAAGATATCCTGCGGCCGCAGCTCATAACCTTCAAGCTGGGTCAGTGCCCGGTAGATGGCATTTTTAAGCTGACGCACGTTACCCGGCCAGCCGTAACGGGTTAACACCGTGCTGAGGTCAGCGGACAGCTTCGGACGTGGCACGCCCTGCTCATCGGCGAAGCGCGCCACAAACAGTTCGGTAAGCGGCATAATATCCTGCGGGCAATCGCGCAGCGGCGGCAGGTTTAACGTCAGTACATTCAGACGATAATAGAGGTCTTCACGGAAAAGTCCTTTTTGTACCAGCTCAACAAGATTCTTTTGCGTCGCGCAAATCACGCGGACATCAACGTTAACCTCGTGATCTTCTCCCACCCGACGGAACGTGCCGTCATTGAGAAAACGCAGCAATTTGGTCTGCATTCGCGGCGACATTTCGCCAATTTCATCTAACAGAACCGAACCGCCATTCGCCTGCTCAAAGAAGCCTTTTTTGCCTTCCGGTGCATGGCCAAACAGTTCACTTTCGACCGCATCTTCAGGAATTGACGCGCAGTTGAGCGCCAGATACGGTTTCGACGCACGCGGACTGGCCAGGTGGCATGCATGAGCAAAGAGATCTTTGCCGGTGCCGGTATTACCGGTAATCAGCAGCGGCGCGCTCAGCGTCGCCAGCTTTCGCGCCTGTTCCACCACGTGTTTCATTTTGGCGCTGACGGCAATAATCTGGCTAAACGCGCTCAGATCCTGGGTCGTCATATTTTGCAGCTGACGTCCCATCCGCAGGGTGGAACGTAGCATGACAACTGCACCGGTCAGCATCTGCTCCTGATTTTCACCCTGCAAATGGACAGGCGTAATTTCCATCAGGAAGTTCTGGCCGTTAATAACGACATGCTCGCTATGAGAATCCTGTGGATTGCTTTCGAGCCAGCGCTGGAAGTTAAACCCGTTGATTAACTGGGCGGCGGTATGATTGCGCATCCGATCCTGAGTGTGCGCGAAAAGCTGACAACTCGCAGGGTTCGCCATCTCGATTTTGCTTTTCATGTCCAGAGAAAGGACCGGTTCTGGCAATGCCTCAAGCAGCGCGCTCAGCGCAAGATGTTCACGCTCGGAGGGCATCCAGGGCACGGTACGCACATCCGTAACCCCTGAGATACGGCGGATTTCAGCCATCAGGCTGCTGAAGTTAGTGAACTCCAGTTCCGCAAAATTGAGGTAAATTCGCCCGATGGGGTCAATCTCGATACCGCGTAAATCAATGCTTCTGAGTACCAATAAATCGAGCAATTCGCGGGTCAGACCAAGTCGGTCTTCACAAAAGACTTCCAAACGCATAGGAACCTTCACCTGGACAAGGGATTATGTGTTAAATGATAAGACAGTATTTCGTTTGCAGGAAGAACTCTGTCAACAAATATTGACAGCTCGTTGGAAAATTGGGCGCCGGGGCGTAAACTTAAACAACTGGCGCCCAATTTTAGTTAACTTTCGCGTGGAGATTTGTTCTTTTGTAAGGTCTCTTTCACCTGACCAATCAATTGACGGCGAAAATCGCCCAGTCGTGGCTTATCGTCATCGATCCACGGCAGCGGTCGGCACAGTTCCATGGCTTTAATGCCCAGTCGCGCCGTTAATAACCCCGCGCCAATGCCCTGTGCGGCACGCGTTGACAAGCGGGCGGCTAAATCCTGCGACATCCAGTCCATTCCCACTTCCCGCACCAGCTCACTGGCCCCGGCAAAAGCGATATTCAGCAGCACCAGTCGGAACAAGCGCAGGCGGCTGTAATAACCAAGTTCAATGCCATAAAGCGATGCAATACGATTGATCAGCCGCAGATTGCGCCAGGCGATAAACGCCATATCCACCAGTGCCAGCGGGCTGACGGCAATCATCAGTGTGGACTCTGCCGCTGAACGGCTAATCTCACGTCGGGCCTGCGCATCCAGCACTGGCTGCACAAGATGGGCATACAGGCTGACCACTTCGCGATCGTTCTGCGTTTCATGAATTGAGGCATACCAGCGCTGTAGCGCCGGATGGGACTGATCGATACCCGCCTGCTGCGCCAGCTTTTCACAAAATGCACGACCTTTTCCGGTTCCATGGCTGTGGAGCAGATCTCGTGCTTCGTCACGCTCGTGCGCGCGCTGGCGCAAGCGCCATAACCGACGCCACTCGGTCGCAACCGATCCAACACCGGCACCAATAATCAATGCGCCAGCGGCACATCCTCCCAGCGCGACCCAGTCCTGAGTCTGCCAGGCGTTCATGGTCCACTGCACGCCCTGCGCGACGACGCTCACGCCAAACAGCGCCAGGCCCCCCATCACCATCTTACGCCACAGACTGCGCTTAGGGCGTAAGGCCGCATCAATGACGGCCTCAGCCTGACCTTCGTCTTCCAGTGGTTCATCCACTTTCGCCGGAGAAAAAGTCTGTGCCTCCGTCTCATTGAACATCTGCTGCGCTTTAAACGCCGCGTTTTGCTCCACCTCCAGCGGACCTGAGAAATCGATACGCGGTTTTAACGGCTCGCTCATCGCAATTTATCTCCTATTAAAAACTCCAGCGCGGCATCAAGACGAATATGCGGTAAGGGTTTATCGACATCCATAACCTGCGGGCGAAACGCCTCAAACTGGAAGCCCTGGCTGTCCCAGAATGCCTGTCCGGGTAAACGCGCGGGTACTTCCCCCGGATAAACGGTTAGCGGTTCGCCATCGCTCAGTCGATTACCACGCAGCGCCGGGATCTTCTCGCCCTTCACATCGATCAAACCGCTGGTGGTTGCCTGTACCGATGCCAGTCCCAGACAATCCATGCTGATACCTTCGAACGCGGCGTTTTGCCAGGCGTCCTGGATCAGCTGCTGCAATAACGACACCATATTGGCGTGCTGATCCACCGTGACGTGATCGGCTTTGGTAGCGGCAAACAGCAGCTTGTCGATCACTGGAGAAAACAGCCGACGAAACAGCGTGCGCTGTCCGTAATGAAAGCTCTGCATCAGTTGGGTGAGCGCCAGACGCATGTCGTTAAACGCCTGTGGCCCGCTGTTGAGCGGTTGCAGGCAGTCGACCAGCACAATCTGGCGGTCAAAGCGCAGGAAGTGATTCTTATAAAATCCCTTGACGACTTTTTCACAGTAATAGTTAAACCTGTCGCGCAGCATGCCCGCGTTGGTGTGTTTGTCTGCCTGGGCCAGCTTCGATTCACCATAAGCATCAACGTCCGGCCACGGGAAGAACTGTAACGCAGGCGCGCCCGCCATATCCCCGGGCAGGACAAAACGGCCCGGCTGAATAAAATGCAGCCCCTGCTGCTTGCACTGATGCAGATACTCCGTCCAGGCGGCAGCGATTTCCGCCAGACGGTTTTCATCAGCAGGCGCCAGCGGATCCAGCCCCTTGCATAACTGACGCCATCTTGCCGACCATTCGCCCCGCTGCCCTTGCAATAACCCGGTCATTTGCCGCGACCAGCTCAGATAATCCTGGGCCAGCATCGGTAAATCGAGCAGCCACTCTCCCGGATAATCGACGATCTCCAGGTACAGCGTGGAGGTGTCTTTAAAATGGCGCAATAAAGAGTCATTGGATTTGTAGCGCAGCGCGAGGCGTATTTCACTCACACCGCGCGTAGGCGTCGGCCAGGTCGGCGGTGAGCCATACAACTGCGCCAGTCCCTCATCATAGGTAAAGCGCGGAATGCCAAAATCGCGTTGTGGAACCCGTTTAACGCCGAGCAAACGCTCTTCGCGCACGCAACTGAGCAACGGCAGACGCGCACCGGCATGAATATTGAGTAACTGGTTTACCATCGCGGTGATAAACGCCGTCTTACCGCTGCGGCTAAGTCCGGTGACAGCCAGGCGCAAATGCCGGTCTACGCCGCGATTAACCAGCGAATTGAGTTCATTTTTAAGTCGCTTCATCGCCATCCCGTTTTGCTGAAGGAACCGAAGAAATTATAACAAACAGGAAGTAAAGATAGGGGTCAATTCTTACTTATCAACTACCTGAGCTGTATCAGGCGGCATTATTCTTACCGCCTGCTGCAGAATGAATGCGGGCGGTTTATTTATTCTCTACTTTAGGAAGCGCTATCTGATTGATGCCACCTTCGTTGGTCACCTGCGTGTAGCCCATTTCAGTCAACATATCCCTGGCCTGCCCCGATTGACGCCCGGAGTTGCAGTACAGCTTCACTGTGTCGTTCTTATCAGGAACTTCAGCTGCGATACGCGTCTTCATCTCTTTCAACGGTATGTTGACGGCCCCCTGAATATGCTGCTGTTGGTACTGTTCAGGAATACGAACATCAATCCAGTGTTCGGCTGCAAAAACCGGCATGCCAATGACCAGTGCCAACACTAATACGCCTTTTTTCAACATAATATCTTCCCGACTGATTGTTGGATTTAACCACCACACTATACGCTTGTTCTTAAGAAAATATTGCGACCACATTATCACCGTCTGCAGGTGCGGACGATTGTTCCTCAGGTGATACATACTGCAGTTAGCCTTTTGATTTTTCTACCCGCATTCCGAGATTGTTGTCATTCGCCAATTAACTCCATAATATGTCCGCCATTGACTCTCGGACGGAGCTTGGGATCTATGTCTCCTACCATTTATGATATTGCACGAGCCGCTGGCGTATCAAAATCCACGGTGTCGCGCGTGCTGAATAAGCAAACCAACATCTCGCCGGAAGCGCTTGAAAAGGTGCTGCGCGCTATTGATGAGTTACAGTATCAGCCTAATAAACTTGCTCGCGCGCTCACCTCTTCCGGGTTTGATGCAATAATGGTGATATCTACCCGTTCAGCAAAAACTACCGCCGGTAATCCGTTTTTCTCTGAAGTACTGCATGCCATTACGGCCAAGGCCGAAGAGGTCGGTTTTGATGTCATATTGCAGACGTCGCGAAGCACCGAAGATGATTTACAAAAATGTGAGAGCAAGATTAAGCAGAAATTGATCAAAGGGATCATTATGCTGAGCTCTCCTGCTGATGAATCATTTTTTGCACGTCTGGATAAATACAATGTCCCGGTTGTGGTTATTGGGAAAGTTGAAGGTGACTACGCCAATGTCTATTCTGTAGACACAGATAACTATCGCGACAGTATTACTCTGACAAATGCGCTGATTGAAAGTGGGCACCGTAATATAGCCTGTTTGCATGCGCCGCTTGACGTTCATGTTTCTATCGATCGCGTGAACGGTTATAAAGCCAGTCTTCAGGCGCATAACATTAATATGCGCGATGAATGGATTATTGACGGTGGCTATACTCATGAAACAGCCCTGCTCGCTTCACGAAAATTACTGAGTCAACAACCGTTACCCGACGCTGTATTTGCTACCGATAGTTTGAAATTAATGAGCTTATATCGCGTGGCGGCTGAGAAGAATATTACTATTCCGCAACAGCTTGCCGTCGTAGGCTACAGTAATGAGCTGTTATCGTTTATGCTGACACCGGTTCCAGGCGGAATTGATGTACCTACCCAGCAGTTGGGCGAGCAAAGCTGTAATTTATTGTTTAACCTGATCGCAGGCGAGAAAGGATTAAAGAATATCACGGTGAGCACACACATATCGCTGGCCGACTCACTGGTGTAAAAACTGGGGCATTAATGCCCCAGTATCTTTTAGAATGCGTAGTTCACGCCTATACCAGCATAATGGAATCTGTCACTTTCGCCTTCGTCGTGATCTTCCCACTCATAGGCATACTCCAGCGACATTGATAAACCGTTCTGGAAATCATATGCATACAGTAAACCGAGACGATTGAAGTCATGGCCTTCACGTGCAGGGTCATCCTGCCAGTCCCAGTTTGACCAGCGATCAAGCCCCAGACGGGTATACGGCGTCAGGGTGGTATTGCCGAAAGACAGCGGCAAATATGCACGAATTTCCTGGGTTGAGAATTCACCATTATTGCGCGAATCAGCCAGATTAAAACCGCGTTCGAGGTAATAGTTAACCGTTAAACCCACCGTTTCGTTAAACGTATAATTCAGACCGGTCTCACTTTCAACGCGGCTATCAGAGTAGCCGGTGGTGCTCAAATCATTAACGAACTGATACATCGCCAGCCAACCGCTAAAGCGCAGATCGTCGGTCAGTTTAACATCCCAGTCCGGCTGAACTTTCCAGCGCTGCATATTGGCGGTGTCTTTTCCGGGTTCATTGACATAGTGATAACCGTAATTACGGAAACCACCGGTCAGGCCGAAATTAACATCCTCGCTTTCCAGAAATTGATAGCGGACTTCCAGTTCTGGGCGATCAAACCAGGTTCCACGTTTCCCCTCGCTGTAATCAACCGGTCCTTCCTGATAATAGGCCAGCGATATTTTCCACGGCCCATTAGACGCATTAAAATAGACGGACGGCTCAGCCAGTCCATCCATATCTTCGCCCTGACCTTCAACATTTTCTATTTCGTACATAGCACCAATATTAAAGTGCCAGTCATTCTTTTCAGCAGCCTGCGCGCAGGCCATTCCTGCGCTCATAATCAGCGCAGTAGCGGACAGTAGGGTTTTCATTATTATTCCTTGTTAAAATACTCGCAAAAATGCCCCAAGGCTTGGGGGATGATTATCCCCCGGAATTTTATTGAATAGCCACTTCAGCTTCAGCATCAAAGAAATGGCATTTCGCCATATCAAAATGAATAGTGATGTTCTCTCCTGCGTGATAATCATTCACTGCCCCAGCACGGACCACTAACTCATGCCCCCCAACAATGGTATAAAGCATAAATTCAGCGCCGGTTAATTCTGCAACGCTAATTTTTGCCGATACACTATTTTCATTATTAAGCTGCGGATGTATATCTTCAGGACGAATTCCCAGCGTGACCGCCTGATGTTCATAACCCTGCGCTTTTAATTGTGCTAATTTATTTTCTGGAATCGTTAATTTCAGTGTTTCTGTGACAAACTTATCACCGTCAATCGCGCCACGAATAAAGTTCATAGCCGGTGAGCCAATAAATCCGGCGACAAACATATTTGCCGGGTGGTTATAAACCGTTTTCGGTGCACCAACTTGCTGAACAATGCCATCCTTCATAATCACAATACGCGTCGCCATCGTCATGGCTTCGGTTTGATCGTGGGTAACATATATCATGGTGGTATTGAGTTTCTGATGCAGTTTGCTGATTTCTGCCCGCATCTGTACGCGAAGTTTGGCATCGAGATTCGATAAGGGTTCATCCATCAGGAAGACCCCTGCCTCACGAACAATCGCACGCCCCAGCGCCACACGTTGACGCTGTCCACCGGATAACGCGCCAGGTTTACGCTGCAGATAATCGCGCAGGCCAAGGATTTGCGCCGCCCAGTTGACACGCTCTTCAATCACGGCAGGGGCAATTTTCTGCATTTTCAGGCCAAACGCCATGTTGTCATAGACTGTCATGTGCGGGTACAACGCGTAGTTCTGAAAAACCATCGCAATGTTGCGCGATTTCGCCGGCACATCGTTCATCCGTTTACCGTCAATCAGCAGATCGCCGCCACTGATCTCCTCCAGACCGGCGATCATGCGCAACGTAGTAGACTTCCCGCAGCCGGAAGGTCCAACAAAAACAATAAACTCTTTGTCTTCGATTTCCAGATTGAAGTCTTTAACGACGTGTACCTGGTTGTCGTAAATTTTTTGAATGTGTTGCAACGAAAGCTGTGCCATGTTGAATCCTTTACTTGTCGTGTTGCCAGAAAGCCGATAAGCACGGCCACGTCAGAAATTCGGTTGCAGGAAGCTGCAAGCCTGCTCCATTCAGCCCTGTACCGATGCCGACAGAAAGCATGCCGCAGGCGTTGATTGCATCAATTCCCGCTTGTGCATCTTCTATGCCAATACACTGCTGCGGGTCAACGCCAAGGCCCGAACATGCGGCCAGGAATATTTCGGGATCTGGTTTCGAGCGGGAAATCAGCGCCGCATCTGCACAGAAATCAAAATAAGAGCTAAGATCAAGCGCTTGTAAAATCGCAGGGGCATTGAGCGACACAGAGGCCAGCCCCACCGGAATTCGCTCTTCCCGCAGCGTCATCAGCAGCCCACGTATTCCCGGCAATACTGAGTTCACCGTCAACTGGCGCAAAGAATGGACATACAGTCTGTTTTTTCTCTCGGCCAATTGTACGCAGGCCTCAGCAGAAAACGCTCCCGCCTTCCCACCATGGCGCAAAATACGCTGTAGTGATTCGCTGCGACTAATCCCTTTCAGGCTGTCATTAAATGCTTCGTCAATCGCAACCCCGATTTCAGCGGCTACCTGCCGCCAGGCGAGAAAATGCAGATGCGCAGTGTCGGTAATCACGCCATCTAAATCAAAAATGATGGCCTGTGGTTTGAGTATCATTCATCGCCCCTTTTTTTGGTAGCGGTCCCATGGCTGGGCGAAATAATGGCGTCATTACTGATTACGGCCTCCCCCTGCACGGAGATTTTTTCGCCATTAACCCAAAGGAAAATTTGCTCAGCACTGCGAATACGGATTTCGGCAGCGTTGATAGTTATCTGCATAGCGGAACCCTGCCAGCGCAGCGGAAAAGACAGCATTTGCCAGTGAGCAGGTAATGCAGGCGCAAGATGTAACTCTCCGTGGCGAACGTTCACACCAGCAAATCCCTGAATTGCGCCCAGCCAGATGGCCCCCGTCGCCGCGGCATGAATTCCGTCATCACAACTATGTGGATCATCCCCAAGATCGATAAGCGATCCTTCGCGCCAGAACCGATACCCCTGAGCCGAATCACCGCAACGCGCAGCCACAATCCCATGGATCGCCTTACTCAAAGACGAGTCGTGTATTGTGCGCGGCTCGTAGAAACGCAGGTTAGCCAGACAGGTTTGCGGGCTAAATTGCTCCGGCAACATGTAAGTCAGCATCACTACATCGGCCTGTTTGAGAATTTGCATCTCATTGACTTCTGCACGGGAGTAATCGAGCAAAACGGTCTGCTTGCCCGCTTTGGCTTTGTACTGCGACAGATCGATAACCGGTTTGTTCAGGAAGGTATCATCCTGAGGAAGCACGCCATCGGGCTGAACTTCCGGTCGCCAGAGATGCTGTAAAAAATGCTCTGCGCGATGAATAAACGTGTCATCGCCGCAGCCCAACCGACGGGCAAAACCCAGCGCCTGCTCTACGTTGTGCCAGGCCATGTAGTTGGTGAACGCATTGTTGTTCACGTGCTCAGTGTATTCATCCGGGCCAATCACATCGTGGATCTCTAAACGACCGTTGACCATGACCGCTCTGCTTATCCAGAACTTTGCCGTTTCCAGCAGCAGCGTTATACCTTCACGGGACATAAAGTTCATATCCCCGGTGGCATGCCAGTAATTGATTACCGCCCAGGCAACATCCGCCACGAGGTGATGTTCAGCCTGCGCGGAGGCCACTTTTTGCCGCAGCCCGGTACGGATGTTGATCGCCGCGAATTCAGGCGTTTCCTCATCACCGCTGCGAGCGCTTTCCCACGGGAAAAGCGCGCCCTGCCAACCGTTACGGCGGGCTTTCTCACGCGCGCCCGGCAAATTATGCCAGCGATAACGCAGTAGACTTCTCGCGGTTTTCGGTTCGGTAAACAGGTGAAACGGTAACAAAAAGACTTCAGTATCCCAGAAGATGTGCCCTTTATACCCTTCGCCCGTCAGACCTTTGGCCGCAATACTGCTGCGCTCATCGTGGTCTGGGGTCATCACACGCAGATGATAGAGCGCATAGTCCAGCGCCCGCTGATCGCTGATATCCGTGCTGGTAACCTGAACGCGACGAGTTTGCCACCAGGCTTGCCAGTTGGCGCTCGACTCAGCCAGCAGTGCGTCATATCCCTGCTGGGCGCATGATTCCAGGTTACGCAGTGACTGGCGTCCCCAGGTCTCCAGCGACAGGTTGCGTTCGCTCGCCCAGTCTACCCAGCTCATTTTCGTCAGCGTGACGCGCTGCCCGGCTTGCGCATGCACGCTGTTGTGTTGTAACAACCGGCGCTCTTTCGCGGTGAAACAACGCTGCGCCGCGCCATCTACATCACAATATGTCGTGATAGCGATGTCATTACGATTGTCCTGGGTGGTGTAAATCCCTTGCATAAGATGCTGGCCAAAGACCCGGACCTGCGTTTCGTCCAGATGCTGGCGACCATGATTAGTGATCGTGGCATCAATACCGGTCGAGATACCAATGTTGGCATCGGCATCCAGTGGTGTTACGACAACTTCCATAGCAAACAGCGGCAGTTTATGTGCCGAGACAAATCGCCTGCTCTCAATGGCAAAACGCGCCCCGTCAGACGCACGCCAGGTAAGCGTACGGCGTAATTCTCCGCTGGCAAAATCCAGTTCACGATGCCAGCTTTCAATAACGCCGCTGTTGAGTGTGAAAATCTCGCCATTGAGTGAAATCTCGACGCCCACCACATCAGGCAGATTAACCAGTTCATTAATTTCGCCTTTCCCTGCCCGGTGATACAGTCCTGCAAGGTACATGCCGCGAGTTTGTAAGGTGTAGGCTTCCTCGTGGCTGGCGCGAATGCCCATATAACCGTTGCCGGTCGTCATGAGTGACGCATATTTATTCAGGCTGTGTGGGCAAAAAGCCGGTTCAGTTAGCATTACTGGCTTCGTCATAAGTCTACGTAGGTCCCTGTTTCAGCCGATTGATACAGTGCGGCAACCAATTGTTGAATAACGACGCCTTGTTCTGCGTCAGCAATAGTGACAGGCTCACCCTGGACATGATTCACGAAAGCGTCCATGCTGCGATAATGACGGTTGTCATCAGCCATTTCGCGCGCAAGCAGCACGTCAAGCGCACCATCGCGGTCGGTGTAGACCTGGGCCGGGAATAACGTTGCCCCCGCCAAATCGCCGCAGAAATTAACGTTCATAATCGATTGTTCCGGGATATTCAGCGCGAAAGAGGTTTCCAGGCGCAGGATACCGCCGTTATGAAATTCAATCGTGCCGAACAGGGAATCCTCCACGGTATACGTCGCGGGATCCCATTTCCCAAACTGGCCGCTGTTTTTACGCGTGCCAATGCGTTGATAGCTGTGCGCGTTAACGCGCTTTACCGCCGGGAACCCCAACACATACATGGCGGCATCCAGCATATGAATACCAAGATCAATTAACGGCCCGCCGCCCTGCAGTTCTTTGTTGGTAAAAACCCCCCAGCCGGGCACGCCGCAGCGGCGCAAAGCACGGACATTGGTGACATAAATTTCACCCAGCACACCGGCCATCACCTGCTCACGAAGCAGTTGCGTATCCAGTGCGAAACGATGATGAAAATCATAAGCCAGTACTTTTCCCATCCGACGCGCCGTTTGACACATTTCCAGCGCCTCGTCTGGCGTCATCGCCGGAGGTTTCTCGCACATCACATGGCACCCAGCGTTCAATGCCAACATGGTGTGTTCATAATGAAAACGATTGGGCGAGCAAATACTGACGATATCTGGCTTAGCCTCACGTAACATCGTTTGAGGATCGTCCCAAACCTGCGGATTACCGTATTTTTCTGCAAACAGCCGCGCCTGTGACAGGCGGCTGTCGCAGACAGCCACCAGTTCCAGATCGTTACGGGTGCAGTAGTACGAAGCATGAACTTTATCCGCCACCTGCCCGGCGCCGATAATGGCGACGCGTAGCGGAGAGCTTGTCAGTGCACTTTTCACGGAAATCCTCTTAGCAGGTACGCAGCCAGGCCAGTGACTGACGGTACGCTTCCGGCAGATTCTCTGCCCGCACGCGCCCTTCGTACACGACGTAACCCTGATAATTATCTTCACGCAACTGGTCAAACAGCGCAGCGAAATCCAGCGTACCGCTCCCCGGCTGATAACGATGATTATCCGCAATATGGACGTGACCCAGCAGATCGCGGTTGTCGTGCAGCGCCTGTGCCATATCGTCTTCTTCAATATTCATATGGTAAAAATCACCAATGATTTGCACATGCTTCAGGTTGTTTTCCACGATATATCGACGGGCATCCGCCAGGGTGTTGATCATATGATCCTGATAGCGATTGAGCGGCTCCAGATACACCACCGTCCCCGTACGCTCGGCAACTTTATCAAGATAAATCAATGAATCACTGACGGCTTTACGATCGCCTTCCAGGCTACGTGGGGACGTCATCGGCGGTAAGCGGAAGGTAAACATGCCCCATGCCGCGGGTACAATGATGCCTTGCCCACCGACTTCGGCCAGCGCTTCGAGAATGCGGGTAATCTGCTGTAAACCGTTCAAACGACGCTCTTCGATAAAATCACCGATCCAGCCGTCATATCCGCCGCAGGCGGTCGTGACGGGCAGCCCCGTTTCTTTGATTGCCGCTTTTACTTCTGCAAGATTATTGACCAGCAATTTGCCGTCAATTTCAAAACCATCAAACCCCATTTCTTTGATATAACGGAATTTTTCAAGAATGTTTTCCGGGAAAAAAGCCTGGTTCTGTGTTCCGATTTTCATTTTCTGCATTCCTTAATTAAAACGTCACGCCCATTTTGATGCTCTTTTCCGGATGTCGGTCCACATACTGCATATAGCTTTCCGGGCTGCTGGCAAAAGTTACTACCGGGTCAATAAGTTCTTCACAGTTCAGATAACCGTTCATCAACAGCTCCCAGCAGGTCTCCTCAATACGCTTGCGGCTCCAGCGCGGATAATCTGGATTTGGTTCACTGCAGGCGCGGGAGAAGACAATTTTGGCGTTGTTGAAGTGCGCTTCACGCCCAAGGTTGAACCCTTCTGCAAAAGGTTTCGCGAAAGCGACATAGGAGATGGTTCCACCATAGGCCAGACCGCGTAGCGCCGATTGCAACGCATCCGCATAGCCGCTGGTTTCGATGATCACATCCGCGCCCTGCTTGCCGGTCAGCTTCTTAATTTCCATTCCCACATCGGTGCCCAGAGGATTCAGACAGAAATCCGCGCCGTGGCGACGTGCGATATCGCAGCGATGAGCAATCGGATCCACGCCAATAACCACCGAGGCTCCCGCTTTCTTAGCTAACTGGACGGCAATCTGACCAATCGCACCTAAACCCACGATGACTACGAAGTCGCCGACACGCACATTGGCGTCGCGCACCCCGCTCATGGCAAATTGTGCCGGGTCATAGCAAACGGCATTTTTCCACGAACTGCCTTCCGGCATTTTGCGCAATTTATAGTTGTTCACCGCATTAAAAATAACCGTTTCAGCCAGAGGACCGTAGCCGCAAACTGAATCGCCAACGGCGTATTCGGTCACATCGCTGCCACACTCAACAACATCGCCTACCACCATGTTGCCAAGCTGGAATTTGCCGAATTCAATCCCGCGCGGCGCCCCTTCCGGACGCGGCATGAACATTTGCCATTCGCTGTTAAAATCTTCGTCAATAAACGGGCTGGCCGCGCGAAAATCGACGACTTCCGTGCCATGTTTCGGCGCACCAAAGCGAACGCGAACTTTAACTTCATTGGCGGATACCGCTCTGTCTTCATATTCCACCAACGCCGCAACGCGCGGTTCTGTGGCAACTAACTTCTTCATTTACAACTCCTTAATTAAACTGGCCGCTTAGCCTTTCACGCCGCCTGCGGTCAAACCACTTTTAATAAAACGTTCGGAAAGCGCATACATAATGACAACCGGCAATGCAGTGACTAACGATGCAGCCATCATGCGTCCCCAGATATAGTCAGGCGTACTGAACAGCGCGTTCAGACCGACCGGTAAGGTAAAATTGCTGGCGCTGGAAAGGAAAATCGAGGCAAACAGATAGTCATTCCACGCCACCATAAAGCAGTACACAAAGACCGAAACCAGCCCAGACATCGCCAAAGGCACGGTAATGCGAAAGATGATCTGCAGACGATTCAACCCATCCATCATCGCGGCTTCTTCTATCTCATCCGGAATAGTGTCGAAGTAACTTTTCAGCATGAACACCGCGGTCGGCAGCGTCTGGGTGACCATGGTGATAATCAACGCCATTTCGGTGTCATAAATACCGAGCGCCGTGATGATTTTGAAAAGCGGCACCACCAGCAGGATCCCTGAAAACATGTACACCGTATAAAAGCTGGCATTGATGGTCATTCGTCCCTTAAAACGCAGGCGGGAAAGCGCATATGCCCCGAGCACGCCCAGAAATACCGCCACCACCGATGACGTGACCGATACCACCAGGCTATTACGGAAGTAGTCAACAAACGGGAAAATCATCGGGTTGAAGATGTCGATGTAATGTTCCAGCGTCCATTGCTGCGGTAACAGCGTCGGATGCAGCGAGATCGCCTCTTTTGCGCTTTTGAATGAGGTCATCAGCATCACAAAAAATGGAAATAGCGTGATGCCCAGAAAGACAATTAATCCACAGTAAAAGCCAATGCGGCCAAGCGTGCGCTTATTTGTTGCCATTGAGGTTCACCCGTTTTCTGGTCAGCAAGATTACAGCGAAAATGATGACGAAGAGGACGACAGAGATCGCGGCCGCTTTGCCTAAGTCATTAAATGCAAACGCCGTTTTATAGAGATAGACCCCGAGAATATCGACTTTAGTGGTCAATAGATAAACATCGGCGAACATGTAGAACATCCAGATCGTACGTAGCGTGACCACGGTCGCCAGCACGGGCATAATCGCCGGCAGCGTGACGATACGAAACCGTTGCCAGGCATTCGCGCCGTCCATTTCTGCCGCCTCATACAACGATTTATCAATAGTCTGTAAAATCGCCAGAAACGAGATAAAGGCGTATGGGAAATAGCGCCAGATGGCGAACAGCACGACCAGCGCGAAGCTGCTGCCGGGATTGTCGAACCACAGCGGCGCCTGATCGTAGAGATGCAACAGATCCACGCCGAGGTAGTTCACAATGCCGTAGCCGTTGTTGAACATGTATTTCCAGGCAAACACCAGCGAAATTGATGGCGTTACGTAAGAGAGGATGACCAGTGAGCGCGCCGTTTTCCGCAGACGAAACTCACGGTTAAAAAACATCGCTACTCCCAGCCCCAGTACCGTGCTCCCTGCCACAACCAGCGCGGTATACCAGACCGTCATCCATAGCGAATGCCAGAATCCAGGATCGGATAAGATCCGGATATAGTTGCTCAGCCCGACAAACGTAGACTCAATTTGCGGATTAAGCGGCAGACGCATAAAGCTGATTTCGATATTAGATATCATCGGCCACGCCACTAAACCGCCCAATAACAGTAAGCTGGGCGCCAGCAGGAGCATGGCAAATGGCATATCAGATCGACCTGAAAAGAACTTATTCATCACGGCTTTCCATTTCCCCATTAGCGCTGTTCAACGAGGTCATCCAGTTTTGTCTGGCTGGCCTTGATAGTCGATGAAAGGTCAGCTTTCCCTACCGTGACGTTGTGCACCATGGTACTCACAACACCCGATCCGGTTACGTCGCCCATGCGGGTAAAGTTCTTATCACCTACAGCGCCAAAGACCTGAATATTCGGCAGTTCGGCAATCAGTTGATCGGGTAATTCACCCAGCGCTTTGATAACGGCGTTATCTTTCCACGTCGGCGTATTCACCACCGCTTTGTTGACCGGCAGCGCAGCCCCTGGCGACATCATGACCCAATCCGCAATGTTGTCGGCCTGCTCCATGAAGGTGACAAATTTCTCTGCTGCTTCTGTCTCTTCGGTTTTTTGACCAGCAGTAATGGTTAGCGACGTCAGCATGCCGTAAACCGCGGAATTTTTTTCCGTCGGTACCATAAAGCCAACATTTTTAGGATCGCCCTCTTTGATCACCGCCGGGAGGATATAGGTGGAATAAATCGCCATTGGCGCCGTGCCGTTCATGAAAGCGTCTTTGACTTCCATGATGTCGTTAGAGCCCGGCATGGTGTTCATGGCAAGTTGGCGGTAATACTGCAGCGCCTGCGCCATCTCAGGTGTGTCGAGCGTAATCTTTCCCTGCGCATCAAAAACGTTGGCCTGGTTAGAGAGCGCGAACTGAGAGAATGACTGTTCGGTCAAAACGCTTTCTGCCGTGGGCAGCGCAATACCGTATTTCTTACTGCCAGGATTGTTGAGCTTCTGGGCCACGTTCAGCAATTGCTGCCAGTCTTTTGGTTCTTCCAGTCCAGCTTTTGCCAGCACATCTTTGCGATACCAGATCCCACCAATCCAGGCGCTGACCGGAACCCCGGTCCATGCACTACCATCTTCAGTGCGCACAATACGCAGGACGCCATCATAAAAAGTCCCTTCACCGACGCCGTTGATGACCTGCGCCACCGCTTTACGATCGATAAGGGATTCTTTATCCATAACTTTCGCGTAGTCATGGCTGGTTTCAATGACTTCAGGCAGTGAACCGCTGCGCGCCAGGGTAATGACCTTGGTGTTGTAAGCATCTTCTTCCACAGGAACCTGTTTGACGCTGATGCCCGGATTTTCTTTTTCAAAACGCTCAATCAGTTTTGCAATAACTGCTTGCCGCTCCTGCTCGACAGAAGAGTGCATAAATTCAATCGCGACAGAGGATTTTTTATCATCCTTACACCCAGAAACCAGGGCGCAGGAAACCAGTGCTGAAATCAGCACAATTTTAGCTTTAAGCATGAAATGTTCCTTTTTATTACTTAACCCACATGACCTGCCAGGCGTACAACGTTAATTCTTTACCTGAAATAGTTTCACCGCTAATCAAATCAAATCCATTTTCAATATCAATGCAAATGGTTTGCGTATGACCGCTGACATTAAATAGCCCAGTAATTTCCTCGCCTGTTTCCGCCGTACGTTTAATTTGCATGACAGCTGGTGTAACATTGCAAATTTGAAAATTACTATCAGGGTGGAATGCTTTATTATTACGACGTATTACAATGAGTCGGGATAACTCATGATAAATAGCGTTACGCAAACTGGTTTCATCTGCCAGCTCCGTTTCTATTTGTCTTATCTGATATTTTTTGCGGTTGATCGCACGGTTATAACCTAACGTCTCAACACCTTTATAGTCATTGCGTGATCCAAGGATGCTTTGAATGTAAACCGCCGGCACACCAGGAAAACTCAGCAAAATGGCATGTGCGAGAATAAAGCGAGAAAACCGCTCAGCATCGCTACAATTTCCTGGCGTTAGCGCATCCATATATGTCACGTTAATTTCATACGGACTGCGAGTACCATCAGGATTATTTTTCCAGTTAACCAGCGCGCCTTCCTGTTGTAATTCTGTCACCAGACGCATGATCTCGTCTTCAGGCAACAAACCGCGCAATGGATTGAGACCAATACCGTCATGCGATGCGAGAAAATTAAACCAGGTGGTCTCGCCAGACGGCAGTTCCAGTGATTGCGCCCACTGGCACAATGTCGACGTGTCCTGGCGTTGTACCGCATGCAGCACCAGCGGCGGCAGCGAGAACTGGTACACCATATGCGCTTCATCACGGCCATTACCATAGTAAGACACGTTATCCTTATGTGGGACGTTCGTTTCGGTAATAATCGCTGTGCCAGGCGCCGCACAGTCAGCAATAGCACGGAATAGTTTGATAAGCTGATGCGTTTTTTCCAGATGAATACAGCTCGTTCCTGGCTCTTTCCACATAAAGCCAACTGCATCCAGGCGGACATAATCTGCGCCCTGCTCAAGATAGCTCAATAGCACATCGACCATCGCCAGTAGTACTACCGGGTTGGCATAATTGAGATCGACCTGGTCGTCGCTGAACGTCGTCCATAAATGGCGTACGGTGTTATCTTTTAGCGTAAACGGCGTCAGTAACGGTAATGCGCGTGGACGTGTGACGTTGCTCAGGTCCGTATCAGGATCCATTGCAATAAAGAAATTTTCATAACCGTCAAGCTGTTGTAAATAATTATTAAACCACTCGCTTTTAGCTGACATATGGTTACAAACAAAATCAAACATCAGTCGACTGGATTCACCTAATTCCTTAATATCATTCCAGTCACCCGTTTCTTCGGCAACCTGATGGTAATTAATCACGGAAAACCCATCATCCGATGACCACGGATAAAACGGCAGCAGATGCACATGAGAAAATGTCGTCTTAAGCCATTCATTATAAAATTGATTAAATGTAGGCAGCGGTTTTTTACCAGCCCCGTGGAATTGATCGGCGTAGGTAATAAGAACGACATCGCCCTCATCCCAATGCGCTTTACGGATCTTTTTAATTAATCCCTGTGACTTCTCTAAACGTGCAAGCAGCGTTTCATAGTGGCATGAAGTAAATGTATCACCATAAACTTCTGTCAGACATTTTTGGATTTTTTGGTTCACCTTCAATTCTCGTGGTAGCGGTCCCATGAATCAAGAGACTACTCTGCGGAAAATAAGCTGTCAATCAGCTGAGGTGGTCTGGAGGGGGGTAAAAAAAGAATTTTGGCAGCCAAAAAATCGTATTTGTGAGCTGCCGCAAATTAACTGATGGAATGTTGATTAATTGTTGCTTGCTTTTGCTGATTCAGATATCAGGTTTGATTATCAGAATAGCGTTTCGACAATTTTGCTGCAGCCCGACTCAACACCGGCTCCAGAACCAACGCCAGCAGCATTTTTAGCGGGCGTCGGGCGACGGATTTCACCGCCCACCCTGCTACCCCTGCCGGGCCGTAACGAAGCGCCGTCAAAAGCACCAGCTTACCTGCTATTTTAAAGCCCGGCTTAACCCTTTGCCCGGCACGTTGCCAGCGATTGTTCATGTCTAACCTCACAATTGGCGGAAACGACTACGTAATGAAAAAGTATCAGACGTCACATAACGTTCCATTTCACGCAAACGCTTTTCACCTGCTGCCAGTTCGCGATCGACAGCATCCAACAGCTCGCCGCTAGATGGCTGTTGCTCGCCACAGACCACATTGTCCGGCATCGGGTCTAACACAAACGTCAGCACGATGTAGGCGACGAAGGTGAAAAAGGCCAGGCCAAAAAAGACTGACAACACCACCAGGATCCGTACCAGCTTCACAGGTACATCGAGATAATGCGCAATACCTGCGCAAACCCCCTTCACAATGCCCTGCTGCGGAATACGCCACAGTTTTTTGTTCAGGTTAACGCCTCCCATTAGCGGTCCCTCCAGTTTGGATGTTCAGCATCAAGGATGTCTTCCAGCGCCTGAATGCGCTCGCGCATCCGCTGTGCGTCATCGTTGAGTTCGACCAGACGTTGCTGTTCACTTTGCGACAGTTCGCCACGACTGGAACGGTTGCTGTAATGCAGCCAGAGCCAAATCGGTAAAACGAACAACACAAAGATGGTTAACGGGATAGCCAGAAATAGCGCGCTCATGAGTACTCCTTACAGGTGATGAGCGGCGGCGCGTTCGGGCGCCGCCAGATGTTATTATTGCTTGTCTTGCTGCATTTTGGCTTTAAGTTGCGCCAGCTGCTCGCTGATTTCATCATCTGCTTTCAGGTCAGCAAATTGCTGATCCAGAGACTTTTGTTTACCGAAGTTATGGCTTTCAGCCTCAGCTTCCATATGATCGATACGACGCTCGAAAGATTCAAAGCGCGCCATCGCTTCATCCAGTTTACCGCTGTCCAGTTGACGACGGACATCACGCGAAGAACTCGCTGCCTGATGACGCAGCATCAGCGCCTGCTGACGAGCCCGGGTTTCACTGAGTTTATTTTCCAGCTCACCAATCTCTTTTTTCATACGCGCCAGCGTATCGTCAACCAGCGTCACCTCATGCTCCAGAGAAGCAATCAGGTCAGTCAGTTTCTGTTTTTCGATTAACGCAGAACGCGCCAAATCTTCTTTCTCTTTACGCAGCGCCAGCTCGGCTTTTTCTTGCCACTCTGCCTGTTGCGCGCTGGCCTGTTCAATACGGCGAGATAATTGTTTCTTTTCTGCCAGAGCGCGTGCGGAATTTGAACGCACCTCAACCAGCGTATCTTCCATTTCCTGGATCATTAACCGCACCAGCTTCTGCGGATCTTCAGCCTTTTCCAGCAACGCATTAATGTTGGCGTTCACGATGTCGGCAAAACGAGAAAAAATACCCATAATGTAATCCTCACTTACTGTTCTGATATCGGGCTATGCCCTGCTGATTTCGTAATGCACTTGGCGTGCCAACTTTTTATCCCATTGATTTTAATAATTATATCTAATTTTACCTGTCGAGATAATTAGGGTAAATTGGTGAATAACACTAACAAATGGTGAATTTCATCATGGCAGAATACAAAGATAATCTTCTGGGTGAAGCAAACAGCTTTATTGAAGTGCTGGAGCAGGTTTCTCATCTGGCGCCACTGGATAAACCTGTGCTGGTTATCGGTGAGCGAGGTACAGGGAAAGAGCTTATTGCCAACCGCCTGCACTACCTTTCTACGCGTTGGCAAGGTCCGTTTATTTCACTTAACTGCGCGGCGCTCAACGAGAACTTACTCGATTCCGAACTGTTTGGTCACGAAGCGGGTGCCTTTACCGGCGCGCAAAAACGCCACCCTGGACGTTTCGAGCGCGCCGATGGCGGCACGCTGTTTCTTGACGAGCTGGCGACTGCCCCCATGCTGGTGCAGGAAAAACTGTTGCGCGTCATTGAGTATGGCGAGCTGGAGCGCGTTGGCGGCAGCCAGCCGTTGCAGGTTAACGTACGCCTGGTTTGTGCGACCAATGCCGACCTGCCACGTATGGTCAGCGAAGGCACTTTCCGCGCAGACCTGCTGGATCGTCTGGCCTTTGACGTGGTGCAACTTCCCCCGTTACGCGAGCGTCAAAGCGACATCATGTTAATGGCCGAACACTTTGCCATTCAGATGTGTCGCGAGATCGGGTTACCGCTGTTCCCGGGGTTTACCGCCGAGGCCAGGGAGACCCTCCTCCACTACCGTTGGCCGGGCAATATTCGTGAACTAAAAAACGTCGTGGAGCGTTCCGTATACCGGCACGGTACCAGCGATTACCCGCTGGATGAGATAATCATCGACCCCTTCCGTCGCCACGTTGCGCAGCCGCAGGTAGAGGAAACAACGCTGGCATCTGCAGCATTACCGCTGGATTTGCGTGAATTCCAGCAGCAACAAGAGAAAGACTTTTTACAAACCAGCTTGCAGCAAGCGAAATTTAATCAGAAAAAGGCCGCTGAACTACTGGGTCTGACTTACCATCAGCTTCGTGCCTTGCTGAAGAAACACCAGATTTAGGACACTTTCGCCGACGTTATACTGGAGGATTTGACGCATAGCGTTAAAACAGATTACCATGATGAAATCACTGTATAAAAAAACAGGTATATCATTATGACTCTGGCATTAGTTAGCGAAAAAATTGACAGAAACCGCTTCACCGGGGAAAAAGTTGAAAACAGTACTTTTTTTAACTGTGATTTTTCAGGGGCCGATCTTAGCGGCACTGAATTTATCGGCTGTCAGTTTTATGATCGCGAAAGCCAGAAAGGGTGTAATTTTAGTCGCGCAATGCTGAAAGATGCCATTTTTAAAAGTTGCGATTTATCCATGGCGGATTTTCGCAACGCCAGTGCTCTGGGAATTGAAATTCGCCACTGCCGCGCGCAGGGTTCAGATTTTCGCGGCGCGAGTTTTATGAACATGATCACCACGCGGACCTGGTTTTGCAGCGCATACATCACGAATACCAATCTAAGCTACGCCAACTTTTCGAAGGTTGTCCTGGAAAAGTGCGAGCTGTGGGAAAACCGCTGGATGGGAACTCAGGTAGCGGGTGCAACGTTCAGTGGATCAGATCTCTCGGGCGGTGAATTTTCAGCGTTCGACTGGCGGGCCGCAAATTTCACGCACTGTGATTTGACCAATTCAGAACTGGGTGATTTAGATATTCGGGGTGTAGATTTACAAGGCGTCAAATTGGATAGCTATCAGGCAGCGTTGCTGATGGAGCGGCTTGGCATCGCGGTGGTTGGTTAGCATTCTCGGAGCGGTAAGTACCGCTCCCACCCTTATACAATAGTGTCCGTCTTTGCCTTAAAAGTCACTTTCGACGTACAGAGCATAAACGTTAGAGGGTTCCGGTCCCCCCATCAGAACACCAGACCTGACCAGACGTATAGCTGTTCTCCTGAGCGGCCAGGGTGACATAAAGCGGCGCGATTTCCACCGGTTGTCCAGGACGTCCCAGCGGCGCATTTGCCCCAAATTTCTCCACCTTTTCCTGCGGTTGACCGCCACAACACTGCAGCACCGTCCAGTATGGACCCGGCGCGACGGCATTAACACGGATCCCTTTCGGGGCCAGCTGTTTCGCCAGCGATTTAGTAAATGCCACGATAGCTGCTTTAGTCTGAGCATAATCAAGCAAGATTTCACTTGGCTCATAAGCCTGTACCGAGGAGGTATTAATTATCACGCTGTCTGGTGAAAGATGGGGGATGGCCGCTTTGGTGATCCAAAACATAGCGTAGACATTGGTCTTAAATGTTGCGTCGAAATCTTCTGTGGTGAGTTCCTCAATTGACTCACAAAATTGCTGACGACCCGCATTATTGACGAGGATATCCAACCCTCCCAGTCCTTTAACCGCCTGTGTTACCAAATGACCGCAAAAAGCCTCATCACGAATATCTCCGGGGATGGCCAAAACATTTCTGCCTGCTTTATTTATCAGGTCGACCACTTCACACGCATCGTCTTCTTCTTCAGGTAAATAGTTGATCGCAACATCAGCGCCTTCACGAGCATAGGCAATAGCAACAGCACGACCAATCCCTGAATCCCCACCGGTAATTAATACCTTGCGCCCATTCAGGCGACCGCTTCCCTGATAGCTGTCTTCTCCATGGTCGGGACGCGGTTGCATTTTCCCCGCGAGCCCTGGAAAGGGCTGCTGCTGCTGTTGAAAAGGCGGCGCCGGAAAACGCGCAGAATTGGTTTTATTGATGGTCTTTTTTTCCTTGTTTAAGCCAGCCATGCAATTACCTCTCTTTATTTATCACAAAGACTAATAAGCGTAGACCAAAATGAATGGCATGACCGATATTCCCCAGCAGTACTTAATTTTCTCGGAATATTCCCCTCCCTACTTCCCCCTACCGTTACGCTTATATCCCCACCAACGTTAGACTTAATTTGAACAATATCATTTGAGACTTATCCAGTTCGCAGTATTAATAAATAGCAACCACAATTTACATCTCACCCCAGGCAAAAGGGAGAACGTATGAAATTATCCATAACGCCATTATTATGTTGTTTTTTATTGTCGCCAGCGCTTGCTGATGATAACGGCGGGTTGAAAAATGATACAGCTCCACCGCCAGCCCACGCTCTGGATGAAGGTTATCGTGGGACCGAAGATGCAAGAATCATGACTGTCGAACAGGCCAAAACGATGCATGACGGTGCGACCATTTCTCTACGAGGTAATCTCATCGAGGATCAAGGCGGAGACAAATTTATCTTTCGTGATAAAACCGGCAGTATCCAGACTTTAATTCCACACGCGGTTTTCGATGGCCGAACGGTTAAACCCGATCACATGATCAGTATTAACGGTAGCCTCGATGCGAAAATGCAACCACCAGTGGTTCGCGTAAATAAGATACAGAAGTAACGCAATAACCGGGAAGGAAGCCACTCTTCCCGGTCGATTTTCTTTATTCCTACGATTTTGCTAATGCTCACTTCTGCCCGTCATGGTCATTTCCTCCCCTCTTTTCCCTCACGTTTTTCTGTCTGCCAGCGAATCACGCGTTTAAGCGAGTCAGATGGGTCATGAAAATGCTAAGATAGTTAACAGAGTAGATTCAAAGTGGATAGCGGGTATGAATGTTGAACATGTCGCGATGTTGAATTCGCGGTTATCACCCTTGCTGCCCCCAAACACAAACGGTAATGGCAAATGTCATTAAGTATTAGTAAGATAGCCTCTTTATTTATAATCCTTTAAAATTATGCGCCTGGTTTTATCATCTCTGATCGTGATGGCTGGATTTCTGAGTGGTCAGGCTGCTGCCGCGCCTGAACAGGCTTCGCACGCCGATATTCGTGACAGCGGCTTTGTCTATTGCGTCAGCGGGCAGGTCAATACGTTCAATCCGCAAAAAGCGAGCAGCGGCCTCATCGTCGACACGCTGGCGGCCCAATTGTATGACCGACTGCTTGATGTCGACCCGTACACCTATCGACTGGTGCCTGAGCTGGCCGAAAGCTGGGAGGTGCTGGATAACGGCGCAACCTACCGCTTCCACCTGCGTCGTGACGTCCAGTTTCAGAAGACTGCCTGGTTTACCCCCACCCGTAAACTGAATGCGGACGACGTGGTGTTTACCTTCGAGCGCATCTTTGATCGCCAGCATCCGTGGCATAATGTGAACGGCAGTAGTTTCCCCTACTTCGACAGTTTACAGTTCGCCGATAACGTCCAAAGCGTACGCAAGCTGGACAATAACACCGTTGAATTTCGCTTAACCCAGCCCGATGCCTCCTTTATGTGGCACCTTGCCACGCACTATGCTTCGGTGATGTCAGCGGAATATGCGGCTAACCTTGCAAAACAGGATCGCCAGGAACTGCTCGACAGACAACCCGTCGGCACGGGCCCATACCAGCTTTCGGAGAATCGCGCCGGCCAATATATTCGACTGCAGCGTCATGAAAAATTCTGGCGTGGTACTCCGCTGATGCCGCAGGTGGTTGTGGACCTTGGCTCCGGCGGCACCGGACGCTTATCGAAACTCCTGACCGGCGAGTGCGACGTTCTGGCCTGGCCTGCCGCCAGCCAGCTCAGCATTTTGCGTGATGACCCGCGCCTGCGTCTGACGCTGCGTCCGGGGATGAACATCGCGTATCTGGCATTCAACACCAATAAACCGCCGCTGGATAACCCTGCCGTGCGGCATGCGCTGGCGCTGGCCATTAATAACCAACGGCTGATGCAGTCCATCTACTACGGGACGGCGGAAACAGCAGCATCTATTTTGCCTCGCGCCTCGTGGGCATATGACAACGAAGCTAAAATTACAGAATACAACCCGGCAAAATCGCGCGAACAGTTAAAAGCGCTGGGGCTGGAGAACCTGACCTTGCAACTTTGGGTTCCCACCAGCTCACAGGCCTGGAACCCAAGTCCGCTGAAAACCGCCGAGCTGATTCAGGCAGATATGGCTCAGGTGGGTGTGAAAGTGAAAATCATTCCGGTAGAAGGTCGATTTCAGGAGGCGCGATTAATGGATATGAACCATGATCTGACGTTATCCGGCTGGGCGACGGACAGTAACGATCCTGACAGTTTTTTCCGACCGTTGCTAAGCTGTGCCGCCATCAACTCGCAAACCAACTTCGCCCACTGGTGTAATCCGGAATTTGACAGCGTTCTGCGCAAAGCCCTCTCGTCGCAGCAGCTCTCATCGCGAATTGATGCCTATGACGAAGCGCAAAATATTCTCGCGAAAGAGTTACCAATCCTGCCGCTGGCCTCTTCACTGCGTCTGCAGGCTTACCGCTACGATATTAAAGGGCTGGTGCTCAGTCCGTTCGGTAATGCCTCTTTTGCCGGGGTTTCCAGGGAAAAGAAAGATGAGGTGAAAAAACCATGATTATCTTCACCTTGCGCCGTTTTTTATTGCTGCTGATCACCCTGTTCTTTCTGACCTTTATTGGATTCAGTCTGAGCTACTTCACACCTCATGCGCCGTTACAGGGCGCATCACTGTGGAACGCCTGGGTATTCTGGTTCAATGGCCTCATCCACTGGGATTTCGGCGTCTCCAGTATTAATGGCCAATTGATTTCAGAACAGTTGAAGGAGGTGTTCCCGGCGACGATGGAACTGTGCATTCTGGCCTTTGGTTTTGCGCTGATGGTCGGGATCCCCGTTGGTATGTTGGCAGGCATCACGCGGAACAAATGGCAGGACCGCTGCATCAGCGCATTAGCGCTAATGGGTTTTTCGATTCCGGTTTTTTGGCTGGCGCTGTTGCTGACATTGCTCTTCTCACTGACCCTCGGCTGGCTTCCCGTGTCGGGCCGTTTTGATCTGCTCTACGAAGTAAAACCCGTTACCGGTTTTGCCATTATTGATGCGTGGATCTCCGACTCGCCCTGGCGCGATGAAATGCTGGTCAGCGCAATCCGGCACATGGTGCTCCCGGTGTTGACGCTTTCCGTCGCCCCTACCACCGAAGTTATTCGCCTGATGCGTATCAGCACCATCGAGGTCTTTGATCAAAACTACATCAAAGCGGCCGCCACGCGTGGTCTGTCACGCTTAACAATTCTGCGCCGTCACGTCCTGCACAACGCCCTCCCGCCGGTGATCCCGCGCCTGGGTTTACAGTTTTCCACCATGCTGACGCTGGCGATGATCACCGAGATGGTCTTTAGCTGGCCTGGCCTTGGCCGTTGGCTGATTAACGCGATTCGCCAGCAGGATTACGCGGCGATTTCGGCGGGCGTTATGGTGATTGGCTCACTGGTTATCATCGTCAACGTCATCTCTGATATTTTGGGTGCTATGGCTAACCCTCTGAAACATAAGGAATGGTATGCCTTACGATAGCGTCTACAGCGAAAAGCGCCCACCGGGTACGCTACGCACCGCATGGCGTAATTTTTACGGCGATGCGACGGCGATGATTGGCCTGTATGGTTGCGCGGGATTAGCGATTCTGTGTGTTTTTGGCGGTTGGTTTGCCCCTTATGGCATCGACCAGCAGTTTCTCGGTTATCAGCTTTTACCGCCGTCATGGTCGCGCTATGGCGAAGTCTCATTTTTCCTCGGAACTGACGATCTGGGGCGTGACGTGTTAAGCCGCCTGCTCAGCGGTGCGGCCCCGACCGTTGGCGGCGCGTTTGTCGTCACCCTCGCCGCTACCCTGTGTGGTCTGTTGCTGGGCGTGGTTGCCGGTGCGACGCACGGTTTGCGCTCCGCGGTACTGAACCACATTCTGGACACTCTGCTCTCGATCCCTTCGCTGCTGCTGGCGATTATTGTGGTGGCCTTTGCGGGGCCGCATCTGACCCACGCGATGTTTGCCGTCTGGCTGGCGCTGCTGCCGCGCATGGTACGCTCCGTCTACAGCATGGTGCATGACGAGCTAGAAAAAGAGTACGTTATTGCCGCTCGTCTGGACGGCGCAACCACACTCAATATTCTGTGGTTCGCCGTTCTGCCCAATATTACCGCCGGGCTTATCACCGAAATTACCCGTGCGCTGTCGATGGCGATTCTGGACATCGCCGCGCTGGGTTTTCTCGACCTTGGCGCACAGTTGCCGTCACCAGAATGGGGAGCCATGCTGGGCGACGCGCTGGAGCTGATTTATGTCGCGCCGTGGACGGTGATGCTGCCAGGTGCAGCGATTATGATAAGCGTGCTGCTGGTTAACCTGCTGGGTGATGGCGTGCGCCGCGCAATTATTGCGGGGGTGGAATAATGCCATTACTGGATATCCGTAACCTGACCATTGAATTCAGGACCGGCGACGAGTGGGTAAAGGCGGTTGACCGCGTCAGCATGACCCTCAATGAAGGTGAAATCCGCGGGTTGGTCGGCGAGTCCGGGTCCGGAAAAAGCCTGATCGCCAAGGCCATTTGCGGCGTTGCTAAAGATAACTGGCGCGTAACCGCAGACCGTATGCGCTTTGATGATATCGATCTGCTGCGCCTTTCAGCTCGTGAACGACGCAAGCTGGTCGGTCATAACGTTTCTATGATCTTTCAGGAACCGCAATCGTGTCTCGACCCCTCCGAGCGCATCGGACGTCAGCTAATGCAAAATATTCCGGCATGGACCTACAAGGGCCGCTGGTGGCAGCGCATTGGCTGGCGCAAACGCCGCGCGATTGAACTCCTGCACCGCGTCGGGATAAAAGATCATAAAGATGCCATGCGCAGCTTCCCGTACGAACTCACCGACGGCGAATGCCAGAAGGTGATGATCGCTATCGCCCTGGCTAATCAGCCACGCTTGCTGATTGCCGACGAACCGACGAACGCGATGGAACCCACCACTCAGGCGCAAATTTTCCGCCTGCTGACCCGGCTAAATCAAAACAGCAACACCACCATTTTGCTGATAAGCCATGACCTGCAAATGCTCAGCCAGTGGGCAGACAAAGTTAACGTGATGTACTGCGGGCAAACGGTGGAAACTGCGCCCAGTAAGGACCTGGTGACGATTCCGCATCATCCTTACACTCAGGCGTTGATTCGCGCCATTCCTGATTTTGGTAGCGCAATGCCGCACAAAAGCCGCCTGAATACCATGCCAGGAGCAATTCCATTGCTGGAACAATTACCTATCGGCTGTCGTCTGGGGCCGCGCTGCCCTTATGCTCAGCGCGAATGTATCGAAACCCCAAGACTGACCGGAGCAAAGAATCATCTCTACGCCTGTCATTTCCCGCTGAATATGGAGAGAGAGTGAGATGGTAGAAACCCTGCTCGAAGTTCGTAATCTGAGCAAAACCTTTCGCTACCGGACGGGCTTATTTCGCCGTCAGACCGTTGAAGCCGTTAAGCCCCTGAGCTTTACCCTGCGCGAGCGTCAGACGCTCGCCGTGATAGGCGAAAATGGTTCTGGTAAGTCTACTCTGGCGAAGATGCTGGCCGGTATGATTGAGCCCACCAGCGGTGAGGTACTGATTGACGATCACCCGTTAAAATATGGCGATTACTCATTCCGTAGTCAGCGTATCAGGATGATTTTCCAGGATCCGTCAACGTCACTTAACCCGCGGCAGCGTATCTCACAGATCCTCGATTTCCCGCTACGTCTTAACACCGACCTCGAGCCGGAACAGCGTCGCAAACAGATCGTCGAGACCATGCGTATGGTCGGTCTGCTGCCTGACCATGTGAGTTATTACCCGCATATGCTGGCCCCGGGACAAAAACAGCGTCTGGGCCTTGCTCGAGCGCTCATTTTACGACCCAAAGTAATTATCGCCGACGAGGCTCTGGCCTCTCTCGACATGTCGATGCGTTCGCAGCTCATCAATCTGATGCTGGAATTGCAGGAAAAACAGGGTATTTCATATATTTATGTGACCCAACACATTGGCATGATGAAGCATATCAGCGATCAGGTATTAGTCATGCACCAGGGGGAAGTAGTTGAACGCGGCAGCACAGCAGATGTTCTGGCCTCGCCGCTGCATGAGCTTACCCGTCGCCTGATTGCAGGCCATTTCGGCGAAGCGCTTACCGCTGACGCGTGGCGTAAAGATCGCTAGCAGATGCAGCCCTCCTTCAGCGGAGGGCCATTTTGCACTCAGTGGCAAACGCTGGGTAAGAGCAGTGTATCTACCTCGCTAAAAGCAACCGAAGGGAAAAGGGTTCCCTGCATCACCCAAACACCAGCAGCGCCTGCCTCGTCGATAAGCCGTGCTGTTTCCACGCCCTCCACTGCAATACGGTCGCAATATTCACGAATGTTTTTCATTAGCACCGGGAACATTGGTTTTTCAACCTGCTCCAGGAAGAAACCACGATCCAGCTTCACAACGTCAAAACGACCGCACACCAGCGGACTGGCACCAATGCTACCGGAACCCAGATCGCCCAGCCATAATGCGTTTGGGCCGTCGCGAAGTGAATTAATCAGTAGATTATTCAGACACACGGTATTCGTCAGAAAACGTTCTGAAAGTTCCAGTGCCACAAATGGCATTGCATGTAATGCCGATTTGACGATCGGGTCTCCAATCGCCAGTAGCGCCATTTCATCAATAAGGTTCAGAGTACAGAAAAGGTTGTGGCTTTCAAACCAGTCACGTTTTTCGGCAATTAATCGAATTTGCTCGAGCATGAAATGACGTTTTTGTTCGCTATTCCACGCTGAAATGATGAACTCCGGATGTAACGGAGAAACCGTATCTGAAGCAAACCGGGCGCTCATCTCAACTCCCAGTAACGTATCAGTTGTGTCTCTCATCGGTTCCGCGATGAAATGATAGTGCATAAGACCACTCCAATTGATCATAACTTCCTGATAATGCACTTTTAATCACAATCAATCAATAATATCGATCAATGTATCAATATCGATCGATAAAAACAATATATCATAAAGAACTGAATCTGGTCATATTTTTTGTTTTAAGAAAGTTCCTACCTTGCTATGTTTATAAACATAAGCTAGCAGTTAATAATACCATTGAGATGCCTTTAAAGCCTTGTATTTTCTCCATCCTTCCGCGCTTGTATGATCCTCATATGTCATGGGTAGTGATTGTCACTGCGGGCTGATTACTCTTCTACAAGGAACAAAGAGTGGGATATAATTGCAGCCCATTTCGGGCAAGCTTGAAATTGTGATCATAACTCATTGATTGCTAAAAATAAGCAATGACCATAAGGATTAAAACTATGGGTTTCCTTTCCGGTAAGCGTATTCTGGTAACGGGTCTTGCCAGCAAACTTTCTATCGCCTGGGGTATCGCTCAGGCAATGCATCGCGAAGGCGCTGAACTGGCTTTCACATACCAGAACGACAAACTAAAAGTCCGCGTGGAAGAATTTGCAGCTCAACTGGGTTCCAGCATCGTACTGCAGTGTGATGTGGCGGAAGACGCCAGCATTGATGCAATGTTTTCGGAACTAAGCAAAGCCTGGCCGAAATTCGATGGTTTCGTTCACTCAATTGGATTCGCGCCCGCTGACCAACTGGATGGCGACTACGTGAATGCAGTCACCCGCGAAGGCTTCAAAATTGCTCATGACATTAGCGCTTACAGCTTTGTAGCGATGGCAAAGGCCTGCCGTTCCATGCTGAATCCAGGCTCTGCGCTGCTGACGCTATCCTATTTAGGCGCTGAGCGCGCCATCCCTAATTACAATGTGATGGGCCTGGCGAAAGCCTCTCTGGAAGCGAACGTTCGCTACATGGCTAATGCGATGGGTCCTGAAGGCGTGCGTGTGAACGCTATTTCCGCAGGTCCTATCCGGACACTTGCCGCTTCCGGCATTAAAGATTTCCGTAAAATGCTGGCGCATTGTGAAGCGGTTACGCCGATTCGCCGCACTGTGACCATTGAAGATGTGGGTAACTCCGCGGCATTCCTGTGCTCCGATCTCGCTGCCGGCATCTCTGGTGAAGTCGTTCACGTCGATGGTGGCTTCAGCATCGCGGCTATGAACGAGCTGGAACTGAAATAATCGTAAGTCCTCAATGGGCGGAATTAAGCCGCCCATGACTCTTCTCAACCCGCCGCTATATATGCTTTTCTGATATTTATTATCACGTAACAATCTTTCATCCCCTCTTCTGCTTACGTCAGGATATTGCAGCGCAAACGATCCGGCGTAGTGGTATGACGACGTGTCCGGGTCGCCACTTTTTAGACCAAGGACCGCCCATGGAACAACGCCGAATTGAAGGCAAAAGCCACTGGTATCATGAGACGCAATCCAGCACGTATCCGCAAGATGTTTTACCGCTGGTGCCGGAAGCCGCTCATGTCGACGACAGCTTTTTACTGGATCTGGCGATACCTGATGACGCCCTTTTGCCTTTTCAATCCTGGTTAACTCCTGCCCGTAAACTTGCCCAGATCCTCTTCCCGGCTCATGTAAACCAGGATCAGATGCACACATTCAGTGCCTATGAACGGATGAGTACAGCCTTAACTGTCGCTCAGGTGTATGGCGTCCAGCGATTATGTAATCACTATGCCGCACGTTTAACACCGCTTCCTGGGCCGGACTCCTCACGGGAGAGTAACCATCGACTGGCGCAAATCACCCAATATGCGCGTCAACTTGCCAGCTCTCCTGCCGTGATAGGTGCACGCGATCGCCAGCACCTGGATGCTGTCGGGCTGACCACCAGCGATACCATTTTGATGAATCAAATTATCGGATTCGTCGGTTTTCAGGCCCGTATCGTAGCCCTGTTTCAGGCCTGGTCCGGACATCCGGTACGCCGAATTCCGGGACTGGATATACAGCAATTCGCTCACGCTGCGCCATTTAATGCAACAAACACAACCTGGCACGCTGCACCATTCCCGATAGAAAAACATCCTGGTCTTGATGAGGCGGCGACCAGACGTTATCCCAATGAACTGCAAGCTCTGGCGCCATTACTGATTCATTCACCGGTCATTTTGGATTTACTTGCGACGCTTATTTCCAGTACCCGGCGCAGCGCTGTACCGGCGCGGGCATTTTCTCTGACGGCGCTAATGACGTCACGGATTAACGGCAGCGTGGCCTGCTTTAATGAACATACTCACACAGCAAATGAATTAGCCGAGGTCATCGCCCTGCTTCGCCTGGATGAGCGTGAATTACAGCGTTGGGAACAACGACATCCGGTTGAGCGCGTCACCCTGCAGGCGGTACAATGGCTAACCCGAGCGCCTGACCGCTTTAGCGCCGCGCTGTTAACTCCCTTGTTCGATCAGGACACCTCCTCTGAACAAGCGATTAACCTGCTGGCCTGGAGCGGATTGTGCGGATGGTTGAATCGCTTGAAAATCGCGCTGGGCGAGACTTGTTAACCGATCCACTTACTGAAAGAGCGCTTGCCGCAACTGATAGAATCGCGTAAAACTGTCAGCCGCTCTTTTAGCCACGAAAATAGACAATTATGCTTCAGGACAACCCGCTGCTAGCGCAGCTTAAACAGCAACTGCATTCCCAGACGCCACGTGCTGAAGGGGTGGTAAAAGCCACGGAAAAAGGCTTTGGCTTCCTGGAAGTCGATGCACAAAAAAGCTATTTCATTCCGCCCCCGCAGATGAAAAAAGTCATGCATGGCGACCGTATAGTAGCGGTTATCCATACAGAAAAAGATCGTGAATCTGCCGAGCCGGAAGAACTGATCGAACCCTTCCTGACGCGCTTCGTGGGTAAAGTTCAGGGCAAAAATGACCGCCTGGCGATTGTGCCAGATCATCCGTTACTGAAAGATGCTATCCCTTGCCGTGCCGCCCGCGGCGTCGAGCATGAATTTAAAGAAGGTGATTGGGCCGTAGCTGAAATGCGCCGCCACCCGCTGAAAGGCGATCGCACCTTCTATGCCGAGTTAACCCAATTTATCACGTTTGCTGATGACCACTTTGTTCCGTGGTGGGTCACGCTGGCACGCCATAATCTCGAAAAAGAAGCACCGGACGGTGTGGCAACTGAGATGCTGGATGAAGGTCTGGTTCGTGAGGACTTAACCGCCCTCAACTTTGTCACTATCGACAGCGCCAGCACCGAAGATATGGACGATGCGCTGTATGCTGAAGAACTGGCCGACGGCAAACTGCAATTAACTGTCGCCATTGCCGATCCTACCGCCTGGATTGCAGAAGGCAGCAAACTGGATAAAACGGCAAAAATTCGCGCGTTTACTAACTATCTGCCGGGATTCAATATCCCGATGCTGCCACGTGAACTGTCTGACGATTTGTGCTCTCTGCGTGCAAACGTTGAGCGTCCGGTTCTGGCATGTCGGATGACCATCACCGCGGATGGCGCGATTGAAGACAACATCACGTTCTTCGCAGCAACGATTGAGTCGAAAGCGAAGTTGGTCTACGACAACGTCTCCGACTGGCTGGAAGGCGCAGGCGACTGGCAGCCTGAAAACGACGCGATTGCTGAACAAATCCGCCTGCTGCACCGTATTTGCCTGAGTCGTGGTGAGTGGCGTCATAATCATGCACTGGTGTTTAAAGATCGCCCGGATTACCGTTTCGTTCTGGGTGAAAAAGGCGAAGTGCTGGACATCGTCGCAGAGCCACGCCGCATCGCAAACCGTATCGTGGAAGAATCCATGATTGCGGCGAACATTTGTGCCGCCCGCGTGCTTCGCGACAAGCTGGGCTTCGGTATTTATAACGTCCATATGGGATTTGACCCCGCTAACGCCGACGCTCTGGCCGCGCTGTTGAAAACCCATGGTATGCACGTGGATGCCGAAGAGGTCCTGACGCTGGAAGGTTTCTGCAAACTGCGCCGCGAACTGGATGCGCAGCCTTCTGGTTTCCTCGACAGTCGAATTCGCCGCTTCCAGTCTTACGCTGAAATAAGTATCGAGCCAGGTCCGCACTTTGGGCTGGGTCTGGAGGCTTATGCCACCTGGACATCTCCTATTCGTAAGTATGGCGATATGATCAACCACCGCCTGCTTAAGGCCGTCATCAAAGGTGAAAACATCGCCCGCCCTCAGGATGATACCACCGTGCAAATGGCGGAACGTCGTCGCCTGAACCGGATGGCTGAGCGTGATGTTGGTGACTGGTTATACGCCCGTTTCCTGAGCGACAAAGCCGGGACCGATACCCGCTTTGCCGCCGAGATCATTGACGTCAGCCGTGGCGGCATGCGTGTGCGTTTAATTGATAATGGCGCTGTTGCATTTATTCCTGCCCCGTTCCTGCACGCCGTTCGTGACGAACTGGTATGCAGCCAGGAAAGCGGCACTGTACAAATTAAAGGTGAAGTGGTTTACAAAGTCACGGATGTGATTGACGTAACTATCGCCGAAGTGCGGATGGAAACCCGCAGCGTTATCGCACGTCCCGCCATGTAAAATGTCGTAATCCAGCGACCTTTCTCATTTTGTGAAAGGTCGTTTTCTTTTTTCCGCCCAAATTCCCACCAGGCACTACACTTCTTTCAATCGGTCAAAATTATTTTTTTACTATTTTCAGTTCCGTTTGCTTTGCTTTTTACGGATTCTGGATTACACATAAATATATAAAAAAAACAATACGTTCAGCCATAATCACCCTGAATGAATCATGGCTACCCTTACTTTTGAGGCTCTATGCGCTTTAAACGGGATAGTACACATCATGAAAGACGTCCGGGAGCTGGTTACGTTGTATAGCTATGTGGGCACTCATAACCCCTACTGGCGTTTGTCAGAGGATTGCAACATCCTGCATTTCTCTATCGACGAAACGTCAGGCGCCGATCAGACCATCGAGTTATCACCTGAACAAGCCGATCGCATTCGCGAGATGACGGTGATTACGTCAAGTCTGTTAATGACGTTGCCCATTGAAGATGATGACATACCAGTGCATCTGGTCGGTCGAAAAATCAATAAACGCGAATGGGCCGGAAGCGCATCCGCCTGGGATGACACCCCTTCCGTCGCCCGCGACCTGGCTCACGGGCTCTCTTTTGCCGAACAGGTCGTTTCTGAAGCCAATTCCGTTATTGTCATTCTTGACCGGATGGGCAACATTCAGCGGTTTAATCGCCTGTGTGAAGAGTACACTGGCCTCAAAGAACGTGAAGTTATTGGCCAAAGTGTATTCACATTATTTATGAGTCGACGTGAGGCTGCGGCTTCACGGCGCAATATCGAGGTCTTTTTCCGCGAAGGTAATTCGTATGAGGTTGAGCGCTGGGTGAAAACCTGCAAAGGCCAGCGTCTGTTTCTGTTTCGCAATAAATTTGTGCATAACGGTAGCGGCAAGAACGAAATATTTCTGATCTGTTCCGGGACCGATATCACTGAAGAACGCCGCGCGCAGGAGCGACTGCGGGTGTTGGCAAATACCGACTCCATCACAGGCTTACCTAACCGCAACGCAATTCATGAACTGATCGGCAATGCGATTGAGAACGCAGGCGATACGCAGGTCGGGATTGTGTACCTCGATCTGGATAACTTCAAAAAGGTAAACGATGCCTACGGGCATATGTTTGGCGATCAATTATTACAAAGCGTATCGCTGGCAATCCTCAGTTGTCTCGACGACAACCAGATACTGGCGCGGTTTGGCGGCGATGAATTCATTGTCCTGGCCACCGAAACATCCCAGGGCACACTGGAAGCTACCGCATCACGCATTCTGACGCGCCTGCGCCAGCCATTTCGCATCGGCCTGATTGAAATCTATACCGGATGCTCTATTGGTATTTCCCTCGCCCCTCAGCATGGTCAGGACTGCGAGAGCGTCATTCGTAATGCGGATACAGCCATGTACACCGCAAAAGAAGGCGGTCGCGGACAGTTTTGTGTTTTCTCTCCGGAAATGAATCAGCGCGTATTTGAATATCTGTGGCTGGATACCAATCTGCGTAAGGCGCTGGAAAACGATCAGTTGGTTATCCATTATCAGCCAAAGATAACCTGGCGCGGTGAAGTGCGTAGTCTGGAGGCGCTGGTACGCTGGCAGTCCCCGGAACGTGGCCTCATTCCCCCACTGGAGTTTATCTCCTACGCCGAGGAATCGGGGCTCATCGTCCCGCTGGGTCGTTGGGTTATTCTCGACGTAGTGCGCCAGGTCGCGAAATGGCGCGCCAAGGGCATAAACCTGCGCGTGGCGGTAAACGTTTCTGCCCGCCAGCTCGCCGACCAGACGCTTTTTACCGCACTGAAGCAGGTACTTCAGGAACTCAACTTTGAGTATTGCCCCATCGATGTTGAATTAACGGAAAGCAGCCTGATTGAAAATGAACAACTGGCGTTGTCCGTTATTCAGCAATTTAGCCAGTTGGGAGCGCAAATCCATTTGGATGATTTTGGTACCGGTTATTCGTCGCTGTCGCAACTGGCCCGCTTCCCGCTGGATGCAATTAAACTGGATCAGACCTTTGTCCGAGATGTACACAAGCAATCCATTTCACAGTCGCTGGTGCGAGCCATTGTTGCAGTAGCACAGGCGCTCAACCTGCAGGTGATTGCTGAAGGCGTGGAAAGCGCGAAAGAGGATGCGTTTCTGACCAAAAATGGCGTCAATGAGCGTCAGGGGTTTTTATTCGCTAAACCAATGCCAGCAGCCGCATTTGAACGTTGGTATCGCCGACATCTGAGTAAAAAATTGCGTTAATGTAGAGAAATTATACGTAGTGAATAGCCATAAATGGACATTACATGGAGATCTTATCTGCATGTAATCACAGAATATATAATATTCTCCAATCGTTCAGGTTAATACTATTTTTCCCTTCTCTTTTGCCATGAAATTCTGCATCATGAAATTCAAACTCTATTGCCATTAGGATGATGACCATGTCTGATATCGACGCTCAGCGTCTGGCCGAACGTATTGATACCGTGCTGGATATCCTCGTTGCAGGTGATTACCACTCAGCCATCCATAACCTTGAAATTCTGAAGGCTGAACTGTTAAACACTGTCAAAGAAGATACCGAATCTTTGGCGAAAAAGCCTAAGGCTCCGTGGGAGATCTGATGACATCGCACTTTTGATGTCGCTGCTATCAGCAAACTGCGGATAATGCAGTTTCCGTTTAATTTCCGATACGATATCGCTATAAAATTAATACTATGAATTCCCGACAACAATCTATTTTGCAGATGGTGACCGACAAAGGTCAGATGAGCGTCGCCGATCTGGCAAAACTCACCGGCGTATCAGAAGTGACGATCCGACAGGATCTGAACACGCTGGAAAAACAGAGTTATTTACGCCGAGCGCACGGCTTTGCTGTTTCATTGAACAGCGATGATGTTGAAACACGCATGATGACCAATTTCACCCTGAAGCGTGAGCTGGCTGAATTCGCCGCATCGCTGGTAAGCCCAGGCGAGTCCGTGTTCATTGAAAACGGCAGCAGCAATGCGCTTCTGGCCAGAACATTGGCTGAGCAAAAGGATGTCACCATTATCACTGTGAGCAGCTACATTGCCCATCTGCTGAAAGAAACCTCCTGCGAGGTAATTCTTCTCGGTGGAATTTACCAGAAAAAAAGCGAGAGTATGGTCGGCCCTTTAACTCGCCAGTTTATCCAGCAGGTACACTTCAGCAAGGCCTTTATCGGCATTGATGGCTGGCAAGCAGACACCGGCTTTACCGGACGCGACATGATGCGTTCTGACGTGGTTAACGCAGTGCTGGAAAAAGGCGCAGAAGTCATTGTGCTAACCGACAGCTCAAAATTCGAAGCCATCCACCCTTACACGTTGGGTCCGTTAGAGCGATTCAGCCGTGTAGTGACGGACTCCAGACTCAGTGCCAGCGTGCAAATGCAGCTCGAGCATTCAGGATTGACCGTCAATATCATTGATGCCCACGCATAAAATCTTCAGCAGATGATTTGTCAGCAGGCAAATCATCTCCTCTCTGAGAGTTATCTGACAGTCCAATTAAGACTTTTTACCTGTCGTTAACAGGATAAAGTCGTAAAATTAATGTTAGCGATATAACAGGAACGAACATCCAACTTCAGGATAGTGTTTGTAATGCCTTCGCTACACGGTTTCACGGAAATATCTTCTATAGTCTTAATTTAGCGCTATTCTTAAAGAACACTGGATTCCGTGAATCAATAATTCAGGAGAAAGTATTATGTTAGTAACGAGCAAAAAAATGACCGCCGCCATTCTGGCAATTACTCTGGCAATGTCTCTGAGTGCCTGCTCTAACTGGTCCAAACGAGACCGTAACACCGCTATCGGCGCTGGTGCGGGTGCAGTGGGTGGCGCAGTCCTGACTGATGGCAGTGCGCTGGGTACGCTGGGTGGTGCTGCAGTAGGTGGTATAATTGGCCACCAGGTGGGTAAATAATCTACGGCTGAACGGCTCGATATAATAATACGTTTACTTTTTCAGGTCTGCATTATTAAAAAGCCACGGATTTTTTCCGTGGCTTTTTTTATTAACCGCCTGCCAGTTTAACCTTCATTCCTTTGGCTTCCAGCAACGATTTAATCAGGTCGCGTTTATCACCCTGTATTTCAATCACACCGTCTTTTACCGCCCCACCGCACCCACACTTTTTCTTCAGTTCAGCGGCTAATTTGGTCAGTTCGGCATCGTCTTGATCAAGACCGGTAATCAGACACACGCCCTTACCTTTGCGGCCACTGGTCTGGCGCTGGATACGCACAATGCCATCGCCTTTTGGACGCTCAGGCGCCGTTTTCGGTTCATCAATACGCCCGGAGTCGGTTGAATAGACCAGACGAGAGTTTGAGTCGTTCATTTACGCACCTCGTTTCAGGGAGGCGTTGATCATCTTCAGCGTCTGCGCGGGATCCGCAGACTGCGTGACCGGACGACCAATCACCATGTAATCCACACCGGCTAACTGCGCCTGCTCCGGCGTCATAATACGACGCTGATCGCCCGCCTCGCTACCTTCCGGACGAATCCCTGGCGTCACCAGCTTAAATGCCTGACCAAACGCCTGCTTGAATCGCACCGCTTCCTGCGCTGAACACACAACCCCGTCCAGACCACAATTTTGAGTTAAGCGCGCCAGTCTCTCAGCATGCTCTGCAGGTGACAACGTCACGCCAAGATCGGCGAGGTCGCTGGCTTCCATACTGGTCAGAACCGTTACCGCAATCAGCAGCGGCGCGTCCTTGCCAAAAGGGAGTAAGGCTTCACGGGCTGCGGTCATCATACGTGCCCCGCCAGAGGCATGAACGTTAACCATCCACACACCAAGATCGGCTGCGGCTGCAACGGCATGCGCGGTGGTATTGGGAATATCATGAAATTTCAAATCAAGAAAGACATCAAAGCCACGCTGTTGTAAATCGCGAACCATCTGAGGTCCAAAAAGCGTGAACATCTCTTTGCCCACTTTCAAACGGCAATCACGAGGATCAATTCTGTCGACAAAAGCTAATGCTTTATCACGATTGGAATAATCGAGAGCGACAACGACAGGAGAATCAGTAACAGCACGAGAAGAAGATGAAGCAGTAAACGTCATGACCAGACCTTCTTGAGGATGGGCGCCTCCGGCGGCGCGAAATGGGTAAACGGCGTGCATTCTACCTGCGGTAATAGAAAATTAACAGGCGCGATTACATTTCTGCCAGGCGAAACTGGCAGCGGAGGTGAAGGATGGATCTATTAAATATAACTAGTATGTTGTAACTAAAGTGAGGTTTTTTTAAAAATTACAGCCCATCAAGTCCGCGAATGGGCTTAATGCTTGACCATGAACGGCAAGATGGGCAATGCCAGTACAGCGTATACGCGGTAAAACCACACTTCTGGCAGCGGTAGCGCGGCTTGCTGCGTACCTGCTCCCCGACCATATCGCGCAGAACCATCAGGCTTTCTTTGGCACGCCCTTCTTCTGCTTCGTTGAGATGGTAATCCATCAGTTTGTGGAACACGCGCATCGTAGGATGGCGTTGCAACTGCCGAGTGATATAAACCTGAGCTGTCTCAGCACCCTCACGCGCTTCAAGAATATCAGCCAGCATCAGTTCGGCGGCGGCGCCAGTATTCTCCTCAACGGCCCGACGCAAAAACTCCACCCACTCATCGTTTTTCCCCAGATGCTGGTAGCAGCTTTGCAGCATTTCCAGCGTTTCACTGACCAGTTCTTTATCCTGGGAAATCACCCGCTGTAGGCTTTCAACTGCCTTTGCGTAATCACCTTTCTCCATATACACGCGCCCCATCATGATGGATACCCGCGCACTGTTTTTATCTGCCGCTGCGCCTTTTTTCAACAGCGTCATGGCGCGATCCAAATCGTCGCTACCCATTTGCTGTAGGGCCAGTTCGCAATAGAAGTGGGCTATCTCATTACGCTGCTTGTCTTTACCAAGCTTCACCAGACGCTCCGCGACATCAATGGCTTTTTGCCATTCGCTGGTGGCCTGATAAATTTGCAACAGCTGCTGTAATGCGCCGACGCGAAAATCAGTTTCATCGGTCAGCTGATTGAACATGTCTTCAGCGCGGTCATACAAACCCGCGGCCATGTAGTCGCGTCCCAGTTGTTGCACGGCCAGTAAACGCTGCTCGTAGGTCAGCGAGGCACTTTCCATTAGCGTTTGATGGATGCGGATTGCGCGATCGACTTCACCGCGAGAGCGAAACAGGTTTCCGAGGGTGAGATGAGCCTCAACGGTGCCTGTGTCCTCTTTTAGCATATCAAGGAACAGATCCACCGCTTTGTCTTGTTGGTTGCTCAGGAGGAAGTTAACCCCGGCGACATAGTCACGGGAAAGACGGTTAGCTTCATCCTGCTTGTTTTGTTGCGCACTTCTGCGACCCATATACCACCCATAGGCAGCGGCTACAGGTAAAAGCAGAAACAACAACTCCAACATAAATAATTATTCCTTCACAACCGACGAATCGGCAGAAACCGCAACGTCGGTCGCAGGCGCAAGCTGGTTTTCCAGTCGTTTGATTTTACGTTCGGCGCGCGCAAGAGACACACGAACCTTCAGCCAGAAAAGGCCGCAAATTAACCAACCAATCGCAAAACCTGCGGCAAACAATACAGCAAGCAGCGTAGAGATACGATACTCACCCTGAGCCAGCAGGTAATTAAACGTAACCTGTTGATCGTTTTGCGCGCCTAATGTCACCGAAATAACAAAAATCGCCAACACCAGTAAGAAAATGAGTAAATATTTCACATTACTTCCCGTTATGTGGTTTGAGCGAATAAATCGTGTCCAACTTACCGCATTGAGCCCTTTAAATTACCATTTTCACAACGAGTGCGAAACGGAAAAGCGCTTTCCACTTTCTGATTTAAGGGCAAAATTTGAAAAATCAATCATCGCTAGCTTTCTTGTTCTCGCTGCGCAATTTCTTTTTTCTCCTGTACTGGCGGTGTTAATGGCCCGCATACCCGCTGCGCAAGCCACGTCGCCAACGTCACCAGCAGCCACGAAATCAGCGTTGCCACCACCAAATCACGGGGCCAGTGCATGCCTAACAGCAAGCGGCTACCCATAACGCCGGTGGCCCAGGTCAGCAAAAACACAATTGTCAGCGTACGTCTGCGCGGCCATAACAATCCTACTGCCAGTAAAGCCCAACTGGCGGCAAACATCGTATGCCCGGATGGAAAAGCGAACCCCGTTTCTTTTTGCCAGTGCTTGCGTAAAAACGTTGGAATATCCTGCTGTTCTGCCAATTGTTCTTTGACTAAGTGCCCACGATCTTTACGTTTTAAAGTGTAGAACTCATCAACCGGAATATGGTGCGTTTTTTCCAGCCACATGACAAAAGGTCGCGGCTCTTGCACCCTGTCTTTGACCCAGGACTTCACGCCCTGCCCGACTAAAATCGCTGCCGCCAGAATAGCAAACAACATCACTGCGGCTTTCAGACGAAAGCGCAGGCACCACAGAAACCATGCGCAGAGAACAACATGAGTGATAATTCCCCACGGCTGCGTCACCGTTTCCGTTACCCAGTACAAGGACTTTAACCACCAGACATTGTGTCCCGGCTGCCAGCTCCAGCCAGATACCCATACGGCAACCGGCATGATAAGTAGTAGTCCAGCCCCAACTGCGGTGCGCTTTGCAATAGAAAGCATTGCCTCTCCTTTCGTCGATAAGTCTCACAATCATAACTGAAAATTGCGCATGCCGGGAAAATTGACAATTTTGTGCCATTCCAAAAGCGAATCCTTGGTCGCGATTAGGTGAACGTCGTTGCCTTATGGCAAAATAGTGTAATACAGAACAGAAGCCGACAGGCGAAGGCACGACGAGTGCCAGCATAATCTGGAGAATTACATGCAGCTTAAACGTGTGGCAGAAGCCAAACTGCCAACCCCCTGGGGTGATTTCCTGATGGTGGGATTTGAAGAACTGGCAACCGGACACGATCATGTCGCATTGGTTTTTGGCGATATTACAGGCCAAACGCCTGTCCTGGCGCGCGTCCACTCGGAATGTCTGACTGGCGATGCACTGTTTAGCCTGCGTTGCGATTGCGGTTTCCAGCTCGAAGCGGCCCTCACCCATATTGCTGAAGAAGGGCGAGGGATACTGCTTTATCACCGTCAGGAAGGACGTAACATCGGCCTGCTCAACAAAATCCGCGCTTACGCGTTGCAGGACCAGGGTTATGATACCGTTGAAGCTAATCATCAATTGGGATTTGCGGCAGACGAGCGCGATTTCACGCTGTGTGCGGATATGTTCAAGCTGCTGGGTGTGGATGAAGTTCGTTTGCTGACCAATAATCCGAAGAAAGTAGAAATCCTGACCGAAGCGGGAATCAATATTGTTGAACGTGTGCCGTTGATTGTGGGCCGTAACCCAAACAATGAACATTACCTGGACACCAAAGCCGCCAAGATGGGACATTTGCTGAGCAAATAAGCATTGCCAGCACTGGTAAAAAAGCCTGCCCTCGCAGGCTTTTTGCATTTTAATTCAACATATTACGAATCACGTAATGCAGAATACCATCGTTTTGATAGTACGTTAGCTCCGTTGCGGTATCAATACGACAGCGGCATAGTATCACCTCTTTACGCCCATCCGGGCGTACCATACTCACCGGGACTGTCGCCCCCGGCTTAATGTTTTGTAAGTCCGTGATATCGATCGCTTCCTCACCGGTTAATCCCAGCGTTTTACGCGTGACGCCCTGCGGGAATTCCAGCGGTAAAATCCCCATACCAATCAGGTTAGAGCGGTGAATACGCTCAAAAGACTCAGCGATAACTACGCGAACCCCTAGCAAGCGCGGGCCTTTCGCCGCCCAGTCGCGGCTGGAGCCGGAGCCATACTCTTTCCCGGCAATAACTGCCAGAGGTACGTTCTCCTGCTGATATTGCATGGCCGCATCATAGATAGCCACCACTTCAGTTCCCGGCAAATGACGCGTCATGCCGCCTTCCACGCCGGGTACCATCTCATTGCGAATACGAATATTGGCAAAGGTACCACGCATCATCACTTCATGATTCCCGCGTCGTGAACCGTAGGAGTTAAAATCTTTACGTTCAACGCCGTGACTTTGCAGATAACGCCCGGCCGGGCTGTCCGGTTTAATACTGCCGGCAGGAGAAATGTGGTCGGTGGTGACGGAATCCCCGAGCATTGCCAGAATACGCGCGCCGTGAATGTCCTGAACCGGATCCGGCGTAGCCTGCATACCATCGAAGAATGGCGACAAGCGGATATAGGTCGAGTCAGACTGCCAGCCATAGGTATCAGCCCGATCAACCTGGATTGCTTTCCATTCTGGCGTGCCTTCAAACACTTCAGCATACTCTTTATGGAACATGGCGGTAGAGACCTGCTCTACGGCACGGGCTATTTCCTGGGCTGTCGGCCAGATATCTTTCAGATAAACGGGATCGCCTTTCCTGTCATGGCCTAACGGATCTTTCGTCAGGTTGATATTCATATTTCCCGCCAGCGCGTAAGCCACCACCAGCGGCGGAGACGCCAACCAGTTAGTTTTCACCAGCGGATGGATACGACCTTCGAAGTTACGGTTGCCGGAAAGTACCGCCCCTACCGTCAGATCGCCTTTTTTGATGGCGGTCTCGATAGGATCGGGTAAAGGCCCAGAGTTACCTATACAGGTGGTACAGCCATAACCTACAAGATTGAATCCCAGCTCATCAAGGTATGGTGTGAACCCGGCCTGTGCCAGATAATCAGAGACCACCTTCGATCCAGGCGCCAGCGAGGCTTTTACCCACGGCTGACGTTTCAGACCCAGCGTCACTGCTTTTTTCGCCAGTAGCCCCGCCGCCATCAGTACGCTTGGGTTGGAGGTGTTGGTACAGGAAGTGATAGCGGCTATCACCACCGCACCGTCCGGCAGCTTATACTGCTGGCCGCTCATGGTGTAGTCCACGGGCTGACGGTCTTTCAGCGAGCTATTCACCTCAAGTTCATTACTGGCCGAAAAAGCTTTCGGTACATCAGCCAGCGCCACCCGATCCTGCGGGCGCTTTGGTCCGGCAAGACTTGCCTCCACGCTGCCCATATCCAGCTCCAGCGAACTGGTAAATACGGGTTCATCGCCGGCGTTACGCCACATGCCCTGCGCTTTGGCGTAGGCGCTGACCAGCTCAACCTGCTCCTCACTTCGCCCACTCAGACGCATGTATTCGAGGGTGATGTCATCGATCGGGAAGAAACCGCAGGTTGCGCCGTATTCCGGCGACATATTCGCAATGGTTGCCCGGTCGGCCAGCGGTAAGGTGTCCAGCCCATCACCGTAGAATTCAACAAATTTACCGACCACGCCGTGCTTACGCAGCATCTGGGTGACGGTCAGAACCAGGTCAGTCGCGGTGATACCTTCCCGCAGCTTGCCCACCAGTTTAAAGCCCACAACATCGGGGATAAGCATTGAGACGGGTTGACCCAGCATTGCCGCTTCGGCTTCAATGCCTCCAACGCCCCAGCCCAGTACACCGAGACCATTAATCATCGTCGTATGAGAATCGGTACCGACCAGCGTATCGGGATAAGCCACCCACTCACCGTCCTGTAACTCGCTCCAGACGGCTTTGCCCAGGTATTCAAGGTTAACCTGATGGCAAATCCCCGTCCCCGGCGGCACAACGCTGAAGCGACTAAATGCCTGCTGTCCCCATTTCAGGAACACATAACGCTCATGGTTGCGTTCCATTTCCAGACGAACGTTTTCTTCGAAAGCATCATCATCACCGAAACGATCCACCGTTACCGAGTGGTCAATGACCAGATCCACTGGCGAAAGCGGATTCACTTTTGCCGTATCCCCACCCAGACGTTTCACCGCTTCGCGCATGGCGGCCAGATCGACCACCGCCGGCACGCCGGTAAAATCCTGCATCAAAACGCGAGCAGGTCGATAGGCAATTTCACGATCGGCATGGGCGGTTTTCAGCCAATGCGCGAGCGCATGAATATCTTCTTCAGTAACAGAATTTCCGTCCTGCCAACGAAGCAGGTTTTCCAGCAAAACTTTTAGCGACTTAGGTAGGCGGGTGATATCACCCAGTGATTTCGCGGCCAGCGGCAGACTGTAGTAACGGTAGGTTTTATCTTTAACCTGCAATGTGTCCTTACTGGCTTCTCGTAGGGTCGACGACATAGCTCCTCCTTAAATGACAGGGTTGGATCCCCTGATTTTCTTCAGGGTTAGTATTAAAGATAACACAAACAAAATGTAACGCTTTGATAACAACTCAAATTGATAAAAGTGGCAGGTGAAGTCAATGGCGAGAGAAAGGTTAAAGCAATGAAAATTTAAACGGTGAATGTGTAACAGACAACGGCCACTCGATAATACGCGGATTAGCGTGGCTGATGGCGCTTGTTCGGAATTAATTAGTAGAGATACAAGACGGTGGGCTAATAATAGTAATAAAAAACATATTAATTATTGTTTCTGTTCATCATCATCAGCATCAGCAAACAGATCGATAAAGGCCCGCTGTTCAGGAGAGAGTTTCCAGGTCAGAGGAATATTCGGCTTATTCTCTGCGTCGCGTTGACTCTCATGTTCACGAGAGTCAGGAGATGGCGTTGCGGTGGAGCGTTGTTCCGGTGTGGACATCACCTACCCCCACACATTCCAGGCCACGAGCGCGACGATGATCCAGAATATCGCAGAGCCAAGAAACACAGCGAACCAGGCTTTACGTTTCATTGCGGGATCCCGGCGTGCTGGCTGGTTTCCTGAAGGCATCGCTAACCTCATACTATCGAAATCACTTATCATTTAGGCACCAAACAATTGGTACAATTAATCATCAGATAGGAGGAATCCTAATAAAAAAGGTGAAAAAAAGCCAGATAATTTTCGTGCTCGACCTGATAAATAAATTAATAGTTTGATCGGTTATAAATATTTGTGAAGGATTTTTGGCGCGCTTAGTAATTTGAAACTACTTTAGTGAAACTTCACCATAAACAATATACGGTTAATATAGAGATGAAAAATAATGAATAGTTCAGATTCTGTCGTCGGTATCGCTTTATGTTTAAGGATACCGACGAGGTTACAGTCGTTATTATTTCTCAGGTAATTTAATATCTTTAAACATGGCTTCAATATCGTCGTTGGAACGCAGCGCCACCGCCGTATCCACCACATCACGCGTCAGATGCGGTGCGAAACGTTGAATAAAATCATACATGTAACTGCGTAAAAAGGTGCTGCGACGAAAACCAATTTTGGTGGTGCTATGGCTGAAAATGTCATGCGCATCAACGCGAACCAGGTCAGGGTCGGACACAGGATCAACCGCCATACTGGCAATGACCCCCACGCCGAGACCCAAACGGACATAGGTCTTGATGACATCGGCATCGGTCGCGGTAAAAACAATGCGCGGCTCCAGTCCGGCACGATTGAACGCGGTGTCCAGCTCCGAACGCCCGGTAAATCCAAAGGTGTAGGTCACCAGTGGATACTGCGCCAGTTCCTCAATAGATACGGAAGATTTGCCCGCCAACGGATGGTCCGGCGTAACGACAATCGAACGGTTCCAGTGGTAGCAAGGCAGCATCACCAGGTCGTCATACAGGTGCAAAGCTTCCGTCGCGATAGCAAAATCTGCATTCCCTTTCGAGACGGCTTCGGCGATTTGCGTCGGCGATCCTTGATGCATATGCAATGAGACGCGAGGATAACGTTCAATAAAGCCTTTAATCACGTTTGGCAGCGCGTAACGCGCCTGAGTGTGGGTAGTAGCGATATACAATGAGCCCTTGTCCGGCCAGGTATGTTCGCCAGCTACGGACTTAATGGCCTCGACCTTGGACAAAACTTCGCGCGCAATACGAATAACTTCCTGTCCCGCTGGCGTAACCTGGGTCAGGTGCTTACCGCTACGGGCAAAAATCTGGATGCCAAGCTCATCTTCCAGCATGCGAACTTGCTTACTGATACCTGGCTGGGAGGTATAAAGCCCTTCCGCGGTTGAGGAGACATTAAGGTTGTGGTTCACCACCTCAACAATGTAGCGAAGCTGCTGTAATTTCATGTTAAGCCATCCCGATTTGCGCCATCAAATCATCGTTTCAGAGCAGGCTCGTTGGCGCTGCTAATACGATTTAATAATAAAAAGTGTGTTAACTATAACCACTATATCATTTCTATGTGAGCTGTATAGTGATGAAAAAAAATAATACGCCAGAAACAAAAAGGGCCGCTTACGCGACCCTTTGAGGAGAAATTCAGCCAGAATGCTGTTATTTCTTTCCTTCTACCCATTTGCCATCAACGAAGAACGCGGACCAGCCGGTAGCCTTACCGTCTTTCTCAGCGGCAACATATTGCTGCTTAGTTTTACGGCTGAAACGAACCATGGACTTGTTGCCGTCCGGATCGGTCTGCGGCGCATCTGCCAGATAGCGCAGTTTTTCCGGCAGACGATCGCGGAAACGGTACAACTCTTCCACTAACGGCGCACGGGTCTCACGTGATTTCGGGAACGTATTTGCCGCCAGGAAGATACCCGCAGCACCATCACGTAACACGAAATACGCGTCAGATTTTTCACACGGCAGTTCTGGCAACGGAACCGGATCCTCTTTCGGCGGAGCGACTTCACCGTTACGCAGGATCTTACGGGTATTTTTGCACTCGTCGTTGGTACACGCCATGTACTTACCGAAACGTCCCATTTTCAGGTGCATTTCAGAGCCACATTTCTCGCACTCAACGATAGGACCGTCATAACCCTTGATACGGAATTCACCCTCTTCGATCTCATAGCCGTCGCAGGTAGGGTTATTACCACATACATGCAGCTTGCGCTTAGGATCGATAAGGTAGCTGTCCATCGCCGTGCCGCACTTCTGGCAGCGTCGTTTGGCGCGCAGCGCGTTCGTTTCCGCATCGTCGCCTTCCAGCACGTTCAGCACTTCGTTTTCCGGCACCAGGTTAATGGTGGTTTTGCAACGCTCTTTTGGGGAAAGCGCGTAGCCGGAACAACCAAGGAAAACGCCGGTACTGGCGGTACGAATACCCATCTTGCGTCCGCAGGTTGGGCAATCAATACTGGTCAGCACCATCTGGTTCGGACGCATACCGCCTTCTTCAGGGTCTTTCTCAGCTTTATCCAGTTGCTGAGTAAAATCAGTGAAGAAGTTGTCGAGTACGCCCTTCCATTCGGCTTCGTGATTTGCCACCTGGTCGAGACTGTCTTCCATCTGCGCGGTAAAATCGTAGTTCATCAGTTCGCGGAAGTTTTCTTCCAGACGATCGGTGACGATTTCACCCATTTTTTCAGCATAGAAACGACGGTTCTCAACGCGAACATAACCCCGATCCTGAATCGTAGAGATGATCGACGCATACGTGGATGGGCGACCAATGCCACGTTTTTCCAGCTCTTTAACCAGCGAAGCTTCGCTGAAGCGCGCAGGCGGTTTGGTAAAGTGTTGCGCTGGCGTCAGTTCGATAAGCGTCAACGTATCGCCTTTATCTACCGCCGGTAAAATGCGATCTTCATCGCCCTTACGCAGCGCAGGCATTACTTTGGTCCAGCCATCGAAGCGCAGAATACGGCCACGCGCCTTCAGACGGAAATCACCCGCGCCCACGGTCAGCGTGGTGGAGTCATATTTGGCTGGCGTCATCTGACAGGCAACAAACTGGCGCCAGATCAGCTGATACAGTTTCTGCGCATCGGCTTCCATATCTTTCAGCGATTCCGCCTGTACGGCGACATCAGAAGGACGGATAGCTTCGTGCGCTTCCTGCGAATTCTCTTTGCTGGCGTACTGGTTCGCGCTCTCCGGCAGATACTTGTTGCCAAAATTATCGCCGATGTACTCGCGAACCATGTTCACCGCATCCTGGCTCAGGTTGGTTGAGTCAGTACGCATATACGTGATGTAGCCCGCTTCATACAAGCGCTGCGCCATCATCATAGTTTTCTTCACGCCGAAGCCCAGACGCGTGCTGGCAGCCTGCTGTAGCGTGGAGGTGATGAACGGCGCGCCCGGCTTGCTGCTGGTCGGCTTATCTTCACGTTCCAGGACGCTGTAGCGCGCTTTTTCCAACAAGCTAACGGCGGCAAGCGTTTGTTCCCGGTTGACCGGGCGGAACGGTTTGTCATTCTGATGCGTTACCTGAAGCGGTAACGCGTCGCCGCCTGGCGTAGTCGTTCTGGCATCAATCTCCCAGAACTCTTCTGGAACGAATGCTTTGATTTCGCGTTCACGCTCAACCACCAGACGCACAGCAACCGACTGTACGCGGCCAGCGGAAAGACCGCGCGCAATTTTTTTCCACAGCAACGGCGACACCATATAGCCCACAACACGGTCCATAAAGCGGCGCGCCTGTTGCGCATTCACACGGTCGATATTCAGTTCGCCGGGTTTTTCAAACGCCTGACGAATAGCGTTTTTGGTAATTTCGTTAAACACCACGCGGCTGTAACGGGTGTCATCGCCGCCGATCACTTCCCGCAGGTGCCACGCAATGGCTTCCCCTTCGCGGTCAAGGTCGGTTGCGAGATAGATGTGGTCTGCTTTTTCAGCCAGTTGCTTCAGTTCAGAAACAACTTTTTCTTTACCGGGCAGCACTTCATAGCGCGCGTCCCAGTTGTGCCACGGGTCAACACCCATACGGTTGACGAGAGCGCCACGTTCATCCTTTTTGGGCTTTTTAGCCGTTTTGGTGGAGGTTGAGTCGGCGCTCTTTTTAGTTGCTGAGCCACTGGTCGGCAAATCACGGATATGACCGACGCTGGATTTCACCACGTAGTCATTACCCAGATACTTGTTGATCGTTTTGGCTTTTGCCGGGGACTCAACGATGACAAGAGCTTTACCCATATTCACCTTTACCTAATTTGATTCTTCCAGAATGCGTCGCACGTTGATTCACCTTCCACTGGCGACGAGACATCGATATGGTCTCTGCGTCGGCGGATATCAACCCCTTAAACTGATTCGCGCTTGTAATGTAGCTCTCATGTTACTGAGTTAACAGGATTTTTTGCTCACAAACGCTATAGCACGACGGAGTATTGGTCGAATGTCAAGCAAATCTGTTGCCAGATTGACGAAAGCGTCACACTGTACCTGATAAAATGCGTTACGCAACTTTATTAGCATGCAAAAACAAATCTCGCCAGTTGCAATCCCCTCCTAAAGCCTTCATTTAAGTCAGGGAATATTTGCCCACAAGCCGGGCTCGGCGTAGACTAATGTCCTTGTTTAAGGAGTAAATAATGCATAAAGACACTCAACCCATCGATCGCGAAACACTGCTGATTGAAGCCAACAAAATCATTCGTGAGCATGAGGACACGCTGGCGGGGATTGTCGCCACCGGCGTTACGCAGCGAAATGGCGTGCTGGTTTTCAGCGGAGATTACTTTTTAGACGAGCAAGGGCTACCAACGGCCAAAAGTACGGCGGTGTTTAATATGTTTAAACACCTGGCGCATGTACTTTCTGAAAAGTATCACTTGATCGATTAACGCGAGAAATGATTTGCCGGATGACGATGTTCGCGCCATCCGGCAATGACAATTTACATCAGCGGCTTTTGCCCCCGCTGCCACCAGCGCAGCAGTAAACGATCGGCGCTCTCGGCCGCACTGCCGGTAAAACGGTCCATCAGTTTTTTACGCTGCAGATAACGTACGTTAAACACTTCGCGACCTTTCATCAGGCTGAGAATCACCTCATCGCTGGTATTAATCTCATCCACCAGCCCGTTTGCCAGCGCCTGTTGCCCAAACCAGTGCTCCCCGGTGGCTACCTGCTCAATGTCCAGAGTCGGACGCATGCGCTGCACAAAATCTTTAAACAGGTGATGCGTTTCGTTCAGGTCTTCGCGGAATTTCTGCCGCCCTTCTTCCGTGTTCTCGCCAAGCAGCGTCAGCGTACGCTTATACTGTCCGGCCGTGTGCAGTTCGATATCAATGTCTTTCCCTTTCAGGAAGCGGTTAAAGTTCGGGATCTGTGCCACGACGCCAATAGAGCCGACGATGGCAAACGGCGCAGAGACAATTTTATCCGCCACGCAGGCCATCATATATCCGCCGCTCGCAGCGACTTTATCCACCGTGACGGTCAGTGGGATCTGCTTATCGCGCAGGCGTTGTAACTGCGACGCGGCCAGGCCATAGCCGTGTACCACACCGCCCGGGCTTTCCAGACGAACCACTACCTGATCCTGAGGTTTAACGACCGCCAGCACCGCCGTCACCTCTTCGCGTAATGCGCTAACCTCATGGGCATCCATACTGCCTTTAAAATCAAGTACCCATACACGCGGTTTATCAGATGACGTGCTGTCTCCCTGTTTTGCTTTAGCTTTGGCAGCCTTAGCCTCTTGCTTATGTTTCTTTTTCTGCGCCTTATGCCAGAACTTTTGTTGATGCCCATCCAATAGGGCCAGCGACAGGTCTTCTTTCATCTCTTTATATTGATCGCTGAGATTAATAACCCGCAATTCCCCACGCTGACGTTTGCGTTGTGTCGCGTTGACGATCAGCATAACTATCACCGCAATAGCCACCACGACAGTGACAATTTTTGCCAAAAACAGCCCATATTCAGACAACAATTCCACGAGACCCACCTTGGTTAAACAACACTACTTTCGCTCAGTGTACAACAGCCTTGTTAACCCGTCTTGTTTCATCCACCCCGCAAGGAATCAGCAAAAAGCATGACAAAGCGTTCATTTTGCGGTGTTATTGCCTTTGGCTGATTGAAAAAGAACAGGGTTTAAGGCATAAAGCCCAAAAGTTATCGCGAACGAGATGGCCAGGCGTCGCCGAGGAGTAGCCGTGCATTATCAACCTAAACAAGACCTTCTACAGGACCGTATTATTCTGGTCACCGGTGCCAGCGACGGCATCGGACGTGAGGCCGCACAAACTTATGCGCGTTACGGCGCGACCGTTATTCTGCTAGGGCGTAATGAAGAAAAGCTGCGTCAGGTTGCCCGCACCATTGCCGATGAAAACGGTACGCAACCACACTGGTTCACGCTGGATCTGCTCACCTGTACTTCTGATGAATGCCACCAGCTCGCACAGCGTATTGCCGCGCATTTCCCGCGTCTGGATGGCGTACTGCATAATGCTGGTCTGCTCGGCGATATTTGCCCGATGAGTGAGCAAAACCCGCAGGTCTGGCAGGACGTGATGCAGGTAAACGTCAACGCCACCTTTATGCTGACCCAGGCATTGTTGCCGTTGTTGCTCAAATCCGATGCCGGATCGCTGGTCTTTACTTCTTCAAGCGTTGGCCGCCAGGGGCGCGCCAACTGGGGAGCGTATGCTACCTCCAAATTTGCTACCGAAGGAATGATGCAGGTTCTGGCAGATGAATATCAGAACCGTCACCTGCGCGTAAACTGTATCAATCCAGGCGGTACACGTACTGGTATGCGAGCCAGCGCGTTCCCGACGGAAGATCCGAACAAATTGAAAACCCCCGCCGATATTATGCCGCTCTACCTGTGGCTGATGGGCGATGACAGCCGCCGTAAAACCGGTATGACTTTCGATGCCCAACCGGGCCGTAAACCAGGAATTGCCCAATGAGTGAAGAACGCTATCAGCAGCGCCAGCAGCGCGTAAAAGACCGGGTTGACGCCCGTGTTGCCGCAGCGAAGGATGAGCGCGGGATTATTATTGTGTTCACCGGAAATGGTAAGGGTAAAACCACCGCTGCGTTTGGTACCGCCACGCGTGCGGTAGGCCACGGTAAAAAAGTCGGTGTGGTGCAATTTATTAAGGGTACGTGGCCAAACGGCGAACGAAACTTACTCGAACCCCACGGCGTAGAGTTTCAGGTTATGGCGACAGGATTTACCTGGGAAACGCAAAATCGCGAGTCCGACACCGCAGCCTGTATGGCCGTGTGGGAACACGGCAAGCGGATGCTGGCCGACGCTGAACTGGATATGGTGATACTGGACGAGCTGACCTATATGGTGGCATACGACTACCTGCCGCTTGAAGAGGTCATCAATGCCCTAAACGCGCGCCCTGCCCATCAAACGGTCATTATCACCGGTCGTGGATGCCATCGCGATATTCTGGAGTTAGCGGATACGGTCAGCGAACTACGCCCGGTCAAGCACGCGTTTGAAGCGGGTGTGAAAGCCCAAATAGGAATAGATTATTGAGTGTAGGCCGGATAAGGATTTGCACCACATCCGGCTCCACGCTAACGCCTGATGGCGCTTTGCTTATCAGGCCTGGTCATGATTAACCGTTGTTGCTACGACCGCCCGGACGACGGCTGCTGCCGACCTGTGAATGGCGCTTCACCGCACGACGGATCTGATTCGCCTTCATACGGCGACGATCTTTCTCGACGGCAACTTTAGAGGTCGTTTCCGGCTTCAGTTCTACCAGCTCACGCAGATAGTTGGTCTGGGCAAGATCAAGCTCCGTCCAGCCGCCACGCGGCAGGCCTTTCGGCAGCGGGATATCACCGTAACGGACACGGATAAGACGACTTACCTGCACACCCACGGCTTCCCACAGGCGACGGACCTCACGGTTACGCCCTTCGGTCAACGTAACGTTGTACCACTGGTTGATCCCTTCACCACCGCTGAACTTGATCGTTTTAAATGCCGCAGGACCATCTTCCAGCTGCACGCCACGGCTCAGATCGCGCAGTTTTGCATCATCAACCTGACCAAACACACGTACCGCATATTCACGTTCAACTTCGCGGCTTGGGTGCATCAGACGGTTAGCCAGTTCACCATCGGTGGTAAAGAGCAGTAAACCACAGGTATTCACGTCCAGACGCCCTACGGCAATCCAGCGCGCATCGCGCAGTTTTGGCAGACGATCAAACACGGTTGGACGACCTTCCGGGTCGTTACGGGTACACAGTTCACCTTCGGGCTTGTAATAGGCCAAAACGCGGCAGATTTGCTCCGCAGACTCTTTAACCGAAATCAGATGACCGTCGATACGGATTTTCAGACCCGGAGTGACTTCAACGCGATCGCCGAGCGTGGCAATTTTGCCATCAACGCTCACGCGACCCGCGGCAATTATGGATTCAATTTCACGGCGAGAACCGTGGCCAGCGCGCGCCAGCACTTTTTGTAACTTTTCGCTCATAGAGCTTCCTTTAGATGTCGCCTTCACAGGCGTCGAACAGGAGAATCAACGGCGCCAGTCAGCGCCATTTTAAGGCCGCGTAGTATAGCGGTTCGCGTCCTTATAAGAAAGGTTTAACGTCGCCGACGCCTTCACGCAACACGACCGGAGAATCGTCGGTTAAATCGATGACCGTGGTCGGCTGCTGGCCGAGATATCCGCCGTGGATAATTAAATCCACCTGTTTCTCCAGGCGATCTTTAATTTCTTCCGGATCTGACTCGGTAAATTCGCTGCCCGGCAGCATCAGCGACGTAGAGAGCATCGGCTCGCCCAGCGCTTCCAGCAACGCCAGCGCAATGGGATTCGAGGGTACACGCAGGCCGATGGTCTTACGTTTTTCCTGCAACAGTCGACGTGGCACTTCTTTCGTCCCTTTCAGGATGAAGGTGTAGTTGCCCGGCGTGTTGTTTTTAATTAAACGAAAGGCCACGTTGTCGACAAACGAATAGGTCGACAGTTCAGACAAGTCACGGCACATCAGCGTAAAGTTGTGCCCGTCCGGCAGGTGACGAATGCGACAAATGCGCTCCATCGCGCCTTTATCTTCAATTTTGCAGCCCAACGCATAGCCGGAATCGGTTGGATAGACGATCACCCCACCTTTACGCACGATTTCAACGGCCTGATTGATCAGTCGCTGTTGTGGGTTTTCGGGATGAATATAAAAAAACTGGCTCATACTTTCCTCTCTGTGGTCTCGGGCTGTTCCCAGAGTTGCCAGACGCCTTCTACGCCTGCGGGCAACCAGAGTTTACGCCCCAGCTCAATCCATGGACAGGGTAGATGAAAATCAGACCCTTGCGATGCCCACAGTTGATGCGAACGCGCAAGCGTCGCCAGATGGGTGCGTTCATTGGGAGACTGCTGGCACTGTGCCACTTCCATCGCGTCGCCGCGATGTTCAGCAAAATGCGCAACCAGTCTTTTCAGCCACTTAGCGCTAAGATCGTACCGCCCAGGATGAGCCAGAACTGCCTTACCGCCAGAATGATGAATGACATCAATAGCTTGTTCTATTGTACACCACTGTGGCGGAACGTAACCGGTTTTCCCACGGGCAAGATATTTTTTAAAGACATCCGCCATGGTTGTGGCTTTTCCGCATTCCACCAGAAAACGCGCAAAATGGCCCCGGGTAACCGCCCCGCCATCAGCAAGACGTAACGCCCCTTCCCACGCCCCGGGAATATGCGCTTTATCGAGCCGTTCGGCAATCAGGCGTGCGCGCTGCTGACGACGTTCCGTTTGTTGCGCCAGAAAATCGCGCATCATTGGATGGGCGGTATCAATGTTCAGACCCACTATATGGATCTCATGATTTTCCCAGACCGTTGATATTTCGACGCCGGGGATCAAATTTAACGCTAAACCCGAACGTGAAATTTCTTCTCTTGCCGCCGCAATACCCGCCGTGGTGTCATGATCGGTGATCGCCAGTGTACCGACTCGCATCTCTACCGCACGGTGTACTAAGGCTTCTGGCGTTAATCGTCCATCGGAGGCTGTAGTATGACTGTGCAGGTCATAAATCACTGCGTAATTCGTGTCGCTCAAGGCGGCTCCCGTTTCAATAAATGTCTTAACACGCTCATCATAGCGGTTTCGACAAATATACTGAAATCAGGTGTTGACTTTATTCCATCGAACTAGTTAACTAGTACGCAAGTTCACATGAAGAAGGTATCTGAGATGAAAGCAACATTTTTTCTGCACGGTTGGTGGCGCACTTCCTGATTTCGGGCAGTGTCTTACGTCTGCAATATGCAACCAGATACCCGGCCCGCCAAATGAGCGGGCTTTTTTTTGAACAAAATTAATGAGAATAACGATGCAAACTCAAAAACCGACACTCGAACTGCTAGCCTGCGATGCCGCCTACCGTGAAAATCCAACGGCGCTGTTTCACCAGGTGTGTGGCGCACGCCCGGCCACGCTGCTGCTGGAATCTGCCGATATCGACAGCAAAGACGATCTGAAAAGCCTGCTGCTGGTCGACAGCGCATTACGCATTACCGCCCTCGGTGACGCTGTCACTATTCAGGCATTATCCGCAAACGGCGCATCGCTGCTGCCCCTGCTGGATGCCGCTCTGCCAGCTGGCGTTGAGAACGAACAACAACCAAATGGCCGTCATCTGCGATTCCCTGCCGTCAGCCCGCTGCTTGATGAAGACGCTCGCTTATGCTCCCTTTCCGTATTTGATGCTTTCCGTTTATTGCAGGAGCTGGTTAATGTTCCTGCGCAAGAACGTGAAGCCATGTTCTTCGGCGGTCTGTTTTCCTACGACCTGGTTGCCGGTTTTGAAGAGTTACCACAACTTGAAGCGGGCAACCGTTGCCCTGACTACTGCTTCTATCTGGCTGAAACGCTGATGGTGATCGACCACCAGAAGAAAAGTACCCGCATTCAGGCCAGCGTATTTACCCCTGACGATGTAGAAAAACAGCGACTCAACGCCCGACTGGCGCAGTTGAGCCAGCAGCTTACCGAGCCTGCGCCGCCGCTGCCCGTCACTGAAGTCCCGCAGATGCGCTGTGAATGCAATCAGAGCGATGAAGAATTTGGCGCCGTGGTGCGTGGGATGCAAAAAGCCATTCGCGCGGGCGAAATTTTCCAGGTTGTTCCGTCCCGCCGTTTCTCGCTGCCCTGCCCGTCACCGCTGGCAGCCTACTATGTCCTGAAGAAAAGTAACCCCAGCCCGTACATGTTTTTCATGCAGGACAACGATTTCACGCTGTTTGGCGCCTCCCCGGAAAGCTCACTGAAATACGATGCCACCAGTCGCCAGATTGAAATCTACCCGATTGCCGGAACCCGCCCACGCGGTCGTCGTGCAGACGGTTCGCTTGACCGCGATCTCGACAGCCGTATTGAGCTGGAGATGCGTACAGACCATAAAGAGCTTTCCGAGCACCTGATGCTGGTTGACCTTGCGCGTAACGACCTGGCGCGCATTTGTACGCCGGGCAGCCGCTACGTTGCTGATCTGACCAAAGTGGATCGGTACTCCTTCGTGATGCACCTGGTTTCCCGGGTAGTAGGCGAGCTGCGTAGCGATCTGGATGTGCTGCATGCTTACCGTGCCTGCATGAACATGGGCACGCTTAGCGGCGCGCCGAAGGTTCGCGCCATGCAGCTTATCGCCGAAGCCGAAGGTCGCCGCCGCGGCAGCTATGGCGGCGCGGTAGGTTACTTCACGGCCCATGGCGATCTGGACACCTGTATTGTGATTCGTTCTGCTCTCGTGGAAGACGGTATTGCCACCGTGCAGGCCGGCGCCGGGATTGTGCTGGATTCTGTTCCACAGTCTGAAGCCGATGAGACCCGTAATAAAGCACGAGCGGTTCTGCGTGCTATCGCCACCGCGCACCACGCACAGGAGACTTTCTAATGGCTGACATTCTGCTGCTCGATAATATCGACTCTTTTACTTATAACCTGGCAGATCAGCTGCGCACTAACGGTCACAACGTGGTGATTTACCGCAACCATATTCCGGCCCAGACGTTAATTGACCGCTTAGCAACCATGAAAAACCCGGTGCTGATGCTCTCTCCGGGTCCTGGTGCGCCAAGCGAAGCCGGCTGCATGCCGGAGCTGTTAACCCGCCTGCGCGGCAAACTGCCAATTATCGGCATTTGTCTGGGGCATCAGGCGATTGTTGAAGCCTATGGTGGTTATGTCGGTCAGGCTGGCGAAATCCTGCACGGCAAAGCGTCCAGCATTGAACACGACGGCCAGGCAATGTTCGCCGGTCTGGCAAATCCGCTGCCGGTGGCGCGCTACCATTCGCTGGTTGGCAGTAATGTGCCCGCCGGATTGACCATCAACGCCCACTTTAACGGCATGGTGATGGCGGTGCGTCACGACACCGATCGCGTCTGCGGCTTCCAGTTCCATCCGGAATCCATTCTGACTACCCAGGGCGCGCGTCTGCTGGAGCAAACGCTGGCCTGGGCGCAACAGAAGCTCGAACAGACCAATACGCTGCAACCCATTCTGGAGAAACTGTATCAGGCTCAGACGTTGTCTCAGCAGGAAAGCCACCAGCTGTTTTCTGCTGTGGTACGCGGTGAACTGAAGCCGGAACAACTGGCTGCAGCACTGGTGAGCATGAAAATCCGTGGTGAACACCCGAATGAAATTGCCGGTGCGGCAACCGCGCTACTGGAAAACGCCGCTCCGTTCCCGCGTCCTGATTATCTGTTTGCCGATATTGTCGGTACCGGCGGCGACGGCAGCAACAGTATCAATATTTCTACCGCCAGCGCGTTTGTTGCGGCGGCTTGCGGATTGAAAGTCGCCAAACACGGCAACCGTAGCGTATCCAGCAAATCGGGTTCTTCGGATCTGTTAGCGGCATTTGGTATCAATCTGGATATGAACGCCGATAAATCCCGTCAGGCGCTTGACGACCTCGGGGTGTGCTTCCTGTTTGCGCCGAAATATCACACCGGATTTCGCCATGCCATGCCGGTACGCCAACAGTTGAAAACCCGCACGCTCTTTAACGTGCTCGGCCCACTGATTAACCCGGCGCATCCGCCGCTGGCGCTGATCGGCGTATACAGCCCGGAACTGGTGCTGCCGATTGCCGAAACGCTGCGCGTATTGGGATATCAGCGGGCAGCCGTAGTGCACAGTGGCGGCATGGATGAGGTTTCATTGCATGCGCCGACCATTGTGGCAGAGCTGCACGATGGCGAAATCAAGAGTTATCAACTGACGGCAGAAGACTTTGGCCTGAAGCCGTACCATCAGGAACAGCTGGCGGGCGGCACGCCGGAAGAAAACCGTGACATTCTTAGTCGCTTGTTACAAGGTAAAGGTGAAGCCGCTCATGAAGCTGCTGTTGCCGCAAATGTCGCCATGTTAATGCGCCTGCACGGTGAAGAAGATTTAAAAGCCAATGCGCAAACCGTGATTAATGTACTGCGCAGCGGTGCGGCCTATGACCGCGTCACTGCACTGGCAGCAAGAGGGTAAATGATGCAAACCGTTTTAGCGAAAATTGTCGCAGACAAGGCGATTTGGGTAGAAGCCCGCAAACAGCAACAACCGCTGGCCAGCTTTCAGAATGATGTTCAACCCAGCTCTCGCGATTTCTACGATGCGCTGCAGGGTGCGCGCACCGCCTTTATTCTGGAGTGCAAAAAAGCGTCTCCGTCAAAAGGCGTGATCCGCGATGACTTTGACCCGGAACAGATTGCGGGGATATATAAACATTATGCTTCCGCAATTTCCGTCCTGACCGATGAGAAATATTTCCAGGGGAGCTTTGATTTCCTGCCCATCGTCAGCCGGATCGCACCGCAGCCGATTCTGTGTAAGGATTTTATTATCGATCCATATCAGATTTACCTGGCACGTTTCTACCAGGCGGACGCCTGTCTGCTGATGCTGTCGGTGCTTGATGATGAGCAATACCGTCAACTCGCCGCCGTCGCCCACAGTTTGAAAATGGGCGTACTGACCGAAGTCAGTAACGAAGAAGAGCTGGAGCGTGCTATCGCTCTGGGCGCCAAAGTCGTTGGTATCAATAACCGTGATTTACGCGATCTGTCGATTGACCTGAATCGCACCCGCCAGTTGGCGCCGCGACTGGGTCATGGCGTAACCGTCATCAGCGAGTCCGGCATCAATACCTATGGTCAGGTGCGCGAGCTCAGCCACTTCGCCAACGGTTTTCTGATTGGCTCCGCGCTGATGTCGCACGATGATCTGCATGCCGCCGTACGTCGCGTACTCCTTGGCGAGAATAAAGTCTGCGGTTTAACCCGGGCTCAGGATGCAAACGCGGCATACGAAGCGGGCGCCATTTACGGTGGCTTGATTTTTGTGCCCACATCGCCGCGCGCAATCGGCGTTGAACAGGCGCGAGAGGTCATGACCGGCGCGCCGCTGCAATACGTCGGGGTGTTTCGCAACACAGAGATTAGCGACGTGCGTGAAATAGCGGCTGCTTTGGGACTCACTGCCGTGCAACTGCATGGTAGTGAAGACCAGGCCTATATTGACGCGCTACGCGATGCGCTACCCGCGCAGGTACAAATCTGGAAGGCGCTGAGCGTCAGCGAGACCTTGCCAGCCCGTGATTATCAGCATGTCGATAAATACGTATTCGACAATGGTCAGGGTGGCAGCGGTCAACGCTTCGACTGGTCACTTTTAGGCGGACAATCGCTGGATAACGTTTTACTGGCTGGCGGACTCGGCGCAGATAACTGCGTTGACGCGGCAAAAGCCGGCTGTGCCGGTCTCGATTTCAATTCTGGCGTAGAGTCACTGCCGGGCATCAAGGATGCACGTCTTTTGGCTTCGGTCTTTCAGACGCTGCGCGCATATTAAGGAAAAGGACATGACAACATTACTCAATCCATATTTTGGTGAATTTGGCGGTATGTATGTGCCACAGATTCTGATGCCTGCCCTGCGCCAACTGGAAGAAGCTTTTGTCAGCGCGCAAAAAGATCCTGAATTTCAGGCGCAGTTTACAGACCTGCTGAAAAACTATGCTGGTCGCCCAACCGCACTGACCAAGTGCCAGAACATTACTCAAGGCACCAACACGACGCTGTATCTCAAACGTGAAGATTTACTGCACGGCGGCGCGCACAAAACCAACCAGGTGCTGGGCCAGGCGTTGCTGGCGAAGCGTATGGGTAAAACAGAGATCATCGCCGAAACCGGCGCGGGTCAGCACGGTGTTGCATCAGCTCTCGCCAGCGCACTGCTGGGGTTGAAATGCCGTATTTATATGGGTGCGAAAGACGTTGAACGCCAGTCGCCTAACGTTTTCCGTATGCGTCTTATGGGTGCTGAAGTCATCCCGGTTCACAGCGGTTCCGCAACGCTGAAAGATGCCTGTAACGAAGCGCTGCGCGACTGGTCTGGCAGCTACGATACCGCGCACTATATGCTCGGTACGGCGGCAGGTCCGCACCCCTTCCCGACCATTGTTCGTGAATTCCAGCGCATGATCGGTGAAGAAACCAAAGCACAGATCCTCGAAAAAGAGGGGCGCCTGCCGGACGCCGTTATCGCCTGCGTGGGCGGCGGTTCTAACGCTATCGGTATGTTCGCCGACTTTATTAATGAAGCCAGCGTCGGTCTGATTGGTGTAGAGCCAGGCGGTCACGGGATTGAGTCCGGGGAACATGGCGCGCCATTGAAACATGGCCGTGTCGGGATTTACTTCGGCATGAAGTCCCCCATGATGCAGACCGAAGAAGGACAGATTGAAGAGTCTTACTCTGTATCTGCGGGGCTGGACTTCCCGTCAGTCGGACCACAGCATGCGTATCTGAACAGCATTGGTCGCGCCGATTATGTTTCGATCACCGACGATGAAGCGCTGGAAGCCTTCAAAACGCTGTGTCTGCACGAGGGGATTATTCCGGCACTGGAGTCCTCCCATGCCCTGGCGCACGCATTGAAAATGATGCGTGAAAACCCGGAAAAAGAGCAGCTACTGGTGGTTAATCTCTCCGGTCGCGGCGACAAAGACATTTTCACCGTACACGATATTCTGAAAGCGCGAGGGGAAATCTGATGGAACGTTACGAAAACCTGTTTGCACAGCTGAAGGACCGCAAAGAAGGTGCTTTTGTCCCCTTCGTAACCCTGGGCGATCCGTCCGTTGAGCAGTCACTGAAAATCATTGATACGCTGATTGAAGCCGGTGCCGATGCCCTCGAGCTCGGTATTCCGTTCTCCGATCCGCTGGCTGACGGTCCAACGATTCAGGAAGCCACCCTGCGTGCGTTTGCCGCCGGCGTTACGCCGTCGCAATGCTTTGAAATGCTGGCGCTGATCCGCCAGAAGCACCCAACTATTCCCATTGGGTTGCTGATGTATGCCAACCTGGTGTTCAGTAAGGGCATTGATGAGTTTTACGCCCAGTGCGAAAAAGTAGGCGTGGATTCTGTGTTAGTGGCTGATGTTCCCGTTGAGGAATCCGCACCATTCAGAGCTGCGGCACTGCGCCACAACATTGCGCCTATTTTTATCTGTCCGCCGAATGCTGATGAAGAACTGCTGCGCCAGATTGCCTCTTACGGTCGCGGCTATACCTACCTGCTTTCGCGTGCAGGTGTTACCGGTGCAGAAAATCGTGCGGCGTTACCGCTGCATCATCTGGTCGAAAAGTTGAAAGCATATGATGCGCCGCCGTCATTACAGGGCTTCGGTATCTCTGCGCCTGAACAGGTCGCCGGTGCTATTGAAGCCGGCGCTGCTGGCGCAATTTCCGGCTCGGCGATTGTGAAAATCATTGAGAAGAATGTTGCGGCACCAGAACAAATGCTGGCTGAGCTGAACGCTTTTGTCAGCGCGATGAAAGCCGCCACCCGCCAGTAAGCTACATCAACCGCCAGAAACTTCTGGCGGTTTTATCCCTCTTTCTTGTGCTTCATTTTATACATGGCGTTATCCGCATTCTGAATCGCCACATCCAGTTCACCATTCACCTCTGCAATTCCCCACGATACTGACAATGGCACGGTATGGCCATCCACCACAAACACATGGCTGGTCACCTGCCCGCTAATACGTTGCGCGATTGCTATGGCGTCAGTTGCCTGCGATCGAAACAGCAGGATCATAAATTCATCCCCGCCGGTACGGATCACAATATCGTGACTGGTGCGGGTGTTTGACAACATCCTGTTGGCAATAATTTGCAGCGCACGATCGCCCGCCGCATGGCCCCAGGTATCATTGACGGCCTTAAACTTATTGCAGTCCAGTAGCACCACCGAACAGTGCGATAAATCACGGCGCTTAATGATGTCGAGAATTCGACGATTAAAACAGCCGGTCAGCGTATCAATATAAACTTTAAGATCGCTTTCGTTCAGCCATGATTTTAACGAGAAACTAATGATGATGAAAAAGAACGGCGCCAGCAGCATAACGATTCCTGCATGCGGGTCGCGCGCCATAAAACGGCCTAATGAAAGTGAATAGTGCAGTGCATATTTCTCCGAAAAATTGCGCACCATAAAGCGGGATTGACCGTTACATTTACCGGATAAGCAGAGACTCTCATTATTGGTTAAATTCACCAACTCCACATTCAGCTCCGGTGGAATTTGGTCGTCAAAGGCCTGAGCCAACGCTTCCTGTAATTCTGGCTTTGAATGGTCATAGACCAGATAGGCCACAATTTGGTCTGATATCTCTTTACCAGACAGATCGTAGATATAGCTCACCACGCTATAAGCTTTTTCACCGGTAATTTTATCGGTATAAAAGTTCGTGGAACTAAGGGCTTTATTTTTGACATTTTTCTGCAACAGTCGGGTATAGAAATCGACCGGCGGATAGAAAAATTGGGTAATATCCCGCGCCATTTCAGAATTAGAGAAACTGAAATTGCGCGAATCAGAAGCCATAAACCAGTAAAAATAATCTGAATTTTTGGCAATAATATAACGATGTGCATCGAAGCTGCCTGGGTTCAGCTCATTGACCATGCCGCGAATAAACTCCGCCGCCGTATACATACACAGCGCGTTGTGACCGATTTGCTGGGCAACCATTGTCCCCGTCGCCGAATGCAGCCGCTTTGGGTCGGCGTTAATTCCCCATTCATTCTCATATCGGGGAACAAATTGTGAAATATCGCCGCATTGTTCACCCGTTTTGATATGGTGATAGCGCTCACCAATCGCATCGGCGATCAGCTCGTTATCGTTAAAAATGTCCATCATGCGCGCTTGCAGGCGGTTAACGCCTTCGCTGGCTGCAGCCATACGCTGCTCATAAATAATAAACAAAAACAACGAGGTAAATATCAACGTAATGAGCCCTGATACCAGCAGTGCCTGCCTGTTTCTGAGCTTGTCCTGCACAATCTTCACGAGTCCACCCTGATAGTTAACATATTGCCAAACCGGTTACCCGTTTCTGTTGTTGCATAACTGCGCTGTACGTTGATTGAGAATATCAACCTTCCCTAAGCTGATGAGTTAGAAGCCCGTTGTTATGCGAGCTAAAGTTACAGACTTATACAATAAAAGCGCATTTTTGTTAACATAAATGCAAACTAATCATCACCCTCAATCGGATATCCTGCCCGACGAATGGCCTCACGACAATCGCTCACGCCTGCGGCGTAGCCCGCTTCAATCTCACAAACCGGACTGGCGCTGCAAAAAGGTAGTGTAACCGGAGTCGCAATACGTTTTTCCAGCGTCTCAATTTTATCCATATAAATCAGCAATTCACGCGCGGCACTCACGGCAAACGCTGCCGTTTGATCTTCGGTGAATGGTTCCAGAAGCGTGATTTTTTGTTGTAGCAGGTGGCGAGTCAACATCATTGTGAATGCCCTCAAAGCCAGTTTGCTTAAAGAGTAGCATTACATCGACGGGGAGAGTGGCTGGAAGAAATAAATGGGCAATAAAAAAAGCTGACCGTGGAGCGATCAGCCTTTCAGCATTTTAATCACGGACTTAGAAGCGATAACCCGCAGAGAACATAAACACCCACGGATCGAGGCGTACGCTGTCATGCTGCTGCGCACCAGCCAGTTTGTAGCTCGCGGTGGTATCGATATCCATGTACCAGACCGATATACATCTGATTTTACACTATCAGCATGAATTAAAAGCGTTTTATTGATATTTTGCCATCTCTAAATCAACATTTTGAAGGTGTTGTAAGCTTATGATTCGCCGATAGATTTAAATTGTTTTGCAGAACGTATTTTATAAGATATTCCTTGAGTACCTATACTTTCAGTCTGGAGACTGGAGGTGTCTATGTGTGGACGTTTCGTTCAATCAATGACGCGTGAAGATTATCTCGTTCTGCTCGCTGATGAGGCCGAACTCTACATACCATACGATCCCGAACCAATCGGTCGTTTTAACGTTGCGCCAGGCACAAAAGTTCTGCTACTCAGCGAACGTGATGAGCAGTTGCATCTTGATCCAGTTATCTGGGGATACGCCCCCGGTTGGTGGGATAAACCGCCACTCATTAACGCACGGTCTGAAACTGCGGCCACCAGCAGAATGTTTAAACCACTCTGGCAACATGGTCGCGCAATTTGCTTTGCTGATGGCTGGTACGAATGGAAAAAGGAAGGTGACATAAAGCAGCCCTACTTTATTCATCGAGCCGATGGCCAGCCGATTTTCATGGCGGCGATCGGCAGCACACCATTCGAACGTGGAGATGAAGCTGAAGGATTCCTGATAGTAACAGCTGCTGCCGATAAAGGACTGGTAGATATTCACGACAGGCGGCCACTGGTACTGTCACCAGAAGCTGCTCGCGGATGGATGAGGCAGAATATTGGAGGGAAAGAAGCGGAGGAGATTGTAGCTGACGGTTCCGTGTCCGCTGATAAATTTTTTTGGCACGCCGTGACGCGTGCCGTCGGGAATGTTAAGAATCAAGGACCAGAGTTAATCCAAACTATGCGTTAATGTACGATGCGACAGGGGAAACGTCTGCTTTGAGCGAAAAACGGAAGTTCGCAGTTAAATCGCCACTGGTTTAACAATTGGGCTGCCCACACTCGATTAGGAGTACTTACTAATTGATTGAGAAGAAGATGTTCGCATATTATCAGTTAATCTCCAAGCAGCCGCCATATGCGTGTTTTTAATATTATTTATATGACACTTTATATTTTTGAAAACGACATTAATGTATTGACTGGTGATAATTTATCTTTTAACTTATTGATTCTATCTCTATTTATTTCTGTAAAATTCAAACTTCTCTTTATTTCTTCAATGTTTTTCATATACATCTCTTTTACGAATAAAGGTATGTAATTATCATTTTCTATCAATGAACAATGCTTTTTAAATTCAACATCCTCATCTATTTCTTTTTCATCTAAAGCTCCAAGACTGTTCAACTTTAGGATTAGCATTGATCTCATTACGATATCCAGTTGCATTGTTGCTTTTAATAGCAACGGCTCTACAGGTGTTGGGAGTAACACTCCCTTGTCGACAACATTGTCTGGCGTTAATACTCGTGTATTTCCATTAACGACGGTGCCTCTAGTGCTAAGATCAAATCCACGGTGTACAATTGAATTCCTTAGCGTCCTAAAATAAAAAAGGTTACTGCCTATTGTTATTTTGATATCTTCCTGTATACAATTATTATTATCTTTCATGTAATCTATTAGTGAAAATATAGACTCAATGTAAACGCCATGATTAAATCTTAGGTGTTCAATATTTGCGGGCGGTGGGGTTTCAAGTAATGCTGTCTGCGCATTATTTATTTTCGTTAGATACCAATCAATCGAATTTAGTAATTCCATATTTATACCATTCTTGTTATTAAGAACCTTGTGATTTTTGAGATTAGAGATTAATTTCTTCTCTTCGAAAGTTCATAAAGTTGGCACTGTGTGAACAAAGTTAACTGACTTATGAGGAGCGCAGTAACCAAAACTTGTTCTTCCAGTTTAGCCTTAACTTGCGTATAACTTCAAGACTAACCCCTCTATATCAGTCTGCCAGCGACGCTTTGTCATGCTTGTATTTATTTTCCATAACGTCATTCAATCCATATTGTTAAGAGGGGTAAAGTGGATGGCTTCGTTGAGACGACCCGGTGCAAATTGAGCGTATCCCATTAACATCTTAATGTCAGCGTTATCATCCCTACAAAACTACCGATCCACTATAAGAGAGTCTCCGGCATTCCAACTTCTGCTTTTGGCTGTGAGCGGACATGCCCGGTGCATTGTTGAGTGCTGTCATGAGGGTTTGCCAAACAACATAGTGCTTTTCAAATTATTCTGACTATTTCCATATGATGCTATTTCTCGAGGTTCAATGCGACTTACTTTCTCAAAGAGGCTTTCTCAAAGAAGCCGGATTATCTTCGACATACTTATTGATGGGAAAAATAACCAGATGACATCATTTCAAAATCACAAACATTACCGACTTTAAATTTTTCAAATTCATCCATATTTACCCCTGGTATTGTTGATAACGACCAATAGTAATAACAGAGCAACCACTTGTATTTATCTTTAACTCTTTGGGTAGTTACTGATTCATAAATCTTATATATATCCTCCATTTCAAGTTTCACGTCTGACTGATTATTCCCTTCTCTATTTATAATATGAGGAGAAAAATGCACTATGTAGCTAGAAGCGTTTTTAACAATCATAGTGAGGTTGTGTCCGCTCACATCTGGAATAATATCATCGTCAATTAATATTCTAGGATAAACTGACTTAGTAGATTCAAGCATGTAAGCTTTCTCGAGCGCCTTAGAGGATAAAAATGAGAAATTGTGTTTTTTATTAGTTTTTTCAATGTGTTGACCTTGGGAAATCCCGCCTCGAATGAACAAACCTTCAAAGCTTAGATGTGCAGACAATACTTGGCATAAAAATAATATATTAAAAAAAGAAGTTTCTTTATTTGTATTTTTAGGGTGCGTTATGATGATACTATCAGAGAAAAACCTCACTTCTAGTCTGCTTGTATCTGTAAAGCCACGAACGGTAACATTTTCCAATAATTCCAAAGATGAAGTCAGAGCTCTTTCATACCTTCCACGCAGATTAAATCGCCCATCAAAGAATTCATCAGATTTATTTTTATATCCTAGAACATCTAAAAACGCGCAGTAGTAAAGCTCACTGTCCAATGTGAAATCATCTATTTTATTCCAGTTATCTGATGCCATATTAACCACCTAACGTTAAGATTTCTAATGATTTTCATATATTAATTTCATTATGGAATTAATTGACAAGAAATCAACATTTTTTTGCGTAAAGAATTTGAATGTTTTGGAAGTTGATATGACTTGCCCCCACTGATTGATGCAGATAGATGATAACAATGTCCTCTATTGGCACATAGCTGCCCTTCAGACGGTAACTCGCCATCATGGGGTGTCGGGGGTCGAAGGTTCAAATCCTCTCGTTCTGACCAAAAATCCTCTAAGAACCAGCCTGTTACGGCTGGTTTTTTATGCCTGTTTTCTGAACGGGGAATAATCGGGGAAAAAACCCGACACAAAACATCGACTTTACCGTAAAGTTTCAACTATTCACATCACCAGGCAGTCATCAAACTCCGCGTTCCTGGCATCATTAATGATGTACGTGATAACTCCAAATATTGCGTGTGAGGAATTGTAGCCATCACCATCTTCTGGCAGCGCTCCCGTTCTCCAGATTTATCAGGTGGGGCTGAGGGTGAGTTCGGTATCGCTTGATCCTGAATTCCCCGTCTATCGCGCATATCAGCAGCGAGCCATCACAGGCTGAAAGCGACGCGTCCACAACAAGTAGCGCCCCCTGGATTATCCCTTCTCTGAAATGTGAACGCGATGCCCGCATGAAATAAGTCGCTGCGGGCTGGCTGATTAGCTGCTGATCGAGGGAGATCCTTGTTTCAACGTAATCTGCCACAGGTGAAGGGAAGCCCATGGCTATAGTCCTCCGTTTGGATTGAACAGCTGAAAGGTACGGTTCTCGCCTTCCTGCGTTGATACATCGCGGAATGTTGTCACATACCACTCGATCCATTCGTTGGCCTGCTTCATCGTCCAATTCCAGTTAACCTTGCTCAGTTCCTGGACAAACCGCTGTGTGGTGACGGTCTTACGCCCATTTGGTTCTTGCTGTATCGAAGCATGCCAGGCCATTTCAATATCGCTACGTCGTGGCATCATTTAGCCCCTCTTGAATACAGGATAAAAACACAGCATAAACACTGTGTATCCACCCAGTAAAGAGGCAATAAGCAATGTTCGTGGAACTCGTTTATGACAAAAGGAATTTTGATGGTCTACCCGGTGCAAAAGATATCATTCCGGGAGAATTGAGTAAGAGAGTTCACCGGATTTTCCCGGATGCTGATGTTCGGGTTAAACCGATGATGACACTGCCGGCGATCAACACTGACGCCAGCAAGCATGAGAAAGAACAGATAAGCCGAACGGTGCAGGAAATGTTTGAAGAGGCTGATATGTGGCTGGTTTCAGATTAAACGCCTTGAACCGTCATATTGCTTAAGTACAATCCGCTGCGACTGGCAATCATTCAGTACTCGCACTATCGAACATTCGCCAGTCGGCCGTAGTCTATGCTTCCATGCAAAGTGGCAGCGGTTACCCCATCACACAAGACCCTCGTTAAAAAACCCGGATCGCGTATAGTTAAACATAAATTACGGATGCTATTTCAAAGTAACTTAGTTATAGTTATTCAGGAATTTCAGGGAGTATTTTATGAACAAAAGAATAGAATCTTTGCAGGCTCTACGTGGATTAGCCGCAATTTTGGTTATGTTGTTTCACTACCGCTTTTACCTAAGAAGTCAGGTTGAAAACGGCACAACCATTTGGGACGCATTATTCGGATGGGGAATTATCGGCGTTGATATTTTTTTCATCATTAGTGGATTTATAATGGTATACACCACTCAAAATTATACTCAGAGTCTGTTCTCAACAAAACGATTCCTGATTAATCGTGCTATAAGAATATTTCCAATGTATTACGTTGGCCTTTTGATAACATTTCTTTTGAGTGGAGCAATGAGTACTTTCCATTATCCTGAGAAAGTGCAAAATTTGCTAAGTGCTCTTACATTCACTGTCTATAAGACGGACATAACACCTCATTATATTGATGATGGTGGTATGTATAATATACGCTGGACACTTAATTATGAAGTCTATTTTTATATAGCTTTTTCCGTTTGTCTGCTTGTTAAACATCGTTTATTAGCTCTAATTGGTTTTAGTGCACTTATGATATGCCTCATTCCTGCCATTGCGGGATTCCAACCAACAACAAGTATACAAGGCTATCCCTTCCACTCCCCGACTCTTGGTTTGTTAACAAATCCTGTTTTCCTTGAGTTTATTATAGGGGCAATAGTTGGTTGTTTATATTTAAAGCTCAAGAATATTACATCGTCAACTAAGATTCAAGCTATCGCCAGCTTTATATCATTATCTTTGTTCATGTATGTAATTTATGGAATATATAATGAAAGCTTGAGAGCGTTTAATACAGAAAGCGCTATTATTTTAGGTGTGTTTATTCTTTTTATCACTCTAGCCGATCCTTTATTAAAGAAATACATCCCCCACATATTAACATACCTTGGTGATATATCTTTCTCACTCTATTTACTTCATGGTGCTATAGGTTCCGCTGTCATGAAAAGAATGGAGCTGTTTGAATTATCCAATTACAAAGGAATCGTGACAGTTGTTATAGCTATTTCCCTATCTATATTCATTTCTCATTTAACGCATAAATATATTGAGATTAGATTAACCAGAAAACTAAAAAAGAGAATGCTTCCAGTAAGTTCATTAAGGCAAAAACCGTATAACTTAGCTAACTAATTCATGAAATGACATAACAGGCGGATTCTCTTCTCTGCCTGTTTCTAAGAATCATAACTCTGGTTTCTCCGGCCAGTCAGGATTTGAGGTGTCGACCCTACCCGGTGCAAAAGATATCATTCCGGGAGAATTGAGTAAGAGAGTTCACCGGATTTTCCCCGATGCTGATGTTCGGGTTAAACCGATGATGACACTGCCGTCGATCAACATTGACGCCAGCAAGCATGAGAAAGAACAGATAAGCAGAACGGTGCAGGAAATATTTGAAGAGGCTGATATGTGGCTGGTTTCAGATTAAACTCCTTGAACCGTCATATTGCTTAAGTTGTATTAGCTCTGACCTGGCACTCTTAAGGCACAGAGCGAAACCTAAGCTGACAGTCCACTCAGTGCCAAAGCGGACGTTGTTAAGCTCATTCAGTATGGATTCACGAAAAAAATACGTTATATTTTGTCCTGATTTACACGGGATGAAAGCTCCTGATGGCTTTCTTTTCGCTCGCTGTAACGATCTGCAAGATAACCGGTTTGTCCCTTAAGCAGCAGCGTGACTTTAAACAACTCCTCCGCTACATCGACGATGCGGTCATACCATGAAGAGGGTTTCATTCGTCCGTTTTCGTCGAACTCTTGCCATGCCTTGGCTACAGAGGACTGGTTTGGGATCGTAAACATCCGCATCCAGCGACCCAGAATACGCATCTGGTTCACGGCATTGAAGGACTGTGAACCACCGCAGACCTGCATTACCGCAAGTGTTTTGCCCTGCGAAGGACGAACCGCGCCTTCACTTAAGGGTATCCAATCAATCTGCGCCTTCATAACTGCGCTCATAGCACCGTGCCGTTCCGGAGAACTCCACACCATCCCGTCACACCATCTGACCAGACCGCGCAGCTCGGTGACTTTAGGATGCGTATCTGGCGCATCATCCGGCAGGGGTAAACCTGAGGGGTTAAAGAGTTTTACTTCCGCGCCCATCGCTGTCAGCAGGCGACCAGCTTCTTCCGCAGCAAAGCGGCTGTAGGAGCGCTCTCTAACTGAGCCATATAGGATCAGAATCCGCGGCGGCTCGTGCAGGTGCAGGCGCTCGGCGATGTGTTGATCAAAGCATTCACTATTCAGGGCTGGAAATTGTTCCATTTTTCTACTCCGGAGAGATCAGATTATTTCAAATTTAATACATATGATTTAACATATGTATATTCTAAAGGGAACGGAGTGAAAAATGCTACAACCTGTTCAACTTTTCAAAATTCTGTCGGATGAAACCCGGCTCGCCATCATCATGATTCTCCGGGAGTCAGGAGAACTGTGCGTCTGTGATATCTGCGCAACAATTTCCGAATCGCAGCCCAAAGTCTCGCGACATATGGCTATCCTTCGCGAGGCTGGGTTGGTTCTGGATCGTCGTGAAGGCAAATGGATCCACTATCGTCTGTCACCCCACATACCGGCATGGGCAGCTGAGACAATCACAACGTCCTGGCAGTGTATGCGAGAGGATGTGCGTGAATGGCTGGATAAATCAGCCTGCACCTCCTGTTGAGAAAAGAAAACACATTTACATAATCATATATAATGGAGTCTGAGATGCTTTTGGCAGGGAGTATATTTTTACTGACGCTGATACTGGTGATCTGGCAACCCAGAGGCTTGAGCATTGGCTGGAGTGCGAGTATCGGGGCTGTGCTGGCGCTGGTAACCGGTGTCATCCATATCACTGATATACCCGTTGTCTGGAATATCGTCTGGAACGCGACAGCGGCATTTATTGCGGTCATTATCATCAGCCTGCTGCTCGATGAAGCCGGCTTCTTTGAGTGGACCGCACTGCACGTCTCCCGCTGGGGTAACGGGCGTGGTCGCCTGCTGTTTACCTGGATAGTGTTGCTCGGAGCCGCTGTTGCTGCTTTGTTCGCCAATGACGGCGCCGCGCTGATCCTGACACCAATTGTGATTGCGATGCTGCTTGCAATGGGATTCAGCAAGGGCACAACACTGGCCTTTGTGATGGCCGCAGGATTTATAGCAGATACGGCCAGCCTACCGCTCATTGTTTCTAACCTGGTGAATATCGTCTCGGCGGACTTTTTCAGTCTGGGTTTCACGCAGTATGCCTCCGTTATGATCCCCGTAGATGTGGCAGCGATTGCGGCCACGCTAGTCATGCTGCATCTCTTCTTCCGCAGGGACATTCCGGCGACGTATGACGTTTCGCTGCTGAAGACTCCTGCCAGTGTGATAAAAGATCCGGCAACGTTCAGGGTGGGCTGGATTGTCCTGTTATTGCTGCTTGTCGGTTTCTTTGTTTTGGAGCCTGTGGGGATCCCGGTCAGCGCGATAGCGGCTACTGGCGCAGCAGTACTGTTTATAGTGGCGAAAAGAGGTCATGCCATCAACACCGGTAAAGTCCTGCGCGGTGCGCCATGGCAGATCGTTATTTTTTCGCTGGGCATGTACCTGGTGGTCTATGGCCTCCGCAATGCAGGGTTAACGGAGTATCTGTCTGGCGTGCTAAACCTGCTGGCAGAAAAGGGATTATGGGCAGCAACGTTTGGCACCGGCTTCATGACCGCTCTCCTGTCGTCGGCGATGAACAATATGCCGACAGTGCTGATTGGCGCGCTGTCGATTGATGGGAGTACGGCGACTGGCGTTGTCAAAGAGGCAATGATTTATGCCAACGTGATCGGCAGCGATTTAGGCCCGAAAATCACCCCGATTGGCAGTCTGGCAACCCTGCTTTGGCTGCATGTACTTGCTCAGAAAAATATAACGATTACCTGGGGGTATTACTTCCGCACCGGCATTATCATGACTCTGCCGGTGCTGTTTGTCACTTTGGCCGCGCTGGCGTTGCGGCTCTCCATCACTTTGTAATGAGATACAGATATGAGCAACATTACCATCTATCACAACCCTGCCTGCGGTACTTCTCGCAACACGCTGGAGATGATCCGTAACAGCGGCAACGAACCAACGATAATTTATTATCTCGATACGCCACCGACCCGTGATGAGCTGATTAAACTTATTTCAGATATGGGAATTACGGTGCGTGAATTACTGCGTAAGAATGTTGAGCCTTATGAACATCTGGGTCTTGATGAAGAGAAATTTAGTGATGAGCAGTTGATTGATTTTATGCTTCAACATCCGATCCTGATTAATCGGCCGGTAGTCATTACGCCGCTTGGCACTCGTCTTTGCCGCCCTTCAGAAATAGTGTTGGATATTCTACCGGAAGGTCAGAAAGGAGCGTTTACCAAAGAGGATGGCGAGAAGGTCATTGACGAAACGGGGAAGCGGGTTAAGTAAACTGCCCACATAAAAATATCGGACGCCTATTCACGCTATGCGGGCGTCCGCTTTTCGCTCTCAACGGAGCTTTAACTCAGCCAGTTCGTTCGCTCTGTGCCGGGATCGAACGTTGGTGTCAGTGTTCTCAGGCGGAGGCACACCTGAACTGGCTACCTCCTGATAAAAGGGCGTTAATTTTAGATGTTATTTTTCATATCCGTATAAATTAATCCTACCTGATAAGTACTCACCTAAATATACCTCACTGATTTTATTGAAGCCTTTCTTTGTAACTTCATTATCTAACCATTCATTGTCTTTATTAAGGATTTCTAGCAGATCATGGTTGGCTAAACCGTCCACTATAATTGGGTAGCGTATATTTTCATCGCCACTTTGTATAATAGTTAATTGCCCATTTTGTTCGAGAACCACGCGTTTTAGTTGTTCTATTTCATAAATACCATTTGCTCTTAATTTGAACATTAAATCATTTGCAGAAACACCATTCCGTAAACACTCCTTAACATTAATGCTACCATTGTGTACTAAAGTAATAGGTTTTCCATCGATCACCCTTTTTACTAACCGACTATTTTCCTTCAAAAACTTAAGAACAAAGACCAAAAAAGTCCATATAATTAGGACTAGGACAAATTGGAGAACTGTTATAGATTCGTTGTAAATCACACCTCCTATAATCCCCCCCAGCACATAGTTTTGAACTTGGTCCATTGCGGATGAAGGAGCCAGATTTCCTTTCCCCATAAGATTTATTTGAACAATTAAACACAGTATCCCCAGACCCAACTTTATAATGATAGGTAAATAAATCATCATTTCTACACCTCATTTATTTATGATTTCTACTTCTGGGTTTATTAACGAAACCTCTACTAAATTGTATGTTTTCTGATCCGAGCCTAAGTTGACGCGATAAAAAAGATCATTAATTTTAACGATAATGCCATCAGTGAGTTGTACTGAACTGGAAGATATAGCATTCACATTCACATCTTTTTTTTGTGATAAGAATCTAACAAAATTAACCATTTGTGATGATTGGGAATGTATATTTTGACTATCAGTATAATCAGCATACTGAACACCACAAATGAAGAGCAAAAATAAGAAGGCTATGATTGTTAAGTCACGATATTTAGTTTGCAAACGATGGCGCATATACAGACTAAAAACAACGATTAGAATAAATAAAGTACTAAATATAACGATGTATTTTAAATAATCATTGATGTTAGACTGCATTTGTAGGTAATCTATGCTATAAAATCTCATATATGTATAATCCCCAACCCCTCAAGACCCCATTTTTATTATAGTAACACATTGTCATTATCCGTTCTGGTTTACTTAACAGCTAATAATTATCAGTTATCAGCTGAGATTTGTCATTATCATTTAAGTCAACTACAGTGACCTGCTTACTATGACTCAAGGTACCTCGATGTAAGTAAACATTCTGAACTTCTACTCTTCGTTCAAAACGGGCTTTCAACCATTCAATACTCGCACTATCGGACGTCCGCCAGTCGGCCGCAGCCATACTCCTGCATACGGTATGGTTGCGGCAGATCCCACCCTGTTATTTCGCTTTATGACATTGCACTTTGATGGTCCAGAGCAGAATTATCTGGCGGCGAACTGTTCAACAATTTTCTTCAGCGCCTCCATGTCTGCTTTCAGTTGATTGATTTCTTTCTGCTGCGCTTCGTTTTCATCCATCAGAGAAATAAGGGTTGCGTGGTGAACCGCGGCCAGTACGCCGGAATCGCCAGCCTGTACAGATAAGGCATCCTTAACAACAGTACCGTCCCGTAGTTCGATATCACCGGCAGTAACTTTCGCCTCCGGGTACGCCTCATACAGCCCTTCAGCCAGAACACCGATACCGAAACGCCCGTCAGCATTTTTTGTTTTCAGTCGCCAGGTACATGCGCGGATTATCCGCATCGTTTCGCGCGGATTCTGGATGTCTTCGACTTTCTCTTTAATTTCAGCAGTCGAACCACCGTTAATCCAGTTGCCAGAAGCAGTGGCGTTACCATTAGCGCCATTAAACCGCCACATGTGCGGCGTGGTTCCCACCTCCGTTGTCCAGGAGAGGACGTACTCGGGGTTCATGTCGTTTGCCCATGCAGACCATGTAAACACCCCGCCGTAATGACCTGGCCAGTACATCTTGAAACTCATATGCGGATACAGATATCCTGCACCGAGTACATTCATCTGTTCCTGGTAGAGACCGTAGTTGCGGTTTCCGGCATAGAGGGAGTCAAAGCTTCCCGGCAATGCGTTGACCTTTCCAAACGGGCTGGTTATCTGGCCTCCGGATTTGCCGCCGATGGTGTTAAGGCGGTTATCATTACCCTCACAGAAAGAACCTGCCACTGCACCGAAGGGACTGGATAACCCTGTCCCACCCTGCGCTTTTGACACCACGCCGTTGACCAGGTCAGCCTTGCCGGCAACGCTATTGATGAGTTTCTTTGCTGACGGTCCTGTGGTCTGACTGGTATCCGGTAATTTAATAGTTACATCACCTTCGGCTGTAAAAAACTGCTGCCAGTTCTGCTTGTCGTAGTTCAGACCGAGAAGCGCCTGGGTATTCTGAACGACCATTGCGGCAGTGACCATATTCAGCGCCACGCGGGGAACGGCAGACCAGGCGGCTCCTGTCGCTCGCGGCCCGGTGTAATTACTGACCAGCGTCAGCCGTGTATTGCTGTTAACTTCCAGTACGGGAAGTGTGAAAGGCACACCACCCACGACAACCACAATAAAATCACCTGCAGCTAACTCAGTGGTGAAAGTGGTGTCAGTTCCGGCAACCGAGGCTGAGTTATTGTTAAGGGTTAAGGTTCCTGCTGACATGGGGTTTCCTCAGTACATGTTCGGAATAATGAGAATGGGCATGGTGATATTTCTGTTACTTACTGTACTGTTCAGCATGGCCCGTCCGATCCCCATAAGTAATCCTACAGCACCATCAATTTTATTTTGCTTACCCTCCTTGCCGGGGCGGACAATATCATCGCTTCCAGGCAAATAACGCCCGATGACATTCTGGATGCACCAGTTCATGATAGGGTTACCGTCATGATGAAAACGTCCTGATGCCAGCGCGGCCTCGATTTCACGCATTGGGTCACTCATATTGGTGAAGTTTTGCCTGATCTCAACTGGCTCCAGCCCCTCCTCTTCAAGCATGTGTCGTAATGATGTTGCACCGTAAGGATCAATAGGACACTGAATGATTTTTACACGCTGACGTAATTGAAGGATTGACTCAAAAATAAGCCGATAGTCCACTTCCGCACCTTCTGTCGGTATCAGAACCTCTTGTTTAACAAATGACTGATAGCGGTCAGAAGTGGTTTTCAATGTGGGATCTGGTGAGTAAACCGTATCTTCAGGCACCCAGAACATCGGACTGACACAGTAGAAATGCGTAATACCATCCACTTCCCGTCTGAATACTGGTACGACCGCATTCAGGTCAACCTTAGACGCAAGGTCTATCCCCAACCAGCAATCTTCATCGGCGAAATCAGACAACTTGAGACTATTGTCCGCTGCAGCCATCCATTTTTGCAGATCATAGAAAACCGTCTTGGCACTTACCCACCGGTTAAAATGCTTGGTAAGAATTTTGTTCGTCTGGCTGGGGTTAGATATTCCAAGCAATTGTTTGGCGCGCAGGAAGTGTTCTTTTACGGAAATGCCAAAGTTTGGATTTGCTTTGATTAATGCTTCATGTTTTGTCCAGTCGTCATCATCATCAAGACCGTAAATAATACCGAAAATCGTTTCATTTTCTTCTCCCACCCGATTCCGGCGTAGAATTTCCACCACCTGCGCACGTTTCTCATAACACGGAGAAGTAATGTCATAACCCGCAGTTGTAATGATCAGAGTGATAGGTTGTTCCCTTGCCCCCATTCCTGTTGTCATAGTCGTATAAAGAGCATCTGTTTGGTGCTCGTGGTATTCATCAATAATTGCACATGAAGGGGAATCGCCGTCACCAGGATCGCCGATGACTGGCGCAAAAACAGCGCCATCCGGACGGGTCATTTTCTTCGCCCAGGGTTTGACTGAGTATTTTTGTCGCAATGCAGGGAGTTTTTTTACCATTTGTAGAGCGGGAGAGAAGACTTTCCAGGCCTGTTTTTCTGTAGTGGCGCCACAGTACACTTCTGCACCATGTTCCCCATCAGCGCAAAACATATAATTACCAACGGCAGCTGCAATTGCGGACTTCCCATTTTTCCTGGGAACCTCAATATATATTTCAGAAAAACGGCGGAATCCGGACTTCCTATTAACCCAACCAAATGGCACACCAAGAGCAAACTTTTGCCAGGGCTCAAATTCTATGCGTAGTTTATTCCTGGCCCATTCACCGGCCGTATGAGGCATCTTCTGAGCAAAGCGCAAAAATCGCTCGGCCTTGTTTTTATCAAACCGGTAAGGCCAGTCAGGATCCTTCGCACGTTCCAAATCATCAAGGTGTCGTTGACAGGCAAGCACAGTTAACTGACAAGCAAGGATCTTCCCGCCAACAACATCTCTTGCATACTGGTTCGCTGCATTGACGTTCGGATATGTAGCCATCAGTCAAACTCATCAAATTCATTCCCGTCATCGTCAGGAGCATTTCTGCCACTGGTCATTCTGATACGGCTGAGCGGATCTAACCCCAGAAGTGAGCCCAGACGGGCAATCTGGGAAACTGAATCATTTCGGACGTTAACTGCAGGATGTTTTTTTAATCCTCCCATTTCACTTTCAGTTGTCAGCCCTGAAGCCAGTAATTTTTCAGCTTCAAGCATAAGATGGAAGGCATTGCAGTAGGCTAAAAGTAAGGGGGCATCTTCAAGTTCAAATACGCCTCTTTCGATCAGGATTTTGCTTTGAGTCTTCCACATTCTGATAGCAGCCTCCCCCATTAACTCTGTAGGAGGTGCAATTCGGGTTAATTTACTTTTTTGTCCGGCGGGTAAGATGGGTTTTCTCCCCCCTCCAGACGATCGAATTCCACCAGCCATAACTCCTCTTTTAATAGGTGAAACCTACCGGAAAAAAGATCCTTATTTATGACGTGCAAAAATGGCCTTCAGGCGGCAGTCCTGAAGCGCGAAAGGGGTCAGGGATTTGATCCCCCTACCCCCTGGCCTGTGCCGGCATCAATCCAGATGGAAATCATCATTCAGGCTGCGCCGACAACCGCTGCTCGAATTGTGTGGACAGGCATTAGAGTTATGCCCTGACAGCCCACAATAGCCGCAGCGCAGGTTGGCGCGGCGCGATGAACCACCCCATGTTTTTGGGCAGTTAGCTCTTGTGTTGAGCCGTGAACCACAGTATGTGCAATGGGTATAACTCATCGGATACGCTCTCTTGCCGTCTTCGCTCTGTGGCATTCCCAGCACAACGACTCAAGATTGGAATCGTCATCAGTGCCGCCATGAGCTTTTGGAATGATGTGGTCAACACTGGTCGCTTTCTTCGCTATCTTCTGTCGGCGATGGTTCTGACACAGGTATTTATCACGCTGAAGGATACGCGCTCGTTTAATTTCCCAGAGCCGCCCATATCCACGTTCTTGTCTGCTCTTTCCTGAATGATAATTCCGCCAGCCGTCACCAGCATGCTGCTTTCGGTGTTGGTCACAATATCCGCTGACATCGTTGGTAATTGCCGCACACCCTTTGTGTCGGCATGGGCGTTTAGCACGTGCTGGCATCGGCATAGTCCTGTTTGTTGGATACAAATTGTGTAATAGGCGGAAAGTAAAAATGAACCAGTAGCTGACTGAAAGTTCTCATAAATAGCGAGAATCTGCGCGGTTCTTGCCCCGTAACATCAAGGATTATCAGAAAGAAATAAAAATGAGAATTATTACCAATAACATTCAAGTGAGATCGCTGGAATAACAAACTCTTAATCTCTCAACAAAAATAAGGATTTGTTAAGCTTCATGATTTATGGTCGATGTAACACACCGTTTGAGGCAAGAATAATGGTCAAATTCTCAAAACTTCAGATTCGCTTACACTGGCTAACCCTGATATTAATAGCGATAACCTATGCAGCTATGGAGCTTCGTGGCTGGTTTCCCAAAGGCAGTAACACCTACCTTCTCATGAAAGAAACACATTACAATGTTGGGGTGTTTGTCTGGTTTTTAATGATAATACGATTAATTATTAAACATAAGTATCATGATCCAGCTATCACTCCCCCCCAACCAGCCTGGCAGATGATGGCTGCTAAAATAATGCATATCCTGCTGTACATTTCTTTTTTGGCTCTACCATTATTAGGTATTGCAATTATGGCTTACGGTGGAAAGGACTGGAGTTTCTTAGGTTTTAACGTTGCATCGTTCGTTACTCCTGACGGGGAAACAAAATCACTTATCAAAGATACTCACGAAACACTGGCAAACATCGGATATTTTTTAATCGCAGCGCATGCTGGTGCAGCGTTATTCCATCACTACGTCCAGAAAGATAACACTCTTTTGAGGATGATCCCTGATTGTAACGATAAGAAATAAATACAAATTTTAATGTTTAACATTACAGCAGGCACTCAGTGAATGTCTGCTGTAATGCCTGCTCAGTCAAGTTGAAGCACACCGTGTTCTTTTGAATCAGAGAATGCAACCAACCCAGTGTATTCGGGGATAGTGTTCCGTCATCAGCATCAAATGCTGAAATGGTTGCGTGAAGAATCAAAAATGCTCCAAATCCCGCGCCACTGCTGCCCCTCGATGGTCAGAATCATCAAGGAGGACCCGTTAAAAGGTAAGCAGAAAATCTATGGTTAGAAGTGAAGACTTTGACAACGTTCTAAATTTTATGACAGAAATAAAAAGCATTACCTTTCAAGATAATGCTTTTTCACTCGAACTGAGTCTTATAACAATTAGATTAATGTGATTTTAATATCATAGCTTTCAAGCCCAGTCATCTTTTCACGAGCATTAAACTGGATATCGGAAACTTCTTTTCCTGTCTTTTTTTTGAGTTCAATAATTTTTTTTGTGATGAATTCAGAAATATCCGCTTCAGTTTTTCTTTTTAAATCTTCGACGTTCATTGTTTACCTCTCTTGATCTCTAACGTATCAACGCCAAGAATGTTACATTCCCCGTAGAGCACTTGTATAAGCGCTGATATGTTTAAAAGATAGAATAGAAAGACTCAATTATCAATAGTTTGCAGTACAATCTTCATGCAAAAGAGCTCGCGACCACACAAACCACTGTACTAAAATCCGGGTCGGTCACGAAACAACCAGATCTCATTTCAAAAGCTTCGAGGCTGCCTCGAGGATCTCTTCTGAACTGACATCACGATCAGAGGCTACATAAACTATTTTATTGTCTCCTGTCAGAGATGGAAATCCCGCTGACATCACGGGTAGGTGTGCTTTTTCTCCATTGGGAAACTCACGCATTATCGTAGTAATACCTTTCATTACGGTTACAACAACTGCAGGTTCTGCATTAAAAAAAACAATGACTTTTTTCATAATTTTACCGTGATGTCTCTTACAGAGATTGTCGGTTCAGCATACAAAAAAAGCTCCATAAGGAGCCTGAAATTTATTTTCTGAATTCTAACGAAGACTGACCAGAACGAATGTACAGTGCAATATTATCAAATGTAATCATTGTTGATTTGCAAAAAATACATTTTGCTCCGAAAGGATTTTTTTCCGTAACATCAAAGTTTGACGTTCGGTACTGAGATCCATGGCAACACGGACATCTGAAGTGAATATTATTAGTAATAACAGTTACCTTATACAGCCACGACATTAACTGCCGTGGGGCCTTTAGGTCCCTGTTCAACACTAAATTCAACTTCCTGACTCTCATTCAGCGTCTTGAAATCATTACTCTGGATAGCAGAGAAGTGAACAAACACATCTTTACTACCATCTTTTGGAGTGATAAAACCAAAACCTTTTTCAGGATTAAACCATTTAACTAAACCAGTCATTTTATTAGACATAAACATTACCTTTATTGAGTAAGCCCTTGGGCAGAATGGTCCGAAAAAAAATTATCAGAGAGAAAAGCCAACAAGGAAATCTCAACAGGAACAAGGAATAAAATTATTACAGCGACTGCTTCAGATAAATTCGTTACAAACCAGACATTCATTAACGCATGATTAACCAAACATAGCAAGGTTTAGTTTTGTAAGTAAATCTCAGTGGGTTTTGATCATAAAAATTAATTTAAATAGCTTAAATCGAAAATTATGTCATGCTGCGTAAGACCTTTATCTATCACCCTAAGTTGTCAGGGATTTTGACTCAAGGAAGAGTCGTATTTCCTTCATAGTAAAAATTCACAAATTTATCCACGAAAACCGTCAACATCTTAATTTATAGAGCTATTATTTTTCCTCTACGGTTCATTGTTAGTATTTTTACGGAATCATAATTCCGCTCACATGTCATTCCTGCCCGGTAGTTTTCATCAGCGCGTTCAGCATGGTATCGAGCTTCTTCTGTCAGGCCTCCTGGCATGTCTACGAGCATTGTGGTGTCATGGCGGATGGAAAGTTTTGTTGATTCGTTAGTTATCGAGCTGTAGAACGCTATGCTCTAGCGACTTGGAATAGGCAATCAGCCCGGTGTACTCAGGGATAACCTCGCCATCATCCGCTTCGAACTCAGGGATTGTTCCGGTAGTGATGGTGTATTGTGGCTGGCCATCTTTTTTTGCGAAGGCAGCCAGGTCTTCAATCTGCTTAGCTGTAAGAACTACTGTAATGCTCATTCCTCAGTTGTTAAAAAGCCCCGCTATTGCGAGGCTTGATTGATTATGGCTAACGACTACATCGTAACGGTTATAAAAGAAGCTATTAGCCAACATGTGGTGTATGGTTGTTAACCGCCCACCAGGACAATCAACATGTCGATACTCAAAGATATCAAGATGCGTACTTTACGCCATGTGAAAAGTACTTGTCCTCATTGCTCCCGCCAGTCAAAGCACAGTCTGTCGAGAATAAAAAACAATATAACGTTAATTTGCCCCTTCTGTGGAAACATCTATCTTCCATCGGAAAGCAAACCAATAAAGTAACTGATTGACTACCAAATAAAACTCATACTCTCAGAATGTGGCAAAGCAGACATAACCTTTTATTGTTGTTCTCATTTAAGAGAATGTAACACCCAGAGTGGAGAGGTTTTTTTTCTTCTCCACAATACGGCGATCAAGTTCAGCCACTGCATGCGGGCGTATGGCATCAAGAAAGGCGTTATCCTGATAGGTAGACTGGATTGTCACACCAAGTCCGGCACCACTTTCCAGTATGCTTTTCTGAAGTTGTAGTTCTTTTATATCGTTATTGAGGTAATACGCTTCACTTAGGTTTTCTGCGTTCATCTTCTAACCTTGTTGTTGTTTGACTGCCTCACTGAGTCGTAAATGCGCTCACACGTCATTCCTGCCCGGTAGCGTTCGTCAGATCGCTCAGCATAATATCGAGCTTCTTCTGCAAGGCGTCCGAGCATGTCGGCGAGCACTGCGGCGTCGGCTCCGGCTGTTTTGCTTCTGACGGCAGTGGCAAGATCTGCGGTGTGCTTTGCGGCGTCCAGGCGGGTGGCAAGCTTTGTTGCTTCGGTACGCAGCTGGTTAACAGTGACAGACAGGCCAGCAGCAGTGGCAGCAGATTTAGCGGCTTGTGCTTGTGCATCTTTTACAGCCTCATCGCGGGCAATTATGCGCCCTTGTTCAATCATGCGGGCGGCGGTCTGCGCGTTCGCTGTTTGCGATGATTCCGCGCTGTCACGTTCCGCCCACTTCTTTTCCCAACCACGGTTACTCCATTCATTCCCTGCAATGAACGCAACGGCCACCAGCATCGAAATGGCAATAAACTGATAGCGTATGCTCACTGGTCTATCCCCCAGCACGTCAATGCGCTTTCCTGGTCACGACGGGATACCTGCCCGTAGCAGTTGTTGGAACGGATACGGCAATCGCGGCCACCGTCTTTAATCCACCAGCGAATAGCTTCACAGGCTCCTTTACGGTCACCTGCGTTTATTCGCTTGTAGAACGTGGACGGAAAACATTTTCCGGGGCCGATGTTATACGGACAAAAAGATGCAATCCCCGCTTTCTGCGGCTCACTCAACGGAACTTTAATGTTTCGCTCAACCCACGCCAGCGCCTTGTCGCGTTCTATGGCGTTCACCCGGGCGCATTTCTCAGCAGACAGCTTCATGCCCTGAACTACTGGCTTACCATCAACCATCGTGGCGCCACGGCAAATGGTCCAGAGTCCGCCACCGTCGCGATACGCCGTCAGGCTGTTACCCTCTTTCTCATCCAGAAACTGATCGAGAATCACGGGTGCCGAAGCCCCGGCAAGAATTAACCCAACGACCGCTGCGCTCAGTTTATTCTTCAGCTTTGGTGACATTGCCATTAAGCCGGTCCTCCCTTTCCTTTTTCCTGTAATACCAGTTCACTGCGCAGGTGATAACAGTGCATGCGATACCGACAATAATTGCCCAGTCGCTCAGGCTTAACCCTGCAATTCTGTCGGCCAACATCCAGGACACCTCTTTTGCTGTTTTGGCTGTTTCGGCATATGCCTTCGCTGATACACCGCAGCCGGTCAGCGTGGTTCCTGTTCCATATGAAAGTCTGCTGTAAATGGTGCTCATTCTGGTCATAGCCTCACCTCCGGTTAAACGGAGTAGATTGTTAAAATAATAAAAACATCAGGTATGTCTGGATTGAAGAATTCGATGTCATTAATTGTTTGTGAAAAAAGGAGTTGAAATTTGAGGGAAGAAAACACTTAGTCAAAGGCATCAGTCTGATGCCTTTTGCTAAAGGTTATTAACCTATCTGGACATTACCATTTTCAAAAAAGTACGGTGTATCTGCAGAAATGCCATTCTCACCCTCGCGCACAATCGTTACTTTCCTTTCATTACCGTCTTTCCAGAAAAAAACTGCTGTCGAGCCGGGACCAAAACTGAAATTACATTTGTTACTGGTGACAACAACCATCGAGTTTTCACCTGCAGTGATATCCCCTTCATTTCCGGTACAGACGAGGGTGTTATCGATACCTTCATCATGAAGCAGGCTTTTTTCACCAGATGCAATCAGCACACTACTTTTGACGTAATTGCGAGCAAAAATTCGGGAAGCATAACCAGCAACGTAAGCTCTAGCCTCACTCAGTTCGAAATTAGGGGTGGAAGGTTCAGTCACGTAATTGAGTTCAATTTCTGAATTGTCACCCAAGGCACTTGTACGTGACATATTACCGGCCCAAATTTTACTTTCGTAAAAGACTCCTTTAGGGGTTTTGTTAGTTAATGAAGTCAGGCTTCACGGGCTATATTTTCAACAAAGATGTAGTCAGTGATTCCCATGAGCCTAAATACGAAAAAGGCCACGCAAATGCGTAGCCTTAAAACCTGATAATAACCAGTGAGTTACTCTTTGATGATAATGATTACCTTCCTCATTCAGGCAAATTAAAGATGCCTGAGCTCCCTATTTCGTGTGATGCACGTTCCCTATGTTAGCCGGTTCTTTGATGTGGGCTTTTTTTGGTAAAAAAAACAGCTCGGACGAACAGGTAAAAAGTGGATAGTTCATAGTTATTGTGGTGCCGGGGGCCTCCTGGTAACCCCGCGCACAATCGCAGACTTACTCGAACCGTATGAGAATCGCTGGAGATCGAAATCAATCACCGCCTTCTGGTCCCTGAACAAACCAAGACGACCGTAACGAATGAGTTCGCCGCGTTCGGCTGCTACGCGGAAATACTTCTCAGCAGTCTGACGGTGCAGCGACAACATCTGTGATGCCTCGCTAACGGTTAAGCGTCCACGGATTTTCACCTCTTCGATGATCACCCGGATAAGTGCCGCCTGCTCTTCTGGTGTATTTGGTCTTGGCATGCTGGTCATCTCCGGGCCATACGTAGACATTCATTACGTTGCTGCGCTATACGTGACACTTCAGCTGAACTACGGGCAATGTCTAACATGTCGGTATATACCTTTGCCGCGCGCCGCCAGAGTCCCCGTGACTTAAGGTCTTTCGCCATTTTCTCCGCTAATTGCGTTTCAGCCGGATCGCATTTCTCTTCCATGAAGGGCAGCTTTACGTCAGGTAATTCTGCATCCGGATATTCGAATTGCGTTATCAAGGGCTGTCATGACTATCTCCTTTTTAAGTTGGGAGTAATAAAGCATAGGTTTACATTCAATGCAAACTTTAAATTTATTGTGACTATAAACCAAACATTTACAATGGGTGTATGAAAAACACCGAAGATCTCAATAACCAACTGGTAGCCCGCTTAGAAGAAATTACTCAAAGAGGGATCAGCAAAGCTGATATGGCTCGCATTGCAGGAGTTACACCTCAAGCTGTGAATGGGTGGTTTAAGAAGGGAGTTATCAGTAAGAAGTCCGCCATAGCGATTGCGGAAGCCGCCAACGTGTCCGTTACTTGGTTGTTAGGTGAGAAAGTATCAGAAGATTCAGGCCTCAAGCCTAACGAGAGCAAAATGCTTAACTTGTTTAGGCAGCTACCAGAGGCAGAACAAGAGCGAATGATTGACACCTTTGCACTGCGGTTAAAGGAAATTGATGATTACGTTGAAAAATATCTTCGTGGCCGTTTTAAGGCTAACGATGTGAACTAAGAGTTTTTTCCCATCCATTGAAACCGGCGTTTGCCGGTTTTTTTTCGCCCTTTAGTCAGAACATCCTTCCCTTTAATTTTCCACGACCGATAAAGCAAATGTTTATCCTTGATGTCAATTGATGATTGACATTATGAATAAACCAATGCTTTAATTAATTTATCGAAAACGTCATCGAGGCAGGACGCCCACGAAGTAGCTGCCGGCGGCATACGAATCACCGGATGAGATGACAGGCATTAACACGCAGCAGGTTCAACGTTCCGCCAGCCTGGCGACAAGGGCAACGCAAGAGGATAAATCCATGATCGATTTCGCACGTAAACCAGTGCGGTGTCAGGCCGTACATCTAAATCGCATTGAAGTAATCATTCGACTAATTTGCTACATGCTCGCACAGAAGGGCGACCCGTCTGCCGACCAACAGACTGCAGTTCGTTCATAACGAGTTTGACCAATGGCTGTTGCCAGCATCAGTAAGGAAGTGACTATGGAGTTTGGAATGAAACGTGTGGTGGCATCTGTTCAGGTCGTTGCCATCCTCAACAGGATTTACAACGGCAGCCCTGTTTCCATCGCATCTATCAGTAAGGAATCAAAGCTGTCTGTGTCTTACCTCGAGCAGATTTTCTCGAAGCTGCGCAGCAGTGAAATTGTTACCAGTCAGCGTGGCGCCGGTGGCGGGTATCGGCGCTGTATTTTTTGATCCTTCAACTAGTAACACTGGCACCGAGTTTTACCAGGTTGTCAGTCTAGAGTCATCGATGTCGTTTGGCATGAAACCAGATGCGTCGACAATTCAATGGTGGTTAAAACAATCATCTGAAGCCCGCTCTGCCATTCTTGTTGATGAAGCTGTGGGGCTGCGTGAATCCCTTGAACTTCTGGCTGACTTTATTGCTGAAAATGCTGCTAACGGTAGCCACACTGTTCAATTATGGGGTAATGGATGTTCGTTTGATAACGTCATTCTTCGCCGCGCATACGCGTTAACAGATACCCCCTTCGCTGTTCCGTTCTGGAATGACAGGGACGTAAGGACCATGGTCGAACTGGGTAAATCTGTCGGTATCAATCCACGCTTCGATATCCCGTTTGAAGGCGACATGCACAATGCGCTTTCTGACGCCCGACATCAGGTCAAATACGTTTCTGCAATCTGGCAACGTCTGACCGCAAACTGATTTCATATATTCACTAAGTGGCCCATCACTGGGCCATACTCTGGGGGAAAAATGTCCAGACTGATTTTACTCTCTGAATGGGCGAGATCAGAGTTCGGTGACCCGATTCCGAGCAAGTCCACACTCAACAAATACGCTAAAAACGGGATGATCTTTCCTTTACCTTGCCGTGTTGGGAAAAGCTGGCGCGTTGAGGCTAGTGCGCGATTTACTGGGCTCACAACAGAACCAGTAATTAAAAATCAAGATCACCCATTACTCAGAAGGATTTTAGAAGATGGCTAGACCTCGAAAACACAACGTGACCATTCCCGGATTGTCATGTTTCCTGGATTCGAGGACCAACAGGGTGTACTGGAGGTATAAGCACCCTGTAACTGGTAAATTTCATGGATTAGGAACAGATGAGCAAGTTGCTAAAGAAATAGCTATAGAAGCAAATAGCCGACTCGCAGAAAGACAAATGCGGCACACTTTTAAAATCAGAGAAGAAATTAATAAACGGTGTGGGCTTTCTACAACGGTAAGCGATTGGATTGTTCGGTACCGAAAGTTGCAGGACCAGCGTTACGAAACTGGAGAGATAAAACTCAATACGCTCAAGCAGAAAAACGCCCCACTTAACGTTTTCGAAAGTCATCTTGGCATGCGATCAATCGACAGCATAACAGTTAAGGATATAGTTGGGATCCTCGAGGACTACAAGAATAGAGGCCAACTACGGATGGCACAAATTGTACGCAAGGTGCTATCGGATGTTTTTAAAGAAGCACAGCAGGTAGGAGAAGTACCGGCAGGATTTAATCCAGCAGACGCTACAAAAAAACCGCAGGTCCGTGTATCCAGACAACGACTGACGTTCGAAGAATGGCTAATGATCTATCAGGCAGCCGAAAAAGATAATTACTTTCTGCAGAAAGGAATGCTGCTGGCCATCATCACAGGGCAGCGGTTGGCCGATATTTGTAATATGAGATTTTCAGATGTCAGAGATGGTCACCTCTTCGTTGAACAAAGTAAAACAGGTGCCAAAATCGCGATACCTTTAAAGTTACGTTGTAACAAGATAAACATTTCTCTTGAAGATGTAATCGCTCAATGCCGCGACAGGATACTTAGCCCGTATTTATTACATCATCACCACGATAAAGGGAAAGGCAAAAAAGGAGGAATGGTAAAACCAGCATCTCTAACTGGTGCGTTCAGAAAAGCACGCGACTCAGTTGACTACGACTGGTCAAGCAAAGGTGCTCCCCCTTCTTTCCATGAGCAACGTTCTTTGGCTGAAAGAATATTCAGGGAGCAAGGTATCGACACACAAATTTTGTTGGGCCATAGCAGTAAAGTAATGACCGATCACTACAACGACACGCGTGGAAAAGAATGGAAAAAACTGGTCATTTGATGACCAGTTTTGCAGAAGAGTTTTGCAGGGGTTTTGCAGAAGAACTTAAAAACGATAACCCGCAGAGAACATAAACACCCACGGATCGAGGCGTACGCTGTCATGCTGCTGCGCGCCAGCCAGTTTGTAGCTCGCGGTGGTATCGATATCCATGTACCAGACCGACATGTTAATCAACCAGTCGCGGTTAATCAGGTAGTCCATACCCACTTGCCCTGCCGCGCCCCAGGAATCTTTCAGGCTCAGGTCAGATAACCCGGTCTGTTTGCCGTTATCGTTAAAACCTTCGTCAAAGAAGGTCGTGTAGTTCACACCGACACCCACGTAAGGACGCAGTTTGCTGCTGGAATCACCGAAATACCACTGTGCCATTAAGGTCGGCGGCAAATGGTGGACGGTAGCAATGTCACCCGTTGCGGCAGTGCCAATTTTATGGCGGAACGGCGTGGCTGCCAGTAATTCAACACCGATATTGTCGGTTGCCATATAGGTGAATGTCAGACCCAACTGCGTGTTATTGCTGACATTAAAGCCACCCAGGCTTCCCAGCGTACCACCCGCGCCTTCCGTCGGTCTGACGGTGGCAGAACCTGCACGAATAAAGAATTCTCCGGCCTCATGCGCAAATGCGTTGCCAGAGAGAAGAGTTGTTAAAGCCAATGCTGCAACTGTTAATTTTTTCATGTCCGCTCCATCGTTATGGTTATAAAAGCGGATCGAATATACCCACATTGGAGTAATAAGTGATCTAACCTGGATCACATTGACTTTGATAATTTAACATTTATTGATCCAGATTAAGTTAGAACTTGCATTCAAAATCCTGGTTAACTTAATTCAGATCAATTTTGATATATTTTCGCCACGCAAGTAACTGACCTGCGTTGCCGAATAGCGATGGTTATTTGTCCGTGATGCGCAGAGAACAACCAACGTTCTTGCATGACGCTGAAGTCATAGCCAAAAATTACCGGGGCTTTACAAAGATATGCTTTTCCATACATCGCGCGATGCTGCCACTGTGGAGTTATCCAGGGTACAATTGCCCGCAAATGAACACCTGCAAAACTCAAGGAGAGTGCATGTCTATCACGGCGAAATCCGTTTACCGTGACACGGGAAACTTTTTCCGTAATCAATTCATTACCATCTTGCTGGTATCGTTGTTGTGCGCGTTTATCACAGTGGTGTTAGGGCATGCCTTTTCTCCCACCGACGCACAAATTGCGCAACTCAGTGAAGGCGATCAGTTAACCAGCAGCGTGGGCTTGTTCGATCTGGTACAGAACATGACCCCGGAGCAACAGCAAATTTTGCTACGCGCCTCCGCGGCGTCGACGTTTTCCGGCTTGATTGGTAATGCCATCCTCGCCGGGGGTGTCATCCTGATGATTCAACTGATTTCAGCCGGTCATCGGGTCAGCGCATTACGCGCCATCGGTGCCAGCGCGCCGGTTCTGCCTAAGCTGTTTATTCTGATTTTTCTGACTACTCTGCTGGTGCAAATCGGTATTATGCTGGTTGTGGTGCCGGGTATTCTGCTGGCCATCCTGCTGGCGCTCGCACCGGTGATGTTGGTACAGGACAAAATGGGTGTCTTTGCCGCTATGCGCAACAGTATGCGCCTGGCATGGTCGAATATGCGCCTGGTTGCGCCAGCAGTGATCGGTTGGCTGCTGGCAAAAACTCTGCTGTTGCTTTTTGCGCCAAGTTTTGCGGTACTTACGCCAAATGTAGGCGCGGTATTGGCGAATACGCTGAGCAATATGATCTCCGCCGTGTTGCTGATCTATTTGTTCCGCCTGTACATGCTGATTCGCCAATAAACCCTGAACGCTTCCGGGCTTGTACCCGGTGCTTTTGATGACGGAATCGAAGAATGAAGCAGTTTCTTGATTTTTTACCGCTGGTTGTCTTTTTTGCTTTTTATAAGCTCTACGACATCTATGCGGCGACCTCGGCGCTGATTGTCGCGACGGCTGTTGTTTTAATTTACAGCTGGGTTCGCTATCGCAAGGTCGAAAAGATGGCATTAATCACCTTTGTTCTGGTAGCCGTGTTCGGTGGCCTGACCATCTTCTTCCACAATGATGAATTCATTAAGTGGAAAGTAACGGTGATTTATGGACTGTTTGCCGGTGCACTGCTGGTTAGCCAGTGGGTGATGAAAAAGCCGCTGATCCAGCGCATGTTAGGCAAAGAGCTGACCCTGCCTCAGCCGGTATGGTCAAAACTTAATTTAGCCTGGGCCGTCTTCTTCATCCTGTGCGGTCTGGCGAATATCTATATTGCGTTTTGGCTACCGCAGAATATTTGGGTCAACTTTAAAGTATTCGGCCTGACCGCCCTGACTCTACTCTTTACGTTACTAAGCGGAGTCTATATTTACCGCCATCTTCCGCAGGAAGATAAATCGTAATACATGCTCGCCAGATCTACGGATCTGGCGAATTTTTATCCCCTCGCGTTCCTTATCTCCTTTAACCCGACTGACTTCCGCTCCACACGCTCCATCCCTCTGTTCTCAGCGCGTAAATTCTAGTAGCATCGCGCCTGTAATCTTTCTCTATAGTCGGTTCTACAATGACAACAACGAATAACACTCCCCAGGGCGAACTGGTTTTACGCACTCTGGCTATGCCTGCCGATACCAACGCGAACGGTGATATTTTTGGCGGCTGGCTGATGTCACAAATGGATATAGGCGGCGCTATTCAGGCCAAAGAGATCGCACATGGTCGTGTGGTAACAGTGCGGGTTGAAGGAATGAGCTTTTTGCGCCCGGTCGCCGTAGGCGATGTGGTTTGTTGCTATGCGCGCTGCGTGAAGCGCGGGACGACTTCAATCAGCATTAATATTGAAGTTTGGGTAAAGAAAGTTGCTTCAGAACCTATCGGCCAGCGCTATAAAGCCACCGAAGCCCTGTTTATCTATGTTGCCGTTGATAAAGACGGTAAACCTCGTCCAATCCCTACCCTGGCCTGATAGCTCGCGCCAGCACCGCCTGCCGGAAATCATACTTTTGATCATTACCGGCAGGCGGCGGACCGCCAAATTCGGCCTGACGTTTACTCGATTTGCGTTGTGCCGTTCAGGCGGAAGACAATATTCACTACCAGCCCGGAACCTGGCTTACCGGCCTCATAGCGCCATCTGCGCATTGCATTTTTCACTTCACGCTCAAACATATTCGCAGGCTGTGCGGACAGAACTTCTACATTTTCAACCCGGCCATCCGAGGTTACGTCAAATTTGACCTTCACACGGCCTTCAATGCGCAGCGCCTGGGCACGCGCCGGATACTGCGGCTGATTACGGCTTAAGGCTCGCGGACCAGAAGGTGCGCTCACCGCCGGTTTAGTCGTTGCCGGGGCGCTACTGGTCGTTGGACGCGCAGGCGCAGTATTTTCAAACGGAGACGACTGACGCGGCTCGGCTGGCTTAACATCACGCTTCGGCTGCTCTTCCACCTTTTTCACCGGTTTTGGCTTCGGTTTAGGCTTGGGCTTCGGTTTCTCAATCACTACCGGCGCTTCTTTTGGCGGTTCCGGGATCGGCTCTGGTTCCGGTTCAGGCTCGACGACAGGTTCCGGCGGCGGCTGAACGGCCTGAGGCGGTTCAAGATCGGCAGGCGCAACCATCGTAACGGAGATCGGCTGCGCTGGCGCAGGCAGTTCAATAACCTGATGTACCGAGGTATACAGCAAACCTGCCACTACAGCACCATGAATGCCGACTGAAAGTAACGTAGGCCAGGGAAAGCGACGAGGTAAATCAAGGGTCATTGAAGTCATAATCGTTTCAGTAAAAAAACCAGGCCCTGATTTTAAATGCAAATAGCAATCATATTCAATAAGACCGTGAAGCTAACTGGCATTTAAAACGCGATTTTATGATAAAAAACCATTTCCATAGTATGGCCTTAACATATCAGCTATCTTTCCGTTGCAGTTATCAGGCCTTTCCAATAACGTAAATATGACCTTTTACCCTTCAAGGAGCTCTACCCGTGCTGTACGTTATTTACGCTCAAGATATTGCAGACTCTCTCGAAAAACGTCTTTCTGTACGCCCTGCCCATCTGGCTCGTCTGCAACTCCTGCATGACGAAGGCCGCTTGCTGACTGCAGGCCCCATGCCAGCGGTTGACAGTAACGATCCGGGTGCAGCAGGGTTTACCGGCTCAACGGTGATTGCAGAATTTGAATCTTTAGAAGCCGCGCAGGCGTGGGCTGAAGCCGATCCGTATGTGGCGGCAGGCGTTTATGCGCAGGTTTCAGTAAAACCGTACAAAAAGGTTTTTTAAAAACAGAACGAAAAGCAGACATTGGGCACCGCCAGCGGTGCCCTTTTAGATCAGATACTGTGGATCGCAAACAGCAACGAGTTGCGTTGATGGTTGAGAATGCACTTTCTGATAGTGTGGATACGCATATTACGACGCGATTGTCCTTCAAGCCAACGTGCTTTACGGCGGCTAGCCTGACGCAGCATCCGCCAGCGTCCCACTTCCGTTCTACTACGCTTCATGTTTACTACTCTTTCAGTCACTGAGTGGCCATTATAACGCCACACCGAATGCAGACCAGCGGTTTTCCCGTGTTTTTATTTGCCAGATTAATCCTGATGCGTAAACTCTTAACAATACGCTTTCAAAAGGATTTTTAAATTTATGACAACCTTCTACACCGTGGTGAGTTGGCTGGTCATTCTGGGTTACTGGGTACTCATTGCTGGCGTAACATTACGCATTCTAATGAAACGACGCGCAGTGCCCTCCGCAATGGCCTGGCTTTTGATCATCTATATTCTGCCATTGGTAGGGATCATTGCTTATCTGTCCTTCGGTGAGCTCCACCTGGGTAAACGTCGCGCGGAGCGTGCCCGGGCAATGTGGCCGTCAACGGCCAAGTGGCTGAACGACCTTAAAGCCTGTAAGCATATTTTTGCGCAGGAAAACAGCAGCGTCGCCTCATCCTTATTTAAACTGTGCGAGCGGCGTCAAGGAATTGCCGGCGTTAAGGGAAATCAGCTGCAGCTGCTCACCAGTTCAGATGACGTGATGCAGGCATTAATCCGTGATATTCAACTCGCGCGCCACAACATAGAGATGGTGTTCTACATCTGGCAGCCGGGCGGTATGGCCGATCAGGTCGCCGAATCATTAATGGCCGCCGCCAGACGCGGGATTCACTGCCGCCTGATGCTGGACTCGGCGGGCAGCGTGGCGTTCTTCCGTAGCCCATGGGCGGCGATGATGCGTAACGCAGGGATCGAGGTTGTTGAAGCGCTGAAAGTGAACCTGATGCGTGTGTTTTTACGCCGGATGGACCTGCGCCAGCACCGCAAAATGATCATGATCGACAACTACATTGCGTATACCGGCAGCATGAACATGGTCGATCCGCGCTTCTTCAAACAAGATGCAGGCGTTGGGCAATGGGTTGATTTGATGGCAAGAATGGAAGGCCCGGTAGCCACCGCTATGGGCATCGTCTATTCCTGCGACTGGGAAATTGAGACCGGAAAGCGCATTTTACCCCCGCCGCCGGACGTCAATATCATGCCGTTTGAGCAGGCCAGCGGCCATACCATTCACACTATCGCCTCGGGTCCTGGTTTCCCTGAAGATTTGATTCATCAGGCGTTATTGACTGCTGCTTATTCAGCACGTGAATATTTAATTATGACCACGCCCTACTTTGTTCCCAGCGACGATTTGCTGCACGCCATCTGTACGGCGGCGCAGCGTGGGGTCGACGTCAGTATCATTCTTCCGCGTAAGAATGATTCCCTGTTGGTTGGCTGGGCAAGCCGGGCCTTTTTCACTGAACTGCTGGCGGCAGGCGTCAAAATCTATCAGTTCGAAGGCGGCCTGTTGCACACCAAGAGCGTACTGGTTGATGGCGAGCTGAGCCTGGTCGGTACCGTTAACCTGGATATGCGCAGTCTGTGGCTCAATTTTGAAATCACGCTGGTCATTGACGATGCCGGATTCGGCGGCGATCTCGCCGCCGTGCAGGATGATTATATTTCGCGTTCCCGCCTGCTTGATGCCCGTTTGTGGGTAAAACGACCTCTCTGGCAGCGGATCGCCGAGCGACTGTTTTACTTCTTTAGCCCGTTGCTGTAAAACGTGCCCATCAGACAGTAAACAGGTAGTCATTATGGATATGGATTTGAACAATCGTCTGACTGAAGACGAAACGCTTGAGCAGGCTTACGATATTTTTCTCGAACTGGCTGTGGACAACCTCGATCCGGCAGATATCATTCTGTTCAATTTGCAGTTTGAAGAGCGCGGCGGTGCCGAGTTATTCGATCCGGCAGAAGACTGGCAGGAGCATGTTGATTTTGACCTGAACCCTGATTTCTTTGCCGAAGTGGTGATTGGTCTGGCAGATACAGAAGATGGCGAGATTAACGATATTTTTGCGCGCGTTTTATTATGTCGCGAAAAAGATCACAAACTCTGCCATATTCTCTGGCGTGAATAATCAAACAAAAAAGCTGCTCTCGCAGCTTTTTTCATTTTTAGCCCGGTAGTTTACTTCCGCAGCGGTTACAAAACTGCGCGCTATGTTCGTGCTGCGCCTGCTGGCACTGGGGACATTTACGTTCATTCTGTCGATGCTGGAAAGCACTGCTCATGTGTGTGGTAATCAATCCCGTCGGTATCGCAATCACCGAGTAACCAATCAGGATAAGCACAGACGCGACCATACGTCCCAACGGCGTGTGAGGAGTGATATCGCCATAGCCGACGGTAGTGACCGTTACAATGGCCCAATACACCGACGCATTCAGCGTAGTAAAGCCATATTTTGGCCCTTCTATCAGATACATCATCGCGCCAAAAACCACCATCAGAATGGCAATAAAAGAATAGAACAGCATCAACTGATGCCGGGCGCTTTTTAACGCATTCCAGAACACACGCAGGGAAGGCATAAAGCGCAGCAACTTGAGAATGCGCAGGACGCGCAGGACGCGCATCGCCCGCCAGGCGAAGACATAACTCAGACTTATTTCAGGCCATAGCCACATCACATACAGTGGCAGAATAGTGGCCAGGTCGATTATCCCCCAGAAGCTAAACACATATTTAGCAGGGTTGGCCCAGCAGCATAAGCGCAGAAGATATTCGAGAGTAAAGACCAGAGTGATAAAGATCTCCAGCCAGACAAAAATATGCCATTCATCGTAAGTTAAATGGTATTGCGTCCCTACTCCGGACTCAATGAAGATAACAATAACGCTGAGCAAGGCGAACAGCGCGCACAGACCTTCAAAGCGACGCCCGGAACGGGTATTTAAATCGAATAACTTGCGATAGAGCGCGCGGCGGACGGAAGAGACTAAACCTGGCACAGATACCTCACCAAAAAAAGGGCTGACCTTTGTCAGCCCTCACGATTATAGCGGGTCTACTTTCAGGCAGGAAACGGCGTGTCGGAAACTTCCTTCGAGAACCGGACGCGTTTTTGCGCATTCCGGTCCGGCAATCGGGCAGCGCGTACGGAACACGCAGCCGGAAGGAGGGTTTATCGGCGACGGTAATTCGCCTTCCAGCAACTGGATAACCTTGTTCCTTTCCTGATCCGGATCGGGGATCGGCACCGCAGACATCAGCGCTTTGGTATATGGATGCAGCGGGTTATGGTACACCTCGTCATAGGTCCCCAATTCCACGGCATGGCCGAGATACATAACCAGCACGCGGTCGGAGATGTGTTTAACCACCGCCAGGTCGTGGGCAATAAAGATTAACGATAATCCCATTTCACGTTGAAGCTGTTGCAGCAGGTTCACCACCTGGGCCTGAATGGATACGTCCAGCGCCGAAACGGGTTCATCGCAAATAATCAGCTTCGGTTCGAGGATCAACGCGCGGGCAATACCAATACGCTGACACTGACCACCAGAAAACTCATGCGGGTAGCGGTTAATCAGGTTGGGCAGTAATCCAACCTTCATCATCATCGCCTTCACACGGTCGCGGACTTCCTGACCCGGCAGGTTCGGATGATAAGTCCGCAGCGGTTCGGCAATGATTTCACCAATGGTCATACGCGGGTTTAACGATGCCAGCGGATCCTGGAAAATCATCTGGATATCGCTGCGCACCTCGCGCCACTCATCGGGTTTCATGCCCAGTAAATCTTTACCCAGCCAGGCGACCTTTCCATCGGTGGCTTTCACCAAGCCGATGATCGCACGGGCAAAGGTCGATTTTCCGCAGCCTGATTCGCCTACCACGCCCAGGGTTTCACCTTCATACAGTCGCAGGGTTACGCCATCAACCGCCTTCAGGGTTTTAGACGGTTGCCAGAACCACTGTTTGCCATCTTTAATGTCGAAATGGACTTTAAGATCGGCAATCTCCAGGAGCACTTTTCGTTGTTCGGTGACCGCATTCATACCAGTTCCTCCACCGGTTTAAAGCAGGCGCGCAGACGGCCCGGACTAAATTCCTCCAGTGGCGGAGCGCTGCTACAGATGTCCATCGCATGCGGGCAACGCGGTTGGAATGGACAGCCTTTTGGCAGGCGCAGCAGGTTCGGAGGGTTGCCAGGGATAGTCAGCATCTCTTCCCCTTCGGCATCCAGACGAGGTACGGCATTCAGCAAACCAATTGAATACGGATGAACGGGTTTATAAAAGACATCCCGCGCGCTACCGTATTCCATAGTACGTCCGGCGTACATCACCAGAACTTTATCGCAAATACCGGCAACAACCCCCAGGTCGTGGGTGATCATGATAATCGCGGTGTTGAATTCACTTTTCAGTTCATTCAGCAGCGTCATGATTTGCGCCTGTACCGTCACATCGAGTGCGGTGGTCGGCTCATCGGCTATCAGTAATTTAGGCCTGCACAATAGCGCCATGGCGATCATTACGCGCTGACGCATGCCGCCGGAGAATTCATGCGGATACATTTTCATGCGCTTACGCGCTTCCGGCATTTTCACCGCATCCAGCATTCTGACAGACTCTTCAAAAGCTTCCGCTTTGCTCATGCCTTTATGCAGCATCAGAACTTCCATCAACTGCTCGCCGACCCGCATGTACGGATTGAGAGAAGTCATCGGGTCCTGGAAAATCATCGAGATTTGCTCGGCGCGCAGTTTGTTCAGCTCACGTTCCGGTAAGTTCAGAATTTCACGCCCATTGAAGGTTGCAGAACCCCCGATACGGCCATTTGCGGCCAGCAGGCCCATCAGAGCAAACGCCGTTTGCGATTTGCCCGAACCGGATTCCCCGACAATCCCCAGCGTTTCTCCGGCTCGCAGAGAAAAATTTAAATCGTTTACTGCGGTAACATCGCCATCGGGGGTGGCAAACGTCACGCGCAGATCTTTTACGTTCAGCAGTGCGTTAGCCTGTTGTTGCGCGAGCGGCGCGGTTGAGGTTTCAATTACGCTCATGGCTGCACTCCTTAACGGTCTTTCGGGTCGAGGGCATCACGCAGGCCATCGCCAATAAAGTTAAAACAGAACAAAGTGACCACCAGGAAACCTGCCGGGAACAGCAGCAGCCATGGTGAGACTTCCATCGAGTTGGCACCATCACTGAGCAGCGCGCCCCAACTACTTAACGGTTCTTGCGTACCTAATCCCAAAAAGCTCAGGAAGGATTCAAACAGAATCATGCTCGGCACCAGCAATGAAGCGTATACCACCACTACGCCCAGCACGTTCGGCACAATATGACGGATAACGATGCGTACGGTAGACACTCCACCCACTTGTGCTGCTTCAATGAACTCTTTGCGCTTGAGACTCAGCGTTTGTCCACGCACGATACGCGCCATATCGAGCCAGGAGACCATTCCGATAGCAACAAAAATCAGCAGGATATTTTGTCCAAAGAAGGTAACCAGCAGGATCACAAAGAACATGAAAGGGAAGGAGTTGAGGATTTCCAGCAGACGCATCATCACCGAGTCGATTTTACCGCCGAGATAGCCCGACAGAGAGCCGTACAGCGTACCGACGACTACCGCCACCAGCGCCGCGGCAATGCCGACCATCAGCGAGATACGCCCGCCAATCGCCACACGAACCAGCAGGTCACGACCCGACGAGTCGGTGCCGAAATAGTGTCCGGACTCCGTATCCGGCGCGCTGGACATCATGCCCCAGTCGGTATCGAAGTAGGTAAACTGCGACAGCATCGGCGCCAGCGTCACAAACAACGCAATGATCACCAGCACCACCAGGCTTGCTACCGCCGCGCGGTTATGCATAAAGCGTCGACGCGCGTCTTGCCACAGGCTGCGGCCTTCGACCTCCAGCTTTTCACTGAAATTCTCCAGCGCTTCGCTGTTTTTCTTACTTAACATCATAGCGAGCTCCAGTATCAGTAACGAATTTTCGGGTCGATAACGGCATACAGCACATCGACAATCGCGTTAAACACGATGGTCAGCGTACCCACCAGAATGGTCAGGCTCAGAACCAGCGAATAGTCGCGGTTTAACGCGCCATTGACGAACAGTTGGCCAATGCCCGGCAAACCATAGATGGTTTCAATAACCATCGAACCGGTGATAATGCCGACAAATGCTGGCCCCATATAGGACAGCACGGGCAACAGCGCAGGTTTTAACGCATGGCGGAAAATAATCCGCCGCATCGGCAGCCCTTTAGCGCGTGCAGTACGAATAAAGTTAGAGTGCAGTACTTCAATCATCGAGCCGCGAGTAATACGGGCGATACTGGCGATATAGGCCAGTGACAAGGCCACCATCGGCAGGATCATAAATTTCAGCGCCCCGCCGTTCCAGCCCCCGCCGGGTAGCCATTTCAAGGTTATGGCAAATATCATGACCAATAAGGGAGCGACCACGAAACTGGGGATAACGACCCCGGTCATTGCCACCCCCATCACCGTGTAGTCCCAGCGCGTATTTTGCTTCAGCGCGGCTATCACCCCGGCGCTAACGCCCACGAGGACGGCCAGAATAAAGGCGGCAGCGCCAAGCTTCGCAGAAACCGGAAAGCTCGAGGCAACGAGGTCGTTTACCGTATAGTCTTTATATTTAAAGGATGGCCCAAAATCGCCATGTGCCAGCTGCTTCAGATAGCTGAAGTACTGCGTCGAGATAGGATCATTCAGATGATATTTCGCTTCAATATTTGCCAGTACCTCTGGCGGTAACGCGCGTTCTCCGGTAAATGGGCTTCCCGGCGCAAGGCGCATCATAAAGAATGAAATTGTAATAAGAATAAATAGCGTCGGAATCGCTTCCAGACAGCGACGTAATATGAATTTTAACATTGCCCGTACCTTCTGGCGTGTGCCTTTATACCCCTTCTGCCCCGACGTTCAGGTAAAGCGGTATTTATAGTTCGAAGAAAAAGACACTGTGGGGCAACCTTGATCGCCCCACGTCTTGCCATTAATGCTTGATAATATACAAGTCTTTAACGTGGATATTATCCATCGGGTCTTTACCGGAGTATCCGCCAACCCATGGTTTCACCAGGCGGGCGTTCACATAGTAATAAACCGGTACAATCGCAGAATCTTTATCCAACTGCTGCTCTGCTTTTGAATACAGTTCGCTACGCTGTGCTTCATCGGTCACTTTCAGCGTATCCGCAATCAGCTTATCAAAAGCCGGGCTCTTATAATGGACGGTGTTGTTAGAACTGTCGGAAAGCACCATGTTCAGGAAGGAGGTTGGTTCGTTGTAATCCGCACACCAGCCAGCACGCGAAACATCATAGTTACCCTGATGGCGCGTATCGAGGAATGTTTTCCACTCCTGGTTTTCCAGCTTCACGTTGGCGCCCAGATTTTTCTTCCAGATAGATGCCGCGGCGATAGCCAGCTTCTTATGCAGGTCTGAGGTGTTATACAGCAGGTTAAAGGTTAACGGTTTTTCAGCGGTATAACCGGCTTCAGCCAACAGTTTTTTCGCTTCTTCGTTACGTTTTTCCTGAGACCATTTGAACCACTCTGGCTCAACCAGTTTCGCGCCATCTGTGTAAGGAGGGGTAAAGCTATACGCAGGCAGGTCGCCCTGATTTTTCACTTTGTTGACGATAATGTCACGATCCATCGCCAGTTTCAGGGCAGTACGGACACGAACATCGTTGAACGGCGCTTTCTGGTTGTTGATTTCGTAATAATAGGTGCACAGATACGGGTCAACGTGAACTTCGTTCGGGATTTCTTTTTTCAGTTTCTGGAATAACTCGATCGGCATGTTGTTATAGGTCATGTCGATTTCGCCGCTGCGATAGCGGTTAACGTCAGTCACTTCAGAAGCAATTGGCAGGTAGGTCACCTGGTTAATCACCGTTTTAGCGTTGTCCCAGTAATTGGCATTACGTTCAAGTACAATGCGCTCGTTGACCACCCAATCTTTCAGTTTGTATGCGCCATTGGTGACGATATTAGCGGGCTGGGTCCATTTCTCACCGTATTTTTCAACCGCGGCTTTAGGAACCGGTGAAACAGATGAGTGCACAAGCAGTTTGTAGAAATAAGGAACAGGCTCGCTCAGTGTGACTTCAAAGGTATGGTCATCAAGAGCTTTAACACCGAGATCGGTGACCGGCTTTTTGCCGGCGATAATATCATCAATATTGACGATGTGACCGTACTGCAAATAACTGGCGTACGGTGACGCGGTATTTGGGTTAGCCAGTCGTTGCCAGCTATACACGAAATCTTGCGCGGTGACAGGCGTGCCGTCAGACCACTTAGCATCTTTACGCAGATGGAATGTCCAGACTTTAAAATCTTTATTTTCCCATTTTTCAGCCACGCCAGGCGATGGTTTGCCATCGACATCACTGATTAATAAACCTTCAAACAGATCGCGGCTAATGTTGGATTCAGGTACACCTTCGATTTTATGCGGATCGAGCGACTGAACTTCCGAACCATTATTACGCACCAGAGTCTGCTTTTCAGCAAGCTGTACTCCCGCTGGCACAACTGCCGCCGTGGCAACATTTCCAGCGACTAGCGCAGTTAAGATCCCCGCAGCTACTAAACTTTTTTTGGTGATGTTAGTCATTGTGTTTGTACTCCCTCATTATTATGGCTGGTTTTTTAACCAGACTGTTAATCCTGTCAGGATCACTGTACGGCATCGGAGATTTTCTGCCGTCAGGTCGTTTTTTGTTTTACTGCTTGCTATCACCGACTTTATTTATTCTGGCGATTCGTATGACCGCCTTACGTCGATTATCTACGTGCCTCCCCTGCCGGAAACACACTATTACCCTGTTGAGAGAAACTAACTGCAAATGATTCTCATCAACGTGAATTCTTCTGCATAATACCTGGCCGGAAAGTATCAAATGCGTTTCTTAACCGCCAATACATTTTACAAATTTGTTAACCAATTCTCTTTTATTGGAAATAAATCTCACTAAGAAAGTCTTACGAATGAAGGCCTGTTATAATAAATCTATAAAAATCAATGCACTACATCAAGCACGGTGTTAACTACCCTGTCCGGAGTCAACATCATGCCAAAATGCACATAAATTTAACAATTGGTTATTAATTAGCACATTCAACTGAAAAAAACGCTGAAATAACTAATAACATTTCGATAATCCTTCAGCAAGCCCCAGAGTATGATGTTAATTAAATAACAGCGATATCAGACTCTCTCTGGCGGACGGATGAGTGTTACATTCATAAAATCAATGAATAAACAAATGAATAACCATCAGCATTTTTTATTATTACTATGCTGATTTTCAACTTTAGTGAGAAGTTTTACTAATAATGAAAAGAAACGGAGCCGCAAGCGGCTCCGTTTATCCCGCAGAGGGATATCAGGCAAGCAAACCGGGGAAAATGGACTTGATTCCAGTCACGATGAATTCGATCCCCAGAGCCATCAACAACAACCCCATAATACGCGTAATGACGTTGATGCCGGTCTGGCCTAACAGTCGTACCAGCCATGGCGCCATGCGAAACAGTCCCCAACAGCACAGGGCAAACAACGCAATCGCGACGAAAAAGCCAAACAGGTTAATTGCACTGTGATAGCGCGTACCCCAAACGATAGTTGAGCTTATCGCCCCAGGCCCCGCCATCAGCGGCAACGCCAGTGGCACTACACCAATACTTTCACGAATTGCTGTTTCTGATTTTTCCTGTTTATTTTGCTTATCTTCGCCAAGTTTTCCGCTAATCATCGACATCGCGATAGTCACTACCAGAATGCCGCCGGCAATCCTGAACGAATCGATCGAGATACCGAAGAGTTGCAAAATACCGTCGCCAAGGAACAGTGAAGTCCACAGGATGATAGCAACTGACAGGTTTGCAGTGAGGTTGGTTTTGTTTCGCGCAGCAGCCGTTTGATAGCTGGTCATACTGATAAAGACAGGGATGATCCCTACCGGGTTGACCAATGCAAATAACCCAATGAAAAATTTAAAATAGACAGGAAAATCAAATAGCGTTTGGGTCACGGTTAGCTCCGAAGCGTTAGCCGGATAAAATGAGTCATAAAAATTGATAAAATCCGCGCTGAAGATACGCCTTTTGTCAGCATACTTCACCTCCTATCTGCGTATATCTACGTAAATACGCTACCAATAGTTAGTGTTATTAATATGTATTGAATATGCTAATGTTATTAGCATTCCCCCCATCAATTTGTTAACACTTACCGATAAACGCTAAAAGGGCCTGCTGAAAGGTGTCAGCTTTGCTAAATCTTGATCCAGATCACGCAATTACTACTCAGAAGTGAGTAATCTTGCTTACGCCACCTGGAGATAACGCGTTAGAGTTAACTGGCGCTAGTGCATAAGCTCTTTTAGTAAATCAAGGTAAAGTGGACGTTAATTAACCGTTTGATTTTCAAAACGTTACACAAATTTTCGTCGGTCTGTCTATACTCTCGTATCGAGCAGATGATTTACTAAAAAAGTTTAACATTATCAGGAGAGCATTATGGCTGTTACTAATGTCGCTGAACTTAACGCACTTGTAGAGCGCGTAAAAAAAGCCCAGCGTGAATATGCCAGTTTCACTCAAGAACAGGTTGACAAAATCTTCCGTGCCGCCGCTCTGGCAGCCGCAGACGCTCGAATCCCTCTCGCGAAAATGGCCGTTGCCGAATCTGGCATGGGCATCGTCGAAGATAAAGTGATTAAAAACCACTTCGCTTCCGAATACATTTATAACGCATATAAAGACGAAAAAACCTGTGGCGTGCTGTCTGAAGACGACACTTTCGGTACCATTACCATTGCTGAACCGATCGGTATCATCTGCGGTATCGTTCCAACCACCAACCCGACTTCTACTGCAATCTTCAAATCTCTGATCAGCCTGAAGACGCGTAACGCCATCATCTTCTCTCCGCACCCACGTGCTAAAGATGCAACCAACAAAGCAGCTGACATCGTTCTGCAGGCAGCCATCGCTGCTGGCGCCCCGAAAGATCTGATCGGCTGGATCGATCAACCTTCAGTAGAACTGTCTAACGCGCTGATGCACCACCCGGACATCAACCTGATCCTTGCGACAGGTGGCCCAGGCATGGTTAAAGCAGCATACAGCTCTGGTAAACCGGCAATCGGCGTAGGCGCAGGTAACACCCCGGTTGTTATCGACGAAACCGCTGATATCAAACGTGCTGTTGCATCTGTTCTGATGTCTAAAACCTTCGATAACGGCGTAATTTGTGCCTCTGAACAGTCTGTTGTCGTTGTTGACTCCGTCTACGACGCAGTGCGTGAGCGTTTCGCGACTCACGGCGGCTACATGCTGCAAGGCAAAGAGCTGAAAGCAGTCCAGGACGTTATCCTGAAGAATGGCGCGCTGAACGCGGCTATCGTTGGTCAGCCGGCATACAAAATTGCTGAACTGGCGGGCTTCTCCGTACCAGAAACCACTAAGATTCTGATCGGTGAAGTTAAAGTTGTTGACGAAAGCGAACCGTTTGCTCACGAGAAACTGTCTCCAACGCTGGCAATGTACCGTGCGAAAGATTTCGAAGACGCCGTTATTAAAGCTGAAAAACTGGTTGCGATGGGCGGTATCGGTCATACCTCTTGCCTGTACACCGACCAGGACAATCAGCCAGAACGTGTTGCTTACTTCGGTCAGATGATGAAAACCGCACGTATCCTGATTAACACCCCAGCATCTCAGGGTGGTATCGGTGACCTGTACAACTTCAAACTCGCGCCTTCCCTGACTCTGGGTTGTGGTTCCTGGGGTGGTAACTCCATCTCTGAAAACGTTGGTCCTAAGCACCTGATCAACAAGAAAACCGTTGCTAAGCGAGCTGAAAACATGTTGTGGCACAAACTTCCGAAATCTATCTACTTCCGTCGTGGCTCTCTGCCAATCGCACTGGATGAAGTGATTACCGATGGTCACAAACGTGCGCTGATCGTGACCGACCGCTTCCTGTTTAACAATGGCTACGCTGACCAGATCACTTCTGTTCTGAAAGCTGCTGGCGTTGAAACCGAAGTGTTCTTTGAAGTTGAAGCTGACCCAACTCTGAGCGTTGTACGTAAAGGTGCTGAGCTGGCTAACTCCTTCAAACCAGACGTGATCATCGCGCTGGGTGGTGGTTCCCCGATGGACGCCGCGAAAATCATGTGGGTTATGTACGAACATCCAGAAACCCACTTCGAAGAACTGGCGCTGCGCTTTATGGACATCCGTAAACGTATCTACAAGTTCCCGAAAATGGGCGTGAAAGCGAAGATGGTTGCCGTCACCACCACTTCCGGTACCGGCTCTGAAGTAACTCCGTTTGCGGTCGTTACTGACGATGCAACGGGTCAGAAATATCCGCTGGCTGACTATGCGCTGACTCCGGATATGGCGATTGTTGACGCCAACCTGGTTATGGATATGCCGAAGTCACTGTGTGCGTTCGGTGGTCTGGATGCAGTAACTCACGCTCTGGAAGCTTACGTTTCCGTACTGGCTTCTGAGTTCTCTGACGGTCAGGCTCTGCAAGCGCTGAAACTGCTGAAAGAAAACCTGCCAGCGTCTTACCATGAAGGTTCTAAAAACCCGGTAGCGCGTGAGCGTGTACACAGTGCAGCAACCATCGCCGGTATCGCGTTTGCTAACGCCTTCCTGGGTGTATGTCACTCAATGGCGCACAAGCTGGGTTCTCAGTTCCACATTCCTCACGGTCTGGCGAACGCCCTGCTGATCAGCAACGTTATTCGTTATAACGCCAACGACAACCCGACTAAACAGACTGCATTCAGCCAGTACGACCGTCCGCAGGCTCGTCGTCGCTACGCTGAAATCGCAGACCATCTGGGTCTGAGCGCACCGGGTGACCGTACTGCTGCAAAAATCCAGAAACTGCTGGCCTGGCTGGAAGAAATCAAAGCTGAACTGGGTATTCCTAAGTCTATCCGTGAAGCTGGCGTTCAGGAAGCTGACTTCCTGGCACACGTGGACAAACTGTCTGAAGATGCGTTTGATGACCAGTGTACTGGTGCTAACCCACGTTATCCGCTGATTGCTGAACTGAAACAGATCCTGCTGGATACCTACTACGGTCGCGAATACAGCGAAGGCCAAGCCGCCGCTAAGACTGAAGCAGTAGCAGCACCGAAAGCTGAGAAGAAAGCGAAGAAATCCGCTTAATTCGTCCAGATAAGTTTTAGTTTCACCATAAACGGTCCCTGATGGGACCGTTTTTTTTTACGTCTTGCTTTTTAAAATCGGCGTATGACCCATTCAGCAGCGTGTAGAGAAGTGTGACCAGGAGGATATGAGAATAGCGTCAGGAGAGAGTCTGACAGGGTAGCGAACATTAGCGAATGGTCGTAAGCCTACCCTGTGCTAATAAGCGCCCAGAAGCGCGTAGAGTTAGTCGTGGCAATGCCGTTCTTGTATCGCCGTCAGAGAGCCCTCAGACTGTGCCTGTTTATAATGCTTACGACATACCGATACATAGCGTTCATTCCCACCGATCACCACCTGCTCGCCCTCATTATAAGGTCTTCCAGACTGATCAAGTCGTAACACCATGCTGGCCTTACGCCCACAGAAACAAATGGTTTTTAATTCAACCAGTTTATCTGACCATGCCAGCAGGTATTCGCTACCGCCAAATAACTCACCGCGGAAATCTGTGCGCAACCCATAGCACAGCACGGGAATATCCAGCCGATCGACCACTTCAGATAATTCATAAACCTGCTGTCGAGTCAGAAACTGCGACTCATCCACCAGTACGCAGTGAATTCTTTGCTGTTCATTCTCAGCGCGAATCTCTTCGAACAATGATGAATTTTGGTTAAACAATTTTGCAGGTGACGACAGACCTATACGTGAACTTACTTTTCCAGCGCCAAAGCGGTCATCAATTTCCGCTGTATATACAACGGCACGCATCCCACGTTCCTGATAATTGTACGAAGATTGCAGCAATGCAGTCGACTTACCGGCATTCATTGCAGAATAGTAAAAATATAGCTGTGCCATTGAGCGTAGGCCCTCACCCGGGGAAATAAATATGGGCGGGATTGTAGCATATTTCACGAAAGTGTCGGTGTAGCGTTGTCCGCAAAGGCGTATAAATGCACGTGCATACTCGCTCAGTGACGCCTAAATAACCGGCCCTTTAAGCTACAAGGGAGCGTGAGTACACTCAGACATAGCTCAGGCAGCCTGAAACTGGACGGGTATATACACACTCTTTCACAAATAGTGCTCATGAAATTTATCCATGCCACTTATCTTCTTGCGGCAATAAAGAAACCCTTTCCTTATTGTTATTGAATCTACCCACTGTCACCATGTATTAGTGAATTCATGTAAGCAAAACTAATACAAAAGGTTGAAATCACTGCAAAGAGATACTATTTGTACACCATAAAATGTGACCTGAATCTTGAATTTTTACTCTCAGCCACGGAGAAGCCCCCTCACCAATAAGCCTTTTTTATGCCCAACATCGTGGTGAATTTAAGACAGATGAATTAATTCTGATACTAAATAAAGCGCAATTTTGAATTCCTTACATTCCTGGCTATTGCACAACTGAATTTATCGCTCTATTATTAGCTCAACAAACCACCCCCAATATAAGTTTGAGATTACTACAATGAGCGAAGCACTTAAAATTCTGAACAACATCCGTACTCTTCGTGCGCAGGCAAGAGAATGTACTCTGGAAACGCTTGAAGAAATGCTGGAAAAATTAGAAGTTGTTGTTAGCGAGCGCCGTGAAGAAGAAAGCGCTGCAGCTGCTGAAGTTGAAGAACGTACTCGTAAACTGCAACAATATCGTGAAATGCTGATCGCTGACGGCATTGATCCGAACGAACTGCTGAATAGCATGGCTGCTGTTAAATCTGGCACCAAAGCTAAACGCGCTGCGCGTCCGGCTAAATATAGCTACGTTGACGAAAACGGTGAAACTAAAACCTGGACTGGCCAGGGTCGTACACCGGCTGTGATCAAAAAAGCGATGGAAGAACAAGGTAAACAACTGGACGATTTCCTGATCAAGGAATAATTCAGAAATAGTTTGCTTAAAATCCCGCCACTGGCGGGATTTTTTTTACCTGTACTTCACACAGTCCCTACCCGGATTAGGTATAAAAAAACGGTGCTGGATTAGCAGCACCGTTCAGACCTGATAATACCAGGAGGTTACTTCTTAATACCCATCTCATCTTCCAGCCAGGCTTTAAATTCAGCGCCGAGAGTATTATGGCGAATACCATATTCAACGAACGCCTGCATATAGCCCAGCTTATTACCACAGTCATGGCTTTTGCCCTTCATGTGATAAGCTTCAACCGTTTCTTTTTCAATCAGCATATCGATAGCATCGGTCAGCTGAATTTCGTCACCCGCTCCCGGAGGCGTTTTTGCCAGCAGAGGCCAGATATCCGCACTAAGGACGTAGCGTCCCACCACGGCCAGATTAGATGGCGCAACATTCGCTTTCGGTTTTTCAACAACGCCAACCATCGGTACGCTTTCGCCTGGCGCTAATTCCACGCCTTTACAATCAACAACACCATAAGCGGTAACATCTTCTACCGGCTCAACCATAATCTGGCTGCTGCCTGTTTCATCAAAACGATGAATCATTTCGGCAAGGTTGTCGCGTGATAAATCAGATTCGTATTCGTCGAGAATCACGTCCGGCAGGATAACGGCAACCGGCTCATCACCAACAACCGGGTGCGCGCACAATACCGCGTGGCCCAGACCTTTGGCCAGCCCCTGACGCACCTGCATAATAGTGACATGCGGCGGACAAATAGATTGCACTTCTTCCAGAAGCTGGCGTTTTACACGTTTTTCCAGCATAGCTTCAAGTTCAAAACTGGTATCGAAGTGGTTTTCAATAGAATTTTTAGACGAGTGAGTTACAAGTACAATTTCAGTGATGCCCGCAGCAATACATTCGTTTACGACGTACTGAATTAATGGCTTATCAACCAACGGTAGCATCTCTTTCGGGATTGCTTTCGTAGCCGGTAACATCCTGGTTCCTAATCCCGCAACCGGGATAACGGCCTTTTTGACTTTTGAATTAAGGGCAGCCATTTAAAACTCTCCTGGACTGTTCATGTATTGAACGTGTTCATCAATCTGTATCGCATCCAAGTATATCAGTACCGCGACAAGCTTCTGGTCTGAAAAGGACGCGCATCGGTATAATTAAGATAAATACGAATAAATCTGGCGCTGATAGTAGCACTCACAACATGAGGGGGGTGAGCCAATTTCATTCCCACTCCTATCGGTTGTTCATTCCGCAGACAACATCAGGCGCAGGCGACCACCTGCCCCCCAAATTTGGCACTGCCAGGACTCGCAACGTTGGCTCAGTTGATTAAGATATGCATTCCCTAAGGTTCCTAACGGAACACCATTGCTGATTTGTACATTGTGGGAACCTGTATTTAATGTCGCATTCAGCCCCGCTGATACCAAAATCAGGTTTTTTAATCCGCTGTGGTAATAGCCAACCAGCAGAGGAAATTGTCCGGGCAAATTAGCCTGACGCAATAAATGGTTTACCTGTTTCAATAACGCACCCAGCTCTGGCAATCGTTGGTTTTGATGCGCCAGTTGTTCCTGCAGCAAACCGTTAAATAGCGCACGCAGTAATAATGCCGCCAGAACGCCATTATCCCCTGCCCGCGTCACATCCAGACAATAAAACGCAAGGTCATGGTCCGATAGCGGCGCAATATCCAGTACCAGCCCCGGCTGATCGGCGGCCACCAGCTGGCGATAGTTGATCCGACATTGCGAAATCACTTGCGACACCGGAGGCTGTAATTCTTGCAACAGCTTCGCTGCAGCAGCAGGATCACCAACCATCGCATCCCAGTCGCGAAATAGCCGCTCTTCTTCTTCCACGCGTGAATTAAACATATTGGGATACAGGCAGGCAAAGACCGTTTCTCGCAGGCGATTAAGATCTTTCACCGGCTTTAACAGAACATCATCGACACCCAATCGTAGCGCTTTGGCTATGTCAGACATATTTTCCGTCGCTGATATCACCAGGATTGGGGTCTGATCGCCACGATTACGCAGATACTCCACCAGCTTGAGACCATTCATGCGTGGCATAGCCAGGTCGCAGATCATCAGGTCGGGTTTAAAATGCCCGAGTAAATCCAGTGCTTCAAGTCCGTCGCCAGCTACCGCCGTTGTCGCTCCCAAAGAGGAAAACCATGAGTCCATGAGTGAGCGAAATACCGGCTCATCCTCAACGATAAGAATCTGTTTTCCGACCAATGGCTGCGTCATATTCTCCCCCCTGACTGGCTTTAGTAAATAGTGGCATGCTATTGCTACTCACGCCTGTCAGAATTTGCTTAAGTGTTGATAAAAAAATGCGTTAGACGTTGGTTTTCACCAGGGGTAGAAGCTCATCCATTTTCTTCTCGACCGCCAGTTGTCCGGCAGCAATTGCTGCGCTGGCACGGTGAAAATCCAGCGTGGATATTTGCGGACAGAACGGCTGAATCAGGATATCTGGCGGGTCACCGGCCATACGGTTACGTTTCAGACGGTTTTCCAGAACCTGAATAGACGTCGTCATGATCTCCATCGCCGTCGGCGCGGTCACCGTACGCCTGGCCGTTATATTGCTCAAGCGCTCTTTCAGGCGGGCACGCCATGAGAGTTCGTCAGCATCCTCACCCGTTTCGGTATCACTGCTGACGTTGAAGGAGAGTAAATCTTGCTGCATGAGATGCGCATCGTGTTGCAGATCAACGGCAATAACGATGTCGGCGCCCAGCGCACGGGTTAGAGACACAGGAACGGGATTCACCACCGCGCCATCGACCAGCCAGTAACCATTATGCGCCACGGGAGACATCAAACCAGGAATACTGCATGAGGCCCGGACAGCCAGGTGCAAATCACCTTCGGTGAACCATAGCTCCCGACCCGTACTCAGATTAGTTGCCACTGTGGCGAAACGTCGGGTGCATTGCTCAATCGCTTCTACCGGCATGACATTACGGTACTGATTAAAAACCCGTTCACCACGCAGTAAACCGCCCCTGCGCCACGAGAGGTCCATCAGACGTAAAACGTCCCAATAGCTGAAAGAACAAACCCACTGTTCTAGAGCAGGTAACTTATTGCATGCGTAGGCTGCACCAACCAGCGAACCAATGGAGCACCCTGCCACGATATCAACATCAATGCCCATATGCTTTAGGGCTTTAATAACGCCAATATGCGACCAACCTCGCGCCGCGCCGGAACCTAGCGCCAGCCCAATTTTTATTTTTCTCATTGTACGTACAAACTTCCCCTGGCTTGCAGACGTAGCAACATCGCTACCGCTCAGTTAACATAGTGCCACTCTGGCGTTTTTACGCCGTTTTTTTATTCCAGGGAGTACTTTGTGTCTCAGCTTTGTCCCTGTGGTAGCGCTGTCGAGTATAGCCTATGTTGCTACCGTTATGTGTCCGGCGCGCAAGTAGCACCTACGCCGTCACATCTCATGCGTTCTCGTTACTGCGCTTTTGTGATGAAAGACGCAGATTACCTTATCAGAACCTGGCATCCGGACTGTCATGCCGCCGCGTTTCGCGACGACATTATCGCAGGATTTGCCCACACCGAATGGCTCGGGCTGAACGTTTTTGAACAAGACACGGCAGACACAGATAATGTCGGCTATGTCAGCTTTGTTGCACGGTTTTCTGAACAAGGTAAAACAGGCGCAATTATCGAGCGCTCTCGTTTTTTAAAAGAAAACGGTCAGTGGTACTATATAGACGGTACACGCCCTCAAATTGGACGAAACGATACCTGCCCTTGTGGCTCCGGTAAAAAATTTAAAAAGTGCTGCGGCTAATCAACGCCCGACAGTATCAATTTTGCAAACATTCTCAACAGGATCACCGCTGCAAATGCATTCATTACAACGAAAAGTGCTGCGTACTATTTGCCCCGACCAAAAAGGTCTGATCGCACGCATTACGAATATCTGTTACAAGCATGAACTGAACATCGTGCAAAACAATGAGTTCGTGGACCACCGTACCGGGCGCTTTTTTATGCGTACCGAACTGGAGGGTATTTTTAACGACGTCACGCTGCTTGCCGATCTGGATAGTGCCCTACCCGATGGCTCCATTCGTGAATTAACGCCAGCAGGACGCCGCCGTATCGTCATTTTGGTCACCAAGGAAGCACATTGTCTGGGCGACCTGTTAATGAAGGCCAATTATGGCGGTCTGGATGTTGAAATCGCGGCAGTTATCGGCAACCACGAAACGCTGCGCCCTTTGGTTGAACGGTTTGATATTCCGTTTGAGCTGGTCAGCCACGAAGGTTTAACGCGTGACGAACACGACCAGAAAATGGCCGACGCTATCGACGCGCACCAACCAGACTATGTCGTGCTGGCAAAATACATGCGCGTTTTGACGCCAACGTTTGTTTCACGCTTCCCGAATAAGATTATCAATATCCACCATTCATTCCTGCCGGCGTTTATTGGTGCTCGTCCTTACCATCAGGCTTATGAGCGCGGTGTGAAGATCATCGGCGCAACGGCTCACTACGTGAATGATAACCTCGATGAAGGTCCAATCATTATGCAGGACGTGATTCACGTTGATCACACCTACACCGCAGAAGACATGATGCGTGCGGGTCGTGACGTTGAGAAAAATGTATTAAGCCGCGCGCTGTATCAAGTGCTGGCTCAACGCGTGTTTGTTTACGGCAACCGAACGATTATTCTGTAATCGATTGATAATTTAATTGGTTACCTTTACATCTTTACGCGTAAAAATCAGGCAACCAGTTCTTTTTTATCAACGCAATACTTTACAGGGGCGCATCATTTGATATGATGCGCCCCGCTTCCAACGGAAGTAGGCCAGTAACTAGCATTACCCCTGGTGGGGTTCCCGAGTGGCCAAAGGGAGCAGACTGTAAATCTGCCGTCATCGACTTCGAAGGTTCGAATCCTTCCCCCACCACCATTATTCACTACAGCGATGTAGTAACCCCAATAAGCTATGCTGAAGTTTGCACTTACTGGGAAGGGTGAGAGCCTTCGATTAAGGTTCGACTCGAGCGAAAGCGAGAGAACGTTGCCAACGGCAACGGCCCGAAGGGTGAAGAGCGAAGCGACGAATAATCCTTCCCCCACCACCATTCATTACGTTAGATTCACAAATTAGTATACCCCTGGTGGGGTTCCCGAGCGGCCAAAGGGAGCAGACTGTAAATCTGCCGTCATCGACTTCGAAGGTTCGAATCCTTCCCCCACCACCATCACTTCATAAAGCAACACACCTCATTCATCTGCAATGCCCTATATTCTGTCCATGCGGGAAGGATGAGAAACTTCGACTAAGGTTCGATTCGAGCGTAGCGAGAAAGCGTTGCCAAAGGCAACGACCCGAAGGGCGAAGCGCGCTGCGCTGAGTAATCCTTCCCCCACCACCATCACTTCATAAAGCAACACACCTCATTCATCTGCAATGCCCTATATTCTGCCCATGCGGGAAGGATGAGAAACTTCGGCTAAGGTTCGATTCGAGCGTAGCGAGAAAGCGTTGCCAAAGGCAACGACCCGAAGGGCGAAGCGCGCAGCGCTGAGTAATCCTTCCCCCACCACCATCACTTCATAAAGCAACACACCTCATTCATCTGCAATGCCCTAATTTGCCTGATGCGCTGCGCTTATCAGACCTACAAAGCTCACTGACACCTGTGTAGGCCGGATAAGGTGTTAACGTCGCCATCCGGCAAACAGGCATAAAAAAACCCCGCCGGAGCAGGGTTTTGTCTTGAACAGATAACCGATTAGTGACGCGCGCGAACAATCTGGTATTTGCGTGTCAGATATTCGACCGGAACGCTCCAGATGTGTACCAGACGCGAGAACGGGAACAACAGGAACAGCGTCATACCCAGCACCAGGTGCATACGGAAAATGAACGCAACACCATCCAGATATTGAGACGCTCCGCCCTGGAAAGTCACCACTGTCTGCGCCCAGTTCACCAGCTTCATCATCTCGCTACCGTCCATATGCTGGGCGGAGAACGGAATGGTCAGCAGGCCCAGCGCACACTGAATCACCAGCAGCGAGAGGATCAGAATATCCGCTCCGGTGGTGGTGGCCCGCACGCGTGGGCTGAACAGACGACGTTTTAGCAGCAGTACGCCACCAATCAGACACATCAAACCACTGGCACCGCCCGCGAACATTGCCATCTTTTGTTTCACTTCAAGCGGCAACCACGCTTCATACATCCAGTGTGGCGTCAGCATGCCAAGGAAGTGCCCGGCAAAAATCCCCAGGATCCCGATATGGAACAGGTTTGACGCCAGGTTCATCCCTTTGCGATCCAGCATCTGGCTGGAGGCCGCACGCCAGGTATATTGCCCATAGTCATAACGCAGCCAACTGCCGATCAGAAAGACAGAACCCGCAATGTACGGATAGATGTCAAAGAAGAACGTATTCAGGAAGTGCATTATTGCTGTCCTCCGGTGGTGATATTCAGATACTGCGGCGCAACGGCCCCGGCAAAACGACGCTGGTGAGCGGAGATTTCCGACTCGCCACACCCCTGATCGGCGAAGAATTTTACCTGCTCTTCTTCCCAGACCGCATCCAGCGCTTGTGGGGTATCATCACGTGCTTCATCCGCAATTTTTTCAGCCACTTTGTCGCTGTCGATAACGGTATTCGCCAGTTTTAACAGCAGGTCGAACAGCACAGCATAACGGCTTTCACGCTGTTGCAAACGAGCGCTGAGCAAAGCCAGAATCGGCGCGATATCCTGCAAACCACCTAACGCTTCGCTTTTCGGCAACTGCGCAAGGTATTCCAGATACAGCGGCAGATGATCGGGAAGTTCGCGGCTGTCGAGCTGCAAACCGTGCTGCTCATACTGCGCCATCAGATCAACCATCGCCTGACCGCGGTCGCGGGACTCACCGTGAACATGTTCAAACAGCAGCAGCGATGTGGCGCGGCCACGGTCAAACAGTTCGCTGTAGGCGGCCTGTACATCCAGCATGTCCTGCGCGGTCAGATCGCGCAGGAAAACGCCCAGGGTCTGGGCATCCTCTTTATCCAGGTTCTCAGATGACGCGAGTGCATCGAAAAGTTCCTGCTGATGCTGCCACAGGGCAGCATCCGGGTACTCGAGCAGACGCGAAACAATGACGAGTTCAATCATTGGTGCGGCTCCGTTTTGCTGGTCACATCAACAGCGTCAATGCGGCGGCTGTTGAACAGATTGAATTTAGTATCAGAACCATGGCAACCGTCGCCGAAGGTAAAGCCACAACCGCTTTTCTCCGGGAACGCGTCACGCGCCAGTTCGCGATGGCTGCTCGGTACCACGAAACGATCTTCGTAGTTGGCAATCGCCAGGTAACGATACATTTCCTGTGCCTGCGCTTCGCTTAAACCCACCTCTTCCAGCGCACGAGTATCAACTTTACCGTCAACGGTTTCCGCGCGTTTGTAGTGACGCATCGCCAGCATACGTTTCAGCGCTAACAGTACCGGCTGAGTGTCGCCTGCGGTCAGAAGATTCGCCAGGTACTGAACCGGGATACGCAGACTGTCAACGTCCGGCAGAATACCGTTGCTGCCAAGCTCACCCGCATCGGCGGCAGACTGAATCGGTGACAATGGCGGCACGTACCATACCATCGGCAGCGTGCGATATTCCGGATGCAGCGGTAGCGCCAGCTTCCAGTCCATCGCCATTTTGTAAACAGGAGACTGCTGTGCGGCATCAATGACGCTCAGCGGAATGCCATCCTTCAGCGCCTGTTCAATAACAGCCGGATCGTTCGGATCGAGGAACACGTCCAGTTGACGCTGGTACAGATCTTTCTCGTGCTCGGTGCTTGCCGCACTCTCGATCGCATCCGCGTCATACAGCAGTACGCCGAGGTAACGGATACGACCGACGCAGGTTTCGGAGCACACGGTCGGTTGACCGGCTTCAATACGCGGGTAGCAGAAGATGCACTTCTCAGACTTCCCGCTCTTCCAGTTGAAGTAGATCTTCTTGTACGGGCAGCCGGTGATACACATACGCCAGCCGCGGCACTTATCCTGGTCGATCAGCACGATGCCATCTTCTTCACGCTTGTAGATAGCGCCGCTTGGGCAGGTCGCCACGCACGCCGGGTTAAGGCAGTGCTCACACAGACGCGGCAGGTACATCATGAAGGTGTTTTCAAACTGACCGTACATCGCCTTCTGCATGTTTTCGAAGTTCTGGTCTTTGGCGCGTTTTTCGAACTCGCCGCCCAGAATTTCTTCCCAGTTTGGACCGCTGGTGATTTTGTCCATCCGCTGACCGGTGATCAGCGAGCGTGGACGAGCAATCGGCTGCGCCTTACTGTCTGCCGGGGCGTTGTGCAACGTCTGGTAGTCAAAATCAAACGGCTCGTAGTAATCATCCATACCCGGCAGATGCGGGTTAGCAAAGATTTTACCCAGCAGCAGCGCTTTGTTACCCATGCGCGGCTGCAGTTTGCCATTAATTTTACGGATCCAACCGCCCTTCCATTTTTCTTGGTTTTCCCAGTCATTCGGAAAGCCAACGCCGGGCTTACTTTCGACGTTGTTGAACCAGGCGTACTCCATACCTTCACGGCTGGTCCAGACGTTCTTACAGGTCACTGAACAGGTGTGGCAGCCGATGCACTTATCGAGATTCAGCACCATGCCGACTTGTGAACGAATTTTCATTTTACGCTCTCCTGTACCTGGTCATTGCCTTCGCCATCCAACCAGTTAATGTTCTTCATCTTACGTACAACTACGAACTCATCGCGGTTTGAACCGACGGTACCGTAGTAGTTAAAGCCGTAGGCCAGTTGCGCATAGCCGCCGATCATATGGGTCGGTTTCGGCGTAATACGGGTCACCGAGTTGTGGATCCCACCGCGCTGCTGGGTGATTTCTGAACCCGGCAGGTTAACGATACGTTCCTGCGCGTGGTACATCATGGTCATCCCAGCCGGCACACGCTGGCTGACAACTGCACGCGCCGTCAGTGCGCCGTTGCTGTTGAAGACTTCGATCCAGTCGTTATCCTCAATACCCAGATCCTTCGCATCGACTTCGCTCATCCATACAATCGGGCCGCCGCGTGACAGCGTCAGCATCAACAGGTTATCGCTGTAGGTGGAGTGGATACCCCATTTCTGGTGCGGCGTCAGGAAGTTGAGCGCTTTTTCCGGGTTACCGTTAGATTTCTCGCCGATTACCGCTTTCACGGAACGGGTGTCGATTGGCGGACGATAAACCAGCAGGCTTTCACCGAAGTCACGCATCCACTGATGATCCTGATACAACTGTTGGCGACCAGACAGCGTACGCCATGGGATCAGCTCATGAACGTTGGTATAACCGGCGTTATAAGACACATGTTCATCTTCCAGGCCTGACCAGGTCGGGCTGGAGATAATTTTGCGCGGCTGCGCCTGAATATCGCGGAAACGAATTTTTTCGTCTTCTTTATTCAGCGCCAGATGCGTATGGTCACGGCCGGTAAATTCACTCAGCGCCGCCCAGGCTTTAACGGCTACCTGACCGTTAGTTTCCGGCGCCAGGGTGAGGATCATCTCTGCGGCATCAATCGCTGTATCCAGCATCGGCTGGCCTTTCGCCGGACCTTCAGCCTTGGTGTAGTTGAGCTTACGCAGCAGATCCATTTCGCTCTGGGTGTTCCAGGCAATCCCTTTACCGCCATTACCGATTTTTTCCATCAGCGGGCCGATGGAGGTGAAACGCTCGTAGGTAGCCGGATAATCACGTTCAACGGTCATGATATGCGGCGCGGTAACACCAGGAATCAGGTCACATTCACCTTTTTTCCAGTCCTTCACGTCTAACGGCTGCGCCAGTTCGGCAGCGGAGTCGTGCTGAATTGGCAGCGTGACGACATCGGTTTCTTTACCGAGGTGGCCCACGCAAACTTCAGAGAACTTTTTGGCGATAGCTTTATAGATTTCCCAGTCGCTCTTCGATTCCCAGGCCGGGTCAACGGCTGCAGACAGAGGATGAATAAACGGATGCATATCCGAGGTATTCATATCGTCTTTTTCATACCAGGTTGCGGTCGGCAGCACGATATCGGAATACAGACAAGTACTCGACAGGCGGAAGTCCAGCGTAACGACCAGATCCAGTTTGCCGTCCAGTCCGTTATCCTGCCATTCCACTTCTTCCGGCTTCACGCCGCTCTGCTGGCCGAGATCTTTGCCCTGAATACCATGTTCAGTACCCAGCAGATACTTCAGCATGTACTCGTGGCCTTTACCGGAAGAACCGAGTAGGTTAGAACGCCAGATAAACAGATTACGCGGATGGTTTTTACCGTTTTCCGGCTGCTCTGCCGCAAAGCGAATAGAACCATCTTTCAGGGATTTAACGGTGTAGTCCACCGGCGTCATGCCTGCTTTCTGCGCTTCTTCGGCGATACGCAGCGGGTTAGTCCCTAACTGCGGCGCAGATGGCAACCAGCCCATACGTTCAGCGCGAACGTTAAAGTCAATCAAATGACCGCTGTAGCGGGATTTGTCTGCCATCGGGGACAGCAGTTCCTGCGCAGTAACCGTCTCATAGCGCCATTGGCTGGAGTGGTTATAGAAGTAGGAGGTGCTGTTCATATGACGAGGCGGACGCTGCCAGTCAAGCGCAAACGCCAGCGGCTGCCAGCCGGTTTGCGGGCGCAGTTTTTCCTGGCCGACATAGTGGGCCCAACCGCCGCCGCTCTGGCCGATACAGCCGCAGAACACCAGCATATTGATCAGGCCACGATAGTTCATATCGAGGTGATACCAGTGGTTCAGACCCGCACCGACGATAATCATCGAACGACCGTGCGTTTTATCGGCGTTATCCGCAAATTCGCGGGCGATGCGTACGATCTGAGAGCGTGATACGCCAGTGATTTTTTCTGCCCAGGCCGGTGTGTACGCTTTCACGTCATCGTAGCTGGTTGCGCAGTTTTCATCGTTCAGACCACGTTCCAGGCCGTAGTTGGCCATAGTCAGATCGTAAACGGTGGTCACCAGCGCGGTGGAGCCATCGGCGAGTTGCAGGCGTTTAACCGGCAATTTATGCAGCAGAATGTTTTCCAGTTCTACTTTGCTGAAGTGCTCGGTGCCTTCGCCGCCAAAGTACGGGAAGCCCACTTCGGCGATATCATCCTGGCTACCCAGCAGGCTGAGCTGCAGTTCGGTTTCATCACCAGACGTGCCGTCGCGCTGCTCGAGGTTCCATTTGCCTTTTTCACCCCAACGGAAGCCAATTGAACCGTTTGGCGCAACCATATCGCCGTTGCTGTTGATAGCGACGGTTTTCCATTCCGGATTATTTTCCTGGCCCAGGGAGTCAACCAGATCCGCTGCACGCAGCATACGACCAGCAGCATAGTAGCCGTCGCGCTCTTCGAGCATCACCAGCATTGGCATGTCGGTATAACGACGAACGTAGTCGGTGAAGTACTGGCTCGGGTTATCGAGGTGGAACTCGCGCAGCATGACGTGGCCCATCGCCATTGCCATTGCCGCATCGGTTCCCTGCTTCGGTGCCAGCCACAGGTCGCAGAGTTTGGCGATTTCTGCGTAGTCCGGGGTAATTGCTACCGTTTTGGTCCCTTTGTAGCGAACTTCGGTAAAGAAGTGTGCATCCGGAGTACGGGTCTGCGGGACGTTAGAGCCCCATGCAAGAATATAGCTGGAGTTATACCAGTCAGCAGATTCCGGTACGTCAGTCTGCTCGCCCCAGGTCTGTGGGGAAGCCGGCGGCAGGTCACAGTACCAGTCATAAAAGCTCAGGCAGGTACCGCCAATCAGCGACATATAGCGTGCGCCGGAAGCATAAGAAACCATCGACATCGCCGGGATCGGTGAGAAGCCTGCGACACGGTCAGGACCATAGGTTTTGATGGTGTATACGTTAGATGCGGCAATCAGTTCATTCACTTCCTGCCATGAAGAGCGAACAAACCCACCACGACCACGCGCTTGTTTGAAGCTTTTTGCTTTATCGGCGTCTTCGATAATGGATGCCCATGCCTCTACCGGATCGCTGTGCAGCTTTTTGGCTTCACGCCACATCTTCATCAGACGTTTGCGCATCAGTGGGTATTTCAGACGGTTAGCGCTGTAGAGATACCAGGAATAGCTTGCACCACGTGGACAGCCGCGAGGCTCGTGGTTAGGCATATCTGGACGCGTGCGTGGGTAGTCAGTTTGCTGGGTTTCCCAGGTCACCAGACCATTTTTCACATAGATTTTCCAGCTGCATGAGCCTGTGCAGTTTACCCCGTGGGTTGAACGTACGACTTTGTCATGCTGCCAACGCTGGCGGTATCCGTCCTCCCAGTCCCTGTTGGTATTGAGAAGCTGGCCATGCCCATCGGCAAAGGTTTCGCCCTTCTGCTTGAAGTAGCGAAACCGGTCCAGGAATTTACTCATCGGTTTTCTCCTGTAGGAGCCTGACGGCTCTCTGATAAATCGACATTGCTTGATTGAGTGCGAAGGTAACGCTCTGAAAGGGCGTGAGAATTGATAACGATCAAGGCAGGCAGGGATGAAAACAGAGGGTCGATTTTCACATACCCCCTTAGTGGGATATTAATAAATCAGTCAACATATTGAATTTAAATGATTTTATTAAAATCACTTATCATACAAATGTTAAATTCTTTATAAGTGGGTATTAAGGGGTATCCCCCCTGCCAGGCATATCACCCGCACCGTTTTCGCAGACTTACGTCATGGGCTCATATATAAGTATGTTGTAACTAATTTAGAGCAAAAAAAAGCGCGGTCTAACGCCGCGCAATGGATAATCAACTGCTACTACTTTTTTACTTTTTAGAATGACGTCCGTATACCGCCCAGGTGATAACCACACAAGCGACATAGAAAATCAGAAATACTTTCATCGCATCGACCGGAGATCCGGTTAATGCCAGGGACGTACCAAATGCTTTCGGGATAAAGAAGCCGCCGATCGCACCAATAGCTGAGATAAAGCCCAGCGCCGCCGCAGTGTCGGTTGCCGCCTCACGCATTGCTTTCTCTTCAGAACCCCCTTCAGCTTTCACTCTGTCCATCGTCAGCTTACGGAAGATAACGGAGATCATCTGGAAGGTTGAACCACTTCCCAGACCAGCCGTCAGGAACAACGCCAGGAACACCGCAAAGAAGGCGATAAAGTTGCCGCCGACACCGTTAGATGGCAACGTCAGGAACAGCAAGGCACTGAAAATAGCCATCAGTACGAAGTTCACCAGCGTAACGCGGGTTCCCCCCAGACGGTCAGAGATAGCCCCGCCCGCTGAACGAGCCAGCGCGCCAATCAACGGTCCAAAGAAGGCGTAATGCAGGATCTGCACCTCAGGGAACTGCGTTTTTGACAGCATGGCAAAACCGGCAGAGAAACCGATAAATGAACCGAAGGTAGCCAGATACAGCAGGCTCATAATCCACAAATGCCCGCGTTTCAGCACCGGCAATTGCTCTTTCAGCGATGCTTTAGACGTAGCCAGCTCATTCATACCAAACCACGCGGCCAGCGTTAATACCGCCAGGAACGGTACCCAAATCCATGCGGCGTTTGCCAGATACAGCTGCGTACCATCCGGTTGTTCAACCCCGTGGCTACCAAATGCGGCAAAGATTGACAGTGAAACCACCAGCGGCGCGACCAACTGCATCACGCTGACGCCCATGTTACCCAGACCACCGTTCAGACCCAGCGCGCCGCCCTGTTTCTGTTTTGGAAAGAAGAAGCTGATGTTTGCCATGCTGGACGCAAAGTTCGCACCAGCGAAGCCGCACAACAGGGAGATAATAATAAAGGTACTAAACGGCGTGGAGGTATCCTGCACCGCAAAACCTAACCATACGCAAGGAATGATCAGGATACCGGTGCTAAACGCCGTCCAGCGACGTCCACCAAACAGGGGAACCATAAAGGAGTACGGAACACGCAGCAGCGCGCCGGACACCGAAGGTAATGCCGTCAGCATGAACAGCTGTTCAGTGGTGAAATCAAATCCGACTTTCGGTAAGTTCACCGCCACGGCGCTAAATAACATCCACACGCAAAACGCCAGCAGCAAGCAAGGGACGGAAATCCACAGGTTACGACTGGCGATTCGTTGACCACGCTGCTGCCAGAAGGCGGGATCTTCCGGCCGCCATTCGGTAATTACAGCTCCAGATGCCCTTTCCGGGGCAGATGAGTGACTCATAGACACCTCTGATACTTGTTTCGATGCCTGCAACATTAGGGTTTACAGCTGGAGGTAAGTTGATATAAATCAAAGGAAAAGGTGTCATTATTCATGCCTAAAATTTATCATTACCCTTAATGAGTACATAACTTCGGTAAAAAAGATGTGGTTTTTCACGCTTCTGTCGTCCCCTACTCCCCCTCGTCCTGGAACTCTCCCTCTACTGGCAATTAAGAGGTAGCCCGTTTGAGGTATGGGTATACTCCAGTGTATCGCCGAGAATAACGCCACTGCCTGCAGCAGAATCGTCATTCAATAAGGTTTTCTGAACAGCGAAAACCCGAAGGAACTAGTCACCATGTTTAAACGTTGTCTCTCCCCGCTCACGCTGGTCAACCAGGTGGCGCTGATTGTTTTATTGTCTACTGCCATCGGCGTGGCGGGTATGGCTGTCTCTGGCTGGCTGGTTCAGGGTGTTCAAGGTAGCGCTCATGCGATCAACAAAGCGGGTTCGCTGCGTATGCAAAGCTATCGCCTGCTGGCAGCCGTACCGCTTGACGCGAGCGATCAATCGCTGCTGGATGAAATGGAGCAAACGGCGTTTAGCCCGGAATTGACGCGCGCTGCGCAGCGTGATGGACAACAGGCGCAGTTAAAAGCATTACAGGATTACTGGCATACCGAACTGGCGCCGGGGCTTGCGCATGCGCAAACGCCTGATGCGGTAGCGCAAGATGTGACGCGCTTTGTGGACGGGCTGGATAAGCTGGTCACTGCCTTTGACCATACTACCGAATTACGCATTGAACGCGTCGTCCTGCTGCATCGCCTGATGGCCGTATTTATGGCATTACTGCTGGTTTTCACCATTATCTGGCTGCGCGTGCGCCTGTTAGAGCCGTGGAAACAGCTGCTGGCGATGGCGCGAGCAGTCAGCCAGCGTGATTTTACCCAACGCGCGAATATCAGCGGGCGCAATGAGATGGCGGCGCTGGGCTCGGCGCTAAATAATATGTCGAAGGAACTGGCCGAAAGTTACGCGGTGCTGGAACAGCGGGTACAGGAGAAAACGGCGGGCCTGGAGCACAAAAACCAGATCCTCTCTTTCCTGTGGCAAGCCAACCGCCGCCTGCACTCTCAGGTACCGTTGTGCGAACGCCTCTCGCCGGTACTGAACGGCCTGCAAAATTTGACCCTGCTGCATGATATTGAACTTCGGGTTTATGACCTGGAAGATGAAGACAATCATCAGGAATTTACCTGCCAGTCCAATGCCAGCTGTGATGAGAAAGGCTGCCATTTGTGTCCGCGCGGCACGCTGCCCGCCATTGACGGCGGTATCACGTTGAAATGGCGACTGACCGATGCGCATACCCAGTATGGTATCCTGCTCGCTACTTTGCCGAAGGGACGCCATCTCAGCCACGATCAGCAGCAACTGGTTGATACCCTGGTGGAGCAACTGACCGCCACGCTTGCGCTCGACAGGCATCAGGAGCGTCAACAGCAGTTGATCGTGATGGAAGAGCGTGCCACCATTGCGCGCGAACTTCATGATTCTATTGCACAATCGCTCTCCTGTATGAAGATGCAGGTTAGCTGTTTGCAGATGCAGGGCGATGCGCTTTCTGACAACTGCCGCGAGCTGCTCAGTCAGATTCGTAACGAGCTGAATGCTTCGTGGGCGCAATTGCGTGAGCTGTTAACCACTTTCCGTTTACAACTGACGGAACCGGGATTGCGACCGGCGCTGGAAGCCAGCTGTCAGGAATACAGCGCCCGTTTTGGATTTACGGTGAAGCTGGATTATCAGCTGCCGCCGCGCCTGGTACCTTCACATCAGGCTATACACCTGCTACAAATTGCGCGCGAAGCCCTGAGCAACGCCCTCAAACACTCTCAGGCCGACGAAGTGGTCGTGACGGTGGTGCAAAATGGCAAGCAGGTCAAACTGACAGTGCAAGATAACGGCTGCGGCGTACCGGAAAACGCCGAACGCAGTAACCATTATGGCATGATAATCATGCGCGACCGTGCGCAAAGCTTACGCGGCGATTGCCGTGTACGCCGTCGCGAGACAGGCGGTACTGAAGTTGCTGTCACTTTTATTCCCGAAACAAACTTCACAGAAGTCCAAGGAGATACCCATGAGTAATCTGGAACCGGCAACCATCCTGTTGATCGACGATCATCCGATGCTGCGAACCGGTGTGAAACAGCTTGTCAGCATGGCGCCCGATATCACCGTTGTCGGCGAAGCCAGCAATGGTGAGCAGGGTATCGAGCTGGCAGAATCCCTTGATCCCGATCTGATCCTTCTTGATTTGAACATGCCTGGCATGAACGGTCTGGAAACGCTCGACAAACTGCGTGAGAAATCCCTGTCGGGTCGTATCGTTGTGTTTAGCGTATCCAATCATGAAGAAGACGTGGTTACCGCACTGAAGCGTGGCGCCGACGGTTATCTGCTGAAAGATATGGAGCCGGAAGATTTACTGAAAGCATTGCAACAGGCTGCCGCTGGTGAAATGGTGCTGAGCGAAGCCCTGACCCCGGTTCTGGCCGCCAGCCTGCGCGCAAATCGCGCAACGTCCGACCGTGATGTCACCCAACTGACCCCGCGCGAACGCGATATTCTTAAGCTCATCGCCCAGGGTTTGCCTAACAAGATGATCGCCCGCCGCCTGGACATCACCGAAAGCACGGTAAAAGTTCACGTGAAGCATATGCTGAAGAAAATGAAGCTCAAATCACGCGTTGAAGCCGCGGTATGGGTGCACCAGGAACGCATTTTCTGATAACGCATTCATGCGTCATTGTTAACGAGGATCATTTTCCGAAACCGTAAAAAACGGTTCGGTCAGTGATAGCGTGATCTCATTGGAAGAGACACGCTGGCCCTGCTCATCTTCTACCACCACAGACAACCGCCAGCGGTTCATCGCACCTTCTCTGTTGTCCCACTTCGGCATAATAATCGTCCAGCCCTGCGCGCTTCGGCTATTGCTGCCAGCCGTTAAGCTCAACGCCTGAGTATCGCCCTGCCACGCCAGATGGCGGATCCCATGCAGACTACGGACCTGCAGCGTCAGCGCCACCGTCTCTCCCGGTTTGAGATCCCAGGGCGGCGTGGCCAACAATACCGACAGCGTTTTACGCTGGCGATATTCCAGCGTCGGCAAATTGTTACGCTGCGGAGCATCATAGCGACTGCCGCGCAGCGAACGGCTGTTTGCCACCTCGCTGACCATCAGCTGTTTTTTTAGCGGCACGCCAAAACGGTAATTAAGCGTGAAGCCGAGGTTATTCTGGCTGATGCCGCTTTCACCCTGTTTGTGTTGTGCTGTCACTGTGATCAACGGCACCGGCGTATAGCTCAGTCCGAGGTTCACCGCCACCGGATTGTGATATCCGGTTCCCGAATGAAACAGATCCACCTGGTCGCCAAAATACTGTTCCACGCTGACGCTGGTATTGAGGTGTTGATAAAACGGCATACGCATTTGCGCGGTCAGATCGTAGCCGCGGGCCATCCTTTGTTGCTGGGTTATTGAACGCTCCTGCCAGGAGGACAACGGTTGATAATAGTTTGCGGATAAGCGCAAATATTCACCCCACGCCTCTGCGCCGAGGCCGCCCCGGGGCAGATTTTCATCCAGCAGGTTGTCATAAAAGGTGTTATAACCCACTAACCAACCGTCACGCACCCAACGCTGCCCAATCCCCGCATTACTGACTAAGCCTTCATCCTGTTGCGTCAAACCCAACTGGCTCCAGGTCAGAAATCGTTGATTGTCCTGCCACGGAATAAACCAACTTCCCCGACTTCCGGTAAAACTGCCTTCGTTATCAACCTGCAACCCGACGCTGGCGTTTCCCCGCACAGAGAGCCAGGATTCCAACTGCTGATTCACCTGTTCGCTGACCGTGTCACGCACCTGGCCAAAGGCGAACTGCTTCGCCTGTTCACCGGTATCAAGCCCGTTATCGATCATGCTGGCTTCACCAAACGCTTTAACCATTTCGGCAAAGTGCTTTTCACCTGCCCGCGATTCAGGCGCCATACCGAGATCGGGCAAGCCATCGCTATTGTTGTCGAAAGGGTTTTCAGCCTGGTGAATAAAAGACGACTGCGCGCTGGCAGTACCGCCTGCCAAAGGCAAGAGTAGGAGAAGAGAAAATCTACAACTCAAAATACGGCTCAAATCGTTACTGGCTTTAATATCATTGAATTTGGGGATCACAGCTTAAATCCTACCTGCCCGCGCTCCCCTTTGCAGCCTTTTCTCAAATTTTCAGGAATATCCTTAATCATTGAGTGTGATTTTTTGTGCCAGTAATGCCTTCAGTTCCGGAATACATGAGCCGCAATTGCTTCCACAACGTAATGCCTGTCCCAGTGCCTGAACCGTATCACAACCGTTAGCGATAGCCTGGGTAATGGCTTTTTCTCCTACGTTAAAACAACTGCAAATAGTCACTCCCTTATCAGCCGGAATTCCTCCGGGTTTCCCGCCCAACAGCGCATGACGAGCCTGAGCATTTTCCGGCCTTTGCATGAATGCGCTGAGGATCGCCGCATCATCAATCTGCGGCGGCGTTGCTGCTGACCAGAACCCGAGCATCAGGTTGCCATCATGCCAGGCCAGCAGATTCAGCCCCCGTTCCCATTGCGCCAGTTGAAGTTGCCAGCCCTGCGCCACACAATATTGTTGTAGCCAGACGAAAATATCGCTGTCACCCGCAAGGGTATAGCGCAACGCATTGTCAGCACTTTTACGCCACCAGTGGACGAATCCCGGCAACGTCAGCGTAGAGCGGCAAAACAGCTCTCCCTGCCACCGGGGCTGCCACGCCATAATGCGCACCGCAGTCTGTTTGCTTTCCGGCTGTCCAGAGTCAGGATCGCAAACCGGGGAAACCAATGCATTTACTCGCCCCTGACGGGCAAAACGGTTATTCCAATGCATTGAGGTGAAGACGCACCCCGGCCTCTGTCCAGGGTGGATGGTTACTCTACCGACCATCACGCCGCGCGGGGAATTCACCCGGCATAGCGCACCTTCATTAAGTTTGAAGCGACCAGCATCTTCAGGTGCAATTTCTACAAGCGGCTCATTGATATGCTGCATCAGGCGTGAAATTGTCCCCGTGCGCGTCATGGTGTGCCACTGATCGCGAATGCGACCACTATTTAACACCAATGGATAGAGGGCATCGCAGGTGGTTTTCATCCCCTGCGGCGCAACAGCGACCAGGCGTAAACGTTGGTTACCACGCCACCCCTGCCAAAGATTAAGCGTTGATGAGCCTGTGCTCACCGGCCAGCGAACCGGCGTCATCTCATCCCACTGTTGGTGCGTCAGCTCAGCTAACGCGCCAATATCAAATGCACGTTCACCTCTGTTTTCATAACCAGAAAGCGCCGCATGTTCACAAAATACCTCCCAGGCGCTTTGCCAGCCAAACGCCTGGGCAAATCCCAACTGTTTCGCCATTTGCGCGACAATCCACCAGTCTGGCCGCGTCTCACCCGGCGCAGTTAAAAATGCACGCTGGCGCGAGATCCGACGTTCTGAGTTGGTCACCGTACCGTTTTTCTCCCCCCAGGCCTGCGCCGGAAACCGGATATGCGCATAGCGGCTGGTATCCGTGTCAGCCACGACTTCGGAGACAATCACCAGTGGACAGGCGGCCAGCGCCTGGCACACTGCATGGCTGTCCGGTAGTGACACCGCCGGGTTAGTCCCCATGATCCATACCGCTTTGACATCGCCTTTACCGATCGCCTCAAACAGATCAACCGCCATCAACCCTGGCGTCTGCGCCAGCCTTTCGGTGCCCCAGAAACGGGCCAGGCGGGCAAGATCCTGAGGTTCAAAATTCATATGCGCCGCCAGTTGGGTCGCCAGCCCGCCAACCTCCCGTCCGCCCATCGCATTGGGTTGTCCGGTCAGCGAAAATGGGCCGCACCCCTCCCGTCCAAATTTACCGCTGGCCAGATGTACATTGATAATCGCATTGCATTTGTCGCTACCGCTGGCGGACTGGTTAATGCCCATGGTGTAAAGCGTGATGGCTGTTGACGCGCGCGTAAACCAGTCATAGAAGGTGACAACATCAGCAACATCCAGCCCGCAAAATTGCGCGACACGCTCCAGATTCCAGTCGCGGGCGATAGCAAACGTTTCTGCAGCGTCATCAAATTCACCCCGCGCATCACCCTCAGCCACAATCCGGTTCAGTAAGCCAACAAACAGTCCGGCATCGCTACCGGGCAGCAGGGAAAGATGCAGATCGGCGATATCACAGGTGGCGGTGCGACGAGGATCGATAACCACAACCTTCATCGACGGATTGGCACTACGCGCCTGTACCAGACGCTGATACAGCACCGGATGCGTCCATGCCGCATTCGATCCCACCAACACCACCAAATCGCTGCATTCGATATCCTCATAGCTGCAGGGCACCACATCCGCCCCCAACGCCCGCTTGTACCCGGTCACCGCAGACGACATACAAAGCCGCGAATTGGTATCAATGTTGGCCGCGCCAATGAAACCTTTCATCAGCTTATTCGCCGCATAGTAATCCTCCGTCAGCAGTTGCCCGGAGGCATAAAAGGCCACGGCATGCGGACCATGCTGAGCAATGATAGCGCGCAGGCGTTCACCGGCGGTATCCAGCGCCTGCGACCAGCTTGCCGTTGCGCCATCCACCATTGGCTGCAACAACCTGCCGCTGAGTCCTGTGGTTTCAGCCAGCGCCGCGCCTTTGACGCACAAGCGGCCAAAGTTTGCCGGATGTTCGGGGTCGCCTCTGACGGTGACACCATTGTTGTCCACCTGCGCAATTACGCCGCAGCCAACGCCACAGTACGGGCACGTTGTACGAGTCTCACTCATGATGCCTCCGCCCGCAGGATCAGCGCCTGAGTTCCCACCCACACTTTTCCAGCCTCCACTTTCACCGGCCAGGCGCGTACCGCCTGTTCTCCGCTGTCATACTGGCGGCCATCGCGCAGACGAATACGTTGTTTATACAGCGGCGAGATAACAATCGGCTCACCCTGCACGTCCCCCAGAATACCGCGTGATAACACCTGAGCAGAACTACCGGGTTCAAGGTTATCAAGGGCATAAATCGTCTGCCCAAAGCGAAATAACGCGATTTGTACGTCTCCCAGGCGTGCACCAATACCCGCCTGCTCAGGGATCGCATCAAGGGCGCATATCTCCTGCCAGGGTTTTGTCGGTAATAACTCCCGACCTCTGGATGCAGATGCCGCCAACTGCGGCTGCCCGCGCAAAGGCGCGCGTGCAATCGTCTCATCCGGCTCATCACTATTGATGTAAGAACGAAACAGCGCCAGGCGCTGCGGGCTGCTGAGCGTGGTTTGCCATTCACACTGATAACTTTCCACAACCCGCGCCATCTCTTGTTCCAGTTCGCTGGCAATACCTAAACTGTCGTCAAGGATCACCTCACGTAAATATTCAATACCGCCTTCCAGGTTATCCATCCAGGTGCTGGTACGTTGCAGACGATCGGCGGTGCGAATGTAGAACATCAAGAAACGGTCGATGGTACTCAGCAGCGCGGCATCATCCAAATCACTGGCAAACAGACAGGCATGGCGCGGTTTCATTCCTCCGTTGCCGCACAGATAGAGATTCCAGCCTTTATCCGTCGCAATGACGCCGACATCTTTGCCCTGCGCCTCGGCGCATTCCCGGGTACAACCGGAAACCGCCATTTTAATTTTGTGTGGCGCGCGCAGCCCTTTGTAGCGATTTTCGAGTATCACCGCCATTGCCGTTGAGTCCTGTACGCCGTAGCGACACCAGGTTGAGCCCACGCAGGACTTCACTGTACGCAACGACTTCCCGTACGCATGCCCTGTTTCAAACCCCGCCGCCACCAGCTCGCGCCAGATATCTGGTAACTGCTCCAGACGCGCACCGAAAAGATCCACCCGCTGCCCGCCGGTGATTTTGCTGTACAGCTGGAAACGTTTCGCAATCTGGCCTATAGCGATCAGGCCGTCTGGTGTGACCTCTCCCGCAGGCATACGTGGAACCACGGAATAGGAACCGTCTTTTTGAATATTGGCAAAATAGCGATCGTTAGTGTCCTGCAACGGTAAGTGCGCAGGTTTAAGCAGATACTCATTCCAGCAGGACGCCAGCACTGACCCCACCAGAGGTTTGCAGATTTCGCAGCCGTGACCATGACCGTAACGGCTAATCAACTGTTCGAAAGTATGAATATGGTTCACCCGTACCAGGTGATAAATCTCCTGGCGCGACCAGGGAAAGTGTTCACAGATATCCTTTTTAACCTCAACGCCCTGGGCCGCAAGTTGGTGCTCCATCACCTGTTTAACCAGCGCGCTGCATCCGCCACATCCAGTCGCAGCCTTCGTGCACTGCTTGATGGCGCCCATGTCCGTCGCGCCAGCGCTCACCGCCTGACATATATCGGCCTTACTGACGTTATGACAAGAGCAGATTTGCGCAGTATCGGGCAATGCCGCAACCCCAAGCGCTTTCGACGCACCGCCCGCCAGCGAGGGCAGGATCAGCGATTCCGGCTGACCGGGAAGCGGCATCCCATTGAGCATCATTTGAAGTAGCGTGGCGTAATCGCCAGCATCGCCAACCAACACCCCACCCAACAGCGTTTTGCCCTCCGCGCTGACGACGATTTTTTTGTAGATCTGCTCGGGACCATGCGTCCATTGGTAACTTTTCGCGCCCGGCGTACGGGCATGCGCATCGCCAAAAGAAGCGACATCGACGCCCAGCAGCTTGAGTTTGGTACTCATATCCGCGCCGCTAAAGCTGACATCGTCTCCGGCCAGCTGTGCGGCGACCACCCGCGCCATTTGATACCCCGGCGCGACAAGGCCAAAGACTCGCCCTTCCCACAGCGCACATTCGCCGATTGCAAAAATGGCGTCATCTGACGTGCGACAGTGGTTATCGATACAAATCCCACCGCGTTCGCCAATATTTAATCCGCTACGACGCGCCAGCGCATCCTGCGGACGAATCCCCGCAGAAAAGACCACCATTTCAGTTTCCAGCTTTTCGCCATCGGCAAAGTGCAGTACCAGCCCGTCAGAAGTGCTTTCAATTTCCGTGGTCGATTTCGCGGTGTGGACGCCAACGCCCAGCGCTTCTATCTTTTCTCGCAGCATCGCAGCACCGGCGTTATCCAGTTGTACCGCCATCAGATTAGCCGCAAATTCAACGACATGCGTTTCCAGCCCAAGCTGACGCAGCGCGTTCGCCGCCTCCAGACCAAGCAGGCCTCCGCCGATAACCACCCCGCGGCGCGCACTTTTCGCTTTCGCTGCAATGGCATCCAGATCGTCCAACGTACGATAAACAAAGCAGGATGGAGAATCCCCACCTTTCACGGGAGGGACAAACGGATACGATCCGGTGGCAAGCACCAGCGCATCCCAGTGGGTTTCATGTCCGTCGGCGTTACGGATGACGCGCGTTTCACGATCGATCCCGGTCACGCATTGCCCCAAACGTAGCTCGATGCCATTGCGGGCAAAGAAATCATCTGCGACAAGCGAAAGTGATTGCGCGCTGCGCCCGGCGAAATACTCAGACAGATGCACCCGGTCATAGGCGGCATAACGTTCCTCGCCAAACACCACGATGTGATAATGCAAATGCAGATTACGGCTTACGCATTGCTCGAGAAAATGGTGGCCAACCATACCGTGTCCCACAACAGCCAGCGTCGGTTTTGTCATCGTCATCTGTCCTGCAGCCGATGGCTGCGTATCAAAGCGGTCGAAGAGCCAGTCTGATTGTGCTGTCGCCCCCTGGGCCAGCAAATCGGTTAACGGCGCGGCGCTGCGGCAATCGCCCATCAGCAGCACGCCATGGAGTTTTCCGTCACACGTCAGCAAGCGGCGGTAGTGCCCACTAAGCGGATCGTATGTACTCAGGATGGCATCCGTCGCCGTCGCGTCTGTTACACCTGCACTAAACAGATCAATGCCCGTCACCTTGAGACGCGTTCCGCTCGACTGCCAGCCAAATCCGGCACCGGTAAAACCCGCCAGTCGCGCAGCCAACACCTCTGCCTGCTTCAGACACGGCGCGACCAGCCCCCACGTCTGGCCGTTAATCTCGCAGCATTCCCCGACAGCGCTAATGTTGGGCGTTGAGGTGCGAAGTTGATCATCCACCACGATCCCCTGCTGACAAACTACGCCGCACGCCTGCGCCAGGCGGATATTGGGTTTTACCCCCGTGGCAATCACCACGCCATTCGCCGCAATCCGCTGGCCATCCAGCAACGTGACGCTGTCGGCTTCGATACTGGTGATGCCTGAACCAAGTTCACAGCGAATGCCACGACTCGTCAGTTGAGCCTGCAACAGGTCGCTGGCCAGTTGATCAAGCTGTTGTTCCATCAGCCTACCCGTGCGATGAATTAACGTGACGTTGTCACCATTAAGGTGTAATGCTGCCGCCGCCTCTATGCCAAGAACGCCACCGCCCAGCACCACCTTTGGACCAGACCGCTGGAGAATCGCCTCAACATCCTGCATCGAGCGAAAAGCATGAACATGTGGCTGTTTACCGCCGGGAATGGGCGGAATAAACGGATACGACCCGGTGGCAAATACCAGCTCATCCCAGAACATAAGCCGTTTTGTCGTGGTCAGGCTGTGGCTGGCGGCATCAACAGTCAGCACGGTTTCACCGCTTAGCACCGTCACGCCGTGGTCGAGATACCACTGCGCCGGGTGAAGTAAGGTTTGCGCAAAGGCCTTTTCTCCCCCCAGTACCGGTGAAAGTTGGATCCGGTTGTAAGCAAGCTGCGGCTCTTCACCGATAACGGTGATGGCAATGTTGCAATCCCTGTACGTAATAAGCGCCTCAATCAGGCGAGTTGCCGCCATGCCATGACCTACAATGACCAGTCGCGTCATATCACCCTCCTTACGCCGCCTTCGGCTGTTTCTCATACAGAAAATGGAGAATGCGTTGTCGTAGTTGATGGTATCGGCTGTCATCGGCGAGCTGGACCCGATTGCGTGGGCGCGGCAAATCAACCGTCAGGATCTCGCCTACCGTCGCCGCCGGCCCGTTGGTCATCATCAGAACCCGGTCGGAAAGCAGCACGGCTTCATCAACGTCGTGAGTGATCAGCACAATGGTGGTGTTCAGCGACTGTTGAATGTGCATCACCGTATCCTGCAGATGCGCCCTGGTGAGCGCATCCAGTGCGCCAAACGGTTCATCCATGAGCAGGACTTTGGGTTTCATCGCCAGCGCCCGGGCAATACCCACGCGCTGCTTCATCCCACCAGAGACTTCACCGGGGTGTTTATGCATCGCGTGGCCCATCTGGACGCGATGCAGGTTGTGCTCGATCCACTCGCGTCGTTCGGCTTTGCTCATGGTGTGGCGGAAAACCTGATCGACGGCCAGGGCTACATTGTCGAAGCAGGTCAGCCACGGCAGCAGCGAATGATTCTGGAAAACGACCGCCCGCTCAGGCCCAGGCCCGGCAATTTCGCGATTATCACAAATCAGGCCTCCTTCCGTAGGCAGCGTAATGCCGGCAATCAGATTCAAAAGCGTCGACTTGCCGCAACCGGAGTGTCCAATCAAACTGACGGTCTCCCCTTCATGGATATCAAAAGAGACATTGTGGAGCGCGAGGAACTCACCGCTGGCGGTCGAGAAACGCTGGCTGACCGCCTGGATCTGAATAATGGGTTTCATGTTGTCTCCTTATTTTTCCTGCCAGCTAAACCGACGTGCCACCAGCATTAGCCCCTGCTCAAGCAGCAGGCCTACAACGCCGATGATGACGATAGCGATGAGAATGTTTTCGACGTTAAGGTTGTTCCACTCATTCCAGATCCAAAAACCAATCCCCAACCCGCCGGTGAGCATTTCGGCTGCCACAATCACCAACCAGGCGATGCCGATAGACAGGCGTATGCCAGTGAGGATCGCCGGCAGCACGGCGGGGAAAAGTATCCGTCGCATCACCGTCCACTCTGAGAGCTGCAGTACGCGAGCAACGTTGAGATAATCGTCAGGAATTCTCCGCACCCCTTCGGCGGTGTTGATCACCATCGGCCATATAGAACAGATAAAGATGGTCCAGCTCGATGCGGGTTCCGCTTTTTGAAACAACAGCAGTCCAATCGGCAGCCAGGCCAGCGGGCTGACCGGGCGCAACAGCGCAATCAGCGGCGAAAACATGTGCGAGAAGAAGGTATAACGCCCAATCAGAAATCCCAGCGGGATCCCCACCAGCGCCGCTAATCCGAAACCGACAGCAACCCGTTGCAACGACGCCAGCACGTTCCAGCCGATCCCCATATCATTCGGCCCGCCGTTATAGAACGGATCGGCAAACAGCGTCAGGGCTGAATCCAGAGTGCTCAGCGGTGTAGGAAATCCTTTGCTGTTGATAGCGGCCAGTTGCCAGCACACCACCAGCAAGGCAATCCCCAGCAGAGCGGGTACGGCTCGCCTGAGCCATGCGTTTAACCATAATGACCACGGCATTTTGCGCTTTCTGACCTTCATCGTTGATAGCGTTATGACTTCACCAACTGCCGGTTCAGGGGATTTAAGCTGCGTATTTTGTTTCATCTCAGGCTCCTGTACGGTGGAGGGTAAAACTGTTGGCATAGGCTTCTGGATTGCGGCCATCCCATACGGAACCGTCCATCAGCGTACTGGTACGTAACAGTTGCGCAGGCGGTGTTATCCCACCAACCGCAGTTGCCGCATCGCGCCAGATATCGGTCCGGTTGATGCGCGCGGCAATGGCTGCATAATCAGGTTGTTGCTTTAACAATCCCCAACGGCGGAACTGGGTCAGAAACCACATGCCATCGGAATGCCATGGAAAACTCACCTCGCCGTCGCGAAAAAAGCGTATGGCATGCGGATCCTGCCAGCGACGACCTGCCCCGTTGTCGTACTCACCCAGCATTCTTCCCGTCAGATAGCTTTCTTTGGTATTGAGCCAGGCCCGGCGCGCCAGAATTTGTGCTGTTTCGCGTTTGTTGGCGTCACTGGCATCTATCCAGCGCGACGCTTCAAGCAGCGCGCTAACCAGCGCCCGGGCAGTATGTGGATATTTTTCTACCCACTCCCGGCGCGTACCGAGTACTTTTTCCGGATGGTCGGGCCAGATTTCCTGAGACGTCGCCGCGGTAAAACCGATGCGGTCGTTGATCGCCCGCGCATTCCACGGCTCGCCGACGCAGAATCCGCTCATATTGCCAATGCGCATGTTCATCACCATTTGCGGAGGCGGTACCACGACGGTGCGAACATCGGTGAAAGGATTGATGTCAGCGCTGGCCAGCCAGTAATAGAGCCACATGGCATGTGTGCCGGTGGGAAAGGTATGCGCGAAGGTATAGGTTCCAGGCGCCTGCGAGACGATCAGTTTCTTCAGCGCAGACGCATCGGTAATCCCCTGCTCCAGCAGCGTTGCGGAGAGCGTGATCGCCTGCCCGTTCTGATTGAGCGTCATCAGATTGGCCATTGGCTGCGCTTTACTGGCAATCCCCAGTTCCAGTCCATACAACAGGCCGTACAGAACATGCGCCGCATCCAGCTCTCCAGAGACCAGTTTGTCACGCACTGCGGCCCAGCTTGCCTCTTTGGTCGGCACCAGCGTAATGCCGTATTTTTTATCAAAACCTTTCAACGCGGCGATAACCAGCGGCGCGCAGTCGGTTAGCGGAATAAAACCGACCCGAACGGTAGTGATCTCCGGCGCATCAGAGCCTGCCGCCCAGACCGAGGACATCAGTCCTGGAATCAGGGAACTAGCCCCCATCACGGCACTTGCCTGCAAAAACCGCCGCCGCGTTAACGAAACTGTTCTGTCACCCATACATGCTCCCCATAAAAAAAGGCGTCCAACAATGCCAAAGCATTGCAGGACGCCTTTATCCTCAAAAACAGTCAGACCGCCGTTGGCCTGCTGCTAAATTGTCTGTATGAGTGAATGCAATTCAGATGCCAGAATTACACTGACAGTTTTAGCGGGTTCAACGCGTAGCAGACGCCGTGGTGCACCCAAATATGGCAGCCGCTGCCCGCCCGTTGTGCAGCCGCTATCCCTGCATCAGGGATTTGACGGTAAGCAGTGCCCGGGCGATATCCACCATCCGTTGGTTTTTATCCATCGCCATTTTTCGCAATAGCTGCCACGCCTGTTCTTCGCTGACCTGCTGGTGATTCATCAGGATGCTTTTTGCTTTATCAATCACCTTGCGCTCCTCTAAGGCGTCCTGCAATGAGGCCAACTGGGCGCTCATCTGTTCCAACTGGCGAGCCTGCTGGCGAACAACCCACAATAATTGTTTATCCCGACGTAACGAAAGGGGTTCCTCAGCACGGTCATCAAGCCAGTTGTCGAGCGGCAAGGCAGAGGTTTCTTCTGCCAGCCGCCGCGCCACGGCGTTCAGCAACTCGGTAATCAGCATCTCTTCGAGATGGCGTAATTGTTCAAGGCGCTGCGTCTGTAGGGTAAACCAGCGTAGCGCGCTTTCACCGTTATCGAGTTGGGGTTGTCGCGTACAGGCCTGGCGTCGCAGTTGTTCGATCTCGCCCGATGCCTCGCACTGCTGACGAAAATGCTGCACCAGCAAAGGTGAAGCCAGGGAGATAAAGGTGTCAAAGCACGGCTGCTGCCCGTCGATTCTGTCCACCAGCTCCTGGCGCATCGGAGGATTAAACTCGCCCTGGGTAAAGCCAATGGCCCCTAATGCCCGCTCTTGCCCCACCAGTTCTTTACCCTGCATAAAACTGTACAGCGCTACCAGTCCACCTGCGACATGGGGATAATCGATGCTGTCGTTAAGCTGCGGTACAATACCCAGCAGATGGCGTAACATCCGGCTATAATGCTCCATCGCCTGCTGCGCATCGACAATCTGTCCGCTGACAGACTCACGCAGCGTCGTTAGCTGATCGAGACACCAGACGGTGCCAGCAATGCGGTGACACAACGCACTGCCCGCCACCGGCATAATGTGCTGGAAAAGGATATGCAGTTGCCGACACTCCTCATCCACCAGCGCCCGACTGGCACGGACCTCCCGATCATAAAGCGTACCTTGAGAACACAACCAGATATTGGATGCACCGCGTTCGCACTGTAGCATATGCACCAGATGGCTGATGCGTATCACCAGCTTACCGGACTGCGCCAGTTGGCGAAGCTGGGTGTTCTCAAGCTGGCGGGCATGGCGAAACCATTGCGTCGCGCCGAAATTTTGTGCATTTGTCATCATCTCTGCCCTCACCGATAACGGGTTATCCCTGAGGACAAGCAATATCCATGCCCCCCTGACAACAGGAGTAATAATGCAAAAGATAGTGATCGTCGCGAACGGTGCGGCCTATGGAAGTGAATCCTTATTTAACAGCCTGCGACTGGCTATCGCCCTGCGCGAACAAGAAGCGGATCTCGACCTGCGCCTGTTTTTAATGTCGGACGCGGTAACCGCGGGATTACGAGGACAGAAACCAGCGGAAGGATACAATATTCAGCAAATGCTGGAGATTCTGACGGCGCAAAATGTGCCAGTAAAACTGTGTAAAACCTGCACCGATGGCCGAGGCATAACGGAGCTGCCGTTAATCGACGGAGTAGCTGTCGGCACGCTGGTTGAACTGGCTCAATGGACTCTGGCTGCAGATAAAGTGCTGACCTTCTGATACACCGCTTTCAGGCCAGCACACTGAAAGTGTCGATAATTTCCGGATTTAATCGTAGATGGGCGCGGTTTCGTTGAACGTTAGCACGCCCTTTCAACCCTTTTGAGGGATTTTGTCACTTTTGTTTAATCGTTATGCCATTTTTTGATCAAAATCAGCATCCTGTGGCTCACCCTTTGGTGTTATGCCATGAGTGAAATGTGAACAACATCACGCAGCACTTTCGACAGAAAGTACGTTGTTTTCAAGAACGGGGTGAAAAATGGCATTAGTGAAGGCGAGTTTAAAGTTATTTGGTGGCGATACAGTGGTGGTGCGCTGTTCTGAGCGCTGTCATATCCATCTGATGAGCGAGAAAAATCACGTCAAAGACACGCAGTCCGATATTTTAAGCGTGCAGGATCGTGATAACGCATGGTTGACCGTGCCCTATACCGGCATCTGGAATGTGCTGATCGACAGCCACAGCCAGTCGCTCGAGCATTCGATAAGTTATATTGCAGCCTAAGCGTTAAATGCCCGAAGAGCGTCTGGCTTTCGGGCATACAGTTCCAGGCTGGAGTCAGGCAAACCCTGGTCGCATAACGCCTTCTGGCAGGTTCTCTCCCAACAATCGTTTGACCGTGATCACCAAATCGTTAAGACAATCATCCTGCATCCCTAACTTAACCAGCTCTTGTTCCAGCGAGAACAGATACTGGGCGTTAGTGCCTAAAGGTCCACTGGCGGCGGCAATCAGCGGCGCGATCACCTGCGCACGCGTGTCTGACTCAAACAGCGGGTGACGCGGATCCATAATAAAGACCAGCGCGTTCACCGTCCTGCCATCATCCAGCGCCAACTGACACCAGGTCGGCAGATAACAGCCGGTGATCATTTCTCGCTTCCACAGCAGCGAAAGCTCTTGTTCCAGGGATGCGTCCGGCAAGCGGTAGGCCACACCGGTGGTGCGTCCCCCTTCTTTCAGGGCCAGCATACGTCCTGGCTGACACGCCGTTCCTCGCCCCGCCGTCAGGCGCAGACAGAAAGCACGGTGCCAGCCGACTAACGTCCCGGTACAGGACTCTTCAAACTCTAAGGCCGGGTTCCACATCAACGATCCATAACCAAAGATCCACACCGGTCCATCATCTGGTCGGCAAGCGAGCGTGGCGGCCAGTGAGGCTGCACGTTGTTCCGCTGACCAGAGTAGTGATTCTTCAATAGCACCAAATGCCGTCTTACAGTCGGCATTCAATAAAAAATCACGCGTTAACACCTTACACCTCCGCCACTGCAGCTTCCCTGCGACAACTTTTTTGACGCCTTCCGGGCTTTTTTACTGCTCATTTTGAAACCAATAGCTGGACAATAGGCAATTCACCGCTCGCTTGCAAGCCAGCAACGGCGCGGCGTAGCACGATTCGCTAACGCCTGATGCTGGCTAGTTCATAAAGGCATTATAATTGATACTGTTACGTCTTTTTATGCCATTTATCATCATCACCTTTTTGATAATCATTTTTGACCGCGGCCCACGCCACCTTGTGCGCCGTCTCTTCGCGGGTGGCATCATCACGACGGTCAGATTTATCTTTATACTGTTCCCAGGCGCTGTTGAAAGCTTCTTTGTAGATGTCCTGAGCATGGGCTGGCAGAACATGCTGCACGCTGTCAGGCAGATCGCTTTTAGATTTATACGGCATTGTGAACTCCTCTTTTTAGGCTAAACCTTAAGTGTGGTTAACAATGCGGCGATACGCCAACAAAAGACATTTTTAGAAACTTTCTTCATCTAACCTTCTGTTAATTAAACAGTCTATAAACAAAGAATTTGTTTTTGACCGCTTTGAGAGGAAAAATCAGCGATGTAGTAAAATTTCGTAAAATGTCACCTACAAAACCAGGTTTTCTGTTATTTTTTACATTCTTTAATACTTTTTATAATTATAAATACCTGCAGAGATGGAGAAATTAGTTCAATGACACAAGTACATGAGGCGGTAAAAACCCGCCACAAGGAGACCTCTCTCGTCTTCCCGATTTTGGCGCTGGTAGTACTGTTCTTCTGGGGGAGCAGTCAGTCACTACCAGTGGTCATCGGTATCAATGCGCTGGCCCTTATTGGTATATTAAGCAGCGCATTTAGCGTTGTCCGTCATGCGGATGTATTAGCGCATCGACTTGGCGAACCCTACGGGTCGCTGATCCTCAGCCTGTCCGTTGTTATTCTTGAAGTCAGCTTAATCTCCGCATTAATGGCGACTGGCGATGCTGCGCCTACGCTCATGCGCGATACGCTATATTCAATCATAATGATCGTAACCGGCGGTCTGGTCGGTTTTTCTTTACTGTTAGGTGGTCGTAAATTTGCCACTCAGTATATGAACCTGTTTGGTATTAAGCAGTATTTAATCGCCCTGTTCCCGCTGGCCATTATTGTACTGGTGTTCCCAATGGCTTTACCGGGAGCGAATTTCACTACCGCGCAGGCGCTGCTGGTGGCATTAATTTCTGCGGCGATGTACGGCGTGTTTTTGCTGATACAAACTAAAACCCACCAGAGCCTGTTCATTTACGAGCATGAAGACGAGGGTGACGACGATGACCCGCATCACGGTAAACCGTCAGCCCACAGCAATATGTGGCACGCCGCCTGGCTTATCATTCATCTGATCGCTGTAATCGCCGTGACCAAGATGAACGCCAGCCCGCTGGAGACATTGCTGACTGAACTGAATGCCCCAGTGGCATTTACCGGTTTCCTGGTCGCATTGCTGATCCTCTCTCCTGAGGGTCTGGGCGCGCTGAAAGCGGTTCTGAGTAATCAGGTTCAGCGGGCGATGAATTTGTTCTTCGGTTCGGTGTTAGCCACCATTTCACTGACCGTTCCGGTCGTAACGCTGATCGCATGGGCAACCGGGAATGATTTGGTCTTTGCGCTGGGCGCGCCAGAGATGATTGTGATGGTTTCATCGCTGGTACTGTGCCATATCTCTTTCTCTACCGGACGCACCAACGTGCTTAACGGCGCGGCGCATCTGGCGCTGTTTATCGCCTATCTGATGACGATATTTGCCTGAAAAAAAGCCGGATACGACGCAATGCGTCTTATCCGGCCTGGAGTATGTTTCACTTCATTTCTTACGGTTTTGTCGGCCCGATAAGCGTTGGCGCTATCGGGCGGTCAAACCAGACTTAGTTCTCGGTATCCAGCTCGTCGAAGCTTTTCACCAGGTCATCAATCGCTTTAATCTGCGTCAGGAACTGTTCCAGCTTCGCCAGCGGCAGTGCGGATGGGCCATCGCATTTCGCATTGGCTGGATCCGGATGCGCTTCAATAAACAGACCTGCCAGGCCTACCGCCATACCGGCACGCGCCAGTTCGGTAACCTGCGCGCGACGACCACCGCTTGCTGCGCCAAACGGGTCGCGGCACTGCAGCGCATGGGTGACGTCAAAAATCACCGGTGAATTGCCGGAGACTTTCTTCATCACGCTGAAGCCAAGCATGTCCACAACCAGATTGTCATAACCAAAGTTCGCACCACGGTCGCACAGAATAACTTTATCGTTACCGCCCTCATGGAATTTATCCACGATATTACCCATCTGGCCCGGGCTTACGAACTGCGGTTTCTTCACGTTGATAACGGCACCGGTTTTCGCCATCGCTTCCACCAGATCGGTTTGACGAGCGAGGAATGCCGGCAGCTGAATCACATCCACCACGTCAGCAACAGGCTGTGCCTGGCTGGCTTCGTGAACGTCGGTGATCACTTTTACGCCAAAAGTCTGCTTCAGTTCCTGGAAGATTTTCATCCCTTCTTCAAGGCCCGGTCCACGGTAAGAGTGGATGGAAGAACGGTTGGCTTTATCAAAGGAGGCTTTGAACACGTAAGGGATACCCAGCTTTTGAGTAACGGTTACGTAGTGCTCACAAATGCGCATCGCCAGATCGCGGGATTCCAGCACGTTCATTCCGCCAAACAGCACGAACGGCAGGTCATTTGCCACGTTGATGTCGCCAATGCTAACCACTTTTTGTTTCATAGGATCGCCTTAAACGGTAGGTAAAGTGTCATTAATCAATGCAATACAATTTGCTTGTGCGAAATAGTATTAATCTGCGCACGAATCATTTCGCTGATCGGGTCTTCCGGACACTGTTCAACGAAATAACTTAAGTCGGTCAGCGCAACATGTTCACACTCGAGCTGCGCGTATATCAATCCGCGATCGCGTATTTCATACGGATCTTCGGGATTAAACTGTAATAGTGCTTCGCTGGCACGCAGCGCCAGCTCCATTTGCCGCTCTTCCATCAGCGATGATTTCAGCGTGTCGAGCAGCTTGCGGATGACTTCTGCATTATCCGCCTCATCCAGGTCTTCGTTAAACAACTCCGCGACCGGGCTGATATTCCCCTTCAGCCATACTTCCAGCGTGTGCTCATTCAACGTTTCGCCATTGAACGGATTGATTAGCCACATTTCGCCATCGAGCGATTCGATACGCAGGATAAGTTGTGTCGGGAAAATCACCGGCACCAGCGGCAGTTCCAGCCGGTTGGCAATCCACAATAAGATCGCCCCCAACGACACGGCGCTGCCCTGACGATTTTTCAGTACCTGATCAAGCCATAATGCATCAGAAAGACGATAGACGCCGTGGGTATCCGTAAACCCCCATTCGCCATAAAAAAGTGCCAGCAGTTTTTCCAGTTGCTCATCCTGAGACAGGAGCTGGCTAATTTCTTCTTGCGCCAGACTGACCAGACGTTCCAGTTCGTCATAGACAGTTTGTGTTGGAAAATCCAGACGGATAGACTCCGACGCCAGGATCATCCCATCACACAATGGCGCTTTATTAAATTCGAAATCAGCTAACGACCTCATGCTTACCCCAGTAACGGTATTTTTGTGGTGGCGAGTTTAATGATGATGTACAGCACCACCAGCGCCAGCGGAAATGCGATTAATCGCGCCTGCTGACTGCGCGCCCGACGATAATCGAGCGCAATAAAACCCAAAACGATGTAAATGATAACCCCAAACAGCTTTTCAGTCAGCCATGTCCCGTGCTCAGTGAATGGCAGGATGTGCGCTTTAACCATTAACGCCACGCCGCTGAGTAATAAAACGGTATCCACAACCGGCGGCACAACGCGCGTCCAGCGCGCGCAGGCAAGACGCGAGTCGGTGTAACGCCACCAAAAACGCAGCGTCAGCAGACCAACAGAAAGCGCAATGCTGATGAGATGGACGTTGAGTAACACACTGAAAGTATTCATGATGGGATGCGTCCAAGCGTAATTCGCTCGTTGCCGCCATAGTCACGGCAGGTTTCAACCGCCTGATAACCCGCCCGAGTAAAGGCGTCGCGGACTGCCTGTCCCTGCTGCCAGCCATGCTCCAGCATCAGATAGCCCCCGGGCGTTAACACATGCTGAGACTGGTCAATGATGTGTACGATATCCGCCAGTCCCTGATCGCCTGCCACCAGTGCCGACAGCGGTTCAAAGCGAACGTCGCCTTGCGCCAGGTGAGGATCCTGCTCGTCGATATACGGCGGATTGCTGACAATCATATCAAACCGCTGTCCCTGCAATGCACTGAACCAGTTGCTTTGCAGCACGCAAACATTGTCGATGCCCAGATGCTGTTTGTTGCGAATGGCCAGCGCCACGGCATCCGGCATACGATCGACCGCCGTCACCGCACAATCCGGACGCTCGCTTGCCAGCGCCAGCGCAATGGCGCCCGTACCGGTTCCCAAATCAAGAATACGACTCGCTGAGACCGGCAGGCGAGCCAGCGCCTGCTCCACCAGACACTCGGTATCCGGACGAGGGATAAGCGTCGCCGCAGACACAAACAGCGGCAGCGACCAAAACTCGCGCACGCCGGTAAGATGTGCCACCGGCTCACCCCGCTGACGGCGTTCCAGTAATGTGTCGAGTTGCTGACGCTGCGCCTCGGTTAACACCGTTTCGCCGAAAGCCAGAATAAAGGTGCGACCCTTACCGGTAACAGACTCGAGTAAAATCTCGGCGTCACGGCGCGGGCTTTCGCTTGCCTGTAATTGGCTTATCGCTTCACGCAGCCAGTGCTGATAATCCATTAATCCTGCTCGGACAACGCCGCCAGTTGGTCGGCCTGGTATTCCTGGACAATCGGCTCAATGAGCATATCCAGTTTACCTTCCATCGCTTCATCCAGACGGTAGAGCGTCAGGTTAATGCGGTGATCGGTCACGCGACCCTGCGGGAAGTTATAGGTACGGTTACGATCGCTACGGTCGCCGCTACCCAACAGATTGCGTCGTTCAGAGGCTTCCGCCTGTTGACGTCTTGCCACTTCGGCGGCACGAATTCGCGCCCCCAGCACCGACATCGCTTTCGCTTTGTTCTTGTGCTGCGAACGTTCGTCCTGGCATTCCACTACGATACCGGTCGGTAAGTGGGTAATACGGATTGCGGAGTCGGTGGTGTTAACGTGCTGACCGCCTGCGCCTGATGAGCGGAAGGTATCAATACGCAGATCGGCCGGGTTGATGTCCGGCAGTTCGGCATCCGGTAATTCCGGCATAACCGCGACCGTACAGGCAGAGGTGTGAATACGGCCCTGTGATTCCGTCGCAGGTACGCGCTGAACGCGATGGCCGCCGGACTCAAATTTCAGTCGCCCGTAAACGCCTTCACCGCTAATCTTGGCAATGACCTCTTTAAACCCGCCATGTTCGCCTTCGCTGGCGCTCATGATCTCAACCCGCCAGCGACGGGACTCAGCATAACGGCTGTACATGCGGAACAGATCGCCGGCAAACAGTGCGGCTTCATCACCACCAGTTCCCGCACGAACTTCGAGGAAGGCGTTACGTTCGTCATCGGGATCTTTAGGTAACAGCAGAACCTGCAGATGTTGCTCCAACTGCTCGCATTTCTCTTTTGCTTCACGCAGTTCATCCTGCGCCATTTCACGCATTTCAGGATCGTCGAGCATCATCTGAGCCGTTTCGATATCTTCCTGAACCTGTTGCCAGTCCGTAAAACAGCGAGATACATCGCTTAATTGCGCATATTCACGCGACAGTGCACGAAAGCGGTCCTGGTCTGCGATAGTACCCGCATCACCGAGCAGCGCCTGAACTTCTTCATGGCGTTCATGCAGGGCTTCCAGTTTGGCAACGATAGAAGGCTTCATAGGCGTAAATGCACCCTGTAAAAAATAAGATTGGTGTGCTGCTACTCCAGCCCGAGGCTGTCGCGCAGAATATTCAGGCGTTCACTATCCCCGTCACGGGCAGCCTGTTGAAGTGATTTGGTTGGTGCATGGATCAGGCGGTTGGTCAGTTTCCAGGCCAGATCCTGCATAATGGCTTGCGCATCACCACCCTGTTGAAGAGCAGCCAACGCTTTGGCGGTCAGTTCATCACGAATTTGTTCTGATTGACTGCGATACTCGCGGATAGTGTCGCTTGCGCCCTGGGCACGTAACCAGGCCATAAACTCGCTGGCTTCCTGCTCCACAATCGTTTCGGCTTCCACGGCCGCCGCTTTGCGCTGGGCCAGGTTATGCGAAATGATGCTTTGCAGGTCGTCTACGCTGTACAGATAGGCGTTAGACAATTTACCCACTTCCGGCTCGACGTCACGCGGTACGGCGATATCCACCAGCAGCATAGGTTGATTACGACGATTTTTAAGCGCGCGTTCTACCATTCCTTTGCCGATAATCGGCAACGGGCTGGCGGTAGAACTGATAATAATATCAGCATCCTGCAAACGCGCGTCGATATCACTCAGTGAAATCACCTCAGCGCCGACTTCATCCGCCAGCACCTGCGCACGCTCACGCGTACGGTTGGCGATGATCATCTTCTTCACTTTGTGCTCACGCAGGTGTCGCGCCACCAATTCGATAGTTTCGCCTGCGCCCACTAACAGCACGGTTACCGTGGAGAGCGATTCAAATATCTGTCGCGCCAGGGTACAGGCGGCAAACGCCACCGACACGGCGCTGGCGCCGATGTCAGTTTCTGTACGTACACGTTTAGCGACAGAGAATGATTTCTGGAACATGCGTTCCAGCGCACTGGCGTTCAGGTGGCCTTTTTGCGAATCCGCAAACGCTTTTTTCACCTGCCCCAAAATTTGTGGTTCACCGAGCACCAGTGAATCCAGACCGCTGGCAACACGCATCAAATGACTAACGGCGTCGTTGTCCTGGTGCCAGTACAAGCTGTTGCGCAGGTCTTCTTCATTGAGGTTGTGGTATTCGCACAGCCAGCGAACCAGCGCTTCTTGCAGGTTATCCTGCTCTTCAACGCTGAGATACAGCTCCGTGCGGTTACACGTCGACAACACCACCCCGCCCTGCACCATTGGCTGCGCGAGCAGGCTGTCCAGCGCCTGATCGAGCGTATCCGGCGAAAACGTTACGCGTTCTCGCAGCGATACAGGTGCCGTTTTATGGTTAATACCAAGCGCTAAAAGGGTCATGTGTGCGGGAATAGTACCAGCGTTGATAAGGTTAGACTGGGTGCATCATACAGGATGCGTGCGGTCAATAAAAGAGACTGACCCCTTTTGGAGTAATGGCTTAGTGCACAAATTTAAGCGATTTAAGATAACTTGAACGTAGACGATGTCTGATGGCGGCGCTAGCATTAAGAATTATAACTGCAACGTATCTCAAGGATTTGTCATCATTATGACCCTGCCCGATTTTCGCCTGATTCGCCTGCTGCCGCTGGCGGCCCTGGTTCTTACCGCTTGTACGATCAACGCGCCGAAAGGTCCCGGCAAAAGCCCCGACTCGCCACAGTGGCGCCAGCACCAGCAGGAAGTACGCGCCCTGAACCAATATCAGACGCGCGGTGCGTTTGCCTATATCTCCGATCAACAGAAAGTGTATGCCCGCTTTTTCTGGCAACAAACCGGACAGGATCGCTATCGTCTCCTGCTGACCAACCCGCTGGGTAGCACTGAACTGGAACTCAATGCGCAGCCGGGCAGCGTCGAACTTGTCGATAACAAAGGCAAGCATTACACCGCCGACGACGCCGAAGAGATGATTGGCAAACTGACCGGCATGCCTATTCCATTGAACAGCCTGCGCCAGTGGATCCTTGGTCTGCCAGGTGACGCCACCGATTACAAGCTCGATAACCAATATCGTCTGAGTGAGGTGAACTACAGCAAAGACGGTAAAAGCTGGAAAGTGGTCTATAGCGCCTACGACAGCAAAACCCAGCCCGCGATGCCGGCAAACATGGAACTGTCCGACGGCTCCCAGCGTATTAAGCTGAAGATGGATAACTGGATTGTGAAATGATGACCCATTGGCCCTCTCCGGCAAAACTGAATCTGTTTTTATACATCACCGGGCAGCGTGCGGACGGTTACCACACGCTGCAGACGTTATTTCAGTTTCTTGATTATGGCGACACGATAGATATTGCGCCGCGCGGCGACGGCGAAATTCGCCTGTTAACCCCGGTGGAAGGCGTTGCGCATGAAGACAACCTGATCGTCCGTGCGGCACGTTTGCTGATGAAGGTGGCATCTGAAAGCAATCGTCTTCCTCAAGGGAGCGGCGCCGACATCAGTATCGAAAAACGCCTGCCGATGGGCGGCGGTCTTGGCGGAGGCTCGTCTAATGCGGCGACCGTTCTGGTGGCGCTGAATCATCTCTGGCAATGCGGACTCTCGGTTGATGAACTGGCGGCACTCGGCTTAACGCTGGGGGCAGACGTTCCCGTGTTCGTGCGTGGCCATGCGGCCTTTGCCGAAGGCGTAGGAGAAATTCTGACACCGGTCGAGCCAGAGGAAAAATGGTATCTGGTTGCACACCCGGGAGTCAGTATTCCGACACCGGTGATTTTTAAAGATCCCGACCTCCCGCGTAACACGCCAAAAAGGTCAATAAAAACGTTACTAAAATGTGAATTCGGCAATGATTGCGAGGTTATCGCAAGAAAACGTTTTCGCGAGGTTGATGCGGCGCTTTCCTGGCTGTTAGAATACGCGCCGTCGCGCCTGACTGGTACAGGGGCTTGTGTCTTTGCTGAATTTGACACTGAGTCTCGTGCTCGCCAGGTGCTTGAGCAAGCCCCGGAATGGCTCAAAGGCTTTGTGGCGAAAGGTGTCAACCTCTCCCCATTGCATAGAGCGTTACTCTAAATCATTCGGGTTTCAGGAAGATGGCGAGATGACAAATCGCCAGGAGCATACAAAAGTATGTGACTGGTGCGAGAAATTGATGCCAACGCACATGAAACACGAAGGATAACGAGTAAGCCGGGCAAGCTGAGTTGCGGTGACAACGTCACCCTGTTCCAGACGTTGCATCGCGCTCTTTAATACACCGCATGGAGAGGATACTGCCTGGCCCGCACAGTTTTCGGCAGATTCTTTCCACCAATGGACGCATGCCTGAGGTTCTTCTCGTGCCTGATATGAAGCTTTTTGCTGGTAACGCCACCCCGGAACTAGCACAACGTATTGCCAACCGCCTGTACACTTCACTCGGCGACGCCGCTGTAGGTCGCTTTAGCGACGGCGAAGTCAGCGTACAAATTAATGAAAATGTACGCGGTGGTGATATTTTCATCATCCAGTCCACTTGTGCCCCTACTAACGACAACCTGATGGAATTGGTCGTTATGGTTGATGCGCTGCGCCGTGCTTCCGCAGGCCGTATCACCGCCGTTATTCCTTACTTCGGCTATGCACGTCAGGATCGTCGCGTACGTTCCGCTCGTGTACCGATTACCGCTAAAGTCGTCGCTGATTTCCTGTCCAGCGTTGGCGTTGACCGCGTCCTCACCGTTGACCTGCATGCTGAACAGATCCAGGGCTTCTTCGACGTACCGGTTGATAACGTATTCGGTAGCCCGATCCTGTTAGAAGACATGCTGCAGCTGAACCTGGATAACCCGATTGTGGTTTCTCCGGATATCGGTGGCGTCGTGCGTGCCCGCGCTATCGCTAAACTGCTGAACGATACCGACATGGCTATCATCGACAAACGTCGCCCGCGTGCAAACGTTTCTCAGGTGATGCACATTATTGGTGACGTAGCAGGTCGTGACTGCGTGCTGGTTGATGACATGATCGATACTGGTGGTACTCTGTGTAAAGCAGCAGAAGCACTGAAAGAACGTGGTGCAAAACGCGTATTTGCTTACGCAACCCACCCGATCTTCTCAGGTAATGCGGCAAACAACCTGCGCAACTCAGTGATTGACGAAGTCGTTGTCTGTGACACTATTCCACTGACTGACGAAATCAAAGCACTGCCAAACGTGCGTACATTGACCCTGTCGGGTATGCTGGCCGAAGCGATTCGTCGTATCAGCAACGAAGAATCCATCTCTGCCATGTTCGAGCATTAATCGAGCCCGGCTCAAAAACCCGCTGCGGCGGGTTTTTTTATCCTTTTTATTTATTTGTATGATTTATGCCAACTTCAACTATCGTTTTTTAGATAGATGATGCGCTCATGGATGAAACATTATTGTGAACAGATTATTTTCCTCACATGTGATGCCTTTCCGCGCCCTCATCGACGCTTGTTGGAAAGAAAAATATACCGCTTCTCGCTTTACCCGCGACCTGATCGCCGGGATTACCGTTGGGATCATTGCCATTCCGCTGGCGATGGCCCTGGCAATAGGCAGTGGCGTTGCGCCGCAGTACGGCCTGTATACCTCAGCCGTCGCTGGGATTGTCATCGCCCTTACCGGGGGATCGCGCTTTAGCGTATCAGGTCCAACCGCCGCCTTCGTGGTGATTCTGTATCCGGTGTCGCAACAGTTTGGGCTGGCAGGCCTGCTGGTTGCCACGCTGATGTCCGGGATATTCCTGATCCTTTTCGGCCTCGCCCGCTTTGGTCGCCTGATCGAATATATCCCGGTGTCCGTTACGTTAGGTTTTACCTCGGGTATTGGTATCACCATCGGTACCATGCAGATTAAGGATTTTCTTGGCCTGCAGATGGCTCATGTCCCGGAGCACTACCTGCAGAAGGTCGGCGCGCTGTTTATGGCCCTGCCGACCATCAACGTTGGCGATGCCGCTATTGGCGTAGTGACGCTGGGGATCCTGATTTTCTGGCCGCGTCTGGGGATTCGACTGCCGGGTCACCTTCCTGCACTGCTGGCTGGCTGTGCGGTAATGGGGATCGTGAACCTCACCGGCGGGCATGTTGCCACCATCGGCTCTCAGTTCCACTACATTCTGGCTGATGGCTCACAGGGCAATGGTATCCCACAGCTGCTACCGCAGTTGGTATTACCGTGGAATATGCCGGAGTCAAACTTTACCCTGAGCTGGAGTTCGTTACAGGCGCTGTTACCGGCGGCCTTCTCGATGGCGATGCTCGGGGCGATCGAATCTCTGCTGTGCGCCGTCGTACTCGATGGGATGACCGGCACCAAACATAAAGCTAACAGCGAGCTGATTGGTCAGGGACTGGGTAACATCGTCGCGCCGTTCTTCGGTGGTATCACCGCCACAGCGGCAATTGCCCGTTCTGCGGCAAACGTCCGCGCCGGGGCGACCTCGCCGATCTCTGCGGTTATCCACGCGATTCTGGTGATCCTTGCCCTGCTGGTGCTTGCGCCGCTACTTTCCTGGTTGCCGCTTTCCGCCATGGCCGCTCTGCTGCTGATGGTGGCATGGAACATGAGTGAAGCGCATAAAGTGGTGGATCTGCTGCGTCATGCGCCGAAAGACGACATCATCGTCATGCTGATGTGTATGTCGCTGACGGTGCTGTTCGACATGGTTATCGCTATCAGCGTCGGTATCGTTCTCGCCTCTCTGCTGTTTATGCGTCGTATTGCACGCATGACGCGTCTGGCGCCGGTCAACGTTGACGTACCGGACGATGTGCTGGTATTGCGCGTCATTGGCCCACTATTCTTTGCCGCTGCGGAAGGATTATTTACCGACCTCGAGTCACGTATTGCAGGTAAACGCATCGTGGTCCTGAAGTGGGACGCGGTCCCGGTACTGGATGCCGGTGGTCTGGATGCTTTCCAGCGTTTTGTCAAACGGCTGCCGGAAGGTTGTGAATTACGCATCAGTAATCTGGAATTCCAGCCGCTACGTACCATGGCGCGCGCAGGCATTCAGCCGATTGCCGGGCGCCTGACTTTCTTCCCGAATAAAGACGCCGCGCTGGCAGACATCATCTAACCGTAGCCCGGCCAGGCGAAGCGCCGCCGGGGCGACAAATGACAGAAAAAAAAATGGCTCCCACATGTGGGAGCCATTTTTATAACAAGCTTATTGCTTAGGCTTTCAGCAGTTGCTCAGCCGTTGCCTTCACGCTTGCCAGCAGAACTTTAACGTCCTCCAGACACACGGTAGGATTCAGCAGCGTCAGCTTCAGGCAGGTGACGCCATCGGCTTCGGTCACGCCGACGTTGGCGCTACCGGAAGCCAGCAGAACGTCACCAATACGCTGGTTCAGCAGCGCAACGAAGGCCATGTCGTCACTTTGCGGGCGGAAGCGGAACAGTACGCTTGCCAGCTGCGGCTCCATCACCAGTTCCAGATGCGGCTGGGTTTTCACAAACTCAGCCACATCACGCGCCAGCGTTACGCCGTTATCAATGATTTCGGCATACTGCTTTTTGCCCAGCGCTTCGAGGCCCATCCACAGCTTCAGCGCGTCGAAACGACGCGTGGTCTGCAGCGACTTCGACACCAGGTTTGGCACACCAGCCTCTTCATCGAAATCAGAGTTCAGGTATGCCGCCTGATAGCGCATCAGCTCATAGTGACGCGCGTCTTTTAACAGGAACGCGCCGCAGCTGATGGTCTGGAAGAACTGCTTGTGGAAGTCCAGGGTGACGGAATCCGCCAGCTCCAGGCCATTCAGGAAGTGACGATACTTCTCAGAAAGCAGTAGCGCCCCGCCCCATGCCGCATCCACGTGCATCCAGATCTGATGCTCTGCCGCCAGCGCCGCAATGTCCGCTAACGGATCAATTGCGCCCGCATCGGTCGTTCCGGCCGTGGCAACAATCGCCATCACCTGCTCGCCGTTGGCTTTCGCCTGGGCCAGCTTGTCTTTCAGGTCTGCCAGATCCATACGTGAGAAGGCATCGGTCTTCACCTGGGTGACGGAACGGTAGCCCAGCCCCATCAGCGCCATGTTCTTCTGTACGGAAAAATGCGCACTTTCAGAGCAGAACACTTTGATTTTGCTCAGATCGCCGGTCAGACCATTCTGCTGAATGGAGTGCCCCTGGCGTGCGAAGAAGGCATCACGCGCCAGCATCAGGCCCATTAGGTTGCTCTGGGTGCCGCCGCTGGTGAATACGCCCGCGTCGCCTGCGCCGTAGCCTACCTGCTCACGCAGCCATTCGATCAGTTTGATCTCAATGATGGTGGCCGACGGGCTCTGGTCCCAGGAGTCCATGCTCTGGTTGGTGGCATTGATCAGCACTTCCGCCGCCTGGCTAATCACCAGGCTTGGACAGTGCAGGTGCGCGACGCACTGCGCATGGTGAACCAACAAGCTGTCTTTCAGAAAGTATTCAACCGCACGCTCAATAGCGGCCTGGTTGCCCAGGCCCTGAGACGTAAAATTCAGGTTGATACGTTCACGCAGCTGTTCAACGGTTTTGCCCTGATACATCTCAGGCTGCTTCAACCATTCAACGACGGCTTGCGTACTCTGCTCGATAGCGTCCTGATAGGCAGCGATACTTTGCGCCGACCCGGACAGAATCGGGTTTACGTCTGACATTCGATCCAACTCCGTTTAAACCGGCTTCACGCCAGCGCCCAGCAGGGCGTTTTCGAATTTATCGAGGAAAATTTCCAGCTCAGCGTTGGTGATCAGCAGAGACGGCAGCAGACGCAGGACGCAGCCATTACGACCACCGCGCTCCAGAATCAGGCCGTTTTCGAAGCATTTTTTTTGCAGCAGCGCGGCCAGTTCGCCATCGGCCGGGTAGCAGCCCATGTGATCCTGCGCTTCGCCCGGCTTCACGATTTCCAGACCGATCATCAGACCGAGGCCACGCACCTGGCCGATAACCGGGTAGCGTTTCTGCAGGTCAGCCAGTTTGCCTTTCAGCCACTCGCCCTGGGCGGCAACTTTATCGGCAATCTTGTCGTCTTTGAGGATCTTCAGCGTTGTCAGACCGGTCGCCATCGCCAGTTGGTTACCGCGGAAGGTGCCAGTGTGGTGGCCCGGAGACCACGCGTCGAACTGCTTCTTAATACCCAGCACCGCCAACGGCAGACCGCCGCCAACCGCTTTGGACATCACGATGATGTCTGGCTCAATACCGGCGTGTTCGAAGGCGAACAGTTTACCGGTACGCGCGAAGCCAGCCTGAACTTCATCGATAATCAGCAGAATGCCGTGTTCCTGCGTCACTTTACGAATGCGCTGCAGCCACTCGACCGGCGCCGGGTTCACGCCGCCTTCGCCCTGCACCGCTTCGAGGATCACGGCTGCCGGTTTACGCACGCCGCTTTCAACGTCGTTGATCAGGTTTTCAAAGTAGTAGGTTAATGCTTTCACGCCAGCCTCACCGCCAATACCCAGCGGGCAGCGGTACTGATGCGGATACGGCATAAACTGCACTTCCGCCATCATGTTACTGACCGCTTCTTTCGGCGACAGGTTGCCGGTCACGGACAGCGCACCGTGCGTCATCCCGTGGTAGCCACCAGAGAAGCTAATGATGCTGGAACGGCCGGTGACTTTCTTCGCCAGCTTCAGCGCCGCTTCAACGGCATCAGCGCCGGACGGCCCGGTGAACTGCAGGCAATATTCTTTGCCCTGGCCCGGTAATAAAGAAAGTAAATAAGATGAGAATTCATCTTTTAACGGCGTGGTAAGGTCAAGCGTATGTAACGGTAAGCCGCTTGTGATGACACTTTGAATGCTTTGCAGCACTTCAGGATGGTTATGACCAAGCGCCAGAGTTCCGGCGCCTGCCAGACAATCAAGATATTGATTATTTTCTACATCAGTAATCCAGACGCCCTGTGCTTTGGCAATTGCCAATGGCAGTTTACGCGGATAGCTGCGGACATTAGATTCAAACTCAGCCTGTCTTGCTAAAAAGGTATCATTGCTCTGTGGTAATGAATTAGCACTTAAAGTATCAATACGGACTTTATCCGTCATCATATCACTCCTACAACCAGGTGTAGATTAACGCCTGATTGAATAAATGGTTATAAGGATTACCTGTAAAAAAGCGCGGCTAATATATGTTGTTTTAGCACAGGACTCAATCATTTATTTTCCCGTCGCTTAAATAAGCATTTTCACCTTAAAATTCAAAACGTAACACTCATTCAACATTACGAAATCATAAAGTAATATAGCTATTTATTTTACAAAACCGTACCCAGTTGCAACGCCTGTGATGTAATAAAAACCATGGAATTTTCATGTTTTTATTATTTTTTTACACGTTTTTACCATTAATAATGTACGCGTTTTCTTGTTACGACATGATTTTTCACTTATTTATCGATAAATCGAATAAAAAAGTCGATCCCTAAATATAAATCACTTAGTATGGCGCGCTTATTTACAGGCTATGTAGATAAAATTAATGCGCAGCACCCGATAACGCGTACAGGCGACACGCGTTATCGACAACAGGTATTCCCTGGGTTGTCAGCAGAAATGTTCGCGGGCGGACATTTCGTAAGGTGAACGTCGTTCCCTTATGCCGAGAATGAAAATTTTCTAGCCATACTTTTATGGCGCCCTGATATGAGATTGTTATGACTCGCATTTATCCACCATCCGTCGTTGCCAAATTTGGCGGCACCAGCGTCGCTGATTTTGATGCGATGAACCGCAGCGCCAGCATTGTCCTTGCTGATCACGATGTCCGTTTAGTCGTACTGTCTGCTTCCGCAGGCGTCACAAACTTACTGGTCGAGCTTTCTGAAGGTCTGGAAACGCATCAACAATTAGATAAGCTTGAGACCTTACGCGCCATCCAATACAACATTATTTCCCGCCTGAAGCAGCCGTCCGTTATCAGTACGGAAATCGATAATCTTCTCAACAATATTCGTCATCTTGCGCAAACGGCGACGGTTTCACCGTCCGATGCGCTAAGCGATGATTTGGTTAGTCACGGCGAGCTGATGTCCTCTTTGCTGTTTACTGAAGTGTTACGTGAACGACATGCTGAGGCCGGGTGGTTTGACGCCCGCAGCGTAATGCGTACCAATTCGAACTTCGGCTGCGCGGAACCCGAACTTAGCACCCTGCACCACCAGGTGGAGACACACTTGCGCCCTCGTCTTGAGCAAGCGATTATGGTGACTCAGGGATTTATTGGCCGTGATGCCGCTGGGCATACCACAACGCTTGGACGCGGCGGTAGTGATTACACGGCAACGCTTCTCGGTGAGGCGCTTCACGCCACACGCGTGGACATCTGGACCGACGTTGCAGGGATCTACACCACCGATCCGCGCATTGCGCCGCGGGCCAAACGCATCGACCACATCTCATTTTCCGAGGCCAGCGATATGGCCGCCTACGGGGCGAAGGTCCTCCACCCGGCTACGCTGCTCCCGGCAATGCGTAAAAGCATTCCGGTCTTTGTAGGCTCCAGTAAGGATACTGCCGCCGGAGGTACGCTGGTACACAATACCACCGATAATCCACCGCGCTACCGTGCGCTTGCCGTGCGCCGTAAACAGACGTTGTTGCGATTACATCGTCTGGAGACACAGCCGTTCTGTTCTTTCCTGGCACAGTCCTTCGCCATTTTAGCTCGCCACGCGGTCACGGTGGATTTGGTTACAACCTCAGAGAATAGTATTGCGTTGGCGCTGGACGCCACTCATGCAACCTCAGGTGAAGACCATGTGCTGACCACGGCATTGTTTACCGCATTGTCCTCCCACTGTCGTGTGGAAGTGGAAACCGGACTGGCATTAGTCACTTTGGTGGGGAATCAACTGACTCAGGCTGCGGGGGTTTGCAAAGACGTTTTTGCCTGGCTCGAAGAGCATACGGTGCGAATGATTTGCCACGGTGCGTCAAACGATAACCTGAGCATTCTGTTACCGGCTGAAGCTGCGGATAGCGCGGTTAAGGCGTTACATTATCGATTATTCGAATAACGTTTCTTATATTCGGTAGTGAACAGAAGAGCGTTTAATGCAAGTGTAATGAACAAACAGAGCCCTGGTTTTTCGACCAGGACTTTGTGTTCTTAACGCAGCACTTATTTAGTTATGACGATGATTGGTATCACCGCGACGGCAGCGTTTGTCATAATGGCGCACCCACCAGTAACGGTCACTGATTTGTTCATGCCCACCCACTCTGGCACCTGCCAACCAGAGAACACCACCAACAAAAATACTGAGCACGGCACCATGTGCGAAAAACTGTGGCAGATTAAATTGCGGCAGTTGGTTTAAAATAGAGTAACCGACACCACCTACCATCACCACCAACCCTAAAGCCATGAGCACGTTACCGAGTAACGAAGCGTTTTTGCGTTTCATGTGTCACCTCCGGAACTTTGGGTTGTTACAGGGAATACCCCTAATCCTTATGTGTAAAGTATAGACAACACTGCCGTTCGCAAGTGCGGGAGCGATCACAATTACAAACACTCACGCAACAAAACTTTACAAATAAGCTACTGAACACACTCAATTTCTAATAGTCCACTTGTGCAATTATTCAGCTTTTGGCGAGTAGCACGCAGTTTTTTGTCAACAGCAGCCTCAGACAGTAAACTACACGTCGTTTATGGAAACACTCAGGACAAAACACGTGGCGATTAAATTGATTGTCGGCCTGGCGAACCCCGGCGCAGAGTATGCGGCAACGCGACACAACGCAGGCGCATGGTATGTCGATCTTCTGGCAGAGAGATTACGCGCTCCCCTGCGCGATGAGCCGAAATTCTTCGGCTATACCTCCAGAGTAACGCTCGAAGGGGAAGATGTTCGTTTGCTGGTGCCGACCACATTTATGAATCTGAGCGGCAAGGCTGTCGGCGCGATGGCCAGTTTTTATCGAATTAATCCCGATGAAATTTTGGTCGCACACGACGAGTTAGACCTGCCGCCTGGTGTAGCCAAATTTAAGCTTGGCGGCGGTCATGGCGGACACAATGGCCTGAAAGACATCATCAGTAAGTTGGGCAATAACCCTAACTTTCATCGTTTACGCGTCGGAATTGGGCATCCGGGCGATAAAAACAAAGTTGTCGGATTTGTTTTAGGCAAACCGCCTGTTTCAGAACAGAAGTTAATTGATGAAGCGATTGACGAAGCGGCACGTTGTACCGAGATTTTATTCAAAGATGGCCTAACCAAGGCAACGAGCCGGTTACACACCTTTAAAGCGCAATAAGCAGCGATGTGCGGCATTTTTCTCGCGTGCTGTGTATAATAGGCAAAGTTATTTACTTTTCTACAATCTGTTTTCTATAACAGATTGAATATCAAAAGATTAAGGTGATTTAAACATGGGATTCAAATGCGGTATCGTCGGTTTGCCAAACGTAGGCAAATCTACCCTGTTCAACGCGCTCACAAAAGCGGGTATTGAAGCGGCAAACTTCCCGTTCTGTACTATCGAGCCGAACACGGGTGTTGTCCCGATGCCCGATCCGCGTCTGGATCAGTTGGCCGAAATCGTCAAACCGCAGCGTATCCTGCCAACCACGATGGAATTCGTCGACATTGCCGGTCTGGTAAAAGGCGCATCCAAAGGTGAAGGCCTGGGTAACCAGTTCCTGACCAACATCCGTGAAACCGAAGCTATCGGCCATGTGGTTCGCTGCTTTGAAAACGACAACATCATCCACGTTAATAACAAAGTGGATCCGGCTGACGACATTGAAGTTATCAATACCGAACTGGCACTGTCTGACCTGGATACCTGTGAGCGCGCTATCCATCGCGTACAGAAGAAGGCCAAGGGCGGCGATAAAGACGCTAAAGCGGAACTGGCTGCGCTGGAAAAATGCCTGCCACAGCTGGAAAACGCCGGCATGTTGCGCGCTTTGAAAACGCTGACCGAAGAAGACAAAGCAGCCATCAAATACCTGAGCTTCCTGACGCTGAAGCCAACGATGTATATCGCCAACGTCAACGAAGATGGTTTTGAAAACAACCCATACCTCGATAAAGTGCGCGAAATCGCGGCGGCAGAAGGGTCTGTTGTTGTTGCCGTTTGCGCTGCCGTTGAAGCTGACATCGCAGAACTCGATGATGCTGACCGTGAAGAATTCATGGCTGAAATGGGTCTGGAAGAGCCGGGCCTGAACCGCGTTATCCGCGCTGGTTACGAGCTGCTGAACCTGCAGACCTACTTCACCGCTGGCGTGAAAGAAGTCCGCGCGTGGACCATCCCAGTCGGTGCGACCGCTCCGCAGGCTGCCGGTAAGATCCACACCGACTTCGAGAAAGGCTTTATCCGTGCGCAAACCATCGCGTTTGAAGACTTCATCACCTACAAGGGTGAGCAAGGCGCGAAAGAAGCCGGTAAGATGCGTGCAGAAGGTAAAGACTACATCGTTAAAGATGGCGACGTGATGAACTTCCTGTTCAACGTCTAAATAAAATCTGCTGTCTCATGAGATCTCAATACATCTCATAAGAATCACAAAAACCTATAAAATCCACGCAATTGCGTGGATTTTTCATTTCACAGACTTATTCAGGTAAACATAGCCATCACATGCCCAATTGTTTTATGAATTTAATTCATAGCGGCTATTTAATGTGCGTAATTATCTTTCTGCCCAGTTTCGTTAAGCTGAACAATAAATACTGAATAAGTCGATACCCCTCGGGGTATCGACAGATACGGATTAAATATTTTTATCAAAAAAGACATCTAACTTTTGCATCGCCTGGTCAACGTACTCAGGAACCCAATAAGTCTCGATGTGAGTAGCGCCATCGATCAATAAGAGTTCTTTGTCCTTCGTACCGGTGGCTTTCGCGAACGCATCTTCAGTCATATAGAGCGTATCCGCTTTTGTACCGGCAATCATCAGCAGCGGTTGATTGATGAGATTGATATGGTCCGTGACGTCAAAACTCATCAAATCCAGCAGACTGCTGGTGGTGTATTTAAACGTAGAGTTCGGGTGGGCGTGAGTTTTCCAGTAATACTCGTATCCCTGGCGATATAAGGCAAAGGGTAATTTAGCAATCTGTTCATCAGTCAGATTGGCATCGCCGGAGTAAAGCACTTCGCCTCCGGCAGCTTCCTGAGCGCGTGCGTCAGAAGCCTGCTGAAGACGCTGCTGGATAGTATCCAGCTGTGAATCCTGCATACCGTTACGTCGCACCAGGCCTGAATTAAACATACTGATGGTCGCTATCGATTTGAACCGCTTGTCAGTTTCGGCGGCTACCAGTGAATACCCGCCGCCTCCGCAAATACCCAGCAGACCAAGGCGGGCGGTATCTACGCCGGGGTACTGGCTGATGTAATCAGCCATACCGTGGATATCCTCAATGCGATTAGCGGGTTTATCCACGCTGCGAGGCATCCCACCGCTAGCCCCCTGATAAGCCGCGTCGGCGGTAATCGTGATGTAGCCCTGTTCGGCGAGACGCTGGGCATACAACCCGGCGACCTGCTCTTTTACGCCGCCATTAGGATGTGCCACCACCACGGCAGGATATTTTTTGGCGGGATCGTAGTTAGCAGGGGTATAGACATTCGCAGCAATCTGGATGCCATGCAGATCGTATTTCACGGGGTGAATGTTGACCTTGCCTTTGACGTTCTCAGTGATGGCGCCGTCATAGGCCAGCGTGAATGGATTTTTTTTGTAATCGGCCGCATTGGCTGAGGTCACTCCAACCATTGCCGTGAGCAATATTGCGCTGATAAGCGTGAATTTCATGGTCTCTCCCGATGAGTGTCAGCCTGGTTATTCAGGCTCGCGGATTAAATTTGCAGGCTCAGATTAGGGTGCGAGCGCTGTCAGCATCCTGACGCGGAAATAACATTTTTGTCAGGTAACCGTCAGCTTTATGTTGGCAATCAGAAGGCAAAATGGTCTCAGTAACAGGGTTGTTCAGGTATTGAAGCACCGATGAAAAGCTAAGAGGAAGTCCCGTTATGCGCCTGTTGTTAGTCGAAGATGAAGAAAAAACGTCAACATACCTTAACCGTGCGTTGAGCGAGTCCGGATTTACGGTAGATGTTTCTGCAGACGGCGCTGAAGGTCTTCATTACGCGCTGGAGTTCGACTACGACGCGATAATACTGGATGTGATGCTGCCGGGGATGGATGGTTACCGGGTACTTGAGAGTGTGCGAGCAGCCAAACAGACGCCGGTGCTGATGCTTTCGGCTCGCGGCTCAGTCGATGAACGTGTTAAAGGGCTGCGTCTTGGCGCGGATGATTATCTGCCTAAGCCCTTTTCGCTTATTGAGCTGGTGGCGCGTATTCAGGCCCTGGTGCGTCGTCGTTCTACGGATGGCGTGGACATCACTCAACTGCAAATTCACGATCTGCAGCTCGACCTGCTGGCTCGTCGGGTATTTCGTGGCGGAACACGGCTGGAACTGACCGCGAAAGAGTTTTCCCTGTTGAGCCTTCTGGCCCGACATCAGGGAGAGATCCTGTCAAAGATGATGATTGCTGAGCAGATATGGGATATGAACTTTGATAGTGATGCCAACGTGGTTGAAGTGGCCATTAAACGCCTGCGAGCCAAAGTGGATGCCCCGTTCGATGTCAAACTGCTGCATACCGTTCGTGGCATGGGTTATGTCCTCGAAGTCCGGTCCGAATAAATGAAGGGGATATGCTTGCCTGAGCGTTCCATCTCCGTTCACCTGGCGCTGATGTTTGCCTTATCCGCGCTGCTGATTGTGTCCGTTATCGGTATTCTGCTCAGAAGCTCTTTGCATGACTCTTTGCAAAAGCAGATGCACAACGAACTGCTGTTCCGGGAATCATTAATGAGTCCGTGGATCACCGCACGAACCTCGGCTGACGGCTGGTCACTGCTTGCCAATAAATTCACCGTGTTAACCAATTCTGAAGGTGAACGCGTTCGCTACTGGATAGTGAGCGATAACCCACGCTTTAGCATGGGGGGAACACCACCGGTGGGTGTTGAGTGGTCTTCTTTACAGGAAGGCTTTAATAAAGTGCCCGGCGCATCGGAAGGTGCCTGCTCGCTGTTTCTGTTAGTGAAAACGATCCCCGCCAACGGTGAAAGGCCTGAGCTGCGCTATATCGTTGCCATCGACTCCACGCCGTATATGGGCACACTGAATGCCTTCACCCGGACGCTGTTAATCATTACCGCGCTGGGCGTCGTGATTGTCGCTTTACTGGGATACATCGTTTCAAGGATCGGTCTTCGTCCCGTTGGGGCGCTCAGTAAACAGGCCCGGCATCTTGCACCGGGAGACCATGGCCAGCGCCTGAATACCGAAGCATTACCTGACGAATTACAGCAGTTAGCATCATCTTTTAATGGCGTGCTGGAACGGCAAGAGGTCGCCTGGCGACAGCTCGACAGCTTTAATGCCGATGTTGCGCATGAACTCCGGACTCCGCTTACGAATCTGATCGGCCAGACGCAACTGGGGCTCTCGCGCCGACGCTCGCATGATGAACTGGAAGAATTATTGGGCTCCAATCTGGAAGAACTGGAACGCATGGCGTCTATCGTTAACGACATGCTGTTCCTGTCCCATGCCCACGCGGGTGAACATGCGTCCCAGTTGACCCAAGTGTCGCTGCGAGAAGAAACCCTGAAAACAGCGGAGTACGTTGAACCTTCTTTTGCTGAAAAACAGCTCTCTCTGGATGTTCAGGGCGACGTGATCGCGCACATCGACCGACGTCTGTTCCATCGCTCATTGGCTAATTTACTGGAAAACAGCGCAAGGCATTCGCCGTCCAATAGCACGGTTACGGTGCAGTTAAGCGAAACCGGTCATCAAGCCTGTGTTGAAGTGTCAAACCTGGGCGATCCGATAGCACCAGAGCACTTACACCGGCTTTTCGAGCGGTTCTATCGCGTTGACACCTCCCGGGCGAGGAGTGATACCCACCATGGACTGGGCCTGTCGATCGTGCGTGCCGTCGCCATTATGCACAAGGGAGATGTCTTTGCCCGTAGTGAAGGTGGCATCAATACATTTGGCCTCACCTTTGCGATACAAGCGGATAAAGCGGCGGGCAATGCTCAATCCGGCACTGAGCCGGGACCTGGGTTAACTGACAGAATTGTCAGGGGGGCGTCAGCCTGACGTCATCACCCTCTCGATAAAATCATCGCAGGCAATCCCCTCTTCATTGATAAGGACGCTTTGCATGATCGGACATTTACGTTACCTCGGGCTGTTACTGCCGATTACATTTTCATCCTGGGCAGCGGAGCAAAATCCCGCTGTCCATATCACCCCCGCAGGAAGTCAGAACGCGGTATATGGGCCCGCCGAGAACTTTACCGGTCGCGTCCGGGTTGATCCTCTCTTCAGACCGGATAACAACATCCCTGTTTCCGGGGCTTATGTCACGTTTGAACCCGGCGCTCGTTCCGCCTGGCATACGCATCCGGCAGGTCAGCGGCTGATTGTAACCTCGGGTGTGGGGCTCACCCAACAAGAAGGCCAGCCGGTGCAGGTTATCCGCGCCGGTGACGTTGTCTCTTGCCCGGCGGGCGTCAAACACTGGCACGGGGCGGCCCCCGGCAGCGCGATGACGCATCTGGCGATAACCGGGATTGTGGATGGCAAAAGCGTTAACTGGAAGGAGTTAGTGACAGATGAACAATACCACGCCCATTAAGGCATTAGCGGCAGCGGTACTGCTGACCTTTGGTTTTGGTCTCGCGGCACATGCTGCGCCCGTCAATAAAGGAGCCTCAGAAATGAACCACGAACAAACGGTTTCAGATACGCTGTCAGCCCGCCAACAGGCCATCCCGCTGATTGCCGCATCGATGGCCAGCAGCCAGATGGATAAGCTGAATGCAGCCTTGAATCAGGGTCTAGACGCAGGACTCACGATAAACGAAACCAAAGAGATTCTCGTCCAGCTTTATGCCTATACGGGCTTCCCCCGTAGCCTGAATGCACTTAGTGAACTGATGAAGGTCGTCGAAGCACGTAAACAACGTGGCATCAAAGATGCTGAGGGCCAAGAACCGGTCGCCACCATCCCTGTCGGGGATGAGCTTCGCCGTGTCGGTACCGCAAACCAGACGAAAATCTCAGGCGCTCCCGTCCAGGGTCCGCTGTTTGATTTTGCCCCAGTGATTAACCAGTTCCTGCAAACGCATCTTTTCGGTGACATTTTCGCCCGCGATAACCTCGACTGGCAAAGCCGCGAGCTGGCAACGGTGGGTGCATTAGCGGCCACGCCAGGCGTTGAAGCCCAGCTGCTGTCGCATACCCGAGCAAGCATGCGGGTCGGCCTGACAGCAACGCAGCTGCGCCAGCTCGCACAGGTTCTGCGTGAACATGGCGAAAATGATGCAGCAACGCGAGCAGAAAAGGCGCTGCAACAGGCGCTCGCAAACAATTAGGAGTGGGTTATGGAGCATGATCCCAACCGCAGAATGTTAATCACCGCACTTGCCGGGCTGACGCTGGCGAACGTTTCTTTGGCATCAGCTGCGACCGAAACCACAAACGTGCAGGGTAAAAGCCGTGTTCTGGTGGCGTACTTTTCCCGCAGCGGAAATACACGCGTCATTGCGGGCGTCATTCACCGCAGCCTGAATACCAATCTGTTTGAAATCGAACCGGCTACGCCTTATCCGGAAGACTATTTTCAGACCGTTGAACAGGCGAAAAATGAGCGTGAGCGGGGAGTAACACCCGCATTAAAAAATAGCGTTGCAGATATCTCACGCTACGAGACCGTGTATTTAGGCTTTCCGATCTGGGGGACCAGCGTGCCGCCTGTCGTGCAAGCATTTCTCAGCAGCCACAACCTTGGGGGCAAATTACTCATCCCCTTCATTACTCACGGTGGCTACGGTAAAGGAGACAGCGACGACATCCTTGCCCGTCTCGCCCCAACTGCGCGTCGGGAAAAACCGCTGGTCATTGAATGCGACCAGGAGCGAAGAACCACTGAAACGGTCACCAGCTGGTTAGAGACAATACGCAGTTAATCGTCCGCATTCATGAGTCTGCCAAATAAGGGCAATCAGGGGTGCTAAATAATTAACGCGGACAACTCAGATATGATTGAACGGCAAACATAACAGAGGATGTAATCTTGAAGACAATCTTAAAAACACTGGCCATCTGCGTAATGGCGGGTGGCCTGGTGGCTCAGTCGGTCTATGCCGAGCCGCTGGTCATTCAGGAACAAGGAAGCTTTTCTGCTGGTGGCACCATCATTACCGCCCCAGGAACATTTGATGCGAAAAAGCCGCTGGATTCAGCTGGCCAAACCTGGCATGGCGATCATGCGTCTGTGTTCTACCAGATCCCGGAGAATCCGCATAAATACCCTATTGTCATGCTGCACGGCGCAGGTCAGTTCTCCCGTACCTGGGAAAGTACCCCGGATGGTCGTGAAGGTTTCCAGAACATATTCCTGCGTCGCGGGTTCTCAACCTATCTTGTCGATCAGCCACGCCGTGGCAGCGCCGGGCGCACGACGGTAGAAGGTACGGTTACGCCTAAACCGGATGAACAAATGTGGTTCAACCAGTTCCGCGTTGGCGTGTGGCCAGAGTATTTTAAGGACGTTCAGTTCTCTCACGACAAAGAAGCACTGAATCAGTATTTCCGTCAGATGACCCCGAACACCGGGCCGTTTGATATCAATGTCATCTCTGATGCGATGTCCGCCGTCGTGGATAAATCCGGCCCCGCTATCCTCTTCACCCACTCTCAGGGCGGTGGACCAGGCTGGTACACGGCGATGAAAAACAACAAGGTCAAAGCCATTGTCGCCTTTGAGCCCGGCAGCAGCTTTATCTTCCCGGAAAAAGAACTCCCAGCCCCTATGCCAAGCGCGTTCGACACGCTGAAGGGTGAGCCGGTGCCGATGGAGCAGTTTATGGCTCTGACCAAAATCCCGATTCTGATTATTTACGGCGATAACATACCGGATAAACCTGTCGCCATGCCCGCGCAGGACAGCTGGCGCGTACGTCTGGCGATGGCTCGCGAATGGCGTGATGTGGTGAACAAGCATGGCGGGGATGTCACTGTGACGCATCTGCCAGAAGTGGGAATCAAAGGGAATACCCACTTCCCGTTCTCTGATTTAAATAATGTGCAGATTGCTGATTTGGTGAGTAAATTCTTGAAAGAGAAAAATTTGCAGTAGCCGTTTTAGAAAATCACCTAAATCATTTAAAAGAGCGCCCAACACATAGTGGGCGCTCATCGCCTTGTGTAACTTATTCAAGTACCGGCAAAATATAACCTTTACGCGCACTTTGCCATGCAAGAACAGCGAGGCCCAACGCAATGAAGGACAGAATTGCGCCCGCCCAGTTCGGAGAAGCCAGTCCAAAACCCGCAGCAATGGTTACCCCACCGGCCCATGCCCCCAGCGCATTTCCCAGATTAAACATGCCGATATTGACCGAGGCCGCCATTGTCGGGGCTCCCGCATGGCTGGCGCGCTCCATAACCAGTTTCTGAATCGGTGAGACCGTCGCGAAGCCGAAGGCCGCCATCAGGAAGACTGAGATGCCGGCAACCCACTGGCTTTCAACACCCGCCCAGAAGACCAGCAGCACCAACCCCTGAGCCGCGAGGGTAACGAACAGCGTGCCAAACAGAGAGCGGTCAGCGAAGCGTCCACCAATCCAGTTACCGACAGCAAGTCCCAGACCAAACAGCACCATTAACCCTGCCACGCCGCCTGAGGAGAAACCGGCCTCCTGCACCATCATTGGCGCAATATAGGTAATCGAGGTGAAAAAGGCGGCCGGACCGAAAATCGTGATCCCCATGACCAGCAGCACCTGCGGGTCAACAAAGGCTCTCAGTTCGTTGCGTAAAGCAATAGCTTTGCCTTTCGCAATATGCGGAACCAGCACGGCTATGCTTGCCATCGTCAGCACCCCGATACCAGCAATGATCCAGAATACCAGCCGCCAGCTAAAGGTTTGCGCAAGCCACGTACCCACCGGAACGCCAAGCAGATTGGCTAACGTCAGCCCCGAAAACATAAAGGCAATGGCGCTTGCCTGGCGTCCGGGTGCCACCAGCGATGCGGCAATAATCGAGCCGATACCAAAAAAGGCACCGTGATTAAAAGAGGTAATAATACGACCGACAATGGCTATCGCCATCGTCGGCGCGATGGCCGTAATGATATTACCGACCGTAAAAATACCCGCCAGCGTAATCAGCATGGCCTTGCGGGGGATCCTCGCGCCAATAATCGTTAACAGCGGTGCACCAATAAATACGCCCAGCGCGTATGACGTCGCCATCATTCCCGCCTTCGGGATACTGACGCTAAATTCTGCTGCGATTTGTGGCAGGATCCCGGCGATGACAAATTCCGTCAGGCCGATACCAAATGCGCCCACGGCGAGGGCGAAAAGTGCGATAGGCATTGCAACTCCATTATTCGTTTTATGGCTTAATAATATTAGGTAGAATTAAGTATATTCATATTTTCATTCAGATTGAGAAGCCCTATGAGCGCATTTGATAAAGAAAAAGATGGTATTCGGCAGACAAGACATAAACCGGCGGAATTGGATGCCATTGACCGAAAAATATTAAGTGCCCTGGCAGAGGATGCAGGACGCAGCTACACGGAATTGAGTGAGATTGTGAACTTATCAGCCCCGGCGGTTCACGATCGCGTAAAACGACTGAAGCGCGATGGGGTGATCAAGGGTACCGTGGCGGTCCTGGATGGCTGCAAGCTGGGACGGACGCTGTTAACGTTTCTGGTTATCGACACCAGTAGCTATCAGGCGACGCGCGCCCTTTTGCAGTTCACCAGCCGCAAGGAGGTGGAAGAATTGCATACCGTTGCCGGCGACGGCTGCGTCTTTATCAAAGTACGCGCCGCCGATACCGAATCGCTGGAAAATTTCCTGATGGAGATTCAGAGCCTTGAGGGCGTACGTTCCGTACGCAGCTATATTGCGCTTTCCACTTTTCTGGAGCGCGGGCCCTCGCCGGATTAACGCGCACCGGCCTTCTGGCGTGCGGTAAAAAAGGTCAGTACGCCCGCGCAAAGGAGCAGCACGCTACTCATGGCAAACGTGCTCTGCCAACCGAGGTGGTCAAACACGATGCCTCCTGCCGTTGATCCAAGGGCGATGGAGAGCTGAATCACCGCGACCATGAGCCCGCCTCCGGCTTCTGCGTTATCAGGCAACGTACGCGCAATCCATGTCCACCATCCGGTTGGCGCAGCGGTGGCCAGCATGCCCCAGAGCCCTAACAGCAACGAAACCGTCCAGACCAGATGCCCGGTCAGCATCAGGCCGATGGCAATGACGGCCATCAGTCCGGGTATGACCATCAGCGTGGGATAGAATTTTCTGTTGAGGAATGTCGAAACAACCAGCGTGCCGATAAAACCGGCTACGCCGATAATCAGCAAAATCAACGACAAGCCTGAGGAATCAACCCGCGTCACGGTCTCCAGGAACGGGCGCACATAGGTAAATAGCGTAAACTGGCCCATGAAAAACAGGCCGCAGGCCAGCATGCCAACCGCAACCACGCGGCGGCTAAGTATGCGGAATACATCGCCAGGTGACGTGCGGCTTTTATTCGCATCCATACTGGGCAGGCTGATGCACTGCCAGATAAAGGCGACCACCGCGATGGGCACCAGGCACAAGAAAGCGCCTCGCCATCCGACCGTGGCACCCAGATAGCTTCCCAGCGGCGCGGCCACGACCGTCGCCAGCGCATTACCGGCATTGAAAATCGCCAGCGCACGCGTGACCTGTTGCTGCGGCACCAGACGAATCGCCGTTGCCGCAGACATCGACCAGAATCCGCCAATCGCCATACCGATCATCGCGCGACCGATCATATACATCAGATAACTGGAAGCCAGCGCAATAATAAGCCCCGATACGGCCATCAGAACCGTCATTCCCAGCAGCAGGAATTTACGATTCATCTTTCCTGCTAGCGTTGAAAGCGTCAGGCTGGTCAGAACCGCCAGTGCGCCGGAGATGGCAATCCCCTGGCCTGCCAGCCCCTCCGTCACGCCTAAATCGCGGGCAATCGGCGTGAGCAGGCTGACGGGCATAAATTCAGAAGCAATCAGCACAAACACGCACAGGGTCATGGCAAAAATACCGCCCCAGTATGCGCGCTGATGATGAGGTGATGGTGTTTGGTTTAGCGTCGACATAGTGAAATTTCACGAAGATCAGGATAAAAGCCACCCGCCAGAGGCCGGTGGCTTTGCATCAATTCAGGAGAGGGTTTATTTCAGTTTGGTCTGGAAAAATTGTTCGAACTTCGCGAAAGGTATTTTTCCGGCCACGTTATCGTAGAGGTCCACATGATTTGCCCCTGGCACCACGACCAGTTCTTTGTCTTTACTGCCAATCGCCTTGAAAGCATCTTCAGCAAAATAGCGTGAATGCGCTTTCTCACCGGTCACAATAAGCGTTGGGATGGTGATTTCACTGGCGTAGCTCAGCAGCGGCATATTCATAAACGACAGTGGCATCGTTGCCGTCCACGCCCCGGTCGAGTTAACGGAACGCTCGTGGAAGCCGCGCGGCATGCGATAGTAATCGAAGAACTCTTTCAGTATCGGATGCGGATTTGCCGGCAGCGTTTCTGGCAGAACGCGCTCGCCCGCGCTGGCCTTGCCGTTGCTGTCGACGTTAATATCATGAGCACCGTGTGCGAACGTGCCGCTCTGCGCATCCTTCCAGCGCTGTTCATTCAGATATTGCAGAACAGCACGACGGTCGGCGGTGGAATAACGGTCTTTGCCATCCCCCACACCATGGCCCATCGCCCGGCTCATGTCGTACATCACGCTGGTAGCCACCGCTTTAACGCGGGTATCCATCGCGGCATCGTTCAGCGCCATGCCGCCCCAGCCACAAATACCGAGCAGCCCGATACGGTTGCGATCCACCTCTTTTTGCAGCCCTAAGAAATCCACCGCCGCGCTGAAATCTTCAGTGTTGATATCCGGTGAGGCGACGTTTCGCGGATAGCCGCCGCTTTCCCCGGTGTAAGAAGGATCGAACGCCAGGGTAACAAACCCTTGTTCCGCCAGCGTCTGCGCATACAGGCCGCTGGATTGCTCTTTCACCGCGCCAAATGGCCCACTGACCGCAATCGCCGCCAGCTTGCGATCGCCACGGTCTTTAGGCAGGTAAAGATCGCCCACTAAGGTGATGCCATATCGGTTCGGGAACGAGACTTTACGATGTTCGACTTTCTGGCTCTCGGCGAACGTTTTATCCCATTTATCTGTCATGGACACAGGGGCATTAGGATTGGTTGAATCAGCATAACTCATTGTCGTGACTCCACTTAATGATGCGAATAACAGCATGGCCGGCATCGCGGTTTTTAGCGTTAGGGTGAAGGCTTTCATAAAAATCCCCATAAAAAACAACAGAGAGATACAGGTTTCCGACGGACAACGCTGCGGTGCTTTGCTTTGATGGGGTCATTATAGTGAGCAGAATTAGTGCTGATTAGGGGGCGATTACTGCTAAGATTGATACCATATTGTTATAAATCAATACTGAATTTGCTGTCATTCCGGGGGGATTTTTCAATGGCGAAAAGGGAGAACTACAACGAGCTGTACCTGTTTATGCAGGTGGTGCGAGAAGGCAGCTTTACCGCAGCGGCTCAGCGGCTGGGGCTTGCTCAATCAGGGGTCAGTCGTTCTGTTCGTGAGCTTGAAGAAAGGCTGGGCGTCCAGCTGCTGGTGCGTACCACGCGTAAACTGTCGCTGACGCAAGCAGGCGAGCAGCTCTATCAGAAGACGGCATCTGGATTTGATACGTTAGATCGTGGGCTTGCCACGCTGGCGCAATATCGAGAGACGCCCTCCGGTACGGTACGTATCAATGCCAGCCAGCACGCCATTGATAAATGCCTGCTGCCAAAGCTGGCGGTATTTAAACAGCGCTATCCTGATATCAGACTGGAACTGATGAATGAGAGCCGGTTCGTCGATATCATCGAAGAGCGATTCGATGCTGGTGTCCGTCTGGGGCCTGAAGTCGGCCAGGGCATGGTCGCGGTGCGCATCACGCCCGATATGGAGATGGCGATTGTGGGTACGCCTGAACATTTTCACCGCTTCGGTTTTCCACAAACCCCGGCGGATTTAAAGGCGCATCCCTGCATCGCCTATCAGTTTGCCGATGGCAGCGTATATCAGTGGGAACTCATTCAGAATGATAAAAAAATCACCCATCAACCTGAAGGGCAATGGGCCTTATCCGACAGCTATATGGAAGCAGAGGCCGCCCGACTGGGCCTCGGATTGGCCTATGTTCCTGTTGAACTGGTCGCGCATGATTTAGAAAGCGGTAAGCTTATCAGGGTGTTGCAGCGTTACAGCCTGCGAATGGAAGGATTGTTTCTCTATTATCCCCATCGCAACGTCTCTCCCGCCCTGCGGATGGTCATTGATACATTGAAAATCTGAACGTTAACAACGCCCGACTCTTCACTGTGCAAAATTGTGTCAGGTAGTCCCTCTGCTTTCAATTCCAAGGTCTGCTTTGAGCTGAAGAGCGGACTTATCCGTACAAGGCCTACCATCCAGAAATGGAAGTTCCCCCAAAAGGAAAACACTCGCAAACCTTCTAGACAACCTTTTCCCGAGCATTTAGCCTGAATTAAAATTTTAATATCTGTCAGGCTAGTTCATTATGAAAAATGATATCAGAACCCTCGACCTTAACCTTCTTAAGGCCCTTGATGCATTACTGGATGAGGGAAGCGTGACTCGGGCTGCACAGCGCCTCTCACTGACGCAGCCTGCCGTCAGTGGTATGCTTATTCGCTTGCGTGATTACTTTGACGATCCACTCTTTGTTCGCACCAGCCACGGTATGGTCCCCACAATGCGGGCCAACGAACTTTCTACGCCGGTAAAACAAATCCTCACCGATATCGCTATCCTGCTGAAACCAAAGAAATTTGATCCCGTGACGGTGGAACTGACTTATACCATCGTCGCAACGGACTATGCACTTAAGGCTGTTGTCGTTCCGTTGATGGCTGAGCTAAAACAACGTGCACCGTATATTAAAATCGCCGTGCGGCCCGTGGACAATGAGCGAATGTATCAGCAGTTATCTCGGGGTGAAGTTGATCTGGCTTTGATAACACCGCAAACAACCCCCGAAGACCTGCATGGAAGAGCGCTCTATGAAGAAGATTATGTCTGCGTAGCACGACGTCATCATCCTCTGGCAGCGAGTTCAGAAATGACGCTCGAACAATTTTGCAAACAGGAACATATTCTGGTGTCTTCAGAAGGTAACTTCACCGGTGTTACAGATGAAGCACTGGCTAAGCTCAGTCTGACACGACGAGTAGGCATGTCAGTTAATAGTTTTCAGGTGATACCTGATATATTACAAGTGACTGATATGATTGCAGTTGTACCTCACCGCATGGTCCTGACTAACAACGATCTCATCATTCTCCCTTTGCCCCTGAAAGTACCCGGCTTTACCAAGAGCATGGCCTGGCATGAGCGAACCCATCGTGACCCAAGTCATCAGTGGATTCGTGCTTTATGCGCAGAAGTAAGCCAACATCCCGCGTCCTGATATAATTTATCTTATTAAGAATATAAGTAATGACAATTCGCCTTATAACTCCATTGCACCAATAATCACTGTCATCACGTTACTGCCGTAATGACACACGCAGTGCACTCAACTATAGCAATTGGAGAAATTTATGAACGCGATTAACTGGCCAGAAGGCTTTGTTCCGGGTTTTACCGATAACTTTGTTTCTAATGAAATGATCATCTCAGGTCTGAACGTCAATGATGTCTGGCCGCTCCTGAGTCAGCCATTGCTATGGCCGGAATACTATAAAAATTCCGCCGATGTGCGCTTTTATGACAACAAAGGTCCAGAATTGGAAAATGGGGTTCGCTTCTACTTCAGCACGTTTGGTTTCCCAGTTGAAGCTCAGGTTGTGGAGTTTGTTCCACCTGCTAAAGGTAAACCTGCTCGTCTGGCATGGCACGGATGGGCCGGTGAAAAAGATACCGCTCAACGACTCGATGTCCATCATGCGTGGCTACTGGAGGATCTTTCCGGTCACAGGGTCCGTATCCTAACGCAGGAAACACAGAACGGAGTCCCGGCAAAAGATCTGGCAAATACCCGCCCGAACCCAATGCTTAATGGTCATCAGGAATGGCTTGACGGCCTGATTCGAGCAGCAAAGAAATAATAAACCGCTTTCCACAGTCATATCACTGAGGCTGCACTTCCCCGCAGCCTCAAGAATATTTGCCCGTTTGCTATTGCACTTGATTACAGGTAAATCATGTAACCCCCGCAAGTGACACCGCGCGGCCATATCTGTAATGCCCCCTCCTGGCACAAAGCCGACCTTGAGCCCCTCCAAATTAATGAGCCCACCTAATAAACCCTAGCTAATTACCCCATCTAATCGAATAAATCAGTTTGCGTTATGCTTTTCCAACACAACAACTGAAGGATAACGTCGTGCAAACTGTAAAACTGAACAACGGGATTGAAATGCCCCTGCTGGGCTTCGGTGTCTTTCAGATGACGGATGCCGCTGAATGCGAAAGAGCCGTTATTGATGCCATCGATACTGGATACCGTCTGATCGATACCGCCGCGTCTTACCAGAATGAAACCCAGGTCGGGAACGCGCTGAAACAGACCGGCATCGCCCGTGATGAACTGTTTGTCACCACCAAACTGTGGCTTCAGGATACTAATTATGAAGGCGCGAAAGCCCAGTTCGAACGCTCTCTGAACCGACTGCAGCTTGATTACGTTGACCTGTATCTGATTCACCAGCCTTACGGCGATGTCCATGAGGCATGGCGTGCGATGGAAGAACTGCAGCAGGCTGGCAAAATCCGCGCCATTGGCGTTAGCAATTTCCATCCTGACCGACTGGCCGATCTTATCGCCTTCAACAAAGTGGCCCCTGCGGTGAACCAGATTGAAGTTAACCCCTTCAACCAACAGTTGCATGCGGTTCCATGGAATCAAAGCCGCGGCATTCAGCCGGAAGCCTGGGCACCGTTTGCAGAAGGTAAAAACGGCCTGTTCCAGCACCCGGTGTTGACGGCAATTGGCCAGAAGTACGGCAAAAGCGTAGGCCAGGTTGTGCTGCGCTGGATCTTCCAGCGAGGCATCGTTTCACTGGCAAAATCTGTGCGCAAAGAACGCATGGCAGAGAACATTAACATTCTCGATTTTGAACTCAGCGCTGAAGATATGCTGCAGATTACCGCTATCGACACCGCAACGAGTGCATTCTTTTCCCATCGCGATCCTGCCAGAGTTGAATGGCTGGCTGGCCGTAAGCTTGATGTTTAAGTCGCGATAAAAGAGGTATTCATACAATGCAAAAACGTTATCTGGGTCAATCCCGACTCGAAGTCTCCGCGCTTGGGCTCGGCTGCATGGGTTTAAGCCACGGCTATGGCCCGGCGACCGATACCCGGCAGGCTATCGAGCTCATTCGCGCTGCGGTTGAACGTGGCGTCACCTTCTTCGATACCGCTGAAGTGTATGGCCCCTTCCTTAATGAAGAGGTGGTAGGCGTTGCCTTAAAACCGTTTCGTGACCGTGTGGTTATCGCCACTAAGTTTGGTTTTACTTTTGGCGACGACAATAAGCAGCAGATTTTAAACAGCCGTCCGGAGCATATCCGTGAAGCCGTTGAAGGATCATTACGCCGTCTTAAGACTGATGTCATTGACCTGCTGTATCAACACCGTGTCGATCCGGATGTCCCCATTGAAGATGTTGCGGGTACGGTAAAAGACCTGATCGCTGAAGGCAAAGTTAAACATTTCGGTCTGTCCGAAGCGGGTGCGCAAACCATTCGCCGCGCGCATGCCGTACAACCGGTCACTGCGCTGCAAAGCGAATACTCGATGTGGTGGCGTGAGCCTGAGAAGGAGATTCTGCCGTTACTGGAGGAACTGGGTATTGGTTTTGTGCCCTTCAGCCCATTAGGCAAAGGCTTCCTGACGGGATCAATTAAGCCAGGAACCACTTTTGGGAAAGATGATTACAGAAGCCAAGTGCCGCGTTTCGCCGAGCAGGCGATTGAAGCCAATGAAAAGCTGGTCTCATTGCTGGGGGAACTGGCGGCAGAGAAAGGCGTGACGTCTACACAAATCGCGCTGGCATGGCTGCTGGCACAAAAGCCGTGGATTGCTCCTATTCCTGGTACCACCAAACTGCACCGGCTGGAGGAAAACCTGGGGGTTGCCGACATCATCCTTTCGCAGAATGACTCACGGCAGATAACCCAGGCGCTTGAAACGATTAAAATCGTCGGCGAACGTTACTCTCCTGAGCATCAGGCTCGCGTAGGCCGTTAATACCCGGACGGGTCTACGGACCCGTTATTCCGAGTAGCGAAGTGCATCGATCATCAGCGCAAAAGCGGGCGGATGCTGCTTACGGCTCGGGTAATAAAGATAATATCCGGGGAAAGATGGAGACCAGTCCTGCAGAACCTGAATAAGCTCTCCTGACTTTATATAATCCTGCACCCTGTCTTCAGGTATGCAGGCGATACCAAAACCGGATAACGCCGCATCAATCCTTTCCGCCTGCAGATTAAACGTGACCTGCCCTTCCACTCTGACCCGTAACGGTTTCCCATCCTTCTCAAACTCCCAGTGGTAAAGCCCACCGGCCGTCGGCAGGCGCATATTGATGCACCGGTGATTTTGTAGCTCGTGCGGCGTTTCAGGGGCAGGATTTGCAGCGAAATAAGACGGCGCTCCTACAACAGCCATTCTCATGTCAGGGCCAATCCTTACCGCAATCATGTCCTTATCCACACTTTCGCCCAAGCGGATCCCGGCATCAAAACGCCCCTCAACAATATCAACAAAGCCGTTATCCACCACCAGTTCGAGATTGATTTCCGGGTATTCCCTGAGGAAGGGTTTTAGCTTCGGCCATACCAGACTTCGCGCGGCATGCTCCCCGGCAGATAAACGGATATTGCCGGAGGCGGTGCCGTTCAGTTGAACCAGTGATTCCAGCTCCTGCTCAAGATCGGCAATACGCGGTTCAAGGCAGGCAATGATTCTCTCACCGGCTTCCGTAGGGGCAACGCTTCGTGTCGTACGGGTCAGAAGGCGGATATTCAGCCTTTCCTCCAGGGCCTTCATCGCGTGGCTGAGTGCAGACTGAGAAACGCCCAGTTTACCCGCTGCTTTGGTAAAACTTCGCTCCCTTGCCACCACAAGAAAGATTTGCAGTTCATTGAAGTTTTCTTTCAGCATGGGCGATTTCCTTATGGCGCATTCCCTTCATCGCACACTCATGAAGGGTGTTCATAGACACAATCATTTTAGCCCTATTACTGACCATAATGATAATTGATATTCTGACTGTATCGAAAATAAGTCCGAATTATCAGAAGGTTTATCATGAGAATTCTCGTTGCTGGGGCGACAGGAAGTATTGGCCTTCATGTCGTCAATACCGCTATCAAAATGGGCCATCAGCCTTTAGCGCTAATCCGAAATAAGCGCAAAGTGAAATCGCTTCCTCGGGGAACAGATATTTTTTACGGCGATGTTTCAATGCCGGAAACACTCACCGAATTACCGAAAGATATTGATGCCATCATCTTTACGCTCGGTTCCGATGGCCAGGGGCGTATAGGTGCCAGAGCGATAGACTACGGCGGAGTACGTAATATTTTACGCATATTTAAGGATACGCCTGTTCGTATCGGCCTGATGACCACGATTGGCGTGACTGAACGGCTCAGCACCTGGAATCAACGCACTGAGGTTCATGACTGGAAAAGACGTGCCGAGCGTCTGGTCAGGGCCACTGGTCACCCCTATACCATCGTCAGGCCCGGCTGGTTTGATTACAACAATGATGATGAACACCGAATCGTTATGCTTCAGGGAGATCATCGCAATGCAGGAACACCGGAAGATGGTGTGATATCCCGGGAGCAAATCGCCGAGGTTCTGGTCAGTGCCCTGACCCACGACGAGGCAAAAAATAAAACGTTCGAGCTGATGGCTGAACGAGGTGAAGCACAGCAGGATCTTACCCCACTGTTTGCAGGCCTGCGGGCTGATGATCCACAAATAAATGATGGTGTTTTGGACATAGACAATATGCCTCTCAGTGAAGAACCTGAGTGCATTATTAACGAGCTGAACCTGTACAGGTAAAAGAAAATACCGCTCAGCTTGTTAAGATTATCGATGCTCAGGCATGTTCCAGCCAGTTGCGGAATACCTGCGCTCGCAGTATTCCCTGAAAATCAATCAGCCCAGAACAGCCAAGTTTCTTGATCAGATTCTGCCTGGCCTGGTAAATCGTTTTTAAGTGTAGATTTAACAAGGCGGATATCTCAAAAATAGTTCGACCTTCTCCTAACTGCGTTAAAATAAATTTATCTCGTGCGGTCAAAGAGATACATGCTTCCGATTGATTCTCGTGCTCACCACCAGCACGAGTGATATCAATAATAAATTGTTTAATTGAGCCAACGCCAATATCCACTGGAAGTCTGTAAAGTGAAATATCATTGAGATACTGATACTGATGACCATCAATCAACAGTACCAAACGATGCGTATTCAGATCATATTTTTGCTTTTTTACCGCATCAAAGTGATTGGCAGTGAAGAAAACAAGACGCGTCTGGTCATCTTCGAAAACTATATCGGCAAGAATATTCTTTAACCCTTGCCTGATAAAAATATCATCAAGCCATAACTCTGCGTTTCCAACTTGTTCCTGAACGATGTTCATCATTATGGCCTCAATGAAAAATCACAATAAACCTAACCGTGTTGTACTACTTTGTCGGGTTGAAGATGAGCCAAAATCTGTGTATAGAGATCGGTTAAAATCGCATTCTTCTCATTCTTCAACTGAATACTAAAAGCCTGAACAAGAACATCATTATTGATATAACCTTGTTTTAACATTACCTTACGCTCTATATCTTTATACAACGCACAGCAAAAAATAAAGCTTTCCGGAATAGAATTGGCCATATCAACCCCATAAAATGTAGTCATAAAAATGAGAGGGTGCTATGTATAGTCTTAATCAAAAAAATGCTCAGCATGAATGCTTTAAGCATATAACAAAGGTACTGTACATATTATATTAATATGAAACTTATTAGACATCGTCAGCTGTGTAACGCAACACTATTTCCAGGGTTTTTCTGATAACATCTGCCTGGACAACGTCAACTGTTGACTCCAGAGAACCAATCAGGCTTAAAATGATATTTTTATTATTAACATTATCACCAGCCAGAATTACATTTGTTACCGCCTGCCCCAATACCACAGACTCATCTGCTAATAGCTCACCTGCATTATGGAAGTAACTTGATAAAGCTTTATCCGTCATTACACTGTGGACATTAATTTCATGAAGCATGGTAACCTCGCTTGTATAGTCTGGAAGATTATCTTTAATGTAATTTAGGGTTTTTGCTGGCACTGAAAGCACTCTCATCTCTGGTTTTATCCGGTTTTCTGCTTATCTTTCCCGGATTAATGTTTGTGAAATCATTGATAACGCTGTCAATTAATTGCTTGCGTGCGCTATCCATTTCACTGGCCTGCATAAGTCGCAGTTGCTTAATCACTGCAGCTAACGAAACGTCTGTATGCATTCGCAAAATTTCTAGCACAGCCAAACCTGTAATTTCATGTTTCAAGCGTTCACTGTCAGTTTTATTCATAACGACGTCAGTATTTACTCCGATTCTGTATGTCAGACTTCCTTTTATTCAAAAAGCAAGCCAATTAACGCATTGTAATGTTTCTGTTCGTTCTCCCCTGATGCTTTTTCAAGACGGCTCAGAAGCTTGGTGCAAAGTGATTTGCGGTTCAGATTTCGCCCATCTTTGAGTATCTCAGTGACGATTTCTCCCAATGTTTCCTGTTGGGTTGGCAGATGCGCCTTTGCAAAGTAACGAGAAATCGCGCTTGCAGAATCAGTACGAACGGTATGCTGCTGCATGTCATGCTCCTGTAACAAAATGCTGGTGAATATTAAGTTTTATAACAGTAGCAAAGTTGTACCAAAAATGTGTACAACGCAGCTCGTTAATTTTTAGCAATAAGTGCTAAGTCAATATAATCAATGAGTTGTATAAGTTTCATTCTACATGAAATCAAATTCAATTGTACAACACACATCGTTTAACGAATGAATTTGATCATTTTAGGGGTCTTTGTTTGTAAAAATAAAGTTAGAACAATGTATTAAAATCAGGACATAAGCTGGTTTGTCTGATACTGTCCATACCTCTTCCCCCCATGATCCCGGACTGTCCATGCTCACGACCATTATTTACCGTAGCCATCTACGTGATGACGCCCCCCTCAGAGCGCTTGAGGATATGGTGGCAGCCGCAAACCTCAAAAACAGGCGATCTGATGTTACGGGGATTTTACTCTTTAACGGTCGCCACTTTTTCCAACTGCTTGAAGGCCCTGAGGAGCAGGTAAAGGAGATTTATCGTTGTATATGTAACGATCCACGGCACCACAATATCGTTGAGCTGATGTGTGATTACGCGCCTGCAAGAAGATTCGGAAAGGTGGGGATGGAGTTATTTGATTTACAGAAACATGAACGCAATGACGTCCTGCAAGCGGTACTTAACAAGGGAACATCTAAATTTCAGCTCACGTATGATGACAGGGCATTACAGTTTTTCCGCACATTTGTCCTTGCGACGGAAAAATCGAGCTATTTTGAAATACCTGCGCCTGATTACTGGAGTTTTGTTGCCGACGACTCTTGTACTCTCCTGGATGAAAGCACACTCCCGTCCGATATCGATTTCAGCTTTGCTTTTCAACCCATTATCGATCCTATGTCGCAACGCGTCATTGCCCTTGAAGCACTTATTCGTGGTAGAGATGGTGAAACGCCCGCAACTTATTTTGACAACTTAAATCCTGAGGAACTGTATACCGCGGATCTGCAGAGCAAAAAGACTGCTTTTGCAATGGCAAGCGCGCTGGGACTTAACGACAAAATGCTTTCAGTCAATCTGCTCCCCATGACCCTGGTAAATAAACCCGATGCAGTCAGCTTTCTGATAAACGAAATCGCGGCGCACGGACTGGTGCCTGAACAAATCATTGTAGAGTTTACCGAAAGCGAAGTTATTTCTCGTTTTGATACGTTCGCGCAGGCTGTGAAGTCACTCAAGGCTGCGGGGATCTGTGTGGCGATAGATCATTTTGGGGCAGGTTTTGCCGGGCTTCAGCTTCTGTCTCGTTTTCAACCCGACCGAATTAAGATAAGCCGCGAGCTCATCACGGATGTGCATAAAAGTGGACCAAGACAGGCCATCATTCAGGCAATTATCAAATGCTGCACTTCGCTGGAAATCATGATTTCCGCAGTCGGCGTTGAAAAACCTGAAGAGTGGATGTGGCTTGAGTCCGCAGGTATTGAAATCTTCCAGGGTAACCTTTTTGCACAAGCCTGCCTGAATGGTACGCCGTCTGTTGCATGGCCAGAGAAAAAATGATTTCTCAGCATAAGAACACCTAAGACATTGTTAGCAAACAATAATTCTCACCCCCTCTCTCATGCTGAACTTAAAAATTCAGCATTTCACCCTGCGTGATAGTAAAGTAAATCTTAATTTTGCTAGAATTCTCTGTATGTTTTGTACAATTTGATGCATCTTGTACAAAGTAACAGGAACCGCATATCGGTGACGGAGAATCAGGAGTGTCTGGGGGAACTATGGCTTATTACAGCATTGGAGATGTCGCAGAACGTTGCGGGATAAATCCTGTCACCCTCCGGGCATGGCAACGACGTTACGGTTTACTCAAACCTCAACGCAGCGAAGGTGGCCACCGTCTCTTTGATGAAGAAGATATTCAACGTATTGAAGAAATAAAACGTTGGATTAACAGTGGCACACCCGTTGGCAAAGTAAAAGCATTACTGGAAACCAGTACCCGTCAAACTGACGATGACTGGAATCAATTGCAAGAAGAGATGATGAGCATGCTTCGCATGGCGCATCCACCGAAGCTGCGAGCCAAAATTATCGCACTTGGTCGCGTCCATCCCGTAGATGCACTGATTGATCACGTTTATCTTCCCGTACGTCAACGGTTAATGCTTGATCATAATACATCCCGCATTATGATCAGTATGCTTGATGGCGCGTTGATTGAATATGTTGCCACACTGCTGTCTGAAACGCGGCGCAAGTCAGGGAAAGATGCCATCCTGATGGCCTGGGATGTTGAAGACAGAACCCGTCTGTGGCTCGAAGCCTGGCGCTTATCGCAATCTGGCTGGCATATTGCCGTTCTTGCTGAACCCATTGAATCGCCAAGACCAGAACTTTTCCCAGGGCAGACGCTTTTTGTCTGGACCGGTATTACGCCAACCCGCAGACAAAATGAGCTGCTACAACACTGGAATGAGCAAGGTTATAAAGTCGTTTTCCACAGCCCATAACCAACAGGTAATACGGTACTGAATTAAGGAAGATAAAACCTACGATTCTCATATTTTGGGTGGTCATTTGAGTACCATCCACTGAATATGCTGCCCCCTGGCCTTTTGACTAAACACCCGGCATAGCATAAAAACCAAACAACATACTCACCCGTTGGTATTATTTTTTTGTAGACGCCATCACCTTTTTCCTAAGTAAAATTCATTAGATCAACTGGCGTACGCCTAATACTTATTCTAGGGTTAAATTATGTCTTCTTGTGCCACATTATTGTTTTTCTAAAGTAATAAATGTGGTTATTTGAAAAAGGTAAAGGATATGGCTCTAGTCTTAGACAAACGCTTAATTCTTTGTTGCTGCGCCTTTTCCATTATATCAGTGGCAAATGCAGCAACCGTTAACGGAACATTTCAGGTGCTGATGACGATTCAGAAGGCCTGTACCGTAACTGCTGGTTCGGCTTCAAATATCACGCTTGGTCCGGTGAATACCACAGCGACAAATACCAGTGCAAGCAACACTATTTCAATTAATTGCTCAAAAACCACGCCCTATTTTATCGGCCTGGCACCGTCGGCTGCCAATGGAGGGACGACGACGGGCTCAGGCGCCATGTCCTCTGTGGCTAACGCGGCCACCAATACCGACAAAGTGCCCTATCAGCTAAATCGCACGTCAGCAACAGGTCCGGTGTGGGGAAATACCGCCACCGACACCGCGCCTGGAAATGGCGTAGCGGCGACGGGGACCGGTCTGGCGCAAACCTATACTGTTTATGCCACCGCACCGAGCGCCAACTTCACTCCTGACGACTATGCCGACACGGTAACGGTTAACGTTAACTACTAACTTCAGGAAGCCACATGAAAGTAAAACTGCCTGTTAAGCAGTGTGCCTGCGCATGCCTGTTAGGGATGGTGGCGAGCGTTAACCCCGCCGCCGCCAGCGGGCTGCAAATAGCCCCGGTTACATTAACGTTGCAAGCAACGCAAAATGCCGATGGTATCTGGCTGAGTAACGCAGGTGAAAATGTGCTCAACGCCCAGGTTCGGGTTTTTCGCTGGAGCCAGAGCGCTTATGACGACAAACTTTCTCCCTCTCAGGGGCTGGTCATTAGCCCGCCGATGCTGGCATTAGCCCCTGGAGAACGTCAGTTGATTCGTGTTATTCGCACAAGCCCTCCCTCGGCGCATGCCGAAGACGCTTATCGTTTGTCGATAGATGAGTTGCCGCCTGCAAAAGTAGAAAAAAATAAGCTTCAGTTTGTGCTGCATTATTCCGTTCCCGTTTTCATTCAACCGACATCAGCGGCACAAACGCAGGCAAAACTGCAATGGAAATTACAACAACTGAATGGCAAAAAATTTATTGAAGTCAGCAATCAGGGAAATGGGCATGCGCAATTATCCGCTGCAACATTTATAAGCCCTGACGGTGCTAAAAAAGTCATAACACCCGGACTATTAGGCTACGTTTTACCCGGCTCAACAATGCGCTGGATAGTCTCCCCGTCGGCCAGTAATAATCATTATGGCGGGAAAGTTGAAGTCACAATCAATGGCCAAAAAACAGTACAAGATCTGTAACAGATCCTGGCTTCTGGTGAAATATTGCTTTCTCAATGGAGTATTAATTTCGGGAATGGTTTGCGCACAAACGCTGAATAATAACCAGAACGAAAATAGTGTTATTAATAGCACTTCGCAGATTATGGGGGTCGATTTGTATCTCGACGTCACCTTAAATGGGAATCCCGTTGGGCTGGTACATTTTGGCTACGATAATGGAAAGCTTTATGCGGGAGCAGATACCCTGCGTAAAATGGGGTTCCGCTTTGCTCCAGATGCCACTAACGCCGTCTGCCTGAATGATATCCCCCAGCTAACCATTGACTACAACGTTCAATTGCAAACGCTCTCGCTTACTGTGCCACTCAGTTCACTCGATCTTGCGACCACGCAGCTTAACTCGCCCACCGAAACCGCGCCAACGGCGACAACATCACGCGGGGCGCTGCTCAATTATGATATCTATACCCAACAGGGGGATGAAAGTGCAATCAACACTTTCAGTGAACTTCGCGCCTTCAATGCTGCCGGCGTGCTCAGCACCACCCAGTTGACGCAGTACTCCACCGAGGAATATGCCGATAACAGCTTTGAGCGCCTCGACACCAGTTGGCGTACGTCATTTCCTGATTCGATGTTGGCGCTCACCGTTGGCGATACCCTGACAAGTTCACTCATCTGGTCCCGACCGACGCGTATCGGCGGTATTCAGATAGGAACCGATTTTGGTTTGCAGCCCTATAAGCCAACCACCCCGCTCCCTGCATATCTGGGATCCGCGACGTTGCCGTCAAACGTTGAGCTGTACGTGGACGGCGTCAGGTACTACAACGGAGAAGTCCCCGCAGGTAGTTTTCAGATTAACACCATGCCTAACATCAGCGGCGCGGGAACGGGTCAGGTAATGATGACGGACGCACTGGGCAGAACGAGCGTACAAAATTTCTCGTTCTACAACGATCAGCAACTCCTGCGGGAAGGATTAACTGCCTGGTCGGCTGAATTGGGCACGGTACGCGAAAATTATGGTTACTCCTCTTTTGATTATGCCAGCGCACCGGTATTGAGCGCTACGTGGCGCCGCGGGTTTAGCAATACGTTCACCGCCGGGACTCATACGGAAACCAGCGATGGACTGATTAACGCGGGCTTCAGTAACGACTGGATCCCAGGAACCCGCAGCGGCACGTTTTCGACCTCACTTGCCGCAAGTACCGACTCAGGAAAGAACGGGTTTTTGTACAGTTTTGGTTACCGTTGGTCCGGTGAACGGTTTAATTTCAGTACCAGTACCACAGCAACTTCCGGCGATTATCGCGATGTCGCCACCCATTACGGTGAGCCGCCACCGACGCTTAACAGCAACACAGTCATTGGCTATTCGCTGGAAGCTGCCGGTAATGTCAGCCTGAGCTACCTGCAGTTTCGTTATCCACACGAAAATGCGGTGCGCTACGCCAACGCCAGCTGGTTTAAATCTGTTACAGACAACATCTCACTGAATGCCGGATTCAATCAGAACATTGACGATAACCGCGATCGCAGTCTCTATTTGATGGTGACGATCGCTACCGACAACAATCTGAGCGCCAGCAGCACCCTACAACGTACCAACGATGAAACCGGCTACCAGCTCAACGCCAGCCTGACGCCTCCTGCCGACGGCGGCTGGGGCTGGAATCTGGCCGCCAGTCAGCAGGCTTCCCGGCAAAGTGGCCAGGGCGAAGTGGGATATCTGGGGCGTTATGGTAAAGCGTACGCAGGATTTAGCCGTTTACCCGATAACCATTATGGTTATGCAGGCGCAACCGGATCGCTGGTGACCATGGGAGGCGGCTTGTTTGCAGCTAGAGAAATCAATAATGGTTTTGCCGTCGTATCAACTGACGGTGTGCCTGATGTTCCGGTCAAATTGCAAAATAACCTGATTGGTCGCAGCGACGACCAGGGGCTACTGCTGGTCACGCCCCTCAACAGCTATCAAAAAAACCTGATTAGTATTGACCCAATGGATCTCCCCGCCAATATGCGGATTGCACGCGTTGAGACGAATGCAACGCCTGCCGATCGTTCCGGTACTCTGGTTAGCTTTGGCATCACTCCCGTACGCGCTGCGCAGGTCGTCCTCGTCGACAATCAGGGTAAACCAATTCCCGAAGGCAGCATGGCATACGCCGTCAGCACAACGGGCCAGTCGTCTGTCGTTGGTTTTGATGGGATGACCTGGTTCGACACGCTGGAGCAGCACAATACGCTGCGCGTTGATACGGACACCGGCAGTTGTCGCGTGCAATTTGACTATCCCGCGTCAGCAAAAGGGATTGTGCAAATAGGCCCACTGGTTTGCCGATCATACTAACAGGAGTGCGCTCATGAGGTTAAGACATCTGTTACTCATCGCTGCCGTTCTCTTTTTCCCGGCGATCGGTCACGCGGTAACCTGCTCGGTGAGCAACGTGCAGCCCATAAATTTGGGTTCAGTCAATCCGTTGTCTGCGACAGGCGCAACGTCATCAATGACGTTCAATTACACCTGCGCCAAAGAACTTGGCGACACGCTGGCTGGGATCAATCTCTGTTTTAATATTGGCGCCTCAGCTGTCAGTGGCCAGGTTACCCCGCGAAATATGTCGTTAAGCGGTACGCCTGCCAGAACACTGGCATACCAGCTTTACCAGGATGCCGGGCGCACCAGGGTATGGGGGAGCCAGTATCAGTCGGGAACAACTTTTCCCATGGTACAGCTTAGCCTGCTGAATCTGACGCCGGTAACGGGTTCACTGACGGTATCAGCGCAGATCGTCACGCCACAAACTTCAGCCGTCCCCGGAAACTATCAGGATAGCTATACGACGGCGACAGCCCTCGTCACCCTCAATCCCGGATTACTTTTCCCGCCGACCACCTGTGGCGATACCGTTGCCGCCAGGCTTCCTTTCACCGTATCGGCGACTGTCAGCAAGCAGTGCAATATCACCTCTGCAACCGATATTAGCTTTGCACCAACCAGAGCGACCGGGCGTAACCTTACGGCGTCAAATACCGTGGGCGTAGCATGTTCCAATAACACGCCTTACACAATCGGCCTTCAGCCCTCCAACGGCAATACGGCAGGCAGCGGCGTGATGGCGGGCACGGGGTCAAATACGGATAAAGTCCCCTATCAACTTAGTTCGACTCCGGGACCGTCCGGCACGATCTGGGGCAATACATCACTCAATACCGTCGCGGGCAACGGTACCGGGACAACCACAACCTACCCGGTTTATGCCACCGTTCCCAGCGCGAACTACACACCAGACAACTATGCCGATACTGTCACCATCGCAGTGACCTACTGACGCGCAGCTTAATGGCAATAAAGCAAATACATTTTATTATCATATTATTTACTTTTAGAGGTGCGTCATAAATCTGACAAATTACAATTTTTACAATTCACGCATATTAAGTCATACAAAACGCAAAATAACCGCGATATCGCCATAACCGAAGAATAACTATTCACGCCCAAGCCAAAGCCCACACTATTCATGCCGATAAGTCGTGTTAGCCGGGCAGGCCGCTCCATGAAAAAAATGTTAAATTTAAGTTTATATGGTGAGATTCACTGTATACCACGGCCAAATTAAGAACATATTACTTTTATAACTAAGGTTTATCATGGATAAGTTATCTTACGCTTCAGATAGCAGCACATCTGCCTGGAATACCTACCTGCAACAAATCGAGCGTGTGGCCCCTTACCTGGGCGAACTTTCCCATTGGGTGGATACCCTGCGCCACCCAAAACGCGCGCTGATTGTCGATATCCCGGTGCAGATGGATGACGGCTCTATCCGTCATTTTGAAGGGTATCGCGTGCAACATAACCTCTCCCGCGGTCCGGGCAAAGGCGGTGTGCGTTATCATCCTGATGTTGATCTTAATGAAGTGATGGCCCTGTCCGCATGGATGACCATCAAATGCGCGGCGTTAAACCTGCCGTACGGCGGCGCTAAAGGTGGCGTGCGCGTCGATCCGTTCTCGCTGTCCGAAGGGGAACTGGAGCGTTTAACCCGCCGTTATACCAGTGAAATTGGTATTATCATTGGGCCGCAGAAAGACATTCCTGCGCCGGATGTAGGTACTAACGGAAAGGTCATGGCCTGGATGATGGATACCTACTCCATGAACCACGGCACCACCGTGACCAGCGTGGTCACCGGTAAACCTATTCACCTCGGCGGCTCGTTAGGCCGTGATAAAGCCACCGGTCGCGGCGTTTTCGTCAGCGGTCTGGAAGTCGCTCGTCGTGCGAACATTGAAGTTGAAGGCGCTCGCGTGGCGGTACAAGGTTTTGGTAACGTCGGCAGCGAAGCCGCCCGCCTGTTCGCCGCAGCGGGTGCGCGTGTAGTCGCGATTCAGGATCACACCGCAACGCTGTTTAACTCAACGGGTATTGATATGGCCGCGTTGTCTGCCTGGCAGTTAGAGCACAAGCAGATTGCCGGTTTCCCGGGCGCTGAGACCATCGCCAGCGAAGCCTTCTGGAGCCTGGAGATGGATATTCTGATCCCGGCCGCACTCGAAGGCCAGATCACCCGTCACCGTGCGGAAACGCTGACCTGTAAACTGGTACTCGAAGGTGCCAACGGACCGACCTATCCGGACGCCGACGACGTTCTGGCCAGCCGCGGTATCGTCGTTGTTCCTGACGTTGTTTGTAACGCCGGCGGCGTAACCGTCAGCTACTTCGAATGGGTTCAGGACATGGCAAGCTTCTTCTGGAGCGAAGAAGAGATTAACAATCGCATGGACAAAATCATGACCGATGCGATGGTGCATGTGTGGGAAAAAGCAGCAGAGAAATCCTGCTCCCTGCGTACCGCTGCCTACATTGTTGCCTGTGAACGCATTCTGCTGGCACGAAAAGATCGCGGAATTTATCCGGGCTAAGGCTGGATAAATTCCTGTGCATAAACCACCTGCCTCGCAGGTGGTTTTTTTTCAGCAAAATCTGGCGTGTAACTGTTCTTCCACCTAACACTGCCCAACATCTCATTTTCGCTGATTTTCGCATCATGACGTTTCAATATGGAACAATAGTTGGTGGTGACGTTTCGTAATGAAACGCTTCGCGCAACAATTTTCTTTTATAAACCCATGTGCAAAATTACCTTATCGGCAGCGAGCGGTCGCCGTGACGTTGTACAAACCGATACCCTACATCAGATGCCTGCCCGAAGCTGGCAGCCATCCAGGACTGTCTGCGGAGCATAAATAATGAAAAAATTGATCAACCGTGTTGAAGACGTACTGAATGAACAACTCGCCGGACTGGCGAAAGCTTACCCCTCCCTGGCACTGCATCAGGACCCCGTGTATGTCACCCGCGCAGATGCGCCGGTGATGGGCAAAGTGGCGCTTCTTTCCGGCGGCGGCAGCGGACACGAGCCTATGCATTGCGGCTTCATTGGTCAGGGCATGCTCTCTGGCGCCTGTCCGGGTGAGATTTTTACCTCACCCACGCCGGATAAAATGTTCGAATGCGCTATGCAAATTGATGGCGGCGAAGGCGTGCTGCTGATAATCAAAAATTACACCGGCGACATTCTTAATTTCGAAACCGCTACCGAGCTGCTGCACGAAAGCGGTGTCAAAGTCACCACCATGGTGGTAGATGACGACGTAGCGGTGAAAGACAGTCTGTATACCGCTGGTCGACGTGGTGTGGCCAATACCGTATTGATCGAAAAACTGGTCGGCGCGGCCGCCGAACGCGGTGACTCACTGGAAGCCTGTGCGGCGCTGGGTCGTAAGCTGAACAATCTGGGCCACTCCATTGGCATAGCCATTGGCGCCTGTACCGTTCCGGCCGCCGGACAACCTTCGTTCACGTTGCAGGATAACGAAATGGAGTTTGGCGTAGGTATCCACGGGGAACCAGGCATAGACCGCCGCGCCTTCTCCTCTCTCGATCAGACCGTTGATGAAATGTTCGATACTCTACTTGAAAACGGCAACTACAGCCGTACGCTGCGCCACTGGGACAACGTCCAGGGCGCGTGGCAGGAAGGTAAAGAAAGCAAACGAGCGTTGCAAAGCGGCGATCGCGTCATTGCGCTGGTTAATAATCTCGGCGCGACGCCGCTGTCAGAACTGTTCGGCGTGTATAACCGCCTCGAAAGCCGTTGCCAGGATGCAGGCATCATCATTGAGCGCAACCTGATCGGCTCTTACTGTACCTCTTTGGATATGACCGGCTTCTCAATCACCCTGTTACAGGTGGATGACGAAACGCTGAGCTTATGGGATGCGCCGGTTCACACCCCTGCTCTCAACTGGGGTAAATAAGGAGATTCATGATGTCCCTCAACAGAACGCAAATTGTTAACTGGCTCTATCGTTGCGGTGAGATCTTCACCACCGAAAGTGATTTTCTCACCGGACTTGACCGGGAGATAGGCGATGCCGACCACGGTCTGAACATGCACCGCGGATTTAGCAAAGTAGTCGAAAAGCTGCCGTCCATCGCCGATAAAGACATCGGTTTTATTTTGAAAAACACCGGTATGGTGCTGCTCTCAAGCGTCGGCGGAGCCAGTGGCCCGCTGTTTGGCACCTTTTTTATCCGCGCCGCCCAGGTGACTCAGGCTCATCAAAGCCTGACGCTTGAAGAGCTGTATCAAATGATTCGTGATGGCGCAGAAGGTGTAGTTAGCCGTGGGAAGGCTGAACCTGGCGACAAAACCATGTGCGATGTCTGGCTGCCGGTTGTGGAATCTTTACGCCAGTCCTGCGAACAGAAACTGAGCGTACAGGCGGCGCTGGAAGCGGCAAGCCAGCAAGCGGAAGCCGCAGCGCAAAGCACCATCACCATGCAGGCCCGTAAAGGCCGTGCCAGCTATCTTGGTGAGCGCAGCATTGGGCATCAGGATCCTGGCGCAACGTCCGTAATGTTTATGATGCAAATGCTGGCTCAGGCGTCCAGAGAGTAAGGATAAAGCGATGGTAAACCTGGTTATTGTTTCTCACAGCGCCCAACTGGGCGAAGGCGTCGGCGCGCTGGCCCGGCAGATGTTAATGGGTGATGGTTGCAAAATCGCCATTGCCGCAGGCATTGACGATCCTGAAAATCCGATTGGCACCGATCCGATTAAGGTGATGGAAGCCATCGAGTCCGTGGCCGATACGGATCACGTGCTGGTGATGATGGATATCGGTAGTGCGTTACTGAGTGCGGAAACCGCGCTGGAACTGCTCGCCCCTGACATTGCCGCCAGAGTGCGGCTGTGTGCCGCGCCGCTGGTTGAAGGCACGTTAGCCGCGACGGTTAGCGCCGCCGCGGGCGCTGACGTCGAGCGGGTCATCCGTGACGCCATGAACGCCCTTGACGCCAAATGTGAGCAACTGGGTTTACCTTCGTCATCCACCGCAAAACCGACATCGGCTGAATTTGCGCCGGATGCAAATGCTCATTCAGTTGCCATTGTGGTGAAAAACCCCAACGGCATCCACGTTCGTCCCGCTTCACGGCTGGTTTCCACACTGTCTGGCTTTAACGCCGACATGTGGCTGGAGAAAAATGGCAAGTGCGTGGTCCCAGATAGCCTGAACCAAATAGCTCTGCTGCAGGTGCGTTGTAACGACACGCTGCGCCTGATTGCCAAGGGTGAACAGGCTGAGGATGCGTTGGCCGCATTTAAACAGCTGGCGGCTGAGAATTTCGGTGAATCGCTTGAGCCCGTACATGCTGATAACGTAGCGACTCACGTCCCCTCACTGGCAACGGGGACGGCATTTTGTTACACGCCGTACTCACCACAGGTAAGCCTGCAGCCTGCAGCATCATTGCAGACTGAGCAGCAGCAATTACGGGCCGCCATTCAAAGCACGCTGAATGACTTAAATGCGTTAACCGCACTTGCCGAAGAGAAATATTCCGCCGATATCGCCGCGATTTTCTCCGGTCATCACACGTTGTTAGACGATCCTGAACTGTTTGATATGGCCTGTGATGTCATGCGCGAAAAGCAGTGCAGCGCCGCCTGGGCATGGCATCAGGTGTTAAGCGAACTCAGCCAGCAGTATTTACAGCTCGACGATCCCTACCTGCAGGCGCGGTACATCGATATTGAAGATTTATTATCTCGTTCTCTTCAGCATTTGACGGGAGAGACCGAGCAAATTCCCGCGTTCATCCGCCCCACTATTCTGGTCGCTGATGTCATTTATCCGTCTACGGTGCTGCAACTGGATCCGAAGGCCATCAGGGGCGTCTGCCTGCGGGACGGCAGCGAAGCATCCCACCCGGCGATTATCGCCCGCGCAATGGGTCTGTGCTGGCTGTGCCAGCAGGGTGATGCTGTCGATAGCATCAAGATGGGTGACACTCTGACCCTTGACGGCGTGGCGAAGCGGATAAGCCTCGCGGGCTGAGGCCATTTGCACGCCCTTTCCCGATAAAGGGTGTGCATCGTTTCTAATCGCGTCGGGAAATGTCTGTTTATTCGCAAAATGGGGAGCCGATCACGCGCAACGGCCGATCCTGAACTAAGGTTTTCTCATGGTAAATGCCGCTACTTCGGCACACCGCTAAGGAGATTAACCGATGATAACGCCAGCAACTCGCCATCCTGGCCTGCTCTCTGTTGCGATAAAACTGACGCTCGCAAGCACCTTTTTTGCCCTTTCCTCTTTTGCCGCCAACGCCGAGGACGCGCCAGCCGCTACGCCTTCGCCGCCTGATATTCTGCTTGGCCCTCTGTTTAACGATGTACAAACGGCCAAACTGTTTCCTGACCAGAAAACCTTTGCAGACGCGGTGCCCAACAGCGATCCATTAATGATCCTTGCCGATTACCGGATGCAGAAAAATCAGTCCGGATTCGACCTACGCCATTTTGTGCAAGTAAATTTCACCTTGCCGAAAGAAGGCGAGAAATACGTCCCCCCGGCAGGGCAATCATTACGCGAACATATTGACGGACTGTGGCCGGTACTCACTCGTTCGACAACCGACGCAGAAAAATGGGACTCGCTGTTGCCGCTCCCGGAGCCGTATGTGGTACCGGGCGGGCGTTTTCGCGAAATCTATTATTGGGACAGCTATTTCACCATGCTGGGGCTTGCCGAGAGCAATCACTGGGATAAGGTCTCCGACATGGTGGCAAACTTCGCTTACGAGATTGATTCCTGGGGACATATTCCTAACGGTAACCGTACCTATTATCTGAGCCGTTCTCAGCCGCCGTTCTTTGCCTTTATGGTTGAACTGCTGGCGCAGCACGACGGGAATGACGCGTTGAAAAAATACCTCCCGCAGATGCTCAAAGAGTACAGCTACTGGATGGAAGGCGTCGAAACGCTCCAGCCCGGTCAGCAAAATAAGCGCGTGGTTAAACTGGATGACGGCACCATTTTGAACCGCTACTGGGATGACCGCGATACGCCAAGGCCAGAGTCCTGGGTGGAAGATATCGCCACTGCCAAAAGCAACCCGAACCGACCGGCCACCGAAATCTACCGCGATCTGCGCTCTGCCGCCGCGTCTGGTTGGGACTTTAGTTCCCGCTGGATGGATAACCCCAATCAGCTTGGCACCCTGCGCACCACCAGCATCGTTCCAGTCGATCTCAATGCGCTGATGTTCAAAATGGAAAAGATGATCGCCCTCGCCAGCAAAGCCGCCGGTGATGACGCCAAAGCTGCTCAATATGAAGATTTGGCCAATGCCCGACAAAAAGGGATCGAAAAACACCTGTGGAACGACAAAGAAGGCTGGTATGCCGATTACGATCTGAAGAGCCACAAAGTACGCAACCAACTGACTGCCGCCGCCCTGTTCCCGCTGTATGTTAATGCGGCGGCTAAAGATCGCGCCGGTAAAGTCGCCACGGCAACCCAGGCGCACCTGTTGCAACCTGGCGGTCTGGCTACTACATCGGTGAAAAGCGGCCAGCAGTGGGATGCACCCAACGGCTGGGCCCCGCTCCAGTGGGTCGCAGCATCCGGGTTACAGAATTACGGTCAGGATAACGTCGCCATGGACGTAACCTGGCGATTCCTCACCAATGTTCAGCACACCTACGATCGCGAGAAAAAGCTGGTTGAGAAGTATGACGTGAGCACCACAGGCACAGGAGGTGGTGGCGGTGAATATCCGTTGCAGGATGGTTTCGGCTGGACCAACGGCGTAACGCTGAAAATGCTCGACCTGATTTGCGCCAAAGATAAACCCTGTGACAGCGTACCCGCATCACGACCAACCCCAGCAAGTGCCAGTACTCCCCCAGCCGAACCTAAAAAACAGACTCAACCGACGCCTTAAGGTCATTACCTGAGCCGTTTTACGCCCTGAATCCGCGCTATGCCGCGGATTTTTTCTGTCTTATTTTTCGCCATTTAAGCTGTCTCAATGCCCTCTAGCCCTTATGGGGTATCCGGGGTTTTCATCCGTGAGAATTTGATTCTGAACATGTTTTTATTCGCTGTATATGTAAATATATAGCGAATTTGTAACCTTCAGGATACCGATAATGGCACTGACAAGACGGATGTTTGCCCAGCTTGTGGCATCTGCACTGCTGCTACGCCATCTTCCCGCATTGGCGCAAACGCCGCTAACCGTTGCCGTTGGAGGCACGCCAGGGCCGAATATAATCCAACGCGTGGTCAGCGCGGGGGCGCCCGCCGACATGCTGCTGCTGGCCGTTGCGCCGGAAAAACTGGTAGGGCTTTCCTCCTTTGATTTATCTCGCCAGACCGCCATCCCGTTCCATGATGATATTCGGGCATTGCCGAAACTGGGCAGGCTGGCAGGGCGCGCCAGTACCCTCTCACTTGAAGCGTTACTAGCGCTTAAACCCGACCTGGTTGTTGACTGCGGCAATGCCGATGAAACCTGGCTTTCTCAGGCCAGACAGGTGAGCGCGCAAACGCAAATTCCCTGGCTGTTGATTAACGGTGAACTGCGACGTACCCCGGAACAGTTACTCGCCGCCGGTGAAGCACTGGGAGTCGACTCGCGGGCCAGAGCTCAGGCCAGACTGGCTCGTCGGTTTATTGATGAAGCACTCGCGTTTTCCCACTCTTCCGGAGCAAAGCTGCGTTTTTATGCTGCGCGCGGCGCCAGAGGGCTTGAGACAGGGTTACAAGGTTCACTGCATACCGAAGCGTCAGAACTGCTGGGCTTACACAATGTGGCGCAAATCCCTGGGCGACAGGGACTCACGCAGGTTTCAATGGAAAATCTGCTGAGCTGGCAGCCCGATATTATTCTGGTGCAGGATGCGGTGACGGCGCAGTACCTGAGGGAAGATCCGGTCTGGCAAGGGGTTAAAGCGGTTGCCAACCAACGCATTCTGTTTCTCAGCGGTCTACCGTTTGGCTGGCTGGATGCGCCTCCTGGCATCAACCGTTTACTGGGATTACGCCGCCTGCACGCCTGGCTTGATCCTCAGGTTAACGCGAGCTTTAAAGCCGATATGCAGCGCTACAGCGAACTCTTCTGGCATACCACGCTAAGCGATGCACAGTATCAACGTCTGGTGGCTGTCTGATGAAAACATCTACCCTCGGTTTTCTGATGATTGCTGCGGTGGTGCTTTGCGCGAGCGTCGCCGCGGTCTCTGGTGCTTATCGCCTGGATGCACAGCAGGTCGTGAATCTTATTGCCGGTACAGATAGCGTCCCGATGCAGGACAAAATCGTCTTCTGGCAAATCCGTCTGCCGCGCATTCTGGCTGCATTGCTGCTTGGCGCGGCGCTGGCAGGCGCAGGAACCACCTATCAGGGCATGTTCCGCAACCCGCTAGTCTCGCCGGATATCCTCGGCGTGGCGGCGGGTGCAGGTTTAGGTGCCTGTACGGCAATCCTGTTCGGATTACCGATCCTGTTTATTCAACTGTATGCGTTCACGGGCGGTTTATTCGTGGTCGCCGGTGTCTGGTTGATTACCCGGCGAGTCAAGCGCCACGACCCGGTTTTAACGCTGGTTCTGGTCGGGATTGCGCTGGGTACGGTATGTGGCGCGGGGATTTCACTCATCAAAACGCTGGCCGACCCGTATACCCAACTCCCGTCTATCACCTTCTGGCTGCTTGGCGGTTTATCGACTATCACTTCGCACGATCTGTGGTTCTCGGCACCGCTGATCTTCGCAGGACTGGTCCCGCTATTGCTGCTGCGCTGGCGCATGAACCTGCTCACCCTGTCGGATGATGAAGCACGATCGCTTGGGATCAACGTCTCCCGATTGCGACTGGGACTGATCGTCTGCGCAACGTTAATTACCGCCTGTACCGTCGCCATCGCGGGCATCATCGGCTGGATTGGACTGGTTGTGCCGCACATTGGCAGACTCATCAGTGGCAATAACCATCAGCAGTTGCTCCCCGTGTCCATGGGGATCGGCGCCATTTTGCTGCTGCTTACCGATACCCTCGCCCGTACGCTGAGCAGCACGGAAATTCCGCTGGGGATCCTGACTGCATTGATTGGGGCGCCGTTCTTTTTGCTGCTTTTGCTGCGGGGAAACCGGTCATGACGCTATTAATCGTGCGCCACGCGTCGCTGGGGTACCACAGTCAACAGCCCGTGTTACGCGATGTCTCATTTCAGGTTTCGCCCGGCTCCGTCTGTTGTCTGATTGGCGCCAACGGCAGTGGAAAAACGACCCTGATGCGCACCATTCTCGGGGTTCTTCCGCCGCTTCACGGTGACATTCTTCTTGATGGCATCGCGGTGAATCATCTCAACGATCGGCAACGCGCCGCGGCCATCGCCTGGGTTCCTCAGGCGCATGACGGCGCATTTGCCTTCAGCGCGCTGGACATGGTGATGATGGGACTGGCCCCGCAACTGGCGGCATTTGCGGTTCCCGGGGCTAAAGAACATGAAATTGCCCATCAACAGCTGGCGATGATGGGGATCTCTCACCTGGCGTCTCGACGCTGGAACACACTGAGCGGCGGAGAGCGGCAGTTGGTGTTAATTGCCCGCGCGTTGGCGCAACGTCCGCGCCTTTTATTGCTGGATGAACCTGCTTCCAGCCTGGATTTTGGGCATCAAATCCGCCTGCTCGACACGTTGGTGACGCTGAAAAATTCGGGTATGGCCCTGCTGATGTCGACCCATCACCCGCTGCATGCCCGGGCAATCGCCGACAGCGTGGTACGCGTCGAGCCAGACGGTGAAGTGTCGCAGGGACGTCCTGAACACCAGCTCGCCGCAGATCGTCTGGCTGAATTGTATCGCGTTACACCGTCACAAATTGCTCACCACCTCTTTGGCTCACATAATTAAGGGATAAGAATGCTCATTGACGACATTGATTTTGCCGATCTTTACCGTAAACAGTTACAACTGGCGAACAGAACCGAGAAAAAGCCGGAGCACTGGGATAAACGTGCGGAAAAAATGGCGGAGAATTGCGCCTCATTAACCGACAGCTATCTGCTGCAGCTGTTGGGGAAGATCGACCTGAAAGGCGCAGAGTCGCTTTTTGATATGGGCTGCGGGCCCGGTACGGTCTCGCTGGCGCTGGCTAAAAAGATGCCAATAATTTACGGCGTAGATTACAGTCAGGGAATGCTGAGCGTAGCTGCCCGCCGCGCCGTACAAATGAATGCCCATCACGTACAGTGGGTGCAGCGGGCCTGGGAAGAACACTGGGATGATTTACCCCAGTGCGATATCGCCGTCGCCTCGCGCTCCACGCTGGTTGCCGATATGCGCCAGGCGATGACCAAACTGAATAATCAGGCCCGGCTGCGGGTTTATACCACTCATCTCGTCAGTTCATCTTTCGTTTCTCCCACCATTCAACGTGCGCTGGGCCGCGAAGTGATTGAGCTTCCCAACTATATCTATGCGCTTAATGTCCTGTATCAGATGGGGATCCACGCGCACGTTGATTTTATCCGCGGACCCAACTGCCAGCAGGACAACAGCACCTGGACACGTTTTCTCGAAAACGTGCGCTGGAGTATGGGGGAGCTGAGCGCCGACGAGATCGAACGTCTGGAAGCCTGGTATCAGCAGCAGGATCCTCGCGCGATTGCCCCCGCCAGTCGTGACTGGGCGCTTATCTGGTGGGACAGCGTTCCGCAGGAGGCGCTGAGATGATCTACTTTTCGCAGGCGCAAACCGACGCGCTGCTGCTGGAAGATATTCAGGGCGGGGATCTGACCACCCGCGCGCTGGGTATCGGCGCGCAACCTGGCGTTATGGCGTTTTACCATCGCCAGGGCGGATGCGTTAGCGGCACCGCCGTTGCCAGACAAATGCTCACCTCATTAGGTTTAACCGTCAGCGACGGGGTGGCCGATGGTGAACAGGTCAGCGCCGGACAGCAATTGATTCGCGCGCACGGAAATGCGGCGGCGCTGCACCAGGGTTGGAAAGCGGTACAAAATGTCCTGGAGTGGAGCTGCGGGGTTTCGGGCTATCTTGAGAGTATGTTGAGCCAACTACGCCAACGCTATCCTGATGGGCAGATTGCCTGCACCCGCAAAGCCATTCCCGGCACGCGTTTGTTGGCGACTCAGGCAATACTCGCCGCCGGGGGCATTATCCATCGCGGAGGATGCGCCGAGACGGTACTGCTGTTCGCTAATCACCGCCGTTTTCTTACCAACTCAAACGACTGGACAGGCGCGATTGCGCGCTTACGCAGCCATGCGCCAGAAAAAAAGATCGTCGTCGAAGCGGATACGCCAGCTGAAGCATTAGCCGCGCTACGTGCCGCCCCCGATGTTCTGCAACTCGACAAATTTACCCCTGAGCAGGCAACAGAAATTGTCCGTCTGGCCCCTTCTCTGGCCCCCCATTGCACGCTGGCGCTGACTGGCGGCATTACCCTCGCCTCGCTGGCGAGTTATCTCGACTGTGGCATCAGACTTTTCATCACTTCCGCGCCTTACTACGCTCCGCCTGCGGATATCAAAGTTAGCCTGAGCCCGGACACACGTGGCATATAACATTTATAAATGGACTAAAAGAATGAATTTCAACAAAAGTTGTCTTTACACAGCCCTGTCGTTTGCTTTCGCGCATAGTGCTTTTGCTGGGCAGGAAAGCGAAACCATGACCGTCTGGTCAAGCCCGGCCTCCGCGGCAACCACTACGGTTCTCGGCCAGGAAACGATCCAACAGCTGGATAAACAAAACGTGGCGCAGGCGCTGAGCGTCGTCCCCGGCGTAGTGCTGCAAAAATCAGGCAACCGTAATGAGCAGCAGGTAAAGGTGCGCGGGTTTGACAGCCGTCAGGTTCCCGTCTTTTTTGACGGTGTGCCGGTGTACATCCCCTATGACGGCAACCTCGATTTAGGCCGTTTCCTGACATCCGATATCGCTTCGGTTGAAGTCTCCAAAGGCTACTCGTCTCTGCTACAAGGGCCTAACCAGATGGGCGGCGCCATTAATATCACCACCAAAAAGCCCACTAAACCAATTGAAGGCAGTATTGGTTATCGTCAGGGCTGGAGTCGTAGCAAAGACAACGCCCACGATATGCACGCTTCATTTGGCGCCAGTAACGATCTGGGTTACATCCAGCTCAGCGGCAGCCAGCTGAAGCAGGATTTCCTTGGCTTACCGCACGGCGTGGACAATCCGGTTGCGGGCAGTCACGGCAAGATTGCCAACTCCTCCGCCGATGATAAACGCGGCATCGTGAAGCTGGGCTTTACCCCTCGCGGCGAGGATGAGTATGTGCTGACCTATATTAATCAGGACGGTGAAAAAGATAACCCACCGTACGCCGGAACCAGCAGTCAGAAATCACGCTACTGGCAATGGCCGCAGTACGATAAAGAGAGCTATTACTATCAGGGAACTACCCATCTGGGCGACCGTTTTACCCTGAAAAGCCGTCTGTATCGCGATACTTTTGAAAATACGCTGATGATGTATAACTCGCTTGCCGATCTGAAAAATAAGAAAGGCAGCTATAGCCATTATTCGGACTACAGCGATGGGGCTGGCCTGCAGCTCGCTGCGGATATGCGTGAAAACGATCTGCTCTCTTTCGCCGTAAACTGGAAGGATGATGTTCACCGCGAGAAAGGGGCGCCGAATGCGGCTTACGACCGTTACGAAGACCGTACCTGGTCTGTTGCCAGTGAATACCAGTGGGCAGCCGCGGACAATGTCGATGTGGTGGCGGGAATAAGCTATGACTGGCGCGACAGTCTGGAAGGTATGAAACACGAGAAAAACGGCAGCGTCACTCACTACGATGACAACAATCAGTCGGCCTTTAACTGGCAGGTGATGACCAAATACCACTTTGAAAATTCAGACACACTGGCGCTGTCCTACTCTGACAGAACGCGCTTCCCAACGTTGAAAGAGCGCTACACGACCTCAAAACCGGCTTATAACCAGGTGGCTCTGGTCAATCCGCAGCTGAAACCGGAACGCGCCCGCAGCGTAGACCTGACCTGGAATGGTTCACTTAGCCAGAACTGGGGCTTTGAAGCCAGCGTCTATTACAACCGCATCAGCGACGCGATTCTGTCGCACAACATTGATGCCGACACTATCCAGAATCAGAACAGTGGTCGGGTGGATTACACCGGCCTTGATGCCGGTGTTAAAGGTAAGGTCTTTGATATGCTGGACGTCGGGCTGAGCTATGGCCTTATCCATGCAGACGTCAAACGCAGCGACATCGGCAAAATAACCGATTTGCCGACGCAAACCCTGACCGCCTGGATGACGCTGAAACCGTGGGATCCGCTGAGCATTACGCTGTCTGAAGAAGCCCGTTCGTCGAGCTATAGCAATAGCGACGGCTCGCAGAAAGCCGCGGGTTTCGCCATTACCCATTTACGCGCTGACTACGCCATCGGTCACGGGTTCAGCGTTAACGCTTCGGTCAATAATCTGTTCGATACGCAGTACGTTTATAGTGAAGGATTTATTGAAGAAGGTCGCAATTACTGGGCGGGGATTGAGTATCAATTCTGATATAGCGATGCAGAGAAACGGCCCCACTCGGAGTAATGCTGTTCAGTTAACGCCTTAGTTTCAGAAAGTATCGCCTGTGTGGGTAGAAGTTATGAATATGCACTCTCAGATAAAGGGTTCCGTTCACCTCATATCCATAGTTTCTCTGAAACGCCGATTCCTGTGAACGTGTAAAGGGCGTTCTTCGCCACGCCCTTTACAATCCCGGCTCCCGGCGGGAAAATTGCCAATTCGTGGTTCCCTCCGCTTATTCCTTCAGGCTACCGGGCCGGGCGCGAGGTAGCATCCATGCAAAGCGCGCCCTGAACCCGCATCCATGCGGGTTCTCCCGGCCTTACGGAAACACGTCGGCAATTTTCAGCCGGACCAACCACACCTGACCACCTGTATTTTTATCTGATTATGTCTGAACAGCAAAAGAGATTTAACTGAAAGTCAGAGAGTTGAAGCGATGACCCGTATCCGGCTGAAAATCGATGAGGCGTTGACGGCTGACCGGGTCTGTCCGCAGGGATGCGGACAGAGGGGACGGCCTGCAGGGACGTAGGCTCGGCCCCGACCCAACAGGCAGACGGAATAAGACGAATAGCTCGCGCAGCGACGATTTTCCCGCCGGGAGCCTGGGATGCAAGGGAGGTGGCGGCGAGCCTCCCTTGCACGTTCACGGGTGTCTGCGGTTCAGAGAAATGACACCGTTGAGGTGAACGGAACCCTGAGCAAGAATCACATGTTCACCTTACATGCTTAACTGAACGGCATTACCGCTCGGGGGCCGTTCGATTAATCTCGTCGTACAAGCCGGAAGACACCCAGCACGACAATCGCGCCGACCACGGCCACCAGGAAGCTGTGGAGATTAAACCCGCTGACATCGCCGCCGATACCAAACATCGTTGCCAGCCATCCACCGACCACAGCACCGACAACACCCAGAATACAGGTCAGGATAAATCCACCGCCATCGCGCCCCGGCATAATCAGTTTGGCGATAACCCCCGCAATCAGACCAAAAATAATCCAGGCAATAATTCCCATTTTCAGGCCCTCTTTCCAGTGAACGCACGCGCAAGACATTCCTGCGCCAGCCTTTAAAGTATAGGCAAACCATCGCTATATGCTGTTTTCACGCAGACTTAATTCATTGGCGTTGGTAAAAAATTTCATCCATTTGTATTAAGTTCCGTTGATTGATGCCGATAATCCAACGATAAACCAGGCATCCAGGAGTCATTAGGTGTGAGTAACTACAATGAGCAGTTCCTGAAGCAAAATCCGTTAGCGGTGTTAGGCGTACTCCGGGACTTAAATTCGCAGCAGGTTCCGCTGCGTATCTCCTGGGCGGGTGGCCAGTTCATCAGCAAAATATTGGCGGTCAACCCAGACGAACTGATCATGGATTTTGGCAGTCAGGAATACGAAAACCAGGCCGTGCAACGTGCCAGCCAGATAACAATTATCGCCGAAACGCAGGGAGCCAAAGTGGAGTTCACCCTGCCACAGCTGAAAAAAGGCGAGTACCAGCGACTACCCGCATTTATCTCATCGTTACCGCCTTCCCTGTGGTTCGTCCAGCGTCGGGAATATTTCCGCATCGGCGCTCCGCTGCATCCTCCCTATCGTTGTACGGTAAAAATGCCGGACAACAGCACACTCTGTTTTCGCTTATTCGATTTGTCGCTTGGCGGTATGGGCGGGCTGTTAGAAACGCCGAAACCAGAGGGGCTGGTAGAAGGCATGCGCTTCTCGCAGGTTGAACTGAACATGGAGCAATGGGGGGTGTATAACGTTGACGCTCAGCTTATTTCCATTAGCGAACGCAAAGTTATCGACAGTAAAAACGAAACCATTACCACTCCCCGCCTGAGCTTTCGTTTTCTCAACGTCGGCCCGGCGGTGGAGCGGAACTTACAGCGGATTATTTTTTCCCTTGAGCGCGAAGCCCGGGAAAAATCGAACAAAGTGCGCGATTAACATCACCTGAATTACATTACATCCAGCGCTTGCTGAAGCTTCCAGATATAGCGCGGAGCCTGCGGCGCCGGATGATTGTCCGCAACATGTTCAATAAATTCATCCGGACTGAGATCGTTGATCTTATTGATGGCTTTCTTCCTGTCGGAAGAGAACGTTCGCAGCAGTGCCCCCGCGCCGTTGGCGTACGATACCACCAGCGCATATTGCATCACCTGCGGATCTTCGATCCCGGCCAGCGGCCCGGTCTCCAGAATGTTCAGGTAGGCGGCCCCCATCGAGATATTGCGCTCAGGATTTTTCAATTCGCTGGTCGACGGTTCTCCGCTCCATCCCATACGACGATAAACATCGCGTCCTGAAGTAGAGGCTTTTAACTGCATCAGGCCGATCGCATTAGACTTACTGACCGCATTCGGGTTACCGCCTGATTCAATAGCGATGATGGCGGTAATCAATTGTGGACTGACACCCCAGGCCGCACCGGCTTTTTCGCTAATCGGCATCCATTGCATTGCGCGTTTAACCGGAACTTCAGCATTCCACGGCGGATTTTTGTAATCCTGTTTTGAACTACAGCCCGCAAGTAATACAACCAAAAAAGCAAACCATCTCAATTTCACGTCATCTATCCTTATAGCCGGAACCTGTCGCTGAGGTGACAACGACATACCTACGCGGCATGATATACATTTGGTTTTAGTTGTAGCAAGGAAATGCCATGTCCCGGTTTCACTTAATTGCCCCGTCGGGCTACTGTATCAACCAGCAGGCCGCCTTACGCGGGCTTGCGCGTCTTACTGAGGCCGGTCATCAGGTCGACAATTCAGCGGTTATTGCGCGCCGCAGCCAGCGTTTTGCGGGTACAGAAGCAGAGCGTCTGGCTGATGTGAACTCGCTGGTAAATCTGAAAACGCCCGATACCATTGTGATGGCGGTACGCGGCGGCTATGGCGCGAGCCGTTTACTGGAAGATATTGACTGGCAGGCGCTGGCGGACCGCCAGCAACACAACCCGCTGCTGTTGTGCGGGCACAGCGATTTTACGGCGATCCAGTGTGGTCTGCTGGCGCAGGGGAATGTGATTAGCTTCAGCGGCCCGATGCTGGCGGCTAACTTCGGCGCCGAGGAGATGAACGCATTCACCGAGCACCATTTCTGGCAGGCTCTGCGCAATGCCCAATTCACCCTCGAATGGCAGGGTAACGGCCCGGCGTGTGCGACAGAAGGGACGCTATGGGGCGGAAACCTGGCGATGCTTATTTCGCTGATGGGTACGCCGTGGATGCCGGCTATCAAAAACGGCGTTTTGGTGCTGGAAGATATTAACGAGCATCCGTTTCGCATTGAGCGCATGCTGCTGCAACTGTATCACGCGGGAATACTGGCCCAGCAAAACGCCATTATCCTCGGCAGTTTTAGCGGCAGCGCGCCTAATGATTACGACGCAGGTTACAATCTTGATTCAGTTTGTGATTTTCTGCGCGCCAGGCTGTCGGTTCCGTTGATCGACGGCCTTGATTTTGGCCATGAACAACGCACTGTCACCCTGCCTTTGGGAGCCAGAGCGATGCTGAAAAACGATAAAAATGGCACTCAGCTCACTATTAGTGGGCATCCGGTATTAAAATCGTAAAAAAAGCGGTTAAGAGGGCTAAGTAAAACGCTGTTTCTGTCGTTAATATGTTAGGGTTTATTAATACGAAACAGCGTAATTCAGGAGTAACCGAACGTTGGATGCCGCAGCAATTATCAGCCTTTTTATTTTGGGTTCCGTTCTCGTCACCTGCAGTATCTTACTCAGTTCATTTTCATCACGTCTTGGTATCCCTATTCTGGTGATATTTCTCGCTATCGGTATGTTAGCGGGCGTCGACGGCGTGGGCGGTATTCCTTTCGATAATTACCCTTTTGCCTACATGGTGAGTAACCTGGCGCTGGCGGTTATCCTCCTCGACGGCGGGATGCGCACCCAGGCCAGCTCTTTTCGCGTCGCTTTAGGCCCGGCGCTATCGTTGGCAACCGTCGGGGTGCTGATTACCTCCGGACTCACTGGCATGATGGCCGCGTGGCTGTTCCATCTGGATCTTATCGAAGGGCTGCTGATTGGCGCGATTGTGGGTTCAACCGACGCCGCGGCGGTCTTTTCCCTGCTTGGCGGTAAGGGTCTTAACGAACGTGTTGGATCTACGCTGGAAATTGAATCCGGTAGTAATGATCCGATGGCGGTTTTTTTGACCATCACGCTTATCGCCATGATCCAAAATCACGAGACCGGTTTAAGCTGGATGTTTGCGGTGCATATTATCCAGCAGTTTGGCTTAGGCATCATGCTGGGACTCGGCGGCGGCTATCTGCTCCAACAAATGATTAACCGTATTTCGCTGCCTGCCGGACTTTATCCGTTACTGGCGTTAAGCGGAGGGATCCTGATCTTTGCCCTGACCACTGCGCTGGAAGGCAGCGGTATTCTGGCCGTTTATCTGTGTGGTTTCCTGCTGGGTAATCGCCCCATCCGCAACCGGTTTGGTATTTTGCAAAACTTCGACGGTCTGGCCTGGCTGGCGCAAATCGCCATGTTCCTGGTGCTCGGACTGCTGGTTACACCGTCTGACCTGCTGCCTATCGCAATCCCTGCGTTAATTTTGTCTGCGTGGATGATATTTGTTGCCCGCCCGCTTTCGGTGTTCGCCGGACTGCTGCCATTTCGAGGCTTCAATCTGCGCGAGCGCATTTTCATCAGTTGGGTGGGTCTGCGCGGCGCAGTTCCGATCATCCTCGCCGTCTTCCCAATGATGGCAGGTCTGGAAAACGCGCGCCTGTTCTTTAACGTCGCATTCTTCGTGGTTCTGATCTCGCTGCTGTTTCAGGGTACGTCGCTTTCGTGGGCCGCTAAAAAAGCCAAAGTGGTGGTCCCTCCGGTCGGCTGGCCCGTGTCGCGCATTGGTCTGGATATTCATCCGGATAACCCCTGGGAGCAGTTTGTTTATCAGCTCAGCGCGGATAAGTGGTGTGTGGGCGCCGCGCTGCGCGACCTGCATATGCCGGAAGAAACGCGAATTGCCGCCCTGTTTCGTGACAACGTGCTATTTCACCCCTCCGGCAGTACGCGCCTGCGCGAAGGCGATGTATTGTGTGTTATTGGCCGCGAGCGCGATCTCCCTGCTCTCGGCAAGCTGTTCAGCCAGTCCCCGCCGGTGTCGTTGGACCAGCGCTTCTTCGGTGACTTTATTCTTGAAGCCAGCGCAAAATATGCCGATGTGGCGCTGATTTATGGCCTGGATGATGGCACAGAGTATCGTGATAAGCAGCAAACGCTGGGGGATATTGTCCAACATCTGCTTGGCGCCGCGCCGGTCGTCGGTGACCAGGTTGAATTCGCTGGCATGATCTGGACGGTTGCCGAGAAAGAAGATAATGCGGTACTGAAGGTCGGTGTTCGCGTTGCTGAAGATGAGGATGAGTAACGCGGATATTTTTTGCCGGGTAGCGGCTGCGCCGTACCCGGCCTACAAAATGAGGCCTGATAAGCGCATCGCTATCAGGCAGTCCTACAAAAGTTACACTGTCACCACCGGCACGCGCAGCGCCAGAGAACACATCAATTCGTAACCCACCGTACCCGCGGCGCTGGCTACATCGTCAATTTTAATCTCTTTGCCCCACAGCTCTACCGGCGTCCCTATCCCCGCCTGCGGACACGGCGTCAGGTCTACCGCCAGCATATCCATTGAGACTGTTCCCACCGTAGTGGTACGTATGCCATCCACCAGCACCGGTGTTCCGCCTGGCGCATGGCGCGGATAACCGTCTGCATAGCCGGTCGCTACAATGCCAATACGCTGCTCGCCGCTGGCGGTGTAGCGTCCTCCGTAACCCACCCGGTCTCCGGCTTTCAGCGTTTGTACGCCGATTATCTCGCTGCTCAGGGTCATCACCGGTTTGAGGCCGGTATTGGCGATGTCCTGCCATTGTCCCGACGGCGATGCGCCATACAAGATAATACCCGGACGAACCCAGTCATAATGTGCTTCAGGGTGCCACAACGTGGCGGCCGAATTGGACAGCGAGCGTCTGCACTCCAGTCCTTCTGTCGCCTGCGCAATACGCGCCATGGCCTCCCGGATACCTTCCGGGTGCTCCGCATCGGCAAAGTGTGACATCAGCGTCATTTCACCAACGTTGGGCATCGCCCGCAGCTGTTGCCAGACCGTAGAAACTCTGTCCGGTAAGAAACCCAGCCGGTTCATGCCGCTGTTCACCTTCAGGTAAACATCCAGCGGCGCGTTGAGGCGCGCATTCTGCAACGCTTTTAGCTGCCAGTTACTGTGTACACAGGTGGTCAGACGATATTTGTCATACACCGTTAAATCTTCGGCGTGGAAAAAACCCTCCAGCATGAGTATCGGGCCTTTCCATCCGCGCTCGCGCAGGGTTATCGCTTCTTCAAGATTGAGCATGGCAAAACCGTCGGTTGTGCCCAGCGCATTCCAGACGCGTTCAATGCCGTGTCCGTACGCATTGGCTTTCACCACCGACCAGACGCGAGCGTCCGGCGCGGCTTGGCGGGTGATGCTCAGGTTTTGTTTCAACGCCTGCAGGTCAATGCTGGCCAGTATCGGGCGAGTCATCTCACGTCCTTATCAGTTATGTGCGCCATGTAAATACCGTGGGCGAGATGGAGTAAACCCCGGGCTGTAGCGCGCCACGCTCAGATCGTCGTAAGGAATGGCTGGTGTGCGGCCAGAAAGAATGTCGCTCAGCAACTGACCCGAGCCGCAGGCCATAGTCCAGCCCAGCGTACCGTGGCCGGTGTTGAGTAGTAGATTCTTAAAGCGGGTTCGCCCAACCACCGGTGTACCGTCCGGAGTCATCGGACGAAGCCCGGTCCAGAAAGTTGCCTGTTCCACATGACCACCACGCGGGAAGAGATCGCGTACAACCATCTCCAGCGTTTCACGACGAGGTTGTAGCAATTCCGTATTGAAGCCGACAATTTCCGCCATGCCGCCCACACGAATACGGTTATCAAAACGGGTAATGGCGATTTTGTAAGTCTCATCAAGGATAGTAGAAACCGGCGCGCCGTCATCTTGCGCCACCGGAATGGTCAACGAATAGCCTTTGAGCGGATAGACCGGAATATCAACGATGCCTTTCAGCATCGCCGTAGAGTACGAGCCAAACGCCATTACATAGGCATCTGCTTTGACTATCTCTTCGCCGCACTGAACGCCGTAAATCTGCTCACCATCGCTCAGCAGCTTATCGACCGGCGTATTAAAACGAAACTTAACGCCAGCCTGCTCAGCCATCAGCGCCAGACGCTGGGTAAACAGCTGACAGTCACCCGTTTCATCATTCGGTAAACGCAGACCGCCGGTCAGCTTGTGCGCCACTTCCGCCAGCGCCGGCTCGACTTCAGCCAGGCGGCTTGCTTCCAGCAACTGATAGGGTACGCCAGCGTCTTCGAGCACGGCGATGTCGCGGGTGGCGTTCTCATACTGTTGAGCGGTACGGAAAAGTTGCAGGGTTCCGCCCTGGCGCCCTTCGTACTCAATACCGGTAGAAGCGCGCAGCGCTTTCAGGCAATCACGGCTGTATTCCGCCAGACGCACCATGCGTCCTTTGTTTTCCATGTAATGGCTGGTGTCGCAGTTGCGCAGCATTTGCCACATCCATTTCAACTGGAACTGGGTCCCGTCGAGGCGCACGGCCAGCGGAGCATGGCGCTGAAACATCCATTTAATTGCCTTCAGCGGTACACCTGGCGCCGCCCATGGTGCTGCATAACCTGGAGAGATTTGCCCCGCGTTCGCCGCACTGGTTTCCAGTGCCGGACCGGGCTCACGATCAATGACGGTGACATCGTGTCCAGCCTGACTTAAATACCAGGCGCTGGTCACGCCAACGACACCACTTCCCAGTATGACAACTCGCATAGCCACTCCGTTAACAGTAAAAGAACAATCATCTAATTACATCTTGATAACTCAGTTGAAAATATTATTCAACATATGGCTTTTTTATGGTGACTTATCTCACATATAGCGGTGACAGCGGGGTACTCTCTGCTTTGGCATCTCCTGCTGTGCGTTATTTTTATCCAGCATAAAATTTTGCGACCATACCGTTTTTCGACGCCTCGCTAACGAGAAATCGCAAAGAAAAAATTTCAGCCGCAGCACGTTTTTTAACACCATGATCTATGCTTGAAATGAGGTACTCCAGACAGAGAGTGCCGCCAACAATGAGGGTGCGCGAATGGCTACGATTGATTCCATGAACAAGGACAGCACACGGTTAAGCGATGGACCCGACTGGACGTTTGATCTGCTGGATGTCTATCTGGCGGAAATAGACCGCGTGGCGAAACTCTACAAACTGGATACCTACCCGCACCAAATCGAGGTAATCACCTCCGAACAGATGATGGACGCTTACTCCAGCGTCGGGATGCCAATCAACTATCCACACTGGTCGTTTGGTAAAAAGTTTATCGAAACCGAGCGCTTGTATAAGCATGGTCAGCAGGGGCTGGCCTATGAAATCGTTATCAACTCCAATCCGTGTATCGCGTATCTGATGGAGGAGAACACCATCACCATGCAGGCGCTGGTGATGGCGCATGCCTGCTACGGACATAACTCCTTCTTCAAAAACAACTACCTGTTCCGTAGCTGGACGGATGCCAGTTCCATTGTCGATTACCTGATCTTCGCGCGAAACTATATTACCCAGTGTGAAGAGCGTTATGGCGTGGATGAAGTCGAAAAGCTTCTCGACTCCTGTCACGCGCTGATGAACTACGGCGTGGACCGCTACAAGCGTCCACAAAAAATCTCGCTACAGGAAGAGAAAGCCCGGCAGAAAAGTCGTGAAGAGTATCTGCAAAGTCAGGTGAATATGTTATGGCGCACGCTGCCGAAGAAAGAAGAAGAGAAAACCGTTTCACAAGCCCGGCGTTATCCTTCTGAGCCACAGGAGAACCTGCTGTACTTCATGGAAAAGAACGCCCCACTGCTGGAATCCTGGCAACGCGAAGTCCTGCGTATTGTGCGTAAGGTCAGCCAGTATTTTTACCCGCAGAAACAGACGCAGGTGATGAACGAAGGTTGGGCTACTTTCTGGCATTACACCATCCTGAACCACCTTTATGATGAAGGTAAAGTCACCGAACGGTTTATGCTGGAGTTTTTGCATAGCCATACCAACGTGGTGTTCCAGCCGCCGTACAACAGCCCGTGGTATAGCGGGATAAACCCGTATGCCCTGGGTTTTGCGATGTTCCAGGATATCAAACGTATTTGTCAGTCGCCGACCGAAGAGGACAAATACTGGTTCCCGGATATAGCGGGCTCAGACTGGCTGGAAACTCTGCACTTCGCGATGCGTGATTTCAAAGATGAGAGCTTCATTAGCCAGTTCCTGTCACCGAAGGTTATGCGTGATTTCCGCTTGTTTACCGTACTGGATGACGATCGTCATAATTATCTGGAGATTTCAGCGATCCACAATGAGGAAGGATATCGCGAAATCCGCAACAGGCTGTCGTCGCAATATAACCTGAGCAACCTGGAGCCGAATATTCAAATCTGGAACGTCGACCTGCGCGGCGATCGCTCGCTCACCTTGCGCTATATTCCGCATAACCGCGCTCCGCTGGATAAAGGACGCAAAGAGGTGCTTAAGCATGTGCACCGGCTATGGGGTTTTGACGTGATGCTGGAGCAGCAGAATGAAGATGGCAGCGTGGAGTTGCTGGAGCGTTGCCCGCCGAGGATGAACGGTCTGTAAAAACAAAACCCCTCGAATGAGGGGTTTTTAATTAGCGTCCCTGAATAGCTAAATCGCCCGGCAGGTTCTTCTGCATACGATGCCAAATCTCGCCGCTGTCGTGACCATAGCGACGCACCGTTTCATAAACCTGCTCATGAGCGCCATGCTCGCACAGTTCTGACAGCTTATGGTAGAAGCTCAGCGCCAGCGCGCGCGCTTCCGGATTGGCAAAATAATGGCGGCCAATGCGGGTATATAATCCTTTCATACCATTAAGGATCAAACCGTAAATCGGATTACCGGAGGCAAATGCCAGACCGCGGAAAATGTTATAGTCCAGATCGGCGAACGCATCAGCATGGTCGGCCACCTGATTTGCCGTCGCCAGAACCTCCTGCGCTTTATCAGGATGCTGGCGAAACGCGGTACGAATAAAGATCGTCGAGATGTTGGTACGCACGGACAGCAGATTATCGATAAGCTGCGGAACGCTCTCGTGATCGAGACGCGCCAGCGTTTCAAGGATATTCAGCCCGGAGGTTTCCCAGAAGTTATTCACCTTCGTCGGTTTGCCGTGTTGAATGGTCAACCAACCGTCACGCGCCAGACGCTGTAATACCTCGCGTAACGTGGTACGTGTCACTCCGATCAGTTCAGAGAGTTCACGTTCAGCAGGCAAAATAGTGCCAGGTGGGAAGCGGTTATTCCAGATACTTTCAATGATGTACTCTTCCGCGAACCCAGCCGGGCTTTGCGCCTTAATGACCATAGTAATAATTCCATTACACAGCAAAACATAGTTACAGTTATCATACCAGACGGGTTACATAGCTGATAGCTGACGCAATGAAGAAAAAGTAGATCAAGGCTTCATTTTCCAGATAACGCTAAAGCGCAGCCAGCCTTGCCCGTCGCGTGAATAGCTTGCCTGTATTCCCTCCTCCCGCTAAGCTTTGCGGTCAAACATAAAAATATGATTTCATTTTTAAAGGTAGGGAAATCACCATGGAGCTATCATGGGGTCGCGCTATGTGGCGCAATTTTTTAGGTCAATCACCTGACTGGTACAAACTTGCACTGCTCGTCTTCTTAGTCGTTAACCCGATTATATTTTTTATTAATCCTTTTATTGCGGGCTGGCTGTTGGTGGCCGAGTTCATCTTTACGCTGGCGATGGCGTTAAAATGTTATCCGCTGCTACCAGGTGGGCTGTTAGCTATCGAAGCAGTCATCATCGGTATGACCAGCGCCACGCATGTGCGTGAAGAGGTTGCCGCTAACCTTGAGGTGTTATTGCTGCTGATGTTTATGGTGGCTGGCATCTACTTTATGAAACAGCTGCTGCTGTTTATTTTCACCCGCCTGCTGCTTACGATTCGCTCCAAAACGCTGCTGTCGCTGGCTTTTTGCGTTGCTGCCGCCTTCCTTTCTGCGTTTCTTGATGCGCTGACCGTCGTTGCCGTGGTGATCAGCGTCGCGGTCGGTTTCTATGGTATTTACCATCGCGTCGCCTCTTCCCGCGCGGAAGACAACAACATGCTTGATGACAGCCATATCGATCAGCACAATAAGGTCGTACTGGAGCAGTTTCGTGGTTTTCTGCGTAGCCTGATGATGCACGCGGGCGTCGGTACGGCGTTAGGCGGCGTAATGACGATGGTCGGCGAACCGCAAAACCTGATTATCGCCAAAGCGGCGGGCTGGCATTTTGGTGACTTCTTCCTGCGCATGTCGCCGGTCACCGTACCGGTGCTGATTTGCGGCCTGTTAACCTGTGTGCTGGTCGAGAAATTACGCTGGTTTGGCTATGGCGAAACGCTGCCGGAGACCGTCCGCGATGTCCTGCAACAATTTGACGATCAAAGCCGTCAGCAACGTACTCGTCAGGATAAAATCAAACTGATTGTTCAGGCTATTATCGGCGTCTGGCTGGTGGTTGCTCTGGCCCTGCATCTGGCAGAGGTTGGATTAATTGGCCTGTCCGTCATCATTCTGGCAACGTCCTTGACCGGCGTTACAGACGAACATGCTATTGGCAAAGCGTTTACCGAGTCGCTGCCGTTCACCGCCCTGCTGACCGTGTTCTTCTCTATTGTTGCGGTTATTATCGATCAACAGCTCTTCTCGCCGATCATTCAGTTCGTATTGCAGTCCTCTGAGCATGCTCAGTTGACGCTGTTCTATCTCTTTAACGGCCTGCTGTCTTCAATCTCTGATAACGTTTTTGTCGGCACCATCTATATTAACGAAGCCAAAGCAGCGCTGGAACAAGGGACCATCAGCCTCAACCAGTACGAACTGTTAGCGGTAGCGATTAATACCGGGACCAACCTGCCTTCCGTGGCTACACCAAACGGTCAGGCGGCATTCCTGTTCCTGCTGACCTCCGCGCTGGCACCATTGATTCGCCTCTCTTATGGCCGCATGGTGTGGATGGCTCTGCCGTATACTCTCGTCCTGACGCTCGTTGGTCTGCTTTGCGTCGAGTTCACGCTGGTACCGGTGACCGAGTGGATGACTCAAACGGGCTGGTTAGCTACACTTTCATAACAATTAACCGGGCAAATCACTGCCCGGTTTGACTTTTTGCATGATAATTATCCGATTACGCAAATTTTCAATTCCCGCTAGTGGCGCATAAATTGAATTGGTTTAAACTGCGGTCTCTACGCATGTTGCAGGGAAATTATTATGTTGCGATTTTTAAACCAATGCTCCCGAGGTCGTGGAGCATGGTTATTGTTGGCGTTAACCGCCTTTGCGCTGGAACTCGTTGCGCTGTGGTTCCAGCACGTCATGCTGCTAAAACCTTGCGTGTTGTGTATTTACGAACGTAGCGCATTATTCGGCGTGATGGGTGCGGGGCTGGTGGGGGCTATCGCGCCAAAGACACCGCTGCGCTATGTGGCGATGATAATCTGGATTTACAGTGCCTGGCGTGGGCTTCAGTTAGCGTATGAGCACACCATAATTCAGTTGCACCCATCACCGTTCATGACCTGTGATTTTGCCGCACGCTTCCCGAGCTGGCTGCCGCTGGACAAATGGCTGCCGCAGGTGTTTTTAGCATCCGGTGACTGTGCTGAACGCCAGTGGTCTTTTTTAACCCTGGAAATGCCACAGTGGCTGTTGGGGATCTTCGCCGCTTACCTGGTGGTCGCCGTGCTGGTATTCATAGCACAGCCGTTTAAACCGAAAAAACGTGACCTCTTCGGTCGCTAACAGAGACGCTCCTTCGGGAGCGTTTTTTTTGCCTTAAATCCATTGCCTGCTGGCATCTATAAGATGTATATTAAATACATCTTATAGATGCCACACGAAGGAGATGTCTTATGTCCCATTTACGCATCCCGGCAAACTGGAAAGTGAAACGCTCTACTCCCTTCTTTACCAAAGACAACGTCCCGGCAGCACTTCTTTCTCACCATAACACCGCAGCAGGCGTGTTTGGTCAGCTCTGTGTAATGGAAGGTACGGTAACGTATTATGGCTTTGCCAATGAAGACGCAAAAGAGCCCGAAGTGAAGGTAGTGATTAATGCCGGTCAGTTCGCGACCAGCCCACCGCAGTACTGGCATCGTGTTGAATTAAGCGACGACGCACAATTCAACATTAACTTCTGGGTGGAAGATGACAACCACTCCGATGAGATGTATCAGGCGAAAAAGTCTTAAACCTTAACGCCTGCTAATCGATGGGCGGCTCAGTCCGCCCATGAAGGTTTGTTCAGGATATGATCCTGCCAGTCACGTACTTCCGATTCTTTTACCGCAATATGACGAACTGAGATACGTTCACCGTGCATCGCCGCTTTAGACCCCGTCAGCAACGGATGCCACTCCGGCAGCCCTTTACCTTCCGCGAGCAGACGATACGCGCAGGTCATTGGCAACCATTCAAAAGTCGGCAAATTATCGCGCGTCAGTTTGATGCAGTCAGGCTCGTACTCGAATCGACGTTCGTAATTACGGCACTGACAGGTTTTGATATTGAGTTGCTTACACGCGACGTTGGTAAAGTAGATTTCGTCGGTGTCTTCATCCATCAGCTTATGCAGGCAGCATTGACCACATCCGTCACATAATGACTCCCACTCGGCATCGGTCATTTCATCAAGGGTTTTACTTTGCCAGAAAGGTATGTCGCTCATCAGGGTTTCCGCTATTGCATTAAAGCTGCACCTTATAACCAGTCTGGCACGCTGATGCAAGTTTTGCCGCCCGAAAAGGCGGCAAGCAGAGATTACAGTACGCGGGTCGTCAGCGTTTGACCGTTAAAACTGATCGCCAGTTCATCACCGCTGCTTAATGGCCCCACGCCTGCTGGCGTGCCCGTCAGCACAACATCACCCGCTTTGAGGGTAAAGAAACGACTCATATAGGCAATCAAAGGAACGATTTGATGGATCATATCCGCCGTGGAGCCGTGCTGACGCTGTTCACCGTTGACCGTCAACCCGAGCATCGTATCCTGTGGATCGCCGTTAAATTCCGCTACGGGAATAAATCCTGACAGCGGGCAAGAGTTATCAAAACCCTTCGCTTTTTCCCATGGCTGCCCCGCTTTCTTCATTTTGCCCTGGATATCGCGCAGGGTCAGATCCAGTGCGACGCCATAACCCGCGATGGCTTTGCGCACATGATCTTCCGTCGCCTGTCGCAGGGTCGCGCCAATCAGCACAGCCAGCTCAACTTCATGGTGAACCGACCCCATATCAGATGGGATCACCAGCGGCTGGCGTAAATCGCACAGTGCGGTTTCCGGTTTAATAAACAGCACCGGCTCTTCGGGGGGGGTTCCGCCCATCTCTTTAATATGGTTGGCATAGTTACTTCCTACGCAAACCACCTTACTCACCGGATAATCCAGCAGAGCACCATGCCAGTTGTGATGTTGATACATTACTTTCCCCTAACGTAGTCATAGATTTCAGGTACTGCATCGATGGAACGTGCTGCTGGCGGATGCAGTTTAACGTTTAGCGTCTGGTGTATTTTGTTTTGTCGCAGCCAGATGCTGTTTAAGTAAATCTTCTGGCGGCGGTGGTATTTGTAAATAATAGCCCTGCTCGGCCAGGGCCTGTTTTACTTTTTCAAGATCGGCATTAACCAATTTTTTTCGACCATCAAGCGGTAACATCATTGCCAGCGTCGGCTGACCAAATCCTTTCATCAGTTCTTCAGGAACGCGTGAGAAATCGTCTTTTTTTTCGACATATAAATAGGTCTGGTCACGTTTGCTGCTTCGGTAGATCACACAAAACATATCTTTTACTCTGAATTCACGGAATGGTGGCTTGCCTCAATATAATACTGACTATAACATGCCTTATAGTCTTCGGAATATCACCCCGCGCTGGGGATGATAAATAGCAAATTGAGTAAGGCCAGGATGTCAAACACGCCAATCGAGCTTAAAGGCAGTAGCTTCACCTTATCAGTGGTTCATTTACATGAAGCAGAACCCGAGGTTATTCGTCAGGCGTTGGAAGACAAAATCGCGCAGGCGCCGGCTTTTTTAAAACACGCTCCCGTGGTGGTTAACGTGAGTGGTCTTGAAAGCCCGGTCAACTGGTCAGCGCTGCAGAAAGTTGTTACGTCTACCGGATTGCGCATTATTGGCGTTAGCGGATGCAAAGACGCCAGACTCAAGGCTGAAATCGACGAAATGGGCCTTCCTTTACTGACTGAAGGTAAAGAAAAAGCTATTCGTTCTGCGCCTGTTGAGACCCCGGCTCCCGTTGCTCCGCCGCAAAACGTTACTCCCATCACAAAAACACGATTAATAAATGTGCCGGTTCGTTCCGGTCAGCGCATTTATGCTCCACAATGTGATCTGATTGTTACAAGCCACGTCAGTGCAGGCGCAGAGCTTATCGCTGATGGTAATATTCATGTTTATGGCATGATGAGAGGCCGTGCGCTGGCAGGCGCAAGCGGCGATCGGGAAGCGCAAATTTTTTGTACCCATCTGACGGCAGAACTGGTGTCTATCGCAGGTGTTTATTGGCTGAGTGATAAAATCCCAGCAGAATTTTATGGCAAAGCGGCCCGTCTGCAATTAGCAGAGAACGCTTTGACAGTTCAACCGTTGAATTGATCCCTTTTTAACAAGGAATTTCTATGGCACGCATTATTGTTGTTACTTCGGGTAAAGGGGGCGTTGGCAAAACCACCTCCAGCGCGGCCATCGCTACAGGTTTGGCCCAGAAGGGAAAGAAAACTGTCGTTATTGATTTTGATATCGGCCTGCGTAACCTTGATCTGATTATGGGTTGTGAACGCCGCGTCGTTTATGACTTCGTCAACGTTATTCAGGGCGATGCGTCGTTAAATCAGGCGTTAATCAAAGATAAGCGTACCGAAAATCTCTTTATTCTTCCGGCCTCACAGACTCGCGATAAAGACGCGCTGACGCGTGAAGGCGTCGCGAAAGTTCTGGACGACCTGAAAACGATGGAATTCGACTTCATCGTCTGCGACTCCCCGGCGGGTATTGAAACCGGTGCGCTGATGGCCCTGTATTTTGCCGATGAAGCGATTATCACCACTAACCCGGAAGTTTCCTCTGTACGTGACTCTGACCGTATTCTGGGTATTCTGGCGTCGAAATCTCGTCGTGCGGAAAACGGTGAAGATCCGATTAAAGAGCATTTGTTGCTGACGCGCTACAACCCTGGCCGCGTAAATAAAGGTGACATGCTGAGCATGGAAGACGTACTGGAAATTCTGCGAATCAAGCTGGTTGGCGTGATTCCTGAAGATCAGTCAGTCCTGCGCGCGTCTAACCAGGGTGAGCCGGTTATTCTCGACATCAATGCCGATGCCGGTAAAGCCTATGCTGATACCGTAGACCGTCTGTTGGGAGAAGAACGTCCTTTCCGCTTCATTGAAGAAGAGAAGAAAGGTTTCCTCAAACGCCTGTTCGGAGGATAAGTTATGGCATTACTGGATTTTTTTCTCTCGCGGAAAAAGAGCACAGCGAACATCGCTAAAGAGCGACTGCAGATTATTGTTGCGGAACGCCGTCGTAGTGACGCCGAGCCACATTATTTACCGCAGTTGAGGAAAGATATTCTCGAGGTTATCTGCAAGTATGTACAAATTGATCCTGAAATGGTCACCGTACAGCTTGAGCAAAAAGACGGCGATATTTCTATCCTCGAACTTAACGTGACATTACCTGAAGCCGAAGAATCTAAATAACGGCTTTGCTCAGAGAGTCATCGTTACAAAAAAGGCAGATTATTCTGCCTTTTTTATTTTCTGTTTCTTGCCAGGCTGCTACACCTTTATTCCAAAGTAAACTTTGGATAGTTTTCGGTAAAATAGCGGCGCAAATACTCAACCGTAATACGGATTTTTGCCGACGTCGCCAGCCGGGAAACATAAACCGCCCAAATATTTGCTGGTTGATAATACTCGGGCAATATGTGTATCAGGTTGCCGCTGGCAATGTTGTCGCAAACGTCCCACCATGACCGCAGAGCTATTCCCTGCCCATCAAGGCACCACTGATGTACCACTTCGCCATGATTAGACGACAAAGGCCCCGTAACTTTAATCGAATGCGCGCCCTCTTTATTGCGCATTTGCCAGATACCAAACGGATGGTCGCGCTCTTTGATGACCAGACAAGGAAAAGTGGAGAGATCGTTGAGTTGCTTCGGCGTCCCATGCTGCGTCACAAATTCCGGCGAGGCGCACAGAATACGGTAGTTAGTCGCCAGCTTGCGGGCAATCAGGTTCGGCGCGATATCATCCCCGATACGAATATCAAGATCGACGCCCTCATTCACCATATCCACCAGGCGGTCTTCAACATCGAACCGCAGTTCTAATTGCGGATACTCTTTTGCCAGCGCAGACAGCGCCGGAGCCACCACCCGGCGGCCAAAACCAAAGCTACTAATAATACGTAGCATCCCCTGCGGGATCTGCCTGGCATCTGATAGCTCGTCCATCATCTGATCGACATCCTGCAGGATCCGCTGCGCCCATTCGTAGATCCGCTCCCCCTCTTCCGTGATGGTTACGCGCCGCGTTGTCCGGTGCAGCAGCACTACATTCAGCGTTTGCTCCAGCAGGGCAACGCGCTTACTGATAAAAGCCGGTGAGACGCCCAGCTCTTCGGCAACGGCGGCAAATCCAGCACGACGGGCAACCAGCATAAAGACGCGTAAATCATTTAGCAGCGGCAGATTATTCATGATCTGTGTTTTATGTTTCACCAGTTAGGGGGATTAACTATTAATCAGTCAATTATAGGATAAGGGGAAAGTCAATTTTGATGGCGTACAAGTGAGAGCTGCTATGAAGAAAACCTGGCGTATCGCCGCTATCCCCGGAGATGGCATTGGTAAAGAAGTTCTGCCTGAGGGCATTCATGTGTTGCAGGCAGCCGCCGAGCGTTGGGGGTTGTCGCTCAGCTTTGAGCAAATAGAATGGGCCAGCTGCGAATACTACGCCCATCACGGCAAGATGATGCCGGATGACTGGCATGAGCAGCTGCAATCCTTTGATGCTATCTATTTTGGCGCGGTTGGCTGGCCGGACACCGTGCCTGACCACATCTCATTATGGGGTTCGCTGCTTAAGTTTCGCCGCGAATTCGACCAGTACGTCAACCTGCGCCCGGTGCGCCTGTTTCCGGGCGTCCCTTGCCCACTGGCTGGCAAGCAGCCAGGCGACATTGATTTCTACGTCGTACGCGAAAACACCGAGGGAGAATACTCTGCCCTCGGCGGACGCGTGAGCGAAGGTACCGAACACGAAGTGGTTATCCAGGAATCGGTCTTCACCCGTCGTGGCGTTGATCGTATCTTGCGTTACGCTTTCGAGTTGGCGCAAAACCGCCCGCGCAAAACCCTGACCTCAGCAACCAAATCCAACGGCCTGGCCATCAGCATGCCTTACTGGGACGAACGCGTGGAAGCAATGGCGGCTAACTATCCCGAGATCCGCTGGGATAAACAGCATATCGATATATTGTGCGCCCGCTTTGTGATGCAGCCGGAGCGTTTTGACGTCGTGGTTGCCTCCAACCTGTTTGGCGACATCCTCTCCGATCTTGGCCCGGCCTGTACCGGAACGATTGGCATTGCACCTTCTGCCAACTTAAATCCGGAGCGCACCTTCCCGTCGCTGTTCGAGCCGGTACACGGTTCGGCCCCCGATATCTACGGCAAGAATATCGCCAACCCTATTGCGACTATCTGGGCTGGCGCCATGATGCTCGACTTCCTTGGCAACGGTGATGCCAGCTACAAAGCCGCCCACGACGGTATTCTGGCGGCAATTGAGCAGGTCATTGCCAGCGGCCCGAAAACGCCGGATATGAAAGGCAACGCCACAACCCAACAGGTAGGTGAAGCCATCGCTCAGGCACTGCGTTAGAGGTCAAACCACGAAATATGAGCCGCGTCACTGACGCGGCTTTTTTATGCGTTTTATGCCGTCAATAACCTGCGCCAATTCACCTTTTATTATTTCCGTTCCGTGTTTTATTGCTTCACGCATCGGGCAATTGTTTAATTCATGTAAAGAACAAATAATAAAATTGTTAAATACAAAATCACTGATTCCCTACAGCATGATAACAACGACAGGCTAATGCCATACGCGGGCAACTGTGCCCAGGAGATCCCATGTTGAGCAACGTAAAGAAAAAAGACATGCCGCTGATAGCCATCAGCCTGGTGGCTATTCTTTTCATCGCCGCCACGCTTAGTCTCTTCCCTCAGCAGTCTGCACAAGTCGCAAATACCCTTTTTAACGGCGTTACCCGGATGCTGGGTTCCGCCGTGCAGATCCTCGTTCTGATGGCGATGGGTCTGGTCGTCTGGCTGGCTACCAGCAAATACGGCAACATTCGTCTGGGTGAAGGGAAAGCGGAATACAGCACGCTGTCCTGGCTGTTTATGTTTATATGTGCCGGATTAGGCTCCTCAACACTCTATTGGGGTGTTGCTGAGTGGGCCTATTATTACCAGACTCCGGGGCTGAATATCGCGCCGCATTCGCAAAAAGCGCTGGAATATAGCTTACCCTACTCCTTTTTCCATTGGGGGATCAGCGCCTGGGCGACTTATACCCTGGCCTCACTAACAATGGCCTACCACTTTCATGTGCGTAAAAACAAAGGGCTGAGCCTGTCCGGAATTATTGCCGCTATCACCGGCGTCCATCCGCAGGGCGTGTGGGGTCGCCTGGTTGATTTGATGTTCCTGATCGCAACAGTTGGCGCGTTAACCATCTCTCTGGTTGTCACCGCCGCCACCTTTACCCGCGGTTTATCTGCCCTCACGGGTTTGCCGGATAACTTCACCATGCAGGCGTTTGTGATCCTGTTCTCTGGCGGCATTTTCTGCATGAGCTCCTGGATTGGCATCAATAACGGTTTGCAACGTCTGAGCAAAATGGTCGGCTGGGGGGCATTCTTACTGCCGCTGCTGGTGCTGATCGTCGGCCCGACCGAATTTATCACCAATAACATCATCAACGCCATTGGCCTGACGACACAAAACTTTTTGCAGATGAGCCTGTTCACCGATCCACTTGGCAACGGTGAGTTCACCCGCAACTGGACGGTGTTCTACTGGCTGTGGTGGATCTCCTACACCCCAGGCGTGGCAATGTTTGTCACTCGCGTATCCCGTGGTCGCAAAATCAAAGAGGTTATCTGGGCGTTAATCCTCGGTAGTACCGTTGGCTGCTGGTTCTTCTTCGGCGTGATGGAAAGCTACTCAATCCACCAGTTTGTGAACGGTGTGATCGACGTACCGCAGGTTATGGCGACACTGGGCGGTGAAACGGCCGTACAGCAAGTGTTGATGTCGTTGCCAGCCGGGAAACTATTCCTGGTGGCGTATCTGGCGATCATGATTATTTTCCTTGCCTCGCACATGGATGCCGTCGCCTATACCATGGCCGCCACCAGCACGCGTAACCTGCAGGAAGGGGAAGATCCGCAGCGTAGCTTACGACTGTTCTGGTGCGTGGTCATCACCCTGATCCCCTTATCGATTTTATTCACCGGCGCATCCCTGGAAACCATGAAGACCACGGTGGTTCTGACCGCACTTCCCTTCCTCGCCATTCTGTTGGTGAAAGTCGGCGGTTTTCTTCGCTGGGTACGGCAGGACTATGCCCACGTTCCTGCGCATCAAATTGAAAGTCATCTTCCCGAAACGCCAGTTAACGCCCCCGTTGCGCCACCGGCCGGGACATTACTCAAAGGCGACAATTAAGCGCCAGTATAAAACCCTCTTACTCACAAATTAAAAGGTATTCCAATGAGCAATCTAAGCCCTGAGTTTATTCTGCCGCAAAATTTCTGTGCCAACCCGCAGGACGCCTGGACTATCCCTGCCCGGTTTTATACCGACCATCAGGCCTTCGAGCACGAACAAGAGAAAGTGTTTGCTAAAAGCTGGATTTGCGTCGCCCACAGTAGCGAGCTGGCAAAGCCCAATGATTATGTTACCCGTGAAGTGATTGGCGAGAACATCGTGCTGGTACGGGGTCGCGATAACGTGCTGCGCGCGTTCTACAACGTTTGTCCGCATCGCGGTCATCAGCTGTTGAGCGGCGAAGGGAAAGCGAAAAATGTAATTACCTGCCCTTACCACGCATGGGCGTTCAAACTTGACGGCAATCTGGCGCATGCGCGTAACTGCGAAAATGTCGCCAACTTCGACAGCGAAAAAGCGCACCTTACCCCTGTACGTCTGGAAGAGTATGCCGGATTCGTGTTTATCAACATGGATCCGAACGCAGGCAGCGTAGAAGAACAACTCCCTGGTCTTGCAGACAAAGTTATCGAAGCCTGCCCTGACGTGCATGATCTGAAACTGGCGGCGCGCTTTACGACCCGTACCCCGGCAAACTGGAAGAATATTGTCGACAACTATCTGGAGTGCTACCACTGCGGCCCGGCCCACCCAGGTTTTTCCGACTCGGTTCAGGTTGACCGTTACTGGCACACCATGCACGGCAACTGGACGCTGCAACACGGTTTCGCCAAACCGTCAGAGCAGTCATTTAAGTTCGAAGAAGGTGTTGATGCCGCCTTCCACGGTTTCTGGCTGTGGCCATGCACCATGCTCAACGTCACGCCAATCAAAGGCATGATGACCGTTATCTACGAATTCCCGGTGGATGCGGAAACCACGCTGCAAAACTATGACATTTACTTCACCAACGAAGAGCTGACCGAAGAGCAGAAACAACTGATCGAATGGTATCGCAACGTCTTTCGTCCTGAAGATTTACGTCTGGTTGAAAGCGTGCAAAAGGGGCTGAAATCGCGCGGGTATCGCGGTCAGGGCCGCATTATGGCGGACACCAGCGGCAGCGGCATCTCCGAGCATGGCATTGCCCATTTCCATAATCTGGTCGCGCAGGTGTTTCAGGAATAACCCGGGGCTGTAACGACAGACACCGGCGCGTCGTTGAACCGCGCCGGACAGATTTTTTAGGGAGTGCCGCAATGTCTGATTATCAAATGCAAGAAGTCCGGGTCAGTCGGATTGAGACCATTACCGCGCAGGTAAAACGCTTCACCCTAATGCCAACCTCAGGCCAGCCGTTGCCTGCGTTTCAGGGTGGCAGCCATATCATCGTGCAGATGCGCGATGGCAAGAACCTATACAGCAATGCGTACTCGCTGATGAGTTCACCCTTCGATACCAGCGCCTGGCAAATCGCCGTACGACTGGAGGAGGCGTCCAAAGGCGGCTCGCGATATCTGCATCAAAAGGTGAAACCCGGCGACACGCTCACGATCTCCACGCCAAACAATCTGTTCGCCCTCGCCCCTCAGGCACAACAACATCTGTTGATTGCCGGAGGTATCGGCATCACACCGTTTTTATCGCAGATCCCGGAGCTGGAACACTCTCAGGCAGAATGGCAGCTACATTATTGCTCTCCCAGCCTGGACAACTGTGCATTTCATGACGAACTCCTGCAGTACCCCAGCGCCGGTCGCATTCATCTGCACCTCTCAAGCGCAGGCACCCGCCTTGATTTAGCACGCCTGCTGGCCGATGTTGAACCCGGCACGCATATTTATACCTGTGGCCCAGCGGTGCTCAACGATGCCGTCAGAGAAGCGGCTTCCCGCCATGGGCTGGATAGCAATACGCTACATTTCGAACAATTTGCGCTGGAAGATAAAAGCGGCGACGCCTTCACCCTGGTGCTGGCGCGTTCCGGGCGCGAGTTTGTGGTTCCGGAAGAGATGACCATTTTGCAGGTTATCGAAAATAACAAAGCTGCACGCGTTGAGTGTCTGTGCCGGGAAGGCGTGTGCGGCACCTGCGAAACAGCGATTCTTGAAGGGGAAGCGGATCACCGCGATCAATACTTTAGCGACGACGAAAAAGCCAGCCAGCAGAGCATGCTCATTTGCTGCTCTCGCGCCAAAGGTAAGCGCCTGGTACTTGATTTGTAGCGTTCGCAGGCCGGGTCAGCAATGGCGCGACCCGGCGAGTCTGGTGACTTACTGCGGATATTCCTGCAGCAGCGCGTTGAGACGATCGGACATCAGTTCGCCACGCCAGCCGGAAACCAGCTCCGGCAGGGTCTGCTGCGGCTTTAATTTCCAGTGCCAGTTGAGCAACTGGTTGATCTGACGGCGGGAAGCCAACAGTTCGACGCTAAGATTTTGTTCCGCACTCACTTCGGCAACCAGCGTCTTGATGGCTTTGAACGCCTTGCGATATCCTGGCATATCCATCAAATTCAGTAGCGGCTGCGGCAGCGACTCTTCCGGTAAAGCCTGGGCCTTTTCTACCAGCGAGATTAGCGTTTTGCCGTGGAAGCGAATTTCGCTTCCGGAAAGACCCAGGCTATCCAGTTCACCCAGGCTGCCCGGCATATAACGTGCCACCGCCCACAGATGTTCTTCACGCACCACGAAGTTTACCGCCAGATCGCGCTCGCGCGCTTTACGCAGCCGCCAGTCGGCAAGCAGTTGCAGGCAGGCTAACTGACGGGTACGAAGTTGCCAGGCGTTGGTGATGTCGCGCCAGGCATCTTCAGGTGCCAGAATCTCCTGGCGACGCTGTTGCATCAAGCGGCATTCGTCCAGCGCGGCTGGCAGCCAACCGCTGGTTTCAGTTTCAGCCATCAGCTTTGAGGTGATCGGTAACAGATACCAGACGTCAGCCGCCGCATATTCGCACTGACGTTCGGTCAGCGGTCTGGCCAGCCAGTCGGTACGCGACTCGCTTTTGTCGAGCGCCACGCCCGTAAACTCTTCCACCATCGCGGCAAAGCCCCACGACAGCGGACGACCGCAAAAAGCGGCCAGAATTTGTGTATCAATTAACGGCTGCGGAAGTTCGCCAAAAGCGTTGAGGAACACTTCCAGGTCTTCACTGCCCGCATGCAGGAATTTGGTGATGGCGGTATCACGCAGAATATCGCGCAACGGCGACCAGTCGGTGATCCCCTGCGGATCAATCAGAGCAACGTGTTTGCCATCAAACAGCTGGATCAGCCCCAACTGCGGATAATAGGTACGTGTGCGAACAAATTCGGTATCCAGGGCTATCGCCGGAAATTCACGGACGGCTTCGCACAGCGTGGCCAACGCGTCGTCCGTGGTGATCATTTGATAATTCAAATCGTGCTCTCTTAGGTTTACGCCAAAAAAAACGCCGGATTACCCGGCGTTTTCTGCTGGCTGACTTAACGCTCAGCCTTTATTGTCCACTTTGGCGCGCGCTTCGTCACGTAATTCTCGTCGCAAAATTTTACCGACGTTAGATTTCGGCAACTCATCGCGAAACTCAACCAGCTTCGGTACTTTATAGCCCGTCAGGTGACGACGACAGAAAGTAACCAGCGCTTCATCGGTTAACGAGGCGTCTTTCTTCACCACGAAAATTTTCACCGCTTCACCGCTGCTGCCGGACGGAACGCCAACTGCAGCTACTTCCTGCACGCCAGGATGTTGCATAACCACGTCTTCAATTTCGTTCGGATAAACGTTAAAGCCGGAGACCAGGATCATATCTTTCTTACGATCGACAATACGCAGGAAGCCTTCGTCATCCATCACCGCAATATCGCCAGTGTGCAGCCAGCCATCTTTGACGATTTCGTCAGTGGCGTCTGGTCGCTGCCAGTAGCCCAGCATCACCTGCGGACCTTTCACGCACAGTTCGCCCGGTTCTCCCGGCGGCACTTCGTTGTCGTCGTCATCCACCAGTTTGACCTCGGTGGAAGGAACCGGTAACCCGATACTGCCGCTATGGTAGTCGATATCGTGAGGGTTGACGCTCACCAGCGGGGCGCACTCCGTCAGACCATAGCCTTCCAGCAGATACTGCCCCGTCAGCTTCACCCAACGTTCAGCTACCGCTTGTTGAACCGGCATGCCGCCGCCTGCTGAAAGGTGCAGTGACGAGAAATCCAGTTGCTGAAACTCTTTGTTATTCAGCAGCGCGTTAAACAGCGTATTGACGCCGGTCATCGCGGTAAACGGATACTTCGCCAGCTCTTTGACCAGTCCTGGGATATCACGCGGGTTAGTAATCAGCAGGTTTTGACCACCCAGCTCAATAAACAGCAGGCAATTCATCGTCAGCGCAAAAATGTGATACAGCGGTAGAGCCGTTACCACCAGTTCTTTGCCCGGATGCAGCAACGGGCCGTAGGTGGCGTTAACCTGCTCCAGGTTAGCCAGCATGTTGCGGTGCGTGAGCATCGCGCCTTTCGCCACGCCGGTTGTCCCGCCGGTATATTGCAGGAACGCCAGATCTTCCGACACAACTTCGGGTTTCACATACTGCATGCGATAACCGTTTTGCAGCGCACTGCGAAACGAGATGGCATCCGGCAGGTTATATTTCGGCACCAGCCGTTTGATATACTTGACGACAAAGTTGACCAGCGTCCCTTTTGCGGTCGACAGCTGATCGCCCATACGCGTCAGGATCACGTGTTGTACCGACGTTTTGTCGACCACTTTTTCCAACGTGTGAGCAAAGTTGGACACGATGACAATCGCCGACGCGCCGCTGTCATTAAGCTGATGTTCCAGCTCGCGAGGCGTGTAAAGCGGGTTAACGTTCACGACGATCATGCCGGCACGTAAAATCCCAAACAGTGCGACCGGATATTGCAGCAGGTTCGGCATCATCAGCGCGACGCGATCGCCCTTTTTCAGCCCCAGGCCTTGTTGTAAATAGGCCGCAAATGCCCGGCTCCGCTCTTCAAGCTTGCGGAAGGTCATCACCTCCCCCATGTTTACGAACGCGGGTTGATCGGCATACCGTCTTACTGAGTGTTCAAAGAGTTCCACCAGGGATTGATAACGGTCAGGATTGATCTCCGCAGGAACACCAGCGGGATAACGGTTAAGCCAAACCTTTTTCAATACATCACCTCTAAAATGCGTATTCGTCGTCATCACAACCCCAGGCAATAAACAAACTGTTAACATAATATTAACTCAGCGTACCAGTTTGTTTATTACACAACGACAAGGTTGCGAAGCACGTCACTATTTATTTTTCTTATATCCACGTTAATGCAGAAACAGCGGACGAGCCGCTGTTTCTTTTACCAATAATACAAAGAGTTACTCAGTTACTATGGTCTGAACCTGTGCCGGGCCGGGATTGTACCATCCCCATCCGCCGTAGCCACCGTAAGGCCAGCCACGCGCACCGTAGAACCAGGGGTCGATAGGCTGAGGCGGCATAACAATTTGCTGAGTAATATGCCAGCGTTTATAACCGGTTACCTGCATCAGCATGAATTTATACGGCGTATTACCGATTTTTCCGTCCACCGTACCGCTAATCGGACCGACGACGGTAACCAGTTGCCCGCGAAAGTCCACCGGGTCGAGGAAGCCATTTACATCAGCATATATCCGCCCGCGGGAGGCTTCGCCCAGCACGGGTCGCGCCCCGCTATCAAGAGGAACGGTGGCTATTTCCAGACGAGATTTCCCCTGCTGGTTCTGAATATCCACCACTTTGCCGCCGAAACGCGCCTCCTGACCGACATACAGCTGCGGCGCATTCATTACCCGCACCAGATCCTGCTGCGGCGTTGGGCTCGAACCTTTAATTGCGTCCGGGATGGTGACGCAGCCGCTAAGCATTAACGCTAATGCTCCCGCCAACACACCTTTCAAGAACTGCTTTTGCACCGCCATATTGCGACTCCCTTTTCTTAGCTTCTGCCCCGGCCTGTTCACCATGTTGCGTACTGACGCCTGCGCGAATTAACCGGGGATGTACTACTAAGATTCATTCTTTACCGGGAAGTTTCTTCCACGCGACGGTGTTACGTAAATAAACCGGTTCAGCATGTTCAACCGCCACGGTGTTACCGGCAGCCAGCATTTGCGTGGCAACAGGCAGCATATCTTCAGCCGCTGGAAGCAAAACGTCGCCATCGCGGAGCATCAGACCGCTATCTTTGCCAAGTTCAGGCCACGCAGGCCAGCCCGTGCCGACCGTTACCCACTCGCCAGACAGCTGCAGTAAACGCTCATGCACCTGTTCGGGGGTTAACACCGCTTCGGTTTCTTCTCCGCGCCAGTTTCCGTTGTCATCACGCTGGTATTCAGCCCAGTAGACTTCGCCCATTCGCGCGTCAATTGCAGCCAGTACGCGGGTCGAACCCGACTTACGCCAGGCTCCCTGCGCCATTGTCGCGAGGGTGGAGACGCCGATCATGGGTAAATTCGCGCCTAACGCCAGCCCCTGAGCAATGCCAATCCCAATACGTACGCCGGTGAAACTGCCGGGACCGCGACCAAACGCCAGGGCGTCGATATCGGTTAACGTAAGATCGCCAGCGGCCAGGATTTCCTGGACCATCGGTAAAATTCGTTGGGTGTGTTCTCGTGGGCAAAGCTCGAAATGAGCCTTGACAGTACCGTCATTCCACAGGGCAACAGAGCACGCCTCTGTGGCGGTATCGATAGCCAGAATTCGCATGGGTGTTTGTGATCAGGTCAAATAAATTTGGCGCGCATCTTACCACACTCCGTTACAAATTACTCAGTCGTTGGTATGGCAAGAAAGCGAACAGCGCGAGCAATGTCACGCGTACGCGGCGCAGGAGGAAGGCTCGCCAGGAAGGTGGCGCCGTAAGGCCGCATCACCAGACGATTGTCGCAAATCACCAGTACCCCGCGATCGTCGGCGTCACGAATCAAACGGCCCACCCCCTGTTTCAGGGTGATGACCGCATCCGGCAACTGAACGTCTTCAAACGGATCGCCGCCGCGCAAACGACAGTCTTCCATCCGTGCTTTTAACAGCGGGTCGTCCGGCGAGGTGAACGGTAGTTTATCGATAATTACCAGCGACAGCGTATCGCCGCGCACGTCCACGCCTTCCCAGAAGCTGCTGGTGGCAACCAGTAACGCATTACCTGCGCTGACAAATTGCTGTAGCAGTTGTCCTTTGCTGGTTTCGCCCTGCAGCAGTACAGGGAGCGTCATGGTGGCGCGGAATTGTTCAGCCAGATCGCGCATCATCGCGTGTGAGGTACACAGCATAAAGCAGCGACCGTTATTCGCTTCGATAATGGGACGAAGCATGGATGCCAACTGACGCGCAGCCCCCGGCTGATTGGTTTGCGGGAGATTACGCGGCACGCACAGCAGCGCCTGGCGGGTGTAATCAAATGGACTTGGCAGCAGCATCGACTCGGCATCTTCAATACCCAGCCGCGCGGTGAAGTGGTGAAGATCATCGTTTACCGACAGCGTCGCGGAGGTAAAAATCCAGCAGCCCGGCTTTTGTTCCATCACTTCTTTAAATTTATCCGCCACCGTGAGCGGCGTCAGCGCAAGGGTGAAATGGCGGGAGGTGCATTCATACCAGTAGCTGAAGCCCGGCTGGTTGATCTCTTTCAGGCGCTTCAGACGAGCGCGGTAAAGCGTGGCGCGTTCAAACGCGGCATCCAGCAAGGCCGAACGTCCGAGGGACAGTTTCGCCACGTCGTAACACAGCTCCAGCGTGTCATCGAGCAACAAAAACGCGCGTTGTACACGCTGGTCAGCCAACAGTTCCCGCAGGTTTCCGCGATAGCCCGGCTCGCCAAGCTGTAGGCGGAAGTCCTGAGCGCTTTGCGCCAGGCGGTCGGCGCATTTTTGCAGTTGCTGAGTGTCTTTCAGCTCGGTGCGATAGGCAATGGTGATATCTTTCGCCAGATCCAGCAGTTGGCGACTGGAGAGCGATTGACCAAAGTACTGGCTGGCAATATCCGGTAACTGGTGCGCTTCATCGAAGATCATCACCTCCGCTTCAGGGATCAGCTCGCCAAACCCACTCTCCTTCACCACCATGTCAGCGAGAAACAGATGGTGGTTTACCACAACCACATCTGCATCCATTGCTTTTTTGCGCGCTTTAACGACAAAGCACTCTTTATACAGCGGGCAGTCGCTGCCAAGACAATTGTCGTTAGTGCTGGTCACCAGCGGCCAGGCCTGAGAGTCTTCGGCCACGCTAACGCAGGTGCTGATGTCGCCATCAAGGGTTTGATTTGACCATGAGCGCAGAAGGATGACGTCGCTCAAAGTTTGCACCGGCAGGTCGCCGCCCGCCAGCGCCTGTTGTTCGAGACGCTCAAGGCACAGATAATTTGAACGCCCTTTCAGCAGCGCCAGTTTACCGGTGAACTCCAGCGCTTTCGCCACGGTGGGTAAATCCCGGCTGTAAAGCTGATCCTGTAACGCCTTCGAGCCCGTGGAGACAATCACCTTCTTTCCGGCACGCAGCGCAGGGGCAAGATAAGCGTAGGTTTTACCCGTTCCGGTTCCGGCTTCTACAACAAGCGGCTGTGATTTTTCGATGGCATGACTGACTGCGAAAGCCATCTGCCGCTGTGGTTCACGCGGTTTAAAACCGGGTATCGCTTTAGCCAACTGACCGTCTGCTGCAAAATCGTCCGTCACACTGCCCCCTGTTCATTTGAACAGGGATTATGTCAGGCCAGCGGTTCTTTCGCCAGTTGAAGAGGTGACGTGGGCACAACATTATGGCAGTCTTGGCGCAACCCAAAGCTATTTGAAAACCCGTAAATGAGGAATGATTTATGACGATTGTGCGCATTGATGCCGAAGCGCGTTGGTCCGACGTGGTAATCCACAACAACACGCTGTATTACACCGGAGTGCCGGAAAATCTGGATGCAGACGCCTTTGAACAAACGGCAAATACGCTGGCGCAAATTGATGCGGTGCTGGAAAAACAGGGCAGCAACAAGTCACGTATTCTTGATGCCACCCTTTTTCTGGCAGACAAAAGTGACTTTGCCGCCATGAACAAAGCCTGGGACGCGTGGGTTGTTGCGGGTCACGCTCCGGTACGTTGTACCGTTCAGGCCGGGTTAATGAACCCGAAATATAAAGTTGAGATCAAGATTATCGCTGCGGTATAAGCGGCGTTACTCGTCTTCATCTTCAAAACGCGCCACAATCCGCTCGCCGGTATGGCTGGCGCGTAACTCTTCAGCAACCAGAGCAATGGCTTGTCCGCTGCTCATCCCCTGCGACATCAGCTCCTGAATACGCTCTACCGCTTTTTGCTGCTGCTCATGACTGAGTGAAGGTAAACCTGCAAACATTGTTAACTCCTGCTAAATTGTCTGCGCTAATTATTTCATGCTACCGCGCAGTTAGCCAGTAGCGTAGCAACGAGTCAGGACTGATGAAGACGTTATCTCCCGCAGTAATCACATTACCCTGGCGTCAGGACGCCGCTGAACGCTATTTTTCGACCTTAAGCCATCTGCCCTGGGCGATGCTGTTGCATTCTGGTCACGCCGACCATCCGCATAGCCGCTTTGATATTCTGGTGGCTGACCCAATCGCCACGTTGGTTACGCAGGCTGAAGAGACCGTTGTGGATGACGGACACGCCACCGTACGCACGCTTGATGATCCGATGACGGTATTGCAGTCAGTTCTTAGCGCACGCAAGATCACCCCTGATTATCACCCGGACCTGCCGTTTCAGGGCGGCGCGTTAGGCCTGTTTGGCTACGATCTTGGCCGACGCTTTGAATCTCTGCCCGCTATTGCCGGGCGCGATATTGCACTTGCGGATATGGCGATAGGCATTTACGACTGGGCGCTGATTGTCGATCATCAGTTGCAGACCGTATCCCTGCTCAGCCATACCGATGTTGAAGCGCGGCTGCAATGGCTCAACGCGCAACAATCATCAATAGGTGAGCCATTTACATTAACCTCGGCGTGGCAGTCCAATATGAGCCGTGCCCAGTACGGCGTAAAATTCCGCCAGGTACAGCGCTATCTGCACAGCGGCGACTGCTATCAGGTCAACCTTGCTCAACGTTTTCAGGCGCATTATCAGGGCGATGAGTGGCAGGCATTTGTCAGACTCAATCGCGCCAACCGCGCCCCGTTTAGCGCGTTTATTCGTCTTGAGGAAGGCGCAATCCTCAGCCTTTCGCCGGAACGATTTATTCTGCTGGAAAACCAGCACATCCAGACGCGTCCGATTAAAGGCACGCTACCGAGGCTTGAAGATACCGATGCCGATCGAGAGCAGGCCCGGAGGCTGGCGAACTCGCCGAAAGATCGTGCGGAGAACCTGATGATCGTCGATTTGATGCGTAATGATATTGGCCGCGTTGCTGAACCGGGTTCGGTACAGGTTCCGGAGCTGTTTGTGGTCGAACCGTTCCCTGCTGTTCATCATTTGGTCAGCACCATTACCGCGCGTCTGCCAGAGTCATTACACGCCACCGACCTGCTGCGCGCCGCCTTCCCTGGCGGCTCTATTACCGGTGCGCCGAAAGTGCGGGCGATGGAAATTATTGACGAACTGGAGCCGCAAAGACGCAACGCCTGGTGCGGCAGCATTGGTTATCTGAGCTTTTGCGGCAATATGGATACCAGCATCACCATTCGCACGCTGACGGCCACAGACGGACAAATTTATTGTTCCGCTGGCGGTGGCATTGTGGCGGACAGTCAGGAAGACGCGGAGTATCAGGAAACGTTTGATAAAGTGAATCGTATTTTGCACCAACTGGAGAACTGAGACGTGGAATACAGCAGCCTGACGCTTGATGATTTTTTATCGCGCTTCCAACTCCTGCGCCCGCAGGTCAACCATGCCGCGTTAAACCAGCGCCAGGCCGCCGTACTGATCCCTGTCGTACGTCGTGCGCAGCCTGGGTTGCTGTTAACCCAGCGATCCGTTCATCTGCGCAAGCACGCCGGACAGGTCGCCTTTCCCGGCGGCGCGGTGGATAGCAGCGACGCCTCGTTGATTGCCGCCGCCCTTCGCGAAGCGCAGGAAGAAGTGGCGATCCCCCCTTCTTGCGTTGAGGTGATTGGCGTTCTGCCACCGGTCGACAGCGTGACCGGCTTCCAGGTCACACCGGTGGTAGGGATTATCCCGCCAAATTTGCCGTATCGCGCAAGTGAAGACGAAGTTTCCGCCGTGTTCGAAATGCCGCTGGCGCAGGCCCTGCATTTAGGTCGTTATCACCCGTTGGATATCTACCGCCGCGGCGATTCACATCGTGTATGGCTTTCCTGGTATGAGCAATATTTCGTCTGGGGAATGACCGCCGGAATAATTCGTGAGCTGGCGCTGCAAATTGGCGTCAAGCCCTGACTATACTTATCTTTACGCGCTCCATAGACAACTTGAAACTCAGGTCACAACATTAGTAAAACCGCGGTTATCTATTAGTTTAATTCATGTGAATAGTTAAGCCGATCGCCGCGTTCCCTCTTACACTATGCGCAGTTATAACATCGTTACTGGAAACCCCAGTCGCCCTGTAGGAGTATTATCGTGATTAGTCTATTCGACATGTTTAAGGTGGGGATTGGTCCCTCATCTTCCCATACCGTAGGGCCTATGAAGGCGGGTAAACAGTTCGTCGATGACCTGGTCGAAAAAGGATTACTGGACAGCGTTACTCGTGTCGCCGTCGACGTGTATGGTTCATTGTCGCTCACGGGTAAAGGTCACCACACCGATATCGCCATTATTATGGGTCTGGCAGGCAATGAACCTGCTACCGTGGATATTGACAGCATCCCCGGATTTATCCGCGACGTAGAAACGCGTGGACGCCTGCTGCTTGCGCAGGGGCAGCACGAAGTGGATTTCCCGCAGAATGACGGGATGCGTTTTCACAATGGCAACCTGCCGCTGCATGAAAACGGGATGCAGATCCATGCTTACAATGGCGAAACCGTCATTTACAGCAAAACTTACTACTCCATCGGCGGTGGATTCATCGTTGATGAAGAACATTTTGGTCAGGATGCCACGGGCGAGGTCAGCGTGCCTTATCCGTTCAAATCCGCCACTGAAATGCTGGAATACTGCAACACCACCGGCCTGTCTCTCTCTGGTATGGCGATGCAGAACGAACTTGCTCTGCACAGTAAAAAAGAGATCGAAGAGTACTTTGGCAACGTCTGGCAGACCATGCAGGCCTGTATCGATCGCGGTATGAACACCGAAGGCGTTCTACCAGGTCCGCTACGCGTTCCGCGTCGTGCCTCTGCCCTGCGTCGTATGTTGGTCTCCAGCGACAAGCTCTCCAACGATCCGATGAACGTAATCGACTGGGTGAACATGTTTGCGCTGGCTGTTAACGAAGAAAACGCCGCGGGTGGTCGCGTAGTGACTGCGCCAACCAACGGTGCCTGCGGAATCGTGCCTGCGGTACTGGCCTATTACGATCATTTCATCGAGTCCGTCAGCCCGGATATCTACACCCGTTATTTCCTGGCTGCCGGCGCGATTGGCGCGTTGTACAAAATGAACGCGTCTATCTCCGGTGCAGAAGTCGGTTGTCAGGGTGAAGTGGGCGTAGCCTGCTCCATGGCTGCCGCAGGTCTGGCTGAACTGTTAGGCGCGAGCCCTGAGCAAGTGTGTGTTGCTGCCGAAATCGGTATGGAACATAACCTCGGCTTAACCTGCGATCCGGTTGCCGGCCAGGTACAGGTTCCGTGCATTGAACGTAATGCCATTGCTTCTGTGAAGGCCATCAACGCTGCGCGTATGGCAATGCGCCGTACCAGCGCTCCGCGCGTCTCGCTGGATAAAGTCATTGAGACCATGTACGAAACAGGTAAAGACATGAATGCCAAATACCGCGAAACGTCACGCGGTGGCCTGGCAATCAAAGTTCAGTGTGACTAATACTTAATTTTCGCCCATCTGCGACGGATGGGCGATTTTGCCCCCTCGCCTTCGTCTACTGTAATTTTCCCCACTACACTTGCTCTGTTGCTGTTGGCTTCTGTGACCAACGGCTTATCGGGCGGCCCGCATGCAAACAGCACAACGGATCATCAAAAACTATCGCCGGAATCGCTTAATCGTCTGCACATTATGTGCACTACTGACGCTCATCCTCACATTAGCTGTCCGATTTATTTCGGAGCGTAATTTAAATCATCACAATACCGTCACCTTTGCCAACCACGCCGTTGAAGAGTTGGATGACATACTTTTACCCCTACAGACCGGACGCGATATGCTGTTGCCGTTGATTGGTCTCCCCTGCTCAGTTGCACGTTTACCCCTGAGCAAACATGCTGCCAGGCTACAAACGGTACGCTCTATCAGCCTGATTCAAAGCGGGATCCTTTATTGCTCCAGCATTTTTGGTTATCGCAATGTGCCTGTTCGTCAACTGGAGCCTGAATTACCCAGCCGGGAGCCGCAGCTGCTGCTGTCTACCGACCACTCGCTGATTAAAGGCAGTCCGATTCTGACGCAATGGTATCCATCCTCTGCCGATGGCGAAGATGGCGTACTGGAAATCGTTAATATTGATTTATTATCGTCGATGCTGCTTGAACCCCAGCCGCCGCAAATCACCAATGCCAGCTTAACCGTCGGTAATCGCCATTTGCTATACGGACAAGGTGTTGTCGATACGCTCCCTGAACTGAATAATGAAAAACGCTACCAGCTCTCATCGCAGCATTTTCCCTTTACCATCAGCGTCACCGGTCCTGGCGCCAGCGAACTGGCGATTAAACATCTGCCAACACAGCTTCCGCTGGCAGTGATCCTGAGTTTATTAGTCGGCTACCTGGCATGGCTGGCAACTGCCAGCAGAATGAGCTTCTCCTGGGAGATCAATCTGGCCCTTGCGGCACGGGAATTTGAGCTGTTTTGCCAGCCGCTGCTCAACGCGCAAACCCAGCAATGCATGGGCGTGGAAATCCTTTTACGCTGGAATAACCCGCGCCAGGGTTGGATCTCTCCCGAAGTATTTATTCCCATCGCTGAGGAACACAACCTGATAGTGCCACTTACCCGTCATGTCATCGCAGAAACCATTCAGCAGCGGCACGTTTTCCCGATGAGCAGCCAGTTTCATATTGGAATTAATGTTGCCGCCAGCCATTTTCGTAACGGTACGCTGCTAAAAGATCTCAACCAGTACTGGTTCAGCCAGCACCCTATTCAGCAGTTGGTTATCGAACTCACCGAACGCGATGCGTTACTGGATGTGGATTATCGGGTCGTGCGCGAGTTAAATCGGCTGGGCGTAAAGCTGGCAATTGATGATTTCGGCACCGGCAACAGCTCGCTCTCCTGGCTGGAAAAGCTCCGCCCGGATGTGCTGAAGATTGATAAATCATTTACTTCTGCGATTGGAACAGACGCCGTGAATTCAACCGTCACAGACATCATTATCGCGTTGGGTAAAAAACTGAATATTGAACTGGTGGCGGAAGGCGTTGAGACACAGGCGCAGGCACAGCATTTGCGCCGACACGGCGTACATTTATTGCAAGGTTTTTTGTATGCGAAGCCGATGCCGCTGCGCGATTTTCCAAAATGGCTGGCGGGCAGCACGCCGCCGCCCACCCGGCATAACGGGCGGCACAGTATGCCCGTCATGCCGTTTCGCTAAACCCGATTACTCGTCTTCGTCGTGAGCGGGTTGTTCTTTAACAATGCGAACCAAATCCACACGATAGTCATTCGCTTCGACAATCGTAATGCTTAACGGCGGAACGTCGATAACATCACCTACGCGTGGAATATGGCCGTTAGCCGCAATGACTAAACCTGCCACCGTGGCGATGTCTTCATCTTCATTCACTAACGTATCTACGTCCAGCGCCTGCTGCAACGCATGCAGATCGGTACCGCCTTTTACCAACCAACCACCTGCATCAGCAATAATTTCAGGGGTTTCATCGGCGTCCGGGAATTCACCGGCGATGGCTTCTAATACGTCCAGCGGAGTGACCAGACCCTGTACTACGCCAAACTCATTAGTGACGATGACAAAGCTGCCGCGGGCACGGCGCAGAACGCCTAACAGATTGATTGGATCCAGCGTTTCCGGGACAACGATAGCCGGAGACGCAGAGGCAATCGCCGCCACATCTACACCGTCTTCCAGCGCCACCAGCAGCTCTTTAGCACGCACAATACCGATGATTTCGTCCAGTTCGCCGCGACATACCGGGAACAGGCTGTGAGGTGAAGAAAGCAACTGCTCGCGTATTTCCGCCACGCTCAGGTCGGCATCAACCCAGCTAATTTCACCCCGCGGCGTCATAATGCCACGTAATGAACGCGACGCCAGAGAGAGAACGCCGTTGATCATATAGCGTTCTTCTTCCACAAATGCGCCTTCCGGAACGGGAACCGGCACCGGGTTGTCGGATTCCATCTGCGCGCTGGCCTGGCGTTTACCGCCCATCAGACGCAGGATGGCATCGGCAGTACGCGCACGCAATGGCAGCGTTGACTGGTGACGAATAAAGTTACGACGGGCAATCTGGTTAAACAGCTCAATGATGATCGAGAAACCAATCGCCGCGTACAGATAGCCTTTCGGAATGTGGAAGCCAAACCCTTCGGCAACCAGGCTCAGACCGATCATCAACAGGAAGCTCAAACACAGCACCACCACCGTCGGGTGTTGGTTCACAAATCGGGTCAGCGGCTTAGAGGCCAACAGCATCACGGCCATGGCAATCACTACTGCCGCCATCATCACTGGCAGATGGTTGACCATACCGACCGCCGTAATCACCGCATCCAGCGAGAACACGGCATCGAGGATGACAATCTGCGTGACGACAACCCAAAAGCTCGCATACCCTTTCGTCTGCCCGGTATCATGTTCACGGTTTTCCAGCCGCTCATGCAGCTCTGTCGTAGCCTTGAACAAGAGGAAGATACCCCCCAGCAGCATAATCAGATCGCGCCCCGAGAACGCATAATCCATTACCGTAAACAGCGGCTTTGTCAGCGTCACCATCCACGAAATCACGGACAACAAGCCCAGACGCATAATCAGTGCCAGTGACAAACCGATTAAACGCGCTTTATCTCGCTGTTTCGGCGGCAGCTTATCAGCCAGGATCGCAATGAAGACCAGGTTATCAATACCCAGAACAATTTCGAGAACGACAAGCGTGAGCAAACCCACCCAAATCTGCGGGTCCATTAATAATTCCATGACAAGCTCCTGCTTAAGGAATGACCAAACTGCGCGCTGAGGATCTCAGGCGTTAAAGCGATATGCAGAGAAAATTTGTGGCAAAAAGTGCCAATCTGACAGGCTTGATACGGCCTGAAGGTGAAATGACGTCGGTGACGATCCATATGGTGGGCTACTGCCCTATACTCCTGAGTAATTAAACAGATGCTAAACATAACAGAGACAACCGGTTTTTAGCAAAGATTTACCTTCCTTTGCAATAAGTTGTTTCGGAGATATTTTACCCTTCGAAATTTCTTTTCATCGGAAGTTAAATTACGGATCTTCATCACATAAAATATTTTTTTCGATATCTAAAATAATTCACGAAAATCATAGGTTTTTCTTTGTAACCCTTATCTGAATCGATTCGATTGCGGACGACGATTCAAATACATCTTCACGTTGATGTGTTAACGATAATAAAGGAGGTAGCAAGTGACCATTGCTATTGTAATAGGCACACATGGTTGGGCTGCAGAGCAGTTACTTAAGACGGCAGAAATGCTGTTAGGCGAGCAGGAAAACGTCGGCTGGATCGATTTCGTTCCAGGCGAAAATGCCGAAACGCTGATTGAAAAGTACAACGCTCAGTTAGCAAAACTCGATACCAGTAAAGGCGTGCTGTTTCTCGTTGACACATGGGGAGGCAGCCCGTTTAACGCTGCGAGCCGCATTGTCGTCGATAAAGAGCATTACGAAGTTATCGCCGGTGTGAACATTCCCATGCTGGTTGAAACCTTCATGGCGCGTGATGACAACCCGAGCTTCGATGAATTAGTGGCACTGGCCGTTGAAACCGGTAGCGAAGGCGTGAAAGCGCTGAAAGCGAAACCGGTGGAAAAAGCCGCTCCTGCCCCAGTCGCAGCACCTAAAGCAGCAGCCCCCGCGAAACCGATGGGTCCGAACGATTATATGCAGATCGGCCTGGCGCGTATTGATGACCGATTAATCCATGGTCAGGTGGCAACTCGCTGGACCAAAGAAACCAACGTAACACGCATTATCGTCGTCAGTGATGAAGTTGCCGCCGATACCGTGCGTAAAACGCTGCTGACTCAGGTAGCACCTCCGGGTGTGACGGCGCATGTGGTTGATGTCGCGAAAATGATCCGCGTCTACAACAACCCGAAATATGCAGGTGAGCGTGTGATGCTGTTGTTCACCAACCCTACCGACGTAGAACGTATCGTGGAAGGTGGTGTGAAAATTACCTCTGTAAACATTGGCGGTATGGCTTTCCGTCAGGGTAAAACGCAGGTAAACAACGCAATTTCTGTCGATGAAAAAGACATCGAAGCCTTCAAGAAACTCAATGAACGCGGTATTGAGCTCGAAGCGCGTAAAGTTTCTACCGATCAGAAACTGAAAATGATGGATTTGATTGCCAAGGCGAAATAACTCCCTGGCATTTACTTAGTTTTCACACTTAAGTCTGTATAGCAATAGGAGAAGTACAATGGAGATTACCACTCTTCAGATTGTGCTGGTGTTCATCGTCGCATGTATCGCGGGTATGGAGTCGGTACTCGATGAATTTCAGTTCCACCGTCCGTTGGTGGCCTGTACGCTGATTGGCGCCGTTCTCGGGGATATGAAAACCGGTATCATCATCGGTGGTACCCTGGAAATGATCGCCCTGGGCTGGATGAACATCGGTGCTGCGGTTGCGCCTGATGCCGCACTGGCCTCAATTATCTCTACCGTTCTGGTTATCGCGGGTCACCAAAGTATCGGTGCCGGTATCGCGCTGGCTATCCCGCTGGCAGCAGCAGGCCAGGTACTGACCATCATCGTTCGTACTATCACCGTAGCATTCCAGCACGCGGCGGATAAGGCGGCGGAAAACGGTAACCTGACGGCGCTCTCCTGGCTGCACGTGTCCTCCCTGTTCCTGCAGGCTATGCGTATCGCTATTCCGGCGGTAATCGTGGCGATTTCTGTTGGTACCAGTGAAGTTCAAAGCATGCTTAACGCCATTCCGGAAGTTGTGACCGGTGGCCTGAACATCGCAGGCGGTATGATCGTCGTGGTCGGTTATGCGATGGTCATCAACATGATGCGCGCAGGCTACCTGATGCCATTCTTCTACCTTGGCTTCGTCACCGCGGCATTTACTAACTTCAACCTGGTTGCTCTGGGTGTGATTGGCGCAGTAATGGCGATCCTCTACATTCAGCTGAGCCCGAAATATAACCGTGTAGCCGGTGCACCTGCTGCTGCGGCTGGCAATAACGATCTCGATAACGAACTGGACTAGCAGGTGAGCGAAATGGTTGATATGACTAAAACTACCACCGAGAAAAAACTCACTCCGAGTGACATTCGTGGCGTGTTCATTCGTTCTAACCTGTTTCAGGGTTCATGGAACTTCGAACGTATGCAGGCGCTGGGTTTCTGTTTCTCCATGGTGCCGGCTATCCGCCGCTTGTACCCGGAAAACAACGACGCACGTAAGCAGGCTATTAAGCGTCACCTGGAATTCTTTAACACCCATCCGTACGTAGCCGCTCCAGTACTGGGCGTTACGCTGGCGATGGAAGAACAGCGTGCAAACGGCGCAGAGATTGACGATGGTGCCATCAACGGTATCAAAGTTGGTCTGATGGGGCCGCTGGCAGGCGTGGGTGACCCGATCTTCTGGGGTACCGTTCGTCCGGTATTCGCCGCACTCGGCGCAGGGATCGCGATGAGCGGCAGTCTGCTTGGGCCTTTGCTGTTCTTCATCCTGTTTAACCTGGTACGTCTGGCAACCCGTTATTACGGTGTGGCATATGGCTACCGTAAAGGTGTCGATATCGTAAAAGATATGGGCGGCGGCTTCCTGCAGAAACTGACTGAGGGGGCGTCAATCCTCGGCCTGTTTGTCATGGGGGCATTGGTTAACAAGTGGACGCACGTAAACATCCCGCTGGTGGTTTCCACTATTACCGGCCAGGATGGTCAGACTCGCGTCACCACCGTGCAGACTATCCTTGACCAGTTGATGCCGGGTCTGGTTCCTCTGCTGCTGACATTCGCCTGTATGTGGCTGCTGCGTAAGAAAGTGAACCCGCTGTGGATCATCGTTGGCTTCTTCGTCATCGGTATCGCGGGCTACGCTGTCGGACTGCTCGGCCTGTAAGACTGTTGTACATCGCCGGGGGCTTGCCCCCGGTTTTTCTATTTAGAGGGTTGAGGATTCATGACTATCACGGACCTGGTGCTGGTTCTATTTATCTTTTCGCTGCTGGCGTATGCCATTTACGATCAGTTCATCATGCCCCGCCTTAATGGCCCCACTCTGCTGACTGTCGCCCTGCTTCCCCGCAGCAGAGTCGACAGCGTTATCTTCCTTGGCTTGGTAGCTATTCTTATCTACAACAACGTCACCAGCCATGGCGCGCAATTTACCACATGGTTATTATGTGCTCTGGTATTGATGGGGTTATATCTGTTCTGGATCCGTACACCCAAAATCATCTTCAAGCAGAAAGGCTTTTTCTTCGCCAACGTCTGGATTGAATATAACCGCATTAAAGAGATGAATTTATCTGAAGACGGTGTATTAGTGATGCAATTAGAACATAGACGATTGCTGATTCGCGTACGAAATATAGACGATCTCGAGAGAATATATAAACTTTTAATTTCAAATCAGTAAGTTACAAATATAGCCTGAACTATGTTTTTATATATCAACTTAAAAACAAACATAGCCAAGGCTATATTACACCGCTCATAATGTTATTTGTTTTAACGTTTTATTGATCAATAAATCTAAATGAAAATCGTTTTCAATTAGAAGTCAAATATTATTTCTCCATTTCTTGTTTTATATTCTCAATATATGTTAAGGTTGCGCCCGTCGTTGGGGAGTAGCCGATTTCCAGACTCCGGAAATGTACGTGTCAACATACTCGTTGAAAAACGTGGCGCGTACGGACTGAACTTACAGGTTCCGTCAGGCGAGACCATAGGCACATCAACTGCATTGCATATCTGAATGGCGCTGTATTCACAGTGATTCCAGCCTGTATGCATGGTTACTGGGGGCAGTGATGTGTTTTATGGATACCCCGGTCAGGACGCTGTTATGAATCTCACCGCTACCGTTCTTCTCGCTTTCGGCATGTCGATGGATGCTTTCGCCGCATCAATTGGCAAAGGCGCCACCCTGCATAAACCTAAATTTTCTGAAGCACTGCGGACTGGCCTTATATTCGGCGCAGTTGAAACGCTTACGCCGCTGATTGGCTGGGGCATGGGGATGCTGGCCAGCAAATTCGTGCTGGAGTGGAACCACTGGATCGCCTTCATTCTGCTGATCTTTTTAGGCGGGCGAATGATAATCGAAGGCTTTCGTGACAACGATGATGAAGATGAAGAGCCGCAGCGCCGTCACGGTTTCTGGCTGCTGGTCACCACTGCCATTGCGACCAGTCTCGACGCGATGGCAGTCGGGGTGGGCCTGGCTTTTCTGCAGGTCAACATTATTGCCACTGCGCTGGCCATCGGCTGCGCCACGTTGATTATGTCCACGCTTGGCATGATGATCGGTCGTTTCATAGGCCCGATGCTGGGTAAGCGTGCTGAAATTTTAGGCGGGGTGGTACTGATTGGTATCGGCGCCCAGATCCTCTGGGCACACTTCCACGGTTAATTCAGGCGCTGCCAGATATGAATACTAAAGTCAGTCTGGCAGTCAAACTTCGTTTTACCCGCTAGCGTTTCCCACACTTCCGGCTTTGCCCGCCAGGCGAACGGCGTCATTTGCAATAACGCAACGGCCTCGCTGCCCTGAAGCTGCATCTGATACCCCAGCGCAATACTCTGTTGCAGCACAAAACCGTCCAGTTGCTCTGCGTGTGGCGCATGCAACCGCACCTCATCATAAATCAGCCCTTTCAGCTCCATCAAATGACGCGGACCCGGCGTGGCGGTGATTACCCATCCACCTGGTTTTACCACGCGGGCCAACTCTTGCGCTTTACAGGGCGCGTAGATCCTGATGATGGCATCCATTGACTCATCTGCAAACGGCAGACGATGGCTGGAGGCAACGCAAAAGGTCACCTGCGGATAGCGTCGGGCCGCGGCTTTAATTGCTACTTTGGCGACATCAAGACCAAAAGTTTTACAGCCCGCCAGCGCATCAGCAAGCGCATGGGTGTAATACCCTTCCCCACAACCAATATCCAGGATCGCCGCATCTTCTGTAATCTGCCTCTGTGTGAGCGCATCCACAATAGCATCACGCAGCGGCTGATAGTGTCCGGCATCAAGAAATGCCCGTCGCGCCTGCATCATCTCAGCGCTGTCACCCGGATCGCGCGATCGCTTATGCTGAACCGGCAGTAAGTTGACATACCCTTCTTTCGCCACGTCAAACTGATGCCGCTCCGGGCAGACAAAACTGTTATTCACTTGTGTAAGAGGCTGGTGGCAAAGAGGACAGGAAAACGACATGACAACTCCGGCTGATGATTTAAGGGCGCAAGTGTAACGCGAATCGCGCCCCTGGAAAATAACTTACATCGACGGCGAGGATACGCTACTGCCGTGCATCACCAGCAGATGATCGGAGTCGGCAGGCATGCCGTCCGGTTTGACGTTTTCCAGACGCAGGACATCGCCCATAATCTGGCTGAAAACAGGCGCGGAGACTGCCCCCCCATAATATGCACCGTTTTGCGGGTTATTAATCACCACGACCAGCGCGAATTTCGGGTCGCTCGCTGGCGCGACGCCCGCCGTATAGGCCACGTATTTATCGACATATTTGCCATCATCGCCAATTTTCTTTGCCGTTCCGGTCTTAACCGCTACGCGATAATCTCTGACTGCAGCCTTGGTTCCCCCGCCACCAGGTAGCGCGACGCTTTCCATCATATGTTCAACCTGGTGAACCAGCGCCTCCGGCATCACCCGTGTACCTATTACCGGCGGATCGATACGCGTAATAGAAAGCGGGCGGTAAATACCGAAGCTGCCGATGGTGGCATACACATGCGCCAGCTGGAGCGGCGTCACCATTAACCCATAACCAAATGCGAAAGTTGCCCGGTCCAGATCGCTCCAGTAGCGACGTTGAGGCATTAAACCGCTACTTTCCCCGGTTAACCCCAATCCGGTTGGATCGCCAAAGCCAAAGCTTTTATAGGTATCGAGGAGTTTCTGTACCGGCATTGCCAGCGAAAGGTGTGATACGCCGGTATCGCTGGATTTCTGCAAAATTCCGGTCAGGGATAACTCCGGGTAAAACCCGACGTCGCGGATGCGATGTCCATCAACGTTAAAAGGATGGGTATCGATCACGCTGTCCGGTTGCACAATCCCCTGCTGTAGAGCGGTCATGATCACCAGAGGCTTAACGGTTGAGCCGGGTTCAAAGGTGTCGCTAATTGCACGGTTACGAAAATCATCCAGGACCGCACCATCACGATTATTGGGATTGAAGTCGGGAAAGCTTGCCATGGAAAGTATTTCGCCGGTGGCAATATTGACCAGAACAGCGGCCCCGGATTCCGCCTTATTCCACGTTACGGCATTATCCAGCGCGTCTTCAGTAACCGTCTGCAAACGCTCATCAATGCTGAGCTGTAATTCATGCGCCGGTACCGGCATCACTTCGGTGATATTTTCGATGACATGGCCAAATTTGTCTTTCCGTACCAGGCGGGAGCCGGGTTTGCCCATCAGTTGGCTATTGAAGCTTTTCTCCAGCCCTTCAATACCCTGCCCGTCAATGTTGGTGAAACCAATCAGATTAGCTGCAACATGTCCGGCGGGATAAAAGCGACGGGACTCTTCACGCAGATTGATCCCCGGTAGATCCAGTTTATCGACCCATTCAGCCTGCTGAGGAGAGATTTGACGCGCCAGGTAGATAAACCGCCCGGCCGGATTGCTGTTAACGCGTTCAGCCAGCGTGGTGAGCGAAATATGCAGCGTCTTTGCTAACGCTTGCCAGCGTTCGTTATAGCCAACACCACCCTTGCTAACGATCGTCTTCGGATCGGCCCAGACGGCGTTAACCGGAACGCTAACCGCCAGCGGTCGCCCTTCTCTGTCGGTAATCATTCCGCGCGGCGAAGCGATGGACACCTCACGTAAGGAACGCATGTCTTCCTGTTTGACCAGATTCGTCGGCGTAACAATTTGCAGCCACGCAACCCGACCCAGCAGCAATCCAAGACTCAATAATATTGCCACGCAAAGCAGGGCAAAACGGACGGGAGTAAAATTGCGCGCATCTATGTCGTTTTTCTTTTTCACCTGGACTCCCGCATGATAGTTTTTCAGGTGACTGATTTAACGGGAAATGCCGTAAGAAAGCGGGGAAAACTATGCTACGAACATCACGCCTTTGCAACAAAGCGCTAATGGATGGTCATTCAGTAATATTTTGACGTAATTTGAATTAAAAAGCCCCGCATAAGCGAGGCTTTATATCTGAATTGGTTGCGCCTGAGCGCTTCAAATCAGTGGTATCGATCAGATAGCTGTTACGTTAACAGCAGCCGGACCTTTCTGGCCGTCCTGAATTTCGAACTCAACGTTCTGGCCTTCAGCCAGAGTTTTGAAGCCGTTACCCTGGATAGCGGAGAAGTGTACGAACACGTCTTTGCTGCCATCAGCCGGAGTAATGAAGCCAAAACCTTTAGACTCGTTGAACCACTTAACTTGACCTTTAATCTTTGCCATTTGCAAAATTCCTTAGAGTATTTTCTTCGCCCGCGGGCATAACATAGATAAAACTGAGACATTACTGCTTGAGGCACTAATATAAGGTTCGGCAGAGAAGCGGTATTCAACGTCAACGTGTTTACTCAGGACTTCTTTACTGAAAATGCCACACATAAACAGAACTGTACCTCGTTTAACCCAAAACGTGTTATCACATACAACGTAAATAATGGCAAGCCATTTTTAAACGTGTCTCGATCGGTCGCACAAATCCCGTCGTTCATCAAACAGCAACTGCACAGTTATGCGCCATCTCGAGAAGAGATATATTCACGCGCCTCCCCTCTTCCCCCGCCTGGCTTGCGCCAACACTGGGACATTTCTACCATAGCTCAATAGCTTCGGTTGTTCCAGGTTATCTGTTACGGGTTCTGCCAGATATCATTTTTTATGCTTAGTAATGCATAAAATGTCACAAGCGTAAAAATGAGATCCGCCTTCTGGTTTTGCACCAAAATAATGAAAGAATGATGACAAGGCACAAAAAAAGTAAGAGAAACGTTTCGCTGTTAATAAGACGATCGTTATCACAAAAATGACATAATCATATTTTTAACGTATGGGAGATTATATTTATATCAGACCGGGGATAAGATATTAATTAGTCGGAGCATCTGAAAATACTGAGAATACATACCGGTCCGACCGCTAATTGCAGGACGAGGGTAGAAGAAAATAGTCTGACGCACTGATGACAGGATGAAGCAACTGAGAACAACATCAGCAGTACCTCATCCTGCCAGACTTTTTTACCGCTCAGCTACCAGGCGAATGATGTCATCGTCTTCATCCCTGGCGGGCTCTGCGGTAGGTTCTGCAGCTTTCTCGGGTTCATTAGCTTCGCAAAGGCGACGGAGTAAAGCATTCTGTCTTTTTTGCTGATCTAACAATGCCTCAAGCAGCTCAATCTGCTCGTTAGTACGCGAACTTGCCCGATTGATGAAAAACCAAAGAACAAGCCCGACAATCAGAACCACCACCGATACCGCTAAAGACGCAAAACTTAACGCGCCAGAATTCAAAACTTCGTTCATTTCACCACCTCAATGTAGACAGTGTAGTTTACCACTGCCGCACAAGAAGGTAATCAACTGTTGCGAAAATGCGCTTACCAGGGAATAAATTTATTGATGGCACAAATACCACTGAAAAATTGTACGTCCTGATCGCACATGATGTTGAACACCTGCGCCCACATCAGTATGCATACCAGCACAACAACAATCAGCACTACCCAGCGAATTTTTTTCACTCCAGCTCCACTCTTCAACCCTACATCTTATGTCTATAAATTATCATGCGTTACCTAAACCCAGCGTTAACTGTATCGGCATTCAATCTTTTTAGGAATGATTGACTTGTTTCATCCCGTGTACAGGCTAATCTAAGAATAACGAGAAAAGATAAGAGGTTGAAATGCGTCTGATTATCCGCGCTATTGTGTTGTTAGCTGTGGTTTGGATCGGTTTATTACTGAGCGGCTATGGAATTTTAATTGGAAGTAAAGAGAATGCTGCCGGTCTGGGCCTGCAATGCCAATATCTGACCGCCCGCGGAACCAGCACCGCACAATACGTCCACACCAATAGTGGTATCATTGGCCTGTCGGATTGTCCCCTGCTCAGGAAAAGCACGGTCATAATCGATAACGGTTAATATCGCAGCAATACATTCGATACGTTATTTACGCTTGGTAACGTTATGACTGTTCACAAAAAACCCCGGGTACAAAATACCTGGGGTTTTTAGCATTCGCGATTACGTCAGATTAGAACGGATAGTCGTTATAGCCCATTTGTTCTGAAATCTTACGCGCCGCCGTATGCAGCATCGCCACATACTCGTGTAAACGCTCTTCTGAGAAACGCAGCGTTGGGAATGAAATACTCAGACCCGCAATCACCACGCCGAAACGGTCAAACACCGGTACGCCGATGCAGCGCAGGCCTTCTTCCTGTTCTTCGTTATCTTCGCCGTAGCCCTGCTCACGCACTTTATCCAGCAATACCAGCAATTCATCAGTATTCGTAATGGTACGATCGGTACTACGTTTGTACTCAATGCCATCCAGAATCTGCTTCACTTCATCGCGGTCACGCCATGCCAGCAGAACTTTACCGATAGCCGTACTGTACAGCGGATTACGACGACCAACGCGGGAATACATGCGCAGATTGTACATGGAGTCGATTTTGTGGATGTAGACAATGCTGTCTTCATCCAGCGCACCGAGGTGTACTGTTTCTTTCGTCAGACGCGAAAGTTCGCGCATCTGGATATCAGCACTACGGATAAGATCGACGTTTTGCAACGCGCGCGCGCCCAACTCGAATAATTTCAGGGTCAGCGAGTATTTCTCAGACTCACCTTCTTGTGCCACATAACCCAGCGTTTTCATGGTCTGCAAAAAGCGATAAACGGTGCTTTTCGACATCATGACGCGTTGCGACAATTCGGTAATACCAATTTCGCGCTCTTCACCCAGCGCCTGCAGAATGCCAAAAACTTTCAGCACGGAAGATACAGAATCGGGTTGCTTATCCAGATCTGCGATTGCCATTTATCACCCCTTTCGAGTGTTTTATAAAAATCAGAACCGGTTTTTATTATAATTTCACGTATCCCCCCTCGCAATCGCTCTTTGCTTACTTAGTTACAAATCTGCGACCTAACGCCTGAATATCAATGCTAAAATTATTATTCTCATCATAAATTCCGACAATATTGACTTCCTATGGAAAAAACTCAGACCGATGGTCTGCCATTGCCCCAGCGATATGGAGCAATTTTAACCATTATTATTGGCATCTCTATGGCAGTGCTCGACGGCGCAATCGCGAACGTAGCCCTGCCAACTATCGCAGCCGATCTTCAGGCCTCACCAGCCAGCTCAATCTGGATCGTGAACGCCTATCAAATCGCGATCGTGGTTTCGCTCCTGTCGTTCTCTTTTTTAGGTGATATGTTCGGTTACCGGCGCATTTATAAGTGCGGCCTGGTCGTGTTCCTGCTGGCATCGCTATTCTGTGCTTTGTCAGATTCGCTGCACATGCTGACACTGGCGCGCGTCGCTCAGGGTTTTGGCGGCGCGGCGCTGATGAGCGTCAATACGGCATTGATCCGACTCATTTATCCTCAGCGTCAGCTTGGACGAGGAATGGGGATCAACTCCTTTATTGTCGCGGTCTCTTCGGCAGCGGGTCCGACCATTGCCGCAGCAATTCTCTCTGTTGGCTCGTGGAAATGGCTGTTTCTGATCAACGTCCCGCTGGGAATAATAGCCCTGCTTCTGGCTATGCGTTTTTTGCCACCCAATGCGTCCCGCGGTAATAAACCACGCTTTGATCTGCCAAGTGCGGCCATGAATGCCTTGACGTTTGGCTTACTAATTACCGCGCTCAGCGGGTTTGCACAAGGGCAGTCGCTAAAACTGATTGGCACCGAGCTTGTGGCGCTTATCGTGGTGGGTTATTTCTTCATCCGCCGTCAGCTTGCGCTGCCGGTTCCGTTATTGCCGGTCGACCTGCTACGCATTCCACTGTTTTCACTCTCGATCTGTACCTCGATATGTTCCTTCAGCGCACAAATGCTGGCATTGGTTTCCCTGCCCTTCTTTATGCAAACGGTACTTGGCCGCAGCGAGGTTGAAACGGGGCTGCTACTGACGCCATGGCCACTGGCAACCATGGTGATGGCTCCGCTGGCGGGATATCTGATTGAACGCGTTCACGCCGGACTGTTGGGCGCGTTGGGCATGGCGGTAATGGCAAGCGGGCTGTTTTCGCTGGTGCTGCTGCCCGCTTCTCCCTCGGATGTTAATATCATCTGGCCGATGATACTGTGCGGCGCGGGTTTTGGCTTGTTTCAGTCACCGAATAACCACACCATTATCACCTCCGCGCCGCGTGAACGCAGCGGTGGTGCGAGCGGTATGCTGGGGACGGCGCGCTTGCTGGGTCAGAGTACCGGAGCCGCACTGGTCGCGCTGATGCTAAACCAGTTTGGCGACAGTGGCACCCACGTCTCGCTGATAACCGCTGGCATTCTGGCCTCGCTGGCAGCAATCGTGAGCGGCTTACGTATTACGCAACCGCGAGTTAAGGCATAAAAAAAACGGGAACCACTCGGTTCCCGTTCTCATACAACCCAGGATCTGGATTACATGTTTTCGATGATCGCGTCACCAAACTCTGAACATTTCAGTAGCTTAGCGCCGTCCATCAGACGTTCGAAGTCATAGGTTACGGTCTTGGCGTTGATTGCGCCTTCCATACCTTTAACGATCAGGTCAGCCGCTTCAACCCAACCCATGTGGCGCAGCATCATTTCAGCGGACAGAATGATGGAACCTGGGTTCACTTTATCCTGACCTGCATACTTCGGTGCAGTACCGTGGGTTGCTTCGAACAGCGCACATTCGTCACCGATGTTCGCACCCGGTGCGATACCAATACCACCAACCTGTGCGGCCAGCGCATCGGAGATGTAGTCGCCGTTCAGGTTCATACAGGCAATCACGTCATATTCAGCCGGACGCAGCAGGATCTGTTGCAGGAACGCATCTGCGATAACGTCCTTCACCACGATCTCTTTACCGGTTTTCGGGTTCTTGATTTTCACCCATGGACCGCCGTCGATCAGTTCACCACCGAATTCTTCACGCGCTAACTGGTAACCCCAGTCTTTGAACGCGCCTTCGGTGAACTTCATAATGTTACCTTTGTGTACCAGGGTAACAGAATCACGATCGTTAGCGATGGCGTATTCGATCGCTGCACGAACCAGACGTTTAGTCCCTTCTTCAGAACACGGTTTAATACCGATACCGCAGTGTTCCGGGAAGCGGATTTTCTTCACGCCCATCTCTTCGCGCAGGAATTTAATCACTTTCTCGGCATCGGCAGAGTCCGCTTTCCACTCGATACCCGCGTAGATATCTTCGGAGTTTTCACGGAAGATGACCATGTCGGTCAGTTCAGGGTGTTTAACCGGGCTAGGCGTACCCTGGTAATAACGCACCGGGCGCAGGCAGACATACAGGTCAAGTTCCTGACGCAGGGCAACGTTCAGAGAGCGAATACCGCCGCCAACTGGTGTGGTCAGAGGGCCTTTGATGGCAACACGATATTCACGAATCAGATCAAGGGTTTCAGCAGGCAGCCAGACGTCCTGGCCATAAACCTGAGTGGATTTCTCGCCGGTGTAGATTTCCATCCAGGAGATTTTACGCTCGCCTTTATAGGCTTTCTCGACAGCAGCATCGACAACTTTGATCATCGGTGGGGTTACATCAACGCCGATACCGTCGCCTTCAATGAACGGGATAATCGGATTTTCAGGAACGTTGAGTTTGCCGTTTTGCAGGGTGATCTTCTTACCTTCCGCCGGAACAACTACTTTGCTTTCCATTCACCTCTCCTTCGAGCGCTTCTGGTTCTGCTCGTCTGTCATCACGCTGCATGTGCGTTTGCGTCCTGCTACACGGATGCGTTAGAGCAACTTTTTGTTAATGATTTGTAATGAGCGTGTCAATACTACCCTATTGTTCGCCGCCATGAAAGACACTCGTTCTTAGGCTATAATGCGGCAATTGATATAATCTGAAAATACCATGCAAAAAACTTCTTTTAGAAATCACCGGGTTGAGCGATTCAGCTCACGACAAGTCACTAAGCAGCGTAAAGAAAACCAGCCAAAACGCGTGGTTTTGTTCAATAAACCCTACGATGTTTTGCCACAATTTACTGACGAGGCAGGCAGAAGCACGTTAAAAGATTTCATTCCCGTACCAGGAATCTATGCCGCTGGCCGACTCGATCGAGACAGTGAAGGTCTTTTGGTGCTGACCAATGACGGCGCGCTGCAGGCGCGGTTAACGCAACCCGGCAAGCGCACGGGGAAGATTTATTACGTTCAGGTTGAGGGAGAACCTACGCCCGAAGCGCTGGAAGCCCTGCGCACTGGCGTGACGCTCAATGATGGCCCCACGCTGCCTGCTGGCATTGAGGTGGTAGAAGAACCCACATGGCTATGGCCGAGAAACCCGCCTATTCGGGAGAGGAAAAATATCCCCACCCGTTGGCTGAAAGTGACTTTATATGAAGGCCGCAATCGCCAGGTACGTCGTATGACAGCACATGTTGGATTTCCTACGCTGCGCCTTATCCGCTATGCCATGGGAGATTACACGCTGGACAATCTCGCCAATGGCGAGTGGCGGGATGCAACTAACTGAATAAGGAACAGGTATGTTCAAACCACACGTTACGGTCGCCTTAATTGTGCATGCAGAAGACAAATTTTTAGTCGTTGAGGAAACAATCAATGGCAAAGCCCTGTGGAATCAACCTGCTGGGCACCTGGAAGCGGATGAAACTTTAGTGCAAGCCGCCGCTCGCGAGCTGTGGGAAGAGACAGGTATCAAAGCACAGCCACAACATTTCATTCGAATGCATCAATGGATTGCGCCAGACAAAACGCCCTTTTTACGTTTTCTGTTTTCTATCGAGCTTGCCAATATGTGCGCTACTGAACCTCATGACAGCGATATAGATTGCTGTCGCTGGGTCAGCGCGGAAGAGATTCTTTCAGCACCAAACCTGCGCTCGCCGCTGGTTGCCGAGAGCATTCTCTGTTATCAGAGCGGACAGCGCTATCCACTGGCGATGATTGGCGAATTTAACTGGCCGTTTACAGAGGGTGTCAAGTAAAGGGCTGCGTGCTAGAATATGCCGCCTTGAAGTTCAATGTCGTGAGTATTCCTATGTCTGAAAGCCCAAAAAAAGTGATCGTCGGCATGTCCGGCGGTGTCGATTCCTCCGTTTCTGCCTGGCTGTTGCAACAACAGGGTTATCAGGTAGAAGGCCTGTTCATGAAGAACTGGGAAGAGGACGATGGCGAGGAATATTGCACAGCGGCTGCCGATCTTGCGGATGCGCAGGCGGTCTGTGACAAACTCGGCATTGAACTGCATACCGTTAACTTTGCCGCAGAATACTGGGACAACGTCTTTGAACTGTTCCTTGAAGAGTACAAAGCGGGCCGTACGCCGAACCCGGATATTCTGTGCAATAAAGAAATCAAGTTTAAAGCCTTCCTCGAGTTTGCCGCCGAAGATTTAGGTGCCGATTACATCGCCACCGGTCACTACGTGCGCCGCGCCGACGTCGACGGCAAAAGCCGCCTGCTGCGTGGGCTGGATGGCAACAAGGACCAGAGCTATTTCCTCTACACGCTCGGCCATGAGCAAATCGCGCAAAGCCTGTTCCCGGTAGGTGAACTGGAAAAACCACAGGTGCGTAAAATTGCCGAAGACCTCGGTCTGATTACGGCCAAGAAAAAAGACTCCACCGGCATCTGCTTCATTGGCGAACGTAAGTTCCGCGAGTTTCTTGGTCGTTACCTGCCGGCTCAGCCAGGCAAAATCATCACCGTTGATGGCGAAGAGATTGGCCAGCATCAGGGGCTGATGTACCACACTTTGGGTCAGCGTAAAGGTCTGGGTATTGGCGGAACGAAAGAAGGGACAGAAGATCCATGGTATGTGGTGGATAAAGACGTTGAGAACAACATTCTGGTTGTCGCTCAGGGTCATGAACACCCGCGCCTGATGTCCGTTGGCCTGGTGGCACAACAGCTGCATTGGGTTGATCGCGAAGCGTTCACCGGCACAATGCGCTGCACGGTGAAAACCCGCTATCGTCAGACCGATATTCCGTGCACCGTTAAAGCGCTGGATGCTGAGCGTATTGAAGTCATTTTCGACGAGCCAGTCGCGGCGGTAACGCCGGGTCAGTCGGCTGTCTTTTACAATGGTGAAGTGTGCCTCGGCGGCGGCATTATCGAACAACGATTGCCTCTGCCGGTATAATTACTTACACATCTGATACAAGGAAGCAGTGAACGTGGCAAAGAATTATTATGACATCACCCTCGCCCTGGCAGGTATTTGCCAGTCGGCACGCCTGGTACAAGAACTGGCGCACCAGGGGCATTGTGATGCCGATGCATTACACGTTTCACTGAACAGTGTCATCGACATGAATCCCAGCTCTACGCTGGGCGTGTTTGGCGGTAGCGAGGCCAACCTGCGTTTAGGTCTGGAAACGATGCTCGGCGTGCTCAATGCCAGTAGTCGTCAGGGGCTGAACGCGGAACTCACCCGCTACACGTTAAGCCTGATGGTGCTGGAGCGTAAGCTCTCAGCCGCTAAAGGCGCTATGGACACGCTGGGAGACCGTATCAACGGTTTGCAGCGCCAGCTGGACCATTTTGACTTGCAGTCTGAAACGTTGATGAGTGCGATGGCAGGCATTTATGTTGACGTCATCAGCCCACTCGGCCCGCGTATTCAGGTTACGGGCTCCCCGGCAATCCTTCAGAGCCCACAGGTTCAGGCTAAAGTACGCGCTTCGCTGCTGGCTGGTATCCGTGCTGCCGTGCTCTGGCATCAGGTTGGTGGAGGCCGTCTGCAACTCATGTTTTCTCGTAATCGCCTGACGACTCAGGCAAAACAAATTCTTGCTCATTTAACCCCGGAGTTGTGATCTATGGAATTATCCTCACTGACCGCCGTTTCCCCTGTCGATGGACGCTACGGCGATAAAGTCAGCGCGCTGCGCGGGATTTTCAGCGAATACGGTTTGCTGAAATTCCGTGTACAGGTTGAAGTACGCTGGCTGCAAAAACTGGCCGCGCACGCAGCGATCAAGGAAGTTCCTGCTTTTGCTGCCGACGCAATCGGTTTCCTTGATGCGATCGTCGCTAACTTCAATGAAGAAGATGCAGCGCGCATCAAAACCATTGAGCGTACGACTAACCATGACGTGAAGGCAGTTGAGTATTTCCTGAAAGAGAAAGTGGCGGATATCCCGGAACTGCACGCCGTTTCCGAGTTCATCCACTTCGCGTGTACCTCAGAAGACATCAACAACCTGTCTCACGCGCTGATGCTGAAAACTGCCCGTGACGAAGTGGTTCTGCCGTACTGGCGTAAGCTTATCGACGCGGTGAAAGATCTGTCCGTACAATATCGCGATATTCCCCTGCTCTCCCGTACCCATGGTCAGCCAGCCACCCCGTCAACGCTGGGCAAAGAAATGGCTAACGTGGCTTACCGTATGGAGCGCCAGTATCGCCAGCTCAACCAGGTTGAAATTCTTGGTAAAATCAACGGTGCCGTGGGTAACTATAACGCCCACATTGCCGCTTACCCGGAAGTAGACTGGCATCAGTTCAGCGAGGAGTTTGTCACCTCGCTGGGTATCCAGTGGAACCCATACACGACTCAGATCGAGCCGCACGACTACATTGCCGAGCTGTTTGATTGCATCGCCCGTTTCAACACTATCCTGATCGACTTCGACCGCGATGTCTGGGGTTACGTGGCGCTGAACCATTTCAAACAGAAAACCATCGCGGGTGAAATTGGTTCCTCCACTATGCCGCACAAGGTGAACCCAATCGATTTCGAAAACTCCGAAGGAAATCTGGGGCTGTCTAACGCGGTACTGCAGCATCTGGCGAGCAAACTGCCGGTTTCCCGCTGGCAGCGTGACCTGACGGACTCTACCGTTTTGCGCAACCTGGGCGTCGGTATTGGCTATGCGCTGATCGCCTATCAGTCCACGCTGAAGGGTGTGAGCAAACTGGAAGTGAACCGCGATCATCTGCTGGATGAACTGGACCATAACTGGGAAGTTCTGGCTGAGCCAATCCAGACCGTGATGCGTCGCTATGGTATTGAAAAGCCATACGAGAAACTGAAAGAACTGACCCGCGGCAAACGCGTTGACGCCGAAGGTATGAAGCAGTTTATCGACGGTCTGGCTTTGCCGGAAGACGAGAAAACGCGCCTGAAAGCAATGACGCCAGCCAATTACATTGGTCGCGCCGTCACAATGGTTGATGAACTTAAGTAATCTGTAATACGCCGGAGGGCAATTGCGCCTGTTCCGGCCATCAGTTTATGTCGTATGCAAGCCGGAAAAGCGTCAGCGCCTCCGGCTTTTTATGGCCCGGAACATTATCCCTTCCCGCGGTTTATTAAATGTTTATCCCCACAGCCACATAATCAGCGTTACACTATTCATACCGTTATTTTAGGGAGAAAAGATGATGCGCGTATTGGTCGTCGAGGATAATGCTTTATTACGCCACCACCTCAAGGTTCAGTTACAGGATTTAGGGCATCAGGTGGATGATGCAGAAGATGCGAAGGAAGCGGACTATTATCTGAATGAACATTTGCCGGATATCGCGATCGTTGATTTAGGACTCCCCGATGAAGACGGTTTATCCTTGATCCGCCGCTGGCGCAGTAATGAAGTTTCGCTGCCGATTCTGGTGTTAACCGCGCGTGAGGGCTGGCAGGACAAGGTGGAAGTACTCAGCGCCGGCGCTGATGATTACGTCACCAAACCGTTTCACATTGAAGAAGTGGCTGCGCGCATGCAGGCACTGATGCGTCGCAACAGCGGCCTGGCATCGCAAATTATCTCCCTTCCGCCTTTTCAGGTGGACCTCTCTCGCCGCGAGTTATCCGTCAATGATGAAGTTATCAAGCTCACGGCGTTTGAATACACCATTATGGAAACGCTCATCCGTAATAATGGCAAAGTGGTGAGTAAAGATTCGCTCATGCTGCAGCTTTATCCGGATGCCGAGCTGCGTGAAAGTCACACCATTGATGTTTTGATGGGCCGTTTGCGTAAAAAAATTCAGGCGCAATACCCGGATGATGTCATCACCACCGTGCGTGGCCAGGGATATCTTTTTGAACTGCGCTAATGAATAAATTATTGCGTCATTTTTTTCCATTATCGCTGCGGTTGCGCTTTTTACTGGCAACCGCAGGCGTGGTGTTGGTGCTTTCGCTGGCCTACGGCATGGTTGCCCTTGTGGGCTATAGCGTCAGCTTTGATAAGACTACATTCCGCCTGCTACGGGGAGAAAGTAATCTGTTCTATACCCTGGCAAAGTGGGAGAACGGCAAGATAAACATCGAGCTGCCTGAGAATCTCGATATGCAAAGCCCAACAATGTCACTGATCTATAACGAAAGTGGTGAGTTGTTGTGGGCGCAGCGCAATGTTCCCTGGCTGACGCAAAGTATCCAACCGGACTGGCTAAAAACGAACGGCTTTCATGAAATTGAAGCCAATGTAGACGCCACCAGCACCTTACTGGGCGAAGATCACTCTGCTCAGCAGCAGTTAAAAGAAGTCAGAGAAGATGACGACGATGCCGAAATGACCCACTCGGTAGCAGTGAACGTCTATCCCGCCACCGCCAGAATGCCGCAACTGACTATTGTGGTTGTCGACACCATTCCTATTGAGCTAAAACGCTCGTATATGGTCTGGAGCTGGTTTATTTATGTGCTGGTCGCCAATCTGTTGCTGGTCATTCCGCTGTTATGGGTGGCCGCCTGGTGGAGCCTACGACCTATTGAATCGCTGGCGCGTGAAGTCCGTGAACTTGAGGAACATCATCGTGAGATGCTAAACCCCGCCACGACACGCGAACTGACCAGCCTGGTCCGCAATCTTAATCGGCTTTTAAAAAGCGAACGCGAGCGCTACGACAAATACCGCACCACGTTAACGGACCTCACCCACAGCCTGAAAACACCGCTGGCAGTTTTGCAAAGCACGCTCCGCTCAATGCGTAATGAAAAAATGAACGTGAGCGATGCAGAACCCATTATGCTGGAACAAATCAGCCGTATTTCGCAGCAGATAGGCTATTACCTGCATCGCGCCAGTATGCGTGGCAGCAGCGCCCTGCTCAGCCGCGAACTGCATCCGGTCGCGCCGTTACTGGATAAACTCACCTCGGCACTGAATAAAGTGTATCAGCGTAAAGGCGTTAACATTAATCTCGATATCTCACCCGAAATCAGTTTTGTGGGCGAGCAGAACGACTTTGTCGAAGTAATGGGTAACGTGCTGGATAACGCCTGTAAATACTGTCTGGAGTTTGTCGAGATTTCAGCGCAACTGTCCGAGGATCAACTGCATATTCTGGTTGAAGATGATGGCCCCGGTATTCCGCAAAGCAAACGGGAAGTGGTGTTTGACCGTGGACAACGCGTAGATACGCTACGTCCCGGACAAGGCGTCGGCCTGGCGGTGGCGAGAGAAATCACCGAGCAGTATGACGGACAGATTATTGCTGGCGACAGCCTGCTGGGTGGCGCGCGTATGGAAGTTATTTTTGGCCGTCAGCAGCCGGGTCAGAAAGACGAGTAATCGTCGCATGTAATAAATATGTACTGACTTCACGCTTGAGGTTAAGTATCCGTTATAATCGGTTGCAGATACCAGCCTGCGGGATGCTCATTATGGAATACCAACTCACACTTAACTGGCCCGATTTTCTTGAACGTCACTGGCAGAAACGCCCGGTGGTCTTAAAACGCGGGTTTAACAACTTTATTGATCCACTCTCTCCTGACGAACTGGCTGGACTGGCAATGGAAAGCGAAGTCGACAGCCGACTCGTCAGCCACCAGGACGGTAAATGGCAGGTGAGCCACGGTCCGTTCGAAAGCTATGATCATCTCGGCGAGAACAACTGGTCATTATTAGTGCAGGCGGTCAATCACTGGCATGAGCCAACCGCCGCGCTGATGCGCCCGTTTCGCGAACTGCCGGACTGGCGCATCGACGATCTGATGATCTCCTTCTCCGTACCCGGCGGCGGCGTTGGCCCACACCTGGATCAGTACGATGTGTTTATCATTCAGGGAACCGGACGTCGTCGCTGGCGCGTGGGCGAAAAACTGCAGTTGAAGCAGCACTGCCCTCATCCGGACCTGCTGCAGGTCGACCCGTTTGAAGCCATCATTGATGAAGAGCTGGAACCCGGCGATATCCTGTATATTCCACCAGGATTCCCGCACGAAGGCTATGCGCTGGAAAATGCGATGAACTATTCGGTCGGTTTTCGCGCGCCAAACACTCGCGAGCTGATCAGCGGATTCGCCGATTACGTTTTGCAACGTGAATTGGGCAGCACGTATTACAGCGATCCTGACCTGCCGCCGCGCGATCACCCGGCTGACGTTCTGCCGCAGGAGATGGACAAGCTGCGCGAAATGATGCTCGGTCTGATTAATCAGCCGGAACATTTCCAGCAGTGGTTTGGCGAGTTTATCTCTCAGTCTCGTCATGAGCTGGATATTGCTCCGCCGGAGCCACCCTATCAGCCAGACGAAATTTACGATGCCCTGAAGCAAGGGGATGTATTAGTGCGTCTGGGTGGGTTGCGCGTATTGCGTATTGGCGACGACGTCTACGCCAACGGTGAGAAAATTGATTCGCCGCATCGTCCTGCCCTGGAAGCGCTGGCCAGCCATATTGTGCTGACAGCTGAGAATTTTGAGGATGCGCTGGAAGATCCGTCTTTCCTTGCCATGCTTGCCGCGCTGGTCAACAGCGGGTACTGGTTCTTCGAAGGATAATGCGGACAGTGCCTGATGCGACGCTACGCGTCTTATCAGGCCTACCCGAATGAAATATTCCGTGCCGGATGGCCAAGCGCCATCCGGCATCTACCGAGAAATTTACTGCTGCTTCCCGGTGAGCTGCGCAATACGCACAATCACCTGCACCGCCTTTTCCATTCCTTCCAGGGTTACAAACTCATGCTTACCATGATAGTTGTAGCCGCCGGTGAACAGATTCGGACACGGTAAACCCATGAACGACAGCTGCGCGCCGTCAGTGCCGCCACGAATGGGTTTCAGCACCGGTTCAATATCGCAATCGCGCATCGCCTTTTGGGCGATATCCAGAACGTGTGGATGCTCAATCACTTTTTCGCGCATATTGTAGTAGCTGTCTTCAATCACCAGTTCGATATAGCAGTCCGGGTGTAATCCTTTGCCGACCTTTTTGGCAATATCCATGATCTTGCGTTTACGCGCTTCAAACTGCTTGCGGTCAAAATCACGGATGATGTAGTGCATATCCGCCCGATCAACCGTCCCTTTCATGCTCGCCAGGTGATAGAAGCCTTCGTAGCCTTCCGTCGTCTCCGGGCTTTCGTCTGCCGGAACTTCCGCATGAATACGCGCCGCCAGCGACAGCGCATTCACCATCACCCCTTTTGCGGTACCGGGATGCACATTGTTGCCGACAATTTTTATATTAACCGACGCGGCGTTGAAGTTTTCAAACTCCAGCTCCCCTACGCCACCGCCATCAACGGTGTAGGCCCACTGCGCATCGAATGCCGCAACGTCAAAATGCTTCGCCCCTTTGCCGACCTCTTCGTCTGGCGTAAAGGCCACGCGGATATCACCGTGCGGAATATCTTTTTGTATAAGCACAGCCAACGCGGTCATGATTTCCGCCACGCCTGCTTTATCATCTGCGCCCAGCAGGGTTTTACCGTCTGTGGTGATCAGCGTCTGGCCCAGAAGTTGATGCAGTACCGGAAACATCACCGGCGACAAAACTTCATCACCAATGCCTAACGCAATATCGCCGCCGCGATAGTTTTCAACGATTTGCGGATTAACGTTTTTACCGCTGAAATCCGGTGAGGTATCCACATGGGAAATAAAGCCGATCGCGGGAATATTGCCAGCAACGTTAGCGGGCAGCGTCGCCATCAGCGTCCCCTTTTCGCTCAGTGAAATATTAACCAGCCCCATCTCTTCGAGCTGTTGTTTGAGCAGTTGTAATAACTTCCACTGTCCTTCGGTGCTGGGTACCTGCCGCACGCCCGATTTTGATTGGGTGTCCAGCGACACGTAGTGTAAAAAACGCTCAAGTAGTTTATCCATGCAGTCACCCTCACTTTTTGTGACAACATTATCAATAAGCAACAAAAGACAAATATTGCGTCAGGTCACTTTTATCCCCGCAAATGAGAATATTTCGCCCTGACATCCCCTCTGACTATAGGGCTAAGTCAGTAATTAGCAACAAGGATTGGCGATTACCATGGTTTGCCGTAGAATAACGGCCCTCATTAAGAGTCATCAAGGTGGTTAACCACAAACCCCGCATCGGTCAGCCATCCGTTGCGTTTACATGGGACAGAGTAAAAAATTGAATAAACAACCGCGTTCGCTTTCTCCACTGGTGCAATTAGCGGGAATTCGCAAAAGTTTCGATGGCAAAGAGGTGATTTCCAGCCTGGATTTGACCATCAATAATGGCGAGTTTCTCACGCTGCTCGGCCCCTCTGGCTGCGGTAAAACAACCGTTCTTCGCCTGATAGCCGGCCTGGAAACAGTTGATTCCGGTCATATTATGTTGGACAACCAGGACATCACTCACGTTCCTGCGGAAAACCGCTACGTGAACACCGTCTTCCAAAGCTATGCCTTATTTCCCCACATGACCGTGTTTGAGAATGTGGCTTTTGGCTTACGCATGCAAAAAACGCCCGCAGCCGACATTTCTCCCCGCGTTACCGAAGCTCTACGCATGGTGCAACTGGAAGAGTTCGCCCAGCGAAAACCGCATCAACTCTCCGGTGGACAGCAGCAGCGCGTAGCGATAGCCCGAGCTGTGGTCAACAAACCCCGCTTACTCCTGTTAGATGAATCCCTCTCTGCGCTGGACTACAAACTGCGTAAGCAGATGCAGAACGAACTAAAAGCGCTGCAGCGTAAGCTGGGTATCACTTTTGTCTTTGTCACACACGATCAGGAAGAAGCGCTGACCATGTCAGATCGCATCGTGGTGATGCGCGATGGTAAGATTGAGCAGGACGGTACGCCGCGCGAAATCTACGAAGAGCCGAAAAATCTGTTCGTCGCCGGATTTATCGGCGAGATCAATATGTTTAACGCCACGGTGATAGAACGTCTGGACGAACAGCGTGTTCGTGCTAACGTTGAAGGCCGCGAGTGCAATATTTATGTTAACTTTGCGGTGATTCCCGGGCAGAAGCTGCACGTTCTGTTACGACCTGAAGACTTGCGCGTTGATGAAATCAACGATGATAATCATATCGAAGGCTTGATCGGCTACGTGCGTGAACGCAACTACAAAGGCATGACGCTGGAGTCGGTTGTGGAACTGGAAAATGGCAAGATGGTGATGGTCAGTGAATTCTTCAACGAAGACGACCCTGACTTTGACCACTCTCTCGACCAGAAAATGGCGATTAACTGGGTAGAAAGCTGGGAGGTCGTACTGGCTGATGAAGAACACAAGTAAATTCCAGAGTGTGGTGATTGTCACCATTGTCGGTTGGCTTGTGTTATTTGTCTTTCTGCCCAACCTGATGATCATCGGCACCAGCTTTTTGACCCGTGACGACGCTAATTTCGTCAAAATGGTCTTTACGCTGGAAAACTATACTCGCCTGCTCGATCCGCTCTATTTTGAGGTGCTGGTTCACTCCCTCAATATGGCGCTGATTGCCACGTTCGCCTGTCTGGTTCTCGGTTATCCGTTTGCCTGGTTTTTGGTGAAACTGCCGGAAAAAGTGCGCCCGTTGCTGCTGTTCCTGCTGATTGTTCCGTTCTGGACCAACTCGCTTATTCGCATCTACGGACTCAAAATTTTTCTCAGCACCAAAGGCTATCTCAACGAGTTTCTGTTGTGGCTTGGCGTTATTGATACTCCCATTCGCATCATGTTTACCCCCAGCGCAGTGATTATCGGGCTGGTGTACATTCTGCTGCCGTTTATGGTGATGCCGCTCTATTCCAGCATTGAAAAGCTCGATAAACCGCTGCTGGAAGCCGCACGCGATTTAGGCGCCAGTAAACTTCAGACTTTTACCCGCATCATTATTCCGTTGACGATGCCGGGGATTATCGCCGGATGCCTGCTGGTTATGCTGCCCGCAATGGGCCTGTTTTACGTTTCCGACCTAATGGGCGGAGCAAAAAACTTGCTGATTGGCAACGTGATTAAAGTTCAGTTCCTGAACATTCGCGACTGGCCGTTCGGTGCCGCCACCAGTATTACCCTGACCATCGTGATGGGTCTGATGCTGCTGATCTACTGGCGCGCCTCCCGCTTGCTGAACAAGAAGGTGGAACTCGAATGATCGGTCGACTGCTTCGCGGCGGTTTTATGACCGCTATCTACGCGTATCTGTATATTCCAATCATTATCTTGATTGTGAACTCCTTTAACAGCTCGCGCTTTGGTATCAACTGGCAGGGTTTCACCACCAAATGGTACGGCCTGCTGATGAATAACGACAGCCTGCTGCAGGCGGCGCAGCACTCGCTGACGATGGCGGTGCTCTCCGCCACGTTCGCCACGCTGATCGGCTCACTTACAGCGGTCGCACTGTACCGCTACCGCTTTCGTGGCAAACCGTTTGTCAGCGGCATGCTGTTCGTGGTGATGATGTCGCCGGATATCGTGATGGCGATTTCTTTACTGGTGCTGTTTATGCTGATCGGTATTCAGCTCGGTTTCTGGTCGCTGCTGTTCTCGCATATCACTTTTTGTCTGCCTTTTGTGGTGGTGACGGTTTACTCACGCCTGAAAGGTTTTGATGTACGCATGCTTGAGGCAGCCAAAGATCTCGGCGCCAGTGAAGTGACTATTCTGCGCAAGATCATACTACCACTGGCTATGCCTGCCGTAGCTGCAGGCTGGCTACTGAGCTTTACGTTGTCGATGGATGATGTCGTCGTTTCGTCCTTCGTTACCGGGCCGGGTTATGAAATTCTGCCATTAAAAATCTACTCGATGGTTAAGGTCGGCGTATCACCAGAGGTGAACGCGCTGGCGACCATTTTGTTGGTTCTGTCGCTGGTTATGGTGATCGCCAGCCAGCTTATTGCACGTGATAAAACCAAGGGCCGCTAAGGCCCTTAATTCAGGGGACGTTAAATGATGAAAAAATGGTCACGCCACCTGCTCGCGGCGGGTGCTCTGGCACTGGGCATGAGCGCCGCTCACGCGAATGACAACAACACGCTCTATTTCTATAACTGGACCGAGTATGTCCCGCCTGGGCTGCTGGAGCAGTTCACCAAAGAGACCGGCATTAAGGTTATCTATTCGACCTACGAGTCGAATGAAACCATGTACGCCAAGCTCAAAACCTATAAAGACGGCGCATACGATCTGGTGGTACCGTCCACCTATTATGTCGACAAAATGCGCAAAGAAGGCATGATCCAGAAGATCGACAAGTCGACGTTAACCAACTTCCACAACCTCGACCCGGAAATGCTCAATAAGCCGTTTGACCCGAACAATGACTACTCCATCCCGTATATCTGGGGTGCGACGGCCATTGGTGTTAACAGCGATGCCATCGACCCGAAAACCGTAACCAGTTGGGCCGATCTGTGGAAACCGGAGTACAAAGGCAGCCTGTTGTTAACGGATGATGCGCGTGAAGTGTTCCAGATGGCGCTGCGCAAACTGGGATATTCCGGCAATACCACCGACCCTAAAGAGATTGAAGCCGCCTATAACGAGTTGAAGAAGCTGATGCCTAACGTCGCGGCGTTTAACTCTGACAACCCGGCCAACCCGTATATGGAAGGCGAAGTTAATCTGGGAATGGTGTGGAACGGCTCCGCGTATGTGGCGCGCCAGGCGGGTACTCCACTGGAAGTGGTATGGCCAAAAGAAGGTGGCATTTTCTGGATGGACAGCCTTTCTATACCGGCTAACGCCAAAAACAAAGAAGGTGCGCTGAAGCTGATTAACTTCCTGCTGCGCCCGGACGTGGCGAAAGAAGTTGCGGAAACTATTGGTTATCCGACGCCAAACCTGGCAGCGCGTAAGCTGTTAAGTCCTGAAGTCGCGAATGATAAAACGCTCTACCCTGACGCAGAAACCATCAACAAAGGGGAATGGCAGAACGATGTGGGTTCCGCCAGCGCTATCTATGAAGAGTATTATCAGAAGCTGAAAGCAGGACGCTAATACTCGTGCAACCCGGCAGGCCTCGATGCGCCGGGTTGCTACCTGCCAACCCGACTTTTACGTCTTTCGACTGACTCCCGCTCTCCAGTTTCTGGCTATGCTTACAGTATTCCAGGTCGGCTTCTGAGGCTTCCAATGGCAACGCTCTGGCTGATACTTGAATTGGCTAATCTGATCGTATTTACGCTGGTGATCCTCCCTCGTAAACAGCCGGTAAACGCTCGTCCTTTGCTGCCCATCACCGCAACCCGCCTGCTACGACTCACTTTTTTAATACCGATCCTGGTTTTTGGCTACAGCCTGTTTTTCAATCATCAGATTGGCCCGGTGGAGTGGGGATGTCTCATTCTGGCGATCGTCGGTAACGCGCTGGTCATCAAAGGAAAATGGGATTTAGGTGAAAGCCACACGTGGACAGGCTACTATTTACCCAGCGCCAAACGGGTTACGCGCGGTATTTTTGCCTGGATTGCGCACCCCATGTATACCGGAATTATTCTGGTGATTATCTCGTGCAGCCTCGTCTACATTACCCGGCTGCCCGTGTGGCTGAGCGCGTTGGCGCTGATCTGTTGTTTTTACATCGCAGGATTTTTGATTATGGCGGCCCTGCGTGAGGACCGCCAGCTTGTACAAACTTAAGCAATATTGCCCGGATAGCCGTTACAGTCCTTTCAATAACTTCTCAACAAACTCAGGCACCACCTGGCTTGCCGGACCGTAATACTTCTCTTCAAATTCGCTTCCCACCTGGCTCGGCTCGAGATTGAGCTCTACCGTATGCGCCCCGTGCAGTCTTGCCTCATGCACAAAACCCGCTGCCGGATAAACATGACCCGATGTGCCAATGGCAATAAACACATCCGCCATTGCCAGCGCCATATAAATTTCATCCATGCCCAGTGGCATTTCACCAAACCACACCACGTGCGGTCTTAGCGGCGCAGGAAACTGGCAGCAATGACATTTATCTTCCGGGGTCACATCGCCCGTCCACTCCAGAATCTGCCCGCTTTGCGAACAGCGAACCTTCAGCAGTTCGCCGTGCATATGGATAACGTTCTGGCTGCCTGCACGTTCATGCAGGTTATCAATGTTCTGCGTCACCAGTAAAAAACGGTCGCCCAGCTCGGCTTCGAGTTTTGCCAGCGCGATATGCGCCGCATTAGGCTGGATTTCTGGCTGCTGCAACTGATGGCGACGGGCGTTATAAAACGACTGAACCAGTTCCGGGTTTCGACTAAATCCTTCCGGAGTCGCAACGTCCTCGACCCGATGTTCTTCCCAGAGACCATCCGCCGCGCGGAATGTTCGAATTCCTGACTCAGCGGAGATTCCCGCCCCCGTCAGTACCAGCACTCTTGGTTTTTCCATCAATTCAGGCACCACTCTGTCTCTGAAAAAGATTCGTTGACGCAGGCGATCGCGCAAATGGCGTTTATTTTTACGAAAGCGGCTTAACCGATGACCCCGACGCGACAGCATAACAACCTCTTTGTATTAATCGGTAAGATGTAGGAAAGCGGCCCCGCGCATCCCGCCCGCATCACCGTGCCGTGCCTGCTCAATACGCGGCACCCGGGCAACCGGCAGCAGATGACGTGGCAGTCGGTCCGCCAGTTGCGTCGTAATAGCGGTAAAATTCGACAAGCCTCCGCCAATCACCACCAAATCGGGATCGACGATAGTCAGGATATTGCCAAGACACACCGCCAGCAAATCCAGATAGCGTTCAACGTGGGCACGCGCTTGTTCATCACCCTGCTCCCACAGTGCGATAATTTCACGGGCATCCAGCGGTTGATGGTAGTAATGCTGGTACAACCACGCAAATCCACCGCCGGAAAGATAGCTTTCGATGCATCCCAGTTGACCGCATCCACAGCGGCGCAGCGGGAAATCAAAGCCCATCAGCGTCAGCGCATCGACTGGCAAACGAATATGACCAAACTCGCCGGTGATATAGCTGCGTCCGGTAATGGATTTCCCGTTAAGCACCAGACCGCCGCCGACGCCCGTGCCGAGGATCAACCCCATCACGAGCGGATATTGGGTAAACTCGTCATCCCAGGCTTCGGAGAGGGCAAAACAGTTCGCATCGTTGTCCAGACGCACATCGCGGTCAAGGCGAGCGCTGAGATCGGCGCGGAGCGGTTTACCACTGGCGGCAGGAACGTTGGCCGCGTACAGCGTGCCGTCTTCCGTTTCCGGCATGCCAGGAATGCCAATGCCAACCGAACCTTTGACACCAAATCGCTGGTCCGCTTCCGTTACCAGATTGCAGACCGCATCAAGGAAAGCATCGTAGCTGTCACGAGGTGTAGGCACGCGAGTCTCCCACTGCAGACGACGTTGCTTATCAAACACGCCCAGCGCAATTTTGGTCCCGCCGATGTCAAATCCGTAATACATCACCGCTCCTTGATACACGTCATCCTTCAAGATGCCTCTGCGTTGGCTACGCCTTGATGCAGCATGAATGCTTTAGTGTATTATTGTTGTTATTGGCCGCTAAGCACTCTCGCAGGATCAATATTGCTGGCGCGACGCGCCGGATACCAACTTGCCAAAAGACTCAGCACGAGTGCTGTCACCAGCACGTAAATCACATCCAGCCAGTGTAATTCCGATGGCAGGAAGTCAATGAAATAGATATCACCGGACAGGAACTGATGCCCGATAAGCGCTTCAATCCCGTTTATTATCGGCGTCAGTTGCAACGAGACAATCACCCCAATAACGACGCCTATCAGGCTACCGAAAAGCCCCGCCAGCAGGCCGTACCAGACAAAAATGGCACGGATCAACCCATCTTTCGCCCCGAGGGTTCTTAATACCGCAATATCGCCGCTTTTGTCTTTTACCGCCATCACTAACGTGGAAACGATATTAAAACAGGCCACGCCAATCACCAGCACCATCGCCAGATACATAATGGCGCGGATCATCTGGATATCACGATACATATAACCGTAAGTACCGATCCAGCTCTTAATATAAACATAGTTATTGGTGACTTCACCCGCGTCTCGCACCAATTTATTGGCGTTAAACACGTCGTTAACTTTCAGCGCGATCCCGGAAACACTGGTTCCCATGTCCAGGTATTGCTGCGCATCTTCCATTGGGATCATGGCAAAGCTGTGATCGAGCTGACCGCTCAGTTGCAGGATCCCCATAACGTGCAAACGCACGCGTTTAGGCTGCTGTAACTTATGATCCGCACTGGCGTTAGGGATCATAATCGACACCCAGTCGCCCTGCTTCACCTTCAGCGCATCGGCAATACCCTTACCAATGATGATTTGTTGCTCACCGGCTTTGAAATTATCCCAGGCGTGGTTTTGCACGAAGGATGGCAGCGCGCTTAAATGCTGTTCCTGTTTTGGGTCAACGCCCTTCACCTGCACCGCGCGTAGGTTCGCCCCACTCTCCACCAGTCCGGTAAAGTTGATATAAGGTGCCGCAGCGACAATACCCGGCACTTTTTGTACCTTGTCGAGCGCTTCCTGCCAGTTATTCCACGGTTGATTTACAGCTTCAATCTCTCCGTGAGGGACTACGGCCAGAATACGGTTGTTAAGCTCACGTTCAAATCCGTTCATGGCGCTTAAACCGACGATCAACACCGCCACGCCCAACGCGATACCAACGGTGGATATCACGGAAATCAACGAAACCATACCGCCACGCCGCCGACCACGACTAAAGCGCAGACCAATCAATAATGATAAAGGCGAAGCCATTACTCAGCTCCCATCAGGCTCAGTTCAGCCGTCAGGCGACCATCGCGCATCTCAAGCTGACGGCTCATCCGCTTCGCCAACTGCAGATCGTGCGTCACCACCAGGAATGCCGTACCCTGAGAGCGGTTCAGCTCACCCAGAAGTTCGAAAATGCTGTCCGCGTTACGCGCATCAAGGTTACCCGTTGGTTCATCTGCCAGAACCAGGCGCGGGTTATTTACCAACGCACGGGCGATGGCCACGCGCTGGCGTTCCCCGCCAGACAGTTCGGATGGGCGATGGCTGGCACGATGGTCCAGCCCTACCGCTTTCAACATATCCCGCGCGCGCTCGGTGATTTCAGCCGGTTTTTTCTTGCCGATCAACAGCGGCATCGCCACGTTTTCCAGCGCGGTAAAGTCCGGCAGCAAATGGTGGAACTGGTAAATAAAGCCCAGCTTCTGATTGCGCAGTTCCGCTTTCGCCGCCGACGAGAGCTTGCTCATTGGCTGACCGCTAAAAATGACGTCGCCGGAAGTCGGCGTATCCAGCCCGCCCAACAGATGCAGCAGCGTACTCTTACCGGAGCCGGAGCTGCCGACAATCGCCATCATCTCACCTTCGCCGACGCAAAAACTGACATCGTGCAGTACATCGGTCTGCACAGTGCCTTCCTGATAGCGTTTGCACAGGTTGTCGCATTGCAACAGGATCTTATTCATAACGTAAAGCCTCAGCGGGTTGAGTGGCGGCAGCGCGCCAGGAAGGATAAAGCGTAGACAGCAACGCGATGGCCATCGCCACCAGCGCAATAACGATAACCTGCAGCGGCTCGATGGCGACCGGCAGCGCAGCGCCATCCAGAAGCACGCCGATAATAGGCATCAGGTTGTTCAGTTGGCTGGCAAGCAATGCGCCCAGCACAGCGCCCAACAGCGCGCCAATAATCCCGGCACTGGCCCCCTGAACCATAAACACCATCATTATCTGCCGCGGCGTCAGCCCCTGCGTTTGTAGAATCGCCACTTCCCCTTGCTTCTCCATTACCATCAGACCCAGTGAGGTAATAATATTAAAAGCCGCCACCGCCACGATCAGGCTAAGCAGCAGCCCCATCATGTTCTTTTCCATGCGCACGGCCTGGAACAATTCCCCTTTGCGCTCGCGCCAGTCCTGCCATTTAGTACCTTGCGGCAGCGTTTGCTGGCTCAGCGTGTCAACCTTCAGCGGCTCGTTCAGCCACAGACGCCAGCCGGTAATATTACCCACCGGATAGCGCATCAGCCGTGAGGCATCCTGAATGTTGGTTAGCATCTGGTAGCCATCGACTTCGCTGTTGGCGGCGAAGGTGCCAATTACCGTAAACAGACGCTGGCTCGGCAGACGCCCCATTGGCGTAAACTGACTGGCCGAGGGCACCATCACGCGAATTTGATCGCCACGATTAACGCCCAACTGTCCGGCAAGCTGCTCTCCGAGGATGACATTATACTTACCCGGCTGCAGATCTGTTTGCTTCACATTGACCAGATACGGCGTTAACGGATCTTTTTGCGCCGGATCGATACCCAGCATCACACCGACCGCCACGCTACGCGCACTTTGCAGCACCACATCTCCCGTAGTTATAGGCGCAACGCGGTTGACGCCGTTCAACACCACCGCTTTTTCTGGCAGTTGCTGCGGGTTGAGCGAACCCTGTTCAGACGAGAGAACGGCCTGAGGCATCAGGCCAAGAATATTGTTTTGCAGCTCGCGCTCAAAACCGTTCATCACCGACAACACCGTGACCAGCGCCATTACCCCGAGAGTAATGCCAATGGTGGAGAGCCAGGAAACGAAGCGACCGAAGCGATCTGCTGCACGCCCACGCATATAACGCAGGCCGATGAATAGAGCCACAGGTTGGTACATGAAATCCGTCTGGTTGCTGTTAGCAAAGTCACGAGTATATAAGCGAAAGCGGAATGGGTAAATGACTGAACCGTAAGTGTTCGTCAGCACTATTCCTAAAAGTATAAATAAATCAATCCGCTAAAGTTGTCCCTCCGCCCTTCAGTCCGGGTCCCTGATCTTTATCTTAAAAAAACAAAAAGCAGACAGTTACGCATTACAGCGCGCAGCGGGTTGCGCAGGATGGCAGACTACAGCAATCAATATGGATACGCCGTCTCAATGAGTAAAAAAGAACTTTGGATTAATCAGATCAAAGGGTTATGTATTTGTCTGGTGGTGATTTACCACTCGGTAATCACGTTTTACCCGCACCTCATCACCTTTCAGCATCCGCTTTCAGAGATGCTGAGCAAATGCTGGATTTACCTCAATTTGTACCTGGCGCCGTTTCGCATGCCGGTGTTTTTCTTTATTTCGGGGTATCTGATCCGTCGCTACATCGATAGCGTCCCATGGACAACCTGCGTGGATAAACGGATCTGGAGTATTGCCTGGGTGCTGGTGATCTGGGGGGTAATGCAATGGCTGGCGTTAGTGACTCTCAATAACTGGTTGGCCCCACAGCGCGATCTGAGCCATGCAGCCAACGCTGCCTATGCCGGTTCGATAGCGGGTTTCACCCACGGGATGCTGACCGCCAGCACCAGCCTGTGGTATCTGTATGCACTGATTGTCTATTTTGTACTGTGTAAAATTTTCAGCCGTTGGGCGGTGCCGCTGTTGGCGTTATTTGTGGTGCTGAGCGTGGCTATCAATTTTGTCCCAACGCCGTGGTGGGGAATGAACAGCGTGATTCGCAATTTGCCCTGGTATAGCCTCGGCGCGTGGTTTGGCGCAACGCTGTTGGTGTGGATCAAGGAGGTGCCCCTGCGCCGCCATGCAATCATTTTTCTGGTTAGCGCAATCGCCGCCGTCATCGCGTGGCTGGCAAATGTGTCACTATTGCTTTCTCTTCTTTCCATTGTGCTAATCATGAAGCTGTTTTATCAATTTGAACGCCGCTTTGGCATGCGCGCATCCAGTCCGCTAAGCGTGATTGGCGCCAATACCATCGCCATCTACACCACTCACCGTATTCTGGTTGAACTGTTCAGCTTAACGCTAATCCCCAAAATTAATCATGCCGTCTGGCCTGCATACACGGAGCTGGCCCTGCTGCTGGTGTATCCGTTCGCCTGCCTGCTGCTGTGCACCCTGTTTGGCCTGTTGGTGCGTAAAATCTCACAGAAAACCGTGGCCGATCTGCTCTTTTCCCCACCCTCTTTATCGACCGCCTCGCGCTAACCCCAACGCGCTTTTTGCCCCCATTCGGGGGCGAATCAATTTGCTTATGAGAAACGATCACGGATAATAAAGAACATTGCTTATCAGATGTATATCTAAACGAGATCCTGACAACCGAATGCCTGAACAACATCGTTACACGCTCCCAGCGAAAGCAGGCGATCAGCGCCAGTTGGGTGAGCTTACCGGCGCGGCCTGCGCAACGCTGGTTGCCGAAATCGCCGAACATCACGCCGGTCCAGTGGTACTGATCGCGCCGGACATGCAAAATGCTTTACGTCTGCATGATGAAATTCGTCAGTTTACCGACCAGATGGTAATGAACCTGGCCGACTGGGAAACGCTTCCCTACGACAGCTTTTCTCCTCATCAGGAGATAATCTCCTCGCGTCTCTCCACGCTGTATCAGCTGCCTGCCATGCAGCGCGGCGTGCTGATCGTTCCGGTAAATACCCTGATGCAGCGTGTTTGTCCGCACAGCTATCTGCACGGCCATGCGCTGGTCATGGAAAAAGGTCAGAGGCTTTCGCGCGACGCCCTGCGCGAACAGCTGGACAGCGCTGGCTATCGCCATGTTGATCAGGTCATGGAACACGGCGAATACGCCACGCGCGGCGCACTGTTGGATCTGTTCCCGATGGGCAGCGAGTTGCCTTATCGCCTGGATTTCTTTGATGACGAAATCGACAGTCTGCGTCTGTTTGATACCGACACCCAGCGCACGCTGGAAGAAGTCGATGCCATTAATTTGCTACCCGCACACGAATTCCCGACTGACAAAACGGCCATTGAGCTATTCCGTAGCCAGTGGCGGGACACCTTTGAGGTGAAACGCGACGCCGAGCATATTTACCAGCAGGTCAGTAAAGGCACGTTACCTGCGGGTATTGAATACTGGCAACCGCTGTTTTTCAGCGAGACGTTGCCGCCGTTATTCAGCTACTTCCCCGCCAATACGCTATTGGTGAATACCGGTGATATTGAGACCAGCGCAGAACGCTTCCAGGCCGATACTCTGTCACGCTTTGAAAATCGCGGCGTTGATCCAATGCGTCCGCTTCTGCCGCCGGAATCCCTGTGGCTACGGGTTGATGAGCTGTTTTCTGAACTTAAACGCTGGCCACGCGTTCAACTGAAAACCGAGAGCCTGGCGAACAAAGCTGCGAATACCAACCTCGGGTTCCAGAAGCTGCCGGACATCGCCGTTCAGGCGCAGCAAAAATCGCCGCTAGATGCGTTACGTAAATTCCTTGAGGGCTTTACCGGTCCGGTGATCTTCTCGGTGGAAAGTGAAGGCCGCCGGGAAGCGTTAGGCGAACTGCTCGCCCGTATCAAAGTGGCGCCGAAGCGGATATTGCGACTCGATGAGGCCGTAGATAACGGTCGTTATCTGATGATTGGCGCAGCTGAGCACGGCTTCATCGATAGCAAACGCAATCTGGCGCTGATTTGTGAAAGCGATCTGCTCGGGGAACGCGTAGCGCGCCGTCGCCAGGATTCTCGTCGCACCATCAATCCGGATACGTTAATTCGTAACCTCGCAGAGCTGCATCCCGGTCAACCGGTGGTGCATCTGGAGCACGGCGTGGGCCGTTATGCCGGGATGACCACGCTGGAAGCGGGCGGTATCACCGGTGAATATCTGATGCTCACCTATGCCAACGACGCCAAACTGTACGTGCCGGTGTCGTCACTGCATCTGATCAGCCGCTATGCCGGCGGTGCAGAAGAGAATGCGCCGCTGCATAAACTTGGCGGCGATGCCTGGTCCCGCGCCCGACAGAAAGCCGCTGAGAAGGTACGCGATGTCGCAGCAGAGCTGCTGGATATTTATGCCCAGCGCGCGGCGAAAGAAGGCTTCGCCTTTAAGCATGACCGTGAGCAGTACCAGCTGTTTTGCGACAGCTTCCCGTTTGAAACCACGCCTGACCAGGCGCAGGCGATTAACGCAGTACTCAGCGATATGTGCCAACCGCTGGCCATGGACCGCCTGGTATGTGGTGACGTCGGCTTTGGTAAAACCGAAGTCGCGATGCGCGCTGCCTTTCTTGCCGTAGAGAACCACAAGCAGGTTGCCGTGCTGGTGCCGACCACCCTGCTCGCGCAGCAGCACTTCGACAACTTCCGCGATCGCTTTGCCAACTGGCCGGTACGCATCGAGATGTTGTCCCGTTTCCGTAGCGCCAAAGAGCAAACGCAGATTCTGGAGCAGGTTGCCGAAGGTAAAATCGATATTCTCATTGGCACGCACAAACTGCTGCAAGCGGATGTGAAGTTAAAAGATCTGGGTCTGCTGATTGTCGATGAAGAGCATCGTTTCGGCGTTCGCCACAAAGAACGCATCAAGGCGATGCGCGCAGATGTCGATATTCTGACCCTGACGGCAACGCCAATTCCGCGTACGCTTAATATGGCAATGAGCGGCATGCGCGATCTGTCGATCATCGCAACACCGCCTGCCCGTCGTCTGGCAGTCAAAACCTTCGTGCGCGAATATGACAACCTGGTCGTGCGCGAGGCAATCCTGCGTGAAGTTCTGCGCGGGGGACAAGTTTATTATCTGTTTAACGATGTCGAAAATATCCAGAAAACTGCTGACAGACTAGCGGAACTGGTGCCTGAAGCGCGGATTGGTATCGGCCACGGACAAATGCGCGAGCGCGAACTGGAACGCGTGATGAACGATTTCCACCATCAGCGTTTTAACGTGCTGGTGTGTACCACCATTATCGAAACCGGGATCGACATTCCCACCGCTAACACCATCATCATCGAACGAGCCGATCACTTCGGTTTGGCGCAATTGCACCAGCTGCGCGGTCGTGTGGGGCGCTCACACCATCAGGCATACGCCTGGCTGCTGACGCCGCATCCAAAAGCGATGACCACCGACGCGCAAAAACGCCTGGAGGCCATCGCCTCGCTGGAAGATTTGGGCGCAGGTTTTGCGCTGGCGACCCACGACCTCGAAATTCGCGGCGCCGGGGAATTGCTGGGTGAAGATCAGAGTGGTTCCATGGAAAGCATCGGCTTCTCGCTGTATATGGAGCTGCTGGAAAATGCCGTCGATGCGCTCAAAGAGGGGCGTGAGCCTTCGCTGGAAGATCTCACCAGCCAGCAAACCGAAGTCGAACTACGCATGCCGTCTCTGCTGCCGGACGACTATATCCCGGATGTTAACACCCGACTGTCGTTCTATAAGCGGATTGCCAGTGCCAAAGGTGAAAACGAGCTGGAAGAAATTAAGGTCGAGCTGATTGACCGTTTCGGCCTGCTGCCCGACCCGGCTCGTACGCTGCTGGATATCGCCCGTTTACGCCAGCAGGCGCAGAAACTGGGGATCAGAAAGCTCGAAGGTAATGAAAAAGGCGGTACTATTGAATTTGCAGAGAAAAACCACGTTAACCCGGTCTGGCTGATTGGGTTACTGCAAAAACAGCCGCAGCACTTCCGCCTCGACGGTCCAACCCGGCTGAAATTTATGCAGGACCTAAGCGAACGTAAAACCCGAATTGACTGGGTACGCCAGTTTATGCGCCAGCTTGAAGAAAACGCCGTAGCATAGTGAACAGGCCGGGTGAGCCCCCTCACCCGGCCTGATGAATTTACAAACTCTTTGCACTTCCCTGCACTTCCCGACACAGCAAACCGCCATAATTCTTGTTTACTTTTACATAATAAAAACCACGTAAAAACAATGGATTTATGGTGATGTTAAACAATAAACGACTCTCTCGCTGGTTAGCGTTTTTTACGCTTGCCGCGACCTTCGCGTTAGCACTTCCGGCTCAGGCAAACACCTGGCCGCTGCCGCCACCGGGAAGCCGCGTGGTGGGTCAGAATGCCGTTCATGTTGTTGAAGACAATGGCGGTTCTCTGGAAGCGATTGCTAAAAAGTACAATGTCGGCTTTCTGGCGCTGCTGCAGGCCAACCCTGGCGTTGACCCTTACGTACCACGCCCGGGCAGCGTGCTGACTATCCCGTTACAAACTTTGCTGCCGGATGCGCCGCGCGAAGGCATTGTTATCAACCTCGCCGAACTGCGTCTTTATTATTACCAGCCGGGGACCAATTCGGTGACCGTGTATCCTATTGGTATTGGCCAGTTAGGTGGTGACACGTTAACGCCAACAATGGTAACCACCATTTCAGATAAACGCGCCAACCCCACCTGGACGCCTACGGCAAACATCCGCGCGCGATACAAAGCAAACGGGATCGACCTACCTGCCGTTGTACCTGCAGGCCCGGATAACCCGATGGGCCATCATGCGATTCGTTTAGCGGCATACGGCGGTGTATACCTGCTGCACGGAACCAATGCTGATTTTGGCATTGGAATGCGCGTCAGTTCCGGCTGTATTCGTTTACGCGACGGTGATATCGAAACCCTGTTCCGTCAGGTGAAGCCAGGAACCAGGGTCAATATTATCAATACGCCGATCAAAGCATCTGTTGAACCTAACGGCGCGCGCCTGGTGGAAGTACACCAACCGCTGTCCGAAAAAATCAATGACGACCCGCAGTTGCTGCCGATCGTGCTGAACGCATCCATGCAGACGTTTAAAAATGCGGCGCAAACGGATCCTGCGGTCATGGAACATGCAATGGAAATTCGCTCAGGAATGCCGGTCGATGTGACCCGTCATCACGACGTTGCCCAACAACCGATGTAAACTCTGCGCATAAAAAAACCCCCGCTGGATTTTATTCCGCGGGGGTTTTTTATTTAACTCGCAGTGGCATTGCGATGGGTTAAATCTTATTTGTAGATAACTGCAGTCCCGTGAAGGGTGTTAGGACCGGTAACGGAAGTTATACGGAAAGACTTCGCTCCCATCTCATCCGCTTTCTGCGCCAGCTGATCTTCCAGAGAACCTAAGTTAGTCCCCGCATTCGCAGAAATAGTACCGACTTTCTCTTGACCAGCAGGTGTGGCCTGAACTTCAACGGCGGCAAAGCTTGCAAATGACAGTGAGCTAAAAACAGCAGCAACAAACAGAGTTTTTACGTTTTTCATGATAGTGACCTTTTGCAGATGAATGGGTGTCGAAAAGATTAACTTAACGATCGATAGGTAAATCATAGATGTGATCCAGGTCACACGTCAACATTTTTTTATAATGATCGTTAAATAAAACACAAAGGCCTTATTTTTCATACTAATAGCTATATATTATTTTTATCGTTAATCCGCTGGAGTGTGCAGTCGAATATTTTTATAATGGCTATTCAATAAACCTAACAAAGGTACATCGGCGCCATGACAACTGAAACGACAGGTTGTGCTAAAAAAAGCCGTGGCCGACCAAAAGTGTTCGACAGGGAAGCCGCGCTTGATAAGGCCATGACACTCTTCTGGCAGCACGGATATGAAGCGACCTCGCTCGCCGATCTCGTGGAAGCTACCGGCGCAAAAGCGCCCACGCTGTATGCAGAGTTCACCAATAAAGAAGGGTTGTTTCGTGCCGTGCTGGACCGCTACATCACCCGCTTTGCGGCGAAACACGAAGCCCAGCTGTTTTGCGAAGAAAAAAGTCTGGAGTCCGCACTGGAAGACTATTTCACCGCCATAGCGACCTGTTTCACCAGCAAGGACACCCCGGCGGGATGTTTCATGATTAACACTTCTGCGACGCTGGCAGCCTCTTCCCGCGATATTGCGCACACGGTGAAATCCCGCCATGCAATGCAAGAACAGACGCTTACCCAGTTTCTTCACCAGCGCCAGCAGCGAGGCGAAATCCCGGTCCATTGCGACGTGCAAAAACTGGCCGAATACCTGAACTGTATTTTACAGGGTATGTCGATCAGCGCCCGTGAAGGTGCAACATTTGAAAAACTGATGCAGATCTCACATACAACCCTGCGGCTTTGGCCCGAGCTCATCAAAGCCTAAGCCTTTCCCGCTTTTCCCCGCTGTATTGACATGACCGGGAGCTGATACAGCCCCCGGTTAAAACTCCGCGCATTACCCCTACATTCCCTATTGTTTTCATCATCTTATCTGATCATTTTTTGTAAAACATATTGATAACAACAATTATTATCAGCAATATTCGCATTTGTTTTAACGCCTGTTTCACAATGTAACCATCGGTTTCTTTACCGCCATAACAAAAACAGATCGACTCTTTTTTAAAAGGAATACAAATGCATAACCGTCTCTGGGTGCTCAATCCTCTCCTGTTATCTTTAACCCTCCCGGCCATTGCGGCTGAGGAAGATAACCTCATTGTCAGCGCCAACCGTAGCCAACGTACCGTGGCAGAAATGGCACAAACCACCTGGGTTATTGAAGGAAGCGAGATTGAACAACAGGTTCAGGGTGGTAAAGAGTTCAAGGATGTTCTTGCTCAGTTAATCCCAGGAATCGATGTCAGTAGCCAGGGACGCACAAACTACGGCATGAATATGCGCGGTCGCGCCATCGTCGTACTCATTGACGGCGTTCGTCTGAACTCCTCGCGAACCGACAGTCGTCAGCTTGACTCCATTGACCCATTTAACATTGCGCATATTGAAGTCATCTCTGGCGCAACCTCACTTTATGGTGGCGGCAGTACCGGTGGATTAATCAACATCGTCACCAAAAAAGGTCAGCCGGAGCGTGAAGTAGAACTCGAACTTGCGAGTAAAAGCGGCTTCAACAACAGTAACGATCATGATGAACGCGTTGCCGCGGCGGTGAGCGGAGGAACCGATCGTGCTTCCGGGCGCATGTCCGTCGCGTATCAACGGTTTGGTGGCTGGTATGACGGTAATCACGATGCTCTGATGCTGGATAACACCCAAACCGGCCTGCAGCACTCCGATCGTCTGGACGTGATGGGTACCGGAACGATTGAACTTGACGACAACCGTCAGTTGCAACTGGTTACGCAATATTATAAGAGCCAGGGGGATGACGATTACGGGCTGGATCTCGGCGAGAATATGTCAGCCGTGACCGGAAACGGTAAAGCGTATACCAGCAGCGGACTGAATTCCGATCGTATTCCCGGCACCGAACGTCATCTGATCAGCCTGCAATATTCAGATGCGGATTTTTTCGGCCAGAACCTGGTCAGCCAAATCTATTACCGCGACGAATCCCTGAAATTCTATCCTTTCCCGACGCTCAGCAAAGGTAAGGTTACCAGCTTCTCCGCATCACAGCAGGACACAGACCAGTTTGGCGCCCAAATTACCCTCAACAGCCAGTTGATGGATAACTGGGAGCTGACGTGGGGTATCGATGCCGATCACGAGACCTTCGATTCTAATCAGAAATTCTTCGATCTGGCCTGGTCCTTGCCCTCCGGCGGCATGGATAACCGCACCGCTTATACCACCGGGCGTTATCCCGGTTATAGCATCACCAACTTCGCGCCTTTCCTGCAAAACAGCTATGACATTAACGACATCTTTACCCTCAGCGGCGGCGTACGCTATCAATGGACCGAAAACAGGGTTGATGATTTCGTGGGCTATGCTCAACAGCAGGGAATCGCGACCGGGCTTGCGAACTCTGCCGATACCATTCCGGGCGGCAAAACCGATTACGATAATTTCCTGTTCAACGCCGGTATCCTCGCCCACCTGACCGACCGTCAGCAAACGTGGTTTAACTTCTCTCAGGGCGTGGAGCTTCCGGATCCAGGGAAATATTACGGGAACGGCACCTATTCGCTGGTTGGCGATCATTATCAGCTTCAGCGCAGCGTCAACGTGGCGGATTCACGCCTGGAAGGGATTAAAGTAAACTCGTACGAACTGGGATGGCGTTACACCGGCGATAGTCTGCGCACGCAACTGGCCGCTTATTACTCAACTTCGGATAAATCGATCGTTATCAATCGCAGTGATATGACCATTAACGTTCAGCCCGACGATCGCCGGATTTATGGTCTGGAAGGTGCGGTGGATTATTTCATTGCGGATACGGACTGGAGTCTGGGCGGCAACTTTAATGTCATTAAATCGGAAGTGAAACAGAACGGTAAATGGCAGAAATGGGATGTCACTCTGGCCTCTCCGTCCAAAGCAACCGCATGGGTCGGCTGGGCGCCTGAACCGTGGGCATTACGCATACAGAGCCAGCAAACATTTGATCTGACCGATGCCAGCGGTAACAAGCTGGATGGCTATAACACCATGGACTTTATCGGCAGCTATCAGCTCCCGTTGGGTAAGCTGACCTTCAGCGTGGAAAACCTGCTGAATGAAGAGTACACCACGCTGTGGGGACAACGTGCGCCACTGCTGTACAGCCCAACCTACGGTAGCCCCTCACTGTATGAATACAAGGGCCGGGGCCGCACCTTTGGTCTGAACTATGCCTTAACCTTCTGATAAAAAAAGCCCCCCAGCCTGAGCGAATGGGGGGCTAATGTTCAGAATAATGCTATTTTACGCTTTGTTATTCAGTACCAACTGTCCGTTGTTATCCAACGGAATTTGCGCGCCGGGGTCCTTATCCATGCGGATTTTCCCCTGCTGATCGCCAATTTTGTACGTCACGTCGTAGCCCAGCATTTTTTCAGATTTGTCATACACCGTTTTACAGCGCTGTTGCGTAGTGGTGTAAGTATCATTTTCCTGCATCGAACCCTGAATCTGGTTACCGGCATAGCCGCCGCCTAAAGCACCGGCCACGGTGGCAATATCTTTACCACGTCCGCCGCCAAACTGATGGCCAATAACGCCACCCGCAACGGCACCCAGTACGGAACCCGCGATACGGTTTTCATCCTGTACCGGCTTACGGTGCGTGACCGTCACGTTCCGGCACTCCTGACGCGGTGTTTTCACCGACTCTTTAATCGGTGTTGCAGAGACAACTTGCGCATACTGTGGGCCACGCTCGAAAACGTTCAGACTGGCCACCGCTGCAACACCCAGCGCAGCAGCTACGCCAATCCCTATACCCGCCAACATTGATTTATTCACGGGAGTTCCTCCTTTTTTGCTATTAGCAACAACTTTGCAACAGAAGGTAAGGAATGCCAATCAGATTACGGATGAAAATAGCAGGAGGAGGCACGAACGCAGGATGATTCGGAGAACTCTGAAGGAAGGCGCAGGATGCATAAATCATCCGGCGCCACAAGTCGATATTAATGCAGTTTCAGACGCGGGCGAATCACCCGGTTAATGCTGCCGACCAGCATCATCAGACCGGTCTTGAAGTAGCCATGCAGAGCTATCTGGTGCATGCGATACAGTGAGATGTACACAAAGCGCGCAATACGCCCTTCCACCATCATCGAACCACGGGTCAGGTTACCCATCAGGCTACCCACGGTAGAGAAGTTAGAGAGCGAGACCAGAGAGCCGTGATCTTTGTACTGATACGCTTTCAGTGGCTTGCCGTTCATCTGCGCCAGTATGTTGCTCATTGCGCAGCTTGCCATCTGGTGCGCAGCCTGAGCGCGCGGCGGCACAAAACCCCCTTCCGGGCGAGCGCAGGAGGCGCAGTCACCAATCGCGTAGACATCAGGATCGCGCGTGGTCTGCAGAGTGGGTTCAACCACCAGTTGGTTAATACGGTTCGTTTCCAGACCGCCAATGTCTTTCATAAAGTCTGGCGCTTTGATACCTGCCGCCCACACCATCAGATCGGCTTTAATGTATTCGCCATCTTTGGTGTGCAGTCCGCCTTGATCTGCGCTGGTAACCATCGTCTGGGTCAGTACGCGTACGCCCAGTTTGGTTAATTCATTATGTGCTGCGCTGGAAATACGCGGCGGCAGCGCAGGCAGAATACGCTCACCAGCTTCGACCAGAGTAACGTTCAGAGCGTCGTTGGTCAGCCCTTTGTAACCATAGCTGTGCAGCTGTTTTACCGCATTATGCAGCTCGGCGGAGAGTTCAACCCCCGTCGCACCGCCGCCCACAATAGCAATATTCACTTTGCCGTTAGCGCCCAGATTCGCGGAATACTTCAGGAACAGATTCAGCATCTCCTGGTGGAAACGACGCGCCTGATGTGGATTATCCAGGAAAATGCAGTTTTCTTTGACGCCTGGGGTGTTGAAATCGTTGGAAGTACTGCCCAACGCCATCACCAGCGTGTCATACGGGACTTTACGCTCAGGAACCAGTAGATCGCCCTTCTCATCGCGCAGCTCGGCGAGAGTAATGGTTTTCGCGTCACGATCGATATCCACCACCGACCCCAACTGGAACTGGAAACCGTGGTTACGGGCATGCGCCAGATAGCTCAGCGCATCCACACCTTCGTCCAGGGAACCTGTCGCCACTTCATGCAGCAACGGTTTCCATAAGTGGCTGTGGTTTCTGTCCACCAGCGTGATTTTGGCCTTTTTCTTGCGTCCCAGCTTTTTACCCAGCTGTGTCGCCATTTCCAGTCCGCCAGCACCGCCGCCGACAATCACGATCCTTTTCAATGGTGTAGTCAACGTGACCCCCTCAAATTTATTAACCAATTGTTAATTAAAAGTTATGAGCATAGCCTTTAATTAACAACAAGTTACGATAATGAAAATGTTCTTCGAGAGTGAGAATAACACGAACGGTGCATTGGTCATACCAAAATTGATATGTATCAAGTTTTGATGCTGAAAAGATAGACAACCGGAACTTTAAGAACAAAAAAACCAGCCCGATGGCTGTAATGCCAGTCAGTTAGCGCCTCAGTTTCAGAAAGCTTCAACCTGTGCTGACCGAGGTAAAGAACATGCTATCTCGGAGGAAAAGTTCCGTTCACCTCATGCTCATCATTTCTCTGAAGCACCGATTCCTGTGAACGTGTAAAGGGCGTTCTCCGCCACGCCCTTTACAATCCCGGCTCCCGGCAGGAAAATTGTTGCTGCGCAATACCCTCCGCTTATTCCTCCAGGCTACCGGGCCGGGCGCGAGGAAGCGTCCTTGCAAAGCGCGCCCTGAGCCAGCATCCATGCTGGCTCTCCCGGCCTTACGGAAACACATCGGCAATTTTCAGCCGGACCAGCCACACCTGACCTCCTGCACTTTTATTTGAATATATTTGAACAGCAAAAAAGATTTAACTGGAAGTCAGTGCGTTGAAGCGATGACCCCGGTCCGGCTGAAAATCGATGAGGCGTTGACGGCTGACCGGGGCTGTCCGCAGGGATGCGGACAGAGGGGACGGCCTGCAGGGACGCAGGCTCGACCCCGACCCAACAGGCAGACGGCATAAGACGAATAACTCGCGCAGCGACGATTTTCCCGCCGGGAGCCTGGGTTGCAAGGGAGGCGGCGGTGAGCCTCCCTTGCACGTTCACAGGTATCTGCGCTTCAGAGAAATGACACCGCTGAGGTGAACGGAACCCTCAGCCGGAATCACATGTTCACCATACGTTCGTAACTGACGAACATTAGCCTAGCGGCTGTTTTTTTTAAAAGCTCAATAAGGATTAACCTAACGTCTTGAACGCTTTGATTCGCTGCAAATGCGGCGAGATATTCTTAAACTTGTGCGTCTGTTCTTCATCCCAGACTATCTCATAAAAATGATGCAGCTCTTCTGACGCACGCTGACTATTGAGCGCTTCATCATGACGTGACAGGATCACCAGGCAGCGATCGCGATTCTTTTCGCGGAAATTGGTCACGCATTTTGTCGCGATATCTGCATACTCTTCAGGCCGGTCAATTTTTCCTTCCATGTTCTCATACGGGAACAGGTTAGGATTAAACACGACCTGACGAATATCACACAGAAAACCAATGCGTTCAGCCCAATATCCCCCGAGCCCCACGCCACAAATCAGCGGACGGTCGTCCACATTAAGCTGCAGCATTTTGTCCACTTCTTTCAGCAGATGCTGCATATCATGTTTAGGATGCCGCGTACTATAGCTAATCAGCCTGACATCCGGGTCGATGAACTGCAGTTGCAACACCTTTTCATGGTTGCCCGGGCTGTTAGAGTCAAAACCGTGTAAATAGATAATCATCGCATCCTCGCCAAACTTGCGTTAATGACCTGCTTTCTCTTCCTGCCAGCGCTCATGAAGCTGGTTGAGCTGGGCGCTTACCGTCTTCCAGCGTGCAGAGTCCATCAGTTCCTGACGTGAAAATGAACCTTTATGATACAAACGTGTAACACGTTCTGCATTGATCGGCGACAGATTATCTAACACACTGACCGCTCCCTTACGATTATTGCAGACCAGGATCATATCGCAACCGGCATCCAGCGATGCCTGACCGCGCTCCGCGTAGCTTCCCATAATCGCCGCCCCTTCCATCGACAAATCGTCGGAGAAAATGACGCCATCGAAGCCAAGCTCCTGACGTAATACCGTTTTCAGCCAGTGCGGCGAGCCGCTCGCCGGACGTGGATCCACGTCACTGTAGATGACGTGCGCAGGCATAATGGCATCGAGTTTGTTTTCAGTAATCAACGTCTGGAACACGGACATATCTTTCGCCCGAATGTCAGCTTCTGAGCGTGGATCGGTTGGCGTTTCTTTGTGTGAATCCGCCGTCACCGCCCCATGTCCGGGGAAATGTTTACCGGTGGTTTTCATGCCAGCAGCGTGCATACCGTCAATGAAGCGGGTCGCCATAGCCAGCGCTTTCAGCGGATCGGCATGGTAAGAGCGCTCGCCAATTGCCGCGCTGATATGCCCCACATCCAGTACCGGCGCAAAGCTGATATCGATGTCCATGGCGATCATTTCGCTGGCCATTAACCATCCGGCGTCCTGAGCCAGTTTGCCGCCCTCTTCCAGACCGTGCAGCGCGGCAAAGGATTGGGCCGCTGGCAAACGCGTAAATCCTTCACGAAAACGCTGTACGCGTCCGCCTTCCTGATCTACCGCCACGACCAGATGATTGCGCGATGACGCGCGGATCTGGCGCACTAACTCACGTAACTGTTCCGGGTCATGATAATTTCGGGTAAAGAGAATCAACCCACCTACCAGCGGATGCGCCAGAATCTCACGCTCTTCAGCGTCCAGCTCATACCCTTCGACATCCAACATTACTGGGCCCACACTGCTCTCCTTATCCTTTCATTGTTAGCTGCCGCCAGATTTCATCGGCCAGCCTGATAAATTGTCGATCGCCGGTTTGTCGCCAGCGATACTCAAACCACCCCGCCTTTAGCATCATTACCCAGGGCCGCCATCGTCTGACCTGTCGCCACAGCGCGTTTTGCTCAATGTGCGATCGCTGAGCGTAGGCGTTAACCAGCCGCTGGTGCTGGGATTCATCACTGACCCATACCGCCGCCAGCTCCAGGGCGATATCACCGTCACCAGCATATTCCCAGTCAATCAGCCGCAGCCCTGAGGATGTACGTACGATGTTGTCACCGTGGACATCCATATGCAGCGGCCCCAGACGCAAAGGTCGAGGCTCACCGCGTTTCCGTAGCCGCTTCAGCGCACGTAACCAACATGACGTACGACGCGCCGGATCGCCACACTGCCAGTACTGCTCAAGTAACGGCAGCAGACTGATTCGCCAGCCCAATCGGGGTTGCTGGTGCAGATGATACAATAAGCCAGCGAGTTCGTCGGCGTCCGGTAATCTGGATTCTACCTGGCCGTGTAAAAAGTCGACCGCCATCCACCCACGCGTATAAAAGCGAGGGCGCGGCGCAAGACTTTCTGGCAGATGTTTTAACGCATGATAATGGCGTAAGAAATGCGATTCCGGCGAATCAGGGTCGTGATGACGACGCAGCACTAAGCGGTGAGTATGATGTTCGATTATGCAGCTCCCGCCGCTCAGGCCGCTCTGGCTGGCTGCGACGGGATGATACTGTGGGAAATAGCGCGACAAGACTTCGTCGCGCGTCAATCGGTTATTGTTGCTGAACGGCACCTTTACCTGACCAGATTATCTCGCCAGTTTGTACCAGCATTAATTGCATTTGCAGCGCAGGCGAATTGACGTTGCCGGAAGCGCTGGAATAGAGCACATACTGTGCGCCAACGTTGCGGGCGATCCCAATCGCTTTGCTGCGCGTTCCCAGGCTATCGTTCGGCGACAAACCTAACTGCTGCTTGGCGACAGCCAGTTGCTGGGCAGAAACCAGAGTAAACTTACCGTTATTCGCCAGCGCGTTACGCAAGGTCTCGGTGGCTTCACCGCTATTCAACGAGCCGTTGGTGCGGTTATTGACGCTATCAACCAGCAGAACGCCTCCCGCTTTGACGCCGTCAGCCTGCAGCATTTTGCCGACCATCGGCTGCATAGCCCCGTTCCAGTCATAGTGGCGTTGACGTGGCGTCGGCTGCGCCGTTTGGTCCTCATGCTCAATCGGACCCGGCTGCTGCGGTATGGTTGGCACCGTTGGTACAACCGGTACCGGCTGTTGCGGCTGCGCGGGTTGTTCCGGCACCGGCTTCACTTCCTCTACCGGTGCGGGTTCACGTTGCACCACACAGCCAGAAAGAAACATCGCCAGCGCGGCAATCAGTGCGTAGCGATTCATTTTGATCATCAAGATTCACCCCTTACAAATAAAGATAAAGTCTAACCTTGTGCGCCCCCAGAAAATTGGCGCTGCCGTACAGCATCACCGACGAATGAGCCGGGATAGTCATGCTGCGTGGCGCTTCCAGAGGGTGCATTTCCAGCCCTCTGGCGTCATACCAGTAAAACCGATAATGAACGGTAACGGGTTCTTGTCTTTCGTTATAGAGTCGAGAGGATGCCGAGGCCTGAATATCAGACGTGGTTAACGTCGGCTGTTCTGCTGTAATGCCCGCCGCCAGAATCGTTGATTCCATCACCAGCGACTGTTCATCACTTACCGGAATTTCAGGATGTGTCCGACAGCCAGCCAGTAGCAGCAAGCTCAGTGAAAGTGCAATGCATCCTCTGGTCATGCTTACAGACCTTTATGCGCAAGCATTGGACCGAGCGCACGGCCACCCAACAGGTGCATATGAATGTGATACACCTCCTGACCGCCATGACGATTGGTATTCATGATTAGACGGTACCCATCTGCAGCAATACCTTCCTGCTCGGCGATTTTCGCCGCAACGGTGATCATGCGCCCCAGCGCCTGCTCGTGTTCCGCCGTCACATCGTTGACGGTCGGGATCAGGACGTTTGGAATGATCAGAATATGCGTAGGTGCCTGAGGGGAAATATCACGAAACGCGGTGACCAGTTCATCCTGGTACACGATATCCGACGGAATTTCACGACGGATAATTTTGCTGAATATAGTTTCTTCTGCCACGACGTTTTCCTTTTTCATTAACAGCCCAAGCGTTATGCCATGCTACGCCGGGTAACTCTGCGAGTATAGAGTATGAGCGAGTTACTCACGCTCTTTCAACTTTAACCCTCGATTATTTAAGCAAAATCCTTTGCCGCTGCTGTTCTTATAACCATTTCCCATCGCTATCGCTTAAGCATAGTACTGAAACAATATTTCATTTATCGCGTAGCATCTGTTTACACATTGAATGTTAATGCGTATATTTCGCATTTGTATTTACATGCGCACTTAATAATTTACAACCAAAGGGTTCATCACACTACCGGTGATTCGAACTTAATATTAATAATTATCAAGGACTTTTCGATGTCTTTCACAACACTCAACGGGAATGTTCAACGCCAGCCGGGGGTTGCCCCTTCTTTACTGGCAGCCTGCATCACGTTAGCGCTATTGCCCTCCACCAGCCTCGCAGCCCCTTCTGAAGAAACCGTGATCGTGGAGGGTTCTGCTCCAGCCGCATCCAGCGAAGAGCAGGATTACAGCGTTAAATCGACGACCGCTGGCACCAAAATGCAGATGACGCAGCGCGATATTCCGCAATCGGTCAGCATCGTCAGCCAACAGCGCATGGAAGATCAGCAGTTGCAAACGCTGGGCGATGTGATGGATAACACGTTGGGGATAAGTAAAAGCCAGGCAGATTCAGATCGCAGCAGCTACTACTCTCGCGGATTTCAGATTGATAACTACATGGTGGATGGGATCCCGACCTATTTCGAATCCCGCTGGAATCTCGGTGACGCTCTTTCCGACACGGCCCTCTTCGAGCGTGTCGAAGTGGTCCGTGGCGCAAACGGGCTGATGACCGGAACGGGTAACCCCTCCGCCTCCATTAACATGATCCGAAAGCATGCCACCAGCCGCGAGTTCACCGGTAATGTTTCTGCGGAATATGGCAGTTGGAATAAACAACGCTATGTGACCGATCTGCAAAGCCCGCTCACTGCAGACGGCAACGTGCGCGGTCGCATCGTGGCGGGCTACCAGAATAACGATTCCTGGCTTGATCGCTACAACAGCGAAAAAATGTTCTTCTCCGGGATTGTCGATGCCGATCTGGGCGACACCACCAGTCTGTCTGCAGGTTATGAATACCAGCGCATTGATATCAACAGCCCAACCTGGGGTGGATTGCCGCGCTGGAATACCGATGGCAGTAAAAACAGCTACGACCGCTCGCGCAGCACTGCGCCGGACTGGGCGTACAACGATAAAGACTTCAATAAAGTGTTTGTCACCGTCAAACAACGTTTTGCCGATACCTGGCAGGCGACCATGAACGCCACCCACTCCGAGGTCAAGTTCGACAGTAAAATGATGTACGTTGATGCCTATGTCAACAAGGCCGACGGCACCCTGGTTGGCCCGTATGGCAGTTATGGCCCGGGCTATGACTACGTCGGTGGAACCGGCTGGAACAGCGGTAAACGTAAAGTGGATGCCGTCGATCTGTTCGCCGACGGCGGTTACGACCTGTTTGGTCGTCAGCATAATCTGATGCTTGGCGGCAGCTACAGTAAACAGAATAACCGTTATGAAAGCTCGTGGGCGAACGTCTTCCCCAATGAAATCGGCAGTTTCTATACCTTCGATGGTAACTTCCCGGAAACCAACTGGAACCCGCAGTCATTGGCTCAGGACGATACCACGCACATGAAATCGCTCTACGCCGCAACGCGTATTTCGCTGGCCGACCCACTGCATTTGATCGTCGGCGCGCGTTATACCAACTGGCGTATCGACACCCTGACCTACAGCATGGAGCAAAACCACACCACGCCATATGCGGGCCTGGTATATGATATTGACGATAACTGGTCTACCTACGCCAGCTATACCTCAATCTTCCAACCGCAGAACAAGCGCGACAGTTCCGGCAAATATCTCTCCCCGATTACCGGCAACAACTATGAGCTTGGCCTGAAGTCCGACTGGATGAATAGCCGTTTAACCACCACCCTCGCGGTGTTCCGCATTGAACAGGATAACGTGGCGCAATCAACCGGTGCGCCAATCGCCGGTAGCAATGGCGACACGGCCTATAAAGCAATGGATGGTACAGTCAGCAAAGGGGTCGAATTCGAAGTTAACGGTGCGATCACCGATAACTGGCAGATGACGTTTGGCGCGACACGCTATGTTGCTGAAGACAACGAAGGCAATGCGGTGAACCCAAACCTGCCGCGTACCACGGTCAAACTGTTCACCCGTTATCGCCTGCCAGCTATGCCGGAACTGACCGTCGGCGGAGGAGTTAACTGGCAGAATCGCGTTTACAGCGATACGGTCACGCCTTATGGCACACTCCGCGCGGAACAAGGAAGCTATGCCCTGGTAGATTTGTTCACCCGCTATCAGGTAACAAAAAACTTCTCTGTGCAGGGTAACCTCAATAACCTGTTCGATAAAACCTACGACACCAATGTCGACGGTTCTATTGTCTATGGTGAGCCGCGCAACGTCAGCGTTACCGCCAGCTATCAGTTCTGATTCTAAACACATCACGCTCCACCTGCCCATCAGGTGGAGCGGCATATAGACATTGCGGCTAAAACGCCCCTTTTTTACGCCACGACAGGGGTATCACCTGCCACAACCAGGCGCAAAAATTCATCCCGACGATGACTTTTTATTTTAGGGTTCCACACCACACCAATATCCCAGCGTATTTGCCTCTCCACAGGCATTAATAAGTTAACATTGGCGGGCAAAAAAGTACGAACACTTGCGGGTAAAAAGGCGACGCCATTACCACCAGCAATTAATGCCAGTAGTGATGTCATATCATCCGTAGCGGACACCGGAACAGCCTTCAGTTGGTTACTTTGGAGATAGTGTGCAGTTTGCTCAGCAAGGCAAGGGTTGGTAGACGGATCGAGTTGAAGTAATGGATATGCCGATAGTGCAGCCTGAATATTCATCTTATTTAAATCGCTATTCTTCGGCATAGCAAGCGCCAGCGTTTCTTCATAAAGAATATATGAAGCCAGGCCTTTACTTACAGGCATCCGCACAAAACCTATATGCAGTCGTCCCTCCAACAGCATTTTCATCTGGACACTGGAAGGAAGATGATTAATAACAATTTCACACTCAGGTACTTGCTGATGAAATTGTTTTATCCATTTAGGAACTTGCTGAAATGTCGAAATTCCAAAACCCATAAATAACTTTTCACGATTTTTTGAATTAATATCTCTCGCATAGTTCAGAAATTCAATATGAGATTGTAAAAGCTCATTGGCTTTAGAAAAAAGCTGCTGCCCAAATACAGTTAAACTTGCGCCATGCCGTCCGCGCAAAAAAAGATCGCCACCTGTCAAATGTTCCAGCGTCTGTATCTGCTTCGATAGTGCTGGTTGCGTCAGGAAGAGAGCTTTTGCAGCATTGCTGTAACTTCCTTTCATCGCCAATGTAACAAATGCACGAAGTAGTTTTATATCTATTCCTTTCATTTATTGAACCCTGAAAAAAATGGAATTATACAAATACCTATAACAGGCTCATGATAGCAAGGTATGGCAATAAAGAAACATAACTGACCAGTAGGAAACTGTAAAAAAGCCCTCTTAATAAATATTTAATTATAATGGAATATAAGTATGCCAAATGTAGCCGTGCTAACAAATGATTTGCAATATGAGTTTACGTATAAAATTACCCGCTCGGCTCAGGAATTAGAACAAAAACTAACGGCATTTAATCAATTTCTTGATGGTGTCAGAAATCAAAACCAGGCTGTCATCCATTTGCAGTTAATAAACGATCCTGACGACCCCGCAGTACAGCGCCGCTATAAAAATCGCGCTGCCGGAATTCCTGCTTTGGCCGGGCGGCCAGAAAACCAAATAATCGACAGTATTTTCCACCCTTCTGACCTCATCGTAGTGAAAGGAAGAGACAGTGGTTTCTTTAACAATAACCTCGATGAAACGCTGCAAAATTTAGCCATCAAAACGGTTATCGTGACCGGTTTGCAAACGCATGTCTGCGTTCAAACCACAGCCGCAGATGCTTTTTTCCGTGGATACAACGTGTGGGTGCCAGAGGATTGCGTTTTTGCTCCTTCTACGGATGATACCACTCGCGCCTTAGAGTGGCTTACCAGCTACTGCGCTACCGTTGCTCCTTCGACTGAGATTTTATCGCTGTTGGCAAAACATGGCGATCTTCCTGAGCGCAACGAAAGGACATCCGCATGAAAAATCTATCAATACAGGCACTGGAACAGACAGATACCGTTGTTCTGGACCATGGCACAGGCGCTCGCCTTAGTCGGGAACTGGTCGAGCTAATTGCGGAAATTCTCGGCGATACCTATCTGGGGACCATGGAAGACAGTGCCTTGCTCGACCTACCGTCGCGACAAATTGCATTTACTACCGACTCTTTCGTTGTCACACCGCTCATCTTTGGTAATGGGGATATCGGTAAAATTGCGGTATGCGGTACCGTCAACGATCTTGCTGTGAGTGGTGCACGTCCGCTGTATCTAACGCTGAGTCTTATTATTGAGGACGGCATGCCCATATCCGAACTCGTCACTGTTATCGAATCGGTCCGTGATACGGCCATTGCGGCCGACGTCAAAATCGTTGCCGGGGACACCAAAGTTGTTGGCAAGGGAGAGGCCGATCGTCTGTTCATTAACACAGCGGGTGTTGGCGTTCTTGAACATTCCCCAGTTTCAATTAAAAACGTTCGTCCCGGGCAAAAAATAATACTGAGTGGCTATATTGGGAATCACTCTATTCACCTGCTATCCCTGCGCGAAGGCCTGGGATTTGAACGAAATATTCTTAGTGACTGCGCTCCACTCAACATGATGATTCGCCAACTTCTCGATACCGTTCCTGCCGGGAAAATCACCTCGATGAGGGATGTCACTCGCGGCGGTCTCTCTGCGGTGCTTCATGAACATGCGCGCGCAGCAAAACATGAAATGCGTTGCGAGAGACAATCTTTGCCGATCCAGCCAGAAACGGCGATGGCGGCTAGCATGCTGGGCGTTGACGTCATCAATCTTGCTAACGAGGGGTGTCTTTGCTTGTTTGTAGAATCGGATAGCGCAGAAGAAGTGCTCAGACTCTTACAGGCGCACCCGCTTGGGCAAAAGGCCGCGATTATTGGCGAGGTATTAACTTTCCCACAAGCCAAAGTCAGCATGCTTGAACAGGATGGAACCGTATCAACAATAGAGGAGCTCTACGGTGCAGAATTGCCACGACTCTGCTAAGCAATGCGACGCCGTGGAAACCCGGCGTTACCGCATTTGCGGTATCGTCCAGGGAGTCGGATTCCGTCCTTTAGTCCATCGGCTGGCTCGCAGCTTTGAAGCCACAGGCTGGATACTTAATGATTCCGAAGGCGTATTGCTGGAGCTTCAGGCCACGTCGATACATATCGCACAACTCATTGATGAACTGGTATCTAATCCGCCACCAATGGCCCGTATTAATGGTATTGTGGAAGTACCGCGAGAAAATTCGGTTCAACAATACGCAGAGTTTAGTATCCGTAAAAGCCGTCAGTTGACGCGAATGGATACTATCATCCCACCGGATTCAAACGTCTGTCAGGATTGCCTTGATGAAATGTCTGACCCGCGAAACCCGAGGTATCGGTACGCTTTTATTAATTGCACCAACTGCGGGCCGCGATATTCAATTATCCAGGCGATGCCTTATGATCGTTCTCAAACAACAATGCAAGCCTTTGCAATGTGTCCGGCCTGTCAGCATGAGTATGATGACATCAATAATCGCCGTTATCACGCGCAACCCAATGCTTGTCCAGAATGCGGACCCAAACTAGACCTAAGGTCTCGCAACGGCGAAACGATAATCACAAACGATATCGTCAAATTTGTCCTGGCAAGGCTAAAAGAAGGCGCGATTATTGCGATGAAAAGCCTTGGCGGTTTTCATCTGGTTGTGGATGCGAATAATGAAAATGCCGTTTCGCAACTGAGAACGCGCAAGCGCAGAGATGCAAAAGCTTTTGCCATTATGGTAAGAGATGCAAATCATGCCGCACGTATCGCCAGTGTCAGCTCGCAGGAAAAAAAACTTCTGGAAAGCAGTGAACGCCCAATCGTATTACTGTGTAAACGCAAAAACACACTGCCGGAAATCATCGCTCCGCATAACCCCAGTATTGGGGTCATGCTTCCATCAACACCACTCCAGTATTTACTACTAGAAGATAGCACAATGCCAGCCCTGGTGATGACCAGTGGTAATCTCTCAGGCCATCCTATCGTATTTGATAACACGAGCGCGATTGCGCAGTTGGGTGAAATCGCGGACTATTTTATTCTTAACGATCGTGATATCCACACTCGTGTCGATGATTCCGTTGTCCGCGTTATGGCTCATGGTAATAATATTTCATTCCTTCGGCGCTCACGAGGTTATGCCCCCTATCCTGTACACCTTTCTTCCAGGGTTGCTCCGATCATCGCTCTTGGCGCAGAACTAAAAACAACTGTGAGTATCGCGAAGGGTAATAAGGTGTTTATGAGCCAGCACATCGGCGATCTCAAAAATGATCTTACGTTTGCATCACACCTTTCGTGCGTTAATCATCTGCAAAAGCTTCTTGATATTGAGCCAAAGGTTGTGGCCTGTGATCTCCATCCGGCATTTCGCTCGACGCGTCGTGCACTGGAGCAATCGCAACTGCGGGTTATTCAGGTGCAGCATCACCATGCACACATGGCCTCGTGCATGGCTGAAAACGGACTCAGTGGAAAAACGATTGGCGTTGTATTCGACGGTACAGGGTACGGCGTTGATGGCACTATCTGGGGTGGCGAATTTCTTGTAGGAGATACCAGAAGCGTTAAACGTGCCGCACACCTTCGTCATATCGGCCTACCAGGCGGTGATAGCGCGGTTAAAGAGCCCATCCGAATAGCCATTTCGTTATTAACGGAAATTTACGGGGAACACATTCCTGAGCTTTCAATTCCTGGTCTGCTGACATTGTCTGCAGACCAGCGAAACGTTTTCGCAAAAATGGCTATCCGAAAGATTAATACACCAGTAACCAGCAGTATCGGCCGGCTCTTCGATGGCATCTCCGCATTACTGAGCATTTGTACGCATATTGAATACGAAGCGCAGGCCGCCATTGAATTAGAAGCGTTATTATATAGCGATTTTCATATGTCGCATCCTTTCGCCTTCTCGATTGTGGAGTCAGAAGACCATCTCGAGGTGGATTATCGCCCGATGATTCATGAGCTGATTACAGAATTAACAGCACACTCCCTCGATTTATCTGAATTAAGCCGGCGCTTTCATTCAACTATCGTGGAGATTATTACCGCAGTCTCTATCCGTTTATCTGCACTTGCCAGGACACAGCAAGTTGTACTGAGCGGAGGAGTCTTTTGTAATGAGTTTCTACTCAACAATACCCTAGACCGACTGCAAGCAGCTGGACTCAAAGTTTACTGTCATCAACTCGTCCCCACTAATGATGGTGGCATCTCTTTAGGTCAAATTGTCGTTGCATCCAGCCTAAGCTAATCGCATCTTATTTATAATTAGGAAATAGAATATGTGTAATACCCTCCCGAGAGCTACTGCCGTATTATTTGATATGGACGGTGTGCTTATTGATTCAAATGAAGTGATTGAAAGAGGCTGGCGTGAAGCGGCTGCAATGTATGGTAAGACAATATCGGAACAGGAAATTATCAAACATATTCACGGACAGCCTGGCCCGCACACTATTCGTGCGCTTTTTAGTGACCTGCCGCTCGTTGACCAGCAAAAAGTTCAGGCTCATATTATTCATGTTGAAAATACTGCGTCTTACAATCCTATCCCCGGTGTCGCAGAACTTATTACCGTACTGGATGCCGCAGGTATTCAGGTTGGCATTGTAACCAGCGGTTGGCGTGAGAAAATCGACCGAGTGACAGCGATGCTGCATGTTCAGTCTTGCATTTCCGTTATTGTTGAGCGTGATGACGTCACCCAAGGGAAACCTTTTCCTGACCCTTATCTTCTTGCAGCCGAACGTCTTGCTATTCCCGCAGAGAAAACAATCGTCTTTGAGGATTCCAAGAGTGGCGTCACCTCCGCTGTTGCCGCAGGAGCTTTTTGCGTCGGGATCGGTAGCGCTGAACTGATTTCCTGTGGAGCCCGGCTTGTTATTTCAGACTTTACCGGTGTTGAGGTCATATCGCGACTGGATGGAAATATCGCGATTTCATTTTGCCCGGGGCATGTTTTGATCATCGATAAAAAAGACGCATCTCAGGAAACAGAATAGAGTTCAAAGGGCCATTAATGAAAGTCGCGCAAAAAGGACGCTGGGCTGTTACAACATTATTTTCTGTTAATGGATTTGTTACCGGAGCCTGGGCAGTGCAAATTGCCCAACTGGTTTCACGTTTTAACATTACGGATAAAGTAATAGGCCATTTGATACTTATTTTCGGACTGGGTGCATTATTTATGATGCCGCTATCCGGCATGGCAATGGAAAAATACGGCTCACGACGCATAGTGCGTATTTTTTCCATCGCAGCCTCAGTTGCTCTTATTCCTGTGGGATTCGCACCTGATATCTACCTGTTAACACCGATACTCTTTTTTCTTGGTGCCATGATTGGGGCAATGAACGTTGCGATGAATTCGAATGCAGTAGCCGTCGAGAAAGCCTTGTCACGCACAGTGTTATCTTCTTGTCACTGCTTCTGGAGCATTGGGCTTTTCACTTCTGGTCTGATAGGAGGCTATCTGGTTAAGCAGTTTGGTTTTCTGACGCACCTGTTTTTGATTAGCACGATTTCGTTAGCGATAACATTGTCTGTATGCCCACATGTCATCAAAGACGAATCAATAAGAATTAAGCGTTCAATTAAAGAAAAACAGCCGCATCATTCGTACATTATCTACGTTATCGGTGTTGTTGCTCTGCTGGCCATGATCCCGGAATGTGCGGTCGTTGACTGGTCGTCACGTTATTTACTGAAAAACCTTAATGCAACTACTGAAACGGCAAGTCTTGCCTTTGCCTGCTTCGCGGGAACCATGGCAATTTTTCGCTTTTTGGGAGATTCCATTCGCAATCGTTTCGATGCCATTCTCGTGATGCGCACATCCAGTCTGCTGGCTGGAATCGGACTGCTGGCAGCAGCGGTGGCAAATCATCCCTGGCAGGCTACCGTTGGTTTCGCTATTGCCGGTATCGGCATCGCCAATCTGGTACCAATTGCTTTTTCCGCGGCCGGAAACCAGCCTGATATATCAACCAATACAGGAATGAGTATCGTTACTACCATTGGCTATCTGGGTACGCTGCTGGCACCTGCTCCTGTCGGTTTGGTTGCTGAACTGACGGGTTTTCCTGCCGTATATGCTGGGATGGCCGCCATGCTGGGGGGGATTACGCTGCTTGCCCCTCTGGTTCGGGTAAAGTCCTGCGAAACCTGAGGCAAGCTGGATGGGAAGCCATCGGCAAGCCTGATATCGCCTAATGCATTGATAACAAAAAGCCCGCTTAAGTTTCCTTAAGCGGGCTTCTTAAATATGGCTCCTCTGACTGGACTCGAACCAGTGACATACGGATTAACAGTCCGCCGTTCTACCGACTGAACTACAGAGGAATCGTTGTGGAGGCTTATCTTAGCGGCGAAAATTTTTTTGTCAAACCCCATTTCTATGAATGCGTATCAATTGATGCTTCTCTCGACAGTTTGTTGCATTTACAGACATTTTAAATGGAAAAAACTTTGCAGCTTTTTGGATTCTCCCTCATCATTTGAAATGAGGTTTCAACTTTCTTCTTTAAGGTCCACTTTGAACGTCTCCGCTGCCTTACGCCAGGTCGCTTCCCGTACGCCCTGGTATGCCAAACGCAAGAGTTATAAGGTTCTCTTTTGGCGCGAAATCACCCCGCTTGCTGTCCCTATTTTTCTGGAAAACACCTGTGTGCTGTTGATGGGGGTCTTGAGTACCTTCCTGGTGAGCTGGTTGGGAAAAGAAGCAATGGCTGGGGTCGGCCTCGCCGACAGTTTCAACATGGTCATCATGGCATTTTTCGCCGCCATCGATCTGGGTACCACGGTGGTTGTAGCATTTAGTCTGGGAAAACGGGATCGTCGACGGGCCAGAGCCGCGGCCAGACAATCGCTGGTGATCATGACGATTTTTGCTACCGTGCTGGCCGCGGTCATTCATTATTTTGGTCAACAGATTATTGACGTTGTCGCAGGTGAAGCAACGCCAGACGTTAAGGCTTTGGCGCTTACCTATCTGGAGCTAACTGTGCTCAGCTACCCGGCGGCAGCCATTGCGTTGATCGGTAGCGGTGCACTACGCGGAGCCGGAAATACCAAAATACCGCTGTTGATTAACGGCGGCATGAACATTCTGAATATCATCATCAGCAGCATCCTGATCTACGGGATCTTTTCCTGGCAAGGGTTGGGATTCGTGGGGGCCGGACTCGGGCTAACCATTTCACGCTACATCGGTGCAATCGCCATTATTTGGGTACTGATGATTGGTTTTAATCCGGCGCTACGTATTCCCTTCAAAAGCTATTTTAAACCCCTCAATCTCGCCATCATCTGGGAGGTTATGGGGATCGGTATTCCGGCAAGCATCGAGTCGGTACTGTTTAATGGCGGTAAACTGTTAACGCAGATGTTTGTTTCAGGCATGGGCACCAGCGTAATTGCCGGAAACTTCATTGCATTTTCTATCGCTGCGCTCATCAACCTCCCGGGGAATGCTTTAGGTTCCGCGTCGACAATCATTACCGGCAGGCGTTTGGGAAATGGCCAGATTGCCCAGGCTGAAATCCAGTTACGCCATGTTTTCTGGCTGTCGACGATAGGCTTAACCGCCATCGCCTGGCTAACCGCCCCTTTTGCTGGCGTGATGGCCGCGTTTTATACCCAGGATCAGGATGTAAAAGAGGTCATTGTCATTCTGATTTGGCTCAATGCGGCATTTATGCCGATATGGGCGGCTTCCTGGGTATTACCGGCTGGATTTAAAGGTGCTCGCGATGCACGTTTTGCTATGTGGGTATCAATGTTGGGCATGTGGGGCTGTCGCGTCGTAGTGGGCTACACCCTGGGGATCGTTTTAGGATGGGGCGTAGTCGGTGTCTGGTTAGGGATGTTCTTCGATTGGGCTGTGCGCGCGGCGTTATTTTACTGGCGTATGGTCACAGGCCGTTGGCTGTGGAAATACCCGCGTCCCGAACGGGAAAAGTGCATAAAACAACCTGTTGCGCCTGAATAATCGGCGAAATGAGGAATATTTCGGCAAACGATCGAATTTAGCGATTCAGGCTTTGACAACGCTGAGTGGCATCGCTAATATTCGCCTCGTTCACACGATTCCTCTGTAGTTCAGTCGGTAGAACGGCGGACTGTTAATCCGTATGTCACTGGTTCGAGTCCAGTCAGAGGAGCCAAATTTAAGAAGCCTGCTTAGGAAACTAAGCAGGCTTTTTGCTTTCAGACTTACTTATGAATACTGATATCATCAGGTTTCAATAAGTTAGCGTGAAAAATCTTCCTGATTTTCATGGACTACAGTCGCCCAGTTGGGTGCACGCCTTCAGTATCTCAACTATCGCGTAATCAACAAGAATCCCGAATTGCGCCAGACGAGTATCCGTATTCATCCAGCCACAGATAATGTGGCGTACGAGATTATCTGCGTTCCCCACTGAAACCCGGTAGCCGTTTTGCTAATGGATTACGCCCTCTCCCGCTAGCTCCTCTTATGCATTCCACTAATAAATAGAATTATCAACATCAATAACACACAGATATCATTACTCACGAATCGATCGATAAATGCTATTTTGTTAAGAATTCACAATGATTACATCTATATGGGTAGCAATGAAGATATACCGTGGTACGGTCGTCGTTTTTTCAAAATTGACATCCTCGGTAATGTCATTTTTGAATTCGACATGAGTGATTCTGATGGTGCACCTCAATACCCTGGAGAGGGTTACCGTGCAAGATTATTTGCCGAAACAGAACTGTCTTCATTAATCACTACAGCCTCAATTACTGTAAATTAATAAAGAGATGTATTTTTAAAAAGCACGAGTAATCGATTAAATTACATATATTTCAAGGGTTCATGTACCTACATGAACCCTTTATGATATCAATCAAAAAAGGAGGTCATAACATCATGACAGGGAAGATTTACCCGAGACTCATCATCAGGAGCCGCTATTAAAGTTTACCGTTATATTCATGCGCGAGGGAAATTAGTATTTGCGTTACGCTTCCTGCGGATAATTGGGTACTGCGAGTAAAATTAGTTTGTTTGTATAGCCAGCGAATATAGCGCCGACTGGCCGTTAAAGAAATTGTCCTGGCATTTTTGCCATCCCCGCCGGTTAATGGGCAAACCATCTTACGGTTTTTTTCCTGTATCCAAAGCGACCACTGACTTTGCCACCAGCCATGCCGCGTTTTGCCCTGAAAATACCAGGGAGTATTTGTATCACTGTCACTTATATCCTCCTCTATAAACCAAAGCTCAGCTTGTTGTTGGCGAAACAGTTCTGCCCAAACAGTAATAACCGCTCCGCGAAGAAAACATTCGTGAGAAATAACATGTGTCTTTATCTCAGGAAAGAGGGTCTTCAACAGCCGAAAATGCCCATGAGCTGATATAACCGGACGCAGAATAGAACCATTGGCGTTACGTTTGAGTACCGCACTTCCATACTGAATCTCATCGAACTGACTGCGTTGTAAAAACTGCATCTCACGCATATCAACGTGTTTTACGATATCACTGCGATCCAAATCAGGCTCGATATTGCCTCTCCAGAGATAACGTAAGGTTTCCCCGACCGGGTGCTGAGTAAAATTAGTAGATAGATGAAGAATATTACCTCGGATAGCATCGAAACTGAGCAGGACATAGAGTTTCTGATCTGCTTCCGCCCCCTGGAACGGTACAATTAAAGGAACCGTTTCAATCCGTTCTGGTGATATTACTTCTCTTGGTAATTGCCGCTTAGGTGTCCAGACTTTTTTGCAGGCGCAGCACTGAACGCGCTGTGTTCTTTGCGGATTATAACCATAACAAATAGTTTTCTTGCCATAACATACGGGACAAAAATGGCCACTTTCAGAGGCGTATGCGCTTAAGTAAACAGTCACCCATTCATTAAATTGTTGTGCTTCAAATAGTGGGGGATAACTCCCACATGCCCGACAGTGCAATGCCGGATAACCCAACCTATAGTTCGGCCAGCTGTAATCTTCAGATGTAGCTAACCCTAAATTGCGACACCCAAACGTCTTGCAGGTATTAATTGTAAATAAAGTCGACATGAGCCACCAATGATTTCCAAAGGTCGCTGATTTTGAACTATAACCTCGATTTGATTGTGTGAACAGACGCACATATCAATGTCTTTCGGAATGTAAAATACCCCGAATAAATGTGAATAGAGGAACAGTTTATGAAATTAAAAGTGATTGCTGCGGGTATTTTGTTGACATTACCATTCTGGGCCTGTGCCAAGGATGTCACCATTATTTATACCAACGATCTCCATGCACATGTGGAACCTTATAAAGTGCCGTGGATTGCTGATGGTAAGCGTGATATCGGCGGCTGGGCGAATATCACCACTTTGGTAAAAAAAGAGAAAAGCAAAAACAAAGCCACATGGTTTTTTGATGCAGGTGACTATTTTACCGGTCCTTATATCAGCAGCTTAACGAAGGGCAAGGCGATCATTGATATTATGAATACCATGCCGTTTGATGCTGTCACCATGGGCAATCATGAATTTGATGATGGCTGGGATAATACGTTACTCCAGCTAAGCCAGGCGAAATTCCCTATTGTGCAGGGCAATATTTTTTATCAGAACAGTGATAAAGCGTTTTGGGATAAGCCATATACCATTATTGAAAAAGATGGCGTGAAAATTGGCGTTATAGGTTTGCACGGCGTATTTGCCTTTAATGATACCGTTTCTGCTGCAATGCGCGAAGGTATTGAAGCACGGGATGAGATTAAATGGTTACAGCGTTATATTGATGAACTTAAGGATAAAGTGGATTTGACCGTATTACTGGTTCATGAAGGCACGCCTGCCCGTCAGTCCAGTATAGGAAGTACCGATGTACGTCGTGCGCTGGATAAGGATATTCAGACGGCAAGCCAGGTGAAAGGTCTGGATATTCTGATTACCGGACATGCGCATGTCGGTACGCCGGAACCCATTAAAGTAGGCAATACGCTGATCCTCTCGACAGACAGCGGTGGTATCGATGTAGGGAAACTGGTACTGGACTACAAAGATAAGCCACATAGTTTTACGATGAAAAATTTCGAACTTAAAACCATTTACGCAGATGAGTGGAAGCCCGATCCGCAAACAAAGCAGGTGATTGACCGCTGGAATAAGAAACTTGACGAAGTGGTAGGACAGACGGTGGCGCAGTCGCCGGTTGAATTAACACGTGCATATGGTGAATCAGCTTCGCTGGGCAACCTGGCTGCGGATGCTTTGCTGGCCGCTGCGGGTAAAAACGCACAGTTGGCCTTAACCAACTCTGGCGGTATCCGCAGTGAGATCCCGTCTGGCGCGATTACGATGGGCGGTGTCATTAGTACATTCCCATTCCCTAACGAACTGGTCACGATGGATCTTACCGGTAAACAATTACGTAGTCTGATGGAACATGGCGCAAGTTTAAGTAATGGCGTGTTGCAGGTATCAAAAGGCCTGGAAATGAAATACGACAGCAGTAAACCCGTAGGACAACGGGTCCTGGAACTTACACTTAATGGTAAGGCAATTGAAGATGCGACGGTTTATCACATTGCTACCCAAAACTTCCTTGCTGATGGTGGTGACGGCTTCACCACATTTACCGAGGGTAAAGCGCGTAACACAACAGGTGGGTATTACGTTTACAACGCAGTGATCGATTACTTTAAAACAGGTAACACCATCACCGATGAACAACTTAACGGTATGCGCGTTGCTGACGTGAAAAAATAAGTATTATTGCCTTAATAAGTTCTAATCGGTGTCATTAGTTGAAAATATTCGGCTTTATTGGCTATTTCTTATCTTTAAAGTCGAATATGGAAGCATTACTGAAAAGTAATAAAAACATGCAAACATCTGCATGAGATCTTGATTGAAATATAATAATTACTCATAAAGCTGAAAGGGTTTGGCTATGAAGATAAGAACAAAGCTTAATTTTATTACATTGTGCCTGTCCGCAACGTTAGCCGCATCAGTTAACGCAAAGGATGTGACGATCTATTACACTAACGATTTACATGCTCATGTATCTCCAGGGAAAATTCCGGCCGTCGATAAAGAACGTCTGGTAGGAGGTTTTGCGAATATAGCCACCATCGTTAATGATGCGAAGAAAAGAAACAAAGATGTATTTTTCTTCGACGCCGGAGATTATTTCACCGGCCCCTATATAAGCACCTTGACGAAAGGTGAAGCAATTATCGACATCATGAATACCATGCCGTTTGATGCTGTATCCGTGGGGAACCACGAATTTGACCATGGCGTTGATAATATGGTTAAGCAGTTATCAAAAGCAAAATTTCCGGTTTTGCTGGGTAACGTTTTTTATACTAACAGTGACAAACCCGTCTGGAACAAACCCTGGACGATTATCGAAAAAGATGGCATAAAAATTGGCGTAATTGGTATACATCAAAAATTTGCGTTTTATGACACCGTTGCCGCTAAGGCTTATGCGGGTTCAGAGGCCCGTGATGAAGCACCTTATATTCAAAAAGGGCTTGATGCATTAAAAGGTAAAGTTGATATCACTGTGTTGCTTATCCATGAAGGTACGCCAGCGCGTCAATCAAGTTATGGCAATAAAGACGTAGCCAGAATGTTGCAAGCCGATATCGATACCGCAAAGAAATTTGAGGGTATTGATGTGTTAATTACAGGACATGCTCATGTGGGCACACCTGAGCCAATTAAAGTCAATGACACACTCATTGTTTCCACAGATGCGTATGGTACTGATATCGGTAAATTAGTATTGGATTTTAACACGCAGACTAAAAAAATTGACGGTTATGACGGTAAATTAATCACTGTATTTGCAGACGAATATAAACCAGACCCTATAGTTCAAGCCAAGATTGATGAATGGAATGCTAAGCTGAAAAATATCACCGATCAAATCATTGGGTCAACAACCGCCCCCTTCACCCGCTCTTATGGTGAATCATCACCTGTTGGTAATTTAGTTATTGACGCCATGATGGCCAAGGCGCCGGACGCTGTCGTGGGATTACAGAATAGTGGAGGATTGCGTGCTGATTTACCACAAGGAAATTTACGATATGGTGATGTAATTACTACCTTCCCATTTAATAACGAACTTGTTGAAATGGATCTCACCGGTAAGGATCTTATCAATTTAATGATCCACGCAACTAATCTTACTAATGGGGTTTTGCAAGTTTCAAAAAGCATTCATGTTGAGTATGACAGTAAAAAACCTTTGGGTGAGCGAATCATAAGTTTCACTATTAATAATAAACCTGTGGATCCAACCAAAACATATCGGGTTGTTACACACTCATTTTGCGCGACGGGTGGAGATGGATTTGAAGCGTTCTTAAAAGGAACCAATATCAAAACTATCAATAGTACTACCTCTGCTGAGTCAATCATTGATTATGTCAAGACTCATAATCCTTTGAAACCCGATCTTGAAATGAGAGTAGTCGATGTAAGCACGGCAAAATAGGTTCACGAATATATTTTCCATTACATGAACCATCTTTATTAAAAAATATCTGCGGAAGGTACCCCTACGTATGCAAAAAATAACACAAATATTATCCGGCGCATTTATGCTTTTCCCTACGCTAACAATGGCAGCCTCAGCGAATAATGAATACGTATCAGACTGGTGGCATCAAAGTATTAATATAGTTGGGAGCAACTCCACTCGTTTTGGGCCACTAAAAAGAGCCGACTTATATCCCGAGTATCGTGCATGGGCACATGCGGATTGGTTTGATTTCTATGGCTACGCTGACTTACCTAAGTTTTTTGGTATAGGCAATGATAATGATATCGGTATTTGGGACAACGGTTCTCCGTTTTTTATGGAGATAGAACCACGCTTTAGCATCGACAAATTAACGGGGGTCGACCTAAGCTTTGGTCCATTTAAAGAATGGTATTTTGCCCACAACTATATCTATGATGCAGGAACCAATGAGGGACAACGTCAGAGCACATGGTATATGGGGATAGGGACAGATATTGAAACGGGACTACCGATGACGTTATCTGCAAATATCTATGCCAAATATCAAGGAAACAATTACAATGCAGCCAACGAAAACGAATGGGATGGTTATCGCTTTAAAGTAAAATATGTCATTCCTATTACCACAATATTTGGTGGAAACCTAAATTACGTCGGCTTTACCAATTTTGACTTTGGTTCAGACCTAAAAGAAAAATCAGGTGGCGAGCAGCAATTTTACTCCCGAACAAATAGCTCGATAGTTTCCACAAATGTACTCAGTCTGGTTTATCCTCACTGGAACTTTGGCGCCACCCTGCGTTATTTCTATCATGGTGGACAATTTGAAGAAGGTAGTAAAGCATTTAACAGCGACGGAGACATCACCTCTATAGACTCAACGGGGTGGGCATACTATTTAACTGTTGGTTACGCTTTTTAAACAATCTGCAAGGAATTAGCTATGAAGGTAAAAACGATTACAGCAGGTATTCTGTTGACATTGCCATTTTGGGCCTGCGCCAAAGATGTCACCATTATTTATACCAATGATCTCCATGCTCATGTTGATACTTATAAAGTCCCCTATGTAGCAGACGGTAAACGTGAAATTGGTGGATTCGCTAATATAAGCACTTTAGTCAAGCAGGAAAAATCCAAAAATAAAGCCACATTTTATTTTGACGCCGGTGACTATTTTACCGGGCCGTATATCAGCAGCCTGACTAAGGGTCAGGCCATCATTGACATCATGAATACTATGCCCTTTGATGCAGTATCAATAGGTAATCATGAATTCGACCATGGCTGGGATAATCTCTTGCGGCAGTTGAGCAAAGCAAAATTCCCTGTTCTGTTGGGGAATGTATTCCACAAGGACAGCGAGATACCATTCTGGAACAAACCGTATACCATCCTGGAAAAGGATGGCGTGAAAATTGGCGTTATTGGGCTGCACGGTGTGTATGCATTCAATGACACCATTTCAGAACTCTCGATCCAGGGGCTCGATAATGATAAAAGTAACCGCTTTGATAAATCAGCTGCGGCCCTCAAGAACCAGGGAATCGAAGCTCGCGATGAGGTGAAATATCTGCAGCATTATCTGGATGAGTTGCGGGGTAAAGTTGACGTCACCGTTGCGCTCGTTCACGAAGGCGTTCCGGCTCGTCAGTCCAGTATCGGTAGTACGGACGTTAGACGTGCACTGGATAAAGATATTCAGACCGCTAGTCAGGTTAAAGGGCTTGATATTCTCATCACCGGACACGCTCATGTTGGAACACCGGAACCTATCAAAGTGGGGGATACGCTAATCCTTTCTACTGACAGTGGTGGTATCGATGTAGGTAAATTGATACTTGATGTTGAACCAGGGGCGAATACAAAAAAAGTTAAAAGCTTCGAGCTGAAAACAATTTTTGCTGATGAGTGGAAACCTGATCCAACAACACAAAAAGTTATCGATGGCTGGAATAAAAAACTCGCGGATATTGTGCGTCAGCCAGTCGGTGAATCCCCGATCATGTTAACCCGTGCCTATGGCGAATCATCGCAACTAGGCAACTTACTTACAGATGCAATGCTCGTCGCTGCACCGGATGCACAGATCGCACTGATTAACTCCGGTAGTTTACGTGCTGATCTCAACGCGGGTCCCATTACCTTTGGTGACATTACCAGTACTTTCCCCTTTAAGAATGAGCTTACTGAGATGGATCTTAGCGGTAAGGAGCTGCGCAATCTCATGGAACATGGGGCATCTCTCACCAATGGCATACTGCAAATGTCAAAAGGTGCTGAAGTGCGTTACATGCCGCAGAATCCGGTCGGGCAGCGCATAGTATCGTTCACAATCAATGGCAAAGCGATTGAAGATACGCAGACTTACCATGTTGCCACCACGACCTTCCTTGCTTTAGGAGGCGATGGTTTTCTGGCATTTAAAGAAGGGAAAAATGTACAAGTCCGCGCCGGGAATAATATGTCTGATGTCGTGATTGATTATCTGAAATCGGGGCACAAAATCGTTCCCCACGAAGTTAACGAAATGCGTGTTGAAGTGAGTAAAAAATAAATAACCCAGGTGATGCTGTTTATTTTATAGATGGCATCACCTGTTCCTCACATATTACAAAGCAAATAGCATAATATTTTTATGAGGGTAATCGATAATGAAAAGTTGCCATGTGATGATGAAAAACTCAAGTCCATTATGTCATTTACACTGTAAGAGTTGCTTTTGCATCAATAACACGGAACATTCCCCAGCATGCAATACGTACTGTATGGACGATACGACACTTCAGCTATTTATTCGTCGAAAAATTGATACTGAGGAAGCGAGTGATGTGGTTTTTACCTGGCAGGACGGAGAATCAATGCCTGGCGGACTTCATTTCTTTGAACGAGTCATAGAGCTACAACAGCAATATCCGCAAAGTAAAAATATTATTAATACATTTCAAACCAACGGAATTCTTTTAGATGATGAATGGTGTGAGTTCTTCAAGAAAAACCAGTTTATGATTTGCATTTCAGTGGATAGCGATGTTGCATTACATGACAATACCTGCGATACGATTTCTGGTAAATCAACAAACTATCAGGTTGAAAATGCTGCGAGATTATTGCAAAAATATGATATTGAATTTAGCACACTGACGGTCGTTAACACCGAAAATAGCCACCATCCGCTGCGCATCTACCATTATTTAAAAAGTCTGGGTAGCCGCCATATGCAGTTTATTCCCTTACTTAGACCGCTTGTACAAGGCGGTGTAGATGCGCAAAGCCTTGGGCCAGCCGCACTGGGAATTTTTTTGAAAACGATTTTTTATACCTGGGTACGTCTGGATATCGGTACGATTAAAATCCCCATCTTTGAGCATGCGTTTGCTGCGTGGTGCGGGTTATCTGTGCCAACATGTGTTTATGCTTCATGTGATGATAGCGCGTTAGCGCTGAAAATAAACGATGATAATTATCATTGCGATCGCGTTGTTAATTCGAAATATTTTATGCGTGACCGCAATCAACCTATTGCAACCGCGATGCAGCAAAACTCGATGAATCAGAGAGTAGAATCATCCAAACCGACACTGGTAGAAGAATGTGCGAGTTGCAAAGTAGAATTCGCCTGCCACGGTGGTTGTGCAAAAGATCGCGTAGCACTTTCCCGATGCGGTGTTCCGCAACTTAATTATTTTTGTGAAAGTTATCAGGCCTTTTTTACTTATGTTGAACCCTATATGTTGATGATGAGGGCGTTATGGGAACAAAACTATGCGCCTTCCGATATTCGTCAATATTTGACCTGACAAACCTCTCAGTACGGGCTGATGGATGAACAGGAACTCAGGCTGGAGATACTGGGATAATCTGGCATTCTATACTCTGTTCATAGAACACTCACTTTTGCTCAATAAAAAATTGAATTTAATTATATAGCAAAGCCCATTCATTCACCCAATGAATGGGCTTTGCTATGTAATTTATTCTCTCGATCAATTAGAAACCATCACCAGATATATTTAAATATAATTGCCAACAATCAAATAACGCGTTACATTAACTCATCCTATTTAAACCACGTGCATTACCCGGATGAAATTTAGTATATCGAAAAAAATCTTGCAAGATTAAATTTGTCTATCTTTGGACTTATTTTTAAAATCACGTTTCATACATTTAATACAACACTACGTCACAGCATTATTTTAAAAAGGGAAATCCAATGAACAGCAGAAATCACGTCAAGGATGACGTATTAATAAAATTAGTTAAACCCACGAAAGATATAGAGATTTTACTTCAAGCAATTGGTCACCGTGGTAACACAATTAGTATCATTAAAAGACGACACATTAGCCTGACTCAAAACAATGAGCGGTATTGCGTAATTTTACTTAAGGGCAGTATATCTCTTTGTAGAATCAGTGACGGAATGGTGCTCAACTCAGAAAATGCACCATTTATCTTTGGCGCTAACATTCAGTTATCCTATTCACGCCATCTTTATGCCAAAGCAAAAGAAACATCGACACTGCTGCTTATTCCACAGACTGAATTATACGAAATAGTCGACAGATTAAACCTCTGGAAGTCATTTGCTGCACTGCAAGATTATTCTGCGGCTAAAGTCTACTCTCATTGTCTGGCAGTATCACAACTATCTTCCTATGAGATTATACGCATTCACCTTCTTGAGTTAATAGATGAGCCTGAGTCCATCAGGAACAATATTACCGCTGCCAATTATATCATGAATCACTCATTTCTCTCGCGCAGCGGGATAATGCGGATCCTGGCAATACTCAAAACCGAAGGCTACATCCATCTTTCACGTGGTATTTTAACAGAAGTCATCAGCCTTCCCGAACAGCTCAGTCTGTTATATTCCAAATCAAAAACTGAATGACAATCAGACCGGGGCTCAGGTTAAACAATCCGTTAGAGTCTTGTTAAAGCGCGACATGTTACAGCCGAAAATCGCCATAACAAAACCGCACTTATAACCTGAGCCATTGGTTTATCAATTCATGAGATAGATATAACGTTATCCTTAAATTTGATAGTCAATCACGGTGTCATCCGGTTCCATCGCCTGGCGTTTGATTTCATCGACGGATAACCCTGCGTTGCATAGCTCGATAAATCGCCAGACGTAGTTGCGCTGCAGTTGCCCGCGTTTCAGGCCCAGCCAGACCGTATTTGCATCAAATAAGTGCCGGGTATCCAGACGGGTCAAGCTCCCCTCCTCCTGCTCGCCACTGGATTGTTCTGCCACCAGTCCAATCCCCAAACCCAGCGACACATAGGTTTTAATCACATCCGAATCCTGGGCACTGAGGATAATATCCGGCACTAACCCTTTACGCGCAAACGCCTCATCGATACGGGAACGTCCCGTGATCCCCTGACGATAGGTAATCAACGGCCAGTGTGAGATGGATTCCAGCGTAAGTGGAGAAGTCTTCGCTAAGGGATGATCATATGGCACGAGCAGGCTGTGATGCCAACGAAACCAGGGAAAAGCCACCAGCAGTGGATCGCTGCTGAGTCGCTCACTGGCGATCCCGATATCTGCCCCGCCATTTTGCAGCAGCACGTCGATTTCCTGCGGCGTGCCCTGGATCAGTTCGAGTCGCACCTCAGGGAACAGCTCACGAAAGGCTTTAATTACTGCTGGCAGGCTATAACGCGCCTGGGTATGCGTGGTAGCGATCGTCAGTACACCGGACGTGTCATTGGTAAACAGATCCGCCAGTCGGCGAACGTTGCTGGCCTCATTCAAAATACGTTCAGCAATAACCAGCAAGGCTTTACCCGGTTCGGTCATGCCCAGCAGGCGTTTACCGCGACGGATAAATATCTCGATACCCAGTTCATCTTCAAGTTCACGAATGTGTCGGCTGACGCCAGACTGGGAGGTGTACAGTATATTCGCGACCTCCGTCAGGTTGTAATCCTGACGGGCCGCCTCGCGGATTATTTTAAGTTGCTGGAAATTCACTTTTCGCTCCGGGCACATCAGACATTACGCTATTGTTAAAGTCTGACGCCCGGCATAACAAATAATAAAAACCTGCATCTTATTCCTCGCGGGAATAAGGTTTAGCTGACAAGCTGCAGCTCACGGTTTTCCAGCGCAGGACGGCTAACCAGCGACAACAGAATCTCCTTCACGGCCTGTGCCTGAGGCGATAAGCTCCCTCTGGCCGAGACGTTCAATGATAATGGCAGATTCATCGATGGGGTTGTTATCCGCGCCATCCAGCCGTTTGCAGCATTGCACAATGAACGAGCCGCCGACTCAGGCAATACCGTAACGCCCATACCGCTGGCAATAGCAGCCGTTAAGGTGGCAATAGACTCAATTTCGCCAATGACTTTAGCGGTTAAGCGACGTAACGAGAAAGCTTCATCCACACGCAGACGAACTGCGCTGTAATCCCGTGGTAAAAACAGATTCATCTGCGCCACAGTGGCCAGATCGACGCTTTGCCCCGGACACTCACGCGTGCCGACCAGGTAAAGATCCTCTTTTAGCAACGGCTGGCTGCTGATACCCGCCACGGGTGAACGCTCATAGAGTACCGCCATATCTAATTGCCCGCTGAGCAGCTTGTCATTCAGCACCGCCCCACTGTTTTCATGCAAATAGACCAGTACATCTGGCAGTTCTGCACGTACTGTCTGTAATAACGGCATAGTGATGGATGACGCCGCCGTACCTGGCGCAAGGCCAATAGAGACCTGTCCCCCAAGAGTCTGGCCCACATTATTAACCGCAAGCTGCGCCTGTTCGCACTGACGCAAAATGGTCCGGGCATGGGTATACAACACTTTCCCCGCTTCCGTCGGCGTGACGCCACGCTTGGTGCGAATCAGCAATTGCTGATCCAGCTCGCCTTCCAGCGTGGCGACCTGCTGGCTTAGCGCAGGTTGCGCAATGTGCAACACTTCCGCTGCCTGGGTCAGGCTACCAATATCGACGATTTTCACGAAATATTTCAGTCGTCTGAAGTTCATTTTGCCTCCTGTCGGAATACCAGAACCCGTGCTGGCAGTCATTGAATTCAGGATTGCAAGATGCTTGCCAGTTTCGTCATATGCCGTGTTTTACGGCTAAAACCGCGTAAAGTCTGGAGCAAAGGTGCGCAAAAAACATTATTTACATCTGTATGGCTTACTTTGATTGCCCTGGAAGAGGTAGGCGCGCACCAGAATGGGGCAAAAGCTTAAAAAGATGGAAAGATCGCCGCTTTGCTGATTTTGTCAGCAAACGAACGCACAAATGTATTTCCCCCTTTGACAAGCCTCATCACCCTCGCTAATATGCGCCTCGTTCAAACGATTCCTCTGTAGTTCAGTCGGTAGAACGGCGGACTGTTAATCCGTATGTCACTGGTTCGAGTCCAGTCAGAGGAGCCATATTTAGAAAAGCCCGCTTTTTAGCGGGCTTTTTGCTTTTCTGCATTACTGTTTTTCATTCGTCTTATTTTTCATCTTGTCCCATGTTGAGAGAGATAATCGTTTTCTCATCGCATCTGTCGCGGTAATCTCATAACGGTCGTTAATATATCGACTGCAATGTGTGTAACCCAACCTAAATACTAATAACTAAAAGACAGTACAGACAGGATAACTATGGATTCCACCCTCACCTCCACGGGTCCCCAACAGGACGCCTCTTCGCTTCATCGTGCCCGACGCGCTGCGCTTGGTAGCTTCGCTGGCGCCGTGGTCGACTGGTATGATTTTCTGCTTTATGGCATCACCGCCGCGCTGGTCTTTAATCGCGAGTTCTTCCCGCAGGTCAGCCCAGCGATGGGAACGCTTGCCGCATTCGCCACCTTTGGCGTCGGATTTTTGTTCCGCCCACTAGGCGGGGTGATCTTCGGCCACTTCGGCGATCGCCTGGGCCGTAAACGTATGCTGATGCTCACCGTCTGGATGATGGGGATTGCTACTGCGCTGATAGGGATTATTCCTTCCTTTGACACCATTGGCTGGTGGGCCCCTGTGCTGCTGGTAACGCTGCGTGCTATTCAGGGATTCGCCGTTGGCGGTGAATGGGGCGGCGCGGCGTTACTCTCGGTCGAAAGCGCGCCGAAAAACAAAAAAGCCTTCTACAGCAGTGGCGTTCAGGTAGGTTACGGCGTCGGACTGCTGCTCTCTACCGGTCTGGTCTCGCTGATTAGCTCGCAAACCACCGATGAGCAGTTCCTGAGCTGGGGCTGGCGTATTCCGTTCCTGTTCAGCATTGTGCTGGTTTTGGGGGCATTGTGGATGCGTAACCGTATGGATGAATCTGCCGAATTTGAACAGCAGCAGCAGGCACCGCAGCCAGAGAAAAAGCGGCTACCGGTAGTCGAGGCGTTAATCCGTCATCCGGGCGCATTTTTAAAAATTATCGCTCTGCGCTTATGTGAATTGCTGACGATGTATATCGTCACCGCGTTTGCACTTAATTACTCCACGCAGAACCTGGGTCTGCCCCGCGAGCTGTTTCTGAATATTGGCTTGTTAGTGGGTGGACTGAGCTGTCTGACTATCCCCTGCTTTGCCTGGCTCGCGGACCGCTTTGGTCGTCGGCGCGTCTACATTACCGGCGCACTGGTCGGTACGCTCAGCGCCTTCCCGTTCTTTATGGCGCTGGAAGCACAGTCTATTTTCTGGATCGTGTTCTTCGCGATTATGTTAGCCAACATCGCGCACGATATGGTGGTCTGCGTGCAGCAGCCTATGTTTACCGGTTTGTTTGGCGCAAGCTACCGCTACAGCGGCGCAGGCGTTGGCTATCAGGTAGCAAGCGTGGTTGGCGGCGGTTTTACGCCCTTCATTGCTGCGGCACTGGTGACATTTTCCGGCGGAGACTGGCATAGCGTGGCCATTTATCTGATGGCTGGTTGTCTTATTTCTGCCGCCACCGCATTGCTGATGCGGGATAAGCAGCACGGTTAAGCCATGGTGCGAAGGTCGTCCGGCCTTCGCACAATCTTCCTCAACGTCTGACTTTTGTTTCATATTCCTGTGACATACTATCGGGAGTGCAGTACATCTGTGGAACAAGGAGACAGACATGATCAATAAGGGCTCCAGCCTGACACCGGCTCAGGCACTGGATAAACTGGACGCGCTGTACGAGCAGTCGGTTAAAGCACTGCGAAGCGCCATTGGTAAGTATATTGAAACAGGGATACTCCCTGACGTAACAGCCCGCCATAATGGTCTTTTTGTTTACCCGTCGCTTTGTGTCACCTGGGACGGCAGCGCCACAAATCCCCCGAAAACCCGCGCCTATGGCCGTTTTACCCACGCGGGCAGCTACACCACGACGATTACCCGTCCGTCGCTTTTTCGTCCGTATCTTGAGGAACAGCTCACGCTGCTGTATCAGGATTATGATGCGCATATCTCCGTCGAGCCATCGCTGCATGAAATTCCCTATCCATACGTCATTGACGGTTCTGAACTGACGCTTGACCGCTCGATGAGCGCCGGATTAACGCGCCATTTTCCCACTACAGAATTGTCCCAGATTGGTGACGAAACGGCAGATGGGATTTTTCATCCGGCGGAATTCTCCCCGTTGTCGCACTTCGACGCCCGACGCGTAGATTTTTCGCTGGCACGACTGCGTCACTACACAGGAACACCGGTTGAACATTTTCAGCCTTTTGTGCTGTTCACCAACTACACCCGCTACGTCGATGAGTTCGTGCGCTGGGGCTGCAGCCAGATCCTCGACCCGGACAGTCCGTATATCGCGCTGTCATGCGCGGGCGGGATCTGGATCACCGCAGAAACTGAAGCTCCGGAAGAAGCCATCTCCGACCTCGCCTGGAAGAAACACCAGATGCCTGCCTGGCATTTAATCACCGCCGACGGTCAGGGGATCACGCTGGTCAATATTGGCGTTGGCCCGTCTAACGCCAAAACCATTTGCGATCATCTGGCCGTACTGCGCCCTGACGTCTGGCTGATGATTGGGCACTGTGGCGGGCTGCGTGAAAGCCAGGCGATTGGCGACTATGTTCTGGCCCACGCTTATCTGCGTGACGATCACGTGCTGGATGCAGTTCTACCGCCGGATATCCCAATTCCGAGCATTGCGGAAGTACAGCGCGCACTGTATGACGCCACCAAAGAAGTCAGCGGCATGCCTGGCGAAGAGGTTAAACAGCGCCTGCGTACCGGTACCGTCGTCACCACTGACGATCGTAACTGGGAGCTACGCTATTCCGCTTCTGCGCTGCGTTTCAACCTCAGCCGCGCGGTGGCTATCGATATGGAAAGCGCCACCATCGCCGCCCAGGGCTACCGCTTCCGCGTTCCTTACGGCACGCTGCTGTGCGTTTCCGATAAACCGCTCCATGGCGAGATCAAACTGCCTGGTCAGGCCAACCGTTTTTATGAAGGCGCCATTTCCGAGCACCTGCAAATAGGTATCCGGGCTATCGATCGTCTGCGTGCTGAAGGCGACCGACTGCACTCCCGTAAATTACGTACGTTCAACGAACCGCCGTTCCGTTAAGGCCTGAAGGTAACTATGCACAACTCAACTCCTCTTTCCGCCCTGCGTAACCTGCTGATAGCGCAGGGGCTGGATGGCATGATTGTCCCGCGCGCCGACGCTCATCAAAGCGAAGATTGTACGCCGCATGACAATAAGCTGGCCTGGCTGACCGGTTTTAGCGGCTCTGCGGGACTCGCGCTGGTCCTGCAAGACCGCGCATTAATGTTTGTCGATGGACGTTATCAGGTCCAGGTGCGCAATGAAGTCTCGCTGGATGATTTTGAAATTCATCACTTACACGATGAACCGCTGGCTGACTATTTGCAGTCTCACGTTACAGCGGGCGCGCGTATCGGCTTTGAACCGCTGCTGATGGTCAACAGCCAGTTTGAAGCGCTTTCAGCAACGCATTGCGAGTTGGTGCCTCTTGCACAGGATCCTTTTGACCAGGTGTGGCTCGACCGCCCGGCGGCACCCTGTGGAATCATTCGTGAAATGCCCATTGAAATCAGCGGGGAAAGCAGTACGCAAAAGCGTGCCCGCGTCGTGGAGCAACTCATTCAGCACCAGGCCGACGTCCTGGCGATCACCCTGCCGGATAACATTGCCTGGCTGTTGAATGTACGCGGTTCGGATCTGGCCATGGTGCCAGTGCCGTTTTCGTTTGCCCTGCTCCATCGCAGCGGTGAGCTGGAATGGTTTGTGGATAGCAACAAAACGCAACAGCTCCCCGCATCGCTGCTGAATACGCTTACGCTGGCCCCGCAAGAGAGTTTCCTGGCGCGCTGCCAGCAGTTGGCTAAGGGTAAGCGCTTTCTGGTCGATAGAGACTACGCCCCGGTTGCGTTGCGTTTTGCCATTGAAGAACACGGCGGCAACGTCTTGTGGGCTCCTGACCCTATCACCCTGATGAAAGCGCACAAAAATGACGTGGAACTGGCAGGCTATCGGGAATGCCATGAGCAGGATGGCGCTGCCTGGGTTAACTTCCTCGCCTGGCTTACGCATGAAGTCCCCTTGCGCGAAGCTGCAGGCAATCCGGTCACCGAACTGGAAGCGCAGGCAAAGCAACTGGAATTTCGCCAGCAGCAGCCGGGATTTATCGAGCAAAGTTTCAGTACGATTTCAGCCTCTGCCAGCAATGCCGCAATGTGCCATTACCACTCCAGTGAAAAAACCAATACGCCAATTACCTCTCAGGCCATGTACCTGAATGATTCCGGCGGCCAGTACCATAATGGTACGACGGATACGACGCGCACCCTCGCGTTTGGTCCACAGGATCCGCAGCGTCGTCTGCATTACACCGCCGTGTTGAAAGGCTTTTTGTCGCTTATCTCGCTGCAGTTCCCCAGCGGTACTCAGGGACATCAACTGGATGCCTTTAGTCGTCGGGCGTTGTGGGATTTAGGTCTGGATTTTGATCATGGAACAGGACACGGGGTCGGCCATCAGCTACTTATTCATGAGCAGCCCCATCGCATCGCCAAAAAAGTAAACCCCTGGCCTTTGGTAGCAGGCAATATCATTACCATCGAACCGGGTTATTATCTTGCCGGGCAATATGGGATCCGTATTGAGAATCAGGTGGAGATTATCAACAGTCGTCCTGGTTTCTGTCGTTTCTCAACGTTGACGCTGGTGCCGATTGATTTGAATCTGGTTGAACGGCATCTGCTCAGCGATGCAGAGAAGCAGTGGATTGATGATTATCACCAGCAGGTCAGAGAGTCGTTATCCCCTCGCGTGAACGCAGAGGCACGTCCGTGGCTGTTCGCCGCTACCGCGCCGATTCGCGTTCAGGCTAATTAATACAATAAAAAAGGCAGCCCGCAGGCTGCCTTAGTTCTCCCCAACTTCTTACTGCTTAGCTGTTACGGATGTACTCATCCATTTCAGTTTTCAGGTTATCGGACTTCGTCCCGAAGATAGCCTGAACACCGGAACCAGCTACCACAACGCCCGCCGCACCCAGTTTCTTCAGGCCAGCCTGATCCACTTTGGCAACGTCAGCCACGCTGACGCGCAGACGAGTGATGCACGCGTCGAGGTTAGTGATGTTTTCTTTACCGCCGAATGCTGCAACCAGAGCCGGAGCCATTTCACCGGATGCGCCTGCTTTGCTGTCTTCGGTAGCATCTTCACGACCCGGCGTTTTCAGGTCCAGCGCTTTGATCAGCACACGGAAGATGGTGTAGTACACGATCGCATAACCGATACCGACAATCGGGAACAGCCACAGTTTGCTGCTGTTGCCGGACAGAACGATAAAGTCGATCAGACCGTGAGAGAACGACGTACCGTCACGCATACCCAGCAGGATACAGATCGGGAATGCCAGACCAGCCAGAATCGCGTGGATGATGTACAGGATCGGCGCCACGAACATGAAGGAGAACTCGATCGGCTCGGTAATACCGGTCAGGAACGAGGTCAGCGCTGCGGAGATCATGATACCGCCCACTTTCGCGCGGTTTTCAGGTTTAGCAGAGTGCCAGATAGCAATAGCGGCAGCCGGCAGACCGTACATTTTGAACAGGAAGCCACCGGACAGTTTGCCTGCAGTCGGGTCACCCGCCATATAGCGAGGGATGTCGCCGTGGAAAACCTGACCTGCAGCGTTGGTGTATTCACCGATCTGCATCTGGAATGGAACGTTCCAGATATGGTGCAGACCAAACGGCACCAGGCAGCGTTCAATGAAGCCATAGATACCGAACGCCACGACCGGGTTCTGGTATGCAGCCCACTGGGAGAACGTCTGAATAGCAGTACCGATTGGTGGCCAAATGAAGGACAGAACCACACCCGTGAAGATGGCGGCCAGACCAGAAATAATAGGAACGAAGCGCTTACCCGCAAAGAAGCCCAGATACTCAGGCAATTTGATACGGTAGAAGCGGTTGAACATATACGCTGCAATCGCACCGGAGATAATCCCCCCGAGAACACCCGTATCAGCAAGGTGTTTAGCGGCGATCTCTTCAGCAGGTAAATGCAGAACCAGCGGCGCAACAACAGCCATGGTTTTGACCATGATGCCGTAAGCAACAACGGATGCCAGTGCAGATACGCCGTCGTTGTTGGTGAAGCCTAACGCAACACCGATAGCAAAAATCAGCGGCATGTTTGCAAAAACAGAACCGCCTGCTTCTGCCATTACGTGCGATACAACGGCTGGCAGCCAGCTGAAGTTAGCGGAACCGACGCCCAGCAGAATACCTGCAATCGGGAGTACGGATACCGGCAGCATCAGCGATTTACCGACCTTTTGCAGGTTAGCAAATGCATTCTTAAACATAATTAGGAGTGCTCCTGAGTATTTGTGCTTATACACTTCATCCTTCAAACCGCCTCAGCGTTGGCTGCGCTCGATCATCCCAGTCACTTACTCAAGTAAGCTCCTGCAATTCACTCACTTGCCGCCTTGATGCAGCCTGAATGACTTTGTGTATTCTACGTTCTCACGCATTGGCGAGGGGGGAGAACCTCGCCGTGTACAGGGCATCTAAGTACCCTTTATTTATTACACAGAGTAAAATAATTCAGTTTGTTTTTGTTTGACGGCTATCACAATTCAGTCGTGGATGGCCGCAAAATCCGCACATTCCGATAAAATGAGTTTCTGAATGTGTCAAACTGGTTATTCACCGCCCATTTTGAGGCGGTGAACTTTACTCGCATTGGTGATTAATTACGAGCTTTAAAAAAAGTCAGTTAACGAACTGATTGTAGGCGAGAAGCGTCGATGTGAAACAGGCGGGCAAAGTTATCAGTGGTTGCCTGCGCCAGTTCTTCAACGGCAACACCTTTCACTACGGCCATGTACTCCGCAACGTCACGAGTCATGGCGGGCTGGTTCTCTTTCCCACGATGCGGTACAGGCGCAAGGTAGGGAGAATCCGTCTCAACCAATAACCGGTCCAGAGGAACATAGCGGGCGGCATCACGGAGCTGTTCTGCGTTGCGGAACGTGACGATGCCGGAAAACGAGATATAAAAACCGAGGTCCAGCAATTTCCCCGCCGTTTCTCTGTCCTCTGTAAAACAGTGTAGTACGCCGCCACAATCCGTCACTTTTTCTTCGCGCAGAATAGACAGCGTATCGGCTCGCGCATCGCGGGTGTGCACGATGACCGGCTTTTGTAATTCGCGGCCAATCTGAATATGGTGGATAAAAGATTCCTGCTGGCGCACCTTTGTTTCCGGCGTATAAAAATAGTCCAGACCAGTTTCTCCCATCGCCACCACCCCCTCTTCGGCAGCAAAGCGGCGCAGCTCTTCAACATCATAGGTTTCATCCTGATTTAACGGATGCACGCCGCAGGAGAAAACCACATTGTCACGCTCACCGACCAGTTCGCGCATACTGCGATATCCTGGCAGAGTGGTCGCAACGGCAAGACAGAATTTCACATCACGTGCGGCCGCTTTCGCCAGCACGTCATCCACGTCCTTATGCAGAGATTGATAATCCAGGCCATCAAGATGGCAGTGTGAGTCGACTAAAAACATAATGTCTCTCTCAAAGATGGGGAACAGGCAGTACGGTGCCCGGTTGCAGGTAATGCTCAATACGCAGGATAAGGTCGGTTAGTATCAGTTCACGGTTTATGCCTGTAATGTTCAGCAACTGCTGACGGCAATGACAAACGTCACCGAGTATCGCCTGTATCTGGGCGATGGATAACCGTTCTGCGATAGAAGATATCAGGTCCAGCGCATCAGGATTCGTTAAATGGGAAACCCCATATGGACGTTTCAACGCATCCGTCAACAACGTTGCCAGCCAGTGTAAACGGGCGGCAGCCTGATCGTGGTTTAACGCCGCGAGCAAGATATACCAGTCGCCTGCGTTTAATGTGTTCCCCAGTGCCGCACAAAAATCTGTGCGATGCGCCCAGCTTTCAGCCTGTAACAGCGTAATTGCTGCGCCAGGCGAACCTGCGCTCAGGCGTAATGCGCTAAGCAGCGCTTCTGGAGACGCGGTCACTTCTCGGGCAAGCCAGGAAATAGAGTACGACTCAGCCGGTGGCGCAAGGTGATATAACCGACAGCGGCTACGTAGCGTGGCCAATAAACGTGCAGGCTCTCGACTGGCGAGGAAGAACCAGGTCTGCGCCGGAGGCTCTTCCAGCGTTTTTAACAAGGCATTGGCGGCGGCGTCAGTTAGCTGGGCGGCATCCGGGATCCACACCACTTTCGCCCCCCCCAGGCGTGAATGCTCGTACAATTTCTCACTGACTTCGCGTACCGCATCAACCCCCAGCGTGCTTTTGCCTTTTTCCGGCAGCAGCGAGTAGTAGTCAGGATGCGTCCCCGCCTGCATCAGCTGACAGCCCCGGCACTGTCCGCAGCTTTTATGTCCTTCGGGCTGCTGGCACATTAAATAGCGGCTGAGCGCGTAAATCAGCGCATCGTCGCCCATGCCGGGTAACGCCTGAATCAGTAACGCATGGTGACCACGACCCGCCTGATAGCTGGCTACCAGTTTTTCAAAATCCGGTCGTAACCATGGATACCATTTCATGCGCGCTGCTCCTTCACCCACTGGGTGATGGTATTGCGGATATCTGCCATCACAGACTCCAGCGGCTGCGTCGCGTCGATAGTACGAATGCTGGCATCTTTGGCCGCCAGCTCAAGATAACGCGCGCGGGTGCGATTAAAGAAATCGAAAGATTCCTGCTCAATACGATCCAGCTCGCCGCGCGCGCGCGCGCGCTTCAATCCAACTTCCGGAGTCACGTCCAGATAGAGCGTCAGGTCCGGGCGAAAATCACCGAGCACCGCATCGCGCAGGGTCGCCAGCATGTTTTGGTCGATGCCGCGCCCGCCCCCCTGATACGCCTGAGTCGACAAATCGTGGCGGTCGCCAATTACCCATGCGCCTTTTGCCAGCGCAGGTTTAATAACGGTTTCGACCAGTTGTACGCGTGCGGCGTAAAACATCAGAACTTCGGCTTTATCGGTGATGACCTCGTCACCCACCGACTTAATGTCCAGCACCAGACTTCTTAGTTTCTCAGCGAGCTGCGTTCCACCAGGTTCACGGGTGAAAACCATGTCACGAATACCGAGTTGCTCAAGTGTCTCTACAACCACGTTACGCGCGGTGGTTTTTCCGGCGCCTTCCAGGCCCTCGATGACGATATAGTTACTGCCCATTTTTTTCCTTAAGCACTTTCAGGTAATCCTGCACGGACCGGTTATGGCTGGCAAGATTGGTATTAAACGTATGGCCACCTTTACCGTCAGCCACGAAATAGAGGTACGGCGTTTTTGCCGGATGCGCCGCGGCCTGCAACGAGGCCTCTCCCGGCATGGCAATCGGGCCAGGCGGTAGCCCCGTAATGGTGTAGGTGTTATAGGCGGTTGGGGTATCTAAATCCACACGCGACAATTTGCCATTATACCGTGTCCCCATCCCGTAAATCACCGTCGGATCGGTTTGTAAACGCATACCCATACGTAAGCGGTTAATAAAGACTGAAGCCACCTGATCGCGCTCGCTGGCTACCGCTGTCTCTTTTTCGATAATGGAGGCCATGGTTACCAGCTGATTTTTGTCCTGATAAGGCAGGCCTTCAGCGCGCCCTTCCCAGACGGTATCCACCGCTTTAACCATCTTCTGATGCGCACGTTTTAGCAACGCCACGTCGGTTGTATTGGCGGTATACATCCAGGTATCTGGCCAGAACCAGCCTTCCACCCATTGCGGATTTTCCAGCTTCAGCGCCTCGGCAACGGTCTCGTAGCTATCATCGCTCAGCGTATGTTTGATATACGGGGCATCACGCAGCTGTTTGAGGTAATCGCTCAGGCGCATCCCTTCAACCAGACGTAACGGAAACTGCGCCTCTTTACCGCTTTCCAGCAGTTGCAGCATGTCCCGCACCGTCATATCGGGCGTAAAACGGTAGGTTCCGGCTTTAAAATGCGACAGTTCGGGTTCCACTCGCAGCAACCACTGGAACACGCGCGGACGATTGAGAACCTTGTCGGCATACAGCTGTTCGCCGAGAGCCAGACGGCCCGTACCCGCTTTCAGCGTAAAAATCGTCTCTTCTTTAATCAATAATTTACTGTCCGCCAGATGGCGAACTTTCCACATTCCCACTCCCGCGGCAATGCCCAGCACAACCAGCAATAACAGGACAACGAGTAACAGTTTTTTCATGACTAATTCGGGTGCTCACAAAGTGGGGCTAAAAAATCGAATAACAAACGTGAAGACAACAATGTGTCGCCACAAGCACGCACGGGAATAACAGGCATTAACGCGTTACAGACGACAATTTCATCGGCCTGCATAACCTCTTCCAACCCGGCATACTTTTCGACAATACTGAACGGCGATTGTGCCAGCATCCGGATACAGAATTGTCGCATAATGCCGTTCACGCCTGCCTGATCCAGCCGGGGAGTGTATACCACATCGCCCTTACGCCAGAACAAATTAGCCGCACAGCATTCCGTAACCCATCCCTCACTGTCAAGGACCAGCGCTTCATCTGCGTCCGTCTGCTCAAGATGAGAGCGAATCAACACCTGCTCCAGTCGATTCAGATGCTTTAGTCCGGCAAGTAGCGGATTACGCCCCAGTCGCACTGGGCTTAGCGCCAGCGTAATCCCCTCTTGCCGCCAACGATCGTACTGCGAGGGAGATGCTGAGGTAGAGAGAATGCGCGTTGGCGAAGTGCATGATGAGCTACTGTAGCCACGGCCACCAATGCCTCTACTAATGAGAACCTTAAGAACACCGTCCTGCTGAGCGCCAGCCATCTGCCCCATCTCCTGGGCCAATGTCTGCCACAGCGTAAATGGGATCGCTAACCGATGGCATGCTTGTTGTAGACGGGCAATATGCGCGTCATGTAATTGTAACGCGCCATCGATAATCCTTGCCGTAGTGAAACAGCCGTCGCCAAATTGCAGACCGCGATCGCCTGCGAGCACCATCTCAGAGGGGTTTCCGTTAATTAAGTACATTTACTCTCCTGATTTTTAACAACAGAGTATCAGTTGAGTCTCCTGAATTACAGAGAACCTGAATCTTCCCGATGTGTCCGCACACCACCACGGCGAGGCACAGCAGCCCAAAGAGACTTCATCGTCTGTTATGTGCTTGCTCCCATAACGAGCCATAAAATGATAACCATCAAATAACAAACAAACTTACAATTTATGAATTCATTTTTTAGTATTTGTTTATAGACAAACATCCAATAATGAATCAGAATCAAGAAAAATAAATTTATTTTCCAGCCACAGCTTTTATTATCACAAAATATCATAAAGTTAACCTGTCGAGGTTATCTCACCAATATAAAACCTCCATCAATAATATTCTCAGTGTCAATTTATTAAGCTTTAATTACGGGTGTATTTAGATTTTATACATTGTTACACCCTTAATATTCAGCAAAAATCCTCTGCGAATTAATATATTTCACCACATAGAATATATTTCCATTCACACCTCACCACCAAAACCCTTAATAATATATTAAGGAAAACAATTCATAGACTATGATAGGGATTATTTAATGAAAGGAAAATTGGCTACCATCGCATTATTTACCACTATAGGAATTACCTCGTCTGCAATGGCTCAGGATGGAAAGGTAAATTTTGTTGGTAAAATTATTGAAGCGGGTTGCCAGGTTGATAGCACAGTTGCCAGCCCGCAAACCGTAGAATTGGGTGAAGTGGCTAAAACCGCTTTTGCAGGCGCAGGCGACACCGCTGCAACCACTAAATTCACGCTAGTATTAAGCGGCTGCCCCGCTGACCTGTTGGGAAAACCCGTATCCGTTAAGTACGACGGTACGCCTGACACTCTTAACAACGACTATCTGCAGTTGACCGGTTATGGTACCGCGGGCGTTGCAAAAGGCGTGGCCATCCAGTTACTGAACGCAGACACCTCTGAATTACCGCTGGGCAGTGCCTCTAAAGAGACAACCATCGAAGGCACAGCTGACACACCAGCAGATACAAAACTCGACTTCTTTGCTCGTTATATTGCTACAGAGGCAGCGGTAAGCGGCGGGGATGCTAACGGTTCCGTTAACTTTACGCTGACCTATAACTAATCACCTGAATACGGCGTTACCCGCCATTGACAATAAATAAAGCCGGATCGCTCCGGCTTTATTTCCCGAGGTGTAATCTATGAATAAATATATCCTAACTGTTATCGCATCGCTGCTCTCGGCTTCTGTACAAGCAGGCGTTATTGTCGGTGGGACCCGCATTATTTATAACGGTGAGAATAAAGAAACATCCATTAGCGTTAAAAACCCCGACAAGTCATCCTACTTAATTCAGTCATGGAGCGACGCAGGAGAAACCAGTACCGATAAATCACCGTTTATGATCACTCCACCACTATTTCGTCTGGGCGCCGGACAAGAAAATACCCTGCGTATTATTCGCACCGGCAGTAATCTTGCCGAGGACCGCGAATCACTCTACTGGATGAATATTAAATCTATTCCGGCAACCGAAAAGCAGGACCACGCCAACACCCTGCAAATTGCGGTGAAGACGCGCATCAAATTAATTTATCGCCCGCAGTCGCTCACCCAGCAGCCGGAAGACCTCACCGGCAAACTCAGCTGGCAGCGCAGCGGCAGCAGGCTTACCGTCACCAACCCCAGCGCCTATTACATGAACTTCAGCACCCTGAAGGTTGGCACCAGCACGGTGAGGGACGCCACCTACGTGGCACCTATGAGCGACGCCAGTTTCACCATCCCTGACGGCGCCAACGGCGATGTGAGCTGGACGCTGATTAACGACTTTGGCTCTATCGGCGACGAGCACCGCGCCCGCCTCTAACACCAGCACCAAAAGGATATCGGGATGAATGCAGACGCATACAGAAAAAGAATAACGCTGAGTCAGATCGCCTGCTTTATTGCCTTACAGTGCGCCTTACCGCTGTGCAGCAGCGCGCTGGCCCGTGAATATTTTAACCCGGCGCTACTGGGTATCGATGGGCCGGGGAAAGATCTCACCGACCTTACCGCCTTTGAAGAAGGCGTCGGCCAGATGCCCGGCACCTATCGGGTTAACGTCATGCTCAACAAAACCGCCGTCGGCGTGCATGACGTTGAGTTTGTCACGCAAAAAGATACCGCCGGAAACACCACCCTGCAGCCGTGTCTGAGCGTCGCCACGCTGAGGGAATTTGGCGTCCGTACTGACCAGTTTCCACGCCTGGCAGGCAACTGCGCCGATCTGACGGCCATTCCCCAGGCCAGCGCGACGCTTCTCTTTGAGCGCCAGTTACTGCAGCTCTCGGTGCCGCAGGCCGCCGTCAGCAACCACGCGCGCGGCTACGTCGCGCCGGAACGGCTGGATGAGGGCATCAACGCTCTGCTGCTCAACTACAGCTTCAGCGGCGATAACACAGAAGGCCGCCATAGCGGCATGTCAGACTCCGATAGTTACTACCTGAACCTGCGCCCTGGGCTAAACGTAGGCCCGTGGCGCATTCGTAACTACAGCACCTGGAACCGCAGCGACAACGGCGGCAATGCTCAGGAGAGCTGGGATTCGATCTACACCTACGCACAGCGCAATATTCTTGCGCTAAAGAGCCAGTTGACGGTCGGCGACAGCACCGCGCCGTCGGATATGTTCGACAGCGTGCCGTTTCGCGGCGCTCAGCTGGCCTCCGACGACGATATGCTGCCGGACAGCCTGCGCGGCTATGCCCCGGTAGTGCGCGGCATCGCCCGAACCAACGCGCAGGTGATCATCAAACAAAACGGCTACACCATATACCAGAGCTACGTCTCGCCGGGCGCCTTTGAAATCACCGACATGTACCCGACCGGCAGCAGTGGCGATCTTGACGTCACCATTAAAGAGGCCGACGGCAGCGAGCAGCATCAGACGATAGCCTTCGCCTCCCTGCCCGTACTGCAGCGTGAAGGCCGTTTCAAATACAGCCTGACCAGCGGCCAGTATCGCCCCTATGACGGCGATATCGATAAAGAGATGTTTACCCAGGCCACTGCCATTTACGGCCTGCCTGCGGGTTTCACCGTCTACGGCGGCGGACAATTCTCCCAACATTATCAGTCGCTACTCAGCGGCGTGGGGAAAAACTTCGGCACGCTGGGCGCGGTGTCTGTTGATGGCACCCAGGCGTGGTCGACGCAGAAAGACAAAGATAAAGAAGGCGGCCAGTCCTGGCGCGTGCGCTATAGCAAAAACATCCTTGAAACCGGGACGAACGTCTCTATCGCAGGCTATCGCTACTCCACCTCCGGCTACTACACCTTATCAGAGGTGCTGGATACCTGGCGCGAGGATGAGTGGCGCACCAACGACGACCGCCGCCGCAACCGCGCCGAGTTTCAGCTTAACCAGAATATCGGCGAGCAGCTTGGCTCGCTGTCGTTAACCGTCATGAGCGAAGACTACTGGAACAGCGACCGCAAGATGCGCTCTATCGGCGTGGGCTACAGCAATAGCTGGGCGGGCGTGACCTACAACCTGAACTACAGCTATAACCGCAATACTACCGATACTGAAAGCGACAAAGTTTACGATGAGGATCAGATCTTCTCGTTAAGCATCAGCGTGCCTCTCGACCGCTGGCTCAGCAACAGCTACGCCACCTACAGCCTGAACGCCAGTAAACGCGGCGACACCAGCCATAACGTGGGCCTCAATGGTTCGCTGCTGGAAGACCGCAACCTCAACTGGAATGTGCAGCAGAGCGAAACCAACCACGGCGAAGGTAACGGCGGCTACGCCAGCCTCGATTATCAGGGCACTTACGCCCGTGTGAATACCGCCTACAGCTATGACCACGATCAGAAGCGTGTCAACTACGGTATTGAAGGCGGCATTGTGGCCCACGCCAACGGCGTGACGTTGAGCCAGGCGCTGGGCGAAACCTCGGCGCTGGTGGAAGCCCCCGGCGCTGACGGCGTGACCATCAGTAATCAGACCGGGGTCAGAACCGATTTTCGCGGCTACACCGTGGTGCCGTACGTCACGCCTTACCGCGAATCAACGGTATCGCTGGATACCGCCACCCTGCCGGATAACGCCGACGTTGAGCTGACCAGCAGAATCATTACCCCAACCCGCGGGGCGATGGTGCGCGCGCATTTTGCAACCCGCGTAGGGAAGCGCGTATTGATGACATTAACCCGCAGCAACGGTGAGGTGGTGCCGTTTGGCGCGCTGGTGACCGACGCGGACAACCCTTCCGGCAGCATCGTCGGCGACGGCGGGCAGGTTTATCTGACGGGGATGGCTGATAGCGGAACGGCGCTGGCGAAATGGGGCCAGGGGCCGAACCAACAGTGCCAGATTCATTATCGACTTCCAGACGCCGAAGCCACGAGCGGCGTGGTGGAAATGCAAACCGTCTGCCAATAATAAAGAGCCATTAATGATTAATCGATTTCTTATTAATTTATCCGCCGGCCTGGTGACATGGCTGGTATCGATCAACGCCTGGTCTTCATCGTTTAACACCAACACGGCCCAACGGGTCACTTATCCGCATGATTTCAGCTTATGGGCGATTCCATCGACTACGGGCGGCGCGACGTGGTTTGATGATCATGGGCTGTACAAGGTTGATATCGTAGCGACCAGCGGCTGGGGGTATGCGGATATCACCGTCAACGGCACGCCGACGGGCACACTCAGCCCGGATGGCGCAACCGTCTATAGAACCAATAATCCAGGCGTCGGCATTGCCTACCAGCTTAATCACTCGACGCCCAGTTGGTTCTCACCTCAGTATGGCCTGGTGGCACCTAACACCATTACGCTGATTAATAATACCGGTTTGAATGGTTATATTCATATCAAGTATCAGCTGGTACGCCTGACCGATAAGGTGCCCGCCGGGCGGATCACCCAGGTGCCGGACGTGACCCTGAACTACCATAATCCCGCCGGCGGCAGCTACGGAGATCTTTCCTTTCTGGCGCTCTCCGGTGTGTCGGTTCAACCGCGAAGCACCTCCTGCGGCATTGATGCGCCAACAGAAATCAAGCTGCCAACCTTGTACGGCAATACGGTACAAAACGGCGCGCTGAACGTTACCGCAGCGCCAACGATAACATTGACCAATTGCCCGGGCGCCATCAATGGCATCTCCTACAATTTTACCGCCGTGTATGGCCCCCGCGACGCCGCCAACGGCGTGCTGAATACCGCTACCGGTGAGGGCTACGCGCAAAACGTCTATATCCAGGTGCAAAACGCCGACGGCACGCCCCATACGATTAATGCCGCGATTCCGCTCAGCAACTACGACGGTTCCGGCGACTACCCCCTGCCCGATTTTAAAGTGGCCTACTTCGTTGACGATGCCGATAGCGTCAGAGCAGGCAACGTCAAATCAGCCATTGAACTCAATGTGACCTACAACTAATAAGGATTATTTATGCACATCATCAACGGAAACAAAATGGCGCTGTGCCTGCTGGCGTGCGGTGGGCTGTTTTCGACGGCCAGCCAGGCGGTCAATATTGATATCACCGGCAAGGTTGTCGCCTCCCCCTGCGTGGTCAACGGCAATAATGAATCTCTGGCGGTTAACTTAGGCGATAACATTCAGGCAGATTCGCTATCCGCCAGCGGCAGTGCTACCACATGGACTGACGTGACGCTCAGGCTTACCAGTTGCCCGGCTTCTACGACCTCATTTAGCGTGGCGTTTGCCGGGACCGCTGATACGGATACGGCATACTATAAAAATACCGGTACCGCGACCAACCTGAAGCTGGAACTGACGGACGGCAGCAGCGAAAAAGCTTATAAGAACGGCGCAAAGCTGGAAAATGTCACCATTCCCAGCGCATCGCACGCCTATGACCTGGTGATGCGCGCCCGCGCGGTATCGAACGGCAGTGTCATGCCGGGGACCATTGTCGGCCAAGTGCAGGCCACCTTCACCTATCAGTAATCCAGGACGGGACAATGGCGCAACGAATAAGCAAACTGCTCCCTGCCCTGACCTGCCTGTGGGCGGTAAGCGGCTTTCATGCCGTACAGGCTACCGACATTAATCTGAGCGGCACCGTCGTGGCCTCGGCCTGTACGGTAGACACGGGTACCAAAGAACAGACGGTCACCTTCGAACAGGCGCGCGCCGTTGACTACCCAAACGTTGGCGATACCAGCGAATGGCAGGATTTCACTCTGACGCTGTCCGCTTGCCCGCCGTCAACCACGCAGGTCACGGCATTGTTCAGCGGCGATGCGGATACCGATGACATCACCAAATTCGCCAACGCCCAAGGCAGCGCCAGCGGCATAGCGCTGCAAATCATGACCCGCGACCATCTCAGCGAGATATCACCGGCAGATGAACTGGCAACCTCAGTGGATAGCACCAGCCGCCGGGCGGTCTTTCCGCTATCGGCGCGGATGTATACCCCGACAGGGGCGGTCACCGCCGGAGAATTTATAACCACCGTTCAGCTTACCTTTACCTACCAGTAGCCGTGTTCAAGGTATAAAAAAACGGAGCGCTAAGCGCTCCGTTTATATTGCTTTGCGGCCAACTACACGCGTTTGAAAATCAGCGAGCCGTTGGTACCACCGAAGCCGAAGGAGTTACACAGGGCGAACTCCAGACCACTAACCTGACGCGCTTCGTGAGGTACGAAGTCCAGGTCACAACCTTCATCCGGGTTATCCAGGTTGATGGTTGGTGGAATAGCCTGATCGCGCAGCGCCAGGATAGAGAAAATAGACTCTACCGCGCCCGCCGCACCCAACAGGTGTCCGGTCATGGATTTAGTGGAGCTGACCATCACACGGCTTGCCGCATCGCCAAAGACAGATTTCACTGCCTGGGTTTCAGCTTTATCACCTGCAGGAGTAGACGTACCATGCGCGTTAACATAGCCGATCTGACCTGCTTCGATAGCCGCATCGCGCAATGCGTTGACCATTGCCAGCGCAGCGCCTGCACCGTTTTCCGGTGGTGACGTCATGTGGTAAGCATCGCTGCTCATGCCAAAACCAACGACTTCAGCATAAATTTTTGCACCGCGCGCTTTTGCATGCTCGTACTCTTCCAGTACCACCATGCCTGCGCCGTCGCCCAACACGAAGCCATCACGATCTTTGTCCCACGGGCGGCTTGCCGCTTGCGGGTTATCATTACGCGTAGACAACGCACGTGCTGCGCCAAAACCACCCACGCCCAGCGGCGTACTGGCTTTTTCTGCACCACCCGCAACCATCGCGTCTGCATCGCCGTATGCAATGATACGTGCGGCATGACCGATGTTATGTACGCCTGAAGTACAGGCCGTCGCGATGGAGATGCTTGGCCCCTGCAGGCCGTACATGATGGTCAGGTGACCTGCCACCATGTTAACAATCGTCGACGGAACGAAGAACGGGCTGATCTTACGCGGTCCACCGTTTACCAGAGAGGTATGGTTTTCTTCGATAAGACCGAGACCGCCAATACCAGAGCCAATAGCGGCGCCAATACGGTGAGCGTTCTCTTCCGTAATTTCGAGGCCAGAATCCTGCATGGCCTGAACGCCAGCGACAATTCCATATTGAATGAAAGCATCCATCTTGCGCTGTTCTTTGCGCGAGATAATGTCTTCACAGTTAAAATCCTTTACTAAGCCAGCAAATTTCGTTGCATAGGCGCTAGTATCGAAATGGTCGATCAGGCTGATGCCACTCTGACCGGCAAGGAGAGCTTTCCAGGTAGACTCTACGGTATTGCCGACAGGAGACAACATGCCCAGTCCGGTCACAACTACACGACGCTTAGACACGGTTGTCCTCCAGGGAGGGAAAATAATTCAAGTGGGATAAAAAGATAAAACTCAGGCGGTCGAATGACCGCCTGGAGATGTTCACTTACGCCTGGTGGCCGTTGATGTAATCAATGGCAGCCTGAACGGTAGTGATTTTCTCAGCTTCTTCGTCCGGAATCTCAGTATCAAACTCTTCTTCCAGAGCCATTACCAGCTCAACGGTGTCAAGAGAATCTGCGCCCAGGTCTTCAACGAAGGAAGCATTGTTGGTTACTTCTTCCTGCTTAACGCCCAGCTGTTCGCCGATAATTTTCTTAACGCGTTCTTCGATAGTGCTCATACTCTTAAATTTCCTATCAAAACTCGCTTTCGCGATGGTTTTCGTAGTGTATAAAATGTTGAAAAATTTGCAACTAAATCCCGGCAGGTCTTACCACGATTTTACGTTATTTTGAGGCCAAGACCTACAATAACGCAAATATTTTTCATCGTGGTTAAACCATGTACATCCCGCCGTTGACGTGCAAAGTCTCACCTGTGATGTAACTTGCTTCGTCAGAAGCTAAAAATGCAACCGCACTGGCGATTTCTTTCGGTTCGCCAAGACGACCCGCAGGTACTGCCGCCAGCGTACCCGCACGCTGATCATCAGACAGCGCACGCGTCATGTCCGTTTCAATAAAGCCCGGAGCAACAACGTTTACAGTAATGCCACGAGACGCAACTTCGCGCGCCAGTGATTTACTGAAGCCGATCAGACCCGCTTTCGCCGCAGCGTAGTTAGCCTGACCCGCATTTCCCATGGTACCAACCACAGAACCGATAGTGATAATACGCCCATGACGCTTTTTCATCATAGCTCGCATTACCGCTTTTGACAGACGGAAAACAGATGACAGGTTGGTTTCGATGATATCGTTCCACTCGTCATCTTTCATGCGCATTAACAGGTTATCACGAGTAATCCCGGCATTATTGACCAGGATATCGACTTCACCAAATTCTGCGCGAATATTTTCCAGAACAGATTCGATAGATGCCGGATCGGTCACATTCAACATCAGACCTTTACCATTTGCACCTAAGTAATCACTAATGGCCTGCGCGCCGCTTTCGCTGGTGGCAGTACCGATAACTTTCGCGCCACGGGCAACGAGTGTCTCAGCAATTGCGCGGCCAATGCCACGGCTTGCACCGGTAACCAGCGCGATTTTTCCTTCAAAACTCATGGTCTTCCTCTTTTATTGCTCTAGCGCCGCAGACAGTGCCGCCGGCTCATTCAGTGCCGAAGCAGTCAGGGTGTCAACAATACGTTTCGTCAAACCGGTCAGAACTTTACCCGGACCAACTTCATACAGGTGCTCTACGCCCTGGGATGCCATAAATTCAACGGTTTTAGTCCACTGAACCGGGCTGTACAGCTGACGAACCAGCGCATCGCGAATAGCGTCAGCGTCGGTTTCGCACTTCACGTCGACGTTGTTGACAACCGCAACGGTCGGCGCGTTAAACGTGATTTTTTGCAATTCAACAGCCAGTTTCTCAGCAGCAGGCTTCATCAGCGCGCAGTGAGAAGGAACGCTGACCGGCAGCGGCAAAGCACGTTTAGCGCCAGCAGCTTTACAGGCAGCGCCAGCACGTTCTACGGCTTCTTTGTGCCCGGCAATAACCACCTGACCCGGTGAGTTAAAGTTAACCGGTGAAACCACCTGGCCTTCGGCAGACTCTTCACACGCTTTAGCGATAGCTGCGTCATCCAGACCGATAATAGCAGACATGCCGCCAGTGCCTTCCGGCACGGCTTCCTGCATGAATTTACCACGCAGTTCAACCAGACGTACGGCATCGGCAAAACCGATAACACCCGCACATACCAGCGCAGAGTATTCGCCCAGGCTGTGACCCGCCATCAGCGCAGGTGTTTTGCCACCCTGCTGCTGCCATACGCGATAAAGCGCGACCGAGGCGGTCAACAGCGCTGGCTGCGTCTGCCAGGTTTTATTCAGTTCTTCGGCCGGACCCTGCTGAGTCAACGCCCACAGATCATAGCCCAGCGCAGCTGATGCTTCAGCAAAAGTTTCTTCAACAATTGGGTAGTTTGCCGCCATTTCAGACAACATCCCAACGGTCTGGGAACCCTGCCCCGGGAACACAAATGCAAATTGCGTCATGGTTAAATCCTTATACTAGAAACGAATCAGCGCAGAGCCCCAGGTGAATCCACCCCCAAAGGCTTCAAGCAATATCAACTGCCCAGCTTTAATACGCCCGTCGCGGACGGCTTCATCCAGCGCGCACGGTACGGAGGCCGCGGAGGTATTGCCATGTCTGTCGAGCGTCACGACAACATTATCCATCGACATACCCAGCTTTTTCGCTGTTGCGCTGATAATACGCAGGTTTGCCTGATGCGGCACCAGCCAGTCCAGCGCAGAACGGTCCAGATTATTCGCTTCCAGCGTTTCATCAACGATGTGTGCAAGCTCGGTCACCGCGACTTTAAAGACTTCGTTACCCGCCATCGTCAGGTGGATCGGGTTTTCCGGGTTAACGCGATCGGCATTGGGCAGCGTTAACAGTTCGCCATAGCGACCATCCGCGTGCAGATGCGTGGAGAGAATGCCAGGCTCTTCAGATGCGCTCAGTACAACCGCACCCGCGCCATCTCCGAAAATAATGATCGTTCCGCGATCGGTTGGATCACAGGTACGGGCCAGAACATCTGAGCCAACCACCAGAGCATGCTTCACTGCGCCAGACTTAACGTACTGGTCGGCAACGCTCAGCGCGTAAGTGAAACCGGCACAAGCGGCCGCAACATCAAACGCCGGACAGCCTTTGATCCCCAGCATACTTTGGATCTGGCATGCCGCGCTTGGAAATGCGTGAGTGGATGACGTGGTGGCAACCACAATCAGACCAATTTGTTCTTTGTCGATGCCCGCCATTTCAATTGCGCGGTTTGCGGCGGCAAAGCCCATCGTCGCAACTGTTTCATTTGGCGCTGCAATATGGCGTTCACGGATACCTGTACGAGTAACGATCCACTCATCAGATGTCTCAACCATTTTTTCCAAATCGGCGTTAGTACGCACTTGTTCAGGCAGATAGCTGCCAGTACCAATAATCTTCGTATACATGTACGCTCAGTCACTTTTTGGTTATATACCGCCACGAGCAAATCGCTGATACGTTGGCAGCATTCACAAACACATCGTTACCTGTGTGCTCGTGAGGTTGCGCTTTCGCCACCGTCCAGCAGTTCGAATCCAGCTGGGTATACAGATTCCAGGCGAGCGGCAATTCGCTGAGGAACTTGTCGCTGCACCGCCTGCACTGCCTGTTCAATCGCGACTTCAAATGCTCGCTGATTGGCTGCACCATGACTCTTAATCACCGTGCCGCGCAATCCTAACAGACAGGCGCCATTATACTGGTCGGGGTTGAGGTGACTAAATCGCCTTGTCAGGCTTTTTTGTAACCAACGTTTTAATAACAGCAGCCACCACGACCGTTTTTTGCCCTCACCCTGAGACTTCAGCAGTGAAAGGAACATTCTGACAACACCTTCCATCGTCTTTAATGTGACATTACCTGTAAAGCCGTCACAGACCAACACATCGGTTTTGCCAGTCAGTAACTCATTGGCTTCAAGATAGCCGATATAATTAATAGAAGGGATTGTTTTTAGCACTGCAGAAGCATCCCGAATACTGTCGAGACCCTTGGTTTCTTCTTCGCCGATGTTGAGCAACGCAACTCGGGGATTGGCAATGCCAACCACCTCTTCTGCCAGCACGGAACCCATGACGGCAAATTGCACCAACATCGTGCTATCACAATCCACGTTGGCGCCCAAATCCAACACCACCGTTTTGCCCTTTTGCTGATGGGGTAAAACCGTCACCAACGCAGGACGCTCAATCCCCTCAAGAGGTTTGAGTAATAACTTCGCAAGTCCCATTAGCGCGCCCGTATTACCGGCGCTCACACAGGCTTGCGCTCGACCTTCTTTCACGAGCTCCAGGGCAACACGCATTGAGCTTCCACGACTGGCGCGAATAGCTTGCGAGGGCCGGGCATCACTGGCAATAACTGACTGAGCAGGGATAATCTGCAGACGTGAACGTTGTTCGAAGTCAGCTTTGGCAAGTAATGGCGTGATTGTATCGGGATCCCCGACTAAAAGAAGTGTGAGTTGCGAATTAGAATTCAGTGCCTGCAATGCTGCAGGCACTGTCACGGTAGGGCCAAAATCTCCCCCCATGACATCTAACGCCAGGGTTAGACGTGTCAAGGTATCGTCGCTGCCCGGTTAGGTGTTTCCCCAGTTACCCGGGGAAAGCCTCACTAAGCTTCATCACGCGTGTACTCTTTGTCTTTCTCACCGTAGCGGGAAAGCCATCGAGTCATGCGTGATTACTTAGCGATTACCTTACGGCCACGGTAGAAACCGTCGGCAGTGATGTGGTGACGCAGGTGTTGTTCACCAGAAGTTTTGTCTACAGACAGGCTGGTGACTGCGGTCAGAGCGTCATGAGAACGACGCATGCCACGTTTGGAACGGGTTGGTTTATTCTGTTGTACGGCCATGGACCTTACTCCTCAATTACTTACGCTTTAAGCTGGCTAATACGGCAAATGGGTTTGGTTTTTGCGCTTCATCAGGCAATTCGCCAAAGACCATGTCCGCCTCGGACACTTCACAGTGTTCAGAATCATGCACCGGAACTACCGGCAAGGAGAGGATAATCTCATCTTCAACCATTGCAAGCAGATCGATTTCACCGAATTCGTTAACCTCAATCGGCTCATACGCTTCCGGGAGTGCTTCAGCCTGCTCGTCAGAACGGACAGGACTAAAACAATATGTTGTGTGAACATGAAGTGGGAACGGTTTCCCGCAACGCTGACATTCGAGCGTAACCGATACTTTTGCATCACCGGTTATGACGGCAAGGCGCTGGTTATCGATCGCGAACGACATGGAGCATTCCACATCACTGTCCACACTGACTACAGAATCGGCGACGCGCTCAACCAGATCAGAAGTATAGATACCTTCATAATCGAGGCGTTTTTGAGCCGTACGAACCGGATCAAGAGTCAGGGGTAATTTTACCTTTTGCATAGGGCGCGCATATTAACTTTGTAACGTCATATAGTCAAAGAAAAAGGCAGCCTGTGGTTGCCTTTTGCCAATAATTCGCACACATTGCGGGTCATCGACTTAAAATCGCTCAACACAAGCCATTACAGCCAGCTTGTAGGACGAAGTCCATAGTTTAAAATGGCTCTCATCAATACGCTATATGCGAGGGAAAAAATATGCCTCAACTTATTCTTGCTTCGACCTCTCCCTGGCGTCGCGCTTTACTGGAAAAACTGGCAATCCCGTTCGAATGCGCCGCACCAGAGGTTGACGAAACGCCGTTACCGGGTGAAGCTCCGCGACACTTAGTCTTGCGACTGGCGCAGAAAAAAGCGCAATCTCTCGCCCACCGCTATCCATCGCACCTTATTATCGGCTCCGATCAAATTTGTGTTCTTGATGGTGAAATAACCGGCAAACCGTTAACAGAAGAAAATGCGCGCCAGCAGCTACTCAAAGCCCGGGGCAATATTGTGACGTTTTATACCGGACTGGCGCTGTATAATTCTGCGACCGGACATTTACAAACTGAAGTTGAACCGTTTGACGTTCATTTCCGTCATTTAAGCGAAACGGAAATTGAAGATTACGTGCGCAAAGAGCGTCCGCTGCATTGTGCCGGTAGTTTTAAAAGCGAAGGGTTGGGCATTGCACTCTTTGAGCGCCTGGAAGGTCGTGACCCAAATACCTTGATCGGTTTGCCGCTGATCGCGCTGTGTCAAATGCTGCGCCGGGAAGAGATGAACCCGCTGAACGCCTGATTAATCTGCCTGATGGCGACGCGATGCGTCTTATCAGGCCTACGATGCATAACACGATTGCAGGCCTGATAAGCAACGCGCGTCAGGCTTTGCGGCGTAATACCTCGAGGCAGCGCTTCAACTGTTTATCCATCGGCGCTTCAATACGCATCACTTCACCGGTACCCGGATGCGTAAATTTCAACGCTGCGGCGTGCAAAAAGAGCCTGCTCAGCCCAGTATCCGCCAGTTGCTTATCGAACTCGCGGTCGCCGTAGCGGTCATCAAAGGCAATCGGATGTCCGGCATATTGGGTATGCACGCGAATCTGGTGCGTGCGTCCGGTCACGGGGCTACAGCGCACAAGCGTAGCAAACGCGTAGCGCTCTTCCACTTTAAAACGCGTTTCCGATGGTTTGCCTTCCTGATTCACCCGCACGATACGCTCGCCGCTTTGCAGGATGTTCTTTAACAACGGTGCCTGCACGTTTTTCACATGTGACTGCCACTGGCCTCGTACCAACGCGAGGTAGTCTTTCTGCATCCCTTTTTCACGCAGTTGTTCATGCAATGAACGTAAGGCTGAGCGCTTTTTAGCCACCAGCAACACGCCGGAGGTATCCCGATCGAGACGATGTACCAGTTCAAGGAAGCGCGCTTCCGGTCGCAGCGCACGTAAACCTTCAATGACGCCAAAGCTTAACCCGCTCCCGCCATGCACGGCCGTACCTGAGGGTTTGTTAAGCACCAGAATGTGGTCATCTTCATATAAAATGACATCGGTCAGCGCCGCGACCTTCTGCAAATTCGGTGAAATGGCCTCTTCTTCACGTTCAGCGACACGTACAGGTGGAATACGCACAATGTCCCCATCTTCGAGTTTGTACTCGGGTTTAATGCGTTTTTTGTTCACCCGCACTTCGCCTTTACGCAAAATGCGATAAATCATACTTTTTGGCACACCCTTGAGTTGGGTGCGCAAAAAGTTGTCGATGCGTTGCCCTGCTTCGTCGGCAGTAATGGCAACTGTTTTTACGGCTGGAGTCTCTGTTTTCATGGGGGCCGATTTTAAATAGCCATCAAGATTCGCGCCACACATTTTTCTATGCTTATATTAACTGCTATACCTTATTACTTAAGTTTGACATAGCCGATTTGGTGGTTATTAAAGCAATCACTACGCGGAAGTGAAAAAACTGTGAGTAACCGGGTGATAAATGGCAAAAGTCATCTTGCTATAACAAGGTTAGCAGTGGAATAATGAGGTTGTTTCCGTGTTGAATCTTGTTAAAACAAGAACTTTTCCGGAATGACCCAATTTTGCCCGACCGATCATCAACGCAGCAATGGCGTAAGACGTATTGATCTTTCAGGCAGTTAGCGGGCTGCGGGTTGCAGTCCTTACCGGTAATAAGGAAGCTTTTCTGGAGAGTAACACCCAGACTGTTCCCCTGATAATTGCGCTGTGTTTCCGTATGAAATACAGGCAACCGACACTCTGCGCCTCTTTGAGCTGACGATAACCGTGAGGTTGGCGACGCGAATAGACACGAGGCCATCGGTTCACACCCGGAAAGGCATTACTCTGCCCGCAGCTTAGTCGTCAATGTAAGAATAATGAGTAAGTTACGATGAAAAGAATGTTAATTAACGCGACTCAGCAGGAAGAGTTGCGTGTCGCCCTTGTAGATGGGCAGCGTCTGTACGATCTGGATATCGAAAGTCCTGGACACGAACAGAAAAAAGCCAACATCTATAAAGGCAAAATTACCCGTATTGAACCGAGTCTGGAAGCGGCTTTCGTTGATTACGGCGCTGAACGTCACGGTTTCCTCCCGTTAAAAGAAATTGCCCGCGAATACTTCCCCGCTAATTACAACTCCCATGGTCGTCCCAACATTAAAGATGTGTTGCGCGAAGGTCAGGAAGTCATCGTTCAGATCGATAAAGAAGAACGCGGCAATAAAGGCGCTGCGCTGACTACCTTTATCAGCCTGGCAGGGAGTTATCTGGTTCTGATGCCGAACAACCCGCGCGCGGGCGGCATCTCCCGTCGCATTGAAGGCGACGACCGTACCGAATTAAAAGAAGCGTTGGCAAGTCTGGAACTGCCTGATGGCATGGGGCTTATCGTGCGTACCGCAGGGGTCGGCAAATCCGCCGAAGCGCTGCAGTGGGACCTGAGTTTCCGCCTTAAGCACTGGGAAGCGATTCAAAAAGCCGCTGACAGCCGCCCTGCTCCGTTTCTGATCCATCAGGAAAGCAACGTTATCGTTCGCGCATTCCGTGACTACTTACGTCAGGACATCGGCGAAATCCTCATCGACAACCCGAAAGTGATGGAGATGGCGCGTCAGCACATCGCCGCGCTGGGTCGTCCGGATTTCAGCAGCAAAATCAAACTGTACACCGGTGAAATTCCGCTGTTCAGCCACTATCAAATCGAGTCTCAGATTGAGTCTGCGTTCCAGCGTGAAGTGCGCCTGCCGTCAGGCGGCTCAATCGTTATCGACAGCACCGAAGCGCTGACCGCTATCGATATCAACTCCGCACGCGCTACCCGCGGCGGCGACATCGAAGAAACAGCGTTCAACACCAACCTTGAAGCTGCCGATGAAATTGCTCGTCAGCTGCGTCTGCGCGACCTCGGTGGCCTGATTGTCATCGACTTCATCGATATGACTCCGGTTCGCCACCAGCGCGCGGTTGAAAACCGTCTACGCGAAGCCGTGCGTCAGGACCGAGCGCGTATTCAGATCAGTCATATTTCACGCTTCGGCCTGCTGGAGATGTCCCGTCAGCGTCTGAGCCCGTCTCTGGGTGAATCCAGCCATCACGTATGCCCACGCTGTTCCGGTACGGGTACCGTACGTGACAACGAATCACTGTCGCTGTCTATTCTGCGTCTGATCGAAGAAGAAGCGCTGAAAGAAAATACCCAGGAAGTTCATGCTATTGTTCCTGTGCCGATCGCATCCTACCTGCTCAACGAAAAACGTACCGCGGTAAATGCCATCGAAACGCGTCAGAATGGCGTGCGCTGTGTGATTGTGCCAAACGATCAGATGGAAACCCCGCATTACTCCGTACTGCGTGTACGCAAAGGGGAAGAAACACCAACCCTGAGCTACCTGCTGCCAAAACTGCATGAAGAAGCAATGGCATTGCCGACGGAAGAAGAATACGTCGAGCGTAAACAGCCAGAACAGCCGGCATTAGCTACCTTTGCTATGCCAGACGTGCCGCCAGCCCCTGCACCGCAGGAGCCTGCAGCGAAAGCCGCCGCGCCTAAAGCCGCAGCAGCGACCGCAGCCGTCGCCGCACAACCGGGTTTGATTAGCCGTTTCTTTGGCGCACTGAAGTCCATCTTCGGTGGCAGCGAAGAAGTGAAACCGGTTGAACAACCTGCACCAAAAGCTGAAGAGAAAACCGAACGCCAGCAGGATCGTCGTAAACCGCGGCAGAACAATCGTCGCGACCGTAACGACCGTCGTGATAATCGCGACAACCGTGGCGATCGTGATAACCGTAACGAGCGTTCAGAAAGCGGCGAAAACCGTGAAGATAACCGCCGTAACCGCCGTCAGTCTCAGCAGCAAAATGCGGAAGCGCGCGATAACCGCCAGCAGTCCGTTGATGTCGCCGACAAAGCGAAATCCGGTGATGAGCAGCAGGCTCCGCGTCGCGAGCGCAACCGCCGTCGTAACGATGACAAACGTCAGGCGCAGCAAGAAGTTAAAGAGCTGAACCAGGCTGAACAACCGGCGCAGGATACCGAGCAGGATGAGCGCGTACGTCAGCCTCAGACTCGCCGTAAACAGCGTCAGTTGAATCAGAAAGTTCGTTTTACAGATAGCCCGGCTGTTGAAGCTGAAGTGGTAACTGCCGCTGCGATCGCTGAAACGGCAGTCGTTCAACCAACTGAACAGCCAGCACCGGCACAGCGTACCGAACTGGCGAAAGTTGATCTGCCAGCCGTCGTTGCGACTGAGCAGGATGACAACAGCGAAGCGCGCGACTCAAATGGTATGCCGCGTCGTTCCCGTCGTTCTCCTCGCCATCTGCGCGTAAGTGGTCAGCGTCGTCGTCGTTATCGTGACGAGCGTTATCCGGTTCAGTCGCCGATGCCATTAACGGTCGCCTGCGCATCTCCAGAATTAGCGTCCGGCAAAGTATGGATCCGCTACCCTGTCGCTCGTCCTCAGGATCAGCAGGTTGAAGAGCAGCGCGAACAGGAAATGGTTCAGGAGCAAACTGCGACTGTGGCCGTAGAGCCTCAGGTTGCAGCTGCCGTTGAGCACATTGTGGACGCCCCGGCGTCGGTTGAAACCGTACAGCCAGAGGTGGTTAATGCCGAACCTCAGGCCGCCGCTGTTGAAACCGCACAGGTTGAAACCACGCATCCGGAAGTCATTGCTACTCCGGTCGAGGAACAACCGCAAATTATCGCTGAATCCGACGCACCTGTTGCCGAGGAAACCGTTGCGAAAGCCGAACCTGTCGCTGAAGTCGTGACTGCGCCGGTTGTCGATGCGCCTGCGGAAGTTGTTATTTCTCAGCCTGAAGTGGTTGAAGAGATCGCTGAGGTTGTGGAAACAGCGCCAGTTGTGGAAACCGCACCGGTTGTTGAAGAAGTTGCAGCACCGAAAGAAGTTGTTGCAGCACCTGTCGTCGAAGCCGCAGTCGTTAAGGCTGAAGTTGTCGCAACCAGCGTTGACACGGAACATCTTCACAGCCATGCAACCGCGCCGATGACGCGCGCACCGGCACCAGAGTATGTGCCTGAAGCGCCGCGTCATAGCGAGTGGCAGCGCCCGGCATTCGCCTTTGAAGGGAAAGGTGCCGCAGGTGGACACAGCGCCACACACCAGGCGACTGCGCCAGCAACACGCCCACAGCCCGTTGAGTAAGACGTAATCAACATCAAAGCCGACCTTCGGGTCGGCTTTTTTATACCTACTCTACGCGTTTCATCCCCGTTAGCTGCGGCATGACATCTTTCATTAACGCCAGAAACTTGCGTAATCGGGTGGGATAGTAACGCGCCCAGGGATAAACCAAATGTACAGGCAACGACGCCGCATGCCACTCGGGTAGCAGCGTAACCAGTCGTCCACGAGCAATATCCTCCTCGACCATCCAGCTTGAAACAATGGCCACACCCAACCCTGCCAGGGCGGCATTTCTTGCGACATAAATGCTGTCGGTGCTTAATCTGGGTGTAATATTCAGCGTAACAGGTTCATTACGTGGTCGATGCAGCAACGAAACGCTGTGCTGGTAAAATGTGTTCACTGCAATCCATGGCAGCGTTGATAACTGCTCCGGATGCGAAAGCTCGCTATATTGCTCAAGCAAAGCAGGATTCACTACCATGCTACGAGGAACCTCAGCCAGTAAAACCGAGACCGTCGCTGGATCAACCTCTGCCCCAACCCTGATGGCGCAATCAATATTATCGCTCAGGAAATCAACGGTTTTATCATTGAGCATCCACTCTACCGACAACTGCGGATAGCGCGAAAGAAACTGCAAAAGCGGTTCAAGAAGCTGTTGCTGCCCGAACGCATGCGGAGCACGTACTCGCAGCGTTCCCACCGGTTCATCCTCCGTAACATTGAGTCCATCTTCCAGCGCCAGCCAGGCATCAATAATATTCTTGGCATGCTGGTAGCCGCGTTCGCCGTCGTCGGTCAGTTTCATCGCATGCGTGGTGCGCATGATCAGTTTTACACCCAGCAGCGCTTCCAGGGATTGTAACCGTCGACTGACGGTCGCCTGCGTTGTCCCCATCTGCTTTGCCGCTGCTGAAAGCGACCCCGCCTCGACGATACGCACAAACGTGCGCATCAGCTCCACTCTGTCTATACGCTCAGTTTTTACCATTCCAAGTTTCTTCATACGTCTGACGTATAACTGTTTTACCACCGCGCTCGCTACCGCGCCACCCGCTGAAGGTTAAAAATAGCCGCACATCCTGTGATTGAGGAATCAACTGTGAACACACATACCGCCCTTACCCGTTGGGTTATTTTTGTACTGGCATCAGGCGCCGGATTCAGCGTGGCATCCATTTATTATGCCCAGCCGCTTCTGCCCTTAATGGGTCAGGATCTGGCCCTAAGCATCACCGGCATGGGGCTGGTTCCGACGCTAACCCAGGCGGGTTACGCGTTGGGGATTTTCTTTTTATTACCATTAGGCGACCGCTATGACCGTCGGACGCTAATCCTGTTGAAAAGCCTCGCGCTCGCCGTACTGCTTCTGGCCTGCAGCTTTACCGGCCAATTGCATTCGCTTTTACTGGTCAGCCTGTTGATGGGAATGGCGGCAACCATGGCGCAGGACATCGTTCCCGCTGCGGCAATTCTGGCCCCTGAAGGCAAGCAGGGAAAAACGGTAGGTACCGTGATGACGGGCCTGCTGCTGGGAATTTTACTTTCACGTACCGTTAGCGGGCTAATAGGTGAGGCGTTTGGCTGGCGCGAAATGTATCAACTCGCAGCCTTCAGCATTGCTGTGATTTCCACCATCATGTGGAAAGTGCTCCCTCGTTTTGCTGTCCATTCCACGCTGAGCTACCCGTCATTACTGCTCTCAATGGCGCAACTGTGGCAGCGGTATCCCGCATTGCGCCGCGCGGCGCTGGCACAAGGCTTTCTGTCTGTTGCCTTTAGCGCCTTCTGGTCCACGTTGGCAGTGATGTTATCTGAGCATTATCACATGGGTAGCGCTATGGCTGGCGCGTTTGGTATCGCGGGCGCGGCTGGTGCGCTTGCCGCGCCGCTGGCAGGCCATCTTGCCGACAAAGTGGGCGCAGCGAAAGTGACGCAGTTAGGTGCTTTGCTGGTAACAGTATCTTTCGCCCTGATGTTCCTGTTACCCGCCCTGCCAGTACAGGGGCAGTGGCTGCTTATTGCCCTTTCGGCGGTAGGTTTTGATCTCGGATTGCAATCCAGCCTGGTTGCCCACCAGAACCTGGTCTATGGCCTCGAGCCCCAGGCACGTGGACGCCTGAACGCGCTACTGTTTACAATGGTATTTATCGGTATGGCGTTGGGTTCGGTTCTCGGAAGTCAGGTCTACGCGCAGGCAGACTGGGAAGGTGTGGTTACGCTGGCAACGTTTAGCGGTGCGATTGCGCTGGTAATAAGATTAACGGGGAATCTGTCACTGAGAAAAACAACCGTGGCCTAAAAAAATGCCCGCTCCGGGGTGTTAAAGGAGCGGGCAGACAAACATATCCAGTTTCATGATATGTTCAAAAAAGGTCGTTACCGGTTAAGCTGGAACAGCGACATGCCCTGCATATCGGTAAACGTTTTGTACGATGCCTGCAGTGCAGCCTGCTGCATCACGTAGGACGAAATCGCTGCGTTCCAGTCAACATCCACCAGATTGCTCATCTGCTGAGTTTGACCCAGTGCACGATCGGCTCCCAGTGAATCCAGCGAGCTTAATTCGCTAAGCTGCGTGCCTAATTCCGCACGGACGCTCAACACATTATTGAGTGAATTCTTTAAACCACGGTTGGTTTTATCAATCGCCTCAGCGGCCTTTGCTTTCGCCACATCATCGCCTTCAATCGGCGTATTCAGGGCTGCAATAGCTGTATCCAGCATTACGAATAAGTTCGTTTCAGACTTGCTACCATCTGGCTCCGGAACCGCGTTGCTGGTCACCGAGTTAAAAATTTTATCTCCGGTATGACCAATCACCATTGACCGAGCGGCATCAACCTGTTGGGTGATATTTTCAGTTCCACCGCTATAAGTACCATCAGTCTGGGCAAATGGTGGAACTTCGGTTTTGTAGCCGCCAAAGATATAGCGACCATTACCGTCGGTACTGTTAGCCAAATTCATCAGTTGATCGCGGAGCCCTTGCAAATCAGTCGCTAACGATGCTCTGTTGTCATCACTCAATGTACCGTTGCCGGCGTTGACAATTTTTTCCTGCGCCGCGGTAATCGCGGTCGTCGCCCGGCTTAAAACGTTCTCTTCCAGTGACACTTTTTGCGTCGCGAAAGTACGCGCCAGCGTATATTGGCTGTTTTGCGCCTGAGCCTGAGAAAGCACTACAGCCTGCGAGGCGGCAATCGGATCGTCAGACGGGTTGATCACGCGTTTGCCCGTTGACATCTGCTCACCAAATTTTATCCATTCGGCCTGAGAGTTGGTAATGCCACGCATGTTCTGCTGGTACATCATCTGAGTACTAATACGCATTGAGTCCCTCTCCCTTAGCGAATATTCAGAAGCGCATCAAAGAGCGAATTTGCTGTTTGCAGCACTTGTGCGTTGGCCAGGTAATACTGTTGATAACGCTGCAAATTGCCGTACTCTTCATCGAGGTTAACCCCGGAAATCGACTGTTGCTGATTAGAAAGCTGCGTAACTACGTTGTTCTGGGTGGTGGCGCTGGTTTTCAGGGTAGCGGTTTTATTCCCGACATCGCTCACCAGCGTCGCGTACGCGTCATTGAAGGTTTTATTTCCGACAGTCGCTTTGGTTTGCAGATCCAACAATTTTTGGCCGTTACGGTTATCGCTTTTCCCTTTATCCTTATCTGGATCGATATCATTTTTGGATACTTCGGCCATGGCGATTTTCGACTCATCAGTCACAGCCACTTTCATATCAACAATGACATTACCCACTGGCTTCACCGTAAAGCTATCATTCGCTTTCGCTCCCGCCCCTACGGTTATCTCCAGCCCATCAAAGGACATTTTTCCACCAGTGACGGTCGCCTTAAAGCTGGTATTATCTGCAAGGCGAGTTACCTGCCAGTCAGTACCATCAAAAGTAATATTGTAATCAGTAGCCTGCACTGCTGAGCTATCAGTAACTTTTGCAGTTAACGACCCTGTCCCAGTATTTTTGGTATTACTGAGCACAGATGGACCGCCGATAGCAAAGAAGTCTTTACCAGCATCACCATTGGCATCAAAACCTTCTTTATGCTGCGTATTAAATGCATCGGCAAACGCCAGTGCCAGTTGCCCCAGCGTGTTACGCGTCTGGTCCAGCTCTTGAGAACGGAACGTCATCAAACCGCCCAATGAACCGGTATCAATGAGTTTTTCAGGAATTTCAACATTTCCGGCAACGCCATCAACATAGGCAACCGTAGTGCGTGTTGGATCGGCACTGGACGGTACTGCGGCCAGTTGGCGGGCGTTGCTGCCCTGTACCAGTGAATAGCCGTTCGCCATCGTTACGTTATAGGTGCCGCCATCCTGGACACTGACTTCAACGCCGACAAGTTTGTTCAGATCGCTAACCAGTTGGTCACGCTGATCGAGTAGATCGTTAGGCGATGCGCCCGCGCCAACGCCGGTCAGACGGGAAATCTGATCGTTGAGGCTGGCAATCTGCTTTGAGTAGTTGTTGATCTGATCTACGCTGGCTTTGATCGCAGTATTGACCTGCTTATCCTGATCGCGCAGATACTGATCGGTTGTTCTGAACTGATTCACTAAACCATCAGCTTTACCAATCAGTGCCTGACGCGCAGCCGGGTCTTCTGCATTACTGACCAGCGTCTGCAGGCTGGTAAAAAAACCCTGCATTGAGGTGGAAATTGAACTGGTTTTACTGGAAAGCAAATTGTCGATTTTCGACATTTGCTCATAGCGCGTTGTCAGGCCGCTGCTCTGGTTCTGCGCTGCACGCAACTGATTCGTGATAAAAGAATCATATTCGCGCTGTACGCCAGAAACATAGACGCCATTGCCAACCCAGCCCCCCGCACCCAGCGTGCTGTTCGCCTGCGCCATAATTGTCGTTTGGCGGGTGTACCCGGCAACGTTATAGCTGGAGATGTTATTACTGGCGGTATTCAACGCGGCCTGCGCTGCGCTGAGTCCACTCATCGCGTTATTAATCAAGCTGGACATGGAGGTTCCTTGTAATCCTTCAATACTCGTTATTATCGGCAGCAGGTCGGTAGACTTGAGCTATTTAAAAGAGATTATCGATGTTCGTGCTGTAGGTTTTGCTCACTTTTTCGCTCATCGATTTCAACTGCTGGATCATGTTGGTTAATTTACGCGCATAGTTAGGGTCAGTTGCGTAACCGGCATTTTGCAATGCCTGTGCGCCTTGCTCGGCTGTCGCGGCAGCGGTCACCGCCGCATAGCGCGGGTTACGCGATATCAGACCGACATAATCCGACAGCGCCTCCAGGTAAGAGCTATACACGCGGAATCTGGCTTTCACCTTTTTCGCCTCACCGTTTTCATATTCGGTAGTGGTGATTTCGGTGGTTGGGCCTTTCCAGCTTCCCGAAGCCTTCACGCCAAAAATGTTAAAGCTTGGTTCGCCATTTTCACGACGGATTTGTCGCTGCCCCCATCCGGACTCCAGCGCCGCCTGTGCCAGAATAAGATGATGCGGAACCCCGCTTTGCTGGCTGGCCAGCTTAGCTGGCAGCGATAGCTGGGCGAGGAAGTCTTTACTGTCACCTGACAGCGGCTCATCAATGCTTTCCGTCGCCCGGGGAATGGCTTTACGCACCAGTTGCGTCAGCGCCTGGTTTTGATAGCTGGTCACCGTTTCAAGCGAGAACTTCATTGGCACCTGCGGCGCGTCGTCTGCGGGTTGCGCCTGCCCTTCGGTCATCTGCTTAACCATCATTTCCGCCAGCCCCAGACCTTTACCTGCGGTCATCTGCTGCGCAATTTGTTGGTCATACATGCTGGTATACAAACGTGTCGAATCGCTGCTAAACACACCATCTTTCGGCAGCGCTTCACGCATGCTTTTCAGCATCATCTGCACGAACATCCCTTCAACCTGACGGGCGACCGGGCGGATATTCGCCGCCGGGTCCTGACCCGCTTTCGCTTTCAGTTCGTTCAGTGATTGCGCATCCCAGGCGGCGCTGGTCAGCAGTTTGCTGTCACCAATCATTAGATGATTTCCAGTTTGGCGCGTAAGCATCCCGCGCTCTGCATCGATTGCAGAATGGACATCAGATCCATCGGCGTTGCCCCCAGCGCATTAAGCGCACGTACGACGTTATTCAGGTTGGCGCTGGAACGCACGCTTTGCAGCGAACCACCGCTCTGGCGCAGATCGATCTGGGTTTGTGGCGTTACCACTGTCTGTCCACCACCAAACGGTGTATCCGGCTGGCTGACATTCGCCTGACGGTTTACCGTAATCGACAAGTTGCCTTGCGCCACGGCACAACTATCCAGCGTGACTTCGCGGTTCATTACGACGGATCCGGTACGCGAGTTGATAATCACTTTCGCATCCTGCGGCGTGACGTTGACCTCCATATTCTGGATGTCAGCAAGGAAACGGACCTGCGAACTGTTGCCGCTTGGCACGCGCACCTGAATGGTTCGGGCATCCAACGCTGTTGCGCTACCAAAGCCACGCGAGCGGTTAATGGTGTCGGTAATCTGCTGCGCCATCGTGAAATCTTCATTATTGAGCTGCAGATTAATGGTGTTACCGCCGCCGAACTGGCTGGGTAATTCACGTTCAATAATTGCGCCGTTAGTAATACGTCCGCCATTGAGCTGGTTAACCTGTACGCTACTGCCACCCGCAGCTGCGCCCGCACCGCCAACTAAAATATTCCCTTGCGCCAGCGCATAAACCTGGCTGTCGACCCCTTTCAGTGGAGTCATCAGCAGCGTGCCGCCGCGCAAGCTTTTGGCGTTCCCCATGGAAGAAACCACCACGTCAATCGTTTGCCCCTGGCGACCAAAAGCTGGAAACTGCGCGGTAACCATCACCGCCGCCACGTTTTTCAACTGCATATTGGTGCCGGTTGGCACGGTTATCCCCAACTGCGAAAGCATGTTGTTGAGCGTTTGCGTAGTAAACGGCGTCTGGGTGGTCTGGTCACCCGTACCATCCAGACCGACTACCAGCCCATAACCTATCAACGAGTTTTCCCGCACCCCCTGAACGCTGGTCAGGTCACGAATACGGTCAGCGTGCGCAATGGTGGCTATCAGCACCAGTACCATTCCAACTAAAGATTTAAACACTGGGTACCTCGCTTACATCGGCGACAAGTTAAGGAAGAAACGCTGCAACCAGCCCATATTCTGCGCTTCATTGATGTAGCCGTTGCCGACATACTCAATCCGCGCGTCCGCAACCTGAGTTGACGGTACGGAGTTGCTGCCACTGATGGTGCGCGGGTTAACGACCCCGGAGAAGCGAATGAATTCAGTGCCCTGATTAATGGCAATCTGTTTTTCACCCACGACATGTAAGTTGCCATTCACCAGTACCTGATCGACCGTTACGGTCAGCGTACCGCTGAAGGTATTGCTGGCGTTCGCGCCGCCTTTACCGTTAAAGGAGTTACCCCCTGACGCTTCTACGTCAGCACGTTCGTTACCGAACAGACCTTGCAGATAGCGCGGGACGGTATCAAAACCAAAGTTAGTCTTGCCGTCACGGCTGGCGTTAGCCGAAGAACTTTTGCTCGCGCTGACGTTTTCCTGCAATACGATGGTTAACGTATCGCCAATATTGCGTGGACGGCGGTCTTCGAATAGCGGCTGATAACCGTAGTTAATCGGCTGCGCCGACTGGAAGATTGAGCCATTCGCCACCGGCGTCGGACCGGGAACAGGCTGGGCAGACGTCGCGCCCTGCACGAGGGGTGTGGACGGGATCCAGGCGCATCCTGTCAGTGAAACCACCAGCAGGGCTAAAATTGGGTATGGGTGAAGCGCGTATTTTCGCATTGCGGTCATCTTCAAAATCAGTGTGCCGGTGAGGCTTTCACCCCACCGGACCACACTTTAGAGTTGCGTCAGTTTTTGCAGCATCTGATCGGTGGTCGACACCGCTTTACTGTTGATTTCGTAAGCGCGCTGAACCTGGATCATGTTTACCAGCTCTTCCGCCACGTTGACGTTAGAGGTTTCAACATAGCCCTGGTACAGCAGACCCGCGCCGTTCAGACCCGGCGTGCTCTCATTCGGCGCACCGGATGACTGCGTTTCGGTGTACAGATTCTCACCAATACTTTCCAGACCGGTATCGTTCATGAAGGTTGTCAGGTTAAGCTGGCCTACCTGAACCGGCGCAGCCTGGCCCTGCTGGGTCACGCTGACAATACCGTCGCGGCCAATGGTGATACTGAGCGAGTTAGCCGGAATGGTGATGGCTGGCTGAACCTGAAAACCACCCGCCGTCACCAACTGACCGTTCTGATCCACTTGGAATGAACCGTCACGGGTATAAGCAGACGTGCCATCAGGCAGCATAACCTGGAAAAATCCCTGCCCTTTAATCGCCACATCTTTACTGTTGTTGGTCTGCGACAGGTTCCCCTGGCTGTGTAAACGCTCGGTCGCGACCGGACGCACACCGGTACCTATCTGCAAGCCAGACGGCAGTGTGGTTTGTTCAGAAGACTGGGCGCCAGGCTGGCGAATCGTCTGGTACAACAGATCTTCAAACACCGCACGCTGGCGTTTAAATCCGTTGGTGCTGACGTTTGCCAGGTTGTTGGCAATCACATCCATGTTGGTTTGCTGCGCATCCAGGCCGGTTTTGGCGATCCATAATGAACTGATCATAAAATGTCCTGTGTTAACTCATCGACAGCAGTTGGTTGGCGCGGCCCGCGTTATCATCCACGCTACTGATAATCTTCATTTGCATTTCAAAGCGGCGGGCGTTGGCGATCATGTCACTCATCGCAGCAACCGGTTTGACGTTACTGCCTTCCAGCACGCCCGACATGACGCGAATGCTGGGGTCGGCCTGTAACGTCGCACCACGAGTAGCCTGCGCGGCCTGAGTCAGACGGAACATGCCGTCATCACCACGTTGTACTTCACTCCCCGTCGCCTTCACCAGCTTCAGTCGCCCGACTGGCGCGACCGTATTGGCCGGATCGCCAGGATTAAGCGCCGAGATCGTACCGTCTGCCGCAATGGTGACTTCTGAACCTTCCGGTACGGCTATTGGTCCGGCTTCGCCAATCACCGGGTGACCCTGAATAGTCAGTTCACCCGTAGGGCTTACCTGAATGGCGCCATTTCGGGTATATCCTTCGCTACCGTCCGCGGTCTGCACAGCTAACCAGCCATCCTGTTGCAGCGCCACGTCCAGTGGACGCGAGGTATAGTCCATCTGACCCGGCGTCATATCGGCCCCCGGCGTGGAGGCCACCACCAGCGTACGCGTCGGTAAAGACAATCCCTCAACGGGAACCGCACGCAGGGCATTGAGCTGCGCACGAAAACCCGGCGTTGAAGCGTTTGCCAGGTTGCTGGCCGTCACCGCCTGTTGATTCAGCGTCTGACTGGCCGCGCCCATGGCGGTATAAATTGCGTGATCCATTAAGCCATCCCGTCAGGCGCTTAGCGCAGGTTGACCAGCGTGTTGAGGATCTGATCCTGGGTTTTGATGGTCTGCGCGTTCGACTGATAGTTACGCTGAGCGACAATCATATTCACCAGTTCTTTACTCAAATCCACGTTTGACGCTTCCAGCGCGCCGTTGGTCAGCTTGCCGAAGTTACCTGAGCCTGCCGTACCCAACAACGCCACGCCGGAAGCCTGAGTCGCAGCCCAGACGTTGTCGCCCTGAGAAGCCAGACCTTCGTTGTTGGCGAAGTTTGCCAGCACGATCTGTCCTAAAACCTGCGTTTGCTCGTTGGAGTAGTTACCAACCACGGTACCGTCATTATTAATCTGGTAGCTAACCAAATCGCCCGGCTTGTAGCCATTCTGCGTAGCGGCAATCACACTGTTTGTACCCGTGTTTTGCTGCATAGAGTTCTGCAGGCTAAGAGTGAATGTCGCAGGGACTGCGCCGTTTATCGTGCCGGTAGTGATCGAAAACGAAGGTGTTGCATTTGCCGCGCCCAGCGTCCAGGTTGATTCAGTCGCAGGAGGCGTCGGCTTCACTTCGGTATAACCTTTAACGGCCTCCAGAGAGCCATTGGTGTCGAAGGTCATCTGGCTTGATTTCACCAGCGGCGAGTTTGCTACGCTGGAATCCTGAGTCCAGATATCCCAGGTGTTATCACCGGTTTTAACGTAATAAAGGTTAACGTCGTGCTGGTTTCCCTGGCTGTCAAATACCGTCAGCGGCGCACGTTTGTTATAGCTGTCAGCATCAGACGGCGAAAACTTATTCGTCGGAACTTTTGCTGATGAGTTCAGGTTGATCTGCATCGTCGCCGTTTCGGTGGATTTTCCCCCCATCAGCGTATTCGGGATAGTGATTGGGCCTGGATTTGCGCCCTGCTGAATAGTTGGCGGCGTACCGGCAGCCGGGTATCCCGTTAATTGCAGCCCCTGCATGTTAACCAGCGTTCGGTTTTCATCGAGCTTAAACTGACCATTACGACTAAAGAATACGGAACCGTTGCTGTCTACCATGCGGAAAAAACCGTTCTGGCTAATAGCAACATCCAGCCCGCGACCGGTGTTGGTCGTAGTGCCGTCGGTAAAGTCCTGGGTAATACCCGCAACTTTAACGCCCAGACCCACTTTAGAACCGGCAAACATATCGGCAAAGGATGCCGTACCGGACTTAAAACCGTAGGTGGCGGAGTTGGCGATGTTGTTACCAATGACATCGAGGTTGGTCGCTGCAGCGTTCAGACCGCTGACCGCTTGTGAAAAGGCCATGACTTACTCCTGATAAGTGTGAAGGCTTAAATGATCTGCCGTACTTCGTCGAGGGTGGTGGTTCCATAGGTGCCCAGGTCCAGCGTATTACCGCCGTTACTGCGAATAACTCCCTGCACCAGCGCAAACTGAAGCGGCTGCGCCACCAGTTGCGTCCCGCCATTACTGGCAGCAATTGACACGTTGTAAGAACCGCTTGGCGCATCCGTGCCATCGGTCATGGTGCCGTCCCAGGTAAAGGTATGAACGCCCGCTTTCAAACCGCCAATATCAATGGTGCGTACCACCTTGCCGTCTTTATCGGTAATGGTTGCGGTAACCTTATCTGCTGGTTGCTGCAGCTCAACGCCAAACGGCGTGGTGGTGGTTTTGGCGCCCTCTTCCGTACCTTTACCGGTCAGGATGGTAGTGCCCGGGATCATGACGCCGTGGCCAATCAGGGTACTGGCCTGCAGCGACTGGCTGTTGTCGATCTGTCCGGAGATCGACCCCAACGTGGTGTTCAGTTTTTCTATTCCGCTCACGGTACTGATTTGCGCCAGTTGGGTGGTCAGTTCGTTGTTTTGCAGCGGGTTAGTTGGATCCTGGTTTTTCAGCTGTGCAACCAGCAGCGTCAGAAAGCTGCTTTGCAGATCAGCAGCGTTGCTGCCCGTCAGCGAATTCTTCCCCGTGGCGTCATTAACGCCAGTGGTGCCTGGGTCATTCATTTTTACAGCAATAGACATGTGCGCCTCCTTTACTGGCCTAGCGTCAGCGTTTTGAGCATCAAGCTTTTCACGGTGTTGAGCACTTCGACGTTTGCCTGGTAGCTACGCGAGGCTGACATGGTGTTGACCATTTCGCCGACGACGTCCACATTCGGCATTTTTACGTAACCATTCGCATCGGCCAGCGGATTACCCGGTTCATAAACCAGCTTATCCGGCGCCTGGCTTTCAATGACATCAGCAACTTTCACGCCACCGGTTGCTGCGCCTGGCGCGGCATCAACCTGAAAAACAACCTGCTTCGCACGATACGGTTGACCGTCGGGTCCGGTGACGCTATCCGCATTCGCCATGTTGCTGGCAGCTACGTTCAGACGCTTAGACTGAGCCGTCAGCGCAGAGCCTGCGATATCAAAAATATTTAACAGCGCCACGAATTAGTTCCCTCCTTGCAGCACGTTCATCATGCCTTTGATTTGTCCACCCAGCGCGGTTAGCCCCATTTGATATTTGAGGCTGTTGTCGGCAAATTGCGTACGCTCCCGGTCCATATCCACCGTGTTACCATCGAGAGACGGCTGGTCAGGAATACGGTAGAGCAGCTCCGTAGAAGGCGCGGAAACGGACTGGGCCGGAATGTGTTGTGCAGAGGTCAGCGTCAACGAGACACCGCCGGTTTCTTCCCGTCCTCGCACCATGACTTTTTTCAATTCACTGGCGAAATCCAGGTCACGCGCCTGATACCCCGGCGTGTCGGCATTGGCTATGTTGGCCGCCAATACTTCCTGGCGTTGGGCGCGCAAATTCAGCGCTTCCTGTTGAAAACGTAAGGCGGCGTCGAGCTTATCGAGCATATCTCCTCCGCAAATGACAAAATTCAGCCGACAGCTTAAATCCCATTACGCGCGCGTTATCGCCGGAATAAACGCAAAATGCGTCGCTATTTGTTGCGTTGATGACTGCGTCACACAGGTAAAATCCTGCCACTACCTGAAAAAGCACGAGGTTTTGATGCAAACGTTTAAACGTGGAATAGTCGTTGCAGCACTGCTGTTCAGCCCTATGACGCTGGCGCAAGACCTGAATTCTCAGCTAACAGCATGGTTCTCCCAGCGTCTGGCCGGATTTAGCGATGAGGTGATGGTCACTATCCGAACGTCACCAAACTTACTGCCGAGCTGCGAGCAACCCGCATTAAGCGTGTCCGGCAGTGCAAAACTGTGGGGCAATGTGAACGTGCTGGCGCGATGCGCCAACGAAAAACGTTATCTGCAGGTGAACGTGCAGGCCACAGGAAACTACGTGGTAGCCGCCGCGCCCGTAGCCCGGGGTAGCGCCCTGACTCAGGCCAGCGTAACGTTAAAACGAGGTCGACTGGACCAACTACCACCGCGCGCGGTGCTGGATATGAGTCAAGTACAGGATGCCGTAAGCCTGCGCGATCTGGTGCCAGGTCAACCGATACAGCTTTCAATGTTGCGCCAGGCCTGGCGGATCAAGGCCGGTCAGCGCGTACTGGTTATCGCCAACGGAGAGGGTTTTCGGGTGAATGCCGAAGGCAAAGCGCTGAACAATGCCGCCGTTGCACAGAATGCGCGAGTGCGGATGGTTTCAGGCCAGGTGGTGAGCGGCATCGTCGATTCTGATGGGAATATTCTGATTAACCTATAATAGGTTAAAGATTTTTTAGCGTGTGCCGATAGATAAACAACCAATGATTACAGCGGGCCGCTATAGCGTAACCCCTCGATGAGGAAAAACAAAATGAGCATTGATCGTACCTCACCATTGAAACCAGTAAGTACCGTTCAGCCACGTGAAACCAGCGATGCGCCGGTACAAAAAGCGCGGAAGGAAAAAACCACCGCCACCACCAGCACCAGCGTCATGCTGAGCGACGCCCAGGCTAAACTGATGCAGCCCGGCACCAATGACATCAATATGGAACGCGTCGAAGCACTGAAAACCGCGATCCGTAACGGTGAGCTGAAGATGGACACTGGAAAAATTGCCGACTCGCTGATCCGCGAGGCGCAGAGCTACTTACAGAGTAAATAAAGTATGACTCGTTTGTCAGAAATACTTGACCAGATGACGACCGTCCTCAATGACCTGAAAACGGTAATGGATGCTGAACAGCAGCAACTTTCCGCAGGATATATCAACGGCAGCCTGCTTCAGCGTATTACAGAAGAAAAAAGCTCTTTGCTGGCAACCCTTGATTATCTGGAGCAGCAGCGCCGTCTGGAGCATGATGCCACGCGCAGCGCTAATGATGAAATTGCCGAGCGTTGGCAAACCATCACCATGAAAACACAGCACCTACGCGACCTCAATCAGCACAATGGCTGGCTGCTGGAAGGACAGATCGAGCGCAATCAACAAGCAATACAAGTGCTGAAACCGCACCAGGAACCGGCGCTGTATGGCGCAAACGGTCAAACCTCTGCTGCGCACCGCGGCGGGAAAAAATTCTCTATCTGATGCAAGCCTGATAACACTTTGCTTATCAGTCCTACGCGTTTTGTAGGCCGGATACGGCGTTAAGCCGCCATCCGGCATTGATCTGTTACGCCGTCCGGCGCACAAACTCTTTCACTTTAAAGCCCAGAACGGCGAGCGCGGCAAAGTAAGCGGCAATACCTACCACTACGACAGCCATCAGACGCAGCAGGCGCCACAACATCGTTCCCTGCGACCAGTCCGGCATAATGTATAGCATCCCGACCAGCGCCGCCGACATCACCAGTACAGAAATCACCAGTCGCGTCAGGAACCAGGCCCAGCCCGGTTGCGGGGTGAAGATTTTCTGCTTACGCAACTGCCAGTACAGTAGTGAAGCGTTCAGACACGCCGCCAGACCAATCGATAGCGACAACCCGGCATGTTTCAGCGGTCCGATAAACGCCAGGTTCATTACCTGGGTCATAATCAGCGTGACAATGGCAATCTTGACCGGCGTTTTAATATCCTGGCGCGAATAAAAACCTGGGGCCAACACTTTCACCACGATCAAGCCAATCAAACCGACCGAGTACGCCACCAGCGCGCGTTGAGTCATGGCGGCGTCAAAGGCAGTAAATTTCCCGTACTGGAACAGAGACACCGTCAACGGTTTGGCCAGAATCCCTAATGCTACGGCACTCGGTAATGCCAGCAGAAAACATAAACGCAGCCCCCAGTCCATCAGCCGGCAGTACTCATCATGATTCCCGCTGGAAAAGCTTTTGGACAGCGATGGCAGCAGGATAGTCCCCAGCGCTACGCCAAGTACGCCGGACGGAAACTCCATCAGACGGTCGGCATAGTACATCCATGAAACCGAGCCAGAGGCCAGAAACGAGGCAAAAATCGTATTGATGATCAGTGAAATCTGGCTGACGGAAACCCCAAGGATCGCCGGGCCCATTTGCTTGACGACGCGCATCGCACCCGCATCGTGGAAGTTCACCCGCGGCAGCACCAGCATGCCAATTTTTTTCAGATGCGGCAGCTGGTAAATCAGTTGTAGCACGCCGCCAACCGTAACGGCCCACGCCAGCGCCAGCACCGGAGGATGAAAATAAGGTGCTGCAAACAGCGCGAAACCGATCATGCTGATATTCAGAAAAGTCGGCGCAAACGCCGGAATAGAAAAGCGGTTCCAGGTGTTAAGGATCGCACCAACCAGCGAAGCCAGTGAGATCAGCAGAATATACGGAAAGGTTATGCGCAGCAGTTGAGTAGTCAGCGCAAATTTGTCGGCGGTGTCGGCAAACCCAGGCGCGGTTACTAAAATCACCCACGGGGCAGCCAGCATCCCGGCGACCGTCACCACGGCCAGCGCCAGGGTCAACAGCCCGGAAACGTAAGCGACAAACACGCGGGTCGCATCTTCACCTTGCTTACTTTTGTACTCAGCCAGGATAGGCACAAACGCCTGCGAAAAAGCGCCCTCAGCAAAGATTCGGCGCAGCAGGTTAGGAAGTTTGAATGCCACAAAAAAGGCATCTGTCGCCATCCCTGCGCCAAAGATTCTGGCGACAATTGCATCACGCGCAAAACCCAGCACACGTGAAAACATCGTCATCGAGCTGACGGCTGCCAGCGACTTTAATAAATTCATCTATGTTGTATTCCAGACTCTGAGGCAAAACCCCGACAAACCTGCCCGTAGGTCAGATAAGGCATGCTCGCCGCCATCCGACACTTTTGCTGTGCCTGATGGCGACGCCGCAGCATCTTACCAGGCCTACAAACCAGCCTATGGTTGAAAAGAGGTGTTATTTTTGAGTTGGCATATAGTACCTGGATTACAATGAATTACTACCGCCAGATGTTACAGGGGGTTATTCAGCCATCGCCTCCCGCCACAGCGTTTCGACAACGCGCTGGGCCAGTAGCGCCTGCTCGCCTGCCGTCTGGGGAACCGTCTGATTTTGCACGCACTCAATAAAATGACGTGCGCATCCGGCAAAACCCCGCTGTTCCAGAGTGGTTTGCCAGCCTGCTATCGGTTTGTGCACCACGCCTTGCCCACGCTCTTCCTGCCATTCCCGCATATCAGTTACATCTATCAGGCCGCCGTCCGTCACCGCCTGCACACACTCACGCTGACTACCAGCTCGGCGATGCATACTGGTCGTTATCTGCATTTGACCGGCAGAAAAATGGTGTTCCGCATAAAGCATCGCACCGGATTCATTGGTTAACAGCGTGCCGTTGTTTAACTGCGCCTTTCCTCCCGCCAGCCACAATGCGGTATCGACTACGTGCAGATAATCGTCCAGCAGAGTGAAGCGCAGATCGTGCGGCCCGACGCTGTTCGTACGGTGCTTATCCATACGGACAGACGCCGCATTAGCCAACTGAGCTTTGAGATCCTGATAAAGCGGCGCAAATCGTCGGTTAAACCCGACCATCAGCGTCAGCTTTTTCCGCGCGGCCAGCTCCACTAATTGCTCTGCCTCGCGCAAATTTTCCGCCAGCGGTTTATCCACACACACATGCACCCCGGCGTTTAGCAGTTCACTTACTACCGCATAGTGCGTCGCGGTACTGGAATGAACGAAAACCGCATCGCAGGTTTGCGCCAGATTCACCAGAGAATCAACGTAGGGGATCCGCCAGGTATCACAGATACGCAGCGCTTTTTCCCGCGAAGGTGAAAATGCCCCTTGCAGCGTCCAGTCGGCACTAGCGCCCAGCACGGGTAGCCAGGCCTTTTGTGCAATCCCACCGAGGCCGACAACGCCGATGCGTAATTTATTCACGTTAGTCTCCCAAATGCGCCAGTAAGGAATCAAGCCGCTGCTTGAGCTCCGCAACTTCTGACTCCAGTGCCTCAACGCGCGCCTGCAGATCCCCCGTTGCTACCGGAGGTTCATCTGCCGCGGCAATTGCTTCATCAACGTCACCACAAAACAGGTGCATATAACGGCTTTCCCGTTTGCCCGGCTCGCGCGCCAGGCGAATGACATAAGGACCATCTTCCCGGGTCGCCAACTTCTCCAGCGTCGACTCCACTTCGGCCATGTCACTGAATTCGTACATACGGGATGCGCGGCTACGCAGTTCACCCGGCGTTTGGGCGCCGCGCAGCAACAGCGTGGTGATGAGCGCCACTTCCCCCGCGCTGAGTTTAAGATTGCCAAACTCCGAATTGCAGAACCGCTGCTCATATTTCGTGACGCGATTGCCGAAACCGCTTACCGTGCGCAGGAAATGCCGTTTCACGAGGTTATCAAGCTGATCCTGTACTTCCGATTCCGACAGGTTCATCACCGGCTCACGATTCGTTTTTTGGTTGCAGGCGGTTACCACTCCGTTTACGGAGAGCGGATACTGTTCAGGCGTAGTCACTTGTTTTTCTAATAAACAGCCAATCACTCGTGCTTCGGTGGCGGTTAATTCGTATTTCATCGTCTTCTCCATTAATCATGGCTGCATCTGAAACTTAGCGGCCGGGGGTCCATTCTGATGTCGTCAACGCCGTCAGCACGTGATCGCGCCACTGCCCGTCAATCAGCAGGTAGTCTTTAGCATATCCTTCTTTTTCAAAACCCAGTCGCGCCAGCAGGTCACCGCTGCGTTTATTATGTGGCATGTAGTTAGCCATAATGCGGTGAATGTGCTGCGTACGCTGCATATAACGGATGGCCGACGTTAAGGCTTCATACATCAGCCCCTGTCCCTGCCACTTCTGCGCAATGGAGTAACCGAGATAGCAGGCGTGGAAGGATCCCCGCACCACGTTCGAGAAGTTAGCAACGCCGATAATTTCTTTTTCTTCCGGATCAAGCAGCGCAAAGTAATAAGCGGTGCCTTGTTTATGAAACTCAGAGATCATACTCAGACGCGCCTGCCAGCCGGACGGATAACAGTGGCTTTCATCGCGAATGGGTTCCCAGGGTTTTAAGAAATGACGATTTTCTGCGTAATAATCTGCCAGACGCCAGGCATCACGCTCATGCACCAAACGCACGACCAGGCGGTCCGTGGTTAAGCGCACTTTTGGCACGTTACTGCGATAGCCAAACATTCTATACCTACTCCTTCCCGTAACGTCTTCAATACGCTATTCGCATTACTATACCTGTGCGAATACACCCTGTGAAAAGAGCAAAATGCCATTTTTTGAATTATTCACACATTTTGATGAAAACTCTCTATCAAGACGGACTTTTGATAAAAAAATATTGTCCCGCGAAGGGTGGGAAAAGCGATGACGACACCGCAGAATAGGAGGTGCTTATCTTTTAAACTCTATCCAGAGTGACGAGTTTTTCCCTGGAGGGGAAATGTCGCAAGTCTCGCAGGCAAGGAACCTGGGTAAATACTTCCTTCTCATCGATAATATGCTGGTCGTGCTGGGTTTCTTCGTCGTTTTCCCGCTGATCTCAATTCGTTTCGTCGACCAAATGGGCTGGGCTGCCGTGATGGTCGGTATCGCACTTGGATTACGTCAATTTATCCAGCAGGGGTTGGGTATTTTCGGCGGCGCTATTGCGGACCGTTTCGGCGCCAAACCAATGATCGTCACCGGCATGCTGATGCGCGCTGCCGGATTTGCTACCATGGGCATTGCCCATGAGCCGTGGCTGCTGTGGTTTTCCTGCTTTCTTTCCGGGCTGGGCGGTACGCTGTTCGACCCTCCCCGCTCGGCGCTGGTGGTCAAACTGATCCGCCCGGAAAAGCGCGGGCGTTTTTTCTCTATTCTGATGATGCAGGATAGCGCCGGGGCCGTGGTCGGCGCGTTGCTCGGCAGTTGGTTATTGCAATACGATTTTCGTCTGGTATGTGCCACCGGCGCAATTTTATTCGTTCTGTGCGCGGCGTTTAACGCCTGGCTGCTCCCGGCATGGAAGCTGTCGACGGTAAAAATACCGGTGCGCGAAGGGATGAGCCATGTCATGCATGACAAGCGCTTTGTCACCTATGTGCTGACGCTGGCAGGCTATTACATGCTGGCAGTGCAGGTGATGCTGATGCTGCCAATCATGGTGAACGACATCGCTGGCTCACCGGCTGCTGTAAAATGGATGTACGCCATCGAGGCGTGCCTCTCTTTAACGTTGCTCTACCCGATTGCCCGCTGGAGTGAAAAACGCTTTCGCCTTGAGCATCGCCTGATGGCCGGGCTGCTGGTGATGTCTCTGAGCATGATGCCCATCGGTCTGGTCGGGAATTTGCAGCAGTTGTTTACCCTGATCTGCACCTTCTATATTGGCTCGATCATCGCCGAACCGGCGCGTGAAACCCTGAGCGCCTCGCTGGCGAATGCACGTGCCCGAGGAAGCTATATGGGATTCAGTCGACTGGGGCTCGCTATCGGTGGTGCAATTGGTTATGTCGGCGGCGGCTGGCTGTTTGACATGGGTAAAGCCCTGGCGCAGCCTGAACTGCCCTGGATGATGCTCGGTATCATCGGCTTCATCACTTTCCTGGCGCTGGGCTGGCAATTCAGCCTCAAACGCCCAACGAGGGGTATGCTGGAGCCTGACGCCTGATAGCCAATCCGGCGTACGCGCATTTTTCAGTTTTTTCTGCTGGTAGCCGCGGCGCTGGTACTCGATGATGCTTTGTGTCACGATTACACCACAAGCATCATGTTGAGGAACCCCATGAAAAAGCTTCTTTTTGCCGCTGCGCTCATTGTCAGCGGCCTGTTGGTTGGTTGTAATCAACTCACGCAATACACGGTTAGCGAGCAAGAGATTAATCAGGCCCTGGCGAAACATAATAACTTTTCTAAAGATATCGGATTGCCTGGCGTCGCTGAAGCGCATATCGTACTAAACAATCTCGCCAGCCAGATAGGCCGTGAAGAACCCAATAAAGTGACGCTGACCGGTGATGCCAACCTGGACATGAACTCGCTGTTTGGCACTCAAAAAGCGACCATGAAGCTGAAACTCAAAGCCTTACCGGTCTTCAATAAAGAAAAAGGCGCGATTTATCTGCAAGAGATGGAAGTTGTGGATGCCACCGTCACACCGGAAAAAATGCAGTCGGTGCTGCAAACGCTGATGCCTTATTTGAATCAGTCGCTGCGAAACTATTTCAATCAGCAGCCAGCGTATATTCTGCAGGATGACAGTAGCCAGGGTGAAGCGCTGGCGAAAAAACTGGCGAAAGGTATTGAGGTGAAACCGGGCGAAATCATCATCCCGTTCACTGACTAATAAAACAGAGGGCGCCGATGCGCCCTTTTCTATAAGGGATTACTTTTCCTCTGGCAGCATCGTCATACTATGGCCATCAAGCACGATTTTACGTGCCTCATCGGGGTCAAGATCGTTGCGTTTGACCACCAACCGCCAGTTGCCCTTGGCCATATCAGGATCGCGAAACAGAGCCACAATCGCCACAAATTGTGTTCCCTCTTCCATCGGCATATCCAGCGTCACGGCGCTATTGGGCTTAACCACCACAAATTGCTCAGCCAGTAAATCCTCTTTTAACAGGTTAGCCCCGTAACCGACCAGTTGTTCGTACTGAGTCTGATTAAAACGCTTCTCATCTTTTAACTGGTAAATACGCACTATAACCGACTGTGGCGCGCTGTTTTGCTCGCGGCTGTCAGTATTGAGCGCGGCCCGGCCAGAGATATCAAGATGTAATATCTTAATCTGTTTATAAAAAAGAGAGCTTGCAGCGGAGCGGGTACCGTCACTTACTGACTGAAAGAAGCCGCAGCCACTGAGTATTAATGCCAGTACGGGAAGAATATTTTTCATTTTAAAAACGGTAATGAACACGCTTTATGTCCTTATTTATCATAGCGGGTGTCAGACCACGGTAATGTTCAAGTTCTACCGTGAAGTCGTCCGGTAAGTCCCTGTCTCCTTTTTGCAGACCATTAACACAGGTAAGACCCAGTCGCACAGGTGACTCACCCAGCACAGGCTCAGGAAGCAGACGGGTGGGAAGAGTCAACATAATCCGCGCCCGATAGCGCCACCCCAGATAAACACGCAGTAATACCAGCAAGTCGGTCAAAAGCCCCCCATCGGGTAACCAGCCCTCCGTTTCTGTTGCATCATCAGTCACGAGTGAAATTAATAACTGACTGGCTGCATCGGTTGCCTCATCCCCCAGTATCGTATGGCCATCCAGCCTTAATGGTTGTTCATCAAACAGTCCTGCAGGTTGTCGAATCGCCACCGTACGCAGATCGTGTGCTATGACGTCAGTACGCGTGTTCGGCGCCAGTAAGTTGACCAACCGGGCAATACCTTCTGCCGTTCTCCCGGGCTGGCGCATAATCCCCAACAGGGCGAGGAAACGCGATGACGGTGTGGCAATATGCTCCTGTGTACCGGCGATCCCTAAGCCAATGAGTCCCAATAAGCAGCGCGAAGTACTATCGCGCCCCCCCGCTTCAAAAGTGGCTGGGTAACTGTATTTTCGCCAGATGCGGTAAAACTGCGTCAAAATACGATGGTTGAAAATATCGAGGAAGGTTTCCAGTACCTCGTGACCATCGCGCCTTTGCGTGATGTCATCTATGTATGTTGTCGGCAGCGGTGAATCCACACCGTAAAGCCCCATGAAGGTTGAGCGGACCGTAAGAGGGGCATCCGGATGCTCAGGATCGCACTCAATAGCTTTCAGTTCGCTAGCGGGAAACCCTACACCAGGATGGGGACGAAAACGCACCATATCATCATGCGGGTTATCACTTTCCCCCAGTCGGTGAGCGCCGTGGTTTTCCAGAAGCTGGCAAAATCGATAAAAATTAATACGACTAATATCTTCTTTCAGACGTGATGTTAGCGCATCCCTGGGTTGCGCGGATTTTCGTCCCATGCTAGCTGCTCCCCCGTAGGTTGTAAGATCAGAATCAACCGATTAAACAGGTGGATGTCGGTATAGAGTGCAAAAAAGTGATTGAGCATTTCACCAAACAGGCAGATGTCTCCGCGGCCGGCAAAACCATTGCTATCAAGGGTGACCTCTATCTGCACACCGCGTAGCAGATGCCCGCGCTCGAAACGCTCCGTTTCGCTGTGCTTAACGTCAACAATAGCGGCCAGACGGCGTCGATTCATTTCATCGTCCGTCCAGTCATAAAGCGCCAGAGTTCCACGCAATACTTCCGGGTTATCCATCATCCACAGAAAACTGCTCCCCAGATGGCTTAATACACGCCAGTGAAAACGGTCACGGTTTGGTGGATAACAGGGAAGCGTTGGCGCCGTCAGATTACGGACTCGGACATTCGCCGCGGTAGACTTTACAACGGTGTCGAGCAACGTACTGCGTAATACCCGACGAGGTAGTTGACCGTTCGTACCGGTAAGACTTAATGACAGGCTTTCGCCTTCAGGTACGCTGTAGTTATCAAAAGCCTCACCACCGAGGATTAGCCAGGTATCATGTAGACCGGAAGGGCCACGTTTTACTCGGGTGTGATAATAATATTCTGGTGCGTCATGGCGTAACATTCCCCCTTTGTGGCGAAAACTGGTGAATGGCACAAAAACCTGATGCCCGGAGTGCTTTGACGAAATAACGGAATCTACAGAGTAAATTTCAGTGTGGCCATCCTGAATACGCATCGGACGTAACAAATATTCGGTCTGCAAGGCATCAGGGGTCAGCGGGTCAGACTCCAGAGGAAAAAGGTTTATCACTGGCACACAGTGCAGGCGGATATGTTTTTCACTGAAGGTGAAGTCATAATCCCAGCGGCGTTTCAAAACGACATCAAGTTCGAACCAGGGGAGCCTTTGCGGGAGAACAACCTGTTCAAGTCCGCAGAGCGCCAGCGCCATAAATTTTTCCCGAAAAGTGAAGTACTCCAACAACAGCTGATAACCGCCAAACGCACCGCTATCCTTCGGCCAGAGGTTATCCTCATTGCCAAATCCCCCTGGCGTGAACCAGGCTTCCAGCGCTTGATCATCTGTCTGTCCTGGCAATCGCAAACGTATAGTCGCCACATTTAGCGACAACGCTTCATGTAATGCACAGGCCAGCGGCGCATCGGCATTGAGATAAAATGCAAGTCGACTCAGATCTACCTGCTGCCAGTCGGCCAGCTCACTGCAGGAAAAACGCAGTTTGATCACGGAACGTCCGTCCGGATCGGTGTCCAGTCGCGCCATCTCCAGCAACAACGGCAGCAATGTGACATCCCGAGTAGTGGTGTAACGACAGCGGGTGCGCTTATCACCTACCGGGCCAGAGAGCACCTCAAATCCTTTCTCTACAACCATCCGCTCTTTCATCTCGCGCCATTGTGGCGTCAACTCCACAATCGCTAACGAAGGGATCGTCCGCAGATAATGCGGCCATAGTAAACTCACCAACCCTTCGGTCAGTTCCGGTAGGTCGTCATCCAGTTTTTCCCGCAGCCGCCCCATAAGAAAAGCGAAGCCTTCAAACAACCGCTCGACATAAGGATCGCGAGCACCAGGGCGATCCAGATTCAACATCGCCGCCCGGTCAGGATGGGCGCGGGCAAACTCCTCGCCCGCTTCGCGCAGGTAGCGCATTTCGGCGTCAAAGTAACGCAGGGTTAAATCATCCATGGAATACTCATTTATTAAATAGTGTAGGTGTCAGTTATCATGGAAGGAATAAACAAAGACTGACATGGACAGGTACTTTGACTTTCCTGCGAGCCGGCAGGCATTCGACCGTTGATAGTATCGGGCACAATTCCGCCAACAATGCTGAATATGCCAATAAAACGCCCACAGGTAACCCGGTCAAATTCTCTTGCTACAGGTATCCCCATAATAGTATGCGTGGGATCACCTTCAATAATTACCCCTCCACAGGTGGTTTTATCGCCTACAACCAAATAACATCCAGCCATATATTCTCCTTACTGCTCTTTATCGTCAGCATATTATTTTTATATACCGATAGATTTCGAGTTGCGTTGAAGTGACATAAGAGGGACACATTCGTCAGGAACGTATTTGAGCATCTGAAGGCTGGGCTAGTTTATTCCGGCGTCTGAATTTCGTTGGCGACTCACCAAAAAAATATCCTTCGGCAGGACAAAACCTCGCAATTTTAATAATGCCAGCGGCCCACCGCCTGGCCCAGTGCGCATTAACCAACACAGTTTTTTACCGTCTGGCACACTGAGGGTGAGTTGCCACATTCCATCATCACGTTTCTCCGCTCGTCCTTGTTCCAGCCAACGAATTAAGCCTAATTCTCCCGGATAGTCCCCGTAAAGATTTGCCCCTCCCTGCGTGGTTGTCCAGGTCAGCATGGCGCCGGGTCTCTGGCTTTCTCCCGGCCAACGGAAACTCTGCCAGCTTTCCATCTGGTTAAAGTAGTGCAGTCGCTGTCCGTCAATGGAAAGTATCGTTTCCACAACGTCCGGTACTGGGCGCGCGCGCAGCTCAAAACGCATCCCCTGACTACCATCAGCAAATAAGGCGTCGCGAACCTCACCAAGACGGTTAACGGCTTGGATAAATTCCGGATTAATAATTAATCCCTGGGTATTCATTTCGTCTACTTCCCAGCGACGCCCCTCACGGTGCATTAGGCCCGCGAGATTCTCATGAAGAAATTGGTCGATCTTTCCGGAATCACGTCGAATAAACTCAGCCAGAACCGGCAGTGGAATATCACTGCGCCCCTCACTCACCGGATATCGGCCATCTGTTGCTTCCTGCCAGTCAGAAACAACCGTACGTTGCCAGCTCTCATTTATTCCCGCAGCCGATGGTTGCAGGACCTGCTCCCATGCCTGCGTCAAGGGTTGCACAAAAAGCGCCTCACCAAAACCACTCCACTCCTCTCCTAACCCCGCTGCTAACAAACTGCCATATTCCCGCGTATCGGTAAGATCAATATTTTTGCCCTGAAACACCGTCTGTGCCAGTTGCTGCATCATGACCTGCGGATCGGCTGAATGAGTGACCTGGAGCAGCTTCAGGCGGACTCGGGTCACGCGAGTGAGAAATGTTTGAAAACTTAATGAGGTTTCAGTCGTTAGGTTATTCGGCGTATCACCCTCAAACGGATAATGCGAGCACGCAGTTGCGTCAATAAAACCTCTGTCTTGTCGCACAACCCGTGATTACCGTGCATCGCCAGCAGCGGAGGGATGAACGTCCCATCAAGGACATAGTTACCCTGTACGTCTTTTAATATCCGAGCCACCGGGCAGGTGAGGTAATTGGCATTATCCTGAGTTGAAAGCCGTAGCGTGAGTTCATGTTGCATCACCGCCATCGGCTTTATGTCATCATCAAACTGGTTGCGTACATCGCGCCACACCTGGCGGTAACGCACCGGATATTCAGCAATGTCTTCCGGTTGCAGGCAATTACGGTCATTCGAATAAAACTGAGGAAGGGCCAACAGCACTGTGGCTTCGTTTGTCTCCCCCGTCAACGTTAACGTTGGAGGTAGGGCATCCATCTGCTCAGTATCTATCTGAGTACCGTCCTGAAATCGTAAGTTCAGGCAAAGGGGTTTCAGTTGCCCTTGTGTCAGTACTTGTGAATCAAATTCTGCACGCCATACCCCCCACGGATGCATAACGCTCATTTGGGCTATACCCTGGTCATCACGGGAATTAAGCAACGTTTGCTGTTGAAAATACTGGGGAGAAAGGAGGATCCCTTTTGTCCATAGCGGACGAAAAATCTTCATTGCACCTCCTGTGCCATAACATTTTTATTCAAACATCCAGAAATAAAATAGATTAATAAAAATCATTTGTTTTATGATTAATTATATCAATATATATAATTACACACTGAAATAAAAAAATTAAGTCTTAATTAACGATTAAACATTTGGCGCGTTGGCAGTGTGATACTGCTGGTGACGCTTACAGACAGCGCGCTTTTTTTCGTGCAAACGAAAACGTTTCCGCTTATCCTTTGTTTCCGGCAAAAAAGACTATCCTCAGCCGGAGCATATTGATGACTGCACCATCCCAGGTTTTAAAGATCCGCCGCCCAGACGACTGGCATCTTCACTTTCGCGATGGCGACATGTTAAAAACTGTCGTGCCCTATACCAGTGAAGTGTATGGCCGCGCCATTGTCATGCCGAATCTGGCTCCGCCCGTCACCACGGTTGACGCGGCTATCGCTTATCGCCAGCGAATTCTTGATGCAGTACCTGCCGGACACGACTTCACGCCATTAATGACCTGCTACTTAACGGATACGCTGGATCCCAACGAACTGGAACATGGATTTAACGAAGGCGTTTTCACCGCTGCAAAACTCTATCCGGCCAATGCCACCACCAACTCGACGCATGGCGTAACCTCGATTGACGCCATCATGCCGGTACTGGAAAGGATGGAAAAATTGGGTATGCCGCTGCTGGTGCACGGAGAAGTGACGCATGCGGATATTGATATTTTCGATCGTGAAGCACGCTTTATTGAAACGGTGATGGAACCACTGCGTCAGCGTTTAACTGCGCTGAAGGTGGTGTTCGAGCATATTACGACTAAAGATGCTGCCGACTACGTGCGCGACGGTAACGAGCTTTTGGCTGCGACCATTACGCCACAGCACCTGATGTTTAACCGCAACCACATGCTGGTCGGTGGGATTCGCCCTCACCTGTACTGCCTGCCGATCCTCAAACGTAACGTCCATCAACAGGCGCTGCGAGAGCTGGTTGCCAGCGGGTTTAACCGCGCCTTCCTTGGTACCGACTCTGCGCCGCATGCGCGTCATCGTAAGGAGTCTAGCTGTGGCTGTGCGGGCTGCTTTAATGCGCCGACCGCGCTGGGCAGCTATGCCACCGTGTTTGAAGAGATGAATGCGTTGGCGCATTTCGAAGCCTTCAGCTCACTCAATGGCCCACGGTTCTATGGTTTGCCAGTGAATGAGACCTTTATTGAGCTGGAGCGCGTGGAGCATCAGGTCCCGGAGAGCATTGCACTGGACGATGATACGCTGGTGCCTTTCCTGGGTGGCGAAACGGTACGCTGGTCAGTAAAAAATTAAAATAAGTGTAGCCAACTGAGGTGATTAACTGTATAAATAAACAGTATATTCCACAGGGGGCTACTATGCGTATTGAAGTCACTATTGCTAAAACTTCACCACTACCCGCCGGCGCAATTGACGCGCTGGCAGGTGAACTCTCCCGCCGTATTCAGCACCATTTTCCGGATAACGAAGGTAACGTATCCGTGCGTTATGCTGGCGCAAACAATCTGTCGGTTATTGGTGCGAGCAAAGAAGACAAAGAACGTATCAGCGAGATCCTCCAGGAGACGTGGGAAAGCGCGGATGACTGGTTCATCAATGAATAAATAATGATATGCAGTGATGTTTGTTTGCCGGGTCGCCCCGGCTTTTTTATACACGCCATCTTTAAATCAATAGCGCATTCCTGCTGGCGAACTTATATTTTAATAATCAATCCCTGGTTATCTTTTAACCACAACACCAAAATAATTGTGCAACATGCTAAAAAAAAATGAATAACATGTTGGTTTCTTACTCAGATAACGCTGAAAACAAAAAATTTATGCGCTCCCCTCTTTAAATTTCCAATGAATACCCTTATTTATTGATATACTGAAGTTGCTTCAGAAAAAAACGCATTGAACCTCGAAAACCGTTGTCTAGTAACACGAATTAGGGGGCATGATGGAAAAGAATAATGAAGTCATTCAGACTCATCCGCTTGTAGGATGGGACATCAGCACCGTTGATAGCTACGATGCGCTGATGCTGCGTTTGCATTACCAGACCCCGAATCGTCCAGATCCGGATGGGACTGAAGTTGGGCAAACGCTCTGGTTAACCACTGATGTTGCCAGGCAATTTATTTCGATATTAGAAGCAGGAATCGCCAAAATTGAATCCGGCGATTACCAGGTAAATGAGTATCAGCGACATTAAATCTGATACCTCCAACCATCAAAAGGCACCTTATCGGTGCCTTTCTTATTTCCAGGTTGAATATTCCGGGTCAGTTATTTACCCTGCTACTATCGCGATTGCAGAGAGAAGCGGATGAAATACGACTTAATCATTATTGGCAGCGGTTCGGTAGGCGCCGCAGCCGGATACTATGCCACTCGCGCCGGTCTGAAGGTTCTGATGATCGATGCGCATATGCCCCCGCATCAGCAGGGCAGCCACCACGGCGACACTCGATTAATTCGTCATGCTTATGGCGAAGGCGAAAAATACGTTCCTCTGGTACTGCGGGCGCAGGCATTGTGGGATGAACTGTCCACCCAAAATGAAGAACCGATTTTTGTTCGCTCTGGTGTAATCAACCTCGGCCCGGCAGATTCAACCTTCTTAGCGACCGCGGCACAAAGCGCAAAACAGTGGCAACTCAACGTTGAACAACTGGATGCTGCAGCCATCATGGCGCGCTGGCCGGAGATTCGCGTACCTGAAAACTATATCGGCCTGTTTGAAGCCGAGTCAGGTTTTTTACGCAGTGAGTTAGCGATTAAAACCTGGATCCGTCTGGCGGAAGAAGCAGGCTGCGCGCAGCTATTTAAATGCCCGGTCAGCGCAATTCGTCACGGTGATGATGGCGTCACGGTAGAAACCGCCGACGGTGACTATCACGCGCGAAAAGTGGTGATCAGCGCCGGTACCTGGGTGCAGGCATTAGTTCCTGAACTCCCTATACAGCCCGTGCGCAAGGTGTTCGCATGGTATCAGGCCGATGGACGTTACAGCGTCAAGAATAACTTCCCTGCCTTCACCGGAGAGCTGCCAAATGGCGATCAGTATTACGGTTTCCCGGCAGAAAACGATGAGCTAAAAATTGGCAAGCACAATGGTGGACAGGTAATTCATTCTACAGAAGAGCGTAAGCCGTTTGCCGCTGTTGCCAGCGATGGATCTGAAGCCTTCCCATTCCTGCGCACAATTCTGCCAGGCGTTGGTTGCTGTCTGCACGGTGCGTCCTGCACCTATGATAACTCACCGGATGAAGACTTTATTATTGATACTCTGCCGGAGCATGACAACACGCTAATCATAACCGGGTTGAGCGGACATGGCTTTAAGTTTGCCTCCGTGCTGGGAGAGATTGCGGCAAACTTCGCCCAGGACAAACAGTCTGACTTTGACCTGACCCCCTTCAGGCTAAGCCGTTTTAAGCGATAATAAATGATGGCCTCGTTGGTGAGGCCATTTTTAATGACAGGAATAACATCGATGCGCCGCATCTTTCACTATCTGGTTAATAATATTCGCGAGCATTTTATGCTCTACATTATTTTATGGTCGCTACTGGCAATTATGGATGTTATATATATTATGTTTTTTTGATCTCATTACGCTGACATTAATTGACATAAACTGATGTTAGTTGAATTTTCATTGCATTAAATTGAATAAGAAAAAAACCTACAAACCCCGAAAGCAGGCCTTGATACTCGCATTCCTCTCTAAATGCCTGATGATAACTTCACAAGTCAATCAATTATTTTGAGTTAACAATAAATATCAGCGCCATTGTTATTTATTAGTTGCATTAATGTCTTTTCCGCGCCATTTTCATTCACTTCTGAAATATCTAACGGTGTGCTTATGCAATTCAATAATAGTCCACAACGCTATGGCATAGTGTCTGCCGTATTACACTGGCTGACTGCGATTGTTGTATATGGCATGTTCGCGCTGGGTTTATGGATGGTCACGCTCAGCTACTACGACGGCTGGTATCACCAGGCCCCTGAACTGCATAAAAACATCGGCGTTCTGCTTATGATGGGATTAGTCATCCGCGTCGTCTGGCGATTGCTCTCCCCTCCACCTCCTGCGCTGGCAAATTATTCCCGTTTAACCCGCATCGCTGCGGCAGTGGGTCACCTCGCGCTATACACATTGCTCTTTTCTATTGTCATCAGTGGATATTTGATTTCCACCGCTGATGGCAAAGCGATAAGCGTATTTGGTTGGTTTGACATCCCAGCGACCCTTGCCAATGCGGGCGCTCAGGCCGACCTCGCAGGTAGCCTGCACCTGTGGCTTGCATGGTCCGTGGTGGTTTTATCGCTTCTGCACGGACTGATGGCCCTGAAACATCACTTTATCGATCACGACGATACCCTCAATCGCATGTTGGGAAAATCGTCATCTGACAATGGAGCTTAAAATGAAAAAAAACCTGCCTGGACTGACACTCGCCGCTTTGTTATTCACCGCTGGCTCGGCCGTGGCGGCAGATTACAAGATTGACAAGGAAGGACAGCATGCCTTTGTTAATTTCCGTATCCAGCATCTGGGTTACAGCTGGCTGTACGGCACCTTTAAAGATTTCGACGGTACATTTACCTTTGATGAGAAAAATCCCGCAGCCGATAAGGTCAACGTGACCATCAACACCAACAGCGTTGACACCAATCACGCTGAACGCGACAAGCACCTGCGCAGCGCAGATTTCCTTAACGTGGCCAAATTCCCACAGGCGACGTTTAGCTCCACCAGCGTGAAAAAAGAAGGGAACGATCTGGATATCACCGGTAATCTGACCCTGAACGGCGTCACTAAGCCGGTTACGCTGGACGCGAAGCTGATAGGTCAGGGCGGCGATCCGTGGGGCGGTACGCGCGCTGGTTTTGAAGCACAAGGGAAAATTAAACTGAAGGACTTCAACATCACCACCGATCTCGGTCCGGCGTCACAGGAAGTGGATCTGATAATCTCAGTGGAAGGTGTCCAGCAGAAGTAAAACATGAGTTGCCGGATGAGGTCTTACCCCTCAGCCGGCATCATTTTATTGCGTGGGATCCGGAATGCCCAGCTTGGTATTCAGGCGACCGCGTGATTTATTAAAGATTTTGTTGCCATTTTCGCGGCCAGCGCGACGACGTCGTTGCTCTTCTTCCGGCAACTCACTCTCTTCGCTGCACAACTCGCTACAGCAGCCGTTATATTTTTGCGCACAGGCCGGGCACTGGATAAACAACAGATGGCAGCCATCATTTTTGCAATTGGTATGGCTGTCGCACGCCGTTCCGCATTGATGGCAATGCGCAATGACATCTTCAGAAATTCTTTCACCCATACGCTCGTCAAAAACGAAGTTTTTACCGACAAAACGCACCGGAAGTCCCTGTTCACGCGCCTTGCGGGCATATTCAATAATACCGCCTTCGATGTGCCAGACTTTGCTAAATCCGTTGTGTTTCATCCATGCGCTGGCTTTCTCACAACGGATCCCGCCCGTGCAATACATAACGATTTTTTTATCTTTATGCGCCTGCATCATTTCAACCGCTTTCGGTAACTGATCGCGGAACGTGTCTGCCGGGATTTCCAGCGCATTCTCGAAATGGCCCACTTCATATTCATAGTGGTTGCGCATATCAATGAATACCGCGTCAGGATCGTCCAGCATGGCGTTTACTTCTGCCGCCTTCAGGTAATCCCCCACGTTGCTGGCGTCAAATTGCGGATCGTCAATCCCATCCGCCACGATGCGTTCACGTACTTTCATACGCAGCACCCAGAACGATTTACCGTCATCATCCAGCGCGATATTCAGACGCAATCCGTTTAATGCGGGATCAAACGCATAAAGCTGCTGGCGAAATGTCTCGACGTTGCTTTGCGGTACGCTGATTTGTGCGTTGATTCCTTCATGAGCAAGATAGACGCGCCCGAAGACGTTCAATGCGGTGAACATCTGGTACAGTGCATCACGCGTGTGCTGAGGGTGGGTAATAGTGAAATATTTATAGAATGAGATCGTCGTGCGCGGCTCAGTCTCGGCCAGCATTTTGGCTTTGAGGGCGTCGTTCGAAATGCGGTTGTGTAACACTGGCATGGTGTACGTATCCTGCAAATTGGAAGTAAATGGAAATCGGCGGCATCATAAAGCAAACATCGCCAATTTACATCCACACATTTTGCGCTACATTTCTTACTTCAATATAAACGCGCGACAACAATTGTTGGTTTAATCACCGTTCTCCCGTCACAAATTTTTGAAATGCACGAAAAAATGCGACAATACAGGGAATTGGTCGTTTGAAGACAGGATAGACATGACGAATTTACCCAAGTTTTCGGCTGCGTTACTGCATCCACGTTATTGGTTAACCTGGCTGGGCATTGGCATCCTTTGGTTAATCGTGCAGTTACCCTACCCGATTCTTTATAAGTTGGGCTGCGCATTAGGTCGCCTGGCGTTACGTTTGATGAAACGTCGGGTAAAAATTGTATCCCGCAATCTGGAACTGTGCTTTCCGCAGATGAGCGAGCAGGAACGCCAGCAGATGATCGTCAAAAACTTTGAGTCCGTTGGCATGGGCGTGATGGAAACCGGAATGGCCTGGTTTTGGTCCGACAAGCGTATTTCACGCTGGACGGAAGTTATCGGGATGGAGCATATCCGCGACGTTCAGGCACAAAAGCGGGGAATTTTGTTGGTGGGTCTGCACTTTTTGACCCTTGAACTGGGTGCGCGTCAGTTTGGTTTGCAGGAGCCAGGTATTGGTGTGTATCGCCCTAACGACAACCCGCTGCTCGACTGGCTACAAACCTGGGGCCGTATGCGTTCGAATAAATCAATGCTCGACCGTAAAGACCTGAAAGGAATGATTAAAGCGTTGAAAAAAGGCGAAGTGGTCTGGTATGCGCCGGATCATGACTACGGTCCTCGCGCCAGCGTGTTCGTACCGCTTTTTGCTGTTGAACAAGCCGCAACGACCTCCGGGACCTGGATGCTTTCGCGTATGTCCAATGCCTGTCTGGTCCCGTTTGTTCCTCGCCGCAAGCCTGACGGTAAAGGGTATCAATTGATTATGCTGCCTCCGGAGTGTTCTCCGCCGTTAGACGACGCGGAAACTACGGCTGCGTGGATGAATAAGATTGTTGAGCAATGCATCATGATGGCTCCTGAGCAGTACATGTGGCTGCACCGTCGCTTCAAGACGCGCCCCGAAGGCTCCCCTTCCCTGTATTAAATCGCTGTTGCAGCCCTGAGGGCTGCAACACTTTCCCTGCCCGCTTTAGGTTTAACTGCTATCCGCATTGCAGCAACTATCAACCAGGCGCATAATTAGTCTGCTTACTTATATTCAATCGATAGCGCAAACAGCGCGTCACACTGCGGAACGCTATGTCACCCTCAGATGCTCCCATAAACTGGAAACGCAACCTCACCGTTGCCTGGCTGGGTTGTTTTTTAACCGGCGCAGCATTTAGCCTGGTTATGCCCTTTTTGCCGCTCTATGTCGAGAGTCTGGGCGTCACGGGTCATAGCGCCCTGAACATGTGGTCAGGCCTGGTCTTCAGCATCACGTTTCTCTTTTCCGCCATCGCCTCTCCTTTCTGGGGTGGCCTTGCCGATCGCAAAGGGCGAAAAATCATGCTGCTGCGTTCCGCGTTGGGCATGGCTATTGTGATGCTGCTGATGGGCCTGGCGCAAAATATCTGGCAGTTCTTGATCCTGCGCGCCCTGTTGGGTCTGCTCGGCGGTTTCATTCCCAACGCTAATGCGCTGATCGCTACCCAGGTTCCGCGCAACAAAAGCGGCTGGGCGCTGGGTACGCTCTCAACCGGAGGCGTCAGCGGCGCGCTGCTCGGACCGTTAGCCGGCGGGCTGCTCGCGGATCAGTACGGTTTACGCCCGGTATTTTTCATCACTGCCAGCGTGCTGCTGGTTTGTTTTATCCTGACGCTATTTTTTATCCGCGAGCGTTTCCAGGCGGTAAGCAAGAAAGAGATGCTGCACATTCGCGAAGTGGTAACCTCTTTAAAGAACCCAAAACTGGTGCTGAGCCTGTTTGTCACTACGCTTATCATTCAGGTAGCAACCGGCTCTATTGCGCCCATTCTGACGCTATACGTTCGCGAGCTGGCTGGTAACGTCAGTAACATCGCTTTTATCAGCGGGATGATTGCCTCCGTTCCGGGTGTGGCTGCGTTAATAAGCGCCCCAAGGCTTGGCAAACTCGGTGATCGAATTGGCCCCGAGAAGATCCTGATTGTGGCTCTGGTCATCTCCGTGCTGTTGCTTATTCCAATGTCATTCGTACAGACGCCCTGGCAATTGGGGGTTCTGCGCTTTTTATTGGGTGCCGCCGATGGGGCTTTGCTCCCGGCGGTACAAACGCTGCTGGTCTATAACTCAACGAATCAGATCGCCGGGCGGATTTTCAGTTATAACCAGTCATTTCGCGACATCGGCAACGTAACAGGACCATTAATGGGGGCGGCGATATCTGCCAACTATGGTTTTCGCGCCGTCTTCTGTGTGACCGCGGGCGTCGTACTATTTAACGCCCTCTACTCATGGAATAGCCTGCGCCGTCGCCGGAGTCCTGAGGCCGCAGGATGATTTGAGTGTATTTATCATCTCAGAATCGAATGATATTTTTCACCCGACACTCATTTAAGTCTTAATTGTAATAGTAACATACCTTATTCCTGCCAGTATTTTTGGCCTCATACAGCGCAGCATCTGCATATGAAACGACTTTGTCCGCTGATTCATCATCAGTTTTGCTACAATATACGCCAATACTTATCGTCATTTTTTCTTTCAACTCATACGCATTTGGTATTGCCGTACCATTCTCAATATTCCGTCTAATTCGTTCCGCTATCACAATAGCTTCATCTTTATCGTTACACTTAAGCAGGATCGCAAATTCTTCGCCACCTACCCTTGCAAAAATATCCGTATCCCTAATTGATTTATTGATAATATTGACAACACTGATTATTACTCTGTCACCTTCCTGATGACCGTAGGTATCGTTAATCCGTTTAAATTTATCAATATCCAACACCATTACACTCACTACGCCTTTTGCTAACGCTGATTTTAATGACCTGTAGAACAGTTTGCGGTTATATATTTTCGTCATTGCGTCTTTAATAGCTGAATCCGTTTCTTTTTTCAGGATGATGAAGGTGTTGTACATAAGTATTGATATTATACACAGGGTACTTATTACCTCAATGCCCCTGCTGACATACCAAATATACATGCTGTATTCATCCAGACTCAGAAGTAGTACGTTGGTTAATATTCCCGAGCAACACAGCAACCCTATGCTTTTCCACAATATATTTTTCATTCTGGTTTTAATGATTAAATACAACAGAACCAGACTCCAGGACACAATAAGTGAATAAATATACCCAATATGCCAGTGCACCGTGACATTATCAGGTTTCAGGCTTGTGATCTCGATTGTAAAATTAGGGTTGTAACTGGCCAGAATGTGCGCCACAACAGCGATTACCAGCATGATTAAAAAAGCCAGAACGATATAGCAAGGTTCTCTTTCGTTGGTTTCAATAACTGTCGAAGTTTCTTTGTAAGACTTTAAAGATATGAATAACAATGCTATAAAACTGACCTGTCGAAAATAATAGAATATAGCAATATCGTTTGTTCTTTTTTCGATCGAAACATTGTCATTAATCAAATTCTGAACGATGTAGATAGTCTCAGCAAAAAAAACATCATTCCCAAGAAATGCCATTCCTAGTATCATTAAGCAGGTGAGATCTTTTCTACAAAGATACTGGAACAACATAAACAGGAAAATTATTCCGTATAAAAAGAATAGCCCTACAATTATAATTAAATATACTGTTTGCGGTACACTCTGTATTGTTAATTTAAATTGTGTAAGACACACCCCCCCAAGAATATAACCAGCCAAACAGATTACATAGAAAGCCATCAACCTTCCATTATTTGAATTACTGTTATCCATAACAACCTTAGGAGAATTCTTAATTTTGCATTTTATATATTAAAGCATTAATTTTTGCAAACATTATAACAGCACAAGTTCAATGATATTGATTCATTCCCAAATTAATGATTTTATATAGATTTATAACATCTGGTATTAATCATCTATTATTATGTATGCTTTTGAAACGCTCATCAAAGCGTTAACAAAGTCCATACACTAAGGATACCTTAGCATTACCATTGATGCTTGCTGGTTTATTGTTTTTCAATAATTGCATATGCAATACTCCCGACCGTAAAATTAATTTTCTCCTTTGATTTAAGAGTGTTATAAAAAATTCAGTGCATGACTGCCTGCAGGAATCCACACAAAACCTTAGCAAAAGCCTGTTGGTGATAAAGGTTTTCTTATATGACGTCCGCTTTTATTTTTTTGATTTTCATTACTACATTGCAAACCACATACATTACTATTTTTTCTTGATTTTTTTTCCTGATATTACGTCGACTTCAGTATCTGCCAATGTAAATTTTTGCATAAACTACCGAGATTACTTTTATCCAGCTTCATAGACATTGCAGGCGGTGATCATCTGATTGAGTTAGCCACGCTGCCAACGGGTTTGACGCTCTGCGAATCGCCGTCTATAGATTGAATCATCACCCTTTATTGTTCGCCTTAGGAGAAGGAATATGGCAAAGAATGACATGAATTTTTATGCCACGCTGGAAGAGGCTATTGATGCGGCTCGGGAAGTGTTTCTGGCTGATAACCCTGACCTTGAGTCAGACGACGCCAGCGTTCAACAGCTAAGCGTCCAAAAATACGTGCTACAGGATGGTGACATTATGTGGCAGGCGGAATTCTTTGCTGACGAGGATGATGTAGATGGTGAATGCCTGCCAATGTTGAGTGGCGAAGCCGCGCAAAGTGTTTTTGATGGTGACTACGATGAAATTGAGATTCGTCAGGAGTGGCAGGAAGAAAACACGCTTCACGAATGGGATGAAGGTGAATTCCAGCTGGAGCCTCCCCTGGATACCGAAGAAGGTCAGACCGCAGCCGATGAATGGGACGAGCGATAGTTATTCGTAAGGTCCATGGTGAATGTCGAGCGGTAGCAGCAGCGTATCAAATACCAGCGAAAATGGCAGGTCGAGGATGGTGACGTAACGCCACGCGGAGTCACGTACATCCCATTGCACACCAGGATAGTATTGGTTTCCGTGCCCTTGTCCTGGGATAGTTCGGCTAATAATGCTGCCGCATCCGCTCAGGAAGATCACCATAATCCCTACTGCTACTATTCGCACCTGATATCTCCCGCCTCTTTTATTCAGTATAAAAAAATACCGGCACCAGGCCGGTATTTTCACATTATATAACGCTTATTTTTTCCTGAGCGCCAGCGGATTCAGGGTCAGCCCCTGATAGTAATTCACCCATGAAGAATACTTATCAGGTGAATTCCAGACGCGATAGTGCAAACGCGCCATCGTCACCGGATCGCTCAACAGCACCAGGCGGCGGTCACGGTTTAGTTTCTCCGGCGTTTCATTCAGCGCCTGCTCCACATGGCGGTCGCGGGCAATCTCAAGTACGTTACTCGCACGGTGACGCGCAGTCGCCATTGCCGTTGCCAGTGCGTTAAATGACGGGTTAAACACCGCATGCATAAAGCCGTCGTCCAGCGTACGCTTGCGGTTCATCCCCAGATAGGTATCCGTATCCACCAGCACCTGCGGCGGAGAATACTCTTCCGGGATCAGGAACAGCTTCCAGCGCTTGGTACGTAACCCAACCGTAGAGCGGCTGGAAATAACGGACACAAACGGCGACAGGATCAGCGAGAAGACAATCGGCGCCAGCCAGAACAGGAAACGCAGATCCAGCCAGGCCATACCCACCGCCCACACCAGCCCCAGCAGCAACTGAGACCCGTGACGCATAAACGCTTCACCCCACGGGGTCGAATCGTCATCACGCTGCGGCGAATTCCACACCACTTCCCAACCGAGGAAAGCACTCACGACGAAGACGGTATGGAACAGCATACGCACCGGCGCCAGCAGGACGGAGAACAAAACCTCCAGCAGCAGCGACAGCGTAACGCGGATAAACCCACCGTACTCTTTCGTTCCTTTACACCAGATGAGCAAAATACTCAGCAACTTCGGCAGGAACAATAGGACCATCGTTGAGGCAAACAGCGCGATTGCCAGTTCAGGTCGCCATTGCGGCCATACTGGGAATAGCTGACGCGGTTGCAGGAAGTACTGCGGTTCAGTCAACGCATGCACCACCTGCAATGCGGTCGACAACGCGAGGAACATAAACCAGAGTGGTGCCGACAGATAGGACATAACGCCAGTCAGGAACACCGCGCGGTGAACCGGGTGCATCCCCTTCACCAGGAACAGACGGAAGTTCATCAGGTTGCCATGACACCAGCGACGGTCACGCTTGAGTTCATCCAGCAGGTTCGGCGGCAGCTCTTCATAAGAGCCCGGCAGATCGTAGGCAATCCACACGCCCCAACCAGCACGACGCATCAATGCCGCTTCCACGAAGTCATGGGAGAGGATCGAGCCCGCAAATGAGCCTTCGCCCGGTAACGGCGCGAGTGCGCAGTGCTCGATAAACGGCTTCACGCGAATAATCGCGTTATGACCCCAGTAGTGCGATTCACCCAATTGCCAGAAGTGAAGCCCGGCGGTAAACAGCGGTCCATAAACACGGGTCGCAAACTGCTGGCAGCGTGCATACAGTGTATCCATACCGGAAGCCTTCGGTGAAGACTGAATAATCCCGGCATTTGGATTCGCTTCCATCAGGCGCACCAGCCCGCTCAGACAGTCGCCGCTCATCACGGAGTCCGCGTCCAGCACGACCATGTAGCTGTACTGATTTCCCCAGCGGCGGCAGAAGTCATCAATGTTGCCGCTTTTACGCTTCACACGACGACGACGACGGCGATAGAAAATCTGCCCTTCGCCCTGCACTTCGGCAATCAGCTCCATCCATGCTTTTTGTTCTGCCACGCAGATATCAGGATTGTAGCTGTCGCTCAGGATATAAACATCGAAATGCTCAGCGTTGCCCGTTGCTTTGACCGATTCCCACGTGGCGCGAAGTCCCGCAAATACGCGGTCTACGTCCTCGTTACAGATAGGCATAATCAATGCCGTACGATGTTCGGGATTCAGCGGTTCGTCACCAACCGTTGAGGCCGAGATGCTGTACTTATCTCGCCCAATCAGCAGTTGTAGGAAGCCCATCAGCGCGGTCCAGAATCCCGCTGATACCCAACAGAAAAGCACGGCGAACAAAATCAGAATGCCGGTCTGGAGCATGTAGGGCAGCAGTTGCATAAAGGAGACCCACAAATCCTGCCCCATCATGTCTACAGGATTAATGAATGCCCACCCCTGATACGGAAGGATCGTCTTCATATACCAGGTTGCTACGACCGTTTGCGCCAGAGTTAAGATCAACAGCGTATAGCGGCGAATGGTGCCTACGGTACGCCATTTTTGCTCACTCTCTTGTTCTTCTTTCGTCAACCGAGAAAGATAACGCGGAGTCACATCGCGCCCACGCAGACGGTCCCAAAAACGGCCAACCGGGTTGGTACGCCAGGGATCGGGGAACATAGAGGTACGCGTTGCTTTTGGCATCGCCTGCAGTTGATCGCGGCCCTCATCATCCTTAACCAACTGCTCTTTAGCCAGAGAATCCGGCCACGCTTGCTCAAGGCGAGCTTTTACAGAACCCTGCGGTGAATCATCTTCGCGCGAGTAAGTACGATGCTCGGCATCCAGCGCCTGATGAACGGCGCGGATGTCAGTTTTCGGCAGTGCCGCTTTTTCGATATCCGAAAGCGGCATTGCGTCAATATACTCAGTTGTCTTATTCATTGGCAGGTAACTGGTAGCTCCAGGTTTCACTCAGCGTCTGATCGGCATTGACCAAGGCAGCACGCATTTCAGTGGTTTTCTTCACGTCTTTCACTTTCACGCGCAGCATCAAACGCCAACCTTTAGATACCGGATTGTAGCGCACGGTGCTTTCAACGATTTCGCCGTTGTCGCCAATACTGGTTTGTGCGGTAACCGGGGTATCCTGCGGCAGCTTTTTCATATCTGTGCCGGTAAAGTCCACCACAAACGCGATGGTACCGTCAGGCTGACGAATCAGGTTGGACTGTTTTACATCACCGGTAGAACGACGAGTCTGCTGTACCCAGGCGCTATCAGGCGCATGAAGCTTGTCTTCATCACGCGTGAACGTCAGTGTGTACTTGAAGTTCATCTCTTTGCCGGCTTCTGGCAGTTGATCCGGCGTCCAGTACGCAACGATGTTATCGTTAGTTTCATCGTTAGTTGGGATTTCAACTAACTCAATCTTACCTTTACCCCAGTCACCTTTTGGCGTGATCCAGGCGCTTGGGCGCAGATCGTATCGATCGTCGATATCTTCAAAACGAGAGAACTGACGGCCACGCTGCAGCAGGCCGAAACCTTGCGGGTTTTCCATGGCGAAGCTGCTGACCGCCAGATGTTTCGGGTTATTCAGCGGGCGCCAAATCCACTCGCCGTTGCCAGCGTGGATAGACAAACCGTTAGAATCATGCAGTTCCGGACGATAGTTAGTCGCCGGAGAAGGCTGGTTTGGTCCGTACAGGAACATACTGGTTAACGGTGCTACGCCCAACTTGCCTACTTTATCGCGCAGATAAACTTTGGACTGAACATCAACTACCGTGTCACGGCCAGGAATGATGACAAAGCGATACGCTCCGGTTGCACGCGGAGAATCCAGCAAGGCATAAATGGTCAAACGTTTATCAGTTGGTTTCGGACGCTCGATCCAAAACTCACGGAAGCGGGGAAACTCTTCGCCAGAAGGCAGAGCGGTATCAATCGCGAGACCGCGCGCAGACAGACCGTAGACCTGGCCGGCACCCAGAACACGGAAATAGCTGGCACCGAGCATGCTGACGATTTCGTCGTTTTTATCTTTGCTGTTGATCGGATACAGCACTTTGAACCCGGCGAAACCGAGATCTTTTACCGTGTCTTTATCATGCTGAACATCGCCAAAATTAAAATAATCCGGGCTGTATTTGATTCTTTTCACCGCGGTGGCGGTAACTTCGTTGATTTTGACCGGTGTGTCGAAGTACATACCCTGGTGGTAGAACTCGAGCTTAAATGGGGTCTTGAGATTGCTCCAGTAAGCTTTATCGCGGTTAAACTGGATCTGCTGATAATCCGCATATTTCATGTCGCGGAAAACGGAGGGCAAGTTACTTTTTGGCGCCTCATAGCCTTTACCGGCTAAGGATTGAGCTTGTTTTGCAACATCATCAATGCTGAACGCCCAGCTCGATGATGTGTACAGCGTTAACATAACTGCTGCACCCAACCAACGCATTTTCATCATTTGTAGTTTATGTTTCATAATTAGTAAGCACTTCCCCCTTTGTGTGCTTATATTGATCCGATCCATTTTAATGGATAATCGGGTATTCCGACAACTGAATCCCTGTATTGTTCGCGCGCTGGCTCATGGTTTAATCAGGTTCAACTACCTGTTTTCACTTTGCGTGCTTATCCTGGAGACAGGTTGTTGGACTTCGTGTAGGGTTGCCCTCGAATGTAACCATTATTCGTCTTAGGGATAAGACGAAAAGTCTGAGAATACATAACTGTCTATGAGCTCTGTATCACCACCACGCGAATATTTTCTTGATTCCATCCGTGCCTGGCTAATGTTGTTAGGGATCCCATTCCATATTTCATTGATTTACTCGACCCACACCTGGCACGTGAACAGCGCGGAACCGTCGTGGTGGTTGACTCTGTTTAACGACTTTATCCACGCTTTTCGCATGCAGGTCTTCTTTGTCATTTCAGGTTATTTTTCCTACATGCTGTTTTTGCGCTATCCCTTAAAGCGCTGGTGGAAGGTGCGTGTAGAACGCGTGGGGATCCCAATGCTCACTGCGATTCCATTGCTTACGCTGCCGCAATTTATCATGCTGCAATATGTAAAGGGAAAAGCAGACAGTTGGCATACTCTCAGCGGTTACGATAAGTACAATGCGCTGGCCTGGGAGCTGATTTCCCATCTGTGGTTTTTACTGGTTCTGGTGGTGTTAACAACCGTGAGCATGTGGGTGTTCACCCTGATGAAAAACAGGCTTACGCAAAGCGATTCCGCCAGCGCGCCTGCGGTGTCAATGACTAAATTAACGCTGATTTTTATCTTGTTGGGTGTCGGCTATGCCGCCGTCAGAAGGACGATTTTCATCCTTTACCCTTCGATTCTCAGCGATGGCATGTTCAATTTTATCGTTATGCAAACGCTGTTCTATGTGCCTTTCTTTATGCTCGGCGCACTGGCGTTTATCAACCCGAATCTGAAGGCGTTGTTTACCACGCCGTCGCGCGGTTGCACCCTGGGCGCTGCATTCGCATTTGTTGCATACCTGCTCAATCAGCGTTACGGCAATGGTGATGCCTGGATGTATGAAACCGAATATGTCATTACCATGGTCATGGGACTGTGGATGGTGAACGTCGTCTTTTCGTTGGGTCACCGTTTGCTTAATTTCCAGTCGGCCCGCGTGACCTATTTTGTCAACGCGTCGCTGTTTATCTATCTGGTGCACCACCCGTTAACGCTGTTTTTTGGCGCTTACATCACACCGCATATCTCGTCGAATCTGCTGGGTTTTCTTTGCGGTTTGCTGTTTGTGGTTGGGATTGCGGTCATACTGTACGAAATCCATTTACGTATACCGCTGCTGAAGTTTCTCTTCTCGGGTAAACCGCCCGTGAAGCAGGATAAAAACAAGGCCGTGGCAGGCTAGATTTTCTCGCATTCATCGTGTGGCTCAAAGCAGCCACTCAATGGGTAACACGGATGCCAGCTTTACCAGAACCCGCTTCCAGAATCCTGTGGCGGGTTCTTTTTTTAATACCTGTTCACTGCCGGCAAGTCGGTCGACCCAATTAATTCTTCCCCAACGATCAAGGCGCAGCTGCCAGGCCATATCACGCTGGCTTTGCATAAACCGTTTATGAATCAATCCGGCCAGCACTTCACTTTCAATCACAAATCCCATTTCCGTATTGAGTAGCGTCGAACGGGGATCAAAATTAAGCGAGCCGATAAACACTTTGCGATCGTCAATACTGAACGTTTTCGCATGCAGGCTGGAGCCTGAATTACCTGTTAATCCACGATCGTGAACGACCGAAACGCGATCGCGGGTCGGTTTAAGTTCGTACAATTCTACACCGTAGCGCAGCAGTTTTTTTCGCCAGCGCGCATAGCCAGCATGGACGATCGCCACATCATTCGCCGCCAGTGAATTGGTTAAAATAGCAATCTTGACGCCTTTTCTTACCAGTCTCAGGAGCTGCGCCACGCCGGCGCGAGTCGGCACAAAGTAGGCAGAAATAATATCAATACGTTCGGTTGGCGAGCCCATCACGTCAAACAAACGCTGCGGTAATAGCGAGTGGCGCGGCGCTTTCCCTTCTCCTTTTGCAGGATCATCGCTCAGCAAACGTGTTTTCGCCCAAATCAGCGGCAGCGAACGTTGATCGACACTGGACATAAACTGGCTGGTTTCCAGCTTATGCAGATAGCGACGGGTAATATCATCGTTATACCAGGATTCGGGTAGCTCGATACGTTGCACAGAATCTGACTCAGACATCTCAAGCACGTTTTGCAACGTTGAAACCGAGCGGCAGCGCCAATAACGCTCGAAATCATCCGCAACATCTTTGACAACCGGTCCGATAGCCATGACATCCAGGTCGGAAAACAGCGGTTGTTCACCCGCACCAAAATAGGCATCGCCAATATTACGCCCACCAACGAGAGTCACTACACCGTCAGCGGTAAAACTTTTATTGTGCATGCGACGATTAAGCCGGGCAAAATCGGTTAAATAGCCCAGCGCGCGCAGAATGCGAAAGGAAAAGGGATTAAACAGGCGAACTTCAATATTAGGGTGATTGTCCAGCAGACGCAGCGTGTCATCCAGACCTGGCGTGTTGTTATCATCCAGCAACAAACGCACCCGGACGCCCCGCTTCGCCGCAGCCAGCAAAACGGAAAATAGCAATAGCCCGGACATGTCGTTTTCCCAGATGTAATACTGCACATCAAGGGTACGTTCCGCCATTTCCGTTAACCGATAGCGAGCTGCAAACGCATCGAGGCTATCATCCAACGCAAGAATGCCGCATTCTCCCGGGTGGTTTTCGCAAAGTGGCGTAATGGCGCGCTCAAGTCGGGTCATATCAGTCCGTGTTATCATCGCCTTGTTGTGTTAGCAACCTCTTATAAAGTTGAGCGTTTTCTTCATCAAAGCACACGAAGTATATCTGATCAGGAAGTGCGCGGCGGGTAATAAATTTCAACACCGTTTTTACCGCTATTTCTGCCGCTGCGGCGCGGGGATAGCCATAAGCCCCGGTGCTGATCGCCGGAAAAGCAATGGATTGATACCCATTAGCCAGGGCCAGTTGCAGCGTGTTTAAGTAAGCTTCCTCGAGTCGTTCGGCCTCATGATGACCTCCACCTTGCCAGACAGGTCCTACGGTGTGGATGACCGCTTTTGCCGGAAGGTCCCCCGCCAGAGTGATAACCGCATGCCCCGTCGGACATTCTCCTTGTTGCTGGATTACCTGTTTGCAGGCCGCCAATAATGCGGGTCCGGCAGCGCGATGGATCGCGCCATCAACGCCACCGCCGCCCAGTAGTGATGAATTGGCCGCGTTGACAATCACATCAACAGCGACCGTCGTAATATCGCCATGTAACACATGAACACGCGATTGCATAAGTACCCCCTGACAAAACACTATTCGTTAAGTGTACAGCAGGGTTTTCCTTGAAATCTCACTTTTTAACCGCAAGTGTGCATATCTACGCCACAGCGACTCATTTATATTCAATATTAAGAATTGCCATGTTTTTTTGTTCATTGAGGTAGTGCATTTTGACTGTGGCAATTTGTTGCACGTTCTGAGAGGTTGTCGCGAGCTGTTGTTGATTGTAGAGGCTATTCCGGGTAGTGCCGTCACGCATACATGATAATTCAATTTGCTGCTGCTGGGTGTTCACGTCGCAAGGCGATTCAACGATTGCACCGCGAAAATGAATAACCCCGCCGGTTGTGATTTGCTGCGCCATTGTGGGGAGAGTCAAAAGAGAAAAAGTACACAAACTGGCACTTAAAATACGCTTTAATAATGTACACATAAGGGTTCCTCAATGATTAGCCATCCTTGAGGGATCGAAATGATCCTTCACCGCTGCGATTAACGATCAAATACAAACGTTCACACGTTTCTATATTCATAGAACAGCACCGCATTCCCAGCCACACCCTTAATGCAAATAAAGCAAAAAATTATGGATGACTGTTTGAGTCAGGCCATTGTTGTGATAGATGCAGAGACTGCCCATCTGAAACGGTAACGATAATTTTGACCGAATCCTCAGGTGAAATATTAAAGCTCAGTTTGGTTAATTCAATCGGCCGATTAGCAGGGACCGAAAGGCTTGTTTTCTGCTGCGATTGGCTTTGTCCCCCCTGCCCTTTGCGTACGGCAAGGACTTGTACCTCACATACGCAAGGTTGAGTTAACGTCACCTGAGGAATAATGGTGTACATATCACCTTGCTGAGTTGTATTAAATGTTATTTGATTTGCCAGCGCGGCAATGAGTAATAACGTATGCATCTTATTCTCCCGAAAAAAAAACAGGGCTCACGCCCTGTTTATTATCAGTCATAAAACTGAATTAGTGTTGGTTAGCTGTGGCGTTGTTGCCAAATCCAACCTGGCGGATCAGAACGTTGGAGTCAGATGCAGTCTGATTAACCAGCGCACCGTTACGGCCACCGAACTGGGTTACACTAATATCAGCATTTTTAGCATTCCACTGATCGATAGTAGCGCTGTTCTGGAAGCCAGTCTGTTTCAGGTTAATGGTACTGTCATCAGCGCCCTGACCCACTACAGCCCCGTTGCCACGCCCGTTTTGTGTGATGGTGACATCTGATTTACGAGCATCACTTTGCAGAGCATTCGCTACGTTGCCAGTCCCATATTGGTAGATACTCATTGAAGAGTCCGGGCCATAGTTACTACCGCCACCATGATGATTGCCGCCCCATTGCGGAACAACACCAGCCAGAGCACTGCCAGAAACTACGATTGCTGCGAATGCTGCCACTTTTAAAAGTTTCATGGTAAACCCCCATCGGATTGATTTAAACGTCGTTAATGGATTAGCGTTGAGTAACGCGAATTGCCATTTGCGACTGTCTCTGCACCACAACTGCTGTTTTTTGTGTACCGTACTGAGTAATATTGGCTTTATTACCAGAGCCTTTCTGGATAATCACCGCCGTATTACCGTATGACCCTTGTTTAATACTCGCATCATTGGAACTACCCGTTTGATCAATATATGCAAAGTTATATGATCCAGTCTGGTCTGTTTTCGCTCGGTTACCAGAACCTTCTTGCGAAATAACCGACAATAACTTCGAGCCCCCCTGGCGAATATTTGCACTGTTCGCAGTGCCAACCTGACCAATAATGGCTGCCTGATTAAATGAAGACTTACTTAATTCATTTACCGCAAAGTTATATTCTGAATTAGCCAAGTCATAACTTGTTGCGGATGCAATCCCAGGCACACCCAGCATTGTAAACATCATAAATAACAACTTGTTTTTCATGTTGTCACCCTGGACCTGGTCGTACATAAGGTTAAATTATTTACCACTCAAATTGTTGTTAACGTGACTTACATTTGTTAACGCCACGTTACGATGAAGAGTATGTCCGTTGAAACATTTTAAATAACTCACCCGCCAGTTGTATTTTTATATCCAGATTCACACCAAAGTACTAATTAACAGCAGAGAACACCGTTACTGCGCTGTTTTTTATTTCTTCTGTAACCTGAAGATTGAATTTCTATGCAGTAACAAAAAAACGCCTCTCCCGCGTTTTCTGGGCCTTGCAGATGGTTCCGGGATAGTGCTCGGTACAAGTCGTGACAAGCATCATTTTTTTCTATCTAAAATTGTTCAACTTAAAGTGAGACAAAAAGATCAGAATTCATTAGAAATCTAAAACCATCTAATTATAGTTTTAACCATTAAAAATCAACAACATATTATAATTTGTATGATTTTTTAAATCTATGCAATAACGCTAAAATGTACAACTTTACTATCAAATCTAAACTACACAAAAACCCAAAAATCACAATTTAATATATAAATTTACATCCAGTTACATGTTTAACACTTGCTTTAAGATTTGTAATAGCTAGATTGAAATCAGTTGAAGTCCATTTGTTTTAATATTTTCACCCCATTGGGTCGATATTTTATTTCTACACAGCAGTGCAACATCTGTCAGTACTTCTGGTGCCTCTATTTTAGTAGAGACAGCTGTCAGGTGTGCGACTAAAAAGTGGAGTTTCATCATGTTTAATGAAGTCCATAGTATTCATGGTCATACATTATTGTTGATCACTAAACCATCCCTGCAGGCAACTGCGTTATTACAGCATTTAAAGCAGTCGCTGGCGTTAACCGGAAAACTACATAATATTCAACGTTCTCTGGATGATATTTCCTCCAGCTGCATTGTTTTACTGGATATGATGGAGGCAGATAAAAAACTGATCCATTACTGGCAAGATAATTTGAGCAGAAAAAACAACAATATAAAGACTTTATTGTTGAATACCCCAGATGATTATCCTTACCGGGATATTGAAAACTGGCCGCACATCAATGGCGTATTCTACGCAACTGAAGATGAACAGCGTGTAGTCAGCGGATTGCAAGGGGTGTTGCGTGGCGAATGCTACTTCTCGCAAAAGCTAGCCAGCTACCTAATCACGCATTCCGGGAACTACCGCTATAACAGCACGGAGTCGGCATTACTTACTCACCGTGAAAAAGAGATCCTTAATAAACTGCGTATCGGTGCCTCAAATATTGAAATCGCACGTTCACTATTTATTAGTGAAAATACGGTGAAAACACATCTTTATAATCTTTTCAAAAAGATAGCTGTCAAAAATCGTACGCAGGCGGTCTCGTGGGCCAATGATAACCTCAGGCGATAAAGCCATGAAACGCTATTTGACCTGGATTGTGGCAGCAAATTTGCTCTTTGCTGCCGGGAATCTACACGCGGCTGTAGAGGTGGAGGTTCCCGGACTGTTAACTGACCACACGGTCTCTTCCATTGGCCATGATTTCTACCGGGCCTTTAGTGACAAGTGGGAAAGCGAGTACACAGGAAACTTAACCATTAATGAAAGACCCAGTGCACGTTGGGGAAGTTGGATCACCATAACGGTCAATCAGGACGTTATCTTCCAGACTTTTTTATTCCCGACGAAAAGAGACTTCGACAAAATTGTGGTCTTTGCATTGGCAGAAACTGAGGAAGCATTAAATCGTCGGCAAATAGATCAAACACTATTAAGCACGAGCGATTTAGCGCGCGATGAATTCTAAAACATGATTTTGTCCGGAGGCTTTCATGCGTGTCAAACATGCAGTGGTTTTGCTCATGCTGATTTCACCATTAAGTTGGGCCGGAAATATGACGTTCCAGTTCCGCAACCCTAACTTTGGTGGCAACCCAAACAACGGTTCTTTTTTACTCAACAGCGCCCAGGCACAAAACTCGTATAAAGATCCGAGTGGCGATGATTTCGGGATTGAAACGCCATCTGCGCTGGATAACTTTACCCAGGCGATACAGTCGCAAATACTCGGTGGCTTACTCACCAATATCAATACCGGTAAGCCGGGGAGGATGGTAACCAATGATTTTATCATTGATATCGCCAACCGGGATGGGCAACTGCAACTTAATGTCACGGACAGGAAAACGGGGAGAACGTCGACTATCGAAGTGTCGGGTTTACAAAATCAGTCGACCGATTTCTAAATTATAGCCACGAAAGGAAAAAATCATGCAGCGCTTACTTATCATGGTGGCAGTAATTTTACTCAGCGGATGTCTAACAGCCCCGCCGCAAGAAGCCGCTAAGCCGACATTAATGCCCCGAGCCCAAAGCTATAAAGACTTGACGCATCTGCCCATGCCTACAGGTAAGATCTTTGTGTCGGTTTACAATATCCAGGATGAAACGGGTCAGTTTAAACCTTACCCTGCGAGTAACTTCTCAACCGCCGTCCCGCAAAGCGCAACGGCTATGCTAGTCACCGCGTTGAAGGATTCTCGTTGGTTCGTCCCACTTGAACGTCAGGGGTTACAGAACCTGCTTAACGAACGAAAAATCATTCGTGCGGCTCAGGAAAACGGCACTGTTGCCATTAATAACCGCATCCCTTTGCAATCTTTGACCGCAGCAAACGTCATGGTGGAAGGGTCAATTATTGGTTATGAAAGCAACGTTAAATCGGGAGGTGTTGGTGCACGCTATTTCGGTATTGGCGCCGATACGCAATACCAGCTCGACCAGATAGCGGTGAACCTGCGCGTGGTTAACGTCAGCACCGGCGAAATTCTCTCATCGGTGAATACCAGCAAAACTATTTTATCTTATGAAGTACAGGCTGGGGTATTCCGTTTCATTGACTACCAGCGACTGTTGGAAGGTGAAATTGGTTACACCTCTAACGAACCGGTCATGCTGTGTCTGATGTCAGCAATCGAAACCGGTGTTATCTTCCTGATTAATGATGGGATTGATCGCGGATTGTGGGATTTGCAGGACAAGAAACAGGTTGATAATGACATTCTGGTTAAATACCGCCATATGTCGGTACCTCCGGAATCCTGAGTGCTCTCTCTGGCATAAAAAGCGTGAGGAACCCCTCACGCTTTTTTATTTACTGGTCAGCGTAGACGATAGTCGATTTTCACGGCGAGACGCCAGCCACAGCCCGCTGTTTTTCATCGCATAGCCGAATACCAGACCTAGCGCCAGAGACGGCACGACCAACTGCCAGTCCCCCTGCCCTGCAAACGTTGCACATGCGCCAATAAACGTGCCTGGCACAAATGAAAGCAACCATTGCTTTGCCTGGATACACATCAGAAACGCGACGATTCCCGTTATGACATAACCAATAACGTCCATATGTGGGGCAAGCGCGCTACCGTTAATAATCACCAACGCCCAGACCACACCGCTTAGCAGCGTACACGCCGAGATCCACAGCCCTTTCAGCCCACCCTGCGGACAGGCGAAATAGGCCGTGCAGCCCAGAAAGCCAGCCCAACTGAGTAAGCCAAGAGAAACGGCCACCCATCCCCAGATCCCAGAGAGAATGCCCGTTGTGATTGCAATTGAGAGAAGTATGTTCATGCCGCGTATCTTAGCAGAAAAACGGCATAGGAATGAGATCGTGCACACAATTTATGCAAGTGATGAATTGCGTTGCAGTTTAAAGTGACTTACATCACATTTATTCTTCCGTATCTTCCTGCAATTCATCCCACATCGCGCCAATAGCATCACGCGTTAACGGTGCCATGGTACGCCAGAATGGCGTGTTTGCGTGCGCTTCAACTTTGCCAAGGAACGAACCACACCAGGGCAACAGGTACTCCACAAACAAGGTTTCTAGTGCTTCACTTTCATCTTCCGCAGACTGGTCTTCAAGCCATGAAGCCGCCAGCAACAGCGTACCAATATGATCTGCAGGCGTATCTGCCAGCGGCATGCCGCGGGTAGAAAGAAATGCACGAACATCAGATTCTTTCGCCCCTTCTACCCAGGCGCTACGATAAGGCGGCACCGCACACTCGTCGCCGACAAAAAGCGCGTTGTAATCCGCAGCCAACTGAGGCATATCGCAGTTTTTCTGCAGGCGAGTAAGTAGTTCGTCCTGTTCCAGCGGCCAGTTGGCGGAGAGTTTACCTTCGCTAATCAGGGTAAACAGGGGAACCAGTAAAGGATCCTGAGGCTGGCGGTAAAACAGCGAGCCCAGTACACGACACAGGATAGAAAACTCGTTCATTCATTTATTCCAGTTAGTAACAATTACAGTTCAGCAAATTCCGCGATCGGCTCCATGCCTCGCGATTCCAGAAACGCCAGCAGGCGTTTGGGTGTGACGTTTAAAATTCTGTCTTCCGGGAAATTCACATCATCGAGAATTTTACGGCATTCGCCAAATTCTCCCAATGTGAAAGCGGTATGTGAATCCGATCCTAACGCCACCCAGCCCCCGGCATCACGCACAGCTGCAGCGACCGCGCGGCAATTGTCTTCACTGCCTTTACGTGAATGCAAAAACGAGGAGTTATTGATTTCCAACGCGACCTGATATTTTGCCGCCGCCTGCGCAATCGCCGTGATATCAACGGGATACTTTGGATTTCCCGGATGGCTGATGATGTGCACATGACCACTGGCCATCGTGGCGATCATCGCCTGGGTATTAGTGTCTTTATCGTGAGGTGCAAAAACCGGCTCATGGAAGCCCGCAATGATCAGATCCAGGGAGGTAAACATAGGACCTGAGCAGTCAATTTCGCCTTCAATATTCTTAATATTCGCCTCAATGCCGCGCAGGATCCCTACGCCGTCCACAATACGAGGCCAAATGCGCATATTAATAAAGTGCCAGTGATGAGGCGCATCCGCCATGTCCGGTCCATGATCGGTAATGGCAAACAGCTTGATACCTTTGCGACGGGCTTCAGCGATGTAATCGCTTAAGGTGCTGTAGGCGTGGGTGCTGGCGACGGTATGCATATGCAGGTCAACGGGATACATAACTCTCTCCTGTAGTCATTTTCCGTCAAGGATAGCAGGTATCGCCGGCATTAATACCCTAAATAATGCGAGTTGCAGGCAGGCGGCAAGGGAGTGACACCCACATCACTTACTGCAGTAAGTGATGCGGGGGAACAAACGTAGCCAACGCACATGCAGCTTGAAGTATGACGGGTATTTTAGCTGAAACCCGGCACTTGCCGGGTTACCATCAGTATCCCCGCACGCGATCGACCTGACCGGTGACGGATTTGCCACTTTCCAGACCCATAATCGTACGGGAGATATAGTCCACCGCCTCTGCCGGGCGCGTTACCGCGGCAATATGCGGCGTCATTGCCACACGCGGATGTTTCCATAGCGGGCTGGTTTCCGGCAGCGGTTCGCGGCTGTAGACATCCAGCATAGCGCCTTTCACTTTGCCGCTGTCCAGTGATGCCAGAAGATCGTCTTCATTGAGATGAACACCACGCGCCAGGTTCAGCACATAGGCTCCGTCCTGCAATTGGTTGAGTAAACTCGCGTTAATAATGCCTACGGTTTCTGCTGTATTGGGCAGGAGGTTGATAAGCACCCGAGTTTGGCTCAAAAACGCGCCCAGTTCCTCGGTACCGGCAAAGCTTTCCACACCAGACCAGGATTTACGCGTGCGGCTCCAGCAGCGTAGCGGGAACCCCCATGCTTGCAGACTTTCTGCAACTTTTGCGCCCAATACCCCTGCCCCCATGATCCCGACGCTAAACTCATTGCGGGAATATTCTGGCAACGGCTGCCATTTCGCCTGGTTTTTTAATGCCTGATAATCATCAAAGCGGCGAAACCAGTGCAGTACCTGACTGACCGCATATTCCTGCATTTGCAGGCCCATACCCGTATCTTCCAGACGGAAAAGTGGGATCGAAGCATCCAACATTTCCGGATGAGCGTTCAGTTTACTAAGAATAGAATCAACGCCCGCCCCCAGCGCGAATACGGCTTTTAATTTTCTTCCGGCGAGCATTTCAACCGGAGGATGCCAGACCAGCGCGTAGTCAGCATGCGCATTATCACCCGTTTTCCACTCACGGACGTTCGCGCCAGGTATGGCCTTTGTCAGCGCATTAAGCCACCAGCTCGTATCGAATGTTGGGTGATAGAAAATTATATCCATAGAGTCTCCTGAACATTGTTATGCGGAACTTTCTCGCACTTATTATCATCATTTTCCGAGGGAACATCAGAGTAACAAATTTTAGGATGCTGGCAAAAAAAACAATTCCCGCTTATTTAAGCTGCATATTGATTGAAGTTTGTGTAAATGCACGTTTTTTTCAAAAAGTTGATTGACGCCGGTGCGGTATTTCCCTAAATTAGCGCCCGTTCCGGTAGCACAGGAACAACAATATGGTGAGGTGTCCGAGTGGCTGAAGGAGCACGCCTGGAAAGTGTGTATACGGCAACGTATCCGGGGTTCGAATCCCCGCCTCACCGCCATATTTTAAGAAGAGCTCGTACGAAAGTACGGGCTTTTTTTTCGCGTATTTCATTTGCCGGATGCGGCATTAGCGCCTTATCCGGCCTGTATGTTACATAACAGCAGGCTTTTACATAAAAGCGTGTTGTGTTAGCGGTTAATAAAACCCAACCGTCGAGAAATGAGTGAACAGACCAGCTCCAGTTCATCATTAACATCATCAATTTTACGCTGCATTCGGTGCGTGGGGCCTGCCACGCTGAGTGCGCCAATGACGGTACCGGTATAATTAAACACAGGCCGGGCGACACACGTTAACCCTTCTTCATTTTCCTCATTATCCAGCGAGAACCCCTTCAACCGAATATCGGCCAGAGTTTCATACAACGAAACACGATCAACAACCGTCTTCTCAGTAAATGGGATAAGCGGCTCACTCAGCACCCGATCAATCTCTTCCAACGGCTGAAAAGCCAATAACGCTTTGCCAATCCCTGTACAGTATGCAGGCAATCTGGCACCAAGACGGGCATTAGTCTGTATAGAAAGCGTTCCCTCACTCTTATACAAATACACAACATGACCGCTGTTATAGACCCCCAGAAAACAGGTTTCTGCGGTTTTTGCTGAGAGCGTTTTCAGGTAAGGAATAGATACCTCTACCAGATTCACGTTCATCAATCCTTTGATTCCCAACTCAAGACTTTTCAGATCCAAATGATAACGCTCAGTTCCGTTATCCTGCATAACGTACTGTCGTTCCTTGAGCGTCTCCAGCGTACGAAATACTGTGGTCTTTGCGATCCCGGTTCGTTTGACTAACTCCGCCAGAGATATACCGTCGGAATGCTCGCTAATCTCTTCCAGGATCGTCAGAACCTTGTCAACACCGGAGGAATTTGCATTTTCACCGTTTGACATTCATTCATCCCCAATAAAAAAGTTCCGTTATTGTAACTGTAATGCCATAACCCGCAAAACACATTCATTTTTAGACAGTTACCTCTTTTTTAACCATGTAATTTGCGATCTACGACGCAGTTAACCGTCCTCGTATTCTGTGAATCCTATCACCAAATCAAAAAATACGGAATGACATTCCGTTAATTGATCAATAACCTCAAATAAACGGAACATCATTCCAAACAAAATTCACGCAGGGGAAACGGCATGCTTATTGTCACTATCGACGCCGGTACGACCAACACACGAGTCCGTGTCTGGAAGGATAGCCGGGTAATTTCAGATACCAGTGAGTCCGTCGGAGTGCGTGATACGGCGATAACCGGAAATCGCAACAAGCTGATTAACGGTGTAAAAAAAGCCCTGGATCGCGCTTTGGCAGGTATCAGCGAACCTTATGAGATTGTGGCGTCAGGGATGATCACGTCAGACGTTGGACTCTATTGCGTCCCGCACCTCAGCGTACCGGTCTCATTCAACGACCTGGTTGAGGGAACCGTTGCGCATACAATCCCAGAAGTTTCAGCACACCCCATCTGGTTTATTCCTGGCGTTAAAAATGCGGTGGCTACGGTAGATGTCGAAAACATTGATGCCATGGACGTTATGCGTGGCGAAGAAGTTGAAACATTTGGTCTGCTGATGCAACACAACGTCAAAGGGCCGGCACTGATCGTGCTTCCCGGTTCCCATTCCAAGTTTATTCTGACGGATGAAAAAAAGCAGATCGTCAGTTGCGTTACCACAATGGCAGGAGAACTTTTGGATGTCCTCACTCATCAGACCATTTTGGCGAATTCACTCGACGGCCAGTTTGTCACCAAACTGGACAACGACTACCTGCTAAAAGGGGCTGCATCCTGCCGCCGGGTAGGGCTGGCGCGCAGTTGCTTCACCGTGCGACTGCTCGATCTGTTCACTCAGTCCACGCATAACCAGAGAGCCAGCTATTTATTGGGGGCAACACTTTACTCTGACCTGCAGGCGATAAAGCAGAGTATGGCCCTGAATCTCTCAGCTGAAACCAACATCATCATCAGCGGTAAACAGGTGCTTAAAGAAGCGCTGGCATCGCTGATTTCTACCGATTCTTTTTTTACCGGCAGCATTGTACAGGCAGATGACGATCCTCAGCGCCCTCTATCTGGCGTTGGCGCCCTCGCCCTTATGGAAACAATTCTCTGTCGCCACACCGTTAGCCAGCCGCCATTTTCCAGTGTCCTACATCAGGGAATTCCAACATGAATAACCATAACATCGCCCCCCTTGTCGCTATTTTGCGCGGCATACGGCCTGAAGAAATTGATACCCATATTCCTTTACTGATTGCGGCTGGTTTCCGCGCGATTGAAATTCCGCTGAATTCTCCACAATGGGAAGTCAGCATCGCGCAGGCCGTTCATACATATAGCGAGCAGGCCACAATCGGGGCGGGTACTGTCCTCAACGTAGAAAATGTGGACCGCCTGGCGCAATTAGGTTGCCAGCTGATTGTCACCCCGAATACCAGACCCGATGTGATTCGCCGGGCACTGGAACATCGGATGCAGGTTCTGCCGGGCTGCGCGACGCCAACGGAAGCATTCAGTGCCATTGATGCCGGCGCTCAGCAAATCAAGCTTTTCCCCACCAGCCAGTTTGGACCGGATTATGTACGGGCACTGAAATCTGTCCTGCCCTCACATACCGCGCTGTATGCGGTTGGCGGGATCACGCCAGACAACATTCAACTCTATCTTGACGCAGGCTGTGCTGGAGCCGGGCTCGGCAGCGATCTCTATCGTGCCGGACAATCCCCCACTCGAACCCAGCAACAGGCGCAGTCTTTTATCGCCGCCTATCAGCATTTTATTACCCAATCCTCCCGAACTATGGAGCACATATGAAGATTAACTGGTTGTTCAAAAACGCCACCGTCGTTGATGGTTCAGGAAATACGGAATACCAGGCTGATGTCGCGGTTGAAGGGGATCGGATTGTCCTTATCGCGCCATCCATCACCACCGCTGCAGAGAATATTATTGATTGTCGCGGGTTAGTGCTGTCCCCAGGGTTCATTGATGTCCATACCCATGACGATCTGGTTGTCATCAGAAAACCAGACTATATCGAGAAGACGTCCCAGGGCGTCACCAGCATTATTGTCGGAAATTGCGGTATCAGCGCCGCCTGCGCAACCCTAAAAGATGAGGTGCCAGACCCAATCAATTTGCTGGGTGAACTGGACGAGTTTCACTACCCGGACGTTGCCCGTTATCGTGAGCGCATCAATGCTGTAACTCCTTCAGTGAATGTTGCCACGCTGATTGGTCATACCACGCTGCGCAATAACTGCGTGGAATCACTGCTTGAACCCGCCAACGAAAACAATATCAACAGTATGCGCGAGACGCTTAATCAGGCCCTGCAGCAGGGTGCCTTGGGTTTGAGTACAGGTCTTTCGTATGGCAATGCCGTTAATGCTTCTACAGAAGAGAGCTGCGCGCTCGCCGAACTACTCGCTGAACATCAGGGCCTTTATACCACCCATATGCGCACAGAATACGACGGTATTATCGATGCCATGCTGGAAGCATTCCAGGTCGGTCGTCATGGCCAGGTTCCCGTTCAGATCTCCCATCATAAATGTGCAGGTGCCAAGAACTGGGGACGAACCACTGAAACGCTTGCGTTGATCGAGAAATATCAGCAACGCCAGGAGATCAATTGCGATGTCTATCCTTACCGAGCTGGCTCTTCCAACCTCGACCTGAAACAAGTCACTGAGGACTACGACATCCTGATCACGTGGTCCACACCGTATCCGGAGATGTCCGGTAAAACACTGCAACAGATAGCGCAACAGTGGGAGACAGATATTCACCACGCAGCAGCCCGGTTGCAGCCTGCTGGCGCAATCTATTTTCAGATGCACGAGGACGATGTTCGCCGGGTTTTACAACACCCCTCATCAATGGTGGGCTCAGACGGTCTGCCGTGCGACCCCAACCCACATCCACGTTTATGGGGAACCTTTCCACGCGTTCTCGGCCACTACAGTCGCGACGAGAAGCTCTTTCCACTCACCACGGCCATTCACAAGATGACAGGCATGTCCGCCTGGCGTTTTGGCCTGACGGGACGTGGACTGGTCCGGGAAGGTAATTTCGCTGACCTTGTCATTTTTGATCCGCAGAAAATCAACGAAACCGGCACCTTCCAGAACCCTAAGCAGACAGCCGACGGGATTGAACACGTGTTCGTTAACGGCGTCCTTACCTGGAGCCATAAGCAAATGACAGGCCTGCGCGCAGGCAAATTCTTAAGCAGAAAAGAACAATAACGGGAGATAAAAATGATTAAACGATACGGAACTGAAGGCTCTGAAGGGACTGGCGGACAAGCATTACCCTTTTCCAGAGCGGTTGCTGCCGACGGCTGGTTGTATGTCTCAGGCCAAACGCCAATGGTCGATGGTGAAATCATCGATGGCGGCATCGTTGCGCAGTCAACGCAGGCCATTCAGAACTGCCTCGACATCATGACTGAAGCCGGGTTCGGCAAAGAAGATATTGTGCATATGAAGGTGTTTCTTACCGATGCCCGTTACTTCCAGTCGTTCAACAAGGTCTTTAAAAGCTTCTTTGCCGAACATCCACCGGCTCGCGTGTGCTGCGTTGCCGACCTGGTCGTCGACTGTATGGTCGAAGTAGACATCACCTGCTTCAACTCAAAATTCAAAAGCTGACTGTTGACGATCACTCTTCAGTAACAAGGATCTATTATGCTACACGAAAATTTCCTGATGTGGTTTTTGATCTACGCCTTCGCCATGATGTTTGTTGGCTGGTACGTGACTCGCCATCAAAAAACCGGGGAGGATTTTATTCTCGGCGGGCGAAAGTTACCCATGCTGTTAACCCTGGGTTCGACCGTCGGTACAATGGTTGGCACAGGTTCCAGCATCGGCGCTGTCAGCTTTGGCTACAGTAACGGCTGGGCGGGAATGTTGTACGGTATTGGCGGCGCGACGGGGATCCTGCTGACAGCCTGGCTATTTGCGCCCGTTCGCAAAATGCGCTTCATGACCATGAGCGAGGAGATCTGCTATTACACAGGTGGTAGCCGAATCGTCAAAAATCTGGTGGCACTGTTGATTTTTCTCGCATCGATTGGCTGGTTGGGCGCGCATATCCTCGGCGGCGGCCTGTATTTAGCATGGGCAGCGAACATCGATATCACCACAGCAAAAATTATTATCGCCGTGGGTTTTATTTTCTACGTCGGAATTGGCGGATACAAAGCCGTCTCGTGGATCGACACGCTGCAATCCATTGTTCTGTTCCTTGGGTTTATCATGTTAGCAGCAATGTCCGTCAGCTACGTCGGCGGTTGGGATGTCGTGGTCGCAAAGACCGATCCACAGGCATTCACGCTGTTTGGGATCGGCAAACTGGGACTTCTCCCCGCCATTTCGCTGTCGATCGTTATTGGCATTGGCGTGCTGGCAACGCCATCATACCGCCAGCGCATATACTCTGCGGCCTCGACCCGCGCGATTCGTCAATCGTTTGTGATAACGGGTCTGCTTTACATGGGATTCTCTTTCCTTCCCGCGATTATCGGTATGGCTACCCATGTGATGGATCCTGGTCTTGAAAATCCGAGTTTTGCATTCCTCTACGCGACAAACTCGCTCCCGTATGTTCTGGCCATGGTGGTGTTAATAGCAGGGATGTCCGCTAACCTGTCATCCGGCAGCTCGGATGCCATCGCCGGGGTTTCCATTATTCTGCGTGATATATACACCATGGTGACAGGCAAAATGCCGCCGCCGGAAAAAGCAATTAACCTGTCACGCATTTTCCTGCTGTGCGTCATCGCGCTGGCACTGGTTTTTGCCCTGACCTCGAACGATATCATTGGCTACATCACCAAAATGATCTCGATGATCATGTCCGGTATGTGCGTCACCGTATTACTGGGCAAATTCTGGCTGCGTTTTAACTGGCAGGGCTGCATTGCCGCGTTGCTGGGAGGAAGCCTGACCTCGCTGGCGGTGATCCTTTCACCGGTATGGTCAAAAGCATTAGGTAATCCGGTGATTCCTGCGCTGTCTGTCAGCCTGGTTGCCGCCGTGGTGGTAACGTTGCTGACGCCGCAGAATAAGCTCTCCCGTGAAGAGGTGCTAAAAATGATCACTGATGAACGTGAAAATACCAGCCATACGCCACGTTCGAACGCAACGCCCGTAAGGAGCGCAGAATGACAGTTGCCGCACATAAATCAGCCATTATGCTGACCCCCTCTTCCGCCCGGGCCTGCGTGCTGAATGAGGATGTTTGTTTGCCCGCCGCGGTGATAAAGGCCCAGGCGCTGGAGAACAATATTTTGTGGATGCAGCGTTACGCAGATACCCGAGGCGTATCGTTGGCTCCCCACGGGAAAACATCCATGACTCCATGGATATTCCGTCAGCAGCAGCAAGCGGGCGCATGGGCAATTGGCGTAGGGAGCGCCTGGCAGGCGCAGGCGGCCATGGCATGTGGTATCCAGCGGGTGCTGATGGCCAACCAACTGGTGGGCAAAGCCAACATGCTGTTGGTCTCACAGTTAAAAAACACATATCCGGACGCTGATTATCTCTGTCTGGTCGACAGCCTGGACAATGCCAGAACGCTGGCCAGATTCTTTAACGAGCGTCAGCAAACGCTTGATGTGTTGGTCGAGTTGGGTGTTTCTGGCGGGCGCAGCGGATGCCGCACGACCGCAGAAGCGCTCGCGCTTACCGCCGAAATTTCACAGATGTCAGGTTTGCGCCTGCGTGGACTGGAACTATATGAAGGCGTGCTGCACAGCCACGATCCCCAGCCGCAAATTGAAACGCTGCTTTGCGACGCCGCGCTGCTGGCGTGTCAGATGGAAAAATATGTCGACGGCGAGTTTGTTCTCACTGGCGCAGGTACCGTCTGGTATGACGTGGTATGTAACATCTGGCTGGCAGCAAAAACCCCCTCCCATTGCCGGATAGTTATTCGTCCGGGTTGTTACATTACGCATGACAATGGTATTTACCAGCAGGCGCAAAAGGAATTAATGGCACGCGACAGCATTGCCAGCCATCTGGGCGGCGATTTAGCCCCCGCCCTGGAACTGATGGCTATGGTGCAGTCGGTACCGGAACCTTCACTTGCCGTGGTCAATTTTGGCAAACGTGATGCAGCTTTTGATGCAGGATTACCCCAACCGGTAGCCCTGTATCGCAATGGCAAAGCGCTGCCATTTCAATCCGGTGCAATCACCAGTACAGGAATAATGGATCAACACTGTATGCTATCTCTGGCGCCAGGCTGCAACATCCAGGTTGGTGACATTATTGTTTTTGGCACATCCCACCCCTGCCTGACCTTTGATAAATGGAAAGCCCTGTATTTAGTTGATGAGGAATACAATGTGTTGGAGGAACTGCGCACAGCATTTTAAATACTCTCAATTCTGGTAATAAAGAGCGCAAGTAGCGAATGGCAAGAGCCTTATTCGGCCTAAACAGTAGTTGTTTTACCAGGCCTGTGCCAACGACTGGAGTAGCAAAAAAAGTAATGTGCTGACGTCAAACAACAAAGCCCGGTTTCCCGGGCCTTGAAGACGGCGTACTTATCAGCTGTAAGCGTTAAGCGTCCGCTGACAGAGCGCAGAGCGGACGCAATCGTCTTTATTGAAACGAACAATCCCAACCATATCATCTTCTTCGAAACGGGCCAGCGCATCGCTAAGCCCTGAGCGAACGTGGGCTGGTAGATCGCACTGGGTCACATCCCCATTCACAATCACCGTCACATTCTCCCCGAGGCGGGTTAAAAACATCTTCATTTGCGCAGCAGTGACGTTCTGAGCCTCGTCAAGAATAACCACTGCATTTTCAAATGTACGTCCACGCATATAGGCGAACGGCGCGATTTCCACCTTACCAATCTCAGGTCGCAGGCAATATTGCATGAAGGAGGCTCCCAGACGTTTCACCAGCACGTCATACACTGGACGAAAATAGGGAGCAAACTTCTCGGAAACATCCCCAGGTAAGAAGCCAAGGTCTTCATCAGCTTGCAGAACTGGACGGGTTACAATGATCCTGTCCACGTCTTTGTGGATCAGAGCCTCTGCTGCTTTTGCCGCGCTGATCCAGGTTTTACCACACCCGGCTTCACCGGTGGCGAAGATCAGCTGTTTACTCTCAATAGCATTCAGGTAGTGCGCCTGAGCTTCATTTCGCGCCGTGATTGGCGTGGCGTCACGACTGTCACGCGCCATACCAATCGCTTCTACGCCGCCCATCTGCACAAGCGAGGTGACCGATTCATCTTCACGTTGCTTATGGCTACGCGAATCCCGCCTCAGCACACGTTTTGCTTCACGACGAGCTTTGATCACTGCTTTTTGTCTTCCCATGGATAGCACCTTGAGTTGTAGGTATACATCACACGCGCCGTTGGCGGCACGATTATGCGCACGAACATCTGAGGGTTGGCTTCCTTGTAAGCCATTGCTTGCTTTCGGATAAGACGCCACGCACAGCTACGCGCACCGTACAGGGCGTCAGTAACAAGGATAAGAAGTGAATGAGAGAGAGATTTAGCGGTGACGAGGAGGCTACCGGAAGAGAAACGTCCGCGTAAAGTACTGCGACTACTGTGAAAAACGTGTCCAATACAGGACTTTTCCATTCGCGATCTCCATAGTGAACGACTATCACCGCCGGGAACTACCGCTATTACTTATAATTACATCATAACCTTTCGTTAATGCAACAATATTTTTACTTGTTGTTAACTTAAATTCTATCTTATCACCAGAGACAGTTTCTTGCCCAGAGATGACAGAATTATTTCAGTTCCATACCGATCATAAAAAATAATTTGTTGATTCATCAAGATGTCAGGAAAAGCCCCGCTGTACAACGGGGCATAATTATCAGGCTTCGAGCAAAGACTGTCCCAGATAGCGATCTGCAGTTTTGACACCCGGCAAAGCAAAGAAGTATCCCCCACCAATCGGTTTGACATACTCTTCCAGCGCTTCGCCGTTCAGGCGTTTCTGCACCGTCAAAAAGCCTTTTTCCAGATCGTGTTGATAGCAGACAAACAACAGTCCCATATCCAGTTGACCGGAATTGGTCACACCGAGCGAATAGCTGTAGCCACGGCGCATCATCAGGCTGGAGTCGGTCTCTTTCGTGCGCGGATTCGCCAGGCGGATATGACTGTCGAGCGCAATCACCTCACCCTCGGGATCGCTGGCATAGTCAGGTACATCGTGCTCATGCTGCATACCCAGCGGCGCGCCGGTGTGTTTATCGCGACCAAAAATCGTTTGCTGCTCTTTCAGCGGCGTACGATCCCAGAACTCAACGCGGAACTGAATGAGCCTGACGGCCTGATAGCTTCCGCCTTGCGCCCAGGCAGGTTCGCCCTGCCCATCCGTAACCCACACCACGTCTTGCATCAACTTCGCATCCGTAGCGTCCGGATTCGCGGTGCCGTCTTTAAAGCCAAGCAAATTAACCGGGGTCTCTTTACCTTTGCTACGCGCGGCATGATCGGAAATAAACCCTTCACGTTTCCAGCGCACGCTGAGGAGATCGGGCGTATGTTTAATGATATCGCGCAGCGCGTGGATGACAGTGTCTTGCGTGTTGGCACAAATCTGCAGCAGCATATCGCCATGGCACAGCGCCGCGTCCAGTGAATCATTCGGGAAGCGGGTCATTTTTTGCAGCTTTTTTGGCATCTGCGATTTCAGGCCATAGCGTTCATCGAACAGCGAGGAGCCGACTGACAACGTCATCGTCAGGTTGTCTGGCGCAATATATGCGCCGAGGATACCTGAATCCATAGGGGGAAGACGTGGATTCGGCGTATCCGGAGCCGGTCCGCCGGTGGTCAGAAACGCAAACCGGCTGGTCAACAACCGAAACAAACGTTCGAGATCGGCCTTATCGCTGGCGAGAACATCAAACGCCACCAGCATCATCGATGCCTGCTGCGGCGTCAGGATGCCCGCCTGATGCTGGCCATAAAACGGTTGCGCTTCACTACGTGCATCAGGGGACAGCGTTCCCGGTGCACTTTGCGGTTTTTGCGCGTGGGCAACCGGACATCCCCCGGCAAGCGCAAGCGCGCCACCCAGGGCGCCCATCCCTTTCAGTAAACGTCGGCGTGACGGTTCGCTCACGCCGTTTTCATTATCTTGCTGCATAGTGCTTAATCCAGCCCCAAAACACCGCGTAATTGCGACAAGTCTTCCGCCAGCGTCGTGATTGGCCCTTTCAGCGCATTTCGATCGGCTTCGGTCAGTTTGTCATAGGTTTCAAAGCCGTCTTTGGTACGATATTTGCTCAGAATGGTATCGACTTTTTTGAAGTTCGCATCCACCTTCGCCAGCAGCTCAGCATTGGATTTTTGTAACTGAGGACGCAGGAGATCGACAATTTTCTGCGCACCATCGACGTTGGCCTGGAAATCCCACAAATCGGTATGGCTGTAGCGATCTTCTTCCCCGCTGATTTTGCTGGCAGCAACTTCTTCAATCAGCCCTGCTGCCCCACCAACCACTTTAGACGGTGGGAAAGCCAGCTCGCTAATACGCGTTTGCAGGTCAAGAACATCGCTGTTTAATTGGTCGGCATACTTGTCCATACCTTGAGTGGTATTGTCGCCAAACAGCGCTTTCTCCAGGCGGTGGAAGCCGGTGAATTTGGGATCGGCGGATTTTTGCTCATAATCATCTTCACGCGCATCGATGCTGCCGTCGAGATCGGAGAACAGTTCAGCAATCGGTTCAATACGTTCATAATGCTGACGGGTTGGCGCGTACAGCGATTTCGCTTTTTCCAGATCGCCGGCTTTAATCGCATCGGTGAAGGCTTTGGTCCCCGCAACCAATTGCGCGGTTTCGGCTGTCACATAGGTTTTGTATTCGGTAATCGCGCCGCTCAGACTCAGCAGAGCATCGCTTTGTGCGGCATCCGCTGTTGCACTGCCTTTTACGATCAGTTTACCTTTCGGGTTAGTCAACAGACCGCAGGTCATATCATATTCACCGGGCTGCAGGTTAGCCGTCATTTTCTGGCTAAAGCCTGGCGCAATGTTTTCGCGTTCTTCAACCACCATAACGCCTTTAAGAATTTCCCACTCCAGCGCTTTCTGGCTGTGGTTCTGGATGATGAACTGCGTTTTCCCGGCGTTTACCGTGATCGTCATCGGTTCACATTGTTTGTCGTTAACCGTGACCTTCACCTGCGGAATATCGGCGGCTTGTGCAGTAAAAGCGGAGGCAAACAGCGCGGCAATACCCAACTGCAGCGCACTACGGCGAAAATTAAACGTCATAACCTGGCCCTATAAATAAGTATGTTGTAACTAAAAGATATTCTGCATCGCTTTTTGATCAAGGTGCGGTACGCGATGCCGTAGTGCCTGAACGCGGCGGTAGCGCAAACATAATCAACGCCGGAATCAGGTAGATAAACCAGACAGCGACTTCACTCACGCTTGGCGCTTCCTGATAGCCGAAAATGCCTTCCATCAATGTGCCAAACAGCGAATGCGTCGACAGCACACTGCTCAGGTCAAACGCCACATCCTGAAAATGATTCCACAAACCGGCTTCGTGGAAAGCGCGGATCGCCCCAGCGGCAAGACCGGCAGCCACCAGCAAAATGAACAGGCTGGTCCATTTAAAGAATGCCCCGAGGTTGAGGCGAATGCCGCCGAGGTAAATCAGGTATCCCAGTACCACTGCGGTAGCCAGTCCCAGCATCGCGCCTAACGGCGGCCAGATACCTACATCCTGCTGGAATGCGGCCAGCAGGAAGAACACCGACTCCAGCCCTTCACGGGCAACGGCAAAAAAGACCATCATCACCAGCGCCCAGCCGTGATGGTTGCCACGCTGCAACGCGTTATCGACAGCCTGTTCAAGCTGGACTTTGACGTTGCGCGAAACTTTACGCATCCAGAACACCATCCAGGTGAGGATCACCACGGCAATGACCGCCACGATGCCTTCAAACAGCTCCTGTTCTTTTTGCGGAAATTCACCGGTGGTTTCGTTGATGAAAACTCCTAACGCCAGGCATAATGCCGCCGCCAGCAGAACACCAATCCACATCACACCAATCCATCGACCACGCTGAGTCCGTTTCAGGTAGCTGGCAATCAGGCTGACAATCAGCGCGGCCTCTAACCCTTCGCGCAACATAATTAGAAATGGAACAAACATGCGAAGAACCCTTAAACGTTATTCTCGGTCAATTGATGAAAAGAAAAGTAAATTACAGTGATAGTGATTATCATTACAGTAAAGAAAAACTCAAGCAGAATGTTTTGAGAATGATGACTTAATGTAAACAGTTAGGCGGGTAACGGTTATAGCGAGCTTGCAGCGTAGGTAATAAAAGCCCCCACATGCGGCAATGTCATTAAGTTAACGCCTGTGTATCAGAAAGCATCAACCTGTATTCGCGAAGGTAATGAACATGCTATTTCAGAGAAAGGATTCCGTTCACCTCATGTACATCGTTTCTCTGAAGCACCGATTCCTGTGAACGTGTAAAGGGCGTTCTCCGCCACGCCCTTTACAATCCCGGCTCCCGGCGGGAAAATTGCCGCTCCGCGGTCCCCTCCGTTTATTCCTCCAGGCGACCGGGTCGGGCGCGAGGTAGCGTCCCTGCAAAGCGCGCCCTGAGCCAGCATCCATGCTGGCTCTCCCGGCCTTACGGAAACACGTCGGCAATTTTCAGCCGGACCAGCCACACCTGACCTCCTGCACTTTTATTTGAATATATTTGAACAGCAAAAAAGATTTAGCTGAAAGTCAGAGCGTTGAAGCGATGACCCCGGTCCGGCTGAAAATCGATGAGGCGTTGACGGCTGACCGGGTCTGTCCGCAGGGATGCGGACAGAGGGGACGGCCTGCAGGGACGCAGGCTCGGCCCCGACCCGACAGGCAGACGGCATAAGACGAATAGCTCGCGCAGCGACGATTTTCCCGCCGGGAGCCTGGGATGCAAGGGAGGCGGCGGTGAGCCTCCCTTGCACTTTCACAGGTATAGCGATATCAGAGAAGCAATGCACATAAGGTGAACGGAAACTAATTCAGGGTAAAACGTTCTCCATACATGCTTAACCGAACGGTATTGCGCACACAGCGAGCCTGAGGACAAAGGCAGATTATTCTGCCTGTAAACGCGATGGCGGAGCTGAGTGATAATGCGCATCAGCCTCGGCAAAACGTTGCTGCATAGCCGTTGATGGCGCTTTACCCAGCAGGCTGAAGACCACAATACCGATGCTGCCGAAAACAAAGCCCGGGATGATTTCATACAGACCCAACCAGGCAAACTGCTTCCAGACGATCACCGTCACCGCACCAATGATCATCCCCGCCAGCGCGCCGTTGCGGGTCATACGCGACCACATTACGGAGAACAGGACTACCGGACCAAACGCCGCGCCGAAGCCGGCCCAGGCATAGCTTACCAGACCAAGTACGCGGTTCTCCGGATTCGCCGCCAGCGCGATGGACACCAACGCCACGACCAGCACCATGATGCGGCCAATCCATACCAGCTCTTTCTGGCTGGCATTTTTACGCAGGAACGCTTTGTACAAATCTTCGGTGATTGCGCTGGAACACACCAGCAACTGGCAGCTCAGAGTCGACATAACCGCAGCGAGGATCGCAGACAGCAGAATACCGGCAATCCATGGGTTAAACAGTATTTGCGCCAGTTCAATAAACACACGCTCGGCGTTCTGGTTAACGGCACCGGCAAGCTGTGGGTTGTTGTTAAAGTAAGCAATACCAAAGAAGCCTACGGCCACGGCACCTGCCAGACACAGGATCATCCAGGTCATACTGATACGGCGAGCATGAACGATGCTATGGTGGGAATCTGCCGCCATAAAGCGCGCCAGAATATGCGGCTGGCCAAAGTAACCCAGACCCCAGCCCATCAGGGAAATGATGGCAACAAAATTCAGCCCTTTGAACATGTCCACGTTCTCAATGCTCTTTTGTTTAATCACTTCCAGCGAATCTTCAAATCCACCTACCCCAATAATGACCATTACCGGCGTCAGGATGAGAGCAAAGATCATCAGGCTGGCCTGGACGGTATCTGTCCAGCTTACCGCCAGGAAACCACCAATAAAGGTATAAATGATCGTCGCGGCCGCGCCCGCCCACAGCGCTGTTTCGTAGCTCATGCCAAAGGTGCTTTCAAACAGACGCGCCCCTGCCACAATCCCTGAAGCACAATAGATGGTGAAAAACAGCAGAATAACCAACGCGGAGATAATACGCAGAATTCGGCTTTTATCTTCAAAGCGACCGGTAAAGTAATCCGGTAACGTCAGCGCATTGTTATTGTATTCGGTATGTACGCGTAAACGTCCGGCCACCAACTTCCAGTTGATCCATGCGCCCAAAATAAGGCCGATGGCGATCCAGCTTTCTGAAATGCCCGACAGGAAAATCGCGCCAGGCAAACCCATCAGCAACCAGCCGCTCATGTCAGATGCCCCGGCGGATAACGCGGTCACGAATGGACCCAGACTGCGTCCACCAAGAATGTAATCGTCAAAGTTTTTGGTCGAACGCCATGCAATAAACCCTATCAATATCATGCCGAAAATATAGACACAGAATGTCACTAACATCGGTGTGCTAATAGCCATCAAAACTCTCCAAAATTATGTATCAGCAATGCCGTGGCTTGCCGTTTTATTACCCTGCCGGAACGTGGCAAAGATATCTATGTTTACCAGGGCGACCGTATCCTGCCGGAAGCGATGGTTATTCACAATCGATTTAACACATCATTTACATCAAATTTGATCCAGAGTAGATAGCATTTTTCTGTAGGTTGCACTCTCTCACACTTTTTACGGTTGCACCTTTTAAAAGTGTTAACTACCGCAGAGAAAAAGATTCGGCAATTATTACAGCCTCTTTCATAACGCTCATATTTATTAACATTTCATTCATTTCCAAGCTTGCAAACCAAGTCACATTTAACATGGTTGCACAAAGTTGCAACATAGTAGATATTTCTCGGTAACTATCAGCCCCGTATTTAAGTACAACAGGAGTAAACGGCATGGGAACCACCACGATGGGGGTTAAGCTGGATGACGCCACTCGCGAGCGTATTAAAACAGCAGCATCACGAATCGATCGCACGCCACATTGGCTGATCAAACAAGCCATCTTTAATTATCTCGAAAGACTGGAAAATGACGACGCGCTTCCTGAGCTGCCAGCCCTGCTGGCGGGTGCCGCGAATGAGGGTGAGGAGTCAACCACGCCGCAGAATGAAGCGCATCAGCCTTTCCTGGAATTTGCCGAACAGATCCTGCCGCAGTCAGTTTCGCGCGCGGCAATTACCGCCGCGTACCGCCGCGCCGAAACCGACGCAGTGCCGATGCTGATGGAGCAGGCACGTCTGCCGCAACCCATCGCCGAGCAAGCGCATAAACTGGCGTACGATCTGGCCGACAAACTGCGTAACCAGAAGACCGCCAGCGGCCGCGCCGGGATGGTACAAGGTTTATTGCAGGAATTCTCCCTTTCTTCACAGGAAGGCGTCGCGCTGATGTGTCTGGCGGAAGCCCTGCTGCGTATTCCCGATAAGGCAACCCGCGATGCGTTAATCCGCGACAAAATTAGCAACGGCAACTGGCAGTCGCACATTGGACGCAGCCCCTCCCTGTTCGTCAACGCGGCGACCTGGGGGCTGTTGTTTACCGGTCGTCTGGTTTCTACGCATAACGAAGCCAGCCTCTCACGCTCACTCAACCGTATTATCGGCAAGAGCGGTGAACCACTGGTGCGTAAAGGCGTCGACATGGCAATGCGCCTGATGGGCGAGCAGTTCGTCACCGGAGAGACTATCGCCGAAGCGCTGGCTAACGCGCGTAAACTGGAAGAAAAAGGTTTCCGCTACTCTTACGACATGCTGGGCGAAGCGGCTCTGACCGCCGCCGATGCCCAGGCTTATATGGTTTCGTACCAGCAGGCGATCCACGCCATTGGTAAAGCCTCTAATGGCCGCGGTATCTATGAAGGGCCTGGCATTTCTATCAAGCTGTCGGCGCTGCATCCGCGTTACAGTCGTGCGCAGTACGATCGCGTAATGGATGAACTCTATCCTCGTCTGAAGTCGCTTACACTGCTGGCGCGCCAGTACGACATCGGCATCAACATTGACGCCGAAGAGGCCGACCGACTGGAGATCTCCCTCGATCTGCTGGAAAAATTGTGCTTTGAACCTGAACTGGCGGGCTGGAACGGTATCGGCTTTGTTATCCAGGCCTATCAGAAGCGCTGCCCGTATGTTATCGACTACCTGATTGACCTCGCCACGCGCAGCCGCCGTCGCCTGATGATCCGTCTGGTTAAGGGCGCCTACTGGGACAGCGAAATCAAACGTGCGCAAATGGACGGTCTGGAAGGCTATCCGGTCTACACCCGTAAGGTGTACACCGATGTTTCCTATCTGGCCTGTGCGAAAAAACTGCTTGCGGTACCGAATCTGATCTACCCGCAGTTCGCCACCCACAACGCCCATACGCTGGCGGCAATTTATCAGTTAGCCGGTCAGAACTACTATCCGGGTCAGTACGAGTTCCAGTGCCTGCACGGCATGGGCGAACCGCTGTATGAGCAGGTCACCGGCAAAGTTGCCGATGGCAAGCTGAACCGTCCATGCCGCATTTATGCACCGGTCGGCACGCACGAAACGCTGCTGGCATACCTGGTGCGTCGTCTGCTGGAAAACGGCGCCAACACCTCGTTCGTCAACCGCATTGCAGACACTACCCTGCCGCTGGATGAACTGGTGGCCGATCCGGTCGAAGCCGTTGAAAAACTGGCGCAGCAGGAAGGCCAGGCCGGTCTACCGCATCCGAAGATTGCCCTGCCGCGTGACCTGTACGGTAAAGGCCGCGAAAACTCAGGCGGGCTGGATTTAGCTAACGAACATCGTCTGGCCTCGCTGTCTTCTGCCCTGCTCAACAGCGCGCTGCAAAAATGGCACGCTAAACCGATGCTCGAACATCCGGTTGCTGACGGTGAAATGACGCCAGTGGTTAACCCGGCTGAGCCGAAAGACATTGTCGGTTACGTGCGAGAAGCAACTCACAGCGAAGTGGAACAGGCGCTGCAGAACGCGGTAAATAACGCGCCGATCTGGTTCGCCACCCCGCCACAAGAGCGCGCCGCTATTTTGCATCGCGCCGCCGTTGTGATGGAAGGTCAGATGCAGCAGTTGATTGGCATCCTGGTGCGCGAAGCCGGTAAAACCTTCAGCAACGCCATTGCGGAAGTGCGCGAAGCGGTCGACTTCCTGCACTATTATGCTGGTCAGGTCCGCGATGACTTCGATAATGAAACCCATCGTCCGTTAGGGCCGGTGGTCTGTATCAGCCCATGGAACTTCCCGCTGGCTATTTTCACCGGGCAGATTGCCGCCGCATTGGCGGCAGGTAATAGCGTGCTGGCAAAACCTGCGGAACAAACTCCGCTGATTGCCGCCCAGGGTATCGCTATTTTACTCGAAGCGGGTGTACCGCCGGGCGTGGTACAACTGCTGCCAGGTCAGGGTGAAACCGTCGGGGCGCAGCTCACTTCCGATGAGCGCGTACGCGGCGTCATGTTTACCGGCTCAACGGAAGTCGCCACGCTGTTGCAACGCAATATCGCGACCCGCCTTGATGCGCAGGGGCGTCCAATCCCGCTTATCGCCGAAACCGGTGGGATGAACGCCATGATTGTCGACTCTTCCGCATTGACGGAACAGGTCGTGGTCGACGTTCTGGCTTCTGCTTTTGACAGCGCCGGGCAGCGCTGTTCCGCACTACGCGTCCTGTGTCTGCAGGATGATATAGCCGATCATACGCTGAAAATGCTGCGCGGTGCGATGGCGGAATGCCGTATGGGCAACCCGGGTCGCCTGACCACCGATATTGGGCCGGTTATCGATGAAGAAGCCAAAGCCAATATTGAGCGCCATATTCAGGCCATGCGCGCCAAAGGACGCCCGGTGTTCCAGGCCGCGCGCGAAAACAGCGACGATGCGCGTGAATGGCAAACCGGTACCTTTATCGCGCCGACGCTTATCGAGCTGGAAAGCTTCGACGAATTACAAAAAGAGGTGTTCGGTCCGGTACTGCACGTTGTGCGTTACACCCGTAACAATCTGGGCAACCTGATTGAACAAATCAATGCCTCCGGCTACGGCCTGACGCTGGGCGTACACACCCGAATCGATGAAACCATCGCCCAGGTCACAGGCTCGGCACACGTGGGGAACCTGTATGTTAACCGCAATATGGTTGGCGCCGTCGTCGGGGTGCAGCCATTCGGTGGCGAAGGCTTGTCAGGAACCGGACCAAAAGCGGGTGGACCGCTGTATCTGTACCGCCTGCTGGCAAACCGTCCGGAAAATGCGTTAGGCATTACGCTTGCCCGTCAGGATGCTGACTATCCGGTCGATGCGCAGCTTAAGGCTGCACTTGTTCAGCCGCTGGAAGCGCTCAGCGAATGGGCAACCGACCGTCCATCGCTGCGTGCTCTCTGCCAGCAGTATGGCGAACTGTCGCAGGCCGGAACCCAACGTCTGCTGCCAGGGCCAACCGGTGAACGCAATACCTGGACACTGTTGCCGCGCGAACGCGTGCTGTGTATCGCTGATGATGAACAGGACGCGCTGGTACAGCTTGCTGCGGTGGCTTCCGTAGGGAGCTTAATCCTGTGGCCAGATGATGCGTTCCATCGTGACCTGGCAAAACGTTTGCCAGCCGCGGTTTCCGGGCGCATTCAGTTTGCCAAAGCGGACAACATCACTACCCAGCCGTTTGATGCGGTTATTTTCCACGGCGATTCCGATCAGCTTCGCGCACTGTGCGAAGCCGTGGCGGCCCGCGAAGGGGCGATCGTGTCGGTCCAGGGCTTTGCCCGCGGCGAAAGCAATATTCTGCTAGAGAGGCTGTACATTGAACGCTCCCTGAGTGTTAATACCGCCGCGGCTGGGGGTAACGCCAGCCTGATGACAATCGGCTAAGGTTGTGGTTAATTAAGGCTCCGGTAACGGGGCCTTTTTTTATGAAGTCAGAGGGAAGCATGAAACGAATCGTACTGACATGTGCAGCGCTGCTGCTGAGCGGCCAGGCGCTGGCGGATGACTGCGCCAACGCGAACACGCAGATTGAGATGAACACCTGTGCAGCAGAGCAATATAAGGCGGCCGACGCTAAACTTAATGAAACGTATCAGAATGCGCTGAAGCGCGCCGCCCCAACCCAGCGAGATTTACTGAAAAAAGCGCAAACCTCATGGATAACCCTGCGCGATGCAGACTGCGCGTTAATCAGTTCTGGCACCGAAGGCGGTAGCGCCCAGGCGATGATATCCAGCCAGTGCCTGACCGATAAAACCAACGAGCGCGAAGCGTTTCTCGCCTCACTGTTACAGTGTGAAGAGGGTGATTTAAGCTGCCCGTTGCCGCCAGCCAGTTAACGTACGCGGATCCCTTCAATAATCATCCGCTGTACGTTCTCCACCGTTTGGTTAAAAAAGGCTTCATCACGCAGCGTTGCGCCCGTCACCGCCTCTACCTGCGGGGCAAAGTCGGCGTAGTGTTGGGTTGAAGCCCAAATCATAAAAATCAGATGATGCGGATCGACCGGAGCCAGTTTTCCGCTTTTTATCCAACCGGCAATCAGCGCGGATTTCTCGTCAATCAGCGTTTTAAGATCCCCCTCCAGTTCGGCCATCAATAAAGGCGCCCCGGCCAGCATCTCCATACAAAACAGCCGTGAGGCTTGCGGGTAATCGCGCGATACTTCCAGCTTAAGGCGAATGTATTCTTTAATGGCCACCAGCGGCGCAAAGTCTTCGCGAAAAGCCTTCAACGGAGCCAGCCAGATGTCGAGGATTTGCCGTAAAACAGCGATATAAAGCACCTCTTTTGACGGGTAGTAATAAAGCAGATTGGTTTTTGATACGCCCGCCTGCTCAGCAACCTGTTCAAGACGCGTGCCGTGGATCCCATATTGGGAGAAGATATTTAATGCCGCGGTTAATATGGCCTGGCGTTTTGCACTGACGGCCTGCGAGCGCTTACCTGTTTTTTTCTCTGCGCGTTGGACCATTCGCCCTCTCCTTCTTGTGAGGGCGTCAGCATACCAAATCACGCGGTGTATGGTTAAATTAAAGCGATTCCGGCGGCGCCTCTTGCGGCTGCGCTTTTTTCTTTTTGAACTTCAGCTCACTGACCAGCACACCAACAATAATGAATGCCGCGCCAAGCAAGGCAAGTAAAGGTAAGCGTTCACCCGCCAGACGACCAAAAATCCCGGCCCACACCGGCTCACCGGTATAAATAACCGTCGCTCGCGTCGGCGAAACGCTGCGCTGCGCCCAGTTCATGGTGACCTGAATAATCGCGCTGAAAATTCCGAGCCCCAGCGCCACAACCAGCAATCCGGTAGACATTGGCGGTACGGTCTCTTTGGCCGGGCCCATCGCAATAAACGCCACTACCGAAGCGGTCGCCAGTTGCACTACCGTTACCCGACGTACATCCACTTTTCCCGCCCACGCGCTAATCAGGATAATTTCTGCCGCAATCGCCACCGCGCCAGCAAGTGTTATCCACTCGCCTTCGCCTAAAGCCAGCAAATTGCCTCCCGGTCCGGCGAGAAAAATCAACCCGATAAAGGCCAGCACAATGCCGACACACGGCATCAGTCCGGGGATACGTCCCAGACACAGCCATTGTAAAAGCGGTACCAACGGCACGTACATCGCGGTAATAAAAGCCGATTTGCTACTGGGAATAAACTGTAGCCCCCAGGTTTGCAAACTATAGCCCAGCGCAATTGCGATACCGATCGCAACGCCTGCTTTAACTTCCAGCCACGTCAGCTTATGCAATGTGCGTAAAGACAAAAGCGCGACCGCCAGCGCGGCGGTGGCAAAACGGACACCAACAAAGAAAAAAGGCCCGCTCAGGGTAACGGCATATTGCACCGCCAGAAACGTGCCACCCCAGAACATGGTGATCACAATGAGGATCGCTTCCTGAGGTTTAACAGAGAAGGAATAACGAGATAGTAATGACATGAGACACCCGAGTAACTGAATGTCATTAGTCTGCGTTGCGTTTTGTTACAGTTCAACCTTGCAGACAAAAAAAACCGCCGGAACAAACCGGCGGCGGTAGGTGGCTACGTAACGTCTGGCTCTGACCTTCAGCCGTCACGTCATATCTGACAGATAGCCCGACAATTACGACTTGTTGTTGCCGTGGCTATTTTTGCCCCCTTTTTTACCTGCCTCTGAAGCGCGTTGCGGGTCATTCTTAAAGTTGCCCCCGCTGTGCTGGCCACCTTTTCGACCTGCTTCTGATGCTCTTTCGCGGTCTTCCGCAAAATTACCGGAACCGCCCCGATGGTTTGCCATTACTGACCTCCGTCATTGATTAGACATCATATTGCATAGGTACTGAGGAGTGATACCTCACGCAGCGTTATGGGCTATGCCCTGAAAATAACTGCGTGGGATTAAGCATAGTGAAGCGTGGCCTGGGCGGCCGCTAACTGTAATATCCTGCAACAGGATTGATGATGTTCAAGAAATAGTCACACTAAGAAATCAATAAGTCTTTCTTATGACTACCAAATTTTACCCGGTTAAATATGTATCATTTTGCGACAAGAGAGGTTGTTATAAAAATTGTTATAAATCAAAGAAGTGATTGTGAAATTTGCACTCCTGACAGTACGTCATATCTTTAAAGGTAGGTAGCGAGTCGCTACGGACACGGTTAACTCGAGGAGTAGTGTAAAATGGCAAAAGTTCTGGTGCTTTATTATTCCATGTACGGACACATTGAAACTATGGCCCATGCAGTCGCAGAAGGCGCAAATAAGGTAGATGGCGCGGAAGTGATTATTAAGCGCGTACCAGAGACCATGCAGCCTGAGATTTTCCTTAAGGCTGGTGGCAAAACACAAAACGCACCAGTCGCAACCCCGCAAGAACTGGCTGATTACGACGCTATTATTTTTGGTACCCCTACACGCTTTGGCAATATGTCCGGTCAGATGCGCACCTTCCTCGATCAGACTGGCGGGCTGTGGGCTTCCGGCGCGCTGTACGGCAAGCTCGCCAGCGTATTCAGCTCGACAGGGACCGGCGGCGGTCAGGAACAAACCATTACATCAACCTGGACTACGCTTGCCCACCATGGGATGGTAATCGTGCCTATCGGTTACGCAGCGCAAGAGCTGTTTGATGTCTCTCAAGTTCGCGGCGGTACACCTTACGGCGCAACCACTATCGCCGGAGGCGACGGCTCTCGCCAGCCAAGTCAGGAAGAGTTATCTATCGCCCGCTATCAGGGTGAATATGTCGCTGGTCTGGCAGTAAAACTCAACGGCTAATCTTCAACAGGAGGATTCGAATGCCAACTCAAGAAGCGAAAGCCCATCGCGTCGGCGAATGGGCAAGTCTGCGCAATACATCGCCGGAAATAGCCGAAGCCATTTTTGAAGTCGCGCATTATGACGAGAAGCTGGCGGAAAAAATTTGGGAAGAAGGTAGCGACGAGGTACTCATCAAAGCCTTTGAGAAAACAGACAAAGATTCGCTCTTTTGGGGTGAACAGACTATCGAACGTAAAAACGTTTAGCGCTCAGACTCCCCCGCGAACACGGGGGAGTTTTTCTTTTACTTTGCCGCCTCATTCAGCACGCTGTCGAACTTATCTATCGGGCAAAAACCATCCGCATCTATCGGACACCCTTTCAGCTCCAGCGTTACGCGCTGCGCCGGGGATTTCAGCGTCAGAACGTCTGCATTACGCAACTGCTGCGAGCTCTGATACACGTACTCGATTTTCATCAGATCACGATTTGCGTTGCTGTCATGCCAGCGCTGGAAGACAATCTTTCCGCCAATCGGCGTACGCTCGTTCTGGTCATGAAGCTGGTATGGTTTGAAATCCAGCGCGGTGAGCAGCGATGCGATGTTGGAGTCATGCCCCACCAGCACCGTTATTTTCGGCGCTTTCGCGCGTTCAGTAACCAGCGCATTATCAATATATTTCACCAGCGGTTTAGCCACGTTCTGCGCCACTTCCGGGGAGGTGAACAGGCTGTCCTGATAGCCGTTTTTCAGCTTCGACAGAACCTTCCACTGCTGATCGGATTTAATCTCCCCCCAGGCAACCTGGTCCATCGGGAAGCCTTCGTAATATTGCAGCGTGAAGGCATCAACCAGAGAGTTCCCTACCTTCAGCGGCCCCGAAACCCCAGGCTCTTGTTGGTATTTCGCGCTAAATGTATCTTTGGCATCGGTCAGGGAACACTGCTGTTTTTCTTTGCAGGACGGTGAGTCTTTGTAGTCAGTCATTTGCTCCAGCAACTGATAGCTGTCGTTGAGCTGCATTTTGCTGCGCTCTTTCTCCATTGCCTGCACGGCCTGCTGGCTGAAAGCGGCGGAATCATCAGTGATCACTGGGTTAAATGTGGGATCCATGGTGCCCATTTTGTCCTGATGATGGACCGGAACATCGCACCCCGGGAAAGCACCGGTGACAAAAAACTGCGCCGTAGCAACCGTACGCTGCAGGCTGTTAGCATAGGTATAAACCGTATCCGGTGCCGGACATTCTCCCGATTTCACCATCCCCTGTTCTGCCAGCCACTCTCGCATGTAGTGGCCCATATAGATTTCCAGCACACCGCCTTTGGTGGTGAGTTGTCCTCCGGGGACATCCCATTCTGGCCATTGTTTTGGGGTCGACTGCTCAAGGACGCTGCCATTGTTGGCTAAAGGTGCGCGTAAGTTATGCCGACTCATCATCAATACTTGCATAAGCTGATAGCCTTCCGGCGCGGTCTGCGCCTGCGCGGCGGCTGACAATAATACAGCGCCTGCCACGGCTGTGGCGATTAACGATTTATTCATCCCTACGACCTCTTGTTGTTATCAATCACAACAGAGTGTGACAGAAATATGACATATTTCCGGGAACGCTTTCGCAAAACGAACCATCTACCGTGTCGTTTTAACACCGAACTCGCTTTCGAGTTTGCGAATGCCAAGCGGAGTGAAGGTGACGCGTCGGCTATTGAGTTCCGTTTTTATCCAACGCTGGTCAGTCATCCAGCGTAGCAGCGATGCGCCAAGCTCGCCGCCGGGATGGTAACGTCGTTCGCTCCAGTCCAGACAACCGCAGGTTAGCTTCCGCCGGGATGAACCCGTCGCCAGGACAATCCCCATCTGGGCCAGCTTTTCCTGCCCAAGCGGCGTTAGCGTTTCACCATCCGGCGTTAACCACTGACGGGAAACCAGCGTGTCGAACAGCCTCACCGCCACCTCCCCGGCGAGATGATCGTAGCAGGTTCGTGCATGCCGTAAGCCTGGCGGCGTCGTGATTTTGCGGGGCGTTGATGTCGCCCACGCCACCCCCATCAAACGCTCCAGCAGTTCAGCAATATCGGAACCTGCAAGGCGAAAATAACGATGCCTGCCCTGCGCAAGCGCCACAACAAAGCGTTGTTCGCACAGACGCGCCAGATGCGCGCTGGCAGTCGACGCTGATACATCCGCCACAGCGCTAAGTTCGGTTGCGGTCCAGGCGCGGCCATCCATCAAGGCGCACAGCATACGCGAGCGCGATTTATCGGCCATAGCAGCCGCAGTGAGCGCCATTCGCGACTCCAGAGCGCCCTCTTCTTCACTTAACATCTCTGATGCCATAGCGACCTCTTTGCCCCTGAATGCCTGAAGTAACGATGCCATGATAGCGCCCTAAAGTCACCGCACCGGTCACGCCGTACGCAACATCATCTCCATACCCAACCCAACCAGACAAAACAGAAAACAGCGTTTAAACACAACAGGAGAAATAACCCGTCGCACACGGGTTCCTAACCACTGACCAATCAGCGCAGGAACAATGGCCAACGCCGATAAGCTTAGCGACTGTACGGGCAGCGCATTGTGCCACCACAAACCAAGCGCCAATGCCAGGGTCGAAAACGTAAAAGAGATCCCGAGCGCCTGTACCAGTTCATCTTTCTCAAACCCCAATGACTGGATCCAGGGTACGGCGGGCATTACAAACACGCCGGTTCCGCCAGTCAATAAGCCGGTCACAAATCCAATGACGAGGGAAAACGATTTTTCATGCTGCGGAGCCACCGCGATTTTCTTTCCAGCCAGCGTCCAGATAGCGTAAGCCACCAACGCCACGCCGAGCGCAAACTGGGTACGGGTGGTGTCGCCACCGGTAATCCACGCGCTGGCAAGCAGTGTCGCTACCACCACCGTCAACAGCATTGGCCATAGTCGTCTGAGTAATTGACGCGTATTTCCGCCACCGCCAAACTGAAAAAGATTGCTAATCAGTGAAGGCAACAGCAGCATGGCTGCCGCGGCAACCGGCGAAATAAGCGACCCCAGGATCCCCATAGCCACGGTGGGCAATCCCATACCCGTAACGCCTTTCACCATCCCGGCGAGGACAAACGTGGCGGTAATCATCATCACCAGAGCGGATTCATACGCGTATACATTGGCCATTCTTTATTTTCCCACAAAAAAAGATAAGCCAGGTTAAACGCTAATATGAATACTTGCTTCGTCGGGTAACGAAATATGCCATCCGATTAATCGGAGATAATCACTTCGCTGCGAATATTACGTGCAGAATATAAAGTTCCGTCTGTCAGGTACAATTGATGAAAGCGTGTATTATCTGGAATGTTGTGCAGAAGGGAACGTTCAGTATCAATGAACTCCCGTTGTATCCGATAATGAACCGCATCGTCAGTTTCAAAGGAAACGTATTCCCGTTTGGTATACGGTTTACTTTTTAATTTCACATATACAATGTACTGCACCGTACTGAATGTCAGTCCGGTTTTTGCTGCAATCTCTTTCAGATTTAATGGTTCAGAAGACGTATAGAGAGTTTGTACTTGCTCAATACGTTTTTGATTGTAGGCGGATACCCGCAGGCTGAGTTTCAGTCGATACGCCATATTGCGCACAACCGTAATATTGGTGCGAAGCATCAGTGCAATCTGCTCCGTCGTAAGAACACCTGCATTTTCATGCAGGACGGCCAGACTTTCTTTATTCCACCGGAATGCCATATAGCGTTTCTCTCTGTATCGCGTTCATCGGGCGGCCATGCGCGCAAACGTCGCATCTAACTCAGATGATTTCCGCATCCCCTGGTGTAATTCCAGCACGCGACCTTCCCTGTCAATCAACACAGAGGTTGGCGTACCGATGACCTGATAGCGCTCCTGGGAAATCTTAAGCTGATCGCGAAGTACCGGGTAAGAAACCTGATGTTTCGCCAGTAAGCCATCTATTTTAACCGTCGCCGGATCGGTATTCACTGCCACCACCACAACCTTATCACCCCACTTTTTACTTAGCGCTTCCAGCGCGTCCATTTCGGCAAGACAGCCACCGCAACTCGCCGACCAAAAGTTTAGATAAACAGCCTTTCCACGCCAGCGTTCAAGCCCGGCCTCTCCGCCCTGCAAGTCGAATGTTGCCAGCGCCGGGGCTTGCTGCCCAACCGCCAACTTCTCTTCCTTACATCCACTAATCAAAACCAAAGTGGCGAGAGTTAATATGTTAATCCAGCGCATGTTGATTAGCCTCCTCACCCAGATATTTGCCATGTTGCAGACGGATAATACGATCGGCAAACAACCCAAGCGCCGGGTTATGTGTCACCATCACAATCGTACGCCCCTGACGATGCAGATCTGTGAGTAGATCGAGCACCCGCTGTTCATTCTCTTCATCAAGGTTACCCGTGGGTTCATCGGCAAAAATTACCGGCGGTTCATTGACCAGAGCCCGGGCAATGCACACCCGTTGCTGTTCCCCTCCGGAAAGTTGACTCGGCAGGTGCGTTACCCGGTGTCCAAGCCCCACCTGTTCCAGAACCTTTCTGGCAGCAGCTTCATCCACAACGCTGTGGTAGTGCTGTGCCAACATGATATTCTCCAGCGCGGTTAAAAACGGGATCAGATGAAACTGCTGGAACACCAGCCCTATTTTTTCTGCGCGAAAACGGCGGCGCCCCTCTTCATCCAGTGCGGCAGCATCTATCCCATCTAAAAATACCTGACCTTCTGTTGCAGTATCCAGGCAAGTCAGAATATTCATCAGTGTCGTTTTCCCTGAACCTGAGGCGCCCATAATAGCGACAAACTCGCCCTGCACTATTTGCAGGTTGATATTATCTAAGGCGGTAACATCGCCGAACCGTTTATATAAATGGCGGGTTTCTATTGCCATTGACGGGGTCTGCATAACGGACATGGCGTTACTCTCCTTTCAATACTTTTGCGGGTTCGACGCTGACCGCACGACGGACCGGGACAATCGCCGCCAGAATGGCGACCAGTAAAGATAATGTCAGGGTGACCGGCAGCACTGGCCAGCGTAGTGAAATAGCGGCATTAAATACGGTCAGCCCAAGCAATTGGGCTAACACGTACCCTAATAACCACCCACAAATCACTGCTGCCAGCGCGATAATGCAGGTTTCCAGAAGGATTTGCCGGACAATATCGCCGTTGCTGGCTCCCAACGCTTTTTGCAGCGCAAACTCCCGGGCTCGCTCACCAACAATGGCCATCAACGTGGTATTCACACACAAAGATGACAGTGCAAGGATCACGACCGAAACCAGCCCCATTAAGCCTTTTATCTTATCCAGCACCTGTCCTTCTGAAGCAGAGACTTTCCGGATTGGGCGTATTTCCAGGTCCGGGTATTGAACCTGTAAACGGCTGGCAAAGTTTTCCACCTGGCCGACATCATTACTGACACTCATGAGTCCATGGCTGATTTTATCGGGCTGATGCAGCCACGCCTGCGCCACATCAAGACTCACAATCAACATGTTATCTGTCGCATCACCGGCTTCAACAATGCCTTTAATCTGTAAGTTTTTACGCTGATTGTGATCCACCAGAATAATGCTATCGCCCGGCTGGACATTAAGACGCTCTGCCAGTTTGACGCCTATCATCGCATTGCGATCGTCGAAACTGACACCAATCCAACTCCCTTGAACCTGCCAGTACGGCACCAGCTTTTGTAAGGATTCAAACCACACGCCGACAATCACCACCTTTTCCAGCTCGGTGCGCGCCATACCGTATAGCCATGGGCTGGCTCCATGAACCAGGCCTTGTGGCGCCTGATCTAAAATGGTCTGCAGCTCTTGCTGCGGCATACTGGAGCCATGGCTTGGCCCGATATAGAAATTTGCGCCAAAAGTTCGTAATTCCTCACTCATTTTGGTATTGATGTCGAACCACACCGCTGACAGCGCGGTCACAATGGTCGCCCCCACCATCAATGCGGCAAATACCACGCTAACCCGCTGAAAGCGCAGACGCAGCGCCCGCCATACCAGTAACCAGAGCATTGTCCGTTTAGCGGCCATACAGCACCTCCACAGGATACAAGCGGGCAATACGCCGAGCCGGGAACCAGGTGCCAATCAGGGCAATCAGGACCGCAATCACCAGTACACATGGCACCACAATCCAGGCAAAATTCAGTGGTGCAGCAAATAGCATCAAACCAATCGCTTTCGCCATTCCCCAACCAGCTATACATCCCAATGCTCCTCCGGCCAGTCCACTGGAAGCGGCTTCAAGATAGAACAGCAGCATGATTTGCCATTGATGCGCGCCAAGCGCCTTCATCAGGCCGATCTCTTTAGCGCGTTCCATAATGGTGCTGGTCATCAGGGACGCAATTCCCATCGCCGAAGCCGCCAGTGCTGCGACGGTCACGACCGCCATCAGCAACTGAATTTTATCGATAACGACCCCTTCGGATGCAGCAACCTGCCACACTGGACGGACTTCTGCACCAGAAATAGCCTCCTCCAGTTGATGTGCAATGGACGAGACATAGGCCGTGCAGTACCAAAGGTCGTATTCTTCAGCATTCAATGCGTCAAGATTTTCACGCGCCCGGCGCGACAGCTCATTTTCCGGTACCGTCAGCGCCGAGACACGAATAGCCTGCACTTTACCGGGTAAACCAAGCAGCGCTTGCGCCGTGCGCAACGGCATAACCAGTTGGTTATCCTCATCCCCGCCGCTAGAGAGGATTCCGCTGACGGTCACGTTCAACGCTGTTTTACTGGTACGAATTACCAGTTGATCGCCTGGCTTCCAGCCCGTTTGTCGTGCCAACGCATGGCCAACCAATGTTTGAGGGACATCACCAACAGGCTCCTGTGGCCATTGGCCAGTAACCTGCCAGAACGGGCTTACCGTTTTCTGCCCCGTTTCAAACCCTTCTTCATCTGGAATATCCACCGGCTGACTGAAGAAGGTGCCAAGAATACGTATTTTTTTGCCGTCGATGTCGATATCACCGCCGAGCATAGGAGCAAAGCCGACAATGTTGTTACGCCAGAAAATATCCTTGATGTTTGGTAGTTCCACTTCATCCAGGAAATCCTGTTCTGAGAGTGGATTACTGTTTTCACTGAAAAGCGCAGGCAGTGCCGCCTGCCCGGCTGGTTCAATCAAAATATTGGCACCATAAGACTTCAGCTCTCTGGACATTTTATCGCCAATATCAATCGACACCGCCAGCAGTGCGGAGATCAGGCTGGAAGCAAGAAAGACGGTTACAATAGCCAGCCCCTTGCGCCGGAGATTGCGCCCCCAGGATTGTCGTAACATTCGCCACAACATTGTTACTCCTCCCTCAATTCGGCAGGAACGAACTGTTCCGGTGTTTTACGGAAGCGGTCGTAATTTGCCTCAGATGAGAAGAACCAGGTTTTGCCGCCATAGCTGTATTTGTAGTCAGCAGAGGTATTTGTCAACGTGGAGCCGTCAACCGGGTCGGTCACCTTGATGGTCATTACCGTCGAGAAATAATTCACGCCAGCAGCCAGTTCTTTACCCGGGATCACCAGCTCTTTCTCATCATTACGCCAGTTTTCAATCGGCACCGGATTGCAACCACCTGGTTTACCAATCGAAGGAATGAAAATGTGTACCCCGCAGGCCACGCAAATAACCTGATTCCCTTCCATCACGTAGCCCTGATCGCCACACAGCAAACAGGCATCAAAAACCACACCCAAACGCAACTTGTCGGGATAACGGTTAATCACGAAAAAACGTACAGCTTTACCATCATCTGCTACCCAGACAAAGCGGTGCAATTTGCCATCACGGAGTTGTTCTATTGGCAGATGAACCATGCCATCACTGGCAAGTTGTACCGGAATTGCCTCTGACAATTGCGGAGGCTGAGAGGCGACTTTTTCCCACCAAAGCTGTCCGGCGATCACGACCCCCGCACACCCTAACGTCACCAGCCAAAGACGAAACGCATTTCGACGATGCGCCAACGCCAGTCGATGTGCTATCGGCTCATCGGCTTCACGCGTCTGTCGGATAGCGCGAAGCAACGCCGGTATCCAACACAGCGCCAGAACAAGTAACAGAGCGGCCCCCAACCAGTTATACATCGCCGCGTTGTTTGTCACTTTGGCCACGAAGCTCAATAGCGATTTCGCCAGCGGCAGTACCTGCAGTTTCATTAATAACAGCAACAGATTGCCGCTTAAGGGCAGCCAAATCATTACCATCAGAATCAGGGTTAACGGCCAGTAAAGTCCACGAATCCGACGCAATAGCATGGCGCAAAGCACTCCCGCCAGGCAGAGAATCGCAAATGCCAATAGCATTGCCGTCAAATTCAACAGCAGATCGGTATTGAGTACATGGGTGCTGGTTAATCCGCCGAGATTAGGATCCAGTGCCCAGTGTCGGGCAGCGCCAAACACCAGAATCCCCTGCCACAGGTAGCGAATGCGGTTTGATACCCACCAGAAGCTCAACACAAACAACAGCGTAATCATCACTTCTGTACCGACCAGCAGTAATTGCACTGGCTGCGAACCTCGGAGGGTGAGCCCCACCAACACACCAACGATTAAGCCTGTGAGTAAGGTCCAGACAAGTGGGCGCAAAGAAGGGGGATCGTTGCGACTCCAGAGAACCCCGGAGAGCAACGCAACGCAGAAAAAAACCTGTAGTGTCGTGACAAAAAAATAACTCATAACATCGACTCTGTACGGCGGATTGAATGATGTAACTATCCAGATATATCGATAATTCAGAGCCTGCCCATCAGAGGGAATAGTTTGCAGTCAGGTGGGATGTGGGCAGCGCAAAACAAATCATAGGTACACCTCGTACATAGGATTGGGAGCACTGCCCGGCCCAACATGGCAAATAAAGCAGCCTGATGGGAAAAGCGCTTAGTTCAGGCCGACGTATTTAAATTCATAGCTCACATCAAATGGTTTCCACCAGCGGCCAACGCCTGTTTCACTGTCTGTATGACGATGCATTCCCGCTTTTGACGGCGGCTCGATGTGGTAGGTCACTTTATAGTTACCCACACCCATCATCTTGATGTTAGCGCCGTAATGAGGACCATCGCTGGCGACCATCGGCATGAAAGTACCTTCTTGTTTTTCACCTGTATCACTGTTAATTAAGGTGTAACTGATGGTCAGATAAGGGATCCACTCGCCTGCGCCAAAACCATTTTTACTGCCTTCTACTGCATGAATATCCGCCTCAAGGTGAATATCGGCTTTTGCTGCCGGTAACCCCATGCCGCGCGGTTCCATATCGATTGGCTGCAGATACACAGCGGCCAGTTCCATCTCATTCATGGTGACAGGCTCACCCGCCGGATACTCCTTAAAGGCAAACGCGGCCGGAGCAGTGAAAATACCCGCCATCACTGCACTGGCAATCAGGGTTTTCTTCATGGTCATCAGACATATCCTCTCGTCTTAAATAACAGCTATAGATTATTTTTTATCGTTTCCCCTGGAACAGAGCTTTTCCGCCGCATCACCCACAGCGCCACCAGCGCCGCAAGCAGTAATACAATCTGCGGTAATAACGTTTCCACGTAGGGATAAATTCCCAACCAGCTGATTTCAGGCATGCCGTTAATCAACGTTGGCTGGAACAGTTTGCCTTCCACCAGTTCCAGAACCCCTTTGCCCGCAAATACAAAAGCCATCAGGTACATAAAACTGCCGGTAAACATAAAGAATGGCTTCAACGGCAGACGTACGACCGAGTAGCGCATGAGGAGCCAGGCGGCCAGCAGGACAACACAGCCGATAACAAAACCTGCTGCAATCGCCATATGGCCAGAAATATCATTCGCGTCCCCGACCAGGGCATAGTAAAACAGCACCGTCTCCGCCCCTTCACGGTAAACAGCCAGGAAGCTTGTCAGCCAGAGTCCAACCAGTGAACCGCGGGAAAGTGAGTGAGACAGCTTTCCTTCCAGCCAGGCTTTCCAATGGCGTGCCTCGACTTTTGACAGTAACCAGTAGCTCATAAAGAACAGCATAACGACGGCAATCAGCATCGTTACGCCTTCCAGCAATTCACGACTGGCACCGGAATTAGTGAACAGGAGCTGGAATATCGCAGCGGTAATGACGCTTGCGATTAGCGCGACAACCACCGACTGGCGAATCAGCGGCAACTTATCCTGGTGATTGTTTTTCACCATATAAGCTACGATGGCCGCCACGATAAGCAGTGCCTCCAGACCTTCGCGGACAATGATCATCAGGCTATAGAGCAGCAGACTCCACTGGGTCTCTTCTCCTTCCCCCAACATCGCCACCGCTTTTTGTAAGTCCTGCTCCAGCGCGCTGGCTTCGGCGTTGAGTCTTTCCACTGGCTGACCAGCTTTCATCAGACTAACCAGACGCGTAAAGTAAGCCTCCAGCGAGGTCTTAAACGCCGAATCGCGAGAACCAATCTTGTTTTCCATACCGCTGGCTTCAAAGCGGTCAAAATAACTATCTTGAACATCCAGAATGGCATTCTTCGCATCGCCCTGCTGATAGCGGGCAATCGCGTCCTGAATACTTTGATGGATACCTAAAGACACGGCAGTCCAGTCTGCGCGAGCTTTGTCATCCTCAGCCACTGGAGCACTTCCCGTATTTTGTTCCGCTGTAACCTGCTGTTCGTCACGGGTAGTGGGCAGACCTGGCAAAAGATCCTCAATATCCTGTACCAAAGTAGTGACCTGATATGAAACATCATTCAGGCGATCCGGCTGCGCGGTGAGCGCAATCAGCGCAGAAAATTGCTGATTGATCGCAGCTGCGTCTTTTGCCGATCGATTCTGTCTGACCGACATTTCCATCTCTGAGTTTTTGAAACCCTGATAGTGCGCTTGCTGGACGTTCTGGCTGGCTACGCTTAAATTCCCAGCCTGATAGTTATTTACCGCCTGGGCCAGCAAATCGTCGATAATGCGAAAACTCTCTTGCCAGTGTACGGCGATATCCGTTCTGGAAAACGCATTGTGCTGCTCTTCGGCAACCAGACGATGCCCGCCATCTAACACGGGTTCAACTTCACGCAACGAAGCTTTAAGCCAGTCAATTTTGGCCTGCACGTCTGAGAAAGATTTTTTTTCGCCAATCATGCGTCGGATCTCACCAAAAGCGCTTTCCATCTCATAACTTTTGCTGGCGGAAATGTTGATTCGAATAGGACCTTCAAGGTTTTCAAATACCTCAAAGTAGGCCATTTGCACCGTGCGTCGCGCCTCATCTGTTTGCTGTTGAGAGTAAAGTTCTGCCGTTTTATCAAGACGTTGCTCAATATCCTCAATAAACGGCGCATAGTTTGTAGCAGCCCATACGTGAAGGCTTACAAACAAGCTACAGAAAGTGGTCAGCAGGAAAAAACTGAACTTACGCACGGCACGCATCCCGTAAAATACAAATGATAATTATTATCATTACCGATTTTTGATTGTGCTGTACATGACCTGGATCATAAAAATGTCAACAGGTGACAAGTTATGTAAATTTATTTCATGAAAATGTGATGAATACAGAATTGAGACAGTCTGTATTTATTGATGCAGACGTTAAGACAGGAGTATTTACAGACTCTAAGGAATAGAACTCGCCCAATACTCGCTGACGCAAATGAAGTCGACAGCGAGCATGAGGACAAATATTATTTAATACAAAAAATAATTAGGGCGCTATTATATCAGGATCACGAGTAATCCGTTGCAGAAAACGGCCATAGCCCTGCTCGCCTGTCCAGTAGTTGATACTGTTCTCTACCCCCATCGATGTCAGAGTTGCACCAGAAATACCATCTACCGTATATTCATCGATATTTCCCGGTTTTTCCTGAGTTATTCTCAGCACTGGCTTCCCGTTATTATCAACCACTTTTTTACCCGGCCACTGCTTACGCCAGCTCTCATCTTCCACTCTGGCACCCAAAAATGGAGTTTCCCGCTGTTGGTAGTAATACAGGTTTTTAACCGTACGTCCGTCTGGGTCAAGGACCAGAAAGGCATGCATCATCGACTTCGCGCCCTTACCGAAAATGGGTAGTATAATTTGTTGAATTTTATTGTTTTTATTCTTGACCAGATAAACATCTGCAATTGCACAGCGCTGATAAATCTTCGCGGGATCATGTTCCGGAGCGAGCTTTTTACATTCCTGCGTCACGGCATCGTCTGCCACCCATTCACCAGAATCCAGATTTACCTTACGCGACAAAATATAACGTTGAAATAAATTTTTTATTGTTTTTTCATCCTGCACGTCTGATTTCAGCAGACCCGCGGCATGCAGAATAGCAGCATGTTTCTCTTCACTGGTTGGTTCAGTTAGTTCCCCCTGATACATCATAAAAAAGGCAATAGCAGCAATAAAAATAAGGACACAAAACACCATCATTGATGCAACAATAATTTTACCCTTGCCCATTATTCTATAATCCCTGTAAGAAATAAGATATTTAAAACACCATCAGATATGCCATTACCTTTGTAGATTTGCAACTACAGAAAAAATCAAAAATATATAGCCATTAGTATATGTTTTAGGGAATTAATATCAGAACAACCTGTTTTTATTACATTTTTATCGTAAGAAAATGCCGGGTTCCCCCGGCATAAATATCAGAACGTTGTTGCCCACCACAGCCGAAGTTTCATGCCCCAGTAGCTGGTCCAGCCGCTGGTTGTTGATACCACCCGGCCCTGGGACATCACCACCAACGTGGGCGTAACGCTGATCGCCCAACTACGAGAGATGGCCCCGTTAGCATCATTGATGACCGGAAAGTCCACGCCTTTACGCGACAGCCAGTGCGAGACTTCCGCTTCACTCCCGGAGCGTAGCGCAATGGTCATCACGTTTTTCCCTTCCGAGCGCAGCCTGGCGACTTCCGGCGTCGTGAAGCGGCATACGCCGCACCAGCTCGCCCAGAAATAAAGCAGCACCGGCTCGTCTTTGCTAAGTGCCGCCAGCGTGACGGTTTCACCATCCAGCGTTTGTAAAGGCGTGCTGTCAAAAGAGGCAGGTAGCTGCGGCGCGCGCCAGGCATCCATCAGCAGCATCACCCCCGCTAACAGCGCCAGTAAGATCAGTCCTTCGCGCAGCCAGCGGCGCAATTTACTGAGCATTGGCCGCCGCCAGTTTTTCTTTTACCACTTCCTCAAGGGTTTCCCACGGCACCGCACCAGGAATAAGTTCATCACCAATAATCGTTGCGGGGGTTCCCTGCACTCCCACCAGTCGCGCCAGTTGCAGGTTAGTGCTCAGCGTTTCAGCACTTTGGGCGTCCAGCGTAACCGGACTGGCCCCCGATTTTTCCTGCGCCTGTTTAATACTGACGTCGGTATGATACCCCTTCTTCTGCATCAGTTTTTCATGTAGCGCCAGAAACTGCTGCGGATGCTGATGCCAGGTGGTCAGCACGGTCCGCGCCGCCAGTTCCGAACTTTCCCCTTTAAACGGCAGCGGTTTAATCACCACCGCCACATCAGGATATTTCTGCACTATTTTTTCCAGCATGGGATCTAACTGTTTACAGTATGGACAGTTGTAATCAGTGAAGTTTATCAGGGTCAGTTTCGCCTGCCTGGCGCCAATCCGCGGGCTATTGGGATCGTTAAACAGGGCTTCCTGAATTAATGCTTCAATTTGCTTTTCCTGTTCCGGGGTAAACGGTGCAGGCTCTTTCGCTACGCTGACGGCTGAAAACAGGGTTAACAGCAGAACAATCATCATCTTCATGGGGTGACTCCTTTGGCATCGTTCAACATTTGCAGTACCGCATCGCGGGTTAACAACGTGGGCAACGCCTGACCTTCCGGCAGACCGGGGCCATAAATTTGGTTATACGGCACAGCAACCTGGCCGCGTTTTTTCAGAAATTCGATGATAGCTTCAGATGGCAGCGTCCAGTCGCCGCGTAACGCCACCACGTCCGGCTGTTGCAAAGCGGCCTGGACGTCATCTTTATGCAATACGTTGTATTTATTTACTTTACAGGTGATGCACCAGTCAGCAGTGACGTCAATGAATACACGCTTATGTTGCGCCAGCGCATTCTCAATCGCCTGCTCGCTGAGCGGTTGCCAGTTCACGCTTTCTTTCGCGCTACCTTGTCCACCAAGCCCTATATGTGGGAGCAGCAATGTCGCAAGCCAGATAGCCGACCCCAGCATCATCATGCCGAGAAGACGCCGCAAAATATTCATCCAGCGTCCTGGACGCGGCAAACGCAGCGCCAGACCGGGACGCAGAGCCACCAGCAGCCACGGCAAGCTCATCCCCAGCCCAAGGGCGAAAAACAGCCCCCACAATGTCGGCAGCGAAGCGGTCAATGCCACCGCCACCGCCGTGCCCAGAAACGGGGCGCTGCACGGCGTAGCAAGCAAAGTCGCAAATGCGCCTTGCCAGAAATGTCCCGACAAATCATTGCCGCCGTGAGTCGCCAGCGTGGTGGTCATCGCCGACGGCAGACGGAATTCGAACCACCCGAACAAGCTGGCGCTGAACGTCAGCATCACCAACACCATGACGCCAATAAACCACGGATTCTGAAACTGAATCCCCCAGCCAAGTGCCTGATTAGTTAAACGCAGCACCGTCATCAATAGCGCCAGGGCCATAAACGAGACCAGAATTCCGGCTACCGATGCGAGGAACTGACGGCGGATCTGGTGACGTTTTTTTTCCTCGACCAGCAAAATAGAGCCCAGCTTCATACCCAGAACCGGTAACACACAGGGCATCAGATTGAGGATTAAGCCGCCCAACAGCGCCATTAGCACCACCTGCCACAACGGGAGCGAGGCGTTTTCAATAACCGGGGCTTCGCCAATCACAAGACGACTTTCCTGGGCAACGCCGTTATCTGCCAGCACCAGCGTGACCGACTTCCCGCGTAAATCCGGCGCGCCTTCCCCCCAACCATCATGAACAGGTACCGTGGCGCGTAACGTCTCTCCTGCAACGTGAATTTGCGGCATGCCAAAGTCCGCATCATTAACGGCGTCCAGATATAGCCCTGGTGCATTCCAGCCTCCCGCGCGGTGAGCCTCGACGACCAACTCTCCGGCCCTCGCTCCGGCGTGCAGAGTATCGGTCAGACCGCTGGCAAGCGGGATCTGCCCCATCGCCTGAGCATAGTCATGGGCAAAAGTCGGATCCTGAGCTGTGGGCGTCACGGAAAAAGGAAAATCCGTCAACAGGCAAACGTTGCTACAGGTGGATAGCGTCAAAACGCCACTAAGCGTGGCCGGCGATCTACCGCGCACAACCATCGGGAACGTCACCTTATCGTGATAACCCTGGGTAGTGATATTGGCGACCTCAAAGCGCGCAGGGGTTGGCCAAAACCAGTCGACCGTTGGCATTTCGTCTTTCCAGGCGATAGCAGGCGCGACGCCGCCCTCGCCCGGCGAACGCCAGTAGGTTTTCCAGCCGTCCTCCAGTTTGACATCCAGTAACAGACGCGTTTCACCGCCTGCGGACGTATCTGCGCGTAGCCGCACGCTGGCGTGATCGTTATCGGGTGAACGTAGCCAGCCGGGTTCAACCGCCCAGGATACGGGCAGCCATAGCAATAACAGACAGAGCAGCGCCTGTCTGAAAACAGTCATCATAGTTTTTCTCCGTGAATAATTATTTAACAGTCAGCAACGGCTGTTCTGTCATTCACGGAAGACGCAAAATCGCAGATGTACCCTGAGAGTGGGCGGCGAGATGGCTCGCGGAGGGAAAAAAGGCAAACGAAACGCCCGCACTGGCGCCAACAACGACAGCAGCAGACACAGAACCAGAATAGCGCCTTCAAACAGTACAGGAGGCGCGGCCAGTAATGACTTTGCGCTCAGTTCACAAGGGGTAACGGGTGAAGTCTCGTCGGTCTGCGCTTGTGCGCTGACAACAACGCTTGTGGCAACGGTGTCCATTTGCAACGCGTGCAGGCCCGCCATGCGTTGTGCGGTACAAACCAGCACCACAACACATGCCAGACAGAGGAACCACCATCCCATCCGTTGACGTTTCGCCATTACACCCTCGCTAATTGATGCGAGTTATCTTAACCACTCGCCAGGTTTTGGCAACCTTTCCGCTGTAAAGTTATGTCCTGCTATCTGCTGGGTATACCGCGATTTTAATCAGATTGAGGTCGGGCTCCCTGACATAAACCGAGCGAATGGGTCCCGTCGCACCGTTTTGTCTGACAGTTGCCCTATTCGTTCACGCGCGACAAGAGAAAGAAAATTTTAGAGGACGTTGGCAGAACATAGCACATCGTCTTGCAGCTCACCTTTATAAACGAAATGAGAATTAATCATATTTTTATGTTTGGTTATTACAATATAACATTGCCGAAATAAACGAGAAAATATCACGGAAGTTATCATTCGCTATTTACGAAGAGTGCCAAAAGATATTTCCGTGACACTACATAAATAACGTCCCGACACGTATTACTGCGTAAATGAAAGTAAGTGTCAGCGCATTTTAATGGGATTATCGTATTATAGACTGACGCAGTGCATGGCGTATTCATTAGCAGTTAATTTGTTTATTAAATGTTATTTAGAGTATATGGAAATGAAAAAATATTTATTACCCCTGATTGGGTTACTTTTTACAGTTAGCGCTCAGGCAGCATCATTTACCGACGGCAAAGAGTATATCTCGCTGGAAAAACCCGTCGTTTCAGCCCCGGCGGCGCTGAAGTTTTTCTCATTCTATTGCCCTTCCTGTTATCAGTACGATGAAGTTTTTGAAATCACTGATAACGTAAAAAAAGCCTTGCCTGCTGATGTCAAACTCACGGAATACCACGTCGACTTTTTAGGCCCTCTGGGGCAGGACATGACGCACGCCTGGTCCGTCGCCATGCTGTTGAACGTACAAGATAAAGTTAAACCGATGCTTTTTGATGCTGTTCAGAAAAAACAAACCATTAAAACAGCGGACGATATTCGTAATGTATTTATCAGCGCAGGCGTCAGCGCCAGTGATTATGATGCCGCATGGAATAGTTTTGCTGTGAAATCATTGACTGCCAAACAGCAAGAAATGGCTAAAGCGGTAGATTTAACCGGCGTACCCGCCATTTTTATCAACGGTAAATATATGATCAATCCGAAAGGACTGAAATCTGATGATCTTAACGCGTTCGTGCAAAACTATGCTGATACGGTCCGCTTCCTGATAACCAAATCCTGATGTTCAGCTAATCTCACTATTCGCACCACACAACAGACGCCATAACGTCAAAAGCGCTGTTGGTGGTGCGCATCCGCATCGTTTATAGCAATATCCCTCCTTCACGGTTGGCATTCGCCGTTATCAGGATTACCCTAAACTAAGCGGTGATACCTGTTGTCACGGTTCACCTTCTGCAAGTGTTGATTTACACGAGAGAACGCTATGGAATTAAAGGATTATTACGCCATTATGGGCGTGAAACCGACAGACGATCTCAAGACAATCAAGACCGCCTATCGTCGACTCGCCCGTAAATACCATCCTGATGTCAGTAAAGAGACTGACGCGGAGGCCCGGTTTAAAGAGGTTGCTGAAGCCTGGGAGGTACTGAGTGATGAGCAGCGACGCGCCGAGTACGACCAGTTGTGGCAGCACCGCAACGATCCACAGTTCAGCCGTCAATTCCAGCAAGGAGAGAATCAAAGCTACAGCGCCGAAGATTTCGACGATATCTTCTCTTCCATTTTTGGTCAGCGTGCGCACCAGTCGCGCCAGCGCCCTGCCAGCCGCGGGCACGACATCGAAATTGAAGTTGCCGTATTCCTCGAAGAAACGCTTACTGAGCATAGCCGCACGATCAGTTACAACCTGCCGGTCTACAATGCATTCGGCATGGTTGAACGTGAAATTCCCAAAACACTGAATGTGAAAATTCCGGCTGGCGTCGGTAACGGTCAGCGTATCCGTCTGAAAGGCCAGGGCACCCCCGGCGAAAACGGTGGGCCGAACGGTGATTTGTGGCTGGTGATTCATATTGCGCCGCATCCACTGTTCGATATCGTTAATCAGGATCTGGAAGTGGTCGTTCCCCTGGCACCATGGGAAGCCGCGTTAGGGGCGAAAGTCACCGTTCCGACGCTAAAAGAGAGCATCCTGCTGACCATTCCCGCGGGAAGCCAGGCCGGACAGCGACTACGTATTAAGGGCAAGGGTCTGGTAAGTAAAAAACATACCGGCGATTTGTATGCGGTGATCAAAATAGTCATGCCGCCGAAACCTGACGATGCCAGCGCCGCCCTGTGGCAACAGCTGGCGGATGCACAAAAGACCTTTGATCCGCGCAAAGAGTGGGGGAAAGCATAATGGCTAACGTCACCGTCACCTTTACCATTACCGAATTTTGTCTGTACACCGGTGTATCAGAAGAGGAGCTCCATGAGATTGTCGGCTTAGGGGTAATTGAGCCTCATGAAGACAAGACGTTTGACGACCATGCGCTGACCGTAATGCGTCGCGCGGTGCGCCTGCGTCAGGAGCTGGAACTTGACTGGCCGGGAATTGCCGTTGCGCTAACGTTGCTGGAAGAGAATGCACAGTTACGACAGGAAAACCGCCTGCTGCGCCAGCGGCTGTCTCGCTTTATCAGCCATCCTTAGTGTGTCAGGGCCAGCAGCGTGCTGGTCCTTTTATTATCTCCAACCCGCTCTTAATGACATTGCTCAGCAGATGGCATACAGTCAGCGATAGGAATTTTCTCAAACAATAAGACGTTGAGCCATGCAGCTTAAGCCCCTCACTAAAGGTCGTTTTCACAATATCTGGCAACAGGATGATGCCTTAATTGAGAAGATATTTCAGGAGCTACTCTCTGAAACGCAGATTATCCAGGAAGATGAGTATCTATACCGTCAGGGACAGGTAGTCGATCGACTGATTATGGTGCAATCAGGGCGAATTTCTCTACGGTATAGCGCGGAGAATGGTCGCCGTTTTCAGTTGGGCGCAATGGAATGTGATGAGCAATTGTTTGGTGAAATGGAGTTTTTTACCGGGTATCGCTGCCAGCTTGACATCGTAGCTGAAGAACCGCTTACCGTGGCGGTGTGCACCTGTGATCGTCTGGAAGAAGCGCTGAACCAGCATCCCAGGCTGGCGATATTTTTCGCCAGCGCAATGGCCGTTGATTATCAGGATATGCTAGAAATCTTCCTGCACCGGATGCTCTACCCTATCGTTCATAACGTGGCGTATGACCTGTATCGCCAGCATCAGAACAAGCAGCCAATGGATGGTTTTGATAAAAAATACCAGGAAGCTGAGCGATTCGGCACCACTGACCGGGTTTATCGTCGGGCAGTTAAAGCGCTGACGGATGCCGGGCTGGTAACGCGTACGAAGCAAGGACTGGAAATTAAGGATCTGGATGGGCTGCGTAAATTTCTCGGCAACGACATCATTGACTGACACACCAACTCTCGCAAACAGAGCATTGGTGTGTCATTTCGGTGCAATCAGAACTTGTAGGTGAGGTTGAAATAGTGGCCTAGCCCGGTGGTACGCCCTGCTCCGCCGTGGTTTTCCATCAGTGCCATGTTGCGGAAGTACTTCAAGCCATAACCTACCGCATAATGCTCTGAATGCCAGTAGATGCCGTTATACCATTCAATCGCGTTATTGCTGTATAACGGTTGATTAGCAATCTTATTAGCGGCGAACTGGTAGTCAAAGTAACCCTGATAGTTCAAGTAACTGCCGTTGGAAAAGGTATAGAACGGCGTCGACCAGTTGGTCGAGAACATGTAGCCATCCCACTTGCCTTCGTTATCCGCACCGTAGTTTTCACGAACATAGTGCGCATAGATGTTCATTCCCACCAGACCAAACCACGGCACCTTAACATCCGTGCCCAGACCGACGTAATGCTCAAATAATTCCCGGTCACCAATGTTATTTACCGTTGCGATATAGAATTCATTAAACGGACCAACGGATAAATCTTTATTAAAAATGGCGTCCAGGGAAAAACGCGGAGATATCTTGGCAAAAAAGTTATCACCACCATGACGATCGTCCTGCTCGCGATCCAAAATATCAAAGAAATCCACATAACCGTACAGATCGATAATTCCGGAACGCGCGCCAAACTCCAGTTCCAGATAGGTGTCATTACGAATGCCATAAGGCACTTTTGCATCCACACTTTGCATTAAGTTCATCTGCATCCAGTTAAAATCATTTTTGCGGATGTTGCCATCGGTATAATCAGCCGCAAGCGCTTGCGTACAGCACATCGCAATTACCGCACCCAGAACTGTTTTTTTCATCATTGATTTATTTTTCTTCAGCATTTTCAATTCCTTTGAGCAAGGTTGAGTGTCGCCCCACCAAATAAATGGCGTGACGACTGGCTATCTAATTAAAAAGGTAAGCGTTATTACTGTGTTTGATTACGTTTAAGTTTCAATGTACCCATCAACATGATAAAGATGATTAAATACAACACCGGTATTGCGTACATAATTTTCTGTAATCCCATAGTTTTTTCCATTAGCGCACTGATCGCCGGACTAAACATCGCCCCGGCACTGCCGCTAATTAAAATATAAGATACGTTCTGGCTACTCGCGCGCTTCACGAAAGAAACACCGTAGGCAATAAAGGAGTTATACAATGCTGCGCAGACAAATCCGTAACTGTAGGCCAGATAATCAAGCCCGGAGATTTTTTCCTTCGTGACAATAATGGTTGTAATTACGCAAGCCAGCAGAATAATACTTAGCAGGAAATAATGTATTTTCACTCGGGAAACAATAACGGTTGAGACTAACGCGCCGACCAGCGCAGCCCCCCAATATTGCGTAATAATATTTCCTGCTTCTTCAAAGGGAATACCAAATTTGTTCTTCACAAACAATGGTGCCCAGGTCAGGAAGGTATACAGCGCCAGCATGCCTAAAAACAGACCTATACCGCCGCTGATAATCCCTGGGTTCCACTCCGATTTCGCCACGTCCGCGCTATCCGCTGCAGGAGCCGTTTCACAGGCGGAAAAACGGGTGAGAGCCACAACGCCCAGCGTGAGTAGAGCCACCATACCTACGCTCAGATAGCTATAACTCCACGACATATTGTGCGTCAGGGCGAAGGTAGTGATCAACGGAAAAACTACGCCCGCAACGTTAAAGGTGGCGTCCTGCACCACCAGCATCGTACTTTGAATGCGATCCTGCCAAACTGATACCACGATCGTTCCCGCTACGCACAGACCAATCCCGCCGCAGAAACCCACCAGGGTCATGGCGACCATCACCGGCCATAATCCAGGGCTTAAGTGCATTGCCAGAGCGCAGAGGAACACTATCGAATAGATAATGAACGTCATACGCTTAACACCGATTTTCTCAATCAAGAAAAAGGCGGCGACGGTTCCGGCTAATGCTCCACCGTTAAGCAACGAAAATATCGAAGCAACGGTATTCACATCGGCACTGTAGCGTAGTGCAATCGGTTCAATCAGCATGCCAAACTGACTGGCAAACCCCGCCATAATAAAATTTGCCAGAAAACTAATCAGCGTAAGTGCTATTTTATTCTTCATATAATGCCATCTCTGATTGGTTCATCTAAATGCTGATGCTAAGCCGTAACAGCTGTATTTAGCGCCAACTCTATCATATTTTTAAACGTTAACTGCCGTTCTTCTGCCGTCGTTTCTTCTCCTGTCAGGCAATGATCGGATACGGTTAATATAGCCAACGCTTCAATATTAAACTGATGCGCTAAAGCGTATAACCCTGCCACTTCCATATCCACACCCAGCACACCAAACTTTTCCAGTGCCGGTATTAAACTTTCGTCAGGATCGTAATAAAGATCACCACTGAAGACATTGCCGACTTTAATATCGATGCCAGCCTTCTGTGCCAATGTCCACGCCTGCTGCAATAATGGAAAATGAGCAGATGCCGCCATTGCGTAGCCCGCGCTACGTTTTAAATTCGTGACAGAATCGGTTCCAGCGGCGACGGCAAGAATAATATCTCGCATTTTGACATGATGTTGTGTTGCCCCCAGGCTACCAACACGAATAATTCTCTGCACACCAAAATCATGTACCAGCTCATGGGCATAAAGCGTCATTGAAGGAATGCCCATTCCATGCCCCATCACCGAAACAGGTTGCCCAAAATATAAACCGGTATAGCCTAACATATTGCGTACATTGGTAACTTCGCGGTAATCAATTAGATAATTTTCGGCAATAAACTTAGCACGGAGCGGATCGCCCGGCATAATCACGGTTGGTGCAAAATCACCCGCTTTGGCATTAATATGTGCAGTCATAACAATTCCTGAATTATGGGTATTGAAGATATGCAGGAATTGTAACCAGACGTTTGCAGAGGATTGAGGACAAAAGTCCTGCTCAAAGGATCGGCCTCTCAATTTTGAGAGTTAGTGGTGCAGGTAAGAGGAAAACGGCATCCCCGCCGCGCAGACAGGGAAAACGCCGGGGCTGTCAGAAGTTATCCTTCTGCCCGAACAACAGTACGGTGTAACGCGTATTCACTTTGCCGCTACGCTTACCATCTGGTGCGAAATAGCGATCGTTCCGATACTGGCGCTCGGTGGTGTCGCCAAACGAGTCGCCACGAAAGGTAAAGGCAGTGGAGTCAAACTCTCCGGCAGCAGCCTGCCTGCCCCCTTGCCTCTTCCCAGGATACTTTGTGGTTAACGCCAGCGACAGCCCGTGCTCGTCGGCACAGAGAGTTTTGTCGCATAGCACACCCGGTGCCGGGCTGCCTGGTCCGATCGTTGCTGCGTATGCTGTCAATGGTAAGACGCTCAACGCCAACAATCGCATAGTAAACTAAAGAGTTGTGAATATTTCGGTAAGATTGAATTTTTTATATATCTTTTGTTGAATACTACCATTTGATATCAACTTATTCATTTCAGTGACGAAATTTATGATATCGTCGCACTTGCTGTTATCAGGCAAATCGGTGTAATTATAGTTCCACCATTTTATTTTTAACAACTCTTCGATAATACCTGACTCAAATCTGTATTTGATAATTTTTGCTGGAACCCCTGCGACAATAGCATATGGAGGCACATCTTTAGTAACCACAGAATTTGCAGCAACAACAGCGCCATCGCCAATTGAAATCCCCCCCTTTAAAACAACATCATTACCAATCCAGACATCATTGCCAATCGTTAAATCCTTAGGTTTAGTGATAAATGGTTTCAACGTCCAGTTTTGTCCAAACTCGCTGGCAGCATATTTATCAAACTCGCCATTATAAGTAAGCATATGAGTAGTAAAACGATTCATTGGATGGTTCCCACCCATGATTTTTACATTTGATGCAATGCTACAAAATCTGCCGATTCGTACATTACCCGGCAATTGACAGGTTGGAAATGAAAATGCGCCTACGCTGGAAAAACTTTTTACTGGCATTGTTGAATATTGCTCAACAATAACATCAGCTTCAATTCTAATTTTGTCACCTTTAGATAATAGTAGCAAATTCCTTTCTTTATAAACTTTCTTCCCCCTGTGATTTAAAAAGATATTGTTATCCATGCAAAACTCATAATGTTTTCTGGTCCATCTAAAAACAAAAGTATCATTTGCATCTTCTGAAAAATTATAGAGTCTGGCTTTCATATTGTCATTATCTGCTTTTACTTAAGAATGTAAGATTAGATTAAAGATACTCTAAACCCTAACCTTAATCAACTATAACAACATGAAATAGTTAACATTATAAATTCGCTTGCAAGGATATTTTATTGTTAGCACATAGTTGTTAATATATGTTCTGTAGTATTTTATTTAGAATTTTAATATAGACATGCACTGAAAAGTCGCTTTCAGAAGAAAATGTAAGAGGTTTCCAATAAGAGCCAGATGTATGATATATGAGAATTCTGCGAGTTATATTTTTAAATAGCGCAGGGAAAGCGTTATGCCGCAAAAAAAGCGCCCATATTTTCAGAGCCTTGAAGGCGTACGATCCGTCTGCGGCGATATCGCACTTTCCACGTTTCTGGAGCGCGGACCTTCACCGGACTAAAGCACACCGGCCTTCTGGCGTGCGGTGAAAAAGGTCAGTATTCCGGCGCAAAAGAGCAGTACGCTGCTCATGGCAAACGCGCTCTGCCAGCCGAGGTGGTCAAACACGATGCCTCCTGCCGTTGACCCAAGGGCGATTGAGAGCTGAATCACCGCGACCATTAGCCCGCCTCCGGCTTCGGCGTTGTCGGGCAGCGTACGCGCAATCCATGCCCACCACCCGGTTGGCGCGGCGGTTGCCAGCATGCCCCAGAGGCCTAACAGCAGAGAAACCGTCCAGACGTGATGCCCGGTAAGCATCAGACTGATGGCAATAACGGCCATCAGTCCGGGTATGGTCATCAGCGTGGGATAGAATTTTCGGTTAAGAAACGTCGAGACAGCCAGCGTGCCAATAAAACCGGCCACGCCGATAACCAGTAAAATCAACGACAAACCTGAAGAGTCAACCCGCGTCACCGACTCCAGGAACGGGCGTACATAGGTAAATAACGCAAACTGGCCCATAAAGAACAGGCCACAAGCCAGCATGCCAACCGCAACTCTGCGGAGACTAAGTAAATGGAATACAGCGCCACGTGGCGTGCGGATTTTATGAGCATCCATACTGGGCAGGCTGACGCACTGCCAGAATTAGAGGGCGATTAGTGCTAAGATTAATACCATAATGTTATAAATTAATATTAAGACTGCTGTCATTCAGAGGGATTATTCAATGGCGAAAAGGGAGAATTACAACGAGCTGTACTTGTTTATGCAGGTTGTACGGGAAGGCAGTTTCACCGCGGCTGCTCAGCGGCTGGGGCTTGCTCAATCAGGAGTCAGTCGTTCTGTTCGTGAGCTTGAAGAAAGGCTGGGCGTCCAGCTGCTGGTGCGTACCACGCGTAAACTGTCGCTGACGCAAGCAGGCGAGCAGCTCTATCAGAAGACGGCATCTGGATTTGATACGTTAGATCGTGGGCTTGCCACGCTGGCGCATTATCGAGAGACGCCCTCCGGTACGGTGCGTATCAATGCCAGCCAGCACGCCATTGATAAATGCCTGCTGCCTAAGCTGGCGGTATTTAAACAGCGCTACCCTGATATCAGGCTAGAACTGATGAATGAGAGCAGGTTCGTCGATATCATCGAGGAAAGATTCGATGCCGGCGTTCGTCTGGGGCCTGAAGTCGGCCAGGGCATGGTCGCGGTGCGCATTACGCCGGATATGGAGATGGCGGTTGTGGGTACGCCTGAACATTTTCACCGCTTCGGTTTTCCACAAACCCCGGCGGATTTAAAGGCGCATCCCTGCATCGCCTATCAGTTTGCCGATGGCAGCGTATATCAGTGGGAACTCATTCAGAATGATAAAAAAATCACCCATCAGCCTGAAGGGCAATGGGCTTTATCCGACAGCTATATGGAAGCAGAAGCCGCCCGGCTGGGTCTTGGGCTGGCCTATGTCCCTGTCGAACTGGTCGCGGATGATTTAGAACACGGTAACCTTATCAGGGTGTTGCAGCGTTACAGCCTGCGAATGGAAGGATTATTTCTTTATTATCCTCATCGCAATGTCTCCCCTGCCCTGCGAATGGTCATTGAGACGCTGAAAATTTAAGCGTACGCCTTGGCGTGGTCTTCATTGTGCAGAATGGTAGGAAGTATTCCTGCCTGAACTCAATTTTTCCCATTTATAATCTGTGGGCAGAATAGCAACATTGACAATTGCATGTCTGTCTCAGGTCGCTCAATATTGTTTTTAAAGTAGTCTTATTGTTATTATCGTTTTCCATTCTAAGATTGAGTTATGCATGCCATGATCCCATTTAGGTTTAGTGAGATGACTCACGCCGATATTCCTGCTGTTCAGTCGTTCCTTATTGAACATCTTAATCTGTTCTTCAATGCTGGTAGATCCATGCCTTCTGGCGAAGAAGATCTCTTTGATCTCGAACGACAGTATCTGTTACAGGAAAGGAATTCATTACTTTGCGCATGGAGCGAAAAACAAGAATTAATCGCTACACTGGCGGTATGTCAATATAATGATCGGATTGCTGAACTGCGCGGACGCTATAACTTGTCTGAAACAGCGGAAATTTGTCGTTGCTACGTGGATGAACGCTATCGCAGACAGGGGATCGGCAGTCAATTGTTTTCCTTAGCTGAGGTATTTTGTCAGCAACATCAATATAAAGTTTTGTATCTTCACACACATCATTTTTTACCCGGCGGTTATCATTTCTGGTTGCGTAACAATTTTAACGTGATTATGGATATGCAGGATGAATGGCAGTTGGTACACATGGAGAGTTCACAAAAAAAAGATTCAACTGCTAATACGCAGCATTTTTGATGGTGATCAATATGTTTCATACGCGGAGATTGAATTATGTTCGTAATTTGATCAACATCAACCAATTATCATTTAGCTTCCCGTTGTTATTTTCATTTACAGCATCACGCAAAGAAACAAACACACAACCATTTGTATTTATTGATTATTTTTAGTTTCCCACTCTCTTTTGCCTCTTACCCCCTATGGTTGACCTTGTTAACAATTGCCGTTAGAGTCGCTTTCGACAGCATTTCATTACATTTTTGTATATGAATAGGAATATGGTAAGAATTATTTAATTCAATTCCATAACTGCCCCCGCAACTGTAGGCGGATGCAGAATATCCTTGTGTGGTTAATAAGCCACAGGTCACTGTAAAGTTTATCTTTATGGGAAGGCTGATATTCTGGTTACCGTGAGTCAGGAGACCTGCTGTCAAAGGTGTATACCATTGAGTGGACGGGATGGTCCATGGGATGAATTATTTGACAAATGCAGTAGTGTATTTATGAATAAGATTTCGGCTAAGTAACGCTTATTTGCATTTTTTGCATATCTTCATTCTTAAATTTCACGATTGAATGTCATCTATCTTCATGTCTCCTCCCGATATATGGAATGAAATGAGCCATGACCAGATCTTCAGATTCTGGCATCAACGGGACGATGATAATGCACGCTAATTCTACCTTTTACTCCTCTAAAAAAACGCTTCTGGCTATTTTGGGCACGACTGCTCTGCTGCTTACTTCCGGTTTTTCTGCCGCGGCAAAAACCGAATATCCTCTGACGATTAAAAACTGTGGCCGCGATATTACCTTCAACCAGGCACCAACGCGCGTGGCAACGGTGGGACAGAATAGTACCGAGATTCTTTATTCATTAGGGCTGGCCGATCGCGTCGTGGGCACTTCACTGTGGTTTGGCCCGGTACTGGATACTTATAAAACAGCTAATGAAAAAGTTGCCGTTATTGCGCAAAATATTCCCAGCTTTGAAGGGATTGTGGCTAAAAAACCGGATCTGGTCGCCAGCCAGTTTGAATGGCAAATCGGCCCAGCAGGCACGGTTGCCTCTTATGAACAGTTTAGTGAACTGAAGGTTCCCGTTTATACCGCGCCGGCTGACTGTGCGAAAGATAACGAAGATGGTGGTGATGGTGTCCGTAAGGGTATGTTTGATATTGCCATGGTGTATCAGGAAGTCGCCGATTTGGCGAAAATCTTCGATGTTCAGGATAAAGGCGAAGCGTTGATTGCCAGCCTTAAAGCACGTGAAGCCGCAGCGAAAAATAAAATTACCGGAATGGATAAGAATGTTTCCGCGGTGTTCTGGTTCTCAAGCGCCGATTTGCAGCTCGATCCTTACGTTGCCGGGAAGTTTGGCCCAGCTGCATGGATAGCCCAAACGCTGGGTGTGAAGAATGTGATTGATTCTGCCGAAGAATGGCCAACAGTGGGCTGGGAAACCATCGCTAAAGCTAATCCTTCGGTCATTGTGCTCGGAGAGATGAGCCGTCGGCGTTTCCCGGCAGATGACTGGAAGGTCAAGATGGAATACCTCAAGTCCGACCCTGTCACCAAACTGGTTCCTGCCGTCAAGGAAAACCATCTGCCGGTCATTGACGTACAGACAATGAATGCCGGGATCAGAACTATTGATGGGGTGGAAAAACTGGCGGATGCCCTTGTTGAATATGGCTTAGCGCATCCGCAGGCTGCTCATTAATCTACGTTTTGCGCTATATCCTCGGACGGTATAGCGCATCTCCGTTACTCAGGAACGCAGATAATCATGAGTGATTCACGCAGGATGCGTCGTGCCGTTGGTCAACTTGCGATGAGAATAGGTGGACATGCCGTTTGGGTCAGTGCGCTAATGTGCTGCGTACTGCTGGCGGGTATTTCCATCGGCGAAACGCTTATTCCCTGGCAGCACGTACTCAGCACGCTGGCAAATCATCTTTTTGATTCACACTACCCTGTCGATGCGCTGGATGCAGGGATCGTCTGGAACTATCGCCTGACCCGAGCGCTGGTCTCCGCCAGCTGCGGTGCCTGCCTGGCTGTTTCCGGCGTAGTGCTGCAGTCGTTGCTACGCAATGCGCTCGCTGAACCTTATCTATTGGGGATTTCTGCCGGAGCATCCACCGGAGCGGTGCTGATTGCTCTCACCGGGCTTGGGGCAGGGATCATCAGTATGTCATTGGGAGCTTTTATTGGTGCGCTGACAGCATTTATGTTCGTTGCGCTATTAGCAATGGCTGCTGGCGGTAGACAAGGCGGAGGTGTAACAACCCAAATCATCCTTGCCGGGATCGCCAGCTCACAGCTTTTCAATGCGATTACGTCGCTTATCATTACCCGCTCAGCAAACGCCGAGCAAGCGCGCGGTATTATGTTCTGGTTGTTAGGCAATTTGAGCGGTGTACGCTGGCCCGATGTTGTCTTAGCCATTCCAACCGCTCTGGTCGGTATCGTGCTGTGCTTCTGTTATGCCCGCCATCTCGACGCGTTCTCCTTTGGCGCTGAGTCTGCGGCATCGTTGGGTATTCCGGTAAAACGTACCCGTGCAGTACTGATTGCCGCCGTCACCGGCATGACGGCAATTATGGTCTCCATTGTTGGTGCGATCGGCTTTGTCGGTCTGGTTATCCCGCATGCCGCTCGTCTACTGGTCGGCAACCAGCATCATCGACTGCTGCCAGTGAGTGCGCTTACCGGCGCGATCTTCCTCATTATCGCTGATGTTATTTCCCGCACGTTACTCCCCGGCCAGGTTCTACCAATAGGCGTGATCACCGCTCTGGTTGGCGCCCCTGCGTTTTCAATCATTCTGATTAGAGGAAACCAGAACAAATGACGGTGAACCTCGTAAACCCTTTTATTACCTCTGCACAAGCCGTTATTGAAGCCTGTAATCTGCGCTGGAAGGTAAAAGGTAAGACGATTGTTGATGATATTTCACTCAGCGTAACGCCTGGCGAGTTTGTCGGCATCATCGGCCCCAATGGCTCGGGCAAAACGTCACTGATTTCACTCCTGGCTGGTTTGCTGAAGCCGACTTCAGGACGAATCACTCTGCAGCGAAAAGCGCTCCAGCATTATTCGCGGCGTCATCTTGCTCAACAGGTGGCGCTGGTCGAACAACAGGCTGAAACCAGCGAGCGTCTTACTGCTTTACAAGCCGTATCTCTGGGGCGGACCCCCTGGCTTAGCCTGCTCTCCCCCTGGTCCGCCAAAGATGACGTTATCGTGCAGACTATGCTGGAAAAGGTTGATCTCAGTGAATTACAACACCGCTGCTGGCATACCTTTTCTGGTGGAGAAAAACAGCGCCTGCATATCGCCCGGGCGCTGGCGCAGCAGCCACAGTTGTTGCTGATGGATGAACCCACCAACCATCTCGACATTCAACATCAGATTGGCCTGCTGAGTCTCGTGAAACGTGAAAAGCTCACGGTGATTGCTGCTCTGCACGACCTCAATCATGCCGCGATGTTCTGCGATCGCATCATCGTAATGACGTCCGGACATATGGCGATGCAAGGGAAACCATGCGCTGTTTTTACCCGCGAAAACCTCCACACCTGGTTTGGAATCGACGCCATCATTGAAAGGGATGCAAGTGGTGCAAACTGTTTTATTCGTTATCAACGGCCTGATGAATTTTAAGGAAGAATCAATGAAATACCTCAAACAGAGTCTGCAAATTTTGTGTTTACTCGCTTTCGCCTCTTCAGCCTTCGCACAAACTCACGAAGTGTTGATGAAGAATCGTGGGTCTGCGGGGCCAATGGTCTATGAGCCGGATTATCTGGAGATCCAGCCTGGGGATACGGTGAAGTTTATCCGTAAACATAAAAGCCACAACGCGGCCTCAATCGCTGAGTTGTCTCCGGCTGGCTATCCTGGATTTATGGGCAAAATAGATGAAGAGATCGAAGTTACTTATGACAATGCCGGGTTTTACGGCATCAAATGTACACCGCATTACGCTCAGGGCATGGTGATGCTGATTAAGGTTGGAGATGCCTCGTTACCAGAAAGCTACCGTGCGTTCAAAGCGCCGGGTATTGCTGACAAGCGCTTTCAGGAAATTTACGCGCGTATCGACAAACATTAATCCGCGACACTTAAGGAGGTATACGAGGTGGCAGATAATAAACGTCCAGATGGCGAAATCCAGGAACAGCGTCGGGAATGCCTGTGTAAACTGACAAAATTTGTCGGTGCGGCAGGCGTCGCTGCTGCTGTCTGGCCGCTGGTTTCGGCCTTGGGCCCGGATGAAAAAACGCTTGGGGAAAATGAACCGATTGATGTCTCTCTTGCAGCGGTCGCTGCTGGACAAACCGTCAGACGTGTATGGCAGGGAAAGCTGATTCTTATTCACCATCGCACCCCGGATGAAATTATTACTGCCAGAAGTGCCGACCTGGATACGCTTATCGACCCACAGCCAGACAGCGCCAGGGTCTCTGCAGCCCATCCTCAATGGCTGGTGGTTCAAGGTTATTGCCCACATGCCGGGTGTGTACCTAACGCCCGACCGGGTGGGCTGGGTTGGATTTGCCCGTGCCACGGCTCAGAGTTTGATACCTCCGGGCGCGTGACGCGCGGGCCCGCAACGACCAACCTGGCAATCCCAGACTACGTTATTCATTCCGATGGTCAGGTCGTGCGTATCGGCGCGAAGGAAGTCTGAAATGAAGAATGAAAGCGTCTATTCGCTTCGCTGGCGTATTCCTTTCCCTCGCTCAATTGCCGGACTCTGGGTATTTGCGATCGGCGCTATCCTGCTGGTTATGCTCGGCGTGCAGATCTTTACGGGTATCGTGCTGGCGATGTTTTACGTACCGACGGCTGAGCTGGCATTTGACTCCATTATTCATATTATGCGCGCGGTTCGCCATGGAGAGCTGTTACGTAACATGCATGCTATTGGCGCGTCGCTCTTTTTCTTTGCCTGCTACATGCATATTTTTCGTGGCATGTACTACAACGTTTACCGTAAGCCCTGGACGACAATGTGGATGGTTAGCGTCACGCTGTATATCCTGCTGATGATGACCGCGTTTCTTGGTTATAGCCTGATCTGGGGGCAAAAAAGCTACTGGGCGGCAACGGTGATTACCCGATTTGCCCAGGCCATCCCGCTGGTGGGTGATTCAATTTACGCATATTTAGTCGGCAGCCATACTCCGGGGACACCGATGCTGGGCCGCTTTTTTGTTATCCACTTTATTCTTCCCTTCGTGATTGTCGTCGCCACGGTTTTCCATATACGTACAGTACAGTCGGCTTTTGCCCAGGCGATGAAAAAGAGGTTTAGCGAGAAAGAGTCCAGGAGCCTGTTGTTCGATTACAAAATCACCGATCTCGATGCTATAAAAATCACTCTTTTTTTGATGGTTTTCGCCTGGTTTTTATTCTTCGCGCCGCACTATCTGAGCAGCGCCGACAACTTTATTGCTGCTGACCCAACGATTACACCCGCGATTGTTGCGCCAGAATGGTATTTCCTTCCCTTTTTCTCCATCTTGCGCTGCTTCCCGAATGAATTCGTGGGGCTAGCCGCGATGTGCGGCTCAATACTGATTTTCTATTTTCTACCCTGGCTTGATACTTCCCGGGCTCGTTTTCGCCATTACAGCAAACTGGTTAAGTGCGGATTCTGGCTATGGGTTATTAATGCCTGCTTTTTAGGCTGGTTAGGGTCGAAAGCGCTGGTTGGCCCGGATCTTCTTGACGGTTTTCGTAATGATGAGGGCTGGATCCGTGCCGCATCCCAGCTTTCGACGCTGATTTGGTTTGCCTGGTTTTTAATCGTCTTACCTTGCCGTCGTTTTCTTGAAAAACAGGACTGATGATGAAACAACTATTGAAATTCAGCGTCTTGTCCTTTTCTCTGTTGGGGCTGAGTTCCTCATATGCGCAGGAAGCCAGGCCTGAACGCCAGGAATGGAGCTTTAGCGGCATTACTGGCCAATATGATAAAGAGCAGCTTAGACGTGGCCTGCAGGTTTATGAAGAGAAGTGTCGCGCTTGTCACGGCATGAAACACCTAACCTTTCGGACGCTGACCAGACCCGGCGGTCCAGAACTCACGGCTGAAGAAGCAAGAAGTATCGCCAGCGGCTATCAGTTTCCTGAGATTCAGGATGACGGCCAGATTGGTGAGCGGGACGGTACGCTAAATGACAGCTTTATATCGCCATATCTTAATGAACGTGAAGCACGATACCTTAACAATGGCGCTGAACCCGTTGACCTGAGCTATATCGTCCGTGCCCGCTCATACGATCGCGGTTTCCCACAATTTTTGTTAGATGCTTTTCTGCCCTACACGGACCAGGGGGCAGATTACGTTTACGCACTGCTAACCGGCTATCTGCCTGCCGATCCTGAACTGAAGGCTAATCGTTATTTTCCAGGCGGCGTGATTAACATGCCAAAACCACTGACGAGTGGAGAGATCCAATGGAGCCCGGCATCGAAAAAAGCTGAAACTGAGGAGCAATACGCCAGGGATGTTACCGCCTTTCTGGCATGGGCTGCCGACCCGGCGCTCTCTGAACGAAAGCAACAGGGAAATTACGTTATGGGCTATCTGGCTATTATGTTGGGCTTGCTATGGCTATTACGACGAATGAAGAGGCGTTCGCTAATGTAGGTCTCGCGAGGTGGGGCGATTACTCAGTTCACCAGCATTCAACCGGGCAGCCGCGCTGTTGCCTTGCGCGACTAAGACAAGTAAAGGAAGACAAAATATAAACCGAGCTAAACGAAAAACCCCAAGCTATTAAATAGCCTGGAGTCCATATTTAGCGGAAGCGTAGCCCGCTTCCGCTAAAACTAATTTGATTATGCCGGAGGATCTCTAAAGATGAATGGCACGATTATGCAGAATACTTACACGATCACCTTCGGCGTAGTGGCAGTTACACAGAATAACTTACAGGTTTCTATCACTACATCGACTTTCGACACACCATAAATTCACTAAAGTTACCAATAATAGTACCGAGTTTTCCATTACTTAGACTGACAATGTATGTGGCAGCGGCATATTGAGATGTCCAGTAACCAGTATAATCTGTGATAGGATTCGTCGACACAAAACCTGATCCGTTGAAAGCAGTCAGATTACCCCACTCACTCCAAAGCCCACCGAGAGTTCCACGTTTACCATCACTTCTTTCACTCCCATTAAGTTGTTGTATTGTCGGTACTTTAGAAAAATTCGAACCGCAAAAACTAGCTTCATCCATGTCGGTCCCGGTAGTTGTACCATTATTGATGAACCAATTTTTCAGCGTAAAATCCCAACTGATAATTTTACCCTCACCACTAATTGGTGTGCCGGTAATAGTAACTTTACTTCCGGTTCCTGTATCGTTAAATGAAACCACTCCATCCTTTACTGTCACCCAAGGAGCATCGGCTTTCCAGTTAAAGTCTGAAGCGTTACCGTTTTTCAGCTCAATGGTGAACATCGCCCCTTTAAAACCTGTCGTTGGGAAGCCTTCATCCTTTCCAAAGATATAACCATTGACTGCAATGTCTTTTGTTGAAACATCCGCCACGAAGCTGACCTTTTTATCCGCGTCCACCATCGTGCCGGTGCTGCCTGCCCTCACGCTCACCTGAATGTCCGACACCGCCGTCGTGGTGCTCGTCAGCGTCACCGTTGTCTGACCAGCGGCGTTGGTGGCGCCGTCCGCCGCCACCGTCACATGGTCAGGCTTGTCCGCCTGCGCCGTCACCGTCTGGTCCGCCACCGGGTTGCCGTTCGCGTCCGTCACCGTCACCGCGTAGCGGAAGCTGCTGCTGCCGTCGGCAACCCTGCTGACCTCATCCCCCTGCAGCAGAACCGACTTCACCTGCGCCGTGCCCGCGTCCGCCGTCAGGGTCACCGCCGGCTTATCGTTGCTCGCCGGACGCGCCCCCTGCATCGCCTGCACCGTCACCTGCCCCGCTTCCGTCCCCGTCAGCCCGGCCGTATAGCTTCCCGCCGTCCCCTCCGTGAACCCCGTCACCTGCGTGTCACCCGCGCCCGCCACCTTCGCGCTCAGCGTCGCGGCCTGGCCCGACACCGCATTGCCGTTGCTGTCCCGCAGCGTCAGCGTCAGCGTCGAGACCGCCTGACCGTCCGCCACAATGTGATCGGGGGCGGCAACAAAGTCCGACTTGTCCGGCGACACGGCCCCTGCCACGAAGCTGACCTTTTTATCCGCAGGCACCATCGTGCCGGTGCTGCCCGCCCTCACGCTCACCTGAATGTCCGACACCGCCGTCGTGGTGCTCGTCAGCGTCACCGTTGTCTGACCAGCGGCGTTGGTGGCGCCGTCCGCCGCCACCGTCACATGGTCAGGCTTGTCCGCCTGCGCCGTCACCGTCTGGTCCGCCACCGGGTTTCCGTTCGCATCCGTCACCGTCACCGCGTAGCGGAAGCTGCTGCTGCCGTCGGCAACCCTGCTGACCTCATCCCCCTGCAGCAGAACCGACTTCACCTGCGCCGTCGCGCCGTCTGCCACAAAGTGCGCCGTCGCGGTCTGGCTGCTGTCACCCAGCGTTGCCGTCACCGTGCTGAGGCCCGCCACCTTACTGGTCAGCGGCGCCGTCGCCCGGCCTTTCTCGTCCGTGGTCACCGTCTTCGCGATGACCGCCCCGTTGTCCGCCGTCAGCGCCACCGCCTGATCCGCCACCGGGTTGTCATGTGCGTCCGTCACCTGCACCTGTACGCTGTCCGCGTCCTCACCGTCCGCCTTCGCGCCGTCCTGCGTCACCGCCAGGGCGCTCACCTGCGCCGTGCCCGCGTCCGCCGTCAGGGTCACCGCCGGCTTATCGTTGCTCGCCGGACGCGCCCCCTGCATCGCCTGCACCGTCGCCTGCCCCGCTTCCGTCCCCGTCAGCCCGGCCGTATAGCTTCCCGCCGTCCCCTCCGTGAACCCCGTCACCTGCGTGTCACCCGCGCCCGCCACCTTCGCGCTCAGCGTCGCGGCCTGGCCCGACACCGCATTGCCGTTGCTGTCCCGCAGCGTCAGCGTCAGCGTCGAGACCGCCTGACCGTCCGCCACAATGTGATCGGCGGCGGCAACAAAGTCCGACTTGTCCGGCGACACGGCCCCTGCCACGAAGCTGACCTTTTTATCCGCGTCCACCATCCTGCCGGTGCTGCCTGCCCTCACGCTCACCTGAATGTCCGACACCGCCGTCGTGGTGCTCGTCAGCGTCACCGTTGTCTGACCAGCGGCGTTGGTGGCGCCGTCCGCCGCCACCGTCACATGGTCAGGCTTGTCCGCCTGCGCCGTCACCGTCTGGTCCGCCACCGGGTTGCCGTTCGCGTCCGTCACCGTCACCGCGTAGCGGAAGCTGCTGCTGCCGTCGGCAACCCTGCTGACCTCATCCCCCTGCAGCAGAACCGACTTCACCTGCGCCGTCGAGCTGTCTGCTACGAAGTGAACCTCAGTTGTATCGTAGTTACCGTTAAGCATCGTCGCCGTCACCGTGCTGGCGCCTGCCACCATACTGGTCAGTGATGCCGTCGCCTGGCCTTTCTCGTCCGTGGTCACCGTCTTCGCGATGACCGCCCCGTTGTCCGCCGTCAGCGCCACCACCTGACCCGCCTTTTTGTCCGTCACCTGCACCAGCACGCTGTCCGTACCCTGACCGTCCGCCTTCGCATTATTCTTGTCCGACTTGATAGTCACCCCGTTATCGGATGGCACAACGTCAATCTGCATCGTTGCCGTATTGGACTGGTTGTCATGGTTGTCCGTCGCCATCGCGCTGATCTGATACGTCTGCGGCGTTTTCTGATCACCGCTGAATATATAGGCCGGCAGCATCACCTCAATTTCCGTGGGAGTCAGTATTCTGTAGCGTCCACCGCGGGCCACCAGCTCCGGAGAAACCGACCAGTCAACCCCCTTCAGGCCGTACTTGACCTTTGCGATCGTCAGCGGAATGGTGATGGTTTCCATCGCCTGTGCCCTACGCCGCTCCGGCAGCCCTATGCGCAGCAACTCCTGCTTACGGTACTGCATAACAATGTTGTAATTGCGGTCAACAAAATCGTATTTGTTACCGGCCAGACTGCGCATTAAATCCACGTTATCGGGGCTGACCTGCTGATACCACGGCACTCCCAGCCGATAGTTAATATCCAGGGCCATTCGGGTATCATTTGAGTCACCAACCGAGCGGCTGGCAGAAAGGGTCATCAGGGGGAAAGGGGTGTAACTCAGGCCCGCAGTCAGCACGGCAGGATTGTCCTTCAGGGTGTCAGGACTGGTGCTGTCACTGACGGAGACGCCCCTGCCGAAATACTGCTCGTATTTCAGGCTACCGCCGAGATAGGGCCAGGCGGGCAGATATCCCTCAGCACGTATGTCGAAACCGTTTGCCGGACGCTCATCGTAGTCCTCCATCTCTGAAAGTACCGACTGGTGCCAGTTCGTCAGCCGAATATAACCGTTAACCCCCAGCTTCAGGTAATCACGCCACAGCTCTGCACCGCCACCAAGACGCCGGTTTTTACCCGTATAGTCATAGTCATAGAAAACGTTTCCACCCAACATCCAGTCGTCCATATACGTCCGGTAACCGGCACCGAGGTTAACTGTATTTCTCTCCTGGCCCCGGCGAACGCCCAGTTGGGTAAAAATAAGATTCTGGTCGGTGTCGTGAAGAGGAATGAGCATATCACCGGAAAACTGCCCGCCGCTCCCCAGCGAGACCTTAGCGTTACCGAACTGATTGAGCCAGTCGTTTACTCTCTGGTTAATCAGTCCTTCGCCAACTCCCCGGGCATAATTAATGGCAGCATCCGTTCTGTTCTCGCTGGAGAACATGGACCCCATCTGCATGGCACCGGAGGCCAGCGTCCCTTCAGGTTCAGACGACCGTTCCGCAACATGCCTCTCCAACATGTTTTCTGACGGAACCTTCAGCGGCCTCCCCTGCCCCAGTACCGGCCGGGTCAGATCTGGCAGACCGGGTGATACCCTGGGCTCCGGAATCAGTCTGGCATCGGGGACTGCCCGCTGACCTTGCGGGCCGGCAGAGAGTGGGACCACAGGCGCTACAGTTTGCCCTTCGCCAGAAACTACTGGCGGGGAGTCGTGATGCCCCGCCGGTTCTCCAAATATAAGTGAGTTCAGTCCATGAATTGTCCCCTGCATATCAGCAGACATATCCACATCCGCACGAACCGGTGCCGGAAGCAGCGTCAGTACGGGTGTAATAAACTGTATAATAATAAGCAGCCATGCAATAATAGCATTACGTCTGATGTCAGGGGACATGGACTATTCCATCATTAGAATAATAAACACAGATTAAAAAACGGACAAGAGATATATAATATCATTCTGCAGATTACAAATAAAAACCGGTCAGGCATCCAATATAAAACAGGATGCATAACAGCGTAAGAAAAAGAGTCAGTGCCATTTCCATCACAAGCCTCTCTTACCCTTTCAGTATTTTTATGATTATCTCCACAACCCGGCATTAGTGCCTCATGTAGTATGCACCCGGCACCATTTATTTCCGGAAAGACAGCCAAGGAAATAGCTTAAATTCCGTATAGTTCTTTTATTTTTGCTTTAACAACCTGATATCCAGCATAATTAACGCGGTTACATAAGGTATCCAGCTTCATATCAAGCTTCATGGTATATACTGCTTTCGCATCGTCCCCCATAATATTTTTATTGGTGTTCAGAAACGTATACCCGTTGCCAATTTTTATATAGTCCTGTGAATATTTTTGATACTGATCACTTCCGACCCGCCGCAGAAAATTAAAGTTATCCACACAACTGTTGTTACTGGAAGTAATAGCATAAACCGGAGTCAGGGAGTTTCTTCCGCTGGCGTACTTTACTGACGGAGTCATATTTTTACTGACTGCCTTATTGTCCGGGGAATGAGCCGCGCCAGAGGATGAACAGGCCGCCAGAAAAACTAGCGAAGCAATCGGAATCAGTTTTAATATCATGTAAAAACCTCGTTTAATTAAGAGAATGAATTATCCAACATGCAGGTTCACCATCCTCAAGGAAATGCCGGGATCAGCGTTCCATCGAGTCGTATCCGTATTCGCAGACCCAGCTTATTCAGCCAACTTAACCTGAGGCGGTAGATGCTCCTACCCTGTTCGATAAGAGCACGCATCATCGGCCGCTGTTTGTGCGTCGATTCACGGAGCTCAAGTTACTTCATAAAGACCTCGGCCCAATTGAACAAAAAAAGAACCAAACTTGTGCAGAAAACAAGCCGAGGATAGTATGCGCAGACATATTGATCAACAAAAACGATCAATTAATTATTATTGATAGTCATTAACTATCACGAAAGGCGTAATCGATCGATATTTACATTGAACTAAATCGCCGTAAAATTGATCAAAATCAATATACAATTCTAATCATTTGCTGACTAAGGATTATTTGTAACGCGCAATCAACACGGTCTGAGTTTATTAGACCGGTGTATATTCCTGCTGGCTATCTGAAAAACCGGCATCACAGTTTATCCTGAACTTCAGTTTTTAAGTCAACAGAACCAGATAGACACTTCAATAGTCTAAAAATCATTAATGATGGCCCCTCTAATCACAATGAAACGAATCATGACTGTTGCAGATCATCGATGTAACGATATTTTCGACAATGTATGGGTTTGTTGTATCCTCGTTTACCCGGCTGTGATGGTGGGGTCAGTCCATTAACGGCAGGGAGTGTCTGGATTATCCATAGCGATTCAATCCGTATTATTTTGAAACATTAACTCTTACCTTGTCATAGCTAAACAATTCATAACCAGAAGTGATTTTTTAATTTACCGTTCAAGCCACATAGCTATAATAAGGCATCTTTCAAACAGGAGTTATTCGTTGGACAGTTACCCTAAATTAAATAACAAGGCAAGCTAGCAAAAATGTTCCTGTCGCTGCTTGCCGGTCCCGGTGGGCAGTAATTTCACCTAACATGTGATTGCGCCTCAAAATAACTACTAATTAGCGTGATGTTCTTATCGAAAATCATCCCGCCATAACTAAATTAACCCCGTATCTTCAAGAGGAGAAGCGCTATGACGCATAACATTTCTGATGAACCTCCATCGAGAGGGCTAAGCACAGGCTGACTATCTGCATTGAAATCAGGTGTATGCAATGGAGGTGGTCATGACAGTTGCCTTGAAACTGTCGGTTAATGGCCTTTCATTTAATGCACTTAGGTGAGGTGTAGCATGTTGCTCACAACCAAACGTTATATTTTTTATGTTGATGCTAATAGCACCATTCATTTTTCAACTCTGGCGGATGCCTGTCTGCCCGTCCGGAATTCATCACCACTCGCCATCAATAAAAAGCTCGCTAGCGGAAAGTCTTTCGTCAGTGGGTTCCTGCAAAAACTTGCAAATAAAAGACAGCGTGCTGTTGAGGATTATATCAACACGTTACTGCCTTAATTCGTAATGTACCATAGAGGCTTGAGTTAAGCTGACGCGCCTCTATGGCCATTTTGGGTTTATAAATTTCATCCTGCATTATTCACTCATGTTCAGTGAAGGTCATCCCCTGAGCGTGAATAATGAGCGGAGATTCTTATTATGCATGCTTTGACAAAACATAGAAGCAAGACGACTTCTGTGCTTAACGATATGGTTGTCTGTTTTATTCTTGTGGCAAGTATTGTCCTCTTTATCTACGGTTGGCGGGGGATGCATAGCGCATTCAATGGGCACGACTTACCCGCACTAAGCCTCGATTATCATGTTCTTCCTTATTACACGCTTCGTACCACCATGCGCCTGGTAATCGGGCTATTTTATTCAATGCTATTTTCAATCGTCTTTGCGGTGCTGGCAGCAAAATTTGCGCCTATGAGACGCGTCATTTTGCCCTTAGTCAACTTTATGGAATCTGTCCCGTTAGTTGGATTCCTGACTTTCACCACCGCCTTTTTCCTCGGTCTTTATCCGCACAGCGTTATGGGGCTTGAAGGTTTAGCGATATTCGCAGTCTTTACCGCACAAGCATGGAATATGATGCTGACGCTGTACCAGACACTCAGAGTGGTACCCAACGAGCTGGCAGAAGCGACGGAAGTATTCCGCTATAACCCTTGGCAGAAATTCTGGCGTCTGGGATTCATCTATTCGTTCCCGGGGTTACTGTGGAATACGATGGTATCGCAGTCTGCCGCCTGGTTTGCGTTGATTGCCTCAGAGATGCTGACAGTAGGAGGAGGCAGTACAAATTTACCGGGTGTTGGCTCTTATATTGGTATTGCGCTTCAGGAAGGTAGTCCTTCTGGCGTCGTCCGGGGAGTATTAGCGCTAATCGTTAATATCATCATCTTTGACCAATTACTGTTCCGTCCGCTGGTCCGCTATGCCCATCAGTTTAAGTACGAGGATGTAAGTGACAGAAAGGTACCAAGTTCATGGTTCTATCAATGCCTGAGCAATTCAATGACAGGGCGAGGACTGGGGCTCGCCTGCAAACGGTTCTCCCTATTCTGGTTATTTGTATTACCAAAAGCATGGTACGGGTTACGACTTCATCGCTTGTTTGCTTTCCTGGGACAAATGAACTGGCTTTGGTCAAATCTATGGTATCTGGCTATCGTTGTTGGATGCATTTATTACGGCCACCAGCTGTGGTTATTCATTCCTAAGGAATATCTGGCTTCACTTCCCGGCTGGATGGGGTTGACTGCTGCGAGGGTCATTGCGGCCATGGTGCTCAGCGTCATTATTTTTACGCCGCTTGGCGTCTGGATCGGTCTACGGCCTAAACTGGTACGTTTTTTCCAGCCGATTATCCAGGTTTTAGCCGCGGTTCCTGCCAACGTCTTTTACCCGTTGATTGCTTTTATGATTGTGGTATGGCACCAGGACCTGGGGAGCTGGACCATCCCGATGATTATGCTGGGTACACAATGGTATGTGCTTTTTAACGTCATCGCGGGCACATCGATGATCCCCAGCCAAATGGTTGAAGCGAGTAAAGTTTGTCATCTTCGTGGATGGCTGTGGTGGAGTAAATTCACACTTCCGGCAATTTTCCCATATATCGTCACTGGAGTTATTTCAGCAGCTGGGGGGGCATGGAATACCGCAATTGCCGCTGAAGTACTGAACTGGGGAAAAATTACATTACAAACTCATGGGCTCGGTGCCTTTATCTCTCTCGCCAGCGATGCCGGCCTAAATCAGCAAGAAGCACTGGGATGCCTGGCAATGTGTTTCATGGTTCTACTGTGCATTATTTTCATCTGGCAACCCATGTATCGCTATGCAGAAAACCGTTTCAAATTCGACTAATGATTAATAATCAGCCATCAGGACATGTTATGAAGCATTCAAAAGCTGTATTAGAAGTTAAAAACATCTCTAAATCTTTCAAAAAAGACCGGGAACAAAAAGTTGTTGTGCTAGAACATATTAATCTTGAGGTTAAGGAGAATGAGATTGTTGCATTACTTGGGCGTTCTGGTTCGGGTAAATCCACGCTGCTGCGAATGGTGGCCGGTCTTGTCGAACCTGATTTTGGTTCCATCGTGTGCTGCGATCAGCCAGTTAATGGGCCGGGAAAAAATACCAGTATGGTCTTTCAATCATTTGCGCTATTCCCATGGTTAAATGTGTTCGATAGTGTGGCTCTTGGGCTGCAAGCACTGGGACTTTCGTCTGATGAAGTCGGTAAAAGGACGATGGACATGTTGGATTTGATTGGCCTCATCGGCTATGAAAAATCTTATCCACGGGAGCTCTCGGGGGGGATGCGCCAGCGTGTCGGGTTTGCCCGCGCACTGGCGGTTGAGCCGGATCTTTTACTGATGGATGAACCTTTCTCCGCGTTGGATATATTCACCGGCAACAAGCTACGCCAGGATCTCATCGAAATGTGGGAAAATAGGGTTATTAAAACACGCTCGATGCTCCTGGTAACCCACAGCGTTGAAGAAGCGGTAATGCTTTCAGACCGGGTTTGTCTTCTTGGCGGGCATCCCAGCACAATAACAGATATTTTCAGCATTAACATCGAACGCAATCAGAGAACCAAGGAAAGTATTTCTACGATGGTTGAGAAGATAAGCGACACTCTCAATGGGCTGATTGCCGCCAGCGCGTAATTTAAGGGGGATAATGATTACCTCATGGACGAGCTAATCATTACAGTTGTTATGCATATTTATTCCTTTTAATAACAATGGGCTTTGTTGAATACATCGGGTTCACTTCAAGCCTGCTGGCAAAAGAAAGTCCATTTTCAGGCAATAAGCATGTTTTCTGACATGCCTGCCTCAGTCATTCTGTTCAACCCAAAAACACTGACCAGAGCCTCTGCTACCTCACTATCGTACAAGTGTAATGATTAGAGCTTTTTCTTTAAATTGTTCAATTCGTTGCTGGCATGCCCCTTGGTTCTCAAGGGTTGATTTCTGATGGCCTTCGCTCATTTTTAGACTTATTTCTGACTTTGTTTTCATGGTAGAAAATAATAAATCCAGCGAGACTCTGATGATGACCACCATTACGGAAATCTGCGTTTCGAGAATGGTGCGAAATTTATTATCGGGGACATTCTGTTTTTTGTTGGTCCAGGGATGCTGTGGTCTGCCGGTAATAAGCTCTTTCACGGACAGTCTCATCAGGAAGTAAAACGATCGCATTATGGATTGCTTTACTGGCTCTAGCGATTAAGGAGACTCTCTTTAGATATCTGCTTGCGACCGGCCGAGGCATAACTCTTCACTACTTATTGCGAATGCCTGGCACGCGCGCTCCGATGCTGCATCATCCGTAGTGGTGGCGTTCGGTATCACCGGGAATTTGCTGGGGCTGCACTTTATGGATTTACTGGTCGTATTTATTGTCGCTAAATTCATTACCCGAATGGGATATCAGTTCGCCTCAGATGCCCTGCATGACTTGATGGGTCGCTCTGTCGATGCTCAGACGGACTCGCTACACAAAATTGCCTGCTGACAACCAACTGTGTGCTTAGGCTTCATGAATTCGATAGCAATGTGAGCTCAGGCCATAGGTTACATACATATTGTTAAATGGGAGCGGCTGAGTCACGACGTGACTTGAATAGTTTTAACCTCCGGCAGCTATTGCTGCAAAGCCCGCACCGAGTGCTACAGCAAATACAGCAACGATGACAACTGCGGTTACTCCAGCGCCAGCCCCTATTGCTGCTGCTGTTTTTCCTTTCGATATGTCTTTTTTATCAAGCGAAACCATATCATCAAAGGAAACCGCCTGCCCGGTACTTGTAAGCAGCGCCCGCGGTGTGGTTGTCTGAACAGTAACAGTATCATGGCTACCATCTTTTAATTTGTACTGTACAACATCACCTTCGTACAGTGGCGGATTGAGAAGGTAATAAGAGTAATTATTCTCAAGCTTTTTCGGTTTCACCTGCACCGAATCATAAGTTGAACAACCTGACATCAGCATCGTTGAGGCCATCATTATTCCAGCCAGAATTTCTTTTGATTTCATTTTAACAAACCTATATTTAAAAAATAATTATCTTGATGTCTATATATCTATGAAGAAGCATATACTTCTGACATATCAAAGGCAAACCTTACAGGTTGCGATTGGTTATCGTAAAAAAAAGCAATCCACTGCTGGCATGAACAATACAACCTGGAAAATATAACGTTAGTTATTACATTAACGCAGTGATTCACAATCCAAAATTAGCATTGAAAAACTAAACAAAACATATACGAACAACAAGTAATAAAAATTTTCTCAGGCGTAGTTCAGATTAATATATTGAAACATATTTGCCGTCTTCAAAATTGATAAATCATAGCAATCACACCATATAAAAAACAACGACAATCAATTATAAAACAACTACTTAAAAAACTCATTCCATTCATCAATGATCATTATTCGTATAATTCATTATATTTTCAAATAAACATCAAGCAGATTTGTATTACAAATGACAGAATATAAAAAGGTATCTTCCTACTATGAAGAAAACGTTGGAACTGATGAATAAAGCCAATGAACTTGAATCCATGGGATTGTTACGCCGTGCGATATCGGTCTGGCGAGAAATTCAGTCAATTAGTGATGGGGATATGAAGTCAACTGCTATAATGAAACAAAGAAAACTGACCACACTCCTTAGTAGTCGACTGAAAGATGCAGAAAGAAACCAGTATAACTGTCGTAAAAACATCAACGAAGACCGTGAAACAATCCTTCAACATCTTAAAAATGGTAAGACTCCGCGAGAAATTGAGATGTTAACGTGGAGGTCGACTTCTTTTATTTACAGCTGTAAAAAAAAGTTACAAGAGAGTTAGTTCATGAATAATAATAATTATTATTCCAGGAATAAATATCCATTGAACACAGTACGAAAAGGCCAACATGATCAATGGTATGATCTGGCTCAGCGACTGTTTTATGAAGCTGATATCAAAATTAATGGTTCTCGACCATTCGACATTCAGGTACATGATAACCGTTTTTTCAAGCGAGTTTTACAGCAAGGCGCTCTTGGCCTCGGTGAAAGCTATATGGATGGCTGGTGGGATTGTGAAAAGCTGGATGAAATGGTTACCAAAACTCTCCGCGCTGACCTGGACGGGATAATAAAAAGGAACATGAAGAACATGGTCAGGCTTGCTGGAGAAAAATTGCTCAACATGCAATCAAATAAGTGGGCCTGGATAGCAGGTACAGATCATTATGATCTTGGTAATCGCCTGTTCTGTTTAATACTCGATCCTTATATGCAATACTCTTGTGGTTATTGGCGTAATGCGGAAAATTTACATACAGCGCAACAGAATAAGTTAAAACTTATTTGTGAAAAATTGCAGCTTAAAAAAGGAATGACGTTATTAGATATCGGTTGTGGCTGGGGGGGGCTTGCTGCGTATGCGGCTGAAAATTATGGAGTTAGAGTAACGGGAGTAACCGTCTCAGCCGAGCAAATAAGAATGGCCAGTATCCGTTGTAGCTCATTAGATATAGATTTTAAGTTAATTGATTATCAAGATCTCCCAACACTTACACAAACCTTTGATCGCATTGTCTCGATAGGTATGTTTGAACATGTTGGAGCTAAAAACCATCTGACTTATTTTAATATTATTAATCAGCTTTTAAAAAAAAATGGCTTATTTTTACTCCATACTATCTGTTCCAACAAAACTGACCATAATGTAGATCCATGGATAAACAAGTATATTTTCCAACATGACAGTTTATCGTCAATTTCTCAAATATCGAGTGCGAGTGAAACTTGGTTTGTTACAGAAGACTTACACAATTTCGGTACAGATTATGACAAGACTTTAATAGCATGGGAGCAACGCTTTAACTCTTCATGGCATCTTTTGGAAGATGATTATCCCCCTATATTTAGAAGAACGTTCGATTACTACCTTAACTCTTGTGCAGGTGCTGTTCGTGCAAGGAAAATTCAACTTTTGCAGTTCATTTTTACTAAGGGTATTTAGGAAGGCTAGATACTACAAGGTGTAAGTACACTTATCAATGAAAAGGCAAGAAATATGCAACCGCTAGAGAGAAATAAAAAAACACAAAATATCATGTTAGCATTATGCTGGGTGATATTAATTGCAGCATTTATTTTTTATTGTTTTGATTTTTATTGGTTTTGGTAAAATCCATCTAAGACTCAATAAGTAATTACATTAATAATCAACAGGAGTAGCCATAATGATTATAGATGAAAATAAACAAATGCATATTTTAAATGCTTTCAAAACAGCACTTCCCTCAAGAATAAATCATCACGAGTGGAATAAATTAGTTAAATCAATTGGTAGTACAAAAGAAACCTATGCGTATATGGCTCTTTTAATCGATGAAGGTTTTCTTACTGGTACTGTTATCTTTGATGAATCACCTGACAGTGACGGAGGATGGCATGTTAATCTTCATTCGATACGTATCACCGCCCAAGGGAATCGACGTTACCAATACTGGATACTATCGAAAGATATTTATGGAAAATAATCAAATTATCTGACAACAATTCAATGAAGCGTGTTCCATACATTAACTTACCTTAAGGTCTCTTATGTTACAAGTTAAAAAAATACGGTATTCCGCCCATCATATTTGTCTTGAGTTACAAAATGGACTCATTATATCGGTCCCTTTCATTTGGTTCCCATTGCTTAAGCAGGCAAATATAAAAGATTTAAAAAACTATAGAATAACAAAAAACAGTATTGAGTGGCCTAACATTGGTGAAGCATTCACTCTTACCGAAATTTTAAATAGTGCTGGCTATCCGTATCCGGAGAGTATGGATAGCTAGAACCATTTTAAAAAAGGATGGGACGAGTAACAAGTCAGTTAAGCTAATCTTAGTTGACTTGTTGATTCTGTTAATAGACCCGTTTTAGTTCCAAGCATTTTTTGAGATCTTGGCCAAATTGACCCTGACCTAAATCATTGCAGTGCTAAATCAGAGATCTTTGTCTTTCCAGAGACTTTGGATGAATTTAGCCGGAGCCATGTCATTTGAGAATGAATACATACCGGCAGGCGCTTGCCCAGCACCCACCCCCCTCCATCACACCGACCACATCCTCGCCTTTCAGCGACTTTCCATCATGGATCGCCAAACATTCCAAACTAAGCAGTTGATCTAAATGAAAAATAAATATCTATACGGTTCTGTTAAGCAGCTTACGGTAGAGGCTGTAATACCTTGTTTAAACTGAAGTTTAATGTCCCCATCTCTATCTTAAGAATACACTCATCATCTCATAGAATATAGCAATGCCTGTAAAAGCACTTTGTTTAATAAATATATAGGTTTCACCCTGTATAATTAAAAATTAGTTAATGCCTGTCCATTTCCGTCAGAGATTTGGGTTTTATAACTCTCTCCTGTCCAAATGGAAAAGTGTTGCGCCCAGAAATGAAGCTATTATTCATTCTGAATGTGCCAATCAAGGGTTATGATTTACGAGCGAACAAATTTTAACACTAAATAACAGATTAACACGCGATATTTATGAAAAATGTATCATTTTTAAAATTTCTGACAAACATCGTACTGGCTCGTGGTTCTCTGCATGGCAAATGGAAGAACAAGAAATTTCGATTCATGTATCTTTTACGGTGCATAATCAATCCTGCCTCCAGTATTCTTTATTTTTATGAGTTATGTTCACTTAGTGAAGCGAATAAGATCCTGGAAATACAACCTACGTTGCCGGCCAAAATTCATCGCCCTTATTTACATAAAGGTGGACTAACCAAGACTCGACGTAAAAATATCATTGGACATTACCGTTTTATCCAGAGTCTGCCAGTAAAATATCAGGAATTTTTATTTCCGGACAGTGATGTATTATTGACTCAGTTTAATGGGAAAAATGGTGAGGAGCTTAATATTTATTGCTCTTCTGGCGGTTTTGATCGCGAGGGAGAACTGATGTTGTCGCTCTATTATAACACGATCCCAGTCGCTCGTTTGTCATTCTCTATTATCCCAACGCCAAAAGGGCATTGTGCGTTTATTGGTGGTTTACAGGGTGCTCCAAAAAATATTGGACCTGACGTTATTAGGGATGCAACTAAGGCCTGCTATGGACTATTCCCTAAGCGGATCGTTTATGAGGCTCTGTGCTCATTAATGAGTTGCTGTGATATTTCTGATGTTTTAGCAGTCAGCGAACAAAGTCATGTTTTCAGGCAACTGAGATACCGGTATAAGAAACGTAAGTCCTTTGTTGCCACATACAGTGATTTTTGGGAATCGATTGCTGGCCGTCCATATAGTAACTGGTATCAGTTACCGGTGAATGTCGAGCGTAAGTCATTTAATGCGCTTCCCAGTAAAAAACGCTCAGAATACAGGAAAAGATATGCTTTGCTGGATTATATTCATGAGGAAATTAGGGATCGCCTACAAGGCAGGCCAAAAGTCCAGAGCGCTGGCTAAAGCTATCCGGGCAGATTAATCATCTTCAACATTAATGTCATGTACGCATACTGCAGTACTGGCTAGATGGAAATCAATAACATCGCCGAAAACGCTTTAAGGTGCGTGGTTGTGGGCTAAATAAACTGGCTGTTCCCGGATTCCGACAGTGGTTGTGGAAACGCGGCGGGGTTGTGCTCGCCGGTCGACACCTACCCTCAGAACAATGTGGAACCCGAAAAATAGCTGCGTTCCGTCGGCATTTATGTGCAACCGAGCCTGGCAGCCTTTGCCTAAATACCCACAAGGCTGACTCTCATAGACATAACACTCTTCTTCTGCAAACTGGCGTAAGACACCAGAAATTCGTCGGCAGCCATTGTTCCTCTGGTAACGTCAGGTGTAAAAATTCACTGATTTTTAACCCTTAACTCTCTGTGTTATTCCCGGATCAATCAATTGCGCTTGTCATCAATTCTTTTGCCGAATGCAGCCGGATATAAGCAATCCACGCCGCCAGCAACGTTAATCCCCCGGCAAACAGGAAGCAGACAACATAGCCAAAATGTTGAGCAACAACGCCGCCGATAACGCCTGCCAGAATGGCGATTGCCGCGTCAGTACATTGAAAGAGGGTGAAGTCGACCCCGGCCTGCAAAGGCGATGAAAGCGACATCAGCGTGGCGTAAAGACAGACCAGCGCGCAGGCCAGCGAAATGGACTGGACAATAACCAGACACTGGAGAATCGACAGCAGCAGATGACCCGGCGTTATCAGGAGCGTCATCACCACCGCCAGCAGCGCGATCCCCTGGATGCCATAAGCCGTCAACAGCGCTCTGCCGGGTGAGGTGTATTGCATCAGTAATCCGCCGGCCAGCGTTCCTGCTATTCCCGCTGCAATATTGCCGCCGCTGAACAGCGCGCCCAACGCTGACATGCTTAACCCATGATCCAACAACAGCGGAGCCAGAAGGGGCAGCACAAATCGCATGCCTGAATTCAGCATTAATACCAGCAGTAAGCCCAGGCGCGTCTGTTCCCTGCTTAGCGCATAACCTAAGGCCGGAACATGCGGGATAGTCGCTGTTCGCTTCGGCTCTTTAATACGCCACAACGGGAATGACAGTGCCATAATCAACACCGCCATCATTAGCATGGCGATAGGCCAGCCGGATGATGCCGACAGCATCAGGAACACCCCGCCTCCGCACATCATTCCCAGATAGCTACCGCCGACCTGCACGCTGTTTCCCCAGCCGTAACCCGCACGGGTAAGTTGATCGACGCAAAAGCCGTCGCTGGCGATATCAATGGTGGAGGCAACCGTGCCTGCCACCATAAACAGAACAAATAACGCGACGATTTGCGTATCGGGAAATCCCCCTTCTCGCCCGAACCATCCAATCGCTGCGGCAATCGTCAGGATCGCCGCTAACACAACCTGACCACGCAGAATTAACATGCGGGAACGGCGTTCCTGGCTGCCGGGCGGAAGCCGCCAGCGTTCGATCCACGGCGCCCAAATAAACTTCAGCGCCCAGGGCAGCATGAACAGGGTTGTCGCACCGGCCAGCGCCAGCGAACCGCCTGCAGCTCGCACCAGCGCGGGTAATGACTGCATAGACAGCGCCGATACCAGGCTTTGTGTCACATAGACGCCGGCAATAGCAAAAATCACCCGTCCGGCCGTCAACGTCAGTGGTTTCACATTCGACTGAACATCACTCATGTTCCCATACTCCAGGCGCGGAAACCCCTACGTCGCGCCACGCGCGCGCGGCCAATTGCGCCTGCCACATTGCCTGATAACGTCCATGTTGAGAGAGCAATTGCGCATGGGTACCCTGCTCACCCACCTGCCCTTCTTTCATCACCAGAATGTTTCCGGCCCCGGCGATGGTGGATAAACGGTGAGCAATGATAATCACCGTTCGGTTGTGAACCAAATTATCGATCGCTTTTTGCACCGCCAGCTCACTTTCAATATCCAGCGCTGCGGTCGGTTCATCGAGAATGACGACCGGCGCGTTTTTCAATAACGCCCTGGCAATAGAAATTCGCTGGCGTTCGCCGCCCGAAAGCTGACCGCCCATCTCCCCCATTGGTGTCAGCCAGCCTTGCGGAAGACGGGAAATAAACTCAAGGCACTGTGCCGCGCGGGCGGCCTCTTCCACCTCCTGTTGCGTCGCCTGCGGGCGCGCGATACGGATATTCGCCAGCAGTGTGTCATCGAACAGCCAGACATCCTGGAAAACAACAGAAATCAGACTATTGAGCTGTTCCGGAGTCAGGCGACGAATATCGACGCCGCCAATAGAAATCTGCCCTTGCTGTGGATCGGCATAGCGCATTAACAATTTAGTGACTGTGGTTTTGCCTGCGCCGGAGGCACCCACCAGCGCGCTCATACTGGCTGCCGGGAACGTCAAAGAAACATGATTAAGCGCGTGGCCGTCGCCTTCTTCGTAGCGATAGCTGACGTTGTCAAAGCGGATATCGTAACGTTCCGGCATCTCGCTTTGCTCTGCAACGGGAAGCGGCGCTACCGCCATAAACTGCTCAATCCGTTGCAGGGCGCTGGCGATCAGTTCCACAACTGAGGTGTAGCTGATAAACATCGCCATCGGTTCTGAAAAGCGCATAATCATCGCGACGGCGGCAATCAGAAAGGCGAGGTTCAAAGTACCCGTCCCCACCCAGACGATCCCGGATAACACCACCACCTGCAGGCCCAACTCCACGACGCTGGCGATCAGCATCGTCGCGCCTGCGCCCTGACGATGGGTGCGGGTCTGTAAGTTTTCCAACGCATTGAAATGCGCCAGCAGCGCCCGGCTTTTTTCAGCATCGCTGCCGCAGGTACGCAATACCATCATCCCCTGAGCAAACTCAACGATATCTCCGCTCAGCTGCTGGTGCGCTTCCCCCAGCGTCTGCATTTGTCGCCGCATCGCCGGGCGGCGCCAGTAATAAAACGGCACCAGCAGAGGGAAAATTAGCAACATCACCAGCCCCAGCCGCCAGTCTATCCACAAAGTCGCCAGTGACGCCGTCAGCGGCGTGACGATGGTGAGCAGCAAAATATTGGCTATCGCAATAACATAATTGAGGTTTTCATCCACGCTGCCCAGCAGTAAGGCGTTCATTTCGCCCGCCCTGCCGCGCTGGAGCTTTTCCAGCGGCACGCGACGTAACTGCTCCCCTATTCGCAGGCGTAACTCATGGGTGGCCTGCGCCAGATGACCACGGTATTCAAAGCCCAGGCCATACCAGCGTAGCGCCAGCGTCACAAATGCAGCAACGCTGAAGGCCACAGCCCAGTTGAGAAGTTGCGGCGCGTCTCCCCGTAACAGCGCATCAATGATCGGATAAAGACAGGCAAAGGCGATCCCCTGCATAAATGCCGCCAGCAACAAGGCTAGCATACAGCGTCGCAGCATCCTGGCCTGGCTGCCAACGCTGGAGATAAGCTGGCGCCAGATGACGCGCCAGGCGAGGTTATCCGCAGGATTATTGTCTTTCATTTTCCGCCACCTCTTCCTGTGTTCCACCCGGCAGCCAATGCTGCGCCTGCTGATAGTGTTGCCAGAGCTGTTGATACAGCCCCCCCTGCGCCAACAGTTGCGTATGGCTCCCCATTTCCCTGAGCTGTCCGTCGGAAAACAGCAATATCACATCGGCCTGAGTCACCATTGAGAGTCGATGCGCGACCATGATGACCGTCCTGCCGCGCATGGCTGCCGCGAGCGCCTTGATAAGCGCCGCCTCGTTTTCCGGGTCAGCAAACGCCGTCGCCTCATCGAGTACCAGAATGGGGCGATCTTGTAAAAGCGCCCGGGCGATGGTGATGCGCTGCCGCTGGCCACCTGAGAGAAATACGCCGCGTTCCCCAACTCGCGTGTTGTAACTTTCTGGCAGCGCGCTAATAAAATCATGGGCCTGCGCCACTCTGGCCGCGGCGATTACCGCCTCCAGCGGCGTATCCGGTGCACCCAGACGAATGTTATTGGCTATCGTGTCGGCAAAAAGGAAGTTGTCCTGAAACACAAACGAGAGTTGCTTCATTAAGGTGTCCGTCTGCATATCGCGCAGATCCACACCGCCAATACGGATATGGCCTTTGTCTGGATCGGCGTAACGCAGCAGCAAGCGCGCCACTGTGCTTTTTCCGGCACCGCTTGGCCCAACCAGCGCCACAATTTTCCCGGCGGGCACATGAAAGCTTACCTTCTGCAACGCGGCGCCAGTACGCGCTTGCGGATAATGAAAGCTCACCTGATCGAAGGTAATGCTCGCCTCTTTCGGTTGCTGGTCAAACAGCGACAGCGATAACTCCGGCATCGCGAGAACCTGATAAATACGTTGAATGCTTAAACGTGTTTGTGCGACTAGATTATTGAGCATCATCATTGGCATCACAGCTTCGGCCATTCCGCTGCCCAGCAGTAAAACGGCTACCCACGCGATAAAATCGAGACTGCCATAATGCAACAGGCCGTACCCCGACCAAATCAGGACAAACAGGGTCGGGAGAGGATTCAGAATTGAGAATGAGAAACGCGCTGAAAAACCGGCTTTGCGATACCAGGTTTTGAGCACATCGGCCCACTCTTCAAGAGCGCGTTGATAACGCAAAAAACTGGTGCTGCCGCTATCAAACATTCTCACTACGGGCATGGCCTGTACGAACTCAATAACCGCCGCGCTGACTTGCTCACGCGCCTTATGATAACGCTGAGCCATATCTTCCGAACGCTGGCGGGTCAGCACGAGAACAATTAAGCCAAATGCCAGTACCCCCAACGTCGCGATTGCAAGCCGCCAGTCCAGCCAGAACAAGATAACGATTGTCGCCAGCGGCATGATGATCGCGCGGGCATAGAGCGGCGTACTGTCGGCGACAAAGATATGTAACGACTTCACGTCATCCAGCATCACTTTCGCCACTGCCCCGCTACCCATTTGCTGTAACACACCAGGCGGAAGCTGCAATGCTTTACGGGCTAGCCTGCTGCGCAGAATATTCTCCAGATGAAAAGCCGCATAATGAGAAGTGTTAAACGCCAGTAGGCGCAGAACAAAAGTTAAGACCACGCAGCCGATCAAGCCGCCCAGCGTCCAGACCGGAAGATCGTCTGGCGTCGCACGAATATCGCGCAAACTCCACGCCAGAAAAAGAAGAGCCCCCAGGCTGGTTAATGCCGCCAGTCCTGCCAGCGCCATAGCTAAAATAACCTTCCTGCGAACCGGGGTAATCACCTGCCAGAGAGGAAATCGGGACGGTGATTCAGTATTGGATGATTGAGATGACATGGGAGTAACTGAATTTCCTGATGAATTTTTACAGACACCAAAAACGGCAATTCATGGTGGCGTTCTGATAATTAATGTGAATAATAACCATTATCAATAACTCATCTACCCCATTCAGTTCTTTTTTTACCCGCATTGGTCTAAGCCACAGGGAGATAACCCGGTCATGACGGAGTCACCGCAAACGCAATCTGAAATCTCTATTCACCAGTTGGTGGTCGGGAAACCTGCAAACGATGGCAATATTCCCGCTCAGTGTGAACTGCTGCGCTATTCGTTGCAGGAAGGTATGGATATTTTGCTCTGGAGGGGCCATTTTGCGCGGCCTGAGACGTTGCAGCTACACGATGATCTTGGCAGGATTAACTTCTCGTGCATCCTGGAAGGCACATCGCGATTTGCGATTCCGGGACTCAGGCGCCGCACCGAATGGGAGCTTACGCGCAATCGCCATTACATTACCCATACGCCAGACTGCCGCGGCAGCGCCTCCTATTGTGGCCGATTCGAGAGCATTACCCTCTCCTTCAGTCCTGAAACTCTCGCGCAGTGGGTACCGGATATTAGCGCGCCCATTAAGAATAATATCGATTCCCACTGCTGTTGCCAGCAGCAGCGTTGTAATGCTGAAACCCACTTAACGGCTCAGGCCTTGCGTCACGCGCTGATGCGCATGCACGACGGCTTCAGCCATGAACAAAAGCCGTCGACGCTATGGTTGCAGGGGCAAAGTCTGGTCATGCTCAGTCTGGTGCTGGATGAACATCGTGAAGACGCCAGTTGCCTCTCCTGCCACTTCAACCCGATGGAACGCCAGAAACTACTGCGGGCGAAGGATCTGCTGCTGGCTGATCTAACGCAAGCACCGGGCGTCGCGGAACTGGCCAGAGAATCCGGTCTGAGCGTTCTCAAAATTAAGCGAGGCTTCCGCGTTCTGTTCAACAACAGCGTCTATGGCCTGTTTCAGGCTGAACGAATGCAGGAAGCCAGAAAACGACTGGCTAACGGCAATACCTCAGTCATGACGGTGGCGGCCGATCTGGGCTATGCCAACGCCAGCCATTTCTCTGCCGCCTTCCAGAAACAGTTCGGCGTAACCCCCTCGACCTTTAAACGCTTGATTTAACCAGAGTCCCGCCCCATAAATTGCTCCCTGACGGAGGCCTGGATACCCCATCCGGGCCTCTGCTCTTTCCACCAGTCACCAACCCGAAACGGGCATAAATAAACCCGTTTCGGGTAGCACCTCTATTAGAAATAGTTATCATTTTCAATTCACTATTGTCGGTATTTTTGGCGTTTCGCCGTCTTACAGGGACTCACAACAATGAAAATGACACGGCTTTATCCTCTGGCCTTGGGGGGATTATTGCTCCCCGCCATTGCTAATGCCCAGACTTCACAGCAAGACGAAAGCACGCTGGTGGTTACCGCCAGTAAACAATCTTCCCGCTCGGCATCAGCCAACAATGTCTCGTCTACCGTTGTCAGCGCGCCGCAGTTAAGCGACGCCGGCGTTACCGCCAGCGACAAACTCCCCAGAGTTTTGCCTGGGCTTAATATAGAAAACAGCGGCAACATGCTTTTTTCGACGATCTCGCTACGCGGCATCTCTTCGGCGCAGGACTTCTATAACCCCGCCGTCACCCTGTATGTCGATGGCGTTCCTCAGCTTTCCACCAACACCATCCAGGCGCTTACCGATGTACAAAGCGTGGAGTTGCTGCGTGGCCCACAGGGAACGTTATATGGCAAAAGCGCTCAGGGCGGAATCATCAACATCGTCACCCAGCAGCCGGACAGCACGCCGCGCGGCTATATTGAAGGCGGCGTCAGCAGCCGCGACAGTTATCGAAGTAAGTTCAATCTGAGTGGCCCTATTCAGGATGGCCTGCTGTACGGCAGCGTCACCCTGTTACGCCAGGTTGATGACGGCGACATGATTAACCCCGCGACGGGAAGCGATGACTTAGGCGGCACCCGCGCCAGCATAGGGAATGTGAAACTGCGTCTCGCCCCAGACGACCAGCCCTGGGAAATGGGCTTTGCCACCTCACGCGAATGTACCCGCGCTACCCAGGACGCCTATGTGGGATGGAATGATATTAAGGGCCGTAAGCTCTCACTTAGCGATGGTTCACCAGACCCGTACATGCGGCGCTGCACTGACAGCCAGACCCTGAGTGGAAAATACACCACCGATGAGTGGGTTTTCAATCTGATCAGCGCCTGGCAGCAGCAGCATTATTCGCGCACCTTCCCTTCCGGTTCGTTAATCGTCAATATGCCTCAGCGCTGGAATCAGGATGTACAGGAGCTACGCGCCGCTACCCTGGGCGATGCGCGTACCGTTGATATGGTGTTTGGGCTGTACCGGCAGAACACCCGCGAGAAGTTAAATTCAGCCTACGATATGCCGACAATGCCTTATTTAAGCAGTACCGGCTATACCACCGCTGAAACCCTGGCCGCATACAGTGACCTGACCTGGCATTTGACCGAGCGATTTGATATCGGCGGTGGCGTGCGCTTCTCGCATGATAAGGCCAGTACACAATATCACGGCAGCATGCTCGGCAACCCGTTTGGCGACCAGGGCAAGAGCAATGACGATCAGGTGCTCGGACAGCTATCCGCAGGCTATATGCTGACCGACGACTGGAGAGTGTATACCCGTGTAGCCCAGGGATATAAACCTTCCGGGTACAACATCGTGCCTACTGCCGGTCTTGATGCCAAACCGTTCGTCGCAGAAAAATCCATCAACTATGAACTTGGCACTCGCTACGAAACCGCTGACGTCACGCTGCAAGCCGCGACGTTTTATACCCACACCAAAGACATGCAGCTCTACTCTGGCCCGGTTGGGATGCAGACATTAAGCAATGCGGGGAAAGCCGACGCTACCGGCGTTGAGCTTGAAGCGAAATGGCGGTTTGCGCCAGGCTGGTCGTGGGATATCAATGGCAACGTGATCAGTTCCGAATTCACCAATGACAGTGAGTTGTATCACGGCAACCGGGTACCGTTCGTACCACGTTATGGCGCAGGTAGCAGTGTGAACGGCGTAATTGATACGCGCTATGGCGCACTGATGCCCCGACTGGCGGTTAATCTGGTCGGGCCGCATTATTTCGATGGCGATAACCAGTTGCGGCAGGGCACCTATGCCACCCTGGACAGCAGCCTGGGCTGGCAGGCGACTGAACGGCTGAACATTTCCGTCTATGTCGATAATCTGTTCGACCGTCGTTACCGTACCTATGGTTACATGAACGGCAGCAGCGCCGTCGCGCAGGTCAATATGGGGCGCACCATCGGAATCAATACGCGTATTGATTTCTTCTAATAGTTTATAAAGGGATGCAGCAACCGCATCCCTATTACAACTGAATTGGTATATTCAACAACGACGAAGATACGACCGACTCTACAGTACTGCTGCCCCATATTGAACAAGCCCCTACTGACGCCGAAATCTTAACCGATCATACTGATGTCATTTACTCCACCAGCGTTGAGCCCATTGTGACAGGGCGTAATGCTGCACTGACACAGATTGAGACACAGATACGCCAGCTTAACGATATCACCGAAGTATCGGTGGCAAAACGGCTCTGGACTGGGCTATGAAGCAGGATTTTCGCTGCGGCGGCTGGTTACTGGAAAAAACTGAAACTGCTATGAAAGTCATCACCCGCAACCTCGATCGCGGTATATGGCGGGTCATGATCGGCAGTGCGAACCAGACGGCAATGGCATACTGGAAACCAATAAAAAAGAAAAAACCCAAGTCGCATAACGACTTGGGTTTCATGTTTGGCGGAAGCGTAGAGATTCGAACTCTAGAACCCTTTCGGGTCGCCGGTTTTCAAGACCGGTGCCTTCAACCGCTCGGCCACGCTTCCAATGAGGCGCACTATAAACATCCCGAACGGACCTGTAAAGCACCAATGTGTTCGTTTGCCTGAAAAACAGCCAAAATGTTATTAATCGACTGAAATAACAACAAATTGACCGTTTATTCAGCACAAATGCAGGGCTGCAGCACTCAATGTTTTTTGATGAACATATCTTTGGTGTAGTAGTTCCCCCGGTTATCCGGCGCAAATCCCCCCACCCACGGCTTCACGAGATGTGTACGGACATAGTGGTAAACCGGAATCGCTGGCACATCCTCGCCTAAAAGGTCTTCAGCCTGCTGGTAGTATTTGCCTCGCTCCTGGAGCGAAGTTGCTTTCGCTGCATTTCGCATCGCTTCGTCAAAGGCGGGATTACTGTACTTCGTTGTATTTTCACTATCACCGGTACGGAAAATATTGAGGAAGCTTGAGGCATCATCATAATCGGCTATCCACGCATAGCGCACGACGTCAAAATTACCGGTATGCATAGTATCCAGCATGGTTTTCCATTCCTGATTTTGCAGTTTCGCCTCTACGCCAAGATTTTTCTTCCACATTGACGATGCGGCAATGGCAATACGCTGGTGCGTTTCGAAGGTGTTGTAGAGCAGATTTACGTTAAGCGGATGTTCAGGGCCAAAACCGGCTTCAGCCAGCAGTTTCTTCGCTTCGGCAATACGTTTTTCGAGCGGCCACGACGCATATTCCGGCGCATGCAGTTGAACTCCCCCTATTTCCGGCTGGCTGATAACCCACGCCGCGCGTTGCCCCTGCCCCATCACCTTTTGTGCAATGATGTCTTTATCTAACGCCATATTTAGCGCCCGACGCACGCGCGGGTCATTAAACGGCGCTCGGGTCGTATTGAACTGATAGTAATAAGTCGAAAGCTGAGGTGAAACATGGAGTTCATCGCCCATCGTCTTCTTCAACTGCGCGAACTGATTAACCGGTACGCTATACACAATGTCGATTTCACCAGCCTTATAGCGGTTAACGTCAGCGGACTCGGAACTGATGGGCAAATAGGTGACCTTATTAATAATCGTGTGCCGATCGTCCCAATAATGTGGGTTACGCTCGGCAACAATGCGCTCATTGACCACCCACTGCGATAATTTGTACGGTCCGCTACTGACAAAATGTTCTGGTCGGGTCCACTTATCGCCAAAGCGGCCTATTAGCACTTTATCCAGCGGGACCAGCGACGGGTGCGCCAGCATCGCCAGAAACGCCGCCGTCGGCTGCGTCAGGATAATCTCCAGCGTGTTGTCATCGAGGGCTTTTACCCCCAGCGTGGCGGGATCTTTTTTCCCTTGAGCAATATCGAGGGCGTTTGCAACATGCATATTGCCCAAATACGAAGAATAAGGTGAAGCCGTTTGCGGCGAGACCAGGCGCTGCCAGCTCCAGACAACATCCTGCGCGGTAATAGCAGAACCATCTGACCAGGTTATGCCCGGGCGTAAATGAAAGGTCCAGACGGTATTGTCTTTGTTCTCCCATGACGCGGCAAGACGGGGTTCAATAGACCCATCGGACTTAACTGCCACCAGTCCGTCGAACATATCGCTGATTAAATTAAACTCAACGTTGCTTTCAACTTTATGCGGATCCAGCGACGCTGGCTCGCTGCCGTTATTTCTGACCAGTTCCTGTTTTTCTGCAAGTAGTGTTCCTGCGGGAACATTAGCCGCTCTCGCCGCGCCGTTAATAGACATCAAACAGACAGCTAACAGCGTAAACGTCAATATCTTCGATTTATGTTGAATCATTCCCTTTACCTTATTGCTCTGTTTTAGGTAGACACCGTTGTCACTGTCAGAGAGATTCGGGAATAACGCAATATTTTTCAGTTACCTGGCAGATGTGGATCTGACATTTTTGCACATACAGTGCTAACATCTGATTCGGGAGCTTTTGTTGAAATAATATGCTTAAGCCCGGCGGGTTAAAATGCGTAAAGATGGGTAAAACCGCTGTGTCATTCCCCTTGATTTCATTATCCTCCATCATTAATTACATCTGTCATAAGAGAGTGACTCATGGATCGTATTATTAGTTCTTCGCGCGATCGTACATCGCTACTCAGCACGCATAAGGTGCTGCGCAATACCTATTTCCTGCTCAGCCTGACGCTGGCGTTTTCGGCGATCACTGCGACTGCCAGTACCGTACTGATGTTGCCTTCTCCGGGACTTATCCTGACGCTGGTGGGTATGTATGGTCTTATGTTCCTGACTTATAAAACGGCTGATAAACCGGTTGGTATTCTGTCAGCTTTCGCTTTCACCGGCTTCCTGGGCTACATTCTGGGACCGATACTGAACACATACCTGTCTGCGGGCATGGGTGATGTTATCGCCATGGCTTTGGGCGGTACGGCGCTGGTCTTCTTCAGTTGCTCGGCCTATGTACTGACCACACGTAAGGATATGTCCTTCCTCGGCGGTATGCTGATGGCAGGTATCGTGGTGGTGCTGATTGGTATGGTTGCAAATATTTTCCTGCAACTGCCGGCGTTACATTTGGCGATCAGCGCGGTATTTATTCTGATTTCTTCAGGCGCAATCCTGTTTGAAACCAGCAATATCATCCGTGGCGGTGAAACCAACTACATCCGTGCCACCGTCAGCCTGTACGTTTCGCTGTACAACATCTTCGTCAGCCTGCTGAGCATTCTGGGCTTTGCGAGCCGCGATTAAGCAGCATCACTGATACGAAAAAAGAGAATGCCAGTGGCATTCTCTTTTTTTTATACCTTATTCACCCTTGCAGATATAAGTAGGATAACGCCGGTCCTGAATCAGCCACACCGAGGGCGATAGCTCAGAGATGGTGAGATAATAGCGGGAGCCCGGCGAGGCAAAGCTGCCCCATTGAGCATCGGGGGTGTTGTCATTGTGTCGACGCCAGGTTTTGGCGTAGCTCAAGACAATAACCTTATCATCTTCCCGTCGCTCCCACGTAAAATCTACGTCCCTGTCAACGATAAGGCTCCGACCTTCAGCCTTTGCAGCACCTTTGTACGTGGTCAGGCCGGTACCATTACGATGAAAATAGAACTGAGCAACGGCATTGACCTTCACTTCATTCACCTTTCCTTCATAGCGCGTAAAATTAAACTCAGTGCTGCAGGCCAACGCATCGCGTTTATAGGCTCCGCCCGTGTAGATAAAGAGCGCAACCGCTCCTCCAATTAATGCACCACCCAGCCCAAACAAAAGTTTGATTTTCATTCTTCCGCCCCGTTTTTGTAGCGAATGGTTTTACACAGGCTGGTTTCACTGACCGGACAAGCGCCAATGAATACTTCATCAGCAGCGGCAAGCGAAAAACGGGCACTGAAATAATAAATATCGTACTCCTCGCGCTCGCAAGCCACGTTATTGGCTTCCAGTCGCTCCGCTAATTTCGATAGCACTAACGGTCGTCCATGATCGTTGATAATCCAGATACTGCAACGCGCGATTTTTTCCTCGACCGGCTTTAATTTCGCCGGAACGGTTATCTCCAGCGGGCGGCTAAAATAGATGCTCGCCCCCAACGCCGCAACGATCAATGCCGCTATAATCAACCACCTTTTCAGGAACATGCGCCAGGGCCGTACGGCTTGTTGCCCGAAAGGGGGTTGCGGATCAGCAGCCTGAATGTTCTCTCCAGGCTGAAAAATTACATCGGCATCAAAACGGAAGCCATAACGCGGGACAGTGACGATAAATTCGTGCCCCTCTCCCAGAGACTGGAAGCTTTTACGCAGTTCGCTTACCGCCTTATTGAGATTATTCCCCGATGGCGTAAAGCCAAACTCTTCCCACACGCGAGCGATCAATTCCTCCCGGCTCAGGTCGCGTCCTCTGTGTTTAATAAATTCCTGCAAAAGACGAACGGCTGGCGCCGAAAGTGTTAATACAGACTCGGGTTGTCCAACAAGACTTATTACATGTGCTTCAGGATCAAATAACAACGAATTATTGCATATAAAAAACATCTTTTATTCTCGGCTGTTACCGCATGCTTTTTATTCCCTGGTACATCGACATGAAAACCGCCCCCTGAACTGCTTGTTTTTTCATCAGAAGGAATTTTCATTACATCCCTGGTCACGGTATTTTCGCTTAACTATACAACCTTAAAGCCAGAAAAGCAGGATAAAAAACTGTATATAAAGAGTTAACTAATACAAATTTTCACAAACCGCTGTTCTGGTTAAAGTTTCCCTGCCCTGAAGCCATACGAAAGCAGACGGTGTCCTGGTGTTAACGCGCCGCCTTTAAACTCAGAGCAGGCAGACTGATTGTGAAACAGAAAAAAAGAGTGAGCATGACAACCGCCTTTTATGTCGCCGCGCTGTCATTGCCATTTTTCTCAGAAATGACAATGGCCAATATGAGCGTATATCCCATGGAACTGAATGTAGACAGATCCGGTGCGGCGCAAATTAAGGTGGCTTCCAAAACGGATGATATTCAGTTCATTCGGGTGAGGCAAAAGAAAATTCTTAATCCCGGAACGCTTCAGGAAAAAGAAATCGACGTCGCTTCGTGGAAAGAAGGTGGCGTGGTGGTTACGCCAGAAAAATTTGCTCTTGCTGCAGGCGCAATGCGCGTTGTTCGTCTGGTATCGCTTATTCCGCCGAAAAAAGAGACCACCTGGCGCATCTATTTTGAAGGAGTAAAACAACCTGACAGTATTATTCCGGGCAAAGCAGAAACACCTGCGGCGATGGCGACATTGGGCGTCAATGTGATTTGGGGCGCACTGGTCCATATTGCGCCAGAAGAAAGCGTAGTTTCACTGTCGGTCGACCCTCGCCGGGGGACGTTAAAAAACAGCGGCACGCTTCGTGTGCCGCTCAGAGAGATTGGTATTTGTGATGCAAATTCATCATGTAAATGGATAAAAGAAGATGCAACGATTTATCCGGACACTGAACGGAAATTAAAAATGCTCACAATGAACCACGGTCAGAAATATAAATTTCGCTACTTCAACTGGATGAATAAAAACACTGAAGAAGCTGATTTACCCGTCGTGCAATAACACGGCATCACTGTAAAAAACCACGTGTGGTTTGTTTAAAGAGCCCAGGTGCTCATTTATAAAATGGAGATATCAATGCGTAAATTAATTAAGCCTCTGATGATTGCTGCCGCGATGACCACGTCCGTTAGCGTTCTGGCGATCCAAAAAGATATTACCGTCAACGCCAGCGTCGATTCACAGCTCGATCTGACTCAGGCCGACAATACGCCGCTGCCAGCCAGCATCGATATGCAGTACCTGCCGGGCCGCGGGCTGGAAAGTTATCGTGTAAATACCAAAGTCTGGTCAAACTCGGCCACCAACAACGTGAAAGTGCGTTTGGTAAGCGCAGCGCAACTGAGCAATACGGAAGGCGATCAGTCCGTCCCGATGACCGTGAAGCTGGGTGATAAAACCCTGACCACCGCCGATGCCGAGTTTACCGGAACTGAACTGTTCCCGGGCAGCATTGAAAACGGTTCAGCGGTACTGCCACTGACCATTTCTCAGACCACCAAAGGCATTCTGAAAACCGGTCAATACAGCGGAGTTGTCAGTCTGATGCTGACTCAGGCGACGACCACGGAAGGCGGGGCGTAACACCGCAGTATCTAAGGAATAACATCAGAGGGTGCTCGCCCTCTGATGTCAGGATGATGTCGAGGCTCGGTCATGGCGTTTCACACAAATACTCTCCTCTTAGTTGCTTTATTACCTGCATCCATCCAACTCGCCTGCGCCGAGATGGCCGTGCCGGCAGGTTTTGAAGATCTGGTAAAAACGCAGCGTCTGTGGACAGAGGTAAACCTCTATGGCGAATCGCTTGGCCTTTTTGAAACGGATATCACGCTTGAAACGGTAAGTTTTGTCGCGCCAGAAGCCCTGGTAGCGACCATCAAACGTCAGTTTAATGACGATCCTACCCTTGTTGCCAACGTGTCTGCTGCGCTGGCCGTTCCACTTGCTCGTAACGGCAACCTGGCGTGCAGCAGCAATGGCTCCGCAACGGGATGTGATTACATTGACACCCATCGCACGGCCATTATCTATGACGAGAATAACGCGCGCATTAGCCTGTTTTTGGACAAGAAATTTCTGCCTAAACAGACCACAGACAACCAGTGGTATCAGCCCACACAGGGCAGCGAGAATGCGTTGATCCATCAACAGAATATCAATTTTGTTGCTGACAGGGATTATCAGTCAGCCACCGTTCAGGGCAATGGCGCACTGGCCATGACGCAGGACGGTTACTTTAACCTCGACTGGATCTGGCAGGGGCAGCGTTCAAAGCGCCAGCAGCAGCAAGAGATAACCGTCAATAATGCCTGGTTTCGCCAGGATATCTGGCGTCAGTACTATATTCAGTTAGGCGAGATGGATACCCGCGATCTGTTCAGTAATGCCGGCGGGAATATTAACCTCAGCCAACTACCGCTGGGCAAAATTCGCGGCCTGCGTACAGGCTCGACAAGAGCATGGATTAATCCGGTTCAGCAGTCAAAGGGTACCCCCATCACCGTGCTGCTTTCCCACGACGCGCGTATTGACGCCCGCCGGGGCAATCAGTTGCTGGCCAGTTTTTATTTGAATGCCGGGGCTCAGACCCTGGACACGCGATCGTTCCCGGACGGAAGCTATACCGTGACGCTGTCCGTCTATGAAAATAACCGACTGACGCGCACCGAGCAGGTACCGTTTATCCGAACCGGCATTACACCGTTCGACCGCGTCGAGTGGTTCCTGCAGGCGGGCGAAACCGACAATAACGATCAAAACGATCAACGCAGCGCGGTCGCGCAGGCGGGAGTCCGCCTGCCTGTTACCCCAACCCTGGCACTGACCAGCGGCGTAACGATTAAGAAAAACCAGCATTTTCTGGAAAATGCTGTCGACTGGAGTCGGGGTTTTAATACGGGTCCAATCGATGGCGTGCTAAGCACCCGCTTTAGCTATCTGTACGGCAGCGAAGGACAACGCGGCAATATTCAGCAAATTAGCTATAACGACGGTTTTTCGTTGAGCTTCTATCGCAACGCGTTATCAGCGGAAAACTGCAATACCCAAAGCGCAGGATATGACGCCGTGAATGGCTGTTACCGAAGCATGTCGGTAATGTTTTCCGTCCCTGTTAGCGCCTGGTATGCCAGCCTGGGGTATTCGGATAACCGCAACGAAGGCCGGTACGTTTCACGTCGGGAACTCCCGGAAAGCGACGATCGCCACGATGTTGGCTTGCCGTGGGAGCCAGTTTATATGACACGCTCACGAACGCGGGCCTGGCAGAGTGGCTTGAGTACGACCTTCAGCACGCGCGGCCTGAACATCAACAGCAGCATTAACCTTTTCATGCGTAACGATGACTCCCGCGAAGGCAAGGATAAAGGCGGTTACCTGAGCGTGAGCCTGTCAATGGCGCATAACCGTCAGGGCGATGCGACAAGTTATACCTCTCTGGGCGCGACATGGCAGCACCAACAGCATGAAAAAAACCAGTTGAGCTACAACGTGGCGCACAACTGGTATGCCGATACACGTGGTGAAAATGAGTATGGACTGAGCGCGTCAGGCATTAACAGCGATTCGCTCAATTCCTCTGCTTATACGCGCCAGGGTGGACGATATGGCAACGGGAGCCTGACAGTCAGCGATGCCTGGGATCGTCAGGATAGGCGCCATACTCTGAGCAGCAGCGGCAATTACAGTTCAACGCTTGCACTGTCGCGCTCCGGCCTGTGGCTAGGCCGTTGGAGTGACGGACGTCCTGCCTCAGCCATCGCAGTTAACGTTGCCACACCTGGAGATTCCCAGGATCCGAACGTCACCGTGTCACTGGATAACGGCGGCAGTGCAGACATTCCAGGCAATAGCCGCGCGCTCTTCGCAGTGCCGGGTTATCAGCAGACTACGTTGACGATTAACGAATCTCTGGATGTCTCAAGGGGTGTCAGCAGTGAAATAACACAAGGCTCAGGCAGCAGAACGCTGTTTATGGTGCCGGGCAAACTGCTCCGTCGGGACGTGCAAACCACGGCAAGCTACACATGGCTCGGCCAGTTAACTGACGAACAACATTCGCCGTTTATCGGCGGTGTGCCACTGAACGTTAATGGCTGGAGCGACTTAGGCAACGGTGGGTTTAGCGCTCAGAGCGACGCTCTGCTGCATAACCTCTACCTGGTACGTCAGCAGCAGTTTTATCAGTGCGAGCTGAACGTAAAAAGTATGCGCGACGTCGTGCGTTACGTCGGGTCGATCCCTTGCCGAGAATTAACCTTCTCTGCCCTGCCGGATGCGGTCCGGCAGCAGGCCCAGTTGATGCTCGCCGGACGATCGGTAGCAACGAGTCCAACGGCCATGAATGCAGACAATTTCACAATAGGGAAATGATGTGAACAAGTGCTTTATTATTATGCTTTTCTTCAGCCTGTGGGCTGGCCAGACCCAGGCTGGCGCCCCTGCGGGACGAAACTCCAGCGTTGGGATCAGCTTCGATCGCATGGCACCGCCTGCACGTTTCGATATCTGGCTTCATGAAACCGGCGGCTACGATGCCGCCGATCCGCAAAAGTGGGGGCGAAACACCCTGACTTGTCTGTCTCGTACCGACACAACCAATGGCGCCTGCATGAACGCACCGGTCTGGTTCTCAGCGAACCCGGCTGCGCCTTATGCTATCAATTTACGTTTCAAACATGCCCTTACCAGCAAAACGGTGGACATTAAGGTCTATGGCGACCACTACATGTTTATCAATAACAAAGTCTTTACCTTTGCCAGTTTTGTCACGGGGGGGACAGCCGATGTTACAGCCTGGAACAGAGAACCCTACTTTGATTTCTATATCGTGAAAAGCGAACTGGAAAGGCTCGCTCTGCCTGGTATCTGGACCGCCACACTGAAGCAAAACTTGCGCCAATGGGGGAGCGCTGATTGCGGCGGGAACTTCAATGACGTCAATGTCGGATGTCCTGGCTATCTCAGCATCGCTAACTGGCAAGCCACAATACGCATTGAGGTGGTCGATCCGGGTAATCAGCAGATTTATCTGCCGGCATTTCCGCACTCAACGCCTATCGTTAACCTCAACCTGACCAACTTCCCGGGGCGGCCGGGTGGCAGTGAAATCCAGGGGGAAAACACGCTGGATATGTGTCTGTACGACGGCAAGAACAGTACCAGTACTCGCACCTATTTACGGTTTGAGGACGATGGACTCTCTTCAACAGATCGTACAGAAGGCGCATTTTCGATCCGGCGACGCGGCGGAAGTCAGATCGGTACGCGGGATCGTCTCGACTATCAGGTCTACGTCACCAATCCCGTCACCGGCGTAACCGAAACCGTCGCTAACGGAAAAACGCTGGTCTGGCAGGGCACCAACGATCCGCAGCATCTGCGTCAGGTCGTCCTGCCCGGTGGGCGTGAGAGCGTACTGTGCGTACCGGCCCCGATAGTCCTGAAAACCCCAGCGTTTGCTGCCAGCAGTAAAAATGCCGGGGATTACACCGGCACGCTACGCATTATCTACACACCCAGTACGTTATAAAGAGGCCGCAGTGAATTACGTCATTCTTGATAATAATCGTTTTTATGCGGAAGGGTTGCGCTACGCCCTTCTGCGCCGTAACGCTCAAACTCAGGTGGAGAACGGCGCGTTAAAGTGGCGCCGTTCTCTGTTGGCCTGTGACACCCTCGTTGTGCGCTGCCGTTTTTCCGTCGCGAGGACACATCTGGCGCTGGTCGACATTCTTCTTCAACTGGAGGCCAGGCGCTGGGAGGGGACAGTTTATCTGGTGTGCAATGAAAAAGGGTGGGCACTGGCCACGCATTTACGTAAGCGTTTTTCTACGCTGACCTTATATATCATTGATGACCGAATTGCCGTCGTGGATGCAGCGTATCTGTTTGCTAAAGAGCCCCGTCGGGTACACAGCCTGAATTGCTGCCTGACTGGCATGGAGTTCAATGTTCTCGACAGGCTGGTTAACGGTCAATCGGTAAAGCATGTTGCGCATATGACGCAGATTAGCGAAAAACAGGTATCCACGTATAAATGCAACGCACTGAAAAAGCTTAATGCCAACAATCTGCTACAGCTTCTTCTATAGGTCGAGGTTTCTCACGCCGCCCCTTATTTGCTAAACTAGGGGCGGATTTTACTTTATCGACAGAGCACTATGTTCATTTTTGCAGGCCATGAAATTGAAACCGATAGCGAAGGCTATCTGAAAGATACCACGCTGTGGAACGAGCCGCTGGCGGAGAAAATCGCTGAAAACGAAGGTATCGTCCTCTCCCCCGAGCACTGGGAAGTGGTGCGTTTCGTACGCGAGTTTTATCTCGAGTTTAATACCTCCCCTGCTATCCGCATGCTGGTAAAGGCGATGGCCAACAAGTTTGGCGAAGAGAAAGGCAACAGTCGTTATCTCTACCGCCTGTTTCCGAAAGGTCCGGCTAAGCAGGCGACTAAAATTGCCGGCCTGCCGAAACCGGTGAAATGTATTTAATAGCGGATACTAAATCCCTTTAGCTCGTCGCCAGGGCGGTGCGGTTCACTGAGAACCCGATCAACCCTGGCGCTGCTCGGTCCCCCAGCTTTCAACCACTTCATCAGTTGTTCCACCCGGTCGCTTTCACCGCAGGCGACAACCTCTACGCTGCCGTCATCCATATTCTTCGCGTAACCGGTCAACCCCAGCCGTTGCGCTTCATGTTGGGTGGTGTAGCGAAATCCTACCCCCTGAACCCGGCCATAGACCCAGGCGATGATGCAAACTTTCGACATTGCGGTTCTCCTTATCAACGTAAATGAAGGAACAGGTACCGAGGCCTCATCGCACCTGTTTCGGCAGACATCCGTAATGCTGGCGAAATCTTGCAGTAAATCGTGAACCTGACAGATAGCCACAGCGTAACGCAATTTCGCCAATCGGCAGCGTGGTCGACTGTAGTTGAGAGAGCGCACAGGACATGCGCACCTCCTCGACTATCTGCCGGTAACTCTGCGATTCCATCTGTAATCGTCTGCGTAACGTCGAGGTACCGATAGACAGGTGACCGGCAATCTCCTGAGCTGTCCATAGCTTAGCAGGGGATAACATAATAAGTTGTCGCACCTGTTCAGTAAGATTAAACCGTCGCTCGATAAGCAGAGGCCCTGCCACACCATCATGCAGTAGCGCCAGCAATAATCCCATCGCCTGATGCTCCTGCAATTTTGCAGGTAAGTCCTGGCGTACTGCATCCAGCAGGCTTTCCCACATAAATGCCAGTCCGTTGCTCATTGGCGTACATAGCGACGTCAATTTTGCCGGAGGGAAATCCTCGACCCAGTTATTTTTAAACGCGGTAATGATGCTCGTCGATAGCAACAGCAAATCCGAGCGAAATGCTCCCTGTTCCGGCTGATTAATAATCTCCAGAGGCGTATTCGCCGGGATGATAATCAGCTCACCCGGACCTGCAACCAGACGATTTTCATCCTGAATAATGACCTTACTTCCCTGCGTAATATGGCAAATAGCAGCAGAAAACAGTTTAACCCGATGCAAGCGGTGCAGGTGGCCGGAACGCACCTCAGCGGTGGTAAGGTTGTTATGGCGAAAATGTACATCCTGCACCAGATTATCCTCTTTATTTTCTTGCGTAAGTGGCGGTTAATTCAGCTTTGGCAATCACGTGGCTGTTCAGCATAAAACCGACCAGGGCACCGCTGGCGTTACTGTCAATCGGCAACGCGTCTGTATTTAACGCCCACACGGTAAACTGATAGCGATGAGGTTTATCGCCCGGCGGTGGACAGGCACCACCGAATCCAGCATAACCGAAATCATTGCGTCCCTGAACTGCTCCTGCGGGTAACTTATCCATGCTGGCCCCGCCAGGAAGAGTGTGGATCTGAGCAGGAATATTTACGACGGTCCAGTGCCACCAGCCGCTTCCCGTTGGCGCATCAGGATCAAACAGCGTAATGGCAAAACTTTTGGCATCAGTTGGGGGATTTTGCCAGCTCAGTTGCGGGGAGATATTGTCGCCACTGCAGCCAAATCCCTTAAACACCTGTTTTTGCGTTAACTGCAGGTTAGCGGGTATGTCGGTGCTGTTGAGGCGAAACGTCGAGGCGGCAGAGGCATTAAAACTCAACGCGACAATGGCAGCGGTAGCCAATGAGTAGACAGCTTTCATTGCATTTCCTTTTTCTGATTAAGAAATAGCAATGTAAACGGTGGGCATAAAAGAAACTGTGCCTCTGTGATAGCGTTTTGTGCCGAAACGCTCAACGCCATACGCTGATGATTGACCTCACCATCTGTGCTACTCTACGCGCCATTTTATTTTAATGGTTTCAGGTTGGTACTTTACTCCAGCCCGCGTCACTGTTTGTGAGAGGTTGCTCCGCATGACTGAATCTACAATTCCACATTATCCTCGTTTAGTGTTAGCCAAGGGGCGCGAAAAATCATTACTTCGCCGCCATCCGTGGGTATTTTCCGGTGCTGTCGCCCGTATGGAAGGTAAAGCCAACCTTGGTGAAACCGTTGATATTGTTGACCACCAGGGTAAATGGCTAGCACGCGGTGCCTTCTCACCGGCGTCACAGATCCGTGCACGCGTCTGGACCTTCGACAAGTCTGAATCCATCGATATTGATTTCTTTACCCGTCGTCTGCAGCAGGCTCAGACATGGCGTGACTGGCTGGCGAAAAAGGACGGTCTGGACAGCTATCGTCTGATCGCCGGAGAATCCGATGGTCTGCCGGGTGTCACTATTGACCGCTTCGGCAACTTCCTGGTGTTGCAGTTGCTCAGCGCCGGTGCTGAATATCAACGCGCCGCGCTAATTAGCGCCCTGCAAATTGTTTTCCCTGACTGTGCCATTTATGACCGTAGCGATGTGGCCGTGCGTAAAAAAGAAGGTATGGAGCTGACCCAAGGGCCAGTAACGGGCGAACTGCCGCCTGCCCTGCTGCCTATCGAAGAGCACGGAATGAAGCTGCTGGTTGATATTCAGCATGGTCACAAAACTGGCTATTACCTCGATCAACGCGACAGCCGCCTGGCCACGCGCCGTTATGTGGAGAACCAGCGTGTGCTGAACTGTTTCTCTTATACCGGCGGTTTTGCGGTCTCAGCATTAATGGGCGGATGCCGTCAGGTGGTCAGCGTGGACACCTCTCAGGAAGCGCTCGATATTGCCCGCCAGAACGTTGAACTCAATAAGCTGGATCTGAGTAAAGCCGAATTTGTGCGTGATGATGTGTTCAAACTGCTGCGCGCCTATCGCGATCGCGGTGAGAAATTTGATGTCATCGTGATGGATCCGCCGAAATTTGTCGAAAACAAAAGCCAGTTGATGGGCGCTTGCCGCGGTTATAAAGACATCAATATGCTGGCAATTCAGTTGCTCAACCCTGGCGGCGTACTGCTGACATTTTCCTGCTCTGGGCTGATGACCACCGATTTATTTCAGAAAATCATCGCCGATGCCGCAATAGATGCTGGTCGTGATGTACAATTTATAGAGCAGTTCCGTCAGGCCGCCGATCATCCGGTGATCGCTACCTACCCGGAAGGGCTGTATCTGAAAGGGTTTGCCTGTCGCATCATGTAACTTGAAAAGTGGAATATTACCCTTACATAGAGGGTATCTATTTCCCGGGAGGTGACTATGATTGCCAGCAAATTCGGTATCGGCCAGCAGGTCCGCCATTCCCTGTTAGGTTACCTCGGAGTGGTCGTGGATATCGACCCGGAATATTCGCTTGATGAGCCGTCAGCCGATGAGTTGGCGGTTAACGACGAACTTCGCGCCGCTCCCTGGTATCACGTGGTGATGGAAGACGATAATGGTCTGCCAGTGCATACGTATCTGGCCGAAGCACAGTTGAGTAGCGAACTGCAGGAAGAACATCCGGAGCAACCGTCGATGGATGAACTGGCGCGAACAATCCGTAAACAGCTTCAGGCTCCGCGCCTGCGTAATTGATCCTAACACAGGCCCGATGGCGCTTTGCTTATCGGGCCTGTGCATTTCATACGGCTACAGCCCAATCCTACTTCGCCAGCCCCAGTCGCGGGATCTCGATCGCCGGGCAGCGGTCCATCACTACCGCCAGCCCCGCATCACGCGCCAGCACGGCCGCCTGCTCGTTAATGACGCCAAGCTGCATCCACAGCGTCTTAGCACCAATGGCGATAGCCTCCTGAGCAACGCCCCAGGCCGCTTCAGAATTACGGAAGACATCGACCATATCCACTTTCTCTGGCACATCCGCCAGCGTTGCATAGCCCTGCTGCCCCAGCAGCGTTTTCCCGGCAACCTTCGGTGAAACGGGAATAACGTGATAGCCCTGATCGAGTAAATATTTCATCACGCGATAGCTTGGGCGATCGGGTTTATCGCTTGCGCCAACCAGTGCAATCGTACGGGTAGATGTCAAAATGCCAGCAATATCGGTCTCTTTCATCATTTTCCTCCAGGCTGTTTAGCAAAGTGTACGACAAACCTGCCCCTGCAACCATTCATCCCATACTGGCGCATGAGAGCTAAACTCAAAAATATGTCTATATGTTAGTAAACATGATTATCGAAAAATTTAGATACATGTTTGCAGATATTTTTTGGACAGGAGAAACCTATGAAAGCCGGCATTGTGACAGCCTTAATTGCCCTGTGTTTGCCGGTAACCGTTTTTGCTACCTCTTTACGCCTGTCTAATGATATTGACCTTCTGGTGCTGGACGGAAAAAAAGTCTCCAGCTCATTACTGCGTGGTGCCGAAAGTATTGAGCTGGAAAATGGTCGGCACCAGCTTGTATTTCGTGTAGAAAAAACCATTCGTTTATCGAGTCACGAAGAACGTCTGTACATTTCGCCTCCGCTGGTCATCAGCTTTGATACCCAACTCGTCAGCCAGGTTAATTTCCACCTTCCGCGGCTGAACAATGAGCGGGACGCAACGCATTTCGATGACGCTCCACGCGTGGAACTGCTGGATGGGGATGCCATGCCTATCCCCGTCAAGCTGGATATTTTGTCTATCACCTCCACGGCAAAAATCGTGGATTATGAAATGGAGACTGAACGCTATAACAAAGCGGCTAAACATGCTTCATTACCGCAGTTTGCTACGATGATGGCCGATGACAGTTCGCTACTTTCCGGGGTATCTGAACTGGATCGCGTGCCGCCCCAGTCGCAAACGCTGACCGAGCAGCGTTTAAAATATTGGTTCCAGCAGGCCGACGCACAAACGCGAAGTAACTTTTTGCAATGGGCTCAGAAACAGCCGCCTTCATGACATTTATGTTCGCATACGCATTTTTTTGGTCTTTCTCTTGCAGCGTCAAGAGCTTCCAGTACTCTGTAACCAGGTTAACTTGGGAGCTGTACTATGGAATTAACGACTCGCACATTGCCAGCGCGTAAACACATTGCGTTGGTTGCACACGATCACTGTAAAAAGATGCTGATGAGCTGGGTAGAACGCCACCAGCCGTTGCTGGAAAAGCACGTTCTGTACGCCACAGGAACAACAGGAAACTTGATCCAACGCGCGACAGGAATGGACGTCAACGCCATGCTGAGCGGCCCGATGGGCGGTGACCAGCAGGTAGGTGCGCTGATTTCAGAAGGGAAAATTGATGTGCTGATCTTCTTCTGGGACCCGCTTAACGCCGTACCCCACGATCCTGATGTCAAAGCCCTGTTGCGTCTGGCGACGGTATGGAACATTCCCGTTGCCACCAACGTGTCGACTGCTGATTTTATTATCCAGTCGCCAAACTTCAACGATGCAACGGACATCCTGATCCCGGATTACGCCCGTTATCTGGCAGAACGCCTCAAATAAACGCTAAGCAGGCGGTAATTACCGCCTGCTTTTCAGGGTTTCCGGGTCACCGGAACGTCTAATTGCTTAAGCTCATCAACAAAGCATGATGGCGCGTCTTTGTTAAACAGTAGCCATACCCGATGACGCGCGCGCGTTAGCGCCACATACAGCAAGCGTCTCTCTTCGGCATCCGGGAAATCTTCCACCGCCGGGAGCAATGCCTCTTCCATAATCGACTCGCGGGCCGGGGCTGGAAAACCGTCATTCCCTTCATGAAGCCCCACAACAATAACATAATCCGCCTGCTGTCCTTTACTGGCATGGATAGTCATAAATTCCAGCTGTAGCTTGGGCCAACGAGTGGCTGCTTTCTCCAGACTGGCCGGTTTGAGATGATGGTATCGCGCCAGCACCAAAATTCTCTCGTCTGCCTTTACAAATCCCGACAGCTTATCCAGCAGCAGATCCAGTTGGCTTTCATCGAGCAACGTGACGGCTTTTTTATCGCCAGTCACCAGACTGTTGAGCGGTTTCGTAAGCTGATGGGGGTTTTGCTGGATAAACTGGTTTGCAACTTCGCCAATACGGCTATTAAAACGGTAAGTGGTATCCAGATTACAACGATCACCCTCGCCGAAGTTTTGCTGGAATGCGGTGGTCAACGAAAGCTGAGCCCCGCTGAATCGATATATTGCCTGCCAGTCATCCCCTACGGCGAACAGCGTAGTCTGTGAGTTTTGTTTGCGCAGTGCGGCTAACAAAGCGGCACGCTGAGGAGAAATATCCTGAAATTCATCAACCAGAATGTGCTTCCACGGACTGATAAATCGGCCTTTTTCCAGAATGACAATTGCCTGATGGATCAATCCGGAAAAATCGACGGCATTCTCATCTTTCAGTGCGCCCTTCCAGGCCTTGAGCAGTGGTGACATCAGTTTTATGCGTTTACTGAACAGATCGCGGATCTCCTCCGGAGCATTGGCGATCATCTCCGCCTGCGCTCCGCCATGCATACGCATCAGGCTGACCCAGCGATCCAGCCGGGAAGCCAGCCGGCGTTGCAATTTTTCGTCATCCCAGAAGTTACCTTCAGGTACAGACCACTGCATCTCTTCTTCTAACCATTGCCGCCAGCCCTTGGCCTGCGCCTTTTTCTCACTACACTGTTGACGCCATGTCGTTATAAAAAGTTTGCTGCGAGCAGAGGCATCATTTTCCAGCTTGCTGACCGTCGGGACTTTTTTGCTCCCCTGCGAAATGATGTGTAGCGCCAGTGAATGAAACGTCCGTGCGGTTATCTCTTCCGTATGCAGACGTTCACGGATGCGATCGTCCATCTCCTGGGCCGCTTTACGTCCGAACGCTAACAGCAGGATTTGTTCAGCTGCCGCTTCCCCTCGCGCAAGTAACCAGCCCGCACGGGCGACCAGGACGGATGTTTTTCCGCTTCCGGCACCCGCAAGAACCAATAATGATTGTTCACCATTCACCACCGCCCGCGCCTGGGCCGGATTCAACGGCGAGGATTCAATTTGCTGGAAAAATTCGCCATGCTCTTCCAGCATGGCATCGGTGTACGCCTGGTTGTGCTGTAAGCGACAAGCTTCAATGTCCTTCAACCATGCCTGGCATTGGCGTAACGCTTCACGGCAATTTTCAAATTCTTCCAACCGATTGAGCGGGAGCGGCAGTGCGGCAAAAGCACGACGGATCTGCTGCTGTAGTCCTGACGTCTGCTCGCGCGTCAGCCATTTATTTTCACTGGTACGCGCCGCAATCGCCTCGAGTTGTTGGTGTAAAACTCCCGCAGCGACGTCGCTCATTTCCTGGCTCCACTGCTGCCAGAGCGAATTCAAATGGTGATGAAAGCGCTGGGTTTCCGCCCATTCCGTACCGTGAAGACGTACCACTTTATCGTCCGGGAGTACAAACTCCAGCTCGCCCCATACCAGACCGCGTTTACAATGGATAGCCAGTAACTGATTGAAGGGAATAAGATACTCGTGACGATCGCCGGAAACCTTAATCCCGGCATTAAGAATAACGGCCCGATCGTAAGGGTGTTGTGCCAGACGTTTTCCAAGAGAAGTTGCTTTCAGTTCCATAAGACTCAAGCGGATCCACACGAAGAGATTTGCTTATCAGTGTAACCGCCAGAGAAAACGTGCTCCAGCCCAAAAAAACGTTACAATTGCCGAATTCACAGAAAACCAGAGTTAACCGAGGGTTTATGCGTACTGTTCTGAATATTTTAAATTTTGTGCTCGGTGGATTCGCCACCACCTTAGCCTGGCTACTGGCTACGCTGGTCAGTATCGTGCTTATTTTTACTCTCCCCCTGACCCGCTCCTGCTGGGAAATAACCCGGCTCTCGCTGTTTCCTTATGGCAACGAAGCGATTCATGTCGATGAGCTTAATCCAGCGGGCAAAAACGTCCTGTTGAATACTGGCGGCACGGTGCTCAATATTTTCTGGCTGATTTTTTTCGGCTGGTGGTTGTGCCTGATGCACATAGTCTCCGGTATTGCCCAGTGCATTACGATTATTGGTATCCCGGTAGGCATTGCGAATTTCAAAATCGCGGCGATTGCACTGTGGCCAGTTGGTCGCCGGGTGGTATCCGTAGAAGTAGCTCGCGCAGCGCGTGAAGCTAATGCGCGTCGTCGCTTCGAATAATCAGGACCGATGGCCTTTATGTTAAGTCCTCTGCTCAAACGCTATACCTGGAACAGCACCTGGCTGTACTACGTGCGAATTTTTATCGCACTTTGCGGCACAACGGCGCTGCCCTGGTGGCTGGGCGACGTTAAGCTGACCATTCCGCTCACGCTGGGCATGGTCGCTGCCGCGCTTACCGACCTGGACGATCGTCTTGCAGGCCGCCTGCGCAATTTAATCATCACGCTGGTGTGCTTTTTCATTGCCTCGGCCTCGGTCGAATTGCTCTTCCCATGGCCATGGCTGTTTGCTATTGGGTTAACGCTTTCCACCAGCGGCTTTATACTGCTCGGGGGTTTAGGCCAGCGCTATGCAACCATCGCCTTTGGCGCGTTGCTGATTGCCATTTACACGATGCTGGGCACCTCGCTTTACGATCAGTGGTATCAGCAGCCGATCCTGCTGCTGGCTGGCGCCATTTGGTACAACCTGTTAACCCTGACCGGCCATCTTCTGTTTCCCATCCGCCCCTTGCAGGACAATCTGGCGCGTAGCTACGAACAGTTAGCGCACTACCTGGAACTGAAATCGCGTCTGTTTGATCCCGATATAGAAGATGAAAGCCAGGCGCCGTTGTATGATTTGGCCCTTGCGAATGGGCAACTGATGGCGACGTTAAACCAGACGAAGGTATCTTTGCTGACTCGCCTGCGTGGCGATCGCGGACAGCGCGGAACACGTCGCACGCTACATTACTATTTTGTGGCGCAGGATATTCACGAACGCGCAAGTTCCTCGCATATTCAGTATCAAACGCTGCGCGACCATTTCCGCCACAGCGACGTGATGTTTCGCTTCCAGCGCCTGATGTCGATGCAGGGACAGGCGTGTGCACAACTGTCTCGTTGTATTTTATTACGTACGCCTTATCAGCACGATCCACACTTTGAGCGCGTCTTCACCCATATAGATGCTGCGCTTGAGCGCATGCGCGCGAGTGGTGAGCCTGCCGACCTGCTCAACACGTTGGGATTTTTGCTGTCAAACCTACGGGCCATCGATGCCCAGTTGGCAACCATTGAGTCCGAACAGGCCCAGGTCCTTTCTCGTAATGAGTCTGAAAACCAGCTTGCCGATGACAGTCCGCATGGATTCAGCGATATCTGGTTACGGCTGAGCCGTAATTTCACGCCTGAGTCGGCCCTGTTTCGCCATGCTGTCCGCATGTCGCTGGTACTTTGCGTCGGCTATGCCATTATCCAGATAACCGGCATGAACCACGGGTACTGGATCCTGTTAACCAGCCTGTTTGTCTGCCAGCCAAACTACAACGCCACCCGGCATCGCCTGGCACTCAGGATTATCGGCACATTAGTCGGGATCGCCATTGGTTTACCGATCCTGTGGTTTGTACCTTCTCTCGAAGGGCAACTGATACTCCTGGTGATCACCGGCGTGTTGTTTTTTGCCTTTCGTAACGTTCAGTACGCGCATGCCACCATGTTTATCACGCTGCTGGTACTGCTGTGTTTTAACCTGCTCGGTGAAGGTTTCGAGGTTGCGCTACCGCGCGTGATAGATACGCTGATCGGCTGTGCCATCGCGTGGGCTGCTGTTAGTTTTATCTGGCCAGACTGGCGTTTTCGTAATCTGCCGCGGGTGATTGAACGGGCTACCGACGCTAACTGTCGTTATCTTGATGCTATTCTCGAGCAATACCATCAGGGGCGTGACAATCGTCTGGCATACCGTATCGCCCGTCGTGACGCGCACAATCGTGATGCGGAACTTGCTTCGGTGGTGTCGAATATGTCGAGTGAACCGGATGTCACGGCCCAGACGCGCGAAACGGCGTTTCGCTTGCTGTGTCTTAACCATACGTTTACCAGCTACATTTCCGCTTTGGGCGCACACCGTGAGCAGTTAACTAATCCGGACGTTCTGGCGTTGCTGGATGATGCCGTCTGTTATGTAGATGATGCGCTTCACCATCAACCTGCCGACGAACAGCGCGTATACCAGGCGTTGGACGGTCTGAAGCAGCGAATTCAGCATCTCGAGCCACGTCCGGACAGTAAGGAGCCACTGGTCGTACAGCAAGTTGGGTTACTGATTGCCCTGCTCCCGGAAATTCGGCGTTTACAGCAACAAATTGCCGTGCTGCCATCTAATACCCCGGTTCCGGCGTAAGAGAACTCACCCACTCAACCAGCTCCTGGCGACGCGTCGCCGGGAGCGCGGCTTCATGCACTCCGCCGACCGCCCCTTCAAGGGCATAGAGAATTTTTACCGTCAACGCCGGGTTATTCTGCCGCAGTTTCAACCAGCACATCTGGGCTCCCAGCGATCGCAATGTCCCCTCGTCCTTAATACCTGCTTCGTTTAGCAAGGTCTCCAGATGAAACGTCATATTCGGTAATTCCCGCAGACGATGTTGTGCAAAGCGGCTCTGTTTTTCCTTAACGGCTGCATCCAGTGAATATCGTGATAGCGATACCAACTGCTGCTGGTTTTGCCACAGGGCATCGTTCACCTGGTAATAATTGAGCACAACCGGACGTCCGCGCTTAATAAATGTCAGCCAGACAGGAGAATTTTTCACACAGTACTGTGCGCTCTGCTCACAGGCGCGCAGATATAACTCACCGCTGGCGACCATGGCAAAGACCGTATCGCCAACCGTCAGACTGTAGCCACCAAACAGTGAGCGATAGTGAATTGTTCCCAGAGAAGCCAGATATTCTTGTGATTTATAGATCCTTGCATAAGAAAGCTCTTTCATAAAAATCCTTTTAAATCATAACGTAAGCAAATAATTTGCAGTAACTGATCCGTTAATGACGAAAATAGGCAACTTATGCGTATGGGGCAAGATGAATTTAATGTTTCCCGTGACGACGACTAAAAATTGCGAACCTGTTTCCGAAAATAAGGTTGATCTTTATTGATGGCAGGGTTACTGTATATCCATACAGTAACTCACAGGGCTGGATTGATTATGTACACTTCAGGCTATGCAAATCGTTCTTCGTCGTTCTCTTCCGCATCAAGCAGTATTGCGCGCGTTTCATCAGAGAATGCTACCGCTGGGCTTATCAGTGAAGTGGTCTATCGCGAAGACCAGCCCATGATGACGCAGCTTCTGCTGCTGCCCCTGCTGCAACAGTTAGGGCAGCAATCACGCTGGCAGCTGTGGCTGACCCCTCAGCAAAAATTAAGCCGTGAGTGGGTACAGTCGGCTGGGCTTCCATTGACCAAAGTCATGCAAATCAGCCAGCTCTCCCCCTGCAATACGCTGGAATCGATGGTTCGAGCGCTGCGCACAGGTAACTACAGCGTTGTCATCGGCTGGCTGACGGAAGAATTAACCGAAGATGAACATGCCGAGCTGGTAAAAGCGGCAGATGAAGGTAATGCGATGGGGTTTATCATGCGTCCTGTTCGCGCTCAGACACTTGCGGGGAGACAGCATTCCGGGCTAAAAATTCACTCGAATTTGTATCATTGAGTAAAATTAGGATTTATCCTGGAATTTTTTTTCATGTTTTAAATTGCCGTTGAGCTATAACGTGTTTTCCGGCTGAAGGCCTGTCTGAAGCGGTTTTCAGGAAATCCTCAGTACATTTATTCATCTATAAATGTTAAATATTGTGTATACAAGCCTTTTTTTTTCATATGCCTGACGGACTTCACACTTGTAAGTTTTCAACTACGTTGTAGACTTTACATCGCCAGGGGTGCTCGGCGTAAGCCGCAGATATCGGTAGAGTAACTATTGAACTGGTCCCCGGGTGAAGGATTTAACCGTGTTATCTCTCTTCGGAGATATTCATGGCGAATTTTGGATGATAACGAGGCGCAAAAAATGAAAAAGACAGCTATCGCAATTGCAGTGGCACTGGCTGGTTTCGCTACCGTGGCGCAGGCCGCTCCGAAAGATAACACCTGGTACACTGGTGCTAAACTGGGCTGGTCTCAGTACCATGATATTGGCAACAACCAGATCAACAACTCCGGTCCTACCCACGAAAGTCAACTTGGTGCTGGTGCGTTCGGTGGTTACCAGGTTAACCCGTATGTTGGTTTCGAAATGGGTTACGACTGGTTAGGTCGTATGCCGTACAAAGGCGCTACTGATGCTACCCACAATAACGGCGCTTTCAAAGCTCAGGGCGTTCAGCTGACCGCTAAACTGGGTTACCCAATCACTGACGATCTGGACGTTTATACCCGTCTGGGTGGTATGGTTTGGCGTGCAGACGCTAAAAACAACGAAGGCTTCAAAGACCACGACACTGGTGTATCCCCAGTATTCGCTGGTGGCGTAGAGTATGCAATTACTCCTGAAATCGCTACCCGTCTGGAATACCAGTGGACCAACAACATCGGTGACGCGAACACCGTTGGTGGTCGTCCGGATAACGGTCTGTTGAGCGTTGGTGTTTCTTACCGTTTCGGTCAGCAGGAAGAAGCAGCTCCAGTAGTTGTTGCTCCGGCTCCGGCTCCAGAAGTACAGACCAAGCACTTCACTCTGAAGTCTGACGTTCTGTTCAACTTCAACAAAGCTACTCTGAAACCAGAAGGCCAGCAGGCTCTGGATCAGATGTACAGCCAGCTGAGCAACCTGGATCCGAAAGACGGTTCCGTAGTTGTTCTGGGCTTCACTGACCGCATCGGTTCTGACGCTTACAACCAGGGTCTGTCCGAGAAACGTGCTCAGTCCGTTGTTGATTACCTGATCTCTAAAGGTATTCCTTCTGACAAAATCTCTGCACGTGGCATGGGCGAATCCAACCCGGTTACTGGCAACACCTGTGACAACGTGAAAGCTCGCGCTGCACTGATCGACTGCCTGGCTCCGGATCGCCGTGTTGAGATCGAAGTTAAAGGTATCAAAGACGTTGTAACTCAGCCTCAGGCTTAAGTTATCGTCTTATAAAAAACCCCGCTTTGCGGGGTTTTTTTTCACCTTTTATCAGTCAAAGCATCACTGTAAACAAACATATTGCCATTCTGTCGTTATTCTTTTCCCAGCAGCGCCTGCAAATCCTGCTTCAATGTCGACATTTTGTTCGCGTACTTTTCTTTATGCTCCGCATCTTCAATCAATTGCACAATGGTTTCAGAAAGCGTTTTTCCACGCCGCTGCGCAAGTCCTGCTAAGCGCTGCCAGACCATAAATTCCAGATCGATTGATTTCTTTCGCGTATGCTGATGCTCAGCGTTAAAGTGCCGCTTACGCCGCGCTCGTATGGTTTGTTTCATACGATTTAGCAGCGCAGAGTTCATGTGTTCTTCAATCCAGGAGTTAACCCGAACCGGTTCATTTTCGAGGGTTAGCAACAAATCAACGGCTTCTTCGGCAGCGCTGGCCTCTACGTAACGGGTGATTAATTCCCCCTCACGATGCTTCTTCACCAGATACTTCCATTTCCAGCCGCTTTCAAGGTTTTCAAGTTGTTGATATTTCATTGCGATCTCAATGTTACCGTGTAACTCTTATCAGAATATCAGCTTTTTCGGCATCTGAAGAAAAGAATATCCAGCCTGTGAACTGTCGCGTGCCATCACATCCGTTTCACGGCGCTTTCCACGTGTGCAGTGATGATGGTTACGGTATAATCTCGTTTTTTACAACAGACTAAAAAACATCAACTTTGACCATTACGAAACTTGCATGGCGTGATCTGGTTCCTGATACCGATAGTTATCAGGAAGTATTTGCACAGCCGCACGTCACTGACGACACCGATACCTTACTTAGTGAGACTCAGCCACGTTTACAATTTGCGCTAGAGCAGCTTCTACAGCACTGGACGACGTCCTCGTTTATGCTGGTAAAAGCGCCGGAAGAGCTTGAGTATATCGACCTTATCGCAAAGGCTGCACGGCCTCTGCATTCAGATGCAGGAAGTCTCACCGGGGGGCATTATGATATCTCCGGTCACACTATCCGCTATCGTGCGGCTGAGAGAGCAGAAGACAATTTTGCCACGTTAACTCAGGTAGTCAGCGCTGACTGGGTTGAAGCCGAACAACTGTTTGGCTGTCTGCGCCAGTTCAACGGCGAAGTTACCCTGCAGCCAGGTCTTGTGCACCAGGCCAACGGTGGTGTGCTGGTTATTTCATTGCGCACCCTGCTGGCCCAACCATTGCTGTGGATGCGCCTGAAAGCCATTGTCAGCCACGAGCGTTTTGACTGGGTAGCTTTTGATGAGTCTCGCCCACTGCCCGTCTCCGTTCCATCTATGCCCCTTAAACTGAAAGTGGTATTAGTCGGTGAGCGTGAATCACTGGCAGATTTCCAGGACATGGAACCTGAGCTGGCTGAGCAGGCTATTTATAGCGAGTTTGAAGATAATCTGCAGATTGTGGATGCCGAAACCATGACGCAGTGGTGTCAGTGGGTAACGCATACCGCGACGCGCAATAATTTACCCTACCCAGCCCCTGATGCCTGGCAAGTGCTAATCCGTGAAGCTGTTCGCTATACCGGTGAACAGGATACATTGCCGCTTAATCCGCTGTGGATAACCCGGCAGTTCAAAGAAGTAGCACCGTTATGCAAGAGCGAAACCTGCAATGCTGAGCAGTTCAGCCTGATGCTGGCCCAGCGCGAATGGCGAGAAGGTTTCCTCGCCGAACGTATGCAGGATGAGATCTTGCAGGAACAGATCCTGATCGAGACGGAAGGCGAGCGTATCGGCCAAATCAACGCCCTGTCGGTGATTGAATTTCCTGGCCACCCACGCGCATTTGGAGAACCTTCACGCATCAGTTGTGTGGTTCACATTGGCGATGGCGAATTTACGGATATTGAGCGCAAAGCCGAGCTCGGCGGAAATATTCACGCGAAGGGGATGATGATTATGCAGGCGTTCCTGATGTCGGAACTCCAGCTTGAGCAGCAAATCCCCTTCTCCGCCTCGCTGACCTTTGAGCAATCCTACAGCGAAGTGGATGGCGACAGTGCGTCCATGGCCGAACTGTGCGCATTAATTAGCGCCCTCGCCGACGTTCCTGTTAATCAAAGCATCGCCATTACCGGTTCTGTCGATCAGTTTGGTCGGGCGCAACCTGTTGGCGGTCTGAACGAGAAAATTGAAGGTTTCTTCACCATCTGCCAACAGCGTGAGCTAACAGGGACGCAGGGCGTTATCATTCCTTCAGCGAACGTCAGACATCTGAGCCTGCAGCCCGCACTGCTACAGGCCATAGAAGAAGAAAAATTCACTATCTGGGCGGTGGACGACGTAACCGATGCGCTGCCACTGTTATTAAATCTGGTGTGGGATGGCGAAGGCCAGACAACGCTGATGCAAACTATCCAGGAGCGTATTGCTACGGCAACGCAACAGGAAGGTCGTCACCGTTTTCCCTGGCCGCTACGCTGGCTGAACTGGATTATTCCGAACTGATCGGACTTGTTCAGCGTACACGTGTTAGCTATCCTGCGTGCTTCAATAAAATAAGGCTTACAGAGAACATGGTAGATAAACGCGAATCCTATACAAAAGAAGACCTTCTTGCCTCTGGTCGCGGTGAGCTGTTTGGCGCAAAAGGGCCACAACTGCCTGCACCAAGCATGCTGATGATGGACCGTGTCATCAAAATGACCGAAACCGGCGGCAACTTTGACAAAGGTTATGTTGAAGCTGAACTGGATATCAACCCGGACCTGTGGTTCTTCGGATGCCACTTTATCGGCGATCCTGTGATGCCAGGCTGCCTGGGTCTGGATGCCATGTGGCAGCTGGTTGGATTCTATCTCGGCTGGCTGGGCGGCGAAGGTAAAGGCCGCGCGCTGGGCGTAGGCGAAGTTAAATTCACCGGCCAGGTTCTGCCGACCGCGAAGAAAGTCACTTACCGCATTCACTTCAAACGCATCGTCAACCGTCGACTGATCATGGGCCTGGCTGATGGTGAAGTGCTGGTTGATGGTCGTCTGATCTACACCGCTAACGATCTGAAAGTGGGTCTGTTCCAGGACACTTCCGCGTTCTAATTTGCAGACTGGCTATAGGCCTGACAAGACGCCTGGCGTCGGCCTAAGATACTAATCAGGTCTGTAAAAGGCGAAACCTCCGCTCTGCGGAGGTTTCTTTTATCTAAAGAGACAGAATCAGGCCATTAAAACCCTATCCCCCATGGCTTCTCGCCAGCCTCCCAGCCAGTATGACCTCTGATTCAGCGTCTGATAGGGACACATTTCTTTTGAGCGTCCGGCAATGCCGGCCTGATATCCACGTTGATGTGCCCGTTCCAGGCGATCTCGTTTTTGTCTCTTCATGCCTCGTTTCCCTCATCTTTGGGTCTGGTGGAAAAGAAAACAGTGATTACTAAGTGTGCAATCACACTAAAACGAATACCCCTAAACATCAGGCTCGTCAATGCGCAAAATTCACGCCAGTGTCATATTTGTGAGCTACCCGCAAAATCATTTGTACAAAAATAATCAGTCAGAACAGCTATCTCCACGGCTAAAAAAATAAAAAAAACCGCCCCGGGCAATGAACCAGGGGCGGCATAATTTACAATTATTTAAGCTTAAGGGATGCGTTTCAGCTCTTGAGCAATAGCCGTCGCTTCCTGACTCCAGGCGTTGGCAAGAACCTTCACCATCTCATCGTAGCCGTCTTTGGTCTGCACAGCTTCGATGTGGAATGGACGTTTGATCAACTGTCCCTGGTGATTCAGTAGCCATTCACCGCTGACGATAACCTTACCATCGTACCGACCGTGGAACCCGGTTACGGTAACGTTCAGCGTGTCCTGAGTGCTTCCCAGCGGCTGCGAAGCGACCACCCAACCAGGCAACTGCATACTGAGGTTCGCCACCAGCGTATTACGCAGTTGCTGATCTAATGGACTGGCCCAGAGATTATTATTCGCTATCACATATTGCACATCGCTGGTCTGGTAAACCACCCCATTGCCCGCCAGATAGTCCGGGACAGCAATCTGCTCAACCCACAGCAGACGATTACCCTGGTTGGCAGAGCTTTGTACGCCCCCTTGCGTGATAGGAAGCTGGTAATAGCTTTTATTTTCTCCGCTGGAGCTGCATGACGTCAGCCAGACCGCCATCATCACCACTAGCCACTTTTTCATTGTTTCGCCCTCTTCGGCTCTGGATCTTTTTTGTCCTTCGCTTCAAATACCAGCGCGTTGCTCTTATCGTTCAGCGTTTTCAGTACCGGCTGCAGTTCACGCAGCACCTGATCCAGACGCTGCATATCCGCTACCATCTTGTTGTAGGCGGCGGACCCCGGCTGGAAGCCCTGCATGCTACGATTCAGTTCACGCAGCGTGTTCTGCATATCCGCTGGCAGATCCTGCATCGACTGGCTGGACGTGATCTTATTCATGTTGTCCAGTGTGGTCTGCAGATGCTTCATCGTGCGCTGACTTTCGGACAACGTATTGGTCGCCTGCTCAATCATCGGATTCAACGGCAGATTGTTAATCTTATCCAGCGCTTCCATCAGACGTTGCTGGATCTGCGCCAGACCGCCGCTCACGGTCGGAATGATTTGATAGCCATTAAATTCGCGCACGCCGGTAATTGGCGGTTCTTTCGGGTAGAAGTCGAGATCAACATACAGCGCGCCGGTCACCAGGTTCCCGGTTTTCAGCGATGCCCGTAATCCGCGTTTAAGCAGTTGCTCCAGATGAGCGCCAACATCAGTGTCCTCTCCCAGTTGCGCCTTCAGACGTTCTGGTTCAATACGAACCAGCACCGGAATACGGTAATCATTGTTGAATACCTGGCGCATATTCGGTGAGAAGAAAGGTACTTTACTTACCGTACCCAAACGGATGCCTCTGAATTCCAGCGGCGCGCCAGGCTGCAGGCCACGAATCGAATCTTTAAAGAACATCAGGTAATCAATATGATCGGTATACAGGGAGTCCTGAATACTTTTTTGATCGTCATAAAGATTAAACGCGGACTGTTGCGCGACCGGTTCGCCCTGCTCTAAGCCTTCCGGCACATCAAAACTTACGCCACCGCCAAACAGCGTGGAGAGCGATCCCATTTCCACACGCATACCTGCCGAAGTAAGATCCACGGCGATCCCGCTGTCTTTCCAGAAACGTACATTGCTGGTCACCAGACGGTCGTTAGGCGCATTGATGAAAAGCTGGTAGCTGATCGTACGCTTTTGCGCATCAAATGTGCTGGTTTCAACCGAACCCACACGATAGCCACGGAACAGGACGGGATCACCAGGGCTCAACTGACCGGCTTTTTTGCTGTCCAGAATCACACGGATCCCTTTCGCATCTGGCGGCGCAAGCGGCGGTGAATCCAGCAGTTGGTAATTTTCCAGCTTGCTTCCTTTATTGCCAGGCTGCAGTTCAATATAAGCCCCGGACAATAGCGTGCCGAGCCCACTGATACCTTCACGTCCAACCTGCGGCTTCACCACCCAAAAGACCGAATCTTTATGCAGCAGTTTTTCCATACCGGAGTTAAGACGCGCTTTAATCTCCACATGGGTCAAATCATCCGTCAGGGTTGCGCTCTCGACGATACCGACATCAACGCTGCGGCTCTTAATCGTCGTTTTACCCCCTTCAATACCTTCGGCATTGGTGGTAATCAGCGTGACTTGTGGCCCCTGATGGCTGTAGTGATAAAACAGAACCCAGGCGCCAATAAGCGCAGTGACGATAGGAAATATCCACACGGGCGACCAGTTTTTTACCTTTTGCACTTTGGCTTCCCCACTTTTAGATTCCATGCTGTCAGGACTCCTCATGGCCTGGTTCTGGTTCACGATCCCACGACAGACGCGGATCAAATGTCATCGCAGAAAACATTGTCATAATGACGACTAAAGCAAACATCAAAGCACCCATCGCAGGATAAATATTCATTAACCCTCCCATGCGCACCAGCGCAGAGAGTACCGCAATCACAAAAACGTCAATCATTGACCAGCGACCGACAAATTCCACAACTTCATAAATCAGGTGCATACGTTCACTGTCGCGTTTGCCATGCCCTTTGGCGTCCCAGCATAGCCAGGCAATGGCGATCATTTTCAACGTCGGCACCATAATACTGGCGATAAAAATAACCGCAGCCACCGGATAAGAGCCTTCGCTCCAGATTAAAACCACGCCCTCGAGTATTGTTGACGGCAGCTTTGACCCGAGCAGATCGGTAATCATGATTGGCAGAATATTGGCCGGAAGATAAAGCATGATCGACGTAAACAGTAATGCCAATGTCCATTGCAGACTGTTTTTACGCCGCACATAACCTTTCGTCTGACAGCGCGGGCATACCCGTTCGTCAGCGGGAAGAATAGCAGTGCAGCAGGAGCAGGAACGCAGCCCCTGTCGAATGCCGGGTACGCCAGGTTTCAAGACCTGCTTAATCACCGGCATTGGCGCAATATCATCCCACAGCCAGCGGCGGTCAACGCACTGGAATGCGCGCAGTTGCAGAACGCAAAAGAAGCACCACGGAATAAAACTGCTGCCCACGCCGATATCGCCGTAGGCCATCAGCTTAACGAAGCTGACCAGCACGCCAGCGAGGAAGATTTCCGCCATCCCCCAGCTTTTTAACTGAAACAGAACGCGCGCAAGACCCGCTTTAAGTCTGCCGGGCATCTGCACCCGATTCACCAGCAGCAGAATAGTCAGCAGACAAAACGCGGGAACCAATTGCACAAATAATAAAAAGAAGGTGCCCAGACTGGCGTAGTCTTCCGAAAAGAGAACGCTTGGGATCTCCAGCAACGTGACTTCGCTGCTCACCCCTGCGACATTCATATTCACAAAGGGAAAGAGGTTTGATAAAAGCAGCATGAACAATGCTGCTAACACATAGGCGGTAGGACGCTGCCGTGGCGCGTCCCACTCAACCGTTAATGTAGTGCCACATCGTGGACATGCCGCTTTCTGACCATGCTCAAGGCGAGGTAACGCCACCAGCATGTCACACTGCGAGCACAGAATATGCTTCGCGGCATGGTGATGTTCGCACATATGTGCTCCTTTAAATTATGCGCCACTCTTCAAAGACTCAAGATACTCCCAGCGCTCAAAGGCTTGCTCAAGTTCTTGTTCTGCTTCGTTCAGGTTAGCTAATACCTGTTGCGTTTGCTCGTGCGGCTGACTGAAAAAAGCGGCGTCAGCGACCTGAGCTTGTAATGCTTCCAGTTTAGCTTCCAGTTCTTCAAGCAGCGCGGGGAACTGCTCCAGTTCGCGCTGCAGTTTATAGCTTAGTTTGCTCGTGCCACGTTTGACAATTTCTGCTTTAGGAGCAACAGCTTCCTCTGTTTTTTTAGCGATCGGTTGTTTAAACGCCACATACTGAGATTGCTGGCTACGCGCGTCATGGTAACCGCCGACATAACGACCAATTTTGCCGCCGCCTTCGAAGATCCAGCATTCAGTAACGGTATTATCCACAAACTGACGGTCGTGGCTCACCAACAGCACGGTGCCCTGGTAGCTATCAATCAGCTCTTCAAGCAGTTCCAGCGTTTCGACGTCCAGATCGTTGGTTGGTTCATCGAGAATCAAAAGATTACTGGGTTTCAGGAACAAACGCGCCAACAACAGGCGGTTTCGTTCTCCGCCAGAGAGCGCACGCACTGGTGTCATCGCGCGTTTCGGATGGAACAGGAAGTCCTGCAGGTAACCCAGCACGTGGCGAGGTTTGCCGTTAACCATCACCTCTTGCTTACCTTCAGCCAGGTTGTCCATCACGGTTTTGTCCGGATCCAGCTCGGCGCGGTGCTGATCGAAATAAGCGACTTCCAGCTTGGTTCCGACATGAATGCGTCCGCTGTCAGCCTGAAGCTGACCTAGCATCAGCTTCAGCAGCGTCGTTTTGCCGCAGCCGTTAGGTCCGATTAGCGCAATCTTGTCGCTACGCTGCACCTGCGCGGAGAAATCTTTCACCAGTTGCTTTCCGTCAACCTGGTAATCAACATTTTCCATTTCGAAGACAATCTTGCCAGAACGGCTCGCCTCTTCGACCTGCATCTTCGCCGTGCCCATCACTTCGCGACGTTCGCCACGCTCGCGACGCATGGCTTTCAGCGCACGCACTCGGCCTTCGTTACGGGTACGACGCGCCTTGATGCCCTGACGGATCCAGACTTCCTCCTGCGCCAACTTGCGATCAAATTCCGCGTTTTGGAGATCTTCTACCCGCAGCGCTTCCTCTTTATCCAGCAGATATTGATCGTAATTCCCCGGATAGGTCACCAGCTTGCCACGGTCGAGATCGACAATGCGTGTCGCCATATTGCGAATAAATGAACGGTCGTGGGAAATAAAAATAATCGTCCCATTGAACGTTTTCAGGAACCCTTCCAGCCAGTCGATGGTTTCAATATCCAGGTGGTTCGTGGGTTCATCCAGCAGCAATACGCGCGGGTTGCTCACTAACGCGCGGCCCAGCGCCGCCTTACGCAGCCAGCCGCCCGAAAGCGAAGAAAGCGCGGCGTTAGGATCCAGGCCCAGTTGCGCCAGCACTTCATTAATGCGACTTTCGAGCTGCCACAGATTGTGGTGATCGAGCATTTCCTGAACCCGCGCCATCTCATTCAGGTTTCTGTCACTCGGGTCGGTCATCACCAGACGCGAAATATCGTGATAACGCTTCAGATACTCGGCCTGTTCCTCAATACCTTCGGCAACGAAGTCATAGACGCTGCCCTCGACATTACGCGGCGGATCCTGTTGCAGACGCGCTACAACCAGGTCCTGCTCATAAATAATACGTCCGTCGTCAAGACCCTGTTCACGGTTCAGGATCTTCATCAACGTCGACTTGCCTGCGCCATTACGGCCTACCAGACAGACGCGTTCGTTATCTTCGATATGCAGTTCTGCATTATCAAGAAGCGGGGCATCGCTGAACGACAGCCATGCACCATGCATACTGATCAATGACATCTATTTATCCTTTCAGGCTGCGGTAATCAGCCAGCAATTGTGGATCTGTCGGTTACGGGCAAAGTCCTGGGAAAGCGTTTTTTGGGTAATTTCTTGTGCTTTCAATCCCAGTTCAGCCAGACCGTCGAGATCCATACGGAACCCACGTTTGTTGTTAGAGAACATTATCGTGCCGTCTTTACGCAGCAGACGTTTCAGATCTTTCATCAGCGCCAGATGGTCGCGCTGCACATCAAACGAGTCTTCCATACGTTTTGAGTTAGAGAACGTCGGCGGGTCAATGAAAATCAGATCAAACTGTTCATTGGCATCGCGCAGCCAGCCCAGGCAATCGGCCTGAATTAAACGGTGAGCGCGACCGCTCAGGCCATTCAGACGCAGGTTGCGTTCCGCCCATTCCAGGTAGGTACGCGACATATCAACCGTCGTGGTGCTACGCGCACCACCCAGTCCGGCATGTACGCTGGCGCTGCCGGTGTAGGAGAACAGATTAAGGAAATCCTTACCTTTACTCATCTGTCCCAGCATGCGGCGCGCAATACGGTGATCGAGGAATAAGCCCGTATCAAGATAGTCTGTCAGGTTAACCCACAGGCGCGCGTTGTACTCGCTTACCTCAATGAATTCACCCTTCTCATTCATCTTCTGATACTGATTTTTCCCTTTCTGGCGTTCACGGGTTTTCAGCACCAGTTTATTTGGCGCGATTTCCAGTACCGACAGCGTTGCGGCAATGATGTCGAACAGGCGTTGACGCGCTTTTTGCGCATCAACCGTCTTCGGTGGGGCATATTCCTGAACCACGACCCACTCACCGTAACGGTCCACTGCAACGTTGTATTCCGGCAGGTCAGCGTCATACAGGCGATAGCATTCAATCCCTTCCTGACGCGCCCATTTTTCCAGCTTCTTAATATTCTTGCGCAGGCGGTTGGCATAATCTTCCGCTACCGTGGCAGGCTTGCTGTCCGCGGTGGTCTCTGCAACGTGATAGTTCTTCTGGACACAATCCAGCGGGCCGTTTTTCGCTTTGAACTGCTTGTCGGCACGTAATTGCAAACTGCTGAGCAGATCCGGAGAAGCGCTGAACAGCGACAAATTCCAGCCGCCAAACTGGTTTTTCATCGTACGGCCCAGCAGGCTGTGCAGGGCAATCAGCGCCGGTTCGCTATCCAGACGTTCGCCGTATGGCGGGTTACTGATAACCGTCCCGTACGGTCCTTTTGGCAGCGGATTACTCAATTTGGCGACATCTTTCACGTCAAACGTCATCAGATCGGCAATCCCGGCGCGGCGAGCGTTACTACGCGCTTTTTCAATCACGCGCGCATCGCTGTCAGAGCCGTAGAAATGCGAGGTATAGTCAGCCAGTCCCTTACGCGCACGCACCTGCGCTTCGGCTTTAACTTCTTGCCAGACAGCTTCGTCGTGCTGCGCCCAACCGCTGAAGCCCCAGTACCCACGGTGCAGGCCCGGCGCGCGATCGGTTGCCCACATCGCCGCTTCAATCAGCAGCGTGCCGGAGCCGCACATCGGGTCGAGTAACGGTGTGCCCGGCTGCCAGCCAGAACGCATAACAATAGCGGCGGCCAGCGTCTCTTTAATCGGCGCCTGACCCGCGCGATCGCGATAACCGCGCTGATGCAAACCATCACCGCTCAAATCGAGCGCAATGCTGGCGGTATCTTTGTTCAACCAGACGTTGATGCGCAGATCCGGAGATTCACGATCCACATTCGGACGCGGCAGATTTTTACGGGTAAAGGCATCGACAATCGCATCCTTGACCTTCAGCGCGCCGTACTGGCTGTTACGAATGGTTTCGTTCAGGCCGCTAAAATGAACGGCAAAGGTAGCACCGGGATTAAATATCTCTGTCCAGTCGATTGCCTGAACGCCGAGGTACAGATCAAGATCGCTGTAGACCTTGCACTCTCCCATCGGCAGGATAATGCGCGAGGCCAGGCGGCTCCACATCAGGCTCTGGTAAACAAGCCGCGTGTCGCCCTTAAAATGGACCCCACCCTGAACGACCTGACACTCCAGCGCGCCGAGGTTTTCAAGTTCAGTTTTTAACAGCTCTTCCAGCCCACGGGCCGTACTGGCAAACAGAGAATTCATAATGTCACTTTTACTCCTGGAAAATTGCTGCGCATTATAGCTAATATGGGCTGTATGTCATAAAGTTGAAGGCTTATTTTCGTTCAAGGGGCTGTGCAGTGGTAACGTTGACCCGACTTTTTATTCATCCGGTTAAATCAATGCGTGGAATTGGACTCACGCACGCCCTGGCAGACGTTAGCGGTCTTGCCTTTGATCGTATATTTATGATTACCGAGACTGACGGGACGTTCATTACCGCCCGACAGTTCCCACAAATGGTCCGCTTTACGCCTTCCCCTTTCCACGATGGGTTGCATCTTACGGCCCCAGACGGCAGTAGCGCGCTCGTGCGATTTGCCGACTTCGCGACCCAGGATGCGCCGACAGAAGTATGGGGAAACCATTTTACCGCGCGTATTGCGCCAGCGGCTATCAACCAGTGGCTTAGCGGCTTTTTCTCCCGTGACGTACAACTACGCTGGGTCGGTCAGCAGCTGACGCGCCGGGTGAAGCGTCACGCGGATATTCCTTTGTCCTTCGCCGATGGCTATCCCTACCTGCTGGCCAACGAAGCATCTCTGCGCGATCTGCAACAGCGATGTCCGGCAAGCGTCAAAATGGAACAATTTCGCCCCAATCTGGTAGTTTCGGGGGCTGACGCCTGGGAAGAAGATACCTGGAAAGTGATTCGCATTGGCGAGGTCATTTTTGATGTGGCAAAACCCTGTAGCCGCTGCATTTTCACGACAGTTAGCCCAGAAAAAGGCCTGAAACATCCGTCCGGTGAACCGCTCGCCACGCTGCAAACCTTCCGAACTGCGGTAGATAACGGCGACGTTGATTTCGGCCAGAATCTTATCGCGCGCAACAGTGGTGTTATTCGCGTAGGCGATGAAGTAGAAATTTTGGCTACTGGTCCTGCGAAAGCGTATGGCGCGGCTGAATCAGACGATACTGTAAAGCAACAACAGCCTGATGCCACCGTGCTTATTGACTGGCAGGGACAGACTTTTCGCGGAAATAATCAGCAGGTATTGCTTGAACAGCTTGAAAACCAGGGTATCCGGGTTCCCTATTCATGCCGGGCTGGAATTTGCGGATGCTGTCGAATTCGACTGCTGGAAGGCGAAGTTAGTCCACTGAAAAAATCAGCTATTGGTGATGACGGGACGATTCTGTGCTGCAGTTGCGTTCCCAAAACGACAATCAGGCTGGAGAGTTAAACCGCCTGTTCAAGGCTGAAACTGTCGGCAATAACCTGCGGTTTCAGTCTGTCATTCATTATTTTAATCGCGTCGCCAAGTTGCATTGTACGCCCGGCAATAACCACACCAGGTTGTGCAAGCAGACAAAGCGCGGCGTTTTCCCCCGGCTCAACCACTAACAGGTTTACCTGTTCATCGGTATCGCTTAAATCAACACAGGCAGCGTCACCCACGACCGGCGACCAGTTAATACCGTGTGCGACAAAGTGCCAGCTTTTTGGCATTTGCGGTTTAAGGTAACGAATCGCCACCAGCGCATTAAGCACCAGTTCCGCTTTTTGCTCTTTGGCTAAATCAAGGTAGCGACATTTTTCTTCAAAGGAAAAATAAAGCGCGGCGTCATCGACACAAAAACCCGACGGAGAAAATGCATCAGGAGTGAGCATTTTACGAGCAAAACGCGAACGGAATAACATGCCATTGGCTAAATCGAGCATCATACGATCGTGCTCTTCATCATAATACCAGCGCCAGTTATCGTCGGGTTTAATTCGCATCAGTTTCTCTCCTTTCCTTAATCATCGCCGTTACGACAGTATCCTTTTGCCGCTTCGTTTATTGCCCTAATAATAAAAGCTCAGAATGTTTAAATAAGCAACAGTAAAGGAATATAAAACAACCAGGGCCAGAAATAAAGCCCTGGATTGTGATTAAGGTAGCATTCAGATATTGGCGACGATTTCTTTAATCAACGGTGGGCCTTTAAAAATAAAGCCTGAATAAATCTGAACGAGGGTTGCACCGGCAGCTATTTTCTCACGCGCGGCAATCACCGAGTCGATACCGCCAACACCAATAATCGGCAGTTGACCTTTTAATTCCTGAGACAGCTGGCGAATAATTTCTGTACTTTTTAATTGCAATGGTCGACCGCTCAGGCCCCCCATTTGATCGCAATTTTTCATTCCCTGAACGAGAGAACGATCGAGAGTAGTGTTAGTTGCAATTACGCCATCAATATTATGACGAACTAAACTGTCAGCAACCTGGATCAGTTCTTCCAGAGAAAGATCCGGCGCGATCTTTACCGCCACCGGAACATATTTATGGTGGATCGCTTGCAGATCATTTTGCTTATTTTTAATTGCCGTCAGGAGATCGTCCAGCGCCTCGCCGTATTGCAGTGTACGTAATCCCGGCGTATTTGGTGAAGAGATATTAATCGCGATATAACCGGCGTAAGCATAGACTTTTTCCATACAAATCAGATAGTCATCTTTGCCATTCTCTACCGGAGTATCTTTATTCTTACCAATATTAATCCCCAGAATACCGTCAAAATGCGATTTTTTAACGTTCTCAACCAGGTTATCAACCCCCAGGTTATTAAACCCCATGCGGTTGATCAAACCTTCCGCATCGACCAGACGGAACAGACGCGGTTTATCGTTACCCGGCTGAGGCCGCGGCGTCACGGTACCAATCTCAATGGAGCCAAATCCCATCGCGCCGAGTGCGTCAATGCACTCCCCGTCTTTATCCAGTCCGGCAGCAAGCCCGAGTGGATTTTTAAACGTCAGCCCCATACAGGTAACCGGTTTTGCGGGTACTTTCTGGCGGACAAGCGCTTCGAGCGGCGTGCCGGTAATGCGACGTAATTGCTGGAATGTCAATTCATGGGCGCGCTCTGGATCGAGCTGAAAAAGGGCTTTACGAACGAAGGGGTAGTACATGAACTCTCCTGGATTCCCGGTGTGCAAACCGGGGGCGTATTATGTGCGATCGCGAGCAAAAAGGGAATTGACCTGCGGCAATAAATAGCAATCGTTTTCCTCGCCCCTGCCTTTTTATTCAATTTCCAACTTTTCTATCCCGTATAAATCATTTCGATAAACAAAGCCTCTCTGCCAGACTGCATAAATTGTTATCAATGTTAATTAAAAGCAAACAATTGGTTATAAGGGGAGAATGAAATTATGCGCGTCATCACTCTGGCGGGGAGCCCTCGCTTTCCTTCTCGCTCCAGTGCGTTACTGGAATATGCCCGAGAAAAACTAAACGATCAGGATGTCGAAATCTTTCACTGGAATCTGCACAACTTTACCCCGGAAGACCTGATCTATGCCCGTTTCGACAGTCCGGCGTTAAAGACATTTATCGAACAACTGCAGGATGCTGACGGGCTGATTGTCGCAACCCCGGTCTATAAAGCCGCTTACTCTGGCGCACTGAAAACGCTGCTCGATTTGCTCCCCGAGCGGGCGCTGGAAGGAAAAGTGGTTTTGCCGCTGGCGACCGGCGGCAGCGTAGCGCATTTACTGGCCGTCGATTACGCCCTGAAACCGGTCCTGAGCGCGTTAAAAGCTCAGGAGATCCTGCACGGCGTGTTTGCCGATGATTCGCAGGTCATCGATTATCAACATAAACCGCAGTTTACGCCCAACCTGCAGCAGCGTCTGGACAGTGCGCTCGACACCTTCTGGCTGGCGTTGCATCGTCGCGATATCCAACTCCCTCAACTGAACACCCTGCGAGGTGCCGCCCATGCTTGATCTTCTCAAGCGTCACACGTCCTGGCTGGCGCTGACCGGGCTGTTGTCACTGTCAACCCTGGGGCATGCCGCAGAATCGGCCCCCGATGCCCTGCGCATTGGTTATCAAAAAGGAAGCGTCAGTATGGTGCTGGCTAAAAGCCATCAGCTACTGGAGAAACGCTACCCGCAGACCAAAATCTCGTGGGTTGAATTCCCGGCTGGGCCGCAAATGCTGGAAGCACTCAATATCGGCAGTATCGATCTCGGCAGTACCGGTGACATTCCGCCGATTTTCGCCCAGGCCGCCGGAGCCGATCTGGTTTACGTGGGCGTTGAACCGCCTAAACCAAAAGCCGAAGTAATTCTGGTGCCGAAAAATAGCCCGATCCAGAGCGTCGAGCAGCTTAAAGGACATAAAGTCGCCTTTCAGAAAGGTTCCAGCGCCCACAATTTACTGCTCCGTGCGCTGCAACAAGCCGGGTTGAAATTTACCGATATTCAGCCGACTTATCTGACTCCTGCAGATGCGCGAGCGGCCTTCCAGCAAGGAAACGTGGATGCGTGGGCTATCTGGGATCCCTACTATTCCGCCGCATTACTGCAAGGCGATGTACGCGTGCTAAAAGACGGTTCAGACCTCAAACAGACCGGTTCGTTTTATCTCGCAGCACGTCCTTATGCCGAGAAAAATGGTGCTTTTGTACTTGGCGTGCTGGATACCTTTAGCCAGGCCGATGCGTTAACCCTCAGCCAGCGCCAACAAAGCATTTCCCTGCTGGCTAAAACCATGGGCCTGCCCGAGCCGGTCATTGCGTCTTATCTGGATCACCGCCCGCCAACCACTATCACGCCCGTCAGCGCTTCTGTTGCCGCTCTGCAACAACAAACCGCCGATCTGTTTTATGACAACCGGTTGCTGCCGAAAAAAATCGATATTCGCCAGCGTATCTGGCAACCCACTCAACAGGCAGGAGAAAAATTATGAGTCTGAACATGTTCTGGTTTTTACCCACCCACGGTGACGGCCATTATCTGGGGACAGAAGAAGGTTCGCGCCCGGTCGATTACGGATATCTGCAACAAATTGCACAAACGGCCGATCGCCTGGGATTTACCGGTGTTCTCATCCCAACCGGTCGCTCCTGCGAAGATGCCTGGCTGGTCGCCGCCTCGATGATCCCGGTCACCCAGCGATTAAAGTTCCTGGTCGCGTTGCGTCCAAGCGTAACCTCGCCGACGGTCGCCGCGCGTCAGGCTGCTACGCTCGACAGACTTTCAAACGGCCGGGCGTTATTTAACCTGGTGACCGGTAGCGATCCACAGGAACTGGCTGGTGACGGTGTGTTCCTCGATCACACCGAGCGCTATGAAGCCTCTGCTGAATTTACTAAGGTCTGGCGGCGACTGCTGCAAGGTGAAACGGTGGATTTCAACGGCAAACATATTCATGTTCGCGGCGCGAAGCTGTTTTTCCCTCCCGTACAACAACCCCGGCCACCGCTTTATTTCGGCGGCTCGTCTGATGTCGCACAAGACCTTGCTGCCGAGCAGGTTGATCTCTATCTGACCTGGGGCGAGCCCCCTGAGCAGGTGAAAGCGAAGATTGAACAGGTGCGAGCCAAAGCGGGGGCGCTCGGGCGCAAGATCCGCTTTGGTATTCGTCTGCATGTGATCGTACGGGAGACAACGCAAGAGGCATGGCAGGCAGCGGATCGTCTGATAGCCCATCTGGATGACGACACCATTGCCAAAGCCCAGGCCGCCTTCTCAAGAACGGATTCAGTTGGTCAGCAGCGAATGGCGGCACTGCACAACGGTAAACGCGACAAACTGGAAATTAGCCCGAATCTGTGGGCAGGTGTTGGACTGGTTCGCGGTGGCGCGGGTACCGCGCTGGTCGGAGATGGTCCTACCGTCGCGGCGCGTATCAACGAGTATGCCGCACTGGGAATCGACAGCTTTGTGTTGTCCGGGTATCCGCATCTGGAAGAGGCATACAAGGTTGGCGAGCTGCTGTTCCCTCACCTGGATGTCGCTATACCAGAACTTCCGCAGCCACAACGCCTGCAACAACAAGGCGAAGCGGTGGCAAACGAATTTATCCCGCGCAAAGTCGCGCAAAGCTAAGGAGCTGCGAATGACAACGCCGAAAAACAGGTGGTTATTGCGCCTCGCGCCCTGGTTTTTACCGGTAGGTATGGTGGCGCTCTGGCAGCTCGCATCATCAATGGGCTGGCTGTCCACCCGCATCCTGCCCTCACCGGAGGGCGTTGTCGAAGCCTTCTGGACGCTTTCCGCCAGCGGCGAGCTTTGGCAGCATCTGGCAATCAGCTCATGGCGCGCGCTGATCGGATTCTCCATCGGTGGATCGATTGGCCTGACGCTGGGACTGATCAGCGGTCTTTCGCGTTGGGGAGAACGTCTGCTGGATACTTCGGTGCAGATGCTACGTAACGTACCGCATCTGGCGCTGATCCCGCTGGTAATTTTGTGGTTCGGTATTGATGAATCCGCCAAGATCTTTCTCGTCGCCCTGGGCACGCTGTTCCCGATTTACATTAACACCTGGCATGGGATCCGTAATATCGATCGTGGGCTGGTAGAAATGGCGCGCAGCTATGGGTTGTCCGGCTTTTCACTGTTCCTTCATGTGATCCTCCCAGGAGCCCTGCCCTCAATTATGGTCGGCGTACGTTTTGCTCTCGGACTGATGTGGCTGACGCTTATCGTCGCAGAAACCATTTCAGCCAATGCCGGTATCGGTTACCTGGCGATGAACGCCCGCGAATTTCTGCAAACCGATGTGGTCGTGGTGGCCATTATTCTCTACGCCCTGCTCGGCAAATTGGCCGACGTCAGCGCCCAATTGCTGGAGCGAATCTGGCTGCGCTGGAACCCGGCTTACCATGTGAAGGAGGTTACCGTATGAATACCGCTCGCTTGAACCAGGGCACGCCGCTGTTGCTGAGCGCCGTGACGAAACAATACGCCGCCAATACGGTGCTCAATCAGTTAAATTTGCACATTCCGGCCGGGCAATTCGTTGCCGTGGTTGGCCGCAGCGGCGGTGGTAAAAGCACGTTGCTGCGTCTGCTGGCTGGACTGGAGTCCCCCTCCTCAGGCGCATTACTTGCCGGAACCACCCCACTGGCGGATATTCAGGATGATACGCGAATGATGTTTCAGGATGCGCGCCTGCTGCCATGGAAGACGGTTATCGATAATGTGGGCCTGGGTCTGAAAGGTCAGTGGCGCGATGCGGCCCGAGATGCGCTGGCCGCAGTTGGGTTGGAGAGTCGTGCTCGCGAATGGCCGGCTGCGCTGTCCGGTGGACAAAAACAGCGTGTGGCCCTGGCGCGGGCATTAATTCATCGCCCCGGTTTGCTGCTGCTGGACGAACCCCTCGGCGCTCTGGATGCCCTAACCCGCCTTGAAATGCAGGATCTGATTGTTTCTTTATGGCAAGAGCACGGCTTTACCGTTCTGTTGGTCACTCATGACGTCAGCGAAGCGGTGGCAATGGCCGATCGCGTATTGCTGATTGAGGATGGAAAAATCGGGCTGGATCTGACGGTGGATATTCAGCGCCCCCGCCGTTTGGGATCGGTGCGGTTAGCCGAGCTGGAAGCGGAAGTGTTGAACCGGGTCATGAAACGCGGCGAGACGGAACAACCGATCCGTCGACATGGATAAACACTCAGAAAACAAGGCCCGGTAGCGCTTACCGGGCCTTTTGCCGGATGGCGGCGTTACCGCCTTATCCGGCCTACTAAACTACAGGTCAACGTTTCAGGCTAACGCTTTGTCAATCTTCTCATACAGATCGCCGGAGAGATTCTCCAGACCTTTCAGTTGTTCCAGCGCCGCACGCATCTTCGCCTGACGTTTTGCATCATAACGTTTTAAGCGAATCAGCGGCTCAATCAGACGTGATGCCACCTGAGGGTTACGGCTATTGAGTTCAGTCAGCATGTCGACCAGGAACTGATAGCCGCTACCATCTTCCGCATGGAATGCCGCCGGGTTGCTACCCGCAAAGGCACCGATCAGAGAACGGATTCGGTTCGGGTTACTCATACTGAAAGAGCGATGCTTCAGCAGGCCACGAACCGTTTCCAGCACGTTTCTCGCCGGGCTTGTGGATTGCAGGATAAACCATTTGTCCATCACCAGGCCGTCATGGTGCCACTTATCGTCATACTCCTGCATTAGCGCGTCGCGACAAGGCAGTTGTGCCGCCACTGCCGCCGACAGCGCCGCCAGCGCATCGGTCATGTTGTTGGCTTCGCGGTACTGCTTGCTTACCAGCGTGTCAGCCAGATGGGTTTCGCCAAAGGCCAGGAAACGCAGGCAGGCGTTACGCAGCGTACGCTTGCCAATATCGGCATGCTCAACGCGGTACTCATCAAGATGATTAGCGTTATAGATGGCGAGGAATTCATCCGCCAGCTCGGCTGCCAGCGTGCGGGTTAACGCTTCGCGTACTTCGGTTATCGCCACCGGATCGATGATGTCGAACAGTTCTGCAATTTCATTTACTGAAGGCAGCGTCAGGATCTCTGCCGCCAGCGCCGGATCGATTTTCTCATCCAGCAGAATTGAGCGGAATGCATCGGCCACGTGTACCGGCAGCGACAGCGGCTGGCCCTGCTGATGCCGGGCAACGTTAAGCTTAATATAGGTCGCCAGCAGGCTTTGCGCCGCGTCCCAACGAGAGAAATCGTTACGCGCATGACGCATCAGGAAGGTCAGTTGCTGATCGCTCCATTTGTATTCCAGTTTGACCGGCGCGGAGAATTCGCACAGCAGCGCCGGAACCGGCTGAAAGTAGACGTTATCAAAGACAAACGTCTGCTCTGCCTGAGTGACGTTGAGTACGGAATTCACCGGATGCCCGCCTTTTTGTAGCGGGATCACTTTCCCTTCGTTGTCATACAACTCAAGGGCGAAAGGAATATGCAGCGGCTGTTTTTCGGCCTGATCCGGCGTGGCCGGCGTGCGCTGGCTGATAGTCAGCGTGTACTGCTCAGTTGACGGATTGTAGTCATCACGCACGGTCAGAATCGGCGTACCGGACTGACTGTACCAGCGGCGGAAATGCGAGAGATCGACGTTGGACGCATCTTCCATCGCCTGCACGAAATCATCACAGGTGGCAGCACTGCCGTCGTGACGCTCAAAGTACAGTTGCATCCCTTTCTGGAAATTAGCCTCACCCAGCAGGGTGTGGATCATACGAATCACTTCAGCGCCCTTTTCGTACACGGTCAGGGTATAGAAGTTGTTCATTTCGATGACCATATCCGGACGGATAGGATGCGCCATTGGGCTGGCATCCTCGGCAAACTGCAGGCCACGCATGGTACGCACATTGCTGATCCGGTTTACCGCACGTGAGCCGAGATCGGAACTGAACTCCTGATCGCGGAACACGGTTAACCCTTCTTTCAGGCTCAACTGGAACCAGTCGCGACAGGTCACGCGGTTGCCGGTCCAGTTGTGGAAATACTCATGACCGATGACGCGCTCAATATCGAGGTAGTCTTTGTCGGTGGCGGTATCGGTACGTGCCAGCACATATTTGGAGTTAAAGATGTTCAGACCTTTATTCTCCATCGCGCCCATGTTGAAGAAATCCACGGCGACAATCATATAGATATCGAGGTCATACTCGAGGCCAAAGCGCTCTTCATCCCATTTCATGGAGTTTTTCAGCGAGGTCATCGCCCACGGCGCGCGGTCAAGGTTGCCGCGATCGACGTACAGTTCCAGCGCTACTTCACGCCCAGAACGGGTAGTAAAGGTGTCGCGAAGAACGTCGAAATCGCCGGCTACCAGCGCAAACAGATAGCACGGTTTCGGGAACGGATCCTGCCACTGTACCCAGTGACGACCATTTTCCAGTTCCCCCTGCGCCACGCGGTTACCGTTGGAGAGCAGGAACGGATATTGGGTTTTATCGGCGATAATTTTGGTGGTAAAACGCGCCAGGACATCAGGCCTGTCGAGATACCAGGTAATATGACGGAAACCTTCCGCTTCACACTGGGTGCACAGCGCGTCGCCGGACTTGTACAGTCCTTCCAGCGCGGTATTGGCCGCTGGGCTAATTTCATTCACGATACGCAGCGTAAAACGTTCCGGCAGTTGACTGATGACCAGAGCGCCCTCTTCTTCTTTATACTCTGTCCACGGCTCGTCGTTCACGTGGATCGACACCAGAGTCAGATCTTCGCCATTCAGGCGCAGAGGCGCATCAGGCGCGCCATGACGGACAGCCTGGCTCACTGCGGTGACCACGGTTTTTTCAGCATCCAGGTCAAAGGTCAAGTCAATATCAGTAATCTGGTAATCCGGCGCACGATAGTCGTGACGGTATTTGGCTTGTGGCTGTTGTGTCATAAAAAACCTTTAGCATCTTTGGTAGAGTCTCGGCTTCAGTCTATTCCTGTTGCGTAAATCGCGCTACGCAGAATGTTCATCTTTTCAGGCACAAACACCCTTTTTGCTACATTTTTATAACACGCGGCACGAAATGCCCTCGACCAGAAAGACAGCTTATGGTGTGATCGGGGTTCAATAAATCGCTAAACAGGGTATACTCCAGCGGTTTTCTTAGTTGTTTATTGTACTAAACGCTCCCGTGAGAGGATGCTACTGCGCACCTATGACACAATTCGCTTCTCCTGTTCTGCACTCGCTGCTGGATACAGACGCTTATAAGTTGCATATGCAGCAAGCCGTTTTTCACCACTACTATGATGTACAAGTAGCGGCTGAATTTCGTTGCCGTGGCGATGACCTGCTCGGTATTTATGCCGATTCTATTCGTGAGCAGGTGAATGCTATGCAACACCTGCGACTGCAGGAGGACGAGTACCAGTGGCTCTCCGGCCTGCCTTTCTTTAAAGCTGATTACCTCACCTGGTTACGTGATTTCCGCTATAACCCGGAACAGGTTTGCGTCACTAATGATAACGGTAAGCTAAACATCCGCTTAACCGGTCCGTGGCGTGAAGTGATCATGTGGGAAGTCCCGCTGTTGGCGGTGATTAGTGAGCTGGTACACCGTTACCGTTCACCTGAATCAGGCGTCCCGCAGGCACTCGATGAGCTGGAAAGCAAACTAGTAGAATTCTCTGCTTTAACGAAAGATGTCGATATGTCTCGCTTCCATCTGATGGATTTCGGTACGCGCCGTCGTTTTTCGCGCGAAGTGCAGCAAGCTATCGTTAAACGCCTGCAGCAAGAGTCCTGGTTTGTCGGCACCAGTAACTACGATCTGGCCCGCCGCCTGTCATTAACCCCAATGGGTACGCAGGCGCATGAGTGGTTCCAGGCTCATCAGCAAATCAGCCCTGAGCTTGCCACCAGCCAGCGCGTTGCGCTGGCCGCATGGTTAAATGAATATCCTGACCAACTCGGCATTGCATTGACCGACTGCATCACCATGGACGCGTTTTTACGCGACTTTGGCGTTGAGTTCGCTACCCGCTATCAGGGTTTACGCCATGACTCTGGCGACCCGGTGGAATGGGGTGAAAAAGCCATCGCCCATTATGAAAAACTGGGTATTGATCCGCTGAGCAAAACGCTGGTGTTTTCAGATAATCTCGATCTGAAAAAAGCGATTGAGCTATACCGCCACTTCTCTTCTCGCGTGCAGTTGAGTTTTGGCATTGGGACACGACTAACCTGCGATATTCCCCAGGTTAAGCCGCTCAATATCGTTATCAAACTGGTGGAGTGTAACGGCAAACCAGTAGCGAAGTTATCTGACAGCCCGGGTAAAACCATCTGCCATGATAAAGCGTTTGTTCGCGCACTGCGCAAAGCCTTCGATCTCCCGCATATCAAAAAAGCCAGTTAAGCCTTCCAGGGAGCCATTTTGGCTCCCTTATTCGCGTTTATTTCCGAAATCTTTCACTCCAGCTACGAATTCTGCTTGTCTGATTGCAGATGCCAGGTAACATAGGTATCCCCCCATTACGGGTGGACATGTGTTTATATATCCGACTATTAACAGAGAGAATATTATGAGCGTTGTGCCTGTAGCCGACGTACTCCAGGGCCGCGTAGCCGTTGACAGCGAAGTCACCGTGCGCGGATGGGTGCGTACCCGCCGAGATTCAAAAGCTGGCATCTCCTTCCTCGCCGTTTATGACGGTTCCTGCTTTGATCCTGTACAGGCCGTCATCAATAATTCTCTGCCCAATTACAATCAGGACGTACTGCGCCTGACGACGGGTTGTTCAGTTATCGTAACGGGTAAAGTCGTTGCATCACCTGGACAAGGACAGAGCTTTGAAATTCAGGCCACTGAGGTTGAAGTAACGGGCTGGGTTGAAGATCCTGACACCTACCCAATGGCAGCTAAGCGTCACAGCATTGAGTATCTGCGTGAAGTGGCGCACATGCGTCCGCGTACCAACATGATTGGTGCAGTCGCGCGTGTACGCCATACGCTGGCGCAAGCTCTGCATCGTTTCTTCCACGAGCAGGGTTTCTTTTGGGTATCGACTCCGTTGATCACCGCTTCCGATACGGAAGGTGCCGGTGAAATGTTCCGAGTGTCTACGCTGGATCTGGAAAACCTGCCGCGTAACGATCAGGGCAAAGTCGACTTCGATAAAGACTTCTTTGGTAAAGAAGCCTTCCTGACCGTTTCCGGTCAGTTAAACGGCGAAACCTATGCCTGCGCCCTGTCCAAAATTTATACCTTTGGTCCGACGTTCCGTGCAGAAAACTCTAACACCAGCCGTCACCTGGCAGAGTTCTGGATGCTGGAGCCAGAAGTGGCTTTCGCCGACCTGAACGATGTTGCAGCTCTGGCTGAAGCGATGCTGAAGTACGCGTTTAAAGCCGTACTGGCAGAGCGTGCAGATGACATGAAATTCTTCGCTGAACGTGTCGACAAAGACGCGATTTCGCGCCTGGAACGTTTCATTGACGCAGACTTCGCTCAGGTGGATTACACCGACGCGGTTAGCATCCTGGAAAAATGCGGCAAACAGTTTGAAAACCCAGTTTACTGGGGTGTGGACTTGTCTTCTGAACACGAACGTTACCTTGCTGAAGAGCATTTTAAAGCGCCGGTGGTGGTTAAAAACTACCCGAAAGATATCAAAGCGTTTTATATGCGCCTTAACGAAGACGGTAAAACCGTTGCAGCAATGGACGTACTGGCTCCGGGAATCGGTGAAATCATCGGTGGTTCTCAGCGTGAAGAGCGTCTGGACGTACTGGATGCCCGTATGCTGGAGATGGGTCTGAACAAAGAAGATTACTGGTGGTATCGCGACCTGCGTCGCTACGGTACCGTGCCACATTCCGGCTTCGGTTTGGGCTTCGAGCGTCTGATCGCTTACGTTACCGGCGTACAGAACGTCCGTGATGTTATTCCGTTCCCGCGCACCCCGCGTAACGCTACGTTCTAAACCTGCATTTAGAAACAAAGGCCAGCATTGCTGGCCTTTTTTATAGCCACATCACATTTTGGGATCCCCCTCCCGCGTTAAACACAACCCTTCCTCTTCTCCCTTCCTGTTACGTAATATTTCACCGCAACACATTTGAACAAAAAATAATCAGTATTTTTATTGTGGATTAGCATTTTCTGACTAAATAGTACATTTTCTAACCATTTGCACGGCGCTCCGGACGTCCAAAAATAGCCATCTGTAAAACAGAAACTTCCTGTCAGATCAGAGAAAAATGGGGGTTATCTAAATTAAACATAAGAAAATCATATAAATAGAAATAGAAGCGGTGATTTTTAGCGCAGAGACATCTGAAGTTTGAAGTTGTTCACAAAGTTGCACAAAAATAACATTTAGTTACACATTTTTTCTTTTTGAAACTAAATCTTTATCTTTGTAGCACTTTGACGGTAGCGAAACGTTAGTTTGAATGGAAAGATGCCTGTCAGACACATAAAGACACCAAACTCTCATCAATAGTTCCGTAAATTTTTATTGACGGAATTTATTGGCGGCAGTGGCAGGTGTCATATAAAAACCGATGAGGGTAATAAATAATGATGAAGCGCAATATTCTGGCAGTGGTTATCCCTGCTCTGCTGGTAGCCGGGGCAGCTAACGCTGCAGAAGTTTATAACAAAGATGGCAACAAAGTAGACATCTACGGTAAAGCTGTGGGTCTGCACTATTTTTCCAAGCACAACGGTGATAACGCCTACGCGCCTAACGGCGATCAGACCTATGCCCGTCTTGGTTTCAAAGGGGAAACTCAGATTAACGACCAACTGACCGGTTACGGCCAGTGGGAATACCAGTTCAGCGGCAATAACGCAGAAGGCGGTGACGATGCCCAGAAAGGCAACAAAACCCGTCTGGCGTTTGCTGGTTTGAAATTTGGTGACGCAGGCTCCTTCGATTACGGTCGTAACTACGGCGTTGTATACGATGCTCTGGGTTACACCGATATGCTGCCAGAATTCGGTGGTGATACCGCTGCTTCTGACCAGTTCTTCTCCCAGCGTAACGGCGGTCTCGCAACCTACCGTAACTCTAACTTCTTCGGTCTGGTTGAAGGCCTGAACTTCGCTGTACAGTACCTGGGTAAAAACGAACGCTCTAGCAGCCCAACCCGTTCTAACGGCGACGGCGTTGGCGGTTCCGTAAGCTACGAAATGGATGGTTTCGGTATCGTCGGTGCTTACGGTGCAGCTGACCGTACCAACGCGCAAGAGCAGCTGGCCTATGGCCGCGGCGCGAAAGCTGAGCAGTGGGCGACCGGTGTTAAGTACGATGCGAACAACATTTACCTGGCAGCGAACTACAGCGAAACCCGTAACGCAACCCGTATCTCTAACGGTTATGCTAACAAAACTGAAGACGTGCTGTTGGTTGCTCAGTACCAGTTCGACTTCGGCCTGCGTCCGTCCCTCGCCTATACCAAATCTAAAGGTAAGGACATCGAAGGAATCGGCGACGTAGATCTGGTGAACTACTTCGAAGTGGGTGCGACTTACTACTTCAACAAAAACATGTCCACCTATGTTGATTACATCATCAACCAGATCGATTCTGACAACAAACTGGGCGTAGGCTCTGACGACACCGTTGCAGTGGGTATCGTTTACCAGTTCTAATAGCAGACCTCTTTGTTAAATGCCTAAAAAACAGGACTTCGGTCCTGTTTTTTTATCTCTGCTAGCGGATTCTTGCGTCTTAAAAAAACACCTCAGCTTTTCGTCAGTAACGGTTGGCATTTTGTAAATCTACCGTTAACCTGATAGCGGACTTCCCTTCTGTTATCACTATGGAACCTCGTCATGTTTGAGAACATTACTGCCGCTCCTGCCGACCCCATTTTGGGTCTGGCTGATTTGTTTCGTGCCGATGACCGCCCTGGAAAAATAAACCTGGGGATCGGTGTATATAAAGATGAGACAGGCAAAACGCCGGTACTGACCAGCGTTAAAAAAGCCGAGCAATATATACTGGAAAATGAAACCACCAAAAATTACCTTGGCATCGACGGTATTCCAGAGTTTGGTCGCTGCACTCAGGAATTACTGTTTGGTAAAGAGAGTTCGCTTATCAACGACAAACGCGCACGTACAGCTCAGACCCCTGGCGGCACTGGCGCATTGCGTGTGGCAGCTGATTTCCTGGCTAAAAACACCTCAGCTAAACGCGTATGGGTGAGCAATCCTAGCTGGCCAAACCATAAGAGTGTCTTTAACTCTGCCGGTCTGGAGGTTCGTGAATACAACTATTACGATGCGGCGAATCACTCATTAGATTTTGATGCGCTGCTGGCAAGCCTCAGCGAAGCGCAGGCTGGCGACGTGGTGTTATTCCACGGCTGCTGCCATAACCCAACCGGTATCGATCCTACGCTGGAGCAGTGGCAAACGCTGGCTCAGCTTTCTGTCGAAAAAGGTTGGTTGCCGCTGTTTGACTTCGCATACCAGGGCTTTGCCCGCGGTCTGGAAGAAGATGCAGAAGGTCTGCGCGCATTTGCAGCGCTGCACAAAGAGCTGATCGTCGCAAGCTCCTATTCCAAGAATTTTGGTCTGTACAATGAGCGCGTAGGTGCTTGTACGCTGGTGGCTGCCGATGCTGAAACCGTCGACCGTGCATTTAGCCAGATGAAATCCGCCATTCGTGCTAACTATTCCAACCCACCAGCACACGGCGCATCCGTAGTCGCCACGATTCTGAGCAACGACGCACTGCGCGCCATCTGGGAACAAGAGCTGACTGATATGCGCCAACGCATTCAGCGCATGCGTTTACTGTTCGTGAATACGCTGCAGGAGAAAGGTGCAAACCGCGACTTCAGCTTTATCATCAAACAGAACGGCATGTTCTCATTCAGCGGCCTGACCAAAGAGCAGGTTCTGCGCCTGCGTGAAGAGTTTGGTGTCTATGCCGTCGCTTCCGGACGCGTAAACGTGGCAGGGATGACGCCAGACAATATGGCGCCGCTGTGCGAAGCGATTGTCGCAGTACTGTAATCTATCGCGCACAAAAAAGGCCGCAATAGCGGCCTTTTTATTAATCAGAGTGTTACCAGACGGGCATTTCATCCTGCAGGAACGGGTTATGTAGCCGTTCGTTACCCAGCGTAGAAAGAGGGCCGTGACCCGGAATAAACGTCACGTCATCACCCAACGGCAACAGTTTACGTTTAATCGAATCAATCAATTGGCTGTGATCCCCGCGAGGAAAATCGCTGCGCCCTACGCCACCTTTGAAAATCACATCACCTGAAATCAGTAACTTTGATTGTTCATCAAAGAAGACCACATGTCCTGGCGTATGCCCCGGACAATGCAGCACCTGTAACGTTACATTGCCCACGCTTACCCGGTCGCCTTCATTCAACCAGCGATCCGGCGTCAGCGGCTCACAATCGCCCAGGCCAAACATGCGACTCTGAGCAGGGAGTCCTTGTAGCCAGAACTCATCTTCTTTTTCCGGGCCAATAACTGGCACACCATAATGCTGTGCCAGTTCAGCCGCCGCGCCTACGTGATCAAGATGACCATGGGTAAGCAGGATCTGCATAAGCGTCAGACCGCTGGCATCCACTTCCTGTTTGATTTTCTCGGCATCTCCGCCAGGATCGACCAGCGCGGCCAGACGAGTCTGCTCACACCAGATCAACGAGCAGTTCTGGGCGAATGCAGTGACCGGAATAATACGATAGTTCATACAGCTCCTGTTTCATTAAGCTTATGGATCACCAGTGCCGTGCAGGCCCGGTGTCGATATGCACAAAGTTACTGCTGGGGTAGTATCCTACACCACCTGCGCGCATAGATAACGCAGCTTTGCGAATATTGCTTAATGCGATGCCTTCGATATGGAAATCCATGGCCTGGCCTTTAGTGTGGTAGCTTTTCTTTGCCACACCGCGGCTGCGCGCACGGAGTTCGTTATTGGTATCGATAGAGCGATAGCCTGAGATAAGCTGTACGGGTTTACGCGTGCCCAGCAGGCCCTGCAGACGGAAGAGTTGATCAAACAGTCCCGGGTCAATGGATTTCACTTTATTGGCCCGAAAATCACGGAAAAAGTGGTTAAGTTTTGCTAATTCGTCCTGAATATAGCCCCTGCCATCAAAAAACTCTGCTTTTATTGACTCACCGGTATGCAGGTTATTCAGAGTCAATATACGCGGACGTGGGGTAGAGAGTGTGGCAAACGCAGGCGTAGGCAGGATGGCAGCGCCGAGGGCAATGCCACCAAGCGCCAGCAGTTTGCGGCGATTAGCGTCAAATTTGTCCATGGTATTAAGGTCTACAAGGTCAATGTTATCGTATGTATGCTCTAGCGCACGCAGGAAACCTTATCTGGCTAAGTAGTCCACGTCAAGGCTCCCAACCCCAGGAAATACGGGGCTTGCAGCCATTTCGCCCCGTTTCCAACATAACTTACGACAATCATTTTCCTCGAACTGCTTCATTTATCTGATTAATTGTTCGGCTTTTGACACAATTTGTGCACTGGATCGCGCTGTCAGATCGTAATTGTAAATATCTGTACGATACTGCGTACGACCATCCGGGCCAACAAATGCGGTCAGATAGTAGAGGTTGACCGGGATATTCTGGCGAATATTCACGTACCGCGTATCCCCTTGCTTCAGGGCATCCGAGATGCGTGTATCATTCCAGCCCGCATCCTGTAGCAGCATATTTGCCAGCTCAGAGGCCTTATTCACCCGCACGCAGCCGGAGCTTAATGCCCGCGTATCCTTCTGGAACAGATTGTGGTTCGGCGTGTCGTGCAGATAAATAGCGTCCGAACTCGGCATGTTGAATTTATAGCGTCCGAGCGAGTTACGCGCTCCCGGAGCCTGCTGGAAGCGGAACGGCAGATTGGAGGCAGTGATGGTAGCCCAGTCTACCTGCCACGGATCTATCGTCTCTTTGCTGTTCCAGCCGCGCATCACGGTATAACCGTGACGCTCAAGATACCCCGGATCATTCCAGACCTTAGGCAGGATATCTTTTCGGGCCAGCGTTGGCGGCACGTTCCACGGCGGGTTAACGACTACGTTATTCAGCGCGCTGCTCATCATTGGCGTTTTACGATCGGGACGCCCGACGATCACGCGCGAGGCCAGCACCTGATTGCCGTTCTGATAATAAACCAGCGAGTAGGCAGGAATGTTCACCATGATACCGGTAGACAACTCACCAGGCAGCAGGCGCAAGCGCTGAATATTTAATGCCAGCACCCCCGCACGCTGAGCCGGCGTCACGTTCAACCAGTCACGCGTCGCAGGGCCAATCGCGCCATCGGCTCCAAGCCCCTGCCACGTCTGAAAACGCTTTACCGCGTCAACAAGTTCACGATCGTAAGCGCTACGACCTTCTTTGGCAGCCGGACTGACAACGGATTCCAGCATCCCGGTGCGGCGCAAAATTTCACGCAGCGCAGGGATGTCGTTACTCCACTCTCCCGGGCGCAGCGTTGCGGTACTGGTTAACTGCGGCCAGGGGCGGGTATCGCCCACCAGCTTGAGCAATGATTCATGCATTGCCGCATACTGTGGATGCTGAGGCGCCAGGTTGGCAATAAACGAAGTCAGTTGACCATTATCCAGCGCCACCTGCCACTGATTGATCACGGAAATTGGTGGGGTCGTCAGCGCATAGGGCTTATTACTATAGAGCCAGCGATTACCTTTGACGGGGATGTTGGCGATAAAGTGCAGATAGCCCATCATCGCATCAGAGAGGACGATGTCCCGCGCCTGGCCCGTAACTGCCGGGTCAGTCAGAAGTGCGACCCAGGTAGTAAACTGCGGCTGAAAACCGGCAATCGCCACCTCGGCTAACTGTTGCTGAAAGGCTTTTACCGCATCACGATTTTCCCACATCGGTTTCATTTCGCGTGCGGCATACAGCAGTTCCAGCTGGCTCATATAAACCGGCGTATAGCCCGCTGGAAGTTGAGATTGCAGTTCAGCGCGGGCGTTATCAACTGACACCCCCTCAGGCAGCGGTTGAATACCCGCCATGATAGCCGTCGCGGAAGATTGAACCTGCGGCTGTGATAACGCTGTTGGCTGTTCACTGACGGTCGCTGAGCTATCGCCAGGGATCATTTCAGGCTCATCGGCCTGCGCATTGAACAGTGGAGCGAATGTTACGGCCAGGCACAAACTGATTGCCGACAGCCGACGACCACACATTTTATTAAGCAACATCCCTTGCCCCCTGTTTTCTTTATCATACTTTGAGTAGCCAGGCCGTATGTATTCCCCTTTTATTTTAACGGGGTCGGACCTGTAAAACGCCAATACAAGCTGAAGTATGACGAGCAAGCCTGTGACGCGTTAGGCTTACCTTTAGTATATAAACATGAAAAAGTTTTTGCCTAACCTAATGTAAAGAAGTCTAAAGAAATTACACCAGGTATTGAGAATTTTCGGAAAAAAAGAAGGCGGCCATTTAGCCGCCTTTTTGTTTAGCTTGCCTGCGAGGAAGCATCTTCGGTGCCAGGTAACGGCTCAGGTAACTGAGGCGCAAACCCGCGCAGACCCACCACATGAACGTGTTCGGTGTTCTGGAAGACTTTACGCACCAGTTTATAGGTAGTGCCTTTCTCTGGGCTGATGTTTTCCGGCGCGGCGATAATCAGTTGCATTTGCAGACGCTCGCACAGTTCAAACAGGGTCGCGATAGAGCGCGCATCGAGTCGCGCAGCTTCATCAAGGAACAGCAGACGGCAAGGAGAAATATCTTTCCCGCGTAATCTACGCCCTTCGTCTTCCCAGCTTTGTACAACCATCACCAGAATAGACATCCCGGTCCCGATCGCTTCACCCGTTGACAGCGCGCCAGATTCAGCTCGCAGCCAGCCGTCAGAGCCACGGTTAACCTCAACTTCCATTTCCAGATAGTTACGGTAATCCAGCAGCTCTTCACCAATGGTTTGCGGCGTACGTTGCCCCATATCAATTTGCGGATTCAGACGCTGATACAGCTTCGCCAGCGCTTCAGAGAAGGTCAGGCGATTACTGTTAAACAGATCCTGGTGCTGTTCATGCTGTTCGGAAAGTACGTCCAGCAAGGTAGCATGCGTCTCACGTACGTTGACGTTCAGACGAACGCTGTTTACCTGACCAAACGACACGCTTTGCAGTCCCTGGTTCAGCATGCGAATACGGTTCTGTTCGCGCTGAATGGTCTTACGGATGATATTTGCCACGCTGCGAGAGCTGATCGCCAGCTTCTGTTCGCGGGAAGTCAATTCTTCCGTCAGACGGCTCAGCTCAATCTCCATCTGTTCGATGGCTTCAACCGGATCGTCGGTACGGATAATATCCTGGCGAATACGTTCACGCAGATGCTGGTAAACCGCGACAAAGAACTGAATTTTACGCTCTGGGCGTTTTGGATCTTCAGACATGCGCAGCACATCGCGCAGGTGTTCGTTATCTGCAACCGCCAGACGCAGCGCACCGAGCGCCTTATCCGACATCGAACGCAGTTCATCACCGGAAAGGTACGCCAGCTCACGACGGTGCAGGCGGCGTTCAACGCCGTTATCTTTCACCATCCGCATCACCGCACACCATCCAGCTTTTGCGGTAACCACCTGCTCGCGCATCTCAAAATAATCACGTTCCAGCTTGCGCAGCCTGCGGGTCAGGTTGTCCATCTCCGCTTCGCAGAAGGTCAGAGCTTTTTCCAGTTGGTTACGGCGTGCACGGTTATTGCTGAGCTGCGCATGTAGTTCATCACGACGAATACGCGCGCGCTCTTCGGCACCACTGTCCGCACGAACACCGATATCCTGCAGTTCACGTTGTAAATCGTTAAGCAGCTCTTTTTTGGTGTCATAGGAGCTTTTCAGCGACGCCATGACCTGGTTGTACTGGCTTAACTGTGCGGCGTGGCTGCGTAGCGCTTCACGGGCGCGAGTACGTTCCGCTTCCGCCTGTTCCAGGCGCTCACGCAGTTTTTCGTTCAGATCGCTGTTGCCGCTAAGCATTTCGGCAGAGTCGGAATAGCTGAAATGCGCCCGACGCTGCACCACTTCGGTCAGGGCAAAAGCCTGCTGACGCGCATCGCGCTGCATTTGCTGGGAATACGCGTAGTCTTCCTTCAGCTGTTCAAACTGCTCAGGGTCATTTTGCAGAACAGAAACGATAGGTTCCAGTTTGGCTAACTGATTGCCGTGCTGCTGCACAAAACGCGCCGCTTCCTGAGCTTCATCCAGACGCTCGCGAATTTCGTCCACGCGATCGGCCAGCGTGTCATCCGCCAGCAGATTCAAACGCGGCAGCAGGCGGTTAAGCGCTGATACTCCCTCTTTCGCCTGTTCAAACTGCATACGGCTTTGCTGGTTATCATTTTCATGATTGGTCAGCGCACGTTCCAGTTCAACGCGACGGCCATTCAGTTGGCGAATTTCCGCTTCAGGATCGTCTTCAAACGCCACCGACAGATGACTGCCAATAAAGCGACTGAACGCCTGATGCAGACGCTGGGTTTTCTGGACGTCAAAGGAGAGCGTGGCGAAACGTTCAGACAGCCCTTCACGCTCGGCATGCAGAGTTTCGATACGGCTTTCGCGCGCTGCACGACCAAAAATCGGCACCGTCGGGAAGCGGGAATAACGCCACTGACGCTCGGCGGTTTTCACCACTACCGCTTTTTCCAGCTCATCGACGCTGAACACGCTGTCATCAAACGACTGCGGATCCCCTTCAATAAAATAGAGATCTTCCGGGCAATCCGTCAGCCCTTCAAGCTGTTCGGTAATCAGAGACAGATCCGGCACCACGATAGCATGACGCGAAGGTCCGTACAGCGCTGAGAAGTACGGCGCATCTTCAAGGCTAACGTCGTCATAGATTTCTGACAGCAGCACGCCGCCGAAGCGTTCCGCGAGCGCGTTCAGGCGCTGATCTTCCGCCCCGCCGGGCTGACTTAAACGTTCTATCTCTTCATCAACCGCATTTTTGCGCGCGCCGACTTCATCACGCTCAACAATGGCTTCACGCTCGCGCTCCAGCAGTTGTTGCAGATACTCGGTTACGTCCTGGCTTGAGGTAAACTCTTCGCCACACTGCTCGCTAAGCTGGTTCAGGCTATTTTGCGCGGCCAGCCAGACAGGCGCGCGTTTCATCAGATGCTGGATACGAGACTGAAGTTGCTCCTGCTCCTGGCGCAACGTCATACGCTGTTCACTGGCAGAAGAAACGCTGTCCGACAAGGCGGCGATACGCGCTTCCAGCTCCTGGTGCAGGGCTTCCAGCTCATCGATATCGAACTGTTTACCCTGACGTTTGCAGAATTCAGCCAGTAGACGCTCGGCGTCTTGTTGTTCACGCAGACGCTGCTCCAGCTCGCTGAGTCGCATACGCAACGGCTGAACCTGTTCCGCCAGATGGCGCTGTTCAACACCTTCCCGTAGCAGTTCACGCGCCACACTCCAGGCCTCACCACGCGCCAGTGGGCCATTGATCGCCGCCACCAGCTGATAAGCCTGTTCGAACTGACTGTGCGCGGTTTGCGCCACGCTCATTTTTTGTTCCAGCGTCAGCAGTTTTTCAGTAGCTTCCTGCTCTTTGGCCTGGAAAGTTTCCAGCCATTCGGCAGCGCTGTCGGCGGTCAGATCCGGTAAGTGGCAAAGCTCTTTCGCCCGATTCAGCGCCTGGATCGCCTGGGTATACTGGATGGCTCGCGTTTGCTGGACGTCCAGCGCCTGCTGGTAATCAGCAAGCTGGCTTTTCAGCTCATCCACTTCCAGTTCAGCGGCTTCTGCGCGGGCTTCGTTTTCTTCCTGGCGGTCAACGGCTTCCGCAACCACCTCATTTTGTTCTTCGAGCCGGATCTGCAGTTCTTCGAGATCCGCTTCATAGCGTTCAATTTTTTCCTGCTGACGCAGCGCGGTTTGCACCAGATTAAGGTGATCGCTCGCGGCCTGGTAATCCGCTTCCAGATCGCCTTCCGCCCCGTTGTGCTCACCCAGCTCGCGCGCCATATCCACGTGCTTATACTGCTCTGCCGCCAACTGCTTGCGTGAAGTATGCAGCTCACGACGGTATTCCAGCGCTTTATCGAGATGAATACGACGTTCGTTGGCGTGGCGCATATAATCCGCGGCCACATAGTTGGTCGCTTCGCTGATCAAATGCTTAAACAGGTCGCGGTCAGACTGGGTTACACGAATCGCTTCCAGCGTCATACGGTTTTCACGCAGCGCGGCTTCCATATCCTGGAACGCTTTACGTACGCCGCTATTTTCTGGTAGCAGGTAGTCACGCAGTGAACGGGTAATGGCGCTGGAGATCCCGCCGTACAGCGAGGCTTCAATCAGACGATAGAATTTACTACGGTCAGACGCGGAGCGCAGGCGGCGGGCAATGATGCCCAGATCGAACATCAGCGAGTGATAATCAGTTATTGAGTTGAACTGCTTAAACTGCACGCCTTCCATCTCATCAAGCTTCTCTTTCAGCTCAGAGAGGGACAGCACGCGCGCCTGGCGTTCATTCAGCGTTTCTGTCACCAGTTGGGTTGGCTGCACCGACATCGGCAGTCCCTGAATGGCAAACGGTTTGATATCCACTTTGCGATCGCGACCGGCAACCTGTTGCAGACGCACACCCACGACCACGCGCTGATGGCGCGAGTTGAGGACATCGAGCATTGAGTAACAGACACCCGCCTTTAGCTTACCGTGCAGGCCCTTATCACGTGAACCGCTGGTTGCCCCGGCTTCGGTGGTGTTACGGAAATGCAGCAGCGTTAAGTCCGGGATGAGTGCCGTAACAAATGCCGCCATGGTGGTGGATTTACCCGCACCGTTACCACCGGACAGCGTGGTAACCAGTTCGTCAAGGTCGAACGTACGAGCAAAAAAACCATTCCAGTTAATCAGCGTAAGTGAGCGAAATTTACCGCGTTCAATCATTATTCTTCTTCTCCACTGTCCGGCTGATTCTCTTCAGGCTCATCGTTGAGCTGCAGGCGGTTCTCGACCGGCATCGCTTCGCCATCACGAATTAAGCGACGCTGCGCTTCGCGCGGATCGTCACCGCTGCGCACGTCCGCGCCAAAGCGGAAGACGGATTCCGTAATCCGGAATTTGCTGCTGTCGTGGCCCATAAACCACACCATGCCTAAACGGCGCAGGCGGTTTAACGAAGAACGAACCTTTTCCTGGAGCTTCTGACGGTCAACGTCTGAACCGGTTGAACGGTTGTTCACCAGCTTCAGCAGCTTCGCTTCATCAGCCAGCGTTAGCAGTTCGTCATACAGCTCTTGCTGAGTAAAAATCCCTTCGTTCGCCAGACGTTCCGGGCTGAGATAGAGATAGCAAAGAATTTTACCGACCATCATGTCCAGTTCAGACAGGACCGAACGGGGAATGAGCGTCGTTGAACGCGGGCGAAGGTAGAAGAACCCTTCCGGCGCACGGATCAATTCCACGTTATAGCGGCTGTAAAACTCTTCAAAATATTCCTGAAAATCCATCAGGAAGGCATGATTATCCAGTTCATCCAGACCGATATGACGGCCCGAACGTAAGGCGCTATCCAGCGCCGGAAATAACGGATTCGCCAGCGCCTGCGCCAGCTTTACCGGCATCACTTGTTCAATATTTGTCAATGACATGCGCCTGTACCTTGGCTCCGTAATCATTAATCGGCTGCCATTTGGCTGGCAGTCCGGTGAAATCTGCTTGCGCTACGCCAAGGCGTACCGCCTGATCGATAACAATACGCGCGACGTCGAAATGACGCGCACGTGGGTATTGCGCCAGATACTCGCGCACTACCAAACCGAGATCCAGTGGTGTTTGTCTGGATTTGTAGATAGCCAACTGTTCTTCGATGATCGCCGCCAGTTGTTCACGGATCTCGTTAAATTCTTCATATTCCAGATCTGCCGGAAGCTCACCGGTGACCTCTTCGTCACGCAACACCATCTCCTCGTCACGCATATCCAGCAGACGATCGGCGTTGGCATAGGTCAGCGCCCACGGTTCGTCAAAATAGGTCTGCACGGACTGACGCAGACGCTGGGCAAAGACACGGTTTTTATCCATATCGATCGCGGTACGGATAAACTTATGCACGTGACGATCGTAGCCGATCCACAAATCAATAGACTGCTGACCCCAACTGATAATACGGTCAAGCTTGCTTTGTAAGTCAAATACCAGCCGATCGACGAAATGTAAATCGTCATGTGTCATCGTAGCGTCCTGGATGCGTAACAGGTTAGCCTGCAGCTTATCCCCCGCCGCTTCCAGCGTATCCTGCAGTTCGCGCAGCGTACCAGACGTTTCAGAAAGCAGCAGTTCACAGCTGGAAATAGCCGCCCGCCAGTCTTTATTCAGCAGTTGCGCAATATCGTCTTTTACCTGCTGCTGCTGTTCATCCATGATGCGCTGGGTGAGATCAATACTGTCGAAAATCTCCGCCACTGAGTATTTCAATGGCGCATAGACGTTGCGATGCCAGTGGAACTCATCGCCGCCTTCCGCTGCCGCATCCGCCGCGCGTTTCAGTTCACCTGCAACAATCGACAACTGCATCGAAAGACGTAGCGTAGAGAATTCACGCTGACGAATATAGTAATCCGTGATGCCAATTCCCAATGGCGTTAAACGGTAAATGGCGTTGCCTTCCGCCTGCTCGCTGGTAAAGCGGTTCAGCAGACGTTGACGTACCATATCGTTGATCGCGTTGTTGGCGCGTACGCCGATGGTTTCGCTGGTTTGCTCAAACGCATCACTCACATGGCGGAACGCATCCACCAGTTCACCTTCACTCATCTCGCCGTCGAGTCGCTCACCGTTTAGTGTGGCAACCGCCAGCAGGAACGAAAGTCTGTCTACCGGCAGAGAGATGGAGAAGTCATTTTTTCTGGCCCAGGCAACCAGTTCGGGGACTGTCTGGGAAAATTCACTCATAAATTATCCTTGCATCTGCGGTTTGCGCGCGGTGACATGAATATAACGTCCAAGGCTGATAAACGGCTCCTGGCGACAATAGCGCGTTTCTATTTCTGTTAAAGCGTCAAAACAGTCATGCTGTTTTTGTTTATCACGCAGATAATCATGAAACACCCTCACGCCCGTTTTACCGGTTATCTCCCAGCCAATCTCCTCCAGCCAGCCATAGACCTGCTGAGGGTCGCGCGGAAAATCGGGAGACAACGTGCGCCGTTTCTTTTTATACATTCCCTGCTGTACATAGCCGAAATTACCGACCAACACATTACGCATCAACAGACCGTTTGCATTGTAGAACATCAGCGATAAAGCACCGCCCGGGCGTAACATCGACCACAGTGTTTTTAAGACGGCTTGCGGGTCGGCCACCCATTCCAGCACAGCATGAAACAATATCAGATCAACCTGAGAATCCAAATGCTGTGGGATGTCCTGAGCGGCACAATGTATAAAATGCATGTTGTCGCTCACACCTTGCTCTTCTGCCGCCCGTTGCGCTCGCGCCACCATCTCAGCAGAAAGATCGCACAAGGTAACGTGATGGCCCCGCTGCGCCATCAGAATAGCTGTCTGCCCTTCTCCGCCACCCGCATCAAGCACACGCAATGTTTGACCCGCGTAGCCGGCAAGAAGTTTGTCCAGATCCTGCCAGAGGATCGTCTGACGAAGCTGACCTTTGGTGGTGCCGTAAATGTTACGGGAAAACTTCTCTGCAATGTCATCAAAATTGCGGTCCCGCATCGGGCTCTCCACATACTGGCTTTAGGGTGACTGAGTAAAACCGCTATTTTGTCACACCCACGCCGAGAATGAACCTTCCTGGTGTAATATCCCTGCAGATCCCCTGCTGTATGGTTAAAAAAGGAACCAAAAAGAATGCTTTTTACGCTGAAGAAAGTGATTGGCGGTATGATGCTGCCGCTTCCGTTGATGCTGCTTGTGATGGGCATCGGCCTGGCGCTGGTCTGGTTCAGCCGCTTTCAGAAAACGGGGAAAGTGTGTATTAGCCTGAGTTGGCTGGCGCTGTTACTTCTTAGCTTACAACCCGTCGCCGACAGTCTGCTGAAACCAATTGAGGACAGTTATCCAACCTGGCAGGATACGCAAAAAGTGGAATACATTGTAGTGCTGGGCGGAGGGTATACCTGGAATCCTCAGTGGGCGCCAAGTTCTAACCTGATCAACAACAGCCTTCCGCGTCTGAATGAAGGGCTGCGTTTGTGGCGAGCCAATCCTGGGTCGAAAATGATTTTCACTGGAGGCGTTGCAAAGACCAACACCGTAAGTGCGGCAGAAGTTGGTGCCCACGTGGCGCAGTCGCTGGGGGTACCAGTCGATGACATCATCACCCTGGATCAACCCAAAGATACCGAAGAAGAAGCCGCAGCGGTAAAGCAGGCCATCGGCAACGCGCCGTTCCTGCTGGTAACCTCTGCCTCGCACTTGCCGCGTGCCATGATTTTCTTCCAGCAGGCCGGGCTACATCCGCTGCCAGCACCGGCCAATCAGTTAGCGATTGATTCACCGCTTAATCCGTGGGAGCGCGCAATTCCTTCACCTGTCTGGCTAATGCATAGCGATCGTGTGGGTTATGAAACCCTGGGACGCATCTGGCAGTGGCTAAAAGGATCGGAACATTGATAGCATTTTTGCCTGATGGGGACGCTGACGCGTCTAATCAGGCCTTCGGGTTCAATGCAGAATGGCTGGCCTGATAAGATGTTCACGTGTTCATCAGGCCAGCCACGGCAGCAATGATTTTGTCGCCAGGTCAAAGTTGGAGCGATTAAAACGCCCGGTGTTGACCAGTTGCGCGACCTCATCCCATAACACGTACAACCAGCGCCGCCAGATAAATGACTCCGCCACTGGCGCGCGTTGCAGGTACTGCCAAAGCAGGCTTTCGGCCAGCGCATTATCCATCAGGCGAAACAGTTCATATTCTCTTGGCGCCCACAGCATCAACCCCGGTCCCACCATCGCCAGAAGCTGATCGCTGCGGGCATCTTTGAGCATGCTACGTAAACTGAAATTACCGTGGATCAGCACGCAGTTATCATTGAACCCTTCAAATAAGGCGGGCAAACACTCACGGGTGCGAAACAGGATCCGCTTATCCTGCATCGTCAGCCCGGTATTGTTGAACTGATTTAGCGTAGTCCACAGCACCTCAACGCGCTGACGATACCAGGATGGCCAGATATTCTCTTGCGTGTTATCCACCATTCCCACGCAGCCACGGCTATCCTGCCGATGCCATGACAGCAGACCTTCTACTATCTGATCTTTCAAATGTTCCCAGCGTTCAGGCGTTCGGGCTGGCGCTTCCACTGGTACGCCGCGTAGACGCTCAAGCAGCAACACATCAGGACCGGGATGCTCCTCGTGCGTTAAGACCCCATAAATGACTGGCATTCGAACCGTACCACTGCGCGCCAGCATGGAGGTTTTCCATGCCAGCTGCTGCGCCATACCCGGCGTGGTGAAACTCCTCGCCATCAGCGGCATCGGATTTCCCTGGCTGTCATACAGCGACCACAGGGCCGTATCCGCTTTTTCATTCACGCATTCTATACGACTGAGTTTTTCACCCAACAGATGGCTGAGTTCGGCACGCAACTGTTCCATTTCAGATTGCCCTCATAAATGCTACTGCTTTCATAATGAGCGTCGTGCAGACAGATGTCACCCGGATGAGATCAATTGATGAAAAGAAAAGTGGGGGGAAAGCGTAACGATACGACACTCCTCCCAAAAATTCGCGTTACCAGGGGGAGTGTCGTGAGAAAAACTAACGCATTTCGGCGCGAACGCGCTCAAGATCTTCGGCAGTGTCTACGCCGGTACCGGGTACTTCTTTGGCGACGGCAACGTGAATTTTTTCGCCGTACCACAGCACACGTAGCTGCTCCAGCATTTCAATATGCTCAAGCGGGCTGGGCTGCCAGTTAACATAGCGGCGGATAAAACCGGCGCGATAGCCGTAAATACCCAGATGGCGCAGGAAGGTGTCACCCACCGTTTCCAGGCTCCTGGCAAAACGATCGCGATCCCACGGGATGGTCGCGCGTGAAAAATAGAGCGCATACCCTTCGGCGTCCAGAACGACTTTTACCGCATTCGGGTTAAATGCCTCTTCCGCACTGTGAATCGGAGCCGCAAGTGTCGCCATACCGACCTGGCGCTGCGCCAGATTCTCTGCGACCTGGCGAATAATGACCGCCGGGATCATCGGCTCATCACCCTGTACATTCACAATAACGGTATCGTCGCTAAAACCACATTTCTCGACGACTTCCGCCAGACGCTCCGTACCGGACTGGTGATCGGCGCGAGTCATGCATACTTCGCCACCCACCGCTTCTACCGCGCGAGCGACATCTTCGTGATCGGTCGCAACGATAATACGTTCAGCGCCAGATTCACGCGCACGCTCCAGAACATGCACGATCATCGGCTTGCCGTTGATATCCAACAGCGGCTTGCCCGGCAAACGTGTGGACGCATATCGCGCAGGAATAATGACCACAAAACTCATGATTTACTCTCATCAGCAGTCAGAACGCGGGCTTCGGTTTCCAGTAAAACGGGAATACCATCACGCAGTGGGAAAGCAAGGTTATCCAGTTTACAAATCAGTTCCTGTTTTTCCTGGTTAAACCAGAGTTTGCCATTGCATACCGGGCAGGCAATGATTTCAAGCAGACGATGATCCATAGTTCCTCCAGATGGACCGGATTGTGAATCCGTAAATATTAACATAATCGCTTAAAGGGCTGGGTCTATTTCCCAACCATGGCGTACATCAGCAAATAAACCTTCAGGATAGCGTCCCAGCGTCACGCGTGTTGCCTGCTGCCAGCGGGCAAAATCATCAATCGCCTGAAACAATCCTTTTTGCAGAGTAACCCCAGGTTTGACGCCATCCTGTAACCACAATGAAATCACATCCAGCACGCCCGTTTTGCGGTGCATTTTGGCATCCATCCGCCCAACTAATTGCCCGCGATGCAGCAACGGCAAGACGAAATAACCATACTGACGTTTCGGCGCCGGTGTATAACATTCCAGCCGGTAGCTAAAATCGAATAGCTGTTCTGCCCGTTTACGATCCCAAACCACCGGATCAAAGGGCGATAATACTGCGCTATGGGTCGCCGTTAATTTACCCGCCAGCGCCTGCTCCAGCAGCGGCTGAAAGTGACTGTGCAGCCACAGGGTTCCCAGCCCTTCGACGTCGACAGGAATAATTTGTTGCTGCTGCGCGCGCACGTTACACCAGTTTTTTAGCGCCGGGCGCTTGAGACGGTAGTAGTCTGCCAGCCACTGTTCGCGAAAAATCCCCAGGCTACGGGCGCTGTTATCCAGCATGGCGCTTTCAGCATCCTCCTGCGAAAGCAGGTCGCGTTCATCATCCCAGTGCGGCATGACGCGATGGGTTAGATCATACACTCGCTGGAAATTACGCCTTTCCACCACCATGACTTTCCCGGCAGTGAACAGCCCTTCAAGATGACGCTTATGCGGCTTCCATTCCCACCAGCCGCTGGCCCCCTTGCGCGGATGCTCAAAATCGGCAGAGCGTACTGGTCCGTTATGTTGGATGTGCTGGAGCAGTTGCTCAATTTCATGCGCATGTTCTTTCATCCATTCCGCTTTATATTTCCAGCCCATTTTCTCCGGGGCCAGCATGCGGTGGCGTATCAGCATAAAGTCGCTGCGCGGCAAAAAGCAGGCCTCGTGCGCCCAGTATTCCATCAATGCGCCCTGCTGCAATGCGTCATCCAGCCACTGGGGGGAATAATCGCCCAAACGACTAAACAGCACCAGGTAAGGGCTGCGCGCCACAATATTGATGGTATCGATTTGCAGTAACGACATGCGAGAAATGGTGGTAAGAATATCTGCTGGGGTTGCCCGACGGCGTATTTTTTTCAGCAGCCCTTGAGCGGCAAGGTGAAGATGACGGGCATCCGTCAAAGAAAGACGCGGCAACGACATTTATGGCCTCATAAATGATTCGCTGCCGCAGCGTGAATCAGTTAGCGAGTCAGCGAGATTAAGTTATCCAACAACACATCAGGCCGATCGCCTGACAAATGAGCGTCAACAGGTAAATACCACCAGTTTTCATCGGCAAATGCCCGGCACTTAACCGCATCTTTTTCCGTCATTACCAGCGTTTGTCCGGCGTCTACAAACGCACTGACGTCACTGTAGGTCAGAGACTGATGGTCTGCCAGCGCAATGCTTTTTTGTATGCTGGCACCACACGCTTGCAGCGTGGCAAAAAAACGCGGTGGGTGGCCAATGCCCGCCATGGCGACAATATTGGTCAACTGCGCCACATCGCGGCGTTCACCCGTGCGTAAATTAACGGCCAGCCCCGGTTCAAGTCGCATAGGGATTTCCCCTGGCTGCGCAACGCCACCGTTAACGATAGTCGCATCAACCGATTTAAGCCGACCTGCGCGCTCCCGCATAGGACCAGCGGGAAGCCACCAGCCATTGCCAAACCGACGTTCGCCATCAATAACCACGATTTCAACATCTCGCGCCAGACGATAGTGCTGTAGACCATCGTCTGTCACAATAATCTGCACGTCATGTTGGGCCAAAATGGCTTTTACCGCATCCGATCTTACCGGGGATACCGCCACCGGCACGCCGGTACGTTGGGCGATCAGCACCGGTTCATCGCCCGCTTCTGCGGTAGTAGTATCAGCGGTCAGCAACAGCGGATAAGCAGGCGCTTTCCCGCCATAACCACGCGACACCACGCCCACGCGGATCCCACGTTGCCGTAGTTGTTCAACCAGCCAAATCACCACCGGTGTTTTGCCATTGCCGCCGGCGGTTAGGTTTCCGACCACCACAACCGGCACTGGCGCACGCCATGCGCGTTTAATCCCAAGCTTGTAGCATAAACGGATCCCGCCACTCACCAGGCCATACAACCAGGAGAGTGGGAGTAACAGTCGCCACAGCGGCGACTCACCAGACCAGATTCGTGCGATCATTGACCGAATTGCATTTTGTGTAATTGCGCATACACCCCACGCTGCTCAATCAGCTCGCTATGGGTTCCGCGCTCAACAATAATACCGTCTTCCACCACGATGATTTCATCCGCCTGTTCGATGGTAGAAAGGCGGTGGGCAATCACCAGAGAAGTACGGTTTTTCTGTAACTCATCCAGAGCAGCCTGAATCGCGCGTTCAGATTCGGTATCGAGTGCCGACGTTGCTTCATCAAGGATCAGAATCGGACTGTCACGCAACAAGGCGCGTGCGATAGCGATACGCTGGCGCTGACCACCGGAAAGCAGGACGCCGTTTTCGCCAATCACCGTATCGAGGCCATTGTCCATCTTGTTGATGAAATCCATGGCGTAGGCCATTTGCGCCGCTTTTTCGATCTGCTCGCGGCTGTACAAATCGGTACGCGCATAGGCGATGTTATTGGCAACCGTATCGTTAAACAGGTGCACATTCTGCGAAACCAATGCAACCTGATCGCGCAGGGATGCCAGGGTATATTCGCGTAGATCGTGTCCGTCCATCAGGATCTGCCCTTCATCAATATCGTAGAAGCGCGTAATCAGGCTGGCGATGGTGGATTTCCCTGAACCCGAACGCCCAACCAAAGCAACGGTTTTGCCCGCTGGAATGTTCAGGTTGATATTGCGCAGCGCAGGCACTTCACGTCCTGGATAGGTGAAAGTCACGTTGCGGAACTCAAGATTACCGGTAGCACGTTCGATTACGCGTGTACCTTCGTCTTTTTCCTGCTCGCTATCCAGAATCGTAAATAAGGTCTGGCATGCCGCCATACCGCGCTGGAACTGCGCGTTGACGTTGGTCAGCGATTTCAATGGACGCATCAGCGCGATCATTGACGAGAAGACAACCGTAATTGTCCCTGCTGTCAGGTTTTCCATCACGCTTGGGAAGCTGGCTGCATACAACACGAAGGCCAGCGCCAGAGACGCGATCAGCTGGATGATAGGATCGGAGATAGAAGAGGCAGAAACCATCTTCATGCCCTGCAAGCGCATCTTGTTGCTGACTTTATCGAAGCGCTTGGTTTCGACTTCCTGACCACCAAAAATCAGAACTTCTTTGTGCCCTTTTAGCATCTGCTCCGCACTGGTCGTAACCTGCCCCATGGTGTTTTGCATGTTTTTACTGATGCTACGAAAGCGCTTAGAAACTATACGAATAGCCACTGAAACAATTGGCGCCAGTACAATCAGGATCAACGACAGTTGCCAGCTGTAATAAAACATCATGATAAACAGGCCAATAATTGAAGCCCCTTCACGTACCACGGTGATCAGCGCGCCGGAAGACGAGGACGCTACCTGCTCTGAATCATAGGTAATACGTGACAGCAGCGTACCTGTAGACTGCTTATCAAAAAAGGAGACCGGCATACCCATCATATGACCAAACAAGCGGCGACGCATGGTCATGACCACTTTGCCTGACACCCATGAGATGCAGTAACTAGAAACATAGCTGGTAAAGCCGCGGAGAACCATTAGTCCAATGACCACCAGCGGCATCCACAGCAGCACCGAGCGATCCGTTTTACCAAAACCATCATCCAGTAATGGCTTAAGGAGCGATAGCATGAAGGTATCGCTGGCCGCGTTAAGTATTAACGCTATACCCGCCACGATCAGACCCGATTTAAAAGGCGCTATGGTTGGCCATAGTCGGCGAAACGTCTGCCACGTAGAGAGATCTTTATCGTTATGCATTCAAAAAACCAGCATTTGTTAGAATAGCCGCATATTCTACCCGTTATCATCCGACACGCCAAACCACTGATGATACCAACGAGGTAAAATCTGATCCCGCAAGCTACGTACTCGCCAGTTTTTTGGATAAAAATCCAGCGTAATCTGCCCCTGATGTGGTGTATCCAGCCATTGATAATTTTGTTGTCGATAACGTTGCTCCACTTTCCAGGACGGTAGACGCCAGGCATTATAACGGGATGCAGAGGCTAACGCGGCCTGTCCGCCCACCCGCTGAATCAGCGCCAGTGATGATGAGGTATTGCTGCCATGATGCGGAACCTGCACCACCGTAGACTGCAGATGCTGCCAATAGTGACTTAGCATTTTTTGTTCAGCGGGAGACTCAATATCGCCGGTCAGCAGAATACTCTGATTCCCATCATCGACCTTTACCACGCAGGAGTGGTTATTCCCCGCATCTGTGCTTCCACGTACCGGCCAGTGCGCAGTGAAGGTTAACCCTTGCCACTGCCAGCGCTCCCCACGAAAGCACGGAAGATGCCCTTCCCAACCTAACGGACTTCTTATCCATAACGACGGCCAGGCTTGCTGCAGCGAGCGCAACCCGCCCCGATGATCCATATGCTCATGGCTTAAAATTACCCCTTGCGGCTCCAGATTGTGCCAGCGTAGCCAGGGAATAATCAGCTGTTGCGCGCTATCGCCTTCAGGCCATGCCAGACCAGTATCGTAAAGCAGCGCTTTCCCATTACGCGCAATCACCATCGCCAGCCCCTGCCCGACATCCAGCATATGCACTTGCCACACGTCAGTGCGTGACGTTCGCCAGAATGGGCTGCTCAATAAAAGGGGCACTGTGACACAAACTACCGGTAGCGTTCGCCAGACGTTCAATCGATATAAGACGAGCAGGAGTGCGGGTAAAAATGCAAGCCATTGCCAACGTGCATCAATATTGATCCACCCTTCAGGCAGGCTCCTGAGCCCCCAAAATAACAGCGCCAGCGAGCGATCTGCTAAATACCACAAGCCCGATTCAATCATCGCCAGCCCGGTTAAATGCACGATCATACCTGCTAATATCAACGGTACGGAAACAAAGGTGACCAGAGGTACGGCAAATAAATTCGCCAGAAATGAGGTCAGGCTGAAACCATGAAACATCGCGATTTGCACTGGCAGAAGCAGAAGCGTAATTCCCAATTGCAAATGAGCAAGCGCCAGAAATTGGCGTCCAACGCGCGATAGCGGCCAATCTGGCATTGGAACCCATTGATACCAGAACAGCAGTGCCGCAACGGCAAAAGCAGACAACCACAGACTCTGTGAAAGAACGGCGACAGGATCCACCACCAGAATGGCTGCCAGACAGCAGACCCAAACCGACCATCCATTCCACTGCCTGCCACTGAGTTTTAGCGCCCCCCAGACCAGCAGCGCAACAACCGTCCGTAATGCCGGGGGCTGTAGTCCCGTTAGCCAGGCATAGAATATTGCACAGACAACCCCACCCACTAAAGGAACCGGCCAGCAAATCCAACTGGCTGGCATAAAAAATTGACCCGCGCGAACTAACCCTGCAGCCAGAAGTGCGGCAAACGCAATATGCAGCCCGGAAATCGCCATCAAATGGGTCGTACCGGTATCACGCATAATGGTTTTCACCTCTTGTGACACCGATAAACGCTCCCCCATTCCCAGACCCAATATGACTTGCTGCCAGGGATAATCGGCGAGCGCAGTTTTCAACGAGGAGAGATACCGCGAACGCAAACTGCATTGTGGTGAGATAACCGAAGCCTGCAAAAATCTTCCCGTCAGCGGCAGGTGCTGCGCCAACGCGTAACGCTGGCTATCAAACCCGCCCTCGTTCAATTGGCCATGTACAGCACGAACCTTCAGCGTCATCGCCCATGTCTGACCCGCGCAAACGTCGTCGGGTAAGTACTGTCCATACAGAATAATTCCGATGGCGGGAAATATCCGCTTCCCCTGCAGATGCGTGATCTGGCCGTAGTGCGTTGTCATGTTATCGGTTGCGGTTATCCGCACGATAGCCTGCTGGGTTTTCGCAGGCAGCGTATTACCGGCCCACAGCGTATCTTTCGCAGCGAGAACGCCCCAAAGAAAAAACAGCAGGATTACACCGGCGAAACGTACAGGCCTGCGAGAAATAAGACAGAGCAAGCATGACAGGCAAAATACGACGCTGATGCACAGCATGTCAGGTAGCCCAGGTAAGAGCATAAGCGGGAGAATGCCGAATAATGCACACGTACCAACCGTTGTTATTTTCATCAGTCACCTCCCTGTAACAGGAAGTGTGCGGTAATATGCGCCGGTTGTCTGGTGCCAATTTAGCGTTATACGGCGTGTGTTCCGCTGGTATTTAACAGCGCATGTAACGTACAAATTAACTGGGAGGAGGATTCCAGGATGGGCAGGCAGAAATGAAAAAAGCACCCATGCGGGTGCTTTTCTCGGCGTTAAGTCTCGCTAAAAACTTAACCGTAAATATTGGCGCGATCGCGCAGTTCTTTACCTGGTTTAAAGTGCGGAACGTATTTTCCTTCCAGATCCACTTTATCACCGGTCTTCGGATTACGTCCGGTGCGCGGTGCGCGGTAATGCAAAGAGAAGCTGCCGAAACCGCGGATTTCAATACGCTCGCCCTGCGCAAGAGTCGAGGCCATATGTTCCAGCATTTCTTTCACTGCATCTTCAACCGCTTTCGCGGGAATATGAGGTTGCTGGGTTGCAAGTCTTTCAATCAATTCTGACTTGGTCATGATTCCTCCGGTTCCTTAAAGGCATAATTAGCTGCTGCATTGATTAAGGGCGGCCTTAGCCGCCCTTTGTCATTGATTACAGGACGAATCCTGTAATCTGTCAAGCTACTCGTCACCCTTTGTGCTGTTAACAGCACAAAGGATTTAGGAGCACTCGATATTACTCGCCTTTAGCTGCTTTGAAAGCTTCAGCCATTGCGTTGTTAGAGAAATTAGCATCTTCCTGTTTGTTAACAGTTGCGATTGCATCTTTCTCATCAGCTTCGTCTTTAGCACGAACAGACAGGCTGATTGCGCGGTTCTTACGATCAACGCCGGTGAATTTAGCTTCAACGTCGTCGCCAACGCTCAGAACCAGAGTTGCATCTTCAACACGGTCGCGGGAAGCTTCAGAAGCGCGCAGGTAACCTTCAACGCCGTCAGCCAGTTCTACGGTTGCGCCTTTAGCGTCAACTGCAGTGACTTTACCGTTTACGATTGCGCCTTTTTTGTTCAGTGCAACCCAGTTGTTGAACGGATCTTCTGCGAGCTGTTTAACGCCCAGAGAGATACGCTCACGCTCTGCGTCAACCTGCAGAACAACTGCTGCGATTTCGTCGCCTTTTTTGTATTCACGAACTGCTTCTTCGCCTGCAACGTTCCAGGAGATGTCAGACAGGTGAACCAGGCCGTCGATGCCGCCGTCCAGGCCGATGAAGATACCGAAGTCAGTGATAGACTTGATTTTACCTTCAACACGGTCGCCCTTGTTGTGGGTTTCCGCGAACTGCTGCCATGGGTTGTTTTTGCACTGCTTCAGACCCAGGGAGATACGACGACGTTCTTCGTCGATATCCAGAACCATAACTTCCACTACATCGCCAACGTTAACAACTTTGGACGGGTGGATGTTTTTGTTGGTCCAATCCATTTCGGAAACGTGAACCAGGCCTTCAACGCCTTCTTCGATTTCAACGAAGCAGCCGTAGTCGGTCAGGTTGGTCACGCGACCAGTCAGTTTGGTACCTTCTGGATAACGCTTAGCGATAGCTACCCATGGATCTTCGCCCAGCTGTTTCAGGCCCAGAGATACACGAGTACGCTCGCGGTCGAACTTCAGCACTTTAACAGTGATTTCGTCGCCAACGTTTACGATTTCGCTCGGATGCTTAACGCGTTTCCATGCCATGTCGGTGATGTGCAGCAGGCCGTCAACGCCACCCAGATCAACGAATGCACCGTAGTCAGTGAGGTTCTTAACGATACCTTTAACTTCCATGCCTTCCTGCAGGTTTTCCAGCAGCTGATCGCGTTCTGCGCTGTTTTCGGATTCGATAACGGCACGACGGGAAACAACAACGTTGTTACGCTTCTGATCCAGCTTGATTACTTTGAATTCAAGCTCTTTGCCTTCCAGGTGCAGCGTGTCGCGGACCGGACGAACGTCTACCAGGGAACCCGGCAGGAACGCGCGAATACCATTCAGCTCAACAGTGAAGCCACCCTTGACTTTGCCATTGATAACACCAGTAACGGTTGCAGCTTCTTCGTAAGCTTTTTCCAGCGTGATCCAAGCTTCGTGACGTTTAGCTTTTTCACGGGACAGCAGGGTTTCACCGAAGCCGTCTTCTACTGCATCCAGAGCAACGTCAACTTCGTCACCAACCTGGATTTCCAGCTCGCCCTGGGCGTTTTTGAACTGCTCTGCCGGAATGGCGGACTCAGATTTCAGACCAGCGTCAACCAGTACTACGTCTTTGTCGATAGCAACAACAACACCACGAACGATGGAACCCGGACGGGTTTCGATTTCTTTTAAGGATTCTTCAAACAGTTGAGCAAAAGATTCAGTCATGTTTAATCTTCAGGTTTCATATTTAACGTCCACCTGGCTCCATGCCGGATGGGGTTGTTTAACATACCCGCTGTCAATCCATTGCAACGGGGGTACTGCAAATTCGGTCGCACTTAAGCGAGTGCCAGTTTTTGGCGCGCGTATTGTAACGCTTTTTCAATCACTTGCTCAATGCTTAATCGGGTTGAATCCAAAACTAAAGCATCAGCAGCGGGAACCAGCGGCGCTACAGCACGGTTACGATCGCGATAATCGCGTTCTTCGATCTCGGCCAAAAGGCGTTCAAAGTTAACACTAAAGCCCTTTTCCTGCAACTGTAGCATACGTCTGTGCGCACGTTCTTGCGAGGAGGCGTCCAGAAAAATTTTCACTGGCGCATCCGGGAACACCACGGTTCCCATGTCACGTCCGTCGGCGATCAGACCAGGCGCTTCACGAAACGCGCGTTGACGGCGTAACAGCGCTTCACGTACGCGAGGAAACGCAGCGACCTGAGAGGCGGCATTCGCCACTTCCTGGGTGCGGATTTCGCCGCTGACATCTTCACCTTCCAGAATGACTTCCAGGTTGCCGTCCGTTGAGATAAAACGCACATCCAGGTGTGAGGCAAGCGGTACCAGGGCATCTTCAGATGTGACATCAACATGGTGATGCAACGCTGCGAGCGCCAGTACGCGGTAGATCGCGCCTGAATCTAACAGATGCCACTGCAATGCTTCCGCCATTGCCTTGCACAAGGTGCCTTTACCTGCACCGCTTGGGCCATCAATGGTAATAACCGGGGCAATTGCCGTCATCTTTTTCTCCTTAAACGGGCATACGTTAACGTGAACGCCGCGCATTATACGCGCCAACGCAAATAATCGTTAACACAGAGTGTAAAAACCCGATTAGTCTGTAACGATATGAGGAAGAATTGCGCAATTATAGCGGGCTGGTGAGAAACCAGCCCGGAAGATGACACTGATTTACTTTTTATCTGCAGCGATGCGTTCACGCATATGCTGAGCGCGATCGTCAGATGCTGGGTGAGAATCCATCAGCGATTTGGCATGGCCTGCGTCCATCGTGGTAAACTTATCAAACGCAGTCACTAAGCCCTGACGGTCAATACCGCGTTTTTTCAGCAAGTCATAGGAAAAGTCATCCGCATCTGATTCCTGACTACGGGAGAACGCTGAATTAATCACGCCTTCTGCCAAATCGCCCAACTGAGACTGGGAAAGCTGAGAAGCGACGCCGCTGGTCGCAGAAATAGCATCACGCGCAGCCAGAGTGGCATACGCGGTCTGCATTGCTTTACGCGAGTGTCCTAAAGAAACATGGCCCAACTCATGACCCAGCACGCCTTCTATTTCATTGTCGGTCATCAGGTCCATCAAGCCCGAATAAACACGTACGCATCCATTCGCCATTGCCCAGGCATTGATATCACTGGTCATATAAACTTTATAGTTAACCGGCGTTCCATCAATGTTATTACCCAACGCTTTCGCAATTTTATTCAGGCGCTTAGTGTACTTGCTTTTCGCACCCGCCAGCTGATTTTCGCTATCCATCTGCTTACATGAACTGTTAGAGAGGGCTTTGACATCAGCATCAGAAAGTGTCGCTGCTTTATAAGCAGCCATACCGGAACTGGCAACAAGGTCGCCATTCACACCATTTTTACAACCAGCCAGCAACGTGGCGGAAACTGCTAACGCCAAAAAGAGTGATTTATGCTTCATGCTAATCTTCCGTTGATATTTATAGTAAAAACAAATAAATAAGTTAAATCATCAACAAATTAGCATTAGTTGAAAGCATAAAAACAGTGCGGTTACGGACCTCGGAACGCCAGTCTGGAGGACCGGCGTTCCGGGAGAATCAGGCAGGAGTACTAATACGCGCCAGCTGTTCGAAATAATCCGGGAAGGTTTTGGCCGTACATTTCGGATCCAGAATGGTCACCGGCGTGTCAGAGAGCGCCACCAGCGAGAAACACATCGCCATGCGGTGATCGTTGTAGGTCGCGATATCTGCAAACTGTAACGTCACTGGCGGCGTGACGCGAATATAGTCTTCGCCCTCTTCAACGGTCGCGCCTACTTTACGCAGCTCAGTCGCCATCGCGAACAGGCGGTCGGTCTCTTTGACGCGCCAGTTGTAGATGTTACGCAGTGTGGTCGTCCCTTTTGCGAATAGCGCAGCCGTGGCAATAGTCATCGCCGCATCAGGAATATGGTTCATATCCATATCTACCGCATTGAGTTCACCGTGGGTACAGGCAATAAAGTCATCGCCCCAGGTAATAGTCGCCCCCATTTTTTCCAGTACATCAGCGAAGCGAATATCGCCCTGCATACTGTTGCGACCAATCCCGGTTACTTTTACCGTACCGCCTTTAATGGCCCCCGCCGCGAGGAAATAGGAAGCGGAAGAAGCATCGCCTTCGACCAGATATGCCCCAGGAGACTGATACTGCTGCTGCCCTTGTACGACAAAGCGCTGGTAGTTCTGATTCTCAATTTCAACACCAAACGTTTTCATCAGGTTCAGTGTGATATCAATGTAAGGTTTGGATACCAGTTCGCCTTTGATTGCGATCGTCGTATCCTGCGGCGCCAGCGGCGCAGTCATCAACAGCGCAGTCAGGAATTGGCTGGATACGCTACCGTCTACCTCAACCTGTCCCCCGGCGAAGCCACCGCGCAAACGTAAAGGCGGATAGTTTTCCTGCTCCAGGTATTCAATATTCGCTCCGCCCTGGCGCAGCGCATCAACCAGATGACCAATCGGGCGCTCCTTCATGCGCGGTTCACCCGTCAACACGATGTCATTGGCGCCCAGACATAACGCTGCGGCCAGCGGGCGCATTGCGGTTCCGGCATTGCCAAGGAACAGCTCTACTGCACCTTCTGCGTGCAGCGCACCGCCATTACCGATTATCTCGCAACGCGTGCGATCGGCGGAAAGGGTATAGCTGATCCCTAACGCATTCAGAGCATTAAGCATATGGCGGACATCATCGCTGTCCAGCAGGTTGGTCAGGACAGTGGTGCCATTTGCTAATGCAGCCAGCAGCAAAGCGCGGTTAGAAACACTTTTGGATCCAGGCAGATTGATGGTGCCATCCACCCGCGCAATGGGTTGTAACGTCAGGGATTCCATGAAACTCGACTCTCAAAAACAGACATAAAAACCCCACAGACAGGCTGTGGGGATGAAAAATACAGCAGATTAACCGCGGCGACGCTCGAAATCGACCATGAAATCAGTCAACGCTTTTACACCTTCAAGCGGCATTGCATTGTAGATGGACGCGCGCATACCGCCGACCACACGGTGCCCTTTCAACGCGTGCAGACCCGCAGCAAATGACTCTTCCAGGAAGAGTTTATCCAGTGCGCTGTCAGCCAACTGGAACGGGACGTTCATGCGTGAACGGTTGGATTTCGCCACATCGTTACGATAGAAATCACTGTTATCAATGACGCCGTACAGCAGTTCTGCTTTTTGCTGGTTAATTTTATCCATCGCGTTAACACCGCCCTGCTCTTTCAGCCATTTAAAGACCAGGCCAGATAAATACCAGGCAAAGGTTGGCGGCGTATTGAACATGGAGTCGTTGTCGTTCAGCACGGTATAGTCGAGGATTGACGGGCAGGACACATGGGCTTTACCCAGCAAATCTTCGCGTACGATAACAATTGTCAGCCCGGCCGGGCCGATGTTTTTCTGCGCCCCGGCGTAAATTACGCCATAGCGGCTAACGTCAAGCGGTGCGGAAAGAATGGTAGAGGACAGATCCGCCGTGACCACCACATTGCTGGCAAAATTCGGCGTTTCTTCGATCGCAATACCATCGATGGTTTCATTCGGACAATAGTGCAGATACGCCGCGTTGTCAGAAAGCAGCCATTCGCTCATTGGCTTAACAGCGCGCAGTCCGTCAACGGTAACTTTGGCATCGATAACGTTTGGCGTGCAGTACTTTTTCGCTTCTTTAATTGCGCTGGCGGCCCAGTAACCGGCATCGACGTAATCCGCAGTTGTTTTATCACCGAGAATATTTAACGGGATACCGGCGAATTGTCCGCGACCACCGCCATGGCAGAATAACACTTTATAGTTGGAGGGGATGCTGAGAAGATCGCGAAAATCCTGCTCCGCTTCTTCAGCGACCTGGATGAATTCTTTGCCACGATGGCTAATTTCCATCACCGACGTGCCAAGACCGTTCCAGTCGCGAAGATCCTGTTGAGCCAGTTTAAGAACTTCTGCCGGTAACATTGCCGGACCTGAACTAAAATTGAAGACCTGAGCCATTTCCCCTCACCACGTTGTGTTGTTGTCCAATCAACATCCTGTCATTGACGATAATCCGGTGACAGACATTGGTATAAGTTATTCCTGTGGATATCGGTTTTATCATTCAGTGACACGCGCCGCAATGGGTAAAACTGACCAGGGTAAAAATGTGTCATCCGTCACACAACAGAATCTATCGGATTGACGGGTAAAAACCGAGATTTTCGCTGTCAGGTGACCCGTTTTGCCCGACTGGCCTTCGACCATTCTGGATTTGCACAGCGCGGACATAATTGGTGATCTCCAGCGTTCATATACACCACTTCGCTACAACGTATGCAGGCATAGTCCCCTGCTTCAGGTATGACTTTAAATCGTTGCGTACAGCGTTTAGGCAGAATACTGAGCCCCGGCTTTACGTCTTCATCGGCAAAGAAGTAGACGCTGATTTGCCCGTTCGTCTCCAGAATAGCCAGTTTCACCTGCCCCAGTTGCTCCACACCGTTCAAACGCAGTTCCATAAAGAATTCGAATTCCGTCATATTGGCGCTACTGAGCTTTGACCATGCCAGCTCTCCGTCCTCAATGATCACGACGGGTTTACCCTCCAGCAAATCCTCCATTTTTTCGCTATGCGCCATCAGCCACATCACCAGCCGATACAGCACGGCAAGAGTAATAAAGACCACCAGCACCGGCAACATTGGAACATCGTCATAAAATGCCACGTCTCCCGCCGCAGAACCCAGCGTAAGGATTATCAAGACTTCAAAAAGCGACATCTGGCGTACGCCGCGACGTCCGGTGATTTTTAAAAACAGAAAAACCAATATAAAGGTATAGAGGCTGCGTAGCGCGACTTCTCCCAGAAAATCCATGGGCACCTTATCAAGCGCCATACGGTGTAAATCGAAAGCTTTCATTATTATGCTCTAAACGTGGTTGGCTGTAGGAAAGCATAGCTAATACTTTTATTTACGCCTGAACTCCGGCGACGATAGCGCCGTCCATTGAAAACCCGTATCATTGCGCGCTTTCCGTACGACAAAAGTGATTTTCATGACGCAAACATTTATCCCCGGCAAAGATGCCGCTCTGGAAGACTCCATCGCTCGCTTCCAGCAAAAATTGCTCGACCTCGGTTTTCAAATTGAAGAAGCCTCGTGGTTGAATCCCGTTCCTAACGTCTGGTCGGTACATATTCGCGACAAAGAATGCGCGCTGTGCTTCACCAACGGTAAAGGTGCGACGAAAAAAGCGGCGCTGGCTTCCGCGCTGGGCGAATATTTTGAGCGTCTGTCGACTAACTATTTCTTTGCGGATTTCTGGCTGGGTGAAACTATCGCCAACGGCCCGTTCGTACATTACCCGAACGAAAAATGGTTCCCGCTGACTGAAAATGACGACGTACCAGAAGGTCTGCTGGATACACGTCTGCGTGCGTTTTACGATCCAGATAACGAATTGACCGGCAGCATGCTTATCGATCTACAGTCTGGTAATGAAGAACGTGGCGTCTGCGGTCTGCCGTTTACCCGCCAGTCGGATAACCAGACTGTCTATATTCCGATGAACATTATCGGCAATCTGTATGTTTCTAACGGCATGTCTGCGGGTAATACGCGTAACGAAGCGCGTGTTCAGGGCCTGTCTGAAGTCTTTGAACGTCATGTGAAGAACCGCATTATCGCGGAAAGCATCAGCCTGCCGGAAATCCCGGCTGAAGTGATGGCGCGCTATCCAGCAGTGGTGGAGTCCATTGCCAAACTGGAAGCGGAAGGTTTCCCAATTTTCGCCTACGATGGCTCGCTGGGCGGCAAGTACCCGGTGATTTGCGTTGTCTTGTTCAACCCGGCCAACGGTACCTGCTTTGCTTCCTTCGGCGCGCACCCAGATTTCGGTGTTGCGCTGGAGCGTACCGTCACTGAACTGTTGCAGGGCCGTGGTCTGAAAGATCTTGATGTCTTCACCCCGCCGACGTTCGACGATGAAGAAGTGGCGGAACACACTAACCTTGAAACCCACTTCATTGATTCCAGCGGCCTGATCTCCTGGGATCTGTTCAAGCAGGATGCCGACTATCCGTTCGTTGACTGGAATTTCTCCGGCACTACGGAAGAAGAGTTCACCACCCTGATGGCTATCTTCAATGCTGAAGATAAAGAAGTGTATATCGCCGACTATGAGCATCTGAGCGTTTACGCCTGCCGTATTATTGTTCCGGGAATGTCTGACATCTATCCGGCAGAAGATCTGTGGTTAGCCAACAACGCCATGGGTGCCCATCTGCGTGACACCATCCTCTCTCTGCCAGGCAGTGAATGGGATAAAGAAGACTATCTCAATCTGATCGAACAGTTGGACGAAGAAGGCTTTGACGACTTCACCCGTGTACGTGAACTGCTTGGTCTGGCGACCGGCGCGGATAACGGTTGGTATACCCTGCGCATTGGCGAGCTTAAAGTGATGCTGGCGCTGGCTGGTGGCGACCTGGAACAGGCGCTGATCTGGACTGAATGGACGATGGAATTCAACGCATCTGTCTTTAGCGCTGAACGAGCCAACTACTACCGCTGCCTGCAAACGCTGCTACTGCTATCTCAGGAAGAAGATCGCCAACCGCTGCAATATCTGAACGCATTCGTTCGCATGTACGGAGCCGATGCGGTTGAAGCGGCAAGTGCGGCATTAAGTGGCGAAGCGCCGTTCTACGGGCTGCAACCCGTTGATAGCGATCTGCAGGCTTTCCCGGCGCATCAGTCTCTGCTGAAAGCCTACGAAAAACTGCAGCGCGCGAAAGCTGCACACTGGTCAAAATAGTGACAATCAACCTGCGCTGAGTAGGCTAAAGGTATTGTCTGGGCTATATTACGGGGCGCTTTATGCGCCCTGTTTTTTATTTTGGTCAAATCAAAAAATAAATGTAAAAACAAGGTTAAATATTAGTAGTTGATATTAAAAAAATTAGCTTATTAATGTGGTTTTTTATCTCAATTACTCCATTTTAATTAACCATCTGACAGGAGACAAAAAGAAAAAATTCAACTCACTTTATAATTTTTAAAATTTATTTTTATATGGATAATCAACAAGTTACTCCGTAATCGCATAAAAACCATGCGTCTTACGGGCCTATAAGCCAGGCGAGATATGATCTATATCAAATTCTCATCTATAATGCTTTGTTAGTATCTCGTCGCCGACTTAATAAAGAGAGAGTTAGTGTGAAAGCTGACAACCCTTTTGATCTTATTCTTCCTGCTGCAATGGCCAAAGTTGCCGAAGAAGCAGGCGTCTATAAAGCAACGAAACATCCGCTTAAGACGTTCTATCTGGCAATTACTGCCGGTGTATTCATTTCAATTGCCTTTGTTTTCTATATCACCGCCACAACCGGTACCGGAGCTATGCCTTTCGGCATGGCAAAATTAGTAGGTGGTATCTGCTTTTCCCTGGGGCTGATTCTTTGTGTTGTCTGCGGCGCAGACCTCTTTACCTCAACCGTATTGATTGTCGTAGCAAAAGCCAGTGGTCGTATTACCTGGGGCCAATTGGCTAAAAACTGGCTTAACGTTTATGTCGGTAACCTGGTTGGTTGCTTGCTCTTCGTACTACTGATGTGGCTTTCCGGCGAATACATGACCGCCAACGGCGCGTGGGGGCTCAACGTCCTGCAGACAGCCGACCACAAAGTGCACCATACTTTTGTTGAGGCGGTAAGTCTTGGCATCCTGGCTAACCTGATGGTGTGCCTGGCGGTATGGATGAGCTACTCGGGCCGCAGCCTGATGGACAAAGCGTTTATCATGGTATTACCGGTCGCAATGTTTGTTGCCAGCGGTTTTGAGCACAGTATCGCAAACATGTTTATGATCCCTATGGGTATTGTAATACGCGATTTCGCCACCCCGGAATTCTGGGCCGCTGTTGGGTCTTCTCCGGAGAATTTTTCTCACCTGACCGTGATGAACTTCATCACCGATAACCTGATTCCGGTTACGATCGGTAACATTATCGGCGGCGGTTTGTTGGTCGGGTTGACATACTGGGTCATTTATCTGCGTGGTAACGATCATCATTAATCTGATGATGCCCATTACACGCAGTAAATAAAAAATCCACTTAAGAAGGTAGGTGTTACATGTCCGAGCTTAATGAAAAGTTAGCCACAGCCTGGGAAGGTTTTACCAAAGGTGACTGGCAGAATGAAGTAAACGTCCGTGACTTCATTCAGAAAAACTACACTCCGTATGAGGGTGACGAGTCCTTCCTGGCTGGCGCAACTGATGCGACCACTGCACTGTGGGACAGCGTGATGGAAGGCGTTAAACAGGAAAACCGCACTCACGCGCCTGTTGACTTTGACACCTCCGTTGCTTCTACCATCACTTCTCACGACGCTGGCTACATCAACAAAGCGCTCGAGAAAATCGTTGGTCTGCAGACTGAAGCTCCGCTGAAACGTGCAATCATTCCGTTTGGCGGCATCAAAATGGTTGAAGGTTCCTGCAAAGCGTACAATCGCGAACTGGACCCGATGCTGAAAAAAATCTTCACCGAATACCGTAAAACCCACAACCAGGGCGTATTCGATGTTTACACCAAAGACATTCTGAACTGCCGTAAATCCGGTGTTCTGACTGGTCTGCCAGATGCGTATGGCCGTGGCCGTATCATCGGTGACTACCGTCGCGTTGCGCTGTACGGTATCGACTACCTGATGAAAGACAAATACGCTCAGTTCGTCTCTCTGCAGTCCGATCTGGAAAACGGCGTAAACCTGGAAGCAACTATCCGTCTGCGTGAAGAAATTGCTGAACAGCACCGCGCACTGGGTCAGATCAAAGAAATGGCTGCTAAATATGGCTGCGATATCTCTGGTCCGGCTACCAACGCTCAGGAAGCTATCCAGTGGACTTACTTCGGCTACCTGGCCGCTGTTAAATCTCAGAACGGCGCAGCAATGTCCTTCGGTCGCGTATCCACCTTCCTGGATGCTTACATCGAACGTGATATCAAAGCAGGCAAAATCACCGAGCAAGACGCTCAGGAAATGATTGACCACCTGGTCATGAAATTGCGTATGGTTCGTTTCCTGCGTACTCCTGAATATGATGAACTGTTCTCCGGTGACCCGATTTGGGCAACTGAATCTATCGGTGGTATGGGCGTTGATGGCCGTACTCTGGTTACCAAAAACAGCTTCCGCTTCCTGAACACCCTGTACACCATGGGTCCTTCTCCGGAGCCGAACATCACCGTTCTGTGGTCTGAAAAACTGCCTCTGAACTTCAAGAAATTCGCCGCTAAAGTGTCCATCGACACCTCTTCTCTGCAGTACGAGAACGATGACCTGATGCGTCCGGACTTCAACAACGACGATTACGCTATCGCTTGCTGCGTAAGCCCGATGGTTGTTGGTAAACAAATGCAGTTCTTCGGTGCGCGTGCAAACCTGGCGAAAACCATGCTGTACGCAATCAACGGCGGCGTTGATGAAAAACTGAAAATGCAGGTTGGTCCTAAATCTGAACCGATCAAAGGCGACGTTCTGAACTTCGACGAAGTTATGGACCGCATGGATCACTTCATGGACTGGCTGGCTAAACAGTATGTCACCGCGCTGAACGTTATCCACTACATGCACGACAAGTACAGCTACGAAGCCTCTCTGATGGCGCTGCATGACCGTGACGTTATCCGCACCATGGCGTGTGGTATCGCTGGTCTGTCCGTTGCTGCTGACTCCCTGTCTGCAATCAAATATGCGAAAGTTAAACCGATTCGTGATGAAGACGGTCTGGCTGTAGACTTCGAAATCGAAGGCGAATACCCGCAGTTTGGTAACAACGACCCTCGCGTTGATGATATGGCGGTTGACCTGGTAGAACGTTTCATGAAGAAAATTCAGAAACTGACTACTTATCGTAACGCTATCCCGACTCAGTCTGTTCTGACCATCACCTCTAACGTGGTTTATGGTAAGAAAACCGGTAACACCCCAGATGGTCGTCGTGCTGGCGCGCCGTTCGGACCGGGTGCTAACCCAATGCACGGTCGTGACCAGAAAGGTGCTGTTGCCTCTCTGACCTCCGTTGCTAAACTGCCGTTTGCTTACGCTAAAGATGGTATCTCTTACACCTTCTCTATCGTTCCGAACGCACTGGGTAAAGACGACGAAGTTCGTAAGACCAACCTGGCTGGTCTGATGGATGGTTACTTCCACCATGAAGCGTCCATCGAAGGTGGTCAGCACCTGAACGTGAACGTCATGAACCGTGAAATGCTGCTGGATGCGATGGAACATCCGGAAAAATATCCGCAGCTGACCATTCGTGTTTCTGGCTACGCTGTACGTTTTAACTCCCTGACTAAAGAACAGCAGCAGGACGTTATTACTCGTACCTTCACTCAGACCATGTAATTGGTTTTGACTGAAATCGTACTTTAAAAAGCGTACAATAAAGGCTCCACGTAAGTGGGGCCTTTTTAATAGCCTGCTTTGGCTGCTATCTATACTTATGGATAGCAGCCAAAACAGACTCGACACAGTTAATAACTGTGCACTAACACAGGCCCCGGATGGGCCACACCTGGAGATACACCGCAATGTCAGTTATTGGTCGCATTCACTCCTTTGAATCCTGTGGCACTGTTGATGGCCCGGGCATCCGTTTTATTACCTTCTTCCAGGGCTGCCTGATGCGCTGCCTGTATTGCCATAACCGTGACACATGGGATACGCACGGCGGCAAAGAAGTCACCGTCGACGAGTTAATGAAAGAAGTCGTGACCTACCGCCACTTTATGAACGCATCCGGTGGCGGTGTGACGGCGTCCGGCGGCGAAGCTATTCTGCAAGCTGAATTCGTACGTGACTGGTTTCGGGCCTGTAAAAAAGAAGGTATTCATACCTGTCTGGATACCAACGGCTTTGTTCGCCGCTACGATCCGGTTATCGATGAATTGCTGGAAGTCACCGACCTGGTCATGCTCGATCTCAAACAGATGAACGATGAAATCCATCAAAATCTGGTCGGCGTATCGAACCATCGTACGCTGGAGTTCGCGCGTTACCTGTCCAATAAAGACATCAAAGTGTGGATCCGCTACGTTGTCGTGCCTGGCTGGTCTGACGATGACGACTCTGCGCACCGCCTGGGTGAGTTTACCCGCGATATGGGCAACGTTGAAAAAATCGAGCTGCTGCCATATCACGAGCTGGGCAAACACAAATGGGTGGCAATGGGCGAAGAGTACAAACTGGATGGCGTCAAGCCACCAAAGAAAGAGACCATGGAGCGCGTGAAAGGCATTCTCGAGCAATATGGACATAAAGTGATGTATTAATGTTTATGCATTAAGGAAGTAAATCATGGATAGATTTTTGCGATACGGAATATTCGCACTGCTCTTTATATTCCATACAGCTTCGGTCCGGTCAGATTCCGGACCGAAGATTCGTTATCTGTATAACGATGACACTACCGAAGAAACAGTCGCTTTCTTCTACGATAACTCCTTTGCTCGCTGTGCCGAATGCAATCCGTACAGTCAAAGTGATATTGATGCGCTACGCTCAACGCCGTTCGATACCCGAATGGGCAATATTTATAAAGTCGCTGATAACAAAATCTGCATCAACGCAGCAGAGTGTTTCCCTCTCCCATTAAAGATTCCAAAAGAGTCCCCCTGGAAGATAATTGATTATCGTTGGGTTGCTGACACACCTGACTATCAGTTAGATAACAATAAATTACCCGCAGCGCAAAAACAGGAAATTACACAAGCCAGTTTGATAACCGCCAGGTTCCAATTAGATCCGTCAGTCAGTGAAGAAGACGGTAATGAAACCAGCGCCGACCACGCTTACTACGTCGCGCAAACCATGGAATCTCTTGAAAAATATAAGCTCCAGATTGTTGATACCGAAAAACGTTACCTGGTTTTTCCCCTTGATAATGGGCTGAAAATCACGGTAGATATGCAAAAAGGTAACGATGGCTTGCCCATTGATTCCTTGTTATACCGCCCTGGTCATGTACCAATAATCATTGATTTAACCGACAGTGAGCTGGTTGCTGCCCACTTCTACCTCTCAGGCCACTAAAGGATTTCACGATGAGAGTACTTGTTTCAGCATTTTTTTTGCTGTTCGCTCAGAGTACGAATGCCGCCGGCACCTGTGATATCAACGCCATTGTGCAGCATGCGTGGCCGGAGGCAAAACCAGCAGCGGAAGGTCAGATGCTCACCAAAAGCAATCAGGTTATCGATATCACGGGCAACTCAGCGCAAAGCGTAATTTGCCGCGTCTGGCCCGCTCACCCGGAACTGACATTGGCGGCGATTCCGCTGATGGCACAACAGGATAACGATTACGATCATACTGGCGATCTGGAACTTTTGGTACTGGACTCCGCGAGCCTCAACGTTAAACAACGATTACGCCTGCCCGAAAGGATGAGTGACGACGCTATTCGAATTTCCGGTCTGATGCTGGATACCGCTCGCTGGAAAGTCGCCACTAACCAAACCGCATTTGGCTTGCGGATAGCCCGCACCGGCAGTTCCCGTGTAAATCCGTTTAGTGAAGATGTGCTATCGCTGTTTGTTATTGAAAATAACCAACTACGAACGATATTAAACGGTATCGTCCTTGAAAACAGTACCGGGGAATGGGACGGGAACTGTGACGGAACATTCAACGATATTACTCGTACCCTCTCACTTACGCCTGACTCGCATAATGGATACGTTGATATTCGTGTAAGCGAGAAAAGTGTAGCATCCAACGCCAATCTTCAGGCTGATGCTGAGTGTACCTCAAAAGATAAGTCCAGCAAGACGAGCTGGACCCTGCTTTATAATGGAAAACAGTATGTCGTCCCCAAAAATCTGGCGCCGCTTGAGTAAACGGTTCAGGACATAAAATATTCCGAGAGCTTATTCGCCACGCTTTCAATTGAGAAAATGCTCTTCTGATGCGCTTTACGGCACTCCGCATAGCGCTCATCTTGCTCCTCCAGCGCATTGAGTAATTTGTCCGCCACCATCATTGCACCGGCGATTTCTGCGAAACCATACTCCCCCTCACCCTTCAGGGCTACGGCGGCCTGTAGATTCCAGTCCGAAAGACGGCTAAGCGGCGCAAAGGTGCCGCGGGTCAGCGAAAGGATCCGCGCGCCATGCTGCTTCGCCAACGCCAGCGCTTGCATCATATCAGCCGATGCCTGCTCAGTGTGCACCACAATGATTCCCTGGCTCTGCGGTTCAACCATCATGGATGAGGTTGTGAGGTAAAAACGATCGACAAAACTTGCCGCCTTACCCATTTTAATCAGGTTCATTTGTAAGAACAGCGCGACGGGCACCGCCGTACCAACAGCGTATATCGCGACAGAATTAACCTGGTTGATCCACGCCGCAGCAGCCTGTAATTCTTGCGTATTAATGATGGCATGGCTGTCACGAATACTCGCCACTACGGCAGAGACCTCATCATTTTCCTGCTCTTCAGGACGCGCAGCTCCCTGCTCCAGCGCAAGCGCAGTTCTGAAATCAGAAAAACCTTTAAAACCAAATGCGCGGCAAAAACGGGTAATACTCCCTTCACTGGTTTCAATAGAATCCGCTAACTCCGTGATCGTATGTCTCATCACAAAATCAGGGTTCTCCGTCACAAAACGGCCCACTTTTTCCAGAATTGGGCTTAACCCGCCAGCCTCATTTCTGATGTTTATCAGTAAGTTAGTGTCAATCTGACTCATTTTTCGCCTTTTTGCTCAAAATGCAAACACAGTCACATCTTTCTGCCCACGTTAAGATAATAATTTTTTTTACAACAAGAGCAATGAAAATAATTATTTTTACAAAACAGGAGAAAAATAAATGAAAGGTCTCATTGTCTGTCGTACCGGTATGGGCAGTTCCTTAATGCTCAAAATCAAAGCGCAAAAAATCATCGACAAGCATGGCTGGGATATTGAACTCGAACATGACGTATTGTCCGGTCTTGCCACCTGGCAAGGGATTGATTTTGTTATCACCATGCGCGACCTCACCGATGAAATCGAAGCTGCTGGATTCAGAGCCATCGGTATAACCGACTTGATGAATAGCGAAGAAATGGAAACTGCGCTCACCAGCGTAATTCAGGGCAACTAACCTCTCCCGGAGGCAATATGGATCTCCTCAGGTTTATTGTATTCGACATTTTGGGTGTAACCCCACTTTTAGTTGGATTTATTGCATTAATCGGTCTGCTCATTCAACGCAAGCCGATTGAAAAAGTATTATCCGGCACCTTCAAAACCATCGTTGGATTTCTGGTCTTTGCAGGTGGCGCGGGGCTGGCAGTGACATCTCTGGGTAATTTCCAGACATTGTTTAGCGATGGATTTGGACTCAAAGGAGTGATGCCGTTGGCGGAGGCGCTAACCGGCCTGGCCCAAACCAAATTTGCCATGTGCGTATCACTCATCATGGTTATCGGCTTTGGCTGGAACTTACTTTTTGCCCGTATTACACCGTTTAAATACATTTTTTTGACCGGCCAACATAATCTGTATCTCTCGGCATTGCTCACCGTCACGCTGAAAGCGCTCGGTTACAGCGATGGCGTTACGATTATGGTTGGTTCTGTATTGTTAGGCCTTGCTGCCTGCATCTACCCGGCCATTGCCCAACCGTGGATGCGTAAGATCACCGGCAATGATGAAATCGCCATGGGTCATTACGTCACACTGGCTTACGCGGCCTCAGGCTGGATTGGCTCGAAGGTCGGCGATCCCAAAGAGTCGACGGAGAAACTGAATCTCCCCGGATGGCTGGGGATTTTTAAAGACTACATTGTCTCAGTCTCTATTTCGGTCAGTATTTTCTATTACATCGCCGCACTGGCAGCAGGGAAAACAGCGGTTACCGCGGTAGCAGGTGGCATGCACTGGTTGGTCTACCCGCTTTTTCAGTCACTGACCTTTACCGCCTCGCTTTACATCATTATTACCGGTGTTCGCTTACTGCTTTCAGAGATCGTTCCGGCATTTCTCGGGATCTCGGAAAAATTCATTCCTAATGCCAAACCGGCGCTCGACTGCCCGGTTGTATTCCCTTACGCGCCAACCGCTACCGTACTTGGTTTTATCTCTTCGTTCGTCGGCGGACTGGTGGTGATGGGGATACTTGCGCTGATTGGTCAGACGGTAATCATCCCCGTCGCGATCCCCTATTTCTTCATTGGGGCAACGGCTGCCGTCTTTGGCAACGCTTCAGGAGGCTGGAAAGGCGCAGTGGTGGGAAGCTTTATTACAGGCATTCTCATCGGCATTGGTCCCGCACTTATCTACCCAATTATGGAATCGGTAGGACTTTCCGGTACCAGCTTCCCGGAAACCGATTTCGTCGCGCTTGGTCTGGTGGTGTATTACATCGGCAAAATGCTGCCCTGATAAGGAGTAAACATGAATATTGATGAATTGAAATCTCATGCGCGAGTTGCCCGCCGCGATATTGTCACCATTATTTACGAATCCGGTATTGGTCATCCCGGCGGCGCACTCTCCATTATTGATATTCTGACCTGGATTTATCATGAAGAAGTTCGTCTGAATGAAACACCTCGTGCCCGGGTGGTGATGAGTAAAGGCCACGCCGTCGCGGCACAGTACGCCATGCTGTATCAATTGGGGAAAATATCCCGCAGCGAATTTAGCACCTTTCGTCAGATTAACTCGCGTCTGCAGGGACATCCGAGCGTGAAATCACTTCCCGATGTGGATGCAACGACTGGACTGCTTGGCCAGGGTCTGTCAATTGCCTTGGGGATGGCTGCTGCCAAAAATCGCGCGGGGGATCCCAACCGCGTTTTCGCAATCATCGGCGATGGTGAGATGCACGAAGGCCAAATATGGGAGTCACTGCAACAGGCCGCTCATATGCGGATGGACAATCTGGTCGCCATCATCGACTACAACGGTTTTTCCTCACACGATCCGGTCAATGACGTCATCAATCTCGAGCCACTGGCCGACAAAATCCGTAATTTTGGCTGGCACGTACTTGAGCTACAGGATGGTAACAACATGCGCCAGGTTGCCGACACTTTGCAGCTATCTCGTTATCTGAAAGGCAAGCCGGTAGCTATTATCGCCCGCACCACCAAAGGCAGCGGCGTGAGCTATATGGAAAATAACGGCGAATGGCATTCTAAAACACCCAGTGCGGAACAATACCAGCAAGCTATGGAGGAATTACAGTCATGAGAGCACCACGCGATGAGATTGGTAATGCCCTGCTCGCTTTGAGGGAGAAAGGCTATCCAGTTGTCGTTATCGACAGCGATTTGGCGAGCTCCACCCGCACCGATCAGTTTCAGAAGATCTGGCCTGAAGCATTCTTTGAAATGGGAATTGCCGAAGGCTCCGCGATGAGTTTCGCCACAGGTCAGGCATTGGAAGGTAACATTCCTTTTTACGTTAACTTCGCGATGTTCGTGACTGGTACAGCATGGACACAGCTTCGTCAGGCTTGTTACGCAAAGGCCAACATTAAGCTGGTCGGTAGCCATCCAGGTATGGATGACGGCCCAGATGGCGCTTCGCACCATGCGCTGGAAGATCTAGCCCTGACTCGTGTATTGCCAGGAATCACGATTCTGACTCCGGCAGATGCCGAAGAAGTTGAGGCTGCATTTGAGCAGGCAGTAAACATCCCCGGCCCTGTCTACATTCGTGTTGCCCGGGAACCGATGCCCGTACGCGATAAATCAGTCGTCCCCCGAGTATCCGATATCGAGGCCGTGGAGAGTTCAGGCAACGACTTCGCCATTGTTTATGAAGGAACAGTTCTTGAACAAGCGAGTACGGGTTACGCCCAGCTCAGTGCGCAGGGGAAAAGGGGCAAACTGATTCATGTGGCAACGCTAAAACCGTTCAATCGTCAGCGTTTCCTGCACCTCATTGCCAATTGCCCACGTATCGTCACGATTGAAAATCATACGATTAATGGCGGACTGGGTGGCCTGATTGCTGAAGTGCTGGCTGAAGAAGGAATCAACTCACGATTGTGTCGGCTTGGTACTCAGGACACATTCACCGAATCGGGCAACAGCCGGCAGTTGAAAGAGAAATACGGAATTTCAGCCTCTGCAATCTGTGAAGCACTCAAATAATCTGGTTGGCAGACCGTTACACGGTCTGCCAACTACAATAGGGATAAAACAATGCTATCTACGCTATTTTCAGCCTGGCAGTTTCGCGAACAATGCGGCACCTGGCAGGAAGCCGTGCAGTTGGCCTGTCACCCTCTCGAAGAGCAAGGCGTAATTACACATAGTTATACTCAGGCAATCATCCATGAAACAGAAAAACATGGCCCATGGTATATATTAAGTCCAGAATTTGCCCTGCCTCATGCTCGACCGGATGAAGGCGTGATTGGCAGTAAAACACATCTGTCGCTATTGAGCCTGAAAGAAGCAGTCCTGTTTCCCGGACACCCGGATGTGCGGTTAATCATTGTTCTTGCCGCAGCCAACAGCACTCAACATATCGAAATGATCCAACAGTTGGTGTGCTGGCTGGATGAAGCGGAGCGCTTACACCAGTTATCCCATACCACCAGCCTGGCGCAGCTTCTCTCTATTCTTGAAGTGAGTTAACGCATTACTGTTTCCTGCGCGCCAGAAGCGGGAAAATCAGCCCCTATCCTACCAGCACAAACGGCGTCACGATAAAATCAGGCGTGGGATTATGCGCGGTAAAATGAGCGAGCGGAAACGGCAGGGTGTAAAACTATAATCTTCTGCACACTTTATTTTCAGAGCAAAAGCGTGTGATTAAATAATGCAGGTTCCCATAAAGCATACATAAACAGTATGTATGGGAACCTGTTCGTATTCTGTTAAATCAGGTCAAATATGCGCAATAGAATTGGGCGTATGGCCCGTCTTACGCAACAGCATCAGTAAATAAATAAACGATACGCTGGCGATCATGATAAACAGCAAGCTATCTGAATAATTCTGCATCAGCATCGCGGTAAATGAGGGACCAAGCAGGCTGCCCACGGTATAGCTTAATAACAATGCCTGATTCATGGCGACCAGTTGATGGTGTTCCACCTTTTCACAGGCCCAGGCCATCGCTACCGGGTAGAGAGTAAAACCTGCCGCCCCCAACATAAACAACGCGGGCGCCATCGCCGCCTGATTCAGCATGGCAATACTCCCGACGATTACCACGAAAACCTGAACGCGTAAAACCAGCAGGCGTCCCAGCTTATCCGCCAGACGGCCAATCGGCCATTGCCCCAGGATACCGGCGCTAACCAGAACCGCCATCCAGAAACCAATGCTGGCGTTGCTCACCCCCTGATGGTTGAGATACAGCGGCATCAGGCCATACAAGGACCCCAATACAATCCCGGAAATAATACAGCCGTTAACGCCCAGACGCGCCTGTCGCAGCTTCAGCATGGAGACAATAGGCGTAGACTGCTGTTCATCACCCTGCTGATTGGCAATGCGCGTAAAGAGCAGTGGCAAAACGCCAGCCAGGATTGTACCCGTCACCCACGGCAGAACGTTCATCAATTCAGTTGATACTTTACTAACCAGCAACTGGCCTAAAAACGTCCCCACGTAATAGATCATCATATAAGCGGCAAGCAAACGTCCGCGATTACGCGAAGTCCCACTGCACATCAGCGCACTTTCCACTACCACCCAAATCATGGCGCAGCCAACACCGGCAATAAAGCGCCATGTCATCCAGCTCCAGAATCCCACCATAATCCCCAGCCCGACACAACCTACGGCAAAAATAAGCGAGGCGATGTAATAGCTGCGATTAAAACCAAGGTGTTTTATTAAATACCCGGTCAGCAACGTCCCTACCAGATTACCGGTAAAATAGGACGAGCTCACCACGCCTACCTGCCATGTGGGCAGATTTTCATGGGCGAGCCAAAGCGGGACGAGCGTGTTTAACACGGCGATCGCCAGGGTCAACAGAAGCAGCCCGCATAGCAATAGCATGACGGGACGGGTATAGGTGGACATGAATAAAAACCGTGAGCAAGTTCAAATTTCATGCGCATCATGCCACTGCCAAAAACATTGTCAATCGGCGTAATCAGAGGGCTGAGGCGCTTTCTGGACGATCGATTTGCATTACTGATTCTTAATGTGAATAGATAAAAAGCACAAAAACACATCTTCTTGTTTTTATTGATCTAAAACAAAAATCTCGCGTTGCGTTCAGTCGAAAAATTTCATGGACTCCCCTTACTTTTATTTCTTACTAAACTCTATGCGGGATACAGAGCTGCATTGTCTTCAAAATAGAACAGTGAGTTCTTATTTATCTATCTAATCCAAATATCGTTCTTTTCGTAGACTTAAACTCATCAAATTTCCCCCACCGATGCAGAACAGGAGAAATACCATGACTAAACCTTACGTAAGACTTGATAAAGATAATGCGGCAGTACTGCTGGTCGACCATCAGGCTGGCCTGCTCTCTCTGGTTCGGGATATCGATCCCGATAAATTTAAAAACAACGTGCTTGCTCTCGGTGACTTAGCAAAATACTTCAAACTCCCGACGATTCTGACAACCAGTTTTGAGACTGGACCAAATGGGCCGCTGGTGCCGGAACTAAAAGCTCAATTTCCCGATGCGCCTTATATTGCTCGCCCCGGAAACATTAACGCGTGGGATAACGAAGATTTCGTGAAAGCAGTAAAAGCGACCGGCAAAAAGCAGCTGATTATCGCCGGTGTCGTGACGGAAGTTTGCGTTGCCTTCCCTGCGCTCTCGGCGATTGAAGAAGGTTTTGACGTCTTTGTTGTCACCGATGCTTCAGGCACATTTAATGAAATTACCCGCCATTCAGCATGGGATCGGATGTCGCAGGCCGGTGCTCAATTGATGACATGGTTCGGCGTCGCATGTGAGCTGCACCGCGACTGGCGTAACGATGTCGAAGGTCTGGCGACGTTGTTCTCGAATCACATTCCGGATTATCGCAATCTGATGACCAGCTACGACACGTTGACCAAGCAGAAGTAAAACCAGGGCGACCCCCCTGGCCTGATGTATTGTTAATGGCGCTTCACTTATCAGGCCTACAGATCGTGCAGGCCTGATAAGACTTGAGTTAATCCGGGATACTATAAATTAACCCGCCACCGCCATACCAACGGTCATATGCAAACCGTAAAACACGCCACGACCAATCAGCTCACCGACCAGAAGCAAAATAAACGCCACGGAAAGCAGCGGAACGGCAGGCTGGTAGCCCTTCACCTGCGGCACAATCCAGCAGCACAGCGCTAATGCCAGCGCCACAATCCGCCACGCCATCAGCGATCCGTAATCCGGAACCAGCGCAGAAGCCTGTTGAATCGAACTGTGGATCGTCGCCAGTTCAGCCCCCTGCATGACAGACATGATGGCGCTCACGACCAGAGCAAGCACTGAGATAGCCGGCAGCAGGCGCATTGCCCAACCATCCACGCCAGCAATTCTGAGTAACAGATATCCCAGCAGCGGCCCGCCCATAAACATCGTCAGGAAGAAGCCCAGCGGCGTCCAGACGCTGTACCAGGTCGGCACGGTATCGATGGTGTTATACACGCGTACCATCATCCAGACAAAAACCACGCCCAGCACCATGGTGACAACTAACCACAGATTACGTAATGCGGGCGACATTTTTTTCAACGTAGCCAGCAACCAGCCGATACCGCCAACAGCAAAGAAAATTGAGCCACTGGCAATCTCATTACTTAATGCAGAAGATCCTACGCGATTGAGTGAGTTAAAAGCGCGCATCGGCGAGCCCAGATGGAGCATGGAAGCAATAAAGCCAATGCCCATTAATACCCACAGCCCGAACATGCAGGCAATCACGCGCTGCTGCGATTCTGGGCGTAAGTCGCCTTTCATCAATGCCAGCGCCAGAACGATAAAGCCGCCAACCACACACTGTCCGAAGACCGTGAAGATCATCAGCGGCCATTCATGCCATCCACTTCCCATCTTACACCTCCTTCGGATTAGCCAGATAACCTGTTGTATCCCCGGTCGGGCGGCTATTGGCGTTAGGTTTGATGACAATACTCGGTTTGGTAAAGTGCGCGCCCGGCAGTGGCGCGACCGCTGCTAAAGTACCGTGTTTTTTGCGCAACTCTTCAATCGGACCAAAATCCAGCGCACGCAGTGGGCAGGACTCCACGCAGATAGGTTTTTTGCCTTCAGCGACGCGCTCATGGCAGCCGTCACATTTAGTCATGTGCCCTTTTTCAGCGTTGTACTGCGGTGCGCCGTAAGGACAGGCCATGTGGCAATACCGACAGCCAATGCACACATCTTCATCGACTACGACAAAGCCATCTTCACGTTTGTGCATCGCACCGCTCGGACATACCTTGGTACAGGCCGGATCTTCACAGTGGTTACAGGCAATGGAGAGGTAATAGGCAAAGACGTTCTGATGCCAGACGCCGTTGTCCTCCTGCCAGTCACCGCCTGCGTACTCATAAATGCGGCGGAAGCTGACTTCAGGGGTTAAATTTTTGAAATCTTTGCAGGCCAGTTCGCAGGTTTTGCAACCGGTGCAACGACTGGAATCAATAAAAAATCCATACTGGGTTGTCATCGGCTACTCCTTACACCTTTTCAACCTGAACAAGGTTCGTGTGTGACGGGTTCCCCTTCGCGAGAGGAGACGGGCGCTGGGTCGTCAGAACGTTAATGCACCCGCCCTGATCCACGCGTTTTGCATCCGGGTCATACCAGGCGCCTTCTCCTAATGCCACCACGCCGGGCATCATACGTGGTGTGACCTTCGCCTCGATATGCACTTCACCGCGGTCGTTATAGATGCGCACCTTGTCGCCGTTGTTAATGCCGCGTCGCTGCGCATCCATCGGGTTGATCCACATTTCCTGGCGGCAGGATGCTTTCAGAACATCTACGTTGCCATAGGTCGAGTGGACGCGAGACTTATAGTGGAAGCCGGTCAACTGCAGAGGGAATTTCTCCACCAGCGGATCGTTTAAGCTCTCAAAGCCAGGGGTGTAAATCGGCAGGGGATCGATCACATCACCTTCAGGAAGCTCCCAGGTTGCCGCGATCTCAGCAAGCTGCTGCGAATAAATTTCGATCTTACCTGACGGCGTGGTCAGCGGATTAGCTTTAGGATCTTCACGGAATGCCTTATACGCCACGTGATGCCCTTGCGGATCGCGCTGTTTAAAGATCCCTTGTTTACGGAATTCTTCAAACGTTGGCAGTTCAGGAATCGCTTTGCGCGACTGCTCGTAGAGATGGCGCATCCACTCTTCCTGAGTACGACCTTCTGTAAACTGCTGCTCGACGCCAAGGCGCTTCGCCAGCTCGCTGGTCATCTGGTAAATAGTCTTGCATTCGAATCGCGGCTTGATCGCCTGATCGGTGAAAATCACATAGGACATGTTGCCGCAGGAGGCATCCAGCGCGAAGTCCATCTGCTCAGATGCGGTGCAGTCCGGCAGCAAAATGTCCGCGTATTTCGCCGAGGAAGTCATATGGCAGTCGATGACGACGATCATCTCGCATTTGTTCTCATCCTGCAGGATTTCATGCGTACGGTTGATATCAGAATGCTGGTTAATCAGGCAGTTACCGGCATAGTTCCAGATCATCTTAATAGGAACATCAAGCTTGTCTTTACCGCGTACCCCGTCACGCAGGGCCGTCATCTCCGGGCCTCGCTCAATCGCGTCCGTCCACATGAACATCGAAATGCTGGTTTCAACAGGGTTTTCCAGCGTAGGCATACGTTCAAATGGCAAACTGTATGAGCCCTCACGCGCCCCGCTGTTGCCGCCGTTGATCCCTACGTTACCGGTCAGGATAGCCAGCATAGAAATGGCGCGGGTCGCTATTTCACCGTTGGCGTGACGCTGCGGTCCCCATCCCTGGCTGATGTATGCTGGTTTAGCGCTACCGATTTCACGCGCCAGTTTGACGATTCGATCAGCGGGAATACCAGTAATCTGCGCCGCCCACTCCGGAGTCTTGGCAATACCGTCCTTGCCCTGCCCTAGAATATACGCCTTGTAGTGACCGTTCTTCGGCGCATCGGCCGGTAAGGTTTTCTCGTCGTAACCTACGCAGTACTTATCGAGGAACGGTTGGTCAACCATGTTTTCGGTGATCAAGACATACGCCAGACCATTGACCAGCGCCGCATCGGTTCCTGGACGGATCGGGATCCATTCATCCTCACGACCAGCGCCGGTATCCGTGTAGCGGGGATCGATAATGATCATGCGGGCATTGGATTTTTGTCGCGCCTGTTCAAGGTAATAGGTTACCCCACCCCCGCTCATACGGGTTTCACCAGGGTTATTCCCGAACAGAACCACCAGCTTGCTGTTTTCAATGTCTGACGGGCTGTTACCGTCAGCCCAGCCGCCGTAGGTGTAGTTCAACCCGGCAGCGATTTGCGCTGAAGAGTAGTCACCGTAGTGGTTAAGGTAGCCGCCGCAGCAGTTCATCAGCCGTGCCACCAGCGTTTTACCCGGCGGCCACGAGCGCGTCATGGTGCCGCCCAGCGTACCGGTGCCGTAGTTCAGGTAGATAGACTCGTTGCCGTAGTCTTTAATAAGACGCTGCATATTGCTGGCAATGATGTCGTAGGCTTCATCCCAACTGATGCGCTCAAATTTGCCTTCTCCACGTTTGCCGACGCGTTTCATCGGATATTTCAGCCGATCGGGATTATAGACGCGACGACGCATGGAGCGACCACGCAGACAAGCGCGCACCTGGTGCAGACCGTCATAGTTGTCATCGCCGGTGTTGTCGGTTTCGACATACTTTATTTCACCATCGACCACATGCATACGCAGCGGGCAGCGGCTACCGCAGTTCACCGTACATGCGCTCCAGATCACCTTCTCATTAATCTGTGACGGATTAAGGGCTTCTGCGGCATTTGCAATACGGGTAAATGGCAGGGTAAACGCGCTACTGGCCACCGCCAGTCCGCCTATTGCCGTCGTTTTCACCAAACCGCGGCGACTAACCTCAGCTGCCAGCACGGCATCGGGGATTTTAGTTTTCATAGTGGCTCACTCTGCTGCTCACAATAAAAAAATACAAACACTCGCTGTATAGTTTTTTATATAACGTTAATATCGATATACAGGCTGTTAAATACTGAATTTGCTAAAAGACAGAGATAAATACTGACTTTCATTCGAAGGCAGTATTACTCCTATGGGAGTAGTCGTTATTGTCCGACGTCAAACGGGCATAAAAAAAGCGCCCTGAGGCGCTTTTTTAGCAGAGAAAGGTAGCTTAGCCGATGAATTCCAGGCCATTCATGTACGGACGTAACACTTCAGGAACCTGAATACGGCCATCAGCCTGCTGATAGTTTTCCATCACCGCAACCAGCGTACGCCCAACCGCCAGACCGGAACCGTTCAGCGTATGCACTAAACGGGTCTTTTTGTCGGATTTGCTACGGCAACGCGCCTGCATGCGACGAGCCTGGAAATCCCACACGTTGGAGCAAGAAGAAATTTCGCGATAGGTGTTCTGCGCCGGGATCCACACTTCCAGATCGTAAGTTTTGCATGCGCCGAAGCCCATGTCACCTGTGCACAGGATGATCTTACGGTATGGCAGACCCAACAATTGCAGGACTTTCTCGGCATGACCGGTCATCTCTTCCAGCGCATCCATCGAGTCTTCCGGGCGAACGATCTGCACCATCTCAACTTTATCGAACTGGTGCATACGGATCAGACCACGAGTGTCACGACCGTAAGAACCGGCTTCAGAACGGAAGCACGGCGTATGCGCGGTCATTTTGATCGGCAACGCATCTTCGTCAATGATTTCGTCACGTACCAGGTTGGTCAGCGGCACTTCCGCCGTTGGGATTAGCGCATAGTTGCTGCTGTCCGCTTCTTCATCCAGCGGACGCGTGTGGAACAGATCGCCCGCGAATTTCGGCAGTTGGCCTGTACCGTACAGCGTGTCATGGTTAACCAGATACGGAACGTAGTTTTCGCTGTAGCCATGCTGTTCGGTGTGCAGATCCAGCATGAACTGAGACAGCGCACGGTGCATACGCGCGATCTGCCCTTTCATGACGACGAAACGAGAGCCGGTCAGCTTAACTGCTGCAGCGAAATCAAGACCCGTGTGCATTTCACCCAGGGTAACGTGATCGCGCACTTCAAAATCAAACTCACGCGGCGTACCCCAACGGCTGACTTCGACGTTGTCATTTTCATCTTTACCCACCGGAACGTCGTCCGCTGGCAGGTTAGGAATGGTCAGCGCAATGTCGCGGATCTCGGCCTGTAAGGTATCAAGTTCAGCTTTCGCGGCATCCAGCTCTTCGCCCAGTTTGTTCACTTCCAGACGTAAAGACTCGATATCTTCCCCGCGCGCTTTTGCCTGGCCGATGGATTTCGATCGAGAGTTACGCTCTGCCTGCAGGTTTTCAGTTTGTACCTGCAGAACTTTACGACGCTCTTCAAGAGCGCGCAGCTTATCTACATCCAGCTTAAAGCCCCGGCTTGCCAGTTTTTCTGCGACTGCGTCTGGCTCATTACGCAGCAGATTGGGATCGAGCATGCTTATCCTGTGCTTATCGAATTAAAATAGGAGAAAGTGACCACAGCCTGCGGTCACAGGGATACAGAAACAACATTACCGCAACGATAACACTAACGGTAGCGTTTTATAGGGCTATTTTGATCCTGTCCGGCGAGCCAGGCGAGCTTTTCGCCAATCTTGCCTTCAAGACCTCTGTTTGTGGGGTGATAATAGCGCGTTTGTGCCATTTCCTGCGGGAAGTACTCTTCTCCGGCGGCATAGGCATTAGGCTCATCATGGGCATAACGATACTCCTGACCGTAGCCCATCTCTTTCATCAGCTTCGTTGGCGCGTTGCGCAGGTGAACCGGCACGTCGTAATCCGGACGTTCACGGGCATCAGCCAGCGCAGCTTTGAAGGCGGTGTAAACCGCATTACTTTTCGGCGCGCAGGCCAGATAAACAATCGCCTGAGCGATGGCCCGTTCACCTTCTGCGGGTCCCACACGGGTAAAGCAATCCCATGCGGAAATCGCCACCTGCATGGCGCGCGGATCTGCGTTGCCGACATCTTCAGAGGCAATCGCCAGACAGCGACGGGCAACGTACAGCGGATCGCCGCCAGCGGTGATGATTCGCGCATACCAATAAAGCGCCGCATCCGGGGCGCTGCCGCGTACTGACTTGTGTAATGCGGAGATGAGATCGTAAAAGCGATCGCCTTTGTTGTCGAAACGCGCGCTGCGTTCACCGGCAATTTCAGTGAGCAACTCGGCCTTCAATACGCGCTTGCCAGAATCATCAACTTCGGCCATATCGGCCATCATTTCCAGCGTATTCAGCGCCCGACGCGCGTCACCATTGACCAGTTCAGCAATCGCCCGACGCGTCTCTGGAGGCAGTACGATATCCTGGCCGCCGTAACCCCGCGCTTTGTCTGACATCGCCTGGTCAAGCACTTGTTCAATATCGTCGGTGGTTAACGATTTCAGTAAGTAAACGCGCGCACGCGACAGCAGCGCCGAGTTCAGCTCAAACGAGGGGTTTTCAGTGGTTGCGCCAATAAACGTGATGGTACCGTCTTCAATATGCGGTAAAAACGCATCCTGTTGGCTTTTATTAAAACGGTGAACTTCATCCACAAACAGGATCGTACGCCGGCCCGCGTTACGATTCTGACGCGCACGCTCAATCGCTTCACGAATTTCTTTTACACCAGAGGTCACTGCCGAAATTCGTTCGACATCGGCGTTAGCGTAACGGGCAATAACTTCGGCAAGCGTGGTTTTCCCCGTCCCCGGCGGCCCCCATAAAATCATGGAGTGCAGATGTCCGGCCTCGATAGCGCGCGGCAAGGGCTTACCCGCAGCCAGCAGATGCTGCTGGCCGATATACTGCGCTAAATTTTCTGGCCGCATACGCGCGGCCAGTGGCTGAAAAGTATTATCAGAAAAGTCGAGCGACAGATTGCTCACTCACACGCCTCTACTTACGTTGATCGTCAACCGTTACACCTTGCGGCGGGGTAAAGGTGAATTTAGAGGGTTCAATCGCACCATTCTGCTGAGATTTCAGCTGATAGCTGCTGCGCTGATCGTCTTGTTCAACGGCGCTAAACTGGTGGATAGTCCCGTCACGCCCAACATTGATAGTAAACTGCTTCAGGTTGCCGCTGCTGGTTTTTGGCGTCAGCACGAAATCATCGCCGTTTTGCTTAATGTTGTACTGCTGCCAGTCACTTGCCTGGTTACGCGCAATCAGCATAAATGGCGTATTGCCCGTAGCGTCTTTCAGCCAGGTCGCAGTCGCCTGCTCAACAAACGGGTTGAAGAACCACAGCGTTTTACCATCGGAAACCAGGATGCTCTCATCAGGTTGCGTCATATGCCAGTTAAACAGATTAGGACGTTTAACCCATAAGTCACCCTGACCTTCCTGCACCGCCGCGCCGCTACCGTCCGTGACCTTCTGAGTAAAGCTGGCATGGAAGCTACTGACTTTATCCAGGCGACTTTTCAGGTCGCTGGCAGCGTCAGCCCAGACGCTGCTCACCATAAAACTCGACAGTAATGCACAGGTGATTGCGATTCTTTTCATCGTTATTCCTCAAAATACGTCACTCCCAACGGGGAGATCCCTCCGCTATCCATTTCAGGCCAAAAATCAGCATGAGGAAAGTAGAAAATACTGAATTACTTAACTTTGCAATCATTCGAAGGGCGGCGGAGCCAGCACTTCACGATTACCATTATGCCCTTGTTCGCTGACAATACCCTGCGCTTCCATCTGCTCGATGATGCGCGCCGCTCGGTTGTATCCGATACGGAACTGACGCTGGACGCCGGAGATTGAGGCTTTGCGTTTCTGGGTCACAAAGTTTACCGCCTGATCGAACAGCGGATCCAACTCTTCGCCACCATCAAAGCCGCCACCGCCGCCTTCGCTTTCGCTGTCAGAAGTAATGCCGTCGACGTACTGTGGACGACCGCGCGCTTTCCAGTCCTGAACCACTGCGTGAACTTCTTCATCGCGGACAAAGGCGCCGTGAACACGCACTGGGATCGTCGAGTTCGGTGCGGAATAAAGCATGTCACCCATACCCAACAGCGATTCCGCTCCGCCCTGGTCAAGGATGGTACGCGAGTCAATTTTGCTCGACACGGTAAAAGCGATACGCGTCGGGATGTTTGCTTTAATCAGACCGGTGATAACGTCAACCGACGGCCGCTGGGTTGCCAGCACCAGGTGGATCCCCGCCGCACGCGCTTTTTGCGCCAGACGAGCAATCAGTTCTTCCACCTTTTTGCCAACTGTCATCATCAGGTCGGCGAATTCATCCACCAGCACAACGATATACGGCAGTTTTTCCAACACCGGATGCTGAACATCCATGCTGTCGCCCGGCTTCCAGTACGGGTCCGGAATCGGACGTCCCATGCGGGCGGCTTCGGCGATTTTCTCGTTATAACCAGCAAGGTTACGCACGCCAAGCGCTGACATCAGCTTGTAGCGACGTTCCATTTCATTGACGCTCCAGCGCAAGGCGTTAGCAGCATCTTTCATGTCGGTCACGACTTCGGTCAGCAGATGCGGAATGCCTTCATAAACCGACAGTTCCAGCATTTTCGGGTCAATCATGATAAAGCGAACGTCTTCCGGCTGCGCCTTGTACAGCATGCTGAGGATCATGGCGTTCACCCCAACAGACTTACCGGATCCGGTTGTCCCTGCTACCAGCAGGTGCGGCATTTTTGCCAGATCGGCCACCACCGGTTCGCCCGCAATATCTTTACCCAGCACCACGGTCAGCGGAGATGAGTTATCACGGAATTTAGCGTTATCCAGCACTTCACGCAGATAAACGGTTTGACGTTTTTTATTCGGTAACTCCAGTCCGACATACGGTTTGCCTGGTATAACCTCAACCACACGTACCGCCGCGGTGGACAACGAACGCGCCAGATCTCGCGACAGGTTAGAAATACGCGCCGCTTTAACCCCAGGAGCCAGATTAAGCTCAAAGCGGGTAATCACCGGGCCTGGAGAGTAGTTCACCACATCGGCTTTAATGCGGAAATCCGCCAGACGCGCTTCCACCAGACGTGCCATTTGCTCCAGCGCGAAAGTATCTATCGGCTCAACTTCGCTCGGCGGCGGTGTGAGCAAATCTAACGATGGCAGCGGCGTACTTGGACGGTGCGCCGGACGACTGTCGCCATTACGCATCAGGAGCGGATGGATCAGACTATCCTGCGTTGGCGGTGTAGCCGGCTGTGCTGGCTGCTGATAATGCTGCTGCGCTGCGACTGGCTGCGCCGGTTGCTGATAATGCTGCTGCGGTGCGACTGGCTGCGCCGGTTGCTGATAATGCTGCTGCGGCGCGACTGGCTGCGCCGGTTGCTGATATTGCTGCTGCGGTGCGACTGGCTGCGCCGGTTGCTGATAATGCTGCTGTGGTGCGACTGGCTGCGTCGGTTGCTGATAATGCTGCTGCGGTGCGACAGGTTCCTGGTACTGTGGCGCAGACTCCGGCATTACGCCTGGCGTAAACAACGGCTCATGCGGGCCCTCATCCACCAGCGTTTTCATCGGCGAAAATTCAAAGTCATCGAGCGAGAACGGATTTGCCCCGGCAGGCTGTTCACCGGAATAGCGTTGCTGTTGGGAAGAGGCAAACTGGCGAGCCAGTTCCGCTTCTGCGGCTGAATCTTCGTCATCAGTGTGATTGGTATCATCCTGATACTCTTCGCCATAGCGGTGCTGCTGCGATTGGGCAAACTGACGCGCCAGCTCATCTTGCTGCATCGCATCAATTTCATCGTCACTGTACGCATCTGTATCAAGCTGCTCTTCGCGCGCTTTCTCTTCAGCCATACGCTGTGACGGCAATTTGATGCCATACGACGCCAATTCCCGACGAGTAGGTACGCGCACACGATTCGGACGCGGTAACTGCGGACCAATACCCTCTTTCACCTGTGGACGCGGCGCACCGCTACCCGCAAGGCTAAAGACAGGTGCTGCGGCAGCGGCCCCCGCTCCTAATGCGGCGTTTTTTACACCGGCAGCCAGCGGCGCAACGGCAGCAACAGACTCAACGGGCGGAATGGATGCAGCCGTCGGCATAGATGGCATAGACGGCTTAATACGTTCAGGCTCCTGAACAGGCTCTGGTATCGGTTGATACCAGGCAGCCAGTTGCTCGCGCTCGCGCGCACGTTTCTCTTCCACTTCTTCAAAATAGTAGAGCGGCGGACGAGTCGGTTTAACCTCTTCTACCAGCGGTTCAGATTCCACCACAGGTGGTTGTTCAACTACAGGCTGCTGGAACGTATTGTTCTGTTGAAGAGTTGATTCCTGCTGATACACAGGTTGCGGCACGGGCTCCGGCTGATAAACAGGCTGCTGGAGCGTGGAATTTTGTTGAAAGGTTGCTTCCTGCTGATACACAGGTTGTTGCACAGGTTCCGGCTGAAAAGTGGATTCAGGTTGCCAGTTTTGCTCCGTGGTGAACGCCTGCGGTTGCGGCGCAACGGGTTGCGCATAAGCGGGTTCAGCGGTCTGTGGCGCGTAATATTGCGGCTGCGGATTCTGCTCCACAACCGGCTGCTGCCATGGCTCATACTGCTGTTGTACCGGTGGCTGCGCGTACTGGGATGGCTGCGGATAACCTTCTGGCGCTGGTGCAATCACCGCATCACCGGTTTGCGGGCCAGGCGCGGTTTGCCAGGCTACGGCTGGGGCCTGTTGTTCCAGAACAGTGCTGGTCACGGGCGATGTTTGCAGCAGCGGATCAACCGGCGCGCTCCAGGCCTGCGCGGCCGTTGTAGCTGCCGCGGCGGCGGCTACTGGCTCTGTCACCGAATGACCATTCAGCAGTGGATCGAGTTCGTCATATTCAGGCAGCGTCGCGCGATTACCAGAAAACAGCACATCGTTAGGATCGGCAACAACGCCACGGGCGCTGTATTCAATTTCGTCTTCATCATCCATGCGTTTGCCGGAGAACAGCGCCGCATCGGTATGACGGCCAAGCGGGTTGGTAAATTTCTCCGCCAGACGCTTACGACGCGCTAACGCACCGCGCAGAATACGAGCCCGGCGCGATTCATGGGGTTTGCCATCAGCGGCATCGACAGACTCGTCTTCATCTTCATATTCTTCGTCATCGACCCAGGTATCGTCGCGGCGGGTACGGTTGCTGGCAAAGGTCAGGATATTGAGTAACCAACCGCCCAGTTTTTCCGCAATACTCACCCACGACCAGCCGGTAAACAGCGTTAATCCCGCAGCCCAAATGCACAATAGCGTCAGCGTACCGCCGCTGCTGTGCAGTAAGGGTTGCAGCGTCGTACTGAGCAGACTGCCGATCACGCCGCCAGAGGCGAAATACCAGATGTCATCGGCATTGATTGCGGCAAGCCCGCAGGAGGTGAGAATCAGTGCCAAAACGCCAATAATGCGCAGCGAAACGGCAAAATAATCGATGTATTCGTCGCTGGCCTGGTGTCGCCATGCAAACCAGCAGCCGCCGACAATGATGACGGGAATGGTGTAGGCCATGACGCCGAAAATAAAGAACAGCGTGTCCGCCAGCCATGCTCCGGGTATTCCGCCCAGATTATGGATAGGTTCGTGCCACGCGGTTTGCGACCAACTGGGATCCGAAGGGTTAAAGCTGAGTAAGGCAGCCATCAACCAGACGGCAAAAAGGGCAATAAGAATCAGTAGCGCTTCCAGAAGTCGGCGCCCGCTGCTTAACTTCGTCAATGTGACGTCTTTGTCTTCAGTGTATTCCTGGCTCAAAAACGGCTCTCCAGGTTTCAGGCTTTTCCTGCCCGATGCTAAAACGGACAACAGCACCGGGTCACCCCGGCACTGTTGCTGTATGGATTAACAGGAGTGTAATCAAACTGCGTCGATTTTGCACCTGTTCCGTGTTAGCGCGTCTTAATTACCAGACGATTGCTCTGTTTGACTTCTTCCATTACTACATAGGTACGTGTGTCATTCACGCCAGGCAGACGCAGCAGGGTTTCCCCCAACAGCTTACGATATGCCGACATATCCGGTACGCGTGTTTTCAGCAAATAGTCGAAATCACCGGAAACCAAATGACACTCTTGAATTTCTTCAAGTTTTTGTACCGCAGAGTTAAATTGTTCAAACACATCCGGGGCGCCACGATTCAGAGTAATCTCAACAAAAACCAGAAGTGATGCATCCAGATAATGTGGGTTTAACAGCGCTGTATAGCCCTGAATGAAACCCTGTCTTTCCAACCGACGCACACGCTCAAGGCAGGGCGTTGGTGAAAGTCCCACACGTTTAGAAAGCTCGACGTTAGAAATACGCCCATCCTTTTGCAGCTCATTAAGAATGTTACGATCGATACGGTCGAGATCTTTGCCAGGGCGCTTCTTACTATCTACCATTATTATTGTCTCTCTGTATTCCTTCCCTACTCCTGCCTGACTCTACCAACATCACTGTTCAGAGCCGCTACCCATCAAAATAAACCGCAACCCAGAGGGATTTTCGGTTCGCAATGCCTGGGCTTATGGTGAGAAGACCGTTGCCTGTCGGCGGCTATCGACATCACGAATGGCATCTGTCCACACCATGCGTAGATTTCGCTAACACGGTAAACATGGTATCTACATGCATGATTATGCAGCATATACATGACACAGTTTTTTTCTTCCTTGAATGTTTTCGCAAAACAGCAGGTGATTGTCAAAGCAAAACATCGATTTTTAGTACAACATGCCAGTTATTCATTCGCAGTGATGGAAAATCGTCATTTTATCACCTTATAACTGACCGATTTTAAGTAGAAATCGTTATAGTATTACGCCTAATTAACCCGCTCATCGGTTTCTGCTATTACACATATTGTTAACAAAATCGCCATACTCTTTTTTTACGCCTGCAAATTCCCTACAATCCTGCTCATTGCCTGCCAACAACTATGGGGATCTCATGGGCGCAACCAAACACAGTAAACTTCTTATTCTGGGCTCTGGCCCTGCAGGATATACCGCTGCGGTCTACGCTGCTCGCGCTAACCTGCAACCGGTACTGATTACCGGTATGGAAAAAGGTGGTCAGTTGACCACAACGACAGAAGTGGAAAACTGGCCTGGCGATCCGCACGATCTCACGGGCCCCCTGCTGATGGAGCGTATGCACGAACATGCGACCAAATTTGATACTGAAATCATTTTCGATCACATCAGCAAAGTTGATCTGCAAAATCGTCCTTTTCGTCTGACCGGCGACAGCGGTGAATACACCTGTGACGCGTTGATCATCGCTACCGGCGCTTCAGCGCGTTATCTGGGTCTACCCTCGGAAGAAGCATTCAAAGGCCGTGGCGTTTCCGCCTGCGCGACCTGCGACGGTTTCTTCTACCGTAACCAAAAAGTTGCGGTGATCGGCGGCGGCAACACCGCTGTTGAAGAAGCGCTGTATCTTGCGAATATCGCATCTGAAGTGCATTTGATTCACCGCCGCGACAGCTTCCGCGCCGAAAAAATTCTCATCAAGCGTTTGATGGATAAAGTTGAAAACGGCAACATCGTGCTGCACACCCACCGCACGCTGGAAGAAGTGACCGGCGATCAAATGGGCGTTACCGGACTGCGTCTGCGCGATACGCAAAACACTGACAACGTGGAGTCACTGGACGTTGCCGGTTTGTTTGTCGCTATCGGTCACAGCCCGAATACCGCCATTTTCGACGGTCAGCTTGAGCTGGAAAATGGCTACATCAAAGTTCAGTCCGGTATTCACGGTAATGCCACACAAACCAGCATTCCGGGTGTCTTCGCAGCCGGTGACGTGATGGACCATATTTATCGCCAGGCGATCACCTCTGCGGGCACGGGCTGTATGGCCGCGCTTGATGCCGAACGTTATCTCGACGGTCTGGCGGACGCTTGCAAATAAGTTTTACAAATCAGTAACAAAAGTAAAAAAGGCGACTATAAGTCGCCTTTATTTTTGCCTCGTTGTAACATTGCCCTGCCCAAAAATTCCAATAACTCACCTGCTAAGCGTGCAATGAATAAAACCCGTCAAAAAGAGCTGACCCGCTGGTTAAAACAGCAAAGTGTAATTTCCCAACGATGGCTGAACATTTCACGCCTGTTGGGATTCGTGAGCGGTCTGTTAATCGTCGCTCAGGCCTGGCTCATGGCCCGAATTCTGGACCATATGATAATGGCCAATATTCCCCGAGAGGCGCTTCTGCTTCCTTTCATCGTGCTGGTATTGATTTTCATCCTGCGGGCATGGGTCGTCTGGTTACGCGAGCGGGTCGGGTTTCACGCAGGGCAGCATATTCGCTTTGAAATTCGCCGCCAGGTGCTTGACCGTCTGCAACAGGCAGGTCCTGCCTGGATACAGGGTAAACCAGCCGGGAGCTGGGCTACGCTTATCCTGGAGCAGATTGACGATATGCATGACTACTATGCGCGTTATCTGCCGCAAATGGCGCTGGCCGTATGCGTCCCGTTATTGATTGTGGCTGCGGTGTTCCCGTCAAACTGGGTGGCCGCTCTTATACTGCTCGGAACAGCTCCGCTGATCCCATTGTTTATGGCAATGGTCGGTATGGGCGCAGCCGATGCTAACCGCCGCAATTTTCAGGCTCTTGCTCGTCTCAGCGGCCATTTCCTTGATCGTCTGCGGGGCATGGAGACGCTAAGAATATTTGGTCGTGGTGAAGCCGAAACGGAAAGCATCCGCGCTGCGTCACAGGATTTCCGCCAGCGCACCATGGAAGTCCTGCGCCTGGCATTCCTGTCATCCGGTGTCCTTGAGTTCTTTACATCGCTTTCTATTGCGTTGGTCGCGGTTTACTTCGGTTTTTCCTACCTCGGAGAGCTCGATTTCGGCCACTACGGGACGGGCGTCACGTTGGCTGCTGGCTTCCTCGCGCTCATTCTTGCGCCGGAATTTTTCCAGCCACTGCGCGATCTGGGCACCTTTTATCACGCCAAAGCGCAAGCCGTTGGTGCAGCAGACAGCCTGAAAACCTTTATGGAAACCCCGCTGGCTCATCCAGAGCGTGGCGACATTGAGCTGGCGACGAAAGACGCCGTTTCAATTGAAGCGCAAGATCTGGTCATCACCTCTCCGGAAGGCAAAGTGTTGGCCGGGCCGCTCAACTTTACCCTGGCAGCCGGTCAACGCGCTGTGCTGGTTGGACGCAGCGGTTCCGGCAAAAGTTCGCTGCTCAATGTCCTGTCTGGTTTCCTCTCTTATCAGGGATCGCTGCGAATTAACGGCTTTGAGCTGCGTGATTTGTCGCCTGATTGCTGGCGTAAACAACTGTCATGGGTCGGGCAAAACCCGCAGCTTCCAGCCGCCACGTTACGTGAAAACGTGCTGCTGGCTCGCCCCGATGCCAGCGAGGAGCAGCTACAGGCCGCACTCGACAGCGCCTGGGTCAGCGAGTTTTTACCCCTGCTTTCGCAGGGCGTGGATACGCCAGTAGGCGATCAGGCGGCTCGACTTTCCGTCGGACAAGCGCAACGCGTTGCCGTGGCTCGCGCCTTACTCAATCCCTGTCAGTTACTGCTGCTGGACGAACCCGCCGCCAGCCTTGATGCGCACAGCGAACAACGCGTGATGCAGGCGTTGAACGCGGCATCACGCCGCCAGACCACGCTGATGGTGACACACCAGTTGGAAGATCTTACCGACTGGGACGCTATCTGGGTGATGCAGGACGGGCAGATCGTTGAACAAGGCACCTGGACCGAACTTAGCTCAGCCAACGGGGCTTTTGCGACATTACTGGCTCATCGTCAGGAGGATATCTGAATGCGCGCTTTGCTACCTTATCTGACGCTGTATAAACGTCACAAATGGATGTTAACGCTGGGGATCGTTCTGGCGATCGTCACGCTGCTGGCAAGTATTGGTTTGCTGACGCTTTCAGGTTGGTTCCTGTCGGCTTCTGCGGTGGTTGGTGTCACCGGGATTTACAGCTTTAACTATATGCTTCCTGCCGCAGGCGTACGTGGTGCAGCAATCACCCGTACCGCGGGGCGTTATTTCGAGCGCCTGGTCAGCCACGACGCCACGTTCCGCGTGCTGCAACATTTGCGTATTTATACCTTCAGCAAACTCTTGCCGCTCTCGCCTGCTGGCCTGTCTCGTTATGGACAGGGGGAATTGCTCAACCGCATCGTAGCAGATGTCGACACGCTCGATCATCTGTACTTACGCGTACTCTCTCCGCTAGTGGGCGCTTTTGTCGTCATTATGGTGGTTACACTGGGGCTAAGCGTTCTCGATTTCACGCTGGCTATCACTCTCGGCGGTATTATGCTGCTGACCTTATTTATCCTGCCCCCGCTCTTTTATCAGGCAGGCAAGAGCACCGGACAAAGTCTGACGCATCTGCGTGGACAATATCGTCAGCAGTTAACGTCCTGGCTGCAAGGCCAGGCTGAATTGACCATTTTTGGCGCCAGTGAACGCTACCGCGCTCAAATGGAAGCCACCGAGTTACAGTGGCACGAAGCCCAGCGACGTCAGTCTGAATTAACCGCGCTGTCACAGGCGGTCATGCTGTTAGTTGGCGCGCTGGCGGTAATAATGATGTTATGGATGGCCTCAGGCGGCGTGGGCGGCAACACCCAGCCAGGCGCACTGATCGCGCTGTTTGTTTTCTGTGCGCTGGCGGCGTTCGAAGCGTTGGCGCCAGTCACCGGTGCGTTTCAGCATCTCGGTCAGGTCATTGCCTCCGCGCTGCGCATCACCGAGTTAACCGAACAGCAGCCAGAAGTTACCTTCCCGGATGCCGGCTCTCCGGTTCCTGAGCAGGTCACCCTTACGCTACGCGATGTGTCATTCAGCTACCCGGGTCAGGCACAAAAAGCGCTCGATACCCTTTCCCTGCAGGCCTCACCCGGTGAACACATTGCGATTCTTGGTCGTACCGGCTGCGGCAAATCAACGCTGCTGCAATTGTTGACCCGCGCATGGGATCCGCAGGGTGGCGAAATCCTGATTAACGAGCAGCCGATTGCTACCTTTAGTGAAGCCACGCTGCGCCAGTGCATCAGCGTCGTGCCGCAGCGCGTACACCTGTTCAGCGCAACGCTTCGCGATAACCTGCTGCTGGCGGCACCGCACGCCGAGGATGACGCATTAGCCGCGATGTTGTGCCGCGTCGGTCTGGACAAACTGCTTGAGGATGATGGACTCAACGCCTGGCTGGGTGAAGGCGGTCGTCAGCTTTCTGGCGGTGAGCTCCGTCGTCTGGCTATCGCCCGCGCCTTATTGCACGATGCTCCGCTAATGCTGCTGGATGAACCTACCGAAGGGCTTGATGCCACAACGGAAAGCCAAATGCTTGAATTAATTAGCGATGTCATGCGCAATAAAACCGTAATGATGGTGACACACCGCCTGCGCGGGTTGTCGCGTTTTGATCAAATAATAGTAATGGACAACGGACAAATTATTGAGCAAGGTAATCACGCAGATCTGTTAGCCAGGCAGGGGCGTTATTACCAGTTTAAGCAACGTCTGTAAGCTATTATTGAACGATCAAACTCGCGTAGTGGAGTTTCGCTGTCATGCGCCTGGTGCAACTGTCCCGCCATTCTATAGCCTTCCCGTCACCGGAAGGCGCTTTACGCGAGCCTAACGGTTTGTTGGCGCTTGGCGGCGATCTCAGTCCCGCCCGCCTGCTGATGGCCTACCAGCGCGGTATTTTCCCATGGTTTTCACCCGGCGACCCCATCCTCTGGTGGTCGCCCGATCCGCGCGCTATTCTTTGGCCCGAGAAATTTCACCTCAGCCGCAGCATGAAACGCTTTCATAAAAATTCGCCTTATCGCGTGACGCTCAATTACGCGTTTGGTCAGGTGATTGAAGGCTGCGCGAATGACCGGGAGGAAGGCACCTGGATAACGCATGATGTGGTGGACGCATACCATCGCCTGCACGAACTGGGGCATGCGCACTCTATTGAAGTGTGGCGACACAATGAATTAGTGGGCGGTATGTATGGTGTGGCGCAAGGCACGTTGTTTTGTGGCGAATCGATGTTCAGCCGTCAGGAAAATGCGTCCAAAACCGCACTGCTTGTTTTTTGCGCTGAATTTATCCGTCAGGGCGGAAAATTAATCGACTGCCAGGTATTAAATAGCCACACAGCTTCGCTGGGGGCGGTCGAAACACCGCGTCGGGAGTACCTTGAGCACCTGAGCAGACTGCGTCAGCAGCGGCTACCGAGCCATTTCTGGGTTCCCAGGACGTTATTTTTACCTCAGAGGTGAATGTTTTCGGCACATTTTTTGTCGGGGTGTTATAATTGTCGCGCAGAGTTGGTTTAGCCCATTACCCCGCCGCCGTTAAGGAACAGTTCGCGTCAGGCAACGCCTATCGTTTATCTCCTCGTTCCCTTACACGTTGCGCTTTAAGTGCAGCTTTGCTGTGTGGTTAGAGTAATGCGCCAAACCCGATTTGCTGTGTTTTAAACGCACAAATCTTTACTTATTAAAAGAACTTCGGCATTATCTTGCCGGTTCAAATTACGGTAGTGATACCCCAGAGGATTAGATGGCCAAAGAAGACAATATTGAAATGCAGGGTACCGTTCTCGATACGTTACCTAATACCATGTTCCGCGTAGAGTTAGAAAACGGTCACGTGGTTACTGCACACATCTCCGGTAAAATGCGTAAAAACTATATCCGCATCCTGACGGGCGACAAAGTGACTGTTGAGCTGACCCCGTACGACCTGAGCAAAGGCCGCATTGTCTTCCGTAGTCGCTGATTGTTTTTAACGCCCGAATGGCGTCCAGATTATAAAAGGTCGGTTTAACCGGCCTTTTTTGTGGGCTGAGGTCAGGTATTTAATCCTCAATCATCCGCGCATATTCTTCCGTTAAGAAATCCACTAATGCGCGCACTGAAGGTAATAATCCCCTGCGTGATGGGAAGACGGCGTGAATAATTTCTCGCTTAGGTTCCCAGCCATCAAGCAACGCGACCAGTTCACCCTCGGCTAATTGATCTTTTACCATCAACTGCGGAAGTTGCACAACACCTACGCCAGCGACTGCGGCTTCACGTAACGCCAGCATATCGGTGGTAATCATTCGCGGCGTGAAATGTACCTCTGCCCGCGCACCCTGCGGGCCAAATAACTCCCACCGATGCACATGTTTACCCGAGGCCAGACTCAGGCCCGGCCAGCGTGTCAGCTCCGCCGGAGAGTGTAGCGCCCCCATTTGCTCAATTAACTGCGGACTGGCATATAAACGATGTCCCCTGTCCGCCAGCACGCGCATCACCAGATCGCTATCCTCAAATGGCCGGGGCCTGACGCGGATCGCCACGTCCAGGCCTTCTCCAACAACGTCCACGCGGCGGTTAGTGGCCTCCAGTTGTACGGATACGTCAGGATAACGCGCCATAAAACGGGCAAGCATTGGCCCGATATGCACATGCAGCAACGTAACAGGACAAGTCAGCTTCACAATCCCACGCGGTTCAACCTGTAACGCGGCGATGGCATCCTGCGCCGCCTGCGCTTCAACCAACATCGCCTTACAGTGTTCGTAAAAGGTTTGCCCAACTTCCGTCACGTTAAACTGGCGGGTGGTTCGCTGAATCAGTCGGACTCCCAGCCTCTCTTCCAGTTGCGCTATACGTCGGCTCAGTTTTGATTTTGGTTCATCAAGCGCCCTACCCGCCGCTGCAAATCCCCCTTCCTCTACAACATGCACAAACCATGCAAAATCATTGAGATCCGGCTTCGTCATTTTATTGTCCTATTAATGAGACAGTGAGGATTATTTTAGCTACTACTCAGCTCGCTGTCATGAATATAAGCTTATTCACATCATGACAACGCCATAGAGGAGACACATATGAAACAAGTAACAGGCGTCTACACCGCACCTCGCCCACACTGGGTTGGCGATGGATTTCCGGTCCGCTCGATGTTCTCTTACCAGTCTCATGCTGAGCAGCTAAGCCCGTTCCTGCTGCTGGATTACGCCGGTCCGCATACATTCACTCCGGGTAACGAAAAACGCGGCGTAGGCGAACACCCGCACCGTGGTTTTGAGACGGTGACCATCGTTTACAGCGGCGAAGTTGAACACCGTGATTCAACCGGTCGCGGCGGCATTATCGGCCCCGGCGACGTGCAGTGGATGACTGCCGGTGCAGGAATATTACACGAAGAGTTCCATTCACCTGAATTTACCCGTCAGGGTGGCGAACTGGAAATGGTGCAACTGTGGGTCAATCTACCGGCAAAAGACAAAATGGCCGTACCGGGTTATCAGGGCATCAGCAGCGATGTTATTCCGACCGTCGCCCTGCCCAATGAAGCAGGCAGCGTTCGTGTGATTGCAGGCAGCTATCAGGATACGAAAGGCCCGGCACATACCTTTTCGCCGCTGAACGTCTGGGATATGCGCCTGCAACGTAATCATCAGCTTACGTTGTCCCAGCCTGAAGGATGGAGCACCGCCCTGGTGGTATTAAAAGGCAATATCACCGTAAACGGCACCACGTCTGCCAGCGAAGCGCAACTGGTGGTGCTAAGCCAGCAGGGCAAGACGCTACACATTGAAGCCACCAGCGACGCCAGCGTGCTGCTGCTGTCTGGCGAGCCGTTGAACGAGCCGATTGTGGGTTACGGTCCGTTTGTGATGAACACGAAACAAGAAATCGCTGAAGCCGTACGCGATTTTAACTCCGGCCGCTTTGGCCAAATCTGAATCGAAGGAGAAGAATATGTCCAGTCCTGCAAACTTTAATGGCTCACGTCCGGTCATCGATGTGAATGATTCCGTCATGCTGCTTATCGATCATCAGAGCGGGCTGTTCCAGACCGTCGGCGATATGCCAATGCCAGAACTGCGTGCGCGTGCCGCCGCGCTGGCTAAAATGGCGACCCTGGCAAAGATGCCGGTGATTACCACGGCATCCGTACCACAGGGGCCTAACGGTCCGTTGATTCCAGAGATCCACGCCAATGCGCCGCATGCCCAATACGTGGCGCGTAAAGGTGAAATCAACGCCTGGGATAACGAGGACTTCGTGAAAGCGGTCAAAGCGACGGGGCGTAAAACGCTGATTATCGCCGGTACGATTACCAGCGTGTGCATGGCTTTCCCGGCCATCAGCGCGGTTGCGGAAGGCTACAAGGTTTTCGCTGTGATAGACGCTTCCGGTACTTACAGCAAAATGGCGCAGGAAATCACCCTGGCTCGCGTTGTTCAGGCTGGTGTCGTGCCAATGGATACTGCCGCCGTCGCTTCTGAAATTCAGGGCACATGGAACCGTGAAGACGCCGCCGAATGGGCGGAAGTGTATACCAAAGTCTTCCCGGCTTATCAGTTGCTGATCGAGAGCTACGGCAAAGCTCAGGAAGTCGTGACTAACGGCGAAAAACTGGACTCTCAGCGCTAATCCTCTCCTCCGCGCCAGCCCGGGCGGAGGAATATGTACATTGCGTAACCAAACGAGAGTGAACACGTAAATTCTGCTTGACCGTTTTAGCGCAACTCCCTATAGTAGCGCCCCGTTGCCCCCCAAGCGGTCAGGCAGCAATACAATATGGTGAGGTGTCCGAGTGGCTGAAGGAGCACGCCTGGAAAGTGTGTATACGGCAACGTATCCGGGGTTCGAATCCCCGCCTCACCGCCATATTTTAAGAAGAGCTCGTACGCAAGTACGGGCTTTTTTTTCGCATGTTGCACATCTGCGGGGGGATGAGAAACCCCGACCGGGGTTCGACTACTGGCGTAGCCAGTTGGACAGACCGGGAGCGCAGCGAACGGGCTGCCCCAAAGGGGCGAGCGAAGCGAGTCAATCCCCGCCTCACCGCCATATATTAAGAAGAGCTCGTACGCAAGTACGGGCTTTTTTTTCGCATGTTGCATTTGCCGGATTCGGCGCTTCGCTTAACAAACCTACAAATGACGAACAGCCTGTAGGCCTGATAAGCGAAGCGCCATCAGGCAAGTTAGTTTTGTCGGCTGAGAAGCGTTAATACTTCGTAGTGCGCGGTGTGTGGAAACATATCGAAAAGCTGGACACGTTCAATGCGATATCCAGACAACTCGCGAATATCCTTCGCCATGGTTTGGGCATTACAGCTGGAATAAACGATAAAACGCGGCGCCATGCGGGAAAGAAAATCACACAGCGGCTTTCCAACCCCCCGACGCGGCGGATTCACCAGCACCAGGTCAGGCACTTCGCCCTGGGCGGTAGCAAACTGGGTCGAATCCAGCGCCTGAAAATGCAGATTCTGCAACCCAAGCTCCTGCGCAGACTGTTTCGCACAGGCAATCGCCTCTGGTGCAATTTCAATCCCCGTCAGTTTCATCTGCGGTGTGGCGCAGTGCAGACCAAAGCCCCCGACGCCGCAAAACAGATCCCACATATGATTAACCGGAAGCTGACGCACCCAATCGCGCGCCGTGGCGTATAAATGCCCCGCCACCACCGGGTTGGTCTGGAAAAAGCTCTGCGGGCGGATCCACAACGGCACATCGTTAAAGCGTTCCGCCAGCGCCTGTTGTTCCGTCAGGAAGATTTCACTCTCCCCTTCCATAATCGCCATATGCACAGGCTGAATATTGGCGGTGATCACTTTTAACTGCGGCAGCTGTGCCTGTAACCATGGCAGCGCCGCGCGCAGTTGGGCCAGTTTTGCCTCGGAACGCAGGACAAAACGCAGCATCATGCCGCCATCGAACCGGCTTTCCGTTAACAGCAGATACTTCAGCTCCCCGCGTTTACGCGCCACGTTATAGGGCGTTAACCCCGCACGGGCGATAAACGGTTTGAGCGCGGCAAATACGGGCGCAAAAGACGCAGGATAGAGCGGACAGTCGCACAAATCCTCCGGCGTACCGTCACGATGCAGCATCCCCAGCAGCGGTTTTTCCACGCTGCCGCTGACCACCATTTTGGCTTTATTACGAAAAGCGCTTTCCGGGCCGCTGACCGGCGCGCACCATTCTCCGACCGGATAATCAGCCAGTAGATTCTGCAGATCGGCTGTTTTTGAGAGGAGTTGATCGACGACTGGCTGTGTTATCCACTGACAGGAGCGACAGCGTTCGGCGTCATAAAGTGCGCACTGCATACAAAAACCTACAAATTAACAGGGGGCCAAGATTATATACCCGTCATACTTCAAGTTACAGGTGCGTTGGCTGTGCTCACTCACCCCAGTCACTTACTTATGTAAGCTCCTGGGGATTCATTCTCTTGCCGCCTTCCTGTAACTCGAATTATTTAGGGTATTAACGTTATTGCAAACGGAAGAACCGTCTGCTGGACGCAGGAACAAACAGCAGTAGTAACACCAGCATATCCGGCAATTTTTGCATCACCAGCGTATGCAGGATTTCACGCCTGGACTCCCCCGCAATACTGAACAGTTCCGGGTATCCGTAGCCCAACGAAGCCGCCCACAGATAGACGCTAGCGATAATCTGGGTCAGCAGATAGATCCAGCGCGCCCAGTTTCGTCCTTTGACCAGCGAAAATGCGCAGTAAATTTCGACAAACAGCAGCACCAGGCTACCCAGAAACACCAGCGTCAAATTCCAGGTCTGTACGCTGCGATGAATAAATTCGCTGGTTCCGCGAAACCCGAGCGTATTAAAAATCATCAACAGATCGAGACAGCGGATCATAATAATAGCCAGCGCCGCCACCTGCACCAAAGCAGGGACGTTTAAGCGGGCATGTGATGTGGATGATTTCTTAAAAAATCCCAACGCGTCGTCTTCCATGAAAACGGCGCAGCCACCACAGCTGCGCCGTATAGACAGGTTGGCAGATTTTAGTTTTTTCAGCCACGTCTTGCACGTTGGATATCGCGAATCCGTTGTTTTTCTGTTCGCGCCATCAGATACCACGCGATAAATCCGATAATTCCTACCACGCCAAGTATCAGCGTCGCCAGCGCGTTGATCTCCGGATTAACCCCCATACGTACGCTGGAGAACACCAGCATCGGTAACGTTGTGGCGCCAGGACCAGAGACAAAGCTGGCAATAACCAGGTCATCGAGCGACAGCGTAAAGGCCAGCAGCCACCCGGAGATCACCGCCGGCATAATCATCGGCAGCGTGATGACGAAAAAGACCTTCAGCGGCGTGGCACCAAGGTCCATTGCCGCTTCTTCAATGGAGTGATCCAGTTCGCGCAAACGTGAAGAGATGACCACCGCGACATAGGCCGTGCAGAAGGTGACGTGCGCCAGCCAGATGGTCAACATACCGCGATCCGCAGGCCAGCCGATGGCGTGCGCCAGTGCCACAAACAGCAGCAGCAGCGACAAACCGGTAATGACATCTGGCATAACCAGCGGCGCGGTGATCATAAAGGCGAAACCATTCGAACCACGAAAACGACCAAAGCGCACCATGACCACGGCGGCTATGGTACCGAGGATTGCCGCCATCGTTGCAGCGCCCGCGGCAATCGTTAAGCTCATGCCGACGGCGCTTATCATCGCGCTATCGTGGAAAAGCTCACCATACCAACGGGTTGACCAACCCGCCCATACCGTCACCAGCTTCGAGCTGTTAAACGAATAGATGACCAACATCAGCATCGGCGCGTACAGGAAGGTAAAGCCCAGCACCAGGATAAAAATACGCCACGGCGAGCGAACGACCGGTAAGTTATTCATCCGTGTTCCCCCACGCTTTTTTGCTGATATTTGTGGAACCACATGATCGGCACAATCAGTAGCAACAACATAATAATGGCGACGGCAGAAGCCACCGGCCAGTCGCGGTTATTGAAAAACTCCTGCCAAAGTACACGGCCAATCATAATGCTGTCCGGGCCACCCAGCAGTTCCGGGATCACAAACTCCCCAACAGCCGGAATAAACACCAGCATTGACCCTGCGATAATCCCGCCCTTGGTCAACGGCACGATCACGCTAAAGAAGGTTTTCAACGGTCGGGCGCCTAAATCAAGCGCCGCTTCCACCAGCGAGTAATCAATACGCGTCAGCGCGGTATAAATCGGCAGCACCATAAAGGGCAAATAGGCGTAAACAATACCGATATAAACCGCCAGATTGGTATGCAGGATCGTCAACGGCTGGTCGATAACACCCAGCCACATCAGGAAGTTGTTCAACACGCCGTTATTTTTCAGGATCCCCATCCAGGCGTAAACACGAATCAAAAACGACGTCCAGGACGGCAGGATCACCAGCAGCAACAGAATATTGCGCGTCGAGGGCTTGCTGTGCGCGACCGCCCATGCCAGCAGATACCCCAGCAGCAGGCAACAGACAGTCGAAACTCCCGCCACCTGCAACGATTGCAGGTACGCATCAAAATAGAGCGGATCGTCCGTCAGTTGCAGGAAATTGCCTAAGTTGAGCGTGATGGAGAGCTGACCATCAGCCCATGAAACGAGGTCGGTATACGGTGGAATAGCGCGCGCCATTTCAGCCAAACTGATTTTGAAGACGATCAGAAACGGCAGCAGGAACAGGAGCAATAGCCACACATACGGCAGCGCGATCACCAGCTTGCGCCCGTGCTTCATTTGCAGCCGCGACATAAACAGCGTGAATCGCCCCGCTTTATCTACGCGTGCCGGAGGTTCAAGTGTACTCATCTTCGCTCCTTAAACCGTCAACACCACACAACTGTCCGCATCCCAACATAAACGGACTTCGTCACCCCAGGTTGGTAATCCTTTGCGATAACGATGTTCATTTTGTAGCTGAGCGCTCAGCATTTGGCCACTTTTCAAACGTACGTGGTACACCGACAAATCACCCAGGTAGGCAATGTGCACCACTTCGCCTACCGCGAAGTTATATCCCTCTGGCGGAGGAGCTTCGCAGAGCATAATTTTTTCCGGGCGCAGCGCAACATACACCGGGACGTTATCGACAACAGAAGCATCGGCGTCAACTTTCAGTGGATGCACCAGACCTGGAGACTCAATAACCAGACCATCTTCCTGCCGTTCTTTCAGCAGCCCCTCAAAGACGTTAACCGAACCGATAAACTCTGCGCTGTAACGCGTGGTCGGATGCTCGTAGATCTCTTCCGGTTCGCCGATCTGGACAAATTTGCCACGGTTCATGATCGCAATGCGCCCCGCCATCGTCATGGCTTCTTCCTGATCGTGCGTCACCATCACGCAGGTCACGCCGACGCGTTCAAGAATATCCACCACTTCCAGTTGCATGCGGTCACGGAGCTTTTTATCCAGCGCTCCCATCGGTTCATCCAACAGCAGCAGCTTCGGCCTTTTCGCCAGGCTACGCGCCAACGCCACACGCTGGCGTTGACCGCCAGAAAGCTGATGCGGTTTACGTTTGGCAAACTCCTGCATATGCACCAGGCCCAGCATCTCATTCACCCGGCTGGCGATTTCAGCCTTCGGCAGTTTGTCCTGCTTGAGGCCAAAGGCAATGTTTTGCTCTACCGTCATATGCGGAAACAAGGCATAGGATTGAAACATCATATTAATCGGACGTAGATAAGGCGGAACGTGCGCTAAATCGACGCCATCAAGCATAATTTGCCCGGTTGTCGGCTGTTCAAATCCCGCCAGCATCCGCAGCAGGGTCGATTTGCCACATCCGGACGCGCCGAGCAGAGCAAATATTTCACCTTTGTAGATAGTAAGATTGACGTCATCAACGGCGTGCTGACCGTCAAATGACTTGGTCAGATTGCGAATTTCAAGCAGCGGGGTCAGCGCCTTGCGGATTTTCGCTTGTGGGCGTGGGGTTGCATCATTCACTCAGGTGCTCTCCGGCATAAAACAAAGAAACGGTGCAAATAACGCACCACGGTGGTGCGTATTGCCGGGTTTTGTGTGTCCGGGATCGATACTGCCCGGCAGGCGTAAATCCTGCCGGGTCACGTCCCGTACATCAGGTTATTTTCCGCTTTTTACCTTCGTCCAGGCGCGAGTACGGACACGATCGATCTTCGGATCCTGAACTTTCAGCGTGAACAGCTTGGCGCGAACATCCGCAGGCGGGTAAATGCCCGGGTTGTCACGAACTTCCTGGCTGACCAGTGCTGTCGCTTCTTTGTTGGCATTGGCATAGAACACGTGGTCGGAAATATGCGCAATCACATCAGGGCGCAGCAGGTAGTTAAGGAACTGATAGGCTTCATCTTTGTTTTTCGCATCGGCTGGCATCGCGAACACGTCAAAGAACGCCATTGCACCTTCTTTAGGAATGGAGAATGAGATATTGACGCCATTTTTCGCTTCTTTCGCACGGTTTGCTGCCTGCCATACGTCCCCGGCCCAGCCGATCGCGACGCAGGTATCACCGTTTGCCAGGTCGTTGATGTACTGCGAGGAGTGGAAATAGCGAATATTCGGACGCAGTTTTAGCAGCAGATCCGTTGCCGGCCCGGTGTAATCATCCGCTTTGGTACTGTTTGGGTCTTTACCCAAATAGTTCAGCACCGTGGCGAACACCTCTTCGGGAGCATCAAGGAAAGAGACGCCGCAGCTTTTGAGTTTTTCCAGATTTTCTGGCTTGAGGATCAAATCCCAGCTATCAACCGGCGCATCCGGCCCCAGCACCGCTTTGACTTTATCCACGTTATAGCCAATGCCGGTCGTGGCCCACATGTACGGCATCGCAAACTTGTTGTCCGGATCGTGTTTACCCACCAGCTTTAGCAGTTCAGGATCGAGGTTTTTCCAGCCCGGCAATTTGCTCTTATCCAGCGGCTGAAAGACGCCTGCAGTCAGTTGACGCTCAAGGAAACTGGCGGATGGAACAACAAGGTCAAAGCCGGTACTGCCAGCCATGAGCTTACCTTCCAGCACTTCATTGGAATCAAATACGTCATAGATAACCTTAATTCCGGTCTCTTTTTCAAAATTAGCCACCGTATCCGGGGCAATATAATCAGACCAGTTATAAATATGCAGCGTTTTTTGTTCAGCAGCGAGCGTACCGGCAGAGATAGCCATCAGAGCGCCCGCAACCAGGCCTGATAACCATTTTTTATTTAAGGCGGTCATAATCTCTTTCCTTCTGAAAGTTCGTTAACAAACGAACAAAAATGTCACACTCTAATCATATGCAAGAAACGTGCATATTCTTTCATGCGGCACCAATGAAAAGAGAGGCCTCTCCTCACGCCGCTATTGCTCGCTGGCATCCGCCTATGCATTCAACATACATTGTGGCCGCAGCTCAGGTCACAAGGGGCTGTTTAAATGATGGCGTTGGTAAGCTTCGCAAGAATAACTTTAGCCAGGAATTGTGGATATAGCCCAGATTAAAAAACGTCTTTTATCAATTTTTTATGCAAGAATTGTCTATGACATAAAGCGGAACGCGCTGAATCGAGGTGAATAATTCTTTAATGAAAGGTTAAACGCAGAATAAAAACGGGCAATACGCAACCGCTCTGGCAGCGGCTGCGCAATATATGTCCAGATTCAGGAAGAATTAATGGAGGAAATGAACTTCAGCGCTGCTGTTTTGCGCATCTTCTTCAGCGTTAAATAACAGCTGATGCGCACCGGCTTCGAGGATCACCATCGATATTTGCTCTTCACTCTGGCGAACAAAATATTCAAACTGCTCAAACGTCACGCCTGGCGTAACGGATAAAGACTGGCAAACCACTAGCTTTGGCAGATTATCATCCTGCATATCCAGAAAGGCTTTCACCGTCAGTGAACTGGCATTAATCGCAGACAGGTCGGCGGCCAGTGGCAGCAGTGCAGAAGGTCTGACTTCCGCCATCGCGGAAAACAGAATGACGTTATCGACCAAATCAACTTTTGCATCAAAGATGCCGTCAAAATTCTGCATATGCGGCAAATGCAGCGCCTGACAGGTATCGCATTCAAAAAAACTCATGCCCAGGTCGTCGAGCCATTGACGCAACGTATCCAGAGTGGGAACGACCAGTGATGTCATAATAATGTGCGACCTCTATTGATGAAAAAAATACCGGCACAGCTTACGCAAAAAGATCGTGTCATACCACGATCGAAATCGATATTGTGCTTAGCCGCCGATTTTAAGGCAAAATTCAGGCGTAGCGTGACGCTCGATCCACTGGATCATCTTGCCGGCAATATCTATTCCGGTGGTTTTCTCCACCCCTTCAAGTCCGGGAGACGCGTTGACTTCCATAACCAGCGGCCCACGTTCAGCGCGCAGAATATCAACGCCTGCAACGTCCAGGCCCATTGTCTGAGCGGCTTTGAGCGCAATTTCTCTTTCGCGCGGCGTAATGTTCGCAATCGTGGCAACCCCGCCGCGATGGAGATTAGAACGAAAATCGCCCTCTTTCGCCCGGCGCTCAATGGCCGCCACCACCTCGTCACCTACCACGAAACAGCGAATATCTCGCCCTTTCGCTTCTTTGATATATTCCTGAACCAGAATATGGGCATTCAACCCACGAAAGGCATCCACCACGCTTTCTGCGGCCTGGCGCGTTTCCGCCAGTACCACGCCAATCCCCTGCGTGCCTTCAACCAGCTTCACCACCAGCGGCGCGCCGCCAACCATATCAATCATATCGCTGGTATCGTCCGGAGAGTGGGCGATCCCGGTGATGGGTAAATCGATGCCCTGACGCGCCAGCAACTGCAGCGAACGCAGCTTGTCGCGCGCCCGCGTAATCGCTACTGATTCATTCAGCGGATAGCTACCCAGCATCTCAAACTGGCGCAACGCCGCCGTACCGTAAAAGGTAATCGCTGAACCAATCCTTGGGATCACCGCGTCGAAATGGGGAAGCTGCCGGCCCTTGTAATGAATAGAGGACGCCGCCGGGCTAATGTTCATATAGCAAGAAAGGGGATCGATAATTTCTACCAGGTGACCGCGATGCATCGCCGCTTCACGCAGGCGTTTACAAGAATAGAGCGTTCCGTCCCGGGATAAAATGGCAATTTTCACCCTGCACCTCTCTGAATGACCTGGTAAAAGCTGGCGTATCATACACTGGGTTAAAATCTTTAGCGCGTGGCCCATCCCTGTTTATGCAAATATTCCAGGATAAAGGGGCGACTTTCTTTAATGATGGTACGGCGAATATGGTCGCTCCAGGTGTCACGGCGCGTATTACTGCCTCGGGTCAGGTAGTACTGCGCGAGCTGCTCATCATATTGCGACAAAGCCTCTTTATTGAGCGGCTGATACTGGTTTTCGTGCACCACAAGCGATGCGGGCAGACGCGGCTTGATATCCGGGTTATCGGCAGGCCAGCCGAGACACAGCCCAAACAGCGGCAGAACGTGTTGCGGAAGCTTCAGCAGTTCGGTGACTGGCTCAATGTTGTTACGCAGGCCGCCAATAAACACGCCGCCAAGCCCCAAAGACTCTGCAGCTGTTAGCGCGTTTTGCGCCATCATCGCGGTATCAACCACGCCCAGCAGCAGTTGTTCCGCCAACCCGAGTTGCGCGTCAGGGCAAATCTGCAAATGGCGATTAAAATCAGCGCAAAATACCCAGAATTCAGCGGCCTGCGCCACATGTTTTTGTCCACCGGATAAAGTAGCCAGTGATTCACGCAGGGCTTTATCCGTTATGCGAACAATCGTCGTGCACTGTAAAAAACTGGAACTTGATGTACCCTGAGCGGCGGCAATTATCGCCTCTCGCTGCGCATCCGAAATGGTATCATCGGTGAAATGGCGAATGGAACGATGGCTACGAAGTAGATCAATGGTTGGCGTCATCTCTTTTTTCTCTGTCTGAACGGGAAGAATCGCCGGGGGCTCGTGACATCAGCTGCGGCGCAAGCCGTTGAGCAATACGCCACGTTAATACCACCGCAGCGGGGAGCATCAGCAGCACACCCAGAAATATCATCACCACGCAGGCTAACGGACTGCTAAGCGGCGCGGGTAAAGAGAGGTAATCGTTAAGCGATAGCAACGCCAGCGATAACAAAACCATCCCTATGATTTCCAGCATCAATACGCTTTTGGGTAATGTACCAATTGTGCGCATAAGCGGCCTCCCGGCAAAATGGCTTTCATTATAAAACGTTCCGGCTTGTCGTGTTTAACAGTTATAGCTTGAGGATATCAAAGCAACAGGCTGAACCTGCTTTTCATCCGTCACAAATCGCGGCATCATAAACAGTATTGCCATCCGGCCTGATAAGTTCGAGGAGAGAGAGATGTTTGCCGTTATTTTTGGTCGTCCAGGGTGCCCGTATTGCGTGCGCGCAAAAGAATTAGCAGAAAAATTAAGCAATGAGCATGACGATTTTAACTTCCGCTACATTGATATCCATGCCGAAGGTATTACGAAAGCCGATCTGGAAAAGACGGTAGGTAAGCCAGTCGAAACCGTTCCGCAGATTTTTGTTGATCAAAAACACATCGGCGGCTGCACGGATTTTGAAGCGTGGGCAAAAGAGAACATGAATCTGTTCGCCTGATAGCTGTTTCTACGCCCTCCGCTGGAGGGCGTCATCAGTTCTTTTTCCGTCGTTGATGCTGATTGAACAGGCTACTGATAAACAAAAAACATAATGCGCCAAGCGCGCACCAAAACACCGCACTAAACAACCACGCCAGCTCTTGCCACAATGAACGCGTCGGCATAAAAACGAACCGCATCAGTAACAGACAGCACGGCGCCGCCAACATGGCACCAAGAAGGGGTTTGAGCACCTCCCGACGATGGGAGAAAAAACTTGCTGCAGCACCAGGCAGGATAAAAAACAACAATCCGACCTCAGGATGCCCTGCCGCCCTGAATGCCCCTTTCACGTTCAGCGTTAATGAAAGACACACCACAATAAAGAGCACAAAGCAGCAGACCGCACCCGCCCAACTTTGCTTATGTTTCAATCGTTCCTCCTGACACATTCTCTATCGAACACTCTTTTCGCCCGCAGGCGTCCAGTCAGATAAAGTAACCTGGCATTCCATGCCAAAAACACACTCACACGATTCTTATAGCCGTTGATACGTAATGAGATTAAACTAGCCGCATATATTGTTACGCTGCATTATTCGGGGCTGTGTACGAAGCTGTCGCCCCCTTAATTTCTGGCAAAAACATTAGCGTAAATTGCCATTTCTTTCAATAGCTTACTAGTAAACAAGAAGTTAGTCTCCGTGAATATAAACGTCGCAGATTTGTTAAATGGGAATTACATCCTGTTATTATTTGTGGTCCTGGCACTGGGCCTGTGTCTGGGTAAATTACGCCTGGGTTCAGTCCAACTCGGTAATTCCATTGGCGTTTTAGTGGTGTCCCTATTATTAGGTCAGCAGCACTTTAGTATTAACACTGACGCATTAAATCTCGGCTTTATGCTGTTTATTTTTTGTGTCGGCGTCGAAGCCGGCCCCAACTTTTTTTCGATTTTTTTTCGCGATGGGAAAAATTATCTAATGCTTGCTCTGGTGATGGTCGGTAGCGCAATGCTGATCGCCCTGGGGCTGGGTAAGCTGTTTGGCTGGGACATCGGCCTGACGGCGGGTATGCTGGCTGGCTCGATGACCTCCACGCCGGTGCTGGTCGGCGCAGGTGACACCTTGCGCCATTCGGGAATGTCGGGAACATCGCTTTCAACTGCCCTTGATAACCTGAGCCTCGGCTACGCCCTCACCTATTTGATTGGTCTGGTCAGTCTGATTGTTGGTGCGCGTTACTTGCCAAAACTTCAGCATCAGGACCTGCAAACCAGCGCCCAACAAATCGCACGTGAACGGGGTCTGGACACAGACGCCAACCGCAAAGTGTATCTGCCGGTGATCCGCGCCTATCGCGTTGGTCCGGAGCTGGTGGCATGGGCCGATGGCAAAAATCTGCGCGAACTGGGTATCTATCGCCAGACCGGTTGTTATATTGAACGCATCCGTCGCAACGGCATCCTGGCCAACCCGGATGGCGACGCGGTACTGCAAATGGGCGATGAAATAGCCCTGGTGGGTTATCCGGACGCACATGCCCGCCTCGACCCCAGCTTCCGTAATGGGAAAGAGGTGTTCGATCGCGATCTGCTCGATATGCGCATCGTCACTGAAGAAATTGTGGTGAAAAACCACAATGCCGTTGGCCGTCGCCTGGCCCAGTTGAAATTGACCGACCACGGCTGTTTCCTCAACCGCGTGATCCGTAGCCAGATTGAAATGCCTATCGATGACAACGTCGTGCTTAATAAAGGTGATGTGCTACAGGTCAGTGGGGATGCCCGCCGCGTGAAAACCATTGCCGACCGTATCGGCTTCATTTCCATTCACAGTCAGGTGACCGATCTCCTGGCCTTCTGCGCCTTCTTTATCATCGGTCTGATGATCGGGATGATCACCTTCCAGTTCAGTAATTTCAGCTTCGGCATCGGGAATGCGGCTGGACTGCTGTTCGCCGGGATCATGCTGGGCTTCCTGCGTGCCAACCACCCAACGTTTGGCTATATCCCGCAGGGGGCGTTGAACATGGTCAAAGAGTTTGGCCTGATGGTATTTATGGCAGGCGTCGGTTTAAGCGCGGGCAGCGGCATTGGCAATGGCCTTGGCGTTGTCGGTGGTCAAATGCTGATTGCCGGTCTGGTGGTCAGCCTGGTGCCGGTTGTCATCTGTTTCTTGTTCGGTGCTTACGTATTACGTATGAACCGCGCCCTGCTGTTTGGCGCCATGATGGGCGCGCGTACCTGCGCTCCGGCAATGGAAATCATCAGCGACACGGCTCGCAGTAACATCCCCGCATTAGGCTATGCCGGGACCTACGCGATTGCCAACGTTCTGCTGACATTAGCGGGGACACTCATCGTCATTGTCTGGCCTGGCCTTGGTTAGCGCTGAGATTTACCCTTTAACGAAAATTTTTTGCAGGTAAGCAGAACTTTTCTTCAAGGCGTCAGTCATAACTATTGCCACTGCTTTTCTTTGATGTCCCCAATTTGTGGAGCCCATCAACCCCGCCGTTTTGGTTCAAGGTTGATGGGTTTTTTGTTGCCTGTATTTTGCCTCCCTCCTTCCACCCCGGAAATGTCGCCCTATATTTGCAGCACGCCGGTTATGGCACATACTTTTACTCGGTGCTTAATGGTGACGGGAGTAAGCTATGTTGCTCGCAGGCAAAGTCGCGGTGATCTTCGGTGGCAGCGGGGCTATTGGTAGTGCGGTTGCGCAGGCCATGGCGCGCGAAGGTGCCCATGTGTACCTGGGCGCGCGCAGTCAGGAAAAGCTGGATTGGACGGCCAGTCGCCTTCGAACAGCAGGCGGTACCGTCGATACCTTTATCACCGAAGTACTCGACGAACACGACGCATCAAAACAAATTACTCAACTTGCGCAGCAAACCGGTGGAATAGATGTGGTAGTTAACGCGACCGGCTTTATGCATGAGCAGGGTAAGCGCATTGAGGCATTATCCCTCCCTGAGTTTATGGGCGGTATCACCCCTTTCCTCTCGGCGCAGTTCAATATCGCAAAATCTGTAACGCCGCACATGGGCGGCGATCGAGCGGGTGTCATTCTCACCGTTGTCGCGCCCGCGGCCCCGATGGCGATGCCTGGACATCTGGGTCACATCGTCGGCTGTGCGGGAACAGAGGCATTTATTAAAGCGCTCGCCAGCGAACTGGGGCCGGCAAATGTTCGGGTCGTCGGCGTGCGATCACATGCGATTGTGGACGCGGTAGCGGCCGGCTCGTATACCGGAGAGATTTTCTCCGCAAAAGCGCAATCAATGGGTATAACCGTCGATCAATGGTTAGCGGGCGCGGCGCAAAGCACCATGCTCGGGCGCCTGCCTACGCTTGCTCAAATTGCTGAGGTAATGACCTTTCTGGCTTCAGACCATGCAGCAGCAATCACCGCCACGGTGGTGAATATTACCGGGGGCGCTACCCAGAGCTGACTGTCGCGGACAAGCCCGCTATACGCTCCACCATCAGCAAAATATCTTCTCGCTGCAGCGGTTTTTTGTCCGTGACAAAATGCAGCGTCATCCCTTCAATAAACGCATCCAGCGCCCGCGCCGTCACCGGGTCAAACCACTGCTCCAGCGTTTGTTGGCTGCGTAGCATCCAGTTTTGCATCACCGTTTTTAGCGCCGGTTTACGGCTGGCGAAGGCATATAACTGATACATGAGCTCCATGTTGTCAGGCGTGGTGACCTGAGAGCTGTAAATCATATCGGTAATAGCCTGGCAAGCCTGCGACGCATCCTTAACGTCGGCAAAAAAGGCCTGATACTGCAGCAGCATCCTGTCAGTAAAACGGCCAAACGCCTCCATCAAAAGCTCATCGATACCCGAAAAGTAATAGGTCATAGACCCTAGGGGCACCTGAGCAATTGTCGCAATCTTGCGATGTGTAACCGCATGAATACCATGGGCTATTACCGCATCCAGAGTTGCCTGAACTATTTTTTCCCGCCGCTGCGGATCGTTCGCACGTCGCACTGCATTACCTCTTCTTGCATTTGTGTACAAATGTACACAACCTTGCTAATGTTGTCTTCTTTCCTCTTTTCTTTGGCTCGAATTCATGACTGGCATCTCATCACGCAAAGCCTTAAGACGTCGTACCTGGGCGCTGTTCACGTTCTTCTTTTTACCAGGATTATTAATGGCCTCCTGGGCAACGCGTACCCCTGCCATCAGAGATATTCTCTCCATCTCCACCGCCGAAATGGGCGCGGTGCTATTTGGACTCTCTATCGGTTCGATGAGTGGCATTCTTTGTTCGGCCTGGCTGGTGAAACGATTTGGCACGCGTAAAGTGATCCGCACCACCATGTCTTGCGCAGTTCTCGGAATGGCAATCCTCAGCGGGGCGCTCTGGCTGCATTCCGCCTGGCTTTTCGCGTTTGGCCTGGGCGTATTTGGTGCCAGTTTTGGCGCGGCAGAAGTCGCCATCAACGTCGAAGGTGCGGCAGTTGAGCGCGAAATGAATAAAACCGTGCTGCCGATGATGCACGGTTTTTACAGCCTGGGAACGCTGGCAGGGGCAGGGGTCGGAATGATGCTTACCGCCTTCAGCGTCCCGGCGACCGCGCATATTCTGCTGGCGGCGATGGTTGCAATCACCCCTATCTTCATCGCTATCAAAGCGATTCCTGACGGCACGGGTAAAAATGCCGCTGACGGAACTCACTCCGGCGAAAAAGGGTTGCCTTTTTATCGCGATATCCAGCTATTGCTGATTGGCGTCGTGGTGCTGGCGATGGCATTTGCTGAGGGTTCCGCCAACGACTGGCTTCCGCTGCTAATGGTGGACGGACATGGATTTAGCCCGACATCAGGCTCGCTGATTTATGCCGGCTTTACGTTGGGTATGACCGTTGGACGATTTACCGGCGGCTGGTTCATCGACCGCTATAGCCGCGTCGCGGTGGTGCGTGCCAGTGCGCTGATGGGCGCACTCGGAATTAGCCTGATTATTTTTGTCGACAGCTCCTGGGTGGCAGGTGTTTCCGTTATTCTGTGGGGACTCGGCGCATCACTGGGCTTCCCGTTGACCATTTCGGCTGCCAGCGACACCGGCCCCGATGCGCCAACCCGCGTCAGCGTTGTCGCAACGACCGGCTATCTGGCGTTCCTGGTAGGACCGCCACTGCTGGGCTACCTGGGTGAACACTACGGCCTGCGCAGCGCTATGCTGGTGGTGCTGGCGCTGGTGCTTGTCGCCGCCATCGTCGCAAAAGCGGTGGCGAAACCAGATCTCAAAAATACCACTGTGATGGAGAACAGCTAATGAGTATCAAATTAATTGCGGTCGACATGGACGGCACATTTTTAAGCGACCAAAAAACCTATAACCGTGAGCGCTTTATGGCGCAATATCGTCAGATGAAAGAACAAGGGATCCGCTTCGTGGTCGCCAGCGGCAACCAGTATTACCAGCTCATCTCCTTTTTCCCTGAACTGGCCAGTGAAATCTCTTTTGTTGCCGAAAATGGCGGTTGGGTGGTCAGTGAAGGCGAAGATGTTTTTAACGGCGAGCTGGCGAAAGACGATTTTCATGCCATCGTGCAACATCTGCTGACCCGCACGGACATCGACATTATCGCCTGTGGTAAAAGCAGCGCCTATACGCTGAAGCAGTACAGCGACGAGCATAAAACTGTTTCCGCCATGTATTATCATCGTCTTGAATTTGTAGATAATTTTGACGATCTTAACGACGTTTTCTTCAAGTTCGGGTTGAATATTTCCGACGACCGTATCCCGCAGGTGCAGGCTGATCTGCATGAAGCCATTGGCGACATTATGGTGCCGGTGCATACCGGCTACGGCAGTATCGATTTAATTATTCCCGGCGTGCATAAGGCAAATGGTCTGCGCCTGCTGCAACACCGCTGGAATATTAACGACGATGAGGTTGTTGTGTTTGGCGATGGCGGAAATGATATTGAGATGCTGCGTCAGGCAGGATTTAGTTTTGCAATGGCCAACGCCCATGAGCCGGTTATCCAGGCGGCTAAATATCGCGCGGGGTCGAACAACGAAGAGGCTGTGCTGGATATTATCGACCGCGTGTTAAAGAATGAAGCACCGTTTACGCATTAATGCCTCAGCACAGACGGCAACAAAATAATGGCATGATCTATTCATAATCCGCCTCAAATTAACCCACTGGATTATTACTTCCGGTGAATATTTCAGGCGAGCGGATTATGAAGAAAAGTATACTGATGGCGACATTGTTGCTGGGTTTTGCGGGAACAGCATTTGCGCAAAGCGTTACTGTTGATGTTCCCAGCGGTTACAAGGTGGTGGTTGTACCCTCTTCCGTCAGCGTTCCGCAGGCGGTCAGCGTGACTTCCGCGCCGCAAACGGTGTATGTTGCTCCGGCACCTGCCCCGGCTCCTGTTTATCGCGCACATCCTTATGCGCGACATGTTGCAAGCGTTGGTGAAGGGATGGTTATCGAACATCAGATTGACGATCACCACTAAGTTGTCGCCAGGCCCGGGCAACCGGGCTTTAACCTTCCCGTGAATCCCCTACCCGTTTATCTTTCAGGAAGATAACCATCAGAATCAGCCACAGTACGCCGCTTGCCAGATTGAACAGGCTGAACAAACCGTTCCCTCCCAGCAGATAAGCGTGTTTACTCAGCTCGATACCAACGGTAAAAATCAGCATCTGCAACATCCCCATGGCGGCGGAAACCGTACCTTTACTCATTTCACTGGCGAACAGCGTCAGACGTACCAGTCCCGCATTCGCCACGCCAATGCCAAACGCATAGATGCTCAAACCTGCCGTCATCCATAGATATGCATGGGATGATACCACCGTGGCCGCTGCGGCAATCACCAGCCCGACGGCGATTGGCCAGCCGCCCATGATAATCAGCGAACGTACGGTTTTGCGCGAAGTCAGGCGCGCCAGAACCAGGTTACCGGCAATCAGCGCGCCAAAAATCGGCACCTGCAACAGGCCATATTCGTAGCTGCTGAGATGTTCACCGCTAATGATGATAATCGGCGACTGCGCAATCCACGCCAGTAACGGCAGGCTGACAAACCCCAATGCCAACGCGCCAGCCACGAAGCGCACATTCCTCAGCACCAACTTATAATCTTTGCCCAGCTCTTTAATGGATAACTTTTCGCCAAGTCGGGTTGCCGTTTCCGGCATCGCCCGTTGCAGACCAAAAAAGGAGATGGCGGCAAGAGCGGCAAACAGGATAAACATCCCTTCCCACGGCAGAATATGTACCCAGGCTGCGCCGACCAACGGACCCAGAAGTGGCGCAATCAGCGCTACGTTTGCCATCAACGCGGTTATTTTTATGCACACCGCTTCTTCAAAGGATTCCTGAATTGCGGCGTAACCCACCGCGCCAATAAAGCACAGGCTTATCCCTTGTAAAAAACGCAGGAAGGTAAACTGCTCAATATTCTGCGCAAGCAGGGTCGCAAGGCAGGTCACAATGAACCACAGCACACCGGTTAACATCACCGGGCGACGTCCAATACGATCCGACAGCGGTCCTAACAACCACTGCAAAAACATGCCGCCAGCCAGATAGGCGGTCATCGATGTGGGTACCCAATCTAATCCGGCGTTATATTGCTCCACCACCGCCAACATTCCGGGCTGGATCATATCGTTGCCGATATAAGTAGAGAATTCGTAAAGCACCAGACAGAGAGGGAAAAGTAATGCCTGACGCCCCAAACGGGCGCCTGAAGATAAACGGTTCTGCATGCAATCTCTTAACTATAGAAAAATCGCGCAAAGTGTAATAAATGCGCCGTACTGGTGATAGTGAATTATGTGATTTGAAAGCAAAATGCGCACATTTTTACACTCATTTGCTCACGAAGATTTGGCTTTAAGGTTAATTTAAGTTGAGGCCGCTATCATGCTCAATAAGTCTCATTAACTGTCTTAAAAATAGTCATTTAGCAGACAAATAAGACAAGACCGCTTTTTATTCCGTGAAAGCAATTTTATGCTCTCCCCCCTATGGGCCTTTAAACGATTACACTGAGTCTGGACGTTATGCTGGAAAATCTGAACAACTCACTTTTTTATCTCATCAATGCCACGCCGGACTCTGCGCAATGGATGATATCGCTGGCGATTTTTATTGCCAAAGACCTGATTAGCATCGTGCCATTGTTAGCCGTTGTACTTTGGCTTTGGGGGCCACGCGACCAGGTTATGCTCCAGCGTCAGTTGGTCATCAAAATGGCGATTGCGCTCATCGTCGGGCTGACGATTTCATGGCTGATGGGACATCTGTTCCCCCACGATCGTCCGTTTGTTAACCACATCGGTTACAACTTCCTGCATCATGCAGCGGATGACTCTTTCCCGAGCGATCACGGTACGGTTATCTTTACCTTTGCCCTCGCTTTCCTGTTCTGGCATCGCCTTTGGACGGGCGCTCTGCTGATGGGCGTTGCCGTAGCAATTGCCTGGTCGCGGGTCTACCTTGGCGTACACTGGCCGCTGGATATGCTGGGAGGATTACTCGCCGGACTGATTGGCTGTCTGAGTGCCCAGATGATCTGGCAGCGCTTTGGCGCAACCCTGTATCTCGGCTTGCAAAATTGCTATCGCGCCTGCTTCGCTCTGCCCATCCGTAAAGGCTGGGTGCGTGACTAACCCACGGTAAAAAGAGTAATATTAAGCGCGGCACAGAGCACTTATTCTACTCTCCAGGGGAACTATGGAAACTCGACGCGATGAGCGTATTGGTCAATTACTGCAGGCGCTGAAACGCAGCGATAAATTACACCTCAAAGAAGCCGCGACGCTGCTGGGTGTATCCGAGATGACCATTCGTCGCGACCTGAATAATAACGATGCTCCCGTCGTCCTGCTCGGGGGCTATATTGTTCTGGAACCCCGCAGCGCAAATCACTATTTAATCAGCGATCAAAAATCCCGGCTGGTTGATGAAAAACGCCGCGCCGCCCAACAGGCGGCAAGCCTCGTTCAGGCGCACCAGACCATCTTTTTCGACTGTGGCACCACTACGCCGTGGATCATTGAAGCCATCGACAATGAATTGCCTTTCACCGCAATCTGCTACTCGTTAAATACGTTTCTGGTGTTGCAGGAAAAACCGCAGTGCCGCGTTATTCTGTGTGGTGGCGAATTCCATGCCAGCAACGCGATTTTCAAACCGCTCGATTTCCAGGAAACGCTGAACAATCTGTGTCCGGATATCGCCTTTTATTCCGCGGCAGGCGTTCATATTGAGAAAGGCGCGACCTGTTTTAACCTGGAAGAGCTGCCGGTGAAACACTGGGCGATGTCGATGGCGCAGCATCACGTGCTGGTGGTCGATCACAGCAAATTTGGTAAGGTGCGCCCTGCGAGGATGGGTGAAGTAAAATGCTTTGATACCATCATCAGCGACAGCCGTCCTGACGAGGCATTTGTTGAGTACGCGAAAGCGCAACGTATAAAGCTGATTTATTAAGAGATGCTGCCGGATGGCGATAGCGTCACCCGGCAAACGCGAAGATTAAGAGAACCAGCCACCAAACCACTGGTGGAATTTCATCATCACAAAGTCCCACATGCGGCTAAAGAATCCGCCCTCTTCAACGTCTTCCATCACCATCAGCGGACGCTGCTCGATGGATTTCCCGTTCAACTGGAAGTCGATAGTGCCCACAACCTGACCTTTCTTCAGCGGCGCGGTTAACTGTGGCTCGGTGAGGGTAAAGCTGGCCTTCAGGTTTTTGAGCTGACCACGCGGGATGGTCACCGAACCCGCTTCTCCAGCGCCCAAATTAACTTCGCTCTTATCGCCAAACCAGACGCGCTGGGTCACGAAAGTCGCATCCGGCTTGATCGGCGTAACGGTTTCAAAGAAGCGGAAGCCCCAGGTCAGCAACTTTTCTGACTCATTAAAACGAATGCGGTCGGTTTTCGCTCCCAGCACCACGGAGATCAGGCGCATATCGCCCTGAGTTGCGGAAGCCACCAGGTTGTATCCCGCCCCGGCAGTGGTCCCGGTTTTCATACCGTCTACGTTCAGGTTGGTGCTCCACAACAGACGGTTGCGGTTCGGCTGGCGGATTTTATTAAAGGTAAATTCTTTCTCTTTGTGGATTGCATACTCTTCCGGTACATCGTGGATGAGTGCTTTCCCGAGCAGCGCCATATCACGTGCGGTACTGAACTGTCCTGCGGCATCCAGGCCATGCACCGTCTGGAAAGTGGTGTTGGTCAGCCCCAGTTTTTTTGCGTAGCCGTTCATCAGGCCAATGAAGGATTCCTGACTACCGGCAACGTAATCAGCAAGTGCGATACAGGCATCGTTCCCGGACTGAATAATAACGCCTTTGTTCAGATCGGACACCGCAACCTGATCGCCAGGTTTGAGGAACATGACCGACGAACCGCGCAGGGCCGGGTTACCGGTCGCCCAGGCGTCTTTGCCCACCGTGACCATGTCGTTGAGGTTAATTTTCCCGGCCTTTAGCGCCTGACCGACCACATAGCTGGTCATGATTTTGGTCAGACTGGCAGGATCCAGTTTCTCATCAGCATTACCTTCCGCCAGTACTTTGCCGCTGGCGTAATCCATCAGGATCCACGCGCGCGCGTCCACGCTCGGTGGGGCCGTCGGTTGCTCCGCCGCCTGTACGGTCGGCGCCAAGAGGATTAAGAGTGCAGAACCTGCAGCAAAGCTGCGAAGTGAAGAGAAGTATTGCGTCATAAATGCCACCCGAGTATCCATTCCAAAAAACCACGTCATACCACACCGTGTTTACACAAAACCGGCCAAACGACCTCGGCCAACCCATGCAGAAAAGGTCTGATGGATGACGTGTAAAATAAGTGCGGTGAGTAATAACGCACTAACGAGCTTAAAGAAACCGTAAGTTGGTAAAGTTTTTAAAGTTTATGCAATAACGCCACGCTGCGCTGCTCCTGGCACGATTTTTTTAGACTTTGTTGCGTAAATATTAGGTTTACCCCACCATGTGAGCTCGTCAGATGGCATCTGCAGCCATAAAGCTGCTCAATTAATTTGCGGGGTTACTATGATTACACTGTGGGGTCGCAATAACTCGACCAACGTAAAAAAAGTATTGTGGACACTCGAAGAACTGGAACTGCCGTATAACCAAATTCTGGCGGGCGGACAGCATGGCGGTAACCGCGATGCCGACTATCTGGCACTGAACCCCAACGGACTTGTCCCGCTGCTACGCGATGATGAAACGGGCGTTGTTCTGTGGGAATCCAATACCATTGTCCGCTATCTGGCCGCTCAGTACGGACAAAAGCGTTTGTGGATTGATGCTCCGGCTGCGCGCGCTGTCGGTGAAAAATGGATGGACTGGGCGAACCAGACGCTAAGCCCTGCGCATCGGGTTATCTTATTTGGTCTGGTCAGAACACCTGCCGATCAGCGCGACACGGCGGCCATCGAGGCGGGCGCTCAGGTTTGCGATAACCTGTTTGCCATTCTGGATAACGCGCTGGCGGACCAGTCATGGTTCTCCGGAGCTGAATTTGGTACCGCAGATATCGCCGTTGCGCCGTTCATCTACAACCTGTTCAATGTTGGCCTGAGCTGGACCCCGCGCCCACATCTGGAGCGCTGGTATCAACAACTGACCGAGCGTCCGGCGTTTCAAAAAGTCGTGATGATCCCGGTCAGCTAACCAGGTCAGGGACTCACTTTTAGTAATTCCCCGTCGGACTCGTCGGTTAATACATATAAATAACCGTCTGGTCCGACGCGGACATCACGGATCCGCTGCCCCCGTTCCTGTAACAGACGACCGTCTTCGGTGACCGTATTCCCTTTGACGCTCAGCACAATCAGTTCTTTATCTTTCAACGCGCCGATGAACAACTTCTGCCGCCACTGAGGGAAGGCGTCGCTGTTATAAAAAGCCATTCCGCTGACTGCCGGTGACTTTTCCCAGTAAAAGATGGGTTGCTCAGTGCCAGCAACAATTTGACCTTTTGCTTCCGGAATTTTAAGACCGCTGTAGTTAACACCCCAGGTCGCGATCGGCCAGCCGTAGTTTTTCCCTTTCTCCGGGATATTGATTTCATCGCCCCCGCGTGGACCATGCTCATTGAGCCACAGGGTATCGCTCCAGGGATTCATCGCCATCCCCTGCGGATTGCGGATACCATATGACCAGATCTCTGCCCGCTCCCCTGTCTTGCCCACAAACGGATTATCCGGCGGAATTTTCCCCTCGTCGGTCAGTCGTACCACCTTACCCTGCAGCTTATCCAGATCCTGTGCGCTGGCTCGTTGGTTATTCTCACCGAGGCCAATAAACAGATAGCCGTTACCATCAAATACCATACGTCCGCCAAAATGGTTTCCGGTAGAGAGCTTCGGCTGTTGGCGAAAAACGGTCTGGAATCCTTGCAGATGTTTGAGATCGTCGCTCAGCCGCCCGTAACCTACCGCCGTGCCGGCTTTACCTTCACTATCAGCTTCAGCAAAGCTCAGCCATACCCGGCGAGATTGTGCAAAATCCGGTGCTAACGCCACATCAAGTAGTCCTCCCTGACCATTTGCCCAGACTTTGGGCACGCCGGTCAGTGGGTCGGAAACCCCCTTCTCTGGCTGCCAGAGTCGAAGCTGGCCGCCTTTGAGCGTAATGAGCATACCGCGATTGTCGGGTAAAAAAGCCAGCGACCACGGGTGATCGAGTTTGGTTTGCAGCACTTCCACTTTTACCGCGGCGGCATAAGTGGAAAATAGCGCAAGTGGAATAGCACAGAGAAAGAGTCGACGCATAACACCTCCTGAATAGCTCTGCATAAAGCGTAGCCAGCAAGGGGAATTATCCTGCCATATTTACATAATCTTAACGAAAAGGGGGAGCGCCCTCCCCCTGATTCAGACGTGTTCCAGCGTTGGATAAGATTGCAAACACTGGATACTCAGCGTCAGCGTTGTCAGGCAGTTTTCCAGTTTCTCTGCGTTAACGGCGATGAAGGTTGGACAATCGTGATGTCCACTCATAAGACAAACAGCGGCGGCGGCTAACGCCCCTTCAGCACGATGAAGGGCATTCCACTCTTCCTGATCAAGATGCATACCGTGAAGCTGTGATTGTTCGTGCAATTCGCGATTCAGCACAAAAAAATTATCACGCAGACGATCGCTCTCGCTAACTGACATGTAGCCTTTCGCTTTTCTCAACAGCAGATAAGCGGCAAGTTCGATACGGGCGTTTATCAATTTGTTGAGAAGATCGGTTCTCAGTCTGTCAACAACCATACTTTGTTCCTCCTCTTTCCAACCATGGTGCAACTTAATAGTATGGTTGTTTTTTGAACAAATAGATGTCCTACATCAACAAAGCTCAATTGATTAACATAATTTACAATGTTACAACTCCAGACGGTGTGCTCAGCGAAAATGGTCAGTGTCTGACTGGCCTGACATTTTTTGCTATACCTGATGTGATTACTGCCGTGGCGCTGATTATGAGGGGTGTATGTCGAAAGCAAATGATGCAGAGAAAATTCGCACGCTATCAAAAATTGATCTCAATCTACTGACGATTTTCTGCTTGATCTATAGCGTCGGCAGCATTTCCAGGGTCGCGGACATGTTGAACATTTCGCCCTCTGCCGTCAGCCAGTCCCTGAGAAAACTGCGAGAAATGATGGGGGATAATCTGTTCGTCCGCAGCGGAAATGCGCTGTTACCGACGGTCTACTCTGATGAGCTTTATGATAATACAATCCCAATTATCGACAAACTGTCGTCGCTGATGCCGCTTTCCACGCCTGCCGCCAAAAAAAGGCTAACGCTCTACACGGAATCTTTTATTTCCCCTATCGTCATTCCCGAAGTTACCGCCAGGATAATCGATACCGACGCCGATATCAGTCTCCTGCACCTCACCGCCGACCTGAATGAACAGAGCATTATTGAGTTATTGAATATGCGCCAGGCAGATGCCGTTTTTTCAACTTTTTCCGTTGAGTCAGCAAGCCTTTCATGCCAGAAAATATGCGATATGCGGCTGGTACTGGCGGCATCAAAAAATAACGCTTTATACGGCAGCACCATTAGTGAAGCGCAATTCAGAAACGCGAACCTGGTGGGTTATAATACCAAGAATGAAAAAATCATTTACCATCGCAGCATTGTGGATAAAAAATTCAGAACCGGGGAGCGCTGCCTGCTTACCTCATCATTTACGGCGATACTGACGATTGTCTCCAATACCCATTGTATAGGGGTGATCCCGGAAAAGGTATTTGCAACACATGCTCATCTGTATGGGCTGAAAAAAATAAACACGCCGTTTCCCCTGCCGCAATTTAGTGTGTTTGCTTCATCGCGCAAAGACAGCAATACCCATAAGATCCTCTCCCCCATTCTCGCCGATTTGCAAACTGCCTCCCTGTTATAAAATCCAGGGAGGCCCAGCGTTAGGGAAATTGCTATACGCGAATTTTAGCTATGCGCCAGATATGGTCGGCATATTCCTGCACCGTTCTGTCCGATGAGAAATACCCCATGTTGGCAATATTATGCATCGTCTTTGTCGTCCACTCGCGAGGAGTTCGATACAACTCATCCACCGCATCCTGGCAGTTCACATAGCTGCGGTAATCCGCCAACACCTGGTAGGTGTCACCAAAGTTGATCAATGAATCCAGCACGTCTCTGTAACGTCCAGGCTCCTGCGGGCTGAACATACCTGTACCGATTTGCGTCAGCGCCTGGTGCAGTTCTTCATCACTTTCAAAGATCCGTCGCGGGTCATAGCCATCACATCGTAAGGCTTCAACCTGATTAGCCGTGTTACCAAAGATGAAGATATTATCTTCCCCAACATATTCGCGCATTTCAATATTCGCACCGTCGAGCGTGCCAATGGTCAACGCGCCATTCATACCAAATTTCATATTGCTGGTCCCGGAGGCTTCCGTCCCAGCCAGGGAAATTTGTTCTGACAGATCGGCTGCCGGAATAATTAGCTGAGCAAGACTAACGCTGTAATCCGGAATAAAGACTACCTTCAGTTTGCCGCCTGTTTGCGGGTCATTATTAACTAGCTGCGCCACATCGTTGATTAAGCGAATAATTTGCTTCGCCATATAGTAAGACGAGGCGGCTTTTCCGGCAAAAATATTGACACGTGGAACCCAATTGGCATCCGGCGCGGCTTTAATCCGGTTATAGCGCGTGATCACGTGAAGCACATTCATAAGCTGCCGCTTGTATTCGTGAATACGTTTCACCTGCACATCAAACAGCGCATTTGGATCCACCACCACGCCGTAATGGCTGGCAATATGTTGCGCCAGTCGCTGCTTATTTTCATGCTTCGCCCGGCGTACCGCCTCATTCACCGTCGGATAGTCTATATACTGCTTCAACTCGCCTAATTGCATTAATTGGGTCCGCCAGCTTTCACCAATATTATCATCCAGTACATTGGCTAGCGCAGGGTTTGCCAGCACCAACCAACGCCGCGCCGTAACACCGTTGGTTACGTTGGTGAAACGCAAAGGAAAGATACGCGCAAAGTCAGCAAACAGGGAGTCGGTCATCAGCTTTGAATGCAACGCCGACACGCCATTTACCTTATGACTGACAACCACCGCCAGCCAGGCCATGCGCACCACGCGCCCATTAGATTCATCAATCAGCGATACGCGCTGCAACAGTTCGCTGTCATCGCGATAGCGCTCCTGTAACGTCTTCAGGAAGCGATCGTTTATCTCAAAAATAATCTGCAAATGACGCGGCAAAATTCGACTTAACATTTCTACCGGCCAGGTTTCCAGCGCCTCACTCATCAATGTATGGTTGGTATAAGAAAAAATCTGACAGGTCACGTCAAACGCGTTATCCCAACTAAACTGGTGATGATCAATCAGCAAACGCATCAGCTCAGGGATCGCCAGCACTGGATGCGTATCATTGAGGTGAATCGCGATTTTATCGCACAGATTATCGTATGTGCGGTGCAACTGATAATGACGGCTCAGGATGTCCTGAATCGTAGCCGATGCCAGGAAATAGGCCTGGCGTAAACGCAGCTCACGTCCTGCATCGGTCGAATCATCCGGGTACAGTACTCGCGAGATCCGATCAAAGTGGTATTTGTTTTCCACTTCCGTAGCAAAGTCTTCCTGCTGATTTAGTTTGCCTGCATTAACCTCACTATTTACCTGAACGTTCCACAACCGTAATGTGTTGGTGGTATCCGTCGCATAGCCGGGAATAATTTGGTCATGGGCCACCGCCAGAATATCTTCAGTTTCAAGCCAGCGGGTTTTATTCCCTTCTTGTTGCAGTCGCCCACCAAAACGCACTTTATAATGTGTATTATGACGTTTGAATTCCCACGGATTACCGTATTCTAACCAATAGTCCAGCGACTCTTTTTGTACGCCGTTGACGATATTTTGTTTAAACATACCGTAGTTATAGCGAATGCCGTATCCACATCCCGGCAGGCCAAGCGTTGCCAGAGAATCAAGGAAACAAGCCGCCAGACGACCAAGACCGCCATTCCCAAGTCCGGGATCGTTTTCTTCGTCAATCAACTCTTCCAGTTCAAGTCCCATTGCCTCCAGCGCGCTTCTGATTTCATCGTAAATACCTAACGACAGCAGCGCATTCGACAGCGTACGGCCAATTAAAAACTCCATCGACAGATAATAAACCTGGCGTGCATCCTGAGAGAATTGAGCCCGATTAGAACGGTGCCAACGCTCGACCATTCGATCGCGAACCGCATATAACGTCGCGTTAAGCCACTCCCGCTTCGTCGCGATGGCGGGATCTTTGCCAATAGTAAATAAGAGCTTATTAGCAATATCGTCTCTCAGTTTATCAACATCAGAGTCCGTCGCAAGCGGCAGTGGCGAAATATACATATTAACGTTACCTTTCAAATTTTGCAGGATGGGTAATAGACAGATGAATTATTTAAACTCTGGGTTTGCGAGCGTCAGTTTTTTGTCGAATAATTTCATGACTGGCGATAAACGTTAATTCTGCCATTAATACGCGCCAACTTAAGCCCGTGGCAAGTGAGATATAATATAAACTCACACCATTAGCATAAAGAGTTTTCGCCATTTCAAGTTTCGACTGCAAAACAATATCTTTCAAATTTAACCTCATTAATAACGCTCGACGAGATAAAATTTACGATAATTAATTTCTACAGCCAAGAAGTGGCACTTAAAGCCGAAATTAGACTCGCTAAACACCTTCCGCTAACCGATCCACTATTTCTGGGTATTGGTCCTTATTCTCCCGGCCTTATGCTGATCAGATATAGATGTACCGTGAAGGCATCTGTATAATCGCCCGATTACGAGCAATGTACAGTATAAGAAAATGGCAAAAATTGGTTTTATATCACTAGGTTGTCCGAAAAACCTCGTCGATTCTGAGCGCATCCTGACCGAACTTCGTACCGAAGGCTATGATGTTGTGCCAAGCTACGACGACGCGGATATGGTTATCGTTAACACCTGCGGTTTTATCGACAGCGCGGTTCAGGAGTCTCTGGAAGCAATCGGCGAAGCGCTGAACGAAAACGGCAAGGTGATCGTCACCGGCTGTCTGGGCGCGAAAGTCGATCAGATCCGTGAAGTTCACCCAAAGGTGCTGGAAATCACCGGGCCGCACAGCTACGAACAGGTTCTGGAGCACGTTCACCACTATGTGCCAAAACCTAAGCACAACCCGTTCCAGAGTCTGGTTCCTGAGCAGGGGGTCAAGCTGACTCCGCGCCATTATGCCTATCTGAAAATTTCTGAAGGCTGCAACCACCGCTGCACGTTCTGCATTATTCCGTCGATGCGTGGCGATCTGGTGAGCCGCCCGATTGGCGACGTCCTCAGCGAAGCCAAACGTCTGGTGGATGCAGGCGTAAAAGAGATCCTGGTCATTTCTCAGGATACCTCCGCCTACGGCGTGGATGTGAAGCATCGCACCGGTTTCCATAACGGCGAGCCGGTCAAAACCAGCATGGTTGATCTGTGCGAGCAGTTATCAAAACTGGGGATCTGGACGCGTTTGCATTACGTCTATCCCTACCCGCACGTTGATGACGTGATCCCACTGATGGCGGAAGGGAAAATTCTGCCGTATCTGGACATCCCGCTGCAGCATGCCAGCCCGCGTATTCTTAAACTGATGAAACGCCCAGGTTCCGTGGACAGACAGCTGGCGCGCATCAAGCAGTGGCGTGAAATCTGCCCTGAACTGACGCTGCGCTCCACCTTCATTGTCGGTTTCCCGGGTGAAACGGAAGAAGACTTCCAGATGCTGCTCGACTTCCTGAAGGAAGCACGTCTGGATCGCGTGGGCTGCTTTAAATACAGCCCGGTAGAAGGCGCTGGCGCCAATGATCTTCCGGACCAAATCCCGGAAGAGGTGAAAGAAGAACGCTGGAACCGCTTTATGCAGTTGCAACAGCAGATCTCTGCTGAACGCTTGCAGGAGAAAGTGGGCCGCGAAATTCTGGTTATCGTTGATGAAGTTGACGAAGAAGGCGCGATTGGTCGCAGTATGGCTGACGCCCCGGAAATCGACGGCGCGGTATACCTGAATGGCGAAACTAAGGTGAAACCTGGCGATATCATCCGCGTGAAAGTCGAAAACGCAGATGAATACGATCTGTGGGGCACCCGCGTTTAAATAAGCGTAAGCCAACTGCAGACCGGATTAGGCGTTTCGCCGCATCCGGTAAGGCCTGATGACGATGCTAATGCGTCTTATCAGGCCTGTGATTTACCCTTTAATTTTCGGGTCCAGCGCGTCGCGCAGACCATCTCCCAGCAGGTTAAACGCCAGCACTGTCAGGAATATCGCCACTGCGGGGAAAATCGCCACGTGCGGCGCGATCACCATATCAGCGCGTGCTTCATTGAGCATGGCCCCCCACTCCGGGGTCGGCGGCTGCGCGCCCAATCCCAGAAATGACAAGCTCGCGGCAGAGATAATCGACGTGCCAATTCGCATGGTAAAAAAGACCACGATCGATGAAACCGTACCCGGCAGGATATGGTTAAAAATGATGGTCGCATCGCTGGCGCCAATACTGCGCGCAGACTCAATAAAGGTCTGCTGCTTCAGCACCAGCGTATTTCCGCGCACCAGGCGTGCGAAGGCAGGAATGGAGAAAACGGCCACGGCAATGATCACGTTCGCAATGCCGCTGCCCAACACGGCGACGACGGCTATCGCCAGCAAAATCCCCGGAAAAGCGAACAGCACGTCGCAGATACGCATAATCAGTCTGTCCCACCAGCCTTCATAGTATCCTGCCAGCAGACCCAACACCGTGCCAATCGCCGCACCAATAAACACGGCAAAGACCCCTGCCGCCAGCGAGATTTGCGCGCCAACCAGCACGCGGCTAAAGATATCCCGTCCCAGTGAGTCAACCCCAAACCAGTGCAGCATCGACGGTCCGTCATTCAGACGGTCATAATCGAAGTAGTTCTCGGCATCAAATGGCGTCAGCCAGCGCGCAAAAATCGCCACCGCTATCAGCAACAGGACAAACAGTCCCGCAAACATCGCCATGCGCTGACGGCGGAAACGACGCCAGAATTCATGCCACGGCGTGCGGATCTGCTCAGGCTTAACAAGGGGCATCGCATTTAAAATCGCCTGTCGGCGCCAGTTAAAAAATCGCATCCTTACTTGTACCTGATAGCCGGATTAATGGCGGCGTAGAGCACATCCACCACTAAGTTAATAAGAATAAACTCCAGAGAAAACAACAGCACCTCGGCTTGAATCACCGGGTAGTCGCGCATTTCAACTGAGTCCACCAACAGCCGCCCAAGCCCTGGCCAGTTGAATACCTTCTCAACCACAATAGATCCGCCGAGCAAAAAGCCAAACTGTAGCCCCATCATGGTGACCACCGGGATCATCGCATTACGCAGACCATGTTTTAACACCACCCAGGTTTCACTCACTCCTTTAGCCCGCGCGGTCCGCATATAATCTTCACTGAGCACATCGACAAACGACGCGCGGGTAAACCGGGCCAGCACCGCAGCCACCGCCGCGCCCAGCGTAATAGACGGGAGGATATAGTGCAGCCAGGTGTCAGCACCAACGGTGGGTAACCAACCGAGCTCAACGGAGAATATCTGCATGAGCAGCATGCCAAGCGCAAATGCCGGGAACGAGATCCCGGTGACCGCCAGCGTCATACTCAATCTGTCCGGCCAGCGATTGCGCCATACCGCGGCAATAATCCCTGCCGTCATGCCAAATAACACCGCCCACGCCATACTGGCAATAGTCAGCCATAGCGATGGCATAAAACGACTGGCTATCTCTTCTGAAACAGGGCGACGAGAAACCATCGAGGTCCCAAAATCGCCTTGCAATACATTGGTCATGTAATGCCAGAACTGAACATGCAGCGGCTGGTCCAGACCCAGTTGCTTGCGCACCAGTTCAATCACCTCGGCGTCAGCTTCCGGTCCGGCAATCAGCCGGGCCGGATCGCCGGGTAGCAGGTGAACAAATAAAAACACCAGCACCGCAACAATCAACAGAGTTGGAATCAACCCCAGCAGGCGCTTGAAAACATAGTTAAGCATCACACTCCCTTCGTCGGCCCCTGGGCTGCGGGGCCGAATGAATAGCTTATTTTAAATCCGCATCATCAAAGCTAAATCCGGTATCCGGCATAATCCAGAACCCGGTCAACCTGGTGCTGTGCGCCGAAATCAGTTTTTCCACTACCAGCGGGATCCACGGCGACTCTTTCCAGATAGTATCCTGCGCATCCTTGTACAGCTTCGCTTTCTGCGCAGGATCGTTGGTTTGCAACGCTGCCGCTAAATCACTGTCCACCTGCTTGTTGCTGTAGAACGCCGTATTAAACAGAGTCGGCGGCCAGTTTTGTGATGCAAACAGCGGTGACAACGCCCAGTCAGCTTCACCTGTAGACGCAGACCAGCCGGTGTAGAACATCCGTACTCCGCTCTCTTTCTGCGCTTTTCCTTCAACTTCCGCGGCGCGTTGTCCGGCATCCATCGCTGTTACCTGAGCCTTAATACCCACCTGCGCCAGCTGCTGCTGGGTAAATTGCAGCACTTTCTGCGCCGTACTGTGGTTATGCGAAGACCATAACGTGGTGGTAAAACCGTTCGGATAACCAGCTTCTTTCAGCAGTTCCCGCGCTTTCGCCGGGTCGTATGGCCATGGCGTATAGCTTTGCGCATAGGCAATCGATGGCGGGAGAACACCGGTGGCAGGCGTCGCGTACCCGGCAAAAGCGACTTTAACCAGCGCCTGACGGTTGATGGCATAATTCAGCGCCTCACGTACCTTCGGGTTATCGAACGGTTTTTGCGTGACGTTCATGCTGATATAACGCTGCATGATAGACGGACTGGCCACCAGTTCCAGGTTTTTGTTCTTCGCCAGTAACGCCGCCTGCTCGTAAGGGATCGGGAAAGCAAACTGCGCTTCCCCGGTCTGCAGCATGGCCGCACGCGTGTTGTTGTCGGTCACTGGACGCCATGTAATCGTATCCAGCTTTGGCAGCCCTTGCTGCCAGTAGCCCACGAACTTCTTAACCTTCACAAAATCCGTCTGATTCCAGGTATCAAGCTGGTACGGCCCGGTCCCCACTGGGTGGAAACCTATCTCCTTACCGTATTTCTCCAGCGCGGCGGGAGAAATCATCGCCGTTGCCGGATGCGCCAGAATATTGATAAAGGCAGAGAACGGCTGTTTGAGCGTAATCTTCACCGTCGACGGATCGACGACTTCGGTTTTATCGATATTCTTATACAGATTGTAACGTTTCAGATGGTTTTCCGGATTACTGGCCCGGTCGAGGTTAGCTTTAACCGCATCGGCGTTGAAGTCAGTGCCATCCTGAAACTTCACGCCCTGACGCAGCTTAAGGGTGTAAGTCAGGCCATCATCAGAAACCGTATAGCTCTCCGCCAGCACGTTTTTCAGCTTCATCTCTTTATCAAGGCCAAACAGCCCCTGATAAAACGACTTCGCTACCGCCTGCGACAGCGTGTCGTTCGCGTCGTAGGGGTCGAGCGTGGTGAAATTAGATCCTACCGCCACCACCACATCCTTGGCGGCCCAGCCAGGTGTTGCGGCCAGCGCAGAGGCCACACCCACAGCAACCAGCCATTTTCGAGCAACAATTTTTGTCATGTTATTCTCCTTAAACCCTGCCTGCCTGTTATAAACGCGAAAGCGCATTTTCTGGTTGCCCACGCGCGACATAATGCCCCGGGCCAACTAACTGTAGTGAAACGGGGGGAATCTCTTCGCCGCGTTTGCGGATATTACTGGGGATATCATCCGACAACAGCACGCGCTGGGGCCGGTGATGCGATGGATCGGCAACCGGGACCGCCGCCATCAGTTTGCGGGTGTATGGGTGCTGCGGATTTTCAAACACCGCGCGCCGGGAGCCGATCTCGACAATCTGCCCAAGGTACATTACCGCCACACGGTGACTGATCCGCTCCACCACCGCCATATCGTGGGAAATAAACAGGTATGCAATCCCCAGCTCACGCTGGAGGTCGAGCAACAGGTTGATAATTTGCCCGCGAATCGAGACATCCAGCGCCGAAACGGATTCATCGGCAATGATCACCTTGGGATTGAGCGCCAGCGCCCGGGCAATGCAGATACGCTGACGCTGACCACCGGAAAACTCGTGCGGATAGCGCCAGGCATGCTCAGGGAGCAATCCTACGCGCTCCAGCAGCCAGGCAACTCGTTTTGCCGCCGCATCCCCTTGCAGTAATCCATGCACGCGCAACGGCTCTAAAATGGAATATCCTACGGTCTGACGCGGATCGAGCGAAGCATAGGGGTCCTGGAAGATAAACTGAATATCCCGACGCAGCGGCTGTAGCTTACTGGCGGCCAGGGTATCGATACGCTGGCCGTTGAAGATGATTTCTCCACGCTGAGACTCTACCAGACGCAGTAGCGCCCGCCCGGTGGTGGATTTCCCGCAACCCGACTCCCCCACCAGCGAGAGCGTTTCTCCTGGCCACAGGTCGAAGCTGACGTTTTCAACCGCATGCACCTCGCGAGTCACCCGATTAAGAATGCCGCTGCGCAAAGGAAAACGCGTTACCAGATTACGTACCTGCAGAATAGGCTCGCCTTCAACCACGGTGTCCTGCTCGGTCTGCGGTTCTACATGACTGGGATCGTGTAATGATATAAGTGGGAAACGGCGCGGATACTCTTGTCCACACATCGCGCCAAGCTGCGGCACCGCGGCCAACAGCGCTTTGGTATAGGGGTGCTGGGGAGAATGAAAAATCTGCTCAACGCTGCCGGTTTCTACCGCCTCACCCTGATACATCACCAGCACGCGATCGGCAATATCCGCCACGACGCCCATATCGTGAGTAATAAAAATCACGCCCATCGACATATCCTGCTGCAACACTTTTATCAGTTGCAGGATCTGCGCCTGGATAGTGACATCCAGCGCGGTGGTCGGCTCATCGGCAATTAAAACCGCAGGGCGACAAGACAGCGCCATGGCGATCATCACCCGCTGACGCATGCCGCCGGAAAGCTGGTGCGGATAACGCGATAAAATCGCCTTCGCCTCAGGGATACGGACCTGATCGAGCATCCGTTTAGCTTCCACCATCGCCTCTTCGTGACTGGCCCCCTGATGCAAACGGATTGACTCGGCAATCTGCTCACCCACGGTGAATACCGGATTGAGCGATGTCATCGGCTCCTGGAAGATCATGGCGATATCCGCGCCGCGTACGTGACGCATCTGCGACGCGCTCTGCTCACCCAGCTCAATAACCTGTCGGTTACGGCGTCGTAGCAGCATTTCATCGCAACTCACCTCGCCGCCTGCCTGTTCAATCAGACGCATCAGCGACAAGGCTGTTACCGATTTTCCTGAACCGGATTCGCCCACGATCGCCAGCGTTTCGCCACGCTTCAGGCGAAATGACAGATTGCGCACCGCACTGACGCGCTGCTGCTCCTGTTCAAAGGCAATATTCAGATTGTTGACTGCCAGCACGTCGCTGGCGTCAAGCTCATCACTGTGTGGCAACGGTATCTCCTTTTTCCCGATAAATACCGGTGGTTGGCGTATCGCCTGCGTATCCCCAGGCGCGGTACATGCCTTCGCTGTTAAATGGCAGGGCGACGTTGCCCTCGTGGTCGATGGCAATTAAACCGCCGCTGCCGCCGAGCGCCGGTAATTTTTCCATTACTACGCGTTCACACGCCTCCGATAAACTCAGGCCGCCGTAGTCCATCAACGCCGCAATATCATAGGCCGCCAGCGCACGAATAAAGACTTCCCCAGTTCCGGTGCAGGAGACAGCCACACTTGCATTATTGGCATAACAGCCTGCGCCGACCAGTGGACTGTCCCCCACCCGACCGGGTAATTTGTTGGTCATTCCGCCGGTCGATGTTGCCGCCGCCAGATTGCCATACATATCCAGCGCGACCGCCCCCACGGTACCCATTTTGGTGTTTTCATCCAGTGGGCTCGCGCTATGATCCAGTAGCGTTTCACCTGCCGCTTGCGCCGCCAGCAGTTGAGCATAGCGTTCTGGCGTCGAGAAAATATCCGCCGATACGTGCTCCATACCGTGCGCAATGGCAAATTTTTCAGCCCCTTCACCGATCATCATGACGTGCGGGCTGTGTTCCATCACCAGGCGCGCCGCGAGAATCGGATTTCTCAGATGACTGACCCCGGCGACGGCTCCCGCATTCAGCGTATTACCGTCCATCACGCAGGCGTCCAGTTCATGGGTTTCATCACGGGTATATACCGCGCCAATTCCGGCATTAAACAACGGACACTCTTCCAGCAAGCGCACGGCTTCGGTCACTACATCCAGTGCGTTACGACCGTCCTCAAGCATCCGCTGGCCGGTTTCAACGATATCCGACAGCGCCTGTATATAACGCAACTCTTGCTCCTGGCTCAGTTGCGAACGGGTGATAGCCCCTGCGCCGCCGTGAATTGCAATGACTGCTTTACCCATTTTTTTCGTCCATCAGGTGGCAGATACCGGGGTTATAAATATCAGAATTTCTGTGACTTATTGATTCGATTTTTGAATATAGAAAGATGCAGACGTCATGTAAAGGTAAAGGCCAGCACCTAAGACTGAGGTGGCATACTGTCCGCGTCCATTTTCTGACATAATGAGCGGATTCGATTTTGCCCCGCAGGAGTCTTCTCATGGAATTTACCGCCGGACTGATGCCGCTTGAAACGGCTCTCTCTCAGATGCTGTCGCGTATTACCCCGCTTACCGCTGTTGAAACGCTGCCGCTGGTTCAATGCTTTGGCCGCATTCTGGCCACCGATGTCGTCTCCCCGATCGATGTGCCGGGATTCGATAACTCGGCAATGGATGGCTATGCGGTGCGATTAGCCGATTTACAGTCTGACCAGCCTCTGGCTGTGGCAGGCAAAGCTTTTGCCGGTCAGCCTTTCCATGGCGAGTGGCCTGCGGGAACCTGCATCCGCATTATGACTGGCGCCCCGGTGCCTGTCGGTTGTGACGCGGTGGTGATGCAGGAGCAAACGGAACAAACCGACGACGGTGTGCGTTTTACCGCCGAGGTCCGCAGCGGACAAAATATTCGTTTGCGCGGCGAAGATATTGCCAATGGCGCTGTGGTGTTTCCCTCCGGGACGCGCCTGACCACCGCCGAGCTTCCCGTGCTGGCTTCGCTCGGTATTGCCGAAGTCCCCGTTGTGCGTAAAGTCCGCGTGGCGTTGTTCTCTACAGGCGATGAGCTGCAGTTGCCGGGTCAGCCGCTGGGAGACGGACAGATTTATGACACCAACCGTCTGACCGTTCACCTGATGCTGCAGCAGTTGGGCTGTGAAGTGATCAACCTGGGGATCATTCGCGACGATCCCAACGCGCTACGCGCCGCGTTTATCGAAGCCGACAGCCAGGCCGATGTCGTCATCAGCTCCGGCGGCGTTTCCGTAGGCGAAGCGGATTACACCAAAACCATTCTGGAAGAGCTGGGAGAAATTGCCTTCTGGAAGCTGGCCATCAAACCGGGCAAACCGTTCGCCTTTGGCAAACTGAGCAACAGTTGGTTTTGCGGCCTGCCGGGTAACCCGGTGTCTGCGGCCCTCACCTTTTATCAACTGGTACAACCGCTGCTGGCAAAACTCAGCGGCAACACCGCCTGCGGGCTGCCTGCGCGCCAGCGCGTACGTACCGCATCACGCCTGAAGAAAACGCCTGGCCGTCTGGATTTTCAGCGCGGTGTGTTGCAGCGCACCGCAGAAGGCGAACTGGAAGTCACCACCACCGGACATCAGGGCTCGCATATTTTTAGCTCCTTTAGCATGGGCAACTGCTTTATCGTACTGGAGCGCGATCGCGGTAACGTCGAAGCCGGAGAATGGGTTGAGGTCGAGCCGTTTAACGCACTGTTTGGAGGCCTGTAATGGCGGAACTCAGCGACCAGGAGATGATGCGCTATAACCGGCAAATCATTTTGCGCGGCTTCGATTTCGAAGGTCAGGAAGCGCTCAAGGAGGCGCGGGTACTGGTCGTTGGTCTGGGGGGACTGGGATGTGCAGCAACCCAGTACCTTGCGGGCGCTGGCGTCGGGCATTTAACCCTGCTCGACTTTGACACGGTCTCCGTGTCGAACCTCCAGCGCCAGACACTGCACAGCGATGCGACCGTTGGACAGCCAAAGGTGCTCTCCGCCCGCGACGCACTGACGCGGATTAATCCATACATCGCCATTACGCCGGTGAATGCGCTGCTGGAAGATAGCGAGATTCACGCGCTTATTGCCGGGCACGATTTGGTGCTGGACTGTACGGATAACGTCAGTATCCGCAATCAGCTGAATGTCGGATGCTTTAGCGCAAAGGTTCCGCTGGTTTCCGGGGCGGCAATACGCATGGAAGGACAAATTACCGTATTTACGTATCAGGAAGGGGAGCCCTGCTACCGCTGCCTGAGCCGTCTGTTCGGTGAAAATGCCCTGACCTGCGTCGAGGCCGGAGTGATGGCCCCGCTGATCGGCGTGATCGGCTCATTACAAGCGATGGAGGCCATTAAGCTGCTGGCAAACTACGGTAAACCGGCGTCGGGAAAAATCGTCATGTACGACGCCATGACCTGCCAGTTTCGCGAAATGAAGCTGATGCGTAACCCGGGGTGTGAGGTTTGTAGTCGGTAATAAAGTCGGGTGGCGCTAACGCTTACCCGACCTACAACGGCTCGAACGTAGGCCAGGTAAGCGTTAGCGCCACCCGGCAACAGCATCAGATCGATGTACGACCGAATGCATTCTGCCAGTCGTGCTCGAACTTCGCTACGGCAGCATCAACGGCCGGAGAGCTAATCATCTGCTGAGCGACATCCAGCGGCAGCGTGATGGACTCGCAACCCGCCAGTAGGCAATCCAGCGCCTGACGCGGTGTTTTGAAACTGGCTGCCAGGACTTTGGCGTGTGGGGCATGCATTTTCAATAAGGCCTGCAGATCGTTCACCGTCTGAATGCCGTCTCCCCCCTGCGCATCCACGCGGTTAACGTAGGGCGCCACGTATTCCGCCCCCGCCAGCGCAGCGAATAGCCCTTGAGCGGCGCCGTATACGGCGGTACCCAGCGTCGGGATGCCCTCTTCTTTCAGCAATTTAATGGCCGTCAGACCTTCTGCCGTCACCGGCACTTTAACTACGATATCCGCGATGATTGCCCGCAGTTTACGCGCATCGCTGACCATACCTTCGGCGGTGGTCGCCATTACCTGAGCAAACAGTCGTCCTTGCCCTCCCATCGCCTCCTGCAGTTGCGGCAGTAACACCTCCAGCGTCTGCTTACCTGCCGCCACAATGCTTGGGTTAGTGGTCACCCCTGCCAGCGGAAAAACACGCGCCAGCGCTTTTACCGCGGCAACGTCAGACGTATCTAAATAGAGTTCCATAACCTTTCCTCAAACGAATAATTGCATGGATAAAAGGTAGCACGGCGAAACCTCACAGTTAGTTGACGCACGTCAATATAACTTTCATTCGAAAGTAATTTAATCTTTATACGAAAGAAAAGAGGCCGCTTATGATTTTCAATATCCAGCGCTATTCCACGCATGATGGTCCCGGGATCCGTACCGTGGTGTTCCTTAAGGGATGCTCCCTGGGCTGTCGGTGGTGCCAGAATCCGGAAAGCCGCGCCCGCACGCAGGATCTGCTCTATGACGCGCGTTTGTGCCTCGAGGGTTGCGATCTTTGTGCTCAGGCAGCACCGGAGGTGATTGAACGGGCGCTAAGCGGATTGCTGATTCATCGCGAAAAACTGACCGATGACGCGCTTACCGCGTTGACCCACTGCTGTCCGACGCAGGCACTGACCGTCTGCGGAGAGATAAAAAGTGTGGACGAGATCATGGCGACCGTAATGCGTGACAAACCGTTTTACGACCGCAGCGGAGGGGGCCTCACCTTATCCGGCGGTGAACCGTTTATGCAGCCAGAACTGGCGGCAGCGTTGCTCAAAGCCAGCCACGATGCCGGCATTCATACGGCGGTAGAAACGTGTCTGCATGTTCCGTGGAAGTATATTGAACCGTCATTACCTGACGTCGATCTGTTCCTGGCCGATTTAAAACATGTGGCCGACGCCCCGTTTAAACAGTGGACCGATGGGCGTGCCTCTCGCGTACTGGAAAATCTAAAAAAACTGGCCGCCGCTGGTAAAAAAATGATCATCCGCGTACCGCTGATTCAGGGATTCAACGCTAACGAAGCCGCTATTCAAGCCATTACCGATTTTGCCGCCGACGAGCTTCACGTCGGTGAGATCCATTTTTTGCCCTACCACACCCTGGGCATCAACAAATACCACTTACTCAGTCAACCCTACAACGCACCGGATAAACCGCTTGATGCGCCTGCACTGCTCGAATTTGCCCAGCAGTACGCCAGCCTTAAAGGTTTAACCGCGACCCTACGAGGATAATCGCCATGACCACACTGAAACTGGACACACTCAGCGACCGTATCAAAGCGCATAAAACGGCCCTGATCCACATCGTAAAGCCGCCGGTTTGTACCGAGCGCGCCCAGCACTATACCGAGATGTACCAACAGCATCTGGATAAACCCATCCCGGTTCGCCGCGCGCTGGCGCTGGCCCATCATCTGGCGGAACGTACCATCTGGATTAAGCATGACGAGCTGATCGTTGGCAACCAGGCGAGTGAAGTACGTGCTGCGCCTATCTTCCCGGAATACACCGTCTCCTGGATTGAAAAAGAGATCGACGACCTCGCCGATAGGCCGGGCGCAGGCTTCTCGGTAAGCGAGGAGAATAAACGTGTGTTGCACGAGGTGTGTCCGTGGTGGCGTGGTCAGACCGTGCAGGATCGCTGCTACGGGATGTTTACCGACGAACAGAAAGGGCTGCTGGAAACCGGTATTATCAAAGCCGAAGGTAACATGACCTCCGGCGACGCACACCTGGCGGTAAACTTCCCGCTGCTGCTGGAAAAAGGTCTCGACGGCCTACGCCACAAAGTCGATGAACGTCGTTCCCGCATCAATCTGACATGTCTGGAAGACCTCCATGGCGATCAGTTCCTGAAAGCGATAGATATCGTGCTGGAGGCCGTCAGCCTGCACATTGAGCGCTTTGCCATGCTGGCACGTAAAATGGCGTCCACAGAAACTCGCGCCAGCCGTCGTGATGAACTGCTGACCATTGCGGAAAACTGCGATGTGATCGCCCATGAGCCGCCAAAAACGTTCTGGCAGGCGCTGCAGTTGTGCTATTTCATTCAGTTGATCCTGCAAATTGAATCTAACGGTCACTCGGTGTCGTTTGGTCGTATGGATCAGTATCTCTATCCGTTCTATCGTCGTGACGTAGAACTGAACCTGAGCCTCGATCGCGAGCACGCTATTGAGCTGCTGCACAGCTGCTGGCTGAAGCTGCTGGAAGTGAACAAAATCCGCTCCGGTTCCCACTCCAAAGCATCGGCGGGCAGCCCGCTGTATCAGAACGTGACCATTGGTGGACAGAATCTGGTTAACGGTCAGGCGATGGATGCCGTCAACCCGCTCTCCTACGCGATTCTGGAATCCTGCGGCCGACTGCGTTCTACGCAGCCCAACCTGAGCGTGCGTTATCACGCAGGGATGAGTAATGACTTCCTGGATGCCTGCGTGCAGGTGATCCGCTGCGGCTTCGGGATGCCAGCCTTTAACAACGATGAAATCGTCATCCCGGAATTCATTAAGCTTGGCATTGAACCGCAGGACGCCTATGACTATGCAGCTATTGGTTGCATCGAAACCGCCGTTGGCGGCAAATGGGGCTACCGCTGCACCGGCATGAGCTTTATTAACTTTGCCCGCGTAATGCTGGCGGCGCTGGAAGGTGGTCGTGATGCCACCAGCGGCAAAGTCTTCCTGCCACAGGAAAAAGCGCTCTCAGCCGGTAACTTCAACAATTTCGACGAAGTGATGGACGCCTGGGATGCGCAGATTCGCTACTACACGCGTAAATCTATCGAAATCGAGTATGTCGTCGACACCATGCTGGAAGAGAATGTACATGATATTCTCTGCTCCGCGCTGGTAGACGACTGCATCGAGCGCGCGAAAAGCATTAAGCAAGGCGGTGCTAAGTATGACTGGGTATCAGGTTTGCAAGTGGGTATCGCCAACCTCGGCAACAGTCTGGCGGCTGTGAAGAAACTGGTCTTTGAACAAGGTGCTATCGGTCAGCAACAGCTGGCCGCCGCGCTGGCCGACGATTTTGACGGTCTGACCCATGAGCAATTACGCCAGCGACTGATCAACGGCGCGCCGAAATACGGCAACGATGACGATAGCGTTGATACGCTGCTGGCCCGCGCTTATCAGACCTATATCAGTGAACTGAAACAGTATCATAATCCACGTTATGGTCGCGGTCCGGTTGGCGGCAATTACTACGCCGGCACCTCGTCTATCTCCGCAAACGTGCCGTTTGGCGCGGCAACCATGGCAACGCCGGATGGCCGTAAGGCGCACACCCCGCTGGCGGAAGGCGCAAGTCCGGCCTCCGGGACGGACCATCTCGGCCCAACGGCGGTAATTGGCTCGGTGGGAAAACTGCCGACCGGTTCAATCCTCGGCGGCGTGTTGTTAAATCAGAAACTGAACCCGGCCACGCTGGAGAATGAATCCGATAAGCAAAAGCTGATGATCCTGCTGCGTACCTTCTTTGAAGAGCACAAAGGCTGGCATATTCAGTACAACATTGTCTCGCGTGAAACGCTGCTGGAAGCCAAAAAACACCCGGATCAGTACCGCGACCTGGTGGTCCGTGTAGCAGGTTATTCCGCCTTCTTCACCGCGCTGTCTCCGGATGCGCAGGACGATATCATCGCCCGTACTGAACACATGTTGTAAAACCCCCGCCCGGTGACGCTGCGCTTACCGGGCCTTCATCTCTCCCCTTAGCCGGGTAAGGCGAAGCTGTCACCCGGCCTTTTACTTTCATTCGAAATTAAATTTGTGCCACAGGTCACATTGTTATTAGAATGTTTCTGGTTGCAGTTATAAGCCAGGAGCAAATATGACCATCAAAGTTATCGTCACCGATATGGACGGAACTTTTCTCGACGATGCCAAGCAATACGATCGTGCACGTTTTATGGCGCAGTATCAGGAACTAAAAAAACGAGATATCGAATTTGTCGTGGCCAGCGGCAACCAGTATTACCAGTTGATCTCTTTTTTCCCGGAGCTCAAAGATGAGATTTCTTTTGTCGCCGAGAACGGGGCGTTAGTCTTTGAACATGGCAAACAGCTGTTTCACGGTGAGCTAACCCGCCACGAATCCCGCATTGTCATTGGCGAACTGCTAAAAGATAAGCATCTCAATTTTGTGGCTTGCGGCCTGCAAAGCGCCTACGTTAGCGAAAATGCCCCAGAGTCCTTTGTCGCGTTGATGTCAAAACACTATCATCGCCTGAAACCCGTGAAGGATTATCAGGACATCGACGATGTACTGTTCAAGTTCTCGCTAAATCTACCTGACCAACAGATCCCATTAGTTATCGATCACCTTCATTCAGCCCTTGACGGTATTATGAAGCCCGTTACCAGCGGCTTTGGGTTTATCGACCTGATCATTCCTGGTTTACATAAAGCCAACGGGATCAGCCGTCTGCTAAAGCGCTGGAACCTGTCACCGCAAAACGTGGTCGCGATTGGCGATAGCGGTAATGACGCGGAAATGCTGAAAATGGCACGCTACTCTTTCGCTATGGCCAACGCTGCAGAGAGTATCAAAGCGATTGCTCGCTATCAGACCGACGACAACAACCATCAGGGCGCGCTGAACGTGATTCAGGCGGTGCTGGATAACACTTCGCCTTTTAACGTCTGACAGATAACCGGAGTGCTGGCTCCGGTTTTTACTATGCTCAGAAATCCGCTAACTCAGCCCGCGCGTGGGCTGAGCCAATGTATTGGCCGATAAGCGTCATCAAGGCTTGCGCATCCAGCTTAACCTTTTTCATTTCCTGCTGGCGTAGCAGGCTGCCGGACACCACAATTATAATCGCATGCTGCCGAGGATTAAAACGAATCGCCTGCATAAACCGCTTTGTGGTGACGTTGGGTTGATACTCTTCATTCAGGAAGAGCTTGATGGTCAATGAACTGGAGACGATCGTCAATTCACCATTAGAAACGTATTTTAGCGGTAATGGTTGAGGTAGCCAGGAGCTGGTAATGCTGTCCGACGTGAACACTAACAGCGGCTGCCGCGTTCGTCGTAATGTGATGACCCCCAGTATCCCTGAGGCAGTACCTGCGAAGGGAAGCATCCAGAACCATGCACTGACGGTGCAGAACAGAACTAAATACCCTCCCCCCAGCAACATCAAAAAACCCAGCACAATCATATACCATGGTTCTTTTTTGCTGGTCCACAGTGCAACCGACTCCGTTGCCAGAACGGCCTCAGTTTCAAGCGCCTGACGATACGCCTCACGTTGTGGAACAATGTGGCCCAATAGCTTTTGCGTAAGTGACGAACATAAAGCATCCACATCGCTGAACAATTTACGAATAAAATCACCGTCACTTGCCGTAACCGGCCGCACAGCTCGTGTCTGAAGCTGATCATCCAGTTCTACTGCCAGTAGAGCAATGCGAGCTCGCGTCGTAGGATGGCTATCCATTGGATGCGCAATTTCACTGTCGATAGCGTTATGCAACTCAAATGGGTTAACGCTTTGCAATGCAGTCACCAGACTGGCAAGCCAGCAATCGCTAACAATCTGTTTGCGAATCATGTCGTCGAGAAACCGGGAAACCGGTTCATCAAGTACCGACATACGCAATAACGCCGAAGCCATTGCCATAGGAGAAGAGACCTCAGCGCCCATACTATCAGCCGCATGTTCACGAACTCGGCTCCAGTAACTCACCGTCTCGTGAAACGACTGTAAAAACCAGACGCCCATATCCAAAGAGGGACGCAGTACTATGCGGTCCAGCCAGGAAAAACCCTGTGAACTATTTGCCATATGCTCAAGGCTATTTTCTATACCAGCATACAGTGGAGCAAAACGTAGGCTGTACTGGGTATCTTCCCCGGTAAAATGCCCCAGTTCATGACCAATCACGGCGGCGACTTCGTTTTCATCCAGTAGCGCCATATAGGTTAGCGGCAAATAGAGGGTATTCCCCGTCAGACGTTCACCATCGACAGTGTTTACGGCATTGGCCGTGACGTAAAAGCATTCAAAAAAACCCACCACAATGTTATCGGGTACGGTGAGTCGACCACGCTCGGTGAGATCGCGAACCCAACGCCATAACATCGGATTGCAGGCCTCTGTGATATTTATCCCGTAGCTATCCGTATCTTCTTGCTTAAAAATTGCAAAGCATCTTTTGATGGAGGCCAGGCTTTTTATTAACATCCAGAAAATGACGCCGACGGCGAGCAGGAGTATCACCACAAGCTTGAAGCCCCCGGCTCCGCCAATATGCGAGAGAGTCCAGATAACTTCCGATAACACCAAACATATGGTCGCCAGACCGCAAGCCACTATTTCCCCCACCATCAAGACAGGCAGCAGGCGTCGACAGAGCGTAAATTTGTTAATCAGGATGGTCTGAGAATGATGCGAAGCGCGTGCACTGGTTGTGCATACGCAAATTGCGGTGCCAACAACCAGCAGCGCACCACCCGTAAGTAATATTGCCGACCAGGCCAACGCCCAGCGAAACATCTCCACGTTATCACTAATGGGAGCATCCCCCACGCGCCAACACAGCCAAAGCGCATAAAAAAAGAGGCTCACCGGGACGGTAAAGAGGTAAAGAATTCCTTTTCTTTCCATAGCAATTTTCCTTGAAATCGTGCTGTGTCCTTGCGCCCTATTTTTTAGCGGTCGAATCAGTTGCGAATCAAATTATAAAGAACCCCACTTACGCCAGGCTAACGTTTTTACGCGTAATACTCATAACTCCCTGCAATTCGGACAATGCAGCATCGTCCCAGCCGGTCAGAGCACCATTAATTAAACTTGCGTTAACTAAATTTTAACTTATATTATCATCTGTAAGTTAAATTAGTTTCGAATGAAAGTTAATGTGAGGTGGATATGACTTTTACTTTTACCAGCGACACGTTGCCCGCCGATCACAAAGCGACAATCCGGCAGATGAAACAGCAACTGCGTGAACAGCTTGGAGATGTTCAGTTGATTTTCAATCAGTTGAGCGATGCCATTGCCAATCGCGTGGCGGAAATCAACGCCCTCAAAGCGCAAGGCTCCCCGGTTTGGCCCGTGGTGTCTTATGCAGATATCAACGCGGGTCGCGTAAGTGCAGAGCAGCGTGAAGAAATTAAGCGTCGCGGATGCGCGGTGATTAAAGGCCATTTCCCTCGAGAACAGGCCCTCGATTGGGATCGGTCAATGCTGGACTATCTGGACCGCAACCATTTTGACGATGTCTATAAAGGACCGGGCGATAATTTCTTTGGTACCCTGAGCGCATCGCGGCCTGAAATCTACCCCATCTACTGGTCCCAGGCGCAGATGCAGGCCCGTCAGAGTGAAGAAATGGCCAATGCACAGTCTTTCCTTAATCGTCTTTGGACATTTTCAAGCGCAGGTAAGCAATGGTTTAACCCGGATGTCAGCGTTATCTACCCTGACCGGATACGCCGTCGCCCGCCGGGAACCACGTCTAAAGGGCTGGGCGCTCATACGGATTCCGGCGCGCTGGAGCGCTGGCTTCTTCCGGCGTATCAGCAGGTCTTTGCTAATGTTTTCAATGGTAAGCTGGAAGATTATGATCCATGGCAGGCGGCGCATCGCACCGAGGTAGAAGAGTACACGGTGGATAACACCACCAAATGTTCGGTCTTCCGTACCTTCCAGGGCTGGACTGCACTGTCCGATATGCTGCCGGGTCAGGGATTGCTGCACGTGGTCCCTATTCCTGAAGCGATGGCATATGTGCTGTTACGCCCATTGCTTGATGATGTGCCGGAAGATGAACTTTGCGGCGTCGCGCCCGGCAGAGTCCTGCCGATTTCCACACAATGGCATCCGCTACTGATTGAGGCGTTGACCAGCATTCCGCAACTGGACGCCGGAGACTCCGTCTGGTGGCATTGCGACGTGATTCACTCCGTCGCCCCGGTGGAAAATCAGCAGGGCTGGGGCAACGTGATGTACATTCCTGCCGCACCAATGTGCGAAAAGAATCTGGCTTATGCCCACAAAGTGAAAGCCGCACTGGAAAAAGGCGCGTCGCCGGGTGATTTCCCGCGTGAGGATTATGAAACTAACTGGGAAGGACGCTTCACGCTGGAGGATTTGAATATCCACGGTAAACGCGCGTTGGGGATGGAATAACCCTTCCCCTTGCATCACTTTTAAACAGTCCGGTTTTCTTCACTAAATGATAAAAACCGGATATTTTTTATTCTACTGAAACTGCCGCCAGTTTCCATTTATCATTTTCTTTGAGCATAGTAACGTTAATTTCACCAGACTCCCCGTTTTTAAACTCAACGCTTCCAGACAAAGAACCAACATTATTTTCTACGTTGAAGCTATCGAAACTGTAATCACTAATATCATCAAAATGAATAGACTCAGTTACAAGCTTAAAGTCCTCGTTGTTCATTTTTCTTTGCAGAGAAGAGGAGCTTGCCTGATAAGCCTGAACATATTGTCCATTACGGAGCAAGTCTATCTCTGTTCGCGCAGCATCCTTCAAATCACCCATTGTAGAAAAAAGGAAAGAGCCCAGGCCAATAAAAACAATCAGTGCGGCAATCACCGCCCCCGCTATAACAAATTTCCTTTTCTTCTTGTCTGCTAACAAACCACGAATCTGCCAACCCGCTTCACGAGCCATATCAAAAATAGGGTCAGTAATTTCCGTTGATATAAATTTATAGCCATCAATTTTACCGAAGCTACCATCTTCTTTTTTACCCCAGGAGCCCCCTGCAGAAAACTCAAGACTCTTCCCGACCTGGACAGATTTGCTCATTTTGAACCCACCCAAATCTGCATCCCACTCCACATCGGTCTTTTTTTCCCGATAGCTAATCTGCTTTTTACTTTCATTGAAAAACAGTCTTAGCTCATATTGTTGCTGCAATCCGTGTTGACTGAAATAATCTATCCACTTAGCATCAACGATATTCCAGGATGCAACAATATCATCACCATCTTCACGTAAAATGAAAGGATGCTCGTTGCTGCTGTTTAAACTCAGTAATTTTAATTTAAGATTAGCTAAAGAAAGCGGTTCCATCTGACTCATTTCCTTATGTAGGTCGTTATGGAAAGTATCTTAGCCACAATTGTGGCTAAGATTAATCAGCAGAACTTTTTTTCAGAAAAGTGCGGGGGGAAGAGACTTATTCGACGCCTTTACTACGCAGATAATCTTCGTAGTTACCGGTGAAGTCGATCACGCGTTCCGGCGTAATTTCAATCACGCGGGTGGCCAGCGAGCTGACAAACTCACGGTCGTGAGAAACGAAGATCAGCGTGCCCTGGTACATTTCCAGCGCCATATTCAGCGACTCGATAGATTCCATATCCAGGTGGTTGGTTGGTTCATCCATGACCAGGATATTCGGTTTCTGCATCATCAGTTTACCGAACAGCATGCGGCCTTTTTCACCACCGGAGAGCACTTTCGCAGGTTTCTTGATATCGTCCTGGCTGAACAGCAGACGGCCAAGGAAGCTGCGCACAACCTGCTCATCATCGCCTTCTTGTTTCCACTGGCTCATCCATTCGAAAACGGTCAGATCGTTTTCGAACTCGTATTCATGATCCTGCGCGTAGTAACCGACCTGGGCGTTTTCAGACCACTTAACGGTACCGTTGTCCGGCTGCAAATCGCCAACTAACGTTTTCAGCATGGTGGATTTACCCACGCCGTTGGCGCCAATGATGGCAACCTTCTCCCCCACTTCCAGCAGCAGATTGAAGTTTTTAAACAGCGGGCCTTCATCAAAACCTTTCGCCAGCGCTTCCACTTCCAGCGCGTTACGGAACAGTTTCTTATCCTGTTCGAAGCGAATGAACGGGTTCTGACGGCTGGACGCTTTCACTTCGTCGAGCTTAATCTTATCAATCTGACGCGCACGAGAAGTCGCCTGTCGAGATTTAGACGCGTTGGCGCTAAAGCGGCTGACGAAGGATTGCAGATCGGCAATCTGTGCTTTCTTCTTGGCGTTATCAGCCAGCAGACGTTCACGCGCCTGGGTTGCCGCCGTCATGTATTCGTCGTAGTTACCCGGATAAACGCGCAGTTCACCGTAGTCCAGATCCGCCATGTGCGTGCAGACCATGTTCAGGAAGTGACGGTCGTGCGAAATGATGATCATGGTGCTGTCACGCTCGTTCAGCGTCTGCTCCAGCCAGCGGATGGTGTCGATATCCAGGTTGTTCGTTGGTTCGTCGAGCAGCAGAATGTCCGGGTTAGAGAACAGCGCCTGCGCCAGAAGCACACGCAGCTTCCAGCCGGGCGCGACTTCGCTCATCGGGCCGTAATGCTGTTCTACCGGAATACCGACGCCCAGCAGCAGTTCACCCGCACGCGCTTCCGCAGAGTAGCCGTCCATTTCGCCGTACTGAACTTCAAGGTCAGCAACTTTGTAGCCATCTTCTTCGCTCATCTCAGCCAGGGCGTAAATGCGATCGCGCTCCTGCTTCACTTCCCACAGTTCGCCGTGACCCATGATCACGGTATCAAGCACGGTGAACTCTTCAAAGGCGAACTGATCCTGACGCAGCTTACCGATGCGCTCGTTCGGATCGAGGGAAACGTTGCCCAGCGTCGGTTCGAGGTCGCCGCCGAGAATTTTCATAAAAGTAGATTTACCGCTACCGTTCGCGCCAATCAGGCCGTAACGGTTGCCGCCGCCAAATTTGACGGAAATATTTTCAAACAGCGGCTTACTGCCGAACTGCATGGTGACGTTGCTGGAAACTAACACTGGCGTATCCTGAAAGAGAAAGAAATATGTGACAAACCGCTTATTATGCCATAAGTCCGCAATAAGATCGCCCCCTGATGCTGAAGGGCTAAAATGAGAGTAAAAGGAAAAAAATGTGATTTAGTACACATCCGAATTCCTTGTTGCTCAGATTGCACATATAATGCGTGCCCAACACTACATAAATCTCAACCCACTAGCCTGCCTGGCACTGAATCTCGCACACATGAACATGAATATGAAATTAACAACGCTTTTCGCGGCGGCACTCGCAATAGTTGGTTTTTGTAACACAGCTTCTGCCGTCACGTACCCGCTGCCTACCGATGGCAGCCGTTTAATTGGGCAAAACCAGGTCATCACGATTCCTGAAGGCAACACCCAACCGCTGGAATATTTTGCGGCGGAGTATCAGATGGGTCTGTCTAACATGCTGGAAGCCAACCCGGGCGTGGATACCTTCCTGCCGAAAGGCGGCACGGTGCTGAACATTCCTCAGCAGTTGATCCTGCCGGATACCGTGCATGAAGGTATTGTTATCAACAGCGCTGAAATGCGCCTGTACTATTACCCGAAAGGCACCAACACCGTTATTGTTCTGCCGATTGGTATCGGCCAGTTGGGCAAAGACACGCCAATCAACTGGACTACTAAAGTAGAACGTAAAAAAGCGGGTCCAACCTGGACGCCAACGGCGAAAATGCATGCGGAATACCGCGCTGCGGGTGAACCGCTGCCAGCCGTTGTTCCAGCAGGTCCGGATAACCCGATGGGTCTGTACGCGCTGTATATTGGTCGTCTGTATGCCATCCACGGCACCAATGCTAACTTCGGCGTCGGCTTACGCGTCAGCCACGGTTGCGTGCGTCTGCGTAACGATGACATCAAATTCCTGTTTGAAAATGTACCAGTCGGCACCCGCGTACAGTTTATCGATGAGCCGGTAAAAGCCACTACCGAACCAGACGGCAGCCGTTACATCGAGGTACATAACCCACTGTCTACTACTGAAGCACAGTTTGAGGGCGGGGAAATCGTACCGATTACGCTGAACAAGAGCATTACCAGCATCACCGGTCAGTCTGACGTCGATCAGGCCGTCGTTGAGCAGGCGGTTCAGAACCGTTCAGGTATGCCGGTTCGTCTGAACTAAGCACATACCTGACACGAAAAAGGCGGATAATTCATCCGCCTTTTTTATTGCCTCAATGCCGCTATTACATTAGTAACAACAAACCATATCCCACCAGCGCCGCCCATATCAGCATCGGCACCGAATACCAATGAAAACGCCACCAGATCCGTCGGTCGTTTGCCATCCGTAAAGCAATAAGATTCGCCAGCGACCCCGGCAACAGCCCAAAGCCGCCCACATTGACCGCCCAGGCTAACAGCAGCGTTGGCGGGACGTAGTTCAGCAGCAAAATCGTACTGGGAACATTACTGATAAACTGCGACAGGCCAATGGCGGTCAACCAAAGCCCCGGCGCTGAGAGGGTGCCAATCTGATGGGTCATCCCCTGTAAGGCCGGGAGCTGCGTCAGCAAATGCACATCAATGAACATCGCCATAAACACCAACAGCAACGTCCAGTCCACGCTGAGGATCACGCGGCGAGCCAGCACCATGAAACCTGCCGCCACAACCGCCAGGCCCCACAGCCCATGTTTTAACTCCAGTGCCGTCAGGAAGATGATATACAACGCAAGACAGCCCCACACCAGGCGCGGTTGCCAGTCAGGCGCGCACGTACCGGTATGATAGTGCAAGGCTTTGTGTGGGAAACTGAACCAGCACAGCACCACCAGCGTCAGCATCATGGCCCCCGCAAGCGGTGCCATTTGCCAGATAAACGCGCTAAACGATAAGCCTGAGCGTCCCCACATCAGAATGTTTTGTGGATTGCCTATTGGCGTGAGTAACGATCCGGCGTTTACCGCCAGCGCCTCAAAGATAATCAGGCGATTCACCGGAATGGCGCACAATTTTTTCAGGGTGATGGTCAGCGGAACCACAATAAACAGCGCAACATCGTTGGTCAGAAACGTCGACAGCAGCGCCGCCGCCAGCACCATAAATATCGCCAATTGGCGTTCAGTATTGAAGCGGCGGGTCATCTTGCGCCCTAACACATCGAAGTAACCGCTTAGCTCCACCCCTTTGGTCAGTAACATCAGCCCGCTAAGCGTGATAATCGTGTGCCAGTCAATCGCCCCCGGCCACGACCGGGGCGCAAATGGCGTAAACAGGCTTAGTACAATCCCGACGATGATTAACAACTGAAAAAAACGATCGCGCTGTAGGGCGCGTAATAAAGGAAAACTCATTCAGAGCCTGTTCCTTGCTGTTGCGTAAACCGGCTAAAAGCTTCCAGCGTTTCCTTACTGACGTGGTGCTCCATTCCCTCAGCGTCGCGACGGGCAATTTCCGGGCTGATACCTAACATCAACAGGAAATTCTCTACAATCTGATGACGCTCCCGACTCTCCTGAGCCAGTCGCTCACCTTCTGCGGTTAAAAACACGCCTCGCCAGGGGATCATTTCAATCAATCCGACTGAAGCAAGACGCTTAAGCATTTTAGCAACCGTCGGCTGGGAAACCCCAAGCCGCGCGGCCATATCTACCTGGCGCGCTTCACCAACCTCAATAATGAGATCGGAAATCAGCTCTACGTAGTCATCAATCAGCTCACGGCGATGTGCCTCCCGGACCTGACGAAATCCTTCAACGTGTTCTTCGACATTCACCAATTGCGTCACTTTTTTTGTTGTTGGCGTACCTGCGCGACGACTCATTATGCTTCCTCGTTCCTGTGACGCGTTAACGGCATCTGATTAGAGAGCGCTCATTGTAAACCAGAGTTGCGTGGGCACAAAAAATTAACGTTTTAGCAATAGCTATATAATATAGCCTGTGCTATATCTGTATATAATAAAGACATCCCTCAAGGACTGATGGGATCGTGAAGTCAGGAGGTTTATATGAATGAATTTAAGAGGTGTATACGCGTGTTTAGCCACTCTCCCTTTAAAGTACGGTTAATGCTTATCTCTATGCTGTGCGACATGATTAACAGCAAACCAGAGCAGGATAAACCTTCAGAAAAATAATGCGGCGTCGCGGTACGCCGCTTCTTTTTCCTGCCGTAACACGGATACGGCGATCGTTTTCCTGCCAATAACCCTTCTTTTTGTCAGTTTTGCCACGTCCCTCGCAAAACAATTTCTTTGTAGTAGTTGACCTTCTCCTGCGCACACTCTATCTTTTCGCAGCCCTGCGTATATTGCGGCTCGCGGATGCGGACCCTATCCCTCTTCTCGCTCTCTCAGGCAGGCAATGACCCTTAGCGCCAGGGTAAGCACATGGCGTTTTTGTAACAGTGGCATATGAATTTAACCCTCAAAGATTCAATCATTGCTCGTAGCCGGGCAATTAGTCCGTGGACTGGCCTCTATTTCTTACAGTCTCTGCTGATCAACCTTGCGCTGGGCTATCCACTTAGCCTGCTCTATAGCGTTGCTTTCACCTGTATATTGATGCTGCTGTGGCGTAGCGCGCCGCGCGTGCAGAAAGCACTGATTGGCATTTGTTCATTCATTGCGGCAATGTACTTTCCGTTCGGCCAGGCTTATGGTGCGCCGAACTTCAATACCTTGCTGGCGCTGCACTCAACCAATATGGAAGAGTCTACTGAAATCCTGACCATCTTCCCCTGGTACAGTTATCTGGTTGGGGTATTTATTTTCGCCCTCGGCGTTATCGCCATACGCCGTAAAAAAGATGTACAGCAACGTGGCTGGAACAAGTTCGACAGCGTTTGTTTGCTGTTCAGCGTTGTCGCGTTCTTTGTTACCCCAGTGCAAAACCTGGCCTGGGGCGGCGTGTTCAAGCTGAAAGACACTGGCTATCCGGTTTTCCGCTTTGCCAAGGACGTTATCGTCAATAACAACGAAGTGCTCGATGAACAAGAGCGTATGGCGAAACTGTCGAGCGTAAAAGACAGCTGGACGGTAACCGCCGTCAAGCCGAAGTATCACACCTACGTCGTGGTGATCGGCGAAAGCGCCCGCCGCGATGCGTTAGGCGCGTTTGGCGGCCACTGGGATAACACCCCGTTTGCCAGCTCCGTTAACGGCTACATCTTCGCGGATTACATTGCGGCAAGCGGTTCGACGCAAAAATCACTCGGCCTGACGCTGAATCGGGTGGTCGACAATAAGCCCCAGTTCCAGGATAACTTTGTCACCCTGGCCAACCGAGCGGGATTCCAGACGTGGTGGTTTTCCAATCAGGGACAGATTGGTGAATACGATACGGCCATCGCCAGCATCGCGAAACGCGCTGATGAAGTTCAGTTTCTCAAAAGCGGTGATTTCGAAGCGGATAAAAACACCCGTGACGAAGCGCTGTTGAAGATGACCGCCCAGGTGCTGGCAACCGAGCGCACCCAGCCACAGCTCATCGTGCTGCATTTAATGGGCTCACATCCACAGGCCTGCGACCGTACGCAGGGTAAATACGAGACCTTCGTCCAGTCAAAAGAGACATCCTGCTACCTGTACACCATGACTCAGACGGATGACCTGCTGCGTCAGCTATACGATCAGCTACGTAACAGCGGTACCAGCTTCTCGATGGTCTATTTTTCCGATCATGGCCTCGCGTTTAAAGAGCGAGGAAAAGAGGTGCAGTACCTGGCGCATGACGATCAGTTCCAGCAGAATTTCCAGGTGCCTTTCATGGTGCTGTCGAGCGATGATAAAGCGCATCGGGTGATTAAAGCCCGTCGCTCTGCGAATGATTTCCTCAGCTTTTTCTCACAGTGGACAGGGATAAGCGCAAAGGAAATTACCAACAGCTACCGCTTTATTTCAGAGAAAAAGGCCGGCCCGGTGTACATCACCAACTTCAAACTGCAGAAGGTGGATTACAACCATCTTGGTACCGATATCTTTGAGACCAAATCTCGTTAATCTCTAAATTACACGCAAAAAAAATCCGCCCTAAAAGGCGGATTTTTCATATCACCGGAGTGATTAGAAGCGGTAACCCACGCCAGCGATCCAGGTGCCAACGTCAACGCTACGAATACGGCTCTGCTCGTAGGAGAAGTCCAGAGCAACGTTTTCGATCGGGTTGAACTGCAGACCAGCACCGTAAGAGAAACCGTAGTCGCTGGTGGTGTGGTTGTCAGCCGGGGATGCTGCGTTCTGGAATTTACCGTAACCAACACCCACTACACCGTAGATGCTTGCCCAGTCGTTCAGACGGTAAGCCGGACCAGCAGTGATGCCGTAGTACTGGGTTTTGTTGTAGTCGCCAGAAGCATCGGTACGATCTTTTTCAGTGTAAGTGAAGGAACCGATAACACCCAGCGGGTTGTTGTCCTGCTCGTAGCGATACTTCAGGTTGAAACCGTTCATTTTGTTCGCTGCGCCCTGAGCATCGCTCTGAGCGTAACCACCGGTAACGGTAGAAGTAGCAGCTACTGCAGTACCTGCGGAGAAAGCCAGAACAGCGGCCAGTGCTGAAAGACATGCAATTTTTTTCATAACCACCTCAAATGTGCTTCAAGTAAATCTTAAGTTTTAAATATACCAAAAATTGATGGGAAACTCTTTGCGATTCGCGATGTCTAACGGGGTCTTTCATGTAACAGAACATTTCAGAAACCCGCTATCTCTTTCAATTAACATCACTTTTCTAACGTAAAATGCCATTATTGCGCGCACAATATGGCACATTCATCCAGATTAATCCTAATCACACAGATTATTAATCCATCATTTTCATGCCATTGTACGGAACTGAGCAATTTTTTTTTCAACGAATAGTCAACCAGCGATGTGTATTTCCATTACACTCGCTGTTTTACTTTTCTATACATAAAGTCATCCGTGTCGTAGCAAAACTGCAACGTCGCGCAGATGAAGGCGTGTAATCATCATTGACAGGAGAAAGGATGCCGGGGTCGTCACGTAAAGCGCCAGTCTGGTTGCCTATTTTGGTTTTGCTCATTGCTATGTCATCCATTCAAAGCGGAGCATCTCTGGCGAAATCGCTGTTCCCGCTCGTTGGCGCGCCGGGCGTTACCGCGTTGCGCCTTGCGTTGGGCACCCTCATCCTTATCGCCTTCTTTAAACCCTGGCGTTTGCGATTCGCCAAAGAACAGCGCCTGCCCCTGCTGTTTTATGGCCTGTCTCTGGGCGGGATGAACTATCTCTTCTACCTGTCAATCCAGACCGTGCCATTGGGAATTGCCGTGGCGCTGGAGTTTACCGGTCCGCTCGCGGTAGCGCTGTTTTCATCCCGGCGTCCGGTGGATTTCATCTGGGTTGCACTGGCTGTTCTCGGGCTGTGGTTCCTGCTGCCGTTAGGTCAGGACGTTTCTCACGTGGATTTAACCGGCGCCGCGCTGGCGCTGGGGGCTGGCGCCTGTTGGGCAATCTATATTCTTACCGGGCAGCGTGCAGGCGCGGAACATGGTCCGGCGACCGTTGCGGTTGGGTCATTAATTGCGGCGCTGGTTTTTGTCCCCATCGGCGCGATCCAGGCTGGAGATGCCCTGTGGCACTGGTCCATTCTGCCGTTAGGCCTCGCCATTGCGGTCCTCTCCACTGCGCTTCCCTACTCGCTGGAGATGATTGCATTGACGCGGCTGCCAACCCGTACTTTTGGGACGCTGATGAGCATGGAGCCCGCACTGGCAGCGGTTTCCGGAATGATCTTCCTCGGTGAAACGCTGACGCTTATCCAGACGCTCGCTTTGGGCGCCATTATCGTCGCATCAATGGGGTCTACGCTCACTATTCGCAAAGAACCGCAAATTAAGCAAGTTGACGTGAATTAACCACTTAATATTCTGCATGGTTTGCATAATCATGCAGAATATCCAATTGTAAATCTGCGTGATAATTATTCTAATAAATATATTTTTCTCATCCACATATTTCTTTTACTTTTTACATTAACATAAAAATAACATCACCCCGGCAACAACCATCATATCACTATGATTTCATTAATTATTTTATACCAACCTCTCTCTTCGCTATTAAAGTGATAGGCAAGATCGGAAAAACAAATCCAAATTTAGCGCTATACTTAATCCCGTTGAAGAGCTGGGACATAAATATCAAGAGGATATGAAAATATGAGTACCGCAAAATTGGTAAAAACAAAAGCATCTGCCCTCCTATATACCCGCAACGATGTGACAGATAGCGAAAAGAAAGCGACCGTAGAGCTGCTGAATCAGCAAGTGATCCAGTTCATCGACCTGTCGTTGATCACCAAACAGGCTCACTGGAACATGCGCGGCACCAACTTTATTGCCGTACATGAAATGCTGGATGGCTTCCGCACAGCCCTGACCGATCACCTCGACACCATGGCCGAGCGCGCCGTACAGTTGGGCGGAGTCGCACTGGGTACAACCCAGGTGATTAACAGCAAAACGCCTCTGAAAAGCTACCCGCTGGATATCCATAGCGTGCAGGACCACTTAAAAGAGCTGGCCGATCGTTATGCCGTCGTCGCGAATAGCGTACGTAAAGCCATTAGCGAAGCTAAAGACGAAGATACTGCAGATATCTTCACCGCCGCGTCACGCGATCTCGACAAATTCCTGTGGTTTATCGAAGCCAATATTGAATAACAGCAGACATAAGAATTACCTATATAACCCTCGCCCTGGCGGGGGTTTTGCACTTCTATGGTGCATAACTTTGATCATTCGTCACTCCAAAGTAAATTAATTGTAATAATCACCTCACACAATCGTTAACGAAAGATTGTTTTATCAACAATTTTTACGCTAAATAGTCATACCGTTTGCACCGTGTCAGGTACGCACCAAATGAGTGCCCCAAAATAGTGCAGATCGCCCGCTTTGCCCTACTTATTGTGCAGAGAAACAAGACACCCTCTTGTTAAAACAATGAGTTGCAAAATTGGCACGATTTTTTCATTAAGCCATATGTTCTCGCAGGGGATCGCCCCGTGGATATAAAAGGAAATCCTATGAAGTCTGTATTAAAAGTTTCACTGGCTGCACTTACCCTGGCTTTTGCGGTGTCCTCCCATGCCGCAGATAAGAAACTGGTTGTCGCAACCGACACCGCGTTTGTACCGTTCGAATTCAAACAGGGTGACAAATACGTTGGTTTTGATGTGGATCTGTGGGCTGCCGTGGCCAAAGAACTGAAGCTGGATTATGAACTGAAACCAATGGATTTCAGCGGCATCATCCCGGCTCTGCAAACCAAAAATATCGACCTGGCACTGGCGGGTATCACCATCACTGATGAGCGTAAAAAAGCGATCGACTTCTCTGACGGCTACTACAAAAGCGGTCTGTTAGTGATGGTCAAAGCGAATAATAACGACGTGAAAAGCGTGAAAGATCTGGATGGTAAAGTCGTCGCTGTGAAGAGCGGCACCGGTTCCGTTGATTACGCAAAAGCTAACATCAAAACCAAAGACCTGCGTCAGTTCCCGAATATCGATAACGCGTATATGGAACTGGGCACCAACCGCGCAGACGCCGTGCTGCACGACACGCCAAACATTCTTTACTTCATCAAAACTGCGGGTAACGGCCAGTTCAAAGCCGTAGGTGAATCCCTGGAAGCCCAGCAGTACGGTATCGCCTTCCCGAAAGGCAGCGATGAACTGCGCGAGAAAGTGAACGGCGCGCTGAAAACGCTGAAAGAGAACGGCACGTATAACGAAATCTACAAAAAATGGTTCGGTACTGAACCTAAATAATAACCGGCAGCGTTGCCCGGTAGCGCGATGCTTACCGGGCTTACGCCGGGATTTTTGAGACCTGTAGGCCGAATAACCACACGGTGAATCCGGTAAAACAGGCATTTGTATATTTACACCACGGTAACAGGAACGACATATGCAGTTTGACTGGAGTGCCATCTGGCCCGCCATCCCGCTTTTGATTGAAGGCGCCAAAATGACCCTGTGGATTTCGGTCCTCGGTCTGGCTGGCGGTCTGGTAATCGGGCTTGCAGCGGGGTTTGCACGTACTTTCGGCGGTTGGATAGCCAACCACGTAGCGCTGGTGTTTATCGAAGTCATTCGCGGTACGCCAATCGTTGTGCAGGTGATGTTTATTTACTTCGCCCTGCCAATGGCATTTAACGATTTACGCATTGATCCCTTTAGCGCCGCCGTTGTCACCATCATGATCAACTCCGGGGCCTATATTGCGGAAATCACCCGCGGTGCGGTGCTCTCAATCCATAAAGGATTCAGCGAAGCCGGACTGGCGCTTGGACTTTCACGCACAGAGACTATCCGCCACGTAATTTTGCCTCTCGCGCTGCGTCGTATGCTGCCACCGCTGGGTAACCAGTGGATAATCAGCATAAAAGATACCTCGCTGTTTATTGTCATTGGCGTCGCTGAACTGACCCGTCAGGGCCAGGAAATCATTGCCGGTAACTTCCGCGCACTGGAAATCTGGAGCGCCGTTGCGGTGTTCTATCTGATCATTACGCTGGTGCTGAGCTTCATTCTGCGTCGTCTGGAAAGAAGGATGAAAATCCTGTGATTGAATTTAAAAACGTTTCTAAGCACTTTGGTCCAACTCAGGTGCTGCACAATATTGACCTGAACATTCAGCAGGGCGAAGTGGTGGTGATTATCGGTCCGTCCGGGTCCGGTAAATCTACCCTGCTGCGCTGTATTAACAAACTGGAAGAAATCACCTCCGGCGATTTGATCGTCGATGGTCTGAAAGTAAACGATCCGAAGGTAGACGAGCGGTTAATCCGCCAGGAAGCCGGGATGGTGTTTCAGCAGTTCTATCTGTTCCCGCATCTGACGGCGCTGGAAAACGTCATGTTCGGACCGCAGCGCGTACGCGGGGCGAATAAAGAGCAGGCTGAGAAACTGGCTAAAGAGCTGCTGGCGAAAGTGGGTCTGGCTGAGCGTGCGCATCACTACCCTTCTGAACTGTCCGGTGGTCAACAACAGCGTGTGGCTATCGCCCGTGCGCTGGCGGTGAAGCCGAAAATGATGCTGTTTGATGAGCCAACCTCAGCGCTGGACCCGGAACTGCGTCATGAAGTTCTGAAAGTTATGCAGGATCTGGCGGAAGAAGGGATGACCATGGTGATTGTAACCCACGAAATCGGCTTTGCCGAAAAAGTGGCTTCACGCCTGATTTTCATTGATAAGGGACGTATTGCCGAAGACGGTAATCCGCAGGCCCTGATTGAAAATCCGCCCAGCCAACGCTTACAGGAATTTTTGCAGCACGTTTCCTGATATCAGCCTCCCTTCGCCCGAAGGGAGGTTTTTCACCAGAATCCTCTCATTTCATTTCTCCCCCGCCCTGACATCTATACTTATCCTTTTGAATTTATTTTCTCATGGGAGGAGTCATGCGCTGGATCCTGTTCATCTTTGTTTGTCTGCTGAGTATTCCGGCTCAGGCGGTGACGATACCTGGCGTCACCTCGCCAACGTCAACCAACGCACAAACCGCGCCAACGAAAGAGCCGGATGTTGAACAGAAGAAAGCGGCCTACGGCGCACTGGCGGATGTGCTGGAAAATGACGCCTCACGTCAGGAACTGATCGATCAGTTACGCAAAGTGGCGACAGCGCCCCCTGCCGAGCCTGTGCCAACCATTGTTCCACCCACATTAACAGAAGAAAAAACGGTGCTGGAAAACGTCACGGATGTCACACGGCACTACGGTGAGGCGCTCTCCAGCCGCTTTGCCCAACTTTACCGTAATATTACCGACGCACCGCATAAGAGTTTTAACCCACAAACTTTCACCAATGCCCTGACCCATTTTTTAATGCTGGCGGCGTCAGTGTTCGGTTTTTTCTGGTTGATTCGCCTGTGCGCGCTTCCGCTGTATCGCAAAATGGGGCAATGGGCACGACGGAAAAACCGTGAACGCAGCAACTGGCTCCAGCTTCCGGCGATGATAATCGGCGCATTCATTATCGATTTGCTTCTGCTGGCGCTGACATTGTTTGTCGGGCAAATACTGAGTGACCGAATGAACGCCGGCAGTCGCACGATCGCCTTTCAGCAAAGCCTGTTTCTCAATGCCTTTGCCCTGATTGAATTCTTCAAAGCCATTCTACGTCTGATATTTTGCCCAACGGTGGCCGAACTGCGCCCGTTTAACATTCAGGATGCTGGTGCTCGCTACTGGAATCGCCGTTTGAGTTCGTTGAGCAGTCTGATTGGTTACGGACTGATCGTTGCCGTTCCCATTATCTCCAATCAGGTCAACGTGCAGGTCGGCGCGATGGCAAACGTCATCATCATGCTGTGTATTACGCTATGGGCGCTGTACCTGATTTTCAGAAACAAGAAAGAGATAACACAGCATTTACAGAATCTGGCGGAAAGATCATTAGCTTTCTTCAGCCTGTTTATCCGCGCTTTTGCGCTGGTGTGGCATTGGCTGGCCAGCGCCTACTTCATTGTGCTGTTTTTCTTCTCGCTATTTGATCCTGGCAACAGCCTGAAATTCATGATGGGCGCTACGCTGCGCAGCCTCGTGATTATCGGGATTGCTGCCTTTGTGTCCGGCATGTTTTCCCGCTGGATAGCCAAGACTATTACCCTTTCGCCACACACCCAGCGCAGCTATCCGGAATTACAAAAACGACTGAATGGCTGGCTGTCGACGGCGTTAAGCGTGGCCAGGATCCTGACGGTGTGCGTTGCGGTGATGCTGCTATTGAATGCCTGGGGACTGTTCGACTTCTGGAACTGGCTGCATTACGGCGCAGGAGAAAAAACGGTGGATATTCTGATCCGTATCGCGCTGATTTTATTCTTCTCCGCCATCGGCTGGACGATCCTTGCCAGCCTGATTGAAAATCGTCTGGCTTCCGATATTCATGGCCGCCCGCTACCCAGCGCCAGAACCCGCACTTTGCTGACGCTGTTTCGCAATGCGCTGGCGGTAATAATCAGCACGATCACCATCATGATTGTGCTGTCCGAAATTGGCGTCAATATCGCCCCCTTACTGGCCGGGGCCGGGGCGTTGGGGCTGGCTATCTCTTTCGGCTCGCAAACGCTGGTAAAAGATATTATTACCGGGATCTTTATTCAGTTCGAAAATGGTATGAACACCGGCGACCTGGTGACCATCGGCCCACTCACCGGTACGGTTGAACGAATGTCCATCCGCTCTGTGGGCGTGCGTCAGGACACCGGGGCGTACCATATCATTCCCTGGTCATCGATAACGACCTTCGCCAACTTTGTGCGTGGAATTGGATCGGTCGTCGCCAATTACGACGTAGACCGTCATGAGGATGCGGATAAAGCGAATCAGGCGTTGAAAGACGCGGTTGCTGCGGTGATGGAAAAAGAAGATATCCGCGGGCTTATTATCGGCGAACCGTCGTTTGCCGGGATCGTGGGATTAACCAATACGGCTTTCACGCTCAGGGTCTCGTTTACTACTTTACCGCTGAAGCAGTGGACGGTACGTTTTGCCCTTGACAGCCAGGTGAAGAAATACTTCGATTTGGCCAACATACGCGCCCCGGTACAAACGTATCAGGTCTTGCCTGCACCGGTGAATGGCCCTGTATCGACGGCAAGCGAACCGCTGCCGCCAACCGAGCCCACGCTTTAGCGTTTACGCGCCATAAAACGTCGGCGCTGATCGTTATCCATAAAGGTCCAGGCAATAAAGCGGCTCTGCTTTTGCCCCTGGGCCATCTCTTTCTTGACGACTTTCACCGCGCCCGCATCCGTTAATGCATGGTACAACGGCGGCAAATTCTCACCGCGCGAAACCAGCGTGGTGAACCACATCACCTGACGTCCAAAGGCCTGGCTTTCGGCGATCATTTTTTTGATGAACGCCACTTCGCCGCCTTCACACCACAGCTCCTGCTGCTGTCCACCAAAGTTCAGCGCATCATCTTTATCCTGGCCCAGGTTACGGCGCTTGCGCTCGCTTCCGGCGCGGGCTGAGGCCGCAGAATCATGGAATGGCGGGTTACACAATGTGGCTTCATACTGCTCATTTTTGTGAATGATACCGTTGAAGATTGCCGTAACATCTTTCTGGCGACGCAGGCGAATAGCACGGGTTAACCCCGGATTGGCATTTACGATCGCCTGAGCGCTGTTAAACGCTTCGTTGCTGGTCTCACTCCCGGTGAATCGCCAGCCGTATTCATGCACGCCGATCAGCGGATAAATACAGTTGGCCCCTACTCCCACGTCCAGTACGCTCGCATTTGCCGGAATGGTTCCATTGGTTTCACCTAACAGATCGGCCAAATGGTGGATATAGTCTGCACGACCAGGAACCGGCGGGCACAGAAAACCGTCTGGAATATCCCAGTGTTTCACCGCATAAAAATGCGCCAGCAGTGCTTTATTGAGCGCCTTCACTGCCTGCGGATTCGCGAAATCAACACTCTGCTCGCCGCCGGGCGTGAGGGTGAGAAATTGCGTCAGCTCGGGCGTAACCTGGCATAAAGTCGCAAGATCATAACGGCCGTTGTGGCGGTTGCGTGGGTGTAATCCCGGTTTCTGGGCGGACATAGCATTCTCCTTTTAACAGCGGCGTAAGATACCCGCATAACGCCACGCGGTAAACACATGCAACAAGGAAATTTGATTTTTCACGCCTGTTTAATGCCTTGCCATTTGTTCAAAAAACAGACAGGTCTTCACCAGTTTTTTGCGGTAAATGTCCTGTGCTGACGACCTAAACTTATCAGGCACACCTGTTGTTTTTCAGAGGATATCACTATGAAGAAATGCCTCACATTACTTGCCGCTACCGTCCTGACCGGCATGACATTTGCGTCCTTTGCTGCACAGCCCTACACCAGCCCTGCTACCGGTCAGCTACAGGCTTCCGGCACAGTTTTCGCTACCGGCGCCTCTAACCTGAGCGATCTCGAAGACAAGCTGGCTGAGAAAGCGAAAGAGCAAGGCGCCAAAGGCTTTGTCGTCAATTCTGCGGGTGGTAAAAACCAGATGTACGGCACCGCAACTATCTATAAGTAACCCCCTCACCTTAGCCCAACTGCATTCATCCCGAATGCAGTTTGCTGTCCGCAATTTACGTCATTCCCGGTGCGAATTGTAATCACCGTGTAGTAATTTTGAATCCAATGTAAACAAATGTATTTATTTTTGAAGTAATGAATGCTAAAACGTCGCACTGATTAGTAATGCTTATCAAAATCATTATCAATTACAAGTCCACTTCCGCGAGGCCTGCAGGGTATAACATCCATAGAGATGTCCCTTCGCGCGAGTGAAACCGTTTACTCAAACAATAATAAGTCACTCATTAACATGGATAAAAATCGCAACTTGCCGTCCAGTAGTTTTCACTCACTGACTTTTTTTGCCGGTCTGTGCATTGGTCTGTCCCCGGTAGCTCAGGCTGTCGCCGCGGGCAATCAGGATAAAAAACAAGAAGACACTCTGGTTGTTGAAGCGGCCAAACCTTCGCTGTACGCCCCAACGCAGTCTGCCGATCCTAAATTCTCCCGCCCGGTGGCGGATACCACCCGCACCATGACGGTGATTTCTGAACAGGTGATTAAGGATCAAGGCGCAACAAATCTGACCGATGCGCTGAAAAACGTACCGGGCGTTGGCGCATTTTTTGCCGGTGAGAACGGAAACTCCAGCACAGGCGACGCGGTTTACATGCGTGGTGCGGATACCTCGAACAGTATTTATATCGACGGTGTTCGTGATATTGGCAGCGTCACGCGCGACACCTTCAATACAGAACAGGTGGAAGTGATCAAAGGTCCTTCCGGTACCGACTATGGACGTAGCGCGCCGACGGGTTCCATCAATATGATCAGCAAACAGCCGCGCACCGATTCCGGGATCGATGCGTCAGCCAGCGTCGGTAGCGCCTGGTTCCGTCGTGGTACGCTGGACATTAACCAGGTCATCGGCGAGACCACCGCCGCACGTTTAAACCTGATGGGTGAAAAAACCCATGATGCGGGTCGCGATAATGTTAAGAATGAACGTTATGGTGTGGCCCCCTCTCTCGCTTTTGGCTTAGGGACTGAGAACCGACTGTACCTGAACTATCTTCATGTCACCCAGCACAACACGCCGGATGGCGGTATCCCTACCATTGGCCTGCCGGGGTATTCCGCACCATCCGCGGGGACTTCTGCACTGAATCATTCAGGAAAAGTAGATACGCATAACTTCTACGGCACCAACTCGGATTACGACGATTCGACGACCGATACCGCAACGATGCGTTTTGAACATGACCTGAACGACAGCACCACTATTCGCAACACCACCCGTTGGTCGCGTATTAAACAAGATTATCTGATGACGGCGGTGATGGGCGGCGCGTCTAACATCACTCAACCAACCAGTAGTGTCGATACCTGGACCTGGTCACGCCTGGCAAATACCAAAGATGTCAGCAATAAAATCCTCACCAACCAGACTAATCTGACCTCAAAGTTTTACACGGGATCCATCGGTCACGACATCAGTACCGGCGTGGAGCTAACGCGCGAAACGCAAACCAATTATGGCGTGGCGCCGATCACCCCACCACCGGTGAATATCTATCATCCCGACAGCAATGTGAATATCGGCGGATTGTCGCGTAACGGCGCCAACGCTAACGGACAAACCGATACCTTCGGTATATACGCTTTTGATACGCTACAAGTTACCCGTGAGTTTGAGCTAAACGGTGGTATTCGCCTCGACAATTACCGCACTGAATATGACAGCGCCACCGCTTGCGGCGCCTCCGGGCGTGGCGCTGTCGCGTGCCCGACAGGTGTGGTCAAAGGTTCCCCGGTCACCACTGTGGATACAGCCAAATCAGGCAATCTGGTTAACTGGAAAGCGGGTGCGCTGTATCACCTGACCGATAATGGTAACGTGTACATCAACTATGCCGTTTCTCAGCAACCGCCAGGCGGCAGCAACTTTGCTCTTGCCCAGGGCGGCAGCGGTAACAGTGCGAACCGTACCGATTTCAAACCGCAGAAAGCGAAAACCAGCGAGATCGGCACCAAATGGGAGGTGCTGGATAAGCGCCTGCTGTTAACCGCCGCGATTTTCCGCACGGATATTGAAAACGAAGTTGAGCAGAACGACGACGGAACATATTCCCAGTACGGAGAGAAACGCGTTGAAGGCTACGAGCTCTCGGTAGCAGGCAACATCACCCCCGCATGGCAGGTTATTGGTGGCTACACCCAGCAACGCGCTACCATCCACAATGGTAAAAACGTTGCTCAGGATGGGTCTTCATCCCTGCCGTATACGCCTGAACATGCGTTCACGCTGTGGAACCAGTATCAGGCTACCGATGATATCTCTGTTGGCGCGGGCGCTCGTTACGTGGGCAGCATGCATCGCGGTTCCGACGGTGCGGTCGGTACGCCATCCTACACTGAAGGTTACTGGGTCGCCGACGCCAAACTGGGCTATCGCGTGAATCGCAATCTCGATTTCCAGCTAAACGTCTATAACCTGTTCGACACCGATTACGTATCCTCCATTAACAAGAGCGGATACCGTTACCATCCGGGCGAGCCAAGAACCTTCCTGCTCACTGCAAATATGCATTTCTGATCTTTTACGTGGGGCGTCAGCCCCACTTTCAGGAGAAACACTGATGATGTACCACATTCCCGGCGTTCTGACAGCGCAGGATGTTGCCTGGTTTCGCGAACAGTTGGACGCTGCCGACTGGGTTGATGGCCGTGCAACCACCGGCGCTCAGGGCGCACAGGTTAAAAACAACCAGCAGGTGGATACGCAAAGTGCGCGTTATGGCGTTTTACAACAGGCGGTACAAACTGCGGTGAATAGCAGCGCACTATTCTTCGCCGCAGCATTACCGAAAACACTCTCCACACCTCTGTTTAATCGCTACCAGGACAACGAGACTTACGGTTTTCACGTTGACGGCGCGGTGCGTAGCCATCCGCAAAACGGCTGGATGCGCACAGATCTTTCCGCCACCTTATTCCTGAGTAATCCTGATGATTATGAAGGAGGAGAGCTGCTGGTCAATGATACCTACGGCCAGCATGCGGTAAAGCTGCCGGCGGGCGATCTGGTGCTTTACCCTTCCAGCAGCCTGCACTGCGTCACGCCGGTGACCCAAGGCGTTCGTGTGGCGTCATTTATGTGGATCCAGTCGATGATCCGTGACGACAAAAATCGCGCCATGCTTTTTGAACTGGATAAAAACATCCAGTCCCTGAAAACACGTCATGGGGAGAGTAGCGAGATCCTCTCGCTTCTCAATCTCTACCATAACCTGCTGCGCGAATGGTCTGAAATCTGATAGTGGTAACGCGTGGTCGTTTTTCAGCCATCACATTCGCTATACTTATTCTGTAGACATCAGCAGGAGGTAAGCATGGCATCCGGATGGGCAAATGACGACGCGGTTAACGAACAGATCAACAATACTATTGAAGATGCTGTAGCCCGCGCCCGCGGTGAATTACCGACGGGGGAAAGTCTGTATGAATGCGAAGAATGTGGCAACCCTATCCCTCAGGCCAGACGTGAGGCCGTGCCAGGCGTACGCTTGTGCATCACATGCCAACAGGATAAAGATTCACATAGCGCGGCATTTTCAGGATATAATCGCAGAGGTTCAAAAGACAGCCAGCTACGTTGACTTATCTTTACCAAAAGCTTTAGCGTATACAATTTCCTTTACGAGCACGCTTTTTTGCACTCTGTGTAGCAAAATGTGCCGTTGTCGGTGTCTCTGTAAAGCGCAATGACAAGAACTGTAAATCCCTCTTTCGAATTTATTAATATTCAATAAGTTATTTGTCATTCAATTTTTTTGATTGATGTCGTCAATTCTATTCGATTTTATCTCGCATAAAAAAACGTGATACTTCTCACATCGACGAAACAACGTCTTCTTAAAGAATACTGACTAACAGAACAACCCTGCGAGAAATTAATCATGAAAAATATCAAATTTGCTGTTGCCGCCATCGCTCTGTCTACCCTGTCATTTGGCGTTTTCGCTGCCGAGCCGGTTTCCTCTACTCAGGCACAAAACATGAACAAAATTGGTGTGGTATCTGCTGACGGCGCCACTACGCTGGACGGCCTGGAAGCCAAACTCGCTGAGAAAGCAAATGCTGCTGGCGCAACGGGATACAGCATAACTTCCGCTATCGGCAAAGATAAAATGAGCGGCACCGCGGTTATCTATAAATAACCGAGAAATTACCTGTACGACCCAATGCTCCAACCCTCATTGACCCTGTTTGTTACCCTTTGTTTGCCCGTCCGCCACTGGACGGGCTTTTTTTTGCTTAGTGTTCCAGTCGTTGACGGAACTCCTGTAACACGACGTCTGGCATCCCTATTTGCAGCGCCGCCTCGCAAATCGCTTTCCAGCTCCCGGCATCCAGCGGAATACCTTGCTCCAGCCGTTCCTCACGCGTATTCACCTCCCACTCCCCTGGTAACAGGATCGGGGCACCTTCAGCATGCGGAGACGCTTTCACCCACTCAGCAAATGCCGCAACCTGGTTATCACAGTCCGGCGCGCCGAACAGTTGAGGATTTATAATGATGGTCGTCATGCAGTTAATGATGGCATCCGCGCTGGTCTGCAGGCTTTCTTCATGTGTTGTTTTACCGCCAGAAAGCGCCCCGCCCATAATTTCGCACATCGCCGCCAGCGCATAACCCTTATGTTGGGCGAATGTCAGTAACGACCCCAGCGGAGAAACCTGCATTACGGCAGGAGCGGTCGTAGGCACTCCATTTGCGTCAATCAGGCATCCAGGTGCCACCGGTTCGCCCTTATGCCATGCCACACGGGTTTTGCCAAACGCGATGGCGCTGGTCGCATAGTCCAACAACAACGGGAAAGTATTTTTACGCGGGAACACAACGCAGAAGGGATTGGTGCCAAAACGGCTATCGCGGCCATGAAACGGTGCGACCATCGGGATACCTACCACATTCACAAAGTGCACCGAAACAAAACCTGCCGCCGCACATTGTTCCGCCCAGTAGCCAATGCGTCCAATATGGTGCGAATTATGTAATGCCACGGCGGCGATACCGTACTGGCGCGCTTTTTCGATTCCATGCGTGATTGCCTCGTGCGCCGCCACCTGACCAAACGCACAGTCGCCGTCAAACGTTATCACCGCTCCCGCATCTTTGACCACTTTGGCATGACGGTTGATCTGCAGGTGCCCTTGTGAGAATGAGCGAATATAGCTTGGGATCATGCCAATGCCGTGGGAGTCGTGACCAGCAAGGTTAGAGGCTATCAGATGATCTGCCACCAGCCGCGCCTCCTGCTCATTGCTTCCCATCTGATGAAAAACGGCCTGGATAAAGGCGTGCAACGTTGGCACATGGAAGCGATGTCCACTGTTCATTGTTATCTCCTGTTGTGTCGCGTGTTTGTTGTGTTTCTTATTTTTCAACAAACTATGCTGCGCCACGGCGCTCAGGAGGTCAATAAACGTGCAGAAATTTCACGTTGTTAAAATGAGAGAACCGACAGGCCAGGTAAATGGCCCGTCGGGATAACAAATTAATTAGAAACTTTGCTCGACGCGGGCAAGTCCTTCAGCCAGTGAGGCGGATTCACCGGTTGCCACCAGGCAACAGGCCATCTGGATTTTCAACGATGCCGGAACAGGCTCACTGCCCGCCAGACAACGCTCAATCCAGCGCGCGGTGGTTTCCGGGTCTTTTGCTACCGGTAGCGGTACCGGCTCATCAGGCATCTCGCTCTGTCGGTCCTGTAACACTCGCACACCGGATGAATCTATCAGACTTATCTGCGGGCAGCGCTGCGGGTTGGCATACACTTCGCCCTCGGTACCGTGCATCAACAGGCCACGCCCACCGATATCGCCGAAGAACTTCGCCACGCGCGAAACGTATTCCGGGTGGGACACGCTGGAAAGACGCAGCGCGGCATCTTCAGCAAACGGCGTGGCTAATTTAGCCAGCGTGTGCGCACTGTTACGCACGCCCATTCGCCAGCGCATCGCCAGCTGTTTCTCCAGCGGAGGACACAGCGCGCTCACCGGGATAAACACCGGCTCATGACCATCCAGCTTTGCCTGCGCCTGCCCGGCATGCAGCGTCGGCGCAATTCCCATCAGCTCGAAAATGGTTTCTGTCAGCACGCGGGTTGGATCCTCGCTGACGCCGTGAACCACCACCGGAAAGCCGAGCTTATGCAGTAAAATTGCCAGCAGCGGAGTCAAATTCGCCTGCTTGCGCGCGCCATTATAGCTGGGAATGACAATCGGCATGGGTTTCGCTACCGGCGGAGTCAGGCGAATGGTGTGGTTTTGCATCGCTTCGTAAAAGCCCAGCATCTCCGCTTCGCCTTCGCCTTTAATACGTAGCGCAATCAGTACCCCGCCCATTTCAAGGTCAGGTACGTCGCCGTTCATCATATGGGTATACAATCCGCGAGCAGTATCCTTATCCAGGTCACGCGCGTGATTTTTTCCTCGCCCAATCTCTTTAATGATTTTGCGGTAATCCATCGTTAACTCCTTGCCTGTTGCTCGCGTCGTTAACGCCGACGGCGGCGTGTGGGTTTCGCTTTTTCTTTTGGTTTTACTATAACGTCTGGCACAGCAGGTTGCTCTATCGGAAATATGGGTAACGCATTCAGTAAACGCTTGCCATAGTTTTTGGTCAATAAACGCTTATCATAAATAACCACTTCTCCCCAGCAACTATGGCTACGGATGAGTCGCCCTACCTGCTGGATCAAATTGAACGACGCCGCGGGCAGGCTCTGCACCTCGAAGGGGTAGCGGTTCAGGCTTTTCAACCACTCGCCCTCGGTGATCACCACCGGGCTGTCGATAGGCGGAAAAGCAATTTTGTGAATATGCACCTGAGTCAGCAGGTCGCCTTTCAAGTCCAGACCTTCGGCAAAAGATTGCAGCCCAACCAGCACGCTACGCTCGCCGTTGGTCACCCGCTTGCGGTGCAGCTCCACCAGACGATAGCGCGGCTGGTCGCCCTGAACCAGCAACAGTAGGCGCAGATCGGTAACGTGCTCCAGAAAACGCTGCATCGCCCGGCCGCTGGCAAAGAGTACCAACATCCCCTGATGCTTCTTGCTTTCCAGCTGTTCGCGGAAATAGGCGGCCATTTCCGCGATATGCTGCTCTTCGTTTTCAATTAGCGGTTCGTAGCGCATCTGCGGAATGACGATTCTGCCCTGTTCAACGTGATTAAACGGTGAATCCAGCGCAACAAACCGGTCCCCTGCTTTTTCCTTCAGGCCGCTCATTTCCTGCAGACGCGAGAAGCTGTTGAGCGAGCGTAGCGTGGCGGAAGTGACAATAATATGCGGTACGCTGCGCCACAGCAGTCGTTCGAGCTGATCGCTCACGCGGATCCCCACGCAGTGAAACCAGACGTGGATCTGCCCGTCACGCACCTCGCGCGTCGCCCATTTACTCACCGGCGCGCCCGATGATTGCGCGAGCGATGCCAGCCGCCACAATTTGCTTTGTGCCTCAAACATGCCCAGCGCCCGATTCATCTGCAAAATAACCCGATGCAGACGCACAACATCGTGAGTGCCGGTTTTTTCGCTGAGATCGTTGAGGAACAGTTCGGCCAGACCGCGCAGCATTTCCGTTAGTTTTGCCAGACGCTGACAAATCTCCATCACTTCCGCAGGTAGCTCCCCCATCGCGAAGCGGTGTTCCGCTTCCTGGGTAGCCGGCATGTACAGATTAAGAATGTTATTGAGCGAGGAAATCAGCTCATACAGTTCCTCACAGTGACCATTCAGACGCTCGGCATTCGCCAACGGAGGCGTGGTTTTTGGCCGAAACTGCTCCAGGCAGGTAGCCACTAATTTGCAAAACAGATCCAACTGCAGTCGGTACCAGGGGGCGCTGATTTCTGCGCTCATCTCCAGCGCATCGCGCGCGACGTCGGGCAAATGGTGGCCTTCATCAAGCACCAATAGCAGGTTTTTCGGCTCCGGCAAAACGGCTTCGCTTTCCATGGCCGCCATCACCAGCGCGTGGTTGGCAACCACCACTTCGGCTTCCTGAATCTCCCTGCGGGCAACAAAAAAAGGGCATTCACGATAGTAGTGACAGTTACGGTTCAGGCAGCTGGCTTTATCAGTGCTCAGGCGTTGCCAGAGTCCGTCGTCGATAGCGATATCGGTGTGATCGCGCAGCCCGTCCCACTTGTAGCTGTCGAGATCGCCTTTTAGCCTGGCGCAGCGCTTTTGTTCTTCCTGGTTATTGGGCGTCAGGTCGTCGTCGAGAAAGGCCAGTAGATCCTGCTGATTGGGTTCGGTACTGGCCAGCGCCGCTAAGTTACGCGGACAGACATAGCGTCCGCGACCAAACGCGGCGGTAAAACGCAGGTCAGGGATAATTTTGCGTAGCAGCGGTAAATCTTTGCTGTAGATCTGATCCTGCAAAGCGACGTTGGCGGTACTAACCACCAGCGTTTTTTGTTCTTCACGCGCTATGGCAATACCGGGAATCAGATAAGACAGAGTTTTCCCCACCCCGGTCGGCGCTTCAATCGCCAGATGTCGCCCTTCTTCCCCGGAGAGTGTTTTCGCAACGTCAGCAATCATCTGCCGCTGCGGCGCACGGGGGATAAAGTCGGGGATCTGTTCCTGAAGCGCCTTATACCAGGCGGCGATTTGCGCTTTTAACGCAGCCGTTAGTGCCATGAGAAAACCTGAAGTACTGTATAAACAGCCACTATTGTGGCACATTTCAGTCGTTGAATGTACCTTTTTCCCCCATTCTGGAAAGCGCTTCGCAGCTTTGACTTAAATTTCCGGATGGCGGCTTACATGCTATCCGGCCTACAGCCAGGTTCATTGCAGGCCGAATAAACGTGTCGATTAATTAATAGTACCCCAGCAGCTTCCACCACAGCATGCCCACGGCAAAAATGATGATCACATTTGCCGTCACCACGCAGAGGTTAATCTTGTAAAAGCGCGGTCGTTCAAAATAGCCCTGGGCAAAATAAATAGGGCCAGGTCCGCCGCCATACTCGGTATTCCCCCACATCAGGTTACTAAAGATACCGAAGCAAATAGCGACCATCATCGGCGGCGCACCTGCAGCGATCGCCGTGGCCGCGAAAGGGGCATACAGCGCAGCCACGTGCCCGGTAGCCGTAGCAAAGAGATAATGGACGTAAATGTAAAGGATCCCCAGGACAATAAAGGACTCGATCGCGCCAAACCCTTGAATACCGCTGCCTAGCTTTACGGTCATCCATTTAATAAAGCCCAGATCGGCAAGTCCGGTCGCCAGACTAATTATGACGCTAAACCAGATTACCGTATCCCATGCCGCATGGTCATTAAGCAGGCTTTTCCAGCTAACGGCACCCGAGGCGAACAGATAAGCAGCCAGCCCCAGTCCGACAGATGTGGCAGACAATCCAGTAATCAAGCTAGTGCCCCAGCCAACCAGCGCCAGCACAAACCCAAATGCAACCTTTTTCTCATTGCTGCTCATCGAACCGAGTTCACCGAGCGCCTGTTTACCCATCGCTTTTGCCTCTGGCGTACGCTTAAGCTCGGGATCCAATAACTTGTAAACCAGAAGTGGCATCAGGCAGAAACAGACCATCGCAGGGACCACTGCGGAAATAAACCATCCGCCCCAGGTTATCTCTATACCCAATGACGATTTAGCCAGACTGGCTACCAGCGGATTCGCCGCCATCCCGGTGAGGAAAATCGCCCCGGTAATCGGCGTAAACTGGAAGCACACCATGGTTAAGAAATCGCCAATGCGCTTGCCAGTAACCCCTGGTGCGGAACCCAATACATCATTGATGGAACGAGTGATGGGAAAAATAATGCCCCCGGACCGCGCGGTTACTGACGGCATTGCCGGGGCCATAATCAGATCGGAAACCCCCAGTGAGTAAGCGATACCCAGGCTGCTACCACCAAAGAGCGATAACATTTTATACGCGATACGTTTCCCCAGTCCTGACGTTACAAACCCCAGAGACAAGACGTAAGCACAGAAAATGAGCCATACCGTACCGGACGCAAACCCTGACAGCGCCTTTGCCTCTGGTAATGTTTTGGTGAAAATAACCACACAAAGTGCAACCAACATCACCGCCCCCGAAGGGAGCGGCTGAGTAAGAATGGCGGCAATGGTCGCGGCAAATATCGCGAACATATGCCAGGCCTGAGGCGTCAGACCATCAGGTACGGGATAAAACCAAACGATCGCGCCTATCGCCAGCGGTATCAGGAACGACAGAATGGATTTTCCCGTGACAGAATTCGTTGACATAAAAATATCCTTATTCCGTTAGCCCGAGAAAGTTCATTTCCGCGACATATATCTTGCTAATACCTGATCCACCATCGCCGGTGCCATTCCAAGGTAATTTGCCGGGTCGGTCAGTTTTTCAATCAACTGTGGGTCCAGTCGTTCAGAGACAGAGGGCATCGCATTCAGCACATCAGCCAATCGCCCACCCTGTTCGTTGACGATACGGCAGGCGTCGTACACCACGTCATGTGCATCCTGACGACCAATGTACGGGGCCAATCCCATCATGACTGCCTCAGCCACAATCAATCCGTTGGTCATACCGAGGTTACGTTTCATCGCCGCTTCATCGACCACCAGCCCCGCCAGCATAAAATTGGCCTGATGCAACGCCCCCGCGCTGAGAACGAAACTTTCCGGGATAGCAATCCATTCGGCATGCCACGGCCCGGTTGCACGCTCCAGATCTTGTACCATCGCATCAAGCATCAACCCTGCCTGTTGGCGAACACCTTTGGCACACGCCAGCATCAGCTCGCTGGAAATAGGGTTGCGTTTCTGCGGCATGGTACTGCTGGCGCCACGCCCTTTAACAAACGGCTCATACAGCTCACCAAACTCGTTAGCTGCCAGCAGCATTACGTCGTAGGCAATCTTACCCAGCGACCCGGTAATCACCGCTAACAGGTTCACCGCTTCGGCAAAACCATCACGCGCGACGTGCCAGGTGGAGGTTGGAACATTCAGACCAAGCTCTTCCATCATCGCTTTTTGTACCGCCAACCCTTTATCCCCCAGCGATGCCAGCGTACCGGCCGCCCCCGCAAATTCGCCAACCAATACACGAGGACGCGCCTGGGTAAGACGTTCCGCGTGGCGTTCAAACATATCCAGCCAGATGGCCGCTTTGTAACCGAATGTCACCGGCAAAGCCTGTTGTAAATGGGTTCTCCCGGCCATCGGCGTATCACGGTAGCGGCGTGAAAGATCGGCCAGCGTGGCGCGGAGTTTGTCCATATCGGATTCAATGAGCGCAAAAGCATCACGAATTTGCAGGACCACTGCGGTGTCCATAATGTCCTGAGTGGTTGCCCCCCAGTGCACATAACCGCCGGACTCGCCAGCCTGTTTAGAAATCTGGTGGACCAGCGGTAGGATCGGATAACCCACAATTTCGGTTTCATGGCGCAATAAATCAAAATCGAGCGTGTCGGCATTACATTTTTCAGCAATTTCCACCGCAGCAGCCTCGGGTATCACACCGCAGCGTGCCTGGGCTTTGGCTAATGCCACTTCCACTTCCACGTATTTGCGCACCAGTTCGCGATCGTCAAACACCGCGCGCATCGCCGGTGTACCGAAAGAATCCCTGAACAGAACAGAATCAAGTACATTCGAAGCCATAAATCCCCCTGGAAAATCTGATAATGATAAGATGCGTGTTTACGGCAGTTTGTTGAATGCCCAAACGCCGCCACAATGTCCAGACATAACAAAATGTCCGTACATTTAAATGTACGGACATTTATAGTATTCATAAGAAATGTAGGGAATAGTCCGTACAAATTTTCGTGATAAAGATCACTAATATTTTGATGAAACTGCGATGAAAGAATCTCTGTACAAGCGAATAGCACGTGAACTGGCGCAGCAAATTGCGGTGGGAAGCTTCGCCCCCGGCTCGCTGTTTCCTACGGAAATGGAACTGTGCGAAACATGGCAGGTCAGCCGCCACACCATGCGTGAGGCGTTAAGGGAATTATCAGAGCAAGGTCTGATTTCACGGCGTAAAGGTGCGGGTACTCGCGTTTGCGAACCTAAGGCGAACGGCGTCAATCACCCGCTATCGCATCTTGAGGATCTGTTGCTGCTGGCCAAAAACAATCTGCGCGTCATCAAGAAAATCGATGAGATTGTGGCGGACATAGAGTTGTCCCAGATGATTGGCTGCCCGCCAGGTTCTCGATGGCTGCACATTGCCAGCACTCGCGAAGATGCGCACAACCCCGACGCGCCAATCTGCTGGACGGACAGCTATGCCAGCACGGATTACGCCAAGTTGCGCACGTACATCCGTGACGATCCACACTCATTAATCAGCGATTTGATCGAAACGCATTACGGTATCAAAAGTCATGAGGTGCATCAGACCATTACGGCTGTCGGAGTGCCCAAAAAGGTGGCAAAGATTCTCAATGTAGCGCCTGATTCGCCAGCGATGAGAATTGTGCGTCGTTATCTGGACAGGGACGGGAAAGTATTTGAGACGACGATTTCGATTCACCCGGCAGGACGATATACCTGCTCGATCGTGCTGAAATCGCAAAGTTCGGGGGAGTGATTGACCTATCCGGCCTACACAGTGTGTAGACCGGATAGCGTGTTTATACAGCCATACAGTAAGGGAATTACTGCGCTGTAGACGGTTTGCGCGGACGGCGCGGTGGACGAGGCTTGTCGCCTGCCGGTTTGCCTTCGCCGCTACGCGGTTTCGCTTTTGGCGCACCGCCATCCTGACGACGCGGCTGTTGGCCACGCCCTGCTCCACCCTGACCACGGCCGCCGCCGCCACGCTGCTGGCGACCATTCTGGATCGGCTCGGCTTTGATGGACGGGTCTGGCTCATAGCCTGGCGTTGCAATACGCGGGATCTCTTTTTTCAGCAGCTTCTCGATGTCGCGCAACAGCTTATGTTCATCGACGCACACCAGAGACAACGCTTCGCCAGTAGCGGCCGCACGACCGGTACGACCAATACGGTGCACGTAATCTTCCGGGACGTTTGGCAACTCGTAGTTCACCACATGCGGCAATTCTTCAATGTCCAGGCCGCGCGCGGCAATGTCGGTCGCCACCAGCACGCGAATATCACCGGATTTAAAATCAGCCAGCGCACGCGTACGCGCTCCCTGAGATTTGTTACCGTGGATCGCCGCGCTGCGGATACCGTCTTTATTCAGCTGTTCCGCCAGATGGTTCGCACCGTGTTTGGTACGGGTAAACACCAGCACCTGCTGCCAGTTGCCCTGACCTATCATCTGCGACAACAGTTCGCGTTTACGCTTCTTATCTACGAAATGAACGTGCTGAGTCACCTGCTCGGACGCGGTATTACGACGCGCCACTTCGATTTCCAGCGGATTGTGCAGCAGCTTTTCGGCCAGCGACTTGATATCGTCAGAGAACGTTGCTGAGAACAGCAGGTTCTGACGTTTTGCCGGCAATTTCGCCAGAACGCGACGAATGTCGTGAATAAAGCCCATATCCAGCATGCGGTCAGCTTCATCCAGCACCAGGATTTCAACCTGATCCAGTTTCACCGCATTCTGGTGCTCCAGATCGAGCAAACGACCCGGAGTGGCAATCAGCACATCCACGCCGCCACGCAGCTTCATCATCTGCGGGTTAATACTGACGCCGCCGAAGACCACCAGCGAGCGAATATTCAGATACTTACTGTAATCACGGACGTTTTCGCCAATCTGGGCTGCCAGTTCGCGGGTTGGCGTAAGGATCAGCGCACGAACCGGACGACGGCTTTTACCATGCGGCTGATGAGTAATCAGGTGCTGCAACAGCGGCAGGGTAAAACCTGCCGTTTTCCCCGTGCCAGTCTGGGCGCTGGCCATCAGATCGCGGCCCTCCAGCACGGCAGGGATCGCCTGCTGCTGAATAGGGGTAGGTTCACGGTAACCCTGCTCGGCAACGGCACGTAAAATATCAGGGTTTAAACCAAGGGAATCAAAAGACATAACAACTCCGAACCACCCTGACCGTTACCGGTGTCGTTTTCAGGGAGATACATATAATAGAGATGACAAAAACCACAATGTCATGAAGGGGCGGAGTGTAGCAGTTTTTGTGATGTGCCGCATAAATTATCCCTGTGCAGGAAAATAACGGTCTGGGCTGGACAAGGTTGCACATCAGTCATAATCTTAATCAATCGATTGATTAAGATTAGAGTTGGGCCATGAATACACCCACCATGACAACCAAAGGTGAACAGGCGAAAAATCAGCTCATTGCCGCCGCGCTGGCGCAGTTTGGCGAGTATGGTCTGCATGCCACCACGCGCGATATCGCCGCGCAGGCCGGGCAAAATATTGCGGCCATCACCTACTATTTTGGATCAAAAGAGGATTTATATCTCGCCTGCGCCCAGTGGATTGCAGATTTTATCGGCTCACAGTTTCGCCCGCACGCTGAAGAAGCCGAGCGTCTGTTTGCGCAGCCGGAGCCTGATCGCGGCGCGATGCGCGAACTGATCCTGCGCGCCTGCAAAAATATGATCATGCTGTTAACTCAGGACGACACCGTTAACCTGAGCAAATTTATCTCGCGTGAACAGCTTTCCCCCACCGCGGCTTATCAACTGGTGCACGACCAGGTTATCAATCCGCTGCATACACACCTGACACGCCTGATTGCCGCCTATACCGGCGGCGATGCCAACGATACCCAAATGATTCTGCACACCCACGCCATACTCGGCGAAGTGCTGGCTTTTCGTCTGGGGAAAGAAACCATTCTGTTGCGTACGGGCTGGTCACAATTTGATGAGGATAAAACCGCGCTGATTGACCAAACGATCACCTGTCACATCGATCTTATTCTGCAAGGTTTAACGCAAAGGAGTCTGGAGTCATGAAAAAACCTGTCGTTCTCGGGCTGGTCATCGCGGCCCTCGTTGCCGTGATTGCCGGTGGAACGTGGTGGTATCAAAGCCGGCAAGATAACGGCCTGACGCTGTACGGCAATGTCGACATCCGTAGCGTCAACCTGAGTTTTCGCGTCGGCGGCAGGCTGGCCTCGCTGGCTGTTGACGAAGGCGATGCGATTACCGCCGGTCAGGTGCTGGGCGAACTGGATCGCGCGCCGTATGAAAACGCATTAATGCAGGCAAAAGCCAATGTTGCCGCTGCGCAGGCGCAATACGATCTGATGCTGGCAGGATATCGCGAAGAAGAGATCGCGCAAACCGCGGCGGCTGTCAAACAGGCGCAGGCGGCCTATGATTACGCGCAGAACTTTTACAATCGGCAGGTAGGATTGTGGAAAAGCCGCACCATTTCCGCCAACGATCTGGAAAACGCCCGTTCATCACGGGATCAGGCGCTGGCCTCACTGAAATCCGCGCAGGATAAGCTCACGCAATATCGCAGCGGTAATCGTGTACAGGACATCGAACAGGCAAAAGCCGCGCTCGAACAGGCCCAGGCCGAGCTGGCGCAGGCAGCGCTTAATTTGCATGACACCACGCTGACCTCGCCGTCAGATGGCACGCTTCTCACCCGTGCGGTTGAACCCGGCAGCATGCTGAACGAAGGGGGCACGGTACTGACGCTGTCGCTCACGCGTCCGGTATGGGTTCGCGCCTACGTTGACGAACGAAATCTGAGCCAGGCGCAGCCAGGACGAGAAATCCAGCTCTATACCGATGGTCGCCCGGACAAACCGTATCACGGTAAAATCGGCTTCGTATCCCCTACCGCCGAGTTTACGCCGAAAACGGTTGAGACCCCTGACCTGCGCACCGACCTGGTTTATCGACTGCGAATTGTCGTCACCGACGCGGACGATGCGCTACGCCAGGGAATGCCGGTAACAATTAAGTTTGCCGATGAGGCACGGCATGAATGACGCCGTCATTACGCTTAAAGGGCTGACGAAAAACTTTGCCGGAATGGAAAAACCGGCCGTCGCCCCACTCGACTGCACCGTCCATGCGGGCTACGTGACCGGACTTGTCGGACCCGACGGCGCGGGCAAAACTACGCTGATGCGAATGCTGGCAGGGTTGTTAAAACCCGATGCCGGAAGTGCTGCGGTGATTGGTTTTGATCCCATCAGAGACGACAGCGCGCTGCATGCAGTGCTCGGCTATATGCCGCAGAAATTTGGTCTGTATGAAGATTTGACGGTCATGGAGAACCTCAATCTCTATGCTGATTTGCGCAGCGTCACCGGTGAAACGCGAGAAAAAACCTTTGCCCGGCTACTGGAATTCACCTCGCTGGGGCCGTTTACCGGACGACTGGCTGGCAAGCTTTCCGGTGGCATGAAACAGAAGCTAGGGCTTGCCTGTACGCTGGTCGGCGAACCCAAAGTGTTGCTGCTGGATGAGCCAGGCGTCGGCGTCGACCCTATTTCCCGTCGCGAACTGTGGCAAATGGTCCACGAACTGGCCGGGGACGGCATGCTGATCCTCTGGAGTACATCCTATCTGGATGAGGCTGAACAAAGCCGTGATGTGCTGTTGATGAACGAAGGGGAATTATTATACCAGGGCGATCCCACTCAGCTTACGCAAACCATGGCAGGTCGCAGCTTCCTGATGAGCAGCCCGCAGGAAAACAACCGCCGGCTGCTGCAACGCACATTAAAACTGCCGCAGGTCAGCGATGGGATGATTCAGGGGAAATCAGTCCGTTTAATCCTGAAAAAAGAGGCTACAGCTCAGCAGATTCAACGCGCTGACGGCATGCCGGAGATAACCATCAACGAAACTGCGCCGCGCTTCGAAGATGCTTTTATCGATTTACTCGGTGGGGCCGGAACATCAGAGTCCCCGCTGGGGGCTATCCTGCATACCGTGGAAGGCACGCCTGGCGAAACGGTGATCGAGGCCAAAGCGCTGACCAAGAAATTTGGCGATTTTGCCGCTACCGACCACGTAGACTTTGCCGTGCAGCGCGGCGAGATTTTTGGTCTGTTAGGACCCAACGGCGCCGGTAAGTCTACCACGTTTAAAATGATGTGCGGCCTGCTGGTCCCCACTTCCGGCAAAGCGCTGGTGCTGGATATGGATCTGAAAGTCAGCTCCGGCAAAGCGCGTCAGCATCTGGGCTATATGGCGCAGAAATTCTCCCTGTATGGCAACCTGACGGTTGAACAGAATCTGCGCTTTTTCTCCGGTGTCTACGGCCTGCGCGGTCGGGCGCAGAAAGAGAAAATTGACCGTATGAGCGAGGCATTCGGCCTGAAAAGCATCGCCTCCCACGCCACCGACGAATTGCCGCTGGGCTTTAAGCAGCGTCTGGCGCTGGCCTGCTCACTGATGCATGAACCCGACATTCTGTTCCTTGATGAACCCACTTCCGGGGTCGATCCCCTCACCCGCCGCGAGTTCTGGTTGCATATCAACAGCATGGTGGAAAAAGGCGTCACGGTGATGGTGACCACCCACTTTATGGATGAGGCGGAATACTGCGATCGCATCGGGTTGGTGTATCGCGGCAAACTGATTGCCAGCGGTACGCCGGACGACCTGAAAGCTCAGGCTGCCGACAGCGACACGCCGGATCCGACCATGGAGCAGGCGTTTATTACGCTAATCAATGACTGGGATAAGGAGCATACGCATGAGTAACTCCGCTCTCTCCTGGCGTCGCGTACGTGCGCTGTGCGTAAAAGAGACGCGCCAGATCGTCCGCGATCCCAGCAGTTGGCTGATTGCGGTGGTGATCCCGCTGCTGCTGCTGTTTATCTTCGGCTACGGGATCAACCTCGACTCCAGCAAGCTGCGGGTAGGGATTTTGCTCGAACAGCAAAGCGAAGAGGCGCTGGATTTTACCCATACTATGACCGGTTCGCCCTATATTGACGCCACCATCAGCGATAACCGTCAGGAACTGATTGAGAAAATGCAGGCCGGGCGCATTCGCGGGCTGGTGGTGATCCCGGTGGATTTCGCCCAGCAGATGGCGCGGCCCAACGACGTGGCGCCGATCCAGGTGATTACCGACGGCAGTGAGCCGAATACCGCCAACTTTGTGCAGGGTTATGTCGAAGGCATCTGGCAAATCTGGCAGCAACAGCGGGCGGAAGATCGTGGAGAATCGTTCAAGCCATTGATCGATGTGCAGACCCGCTACTGGTTTAACCCGGCGGCCATCAGCCAGCACTTTATTATTCCTGGGGCAGTAACCATCATAATGACGGTCATTGGCGCCATCCTCACCTCATTAGTGGTGGCACGCGAATGGGAGCGCGGAACCATGGAAGCGCTGCTGTCTACCGAAGTCACCCGCGTCGAACTCCTACTGTGCAAACTGATCCCCTATTACTTTCTGGGCATGCTGGCGATGCTGCTGTGTATGCTGGTATCGGTGTTTATTCTTGGCGTGCCCTATCGTGGCTCGTTGCTGATCCTGTTTTTTATTACCAGCCTGTTTCTGCTCAGTACGCTCGGCATGGGGTTGCTTATTTCCACCATCACTCGCAACCAGTTTAACGCCGCGCAGGTCGCGCTGAATGCCGCCTTCCTGCCCTCGATTATGCTGTCGGGTTTTATCTTCCAGATAGACAGCATGCCCGCGATTATTCGGGCGGTGACCTACATTATTCCGGCTCGTTATTTCGTCAGCACCCTGCAAAGCCTGTTTCTGGCGGGAAATATTCCGGTAGTGCTGATTGTCAACGTGCTGTTTTTAATCGCTTCGGCAGTAATGTTTATCGGCCTGACGTGGCTTAAAACCAAACGTCGGCTGGATTAAGGGGACGGGCATGTTTCATCGATTATGGACATTAATTCGCAAAGAGCTGCAATCGCTGTTACGCGAACCGCAGACGCGAGCCATTCTGATTTTACCGGTGCTGATTCAGGTTATCCTGTTCCCGTTCGCGGCAACGCTGGAAGTCACCAACGCGACTATCGCTATCTATAACGAAGATAACGGTAAACATTCGGTGGAGCTCACCCAGCGCTTCGCCCGCGCCAGCGCCTTTACGCATGTTCTGCTGCTGAAAAGTCCGCAGGAGATCCAGCCCACCATCGACACGCAAAAAGCCCTGCTGTTGGTGCGTTTCCCGGCTAACTTTTCGCGTAATCTGGATACCTTCCAGCAGGCTCCCATGCAAATTATCCTCGACGGACGTAACTCCAACAGCGCGCAAATTGCCGCGAATTACCTGCAGCAAATCGTTAAGGAGTATCAGCAGGAGCTGATGGACGGCAAGCCGAAGCCGAACAACAGCGAGCTGGTAGTGCGTAACTGGTATAACCCGAATCTGGATTATAAATGGTTTGTGGTTCCGTCGCTGATCGCCATGATCACCACTATCGGCGTAATGATCGTCACCTCGCTCTCGGTTGCCCGCGAGCGCGAGCAAGGCACGCTGGATCAACTGCTGGTTTCCCCGCTTACCACCTGGCAGATTTTCATCGGCAAAGCGGTGCCTGCGTTAATTGTGGCAACTTTTCAGGCCACCATTGTGCTGGCGATCGGCATCTGGGCTTATCACATCCCATTTGCCGGTTCACTGGGGTTGTTCTATTTCACGATGGTAATTTACGGGCTGTCGCTGGTCGGCTTTGGTCTGCTGATTTCATCGCTGTGCGCCACCCAGCAGCAGGCATTTATCGGGGTGTTTGTGTTTATGATGCCAGCGATTTTACTCTCAGGCTATGTTTCACCGGTCGAAAACATGCCGGTCTGGTTGCAGAATCTGACGTGGATAAACCCAATCCGTCATTTTACGGACATCACCAAACAAATTTACCTGAAGGATGCGAGTCTGCAGATTGTCTGGGGAAGTTTGTGGCCGCTATTAGTGATAGCGGCCACGACCGGCTCAGCGGCGTATGCGATGTTTAGACGCAAGGTGATGTAGCTTTTTGTCTTTCGCCAGCAGCGAGACCACGGCGGGTCCGGCAAGGATCACCAGCCCCGCCAGTGCCAGCAAGACGTTATTTTGCAACACACGCGACAGCAGCCACAGTACGATCATTGCGGCACCGAAATACCACGTGGTAGTCAGCTCTTCCAGCACGTCAGCGACGTCGCGCCAGCGCTGTTCATGGTGACGTTGCAAGGCCAGCATTAATAAAACCGTTACGCCGTAAACGACGCATAATCCCAGGCCGACGCGCACCAGCGTGCCGCTCATCCAGCCCATTACCAGCAACGCCACTACCAGTAAATGCAACACTATCTGCCAGCAACTTAGACCCGTTGCGACACGAACACGTTGTTGCCACCTCATGGCTATTCTCCTGAAGGATTTTCGACTAATTGTTCAGAGTACCGGACTTTACGGAAAATTCCGCAACACCGCATCTTTTTGTGACGACGACTACACTATTTTATTTAGGAAGTGACGCCATCGGGAGGCTCATGAGCGGATCGGGAGTTCAATTTTCATTCAATGTGCTCACCATTAATACTCACAAAGGGTTCACCGCCTTCAACCGGCGTTTTATTTTGCCTGAGCTACGGGAGGCTGTCAGAACGGTTGGTGCAGACATTGTGTGTCTGCAGGAAGTCATGGGCGCGCACGAAGCTCATTCGTTGCATATTGAGAACTGGCCGGATACCAGCCACTACGAATTTCTGGCGGACACGATGTGGAGCGACTTCGCCTACGGGCGTAACGCCGTATACCCGCAGGGACATCACGGTAATGCGGTGCTGTCGCGGTATCCAATTGAGCATTATGAAAATCGTGATGTTTCCGTCGGCGCGAGTGAAAAGCGCGGGGTCCTTTACTGCCGAATCGTACCGCCAATGCTCTCCCACCCCATCCATGTGATGTGCGTGCATCTCGGTTTGCGTGAAGCTCACCGCCAGGCCCAGCTCGCTATGCTGGCAGACTGGGTCAACGCCCTGCCCGACACGGAGCCCGTGGTGATCGCCGGAGATTTTAATGACTGGCGGCAAACGGCCAATCGCCCGTTGAAAGCCAGGGCCGGCCTTGATGAGATTTTTACCCGCGCCCACGGTCGCCCGGCGCGAACCTTTCCGGTGCAGTTTCCCCTGCTGCGTCTGGACAGGATCTATGTGAAAAACGCCAATGCCAGTACCCCAACGACGCTGGCGCTGCGCCACTGGCGACATTTGTCCGATCATGCCCCCCTGAGTGCGGAGATTCATTTATGAAATATGGCTGGCGTGAAGGCAATCAAATACAACTGCTGGAAAACGGCGATCAATTTTATCCCGCCGTCTTTGAGGCCATTGAGCAGGCGCAGCAAAAAATTATCCTCGAAACCTTTATCTGGTTTGAGGATGCGGTCGGAAAACAGCTGCATGCCGCGCTACTCGGGGCCGCCCAGCGAGGAATCAAAGCAGAGGTGCTGCTGGATGGCTACGGCTCTCCGGATCTTAGCGACAGTTTTGTCGAAGAGCTCACCGTAGCCGGCGTTGTTTTCCGCTACTACGATCCGCGTCCACGTTTGTTTGGAATGCGCACCAATCTCTTTCGCCGTATGCATCGCAAAATTGTGGTCATTGATGATCGTGTTGCCTTTGTCGGCGGCATCAATTACTCCGCTGAACATATGTCTGATTACGGCCCTGAGGCCAAGCAGGATTACGCCGTGCGTGTTGAAGGTCCAGTCGTTGCTGACATTCTGAATTTTGCACTGGAAAACCTGCCCGGGCAAAGCGCCGTACGCCGCTGGTGGCGACGTCATCACCGGGCAATCGACAATCATCGTCCCGGCGAAGCGCAGGCGCTGTTTGTCTGGCGCGACAACGAAGAGCATCGCGATGATATTGAACGCCATTATCTGAAAATGCTGACCCAGGCCCGGCGGGAAGTGATTATCGCCAATGCCTATTTCTTTCCCGGATATCGCCTGCTGCATGCCCTGCGTAAAGCAGCGCGGCGCGGCGTTCGGGTAAAACTCATCGTGCAGGGCGAACCGGACATGCCGATTGTAAAAGTGGGCGCCCGCCTGTTGTATAACTATCTGGTCAAGGGCGGCGTCCATGTCTATGAATACCGTCGTAAACCTCTGCATGGCAAAGTAGCGCTGATGGACGATCACTGGGCGACGGTGGGCTCCAGCAATCTCGATCCGCTGAGCCTGTCGCTGAATCTGGAAGCAAATCTGATTATTCATGACCGCACATTTAACCAGACCCTGCGTGACAACCTGAATCCCATTATTGCCAAGGACTGCAAGCGGGTTGACGAATCTATGCTGCCAAAACGCACCTGGTGGAACCTGACCAAGAGCGTACTGGCCTTCCACTTCTTACGCCACTTCCCGGCGCTGGTCGGCTGGCTGCCGGCGCATACCCCGCTTCTGGCCGAGGTAGAGCCGCCCGCACAGCCCGCTCTGGAAACCCAGGACCGTATACAAACTGAGGATGCAGGAGGGAAAACCTGATGACAAAAAACCACCGACGCTGGCGGTTAGCGAAAAAGATCCTCACATGGCTTTTTTTTATTGCGGTGATCGTGTTGCTGGTCGTTTATGCCAGCAAGGTCAACTGGCAGGAAGTGTGGACGGTAATCCGCGATTATAATCGGATTGCCCTGCTCAGTGCCGTGGGGCTGGTGATCGTCAGTTATTTACTTTACGGCTGTTATGACCTGCTCGGGCGCTACTACTGTGGGCACAAGCTGGCAAAACGCCAGGTCATGCTGGTGTCGTTTATCTGTTACGCCTTCAACCTGACGTTAAGCACCTGGGTGGGCGGTATTGGGATGCGCTATCGGCTCTACTCGCGTCTCGGGTTGCCGGGGAGCACAATTACCCGAATTTTTTCACTGAGCATTACCACCAACTGGCTGGGCTATATTCTGCTGGGCGGTTTTATTTTTACTTTCGGCGTCGTCGAACTGCCCGCGCACTGGTATATCGATGAAGGTACGCTGCGTATCTTAGGCATTGCGCTGCTGTTGATAATTGGCGTTTATCTGTGGTTTTGCGCCTTCGCTAAACATCGCCACATCACCATCAAGGGCCAAAAACTGGTGCTACCCTCCTGGAAATTTGCCCTCGCACAAATGGCGATATCCGGGGCTAACTGGATGGTAATGGGGGCGATTATCTGGTTGTTGCTGGGTCAGAATATTAACTATTTCTTCGTGCTGGGCGTGCTACTGGTGAGCAGTATTGCCGGCGTTATCGTACATATTCCGGCGGGAATTGGCGTGCTGGAGGCGGTGTTTATGGCGCTGCTGGCAGGAGAGGACACGTCTCAGGGCACGATCATTGCCGCACTGCTCGCGTATCGCGTACTGTACTATTTTATTCCGCTACTGCTAGCGCTGGTGTGTTATTTGCTGCTGGAGAGTCGGGCGAAAAAGCTGCGGGTAAAAAACGAGAAGGCGATGGCGAAATGATTTGCCGGATGCGGCTTAACGCCTTATCCGGCCTACTTTCGATACACAACTGTAGGCCGGATAAGCGCAGCGCCATCCGGCAACAGACGATTAACGACGATTGCCGAAAATACGCAGCAGCATCAGGAACAGGTTGATGAAGTCCAGATACAGCGTTAGGGCTCCAAGAATCGCGTATTTACGCAGATTGGAGCTGTCGCGCAGGTCGATCTGCTCACCGATATTTTTCAGCTTCTGCGTGTCATAGGCGGTCAAACCAACAAATACAATCACCCCGATATAGGTTACCGCCCACATCAGCGCTTCGCTCTTGAGCCAGAAGTTAACCAGCGAGGCCAGCACAATACCGATCAGCGCCATGAACAGCATATTGCCGAAGCCGCTCAAATCGCGTTTGGTGGTGTAGCCATACAGACTCATGATCCCGAACATCCCGCCGGTGACCACGAAGGTGCTGGCGATAGACGAGTAGGTATAGACGATAAAAATGCTTGATAGCGTCAAACCAGTTAATGCCGAATAGAGCATAAACAGCGTTGTCGCCATACCTGCGCTGAGCCTTTGCACCATGCCGGACAGGACAAACACCAGCGCCAGTTGAGCGATGATCAGGCCAAAGAAGGTGATTTTGCTGGAGAAGACAAACATCATCACCGCGGGCGTATTTGCCGCATACCAGGCGATAAACGCCGTCAGCAACAGTCCGCAGGTCATCCAGCCGTACACCTGCGCCATATACGTTTGCAGGCCGGAACGGGCCTGTACAATAGAATCGGATCGTGGGAATCGGTCCATGACAATCTCCTGAATCAGTATGAGCCTACAACAATTGTACTCTACCAGCGTTTTGCTGCTAGCTTATCACTGTCGCGGGCATCAACCCAGCGCTCACCTTCCGGCGTAGCCTCGCGCTTCCAGAACGGCGCGCGAGTTTTCAGGTAATCCATAATGAACTGCCCGGCATCAAACGCGCTGCTGCGATGCGCACTGGTCACGCCAACAAAAACGATTTCGTCACCCGGCCACAGTTCGCCAATGCGATGAATTACCGTCACCCGACCCAGCGGCCAGCGCGAACGCGCCTCGTCGACAATCTCCGCCAGCGCTTTTTCAGTCATTCCCGGATAGTGTTCCAGCGTTAACGCCCGCACGCTATCACCGAGATTGTGATTGCGCACTTTACCGGTGAAAGTGACGACCGCGCCGTCTTCATCACGCTCGGCCAGCCAGGGATACTCATCCCCAACGCTGAACGGCGCAGGGCCAACAACAATTCGCGTTTCAGCCATCTTAGCCTCCGGTTACCGGCGGGAAGAAAGCCACTTCGTCACCCGCGTTAAGGGGATGGTCAAAACTGACCAGCGTCTGGTTTACCGCCGCCAGCAGCTTACCGTCTTCCAGGGCCAGCGCCCAGCGATCGCTTTGCGCTGCCAGATGCTGGCGCAGGGCTTCTACCGTTGCAAACCCGGCAGCAACCTCTAACGCATCCGTGTTCACCAGTTCCCGTACCTGAGCAAAGAAAAGAACCTTAATCATGCGCATCCACCTTAAAATCGCCCGATTTTCCGCCGCTTTTTGCCAGCAGACGCACCGGTCCAATCACCATATCCTTTTGCACCGCTTTGCACATATCGTAGATGGTCAACGCCGCCACGGAGGCCGCCGTTAACGCTTCCATTTCAACGCCGGTTTTACCGGTCAGGCGACACAGCGTTTCAATGCGTACGCGGTTATGTTCCGGTTCAGCGTGCAGATTGACTTCAACCTTGCTCAGCATCAGCGGATGACACAACGGGATAAGATCCCAGGTGCGTTTGGCAGCCTGGATACCGGCAATACGCGCCGTGGCGAAAACGTCGCCCTTATGGTGGCTGCCGTCGATAATCATCGCCAGCGTTTCGCTACGCATGGTCACGAATGCTTCTGCACGCGCCTCGCGTACGGTTTCCGCCTTGGCGGAGACATCCACCATATGCGCTTCGCCAGCGGCGTTAATATGAGTCAGTTGCGACATACTTATTTCTTCAAATGTGGGTGGAAATTACACGGACGCGTACGGGCATCGAGCTGCGGCGCAATGATATTTTCCCAGGCGGTACGACACGCTTTCGTCGACCCTGGCATGGCGAAAATCAGCGTTTTATTGGCTACTCCGGCAATCGCCCGGGATTGCAGCGTCGCGGTGCCAATCTCTTCAAACGACAGCATACGGAATACTTCACCAAACCCTTCGACTTCTCTGTCGAACAGCGGCTGCAGCGCTTCTGGCGCCTGGTCCCCTTCGGTTAACCCGGTGCCGCCGGTAATAAGCACCACCTGAACATCGTCACTGGCAATCCAGGCAGAAACCTGGGCACGGATGGCGTAGCGGTTCTCTTTGACAATCGCCTTGTCGACAATCTGATGACCCGCTTCTTGCGCCGAGTCACGCAGATAATGGCCGGAGGTATCATCCTCTTCGCCGCGACGGCTTGAAACGGTAAGAATAGCAATGCGTGTCGGGATAAATTCAGCGCTTACCTGACTCATGAAAAACTCCTTTTAGCGATCAGCCGCCAATGTAAGATAAGTTTTGCGTAATACCGGTATTGTTCTGATGCAGGAAATGGGTCTGCTTTTTCTCCAGCAGCGCGGCTGAAATGCGTTCTTCCAGCGCTGGCTGCTGAGCGTCGTTTTCCAGCAAATCTCGCAGGCTTACGCCGCCTTCACCGAATAAACACAGATGAAGCTTGCCGACAGATGAAACGCGCAGACGGTTGCAGGTGGCGCAGAAGTCTTTCTCATAAGGCATGATCAGACCAATTTCGCCGGCATAGTCAGGATGACAGAAAACCTGAGCCGGGCCGTCGCTGCGCTGTCGAATCTGGTGGATCCAGCCGCGACGCAGCAGCTCATCGCGCAGTACCTGGCCTGAAATATGGTGTTTACGGAAGAGAGAACTGCCCTCGCCCGTTTCCATCAGTTCAATAAAGCGCAGTTGGATAGGACGGGGCTGAACCCACGCCAGGAAGGTGTCCAGTTGATGATGATTCACGTCGCGCATCAGCACGGTGTTGACTTTCACTTTTTCAAAACCGGCTTCAAAGGCGGCGTCAATGCCCGCCATCACCTGCTGAAATTTGTCCTGCCCGGTAATGGCGTGAAACTGGCGGGCATCGAGGCTGTCGACGCTGACGTTAAGCGCGGTCAGTCCGGCATCGCGCCAGGCAGCAGCATCGCGCGCCAGACGATAACCATTGGTGGTTACCGCAATCTGACGGATGGCGTCGTTTTCGCGCACGGCGGCGATAATGTCAGTGAAGTCGCGACGAAGAGACGGTTCGCCCCCCGTCAGACGCACTTTTTCCGTTCCCAGGCTGGCGAATGCGCGCGTAACGCGGCGAATTTCATCAACGGTCAGAAAGCCGTTATTGGTGACCCCACCGGGCTTATAGCCATCCGGCAGGCAGTAGGTGCAACGAAAGTTACACACATCGGTAATCGACAAACGTAAGTAGTAAAACTTACGTGCGAAAGCATCGGTAAGTTGAGAGCCCATGTACACCTTTCCAAATACGGGAGACGTAGTCATTTCTTCCTGCGCCCTGGTGACAAACTTTTTCAAGTATTGTCACGGCCAAAGCACCGTATCATTTGACCCAGGTGCAGAGGCTAGAGTGTTTATACTCGTCATACTTCGTGTTGCAGATGCGTTGGCTTTCGGCAACTCAAATTATTTAGAGTACTTAGTGGTTATGCCGATACTAGCGTGTAAATGACGTTTTTGCCATGTACACTTTCGCTATATAAATACATGCATAACGACATGATCGTGCAATTTCGCTACAGAATAAGCAAAAACCACAGTTTTGCATTGATATACATCATCTTGCCGTCAGGTGGATCTCGTCAGAAAGGAGTAGATGGCAGAAAAAAATTACGGCAGATGTCGACTGGATAATTGCTGAAAACACGCTATTTACGTTACTGTAGCGCCGATTAATTGATATCAGGAAAATTTATGCGCACTCGCACGCTGGCAGATCTGGACCGCGTTGTCGCTCTCGGCGGAGGGCATGGACTGGGACGCGTTCTCTCCTCTCTTTCCCCTTTAGGTTCGCGCCTGACGGGTATCGTCACCACGACCGATAACGGCGGGTCGACAGGTCGTATTCGCCGCTCTGAAGGCGGGATTGCCTGGGGAGACATGCGTAACTGTCTGAACCAGTTAATCACTCAACCCAGCGTTGCATCCGCCATGTTTGAGTATCGTTTTGGCGGTAATGGCGAACTTTCCGGGCATAACCTCGGAAACCTGATGTTAAAGGCGCTCGATCACCTCAGCGTGCGGCCTCTGGAGGCTATCAATTTAATTCGTAGTCTGTTGAAAGTTGACGCGCATTTAATTCCGATGTCGGAGCTGCCGGTAGATCTGATGGCTATCGACGATCAGGGGCATGAAGTTTATGGCGAAGTGAATATCGATCAGCTTACCATCCCACCTCAGGAACTGATGCTGTCGCCAAAAGTTCCCACCACGCGGGAGGCGGTAGAAGCTATCGCTGAAGCGGATTTGATTCTGATAGGTCCCGGCAGTTTTTACACCAGCCTGATGCCGCTCCTGCTGCTCGACGAACTGGCGCAGGCATTACGTCGCACTCCCGCTCCGATGGTGTACATCGGCAATCTGGGCCGCGAGTTAAGCCTGCCAGCAGCCGGCCTGACACTTAACGATAAGCTGGCAATCATTGAACAGTATGTTGGCAGAAAAGTGATTGATGCGGTGGTTGTGGGCCCGAAAGTAGATGTATCCACCGTTTCCGACCGCGTGGTTATTCAGGAGGTGCTGGAAGCCAGCGATATTCCCTACCGCCATGACCGCCAGCTATTGCACAACGCGCTGGAGAAAGCGGTACAGGCGTTAGGTTGAACGTATTTGCCTGATGCGTTGCGCTTATCAGGCCTACAAAACGAATTGCTCCGGCATCAAACAATGCCTGATGCGCTTTGCTTATCAGGCCTACAAAACGATTTGCTCCGGCATCCGGCCTACGAATGCTATCCACCCCGCATCCGACACCGCCTTACGATGCCGCAATAAACAACTCGCGCAGTTGATGCAACTGGTCGCGGATCGTCGCTGCCTCTTCAAATTCGAGATTCTGCGCGTGCTGCATCATCTGCCCTTCCAGCTCGTGAATCTTCTGCTGCAGCGCTTTTGGCGTCATATCCAGCTCGACAACTTCAGGCTTCGCGCCTGCGCGTGACTTCCCTTTGCCTTTCGCTTTGGTCTTCGCGATATTCTGACCCAACGCCAGAATATCGACCACTTTCTTGTTCAGGCCCTGCGGCGTAATACCATGTTCTTCGTTGTAGAGTTGCTGTTTCTCACGACGACGTTCGGTTTCACCAATCGCTTTGGCCATTGAGGCGGTAATTTTATCGCCGTAGAGAATCGCCTTACCGTTGATATTACGCGCCGCACGACCGATGGTCTGGATAAGCGAACGTTCAGAACGCAGGAACCCTTCTTTGTCTGCGTCCAGAATCGCCACCAGTGAGACCTCAGGCATGTCCAGACCCTCACGTAACAGGTTGATACCCACCAGCACGTCAAACTCACCCAGACGCAGGTCACGAATGATTTCCATACGTTCCACGGTATCGATGTCAGAGTGCAAATAGCGCACCCGTTCACCGTGCTCTTCGAGGTACTCGGTGAGATCCTCCGCCATCCGTTTGGTGAGCGTGGTGACCAGCACACGTTCGTTAATCGCCGCACGAATGCGGATCTCAGACAGCAGATCGTCGACCTGCGTCGCCACCGGACGCACCTCAATAACCGGATCCAGCAGGCCGGTCGGTCGTACGACCTGATCGACCACTTCATCACCGGATTTCTCCAGCTCATAGTTGCCCGGTGTCGCTGAGACGTAGATGGTCTGCGGTGCCAACGCCTCGAACTCTTCAAATTTAAGTGGACGGTTATCCAGCGCCGACGGCAGACGGAAACCGTACTCGACCAGAGTCTCTTTACGCGCCCGGTCACCGCGGTACATGCCGCCAATTTGCGGAATAGTGACGTGGGATTCATCCACCACCAGCAGACCATCGGCAGGCAGGTAATCAAACAGCGTCGGCGGCGGCTCGCCGGGGCCACGCCCGGAGAGATAGCGGGAATAGTTTTCAATCCCCGAGCAGTAACCCAGCTCGTTCATCATTTCCAGATCGAACTGCGTACGCTGGCTGAGCCGCTGCTCTTCGAGCAGTTTGTTATTTGCCAGCAGAATTTTACGCCGCTCTGCCAGTTCAACTTTGATTTCTTCCATCGCCTGCACGATACGTTCACGCGGCGTCACATAGTGCGTTTTAGGATAAATGGTGTAGCGCGAAATAGTGGATTCGACCTGCCCGGTTAGCGGGTCAAACAGCGATAAACGTTCGACCTCTTCATCAAACAGTTCCACACGCAGCGCGATGTCGTCGGATTCTGCCGGGAAAATGTCGATCACTTCACCGCGCACGCGGAAGGTTCCGCGCTGGAATGCCTGATCGTTGCGGGTATACTGCAGTTCCGCCAGGCGGCGCAGGATCGCGCGCTGGTCGATAATCATCCCCACCGTCAGATGCAGCATCATTTTCAGATACAGATCCGGGTCACCCAGACCATAGATAGCGGAAACCGACGCCACAACAACGACGTCACGACGTTCCAGCAGCGCTTTGGTCGCCGACAGACGCATCTGCTCAATGTGTTCGTTGACCGAGGCATCCTTCTCGATGAAGGTGTCAGAACTTGGCACGTAGGCTTCCGGCTGATAATAGTCGTAGTAGGAGACGAAATACTCAACCGCGTTATCCGGGAAGAATTCTTTCATCTCTCCATACAGCTGCGCGGCAAGCGTCTTATTGGGCGCCAGCACCATGGTAGGACGTTGCAAGTCCGCAATCACGTTAGCGATGGTGAATGTCTTCCCCGACCCTGTCACCCCCAGCAGCGTCTGATGCGCCAGACCATCCTCCAGCCCTTCTTCCAGACGACGAATTGCCTCAGGCTGATCGCCAGAGGGTTTAAAAGCGGAATTTAGTTTGAACGGTTTACTCATGAGCAGCTACCTGAAGCAATGGGCGGGCAGGTGTGTAATTTTACTCGCAGTGGTATATTTTGCCAGTAAAATATACTGGATGAAAAAACAGTAACGCGCCATAATATTTCTGATACGCCATCAGAACGGCCGTGACGGGCGACTAAAATTTGGCCTCAGGCGAGATAAAACACCAGTAAAAATGCGTTATCCCCAAAGCAATGACTTTTTTAACATTTGTCAAGCCACTCGATGAAAGTTTTGTGGCAACGCATGACACTTCTGCGACAGCCATTGATTTTATCTAACATCCTGTAATTTAATGACTATTATCCCGAGCCGTCTTTCGCACCAATTTAGTCGCAGGCCGCGTCTTCTCTCGCTTACATTGTGTTTTCTAACTCTAATACACAAGGTTATCCACAGGAATAGTGGATAACTGCCTCCAGCCCGTATGGACTGTAGCCTGGCAAAAACGCCCTTACTCCCTTTTCCGGTGGCATAAAAAAAAATTATCGCTATTTTTTGATATTTATCAGCTAACGAAGCGGCCTGGAATGGCCGGGATCTTGCTCGCATTTTCATCATTTTCCTGCCTGCACCATCACGGCACCGCCAGGCACTGGTAATGTGCACAAAACAGCGCTCTCCTTCTGACAAACCAGATATTTCGACCCACTTAGCATGTTATCCCACTGTTTTTGTCCCGAAGCCCTCTTCTGGCAAGAGAATTGCAGTTTTCTTCCGACGACCTGTCCGTGTGCCGGATAACATCATGATGGAGAAATCTATGTTGAGTCTTCGCGCAGTGAATCACTATTACGGCAATCAGCACTCATTGTGGGATGTGGATCTCGACCTGCTGCCCGGCAAATGTACCGGCGTGCTGGGGCTTCCGGGGATGGGAAAGACTACGCTGGCCAATTGCATCATCGGCAACCTACCGATCGAAAGCGGCACCATGTTCTGGCATCAGGCAGGCGCGCCGCCACGCGATCTGAGTCCGATCCCGGCGGCAAATCGCATTGCGCTGGGTATTAACTCCGTTTCACAAGAAAGACGGATTTTTTCGCAACTGACGGTCGAGGAAAATCTGCATATTGCCCGCCAGGCTGTTGAAGAAAGCGAAACGATGAACAGTAGCGACATTTACCGCCTGTTTCCACAGCTGTTTGTACTACGTCAGGCCAAAGGAGCGGCATTATCAGAGGATAATCAGCACCAGCTTGCGCTCGCCAGCGCGCTGGTCACTCGCCCGCGCCTGCTGATCCTCGATGAGCCCACGCGAGGCAGTGGCCAGGCGTATATCCACAAGTTGGGAAACCTGATTGTGAGGCTAAGCCAGGAGCTTGGCATCGCCATTATGCTCGCGGAGCAGAGCCTGCCGTTTATTCGTCGGGTCGCCGACTGCTACTGCTTGTTACACCGGGGGCGCAACGTGGCTCAGGGGGAAATAACACCGTTCGGCGACCCGTTAATCAATGACTGGGGGACGCCAGAGATAAAACGCTAAGATCGATATAACGCCCTGTCGATGCCTGCTCCGGCTCTTCTGCCAGCCAGGGAATTTCCCCCAGCATTGGAGCCGCAAGTACACGTCTGAGCGTTGCCATATATTCAGCATGACGCTTGCCGGGTGGCGTCACATCATTGGCAACCCATCCGGCAAGTTTCAGTCCGGCCTGCTGCACCGCCTGGGCGGTCAGCATAGCGTGGTTGATGCACCCGAGCTTAACGCCAACCACCAGAATCACCGGCAGTTGCTCTGCTGTTACCCAGTCAGCAAAACTCAGCGTTGGCGAAAGCGGCGTAAACCACCCGCCAGCGCCCTCCACCAGCACCCACTCAGCCTGCTCTTCCAGCGCGCGTAAACCTGCAGACATCACTGAGGCCTGAATCGGGCGGCCTTCGTCAGCGCTGATGATATGCGGTGAGGTAGGTTCTGCGAAGGTATAGGGGTTGATAGCCGCATAATCCACCGGCACAACGCTGTTGCGCTGTAATGCCAGGGCATCGCTATTACGCAGACCTTCAGTCGTCATTTCACTGCCTGACGCCACGGGTTTATAACCAACGGTTCGTAACCCCAGCTGTCCCGCCGCCTGAAGCAGCGCACAGCTGGCGATAGTTTTACCCACCTCAGTATCCGTCCCGGTGACAAAATAGGTGTTAGTCACGTTGAATCACTCCCAAAAATAGTTGATAAGTCAGCGGATATTTCCCCTGCTGACAGGGCCAGGCTAGCTGTAGCTGACGAAGCTGCGAACGGGTAAGCACGCGCTGCTCGCGTCCATCATGCAAATGCGTCGCGCCGATGCCTTTTAGCGAGCGCATGGCGCTCAGCGCATCATCAAACCACAGCGTGACGGCATGAGACTGGTATTCCGCATCCCAGCCATGCAGCGCGTTTTCCAGTTGTTCCACGGGCAAAAAACGGTTGGCATGCTCCCGATCGTCAACCGCCTGCCAGGCCTGACGAAGCTCCGGCATTGAACCCTGCGCCAGAGTACTAAACGCCACCACCCCGCAAGGGCGCACCACACGGTAAAGCTCGCTTAATGCGCCTCGAAAGTCGCTGCACCACTGTACGGCCAGATTGCTCCAGGCCAGGTCGAAAGAACCGGCGGCCTGCGGAATGGCTTCAATATCCGCCAGCAGATAGCGGTGGGCGACATCATGACGCTGCGCTTGCGTCAGCATTTGCGCCGACAGATCCAGCGCGCAGACCTCACTCCCCTGCTCCCGCCAGTAACGACTCATACGGCCTGGCCCACAGCCCGCATCCAGTACCTGAGAGAACACCCGACCATCGAGTCGCGCCAGTAACGCATCGGCGCTCTGACGCTGAAGCTCAGCGTGTTGCTCATAGTGCGTGGCCGCACGACCAAACGCCGCGGCAATCGCCTGCTTATTGACCTGCGCCATGCAGCACCTCCAGTAAGTTGTCGATATCCTGGGCTTCATGCGCCTGGGTCAGCGTAAGCCGCAGCCTGGCCGTACCCGCCGGCACCGTCGGTGGACGAATCGCCGTCACCCAGCATCCCTGTTGCCGTAACGTCTGTGCCAGTTGCAAGGCCTTATGGTTATCGCCAACGATCAGCGGCTGAATAGCGCTGTCTGAATGCGCCAGCGTTAAGTCCGGCGTATTAATCCCAGCACGAAAACGCTGGATCAGCATCGCCAGCTTTTCTCTGCGCTCATCGCCTTCGCGGCTGCGGATCACCGCCAGCGCGGCGCGCAAGGCCTGAACCTGTGCCGGGGGCATACTGGTGCTGTAGATCAGATGCCGGGCAAACTGCAGCAGATAATCGGCTACGCTATCGGAACACAGGATTGCTGCGCCGCTAACGCCAAACCCTTTGCCAAACGTCACCACTAACAGCTCAGGTTTTACCTGCTGTCGAGAGCAGGAGCCGCGCCCTTCCTCGCCGCACACGCCGATTCCGTGTGCGTCATCCACCAGCAGCCACGCGTTATGTCGTTTCGCCACCGCGTGAATTTCAGCCAGCGGCGCGCTGTCGCCGTCCATGCTGAACACGCCTTCAGTCACCACGAGCTGCTGCCCCGGACAGGGAGTAGTCAGCAGACGCTCCAGATGTTGCGAGTCGTTATGGGTAAAGCGACGTAACACGGCGGGGCTAAGGCTGGCAGCTTCCAGCAGCGAAGCATGGCTGAGCCGGTCTGCAACAATCCGATCCTCTTTTCCCATCAATGCGGCAATGACCGCCTGATTAGCGGCAAAACCGGAGATAAACAGCAGCGCCCGGGAGTAGCCGAGCCACTGCGCCAGCTCTTCTTCCAGTGCCTGATGAGCAACGGAATAACCGCTGACATGGCCCGAGCCGCCGCTACCGACGCCAAAACGCTCAGCACCCTGCTGCCACGCGCAGATAATCTGCGGATGGTGGCTCAAGCCAAGGTAGTCGTTGCTGGAGAAATTCAGATACTGGCGACCATCAGCCTGCAGCCAGCGACCGGCGCCCTGCGTCACCGCATAGCGCTGACGCCACGCATCAGCACGACGACGCGCCGTTAGCGCATCGTCTATTTTTTGCTGCCAGGTCATACGGTTGCCGCGTTGTAGTAATCGTCAGTATCCGGAGTACGCAGCGCCTGCTCCAGGCGTTGCTGCTGTTCGTTATCGCCCGCCAGTACCGCCGTTTGCTGCGGATTAAGGCCCAGCTTGCGAAACAACAGTAAATCTTTGTCTTCGTTCGGATTGGGTGTAGTAAGCAGTTTGCAGCCGTAGAAAATCGAGTTGGCCCCGGCCATAAAGCACATTGCCTGGGTTTGTTCGTTCATTTGCTCGCGCCCGGCAGAAAGACGCACGTACGAGGTCGGCATCATGATGCGCGCCACGGCAATAGTACGAATGAAATCAAAGGCATCTACGTCGTCATTATCGGCGAGCGGCGTGCCCTTCACTTTTACCAGCATATTGATCGGCACGCTTTCCGGCGGCGTCGGCAGATTAGCTAATTGCAGCAGTAAACCCGCGCGATCGGTCACCGTTTCCCCCAGCCCCACAATTCCGCCGGAACAGACTTTAATGCCCGCCTCACGCACTTTATCCAGCGTATCCAGGCGCTCCTGGTACGAACGGGTGGTGATAATATTGCCGTAGAATTCCGGCGAGGTGTCGAGGTTGTGGTTGTAGTAGTCCAGACCCGCATTGGCCAGGCGCTGGGCCTGAGTTTCGTCCAGCGTGCCCAGCGTCATACAGGCTTCCAGCCCCAACGCTTTCACGCCCTGAACCATCTGTTCCAGGTAAGGCATATCGCGTTCGTGAGGGTTCTTCCACGCCGCGCCCATGCAAAACCGCGTTGAACCGGCCTGTTTCGCCTTACGCGCCGAGTCCAGTACCTGTTCAACCTCCATCAAACGCTCCGTTTCCAGACCGGTTTTATAGCGGGAACTTTGCGGGCAGTATTTGCAGTCCTCCGGGCAAGCGCCGGTCTTAATCGACAGCAGCGTACTGACCTGAACCTGCTGCGGATCGAAGTGCTGGCGATGAACCTGCTGCGCTTCAAATAGCAGATCCAGCAGCGGTTTTTGAAATAATTCGGTGACTTGCGACATTGTCCAGCGAGAAGAATGAGCCATATTGGTATACGTTTCGTTGTTAGTTTGGTGTAGACTCGTAAACCTAAATCTTTTTAATTTGGTTTACAAGTCGATTATGACAACGGACGATCTTGCGTTTGACCAACGCCATATCTGGCACCCTTATACCTCCATGACCTCCCCGCTGCCGGTTTATCCGGTGGCGCGTGCCGAAGGCTGTGAATTGATTTTAGCCAGCGGTGAGAAGCTGATTGACGGCATGTCGTCCTGGTGGGCGGCTATCCACGGTTACAATCACCCACAGCTGAACGCCGCGATGAAAACGCAGATTGATGCCATGTCGCATGTGATGTTTGGCGGCATTACCCATGCCCCGGCCATTGCGCTGTGCCGTCAGTTGGTGGCGATGACGCCAGAGGCGCTGGAGTGTGTTTTTCTCGCGGATTCAGGGTCGGTCGCCGTAGAAGTCGCAATGAAAATGGCGCTGCAATACTGGCAGGCTAAAGGCGAATCCCGTCAGCGTTTCCTGACGTTTCGTAACGGCTACCATGGCGATACCTTCGGCGCGATGTCGGTCTGCGATCCCGACAACTCGATGCACAGTCTGTGGAAGGGATATCTGCCGGAAAACCTGTTTGCACCCGCCCCGCAAAGCCGCATGGGCGGCGAGTGGGACGAACTGGATATGGTGCCTTTTGCCCGCCTGATGGCCGCGCATCGCCACGAGATTGCGGCGGTGATCCTTGAGCCAATCGTACAGGGCGCTGGCGGTATGCGGATGTATCATCCCGAATGGTTAAAGCGCATTCGTAAAATGTGCGACCGTGAAGGGATCCTGCTGATTGCTGATGAAATCGCCACCGGATTTGGCCGTACAGGTAAGCTGTTTGCCTGCGAGCACGCCGACATCACTCCGGACATTTTGTGCCTGGGTAAAGCGTTAACCGGTGGGACAATGACTCTTTCAGCAACCCTGACCACGCGTCAGGTCGCAGAAACCATCAGCAACGGCGAAGCGGGCTGCTTCATGCACGGCCCAACCTTTATGGGCAATCCGCTGGCCTGCGCCGTCGCCTCCGCCAGCCTGTCATTACTCGAAACCGGCGAGTGGCGCTCGCAGGTCGCGGCCATTGAAGCGCAGCTGCGGGCAGAACTTGCCCCGGCGGCGGATTCCAGTTGGGTAGCGGACGTACGCGTACTCGGCGCCATCGGCGTCATCGAAACCACCCATCCGGTGAATATGGCGGCGTTACAGAAGTTCTTTGTCGAACAGGGCGTCTGGGTACGACCATTTGGTAAACTGATTTATCTGATGCCGCCGTACATTATCAAGCCCGATCAGTTGCGTCGCCTGACCCTGGCCGTGAACGATGCTGTGCGCAGTGCAACATTTTTTAGCGATTAATCAGCGGTAAGCTCCACGGTTTCTGGCTACACTTTTTGGCTAACGAGAGGAGTCAGCATGAAACTAATCAGTAACGATCTGCGCGATGGCGATAAGCTTGGACATCGCCACGTCTTTAACGGCATGGGGTATGACGGGGATAATATTTCCCCACATCTGGCGTGGGATGACGTGCCCGCAGGAACCAAAAGCTTTGTCGTGACCTGCTTTGATCCTGATGCGCCAACTGGCTCCGGCTGGTGGCATTGGGTGGTGGTAAATCTGCCGGCTGATACCCGCGTACTGACGCAAGGATTCGGCTCCGGGCTGGTTGCAGTGCCGGATGGCGTGATTCAGACCCGTACGGATTTTGGTAAAGCCGGTTATGGTGGAGCTGCCCCGCCGAAGGGGGAAACCCATCGCTATATCTTCACGGTTCACGCGCTGGATGTGGAGCGTATTGATGTCGATGAAGACGCCAGCGGCGCGATGGTCGGATTTAACGTTCACTTCCATTCGCTCGCCAGCGCCTCGATTACGGCGATGTTTAGCTAAGCTTTGTTGTGCCGGATGTCGGCTTCGCCTCATCCGGCCTACAAAGCAGACAGTAGGCCTGATAAGATGCGTCAGCGTCGCCATCAGGCAATTTTCTACAGAAATTCAGGCAACAATTTCAACAACTTTCCTTGCGCTAACAGTTCGGTCGCGCACTCAATATCCGGGGCGAAAAAACGGTCCTGGGTATAGTGGGCAACTTGTTCACGTAATGCCTGACGCGCCTGCTCCAGCAGCGGACTTGAGGTTAACCCTTCGCGCAGGTCGATCCCCTGGCACGCCGCCAGCCACTCCACGGCAATCACGCCGCGCGTATTCGCCGCCATCTCCCACAATCTGCGACCCGCCGCAGGCGCCATAGATACGTGATCTTCCTGGTTGGCGGAGGTCGGCAAGCTGTCCACGCTGTGCGGATGCGCCAGCGCTTTGTTCTCGCTCGCCAACGCGGCGGCGGTTACCTGAGCAATCATAAAGCCGGAGTTAACCCCACCGTTTTTCACCAGGAACGGCGGCAACTGCGACATATGTTTGTCCATCATCAGCGCAATGCGCCGCTCTGATAACGCGCCGATTTCCGCAATCGCCAGCGCCAGGTTATCTGCCGCCATCGCCACCGGTTCGGCATGGAAGTTGCCGCCTGAAATCACATCGCCCTCTTCGGCAAACACCAGCGGGTTGTCGGAAACCGCGTTAGCTTCCACCAGCAGGACATCCAATACCTGGCGCATTTGCGTCAGACACGCCCCCATCACCTGCGGCTGACAGCGCAGAGAATACGGATCCTGCACTTTTTCACAGTTATGATGCGACTGGGAAAGCGCGCTGGTGTCGGTCAACACATGGCGATAAAGTGCTGCGGCATCAATCTGTCCACGCTGTCCTCGCGCCGCATGAATGCGGGCATCAAACGGGCGGCGGGAACCGAGCACAGCTTCGGTGGTTAACGCCCCACACACCGTCGCAGACGCGAACAGCTCCTGAGCTTCAAATAACCCGCGCAGGGCAAAGGCGGTGGACGCCTGAGTTCCGTTGAGCAGTGCCAGCCCTTCTTTCGCTTCCAGCGTTATCGGCTCCAGCCCGGCCTTTTTCAGCGCTTCGGTCGCCGGGAGCCATTCCCCCTGCCAGCGCGCTTTACCTTCACCCAGCAACGTCAGAGACATATGCGCCAGCGGGGCCAAATCGCCTGAAGCGCCCACCGATCCTTTCGCCGGGATCAGCGGATACACCTCAGCATTTACCAGCGCAATCAGCGCCTCAATCACGCTCAAGCGAATACCGGAAAAACCACGCGCCAGGCTGTTGATTTTCAGCACCATAATCAGGCGAACCATCGCGTCGTCCAGCGCCTCGCCAACGCCTGCCGCATGGGAAAGCACCAGCGAACGCTGTAAATTCTGTAAATCTTCCGTGGCGATACGGGTTTGGGCCAGCAGGCCAAAGCCGGTATTAATGCCATATGCCGTACGGCCTTCAGCGACAATATTATTGACGCAGGCGACGCTGGCGTTGATAGCATCAATCGCTCCGGCATCCAGGCTCAGTTTAACCGGCTGCTGCCAGATGTCGCGTAGCTGGGTAAAACTCAGATGGCCCGGCGTGAGTGTCATGGCGTTCATATCAGCGTTTCTCCTGCGTCGCAGCAACCATCGGCAAATTCAGCCCTTCTTCGACGGCGCACTCAACCGCAATATCATACCCGGCGTCAGCGTGACGCATTACTCCAGTGGCCGGATCGTTATGCAATACCCGGGCGATACGCGCGGCGGCTTCATCGGTGCCATCGCAAACAATGACCATCCCGGCATGCTGGGAGAAGCCCATGCCGACCCCGCCGCCATGATGCAGCGATACCCAGGTCGCACCGCTGGCGGTGTTAAGCAGCGCGTTCAGCAGCGGCCAGTCGGATACGGCGTCTGACCCGTCGCGCATAGCTTCGGTTTCGCGGTTTGGGCTGGCAACAGAGCCGGAGTCCAGATGATCGCGACCAATAACAATCGGCGCAGATACTTCACCACTGCGCACCATTTCATTAAACGCCAGCCCCAGTTTCTGACGCCACTCCAGGCCGACCCAGCAGATACGCGCCGGTAAGCCCTGGAAGTTAATCCGTTCACGCGCCATATCCAGCCAGTGATGAAGATGCTTATCATCAGCCACGATCTCTTTCACTTTGGCATCTGTCTTATAAATATCCTGCGGATCGCCGGACAGCGCCACCCAACGGAATGGCCCTATGCCGCGACAGAACAGGGGGCGAATATAAGCAGGTACGAAGCCGGGGAAATCAAAGGCGTTTTCCACGCCCATCTCTTTGGCCATCTGGCGAATGTTGTTGCCGTAATCAAACGTCGGCACGCCCATTTTGCTGAAAGCCAGCATCGCCTCGACGTGCGTTGCCATTGAACGTTTCGCCGCCAGTACCGTGCCCTGAGGATCGGACACCGCTTTCGCCTGGTATTCTTCCCAGCTCCAGCCGGACGGCAGATAACCATGCAGCGGATCGTGGGCGCTGGTCTGGTCGGTGACCATATCCGGGCGCACACCGCGTTTCACCATTTCCGGTACAACGTCGGCGGCGTTAGCGCACAGCGCAATAGAGACCGCTTTACCCTCACGGGTATACTTGTCGATACGCGCCAGCGCGTCGTCAAGCGATGTCGCCTGCTCGTCCACGTAGCGGGTACGCAGACGGAAATCGATTCGGCTTTGCTGGCATTCAATGTTCAGCGAACAAGCGCCTGCCAGCGTAGCGGCTAACGGCTGCGCCCCGCCCATACCGCCCAGTCCGGCGGTCAGTACCCAGCGTCCGCTCAGATTCCCCTGATAATGCTGACGCCCGGCCTCAACGAAGGTTTCATACGTCCCCTGCACGATGCCCTGGCTGCCGATGTAGATCCAGCTTCCGGCGGTCATCTGGCCGTACATCGCCAGCCCTTTGGCGTCCAGTTCGTTGAAGTGTTCCCAGGTAGCCCAATGCGGCACCAGGTTGGAGTTAGCAATCAGCACGCGCGGCGCATTGTCATGAGTTTTGAACACGCCAACCGGTTTACCGGACTGGACCAGCAGGGTCTCATCGCTCTCCAGTTTGGTCAGCGCGTTGACGATGGCGTCATAGCACTCCCAGTCCCGCGCCGCACGACCGATCCCGCCGTAAACCACCAACTCATGGGGATTTTCCGCCACGTCGGGATCGAGATTGTTCATTAACATGCGCAATGGCGCTTCGGTCAGCCAGCTTTTGGCCGTTAAGGCAGTGCCACGTGGGGCACGAATATCCTGCTGACGATATTTGCTATGGGACATGACAGAAAACTCCTCAGGCTGAATGTAGGCCGGATCAGGCGTGTACGCCGCCATCCGGCACAGCGCCTGATGGCGACGCTAACGCGTCTTATCAGGCCTACGATTAACGGTCACATTAGCTAAAAGTATATACTTGTCTATACAATTAAACGCAAGATCGCAGTTAACAACTGAGCTACATTTTTGCCATACTGCGGCAGCAATCACGATTTTCAGGACATGAAGCGCCCTTGCAGACGATAGCGGGAACCCGGGAACAGCAAACGGGCATGAGATACAATGGATGACGCAGACCAGGTTTTACGACGGATCAGCAGGCAGGGATCGTGTTCTTTGATATTCAGCAGTACACATTCTTCGGCGCTGGCACGCACCGCTTCAACAATATGTTCACCTTCCGTTAAAGGGGCTATCAGCGACAGGTAAGCGTGCGGCGTGGTCTGGCTGTAATCCTGCGCCAGATACTCCGGCACAATTTCGGCATTCACGCAGCGATCCTCAATCTGCACCGGCAAATCGTTCTCGAAGTGCACCATGACAGAGTGAAAAATGGAGGTGCCTTCTTTGACGTTTAACACCAAAGCCTGCTGCGCGTTTGCCTGGGTTCTTTCCAGCGTCAGCACTTCGCACCGGTGCTGATGCTGACGGGCGTTGATTTCATCCGCGATGCTGCGGATTTCAAACAGCGCGGACTGGCCTTTTGGTTCGGCGACAAACGTCCCCACGCCCTGTAAACGCACCAGTAGACCTTCATCCGTTAACTCACGCAGCGCCCGGTTGATGGTCATGCGGCTGAAACCATACTGCGCCACCAGCTCAGCCTCAGACGGAATGCGATCGTGAGGTTGCCAGATACCACCGGCAATTTTTTCGCTGATCTCCTGTTTGACCTTTTCGTAAAAAGGAGCCGGAGCAGAATGGGATGGGAGCATGCGTGAGCCTTCCTTAAGCTGAGAATGTGAGTGGGTACAGTTTACAGGCATTACCCGAACCTGATAAGCGCAACGCCATCAGGTATGTCAGTGCCACCAGTGTGCGATTTGCCAGCCTAATCGCGCCGAAACCCGCGCCGCCCTGCCATCATCGTCAAAGCGTGGATTAAATTCAACCATATCCACCGCCTGTAGTTTACCGCTACGGCACAGGGGCTCAATCAGTCTCAGCAGCGTCGCCAACGGTACGCCAAGCGCGGCGGGGGCCGACACGCCGGGCATTTCCCACACTGGCATCACGTCGAGGTCGATAGTCAGATAGACGACATCCAGGTTGGCGGCAAACTGCGCCAGCTGAGCCTGCGCCGTATCACAATGCAGATCCTCCACTACGGTCACACCGAGTCGCTGGGCTTCATCCCATAGCGCCTGGGTATTTGCCGCCCGGCTGACGCCGATACAGGCATAGTGAAATTCACGCTGCTGTTCGTCGCACAGTTGCGCCAGTTGGCGAAACGGCGTACCGGACGTGGCCTGCCCGGCATGGCGCAAATCGAGATGCGCATCGAAGTTGACTATCCCCACTTTCGCCTGCGGGAACGCATCCAGTACGCCAGCGCCGTGCGCAAAGGCGGTTTCGTGTCCTCCACCCAGAATGAAGGTACGCATGTTCTCCTGCTGACAGCGCTGTACCGCATTGCGTAACGCCTGCTGCGCGCCCTCAAGATCGGGAGCCTGCGCCACAATATTTCCCAGATCCACCAGCCGATGATGCCCATCGTGGCTGGCTAAATTTGCCAGCGCCTTGCGCAGCACATCGGGCGCACCGGCGGCTCCCGTGCGCCCCTGATTACGTTTCACGCCTTCGTCGCAGGCAAACCCGAGCAACGCTATCTGCTCGCGATACATTTCCGGGCTAAACGTCGGGCTCAGGGTGATAGTCTGAAACAGGCGCAGCGCATTCGGCGATTCGGCGCGGTCATCACGTCCCTGCCACAGCGCAGGTGAAGCAGGTTGCCAGTTAGTCATGCTATTTGTCCTTTGAATATGCGTTGGTAGAGCGGGTTGCGTCCGGGTTCATACAAGATCTCGACCGGGAGAGTTGCGTCCCACACCACAAAATCGGCCACAAACCCGGCCTTCAATTGACCGTGAGTGGCATGACGCCCCAGTGCCCGGGCCGCATGACGGGTTACGCCCGCCCATGCTTCTTCCGGCGTTAGGCCAAACTGAACACAGGCCATATTCATCGCCCAGTGCAGGCTGATAAACGGACTGGTACCGGGGTTAAAATCTGTCGCTACCGCCATCGGTACCTGATATTGTCGCAGCAACGCTACCGGTGGGCGCTGCTGCTCTTTGAGGAAATAGAACGCGCCGGGCAGCAGCACGCCGACCGTACCGCTTTGGCTCATCGCCGCCACGCCCGCTTCATCGAGGTATTCAATATGATCGGCGGATAGCCCGTGGTAGCGGCTTACCAATTGCGCACCACCAAGCAATGACAGTTGTTCGACATGACCTTTAATCGGGATGCCCAGCGCCTGCGCAGCCTGAAACACCCGCTCACTCTGCGCCAACGAAAAACCAACGCTTTCACAGAACAGGTCGACGGTCTCGAAAAGCCCTTGTTCCCACAACTGCGGCAAAATGGTCTCGCAAACCAGCGTAATATAGCCGTCAGGGTCATCACGGTATTCCGCTGGAGTCGCATGCGCAGCCAACAGCGTCGGGCTGATTTCAACGATATTCTCTGCCGCCAGCGCCGCCGCCACGCGCAATATTTTCTCTTCTGTCTGTAAATCCAGGCCGTAACCCGATTTTATTTCCAGCAGCGTAACGCCTTCTTTGATCAACTGTTCCATCCGCTGATGGGCTACGTGTAAGAGTTGTTCATCCGTGGCGCTGCGGGTCGCCGACACGGTGGCATTAATCCCCCCGCCCTCGGCGCTTATCTGCTGGTAGGAGACACCGTTTAGCCGTTGCTCCCATTCACCTGCGCGGTTTCCGCCAAAAACCAGATGCGTATGGCAGTCAATCAGGCCAGGCGTAATCAATCTGCCCTGCATATCAAAGGTATTATCATGAGTCAGATATAACGATGACTCCGGGACGATATCGCGAATCTTACCCTGGCGGACGATCAGCGCATGACCATCCACCAGCCCATACGGGGTGCCTCGTTCAGGATCCATAGTCGCCAGACGAACATTGCGCCAGATAACATCATCAGGGAAGAATTGCTGCATTCGACTCACCACTTGTCATAGGTTGTATAGACATTTATTTTTGATTATAGGGATGTTGTCAACCTGAAGGACCGTAATTGTTATGTATTTGTGATATAAGGACTCTCCGCGCCGGGCTTTGTGGTGATAAAAACAACTTTTTACCTTTTAACCTTCCCGTTTCGCTCAACTTAGTATAAAAAAGCAGGCTTCAATGGATAACTTTTCAAAGCCCGGAGCAACCTGTGAACATATCATCAGTTTCCCGTCTGGCGCTGGCTATGGCTTTTGGCGTGACGCTGACCGCCTGTAGCTCTACGCCGCCCGATCAAATTCCTTCCGATCAGACCGCGCCAGGCACCTCTTCGCGCCCGATCCTGTCGGCCAATGAAGCGAAAAACTTCGTTGCTGCGCACTATTTTTCCGCACTGACGCCAAACACCGCGCCGTGGAGCCCTTCTGCTATTTCTTTGCCTGCGCAGCCTGACTTCGTCGTTGGCCCGGCAGGCACTCAGGGCGTCACCCATACCAGCATTCAGGCTGCGGTTGATGCGGCAATCATCAAACGTACTAACAAACGTCAGTACATCGCGATTATGCCGGGCGAGTATCAGGGTACGGTATACATTCCGGCAGCAACGGGTAGCCTGACGCTGTACGGTATGGGCGAAAAACCGCTGGATGTAAAAATCGGCCAGGCCATTGACGGTGACATGAGCACCGCAGACTGGCGTCGTACGGTGAACCCGGGCGGTAAATACATGCCGGGTAAACCTGCGTGGTATATGTTTGATAATTGCCAGAACAAACGTGGCGCAAATATTGGCGTGATGTGTTCCGCCGTCGTCTGGTCGCAAAATAACGGTCTGCAATTGCAAAACCTGACCATCGAGAACAACCTCGGTGACAGCGTTGATGCGGGCAACCACCCGGCCGTTGCGCTGCGTACCGATGGCGATAAAGTGCAGATTAACAAGGTTAACATCCTGGGCCGCCAGAATACCTTCTTCGTGACCAACAGCGGCGTGCAAAACCGTCTGGAAAACGATCGTCAGCCGCGTACGCTGGTTACCAACAGCTACATTGAAGGCGATGTGGATATTGTGTCCGGTCGCGGTGCAGTGGTGTTCGATAACACCGAATTCCGTGTAGTGAATTCCCGTACCCAGCAGGAAGCCTATGTGTTCGCACCGGCTACCTTGTCAAACATCTACTACGGTTTCCTGGCTATCAATAGCCGCTTCACGGCAAGTGGTGATGGCGTGGCGCAACTGGGCCGTTCGCTGGATGTCGATTCCAACACTAACGGTCAGGTCGTGATTCGTGACAGCGTAATTAACGAAGGCTTTAACATGGCAAAACCATGGGCTGACAGCGTTATCGCAAAACACCCGTTTGCCGGAAACACGGGTGCAAAAGATGATAAAGGTGAAATCCAGCGTAACCTGAACGACACCAACTTCAACCGCATGTGGGAATACAACAACCGCGGTATCGGTAGTAAAGTGGTTGCTGAACCTAAGAAGTAAACGTCATTCTCTTATGTAAACCCGGCAGAATCATGCTCTGCCGGGCAGTATGCCGGATGCTCATCCGGCATTCGACGCAGAATTAATACGCGTTAACCACGACCCACATTGGGCCCTGACCTACCGCATAACGTCCTTTCTCTGTCAGCAGCCCTTGCTCGCCTGCAATCTCGTACACCGCGATATGGTGCGATTTTTGCCCGGCGGCAATCAGGTATTTACCACTGTGGTCGACATTAAAACCGCGCGGCTGAGTTTCGGTAGGCTGGAAACCCTCTTTGGTCAGCACGCTGCCATCTTCAGACACGCTAAAGACCGTAATCAGGCTGGCGGTGCGATCGCAGGCATACAGATGACGCCCATCCGGCGTGATGTGAATATCTGCGGCCCAACGGGTATCAGCGAAATCAGCAGGCATCATATCCAGCGTCTGCACGCACTCGATCTTACCGTACGGATCTTTCAGCTCCCAGACGTCAACGGAGCTGTTCAGTTCATTCACACAGTAGGCATATTGTTTATTCGGATGGAACGCCATATGACGTGGGCCCGCACCTTCAACGGTGTTTACTTCAGCCGGTTCCTGCGCGACCAGATGACCATCATCGCTTACCTCAAACAGGCAGATACGATCCTGCTTCAACGCAGGAACCCACAGAATACGGTTATCCGGAGAGATGTTGGCCGAGTGACAGCCATCCAGACCTTCAACCACGTCAACCAGTTCCACCGGCAGACCATCTTCCAGACGCGTGACGCTCACGCTGCCAGCGTTATAAGAGCCAACGAACACGAAACGTCCCTGATGATCGGTAGAAATATGCGTCGGGCTGCCCGGCAGCGCAGACTCCGCCGCGAAAGTCAGCGCACCGTCATCAGGCGCAATACGGTAAGCCAACACGCGAAACTCCGGGCGCACGCCTACATACAGGTAGCGCTTATCCGGGCTGACGACCATCGGCTGTACCTGACCCGGCACATCAACCACCTGCGTCAGCGTCAGAGAACCATCGTGATTCAGGCTCCAGACGTGGATTTGCTGACTTTCAGGGCTGGCGGTATAAACGGTTTGCTTCATGAATACTCCTTTGCTTTTTGGCAGGTGGCTGCAATTGCCTGACACACGCCTAAGGTAGACGCTTTTAACGGTGAATGCTTAATTAAGGCTCAGAATTTTGTCCGGCTCCCGTCTCGGTGTACCATTCCAGCAGACGAAATTCTCAACCTTAATCTGGAAAAAACTATGACCGCACGCGTGATTGCCCTGGATTTAGACGGTACCCTGTTGACCCCGAAAAAAACCTTGCTGCCATCCTCTCTGGAAGCGCTCTCGCGCGCCAGAGAAGCAGGATACCAACTTATCATTGTCACAGGTCGCCATCACGTTGCTATTCATCCTTTTTATCAGGCACTGGCGCTGGATACACCTGCAATTTGCTGTAACGGCACCTACTTGTATGATTATCAGGCAAAAAAGGTACTGGATTCCGATCCTCTTCCGGTAGACCAGGCATTACAGCTGATCGAAATGCTGGATGAACATCAGATCCACGGGCTGATGTATGTCGATGAGGCCATGCTGTATGAGCGCCCGACCGGGCATGTAGTACGTACCGCTAACTGGGCGCAAACTCTGCCGCCGGAACAGCGCCCAACCTTCACCCAGGTGCCTTCGCTGGCACAGGCCGCACATGACGTTAACGCCGTCTGGAAATTTGCGCTGACCGACGAAGATATTCCGAAACTGCAGCAGTTTGGTCAGTACGTCGAGCAACAGTTGGGGCTGGAGTGTGAATGGTCCTGGCACGATCAGGTCGACATTGCCCGTAAAGGCAACAGCAAAGGACGACGCCTGACCCAATGGATTGAAGCACAGGGCGGATCAATGGAAAACGTGATTGCCTTTGGTGATAACTTCAACGATATCAGCATGCTGGAAGCCGCAGGCACTGGCGTGGCGATGGGCAATGCGGATGACGCGGTAAAAGCCCGCGCCAACATCGTGATTGGTGACAACACCACCGACAGCATCGCGAAATTTATTTACTCGCACCTGCTGTAATCAGGCGGTAATCGACACGCTCTTAATTTGCGCGTACAGCCACAGGCCAGGTTTGATACCCAGTTCATCCCTGGCCCATGGGCTAATCCTCGCCCACAGCGTCCTGCCGCCCACTTCAAGCTGAACTTCCACCTGGCCGTTATCGTCATAGCACTGCGCGACTTTCGCCCGGAGAACGTTACGAATACTGGTCTGCTGCGGCGGTTGGAGCACCAGTGAAACATCAGATGCCTGAATACGAATACGCAGCGCGGTTTGCAGCGGTTGATCCAGCTTATTGACCCACAAATGCTGATCGCCAAGCGCCAACGCGGTCATCGCGTAGTGTGGATGATGTTCCAGCACGCTGACTTTCAGAATGCTGCTTTGCTGTTCCTTAGGCAGCCAGGGGTGCATCACGCTGCTGCCCCAGACATCTTCCAGCGAACCAAACGCTTTGACCTGCCCGTTTTCCAGTACCATCACTTTGTCCGCCAGGTGCAAGATTTCATCGAGCGAGTGGCTGACGTACAGCATCGGAATATTGATTTCTCGCGCCAGGCGTTGCAGATAAGGCAGCAGTTCGCGCTTACGCGGAATATCCAGCGAGGCTAAGGGCTCATCAAGCAGCAACAGTTCCGGCGCGGTAAGCAACGCCCGGCCGATCGCGACGCGCTGCTTTTCGCCACCAGAAAGACCGCCGGGCAGACGGTCAAGCAGCGGCTCAATGCCCAACAGCGCCACCAGCTTGTCAAACTGTCCGGCCATGCTTTTCGCCATTCCATAACGCAGGTTACCGCGTACTTTATAATGCGGGAACAGGCGCGCATCCTGGAAAACATAGCCCACCCGGCGTTTTTCAGGCGTTAAACAGACACCGTTCTCGACGTCGTTTAAGACCCGACCGTTGAGCACGATACGCCCGGACTGCGGCTGGGTCAGACCGCTGATGGCGTTAATCAGTGAGGTTTTTCCCGCGCCGGAAACACCGAAAATAGCGGTGATCCCGCTGGCTGGCAGCGTTTCGTTGAGCGTCAGGCAATGCGTTCCCAGCGTCTGAGAGAAATTAAGTTCCAGCATGGTTATCGCCCCGTCCGTTCACGGCTAATACGCGCCAGCCATTCAGAGATCAGCAGTGAAATCAGCGCTAACACAATAGAAATAATACATAACCTTGCCGCCGCGCTTTCGCCGCCGGGGGTCTGGATCAAGGTATACATCGCCGAAGGGATAGTGCGGGTTTCGCCAGGAATATTGGAGACAAAGGTAATTGTTGCGCCGAATTCCCCGAGGGAACGCGCAAACGCCAGCACCGTACCGACAATAATGCCGGGTAGCATCAGCGGTAGCGTAATGGTCATAAATACGCGCCAGCGTCCGGCTCCCAGCGTGCGGGCCGCCTGCTCCAGCTTGACGTCAACACCTTCCAACGCCAGACGAATAGCCCTTACCATCAGAGGGAAAGACATCACCGCTGCGGCCAGCACCGCACCGCGCCAGCTAAAGGCAAAGGTGATGCCAAACCAGTCGTACAGCCATTCGCCAATGAATCCGCGCCGCCCCATAGCAATCAACAGCAGATAGCCCACCACCACCGGCGGCAGAACCAGCGGCAAATGCAGAACGCTGTCGAGCAGTGCTTTGCCCGGGAACTTGCATCGCACAAGCAGCCAGGCAAAGAAGATCCCAAACGGCAGGCTAAACAAGACGGCCAGGGAAGAAACTTTCAGGCTCAGTATGACGGCCTGCCATTCAGGATCGGTCAGTATCATTACTTGGTCGTAAATCCATAACGTTTAAAGATTTCAGCAGCCTGCGGTCCTTTCAGGTAATCATAGAACGCGCTAACCGTTGCGTTTTTGTGCCCATCAACAATCGCGATAGGGTATTCCACTTTTTTGTGCGAATCTTCCGGGAAAGTCGCAACGACTTTTACGCCCTTGCTGGCGACGGCATCGGAACCATAGACGATACCCAGCGGCGCTTCGTTACGCTCTACCAGCGCCAGCGCACCGCGCACATCTTCAGCAGGTGCCAGTTTCGGGGCCAGGGTATCCCATGCACCCAGTTTTTGCAGCGCTTCTTTGGCATAAATGCCCGCCGGAACATGTTCCGGATCGCCAACGGCCAGACGTCCACCGTTCAACAGGCTGGTCCAGTTGGTTTTGCTGTCAATAGTGAAGTCTTTCTGTGCACTGGCTTTCGGCGCGACCACCACCAGGCTGTTACCTAACAGCGTTGCACGCGTTGCGGTATCAATCGACTTTTTGTCTACCGCGTAATCCATCCATTTCTGATCGGCAGAAATAAACAGATCGGCCGGTGCGCCTGCTTCAATCTGACGCGCCAGTGTGGATGAAGAGGCAAAAGAGGAGACAACATCAACGTTCTTCTCTTTTTTGTATTGCGTCGCAATGTCCTGCATCGCGTTGGTCAGTGAAGCCGCGGCAAACACCGTAATTTTGCCTTCATCCGCCAGCGCATGCCCGGCAACGGTAAGAGAAAGTGTTGCCCCTGCAAACAAGCGTAACCATGTACGTGCCATCTGTAACTCCTTTGCGTTTCGTTATGTAGGCGCAAATATAACGAGTAAATCAGGATTTTCCCAGAGGTTATTGATACCAATTAGAGGTTAGACAAAGAAAATATCGGCAGGGAAAGCAGGATCTTGAGAAACTGTAGTCAGCGAAAACGGATTGGCAGGCGAAAAATATAAACGCCCGACTGAGCGGGCGTTTGGGGAATCAATGATTCTGTCTGGACTGGTCTTTCTGACCGATACCGGAGAAAATGTTGAACACTTCACCCAGTCCGTAAATCAGACCCAGAATGATGGCCATTACCACAGGTACCATGATTACGGCGAATACCAGACTTTTCAATAACTCTAACATGGTCAACTCCAGATATAGTCCTTAGTTGTATTCTAACCACATAACACAGAAAAGCACTCCCCTTTTGTGCGGTCGGCTTTGCTCAGGCGCGGTTTTCCGTCACAATACCCTTTTTTGCCAGGAGCTTGTGATGCAGGCCGAAATCCTTCTTACGCTGAAACTTCAGCAAAAACTGTTTGCCGATCCCCGTCGCATTTCTCTGCTTAAGCACATTGCGCTTTCCGGCTCCATCAGTCAGGGCGCGAAGGATGCAGGTATTAGCTACAAGAGCGCCTGGGATGCGATTAATGAAATGAACCAGCTCAGCGAGCAGACGCTGGTTGAGCGCGCCACAGGCGGCAAAGGCGGCGGCGGCGCGGTGTTAACACGCTACGGCCAACGCTTAATCCAGCTGTACGATTTACTGGCGCAAATCCAACAAAAAGCCTTTGATGTTTTGAGCGATGACGATGCGCTGCCGCTCAATAGCCTGCTGGCGGCTATCTCTCGTTTTTCACTGCAAACCAGCGCCCGTAACCAGTGGTTTGGCACAATAACCGCCCGCGACCACGATCAGGTTCAACAGCATGTCGACGTGCTGTTGGCCGATGGCGAAACGCGCCTGAAAGTCGCGATCACTGCGCAAAGCGGCGAGCGTCTGGGCCTGGAGGAAGGCAAAGAAGTGTTGATTCTGCTGAAAGCACCATGGGTAGGAATTACTCAGGACGACGCCATTGCCCAGGCCGCCGATAACCAGTTGCAGGGTACGATCAGCCATATAGAACGCGGAGCGGAACAGTGTGAAGTGCTGATGACGTTACCAGACGGCCAGACGCTGTGCGCCACTGTCCCGGCCCAGGACGCCACAACGCTGCAAGAAGGCGCTAACGTCACCGCATGGTTTAATGCTGACCGGGTGATTATCGCCACACTGTGCTGAGTTAATTGACATCAGCCTGCAGAACACGTATCCCTGTTATTAATCGCTGCAAATAATGGGATACAAAATGTCATCATTGCAAATTTCGCAAGGCACGTTTCGTCTTAGCGACACAAAAACGCTCCAGTTAGATGCCTTAACGTTAAACGCAGGTGATAGCTGGGCGTTTGTTGGCTCTAACGGTAGCGGGAAATCCGCCCTGGCCCGCGCGCTGGCAGGAGAATTGCCGCTCCTGAAAGGCGAGCGCCACTGTCAGTTCGCGCGTATTACCCGACTCTCTTTTGAGCAACTCCAAAAGCTGGTCAGCGACGAATGGCAGCGAAACAACACCGACCTTCTCAGCCCCGGTGAAGATGACACCGGGCGCACCACCGCTGAAATCATTCAGGATGAGGTCAACGATCCCGCCCGCTGCGCTGCGCTGGCGCAGCAGTTTGGCATTTCAGCTTTGCTTAACAGACGTTTCAAATACCTTTCGACCGGTGAAACACGCAAAACCCTGCTCTGCCAGGCGTTAATGTCCTCGCCAGATTTACTGATCCTGGATGAACCCTTTGACGGGCTGGACGTGGCGTCCCGTCGGCAGTTAGCAGAACTGCTCGCTGAACTGCACCAGGCCGGTTTAACGCTGGTGATGGTGCTTAATCGTTTTGATGAAATTCCCGAATTCGTGCAGTTTGCTGGCGTACTTGCCGATTGCACGCTGACGGACACCGGCGCAAAAACCGACCTTCTGCAACAAGCATTAATCGCTCAGCTTGCCCATAGCGAGCGGCTGGAAGGCATTCAGTTACCCGAGCCGGATGAGCCTTCGGTGCGGCGCACATTGTCAGAAAACGAGCCGCGAATTGTGCTTAACGATGGCACCGTCTCGTATAACGATCGCCCTATCCTTCATCATCTGAGCTGGCGGGTAAATCCGCGGGAACACTGGCAAATTGTCGGCCCCAACGGTGCGGGAAAATCAACCTTGCTCAGTTTAATCACCGGCGATCATCCCCAGGGTTACAGCAACGACCTGACCCTGTTTGGCCGCCGTCGGGGCAGCGGTGAAACTATCTGGGATATCAAAAAACACATCGGCTACGTCAGCAGCAGCCTGCATCTGGATTACCGGGTAAGTACGACGGTACGCAACGTTATTCTCTCTGGTTATTTTGATTCAATCGGCATTTATCAGGCCGTCTCCGACAGGCAGCACAAGCTGGTACAACAGTGGCTGGAAATCCTGGGAATTGATAAGCGTACCGCGGATGCGCCGTTTCATAGTCTTTCCTGGGGACAGCAGCGGCTGGCATTGATTGTTCGCGCATTAGTTAAACACCCTACGTTGTTGATTCTTGATGAGCCCTTGCAAGGATTAGATCCTCTCAATCGCCAACTGATTCGTCGGTTTGTGGATGTGCTAATCGGTGAAGGTGAAACTCAACTGCTGTTCGTCTCTCATCATGCCGAAGATGCCCCAGCCTGTATTACCCATCGACTGGAGTTTGTCCCCGAGGGCGATATCTACGCCTATCGACAAACCTCTCTGCGTTAATTTTCATACCAGGGCGTTGAATACGCCCTTTTTCTGGCCTTTTTTTCAGACAAACGCTGAGAAAACAATCTAACGTAATGATTTAAAATATAATAACCACTACGTACACCTGAAAATGCCAGTGTGTAAACGATTCCACTAATTTATTCCATGTCACACTTTTCGCATCTTTGTTATGCTATGGTTATTGCATACCATAGGCTTAACGGAGCGAATTATGAGAGTATTGGTTACAGGTGGTAGCGGTTACATTGGAAGCCACACTTGCGTGCAGTTGCTGAAAAACGGTCACGAAGTAGTGATTCTGGATAATCTCTGCAACAGCAAGCGTAGCGTTCTGCCCGTCATCGAGCGTTTAGGCGGCAAGCATCCAACTTTCGTGGAAGGAGATATCCGTAACGAGGCGCTGATAACCGAAATTCTGCACGATCATGCCATTGACACGGTCATCCACTTTGCTGGTTTAAAAGCCGTGGGAGAATCCGTTGCCAAGCCGCTGGAGTATTATGACAACAACGTCAACGGCACTCTGCGTCTGGTGAATGCAATGCGCGCCGCCAACGTGAAAAACTTCATTTTCAGCTCCTCCGCGACCGTCTATGGCGATCAACCGCAAATTCCTTATGTTGAAAGCTTCCCCACCGGCACGCCGCAAAGTCCGTACGGCAAAAGTAAGCTGATGGTGGAACAGATCCTCACCGACCTGCAAAAAGCACAGCCCGACTGGAGCATCGCCTTGCTGCGCTACTTCAACCCGGTTGGCGCTCATCCGTCGGGAGATATGGGGGAAGATCCGCAAGGTATTCCAAACAACCTGATGCCATACATCGCACAGGTTGCCGTAGGTCGCCGCGAATCCCTTGCCATATTTGGCAACGACTACCCCACTGAAGATGGCACCGGCGTTCGCGACTACATTCACGTGATGGATCTCGCCGACGGCCACGTTGCCGCCATGGAAAAGCTGGCTGGCAGACAGGGTGTACATATTTACAACCTTGGGGCAGGCATCGGCAGCAGCGTGCTGGACGTGGTCAACGCCTTCAGCAAAGCCTGCGGTAAACCCATTAATTACCATTTCGCTCCGCGCCGTGATGGCGATCTTCCGGCCTACTGGGCTGATGCCAGCAAAGCCGATCGCGAGCTCAACTGGCGCGTGACCCGCACTCTGGATGAAATGGCACAAGACACCTGGCACTGGCAGTCGCGCCACCCACAAGGATATTCGGATTAAGGACCAATCATGACGCAATTCAATCCTGTCGATCATCCACATCGTCGTTTTAACCCACTCACCGGGCAGTGGATCCTCGTATCACCGCATCGCGCCAAACGCCCCTGGCAAGGGGCGCAGGAAACCCCGTCTAAGCAGGTACTGCCTGCGCATGACCCGGACTGCTTCCTGTGCGCTGGTAATACGCGCGTTACCGGTGACAAAAACCCGGATTACACCGGGACCTATGTCTTTACCAATGACTTTGCGGCGCTGATGTCCGATACCCCGGACGCGCCGGACAGTCACGATCCGTTGATGCGCTGCCAGAGCGCGCGCGGTACCAGCCGCGTGATTTGCTTCTCACCCGATCACAGCAAAACGCTGCCGGAACTCAGCGTCCCTGCGCTGACAGAAATCGTAAAAACGTGGCAGGAGCAGACTGAAGACTTAGGCAAAACCTATCCCTGGGTGCAGGTCTTTGAGAATAAAGGCGCAGCGATGGGGTGCTCGAACCCGCACCCACACGGACAAATTTGGGCCAACAGCTTTTTGCCTAATGAAGCCGAACGTGAAGATCGCCTGCAGAAAGCGTACTTCGCCGAACAAGGCGCGCCGATGCTCGTTGATTACGTCCAGCGTGAACTGGCGGACGGCAGCCGTACGGTCGTAGAAACCGAGCACTGGCTGGCAGTTGTACCTTACTGGGCCGCGTGGCCGTTCGAAACGCTGCTGCTGCCGAAAGCGCACGTGCTGCGTATTACTGATTTGACCGATGAACAGCGTACTGACCTGGCGCTGGCGTTGAAAAAACTGACCAGTCGTTACGACAACCTGTTCCAGTGCTCATTCCCCTATTCTATGGGCTGGCACGGCGCACCGTTTAACGGTGAAGAAAACGAACACTGGCAGTTGCACGCACACTTTTACCCGCCGCTGCTGCGTTCCGCGACCGTGCGTAAATTTATGGTCGGTTATGAAATGCTGGCGGAGACCCAGCGTGACCTGACGGCAGAACAAGCGGCTGAGCGACTGCGTGCAGTCAGCGACATCCATTTTCGCGAATCCGGAGTTTAAATAATGAGTCTGAAAGATAAAACACAATCTCTGTTTGCAGAAACGTTTGGCTACCCTGCCACCCATATTATTCAGGCGCCGGGTCGCGTAAACCTGATCGGCGAACATACCGATTATAACGACGGCTTCGTTCTGCCCTGCGCCATCGACTATCAGACCGTCATCAGCTGTGCGGTGCGCGACGATCGAAAAGTCCGCGTAGTCGCCGCTGATTACGACAATCAGATTGATGAGTTCTCTCTCGATGCGCCGATTATCGCCCATGACACCCAGCAGTGGTCAAACTACGTGCGTGGCGTGGTGAAACATCTACAAAAGCGCAATAATGCTTTTGGCGGCGCGGATCTGGTGATTAGCGGTAACGTCCCGCAGGGTGCGGGTTTAAGCTCTTCCGCCTCGCTGGAAGTCGCTGTTGGTACGGTATTCCAGCAGCTCTATCATCTGCCGCTCGACGGCGCGCAGATTGCCCTGAATGGTCAGGAAGCTGAAAACCAGTTTGTCGGTTGTAACTGCGGCATTATGGATCAGTTGATCTCTGCGCTTGGCAAGAAAGATCATGCGTTGCTGATCGACTGTCGTACGCTGGGCACTAAAGCCGTTTCGATGCCTGAGGGTGTCGCGGTGGTAATCATCAACAGCAACTTTAAACGCACATTGGTCGGCAGCGAATACAACACTCGTCGCGAACAGTGTGAAACCGGCGCGCGTTTCTTCCAGCAACCAGCGCTGCGTGATGTCAGCCTTGAAGCGTTTAACGCCGTCGCCCACGAACTGGATCCGATTGTCGCCAAACGCGTCCGCCACGTCATCACAGAAAATGCGCGTACCGTTGAAGCCGCGCAGGCGCTGGAAAAAGGCGACCTGCTGCGTATGGGCCAACTGATGGCGGAATCTCACGCCTCAATGCGCGATGACTTTGAAATTACCGTGCCGCAAATTGATACTCTGGTAGAGATTGTCAAAGCGACCATCGGCGATAAAGGCGGTGTACGTATGACTGGCGGCGGCTTCGGCGGCTGCATCGTGGCGCTGATCCCGCAAGATTTGGTACCTGCCGTTCAGCAGGCTGTCGCCGAGCAGTACGAAGCAAAAACCGGTATCAAAGAAACATTCTACGTCTGCAAACCTTCTCAAGGAGCTGGACAATGTTAAACGAAATCCCTGTGCAGGCTCCGGACGGTCAGCCGTTTCGCCTGCTCACCCTGCGCAATGACGCAGGGATGGTGGTCACGCTCATGGACTGGGGCGCAACCCTGCTCTCTGCGCGTATTCCGCTTAGCGATGGTAGCGTGCGCGAAGCCATACTCGGGTGCGCCAGCCCGGAACAATACCCGGAACAGGCTGCATTTTTGGGGGCCTCGATTGGTCGCTACGCTAACCGTATCGCCAACAGTCGTTATACCTTTGCCGGCGAAACCGTCGAATTAATACCAAGTCAGGGCGACAACCAACTGCACGGCGGGCCGGATGGTTTCGACAAACGCCGCTGGCAGATAGTCAATCAGAATGACCGTCAGGTACTGTTCGCCTTAACGTCTGAAGATGGCGATCAGGGCTTCCCTGGCCATCTATGCGCTACCGCGCAGTATCGCCTGACTGACGATAATCGTATTTCGATAACCTACCGCGCCACGGTCGATAAGCCCTGCCCGGTAAATCTGACAAATCACGTCTACTTTAATCTCGACGGCGATAAAACGGATGTGCGCCAGCATAAGTTGCAAATTCTGGCGGACGAGTACTTACCGGTGGACGAAATGGGCATCCCGCATGATGGACTGAAATCCGTCGCCGGTAGCACTTTCGATTTTCGCACGCCTAAAATCATCAGCAGTGAATTTCTGGCCGATGACGATCAGCGCAAGGTGAAAGGTTACGATCATGCCTTCCTGCTTCAGGCTCAGGGTAATGCACGTACACCGGTGGCTCAGTTATGGTCACAGGATGAAAAACTGCAAATGGTGGTCTACACCTCGGCCCCGGCATTGCAGTTTTACTCCGGCAACTTCCTCGGCGGTACGCCATCTCGTGGGCCAGACGCCTACGAAGACTGGCAAGGTCTGGCGCTGGAAAGTGAGTTTCTGCCTGACAGCCCGAACCATCCAGAGTGGCCGCAGCCGGACTGCTTCCTGCGTCCGGGGGACGAGTATGCCAGCGTAACGGAATATCAGTTTATTCCCGTCTGAGCCTTCCCCGTCACAGGCCCGATGACGTAACGTATCGGGCCTGTTGCCTGTTTATCACAACAGACCCGCTCAAATCCCCACCACTCAAAGACAAAATCGCAACCTTGAATTCACAAGAACCTTACACTGTGGCGCTATTTTCGCTATGGTTATGCGTAAGCATTGCCGCTGACGAATTACGGCAATATAATGAGAATTATTATCATTCAATATGATTTATAGGAGTGAGTGTATGGCTGTAACTAAGCTGGTTCTGGTACGTCACGGTGAAAGTCAGTGGAACAACGAGAACCGTTTTACCGGTTGGTATGACGTTGATCTGTCCGAGAAAGGTGTAGGCGAAGCAAAAGCGGCAGGTAAACTGCTGAAAGAGGAAGGCTACAGCTTCGATTTTGCTTATACCTCTGTGCTGAAACGTGCCATCCACACCCTGTGGAACGTACTGGACGAACTGGATCAGGCGTGGCTGCCGGTTGAGAAATCCTGGAAACTGAATGAACGTCATTACGGCGCGCTGCAGGGTCTGAACAAAGCGGAAACCGCAGAAAAATACGGTGATGAGCAGGTTAAGCAATGGCGTCGCGGCTTTGCGGTTACCCCGCCAGAACTGACCAAAGACGACGAGCGTTATCCGGGTCACGATCCGCGTTATGCGAAGCTGACCGACAAAGAGTTACCGGTTACCGAAAGCCTGGCGCTGACCATCGATCGCGTTATCCCTTACTGGAATGAAACCATTCTGCCGCGCATGAAAAGCGGTGAGCGTGTGATTATTGCCGCTCACGGCAACTCTCTGCGTGCGCTGGTGAAATATCTGGATAACATGGGTGAAGATGAGATCCTTGAACTGAACATCCCGACCGGCGTACCGCTGGTGTATGAGTTCGACGAAAACTTCAAGCCGATCAAACACTACTATCTGGGTAACGCTGACGAGATCGCAGCAAAAGCCGCCGCCGTGGCGAACCAGGGTAAAGCGAAGTAATTTCTTCGCAGAATACAAAAAGCGCGGATTATCCGCGCTTTTTTTTGCCTATGAGAGAGGCATTAAAACTTAACCGCGGCGCGCTTTTACCGCATCCGCCAGTTGGCGCAACACCGCATCGGTGTCTTCCCAGCCAATGCAGGCGTCGGTGATGCTCTTACCGTAGGTCAGCGGTTCGCCGCTATCCGGGTTCTGGTTGCCTTCTACCAGATGGCTTTCGATCATCACGCCGATAATCGCTTTTTCGCCACCGGCGACTTGCCCGCAAACATCTTTCGCAACATCCATCTGCTTTTTGAACTGCTTGCTGGAGTTGGCATGGCTAAAGTCGATCATCACTTGCGCTGAGAGTCCTGCCTTGATCAGACCTTCTTTCACCTCGGCAACATGCTGAGCGCTGTAGTTCGGCTCTTTGCCGCCGCGCAGAATGATATGGCAATCGCCATTGCCACTGGTATTCACGATCGCCGAATGACCCCATTTGGTCACCGACAGGAAGCAGTGTGGCGCTCCTGCGGCGTTGATTGCATCAATCGCCACTTTGATGGTGCCATCGGTACCGTTTTTAAAACCAACCGGGCAAGACAGACCAGATGCCAGTTCACGGTGCACCTGAGATTCAGTAGTTCGTGCCCCAATCGCGCCCCAGCTCATCAGGTCGGCGAGATATTGCGGGGTGATCATATCGAGGAATTCACCCGCAGCCGGCAATCCGCTGTCGTTGATATCCAGCAGCAGTTTACGCGCAATGCGCAGCCCATCGTTGATCTGGAAGCTGTTGTCCATGTGCGGATCGTTGATAAGCCCTTTCCAGCCAACGGTAGTACGTGGCTTTTCAAAATAGACGCGCATGACAATTTCAAGCTCGCCTTTTAACTCTTCGCGCAGCGCCAGCAGGCGAGCGGCATACTCTTTGGCAGCGGCCGGATCATGAATTGAACACGGTCCAATCACCACAAGCAGGCGATCGTCGCTTCCTTTCAGAATTTTATGAATCGCCTTACGGGCATGAGCCACCGTATTTGCGGCATTTTCAGTAGCGGGGAATTTTTCCAGCAGTGCGACTGGCGGTAATAACTCGTTGATCTCTTTGATGCGTAAATCGTCGTTCTGATAATTCATGATTATTCCAGCGTTGCCATACTTATATAAATGAATGCAATCCCTCCAATCTATATCTTCAGTCATAAAGTGTAAACGGGGTTTTACACTTTGGACGGATTAATCCTGGAATTGGCCAAAAAAACGCAATAAAGTAGCGAAAAACGAGATCCAATCTACAATTTATAACTGTAACAGCTTTAATTTTCATAATTTTCAAGATTCTATGCTGGTTTTAATTTCAACAGCAAAACTATTAACCACATATTGATGATGTATCTGCCACATGCACTGTTGGAAGACGTTATCCGACATATCGACCTTAACAGGAGCATATTATGCATATGACAAAGCTCGCTTCACTCTTTCTTACCGCTACACTCAGCCTCGCCAGCGGCGCGGCGCTGGCTGCGGACACCAACGCTCAGTCCAATAACGGCCAGGCAAATTCCTCGGCTGACGCCGGACAAGTCGCCCCTGACGCCCGCGAAAACGTAGCGCCAAATAATGTCGACAACAGTAACGTGAATTCAGGTGGCACAATGCTTCACCCGGACGGTTCGTCAATGAACCATGAGGGGATGACCAAAGACGAGGTGCACAAAAATACCATGTGTAAAGACGGCCGCTGCCCCGATGTGAATAAGAAGGTTGAGACCGGAAACGGCATCAATAATGATGTTGATACCAAAACTGACGGCACCACCCAGTAACGCTGAAAATAAAGCTAATAACGGGAGAGCAATAGCTCTCCTTTTTAATTTTATCATCCCAAAAACGGTATGATGGCATACAGTAAAGATGAGAATAACAAAGGGATGGCATAATGGCGCACGCACATACTCATACTTCCTCTGAGCAACCGAAGGACAATAATGCCCGCCGACTGATGTTCGCATTTTGCATTACAGCCGGATTTATGTTGGTTGAAGTGGTGGGGGGAATACTCTCCGGCTCGCTGGCCTTGCTGGCCGACGCCGGGCATATGCTCACGGATGCCGCGGCGCTCCTTTTCGCGTTGCTGGCGGTCCAGTTTTCCCGCCGCCCACCCACAATCCGCCACACCTTCGGTTGGCTGAGGCTCACGACGCTGGCTGCATTTGTTAATGCCATCGCATTGGTCGTTATCACCATTTTAATCGTCTGGGAGGCGGTTGAACGCTTCCAGACGCCTCGCCCCGTGGCTGGCGGCATGATGATGGTTATAGCTGTCGCAGGCCTACTGGCCAACGTGCTCGCTTTTTGGATTTTACATCGCGGCAGTGAAGAGAAAAACCTGAACGTCCGCGCCGCAGCGCTGCATGTGATGGGCGATTTACTCGGTTCTGTTGGGGCAATTATCGCGGCACTGATTATCATCTGGACGGGCTGGACGCCTGCGGATCCGATCCTGTCGATCCTGGTTTCCGTGCTGGTGCTGCGCAGTGCCTGGCGATTATTAAAAGATAGTGTTAATGAATTACTGGAAGGCGCCCCGCTGGCGCTGGATATCGCCGCACTACAGCGCCATCTCAGCCGGGACATCCCTGAAGTGCGCAACGTACACCATGTCCATGTCTGGATGGTGGGTGAAAAACCGGTGATGACGCTGCATGTGCAGGTGATCCCGCCGCACGATCACGATGCGCTGCTGGAGCGTATTCAACATTTCCTTATCCATCACTACCAGATTGAGCATGCGACGATCCAGATGGAGTATCAGCCGTGCAATGGGCCGGACTGCCACCTGTATCAGGGCGTGTCCGGCCATTCACATCACCACCATTAATGGGACAGCGCGTGGGAACCCCGCTCACGCGCGCTATTAATCCACATCCTGCTACCGTTCAGGGCGATAACCGTCAGGATCACATATTCCAGCGACATGGCATATACGCCTTGCAGGGCAAATATCACCACGCTGATGACGTTAATGATCACCCACAGCAGCCAGTTTTCAACGTATTTACGCGTCATCAGGATCATCGCCGCAATCGACAGCACCATCATGCAGGAGTCCCAGAACGGGAATGCATCGGGTTGCAGTTCAGGCACAACAACCTGCAATCCCAATGCCTGCATGATGTTCACCGCGATACGGGTCAGGAACGCAAAGACCGGATCGATATAGACCGACATCAGGCCAATCGCCACCACGCAAGCCGCCAGCCAGCCGATCGCTTTTGGTAACGGCAGCCAGCGAATTTTCAGTTCCGCTTCATGCTGGTTGGTTTGCCGGGACCAGGCATACCAGCCGTAGATGTTGGCGGCAAAGAAGAAAACTTGCAGCAACAGGCTGGCATAGAGTTGGATCTGAAAGAAGATAATCGCAAACAACGTGACGTTTATCAGACCAAAGAAGTAATTGCTGATTTTCTCAAGACTCGCCAGGCCAATACACAGCAACCCGGCGATAGTCCCCACGGCTTCGATCCATGACAGATCGTAACCGCCCGCGCCAATCGGAATATGTACCAGAATGTTCTGCGTGCTAAAAAAGTCCATCTTTTCCCCCAGAGCAAAAAAATAAATAATTAAGCTCGAAGTGTAGCCGCAAATTCCAACATACGGTTTAACGGCAACAACGCCCCTTCTCGCAGTGCGGCATCAACATGTATCTCATGAGCCGCACCACCCTCCTCCAGGCCCTCAGCAATCGCCTTGAGGCCGTTCATCGCCATCCACGGACAATGCGCGCAGCTGCGACAAGTTGCCCCCTCACCGGCCGTCGGAGCTTCAAGTAGCTCTTTATCCGGAACGGCTTGCTGCATTTTGTAAAAAATGCCCCGGTCAGTCGCCACAATCAGCTGCTTGTGCGGTAACGATTTTGCTGCATTAATTAGCTGGCTGGTTGAGCCAACCGCATCAGCCATATCTACGATAGACTGAGGAGACTCCGGGTGCACCAGCACAGCGGCATCAGGGTAAAGCCCTTTCATGCGTGTTAAAGCCTGGGTTTTAAACTCATCGTGGACGATACAAGCTCCCTGCCAACAAAGAACGTCTGCACCGGTCTGTTTTTGCACGTAGTTGCCCAGATGCCTGTCCGGGGCCCAGATGATTTTTTGACCTAAACTATCAAGATGCTCAATAAGTTCTACTGCGATACTGGAAGTGACAACCCAGTCCGCACGTGCTTTAACGGCGGCTGAGGTATTAGCGTAAACCACCACGGTACGATCCGGATGCGCGTCGCAAAATGCGCTGAACGCGTCAATCGGACAGCCCAGATCTAATGAACATTCCGCCTGTAAGGTCGGCATCAGGATAGTCTTTTCTGGGCTGAGAATTTTGGCGGTTTCTCCCATAAACCTCACGCCGGCAACCAGCAGCGTAGAGGCAGAATGTTTTGCACCAAACCGCGCCATCTCCAGAGAATCGGAGATACAGCCGCCGGTCTCTTCTGCCAACTGCTGAATTTCAGGATCGGTGTAATAGTGCGCGACCATAACGGCATCACGCTCTTTCAGCAGGCGCTTAATTTTTTCACGATAAAATTGCTTTTCATCCACACTCAGCGGCGCTGGTTTCGGCGGAAACGGATAAATTGCTGCTTCTGGATCAAACATCACGCTCATCTTGCTTTCTCGTTTTACTGGCTTAACGAAATAACCGATTAAAAGCGTGACGCACGCCATATTCGGTTTGATTTGTTTTATATGCTAAACAAGATAGCGGATTGGCGCAGAAAAGTCACAATAATTGCGTATGAGGAATGCCGGATGGCGACTGACGTCTTATCCGGCCTACATTTGGCACCCGTAGGCCTGATAAGCGAAGCGCATCAGGCAAGCAGGTTCGAATCTTATAAATCGCAGATAGCAAAAAGGCGCCTTTAGGGCGCCTTTTTACACTGGTGGGGCGTGCAGGATTCGAACCTGCGACCAATTGATTAAAAGTCAACTGCTCTACCAACTGAGCTAACGCCCCCATATGGGGTGTACTACTTCAATTATTCAGGATGGTGGGTCGTGCAGGATTACTCGGCTTCGCCTCGCCCTACGGGCCGTTGCTTACGCAACGTTATCCTTCACGGTTTACTATTGCTTTCACCAGAAACATTGGTGGGTCGTGCAGGATTCGAACCTGCGACCAATTGATTAAAAGTCAACTGCTCTACCAACTGAGCTAACGACCCGCTCGGATGCAACCTGAAAAATTTTTACTCGGAACCACCAAAATAGTGGTGGGGCGTGCAGGATGACTCGACTTCGTCTCGCCCTAACGGGCCGTTGCTAAAGCAACGTTATCCTTCACGTTTAACATCTGAGTGCGATGTTAAAGTTGGTGGGGCGTGCAGGATTCGAACCTGCGACCAATTGATTAAAAGTCAACTGCTCTACCAACTGAGCTAACGCCCCGAGTGGTGGGTGATGACGGGATCGAACCGCCGACCCCCTCCTTGTAAGGGAGGTGCTCTCCCAGCTGAGCTAATCACCCGATACTACGCTGGATACTGCATTAAGTGGTGGGTCGTGCAGGATTCGAACCTGCGACCAATTGATTAAAAGTCAACTGCTCTACCAACTGAGCTAACGACCCACTTTTTTCGCCGCTTTCGGGCTGTTTGATATCCCTTGGCAACGGCGGCATATATTACTGATTTCAGATTTTAGCGCAACAAAAATTTCGATGTAAATAACTCAACTGCTTAGGAATCACACGACACGACCAGAAATAACACGATTTCTGGTCGCATGGTGGTCATTACATCGCGCCAAGGCGTTTTTGCGCTTGTTTCGCGCCATCAGTGCCAGGATATTTAGTGATAACCTGCTGATAAACCGCTTTAGCTTTTGCTGTGTCACCTTTGTCCTGCATGATAACGCCGACTTTATACATCGCGTCTGCAGCCTTAGGTGATTTTGGGAAGTTTTTAACTACCGAAGCAAAATAGAACGCAGCATCATCCTTTTTACCCTTGTTGTAATTCAACTGACCCAGCCAGTAATTCGCATTTGGCAGGTAAGTAGAGTCTGGGTACTTTTTGATGAAGTTCTGGAATGCTTCAATCGCGTCATCCTGGCGGGATTTATCCTGTACCAGGGCAATTGCTGCATTGTAATCGGTATTCGCATCGCCAGTTTGCACGGGAGCCCCTGACGTTGCCGCAGCTCCCGCATCAGGTGTAGGAGTTACCGCCCCACTCTGATCGCCACTCGTAGACTGTGCCGCAGGCGCACTACCGCTGCCAAGATTATTCATCTGCAGCAATATTTGCTTCTGGCGCTCAACAACCTGATTCAGTTGATACTGATTTTCCTGAATTTGACCACGCAGGGAATCAATATCGGACTGATTATCGGAGAGTTGTTGCTGGAGTTGGGTTAAAAGCTGACTGTGAGCGTTAGAAATACGCTCGAGTTGAGTGACACGGTCTTCGACCGAGCCAGAGCCGACACTACTGATTGGCGCCTGTGCAAAAGCGGCCCAGGGGGCCGCTATGCCAACCAGTAACGACAGACTCAACAGATGATGTCTGAAGTTACTGCTCATGCAATTCTCTTAGTAAACCAGTACGGCGCGACGGTTTTTGGCGTAAGCCGCTTCGTCATGACCCAGTACTGCAGGTTTTTCTTTACCGTAAGAAACGATGGAGATCTGGTCAGCAGAAACGCCTTTACCCTGCAGGTACATCTTAACGGCGTTCGCACGACGCTCACCCAGGGAGATGTTGTACTCAGGCGTACCACGTTCGTCCGCATGACCTTCTACGGTGACTTTGTAAGACGGGTTGCTACGCAGGAAGTTAGCGTGAGCATCCAGCATTGCAGCGAAGTCAGAACGGATATCGTACTTGTCCAGATCGAAGTAAACGATGTTGTTCTGCTGCAGCTGTTGCATCTGAAGACGCGCTTGCTCTTCAGAAGACATGTTGCCGCTGCCGTTTGCATCCATACCAGTGCCGGCACCCAGCATGCCTTCGCTGCCGTCATTGCTGGCGTTCTTGTTAGAAGAACACGCTGCAATAGCCATAACAGGCAGAGCAATCATCAGCCCTTTCAGCACTTTGTTCAGTTGCATTTCAATGATTCCTTTATTAATCAATTATTTATTATCACAGATACGGCGACCAGGCAGGGAATTTAACCTGACCATCAGTTGCCGGAAGACGCGCTTTGAAACGCCCATCTGTAGAAACCAAATTCAGCACGGATCCCATCCCCTGAGAAGAGCTGTAGATTACCATAGTGCCGTTAGGTGCCAGACTTGGCGTTTCATCCAGGAACGTTGACGACAGGACTTGTACGCCACCCGCTACCAGATCTTGTTTGGCAATGTGCTGCTGACCATTGGCAGAGCTTACCATTACCATAAACTTACCGTCGCTGCTCACATCTGCATCCTGGTTTTGCGAACCTTCCCAGGTAATACGCTGCGGAGCACCGCCGTTGACGTTAACTTTATATACCTGCGGACGACCGGCCTGGTCAGAGGTAAAGGCCAGGTTTTGGCTGTCCGGGAACCAGGTAGGTTCCGTGTTGTTACTACGACCATCCGTAACCTGACGGATCTGACCGGAACCAATGTCCATAACATACAGGTTCAGGCTACCGGTTTTAGACAGGGCAAACGCCAGTTTGCTGCCATCCGGTGAAAACGCAGGTGCACCGTTGTGACGTGGGAACGACGCTACCTGACGAACCGCGCCATTAGACAACGTCTGAATAACCAGTGCAGAACGACCGCTTTCGAAAGTGACGTATGCCAGTTTTGAACCGTCCGGAGACCACGCCGGTGACATCAGCGGCTGCGGAGAACGGTGTACCACGAACTGGTTGTAACCATCGTAGTCAGACACACGTAATTCGTACGGGAACTGACCGCCGTTAGTCTGAACAACATAAGCGATACGGGTACGGAATGCACCTTTAATACCGGTCAGTTTTTCAAACACTTCGTCACTGGCAGTATGGCCCGCATAACGCAGCCACTGCTTGTTCACTTTATAAGTATTCTGCGCCAGTACGGTACCCGGCGCGCCACCGGTATCTACCAGTTGATAAGCGACGCTGTAGGAACCATCCGGATTCGGTGTAACCTGACCGACGACCACGGCATCAATACCCAGCGCAGACCATGCGGCAGGTTGAACTTCCTGCGCGGTACCCGGCTGCTGAGGCAGACGAGAGCGGTCTAACGGATTAAATTTACCGCTGTTACGCAGGTCAGCGCCTACGATGCCACCGATATCTTCAGGTGCAGCACCCGGCCCTGCCCACTGGAAGGGGACAACACCAATCGGGCGTGCCGAGTCCACCCCCTGGGTGATCTCGATACGTACTTCTGCGTGCAGCACCGCTGCCCACAGCATCAGAAAACCAAATGCTACTCGTAATGCCTGCTTCATCATATCTCCCTTATCTGGACGGAAAGCCCACGATAATTTAGCAGAATGTTAACAAACTCAAATACACAAAACTACCAGAACTCTGTCTCAACCTTAGACCGTTTCCCCTGAATTCTCAGGGGGCGTTATTACAGTTTAAAGTCCAGTTTGGCATCTTTTACTTTTTCATAAACAGCCTGGCTAGGCGGTTTAGGAATTCTGGCTGTTTTCGCAGCCGTCAGCGCAGCCTGGCACAATGCCGGATCTCCGCCCTCTTCGGTCACATCCAGTAACAGACCATCGGGTGCTAACTTGATATGTAATACGCAAGATTTACCTGCATACAAATCGGCACCATACAGACGACTCTGGATCGCATTACGAATTTGAGATGCGTAAGCACTGATATCAGCGCCAGATGCACCGCCATTAGCACCACTTGTACCACTATCTTTCGCCGGTTGACCGCTTCCTTTCGCTCCACCACCCGATTTCGGTGCATTCTTACCGGAGCTTAGGTCACCTAACAAGTCGTCAACGCCAGAGGCTGCTGCGGCTTTTTCGGCCGCAGCCTTTTTCGCAGCAGCCGCTTTATCAGCCGCAGCTTTCTTATCGGCAGCGGCTTTCTCGGCTGCAGCTTTTTTATCTGCAGCTGCTTTTTCAGCCGCGGCTTTCTTATCAGCCGCCGCTTTTTCAGCAGCGGCAGCTTTCGCGGCGGCGGCTTTTTCTGCTTTCTCAGCGGCAGCTTTCTCGGCTGCAGCTTGCTTAGCGGCCTCAGCCTGCGCTTTCTTCGCAGCGTCTGCTGCTGCCTTAGCAGCTTGTGCTTCTGCAGCTTTCTTCGCATCAGCGGCGGCTTTAGCGGCTTCAGCCTCAGCTTTTTTCTGTGCGTCCGCAGCGGCTTTCTTCGCAGCATCTGCCGCTTGTTTCGCCTGAGCATCAGCTTTGGCCTTCGCATCTGCAGCAGCCTTCGCCGCAGCTTCTTCAGCCTGTTTCTGTTGCTCTTGCGCTTTCGCGGCGGCGGCTTCGGCCTGCTTTTGCTGTTCCGCCTGTTCGCGCACTTTTTCCTGCGCGGCTAAACGTTCTTTTTCCAGCTGCTTCAGTCGCTCTTGCTCAGCCGCCTGCTTCTCGCGAAGTTCCTCAGCTTGCTGCTGCGCCTGTTTTTCACGCTGTTCTTCTGCACGTTTCGCACTTGCCTGCTGCTGCTGCTGCCTGTCGTACTGTTGCACAACGGCGCCAGGATCGACCATAACGGCGTCGATGGACGAACCGCCACCGCCGCCAGCTGAAGCATCAATGTGCTCATCGAACGAACTCCAGATCAGTACTGCAAATAAAATGACATGCAGCACCGCTGAAATAATTATCGCCCTTTTGAGCTTGTCGTTTTGTTCGGTTGCCTTTGACACTCTCGGTTCCCAAAAAACTGTTCGCCTGTTACGCGCTATCTTTCAAGCCAGCAAAACGCGGTCATCAGATTGGCTGCGTCATCAAGCCAACCGATTTTACGCCTGCACTGTGTAACAAGTTCAGCGCTTTAATTATTTCATCATAAGGCACGTCTTTCGCACCACCGATTAAAAAGACCGTTTTCGGATTGGTTTGCAGGCGGCTTTTCGCTTCCGCGATAACCTGCTCCGGCGGCAGTTGATCCATCCTGTCTTTCTCAACGACCACGCTGTATTGCCCAATACCGGAAACCTCAATAATGACCGGCGGTTCGTCGTTACTGCTGACGGCTTGCGATTCGGTCGCATCCGGCAGGTCGACTTCCACACTCTGCGTAATGATCGGCGCGGTTGCCATAAAGATCAGCAACAGCACCAGCAGTACGTCGAGCAGCGGTACAATATTGATTTCGGACTTGAGTTCGCGACGACCTCGTCCACGCGTTCTGGCCATGGCTTACCCCTTGTTGCTCTCGCTAACGGTAAACGCCTGGCGGTGCAGAATCGCGGTGAACTCTTCCATAAAGTTGTCGTAATTCAGTTCCAGCTTGTTCACGCGCTGATTCAGTCGGTTGTAAGCCATAACCGCCGGGATTGCCGCAAACAGACCGATAGCCGTGGCGATCAACGCTTCCGCGATACCCGGCGCGACCATTTGCAGCGTGGCCTGTTTTACCGCGCCCAGCGCGATAAATGCGTGCATGATCCCCCAAACGGTACCGAACAGACCGATATACGGGCTGATGGAGCCGACGGTGCCGAGGAATGGAATATGCGTTTCCAGCGTTTCCAGTTCACGGTTCATCGAGATACGCATCGCACGGGATGCTCCTTCAACGACCGCTTCCGGCGCATGGCTATTCGCCCGATGCAGACGCGCAAACTCTTTGAATCCGCTATAGAAAATTTGCTCTGAGCCCGCCAGATTATCACGACGCCCCTGGCTTTCCTGATACAGACGCGACAATTCAATGCCAGACCAGAACTTGTCTTCAAATGCTTCGGCTTCACGTGAAGCAGCATTAAGAATACGGGTCCGCTGGATAATAATGGCCCAGGATGCGATTGAGAAACCAATCAAAATCAACATGATAAGTTTAACCAGAAGGCTTGCCTTCAGGAACAAATCAAGGATATTCATGTCAGTCACTGCTTAAACTCCGCGACAATAGACTTGGGAAGCGCACGAGGCTTCATTTTGAGTGGATCAACGCAAACGATCAGAACTTCGGCTTCATTCAGCACGGTGTTCTCTGCGTTGACAATGCGTTGCGTGAAAACCAATGAGGTGCCACGCATTGACGTAATTTCGGTTTGAACTTCGAGCATATCGTCGAGCCGGGCAGGCGCAAAATACTCGAGGGTCATCTTGCGCACCACAAAGGCTACACGTTCGGCCAACAGGACCTGCTGACTGAAGTGATGATGACGCAGCATCTCTGTACGAGCTCTTTCATAAAAAGCGACGTAGCTGGCGTGGTAAACCACCCCACCGGCATCGGTATCTTCATAGTAGACACGAACCGGCCATCGAAACATATACTTATTCATTCCTACTGCCTCTTTGTTGGCTTCGCCCACTCACACCAGTTGCTTACCCTGGTAAGCGCCTGGTGACTCGCGTTCTTGCCGCCGCGATGCATCAAGAATGTCGTTGTATATCGCGCTGTCTTCACTGTACATCCCGGTAATGCAACAAAAGGTTAGTGCTTTCAAACTTCGCTACTATACGCGCGGGAATGGTGCTTTGGAATGGGGGAAAGTAAACGGAGAGTAAAAAATTATGGGCTTATGCAAGCCCATAAATATTTAAGGATGTTTCTTATTCAAAAGAAGAAGAAAAACAGTCCAACAATGAGGACGATATCCGCGATCAGCGGGCAGAAGATACCCTGCCAGTGTACGGCACGAGGACGGAAGCCAACGCCGTGAATAATGCCTGCGCAGACCGCCCACATCAGCAGGAAACCATGCCAGATTTCAAGCTCACTGGTTTTGGCCGCAAAACGTGACGGATCCCAGAATATGCAGCCAGCCAACACGATTGCCAGCACAAAGGAAAGCGCCCGCAGGGGGCGCTTGTCCATCGCGTTGTATACCATCGCGATAATGTTGGTCATCAGCTATCTTCTTGTCCGGCTTTGCCTGATTCAACGTGCTCAAGCGCCAGCGCTGTGATTATCCCAAATGCACAGGCAAGAAGCGTTCCCAAAATCCATGCGAAATACCACATTTTAAGCTCCTTACTTAGTACAGAGAGTGGGTGTTGCTTTCAATATCTTCTTTAGTGATGCGACCGAACATCTTCCAGTAGCACCAGCCGGTGTACAACAGAATGATCGGTACAAACACCGCCGCGACCCAGGTCATCAGGTTCAATGTAAGCTGGCTGGAGGTGGCATCCCACATAGTCAGGCTTGCGTTCATCATGGTGCTGGATGGCATCACAAACGGGAACATTGCGATACCGGCAGTCAGGATGATGCAGGCTAACGTCAGTGAGGAGAAGACGAACGCCCATGCCCCTTTCTCCATACGAGAAGTCAGGATGGTCAACAGCGGCAGAACGACGCCCAGTGCAGGAACCAACCACAGAATAGGTGCATTGTTAAAGTTCACCATCCATGCGCCAGCCTCGCGAGCCACTTCTTTGGTCAGCGGGTTTGAGGCGGCATGGTGATCCAGTGCGGAGGTCACAACATAACCGTCAATACCGTAAATCACCCATACACCGGCCAGCGCGAAGCAGACCAGAGTCACCAGCGCCGCAACCTGCGAAGTTGCACGTGCACGCAGATGCAGCTCACCTACCGTACGCATCTGCAGATAGGTCGCGCCCTGGGTGATGATCATCCCAACGCTCACGACACCCGCCAGCAGACCAAACGGATTCAGCAACTGGAAGAAGTTACCGGTGTAGTACAGACGCATGTAGTCGTCTACGTGGAACGGAACCCCTTGCAGCAGGTTGCCGAATGCCACGCCAATAACCAGCGGTGGAACGAAGCTACCAATGAAGATGCCCCAGTCCCACATGTTGCGCCAGCGCATGTCTTCAATCTTGGAGCGGTAATCAAAACCGACCGGACGGAAGAACAACGACGCCAGTACCAGAATCATCGCCACATAGAAGCCGGAGAACGCAGCGGCATACACCATCGGCCAGGCTGCGAACAGTGCGCCGCCTGCGGTGATGAGCCAAACCTGGTTACCGTCCCAGTGTGGGGCGATGGAGTTAATCATAATTCGACGCTCGGTATCATTACGACCGAGGAAACGGGTGAGCATGCCCACCCCCATGTCGAAGCCATCAGTGACCGCGAAACCAATCAGCAGAATGCCAACCAGCAGCCACCAGATAAAACGCAATACTTCATAATCGATCATTTGACGACTCCTGTCTTAGCGTGCCGGCTGAGAAGTCACAGTGGACTGCTCGTAGTGATAACGACCGGTTTTCAGGCTACTCGGCCCAAGGCGTGCGAACTTGAACATCAGATACAGTTCAGCCACCAGGAACAGGGTATACAGGCCGCAAATCAACAGCATCGAGAAGATGAGGTCGCCAGCGGTCAGCGAAGAGTTCGCTACGGCTGTTGGTAATACTTCACCAATCGCCCACGGTTGACGACCGTACTCTGCGACAAACCAACCGGATTCGATCGCAATCCACGGCAGAGGAATCGCATACAGCGCAGTGCGCAGCAGCCATTTTTTCTCACCGATACGGTTACGAAGTACGGTCCAGAAGGACACAGCGATGATTGCCAGCATCAGAATGCCGCATGCCACCATGATACGGAATGCGAAGTACAGCGGCGCAACGCGAGGAATAGAATCTTTCGTTGCCTGCTGAATTTGCGCTTCGGTCGCGTCGGTGACGTTATCCGTATAGCGTTTCAGCAGCAGACCATAACCCAGGTCTTTCTTCATGCTGTTGAACTGATCGCGAACGGCCTGATCGGTCGTACCAGCACGCAGCTCTTCCAGCAGTTGATACGCTTTCATCCCGTTACGGATGCGCTCTTCGTGCTGCACCATCAGATCTTTCAGACCAATGACCGGTGTATCAACAGAGCGGGTGGCAATGATGCCCAGCGCATAAGGAATTTGAATCGCAAAATGGTTTTCCTGCGCATCCTGGTCCGGAATACCGAACAGCGTAAAGGAAGCCGGTGCAGGCTGAGTTTCCCATTCTGCTTCAATCGCAGCGAGTTTGGTTTTCTGCACGTCGCCCATTTCGTAACCGGATTCATCACCCAGAACGATAACAGACAGAATTGCAGCCATACCAAAGCTGGCGGCGATGGCAAAAGAACGTTTAGCGAACGCGAAGTCACGACCGCGCAGCATATAGTAGGAGCTGATCCCCAGAACGAACATCGCGCCACAGACATAACCAGATGCCACAGTGTGAACAAATTTCACCTGTGCAACCGGGTTGAGCACCAGTTCAGAGAAACTCAGCATCTCCATACGCATGGTTTCGAAATTGAAATCCGCGGCGATTGGGTTTTGCATCCAGCCGTTCGCAACCAGAATCCACAGCGCGGACAGGTTAGAACCCAGAGCTACCAGCCAGGTGACGCACATATGCTGGACTTTACCCAAACGGTCCCAGCCGAAGAAGAACAGACCTACAAAGGTGGATTCGAGGAAGAAGGCCATCAAACCTTCGATCGCCAGCGGCGCACCGAAAATATCCCCTACATAGTGGGAGTAGTAGGACCAGTTAGTCCCGAACTGGAACTCCATGGTCAGACCGGTTGCCACACCCAGAGCGAAGTTGATACCAAACAACTTGCCCCAGAACTTGGTCATATCTTTATAAATCTGTTTGCCGGAAAGGACGTAGACCGTTTCCATGATGGCCAGCAAGAACGCCATACCGAGCGTCAGTGGCACAAACAGGAAGTGGTACATCGCGGTCAAGGCAAACTGTAAGCGCGACAGTTCGACTATATCTAACATCATGACTCCTTGCTCATCGCATGAAGACTCCGAGAGTGAACCCCGTTAGAAAGGGTCACACGCATGCCCCAATACAAATTTATCTGCTTCCCCCCGCCGCTGCCCTTTCCTCTCATTTGAAGAAAGGACAATGATGAAAGGTTACAAACATGTTAATAAAACACTCAAATTGATCCCGCAATTATATTACGCCGTAAAATCCTTACAATAAACAGGTTTTTATCGAGGTAAATTTGCATTTTTCGATAGTGATCAATTTATAGCTAATTTACCACCTTCAGACCAATTTGATCTGCAGCAATTTAACCTCTTTTGATGCCGTTTACCAAGTTTTAAACATTGATTTAAATCAATTTTCAAATTTAATGTTAATAGTGTTTAGCAGTAAGATGACTAGTGAACATCATGTTAACAACATGTTTTTCAATGAGTAATTGCCGTTACTACAAATGATAGGTTATTTATTTAAATCTACACGATCTTTTAACTCGCCTGGCTGACAAAATTGTCCGCAGATAAAGAGTCACTATTGCTGGGTAGCTCACAGTTTTTTGTTTAGCAAGTCATGGATTTGTTATTTCATACAAATTGTTCATTTAAATTTTACTTATAATTAACACCAAGATGTAACTATCTCAAATTGAAGCGAAAGCGTCGCTCATTGACAGACGCATTGCGTTTGGCCTTCTCCCGCAGAGCGCAGCCGTTCCGCTTAAATCATCACTTAAAGTTATCATTCACCTCTCTTCTTCTCTTATATGGCAATGTTTAAATATGCCACAAACAATTCATTATCATTTTTATCCTAAATTTAACAAAAAATAATTATGACATATAAGATTAAAAAATAAAAAACCGTTATCCCGTTCACAAGTTATTTAGTAAATGTGATTTTTTAAATTATTAAAAATGGTGCATAAACGAGGCGCGCAACAAAATAAGATTTCGATCACAAACATGGCAAGTTATTTATTACCCAATTTCCTAACAAATTAAAAATCATCGCAAAAAACAAATCATAAGACACTGATAGTAAAGTGATTTTATAAAAAAATAATATAACAATCATTTTGCGCAGGATATTTTGAAAATAGATCAATTGCTTCCTTTTCCGCTTCCACAGAAACTCCAACCCTATTAAGAGGTTGCCACAATCCATGTTCTAAATATTAGAAAACAATTTTCACTTATTGACCATCAGCCCTACAGAGGATTACCCATGAAGAAATCTACACTTGTTATTGGCGTCATCGGTGCTGACTGCCATGCAGTAGGTAATAAAGTTCTGGATCGCGTTTTTACAGCTCATGATTTTCACGTAATCAACCTCGGGGTGATGGTGAGCCAGGATGAATATATTGATGCCGCGATTGAAACAGGCGCCGATGCCATCGTGGTGTCCTCTATCTACGGTCACGGCGACATTGACTGCCTCGGGTTACGTGAGCGCTGCATAGAACGTGGCCTCGGCGACATTCTGCTGTACGTCGGCGGCAACCTGGTCGTCGGTAAACATGACTTCGCTGATGTGGAAGTGAAGTTTAAAGAGATGGGATTTAACCGCGTCTTCGCACCAAGCCATGACCTGGAAGATGTCTGCGCGCTTATCACTAATGATATTCACCAACACAATGGCCTTGAGCAGCGTTGCCTGGAAGAGGCTATCTGATGCAAACAGTTTCTGTCGATATCGGCTCGACATGGACCAAGGCTGCCCTCTTCGCCCATGAAGGCGAAGAATTAACCCTGGTAAACCATGTCCTGACCCCAACCACCACACATCATCTGGCAGACGGTTTTTTTGCCAGCCTGAATCAGGTGCTGAACGTTGCCGATGCTCGCCCGTTACTGAAAAGTGGTGAAGTGCAGTTGAAATACTCTTCTTCGGCCAAAGGTGGACTCGCCGTTGCAGCAATGGGGCTGGTGCCTTCCATTACGCTGGAATCGGCCAAAGTTACCGCCCATTCGGCAGGAGCGAAAATCGCGCAATATTATTCGTACAAGCTGAACCGTCATGACATTCAGGAGCTGGAATCTTCCCCCCCAGACATTCTGCTATTTACCGGCGGTACAGACGGTGGCGAAGAAAGCTATGGCCTGGCGAATGCGCACGCGCTGGCAGGCTCAAAGCTTGATTGCGCCATTATCTACGCCGGAAACCGGGACATTCAGGACGAAATACAAACGATTCTCGGACATAAGGATCTGACCACGGTAGACAACATTCTGCCAGACCTCGATCACCCGAATCCGTTTGCCGCGCGCCAGGCGATTTGCGATGTGTTCTTGTCACGCATTGTCAAAGGCAAAGGCCTGGACGTCATTGTCGGCGAAACAGGCGAAGAGCCAATGCCGACGCCATGGACGGTATATGAGTTAGTTAAAGCCATTAGCGATTACGACAGCGCATGGAAGGAATTCATGCTGATTGATATGGGCGGAGCCACCACGGATGTCTATTCGGCCAGCGCGAATACCCTCTCCCCCGATACCGTCCTGCATGGTGTTCCTGAACCGTTCGTTAAACGTACCGTTGAAGGCGACCTGGGAATGCGCGTTTCCGCCGTCGTGGTGGGAGAAAGCACGCAGGAAATGGTGAAAGTCATCTTCGCCCAACAACCGCAGCGCGAGGAATCGTTTTACCGCTACCTGCGTCACCTGGTTGGGCAACCGGATTACCTGCCACTCAGCGAGGAGGAGAAATATTTCGACACCCTGCTGGCAGGTTTGTGCGTGGGCTATGCCGCTGAGCGCCACGCGGGCACTAAAAAGCAGGTTTGCACCTGCGTGGGTAACGTGGATTTACAGATGGGTCGCGATCTCACCACCGTACGCAAAGTCGTCGGTTCAGGGGGATGGCTCTCTCGCGCCAGCCAGTTCGATATCCATAACTGGCTCAAATACCGGGAGCTGGACGACCAGGGTAAAAGAATTCTGTTACCGAATCAGTTTGAGTATTACCGCGATTCAAATGGCCTGCTCCCGCTACTGGCAAACGTCGCCAGGCTGTACCCGCAAGCCGCTGCTCGCACCAGCATTCAGTGTTTAACCCTATAAAACTTAAGGCAGCTACGAATGGAACTTCGAAATAAAAAATTGACCCATGACGAATTCATGACCGAAAGGCATCAGGTGTTGCAAACCTGGGAAACCGGCAAAGACGTTGAGAACTTCGAAGATGGCGTGAAGTACCAGCAATCAATTCCAGATAAAAAGCGCTTTTCCCTTGCCTTGCTGAAGGCCGATCAGGAAGGAAAAACCCTGAGCCAGCCGCGCGCAGGCGTAGCATTAATGGATGAGCATATTGCGCTGCTCAAAACACTGCAGGAAGAGTGCGACCTCCTGCCGAGCACAATCGATGCCTATACCCGTCTGAACCGCTATGAAGAAGCCGCTGTCGGGATCCAGAAATCTATCGAAGCAGGTACTTCCAAACTGAATGGTTTACCGGTCGTCAATCACGGGGTTGCTGCCTGCCGCCGGATGACTGAATCGCTGGAAAAACCGATCCAGGTTCGCCACGGTACGCCGGATGCGCGCCTGCTGGCAGAAATCGCAATGGCCAGTGGCTTTACCAGCTACGAAGGCGGCGGTATCTCCTACAACATCCCTTACGCTAAACGCGTCACCCTGGAAAAATCCATCCGCGACTGGCAGTACTGCGACCGCCTGATGGGCCTGTATGAAGAGAACGGCATTCGCATCAACCGTGAACCGTTTGGCCCGCTGACCGGCACTCTGATCCCGCCGTTTATGTCCCATTCGGTGGCCATTATCGAAGGTCTTCTGGCGCTGGAACAAGGCGTGAAGTCAATTACCGTCGGCTACGGCCAGGTCGGCAGCCTGACGCAGGATATCGCCGCTATTCAGGCGCTGCGCGAACTGTCTCACGAATACTTCCATAACCACGGCTTCGACGATTACGAACTGAGCACCGTTTTCCACCAGTGGATGGGCGGATTCCCGGAAGATGAAGCGAAAGCCTTCTCCGTTATCGCCTGGGGCGCAGCGGTTGCAGGTATGTCGGGCGCTACAAAAGTGATCACCAAAAGCCCGCACGAAGCGTTCGGTATCCCAACGGCAGCAGCTAACGCTCAGGGCCTGAAAGCGTCACGCCAGATGCTCAACATGGTCAGCGACCAGAAATTCCCGCAGTGCGCTGCCGTGGAACAGGAAGTAGATCTGATTAAGAGCGAAGTCCGCGCGGTACTGAAAAAAGTCTTCGAGCTGGGCAATGGCGACATTGCGCGCGGCACGGTGCTGGCCTTTGAAGCTGGCGTGCTGGATGTACCTTTCGCTCCTGCCGCCTGTAACGCCGGTAAGATCCTGCCTGTTCGCGATAACACAGGCGCAATCCGTATTCTTGAAGCCGGTGCCGTTCCGCTGCCGAAAGATATTCTCGCCCTGCACCACGACTATGTCGCAGAGCGCGCACATTTTGAAGGCCGCAAGCCTTCTTTCCAGATGGTCATTGATGACATCAACGCCGTATCCCACAGTAAATTAATAGGAAGACCATAATGAAAATCAAAAAGGCCCTTTTCACCGCTGGCTACTCCTCATTTTATTTTGACGATCAGCAGGCCATCAAAAATGGCGCCGGTCATGACGGGTTTATCTATACCGGCGATCCGGTAACGCCTGGATTTACCTCTGTTCGTCAGGCGGGTGAATGCGTTTCCGTGCAGCTGATTCTGGAAAATGGCGCGGTAGCGGTGGGCGATTGCGCAGCGGTGCAATATTCAGGCGCAGGCGGTCGTGACCCGCTGTTCCTGGCTGAAAACTTTATTCCGTTCCTCAACGATCACATCAAACCGCTGCTGGAAGGCCGTGACGTTGATGCGTTCCTGCCAAACGCCCGTTTCTTTGACCAACTGCGTATTGACGGTCATCTGCTGCATACCGCCGTCCGCTATGGTTTGTCTCAGGCGCTGCTCGACGCTGCGGCGCTGGCTACCGGTCGTCTGAAAACTGAAGTGGTTTGCGATGAATGGCAACTGCCGTGCGTGCCGGAAGCCATTCCATTATTTGGTCAGAGCGGCGACGACCGTTATATCGCCGTTGATAAGATGATCCTTAAAGGTGTGGACGTCCTGCCGCATGCGCTGATCAACAACGTGGAAGAGAAGCTGGGCTTTAAAGGCGAAAAACTGCGTGAGTATGTACGTTGGTTATCCGACCGCATCTTAAGCCTGCGCACCAGCGAACGTTATCACCCGACGCTGCACATTGATGTGTACGGCACGATCGGTCTGATCTTCGATATGGATCCGGTGCGCTGCGCTGAATACATCGCCAGCCTGGAAGTCGAAGCCCAGGGTCTGCCGCTGTATATCGAAGGTCCGGTTGATGCCGGTAACAAGCCGGATCAGATCCGCATGTTGACCGCCATCACCAAAGAGCTGACTCGTCTGGGTTCCGGCGTGAAAATTGTCGCCGACGAATGGTGTAACACCTATCAGGATATCGTGGACTTTACCGATGCGGGCAGCTGCCACATGGTACAGATCAAGACTCCAGATCTTGGCGGCATTCATAACATTGTTGATGCAGTGCTGTACTGCAACAAACACGCCATGGAAGCCTATCAGGGCGGTACCTGTAACGAAACGGAAATCAGTGCCCGCACCTGCGTACACGTGGCACTTGCCGCGCGTCCAATGCGCATGCTGGTTAAACCGGGTATGGGTTTCGATGAAGGTCTCAACATCGTGTTTAACGAGATGAATCGCACCATCGCGTTGTTGCAAACTAAGGATTAAGAGATGGCACGCACATTTAAGATCTTATCGCCTACGGCTATCCTGGGTTATGGCTTCCCGGAAGAAAGTTTTCGTAAAGCCATGGAAGAGTCACCGGATCTTATTGCTGTTGACGCAGGTTCCTCCGATCCAGGCCCCCACTACCTGGGGGCAGGTAAACCCTTTACCGACCGGGCCGGCGTGAAACGCGATCTGCGCTATATGATTGTGGCGGGCGTTAAGAACAACATCCCTGTCGTGATCGGCACCGCCGGTGGTTCTGGCGCAGCTCCGCATCTGGAGTGGTGTCGCCAGATAATCCATGAGATCGCACAGGAAGAAAAACTGACCTTCTCAATGGCGCTGATCCCGTCTGATGTCGACAAAGAAATCGTCCATCAGGCACTGGATAACGGCAAGATTACTGCGCTCGATTTTGTGCCTGAATTAACTCACGAGGCAATTGAAGAGAGCACCTACATTGTCGCGCAGATGGGCGTCGAGCCTTTTCAGCGTGCGCTAGAAGCTGGCGCGCAGGTGGTCCTGGGCGGACGCGCCTACGATCCCGCCTGCTTCGCCGCGCTGCCGATAATGCAGGGCTTTGATGAAGGTCTGGCGCTTCATTGCGGTAAGATCCTTGAGTGTGCTGCCATTGCTGCCACCCCAGGCTCTGGCTCAGATTGTGCGATGGGGATCATTGACGACAACGGCTTTACGCTGAAGGCGTTCAATCCCAAGCGTAAGTTCACAGAAACGTCCGCGGCGGCGCACACGCTGTATGAGAAGTCCGATCCGTACTTCCTGCCAGGACCAGGCGGCGTACTAAACCTGAAAGCGTGCACCTTTACCCAGGTTAACGAGGGTGAGGTGTATGTCAGCGGTTCACGTCATGAAGAAACACCGTATGCATTGAAACTGGAAGGCGCGCGTCAGGTTGGCTTCCGCTGCCTGACCATCGCCGGAACGCGCGACCCGATTATGATTGCCGGGATTGACACCATTCTCGAAGAGGTACAGGCAAGCGTTGCGCGTAACCTCTCACTGAATGACGACAGTATCCGCATGACGTTCCACCTGTATGGTAAGAACGGCGTGATGGGCAACCATGAACCAATGAAAACCGCCGGTCATGAACTGGGGATTTTACTGGATGTCGTTGCGCCGACGCAGGATATCGCCAACAGCGTTTGCTCGCTGGTGCGCTCTACCCTGCTGCATTACGGCTATGAAAATCGTATTGCGACTGCGGGCAACCTCGCCTTCCCGTTCTCGCCATCTGATATTCAAAGTGGACCGGTGTATGAGTTCTCGATCTATCACCTGATTGAAGCGAGCGATGCGCTGCGTTTTGATTTCCACATTGAACAGGTGACGCCAGAAGGAGTTCAGGCATGAAACACTCAATTTGTTCACTGGCGCAGGTTATTCGCTCCAAAAACGCCGGACCGTACGAACTGGTTTTAGATATTTTATTTAAAACCAGGGAAGACTATCAGCGGGTAAAAGCCTGCGAGCAATTAACGCCGCAGCTGATTGCCGGTTTATATAACGTTGAACCAGACTTTATTCATAATATTGTGTGGTTCGATCCGGCGAATGCCGTAAAAATAGTCATGCCGCGCGATATTATTTCCGGCAACGTTGGTGACAATGATGTTTATGGTGCGCAGCAACACGCCCCATTATTAAGTATTGAGTTCGACTTGTAACAAAAAACACAATAACAACCATTGGAGCACAGAATTCAGCGGTATCACAGTGCTTCGAATTATTCATGCGGTTGGTCACAACAGGCGTGCGTCTGAGCTGCTGTCCAGGCTCAGGCGCGCACCACCCTACACAATTCCAATTACCAGCCTTTATCCGATGGAGTACACATGAAGAAAATAAGTTTAACGAAGATGATCATATTAGGCCTGATACTCGGCATGATTGCCGGGGTGGCCATAAATAATATGGCCGCGGCTGAAACAGCAAAATCCTATGCAGCAGATATTTCCATTTTCACCACTATATTTTTACGCATGGTGAAAATGATTATCGCGCCATTGGTTATTTCAACTCTGGTTGTTGGTATTGCCAAAATGGGCGATGCCAAAACGCTGGGACGTATATTTTCGAAAACCTTCTTCCTGTTTATTTGCGCCTCTCTGGTGTCAATTGCACTGGGTCTGGTTATCGTTAATATTTTCCAGCCAGGCGCTGGCATCAACTTTGTTCCGCATGACGTCGGAGCTGTTGCCGCCGTTAAATCAGAGCCGTTTACGCTGAAAGTGTTCATCTCGCACGCAGTGCCGACCAGTATTGTCGACGCAATGGCGCGTAACGAAATTCTGCAGATCGTGGTGTTCTCAATTTTCCTCGGTTGCAGCCTGGCCGCAATTGGTGAAAAAGCCGAACCGATTGTGAAGGTTCTGGATTCACTGGTGCACGTCATGCTGAAACTGACTGGCTACGTCATGCTGTTTGCGCCACTGACCGTTTTTGCCGCTATTTCAGGTCTGATTGCCGAACGTGGTCTGGGCGTGATGGTCAGCGCCGGGATCTTTATGGGTGAGTTCTACCTGACGCTGGGTATGCTGTGGGCGATCCTGATTGGCCTGTCAACTATGATAGTCGGGCCTTGCATCGCACGTTTAACGAAATCAATCCTCGAGCCGGCGCTGCTGGCCTTTACGACCTCCAGTTCTGAAGCCGCCTTCCCGGGCACGCTGGACAAGCTGGAAAAATTCGGTGTTTCTTCAAAAATCGCCAGCTTCGTTCTGCCTATCGGTTACTCCTTTAACCTGGTCGGATCCATGGCGTACTGCTCCTTTGCTACCGTCTTTATTGCCCAGGCGTGCAACATCGAACTGAGCATGGGCGAGCAAATTACCATGCTGTTAATCCTGATGCTGACCTCTAAAGGGATGGCGGGCGTACCGCGTGCATCCATGGTGGTTATCGCCGCAACCCTGAATCAGTTCAATATCCCGGAAGCCGGTCTGATCCTGCTGATGGGCGTCGATCCGTTCCTCGATATGGGTCGTTCCGCCACCAACGTCATGAGTAACGCAATGGGTGCTGCCATCGTGGGCCGTTGGGAAGGTGAACACTTCGGCCAGGGTTGCCGTGGAACAGCGCCAGTGAAGACCCCGGAGCAGGAACGCCCGGTTACCGAAACAGAAGTCGCTTTGTCCTGATACTACGTTAATGCCGGATGGCGCTTGCGCTTATCCGGCCTACATAACGTTTAACTATCCGTAGGCCGGATAAGACGGTACGCCGCCATCCGGCACCAAGATGAGCACACCAACAGGAAAGCACCATGACTAAAACTCTTCTCGGCGTGAGTATTTTTTCCTTCAGCGTTTTGTTTAGCGCAACGACTCTCGCGCAAACCACGCCGGATTACGCAAAGCTTATCGACCAGGCGCATCAAAAATATAAAAGTAACAACGATGGTAAAGTCGCCGACTACATCCCTGCCCTGGCGACCTACAGCCCGAATAATTTTGCCATCACCATTGCCACGGTGGACGGCAAGATCTATCAGGTTGGCGATGTTAACAAACCCTTCCCAATGGAATCCCTGAGTAAAGTCTTCACCATGGCGCTCGCCATGGAACAGCACGGTCCTCAGGTCGTGCTGGATAAACTCGGGGCCAATGCCACCGGCATGCCTTTCAACTCCGGTTTAGCGGTTGAGCTAACCAAAGGCGCGCCAGAGAACCCGCTGGTTAACGCCGGGGCGATGAGCGCCGTAAGCCTGATTGAAGCCAAAGACAAAACCGATCGCTGGAACAAAATCCTCGACAACCTGAACGTCTGGGCCGATGCCAAACTCACGGTTAACGAGCCGGTTTTCCAATCCGAGATGGAAACCAACCAGCACAATCAGGCGCTGGCGAAGCTGATGGAATCCTATAACAGCTTCTATGGCAACACTGACGAAGCCGTCGAAATTTATACCCGCCAGTGCTCGGTAGATATCACCGTTGAGCAACTGGCCAAAATGGGTGCTGTACTGGCGAACAAAGGCAAATCTCCATTCAACGGCAAGCAGTTGTTGAATGAAAAATATGTTCCACAGGTGCTGGCAGAAATGGCGATTGCCGGACTGTACGACGGCAGCGGTAAATGGCTGTACACCGTTGGCATCCCGGCGAAAAGCGGCGTCGGCGGCGGAATGGTGGCCATTGTCCCGGGGGAATATGCGATTGCCGTCTATTCTCCGCCGCTGGATGAAGCCGGTAACAGCGTTCGCGCCCAGAAAACAATTGAATACGTCGCTGAAGCGACGCAGGCCAATGTCTTTTTAGCAAAATAACTTGATGCCGGATGACGCTTCGCTTATCCGGCCTACGAGTAGCGCATTTATTTACGCCGTGATGCGGCAAAAATGAAGAGGTGAGAAGTAAACATGTCTAAACCATTTGTCTGGCAGGAACTCTTTGTTCAGAGTAAAGATAATACAGAATATGAATTACTGAGTAACCAGCACGTAACGGTCTCGGAGTTAGACGGAGAGGAAGTGATTAAGGTTGCGCCAGAAGCGTTAACCTTATTAGCACAGCAGGCGTTTTATGAGGCTTCATTTTTCCTGCGCGCCGGACATTTAAAACAGATTGCCAGCATTCTGCACGACCCTCAGGCCAGCAGTAACGATAAGTACGTCGCATTACAACTGCTCCGCAATGCTGAAGTTTCGGCCAAAGGCGTCCTGCCCAACTGTCAGGATACCGGGACAGCAACCATTGTGGCCTGCAAAGGACAACATGTCTGGACTGGCGGCGATGACGCAGAAGCATTAAGCAAAGGCGTGTACACCACCTTCATCGAAAACAACCTGCGTTATTCGCAAAATGCCCCGCTGGACATGTATACCGAGGTCAATACCCAGACTAACCTGCCGGCACAAATCGACATTAGCGCCACGCCGGGCAACGAATACCGTTTCCTGTTCGTCAACAAAGGCGGTGGCTCTGCCAACAAAGCGGCGCTGTACCAGGAAACAAAATCCATTCTGCAGCCGGAAAAACTCACCGCGTTTCTGATCGAAAAAATGAAATCACTGGGCACAGCCGCCTGCCCGCCGTATCACATCGCTTTCGTCGTTGGCGGCTTGTCCGCCGACCAGGCGCTCAAGGTTGCCAAACTGGCTTCAACCAAATATTACGATAACCTGCCCACCAGCGGCAACGAACTGGGTCAGGCATTCCGCGATACAGCACTGGAAGCCGAGCTGCTCAATGCCAGCCGTGAATTTGGCATCGGCGCGCAGTTTGGCGGCAAATACTTTGCCCACGATATCCGCGTTATTCGCCTGCCACGTCACGGCGGATCCTGCCCTATCGCGATGGCCCTCTCCTGCTCAGCCGACCGCAACATCAAGGCCAAAATTAACAAACACGGAATCTGGCTGGAGAAACTCGAGCATAATCCGGGCAAATTCATTCCTGATTCACAGCGAGTAGAAAACGGTGCCCAGACCGTACAACTGGATCTGAATCGTCCGCTGCGCGAGATCCTGCATGATCTCTCCACCCTGCCAATAGGCACGCGTTTGTCGTTAAGCGGCCCGATTGTTGTCGCTCGCGATATCGCCCACGCTAACATCAAAGCGCGACTGGATAACGGCGAACCGATGCCGGAATACATGAAAAAGCATATCGTTTATTACGCAGGTCCCGCCAAAACCCCGGAAAATCAGGCCTGTGGCTCAATGGGTCCCACCACCGGCGGGCGTATGGATGGGTATGTCGATGCTTTCCAGGCGCAAGGCGGCAGCCTCATTATGCTCACCAAGGGTAACCGCAGCCAGCAGGTCACTGATGCCTGCCACAAACACGGTGGATTTAGCCTCGGCAGCATTGGCGGTGCCGCAGCCCTGCTGGCTCAGCAGTACGTGAAAAGCCTGCAGTGCCTTGAGTATCCCGAGCTGGGAATGGAAGCGGTGTGGATGATGGAAGTTAAAAATATGCCTGCCTTCGTATTGGTGGATGACAAAGGCAATAATTTCTTTAGCCAGTTTGAACAGCAGCATCGCTGCGCAACCTGTCCGGCAGGACATTAAGGAGTCATCATGGAAGCGCGAGCCAATAATGACAGGCACCGCCAGCGTCAGCAGAAACTGAAAGAACAAGTTGATACCCGCGTGGCGGCGGCAACGGAGAAAAAAGGGATCCTGATTGTCTTCACTGGCAACGGTAAAGGCAAATCCACCGCAGCCTTTGGCACAGCAACACGCGCGGTTGGTCACGGAAAAACCGTTGGCATCGCGCAGTTTATTAAGGGCCAGTGGGATAATGGCGAGTACAACACGCTGCAACCTCTCGGCGTCGAATTTCATATTATGGGCACCGGATTTACCTGGGAAACCCAAAATCGGCAAGCGGATATTGAGGCGGCGACGGTAGTCTGGCAGGAAAGTAAGCGCATGCTGGCTGATGCGCAGTACGATCTGGTGGTGCTGGATGAGCTCACCTACATGCTGGCTTACCACTATCTGGATACCCAGGAGGTCATCAGCGCTATCGAAAATCGCCCTGCGGAGCAAAGCGTTATCGTTACCGGGCGCGGATGCCATGCGCTGTTGCTGGAGCTGGCCGATACGGTCAGTGAAATTCGCCCGGTCAAGCACGCGTTTGACAGTGGAATTCAGGCACAGGTTGGGATCGACTGGTAGTTGTTCTTTTGCCGGAGACGATGCTAAGGCATCTTATCCGGCCTACCAATCTTGTAGGCCTGATAAGCCACCATCAGGCAGCCGATACCACGGATTTATTCAACAGCCAGTCGCGGAAGATCTGTAAATGCGCGGACTCCGATTTCTCTTCACGCCACGTCATGATGAAACGGTTCCCGGTGCGCATCGGAACATCGCAAGGAATGACCATATCACCACTATCCAGATCGTGCTGAATGGCAAAACGGGGAAGCAGCGCAACCCCAAGATTAGAACGGACCGCCGCAATCAGCATCGACAACAGATCAAATCTCGGGCCTTTATTGACCAGCGGGCTGCTGACGTCGGACAGCGCAAACCATTCCTGCCAGCCTTTGATTCGTGTGCTCTGGTGCAAGAGCGGGTATTCGTTCAGCAGCTCTTCAACAGCCAGTTTCCGTTCCGGTTCGGCCAGCAGACAGCGGCTGCATACCGGCAGAATTTCCTCTTCAAACAGATACTCAACCCCTGACCACGGCGAGTAGAAGTCTTCGCGCATAATTGCCGCGTCATACTCACGATTGAGAAAATCACCCTTATTCGCCAGCGAATGGATGTTTACGATAATATCTGGATTGAGTTTGTTAAACTCGCGCAGGTTTGGGATCAGCCAGTGCGTACTGAACGTCGGATTCACCGCCAGCTCAATAACCTGTACGGTCGGCTGCCAGGTCATTATTGTGGTCGTATCGCGCTCGAGCTTATTTAACGTTTCCTTAACGATATTTAAATAATGTTTGCCGGCCGCATTTAAAAAAATACGTTTTTTCGCATGATTAAATAGCGCGGTATTAAGAAAATCCTCCAGCGCATTCACCTGGCGGAAAACAGCACTTTGTGTTAAAGCCAACTCTTCGGCTGCCCGGGTATAACTTTCGTGACGCGCAACCACTTCAAAAGTTACCAGCAACTCCGTCTTGGGTATTTTTCCTCTCATAACCTCTTCCATATGCAGCGTACAAAAATAGTTTAATAAATAAAAAATAATTCAAGACACCCAGATAAGCATCGAGAGTTATATTTTATTTTATCCATTGATGTCATTGATCCAATCCATGATTTACTCACACTGATGGCGGATAAATATTAACCAATAATACTCAAGCACAACAATAAACACAATTTAAATAAGGTTAAACCTAAGTAAATAGTGCCAATAAGTTCTTAATAATTTTTCAAGTCATCTTGTTTATTGCAGAAAAAACTTTGCGAGATTAATCAATATTATCCATGCGATAATTCTGGATAATTTCACGTTATAACTTACGGGCAAACGACTGCTTTTAATCATTCCTTGATGTAGTTTCTGCCACTTTTTGATAGACGTGATAAAGGACACACTGTGAAAACTTTCGGAAAGGTCTGGCTCGTTGGAGCAGGTCCCGGTGATATTTCATTACTGACTCTCAAAGCGATGATGTGCATTAAACAGGCTGACGTCATTATTTACGATCGGCTGGTCAATCCTAAAATTTTGGAATGGGCATTACCTGATTGCCTGCTCGTGAATGTCGGCAAAAACCCAGGCTTCCATTGTGTTCCCCAGGATGAAATCAATGCCCTGCTGGTCCAGTATGCCCACACGCATCACAACATCGTGCGCCTCAAAGGTGGTGATCCCTATGTTTTTGGCCGTGGGGCTGAAGAGGCAGAGGACCTGGTTGAGACTGGCATCCCTTTCGAAGTCGTACCGGGTATTAGTTCTACTATTGGTGGCCTGACCTATGCCGGGATCCCAGTGACACATCGCGATTTTGCCTCCGGCTTTCACGTGGTAACGGGTCATACACGGGAAGGCAATCAGCAGCAGGACTGGCGTCAACTGGCGAAGCTTAACTGTACGTTGGTCATCGTCATGGGTATCGCCAATCTGGCGTTTATCTGTGAAGAGCTGTTGATGGGTGGGAAATCAGCAGACACGCCCGCCGCGCTAATTATGTCCGCGACCCGAGAAAATCAACGCCGCCTGACCTGTACGCTCGGTTCATTACTGAGTAAAGCTCAGGAAGCGAACATCCTTCCACCGGCGCTGATTGTCATCGGTGATGTAGTGACCCTGAGCGATCGGCTCTCTTTTATACCTGAAGCCATCACACTGCCAGAAAACCTTTACTGCGAAAGTCTGGCGTGACGAAAAGACTGGGGCGACGTTTGATGCGCCGCCCGAAAAACGCGGCAAAAGTAGCTGGTTTGTGCGTATTGCAGTTTCCGCGCAATACTGTCTATAGAATGAACCGGATCGTGTAATAACTCCCCCGCTTTTTGCATTCTTTTCTGACTTACCCAGGTTTTAAAATTAACGCCCTGGCGTTTCTTGAAAAACCGGCTGAAATAGTTTGCGCTTAAACAAACATGAGCAGCGACGGCTTCCAAAGACAATTCACCATACAGATTTTCATCAATGTAACGTAGCGCCGCCATAAGTTTTTTCTCGTGACGCGAAGGTTCAGTAAAATAATGACGAGCGTAACGGGTTGGCGGAACTGAAATCTCCTCAGTAATCAACTGTTGTTTCTCAAAATTATCAACAATAAAACTTAACAAATTTGCTGCTGCCGCCAGCGCATTATTATCTACTACCGCAGACTGGCCCCACTCAGCTTTAAGCATGGGGTTATCAACCCATGAGAATTTATTATCAATAACGATAGCTTTATATTCCTGAAACTTTACCCGCACCTGCCCGCAGATAATAAAACCGTAAAGATGCCCCTCTCGAATTAATGGCATCGAGAACAGGCTTAGTCCCGCATGACAGGTGAGTATTCTGGGTTTAAGCTGTTTTAACGCCTCAAAAGCACAATACTTGTCGCATTTTTGGCAACCCGCTCGATAGCGTTCATCCGCACGCATTAATGAGCAAAACGAATTAAAATTATGACACTTAGACACCGCCTTACCATTAATATCAACGACGACCGTAGCCAACCCGGTTGCACGGGAGAAGAGTTCTGCGATAGAGAAAAAACGTTGTAAATAGTCATCCTGGATTTTCAGCGGCACGTTATCCTCCGGCATTAACAATATTTAAGCCGCTAATATGCAAAATTTAGTCTCAAGAAAGAATGATGCTCACCGCAAAAAATAATCTCATTTATGCAGATGATTATGATCAATTGGCAAGAGAATTATGCGACCACGATAATACTCCGTTGCACACCGCTGACTTCACTTTCTCAAAGATTAACGAATCTTCACACTCTCTTGTGAGACTCTTTTCGCAACACTCAACATCTATCTCTATTATTTTCAATAGATTACTCATTTTTACTGTGAATCAATGATGTGCTTATTTGTGATAATCATCATGTGAATGTGAAAGGCCCTCCTGAATAATATGTTCAATTAGCAAACAATCTGAACGGAGTTGATCCATGGCCGTCACCACAGGCGTTATCGCCGACGATTTCACCGGCGCAACGGACATTGCAAGCTTTATGGCGCAGCAGGGGTGGCGCGTTGCGCTATTGCCCGGAATGCCTGATCCCGCTCAATGCTGGAATGAAGAGGTTGACGCTATCGTCATCTCGCTAAAAAGCCGCTCTTTACCCGCAGAACAGGCCGTCGCACAGTCTCTGTCCTGTGCCCGCTGGCTGAAACAAAAGGCAGGTGTCCGCCAGATCTATTTTAAATATTGTTCAACGTTTGACTCCACGCCAACAGGCAACATTGGACCAGTCAGCGATGCGTTGATGAACGACCTGCAGACTCCTGTGATCGTCCACTGCCCCGCCCTGCCGCAAAACGGGCGCACGGTGGTGCACGGCCATCTTTTTGTAAACGGCGTACTGCTTAACGAGTCCGGAATGGAAAAGCATCCGCTCAATCCCATGACCGATGCCAGCCTGCCGCGCCTGCTGAGCGCGCAAACGCCAGGCATGGTTGGCTGCATCAACCTCAGGACGCTGCATCAAGGTGTGGAAGCGGTCACTAACGCTCTGGCCCAACTTCAGGCTGAAGGTATGCGTCACGTTATCGTCGATACGCTGGATGAAGCAGATCTCAACACGCTGGCGCAAGCACTCCATGCCAGTCCTCTGTTAGCCGGGGGCTCCGGGCTTGGCGGCGCGCTGGCCGCCTGCGCCAAAGGTCAGCAACCCCAGCCGTCGGACGCTTTTCCACTGCCTGCCAAAACGGTGGTGTTCTCCGGTAGTTGCTCGGCGATGAGCAATCGTCAGGTTACTCGTTATAAGGCCGCGGCAGCATCTCGAGTACTCGATGTCGCTCGCTGCCTGTCTGATGCAGAACGCTACACCGATGAACTGTGTGCCTGGACGATGACGCATATCAACGACCCATTCGCGCCGATGATATACGCCACCCAACCGCCAGACGTACTCACACGCATTCAACAGGAGTACGGCGAACAGGCTGCCAGCCAGGCAATCGAACACGCTTTTGCCCGACTGAGCGCCAGGCTACAGGCTGCAGGTGTAAACACCTTTATTGTCGCAGGCGGAGAAACATCCGGCACCGTGGTGGAAGCCTTGCAGGTGAAGCGTCTTTCCGTTGGCAAAGCCATCGCGCCAGGCGTGCCGTGGGTCTTTTCTTCCGGTCTGGCGCTGGCGCTGAAGTCAGGCAACTTTGGTGACGAAGATTTCTTTTTTACTGCCCAGGAGTACGCATTATGAATCCGGTGAGTGAACACCAACTGCGCGAACTACTCGTCCATTATGGCCGTTCCCTGTTTATGCGCGGCTACAGTAGCGGCGGTTCCGGCAATCTCAGCGCCAAACTGCCGGATGGCGGCTATCTGGTGACCCCGACCAACTCCTGTCTGGGCGAGCTTAATCCGGCCACGCTAAGTCGGCTTGATGCCAACGGCGTTCATCTAAGCGGTGACAAACCCTCAAAAGAGGTGCCCATGCATCTGGCGTGGTATCGGCATCGCCCATCCTGCGGCGCGGTCGTGCACCTGCATTCTCCATGGCTGACCGCGCTCTCCTGTCTGCCGTGCACCACGCCGAAAAACTGTCTGCCGCCATTAACGCCGTACTACGTGATGCGCGTCGGGCAGTTGCCGCTGCTGCCTTATTTCAAGCCAGGCCATGAAGGTATTGCCAGCGCACTGAGTGAAATTGCAGCAGACCATACGGCAGCGCTGCTGGCCAATCACGGGCCGGTAGTAAGCGGTCGCTCGCTGCGTGAGGCAGTGTTTAACGCCGAGGAGCTGGAAGACAGCGCCCGCATCTGGCTGACGTTAAAACCGCTCGGCTATGTTCCGCTCTCAGAAGAGGCGGTGGCCGAACTTGAACATTCCCGACAAGCGTGAGGTGAGATGATGATCCCCGAGCAACGACGTGATTTTATCTACCGCTACGTGCACGAAAAAAATGCCGCCTCATTTAATGAACTGGCAGATTTGATGAGCGTGTCGCATATGACCGTGCGCCGCGACATTCAATTGCTGGAAGAAGAAGGCAAAGTTATCGCCATTAACGGCGGTGTGAAGCTCAACAACCTGTTGAAATCGGAACTGCCATGGCGGGAAAAAGCCGAGTTGAATCATGACGTGAAGCGCAAAATGGGCCAGCTTGCCGCAATGCTCATTGAGCCCGGACAAACGCTGTATCTGGATGCCGGAACGTCGTTGTTTGAAGTGGCGAAAGCGGTCGCCGCCAGCCACTGTTTCAATCTGACGGTAGTCACCAACGATTTTTCCATCAGCCACTATTTGATGGATATGTCGCACATTACGCTCTATCACACCGGCGGTCTGGTGGATCAACGTAACCGCTCATGTCTTGGAAAAAGCGCCGCCAGTTTTCTGCGTACCATTAATATTGACGTGGCGTTTCTGAGCTCCTCGTCATGGGATACCGAACGCGGTATGTCGACACCGAGTGAAGGGAAAGCCTCGGTCAAAGAAGCGGTGCTCACCGTCTCCCGGCGTCGGGTGTTGGTCTGCGACAGCAGTAAGTTTGGCAAATACGGCATGTTTCACATCTGCGGTCTGCAGCAGTTGACCGACATTATTTCTGATAACCGGTTACCGGAAAACGCTCAGCAAACTATTGCCAGTCAGGGCGTTAAGCTGCATCTGGTTGATGGCCGGGAGGGTGCGCGCCATGCTGAAGTTAGCGGCTAATCTAGACTGGTTGTTTACAGATTTACCGATAGCGGCGCGATTTGCGGCGGCGCAGGCGGCCGGTTTTCGCGGCGTAGAAGGGCTGTTTCTCTGGCAGCACCCGCTGGAGCATTTGCGAGCCGCTCAGCGGGAAACATCCCTGCCGGTGGTGCTGATGAACGCCCCGGCTGGCAACTGGGCGCAAGGTGAACGAGGGCTGGCCGCACAGCCCGATCGAGACAAAGAATTTCGCCATAGCCTGAACGTAGCGCGCGATTATGCCACGGCGCTGGGCTGTCGCCGGGTTCACGTTATGGCCGGCTTGCGCTGCGACGACCTGACGCTACACGCCCAGCGCGATCTCCTGACGAACCGGCTGCGCATCGCCTGCGATGTGATGGCAGACGCGGAAATCGATGTACTGATTGAACCATTAAATTCGCAGGATATGCCCGGTTATTTTATTGACAGCTTTCCGCTGGTCGAGTCAATTATTCACGAAGTTGCCAGGAAAAATATCGGCTTACAGTTTGATATTTACCACTGTCAGAAAATTCATGGCAACGTGGCGAAAAATATCGAACGCTATTTTACCCTTATTAAACATTTTCAAATCGCTTCTGTTCCTTATCGTCATGAACCGGGAACCGGAGAATTAAATGAAACATGGTTATTTGATTTTATAAGAAAAATGAATTACCAGGACTGGATTGGCTGTGAATATCAACCGTCAACATCAGGGCCCGACTCATTAAACTGGATGACGCCTTACCTATAATTTTAATATCTCTGTACCGGAGGAAAAAATGTCGGATACTGTTATTATTTCGCTGGCACCTGTTGCCGCGGATTGCCCCAGAGTTATACCCGAAGAACTGGCGCAGGAAATACTCGCCAGCGTAGAACATGGCGCGTCCATCGTGCATTTACACGTTCGCGATAAACAAGGACGCCTGACACCAGATACTACCGACTTTCAGGCAACCATCGACCGCGTAATGCGCCATTCGGACCTGATTATTCAGGCTTCTACCGGCGGCGTCTCTTCAATGTCCATCGCCGAACGCTGCGCGCCACTGGACTGCCCCGGCGTGGAAATGGCTTCGCTGAACGTCGGTTCCGTCAACCTTGGTGATGCGGTGTACTTTAATCCCGCTCCGGATGTGGAATATTGTTCCCAGCAAATAACCGAACGCCATATTATTCCAGAGTTTGAAGTTTTTGAAATCGGCATGATTAATAACATCCTGACGCTTGAAGATAAAATTAAATTTCAAAAACCCATGCTCTTTAATATCGTTCTCGGTCACCGCGGCAGTACGCCTGCTACCGTTGACGCATTAATTGCTCTGCGTAGCATGATCCCACGAGACGCCTTATGGGGAATTACCCATTTTGGCAGAAAAAATTTCGATATTATCGCTGCTGCCGTCGCTATGGGGGCCAGTGAAGTGCGAATCGGCTTTGAAGATAGTTATTATTTAAGCACCGAAGAAAAAGCGCAGCATAATTATCAGCAGGTCGCCAAACTCGCTACGCTCATTCAGAGTATGGATAAAAAAGTCGCAACACCGGAAATTGCGCGGCGCATGTTATCTATTCCTCCCCGGCAGCAATAACAACAGCAAGGACATTTCAACATGACTATGACCACTGTTATTCACAAAACCGGACTCGGCGTCAGCGTTGCGGGCGCGGCGCTGGCGATTATCGGCGCACTCATCCAGTCCGCGGCCCTGTGGCAGCCGGGGCTGGTGATGTTCACCGCCGGATTCGCCGCCGGTGCAGGCTACTGGCCTGGTTTACGCAGCTATCAGTTTACGCTGTGGATTATCGCCGGTTTTGTTGCCGCCATGACCTGGTCTACGGATCTGATCGTCTGGGGCGGTTTCAATATCACCCATAAATGGATCGTGTTCCTCGTGATTCAGGCCACCATGTTCAGCATGGGCACTAAGCTAACGATCCAGGATTTTATTGATGTCGCCAAAATGCCGTGGGCCGTGTTTATCGGTACCTTCTGCCATTTCGTGATCATGCCCCTGCTCGGCCTGACCATCACTCTGGTATTCAATTTTCCGCCTGAAGTCGCGGTAGGCATTTTATTGATTGGCGCTTGCCCCAGCGGTCTCTCGTCGACGGTGATGGTTTACATCGCCAACGCCAACCTCGCGCTGGCGGTGTCAATCGCCGCCGTCTCAACGCTGGCGGCAACGGTGATGACGCCGCTGTGGGTTAATCTGCTGGCGGGTTCGATGATCGATATCCAGCTCACCGCGATGGTGATGGACGTGGTGAAAATCGTATTAATTCCCATCGGCGCGGCAATTTTGCATGACTATCTGAAAACCTATGCAGGCGTACGCGGTCGCCGTGTTGTGCAGGTGCTTGCCGGGATCGGCGCACTTTGGCTGCTGTATATGATTGCCGGCGGCTGGGACGCGCTGTTTGGTCACGCCAGCGCCGAAGCGCAGATGTACGCGGTAGTCCTCAACTTCATGGCAGGCGGTCTCGTCTGGGCATTGTTCTACAACTGGCTGTATGGCCGCGTGGCGGGCGTGAAGAAGGTCATGCCAACCATCTCAATGATGGGGATCATTTTCTTTACCACCACCGCAGCCGCAGCCGGACGCGACAACCTGGTACAGGTCGGCTTCCTGCTCTGCTTCGCCATGTTGATGCACAACCTCGGTGGTTTCCTGATTGGCTATCTGATGAGTCGCTGGATCTTCCGCATGGACGTGCAGTCTGCCCGTACCGTGGCCTTTGAAGTCGGACTGCAAAACGGTGGTATGGCGTCCGGGCTTGCCGCGGCGATGGGCAAACTGGCAACCGTTGGCCTCGCATCAGCGGTGATGACACCGCTGGGCAACGTTAGCGGCTCGCTGCTCGCCAACTACTGGCGCAAAAAAGACGCCAGACAGGCGCAGGCAGCTGCAGCCAAAGATCCCGTTCAACCCGCTTGCGAAAATCTGTCGAAAGGATAATCACGATGAAAACTCTCACTCTGGGACACGCCCTGCGCGCCGTAACCTGTGCGCTAGAGCTCGCCGAAACATGTTACGCAAATCGCCCATTAAGCGTCGCCGTATGCGATACCAATGGAGAACTGCTTAGCTTTGCGCGGATGGATAACGCCAAACTGTTAACCATCGAGTTAACCCAGCGTAAAGCGCGCACCAGTAGCCGCCTGGGCTGCACCACGCAGGCATTTTTACAGCGTCTGCAGAAAGAGCAACTGGATATTGGCTATTTTGCCGACCCGCGTTTTACAGCGCTGCCGGGCGGGATCCCGATTCTGCACCAGGGGAAATGCCTCGGAGCCGTCGCGGTAGGCGGTTTATCCGCACAGGAAGATCATGATGCGGCGCTGGCCGTCGCGGAAACGTTACTCAAGGAGATTGCCCAATGAAAAAAGTCGCCATGCTGCATACCAGTGCAGCCACGCTTGCGATGATGCAACAACTGATCGCCGACATTATGCCGGACGTGGAAGTTATGCACCTGGTTGAAGAATCCATGATCAAGCAGGTAATGAAGGCCCAGGGCGTGACGCCAGATATTGCCGCTCGTATCGCCGACTATGTGCATATTGCTGAAAAGGCGGACTGCGATATCTTTATTACCGCCTGTTCCTCAATTGGTACTGCGGTGGAACAATGCCAGTTTATGACCCCACTCCAGCTCGCGCGCATTGACTGCGCGATGGTGGAAGAGGCGATTGAAAAAGGCGAGCGGATCGCCGTGCTGGCTACCGTCGCCACCACGCTGAAGCCGACGCTGGATTACGTGCAGCGCAAAGTCCAACAGAGCGGTCAGCAGCGCACTATCACGCCGATATTAATGGAAGACGCCTTCCATGCGCTGTTAGCGGGAGATATGGACACCCATGACCGTATCGTCAGTGAAGGATTACAGAGCGCCTTTAGCCAGGCAGATGTCGTGATGCTGGCGCAGGCCTCGATGGCGCGGGTGTTACGGCAGCTCCCTGCCCCGCCGGTACCGGTAATGACCTCACCGGAAAGCGGCATTCGCTGGCTGAAGGCGCTGGCGGAAAGCTGAGTTACGGGCAAAAAAAAGGCCATCATCAGATGGCCAACCATGTCGAAACGGGACCAGCCCTTGACTATGCAGAAAGTCAGGGCTGTTTTTTTTAGTTCTTACTTAATAACGGTTTTCAGCGCTTCGCCGATATCGGCCAGGCTACGAACAGTTTTCACGCCTGCGGCTTCCAGCGCAGCAAATTTCTCATCCGCCGTACCTTTACCACCTGCGATGATTGCCCCCGCGTGGCCCATACGTTTGCCTTTCGGCGCGGTAACGCCAGCGATGTAGCCCACAACCGGCTTGGTCACGTGATCTTTGATATAAGCCGCCGCTTCTTCTTCCGCGCTGCCGCCGATCTCACCGATCATGACGATCGCTTCAGTCTGCGGATCTTCCTGGAACAGCTTCAGGATGTCGATGAAGTTAGAGCCAGGGATCGGGTCGCCGCCGATGCCCACACAGGTAGACTGGCCGAAACCGTAGTCGGTGGTCTGCTTAACCGCTTCATAGGTCAGCGTACCGGAACGGGAAACGATGCCCACTTTACCCGGCTTATGAATGTGGCCCGGCATGATGCCGATTTTGCATTCGCCCGGGGTGATAACGCCTGGGCAGTTCGGGCCGATCATGCGCACGCCGGCTTCATCGAGCTTCACTTTCACGGTCAGCATATCCAGCGTCGGGATGCCTTCGGTGATGGTGATAATCAACTTAATGCCCGCATCAATCGCTTCCAGAATGGAGTCTTTGCAGAACGGTGCCGGAACGTAGATAACGGTGGCGGTGGCACCGGTCGCTTCTACCGCTTCACGTACGGTGTTAAACACCGGCAGCCCCAGGTGCGTGGTGCCGCCTTTGCCAGGCGTTACACCGCCGACCATTTGTGTACCGTAAGCAATCGCTTGTTCAGAGTGGAATGTCCCCTGGCTACCGGTGAAGCCCTGGCAGATAACCTTGGTATCTTTATTAATTAAAACTGACATTATTTCCCCTCCACTGCGGCAACAACCTGCTGAGCTGCATCCGTCAGACTTTTCGCTGCAATAATATTCAGGCCGCTATCAGCCAGTTTTTTCGCGCCGAGTTCAGCGTTGTTACCTTCCAGACGGACCACGACCGGAACGTTAACGCCCACTTCTGCTACCGCGCCGATGATACCGTCAGCGATCAGGTCGCAACGTACGATACCGCCGAAGATGTTAACCAGTACGGCTTTAACATTGTCGTCAGAGAGAATAATTTTGAACGCTTCGGTTACACGCTCTTTGGTCGCGCCGCCGCCCACGTCGAGGAAGTTAGCCGGTTCGCCGCCGTGCAGCTTAACGATGTCCATGGTGCCCATTGCCAGGCCCGCGCCGTTAACCATACAACCGATGTTGCCGTCCAGTGCGACGTAGTTCAGTTCCCACTGTGCAGCCTGCGCTTCACGCGGATCTTCCTGAGACTGGTCGCGCATTTCACGCAGATCAGCCTGGCGGAACAGCGCGTTGCCGTCAGCGCCCAGTTTGCCGTCGAGGCAGATCAGGTCACCCTGTTTGGTCACCACCAGCGGGTTAATTTCGATCAGCGCCAGGTCGCGCTCCAGGAAGATAGTCGCCAGACCCATGAAGATCTTGGTGAACTGTTGAACCTGCTTACCTTCCAGGCCCAGTTTGAACGCCAGCTCACGGCCCTGGTAAGGCATCGGACCTGCCAGCGGATCGAGCGCCACTTTGTGGATCAGGTGCGGGGTTTCTTCCGCCACTTTTTCGATTTCCACGCCGCCTTCGGTGGAGGCCATGAAGACCACGCGACGGGAGCTACGGTCAACAACTGCGCCGAGGTAGAGTTCTTTACCAATGTCGGTCGCGGCTTCAACCAGAATCTGATTTACCGGTTGACCATGGGCGTCTGTCTGGTAAGTAACCAGACGTTTACCCAGCCAGTGCTCAGCAAAAGCGCGAATGTCTTCTTTGCTGTTTACCACCTTCACACCGCCCGCTTTACCACGGCCACCAGCGTGAACCTGACATTTCACTACCCACGGGCCTGCGCCAATTTTTGATGCAGCTTCTTCGGCTTCACGCGGAGTAGTACAGGCATAACCCACCGGTGCCGGTAAGCCATAGCGGGCAAAAAGTTGTTTTGCCTGATATTCATGTAAGTTCATGTGTTCTGTCCATCCTTCAGGTAATCGTTATCTTTTACCCGTAGGCCTGATAAGCGTCCAGACCTACGGGGCAGGTGATACTCTTATTAACTACACGTCCAGCAGCAGACGCGTTGGATCTTCCAGCAACTCTTTAATGGTTACCAGGAAGCCCACTGACTCACGACCATCGATCAGACGGTGGTCATAAGACAGCGCCAGATACATCATCGGCAGGATTTCAACCTTGCCGTCTACGGCCATCGGACGATCTTTGATGGCATGCATACCCAGGATGGCGCTCTGCGGTGGGTTGATGATCGGCGTAGACATCAGGGAACCGAACACGCCACCGTTAGTGATGGTGAAGTTACCGCCCGTCAGATCTTCGACCGTCAGCTTGCCGTCGCGACCTTTAACTGCCAGTTCTTTGATATTTTTCTCGATATCAGCCATACCCAGCAGATCCACATCACGCAGGACCGGCGTGACCAGGCCACGCGGCGTGGAAACCGCCATGCTGACATCAAAGTAGTTGTGGTAAACCACGTCATCGCCGTCGATGGACGCGTTCACTTCCGGATAGCGTTTCAGCGCTTCAACGACCGCTTTCACGTAGAAAGACATAAAGCCCAGACGGATACCGTGGCGTTTTTCGAACGCGTCGCCGTACTGCTTACGCAGATCCATGATTGGCTTCATGTTGACTTCGTTGAACGTGGTCAGCATGGCGGTGGAGTTTTTCGCTTCCAGCAGACGCTCGGCTACGCGTTTGCGCAGACGGGTCATCGGAACACGTTTTTCACCACGAGCGCCCAGCGCAGGCTGTGCGGCTGGTGCGGCTGCCGGTGCTTTTGCTTCTGCTTTCGCAGCCGGAGCTTTGGCCAGATGTTTTTCAACATCTTCACGGGTGATACGACCGCCAACGCCGGTGCCGTTGATAGCGCTGGCTTCGAGGTTATGCTCACCCAGCAGGCGACGGATCGCCGGGCTCAGGGCATCGTTATTCTGCTCAGCAAGAGATGCCTGCTGGCGCTGCGCCGGGGTAGAATCTTTTTCTTCAGACTTGGCACTGGTCTCTTTACCGGTGCTGTTGCCTTCACGCAGGCGACCGAGGATCTGGCGAGAAGTGACGGTCGTCCCTTCATCTTCCAGAACCGCATCAAGAATACCGTCCGCTGATGCCGGTACTTCCAGTACCACTTTGTCAGTTTCGATTTCTACCAGTACTTCATCACGACGTACTGCATCGCCCGGTTTTTTGTGCCAGGTTGCAACCGTTGCATCCGCTACGGATTCAGGCAGGTCGGGAACAAGAATATCTACGCTACTCATTATTTATCCTTTATTTAATCGACGTTCAGCGCGTCATTAACCAGATCTTGCTGCTGCTTCTGGTGAACAGACATATATCCTACTGCCGGAGAGGCAGAGGCCGGGCGACCTGCATAACGCAGAGCTGACCCAAATGGAATTACTTCACGGAAATGATGCTGGCTGCAGTACCATGCGCCCTGGTTGAGCGGCTCTTCCTGGCACCAGACAAAATCATGTACATGAGCAAACGGTTTCAGCGCTTCCTGCACCGCTTTATGCGGGAACGGATAGAGCTGTTCGATGCGCACAATGGCGACATCTTTTTGGTCGTTTTTGCGGCGTTGCTCCAGCAGGTCGTAATAAACCTTACCAGAACACATCACGACACGCTTCACGCCTTTAGGATCAAGTTCATCGACTTCGCCAATGGCTGGCAGGAAGGCGCCATTTGCCAGTTCGTCCAGCGTAGACACCGCCAGCGGATGACGCAGCAGCGACTTCGGTGACATCACCACCAGCGGACGGCGCATACCGCGCAGCGCCTGACGACGCAACATGTGGTAAACCTGTGCCGGGGTAGACGGGACGCAAACCTGCATGTTTTGCTCAGCGCAAAGTTGCAGATAACGTTCCAGACGCGCGGAGGAGTGCTCCGGACCCTGACCTTCATAGCCGTGCGGCAGCAGCATAACCAGACCACACATACGGCCCCATTTCTGCTCGCCGGAAGAGATGAACTGGTCGATAACCACCTGCGCACCGTTGGCGAAGTCGCCAAACTGCGCTTCCCAGATGGTCAGCGTACGCGGTTCTGCGGTGGCATAACCGTACTCGAACGCTAACACGGCTTCTTCAGACAGTACTGAGTCCCATACGCGGAACGTGCCCTGTCCGTTATGCACATGCTGCAGCGGCGTGTAGGTTGAACCGTTCGCCTGGTTGTGAATCACCGCGTGACGGTGGAAGAAGGTTCCGCGACCGGAATCTTCACCCGACAGACGAACCGGAATGCCTTCGTCGACCAGCGTGGCGTAGGCCAGATTCTCTGCGCCGCCCCAGTCGAACAGCTTCTCGCCTGCGGCCATGGCCTGACGGTCGCCGTAAATTTTGGCAACACGCGACTGCATTTCAACCGCTTCAGGCACGGTGCTGATGCGTTTTGCCAGCTCCTGCAGACGCTTCATCTCAACTTTGTTCGGGTAGTTTTCATCCCACTCATGGTTGAGGTACGGCGACCAGGTGAAGGAGTGCATATTCATTGGACGCCACTCTTTCACCACGCATTCACCAGCATCCAGCGCGTCACGATACAGATTGACCATTTCGGTCGCATCTTCCAGTGTGGCGACGTTGTCCGCTTCCAGCTTGTCAGCGTAGATTTTACGCGGGGTCGGATGCTTTTTGATTTTCTGATACATCAGCGGCTGGGTTGCGCTCGGCTCGTCAGCTTCGTTGTGGCCGTGACGGCGGTAGCACACCAGATCGATGAAGACATCGCGTTTAAAGGTATTACGGAAATCCAGCGCCAGACGCGTCACGAAAGCGACCGCTTCCGGGTCATCTGCGTTGACGTGGAAAATAGGCGCCTGAACCATCTTACCGATGTCGGTGCAGTATGGTGTGGAACGCGCATCCAGCGGGTTAGAGGTAGTAAAGCCCACCTGGTTGTTGATGACGATGCGAACGGTACCGCCCACTTCGTAACCACGCGCTTTCGACATGTTCAGGGTTTCCTGAACTACGCCCTGCCCGGTAACTGCCGCGTCACCGTGAATGGTGATTGGCAGGACTTTATTGCTGCTCGGCTCGTCCAGCCTGTCCAGACGTGCGCGTACGGAACCGATAACCACCGGGCTAACGATTTCCAGGTGCGATGGGTTAAACGCCAGCGCCAGATGCACCAGACCGCCTTCGGTTTCGATATCCGATGAGAAGCCCATGTGGTACTTCACGTCGCCAGTGCCGAGGTGTTCTTTATGTTTGCCCGCAAATTCGTCGAACAGTTCCTGCGGGCGTTTGCCCAGTACGTTAACCAGCACGTTCAGACGACCACGGTGCGCCATGCCCAGCACCACTTCACGGGTACCGCTGTTACCAGCGTGGCGGATCATCTCTTTGAGCATTGGGATTAACGCATCACCGCCTTCCAGCGAGAAGCGTTTTGCGCCCGGGAACTTAGCGCCCAGGTAGCGTTCCAGACCTTCTGCTGCGGTCAATTCGCTAAGGAAGCGTTTTTTCTCTTCACTACTGAACGCGGCACGGCCAGACTCGATACGCTGCTGAAGCCAGCGTTTTTCTTCGGTGCTGGTGATGTGCATATACTCGGCGCCAATCGGGCCGCAGTAGGTTTGTTTCAGCGCGACAACCAGGTCGCTCAGCTTCATCGTGTCTTTGCCGCCGGCAAAAGAACCTACGTTAAAGCTTTCCTGGAAATCCGCATCGGTCAGATCGTGGAAAGACGGGTCCAGATCGGCCACATTTTCTTGTTGCCACAGTCCCAGCGGATCGAGATTCGCATGCTGATGACCGCGGAAACGATAGGCGTTAATGAGCTGCAGGACTTTAACCTGCTTCACATTGGCATCAGGGTCGGAAATAGAAGAAGAGTAACGTGGGGTAATCAACGCCTGTCGACGGAAATAATCACGTGTTTTTGAGTGGAGTTGATCCGGTTTGACTCCGGTACCAGGTAACTGCTGGAACGTCGAACGCCAGTTAGCATCTACCGAGTCAGGGTCGGTTAAGAAGTCTTCATAGAGCTGTTCTATCCAGCTCTGGTTAGAACCAGAGAGGTAAGAAGAGTCCAACCAGGCTTTCAAAGCGCTGTTCTGCATCGTGATCCCTTAAGCATCTTTTCTGCTTATTTAATACTCTAAATAGATCACGTTTCAGGAAGGCGGCAAGCTTGCGAATCCCCGGGAGCTTACATCCAGTAAGTGACCGGGGTGAGCAAGTGCAGCCAACGCACATGCAACGTGATCTATGACGAGTATTTCGCCGTGGATACTACCACGCACACCGATGTGCGTGCCGGGGTTCACTTGCGAGCTCTTTTTATTTGGCTCGCGAAGGAACCTTTAAAAACTGTCAGAGATAAGAGGCAGTTTTTAGAGGTTTCCTGCACTTATATTGCCTGATGGCGCTTAGCTTATCAGGCCTACGGGATTTCACCTGTAGGCCGGATAAGACGCTACGTCGCCATCCGGCAACCACTACAACAACTTACGCACTACGTTTGAGCAGCATCGACTTAATATGGCCGATGGCGCGCGTCGGGTTCAGCCCTTTCGGACATACGCTGACGCAGTTCATGATGCTATGGCAGCGGAATACGCTGAAAGCGTCACTTAAACCTTCCAGGCGGCTGTCGGTCTCGGTATCGCGGCTATCAATTAAGAAGCGATACGCTGCCAGCAGCCCTGCCGGGCCAATAAACTTGTCCGGGTTCCACCAGAATGATGGGCAGGACGTTGAGCAGCATGCACACAAAATACATTCATACAGCCCATCGAGCTTCTCACGCTGCTCAGGCATTTGTAAATGCTCACGAGCCGGCGGATTTTTCCCATTATTCAACAAGTAAGGCTTAATCTTCTCATACTGTGCGTAGAATTGCCCCATGTCTACCACCAAATCGCGCACAACCGGTAAACCTGGCAGCGGGCGAATGACAATTTTCTTGCCCGGCTGATTCAGCGCAGAAATAGGTGTGATACAGGCCAGTCCATTTTTGCCGTTCATGTTCAGACCGTCGGAGCCACAAACCCCTTCACGGCAGGAGCGACGAAACGACAGCGACGGATCTTTTTCTTTCAGCTGCATCAATGCATCCAGCAGCATCATGTCGCGCCCTTCTTCTGCCTCCAGGGTGTAATCCTGCATGTGCGGAGCGTCGTCAACATCCGGGTTATAGCGATAAACTGAAAACTCGAGTTTCATTGTCCTGTCTCCGCATTAATAAGTACGAATCTTCGGCGGGAATGCCGGGCGCAGCTTCGGTTCCATATTGACTTGACGTCGCGTCATGGATTCCGACTCTGGCAGGTACAGGGAATGGCACAGCCAGTTTTCATCATCACGTTCCGGGAAGTCGAAGCGGCTATGCGCGCCACGGCTTTCGGTACGGAAGTTTGCAGATACTGCAGTGGCGTACGCGGTCTCCATCAGGTTATCCAGCTCCAGACACTCAACGCGCTGGGTGTTGAACTCGCTGGAGGTATCGTCCAGGCGGGCATTTTTCAGACGTTCGCGGATCGCTTTCAGCTCTTCCAGACCTTTCGCCATCGCATCGCCTTCGCGGAATACCGAGAAGTTGTGCTGCATACATTCCTGCAGCGCTTTGCGAATTGCCACCGGGTCTTCACCGTTGCGGTTACCGTTCCAGCGATTCAGACGCGCCAGAGAAGCATCGATTTCATCTTCGGTCGCATCCAGCAGGTCACCCTGCTCAGCGATAGATTCCTGCAGATGCAGCCCCACCGCACGACCAAATACCACCAGGTCCAGCAGCGAGTTGCCGCCCAGACGGTTGGCGCCGTGAACCGACACGCACGCGATTTCGCCGACAGCAAACAGCCCCGGGATCACCACATCTTCGCCCTGTTCGTTTACAGTCAGCGCCTGGCCAGTCACTTTGGTCGGAATACCGCCCATCATATAGTGGCAGGTTGGGATAACCGGAATCGGCTCTTTGACCGGGTCAACGTGAGCAAAGGTACGAGACAGTTCGAGAATGCCCGGCAGACGGGATTCCAGCACTTCTTTACCCAGGTGGTCGAGTTTCAATTTGGCATGCGGACCCCACGGGCCGTCGCAGCCGCGACCTTCACGGATTTCGATCATGATGGAACGCGCCACCACGTCACGACCCGCCAGGTCTTTCGCGTTCGGGGCATAACGCTCCATAAAGCGCTCGCCGTGTTTGTTCAGCAGGTAGCCACCTTCACCACGGCAGCCTTCTGTTACCAGAACGCCTGCGCCGGCGATGCCGGTTGGGTGAAACTGCCACATCTCCATATCCTGCACCGGCACGCCAGCGCGGATAGCCATACCCACGCCGTCACCGGTGTTGATGTGGGCATTGGTGGTGGACTGATAAATACGGCCAGCACCGCCGGTCGCCAGCACGGTTGCGCGGGCTTTGAAGTAAACCACTTCACCGGTTTCGATACACAGCGCGGTACAACCGACAACGGCGCCATCGGCGTTTTTCACCAGGTCCAGCGCATACCACTCGGAGAAAATTGTGGTGTGGTTTTTCAGGTTCTGCTGATACAGCGTGTGCAACAGCGCATGACCGGTACGGTCTGCCGCTGCCGCGGTACGTGCCGCCTGCTCGCCGCCGAAGTTCTTCGACTGGCCGCCAAACGGACGTTGATAAATTGTGCCATTGTCGAGGCGAGAGAACGGCAGCCCCATGTGGTCCAGCTCCAGAATCGCTTCCGGACCGGTTTTACACATATATTCAATAGCGTCCTGGTCACCAATGTAGTCCGACCCTTTAACGGTGTCGTACATGTGCCATTCCCAGTTATCTTCATGGGTATTACCGAGCGCAACGGTGATGCCACCTTGTGCGGATACGGTATGGGAACGGGTTGGGAACACTTTGGAGAGCAGCGCACAGGTCTGACCGCTCTGGGAAATTTGCAGCGCCGCGCGCATACCTGCTCCGCCGGCACCAATCACAACAGCATCAAATTCTCTGACTGGCAGTTTCATTACACACCCCACACCACAACAAATCCATAAATGACGTAAACCACCAGCGCAACGACGATAGCCAGTTGCAGAATCAGGCGCACAGCCAGAGGTTTAACGTAGTCGGTCAACACCTGCCACATGCCGATCCAGGCATGAATCAAGATGGAGAAAAGTGCCAGCAGGGTGAAGACTTTGGTGAATGCCGATGAGAAGAAACCGGTCCAGACTTCAAACGTCAGCTCGCCGCTGGTGGCGAAGAAGCCGACCATATAGATGATGTATAACGTCAGAACGATAGCGGTAGCACGGACCAGAATGAAGTCATGTACGCCGTTGCGTCCTAATGCGGAGGCGTTGCTTACCATACGAGGACTCCTGCGAGAAGTGAAAGCACGACAATGATAACGAAACAAATTTTGGCGGAGCGTGTCCCTGCTTCGAGGGTTTCTTCGATATAGCCAAAATCCATCAACAGATGGCGAATGCCCATTACGGCGTGATATGCCAGCGCAATCAGGATCCCCCACAGAATTAACTCCACAAAGAAGTTATTCATAATGGATGACGCGATGAGGAAACCTTCAGGGGAGGAAAGGCTGGTACCCAATAACCACAACAGAATCCCGACCGCCACGAAGGTGATCACTCCGGATACGCGATGGAGAATGGACGCTATCGCCGTGATTGGGAACCGGATCGTTTGCAGATCCAGATTGACAGGTCTTTGTTTTTTCACATTTCTTATCATGAATAACGCCCACATGCTGTTCTTATTATTCCCTTTGGACTTCGGGTACAGAAGATGAAGACACCTGTAGCCTGAAAGACGACGGGATTTCCTTCCTCCGGTCTGCGTGCGGGTCAGACAGCGTCCTTACTATAACTACGCGTCATATAAAACACTGCTTCCAGATGCTAAAACGACACGATACAACGCTGGTTGGCTCGGGATTGCAGGGTATTCCGGAGACCTGGCGGCAGTATAGGACGTTCACAAAATCATTACAATTAACCTACATATAGTTTGTCGGGTTTTATCCCGAACAGTGACATAGGTCACGATAACAACATTATTTTAATTTTTAATCATCTGATTTGACAATCATTAAACAAAGTTGTTACAAACGACACCAGAAAAAGCATATAATGCGTAAAAGTTATGGGGTCACTCTTTCACCGGAGATTTAGTTATGTAACAGTGTGGAAGTATTGACCAATACCGTCAGGACAGTTATTAGTGATAGACAGGTTTAATAATTCGGATTGCTAAGTTCTTGATTTGCAGTTTATTCGCCATGAAAAGACCGTTTTACCTGCAAGCGCCCATAGCTCTGTACCCAGGTCATCCCCTCTTTCGCAGAGCGGCGAGCCAAATAACAAACTGGTAACGGTTTATTGATGTACGAAGGCAGATTTAAGTTCCGGCAGTCTTAAGCAATAAGGCGCTAAGGAGACCGTAAATGGCTGATACTAAAGCAAAACTCACTCTAAATGGTGACGCTGCTATTGAACTGGATGTGCTGAAAGGTACGCTCGGTCAAGATGTTATTGATATTCGTAGCCTTGGCTCAAAAGGGATGTTTACTTTTGACCCAGGTTTCACCTCTACCGCATCCTGCGAATCCAAAATTACTTTCATTGATGGTGACGAAGGTATTTTGCTGCATCGCGGCTTCCCGATTGATCAGTTGGCGACCGAGTCTAACTATCTGGAAGTGTGTTACATCCTGCTGTACGGTGAAAAACCGACGCAGGAAGAGTACGACGAGTTCAAAACCACAGTCACTCGCCATACCATGATCCACGAGCAGATCACCCGTCTGTTCCACGGTTTCCGCCGCGACTCTCACCCGATGGCCGTTATGTGCGGTGTTACCGGGGCGCTGGCTGCGTTCTACCACGACTCGCTGGATGTGAATAATCCACGTCACCGTGAAATCGCCGCTTTCCGTCTGCTGTCCAAAATGCCAACCATGGCAGCAATGTGTTATAAATATTCCATTGGACAGCCGTTCGTGTACCCGCGTAATGACCTCTCTTACGCCGGTAACTTCCTGAACATGATGTTCTCCACGCCGTGCGAAAAATACGAAGTCAATCCGATTCTGGAACGCGCAATGGACCGTATCTTAATCCTGCACGCTGACCACGAACAGAACGCCTCAACCTCTACCGTACGTACCGCGGGTTCTTCTGGCGCTAACCCGTTTGCCTGTATCGCGGCCGGTATTGCTTCCCTGTGGGGACCGGCACACGGCGGCGCAAACGAAGCTGCACTGAAAATGCTGGAAGAAATCAGCTCTGTTAAACACATTCCGGAATTTGTTCGCCGCGCGAAAGACAAGAATGATTCCTTCCGCCTGATGGGCTTTGGTCACCGTGTTTACAAAAACTATGACCCGCGCGCTACCGTCATGCGTGAAACCTGCCACGAAGTGCTGAAAGAATTGGGCACCAAAGACGATCTGCTGGAAGTGGCGATGGAACTTGAGCACATTGCGCTCAACGACCCGTACTTCATCGAGAAGAAACTCTACCCGAACGTAGACTTCTACTCCGGCATCATCCTGAAAGCGATGGGTATTCCGTCCTCCATGTTCACCGTTATCTTCGCCATGGCGCGTACCGTTGGCTGGATTGCGCACTGGAACGAAATGCACACCGACGGCATGAAAATCGCCCGTCCTCGTCAGCTGTACACCGGCTACGACAAGCGCGATTTTAAATCTGCAATTAAGCGTTAATTGTCTGCCGGACGGCACCAACGCCTGTCCGGCTTTCAGCTATTAATTCTCCCGGGTCGGATAAGGCAGTAACGCCAGAATCCGACCTGTTTTTTCTTGATCCACATTATTTTATTCTCATCGCGCTTTCTCTATGATTTACTGAGATTTCCGTCATTTCACTCAGGAGCATGGGATGCCTGTTTTGCAGTGGAGCCTGTTGTTTCTGCTATCGCTCCTTCTTTCCCTGCTCTTTCTGTTTATCCATCTTCCAGGACCATTGCTGCTCGGTTCGATGATCGTCGGCATCATCTTCAGTATGCGCGGCATTTCGCTGCACCCTCCCCGCTGCACATTTCTTGGCGCGCAGGCGATTCTCGGCTGCATGATTGCCCAAAATCTGACCGGTTCAATCTTCACAACCCTTGCGGCCCACTGGCCGATGGTGATTGTTGTCCTGCTGGCGACCCTTATCAGCAGCGCGGTAATCGGCTGGCTGCTGGTGCGCTACAGTAATCTACCGGGGAACACCGGCGCGTGGGGTTCTTCACCTGGCGGCGCGGCGGCGATGGTCGCGATGGCCCAGGAATTTGGCGCCGACATCCGGCTGGTGGCGTTTATGCAGTATCTGCGCGTGCTATTGGTGGTCGGGGCAGCAGCGCTGGTCACCCGATTGATGATGGGCGATCAGGCGCAGGCGGTCAGTGAACAAATCGTCTGGTTTCCGCCACTGAGCGGTAATCTGTTCAGTACCCTGGCGCTGGCCGCCGTTGCCGGTATAGCCGGGCGCTTACTGCGCATCCCCTCAGGCGCGATGTTGCTGCCTATGCTGGCAGGCGCACTGCTGAATGCCAGTGGCGTAATGGTGATTGAACTGCCGGAATGGCTGCTGGCAATAGCTTATATGGCCATCGGCTGGCAAATCGGCCTTGGCTTTGACAAGCAGATTTTCTTAACGGCGTTGCGCCCCTTACCGCAGATCCTGTTGTCCATTTTTTCACTGATGGCGATCTGCGCCGCTATGGCCTGGGGGCTGGCGCATTACATGCAGATAGATTTTCTCACCGCCTATCTGGCGACCAGTCCCGGTGGGGTGGATTCTGTTGCGGTGATTGCCGCAGGGAGTCACGCCGATATGGCGTTGATCATGGCGATGCAAACCCTGCGGCTGTTCAGCATTTTATTAACCGGCCCGGCGGTGGCGCGGTTTATTTCAGTGCACGCGCCAAAGCAATTATCATCGTAAGCCGGAATTAGTTTAAGTTATATTTAAACCCTACCCTGATTTGATATTCATTTTTTGTATCATCACCATCTTTGTATTTATCAAGATAGCCTAATTCAAAAAATGGATAAAACCGCGGTGTGGCATGGAAATTAAATACAAAGTTATGCTGCAGAGTATGATTCTTGCCGTTAGCATACTCAAATTTATCGCCATGGGTTTTACTGTAATACGTTGGATTATATTGCACCCAGAAGTTTGGCGTAAAATACTTGGTTAAATAAATATCAACGCGGTGCTCTGAAGAGTCATCCCAGTCGCCTTGCAACGTTTCGCTGTCATGGTTTTGATGGTTATATCGGTAGCGTAGTACAGCCCCCAGCGTTGGGTCAAAATGATAGCCAATACCAATATAAGGGTCGACACGTGAACCTGCAGACTCCCAGTGAAACACCACGCCGGGCTCAAGCCAGAAGTCACTATCACCCAGAGCAAAAGGCTTGTTAAACTCGGCTTCCTGATAGCTGCTTTTCCACTGGTCCATATTTTTACCAAGATCGGCATCGGTTTCAAAACTCCAGTACATGCTTTTAAATATACTGTCTGAGTCCTGTACCACCCCGGTTAACATTAATCGCTGCAAAAAACCTTTGCTGGCCGTACGGTACTGCGTACGCGGTGCAAAATACACGGTAGTAAAGGGTGTCGATTTCGCCTGAGGGGCAGTAGTCGTATTATTTTCCGTGGCCATAGCGCCAGTTACAGGCATGACCAGTGCAGCCATTAATATGGCTGCATTAATATTATTGCTTTTCATTATATTTTCCTCGCCGTACAGAGATAAAATCCCCCCCTGCTAAATCAATAGCCTGAATATTTAACCGAGGGAGCGGAATATTACCAGTAACTTTTCCAGCAGGATATTGCACGGGTCATCGCTTCCATCAGGAAATAATCCCCCCACGCGCAGCACTCATCCACACCGACGTTACCTTTAAAATAATAAACAGAGTGTTTTAATAATCCTTCGCCTGCTTCATGCGCAGCATTTAGATAATCATCAAGCATTCGCGCAATCATCCTTAATGCCAACGCTTCATAACTTTCACGTTCCGGATGGGTTGCCGGTAGCTGTTTTACCAGCTCCAGCAGCGCGCAGGCGAGAATCGCGCTGGCAGAGCTATCCCTTTCACTGTTGGGATCGGTAAGCGCCAAATCCCAATAACAGATAAGATCTTCCGGCAAACGATTAATAAAGTAATTTGCCAGCGTCTGGCTCAGTTCCAGAAGCCGCTCATCTCCGGTATAGAGATAATTCAGCAGAAAGCCATAAACACCCCATGCCTGCCCGCGCGACCAGCAGGAATCATCGGAAAAACCCTGATGCGTATTGCCAAACCGCGGTTCCCCGGTGCGCACATCCATATAGTACGTATGAAACGTTGAGCCGTCCTCGCGCACAATATAACGTCGCGCCTGCTCTATATGATTTTTCGCCGCTTCAGCATAGCGTGGATCGCCGGTGCTGGCGCTTGCCTGATACAGCAAGGGCAGATTCATATTGCAGTCTATAATCATCCTGCCCTGCTGCTCCGGATTATCCAGTTCGCCCCACGCCTGAATAATGCCGCATTTCTCGTGATAGCGTTCCATCAGCACTTCTGCCGCCTGCTGCGCGATATAAGTCGCCTCGCGATTGCCGGTTAGTTTATTGGCCGCTATACATGAAAGGCTGTACAGAAAACCCAGATCGTGGTGATTGGTATGATCCCTACTGGCAATACGTTCGCCAAAAGAACGGACATGTTGTTCGGCCAACGTACGATACGCATCATTACGCGTCCATTCCCACGCCAGCCACAGCTGGCCAGTCCAGAAACTGGTGGTCCATTCCTGATTATCGATAATTGGGTAGCGACCATTTTCACATGCCGCATCCGGAAAACGCGTGCCAAAATAATCGCTGTTACGATCGATAGCAGATAAAATGACCGGTAAAGCGCGGCGAATCTTCTGCGCAATAGCAGCGCGCTCGCCGCTTCGCAGGACAACAGGAACGATCGGTTCTTTACGGATAGTCACAGACATAATTCTCTCGTTTTCTTCACTTTAATGGGTGGCTTCTTGCCCATGGACAGGGGCTGCAGTGTTTTTTTTGTGCTGATAGCAAGTAGAAAGCGTGATGGCGGAGATTCCGGTAAATACCAGAGCAACCACTCCCATAATCAGATAGGTATGCTCAAAACCAATTTTTTGGTAGGCATAGCCGGCAGGCGGTGCCACGACAATAGAACCGACGTAAATCATGGCCTGATAGCCCAGCAGGTACATCGTGGCGTTAACGCGTTTGTCGAAATGTTCGGCAATGTATTTGAAAACCGACACCAGAATCAGGGCGATTTCAATCCCATACAAAGGCTTCACCAGGCAGATGATCAGCGGATCGTTAGTTAATCCGGAAATAATCAAACGCAGACTGATCACAAGACCGGTCAGGATCATCCCCTGCTTAGCGCCAATGCGGTTAATAATGGCAGGCACCAGCATCATGCCGAAAAACTCTGCGGCTGACTGCGCGGTACTCATGTAGCCAAACATGGCGTTGCCTTCTTCTTTAGTGCTAAAGAAGGTGACGAAATAGCGAGAGAACTGCTGTTCGGCAATAAACATCATCCATGCCACTCCCGCGATATACAGCGCAAAGGTCCAGAATTTCTTATTGCGCAGCAACTCGAACACATCGCCAATGACAATCTTCTCTTTCGACAGGACGTCATTCTCTTCCTGGCCAAAGTGATCAACTTTCAGCGTCAGCAGAACCGCAAACATGCACAGCGCGGAAACGCTACTGATTACAAAGTTGATTTTGGGCGAAATATTGTAGAGATACCCAGAGAATGAAGACGCCGTTGCCCATCCCAGCGCGGCCCACATGCGGATCCGGCCAAACTCCATCGCGTACAAACGGCTGAAACGGTCAACATAGGACTCTTCCGCCGCCACCCCCGCATACCAGCCGAGGCTGAAAAAAAGCGCACCGACGATCATCCCGCTGATAAAATGCGTTTGTAATAGCGGCAGGTAACACCAGATGAAAAATGGCGCCATCAGGGCCGAAACGAGGCAGACAAAATAGAGCAGATGTTTTTTCATGCCCATTTTGTCCATGATGTAACCGTAAACAGGTTTGATAACTACCGCAAAAACGCCGTTCACGGCAAATACCGTGCCGATCTCCACACCATCCAACCCGGCTTTATCTCCCAGCCAGATAGCATACAGGCCAAAACTGGCCGCCCAGGTAAAGGTAAACAGAAATACAAACAGACTCAGTTTGATGTAAGCCGAGCGCGTCGACTGAACAGGGTTAGTCATTATTTTTCTCCGCACATGCGTCAGTTATATGATTTCCAGCGTTTTCACACCCAGCGTTAGCACCTGATTCTCACGGTCGAACGCCATTGCTGCCGCAGGTGACAGCGAGGAAAACGATGTGGCGTTGACGACGCAGGCCAGCCAGTGCGTGCCCGGCGTAAGCGTGCTACGAAGACAGGGGATCTCCCCCGGTGATGCATACAGAATGTTGCTGTTGGGTGGCGTTGTGACGATCTCCGGTTGACGCTCTGCCAACAGATCGGTTATCTGGCATACGCCGGAGCTGGCACGAAGCGTGACCCCGTGCGGTGCAGTTTTGGTATCGATGAGTTGATGCCGGTTAAGCGCGAATCCCCCCTCGACACAGTCAAGCTGGCGCGCAGTTTCAACGCGATGAATGCGAATATGTCCTTGCTGAAACGGGATTAGCCAGGTCGTGACGACGACGTTTGACCACGGGTGCCAACGGCTTCGGATTAACGCATCCGTCATTTCAACAGCGTCGCACTCACGACGTCCACGCCAGTAGTTATCCTGTTCGCTGAACACCAGCATCGAATCACAGGCAGCATGGTTCAGACCATAATGACCGCGCTCCAGGGTAAAACCGAAGTGGCTGGAGTAAGCAAATTTGCCGTATTTGGCATCGAAATTGACAAAGTTATTGCGGTCGTACTGCCCGGACATCAGCATCCAGGCGTGTCGGTTTGCATCATCATGAACGATAAATTGTCCGGCTTCCTTTATCGGATGAATCGGCTCAGGTTCAGGCAACGGGGCTGACTCGGCTTGCCAGAATGCGCTCTGTTCCGGCAGCGCCAGAATCAGCAACGCCTTACATGCCCACCAGGGTGAGCATGGGCTGTTGTAGTCTTCGGTCATCACCAGATTCGGGTAGGTATATCCCAGCGTGAATAAACCATCCGGGCCAATGAAAGGCTGCGCTAACCACCAGTCGAGGTGGCGTAAAATCACGCCTTTGACGACAGGGATCGTAAAGACATCCAATCCTGTCCAGACGACGGCGCTCCAGAACGCAACCTGAACAAAACGGTAAGTCAGGCTGCGGCCAAACGGAATTGCATCCCCGTCACAGGTAAAGTAATAGATGTAATCCCTGGCAAATTGACGCGCGCGCTGGCGATAGCGCAGGCAACGTTCAGGATCAGCGTCCTGCATAAGATGGCTGTACAGCAAACTGTAAAAATGAAACCCGCTGGAGATATAGTAATCGCGCGGTTTACCTGCACCGTCGGAATACCAGCCGTTACCAAGCCAGAATGGCTCAATCGCGTTCAGATGCTTATCAATGACCATCATGTCATAGTGGCGTCCGACACATTTAAGACCGACCTGCACCAATACCGGGAAGAAGTGCCAGTTATTATCCGGGATTTGGATATCAGCACTTTGTCGTAACCAGCGCTCCAGATTATCCTGCTCATCGGCGGTTAACGCATCCCATAATCCGGTATTCGGCAGCGCCAGCGCTACGCCAAAGGCAGCCATTTCCACGCAGCGCTGATCGTTATCGACCAGATTACCCCAATAGTTTGGATTTTCGGGGTCACAGCCATGGCGAATACCGCGAATAAAAGCCTCACGATACTCACCCGCGTCTCCTGCGCTTAACAGCGGTGAAAGGATCCATAATAGACGTGCAAACCCCTCCATACCGGCGATGTCCATTGGATATTGTGCGGACGTTTCGCCCACGTCCAAACGCGTGTTATCGCATGAGAGATGAGGAATGGCTGATGCCAACCATTGCCGCGCCTTTTCTGCATACTCTTGCCTTGCTCGCATAATGAAACCTCGTTTCATTTGATGAAGTATTGGGCGCATAATAAGGATTTGAGCTGACATACAAATGTGATAATCGTCGTATTTCCACACAACGCTGGTGATGAAGTACAACATTCATCTGCATTTTGCGGAGAAAATTCGATTACAGTGATAAAAACTTAAGTATGTTCACATGAACAGGCGAGACATAAATGCAGCGGACGGAAGACAGTAGTTATCTTGAGCATATAAACCTCAACGACAAGTCGATTTACTTTAATCGTATGAAGGATATGCCAGCCAACTACTATCACTGGCACCAGTGTGTGGAGATATTGTCGGTTTCTCAGGGAGTAGGCATCGCGCTTATGGAGCACCAACAGTACACCGTCAAACCCGGGCGTATTTTTATTTTCCCGCCGGGAAAGTTGCATAAAGTGTTTGTCGAACAGGATGCACGTAATATTTATCACCGCACAACGCTGCACTTTAATGCTCCACAAATTGAGCAGTACCTGCGGGATTTTCCTCGGCAGCAAATGCTACTGCGTCAGCTGTGCGCCAGGGGAGAGAAAGCACGGGTGTTTGACGTCGGTGACGTTCAACCGGTGATTGAAACGTTGCTGAGCCGTTTTGAAGAACAGCTCAAAAGTCAGACCTTCAGCATCAGCGACAGCGCATTTCTGGTGATGCAGCTCATTAGCCTGCTGCCACATCAGGCGCAGGCCACGGGACAAAATACATTTTCGGTCAGCATTATCCGCTGGATCGAAACACACTTTCACCAGCGCTGCTCGCTGGAAGATATCGCCAGCGAGATGGGGTGCTCGCGGGGCCATGCCTCCCGCCGTTTTCACGAAGAAACCGGCGGTACGATTCAGGAATACCTGATGATGCGCCGCATTCGTCAGGCCTGCGAACTGCTGTTACATACCAATAGCTCGGTACGCGATATTGCTGCTCAGGTTGGTTTCTCCGAATACGCCTGGTTTATTACCTGTTTTCGCAAAAACATGGGTAAAACCCCGCTGCAATATCGCAAAACGTATGCTTCGGTATAGATCTACTTCTGACATCCCGGACACCAGTAAAAAGGGCGCGAAGAGAGCGTCGTTTTTTCGATGATTCCACCACAGCGCTCGCAGGCTTCACCGTCCCGGTGAAAGACCTTAAAGCGAAACAACGCACCGTGGTGTTTGTTCTCATCCACCAGCCCACGGGTATTATAGGACAGACGAGGAATATCAAGCAGCGCTCGCGCCAGCGTATCCAACTGTTCGTCACTAAGCTGAGACGCTTTATGCTGCCCGGTCAACCCTACCTGCCAAAGGATCTCTACCCGCAGGTAGTTACCTAATCCCGCCAGAAACGCCTGGTCCAGTAGCAGGCCAGAAAACTGGCGATTACGAAAACGCGGAGATAACAGACGCGCTTTAACCTCATCGGGCGTTAAACGTAAATCCAGCACATCCGGCCCAACTCGTTGCAGGAACGGATGGGTGGTAAGCTGCTCTGGCGTCAGCATTTCGATATCAGACGCGCTATAGAGCAGGATGGTTTTATCGGCTGTTTGCAGCCTGACACGCAGAACCCGTGAAGTCTGCGGAATGTTGCCAGTATCCACGACTCGCCACACGCCGTAGAGCTGATTGTGACTGTACAGCGTCAGACCATTAGAAAAATGAGTCAGCAGTGCTTTCCCTCGCGTTTCAAGCTGAGTAACACTCTGCCCAATTAGTTGAGATTGATACGGTTTTAACTGCTCAAAGGCAAACCAGACATCCGTCAGGGGTTTGCCTTTGACTGCCGCCTCCAGGTTATCCGCCGCGCGGCGGATCTCCGGGCCTTCAGGCATAATACTGTCCTTTGTTAATGTGTTGCGCCGCCCGTCACTGTGATATCGCTTTCCACCTGCAAGGCGGTGGCAATGGCGACTTCCAGCGCCCGGCGAACGGTTTCAGCCGCCATACTTGGCGCTCCGGGATGCTGTGCAGCTTGTTGCGGCAGATAAGGGATATGAATAAAACCGCCCTTCACCGCCGGCACGTCGCGTAATTTATGCAGCAGACCATACATTACGTGGTTACACACAAAGGTACCTGCGGTCTGGGAAACCGAGGCCGGAATTCCCGCGTTGCGCATAGCCACAACCATCGCTTTGATCGGCAACGTACTAAACCATGCCGCAGGACCATCGACGACAATCGGCACATCTACCGGCTGTTGTCCCTGGTTATCCGCAATACGTGCATCATCAACGTTGATCGCCACGCGCTCCACGGTGATATCCGAGCGCCCGCCCGCCTGCCCCACAGCCAGCACCAACGATGGCGACAGCGCATCAATCGCGCCATTGAGTACGGCAAGAGATTCGCCAAAGACGCACGGCAGCTGGCGGGCAACGACGCGGCATCCACCGATAATAGCATTGTCGAGTCCCGAGACCACTTCCCAGGAAGGGTTAACTGACTCGCCGCCAAAGGGTTCAAATCCCGTGATGAGTACTGTTTTCATCCTGTCACCTTACAAGAACATCAGGAAATACATCAGGAACACGTTGACCAACAGCAGCAGTATGCCGGTTGGCACCTGCGCTTTAATCACCGCGTTTTTATCCGGCAGCTCCAGCAGCGCAGCAGGGACAATGTTAAAGTTCGCCGCCATCGGCGTCATCAGTGTCCCGCAATAGCCGGAGAACATACCAATCGCCGCCATTACCGCTGGATTGCCGCCGTGTTGCAGTACGAGGATCGGAATACCAATCCCAGCGGTCACAATAGGGAAAGCAGCAAATGCATTGCCCATCACCATGGTCAGCAATGCCATGCCGATGGTGTAGACCGCCACCGCGATAAAGCGACTGTCTACCGCCAGATATTCCTGCGTCAGATATGAAATGCCGCTGCCTACGCCAGCCGCCGTAAACAACAGCCCGAGCGTGGCGAGGATTTGCGGCAGGATGAACGCCCAGCCGATGGAATCCAGCAGACGGCGCGCCTCCTGAATCGGCTGATGCACCCGCTCATGGGTCATTTTTATCGCCATCGCCAGACCAATCAACGAGCCCGCTGTCATGGAAAAAAGCGTCACCAGCGTGGCGTGATTACCCGGCCCAAACAGCGCATCCTGTAAGCCCGGAATATGGTTGAACATCAGTACGCCGATCACCGTTACTACCGGAATCGCCAGCGCCGGGAAAAACAGGCGGTTGCCCAGGCGACTGGCGCTTTCTTCGCGCTGTTGTGGCGTCCGTTGATGGTAGCTTCCCAGCTTCACGCCGCCAAAACCGGCGATCAGGGCCAGAACGACCACCGCAACACCAACGGCAATATGCACCGCGCGTTTGTCGCCAAACAGCGAGTATGTCCAGTCGCCAAGCAAAAACAATACACCGTATATGCCCCAAAACAGGCCTGTCGTGAAGCGGCGAGGGTTCGCCTTGTCCTGCCACGACATCAGCGCCACAATCAGTAATACCGCTCCCGCCAGCCAATAGAGATAGCTTTGTTGAAAATTCATTTCGCTTCTCCTTTCGCTGCGGCATTCGCTTTCGCCACCTCACGTTGCAAATAGCTATCCAGACGCCACAGACGCGTGCCGTGGATCAGGAAGGCACAAATTGCCGTTGGGATCCCCCACAAGGCGATATGCAACGGTTCGGTCTGGATCCCACCAGACTCCAGCATAAAGTTGTGCATGAATATGATGGCACCGAAGGCAACAAAGATATCTTCCCCAAAAAACAGCCCAACGTTATCGGTCGCAGCTGACATTGCGCGCAGGCGATAGCGTACCGCGCCCGGTATCTCACCATGATTTTTTTCAGCGGCCCCTTCCGCCATCGGCGCCAGCAGCGGACGCACCATCTGTGGATGCCCCCCCAAACTGGTCAGTCCTAACGCGGCGGTCGCTTCGCGTATGAACAGGTAGACAATAAGCAGACGGCCACTGGTGGCGCTGCGGATTTTTGCAATCCACGCCTGAGCGCGCTCTTTGAGTCCGTGACGTTCCAGCAGGCCAATAACCGCCAGCGGGATCAGCAGGATAAACGGCAGGTTGCGGGTGTTAAGAAAACCTTCACCCAGTTTCTCAAGGATGGTGGCTACCGGCATATGCGCCGCCAGTCCCGTGACGATCCCGGCAATAATGACCACCAATACCGGGTTAAAACGTAAAAGAAATCCGACCACAATGACGGCGATACCCGTCAATGGCCAGAGAGAAATAGCCTCTCCCATAATTAAATCCCTTATGTTGTTGTGTAATATATTATTGTTTTATATAAAAATTTATGCGCTAATTTGAATATTGCATGCATTAAAGGCGCTACGCAAGCGACGGGCAAAAGCGAGTGCGTGCTCGCCATCCCCATGAATGCATACCGTCTGGGCCGTCACGCTCGCCCATGTTCCACTCTGGCTTTTTACTCTGCCGGATTGCACCATTTCTAACGTTTGCGCCAGCGCCTGCTCTTCATCCTCAATCAGTGCGCCCGGCTGGTTACGCGGCACCAGACTGCCATCGGCCTGATAACCCCGATCGGCAAAAACTTCCTGACGCGTTACCAGGCCATAGTGTTCTGCGGCACGAATCAGTTCGCTTCCTGCCAGCCCTACCAGAACCAGCGATGGATCGCAGGCATGAACCGCTTTCGCAATCGCATCAGCCAACTGAGGATCTTTCGCCGCCTGGTTATAAAGCATACCGTGCGGTTTGACATGACGCATTACGCCGCCCTCCGCCTGCGTGATGGCAGCCAGCGCGCCAATTTGATACAGCGTCTGCGCATACACCGTTTGTGCGGGCAGGGTCATGGCGCTACGGCCAAAATTTTCCCGATCCGGAAAGCTCGGATGCGCGCCTATCGCCACGCCATTTTTTAGCGCCTCGCGCACGCTTAAGAGCATGGTTTGCGCATCTCCGGCGTGAAACCCACAGGCAATATTGGCTGAAGACACCAGTTGCAGCAGCGCCGCATCGTTAGCGCATCCCTCACCGAGGTCCGCGTTGAGATCAATTTTCATTGTTAAGTCGCCATGTTAATTGTTCCAGGTAACGCTGCCGTTCATGTCGCGCCTTAAGCGCTTCCTCCAGCGAACACTGCACAAAATGAATCGGCTGGCCGAGCGGGATCTGCGCCAGATGATACATATCCGCCTCAATGATACAGGCGATGCGCGGATAGCCGCCCGTCGTCTGAGCATCATTCATCAGCACGATCGGCTGACCATTGTGCGGAACCTGTACCACGCCGGGGAGCAAACCATGTGACAGCAGTTCGCGATCGGTCATGCGCGTCAGCGGCTGCCCCTGCAGGCGGTACCCCATACGGTTACTTTGTGGGCTAAGCTGCCACGGCGAGCGCCAGAAAGAAGCCTGTGATACCTCGTCAAACTCCTGATATTCAGGTCCGGGAAGCGCACGAATATGGTTGCCCCACATCAGCTGTTTTACACCCTGCGGTCCGCTGAATTGCCGGGTAGATACGCCAATTGCCAGCCGATCGCCATCGCGCAGCAAACGCCCTTCCAGCCCGCCAATGCCAACTTTAAGATCGGTACTGCGCGAGCCCATGACTTCGGGGACATCAAAGCCGCCCGCAACCGCCAGGTAGCTGCGCATACCGTGATGCGGCCGTTTTAGCGTCAGGCGCTGGCCGGCTTTCATCGGTAGCCGCCATCCGCTCCACACGGGAGTATGATCCAGATGCGCTTCGCATCCCGCACCGGTCAGGGCAAACCAGCCATCGGTTTCAAATTCCACCACCAGTTGCCCCAGCGTAATTTCCAGCGCTGCAGCATTCGCTTCATTACCCACCAGCAGGTTAGCGACGTTCAGCGCCGGTTTATCCAGTGCGCCACAGTGACTGATTCCGGATTGACGAAAACTATGGCGTCCCCCGTCCTGTACTGAGGTATACATGCCCGCGCGAATAATGTTTAACATATCCCCTCCTTCTGCGGGACAAAACGCACGGTATCGCCAGCCCGTAACAGAATTGGTTCCTCTCGTTTTGGATCAAATAACGCAACGGGGGTACGACCAATCAGTTGCCATCCGCCTGGCGTGGAAAGCGGATAAACGCCCGTTTGGGATCCGCCAATACCCACTGAACCTGCCGGAACAATCAGGCGAGGTTCCGCACGCCTTGGGGTATGGAGTTGTTCAGGTAAGCTCCCAAGATAGGGAAATCCCGGCTGAAAGCCGATAAACCACACCACGTAATCAACCGATGCATGAAGTTCCACAACCTGCTTGTCGCTTAATCCGCTGTGCCGGGCGACCTCAGCCAGATCGGGGCCAAACTCACCGCCATAGGTCACGGGAATTTCTATAAAGCGCGAATCCGGTTCCAACGCCTCACTCTCTTCCCACCAGCGCTGCAGGCGTTCAATCGCATCCAGCGCCAGCGTTTGCGGGTCGCGCAAGGTCACCGTGATATTGTTCATGCCCGGAATAGCTTCAAGCACATTCGGGGCATCAACCAGACGCTGGGCCAGACGCCAGATGCGTTTCTGAGTCGCCAGCGTAATGGGCGGTTCCAGCTCAAGAACCACCGCCGTTTCACCTAACAGATAACAACGCGCTCGCTGCACTTTCGTCCCTCTTTATTAGGCTGGATTAGGAATATCGATAAAGGTTACGTCCAGATCGGTGTTTTCATTCAGCCACTCGCTTAAAGCGCGAATGCCGCCGCGTTCGGTCGCATGGTGACCGGCAGCATAAAAATGCAGCCCCTGCTCGCGGGCTGAGTGAATGGTTTGCTCTGAGACTTCACCGGTGATAAAGGCATCGGCGCCAAATCGGGCTGCGCTATCAATAAAACTTTGACCGCCGCCTGTACACCAGGCGACGCGCTGAACTTTTTCCGGCCCGGTATCACCACACCATAACGGTTTACGGCCTAAACGCGCTTCAATCCACGATGCCAGTTCCAGTCCCGGAACCGGCATGGAGAGTTCCCCCCATGGCACCAACGGCTCGATTTCACCCATTACGGTAATCCCCAACAGCGCGGCCAACTGCGCGTTATTCCCCAGTTCCGGGTGGGCATCCAGCGGCAGGTGCCAGCCATACAGGTTGATATCATTTTCCAACAGCGTTTTCAGACGATGCCGCTTCATGCCGCGAATTACCGGAGATTCGCCTTTCCAGAAATAACCGTGATGAACGATGACCGCATCCGCCTCAAGGCGCACTGCCTCGTCCAGCAACGCCTGACTTGCGGTCACGCCGGTCACGATTTTATGCACCGTCTCTTTGCCCTCAACCTGCAAACCATTCGGCGCGTAGTCGCTAATGGCGGCGCTGTTCAGTTTGTCGTTGATCAGTTGTTCCAGTTCGGTGTTTTTCATCATCGTCCTCGTAGTCATAAATTCTGCTTGCTCAAACAGCTACACAGCTTAGGTTAAAATAGCGTCCTCGCCTGCGTTCGTCGATAGCCATTTCACTGACACATCAAGAAACAATCACACCTGCTTTGAACGTGATTTGCTTACCACTACGCGATCTAATTCATGTATATTTATGCAATCAGACAGCATATTGCAAAAATAATCAGATCTGTATCAAAGTTACAACTTTAAGGAAACACACTCGCGCAGCACGTTCAGCCTGTCGTGAGGCATTTACTTCGAGAAAATAATGAATAAACAAGCATCTCAACCACGGGCGATTTATTACGTCGTCGCGCTACAAATTTGGGAATACTTCAGTTTTTACGGTATGCGTGCGCTACTGATCCTGTATCTCACTAACCAGCTTAAGTACGACGATAATCACGCTTATGAACTGTTCAGCGCCTACTGCTCGCTGGTCTACGTCACGCCGATTCTTGGGGGATACCTGGCCGATAAAGTGCTCGGCAACCGGATGGCGGTAATGATAGGCGCATTTTTAATGGCGGTGGGGCATCTGGTATTGGGCGCCAGCGAAATGGCTCCGGCGTTCCTCTATTTGTCTCTGGCGATAATTGTCTGCGGCTATGGTCTGTTTAAATCCAACATCAGTTGCCTGCTGGGCGAATTGTATCAACCTGAAGATCCGCGCCGCGACGGTGGATTCTCTCTGCTCTACGCTGCCGGGAATATTGGTTCAATCATCGCGCCCATTGCCTGCGGCTACGTGCAGGAAGAGTACAGTTGGGCGATGGGTTTTGCGCTGGCCGCGATTGGTATGCTGGCGGGCCTGGTGATTTTCTTATGCGGTAATCGCCATTTCGCCCATACTACCGGTGTCAACAAGGCCGTCCTGTGTGCGAAAAAATATATGCTGCCAAACTGGGCCTGGCTGTTAGTTCTGTTGGTTGCAGCACCGCTGCTGATTACTGTCCTGTTCTGGAAAGAGTGGTCCGTTTACGCACTGATCGTTGCCACTGTTATTGGCCTCGCTGTTCTGGCAAAGATTTATCGCCAGGCGCAGACTCAGAAGCAGCGCAAAGAGCTGGGGCTTATCGTCACACTGACCTTCTTCAGCCTGTTGTTCTGGGCCTTTGCTCAACAGGGCGGCAGCTCGATCAGCCTGTATATCGACCGCTTCGTTAACCGCGATATTCTGGGGTATTCCGTCCCTACCGCGATGTTCCAGTCGGTTAACGCTTTTGCCGTGATGCTCTGCGGTATCGTGCTGGCCTGGGTGGTCAAAGAAAGCGTTGGCGGCAATCGTACCGTACGTATCTGGGGTAAATTTGCTCTCGGCCTCGGTTTAATGAGCGCAGGCTTCTGTATTCTGACCTTGAGCGCTCGCTGGTCCGCGGCTTACGGCCACTCTTCCATGCCGTTGATGGTACTGGGACTGGCGGTCATGGGCTTTGCCGAACTGTTTATTGACCCGGTGGCAATGTCGCAAATTACGCGTATTGAGATCCCTGGTGTAACCGGCGTGTTAACCGGCATTTATATGCTGCTTTCCGGCGCCATCGCCAACTACCTGGCAGGCGTTATCGCCGATCAGACCTCGCAAGGTTCGTTTGACGCTGCGGGCGCTATCAACTATTCCATCAATGCCTATATTGACGTCTTTAGCGAAATTACCTGGGGCGCACTGGCCTGTGTGGTACTGGTGCTGCTGATTTGGCTGTACCAGTCGCTGAAATTCAGAAACCGTGCGTTAGCGGTAGAGTCCTGAGTTTACAGGCCCGATGATGTGATAAGATTCGGGCCTGTTTTTTCAGGTAATTATGCATGAATGGCTGCGAGTTCCTCTTCAGTAAGACCTGTAACCAGTAGCACCATTGTGCGATCTATACCTTGTTCCAGCATGGTTTGCGCTATACGTAATGCGGCTTCTTGTTTACCCTGCTGTAACCCTTCCTGTAATCCATCTAACCGTAACCGCTCTGCAATAGTCATCAGCCTCTCCTTATGTTGGGGGATCCGTTGCGCTATCTCCTGCATAAATTCATTAAAACGAGATTCGTCGCCAGATTGTAGGATGTAATTAAACATCGACTGTAATTGCGTGTCATTAGCGCATCCAGTAAGGAGCAGCGTGGCCAGTTGCTCTACCAGCCCCAGCAAATTCCGCTGACGGATATGTTTTTGCATTAATTCCAGCAGCGCCATTCGTCTGTGAGCCATGATCTCATCATCGGGTACCACCGTTATGTCTACCAACGGAAATGCGCTGGAATAAAGCTGTCTTGCCGCCACGGGGTCGGCAAAGGCATCCAGCCAGCACAATGAGTACGGATAGGGGCTTCGGCAGCCATGATAAAAGAGCATCGGTATCACTAGTGGCAGTTCCTTATGCCCTGCGTCCAGATGGCGCTGCATCGCCGCCATCGCATAACGCAACAGACGAAAAGCCATATGCGGCTCGGCTGAACTTTGATGCTCTATCACCACATAGACATAACCGTCGCCGTTGCGTGTGTGCAAAGACCAGAGCACGTCGGAGTAGCGCGAACGTAAATCCGCTTCAATAAAGCTTTCTGACTCCAGCTTCAGCGAATTCAAATCGCAAAGCGTCCGCAGTTCAGCTGGCAGGTGAATGTCGAGAAAATCCCGCGCGGTTTCGGGATGATGTAAAAACGTTTTAAACACCGCATCGTGCGGCGTGGAGGTTGTTGGCATTGTCATCAAGTTCCATCACCTGAATGAAGATGACGGAACTTTACTGCCAGATAAAAGCATCTGCATCAGGGCATTATCAACCTTGCGCGCACGCTTCAGCGCTAAAAGCCCCAGACCGCAACACATTCATTCTGCTGGAAGGCATTACGCAAAATCCACCATGCCTTTACTCTTTACGCGCCGTCTCATATGCCGCCAGCGTCGCCAGTCTGGCTTGTTTATGATCGACAATCTGACGAGGATAGTTAAGCGTCACCTGCGTTTTTTCAGCCCACGTCCACGGGTCATGAATAGCTTTACCCGGCACGTCGCGCAGTTCCGGCAGCCACTGGCGGATAAACTCACCGTCACGATCAAATTTTTCGCCCTGAGTTGTGGGGTTAAAGATACGGAAATACGGCGCAGCGTCGGTTCCGGTTGAGGCAGCCCACTGCCAGCCGCCGTTATTGGCCGCCAGGTCGCCATCTATCAGTTGCGACATAAAATACTGTTCGCCTTTACGCCAGTCGATCAGCAGGTCTTTCACCAAAAAACTGGCCGCAATCATGCGTAAACGATTATGCATCCAGCCCGTGGCGTTGAGCTGGCGCATCGCCGCATCCACAATCGGATACCCCGTTTTTCCCGTTTGCCAGGCCTGCAAATGCGCAGGGTTATTTTGCCATTGCACGCGTTCGGTCCAGCGGATAAAGGGTTGATGCCGACACAGCGCCGGATGGTAAGTCATCAGATGACGATAAAATTCACGCCAGATAAGCTCGTTCAGCCAGACGCTGCCAGCCCCGCCCTCAAGCGCCTGAGGTTGCTCTGTAAGCAGTCGATTCAGACACTGGCGCGGCGACAATCCTCCCGTCGCCAGGCTCGCAGATAATCGACTGGTGCCCTCAACCGCCGGGAAATCACGCAACTGCTCATATTCTCCCGCAGCCTGCAGGCAAAACTGGCGTAATTGCGCGATAGCCAATTTTTCTTCCGCCGCAAACAGCTGCGCATCAAAATCTTGCTGCGGGTAGCCCAGTGTTATAGGTGTTAACGGAGCATCAAGAGCGCCTTTTTCTCTCACCGTCGGCGCGCTAACGCATTCTGGAACACCGTCTTTAATCCGCTTCAGCCAGGCATTTTTAAACGGCGTAAAAACTTTATACATCTCGTGATTGCCGGTCATGACCGCCCCCGGAGGCAGGATCACGCTGTCGTCAAACCCTTCACACACCGCATGAGGTAATGACTTCTCGACGGCAGCATCACGCTGGCGTTCGTTAATTTCGTACTGATAGTTATAAAATAATCGGCTAACGCCATGCTCTGCGCAGACGTTTTTGACGATTTCCACGCTGCCCGCAAAATCGGCGACTTCATGAAACAAAAGCGGAATGCCTTTTTCTGCCAGCGCCGTTTGCAACGCATTTAGCTGGGCGCTGATAAATGCCGCCTGACGTGGGGCCATTTCGTGTGCCTTCCACTGTTCAGGCGTCGAGATATATAGCGCCAAAACCTGTGCAGAACGATCCCGACAAGCCGCCGCCAGCGCGAGGTTGTCATGCAGACGTAAATCACGTCGAAACCAGACCAGATGCGTGGTCATAATACTCCTGAAGAAAAAGACTTAACGCCCGTAGCGCAGACCCATTACCTCTGGCCAGGGATTGAAATAGCGCAGTCCTGAAAGATAAGCACCCGGCTATTGCGCCATATAGTGTTTGAGTAATGTTAATGGTGCAAGCAGCGGTTGGACCACAGTTACTGTCGCAGACTGAAAGTCACTCCTCTTGTCGGGGGGGTATCTGTCACCCTCTTCCCATTTCAGGCAATGCAGGTTCAAAATCACCCCACGACAAACAATCCCTGATGCCAACAGGGATTGTCTCGCTCATGACAACCCTTCTCTCATTACTGAGTTAAGTGTAGCTATCATGAGCAAAAAGGGTTTTTAACGGTTATTCCCTCTCTTTCACCACCGTGGTCGCTTTCGGCGTGAAGGTGCCCATCAATTGGTTGAAATCGGCCAGATTCCAGACGATAACCTCTTTTAGTAGCAGAATAATTTGGCTGGGGTGGGTGAAAAACTTATTCAGTTCGCCAAAGCTGAGCTTTGCCCGCTGACCGTCAGGGCGCGTATAGATGACCATGCCCTCCGTCAGCACACGGCGGGTCCATTTCTCAATACGCTGACCGTCAAGAGAACCAGAAAACGCTGAAATCAATGCCATCACGTCAAAATCGCCATTTTTACCCCCAGAAAAAAGCATATTCAGATCGTTTGTTTCTGCATTTTTAAGCAGAGGTGCCAGGAAATCTTTCTGTAAATCAGCAATAAACGCCAGACGCTGCCAGGGCTCCAGTTGCACAACGGTAAGCGTCTTATCACCAACCATCACCTCTTTTGCTGTTGTCGTCATTTTAGTCATCCTTATATTAGTATCTGCAGGTCAATTATCTTTCCCGCAAAGCTTCATTTACTTTATTGAATGGTTTAATTAAATAGCGGGCGACCGTTTTACTACCGGTAACAATGTCAACGGAAGCCACCATACCTGGAGAAATAAACAATTTCTGCTGACGTTTATTAAGAAGATGATCGCGGTCGGTTCTAATTAAAACCCGGTAGTAAACTAAATCCGGCTTGCGTTCATCCTTAATAGTATCGGGAGAAATAGTCACTACCTTGCCATCCAGACCACCATAAATGGCATAGTCATAAGCGGTGATTTTAACTTTCGCCTTCTGGTCTGGATGAATAAACGCAATGTCATGCGGCAATATTTGCGCCTCAATCAGTAACGTGTCATCCAGTGGAACGATATGCATCAAAACACCGTTAGGCGGAATAACACCACCAACAGTATTATTTTGAATATCTTTCACGATGCCACGAACGGGTGAACGCAGCGTTGATTTAGCCACTAAGTCGGAGCGACCACGCAGAGCATGCTTTAGCGAGGCAATCTCCGCTGACACTTTTGCCAGTTCTTCGCGTGACCGCAAATAATAGTTACCGCGCAGCTCTTCCTCTTTCATATTCAAATCCACCAATTGACGTTTCAAACGAATAACATCAACGGTGCTGGAAGCGCCTTCCTGAGCCAGGCGGGAATTAATCGACAACTCATTGTTAATTAATCGACGCGCATCCTGAATATTTTTAATCGCATCAGCAAACTGTGTTTTACGTGAGGTATACAAGCGAGTTTCCGCCGTCATTAACTCAGGATACAGATCCAGCTCGTCAGAAAATACCAGTTCATTGTCATTCACTTCCGCATTCAGTCGCGCCTGCTGGGCCAGCATTGCGCGGTATTTAGCTTCAAATTCTTTCAGGCTGGAGGCGGTCCGCACGCTATCCAGTTGCGCCAATACTTCCCCCGCCTGGATAATTTGCCCCTCTTTAACATGAATGCGTTGCAGAATACCGCCATCCAGCGACTGAATAATCTGCTCTCGTGAACTGGGAATAACTTTTCCATTGCCTTTGGTGACTTCTTCAATGCTGAAAAATGAGGCCCACAATGCAAAAAGCAGCAAAAAAAATACTACGCAAAATACTATCCATTTCGCGCCACTGAGCGTCAGTTCGTTCTCATGATCCAGCGAGAGAGCATTGTCAATTACAGCATCCGAAGGATCTGATTTATGTTGCAGAAGAATGCGCCGGGTGAAGACAACACCGTCAGCAACCTGTCGCCACAAACCACGGATCCCCCTTTTGTTACCCTTGTTCATGCTTCAGCCTCCTGGGAATACTCACCAAAAAACTGCTCGCGAGGGGCGTCTATTACTATGCTTCCTTGCGACATAACGATGGTGCGCTCGATCAGTTCAAGCACTCTTTTTCGATGGGTGGCGATGATAACCGTCTTCCCGGCCATCCACGGTTTCATTCGACGGATAAACTCGGCTTCGGTCTCTTCATCCATTGCGGCTGTGGGTTCATCCAATAATACGATCTGCGGATCGCGGAGAATCAGACGACTGAGCAACAGCGCCTGCTGCTGTCCTCCGGACAAACCTATTCCGCCTTCGGCTATCAGATGATCCAGCCCATCCGCAAGCTGATTGATAAAAGCGAGCGCCCCTGTTTTCTCCAGCGCCGCTTCAAGCTCTTCATCGCTGGCAAGCGGCATTCCGAGCGCCAGATTTTCCCGAATTGAACCGTGAAACAAGCGTGAGCGTTGGGACAACATACCGATGTCACGGTGTAAATCTCCGGGATCGAGGTTATCAAGCCGAATGTTGTCCAGCGTCGTTACGCCGTTAACACACAACATATTTCCTGCCAGCGCATTCAATAGTGAAGATTTTCCGGAACCATTTCGTCCCAACAGAGCAATCTTCTCGCCAGCCTTAATCTCCAGATCGTCAATAGCGATCGCGTTCTGACGACTAGTGGTGTGATGACGAAACGCCGTATCCTTTAGCACAAAATGGCCACGTAAATAGGGTTTGTGTACCCGCCTGCCGCCACGGGCGTCATCCGTTGGTAATTTCATGATACTGTCTAATCCGACAATAGCGACCTTTGTTTGCTGCCAGCGCGTCAGGATATTGGCGACCTGTGCGACAGGCGCCATCATCCGTGAACTGAGGATTGACGCGGCAACCAGCGCACCGGTAGACAATTCACCATTCATCGCCAAAGGCGTCCCCACAGCAACAACACAAACAAACACAGCGTTTTGAATCAGATAAGACCACGAGGTAAGTTTGTGCGTCAGGTGTTTGAGTTCCAGACTGCTGCTGGCCGTGGTTGCGGTATAATTCAACCATTGCTGCTGAAAACGATATTCCGCCTGCAGGGATTTCACATCATCCAGCCCTTGAATGCTTTCGACTAGCATCGCGCTACGCAGGTTTGATTCACGCATTGCACTACGCGCCAGCAATGCGAGTTTTTTCTGACATAAAAAACCCGGCAGCACCATCAGGATCATTCCAGCCAACGGGACCAGAAACAGAATGCCTCCCAACAGATAGATCACCACTAAGAACAGAAAGAAAAAGGGTAGATCGGCCATCGCAACCACGGTCGTGGAGGTAATCATCTCCCGGATCTGATCCAATTCACGCACCTGCGAAATAAATGTTCCGGTAGACTGCGGACGATGGGCGGAATGAATACGCAATACGCGACCAAATACTCGATCGGCAATACGCAGGTCTGCTCGTTTACCCACGATATCAATAATGCTATAGCGCATCAGGCGTAATATCAGATCAAAAACAAACGCTAATATAACGCCAGAAAAAAGCACCCACAGCGTAGGCCAGGACTGCGCTGGAATAATACGGTCATAGGTCTGCATTGAGTAGGTAATCCCAGCCAGACCTAGAATATTTATAAAAAGTGACCCCAGAATAACGTAATAATAGGGACGCATGTCCTGAAAAATAATCTGCCACGCCCAATGTTTTTCCACAGGGCGGATATAGTCATCGACGCGCGGATCGGCCGAATTAGTTAACGGTCGCAGCAATATCACACGCAGGCCGGCCTCGAGAAACTCCTCACGGGTGAAGGTCGTCAACAACCCTTGTTCGTCAACGTATGCGCAAGTAACGTTTTGGTTATCTTCAATATTTTTAACCAACGCAAAGCGTCCATCACGCATTTCGATAACCACAGGCAACAGCCAGGTGCTGAACTGGAATTGCGTCACTGGCGTGCACTTCATCATCAGTCCAGCTTGTCTGGCCATCGTTTTTAATACATCTTCTTTCTTACACTCCTGGTACCACTGCGAGGCAACTAAAATATTCTGTTCTGAAATATCAAGACGATAATGATGGGCAATCTGTACAATGGCTTCTTGCCACAACTGGAAATAATAATATTCAACGTCTTTGTCTTTACTTGTACAAGACATATCAACGGTACTGGATGATGTCATTCCATTGAGCCTCTTATTGAGAAAAATAACGCACCAGATTTCCGGAATAATAGAGACATTCAATTGACAGCGACGACACGGTAAATTGGCTGTTTAATATATCCATTCTGGTTTGATGAATTTCAGATTCGGCGCTAAGTAAATCGGAAAATGAACGATTACCCAGTTCCAGATATTGTAATTTATAGAGGTCACGCGTGCGGATAGCCTCTTTCTCCCGTACTTGCTTAGCCTTCATACTTTCATACAGGCTGGAAATCTGGCTGGTCGACTCGACAATTTTACGCCGGGCCTCCGTCTTTTCGGTATCCAGATTAAATTGTGACGCGAGCAACGCCTGTTCCGCCTGTTGAGTACGCGATATACGTGCCCCGCCTTCATACAATGGCGCACTCACGTTAACAAAGATCCCCCACTCGCCCTTTTTAGCCCGATTCCCACGATTATCGTTCTGGTTTTCCAGCTCATATTCCCAGACTGGGTTAAGTGAAATCGTCGGATAATATTCCGCTTTAAAGGTATTAACCTGCTGTTTCGCCATCTTAATTTGCGCCTGCGCCAGTTCGATAGCAGGCGAGGTTAACTCTTCGATATCAACACGATGGCAAGCTGTGTCCATCGTCTGCGGCATGTGCATATTCAGGGCAGTAGAAACAGAAGCGTTGGTGACGATATCCAGGTTCGCATTCCAACGCCGGGCTTGCGCCTCATAATCATGTTGCAGGGCAATAGCGGCTGCCAGCCGGACCTTCGACTGGGAATAGTCAGATTCCGCGCTAGCCCCTAATGAGGCTCTTTTTTCAGCCAGACGGTTAATAAGCTGGAGACCTGCAACCTGTCCCTGGGCAATTTCAGTTAACTGCTGATAACGAATTGCCTGGGTAAAACTGGTCGCCGTCTCATAAGCAATATCATTAATACTTTTCTCAAGGTTAGACCCCGAATGCTGTGTCGTCGCATCCGCGAGATCGACTTTGCTGGCGATTTTCCCAAAATCAAACAGCGTCTGGCTGGCGTTCAGCGCTAACGTATTCGATTTGCTATCTTCTCGCCTGTAATTATCCTGCTCGCGGCCGGATTTAACTCTGGCGCTAAGAGAGGGATACCACCCGGCCTTTGCTTCATTGACTGACTCTTTACTCTGCACATATTCGCGCTCTGCACGTTTAATCACCGGATGCCAGCCCATTGCCAGTTGCACCGCCTCGGCAAGCGTTATGTCATGCCCTTTAACCGGTACACCGGAAGAAGCCACTGCGTTTTTTTGTCTTTCACCACTACGTTTTTCCACGACCCCTACCGCAGGGCGAGACAGAGGCTCAGGTTGGGTTTCTGACGTATTGGGTTCTGCAGCATCCTCAAATATAACGGGCCATGTCGCCACCTGCGCACTATGGCTTTTGAATACACATGACGTGACGATCGCCAACAGCAATGCCGCTCGCGGTAAATGGCGAGTTTCCATGAATGTTGTTTCCCTTATTCAGTACGAATTGAGTAACCGCAAGGTATTGCGTGTTACATTAGTTGAAACACGCATACCTTTTATTACGCAGCGACAGGAAGTGACGAGTGCATGTCATCCATTGCTGAGGCTGTGTGATAATGGGTTACTGAAGACGAACTGGACTCTGGTGCGGACTGGATCTTATTCGTTAAAGATTCCGGGAGCAGTTTGCTTAAGTTAATGTCGCCGCTGCTGGCGTCAGATTTCAGTAATGCGCTGACAACCTTTGCAGCGTCAGATTGTTGATCGTGAAGTATCTTGTCCATTAATTTATACAATTCACTGCCATCGCCATTTTTAACGCTATCGCCTTTAAATGAGTTATAGATATCCTTAATCAACTGGAAGGAATCCTTAAGCCACTCACCAGGTAATTTAATGATATCTTTGATAATATTAAAAGCATCCTTCGCCAGATCGGTAATCGTTGACAGCAATTTTTGAATCGACTCAACGGGATGACTGATGAATTCCTTAATTTTATCAAGGACTGGCGTGAGCAGTTTATCGATTGGATTTTTAATAAATCCATCAAATAACGTTTTCAGAACATTAGTTATCGCTTCTTTAGCGATACTGAGTTCACTCTTAATTTTATCACTAATGATCCCGGCATATTTAGTGATGGCATCAGTAAAGAAATCAATAATTTTTGTCGGTAACGACATCACCAAATCGGCTATGCTTTTTACGATATTGCCTGCGGTCTTAGAAATCACTTCACCAACCAGAGCGTTCCATTTGAGCGGATTGACCCAATCAGTCAGGCTCATACCTTTTAAAGCATCGGCGATATTTTTACCCACATTCGAAACGAGGTTCTCGAACCCTGTTTTAATCGCCGAGACCGTTTCACCGATAGCCTCAGCAATCTTCTGCCCGGTAACTTTCAGTATATCTTTAATAAATTCAATTGGTTTATTGATGAAGATTTCGACTAAAGCTTTTTCTATTGTTTTGATCGCTTTTACGGCAGAGACAACTTTTTCACCCAGGACTTCACTAACGGTTTTAAATCCGGCGGTAATCTCAGAAATGACATTACTGAGAAATGCCAGTGATTTTGAATTCGCAATTGTCGTCCAGACGCTGTTAACCGAATCAACCAGGCTCTTGATAAAGGCCTGTACGGACTCAACAAACGTTTTGTTATCATCAACCTGCAGGCCTTTATCAATCGGTTTCACATCAGGCATATCAAGCGGCGTAACGTTCTGCGGTTTTATCGCAGGATCAATCGCAGGATTGAGCTTATTAATATCAGCATTCGCCTTTGTCGCTGCGGCATTAGCTGCTTCTGTAGCCTGACGCGCCACCTCCAGGCTTTTATTTGCCGCAGCGATAGCCTTATTCACTTCATCAACGCGATCAAGCTGATTGTTTTTCAGGACTTCTTCTTTCAACGCCAGGGCAGAGGCCAGTTTCTCTGCGGCCTGCGACTTCTGCGCTACCGCCTGTTTCAGCGCTTCGTTTGCCGCGTCAACGGTCATACGCGCCGCATTCAGATCCAGCAGACTTTGCTCCGCCTGAGCAACAGAGTCAGCCAGCGCTGTACTCTCCTTCCTGAACGAAGCGTATTGTTCCTGTAAATCCTTCAGACGCGCAGCGGCATTATCAACGTTAAACCCTTGCTCTTTCGCGTTCGCAATTAGCTGCGATAATTGCTCAATCTGTGTATACAGTTTACCCAGCATGGCATCGGCAGCGGTCAACTTAGCTTTCGATACTTCTATGGCGCTCTGAGCTGGCTGTTTGTTGGCAATCGTGGCTGCATCACTGGCAGATTGATAGTCAAGTTTGACCTGTCCGGCAATAGCTTGCGCACTTTCATCGATTAAGGCGATCGCCGTTTTGACCAGTTCAGCCGCTTTGTCGATGGCGTTTTTCGCACTGATCGCATCCTCTGCCGCCTGTTTTTGGATTTTTTCTGCCGCAGTAGTATCAATCCCTTTGGCTTTTGCCGCATCAACCGCCGTTTTCAGCGTTGTATTCGCCTTATTCATTGCATCCATCGCGGTTTTCACCGCCGCGCTTGCCTCCTCAACCGGTTTGATGGTTGCAGTTGATGGATTAGCCTGCATCGCTTTCACCGCTTCAGCAAGCGTCTTTTGCGCATTGATAAACGTGCTGTCTTTATTCACAACATCTTTTTGCGCATCGCTTAATGCCTGCTTTTCTTTGCTGTCACTGGATTTGTTATCGTGCGAATTACCATCATCCTTGTTATTATAAATGGCGATACCAATACCTGCGGCGGCGGCGACCAGCAGTGGCACCAGCCAGACGGCTGTATTCATTTCCCCACTATCAGTATTTTCATCTGTTGCTTGTTTTACCGGGAAGAAAGCCAGCCCGGCAAAATTTTCGGCATTGTATTTTGCTTCATACGCTTTGCCACCATCCTCAAGAATCAGCTTATTTTTTAAAGTGCCGTCCGTTTTAAAGAAATCTTCAATTGTTATCTTCGACCCGTTTTTCTCCACCAAAACAAGATTGTTACCCTCTTTCTGTGACCCGCTAATCATCTCCTTTGCCACAGTAATTTTAACCGTCGTTCCTGGTTGAATAATTTTAACGTGATTCCTCCCAGCAGGCACAGACGAACTTTTCCCAGATGCGGTAATGATTGCCATTTTCTGCATATGCAGCCTCCCTTTATCCATTTTTAATTTCGTAAAAAGCAAAAATGGCCCGATTAAAGACCGATAAAAATGGTAACGTAATAAATCGATAAATAATATACGTGAATTATTAAATAAGAAATCATTCAAAATACGAAACAAATCTCAACAGGCACCATTATCTTTCAAAGAGTTACATAAACATCCTTTTAAGACTAATCCTGGATTCACTGCAAAATCAAGCACCAAAAGTCTACGCCTGGATTATCTCAACATGCTTATCACTGGAATAATTTAGTAGGTTTATTGTAATCTGCAAATGCTGATAAAATTTATCTATGGATGGGGTAATTTATGAATAAAAAGACTACAAACACAATTATAATAGTTGGAACATGCCAGTATACATCGCTGGGCATTGCCTCTCTTCTTGACTGTTTCTTTTACAGTAAAATTGTTTTTTATCGACGTTTCAGTGAAATCAAAGAAAACAGCAATGAGTTACTCACGATTGCTGCGATAGATGAGAAAGATATCATCTATGATGACATTTTTTATCTGAAGAATAGAATGTTGAAAAGTGGCGCTAAAAACTTAATCATCCTCAGCGATCTGATAATGATGAATGTCCTTTATTCTGTGTTTAACATCTCATGCTTATACTTGCCACGAAATATAACTTTAAAGGAACTTCATCCGGTAATCGTAAACACGTTACTGCACAATAATGATGAAGAAAGCTATGGGTTGAAACCTCAGCTAACCGGACTCGAGTCGCAAATTCTGATGATGCTTTCCGAGGGCTTTACGGTTTCAGAAATCTCGAAAATTAAAAATAAAAACTGCAAAACCATCAGTAGTCACAAATGTAACCTGATGAAGAAAATGGGAATGCCTAATACCCCAAAGTCCGTCTCGGTACTTTCACTGTATCTGAAGTCCATCCGCATGCCGGACAGCAGACAACCAACGGCTTCTCCCCTCTTGCTCAGAGAACGCCGCAGCAACTATCTCTAGTTTCAGTGCACAAAAAAGCCGCTGATATCAGCGGCTTTTTGGGCTTAGCAAACTGTCAGTAGAAATCGCAGCTAACTTTTTCAGCCTGTTCCATCCACACCGGTTTATCACTGGTTTTGGACCAGACGCGGTGCAGATAGCTGTAAAAACGGGCGCGGTCTTTCCAGAACAGCATGACCGGTAGCGCCAGCACGCCCGCCACAACGGCAAAGGTACGGCGTAAGAAAACAATGTGTGCTGGATACTCTTTATAAAGGTCCATAATCCTCTCCCATATATCTGTTCGGTGAATGGCACCGGAAAAATAAACTTGGTTAACTGATGAAAATAATACCGCCTTGTGTGTAATTTTGCTACTCATCCGACCACTTATTTTTGTCTATTGATGCTCCGTTTAGCTTAAAATCGTAATTAAGTTACATAAAAGTTAAATTAATACTAACCATTAGTTAAATAATGGTCTTTGCCATTTTTATACTTTTTTTACACCCCGCCCGCTGATTTTTGCGAAATCTTTGCAAGCAAAAATCTACGCTCTGGTTATCACATTTATGCCACTGGAGGTGCACTGTGAGTGCAGGCGTGATAACCGGCATTGTGCTGGTCATTTTCTTATTAGGTTACCTGGTGTATGCCCTGATTAATGCGGAGGCGTTCTGATGGCGGCACAAGGATTTTTACTCATTGCCAGTTTCTTGCTGGTGCTGTTTGTCATTGCCAGACCGCTGGGGTTTGGGCTGGCTCGACTCATCAATAATACGTCCCTGCCGGGCCTCGCTGGCGTGGAGAGTTGGCTCTGGCGTGGTCTGGGCATCTCGCAGCAGGAGATGAACTGGCGGCAGTATCTGCTGGCAATCCTCGCGCTCAATGTGCTGGGTCTGCTGGTCCTGTTTTCGATGCTGATGGCGCAAAATCTGCTGCCGCTCAACCCTCAGCAGCTACCGGGGCTTTCATGGGATCTGGCGCTCAACACGGCGGTGAGTTTTGTCACTAATACCAACTGGCAATCCTACGCTGGCGAAACCACCTTAAGCTATTTCAGCCAGATGGCCGGGTTGACCGTGCAGAACTTCCTGTCAGCGGCGACCGGGATAGCGGTGATTTTTGCCCTGACCCGCGCCTTTTCGCGTCAGAGTATCAACACGCTGGGCAACGCCTGGGTCGATCTGGTTCGCATTACGCTGTGGATCCTGGTCCCTGTTGCGTTACTCATTGCGCTGTTCTTCATTCAGCAAGGCACGTTGCAAAACGTATTGCCCTATCAGCCCATCACCACTCTCGAAGGGGTAAAACAACTGCTGCCGATGGGGCCTGTCGCTTCCCAGGAAGCTATTAAGATGCTTGGCACTAACGGGGGCGGTTTCTTTAATGCCAACTCATCGCATCCGTTTGAAAACCCTTCCGCATTGACCAACCTGGTGCAGATGCTGGCTATTTTCTTAATTCCCACCGCGCTGTGTTTTGCCTTTGGTGATGTGGTGGGCGATCGTCGCCAGGGCCGGACCCTGCTGTGGGCCATGTCGCTGATATTTGTGGTCTGTGTGGCCGTAGTAATGTGGGCTGAAGTTCAGGGCAACCCGCACCTGATGACATTCGGTGCAGACAGCAATATCAACATGGAAGGCAAAGAGAGCCGCTTTGGCGTGCTGGCCACGAGTCTGTTTGCCGTCGTCACGACAGCCGCCTCCTGCGGCGCTGTCGATGCGATGCATGACTCCTTTACCGCGCTGGGCGGGATGGTGCCGATGTGGCTAATGCAGATTGGCGAAGTCGTCTTCGGCGGAGTCGGCTCAGGTCTGTACGGCATGCTGCTGTTTGTGCTACTGGCGGTATTTATCGCCGGGCTGATGATTGGTCGTACGCCGGAGTATCTGGGTAAGAAAATTGATGTGCGCGAAATGAAAATGACCGCGCTGGCGATTCTGGTCACCCCTGCGCTGGTACTGCTCGGTACGGCGATCGCCATGATGAGCGATGTCGGGCGCAGCGCCATGCTTAACCCAGGTCCACACGGCTTTAGTGAAGTGTTGTATGCCGTGTCGTCTGCTTCCAACAACAACGGTAGCGCCTTTGCCGGATTAAGCGCCAATAGCCCGTTCTGGAACTGCCTGCTGGCTCTGTGCATGTTCTTCGGTCGCTTTGGCGTGATCGTTCCCGTGATGGCTATCGCCGGGTCGCTGGTCAGTAAAAAGATCCAGCCAGCAAGCCCGGGCACGCTACCTACCCACGGCGCACTGTTTGTCGGGTTGTTAATCGGTACGGTGTTACTGGTTGGCGCTCTCACCTTTGTTCCTGCCCTGGCGCTTGGCCCGGTCGCAGAATACCTGTCATTACACTGAGTGATGCGGAGCACATTACTATGAGTCGCAAGCAACTGGCGCTGTTCGAACCCTCTCTGGTCGCACAGGCGCTGATGGACGCCGTAAAAAAATTAAGCCCCCATACCCAATGGCGTAACCCGGTGATGTTTATCGTCTGGCTGGGCAGTCTGTTAACGACCTTGTTAACAGTGGCGATGGCAACGGGCCATATGCAGGGCAATCCGTGGTTTACCGGGGCGATAAGTCTGTGGCTGTGGATTACCGTTCTGTTCGCCAACTTTGCTGAGGCGCTGGCGGAAGGACGCAGTAAGGCGCAGGCTAACAGTCTGAAAGGTGTTAAAAAAACCGCCTTTGCCCGCAAACTTCGCGAACCTAAATACGGCTCGGCCATGGATCACGTTCCTGCCGATGATTTACGTAAAGGCGATATCGTGCTGGTGGAAGCGGGCGATATTATCCCGTGTGACGGCGAGGTGATCGAAGGTGGCGCGTCGGTAGATGAAAGCGCCATTACCGGTGAGTCCGCGCCGGTGATTCGTGAATCCGGTGGCGATTTCGCCTCCGTCACCGGCGGGACCCGCATCCTCTCCGACTGGCTGGTAATCGAATGCAGCGTAAACCCCGGCGAAACGTTCCTCGACCGGATGATCGCCATGGTTGAAGGCGCGCAGCGGCGTAAAACGCCCAATGAGATCGCCCTGACGATCCTGCTGATTGCCCTGACCATTATCTTTTTACTGGCGACCGCCACCCTGTGGCCGTTCTCCGCCTGGGGCGGGAGCGCGGTCAGCGTCACGGTGCTGGTTGCCCTGTTAGTGTGTTTGATTCCCACCACGATAGGCGGGCTGCTCTCTGCGATTGGTGTCGCCGGGATGAGCCGCATGCTGGGTGCGAACGTTATCGCCACCAGCGGACGCGCAGTAGAGGCCGCGGGTGACGTGGACGTACTGCTGCTGGATAAAACCGGCACCATTACGCTGGGTAATCGCCAGGCTTCGGATTTTCTGCCTGCCCACGGCGTGGATGAAAAAACGCTGGCCGACGCCGCTCAGCTTTCATCGCTGGCCGATGAAACGCCGGAAGGCCGCAGCATCGTTATCCTGGCTAAACAGCGCTTCAATCTGCGTATCCGCGACGTGCAATCGCTGCACGCTACCTTTGTTCCATTTACCGCCCAAAGCCGGATGAGCGGGATCAACATCGACAACCGAATGATCCGCAAAGGGTCGGTTGATGCCATCCGTCGTCACGTCGAAGCCAACGGCGGCCATTTCCCCGCCGACGTGGAGCAGAAGGTCGAGAACGTTGCCCGCCTTGGCGCTACGCCGCTGGTGGTGGCCGAAGGCTCCCGTGTACTGGGCGTGATTGCCCTGAAAGATATCGTTAAAGGCGGCATTAAAGAACGTTTTGCCCAACTGCGCAAAATGGGGATTAAAACGGTGATGATCACCGGCGACAACCGCCTGACCGCCGCGGCAATTGCCGCAGAAGCCGGGGTGGATGACTTCTTAGCTGAAGCCACGCCGGAAGCCAAGCTGGCGCTGATTCGTCAGTATCAGTCGGAAGGTCGTCTGGTAGCGATGACCGGCGATGGAACCAATGACGCCCCGGCGCTGGCGCAAGCCGACGTGGCAGTCGCCATGAACTCAGGAACCCAGGCGGCGAAAGAAGCAGGCAACATGGTGGATCTTGACTCCAATCCCACCAAACTGATTGAAGTGGTGCACATTGGTAAACAGATGCTGATGACGCGCGGTTCGCTGACCACCTTCAGTATCGCCAACGACGTGGCGAAGTATTTCGCCATTATCCCGGCCGCGTTCGCCGCCACCTACCCGCAGCTCAATGCGCTTAACGTGATGAGTCTGCATTCGCCGGACTCGGCGATCCTCAGCGCGGTTATCTTTAACGCACTGGTTATCGTCTTTCTGATCCCACTGGCGCTTAAGGGCGTGAGCTACAAACCATTATCCGCCTCGGCGATGCTGCGCCGCAATTTGTGGATCTATGGTCTGGGTGGTCTGGTTGTGCCGTTTATCGGTATCAAAGCAATTGATTTACTGCTGACCCTGCTGGGTCTGGTGTGAGGTTTCTGATGAGTGGATTACGTCCTGCATTATCAACTTTGATTTTCCTGATGCTTATCACCGGCGGGGCATACCCGCTGTTGACCACCGCGCTGGGGCAATGGTGGTTTCCCCACCAGGCTAACGGTTCGCTTCTGCGTGAAGGTCAGACAGTCCGCGGCTCTGCGCTCATTGGGCAACATTTTACCGCGGCCGGTTATTTTCAGGGACGCCCGTCTGCCACGGCAGAAATGCCCTATAATCCAATGGCTTCAGGCGGCAGTAACCTGGCAGCCAGCAACCCGGAACTGGATAAACAGCTGCAAAGCCGGATAGCCGCGCTGCGTGCCGCCAACCCGCAGGCAAATCCTGCCGTTCCGGTAGAGCTGGTAACGGCATCTTCCAGCGGGCTGGACAACAACCTGACGCCAGCCGCGGTAGCCTGGCAAATCCCCCGCGTGGCGCAGGCTCGCAACCTCAGCGTTGAAGAGGTCACGCGCCTGGTTGCACAATATACGCAAAAGCCGTTGGTCAGTTTTATCGGCCAGCCGGTGGTGAACCTGGTGGAACTTAATTTAGCGCTGGATAAGCACTGAGAAAAAGGACATGCATAGCGAACCCTTACGCCCCGATCCCGATCGCCTGCTGGAGCAGACTACCGCCCCGCACCGCGGAAAACTGAAAATTTTCTTCGGCGCCTGCGCGGGCGTCGGCAAAACCTGGGCCATGCTGGCAGAGGCCCAGCGGCTGCGGGCGCAGGGGTTAGATGTGCTGATTGGCGTGGTGGAAACCCACGGACGTAAAGAGACCGCCGCGCTACTGGACGGTCTCAGCATCCTGCCGCTAAAGCGACAGGCGCGCCATGGTCGTCATATCAGCGAGTTCGGTCTCGACGCGGCGCTGGCCCGCCGTCCGGCGCTCATTTTAATGGATGAACTGGCGCACAGTAATGCGCCAGGCTCGCGTCATCCAAAACGCTGGCAGGACATTGAAGAGCTGCTGGAAGCCGGTATTGACGTTTTTACTACCGTCAACGTGCAGCATCTGGAAAGTCTCAATGATGTGGTCAGCGGCGTTACCGGTATTCAGGTGCGCGAAACCGTCCCCGATCCTTTTTTCGATGCCGCCGACGATGTCGTGCTGGTCGATCTTCCCCCCGATGATTTGCGCCAGCGCTTGAATGAAGGCAAGGTCTATATCGCCGGTCAGGCAGAAAGAGCCATCGAGCATTTCTTTCGCAAAGGTAATCTGATCGCGCTCCGTGAACTGGCCTTGCGCCGCACGGCCGATCGGGTAGACGATCAGATGCGCGCCTGGCGTGGACGTCCGGGAGAGGAGAAAGTCTGGCATACCCGCGACGCCATTTTACTGTGCATAGGACACAATACCGGCAGCGAAAAACTGGTACGTGCCGCCGCACGTCTGGCGGCGCGTCTTGGCAGCGTATGGCATGCGGTGTATGTCGAAACGCCCGCGCTGCACCGGTTGCCGGAAAAACAGCGCCGCGCAATTTTAAGCGCCCTGCGGCTGGCTCAGGAGTTAGGCGCAGAAACCGCCACCCTTTCCGACCCCGCCGAAGACAAAGCAGTGATCCGCTACGCCCGTGAGCATAATCTGGGAAAAATTGTCCTCGGACGTCCAACTACGCGTCGCTGGTGGCGCAGCGACTCTTTTGCCGACAAACTGGCCCATCGCGCACCGGATCTCGACCTGATGATTGTTGCGCTCGATGAGCCACCTTCGCGCTCTGTGCCGCAAACTGCAGATAGCCGTACATTTAAGGATAAATGGCGGGTACAAATTCAGGGTTGCGTGGTTGCCGTCGCGCTGTGCGCCATTATTACAGTGATTGCCATGCAATGGCTGATGGCCTTTGACGCCGCCAACCTGGTGATGCTCTACTTAATGGGCGTGGTGGTTATCGCCCTCTTTTACGGACGCTGGCCGTCAGTGCTGGCAACCTTTATTAACGTCGCCAGCTTCGATCTCTTCTTTATAGCGCCACGCGGAACGCTGGCCGTTTCCGACGTTCAGTATCTGCTCACTTTTGCCGTGATGCTCACGGTAGGGCTGGTTATCGGTAATCTCACCGCCGGAGTGCGTTATCAGGCACGGGTGGCGCGTTATCGTGAACAGCGTACGCGTCATTTATATGAGATGTCGAAAGCGCTGGCAGTCGGGCGGAGTCAAACAGATATCGCCGCCACCAGCGAACAGTTTATTGCGTCAACGTTTCAGGCCCGCAGCCAGGTTTTACTGCCCGACGAGAATGGAAAGCTGGCCCCTCTCACCCACCAACAGGGCATGACGCCGTGGGATGATGCCATTGCCCAATGGAGCTTTGATAAAGGGCAACCGGCTGGCGCAGGTACTGACACCTTACCGGGCGTGCCCTATCAAATTTTACCGCTAAAAAGTGCTGATAAAACGCATGGGCTGCTGGTGGTGGAACCGGGAAATTTACGCCAGCTAATGATTCCCGAACAGCAACGCCTGCTGGAAACTTTCACCTTGCTTGTTGCCAGCGCGCTGGAGCGCCTGACGCTAACCGCCAGCGAAGAGCAGGCCCGGTTTGCCAGCGAGCGCGAAAGTATTCGCAATGCCTTGCTCGCTGCCCTCTCCCACGATTTACGCACGCCGCTGACGGTGCTGTTCGGTCAGGCAGAGATCTTAACGCTGGATCTGGCCAGCGATGGATCGCCGCACGCACGCCAGGCCAGTGAGATTCGCCAGCACGTCCTGAATACAACCCGACTGGTTAATAACCTGCTCGATATGGCGCGAATTCAGTCTGGCGGCTTTAATCTTAAGAAAGAGTGGTTAACGCTGGAAGAAGTGGTCGGCAGCGCCCTGCAGATGCTGGAGCCTGGACTTTCTGCCCCGATTAATCTGTCGTTACCTGAACCGCTGACGCTTATCCACGTCGATGGCCCGCTCTTTGAACGGGTGCTGATTAACCTGTTGGAAAACGCCGTCAAATATGCGGGTCCACAGGCGCAAATCGGTATTGATGCCAGCGTCGATGGTGAACACCTGCAGCTGGACGTCTGGGATAATGGGCCGGGTATTCCGTCGGGTATGGAACAACAAGTTTTTGACAAGTTTTCCCGGGGAAACAAAGAGTCATCGGTACCGGGCGTTGGACTGGGACTGGCAATTTGCCAGGCGATTGTGGACGTGCACGGCGGTACGATTTCCGCCCATAATCGTGCCCAGGGAGGAGCGAGTTTTCGTGTTACACTGCCCCAGGAAATTCCCCCTGAACTTGAAGATTTTCATGAGGATATGTGACGAACGTACTGATTGTTGAAGATGAACAGGCCATCCGCCGTTTTCTGCGCACCGCGCTGGAAGCTGATGGCCTGCGTGTATATGAAGCGGAAACGCTGCAACGTGGTCTGCTGGAAGCTGCCACGCGAAAACCCGATCTCATCATTCTCGATCTCGGCCTGCCGGACGGCGACGGTATTGATTTTATTCGCGACCTGCGACAATGGAGCGCAATCCCGGTAATTGTGCTCTCTGCCCGCAGCGAAGAGAGCGATAAAATCGCCGCCCTGGATGCCGGTGCCGATGACTATCTCAGTAAACCCTTTGGTATTGGCGAGCTACAGGCACGATTACGCGTGGCATTGCGTCGTCACGCCAGCGGCGCATCTCCCGAACCGGTGGTGCATTTTGCCAATGTAAAAGTGGATCTCGCCGCCCGCCTCGTACACCGAGATGACGAGGAAATTCATTTGACGCCGATTGAATTTCGTCTGTTAGCGGTACTGCTGAATAATGCCGGGAAGGTACTAACACAACGCCAGTTGTTAAATCAGGTTTGGGGGCCAAACGCCGTCGAACACAGTCATTATCTGCGAATTTACATGGGACACTTGCGCCAGAAGCTGGAACTGGATCCGGCCCGCCCGCGTCATTTTCTGACCGAAACTGGGATCGGTTATCGGTTTATGCCATGAATGATTATTCATTTTTTTTGATTAACTAACAATTATAATTTTCATAACTCTCTCTGCTGCATAATACTTATTATGCAGCCAATCAAATATTGCCAAAAATAACAAAATACAAACACGCAACATTTAATAAACAAAAAAGCATCTTATCTCATGATATGCATAATTGACGACTAAATATTTTGGAAATGATCATTTTTTATTGATCATCTTCACGGTTTACAGCCATTTCCTGGATAAAATACCCGCACCTTCCACTAATCCAGTAAAGGTAACTAAAATGGAAAATAATAGTCGAACAATGCCCCACATAAGGCGAACAACGCATATTATGATGTTTGCCCACCGTAATAGCTTTGACTTTCACTTCTTTAATGCCCGTTAGTCACTCGACTAAGGGCACTCCAGCATACAGGTCTTCCTGACTCTCTGTATCGCAGATATATACCCAATGGATTTCGAGTTGCATCAAGGCGGCGACGCAGCAAAGCCCGTGAGCGTACATCAGTACGTGACTGGGATAAGCGAGTAAAGCCAACACAGATGCAGCTTGAAAGACGACGGGTATAACGCCTGTATCGACAGTGCTCTCCCTGCATAACCCTGTATTACCTGTGACCGGACCGGTTAGGGTTTATTGCATCTTCAAAAAAGCAATTTACTGATTTATTTATCAGCGGTATGACTTTGCTTTTTTTCCGGAGTTATCAATTTCTCATTTGAGAAATTGAGGACCTGCTATTACCTAAAAATAAAGAGATGAAAATGTCAGAATTAAAAATTGCCGTAAGCCGTTCCTGTCCTGATTGTTTTTACACGCAACGTTCCTGCGTAAATATCGATGAAAGTAATTTTATTGATGTTGCTGCCATCGTGTTATCCATCAATGATGTTGAACGTGGAAAACTCGATGAAATTGACGCCACCGGCTACGGCATTCCTGTTTTTATCGCCACCGAAAATGAAGAACGTGTTCCACCTGAACATCTGCCGCGCATCTCCGGGGTATTCGAATGTAATGAAGCCCGTACCGCCTTTTATGGTCGGCAGTTAGAAACCGCCGCCAGCCATTATGAAACGCAGTTACGTCCGCCATTCTTTCGTGCACTTGTCGACTACGTAAATCAAGGTAACAGCGCCTTTGATTGCCCTGGTCATCAGGGTGGCGAGTTTTTCCGTCGCCATCCCGCGGGTAATCAGTTTGTCGAATATTTCGGCGAAGCGCTTTTCCGCTCCGATTTGTGTAACGCCGATGTCGCAATGGGTGACCTACTGATCCATGAAGGTGCCCCCTGCATTGCACAACAGCATGCTGCCAAAGTCTTCAACGCAGATAAGACCTACTTCGTACTAAACGGAACTTCCTCATCAAATAAAGTCGTACTTAACGCGCTGCTCACCCCTGGCGATTTGGTGTTATTCGATCGCAACAACCACAAGTCAAACCACCACGGCGCGTTGTTACAGGCTGGGGCTACGCCGATATATCTGGAAACTGCACGCAACCCGTACGGGTTTATCGGCGGGATTGACGCACACTGCTTTGAAGAAAGCTATCTACGTGAACTGGTGAGCGAAGTTGCGCCTCAACGTTCGAAAGATGTGCGTCCATTCCGTCTGGCCGTGATTCAGTTAGGTACCTACGATGGCACGATCTATAACGCCCGTCAGGTGGTCGATAAGATAGGTCATCTGTGCGACTACATCCTGTTCGACTCCGCGTGGGTTGGCTACGAGCAGTTTATCCCAATGATGGCCGATTGCTCTCCGCTGTTGCTGGATCTCAACGAAAACGACCCCGGCATTCTGGTCACCCAGTCGGTGCACAAACAACAGGCGGGTTTCTCTCAGACTTCGCAAATCCACAAAAAAGACAGCCACATCAAAGGCCAGTCTCGCTATGTGCCCCATAAACGAATGAATAATGCGTTCATGATGCACGCCTCCACCAGCCCGTTTTATCCGCTGTTTGCCGCGCTGGACATTAACGCCAAAATGCATGAAGGCGTCAGCGGACGCAACATGTGGATGGATTGCGTCGTCAACGGGATTGATACTCGTAAACTGATCCTGGAAAACTGCCACCATATCCGCCCATTTGTACCTGAAATGGTCTCGGGCAAACCGTGGCAAGCTTATCCCACGACTGAAATCGCCAGCGACCTCCGTTTCTTCCACTTTGTCCCTGGAGAACACTGGCATGCCTTTGAAGGTTATGCCGAACACCAGTATTTTGTGGATCCATGCAAATTGCTGCTTATCACACCAGGGATCAATGCACGTGATGGCGAGTATGACACCTTCGGCGTTCCGGCCACTATTCTGGCTAACTTCTTGCGAGAAAATGGTGTAGTGCCCGAAAAATGTGACCTCAACTCCATCCTGTTCCTGCTGACCCCAGCAGAAGATATGGCGAAGCTACAGCAGCTTGTCGCTCTGTTGGTGCGTTTTGAAAAACTGCTGGAAGCCGATGCTCCGTTGGCCGACGTTCTGCCTTCTATCTACAAACAGCACGAAGCCCGCTACGCCGGTTACAGCCTGCGCCAACTGTGTCAGGAAATGCACGATTTGTACGCCCGCCACAACGTGAAGCAGTTACAGAAAGAGATGTTCCGTAAGGCACATTTCCCGCACGTCAGCATGAATCCCCAGGATGCCAACTATGCATATCTGCGTGGTGAAGTTGAACTGGTGCGTCTACCTGACGCTGAAGGTCGCATCGCAGCGGAAGGCGCGCTTCCTTATCCTCCGGGTGTGCTGTGTGTAGTTCCGGGTGAAATCTGGGGAGGTTCAGTATTACGTTACTTCAGTGCGCTGGAAGAAGGGATCAATTTGCTACCGGGTTTTGCGCCTGAACTCCAGGGGGTCTACATCGAAGAGCACGATGGTCGTAAACAGGTGTGGTGCTACGTAATTAAGCAACAAAGCGCGCAACACGCTCTGTTGAAAGGGGAAATGTTATGAGCAAAGCCAAATCCAATAAAATGGGCGTCGTCCAGCTCACCATCCTGACCATGGTTAATATGATGGGATCGGGAATAATCATGCTGCCCACCAAACTTGCGGAAGTCGGCACCATCTCGATCATATCGTGGCTGGTTACTGCTGTCGGTTCAATGGCGCTGGCCTGGGCCTTCGCAAAATGCGGTATGTTCAGTCGCAAATCCGGCGGTATGGGCGGTTACGCGGAATACGCCTTTGGCAAATCCGGTAACTTTATGGCGAACTACACCTATGGCGTTTCACTATTAATTGCCAACGTAGCCATCGCAATCTCTGCCGTGGGTTACGGTACCGAACTGTTTGGCGCCACACTGACACCTGTGCAGATTGGCCTGGCAACCATCGGCGTGCTGTGGATCTGCACCGTCGCCAACTTTGGCGGTGCGCGTATTACCGGACAAATCAGCAGCATCACCGTCTGGGGCGTAATTATTCCGGTTGTCGGTCTGTGTATCATCGGCTGGTTCTGGTTCAGTCCGACACTGTATGCTAACTCCTGGAATCCGCATCACGTACCATTCTTCACGGCGGTAGGTTCTTCCATTGCGATGACGTTGTGGGCTTTCCTGGGTCTGGAATCAGCCTGCGCCAACGCCGAAGTGGTCGAAAACCCGGAACGCAACGTGCCTATCGCAGTACTGGGCGGTACGCTAGGAGCTGCTGTGATTTATATCGTCTCAACCAACGTGATAGCGGGGATTGTGCCGAATATGGCTCTGGCTAACTCTACTGCGCCGTTCGGTTTAGCCTTTGCACAAATGTTCACCCCGGAAGTCGGTAAAGTGATCATGGCGCTGATGGTGATGTCCTGCTGCGGTTCACTGCTGGGTTGGCAGTTCACTATCGCCCAGGTATTCAAATCGTCGGCTGATGGTGGTTACTTCCCTAAAATCTTCTCCCGCGTGACCAAAGTAGACGCGCCGGTTCAGGGGATGCTGGCAATCGTAATAATCCAGAGTGGTTTATCGCTGATGACTATCAGCCCGTCGCTGAACAGTCAGTTCAACGTGCTGGTCAATCTGGCGGTCGTGACGAACATCATTCCGTATATTCTGTCGATGGCCGCACTGGTTATTATTCAGAAGATGGCGAATGTTCCGTCATCGAAAGCGAAACCGGCAAACTTTGTGGCGTTTATTGGCGCATTGTACAGCTTCTATGCGCTCTACTCCTCCGGCGAAGAAGCAATGCTTTACGGTTCTATCGTGACCTTCCTCGGCTGGACGCTGTATGGCCTGGTATCACCGCGCTTTGAACTGAAAAATAATCACAGTTAAAGCCCGATAAAAAGCCCGGTAGCGCTAGCGCTTACCGGGCCTACGATCGCTTTTGTAGGCCGGGCAAACGTAGCACCGCCCGGCACACAAATTGTACTTATGCGTTCTTCAACACTTCACTGACGATCTCAACGGCTTCTTTTTCGATCTGCTTGCGGTGTTCTTCACCCAGGAAGCTCTCGCAGTAGATTTTATAAGCGTCTTCCGTACCTGATGGACGCGCGGCAAACCAGCCGTTTTCAGTCATCACTTTCAGACCACCGATAGAAGCACCGTTGCCCGGTGCCGCCGTCAGACGCGCAGTGATCGGGTCGCCCGCCAGCGTGCTGGCGCTCACCATTTCCGGAGACAGCTTAGACAGCGCCGCTTTCTGCGCGGAGGTCGCGCTCGCCTGCAGGCGGTTGTAGCTTGGCGCGCCAAAGCGAGCAGCCAGCTCATTGTAGTGCTCCTGCGGGTTCTTACCGGTCACAGCGGTAATTTCTGCCGCCAGCAGGCACATGATGATACCGTCTTTGTCGGTCGACCACGGTGTACCGTCGAAGCGCAGGAAAGAAGCCCCCGCGCTCTCTTCACCACCAAAGCCAAAGCTGCCGTCAAACAGACCATCAACGAACCATTTAAAGCCAACCGGAACTTCGACCAGTTTACGCCCTAAATCATTCACCACGCGGTCAATCATCGCCGATGACACCAGCGTCTTACCGACGGCAACGTCTTTGCCCCATTGCGGACGGTGCTGGAACAGGTAGTTGATCGCCACCGCCAGGTAGTGGTTCGGGTTCATCAGCCCTGCCGGGGTGACGATACCGTGACGGTCGTAGTCCGGATCGTTAGCAAAAGCCAAATCGAACTTGTCGCGCAGCGCCAACAGGCCCGCCATCGCGCACTCGGAGGAGCAGTCCATACGGATTGCGCCATCTTTGTCGAGATGCATGAAACGGAAAGTTTGATCAACGTGATCGTTAACGATAGTCAGATTCAGGTTGTAGTGCTTAGCAATACGTTTCCAGTATTCGATACCGGAACCGCCCAGCGGATCGACACCCAAGGTCAGGCCAGCTTTCTGGATTGCCGCCATGTCGACGATGTCAGCCAGTCCTTCAACAAACGGCTGAACCAGGTCCTGCTCTTTGACATGACCCGATGCCAGCGCAGCGTCCAGCGACATACGCTTCACACCTTGCAGACCGTCAGCCAACAGGGCGTTAGCCCTGTCTTCCACCACTTTGGTGACGTTGGTATCTGCCGGACCACCGTTTGGCGGGTTGTATTTAATGCCGCCATCTTCCGGTGGGTTGTGGGACGGCGTAATCACAATGCCATCCGCCAGAGGGCCGCCTTTTTTGTTGTGGACCAGGATAGCGTTCGACACGGCAGGGGTTGGCGTAAAGCCGTTATTTTCCTGCACGATGACTTCAACGCCGTTCGCCGCCAGCACTTCCAGTACAGAGATAAAAGCCGGTTCAGACAGCGCGTGGGTATCCTTGCCCACATAGCACGGGCCAGTAATCCCGTTCTTCGCACGTTCTTCAGCAATCGCCTGAGCGATAGCCAGAATATGCGGCTCGTTAAAACTATGACGACCTGCACTACCGCGATGTCCGGACGTACCGAACTTGACGGCGTGCTCAGCGTTCCCTGCCGTTGGTTTCAGTACATAGTACTGTGCCGTCAGTTGGGCGACGTTAATCAAATCACTCTGTTGCGCAGGTTGACCTGCACGGTTGTGGATTGCCATTGCCTGGTCCTTCTAATGCAAGGATTAAATTGTTCCGCAAACCTTTTCAATCAATTCCGCAGGGAATTGCATTGACTGCATGATGTGCTCAACCATGCTGCATTTACGGCCGGTATTGGTATTGGTGATCACCCAGTACGGCGTGCCTGGCACGTGTTTTGGTTTGGTTTGATTACCATTTTTCAGCAGCGTCTGTTCATCCGCTGCAAAATAAACGCGCGTACGACCATGCAACGATTCTGTTGCTTCGGCGAACGCGTTTTGATCCAGTGAATAGAGTGTAGACAGCACCAGCATAAAGCGATTTACTGCTTTCTTCTGCTCCGCGTATTCGTCGGACAGCAGCAGTTCACGCATGGCGCGCACTTTATCTTTTACGGGGTTAACCGGCTTCGCTTCCACGACGGCTTGCACAGCGCGGACTTCTTTAACTACCGGAGTGACAGGCTGTGATGCGGCGGAAAATTTCAACATACGCCGTAAAATGTCGGATGCGCTCTCGCCGATATGCTTGGTGTGGCTGGCAATATAGCTATAGAGTTCATCATCAACTTCAATCGTTTTCATCTTAATCCAGTGCAGTGTTTAGCTGAATACAAGTTGTTGGGTCAACACGCGTAGTGTAAAGACAAATCCCAACAGCGGATAGCGTCAAGCCTGGTGGCGGGCAAAACTCGGAGTAACCGTAGTTGTTGCAGCCATGTGGCAGAATGGTCAACATGATACCCTAACCCGTGAGTGTGAAAAAAAGAACTTTGCCATGAAATTGAATATCCGAGCGCAATCTGCGCAAAACCTGCACAATAATTCTCCCATCGTCCTGGTTCACGGCCTGTTTGGCAGTCTGGATAACCTGGGGATCCTGGCGCGCTCCCTGGTAGCCGATCACGATATCATCCAGGTTGATATGCGAAACCATGGACTCTCCCCTCGCTCGCCTGAGATGAATTATCCGGCCATGGCGCAAGATCTGCTGGATACTCTGGACGATCGGCAGATAGATAAAGCGATCTTTATTGGTCACTCGATGGGGGGTAAAGCCGTCATGGCGTTGACCGCACTGGCCCCGGAGCGTGTCGAACGGCTGGTGGCCATCGACATCGCCCCCGTTGACTATCATGTGCGCCGTCACGATGAGATTTTTGCGGCAATCAATGCTGTAACCGATGCGCAGGCCACTTCGCGTCAGCAGGCGGCGAGCGTCATGCGTCAACATCTGCAAGAAGAAGGCGTTATCCAATTTCTGCTGAAATCATTTGTCGACGGCGAGTGGCGTTTTAACGTTCCCGTGCTGTGGGATCAATATCCCCATATCGTCGGTTGGGAGACCATTCCGCCGTGGGAGCACCCGGCGCTGTTTATCCCTGGCGGCAACTCACCGTATGTTACCGAAGCGTATCGCGAACAGCTGCTGGCGCAATTCCCGCAGGCTCGGGCGCACGTTATTGCTGGCGCGGGTCATTGGGTGCATGCAGAAAAACCGGAGGCGGTGCTGCGCGCCATCCGTCGTTATCTGGACGAGCAGGCTAACTGATTAAAAACTCAGCGTCTGCGCGCGATTACGCGCGTGGGCGTTGGCGTGTCCCCCCTGCTGATGTATTATGGCGCGCTATCCATCCGGGCAGACGCCTGGCTGATTGTTTCCCCGAAGTCACCAAGATCATGGCCAAAGAACAAACGGACCGTACGACATTAGATCTGTTCGCGCAGGAGCGTCGCCCGGGACGACCCAAAACTAATCCGCTCTCGCGTGATGAACAGTTACGTATTAACAAACGTAATCAGCTTAAACGCGATAAAGTTCGCGGGCTTAAGCGTGTCGAACTGAAACTGAACGCTGATGCCGTTGACGCTCTGAACGAGCTGGCCGAGGCGCGCAATATGAGTCGCAGTGAACTCATCGAAGAGATGCTGATGGCCCAACTCAGCGCATTGCGCGGTCAGGCTTAGTCTGAATTTCTGCTCTAAATCATAAATCGTGTAGCACAGAGTGCAGTCCTGCGTGTTTGCTGTTTCCGCATGCCTGACTGTTCTGCTATGATTGCCCTTATCCGTGGGCAATGCGCCACCACCATTTCAATAAGTTTCAAGAGGTTATTTTACTCATGGCAATCACTGGCATCTTTTTCGGCAGCGACACCGGTAACACCGAAAACATCGCAAAAATGATTCAAAAACAGCTTGGTAAAGACGTTGCCGATGTTCATGACATTGCAAAAAGCAGCAAAGAAGACCTCGAAGGGTATGACATTCTGCTACTCGGCATCCCAACCTGGTACTACGGTGAAGCGCAGTGTGACTGGGACGATTTCTTCCCAACCCTCGAAGACATTGATTTTAACGGCAAACTGGTTGCATTGTTCGGCTGCGGCGACCAGGAAGATTACGCAGAATATTTCTGCGATGCGTTAGGCACAATTCGCGACATCATCGAACCGCGCGGCGCAACCATCGTTGGTCACTGGCCGACAGCGGGTTATCACTTTGAAGCGTCCAAAGGTCTGGCTGACGACGACCACTTTGTCGGTCTGGCTATCGATGAAGATCGCCAGCCTGAACTGACCGCTGAGCGCGTAGAAAAATGGGTTAAGCAGATCTCTGAAGAGCTGCACCTCGACGAAATCATCAATGCCTGATTTCGTGCGGCGCAGATTTCCATCTGCGCCGCATCAATAGATAAAACCAATCAAAATAATTGCTACAAATTTGTAACTTTTTCGTCTGACCCTGTACAATGGCTGGATGCCAATCGGGTGTTGCACAGTGTGTTTGTCGGCGATACCACGTTTTGATTAACAATATATGCCAGAGACTTGCAGTTTTCATTTAGCCATGGCAGTTCTATAATGAATCGCATTATCTCAAGTGCAATTTCTGTCACTTCTGTTAATGAAGTGAATCGTTTAGCTACAGGACAGATTCCGCATGACTGACAACAATACCGCATTAAAGAAGGCTGGCCTGAAAGTAACGCTTCCTCGTTTAAAAATTCTGGAAGTTCTTCAGGAACCGGATAACCATCACGTCAGTGCGGAAGACTTATACAAACGCCTGATCGATATGGGTGAAGAAATTGGTCTGGCGACCGTGTATCGCGTGCTGAACCAGTTTGATGATGCCGGTATCGTGACCCGCCATAATTTTGAAGGTGGTAAATCCGTCTTCGAACTGACTCAACAGCATCATCACGATCACCTCATCTGCCTTGACTGCGGCAAAGTGGTCGAGTTCAGCGATGATTCCATCGAAGCCCGCCAGCGTGAGATTGCGGCTAAACATGGCATTCGCTTAACTAACCATAGCCTCTATCTTTACGGTCACTGCGCCGAAGGCGATTGCCGCGAAGATGAGCACGCCCACGACGGCAAATAATGTAATGCTTTCTGAAAAGCCAACCCTCCGGTTGGCTTTTTTTATGGGCGTTACCTGCCCTTTTCCCCTTCCCTCCGCTCCTGTGTTGCTTTAATGTAAAAATCAATTGCCCCTTCCGGAGAGTCGAAATGGAACTTCGCCAGCTACGCTATTTTGTGCGCATTGTAGAAACCGGCAGCATGGGTAGCGCGGCGCTCGATCTCAATATCGGGGTTTCGGCACTCAGCCAGCAAATGTCGCGTCTGGAAAACGAACTCGCTATTCGCCTGCTGCAGCGCACCTCGCGAGGCGTGACGCCGACCAGCGCCGGACTGGCTTTTTACTCCCAGGCGCAGCTGGCGCTCCGTCACGCAGACGATGCGATCCTCGCCGCACGAGAGTCCCGGCTTTCCGGGCACGTCAGCGTCGGTATGGCTCCCAGTACCGCTTCCGTTCTCGGTATGCCTTTTATTCACGCCATGCGGGAAAGCTATAGCGATGTTCGCCTGCACGTGGTGGAAAGTCTCTCTGGTAATCTGGAACGGATGATTAATACCCGCCAGATTGATCTGGCTGTGGTGTTTCAAAAAGAAAAGATCCTGCGCTGGAGTGCCAGACCGATTCTCGAAGAACGGCTGTTTTTGATTGGGACCCATGCCCTACTGGCTGATATTGCCGATGACAATATTGCGCCTGCCCAACTGGCGAGTATTCCATTGATAATGCCAAGCCCAGGCCACGGTCTGCGCGGCAGGCTGGAGGCAATTAGTCAGGAACACGCGCTGAACATTGAGATCGCTACAGAAATTGATGGTCTGGCGCTGCTGATGCGCGCCGTGCGCAGTGGCATTGGCGCCACTCTTCAACCCGGAGCGGCGATTTCCCATCTCGATAAAGAGACGCTAAGAGTGATCGGCGTCCATAATCCGATACTTAGCCGCCCCAATTTTCTGGTGAGCCTATCTGACGATGAGCTCACCCCGGCGGGCCTCGCTGCCCGCGTGGTACTGACGAAAGTGATGCATCAACTGGTAGAAGCAGGAAGCTGGCCAGGTGCCATCCTTTACAATAACTAAAGCCCTCTTTAGCGCTACGTCATAGCGCCCGCACAAGCCGCACGTATACATTTCAATTACAAATTTAACAATTAGTTAAATGGTAATGGAGTATACGATGGTTGATGTTCTGGTGATTGGCGGTGGCAATGCTGCCTTATGCGCTGCCCTTACCGCCCGGGAGCAAGGCGCTTCCGTTTTACTACTCGAAGCGGCTCCCCGGGAATGGCGTGGGGGAAATTCCCAACACACGCGTAATCTGCGCTGTATGCATGATGCGCCGCAGGATGTGCTGGTAGAAAGCTATCCGGAAGAGGAGTTCTGGCAAGACCTGCAGCGCGTAACAGAAGGAAATACCAACGAAGCCCTGGCGCGTCTGGTGATCCGTACCTCATCACATTGCCGCGACTGGATGCGCCAGCACGGCGTCAATTTTCAGCCTCCACTCTCTGGCGCTTTACACGTGGCGCGAACCAACGCTTTTTTTATGGGGGGCGGTAAAGCTCTCGTGAATGCCTATTATCGCAGCGCAGAAAAGCTGGGCGTACAAATCCGCTATAACACACCGGTGCAGGCGCTTGAACTGCACAATGGCGAGTTCGTGGCGGCGCTGTCAGGCAACGAGCGTATCACAGCGAAATCCTGCGTGCTTGCCGCGGGCGGGTTTGAGTCTAACCGCGAATGGCTGCGAGAAGCGTGGGGAGAGAACGAGCGCGGCGAGTGGCCTGCGGATAACTTCCTGATTCGCGGTACGCGCTTTAACCAGGGCGTACTGCTCAAATTTATGATGGATGCCGGAGCCGACATTATCGGCGAACCCTCCCAGTCACACTGCGTAGCCATTGACGCCAGAGCGCCATTATATGACGGCGGAATTTGCACCCGCGTGGACTGCGTTTCGCTCGGCATAGTCGTCAACCGTGACGCTGAGCGTTTTTATGATGAGGGCGAAGATTTCTGGCCGAAACGCTACGCCATCTGGGGACGTCTGGTCGCTCAACAGCCAGGGCAGATTGGTTACTCCATCATCGACAGTAAAGCCATCGGCCACTTCATGCCTCCGGTCTTTCCTGGCGCACAGGCCAATACGCTGGCAGAACTGGCTCATCAGTTGGGGCTGAATGGTGAACGCTTTACCCACACCGTGACGGAGTACAACAACGCCTGCCAGCCCGGCCAGTTCGACCATACCGTTCTGGATAACTGCGCCACCAAAGATTTGCTACCCGCGAAAACGCACTGGGCACGACCGCTGGACCAACCGCCATACTACGGCTATGCCCTGCGACCAGGGATCACCTTCACCTATCTCGGGTTAAAAGTGAACGAGCGCGCTGCCGTTCACTTTGCCGGGCAGCCAAGCCGTAACCTGTTCGTCGCCGGAGAGATGATGGCAGGCAACGTGCTGGGCAAGGGCTACACCGCAGGTGTGGGCATGTCAATCGGCACAACCTTTGGCCGTATTGCCGGAAAAGAAGCCGCGCTGGCCGCACGTAAGGAGACTCGTCATGAGGCAGCTTGAGAAACTGATTATCGAAGCGCAAATTATCACTGAACCGGAAGCGGAAGTTGAACGCGTGATGCAGGTCTGCAACGCCTGTCGCTATTGTGAAGGATTTTGCGCCGTGTTCCCGGCCATGACGCAGCGCCTGGAATTCGGTAAAGCGGATATCAATTATCTGGCAAACTTGTGCCATAACTGCGGCGCTTGCCTGCACGCGTGTCAGTACGCCCCACCTCATGAATTTGCCATCAACGTACCGAAAGCGATGGCGGAAGTCCGGCTCGAAACCTATCAGCACTACGCGCAACCCGCCGCCTTTGGCGCGCTTTATCGTCGCGCAGGTGTCACCGTGACGCTGGCGCTGGTTTTCGGTCTGATCCTGTTTTTACTCCTCGCCATCGGTTTGAAAGGTTCACTATTCCATCCTCCGCTGGCCGGGGATTTCTATCAAATTTTCCCGCATAACCTGCTGGCCTGGATGTTTGGTTCGGTCTTTATTCTGGCGATCGGTTTGCTGATGGCGGGCGTGATCCGCTTCTGGCGCGAGATCTCTCCGGGTATGCCGCGTTCCGCCGAGATTGCTGAAGCCTCACACGATGCACTGACGCTGAAATATCTCGATGGTGGCCACGGCAAAGGGTGTAACGAAGCGGATGATGCCTTCACCCTGATGCGCCGCCGCTTCCATCACTTTACCTTCTACGGTTTTATGCTCTGCTTTGCCGCCACCGTGGTCGCAACGGGCTATCACTACTTTGCAGGCATAGAAGCTCCCTATCCGTTCTTCAGCGTTCCGGTGATGCTGGGCACGTTGGGTGGCATTGGCCTGGTTGTCGGCCCGGCTGGCTTGCTATGGCTCAATCTCAAACGCTCACCGCTACATGGCGACGCAAGGCAGAAACCGATGGATCGCGGTTTTATTTTGCTGCTGCTGCTGACCAGTCTGACCGGTCTGGCGCTGCTGGCGGGAAGAGACACTTCATGGATGGCTATTTTACTGGCCATTCATCTCGGTGTGGTCATGGCGCTTTTTCTGACCATTCCTTACGGAAAATTTGCCCATGGATTTTACCGCTGCGCAGCCTTACTCAAGTGGGCGATTGAGAAACGGCGCGGCAAACAGGCGGGGGTCACAGGCGACTAACCCGCAAACTCTTACCTCTATAAATATTATGATAGGACAGTGGAGCAAACCCAATGACACAACAACCATCGCGCGCCGGAACTTTCGGCGCAATACTGCGGGTAACCAGCGGTAATTTTCTCGAACAGTTCGACTTTTTTCTGTTCGGTTTTTACGCCACCTATATCGCCAGGACTTTCTTTCCTGCGGAGAGTGAATTTGCCGGGCTCATGTTGACCTTCGCGGTATTCGGCTCGGGTTTCTTAATGCGACCGGTTGGGGCAATCGTGCTGGGCGCTTACATCGACAGAATTGGTCGCCGTAAGGGACTGATGGTGACGCTGGCGATTATGGGCTGCGGTACCCTGCTGATTGCCCTTGTTCCCGGTTATCAAAGTATTGGCCTGCTGGCTCCTGTGCTGGTATTAGTTGGTCGATTATTACAGGGCTTCTCTGCGGGCGTGGAGCTGGGCGGCGTCTCGGTTTATCTGTCTGAAATCGCCACGCCTGGCAATAAAGGCTTTTACACAAGCTGGCAGTCCGCCAGCCAACAGGTCGCGATTGTGGTAGCTGCATTGATTGGTTACGGCCTGAACGCCACGCTGGGGCACGATGAGATCTCTGAATGGGGTTGGCGCATTCCTTTCTTTATTGGTTGCATGATTATTCCTTTGATCTTCGTCCTGCGCCGTTCGCTTCAGGAGACCGACGCATTTTTACAACGAACACATCGGCCCGACACCAGGGAAATTTTCACCACTATCATCAAAAACTGGCGCCTCATTGCTGCGGGTACGCTGCTGGTGGCGATGACCACTACGACGTTCTATTTCATTACCGTCTACACCCCGACCTACGGCAGGGCTGTACTCCACCTGAGCGCGCGCGATAGCCTGGTAGTCACCATGCTGGTCGGTATTTCTAACTTTATCTGGCTGCCGATTGGCGGGGCAATTTCTGACCGAATTGGTCGTCGTCCGGTGTTGATGGGGATTACCGTACTCGCACTGATCACCACCTGGCCGGTAATGCACTGGCTCACCGCCGCGCCAGATTTTACGCGCATGACGTTGGTCCTGCTTTGGTTCTCGTTCTTTTTTGGGATGTATAACGGGGCAATGGTAGCCGCACTCACCGAGGTGATGCCGGTCTATGTGCGTACGGTGGGCTTTTCACTGGCATTCAGTCTTGCCACGGCGATTTTTGGCGGCCTAACGCCGGTCATATCCACGGCGCTGGTTCAGCTCACCGGGGATAAAAGCTCACCGGGATGGTGGCTGATGTGCGCGGCACTTTGCGGACTCGCCGCCACGGCAATGCTGTTTGTGCGGCTTAGTCGGGGTTATCAACCGGTGGAACATAAGCTCTGAAAAGCAAACGGGCGGAAAAATTCTCCGCCCGTTGTATTTTCATTTTTCGATTTACTGCGCAGTATTCTTGCTACGAATTTCCTGCCAGACTTTGTTGCAATCAGCATTAACAGACTGATCGTTACCCGTGCGCGTGGCCTGGATACACTGCTGATAATCCAGTACGCGTACGCTTTCTTCATTGGCAAACTGCTGGTGCTGCTTTTCTTTCTTCAGCACATTCAACACGCTTTGGCAGGCTTCTATTTTCTCCGGCGATCCTTGCGCGGTATTAATACACGCGCTGTAGGCTTCTTTCAGACGGCTGTCTTCTTTCGGCGCAGGGGATTGTGCACAAGCCACCAGCCCTGATGCCATAACGGCGATGAGTATCAGTTTTTTCATAGCACTTTCCTCAACGATGCGGCAGGCGCCAGGCCTGCCGCTGTTGGCATTAGAAGATGGTGAACGGAGCAATAACGATGAATTTCACGTCACGCTCATCCTGGAAGATGTTGCCGTAACCACCGCCCCAGCTCGGAATATCTGAATGGTTGTCGTACTGGGTGAAGTGCAGTTTAAACATGGTGCCCTTCGCACGACCGTCCTGCAGGGTATAAACCGCATCCAGGCTGTAAGAAGACTCTTCGATAGTCCGGTTTTTGTCGTAGTACGCATCCGGGTTGAGCTGCCAGGTAGAAGGTTTGGCATCCCATGCGTAAACGTAGGACGCGCCCACTGCCCAGCCCGGCAGGTTCCAGTTCTTCAGGTCATACATTGCGCCGAAGAAGACTGCCTTTTCGCCGTTGGCGTTGAAGTCGGAACGGTTATCCCACCAGACATCAAGGCGACCGTTGGATGAGGCGTAGGTCGGCGTCATACGTTGCAGGAAGTAACCCTGCTGCCCGTCCGCTTTAACCCAGGTCCCTTCCAGACGCAGGTCAACCACTTCCGCCACTTTGTAGCCGAAGGTCAACGCCTGCAGCCAGGCCGTACCGTCATAAATATCGTTCACGGTGCGGTCATCAACTTTGTCACGCGCGCCGTAGAACTGGTAGCTGGTGGTAAACGGGTTACCGCCTAAATCGAATTTGTAGCTGGCTTTTGCGAAGTACTGATCGACGTAGCCTTCAGACTGACCAAATGCCGCTTCCAGCAACAGGTTATTTTTGAAGTCATATTTCGCGCCGATTGAGTGCAGGTAATCTACGCTGGTCTTTTTATCAGCCTGATAGAATTTATCGACTTCGGTGTGCCACGGTGCTTTATATTCGTTGGCCCACATATAGGAGAAGCTCAGTGCACCCGCATCACCATAGTCGAAGTTGGCGCCGGCTTCAGCACCCTGATAGGTCCCTGGCATAAAGCTCCAGTGCGGAGCCAACAGAGTCTGTCCGGTTGGTTGAATGTAACCGGCACGCGCCCAGGTTGGGCCGTATTTAAATTTGGCTGCTGCTTTATAAAGACTAATTCCGCTTTTATCGCCGGAGTAATCTTCGTCATAGCCTTTATTTTTTGAAGAGAATGCGATTTCGTTTGGATGGCCGCTTTCGCTACTTTCGTTCATTTCAATAGCGGTGAATGCTGCGATATCAATACCAAACATATCGGCCGCATAACCGGATTGGAAGTCGAGGTTAGCGTTCCAGGTGGAGTGAGAAAGGTTGGTTTTGTATTTGTCATGATCGGTCACATCTTTACGGTCACGCTCACGCTGCCAGTAATAGATGCCGCCGGTTAAAGTGGAATCATCAATGAAACCTTCGGCGTGTACCTGGGGAGCAACAACAAAACCCGACATTGCTGTGATACCGGCGATAGCCAGCGCCAGCGTACTACGTTTGCCACTAAACGTACGCATATGTTAATCCTCTTTGACGTATAACCCTTCGTCTTTCAAGCCGCATCTGCGTTGGCTTTCCTCGCTCATCCCAGTCACGTACTGATGTACGCTCCCGGGAATTCGCTGCGTCGCCGCCTTGATGCAACTCGAAATCCATTGGGTATTAAATGCTGCCGATAAAAGCGGTCAGCGAAAAAACAAAAATTAAAAAAGTAGCGCTAAGAAAACCTCAGTGACTACAATGAATAGACTATTTTTCGCGACGCGAATTATCAATCTCTTTCTGTAACGAGTATGTAATAGTATGAGCAACCGCACATATTTCATTGCTTTCTGTTACATTTTCATTGGGAGATAAAAAAGCGTTGAGAAAATGAAAAAAAGGCTTGTTTTCCATGGAGATGAAATCGGTTTCAGCCCATTTCATATTGAGGTAAGTTATTTAAACGCAAAAACATTCAGCCAATCCATTATTACAGGCATGTAATTAATTCGCTCCGCAAACGGAGCCTGGCGCACGGTTTTTTTGCGAAAAAAAACGCCGCATGAAGCGGCGTTTAGACAGGATATGAGGCAGCTTATTCGCCCACTTTAGCCCACGTATCACGCAGACCAACGGTGCGGTTAAACACCAGCTTGTCAGCCGTTGCATAGCGGCTGTCGAGGCAGAAGTAGCCTTCACGTTCAAACTGGAACGCCTTGCCTGCAACCGCGGCCTGCAGTGATGGCTCGCCGTAGCCGTGTTTAATGACCAGCGACTCCGGGTTGATGACGGACAGGAAATCTTCCGCCGCACCTGGATTTGGTACGCTAAACAGGCGGTCGTACAGACGGATTTCAATCGGCAGCGCATGGGACGCGCTTACCCAATGAATAACGCCTTTTACTTTACGACCATCGGCTGGATCTTTGCTCAGAGTGTCCGCATCGTAAGTGCAGAAAATGGTGGTGATATTCCCTTCCGCATCTTTCTCTACACGCTCGGCCTTGATCACGTAAGCGTTACGCAGACGTACTTCTTTGCCCATCACCAGACGCTTGTACTGCTTGTTGGCTTCTTCACGGAAGTCTGCGCGATCGATCCAAATTTCACCGCTGAACGGCACTTCACGGCTGCCCATTTCCGGTTTATTCGGATGGTTAGGCATGGTGACCAGTTCGCTCTCGCCCTGCGGGTAGTTTTCGATAACCAGTTTCACCGGATCGATAACCGCCATCGCGCGCGGGGCGTTTTCATTCAGATCTTCGCGAATACAGGATTCCAGAGAAGCGATCTCAATGGTGTTGTCCTGCTTGGTCACGCCAATACGTTTGCAAAACTCACGGATAGCGGCGGCGGTGTAACCACGACGACGCAGACCAGAGATCGTTGGCATACGCGGATCGTCCCAGCCTTCAACGTGCTTGTCAGTCACCAGCAGATTCAGCTTGCGCTTGGACATCACGGTGTATTCCAGATTCAGGCGCGAGAATTCGTACTGGCGCGGATGAACCGGAATAGTGATGTTGTCCAGCACCCAGTCGTACAGACGACGGTTATCCTGGAACTCCAGCGTACACAGTGAATGCGTAATGCCTTCCAGCGCATCGCTGATGCAGTGGGTAAAGTCGTACATCGGGTAGATGCACCACTTGTTGCCGGTCTGGTGGTGTTCGGCGAATTTAATACGATACAGCACCGGATCGCGCATTACGATAAACGGCGAAGCCATATCGATTTTCGCGCGCAGGCAGGCTTTACCTTCTTCAAAACCCCCGGTACGCATTTTTTCGAACAGCGCCAGGTTCTCTTCGACGCTACGATCGCGGTACGGGCTGTTTTTGCCAGGCTGAGTCAACGTGCCACGGTATTCGCGGATTTCGTCCGCTGACAGTTCGTCAACGTATGCCAGACCTTTATTAATAAGCTCTACCGCATAGGCGTGAAGCTGATCGAAGTAATCCGAAGAGTAGCGAATATCGCCAGTCCAGTGGAAACCTAACCATTCAACGTCGTTTTTAATCGACTCAACGTACTCGATATCTTCTTTAACCGGGTTCGTATCATCAAAACGCAGGTTGCACTGGCCCTGGTAATCTTGCGCAATGCCAAAGTTCAGACAAATGGATTTCGCGTGGCCAATGTGCAGATAGCCATTTGGCTCCGGCGGAAAACGTGTATGGATAGTGGTGTGCTTACCACTGGCCAGATCTTCATCGATGATCTGACGAATAAAGTTACTCGGGCGGGCTTCAGCCTCACTCATCGTGGATTCCTCAAAGCGTAAACAACGTATAACGGAACATGATCTTATAAGCGACGTCAGGAGACAACTATTAGTTGCACAAAAAAGGTGTTTCAACAGGATATATGAGGGTATTTGCTGCAAAAAAAAGCGGCGGAGGAAGATCCCCCGCCGCTTAAGGCACTTAACTCACTTTACTCAGGAGCAGTTATTTACCTTTAATCTCATACAGTGGTGTTTGACCAGCAACCACATGACCTTCGGCTTTAATGACCAGAGCGCCGAAATCATCGCTGTTGCTGCACACAACCGGGCTAATCATGGAACGTGCGTTGGCGTTCAGGTACTCCAGGTCCATTTCCAGAATCGGTTGGCCTGCAGTCACTTCCGCGCCTTCTTCAACCAGACGCTTAAAGCCTTTACCTTCCAGCGCGACGGTATCGATACCCATATGGACCACGATTTCCGCGCCTTTCACGGTTTCCAGACAGAACGCATGGTTAGTGTTGAAGATTTTCACGATGGTGCCCGCAGCCGGAGCAACCACGATTTTATCCGTTGGTTTTACCGCCACGCCGTCGCCTACCGCTTTGCTGGCGAAGGCTTCATCAGGAACCTGCTCCAGCGCAACGACGTCACCGGTAATCGGAGAAACCAGCGCTTCAACGGTTGCTGCGTTTGCTACAGCCTGCGGTTTTGCAACCGGAGTCGCTGCTGCTGGCGCAGTTTCGCCAGACGCTGCCGCCACCGGACCACGCGCGACAACTTTTTTCATTTCGTCGCCGATGGATTCAGCTTTCGCACCCACAATGACCTGGATAGTTTGCTTGTTCAGCTTAACCACTCCAGAAGCACCTAAACGTTTACACATCGCATCGTTTACGCGACCGGAGTCGGCAACGGTCAGACGCAGACGAGTGATACAGGCATCAATTGCTTTCAGGTTATCGGTACCGCCAACCGCTGCAATGTAGCTGGTTGCCAGTTGAGCCAAACCTTCTTCAGTGTTGCTGTTGGCTTCTTCAGTAACGATGTCGTCTTCTTTATCTTCGCGGCCCGGCGTTTTCAGGTTAAACATACGGATAACCGCGCTGAACAACACAAAGTAGATAACGAAGAACACCAGACCCATCACCACCAGCATCCAGACGTTCTGGCTTGCTGCCGGCAGGTTGTACATCAACACGTAGTCGATAGCACCTGCGGAGAAGGAGAAGCCTGCGTGGATACCCAGCAGTGTTGCAACGAACAGGCTGATACCTGTTAACAGTGCGTGCAGGAGGTACAGCAGTGGAGCCAGGAACATGAACAGGAATTCCAGCGGCTCGGTAACACCGGTCAGGAATGCAGTGATCGCAACGGACAGCAGCATACCGCCAACCATCGGACGACGTGCTTTCGGAGCCGCGAAGTACATCGCCAGCGCCGCACCCGGCAGACCAAACATCATGATCGGGAAGAAACCAGACATGAACATACCCGCAGTGCCGTCACCCGCGTAGAAGCGGTTGATGTCACCGTGGAATACGGTACCAGCGGCGTTAGTAAATTCGCCAATCTGGAACCAGGCGATGGTGTTCAGAACCTGATGCAGACCGGTTGGGATCAACAGACGGTTGATGAAACCAAAGATACCGGAACCCAGTGCGCCTGCGCCCACAATCCACTCACCACCCGCATGGATGGCGTTCTGCACCGGTGGCCACACGTAGCCGAAGATAGCAGCCAGCACCAGACAGAAGAAGCCAGTGGCGATCGGCACAAAGCGTTTGCCGCCAAAGAAGCTCAGGAAGTCAGGCAGTTTGATACCAGACCAACGGTTATACACCGCACCGCCGACCAGACCGGTGATGATACCCGCCAGCACACCCATATTGATGGCCGGGTTAATGGTAACCATTGCTTTGGTCAATATGAAATAACCGACCGCACCCGCCAACGCTGCCGCGCCCGCGCTGTCTTTTGACCAGCTGGAAGCCACACCGATAGCGAAAATTAACGCGAGGTTATCAAAGATGGCCCCACCCGCTTGCGCGATGAAGGGTACGTTAAGTAAATCTGGTTGGCCGAATCGCAGCAGCAGTGCCGCGACTGGCAGCACAGCGATGGGGAGCTGTAACGCCCTACCCAGCCGCTGGAAAAAACCTAAAATATTCATTTTATTCCCCCTACGAGACCCCGATTAGGCTTCTTTGAAGCCATATTTTTATTGTGCGACCATTCCTGACAGCAAGATTCTGGAGCAACGATATTAACCATTCATCTACATTCAGAGTGTGTGAAAATTTAATTCGTATCGCAAATTAAACGCGTGTTTTTTGTGATTTCAGTCACCAAATATCGTTATTAAGCCTCCCTTCTACTGGCTAACTACGAAAACTTATTTTATCATTCAAAAAATCGAAACGGATTGATCCTTACCGATGCAAAACCAGGTTACGCTTAATACTGCACAGAGACTCAATCCGCCAACTGCTTACATTTACTTTTGAGGTGAAGAATGAGACTGATCCCCCTGAATACCGCTGAACAAGTCGGCAAATGGGCTGCTCGCCATATCGTTAACCGTATTAACGCGTTCAAACCAACGGCAGATCGTCCGTTCGTTCTGGGCCTGCCGACTGGCGGTACTCCGCTGACAGCTTATAAAGCATTGGTTGAAATGCACAAAGCGGGCCAGGTGAGCTTCAAACATGTTGTAACTTTCAATATGGATGAATATGTTGGCCTGCCGAAAGAACATCCGGAAAGCTACCATAGCTTCATGCATCGCAACTTCTTTGATCACGTTGATATTCCAGCAGAAAACATCAACCTCCTCAATGGTAACGCGCCCGATATTGATGCAGAATGCCGCCAGTATGAAGAAAAAATTCGTTCTTACGGTAAAATCCACCTGTTTATGGGCGGTGTAGGCAACGATGGTCACATCGCGTTCAACGAACCGGCCTCCTCTTTGGCTTCCCGTACTCGCATCAAAACGCTGACTCACGACACGCGTGTTGCTAACTCACGCTTCTTTGACGGCGACGTAAGCCAGGTGCCTAAATACGCCCTGACCGTTGGCGTGGGCACCCTGCTGGATGCCGAAGAAGTGATGATCCTGGTACTGGGTCACCAGAAGGCGCAGGCGCTGCAAGCTGCCGTTGAAGGCAACGTTAACCACATGTGGACCATCAGCTGTCTGCAGCTGCATCCGAAAGCCGTTGTGGTGTGCGATGAGCCTTCCACCATGGAACTGAAAGTGAAAACGCTGAAATACTTTAACGAGTTAGAAGCGGAAAATATTAAAGGTCTGTAATTGATGTCTCCGCCCTGTCGATAAGTTGCAGGGCGGCATTTTTTGAAATCGGGGGTCGGAATGTATGCTTTAACCCAGGGCCGGATCTTTACCGGTCACGAAATTCTTGATGACCATGCGATTGTTGTCGCCAATGGCCTGATTGACAGCGTTTGCCCACTGGCTGAGTTACCGTCAGGAATTGAACAGCGCTCACTGAATGGGGCCATTGTTTCCCCCGGTTTTATTGATGTACAGCTAAACGGCTGCGGCGGCGTACAGTTTAACGATACGGCAGAGGCCGTGACCGTTGAAACGCTGGAAATCATGCAGAAAGCCAATGAAAAATCCGGCTGCACCAGCTACCTGCCAACGCTTATTACCACCAGCGATGACCTGATGAAACAAGGCGTTCGCGTCATGCGTGAATACCTGGCGAAACACCCAAATCAGGCATTAGGGCTTCATCTTGAAGGTCCGTGGCTGAATCTGGTGAAAAAAGGTACTCATAATCCGGGATTTGTCCGTCAGCCGGACGCTGCGCTGGTCGATTTCCTGTGCGATAATGCCGATGTGATCACCAAAGTGACGCTGGCGCCAGAAATGGTCCCGGTCGAGGTCATCACCAAACTGGTAAATGCAGGTATTGTTGTTTCTGCAGGTCACTCAAATGCGACGGTAAAAGAAGCAAAAATCGGCTTCCGCGCAGGCATCACCTTTGCGACACATCTGTTCAACGCGATGCCGTATATTACCGGCCGTGAGCCCGGTCTGGCGGGTGCGATTCTTGATGAAGCCGATATCTATTGCGGTATCATCGCCGATGGCCTGCACGTTGACTACGTTAACATTCGTAATGCCAAACGCCTGAAAGGCGACAAGCTGTGCCTGGTCACCGATGCGACCGCGCCGGCAGGTGCAAACATTGAACAGTTCATTTTCGCTGGTAAAACAATATACTACCGGAATGGATTGTGCGTTGATGAGAACGGTACGTTGAGCGGTTCATCATTAACCATGATTGAAGGCGTACGCAATCTGGTCGAACATGCGAATATCGCTCTCGACGAAGTCTTACGCATGGCAACGCTCTACCCTGCTCGCGCCATTGGCGTCGACAAACAACTCGGCAGCATCGCGCCAGGCAAAGTAGCCAACCTGACTGCGTTCACGCACGACTTTAAAATCATCAAGACCATCGTTAATGGCAACGAGGTCGTTACTGAGTAAGAGAAAGAATGACACCAGGCGGACAAGCTCAAATAGGTAATGTTGATCTCGTAAAACAGCTTAACAGCGCGGCGGTTTATCGCCTGATTGACCAGCATGGGCCAATCTCGCGAATTCAAATTGCCGAGCAAAGCCAGCTTGCCCCCGCCAGCGTAACCAAAATTACGCGTCAGTTGATCGAACGCGGGCTGATCAAAGAAGTCGATCAGCAGGCCTCCACCGGAGGCCGCCGCGCTATCTCTATCGTCACCGAAACCCGCAACTTCCACGCCATCGGCGTACGCCTGGGCCGTCACGACACGACGCTCACGCTCTATGATATGAGCAGTAAAGTGGTCGCCGAAGAGCATTACCCTCTCCCGGAGCGCACCCAGGAAACGCTGGAGTATGCCCTGCTCAACACCATTGCAACGTTTATTGAGAGCTGCCAGCGGAAAATCCGTGAGCTGATTGCGATTTCCGTCATTCTGCCTGGCCTGGTTGATCCTGAAAGCGGCGTCATCCGCTATATGCCGCACATTCAGGTCGAAAACTGGGGGCTGGTCGAAGCGCTCGAAAAACGCTTCAAGGTTACCTGCTTTGTCGGTCACGATATCCGCAGTCTGGCGCTGGCTGAGCACTATTTCGGGGCAAGCCAGGATTGCGAAGACTCCATTTTGGTGCGAGTTCACCGCGGAACCGGGGCGGGAATTATTTCCAATGGCCGAATTTTCATCGGTCGCAATGGCAACGTGGGCGAGATTGGTCACATTCAGGTTGAACCACTGGGTGAGCGCTGTCACTGCGGTAACTTCGGCTGTCTGGAAACCATTGCCGCCAATGCCTCCATCGAACACCGCGTGCAGAACTTATTGAAACAGGGTTATCCAAGCCGGCTCACGCTGGATGATTGCAGCATTAAAGCTATCTGTAAGGCGGCAAATAAAGGCGATAATCTGGCAGCAGAAGTCATTGAGCACGTTGGTCGCCACCTGGGTAAAACCATCGCCATCGCTATCAACCTGTTTAACCCACAAAAAATCGTCATTGCGGGCGAAATTACCGAGGCTGATAAAGTGCTGCTGCCTGCAATAGAAAGCTGTATCAACACGCAGGCGTTGAAAGCGTTTCGCCACAATTTACCGGTGGTTCGTTCCACGCTGGATCACCGCTCTGCCATTGGCGCCTTTGCGTTGGTGAAGCGTGCGATGCTCAACGGTACACTGCTGCAACGTTTGCTGGAAAACTAATACACGTCATCCTTCGAGCTGACTCTGCGTTAGCTGCATCTGCTCACCCCGGTCACTTACTTCAGTAAGCTCCAGGGGTTCGCAGACTTGCCGCCTTGATGCAACTCGAATGATGTAGTGTATTTTGTGTATAGTAATGCCTTCTTTTTTTAATGTCGGATTGTCCATGGCCATTAAGAATGTAATTTGTGATATCGACGGCGTGCTGATGCACGACAATGTTGCCGTACCAGGTGCGGCAGAATTTCTGACTGGGATCCTGGAAAAAGGCCTGCCGTTAGTTCTGCTGACCAATTACCCTTCACAGACCGGGCAAGATCTGGCGAACCGCTTCGCCACCGCGGGTGTAAATGTCCCTGATAGCGTCTTTTATACTTCCGCCATGGCTACCGCTGACTTTCTACGCCGCCAGGAAGGGAAAAAAGCCTATGTGGTAGGTGAAGGCGCGTTAATTCACGAACTGTATAAAGCCGGATTTACCATTACCGACGTGAACCCCGATTTTGTGATTGTTGGCGAGACGCGTTCCTATAACTGGGACATGATGCATAAAGCGGCATATTTTGTGGCCAACGGCGCGCGTTTCATTGCCACAAACCCGGATACTCACGGTCGCGGCTTTTATCCCGCCTGCGGTGCACTGTGCGCGGGTATCGAAAAAATATCTGGCCGCAAGCCGTTTTATGTCGGCAAGCCCAGCCCGTGGATTATTCGCGCGGCGCTCAATAAAATGCAGGCGCACTCGGAAGAGACCGTTATCGTTGGCGACAACCTGCGTACCGACATTCTGGCGGGCTTCCAGGCCGGTCTGGAAACCATCCTGGTATTGTCTGGCGTTTCGACGCTCGACGACATTGACAACATGCCGTTCAGACCAAGCTGGATTTACCCGTCCGTCGCTGAAATTGATGTGATTTGATTCGCAGGCCGGATAAGACATGAGTTCGTCTTGTTCGGCAAATTTGCGGCGTTATTGCCGGTAGGCAGTATCAACACCTTATCCGGCATACGGAAACCCTTCCATTTAATAAAACAGCCATAAAAATACCGATTCGTTAATAAACACGTCTATTATGTAATCTTTTTTCACCAATCCACAATGACCATTGCGTTTTTTATTTTCTGACCCGTAATTCGCTTGCGCCCTCTCCAGCTTTGCGGCATTTTCTTTATCAAGCAAACATAAAAAGCATCACGCAACAGGTTAACGGAGAAGGTTATGTGTTCTATTTTTGGCGTATTCGATATTAAAACTGACGCAGTTGAACTGCGTAAAAAAGCCCTGGAATTGTCTCGTCTGATGCGCCATCGCGGCCCGGACTGGTCGGGTATTTACGCCAGTGATAACGCCATTCTGGCACACGAACGTCTGTCCATCGTCGACGTCAACGCCGGTGCTCAGCCGCTGTACAACGTGAAGAAAACGCATATCCTGGCGGTTAACGGCGAAATTTATAACCACCAGGCGCTGCGCGCTGAGTACGGCGATCGCTATCAGTTCCAGACGGGTTCCGACTGCGAAGTTATCCTCGCGCTATATCAGGAAAAAGGCCCAGAGTTTCTGGATGACCTGCAAGGCATGTTTGCTTTTGCCCTGTATGACAGCGAGCAAGACGCTTATCTGATCGGTCGCGATCATATCGGGATCATCCCACTGTATATGGGTTACGACGAGCACGGTAACTTCTACGTCGCGTCTGAAATGAAAGCCCTGGTTCCCGTGTGCCGCACAATCAAAGAATTCCCGGCCGGTAGCTATTTATGGAGTAAAGACGGCGAAATTCGTCAGTACTACCAGCGCGACTGGTTTGAATATGATGCGGTAAAAGACAACGTTACCGATAAAAACGAGCTGCGTCAGGCGCTGGAAGATGCGGTGAAAAGCCACCTGATGTCAGATGTTCCTTATGGAGTACTGCTGTCCGGCGGTCTGGATTCCTCCGTCATTTCCGCGATCACTAAAAAATACGCGGCGCGCCGTGTTGAAGATCAGGAACGTAGCGAAGCCTGGTGGCCACAGTTGCACTCCTTCGCAGTCGGCCTGGAAGGCGCACCGGATCTGAAAGCCGCACAGGAAGTAGCGAACCATCTGGGTACCGTGCACCATGAGATCCACTTCACCGTGCAGGAAGGCCTGGATGCTATCCGCGACGTGATTTATCACATCGAAACTTACGATGTCACGACGATTCGCGCCTCGACGCCAATGTACTTAATGTCGCGTAAAATTAAAGCGATGGGCATTAAAATGGTGCTGTCGGGTGAAGGCTCTGACGAAGTATTTGGCGGCTATCTCTATTTCCACAAAGCGCCAGATGCAAAAGAACTGCACGAAGAAACCGTGCGCAAGCTGCAGGCGCTGCATATGTTCGACTGCGCCCGAGCCAACAAAGCGATGTCAGCCTGGGGGGTTGAAGCTCGCGTGCCTTTCCTGGATAAGAAATTCCTTGATGTGGCGATGCGCATCAACCCACAGGATAAAATGTGCGGCAACGGTAAAATGGAAAAACACGTTCTGCGCGAATGTTTTGAGTCCTACCTGCCGGCAAGCGTCGCATGGCGTCAGAAAGAGCAGTTCTCTGATGGTGTCGGTTACAGCTGGATTGATACCTTGAAAGAGGTGGCTGCTGAGCAAGTTTCTGACCAACAACTGGAAACCGCCAGCTTCCGCTTCCCTTACAACACGCCATCGTCGAAAGAAGCGTATTTGTACCGTGAGATTTTCGAAGAGCTGTTCCCGGTTGCGAGCGCTGCGGAATGCGTACCGGGCGGGCCGTCGGTTGCCTGTTCTTCTGCCAAAGCGATCGAATGGGATGAGGCGTTTAAAACCATGAACGATCCATCTGGTCGTGCGGTTGGCGTGCATCAGTCCGCGTATAAATAAGTCAATCCTTAGAAAAGGGCCCTGCGGGGCTCTTTTTTTATGTCTGTTTTATGTGCAAAAAAACAATTAATAACTAATAATTGCCGAATATTGCGCCATGCTGTTCGCAACCTAACCAAACAGTCACATTACAGCTATTTTCAATGAAAAAGGGGTTGACGCTTCAAGGCTCAATACGCATAATGCGCCCCGCAACGCCGATAAGGTTACGCGAAAAAAAGATGGCTACGTAGCTCAGCTGGTTAGAGCACATCACTCATAATGATGGGGTCACAGGTTCGAATCCCGTCGTAGCCACCATCTTTTTTGCGGGAGTGGCGAAATTGGTAGACGCACCAGATTTAGGTTCTGGCGCCGCAAGGTGTGCGAGTTCAAGTCTCGCCTCCCGCACCATTCACCCGTAAGCGTTGCACGGATGGGGTATCGCCAAGCGGTAAGGCACCGGTTTTTGATACCGGCATTCCCTGGTTCGAATCCAGGTACCCCAGCCATTTTTTCTTCGATATAGCGGTTCACCGCAACGGTCATTGGGGTATCGCCAAGCGGTAAGGCACCGGTTTTTGATACCGGCATTCCCTGGTTCGAATCCAGGTACCCCAGCCATCGAAGAATATGTTAGTATTTGGCTACGTAGCTCAGCTGGTTAGAGCACATCACTCATAATGATGGGGTCACAGGTTCGAATCCCGTCGTAGCCACCATATTAAGGACGTATCGACTCGTTCGGTAAATCCAAAAAATTGTTGGGGTATCGCCAAGCGGTAAGGCTCTGGTTTCTGATACCAGCATTCCGAGGTTCGAATCCTCGTACCCCAGCCAATTTCAAAAAGTCATCCACTCAGTGGGTGCGCCCGTTGGGGTATCGCCAAGCGGTAAGGCTCTGGTTTCTGATACCAGCATTCCGAGGTTCGAATCCTCGTACCCCAGCCATATTAAAAAAGCTCGCTTCGGCGAGCTTTTTGCTTTTCTAACACCGGGTGACGGCAAGCCTTACCCGACCTACATGACTCGTAGGCCTGATAAGCGTAGCGCCATCAGGCACCACTCGAGCTACAATCCTAACGCATACTTCAGCGCCTGACGCTTCAGCACGCCTGCGCGCTCTGCGGCCATTAACCCGAGATTACGCATGATACGTAGCGGCTGCAGGTTGTTGCTAAATCCGGCGTAAAACAGATCCATGCCGCTTTGCATGATGAAATTGTCAGTCATACGACGGTTCTGATAACGCTTCAGCACCGGCTGACTAGCCCAGGACTCGCCATAGCTGCGCGCATTCACCAGCACATCAATCAGCGCATCCACATCACGGAACCCCAGATTAACGCCCTGCCCCGCCAGCGGGTGAATGGTATGCGCGGCATCACCTACCAGCGCAAGGCCTGGCTGCACATATTGCAGCGCGTGACGGCGCGTAAGCGGGAATGCCCCCGCAGCCACAGGCGTTACGTTACCGAGTCGTGTAGGGAAATGTTTGGCGATCTCCGCCTGCAGTTGCGACATGCTTAACCCCTGCAACTGACGGATTCGCGCCGGTGAGTCATACCACACCAGCGAGGCCCAGTTATCGAACAGCGGTAAAAACGCGCGCGGACCGTCTGGGGTAAATTGCTGCCAGGTGCTGTCTCCCGGTGAATTCTCGCATTGCACGGTAATCAACATACAGGACTGCGCGTATTGCCAGGCATGGATACCAATCCCTGCCATTTTCCGCACCTGAGAATTTGCGCCATCCGCACCGATGACCAGCCTGGCGCTGATCTTTTCACCGCCTGCCAGTTCAAGCTCATGTCGATCGTTATGTTGATGCAAAGAGAGAAGCGACGCAGGCACGCGCAACGTGACTTTAGGGTGGGCTTCCAGCGCCTGCCAGAGTGCCTGTTGCAGAACCGTGTTTTCCACCATATAACCCAGCAAGGGTAGCTTAAGCTCGGCGGCATCAAACATCACATGGGCATTTTCCCATTCCCACGTTTCCAGACGACGATAAGGATGGCTGCGCATCCCTTGAACCGTATCCCAGACGCCCAGCCCCTTCAGCAGCGACACGGAGGCGGAACTGATGGCCGAAATTCTGACATCAGGCTGTCCGTCTGCCACAAACGGCGCAGGAACGGCATGTTCAATGACCGTTACCGCAAATCCATGCTGCGCCAGTCCCAGCGCCAGCGCGCCGCCGACCATCCCCCCGCCGACAATGGCAATTTCCGTTGGTTGATTTGTCATGGTCAATTATCCTGTTACATGTATTGCGTAAGTTTACAGGATTTTTTACCCCTTGAGGCTGACATCCGTCATACTGGTCACAACCGCGCCAAAGCAGTACACTATGCGCCCTGCATTTCAGCCACAATTTCGCAAGAGCAAGTCGATGACCAAAAAACTCCATATTAAAACCTGGGGCTGTCAGATGAACGAATACGATTCATCGAAGATGGCCGATCTGCTGGATGCCACTCATGGGTATCAACTGACCGACGTGGCCGAAGAAGCGGATGTGCTGCTGCTGAATACCTGCTCTATCCGTGAGAAGGCTCAGGAAAAAGTCTTCCATCAGTTGGGTCGCTGGAAGCTGTTAAAAGAGAAGAATCCCAAGCTCATCATCGGTGTCGGTGGTTGTGTTGCGTCTCAGGAAGGCGACCACATTCGCCAGCGCGCCCACTATGTCGATATTATTTTTGGCCCGCAAACCCTGCACCGTCTGCCGGAAATGATCAACAAAGTGCGTGGAAGCACCACCCGTAGCCCGGTGGTTGATATCAGTTTCCCGGAGATCGAAAAGTTCGACCGTCTGCCGGAGCCGCGTGCTGAAGGCCCAAGCGCGTTTGTGTCCATCATGGAAGGTTGTAATAAATATTGTACTTACTGCGTGGTGCCATACACCCGCGGTGAGGAAGTCAGCCGTCCGGCGGATGATATCCTGTTTGAAATTGCCCAGCTTGCGGCGCAAGGCGTGCGTGAAGTGAACCTGCTGGGGCAAAACGTGAACGCCTGGCGTGGTGAGAACTACGACGGCACGACAGGATCGTTTGCCAATCTGCTGCGTCTGGTCGCGGCGATCGACGGCATTGACCGTATCCGCTTCACCACCAGCCATCCGATCGAATTCACCGATGATATCGTTGAAGTTTATCGTGATACGCCGGAACTGGTGAGCTTCCTGCACCTGCCGGTACAGAGCGGTTCAGATCGCGTGCTGAATCTGATGGGGCGCACCCATACCGCGTTGGAATATAAAGCGATCATCCGCAAACTGCGCGCAGCGCGTCCGGATATCCAGATTAGTTCTGACTTCATTGTTGGTTTCCCGGGTGAAACCACGCAGGATTTCGAGCAGACCATGAAGCTTATCGCTGACGTCAACTTTGACATGAGCTACAGCTTTATCTTCTCTGCGCGTCCTGGCACCCCTGCTGCCGATATGGTTGACGACGTGCCGGAAGAAGAGAAAAAACAGCGTCTGTATATTCTGCAGGAGCGTATTAACCAGCAAGCCATGGCCTGGAGCCGTCGTATGGTCGGCACGACCCAGCGCATTCTGGTTGAAGGCACATCGCGTAAGAGCATCATGGAACTGTCAGGCCGTACCGAAAATAACCGTGTGGTGAACTTTGAAGGCACTCCGGAGATGGTCGGTAAGTTTGTTGATGTAGAAATTACCGATGTCTGGACTAACTCCCTGCGCGGTAAAGTGGTGCGCACCGAGGACGAAATGGGCCTGCGCATCGCAGAATCCCCTGAGTCGGTTATTGCGCGTACCCGCAAAGAAAACGATCTGGGCGTCGGTATTTATCAGCCTTAATCCTGCTGAAAAACGTAAACAAGGCCCGATGGCGCTATGCTTATCGGGCCAACACTCCCAGGCTCGCTGCTCCAGCGGGCCTTGTAATCAGCCCTGTCATCCCCATATTTATTGCAATGCTTGCGCCTTTCCCCCATGGCGTGAATAATTTCCTTAGATGCCGGTAAATGTTCAGCGTCCGGCGAGACATGCATAAGAGGAACAGTTTGAACATAGACACTCGCGAAATCACCCTTGAACCCGCAGACAACGCCCGCCTGTTGAGCCTTTGCGGCCCCTTTGATGACAACATCAAACAGCTGGAACGTCGTCTCGGCATCGAAATTAACCGTCGTGATAACCACTTTAAGCTGACCGGTCGCCCAATTTGCGTCACCGCAGCGGCAGATATTTTACGCAGCCTGTATGTCGATACCGCCCCAATGCGCGGTCAGACGCAGGACATTGAGCCTGAACAAATTCATCTGGCAATTAAAGAAGCGCGTGTGCTTGAGCAAAGCGCTGACAGCGTGCCGGAATTTGGCAAAGCGGTGAATATCAAAACCAAGCGCGGGGTAATCAAGCCGCGTACGCCAAACCAGGCACAGTACATTGCGAATATCCTCGACCACGACATCACCTTTGGCGTTGGCCCTGCGGGTACGGGTAAAACGTATCTCGCGGTTGCCGCTGCGGTCGATGCGCTTGAGCGTCAGGAGATCCGTCGAATTCTGCTGACCCGTCCGGCAGTTGAAGCGGGTGAAAAACTCGGTTTCCTGCCGGGGGATCTCAGCCAGAAAGTCGATCCGTATTTACGACCGCTGTATGACGCGCTGTTCGAAATGCTCGGTTTTGAGAAGGTCGAAAAACTGATTGAGCGTAACGTCATTGAGGTTGCGCCGCTGGCCTATATGCGCGGTCGTACGTTAAATGATGCGTTCATCATTCTTGATGAAAGCCAGAACACCACCATCGAACAGATGAAAATGTTCCTGACCCGTATCGGCTTTAACTCCAAAGCGGTCATCACTGGCGATATCACCCAGATTGACCTGCCGCGTAGCACCAAATCCGGTCTGCGTCATGCCATTGAAGTGCTGGCTGAAGTCGACGAAATTAGTTTCAATTTCTTCCATAGCGAAGACGTGGTTCGCCATCCGGTGGTTGCCCGTATCGTCACGGCGTATGAAGCCTGGGAAGAAGCAGAACAGAAACGCAAAGCCGAGCAGGCAGCAGAACGCAAGCGTGAAGCTCAGGAGCAGGAACAAAAATGAGTCAGGTTATTCTCGATTTACAGCTGGCATGTGAAGACGAATCCGGTTTACCAACAGAAAGTCAGTTTCAGGGCTGGCTGGATGCGGTGATCCCGCAGTTTCAGGAAGAGTCAGAGGTGACCATTCGTCTGGTCGATGACGCGGAAAGTCACGAGCTGAACCTGACCTATCGCGGGAAAGATAAATCAACCAACGTGCTCTCATTCCCATTTGAAGCACCACCGGGCATTGAGATGCCTTTGCTGGGCGATTTGATCATCTGCCGTCAGGTCGTCGAGAAAGAAGCGCAGGAGCAAGGCAAACCGCTTGAGGCCCACTGGGCGCACATGGTGGTGCACGGTAGCCTGCATTTACTCGGCTACGACCATATTGAAGACGATGAAGCGGAAGAGATGGAATCCTTAGAAACAGAGATTATGCTTGCTCTGGGCTATGAGGATCCGTACATTGCCGAGAAAGAATAAGTATTTCGAAGTCTGGTAGGCCTGAAAAGGCGCAGCCGTCATCAGGTATTGCGCCTAATACTGTCCACCTGACTCGAAGTACGTTGAAGAAACATGCCGTCAACAGCTGAGTACACGCATGACGCGCTTTGGATTAACTAACATGAGAACCCATACGACGCCATGAGCGACGACAATTCACACAGTAGTGACACCTTAACCAGCAAAAAGGGATTTTTTTCCCTGTTACTGAGCCAACTTTTCCACGGTGAACCGAAAAACCGCGACGAACTGTTGGAGCTGATCCGTGATTCCGGGCAAAACGACCTTATCGATGAAGATACGCGCGATATGCTCGAAGGGGTGATGGACATTGCGGACCAACGCGTGCGCGACATCATGATCCCTCGCTCTCAGATGATTACCCTGAAACGCAACCAGACCCTGGACGAATGTCTCGATGTCATCATCGAGTCTGCCCACTCGCGTTTCCCGGTGATCAGCGAAGACAAAGATCACATCGAAGGGATTCTGATGGCCAAAGATCTGCTGCCGTTTATGCGCAGCGATGCCGAAGCCTTCAGCATGGAGAAAGTGTTACGCCAGGCGGTTGTCGTCCCTGAAAGCAAGCGGGTTGACCGCATGCTGAAAGAGTTCCGCTCCCAGCGTTATCATATGGCTATCGTCATCGACGAATTCGGTGGTGTCTCAGGTCTGGTGACCATTGAGGACATCCTTGAACTGATCGTGGGTGAAATTGAAGATGAGTACGACGAAGAAGACGATATTGATTTCCGTCAGCTCAGCCGCCACACCTGGACTATTCGCGCACTGGCGCCGATTGAAGACTTCAACGAAGCTTTCGGCACGCATTTCAGCGATGAAGAAGTCGACACCATCGGCGGGCTGGTCATGCAGGCCTTTGGGCATCTTCCCGCGCGCGGGGAGACTATCGACATTGATGGTTACCAGTTCAAAGTGGCAATGGCCGACAGCCGTCGTATTATTCAGGTTCATGTCAGAATTCCGGACGACTCACCCCAGCCCAAACTGGACGAATAAACCCGAAACTGGATCTAAGACTACATGGCATTTGCCCCATTAATTGAACGCCAGCGCATTCGCCTGCTGCTGGCGTTATTATTCGGTGCCTGCGGGACGCTGGCTTTCTCTCCGTATGACATCTGGCCCGCCGCGATCGTTTCGCTGATGGGCCTGCAGGCTCTCACCTTCAACCGCCGCCCGCTCCAGTCTGCCGCTATCGGCTACTTCTGGGGGCTGGGGCTGTTTGGCTCCGGCATCAATTGGGTTTACGTCAGCATCGCGCAGTTTGGCGGTATGCCGGGCCCGGTTAACGTCTTCCTCGTGGTTCTGCTTGCCGCATACCTTTCCCTCTACACTGGCCTGTTTGCCGGCGTTTTGGCGCGTCTGTGGCCGAAAACCACCTGGCTACGCGTGGCGATTGCCGCGCCGGTAGTCTGGCAAATCACTGAATTCCTGCGCGGCTGGGTACTGACCGGCTTCCCATGGCTGCAGTTTGGTTACAGCCAGATCGACGGTCCGTTAAAAGGGCTGGCGCCGGTAATGGGTGTTGAGGCGATTAACTTCCTGCTGATGATGGTTAGCGGTCTGCTGGCGCTGGCGCTGGTGACGCGTAACTGGCGTCCGCTGGTCGTCGGCGTCGTGCTATTCGCCCTGCCCTTTCCGCTGCGCTATATCCAGTGGTTCACGCTTGAGCCGGAAAAAACCACTCAGGTTTCGATGGTGCAGGGTGACATTCCTCAGTCGCTCAAATGGGATGAAGGTCAGTTACTCAACACTCTGAAGATTTATCTCGACGCCACCCAGCCCGAAATGGGCAAATCACAGCTAATCATCTGGCCAGAATCCGCTATTCCGGACCTGGAAATTAATCAGCAGCGTTTTCTGAGCATGATGGATGACCTGCTGAAATCGAAAAACAGCACGCTGATTACCGGTATTGTAGACGCGCGGCTGAACAAGCAGAATCGTTACGACACCTACAACACCATCATCACGTTGGGTAAAGACAGTCCGTACAGCTACGACTCCAGCAACCGCTATAACAAAAACCATTTGGTACCATTTGGCGAGTTTGTTCCACTGGAATCGATCCTGCGCCCGTTAGCGCCGTTCTTTGACCTGCCAATGTCTTCGTTCAGCCGTGGCCCTTATGTGCAGCCACAACTGCATGCGCACGGCTTTAAGCTGACGGCAGCCATCTGCTACGAAATCATTCTTGGCGAACAGGTACGTGATAACTTCCGCCCGGATACGGACTACCTGCTGACTATCTCCAACGATGCCTGGTTTGGTAAATCCATTGGCCCGTGGCAGCACTTCCAGATGGCGCGGATGCGTTCCCTCGAGCTGGCGCGTCCCCTGCTGCGTAGCACCAATAACGGTATTACGGCGGTGATTGGTCCACAGGGTGAGATTCAGGCGATGATCCCGCAGTTTACCCGCCAGGTTCTGACCACCAGCGTGACGCCAACGACGGGCTTAACCCCTTATGCCCGTACCGGTAACTGGCCGCTCTGGCTGCTTACCGCGCTGTTTGGCTTTGGTGCTGTGGTAATGAGCCTGCGCCAACATCGTAAGTAATCCACCTCCCCTGGCCGGATAACGTCTCGTTTATCCGGCCCAAAACACATCTCTCTTCCCATTCTGGCACGTCTATTGCTTTGTTCTACAAGGCAAACGCTGTTTTGGCTGAATGTGCAACCTGGTCGCACCAAAGTTGAGCGCCGGTAGCACCTGAAAAGTGCAACAAGATATTTTTGCCCCCAAATGGTGCGGCGCACTTCGCAAAAATAAACAATAACACAGCAAATTCTTTACATTCATCCAAACTAAATGTTAACAAACACATACAAGACTGCACGTTTTAGTAGCAAACAATAACAACATCACAATGGGTATCAATGCGTCACTGGCGCAGACGATAAAGGAGTTGGATATGCAATTACGTAAGCTCGCCACTGCCATGCTGGTTATGGGAATGTCCGCCGGTCTGGCGCACGCAGAAGACGCAGCCCCAGCGGCAGGCAGCACGCTGGACAAGATCGCCAAAAACGGCGTGATTGTGGTCGGCCACCGTGAATCATCGGTACCGTTCTCTTACTACGATAATCAGCAAAAAGTGGTCGGTTATTCACAGGATTACTCCAACGCAATCGTTGAAGCCGTGAAGAAAAAGCTGAACAAGCCTGACCTGCAGGTGAAACTGATCCCGATTACTTCACAAAACCGTATCCCGCTGCTGCAAAACGGCACCTTTGACTTTGAATGTGGCTCCACCACCAACAACGTCGAGCGCCAAAAACAAGCGGCTTTCTCTGACACCATTTTCGTTGTCGGCACTCGTCTGCTGGCGAAAAAAGGCGGCAACGTCAAAGATTTCGCCGATCTGAAAGGTAAAGCCGTAGTCGTGACCTCGGGTACCACCTCAGAAGTGCTGCTGCACAAGCTGAACGAAGAACAAAAAATGGATATGCGCATCATCAGCGCGAAAGACCACGGTGACTCTTTCCGTACTCTGGAAAGCGGCCGCGCCGTTGCCTTTATGATGGATGACGCCCTGCTGGCTGGCGAGCGCGCGAAGGCGAAGAAACCAGACAACTGGGAGATCGTCGGCAAACCGCAGTCTCAGGAAGCCTACGGCTGTATGCTGCGCAAAGATGACCCTGAGTTCAAAAAGCTGATGGACGACACTATCGCCAAGGCGCAGACCTCAGGCGATGCTGAGAAATGGTTTGATAAGTGGTTTAAAAATCCAATTCCACCGAAGAACCTGAACATGAATTTCGAACTGTCGGACGAGATGAAAGCCCTGTTCAAAGAACCGAATGATAAAGCGCTTAACTAACTAAAATAAATGGGGCGAGTTCACCTTGCCCTCTCGATTGCTACTCGGCACGGACAGACTATAAGCCTGATGGTCGTTCCCCATCAGGCCTGAAAACCGCAAAACGCCGAATAACAATCTTCGAGGGTAGCGCTGCTACCCTTTTTTTTCTGGAGTAGATTTATGTCTATAGACTGGAACTGGGGTATTTTTTTACAACAAGCCCCGTTCGGCAACACCACCTATCTCGGCTGGCTCTGGAGTGGTTTCCAGGTCACGGTCGCGTTATCCATCACCGCCTGGATTATCGCTTTCCTCATAGGCTCTTTATTCGGCATCTTACGTACCGTTCCAAATCGTTTCCTTTCTGGGATCGGCACGCTGTACGTTGAGCTGTTTCGTAACGTTCCGCTCATCGTCCAGTTTTTTACCTGGTATCTGGTCATTCCCGAACTGCTGCCGGAAAACATTGGGATGTGGTTCAAAGCTGAGTTGGATCCCAACATCCAGTTCTTCCTCTCATCGATGCTCTGCCTGGGGCTGTTTACCGCCGCGCGCGTCTGTGAACAGGTTCGTGCCGCTATTCAGTCTCTGCCTCGTGGGCAGAAAAACGCTGCGCTGGCGATGGGGCTAACGTTGCCGCAGGCCTACCGTTATGTGCTGCTGCCAAACGCTTACCGCGTGATTGTTCCGCCAATGACCTCAGAGATGATGAACCTGGTGAAGAACTCCGCGATCGCCTCCACTATCGGCCTGGTCGATATGGCGGCGCAGGCGGGTAAGCTGCTGGATTACTCCGCCCACGCATGGGAATCGTTTACCGCCATCACTCTGGCCTACGTCCTGATTAACGCCGTCATCATGCTGGTGATGAATCTCGTTGAACGTAAAATCCGCCTGCCTGGCAATTTGGGAGGCAAATAATGTACGAATTTGACTGGAGTTCTATCGTCCCTTCCCTGCCGTATTTGCTGGATGGGCTGATTATCACGCTGAAAATCACCGTTACGGCAGTGGTCATTGGTATTGTCTGGGGAACCATCCTTGCAGTGATGCGTTTGTCCAGCTTCGCACCTATTGCCTGGTTTGCGAAAGGCTACGTCAACGTGTTCCGTTCCATTCCGCTGGTAATGGTGCTGCTGTGGTTCTACCTGATTGTGCCAGGCTTCCTGCAAAACGTACTGGGTCTGTCGCCAAAAACCGATATTCGCCTGATCTCAGCAATGGTCGCGTTTTCGATGTTTGAAGCCGCATACTATTCCGAGATTATCCGTGCCGGTATCCAGAGTATTTCTCGTGGGCAATCCAGCGCTGCGCTGGCGCTGGGGATGACCCACTGGCAGTCGATGAAGCTCATCATTCTGCCGCAGGCATTCCGCGCAATGGTGCCGCTGCTGCTCACCCAGGGCATCGTACTCTTCCAGGACACCTCGCTGGTTTATGTATTAAGTCTGGCAGACTTCTTCCGTACCGCCTCCACCATTGGCGAGCGTGACGGCACGCAGGTTGAAATGATCCTGTTTGCTGGCGCCGTTTATTTTGTATTCAGTCTGAGCGCATCGTTGTTGGTCAGCTATTTGAAGAAAAGGACAGTTTAATGATTACCCTGAAAAATGTTTCTAAATGGTATGGTCACTTTCAGGTGCTGACCGACTGCTCCACGGAAGTGAAAAAAGGGGAAGTGGTGGTGGTCTGCGGCCCGTCAGGCTCAGGTAAATCAACGCTTATCAAAACGGTGAACGGGCTGGAGCCGGTACAACAGGGCGTGATCACCGTTGATGGCACCGTGGTGAATGATAAAAAAACCGATTTGGCTAAACTGCGCTCCCGCGTTGGTATGGTGTTCCAGCACTTTGAACTGTTCCCCCACCTGTCGATCATTGAGAACCTGACTCTGGCGCAGGTAAAAGTGCTTAAACGCGATAAAAAGCCGGCCCGCGACAAAGCGCAAAAGTTACTGGAACGCGTTGGTCTGTCAGCGCACGCCGATAAGTTTCCGGCTCAGCTCTCCGGAGGCCAACAACAGCGTGTCGCCATTGCCAGGGCGCTGTGTATGGATCCTATCGCCATGCTGTTTGACGAACCGACATCAGCGCTTGATCCTGAAATGATCAACGAAGTGCTGGACGTCATGGTTGAACTGGCCAATGAAGGGATGACCATGATGGTAGTCACCCACGAAATGGGCTTTGCGCGTAAAGTGGCGAACCGGGTGATCTTCATGGATGAAGGGAAAATTGTTGAAGACTCGCCGAAAGAAGAGTTCTTCGCCAATCCGAAATCAGACCGCGCCAAAGACTTCCTCGCGAAAATCCTGCATTAATCTTGCTGGCGCGCACCTCCATGTGCGCGCCACCTCACGATTTATCTCTTCACTTCTCGAAACAGGTACAGCCCAGCGTTAACCTTGTCACAAAGTCCCACTTACAAGGAGCAACAATGGCACTTCCTATCCTGTTTGATTGCGATCCAGGTCATGACGACGCTATCGCAATTGTTCTCGCCCTCGCCTCACCTGAACTGGATGTGAAAGCGATAACCTCATCTGCCGGTAACCAGACGCCCGACAAAACGCTGCGTAACGTATTACGCATGTTAACGTTACTCAACCGTACGGATATCCCAGTGGCCGGTGGCGCAGTGAAACCACTGATGCGCGATCTGATTATTGCCGATAACGTCCACGGTGAGAGTGGGCTGGATGGCCCGGCGCTGCCGGAACCCGCTTTTGCGCCACTTGACTGTACCGCCGTGGAACTGATGGCAAAAACCCTGCGGGACAGCCCGGAACCGGTAACCATTGTCTCCACCGGGCCGCAAACTAACGTAGCATTGCTTCTGAATAGCCATCCTGAGCTGCACGCCAAAATCGCCCGTATCGTGATTATGGGCGGTGCAATGGGCCTCGGAAACTGGACCCCTGCCGCCGAGTTCAATATTTTCGTGGATCCTGAAGCCGCTGAAATCGTATTCCAGTCTGGCATTCCAGTGGTGATGGCTGGTCTGGACGTCACGCATAAAGCGCAAATACATCGCGAAGATACCGAACGATTCCGCGCGATCGGCAATCCCATTTCGACGATTGTTGCAGAACTACTCGACTTCTTCTTTGAATATCACAAAGATGAAAAGTGGGGATTCATCGGCGCACCGCTGCATGACCCATGCACCATTGCCTGGCTGCTGAAACCAGAACTGTTTACCACCGTTGATCGTTGGGTTGGCGTGGAGACTCAGGGTAAATATACCCAGGGAATGACCGTGGTGGACTACTACTTCCTGAGCGGCAATAAGCCAAACGCCACCGTGATGGTGGATGTTGATCGCCAGGGGTTTGTCGATTTGCTGGCAGAACGGCTGAAGTTTTACGCCTAATACACGCCGGATGGCGCTAACGCTGATCCAGCCTACAAAATCGTGCAATTTGTAGGCCGGATAAGACGCTTTGCGTCGCCATCCGGCAATAAGCGATTACGGCTCAAACGGTCGGCGCTGGAACTGATCGTGTCCGCATTTCGGACATAACGGCAGCACATCCGGGGTGTAAACCGCCAAATGGAAGTGGCACTTCTCGCAGACCAGATTACCTAATCCGACCACCTCGCCGCTGTGATAAACCCCGTGATGACTGAGGTCCTGGAACACTTCGCGCCATTCGAGCTGCGTTTTATCGGTAATATCGGCCAGTTCCTGCCAGATACTCTCTTTGATAACCCGCATAAAGACGCTGTCTGTCTCCTCATCGAGGCTTTCTTCATAGCTCAGAGCAAACTCTTCCAGGTCACGTCTGACGGCCCGGGTGACCTCTTCCACCTCGGTTCGCGTTAACTCCCCGGTCTGCATAACTCGTTGACGCGCCTGCTCCACCAACGCATCGATATCGCGTTCGCCATTACGCAGACGTTCGCTCAGTGAAGCCACCAGTTCACGGTAATATTGAGCAACCTTGTTCATCGCTTCGCCTCCTGGGTCGTTAACTGTCTATAATAATAGACGTTATTTACGCTACGCTTTGCAAGACTGTCCACAGAGTGTGTAAATTCGTGCAAGAATTATCCTTGCGGGAATTCAACGCTGAATGCGCGAAAGGCTGTTTTGGCGCGGGCGTTTGGGCTATGCTATGCGGATCTGAAACACCACATCTAGAGCTACGTTTGTAGCTGTATTGAAAACAGGACCACTGGCTGCCATGCAAGAGCAATACCGCCCGGAAGAGATAGAATCCAAAGTACAGCTTCACTGGGATGAGAAGCGCACATTTGAAGTTACCGAAGACGAGAGCAAAGAGAAGTATTACTGCCTGTCTATGCTTCCCTATCCTTCTGGTCGACTACACATGGGCCACGTACGTAACTACACCATCGGTGACGTGATCGCCCGCTACCAGCGTATGCTGGGCAAAAACGTACTGCAGCCAATTGGCTGGGATGCGTTCGGCCTGCCTGCGGAAGGCGCTGCGGTTAAAAATAACACCGCGCCGGCACCGTGGACGTACGACAACATCGCTTACATGAAAAACCAGCTCAAAATGCTGGGTTTCGGTTATGACTGGAGCCGTGAGCTGGCGACCTGCACCCCGGAATACTACCGCTGGGAACAGAAGTTCTTCACCGAGCTGTACAAAAAAGGCCTGGTTTATAAGAAAACCTCTGCGGTCAACTGGTGCCCGAACGACCAGACCGTTCTGGCGAACGAACAGGTTATCGACGGCTGCTGCTGGCGTTGCGATACCAAAGTTGAGCGTAAAGAGATCCCACAGTGGTTCATTAAAATCACCGCCTACGCTGACGAACTGCTGCGCGATCTGGATAACCTGGATCACTGGCCTGACACCGTTAAGACCATGCAGCGCAACTGGATTGGCCGTTCTGAAGGCGTGGAAATCACCTTTGATGTGAATGGTTACGAGAATACGCTGACCGTTTATACCACCCGCCCGGACACCTTTATGGGTGCGACCTACCTGGCCGTTGCCGCAGGTCACCCGCTGGCGCAGAAAGCCGCCGCAAATAATCCTGAACTGGCCGCCTTCATTGACGAATGCCGCAACACCAAGGTTGCAGAAGCTGAAATGGCGACCATGGAGAAAAAAGGCGTCGATACTGGCTTTAAAGCCGTTCACCCGCTGACTGGCGAAGAGATCCCCGTTTGGGCAGCAAACTTCGTCCTGATGGAATACGGTACGGGCGCAGTCATGGCCGTTCCGGGCCACGATCAGCGCGATTACGAATTTGCCACCAAATATGGCCTGACCATCAAGCCGGTAATTCTGACCGCTGAAGGCGCAGAGCCGGACCTGTCTGAACAGGCGCTGACCGAAAAAGGCGTGCTGTTTAACTCCGGTGAGTTTGACGGCCTCGACTTCGAAGCGGCCTTCAACGCCATTGCTGACAAGCTGGTAGCCAAAGGCGTGGGTGAGCGTAAAGTTAACTACCGTCTGCGTGACTGGGGTGTTTCCCGTCAACGTTACTGGGGTGCGCCGATTCCGATGGTGACGCTGGAAGACGGTACCGTACTGCCTACGCCAGAAGACCAGTTGCCGGTTATTCTGCCGGAAGACGTGGTTATGGACGGCATTACCAGCCCAATCAAAGCCGATCCGGAGTGGGCGAAAACCACCGTTAACGGTATGCCTGCCCTGCGTGAAACCGATACCTTCGATACCTTTATGGAGTCGTCCTGGTACTACGCGCGCTACACCTGCCCGCAGTATCAGGAAGGCATGCTGGATTCCGACGCCGCTAACTACTGGCTGCCGGTTGATATCTACATTGGCGGTATTGAACACGCCATCATGCACCTGCTCTACTTCCGCTTCTTCCACAAACTGATGCGCGATGCAGGCATGGTCAACTCTGATGAACCAGCTAAACAGCTGCTGTGTCAGGGGATGGTGCTGGCTGACGCGTTCTACTATGTTGGCGCAAACGGTGAACGTAACTGGGTTTCTCCGGTTGATGCCATCGTTGAGCGTGACGAAAAAGGTCGTATCGTTAAGGCGAAGGACGCAGAAGGCCATGAGCTGGTGTATACCGGCATGAGCAAAATGTCCAAGTCGAAAAATAACGGTATCGACCCGCAGGTTATGGTTGAACGCTACGGTGCTGACACCGTTCGTCTGTTCATGATGTTCGCTTCTCCGGCTGATATGACGCTCGAATGGCAGGAATCCGGCGTTGAAGGGGCAAACCGCTTCCTGAAACGTGTCTGGAAACTGGTTTACGAACATACTTCTCAGGGGGATGTTGCAGCCCTGAACGCCGATGCGCTGAGCGAAGATCAAAAAGCGCTGCGTCGCGACGTGCACAAAACTATTGCTAAAGTCACCGATGATATCGGTCGTCGTCAGACCTTTAACACCGCGATTGCGGCGATTATGGAGCTGATGAACAAGCTGGCGAAAGCACCGCAGGAAGACGAACAAGACAGAGCCCTGATGCAGGAAGCCTTGCTGGCTGTTGTACGCATGCTCAACCCGTTCACCCCGCACGTTTGCTTCACCCTGTGGCAGGCGCTGAAAGGCGAAGGCGATATCGACAACGCGCCGTGGCCGGTGGCGGACGAAGCGGCAATGGTTGAAGACTCAACGCTGGTTGTGGTCCAGGTAAACGGTAAAGTACGTGGAAAAATCACCGTTCCGGTAAACGCCACTGAAGAGCAGGTTCGTGAGCGTGCTGGCCAGGAGCATCTGGTAGCAAAATATCTTGATGGCGTTACCGTACGTAAAGTGATTTATGTACCGGGTAAACTCCTCAATCTGGTCGTTGGCTAAGCGCGGGAGGAAGCGTGCGACTTCTGACAACATTGTTGTTATCTCTGGCGGTGCTTGTCACCGCCGGGTGCGGCTGGCATCTGCGTAGTACTACGCAGGTTCCACCCTCAATGAAAACCATGATCCTGAACACTGGCGATCCGAACGGCCCGTTAAGCCGTGCGGTTCGTAATCAGCTACGTCTGAACGGCGTTACGCTGCTTGAAGACGGTACAATGCGTAAAGATGTGACGTCCTTACGCCTTGGCGCGGTCAGCATTTCGCAGGATACGGCATCGGTATTCCAGAACGGTCAAACGGCTGAATACCAGATGGTGATGTCCGTAAGCGCAACCGTGCTGATCCCAGGTCATGATATTTATCCAATCAGCGCCAAAGTTTATCGTTCGTTCTTTGACAACCCACAGGCTGCACTGGCGAAGGATAACGAGCAGGACATGATTATCAAAGAGATGTATGACAAAGCGGCTGAGCAGTTGATTCGTAAGCTGCCGAGCGTACATCTGGCCGATACTCAGTCATCCAATGCTGATGCTGAGCCTGCGGTGAATAAAGCCGCGACGCCTGCGTCATCTCCGGCGCGTGTTTCCACCACGCTGGGTAACTGATGCTCAAGTTGTACCCTGAACAACTCCGCGCACAGCTCGATGAAGGGCTGCGCGCGGCGTATTTACTCTTAGGTAACGATCCTCTCTTATTGCAGGAAAGCCAGGACGCCATCCGTCAGGCTGCAGCAACGCAAGGATTCGAAGAACACCATGCTTTCACTCTGGACAACAGCACCGACTGGGGAGAGATTTTTTCACTCTGCCAGGCGATGAGCCTGTTTGCCAGTCGTCAAACCCTGCTTTTGCAATTGCCAGAAAATGGCCCGAATGCCGCCATTAACGAACAGCTTGCTTCACTCGTCACTTTGCTACATGACGATCTGCTGTTGATTGTTCGCGGCAACAAACTCACCAGGGCGCAGGAAAACGGCGCATGGTATACCGGGCTGGCGAAAAACGCGGTTCAGGTTAGCTGCCAGACGCCGGAGCAAGCACAGCTCCCGCGCTGGGTCGCCGCCAGAGCAAAGCTTAACAATCTGCAACTGGATGACGCAGCCAATCAGCTGTTGTGCTATTGCTATGAAGGTAATCTGCTAGCACTGGCGCAAGCGCTGGAACGGCTAGCGCTGCTTTGGCCAGATGGCAAGCTAACGCTGCCTCGCGTGGAGAAAGCCGTTAATGATGCCGCGCACTTTACCCCGTTCCACTGGGTGGACGCGCTGCTGATGGGCAAAAACAAACGCGCGCTGCACATTCTGCAGCAGCTACGCCTGGAAGGCAGTGAGCCGGTTATTTTGTTGCGTACGATACAGCGAGAGTTGCTGTTGCTGGTTAACTTAAAACGGCAGTCGGCCCATACGCCTTTGCGCTCGTTGTTTGATAAACACCGGGTGTGGCAGAATCGCCGGGGTATGATGGGCGATGCGCTAAACCGGCTGAACCCCGCGCAACTGCGTCAGGCGGTAACGCTGTTAACGCGTACGGAAATTACGCTTAAACAAGACTATGGTCAGTCAGTGTGGGCAGAACTTGAGGGACTTTCCCTTTTGCTCTGTCATAAATCGCTGGCCGATGTTTTTATTGATGGTTGATATGAAATCATTGCAGGCTCTGTTCGGTGGCACCTTTGATCCGGTGCATTATGGTCATCTTAAACCGGTTGAAATTCTGGCGAATCTGATTGGGCTTTCCCGGGTCATCATCATGCCCAATAACGTCCCGCCGCATCGTGCGCAACCTGAAGCGTCCGGTGAGCAACGTAAGCGTATGGTTGAACTGGCCATTGCTGACAAGCCGCTATTTTCCCTGGATGAACGCGAACTGAAACGCGATACCGCTTCCTACACCGCACAAACGCTAAAAGAGTGGCGCGAGGAGCAAGGCCCAAACGTGCCATTAGCGTTTATCATTGGTCAGGATTCACTGCTTACCTTCCCTTCCTGGCATGACTACCACACCATTCTGGGGAATACCCATCTTATCGTGTGCCGACGTCCGGGCTATCCGCTCGAAATGGCGCAGGAAAAACACCAGCAATGGCTGGAGGATCATCTGACCCATTCAGCAGATGACCTGCACAACCTGCCTTGCGGAAAAATTTACCTGGCCGAAACGCCGTGGTTTAACATCTCCGCCACGCTCATCCGTGAGCGTCTGGAAAAAGGCGAGCCGTGCGACGACCTGATGCCAGGCGCAGTGCTTGACTATATCAATCAGCAGGGATTGTACCGCTAAGCACCTTGCGTAAGGCCGTCAACAGGCGGTTATTCTCTTCCAGGCTGCGAACGGCTACCCGATAATAGCGCGCATCCAGCCCCGGATAATTAGCACAACTGCGAATGAGGACGTGTTGTTCCAGCAACGCGCGTTGCAAATCAATATCCGCGCAATCGCAGCGTAATAAACGATAATTTGCCCGGCCGGGATACGTCGTCAGGCCGGGCAATTCTTGCAACTGTTGATCAAACCGCGCCCCCTCTTGTTCCAGCCACTTCCACGTTGCCTGCTGATATGCGCTATCGCGTAAGATAATCTCGCCTGCCAGGGCAGCAAACGCATTAATTGACCACGGCATTTGTCGGCTGCGCATTTGTGCAACGGCCTGCTCGTGACTGTTGACCAGATACCCCAGACGCAGCCCCGGTATCGCATAGAACTTGGTGAGAGAGCGCAGCACCCAAATATGTGGGTTATCCCGCAGCAGCGGAATAAACCCCGGCTCCCCGGCAATAAAATCGATAAAGGCTTCATCGAGGATCAGAGCGATCCCAAGCCGCTCACAACGTGCGGCAATCTCACGTAGCAGGCGGTTATCCGGTAGTAACCCGGTGGGATTGTTGGGCGTACAGAGAAACAGGCAGTCCAGCTCTGAGGTTAACGCATCGAGGATCGCATCGGTAAGCTGCCAGCCGTCGTCTTCGCGCAGCGCAAACTCATGGATCGTACAGTCTCCCCATTGCAGCGCCCGACGATATTCCGCAAACCCGGGCGTCACGATCATCGCGTGGCGTGGCTTCAGGCCATGCACCAGGGTAAAAATAGACTCGGTCTCGCCGTTTCCAGCCAGGATCCACGAGGCCGGAATCTGATGATGCTCCGCCAGCGCCGCATGCAGTTTAGCGTAATCGACATCCGGGTAACGCTCCGCGCAGTCCAGGTTGTCGATGATCGCGCGTTTTAAACTTGCCGGCATACCCAACGGATTAATATTCGCGCTAAAATCCAGCAAATGCTCAGGCGAGATGCCCAACAATTCGGCGGCTTCTCGGGTATTACCACCATGCGCGCTCTTCAATAAAGACATCGTGCCGCTCCACGTAAAAGAGGGTATTTTAGTGAAAAATATCTGCGCAATCAGGGCAAACATCATATTTTGTGCGAATAGCCTGATGAGGAAAACATGAGACTCTGGTTAGTACGTCATGGAGAAACCGAAGCCAATGTCGCTGGTTTATACAGCGGCCACGCCCCCACACCGCTAACGGAACGGGGGATCGCTCAGGCGCAAACGCTGGGTAGGCTGTTACGCAATGTGCCTGTCGACAACGTTTTGTGCAGCGAGCTGGAACGCGCCCGCCATACAACACAGTTGGTCTTAGGGGATCGCGAGGTTGCGGTGCGCAATATGCCTGAACTCAATGAAATGTTTTTTGGTGACTGGGAAATGCGCCATCATCGCGATCTGGAGCGCGAAGACGCCGAAAACTACGCCGTGTGGTGTAACGACTGGCAGAATGCGACGCCCACAAATGGCGAAGGTTTTCAGGCATTTTCCCTGCGTGTGGAACGCTTCATTGCGCAACTCGCTGATTACAAAGCCTGCCAGAATCTGCTGGTGGTGAGTCATCAGGGCGTACTGAGCGTATTGATCGCCCGTCTGCTATCCATGCCAGCAGCGGCAATGTGGCATTTCCGCGTCGAACAAGGCTGCTGGAGCGCAATTGATTTTTGTGACGATTTTGCGGTTCTGAAAGTGCTCAACAGCCGTGCCGTATGGCACGACGGGGAGTGAAAGCGCTGTTTTTTATCTCGAAGGGGCTCTCTCCCATTGACACCCCATGACAGGCTGTTATTCTCCGCAACCTGACTTTTCCCGCCCTTCAGAGCTTTGCAGAAATTGTTTTACAAAAATGGCGATGCATTCTGTAGCGTGGGATGGGATGATAGCGCACTTCACAAGCGCTTTCGGAGACATTTGTCCCGATATCGCCTCTGGTTCAGGTATACTAACAGACGTTTTTAACTCTTTTCACCCAGGGGGAACACTTGCAGGGTAAAGCACTCCAGGATTTTGTAATCGACAAAATTGATGACCTGAAAGGTCAAGACATCATTGCCTTAGACGTTCAGGGCAAGTCCAGCATCACTGATTGCATGATTATCTGCACCGGCACATCCAGCCGTCACGTTATGTCTATCGCAGATCACGTTGTTCAGGAGTCCCGCACTGCTGGCCTGCTGCCGCTCGGCGTGGAAGGCGAGAATGTCGCTGACTGGATCGTCGTTGACCTCGGCGATGTGATTGTCCACGTGATGCAGGAAGAGAGTCGCCGCCTGTATGAACTGGAAAAACTCTGGAGTTAATGCGTGAAGCTGCAACTTGTCGCTGTGGGAACGAAAATGCCTGACTGGGTGCAAACCGGATTTACCGAGTATCTGCGTCGGTTTCCGAAAGATATGCCCTTTGAGCTGATCGAAATCCCGGCAGGAAAACGCGGCAAGAACGCGGACATTAAACGCATTCTCGACAAAGAGGGTGAGCAGATGCTGGCCGCAGCCGGCAAAAACCGCATCGTCACCCTTGATATCCCCGGGAAACCCTGGGATACGCCGCAGCTGGCGACCGAACTGGAGCGCTGGAAACTGGACGGCCGCGACGTCAGCCTGTTGATTGGCGGGCCAGAAGGGCTCTCTCCCGCCTGTAAAGCGGCAGCGGAACAAAGCTGGTCACTCTCTGCGTTAACCCTTCCTCACCCTCTTGTTCGGGTTCTGGTAGCGGAGAGTCTGTACAGGGCGTGGAGCATTACCACCAACCATCCTTATCACCGTGAGTGATCATTGATTCTTGAGTAGATTAAGCAGCGGATGAAACTACAGAATTCTTTTCGCGACTATTCGGCTGAGTCCGCGCTGTTTGTGCGCCGGGCGCTGGTCGCTTTTTTGGGGATTTTGCTGCTCACCGGCGTGCTGATCGCCAACCTTTATAATCTGCAAATCGTTCGCTTTACTGATTATCAGACTCGCTCGAACGAAAACCGTATCAAACTGGTCCCTATCGCGCCAAGTCGCGGCATCATTTATGACCGCAACGGCATTCCGCTCGCCCTTAACCGCACCATTTATCAGATAGAAATGATGCCGGAAAAGGTCGACAACATTCAGGATACGCTCGACGCGCTGCGTAACGTCGTAGACCTGACGGACGATGATATTGCCGCCTTTAAAAAAGAGCGCGCCCGTTCACACCGTTTCACCTCTATTCCGGTAAAAACCAACCTGACTGAAGTTCAGGTCGCACGGTTTGCCGTTAATCAATATCGCTTTCCGGGCGTCGAAGTTAAAGGCTATAAACGTCGCTATTACCCCTACGGCTCTGCGCTAACCCACGTGATTGGCTACGTATCGAAGATCAACGATAAAGACGTGGACCGCCTGGACAAAGACGGCAAGCTGGCTAACTACGCGGCGACGCACGACATCGGCAAGCTGGGTATTGAACGTTATTACGAAGACGTCCTTCACGGCCAGACCGGTTATGAAGAAGTTGAAGTGAACAACCGCGGCCGCGTCATTCGCCAGCTGAAAGAAGTGGCCCCGCAGGCCGGGCACGATATCTATCTCACTCTGGATTTGAAACTCCAGCAGTACATTGAAACGCTACTGGCGGGCAGTCGTGCCGCCGTGGTGGTTACCGATCCGCGTACCGGTGGCGTTCTGGCGCTGGTATCCATGCCGAGCTACGACCCGAACCTGTTTGTGGATGGTATCTCCAGCAAAGATTACTCCGGGTTGCTCAATGACCCGAATACTCCATTAGTTAACCGCGCCACGCAGGGCGTTTACCCCCCTGCTTCAACGGTAAAACCTTACGTCGCTGTTTCTGCGTTAAGCGCAGGCGTCATTACCCGCAACACCGGCCTGTTCGATCCGGGCTGGTGGCAGCTACCGGGCTCTGAGAAACGTTACCGCGACTGGAAAAAGTGGGGGCACGGTCATCTGAACATCACCCGTTCTCTGGAAGAGTCCGCAGATACGTTTTTCTATCAAATCGCCTATGATATGGGGATAGACCGGCTTTCAGAGTGGATGAGCAAGTTTGGCTACGGCCAATACACGGGTATCGATCTTGCCGAAGAACGTTCCGGCAATATGCCAACCCGCGAGTGGAAGCAAAAACGGTTTAAAAAACCATGGTACCAGGGTGATACCATTCCGGTCGGCATCGGTCAGGGTTACTGGACTGCAACCCCTATCCAGATGAGTAAAGCGCTGATGATCCTTATCAACGACGGTTTGGTAAAAGTCCCGCATCTGCTGATGAGTACGGCAGAAGACGGCAAGCAGGTGCCGTGGGTACAGCCGCACGAACCGCCCGTTGGCGATATTCATTCCGGTTATTGGGAAATCGCGAAAGACGGTATGTATGGTGTCGCGAACCGCCCTAACGGGACTGCGCACAAGTATTTTGCTGGCGCGCCTTACAAAATTGCGGCGAAATCCGGTACCGCACAGGTCTTTGGCCTGAAAGCCAATGAAACCTATAACGCGCATAAAATCGCCGAACGTTTACGTGACCACAAGCTGATGACGGCCTTCGCCCCCTATGATAAACCCCAGGTCGCTGTCGCCATGATCCTTGAAAACGGCGGCGCGGGTCCGGCGGTGGGCACTATTATGCGCCAAATCCTTGACCACATTATGTTAGGCGACAACAACACCAATCTGCCTGCAGAAAACCCCGCGGTTGCAGCAGCGGAGGACCAATAATCGTGACGGATAATCCGAACAAAAAAACATTCTGGGACAAAATCCACATCGATCCCACCATGTTACTGATTTTGCTGGCTCTGCTGGTCTACAGCTCACTGGTCATCTGGAGCGCCAGCGGCCAGGATATTGGCATGATGGAGCGCAAGGTCGGCCAAATCGCAATGGGTCTGGTCATCATGGTCGTGATGGCGCAAATTCCGCCCCGGGTTTATGAGGGCTGGGCACCCTATCTCTATATATTCTGCATTATTCTGTTGGTGGCGGTAGACGCCTTCGGCGCCATTTCCAAAGGCGCGCAGCGCTGGCTGGATTTAGGTATTGTGCGTTTTCAGCCCTCAGAAATCGCCAAAATCGCCGTGCCACTGATGGTCGCGCGTTTTATTAACCGAGACGTTTGCCCGCCATCGCTAAAAAATACCGCCATTGCGCTGGTGCTGATTTTTATGCCCACGCTGCTGGTCGCAGCCCAGCCTGACCTCGGCACCTCAATTCTGGTTGCCCTTTCAGGTCTGTTTGTCCTGTTCCTTTCTGGTTTGAGCTGGCGCTTAATCGGCGTTGCGGTGGTTCTGGTCGCAGCGTTTATTCCGATACTGTGGTTCTTCCTGATGCATGATTATCAGCGTCAGCGCGTCATGATGCTGCTCGACCCGGAAACCGACCCGCTGGGCGCGGGCTATCACATCATTCAGTCTAAAATTGCTATTGGCTCTGGCGGGCTACGCGGCAAGGGCTGGCTGCATGGTACGCAGTCGCAGCTTGAGTTTTTACCGGAGCGCCACACGGACTTTATCTTCGCAGTCCTGGCGGAAGAGCTGGGTCTGGTGGGGATATTGATTCTGCTGACGCTGTACATTTTGCTGATTATGCGCGGATTATGGATCGCTGCTCGCGCGCAAACCACCTTTGGTCGCGTCATGGCGGGTGGCTTAATGTTGATATTATTCGTTTATGTCTTCGTAAATATTGGTATGGTGAGCGGTATTCTGCCCGTGGTTGGGGTTCCACTCCCACTGGTCAGTTACGGAGGCTCGGCACTTATCGTGCTGATGGCCGGGTTCGGGATTGTTATGTCGATCCACACCCATAGAAAAATGTTGTCGAAAAGCGTGTAAGGGGTACGCAATGCGTAAGCAGTGGCTTGGTATCTGCATCGCAGCAGGAATGCTCGCGGCGTGTTCGAGTGATGATGGTCAGCAACAGGTTGCTGTCGCGCCGCAGCCTGCGGTGTGTAATGGTCCGATTGTTGAAATCAGCGGGGCCGATCCGCGCTTTGAACCCCTGAACCCAACGGCGAATCAGGACTACCAGCGTGATGGTAAAAGCTACAAAATCGTCCAGGATCCCTCCCGCTTTAGTCAGGCCGGGCTCGCCGCTATTTATGATGCGGAACCCGGAAGCAACTTAACCGCGTCTGGCGAAGCGTTCGACCCGATGCAACTGACCGCTGCGCATCCGACGTTGCCAGTCCCAAGCTATGCCAGAATTACCAACCTGGCAAACGGCAGGATGATCGTCGTACGCATTAACGATCGCGGCCCTTATGGCAACGATCGCGTGATTTCACTTTCGCGTGCCGCTGCCGATCGTCTGAACACCTCCAACAACACCAAAGTACGTATCGATCCGATCATCGTCGCCCAGGATGGTTCCTTGTCGGGGCCGGGAATGGCTTGTACTACGGTCGCGAAACAAACTTATGCCCTGCCGGCACGTCCAGATTTAAGCGGTGGCGGCAATATGGGAAGCATGCCTTCGCCATCGGATGCAGGTCAGCCGCAAGGTGATATTCGTCCAATCAGCAATTCCACGCTGAAAAGCGATGATCCAACCGGCGCGCCAGTCAACAGCGGTGGATTCCTCGGTGCGCCGACCACGCTCGCAGCAGGTGTGCTGGAAGGCAGCGAGCCGACCCCGGCGCCACAACCGACGACCACCGCACCGGTATCGTCAACCGCGCCGGCAGCGACACCAGCAGCCGTCGCAGCACCTGCTCCAGCGGCAACCGCTAACGGACGCTACGTGGTGCAGGTTGGCGCTGTCAGCGAGCAGTCGCGCGCACAGCAGTATCAAAAGCGTTTAAGCCAGCAGTTTGGCGTCCCTGGCCGGGTAGTACAAAACGGCGCAGTCTGGCGTATCCAGATGGGGCCGTTCGCCAGCAAAACTGAAGCTTCCGCATTGCAGCAGCGTCTTCAATCCGAGGCGCAATTACAGTCCTTCATCACCGGCGTGTAATAACGTAAATCAGGTATCTGAACTGTCAGTTTCTGTAAATGACATTAACAAAGTCACGCGGAAAGTCAGATGCCTGCCAGTTATGCATTTGCTATAGTAGGGCACTTTTTTTAATTTCATCACGGACGTCGTAGTTCAGACCATGAAGACCACTTTTTCCGCTCGTTTCGTGCAGCGTATGGCGCTCACCGCGGCTCTCTGCGCAGCCTCTCTCTCTGCTGCCCATGCCGATGACCTGAATATTAAAACCATGATCCCGGGCGTTCCGCAGATCGATGCGGAGTCGTATATCCTGATTGATTACAATTCAGGTAAGGTTCTCGCAGAACAGAACGCCGATACTCGCCGCGATCCCGCCAGCCTGACCAAAATGATGACCAGCTACGTCATCGGCCAGGCGATGAAAGCCGGGAAATTCAAAGAAACCGATCTGGTTACCGTCGGTAATGACGCATGGGCTACGGGCAACCCGGTCTTCAAAGGTTCATCGCTGATGTTCCTTAAGCCAGGCATGCAGGTTCCTGTTTCTCAGCTGATCCGTGGCATTAACCTGCAATCCGGAAACGACGCGTGCGTGGCAATGGCGGACTTCGCCGCCGGTAGCCAGGATGCTTTCGTCGGACTGATGAACAGCTATGTGAATGCGCTGGGCCTGAAAAACACCCACTTCCAGACCGTTCATGGTCTTGATGCTGACGGCCAGTACAGCTCGGCTCGCGACATGGCGATGATTGGTCAGGCGCTAATTCGTGACGTGCCTAACGAATACTCTATCTATAAAGAAAAAGAGTTCACCTTTAACGGCATTCGTCAGCTAAACCGCAACGGCCTGCTGTGGGATAACAGCCTGAATGTCGACGGTATCAAAACCGGTCACACCGATAAGGCTGGCTATAACCTCGTTGCATCAGCAACTGAAGGCCAGATGCGTCTGATCTCCGCCGTCATGGGTGGTCGCACCTATAAAGGCCGCGAAACCGAAAGTAAAAAACTGCTGACCTGGGGCTTCCGTTTCTTCGAAACCGTCAACCCGCTGAAAGTAGGTAAAGAATTTGCCTCAGAACCTGCCTGGTTTGGTAACACCGATCGTGCGTCGTTAGGTGTTGATAAAGACGTCTATCTGACCATTCCACGCGGTCGCATGAAAGATCTGAAAGCAAGCTATGTGCTGAACACCACTGAACTGCACGCACCGCTGCAGAAAAATCAGGTTGTCGGTACTATCAACTTCCAGTTGGATGGCAAAACCATTGAGCAGCGCCCGCTGGTGGTTCTGCAGGAAATCCCTGAAGGGAACTTCTTTGGGAAAATCATTGATTACATTAAATTAATGTTCCATCACTGGTTTGGCTAAAAATCGAACACTTGAAAGTGTGATTTACGTCCCCATATACTAGGTATCCTGATAACTCCCACGCACTGTGGGAGTTATTATTTTTTGATGTAACGCCGGAGCTGACATGAAAACCAAACTTAACGAACTGCTTGAATTCCCTACTCCATTTACTTACAAAGTAATGGGGCAGGCGTTGCCTGAGCTGGTTGATCAGGTGGTTGAAGTGGTACAGCGCCATGCGCCAGGTGATTACTCTCCGACGGTAAAACCGAGCAGCAAAGGCAACTACCACTCGGTCTCTATCACCATCACTGCTACACACATTGAGCAGGTTGAAACGCTGTACGAAGAATTAGGTAACATCGATATCGTACGCATGGTGCTGTAAAAACCTGTCGGTTACCCGCTGCATCCCCGCTCGGGTAACCCCTCCCTCCTGTGATATACTTTTCCCCTCTTTAACATTCTCTACTCTGTGTGAGTATTTACGGAGATGCCGTTTTGTATCAGGATAAAATTCTGGTCCGCCAGCTCGGTCTTCAACCTTACGAGCCAGTCTCTCTGGCCATGCACGAATTTACCGATACCCGCGATGAAAACAGCCATGATGAAATCTGGCTGGTAGAGCATTATCCTGTCTTTACCCAGGGTCAGGCAGGTAAAGCAGAACACGTACTGATGCCCGGAGATATTCCGGTGATCCAGAGCGATCGTGGCGGCCAGGTGACCTACCACGGGCCGGGCCAGCAGGTCATGTATGTGCTGTTAAACCTGAAGCGTCGTAAACTTGGCGTTCGCGAACTGGTTACGCTGTTAGAGCAAACCGTCGTCAATACCCTGGCGGAAATCGGCATTGACGCTCACCCGCGAGCCGATGCGCCTGGCGTTTACGTTGGAGAGAAGAAAATCTGCTCTTTGGGGTTACGTATTCGTAAAGGATGTTCATTTCACGGCTTAGCGCTTAACGTGGATATGGACTTGTCGCCTTTCCTGCGTATCAATCCTTGTGGTTATGCCGGAATGGAGATGGCAAAAGTATCGCAGTGGGATAGCGCGGCCACCACTGAGAGCATTCGCCCACGCCTGCTGGCCAACATTCTGGCGCTGTTGGGTAACCCACCGCACGAATACGTTGCGGACTAAAAATGCGGTCATACTTTGCCACGGCATATGTTGTGGCAAATGGCACAAAACAACAACTATTTTACATTTTGCCAGCCTGTCAGGCTGCTTTCTGGCCCGTTTCAATGATATACTGCGTATCACTAATTCAAAAATAGTTGATAAATGCAACATTCCCTTGAATTGAAACGCTTTCCTTCGTAATTCGCAACTGGAACACGCAAGCTATGAGTAAACCCATTGTGATGGAACGCGGTGTTAAATACCGCGATGCCGATAAGATGGCTCTTATCCCGGTAAAAAATGTGGCAACAGAGCGTGAAGCCCTGCTGCGTAAACCGGAATGGATGAAAATAAAACTGCCAGCGGACTCCACTCGCATCCAGGGCATCAAAGCGGCAATGCGCAAAAATGGCCTGCACTCTGTCTGCGAAGAAGCTTCCTGCCCTAACCTGGCTGAATGTTTCAATCACGGCACTGCAACCTTTATGATCCTCGGCGCAATCTGTACCCGCCGTTGCCCATTCTGCGACGTTGCCCATGGCCGTCCGGTTGCTCCTGATGCTAACGAGCCGTTAAAACTGGCTCAGACAATTGCGGACATGGCGCTGCGCTATGTGGTCATTACCTCCGTTGACCGCGACGATCTGCGTGACGGCGGCGCCCAGCACTTTGCTGACTGCATCACCGCTATTCGTGAGAAAAGCCCGTCGATTAAAATCGAAACGCTGGTGCCTGACTTCCGTGGTCGTATGGATCGCGCGCTGGATATCCTCACCGCCACACCGCCGGACGTGTTTAACCACAACCTCGAAAACGTACCGCGTATTTATCGCAATGTACGCCCTGGGGCTGACTATAACTGGTCGCTGAAGCTTCTGGAACGTTTCAAGGAAGCACACCCGGAGATTCCGACCAAGTCGGGTCTGATGGTGGGTCTGGGCGAAACCAATGCTGAAATCATTGAGGTCATGCGCGACCTGCGCAGCCATGGCGTGACTATGCTGACGCTGGGGCAGTATTTACAACCAAGCCGCCATCACCTGCCGGTGCAACGCTATGTAAGCCCGGATGAGTTCGATGAGATGAAAGCAGAAGCTATGGCTATGGGCTTTACCCATGCTGCGTGTGGTCCATTCGTTCGCTCTTCATACCATGCTGACATGCAGGCCAAAGGGCTGGAAGTGAAGTAATCGTGTAATAATCACTTACATATCAGCAATAAAAAAACCGGCAAATCGCCGGTTTTTTTTCATTCAGAGTTTGCAGTATGAGCATCATGCTCCTGACATTACTCTTTATGAGAAAGCTTCTCAGCCTGAACGCTACCATCAGCCTCTTTCCTGGCATCGGTATTATCGTCGTTCATCGCTTTCTTGAAGCCCTTGATTGCCGTTCCCAGGTCTCCACCCAGTGTACGTAACTTCTTGGTACCAAACAGCAGAACAACCAGTGCGGCAACCACCAGCAGTTTGGTAATACTAATCTCACCCATAGATACCTTCTTGACTTAAACCAGGCTGCATAAAGCGCCATATTAACCTGAGAATATTAACGGCCTTTCGACGCGCGCACACAATAGCAATCTGTAACAAGGTGAATCAAGCCTTGTTTAAAAAAACGTCATAATAATTGCGGTGGCGCAAAGCGTCGGTTACTTAACACCGGAAGTTGCGCCCTGACCTGCCTCACCCGCTCGCCGGAAACCTCGGCTATGATTAGCGCGGGCGTTTCTGCCGCTGCTGCAATGGTCACGCCTAAAGGATCGATAACCCGACTTTGGCCAATATTCTTGTTACCGCACTCTCCAGCTGCCACCAGATAACACGTGGCATCCAGCGCTCTTGCTGCCAAAAGTGTAGCCCAGTGATGCTCTTTTAACGATCCCCGCACCCAGGCCGCGGGTAAAACGAGGATTTCAGCCCCCTGCAGTGCGTGCGCCAGCGCCAGCTCGGGGAAGCGCAGGTCATAGCAGGTCATTAGCCCTACTTTTAATCCGTCTACGTCCAGCAGCGGCGCGATGGCGTCCCCTGCATCCACATTACGTGATTCTTGAATGGAAAAGGCGTCATAGAGATGTAATTTCGCGTAATGGGCCACAACCTGCCCTGCCCGTAATGCCACCAGCATGTTATAGGCACGACCAGGCACAGAGGGAACATGAATGGTCAGGATTGTTGTCATCTCATTTTGCGCACTTTCTCGCAACAAACGCGTCAGAAACCCACCTTCTAACAGTTGGGCTGATTTCACTGACATGTCAGGGTCAAAATCGTCACGCGCCAGCAATGCCTCCGGTAATACCAGTAGCGATGCTCCCTCGCCTGCTGCCTGAGACATCAGTAAGGCACAGGTTTCTGCATTTTTCTCCCATGAAGGACCCACGGCAAATTGCCCTGCAGCAACGAACATATTCCCTCCAGAAAACTTTGTTAAGCTCGCCAACAACGATTATTCAGCGTTACACTCACTCTCTATACAATCAAATAGCAGGATTACGCAGTGTTACAACTCCTTTTAGCGGTTTTTATTGGTGGTGGTACAGGTAGCGTAGCAAGATGGATGCTGAGCATGCGGTTTAACCCGCTGCATCAGGCCATTCCATTCGGTACGCTGGCTGCAAACTTAATTGGGGCATTTATCATTGGTATGGGCCTGGCATGGTTTAATCGCATGACAAACATTGACCCAATGTGGAAGGTACTGATTACCACTGGCTTTTGCGGGGGACTAACAACATTTTCCACTTTCTCTGCAGAAGTGGTGTTTTTGCTACAGGAAGGACGCTTTGGTTGGGCTATGGTGAATGTGCTGGTGAATCTATTGGGGTCATTCGCGATGACCGCCCTCGCATTCTGGCTGGTTTCTGCCTCGCCCGCACATTAGAGCGAAAAAAACCCGCAATTAAGCGGGTTTTGAATGCTTGCTGTCGTATGCTTACAGAGCGATTACGTTTGCAGCAGAAGGGCCTTTGGCACCGTTAGTGATTTCGAACTCTACACGCTGACCTTCAGCCAGAGTTTTAAAACCATTGGTCTGGATTGCAGAGAAGTGTACGAACACGTCTTTGCTGCCATCTTCCGGAGTAATGAAACCGAATCCTTTGGACTCATTAAACCACTTAACGTTACCTTTAATCTTAGACATCAAAATTACCTTTACATGAAAAATAGACACAAATGCTGTGTCGGGTATCAGTACAACAATTGTGGTGCACTTTGTCCAGTCGAACTTTATCAAAAAGTGATAAATGTCGCGTTATTTTTCAGTTAAACTTCGTAACAATATGTTTTTAAAAGCATTTTTAATAAACCACCTGACAATACAGGTAGTCTATCAAAACTGGAAACGCATCCAGGCAAAGTAGACGTTGCCGTTGTTATACGTTCCTGGAATGTAGGTCATCTGAAACGTTGCCGGACCATAGCCAATTGATGCCAGCGGTAACAGCACGGGTACAGGAATGTAGTTCCAGTTATCACGCGCGGTAAAACCGGCGGTAAAACCGAGACCTGTATGGAAGTTTTCATCGGCCAGCGGCCGCCAGGTTTTTTCCCAGCCATAGCCGCCGATCGGTTCCCATTTATTGTAGGAATCCTTAAAGGCCATTATATAGAGCCCGTGCCAGTTACCTTTATCATCCCAACGGGATTGGCCAAATCCAGCCCCCCATGGGCGTTCATTGTAGCGATCCGTTTTGTCTTTATCGTAGGCAAAACGTGCATGCCACGTAATAGCAGGTACATACAGATCATAATGTTCCGGCTGCTGCCAGGTCTCACTAACATTATCTTTAAAAGTAGCGAACCAGCCTTTGTCTTCAGCAGCACCCTGGGGAATGAAAGCTAACTGAATAAAAAGAAATGAAAAAATGAGAAAATATCGTTTAGCGACAATCACAACTTAATTACCATCCTGGGATTTATTATTAATTATAGCAAACCCAACCTTAATGTTAGCTTAACAAAAAAACGCAGATAAAAAATCAGAATATTCCTCAGCTTATAAATTTTAAGATAATTATCCCTTTATTTATTGAGTCATTTCATAGGAACAATTTTCTCTTTATTGCCAATAAATAGCTCTTCCCTCCAGAAAACGTCAAATAAGACAACAACAAAATAACAATTAATTATCAATATTACCACAAAACAGACACACCAACGCCGCGCTTCACAGTTTTTTATTGTGAGATTCTTTTTTAACCACGATGCTGAAAAAATGGCTTAGCCATCGCTTGAATCCGTATTTTTATTGATTTCAATCAGCAAGAGTTATCTGTTTATTAGGCACATTCTGTCACCACTTTTTACTTTTTTTAGTTTTTTTACTTTCTGGGCAGCAATGCGACAGGGGAAACAATGTTGACATTTATTGAACTCCTTATTGGAGTTGTGGTTATTGTGGGTGTAGCGCGCTACATCATTAAAGGTTATTCCGCGACAGGCGTACTGTTTGTTGGCGGTCTGGTTTTACTGATTATCAGTGCGCTGATGGGTCATAAAGTTCTGCCTTCCAGCGCAGCAACGACGGGCTATACGGCAACAGACATTGTTGAATATATTAAAATTTTGCTGATGAGCCGCGGTGGCGATCTCGGCATGATGATTATGATGCTGTGTGGTTTTGCCGCCTATATGACCCATATTGGCGCGAACGATATGGTAGTTAAGCTGGCCTCCAAACCGCTGCAATATATCAACTCACCTTATCTGTTGATGATTGCCGCCTATTTTGTCGCCTGCCTGATGTCCCTGGCGGTTTCTTCAGCAACCGGTCTGGGCGTATTGCTGATGGCAACATTGTTCCCGGTGATGGTTAACGTTGGGATCAGCCGTGGCGCCGCAGCGGCCATTTGTGCCTCCCCCGCTGCAATCATCCTTTCTCCTACATCCGGTGATGTGGTGCTGGCTGCCAAAGCCGCGGAAATGCCGCTGATCGATTTCGCGTTTAAAACCACGCTGCCCATTTCCATTGCCGCCATCATTGCTATGGCGATTGCCCACTTTTTCTGGCAGCGTTATCTGGATAAAAAAGAGAACATTTCTCATGAAATGTTAGATGTGGCTGAAATCACCACTACCGCCCCTTCGTTTTACGCAATCCTGCCGTTTACCCCGATCGTTGGCGTCCTGATTTTCGATGGTAAATGGGGTCCACAGCTGCATATTATTACAATTCTGGTGCTGTGCATGCTCATCGCTGCGGTCCTGGAGTTCGTTCGCGGATTCAACACCCAGAAGGTTTTCTCTGGCCTGGAAGTCGCCTACCGTGGCATGGCGGATGCCTTTGCTAACGTGGTAATGCTGTTAGTCGCGGCGGGGGTTTTTGCCCAGGGTCTGAGCACAATCGGCTTTATCCAGAGTCTGATCTCTATCGCTACCTCGTTTGGCTCAGCAAGCATTATTCTGATGATGGTGCTGGTGATCCTGACGATGCTGGCAGCAATGACTACAGGCTCCGGTAACGCCCCGTTCTATGCCTTCGTTGAGATGATCCCTAAGCTGGCACATTCTTCCGGCATTAACCCGGCTTATCTTGTTATCCCGATGCTGCAGGCATCAAACCTTGGGCGCACAATTTCCCCGGTCTCCGGCGTGGTTGTGGCTGTCGCAGGGATGGCAAAGATTTCTCCGTTCGAAGTGGTGAAACGTACCTCGGTTCCGGTCCTGGTTGGACTGCTGGTGGTGATTATCGCCACTGAAGTGATGGTACCTGGCTCTTCTTCGTCCGTCGTTGGCGGCTGACACTCAGTTAAATGTAGGCCGGATAAGGCGTTTACGCCGCATCCGGCATTTCAACCCGTTGCCGGATGGCGATGCTAAAGCATCTTATCCGGCCTACGTCAGAAATCAGCATTTAGCCGCCGTGATAAATACGCTGCGGCCTGCCTACCTTCCCGTGAATAATCTCCGCAATAATCAAATGGCGGCTGGCACAATACTCCAGATAGCGTCTGGAGGTGGTACGGCTGATAGTAAGCGCCTGGGCGATCGTTTCCGCAGTATGATGTACCGTCGGATCGGCAAATAATTTCAATACCGCATTCAGCGTTAAGGCGTCAATCCCGGTCGGCAAATCGCCCTTCGGCTCGCCGCGCGCGTAGGCATTGAACATTTCATCAATCTGCTTTTGACTGGCGCTGTCATTGCCTGCCAGCATGCGTCTGCGCTGTTGATACCGCGTAAGCGTCTGCCCCAACCGCTCGTAAGCGATAGGTTTGACCAGATAATCAAACGCGCCGCTGCGCACGGCCTCGGAGACCGTTTCCATGTCGCTGGCCGCCGTGGTAAACACCACGCCACCCGGATATCGCGCCTGGGTTAGCTCATGCAACAACGTAATTCCCTTGCCGTCCGGCAAGTAGTTGTCGAGCAGTATCAGACCGGGCTTAAAACGCTCAATCATCATCCTCGCCTGCGCAAGATTACCCGCCAGCCATATCTGGCTAAAGCCCGGTATATGGCGGATATATTCAGCATGCATTTCCGCCAGTAGCGTTTCATCCTCAACGATCAACAGCGTTAATGGTTCCGTCATTATTTTTTTTCACTTTCGGAAGAAATAAAGAAAATAAGGTGCCGCAAGGGGAGTTATCTTCGAGCGTAATCACCCCGTTACAGCGCCTCACATAACTTGCAATCAGATACAAACCGATGCCATGTTCACCGGGTTCATCGGTACGGGTGCTCACACCCTGCTCAAATATTTTTTCACGCAATGCTTCCGGTACACCGCATCCCTGATCGGCAACTTCGATGATCACGTCATCTCCTTCATCGCTTAAATAGAGCTCGACGACCTTGTTGCCTTGCTGGGTGCGCAAGCTCGCTTCAAATGCATTATCAAGCAGATTGCCAACAATTGCTGCAAACTCTGTGCTGTCCAGCCCCTCGGGAAGTTGATGCAGTTGGCTGCCTGGAACGATGGTCATGGTAAGGCCCAACTCCCGCGCGCGCTGCACCTTGCCAAATAACAGACCGGCTACCTGACGATCGGCAAACGCGCCGCGCAGGCTGTCAATCAGTTGCTGCTGTGCCTGTGACTCCCCCTGCACCATTGCCAGTACCCGATCATATTCTTTCATTTGCAGCAGGCCGTTAATGGTCGACATCCAGTTCAGGTGCTCATGACGCAGCGTCCTCAGGCTCTCTACATACTGTTTGATCTGCGTTAATTGCGCATTAAGGGTAGCAATTTCATCTTTACTACGAAAACTGATGATTGCCCCAAGCAGTTCATCGCCGGAGCGAATCGCCTCACGGTTAGCGATAACGCTCAGGCCATTAAAGTTCACCATCGCGTCCTGTCGTTGTTCCGCAATCTGCTGGATGAAAAAGTCAGCCGGCTGAACCACCTCACTCACCGGTTTTCCCAGCCACTTTCGCCCAGGCGAAGACAGCCCCAGCATTTTCCTCGCGCTGCGGTTTATGGCGGTGATATACCCATCAGGATCCACGGCGATCAATCCTTCATACACCGAGCTAAATAGCGCTTCCTGCTGACGCACCACCCGCGCGATTTGCTTGGGCTCCATCCCCAGCATCTGCCGTCGAATATGGGCGGCAAAAAACCAGGAGAGCAGCATAAGTACCAGCAACAGCAGGATAAACACGCCTGCCATTGGGAGTAAGAAGTCAGAGCGCCAGCTATCAATTTTACTGATCAGATAGCCAATTGAGACCACGCCAATGATTTTGCCATCGTCATCAAAGATGGGCGTTTTGGCACGCATCGCCATCCCGATTGACCCTTTGCCGGTAATAAAGTAACTCTCCCCTTTTTCCAGCGCGCCGGGTTTCGTGAACTGCATCGGGTAGCCAATTTTTTCCGGATTCGGATGATAAAGACGGATAGAGTGGGTATCTCCGATAACCACATAGTCGAAGTCTGTCCCGCTCTGCAGTTTATCGGCAATGGTCGCCAGACGCTTGTAATCACGATGCTTCACCGCCGTGATGATACTGTCGTTAGAGGCGATGATTTTGGCCTGATTCATCGCCATATCGCGGACATGCGTTGCCAGATAATCTTCAAAGCTGGCGGTGAAGTATTGTGCTAACGCGGCGATAATAAAAACAGAAACGACCAAAATAAGCAGAAAGATACGCAGTGGAAACGCCAGACTGCGAAAAAAAGGAAACCGTGTTTTATTTTTCTGCTTTGCCATATTTCTTCCTCAGCGACGTTATCCGAAACTTATTTTTTATTGTAGTTGTAATGAAAATGTTTTATTTACAAGTCACGGTATAAAACAGGATCGTTGCAGATTCCCCACCTTAAATCAATTAAACAAATTAAAACCACACGCTATTTCGGAGTTAAATTAATTAAAAAACTTAAAACCATAAAACACATTAAAACCTTCTAACTTATTGTGAAATAAATCAAAAATTACCTCCAAAATACTCCTTACGATGTATGCAGCAGGGGAAAAAAGAAATACGTCGTAATAAAAAAACACCCCCTTCAATTGCAAACAAAACGTTATCAGGTTGCTAAACAGGGCAACAAAAACAGAAACCCAGTAACAAATATAGCATCGGGGCTCTATTTACTATGTTCGGTAATAATATATTCACGCAAGTTAAACGCTCAGAAAATAAAAAGATGGCGGCTATCGCGCAATTTCTGAAAGAGAATGATTTGAGCGTTGATACCACCGTCGAAGTATTTATCACCGTTACCCGTGATGACCGCCTGATCGCCTGCGGCGGCATTGCCGGCAATATCATAAAATGCGTCGCCATCTGCGAATCCGTAAGGGGTGAAGGCTTAGCGCTGACGCTGGCGACCGAGTTAATCAACCTCGCCTATGAGCGCCACTGTACGCACCTCTTCATCTATACAAAAACCGAGTACGAGTCGCTGTTTAAGCAGTGTGGTTTTTCTACTCTGACCAGCGTCCCCGGCATTATGGTGCTCATGGAAAACAGCACCACACGTCTGAAACGCTATGCAGAATCACTGGCGAAACAGCGTCGTGAAGGGAAAAAAATTGGTTGTATCGTCATGAACGCCAACCCCTTCACCAACGGACACCGTTTTCTGATCCAACAGGCGGCCGCGCAATGCGACTGGCTGCATCTGTTTTTGGTGAAAGAAGATACCTCGCGTTTTCCGTATGAAGACCGACTGGATCTGGTGCTTAAAGGGACCAAAGACATTCCACGTTTAACCGTACATCGCGGTTCGGAATACATCATTTCCCGCGCCACGTTCCCGTGCTACTTCATCAAAGAGCAGAGCGTTATTAACCACTGCTACACCGAAATAGACCTGAAAATCTTCCGTCAGTATCTGGCCCCGGCTCTCGGCGTTACGCACCGCTTCGTCGGTACGGAGCCGTATTGCACCGTCACCTCCCAGTACAACAATGATATGCGCTACTGGCTGGAGACCCCAACGCTTCCCGCCCCACCGATTGAACTGGTGGAAATTGAGCGGCTGTGCTTCCAGGAGATGCCGATTTCCGCCTCCTGGGTGCGCAAGCTGCTGGTTAAAAAAGATCTCACGGCTATCGCATCCCTGGTCCCTGACGCCACGCTGCATTATCTGCAAAGCATGGTTGAGCGAGCCTCATCGGGTGCGGCAGTCCGCCAAAATACCCCCGCATTAGCAACAGGTGAAAAATGAAAATAAACCAGGCAGCCGTCGCAGGCACACTCGAGTCCGGTGATGTGATGATTCGCATCGCCCCGCTCGATTCGCAGGATATTGACCTGCAGGTTAACAGTAGCGTCGAAAAGCAGTTCGGTGATGCCATTCGGGCCACCATCCTGGACGTTCTGTCCCGCTACAACGTACGCGGCGTGCAATTAAATGTTGATGATAAAGGCGCACTGGACTGCATTTTACGTGCGCGACTGGAAGCACTACTGGCCCGCGCTGGCGGTATTCCGGCACTGCCATGGGAGGATTGCCAGTGATTAGCGAATCTTTGCAGCAACGTAAAACCCGTACCCGCCGCAGCATGCTGTTCGTACCGGGTGCCAATGCCGCCATGGTCAGCAACTCGTTCATCTACCCGGCAGATGCGCTGATGTTCGACCTCGAAGACTCCGTCGCGTTGCGCGAGAAAGATACTGCTCGTCGTATGGTGTACCACGCGCTGCAGCATCCGCTGTATCACGACGTTGAAACTATCGTGCGCGTAAACGCCCTCGACTCCGAATGGGGCATTAACGATCTCGAAGCCGTGGTACGTGGCGGCGCAGACATCGTGCGTTTACCGAAGACCGATACCGCGCAGGATGTTATCGACATCGAAAGCGAAATCCTGCGTATCGAGAAAGCCTGTGGCCGTGAACTCGGCAGCACTGGTCTGTTAGCCGCTATTGAATCGCCGTTAGGCATTACCCGTGCGGTAGAAATTGCCCACGCTTCCGAGCGCCTGATCGGTATTGCCCTGGGCGCGGAAGATTATGTGCGTAACTTGCGCACTGAACGCTCCCCGGAAGGGACTGAACTGCTGTTTGCCCGCTGCTCTATTTTGCAGGCGGCACGCTCTGCCGGCATTCAGGCGTTCGACACCGTGTATTCCGATGCCAACAACGAAGCAGGTTTCCTGCACGAAGCCTCACACATCAAGCAGTTGGGTTTTGACGGCAAGTCGCTCATCAACCCGCGCCAGATCGAACTCCTGCACAACCTGTACGCCCCGACGCGTAAAGAGCTGGCTCACGCGCGCCTGGTGGTAGAAGCCGCTGAAGCCGCCGCTCGCGAAGGCCGTGGCGTAGTTTCCCTGAACGGCAAAATGGTCGACAGCCCGGTTATCGAGCGCGCCCTTCTGGTTATCTCCCGTGCAGAACTTTCCGGCATTCGCGAAGAATAAGGCAAAAAAATGACGCAGAAAATCGAACAGTCTCAACGCCAGGATCGCGTGGCGACCTGGAGCCGTCATGCAGAAAGTGAGCTTTCCGCTTATCAGAGCACCGCAAAAGTAGAACTGCAGGCGCAAAAACCGCGCGACAAAAAGCTGTGCGCTAACCTGGAAGACGCCATTCGCCGTTCCGGTTTACAGGACGGCATGACCATCTCTTTTCACCACGCTTTCCGCGGCGGCGATCTGACGATTAACCTGGTGATGGACGCCATCGCCAGTATGGGCTTTAAAAATCTGACGCTGGCCTCCAGCTCCCTGAGCGACTGCCATGCTCCGCTGGTTGAGCACATCCGCCAGGGCGTGGTTAGCCGTATTTATACCTCCGGCCTGCGTGGTCCGCTGGCGGAAGAGATCTCACGTGGCCTGCTGGCCGAGCCGGTACAGATTCACTCCCACGGCGGCCGTGTACACCTGGTACAAAGCGGCGAACTCAGCATTGATGTGGCGTTCCTCGGCGTACCGTCCTGCGACCCGTTTGGCAACGCCAACGGTTATACCGGTAAAGCGTGCTGCGGCTCACTGGGCTATGCCCGCGTCGATGCCGAAAACGCGAAACAGGTTGTCCTGCTGACTGAACAGCTGCTGACCTATCCGCATAACCCGGCCAGCATTACACAAGATCAGGTGGATCTGATCGTGCAGATCGACCAGGTCGGCGATGCGGACAAAATCGGTGCCGATGCGACCCGCATGACCACCAACCCGCGTGAACTGTTAATCGCCCGAAGTGCGGCAGACGTCATTGCTAACTCCGGTTACTTCAATGAAGGCTTTTCACTGCAGACAGGAACCGGCGGCGCTTCTCTGGCCGTTACACGTTTCCTGGAAGACAAAATGCGCAGCCGCGATATCCGCGCTGACTTTGCGCTGGGCGGCATCACCGCGACCATCGTTGATCTGCACGAAAAAGGCCTGATCCGCAAACTGCTGGACGTACAGAGCTTTGACCGTAACGCGGCGGAGTCTCTGGCCCGCAACCCAAACCACATTGAGATCAGCGCTAACCAGTATGCCAACTGGGGCTCGAAAGGCGCATCTGTCGATCGTCTGGACGTCGTGGTGCTGAGCGCGCTGGAAGTTGATACCAGCTTCAACGTGAACGTACTGACCGGTTCTGACGGCGTACTGCGCGGCGCATCCGGTGGTCACTGCGATACCGCGGTTGCGGCTGCGCTTTCCATCATCGTCGCTCCGCTGGTTCGTGGGCGCATCCCGACGCTGGTTGATAACGTGCTGACCTGCGTAACGCCAGGCTCCAGTGTTGACATTCTGGTCACTGACCACGGTATCGCCGTTAACCCTGCGCGTCCAGAACTGGCAGAACGTCTGAAAGAAGCCGGTATGAAAGTGGTGTCCATTGAATGGCTGCGCGAACGCGCACAGCAGCTCACCGGTCAGCCACGCGCTATCGACTTTACCGACCGCGTGATTGCCGTTGTGCGTTACCGCGATGGCTCGGTGATTGACGTTGTGCATCAGGTGAAGGAATAAGCCATGCACCTGCTCCCTGAACACGCCACCCAACACGCGGTTTCTATTCCCGAGCTGCTCGCCAGCCGTGATGAGAGGCAAGCAAGGCAACATGCCTGGCTGACCCGCCACCACGCGGCGCTGGTCTCGTTTACCGTGGTCGCACCGGGTCCGATTAAAGACAGCGAATTAACTCGTCGCATCTTTAATCACGGCGTCACCGCCCTGCTCGCGCTGGCGGAAAAATCCGCCTGGATTGTCAGGGAGCAAACGGCGCTGGTTTCTGCCAGCGGTCCGGAAGGTCTTTTGTCTGTTGAGGCTCCGGCCCACGACCTCAAGCTCGCCACGATTGAACTTGAGCATTCACACCCGCTGGGACGGTTATGGGACATCGATGTCCTGACCCCTGTGGGGGAAATTCTGTCCCGGCGTCATTTCGCACTCCCTGCCCGCCGCTGTCTGTTGTGCGAGCAAAGTGCTGCCGACTGTGCTCGGGGTAAAACCCACGCGCTTTCCGACTTACTTTCTCAGATGGAGGCACTGCTGCATGATGCCGATTCCCGCAACATCAACCAATAACGCAGTCCTTCCTCTGGATCTGCCTGATGCTTACGCAACGCTTGCGTGGCGGGCTATGTTGACTGAAGTCAACCTGTCGCCCAAACCCGGTCTGGTGGATCGTATTAACAACGGCGCGCATAAAGATATGGCGCTGGAAGATTTTCATCGCAGCGCTGAAGCGATTCAGGCGTGGCTGCCACGTTTTATTGAATATGGGGCGTTTAGCGCGCAGCTGTCACCTGAAGATGTGCTGAAAGGACTGCGTCCGCTGGGCATGGCCTGCGAAGCCGATATGTTTCGCGCCACCGCCGGGGTAAACACCCATAAAGGGAGCATCTTTTCACTGGGGCTGCTGTGCGCCGCCATTGGCCGCCTACACCAGCTCCAACTGACTGTCACCGCTGAAACCATTTGCTCTACGGCAGCAACATTTTGCCGTGGCCTGACCGAGCGCGAACTGCGCCAGAACAATCAACAACTCACGGCTGGCCAACGTCTTTATCAGCAATTGGGATTAACCGGCGCACGGGGCGAAGCCGAAGCGGGGTACCCGCTAGTCATCCAGCATGCCCTGCCGCACTACCGCGCACTGCTGACTCAGGGCCGCGACCCTGAACTGGCGTTACTCGACACATTATTGCTGCTGATGTCTATCAACGGCGACACCAACGTGGCTTCACGTGGCGGCGCAGAAGGTCTGCGTTGGCTACAGCAGCAGGCCACCTCCCTGTTGCAGCAAGGGGGAGTTCGCACCCCTGCCGATCTCGAATACCTGCGCCAGTTCGACCAACAGTGCATTGAACGCAACCTCAGTCCTGGAGGCTGCGCCGATCTGCTGATCGTCACCTGGTTCTTAGCTCAGATTTCACAAGTTCATCATTATCACAATTAAAGATCCTTTCCGGAGAATCACACACATGTCTTTAGCAAAAGATAAAATATGGAAGTTATTGGCCCCGCTGGTTGTAATGGGCGTCATGTTTCTTATCCCTGTACCCGATGGAATGCCCCCACAGGCCTGGCACTACTTTGCTGTATTTGTAGCGATGATCGTCGGTATGATCCTTGAGCCAATTCCGGCAACAGCGATCAGCTTTATCGCCGTCACGATCTGCGTTATCGGCAGCAACTATCTGCTGTTTGATGCTTCCGAACTGGCCGACCCGGCGTTTAAAGCGGGTAAGCAAGCGCTGAAATGGGGTCTGGCAGGCTTCTCCAGCACCACCGTGTGGTTGGTGTTCGGTGCGTTTATCTTCGCACTGGGTTATGAAGTCACCGGTCTGGGTCGTCGTATCGCACTGTTCCTGGTGAAATTCATGGGTAAACGTACCCTGACGCTGGGCTATGCGATTGTTATCATCGACATTCTGCTGGCGCCGTTTACACCGTCCAACACCGCGCGTACCGGTGGCACCGTTTTCCCTGTAATTAAAAACCTGCCGCCGCTGTTTAAGTCATTCCCGAACGATCCTTCCGCGCGCCGTATCGGTGGATATTTGATGTGGATGATGGTCATCAGTACCAGCCTGAGCTCCTCTATGTTCGTTACCGGCGCTGCGCCTAACGTGCTGGGTCTGGAATTCGTCAACAAAATTGCCGGTATTCAAATCAGCTGGCTGCAATGGTTCCTCAGCTTCCTGCCGGTGGGTATTATTTTGCTGATCGTTGCTCCGTGGCTGTCCTATGTTCTGTACAAGCCAGAAGTCACTCACAGTGCTGAAGTTGCCGCATGGGCCGGTGATGAACTGAAAACCATGGGTAAACTGACGCGCAAAGAGCTGACCCTGATCGGTCTGGTTCTGCTCAGCCTGGGTCTGTGGGTCTTCGGCGGTAAACTGATTGATGCAACCGCAGTAGGCCTGCTCGCCGTTTCCCTGATGCTGGCGCTGCACGTGGTACCGTGGAAAGACATTACCCGCTATAACAGCGCATGGAACACCCTGGTCAACCTCGCCACGCTGGTCGTTATGGCGAATGGTTTAACCCGTTCAGGCTTCATCGACTGGTTCGCCAACACCATGAGCACGCACCTGGAAGGCTTCTCGCCTAACGCGACCGTGATCGTTCTGGTGCTGGTGTTCTATTTTGCTCACTACCTGTTTGCCAGCCTTTCCGCACACACTGCCACCATGCTGCCGGTTATTCTGGCCGTCGGTAAAGGCATCCCGGGCGTTCCAATGGAACACCTGTGTATCCTGCTGGTACTGTCTATCGGTATCATGGGCTGTCTGACTCCGTATGCAACGGGCCCTGGCGTTATCATCTACGGCTGTGGTTATGTGAAGTCCAAAGACTACTGGCGTCTGGGTGCTATCTTCGGCGTTATCTACATCTCTATGCTTCTGCTGGTCGGCTGGCCGATTCTGGCAATGTGGAGCTAATCATCCTGGTTCACGCCTGATGAAAATGATGCCAGTCAGCTAAACCTGACTGGCATTTTTTATGATTAAATAGATGATATTCAGAATTTATATAAGTATCCGAAATCATCATGACATCAACATGGCGTTATTCTTCGTTGCTGGCAGCACTCCTGCTGCCCGTTTCTGCGGCTCAGGCCGATGAACTTCTGGCAAAACAGTACGCTGATTTTGACAGCTACGTGCTGGCCCTCTCCTGGCAAACCGGATTTTGTCAGAGTCAACACGAGCGTAATCGTCAGGAGCCTGACGAATGTCGTCTGCAAAAAGAGAGCGCGAACAAAGCAGATTTCCTGACCGTTCACGGTTTATGGCCCAGCCTGCCAAAATCCATCGCCGCCCGTGGAGTAGACAACCGCCGCTGGATGCGCTTTGGCTGCGCGACTCGCCCTATTCCCAACCTGCCTGAAGCGCGCGCCAGCCGTAAATGCGCGGCCCCCGAAACCGGGCTGTCGCTGGAAAGCGCGGCAAAACTCAGCGCCGTAATGCCCGGCGCAGGCGGGAGAACTTGTCTGGAACGTTACGAGTATGCCAAACATGGCGCCTGTTTCGGCTTTGATCCCGACGAGTATTTCGGCACGATGGTACGGCTGAATAACGAGGTTAAGAACAGTGACGCGGGCAAATTCCTGGCGGAAAACTACGGCAAAACCGTCAGCCGTAGCGCATTTGACGCCGCCATCGCCAAAAGCTGGGGCCAAGAGAGCATCAAAGCCGTGAAGCTAAGCTGCCACGGCAATCCGGCGTATCTCACCGAGATCCAGTTGTCCCTGAAGGCAGACACCATCAACCAGACGTTATCCCCACAGTCATTCTTACCGCAGCCGCATCCGGGTAACTGCGGTAAACAGTTTATTATCGATAAAGTGGGATACTGAAACTCGCGACCGGGCATAACGCTGACCCCCATCGGGCGGATCAGCGTTATACGTTCTCAAAAGATTACGATTGAATAAAGTTGAGCAGATCGCCGTTGATCTGTTGTTTATGGGTGGTGCAAATACCATGCGAGCCGCCGACATACACCTTCAGCTGCGAGTCCGGCAGTATTTCCGCCGCGACCTTTCCGCAGGTTTCAAACGGGACAATCTGATCGTCATCACCGTGGATAACCAGCGTCGGAATGGTCATTTTTTTGAGGTCCTCACGCAGGTCGGTTTCTGAAAACGCGTGAATACAGTCGTACAACGCTTTGATGGAACCTTGTAAGCCCTGTTCAACAAAGCTTTCGCGAACGGCTTTTGACTCGTTCGCACCCGGGCGGTTGTAGCCATAGAATGCTGCGGTCAGTTCATAGAAAAAGGCAGCGCGATCGTTTATCACCCCTTCACGGATGCCATCAAACACCTCTTTCGGCACGCCATTTGGATTAAAGTCGGTCTTGATCATAATGGGCGTCACCGCGCCGATTAACACCGCTTTTGCCACCCGCTGCGTTCCATGGCGACCTATGTAGCGCGCCACTTCCCCACCGCCGGTAGAGTGTCCGACATGAACAGCATCTTTAAGATTGAGATGCGCGGTCAGTTCAGCCAGATCGTCAGCATACTGATCCATATTGTGGCCATCCCAGGGTTGAGCCGAACGCCCATGGCCGCGCCTGTCATGGGCGATTACACGAAATCCTTTCGACCCGAGGAACAGCATCTGATCTTCAAACGCATCTGCCGTCAACGGCCAACCATGGCTGAAGACGATAGGCTGTCCACTTCCCCAGTCTTTAAAATGCAAATAGCTGCCGTCTTTCAAGGTAAGTTTGTCGTACTCGCTCATGAGATCTCCTGTCGCGGAACACTGAGTTGTTTGACGCGCCCGTAGCGAGCGCTTAAAAAGCATAATGCAAATTGGAGAACGATCACGTTTTTCGGCTAAAATCACACCATACGCGACAAAATTGATGATTTACCTGAATGTGAACTAAATCACTTCAAACATGGGGTAAGTCTCAGTATCATCATAAAAGCTAAACCCTTGCCGCCTGACGGTGAGGGTTTTCTTTTGGGATTATTTACCTGCGCACCCGCAGTTTCGACGACATGGAGTAATAAATGTCCAGACCAACTATCATCATTAACGACCTCGATGCGGAACGCATTGACCGCCTGTTGGAGCAACCTGCGTTTGCTGGTTTACCGATTGCCGACGCCCTGAACGCCGAGCTGGATCGTGCCCAAATGTGTTCTCCAGAAACCATGCCGCACGATGTCGTAACCATGAACAGCCGCGTGAAATTCCGCAATCTGAGTGATGGCGAAGTCCGTGTGCGTACCCTGGTGTATCCGGCCAATATGACTGACAGCAGCACACAGCTTTCGGTAATGGCACCTGTCGGCGCTGCACTTCTGGGCCTGCGCGTTGGCGACACTATTCACTGGGAACTGCCTGGCGGGACCTCAACGCACCTCGAAGTCATCGAGCTTGAGTACCAGCCTGAAGCTGCAGGCGACTACCTGCGCTAACTCTGTCTTATCAAAGCCACGCGCTTTATCTTACAGGGGATGCATCCGCATCCTCTTTCCGGTTAGATTTCCCTGCTCCTCGCTTTCTTTCCTGTTCGCAAAACATAAATCTGTGTCGTGACTGACAGAATCATTTTTAATACTATGCTGTTATGTGTTCATGTAATGACAAGGAGAATGTTTATGTACAACACAATCATAATGCCTGTTGATGTATTCGAAATGGAACTGAGCGACAAGGCTATTCGCCATGCAGAATTTCTGGCCCAGGATAAAGGGGTTATCCATCTGCTGCATGTGCTGCCAGGCTCAGCGAGCTTAAGCCTGCACCGCTTTGCGGCCGATGTCCGTCGTTTTGAAGAGCATCTGCAACACGAAGCGGAAACCCGTCTGCAAACGATGGTTGGTCACTTCAGCATCGATCCTTCCCGTATTAAACAACACGTCCGCTTTGGCAGCGTCCGTGACGTGGTCAACGAGTTGGGTGAAGAGTTGAATGCGGATGTGGTCGTCATTGGATCGCGTAACCCATCAATCAGCACCCATCTGCTCGGCTCAAATGCTTCCAGCGTAGTTCGCCACGCGACGCTGCCGGTGCTGGTCGTGCGTTAACAGCCTCACCGTTACTAAAGAAAACCCCTGCCAGGTTAACGCCTGACAGGGGTTTTTATTACCTCACGATCAGTACAAATGACCGATATTGACGATAGTGCTGACCGTATCGCCAAAGAACGTCAGACGACTCAGGAATACGCCAACAAACAGCAGGACAAAGAGCGCTTTTGCACGACGCTCGCCCTGGCGGCTGAGCGCAAAGGCCACCGCCAGACACACCAGGCTTGCGAGATAAAGCGGCGACGTCAGCCAGGCATGCGCCGTCATCTGCATGATAGTGCCGCCGCTTAGCCAGATAACAGGCGCGGTAAACATAACCGCCATACAAACGATAATTCCCTGGCGCAATGCGGCAACGGCAGGCGCGAGGTTAAGCAGCGGAATCGCCGCGCAGCCCATCACCCACACCGTAATGAAAAACAGCAGCATTGTCAGACCGTTGGCGATCGCCACCATTGCCGGGGCGGCATAGGTCATCCCCTGAACCGCCACCAGTGCGATCCCGAGAACAGAAGCCAGAACCGCCGACACTTTATGCCCTTTTGCCAAAAACGTCACGCCCACCGCCGCGCCGTATAACGTTGCGCCGAGAATTTCACGGCTAAGCCAGGCGTGCTGCAGGTTGATCAGGGCGTTGTAAGCGCGATCCGGATGCGCAAGGTGCAATACCGCCGCCACGGAAGCAGCCGCCAGAATCAGCCCGCTAACCAACCAGTACAGGCGTTTGCTTTCCAGTTTTCCTTGCAACGCGCGCAGCGTCAGAATGAGCGTTATACCGACCGACATCTGGCTCAAGACGGTAAAAATAACCAGAGGAAGTTCATACTTTTCCATTACTTGCCCTCCGGTTGCTTCGGTTGACGCGCGAGGATAAAACGCGTGCCAGGATTAAGCTGCGGCATACGCGGGAATCCCGGCGGATACTGCACCGCATTGTCAGGTATCGGATCGGCATCGAGGTCAATAAGCGTCAGCGCACCTACCGGACAGGCATTCACGCACGCCGGCTGCATGCCAACATCAAGACGCTCGTAGCACATGCTGCATTTTTCCGCTTTTTTCGTTTCTTCATTAAAGCGCGGCGCACCGTATGGACAGTTGCGGATACAGTTTTTGCATCCGATACAACGTTCCGGGTTATGCACGACAACGCCATCCTCACGTTTGGTGTACGCCTCTACCGGACAAGCTGCCAGGCAGGCCGGATTTTCGCAGTGGTTACAGGCCAGCGAGTAGAACGCTCGCTCCTCATGCGGATAAATTTCTTTATCCAGCGGGTAGACATAGCGCCAGAAACGTTCTGGCTCCAGCTGGTTAAAACTTTTACACGCCATCGCACAGCCACGGCAGCCGATGCACTTATCGCTATTAACTAAAAACGCGCGTCTCATGCCGCTGCTCCTTCATTTCCTGACAGAGTAATATCTACAAATTGACTGTGAATGGCCGCACCAGGTGCGCCTGTCGCCATTTTCCCCATATCGGCTGGCGTATCTTTAACCACATTCTGTACGTTGTAACTAAGCTTATTGAACCAGGACTCGTACATCACAAGAAAATCTTCCGGCACGTTGGTGGTGATTTTGGCGCGCAGCTCAACATGACCCGCCTCGTTGAAAACTTTGACGTGAGCGCCCTCTGTGATGCCCTTTTTCTGCGCAGCAAGCGGGTGGATATAGACAAAGGGTTCTGGCCAGAAAACCTGCATCCAGTCCAGATTGACAAACTGCGAGTGCAGACCATACTGCAGGTGAGGTGTAAACAGGTGGAACGGCAGCGCCCCCTGCGCACCCGCTTTATATTCAGGCAAAGCCGTGTGACCGTTTTCCGCGCAGCGTTCTGATTTAAACTCATACTTGCCTGACGGCGTTTTGAATTTGCGATCGAACCAGGCTGCACTGCTGACCATTTTTGCTTTGCGGGGTCCTTCCAGCAGGTCATTCCAGCCCGCTATGCCGAACTGTTTGCCCATTCCCTCATTGAATTCCTGATCCAACCAACGTTTGGCATCAAACTCCTGCGGGAAGGTACATGAACCGGGTTCCAGTTTATTGATGGTTTTGGACAACAACGCCGCAATTTCAGGATCGCTCTTGCACTCATACAGCGGTTTAATAGCCGGTTCGTTGACGGATAACCAATAGTGCCAATAGGACGAAGAGACATCCCATTGCTCAAAAGTTGTTGTGACGGGCAGCACGATATCCGCATGCTGGACGGTTTCGTTGAAGAACTGGTCGACACAAACCACCATTTCCAGTTTATCAAACGCTTTGATCATCTTGTTGCGGTCGAAATCCTGAGCAAATGGGTTTTTAGAGGCCACCCACAGCATACGTACCGGCGGTTCACTGGCGTCGAGGATCCCCTGCGCCGTTTGGTTGATGTTCAGTGCACGATCGGAGTATTCGCTCTTCTCACCGCTATCGCTAACAAACTCGCCCACCGGACCACCAGCGCCTTTCATACCGACAGAACCTGCAGGAGGCTTTTGCATCATTCCGTGGTAGTTATAGCCCCATGTCTGCAGATGGCCGTAGCGAGCGCCGCCGCCCTCAATACCAATATTGCCGGTCATCGCCACAAAGGCATCGATCGCACGTACGTTAGCGCCGCCGTTAACATGGCGCTGCATGCCGTAGCCAATCCACACGGTGGCAGGATTAACCGCCGTAAACTCTTCCGCCAACTGGCGAATCACATCCGCCGACAGACCGCAAATTTCAGCAGCCCACTCTACGGTCACACTGTTGCGTAGATACGCTTCGAATTCCGGGTATCCGTGGGAATAGTGAGTGACGAAATTCTGATCCACCAAACCTTTATCCACCAGGTGGCGCGCCATGCCCAGCGCCAGGGCGCCATCAGAGCCTGGACGAACACGTAAATAGAGATCGGCTTTCGCGGCGGTTTGCGTTAACAGCGGATCGATAACGACCACTTTTGCGCCTTTCTCCCGCGCCTGATAGATGTACTTCATGGTGTGCATAGAGCACCATGCCGGGTTAGCGCCCCAGATGATGATGTATTTTGCTTTAACAAAATCTTCCGGGTCGTTACACCACATGTCGCCCATGTCGTAGTTCTGGGCATCGATACCCGCTGGCCAGCAAGGCGTCCCGGCAAAACGGGTGGTGTAACCCAGCGAAGACATCATCCCTTCAACGGCATAGCCCATCACCCCAAGATTGCCTGAGTATTTTGACAGCGCCAGCCCAAGCATTGAGCCGTCTTTCTTTTTGATCTCCAGCATCTTGGTTGCAATGCGCTGCATTGCTTCGTCCCAGGAGATACGACGCCAGTTACCGCTGCCACGAACATCCTGAATCATCGGATATTTAATGCGATCCGGGCTATATACCCGGCGAGGATAAGTCAGACCTTTTACACACGGTGTTCCGTGCGTAAACGTTGACTCAGGCGCGCCTTCCACAAAGGTGATAACGTCATCCTTGACCCAGGTTTTCAGGCTACAGGTGTCATAGCAGTTACGCGGACAGGCGTTGCGAGAAATTTTGTAGGTTTTGGGGTTAAACGGAATGGGCGGTTGCGCCAATGCGCAGCGTGAAGTCAGCAATCCCCCTGGCAGGGCAGCCACTGTTCCAAGGGCAATTAAGCCTTTCAAAAATGAACGTCTGTTCAGAATTCCCGGTTCATTACTCATATTGATACTCTCGTGTTTAATTCATCAAGCCAAGAAGACAACCTTTCCGCGACGGTTTTCAGCGTGGCGGTCTGTGCATTTATATTTATTTTTTCTATATACTCGGGCACCCACATCGCTATATACTCAATTACATATCGAGTAAGGGCGACCTGGTATTCTGCTGATGTTCTGGCATTAGCCGATAATAAAACCGCCAATTCCAATACACAGGAAATATGATCATCCGGAATGTTATTTACATGGCTTATAGACAAACCTATGTTTGCCATAAATTCCCGCATGCTCAGCGTTGATTTACCCATTACGAGGGCATCTTCTTCGAGATAAACCGAAGCGAATGGCGCGGCCTTTAGCGTTTGTGGCCCGACAAATAGCGCATTGAAGTCGTACTCTGCTTCCAGCCACTCCTGCTCTGTTAGCGTCGAGGCATTTGTATCCAAAGCTGAATAAGCCGCTTTCAGCGTGTGACTATCGTGAGAAATAAAAAAATCACGCAACAACAACCCTGTCGATTCAAAGATCGTCAGGGTTTCATATATTTCACCCATGAATTAACCAACCATTTATTCATACAACAAATGAAAACATAATGCAGGTTAATATAATAAAGAAAACGTCTAATCTTTCTTTGATAAAACTAATGATCAGACTAATTAAGTGAATGTTTTATGCGGTTAATTGTTTCAAGAATTGACAATATGAGAGCGTGGAAATAAAAAACCGCCAGCGGATGACTGGCGGTTTTGGCATTGCAGGTGAGTCTTACTTTTTTTATGCTACTGTCGTGCGAATCAGATAATCAAACGAACTCAACGAGGCCTTCGCGCCTTCACCGGTCGCGATGATGATCTGCTTATACGGTACGGTGGTGCAGTCACCGGCGGCGAAAACGCCCTTCACGCTGGTTTCACATTTGGCATCGATGATGATTTCACCCATGCGATTACGTTCAACGGCACCTTCCAGCCAATTGGTGTTTGGCAACAGACCAATCTGTACAAAGATACCTGCCAGTTCCACGCTGTGAACATCGCCACTCACGCGGTCGCGATACTCCAGACCAGTGACTTTGCTGCCATCGCCTTTCACTTCTGTCGTTTGCGCATTCAGAATGATGTCGACGTTTTTCAGGCTGCGAAGCTTATTCTGCAGCACCTGATCAGCCTTCATTTCAGGAGCAAACTCCAGCAGCGTCACATGTTCAACAATGCCTGCGAGGTCAATAGCTGCTTCAACACCAGAGTTACCGCCGCCAATCACCGCCACGCGCTTACCCTTAAACAGCGGGCCGTCGCAGTGCGGGCAGTAAGTTACGCCTTTGGTGCGATACTGATCTTCGCCCGGAACGTTCATGTTGCGCCATTTCGCGCCGGTGGCGATGATAATGCTGCGCGCTTTCAGCACCGCGCCGGATGCCGTTTCAATCTGGTGCAAACCGCCTTCCTGCGCCGCCGGAACCAGTTTGCTTGCGCTCTGGCTGTCGATCACATCAACATCATAATCATCAACGTGTGCTTTCAGCGCGCCCGCCAGTTTCTGGCCTTCGGTTTTCGGTACCGAGATGTAGTTTTCAATATCAACGGTATCAAGAACCTGACCGCCAAAGCGTTCGCCCATCAGACCGGTGCGAATACCTTTACGTGCAGAGTACACCGCCGCAGCCGCTCCCGCAGGACCGGAGCCAACAATCAGCACATCGTAGGCATCGCGCTTATTCAGCTCTTCGGCCGCACGTTTTTCTGCGCCAGTATCCACTTTCGCGACAATCTCAGTTAGCGTCATACGACCCTGGCCAAACTCTTTGCCGTTCATATATACCGCCGGAACGCCCATCACATTGCGATCGGTGATTTCGTTCTGGAATGTACCGCCGTCAATCGCCGTATGCTTGATGCGTGGGTTCAATACCGACATCAGGTTCAGCGCCTGTACCACATCCGGACAGTTATGGCAGGAGAGCGAATAATAGGTTTCAAATTCAAAATCACCGTCGAGATCGCGGATCTGCTCCAGCAGCGCCTGCGCCTCTTTTGACGGATGACCGCCAGTCCACAACAGCGCCAGTACCAGAGAGGTAAACTCATGGCCCAGCGGAGAACCGGCAAAGCGCGGCCCCTGGTAAGAACCGGGATTGGTAATCAGGAACGATGGCTTACGTACCGCCAGAGTATTGTCTTCTTTAAAGGTGACTTTTTCTGACAGTTCAGCAATTTCAGTCAGCAGTTCCTTGATTTCTGCCGATTTAGCGCTGTCATCCAGCGTAGCAATCAGCTCAACAGGTTTGGTCAGTTTCTCAAGGTAAGCCCTGAGCTGGGTTTTCATATTTGTGTCGAGCATTCTTCTTCCCTCTCTGAAAACATCATCATGCAAGCGGCCTCGTTCAGGCAGTCTGAATACGTTTGCATCATGGTGTTGGAATAAAACGGGCACGACGCACCCGCTTAAGAATTAATTCGCAAGAATTTCGTGTTACAGGCAGGCGGCAAGCTTATGAATCCCCGGGAGCTTACATAAGTAAGTGACCGGGGTGATTAAGCGTAGCCAACGCACCTGTAGCGCGAAAGGCGTAGCGAATTTTAGATTTTACCGACCAGGTCCAGAGATGGGGCTAACGTGGCTTCACCTTCTTTCCATTTTGCCGGGCAAACTTCACCTGGGTGAGAAGCGACGTACTGAGCCGCTTTGATTTTGCGCAGCAGGTCAGACGCATCACGGCCGATACCTTCAGCGGTAACTTCGATTGCCTGGATGATACCCTGTGGGTCAACAACGAAGGTTGCGCGGTCAGCCAGACCTTCATCTTCACGCATGTTGTCGAAGTTACGGGTCAGAGCGCCAGTCGGGTCGCCGATCATCGCGTATTTGATTTTCGCGATAGTGTCAGAGCTGCTGTGCCATGCTTTGTGGGTGAAGTGGGTGTCAGTAGATACGGAATACACATCTACGCCCAGTTTCTGCAGTTCTTCGTAATGGTCTGCAACGTCGCCCAGTTCGGTCGGGCATACGAAAGTGAAGTCAGCCGGGTAGAAGAAGAAGACGCTCCAGCGACCTTCGGTATCTTTCTCGGTTACTTCGATGAACTCACCGTTTTTGAACGCCTGGTTTTTGAAAGGTTTAATTTTGGTATTAATCAAAGACATCTGTACTTCCTCCGTGTTTTCGTTGAGAGATAAGTTAACGAAAATCTCTTCGCAGGGCTAATGCGTTTCCTTTATCAAATCAATAAGCGATAACTAACAACCCACTCAAACACATGTTGTGAACCTAAAGGTGAAAGTAAAAAAGGCCCCCTTTGCAGGGAGCCTCATTACCCGAGCTACCCGCAGGTAACGTCAGTGCCAGCAGGGCTGGCTATGTGTTGCGCTCTACATTACCTTAACAAAGGTCGTGACAGCGAATGGGATTACATCACCCAACTCAAGAAAGGGCAATCGACGGACGGTCGATCTTACCTATGGCTGCGATAGGTTTTGCAACTAAGTCCCCTTTCCTTCTGATTTTATAAGGAAAATCAATGTTTAAACGTACCTTACTGTTAACCCTGCTCCCTGCCGTGGTGCATGCCGAAGAACTGCCTGCTCCCGTTAAAGCTATTGAGAAACAGGGTATTACTATCCTGAAACCCTTCGACGCGCCGGGAGGAATGAAAGGCTATCTGGGAAAATACCAGGACATGGGGGTCACTATCTATGTCACGCCTGACGGTAAACATGCCATCTCCGGCTACATGTATAACGAAAAAGGCGAAAATCTCAGCAATGCGCTAATCGAAAAAGAGATCTATGCTCCTGCCGGACGAGAGATGTGGCAGCGAATGGAAAAAGCAGCATGGATTCTGGACGGGAAAAAAGAGGCCCCGGTCATCGTCTACGTGTTTGCCGATCCTTTCTGTCCCTATTGCAAACAGTTCTGGCAGCAGGCGCGTCCGTGGGTGGACGCCGGTAAAGTTCAGTTGCGTACATTATTGGTTGGCGTAATTAAACCTGAAAGCCCGGCCACCGCCGCTGCAATTCTGGCAGCCAAAGATCCGGCCAAAACCTGGCATGACTATGAGGCATCCGGTGGGAAAATGAAGCTGGAAATCCCGGCTTCGGTCCCTGCGGAGCAAATGAAGGTACTGAATATCAACCAAAAGTTGATGGATGATTTGGGGGCCAACGTAACGCCGGCAATCTATTACATGAGTAAAGACGATACGTTACAACAGGAAGTAGGCTTACCGGATAAAGAAAAATTAAACATTATCATGGGAAATAAATAAAGGTAACAAGATGAGTGATTGTTATCGTTCTCATTTCAATCACTCATTAGAATTAACTTTCTGGTGAAAATTACGCAATCTGTGCTATTTTAGCTAAAGTTAATTATTCATTAAGCACAGAAACATAAATTTCAAGAATAACTAGCATTTAAACTATTCCATAATTGAATTTTTCAATACATTACCATCACAGGAAGGTATGCATGGCTAACCTCTATGACCTCAAAAAGTTCGATCTCAACCTGCTGGTTATATTTGAATGCATATATCAACATTTAAGCATCAGCAAAGCTGCGGAAACGTTGTACATCACACCATCAGCCGTAAGCCAGTCATTACAACGACTACGTACGCAGTTTAACGACCCTTTGTTTATTCGCTCCGGCAAAGGCATTACGCCTACGGTGACAGGAGCCAATCTTCATCAGCACCTTGAGCAGAATCTAAATAAACTGGAACAAACCATTAATATTATGCACGGTTCCAGCCTGAAAAATAAATTCGTAATCTACAGTCCACAAATCACCACCACGCTGGGCGTAACAGAATTAATAAACTCATTAAGAAAAAACTCCGATGTTGAAATTGAACACCACGATATATTAATGTCGACAGAAACCGCAGAAAATATTCTGGCGTACCGCAAGGCTGATCTAATCATCTCGACAGTACCTGTGCACAACCGCTCTATCGTATGTACCCTGTTTAAAACAGTTGAAAGTGTATTAGTATGCAGCAGGAATCATCCCAGAATGGTTGAACACAGTACGCTTGAAGACATCATGCGCGAGCAGTTTACACTGTTTATCACGACACAACCCGGAGTCCAGGAACAACAGTCAGCAGCTAATAATCTCTTTCTCAACCGTAAAATAGGTTTTAGTAGTGATTCGTTGACTTCTATTACCAATATTATTGCCAGCACAGATATTATTGGTCTCCTTCCCAAAATAATATATGAGCAAAACGCGGTAGCGCTTAACCTGAAAGAGATCAGTGTTGATTTCAAATTACCGTCAGTTAAACTATTTTTAATGTATAATCGCTCCTCACTTAATAACAAATCATTTGCTGAGTACATTAAAACAATCACCCCATAGGCTCTGTAAATAACAACACAACAATATATATTTCTTATAAATTAGACAGCAATATTTAAACCGTGAATATGTTTAAGTATTGCATCCTGGTGAAATTAGCATATCTTATTGAAAGTATTTACTATAGCTGTAAATAATAAAATCTGGATATGGACTTGATATGTCTGTTTATAAAATACCACTGAATCAAAACGTTCTCGAAGCCGCACAGGAACGTATTGCCTGGACGCTTGAGGCTCTGCCACGCATTTGCGTTTCTTTCTCTGGGGGTAAAGATTCTGGGTTGATGTTACATCTGACGGCCATAAGTGCCCGCCAGTCAGGTAAAAAAATTGACGTGTTATTTATCGACTGGGAAGCCCAGTTTTCCTGCACTATCGACTATGTACAGGCGCTTCGCGAACGTTATTCCGATGTCATCGAACGTTTTTATTGGGTCGCATTACCGCTCACTACGCAAAATTCCCTCTCCCAATTTCAACCTGAATGGCAATGTTGGGAACCGGGCACGCCGTGGGTTCGCCAGCCTCCGGAAGATGCCATAACCGATCCTGAGTATTTCTCTTTTTACCAGCCCGGCATGACGTTTGAACAATTTGTTCGCGAGTTCGCTGACTGGTATTCAGAGAAACGACCAGCCGCGATGATGGTCGGGATCCGCGCCGATGAATCATATAATCGTTTTGTCGCCATTGCTAATTCGCAAAAGCAACGCTTTGCCGATGATAAGCCCTGGACCACCAGCGCCCCCGGCGGGCATACCTGGTATATTTACCCACTTTATGACTGGAAAACCGCCGACATCTGGACCTGGTTTGCTAAAACCCAGTTGCCATGCAACCCCTTGTATAACCTGATGTATCAGGCCGGTGTTCCTACACGATATATGCGCATCTGCGAACCCTTTGGGCCAGAGCAGCGTCAGGGACTGTGGCTCTACCATGTTATTGAGCCTGAACGCTGGGCGACAATGTGCGCGCGCGTCAGCGGCGTAAAAAGCGGCGGGATTTATGCAGGTCTCGATAACCATTTTTATGGTCATCGAAAAATATTGAAACCCGAACATTTAAGCTGGCAGGAATATGCCATGCTGCTGCTCAACAGCATGCCGGAAACGACCGCCGAACATTATCGCAATAAAATCGCCGTCTATTTGCAGTGGTATAAGAAAAAGGGCATGGAAAATATTCCGCAAACTCAGGAACGAGATATTGGCTCAGCGGATATCCCGTCGTGGCGGCGTATCTGTAAAGTCCTGCTGAATAACGACTACTGGTGTCGGGCGCTGTCATTCAGCCCAACAAAACCCAAAAACTACCAACGTTATAACGAACGCATGAAAACCAAACGCCAGGAATGGGGGATCTTATGCAACAACGATTAACTCAGGAACTCGTTGGCTTTCTTTCTGATCTGTCAGAAAAAGAGAGAATTGAAGCCATCAATGAATTCAGACAGGCAATACACAGCGTCAGTCCTTTTCGCGAAGAGCCTGTAGACTGCGTGCTGTGGGTTAAAAATGATCACATCTCACCCAATGACTACAATCCCAATAACGTTGCGCCACCGGAGAAAAAGCTGCTGCTGAAATCTCTGGAAGCTGACGGATTCACGCAGCCCATCGTGGTGGTCCACTCCACGGCTGAAGAATACGAAATTGTCGATGGTTTCCACCGCCATGAACTAGGGAAAGCCAAAGCCTCGCTGCGCACAAGGCTAAAAGGATATTTGCCGGTCTCCTGTTTAGAGCGTGAGCGTCATGAGCGTATGGCTGCGACCATCCGCCATAACCGTGCTCGCGGACGTCACCAAATTCATGCCATGTCCGAAATCGTCCGTGAATTATCATTGCTGGGCTGGAGTGAAGAAAAAATTGGCAAAGATCTCGGCATGGATAGTGACGAGGTTTTACGCCTGAAACAAATTAACGGCCTGCAAGAATTATTTGCCGACCGTCGCTTCTCCAAAGCCTGGACGGTTAAATAGCTACAGCGAAACCAGACGTTCGGCTGCCGCTATCAGCGTCGATTCCTGCTTGGCAAAACATAGGCGAATCAGCTTATGCGGGAAAGGATCGGCGCAGAAAACCGATAGCGGGATCGCCGCAACGCCCACTTCTTTGGTCAGCCACTGACAAAACTCAACGTCGCCAAGCGTGGAGACGGCGCTGTAATCGACCAGCAGAAAATACGTGCCTTCACACGGCAGAATTTCCAGTCGGCTTTCACGCAGCGCATTTACCAGTACATCGCGTTTTTTCTGATAAAAGGCTGGCAACTCACGATAATGCGTTGGATCTTCGCGCAGCATATCCGCCAGAGCCAGCTGTGCCGGCGTATTGACGGAAAACGTCAGATACTGGTGTACCTTGCGCAATTCCGTGCTAATGGCGGCAGGCGCTACGCAGTAGCCGACTTTCCAGCCGGTCATATGATAAGTCTTACCAAACGATGAAACGGCAACGGCACGTTCACGCAGCTGTGGATGCGCCAGCACGCTGGCATGTCCCTGTCCGGCGAAGCAGATATGTTCATACACTTCATCGCTGATGACAAAAATATCGCGTTCTTTAATCGCCTGCCACAGGGCATCGAAATCGGCGTGATGCCACACACTGGCGGAAGGGTTGTGCGGTGTATTAAGGATCACCAGCCGGGTACGTTCGCTAAGTAACGCGCTAAATTCCTGCCAGTCGACGCGAAAAGACGGCGGTTGCAACGCGATGCGTTTAACCACGCCGCCGGATAATTCGATCGCGGGCGCATAGCTGTCGTAGCTCGGGTCAAAACATATCACCTCATCGCCAGGCCGAACCAATGCCGTAATCGCGGCGTACAATGCTTCTGTAGCCCCCGCAGTGACGGTCACTTCGCTATTCGCATCAGGTTTATAGCCGTACAACTGCGCGGTTTTATCCGCAATAGCTTCGCGCAGCGGCTGTACGCCCGTCATCGGCGCATACTGGTTTGCGCCATGCGCGACGTGATACGCCAGACGTTCTTGTAAAAAGAGCGGACCATCAAAATCAGGAAATCCCTGCGAGAGGTTAATGGCCTGGTGCTGCTGCGCCAGCGCGCTCATTTGCGTGAAAATAGTGGTGCCCAGATTAGGCAGTTTGCTTTGCGGAATCAGCGGGTTATTACTCATTATTGTTATCCCAGCGTGTGATGTTGTGGTTGAAGCCACTATAGCACGATGCTAGTATTTGGCAATCAAGACGTTCAGACGTCTAAATAAAAATAACCTGCCTGGACAGGACAGCCAAAAGGACAACACAACATGAGTAATACCGAGATTCGCGTCGTCACCGGCCCGGCCAACTATTTTTCCCATCCCGGCAGCCTGTCGAGACTCAACGATTTTTTCACCGGGGATCAACTCTCACGCGCCGTCTGGGTATATGGTCAGCGCGCCATCGATGCAGCCCGACCTTATCTGCCAGAGGACTTTCATCTTGCCGGGGCTAAACGCCTGCTGTTTACGGGCCATTGCAGTGAAACAGATGTCGCTCAACTGGCAAAAGAGTCAGGAGAGAATCGCAGCGTGGTGATTGGCGTGGGCGGCGGGACATTGCTCGACACGGCCAAAGCGCTGGCCCGTCGTCTGGGTCTGCCTTTTGTCGGTATTCCTACTATCGCGGCGACCTGCGCCGCCTGGACACCGCTCTCCGTCTGGTATAACGATGCAGGACAGGCGCTGCATTTTGAAATTTTCGCGGATGCCAACTTCCTCGTACTGGTAGAACCCGAGATCGTTCTCCATGCGCCAGAAGAATACTTACTGGCGGGGATCGGCGACACGCTGGCGAAATGGTACGAGGCCGTCGTACTCGCACCTCAACCGGAAACCCTACCGCTTACCGTGCGTCTGGGTATTGATGCGGCGCAGACGATTCGCGACGTCCTGCTGGAAAGCAGCGAGCAGGCGCTGGCAGACAAACAGCAAGGCACGCTAAGCCGCACGTTTTGTGATGTGGTGGATGCGATTATAGCCGGAGGCGGCATGGTCGGCGGTCTGGGCGAGCGCTATACCCGCGTGGCGGCCGCGCATTCGGTACACAATGGCCTGACCGTCCTCCCGCAAACGGAGAAGTTTTTACACGGCACCAAAGTGGCGTACGGCATACTGGTGCAGAGCGCGCTGCTGGGACAAGATGATGTGCTGGCGCAGTTGATTACCGCTTATCAGCGCTTCAACCTACCAACCCGATTAGCTCAACTGGAAGTGAACATCAATAACCGCGTCGAACTCGATAAGGTTATCGCGCACACTCTGCGCCCTGTGGAGTCCATTCACGCGCTGCCGGTAACGTTAACGCCGCAGACCCTGCGCGCAGCGTTCGAAAAGGTAGAGTCGTTTACGGTGTGATTAGGGTGCGGGTTGCCTGATGGCGGCTTCGCCTTATCAGGCCTACGGTCAAAGCATTGTTGTAGGCCGGATAAGCGTCAGCGCATCCGGCAAAAAATTAACAGCACTTCGCGCCGCCTTTCCCCCCATAGCGCGCATCCTGACGCTCGCGGAAAAATTCTTCATAGGTCATTGGCATCTGGTCCGGATGCGTGACGCGCATATGTTCAACATAGTTGTCGTAATCCGGCACACCTATCATTAATCGGGCGGTTTGACCTAAATATTTCCCGGCTTTGGAGAGCGTTTCAAACATAGTGTTTCCCTGTCGTACAAACGCCCTCCCCGTTCAGGAGAGGGCTCGTTGGTTAAGAGAATATTAGTGCGCGCCTTTCGCCTGCGCCACGATCTCTTCGACATTCTCAGGCATCGGTTCGTACGGCGTTTCTTTCGACGTCGGTTTGTCCTCTTTCAGCGCTGCCAGCGCAGTTCTGATGGAGAACAGACCCAGCACCACAACGACCACCATGAAAAAGATGGTCAGTCCCGCATCCAGTCGGTTATTAAATACCAGTTGCGTCAGCTGCGACTGGGTGTACTGCGCCGGAATGTTGCCGCTGTCGATCATCGCCTGGAACTTGTTGGCGATAGCCAGGAAGCCGATTTTCGCATCCGGGCTAAACGCTTTCTGCCAACCAGCGGTCAGGGTACAAATCAGCAGCCATGCCGTTGGCACCAGCGCCACCCATGCGTAGCGCTGACGTTTCATCTTGAACAACACCACCGCACAGAGCATCAGCGCCATACCGGCCAGCATTTGGTTGGCGATACCAAACAGCGGCCACAGAGTATTAATACCGCCCAGTGGATCCACCACCCCCTGGTGCAAGAAGTAACCCCAGGCCAACACGCACAGCGCTGTAGCCAGCAGGTTCGCAGGCAGCGAATCGGTACGTTTCAGACTCGGTGACACCACGCCCAGCAGATCCTGCAGCATAAAGCGCGCGGCACGTGTACCGGCATCTACCGCCGTCAGAATAAACAGCGCTTCAAACAGAATGGCGAAGTGATACCAGAACGCCACATCCATCATACCGCCCAGCGCGCCGTGCAGAATGTACGCCATCCCTACAGCCAGCGTCGGCGCTCCGCCTGCGCGGGAGATAATGGATTGTTCACCGACTTCATTGGCAATTTGATGCAGCGTGTCCGGCGTAATGGCAAAGCCCCAACTGCTGACCACCTGCGCCGCAGAAGCGACTACGTCAACCGTCCCCGCCGGAGCCAGCACCGCCATCGGGCTGTTCATCGCAAAGTACACGCCCGGATCGATGATACACGCAGAAACCAGCGCCATGATGGCGACAAAGGATTCCATCAGCATCCCGCCGTAGCCGATAAAGCAGGCCTGCCCTTCATTCGCCAGCATCTTCGGCGTGGTACCGGAAGCGATCAGCGCATGGAAGCCCGATACCGCGCCACAGGCAATGGTAATAAACAGGAACGGGAACAGGTTACCAGTCCAGACCGGGCCAGTACCATCAACAAACTTAGTCAGCGCAGGCATGGTCAGCGTCGGACGCATGATCAGAATCCCTACCGCCAGACCAACAATGGTGCCGATTTTCAGGAAAGTAGAAAGATAATCACGCGGCGCCAGCAGCAGCCACACCGGCAGCACGGCAGCGACAAAGCCGTAGCCCACCAGCATCCACGTCAGCTGTACTCCGGTAAAATCAAAGTACGGCGCCCAGGTCGGGCTTTCAGCGACCCAGCCGCCGGAAATGATAGCAAACACCAGGAATACCAGACCGATGACCGACACTTCACCAATGCGGCCCGGGCGCAGATAACGCAGGTAAATCCCCATGAAGATCGCCAGCGGGATGGTAAACGCGACGGTGTAAGTGCCCCACGGGCTGTGGGTCAGCGCTTTCACGACGATCATCGCCAGTACCGCAAGGATAATCACCATGATCATAAAACAGGCCACCAGCGCAATGACGCCCGCCGTAGGGCCCATCTCTTCTTTCACCAGTTCGCCAAGGGAACGACCATCGCGACGGGTAGAAACAAACAGCACCATGAAATCCTGCACCGCCCCCGCCAGCACTACCCCGGCGAGCAGCCAGATCATACCTGGCAGATAGCCCATTTGCGCCGCCAGCACAGGTCCAACTAACGGACCCGCTCCGGCAATCGCCGCAAAATGGTGACCAAACAGCACTTTTTTATCGGTAGGAACATAGTCCAGACCATCGTTATGACGCACGGCTGGCGTCATACGCGTCGGGTCCAGCGCCAGTACATTTTTCGCAATGTACAGGCCATAAAAACGGTAAGCGATTAGGTAGACACAGACCGACGCCACGACTATCCACAACGCGTTGATCTGTTCACCACGGTTTAATGCGATATAGCCGAGGGCAAATGCTCCCACTACGGAGAGCAATGTCCAGACGAGGTACTTCCCTGATTTGTTCATAGTTGTATCCGTTATCCTGGTCAGAGAGATGTTACATTTTGTTTCTATAACATCTTTTCTTGATTTAACAACCTGACAACCATGTAAAGCGGATATATCACTGATTTTTTACATTGTATTGTTAACTTGATCACTATCAACGCAGAGACAACTGAAAAAATTGCGCGCTATGTGCCAACCCCTCAATGTTTTGTCCACATCTCCTCCCGGCATGATGCAGAGCGTGTCACTTAATATTTTTATTATTAATAAGGATATTAATTAACAATATTAACCTGAATTTCTCAACTTATACGATTATGCACTCATGGATTCAGACTATCCTGATTTTGTATGCAGTTAGTGCTTTATTTCATTTTAATCACCGATTTCAAAATAAAGAATATACCCGCACCACCAGTTTTAATGACAAAATCACTCACATAAAAAATAAAATTAATCCAGCAGAATTTTCAGCGCCAGGTTGTTCAGGATGGCCGTATAAGGATATAAATTATGAATAAATGCTATCGCATCGTCTGGAATATCGCCAGAAATATGTTTGTGGTGACTTCAGAACTCTCGCAGGGCGATCATCGGGTCCGCGCAACCGTCGCGGGCCTGGTGTTATCGGCGGTTGGATTAACGGCAAACTGCGTTCATGCCAGCGACTACGGTCCGCTTAGCGGTGAAACCATCAGTTTAAATGATGGCGATACAGTGACGTCTGTTGATGGCACCACGGGTATCGAAAGCCTGTCCTCAGGGGGGCAAGGCGTACAAATTAATGGTAAAGCCACCATTAACGTTACTGGTGATAGTGGCTCTGTTGGGGTAAAGCTTGATAACAGCGCCAGTAATAATTTAGGTAACGGCACACAGATTAACGTTACGGACACAGGAACGGCCAAAACAGCATCAACCACAGGTCTTTATATTAACAACACCAGTCCAGGCACAAATATAGACGCCGAGAATATATCAATTAATACCATTAGTAAAAAAGATGCTTACGGAATTAACGTTCATACAGAAAACGCCACGCTGAACTTCGGCAACAAGAGTAAAATTATCACCGAATCCCAAAATGGTAATGCGACGGGCGTCTATTTCTATGACGACAATAATACGTTAACCATAAATGCTGGAATAATCCAGGTTAACACCGAAGCAACCGGTAAGGCCGTCGGTATCGACACATACTGGGCAAACGGTACCACGCTCAATTTTGGGGATGACAGCCGCATAGAATTAACCAGCGGCACAGCCGGCGGCAGCGCGCTCTATCTTGGAAAAAACACCCAGGTTAACGCGAACGGGCTGAACATTGATTTCACCGTATCAGAGGCAGGAACAGGCACCACGATTTATGGTATCCAGGAGGGGCAATACAGCCAAGTTAATCTGGGCAAGAACAGCGCAATTACGCTCTCAATGCCTGGAGGTACGGCATATGGACTCGTTTCTGGTTCACAAAGTTATTTTACGGCAGATAGCCTTGATATCACCCTTTCCACAACCTCTACCGAGCGCGCAAAAGGTACGGGCGCGGACATCAGCGGCAACGTGGATTTTGGCAATGATTCCACCATTACCGTGCACGGTTTCTCCGAAGGATACGGGATGATTGTTGATGATTATTCAGCAACCAGCAAAGATGATGCCATCGGGACAGTAAAGGCCAACAATCTCACCATTGACGTCACCGGCCAGAAGACGGAAGGGCTTCGAATAGAAGGCGGCGTGGTTGATTTAGGGTCAGACAGCGCCATTAGCGCAAACGGGACTGCATCAACAATTTACCTGACCGGCCGAGGATACAGTGAATTCAATGCCAAAAATCTGACCGTCACGACCGCGCAGTCCACCGCCCTTACACTAATGAGCAGCATGCATGCCGCCGTCGCCAACATTGGCGAAGGCAGCACTATTGATGGAAGAAATTCCACAGGCCACACAACCAACGGTATTGTGGCCAACACCCCCTACAGCGCCCCGACAACCATAAATTTCAACGGTTCAGCAGAGCAGCGAAACACTATCTACGCGGTGAACGGCTATGGCGCATCAGCCCAATACAGCGGCGCGACGATCAATATATCCAATACGGATATCATCATGAGCGGTAACGATCCTTACGGTCTTTGGGCCATCGGCAATGGGGATTTTACCCATGCAGGCATCATCAATGGTGAGAACCTGACTATTGATATGACCGGCGCTAACGGCAGTGGTTACGGCGTGATAGTGCAAGAAGGCGGTATCGTGAATCTGACGGGCGATACCACCATTATCGCCGACGGCGGCGTTGCCATCTGGAATCCGAAAGTTTCTTCGGGCGGGAATGTTCTACCTGGCGGGACGGTGAATGGCTCAGGGAAAATGACCATAACCGGCGACATCGTTAACAGCGGCTGGGGATATATCAACCTCAATATGGACGCGGATTCTTATTTCGCCGGGGCAACCTCGGTTAATGAAAGCTTCAACGACCAGGGTATTGATTCAATCCTCAACCTTAACCTTGCCGACCAGAGCCTGTGGCGGGTTACCGATGATTCCACGCTCACGACGCTGACTAACGCAGGAACCCTTGAGCTGGCGGCAGACCACGCAGCCGGAACTTACAGCACCGTGCATGCTGACGAGGTCACGCTGAAAGAAAGCAGTATTCTCAGTGTCGATTTAAGCGCCGCTGCGCTGGCCAGTCGGTCCGCTAACCCGCTAATTACCGGCGGACAGGTTAATCCCGGCGGCGATCTACACATCAGCAATTCGGGTAATGCGCTGGATCTCAACGCGCTGACCTCAGACAATCAACTGGCAGACATCGACACGGTTACGCTAATTGACGCCGACTCCGCAATCGTGAGCGATTTCGCTTCGATCTCAACCGATCCGGATACCCTGCCCGACTATATCGCGATTTCTGGTCAGGTTAACGCCCTTGATAATACCCAATATGAATTGGGCGTGGGGCTCAGTTGGTACGCCGGAGACTCCGCCGCGGTCTCTACGCCTGCACACGGTACGTTTACCCTTGACGCGGGCCAGACATTTACCGTCAATGGGTTGCTGGCAGATACCTCACCCAACGCCATCACTGGATGGGACGGTAAAAGTCTGACCAAAAAAGGAGACGGCACGCTCACCCTTACCGCAAAGAATACCTGGAGCGGAATCACAGACATTCAGCAGGGAACGCTGTGGTTGACTGAATCGGGCGCTATCGGCGCTGAAGGCAGCAAGCAGAGCGTCAATGTCAAAGCCGGAGCCACCCTCGGCGGCAACGGGGTAATCAACGGCGCGGTGAATAACCTCGGCCTGCTAAGTTTTGGCGATAGCACAACGCCAGACAGCCAGTTGATCGTTAATGGCAATGTGACCAACCAGGGCGTAATCCGCAGCAGTGGTTCGACTCCCGGGAATGCGTTAATCATCAACGGCGACTACACGGGCAACGGCGGTCAGCTCTCACTTAACGCCAGTTTAGGCGATGATAATTCACCAACCGACCAGCTCATTGTCTCGGGTAATGTAAACGGCAGCACCACGCTCTACATCAATAATGTGGATGGCGTGGGTGCATATACCGATCAAGGTATCGAGATTGTTGACGTCGGTGGGGTGTCATCAGATAACGCGTTTTCTCTTGGCAATCAGATTCAAATCGGCCTGTATGAGTATCGTCTGTATGAAGATAACGAAAGCTGGTATTTGCGTTCCAAAGCAGAAACACCCGACGACCCGGATGATGACGTCACTCCGATCGATCCTGATGACAGCGACGTCACACCGGTCGATCCTGACGATGGCGGCAGCGACGTCACGCCAGTCGATCCTGACGATGGCGGCAGCGACGTCACGCCAGTTGATCCTGACGACGGCGGTAGCGACGTCACCCCGTCAAATCCACAATATCGCGCCGATATAGGCGCTTATCTGGGCAACCAGTGGCTGGCGCGTAGCCTGCAGATGCAAACGCTGTTCGATCGTGAAGGGAGCCAGTACCGCTCGGCCGAAGGAAGCGTCTGGGCGCGAATGAAAGGCGGAAAAACGGACACATCGGCTGTAAATGGCAATATCGACATGGACAGCGATTACACCCAGTTTCAGCTTGGCAGCGACCTTGCAACCTGGCGCGATGATCAGCAAAGCATCACGTTTGGCCTGATGGCCAGTTACCTTGACGGCAGTACCGACAGCACCGGAAATCGTGGCGCGGATGGCAGTCAGTTTACAGCCACAGGCGATATCGACGGTTACAATCTTGGCGCGTATGCCACCTGGTTCTCTGATGCCCGGCAACATCGCGGCTGGTATGTTGATACGTGGTATCAGTATGGCTTCTACAATAACAGCGTCGAGAATGGCAATGCCGGTTCAACGCATTACGACTCCCTGGCTCACGCGATTTCGCTGGAAAGCGGTTATCGCTACGACATGAATATGAGCAGCGCTAACACAGTAAGCCTGACGCCACAGGCGCAGGTTATCTGGCAACGCTACGAGGCAGATAGCGTTGAGACAAATGGTACACGCATAGACGGGCAAAATGGCGATAGCTGGACCACACGTCTTGGTCTGCGAATTGATAGCCAGCTTTCATTCGTCGATGCAACCGTCCGGCCATTCGCAGAGATTAACTGGCTACACTCCACCGACGATCTGGCCGTATCATTTGATAACGCAACGGTAAAACAGGATCTTCCTGCCGATCGCAGCGAGCTAAAAGTGGGAATTCAGGCGAATCTCAATAGCCAGTGGAACGTCAGCGTCCAGGCGGCAGGTCAGAAAGGTAATAACGACTACCGCGATCTCAACGGGAGTTTTAATCTGCGCTATAGCTGGTAACTGGTGTTACGAAGCGCGTCTAAACGACGCGCTTATCTTCACCCCATCACTGCAGTGCCTAAACGACAGGTGCAACAGCGTCGTCCCTGTTCATCAAAGATAACGATTTCCCAGCTTTGGCTCTGACGCCCGAGGTGCAGCGGCTGGCAGACACCGCGCACTTTCCCCTGCGCAACCGCCCGATGATGGGTAGCGTTCAGTTCCGTCCCCACCACGCACTGCCCGTCGCGCGTCATCAGATAACCCGCCATCGAACCCAGCGTTTCCGCCAGAGCCGCCGACGCGCCGCCGTGCAGTAGGCCAAACGGCTGATGCGTGCGGCTATCCACCGGCATTTCGGCTTCCAGCACATCATCCCCCAGTCGGGTATAAACCATGCCAAGATGCGCCACCATCGTGTTCTGACTGGTAGCATTCAGTTCATCCAGCGTTAAATGACGTTTCCAGATCATGGTCATGCCCCCAGCGTAGAGCCGCCGTCCACCACGATATCCTGCAGCGTAATGTGGCTGGCAAGGTCAGAGGCGAGAAATAAAATGGTGTTGGTGATTTCCTGCGGCCGGGCGATTTTCCCCAGCGGAATACCGAGCTTAAACTGCTCGCCAAACCCACGAATGCGCTGTTGCTCCGCGTCATCACTAACCCACAACGTACGCTGCATGTCAGTGTCGGTCGAGCCTGGTGAAACCACATTACAACGCACACCGCTACCCGCCAGCTCAAGTCCGACGGTCAGCGCCAGGCTTTTCAACGCGGCTTTTGACGCGCCGTAGGCACTCATGCCGATACGCGGTGTGTGCGCCGCATCCGACGCGACGGTCACGATCGCCCCGCCCTGCTGGCGACGAAACTGCGCCATCGTCTGCTGAAACAGATTGAACGCCCCGCCAACGTTTACCGCAAACGTCTGCTGCCACTCCTCAGCGCTCAGCGCATCGGTGGCCCCCATACGCAAAATACCTGCGGCATTGACCAACACATCCAAACGCTCGCGCGCTTGAAGGACGCGCTGGCACACCTCAGCCACCTGTCCGGCATTCGCCACATCCAGTACTTCGGTCGTAAACGGGTAGTTATCCTGAGGAAACTCGCGATCGAATCCTGTCACCTCAGCGCCAGCATGCGCAAATGCCAGCGCCGTGGTATAGCCAATCCCTTTTCCCGCCCCGGTTACCCAGACGGTTTTCCCTGCAAAATCAAATCCGGCCATTACTTCACCTCGCGGGAGAGCAGCGTCCACCAGGCGTCAATGGTCGGATTTTTCGCCAACATCACGAAATCAATGTCGCCATGAACTTTACGCCAGCGCGCCGCCAACGCCATCATGCGCACAGAATCCAGCCCGTAGTCGATCAGGTTTTCATCATCCATCGGCTCTTCAGACTCGTCCAGCAGCGGCAGAATAACGCTGCGCAACGCATCCTTAGTGGCCGGGACCGGGGTCGGTAATAATTCCTGAGTCATCACTACGCGCCCGGAACGCCCTGCCACGTATTTCAGCGACATCAGGTGCTCGTCACGGCTAAAGTCCGCCAGCGCATCGGCAACCATAAACGGCTTGATATCACGCATAAAAGCGTCCGTTGCGGTGGTCATACAGCCGATATGCGCATACACCCCGGTAATGATCAGTTGATTACGACCGGTTTCCTTGAGCATCTGTTCCAGCGGGGAGCGATGAAATGCGCTGTAACGCCATTTCACCAGAATGGTATCCGCTTCATCCGGGGCCAGCGCCTCAACAATCTTTTGCTGTTCCGGTGAACGCGTCAGACCCGGTCCCCACATATCATTGAGCAGAGCGCGGTCTTCATCACTCTGTTCTTTCGGCTGAGCGGTGTAATACACCGGAATGTTATGCTCTTTACAGTACTGACGCAGTGCGGCGATGTTAGCGACAACCTGCTCCATCATCGGGCAGTTATCACCCCAAAAGCCGATAAAATAATCCTGCATGTCGTGGATCAGCAGCGCGGCGCGTTCAGGGTCAAACGCCCAGTCGACCTTGTTCACCGGAACATCAAGCGCCGTGGGTAGCGCATAAGCCTGCAGTTTAGGAATTGCCATCTCTTTTTCTCCTTCAGGCCAGTGAACGTGCTGCCAGCCACTGACGTAATTGTTTTTTATCCACTTTCCCAACCGGGGTCAGCGGTAATGACTCAACGCATTCAACGCGGTCAGGTAATTTGAATTCCGCCACGCCCTGTTCACGTAGAAAACGACGCACCTGCACCGCGCGCAGCGGCTCTTTTACCACCAGCCAGGCACAGCTTTTCTCGCCCATCAGTTCGTCATCCATACTGACCAACGCGGCATGGATCACCGATGGATGGCGCAGCAGCAGGTTTTCAATCTCTTCAGCAGCGATCTTCTCCCCACCACGGTTGATCTGATCCTTCTCGCGTCCCTGAACGGTGATATAGCCATCCGGATCGATAGCGATCAGATCGCCGGAACAATAAAAACCGTTGGCATCAAAGGCGCTGGCATTGTGCTCAGGACTTTTGAAGTAGCCGCGGAAGGTGTAAGGGCCACGCGTCATCAGGCGTCCGGTTTCACCCTGGGCTAATGGGTTGCCGTCAGCGTCCGCCACCCAGACTTCATCATCGGGACACATTGGGCGACCCTGGGTATTGATGATGCGCTCCGGGCTATCATCCAGACGGGTGTAGTTCACCAGCCCTTCCGCCATGCCGAAGACCTGCTGCAGCTGGCAGCCAATCTCTGCAGGAATACGCGCCGCAAGCGTGGCGGAAAGACGTGCCCCACCAACCTGCAACAGCGTCAGCGAAGCCAATTGCGCATTGCTGCCCCATTCCGCAATAGCCTGCAACCACAGGCTCACCGCAGGCGGTACCAGCGCCGTGACGTTAACCTCATGCCGTTCTATTAGCGGGAAACACAGGGTTGCGCTCGGGTCATCCGCCAGCACCACGGTGCCGCCGGCCAGGAATACGCCCAGCGCGCCAGGCGAACTCATGGCATAGTTATGCGCCGCCGGGATCGCGCACAGATAACGCGTTTCCCCGGTGAAGCGGCAAATCTCATTGCTGCGACGCACACTGTAGTAGTAATCGTTATGGGTACGAGGTATTAGCTTTGGCGTCCCGGTCGTCCCGCCGGAAAGCTGGAAGTACGCCACCTCATCAGCGGGCGACGGCGTGGCGGTAAAATCAGTCGCAGGTTGGCTTATCGCCGTTTGTAGATTGTGTTCACCTTCATCATTACGCAGTTGCACCACGCGCACTGAATTGTGTTCAGCCACAAAAGCGTTTAGAAAATCGTCCCCGCTAAACAGCGCATGCTGGCGATCGGCAATCAGCAGCGCCGGTTCAATCTGTTTGGCATAGGCGTTTAGTTCGTTACGCTGATGGCTGAATAACGCCAGCACCGGGGCTACGCCCAGCTTGAGCAGCGCAAAGAAGGTGATATACAGCTCAGCCACATTGCCCAGTTGTACCAGCGCGGTTTCACCGGATTTGAGTCCCTGACGGCGCAGGCTGCAGGCGAGATTGTCAGCGGCCTGATTTAGCTGGCGATAGCTCAGATGGCGTTCACCATCAATTACCGCCGTATGATCGCTTTCTGCGTGACGGGTCAGAATGTCGGTCAGCGGCAAATCCTGCCAGTAACCTTTTTCACGATAGCGGCGGGCAAACTCCTCCGGCCAGCGGGTGAAAGGAATACTCATTATCGCTCCTCAGAAGCCTGGTCAATAAGGCTCTTAATGCAGTCCAAAAACATTCAACATCGTGGAGAGCTTGGCCCCCGTTTCACGCCATTCCGCAACCGGAGAAGAGGCAGGAACAATCCCGGCGCCAGCAAAGAAACGAACCTGATTACGCAGCAGCTTCGCGCAGCGGATCGTCACCACCCATTCACCGTTACCTTCGGCATCGCACCAGCCAACAATGCCGCCGAACAGTTCGCGATCGAACGGCTCCAGCTCGGCGATAATGTTGCGTGCAACCTGATGTGGGAAACCGCTCAGCGCAGGCGTCGGATGCAGCAGACACGCCAGCGTCAGGGCGTTTTCCTGCGCGTTGGCTTTACCTTCAAACGGTGTGCCAAGGTGCCAGAGCGTTGGCGTGGTAACCAGTTGCGGTGAAGAAGGCAATTGCAGTTCACGACTGCGATCGCGCAGTACGGTTTTCATCGCCTGCGTCACCAGTTCGTGCTCATGGCGATCCTTCTCGGAGGCCAGCAGGCGGATCCCCGCCTCTCGGTCCAGCACATCATCTGGCTGACGACGTGCCGAGCCTGCCAGCGGCAGTGAGCTAAAACGATCGCCTTCTTTGCGCAACAGCAGTTCCGGGCTGGCGCCAATCAATACGCCGCCGTCTTCCAGAGGCACATGGAAGTTGTAGCTGGCCGGATTTTGCGCCACCAGGCGCTCCAGCAGCGCGCCACTGTCAATGCTGGCATCGGTGGTGATATCGATCAGGCGTGACAACACCACTTTGTCGACTTCCGGGGTAGCCGTCAGCGCAGCCGCCCGGCTGACCATATCTTCAAAGAAATCCTGTTCCGGGATCGATTGACGTTCAACAACGTTCAGCGACTGATGCGCGTTAAAGTAACGTGATGACTGCTGCTTCGCCGTTCGGGAGAACGTCTGCCACGAGCGGGGAATAAACAGCGATGACGGCTGGCGGGTATCAAAAGGAATCGCCCCTACCATGATGGGGTTCGCGATGCCCTGCGATTTGGCATCCGCAAACAGTGCATGCATTTTTTGTTGGAATGGGCTGTCTGGCGAATCGCCATCAATTGCCGGTTCCGCGTAGCGGGCGAAGCATCCTGACGTCGTAAAACTACGATACGGCGACATAAAGAAAAAACTGTCGGGAGCGAGCGTCGGCATAGTCTGCGTTTTTTCCTCGGCCAGTGACATATCCATATCATCCTCCAAAAATGATAAAGGCTCTAATAATGATTATCATTTATATTTTCGGTCGCTAACCTAAAAGCAAAGCGCCGGTATGTCAACTCTTGTGGTAGCACAATGTGCGACTTTGGCTTGCATCCTTGCCCACTAACAATGAAAATGAGAAGCATTACTTATACTGATAACAGGATGCTGATACGTGAGTCTCCCCTCTTTTTGTCGCACCGTGCTCTTACTGGCTGGTTTATCTATTTCAGGAATTTCTTCAGGCCACGCCGCCGACTGGCCGCGTCAGGTTACCGACAGTCGCGGCACGCATACGCTGGAGCATAAGCCACAGCGAATTGTCTCCACCAGCGTCACCCTCACCGGCTCGCTGCTGGCGATTGATGCTCCGGTCATCGCCAGCGGTGCCACTACGCCGAACAACCGCATCGGCGATGCACAGGGCTTTTTACGCCAGTGGAGCGAAGTGGCAAAGGCGCGCAAACTGAGCCGTTTGTACATCGGGGAACCGAGCGCTGAGGCCGTAGCGGCACAAATGCCGGATCTGATTCTGATAAGCGCCACTGGGGGCGATTCAGCCCTCGCGCTTTACGATCAGCTGTCCACCATTGCGCCAACGCTCATCATTAATTACGACGATAAAAGCTGGCAGTCGTTGCTGACGCAGTTAGGTGAAATTACCGGTCAGGAACAACAGGCGGCATCCCGTATTGCCGAGTTTGATAAGCAACTGCAGGCGGTTAAGCAACGTATCACCCTGCCGCCGCAACCGGTCAGCGCGCTGGTGTATACCGCCGCGGCGCACAGTGCCAACCTGTGGACCCCTGAGTCGGCGCAGGGCAAACTGATGGAGCAATTAGGTTTCACTCTGGCCCCGCTGCCTGCCGGTTTGCACACCAGCCAGAGTCAGGGCAAACGCCACGATATCATCCAGCTTGGCGGTGAGAACCTGGCGGCTGGCCTGAACGGCGAAGCGCTGTTCCTGTTTGCTGGCGACAGCAAAGATGCCGATGCCATTTATGCCAATCCGCTTCTGGCGCATCTGCCAGCCGTGCAGAATAAACGTGTTTATGCTCTGGGCACGGAAACCTTCCGTCTCGACTACTACAGCGCGACGTTGCTGCTGCAGCGTCTGTCGGCTCTGTTTTAATCACCCGCGCCGGATACGGCTAATGCCTTATCCGGCCTCCCCTGGGCATAACGTTAGCTGGCATTCACGGGCATTTGTCGGAATCGGCGCACTTCACCCAACAGCAGCAGCAGTAGCAGACCGATAATCACCAGCCCAAAGCCACTCACGCTTGCCGAAGCGACCGGCGTCATTATCGCGCCCAGACCACCTAACAGCGCCGCGCCAATCGCATCGCCGGTAACGTTCTGCGCCGTCCACAAACCGTTAATTCGCCCAAGCATTGCTTCCGGCGTCTGCGTCTGTAACAGGGTGTATTGCAACAAAGAGCTGACCGCACTCAACCAGCCGAACAGCGCCAGGCAGACAACCCCAAGCTGCCAGACCGGCATCAAGCCAAACAGACCAATTGCCAGGAACGACGCTACGGTTGATGCCAGCATGATCAGTCCCGGACGAACGCTGTGCGCCAACTGTCCGCTGGTCAATGCCCCCACTGCCGCGCCAAGAGGAATGGCGGCATACAGCAGACCAATTTGCGCGCTCGACATGTGCCAGTTAATTGCCAACGCCGGATACAGCACGCGCACGGCGCTCGCCATAGTCAGCAGACCGCCGAGCAGCGCAATGCCGCCAATTAACGGGCTGGCAAGCAGAAAGCGAAATGCTGCCAGCAGCGATTTCAGCGGATGCTCACGCGGCTGTGGCGGAGGCGGCAACGCGGGAAGACTCAACAACGGCAGCAAGGTAATGAAAGTACCCGCCGCCGCCAGCCCGTAGTTCCAGGCCACGCCGCCGGTCGCGAGCAGCACCCCGCCAAGCATCGGCGAAATTACCGAACCCAGGCGTACCGTCAGCATGGTAATTGCCCCGGCCTGCATCAAATTCTCGCGCCCGACCAGCGCCGGCGTTGCCGCCAGCAAAGCGGTTACGCCCAACGAGGCAAAGAAACCGTCCCATAAGCCAAGCAGATAAATGGCCAGTAACGATGGTTCGGGCAGCAGCGCATTCAGACACAGACCAATAAAGCCGACGCCGCAGGTTCCACGCGCCAGCAGGATCACTTTTTTACGCTCATAGCGATCGGCCAGCACCCCGCCCACCATCAGGCCAATAAACATTGCGCTGCCGGTCAGCGTCACCGATAAACCTACTTGCCAGGTCGACTGAGTCATCATCTGGATCTGTACCGGAACCGCCACGCCGAGTAGCCCCAGAGAGACAATGGAAATAAAACGGGCGAGGAAGACGGCGCGAAATGCAGGGTGGGTCTTTAACAGGCTGAGATTGAGCAGCCAGGATTGTCGATTCATTACAGAGCCTTACCAGGTACTTTTTCAATATCCATTCGATGGCTGCACATGCTAACATATCCAAATAAGATCGATAACGATAATTACTATCATTATCAGGGAAGTTGATATGTCATGCTCTGTTTCCGCGACACGCGCCTTCGCCGTGCCCGGACTATTGTTATTACTTGTTCTCACCACGGTATTAAGTCTGGTTATTGGCGCCAAGTCGCTACCTGCCTCCGTGGTGCTGGATGCGCTCACAGGCAGTTGTCAAAGCGCTGATTGCACCATCGTGCTGGACGCGCGCCTGCCGCGCACGCTGGCGGGGCTGCTCGCGGGTGGCGCGCTTGGCCTGGCTGGCGCATTAATGCAAACGCTCACGCGTAACCCTCTCGCCGATCCCGGTATTCTGGGCGTCAACTCTGGCGCCAGCTTCGCTATTGTGCTGGGAGCCGCGCTGTTCGGCTTTTCCTCTGCGCAAGAGCAACTGCTGATGGCCTTTTGCGGGGCGCTGGCCGCGTCGCTGATCGTGGCATTTACCGGTAGCCAGGGCGGCGGACAGTTAAGCCCGGTACGTCTGACGCTGGCGGGCGTAGCGCTGGGCGCGGTGCTGGAAGGATTATCTACCGGCATCGCCCTGCTCAATCCGGACGTCTACGACCAGTTGCGTTTCTGGCAGGCCGGTTCACTGGATATCCGCAGCCTGCAAACGCTAAAGGTTGTTCTGGTACCGGTACTGATTGCTGCGGCGGTCGCGTTATTCCTCAGCCGGGCATTGAATAGTCTGAGCCTTGGCAGCGACACCGCTACCGCGCTTGGCAGTAAAGTCGCTCGCACGCAGTTTATTGGCCTGCTGGTGATTACCGTATTGTGCGGCAGTGCAACCGCGATTGTCGGCCCTATCGCTTTTATTGGCCTGATGATGCCGCATATGGCGCGCTGGTTGGTGGGGGCGGATCACCGCTGGTCACTGCCCGTAACCCTGCTGGCAACCCCTTCTCTGTTACTGATTGCCGATATCATCGGTCGCCTGATTGTCCCCGGTGAGCTGCGCGTTTCGGTGGTCAGCGCCTTCATCGGCGCGCCGGTGCTTATCTTTCTGGTACGGCGGAAACCGCGTGGAGGTGGCGCATGATGCACCTCCCTCGCCGCCTGATAATCAGCAGCCTGCTGCTGGTTGTAGGATGTCTCGCCGTTGGCTTGTGGAGCCTGCGTAGCGGCGTCGTTACGCTGGAAACCCAGCAAATTATTGCTGCCCTGCTCGGCGATGCGCCGCGTAGCATTACACTGGTGGTGACCGAATGGCGTTTGCCACGCGTGCTCATGGCGCTATTGATTGGCGCGGCGCTCGGCGTGAGCGGCGCAATATTTCAGTCGCTGATGCGCAACCCGCTGGGTAGCCCGGATGTGATGGGTTTCAATACCGGGGCCTGGAGCGGTGTGCTGGTGGCAATGGTACTGTTCGGACAGCATCTTACCGCTATCGCGCTGGCAGCCATGCTGGGTGGGGTCCTGACCTCTCTGGTAGTCTGGGCGCTCGCCTGGCGCAATGGTATCGACACCTTCCGGCTGATTATTATTGGTATCGGCATACGCGCTATGCTGGTCGCGTTCAACACCTGGCTATTGCTGAAAGCATCATTAGAAACCGCGCTGACGGCCGGGCTGTGGAACGCCGGTTCGCTCAATGGCCTGACCTGGGCCAAGACCTGGCCTTCTGCCCCACTGATTATCATCATGCTGGTGTGCGCCACGCTGCTGGTACGCCGGATGCGTTTGCTGGAAATGGGTGATGACAGCGCCTGCGCGCTTGGCGTCAGTGTAGAACGCTCACGTCTGATGATGATGCTGGTAGCGGTTGTACTGACCGCTTCCGCCACCGCGCTGGCAGGTCCAATCTCGTTTATTGCCCTTGTCGCCCCGCATATCGCGCGGCGGATTAGCGGCACATCGCGCTGGGGATTAACTCTGTCGGCGTTGTGCGGCGCGTTGCTGCTGCTGATGGCGGATTTATGCGCCCAACAGCTCTTTATGCCTTATCAGCTTCCGGTGGGCGTTGTCACCGTAAGCCTCGGCGGTATTTATCTTATCGTCTTGTTAATTCAGGAGTCCCGCAAAAAATGATCGAATCAGTAGCCCGTTTGCGTGGCGACCAGTTAACGCTGGGTTATGGCAAGTTTACCGTGGCGGAAAACCTCAATGTGTCGATTCCCGACGGTCACTTCACCGCAATCATCGGGCCAAACGGCTGCGGGAAATCAACGCTACTGCGCACGCTGAGTCGTTTGATGACGCCCGCGCATGGCAAGGTCTGGCTCGACGGCGAGCATATTCAGCACTATGCCAGCAAAGAGGTTGCCCGCAGAATAGGTTTGCTGGCGCAAAACGCCACCACGCCGGGTGATATTACGGTACAGGAACTGGTTGCCCGCGGGCGCTACCCGCACCAGCCATTGTTTACCCGCTGGCGCAATGAAGATGAAATCGCGGTATCTAACGCAATGCAGGCGACGGGTATCACACATCTTGCATCACAAAGTGTGGATACCCTTTCCGGTGGACAACGCCAGCGCGCATGGATTGCGATGGTGCTGGCACAGGAAACGTCGATTATGCTGCTTGATGAACCCACCACCTGGCTGGATATCAGCCATCAGATCGATCTGCTGGAGCTGCTGAGTGAGCTCAATCGGGAGAAAGGTTATACGCTGGCCGCCGTTCTGCACGACCTCAATCAGGCCTGTCGCTATGCGACGCATCTGATTGCGCTGCGTGACGGAAAAATTATTGCCGAGGGTGCGCCAAAGGAGATAGTCACCGCGCAGCTTATTGAAAAAATCTACGGTCTGCGCTGTATGATTATCGACGATCCGGTTGCCGGAACGCCGTTAGTGGTGCCATTAGGACGTACGGCGAACAGGTAAACACCGCCACCTCCGCAGAGGTGGCGAGACCATTTACTGAATGTCTTTGAGCAGGTCACACATGACTGGCCCAATCTTCTCAAACGCCTCAGGGGTTATGATATCAACGTGCGCGCAGTCCTGACGATAGACATCCAGACTGGATATCCACGGCGACCAGCTGCGCTCCGGACTGACTCCCGGCACTAAGGTACGCTCAGCGACGAACAGCGTGGCGTGACCAGCAAACGGCACGCTGTGTGCCGTGGTGAGCAGGCGAACCGCATCGGCGTAGTTACCTTCGATTGCGTTAAATAAGGTCTCTGACGCATTACCCTGCTGCGCAGCCAGAAACGCTTCACGCTCGCGCGCGATCTCCGCCAGTACCGCTGGATCTAACCCATTGGCCTCTTTATCCTGCCAGTTTTGCGTTTCCGGCGGCCAGGTATCGAGCAGTCCCAGGAATGCAACTGTCTCTCCTCTGGCATGTAAGCGCGCGGCAATCCCCTGCGCCAGCGTGCCTCCCAGCGAGTAACCTAATAAATAGTAGGGACCATGAGGCTGCTGGCTGAGCAGCGTTGCCAAATGATGTTCACATACCGCATCAAGGTTCTCCGCCGTTTGCATAGGGCCATCCGGCCGTGGAGACTGAATGCCGGTAATCGACCATTGCGGGCTGAGGTAGCGCGACAGCACGCTAAACTGCCAGGCAAAACCCGACGCCGGATGGAAGCAAAACAGCGTTGGCCCGTGACTTTGGCGCAGCGGCAGTAGCGTCTCAAATCCCAGACGCTGCGACTGCTCATCATCATTGCTCTCCAGCAGTGCGCTCAGTTGTTCAACGGTAGAAGCCACCATTATCTGCCCAGGCGTCACCTGACGCTCAAAAGCCCGGCTCAACTGCGCTGCCAGCTTCATCGCCAGCAACGAATGACCACCAAGCGCAAAGAAGTCCGCCTCCACGTCATTCACCTCGCAACTCAGCAAAGCCGCAAAAGACTGTGCGATGGTAGTTTCAGTCCCTGTACGCGGCGCGCGCCCGGAAGTACGCGACGTCAACTGCGGCATCGGCAGCGCTTTACGATCCAGTTTACCGTTCGCGCTAAGCGGTAGCTCCGCCAGTTGCAACAATACCGTTGGCACCATATGCGCAGGCAGTTTTTCACGCAGACTGTCCCGCAATGCGGACGTATCCAGCGGTAACCCCGATTGCGACACCAGATACCCCACCAGTTGACGTGCATCGCCGCCTGTCGCCGCCGCCTGGTTGAATACGCAGGCATGGGCAACGGCATGCTCGACATCAGGCAACTGCTGCATCACCCGATCAATCTCACCAAGCTCAATGCGTTGTCCGCGAATTTTAAGCTGGTCATCGCTGCGCCCAAGGTATTCCACCGCGCCATTTTCCAGCCAGCGCGCCACATCCCCGGTACGGTACATGCGTTCGCCGGCGTTAAACGGATCGGCGATAAAGCGGCTTGCGGTCAGATCCGCTCGCCCCAGGTATCCTTGCGCCAGTTGGATCCCCGTCAGATACAGGTCACCCGCCACGCCGAAAGGCACCGGGCGCATCATGGCATCCAGGATGCGTAAACCCGTATTCCATACCGGATAACCAATCGGCACACTGTTGCCGGTTACGGCGGCAAGTTCATCCCCACAGGCCGGATACCAGCTCACATCGACCGCCGCTTCCGTTGGCCCGTATAAATTGTGCAGTGGCGCACGAGTCAACTGCTCCCACTCGCGACATAAATCTGCAGGCAAGGCTTCACCGCTGCAGAATACCCGTTTCAGCGAGGCGCAACTCTCCCGCGCGGTTTCCGGCGTCAGTGAAGCGACAAAAGCGGCCAGCATCGAAGGAACGAAGTGCGTGGTCGTCACCCCGTATTGGGCAAAGAATTGCTGCATCGCCAGCGGATCGCGGTGCGCCTCAGGTTCCGCCATTACCAGTTTTGCCCCGGCAATAAACGGCCAGAAAAACTCCCATACCGAGACGTCAAAACTGCACGGCGTTTTTTGCGCCACCACATCATCTGCGGCCAGCGGGTAGTGATTTTGCATCCACAGCAAACGGTTAACGATGGCGGTTTGCCCAACCATTACCCCTTTTGGTCTGCCGGTAGAACCGGAAGTAAAAATGATATAGGCCGTATGATTGGGTTGAGATAGCGCCAGCGGAGCTGCATCTTCTGCTGGCAGTGGCGCGTTGTAGCACAGACTTTCCAGCGCCGGAATATCGCTAAAGCGCGCCAGTTGCTCTTCGGTCGCGATCAGCAATTTCGGTTTTGCGTCTTCGAGCATCATCCGCAGGCGATCGTCCGGGTATCCGGTATCCAATGGCAGCCAGGCGGCTCCTGCCTCAACAATACCGTGCAATGCCAGCGTCAGGAACACGGAACGCGGTAATGCCACGGCTACGCTGTCGCCAGGGCGGACGCCACGCTCGCGCAGAAGCTGCGCCAGCGCCACGACCTGCTGGCGCATTTCGCGATAGCTAAACTGATAACGGGCATCGGCCAGCGCCGGGGCATCCGGCGTTTTATCAGCCTGCTGCGCCACCAACGAGCTCAGCGTAGTGGACGGGATCTCCACGGTGGTGTCGTTAATCTTCGTCAGCCGCTCATGTTCTATTGGCAACAGCATCCCGGCGTCGCCGCAGCATAGCGCCGGATTGTCGGCAAACTGCTCGATAAGCCCGATTATACGTGATGCATGCTGCGCCAGCGTCTCGGCTTCATAACGTTGTTTATTGGCCAGGATTTCAATACTCAGACCGCCGTTTTCATCCGGGAACAGCGCCAGCTCAAGATCGTTCACCGGCCCCGTAGCCAGCGTATGAGTTCGCGCCTGCACGCCGGGAATATTGAGCTGATAGTCGAATATTTTCACGTTCAGCACCGGGCCAAACAGCGGTTCAGCACCGGCTGCGCGCCCGCTGTCGCGAACAATTTGCTCGGCATCATAACGCTGATGTCGGCGCATTTTCTTTAACTGTCCGGCCAGTCGTTGCGCAAGCGCAGGCAAGCTTTCTGCCGCATCCAGTTGCACACCAAATGGCAAAACGTTTAAAATGGGTCCGCTGGACGTCAGCGCCGCCGATCCCATGCGCCGCATAAAGATAAACCCGGCTGCATAATCCATTCGGCTGCACAAACGTCCCAGCCACAACGCCACCAGCGCGAGGGCCAGATCCGCTCGCTGAACGTCAGGCATACGTGCCGCAAGTCGGCGAAACTCCCCTTCAGGCGCGGTTAACTTCAGACGAATGATATCCGCGCTGGCTGACCGCCCCGGCAGTGGTTTATCCGATAGCGATGCCGGAGGTGGGAGTTGCTTTCGTTGCTCGCTCCAGAAGGCGCCGTCGCGTTGCCAGGCATCACTCTGACGATACTGTTGATACTCTTCCACCACCTCAGCAAATGGCGTAAAAGGTGATTCTGGCGTGGACTCGCCATGCAGCCATGCGCGGTAAATCGCGGCTATCTGGCGGGTAATGGCCGGAAAACTGAAGCCATCAACCAGCAGATGATGGTAACGCTGATACCAATACCAGCGCTTGTCTCCCACCTGAATGAGCAAGTGAAAAACCAGCGGTTTGCCGCTATCAGCACGTATGTCCTGCTGCAGGTCTGCCTGCATCAACGCTCGTGCCGCCTCATGGGGATTGGATTTTTCACGCAGGTCAATAATGTCGGGTTGCGCAAAGGCGAGCGCGGGGTCTACCCATTGCCAGACCTCGCCGTTATCTTCGCTAAACCGCATCCGTAGGGTATCTGCCTGCTCCAGACCCGCCACAACCGCTTTTGCCAGCAACGGCGCGTCCAGTTCGCCGGTTAATTCTACGTAGTGCGCCACGCTCCATGCCGAGGGCAATGTGGAGAGTTTTTCCGCCATCCAGATCCCCGGCTGAGCCGCGACTAATGGTAAACGCTGAGTCATGGAGCCTCCTGCACATCGACGTAATTTGCTGGCGTCAGCGTGGTCCAGTTTGCATCCAGCCATTGCTGGCAGGCTTCCTGGGATTGGGGTTCGCACGCGACCGTCCAACCAGCAGGAAGTGAGCATTGTCGCGGCCAAAGGCTAAACTGACGTTGGGGATTTTGCAGAATGTAAAACTGGCCCTGCGGATTATCGAAGGGGTTACTGAATTCCATACTCAACTCCTGTCGTGGAACGTCGTCCGGTTAAATCGTGTCGGTAAGCGGTTGCCAGAGCGTTATCAGCCCTTGCATCAAACCGCCGCGCCAGCAAAGCGCATCGTGTCCGCCATCAACCTGACGCCAGAAAATAGACTGTGGTGCAGAGGGTAACTGGGCATATAGCGCCTGATTAGCGCGAAAAATAATGGGCTCGCGGATCCCGGCTTCCAGGACAATACGCAGCCCCTGAGCACTGACCTTCCCGCTCTTCAGTTGCTCAACGATCGTCCCATCCTGATGACCACCGCGATGCGGCCACCAGTAAGAGCCCGACTGGCTGAGCACGCAGCCAAAGCGCGCGGGCCAGTTTAGCCCGGCATACAGCGATGACAATCCGCCAAAACTTTGTCCGGCGACCACCGTGCGCTGCGGGTCATCACTGAACGCGGTTGTCGTCTTCACCAGCGGCAACAGCTCCTCTTGTACCGCCAACCAAAAATCCGCGTTACACGGCAGTTCGCGGCTACGGTGAGCCGTGTCGATGGCATCAATCAGGAGATAAACGGCAGGAGGAAGGTGCCCACGATGCGTAAGTGAAGTTAGCGCAGGCCAGACCGGCATACTCTGCGCCCAAAACTGTCCGTCCAGCAGGATAGCCAGCGGACGAGATTCCGCTTGGGCCTCACCGGTGGTAAAGACCCATACGCGACGCGTATTACCAAGCCTGGCGCTACGCCATTGCAGACACACTGCGGGTGAATCGGGGTTTTCAGGTCGATCCCATCCTGGTTGTACGGGTGCATCAGGCATTTCCAGCGCAGACACCGCGTGGCCACGACCGCCCTGCCATCTCTGCGAATTAAGGGGGTCAGCAATAGCCTGAGGCAGTAATTGCCGCCAGCCTTCACGCAGCGCGGTTCGGTCAGGCGTTTCGCCCAGCGCCTGCGGCGCAAAAATATCGTTGCGCGCTGTTGGAATAAAACAGTAACTGCCACGCCAGTTGGCGCTGAGGGAAACACTCCAGCACCAAATATTCGTTCCATCAATGCGTCGCATCGACTGAGGGGTAGCATTTTGATGGTGGTCGGTGACGCCGGTGATATAAACCCAAACGTGATGAATGGCTGACTCTTTCTCCGTTCCCTGCGGGTCACGCCACCAGAAGGTTACCCGATAATTTCCGTTGTCTTCACGCTCCCACTCCGGGCCTTTTTTTGACTGCCACCACGCCTCGCTTCCCATCTTTAACGTCGTCACCGCCATAACCCCATGTTTATCGTGAAATTTTATGATCTAGCGTGAAATATATTGATAATATTATTGATAACTATTTGCATTTGCAATAGCGTATTGTCGCGCTGTGGGAAGCGCGCACAGTTTTTCACCACTTATAAACCGACCTGGCGCTGCGTACTTTTTCTGGAATGGAGGGTTTACGCGGATGCGGGCGACATCAGGCCAAATGCCGCAACACGGCACATTGGAACTCGTGGCTAAAAGAACAGCAGGACATACAATGAACAACAAGATTCATTCACTGGCCTTATTGGTCAATTTAGGGATTTACGGGGTAGCCCTGCCAGCAATGGCAGAAGATCAAACCGATAGCGCCGCAGTCTCTCATGAAGACACCATCGTCGTTACCGCTGCCCAGCAGAACCTGCAGGCGCCGGGCGTTTCAACCATTACCGCTGATGAGATTCGTAAGAATCCTCCCGCTCGCGATGTGTCGGAAATCATCCGTACCATGCCTGGCGTTAACCTGACCGGTAACTCAACCAGCGGACAGCGCGGCAACAACCGTCAGATCGATATCCGCGGTATGGGGCCAGAAAACACCCTGATTCTGATCGACGGAAAACCGGTTACCAGCCGTAACTCCGTACGCCAGGGCTGGCGCGGCGAGCGTGATACCCGCGGCGATACCGCCTGGGTCCCACCGGAAATGATCGAACGTATTGAAGTGCTGCGCGGTCCTGCCGCGGCACGCTATGGCAACGGTGCGGCTGGCGGCGTGGTGAATATCATCACCAAAAAAGGCAGCAATGAATGGCACGGCTCCTGGGATACCTATTTCAACGCCCCGGAACACAAAGATGAAGGTTCGACCAAGCGGACCAACTTTAGCCTGAATGGCCCATTGGGCGGGGATTTCAGCTTCCGTCTGTACGGTAATCTCGATAAAACTCAGGCCGACGCGTGGGACATCAACCAGGGCCATCAGTCTGAACGTACCGGCACCTACTCCAACACCTTACCCGCCGGTCGTGAAGGGGTAATCAACAAAGACATTAACGGCGTGGTTCGCTGGGATTTCGCCCCGCTCCAGTCACTGGAACTGGAAGCCGGCTATAGCCGCCAGGGCAACCTGTATGCGGGTGACACCCAAAACACCAACACCAACCAACTGGTGAAAGATAACTACGGGAAAGAGACCAACCGTCTTTACCGCCAGAACTACTCTCTGACCTGGAACGGCGGCTGGGATAACGGCGTCACCACCAGCAACTGGGTGCAGTACGAACACACGCGTAACTCCCGTACACCGGAAGGCCTGGCAGGTGGTACTGAAGGGATTTTCGACCCGAATGCGTCACAAAAATATCTCGACGCCGACCTGAGTGACGTCATGCTGCACAGTGAGGTCAGCATTCCGTTAGATCTGCTGGTTAACCAAAATCTGACGCTTGGTACCGAATGGAACCAGCAGCGCATGAAAGACATGTTATCTAATTCACAGACCTTTATGGGCGGTGATATTCCAGGGGCCAGCAGCACTAACCGTAGCCCGTACTCAGATGCAGAGATTTTCTCTCTGTTTGCTGAAAATAACATGGAGCTGACCGACAGCACGATGCTGACGCCAGGTCTGCGTTTCGACCATCACAGCATCGTCGGCGACAACTGGAGTCCGTCCCTGAACCTGTCCCAGGGTCTGGGTGACGACTTTACACTGAAAATGGGTATCGCGCGCGCCTATAAAGCGCCAAGCCTGTATCAGCTCAACCCGAACTACATTCTGTACAGCAAGGGGCAGGGTTGCTACGCCACCGGTTCCGCGACCGGTATTGGTTGCTACATGATGGGTAACGACGATCTGAAGGCCGAAACCAGTATCAACAAAGAGATTGGTCTTGAGTTCAAGCGCGACGGCTGGCTGGCTGGGGTAACCTGGTTCCGCAACGATTATCGCAACAAAATTGAAGCAGGTACGGTACCGTTCGACAGAACGTCTATCACCAACAAAGGGAAGACGACTTACACCGATATCTACCAGTGGGAAAACATTCCTAAAGCGGTGGTTGAGGGTCTGGAAGGTACGTTGAACGTGCCGGTTAGCGAAACCGTTAACTGGACCAACAACATCACTTACATGCTGCAAAGTAAAAATAAAGAGACCGGCGAACGCCTGTCGATTATTCCTGAGTACACGCTGAACTCGACTCTGAGCTGGCAGGCACGCGAAGATTTGTCGCTGCAGTCCACCTTCACCTGGTACGGCAAACAGCAGCCGAAGAAGTACGATTACCAGGGTAAACCGGTAACCGGTAGTTCGGCGAGTGAAGTCAGCCCGTACAGCATCGTCGGCCTGAGCGCGACCTGGGATGTGACGAAAAACGTCAGCCTGACCGGCGGCGTGGATAACGTCTTCGACAAACGTCTGTGGCGTGAAGGTAATGCCCAGACCACGGGCGATATTGTAACCGGGAACTATATGGCGGGCGCTGGCGCATACACCTATAACGAACCGGGCCGGACGTGGTTCATGAGCGTTAACACGCACTTCTGATAACGTTTTCCCTCTCCTCGCTGCGGGGAGAGGGAAATTATAACTATCATGCACACCACGCACACACCGCTCACTTTCGCAGACCACACGCTGCACATTGTCGAGTTCGATCCCGCCAGCTTCCATGAGCACGACCTGCTCTGGCTCCCCCACCACACTCAGCTTCAGTCCTGTGGACGTAAGCGTAAAGCTGAGCACTTAGCTGGGCGTATTGCCGCAGTACACGCGCTGCGTGAGTTTGGTCACAAAACCGTACCCGGCATCGGCGCGCAACGCCAACCGTTGTGGCCGCAAAATCTGTTTGGCAGCATCAGTCATAGCGGAACAATCGCCCTGGCGGCGGTATCAACGCATCCCGTCGGGCTGGATATAGAAACTATTTTTACGCAGCAAATGGCGAACGAACTGGTAAGTAGTATTGTCACCAATACAGAAAAAGCGTGGTTGGCTAATAGCGGTCTGTCTGTGGAGCAGGCTCTCACGCTGGCATTTTCCGCCAAAGAAAGTACCTTTAAAGCAACCCAGGCGTCACAACAATCAGTCGCCGAATTTACGCAGTATCAAATCGTTGAGTTGCAACACAACCAAATGATACTACGTGCTCACAGCCAGGCGTATCGCGTGCAATGGCGGTTCTCGGGCAATGATGTAATCACACTGGCAACAGTGTGAACGTCACAGCAGTTCACGCGCCTGAGCAGCGATAGCTGCGGCGTCAAAACCATGATGCTGGCGTAGCCAGCCACGATCCGCTGCCGCTGCATACTCTCCATCCGGAATGCCTAAACGCTTTAACACCGCCCCGACTCCGCCCTCAGCCAGCACTTCTGCCACCAGGCTTCCCAACCCACCATTAATGTTGTGCTCTTCTACGGTAATCACCGCTTTGCTGCCCTGTAGTGCTGACAACAGGGCTTTGGTATCACATGGTCGAATTGAAGGTACACTGACCACCTTCGCCTGAATACCGGCATCAGCCAACAGCGCAGCGGCATCAACAATTTCATGAACTGTCGAGCCCGTTGCCACCAGCGCCACATGCTCGCCCTCACGCAGCGTCAACACCGCCCCCGGAACAAAACGGTAACTCTCGTCATGAAGTTCCGGCAGTGCTTTTCCATCAAGACGAATATATACCGGTCCCTGATAGCCAATCGCATAATCGATAATCTGTCGGCACTCTCGTGGCGAAGATGGGGCGAAAATCTGGATATTGCCGAAGCCTCGCATAATGGCAATATCATCGATCGAATGGTGAGTGCTCGCCAGCGGACCATAGCTGGCACCGGCATTAAGACCGAATAGCTTCACATTGGTATTGTTGTAGCAAACATCGACTTTAATTTGCTCATTGGCACGGGAGATAAGAAATGGCGCAGCGTTACAGGTGACGGCGACCTTACCGCCAAGTGCAAGTCCTGCCGCCGTTCCAACCATGCTTTGTTCGGCAATACCTACGTTGACCAGGCGACCGGGAAACTGCTTTATAAAAGGAGCAATTTTCGCGGTTGATGTCGAGTCCGCTACGACCGGCACCAGGTCAACACCTTGTTCCACTGCATCAATGAACGCCTGAACCATGACGTTCGCGAGGTGTTCTGCATTACTCATCTTTTAACTCCTCCAGAGCCAGTTCGATCTCTTCACCTTTTGGCACCCGATGGTGCCATTCAGGGCGCCCCTGGATAAACGATATACCCGCGCCTTTCGTGGTATTGGCAATGATGACGTTAGGTTTGCCATCCTGCTTAAGTCCTTCCAGCGTGGCGACAACCGACGCCATATCATTCCCCTGACACTCAGTCACCGTCATACCAAATGCCTGCCATTTTGCGGCAAGCGGATCGGTATTCATGATTTCGCGAGTCGGTCCGGCTAATTGAAGATTGTTCTTGTCATTAATAATGATCAGGTTATCGAGGCCATAATGAGCAGCAGCCAGCGCCGCTTCCCAGTTACTTCCTTCGGCCAGTTCGCCATCGCCTGTGATTAAAAAGATGCGGCGTGAACTGTTACTTTTCTTCGCAGCCAGAGCCAGTCCCACCGCAACAGGTAAACCGTGGCCCAGAGCACCGGTATTCAGTTCAATACCCGGCGTTTTCTGGCGCACCGGGTGTCCGGGAAGATGGGAATTGGCATGTTGATAGGTTTCCAGCCAGTCAACGGGAAAAAAACCCGCCTCCGCCAGAACGCAGTAGTAACAGCCTACCGCGTGACCTTTAGACTGGATGTAGATATCCCGAGCCTCATCAGCGATACGCTCCGGAGCGACATTGAGTATACGAAAATAGAGTGCCGTCAACAGCTCAACTTGAGACAAGTCCGCACCAGTATGCCCACCCGCAGGGCTGTTAGCATTTAATCTAACGATGTGACGGCGAACCGCCCGCGCTTTGCGCTCAAGAGTCTGGATATCATAGTTCCAGGGATTCATTTAGCACCTCTGAATTTATTTTCAATATGGAATATTTATTCCGCGTGGGACTAAAAAAACCAGAATTTCCCATACGTCACATCTTCAGGCTTACGCCGTTGTATCATACTCAGGAACATTCTGCCTCCTTACCGCGACCACACTGACGCTGGTAATAATAAGTTGACCTGTAACCACCATGAATATATATTCACAAATGATTCTTTATTCAATTATGCAACCTAATTTTCGTATTTGTCCATAGCTGTTTTGGAGGATTGGTTAAAGTTAGAGCTTTATCACACTTACCTGTCTTCAATTTTCGCGTATGATAAAACGCATTAAGATAATGGCGGTACGTAAATGATTTTCGAGGAAATATATGGCTAAGCAGGACGAACAACGGCTATTGGTTAAAATCGCTACCCTTTACTATCTTGAAGGACGCAAACAGTCCGATATTGCTCAACTTCTCTCGCTTTCTCAGTCGTTTATCTCCCGCGCCATCACCCGCTGTCAGAAAGAAGGGGTGGTGAAAATCAGCGTTGTCCAGCCCTCAAATATCTTCCTGAATCTTGAAAAAGGGATCGAGGAACGTTACGGCATTAAGCAGGCCATTGTGGTCGATACCGAAGAGGATGCCAGCGACCACACCATCAAACGCGCCATTGGTTCTGCCGCAGCCCACTATCTGGAAACCCGACTACGCCCCAAAGATCTGGTGGGCGTTTCCTCATGGAGTTCGACGATCCGAGCGATGGTGGATGAAGTCCATACGCAGAACCTGAAAGCCGGCGGCGTAATTCAATTGTTGGGCGGCGTGGGTCCTAACGGCAACGTACAGGCCACAATTCTGACGCAGACGCTGGCACAACATCTGAATTGTGAAGCCTGGCTGCTGCCTTCGCAGAGTATCGAAGGCTCGGTTGAAGAGAAAAACCGTCTCGTTGCCAGCAAAGATGTCGCCGATGTGATTTCACGCTTTGATAACGTAGACATCGCCATTGTGGGCGTCGGGATCCTCGAACCGTCCCAATTGCTGAAAACATCAGGCAACTACTACCACGAAGATATGTTGCAGGTACTGGCTGATCGCGGCGCGGTCGGAGACATTTGCCTGCATTACTACGACAACAAGGGCCAGCCGGTATTGCAAGATGACGAAGATCCCGTAATTGGCATGGCCCTGGACAAGGTAAAAAAATGCCCGAATGTCGTGGCCCTTGCTGGCGGTACAGACAAAGTCGCGGCAATTAAAGGGGCGTTGAACGGAGGTTATATCGACGTGCTTATTACCGACTATCCTACCGCCCGGATGCTGGTCACCTCCTGATCCTCGATTCGCTGATAGCCTTTGCACGAAAGATAAAAAGCAAAGGCTGTGACTAAAACCTATATATTTCAATGAACTGAAAGGTTTCACCTCGCCTTAATTTATTCTTCTTTCTGTTATTATCCCGTCTATGTAAGTGTGATTCTCAGCACAATTGATGATTTTTTCTGTAGCCCAACGGAAAGATTGTAGCTAAGGTATTAAATAAATAATCAACACCGAATATATATTCAATAATTAAAAAAACGATGTCACAGCCAGGCCTGATGTAGTAATGACGCGACAATGAGGGGGGCTTTATCCTCCAAACCGGGACGCAATGTGACTCAGGAGATAATCTATGTGTGCAGCGAAGAAAGAGTTCATTATTGCGCTGGATGAAGGCACAACTAACGCCAAAGCAGTCGCGCTTGATGCACAGGGCAATGTGGTCGCAAAGTTTTCTCAGCCACTGGCGATTCAGACCCCTCGGGATGGCTGGGTTGAACAATCTGGCGAGGTGTTGATTGATGCTTCTATTGGCGTCATTGCCAAAGCTGTGAATCATGTTGGTGCTGAAAACGTCGCGGCGCTGGCTATTAGTAATCAGCGTGAAACCGCCATAGGCTGGTATCGCCAGACTGGCAGACCGCTAAATTCCGCAATCACCTGGCAATGTACGCGCAGCGCGGCTTACTGCGAGGAGCTGCGGCATGAAAATAAAGAACAGCTGATAAAATCAACCACTGGTCTGCCAATCGCTCCCCTTTTTTCCGCATCAAAAATGCGCTGGCTACTGGAATCCGTGACCGATGGGCCACAGCTGGCTGCGCAGGGACAAATTTGCCTGGGAACGATCGACAGTTGGTTGCTTTGGAATTTAACCGCTGGTGAAGCCTTCTGCTGTGACTATTCCAACGCCGCCCGCACACAGTTGCTAAACCTGCACTCTGGGGAGTGGGATGAAGCCATGCTGGCACTCTTCCACATTCCACGTGCCGCCTTACCGGAAATAAAACCCTCCAGTGGATTATTTGGTCATACACGTGGACTGAATGGCATTCCAGACGGCATTCCTGTGATGTCGATGGTGGGTGACTCACATGCCGCTCTGTTTGGCCATGCTCTTGGCGAAATGGGATGCGTTAAAGCAACTTACGGTACCGGGTCATCGGTGATGGCGCCGGTCAAATCAGCCCAATGTGATATTGACGCACTGGCTACCACCATCGCCTGGCACGATGGAAACAGCATCATATACGGACTGGAAGGCAATATCCCGCACACGGGTGATGCGGTGGCATGGATGGCAGACAGTACGGGTCTGAGCGAACTTTCTGATGCCGAACTGACCTACGAACTCAACACCCTTCCCGCCTCCGTTGATTCAACCCTCGGCGTTTATTTTGTGCCAGCACTGACCGGCCTTGGCGCGCCATGGTGGGATGACAGTGCCCGTGGAGTCATCTGCGGACTCAGCCGGGGAGTTAAACGAGCACATCTCATTCGTGCCGCACTTGAGTCGATTACCTATCAAATCGCCGATGTTGTAGTTGCCATGCAGCAGCACGATGATTTCAAGTTAACTGCATTAATGGTTGACGGTGGCCCCACTAAAAATGACTGGCTAATGCAATACCAGGCAGACTTGCTTGGTTATCCGGTTATGCGTAGCGATGTGCCAGAACTTTCCGCCATTGGCGCGGCATTACTGGCGCGTAAAGCGCTTTCCCCTGGCTCACTGACTGATTTAAAAGCTTTTTTAACCGTACATAGCACATTTCAACCCGACATGGATCGCCATCATCGGTTGCAAAAAAGATGGCAGGAATGGCGCCATGCGGTAAACAGAACATTATGGAAACCGGCCTCGTCCGCCTGACGCCTCACCAGGGAAAAAGCGCGACGTTATTTACCACATATACAGGAGGATACCGGACCATAAAAAATTCAAGCTTTACGTTGTTTCACCGTACCCGACAATAACAACACAGAGAGAACATTGTCATGAAATTACGTTTAACGCTGTTAACTGCTGCAACCCTGACTGCTTTGTCTTTTACTGCTCATGCAGCGGAAAAAGGGACAATCATGATTATGGTGAATTCACTGGATAATCCGTATTACGCCTCAGAAGCAAAAGGTGCCAGTGAAAAAGCCCAGGAACTGGGCTACAAAACCACAATTTTGTCGCACAGTGAAGATGTGAAAAAACAGAATGAATTGATTGATACGGCAATCGGCAAAAAAGTCCAGGGTATCGTTCTGGATAATGCAGATTCAACGGCCAGCGTCGCGGCAATTGAAAAAGCGAAAAAAGCTGGAATTCCCGTCATATTAATCAACCGTGAAATTCCCGTTGATGATGTTGCACTGGTGCAAATTACCCACAATAACTTCCAGGCGGGTTCCGAAGTTGCAAATATTTTCGTCGAGAAGATGGGCGAAAAAGGTAAATATGCTGAACTGACGTGTAACCTTGCCGATAATAATTGTGTTACGCGCTCCAAATCCTTCCACCAGGTTATCGATCAGTTCCCGGATATGGTTAGTGTTGCCAGACAGGATGCCAAAGGTACGCTTATCGACGGTAAACGTATTATGGACAGCATCCTACAAGCTCACCCGGACGTGAAAGGTATTATCTGCGGTAACGGTCCAGTAGCACTGGGCGCTATTGCTGCATTAAAAGCGGCGAACCGCAGCGACGTGGTCGTGGTCGGTATCGACGGCAGCAACGACGAACGTGATGCGGTGAAGGCTGGCACTCTACAGGCAACCGTCATGCTCCAGGCACAGGCTATCGCAGCACAAGGGGTTACCGATCTCGATAACTACCTGCAAAAAGGCATAAAACCAGAAAAACAACGCGTCATGTTCCGCGGAATTCTTATCACTAAAGAAAACGCAGATAAAGTACAGGATTTCAATATCAAGTCCTGATCCCGGGTTGTTGCGCCTCTCAGGAGGCGCAGAGGAGAATATTATGTCTAAAAAAGCCTGGCTTGCGCTGGTCGTGTTGACCGTGGGAGGATGCCGCATCGTCTCGCAGCAGGAACTTGCGGACCTCAAGTCGCCACCGAATCCGCACATGGCCAATATAGATCAAACGTGGCAAAACAAAATTGTCCCGCAAATTGTCGGGCAGGCTCGTCCGGTGGCTGATTTACTGATGGCCTTGCAAGCTGAAAAAGATTTTGATAGCGCCTGTAAAAACCTCGGCTATCGTTCCCAGGAAGAGAATCCCTGCATCTTTTACGTAAAAGTTGAGGGAAAAATTAGCACTCTGGATACCGCCTCTCGCAATGGGAAAATGACTATCGCCGATAAAAGCGGCAACAACATTATTGTACAGATTGGTCCGACGCTACGCGGCACACAATTACGCGATGCCTTTAAAGGCGCAAGTTATAGTGATTTCAATGACCAGGTATTATTTGGTGAATATGGTCGGGGAATTAACGAACAAGCAATAAAGATGATCCAATCTGCGCAACTTAAAACCGGCGAGTCAGTACACGTTTATGGTGTTTTCTCTGAGTGGGAGATTCCAGGATCCATCCCGGATATTACACCAGCGAAAATTGAATCTGTAGGAGGACAATAACATGCAGCAGCAAGATATCGTCACTCCTCATTCCGTCGAATCTGAAGTTATTATCGAAACACACGATTTATCGCGTGTTTACCCTGGGGTAGTGGCGTTAGATAGCGTCAACTATCGGGTATATCGGAATAAAGTAAACGTGCTGATCGGAGAAAATGGTGCGGGTAAGTCCACCATGATGAAAATGCTTGCTGGTGTCGAAAGCCCTTCTTCCGGGCACATTATTATGGATGGCACACCCGTTACATTAAATTCGACCCATCAGGCCGAAAAACTGGGTATCAGTATTATTTTTCAGGAGTTGAATTTATTCCCAAACATGAATGTCATGGATAATATTTTCATGGCAAACGAGTTTTTTCAGAAAGGGAAAATCAACGAAAAATACCAATACGCTCTGGCAAAATCCTTACTGGAAAGACTCGAACTGGATGTTGATCCGTATACGCCACTGGAAGAACTAGGGATCGGTCATCAGCAACTGGTCGAGATTGCGCGTGCGCTCTCCAAAGATACCCGTGTTTTAATCATGGATGAACCGACCTCCGCCCTCAGCCAGTCTGAGGTGAAAGTGTTGTTTAACGTCATTGAGCAACTCAAGCGACGCGGCGTCACCATCATCTATATATCCCACCGTCTGGAAGAGTTGATGGAAATTGGCGATTACATCACGATTTTCCGCGACGGCCGTTTTATCAGTGAACGTCCAGTCAATGATGCCAGTATTCCGTGGATCATTGAACAAATGGTGGGTGATAAGAAAAAACATTTTGATTATCAACCCGCACCAAAAGGTGAAACGGTTCTATCCGTACAGGGTCTCACAGCCCTTCATCCGAGCGGCGGCTATAAGCTTAATGACGTGACGTTTAGCCTCAGTAAAGGCGAAGTCATCGGAATCTATGGTCTGCTGGGCGCAGGACGAACTGAACTGTTCAAAGGACTGGTGGGACTCATGCCCTGCCAGAGTGGGAGCGTGCAGCTTAACGGCGAATGCATTGATAAAGCCCATTTTCAGTCACGTCTTAAAAAGGGGCTGGCGCTGGTGCCTGAGGACCGACAAGGTGAAGGCGTTGTTCAGATGATGTCGATTCAGTCCAACATGACGCTGTCTGACTTCAGCCTGCAAGGCTTTCGCCGTGCCTGGAAATGGCTGAACCCGCACAAAGAGCAGGCCAGTGTGAAGGCAATGATCCAGCAACTGGCTATCAAAGTGAGCGATCCCGAATTGCCTATCACCTCATTAAGCGGCGGTAATCAGCAAAAAGTGGTGCTGGGTAAGGCATTGATGACGCAACCGCAGGTGGTTTTCCTTGACGAACCTACCCGAGGCATTGATGTGGGCGCGAAAACCGATGTGTATCACCTTATTGGCAAAATGGCGCAGCAAGGGCTGGCGGTGATGTTCTCTTCATCAGAGCTGGACGAAGTGATGGCGCTGGCGGACCGTATTCTGGTGATGGCCGATGGCCGAATCACCGCTGATGTCCCCCGTCATGCGGTCACCCGCGAGGCATTAATCGCGGCTTCTACACCTCAAGATTAATCAGGCTGGAATCCATCATGAACCAGAAATATATGATTTATATGTACCTGCTGAAGGCCAGAACGTTTATCGCACTGCTGCTGGTTATCGCATTCTTTAGCGTGATGGTACCTAATTTCCTGACCACCTCTAACCTGTTGATCATGACCCAGCACGTCGCCATCACAGGCTTACTGGCAATTGGTATGACGCTGGTGATACTGACTGGCGGTATCGATCTGTCCGTCGGGGCGGTAGCGGGTATTTGCGGCATGGTTGCAGGCGCCTTGCTTACCAACGGTCTGCCCATCTGGGGTGGCAATATCATCTTCTTCAACGTACCAGAGGTCATAATCTGTGTTGCCCTCTTCGGCGTTGTCGTTGGTTTTGTCAACGGTGCCGTCATCACCCGTTTCGGCGTTGCACCGTTTATCTGTACGCTCGGCATGATGTACGTTGCCAGAGGGTCTGCTCTTCTGTTTAACGACGGCAGCACTTACCCAAATCTGAACGGCATGGACGCGCTGGGCAATACCGGTTTTGCCACGCTGGGGTCAGGTACTTTGTTGGGGATTTATCTCCCTATCTGGCTGATGATTGCCTTCCTGCTGCTGGGCTACTGGGTAACCACCAAAACCCCATTAGGCCGCTACATCTACGCGATTGGAGGGAACGAATCCGCCGCACGTCTGGCGGGTGTCCCTATCGTAAAAGCGAAGATCTTTGTCTACGCCTTCTCCGGTCTGTGTGCCGCTTTTGTTGGGCTGATTGTGGCTTCACAACTGCAAACAGCACATCCGATGACCGGCAACATGTTTGAGATGGATGCCATTGGCGCAACTGTGCTGGGTGGAACTGCCCTCGCGGGAGGACGTGGACGTGTCTCCGGCTCCATTATCGGTGCCTTCGTAATTGTCTTCCTCGCCGATGGCATGGTGATGATGGGCGTCAGCGACTTCTGGCAAATGGTCATCAAAGGTGTGGTTATCGTCACCGCCGTTGTTGTCGATCAGTTCCAGCAAAAGCTGCAGAACAAAGTCATTCTGATGCGTCGCCACGACGAAAAGCTGGCGGCAGCACCCTCAGTAAATACCGTATCCAGTTAAGCAGCAACATTCCGCCGGGCATCTTTTGCCCGGCCCATACAGGGGATAAAAATATGCAACGTGATTTTCATGGTAAGACAATTGTCATCACTGGTGCTTGTCGAGGGATTGGCGCAGGTATCGCCGAACGTTTTGCCCGCGACGGCGCAAATCTGGTGATGGTATCTAATGCAGAGCGCGTCCACGAAACAGCGGAACAGCTTCGTCAGCGCTATCAGGCAGATATTTTATCTTTGCAGGTGGATGTCACCAATGAAGCGCAGGTGCAATCTCTGTACGAGCAGGCCGCAGCGCGCTTTGGCACCATTGATGTCTCAATTCAAAACGCGGGTGTTATCACCATCGACTATTTCGACCGCATGCCGAAAGCAGATTTCGAAAAAGTCCTCGCCGTAAATACCACTGGCGTATGGCTCTGCTGCCGGGAAGCCGCAAAATATATGGTTAAGCAAAACCAGGGCTGCCTGATTAATACCTCTTCCGGTCAGGGACGTCAGGGTTTCATCTATACCCCACACTACGCCGCCAGCAAGATGGGCGTAATTGGCATTACGCAAAGTCTGGCCCATGAGTTAGCGCCATGGAATATCACCGTCAACGCCTTTTGCCCGGGGATAATCGAAAGCGAAATGTGGGATTACAACGATCGTGTCTGGGGCGAGATTCTCAGTACAGATGAAAAACGCTATGGCAAAGGTGAACTGATGGCTGAATGGGTTAAAGGCATCCCAATGAAACGCGCGGGCAAACCTGAAGATGTCGCCGGGCTGGTCGCTTTTCTCGCCTCTGACGATGCGCGTTATCTCACCGGACAAACCATCAACATCGATGGCGGCCTGATTATGTCTTAATGCCCGCCAGGGTATCTGTTAAGAGAGTCATCACTATGATTGCAAAAGATTTTGCTCAACAACTGTTTAATCTTGAGGGGCGCGTCGCTTTTGTTACTGGCGCAGGCAGCGGCATCGGTCAGACTATCGCCTGCGCACTCGCCAGCGCGGGCGCACACGTAGTCTGTTTTGATTTGCGCGAAGACGGCGGGCTGAACACGACCGTTGATACTATTACCGCTATTGGCGCCCAGGCTGCGCTCTATACGGGTGATGTCCGTCAGCTTAGCGACCTTCGCGCCGCGGTAGCCCTGGCGAAGGAACGCTTTGGTCGTCTGGATATTGCGGTCAATGCCGCAGGCATTGCCAACGCCAACCCAGCGCTGGAAATGGAAAGCGAGCAGTGGCAACGCGTTATCGACATTAACCTCACTGGCGTGTGGAATTCCTGTAAAGCCGAAGCGGAACTGATGCTGGAATCCGGTGGTGGCTCGATTATTAACATCGCATCCATGTCCGGAATTATTGTTAACCGAGGTCTTGAACAAGCCCATTACAATAGCGCTAAGGCTGGAGTCATTCATCTGTCAAAAAGCCTGGCGATGGAGTGGATTGGAAAAGGGATCCGCGTGAATTCTATCAGCCCTGGATATACCGCCACGCCGATGAACACTCGACCGGAAATGGTTCATCAGACGCGGGAGTTTGAAAGCCAGACGCCGATTCAGCGCATGGCAAAAGTGGAAGAGATGGCGGGCCCGGCACTCTTTCTGGCCAGCGATGCTGCTTCATTTTGCACCGGTGTAGACCTGGTTGTAGATGGTGGATTTATCTGTTGGTAAACAGCATTACGCCCGCAGCCATGGTTAGCTGCGGGCATTAATTTATTCTCCGCTACAGGCAGCCAGCGTTTTTCGTTGCCGGCCGTTTTCATCAAAGTTGTCGGCAGCCAGCCAGCGCTGTAACACGGCGTCACACTGGGGCCATTCGCCGTCAATCATCGATAACCAGTCGCTGTCGCGATTACGCCCCTTGCGCACAATCTTCTGGCGAAAGCGTCCTTCGAAGATAAACCCAAGGCGCTCAGCCGCCCGACGGGAAGCCGTGTTCAGGGAATCACATTTCCACTCCACGCGACGATAGCCCAACGCAAACGCCTGGCGCAGCAGCAGCCAGATACTTTCGGTGCCGAGTACCGTATTTTTCATGCGCGGTGACCAGGTCACATGACCTATTTCGACCGAACCGTGCTCTCGTTCAATCGCCATAAAGCACACTAGTCCAACGGCACGTCCGGAACGCTGCTCAATGACGGCATAGGGAACCAGAGATGCATCAGCAGCTTTCCCCTGAACCCAGCAAGCTGCGGCCTCAACGCTTGTGGGGCGAGAGCTGGCAAGCCAGGTCCAGTCGCGATCGTCCGGTGCCTGCGCATAGGCATCAAACAGATCGGCAGCATGGCTGTCGGCATCCAGAGGAACCAGTCGACAATATTGCCCTGTAAGCGTTTCCCGTGGCAGCACGGCGGCGCCATTCCAGCCCGGCACAACATCGCCGACGGTCTGTCCATAAAGATTTAGTTCCGGCAACTTTCAACCCCTTTTGCGAAGTAAAAAATAGTTATAACACCGGCCATTTCGTCTTCAAAGCGTCGCCAGAAGATTTTGACAACGAACAGAAAATCAGCAGCGCTTCTATACTCTAAGGATTCAATCAACGCTGAAGAGAACCCTATGCCACTACCCGATTTTCATGTTTCTGACCCTTTCACGTTAGGCATTGAGCTGGAAATGCAGGTAGTCAATCCTCCGGGCTACGACCTGAGCCAGGATTCTTCCCGGTTGATTGACGCCGTAAAGCCGCTGCTTACCGCCGGAGAAGTAAAGCACGATATCACGGAAAGTATGCTGGAGATGGCGACCGGGGTTTGTCGCAATATCGACCAGGCGAGTGCTGAATTATCCGCCATGCAGCAGGTAATCTCGCGGGTTGCTGCAAAGCATCACCTCGCCATCTGTGGTGGTGGTACGCATCCATTTCAAAAATGGCAACGTCAGGAAGTGTGCGATGACAAACGCTATCGACGCAACCTGGAAAATTTTGGCTATCTTATCCAGCAGGCGACGGTGTTCGGCCAGCATGTGCATATCGGCTGCGCAAACGGCGATGATGCCATTTATCTCCTGCACGGGCTGTCGCGGTTTGTTCCCCATTTTATTGCGCTCTCCGCCGCCTCACCTTATATGCAGACGTCCGACACGCGGTTTGCCTGCGCGCGACTAAATATATTCTCCGGATTTCCCGATAATGGCCCGATGCCATGGGTGAATAACTGGCAGGAATTCGAGGGGCTATTCCGTCGGCTGGCTTACACCAGCATGATTGACAGCATTAAAGATTTACACTGGGATATCCGCCCCAGCCCGCACTTTGGCACAGTAGAGGTTCGGGTAATGGATACGCCGCTGACCCTTGATCATGCAGTCAATATGGCAGGGCTTATTCAGGCTACCGCCCACTGGTTACTCACCAAACGCCCGTTCAAACACCAGGAGCGTGATTACCTGCTGTATAAATTCAACCGTTTCCAGGCTTGCCGCTTTGGTATGGCGGGAATCGTCACCGACGTCAACACCGGCGACGGCTGCCGCTTGTCAGATGACACATTGCGGCTACTGGAGAATATCGCTACCTCTGCAGATAAAGTGGGCGCGGCCAGCGCGATTGAAGCTATAGGCCTGCAGGTTAAAAATGGTCATGATGAAGCACAAAATATGCGTGATTTCGTCGCCGACGGCGGGTCGTTGAGTGGTCTGGTGAAAAAGCATTGTGAGATTTGGGCAGGGTTATAAGCGTGGGAATTTGCGTTGCCCGCAGAGATCCCGGACAATGGCTTTTTAACTCAAGTTTAACAATGCTATGAAACATCCGCTTGAATCACTGATGACCGTCGCAGGGATCCTGCTGCTGGCTTTTTTGTCCTGCCTGCTGCTACCCGCCCCCTCGCTTGGCCTGCTGTTGGCGCAAAAGGTCGTCACCACCTTTCATCTGATGGATCTCAACCAGTTTTATACTTTGCTGTATTGCCTGTGGTTTTTACTGCTGGGGGTGCTTGAGTATTTGCTGTTGCGCTTCATCTGGCGGCGCTGGTTCTCGCTGGCGGATTAGGCCCGCGAGAACTCTTCGTCGTTAATGCGTTCGGCTATGATTTTCTTTGCGATAAGCACCCGGCGGCTGGCTGAACGTACGGGTGAAAATACGCGTAAAGGTCTGCTGCGAATCAAATCCGTACTTCAAACAAATGTCGTACACTTTCTGGTCGGTATCGCGTAGATCGCGCGCCGCCAGCAGCAGCTTACGCTCACGGATGTAACGCCCGAGGCTTTCACCTTTGTACTGCATAAAGAGACGCTGCAGGTGCCATTTGGAATATCCCGCATGGCGCGCAATATCATCAATGCGCAATGGCTGATTCAAATTATCATCAATCCATTCAACAATCGTATCAATTACCTGAGCAGAAATCGTCATCATGCTCTCCCCTGTATTCATTGAGTCGCCTGTTGCCACCAGGCCGTAAACGGTTGGTCCGGTTCGGACAGTACTACCGGTTCACCCAGCATGGGCGTCAGCAGGCGGTAATCCTGATGACGGCTGGCAAGCGCCAGTCGTTTGTAAGGATCATCCCAGGTATGTTTCGCCAGAACGAAACGGCCGGCATGCCCTGGCAACACGGCTTTCGCATGCAAATCTGCCGCGGCCTGTGCCGTCTCTTCCGGCATCATGTGAATAAACTTCCAGTCCTGGTCATACTGACCGTTCTCCATAATCGCCAGGTCAACCGAGCCAAACTGCTCGCCAATGGCTTTGAAATGCGGTCCATAGCCGGAATCGCCACTGTAATAAACGTTCTGCTCCGGCGTTTCGAACATGAAGCTCGCCCATAGCGTTTGGTTGCGCTTGATACCGCGTCCCGAGAAATGACGAGCAGGCAGCACATGAACGATCAGCGAATCCGTCACTCTGACAGACTGATTCCAGTCGCGCTCTTCGATTATCTCGCTGCGCATCCCCCAGTAACGCAGATGCGATCCGACGCCGAGCGGCGTAATCACCCGCTTAATTTTCGGCATTAGCGCCTTGATAGTGGCGAGATCCAGATGGTCATAGTGATCGTGCGAGATGATGAGTAGATCGATCTCCGGCATCGTCTGCGCACTCCACGGATAATCTCCGGCGAAGGCTTTATTCAGGAATGAAAACGGTGCGGCATAATTGCTAAACACCGGATCAATCAAGATACGCTGACCCGCCAGCTGTAAATACCACGAGGAGTGGCCGAGCCAGACCAGCGTATCCTGCAGCGGCGCAAGCCCGGCGAGATCGGTCGCCACCAGCGGTAACGGCTGCGCCGGACGCGCATTTTCACGCTTTGCAACCAGAAACTCCCACCAGGCCGCCAGCATACCTTTGTTGCCGGTATAGCCCGGTGTCGGCACCTGGTTATGAAACTGTCCATCACGATAGTGTGGTGACTGTTCAACCTGACTCAGTTGTGCCCCTTGCGGTGCCTGACCAAACCCGGCATTGAGTACAAACGGTAAACTTGCAGCTGCGGCAATAAGCATAATAACAACCACACAAACTGTGAGACGCTTCATATCCTGACCTTAAACGCGCCCCCTTTCCGCTGGTTTGCGCGACTGACTCTTGATTATGAGTGAGTAAGCACTCATTATAGAAATCGAAAGTTCGCCGTCAAGATGATTTTCAATCTTTGACATTCGCCGTTGCGGTGCAGCAAAGGCCGTGATTCAATCATGTTTTTTACAGACTTAAGGGTAAAGTGTAGTGGCTCGTCCGAAGAGTGAAGACAAAAAACTGGCATTACTGGAAGCTGCAACCACAGCATTTGCACAATCAGGTATTGCGGCCTCTACCGCCGTGATAGCACGCAATGCAGGGGTTGCGGAGGGAACCTTGTTTCGCTATTTCGCGACCAAAGATGATTTGATCAACGAGCTTTACCTCTTTTTGAAGCAAGATCTTTGTCAGTCGATGATGGCAAATCTGGATCGCTCAGTGACCGATGCCAAAACCATGACTCACTACATCTGGAACAGCTACATTAGCTGGGGCCTGAACCACACCTGCGGGCATCGCACGATTCGCCAGTTGGCCGTCAGCGAGAAAATCAGCAAAGAAACAGAACAACAGGCTGACGATATGTTCCCGGAATTACGCGATCTTTGTCATCGTTCCGTACGACCCGAGTTTATGTCTGACGAGTATCGCGCCTTTGGCGATGCGTTGTTTCTTTCTCTGGCGGAGACCACCATGGAGTTCGCCGCCCGCGACACGGCCCGCGCAAAAGACTATATATCGATGGGGTTTGAAGCCATGTGGCGCGCACTGACCCGCGAGGAAAAATAATGGACGGCCAGACCCTGCATGCCTGTGCGAAGCGCCTGGCGCTCGAACAGCCTTTTACCGAACACTGCTGGCCATTCGGCCCGGAATACGACGTCTTCAAAGTCGGCGGCAAAATTTTTATGCTGGTCACTGAGCTTCGCGGACGCCCGCTGGTTAACCTGAAATCAGACCCGCAAAAGTCACTGTTAAACCAGCAGATCTACCCCAGCATTAAACCCGGCTATCACATGAATAAAAAACACTGGATCTCGGTCTACCCTGGCGACGACATTACCGAGTCATTACTGGCAGAGCTGGTGAATGATTCATGGCACCGCGTCGTAGACGGTCTGGCGAAGCGGGATCAAAAACGTCTACGTCCAGGCTGATTTATCGTTAACCCCGATAAGTGTTTTTGCATTTTCCTGTCTTATCTTTTTCCCGCTAACCCTGTACCCTGCTGAAACAAAACGCACCCGCAGGGTATAAAAAATCACCAGGAGTAGTTATGGATATTGTTTCTGTCGCCTTAAAACGTTACTCCACTAAGGCATTCGATCCGAATAAAAAACTGACCGCTGAGCAGGCCGAAAAATTAAAAACGCTGCTGCAGTTTAGCCCGTCCAGCACCAACTCTCAGCCATGGCACTTTATTGTCGCCAGCACTGACGAAGGTAAAGCGCGTGTAGCTAAATCCGCAGCCGGCGGTTTTGTATTCAACGAACGCAAAATGCTGGATGCTTCCCACGTTGTGGTGTTTTGCGCCAAAACGGCGATGGACGATGCGTGGCTGGAGCGCGTGGTGGATCAAGAAGAGAGCGATGGTCGTTTCGCTACGCCTGAAGCTAAAGCCGCAAACCATAAGGGCCGTACTTTCTTTGCCGACATGCATCGCAAAGAGCTGAAGGATGACAACCACTGGATGGCAAAACAGGTGTACCTCAACGTCGGTAACTTCCTGCTGGGCGTTGCGGCTATGGGCCTGGATGCTGTACCGATCGAAGGCTTTGATTCAGCGGTCATGGATGCAGAATTTGGCCTGAAAGAGAAAGGTTTCACCAGCGTAGTGGTGGTTCCGGTGGGTCATCACAGCGTAGAAGATTTCAACGCCGCACTGCCGAAATCTCGTCTGCCGCTGGAAACGACGCTGACGGAAGTCTAATCCTCCGCATTTGCATAAGCTCCGCACAGCGGTCATCATAGACCGCTGTTTATTAAGGAGACGTTATGCAGGAATTGATATCTCAGGTAGAAGAACTCGGCATTGAAATAAATCACACCACCTCATTGGTGATGATTTTTGGCATTATTTTTATCACCGCCATTATTGTTCACGTTATTTTGCACTGGGTGGTATTACGCGCATTTGAAAAGCGTGCCAGCGCCAGCTCCCGCCTGTGGCTACAAATCATCACGCAGAACAAGTTATTTCACCGGCTGGCATTCACCCTGCAGGGTATCATTGTCAATATACAGGCCGCACTCTGGCTACAGAAAGGCAGCGAAGCAGCAGAAATATTAGTGACCTGCGCTCAGTTGTGGATCATGATGTACGCCCTGCTGTCCCTGTTTTCCCTGCTGGACGTTATTCTCAATCTGTCGCAAAAACTCCCTGCCGCATCGCAATTACCGCTAAAAGGCATATTCCAGGGCATCAAACTCATCAGCGCAATTCTCGTCGGAATATTGATGATTTCCCTGCTGATTGGTCAGTCACCGGCAATACTGATAAGCGGTCTGGGCGCCATGGCCGCCGTGTTAATGCTGGTGTTTAAAGATCCAATCCTCGGACTGGTTGCCGGAATACAACTTTCAGCCAACGATATGTTGAAGTTGGGTGACTGGCTGGAAATGCCGAAATATGGTGCCGATGGCGCGGTTATTGATATTGGCTTAACCACCGTGAAAGTGCGCAACTGGGATAACACCATCACCACTATCCCAACCTGGTCACTGGTCTCAGACTCTTTTAAAAACTGGAGTGGAATGTCGGCTTCCGGTGGGCGGAGAATAAAACGCAGCATCAGCATCGATGCCACCAGCATCCATTTTCTTGATGAGGATGAGCGCCAGCGTCTGCATAAAGCCCACCTGCTGAAACCGTATTTAACAACACGTCACCAGGAAATTGACGAGTGGAATCAGCAATTAGATGCGCCTGAATCGGTATTGAATCACCGCCAGATGACGAATATTGGCACCTTCCGCGCTTATCTGAACGAATATTTGCGTCATCATCCACGTATTCGCAAAGATATGACGTTAATGGTACGCCAGCTTGCGCCGGACGATCACGGTTTACCGATCGAAATTTATGCCTTTACTAATACGGTAGTCTGGCTGGAATATGAAAGTATTCAGGCTGATATCTTCGACCATATCTTTGCCGTGGTCGAAGAGTTTGGTTTACGCATTCATCAGTCGCCTACCGGAAACGATATTCGCGCACTGTCTGGCGCGTTTCAGCGATAAACCGGACAGAGAGAAAATGGCCGATCCCATTATTAATATGAGATCGGCCATAGCTTAGCGAGGTTTACGACGCAACAGTTTGAAGGCAACAAACAGGAACAGGATCCATACCGGCAGCAGGATAGCTGACAGGCGCATTTCATCCATCGTACACATCAGCACCAGAATCATGCCAAGGAAAGCAATACACAGGTAGTTCCCTGCCGGGTACAGCAGTGCTTTAAACTGCGTGTCACGTCCCTTACGTCGCATCGCCGCCCGGAACCGCAGATGCGCCAGGCAGATCATAATCCAGTTCAGCAGTAACGTCGCCACCACCAGCGCCATCAGCAGGCTAAAGGCCTTTTGCGGCAGAACATAGTTGATCAGGACCACCAGTGACGTAATAGCGCCGGAGAGGATCAGTGAGTTCACCGGTACGCCACGACGGCTGACGCGGGTTAAGAACTTCGGCGCGTTCCCCTGAACCGAGAGACCAAATAGCATACGACTGTTAGAGTAAACACCACTGTTATACACCGACAGCGAAGCCACAAGAATGACAAAGTTCAGCGCAGAAGCCACCACGTTGCTGTCAAGATTATGGAAAATCATCACGAACGGGCTGCTGTTGGATTTCACCTCTACCCACGGGTAGAGCGCTAACAGCACCACCAGAGAACCGATGTAAAACAGCAGAATACGGTACACCACCTGGTTTACCGCCTTTGGAATGCTTTTCTGCGGGTCCTGCGCTTCTGCGGCAGTAATCCCGATAAGCTCCAGTCCGCCAAAGGAGAACATAATCACCGCCAGCGACAGAATTAATCCGTTCCAGCCGGTAGCAAAAAAGCCGTTGTAACGCCACAGGTTATCGATGCTTGCATGTTCCCCGCCGTTACCGGAAAACAGCATCCACACGCCAAAACCAATCATGCCGATAATGGCCAGCACTTTAATCAGCGCGAACCAGAATTCCGTTTCGCCATACAGACGTACGTTGACCAGGTTGACGGCATTGATGATCACGAAAAATGCCGCGGCCCAAATCCAGGTCGGGACATCGGGCAACCAGTACTGCATATAGATCCCGGCCGCTGTAAGTTCCGCCATACCGACCAGCACAAACATCACCCAGTAGTTCCAGCCGGACAGAAAACCCGCGAACGGTCCCCAATATTTATAGGCAAAATGAGCGAAGGATCCGGAAACGGGTTCTTCCACTACCATTTCGCCCAGTTGACGCATAATCAGAAAAGCGATGATCCCGGCAACGCCGTAACCCAGTAACACCGCAGGTCCCGCCATCTGAATAGCCGGACCAATGCCCAAAAACAGGCCCGTACCAATTGCACCGCCCAGCGCAATTAACTGAATATGGCGGTTTTGCAACCCTCGTTGAAGCGTCGGCTCGTTCGTCGACGCGGCATCAGACACGCTGGTGTCAGATGCAGTTGACGCGTTTTTCACGCCCTTCCCCTGTGTCGTTTTTATTGAAGGGGCTTCTTTTAACATTTCAACCTGGTTGTCGCAAGGCGCAATCGATTGGATGCGCCGGGCTTCCTTGCCCAACGCACCGAGGCTCGGGAGAAAAACAATAAAAAGAAGGCGAGTTGTTATTGTTTATTCAAGTCAATACGTACCACGTTATCTGGCGCAGACGTAGAGTGGTCTTTATTAAATTTTTGCTTCACCGTCACAAACAGCGTTTGTCCATCCGCCGAGAGCAGCAGGCTGTTTGGGTTAGGGGGTAAATCCCAACTTTTCTTCACGCTGTAATCGGTCGCATTCAGGCTGAGCAATTTCCCTGAATCACGCTGCGTAATATAGATTTCGTTGCGTTTTGCGTTGAATTTCACCGCCAGCGAATCACCCACATCCAGTTTTTTCAGCAGGTTACCCGTATGAATATCCAGAACCAGAGTGGTTTTCGCTTTTGAGTTGTCGGTGACAAACAGACGACCCGTTTGCGGGTCTTCCGCCATGTTCAACAGCAACGCAGGTTTATCGCCCAGCGGCTGCCAGCGTTTTTCTACACGCTGGTTACGCGGGTTGATGACGAGAATTTCACCGCCGCCGTTAGCTGCATAAATTCGCTGCGTCACCGCTGAATAATGCAGTCCGGTCATCCATTTACCCGTGTTTTTAATGCGGGTTTTCAGCTTCAGGGTTTCGGCATCAACCACCCAAATCACCGCCGGATCCGCCACGGCGCCAATATAGAGCAAACCGTTATGCAACAGCACCTGACGGGCACCATACGGGAAACCTTCTGGGTTACGTTCCGGGAACAATACGCGATTTTTCACCTTGCCGTCAGCGGTATTCAGCGCGCTCAGGCCACCGTCCAGTGAGTTGGTGACATACACCGTTTTACCGTCCGGCGAGATAGCCATACCAAAGTTTTTCATATCGGTATGACTCAATCCAAGCGTTTTAAGCGTTTTCGGATCCAACTTGTAAACCACGCCGCCCTGCACATCTTTAAATCCTTCGGCGCTGGCAACGTACAACGCATCCCCTGCCGGGCTAAGCGCCATTTCATATAACCCATCCGCCAGCGCGCGTTGCTGTACATCGGTAACGGCAGGTTGTGCTGTTTTTTCCGTAACGCTGACGTTGCTGGCTGGCGTGGAGTGCGCCGCACAACCGCTTAACGCCGCAGCAATCAGCAATGCCAACGCAGATGTTGTTTTTTTCATTGTCGGGATCCTTACCAGAAGTAATACAGAGAGTTAATGACAAAAGAGAATGAGAACTATACGCATTATCTTTTTTGAATCAAGAATAATTACCCGATAATAAAAAACATGAAACAGAGGTTTGAAGATGCAAACAGGTGCGTGCGACTTCCGGTTTTTCATAATTACAGTGAATTATTCTGGACGAAAAGGCATCGCAGGCCACAGAATGCGCTTTACTGTTTTTCTAACATTTTCAAACGGGTGAACCGGCTGTGTTTTAGTCACTCGTTTTTGAGCCAGGCCAGGCAACGACTGTCATGAATAAGATCATTAAACGACTGGAAATCGTCAAAAGCGCTATTGAACTGGAAGATGAGGAAATTATTTTCCAGCAGGTAGAACATCTGAAAAATGAGCCTTTATCCGTCGTGCCAGGCACCATTGTGCTGGCGATCGAAGAACGACGCTTTAGTGATGCCCTGCGTGAAATCTCAGCCTGGCTGCAATCTCAACGGGCAGTCTCTACGTGGCAGGATCCCGCCATTGCCGCCAGTAAACTGGAACTCAAAGCGCTCGAAACACAGCTGCGTGACCTGATCGATAAGCGCAACACGCGCATTCAAATCCTCGATGATTTCAACGATCTGTATCATCTTCGCCTTGGACCGCTAATGAGCCGTATCCTCGAGTTACGTAAACAGCTCGCCGCCAGCGCCCAGCGTAAACAGGAAGCGGAGCGAAAACGTCGGGAAAAAGACTATCAGTCCTGTCAGCACTATATTTCCCAGGCTGTTGATCAACTTGCCAGGCTCAAGCAGCACTGGATGAACCTTAATTCAGATTCGCGCGAATCGGTGGAAACACGCCAACGTATTCAGCAACAAACGGAGCTGATTACCGCCCTGCTGGCGGAGATTCGTGAGTTGGAAAACGACTTTTCTCGCCAGGACGACAGCGCAACCCGCCAGGCACAGGAAGAGGCCAGCCATGAATATGATGAATTTCAGGAGCAGCAGCATCGTTTTAACCGTGACCAGCGACTTTCATCTGATGAACGTAATGAGTTAAAACGCCTGTGGCGCCAGGCCAGCCGTCTTTGTCATCCGGATGTGGTGGCAGATTGTCTGAAAGAGAAAGCGCATCAGATGATGGTTCAGCTTAACCAGGCGCGCCAAAATGCCGATCTTGCCGCCGTTCGGGCGCTACTGACTCAATTACAAAGTGGCCTCGAACCGATGATGGCGAGTGACCGATTGAACGATCTGCAGCATTTACGCAGCAAAATCCAGCAGCTCAGAGAACAAATTAACGCGCTGCTCAAAGAAATTACCGAACTGGAAGCTGAGAACGCCTGGCGGCTTGCCACCTCCGTCACAGATAAAGAGGCCTACTTCTGCGATCAACAACGGGCGCTTACGGAAATCCGCAATACCCTGGAACAACAGGTGCATCAGGTTGAACAGGAGCTGTTGGCGGGCTAAGCGCTATCAGCAATGCAATCAGAAAAAATAACCTCTTCAGGTGAGATTTTAAAATTAAGCACAAAAAGCCCAAAATAGGATAATTCCCTAAAAACTTAACACCACTAAGAATTATCGACCTGAAAATTCTAATTTCAGGTCGATAACTGCAAATTGAGCGATATTTCTCTCTTCCCCCTGGCTCCCCTTCTCTTTGTCCTGGTCTTGATTAAGAATTCTCCTGGTCACCAATCATCTCATCAAGAAAAACAGGTATCTGTATGAAATATAAAGTTTTCCATATAAATCCCCTCCACAATGAATAGGAATACCCTGTCTTTATAGAAATCACTCAATCATTATTAGCGTGATCCATAAGCGAAATCTATCAATCATTTACGCAGAGCTGAAATAAACGATTTATCTTAAATTTTAACAAAGTGTAATATCTACTTTAAGAATAGTTAATGATTCGAATTAATACAGAAATATCTGTGGAATCTGTAATAAATAAGGATGCGTTCACACCAGAGAACGTTATACGAGATTTAATTAACATTTCATGCGTCGCAAGAAACTCTTTTTCTTCTTAAAAAAAGAGGCGGTCGCCTGCATCAAAATTTCAAGGAGATCGTTATGTCTAAGGCTATTTTTTTGGGTGACTCAATTTACCCCTGGCTAGGCATGCGAGAAATCCTACGTGGTTCATCATTATATATTGATATCGCGTATTACTCCTCTCAGACGCTTTCTGCCGTCAACATAATCCCTTATGAAACGGATTGCATCATTATTAATCCTGACAACACAGATTTTTTAAAATATGCCAGGATTATCCGCAACATGGCTTTACGCCCTGCCACAAGAATCATTGTATTGGCAGATGAAGCTACTTTTTCTATTTTTCAAACCGTTTGCGGGAAGAACATGCTGTTTCTCGATCAAGACGCCAGCCTTGATCGGTTACTGCATGCCGTAACGCGTATTACACAAAACAAAAAACCAAGCAATAACAAAGAACTACAAAATAAAATTACAGCAAACGAATTCAGCGTAATGATGATGCTGGCCCGGGGTTGGTCACTGACGCAAATCGCCGGAGCATCACAAAAAAGTGAAAAAACCATCGGGGCGTACAAAAGCAACATTGCCAGAAAACTCGGCAAAAATAACTCGCGACTCAAGTACACCATTTCCCACTATAGCCAGCCATAACTGACTTATTTAAGGACAATTATCACGCTTACCATTTAAAAGGTTTTCTTTCTACTCAAATTTTAAATTCCGCATCGCACGGAAGGGAACCCTATTTTCCGAAATCTATTACCGGGTAGCACATCCGCGTGCCAACCATAGCCAACAACTCAACGTATTAACACATACATAACAGGAATGTAGACGAGGGTTATATATGAACAAAGTTTACAGCATTATTTGGAACGCGGTACTCGGTATCTGGGTGGTCGTTTCCGAATTAACTAAAGGAAAGAAAAAAAGCAGCTCGCGTAAAACTGTCGCCGTACTGGCGGCCGGCGCATTAAGCGCTGCTTCAATGCCGGCTTCCGCTGATCCGATTATCGATATCGGTGAGCACAATATTTTCACCGACTACCAGGCAGGTATTTCCGTTGGAGATTATGAGGGTATCCACGACTACGGATTCTTATATAAAGATATCACTGCTGGTCAGGCGCTCAATATCAGCGGCGCGATCCCAACGATTGCCCCAGGCCAAAGTGGTGTTGTTGAATCAACGACCATCAGAGAGCTACTGCAAACCGGCAAAATCACCCTGCAGGCCACCAGCCCTGACCAGGGCGTAAAAACGATTACTACCGCTGAAGAACTGGCGGAATACCTGACGTATAACCAATCGTCGACACCATCACAAAGCACAGAATTTGATATTAACGACCCGGCCTTCCCTGGCGAACCTACAACTATTAAAGTCTTTAACACCAATGACTTAAATAATTTTCTTACCGAATCACAGATTGGCGATTCGGCATTAAACACCTACGATCCAACGTTGTCTAAAATCTATAAACAATTTGGCATCGCGCTGGCGACAAATGGCTCCATAGCCAATCTGGATATTGGCAACGACACGCTCAATGTCCGCGACAAAGCCAATACTATCGAGTTGCTGGCCAAAGACTCCTCATTACTGGAGGCTCAGGACGCTGGTAGCCAGGTTAACTGGCAATCCGATAACTACATAAAATTTAACGCTGCTCCGGTTATTCCTGAAAAAACGTTCGCCGGCTCGGCGCAAACCTCTGTGTTTGGCGATGATGTGAAGCTCATGACCTACGGTTATGATACAGACGGCAATGTCGTCGAAACGGGTGAGCGCACATTTAGCATTACCAACACGCAGGAGCTGGCCGATTTTAACGACTGGCTGTTGGGCAACAGCAGCGATGCAGCAGAAAACCCGGAAGGCGAAAAAGTCAGCCAAATCCAGCTGTGGCTGGATGCAAATGTTGTCACTACCTCCACCGCCGCACAAACGAAATATGCCGAGCTGATTGATGATCTTATCAACTCCAGCAAGCCCTCAGACGTGCTCACCTGGGATTACGATGTCTGGACCGACGGCTTGTCGCATAGCAATAACGCGACCGCTGGCCGCGGTGAGCTGCATGCTATTTACGCCAACGGTGCAGGCACCACCGGCACCCTGAACCAAGATGCGATTATTGCCGTTGACGGCAGTATTAATGGCGTCATGAAAGCCATTGATGGCGGGGTTATCAACAACCTCGGCCAACTAAACGCATTACGTACTTCTACCGGACAGAGTCTGGCGATTGGCATGCTGGCAAAAGACGCTACGGCAACCAACAACGGGATCATCAATTCCGGGCTGTTTATCGACAAAGACGGCAACCAAAACGTCAACAGCTATGGCGCATTTGGCATGCAGGGGCAAGGTACCAGCCAGATGACTAACGATGGCACGATTAACCAGGCCATCACCACCGATAACTTCGGTACCGCGTCGGCAGCCGATCCCTGGAGCAAAGACGTACCCGACTCTTCGCTGACGTTGGCTATTGGGATGCAACTGTCTGACGATGCGCAAGGGGTCAACAACGGCGATATCAACGTCGTAGATGGGCGTAAAAGCGGTGCATCCTTTGCCAAAGGCACCGCTTATGGCGTAGAAGTCGCCGGGAATGCCACCTTTACCAACGCTCAGGATGCCTCAATTTATCTTGGTCGCGACGCAAGCGATCCGTCTAAAGATGTCACCATGGCGGGCGGTTCCAGCCTGAGCGCTGGTATTATGACCAAGAGTGCTAAAGAAGTTATTAACAACGGCCTTATCACGCTGGGAACCGGCATACGTAACGCCGCGGGGATTTTGGTCGGGAATGCCACGGGCAACGTCCTCAATACCGGCAACATCGTGATCAATGGCGGTTCTGAAGGAGGTAGCAGTAAGAACTACGGCATCTCCGTACGGGACAGCGGCGCGGAAAATAATCAGGAAATCCGCAACGACGGCAAGATTAACGTAAATGGCACCAACAACGTGGGGATCCACGTTAGCGCCAATAACAAAAATGCCGAAGTCACCACCAGCGCGGCAGGCTCTATCGTGGTGGACGGAGAAGGCGGCGTCGGTAACCGTAACTACGCCATCTGGGCGGAAGGCGGCGCTAACGGCCAGGCAGTGGTCAACGTTTACTCCAACATCACGCTGGATAAGGCCGGTAACATCGGCGTGCACGTGCGTGATAACGCCATCGCTAACGTAGACAGCCTGAGTAGCCCGTCATTCAACAGCACCGATCAGATTGGTTATTACCTGTATGGCAAAGGCGCTACCGCCAATATTGGTCAGGCGGTGATGAATGACAACGGTCAGGATCGCACCACCATTTTCCGTATCGCCAATGGCGCATTGCTGGCCGGTAATACCACTAACCCGAAAGATCAGTCCACTTCCAACTTGAATCTGACTCTCAGCGGTAACAATTCTGTTGGCGTTCTCGCCACCGGGGCTGGCAGTAGCGTAGATACTGGTGAAGCAACGTTCACCGTTCAGGGTACCGACTCCGCGGCACTGGTTATCGAGGGCGGCGCGAAAGGAACTATCAGCGATAAAACCACCATTAATCTGACCGGTGAAAGAACAGTTGCCGGGGTTGTGGATGGTCAGGCGCATCAATTGAATGGCAATACGCAGGGTAATGCCACGAGCACCACCCTCACCTCGGACGCGAAGATCACCTCTGAAGTCAGCGGCAACAAGGTTATCGCCTATGTGGCGAGAAATCTGGGCAACCTGATCCTCGATACCAAAGCGATTATCGATCTGGCCAGCGTCGACAGCATCGGTGTTGATGTTCAAAAAGGCGGGAGTTTAACCAATAACGCCTCCAGCGCCCTGCACGTCAGTAACGGTATCGGCGTACGGGCTTCAGGTGCCAGCGCTCAGATTAAAAAACTGGGCCAGGTAACCGTTGATGACGGAACCGCAGGGGTTCTGCTGACCAATGGTGCAAGCCTGAGTATTACCGGTAATGCCGGCGATGCCATCACGACCAATGGTTCAGCAGACGGCATTCGTCTCGAGACGGGAGCGGGTAAGCTGGCTGCAAAAGGTGTGACTATCAGCGCTAAAGGGACGGGTGCCGGTATTCAAAACGATGCCAACAATACCGATATCACGCTCAATGACGTGACCATCAATGCCAACGATGGCCCGGGGATCCGTACCAGCGTGGCGCTGAACATGAAAGATGGGCTGAACAACATCCTTAACGTCAATGGTAAAGGTACCGGCTTCGCTTTTGAACAACGCAATGGCGATGCGGTGACGGGCGACCTTACTATCGGCAAAGGCTACACCATTGAAGTACAAAACAGCGAAGGCAGCGGGATTCGCGCCAATACGGACGGTCGTGTCACCACCAATGCTGACATCAACGTGCATGATAGCGCAGGCGGTTCGGCGATCATCGCGAAAAACGTCAGCGCATTAACCAACAGCGGCAAGATTATCTCGGCCAGCACCACATCACCGGTGATCGACGCCAGCGGCGACAGCAGCAAAACCATTACCAACACGGGAACCCTGCAGGCTATCAACGACACGGCGGTAGCCATTCAGTCTGGTAAAGGTAACGACACCATTGATATCAGCGGCGGTGTGACCAGTGGTGTAATCAACACCGGCGAAGGTACGGACACCTTCAACTGGCGCAGTGGCTCCTATGCCGGCGAAGTGAATTTCGCGGGTACCGGTGGTAACAATAAGGCCAACATTGGCAATGTGACGCTGGATAAAACGCGCCACATCATGACCGCTGCGGGTACAGGCAACGCCCTCACCTTCACCGATACGAAAGATGCGAAGATTGGTACGCTGGCCAGCGACAACCTAAATACCGGCACCAACATTGGCACCGGCTGGGATTCACTGACCATTAGCGGGTCAAATGCGGATGTGCGCGTAGTTGAAAACCTTAATCTGGCGAGCAAAACCATCGCCGTAAACAATGGCGCAACGCTGCGCACCGGCGACCACGTCGAGCCAACCAGTACTGCCGCAAGCATTGGCGATTACGATATCACCACCCAGGGCGCAGGCAGCAAGGTTATCTTCGATACCCAGGGGGATACGTCAGCAGCACAGATCTATCGCGGCATCATCAGCGGCGACGGGAACTTCGAACGTGCGGCGGGCGGTACTACGGTATTTACCGCTAACAACAGCTACACCGGCTCTACCACCATTGATCAAACTGGTACGCTGCAGTTAGGTGACGGCGGAAATGAAGGCGAAGTCAGCGCCGTGTCTGACATTATCGACAACGGCGTACTGGCGATTAATCGCGCCAACACCGTGCTGCTCAATGGTGTGATCTCCGGCATCGGGGCGCTACAGCAAATCGGTAGCGGCATTACCCGACTGAACGGCAACAACACCTATACCGGTGAGACCACTGTCACTAACGGTACGCTGCTGGTCAATGGCGATCAAAGCGCGGCGCGCGGCACCACCACCGTCAGCGGCACATCCACACTTGGCGGCAATGGCGTTATCGGCGGCAACGTGCTGATGAACGATGCCACGACCCTCAGCGCCGGTGACGGCGGTGCGGGTACGTTATCCATCAACGGTAATCTGCAGCTCGGCAGCAAAACGACCTCCGCTTTTGAACTGGGCAAGGCATATACGCCAGGCGGTGCGCTAAACGATCTGATTAACGTCGCAGGCGATCTGCAACTGGACGGAACCCTGGATGTGACGACTTCACAGGGCGGCAACTTCGGACCGGGTGTGTACCGTATCTATAACTACGGCGGCACGCTGAATAACCAGACGCTGGAATTAGGCGCGATACCGGATAGCCAGGATAAGAGCAATATTTTTGTCCAGACCTCCATCGACAAACAGGTCAACCTGGTGAACGCCAACGGCGTTACCCTGCAGTTCTGGGACGGCGCAACCGTCAATCAGAGCCACGGCGCGTCGGGCATTGAAGGCGACAACAAAATTGACGGTGGCGATGGCAAATGGATGGCGATCGGCAGCCAGGGTGATAACAACTGGACCACAGCAACCGGTGAAGGTAACGCCCCTTGGGCGCAGAAGTCCTTTGCTGTCTTCACCACCAAAGGCGGAACCGTTACCGTTGATAACGCCGTGGGAGAAGTTAACTTCTCCGGGGCACAGTTTGACGCCGATGGCTATGTCGTTAAAGGCGATGCGCTTAACGCTTATGCCACCACGGAAAACGCGACCCACGCAGGCCAGACGCCTGGAACCGGTGAACTGCTGCTGCGCGTTGGCGCCGGTGGCGCGGGGCAAAACTACACCGCGACCATTGAGTCCGTTATCCGCGAAGCCAGCACGACTGACAAGCTGACGCTGGTGAAAACCGACCTTGGTCGTCTGATCCTCAGCGGCGATAACGAGTATCGTGGCGGCACGCGCATTGATGGCGGTACGTTGCAGATTTCCTCCGACAGCAACCTCGGCCAGAGCGGAACCGACTTAGCTATCAATAACGGCTCCACGCTGCAAATGGGCGCGGACCTGATCAGCAATCGCACCATTGAGCTGGGAGCACATGATAACGCGGCGGTGTTCGACCTCAATTCACACCACTTCACGCCAACAGGTGAGATTACCGGCGACGGTAAACTGAAAGTCACCAGCAGTTCAAGCGATGCGGGCAGCACCCTGTCGCTCGACCGCGCGAACAGCTACAAAGGCGATACCGAAATTGCCGGTACCGGAAATGCCAACAATGTAACGGTCAACGTCAGCAAAACCGGGGCCTTTGGTAGCAATGAAAGCAGCACTGTGAACGTCAATAAGGGGGCGACGCTCAATGTCAGCGGAACGGATACCAGTCTGCAGTCCCTGACCATGAACATTGCCGACAGCCTGTTAACGCTGGCAGATAACGTCACCGCTGCGAGCGCAAAACTGAACCTGACGGGCGCAGCAAAAGCGGTGTTAACCAACAACGCTACCGCGGGCAACGCGAAGGTTAACGTGTCACAAGACAGCACCCTGGCGCTGGAAGAAAACGCCAGCGGCGGCAATGCTACGGTGAATAACAGCGGACTGATGACCTTAGCCGACCAGGCGATGGCTGAAGATACCGTCGTTAAAAACCTGGCGGGTGGCAAGGTCGATATCAGCGCAGTCGACAGCGCTACGTCTATCGGTTCGTTGTCCGGTGCGGGTAACGTTGAACTGGGGAATAAAGAATTGTCGCTGGGTAATTTGCATCTTGATGACACCATTAGCGGCATTATCAGCGGCAACGGCGGCAGTCTGGTGAAAATCGGCGACGGCACATTAACGCTGACCGGCGATAATACCTGGACCGGCGCCACGGACGTCAATGAAGGTGTGCTGCTGGTCAACGGTAATCAGTCTGCCGCAACCGGTCAGGTGACAGTGAAATCAGGGGCAACGCTCGGCGGTAACGGTATTATCGGCGGCGCGGTTGATGTGCTGGACGATGGCCATATTACCGCAGGTGCCGCCATCAACAGCGTGGGTAAACTCACTACCGGTTCACTGACGCTCAGCGATAACGCACAGCTTGATTACCAGTTTGGTCAGGCCTATACCCCTGGCGGAGCTTTCAACGACCTGATTGATGTGAATGGCGATCTGACGCTCGACGGTAAGCTCAATATCGAGACCTCTCCGGGCGGTAGTTTTGACGTTGGCGTTTATCGTGTCATCAACTACACCGGCACCTTGACCAACAATGTGATGGACATTGCCAACGCGCCGGAAGCCGCAGACAGCCTGTACGTTCAAACCTCGGTTAAAAACCAGGTTAACCTGGTCAACCATGCCGGACTGACGCTGCGCTTCTGGGACGGCACCGGCGGTGAGAATGGCGAGTTGAAAAACAACGGCGTCATCAACGGCGGCGACGGTATCTGGCAATCAAGCCAGGGTAACGACAACTGGACTACGGATGAATCAACGCCAGAAGGCGCGCTGAACGCACCGTTTACCGATGCCGCGTTTGCCGTCTTCCAGGGTGAAGCGGGCAACGTCACCGTCGATAACAGCAAAGGCGACGTTATCATTAGCGGCGCACAGTTCGCTACCGATGGTTATCGCGTAGGCGGTGAGGCCATTACCACCGATACGGCCAACACGCTGATTCGCGTCGGCGATGGCACAGTAGACGGCGCTAACTACACCGCCACTATCGACAGCGTAATCCGCGGTACCGGCGGCCTGAATAAAGGCGATCTTGGTACGCTCATCCTCACTGGCGACAATACCTATAGCGGTGGAACCACCATCACTTCAGGGACGCTGCAGGTGGCGGGCGATACCAACCTTGGCGCGCCAGAAACGGGAATTACTTTTAATGGCGGTACGCTGAAATATGGCGAAGCGTTTGATACTGCCCGTCAGGTGACGCTGGAATCCGGCGGCGGGACATTCGATACCAACGGACATAACGTTTCCCTGCTAACGGAAGTCGAAGGTAACGGTCAGTTGACCAAAACCGGTAAAGGCTCCCTGACTCTGACGCTGGATAACACCTATACCGGTGGCACCACCATCGAACAAGGCGTTTTACAGCTGGGTAACGGCGGTGATATCGGTAGCATTCAGGGGGATATCGTTGATAACGGCGTACTCAATGTTAATCGTGGCGATACCCTGGCGCTGACCGGTAATATCAGCGGCGAAGGCCAGTTGCATCAGACCGGTAGCGGTGTGACGGAGCTACAAGGTGAAAACAGCTACAGCGGCGCAACGCTGATTGCCAACGGCGTGCTGCAGGCGGGTAATACCAACACCCTTAGTAGCGCTTCGCACCACTACGTTGTCGCTGACACCACCCTGAACACGCAGGGATACAACCAGACGGTAGCGGGCCTGAGCAACGGCGGCGATGTTTCACTCATCGGCCAGCAGACTGGCACAACGTTAACCGTCAAAGGGGATTACACCGGCGAAAAAGGGACTATCAACATGGCGGCAATCCAGAATGGTAGCGGCGCAGGCATTGCCGACCGTCTGATTATCGATGGCGGTAAAGCCAGCGGTAGTACGCTGCTGGATGTCGACGGCTCTGGTCTCGGCGCGCCGACCATTGGCGATGGCATCGAAGTGGTGACGGCGCTCAATGGCGCGACCACCACGGCCCAAACGTCGCGTGACGCCTTCCATCTTGCCGCCGACCGTATGGCTGCTGGCGCATTTGAGTATCAACTGCATGCGGGTAATGCTCAAGGTCAGGGTGAAAACTGGTACCTGAGAAGCGAATATCGTCCAGAAACTATGCTGTATTCTGGTCTCGCCAGCGTCGTTCGTCAGGGCGACATCAGCCTGCTAGGCAACATGCACCAGCGTATGGGCGACGAAGTTAAACCGGGTATTGATGAAGATAATCGCGCCTGGGCAAGAATGATTGGTTACTCCGGAAAAACCAAACTGGATGATGCGGCCGGGACACAAACCAGCTCCCATACCATGGGTATTCAGGTCGGCGTTGACATGTATGCTAACGACAGTTGGAAAGCCGGACTGTATACCAGCATTCTTGACATCGACAGCAACGTGAAAGGCACGAAGACAGGCAGCGACGGCAAAGGCGGTAACATCGACGACAACGCGTTTTATGTCGGCGGCTATGCCACCTGGTTCTCGGGCGACGGAATGTATGTTGATAACGTCCTGCAATACGGTAACCATAAATCCCGCCTGGCGGCGACCGGCAATAACGGATCGTATACCGTCAGAGGCAACACGCTGACGGCGTCGACAGAAGTGGGTAAATCATTCCGTTTGGGCGCCAGCGCATGGAGTCTGGAACCTCAGGCGCAGTTGATCTATCAATACAGCGACTTCGATAACGGGCATCTCGATGGTGTGACCCAAACGAAAGTGAAAATGGATACCGCTGATTCCTTTACCGCTCGTCTGGGCGTGCGCCTGGTCGCAGACTATGACACCAACCATGGCAAATTCCAGCCGTACGGTAGGGTCAACGTCTGGCAGGGACTGGGGTCAAAAGACAAAACGCACTTTAGCAATGCGGTCGCCACCACCACGCTGGAATCTTCACAACAGTACTCCAGCACTGAAGTTGCCACCGGTCTGTCATGGTCTATCGACAGAAACCTGCAGGTCTACGGTGAATTGGGTACGCAATTCAGCAACGGCGGCAGTAAGTCGCAGGTTGAAGCGCCGATCAATGCCTCTATCGGCTTTAAGAAATCGTTCTAAGCAGATATAAACTTACCCGCCCTCTGTTCTACAGGGGGCTTTTTTTTGTCTTTCAGGTCTGCGGACTTACCGGCAACGCGGCACAATCAAGGGTTTGGGAAATGTAAAAAGGAGGGATTAATGATTATATTGTACTAAGAGTGTAGGGATCTCTTCTGCCAACACCGGAGGAGAAATGAAAAAGCCTTGAATTTTGTCACAACCAATCTGCATCAGGCGGTCCAGTTCGGACTGGGTTTCCACCCCTTCGGCCAGAACTTCAATCCCAAAATTATGCGCCAGTGAAATGATACCCTCCACAATCTTTGTTGAGCGGGTGTCGGGTTCAATGCCGGTGACAAATTCCTTGTCAATTTTTAAGGTATCAAAAGGATATTTCAACAGATAGTTAAGATTAGCGTGGCCGGTTCCAAAATCATCAAGGGCAAGTTTGACCCCTATCGCCTTCAACTCCATCATATTTTTAGCCGCTACCTGACTGTCGCACAGCGGCGACGTTTCCGTGACCTCTATCTGGCATCGATGGGGCGGCAGTCCGCAGGCGGTAAGGTTTTTTCTGACACGTTGGGGTAACAGAGGATCGCAAAATTCAAGCGCGGAAATATTGACTGATAGTACAAGGGGGTCTGGCCAACAGGTTGCCACATCCCAGGGAGTGTGGATAACCATATCTTCAATTGAAATGATATTGCCGCTGTCTTCCAGTAATGTAATAAAAACATCGGGAGAGATCATACCCATCTGAGGGCTATTCCAACGCATTAATGCTTCAAACCCACTAATACTCTGAGTACGCAAGTTAAAAATAGGCTGATAAACCATATAAAGCTGACTGGTATTCAATGCCTTTTCAAGCGCAGTTAGCACCTCACTGGAATTAAACATTCCGCTCCCCCTCAATAAATCATAGAAATTAAAAACCAGTCAACATCACTCCCGAATTGTATCTACTATTAGGTATGTTACATCAGAAAAGAATGGCCAACTTAGGGTAAAAAAGACATACGATGGGTAAATCTGACAATTAATTTATTTAACTCAGAGGTATTGGTCAGTCCCAGCTTGGCGACGACCCGCATCTTATGCGCCTGAATAGTTTTATAGTTCAGACTAACTAACTCTGAAATTTCTTTAGCGGAATAACCGCTTACCAACAAATTCAGGATCTGCTGCTCTCTCTCGGTTAATCTTTTCTGCGAACGATATAGTCGGGGATTCCATTTCCCGACCGTTAACGACGCCAGTTGACCGAAATCACGCAGCGAAGATTTCTCAGTCAAAACTATTGTTTTTTCAACATATAACAACTCGACGCATAATTTTGCCACCAGGCTATCAGCAACAATTACCACGACGTTATTATAAAACTTAAAGCGGTTTTTATTCAGAAACTGCACGATCGCTGAACACGGTTGTTCATTATCAATGATATTAAAAACCATGGTTTGATGCTGGCATAATGATGTCTGATGCAACATATCCTCAAACGGGAATGTTTGTATCGGTACATGTTTGCTTGTCAGGTAGGTAAACAGACCGTTGCCTACAAAATTATCACTGCCACACATCAACATCCTGTTCACCGCTCCTTATAAGCTTCTAATCTTGTTACTCATTAAAAATTTAATAATAATCTTCTCGACCTCAGCCTCTTCGCGACGGTTTTTAAAATCGAACCCGCATGAGATCTGATGGCAGGAATACAATTGATTATCATCATCAAATTCATTGATCATGACGACATCGATCACTTTTAAATCCAGCTGTAAACTGCCAAACGTATCAAAATCCAGTGTGGCATTTTTAATCACCGCATCTTTATAAAGAAAACGGGAGTTCACATCTTTAACAATTAATGCACAACCGCCCTGCGAGATGTTTTTAATCTTCAGAGAGTAGTTTTCTCCGTTTTTGTAACGACCAAAACAGAAAAAGTCGTAACCCTTCAGGAAGGAAAAACGCTGATTTTGTCGCTGCTGGGCAAAGAAAATCATATCCGGGATGAGGTAGGATAATCCTGCTTCCGCACCTGCTGATGAGGTTTGTTCGAATCTGGCACTAAATTTCACAATCCCGCTTTCGCTGTGCAGGATAAAGTATTGGACCTTTTCAGGAACAATGTCTTCGTGCCCGGAGATCACAAACCGCTCGAAATCGACCTTCTCTAACTGCGTGATAACGCTACTGTTTTCGCATAAGACTTCCAGTTTCGTTTTCTTGTGCAGCTCTTCTCGAAGGGTAGCTATGATTTCAAACTTGTTTTCCTTTGCTAATCCAAAGCTCATTCTAAAACCCTTATTTCCATATTTAAGATATGTCTCGCTTTTGGTTACTCACAAAACGCGAGATCAGCATCCACCCCTGGTGCTTAATTACCATAGTGGATTCCATGTCAAACAGTTGGTTAAAAATTAAGTTTTTAACTATCTTTAGTCATTTATTGATACGTAAAAACGTTTAATCAGGATTAATTCTAGCTTAAGACATGCCTAAAACCACACGAACTTGTTGATTAACTATAACAAAAGTGAATAACAATCTTTTTTGAAGTGTAGTTTTGAGATAACAAATAGCAAGAATTGCATAGATAAAATTTGAGAAAAATGGAGCTATCCTTGCGGGAGGGCTATGTCGTACGCGGGGTGGCACGCTTGTACAAGAAGAAAGGAAAATACTTACGACACTGTATCATTAATCAAAAATATAGCTCTGACTCGTTATTCTTATAAACTGAATAATTGCAACTCATACATATTAAATAAATTTCCCTTAAGGCAGAAAAAAAGCCAGCATCCTGCTGGCCCGGTAATTACCGAAACTAACTATAGTGGCTTGCTATCTTACAGAGGGTACAACGTTAAAAATTCAATATCGCTGCTTAATTATTGATCGGGATGAGTCTGCGATGATCATCACTGCTCCCGCCAACATTAACGTATCTTTTAACACCAACCGCCCGGCGCCTGACAAGTATGGAAATCCGTGGTGTAAATCACCCAGCGGCATTACCCATGCTTCAGGCGTGGTTATTAAAAATGATAAGGTTACAATTGGTGTAGCAAATGCCAGAACGCCGCCAATTAGTCCCAACCAACGGCTAACAGGATTAGCCAGCACCAGCAAAGCGATAAGCACCTCGACTACGCCCAGACCATTGGAAAACGTATACGTATTATTCGCAGTCTGCCACTCACGTTCCTGCGGCTTAAACTCACCTTCGTGGGTTAAATGCTGCTTATACTCTTCTGGATGTTCATAAAAAAATGACATTACCGGGCTATTGGCGACAAACGGCGTAATGCTGTCGGCCTCGTAAGGTACAAACTTTAATAAGCCAATCCAGATAAAAACAATTGCAATGCTCAGGCGAATTAGGGTTAATCCAATTCTATCGCCCTTACTGAGTAAATGCAGATATTTTTCCATTCAGACTCTCCTCACTTGTACAAAATTGCCGTTGCGTGAGTACTGCTATCAATGCGCATTGAGGTTATTTTCCAGGAAGTTGCATTATTTTCCTGAGCCAGTTTCGCAATAGCATCCTCTATCACGGAAGGTGAATCCGCTATGCCAGACACGCTAACGTGGGCAACCTCGGTTTGCGCCAATGCGGAAAATGTCACCGGCGCAGTCAATAACGCGGTCATTAGTAAGGTACTTTTAAACATGTTCATGTGTATTTCCATTAACCAGTAGTTTCAGTAGCAATATAATAAAATACGTCGACTTATTTCATTTCATCCATCACGCCAGAATAACTGTCAATTAGTATCCAGCCGATAAATAGATAAAAAAAGCCCCACACGGGCGGGGCAAACATGCAGACTACGCTTTTATTATTTAACGAGAGAAAAGAGATCGTTCAGTGATTCACTCATGCTCGGATGCGTAAATATTTGATCGCGCAATGTGGTATACGGTAAACCCGCGTCCATTACGGTTTTAATGATATTAATCATCTCATGAGAATCCACGCACAGCAGCGATACGCCTAATATTTGTTTCGTTTCGCTATCCACCACCGCTTTAAGGACACCACGCGTGTCATCCATCACCCGTGCACGCGGGATAGCCGCAACAGGTAGTGTAACTACCTGCATCGCCGCGCCGCTGGCGCGAGCCTGTTCTTCGGTCATCCCCACGCGGGAAAGCGGTGGCGTCATAAAGACGGAATACGGTACGTTTTGGCGATCGCCGGTATGACGTAATCCCTCGCCTAACAGGTTGTCACGCACAATGCGAAAATCATCCAGCGAGATATAGGTAAATTGTAATCCCCCCGTGACATCGCCCATTGCCCAAATATTGTCTGCCGAGGTACGCAGGTATTTATTCACAATAATGGCGCCACGGTCATTTACATCCACACCCGCGTTCTGCAACTGTAGATTTTCAGTTGCAGGTTTGCGACCCGATGCCACCAACAGCGCATCCACTGTGTGTGCGCCTTCCGGCATTTGCAGCCGTACCTCGCCGTCCTCGGATGAAACCGCCTGAACCCTGGCATTGAGGATAATCTCAACCCCTTTGTCGCATAGAATATTAGCGATAGCGTCAGCAATATCCCGATCTTCGCGGGGTAAAAACTGCGGGGCCGCTTCATAAATAGTGACCTTACTGCCGAAGTTGGCAAACATCGATGCGAATTCAACGCCAATATAACCGCCGCCCAAAATACCTAAACGTTCAGGACGTTGCGTCAAATTCAACAGGCCAGTGCTGTCAAACACACCCGGTGTAGTCGTTAATCCTTCTACGTCCGGAATCGTTGACTGCGCGCCGGTATTAATAAAGATCTTCTCACCGCTTAGCTCAATCGCGCCGGTTGACTGCATGACCCGCACGGTATGGTTATCAACGAATTCGGCCCGCCCTTCAATCACATCCACGTTTTCCAGATCGGCAAGATTATGGAAGTTTTTATCACGCAAAAAGCTGACAACGGAGGTCTTGCGCTGCATGGCCGCAGCAAAGTCATGCTGAAGTTCAGCATCATGTACCAGGGTTTTGGTTGGAATGCAGCCGATATTGATGCATGTCCCACCATACATGGTGTTTGACTGTTCAATAATCGCCACACGCCAGCCCGTTTTCGCCAGGGTAGCCGCCAGCGTTTTCCCTGCTTTGCCAAATCCGATAATAATCGCCTGATACTGATTCATGCTGTCTCTCCGCCAGGTCACTGTTCGTTTGATGAACTGAAGTATAGGTTGAGCCCTGACAAAACAACGTATCCATAACGCGCGATTAACTGTCAAATCGTCTAAATCACCATTAAAGATGACTAACGTTTATAGAACACAAAAATACACTAACACTTTGAAGGTATTAAAATAATAATTAATTAAAGAGATAATGCCGTTTCAACAAACAATAAATAAAACTGTTCAGGAGTCTTCATGGATACCCTTAGCCGATTACTGATGCTTAATGACCCGCAAGGCTCGATCGACCAGAACTGTCTACTGAGCAGAGACTGGCAGTTGCCACACGCGGCGGGAGAGTTGTCCGTTATCCGCTGGCATACGGTTACTCAGGGAGCGGTCCTACTGGAGATGCCCGACGGGACATCATTCACCCTGCGGCCAGGCATTCTTGTTATCCTACCGCAAAACTCCGCGCACCGGTTGTGCCAGTCCGGCGATGAACAAACGCATATCGTATGCGGTAGCCTGCGACTGCATGCTTCCTCTCGTTACTTTTTAACTGCGCTGCCGGAAGTTCTGGTTCTGGCGCCTGATGAAAACAGCCCCGTCAGCCACTGGCTCAAGGCTATGATCGCACTGATGCAACAGGAATCCATGAGTGCGCTGCCGGGCTCCAGTGTAGTATGTAGCCAACAATGCGCCACACTGTTCACACTCGCCGTTCGCGAGTGGCTAACCCAAGCGACGCCCGCACAGAACGTGTTGAATTTATTGCTGCATCCCAAACTGGGGGCCGTGGTATTCCTGATGCTGGAGTCACCGGCTTTTGCCTGGACCGTTGAAGAGCTGGCAAAACGGGCACATATGTCGCGGGCCAGCTTCGCACAGCTATTCCGTGAAGTGTCAAATTCCACACCGCTGGCGGTGTTAACCACCTTACGTCTGCAATTCGCCGCCCAGATGTTGTCACGCGGGTCGCAGCCTTTGATTGTCGTCGCCGAGTCGGTAGGCTACGCCAGCGAATCGTCGTTCCATAAAGTCTTTTTACGGGAATTTGGCTGCACGCCGGGCGAGTACCGCAAACGCGTGAAAGCCCTGGAAGCATAAAGCTACGCCTGCTTCGGCGACCAAACCGACGCAGGCGAGCGCTTCAGAGCATTACTTTTGGCTGCGATGCCTGTGCAGCCACATCAGCTTATAAGCTGCCGGGATAATGAACAGCGACAGCAATGGCGCAGTGATCATACCGCCAATCATCGGTGCGGCTATACGGCTCATGACTTCTGAGCCTGCCCCCGTCCCCCACAAGATAGGTAGCAAACCCGCGATAATTACCGCCACGGTCATCGCTTTCGGACGCACACGCAGCACCGCGCCGTGATACAACGCCTCATCCAGCTTATCAGCGGTAAAGGTTTGCGGATTTTCCAGTGCAGGTTCAGCTTCAATGGCGTGACGCAGATACATCAGCATCACCACGCCAAATTCTGCGGCAACGCCGGCGAGCGCAATAAACCCGGTTCCGGTTGCAACCGACATATGAAACCCCATCCAGTAGAGAAACCAGATGCCGCCCACCAGCGCAAAGGGGACGCTGGTGATAATCAGCAGCGCCTCGCCAAAGCGACGGAAAGCTAGATAAAGCAGAACGAGGATAATCATCAGCGTCATCGGCACCATCAGTTTGAGCTTATGGCTGGCGCGTTCAAGCAGCTCGAACTGCCCGGAAAAAGCCACGCTGGTCCCCGGTTTTAACTGTACGTTTTCAGCAATAGCCTTTTTCAGATCGTTCACCACCGAAACCATGTCACGGTCGCGGGCGTCGATATAAATCCAGCTGGTTGGTCGCGCATCTTCAGTTTTTAACATTGACGGACCAGAAACTACCGTCACATCTGCAACATCTGCCAGCGTAATTTGCTGCTTCATGGGCGTCAGAATCGGCAGATTACGCAGCGCTTCTGGGCTATCGCGATAGCTCTGCGCATAGCGCAGATTGATAGGATAACGAGCAATCCCTTCCACCGTTTCGCCCACCATCGCGCCCCCCACCGCTGAGGTGACAAACAGCTGCACTGCGCCTACGGTCATGCCATAACGCGCTGCTTTCTCCCGATTGATGTCTACGTTGATATAGCGCCCTCCCACCAGACGCTCAGCCAGCGCCGAAGAGACGCCCGGTACGGTTCTGGCCACCTCTTCGATTTGTTCCGCCGTGGCGTCGATATCAGTCAGAACGTTACCTGACACCTTAATGCCAATTGGGCTTTTGATACCGGTAGAGAGCATGTCGATACGGTTGCGGATAGGCGGAACCCACAGGTTCGCCAACCCCGGCAAGCGCACGGTTTTGTCCAGCTCGGCGATGATTTTGTCCATCGTCATTCCCGGACGCCACTGCTCCTGCGGCTTCAGTTGGATTGTCGTTTCAACCATTTCCAGCGGCGCGGAATCCGTTGCGGTTTCCGCCTTACCGGTTTTACCAAACACGCGCGCGACTTCCGGAACGGTCATGATCAGCTTATCGGTTTTTTGCAGCATATCCGCCGCCTGCGCCGCCGAAATTCCTGGCAAGGTTGAAGGCATATACAGTAAATCGCCTTCGTTAATCTGCGGCAGGAATTCCCCACCAACTTTATTCAGCGGGTAGATAACCGTCAGTATTGAAAGCACCGCCACCAGGAGGGTAGTTTTAGGCCAGTGCAGCACCTTCAACAGCAGCGGATGGTAAATACGGATCAGGAAGCGGTTTAGCGGATTGCTGCTTTCCGCCGGAATCTTGCCACGGATCCAGAATCCCATCAGGATTGGAATTACCACAATGGCCAGAAACGCCGCGCCTGCCATGGCATATGTTTTGGTGAATGCCAGCGGGCCAAACAGTCGCCCCTCTTGCCCCTCAAGCGTGAAAATAGGGATAAATGACAGGGTGATAATCAGCAGGCTGATGAACAACGCCGGGCCGACTTCTACCGAGGCGTCGGTAATGACCTTCCAGCGCGTTGCGTTATCCAGTTTTTCATCCGGATGCTGATGCCCCCACTCTTCCAGCCGCTTATGGGCGTTTTCAATCATCACGATCGCGGCATCGACCATCGCCCCGACGGCAATGGCGATTCCCCCAAGCGACATGATATTGGCGTTCAGTCCCTGGAAATGCATCACAATAAACGCGATACACAACCCCAGCGGCAGGGAAATAATCGCCACCAGCGCCGAACGCAAATGCCACAGAAACAGAGCGCACACCAGTGCAACAACGATAAACTCTTCCAGCAGCTTATAGCTCAGATTATCAATGGCGCGATCGATGAGCTGACTGCGATCGTATGTTGTAACTACCTCCACGCCTTCCGGCAGGCTACTTTTTAACGTGTCGAGTTTGGCTTTAACAGCGGAGATAACTTCACGCGCATTTTTACCGGAACGCAGGATAACCACCCCGCCCGCCACTTCGCCTTCACCATTGAGTTCGGCGATCCCACGGCGCATTTCCGGCCCAATCTGCACGCGCGCGACATCGCGCAGGTAAACAGGCACACCGTCGGCCCCTGTTTTCAGGACGATGTTATTGAAATCATCAAGCGTTTGCAGATAGCCACTGGCGCGAACCATGTATTCCGCTTCAGCCATCTCAACTGACGAACCGCCCGCTTCCTGATTCGACGTGTCCAGCGCAGATTTCACCTCCGCCAGGCTAATGCCATATTGCGTGAGCTTCATCGGGTCGATAACGACCTGGTACTGTTTAACCACGCCGCCTACCGAGGCTACTTCAGCCACGTTCGGAATCGTTTTTAACTCATACTTTAAAAACCAGTCCTGCAGAGAACGTAATTCCGCCAGGTCATGTTTCCCGCTGCGATCGACCAGCGCGTATTCAAAAATCCAGCCGACGCCCGTGGCGTCCGGCCCCATTTCCGCGCTAACGCCTGCCGGTAATTTGCCCTGAACCTGGTTGAGATACTCCAGCACGCGCGAGCGCGCCCAGTAAGGATCGGTGCCATCCTCAAAAATGACGTATACATAGGAATCGCCAAACTGCGAGAAGCCGCGCACCGTCTTCGCGCCCGGAACCGACAGCATGGTGGTGGTTAACGGGTAGGTCACCTGATTCTCAACGATTTGCGGCGCCTGCCCCGGATAACTGGTTTTGACGATCACCTGAACATCAGAGAGATCGGGCAGCGCATCAACCGGGGTATTGATGATGGTCCAGGTTCCCCAGATACTGAGAAACAGCGCCCCCATCATTACCAGAAAACGGTTTGCTACTGAGCGGCGGATAATCCATTCAATCATTTATCATATCCTCAGTGTGAATGGGCCGCCGGGGCTGGGCTAGCGACTGCGTCTTGTGCACCGCTATTCTGGGCGCGCATACGATCCAGCGCGCCGGAGATATTCGCCTCGGAGTCGATCAGGAACAGACCGCTGGACACCACCTTCTCGCCTTCCGTCAGGCCGGAGCGAATAGCCGTTAGTCCCTGTGATTCATGGAATACCGCAACCTGCTTCGGCACAAATCGACCTTCATGATCAACGGTAATCACCCGCTGTTCGGTACCCGTATCAATTAACGCTTTAGACGGGATCAGCAACATCGGCTTACTTTGCGTTTTCAGTTGCAGGTAGGCATTCATCCCCGGTTTGAGCGCCTCGTCGCGGTTTTCGACCTGCAAACGGATCTGCAACGTCCGCGTGGTGGCATCGACGCTGGGTAAGATATTCCATTTGCTGATGGTGAAAGTCTTGTCCGGCCAGGCTGGCACAGTGATGCTAAATTGCGAGGCGTCTTTAATCAGCCAGGCAATAGATTCCGGGACCGACGCGCTGACCCATACCGGGTCCATACCCTGAATTTTCGCGACCACATTGTCTTTGGAAATGTTCATGCCGGTACGCAAATCAAATGCAGTGATCACCCCATCAATGGGTGCTTTCAGGGTGAAGCGGGTTTGAATTTTACGCGTCGATTTTAAGCGCTGAATATCCGCTTCAGGCATACCGGCCAGGCGTAACCTCTCCAGAATGCCTTCCACCTGTGTCGCGCTACCGCCGGTCTCACGCAGCAATAAATATTCGCTCTGCGCCTCAACCCAGTCGGGAATCGTCAGGTCGATAAGCGGCGCGCCTTGCTTAATTTTGTCGCCCACGGTGAGCGGGTAAACCTTTTCGATAAAGCCTGCGGAGCGTGCCTGGACAATAACGAACTGGTATTCGTTATAGCTAACGTTAGCCGGGAAAGTTTGCGCGTAGTGCAGCGGCCCACGGCGCACAGGTTCTGTTTTTAGCCCCAAATTCTGGGTCTGGGTGGGATCGATTCGTACGCCAGGCGCTGACGCGCTCGCGGTCTCTTCATCGGCATATTTCGGGATAAGATCCATATCCATAAATGGCGATTTACCCGGCTTATCAAAGCGCGTGTTCGGGTACATGGGGTCGTACCAAAACAAAACTTTTCTGTCTTCTTTTGGCGCAGCCTGCCCGGTTTCAGCCGTTGCTTTTACGGATGAATAATAAGTATAAATACCGACAGAAATAACCCCACCGGCAATCATGCCTGCGAGAATAAGCGCGGTAGTTTTAATATTTAAAGACGCCATAGTGATTTCCATTGCGCGATAGTCTCACCCGCATTACGAATAATCCGGGTAAGAATAAAAGAGACCAGCGAGAACGTTATTTACTGATGTGAATATCACGTAATACAGAGAGATTTCCCTGCTGAACAAACGTAAACGCAACCTTATCGCCGGGTTTAATATCATCAGCCTTCGTGTCGGCAACCAACGTAAAACGCATCGTCATGGCAGGCCAGTTCACCGCAGGAATAGGGTCATGCTTAATCGTGATTTTTTTACTGTCCCTATCAACAGCTTCAATCACTCCCGTGGCGCTAATGAGTTGTTCCTGTTGAGCCGCTGGCTGCATATCCATCATTTCGCCATGCTGATACTCATTGGCCTGAGCGTTAAACATGACCAGAGAAAAAAGGCTAAACAGCACGGCTTTGGCGGTAATATTCATAATTGATGCTCCTGAAAAGTTAATATTAAGGATTACTCCACCCAACCGCCGCCTAAGGCAGCAAACAGCTTAATTTCATTAACCTGCTGGGCGTAATTAAGATCGAGCAGTGATTGCTGCGTGGCGAATAAGGAACGTTCGGCATCCAGAACTTCGATATAGCTAACCGCGCCATTTTGATAAAGCGCTCTGGCGCGCTGTAAGGTGATTTGCAATGAGGTCAGATAACGCTGCTGACCGCGAATTTGATCGGCAATGCTTTGGCGCAATACCAGCGCATCCGCCACCTCTTTAAAGGCGTTCTGAATTTTTTGTTCGTAATTCACCACCGACTGCTGCTGGCGTATTTCGGCGAGGTCGAGATTCGACTGATTACGCCCGGCATTGAAAATTGGAATATCTATTTTGGGAACAAAATTCCACATTCCGCTGGCGGCATTAAATAAGCTGGAGAGATCGCTGCTGCTACTGGAAACTGAACTGGTCAGGGTAATCGACGGGAAAAATGCCGCCCGCGCGGCGCCGATATTGGCATTCGCCGCCATTAATCCGTGCTCAGCTTCCAAAATATCCGGGCGCTGCAACAGTATTTGCGATGACAACGATGGCGGCAGCGTTACCGGTTTAATATCCCCGCCGCTGCGCATCTGGTCGTTGGGTAATTTCCCGTACGTACCCAGCAACAGCTGCAGCGCATTGTTCGCTTGCGCCAGTTCACCTTTACGCTTCGCGATTTCGCTGCGCGTGCTTTCAATTACGCCGCGCGCCTGTTCCAGCGCCAGTACGTTGGTGCTGCCGGTCAGCAACTGTTTCTCCACAAAAGCGTATGAGCGCTGATAGTTTTGCAACGTTTCTTCGGCAATTTGCAATTGCGCATAAGCCAGACGCTGATTGAAGTAACTTTGTGACACGCTGGAGATTAATGAGATATGCACCGCCCGACGCGCCTCTTCGCTGGCAAAGAAGTTCTGTCGCTCGGCTTCACTCATATTCTTCAGCCTGCCAAAGAAATCGAGATCAAAACTGAGATTCAGCCCGGCTTCGAATTCGCGGTTGGTGCTGCTATCGCCTTTTAATTTACCGCTGTAGGTGCCGCTGGAACCTGCCGTGAGTTGCGGATAGCGGTCAGCGTCGGTGACGCCATATTGCGCTCTCGCCTCCTGAACTTTCAGCACTGCCATACGTAAATCGCGGTTATTAATCAGCGCCTCGCCGATCAGCGCCTTTACCTGGGGGTCAACGAAGAAAGTCCGCCAGCCCGTATCCTGATATCCCATCGGCGCAGAAACCAACGCATTCTGGCTTAAGGAGAATTGCTGCGGCACTGGCAATGCCGGACGCTGATAGTCCGGCGCCAATGAACAACCGGCGAGAACGAATACAGCGCTGAGGGTAAGAAGCTTAAATTTGCTCATAGTTCTTCTCGTCCTGACCGGACTGATGACCCTAAAATGTGTAGGAATTTATAGTGTTGTACTTTAACCAACTGACTCTGTTTAACCGGTGACAGGAAAATGACAAAACTGTCATTTTCCCAATAACCGATTGCTATCCGATCCCGCTTCCCTAGAATTGAAAGTCCGCACAACCAGTGCGAGAAGGAGAATGCGATGAAGGTCTTGATAGTCGAAGATGAGAAAAAAACCGGTGAATACCTGACGAAAGGCCTGACGGAAGCGGGTTTTGTCGTGGATTTAGCGGATAACGGCCTGAACGGGTATCACCTGGCGATGACCAGTGATTACGACCTGCTCATACTCGACATCATGCTGCCGGATGTAAACGGCTGGGATATCGTGCGGATGCTGCGATCCGCGAACAAAGGGATGCCAATTCTTCTTCTCACTGCGCTGGGCACCATTGAACATCGGGTTAAAGGTCTGGAATTAGGCGCGGATGACTACCTGGTTAAACCGTTCGCCTTCGCCGAGCTGCTGGCACGGGTCAGAACGCTGCTACGCCGGGGTGCGGCGGTGATTGTCGAGAGCCAGTTTCAGGTCGCGGATTTAATGGTCGATCTGCTCAGCAGAAAAGTCACCCGCAGCGGTACGCGCATCACCCTGACCAGCAAAGAGTTTACGTTGCTTGAGTTTTTCCTGCGCCATCAGGGGGAAGTTTTACCCCGCTCGCTGATCGCGTCTCAGGTCTGGGATATGAATTTTGACAGCGATACCAATGCTATCGACGTGGCCGTGAAACGTCTGCGCGCCAAAATCGATAACGACTTTGAGCCGAAACTGATCCAGACCGTGCGCGGCGTGGGATATATGCTTGAGGTTCCTGATGGCCAGTAAACGATGGCGACGCCCTTTTTCGCTGGCGACACGGCTGACATTTTTTATCAGTCTGGCGACGATCGCGTCATTTTTCGCCTTTGCCTGGATAATGATCCACTCTGTAAAGGTCCATTTCGCCGAGCAGGATATCAATGATCTACAAGAGATCAGCGCCACGCTGGAGCGGATTATTAACCAACCTAACGAGCCAGAATCACGCCGTCTGGAAACGCTAAAAAACGTGGTAGCGGGTTACTCGAACGTCATTATTTCTCTGGAAGATAGTAATCAGAAAGCCATTTTTCATTCGCCCAATGCACCCGATCTCCGGCAATTTATTTCCAGTGCAAGGCCGGATAAAAATGCCCATGCCAGCGATGTTTTTATTATCTCCGGCCCAACGCTACAAACGCCCAGACATGTCCACGGGCAGAAAACGTCGTCTAACTGGCGAATGATTCGCCTGCCTGTAGGACAGCTTACCGATGGAAAACCGGCATATACGCTGTATCTGGCATTATCGATCGATTTTCATCTGCACTATATTAACGACCTGAAAAACAAACTGATTATGACGGCATCACTGATTAGCATGATGATTGTTTTTATCGTGCTGTTCGCTGTCTATAAAGGCCATGAACCGATCCGTAACGTCAGTCGCCGCATCCAAAATATCACCTCAAAAGATTTGGATGTACGCCTCGATCCGCAAGCTGTTCCTATTGAGCTGGAACAGCTGGTAAGTTCGTTTAATCACATGATCGAGCGCATTGAGGACGTATTTAAACGTCAGTCGAACTTCTCGGCGGATATTGCCCATGAGATCCGCACGCCAATAACTAACCTCGTCACGCAAACGGAAATTGCGCTCAGCCAGACCCGCAGCCAAAAAGAGCTGGAAGATGTGCTGTATTCCAATCTCGAAGAGTTTAGTCGTATGTCGAAAATGGTCAGCGACATGCTGTTTCTGGCGCAGGCGGACAACAATCAGCTCATCCCGGAAAAGACAGCGCTTAATCTGGCTGATGAGGTGGGTAAAGTGTTCGACTTCTTCGAGGCCTGGGCAGAAGAGCGCGAGGTTGGCTTACGTTTTGAAGGACGCGCGTGCTGGGTTTCGGGCGATCCGTTAATGCTACGCCGGGCGGTGAGCAATCTTCTATCAAATGCTATGCGCTATACGCCAAAAGGCGAGTCGGTAACCGTACGGGTGAAAGAGGCGGACAGTCAGGTGCAGATAATCGTGGAAAATCCTGGCCCCCCCATTCCCCCACAGCATCTCCCCCGGCTCTTTGACCGATTTTATCGGGTAGACCCTTCGCGACAGCGCAAAGGCGAAGGCAGCGGTATTGGCCTGGCGATAGTGAAATCAATCGTCATCGCCCATCAGGGAAAAGTCTCGGTTTCATCCGATCAGCTTGCTACCCGATTTATTCTGACGCTGCCCAAGCACGCGAAATAATTCCGGGTGATGACAGATATATGTCATCACCTGTTGTCTGACACAACCGTCATAATTCAGTCACGCCGCTGACCGACCTCGCCAATTATAATTTCTTCCGTAAACCCATACAGGAGAAATATGATGAATAAGATGTCCTCTTTTTTAGCTATCGCGTTTTTTATTTCAGCTGGCGTTAATGCGGCAGAGACGTCACCCCATGCACAATCATTTTCACAAATGAATGAACATGAAAAGGCAATGGTAGTACATCAGTCGACAAATAATGCTCATTCCTATGCCCATGAGCAGCAGGCGGAAAAACACCGTGCGCAGGCAAGCTCTACACGATAACGGATAACGCCAAAGGGCGCTGCGATCACAGCGCTCTCAAAAACCATGCATTACAGTATGCCGTTTGAATACTGGAGACAGGTATGGCTTTAACCCTCACGGTATTGCTTGAAAACCGGCGTGCTGCGGGCGCGGATAAATCATTACGGGCAAAGCCTGGGTTAAGTCTGTTAGTTCAGGATGAAACCACCAGCATACTGTTTGATACTGGGCCGGACGACAGCTACATACTTAACGCCGCGCAAATGGGCGTAGACCTGACGCAATTGACCGCCGTGGTACTGTCGCACGGCCATTACGATCACTGCGGCGGCGTGCCGTGGCTTGCGGATAACAGCCGTATCATTTGCCATCCCCAAATAGCCTGCGAGCGGTACGCTTCAATAACCCTGGCAGGAACGACAAGGAAAATAAAAAAACTCTCGCGTGATAACGACTACTCTCGGCTCATCATGGAATACACCCGCGAGCCGCTAGCTATCAGCGAGCGCTTTTTGTGGTCAGGGGAAATCAGTGTCCCCACTCCACAGGCCTATGGTGTTATTAGTAAGGAGACGCCCCAACCGGATTACATCAGCGATGAAGGCGTATTGATATATAAATCGGAGCGTGGGTTAGTCATCATTACCGGATGCGGGCATCGGGGAATAGAGAATATCGTACGCCATTGCCAGAACATTACCGGCATTAATCAAATTTACGCCCTCGTCGGTGGATTTCATTTACGTGCCGCCTCCCCCGCTAAGCTATGGCGAACCCGACAATTTATTAAGCAACAGCAACCCGAAAAACTACTCGGCTGTCATTGCACCGGTTCGTGGGGGCGATTATGGCTACCGGGAACTGACGCCCCGGCAACGGGAGATGTAATTGTGCTGGCAGAGTAACGACAGTAAACATGGCCAAAACAGCAATAAAAAACGGGAACCTCGCGGCTCCCGTTTATCAGCCTTCGTTACATAGTGACAATGGCTGGCTCATCAAAGACGGTGAGTTTTGGCGCTTCACCGGTGAATTTTTCTGCGTATACCAGGCTGGTATTCCCCGCACAGCCATTCGCCAGCCTTGAAGTCGGGATATCTGCCGTCAGTACGTTCGCGCCGCCATTTTTACAGATACCGTTTTCAATATCCGGCCATGCACCTTCATGGATACAGATAATTCCCGGTTTAATGCCGTCACTAACGTGCGCCCCCACCAGCACCTGCCCACGCGCATTCCATACGCGGACCAGATCGCCTTCGGCAATCCCTCTGGCTTTCGCGTCATCCGGGTGAATGGTGACCGGCTCGCGATTGGCAATAGCGTACTCTTTGCGCAGCGACGCGTAGTTCAGCTGGCTATGCAGACGATGCGCCGGGTGCGCAGTCAGCAGTTGCAGTTGATCTTTATCCGCAGTTCCTTTCCATTCATCGGGTTCAATCCATGACGCATGCGGCGGACAATCTTTATATTGATAGCCTTCAATCGTTTTCGAGTAGATTTCTATCTTACCGCTCGGCGTTCCCAGCGCATTCATCACCGGATCGCTGCGGAAATCCGCGTAGCGCACATATTTGTTATTCTTTTCATTCTCACGCATTTCGATCAGTTTATTCTGCTGCCAGAACGCGTTGAACTGAGGCATAGCGACACGTTGGGCGCGGGCGGCTTTTTGCGCGGCATCATAGAACTGCTTCAGCCACGCCATTTCGTCTTTGCCTTCGGTGTAGACCGCCTTACCTCCCGGCTTGAGCATCTCAGCCAGATCGGCAAATACGTCAAAATCGCTGCGGGATTCAAACTGCGGCGCGATGACCTGCTTCATCGGCACCAGGTGTTGGTTACTGTAATCACCGGTCATGGTCAGATCGTTACGCTCAAACGAGGTGGTGATCGGCAGGACTATATCAGCGTGTTTGGCCGCTGCGGTCCAGTAGCACTCAGAGATGACAACCAGTTCAGGCTTCTGCCAGGCTGTAATTAAGCGGTTAGTATCCTGATGATGGGTAAAGTTAGCACCGCCCGCCCACCAGATCATTTTGATATCCGGGAAGGTTTGCTCTTTACCATTATGCTGATATTTACCGCCTGGGTTTTCCAGCGCTTCAACAATTCGCGCTACCGGCAGGCTGGTTACCGCATCGGAAACCGCCCAGTCGTTACCCGCTGATGACCCCCCCTCAATTTTGGCGGAAATTGCTGGCAATACCCCACCCGTGCGCGTTGGGTTACCGCCGTTGGAATAATGATACGAGAATCCAAAGCCGCCGCCTTCGGTACCAATTTGCCCCAGCATCGCCGCCAGAGTCACCAGCATCCAGTGTTTTTGCTCACCATATTGCTGGCGCTGAATCCCCCAACCTGCCATGAGCATGGTTTTATTGCTGGAGAAAATTTCCGCCAGTTTTTCCAGTTGCTCAGCAGGCACGCCGCACACGCCGGAAGCCCACTCGGCGGTTTTCTCTATTTTATCGCTCTTGCCGAGCAAGTATTCCTCAAACTGCGGATAACCGGTGGTGTATTTTTCCAGGAAGGCTTTGTCATGGAGATTTTTCTTCACCAGCGTATGGGCGATCCCTAACATCATCGCCACATCGGTCCCCATATGTGGCGCAATCCAGGTGGCATTATCACCAAAGAACTCAATGGTTTCAGAACGCATTGGATCGATGGCGATAACGCTTTTTCCTGATTTTTTCAGCAGATTAAAGTATTCAATCCCCTGTTCATCCGTGCTGCTCCAGGCAATTTTGAGGGTGTTGAGCGGGTTCATCCCCCACAGCACCACGACCTGACTGTGCTCAAGCACCATCGGCCAGGTGGTTTGCTGCTCATAGACCTCAACCGATCCCACGACATAAGGCATGATCACCTGCGCCGCCCCGGTTGAATAATCTCCGGTATGACCGGCGTAGCCACCGGCCATGCTCATATAGCGTTGCAGTAAGGTTTGCGCCTTATGCAGAACGCCGCTGGAGCGCCAGCCATAGGAACCGGCAAATATTGAGGACGGCCCATAGCTGCTACGGATCCGGCTATGCTGCTCATGAATGAGCTTCAGCGCCTGCTCCCAGCTCACTCGCACGAAAGGATCGTTGCCACGTTTACCATCCGCTTTACCCGGGTTTTCCAGATAGCTTTTGCGCACCATCGGATATTTAACGCGGATATTGGTATGAACCTGATCCGGCGCGGTTTGCTGTAACGAGTTCGGCACCGTTTTCGGCAATGCCCCTTTTGAGGAAACCACTTTGCCGTCTTTTACTTCCACGTATACCGCACCCCAACGTGCAGCCGTCAGAATCGCTCCGCCATTTTGGCCTTCGGCCCAGGCTGGCATTGGGATCACCGAAGAAATCGCCATTGTCCCGGTTGCCGCGCCAGCCGTCTTGATAAAGTCACGTCTTGTGAGTTTCATGATTTCTCCTGATTTATCGCTTATTTGTTCATGTCTTTAGCGTTGTACTGGAAGTAACGGCTCAGGATATCCAGTTCGGTTTCACTGATATTGGTGCGAGCGCCCATCCCTTTCGCTACTGAAGGCCAGGCGTTGAGCGTAAAATGATTCGCCGGAATTGGCGCATGGCAGCCCGCGCAATACACATTGTCGAGTTTGCGTGCGTAATCCCACATGGGTTCGCGGCTGGCGAGAGCGGAACCGCTCCATTCACCCTGCAGTACCACATCTCGCCACGCATTGCCGTAATCATCTTTTTTCCAGTCGGAGAGGATTTTCAGCGACTGCTGACCTTTTTCACTCAGGCTGGCAAGAATCAAACGCTGTCCTGCCGCGTAGTAAATGACCTGTTCACTTCCCTGCATCTGGCTCCCGCGAATCTCGACCTGTCGCGTAGTGTCCGTTGATTTCAGGACCTGCATTTTTGTTGCCGGGTAAACGGTTCCCAAATCGCCAAGCGCGGTGTTGCTTACGGCATAAAGCTCAGTTGCCGAGGCAGGAGTGGAGGCTGACTGTGCTTCAAGCCCTTTGAGCGCGCTGTCATCCATTTTTACTTCAGGTGGGAAATGGGCGACGCCTTTGTGGCAATCAATACAGGTTTGCTTTTCCGCGATGCCCATTTTGTGCATTTTCTGCGCATCTGCGCTTTGTGCGGCAAGATCCATCGCGTCCATGCTGTGACAGCTACGGCAGGTCGCAGAATCACTCGCCTTGAGCTGTGCCCAGACGGTTTGCGCCATCTCCAGACGGTGTTCTTCAAATTTTTCCGGGGTATCGATTTTTTTGGTTATGAACTGATGATAAACATCTTTTGAGGCCCGCAGTTTAGCCACCAGATAATCCAGCCCGCCTTGCGGGATATGACAATCCGCGCACTCTGCACGAATCCCTTTCTGATTCTGAAAGTGAACCGAACCGGTATATTCCTCATAGGGGGCCTGCATTGTATGGCACGATAAACAGAATTCCGTGCTTGACGTTTTGTGCAAGGTCCATTGCCCTGCCAAAACGATAACAGCCCCAAGAACAATGGACAGCAGCATCGTCCAGAGGATGGTTTTATTTATTTTTCTCATCTTTTATTCCCACAAGACGAATACTCTTTAATGGGTAGACAATAATTACCCTAACGCGGTTACTTATTGATATTCATCAAACACAGAGGGAAATGAGAATCAGCATGCGGGTAAGTTTGAAGGGGCTCGCATAATTAATGAGAACGAAATGCAAATATCAAATTTCGTTTAAAATCAGAATTTTAAACCAAACACAAGGTTGGATTAACTACTAATTTCATAAACATCAGAATAAAAGTTTGATAAATTTTAAAAGCTGCTGAAATTAACCCCTTGGTGACACTCGTTATATAATTAAATATATAATGAAAACACATAAAAAAGAACCCTTTTCTGTTTTTTGATTACACGTATTAATGAAGATATCTGTCTTGCAGTGTTGCTCAGATATACATTTATGAGCAGACTTGCGACACACGCCTTTCATTGACGCGCATTTATGCACGTAACCTTGATCTGGTCACTTATTATACAGAGCCAACTTTCGCTACACTCTGGGTAGAGGTAAACAAACAGGAGGTAGTGAATATGTATCGCTCAATTCTGGTGCCCATTGATATCTCTGAAACCGATTTAACCCGCCATGTTGTTCCCCAGGTCCAGGCGCATGCCAAAACCGCTAAGGTCCACTTTTTAGCCGTTATTCCTACCGTTCCGTTTTATGCCTCGCTGGGGCTGGCCTACTCTACCGAATTTCCGGACAGAAGTGGTCTGCAGGCCAAGGCCAGCGAAAAACTCGAAGAAATTATTAAGCAGTTCAATATTCCTGCTGGCAGGAGTCAGACTCATGTCGTTTATGGCCCGCCGAAGGACCAGATCCTCAAGCTGGCGGAAGCGGTTGACGCCGAGCTTATTGTCATCGCCTCACATAAGCCCGGTTTTAGCACATATCTGCTGGGGTCAACGGCGGCAGCCGTCGTACGCCACGCGAAATGCCCGGTGCTGGTTGTGCGGTGATAGGGTTAAAATGGGAGCGAATTTGCTCCCGTTTTTTGTGGCTTAGGCCATCACTCAGTTCTGATTATCCAGTCTGACCAACGCCAGCAACAGCTGACTCAGCGCGCCGTAGAAACCAAAGTCATCATAGCGGCGGCATTTGGCGGTGAACGTCGGTAACCAGCGTAACAGCCCCACCAGCGTTTCTCTGCGCAGTGCATCAATACGCTGGCGGCTAAGCCCCGACTCTCCGAGAGAAAAATGCAGATGGCTTAACAGTTCGATAAAAATCGCCAGATGATCGGCTGACTCGCTAAACGTATCGCTTACCTGCATGCCCGCATCAGATAACAATTGTTTAATACCCCCGTAATTCTGCCCGCCTTCCAGATGAGCCGACGCATAGGGTAACGCCGCATGTTTGTCCGACATCAGAAACAGGCTGCAAAAATCAGCCGCCAGTTCCAGGGTAGCGTCTTCGCGCACCTGAAGCGCAGCAATTTTCTCCTCCAGCAAAAGAACTTCCGCCTCAAGCGACGGTTCATCTTTTAGCACCGCGAACCACTCAGCCATTTCGCTGGCCTGTAAAAGCGCCAGGCTTTGGTCATCACGCTCCCGGGAAAACAACTGCGCCAGCCAGGCGTAAACGCAGGCTATCTGTTCTGTGGTCAGGGAAGAGCGTTTCATCATGACGTCACCTTCTCTGCCGGGACATATTCGCACTGCGCCACCATTTTTATCGGGCCGCTGAACGCCGTCACGTTATCCACTTTGCCGGTATATTTCTCAATATCCACCAGCGTAGTATGGGCGCTGGTTGCCTGCGCCAGTTGAGACGTGCCGATATCTAACGTTAACACGTTCGGATTGCCGTATTTACACAGCGCCCCGGTTTCTCCACCGTTGTCAGGATCGTACCAGGCACCTTCGTGAATACGCGCCACGCCCGGAGTGTAAAGATCGGAGACAACCGCTCCGGCCAGTACTTGTCCACGTGCGTTAAACACACGGACAATATCACCGTTGCGAATCCCCCTTGCGCTGGCATCCTGCGGGTTGATAAATACCGGCTCTTTACCACTTACCGCATAATGTTTACGTAGCGCTTCAGATTCACAAAGCTGCGAGTGCAGACGGAAATCCGGGTGAACCGATTGCAGATGCAGCGGCCAACGCTGCGACCCCGGCCCACCGTGGGAACGTTCGATTTTCTCAAACCACATCGGATGCCCCTGGCAGTCGTCATACTGCATATCGGCAATCGTTTTTGAGAAAATCTCGATCAAACCACTCGGCGTACCCAACGGCTCAAGATCGGGATCTTCGCGGAAGGCCTGATGACGAACAAACATCTGTGGATGTTCGAATTCAACATACTCCTGCTGATTCCAGAAAACGTCAAAAGCCGGGAGATGAACCCCGCGCCCTTTCCCCTGCTGGCTACCTTCCTGCCAGATCCGTTTCAACCACCCCATCTCATCCAGCCCTTCGGTGAAGGCTTCTTCACGATTAAAGCGGCGGCAAAGATCGCGGAAAATATCGAAATCATTACGCGCTTCAAACTGCGGCTGCACCAGCTGTTTCATAGCGATAATGCCGCGGTTAGAGTGGTTGCCATACTGGTCGAGATCGTTACGCTCAAACTGGGTCGTTGCGGGCAAGACGATATCGGCGAATCGACAGGTCGACGTCCACTGATTATCGATGGCGATAACGGTTTCCAGCTTACGCCAGCCTTCAACAATACGGTTGATCTGCTGGTGACGATGGAAAGGGTTAGTCCCGGCAAAAACGCACATCTTTAACGGCGGCAGCTTGACGGTTTTTCCGTTCCAGTTAATTTTTTTGCCCGGTTCCAGAATCGCATCGATAAAACGTGCGATCGGAATAGTGCTGCTGTAGCCCTTAAAATCGGTGCTGTCATGTACAGGCGCAACGGTAGTGGAGCCAGAAAATCCGCTCAGGATAACGCCTTTACGCCCCGGGGTGCCTGCGCCGTTGTAGTGCCAGCCAAAGCCAAACCCACCGCCGGGTAAGCCGATTTGTCCAAGCATTGAGGCCAGCACCACAATCATCCATGCCCACTGCTCCCCGTGCTGCATACGCTGCACGCACCAGCCGGCAATAATCTGCGTTCTGCCGCCCGCCATCTGCCGCGCCAGTTCACGAATCGTATCGGCATCAATCCCGCATATTTTTTCCGCCCACTGCGCATCTTTAGGCTGTCCGTCACTTTCGCCCAGCAAATAAGGCAGAAATTGCTCAAACCCAACGCAGTAGTTATCAAGAAAATGCTTATCGTAGAGCTTCTCGGTAAAGAGCGTGTGCGCCAGCGCCAGCTGTAGCGGCACATCAGCCTGCGGGTTCACGGCGATGTGCTTAACCTTGTCGCGGCCCAGGTAGTCGTGAGTCGAGGTGATGACCGGATCAACGCTGATAACCGAGATCTCGCCGCGCGCCACTTTGTCCTTCAGTTGCTCGTAGTATTCATAGACATCATGATCCGGACACCACCAGTTCGCCTGCTGATTTTTAATCAGGTCGGAACCCCACAGCACAATCGTTTTGCTATTTTTCAGTACCAGCGGCCAGGAAGTCTGCTGTTCATATACCTCCATTGACCCGACCACGCGCGGCAGGATCACCTGAGCAGCACCGGTGGAATAGTCGCCCCCGGTACCCACGCTGTTGCCATGCAGCGCAATGGCGCGCGCCAGCATCCCGGAAGCATTATGGAACATGCCGGTTGATTGCCAGCCGCTGGCCGTCAGCAGCGCGCTCGGACCATAGGTCTTCTGAATGCGCTCCAGCTCCTGATAGAAGAAGTCCAGCGCTTCATCCCACGAAACGCGCACAAAGCGGTTATCTCCGCGCTGTGTGGTATCGCTCTGATGGCGTTTACGCAACCAGTCGACGCGGACCATGGGATAGCGAATACGCGTGCCGCCATGTACGTGATCCGGCAGTCCGGCGATCATTTTTGACGGGTATTTATCATGCTCAAACGGTTTGGCCTCAATAAAACGGCCATCAACAACAGTGGCACGGATTGCCCCCCAGTGAGAACCGGTCAGGATCCCCTCTTTGACGCCAGCTCCCTGCACCTCTGCAGCATTGGCGCTACGGGGCGTAAGCAGAGAAGGTCCCAACATACCGGCTACGGTCAAGCCGCCCAACTGCAGTAGAAAACGTCGGCGAGATGCCTGAAAGAGATCGTTATTTTTCATTGCTTTCTCCCTTATCGCCATGCGGCTTATCCGTAGTGTCAGAGGCATTCATCTGCAAATATTTCAGCAAGGTACGTTCTTCACGTTTATCCAGACTGGTAAATCCAATCATGCCGTTCAACGTGCCAATCCAGCCGTTAGCGTCAAAGTGTTCTTTCTCTGGCGCGCCGTGGCATTGGTTACAGGTTCCGTTATAGAGCGAGTCGGCATAGGCCCAGATAGGTTTGATGTCGTTGACCATATCGCCCTTTTGCATCCAGGCGGTGGCCTGCAGCTTGCTCCACTGCGTATTCGTTTCCGCGACGGTAGTTTGCTCCAGGTTTTTCACGTGCTGCTGGATGTCACCACGAATGGAGGCCACAAAAATGCGCTTGCCCGGCAGTTGCGCCAACACGCGCTGGCGTCCGTTACTCTCGGTCCAGCCCACAATTTCAATTTGCAGCCAATCGCCATCACGCTTTAACACTTTTACTTCAGAGGCGGGTAGCAGTGAGCCAGCAGGTTCTTTATCACCCTTAGCGGCATAAATAGGCTTGATGTCCAGAGAGTAGAGCGTATCGCCATCGTCGTTCGCCCTGGCGCGTAACTCGTCAAACTGTTTGCGGAAACCACTGCTCATATCGGGAAGCTGGTGCGCGATACCTTTATGGCAGTCGATACAGGATTGGTTGTCCTTGGCCGCAATCTTCATCTGGCGTGCGGCTTCAGGATGCTGCTTAGCATGATCCATCGCATCATAGTTATGACAGGAGCGGCAGGTAGCAGAGTTGTTCTCTTTCATCCGCGCCCATTCTCGCTCCGCCAGCTCGGCGCGTTTGGCCTCGAATTTTTCAGGCGTATCTATAGAGTGGGCAACAAAGGTCTGATAAATATCGTTGCTTGCTTCCAGCTTACGCTTCACCATGCCCGGAATATCTGAAGGAATGTGACAGTCATGGCATTCTGCGCGCACTCCAGAGGCATTCTGAAAATGCGCGGACTGTTTATATTCTTCATAAACCGGCTGCATGCTGTGGCAGCTCACGCAAAACTCGGTAGAGCTGGTTAATTTGATGCCAACGTGCGGCAAAACGATCAGCGCGATACCAACCACAATCCCGATGACGACCAGCGCCAACACTGACCAACGTGCGCTCGGTCTGAGTAGCGCCCTCCAAAGTTTCCGCATAATAGCCCCTGTAATTATATGGTTTAGTTACAGAGGATCTTATTTCTCAAATGTGAACAGCAACACTGGTCAGGATGAATGGCTTACGGCAAAATGTGAACAGATATGAACAGAAAGAGACAGCAACCAGGATGTCGCATCACATTGTAATTGTTGAAGATGAACCCGTGACCCAGGCACGGTTACAGACTTATTTTGAACAGGAAGGTTATCATGTCTCTGTCACCGCCAGCGGAGCCGGCCTGCGTGAAATCCTGTCGCAGCACCCTGTGGATCTTATTCTGTTGGATATTAACCTCCCGGATGAAAATGGCTTAATGCTGACCCGTGCCCTGCGAGAACGTTCAACGGTAGGGATCATTCTGGTAACGGGCCGTAGTGACCAAATTGACCGTATCGTTGGCCTGGAAATGGGCGCTGATGATTATGTCACCAAGCCGCTGGAGCTACGTGAACTGGTGGTACGGGTGAAAAACTTGCTCTGGCGGATCGACCTTGCCCGTCAGGCGCAGCCGGAGGCCAAAGACAACTGCTATCAGTTTGCCGGGTATTGTCTGAATGTCTCTCGTCATACCCTGGAACTGGGTGAAGAAGCGATCAAACTCACCCGCGCCGAATATGAAATGCTGGTCGCTTTTGTCACCAATCCGGGGGAGATTCTCAGCCGCGAACGTTTACTGCGCATGCTTTCGGCACGACGGGTGGACAATCCAGACTTACGCACCGTAGATGTGCTGATCCGCCGTTTACGCCACAAGCTACGAGCGGATTTACTGGTGACGCAGCATGGGGAAGGCTATTTTTTAGCGGCTGACGTGTACTGATACAGATAAACAGGACGGAATCCGCCGGGTGACAGCGAGCACTTAACATGCTGGCTGTCGGCATTTTTCGGGGTGAGCACCAGGATCGGTGGGCTGATATTTTCCGACACCGGTTGCCCTTGTAATATCCTGATAGCCTGCTGAATCGCCAGTTCACCTTGCCAGACCATCTGATCGCTGGCAGCCATTATGATTCTTTCGCGTTTAAGCCCGCGATACACCTGGTGCGACAGATAAAAAGAGACTACGGTTAGCGGCGTGCCCTGATTCCGCGTCTCCCCCATGGCGGCTTCCGCAGCAATTGCCGTACCGGCCACTACGTCAACATCCGGGTGACGCTCAAGCATCTCCTGCAACAGGTTGCGCTGAACTTCAATATCATTATCCCCTAACGCCACATCCACAATGTGCACCTGACTGCCGGCAATCGCCTGGCGGAATCCTTCCACCATCTCACGACTGCCTCCGGCGTCGTCAGGCCCGGGCAATAATAAGACCTTTAGCGGTTTACCGCCGCTCCACTTAACCAGATAGCGGCCTGGCTGATACCCCATCTGAAACCACGGAACCCCAACCCGCGCCTTTACCGTCGCGTCATGGATCGCATTCACCACCTCAATAACAGGCAGCGATCCAACCTGGGTCTGCAAATCTGGAAAAGTCGTCGTGCTGCTGCCTAACAAAATGGCATCCGCGCCCCATTGCTGGCACTGAGCGATTTGAGATTTTTGCATGTTTAACTGACGATACCCTCCCGCTTCAAGCACCTTCAGGCTCACTCCGTATTTTTTCGCCGCCTCAAGCATGCCGTAATTTACGGAAAGCCAGTAAGAATCCTTCAGGCTGGGATACAGCGCGCACAGTTTCCAGATTTTGTTTGCAGTAACGTCCGTTTGCGGCGCCGGGACAGCCTGCTGGCTATCCTGCCAGCGCAGTAGTGCGGGCACGGTCGCGTGACCCAGACCGGGAAAAAGCGTGATAAGCAGGAAAACCAATACGCGCATGATAGCCTCATCATTGATAAGGCTTTATCCTAGTTGCTTTCCTCTTTTCGACTCAACCTTTTTAATCTGTGGCGACCAGACAGTGAATTTATCTCTGACCAAACGACTGTGGATAGGCTTTGCGCTGATGGCGGCGCTGACCCTCATGAGTACGCTGGTAGGCTGGTATAACCTGCGTTTTGTCAGCCAGGTTGAGCAGGCCAATACCCAGGCGCTGATCCCGACCATGGACATGGCGCGCCAGCTCAGCGAAGCCAGCGCCTGGGAACTGTTTTCCGCGCAGAATCTGACCACCGCAGATAATGAAAATATGTGGCTGGCTCAGGGGCGTATGTTAACCGCCCAAAGTCTGAAAATAACCGCATTACTGAAAACTCTTCGCGAACAGGGCTTTGATACTTCGTCCATTGAAGAACAGGAAAAAGAGATCGCCCAGTCGTTAAGCCATCAGGGGGAAATGGTTGGCGAACGGCTGAAACTGCGCGAGCAACAGCAACAACTCAGCCAACAACTTGTTGAGGCTACCGCCAACGTTGCCGAAATGGCGCGCGGGCAGGCCAGTAATGCCGCCACCTCGGCGGGCGCTACGCAGGCAAGCATTTATGATTTAATTGAAAGCCATCAGGGGCAGGCGGCTGAACACGCTCTCGACAGGCTTATCGATATTGATCTGGAATATTATAACCAGATGAATGAACTGCGCCTGAGCGCGCTACGCGTGCAGCAAATGGTGATGAATCTGGGGAATAACCAGGCGCAGAATAACCTGGCGGCGCTGGAAAACCAGCTGAATGCCGCCGTCAGAGTGCTTCACCGCCGACAAATACGCATTGAAGATCCGGTGGTACGCGCTCAGGTTGCCGACGCAATAAATTCAATTAGCCGTTATGTCGATCTGCTGGCCCTGTATCGTCAGGACAATGACATTACTACCCGCTTACAGATCTTATCGCAAAACAATATCGAGCAATTTACCCGTTTCAGTAGCGAAGTCAGTCAGTTGGTGGGAATCATCGGCCAACGCAATCAGACCGGGCTGGCGCATCTCAAACAGGCCAGCCAGCGCGGGCAAACGCTGCTGCTGCTGTTAGGTGCGGTATCATTATGCTTGTTAATTCTCATTCTTTGGCGCGTGGTTTACCGCTCGGTCACGCGTCCGTTGGCGCAGCAAACCCAGGCGTTACAGCGTCTGCTTGAAGGTGATATCGACTCCCCATTTCCGGAAACCGCAGGCGTTCGCGAACTGGACACCATTGGGCGGTTGATGGATGCCTTTCGCGCCAGCGTTCACGCCCTGAATAGCCACCGCGAACATTTGGCCGCTCAGGTTAAAGCGCGCACCGCCGAGCTGCGGTCGATGGTGTCTGAACATCGGCTGGCACGTGCGGAAGCCGAAAAAGCTAACCAGGCAAAATCGGCGTTTCTTGCCGCCATGAGCCATGAAATACGCACCCCGCTATACGGAATCCTCGGCACTGCGCAGTTGCTCTCAGACAATCCCGCACTGGCGCAGCATCAGGAGAATCTGCGCGCAATCACCGACTCTGGCGAATCTCTGCTGACCATCCTCAACGATATTCTTGACTATTCCGCCATCGAAGCGGGCGGAAAAAATGTGGCCATCGGTGATGAACCCTTTGAGCCCAGGCCATTGCTGGAAAGTACGCTTCAACTCATGCACAGTCGCGTTGCGGGTCGCCCGGTCGCATTGATTATGGATTTTGCCGACGACGTACCCGACTCCTTACGCGGCGATCCGCGCCGCATCCGGCAAATCATAACTAACTTATTAAACAACGCACTGCGCTTTACCGATCGGGGGCACATCATCCTGCGTAGTCGGTGTGAAGGCCAGGATTGGTACATTGAGGTTGAGGACACGGGATGCGGGATTGATCCTGCCCGTCAGGGCGACATTTTTCAGCCGTTTGTTCAGGTAAGCGGTAAACGTGGGGGAACCGGACTTGGACTCACCATCAGCGCCAGCCTCGCGCAGGCGATGCAGGGAGAACTCAGCGTCACCAGCACACCAGGGGTAGGAAGCTGCTTTCGTTTGCGTCTGCCATTACGGGCTGGCGCGATGCCGGTAGCGAAATCCGTTCCTCGAGCGATATCATTACAGGGTTTACGCATACTGCTTATCGAGGATAACCCTCTCACGCAGCGCATCAGCACAGAAATGCTCACCCTCAATGGCGCACAGGTTACCGCTGCCGACAATGCCGCAGCGGCACTAACCATACTGCAGCAAGACGCCCATTATGATGCCGCCCTGGTTGATTTCGGTCTTCCGGATATCGACGGCATCACGCTGGCGCAGCAGTTAACCTGCGCATACCCAATGCTAAATCTGATAGGCTTTAGCGCGCACGTCATCGACGAAACGCTAAACCAAAGAACCAGTACCCTGTTTCTCGGCGTTATTCAAAAACCGGTTCCCCGGGATGAACTCAGTCGGTTAATTATGCATTATTTTCACGGTTACGCGCCTCTCCCGGTTGCATCAGAAAATGACAACAAACGGTTAGATACCCAGCAATTAGCCGGAGATATTCAGCTAATGGGATGGCAAAAGGTACACGAATGGTTAGCGCTCTTTAAGCAACATACCCTTCCTGTATTAGATGAGATTGATAATGCGCGCGCAGCACACGATCGCGAGAAGATAAAAAGTCTGGCGCATCAGCTAAAAAGCAGTTGCGCCAGCATGGGAATGCGTTCTGCCAGCAGCGTTTGTGCCGCACTTGAACAACAGCCGTTAGCTGATTTTTCACTCAGGGAGGAGGTACAACTCAGTCTTAAGGAAGTGGAAACGTGGTTGGAAAAGGAAAATTCATCGCAATTCGCTGAAGCTGGACATCTGAAGTGATGTTTAGATGGTACGCCCTGTAGGATTCGAACCTACGACCTACGGCTTAGAAGGCCGTTGCTCTATCCAACTGAGCTAAGGGCGCATTGCGAAGTGATTACTTCATGCAGATGAAACGCGTGAATTATACGGTCAGCGCTTGCTGAGTCAATGCCTTTTGTTTCGGTTGCTGGCGAAGTGTACGAATGTTGATTTTTTCTGCTCGTTCAAGGGTATCCAGGAAATCACCTGGTAACAACTCAGCCCGCAAAACGTCAGATTTAGGGATACATGTATTTAGAATATTTATGATTTTGCTTAACATTCCTTTATCCCCTCTCCCGTGGTTCAGGAACTCTTTAATGTTAAGTATCGCCATCAAGGAAGAAAACAGTCACTTCGAACATGGACTGAAAATCATCATCTCCCATCTGGCAAATCAATGGCACCAGGAGATTTGCTTTTTACCCGTCGAAGATATCGATCGCGCTGACATCGCGTTTATCTCCTTGGATGAAGATTGGCTCAGCGCCGATTGCTACCAGGTTCCTGTCCACACCAGGCGCCAACACCGGGTGGTCATCTGTAGCAAAAACGATAAAGATAAGCTGATGTTCCGACCCTGCTTGTACATGCTGCCACTGATTTATCGGGAAGATGACGTAGACGAGATAACCAAAAAACTGGTTCTCATCCTGCAAAAACGCGCGCTGCGCAATAGCGTGCCCGCAACTATCTGCCATTACTGCACCACTCGTAACTTTTCTATCGAAGAACGTCAGTTCTTAATGTTTCTCGCCAGTGGGTATACCTTAGCCGAAACGGCTCACCTGCTCTCGGTAAGCGATCTCCAGGCCAAAGCTACCCGCCGCAGCATTATGAAAAAGCTGCATGTGAAAAACGATCAGCAATTCTTAAGATACATCCGCGCACATCTGAACTTTCTACAAAATTAGTCGGAGTAGTTCTGCCTAATTTTTATTGAGAAATATCTCATCGTCGATTAAGTATCGGCTCCTACTGTACCTGGCTTCAGGCTGCCAGAATTATCGAGCCATACTATTTCCGGGGTAACAGAAAGACATACCCGGTAATATTTTATCTAATCTCAGAGAGAGGCTGAACTGGATAAAACAAGCTTTTGGGCATTGAGTAAGACATCAGAAAACTTCCGGCAGATTATTCTGATGGGATACGCAATTGCCAGTCTGATGATTGTTGAAGCACTGAAACCCAACGGCACAAGTAAACTCACCTTTGCGCTGGCAAAAGTTTGGTTCAGCGATGTTTGTAGTCAGCAATTTATCCAGACCTGCCGCAACAGAAATGGAATGGAAAAGGATGCACAGCGCAAAACGCCGGGACCGCTATCGCCGTATACGAAACGCTAACTGTACCTGGCAATATCCCCACTGTACCTCACAGGTATTTGACCGGCTCGAGTATCTGGCGCAAAAACTCGAATACACATTACCGGACGACACTATATCTCAGGCGATAATTACGACAGACTACTATCTGGCCTATGCGCTGAGCCGGCATTTATTTTCAGGCACTCGCACGGGGATCTTCCAGAGCGTTGAATCGGCGTTGCTCAGCATGCAAGAGCCGGTAATTAGCCAGTTAGTGATTGACATAGAAGGCTTAACAACTCCTTATTTCGATATACTTGAAGGTCTGCGTCAATTAATTAAGAAGCGTAATGACATTCAAATCTTCATAATGCTATCGAATCGCGATGAAGACCTTACCTCTTTTATTTCACTGTCTGGTCCATTTTATATCTTGTCACGCAATTTACGCCTCCCGGAGATGCGTCACGCCTTATTATATCCGGCTCTAAACTATATTCATTCCAGGCGCATAAACCAGCTCGATTGGGAGATGATTGCCTTACTTTTACAAGGTAACTCATTAAAAAAGATTGCATTGTTACAGACTCTCCCCTACCACCGCATCATCTATCGTCTGAACAAGTTGATTACGCGCCTGGGATTGCCCAGCAGGCAACGCTTCTTACATCTGATACATCGCCTCAACGTTACCTCTCCTCATTTTAATTAACACCATAACCTCCTGTCCCATAAGATTTTTTAAGAAATTACTTATTCTTGAATAAGAAAACAGATCTAATTTTTACAAAAATTTAATATTTACAACTATTCCTGGTATTATGTCTGGTGCGACTGTCACAGTAAACCTTACAGATTCTGTGCATTTCAATATAAAACCACCTTAATGCCGCCTTAACAAAACCTAAACAATTAGTTTATCATATCGTTTTTACTGTTTAAAAAAAATTTTCAATCTGCCATAATTCGAACTGCAGATAAATAATGCCAATAGCCATTAAGACACCTGGATCTTTCAGAACATCCTAACTGACATTAACAACCGGGATGTTGTAAGTCTTTTCCGAAAGAACAGAGCAGGTATAATCCCCACAGTTTCCTGATTAATTGTTAGTTTTCCCGGTGTGAAATGGATTTTCCACAAATTCATTGTTCTGCAGAAGAACAACCGAATAAACAAGGATGAAATAATATTTATTCGGCTCTCCCTCAGAACAATTCTTGGCTATTTGACAATATTATAACGCCTGATGTTTTATCAAATTCGCAAGATACGCAAACAGTTTGAGGCATACAACAATGAAACCAGCATCCGTTATCATTATGGACGAACACCCTATTGTCAGAATGTCGATAGAAGTACTACTCGAGAAAAACAGTAATATTCAAGTAGTGCTGAAAACCGATGACAGCCGTACGGCAATAGAACACCTGCGCACGCACCCGGTCGATCTTGTCATTCTGGATATTGAACTACCTGGCTCTGATGGGTTTACATTACTCAAAAGAATAAAGTCATTGCAGGAGAAAACTCGGGTACTGTTTCTGTCCTCAAAATCTGAGTCATTTTATGCCGGGCGTGCTATCAGGGCCGGTGCAAATGGTTTTGTCAGTAAACGAAAGGATCTCAATGATATCTACAATGCGGTAAAAATGATTTTATCGGGATATTCTTTTTTCCCTTCGGATACCCTTAATTTCATTAACAATATAAATGCACAGAAAGGCGTCTTGAATGACATGCCGCTCTCTAACCGCGAGGTTACCGTTTTGCGTTATCTGGCAAACGGGCTGTCCAATAAGGAAATTGCTGAGCAGTTGTTACTCAGCAATAAAACGATTAGCGCTCACAAGGCGAATATCTACTCCAAGCTCGGATTACACACCATCGTTGAGCTGATTGATTACGCAAAAATGCATGAATTAATGTAATAACACTCCCGGCGAGATGTCGTTCGGGAGTGTTTTGTCAGCACATTGATTAGTTATAGTTAATCATAAACGTGGCATCAGCCCTGGCGAGACCAGGCTGAACCCCGTCTGCTAACGCGATATAGTTGGCGAAAAAGGTCAGCGTGGCATTGCCGTTCTCATCAATCCCCACGGTCTGGCTGGCCTGTTCGAGCGGCAATCGCGTGCGATCGCTGTCATGCAATTCGATCGCCACCTTTTGCGCCATCACCGCATCATCAAGCGCCAGCAACGTCGTGCCTGGTGCCGGTGTTCCGGAAAACGTTATCGAAGCGGATCCCGGCGGGCAGCCTTCCAGCTTCAGCGTAAACGCGACCGGTTGCGTGGTCTCTCCACTGGTCTGAAGCTGCTTTGTCGGCCAGGTGCCTAGCTCCACAGACTTGTTGCTGTCGCTGGCAATTACCGCACAGGTAAAGTCCACCACGTTACCGCGCAGTTCAATATTGATTTCTCCCAGCGACGAAGCGGCATGGCACAACGAACTGAATGTCAGCAGAGACAGCATTGCCAGGAGTGTCCCTGCGGGGGGCGTTTGCTTGTTAGTCATAATCCACTCGCAGATAGCCACGGGCTGTAAAAGGTCCTTCGGTGGGCTTATTGCCCGTCACGCTGACCGGCCATGCCCGAATGCCCACGCTTGCCGCGGCGTTGTCGTCCAGTTGAAACGGAATCGTGCTGGACAGATTATTAGGCGTCAGCGGTCTGCCATTGCCGTCGGCGACAATAAAACCTAAATCTGAGTTATCAGAAACCATCATTTGCCCGGTGGCTTTCTCGGCCTCTACACGCATGGTTAAGTAGGCCTGTGCGGCGACGTTGGTGCATTTTATCGCCACCGTTTTGGTCTGCGGATTAATGCCTTCTGGCCGGTTTCCCGCCCCCGCCTTGCTAAACAGCGATGCGCCAATATCACCAAAATCAAATTCGACAATCTGTCCGGCGTTCACCTCACAGTTTTGTGGAACCTCCACCTTGCCGCTGTAGCTGATGGTGTAAACCGGCGTGCTTAACGCATCTCCGGTACTGGTCGTAACATAAACGCTGAACATCGTCTGCCGGGGGATCGGCACCATGTTAATAAACGGGCGGATCACTTTGAGTTTAAACACCAGCTTTGAATCCATTACGCCAAAAGGCTGCTGCTTAGATACGTTAGGGTGAGTCCCCATGCGGATATAATTACGCGGAGGATAAAACAACCCAGCGTAGCTGTCGGTGATGCTCATGGCCCCTAGCAGGTAGTCATTGAGCTTCAGGTACTGAAATCCACCCTCGGTACTTTGAACCGGCAGTTCAGTCACATAGCTTCTATAGGTGTAATTTACCGTTGTCCCAGCCGGACAGGTGGCATTAACGCCAACCCAGCCCGATTTTTCCGGTAACGTCACGACCTGACCCGGCTGGTTGTTGCTGCTGTTAAACACGTTCGACAGATCGTAAAAAACATCCGTTGGTGTGCCATTCGAGTTTTGGCAGACCGTCGCCCAGGACGAATGGGCCATCAGCAGTAAAGCACTTCCCAGTAACAAACCCGTTTGTCGTTTCATCGTATTATTCCTGTCGTGCCGTTGGAGATTCGCACGTCACGTTCGTGATCGTCACCGCCTGTTTCAGGCTCTCTTCAGGCAAGGCATAGCGCGCCGTGCAGCGAGCTTTTGCGCCTTCTCCCCATTGGATCAGCAACTCGCCTTTTAGCGGCAGACCACTGAGATAAATTTGCCCGTCTTCACCCACCATACTGGTCACACCGCTGGTGTTCTCCCGCACAACGGAACCAAACGGCACGGGTTTACCGGCATATTTCGCGGTAATCAGTGCCCGCACGCCGATTCGCGTATCAAACGCCGCCCGCACCAACGCCCCTTGCGTTGGCACTACGCTGCTGACGTTATTTTCCACATCGGTATTGTTGTTCATGGAATTGGTGTCTAACGCGACGCGGTTATAGCGATAGACGGTGGCATACGGCATCACCGCGTATCCACGCCAGTCGGTTTGAACGCCGGTCTGGTTTTCTATCCGCACCCCCTGCGCGCCAGGCGCTTTAATCAGCACGTTGGTATCGCCCAGAGGCTGACTGAGCGTAATGCCGTCCGCGTGACCCACCACGCCGCCGGAGAGTTGCCAGTTGTAGTCATGCTGGTCGCGGTCATAGTTGTATCCCACGCCGAGCGTGCCATAGGCCGCCTGCCAGTTGGCGCTGGCGTTTCCGCTATAGCCATTGGTGCTACTGTGCCCTTGATTCACGCTGTAGCTCAGGTTGCGTCCATCCAGCAGCGTACCGCCGACTCCGCTCTGCCAACTGTTTTGTCCGTTGCTATTGCGGTTGGCATTAAAGGTGGCGTAGGTGCGATCGAGGGCGTTGTCACGCGAGTAGCGCCGCCCGCTCAGCAGGCTGAACGGGACTGACATATTGAACGCCAGAATACGGTCGGTGTCGGAGATGCCAACCGATTCATTCCACGACCAGGAGAGTGAATAGCTAATCCCCTGCCAGCCACTGGCATAGCCTACCTGGTACCAGGTATTGGTATCTGAGGTATTCCAGTACGTTTGCTGACTACCCGAGACATACAGCGATCCGTAATCCCCCAGATTCTGCGAAATGTTTATCTGGAAACGACCTTTTTTGCTGTAGCTCAGGTTGTGGTAGCTCTTCACATTGGGCACGTCGTGGCGATTGCCCTCACTGTCGTATTCGTACTCATAGCCTTCCATACTGCGGTACGCGACGTCATCGAGGGTATAGAAGCCACGCGTTGAGTAGCGATACCCCAACAGCTGGAAGTTAGTGCCAAAATTGTTCAACGATTTCGCATACAGGAAACGCAAAGACTGCCCCTGGTGCGTACTGTCATCCGCCAGTTGGCTACGCGCGTGGGTAAGATCGACAGAAACCGCCCCCCAGTCCCCGAGATTTCGACCAGTGCCTAAAACCATCGCGGTGTAGCGTGAAGCCAACTGCGTACCACCATATGCGGTGTAGCCTTCTGGTAACCCGGCAATTAATGTTCCCTGGAAAAAGAAAGGTGAGGATTGCTGGCTATTGCCACTGCGAAAATCCCCGGCGACCACGTCATACTTGAAACGCCCTTCTCGCTGTAATAAGGGAACCGTTGAGTACGGCACCGTATAGCGTTGCTGACTGCCGTCTTTCTCATCCACAGTGACCTCAAGGTCACCGCTGGATGACGTCGGGTTGAGATCGGTTATCGAGAACGCGCCGGGTGAAACATAGCTTTGATAAATCACATAGCCATTCTGACGAATGGTCAGTTTCGCTGCGGTACGCGCAATGCCGCGAACGGTAGGCGCATAGCCTTGTAAGCTGTCAGGATACATACTGTCTGAGGAATAGAGCCGCGCACCGCGAAACCCGACGCTGTCAAAAACGTCGTTGCCGGTGTTGCTGTCGCCCATCACCAGTTCGCCTTTCAGCGGGATAATTGCGCGCTGAAGCCATGTACCGATGTTTTTCCAGCTTTGTGAATGGTATCCATCGCCCTTGGAATAGCTCCACGCGCCGTTATTTCTCAACCGCCATGGGCCATAGTTCAGACCACTGAGCATACTCAGGAAATAGCTGTCCGCATCACTGCCGCGACTGCCGGTAAAACTGTAGTTAACCAGCGCAGCTGGGATCCCTTCATCCCACTCTTCAGGTGGGATATAGCCACGCGCGCTGTTTAACATCGACGCTTGCGGCAGGCTGACGTTGAGGCGCAAGGTAGAAAAATCAAATGCAATCTCGCTGCCTGGAATCGCTTCAGGCAGATTGATGCAGGTATCGTTCGGGTCCTTACTGAGTGCCGGAAACGCGGCGATATTGACGCCAAGGCGTTTCACCCAGTCGAGTCCAAAACACGGCATCAGCCCACCAGACTTCTCCCCGGCTTTTCCCGCACTGGTCGCAAAACGAATATCCTGAGTGGCCACAAACTCATCGTTGCGCCAGATATCCACGCGATAAACGCCTTCAGGCTGGTGATTGCCTTTTTCAAAGCGTGATAAATCCGCCACGGTTGCCGTATCCGCAGATAAAAAGGCCGGATTAAAATAGCTTTCCCCATGGCTTAAAGAGGGAAAGAGCGCCGCCAGCGTGGACAACGCCACCCCTGCCAGCGGTGGAGTAACCCCCGGTAACAGGCCAGGAAAATACGTTGTCTTATTCATCGTTATCTCAACGCACGCTAACCGTTTTGGCCGGAGTCACAGCGCCATAATCATTGACCGTCTGGAACGTGACGTTGCCCTGAACGCCCGTTGGTAGCTGGATCTGCGCATCGCTTTTCGGCGCAACCATCACGTTATCGACCTTTGTTTTCCCCACATTGAGATTGACCAATGTGACGTAATACGCTGACGGATTATTGATTTTCAGGTGGTTACCGGAACGGGAAAACGTCAGCATCCCAGGCGCATCTTCCGGGATTTGCGGCAAATTATTCGGACGGACGAAAAGTTTGATACGTGACAGAATCGCCAGTTGCAGAACATTTTTGCCCTCAAGGCTGTTTTTATTGACTGACGGAATGGCTTTCACATTCATCCAGAACAGAGACTCACGATCTTTGGGCAGCGGTTCGCCGGCATAGATGATACGCAGCGTATTTTCGCTTTTGGGCTCGCTGACAAACAGTGGAGGCGTAACCACAAATGATTTTTCTTTAACGCCTGCGCTATTCTCAATCCAGGAATTTACCAGGTAACGCTCTTTGGTATCGCTATTGCTGATAGACAGGGATGTTTGTTTGGCATCAGCCGGATAAATAACGCGAGTGGCGCCTAATGCAATACCGCCGGCAGCCTGAACACTGGCAGCAGAAAATAAGGCCAGTAAAAGGATAAAACCTGATTTCAGATAATTAGACATAGCTACAAATACCTTTGATGCGATTATCGTTGGGAAATAAATCAGGGATAAACCAACGTAAACCACACGTCTGAACGAAGCATTCCCGGCGTTATATTTTCCGAGACAGCCCGATAACGAGCAGTGAAATGAAACGTCATCTCTTGCGTTATAATCGGCGCATAATGAAGCGGCAGTGCATTCGGAATAATTTGCCGTTGGCGCTCGTCAAATAACGCCAGACCGATCCCCGAAGCCGCAGAAGCATCGCCGCTGGCAAGGAAAACCTGCGGATCTTCCGCTGGCGTCACGCCCGCAAACGCAATCCCAACATGGTCGTAGACATCAGAACTGCACGAGGTTAAACGCAGTGAAAACGGTACGCTGGTAGAGGCAAAGCTTCCCGTCCCGGAGAAAGCATTAGTGCGATATTGCCCCATTTGCACCCGCATATTCTGACTGTCAGTGGCGACCGTACAGGCTCCGTTGACCAGTTGCCCGCGTAGGTGGACGCGGCCACTTTCCAGTATTACCGTATGTGCAAACACGGGCATTACGCATAGCATTCCCGCCAGCGCCACGCCTTTCCCTATCATCTGCCGCATCCTTCATCATCCCCGGATATTGCCTCATCCAATGAGGCGTACTGCATCCTTGCGCAAATCAAAACGGCTTATTCGTACTTCATGATGAACGTCGCGTCAGCATTTGCCTGACCCGGCGTTGCGCTTGCAGCAGTGGCTTTATAACGCGCAGAGAAACGCAGGGCGTTGGTCCCTTCAACCAGCGCCTGAGCGGTAGAGAAGGTGGCTCCATCCGGCTTCAGCGCGGTGGACGTATTGTCCAGAATTTCAATCCCGACGCCGCTGGCAGTAGTACCGTTGTCTGCAGAAGTGACGGCCAGCAGGTTGTTATTGGTAATATCAGACTGACCAGAGAAAGCAACGGCTGCGGTTGCGGCAACTTTCGGGTCACAGTCGTTCAGGACGATAGAGAACGGAATTTGTGCCGTCGTATCACCCACTGCGGCAAAACTGGCAGTACGATACTGGCCTAAGGTGACAACCTGATCGGATGACTGAGTACTGACTGCACAGGCTGCATTGACCAGTTCACCTTCAAAATGCACAGTACCGCCGCTAACGCTTACCGGATCGGCCGCAACCGCCGCACCTGCGACTAACATCAGGCTGGCAATAACAGAAGAGGTCATTAATTTACGTTTCATGGATTTCCCTTGAATTACACACATCCGGCTCCGGCGTCCTGCGGGATCCGTTTGACTCATTATCGACATTAAATGTCAGGCTAATTATCTCTGCATCCTGTAAAGATATATCTCGCAAGAGAATTAGCTAACCGTTTACCCCAACTCTCCTGAGTATTTGATTCACTAATTTATCTTCGCGAATATGACTATTCGTCACAGCGATAAATTAAACATTTCAATTAATGAAAAATACCTGCAATTCCTTTTAATGGCCCTGGCTAATTCTTAATAGGCCCCAGGAAAAATCTGGGTGAAAATGAGGTAAAATCACCCAAAATTAAGCGTAACAGACTGGTTTGCGACGCATTACCCATGAAAAGACCAGGGTGATGAGTTGTTTCATTCACGTTAACTTTAATTAGCATGCTCATTAATTACCCGTAAGGCTTTAGCCTCTGACCTGACCCCTTTCGCCGGCAGTAACGCCCCCTATCGCACGTAAAAACGCAAACGAAAACTGACAGCACGTCCCGCTTCTGACAAAATAGCAGCATCCCCTTCGGTTTAACGTAACAGACGGAATCCTCTCTCTGATGGCAGCAAAGATTATTGACGGTAAAACGATTGCGCAGCAGGTGCGCTCTGAGGTTGCTCAAAAAGTTCAGGCGCGTTTAGCGGCTGGATTACGCGCCCCAGGCCTGGCTGTTGTGCTGGTAGGTAGCAACCCGGCTTCGCAGATTTATGTTGCGAGTAAACGCAAAGCCTGTGACGAGGTGGGGTTTGTCTCCCGCTCCTATGACCTGCCTGAAACCACCAGCGAAGCGGAGCTTCTTGAGCTGATCGATACGCTCAATGCAGATACCACCATCGACGGTATCCTGGTACAGTTGCCGTTACCTGCGGGTATCGACAACGTTAAAGTGCTGGAGCGTATTGCGCCGGATAAAGACGTTGACGGTTTCCACCCGTATAACGTCGGTCGCCTGTGCCAGCGTGCGCCACGCCTGCGTCCGTGTACCCCACGCGGCATTGTAACCCTGCTTGAACGTTACAACATCGACACCTACGGTCTGAATGCGGTCGTCATTGGCGCGTCGAATATTGTTGGTCGCCCGATGAGCATGGAGCTGCTGCTGGCAGGCTGCACCACCACCGTCACCCACCGGTTCACCAAAGATCTGCGCCGCCATGTTGAACATGCTGACCTGCTGATTGTTGCCGTCGGCAAACCTGGCTTTATACCCGGCGAGTGGATCAAAGAAGGTGCGATTGTGATTGATGTCGGCATCAACCGTCTGGAGAATGGTAAAGTTGTTGGCGATGTGGTCTTTGAAGATGCTGCCGCACGCGCGTCATATATCACGCCGGTACCCGGCGGCGTAGGCCCAATGACGGTCGCCACACTTATCGAAAACACGCTGCAGGCGTGTGTTGAATATCATGATGTAAAGGACGTTTAAAATGGCCACATTTTCACTGGGTAAACACCCACACGTTGAACTCTGCGATTTGCTGAAGCTGGAAGGCTGGAGCGAAAGCGGTGCCCAGGCAAAAATTGCTATTGGCGAAGGGTTAGTGAAGGTCGATGGCGCTGTTGAAACGCGTAAACGCTGCAAAATCGTTGCCGGTCAGACCGTCAGCTTTGAAGGCCACAGCATTAACGTCGTAGCGTGATCCCGGTGCCGGATAAGGTCATTCCTTGTCCGGCCACCTCCCCTCTCTTTTTCAGATAATGACTTCACCGCCGCTTCACAGTGAACTGTTAGCATGTTGTTTTTCCACATGAAGCGATCATCATGCCAACAATTGTTACCCACGTTGCCGTTCCGCTCTGTTTAGGGTTAGGTCTCGGACTTAAAGTCATCCCCCCGCGATTACTGTTTACAGGCGTCATTCTGGCTATGCTGCCGGACGCCGACGTACTGTCTTTTAAACTTGGCGTCGCCTACGGCAACGTGTTTGGTCACCGTGGTTTTACCCACTCCCTGCTGTTTGCTTTTGTCGTGCCGCTGCTTTGCGTAGTGATTGGCCGACGATGGTTTAAGGCGGGATTGATTCGCTGCTGGCTATTCCTGACGGTATCACTGCTGTCGCACAGTCTGCTGGATTCTGTCACCACCGGCGGCAAAGGCGTTGGCTGGCTGTGGCCGTGGTCGGATGAACGCTTCTTCGCGCCGTGGCAGGTGATTAAAGTCGCGCCGTTTGCGCTATCACGCTACGCGACCCCTTACGGGCACCAGGTGATTATTTCGGAATTATTATGGGTGTGGCTACCGGGAGTGATGATGATGGGTGTGCTGTGGTGGTATAGACGTCATTAATAGTGCCTGATGGCGCTAAGCTTATCAGGCCTACCGATCATTGCATCGTAGGCCGGATAAGGCGTTAGACGCCATCCGGCAATAGAGAGTTACTTACGACGCCAGGTGGTGCCCTGCGGGCCGTCTTCCAGCACGATGCCCATCTCGTTGAGACGGTCACGCGCGGCGTCGGCTGCCGCCCAGTCTTTCGCCTTACGGGCGTCCAGACGCTGTTGGATTAACGCTTCAATTTCAGCAACTTCACCGTCATCCGCCTGCGCACCGCTTTGCAGGAACGCTTCTGGATCCTGTTCCAGCAGTCCCAGCACGCTGGAAAGCTTACGCAGATGCGCAGCCATGCCGTTCGCCGCCGCCATATCTTCACCCTTCAGACGGTTAACCTCACGCGCCATATCAAACAGTACTGAGTAGGCTTCCGGCGTATTGAAGTCATCGTCCATCGCTTCAATAAAGCGCGCCTCAAAGGCTTCGCCACCAGCAGGAGTAACGGATTTGTCGGTGCCGCGCAGCGCGGTATACAGACGCTCCAGCGCAGAACGCGCCTGCTTCAGGTTCTCTTCGCTGTAGTTTAACTGGCTACGGTAATGACCCGACATCAGGAAGTAGCGGATGGTTTCGGCGTCGTAGTACTTAAGTACGTCGCGCACGGTAAAGAAGTTGCCCAGCGATTTGGACATTTTCTCGCGGTCAACCATTACCATCCCGGAGTGCATCCAGTAATTGACGTATTCACCGTCATGCGCGCAGGTGGACTGAGCGATTTCGTTTTCATGGTGCGGGAACATCAGGTCTGAACCGCCGCCATGAATATCGAAATGGTTGCCCAGCTGTTTGCAGTTCATTGCCGAACACTCAATGTGCCAACCCGGACGGCCTGCGCCCCACGGAGACGGCCAGCTCGGCTCGCCTTCTTTGGACATTTTCCACAGCACGAAGTCCATAGGGTTGTGCTTCACATCAACCACGTCAACGCGCGCACCCGCCTGCAACTGTTCCAGATCCTGACGTGACAGTTGACCGTAATTCGGGTCAGTCGGCACGTCGAACATCACGTCGCCGTTATCAGCCACGTAAGCGTGACCTTTGGCAATCAGCTGTTCAGTGATTTCAATAATCTCAGCGATATGGTGCGTAGCGCGCGGCTCCAGGTCCGGGCGCAGAATATTCAGCGCGTCGAAATCGCTATGCATTTCCGCGATCATTCTGTCGACTAACGCCACAAAGCTTTCGCCGTTTTCATTCGCGCGTTTGATGATTTTGTCATCAATATCGGTAATGTTGCGCACATACTTCAGCTTATAGCCGAGGAAGCGCAGATAGCGCGCGACGACGTCGAAAGAAACAAAGGTACGTCCGTGACCAATATGACAGAGATCGTAAACGGTAATACCACACACGTACATGCCGACTTCCCCGGCATGAATAGGTTTGAATTCCTCTTTTTGGCGCGTCAGTGTATTAAAGATTTTTAACATCGAAGATTCCGTGTAGACGTGTGTGGATAGTAAAGTCTGTATAATACCCATAATTTAGACCGGAAGCAGCACACTTTGCGAGGTGATCGCAGCTTGCGGTTATGCTATAACACACCCCTAACTCTGACCCTTGACGGGGTCGAAGCACCAATCTATCGGAACAGGATGCAAAAATGGTTACTTTCCACACTAATCACGGCGATATCGTAATCAAAACGTTTGATGATAAAGCGCCTGAAACAGTTAAAAACTTCCTGGACTACTGCCGCGAAGGTTTTTACAACAACACCATTTTCCACCGTGTTATTAACGGTTTCATGATCCAGGGCGGTGGTTTCGAGCCAGGCATGAAGCAAAAAGCCACGAAAGAAGCGATCAAAAACGAAGCGAACAACGGTTTGAAAAACACCCGTGGTACGCTGGCGATGGCGCGTACTCAGGCTCCGCACTCCGCAACCGCACAGTTCTTCATCAACGTTGCAGACAACGACTTCCTGAACTTCTCCGGCGAAAGCATGCAGGGTTGGGGTTACTGCGTGTTCGCTGAAGTTGTTGAAGGCATGGACGTGGTTGATAAAATCAAAGGCGTTTCCACCGGTCGCAGCGGTATGCACCAGGATGTGCCTAAAGAAGACGTCATCATCGAAAACGTGACCGTCAGCGAGTAATCGTGACGACACTGTTTATTGCAGATCTTCACCTCTGCACAGAAGAACCGGCGATCACCGCCGGTTTTCTGCGTTTTTTAGCCGGCGATGCGCGAAAGGCCGATGCGCTGTACATTCTCGGTGACCTGTTTGAAGCCTGGATTGGCGACGACGATCCTAATCCGCTGCATCATGAAATGGCCGCGGCGATAAAATCGCTGGCGGATTCCGGCGTTCCCTGCTTTTTTATTCACGGCAACCGTGATTTTCTGCTCGGCAAACGTTTTGCCCGTGAGAGCGGCATGACCTTGCTTCCCGAAGAAAAAGTGCTCGACCTGTATGGCCGCAGGGTGCTGATCATGCATGGCGACACCTTATGCACCGACGACGCGGGCTATCAGGCATTTCGCGCCAAAGTGCATCAACCCTGGTTACAGAAACTGTTCCTCGCCCTGCCGCTGTTCGTTCGCCAGCGAATCGCTGCGAAAATGCGCGCCAACAGCAAAGCGGCCAACAGCAGCAAGTCGCTGGAGATCATGGATGTGAATCAGCAGGCCGTTATCGCTGAGATGGAAAAACATCAGGTTCAGTGGTTAATTCACGGCCATACCCACCGCCCGGCGGTCCACGAACTTACTGCCAATGAGCAACCTGCTTTCCGCGTGGTATTAGGCGCATGGCACAGCGAAGGTTCGATGATCAAAGTCACACCACACGACGTTGAACTGATCGTATTTCCGTTTTAATTCTGCAGATATCCAGTTCCTCTTTACACAAAACTATTCGAGTTGCATCGAGGCGGCAAATCTGTGAATCCCCTGGAGCTTACAAAAGTAAGTGACTGGGGTGAGCAGATGCAGCCAACAAAGAGGCAGCTTGAAGAGTGAAGTGTAAAGCGCGCAATCGTTTTCCTTGACGATGAATTATGCTATTCTCTGTGCCCTCAAAAGCCGAGTGTAGTGCACCACAGGAGTTTTCAGACGCATGTCTTCCCGCAATAATCCGGCGCGTGTCGCCATCGTGATGGGGTCCAAAAGCGACTGGGCTACCATGCAGTTCGCCGCCGAAATCTTCGAAATGTTGGACGTTCCACACCATGTTGAGGTCGTCTCTGCTCACCGTACCCCAGACAAACTGTTCAGTTTCGCCGAAGGCGCTGAAGAGAACGGCTATCAGGTGATTATTGCCGGTGCCGGTGGTGCTGCACATTTGCCTGGAATGATTGCGGCGAAAACGTTGGTGCCTGTTTTAGGCGTTCCGGTACAAAGCGCAGCGTTGAGCGGCGTAGATAGCCTTTATTCCATCGTTCAAATGCCTCGCGGTATTCCGGTGGGCACGCTGGCGATCGGCAAAGCGGGCGCGGCCAATGCGGCCCTGCTGGCCGCGCAAATTCTGGCAACACACGACAAAGCCTTACACCAGCGTCTGAACGACTGGCGCAAAGCGCAAACCGATGAGGTGCTGGAGAACCCGGACCCGCGAGGTGTCGCATGAAGCAGGTCTGTGTACTCGGTAACGGTCAGCTAGGACGCATGCTGCGCCAGGCCGGCGAGCCGCTGGGCATTGCGGTCTGGCCCGTCGGGCTGGACGCTGAACCGGCTGCCGTTCCTTTTCAACAAAGCGTGATCACTGCTGAGATTGAGCGCTGGCCGGAAACGGCGCTAACCCGCGAACTGGCGCGTCATCCGGCGTTTGTTAACCGCGACGTCTTCCCGATTATTGCCGACCGTCTGACGCAAAAACAGCTTTTTGACAAACTCAACCTGGCGACCGCGCCATGGCAACTGCTGGCGGATAAAAGCGAATGGTCTGCGGTGTTTGACAAACTCGGCGAGTTGGCGATTGTGAAGCGTCGCGTCGGCGGCTACGACGGTCGTGGGCAGTGGCGTTTGCGCGCAAATGAAATCGAACAACTGCCGGACGATTGCTACGGCGAATGCATCGTTGAGCGGGGAATCAACTTCTCCGGTGAAGTCTCCCTGGTTGGCGCTCGTGCGCACGACGGCAGCACCGTCTTCTATCCGCTGACCCATAACCTGCACCAGGACGGCATTCTGCGCACCAGCGTAGTCTTCCCGCAGGCTAACGCCAGACAGCAGGAACAGGCCGAAGCGATGCTCTCTGCCATCATGCAGGAGCTGGGCTATGTCGGCGTGATGGCAATGGAGTGTTTCATCACCCCAGAGGGTCTGCTGATTAACGAACTGGCTCCCCGCGTGCACAACAGCGGGCACTGGACGCAAAACGGCGCCAGCATCAGCCAGTTTGAGCTGCACCTGCGCGCCATTACCGGCCTGCCGCTGCCGACGCCGGTGGTGAACAATCCTTCGGTGATGGTAAACCTGATCGGCAGCGACCTGAACTACGACTGGCTGAAGCTGCCGCTGGTACACCTGCATTGGTATGACAAAGAAGTGCGTGAAGGGCGTAAGGTGGGTCACCTGAACCTGAGCGACAGCGATACCGCGCGCCTTAGCGCCACGCTGGAAGCGCTTATTCCCCTGCTGCCGCCGGAATATGCCAGCGGTATCATCTGGGCGCAGTCAAAGCTGAAATAAGTTGATACGGGGGCGTACATACACACGCCCCCGTTTTTTACAGACGGATACAGGTTCCGGCTTTGCCCGCCAGCGTATCTTCAATACGTGACAGCGCGCCAATCCATGCCGGTTTTCCACGTCGTTTCACATATTCGCTGACGGCGGTCACTTTTGGTCCCATCGAACCATCGGCTTTAGCAAACGGTGCCAGTTCATCAGGGGAGGCCTGACGAATCGCGCGCTGCTCCGGCGTCCCCCAGTTTTCGTAGACCGCATCGGCATCGGTAAGAATAACCAGACCGTCGGCGTCGATCTGTTCAGCCAGCAACGCTGCCGCCAGGTCCTTATCGATGACCGCTTCAGCCCCTAATCCCTCGCCAGTGACGGGGACGCCGCCGCCCCCGCTACAAATCACCACATGCCCTTCTTTAAGCAAGAGCTTAATGGCATCACTTTCTACGATCTGGCGAGGCTCAGGCGAGGCGACAACACGCCGCAGGTATTTGCCGTCACGCTTCATATGCCAGCCGTAGGTGGCTTCCAGTTGCGTTTGTTCTTCGGGCGAATACACCGGGCCGATAAATTTTTCCGGTGACATAAACGCAGGATCGTCCTCGGATACCACAATACGGGTTAACACTGTGGTCACCGGCGGCATCTCCGGTTCTGCGGTCAGGCTCTGGGCCAACATATAACCAATCATGCCCTGCGTCTCGGCCACCAGCACATCCAACGGGTAAGGTTCAACCTCCTTCCAGGCAAGATTCTGTAACGACAGCAGGCCAACCTGCGGTCCGTTGCCATGAACGATAGCCAGGCGGTATGAACGCGCCAGACGCGCCAGGGCGGGTACAGCACTGGCAATATTACGGTATTGATTTTCTGCCGTCAGCGCCTCGCCGCGCTGCAATAATGCGTTGCCACCGAGAGCAACAACCAGCGTTTTCATTCCCTATCCTTCTATGATTTGTTGTCCAATCCAGAACCCTAACAGGGTGTCTGCGCCGGAGGTGTGCCCAAGCGCCAGCAGCGAATTTATCGCCGCATCCAGCCTTTCCTGGCGACGCAGAGCATGGGTGAAGTGGAGTAGAGGTGAAGCAAAGTACCCTAGCGCCGCGTAGCGCAAGTAACTCACGCTAACCACTGTCGTCGCCTGTTCAAGGTTGCCGGAGTAATCAAAGAAACGGTGCCCGGAGTACTTATTCAGCGCGCCGAAATACCATGCGGCCAACAGCATACCGGTCAACGTGTCATCATGGCTGGGCGTTAAACCAGGTCCTTTGCCTAACCACTGTCGCCAGTCTGTCGACAAGCCGGCAAGCGCCGAGAAGAAGCAGTGGCGAAACTGGCGCAGCTCGGGGCACAAAGGCAGGCTTGCCGCCAGCATTAACGGTCCGAATAATCCCGTTTCCTCGCCGCGATCCATCCAGGCCGGTGCAAGGCGCGGGGCATGGGGGCGATAGGTTATTTGCAATGAACAACGACGCTGCGGCTGGCGTAGCAGATACGGCCCCAACACAATCCCCCCGGGGACAGCCAGAGGGATGTCACTACCACTTAACGCCGCACGCAGCGCATCAAAGTCATGCGAACGGATCACCCATCCCCCAGGGCTAAAGCCGCTTCCATGGCGATGCAGCGTTAACAGTGCGCCCCCTTCGGCCACAAGGTTAATCGAGCGCCGCCAGACGCCAGACAATTGCCATGACTGGCGAAAATCCGCAGACTGCTGACTGCCCATCAGAGGACGGATGATCATCATGCGCGGCTCTCTTAGCTAATGCCCATACTTTCAGCCAGCGCTTCCAGAGCCAGCTCAAAGCAGGCCAACGGCGCACGGACCGTACCCGCGCCAATCTGGCCAATACCGGCCTCTTTATGGGCGATACCGGTATTGATCAGCGGCGTAATCCCCGTTTCAACCACGCGACGGATATCGAGCCCCAGGCAGGCCCCCTGGAAGTCCCAGCCGGGGATCTGCAACTGCATATTGCGTTCCAGATAGATTTCAGCCATCTCCTCGGAAACGGACTTCGCGGCCTCCATCCCGCCTGCACCGACAAAACGCGTTACGCCTGGTGCGGCGATCATTGCCGCGCCGCCGATACCAAAAGTTTCGGTGATGGCGCTATCGCCCATATCCGGATTAGCCTGCTCCTGCGAAAAACCGGTAAAGAACAGCCCCTGCGGTGTGTTAACAGGCGCGGTAAACCAGCGATCGCCAAGTCCGCTCACGCGAATACCGAACATATCGCCATTACGGGTCATTGCGGTCACAATACTGCCGGAACGCACCATTGCTCCGGCATCCATTGCCGCTTTGCAGTAAGCCATCGCCAGGTTAAGGAAGAACTGGTCGGTCACACTGAGGAAATCCATCACCTCAGCAATCTGCTGCTTATCCTGTTCCAAACGGGCAATTTGCGGCGCCAGCGTACGCATCAACAGGGCTGAAGAGGCAATGTTGCGCTGATGGAACTCATCGCCCATCGTTATGCCCTGCGCCATCATGGCGGTCAGGTCAATACCCTGCTCCAGGGTGCTCAGCGCTGCGCTTAAGACCGGCATCAGAACATCACGCATCCAACGTAAACGCTGCTGGACATCCTCACCATACGCGCCGAAACGCATCACCTTGCCGATACCTTCGTTTAGGTTGCAGTAAGCCCGGTTCCCTTCTGTGATGTTTTCTACTACCAGCATCGGCATGCTGGCAGAAGTGATCCCGCCCATCGGCCCCACCGCATTAACATGATGGCAAGGTACAAAATTGACTTTTCCCTGCTCCAGTAATGCCAGTGCGCTCATTTCATCATTGGCCCACCCTTCAAAAAGACATGCACCAATGCAGGCCCCTTTCATCGGGCCGGTCATCTCTTGCCAACGCATTGGCGGTCCCGCATGAAGCAGCGTTTTTCCTTCATTAAGTTCGCTGATTAACGAGGACGCGGGTTGCACATCCAGCCAGTGCGGACGCGCACGACGAATTTCTTCGATTACTGCAGCATTGGCTTGCGCCACTGATGTAAACATTGGAACCCCTTATTGCAAACGTTCTAATAAACGAGCCAGTTTTTTATTACCGCCAGCGACAGGCGCCCACTGGTAATGCACCACCGGCTTTTCTGCCGCCTGTAAATCCAGCGCAAAACTGCGTAACCCGGCATTAATAACCGCTACTTTTTCCAGTAGCGAAGGTGCGGATTGATGAGATAACGGTTGAGATGGTCGAATCAGTTCGGCGGCAAGCAGTGTTGCCTCAGGCAGCGAACTCACCACGGCAATTCCGGCATCTTCCAGCGTAGCGATTTGCAATGAACGACACTGCGGGTCACCTTCTGTACCAGTCACCGTCGCAATCGCAAACAATGGTTGGTCGATGTCTCGGGCAACACATGCCTTCTGCCAGGCCTGAACCAGTGACGCAGCAGGATCTGCCGTCGCCCCGTAGCCAATCACGACATCCACCAGCAGCACCCGCACTTGTGGTTGTGAACCCAGATCCGTAATAAGTTGATTACGTAACGCAGGGTCGATCATCGGATGCGGTCGCCCAACGGTGTAAAAATCATCCCCCAGATCGATAATCTGGTGCCCGGCGGCATCCAGCATCATGCCGTGATGATGCTGTGCATCCGCAGCAACGTTCAGGTGCGCGGCCAGCAGCCCCGCGGCTTCGGCAGCCAGCGTACCTCCGGTATAGAGCCCCCGAATCAGGCCATCTCCCGAAGCAGTAAGCGCACTGCGTCGCGCCGTGACTCGCGCCAGCAAACAAGCGAGACGAGCCGCATCATCCAGCGTCGATGCAAACCAGACGTTCTCATCGCGGGGCGCTGTGCAGGTGTAACCTAAAAACAGGGCTACCACAGGTTTGCCCGTGGCTTTCATCGCCGTGACGATATGCTGGCGAACAGCCTCTGCCGGTGGTTTTGACACAAAGGCCAGCACCTGGCTTTTATCATCTGCGCCGAGCATATCCAGCGCGGTAAGCGCACTAATGCCACCCACCTCGGCGCTCAGGTCGCGACCGCCCAGACCGATGGCGTGAGTGATGCCTTCCCCGGCCAGCGCTATCTGTGAACAGAGCTCCTGGATCCCTGTGCCGGATGCGCCTATCACACCAATGTTGCCTTCCGGCATCACGTTGGCAAAAGCCAGCGGCGTACCGGCGATCATGGCAGTTCCGCAATCCGGTCCCATCACCAGCAGACCTTTATCTTGTGCGCGACGCTTCAGATTGATTTCATCTTCCAGCGTGACGTTGTCGGAGAACATCATGACGTTCAGGTTGCGATCCAGCGCCTGGTTCGCCAGCTCTGCTGCGTATTCGCCAGCAACAGAAATTAACGTCATATTCGCTTCAGGTAGTTTCTGACACGCGCTCTCCCAGCGTCTGACCTGCAGGAGCGTTTGGCTCCCCCCGGTTGCCTGCGCCAACTGCTGCAACGACTCATCCAGTTGCTGCAAAATGGCCTGGGTAATACTTTCATCCGCCGTTTCAGTACGAATAGCCACGCAAATATCATTCGGCGTTGCCTGATTAAAATCGTCATGCCAAAACCCGGTCGTTTCCAGCAACGATTTATTCGCTGGCGTTCCCATCATGACCGAAACATCATCTACATTTTCGGACTCACTCAGCTTGCGTGAAATAATCATTAAACTGACAGAGTCCTGAAAACACCCTTTTTTAATAAAGGCGTGAATCATAACAACCCCTTAATAATTGCACCCATGGCAATTGCACGAGTAGTGTTAATGTGGAGCTCAAGGTATATATCCGACATCACAAATAGAGTGATTAAAATCACATACAATTTATTAGCAAAAGAATTTTAATAACCACCACAGGATTACATGCTATTTTTTAACGGAATTTTTATTTAAAAAGAAATGGCAAATCAGCACTGATTATCAAATAAATTCTAACTATATTTTTTTGCGTGTCTGGATCACATAATCTATTTATATTCCCGGTATGTTAACGGCAGTCATGCTTCACACCGTCGTTAAAAAGGAAGACAGATGAAAATCAGTCGGGAAAAACTCCACCAGCTTATCGAGAATAAGCTTTGCAAGGCCGGACTAAAACGTGAGCACGCCGCAACGGTTGCCGAGGTATTGGTTTATGCAGATGCCAGAGGTATTCACTCTCATGGCGCCGTACGCGTTGAATACTATGCCGAGCGCATTTCAAAAGGCGGCACTAACCGCGAACCCACATTTCGTTTTGAAGATACCGGTCCCTGCACAGCGATTTTGCACGCCGATAATGCCGCCGGGCAAGTCGCAGCAAAGATGGGTATGGAGCATGCAATTGAAATTGCTAAAAAAAATGGTGTCTCCGTTGTCGGCATTAGCCGAATGGGACACAGCGGAGCCATTTCTTACTTTGTGCAAAAAGCCGCTCGCGCAGGCCTGATTGGCCTCTCCGTATGCCAGTCCGACCCAATGGTCGTACCGTTCGGCGGCGCAGATATTTACTACGGCACTAATCCGCTAGCCTTCGCCGCACCAGGGGAAGGAGACGATATCATAACCTTTGATATGGCGACGACGGTGCAGGCCTGGGGAAAAGTTCTGGATGCCCGCTCGCGCAACGAAGCGATCCCAAACACCTGGGCTGTCGATAAAAATGGCTCGCCGACCACCGATCCTTTTGCAGTCAATGCGTTGCTTCCCGCCGCCGGACCTAAAGGCTATGGTCTGATGATGATGATCGATGTGTTATCCGGCATTCTGCTGGGATTACCGTTTGGTCGTCAGGTCAGTTCAATGTATGAAGATTTACATACTGGACGTAATTTAGGCCAACTGCATATAGTAATTAATCCTGAGTTTTTCTCCTCCAGCCAATTATTTCGTCAGCATCTCAGTCAAACCATGCAAGAGTTAAATGCTGTTACTCCTGCACCTGGTTTTAAACAGGTTTATTACCCCGGACAGGATCAAGATATTAATCAACGCAATGCTGCGGCCCATGGTGTCGACATTGTTGACGAGATTTATCAATACCTGATTTCCGATGCCCTCTATATCAAGTCATACGAAACAAAGAATCCCTTTGCGCAATAATTATTGAAACAGGAATTTCAGATGATCAACCATTTTCGTCACGCAATAGAAGAAACCCTTCCCTGGCTCTCTTCCTTTGGCGCAGATCCTTCCGGTGGGATGACGCGCCTGCTGTATTCGCCAGAATGGCTTGAAACACAACAGCAATTTAAAAAGCGTATGGATGCCAGCGGCCTTGAAACGCGCTTTGATGAAGTGGGCAATTTATACGGTCGCCTGCGCGGTAGCGAATCCCCGGAACAGGTAATTTTAAGCGGCTCGCATATCGATACCGTCGTCAACGGCGGCAATCTTGACGGTCAGTTTGGTGTGTTGGCGGCTTGGTTAGCGATTGACTGGCTTAAGACCACCTACGGCGCACCGCTGAAAACAGTCGAAGTGGTCTCGATGGCAGAAGAAGAAGGCAGCCGTTTCCCGTATGTCTTCTGGGGCAGTAAGAACATTTTTGGGCTGGCGAATCCCGATGATGTCCGCAACATCCAGGACGCCAAAGGCACGCGTTTTGTTGATGCGATGAACGCCTGCGGCTTTACTCTCCCCACCAAACCGCTTCACGCTCGCACTGACATTAAAGCCTTTGTTGAATTGCACATCGAGCAAGGGTGCGTACTTGAAAGCAATGGTCAGTCCATCGGGGTTGTCAGCGCGATTGTCGGACAGCGTCGCTATACGGTAACGCTGAATGGAGAATCCAACCATGCGGGTACAACGCCGCTAAGCTACCGTCGCGACACTGTTTACGCCTTCAGCCGCATCTGCAGCCAGTCCATTGAGAAAGCGAAAAAGCATGGCGATCCCCTGGTGCTGACCTTTGGCAAAGTTGAGCCGCAGCCAAACACCGTTAACGTAGTGCCCGGAAAAACGATCTTCACGATCGATTGCCGTCATACCGACGCCGAAGTGCTGCGTGATTTTACCCAGCAACTGGAAAATGATATGCGCGCCATCTGTGATGAAATGGATATTGGCATTGATATCGATTTATGGATGGACGAAACGCCGGTCCCGATGGACACAAAACTGGTCGCCACTCTCACTGAACTGTGTGAAAAAGAACAACTGAACTACCGGGTGATGCACAGCGGCGCGGGCCACGATGCGCAAATTTTCGCTCCTCGTGTGCCAACCTGCATGATTTTCATGCCCAGCATTAACGGTATCAGCCACAACCCTGCTGAACGTACAAATATTAACGACCTTGCCGAAGGGGTCAAAACTCTGGCATTAATGCTTCATCAACTTGCCTGGCAGAAATAAGGAGTCAACAATGGGATATTTGAATAACGTCACGGGTTACCGCGATGATTTACTGGCTAACCGCGCAATTGTAAAACACGGTAACTTCGCCCTCTTAACCCCCGATGGACTGGTTAAAAACATCATTCCGGGTTTTGAAAACTGTGACGTCACCATCCTCTCAACGCCAAAACTGGGCGCGTCGTTTGTTGATTATCTGGTGACGCTACACCAGAACGGTGGCAACCAGAGCGGTTTCGGCGGCGAAGGGATTGAAACGTTCTTATATGTTATTTCTGGTAACATTGAGGCGAAAGCGGAAGGTCAAACGTTCACTTTAACTCAGGGTGGATACCTGTATTGCCCGCCAGGCGAACTGCTCACTTTCAGCAATACTCAGGCAGAAGACAGCCAGTTGTTTTTATACAAACGTCGTTACACGCCAGTAGCGGGCCATGCGCCGTGGCTGGTGTCCGGTAACGCCAACCAATTAGAACGTATTCATTATGAAGGTATGGATGACGTGATCCTGCTGGATTTCCTGCCTAAAGAATTGGGCTTCGATATGAATATGCACATCCTGTCGTTCGAGCCGGGTGCCAGCCACGGTTATATCGAAACACACGTGCAGGAACACGGTGCTTATATTCTTTCAGGCCAGGGAGTATATAACCTGGACAATCAGTGGATCCCGGTGAAAAAAGGCGATTACATTTTTATGGGTGCTTATTCCCTGCAGGCCGGATACGGCGTAGGTCGTGGAGAAGCATTCAGCTACATCTATTCCAAAGATTGCAACCGGGATGTGGAGATCTAACGGCGTACAGCCCGCCTGATAATTTTTTATTTAGCTATGTTGGGTTTTGCCACGGTTTATACCGTGGCTTTTTTTGCTTAACGCTGATTTACCGTCTGGCCCAGTTTCATCGCACAAGCGATATTGCGCGCGCAGTGATAGAGATTGGTTTCGCCGCTCGCCAGCACTTCCGCCAACGGGGCGAGCCGCGGCAAAATACTGAATACCGCATCAATACCATGGTCATGGACCACCTCCACGCCTTCCCCCAACACCCCTGCGATACCAATAACGGGAACATGATGCTGCATGGCCACCGACGCTACGCCAATTGGCGCTTTACCGCCGACCGTTTGTGAATCAATACGCCCTTCACCGGTAATAACCAGCGCCGCGTCTTTGATTGATTGCTCCAGCTTTACTGCCTGCAGCACAATCTCAATGCCTGGTTTCAGGTTGGCCTGCAGGAAGATAACCGCAGCAATCCCCATTCCTCCAGCCGCCCCACCGCCCGCGACCTGAGCAACATTCTCACCGGTCAGCGTTTGTAGCACACGGGCATAGTTGAGTAACCCTTCCTCCAGCATTTCAACCATTTCAGGCGTGGCCCCTTTCTGCGGGCCGAATACTCTTGCAGCGCCGCGCGGACCAACCAAAGGGTTATCCACGTCACAGGCAACGTCAATGCGACATGCTTCCAGCCGCGGATCACACTGTTGCATATCGATGCTCGCAAGACGAGACAAGCTGCCGCCTCCCGCATTTAATGACATACCTTGCGCATCAAGAAAACGCACGCCAAGCGCCTGAGCCATCCCCATACCGCCATCAACCGTGGCACTCCCGCCAATACCAAGAATAATATGACGAATACCGGCATCCAGCGCATGCCGAATCAGCTCACCGGTGCCGTAACTTGAGGCCAGGAGAGGATTGCGCGCTTGCGGTTCGACCAGCATCAGCCCACTCGCCGCCGCCATTTCAATAATGGCGGTCTTTCCGTCACCGGTCAGGCCATAAAATCCCGTAACCTTTTCCCCCATTGGCCCGCAGACTTCCACAGAGATGACTTTTCCCCCTGTTGCCGCCACCATCGCATCCACGGTCCCTTCTCCGCCATCAGCAACCGGCAAACAAATATATTCCGCCTCCGGGAATATGGCTGAAAATCCGGCTTTAATTGCCTGGCAGCATTGGTCAGCGCTTAAGCTCTCTTTAAACGAATCTGGCGCAATTACAATTTTCATCATCAATCCTTTTTAATCATGCTATTTAATGCGTTCCCATGGAATAAGATTTTCCATAAGCACCGCCAGTAAAATTCCCACCAGCAAGCCATTACTCAGTAATGGTCGAATAGTCAGCGGAAGATCTTGTAAATACACCGGAGGCAACCCCATCAAAAAAATGCCGACAAACAGCGGGAGCGCCAGTCGATAAATATTCCGCGCGGTAAAGGTGATTTGTTGGCTAAATACCAGACCGGAATAGAGCAGCGGAAGATAAGAAACCAGCATCACGGCACTGCTGATTGCCAGCGGTATGGCGCAAAATAAGCGGGTTAACGGCGTCACTATCGCCACGAATAAACATAATACGCTGCCGTAAATAAATGATGTTCGCGAGCTGTCGCCGGTCTGCGTTAACAGGCCGATAGAAGAAACAAAAGGTGAAAATGGAATCACGGCTAAAGGCACTGTCACCAGCGTCATAAAGCCGGAAATGATAAAGCATCGGCGGTAACGCGAGCTGCTGGAGCCTTGCTGCGCATAAAATACGTCCGTGCCACGTACCGCGCCATAGGTATTACTAATATTCACCAGACCGGTGATAACGGCCGTCAGAATAATACCCGGTAACAGTCTGCCATGGCTGCCTAACGGGAACCACTGCCAGCTTAATTCGCTGGACGGCAGGGATGCTGATGGAAAACACAATCGCCAAAGTCCCCACCCCACTACCGCCCCTACCAACAGGGCATAGCGTGAGATCCGCTGTGGTAAAAAGATGATCATCGCAAGGATGAAGCACATTACGGCAACAGCCAGGCTAAAGGGTGCAAGTTGAATTTTGACGCTGGTATCAGCAATGCCAAAGGGCAAACCCAGCATGCCCTTAAAAAAGATGGTGGTCAGTTGCGCACCGAGCAGCAGCATAAAAAAGACCATGACTGTCGGGGTAAAAAGCCGGGCTAATCGATGTCCTAAGCCACTAAAACCGATAATCATCGTCAGCACAGCGGAAATGACAATCCCGACAGACAGGCTGGTGGCGATATCATTAAGCGGGGTTCCGCGCGACGCCTCAGCCAGAGTAATCGTCAAAATGGTTCCCCACCATAAACCGGTTGGCCCTTCCATAATAGCGCGACGATGGCCACAAATTACCTGAGCAAGACAGGCCAGCGACGTCGTTAAAAAAGCGTACTGCGTAAGCATTAGCAGATTGCTGGCAGGGAGATGAAAAGCAGAAACCAGCGTTGGCGGGACCACGACCGTATTACAAAAAATAAAGAAAAACCACTGAAAGCCGGATAACAAACTTTCGCGGTTAATAACAGGAAGCATATTCATACCTTAAAATAGAGAATGCCCGCCAGCATGACGGGCATTAAGTCACATCACATTATTGTTGATGTTTAAGGATAAATTGACCTTTTGGCGATACAGGGAAACCCTGCTCGATGTCATAGATAACATCACCACGCAGAATAGTTTTCATAATGCGTGCGCCAATCGTCCGGCCAACATACGGGCTAACTTTGTGGCGATATTCCAGGTCTTCATTTTTCAAAACGTATTTGCTGTCAGGTTGAATAAAGACGAAGTCAGCATCTTTACCCGGGGCAATACGTCCTTTCTGCGTCAGACCAAAAATATCTGCGGCGTTGGTTGCCATCAATTTAGCGAACTTCGTCAGCGACATACCGCGTTTTTGCACAGCCTCATCAAACATAACGTCCACGCAGCTTTGCAGCCCGGCAATGCCGCCCCACGCTTGCATGATATTGCCAGCCTTCATTTCCGGAGGGCATGGAGAGTGGTCGGAAACCAGGCAGTCAATCTCGCCGTTGAACAGTTTTTCCCACATACCCCGCTGGTTTTGCAGATCGCGGATCGGTGGAGAACATTTCGCCAGGGTCCCAATCTCTTCAAACTGATCGGTATCCAGCACGAAATAATGTGGACAGGATTCGCAGGTCACATCCTGGCCTTCCTGACGGGCGCGGGTCACTTCCTCCACGCCTTCCGGACTGCTGATATGACAGATGTGCAGACGACAACCGGCGACTTTTGCCAGATACAACACGCGACGAATCGCTTCCACCTCGGTAAATACCGGACGTGAGGCCACATAGTCATGCGCCGTTACACGCCCTTCACGTTTAGCTTCCTCACCAAGTTCGTCGCAGATGAGCGCGTTTTCGCAATGGACCAGTACCGTCTGTCCCATTTCCGCTAGCTTCTGGACACCTTTGTAGAACTGCCAGTCGTTAACATCACGGAAATCATTATCGATACCGCGGTCACCGCAGGTGGCAACAAAGCATTTAAAGCCGACGACACCAACTTCATCAAGCTCGTGCAAACGGTCGAGGTTGTAAGAGACGAGGCCGCCAAGCTGTGCGGCATCGATGGTTAACTTGCCTTTAGCCGCATCAAATTTCAGCTCAATGGTTTCACGATCCACTGTCGCTGGCAGCTGGTTGAGAGGCATTTCGATCATTGTGGTGATGCCACCTTTTGCCGCGGCACGCGTCCCCGTCTCATACCCTTCCCAATGTGTACGGCCCGGCTCAGAGATATGGGTATGCGCATCAACCATGCCGGGTGAAACCACCAGACCCGACGCATCCATTACCTGCTTCGCCTCCCCCAGGTTCTCGCCAATGGCGGCGATTTTTCCAGCCTGGACGGCAATATCAACAATCCGAGCTTCATTTTCTAAAATAACAGTACCGTTTTTAATAATTAAATCAAAAGACATAACGAACTCCTAGTATGGATACAGATAGTTTTTATAAACAACGCACTTTTAATAAAATGCGCTTACTGATTTCATCACATCTGGCCTGTAACTTTTTGTACGCCGGCTGACTGCGCACCCGTTCTTTTTTTCAGTAAGGCATATGCCACAAAAGCGACAATAACCCCAACAAACCACGACACTCGCGATAACGGCTCGAGGAATGGAATGAACTTACCACCCAGTGAAAGAATTACGGCGACTAACGTTACAGAGAATGCAGTCAGATTGAACCCATTATCGTAATATTGATAATCACCGCTGGCGGTATATAATTCATCAAGATTAATTTTGCCACGCATAACGATAAAGTAGTGAGCTAACATAACCCCAATAACAGGGCCGAGCATCCCACCAATGATATCCAGAAACAGATAAATACTGCTCTGATTTTCCATTAATTTCCACGGACAGATCAGCAAACTAATAATACTGGCGATCAATACACCTTTTTTATATGTTAATTTAGTTGGAGCAATAGCGGCAATCTGATAACCCGCAGGGATAATATTACCCGTAGCGTTTGTTGAGATTGTTGTCATCAGGATAACTAAAACCGCGAAGAACGAGGCAAACAGGCTGTCCCAACGCTGTACAATATCCAACACATTCCATGTATCCACGCCGTAGTGAATACTGGCACCGGCGATAATGCACACGCTGGCAATGGCAAATAGCACGTATGCGACAATGAGTCCCAGCGTCTGACCCAATGCTTGTTCACGGAATGAGTGGGCATTTTGCGTGAAGTCTGATGCGCTCACTGCCGGAGCGGCCCATACCGCGACGACCGCATTAATGACAACCAGGAACAGGAATCCGCTATTGCCTGCCTTTTGCACTCCGCCAGGAATGTAGTCCAGGATCGGTCCAATTCCTACCAGGGATATCGCCCAGATAGCCATACCGCCGAATACAATATAAATACAGGGGTTGAGGATTGCGGTAAATTTATTTAATACTTTACCACCGCCAAAACCAATACCGACGTTGATAAGCCAAAAAATAAGAAATGTAATTAATCCCGGCAGAGACAACCCTAATAAAGTAAAGTCACCCCCCAGCGTTAAAAATCCGGGCCATATCTTGCCAATCAGAATAAGAAATGCCAACGATCCGGCATAACATTGCAGACCAAACCACATAATTGCTGCAATCCCCCCTCTCAATAATCCAGGGAAGAGTGCTCCACGTACACCATACGAGCCACGCAGAATCATTGCAAAAGGTACACCGTATTTACTTCCGGCGGCTCCATTCATAACCATAACTAACGCAATAAACAATGCGCTAATAATAATAGCCAGCATGATGCTGAAGGTGGAAAGTCCTAGTATAAAGAACCCGCCAACCATAACGTAATTAGGTACGTTATGCACAGAACCCATCCATAATGTAAAATAGTTGAATGTTTTCCAGTTCCGTTGTTCGGCCGTTTTTGGTAATAAGTCGTCACTATAACCACGTTGTTGGTATAGTTCTCTTTGATGTTCCATAAATCCCTCTCGTCACGTATCGGATAACGTTGTAATGGGTTTAGCTATGCGGAACAAAAACAATAAAGAAAGTAATGCAAATAATTTTTATTATGTCTTTATGCTGAAGCAATAATCGGTGTTGCTTTCTTGTTATATAACGTAACGCCGGCAAAAATAAGCGTTCCGGTTACTACCAGACAAGCTGAGATGACAAAGCTTATCTCTTTTGAACCCGTCAAATCAGAAATAAATCCGGTTAATGTTGGCGCAATAACCGCTGAGCTCATACCAAAGAAGTTAAACAGGCTAAATGCTCTGCCCAGCGTTTTTGAGGACGCCTGCTCAGAGACAAAGGAGATCAAAATCGGATCCACCGCCATCTTGCCGAGCAAACCGTACAGAGTCAGGCTGACCATCAGCATCGTGGTATTCGGCGATAATACCGTAAATACCAACATTGCAGCGGCCATGATTTCCAGACCAAGAATAACTTTGACTTTGCTGTTGCGAAACCTATCGGACAGATGGCTAAAAAACAATGCGCCAGGGACACCCACCACGGCGACTAACGCCGAAGCCGCCCCAATCGCGCCGCCATCGAATTCTCTTTCAGTTTGCAGGTAAGACGGAAGCCAGGTCACAATCAGGTAATAACCATAGCAAGTACAGAAGTAGAGAAAGTACACGCTACATAACAGACCTGAAAACAGCGGTGGGCTCTTATCTTCTGTCGTCGCTAACGTCTGTATTTTCTCGCCTGATACAAGTGTTTCACTTTTAGTCTTTCCGCGAATAACCAGTGTAAACACGCATAGCATTACAACCAGCACGGCGGCAACAAGGAACAGAACGTTTTGCCAGGCCATACTCATGCTTTTTACCAGCACGCTGGAACCGATTAAGCCAATCCCCATCCCAATCGCTGAACCGCTATTAATAATGGCGTTTGCCAATGCGCGACGAGCCTGAGGGACATTTGCCGAAGAGAGTGAATATGCTGAGCTAAAGAAAGAAGCACAACCCGCCCCCGCCATTAGTGAACCAGCGTAGATCATCGCCAATCCAGTGGCTTTAGCGATACTGAGCGTACCAATGATAAAGAGCGTAAACCCACACATCAGCATAATTTTCTGGCCAAACTTATCGACCAAAATTCCACAAGGAATTTGCATACTGCAATAGGCGAAGAAATAAAAGCTGGCAATGGCGCCTATTTCAGCATTGCTGACATTTCCCAGGGATGCCTGAATCTCAGGATAAATAGGGGTTAACACGGTGCGATAAATCCATATCGCCACCCAACCCAGACTCATTACAACGACAATCTTCTGCCAGTATTCAATACCGGATTTATTCTTTTCACTCATGACTGCACCTTTCCAAAGTGTGTCTGGTTTTGAAGTATCGCTGCAAAGAGCGCAGCGATACCTATGGTCATGACAATTTATGATTTGCCATTAATTCCAGCGCCTGAACCATTGCTGAGTGATCTAACTGGCTACCGCCATTCGCAGCACAAGTATTAAATAATTCCTGACAGGTTGCCGTATTTGGTAAACTCAATGAAAGTGCCTTTGCGCTTTGTAATGCAAGATTGAGATCTTTTTGATGCAATGCAATCTTGAAACCAGGCTCAAAGGTGCGCTTGATCATGCGCTCACCATGTACTTCCAGAATACGCGAAGAGGCGAATCCACCCATTAACGCCTGGCGTACGCGAACTGGATCCGCACCTGCTTTTGAGGCAAATACCAGCGCTTCAGAAACAGCTTCAATATTTAAGGCAACGATAATTTGGTTGGCCACTTTACAGGTTTGACCATCACCATTACCGCCCACCAGGGTGATATTTTTACCCAGAATATCAAACAGCGGTTTGACCCGTACAAATACCTCTGGCTCACCGCCAACCATAATGGACAAGGTACCTTCGCGAGCGCCAATTTCCCCACCAGAGACGGGCGCATCCAGATAGTCCCCGCCCAGTTCATTAACCTGCTTAGCAAAACGTTTAGTTTCGATAGGAGAGATAGAACTCATATCGACAATTGTTTTTCCCTGCAATGCGGTTTTAGCGCAACCGTGTTCGCCGAAAAGCACTTCTTCAACCTGCGGCGTGTCCGGAACCATTATAAATATAATATCAGCAAAATCAGTAACCTGACGTGCATTTTCAACATTTACCGCGCCCAATGACAGCAATTCTTCCGCTACAGGGCCAATGGTCGTCACATGTAGCTGATGTCCGGCGCGAGCCAGATTGATCGCCATTGGCGATCCCATAATACCCAGGCCAATAAATCCCAGTTTCATTTTTAACCTCATATATGTCTGTCGGTTTTCCCGAATTCAGGCAACACGATCCCCTGCCAACAAAGTGGAAAAAATAGCGATGCCTGAAATTCCTTACAAATTATCGATATTGATTAATCCACGATAATCCCGCTTCGGTGGTGGTCAGTGGCTTGTATTCACAACCAATCCAACCGTCATAACCTGATTTATCGATAAACTTAAAAATAAAGTCATAATTAATTTCCCCTGTCCCCGGCTCTCCGCGACGAGGGTTATCTGCAATTTGCAAATGACCTATTTTATTTGCCCACGTGGTCATGGTTTGGGTTAATTCTCCCTCCATGCGCTGCATGTGATAAATGTCATACTGAATTTTGATATTATTGCAGCCGACGCTGTCAATTAACGCCAGCGCCTGATGAGTTCCGGTAAGATGGAAACCCGGCATATCAAAATGATTGATCGGCTCAATCAGCAATAAAATATCTTCTTGCGCTAACATATTTGCCGCATAGCGCAGATTTTCCACCAGCGTCTGCTGGATCTGTTCGGCGGAAAACCCCGCTGGCGTTTTACCCACCAGGCAGTTGATTTTCTTATTGCCAAGCGCCTTCGCATAGCGAATAGCTGCCGCCACGCCCTCGCGAAACTCTTCTTCGCGCCCCGGAATACAGGCGATACCGCGTTCACCCGCCGCCCAGTCTCCGGCAGGGAGATTATGCAACGTATGTTCCAGTTGGTTGGTCTGCAGCTTTTCCTTTAATACGTCAATGTCGTAATCGTAGGGAAACATAAACTCTACGCCACGAAATCCCGATTGTGCCGCTTTATCGAAGCGTTCAAGAAAACTGTATTCCAGAAACAGCATGGAAAGATTGGCTGAGAAACGTAACATCTTTCACCTCATCTATTCGTATTTCATAAAACAGGTTTCGGTTGGCGCATCGGTAGCACCGTCTGCAATCTCTTCAAACTCGGTCACATTATCCAGTTCACTGCCCATAGAGATGTTCGTCACACGTTCAAGGATCACTTCGACGACAACCGGAACGCGATACTGCGCCATCAGGGCTTTGGCTTGTTCAAATGCCGGAGCAAGATCTTCAGGTTTGAATACGCGAATGGCTTTACAGCCCAATCCCTCTGCCACTTTGACGTGATCGACGCCATAGCCGTTTACTTCGCTGGAGTTGATGTTTTCGAATGCCAGTTGCACGCAGTAATCCATATCAAACGCGCGCTGCGACTGACGAATCAATCCCAGATAGGCGTTGTTGACCAGCACATGGATGTAAGGAATGTTGAATTGCGCGCCTACGGCCAATTCTTCAATCAGGAACTGGAAGTCAAAATCCCCCGAAATCCCGACGACATTGCGTTTTGGATCGGCAACACAAACCCCTAATGCCGCTGGCAGTGTCCAACCGAGAGGGCCTGCCTGGCCACAGTTGATCCAATGACGATCTTTAAATACGTGCAGCATTTGCGCGGCGGCAATTTGCGATAACCCGATGGTGGTGACGTAGCAAACGTCGCGACCAAAGGCTTTATTCATCTCTTCATATACGCGCTGCGGCTTAACCGGGACATTGTCGAAGTGGGTTTTACGCAGTAACGTCCGCTTACGCTGTTGGCATTCATCAACCCAGGTATTCCGGCAAGGCAAACGTCCGGATTTCTGCATCTCCTGAGCAACGTCAATCAGCAAAGTCAGCGCGGCTTTGGCGTCGGAAACGATGCCTAAATCCGGGCAAAGAACGCGACCAATTTGTGTCGGCTCAATGTCGATATGAATGATTTTGCGACCTTCGGTATATTTCGCGACGGATCCTGTGTGTCGGTTCGCAAAACGGTTACCAATACCAAACACCATATCGGAGGCCAGTAGCGTGGCGTTTCCGTAACGATGCGCCGTTTGTAACCCCACCATTCCGGCCATTAATTCATGATCGTCCGGGATACATCCCCAGCCCATTAACGTAGGAATTACCGGTACGTGGGTTAATTCAGCAAAGCGTTGCAGCAGTTCGCTGGCATCCGCATTAATCACCCCGCCCCCAGCCACGATGACCGGACGCTCAGCCTGAATCAGCATTTCCAGCGCTTTCTCAATCTGTTTGCGGCTGGCCGCAGGCTTGTATACCGGCAGCGGTTCATACATGTCTGGATCGAATTCGATTTCTTCAACCTGAATATCAAAAGGCAAATCGATCAACACCGGACCTGGACGACCAGAGCGCATTACATGGAATGCCTGCTGTAACACCCGAGGAAGCAGTGCCGCTTCACGCACTGTTACCGCCATTTTGCTGACCGGTTTGGCAATAGACTCAATATCAACAGCCTGAAAATCTTCCTTATGCAGGCGGGCACGAGGAGCCTGGCCGGTGATGCATAGAATTGGAATAGAGTCGGCAGAGGCGGAATACAGTGCAGTGATCATGTCAGTGCCTGCCGGGCCAGAGGTGCCAAGGCAGACGCCAATGTTACCTGCCGTTGCACGCGTATAACCTTCAGCCATATGGGAAGCGCCTTCAACGTGACGAGCCAGAATGTGACGGATGCCTCCATGCTTACGCATTGCGGAGTAGAACGGGTTTATAGCCGCTCCTGGAACCCCAAATGCGGTGGTGATGCCTTCTTTTTCCAGCACATACATTGCCGCGTCAACGGCTCTCATTTTTGCCATTTTCTTTCTACCTCTATTTATTGGAAAGATTTTCCAACTTCAAAAAAATCCAAAAAAGTCCCGCTCCTCTGAGCGGGTTGCGACTTAAGCTACGGGGGCTTTTAAGCCAAGCGCCGTACTGATATCTCGTGCAGTATCCCGTACCAGCTCCCCCTGACTGATAAAACGTTCTTCCGTCAGTCTGGATGCGGGCCCAGAAATAGAGATGGCAGCAACTACACTGCCTGTATCGTCATAGATAGCCGAAGCGATGCAATTCAAGCCAATAACATGCTCTTCGTGATCGATGATATAGCCATTCTCACGCGCCAATTGCAGATTGCGCAGCAGAGTAGGAAAATCCACCAACGTGGTCGGCGTAAACTGCTGTAAACCCGTTTTCACGACGATGTCCATTAACTCTTCTTCTATCAACGGATAAAGTAGCGCCTTACCCGCACCGGAAGCATGGAGCGGCATGCGACTGCCTAAAGGTGCGCACATTCTGACCATCGATTTGCACTCCTTCTGGCCAATTAACACCGCTTCGGTGCCATTGCGAATCGCAACGTTAACCGTTTCGCCTGACAACAGCATTAATCGGTGCATAAACGGTCCGGCTACCGACAGGACATCGCGATTATGAATATACGCGGAGCCCACATTGAAGACGCCTAACCCGATGTGCCACCAACCTAACTGGCTGTCCTGATAGACAAAATCAGCCCCTTGTAAAACCTTCAACAGGCGAAAAGTCGTGGAGAGCGGTAAATCCAGACTGCCGGAAATATCGCTAACTGACGAACTGCCTCCACTTCTTTCGAGATACTGTAAAATTGCAATACCCCTCTCAAGCGCCTGAGCGCCTTTTTGCGCAACCGGCTCCGCCTGTCCAGGCCTGCCGCGCCGTCTTACTTCCGTCACCACTACATTTACTCCGGCCCAAAATATGAGCATAAACAATGAACAATATGCTCATATTAAGCAAGAAGGCCGATAGCGTCACGCAAAACAGAGCTCATGTGCCGGGATACTTTCAACATCGCAATTATCGCTGCCACCGCGATCGACGGTCAGAAAATTGGTTACGGTTTGCCAGGCAAATAGTGGATGATGCCAGACATTTCGATGGTAATTCACGCCCTGTAGGCCATTGGAGATAAAGGCTTTTAAGGTGGAAAGATCAGGTTTGTCCTCGCCGAGCGCGACAATCACCACAAATGCTTCACCATTCATAGGCATAAATGCCTGGGTGCCCAGCGGGTGGCGCTCCAGCTCATGTACAACAATCGGCATCGCCGCCGGTTGCGCGCGGTTGATACTAATGAGGGTCCTGTCCTGCTCAAGGATCTCCACATTAGCCAGGTCGTGATAACGCTCAACGAGCCCATCATTGATATGAAAAAAATCACGTTTATGGATTTCTATAACATCGCCATAGGCGCTGAACGTTTGCTGATTTAACGGTAATACCTCTAGTTTCATCATCGTTTCCTTGTAGCTGAATTCTGCAGAACCGCAGTCAGAACATTTAGCGGCTTCAATACCATGCAATCTAAAACCTTCGTGAATTAACATCAACACAAAAATTGGAAAAATTTTCCAAAACTAGATTTAGACCACAATTTAAACAAGGCCATTATGCAAAAATACTTATAAATCAGAGAACAAGAAATCTGGCTTGCAGAAGATCATTAAGGGGAGTGGCTGACGATGTTTGATCCGGAAACACTGCGTACCTTTATTGGCGTCGCCGAAACGGGGAGTTTCTCCAGGGCGGCGGATCGCTTGTGTAAAACCACGGCCACCATCAGCTACCGTATTAAGCTTCTGGAAGAAAACACCGGCGTCGCGCTATTTTTTCGCACCACCCGAAGCGTGACGTTAACCGCCGCAGGGTCTCACCTTCTTTCCCAGGCAAAAGACTGGCTCGCATGGCTGGACAGCATGCCCAGCGAATTACAGCAAGTGAACGACGGCGTAGAGCGCCAGGTGAACATTGTGGTCAATAACCTGCTTTACAGCCCAGAAGCCGTTGCTCGCCTGTTATCCTGGCTTAACGAACGCTATCCCTTTACTCAGTTTCACTTTTCCCGGCAGATTTATATGGGCGTGTGGGATTCTCTGCTGTATGAAGGATTCTCTCTGGCTATCGGTGTAACCGGCACGGAACCGATGGCAAACACCTTTACTCTCGATCCTTTGGGTTCTGTTCAGTGGCGATTTGTGATGTCGGCGGATCACCCACTGGCAGACGTCAGTGGTCCATTAACGGAAGCGCAGTTGCGCCGTTTTCCGGCAATCAACATTGAAGATAGCGCGCGGACCCTGACCAAACGGGTCGCATGGCGTCTTCCCGGTCAAAAAGAGATCATCGTCCCGGATATGGAAACCAAGCTTGCAGCGCATCTTGCGGGCGTGGGTATTGGCTTCGTTCCACAGCCGCTCTGCCAACCGTTACTGGATAACGGCCAACTGGTCAGTAGCATAATACCCACCATGCGCCCCCCTTCCCCTTTAAGCCTCGCATGGCATAAGTTTGGCGCAGGTAAGGCTGTGGAAGATATTGTGACGTTATTTACGCAGCGAAAACCTGAAATCGCCGGATTTTTAGCAATTTTCAACAATGCACGCGATTGAAAATCAAGTCATCCTCTCATTTGGCGCGTAAAATAGTACGCAGGATGATTTGAGGTTTCGTTTTTTACTATGCAAGACACACGAACAGCACAGGACTATCGCGCAATTCTGCTCGCCGGTACGCCTATAATCGATGTACGCGCCCCCGTCGAATTTCAACAAGGCGCGATGCCGGGCGCAGTCAATCTCCCCTTAATGAACGATGACGAACGTGCCGCCGTGGGTACCTGTTATAAACGTCAGGGGCCTGAGGCCGCCCTCGCGCTCGGCCATCAACTGGTTTCGGGAGCAACCCGCCAGCAGAGAATACGTGCCTGGCAGGATGCCTGTCGTCAAAATCCTGCGGGCTACCTATGCTGCGCACGCGGCGGTCAGCGTTCGCATATTGTGCAGCAGTGGCTGCACGAGTCCGGCATTGACTACCCGCTGATACAAGGTGGTTATAAAGCATTGCGTCAGGCAGCGATTCAACTGACTGAAGAACTGGTGCAAAAACCGATCGTCTTAATCGGCGGCTGTACCGGGAACGGCAAAACGCAGTTGGTACAACGGCAGCCGAACGGTGTGGATCTCGAAGGACTGGCTCACCATCGCGGCTCCTCGTTTGGACGTACCGTGGAACCGCAGCTAAGCCAGGCGAGTTTTGAAAACCTGCTGGCGGTCGAAATGCTCAAAACCGACAGCCGTCAGGCTCTACGCCTGTGGGTACTGGAAGATGAAGGCCGCATGATCGGGGCTAATCATCTGCCCGAATGCCTGCGAGAGCGTATGACCCAGGCATCTATAGCGGTGGTTGACGATCCTTTTGAGCGTCGTCTGGAGCGACTGCGCGAAGAGTATTTCGTGCGAATGCACCACGATTTTACCCATGCTTATGGCGAGAGCCAGGGCTGGCAGGAGTACAGTGACTATCTGCACCACGGCCTGTTTGCTATCCGCCGTCGCCTGGGTTTACAACGTTTTGCCGAGTTGACCGCCCTGCTCGACGTGGCTCTGCGCGAACAGCAGGCGACGGGCAGCACCGACGCCCATATGGGCTGGCTGGTGCCGTTGCTCAACGAGTATTACGACCCGATGTATCGCTATCAACTGGAAAAGAAAGCCGCGAAAATCGTCTTTCGCGGCACCTGGCAGGACGTTGCCGACTGGCTTAACGCACAGTGATCAGTGTCTGTCGCGCTTATCTGCGCGTTTTGCCAGCCAGTCGCCCAGCACCTGAACGACCTGCACCAGAATAATCAGCGCCACCACGGTAACGACCATGACCTGGGTTTCGTAGCGGTAATAACCAAAGCGAATCGCCAGGTCGCCGACTCCACCGCCGCCAACGATACCGGCCATCGCGGAGTAACCGATCAGACTCACCAGCGTTATCGTCAACCCACGCAGCAGACCCGCGCTCGCCTCCGGTAACAGAACGGTGCAGATGATGCGCATCGGGCTGGCACCAAACGCTTCCGCCGCCTCGATAATGCCTTTATCGACTTCACGTAGCGCACTGTCGACCAGACGGGCATAGAAGGCGATTGCCGCCACAGAGAGCGGGACCGACGCCGCAATCGGGCCAATGGTATTCCCAAGTAAAAACTGGGTTAGCGGCAACAGTAGCACCAGCAGGATCACAAACGGCACCGAACGAATGATATTCACCAGCACGGAACTGAGCAGATACACAAAACGGTTTTGCCAGAATAAATGCCGGTCGGTGACAAAAATAAGGAAACCGAGCGGCAGACCGCCAATAATTGCCAGCACCGTAGAGATGCTCAGCATCTGGAAGGTTTCATTAAACGCCAGCGTCAAATCAGGCAATAAATCATCCACGAATCACCTCCACCTGTGCAGTACGTTGACGAATATGTTCCACGGCGACTTCCACCGCTGAAGGGTTATGCGGCGCGGTCAGTTGCACCACCAAAATCCCCAGCGCGCGTTCGCCAATATATTCAATTTTGCCGTGCAGAATGTTCACCGCCACGCCAAATTTAACCGCGACTTCTGACAACACCGGCTGTTCCGCCGAATCGCCAATGAACAGAATTTTTAGCAGTTGACCGGGCAGATGCTGGCGCAGACTCTCGGGCAGCGTCAAATTGAGGGTATGCGACACCAGTTGCTGCGTGAAAGCGTGCTGTGGATGAGCAAAAACGTCAAACACCTCACCGGACTCCACCACCTTGCCGCCGGACATCACCGCCACGCGATCGCAAATCGATTTGATCACGTTCATCTCGTGAGTGATCAGTACGATCGTGATCCCCAACTGTTGATTGATCTGCTTAAGCAACGCCAGAATCGTGGCCGAGGTTTCCAGATCCAGCGCGGAGGTAGGTTCATCACACAGCAGTACATCCGGGTGATTGGCAATCGCGCGGGCAATACCCACACGCTGCTTTTGCCCGCCGCTGAGCTGAACCGGAAAGCGGTTTGCCTTGTCAGACAGCCCCACCAGCGCCAGGATTTCGCTAACGCGCGGGCCAATTTTACTGCGCTCCCATCCGGCAGCCTTCAGGCTAAAGGCGACGTTTTGCGCCACGGTACGGGTATGCATCAGATTAAAATGTTGAAAAATCATCCCGATACGTTGACGAGCTTTACGTAGATGCGCGCCTTCCAGCGCGGAAATTTCTACGCCGTTCACCTTCACGCTTCCCTGACTCGGTCGCGTTAAGGCGTTCAGGGTGCGCAGCAGCGTACTTTTCCCCGCGCCGCTGGTCCCGACAATGCCAAATATCTCACCTGCGCCGATGCGCAAGCTGACGTCATCAACCGCCCGGGTTGACGGTCCACGGCCTGCGCTAAAATCCACGCATACCTTTTCTATTTCAATCATAGCCACCTCAGAAATGCGAAAAGGGCAGTCGCCGCTGCCCCTGTTAACCCTTGTGCGCAGCGATTATTGGGCTGCCGACATCCATTCCGGTTTCTGGAAGGCGCTGTAGATGTTTTGCGGATCATCGATCACCGCGCGATACGCCGGAGATTTCACCGCCTCCACAATATCTTTCGCAAACGGTTTATCCGCATCTTCACTGCGTACCGCGATGATATTTTTCAGATTTTCATCCAGATGCTCTTGCTTGATGGCGCTGGCGAGATCCAGTTTTGCCGCCACGGCAAAGTTACCGTTGACCAGCGCGCCGGTCACGCCGTCCAGCGTACGCGGCAGCTGCGCAGCTTCCAGCGGTTTAAACACCAGTCCTTTCGGGTTGCTGGCGATATCGCGCTCGGAGGCCTTCGTTGGATCGATATTGTCTTTGATGGTGATAAGGCCGATAGACTGCAGGAAACGCAGACCGCGAGCCAGGTTGGTGGGATCGTTGGACAGCGTGATCACATCCCCTTTTTTCAACTCATCCAGGCTTTTGATTTTATGTGAGTAAAAACCCATCCCGGCCGTCGGGACCACAATCAGCTTGCTCAGCTTAAGTCCTTTATCGGCGGTGAATTTGTCAAAGTAGAGTGAATGCTGGAACAGGTTGGCATCGATGCTGCCGTTGGATAGCGCCATGTTCGGTTGCACGTAGTCACTGAATTCGCGCACCACGACCTTATAGCCTTTCTCTTTCAGCGTAGGGGCAATGGCCTGTTTCACCATATCACCGTACGGCCCAGGCGCGACGCCAAACACGATGGTATGCGGATCGCTGTTCGCATGAGCAAATTGTAATCCGCAGGCCAGCAATAGCGCTCCGGTCGCGACGCGTAAACTCTGACGCAATCCCATAATCTCTCCATTTTAACGTTGTGGTGTCATGTCTCACGCCGTTCTTGCGGCGTTGTTCTTGTTGGCCCGTTAACAGGCTGATTGTTAACATGACACAGATCACAACCTGCTGTCCTTGAAATTATTTCATGATGTTGCGAAATGTGTTTTCAAATGAGAGAAGGCATGAAAAAGCCGGATGTCGGCACAAGTGCCTTATCCGGCCTACAAATAACGTGATCACCCTGCTCCCGTAGGCCCGATAAGCGCAAGCGCATCGGGCGTTCCGTTTGACAGGCGTTCGATTAGAAGTCGTAACGCAGACGAACCAGGTTCATATCGCCCAGATTGTCGGTGCTGGAGGTGAATACGTGTTCGTAATCAACACGGAAACCGTAATCCAGCTGGAAGCTGATACCCACACCGTTGTCAGTACGCAGGTAGTTACGGCCATTCACATACTCAATACGGTCTCCCATAAAGTAGGGCTGAACAGATTTCAGCGCATACTGACCAACCGGGAAGGTGTAACCCGCGAAGTATTCCAGACCCCAGGCATCACCGGCAAAGTAGTCATTAACAGACACTTTTTTGGTGGTCATGAAGTTTTGATACCAACCGCCGCCCATCGAGAAGGTCCAGTTGTCCGGTTTCCAACTCAACGCGGTACCAACGATGTTTTGATCGTAGGTTTTGCTGGTGTCGCCACGCATTTCCGCACGGGTGTAGTTCCACGCCGTACCCCAGGTCAGGTCATCGGTGATGTGATAATCCACACCCAACGAGCCGCCGCCTTTACGTTTGTAGCGCAGACCGTTGTTCGGGTTGTAATCATCGCTGAACAGATAAGAGGCGTAGAGATCGACATCGCCAACCGTTTTCTTATACTTCAGTGATTTACGCGTACGATAGGAACCGTCATAGTCGCCATTGATGCCGTTACCTGGCGCCTGACCGATCATGTCGTAGTCCCAGATATCCGTTTTCGCACCAACCACATCATAGTAAATGCTGTTCTGTTGACCGAAGGTCAGCGTACCCCAGGTCGCGCTCTTCAGACCGGTGTACAGCATACGACGCGTGGTATCGTTGGCGCCGTTAGCGTAGTGGTTGTCCCAGTTGAACATCGCCGGGAAGTTAACGCCCAGCTCGTAGTAGCTCACCCAACTGATGTCATCAAACAGATAGTAGTCAGCAGCGAAGCGGAAACGCGTCCCGCCGTCGAAGCCATTACGTTTGTAGCCATTCTTACCATCGTCACCGGCCATATTCTGGAACTGCGGACGAATACTCCCGCCGACGGTGAAGTTAAGACGGCTCAGCGGGTCGCCCGCCTGCGGATCTTGTTTCAGGACCGTGATTTCCGCCTGGGAGGCGAAGGTCGTTAATGCCACTGCTGCGCCGATCGATACCGCCAGCGCCGTTTTTTTTATAGTCATTATTTGTACCTTGATAGATAGCCTGCCAATTATTCAGCATACAAATATTAACGTTTATTAATACACTCGTGTTGTCGGGTTTTTATTGTTCTGTGCTGTTAAATATCAAGGAGTTGTCAATTTGTGCTACATAGATAAAAAAACGCACCGATTTAAAAAACCGGTGCGTAATCATCACGGATATGAATCAACTACTGAACTGACGGAACAGCGCTTTGCCTTTTAGCAGACGTGAACCGAGCCACCCGCCGCATAAAGAAAGCAGCAATGCCCCACAAAGTGGCAACACGACCCACAGTCGCCAGTCTGGCTCCCACGGGAAATCAAACACTTTGGTTTGCAGCACCGCCAATGCGGTTTCCGCACCGATGGCTGCCACCAATCCGGCTACCATCCCGAGCATGGCGAACTCGCACCACAGCGTGGTACGCAGCAATTTCTTGCCTGCTCCCAACGTGCGCCAGACCACCAGTTCCTGATGACGCTGGCGCATACCGACCTGGACCTGCGCTAATAGCAGCAACATGCCGCAGGCGGTAACCAGCACCACCATCACCTCCAGCGCTCTACTTACCTGCTCCAGCACCTGGCCCACCTGTTTGAGGATGGCGCCAATATCCAGCAGGCTGATGGTCGGAAATTCACGGTTAAGCTGCGTCAGCATGCCGTTGCCATTCTCCCAGCGAAAGCTGGTTAACCAGCTTTGCGGCTGAGCGTCCAGCGCGCCGGAGGGGAAGATAAAGAAGAAATTAGGTCGCAGGCTTTCCCAGTCTACTTTGCGCAGACTGCTGACTTTGGCGCTGAAATCCTGAGTATCGCCCATAAAGGTCACCCGATCGCCAAGCCTGACGTTCAGCCGTTTCGCCAGCCCCTCTTCCATCGACACTTCGCCTGCTTTTGGCGGCCAGCTTCCGGCGGTTATCGGGTTATGATCCGGTCGGGTATCCTGCCAGGTCAGGTTAAGCTCGCGGTTCAGCGCCTCATCCTGGTTGCCTTCGGTTGGCTTCTCATTGATCGCCGTCAGACGCGCCCGCACAATCGGATAGAACGATTCCGGGATCACCTGATGCTCAGACAGGAAAGCCTTCAGCGGAACCACCTGCTCGGTGGCAATATTGATCAGAAAATAGTTCGGGCTTTCCGGCGGCATTTGCTGCTGCCAGCGGTCGAGCAGATCGCCGCGCAGCACCAGCAGCAGCGCAAGCAGCATAAAGGAAAGTGAAAAGGCCGACAGCTGACTGAGCGTTGACCACGGCTGGCGCAACAGTCGACTGACCGCCAAACGCAGCGGCAGCGAGGTGAGCGTCAGACCGCGCAGCACGTTGAGCAGCATCCAGCCGAGTACCCCGCACAACAACGCCAGCACTACCGCGCCAGCCAGCACCGCCCACAGCAGCGGGCTTCCGCCCATCAGTCCGGCCAGCAGTGCAATCACAACTAACAATACCACCGGCAAATAAAACTTCAGCGGCCATACGTTTGCTACCACGTCACGGCGCAGCACCCGCAGCGGCTGCGTCGCCAGCAGCAAACGGTAAGGGCGTAACCCCACCAGCAGCGAAATAACCGTCATGGTACCTAATGCCCATAGCCACGGCCAGGGGCTGGCAGGCGGTAGTTCGCCGGGCAGAACCGGTTTGAGCAGCACGACCAGCACGCGCTCAAATAACAGCCCGAACAACCCGCCGGTCACGCCAGACAGCACCAGCACCATCAGCCACTGACCAACAATCAGCCTGCGCAGTTGCGCTCTGCCCGCACCGAGGGTTTTCAGAATCGCCACCAGATCGTAACGGCTGCGGCAATAATGGCTCATCGCCACGGCAACCGCGGCCACCGCCAGCAGCAGCGTTAATAGCGCCGAGAGCAGCAGGAACTGTTGCGAACGCTCCAGTGATTTCCCCAGCGCGCCTTCATCCTGCTCCAGCCCGTACCAGCGCTGTTCCGGCTTTAACTGCGGCAGCAACCATTTTTCATAGGCTTCCAGTTGGGACGGCGTCCCGCCAAATTTATAGCGCCAGGTCACGCGGCTTCCCGGCTGGACTGCCGCCGTTTTTTCGACATCCGCAATGTTCATCATCAGGCGCGGCGCTATCTGGAACGGATTAAAACCTGAGTCCGGCTCCTGTACCACTTCCCCGGCGATGCGCAGCGTGGCATCGCCAACGTCGATGGAATCACCGATTTTTAAGTTGAGCAGCGCCATCAGACGCGGGGCCAGCAGCACCGAGCCTGGCTGTGGTTTCAGCCCCGGCGGATTGGTCTGCAATGTGCCGTACATCGGATACACTTCATCCACCGCTTTGACGTTCGCCAGTTGCGGCGTATCCTGGGCAAAGGTCATGGTGGCAAAGGTCAGTTGTTCGCCCACCTTCAGGCCACGCTGTCGCGCCTCGTCAATCCACGCTTTCGGCACGGTGCGCGAACTTTGCAGCGACCGATCTCCCGCCATAAACTCACGACTTTGCTGGCTTAGCCCTTTTTCCATACGATCGCTGATATTGCCCAGCGCCAGCACGCAGGCTACCGCCAGGCTCAGCGCCAGCCAGACAATCAGTAATGAAGGCGAGCGCCATTCGCGCCAAAACCAGCGTGCAATCATGCCTCCTCCTGCAACTGTCCGTTCACCAGGCGTAAACGCCGATCGCAACGCGCCGCCAGTTGCGGGTCATGGGTCACCAGTATTAGGGTGGTACCGTGTTCCCGGTTCAGAGAAAACAGCAGGTCGGCGATTTTCTCTCCGGTCTGGCGGTCCAGATTGCCCGTTGGTTCATCGGCGAACAGCACGTCAGGGCGACCGTTAAAGGCCCGCGCCAGCGCCACACGCTGCTGCTCCCCGCCGGAAAGTTGAGCCGGAAGATGATCAAGACGTTTTCCCAGTCCCAATTGCTCCAGCAGTGTTTTTGCCCCATCGCGACTTTTTCCGCTGTTTTCGCCGCGCAACAGCGCAGGCAATTCGACGTTTTCCAGCGCGTTGAGGGTCGGAATTAACATGAACGACTGGAAGACAAAGCCCACGTGTCGGGCTCTCAGTTGCGCCCGGGCTTCTTCGTCCATGGCGTGCAGCGCCTGCCCCACGAGGCTGACTTCACCGCTGGTGCCATCGTCCAGCCCGGCGAGGATCGCCAGCAGCGTGGATTTCCCCGATCCCGACTCGCCAATCAGCGCAATGGTCTCGGCGCGTTTGACAACCAGTTCAACTCCGGTAAGGATGGATAGCTCATGATCACCCTGACCGACGGATTTCTTAAGATGATGAACTTCAACAATGTTTTCCGCTGGCATTGGCCTTTCCTGTTCCTGGTCCTGTTAACTTTCCGCGCCGCCGCTGCGGACACGTTATTAATTCTGGGTGACAGCCTGAGCGCCGGATACCGTATGTCCGCCAGCGCCGCGTGGCCTGCGCTACTTAATGATAAATGGCAAACCAAAACGCCAGTGGTGAATGCCAGCATTAGCGGCGACACCTCGCAGCAGGGCCTGGCCCGTCTGCCTGCATTACTCAAGCAGCACCAGCCGCGTTGGGTACTGGTCGAACTTGGCGGCAACGATGGCCTGCGCGGCTTTGCGCCTGCGCAAACCGAACAAACTCTGCGCACGATTTTGCAGGACGTGAAAGCGGCAAATGCCGAACCGCTATTAATGCAAATTCGTCTGCCGGCAAACTACGGTCGCCGTTATAATGAAACCTTTAGCGCGATTTATCCAAAGCTCGCCAAAGAGTTTGATATCCCTCTGCTGCCCTTTTTCATGGAAGAGGTTTATCTGAAACCCCAGTGGATGCAGGATGATGGTATTCATCCTAACCGTGACGCCCAGCCGTTTATTGCCGACTGGATGGCGCAACATCTCACCCCTTTTCTATCCTAAATAATTCGAGTTGTATGAAGGCGGCAAGTGAGAGAGTTCCCAGGAGCATAGATAACTATGTGACTGGGGTGAGCGAGCGTAGCCAACGCACAGACAACTTGAAGTATGACGGATATAGTAAATCACGACTCGTAAAACAACGGAGATCCTGACAGGTAAAGTTATGCAAAAATCGGTCTTAATAACAGGATGTTCCAGCGGAATCGGCCTGGAAAGCGCGCTTGAGCTAAAGCGCCAGGGTTTTCAAATTCTGGCTGGCTGCCGCAAACCTGACGATGTCGCGCGTATGAACAGCATGGGATTCACCGGCGTATTGCTGGATCTGGATTCACCCGAAAGCGTGGATCGCGCCGCCGATGAGGTGATCGCCCTGACCGATAATCGTTTGTATGGGATCTTTAACAACGCCGGATACGGCGTCTATGGCCCCCTGCCCACCATCAGCCGCGAGCAAATGGAGCAGCAGTTTTCCGCCAACTTCTTTGGCGCACATCAGCTTACCATGCGCCTTTTGCCCGCTATGTTACCCCACGGCGAAGGACGTATAGTGATGACCTCATCGGTCATGGGATTGATCTCAACGCCGGGACGCGGGGCCTATGCCGCCAGCAAATATGCGCTGGAAGCCTGGTCCGACGCACTGCGTATGGAGCTGCGCTACAGCGGAATTAAGGTCAGCCTGATTGAGCCCGGCCCTATCCGCACCCGCTTTACTGAAAACGTCAACCAGACCCAGAGCGATGCTCCCGTGGAAAATCCCGGCATTGCCGCGCGTTTTACGCTGGGACCAGAAGCGGTTGTCGCCAAAGTGCGTCATGCGTTTGAGAGCGATAAACCGAAGCTACGTTATCCAGTTACGCTGGTGACCTGGGCAGTGATGCTGCTTAAACGCCTGTTGCCAGGCCGCATAATGGACAAAATTTTACAGGGTTGAGTTGAAGCTCGCGCGTCAGCCCCCATGTAACAAGAAATCGACAAAAGAGAGTAACTCCATGTCCACACAGAATATTGTTAACATTAACGAATCGAACCTACAGCAGACCCTTGAACAGTCGATGACCACGCCGGTCCTGTTCTATTTTTGGTCTGAGCGCAGCCAGCATTGTCTGCAGTTAACACCGGTACTGGAGAGTCTTGCTGCCCAGTACAACGGCCAGTTTATACTCGCTAAGCTCGACTGTGACGCTGAACAGATGATCGCCTCCCAGTTTGGTCTGCGCGCGATCCCCACGGTTTATCTGTTCCAGAACGGTCAGCCGGTAGATGGATTCCAGGGCCCGCAGCCGGAAGAGGTTATTCGTGCGCTGCTGGAAAAAGTGTTGCCGAGCGAAGAAGAGCTGAAAGCGCGCCAGGCTATCGAATTTATCGAAGCGGGTAATCACGCTGATGCGCTGCCGCTGCTGAAAGAAGCCTGGCAGATCTCCAACCAGAGCAGCGAAATTGGTCTGCTGCTGGCGGAAACGCAAATCGCCCTGAACCGTTCTGACGAAGCCGAAGCGGTGCTGAAAACCATTCCGTTGCAGGATCAGGACACCCGTTATCAGGGGCTGGTGGCACAGATCGAATTGCTGAAGCAGGCGGCTGATACGCCGGAAATCCAACAGTTGCAGCAGCAGGTCGCCAGCAATCCGCAGGATGCAGCGCTGGCAACTCAACTTGCCATTCAGTTACACCAGGTCGGACGCAACGAAGAATCGCTGGAGTTGCTGTTTAGCCACCTGAAGAAAGATCTTACTGCAGCCGACGGCCAGGCGCGTAAAACTTTCCAGGAGATCCTTGCCGCACTGGGTACGGGCGATGCGCTGGCTTCGAAGTACCGCCGCCAGCTGTACGCGCTGTTGTACTAATCCGTTTGATTTTGCCCGATGGCGCTTGCGCTTATCGGGCCTGGAAATTCGACAAATACCGCTCCCGGCACCAGATCACGTCTTCTTCAAATGCGTTACAACTAATTGGTGACGTGAATTATAGAACTTCCGATAGGTCAGGTAGCAGGCAATAATGGTCGACAGGCTGGCCGTCGAAAGCAGCATAAACGTTACCATAATCTGATACTTAATCGCTTTTACCGGATCAATACCTGCAAAAATCAATCCGGACATCATCCCCGGTAAACTCACCAGTCCCACGGTCTTCGCTGAATCGATAGTCGGGATCAGCGAGGCACGAATGCTGTCGCGAATCAGCGGCGCGGAGGCCACTTTCGGCGTCGCGCCGAGGCTGAGTTTTTCCTGAATTTGCTGCTGTTCGCTGTTAAACCGCTGCCCCAGATTGTTGTAACACAGCCCTACCGCAACCATCGCATTGCCTGCAATCATGCCGGAAATAGGGATAACCTGCATCGGCGTGAACTCGATAGAGCCTGACAAAACCAGCACCGCCAGCGTTAACCCCGCCCCCGCCGTAATGGCGATAAACGACGAGAGAAAAGCCTTATCAATAAATTTACTGCGCTTTTGCGCGTTATAGGCCGCGTTAAAGCAAATAAACAGCACCATCAATAAGGTCAGAATGCTGTGGTTGACGCCGAAAATATATTTCAGCACGTAGCCAACGATAATAAGCTGAACCACCGCCCGGCACACGCTCCAGAGAATATCTTTTTCCAGCGCCAGCTTTTCTTTGTTGCTGATCAGTATTGCGACCACCACCAGCATCATCGCTAATGCCAGGGATTCATTGGTAATATTATGCTCGTTCATTGCTTACTTCCTGCATTTCACCGGCGTGCGGTTGAAGGGTTATGACGTTATCCGCATGATCAATTTCATCTTTGTCATGCGTCACCCACAGCACAGCAATATTCTTATCGCGAACATAGTGGTGAATTAATTCGTTCACATTACGCTTGTTGGCTTCATCCAGCGCGCTGGTGATTTCATCAAGCAGCAGGATTTTCGGCAGAAACTGCAAATTACGAATTAACGAGACGCGCTGCTTTTCGCCGCCGGACAGCTCATTGATATTTTTTTTGAGGATTGCCTCAGGTAACTCAAATCGGGCCAGATCTTCCAGAAACACATCCGGTTCCGGGCGTTTATCGCGAATTTGCCACGGGAAAATGAGGTTGTCGTAGACGGTATCACTAAACAAGGCGGGCGTTTGCGCGCAATAAGAGACCTGCTGACGATACGCTTCCGGCTTGAGGGTATTGATCTCCTTACCCTCAAAAAGGATTTCACCGGAACTCGGACTTATTAACGACGCGACTATCTTGAGTAACGTACTTTTACCGCACCCGGACTGGCCGGTAATCAACTTAAATTCTCCGGCGCGGAGATCAAAACAGATGTTATTGAGAACCTGCGTCGCCCCTGCCTGCCATGCGACATTTTTTAACTGAAGCAGAATGCTGCTTTCTTCCATTACCAATCCCTTTTTTACCTCTTTCGTGCAGACAGTCTATCTCTGTAATTTATTATAGGGGAGCCACCTTGATAAATCGGGTATAATTTGACTAATGAGGCAGTAAAGGACAGCACAACAGGAGGTTTCATCAATGCTCATTTTTATTCCTATTCTTATTTTTGTCGCGCTGGTCATCGTCGGCGCAGGCGTCAAAATCGTCCCGCAGGGATACCAGTGGACGGTAGAGCGTTTTGGCCGTTACACCAAAACCCTGCAGCCGGGTTTAAGCCTTGTTGTACCGTTCATGGACCGCATTGGGCGTAAGATCAACATGATGGAACAGGTGCTTGATATCCCCTCTCAGGAAGTCATCTCCAAAGATAACGCCAATGTTGCGATTGATGCCGTGTGCTTTATTCAGGTGATCGACGCGCCGAAAGCGGCTTATGAAGTCAGCAACCTGGAACTGGCGATCATCAACCTGACCATGACCAACATTCGTACCGTTCTCGGCTCGATGGAACTCGATGAAATGCTCTCCCAACGCGACAACATCAACACGCGCCTGCTGCACATCGTTGATGAGGCCACCAATCCCTGGGGCATCAAAATCACCCGTATTGAGATCCGCGACGTCCGTCCTCCGGCTGAGCTTATCGACGCCATGAACGCACAGATGAAAGCCGAACGAACAAAACGCGCCTACATTCTTGAAGCAGAAGGGATCCGTCAGGCGGAAATCGTCAAGGCCGAAGGTGAGAAGCAGTCGAAAATCCTCAAAGCGGAAGGTGAACGTCAGTCCGCGTTTTTACAGGCTGAAGCGCGTGAACGTTCCGCAGAAGCAGAAGCCCGTGCAACGCAGATGGTTTCTGAGGCCATTGCCGCCGGGGATATTCAGGCCGTGAACTACTTCGTGGCGCAGAAATACACCGAAGCGCTGCAGCATATCGGTTCGTCAAATAACAGCAAAGTGGTGATGATGCCGCTGGACGCCAGCAGCCTGATGGGCTCCATTGCCGGGATCGCCGAACTGGTTAAGGACAGCGCCAGCGAGCGGAAAAAATCATGATAGCGATGATTCTGGTGCACCCGCACATCTTCTGGCTCAGCCTCGGCGGTTTGCTCCTCGCCGCCGAGATGCTGGGCGGTAACGGCTATCTGCTGTGGAGCGGCGTGGCGGCGGTAATTACTGGCCTGGTGGTATGGCTCGTCCCGCTTGACTGGGCGTGGCAGGGGGCGATGTTCGCCGCCCTCACCCTGCTGGCGGCCTGGCTGTGGTGGAAGTGGCTGGCAAGGCGCGTTCAGGAGCAGAAACCCGCCGACAGCCATCTGAACCAGCGCGGACAGCAGCTGGTTGGCCGTCGATTTATTCTGGAAACCGCTCTGGTCAATGGCCGCGGACATATGCGCGTCGGCGACAGCTCCTGGCCCGTAAGCGCCCGCGACGATTTGAGCGCAGGAACGCAGGTTGAAGTCATTGCCGTTGAGGGAATTACCCTGATTATTAAAGCGGTATCACACTAAAAAGACAGGAAATAAGACTATGGTCAGGAAGACACCCCTTGCCTTTGCCCTTTGCACATTACTGACCGCCGCCCCGCAGGCACTCGCCTCTTTCGATATGGAAGACTGTAAATGGAGCGACGACAGCTGCCTGCTGAAAGGCACGCCGACCTTTAACCCTGAAAACGACAGCCGCGACAACCTGCTGCGGCTGCTGAGTCAGGAAAAATCATTTGTTCTGCCGGTGCAGTCGATGCCAGCGGATATCACCCGCTCCCGCGATTTCTATTTTGCGTATCACCCACAATGGGATGAGACTGTCCCGCAGCCAGCGGTTGCCCCGGTGCAAAGTGAAGATACCACTCTGAGTCAGCAACTGGCTGTTCTGGAAATCGAACCTCCGCTATTTGCCAAACAAAACGGCTATGATGCCGACCTGGAAAACCGTTATGTGTCGAATAATCGCCAGAGCGTAAGCGAGTTTATCGCTGCGCTAATGACGGACGAGACGTTAAATATCGACCAGCGCCGATTACTTGCGCAAGCGCGCCTGGATTTATGGGGGCGCGCGACCAAAGAACAGATCGCCGAGTCCCTTGCTGCACTTCCGGCTGATTCGACTTCACTTCTGTACAAAACGTATCTGACCGGTGCCGCGCATTTTTACGATCAAAATTACGAAGGGGCCGAGCAAGACTTTACCATCGTGTTGCACAACGGCTCCCCCTGGCTGATGGAAACCGCGCAATACATGTTGATGCGCACAGCACTGAACAAAAGCAGTAAGTTTAGCGACGGGCAGTACGGCGAATTTAATATCGACAATATCAAACTTAAAGACGCCGCTCAGGCGCAAAAAGAGGCGCAGAACTATTTGCAACGCTGGCCGGAAGGACTCTACGCCAATTCCACCCGCGGTATGTTGCGTCGCATAAACTGGTATTTACAGGCGTGGCCGCAGTTGGCCGGGTTGTATGAGCAGACGCTCCAGCAGTCGGCTGACGCACAGCAACTGCGTGAAATCGTTATCGAATACGATAATGTATTCGGTATGCAATTCTTTGAAGGACCGGTGGTGGAGGCCTTCCCCGACGCGCCGCTGGTCAGCTATATCGAACTGCTGCGCGCGCTGCGCCTGGATAACAACAGTAAACCCACGTTGACCCAGGAACAACTCGACGCCAGCAAGCCGGTGTTTGAACAGAGCCAAAAATTGCCGCTATGGCGCGATCTGCAACTGAATCTGTGGCAGGCAACGGGCAACTACGCGGCAATTATTCAGGCAGTTACACCAGCGCAGAAACTTGCCGCTCACGATACTCTCGCCTTCAGCGAACAGGTGCTGTACGGCGAAGCGCTAATGGGCCAGAAGAATTGGAGCGCGGCGCGTGATTTCTGGCAGCAGTTGTTAAAACTTAGTCAGGACAACGAACAGCAGCAGTATGTGCAGGCTAAGCTCGCTGCGACCCTGGTTTATAGCGGCGACGTGGAGGCAGTTTTTGCCCCAGAAAGTACCGTGACCAACCTGCGCTTTCGCTCGCAGGTGCTAAAAACACAGGCCACACCTGAACTGCTGCGTCAGCAGGCCGTCCACGGTCCGAATAACGAAGAGCGTACCATCGCCCTGCATACGCTGCTGGTGCGGGATCTTACTGAGGATCGCTTTGGCGACTGGCTGAATGACAAAAAACTGGCCAGCGCGATTACGCCTCCGGTCATTGGCGAAGCGTTTGCTGACGTTAACCTGAGCATATTCGACTGGAATGGCGACGCGGCGCAGGCGGGTTATACGTGTCGCAGCCTCAATGAAACGGTAACGGTATTGAGCAAAAAAGCGGATGATGCCCACGCATTGAACTGCTTAGGCGAATTCTTCCGCACCACGCAAACGCATGTTGATCTGTGGAAAAACAGCGCTGGCAATGACGAGCTTGAATCAGCAATCTCGCGCAAGAAACCCTTCGGCCAGTTCGACAGACAAAGCTACTATCAGCAGGTAATCACCTCGCCCACCGCTGAAGTCGAAGATAAGAGCTTCGCGTTGTATCGCGCCATCATGTGCTATGCGCCTTCAGGCGCTAACGAGTGCGGCGGCGAGGAAGTGGATAAACTGCAGCGTAAGGGCTGGTTCACCCAACTGAAAACGCAGTATCCGGGAAGCCCGTGGGCGCAAAAACTCAAATACTACTGGTAACCACACTGCTGCTGGGCCAGGCACAGGCGGCGGATATCGTCGCCGCCCGTGAGCATCCCGCCTTCTGGCTGTGGTCCGGAGTGAAGGCCAGTGACGAGCTGAAAAACGCGCAAACGGTCTATCTGCATCAGGGCGAGGTACTGGTTCGTTCGGGTAACGTGGTTTTCCAGCGTCTCGGACTGCCGGTCAGCCGTCTGTCTTTTCCGTCAATCTGGCTGACCGTACGCTTTACCACGCTCGACGTACCGGAGGAAATCCCGGCGCGTATCATACGGTTGATGCAACGCTGGCAGGCCGCCGGGAATCACGTTGTCGGCCTGCAGGTTGATTTTGACGCGGCGACCCATCAGCTTGCCGACTACGCGCACTTTCTACAGCAGTTGCGCCAGAGGTTACCCACTGAATTTGCACTTGGCGTAACCGGATTACTGGATTGGGCAAAAACGGGCGACGTCGCCACGTTGAACGCGCTGGCGGTCGATGAACTGGTGGTGCAGAGCTATCAGGGCCGTCACACGGTAACAAATTATCAGGCGTATCTGCCTGCGCTCGCTCGTCTGCGCATTCCGTTTAAGCTGGGACTGGTACAAAACGGTAGCAGGGACCCTCAGGCTGAAGCGCAGCTTGAGAAATCCCCGTGGTATCGCGGTACGGTGGTGTTTATGCTTAATCCTTCTCGCCGTTAAGCCTTCGCCTGGTGATGGCAGCAGCCGGAGAGATTATCCATGATTGGACATTCGGCGCTATCATCGCCCGGGCAACTGTCCGCCAGCGCCAGCAAATGCAAGCGCATGGCCTGCAGCTCACTGATATGCCGCTCAATGTCCGCCACTTTTTCTAACGTACGCTTTTTCACATCCGCGCTATGACGCGCCGGATCGTTAAATAAGTTTACCAGCTCGCCGCACTCTTCCAGGTTAAAACCAACCTGGCGCGCCTGACGCAGCAACGTCAGTTCATTCAGATGCTGTTGGTTGTAAGTGCGATAGCCATTGTCACTACGCAGCGGCGGCGTCACCAGTCCTTTCTCTTCATAAAAGCGAATGGCTTTGCTGGTTAAACCGGTTTTTTTCGCAACATCGCTAATATTCACTTTTCCCCCGCGGTGCTTGTTGGTGCTGAGCCACATTATAGCCCAGATTGCCGTAATCATTTACCCGAGTGACCTGCACATTTTCAGCCAATAAAGAAATGAATAAATCCTTTTGATTCACATTGTTATACGCGACACAGATCACATTTCAGTATTTGTTGACCGCACAAAATTGACTCAAATCAAAAGATGCATTGATTCTACATCTTTCATATTGAACAAAGGGAAACAATTTTATATATAAACGCGAATGATAATGATGATCATTTACATTCAATAAAGGTTCCCTTATGTTGCCACGGATTAACCAAAGGCCATTTATTCTTTCAGCCCTGACATTATGCATGTCCGGCGCTGCTTCTGCAGCTACCTCTACAACACACGCTTCAACGCCCGGCGATGATACGGTGATCGTCACGGCTAACCGCTCTGAAAGTAGTCTCTGGGATAGCCCGGCAACCATTCAGGTTATCGATCGCCAGACGCTGCAAAACTCCACCAGCGTTTCTATTGCTGATGATTTACAAGATATTCCCGGCGTTGAAGTCACCGATAACGCCCTCGCTGGCCGGAAACAAATCCGTATTCGTGGCGAAGCCTCTTCGCGGGTGCTGATTTTGATAGACGGCCAGGTCGTCAGCTACCAGCGCGCCGGGCAAAACTACGGGGCCGGTTTGCTGATTGACGAATCCGCGCTGGAACGGATTGAAGTGGTCAAAGGCCCTTACTCTGTCCTCTATGGTTCGCAGGCGATTGGCGGCGTCGTAAACTTTATTACCAAAAAAGGCGGCGATAAGCCTCTCGGCGGCAGCGTTAAGGCCGTCTATAACTCCGCAACGGCAGGATGGGAAGAATCAGCTGCGGCCTGGGGCAGCATCGGAAACTTTGACTACCGCATCAATGGCAGCTATTCCGACCAGGGGGACCGCGATACGCCTGATGGAAGATTGCCCGACACCAATTTCCGTAATAACGGCCAGGGCATGTGGCTTGGCTACAACTTCGATCGCCACAAAATCGGACTTTCCCTCGATCGTTACAAACTGTCTACTCAAACCTGGTTTGACGATCCAGAGGGCCAGTTCGACGACTTTAGCGTCAAAATACCTAAGCTGGAACGCGAGAAAATCGGTCTTTTCTACGACTATGCGGCTGACGGGGATTACCTGAAGAAAATCCATCTTGACGCATACAGCCAGACAATAGAGCGCAAATTTGAAAACCGGGTCAAAACGACCCAGATAATCCCCAGCCCGGCGATTAAAGCGCTGACGATAAACAATCAAACCAATACCAACGACAAACAGTATACCCAGGGGGTAACGCTGCAGGGCAATTTCACCCTTCCCGCTAACAATGAACTGGTGATTGGCACTCAATATCAGCATGACAAAATAAAACAGGACGCGGACGGCAGTACGCGCCAGACCGCAGCTACCGGCTTCTTCGATACGCAAACCCGTACCCTGTCATACAACGAAGCGGAGCAAAGCAACACCTCATTGTTCGCGCAAAACGACTGGCGCTTTGCCGATGACTGGACGTGGACCGTGGGCGCACGCCAGTACTGGCTGTCTTCGAAGCTCAATCGCAACGATACGCAAACCCTGCAAAGCAGCGGCAGCACCTGGCAATCCACCGGAGGAAATTCCGTTCACGATGATGAACTGGTGACCTCAACCAGCCTACGCTATTCCGGTTTTAAAGATCTTGAACTCCGGGCTGCATATGCCCAGGGCTATGTCTTCCCCACGCTGACTCAGCTATTTATGCAGACGTCCGCAGGCGGCAGCGTGACCTACGGCAACCCAAACCTGAAGGCGGAACACTCGAATAACTATGAGCTGGGCGCACGGTATAAAGGGAATATGTGGCTGATTGACGGCGCCATTTATTACTCCGAAGCCAAAGACTATATCGCCAGCCTGGCCTGTTCAGGTCAACCCGTATGCAGCGGTAATACCACCTCTTCACGGGGCGGCTATTACTACTACGACAACATCGATCGGGCCAAAACCTGGGGCATGGAACTCACCGCAGAATACAACGGCTGGGCGGTTTCACCTTACCTGAGCGGTAATCTCATTCGCCGTCAGTACGAAGGCAATACCCTTAAAACCTGGGATACCGGCGAACCCACGCTGACCGGCCGCGTCGGCTTGAAACATACCTGGTTGATGAACGTCGCTAACCTGACGTCCGATGTCTTTATCCGCGCGGCGTCCAGCGCCAAAGATAATACCGGCACCACGGAAATCAACTACCCAGGCTGGGCCACACTTAACCTCGCATTTAACACCGAGTTCGGTCCGCAGGATCAGTATCAGGTCAACCTCGCGCTCAACAACCTGACCGACAAGCGTTACAGAACCGCGCATGAATCTATTCCAGACGCTGGTTTCAATGCCGCCGTTGGATTTGCGTGGAATTTCTGACGATGAAAAAACTCATGATTGGCTTACTGAGCCTCGCCTGCGTTTTCAATGCCCAGTCCGCCGACCGCCTGGTGGTGGCGGGCGGCTCGCTTAGCGAACTGATATACGCCATGGGCGTCGGCAACCGGGTGGTCGGCGTTGATGAAACCACCTCGTATCCGCCCGAAACTGCCGCACTCCCGCATATCGGCTACTGGAAGCAGTTAAGCAGCGAGGGCATTTTATCGCTACATCCGGACAGCTTTATCACCTGGCAGGATGCTGGTCCCCAAATCGTCTTGGATCAGCTGCGGGCGCAAAAGGTTAACGTCGTGACGTTGCCACGCGTGCCTGCCACCGTCGAACAGATGTACGCCAACATTCGAGAACTGGCTACAACACTGCACATTCCTGAGCAAGGCGAGGCGTTAGTCAATCGCCTGCAGCAACGTCTGGAGCGTGTTCAGCACAGCGTGGCGGCGAAAAACGTGCCGGTCAAAGCCATGTTCATTCTCTCCGCTGGCGGCAGCGCGCCGCAGGTCGCCGGAAAAGGCAGCGTTGCCGATGCCATTATGACCCTCGCCGGCGCACAAAATGTCGCCACCCATGAGCAGTATAAAAGCTACAGCGCGGAATCACTGATCGCCGCAAACCCGGAGGTGATCGTGGTGACGTCGCAAATGGTGGATGGCGGTCTGGATCGCCTGAGCGCGATTGCCGGTATTACCCATACTGCAGCCTGGAAAAACCAGCGCATTGTGGCGGTAGACCAGGCGCTGATTCTGGGGATGGGGCCTCGCGTCGCCGATGCGGTTGAAGCCCTGCACCAGCAATTCTGGCCTCACTAACTGGATTTATTAAGAAGAATGAAAACTGAACACTCGCTGGATCTCACCGCGCATTTTGCGCTCGAGGGACGTCAGCCATTTAAGGATCGCCGCGCCACGATGCCCTGGCGTGGGGCGATCCCGGTTGCCAAAGAGCTATTGTCACAAACCTGGCAGGAGGTCATCAGCCAGCCAACCCCGCCGCGTAAACGGCTGGTGTACTTGCATATCCCTTTTTGTGCAACGCATTGTACTTTCTGCGGTTTTTATCAAAACCGGTTTGAAGAAGACAACTGCACCCGCTACACCAACGCGCTGTTGCGCGAAATAGAGATGGAAGCTGATAGCGCATTACATCAGTCGGCCCCCATTCACGCCGTCTATTTTGGCGGCGGTACGCCTTCTGCGCTGTCTGCACAGGATCTGGCCAGAATTATCACCACGCTGCGCGACAAGCTGCCGCTGGCGCCGGACTGCGAAATCACCATTGAGGGACGGGTGCTCAATTTTGACGATGCGCGAATCGATGCCTGCCTTGACGCTGGCGCCAATCGATTTTCGATCGGTATTCAGTCTTTTAACAGCCGAATCCGCAAGAAAATGGCGCGTACTTCGGACGGCCCGACCGCGACAGCCTTTATGCAAGGACTGGTAAAGCGGGATCGTGCCGCCGTGGTGTGCGATCTGCTGTTTGGTCTGCCAGGACAAGACGCAAAACTGTGGGGCGAGGATCTGGCGATTGCCCGCGACATCGGCCTCGACGGCGTAGATCTTTATGCGCTGAATCTGATCCCTAATACACCGCTAGGCAAAGCGGTTGAAACCGGGCGCACAACCGTTCCCTCTCCCGCCGAACGCCGCGATCTCTATCTTCAGGGCTGCGATTTCATGGACAGCGCGGGCTGGCGCTGCATCAGCAACAGCCACTGGGCGCGCACCACACGGGAACGCAATTTGTACAACCTGCTGATTAAACAGGGTGCAGACTGTCTGGCATTCGGCTCTGGGGCAGGAGGATCAGTCAATGGCTATTCCTGGATGGTCGAGCGCAACCTGAATACATGGCATGAATCTATCGCCGCCGGAAAAAAACCGCTAATGATGATGATGCGCACCGCCGAGCGTGGTTTCCAGTGGCGACACACTCTCCAGGCCGGTATTGAGACGGCCCGCGTTCCGCTGGATGAGCTGACGCCTCATGCACAAAAACTGGCCCCGCTACTGACCCAATGGCATCACGCAGGACTGACGCGAGATGCCAGCACCTGTGTACGCCTGACCAATGAAGGGCGTTTTTGGGCGAGCAATATTTTGCAGTCTCTTGATGAACTGATTCAGGCACTTAACGCGCCGCGCATTGCGGTAGAGCAACCATAAAAGGAGTGAATTATGAGCCATGTCTCTTTACAGGATTTTTTGAAAACTGAGCCGGACGGTACGCTGGAAGCTATCGCCGCCCAGTACAACACTACATTGCTGGAGGTGGTGAAAAACCTCCCTTCCCCGACGCTGGTTTCCGGCAGTCAATTTGATACCGTCTGGGAAAACGTCTGCGAATGGGGCAAAGTCACCACCCTGGTCCATACTGCTGATGTCATTCTGGAATTCACCGGTGAATTACCTTCCGGGTTCCACCGCCACGGTTACTTCAACCTGCGCGGCAAAAAAGGCATGACCGGTCATATCAAGGCAGAAAACTGCACGCATATTGCCCTGATTGAACGCAAATTTATGGGAATGGACACTGCGTCCATTCTCTTCTTCAACCAGGCGGGTAGCGCTATGTTCAAAATTTTCCTCGGTCGCGATGAGCATCGACAGCTACTGGCCGAACAGGTCAGCGCCTTTCACGCGTTGTCTTCATCTTTAAAGGAACATGCCTGATGGCTCCATGGCTCATTTTTGGTGCAGGTGGTCGCGGCGTCGGCGCGAAAACGCTGGAACTCGCGCTGGCGGAGCATCGTCCGGTGATTGCTGTCGTTCGCAATCCCCAGGTCGCTGCCGGGCTGCAGGAAAAAGGTGTGCAGGTCTTTATTGGCGATGCCTGCGACAGCCAGGTCACCGCCTGCGCCTGTCGCGCAGCGGGTCAGCATGCCACAGTGATCTCCTCCATGGGCGGTGCCCAGGATTATCTGGCGCACAGAACCGTCATTGATGAAGCAGAAAAAGCTGAGATCAAACGCATGATTCTGGTCACCTCCCTGGGCTGTGGCGACAGTTGGGCCTTTTTGTCCCCACGTGCTAGGGCCGCATTTGGCCAGGCTGTACGGGAAAAATCGTTGGCTGAAAGCTGGCTACAAACCAGTCAACTGGACTACGCCATTCTCCGCCCCGGCGGTTTGCTGAACGGTGAAGCCACAGGCCTGGCGCAACGATTACAGGCCGAAGAGTGTCATGGCTTTGTGATGCGCGCAGATGTTGCCAGGCACATTCACGAACTGGCCACGGCGCCGGCACTCAATAACCAGATTTACAGTTTGGTTGAGCCGGGACTAAAACCCGCGTAAACCCCTCGCGGCGCGGAAACTTCGCGCCGCAAAGACGTTATGGAGCGTTGCGTGCTTAAGGACTCGCTTTCTTCCGTCAGCATTCTGACGGGCCTTTCTCTCTTGCTGGTCGCTCTGATGCTGTTCGGTGCCAGTCAGGGGGCGTTGAATATTAGCTTCAACGCCCTGTTCAACGACGAATACCGCGATATCTGGTTGAACATCCGCCTGCCCCGAGTGCTGCTGGCCGTTTTGGTCGGTGCTGCGCTGGCTACGGCAGGGGTCATTATGCAGGGGCTTTTTCGCAATCCAATGGCCGATCCCGGCCTGCTTGGCGTCAGCAGCGGCTCCGCGCTGATGGTCGGCATCGCGATAGTTATCCCCTTTTCATTCCCCGTGGTGCTGGTGTTGTATGAGCAGATGATTTTTGCCGTCGCGGGCAGCATGGTGGTCTGCACGATTATTTTTCTGATAAGCCAGCGTCATAACCACGGCGGAATGATGCAACTGCTGTTAGCCGGTATCGCTATCAATGCTCTGTGCGGTTCGGCTATTGGCGTGCTGAGCTATGTGGGTGACGAACAGCAGCTACGTCAACTTACGCTGTGGATGATGGGGAATCTCGGCCAGGCCCAATGGCCGACGCTGCTGGTTGCCAGCACGTTTGTTCTTCCAGCCATTGCTGTCACCGTCTGTATGGCAGGAACGCTTAATTTGCTGCAATTGGGTGATGAAGAGGCGCATTACCTCGGCGTAAACGTCAAACGTAAGCGCCAGCAGTTACTGTTGCTCAGCTCGCTCCTGGTTGGCGCTGCCGTTTCCGTCAGCGGCGTGATTGGCTTTATTGGCCTGGTGATCCCACATCTGATCAGAATGACTACCGGCGCCGATCATCGCTGGTTGATTCCCTGCTCTACGCTGGCCGGCGCCTGTTTACTTCTGATTGCCGATACGCTGGCCCGCACTCTTGTTCAGCCTGCCGAAATGCCTGTTGGCCTGTTAACCAGCCTGATCGGTGGACCGTATTTCCTGTGGTTAATACTGCGTAGCCGGAGGGTGTCATGATCGTCGCTGAAAATCTGATCTACCACATTCAGGGCAGACGACTGACCGATGACGTTTCCCTGACGCTACCTGATGGAGAAATCATCGCGATTCTTGGCCCGAATGGGGCAGGAAAATCGACGCTACTCCGCCAGCTTACGGGCTATCTGCAGCCCCATAGCGGACGTTGCAGCTTGTTTGGCAAGCCGCTGAACGAGTGGTCAATCACCGAGCTGGCAAAAACCCGTGCTGTGATGCGCCAGAACAGTCATATGGCCTTCCCGTTTAGCGTGCAGGAGGTGATCCGCATGGGCAGGCATCCGTATCGGACGCGCAACACGGGCGATGAAACGGAGCACATCATGACGCTGTGCGACTGCCAGGCGCTGGCCGCGCGCGATTACCGGCATCTGTCGGGAGGAGAACAACAACGGGTACAACTGGCGCGCCTGCTGGTTCAGCTTTGGGAGCCCGAGCCCAGACCAAAATGGTTGTTTCTCGATGAACCCACCTCTGCCCTGGATATTCACCACCAACAGCATCTTTTTCGTCTGCTGCGTCGCCTGGTAGGTGAACGACAGTTCAGCGTCTGCTGCGTCCTGCACGATCTCAATCTTGCAGCGCGCTATGCTGACCGCGTGGTATTGATGGAACGCGGCAGGATAGTTGATAACGGTCGCCCACAGGATGTTCTGCTGCAACCCTCGCTAAATGCGCTGTACGGCGCCGATCTCACAGTGATGAATGAACCGGAGCATCGAACGCCGCTTATCGTTCTCAATCAATAACAGACCGGGAACGTCCTGACCTGACGTTCCCGTTTTTCTCCTTTTCCTGCTTTTTCATCTTTTTTTAAAACGCCCTTGACCTTCCCCTTGCTGGAAGGTTTAACCTTTATCACAGTCAGTTAATTCCGTAATAAAGGAGTGTGTTATGTCTCAAACCATCGACCTGACCCTGGACGGACTGTCCTGCGGTCACTGCGTTAAACGCGTCAAAGAAAGTCTGGAACAACGTCCGGATGTTGAACAAGCGGATGTCACCGTGACTGAAGCGCACATCACCGGGAGCGCCAGTGCAGAAGCGCTGATTGAAACCATCAAACAAGCCGGTTACGGCGCGGAGTTAAGCCACCCAAAGGCTAAACCGCTGACGGAGTCATCAATCCCGTCGGAAGCACTGGCAGCGGTCCCTTCCGAGCTTCCGGCAGCTACGGCTGATGACGACAGCCAGCAGTTGCTGTTAAACGGCATGAGCTGCGCCAGCTGTGTTATCCGCGTACAAGATGCTCTGCAAAACGTACCGGGTGTCACACAGGCACGGGTAAATCTGGCGGAACGTACTGCGCTGGTAATGGGCAGTGCGTCCGCCGACCAATTAGTGAAAGCGGTGGAGAAAGCAGGTTACGGCGCAGAAGCCATTGAAGATGATGCTAAGCGTCGCGAACGTCAGCAAGAAACCGCCGTGGCAACCATGAAACGTTTTCGCTGGCAGGCGGCCGTCGCGCTGCTGCTGGGTATTCCGGTCATGGTGTGGGGAATGATTGGCGATAACATGATGGTGAGTGACGACAACCGCAGCCTGTGGCTGGCGATTGGTCTGGCAACGCTTGCCGTGATGGTTTTCGCGGGCGGTCACTTTTACCGCAATGCGTGGAAAAGCCTGATGAACGGCACCGCGACCATGGATACGCTGGTGGCGCTGGGTACGGGGGTGGCATGGCTCTATTCCATGAGCGTCAACCTCTGGCCGCAATGGTTCCCGATGGAAGCGCGACACCTCTATTATGAAGCCAGCGCGATGATTATCGGTCTGATTAACCTCGGGCACATGCTGGAAGCGCGGGCTCGCCAGCGCTCGTCCAAAGCACTGGAAAAATTGCTCGATCTGACGCCGCCGACCGCGCGTGTTGTTACCGACGAAGGTGAAAAGAACGTGCCGCTGGCAGATGTTCAGGCGGGAATGTTGCTGCGCCTGACCACCGGCGATCGCGTTCCGGTTGATGGCGAAATCACTCAGGGCGAAGCCTGGCTGGATGAAGCCATGCTGACCGGTGAGCCGATTCCGCAACAAAAAGGCGAAGGCGATAGCGTCCACGCCGGTACGGTCGTACAGGACGGCAGCGTGCTGTTCCGCGCCAGCGCCGTTGGCAGCCACACCACGCTGTCACGCATTATTCGTATGGTGCGCCAGGCGCAAAGCAGCAAACCGGAAATAGGCAAACTGGCCGACCGTATCTCCTCGGTGTTCGTTCCGGTCGTGGTCGCCATTGCGCTGATCAGTGCGGCTATCTGGTATTTCTTTGGGCCGGCTCCGCAGATTGTTTATACGCTGGTGATTGCCACCACCGTTCTGATTATTGCTTGTCCTTGTGCGCTGGGTCTGGCAACGCCGATGTCGATTATTTCCGGCGTTGGGCGTGCCGCGGAGTTTGGGGTGCTGGTACGTGATGCTGATGCGCTGCAGCGCGCCAGCACGCTGGATACCATCGTGTTTGATAAGACCGGGACGCTGACGGAAGGCAAGCCGCAGGTTGTCGCCATCAAAACGTTTGGCAACACCGATGAAGCGCTGGCAATTCGTCTGGCTGCAGCCCTTGAACAGGGTTCCAGCCACCCGCTGGCCAGGGCGATTCTGGACAGAGCCGGTGATATCTCGCTGCCGCAGGTCAACGGTTTCCGTACGCTGCGTGGGTTAGGCGTCAGCGGTGAGACGGAAGGTCATACGTTGCTGCTGGGCAACCAGGCGTTGCTCAATGAACAGCAGGTAGATACCACTGAAATGGAAGCTGATATTACCGCTCAGGCTTCCCAGGGTTCAACCCCGGTCCTGTTGGCGATTGATGGTCACGCGGCGGCTCTGTTAGCGGTACGTGATCCATTACGTAGCGACAGCGTGGCAGCGCTCCAGCGTCTGCATCGCGCCGGGTATCGTCTGGTGATGCTCACCGGCGACAACCCAACGACCGCCAACGCCATTGCCAAAGAGGCGGGTATTGATGAGGTGATTGCGGGCGTCCTGCCGGACGGTAAAGCCGAGGCGATTAAGCGTCTGCAAAGCCAGGGGCGTCAGGTTGCCATGGTGGGTGACGGGATCAACGATGCGCCTGCGCTGGCTCAGGCTGATGTAGGGATTGCCATGGGTGGCGGTAGCGATGTGGCGATTGAAACCGCCGCGATTACGCTAATGCGCCATAGTCTGATGGGCGTGGCGGATGCGCTGTCTATCTCCCGGGCAACGCTGCGTAATATGAAGCAGAATCTGCTCGGCGCGTTTATCTATAACAGCATCGGTATTCCGGTTGCCGCTGGGATCCTGTGGCCGTTCACCGGAACGCTGCTCAACCCGGTCGTTGCCGGGGCGGCGATGGCGCTCTCCTCCATTACCGTGGTGAGCAACGCTAACCGACTGCTGCGCTTCAAACCGAAAGAGTAACCCATTGCCGAATGGCGCTCACGCTTATCCGACCTACAATGTTATCTGCACTTTGTAGGCCGGATAAGAGGATTTCGCATCGCCATCCGGCGATTCACGCATTGCACCTTCCTGGACCACGCGCTAGCATGGAAGTCTACTTAGGGAGGCCGTATGGATCTGTTGTACCGGGTAAAAACATTTTTCACCGCGCTACGCGGCAACCCCTATACCTGGCCTGCCATCGATATATCCTTGCCCGGCAACCGCCATTTTCATCTGATAGGCAGCATTCACATGGGCAGCCGCGAAATGGCGCCTCTGCCCGCCAAATTACTCAAAAAGCTCAAGCGTGCCGATGCGCTGATCGTTGAAGCCGATGTTTCCGGCGACGACGCGCCGTTTGCCAACCTTCCGACCTTTGCCGCCCTTGAAGAACGCATCAGCCCGGAGCAGTTAGACAATCTACACAAGGTCACCAGCGAACTGGGGATTTCCCCTTCCCTGCTGTCTACCCAGCCGTTGTGGCAAATCGCCATGGTATTACAGGCAACGCAGGCGCAACAGCTGGGGCTGCGGGCGGAATACGGGATTGATTACCAACTGCTGAATGCGGCAAAACAGGTGCATAAACCGGTCATCGAACTGGAAGGCGCATCCAGCCAAATCGAGCTGTTATGCCAGCTGCCCGATAACGGCCTGGCTCTACTGGACGATACCCTGACACACTGGCATACCAATGCCAGACTGCTCCAACAGATGATGGGCTGGTGGCTTAAAACGCCGCCGTGCAATAGCGAACTCACGCTACCCAATACGTTTAGCCAGTCGCTGTATGACGTTTTAATGCATCAGCGTAACGCAGCCTGGCGCGATCGACTCAGAGCGATGCCCGCCGGTCACTATGTCGTGGCCGTAGGCGCGCTGCATTTGTATGGGGAAGGAAATTTGCCGGAGATGTTACGGTAAAAAAAATGGCCAATATTTCTATTGGCCCGTCAAAGAGGAATTTCATCATTATTATGATCCCAACGCTTAAAGCGTCGGTGTAGTTCGATTGTCGCTCAAAGTCATCATCCTGCCAATACTATTGCGCAAGATGGTACTATTTTTTAGACAGACATCAGGCGTATGCCTGAGTCGTATTTTGTCTGGTCCAGGAAAATTGCTATGACACCCGCCGTTAAATTACTCGAAAAAAACAAAATTTCTTTCCAGATCCACACCTACGATCACGATCCGTCCGAGACGAACTTTGGTGACGAAGTGGTGCGCAAGCTAGGTCTGAATGCGGACCAGGTTTACAAAACGCTGCTGGTTGCCGTGAATGGCGATATGAAGCACCTGGCGGTGGCCGTTACGCCGGTGGCAGGTCAATTAGATCTTAAAAAAGTCGCCAAAGCATTAGGCGCCAAAAAAGTCGATATGGCCGATCCAATGGTTGCGCAGCGAACCACCGGCTATCTGGTCGGCGGCATCAGCCCGCTGGGGCAGAAAAAAAGATTGCCGACGCTGATCGACGCTCCCGCCCAAACGTTTGACACCATTTATATTTCCGGTGGCAAACGCGGGCTGGATATCGAACTGGCAGCGGGCGATCTGGCGAAAATTCTGGATGCGAAATTCGCCGACATCGCACGCCGTGATTAAGCGGTTGTAGAATGAATGCCTGATGGCGAGCAGCTTTAAGGCCTACAACCGAAGACTCTTACAGTCAGCAGGCCGGATAAGGTGCCAGCACCGCCATCCGGCACTTCGCCCTGTTACTGCCAGGTAACTTCGCCCTTCGGCTCATACGCGCTGGCATCCAGCGGTGAGTTCTTCTGCACGTACTCTTTCAACACTTCCGCATCAATAAACCCGGTATTCACATAGCCTGGCTTATTATCAATTCGCGGATAGCCATCGCCGCCGGTCGCGTTGAAGCTTAGCGTTGCCATGCGATAGGTTTTGGCTGGGTCAACGGGTTCGCCTTTGATTTTCAAATCGTTAAGCTTGCCGTCTTTCGCCACAAAGCTGACGTTGGCGAACTGCGGATAGGCCCCGGAGTCCGGCTTCATTTGCGCCACGGCGGTCAGATAGTCAATCACCTCTTTCCCGCTCATGTCGGCGTATACCACGATATTGCCAAACGGCTGTACCTTCAGCACGCTTTTATAGGTGATATCACCGCCTTCGATGGAATCACGGATGCCGCCGCCGCTCATCACGCCAAAATCAGCGCTGGTTCGCGCCATTTGCGCAGCCAGCAGCAAATGCCCCATGTTGGTCTGCACGAAACGGACTTTGCTCCGATCGCCTTCAAGGCGCGCATTGACGCTACCGATTTTCACGTCGAGCTGCGCTTTACCCTTATTCTGGAACGGCGTCAGCAGCGAAAGCATTTGCTGATTTTCAGCTATTTCTGGGGTGTAGAGTACGCGTTCACTTTTACCGTTGTCCCAGGTCACTTTTTTCTTCAGGTTGACAGGGATGAGCTGGTAATTAACCATTTTCATTTCGCCGTTACGGAACTCAAAGTCCGCCCGGCCCACGTATTTCCCCCACTCATGCGCCTGCACAATCCAGATCCCATTTTGCTTGTCTGGCGCACATGGCGTACCCGGTACGTAATCAACCTGCTTCTTGTTTTCCGCAGCCATACACACCGGATCCTGCGAGTGACCACCGACAATCATCGCCAGCGATCCCGCCGGCAGGCTGCGCGCCATTTCGACATCGCCAGGGGCGTTCGATCCGTGATTGCCATTGTCATAATGCCCCATATGGGTGGTCGCGATAATGATGTCTGGCTTTTCCCCCATATTCAGTTCCTGGATTACCAGTTTGGCTTCATCGGCAGGTTTACGGAACTCAATATCGGTAAAGAATTCGGGGTTGCCAATTTTCGCCGTATCGTCAGTGGTTAAACCGAGTACGGCTATTTTTAAATCCTGGCGCTTAAAGATGGCCCACGGCTTAAACAAACGTTCGCCAGTGCTTTTCTGATAGATATTCGCCGAGAGAAACGGGAATTTGGACCATTTTTCCTGCTGACGCAAAACGGTCATGGGATTATCAAACTCGTGGTTTCCGACCGCCATCGCGTCGTAGCCAATCAGATTCATCCCGCGAAAATCAGGTTCCGCATCCTGCAGATCGGACTCCGGTACGCCGGTATTAATGTCGCCACCGGAAAGCAGCAGTACACTTCCCCCCTCCTCAGCCACCTCTTTACGAATACCGTCCACCAGCGTTTTTTGCGCCGCCAGTCCATATTCCCCGTATTCACTGCGCCAGAAGTGACCGTGATGATCGTTGGTATGCAGAATGGTAATTTTGTAGGTTTTATCTTTTTCGTACGCTTGCGCAGGCTGACCTGCCAGCGTAAATGCGGCTAATAACGCCAGCGCCACGCCCCGTTTCAAAAACTTCATATTTCTCTCCCTGAGCCAAAATCAACGACTGAAATTACAATGATATGAAATAATAGTCGAAAATGTTTTCAGAAATGAGACTTCCTTCAAACACCTTCCGCAGGTATGTTAGTCAGGTAATAATAACAAAATAGATTACCCTCATAATCGCAACCCAAACAGAAGTGACTTTCTATGGCAATAAGTGAACAAACCCAGCCTGTGGCTGGCGCGTCAGCGTCGGTTGCTAAAGCACGCACCTCATTTGGCATTTTAGGCGCGATCAGTCTCTCCCATCTGCTAAACGATATGATCCAGTCGCTGATCCTGGCGATTTATCCGCTGTTGCAGTCAGAGTTCTCACTGACGTTTATGCAGATAGGTATGATTACCCTGACCTTCCAGCTTGCTTCCTCGCTGCTGCAACCGGTCGTGGGTTACTGGACGGACAAATACCCGATGCCGTGGTCGCTGCCCATTGGGATGTGCTTCACGCTGAGCGGACTTGTTTTGCTGGCCATGGCCGGCAGCTTCCATATGGTGTTGCTCGCCGCAGCGCTGGTTGGCACCGGCTCTTCGGTGTTTCACCCGGAATCATCCCGCGTGGCGCGAATGGCCTCCGGCGGTCGTCACGGCCTGGCCCAGTCAATTTTCCAGGTTGGCGGCAACTTCGGTAGCTCTCTGGGCCCCTTGCTGGCGGCTGTCATCATCGCGCCATATGGTAAGGGTAATGTGGCCTGGTTTGTTCTGGCTGCGTTATTAGCGATTGTCGTCCTGGCGCAAATCAGCCGTTGGTACGCTGCGCAGCATCGGATGAGTAAAGGAAAACCGAAAGTCGCCATCGTAAATCCGTTACCGCGCAATAAAGTGGTGCTGGCGGTAAGCATCCTGCTGGTACTGATTTTCTCCAAATACTTCTATATGGCGAGCATCAGCAGCTATTACACCTTTTATCTGATGCAAAAATTCGGATTATCGGTACAAAATGCCCAGTTTCACCTGTTTGCTTTCCTGTTTGCCGTCGCGGCCGGGACGGTGATTGGTGGACTATTAGGCGATAAAATTGGCAGAAAATATGTTATTTGGGGCTCTATCCTCGGTGTAGCGCCATTTACCCTCGTTTTGCCCTACGCAACGCTGGAATGGACCGGGATTTTAACCGTGATCATTGGTTTTATCCTCGCATCGGCGTTTTCTGCCATTCTGGTCTACGCACAAGAGCTGCTTCCAGGGCGTATCGGCATGGTTTCTGGGCTATTTTTCGGTTTTGCCTTCGGCATGGGTGGCTTGGGAGCCGCGGTGTTAGGGCTGATAGCCGACCATACCAGTATCGATTTGGTCTACAAAATATGTGCTTTCCTGCCTCTTCTGGGGATACTGACCATATTCTTACCTGATAACCGACACAAAGCCTGATTTTCTGACGGCCAAAAGTAAATTTTGGCCGTCATCACTTACAGTTGCCATCAGCCTTTACCTCTCAGATATCACCTTACTTTTCCGATCCGTGCTTTTTTACGCCTAAAATCCCGTTTTCTTCAAAATTCAATAATTATTCATAAACATAAACATCAAAATTGTCATAAACTATTACTCGTAATTTGAGTTTTCAGGATCATCACAGCAACCAAAGGAGACGGAATGCATCACGCCACCCCGCTTATCACCACCATTGTCGGCGGCCTTGTGCTCGCTTTTATATTAGGCATGATTGCCAATAAACTACGTATTTCTCCTCTGGTGGGATATCTGTTAGCGGGCGTTCTGGCCGGTCCATTTACACCTGGTTTTGTTGCGGATACCAAGTTAGCGCCTGAACTGGCCGAGCTTGGCGTAATCCTGCTGATGTTCGGCGTGGGGTTGCACTTTTCGTTGAAAGATTTGATGGCGGTAAAGGCTATCGCCATTCCCGGCGCGATTGCTCAGATAGCGGTGGCAACGCTGCTGGGTATGGCGCTTTCAGCGGTGATGGGCTGGTCGTTAATGGTAGGGATCGTGTTTGGTCTGTGTCTATCAACCGCCAGTACCGTGGTGCTACTGCGTGCCCTTGAAGAAAGACAGCTCATTGACAGCCAGCGCGGGCAAATCGCCATCGGCTGGCTGATTGTCGAAGACCTGATGATGGTACTGACGCTGGTTCTCCTGCCAGCCGTCGCCGGAATGCTGGAAAAAGAAGATGTCGGCTTCGCCTCGCTGGCCGTCGATATGGGCATAACCATCGGTAAGGTGGTGGCGTTTATCGCGATTATGATGCTGGTGGGTCGTCGCCTGGTGCCATGGATTATGGCCCGCAGCGCCGCTACCGGTTCACGTGAACTGTTTACCCTGTCGGTCCTCGCCCTCGCATTAGGTATCGCCTTTGGCGCTGTAGAGTTGTTCGACGTCTCCTTTGCGCTGGGCGCGTTCTTCGCCGGTATGGTGCTGAATGAATCGGAACTGAGTCACCGTGCGGCGCATGACACCCTGCCGCTGCGCGATGCGTTCGCCGTACTGTTCTTCGTTTCCGTCGGGATGCTGTTCGATCCGTTAGTCCTGATCCAGCAGCCGCTGGCGGTGCTGGGCACGCTGGCGATTATTATCTTTGGTAAATCCCTTGCTGCCTATTTCCTGGTGCGCCTGTTTGGACACTCCCAACGTACGGCGCTCACCATTGCCACCAGCCTGGCGCAGATTGGTGAATTTGCCTTTATCCTGGCGGGTCTGGGAATGGCGTTAAACCTGCTGCCGCAGGCCGGACAGAATCTGGTGCTGGCCGGGGCAATCCTGTCCATCATGCTTAACCCGGTGCTGTTCGCGGTGTTAGAAAAATACCTCGCCAAAACAGAAACGCTGGAAGAGCAGACGCTGGAAGAGGCCATCGAAGAAGAGAAGCAAATTCCGGTGGATATCTGTAATCACGCCCTGCTGGTTGGCTTTGGTCGTGTCGGTAGCCTGCTGGGTGAGAAATTGATGGCTGCGGGGATCCCGCTGGTAGTTATCGAAACCTCGCGTACCCGGGTAGATGAACTGCGCGAGCGCGGGATCCGCGCAGTGCTGGGAAATGCCGCCAACGAAGAGATTATGAATCTGGCGCATCTGGATTGCGCACGCTGGCTGTTGCTGACCATTCCCAATGGTTATGAAGCGGGTGAAATTGTCGCTTCTGCACGTGAGAAATGCCCGTCGATTGAGATTATCGCCCGCGCGCATTATGACGATGAGGTGGAATATATTACCGAACGCGGTGCCAATCAGGTCGTCATGGGTGAGCGTGAAATCGCCCGTACCATGCTGGAGCTAATTGAAACGCCGCCTGCCGGTGAAGTTGCTACCGCCAGTTAATGTACGTGCCGGATAGCGCTGTCGCTTATCCGGCCTGAGCCTGATTTAACGGTCCCAGTAAGACTCCTCAAGACTGTCTTCACGTTCCGGCAAACCGCGCGTCAGGCGCGGTGAATGCTGGTTCAGCACCTGATAACTCACGCGATTAGCATATTTACACACCTGGGCTAGCGACGAATAGGTCAGCCAGGTGAACTTGTGCTTGCTGGAGTTAGGCACGTTACTGCGGTGATAGCTGTTGGCGGTGATATCATGCAGCAATGCCGCCAGCGCGCCGTCACCCGCGCCGTTGGTATTCATTATCTTTTCAGGCCCGCCCATATACGGTGCAATGTGCGAATACACGCGCAGCGGATTGATACAGTCTTTATGGCGCATGGCGCGGCTGAATTCGTACTGATTAAATTCGGCAATAGCCCCGGGCAGCAGCGGATGCTGGGTTTTACGTTTAACTTCTTCTTCCGTAAAGCCCGCCATATACAGACCCGCCGGACCCGCGGTGCACAGCACCAGGTCCACCCAATCCAGCGCTTTGTCGGACGCCAGCAGCGGATCGTTCTCGCCGGTCAGCGCTTCGGCCTCTTCTTCATTCATCGCCAGAATAGAGACATGCTCTTTAAGGAACGCCTGCCACCACTGCGGGTTATCGGCAATGACGAATTTGGTGCCCAGCGTCAGTACCACCGGCACATTGTGTTTTTTAGCATATTCAATTGCCTTCATGGTCGCTTCCGGCATCGGCTCGCCCGGCTCGCAGCGCACCAGATAGGACGTCAGCACCAGCGCGGACGCTCCGGCAATCACCGATTCAGGGATGCTATCTGCCCGTAGCTTATTCATATGCCCTGGGCTGATCGCGAAGGTACGCTCACCTGACTCGCCAATCAGCGTAAAGCAGCGGCCAATCGGTCCATTAACGCCTTGCAGATAGTTCAGATCGGTACGGCTGGAGGTATTGCATAAATAGCGGTACGCATAGCTGCCAATCTCGATATTGCTGCACATCACGCCCAGCAGCACCGAGCGGTCATCCGCCAGCACGGAGTAGTTGTGCATCGTGTTACCGATAGTACCGCCCGCAAACTGATGGGTGATCAAATTTTCACGCACCAGCTCCTGATAGAGCGCTTCTGCGACATCATCGGCAATCACCAGAGAATGCCCGGCGCTTAATCCATAACGTTTTACAAAGCCATCATCCACTTTGGCTTCAATATCCACCAGCGTCTGGTCAATACCCACCACCCAGGCTGCGCTGGTTTCATTTTCTGGCTGAATTTGTTGCAGCAACGGATCGCGCGCGCTGACGGGAAAATAGTGTTTGGATTTACGTTTACCGGGAAATTTCATGGTCGATTTTACGGGTGGTTAACTGAGCGATGCATGGTAGCACATTCCCTGCTGCGCATGCGATGCGGCGCTGAGTTTCAATATCGGACGGTGAGATCGCAGTTTAAACGGGATTAATTTCTACAATGACTCACCTTCACAAGGAGCGTTTTATGAAGCCGGAAAACAAGATCCCCGTACTCGACAAAATTTCGGATGAAATGAAAAGCGTGGTGAATTTTCATCGCGACGATTTGCCGCCGTGGCCCGCTGCCGATGACATCGTGGCCCAGCGCCAACACTATATTCATGAACGACAGCTGTGGAATGCCGATGCGCCACAGATGAATACCCGCGAATGCGTTATTTCTACCACGTGCGGCCCCGTTGCCACACGCATTTACGCTCCGCAGCCCCATAGCCAGGCGACGCTATATTACCTGCACGGCGGCGGTTTTATTCTCGGTAATCTGGATACCCACGATCGCATTATGCGCTTACTGGCGCACTATACGCAGTGCACGGTAATTGGTATCGACTATTCACTCTCGCCGGAAGCTCGTTTCCCGCAAGCCATCGAAGAGATTGTCGCCGTTTGCCAGTATTTTCATCAGCACGCTGGCGACTATTCCCTTAATGTGAATCATATTGGATTTGCCGGTGATTCCGCCGGGGCCATGCTGGCGCTGGCCAGCGCACTGTGGCTGCGGGATAAACACATTGTCTGCGGCAAGGTGGCTGGGGTGCTGTTGTGGTATGGACTTTACGGCCTGCAGGATTCACTGAGTCGACGGCTGATGGGCGGAGCGTGGGATGGTTTAACCCGCGAGGACTTGCAGATGTACGAAAACGCGTACCTGCGTAGCACCGACGATCGCGAGTCACCGTATTATTGCCTGTTTAATAACGATCTGACGCGCGATGTGCCGCCGTGTTTTATTGCCGGCGCGGAGTTTGATCCGCTGATTGACGATAGCCGCTTATTATTCCAGACGCTACAGACGCATCAGCAGCCCTGCCAGTACAAAATGTACCCCGGCACGCTGCACGCCTTCCTGCACTATTCGCGGATGATGAAAACCGCCGACGATGCGTTGCGGGAGGGCGCGCGTTACTTCAGGGCACAGCTTTAACGGTAAGCTGCAGTCAGATTGACCATCATTTCGATATGTTCCGGCGTGGCGTTCAGCGCCGGGATATACTCATATTGCTTACCGCCAGCCTCGAGGAAAATCTCCCGATTTTGTACCGCTATCTCTTCCAGCGTTTCGAGGCAATCGGCCGCAAAGCCCGGACACATAACCTGGATATGTCGGGTCCCTTTCTCCGCCAGCATTTTTAACGTTTCGTCGGTATACGGCGTCAGCCATGGTTCGCGGCCAAAGCGAGACTGGAAGGTCATCATGACTTTTTCCGGCGGCAGACCAAGCGCTGAAACCAGCTCACGCGTCGTATCGCGACAGCGCTGCGGGTAGTCATCGCCTTCATCGGCGTAACGCTGCGGAATGCCGTGGTAAGAGAGCAGCAGTAAATCAGGTTCGCCATGCTGAGCAAATGAATCCCGGGCGCTCTTGGCCAGCGCATCAATGTAGCTGCTGTCATCGGCGTAATCACGAATAAACGAGACGCCAGGAATACCGCGTTTACGCGCTAAGATGCGCGCCAGTTCATCCCAGACCGCCGCTACCGTCGAACAGGAATATTGCGGGTACAGCGGTAACACCACTATGTGTTCTACCCCGCTTGCCAGCAGCTCATCAACCGCGCTTTCGAGCGACGGCGAACCATAACTCATCCCCAGCGCGACAGGCGTATTTGGCAAACGTTGTGCCAGCGCCTGCTGTTGCGCCTTGCTGTAGACCATCAGCGGGGAACCGTCTTCCATCCAGATTGACTGGTACAGTTTTGCCACTCGCGGGGCACGCAGCGGCAAAATAACGCCGCGCAACAGTGGCCACCACAGCGCAGGTGACGTATCGACTACGCGTTGATCGCTTAAAAACTGGCGCAGATAGCGCTTAACGGCTTCGGGGGTTGGGGCATCGGGAGTACCGAGGTTTGCCAGCAGGATACCGGTTTTCGTCTGACGCATTACCGCCTCTTATCGATTCAAATTGTTGATAATTGTAGCGGAAAAGCGATAAAGAAGAACTAATTGCTGTGAGAGGTAAGACGAGAATTTGCCGGATGGTGGTGTATACACCACCATCCGGCATTAACCGCGTTAAAAAATTAACCGAGGATTTTTTCCAGCGCTGCGCGCACGTCAGCCACGGCCTGGGTGCCGTCAACTTTCGCGTATTTGGTGTTACCCGCCTGCGCTTCTTTAGAGTAATAGCCGATCAGCGGAGCGGTCATCTGATGGTATTCCACCAGGCGCTTACGTACGGTCTCTTCCTGATCGTCTTTACGGGTGGTCAGCTCTTCGCCGGTCACGTCGTCTTTACCTTCAACCTTAGGCGGGTTGAATTTGATGTGGTAAACGCGGCCAGAAGCAGCGTGTACGCGACGCCCCACGATACGGTCAACGATCAGCTCGTCAGGTACGTCAAACTCCAGAACGTAGTCCACGTTGATGCCTGCTTCTTTCATGGCGTCAGCCTGCGGAATAGTACGCGGGAAGCCATCAAGCAGGAAACCATTACGGCAGTCTTCCTGAGCAATACGCTCTTTTACCAGCGCGATCACCAGCTCATCAGTCACCAGCTTACCGGCGTCCATGATGTCTTTCGCTTGTTTGCCCAGCTCGGAGCCAGATTTCACGGCGGCACGCAGCATATCACCGGTGGAGATTTGCGGAATACCATACTTCTCCATGATGAACTGAGCCTGAGTTCCTTTACCCGCGCCCGGAGCGCCAAGCAGAATGATACGCATTACGAAAATCCCCTTAAAGGTTGTCGATATTTTTTAAAAAGCGCTAAACGATACCACCATCACGCAATTGGCTCAAGGAAGACGCCCGACGCTGAAACGGTTAACGGAGGAAAATGAAGAAAAGAGAGGATAAAAAAACGCCCGATGGCGCTACGCACATCGGGCTTTCATAAGCTGCCTGCTCGTTGGCCGGATAAGCGTTAGCGCCATCCGGCATTACATTACGGCTATCAGGACACCAGCAACTGGTTCATACGACGGATGAACTGGTTCGGATCTTCCAGCGTGCCGCGCTCGGCAAACAGTGCCTGATCCAGCAGCAGTTCAACCCACTCTTTGAACTGCGCTTCATCCTGGGTATCCGCCGTGCGTTTTACCAGCACGTGGTCCGGGTTCAGTTCAAAGATGTATTTCACTTCCGGTACGGCCTGACCCGCAGCGGCGAACAGTTTCGCCATCTGGGTGCTCATTTCGTCCGCATCGGTGGTGACGATGGCCGGCGTGTCGGTCAGGCGGTGGGTCAGTCGCACTTCTTTTACGCGGTCGCCCAGCAGGGTTTTCACGCGCTCAACGAACGGCGTCAGCGCTTTTTCCGCTTCTTTTGCCGATTCGTCAACTTCATCCGCCAATTTGTCGATGGACTCGTCAGCTTTGGCGACGGACTGGAATGCCTTACCGTCGAACTCGGTCAGGTAGTTCATCATCCACTCATCGATGCGGTCAGAAAGCAGCAGCACTTCGATGCCTTTCTTACGCAGCAGTTCCAGGTGCGGGCTGCTCTTCGCCGCCGCATAGCTGTCTGCAGTGATGTAGTAAATTTTCTCCTGCCCTTCTTTCATCCGCGACACGTAATCTTCCAGCGACACGGTTTGCGCGGAGGAGTCAGTGTGCGTGGACGCGAAGCGCATCAGCTTAGCGATCGTTTCCTGGTTGGCATGGTCTTCCGCCGGTCCTTCTTTCAGCACCAGGCCGAACTGTTTCCAGAAGGTCTGGTATTTTTCCGCGTCGTCTTTCGCCAGTTTTTCCAGCATCTGCAGTACGCGTTTGGTCAGCGCGCTGCGCAGGTTACGGGTGACGGTGCTGTCCTGCAGGATCTCACGAGAAACGTTCAGCGGCAGATCGTTGGAATCTATCAGGCCGCGCACAAAGCGCAGATAGTTCGGCATGAACTGCTCGGCGTCGTCCATGATGAACACACGCTGAACATACAGTTTCAGCCCATGCTTGTGATCGCGGTTCCACATATCCCACGGTGCCTGGGACGGGATGTACAGCAGGCTGGTGTACTCCTGCTTACCTTCCACACGGTTGTGGCTCCAGGTCAGCGGGTCAGTGAAGTCGTGGGCGATATGCTTGTAGAATTCGTTGTACTCGTCGTCTTTGATTTCCGACTTGTTACGGGTCCACAGCGCCTGCGCCTTGTTGATCTTTTCCCAGGAAACCACGGTCTCGCCGTCTTTCTCTTCGGATTTTTCGATCTCTACCGGCAGCGCGATATGGTCGGAATATTTGCTGATGATGGAACGTACGCGCCAGTCATCCAGGAACTCGTCTTCGCCTTCGCGCAGATGCAGAGTGATTTCGGTGCCGCGATCGTCTTTGGTGATGTCAGCTACGGTGTACTCGCCTTCGCCCGCAGATTCCCAGAACACGCCGTTTTCCGGTTTATCGCCCGCAGCGCGGGTACGTACGGTAACTTTGTCCGCCACGATGAACGCAGAGTAGAAACCAACCCCGAACTGGCCGATCAACTGGCTGTCTTTCGCCTGATCGGAGCCCATGGATTCGAGGAAAGATTTGGTGCCGGATTTTGCAATGGTCCCCAGATGATCGATAACGTCATCGCGGTTCATCCCCACGCCGTTATCGGCAATGGTCAACGTACGCTTATCTTTATCGAAGGAAACACGTACACGCAGCTCACCATCACCTTCATACAGATCCGGGTTAGACAGAGCGCGGAAACGCAGCTTGTCTGCCGCATCCGAGGCGTTAGAGATAAGCTCACGCAGGAAGATTTCTTTATTGGAATACAGAGAATGGATCATCAGGTGCAGAAGCTGTTTTACTTCTGACTGAAAACCACGAGTTTCTTGTCCTTTCATGTAGATCTACCTCAACAATGCCATTTTCAATGGTAAAAACACGTTGAGGGTGAAATGGGGACAAGCGGGAAGGATTTCAAGCGGAAGCCGCCGTCGCGGCCTCCGTTTGTTCAGAATTTAATCTTGTGTCGTCCTGCCAGAGAGTGCGACAGCGTGGTGCCATCGACCATTTCCAGCTCGCCGCCTACCGGAACGCCATGGGCGATACGGCTGGCTTCAACGCCATACTGCATGCAAAGCTCAGCAATATAGTTGGCGGTCGCCTCTCCTTCGACCGTGGGATTGGTCGCCAGGATCAGTTCGTTGATTTGCTCAGACGCCAGTCGCTGTTCGAGACGATCCAGCCCGATATCATCAGGGCCAATACCGTCCAGCGGCGACAGGTGTCCCATCAGCACGAAGTAACGTCCGGAAAATTGCCCAGTTTGCTCAATGGCGTAGATGTCCGCCGGACTTTCCACCACGCAAATCTGACCGTTCTCCTGGCGACGCGGGTTCGAGCAGATGTTGCAGACGTCCTGCTCTGTGAAGGTGCGGCAATCGGCACAGTGGCCGATTTCCGACATCGCCTTCGTTAACGCCTGCGCCAGACGCATCCCGCCGCTGCGATCGCGCTGAAGCAGCGTGAACGCCATGCGCTGCGCAGACTTCGGGCCAACGCCCGGCAGACAGCGCAATGCTTCCATAAGCTGAGTTAACAGCGGGCTGGTTTGCATCAGAACGGCATCTTAAAGCCAGGCGGCAGCTGCATTCCGGAGGAAACAGAAGCCATCTTCTCTTTCTGCGTCTCTTCAATGCGACGCGCCGCGTCGTTGAATGCCGCAGCGACAAGGTCTTCCAGCATTTCTTTGTCGTCTTCCAGCAGGCTTGGATCGATCTCCACGCGACGGCAGTTGTGCGCGCCGTTGATGGTCACTTTAACCAGGCCAGCGCCAGATTCGCCGGTCACTTCCAGCTTGGCGACTTCTTCCTGCATCTGTTGCATTTTTTCTTGCATCTGCTGGGCCTGTTTCATCAGGTTACCCAGACCGCCTTTACCAAACATAGGCTTCTCTCTCAATCACGTTAAGGGATGACGACCGTCAAACCATTAGGCTCACGATCAAATGGGGCGAATACTCTCTTCGTCCAGGTCCGCATCGAAAAAACGACGCAGCGTCTGAATGTTATTATCCGCAATAATCGACTCACGCGCCTGCGCGAGCTTCTCTTCATAAATGGCCTGACGCCACTCCAGCGGCGTACGCACCGCTGGATTATCATCTTCAACGATGGTCAATTCAACCGTTGACCCCGTTAAGGAACTCAGTGCTTCAGCCAGTTTTTGCTGCGCGCCGCTGGAATTAAGGTGTCGCTGCGTGGAACGCAGGTGCAGGCAAACCACGTTGCCATTCTCTTCTTTCCAGGCATTGAGCGCCACCTGCTCCACCAGTTTTGGCAGCGAGAGCTGGCTTACCTGCGCAGCCCACGGGTCGCGTTCAATGGCTTCAGCCGCAAGCTTTGCCGCCAGCTCCGGCGTTTTTTCATGCTCAAGCGCTTTTTTCAGCGCTTTCGGCGTGGCGACGACTTCTTTAACTTCTGCAACAGGATTGGCCGCTTTCCAGCGATACGCTTCTTTCTTCGCTGGCGCTTTTTCCAGCGCAGAAACTGCCGGACGCGCCTGAACACGTTCCGACACCGAAGCCAGTCTTTCCAGCGCAGCATTATTCACCGGCCGCGCGCGGGAAGCGGCTGCCGGTTCACTCTTTTTTGGTTTGGTTGCTCCCTGAGCACGTTGCAACTGACTGCGCGCCGCCAGCACCTGGCTGGTGGCATTGGAGAGCGGCACATTCTGTTGCTGTTGCGCAGGCGCTGGCTGCTGCTGCACCTGCGTCGGGGTCATCACCGCAGTGGGTGCGGCCGGGGCAAACGACTGTCGCTGGACTTCAGGTTCCGGGAGCGGCATGCGCGGATGAAAAGCCAGCGCACGCAGCAGCGTCATTTCGACGCCCATTCGCCTGTCCGGCGCATACGGCAGTTCTTTGCGCCCGATTAACAGAGTCTGGTAGTAAAGCTGCACATCGGTTGGCGGGACGATCCGCGCCAGCTCGCGCATACGCTGTTCAATGGCGGCCATATCGCTACCGAGCGCGGCGGGTGAAAGTTGAACCATAGCAATACGGTGCAGCAAAGCCGACATCTCAACCAGCAGCGCTTCCCATTCGATCCCACGCGCAGCGGCATCGTTAACCAGCGTCATAACGCGTTCACCGTCCGCAGCCACAACCGCTTCAACAAGCGAGAGCGCCTGGTCGTCGTCCAGCGTGCCGAGCATGGTGCTGACCGCGTCGGTCGAGACCTGACCATCGCCGCTTGCGATCGCCTGATCGGTCAGACTCAGCGCATCGCGCAGGCTACCGTCCGCGGCGCGAGCCAGCAGTTGCAGCGCACGTGGTTCATGCGCGATATGCTCTTCTTTGAGAATATGCTCAAGCTGATGACGAATCTGATCGACATCCAACGCTTTAAGATGGAATTGCAGACAGCGCGACAGGATAGTCACCGGCAGCTTCTGCGGATCGGTAGTCGCCAGCAGGAACTTAACGTGCGCGGGCGGCTCTTCGAGCGTTTTCAGCAAGGCGTTAAAACTGTGGCGCGACAGCATGTGCACTTCGTCGATCAAGTAGACCTTAAAGCGACCGCGCGCAGGCGCATACTGGACGTTATCCAGCAGGTCACGGGTGTCTTCGACTTTGGTGCGTGAGGCGGCGTCGATTTCAATCAGATCGACAAAACGCCCCTGCTCGATTTCGCGGCAGTTATCGCACACGCCGCACGGCGTCGCGGTGATGCCGGTTTCACAGTTTAATCCCTTCGCCAGCAAACGGGCGATAGAGGTTTTCCCGACGCCACGGGTGCCGGAAAACAAATAAGCATGATGAATACGCCCTAGCGACAAGCCGTTCGCCAGTGCCGTCAGCACATGTTCCTGGCCGACGACGTCAGCAAAGGTTTGTGGGCGCCATTTTCGGGCTAAGACCTGATAACTCATTGGCAGGCTCTGAAAGGCTGGAGGGTGGATTCACAGGGGGATAATGCTAACACAACCTCGCAGCGACGGCGAGGTTGTGTGTCTCGGTATTACTTCAGCCGGGATAAGATAGCCCGACTTAGTGGCCTGGGAATGGAACCAGGCTATAACAGGTCAGCCCCTGTTTTTCCAGACGCTGTTCGCCGCCCAGATCAAACAGGTTAATGATAAAAGCGGCATCGGTCACTTCACCACCCAGACGGCGGATCAGTTTCACGGTCGCTTCAATCGTGCCGCCGGTTGCCAGCAGATCATCCACAACCAGGACTTTATCGCCAGGTTTGATGGCATCAACGTGGATTTCCAGCTGATCGGTGCCGTATTCCAGTTCATAGCTCTCAGCAATAACTTCACGCGGAAGCTTACCGGGTTTGCGTACTGGAACAAAGCCGACGCCCAGACCCAACGCTACCGGCGCGCCAAACAGGAAGCCACGCGCTTCGGTGCCAACCACTTTTGTGATACCCGCATTTTTGTAGCGTTCAACCAGCAATTCAATGCTGAGGGCGTAGGCTTTCGGGTCTTCCAGTAAACTGGTGACATCACGAAAGAGAATGCCCGGTTTTGGGTAGTCGTGGATGCTTTTGATGCTATTTTTGAGAAACTCAAGCTGCTGTGCAGTCGCGGTCATAAGTTTGTGCCTGATTAATACAGTATTACTTCACGGCGCACTATACACTTCATCCTCGACGTATCTTGAATGATTTTGTGTCTATATATGAGTCAAGGTTACACTTGCTTAACCTTTGACCACCTGCGCCTGTGCTCGAAAACGGTCGAATTTACTGACTGTGGGAGACAATTGCAACAGCGTTTATTGCGCTTTACTGCTTTTGTTGTTTTTCATCAATCACCGGGATCCGCCACATAAAAATCAGTAAACAGGCGAGGATGACCAGCAGCAGGCCGCGTACCCACATCATATTGACCAGCCACAGTGAAATACCAAACGTCACCAGGATCAACAAAATAGCGCGCGGCTTCGCTCCCGGCGGCATCGCGCGGTGTTTTTGCCAGTGGCGCAGATACCCGCCGAACCACGAACGGTACAGCAGCCAGTCGTGAAAACGCGGCGATGAGCGGGCAAAACACCAGGCAGCCAGAAGTATAAACGGCGTCGTCGGCAACAGAGGCAATACAACGCCCAGCGTACCTAGCACTACCGCTATCCAGCCAATGATGATTAGAATAATGCGTTGCATAATATGAGTACTTAACACAGAGAATCGCTACTTTAGCATAACAGTTCTCATTTTCATCGGAGTGTTGTCGTGAAAACCGTCATGCTGCTTCAGACGCTCGAAAACCAGCTTAACCGCCTACGCCAGCGTTGTGCCCCGCTGGCGCACCATGCAACGCTTAGCGCCCGCTTTGACAGACATCTGTTTCACACCCGCAGCACGTTGCTGCAGGCCTGTCTGGATGAAGCAGATGATAATCTCGCGGCCCTGCGCCGCGCCGTTGAGCAGCAACAACTACCACAAATTAGCTGGCTTGCGGAACACCTTGCCTCACAGTTAGAGGCGATTTCACGTGAAACCGCCAGTTGGTCGCTCCGGGAGTGGGACAGCGCATCTCCAGGTCTTGCGCGCTGGCAGCGCAAGCGAGTACAACACCAGGAGTTTGAACGCCGTCTGGTTGAAATGACGCGAGAACGCAAAGAGCGCCTGGCTCAGGCTACCGGCTTTGAAGAACAGCAAAAACTGCATCGTGAAGTAGAAGCATTCGAAGCGCGACTCGCGCGTTGTCGTCATGCACTGGCAAGAATAGAAAACGTGCTGGCGCGTTTAACCCGCTAATCCCCGGAGAATTTATGTCATTAGAGAACGCCCCGGACGAGGTCAAACTGGCCGTCGACCTGATTGTTTTACTTGAAGAAAATCAGGTTGCGCCTGAAACAGTGCTGAAGGCGCTAGAGATTATTAAACGGGATTACGAAAGGAAACAGCTCTCTTCTTCTAAAAAAGCGCTATAGCTGAAATGCCTGATGGCGTTGCACTTATCAGGCCTACGAATTAATCAAAGCTCGCGGGCCTGATGATTTTTTCTATTAACCTACCGAAGGCGTCGGATCGTCACCCTTGATGATGTCACGCTTAACCTCGGTCACGGTGTCGCCTTTCGCATTATGCAGGTGCACTTCGAGCTGGTTAAAGGCAATATCAATGTCGTTTTCACGGCACAAACGATCCACCGCACGGTTAAGTTCATCAACCGTATGACTACGATCGCGCAGTTCACGTACGTATAAACGCAGTTCATGATCCAGCGTGCTAGCGCCAAAGGCGGTAAAGAACACCGCAGGCTCCGGATCGTGCATGACTTTCGGGTGTTCCATCGCCGCCTGCAGCAGCACTTTCTTCACTTTGTCCAGATCCGAACCGTAGGCCACACCAATGCGGATCACCAGACGCGTGGTGGTATCAGAGAGCGACCAGTTGATCAAACGCTCCGTCACGAATGCTTTGTTCGGGATGATCACCTCTTTGCGATCGAAGTCGGTAATGGTGGTGGCACGGATACGAATCTTGCTGACCGTTCCTGAAAACGTACCGATAGTCACGGTATCGCCGATGCGGACCGGACGTTCAAACAGAATAATCAGACCGGAAACAAAGTTACCGAAAATTTCCTGCAGACCAAAACCAAGACCAACCGACAGAGCAGCTGCCAGCCACTGTAGCTTATCCCACGAGACGCCGAGCGATCCGAAGACCGTCATCGCGCCGATGGCGATGATGGCGTAGTTAAGGATCGTGGTGATCGCATAGGAAGCGCCCTGACGCATCTTCAGTCGCGAAAGCACCAGCACTTCCAGCAGGCCGGGTAAGTTACGGATCAGCGCCCACGCGACCATTGAGGCAATAATCGCAAACAGCAGACTGCCCATGGTGACGTCTTTCACCACCGCAGCCCCTGCTTCGGTGCCGTTGTAATGCCAGAGCGTTATGCTGTCGAGGTAGCTGAATACGGTTATCAAATCAGACCAAATAGCCCAGAACAGAACCCCAAACAGGGCAACCATCACCAGCATAGTGATACGCAGCGTTTGCTGGTTAACCTGCTCCAGCGCAATGGTCGGTTCTTCCTGTGGTTCTGCGCCTTCAGCCCCTTCTTTAACCAGGTTCTGACGACGCGCCAGCGCACGACGCCAGGCAATACGGCGTGCCGCTACGCTCAATCCACGCAGCACCGTCTGGTACAGCAGGTTCCAGAGGATAACCAGATAGACCGTTTCAATCCAACGACCGGCCAGGCGCAGCGTGGTGTAGAAATACCCTGTCGCCGTCAGCACCATTAGTGCAATCGGAATAATAGACAGCACGGTAATGGTGACCAGACGTAGACCATGCGACTCTTTGTCACGCCAGCTTTCGCGGCACATTGGCCATACCAGAAAGGCGATCAGCAGCAGGTTGAGGAAAATGACCACCTGGCCAAGCACATCGTCCATCAAATTAAGCGGCGACAGCTCAGCAATGACCGACCAGAAGTTGAGCGGCAACAACGCAAGGCTGATACGAACAATCTGGCGGCGCCAGTGGCTGGTCTGCTGCGCTGGCATGCCAAAATGACGAATCGCCACGCCATCTTTTTCCAGCACCTTCCAGCACAGACCAAACACCAGCCAGAAGATGGTCATCTTCTTGCTAAACGCCCACAGCAGGTCACTGATATTCAGCTGCATGGTCAGCAAAATCAGGCCCACCGCGAGGATAATCAGACATGCCGGCAAGGCTCTGATGAGATCGATCAGAATTGCTTTGGGTGTATTAAGCTGGCTGTCGTTACGCAGGTTCCCCACCGCGGCGGCTAATTTTGCCTGATAATCCTTCAGCCACCTCAAACGCCAGCGGATTAACCCGGCGATAAGCAGCAGCGGCAGCCCTGCCAGGAACGCAATAAATACGGCTGGCCAGGCTTTTTCCCAGTTCACCGTGATTTTCATCGACTTAAACTGGTCTTTTAGCGTTTGTGGGAAGGCTTTGATCCAGTCCCAGTCCATCGGACGGTTACTGTTAACCCAGAAAATTTGCTGCGTGAGGATCCCTTTCAGGTTTTTCGACACGCTCATTAACTGTTGCTGGTTGATTTGCAGATTAATCGCCATCATCAACTGGTTGCCCAACTGCTTATTTAGCTGATCCAACAGTTCACGACGCATATCCACGACCTGCATCAGGGCATCGTGGACTTCAGGATTAACTTCGTTGCTGTGCCCTTCTTCCAGTTTGGCGACAAACGCATCGTTCTGGAACAACGCATCACGCTGCTGGTTGACCTCGAACTGCTCCAGACGCAAATCGGCGATCCGGTTGGTCATATCGGCAAGCTCATCTGCCGACGGCAGCGTTTGTTGTTGCTGATATAAAATGCGCGACAGCAGCAGACTGCCTTTCAGAACGGCGATCTGCTCTTTAATGTTGCGTTCGGATTGCAGGGCGCGGTCAAGCCAGTTTTTAACTTTGATATTTTGCTGCATCAGGCTGTTGCCGTTTTCAGTCGCGGCAATCAGGCGCTGGCTGAGCTGATGGTTAACATCAAGCTCCTGCTTCACTAACGGATTGGACTGGATACGCTCGGCTTCGTCCGGCGTTACCGCTTCCTGCGCCGTCTTTTCGGTTAACGTCAGTCGTTTGCTGTTCACCGCTTCTTGCAAGAGCTGAAGCTGATGTTCAAGGCGGTTACTGTTCGCCGTCACGTAATCGCGTTGTTTTTGCAGGGTGTCCTGCAAAACCGTATTACCTTCGAGGCTCTTACGCTGCTGGTCGATCTGCGCATTCAGCAGCGCCTGCTGCGCCTGCAGCAGCACCTGCTGGCTGGGGCGTAAAGCCGCCTCTCCCACACTGGTGCCATCAAGTCGATTGCGAATTTGCTGCATCTGTTGCGACGCGGTGTACATCGCATTTTGTACGCGCTCTGGCTGCGTCTGCAGCGACACCAGTTGGCTGTTGTAAGCGGCAAGATCGTTTTGCGAACTTTGCAGGTCATCCAGAACCTGCGCCACGCGCGACTCAAGCTGTCGTAAGGAGAGCGTACTCAGCGTTTTTCGCGTTTCATCGTCATTATCAACATCGCTAAGCGAATTTAGCGCATCCGTCGCCTGACGCATTTTTTCCGGCGCCTGGGCAACTTTCTGCCGAAGCTGTACGGTTTCATCCTTCACGCGATCGATTTTATCCAGCGCGGCAATGGTATCGATGAGATCTTGTTGGACCAGCTTATCCTGCGCGGAGAGATCTTTTTGTTTATTCAGCGTGTCTAACTGGCTCTGAATATCCGCTTTCGTCGGCAGTTCACCACTCTGTTGCGCCCGCGCAAATGCAGATGACTGGCAGGATAGCAATAGAATGAAGAAAAGAATGGTAATAGCAATAAGATGCTGTGAACGTTTATAGAGCTGCAACATAGTCATGAGAATGAACGTTTCTGAACCGGAAAAGTGACCGAAAATAGTCAAGCGGCAAGAATATCACGGCTGTGACCGGCAGAATAGCAGCAGGCAAAACGACCAGGAGAATTCCTGGTTCAGACCCAAAGCGTTAGCAGGTTTTCGCCACGTTAACCCGCAGGCTTGGGCAGAGAAGACACATCTCCAGCAGTACAGCGATGTATTCCCGGGCCTCTTTTTTCAGATCAAAAGATTCTGGGGCAAATAACCAGTTCTCTATAATTCCGGTAACGTAGCTACGCAGCAGCACCGCCACGCGACGCGTGTTCAAATTTTCTGGTAGCATGTTGGCATTCATGCAGTGCCGCAATGTTTGTTCGATACGGTCGTAATTTTCAATACACAGACTACGTTGAGCTAACTGAACAGAGGCCATTTCCCCGACAAATTCGCATTTGTGGAATATAATTTCCAACAACAAACGTCGGCGTTCTTCTGTCACGGTAGCTTCAAGAACGTAAATTAAAATTTCTCTTAATACTGATAGTGGATCGTCGGGGAATTTTGCCTGATACTCAATCTCTAACTCATCAATGTTAGGTTTTGCTAGCTCCCAGATTTCACTGAATAAATCCGATTTGTTTTTGAAATGCCAATAGATTGCGCCGCGCGTGACACCAGCGGCTTTTGCGATCTCCGCAAGCGAGGTGGATGATACCCCTTGTTGCGAAAACAAACGCAGAGCGACATCGAGAATGTGCTGTCGTGTTTCCTGTGCTTGTTGTTTGGTTTTTCGTGCCATAGGTCAGTGAATTTACAGGCGTTAGATTTACATACATTTGTGAATGTATGTACCATAGCACGACGATAATATAAACGCAGCAATGGGTTTATGGGCTTTTAGCCATTGATCAATTTGAAATCGGACACTCGAGGTTTACATATGAACAAAAACAGAGGGTTAACGCCTCTGGCAGTCGTTCTGATGCTCTCAGGCAGCTTAGCGCTAACAGGATGTGACGACAAACAGGCCCAACAAGGGGGCCAGCAGATGCCAGAGGTTGGAGTTGTTACGCTCAAAACTGAACCTCTACAGATAACAACCGAACTCCCGGGTCGCACCAGTGCGTATCGCATTGCTGAAGTTCGTCCTCAGGTTAGCGGTATTATCCTGAAGCGTAATTTCACGGAAGGTGGTGACATCGAAGCGGGTGTATCTCTCTATCAGATTGATCCTGCTACTTACCAGGCCGCTTATGAAAGCGCAAAAGGCGATCTGGCCAAAGCACAAGCCGCAGCAAATATCGCTCAACTGACGGTCAAACGTTATCAGAAACTGTTGGGGACTAAGTACATTAGTCAACAGGATTACGATAGCGCGCTGGCAGACGCACAGCAGGCGAACGCCGCCGTTGTCGCCGCGAAAGCCGCGGTAGAAACTGCACGCATCAATCTGGCCTATACCAAAGTGACGTCGCCGATCAGCGGCCGCATTGGTAAGTCATCCGTTACTGAAGGCGCTCTGGTGCAAAATGGTCAGGCGACCGCACTGGCGACCGTTCAGCAGCTTGACCCAATCTATGTGGACGTGACGCAGTCAAGTAACGACTTCCTGCGCCTGAAACAAGAGTTGGCCAACGGCACGCTGAAGCAAGAAAACGGTAAAGCGAAAGTCGAACTGGTGACCAATGACGGTATTAAATTCCCGCAGTCCGGTACGCTGGAATTTTCTGATGTGACGGTTGATCAAACCACCGGATCGATTACGTTACGCGCAATCTTCCCTAACCCGGATCACACCTTACTGCCAGGTATGTTCGTTCGCGCACGTCTGGAAGAAGGGACTAACCCAACTGCATTACTGGTTCCACAGCAAGGCGTTACCCGCACACCGCGTGGCGATGCCAGTGCATTGGTTGTCGGTGCAGACGACAAAGTTGAAACTCGTCAAATTGTCGCCTCACAAGCGATTGGCGACAAATGGTTAGTCACTGATGGACTTAAACCGGGCGACCGCGTGATTGTCACTGGGCTGCAAAAAGTACGTCCTGGCGCGCAGGTAAAAGCGCAGGAAATCACCGCTGATAACAACCAGCAAGCAGCAAGCGGTAGCCAGCCTGAACAGTCCAAGTCTTAACTTAAACAGGAGCCGTTAAGACATGCCTAATTTCTTTATCGATCGCCCAATATTTGCGTGGGTGATCGCCATTATCATCATGTTGGCAGGGGGGCTCGCGATCCTCAAATTGCCGGTAGCGCAATATCCAACTATTGCACCGCCTGCAGTGACGATCTCCGCGACCTATCCTGGCGCTGATGCCAAAACAGTACAGGATACTGTTACGCAGGTTATCGAACAGAATATGAACGGTATCGATAACCTGATGTACATGTCCTCAAACAGTGACTCCACGGGTACCGTGCAGATCACCCTAACCTTCCAGTCTGGTACTGACGCGGATATCGCACAGGTACAGGTGCAGAACAAACTGCAGCTGGCAATGCCGCTTTTGCCGCAGGAAGTACAACAACAGGGCGTGAGCGTTGAGAAATCATCCAGCAGCTTCCTGATGGTTGTCGGTGTTATCAACACCAACGGCACCATGACGCAGGAGGATATTTCCGACTACGTGGGCGCCAACATGAAGGACGCCATCAGCCGTACTTCAGGTGTGGGTGACGTTCAGTTGTTCGGTTCCCAGTACGCGATGCGTATCTGGATGGATCCGAACAAACTGAATAACTTCCAACTGACGCCGGTTGATGTGATCAGCGCCATCAAAGCGCAGAACGCCCAGGTTGCAGCCGGTCAGTTAGGCGGTACGCCGCCGGTGAAAGGCCAGCAGCTTAACGCGTCGATCATCGCGCAAACCCGTCTGACCTCTGCCGATGAGTTCAGCAAAATTTTGCTGAAAGTGAATCAGGACGGTTCTCAGGTGCGTCTGCGTGACGTAGCGAAAGTCGAACTGGGTGGCGAGAACTACGACATCATTGCGAAGTTCAACGGTAAACCTGCATCCGGTCTGGGTATCAAGCTGGCGACAGGCGCTAACGCCCTGGACACCGCTAACGCTATCCGCGAAGAACTGAAGAAGATGGAACCGTTCTTCCCGTCAGGTCTGAAGATCGTTTATCCGTATGACACCACGCCGTTCGTGAAAATTTCTATTCACGAAGTAGTGAAAACGCTGGCGGAAGCAATCATTCTCGTGTTCCTGGTAATGTATCTGTTCCTGCAGAACTTCCGCGCGACGCTGATTCCGACTATCGCCGTGCCGGTGGTGCTATTGGGTACATTTGCCGTCCTTGCGATTTTCGGCTTCTCGATAAACACGCTGACGATGTTCGGGATGGTACTCGCCATCGGCCTGTTGGTGGATGACGCCATCGTTGTGGTCGAGAACGTTGAACGTGTAATGGCTGAGGAAGGGCTACCGCCGAAGGAAGCAACGCGTAAATCGATGGGCCAGATTCAGGGCGCACTGGTGGGTATCGCGATGGTGCTGTCAGCGGTATTTATCCCGATGGCTTTCTTCGGGGGTTCTACCGGCGCAATTTACCGTCAGTTCTCCATCACCATTGTTTCGGCGATGGCGCTGTCAGTCCTGGTGGCATTGATTCTGACCCCTGCCCTGTGTGCGACCATGCTTAAACCGATTGCTAAAGGCGATCACGGAGAAGGCAAAAAAGGCTTCTTCGGCTGGTTTAACCGCATGTTCGATAAGAGCACGCACCATTACACCGACAGCGTGGGCGGAATTCTGCGCAGCACCGGTCGTTATCTGGCGCTGTATCTGATAATCGTCGTGGGCATGGCCTATCTGTTCGTTCGTCTGCCAAGCTCGTTCCTGCCGGATGAAGACCAGGGGGTATTCCTGTCAATGGCTCAGCTGCCAGCGGGTGCAACGCAAGAGCGTACCCAGAAGGTGCTGGACGAAATGACGGATTACTATCTGACCAAAGAAAAAGCGAACGTTGAATCGGTGTTTGCCGTTAACGGCTTTGGCTTTGCTGGTCGTGGTCAGAACACCGGTATCGCGTTCGTTTCTCTGAAAGACTGGAGTGAACGTCCTGGCGAAGAGAACAAGGTTGAGGCGATTACTCAACGTGCGATGGGCGCATTCTCGCAGATTAAAGACGCAATGGTCTTTGCCTTTAACCTGCCAGCCATTGTGGAGTTAGGGACCGCCACCGGTTTCGACTTCCAGCTGATTGACCAGGCAGGTTTAGGTCATGAGAAACTAACCCAGGCGCGTAACCAGCTGTTTGGTGAAGTTGCGAAGCATCCCGATCTGTTAGTCGGCGTACGTCCTAACGGTCTGGAAGATACGCCGCAGTTCAAGATCGATATCGATCAGGAAAAAGCGCAGGCTCTGGGTGTTTCCATTAGTGACATTAATACAACGCTGGGTGCAGCATGGGGCGGAAGCTACGTGAATGACTTCATCGACCGTGGTCGTGTGAAGAAAGTTTACGTCATGTCTGAAGCGAAATACCGTATGTTGCCGGAAGATATTGGCAACTGGTATGTTCGCGGCAGCGACGGGCAGATGGTGCCGTTCTCCGCCTTCTCTACCTCACGTTGGGAATATGGTTCACCGCGTCTGGAACGCTATAACGGTCTGCCTTCCATGGAAATCTTAGGCCAGGCCGCACCGGGTAAAAGTACCGGTGAAGCGATGGCAATGATGGAGCAACTGGCCAGTAAACTGCCATCCGGTATCGGCTATGACTGGACCGGTATGTCCTACCAGGAACGACTGTCCGGCAACCAGGCCCCTGCCCTGTATGCCATTTCACTGATTGTCGTATTCCTGTGTCTGGCGGCATTGTACGAGAGCTGGTCAATTCCGTTCTCCGTAATGCTGGTAGTACCGTTGGGTGTTATTGGCGCATTGCTGGCGGCGACGTTCCGCGGCCTGACCAACGACGTTTACTTCCAGGTAGGCCTGCTCACAACCATTGGGTTGTCGGCGAAGAACGCGATACTTATCGTCGAATTCGCCAAAGACTTGATGGATAAAGAAGGCAAAGGTCTGATAGAGGCGACGCTGGACGCGGTACGTATGCGTTTACGTCCAATCCTGATGACATCGCTGGCCTTTATTCTGGGCGTAATGCCGCTGGTAATCAGCTCCGGTGCAGGCTCCGGCGCGCAGAACGCAGTAGGTACAGGCGTAATGGGCGGGATGGTGACGGCAACCGTGTTGGCTATCTTCTTTGTTCCGGTGTTCTTTGTGGTGGTACGCCGCCGCTTTAGCCGCAAAAGCGAAGATGTTGAGCATAGCCACTCAGTAGACCATCATTGATAGCTCTCTAAAGATAAGGCCGCGCAAGCGGCCTTTTTTCTGGAAAAATCATAAAAACCACTTATTGCGATATCGTTTATTTTCTCTGGGGTAAATAAGCGATATAATCCCTGTAGGCTTAAAGGCTATTCTTAAAAAACATTGAGAGTTCTTATTTACTTTAATAAATATTAAGATTATTCCTAGCTTTTGACTGGCATTGTCGACTGTTACCTTGCGTTGCTAAACCTAATCAAGATAACCCGATGATTGCCCGAAGAATAAAGAAGTTGTCCCATTCCGAATAGCCGTACGTATCTGTTAAAATGTAAAAATGACCTGACATCATAATTTTGCATAATTGTAATTTTTCGTGATATGACGATGAAATCTTTTTTAGAGTAGATTATAGTTAAATCATCAGGAGTCGCGGGCAAGTTCCAGGTAGTTTGTTGTATCCATCCCGAAAGGTGTTCGGTTAGTTTAAGCCACTAAGAAGGGGATGCGTTATGGATGAATACTCACCCAAAAGACATGATATCGCGCAGCTTAAATTTCTCTGCGAAACCCTGTATCATGACTGTCTTGCAAACCTTGAACAAAGTAACCATGGCTGGGTTAATGACCCTACCTCTGCCACCAGCTTGCAGCTCAATGAACTGATAGAGCATATTGCAACCTTCGCACTTAATTATAAAATTAAGTACAATGAAGACAATAAGCTGATTGCGCAGATAGATGAATACCTGGATGACACTTTTATGTTGTTCAGCAGTTATGGTATTAATACGCAGGATCTGCAGAAATGGCGGAAGTCAGGTAATCGTCTGTTTCGCTGTTTTGTCAATGCCACCAGGGCTAATCCTGTTAGTTTGTCTTGTTAAAAATTATTACAATCATAGGTAAGAGTTATGTCCGATAAACCATTAACTAAAACTGATTATTTGATGCGCCTGCGACGTTGTCAGACAATTGACACACTTGAGCGCGTTATTGAAAAAAATAAATATGAATTGTCCGACAACGAACTGGCTGTATTTTACTCAGCAGCAGATCACCGCCTTGCTGAATTGACTATGAATAAGCTCTACGACAAGATTCCAACTTCTGTTTGGAAATTCATTCGCTAATTGCTCACGGGTTAAGTCAGGTATAGCAGTACATTTGTCTGGCTGACCATTTTCGTATTTACAATAGTTATTTAATTCAAATCACGTGACTACGATCACAGCGAAACAACGGGAACGTTCCCCTTGCTGGCATTGCGTTTTACTGTGTTGAAATGATCTCCAGGACACAGGGAATTCGTAATGAGTAATGAAAAGCAAAAAATGATCGCCGGTGAACTTTATCGCCCGGCAGATGAAACATTGCGCAACGACCGGCTACGCGCTCGTCAGTTGACCCATCGCTACAATCACACCGCTCCCGATGAAAAAAGCGAGCGACAAGCTATCCTGCATGAGCTGTTGGGTCAGAGCGAGGGCGCTTATATTGAACCCTCTTTTCGTTGCGATTACGGCTACAACATCTATCTCGGTAAAGAATTTTACGCCAACTTCGACTGCGTTATGCTCGACGTCTGTCCGATCCATATTGGCGACAACTGCATGTTAGCGCCGGGCGTCCATATCTATACCGCGACCCATCCGCTGGATGCCACCGAGCGAAACAGCGGCATGGAGCTGGGTAAACCCGTGACGATTGGCAACAACGTCTGGATAGGTGGGCGCGCGGTGATAAACCCCGGCGTAACGTTGGGAGATAACGTGGTTGTGGCCTCAGGCGCGGTAGTCACTAAAAGCGTTCCGGCCAACAGCGTGGTTGGGGGCAATCCCGCGAGGATCATCAAAACGCTGTGATCTTAAATGTAACTGTTATGCTAAATTGTGGTTAATCTGTTACTTTCTTCAAAAGGTATCCCCTTTTAAAATAGGGCGATCACACTTGAATTTTGCAGACACCACGAAGGCAAGAGATGACAGAAATACAGCGCCTGCTTACTGAAACAATCGACGACTTAAATATTCGCGAAAAGCGCGACAACAAACCGCGCTTTAGCGTCAGCTTTATTCGCAAACACCCAGGGCTGTTCATCGGCATGTATGTTGCGTGGTTTGCCACGCTGGCGGTGATGCTACAGTCAGAAACGTTAGTCGATTCAGTATGGCTGCTGGTGGTTCTGTTCGTCATACTCAACGCGTTTTTCTTTTTCGACGTTGCGCCGCGATACCGCTTTGAAGATATCGACGTACTGGATTTCAGAGTTTGCTACAACGGCGAATGGTACAACACGCGCTTTGTCCCCCCTTCACTCATCGACACCATCCTGCACTCCCCCTCCGTCGATAGTGAACATAAAGCACAGCTGCAAAAAATGATATCGCGTAAGGGCGAACTCTCGTTTTACGATGTCTTTACCCTAACCCGCCCCCAGACCAGCCAGTAAAGGCGGCCTTAGTACAGATAAAAAAAGTGCGTCCCTGTGGAGGAAACGCACTTTAGTCCCTGAAATGCTGGCAAAGAAACTAACGTCTTTTTTTACGCCCCTGTACCGCTTTAAAGCGTGGGTTCGTTTTGCAGATAACGTACAAACGCCCTTTGCGTTTTACTATCTGGCAGTCAGGATGGCGCTGTTTCGCACTGCGAAGTGAATTGAGTACCTGCATCTTAACCTCGCTTAGCGCCAATAAAATGGCCAAAACGTTTCTGGAAACGAGCTGCGCTGCCTTCGTTATCAAAGGTTTTTTGTTTCCCGGTATAGTACGGATGCGATTTGGAAGAGATATCCAGGGTCACGTATGGGTACATTTTCCCCTCAAACTCAATCTCACGCTCAGTCTTGATGGTCGAACCGACCTTAAAGAACTCATTGGCACTGGTATCGTGAAACACCACAGTACGGTAAAAAGGATGAATATCCGGTTTCATGGCAACCTCAATTTGTTACGTTATAACATAACCAACAAAATACACCACTCTTGTACAAACCACAACCTGATTTACGCTACAGAGAGTTAAACGGGATGATAAGTGGCCGTAAATATATGATGCCAATCGAATAGCTTTTTCGGCTTTCGGATATACTTTCCCTACGCTGTGTTAATAAGGATATCACTGTGACAACACGACATCTGATAAGCCTGGTGACAGGGGTACTGTTTCTTTCCATCCTCGCGCCCGTAGGTTTAAGCTTGTGGCTGGCACATCGTCAGGTCGAAACGAAATTTATCGATGAACTCGATATGTTCTCAACGCGAGTCGCATTACGTACGGAACGCGTAGGCGAGCAGGCAAAAAAAGCATTACGCCATATTGAAGCCTTTCAGGGGGTGCCTTGTAGTGAAGAGCATCTGCTGGAAATGCGTCGTTTGTCATATAGCTATCGCTATATTCAGGAAGTGCTGTACCTCAAAGATAACGTTCCGCAATGCTCATCTCTGGAAAAAAGAAGCCAGGCTGACGCATTTCCCCCCGCAATGAAAGTCACGCCTGATGGATATCGCGCATGGCTTACTACGCAGAACGATTTGGGGATTAAGCGCTTTATGGCGGCATTAGGGAGCGAACATTACGTTGTGATGGTCGATCCGAGCTCTTTCATAGACGTCATCCCGTTTGGCTCATGGCCAATTGAAGTCACTATCATTGGCACTGTGCGCAACGTCGTGGTTGCCAGTAGCGCCGATCTGCCTTCGGACGTTTTGCAGCATGTACAGCAAGAACGCTCGATTACCCATTTTCAGAAAGATGGCAGCATTTTTAACGCACGCCCTTTCCCGGAGCTGGGCATCACTATCGTAACCTGGGCCTCCACCCTGCCATTGCAAAAAACTTGGCACCGACAGGCGCTGATCTGGCTCCCGGCAGGTATTCTTATCGGCCTGCTCACCGCCGCCTTTGTTCTGCGCATTTTGCGCCGCTTACAGTCGCCCCATCACCAGTTGCAGGACGCTATCCAGCATCGGGACATTAAAGTCCACTACCAACCGATTATCTCGCTCAAAACGGGGAAAGTGGTCGGGGCAGAAGCGCTGGCTCGCTGGCAGCAGGCCGATGGGAGCTATCTGTCGCCGGAAATCTTCGTCGCCATGGCGCAGGAGACCGGACTCTCAGAACAGCTCACCCGTTTGATTATTGAAAGCGTATTTGATGATTTAGGAAAATGGCTGCGCCAGCATCCGGAGCAGCATATCTCCATCAACCTTGAGTCAGCCGATCTGTCTTCCGAAACGCTTCCTGCCCTGTTAAGCCAGAAGGTGAACCACTGGCAGCTAAAACCTGCGCAAATCGCGCTGGAACTCACCGAACGCGAATTTGCCGACCCGAAAAACAGCGCGCCGTTTATTGCCAAATACCGTCAGGCGGGTCACTCAATTTATATTGATGACTTTGGTACCGGCTATTCCAGCCTGAGCTATTTGCAGGATCTGGATGTTGACATCCTGAAGATAGACAAATCGTTCGTCGATGCGCTGGAGTACAACAACGTCACGCCGCATATTATCGAGATAGCCAAAACGCTGAAGCTGGAGATGGTAGCGGAAGGTATCGAAACCGAGAATCAGGAAGCCTGGCTACGCCAGCACGGCGTGCAGTACGGTCAGGGGTGGCTTTACAGCAAAGCGCTGCCGAAAGCAGAATTTATTCTGTGGGCAGAAAAACGGCTTTAACATGGCTGTTGATGTTGAGATGGCTGGCGGCACGCCGCACAGCCAGTCACATCACTCTTCCATAATGGGCGCAAATCCACCGTAGATCATTCGCTTGCCATCAAATGGCATAGATTCACCGAATTCCTTCATACGGGGATCGGACATCATCTTCTGATTTGCCGCATCGCGGACCTCTTTGGAAGGGTATTCAATCCAACTGAATACGACTTCTTCATGATCCTGCGCTTTCACCGCCATGCGAAAATCGGTCAGTTTGCCGTCGGGGACATCATCTGCCCAGCACTCCACCACGCGCAATGCACCGAACTCCTTGAAAAGCGGAGCTGCTTTTGCCGCCATCGCAATGTACGCCTCCTTGTTTTCAGCGGGTACGGCAACCACAAAGCCATCAACATACTTCATGAGAAAAACCTCCGAAGTGTACTGCGCGGCAAGCCGATTCCGGCCGCGTCAGTCGAGGTTAAGTTTAGTCGCCAGCAGGCGATCGTGCCCCAGGCGCATTCCTGATGCGAATACGCGCCTGCGGCTGATGGCGAAACCATGGCAGGCAAATCTGAATGAGCGGCCCGATAGCCAGTGCATACAGCACGGTCCCTAACCCAACGGTTCCTCCCAGCAACCAACCGATAAGCAGCACCGACACTTCGATTGCGGTTCGAATTCGTCGTACTGGCCAGCCGGTACGCGCGTGAATACCGGTCATCAGGCCGTCACGCGGACCGGCGCCAAAACCGGCACCAATGTACAGACTGGTTGCTAACGCATTCAGGATCACCGCTGACACCAACAGCCCGCTGCGCGCCAGCAGGGATTCAAATCCCGGAATCACCAGCAGCGCGGCATCTGCCGCCAGCCCAATCATAATCACGTTGCTCAACGTGCCAAACCCTGGGCGCTGGCGCAGTGGTATCCACGCCAGCAGTACCAACACGCCCACGGCAATAATCACCACGCCGATATTCATCGACAGTAAATTTGCCACCCCCAGGTGAAACACGTTCCACGGATCGGCCCCTAAATCGGCACGGACAAACATCGCCGTCGACACACCGTACAGCGTCAGCCCGATAAACAGCTGAAGTAAACGACGCAGCATGCTTTTCCCCTCTCACTCTCAGATAACTTTCATCTTCACCGCAATTGGCACTATGATTAATGTCCAGTTTTCAAAAAGTGGACTGCTATGTCATCTCGCCGTTACGGAAGCCAGTCTTTGCAGCGCCTGCTCGGACACTGGCAGGAAAGCCCCTCGCGAACGCCCATCTGGCGGCAGCTGGCAGAAGCGTTACGTTTGCTGATCCTCGATGGCCGACTGGCGCTGGATAGCCGCTTGCCCGGTGAACGCGAGCTCGCCGCCGTTCTGCAAGTGAGCCGAACCACCGTCGCCAGCGCTATGGCGCAACTACGTGAAGAAGGATATCTGGAAAGTCGTCATGGTAGCGGCTCACGGGTGATCCTGCCGGAACATATTCGCCATGTGCCGACCCGGACCAGCACCGGCACCGCGCTTGATTTGTCCACGGCGGCGCTGAACGCCGGTCCCGAAATTCATCAGGCTTACCAGCAGGCGCTGTTCGCAATGCCGCAGCACCTGCAGAGCTCCGGGTATCTGCCGCAGGGGCTGTCGGTTTTGCGTGAATCCATCGCCCGGCATTATTGCGAACGCGGACTCCCGACACAGCCAGATGAAATAATGGTCGTGAACGGCGCGGTCAGTGGCCTGGCGTTGATCCTGCGGTTACTCACCGGCCCCGGCGATCGCGTAGTGGTCGATCACCCCACTTATCCGCTGGCGATTGCGGCAATACAAGGGGCATCATGTCGCCCCATCGGCGTCTCGCTGCCCGAGCACGGTTGGGATACGGCGGGCCTGGTCGCCACCCTTGCGCAAACTGCGCCGAGAATGGCTTATCTGATGCCGGACTTTCACAACCCGACCGGACGCTGTATGGATGCCGCAACTCGCCAGGTCGTGGCGGATATTGCTGAAAGAACCCACACTACGTTAGTGGTCGATGAGACCATGGTGAACCTGTGGTATGACGCCCCGCCGCCGCCACCGCTTGCCGCATTCAACCGCGATGCGCCGATCATCCTGCTCGGTTCGGCAGGGAAAAGCTTTTGGGGAGGATTACGTCTGGGCTGGATCCGGGCATCGGCGCGAACCATTGCCGCGCTGGTACAAACCCGCGACACTTTCGACCTGGGCTCACCGGTGCTTGAACAACTCGCCACCAGTTGGCTACTGGATAACGCCGCCGACTTTCTTCCTGACAGAAGACGCCTGCTCACATCCCAGCGAGATCTGTGCTCGGACCTGATGAACTCACATTTCCCGGAATGGCAATTTACCCAGCCGCAGGGAGGGCTCTCTTTCTGGGTTGAACTGCCCGATACGCTGGCAACGCTGTTCGCTACGCGCGCCGAAAGCGCTGGCATTCAGTTGGGAACCGGTACGCGGTTTGGCCTTGATGGCGCATTCGACCGCTTTTTGCGTATGCCTTTCACGTTACCGGATGATACAACGCGTGCCGCCTTCCAGGTATTGCAACCCATTTGGGATAACCTGCGTTTGCAGGCCAGCAGCGGGAAAATGCGTAAAATAATCTAAACGACGAGTCAAAGGACTCGTCTTTGAATGCCGTGATGGGCGAGGATGCCCCGGCAATATTACCGTTGAGGAGGAACCGGGAACCCCTTCAGGGAAATCACGAAATTCTCACCATCCTTCTTAATCTTTGCCCCGGCATCACACCAGTCGGAGGCTATACGGAAGAACTCATCGCTGCCGACGTTCCAGCTCAGACGAACATGTTTCACATAACCGGAGCGCAGCATTTCACAGGCTTCGCCGTAATTACAGGCGGTTGAGAGCGATTGTTGTTTCATTTTTTCTTCTTCAGTAATCTTCGCAATGCTTTGATTTCTTTAGGAGTCAGTGCTTCAACTACGGATTCTTCCGTGTGCTGGCTATCGATATCCTCAGCGGAGACTCCCGCCTCTTCAACGGCGGAAAACGCGATCAGCAGTAGTTTTTCCGTCGCAATACTTAAATTTTCATTATGTACTTCAGCGTAATGGCGAAGCTTTTCTTTTAGCGCCTCATCAATTTTGACATTCAATACAGCGGTCGACATCGTAGAAAATCCTTGTGGTCAGCCAAAACACACCGAAAGTAAGACCATGTCGTTACAGCGCGATGGCGGCGGCAAAAGCATCAAATAACATCCCCGAAACACATTGGCAGTATTTGATGACAATAAAATGACAATACGATGACAAAGAAAAGAAGATAAACAGAAGGGAAATGTCGAACGGCAGAAATGGGTGGGGGCCCTGCCAGCTACATCCCGGCACACACGTCATCTGCCTTGGCTGCTTCCTTCCGGACCTGACCTGGTAAACAGAGTAGTGTTGCGGGAGAACCAACAGAGCCCCCATTGAGAGCGTCGTTAACCAACGCGCAGGCGCATTATCACTGCTGCACCCTGTAATTGCAACCCATCCAGCATCGGATGCTGTTTTCTTGCGCAATGCGGCTTCACTCCTTCGCTTTTCGGCATTATGCTGGAGGATTAGCGCAGGAATAAATGATGGATATACAAGACACTTTCCCCCAACGCGTCTGGCAAATCGTCGCGTCAATCCCCGAAGGTTTCGTCACTACCTATGGCGATGTTGCCAGGCTTGCCGGTTCGCCGCGTGCTGCGCGCCAGGTAGGCGGCGTGCTCAAGCGTCTACCTGAAGGCAGCACTCTCCCCTGGCATCGGGTGGTTAATCGCCACGGAGCTATTTCGCTGACGGGTCCCGATCTGCAACGACAGCGTCAGGCGCTGCTGGCAGAAGGAATAGTGGTTTCAGGAAGCGGACAGATCGATTTACAGCGCTATCGCTGGGTGTACTAACCCTCTCCTGGCGGAGAGGGTTACAACTGCCTTAGTACTGCGTGGGAGCTGGAACCGCAGACGACGGATTCACCTGGGTTGGTGACGTTGACGGTACCGTGGTTGTCGCCCCACCGCTCGCCTGAACCGGTACTGCTGTTTGCTGTACAGGCACCAGCGTCAGGTCGGCTTTTTTACCACCCTGATTAATGACCGTCTGAACGGTATCAGTAATAAAGACCAGTTTATCATTCACCGTAATCGCCGCACTCAGCAGAATACGAGCGTTAGGCTGAATATCTGCCGGGTTAAACGGTAATACGAAGCTGAATGGCGCCTGTTTACCTTCAGTACGGACCGCTTTTTGCGACAGCACTTTTGACGGCGCATCGGCCAGTGAAGCATCCGACAGCGTAACGGTCAGCACCGCATCGGGTGGCAAGGCCACTTTCTGGCGGATCCATACCGTACCGGAAACATTCGGTTGTTGAATTTTAGACTGTGTGTCAGAAATTGACGTATTAGGGCTTGGCGCAGGCGTCTGAATATCAGCACTTTTATCGGCGCAGGCTGCCAGAGCGACCGCAACCGCTAAACCACTTACCATGTGCACGAGTTTCATTAAATTCTCCTTATCATCTATGCACCAGCGAGAACTTTCCCCGCCAGAAGAGTGGTTAACAAAAACATAACGTGACTAAGTGTGGCACAAGACAGCTATTTTTGCCTGTAATAGGCCAGTAATTCAGACAATTGCACCCATCGGACCACTTTCAAAATTGCGTTATACTCTGCCTACCTCGCTGCGAGATCGATATTACCTGGAGAGCACGTATGAGTCTGGCGCTGAAAAATTTGCTGACATTGTTAAATTTGGAAAAAATTGAAGAAGGACTCTTTCGGGGCCAAAGTGAAGACTTAGGGTTACGTCAGGTTTTTGGGGGGCAGGTTGTCGGTCAGGCGCTGTATGCCGCCAAAGAAACCGTACCAGAAGAGCGTCTGGTGCACTCTTTTCACAGCTACTTTTTACGTCCCGGCGATAGCCAGAAGCCCATCATCTATGATGTAGAAGTCCTGCGTGATGGTAACAGCTTCAGCGCACGTCGCGTTGCCGCGATCCAGAATGGTAAACCCATTTTTTATATGACCGCCTCTTTTCAGGCACCGGAAGACGGATTTGAACATCAGAAAACCATGCCGGATGCGCCGGGTCCCGATGAGTTGAAATCAGAAACGGAAATTGCCCGCTCAGTGGCGCATTTGCTGCCACCGCTGTTGAAAGAAAAATTTATCAACGATCGTCCATTGGAAGTGCGTCCGGTAGAGTTTCATAACCCCTTAAAAGGTCACGTCGCACCTCCGGCGCGCCAGGTCTGGATCCGCGCTAACGGCGAACTGCAGGACGATCTGCGCGTCCATCAGTATCTGCTGGGTTATGCCTCAGACCTGAACTTCCTGCCTGTAGCGTTGCAGCCTTACGGGATTGGCTTCCTGGAAAAAGGAATTCAGATCGCTACCATTGACCACTCAATGTGGTTCCACCGTCCATTCAATATCAATGAGTGGCTGCTGTATAACGTCGAGAGCACTTCGGCCTCCGGAGCCAGGGGCTTTGTTCGCGGGGAGTTTTATACCCAGGACGGTGTGCTGGTCGCCTCTACCGTGCAGGAAGGGGTAATGCGTAATCGCAATTAAGAATTACCGGATGGTGGCGCAAAAGCGTTGTCATCCGGCAGATTGAAACATCAAGCGTTGTAGGCGTTTTCGCCGTGGCTGTTCACATCCAGACCTTCGCGTTCCTGTTCTTCCGGTACGCGCAGACCCACCGTCATATCCGCCAGCTTATAGCCAATGAAGGCCACCACGCCGGACCAGACGATAGTGATCGCCACGCTTTCCAGTTGCACCAGCAGCTGATGCCCCATGGTCACGCCCTCAGCAAAGCCCACGCCGCCCAGAGAGCTGGCAGCGAAAACGCCGGTCAGGATGCAACCAACAATGCCGCACACGCCGTGAACGCCAAACACGTCGCACGGATCGTCCACGCGCAGAAAACGCTTCAGCATGGTTACGCCCCACAGGCCAGCCAGCCCCGCAACGACACCGATAATCAGCGCGCCGCCGACACCAATGTAGCCACATGCCGGTGTTACGCCTACCAGACCCGCAATAGCGCCAGAACAAGCGCCCAGCAGAGACGGTTTGCCACGCAGTGCCCATTCACCGAAGATCCATCCGAGGATGGCAGCAGCGGTGGCGACCACGGTATTGACGAAGGCCAGTGCGGCGATCTCATTCGCCGTTCCCGCTGAACCGGCGTTAAAGCCAAACCAACCAATGTAGAGAATAGCGGTGCCGGTGAAGACCATTGGCAGGTTGTGCGGTTTAAAGGCTTCTTTGCCAAAACCGACGCGTTTGCCAATCAGATACGCACCAACCAGACCGGCTATCGCCGCGTTGATGTGCACGACCGTTCCGCCGGCAAAATCCAGCGCGCCATGGGAAGCCAGCAAGCCGCCGCCCCACACCATATGGGCAATCGGGATGTACGACAGCGTTAACCACACCACCACGAAAATCAGCACCGCAGAGAAGCGAATACGCTCAGCCAGCGCCCCGACAATCAGCCCAACGGTAATACAGGCGAACGAACCCTGAAAAGCAACGTGAATGTACTGGTAGAAACTCCCCGTGACCGCCGTCAGCGCGATGTTCTTCAGCAATACCCAGTTGAAGTTGCCGAAGAAATTATTCCCTTCGCCAAAGGCCAGCGAGTAGCCATAAACTACCCATAAAATACAAACCAGAGCGAATGTCACTGTTACCTGAGTCAGCATCGACAGCACGTTCTTACCGCGAATCAAACCGCCGTAGAACAGCGCAATGCCAGGGATAGTCATAAACAGCACCAGCGCGGTACAGATCATCATAAAAGCGTTATCTGCTTTATCCGCAACCGCCGGTGCCGCCATCGCCAGTCCCGGCAGTAGCGCCAGTGAAGCAATACCCGTTTTCATCGTTGCTATCTTCATTTTTTGGTTTCCTATCACTGTGTGCCAGAAGTTACAGTGCGGCTTCGTCGGCTTCGCCGGTACGAATACGAATCACACGTTGCAGCTCGGCGACGAAGATTTTGCCGTCGCCAATTTTTCCGGTGTATGCCGCCTTACTGATGACATCAATCACGCCATCCAGTTGGTCGTCGGCAATCGCCACATCAATCTTCACCTTTGGCAGAAAATTGACGCTATATTCAGCCCCACGGTACAGCTCAGCATGACCTTTCTGTCGGCCAAACCCCTTCACTTCGGTGACGGTCAGCCCCTGAATACCAATAGACGACAGTGCTTCACGGACGTCTTCCAGTTTGAACGGTTTGATTACCACGGTAACCAGCTTCATAGATCCCCTCCAGTCAGAATTCAGTAGTGGCTGCAGATACACGAGAGGAATATTGCAAGGGATGTGCCAGGAATGAAAAACGCGGAATGATTCAGGTTTGCAGGGTACTGCCTGGAGAGAAAAAGAAAAAACGCACTATAACGGTGCATAGTGCGTTACATTTTTGCACCAGATTGTTGATTGCCGGATGGCGGCGTTTACGCCTTACCCGACCTACGACTCCGCGTGGCCGGATAAGCGCTGCGCCGTCAGGCGATAACAGAATCCTCTTGCGTACTGGCTGCCAGCTCTTCGCCCGCCAGCTGCAACTGATACATCTGCCAGTAACGGCCTTGCGCCGCCAGTAATTGCTGGTGCGTACCACGCTCAACCGCCTGACCGCGATGTAACACCAGAATGGTATCCGCATCGACAATCGTCGATAACCGATGCGCAATCACCACAAGCGTTGTGTGTTTACGGACCGCCGCCAGAGCTTGCTGAATGGCCTGCTCAGTACCGGAATCAATACTGGCCGTGGCTTCATCGAGGATCAGCACCTGCGGCGTTTCAACCAACACTCGCGCCAGCGCCAGCAGTTGTTTCTGCCCAACAGAGAGATTATTGCCCTGCTCACCCAGCCGGGTATGAATCCCCTCGCTCAAACCCCGGGCCAGTTCTGCCAGTTGCACGGTCTCCAGCGCCTGCCATACCCGCTCTTCTGAGATATCGCGACCCAGCGTGACGTTTGCCAGGAAGGTATCCGCCATCACCACGGGATCCTGCTGCACCATCGCGATGCCCTGACGTAACGCACTGTGGCTCAGCGAAGACAACGGACGTCCGTCAAGTCGGATTTCACCCTGCGTCAGCGGGTAGTACCCCATCAGCAGGCTGGCCAGCGTACTTTTGCCGCTGCCGGTGTGTCCGACCAGGGCCACAAAGCTACGCGAAGGCACGGACAGACTGATGTTTTGCAGCACCAGATTGTCGTCGCGATAGGCAAATGAAACGTTATCCACCTCAATGTCACCGCTTTTGAGCGGTCGATCATCTTCACCATAGCGCTGACGAGGCCCGTCCATCAGTTCGAACACTCGCTCACCGGCGACAACCGCCTGCTGCAGCATTGACTGCTGGGTTGTCAGTTCGATAAGCGGCTCGTTTAAACGGCCGAGGTAGCTGATAAACGCATACAGCACACCAACCTCGATGGAGCTGCCAGAGGTAAAGCTGAACAGCATCAATAAACCGCAGAGGATCAGCGCCGAAAAAAGGCTCAGCAGCGGGCGCAGCAAAAAGCCATCGAGTCGCAGGGTCTGCATACGCGCCATATAGTGCGAGCGGCTGGCCTCCCCCATTCTCTCGCCAAACCGCGCCTGCTGGCGGAACTGCTGGATAACGCTCATGCCGTTGATGACTTCGTTAAAGCCATCGTTAATATCCGCCAGATAAGCGCGAACCCGGCGCACAATCGGGGTGCTGTAGCGTTGATAAATCACCATTACCACCAGCACTGCCGGGAAAATAGCCATCGCCACCAGCGCCATACGCCACTCGAGGCTGAACATCGCGACCAGCATGGCGCCGATTAATGCCGCGCTGCGCAGAACCGTTGCAACCACCGTCACATACAGGTCGCGAATCACTTCGGTGTCATTGGTCACGCGGGAGATAAGCTGCCCTACGGGCTGAGTATCAAAGGCGCTGAGCGGCTGGCGCAGCGCAGCGTCCATTACGTCGGTGCGTAGCTGTTGTACTACGCCAACCGCCGCCTGGTTAAACAGCAATGACTGTGCATAATGCAGGCCTGCTGCCAGCAGTTGCAGACCGACATACGCCGCAACCAGCCCGACGACCATCGCCAGCGGCAGATTGTTCTTCGCCACCATGTTATCGATAAAATAGCTAATCAGCAGCGGGCCGCTGACTTCCGCCGCAGCCGCCACCCACAGCATGACGACCGCAATCGCCAGCTGTTTTCGCCATGGGGAACCGTATGCCAGTAATCTTTTCAGAGTCGGCCATAATTGCCCGAAACTACGCATTAGCCGCCTCCTCGTTTATCTCTGGTGCATCAGACAGCGCCGCTTCCAGTTGCTGATAGCGGTACATATCACGATACCAGCCAGCCTGCTGCACCAGCACGTCATGCTCGCCGCGCTGGGCAATATGCCCATGCTGCATCACGATAATCTCGCTGGCTTCCGTCAGAGCCGATAAGCGGTGGGCGCTGATAATGACGGTTCGGCCTTCGCCCCACTGGCGCAGATTATGCAGGATCTGATGCTCGGTACGACCGTCCACCGCCGACAACGCATCATCCAGAATCAGGATTTCAGCGTTCAGCAGTAGTGCCCGAGCGATAGAAATACGTTGTTTTTGCCCACCAGACAGCATCACCCCGCGTTCGCCCACTTCGGTGTCGTAGCCCTGCGGAAGACGTAAAATATCCTCATGAACGCTGGCAAGGCGCGCCACATGCTCGATCTCTTCCTGCGTGGCCTGCGGGCGTCCTAACGCGATGTTATTACCGACGGTATCTGAAAACAGGAATGGCGTCTGGCTAACGACCGCCAGTCGGCTGCGCCAGCTATCAAGCTGTAAGCGCGTTAACGGGATATTATGAAAGCGTACATCGCCCTGAGTGATATCAAAATGACGCTGGATCAGCGACAGCACCGTACTTTTTCCCGCGCCGGTCGGACCACAGATGCCCAGCATCTGTCCAGGTTTAAGCTGGAAATTCACATTTTCCAGCGCCGGGTGGGTGGTCTGCGGGTAACAAAATTCGCGAATCGCCACCGCCAGCTCGCCGCGTCCTTCCGGTACCGACTCAGTGCCGTCATCCACCACCGGCGCTTCGGCCAGCATAGCGCGAATCCGGCTGTAGGCAGCGCTACCGCGTTCGACGATATTAAACATCCATGCCAGCGCCAGCATCGGCCAAATCATCAGACCGAGATACATCATAAAGCTGGTGAGCTGGCCGAGCGTCAACGAACCGTGCACCACCATCCAGCTTCCTCCGGCAATCGCCAGCAGGTTAGCCATACCAATGGCAATATAAATCGTGGGATCAAAGCGGGCGTCAATGCGCGCCACGCGCAGGTTTTTCTTACCGGTATCCTCGGCATCTGCGGCAAATAATGCCGACTGCCGATCCTCCAGACCAAAGGCCTTGATCATACGAATACTGGTCAGGCTTTCCTGAGTACGGTCATTGAGACTGGAAAACGCCGCCTGCGCCAGCTTAAAGCGATTATGGAGTCGATCGCCGTAACGTTTGATCATTATCGCCATCACCGGCATCGGCAGTAGCGCAATCAGCGTCAATTGCCAGCTTATCTGCGTAGACATCACGATCAGCACCGCACACCCCATCACCAGCGAATCCACCAGCGTCAGCACACCTTCTCCGGCGGCAAATACGACGCGATCGACATCGTTAGTTGCACGCGCCATCAGATCGCCCGTACGGTGACGCAGATAAAATTCTGGATGCTGGCGACTCAGCTGACGGTAATAATCTTCCCGCAGTTCAACCGCCAGTTGGTAGGATGCGCCAAACAGCAGCACGCGCCAGACATAGCGCAGCAAATAAACCACCACTGCGATCAGGGCAATTGTTCCCACCCACATCAGCAGCCGCTCGGTGGTGAAGCGTTGTGTCGTCACGCCATCGACAATGATCCCAACCACTTTCGGCGGAATAAGCTGAAGGATAGCGATGATGATAAGCAAGGCCACTGCCCCGAGATAGCGACGCCACTCCCGGCGGAAGTACCAGCTTAATTGAGCAAATAATCGCACGCGTTATGTCCTGACAAGATTTCCGGCAATGAGCGCCGGGAGAATTATTCAATAGGTAGAGCAGTTGTGTATTTAATCTGTTCCATCGCAAAGCTGGAGGTGACATCAGACAGGCCCGGTACGCTGTTCACCAGGCGCTTATAGAATTCATCGTAGCTTTTCATATCGGCAACCTGCACTCGCATCAGGTAGTCATACTCCCCAGCCATACGCCAGAATCCCAGAACCTCGGGCATTCCGGTCACTTCAGTGACAAAGCGGCAATACCATTCGCTGCTGTGATGCTGAGTCTTGATCAGCACAAACGCGGTGAGTCCCAGCCCCAGCTTTTCTGGATCCAACAGCGCGACTCTGCCTAGCAGGATACCGTCATCCTCAAGTCGTTTGAGACGTTTCCAGCAGGGGGTGGTAGTCAGATTAACGGCATCTGCTAACGCCTGCAAAGAAAGGGTGCAGTCCTGTTGCAGTAAGCCAAGCAGCTTGCGGTCAATTTTGTCTAACATAACCACTCCATAGAGAAGAATTTTCTCCTTACATTCTATTTTAAAGGCTAAATGGCAACAATTTTTTCCGTGCTTTTCGCTATTCTGGGCACAAAATGACAAATGGATATCTATTAATGATGAATAGCTCCTGGGTTAAAAACGCCATCAATGAAATCAACGCGGATTATCAGCGTTCTGCGGATACGCATCTCATTCGTCTGTCGCTACCGGCGTTCCCGGGCATTCAGATCTATTTAAAAGATGAGAGCACGCATCCGACCGGGAGCCTGAAGCATCGTCTGGCGCGCTCACTGTTTTTGTACGGATTGTGCAATGGCTGGATCAAAGAAGGCACCACCATCATTGAGTCATCGTCCGGTTCAACGGCGGTTTCCGAGGCTTATTTCGCCCGACTGTTAGGACTGCCGTTTATTGCCGTCATGCCTTCCTGTACGGCGAAACGTAAAATTGAACAGATTGAATTCTACGGCGGTCGCTGTCATTTCGTGGAAAGCGCCTGCGAAATCTATGCGGCTTCTGAACAGCTGGCGCGTGAGCTGAACGGTCATTACATGGATCAGTTCACTTACGCTGAACGCGCCACCGACTGGCGTGGCAATAATAATATTGCCGACAGCATCTTTCGTCAGATGCAGTGCGAGCCCAACCCCGTTCCCCGCCATATCGTGATGAGCGCCGGAACCGGCGGCACCTCAGCAACCATTGGCCGCTATATCCGCTGTCAGGGCTACGACACTCAACTGATGGTAGTGGACCCGGAAAACTCGGTCTTTCTGCCCTTCTGGCAGGATCGCGATGCAACGTTGCGCAGCCCGGTAGGAAGTAAAATCGAAGGCATTGGCCGCCCGCGTGTCGAACCGTCTTTCATTCCTGACGTGGTTGATGAAATGTTGCGCGTACCGGATGCCGCAAGCGTGGCCACCGCGCACTGGCTGGAAACGCAGTTGGGCCGCAAAGTCGGCGCTTCAACCGGTACCAACATGTGGGGAACCCTGCAGCTTGCCGCTCGTATGCGCGATGCAGGCGTTACCGGTTCACTGGTAACGCTACTGTGCGACAGTGGCGAACGCTATCTGGAAACCTACTACAACCCACAATGGGTCGACGCGCAGATCGGTGATTTAACGCCGTGGAAAGGGGAACTCGCCCGACTTCTGAACACCCATTAACAGGATAAAAAAAAGCCAGACGCGAAGTCTGGCTTGCTGGAAGGGATCTCTCATTCGGGGGAATAAGGTAGATGCGGATTGTCCAGCCAATGCGTCAAAAAGTGTGATACTGCCTGATTGCGGCAATGCCCAATCACCGATAAATGAGGCAGTTCGGCAATCAGTTGCGGCATCGCGTTACCCATAATCAGACCGCGACCAACGCTGCCTAACATTTCGCGATCGTTCATGGCATCGCCAAACGCCATACACTCGGCCATTGAATAACCTAAGTGGTCGCTTAGTACCGCCAGCGCAGATCCTTTGTTACAGCCCAACGGCAGTACCTCAAGACAATCAAACGCGGAAAAACAGAGATTCGCCTGTTCACCCAGCGCTTCATTCAGCTGAATGCGTAATTGGATCAGGGAGTCATGATCGCCGCAGAAACAAACTTTCGTGACCTGATGAGCAGGAATACGTTTCACATCGACAATCTGGTAGCGAAATCCGCTATATACATGCGCCTGCAGCAGCGAGGGGATCTCTTGTCCGGTGAACCAACCGTTGTCATTAAAGACATGCATGCTGGCGGTGGTATCCCACTTCTGATGTAGCACGATATCCGCAACATTCGGATCCAGATCCTGACGGTGCAGCACATCGCCCTCAAGAGAGTGAATACGCGTGCCATTACCCGTGATCAAAAAAGCGTCCAGTGACACAGACCCCAAAATATGGCGCATCTCCAGCACATGGCGACCGGTGGCAAAGGTCAGGGTGATATCGCGTTCACGCAGGCGCGCCAGCGTTGAAAGCGTTTCGTCACCTAAATGGTGATTCGGCATCAAAAGGGTGCCATCCATATCAAATGCAGCCAGACGAGCCATTTCTTTCTCCACACTGTGACGCGGTTAACTTGTGATTCAGTATCACCTGAGATATACGGAAGTAATAGTGAATAGATAAAATGAATTGTTCCGGGTTTATATGCGATTATTGAATCGACTGAATCAGTACCAGCGCCTGTGGCAACCATCGAACGGCGAACCACAGTCAGTGACCGTGGGCGAACTGGCCAAACGCTGTTTTTGCAGCGAGCGCCACGTGCGAACCTTGCTAAAGCAAGCGCAGGATGCTGGCTGGCTGGAGTGGTACGCTCAGTCGGGGCGCGGGAAACGCGGGCTGCTACGTTTTTTGGTGACGCCAGATTCGCTGCGCAACACCATGATGGAACAGGCGCTGCAAAAGGGAGAACAGCTCAGCGTACTTGAACTGGCTCAACTGGCGCCAGGCGAATTAAGAACGTTGCTACAACCGTTTATGGGGGGTCAGTGGCAAAACGACACGCCAACCCTGCGTATCCCCTATTACCGCCAGCTCGACCCTTTGCACCCTGGATTTCTCCCCGGTCGCGCGGAGCAGCATCTCGCCGGACAACTATTTTCTGGCCTGACACGGTTCGACAGCAAGACGCAACGCCCCTGCGGAGATTTAGCCCACCACTGGAATATCTCCGCCGATGGCCTGCGCTGGGATTTCTATATTCGTTCCACCCTGCACTGGCATAACGGCGATGCGGTCAGCAGCACGCAGCTACATCAACAATTGCAGAAGCTGTTAGCGCTACCCGCGCTGAATAAGCTGTTTATCAGCGTGAAGCGCATTGAAGTGACGCATCCCCAGTGCCTGACCTTTATTCTGCATCGCCCCGACTTCTGGCTGGCGCATCGTCTGGCAAGCTACAGCAGTCATCTGGCGCATCCTGAACATCCGTTTGTGGGTACTGGTCCGTTCCGATTGACGCTGTTTACTCCTGAACTGGTGCGTATCGAAAGTCACGATCACTACCACCTGAGTCATCCGCTGCTAAAAGCCATTGAATACTGGATAACCCCGCAACTCTTCTCCCAGGATTTGGGCACCAGCTGTCGCCATCCGGTGCAAATTGCGATTGGTAAGCCCGAAGAATTGCCCATGCTAAGCCAGGTAAGCAGCGGCATCAGCCTCGGTTTTTGCTATCTTACGCTCAGAAAAAGCGCGCGCCTGAATACGCAGCAGGCCCGCCGACTGGTCAATATTATCCACCGCTCTTCCCTACTACAAACGCTTGAAGTGGATGAAAACCTGATTACGCCAAGCAATGCGCTGCTGCCAGGATGGACTATCCCACAATGGGATGAACTGGACGAGGTAGCGCTGCCGAAAAAACTAACGCTGGCCTATCATCTGCCGGTAGAACTGCATGCGATGGCTGAACAGCTTCGCCAGGCGCTGGCGCTGCTCGGTTGTGAATTAACGCTTATTTTTCATAATGCCAAGAACTGGGATGGCGATCATCCTTTAGCCCAGGCCGACCTGATGATGGGCGACAGGCTAATTGGCGAAGCGCCTGAATATACCCTCGAACAGTGGCTGCGCTGCGATCAGCTCTGGTCACACGTATTGAGCGCGCCGGCTTATACTCATCTGCAAACCACTCTGGATGCCTTGCAAATTCAGGCTGATGAAGACGATCGTCACGCGGCTTTACAACAAGTTTTCGCCACGCTGATGCATGACGCGACCCTGACGCCGCTGTTCAATTATCACTATCGTATTAGCGCCCCTCCAGGTGTGAACGGCGTACGCCTGAACCCTCGCGGCTGGTTCGAGTTTACCGAAGCCTGGCTGCCGCCGCCTTCAGCGTGAAGAAGCTGGTCGGCGACACGCCCAGGCGCTACCATAAGCGCTTTCGTTACTAGTCAGGAAAAGCCATGAAACGTGCCGTTGTTGTATTCAGTGGAGGCCAGGACTCCACAACCTGTCTGGCGCAAGCGCTGCATCAGTATGATGAAGTGCATTGCGTGACCTTTGATTATGGTCAGCGCCACCGCGCTGAGATTGATGTCGCACGTGACCTGGCCTTAAAACTCGGCGCGCGTGCGCACAAAGTCCTTGATGTCACGCTGCTCAGCGAACTGGCCGTCAGCAGCCTGACCCGCGATAACATTCCGGTACCTGATTACGAACCTGATGCCAACGGCATCCCCAACACCTTTGTGCCTGGACGCAATATTCTGTTTTTAACGCTGGCGGCGATTTACGCGTATCAGGTACAGGCAGAAGCGGTCATTACCGGCGTTTGCGAAACGGATTTCTCCGGATACCCGGACTGTCGCGATGAGTTCGTCAAAGCCCTGAACCATGCCGTAAGCCTGGGGATGGCAAAAGATATCCGCTTTGAAACACCGTTAATGTGGATCGATAAAGCCGAAACCTGGGCACTGGCCGATTACTGGGGCAAGCTGGACCTGGTACGCGAAGAAACGCTGACCTGTTATAACGGCATCAAAGGTGACGGTTGCGGTCACTGTGCGGCGTGTAATCTGCGCGCCAACGGCCTGAACCATTATCTGGCGGATAAATCGGCGGTGATGGCGGCAATGAAGCAGAAAACCGGGTTAAAGTAATACGTTGAGTGATGCCGGATGGCGCTTTTGCTTATCCGGCCTGCAGACACTCGCAGCCACTACTTCACCATCTGCTCCAATTTTTCGCGCAACTCCCCTTCCAGCGGCAGCGCTTTTTGCGTCTTTAAATCAATGCAGACGAAGGTAATCAACGCGTCTGCCACCACCTGTCCTTCCGGCTCCAGGGTGATGGTCTGGTTCAACACGCCGCTTTTACCATTTAGCTGTTGGACCTGGCTGGTGATGGTCAGCAGGTCACTCAGCACCGCAGGTCGGCGGTAGTTAATATTAATATTCACGACCACAAAAGCGATGTTGTGTGCGGTCATCCACTGAAAGCTGTCGCTGTTTTCCAGACCATCCCAGCGGGCTTCTTCCAGAAACTCCAGATAGCGGGCATTGTTAACGTGCTGATAGACATCAAGATGAAAACCACGAACTTTGATTTGTGTTTGCATAGCGCAGGAACCTTACGTTTTTATAGGAATATATTCAGGGTAGTGAGGCCATAACTGGTATGACCTCTCTAGTGTGGCAAATATTGGCCACTGCGCAAGTTATTAAAGTGTTAAAACTGCCAAATTACGCTCAACCAGCGAGCTACCCATGCCCGGCACCTGCTTTAAGTCCTCCACCGTTTTAAACGGTCCGTACTCTTCACGATAGCTCACAATCGCCTGCGCTTTCTTCAGACCAACGCCATTCATGACTCGAGCTAAATCCTCAGCAGAAGCACTGTTGATGCTTACCCTGGTACCTTCATCGTCGCTCGCTTTAGCCGCTGACGTGGCTTTGCTTTGCGCCACTGTGGAAGCATCCGCTTTGGCTTGAGTCGCCTGACTTTTGGCGACAGGCTCTGCAGCCAGTGCGCTTTGAGCCATGCCGGCACAGGTCAATGAAAGAGTGATAAGAAGGGTTTTGATTCCATGTTTCATACTGTTTTCTCCGTGTTTGTTAACAGTGGAATCACGATAGCGGGGTGCACAACGACAGACAAACGGCAAATATCAGAAATGGAAAAGGCCGCGAAAGCGGCCTTTTGTCGATACAACTTTTTGCAATTTTTTGCGAGCAGCCTCGGTTATTGCTGCTGTTCCAGCGCGTCACCGACTTTAATTTTTGCGGCTTTACGCAGGTTGCTCATCAGCGCTTCGAAGACAATCTGCGCGTTGTTCTGGGTAATCCCCTGAACCATCGCTTTCTTCTGCGCTTCAGGCATAGAACCGGCTTTCACCTCGTCCAGCGCCAGCAGAACAACATTACCCTGCATATCGTTCGCCACGCCGTAGCTCGGTTTGTCTTTCGCTGGCAGACTCAGGCCAAAGGCCGCCTGGCTCAGCGGATCCTGCCCGGTACGGCTCAGCGTTTTCGCTTCGCCAAAGCTCAGACCCGCCGCTTTCATCGCTTCATCGCCTTTACCGGCTTTCAGATCCGCCAGCAGTTTATCGGCATCAAGCTTCGCCTGCTGCTCTGCTTTATTGTGCTTAACGAGCGCAGTTACCTGATCTTTCACTTCAGCCAGTGGCTTAACGGCTTCGGCTTTGTGTTCTGCAATACGCAATACAAACGCACGATCGCCGTCCACGGTGATGATGTCGGAGTTACTGCCAGGCGTACCGTTTTCGCCAACCAGACCACCATTGAAAATGATGTCAGCGACCGGTTTGAAGTTCAGTTCTTCTGGCAGGCTGTCACGACTAAACCAGCCCGTCTCAACCGCTTTCATGCCAGCAGCCTGCTCCGCGCCCGCCAGGGATTCGTTATCGTTGCTGGCGGCATCGCTCACTTTCTGCTGCAGTGCGTAATACGCGTCCAGCGCTTTTTCCTGCTTCACTTTCGCCGCAATGTCGTCACGGGCTTCGCTCAGCGGTTTAACCTGTGCAGGTTGTACGTCGTCAAGACGCGCAACGAGGAAACCAACGGAAGACTTAATCACGCCTGACAGCTGGCCTTTTTCTTTCAGACCAGCACTTTTCAGCTCATCCGGAGTGGTGGAATCTTCCAGCCATCCCATGTCGCCGCCTTTACGGGCAGAGATGATGTCAGCAGATTTTTCTTTTGCCAGCGCAGCGAAATCACCGCCTTTGTTCAGCTCGTCCAGCACCGCTTTGGCTTCATCTTCCGTTTTGGTCTGAATGATGCTGTAGCGGTTACGCTGCGGCTGAGTGAACTGGTCCTGATGCTGGTCGTAGTAAGACTGAATATCCGCATCGCTGGCCGTCTCCTGCATAGCAGCGGCGTCCAGCTTGATGTAGCTCACGCGGAACTGTTCCGGCGTCATAAAGTTGTTTTTATTTTGCTCGTAGTAGCTGGCAACTTCCTGCTCGGTAACAGACTGCTTCGCGGCCAGTGCGTTAACGTCAATCGTCGCCTCGCGAACGATACGCTGCTGTGCAACCAGCGCCGCCAGCTCGTCCGTTTCGCCTTTCAGCATGAAGTCCGTACCGGCAACACCGTTGATCAGCTGCTGGGTAGTGAGCTGATTACGTAATGCCTGAGCATACTGATCGGCGGTCATACCCATCTGATTAACAATCGCATTGTAGCGGTTGTTATCAAATTTGCCGTCCACCTGGAACGCAGGCGTGGCGAAAATAGCCTGTTTGACCTGATCGTCGCTGATGTTGAGCTTAAGCTCGTGGGAGTACTGATCCAGCAGCGCTTCGTCAATAAGACGATTCAGCACCTGCTGACGCAGCGTTTTCATGTAGCCTTCGTTCGCAGCCAGTTCGGAGTATTGATCGCCCAGCTGTTGCTGCATGCGGTTACGTTCGCTGTTGAACGCATTCTCGAACTGCCCGCGGCTGATCTCCTGGCCATTCACTTTGGCGGCGAAGTTATTGCCCCCGCCAATCAGGTAACCACTCACGCCGGTCAAAATGAACGACACGATAATGATACCGAAAATAATCTTGAGCACGAGACTGTTAGCAGCCGTGCGTAAGCTGTCCATCATGGTGTAACCACACTCCGCTGTAGATGACTATACGCGTTATCTCTCAAGCCGCCTGCGCGCAGGCACAACAACGGCGGCAAGGATTTTGAGTATATATGCTTCACGCAGCATAGCGTTTCCTGAACGCTGCGCACAAAGGTCTATTGTGACAAGAAACAGGGGCAATTGTCAGCCCACAACGCGTAGAAAGTACCGGAATTACAAATAAAAAAGGCACATCAGTCGATGCGCCCTTGTACTTCGTCACATCCCCAAAGGGGAAATCACTTAGTTTACCGCGTCTTTCAGTGCTTTACCTGCACGGAAGCCCGGTACTTTAGCCGCGGCGATGGTGATCTCTTTACCTGTTTGCGGGTTGCGACCAGTACGGGCAGCACGCTCTTTAACGGCAAAAGTACCAAAACCTACCAGCGCTACGTCATCACCTTCTTTCAGAGATTCAGTAACAGAAGCAATAATTGCATCTAACGCACGTCCAGCCGCAGCTTTAGAGATATCAGCCCCTGCAGCAATTTTGTCGATCAGTTGAGATTTATTCACTCTTCTCTTCCTCTTTATAATTTATATCGCACCTGAATCCTTCAAAGTGCGAACGCGCAGCAGTTATATCAGGCCTGCCATGCCCTTACAACACCCGTTAATGATGGCAAGCCCAATCCGTCATCTAAATTAGCTATACAAAAAAAGGCTGGCAAGTCCGAAATGGCCTGCCAGCCCTGTTTTTATTAGTGCTCTTTGCGCGAGGTCACTATTTTGCGGTCACAACCTGCATTCCGGAGGGCTCATTTTGCAACGCAAGCGTCAGAACCTCCTCAATGCGTTTCACCGGATGGATGTCCAGATCGGCAATCACGTTGTCCGGAATCTCTTCCAGGTCACGTTTGTTTTCGTCTGGAATTAAGACCGTTTTAATACCACCACGGTGTGCCGCCAGCAGTTTTTCTTTCAAACCACCAATAGGCAGAACCTGACCACGCAGGGTGATCTCGCCGGTCATCGCCACGTCGGCGCGTACCGGGTTACCGGTCAGACAAGACACCAGCGCGGTACACATGGCAATACCCGCACTTGGACCATCTTTCGGCGTCGCCCCTTCAGGTACGTGAACGTGGATGTCGCGTTTTTCGTAAAAGTCCGGATTAATACCCAGTTTTTCCGCACGCGCCCGCACCACGGTCAGTGCTGCCTGAATGGATTCCTGCATGACTTCACCCAGCGAACCGGTGTAGGTCAGCTTACCTTTACCCGGTACGCAGGCGGTTTCGATAGTCAGCAGATCGCCGCCCACTTCCGTCCACGCCAGACCCGTTACCTGACCAACGCGGTTTTCGTTGTCCGCGCGGCCATAGTCAAAGCGTTGAACGCCCAGGTAGTCGTGCAGGTTATCACCATTGATCACGATGTGTTTCAGCGACTTGTCGAGCAGCAGCTGTTTCACCGCTTTACGGCACAGTTTGGAGATTTCGCGCTCCAGACTACGCACGCCGGCTTCACGGGTGTAGTAACGAATAATGCCCACAATGGCGCTATCGTCGACCGTTAGCTCTCCTTTTTTCAGCGCATTACGCTCAATCTGTTTCGGCAACAGGTGACGTTTAGCAATGTTCAGCTTCTCGTCTTCGGTATAACCGGACAGACGGATCACTTCCATACGATCCAGCAACGGCGCTGGAATATTCATGGAGTTAGAGGTCGCAACGAACATCACGTCGCTGAGGTCGTAGTCCACTTCCAGGTAGTGATCGCTGAACGCCACGTTCTGCTCTGGATCCAGCACCTCAAGCAGTGCGGAAGCCGGATCGCCACGCATGTCAGAAGACATTTTGTCGATCTCATCGAGCAGGAACAGCGGGTTTTTAACGCCCACTTTAGCCATTTTCTGGATCAGTTTACCCGGCATAGAGCCAATATAGGTCCGGCGGTGACCGCGAATTTCAGCTTCATCACGCACGCCGCCCAGCGCCATACGAATATATTTACGTCCGGTGGCTTTAGCGATGGACTGTCCCAGAGAAGTTTTACCTACCCCCGGCGGCCCAACCAGGCACAGGATCGGTCCCTTGATTTTGTTCACACGGCTTTGAACCGCGAGATACTCAAGGATACGATCTTTGACGCGTTCCAGACCGTAGTGGTCAGTATCGAGGATTTCCTGCGCCTGACGAAGGTCTTTTTTGACCTTGCTACGCGCATTCCACGGTACCTGAACCATCCAGTCGATGTAGCCACGCACTACGGTCGCTTCCGCGGACATCGGAGACATCATTTTCAGCTTCTGCAGTTCTGCTTCCGCTTTCTCTTTTGCCTCTTTCGGCATTTTCGCCGCGTCGATTTTACGCTTCAACGCTTCGTTTTCGTCCGGCGCGTCGTCCATCTCGCCGAGCTCTTTCTGAATGGCTTTCATCTGCTCGTTCAGATAGTACTCACGCTGGGATTTTTCCATCTGCTTTTTCACGCGGTTGCGAATGCGTTTCTCAACCTGCAGCAGATCAATTTCAGACTCCATCATCGCCATCAGATATTCCAGACGTTCGTTAACGTCGGACATCTCCAGCACGGACTGCTTGTCAGCCAGTTTCAGCGGCATGTGTGCAGCGATGGTGTCCGCCAGACGTGCAGGATCGTCAATGCTGTTCAGCGACGTCAGCACTTCTGGTGGGATTTTCTTGTTCAGCTTGATATAGCCTTCGAACTGGCTGATAGCGGTACGCACCAGCACTTCCTGTTCGCGCTCATCAATGGCTGGCGAGTCAAGGTACTCCGCTTTCGCAGAGAAATGCTCGCCGTTGTCAGACAGCGCAGAAATACGCGCGCGCTGTAACCCCTCGACCAGCACTTTTACGGTGCCGTCAGGCAGTTTCAGCATCTGCAAAATAGAGGCCACGGTCCCGACGGTGAAAAGATCGTTTACACCCGGCTCATCCGTTGACGCTTCTTTCTGTGCGACCAGCATGATTTTTTTATCATGGTCCATAGCCGCTTCCAGACAACGGATAGATTTTTCCCGCCCTACAAATAAGGGTATGACCATGTGCGGATAAACCACCACATCGCGCAACGGCAATACGGGGATTTCAATGCGTTCAGAACGCTCAGGATTCATAGAGCTCTCTCTTAGTTTAGTTTCCGCCAGGTAATCAGGTGGTACGACTGTGCTCCACACCACCTTTAACATGTATGTCAGTATATGGGGATGTTTCCCACACATTCAACGCCATGTTTACGGAAAAATAAAAGGGGAGATAAAATCCCCCCTTTTTAATTAAATGTCTGTATGAATTGATGAATTATTCGCCAGATGCCTGCTGCGCTTCCGGCTTACCGTAAATCAGCAACGGCTTGCTCTGACCGCCAATCACCGACTCATCGATCACCACTTTTTCGACGTCTTCCATAGACGGCAGATCGTACATGGTGTCGAGCAGCGCGGCTTCGACAATTGAACGCAGACCACGAGCACCAGTTTTACGCGCCATCGCTTTCTTGGCGATCGCATCCAGCGCTTCCTCACGGAATTCCAGATCGACACCTTCAAGATTGAACAGCGCCTGGTACTGCTTGGTCAGGGCGTTTTTCGGCTCTTTGAGGATCTGGATCAATGCTTCTTCGCTCAGCTCGCTCAGCGTCGCGACAACCGGCAGACGACCAATGAACTCAGGGATCAGACCAAATTTGATCAGATCTTCTGGTTCTACCTGCGACAGCAGTTCACCTTCGCTGGCTTTGTCAGACTGCGCTTTTACCGTTGCGCCAAAACCAATGCCGGAGCCGGTTTCAACACGGTTAGCAATCACTTTATCCAGACCGGCAAAGGCACCGCCACAGATAAACAGGATCTTAGAGGTGTCAACCTGCAGGAATTCCTGTTGAGGATGTTTACGACCACCCTGAGGCGGAACGGCAGCAACCGTACCTTCGATCAGTTTCAACAGCGCCTGCTGTACGCCTTCGCCGGAAACGTCACGGGTAATGGACGGGTTATCGGACTTACGAGAAATCTTGTCAATTTCATCGATATAGACGATCCCGCGCTGTGCTTTCTGCACATCGTAATCGCATTTCTGCAGCAGTTTCTGAATAATGTTCTCAACATCTTCCCCCACATAACCGGCTTCGGTCAGCGTGGTGGCGTCGGCCATGGTGAACGGAACGTCCAGCAGGCGCGCCAGCGTTTCAGCCAGCAGCGTTTTACCGGAACCCGTCGGGCCAATCAGCAGGATGTTACTTTTGCCCAACTCGACGCCATTGCTGGTGTCGCCGTTGCGCAGACGTTTGTAATGGTTGTATACCGCGACCGCCAGCACTTTCTTCGCCTGCTCCTGACCGATAACGTAATCGTCCAGGTGGTTGCGAATTTCATGTGGCGTCGGCAGCGCACTGCGTTCACGGTGCGGTGCTACTTCCTTAATCTCTTCGCGAATGATGTCGTTACATAAATCAACACATTCGTCGCAGATATACACGGATGGTCCGGCAATCAGCTTACGCACTTCATGCTGGCTTTTGCCGCAAAAAGAGCAGTACAACAATTTGCCCGAGCCATCTTTGCGTTTATCTGTCATGGGTCAAAACCTCTTCTTTGTTCTTTGTGCCGCACACGACGACGCAAATGCCATTCTCAGGCGCAAGACGCTAGTCAGCGTTGTGCCGCTCCAGGTAATTATAGCGGCACACCTGCGCGCTGGGCATTAATTACGATGGGTCAAAATCGAGTCGACCAGACCGTACTCTACCGCTTCAGAAGCGGAGAGGAAGCGATCGCGCTCGGTATCACGTTCAATCTGCTCAAGAGATTGACCCGTATGATGCGCCATAAGTTCGTTCATGCGCCCTTTTACCTTCAGGATTTCACGGGCATGAATTTCAATATCCGTTGCCTGGCCCTGGTAACCGCCCAGAGGCTGGTGGATCATGACGCGAGAGTTAGGCAGGCAAAAACGTTTACCTTTCGCCCCGGCAGTCAGCAGGAACGCGCCCATTGAGGCCGCCTGGCCCATACAAATGGTGCTGACGTCCGGCTTAATAAACTGCATGGTGTCATAGATAGACATCCCGGCGGTGATCACTCCACCAGGGGAGTTGATGTACAGGTAGATATCTTTTTCTGGGTTTTCTGCTTCCAGGAACAGCATCTGCGCCACGATCAGGTTAGCCATATGGTCTTCGACCTGGCCGGTCAGAAAAATGACGCGTTCCTTAAGTAGACGAGAATAGATATCAAAAGAGCGCTCACCACGTGAGGTCTGTTCAATGACCATCGGCACCAGCGCCATATGGGGTGCAAAGTTATCTCGTTCGCCGCTGTATGACATTTCCGTCTCCTGGATAAAATTTGAAAAAACCTGCTGTGCTGATTGTAACCTTATGGACGGATTATCAGCTAGTCCCTCAGTAATGGGTACGACATCGCCATAATTCAAGCATAACAATCTTTTGTTGTAACGCTAACACTGAAACGCTGTTTTCGCACTCTTCCCATGCAAAATGCGTGACAAAAAAAAACCCGCCACCAAAAGGTGACGGGCTTGCGTACGAAATTCGAGCTAAAAAAGCGACGAATTACGCCTGCTGGTTCATCAGCTCGTTGAAGGAAGTGGCTTTTTCAGTCACTTTCGCTTTCGCCAGAACGGCTTCAACAGCCTGCTCTTCCAGAGCGACGTTACGCATATTGTCCATCAGCTCTTTATTTTTGCTGTAGAACTCAACAACTTCTTTCGGATCTTCGTAAGCAGAAGCCATCTCTTCGATCAGGCCTTTAACGCGATCTTCATCAGCTTTCAGCTCGTTGGTGCGAATCACTTCGCCCAGCAGCAGACCGACAACTACGCGACGCTTAGCCTGTTCTTCGAACAGTTCACGCGGCAGTTCCAGAGCTTGTTTCTCGTTGCCGCCGAAACGCTGTGCAGCCTGACGACGCAGAACGTCGATTTCGCTGTCGATCAGAGCAGCCGGAACGTCGATGTCGTTAGCTTTTACCAGACCTTCGATCGCCTGAGACTTAACGCGGTTACGCACAGCGCCTTTCAGCTCGCGTTCCATGTTTTTGCGTACTTCGGCGCGCAGACCTGCTACGGAACCATCTTCAACGCCGAAACGTTTGATGAATTCTTCAGTCAGTTCCGGCAGCTCGCGTTCTTCAACTTTCTTCAGGTTGATAACGAACTTAGCGGCTTTACCTTTCAGGTTTTCAGCGTGGTACTCTTCTGGGAAAGTCACGTCGATAGTGAACTCTTCGCCAGCTTTGTGGCCTTTAACGCCTTCTTCAAAGCCCGGGATCATACGACCCTGGCCCATCGCCAGTACGAAGTCAGACGCTTTGCCGCCTTCGAACTCTTCGCCGTCTACAGAACCGGTGAAGTCGATGGTTACACGGTCTTCTGCATCTGCAGCGCCGTCTTTGTCTTTCCAGGTAGCCTGCTGCTTACGCAGGGTATCCAGCATCACGTCAACGTCAGCGTCGGTGACTTCAACAACCGGTTTTTCAACTTCGATTGCTTCCAGGCCAGTCAGCTCAACTTCCGGGTAAACTTCGAACTCTACCGCGTAAGTAAAATCTTCACCCAGTTTGTATTCGCCCGGAACGTAGTTCGGTGCGCCAGCCGGATTGATTTTTTCTTTGATGATCGCGTCAACGAAGTTGCGGCTCATCAGGTCACCCAGAACGTCCTGGCGAACAGATGCGCCATAACGCTGAGCAACAACATTCATCGGTACTTTTCCTTTGCGGAAACCGTCAATACGCACTTTCTTCGCTACGTTGACCAGCTCGCTTTTCACAGCGGTCTCGATGCTGTCAGCAGCGATAGTAATCGTTACACGGCGGCCAAGGCCTTGAGTGGTTTCAACTGAAACTTGCATCTTGTTACCTCAAAAAATCACAGTGCTCGGTCAACTCTTCTCCGCAAGCACAGGTTGTTGGCTTCGCGGAACTGGGATGTTCTCATAAGCAATCACATTCCCTGTCGTCAGAATCATCCCGAAGACATTCCGAAAAATAAGACGCGCATTATAGCGGCATCACTTTTATGAGTCGAGAACGGTTATCGCGCGTTGCTGCGGCTTTTTTCACAATTCCCGGCTAATTTTTGTCTGAATACTGTACGAGCGCCCCAGAATTCAGACAAAACAAAACGGCCCGCAGGCCGTTTTCACATAATCTGTAGCAACATACTGGAAAAGCGTCGGTTGTTGCAAATCCGTTTTTACGCGATGCTTCCCGCCCCACGACACGGAGGCGATGCAAAAATCGTATCCTGCAACGCTTCCCACTCCTTAATGGTATAGGTATGCAGGGCAAGCGCATGAACGGTTGTGGAAAGCTCCGCCGTTAATGTGCTGTAAATCATCCGATGACGATTAAGAAAACGTTCACCTGTAAAGCGATCGCTAACCAGCACAACCTTAAAGTGGCTTTCAGAACCAGCCGGGACATTGTGACGATAGCTTTCATCCACAACTTCGAGGAATACGGGTTCGAACGCTGCCCTTAATTTTTCTTCTATTTGCTCACGAATCATCATGAAATTTTTCCTCCGACAACGCTGAGATGTCACCCATCCCTTTAAATACTAGCCGCTTTTACCGTTTTCATTACACCTTAGCAACAAAAAATTAGCCCTTGTCTGATTTTCTCAGCCAAACGGATGAAGTTCACTGAATCTACCCTTCGATTTATTGCAAAAAGTCCGTTTATGGTCTCCACAAAGTCATAAAACGGACAACACAATGAATTTACATGCGTTACCCACTTCCCCTCATCGTTGGCGATGTTATGATGGCGGGAATTTTCTCCAACCATACAATTTAGATTCGCTGAGAGCCCTGGCATGTTTAAAAAAATCCTCGTCCCGTTTGTCGCGCTGTTTATGTTAGCTGGATGCGCAACGCCGCCGACCACTATTGAAGTTTCCCCAAAAATCACTCTGCCGCAGCAGGACCCAAGCCTGATGGGCGTGACCGTTAGCATCAACGGTGCCGACCAGCGTCAGGATCAGGCGCTGGCAAAAGTCACCCGTGACAACCAGTTGGTTACCCTGACCGCGTCTCGCGATCTGCGCTTCCTGCTGCAAGAAGTACTGGAAAAACAGATGACCGCACGCGGTTATATGATTGGGCCAAACGGTGCAGTCAACCTGCAAATTATTGTTAGCCAACTGTATGCTGACGTGTCTCAGGGTAGCGTGCGTTACAACATCGCCACCAAGGCAGACATCGCCATCATCGCGACCGCCGCTAACGGCAACAAGATGACCAAAAACTACCGCGCAAGCTATTCTGTTGAAGGCGCACTGCAGGCCTCTAACAAAAATATCGCTGACGCCGTTAACAGCGTACTGACCGACACCATCGCTGATATGTCTCAGGACACCAGCGTTCACGATTTCATCAAGCAGAACGCTCGTTAATTTCTGCCCATATGGCCCGGCGCTCGTCGGGCCTATAGAAGCCCATGTCCAGTCATTACTTACGTATTTTTCAGCAACCACGTTCAGCTATCCTGCTCATACTGGGATTCGCCTCCGGTTTACCGCTCGCTCTGACCTCGGGTACGCTTCAGGCGTGGATGACGGTCGAGAATATCGATCTTAAAACCATTGGATTCTTTTCTCTGGTCGGCCAGGCCTACGTGTTTAAGTTCCTCTGGTCCCCGCTAATGGACCGCTACACTCCGCCGTTTTTAGGTCGACGCCGGGGTTGGCTGCTGGCAACCCAGGTACTGTTACTGATTTCTATCGCCGCGATGGGTTTTCTGGAACCTGGTACGCAGCTGCGCTGGATGGCCGCGCTTGCGGTGGTGATCGCGTTTTGCTCAGCATCGCAGGACATCGTCTTTGATGCCTGGAAAACCGACGTGTTGCCCGCCGAAGAACGCGGCACCGGTGCGGCTATCAGCGTGCTGGGCTATCGCTTAGGGATGCTGGTTTCCGGCGGTCTGGCCCTGTGGATGGCCGATCGCTGGCTGGGCTGGCAGGGCATGTACTGGCTGATGGCGGCGCTGATGATACCTTGTATCATCGCGACTCTGTTAGCGCCCGAACCAACTGATGCCATTCCGGTGCCCAAAACGCTGGAGCAGGCGGTAGTCGCCCCGCTGCGCGACTTCTTTGGTCGTAACAACGCCTGGCTGATCCTGCTGCTGATTGTGTTGTATAAGCTTGGGGACGCTTTCGCCATGAGCCTGACCACCACCTTTTTAATTCGCGGCGTTGGGTTTGATGCGGGTGAAGTTGGCGTGGTAAATAAAACGCTCGGGCTGCTGGCCACCATCGTTGGCGCGCTGTACGGCGGGATCCTGATGCAGCGCCTTTCGCTGTTTCGCGCCTTGCTGATTTTCGGCATTCTGCAGGGGGCGTCGAATGCGGGTTATTGGCTATTGTCCATCACTGACAAACACATGTTCAGTATGGCGGCCGCCGTCTTCTTTGAAAACCTGTGCGGTGGAATGGGCACGGCAGCGTTTGTCGCCTTATTAATGACGCTGTGCAATAAGTCCTTCTCAGCGACTCAGTTCGCCCTGCTCTCCGCGCTTTCAGCCGTTGGTCGCGTTTACGTTGGCCCGGTAGCGGGTTGGTTTGTCGAAGCGCACGGTTGGCCAACGTTTTATTTGTTCTCCGTGTTTGCCGCGATCCCCGGCCTCATACTGCTGCTGGTTTGTCGTCAGACGCTGGAGCATAGCTGGAAAAATGAAAGCTTTATTCCACGCACGGAATTTCGTGGGGCGTACAGCCTGGCATTAATGACGTTGGTAGCGGGCTGCTGCTTACTGCTGGTTTGGCTACTGCTGTTAACTATGAACACGCTGGATTACACCAGCTTCTCCTTCCTGCCGGAACTGCTTGAAGTCTCAGTGGTGGTCGCGGTCTGTGGAGTCGTTTTTGGTGGATTGCTGGATTATCTGGCACTGCGCAAAACCCGTCTGGCGTAACAATCCGCATTAATATCGCCGTTGTAATCACCTTGCGTAATTATAACGGCTAAATAAACAACAATCGCTAAAAATATAATTTGTTATTTTGTGCGCCAAAGAATTTGGAAATTATTGACGCCTTTTATATATACTATTTTCCTTACTCGATTCAGCCACTACAGATTTATTTTTTGTTCTTTAATTGTCTTTTTATTGATAATCAATTGTTAAACAATTGTTTTATTTTCGTATTGGTTATACCAATTGCCCTCAGCAAGTCCCTCGCCTGCCCGCTTTCGTTATAACGTGATGTTGCAACAGGTTCTTAAAGCCAAAGCGACATATATTGCAACATATGTGACATGCGCGGCAGAACCCAGTAACACAGATCCAAGGATGTTTACAGTAATGTAACCTTCCCGTAAAATGACCTCACACTTTAAACGCCACCCGGTCCCGTGGAATTGAGGTCGTTAAATGAGACTCAGGAAATACAATAAAAGTTTGGGATGGTTGTCATTAATTGCAGGCACTGCGTTACTCAGTGGCTGTAATTCTGCGCTGCTTGACCCTAAAGGACAGATTGGACTGGAACAACGTTCATTGATACTGACGGCATTTGGCCTGATGTTGATTGTCGTTATTCCCGCCATCTTGATGGCTGTTGGTTTTGCCTGGAAGTATCGTGCAAGCAATAAAGATGCGAAGTACAGCCCGAACTGGTCACACTCCAATAAAGTGGAAGCTGTGGTCTGGACGGTGCCGATCTTAATCATCATTTTCCTTGCCGTACTGACCTGGAAAACCACTCACGCTCTTGAGCCAAGCAAACCGCTGGCGCATGACGAGAAGCCCATTACCATCGAAGTGGTTTCCATGGACTGGAAATGGTTCTTCATCTATCCGGAACAGGGTATCGCTACCGTGAATGAAATCGCCTTCCCGGCGAATACTCCGGTTGAGTTCAAAGTGACATCTAACTCCGTGATGAACTCCTTCTTTATCCCGCGTCTGGGTAGCCAGATTTATGCCATGGCCGGTATGCAGACTCGACTGCATCTGATCGCCAACGAAGCCGGTACTTATGATGGTATCTCCGCAAGCTATAGCGGACCTGGCTTCTCCGGTATGAAGTTCAAGGCTATCGCAACAAAGGACCGCGCCGAATTCGACCAATGGGTTGCTAAAGCTAAACAGTCCACGAACACCATGAGCGACATGGCAGCGTTCGAGAAAGTGGCTGTGCCAAGTGAATACAACCAGGTGGAATACTTCTCCAACGTGAAACCCGATTTGTTTAAAGACGTTATTAACAAATTTATGGCTCACGGTAAGAGCATGGACATGACCCAACCCGAAGGTGAGCACAGCGCACACGAAGGAATGGAAGGCATGGACATGAGCCACGCGGAATCCGCTCACTAAGGGGCCGAGGAAGAATACGATGTTCGGAAAATTGACGCTGGATGCAGTGCCGTTCCATGAACCTATTGTCATGGTTACGATCGCTGCAATAATCATCGGTGGTGCGGCCTTACTGGGCCTAATCACTTACTTCGGTAAGTGGACCTATCTATGGAAAGAGTGGCTGACTTCTGTTGACCACAAACGCCTTGGCATCATGTATGTCATCGTTGCAATCGTCATGTTGATTCGTGGCTTTGCCGACGCCATCATGATGCGTAGCCAGCAAGCGCTGGCTTCTGCAGGTGAAGCGGGCTTCCTGCCACCTCACCACTACGATCAGATCTTCACGGCTCACGGCGTGATTATGATCTTCTTCGTGGCAATGCCATTTGTTATCGGTCTGATGAACCTGGTGGTTCCGCTGCAGATCGGCGCTCGTGACGTTGCGTTCCCATTCCTGAACAACCTGAGCTTCTGGTTCACCGTTGTCGGCGTAATCCTGGTTAACCTGTCTCTGGGCGTGGGAGAGTTCGCACAGACCGGTTGGCTGGCGTACCCGCCGCTCTCGGGAATAGAGTACAGTCCAAGCGTCGGGGTCGATTATTGGATATGGGCAGTTCAGTTGTCAGGTATTGGTACCACTCTGACCGGTATCAACTTCTTTGTGACCATCATTAAGATGCGTGCGCCAGGAATGACCATGTTCAAGATGCCGGTATTTAGCTGGGCATCTCTGTGTGCGAACATCCTGATTATCGCTTCTTTCCCAATCCTGACGGTTACCGTCGCGTTGCTGACCCTGGATCGCTATCTGGGTACCCATTTCTTTACCAACGATATGGGCGGCAACATGATGATGTACATCAACCTGATTTGGGCCTGGGGCCATCCGGAAGTGTACATTCTGGTTCTGCCGGTGTTCGGTGTATTCTCCGAAATCGCTGCAACCTTCTCGCGTAAACGTCTGTTTGGCTACACCTCACTGGTGTGGGCAACCGTGTGTATCACCGTTCTGTCGTTCGTTGTTTGGCTGCACCACTTCTTCACCATGGGTGCGGGCGCTAACGTAAACGCCTTCTTCGGTATTACCACCATGATTATCGCTATCCCAACCGGGGTGAAGATTTTCAACTGGCTGTTCACCATGTATCAGGGCCGTATCGTATTCCACTCAGCGATGCTGTGGACGATTGGCTTTATCGTCACCTTCTCAGTCGGCGGCATGACCGGCGTACTGCTGGCGGTGCCGGGTGCGGACTTCGTACTGCACAACAGTCTGTTCCTGATTGCGCACTTCCATAACGTTATCATCGGCGGCGTTGTATTTGGATGCTTCGCTGGTATGACCTACTGGTGGCCAAAAGCGTTTGGCTTCACGCTGAACGAAACCTGGGGTAAACGCGCATTCTGGTTCTGGATCATCGGCTTCTTCGTGGCATTTATGCCGCTGTACGTGCTGGGCTTCATGGGTATGACCCGTCGCCTCAGCCAGCAGATTGACCCGCAGTTCCATCCGATGCTGGTCGTTGCCGCCTGCGGTGCCGCGCTGATTGCACTGGGTATCCTGTGCCAGTTGATTCAGATTTACGTGTCTATTCGCGACCGCGAGCAGAACCGTGACCTGACCGGTGACCCATGGGGTGGTCGTACGCTGGAGTGGGCAACGTCTTCCCCGCCTCCGTTCTATAACTTTGCCATTGTGCCGCACGTTCACGAGCGTGATGCCTTCTGGGAAATGAAAGAAAAAGGTGAAGCGTACAAACAGCCTGCGCACTATGAAGAAATTCATATGCCGAAGAACAGCGGTGCCGGTATCGTCATTACCGCCTTCGCAACACTGTTTGGTTTCGCCATGATCTGGCATATCTGGTGGCTGGCGATTGCAAGCTTCGCAGGCATGATCATCAGCTGGATTGTGAAAAGCTTTGATGAAGACGTGGATTACTACGTGCCGGTCCCGGAAGTCGAAAAACTGGAAAATCAGCATTTCGATGAGATTACTAAGGCAGGGCTGAAAAATGGCAACTGATACTTTAACGCACGCGACTGCCCACGCGCACGAACACGGGCACCACGATGCAGGCCAGACCAAGATCTTCGGATTCTGGATCTACCTGATGAGCGACTGCATTCTGTTCTCTATTCTGTTTGCAACCTATGCCGTTCTGGTGAACGGCACCGCAGGTGGCCCAACAGGTAAGGACATTTTTGAACTGCCGTTCGTTCTGGTTGAAACATTCCTGCTGTTATTCAGCTCCATTACTTACGGCATGGCAGCGATTGCCATGTACAAGAACAACAAGAGCCAGGTTATCTCCTGGCTGGCGTTGACCTTCTTGTTCGGTGCCGGATTCATCGGGATGGAACTCTATGAATTCCATCACCTGATTGTTAACGGTATGGGCCCGGATCGCAGCGGCTTCCTGTCTGCGTTCTTCGCGCTGGTCGGCACGCACGGTCTGCACGTTACCTCCGGTCTTATCTGGATGGCGGTGCTGATGGTGCAAGTTGCTCGTCGCGGCCTGACCAGTACTAACCGCACCCGCATCATGTGTCTGAGTCTGTTCTGGCACTTCCTTGATGTGGTGTGGATCTGTGTGTTCACTGTTGTTTATCTGATGGGGGCGATGTAATGAGTCATTCTAACGAGAGCGGCGGCGCATCCCATGGCAGCGTAAAGACCTACATGACAGGTTTTATCCTGTCGGTAATCCTGACGGTCATTCCGTTCTGGATGGTCATGACGGGTGCTGCCTCTCCGGCCGTCATTCTGGGAACTATTCTGGCAATGGCAGTGGTACAGATTCTGGTGCACCTGGTGTGCTTCCTGCACATGAATAGCAAATCTGATGAAGGTTGGAACATGACGGCCTTTGTCTTTACTGTGCTAATCATCGCCATCCTGGTTGTGGGCTCCATCTGGATTATGTGGAACCTTAACTACAACATGATGATGCACTAAGAGCGGCGATTATGATGTTTAAGCAATACCTGCAAGTAACGAAACCAGGCATCATCTTTGGCAACCTGATCTCGGTGATTGGGGGGTTCCTGCTGGCCTCGAAAGGCAGCATCGACTATCCCCTGTTTATCTACACGTTGGTTGGGGTGTCACTGGTTGTGGCGTCGGGTTGTGTATTTAACAACTACATCGACAGGGATATCGACAGGAAGATGGAGAGGACCAAAAACCGCGTGCTGGTTAAAGGTCTGATTTCCCCTGCGGTCTCGCTGGTATACGCCACCCTGCTGGGTATTGCTGGCTTTATGCTGCTGTGGTTTGGCGCGAACCCTCTGGCCTGCTGGCTGGGGGTAATGGGCTTCGTGGTCTATGTGGGCGTCTATAGCCTGTATATGAAGCGCCATTCCGTTTACGGTACGCTGATTGGCTCACTCTCCGGCGCAGCGCCGCCGGTGATTGGCTACTGCGCCGTAACCGGTGTGTTCGATAGCGGTGCGCTGATTCTGCTGGCTATTTTCAGCCTGTGGCAGATGCCGCACTCTTACGCGATTGCGATTTTCCGCTTCAAGGATTATCAGGCTGCCAACATCCCGGTGCTGCCGGTGGTGAAAGGTATTTCGGTCGCGAAAAACCATATCACGCTGTACATCGTGGCGTTTGCTATCGCCACGCTGATGCTAACCCTGGGCGGCTATGCAGGCTATAAATACCTGATTGTTGCTGCGGCGGTGAGCGTCTGGTGGTTGGGCATGGCGCTGCGCGGTTATAAAGTGGAAGATGACAGAGTCTGGGCGCGCAAGCTGTTCGGTTTCTCCATCATCGCCATTACCGCGCTTTCCGTGATGATGTCCGTCGACTTTATGGTGCCAAACTCGCAGAACCTGCTGACTTACGTCTGGTAAGAATCTGCAGATACGAAAAGGGTGCCCCGGCACCCTTTTTATTTACTACGTTATTTTGAGAGCGTCAGGTCTCGTCTTTTTGTTCTTCAGGCCAGCTCTCAAACAACCATTTCCCCGCTTCAGCCGACTCAGCAAACATCCTTACGGTTAACGGTATGCGTGTTGCTTCCACTTCTTCCCGGTTAGCTTTGAACCATCTCGTGAATAGTGGCAGATTGTGCCATGGATAATAAGGTTTCCAGTTCACACATGATAAATCAACTTTGAACTCTTTCTCATATCGATCCAGAGCGCTGTGGAGATCATCTCCGGGGACATCAAACAATTCTGAGTCGAGTTCTAAAGAAACCTCCTTCCAGTTTTCATCCAAATACCCTGGTATTTCTTCCCTGAAAAGCTTTAACACATCGTCTTGAATACTCATTAGAATGATGTCCACTGAATACAGTCATCAGCTTGAAACAATTGGTTATATTTATCGCGAAATACCATTTCCTTTTCCCACTTTCCATTAGAAATCACCACAAAAAGACTACACCCGTAATTATCGCAAGTAAATTAGTTGCAGCGGTAACTATTTCAATTATCCCACTACACAATTCCACATATCGTAGAGGTTTACCCCACCCCTTCCCCGCTTTACACTAGGCGCGAAATTAATACAGAGGTGGGAATGAACGATTACAAAATGACGCCCGGTGAGTTGCGCGCCACCTGGGGTTTAGGGACCGTATTCTCGTTGCGCATGCTTGGCATGTTTATGGTCCTGCCGGTTCTGACCACATACGGTATGGCGCTACAGGGCGCCAGCGAAGCGTTGATAGGCCTTGCCATCGGCATTTACGGTCTGGCGCAGGCCGTTTTCCAGATCCCCTTTGGTCTGCTCTCTGACCGCATAGGTCGTAAGCCGCTTATCGTCGGCGGGCTGGCGGTATTCGTTCTCGGCAGCGTAATTGCCGCCCTATCCGATTCAATCTGGGGAATTATTCTCGGCCGGGCTCTGCAAGGCTCTGGCGCGATTGCCGCCGCTGTGATGGCGCTGCTTTCCGACTTAACCCGTGAGCAAAACCGAACGAAAGCGATGGCGTTTATCGGCGTCAGCTTTGGTATCACTTTCGCCATTGCGATGGTGCTGGGGCCGATCGTTACCCACGCGCTGGGGCTACACGCGCTGTTCTGGATGATTGCCGCTCTTGCTACCACGGGTATCGTGCTGACTATTTGGGTCGTTCCCAACAGTACCAACCACGTGCTGAACCGCGAGTCGGGCATGGTAAAAGGCAGCTTCAGCAAAGTGCTGGCGGAACCTAAACTGCTGAAGCTCAACTTCGGCATCATGTGTCTGCACATTTTGCTGATGTCTACCTTCGTCGCCTTACCGGGCCAACTGGCGAAAGCAGGCTTCCCCGCCGCCGAACACTGGAAAATTTATCTGGTGACGATGCTGCTGTCCTTTGTTTCCGTGGTGCCGTTCATCATTTACGCCGAAGTGAAGCGCCGGATGAAACGCGTGTTCCTCGCCTGCGTGTTACTGATTCTTATTGCAGAGATTGTATTGTGGAGCGCTAACATTCGTTTCTGGGGGCTGATTGCGGGCGTTCAGATATTCTTCCTCGCCTTCAACCTGATGGAAGCCCTCCTCCCCTCGCTTATCAGTAAAGAATCTCCGGCTGGCTATAAAGGCACGGCGATGGGCGTTTACTCCACCAGCCAGTTCATCGGCGTGGCGATTGGCGGTTCGCTCGGCGGTTGGGTAGTCGAAATGTTTGATGGTCAGGCGGTATTCCTGGCTGGTGCGCTTCTGGCAGCAGTGTGGTTATTGGTGGCAAGTACAATGAAAGAGCCGCCGTATGTCAGCAGCCTGCGGGTGGAAATCCCACCTGAAATTGCTGCGGATGACACCCTGAAGCAGCATCTGCTGGCTAAAGAAGGGATAAGCGAAGTGTTAATTGTCGCGAAAGAGCACTCGGCCTACGTGAAAATCGACAGCAAAGTGACGAATCGATTTGAGGTTGAGCAGGCCATCAGCCAGGCGTGAAGATTGCCGGATGGCGGCTATCACCTTATCCGGCCTACCAATAGCGTGTGCTACCTGTAGGCCTGATAAGCGTAGCGCCATCAGGCATTACGACTTAATCGCGGAAGTTCTTAAACTGGAATGGCTGGCCGAGATCGCCACCGCGAACCAGCGCCATAACGGATTGCAGATCGTCACGCGCCTTACCGGTCACACGAATTTCTTCGCCCTGAATCTGCGCCTGCACCTTCAGTTTGCTGTCTTTAATCAGCTTAACGATTTTCTTTTGCACCGCGCTTTCAATGCCCTGCTTCAGCTTAGCTTCCACAAACCAGGTTTTACCGCTGTGCACGAAGGTTTCTGGTACGTCCAGCGACGTGCCTTCAATACCGCGCTTCAACAGCTTGGCACGTAAAATATCCAGCAACTGGTTGACCTGAAAATCAGACTCGCTCAGCACCTTAATCGTCTTATTTGACTCATTCAGCTCAAAAGTCGCTTCAACGCCACGAAAATCAAAGCGTGATTCCACTTCACGGCTGGCGTTATCTACCGCGTTACGGGCTTCCTGAAGATCAACTTCAGAAACAATATCGAAAGATGGCATCTTTTCCTCTCCCTTCATTTTTGATGCGAAGCATAATACCTGCAAAGTTACACAACAGACAGCGCTATACTAGGCTGTATCCTTTAATTGTACGTGGTACTGACACCTGCGAACAATAATGGGGTACGGCCGATATGGATTAACACCTGGTGCTGTTGCAGGTGAGGAGGAAGAATGAAAATTACCGTACTGGGATGTGGAGCGTTAGGGCAGCTTTGGCTAACCGCGCTGTGCAAACATGGACATGAAGTTCAGGGGTGGCTACGCGTACCGCAACCCTATTGCAGCGTTAACCTGATCGACACGGATGGGTCAGTTTTTAATGAATCCCTGACGGCAAACGACCCCGATTTTTTGGCGAAAAGCGACCTGCTGCTGGTCACCCTGAAAGCCTGGCAGGTTTCTGATGCGGTAAAAGGCCTGGCCGCAATACTGCCTGAAACCACTCCCATTCTGCTGATTCACAACGGTATGGGGACGATTGAAGAACTGCATAACATTAAGCAACCTCTGCTGATGGGCACCACCACCCACGCGGCACGCCGTGACGGGAACGTCATCATTCATGTCGCTCAGGGTACTACAAGGATTGGTCCGGCGCGTGAACAAGACGGTGATTTCAGCTATCTGGCTGAAGTCCTGCAAGAAGTGCTGCCGGACGTCGCCTGGCACAACACTATCCGCGCCGAGCTATGGCGCAAGCTGGCCGTTAACTGCGTTATTAATCCGCTGACCGCATTATGGGATTGCCCAAACGGCGAGTTACGCCATCATCCAGAAAAAATAGCACTCATCTGCGAGGAAGTAGCAGCGGTCATTGAACGCGAAGGCCACCACACATCAGCGGATGATTTACGCTATTATGTCGAGCAAGTAATTGACAGTACTGCGGAAAATATCTCATCGATGCTGCAAGACATTCGTGCGCTGCGCCATACTGAGATCGATTACATTACCGGCTATTTGTTAAAACGCGCCCGCGCGCACGGCATCGCCGTCCCGGAAAATGCCCGCCTGTTTGAAATGGTTAAGAGAAAGGAAAGTGAGTATGAGCGCTCAAGCACTGGTATGTCTCGCCCCTGGTAGTGAAGAAACCGAAGCGGTCACCACTATCGATCTGCTGGTTCGCGGCGGAATTAAGGTCACGACCGCAAGCGTCGCCAGCGATGGCGGCTTGGCTATTGTGTGTTCACGCGGAGTGAAGCTGCTGGCGGATGCGCCATTAGTGGAAGTTGCTGACGGCGATTTCGATATCATCGTGCTGCCGGGCGGAATTAAAGGCGCCGAGTGTTTTCGCGACAGCCCTCTGCTGGTCGAAACCGTGAAACAGTTTCATCGCTCCGGGCGCATTGTCGCAGCAATTTGCGCCGCTGCCGCCACCGTCCTCGTCCCACACGATATTTTCCCCATCGGAAATATGACGGGCTTCCCGGCGCTGAAAGACAAGATCCCCGCTGACCAGTGGCAGGACAAGCGCGTCGTATGGGATCCGCGCGTCAATCTGTTAACCAGCCAGGGACCGGGAACCTCAATCGATTTCGGTTTAAAAATCATTGATCTGCTGGTGAGTCGCGAAAAAGCTCACGAGGTGGCGTCACAGCTGGTGATGGCCGCGGGAATTTATAACTACTACGAGTAAACTTTCAGGCCACTCACATACAAGGAATTATAATGAAAGGATATCTGAGCACAGTGGCTTTACTGCTCTTTTCTGGTTACGCCTGTGCAACACAGCTTGAAATAAAAAACCTTGAGTATCGCTATCCCGCAAGCACTGAGATGCAGTATCGCGTGCCGTGGTTTACTTCAAAGGAAAGCCCACAGGTTGCAAAACGCATTAACGATTATATTTTCGCCAGCTTTATCAATCAGCTACCGGGAAATAATCCGCAAACGACAGTGAATCAGTTTGCAAATTCAGAGATGAACCCTACCGCAAACCTTGACTACACGATTGAGTATCGCGATGCCAATGTCCTGACCCTGAATATGTTTGTCGAAGGCTGCGGAGCGTATTGCGAGTCATACAATGTGCCGATCAGCTTCGATTTGGCCAGCGGCGCGGCAATTACCCTTAACGATCTTTTTTCCCGCTCCACGATGGCCGAATTAAACACCCGCATCAGAAAAGATATCCGCAGCCAAATTGATACCTTTGTTACGGCACAGAAGGACGGTGGAGATCCTGGCTATGCCGAATTCTACGCCTCATGCGCAACCTACATTGACGGGTTGTACTACATCGACAGATTCTCCCTGCAAAAAGATCATCTGGCTTTCCTGAACGGACGCTGTAGCAACCATGCCAACCGCGCGGGTGACGAGCTGGGCGATTTCACCACGAAAATCCCTACCGGTGAACTGCATAAACAGTTCACGCCATACGGCCAGTATCTGACTGGTGCAAAGAGTACAACACCGGTTGAGCCCACTCCCGGCATTGACGGCAAGGTCATGTACGGCACGTTGGGAAAAAGCATGCGTATTGTGCTGAAGGTGGACTGCAAATACGGTGATTTTTTTGAAGGGGCTTACTTTTACCAGAAATTTGGCGTACCGATTGAATTAACCGGTAAGTGCGACACAGCCGACAATCGACATTATGAACTGAAGACGTCTGCCGCTGAACAATCGGAAGAGAAGATAACGCTGGAGTTAAAAGACGGTGTCTATCAGGGCGTCTGGGAGTCGAACGGGAAGACACTTCCCGTGCGTTTTGAATAATATCGTTATATTGCCGGATGGCGGCGTAACCGCCTTATCCGGCTTACAACACGGTGTTTAGTCAATTACGGGCGGTACACCTTCACGTTTTCAAAGCCCTGCTCGCGCAGATACAGCGCCTGCAGGCGGCTCATCACCCCGCGTTCACACCACAGCAGCCAGGTTTTACTCTGGTCCAAATCGCCGAATTTAGTGCTCAGTTTGTAGAACGGCAGAGAAACGACGTCCACACCGGCAACTTTCAGCGGTTTGTCATCCTGTTCATCCACCGAACGGATATCCAGAATCACATCGTTCGGGCCGAAGCCGCTCACGGTTTCAACTTCCACCACGGTCTGCTGTGTCTGCTGAGCGATATCGCGAATATCGATATTGTTGGCTTCTTCAACCACCTTATCGAGGATAGAGAAATCGAAGTTTTCTTCTTCAGCCTCAATCTTCGCTTTAACCGCTTTCACCGTCGGGCTTTTTGAAATCACACCACAGTATTCCGGCATGGTACGGGCAAAGTCCTCGGTACCAATTTCACGCGCCAGATTGATGATGTGCTCTTTATCATGGGAGATAAGCGGGCGCAGGATCAGGGTGTCAGATACGTTATCGATCAGGCGCAGGTTGGTCAGCGTCTGGCTGGACACCTGACCCAGTGCTTCACCGGTGACCAACGCCTGTACGCCGTAGCGCTCAGCGACTTTCGACGCCGCGCGTACCATCATGCGTTTGAGGACCACGCCCATCTGGCCGTCGTCGACTTTCTCCAGGATCTCGCCAACCACCGGCTCAAAGTTGATTGCAACAAAACGCACGCGATGCGAGCTGCCAAAGCGATTCCACAGATAATGCGCCACCTGGCGAACGCCGATTTCATGCGCTGCGCCGCCGAGGTTGAAGAAGCAATAGTGTACGCGGCAGCCGCGACGCATCAGCATGTAGCTGGACACGCCGGAGTCGAAACCACCGGAGATCAGCGACAGTACGTCTTCCTGCGTACCAATCGGGAAACCGCCAATACCTTCATAGCGGCCTTTAACCAGCAGCAGACGGTCGTTTTCGATTTCAAGATTAACCGTCACGTCCGGCTTCGTCAGCTTCACGCGTGCGGATTCAATATGCTGGTTCAGTCCACCGCCAACATAGCGTTCCACCTCAATGGAGCTAAACTCATGCTTACCGCGACGCTTAACGCGTACGCAGAAGGTTTTACCTTCCAGTTGATCGCGATACTGCACCAGCGCTTTCTCGAAAATATCGTGCATGTCGGTAAACGGCACGTCTTCTACTTCGAGAATATGGTGGATCCCCGGAATACGGGTCAACGCGTCGCGTATATCCAGGCGCTGGCTTTCATCTTTAGCGCGAACCTCAACGTGATCCCAGTGACGGACAACGGCAAGGTCTTCATCATAATGCTTTAAAACGTTACGAATGTTCCCTGTCAGAATTTTTATAAAGCGCAAACGCACAGATTGGCTTTTGATGGTGATTTCTGGGAACAATTTAATGATAAACTTCATGGCGGCAATGGTTCTTTGGCAAGTCTGAACGACTTGTAATGGAAAAAAATACAGCAGCCCATACCCTGCGGCTGCATCCAGGCGCGCAAGTATACCACTATCATGGTCATCCTGTGCACATCGCCTTACCATTGCGCGTTATTTGCTTATCAGTACGAGTCCGTTACCATAGTCTTGTGCTGCCAATACAGAGAGTCAGACATTCATTATGCCGAAGAAAAATGAAGCGCCAGCCAGTTTTGAAACAGCGCTGAGCGAGCTGGAACAGATTGTTACCCGCCTGGAAAGCGGCGACCTGCCGCTGGAAGAAGCGCTGAACGAATTCGAACGTGGCGTACAGTTGGCGCGTCAGGGACAGGTCAAATTGCAACAGGCTGAACAGCGCGTACAAATCCTGCTGTCAGATACTGAAGACGCCGCCCTTACGCCTTTCACACCGGATAATGAGTAAATGGATTTTACGCAGCAGCTACAGGCATGCGTTGAGCAGGCCAACCAGGCACTGAGCCGTTTTATTGCGCCATTGCCCTTTCAGAACACTCCCGTGGTCGAAACCATGCAATATGGCGCATTATTAGGCGGTAAGCGTCTGCGCCCGTTCCTGGTGTATGCGACCGGTCAGATGTTTGGCGTCAGCCTGAGTACGCTTGATGCTCCCGCTGCCGCCGTCGAGTGCATTCATGCCTATTCGCTAATGCATGATGATTTACCCGCGATGGACGACGATGACCTGCGCCGCGGTCTGCCGACCTGCCACGTAAAATTTGGCGAGGCAAACGCGATCCTGGCCGGAGATGCGCTGCAAACGCTGGCGTTCTCTATTATCAGCGATGCCCCGATGCCGGAAGTGTCCGATCGTGACCGCATCGCGATGATCTCTGAACTGGCCCGGGCCAGCGGTATTGCCGGTATGTGCGGCGGTCAGGCGCTGGATCTGGAAGCTGAAGGTCATCAGGTTGAGCTGGATGCGCTGGAGCGTATTCACCGCCATAAAACCGGGGCACTGATTCGCGCCGCCGTACGTCTGGGAGCATTAAGCGCTGGCGATAAAGGGCGAGAATGCCTGGCAATACTCGACAAATACGCAGAAAGCATCGGTCTGGCCTTCCAGGTTCAGGATGACATCCTGGATGTGGTAGGCGATACTGCAACATTGGGTAAACGTCAGGGTGCTGACCAGCAGCTTGGCAAAAGTACCTATCCTGCACTTCTGGGTCTTGAGCAAGCCCAGAACAAAGCCCGGGATTTAATTGAGGATGCCCGCGAGTCGCTAAGTTTGCTGGCCGCACAGTCACTCGATACCTCGGCACTGGAAGCGCTAGCGGACTATATAATCCAGCGTGATAAATAAACCAACATATCCCATGAGCTTGCGATGAGTTTTGATATAGCCAAATACCCGACCCTGGCGCTGGTCGACTCCACCCAGGAGTTACGCCTGCTGCCAAAAGAGAGTCTGCCAAAGCTTTGCGACGAACTGCGCCGCTATTTGCTCGACAGCGTAAGCCGTTCCAGCGGGCACTTCGCCTCTGGTCTGGGCACGGTGGAACTCACCGTCGCGCTGCACTATGTCTACAACACCCCGTTTGACCAGTTAATCTGGGATGTGGGACATCAGGCTTACCCGCACAAAATTCTGACCGGCCGCCGCGATAAAATCGGCACCATTCGTCAGAAAGGCGGTTTGCATCCGTTCCCGTGGCGCGGTGAGAGCGAGTATGACGTACTGAGCGTTGGGCACTCCTCAACGTCCATCAGCGCCGGTATTGGTATTGCGGTTGCCGCCGAGAAAGAAGGCAAAGATCGTCGTACCGTTTGTGTGATTGGCGACGGCGCTATCACCGCCGGGATGGCGTTTGAAGCGATGAACCACGCGGGTGATATTAAGCCCGACATGCTGGTTATCCTCAACGACAACGAAATGTCGATTTCAGAGAACGTCGGCGCGCTGAACAACCACCTGGCGCAACTGCTCTCTGGCAAACTCTACTCCTCGCTGCGCGAAGGCGGGAAAAAAGTGTTCTCCGGCGTGCCGCCGATTAAAGAGCTGCTCAAGCGTACCGAAGAACACATCAAAGGCATGGTTGTGCCGGGTACGCTGTTTGAAGAGCTGGGCTTTAACTATATTGGTCCGGTAGACGGTCACGACGTGCTGGGGCTTATCACTACGCTGAAGAACATGCGCGACCTTAAAGGTCCGCAGTTCCTGCACATCATGACCAAAAAAGGTCGTGGTTACGAGCCTGCGGAAAAAGATCCGATTACCTTCCACGCGGTACCAAAATTCGATCCGTCCAGCGGATGCCTGCCGAAAAGCAGCGGCGGCCTGCCAAGCTATTCAAAAATCTTCGGTGACTGGCTGTGCGAAACCGCAGCGAAAGACAATAAGCTGATGGCGATCACTCCGGCGATGCGTGAAGGCTCCGGTATGGTGGAGTTCTCACGTAAGTTCCCGGACCGCTACTTCGATGTGGCGATTGCCGAGCAGCACGCGGTGACGTTTGCTGCCGGTCTGGCAATTGGCGGCTATAAGCCGGTCGTGGCTATTTACTCTACCTTCCTGCAACGCGCCTACGATCAGGTGCTGCATGATGTCGCCATTCAGAAACTGCCGGTCCTGTTCGCCGTTGACCGGGCTGGTATTGTTGGCGCAGATGGGCAAACCCACCAGGGGGCGTTCGATCTCTCCTTCCTGCGCTGCATCCCGGAAATGGTCATTATGACCCCGAGCGATGAGAACGAATGTCGCCAGATGCTGTTCACCGGCTATCACTACAACGACGGCCCAACGGTTGTACGCTACCCACGCGGTAACGCGGTGGGCGTTGAGCTGACGCCGCTGGAGCAACTGCCAATTGGGAAAGGCATCGTGAAGCGTCACGGGAAGAAAGTGGCGATACTGAACTTCGGTACCCTAATGCCGGAAGCCGCGCAGGTCGCAGAGTCGCTGAACGCCACGCTGGTTGATATGCGCTTTGTCAAACCGCTGGATGAAACGTTGATTCTGGAAATGGCAGCCCAACACGAGGTGCTGGTCACCCTCGAAGAGAACGCCATTATGGGCGGCGCTGGCAGCGGCGTAAACGAAGTGCTGATGGCCCATCGCAAACCCGTTCCGGTGCTGAACATTGGCCTGCCTGACTTCTTCATCCCGCAGGGGACTCAGGACGAGGCTCGCGCCGATCTGGGTCTTGATGCCGCCGGCATTGAGGCCAAAATCAAGGCCTGGCTGGCATAATCCTCTCTCCGCTCCTGCTATGCTTAACTCATCACGAGCTAAGCAGGAGTGGATTGATGAAATACAACACCTTAGGAAAAACCGACCTTCGGGTCTCCCGCCTTTGCCTGGGTTGCATGACGTTTGGCGAGCCCAATCGCGGCAATCATGCCTGGACGCTACCTGAAGAAAGTAGCCGCCCGATAATCAAACACGCTCTTGAAGGCGGCATTAACTTTTTCGATACCGCCAACAGCTACTCCGCTGGCAGCAGCGAAGAGATTGTCGGCCGCGCGCTGCGTGATTTCGCCCGCCGCGAAGATGTCGTGGTGGCGACCAAGGTTTTTCACCAGGTGGATGATTTAGCGGAAGGTTTATCCCGCGCACAAATCCTGCGCTCAATCGACGACAGCCTCAGACGCCTGGGTATGGACTATGTGGACATCCTGCAAATTCACCGCTGGGATTACAACACGCCGATCGAAGAAACGCTGGAAGCCCTTAACGACGTAGTGAAAGCCGGTAAAGCGCGCTATATCGGCGCCTCATCCATGCACGCTTCACAGTTTGCTCAGGCGCTGGCCTTACAGAAGCAACACGGCTGGGCGCAGTTCGTCAGCATGCAGGATCACTACAACCTGATCTATCGCGAAGAAGAACGCGAAATGCTGCCGCTTTGCTATCAGGAGGGTGTGGCAGTGATCCCATGGAGTCCGCTGGCGCGTGGTCGCCTGACGCGCCCCTGGGGAGAAACGACCGCCCGTCTGGTTTCCGATGAGGTCGGTAAAAATTTGTACAGCGAGAGCGATGAAAACGACGCGCAAATCGCCGAACGGCTGACCGGCGTCAGTGAGGAACTGGGCGTAACCCGTGCGCAGGTCGCGCTGGCCTGGCTGCTGAGCAAACCGGGTGTGGCAGCGCCGATTATCGGCACATCGCGCGAGGAACAGCTGGATGAGTTGCTCAATGCGGTGGATTTAACGCTGAAGCCGGAGCAGATTGCCGAGCTGGAAACGCCGTACAAACAGCATCCGGTGGTGGGATTTAAATAAGCGCGATTGTAGATTGTAGGCCGGATAAGGCATTTACGCCGCCATCCGGCAAACCCGTTAAATGATCCCTACCGGCCAGTGATGGCCAATAAAGTACAGTATCCCAGCGGACAGTATCCCGGCCACGATATCGTCGATCATAATTCCCGTACCGCCATGTACGTTGCGATCGAACCAACGAATCGGCCACGGCTTCCACATATCCAGAATACGGAAAATCACAAATCCGGCGGCAACCCACTGCCAGTCGTTGGTCGGCAGCGCCATCAGGGTTATCCACATCCCGACAAACTCGTCCCAGACAATGCTACCGTGATCGTGCACGCCCATATCTTTCGCCGTTTGATGGCACAGATAAACGCCGATACAGATAGATAACATCACCACCAGTGAATACAGCTGCCACGGCAGAAACGTCATTAAATACCAAAAAGGGATCGCCGCCAGCGATCCCATGGTGCCAGGAACAATTGGGCTCAGCCCGCTGCCAAAACCGGTGGCTAACAGATGCCACGGATTGCGCATACTCAGGCGGCTTTTGGCGACATCTTTTTTAAGGCGCGGCAAAATGGTCATATCCTTTCCAGTCGAACGTGACGGATTTTCCATCGCGCGTAAAGTGAATACCTTCCACGTCCGCGCTCATCTGTCCTATGCAGGTAAACGTTGCGCCGAGATTTCCCAGCGCTACGTCCAGCGCGCCACGATTAATTTCCGGTACGGTAAAGCATAACTCATAATCTTCACCACCCGAGAGTGCCCAGCGCAGGGCCTGTTCCGGCTCCACGTGCCGGGCAAACGCCGCGGAGTAAGGCAGCGCATCAACGTTAACCCGTGCGCCGCAGCCGCTGGCATTAACGATATGCCCCAGATCGGAAATCAGACCGTCGGAGATATCGATAGCCGCACTGGCCAGATCGCGCAGGGCTTGTCCCTGCAAAATACGCGGCGTGGGACGCAGATGGCGTTTCAGCAGATAGTCTGCGTCTTTTACCTCTGCAACCTGCAAGCGATCCTGCAAAATCGCCAGCCCGGCAGCGCTGTCGCCCGGCGTGCCGGTCACATAAATCCAGTCACCCGGTTTCGCACCGGAGCGTTTTAAGGCACGCCCAACGGGAACGTAGCCATGAATACCCAACGTCATCGACAGCGGTCCACGCGTGGTATCACCGCCAATCAGCTGCATATCGTAGTAATTAAGGAGTTCAAACAGGCCATCGCTGAAAGCTTCAAGCCAGGCTTCATCGACGTCAGGTAACGTGAGCGCCAGCGTCAGCCACGCAGGATCGGCTCCCATCGCCGCCAGATCGCTCAAATTCACCGCCAGAGCTTTCCAGGCCAGATCGGTAGGATCAATGTCAGGGAGGAAGTGGTTACCAGCCACCAGCGTATCGGTACTGATCGCCAGCGTCTGTTTTTCAGGGATGTTCAGAAGTGCGCAGTCGTCACCAATACCGGTTTCGACATCAAGACGAGACGTTCTTACGCGGTCAAAATAACGGGCAATCAGGGAAAACTCGCCGCATGCCATACGTTATGCCTCAGCAGAAAAAAAAGAAAAAGCCGGGGACAGCGGAAACAGGTTCCACCATCCAGCCGGCCTCGGGATTACTTTTTGTTGGGGCGAATCACAGGTGCTGCTTTATCCAGTACGCCGTTCACGAACTTGTGGCTGTCTTCAGCGCCGAAGGTTTTCGCCAGTTCAATCGCTTCGTTGATGGCCACTTTGTACGGCACATCACTACGTTTAGACAGTTCAAACAGCGCAATACGCAGCACGGCTTTTTCTACCTGACCCAGCTCTTCCAACAGACGAGACAGGTAAGGCTTCATTAATCCATCCAGGTACGCGCTGTTAGTCGCCACCCCGGACAGCAGTTCACGGAAATACAGAACGTCAACATCTTTCACGTCCTGTTCCGCCAGGAACTGGTATTCAACATCAGCGATGTCGTTCTGGGACAACTGCCAGGAGTAGAGCGCCTGGACGGCACACTCACGGGCGCGGCGACGAGCAGCAGGTTTCACGGATTTCCCCTTACAAAAATCAGGCCTTGATGGCTTTCAATACATTAATCATTTCAAGCGCAGTCAGTGCAGCTTCTGCGCCTTTGTTGCCGGCTTTAGTGCCAGCACGTTCGATGGCTTGTTCAATACTTTCGGTGGTCAGAACACCGAAGGCTACCGGAATGCCACTGTCCTGAGCGACATGCGCCAGGCCATTGCTAGCACCGCCAGCCACATATTCGAAGTGCGCAGTACCGCCACGGATCACCGTACCGAGCGCAATCACCGCGTCGTATCTACCGGTTTTCGCCAGCGCGTCAGCCGCCAGCGGCAGCTCATATGCGCCTGGAACCCAAACGACGGTAATGTTTTCATCTTTTACCTGGCCAATACGTTTCAGGGCGTCAATCGCACCTTCCAGCAGGCTGTCATTGATAAAGTTGTTGAAACGCGCAATGGTGATGGCGACGCGAGCGTCCGGGGTAGCAACGTTAGCTTCAATAATGTTCATATTCTTCCTTCGGGTTCGATTTATGGCCCCGTAAGGGGGGCGGATTTTATCATAATATTCTGTGCGCTGCTTGCTCTAATTCAGAAAGCCTCACGCAGTGGTTAAATGCAGGCAAACGTCCGGGCCCACCTGGCGTATCTCGTTGAATTTGAAATGGGGCGCGTCGGCCAGTTTCTCAAGCCCTGGCAGCACACATAATCCTCGCGCATCACTGCCTAACAGTTTAGGCGCAACATACACGATTAGCTCATCAACCAAACCGGCCTGTAATAACGCGCCCGCAAGCGTAGGGCCAACTTCAACCCAAATGCTGTTAATTTGCTGTTTGCCCAACTGCATCATCAGCACCACCAGATCCAGATGCCCGTTATGTTCCGGCACCTTCAGGCTGCGTACCGCCTCCGGCCAGCTACGAGAATCGTCTTCAGTCCGGACAATCCAGGTTTCTCCTGGCTGTTGCACAATACGATGCTCCGGCGTGACCTGATTCTGGCTATCAAGAACAATGCGGATTGGCTGGCGCAGATTTTCCTGCGGGTAACTCGCCTGGGTTGACTCCCCAAGCTCCGACCAACGCACGGTAAGCAGAGGATCGTCGGCCAGCACCGTCGCGCTGCTGGTTAAGATGGCATGGCTTTGCGCCCGCAGACGTTGCACATCGCGGCGCGCCTGCGGCGAGGTTATCCATTGACTTTCACCACTGGCCATCGCCGTACGCCCATCAAGCGACGCGCCAAGCTTAAGCTGCAGATACGGGAATCCGGTACGCATGCGCTTGAGAAAACCTTTATTAAGCTGCTCAACCTCGCTCATCATCAGCCCGTGGCTGACATCGATACCCGCCTGCTGCAAACGGTAGAGGCCACGACCTGCTACCTGTGGATTGGGATCCTGCATCGCCGCAACCACACGCGTCACACCCGCGGCAATCAACGCATCGCAGCATGGCGGCGTACGACCATGATGGCTGCAGGGTTCAAGCGTGACATAGGCGGTTGCCCCTTGCGCTTTTTCTCCAGCCATCCGCAGGGCATGGACTTCAGCATGCGGTTCGCCCGCGCGGTGATGATATCCTTCACCGACGATCTCCCCATCTTTCACAATCACGCAGCCCACATTGGGATTGGGATGCGTGGTAAAACGTCCGCGCGCAGCAAGCTTCAGCGCGCGCGCCATGTACAATTCATCCTGCATGGCTTAGTCCTGTAGGCGAGCAATCTCTTCGCCAAATTCTTTGATATCTTCGAAGCTCCGGTAAACCGAGGCGAAGCGGATGTAGGCGACTTTATCGAGTTTTTTCAACTGCTCCATCACCAGGTTGCCGATCATCTTGCTCGGCACCTCACGCTCGCCAGTTGCACGCAGTTGTGATTTGATATGGTTCAACGCCATTTCGACGTCATCAGAGCTGACCGGGCGTTTCTCAAGCGCTCTGAGCATGCCGCTGCGCAGCTTATCTTCATTAAAGGGTTCACGCACATCGTTGCTTTTCACAACGCGCGGCATAACAAGTTCAGCCACTTCAAAAGTGGTGAAACGTTCATTACAGACCAGACACTGCCGACGGCGGCGTACTGAGGAGCCCTCGCCTACAAGACGAGAGTCAATTACCTTAGTGTCTACGGCGAAACAGAATGGGCAATGCATACGGCGTCCTGTACCTCAGTGGTTAACAGAAATCTATTTTACCCTGAACTGGCGTGACAACAAAGGCGCAGCGCTTTTGAGACAAAGGATCGATGCCTTCGTGCTCAGTGCGCACTACCATTATGCTATCGCGACAATGAAGGAAGTAATCACAATGACAAGACGTTACCTAAGAATTGTCCTGGTGGGAAGTCTCTTTAGTCTTAGCGCCTGCGCACAGCAAAGCGAAGTACGTCAGATGCATCAAAGCGTTAGCACGTTGAACAAAGAGATGACGCAGCTCAATCAGGAAACGGTAAAAATTACACAACAGAATATGTTGAATGCAAAATCAACCAGCGGCGTCTATCTGTTGCCGGGTTCCAAAACGCCTGCCCGACTGGACAGCCAGATTGGCACGCTACGTATGTCGCTAATCAATATTGCGCCAAACGCCGACGGCACACGTCTGACGCTGCGGATTCAGGGTGAATCCAACACACCTTTACCCGCCTTTAGCGCCACCGTCGAGTACGGACAAATTCAGGGCACCACAGATAACTATCAGGAAGTGAACGTTCAGAATCAATTGGTCACTGCCCCCGCGAGTATCCTTGCACCCAGCGACGTCGATATTCCGCTGCAGTTAAATGGCCTTTCTGCGGACCAGTTAGGGTTTGTTCGCATCCACGACATCCAGCCTGTTAACCAATAAACTTTTTTGCGGGACGTTTTGTGCGTTCCGCAACATCACTTCGCCTTATTTTGTTACTCCCCTGACATAACCAATATTTCTGTTAAAACTTGGCAACATTCATGGGAGCCAGTACAATTCGCCGCCTAAAGTACGCAAACGTGAACGCAATCGATTACGCAAATGATAGAACTGTGAAACAAGACATATTTTTGTGAACAATGATTTTTATAATAGGCTCCGAAGAAACACGAAATATTTCTACACAAAATCATGCAAGATGCATCGAGGCGGCAACTGCGTGAATCCTTGGAGCTTACATCAGTAAGTAACAGGGGTGAGCAAAGGCAGCCAACAAAGAGGCGTCTTGAAGGATGAAGTGTATAGAAACGCAAATTGCGCATTTTTCTATCCCGAAAGGGATTTCAAACAGTGGCATACATATGAAAAAAACATTACTTGCAGCCGGTGCAGTGCTGGCGCTCTCCTCGTCTTTCACTGCCAATGCAGCAGAAAATGACAAACCGCAATATCTGTCCGACTGGTGGCACCAGAGCGTCAACGTGGTGGGCAGCTACCACACCCGTTTCTCCCCGAAACTGAACAACGATGTGTATCTGGAATACGAAGCTTTTGCTAAAAAAGACTGGTTTGACTTCTATGGCTACATCGATATTCCGAAAACCTTCGACTGGGGTAACGGCAACGACAAAGGCATCTGGTCTGACGGTTCCCCGCTGTTTATGGAAATCGAACCGCGTTTCTCCATTGACAAACTGACCGGCGCTGACCTGAGCTTTGGCCCGTTCAAAGAATGGTATTTCGCCAACAACTACATCTACGATATGGGTGACAACAAAGCCAGCCGCCAGAGCACCTGGTATATGGGTCTGGGTACCGATATCGATACCGGTCTGCCGATGGGGCTTTCCCTGAACGTGTATGCTAAATACCAGTGGCAGAACTATGGCGCATCCAACGAAAACGAGTGGGATGGCTACCGTTTCAAAGTGAAATACTTTGTGCCGATCACCCAGGTTTGGGGCGGTCAGTTGACCTACATCGGCTTCACCAACTTCGACTGGGGCTCAGATTTGGGTGATGATCCGAACCGCACCAGCAACTCTATCGCTTCCAGCCACGTTCTGGCGCTGAACTACGATCACTGGCACTACTCCGTAGTCGCGCGTTACTTCCATAACGGCGGCCAGTGGAAAGGTGGAGATACTCTGAACTGGGGCGAAGGCGACTTCAGCGCGAAATCTACCGGTTGGGGTGGTTACCTGGTCGTAGGTTACAACTTCTAATCCAGACAATGTTTCGCAGACAAGCCAGCTTAACCGCTGGCTTTTTTATGGCTGGTCTTCACAGCGTACTTTACGTAAAAAGTCACTTAGCGAGCGATCCGCCGATTCGCGAAAGCGCCTGTCGAGCGGCGTGATCTTCAGACATCGATCAACGCGAAAGCAGCGATAATCGGCACGCTTCTCGCACCAGGCAACCAGCAGCCAGTGCTCGCCCCAGAAAAATAAGCCCAACGGTTGAACGTCGCGCCAGGAGAGGTTCCCGGACTCATCGCGATAATGCAGCGCCAACGCCTGCTGCGCCGAAACCGCGCGATGTATGAGATCGAACGCACTGCGTGAATGCGGCTGATTACCAAAATCTGGCGCGAAAATCCGCGTTTGCTCGGCTCTGCGCCGACTCTCTGGCGGCAATATCGCCAGCACTTTTTCCTGCGCGGATTCCAGCGCCTGTGAGAGTGAATCTCCGCCCCATGTTTTCAGCAACCGAATCGCTACCATCAATGCTTCTGATTCGTGATGCGTTAACATCAACGGCGGCAGATCAAACCCGGCCATCAAGCGGTATCCGCTGCCCACTTCTCCTTCAATGGGCACGCCGGATAAAGAGAGATCGCGGATATCGCGATAAATCGTCCGTTCAGAAACTTCAAGGCGTTCTGCCAGCAGCGCCGCCGTTGTCACTCGCCTGCCACGCAGGATTTGTACAATCTGAAACAAGCGGTCGGCGCGTCTGCTCATGTTAATCCTCAGTCCTGAAAGTATTACGCGGGTTGATGTAAACCAACACGATTGCCTTCACTGTCAGTAAATAGCGCAATCGTACCAATGTCCTGCCCCAATTCGAGTGGGCCAAACACGCATTGACCGCCAGCAGTGGCGACGCGTTCAAGCGTGGCAGCCAAATCGTCCGTATGCAGATAAATAATAGCGCCCTGCGCTGAAGGCGTAATACCGTCAAATTTAGCCAGCGCCCCGCCGGGAGCGGGCTCCTGATACGGGAATACGGCCAGCTCGGCGCAGTCCATATTCTCCCGACGCAACGAAACCAGCATCACTGGCTCATAAAAAGCGATGGCGCGATCCATTTGTGCCACGGGGATTTCAAACCAGTTAATTACGTTCTTCATACTTCCTCCTGCCTGTGTGGGTAATCTCAGAAGGACTATAAGACAGGGCTACTGACAGCATACTGTCAGTAGTGTGGCGAGAGAAAAAGATAATGTCCTGCCGCTAAATCGCAGGCAAAAAAAATCCCGACCTTGCGATCGGGATTCCAGTATCTTCACTCTTAATGGTTAAGGCAGAATCGACGGTTGATCCGCCCCTTCTTTCTCGACCTTCTGCTGCAGCATGTGTTCACGCTTCATACCCAGCTTCAGCGCCAGCGCCGATGCCACGTAGATAGAAGATGCGGTACCGATGGAAACACCGATCAGCATCGTCAGCGAGAAGCCTTCCAGTACCGGACCACCGAACAGGAACAGCATCAGAATAACCATCAACGTCGTACCGGACGTAATCAACGTACGGTGCAGCGTCTGAGTCAATGACACGTTAAAGATTTCGTAAGGCGTACCGCGACGAATTTTGCGGAAGTTTTCACGAATACGGTCAGATACTACGATACTGTCGTTCAGCGAGTAACCGATTACCGACATCAGCGATGCGACGATAGTCAGGTCAATCTCGATATGGAACAACGACAGGATCCCAAGTGTGATAATCACGTCGTGCGCCAGCGCGATAACTACCCCAGCCGCCAGTCGCCATTCAAAGCGAAAACCGACGTACACCAGGATGGAGATCAGCGCCGCCATCAGCGCCATCGCACCGGTTTGCGCCAGGTCTGCACCCACGCTCGGCCCCACGAATTCAATTCGTTTCACCGCGGCGTTTTGGTTGGTGGATTCGTTAATCACACTCAACACTTTGCTGCCCAGCACCTGACCGCCGTCTGCGCCTTCAGTTGGCGGCATACGTACCATAATGTCGTGGCTGCTGCCGAAGTTCTGCAGAAGCGGATCAACAAAGCCCGCTTTCTCCAGCGCATCGCGCATCACGTCCATATCGGCCGGTTTTTCCAGCGTGATTTCAATAACCGTACCACCGGTGAAATCGAGACCCCAGTTAAACCCGCGTACGCCCATCACCACGATGGCCGCAATCAGCAGGAAACCTGAAATGCCGAAAGCCCAGTAGTCCCAGCGCATAAAGTCCCAGACTTTACGGCCGTGGTTCAATTGTTCAACAGTATATTCCTGTGCCACTTCGCACTCCTCAGATTGACAGCTTTTTGACGCGCTTGCCGCCATACAACAGGTTTACGATGGCACGTGTACCGACAATCGCGGTAAACATCGACGTCGCCACACCAATACCGGTAGTAATCGCGAACCCTTTAATTGCCCCAGTGCCAACTGCGTACAGGATGATGACCTTGATCAGCGTCGTAATGTTCGCATCAAAGATGGAGCTAAATGCGCCCGCATAACCTTCATTGATCGCCTGCTGCACCGAACGCCCGTTACTCAACTCTTCTTTGATACGTTCGTTGATCAGTACGTTCGCATCGACCGCGACGGCAAGGGTTAAGACGATCCCCGCAATCCCCGGCATACTCAGCGTAGCACCCGGCAGCAACGACATAATACCGACAATCAGCACCAGGTTAGCAATCAGCGCACTGGTCGCAATCAGACCGAACTTCTTATAGAAGAAGATCATGAACAGGATAGACACCACCAGACCGGCCAGACATGCTTCCAGACCCTGTTTAATGTTCTGCATACCCAGGGTTGGGCCGATGGTACGTTCTTCAACAATCTGAATCGGCGCAATCAACGCACCGGCACGTAACAGCAGAGAAAGCTGACGCGCTTCGTTCGGGTTGTTGATACCGGTGATACGGAAGCTGTTGCCCAGGCGAGACTGAATGTTGGCGATGTTAATCACCTCTTCCTGTTTCACCAGCACTGCGCGACCGTTAGCATCTTTCTTACCGCTGTCTTTGTACTCCACGAACAGGGTCGCCATCGGCTTACCGATGTTGTCCTTAGTGAAGTTGGACATGATGTTACCACCCGCGCTATCCAGCGAGATGTTAACCTGCGGCTGATTGTATTCGTCCTGGCTGGAAGTAGAGTCGGTGATATGGTCACCGGTCAGAATCACGCGTTTGTACAGCACAACCGGCTGGCCTTCACGAGACTGTTTCACTTCCGAATCACCCGGAACACGACCCGATGCCGCAGCGGACTGGTCAACGTTGGTGTTTACCAGACGGAACTCCAGCGTCGCGGTTGCGCCCAGAATTTCTTTCGCACGCGCGGTATCCTGAATACCCGGCAGTTCGACCACAATGCGGTCAGCACCCTGGCGTTGTACCACCGGCTCAGCAACACCCAGTTGGTTAACACGATTACGCAGAATGTTGATGTTCTGCTGTACCGCGTACTCACGGGCTTCGCTCAGGCGCGCATCGGTCATTACCGCACGCAGAGCATTGCTGCCCTGGCTGGAAATAACCAGATCCTGGTGACGCTTGCTCAGGTAAGAGATAGCTTCATCACGGGCGCTGCTATCACGGAAGGTGATGCTCAGACCGTAGTTATCTTCTTTACGAACGGTAGTATAAGGAATGCCTTTTTCACGCAGATCGCTGCGCAGACTATCGATATTTTGTTCCTGCAACTTACTCAGCGCGGTGTCCATATCCACTTCCATCAGGAAGTGAACGCCGCCACGCAGGTCAAGACCGAGTTTCATCGGTTCTGCGTGAATGGCTGCCAGCCAGCGCGGGGTTGCCGGAGCAAGGTTAAGCGCCACGACATACTGATCGCCCAGTACGCCCATTAACACTTCACGTGCGCGCAGTTGGGTATCAGTGGAGTCGAAGCGCGCGAGAATAGCACCCTCTTCCAGAGCCACAGACTTAGGTGTGATTTTATCTTCTTGTAACGTTTTCTGGACCTGGATCAGCGTTTGCTCACTGGCGGCGGCACCGCGCACGCCAGTGATTTGAACAGCCGGATCCTCACCATACAGGTTGGGAAGCGCATAGAGCAGACCGACGACAATAACGACGATCAGCATGACATACTTCCACAAAGGATAACGGTTTAACACGGCAGTTCCCTTTGGGAAAACAATAAATTACAGCGCCTTCATGGTGCCTTTCGGCAGAACGGCAGCTACGAAATCACGTTTAATAACCACTTCAGTGGTGTCGTTCAGCGCGATAGCGATGTAGCCAGATTCTGCTACTTTGGTCACGCGACCCACCAGACCACCGTTAGTCAGCACTTCATCGCCTTTCGCAATGGAGCTCATCAGATTTTTATGTTCTTTGGTACGCTTTTGCTGCGGGCGCAGGATCATGAAGTAGAAAATCAGACCAAACACCACCAGCATCAGAATCAGAGACATCGGGCTGCCCTGCGCCGGAGCACCTGTTGCCGCTACCGCATCAGAAATAAAAAAGCTCATTCAAATTCCCTCATTATTAAAATTAATCAACGTTCACAGGTGGAACTGGTCTACCCTGACGTTGGTAAAAATCGGTCACGAAGCTCTCTAATTTACCCTCTTCAATAGCCTTGCGTAAACCCGCCATCAAACGCTGGTAGTAGCGAAGGTTATGAATCGTGTTGAGACGCGCGCCCAATATTTCGTTGCAACGGTCGAGATGATGCAAGTAAGCGCGCGAATAATTGCGACAGGTGTAGCAATCACACTCAGCATCGAGCGGACTGGTGTCGCTTTTATGTTTCGCGTTACGAATTTTTACCACGCCGTCAGTCACAAACAAATGACCATTACGGGCATTTCGCGTTGGCATCACACAGTCAAACATATCGATACCGCGACGCACGCCTTCAACCAGATCTTCTGGTTTGCCGACGCCCATCAGGTAACGCGGTTTATCTGCCGGAATCTGTGGGCATACATGCTCCAGGATGCGGTGCATATCTTCCTTCGGCTCACCGACAGCCAAACCGCCGACAGCGTAGCCATCAAAGCCGATATCTACCAGACCTTTAACAGAGATATCACGTAAATCTTCGTAAACGCTGCCCTGAATGATGCCAAAAAGCGCATTTTTGTTGCCGAGACTATCAAAACGGTCGCGACTGCGCTTCGCCCAACGCAGAGACATCTCCATCGAGCGTTTAGCATAGTCCCAGTCGGCCGGATACGGTGTACATTCGTCGAAGATCATCACGATATCGGAACCGAGATCGTATTGAATCTCCATCGACTTCTCGGGATCGAGGAAAATCGGATCGCCGTTGATCGGGTTACGGAAATGCACGCCCTGCTCGGTTATCTTACGGATATCGCCCAGGCTGAACACCTGGAAGCCGCCGGAATCGGTGAGGATCGGCCCTTTCCACTGCATAAAATCGTGCAGATCGCCGTGCAGCTTCATGATTTCCTGACCCGGGCGCAGCCACAGGTGGAAGGTGTTGCCGAGGATGATCTGTGCGCCGGTCGCTTCAACTTCTTCCGGCGTCATGCCTTTTACGGTGCCGTAAGTACCGACCGGCATAAAAGCAGGCGTTTCTACTACGCCACGATCAAAAACCAGGCGGCCGCGACGCGCGCGACCGTCTGTGGTATCCAGTTCAAATTTCATTTTTTCTCCTGCATCAGAGAGACAGTCTGATGATTAAACTTTCCCCATGAATTCACTCCACGGAGTAAAAATATCTTAACCCACTGGCGAAGGCGCAATCGGCGCAGCCAGTTTGGGGCGACCAGCGCACAGCCACCGGAGCGTACACGCAGTACGTGAGGATGGCGAGCACTGCCCGCCATCAAAATGGCAAGTGAGATAGCCTTCTCACGGTCGCTCAGAAATAGCCTGCGGATTGTACGTGATAAACATCGCATCACCGTAACTAAAAAAGCGATATTCCGCTTTTACCGCTTCATGATAGGCGTGCATGGTGTTTTTATAACCAGCAAACGCGGAAACCAGCATGATCAGCGTCGATTCCGGCAGGTGGAAGTTGGTTACCAGGGCATCAATCACCTGATATTTATAGCCTGGATAAATGAAAATTTGCGTATCGCCGAAGAATGGCTCGATAAGGTCGTTTTTGGCAGCCTGCGCTGCGCTTTCCAGTGAACGTACGGAGGTGGTGCCCACCGCAATCACGCGGTTGCCGCGCGCTTTCGCCGCCAGCACCGCGTCCACCACATCCTGCGGCACTTCCGCATATTCAGAGTGCATAATGTGGTCTTCAATGGTGTCTACGCGCACCGGCTGGAAAGTACCCGCGCCGACGTGCAGCGTGACGAACGCCATTTCAATACCTTTATCGCGCAGTTTAGCCAGCAGCGGATCGTCAAAGTGCAGACCCGCAGTCGGCGCGGCGACGGCACCCGGTTTTTCACTATACACGGTCTGGTACAGCTCGCGGTCGGCGTCTTCATCGGGACGGTCGATATACGGCGGCAACGGCATATGGCCGATGGCGTTGAGGATATCCAGCACGCTGCGTTCGTCGTTAAACTCAACTTCAAACAGCGCGTCATGGCGGGCGACCATCGTCGCGTTAATACTTTCGTCGTCGCCCAGCAGCAGCTCAGCGCCCGGCTTCGGCGCTTTCGAAGCACGAATATGCGCCAGAATACGTTTGTCATCCAGCATACGCTCGACCAGTACTTCAATCTTGCCGCCGCTGGCTTTACGGCCAAACAAACGCGCAGGAATGACGCGAGTGTTGTTAAAGACCAGCAAATCTCCAGGGTTGAGCTTATCGAGCAAATCGGTGAAAGTACCGTGCGTCAGCGCGCCCGTCGGCCCGTCCAAAGACAGCAAGCGGCAGCTACTGCGCTCAGCTTGCGGATAGTGGGCAATCAGGGATTCGGGTAGTTCAAAGGTGAAATCGGTAACGCGCATGACACTGACTCAGACTAAAATAAGAGGCGGGTAGTCTAGTGCCGGGGCGTTCTCCCTGCAACCTTTACCCCTCTGGATAAACGTTTAACTATGAATTTTCTTGCACATTTGCATCTCGCTCATCTTGCCGACAGCTCGCTTTCCGGCAATCTGCTGGCCGATTTTGTCCGGGGTAATCCGGAAACGCACTATTCGCCTGACGTGGTGGAGGGCATCTTCATGCACCGTCGTATCGACGTGATGACCGATAACCTGCCGCAGGTGCGTGAAGCCAAAGAGTGGTTTCGTAGCGAAACGCGCCGCGTCGCACCGATTACGCTGGATGTTATGTGGGATCATTTTCTGTCGCGCCACTGGTCGGAAATCTCCCCTGACTTCCCGCTGACGGACTTTGTGCGCTATGCCCGTACCCAGGTAACCACTATTTTGCCGGAATCGCCGCCGCGCTTTATCAATCTGAACAACTATATATGGTCAGAGAAATGGCTTGAGCGCTACCGGGACATGGATTTTATCCAGAACGTCCTGAACGGCATGGCCAGCCGCCGCCCGCGACTCGATGCCCTGCGCGACTCATGGTATGACCTCGATACGCATTACGATGCGTTAGAAGAACGTTTCTGGCAATTTTATCCGCAAATGATGGACCAGGCGCGGCGTAAAACCCTTTGATTGCAGCCCGCATTCCCCGCCGGATAAGCCGTAGCCGCGATCCGGCAAAAGATTGATAGACAAAACCTGTCTCATTGATTGCCAACGCCTCTTTGTCTTATTCCCGAACACTCTCTATACTGGCCCGCGTTGCGTTCCAAAAACCCCTTAACATTGCAGGAGAATTATATGGTACTGGTAACTCGTCAGGCTCCGGATTTCACAGCAGCTGCGGTACTGGGTAGCGGTGAGATCGTTGAAAACTTCAACTTCAAACAGCATACCAACGGTAAAACTACCGTTCTGTTCTTCTGGCCGATGGACTTCACCTTCGTTTGCCCGTCTGAACTGATCGCATTCGACAAACGTTACGAAGAATTCCAGAAGCGCGGCGTTGAAGTTGTTGGCGTTTCCTTCGACTCTGAATTTGTCCACAACGCATGGCGTAACACCCCTGTCGACAAAGGCGGCATCGGTGCAGTGAAATACGCAATGGTTGCTGACATCAAACGCGAAATTCAGAAAGCCTACGGCATCGAGCACCCGGAAGCGGGCGTTGCTCTGCGCGGTTCTTTCCTGATCGACGCTAACGGCGTTGTTCGCCACCAGGTGGTTAACGATCTGCCGCTGGGCCGTAACATCGACGAAATGCTGCGCATGGTTGACGCGCTGCAGTTCCACGAAGAGCACGGCGACGTTTGCCCGGCACAGTGGGAAAAAGGTAAAGAAGGTATGAACGCGTCTCCGGACGGCGTGGCAAAATACCTGACCGAGAACGTTTCCAGCCTGTAATTGGCATGAATCGACAAAAGGCCCGCAATGCGGGCCTTTTTTATTGGTTTATGTCGGATTACCCTTTTTCACTTCTCGCCAGATTCTCCACGCCATCAGAGCCAGTACGGCGACGCCAAGTATCAACGCACCCCATACCAACAGCGTTTTCCACTGGCTTTGTTGCTCAGCGACTGACGTTGCCGTCAGCCTCGCCTCGCCACCCAGGGTGACCCGTTCATCCTCAAAAGCCTGCGACATTTTGTCGGGGTCGTTATGTTTGCGTAACGCCTCCGGGATCAGCATCGCCAGACTGATGCTCGCCGGTTCCGCCGCTTTGTTTCCCCATGCCAGGATAAACGGGCTTTGGCCTTGCGCGTTAAAAATCACTTTATAGCTGTCACGCTCCCCTCTGAGCACGGGTAAGGTGGCAGGCAAACGCGCCTGAAGCGTCGTCATCCGGACAGCCTCAACCAATTCACCGGAGAGCGGAATATCATCCGAATACTGATTTTCCAGATTGTAGAGAACCGTTCGGGTTAAAGGCTGCCAGGCCTCTTTTTCTGCCTTGCGCCATTCAAGCTCAACCGGCAGCACGCCTTCGTTATCCAGTGAAACCTGTAATGAGGTCAACGGTTGCGGCCTGGACCACCGCCAAATCGCCTGGTTTCCGGCGATTCTCTCCGCTTCAGCATTCATCGAAACAGGCCGGATAAGCGAAGGCTCCTCACGGGTTATCCCACTCACCCCGCTCAGATTCAGCGCAGGACTTTGCGAATCAAGAATCAGCAGCAGCCAGGGGACGCCATCAGCGGACATTCGCAAATCATCAACGCCTAAAGTGTCCATTTTCAACCGGTCGTCGCTATGCGTCAGATCCATCAGCGGCGCATTTCCTGTAATCAACCTCCAGTCACGCAAATCGCGGCTGTAATAAAGCGATGCCGTTCCCTGCCAGTTTTTCGCAGGCGCATCCCAGATCAAACGTAACTGGGACAGCGATGGCGTCTCTTTCACATCGTCTGGCAAAGCGATTAAATAACTCTGCCCGATGGATTGCTGGTTTTCACTTTCGAAGCGAATTTCTATGCCATTTTTAGAACGCAGCAGGACCGCGGGTCGTTCATTATCTTGCGTTGGCGTCACCTGCTGCGCCGTAGAATCAAACGGGAAAAGGCGCAGAGGAATGGTTTTCGGGGATGTTGCCTGCGCTTTTTCTGCCAGCAGAGTGAAAGGCACTACGTCACCCTGACGGTTGAACACCCTGATATCACGTAAGTCCGGCCAGACTGCCTCGTGGTATACCGCTAAAGGCAGAGGGAGGCTATACCATTGCTCTGACCCAGGCGTAAAGAGCTTCACTCCCGTCGCGTAGTCTGCTGGCGCATCTGTAGCCGTATTACTGCCCGACGCAGCGCCGGTTGCTCCTAACAGAGCACTCCAGAGAACCGCTTTCATCCATTTCATTTTTCTTCTCCAGCTTTGGGCGGTAAGGGTGAAAAATAGCCAATAATCAGCACCAGAATGGCCACGCCAATAAACGCGACCGCGCGCGCCAGGCCGCCGCCTCCCGCGCTGTCCACCAGCATCAGTTTAACGATGACTATCCCCAGCAAAACCGCGCCACATAGCCATTCCTGGCGCGAGAGACGCCGGGTCGCTCGCAGCATCACCACCAGCGCCGCTAACATCCAGAACAGAGCAAAACAGGTTTGAATCAGCCGCGAATCCCATAGCGCCTGGACATTCCACGCAACTTCGCCATACCAGGACAACGCGCGCAGCAGCAAACCATTAAGCCACCAAAAGCTGAGCGCCATCAGCGCCACAAGCGGCCATGGGCGACATACGGAAAGCTGAACCGGGAAATAGCGTTGAGACACGCGATAAAACACCACCAACCCCAGCAGGGCAAACGCTGCGCCCTCTTCCAACGGGTTGAGCAACGGCAGATACGTCTGACGATAAACCACGCCATCCTGTAAATTCGTCAGCACGAGCAAACCGACCAGTGCCAGCGCAACGGGAATCATCGCCTGAACAGAATAGAGGGCCGGCCAGATGCGAAACGGCCAGAGCTTGCGATGAACAGCTTGATAAACCATGAAAATCAGCAGCCCACCAGCCGCCATCATCAGGCCGCTTCCCCACGCAGCCCTGCCCCACGGCAGCGCCTGCGCGAACCAGAACAGCTCAACCGCCAGCGCCAATAAAATCATCCAAAAGAACGACAAATGCGCCAGCCGGGAAAGCGCTGGCGGTAATATCTGCGCGTCACGCCAGAGCAGCGCCAGCGCAACAACTAGCGCCGCACACCAGGCCAGATTCGGCCAACCCGCCGCAAAAATCTGCTGCAAAGAGATTTGATACATCAGCACCACGAGCATCATCGGCCACAACAGCCATTTACTGGCATCCAGCTCCCGCCATGCCAGGCGACCAGCAATCGCTCGCCAGCCCCAAACCGATACCGCCATTAATGCCAACACGCCAGACAGCACCCACCGATCCTGTTTCAGGATGAGTTGCGATGCCGCAACAAGTGCAATAATCCAGAAAAGCAAACCACCCGCGAGAAGCCCCCAACTGCCCTGTATCCGAATGTTGCGCCATAGCCATGCACCAGCCAGCCAGCTAAGGCTAAGCACGGCAAAAATCAGCATCATCGAAAGTGCGGTTGTGCCGTTCGTCAGCGCCCATAGCGCGCTGCCCACGGCCAGCACGAGCAGCGCCGTACCGCTATAACTCATGCGTCGTTGCTGTTGTTGCACGCCCAACCAGAGGATACCCAGCCCCTCCAGCGACCAGGCCATCGCCGTCCAACGGGCTGAAAGCGCCAACGGAATGGCCAGGGTGGTAAATGCGCCGCCGAGCGCCAGGGCAGCTAATACCAGAGGTCTCCCCAGAGAAGACGAACGCCGCAAAGCAAGCGTCGCCAACACCAGATAGAAACCACCGTAGCCTAGCGCGCTGAGCGCCGGACCATATGCCATATGTCGGGTAATGGCATACTGCATGCCAAAACCTATCAGTGGAGGAGCAAACAGCAGCACGCCGTCAATAATCTGTTTGCCTTTTTCCTGCGCCCGAAGCGATAGCGCCACGCTCAGCACGCCAAAAATAATGGTGTTGGCGATCAGGAAAAGTTGGCAGCTCAGGTAATACTCAGGCCGATAGTCATCCAGTCCCCACAAACCGCCAACGCCAAAGGTAAACAGCAGGCCGAGCAGATTCAGCTCCCGCCAGTGCTGCCAGATGCTGATGGCGAGAATGCCCACCGAGAGCAAAAGATAGAAAGAGAAGAGTGCGACATGACTGCCGCCGCCGGTGGAAAGCAGCAGCGGCGCGAGATAGCCGCCAAGGCTTGCCAGCATCGCCAGGCTGAGTGCCTTTTGCAAAATAGCCAGACCCACACTGGCCGCGCAAATCGCCACCAGCAGCGCAAATGCCAGCGTCATGGGCAGCATTTGCCACAGCCGGAACGCGCCAAAGACGGTGAGATAGAGTGCCCCCGTAGCCCCGCCCTGTAGGATCAGCGCATAGACCGGTTGCTTATGCCTTAACCGCCAGCCCAGTGCCAACAGGACAATAGCAAACAATGCGGCAGCCACCAGGCGCAGCTCAAGCGGAAACAAAGAATGTTCGACGGTGTAACGCAACAGGAAAGAAAGCCCCAGGAACAGGAGCAAAATACCGAGCTTTGCCAACGGGTTGCCCTGCATAAACCAGCGCACCAGCGATGACATCACCCCACCAAAAGCAGAAGGGCGCTCGACGTTGGGCGTGGATACCGCCGCTTTCTCCGGCTTCGGCTGCGAAGCCCACGGGTTAACAAGTTCCGGCGTCGGCTCAGTGACAGGTTCCGGCACCACGTTGCTAATCGCAGACGTTGGCGCATCAGAAAAAATACTCTCTGTTGCAGGCGTCGGCTCAATGGCTGTTGCCTGCGCCACAGACTCTGGCACCACGCCGCGCAGCTCAAGTTCCTCTACCCGACGGCGCAAGGCCACCAGTTCGGAACGTACCGCCGCACTGCGTCTGTATGCCACGATCGCGAGGCAAGGTACCACTACCAGCGCGAAGAATAAAACAATGCAGCCAAGGGTTAGCAGCTCATCCATGTTTCCACCTTCACTGTATAAAGACAGACCAGAATGACACAATTTGTTGCAGTTACGCCATATCTGTTAACACTATGACCCGCTTTTCAGAAAATACAATCAGCCCCTGCGTTTGGCCAGGGGCTGTGAGGAGGGATTAAAACGCGAAGCAGGAGCAACCAAGTGCGCCCCAGAAAGCCCGATCGTCCGACACCGGAATCCCCGACTTACGCGCAATATCATGCTGGTGACCGTGTACGCCGCAGCTGCCGCAGCACTGGTGCATCTGCACCATTGCGCCAATTTTCGCCGCAGCAGGTGGCGCTGAGCGATAGTGCCCCGGCACCTTCACTACCGGCGACCAGTCCGGCACAACCGGAATGGCTGGCGGTGCCAGCGGAGTGAAATACCCTGCCGCGTACACCACTTTGCCATCGACAATGGTCATCACCGACTCGATGCCTTTGATCTCTTCTTCCGGCACGCTGAAGTAATCTTTAGACAGCACCACCAGGTCGGCCAGTTGATCTTTCTCGATGCGCCCTTTCTTACCCTGTTCGCTGGAGAACCAGGCGCTACCGGCCGTCCACAGTTCCAGCGCCACATCGCGTGGCAGGCGATTGTTATCATCGTACATCGCCATACCACCAACGGTACGGCCCGAAACCAGCCAGTAGAGCGCGGTCCACGGGTTGTAGCTGGCCACGCGGGTGGCGTCAGTCCCCAGTCCGACCGGAACGTCAGCCGCCAGCATTTTCGCCACCGGCGGTGTATGTTTGACCGCATCTTTACCATAGCGATCGACAAAATATTCGCCCTGGAACGCCATACGGTGCTGAACCGCTATCCCGCCCCCCAGCGCTTTTACACGCTCGATATTCCGTTCGGTAATCGTTTCGGCGTGATCGAAGAACCAGTGCAGACCATTGAACGGGATATCACGATTTACCTTCTCAAACACGTCCAGCATTCGGCTGATGGATTCATCGTAGGTAGCATGCAAGCGGAACGGCCAGCGGTGCTCAACCAGGTGTCGCACCACGCGCTCCAGCTCATCTTCCATACCTTCCGGCAGATCCGGGCGTGGCTGGAGGAAGTCTTCAAAATCCGCGGCCGAGAAAACCAGCATTTCCCCTGCCCCATTGGCACGATAGAAGTCGGTTCCCTGCCCTGGCTTGAGCATATCGGTCCAGCGTTCAAAGTCTTCCAGTTCCTGCTTCGGACGCTGGGTAAACAGGTTGTAGGCGATACGCACCGTCATCTGTTTATTGGCGTGTAGCTGCTCAATTATCTCATAATCTTCCGGGTAGTTCTGGAACCCGCCACCCGCATCGATGGCGCTGGTCAGTCCCAGACGGTTCAGCTCGCGCATAAACTGACGGGTCGAGTTAACCTGCATTTCCAGCGGCAGTTTTGGTCCTTTTGCCAGCGTCGAATAAAGGATCATGGCATTGGGTTTGGCGATCAACATTCCGGTCGGGTTGCCGTTGCTATCACGCACAATCTCTCCGCCCGCCGGATCCGGCGTCGCTTTGGTGTAACCGACGGCTTTCAGCGCGGCGCGGTTGAGCAAAGCCCGGTCGTAGAGATGCAGAACAAAAACCGGAGTATCGGGAGCAGCTTCATTCAGTTCTTCGAGGGTTGGCATGCGACGTTCGGCAAACTGGAATTCACTCCAACCTCCCACCACGCGTACCCATTGCGGCGACGGCGTTCTGTCCGCCTGCTCTTTAAGCATACGTAGCGCGTCCGCCAGCGACGGCACGCCTTCCCAACGCAATTCCAGATTGTAATTCAGACCGCCGCGAATGAGATGCAGGTGCGAATCGTTCAGACCCGGGACCACCGTATGTCCCTGCAGATCAACAACCTGCGTCCCTTCGGCGGCAAAGCTCATTACCCGCTCGTGGCTCCCGGTCGCCAGGATTTTACCATTGGCGATCGCCACCGCCTCAACCTGCGGGTTTTGTTTTTCGAGAGTATGAATTTTTCCGTGAGTCAGAATTAATGTGGCAGTTTGCGACATATCAATCTCCTGAGAAACCGGTCAGGCTTTTTTCAGCCATCCGGCAAACAGACGGGTTACGATGGGCATCCAGAACCAGACCACCAGCGCAACCACAAAGGCATCATTGATGAGATGCAGGAGTAACGAGCCCTTCATTGCAGGCAGCACCATGCCGGTCAACCACGGCACCAGATTGGTGCTGGGAAATATCACCAGCAGGGTTATCAGAAACTGTTTCCAGCGTTTGGGCTGGCGTACATGGGGCGCGGGCGGCGTAAACCAGAATGCCGCTTCGGTACGAACTTCGGTTTTGTCACCTTCCGCCAGCAGTGGAGCAATCTCTTCGACCAGCACGCGGCGCGTATCGGACTGGGTCCAGTTATACAGATGCTCAAGCGTGTCGAAGCGGATAATGATGTTCCACAGGTTGTTGCCATCTGCCGGGCGAATCACGTTCGCGCCGAGATGACCGGGAAATTCAGCCGCTACAGGCATGATTTTCCCCAACCACTGCTCATACCGCTGCGCCTGCTCAGGTAGCAGGGTGTGGGTAATCACCAACGTCACATGTTTGCTCTGCGCCATGAAGGGTTCCTTGTTGAGAGGAAACAGGCCGCTTAGGCCAGGAAAGCAATACACAAAATCATTAATGGTGCATCGAGGCGGCAAGGTTGTGGATCCCCGGGGGCTTACATAAGTAAGTGACCGGGGTACGCAAACGAAGCCAACAAAGATGCAACATGAAGGATGACGTGTATTTAAGCTTTACGTTCCGGCGCGCCATGCACCATGGTATAGGCATAATCCACGCCCATACCGTAAGCGCCGCTGTGCTCGCGCACCAGATCCATAACGGCGTCGTAAGTTTCTTTGCGTGACCAGTCGCGCTGGTACTCGAGAAGAACCTGTTGCCAGGTCACGGGAACGGCGCCCGCCTGCACCATACGATCGATAGAACGTTCATGGGCATCTACGGACGTACCGCCGGAAGTATCGGTCACCACATACACTTCGTAGCCCGCTTCCAGCGCCATCAGCGCAGGGAAAGTCAGACATACCTCGGTCCACAGCGCGGAGATAATCAGTTTTTTACGTCCGGTCGCTTCCACGGCCTTCACAAACGCCGCATCTTCCCAGGAGTTCATTGAGGTGCGTTCAATGGGTTTTACATCAGGATGAACCGCTAACAATTCTGGCCAGATATATCCGCTAAAACTTTTCGTTTCCACAGAAGTATAAATCACCGGAACATTGAATATTTTCCCGGCTTTCGCTAATGCCACGGTATTATTTTTTAAAGTCTGGCGATCAATATTCGCTACACCAAATGACATTTGCGGCTGATGATCAATAAAAATAAGCGTAGAGTTTTGAGGGTCAATCAGTTCCCGAATAGACATATCACACCTTCTTAATCAATAAGTTAAAAGGCAACGGTCTGTATCTGCCGTCAGCAGCAGGATCCTGAATCAGAAAGCTTGTTGAGTATAGCGGGAAATTTCTAACGAGTTATTAAAGAAAACTTACCATCCTGTGAAACTATTAATTTTGTATTGCGATATATCCTAAACAACATCAAAAAAATGCGCATAACTCATCTAATTTATTCACTGGCATTGTTTTTCTTCATTCGGTACAACAGAGAGGTTTAATTTTCAGGATATTTTCTGCTTATGCGCATCAATCTGGATGTTTTGCTCATTCTCGACGCACTCGACAAACAGGGTTCATTTGCCGCGGCGGCCGAATCGCTGTTTAAAACCCCTGCGGCACTCAGCTATATGATTCAAAAGCTGGAAAGCGACCTGAATATCGAGTTGCTTGACCGTTCCGGACACCGGGCTAAGTTTACCGACACCGGACAGATGATGCTGGAAAAGGGACGTTTGCTGCTGAGCGCGGCAAAAGATCTCGAAAAGCAGGCAGTGCAGCTGAGTTCAGGCTGGGAAAAAGAGCTGGCAATTGCGCTGGACGATTCCTTTCCCCTCGCCTCGCTGTTGCCGATTATCGATGAATTTCACGCGCTGAATAAGCAAACTCGCCTGAGCTTTACCCACCATACGCTGGCGGGTTCCTGGGAGGAACTGACCCATAATGGAGCAGATATTATTCTGGGAGCGATTAATGAACCGCCAACGTCTGCGGCCTGGTCCTACAAAATGCTCGGTACGCTGGACAATGTGTTTGTCGTTGCACCTGAGCATCCGCTGGCCGCAGCAACGGACGGCCTGACCAACGAGCAGTTGTGCCTGCATCGGGCGATTGTTATCAGCGACAGTGCGCGCTTTTGTCATCCGTTACAAACCAATCTGATGGAAGAACAAGCGCAGATCCGCGTCGATGACTTCCACAGTAAAGTGATGCTACTTCGGGCCGGCATGGGCTGCGGATTTCTCCCACGTCATATTGCCAGCCCGTGGCTTGCCACGGGCGAGCTGGTGGAAAAAACGGTTATCTCATTTCGCCAAAAAGACGTGGCCTATATGGCCTGGCGCAATAACCGTGATGGGCTGGCACAGCGCTGGTGGCGAGACGCGCTGCTGGCAAGCCGGGAGGTTGCGCGCTTATATCAATGACCTGACCACACCGAGGCGGTAATCGCCGGCAGCGTCAGGATATCATCAGCAAGCACGCCTTTACCCTCTTTGTGCTGCCATTGGCTGACGCTCAGTAATGGCGAGGCTGGCAGGACCACTTCACAGGCGTGGCCACGGTTAATCGCCACCAACACGCGCTGACGGTTTAGCACGCGGACAAACACCACCACGTTATCCTCGGCGTAAATCACCTGACAACCGCCATGGCGTAACGCCTGGCTTTGATGGCGTAATTTAGCCAGCCGCCGGTACAACGCCAGCAGGTTAGCGTCCTGTTTTTCAGGCTGCCACGGGAACGGTTTGCGACAAAATGGATCGTTGTTCCCATCCAGCCCCACTTCGTCACCGTAGTAAATACAGGGCACGCCAGGCCAGGTAAACAGCCACACCACCGCCAGCGGTAACCGTGCAACGTCTTTACCAAGCAGAGATTTAAAACGGGCGGTATCGTGGCTGTCGAGCTGATTAAACATCCGCAGTTGCTGCTGATGCGACAAACCCGCACGGTAGTTGTCCATCCACGCCATACAGGTCTGGGCATCAATAGATTGCGGATCGTATGAGATATCAGTATTGGCGAGGAATCCCCAGAGGGGGAAAGTAAAGCCGCGATAGTTCATGGCGGCATCTTCGGCATCAGCCTGCAACCACTGGCGCGCATCGCCAAAATGTTCGCCCACCACATACGCCTCTGGCTGGGTTTCTTTTGCCGCCTGCGTAATACCGGCCACGTGCTGCAGGTTGTTGCGCGCGCCACCGGTCTCTCCCAGCATGTGCACCACATCCAGACGCCAGCCGTCCATACTCCACGGCGCTTTCAGCCAGTGGCGGACGATACTGTCTTCGCCGCGATAAATTTCATTCACCAGACTTGCGGAGGAAAAGTCCAGCTTAGGCAGGCTGGCATACCCCAGCCAGTCGAGCGCGACACCATCATCTGAAAAATGATACCAGTCGCGCCAGGGAGATTGCGGATTATGGCACGCCCCGTCGGTTCCCCGATTATGCCGGTCAAACCAGGCGTGCGAATCGCCGCTATGGTTAAAAACACCGTCGAGAATCAGCCGTATGCCCTGCCGTTGGGTGTTGTGACGCAGGCGCAGCAGTGCCCTGTCGCCGCCAAACTGTGGATCAACATGGCGGTAATCTTCGGTATCGTATTTATGCACGCTCGGCGCGGTAAACACCGGATTCAGATACAGCGCCGTGACCCCTAACGTTTTCAGGTACGGCAGCTTTTCACTGATGCCATCCAAATCACCGCCATAAAACGTGGAGCCGCCGGCCTGAGCCATAAGCGGCTCGTCCCACTCGCGCCGCACAATATCGTGCCCGGCCGCGTGGTGGTAATAGACATTATCCTGAGCCGCTTCACGCGACTGGCTGCGGGCAAAACGGTCCGGGAAAATTTGATAGAAAATCTGATCGGCGACCCACTGCGGACCGTTATCCGGCACATCAATCGCAAACTGCTCCAGACGCGCAGGCGGAAAACGGCTGAAACCCTGCGGGGTAAACCACAGCTGACGATCGAGCCAAAGTAATTTAAAGCTATAGCGTCGACGAGGCTGCCCGCTGGAGAGATCGATTGCCGCTCGCCACGCGGTCACGCCCGGCTGCGGCTGGCTGCGCTGCTTGTGCATAGCCAGCGAAATCTCTTCGTTATCGTTTTCTGCGCGTAGCGTCACCCGCTGGGGTGGATTCTCCCCCGCCAGCCATAATGTAATCGTCAGTTGATCTTTGTTTTGCTTAACAAATGGGGCAACCGGAAGGTGCCAGGCGTTCAACATCACGTATCCCCTTTGATGATAATGACGTCACCTTGCCATAGCGAAGTGCAGGATCACTCCTCATCTTAACGTTTATTGGGGGAGGAGCTCGGGGGAGGAGAAAATTGCCGGGTAACATCAGGCTACCCGGCAAAAATATTACTGCGCTTCAGCCAGTTGACGCTCGCGACGGCGCTTGAAAACCCAGCCGGCCAGCAGCAGGATAATCCACGCAAAGCCGACGTACAGCGAAATACGGGTATCCGGATGATAGCCGATAAGCGCGATGATAAAGACCAGGAAAATTAGGCCAATAACGGTCGTCACAACCCCACCCGGCACTTTAAATTTCAATGCCTTGACCTCTTCCGGCGGCAGACGACGACGGAAGGCAATCTGCGACAGCAGGATCATAATCCACACCCATACCGTGGCGAAGGTCGCCAGAGAGGCGATCACCAGGAAGACGTTTTCCGGCATGATGTAGTTAAGATACACCGCAAACAGCAGCGCGATGGTCATCACCATCACCGTGACCCACGGCACGCCACGACGCGAGGTCTTAGCGAACATTTTCGGGGCGCTGCCCTGCTCTGCCATACCGTGCAACATACGACCCACGCCGAAGACGTCAGAGTTGATGGCCGACAGCGACGCGGTCAGTACGACAAAGTTGAGGATCCCGGCGGCAAAGGTAATGCCCATATGCTGGAACGTCAGAACGAACGGGCTACCGTCGGTGCCAACCTGGTTCCATGGGTAAATGGACATGATGACGAACAGCGTCCCCACGTAAAACACGAGGATGCGCATCGGTACGGAATTGATGGCGCGCGGAATAGATTTTTCCGGGTCTTTGGCTTCACCTGCGGTAATCCCGATAATCTCAATCCCGCCGTAGGCGAACATTACCATTTGTAACGACATCACCATGCCGAGCCAGCCGTTGCTGAAGAAACCGCCGTTGCTCCACAGGTTATGGATACCGGTCGGTTGCCCGCCGTTGCCAATCCCCCAAATGATGATGCCGAAACCGGCGACAATCATGATGATAATGGTGGCGACCTTAAAGAACGAAAACCAGAACTCCAGCTCGCCAAACACCTTCACGCTCATCAGGTTGATGGCGCAGATAATCAGCACCACGCTGAGGACCCAAATCCAGTGCGGAACGGCAGGGAACCAGACCCCCATGTAAATACCAAAGGCAGTCACGTCGGCAATAGCGACAATCAGGATTTCAAAACAGTAGGTCCAGCCGGTGATGTAGCCTGCCAGCGGTCCAAGGTTTTCCTGCGCGTAGCGCGAGAAGGAGCTGGCAGCCGGGTTATGAACGGACATTTCGCCCAGCGCACGCATAATAATATACGCCGCTACACCGCCGATAATATAGGCCAGCAATACGCTTGGCCCCGCCATTTTGATGGCATCGGCCGAGCCGTAGAACAGCCCAGTGCCAATTGCTGAACCTAATGCCATAAAGCGAATGTGCCGGGTGCTCAGCCCACGCTTTAGCTTGTTATTACTTTCCATCGATTCCTAACCTGTTAACACAATAAAAAAACCACGGGGCCATATTAATAGCCCCGTGGTTAAAACTTATTGTCAGTGATATTAGTGTGCGCTGGAGGTCACTTGTCGACCCGCTGCGCGATCCCAGATAACTGCCAGGATCACCATCACGACTGTTGGCATCAACCACGCCAGCCCCTGCTCCGCCAGCGGTAAACGCTGGGTCCAGGCCGGTAACACGTCGCCAATTGCAGAAGCTTTAATGCCATCAAGGATACCAAAAATCAGGCTGATAAACATCGCAGGTGCAATGACGCGGGAAGAATTATGCCACCATGAGCGGGTAAAGCTTAATACAACCAGTGCGATACATGGCGGATAGATAGCCGTCAGCACCGGAATAGAGATCTGAATCAGATGGCTCAGACCCAGGTTAGAGACCACCATCGAGAAGCCGCCGAGGATAAATACCAGCGTACGATAAGACAGTGGAACATACTGGGCAAAGAACTCTGCGCATGCGCAGGTCAGGCCAACCGCGGTGACCAGACAGGCGATGAAAATCAGCGCCGCCAGCAGGAAGCTTCCCGCGCCACCAAAGGTGTGCTGAACATACGCATGCAAAATTGCCGCGCCGTTAGCAGACTGATCGACCAGAATCGCGCTATCTGAACCCAGACGGAACAGCGCGAGATACAGCAGCGTTAAGCCCACACCCGCCATCAAACCCGCCCAAACGGTGTAACGGGTCAGCAGACGCGCTTCAGTAACGCCACGCGAGCGAGCAGCGTTAACGATAACAATACCAAATACCATCGCGCCCAGCGTATCCATGGTCAGATACCCGTTCACGAAGCCATTAGAAAACGCCGCAGTTTGATAGGCCTCCATCGCATTACTGATCGGGCCCGCTGGCCAGACAATTGCAGCGACAGACAGTACCACCAGCGCCAGAATTTTCAGCGGCGCCAGGAAATTACCAACCGTATCCAGCAGTTTACCCGGATACAGTGAAACCAGAATGACAATCGCGAAATAGATAACGCTATAGATAAACAGCGGCAACGCAGAGTCACCGGTCAGCGGTGCAATCCCGACTTCGAAAGAGACCGTCGCGGTACGTGGAGTAGCAAATAACGGCCCAACTGCCAGATAGCAAACGGTCGCCAGCAGCAGACCGGCGACTTTACCGATAGGCGTGCTCAGTCGGTCCACACCACCACCGACTTTCGCCAGCGCGACAACGGTAAGCACCGGCAAACCAACGGCGGTAATCAAAAAGCCAAAAGCCGCAGTCCAGACGTGTTCACCTGCCTGCAAACCAACCATTGGGGGGAAGATGATGTTACCTGCACCAACGAACAGTGCAAATGTCATAAATCCCAAAGCGATAATATCGCGCGATTTTAACTGATGGGTCATAAAGTCTTACTGCCTGTGGATGTGGTGTTGAAAATAATAAATTTTTGCCTTTCCCTGGGGGACAATACAGCGGCATTTTTGCTCAATTCCAGCGGGAAACACTCCCGAGCTGGCGCGGCGAAGAATAGTTTTTCGATTTACCGCGCAAATGCAGTCGGTATGACAGCACCTGGAGCGCAATTTAAACGCTTATAACGTTTTAAAGCAAGGTGGGATCCAAAAACCAGAACAATATAGCGATATGAAAAATTGGGTTAGCACAAAACACCATTTCATGGAAAAAGGTATGGGTAATAGTTCGAACAAAAAACAATCAAACGTCGTAAAATTCAGGAGTCATATATTGACCGCATGGAAAAAGCCAGCTTGTGCTGGCTTTTGGAAAGTTAATCTTACGAATGTGCTTTAACCGTTACTTTTGGCAATCAAACGTTCTGGGATCACGAAACTAAATCGCGTCCCCTGACCTGGTTCGCTTTCGATATTCAAGCGGCTGTCGTGATGATGCAGCGCATGCTTCACGATGGCCAGACCCAGCCCGCTACCGCCTGTTTGCCGCGATCGCGCTTTATCCACTCGGTAAAAACGTTCGGTCAAACGTGGAATATGCTCGGCGGCAATGCCCGGACCGTTATCTTCCACACAAAACTCCGCCCCCGACGCCACATGCTGCCAGCGTACGGTAATGTGCGTTCCCGCAGGCGTGTGGTTTACTGCGTTGTAGACGAGATTCGAGATAGCGCTACGCAACTGTTCCTCGTTACCCCGCACGTTCAGGCTGTTATCAACATCAAAGGTAAACGTATGTTTTTGCTGGCTCAGCGTCTGCGCTTCATGCTCAACTACGCGCAGCATCATGGGTACATCGACCTTCTCATTCAGTTGCAACGTCGGTGCAGCCTCAATTTTTGACAGCGTCAGCAGCTGTTTCACCAGTCCTTCCATGCGGTACGTTTGTTCACGCATGGTATGCAGCGCTTTTTCACGCGTCGTCCCTTCCAGCGGATGCTCCTGCATCATTTCCAGGTAACCCTGTAACACCGTCAGCGGCGTACGCAGCTCATGGCTGGCGTTGGCAAAAAAGTTACGTCGTGAACCTTCAAGTTGGTGCATCTGGGTAACGTCGCGCGCCACCATCAGCAGTTGCTTATCGGTGTAGGGCATCACGCGAATTTCCAGATGCCGTCCGGTATTGAGCACCAGATTGATAGGCCGGCTAAAGTCGCGCGTTTTCAGATATTGTGTGAATTCCGGATAGCGAAGCAGGTTAAGAATATTTTGCCCGCTATCGTCCGGCCAGCGCAGTCCCAGAACCTGCTGAGCCAGTCCGTTACACCAGAAGATACCGCCTTCTTCGGTGGTCAACACCACCGCGTCGGGTAGCGATTCCGCCCCGCTGCGAAAACGTTTAATCAGGTTACCCAGTTCTCGACGGCGCTTTTTGTTGCGAAGCTGCATTTGATGCAGCCCATATAACAGCGGCTCCCAACTGCCTCGCCCCGGCGGCGGCGTCATGCTTCTGTCGACCCATAGCCACCAGGACAAACGTAATAGATTCCAGAAATGCCAGATAAGCAGGCCCGTTACCGACGCCAGTAAAAACCAGGGCAGGTAACCGAAAAAAGCGCTAAGGATAAATGCCGGTATGCAGCACAGGATCAGCTCCAGTACCAACCTTTTCCATGACAATCGTTCTAGCAAACGTCTTACTCCATTTACGGCCTACTCCATCAGGCCATGATTCTTGTCAGTCAGAAGCGGGTCGAAAAACGATATCCCGTCCCGCGAACCGTCTGCACCATACGATCGTGTCCGCTGTGCTCCAGCGCTTTACGTAAGCGGCGGATATGCACATCCACTGTCCGGTCTTCCACGTAGACATTGGTTCCCCAGACATGATTGAGGAGTTGTTCACGGCTGTAGACACGCTCAGGGTGAGTCATAAAGAAGTGCAACAGTTTGAATTCGGTCGGCCCCATATCCAGCGGATCCTCGCCGGTCATCACGCGATGCGAGGTCGGATCAAGGCTTAGCCCCTGCATCTCAATAACCTCTTCCACCGCCATCGGGGAAATACGACGCAGAACCGCTTTAATACGCGCCACCAGCTCCTTGGGAGAAAACGGCTTGGTAATATAGTCATCCGCGCCGGTTTCCAGACCCCGAACGCGGTCTTCCTCTTCACCTCTCGCCGTCAGCATCATCACAGGGATGTCCCGCGTCATCGCTTCGCGCTTGAGATGTTTAATAAACTGCAGACCCGAGCCGCCGGGAAGCATCCAGTCAAGTAAGACGAGATCCGGCCAGGGTTCATTGAGTTGGTTCACAGCACTGTCATAGTCTTCGGCTTCAACGGGTTGAAATCCGTTTTGCTCGAGCACGAAGCAGACCATTTCACGAATTGGAGCTTCATCTTCTACGACCAGAATACGTCTCGCCATGATTTGCCCTGTTTATAATTAAATCGTTTGCCATCAATACAGTGCCATTATGCGTCAGTTTTATGACAGATTTATGAAAAGATAGCCCAGGTTTAACGCAGCCCGGTGAATTATGACAGCCCGGAGACAAGATATTAACGTCCTTACAGGGTTATAATCCCCGCCATTGTTTTATCGTCATGGAACTCTTATGCGTATCCTTCACACGTCTGACTGGCATCTGGGCCAAAATTTCTACAGCAAGAGCCGCGCCGCTGAACATCAGGCCTTTCTCGACTGGCTGCTGGAAACGGCGCAATCCCAGCAGGTGGATGCCATAATTGTGGCAGGCGATATTTTCGATACTGGCTCACCGCCAAGCTATGCCCGAGAGCTGTATAACCGCTTTGTCGTCAATTTGCAGCAAACCGGCTGTCATCTGGTGGTGCTGGCAGGTAACCACGACTCCGTCGCCACGCTCAATGAATCTCGCGACATTCTGGCATTTCTCAACACCACGGTCGTTGCCAGCGCCGGCCATGCGCCGCAAATTCTGCTACAACGCGACGGCACCCCGGGGGCAATCCTGTGTCCGGTTCCTTTTTTACGTCCGCGCGACATCATCACCAGCCAGGCTGGACTGACAGGACAAGAAAAACAGCAGCATTTGCTGGGCGCGATTACTGATTATTACCAGCAGCAGTATCAGGACGCCTGTACGCTGCGCGGCGATCGGAATATCCCCATCATTGCGACCGGACATTTGACCACCGTCGGCGCCAGTAAAAGTGACGCCGTACGTGACATTTATATCGGTACGCTGGACGCCTTCCCGGCACAAAACTTCCCACCAGCGGACTACATCGCGCTGGGACATATTCACCGGGCGCAGGTTATCGGCGGCACGGAACATATCCGCTACTGCGGTTCGCCGATTGCGCTCAGTTTTGACGAGTGCGGCAAAAACAAATGTGTACATCTGGTGAGCTTTGAAGCGGGGAAACTCAGCGCCGTTGAAAATCTCACCGTCCCGGTCACGCAGCAGCTTGCAGTACTGAAAGGCGATTTAGCCGCCATTACCGCCCAGCTTGACCAGTGGCGCGACATGCAGCAAGAGCCGCCGGTGTGGCTGGATATTGAAATCACCACCGACGACTATCTGCATGATATGCAGCGCAAAATCCAGGCCTTAACCGAAGATTTACCGGTAGAGGTGTTACTGGTGCGCCGCAGCCGGGAACAGCGCGAACGTATCATGGCCAATGAACGGCGTGAAACGTTAAGTGAACTGAGTGTGGCGGAAGTTTTTGACCGCCGTCTGGCGCTGGAAGAACTCGAAGAACCACAGCGTGAGCGGCTTAACCAGCTGTTTAGCGCAACCTTGCACACGCTTGCCGGGGAGGCTGAAGCATGAAAATTCTCAGCCTGCGCCTGAAAAACCTCAACTCCCTGAAGGGAGAATGGAAAGTCGATTTTACCGCCGAGCCTTTTGCCAGCAACGGGCTGTTTGCCATCACCGGACCAACGGGGGCGGGGAAAACCACCCTGCTGGACGCGATTTGCCTTGCGCTGTACCACGAAACGCCACGCCTGAATACCGTGTCACAGTCGCAAAACGACCTGATGACCCGCGACACCGCAGAGTGTCTGGCCGAGGTCGAATTTGAGGTGCGGGGCGAAGCCTACCGCGCTTTCTGGAGTCAGAACCGGGCACGCAACCAGCCTGAGGGCAACCTGCAGGTCCCGCGCGTAGAACTGGCCCGCTGCGCCGATGGTAAAATCCTCGCCGATAAAGTCAAAGACAAGCTGGAGATGACCGCCGAGCTTACCGGGCTGGATTACGGTCGTTTTACCCGTTCGATGCTGCTGTCTCAGGGGCAGTTCGCCGCATTTCTTAATGCCAAACCGAAAGAGCGCGCCGAGCTGCTGGAAGAGCTAACCGGCACTGAGATCTACGGCCAAATTTCCGCGATGGTGTTTGAAAAACACAAATCAGCGCGTACGGCGCTGGAAAAACTGCAGGCCCAGGCCAGTGGCGTTGCGTTATTAGCACCAGAGCAGGTGCAATCCCTGACAGAGAGTTTGCAGGTACTTACTGACGAAGAAAAACAATACATTACCAGCCAGCACGTCCAGCAACAGCACCTCAACTGGCTTATTCGGCAAAATGAGCTACAAACGGACATAAATCGCCACCAGCAGGCATTACAGGCTGCTCTTCAGGCGCAAGAAGACGCGCAGCCACAACTGGCGGCGCTGAGTCTGGCGCAACCGGCCAGAGCGTTACGCCCACACTGGGAGCGAATCCAGGAACAAACGGCTACTATCGCGCGCACGCGGCAGAAGATTCAGGAAGTGAATGCTCGCTTACAAAGCAGCTTAGCGCTGCGCGGGCGCATCCGTCAGCAGGCGCACACGCAATCGACCGCGATGCTCGCCGGACAACAGACGCTAACCGACTGGCTGAACGAACATGACCGCTTCCGCTTGTGGAGTAGCGAACTGGCAGGCTGGAAAGCACTGCTGGCCCAACAGTCCGATGCCAGTGCCCAGCTACGCCAGTGGCAGCAGTTGCGAGAGAACGACATGCGTAAGCTCGATGCGCTGGCGCTTCCCACGCTGACCCTTTCGCCGCAGGAGGTAACACAAGCGCTGGCGCAACATGTGCAGCGTCGTCCGTTACGTCAGCGACTGAGCAACCTGCACGGACAAATCGCCCCGAAGCAAAAGCAGCTGGCGCAGCTACGCGCCACGCTTGTACAGCGTCAGCATGAGCTGACTCAACGCAACGCGGTGCTTGCCGAAAAACGTCAACGTTATAAAGATAAAAATCAGCAGCTTGCCGATGTGAGAATCATTTGTGAGCAGGAAGCCCGTATCAAAGATCTGGAAAGCCAGCGGGCATTACTGCAATCCGGTATGCCTTGCCCGCTTTGCGGCTCCACCGCACATCCGGCAATTGAGCGCTATCAAACGCTCGAACTGAGCGTGAATCAGACGCGACGTGAGGCGCTGGAAAAAGAGGTTAAAACGCTGGCCGATGAGGGTTCAACGCTACGCGGACAGCTCGAGGCAATAAGCCAGCAGCTTCAGCGGGATGAACGCGAAGTACAGACGCTTTCTCAGGAGGAGCAAGCACTTACTCAAGAGTGGCAGACGGTCACCGCCAGCCTCAACGTGACGCTGCAACCGCAGGATGACATCGCCCCATGGCTTGCTACCCAGGAAGAGCATGAGCAGCAGCTTCACCAATTGAGCCTGCGCCATACCCTGCAGGCGCAAATCGCCGCGCATACAGAGCAAATAACTCAGCTCCAGCAGCATATTGAACAGCGTCAGGCGGCGCTAACCGCCGAGCTGGCCCGTCATGGCCTGTCCCTTCCGGCTGAGGATAACGTCGCCTCATGGCTAAGCGAACGGGCGAACGAAGCCCAAATGTGGCAACAACGCCAGAGCGAACTGAGCGCTTTACAGACCCAAATAGCCCAGCTTGCGCCGCTGCTGGAAACGCTGCCAGAAACCGAGGCACTTCCTGAAAACAATAAGGGTCTGTCGCTGGAAAACTGGCGGCAGGTGCACGACGATTGCCTCTCCTTACAGGGGCAGTGGCAAACGTTGCAACAGCAGGAGGCGCAGGACGTTCAGCGCGCCGCAGAAATTCAGGCACAGTTTGATGCCGCATTGCAGGCCAGTATTTTTCCCGAACGCGATGCCTTTATTGCCGCCCTGCTGGATGAAGAGACCTTCACCCGTCTTGAGCAGTTAAAGCAGTCACTCGAAGGCCAGCAGCAACAGGCGCAAACCCTGCTTAATCAGGCTCAGCAGGCGCTGGCGACTCATCAACAACAGTTTCCAACTGGGGTGGATCTCACACTCACGGCACAACAACTGCACGATGCGCTGGCAAAACTCACCCAGAAGCTACGGGATAACACCACTCGTCAGGGCGAAATTCGCCAGCAGTTGAAACAGGATGCTGACAGCCGCCAGCAGCAGCAGGCGCTGATGCAGGAGATGGAAAAGGTCGCGCAGCAGGTCGAAGACTGGGGATATCTGAATGCGCTGATCGGCTCGAAAGAGGGAGATAAGTTCCGCAAGTTTGCCCAGGGGCTAACGCTGGATAATCTGGTCTGGCTTGCCAACAACCAGTTGACCCGTCTGCACGGCCGCTATCTGTTGCAGCGCAAGGCCAGCGAAGCGCTGGAGCTGGAAGTGGTTGATACCTGGCAGGCCGATGCCGTGCGTGACACGCGCACGCTCTCCGGCGGCGAGAGCTTCCTCGTGAGTCTGGCGCTGGCGCTGGCGTTGTCCGATCTGGTCAGCCACAAAACGCGGATTGACTCCCTGTTCCTCGACGAAGGTTTCGGCACGCTGGACAGCGAAACGCTGGATACCGCCCTGGATGCGCTCGATGCGCTCAATGCCACCGGCAAAACGATTGGCGTCATCAGCCACGTTGAAGCGATGAAAGAGCGCATTCCGGTACAGATCAAGGTTAAAAAAATCAACGGACTGGGCTACAGCAAACTCGACAAGATGTTTGCGGTGGAGTAATCGACCAGCGGATGTGGTTTCACAGGCCGTATAAGCGCTGGCGCCCTCCGGCACTCTATGTAGCACAATATTGCATACTCAGGGACGGATATGAAATGGCATTCCACTTCGCTTATCCGCAAGCTATCGCTATTGGCGGCGAACGTTCGCCGCTATGACGCACGTCCTGCGTCTTTCTTGTTGGCAGGTGGTATGAAAAAAGTCATTTTCTCTTTAGCGCTGGGGACATTTGGTCTGGGCATGGCCGAATTTGGCATCATGGGTGTACTCACCGAGCTGGCGCGGGACGTGGGCATTTCCATCCCTGCTGCCGGCCATATGATTTCGTTTTACGCTTTTGGCGTGGTGCTGGGCGCGCCCATTATTGCGCTCTTTTCCAACCGCTTTTCGCTCAAGCATATTCTGCTGTTTCTGGTCACGCTGTGCGTGATTGGCAACGCCATCTTCACCCTCTCCTCCTCTTACTTCATGCTGGCGGTAGGCAGGCTGGTTTCCGGCTTCCCGCATGGCGCGTTTTTCGGCGTAGGCGCGATTATCCTGTCGAAGCTGGCCCGTCCGGGAAAAGTCACCGCCGCCGTCGCGGGCATGATTTCGGGGATGACCGTGGCCAATCTGGTTGGCATTCCCGTCGGCACCTGGCTGAGCCAGGAATTTAGCTGGCGTTACACGTTTCTGCTGATAGCCGTCTTTAATATTGCCGTAATAGTCTCGGTCGCTTTTTGGGTCCCCAATATCAGCGATGAGGCAAAAGGGAAACTGCGCGAACAATTTCACTTTTTGAAAAGCCCCGCCCCGTGGTTCATCTTTTCCGCCACCATGTTTGGTAACGCCGGGGTATTCGCCTGGTTCAGCTACGTCAAACCGTACATGATGTACATTTCCGGCTTCTCCGAAGCGCTGATGACCTTCATCATGATGCTGGTGGGATTAGGAATGGTGTTGGGAAACCTGCTGAGCGGTCGGCTGTCTGGCCGCTATACGCCGCTGCGCATTGCGGTAATAACCGACTTTGTGATTGTGCTGGCTCTGCTGTTGCTCTTTGCCTGTGGCGGAATCAAAGCCGCGTCGCTGACCTTCGCTTTTATTTGCTGCGCAGGCCTGTTTGCGCTGTCGGCGCCGCTGCAAATTTTACTGCTGCAAAACGCTAAAGGAGGGGAGCTGTTGGGTGCGGCTGGCGGGCAAATTGCCTTTAACCTCGGCAGCGCGATTGGCGCTTACTGCGGTGGCATGATGCTGACGCTGGGCTTTGCCTACAACTACGTGACGCTGCCGGCGGCACTGCTGTCGTTTTCTGCGATGTCGTCACTGTTGGTGTACGCTCGCCTGAAGCGCGCAGTCCCCCTGATGACACACGCTGCCGGATAGCATCTGCGCTACCCGGCTACGCGAACATTACTCCTGCGGCCACAGCCAGGCCGCACCGCGAACGCCGCTAGAGTCACCGTGTAGCGCTCTGCGTAAAGGTGTTTCGCATTCGCCGCCAAAGACAAACTGCTTAATCAACGTCGGAACATTTTGATACAGTCGGTCGACATTGCTCATTCCGCCGCCCAGCACAATGACGTCCGGATCGAGAATATTTACCACATGCGCCAGTGATTTCGCCAGACGAAGCTCATAGCGGCTCAACGCCTGCTCCGCCAGAGCATCCTGCGCATTAACGAGGCTGATAATTTCACTGCCCTTGAGCAGCTTACCGCTCAGACGCTGGTAGTCGGTGGCAAAACCGGTCCCGGAAATGAAAGTTTCAATGCAGCCTTGTTTGCCACAATAACAGGGGACTTCCTGTCGAAAACGCAGCTCATCTTCATCCATCCACGGCAGCGGATTATGCCCCCACTCCCCTGCGGTACCGTTGCCGCCCGTGTGCGCCCGACCATTCAGCGCCACGCCAGCGCCACATCCGGTGCCGATGATCACCGCAAACACGGTTTGCGCCCCTGCCGCCGCGCCATCCACCGCCTCTGAAACCGCCAGACAGTTGGCATCATTTGCCAGCCGAACTTCACGATTCAGACGCGCACTCAAGTCTTTGTCAAAAGGTTGCCCGTTAAGCCAGGTCGAGTTGGCATTCTTCACCACCCCGGTGTAAGGAGAAATTGAACCAGGAATGCCCATCCCCACGGTTCCCGTCTGCCCGGTGGCTTTTTCCGCCATCTCCACCAGCGCAGCGATGGTTTCTATCGTTTGCCGATAATCATCGCGCGGCGTGGGCAAGCGATGGCGAAAAAGCTGTTCGCCCACATCGCCAAGCGCGATAACTTCCGTTTTCGTACCGCCCAAATCGATACCTATACGCACTGTTTACTCCTCTTCCCGATTAACAATGCAAGCATAGCGACAATTCGCTATCATGCCCGCTGGATTTAACGACAAGGCCGTGGAAATTATCATGCTGTGGTTCAAAAATTTAATGGTTTACCGTCTTAGCCGCGATGTTTCTTTGCGTGCCGAAGAGATGGAAAAACAGCTGGCATCAATGACGTTCACCCCTTGCGGTAGCCAGGATATGGCAAAAATGGGCTGGGTTCCGCCGATGGGATCGCACAGCGATGCATTAACGCATACCGCCAATGGCCAAATTATTATCTGCGCCCGCAAAGAAGAAAAAATTCTGCCGTCGCCGGTTATCAAACAGGCGCTGGAAGCCAAAATATTCAAACTGGAAGCTGAGCAAGGTCGCAAACTCAAGAAGACCGAAAAAGACTCGCTGAAAGATGAAGTTCTGCACTCATTGCTGCCGCGCGCCTTTAGCCGTTTCAGTCAGACAATGATGTGGATCGACACCGTCAACGATCTGATCATGGTTGATTGCGCGAGTGCGAAGAAAGCCGAAGATACGCTGGCGCTGCTACGTAAGAGTCTCGGTTCGCTGCCGGTCGTTCCGCTGACGATGGAAAACCCTATTGAGCTGACGCTGACCGAATGGGTTCGCTCCGGCACAACGGCTCAGGGATTCCAGTTGCTTGATGAAGCCGAACTAAAAGCGATCCTTGAAGACGGTGGTGTGATCCGCGCGAAAAAGCAGGATCTGGTCTGCGATGAAATCGCCGTGCATATCGAAGCGGGCAAACTGGTCACCAAGCTGGCTCTCGACTGGCAACAGCGCATTCAGTTCGTTATGTGTGACGACGGCTCTGTTAAGCGTCTGAAGTTTAGCGACGAGCTGCGCGATCAGAACGAAGATATCGACCGCGAAGATTATGCTCAGCGTTTTGATGCCGATTTTATCCTGATGACGGGTGAACTGGCGGCGCTGATTAAAAGTCTGGTGGAAGGATTAGGCGGCGAAGCGCAACGTTAAGCTGTGTTTACCGAATGGCGGCTCAATGTCGCCATTCGTCATTTTTACGCTTACAGATAGCGGCAAAGATAGGATGTTGGCTCTGCCACCTGCAGATGAAACTCGCTGCTGCCCGGCACGTTAAACACGTCCCCCGCGGCATACACTTTCCACTCGGTTTCCCCTGGTAGCAGCACGTTCAGTGCGCCGCTGACGACCGTCATCTCTTCAGGCGCCGCGGTACCAAAGGTATATTCACCTTCAGCCATCACGCCAACACTGGCGCGGCCAGTACTGCTGCTGGTAAAACCGATCGATTTTACTTTGCCGGAAAAGTATTCATTACTTTGAAGCATACAACTGGCCCTATCTCGTGATTAAGTTAACAACCAATATAGGGGGGTGACGTTCCACCTGTCACGCAAAATTACGTCAGCAGCTCCGAAGCCAGCCGGGCAATCAGCACATTGGACAGAAGAACCGGGACATCCAGCGATTTTTGCAGTAAATCGCGATGGCGTTGATTGAACCCCAGGCAGTCCAGCATGATGACATCCGCACCTTGCTCCAGCAGTTCTTTTCCGGCATCAATCAATTGTTGTTCGCTACCGTGGATCGGATTCGCCACGGCATACACTGGTGGGGTTTGTAGCACCTGCCATTTTTGCGCCTGGGCTTTAAGCAATTCAGTGACGGGAACAATAACCCCGACCTGATGCCCATCGACAATCGAGGCCACCAGCGGTGGGATAATCCGTAACGGTTCCAGCAAAATGCTGTTGCGGGCGGTCAGGCGAGCGATTGAGGCGGTACTCATCAGCAGGATCACGTCAAAGCCCTGGTTATCCAGCACCTCCACGATACTTTGCAGCGAGCGTTCTACCTTCTGGCGTGAGACATGCGCGAGTTGGTGGTCGCTGAGCAGCGTTAATAAATGCTCGTCACCGGGCGAAACCCCGTACTCAGCCATCACATCCTCTCGCCGCATCTGTCCCAGCAGACTGTGGTGAGTGATGTGCTGTTCATCGATATATTCCGTCAGGAGCGGTAATACCTCACACATCGGCACAACGCCAATCGTGAGGATAGCCAACGACGTACTCATTTGTTGCTCCACCGTCTTCTTACTTTGCTGTGAAATCCCGGACATGTGCCGGGCGCTGACCTGCGCTACAAATGCTCAAAAGCGTAGCAGCAGATCGGCGGTGTATTGTGTAAAGATTCCAAATAATTCCAGTAATGGATTGTTATTGTTTAATTTTCAATTTTTACTGTATACGGCGAAATCTAAAAAAATGTGATGCACGCCCGTACTGGCACTTTTCAGAATCGTGCCAGGGCGGTGATTAAGATCAGGCTTTATCGGGGTCTTCGTAGCGCTTTTTGGCATCCATAGCTTCCTGCGCAGAAGGATGCTCACTGATCAACGAATTCGGTTTAGGGTGATCGGCTCGAAGCTGATACCAGGTTACCGTCTGGCCTGGCGTCCCTTTTTCAACCGTAACAATCGTCGCTTGACGTGGGTAAGGTGGTTTTGTCGGCATAGTTCTTCCTTTTCACTGGATGAACATTAAGTATAGACACCGCCCTGCAACCGTGGCGCTGCCTGCGCCAGTATCCCAAGAATGTCTTCCACCACCTGTGAAGGCGGATTGGTGGCATCAACGATATAGTGCGCAGCCTCACGATACAGAACATCGCGCTGGGCGAGCACTTCCTGCACCTCTTCAGTCAACGGCTTACCGGTTAAAGTTGGGCGCAATCCCTCTTCAGGCGTCGCCTCCAGACGATCGACCAGTACTGATACCGGTGCGCTTAAATAGATAACCACGCCGTGGCTGCGCATGTAATGACGATTAAATCCGGTAAGTATGATACCGCCGCCGGTCGCAACAACCGTTGCCGAGGCTGTGACGGCCTGCAGAGCGGTCGTCTCCTGGGCACGAAACCCTTCCCATCCTTCTCTTTCGACGATCTCCGCCACGGTCATCTGCACGTGCGATTGCAACCAGCGATCGGTATCAACAAACTGGAAATCGATAGCCTTCGCCAGCGCCATACCGGTAGTTGTCTTACCACACCCCCGGGGGCCAACAAGAAAAAGAGGTTGCGTCATTACAGAAATTCCCCAGAGAGCCGCGAACGAGCGGGATCTGATGCGGTTAAAGATATAATCATATCATCAAACTAGTACATCGCCAAAATGTAAAGAAAAAATTACAGATGGAGTGGCGATATCTATTAATCCCTACTATAACAAGAATTCACAATGAATAAAGTGTAAATAATAAATTACACACTTTATTTTCTACGCTGTACTTCTAGCCACCACTTATCAAGCTCAGCCGCAAAATGCTGCCTGTCACGCGGTGAAAGGCTGTCCGGCCCTCCGGTCTGAATACCGCTGGCGCGCAGCGTATCCATAAAATCACGCATCATCAGACGCTCACGGATCGTGGCTACGGTATAACGCTCCCCGCGCGGGTTAAGCGCCGCTGCACCTTTTTCAATCACTTCAGCCGCCAGCGGGATATCTGCCGTTATCACTAAATCACCGGCGCTACACTGGCGCACAATCTCATTGTCCGCCACGTCAAACCCGGCGGGAACGCGTAGTGTACGGATAAAACGCGAAGCAGGAACGCGCAAGCTTTGGTTTGCGACCAAAATAAGCGGCATCTGCATGCGCTCTGCAGCGCGGTACAAAATATCTTTAATCACATTCGGACACGCATCGGCGTCCACCCATATTGTCATAACCTCTCCCCACTGATGTGCAGTCGCACATTGTGTCGTGCTTTTACTTTCAGGCAAAGTGCTGTTTCTCCTTCTGCACATATTCATTCCGCGCTAAGCTTAGCTTTCCCAGGTTTACCCCAAATAATTCAAGTTACTTGAAGTAATTAGGGTATAAAACAATGAATATCATCCATAGGGAGTGACAAATGGACAAGAAAATTGGTTTTATCGGCTGCGGTAATATGGGCAAAGCAATTCTTGGCGGCATGATCGCCAGCGGCCAGGTTCTCCCGGGACAAATCTGGGTCTACACCCCCTCCCCCGATAAAGTCGCAGCATTGCACGACCAGTACGGTATTAATGCGGCGCAGTCTGCGCAAGAAGTCGCGCAAATCGCCGACATCGTTTTTGGCGCCGTAAAACCAGGCATTATGATTAAGGTGCTGAGCGAAATTACCTCCAGCCTGAACAAAGACTCCCTGGTCGTCTCGATTGCTGCTGGCGTCACCCTTGACCAGCTCGCCCGCGCGCTGGGCCATGACCGAAAAATCATTCGCGCAATGCCAAACACGCCGTCACTGGTGAACGCCGGAATGACTTCCGTCACGCCGAACGCCTTAGTCACACCGGAAGATACGGCCGACGTGCTGAATATCTTCCGCTGTTTTGGCGAAGCTGAAGTCATTGCGGAGGCAATGATTCATCCGGTCGTTGGCGTTAGCGGTTCAGCACCGGCATATGTCTTTATGTTTATCGAAGCGATGGCAGATGCCGCCGTGCAGGGCGGCATGCCTCGCGCGCAGGCTTATAAATTCGCGGCGCAAGCGGTTATGGGTTCGGCGAAGATGGTGCTGGATACGGGTAAACATCCTGGAGAACTGAAGGATATGGTGTGCTCGCCTGGCGGAACCACCATTGAAGCGGTACGCGTCCTGGAAGAACGCGGTTTCCGTTCATCAGTGATTGAAGCGATGATTAAGTGCATGGAACAGTCGGAAAAACTCAGCCGCTCCTGAGTTAACACCGCCGGACGTCAGGCCGCAGCTTCAGTGCGGTTACGTCCGGAATTCTTTGCTTTGTAGAGCGCCATATCTGCCGACTTTAACCATTCTCGGTAATGCTCGGTTTCTGAGGTCAGCGGCGCAACGCCCACGCTGATACGCAGAGCAACCTGCGGCGCGCAGGATAAACGCAGTTGGCTAAGTCGTTCGTGAACACGAGACATCGCCGCAATCGCGCTGGTTGCTGGCGTGCCGCACATAATCACCGCAAACTCATCTCCGCCAAAGCGCCCAATCACATCGCTTCCTCGTAAGGTCATCTGCAACTGGCGGGTCAGCGCGACAATCGCCTGGTCCCCAACGTCATGACCCCAAGTATCATTAATGCTCTTGAAATGGTCAATATCGATAATCAGTAACGTGGCGTCACGCTGATAGCGACGGCAATTATCAAATTCATTACGCAGCAACAGTTCCCAATGGCGGCGGTTGTACACCCCGGTCATGCCATCTCGCGTACTCATCACCTGTAAGCGGCGTTTATGTTCCGCCAGTTTGATGACCGTCTGGTAGCTGACCCAGGCAAACAGCAGCGGATAAATCACCAGCACCGGCAGCGTCAATAGCACGCTAAGTTGAGTACTGCTTAACGCGACGGAGATATCAGTTAGCTGTAACGTCACCAGGCATGAAACCACCATCAAAACGGCACCTGCGATGAAAATTCGCATCCCTCCTGCGCCCATCAGGTTGATGCAGGTAATCATCAGCAGCGCCGTGGATGGCAACAGGTTCACTCCCATAATTCCTATCCACATACCGGCGAGAATGGCATCGGCTTTTAAGTTGGTAAATTCGCTATGCAGAGGATCGTCAGCTTTGCTTGCCCACTGCCAGGCCAGGTGCGGCCAGACAAACGCCCATCCCACCAGTAACAGCCACCAGCCACCAGTAATCGGCTGAGCAACGAGTACCGACGCGATAGGGAAAAACATTCCCCCCAATCCCACCGCTCGCGGCAGCCTGATCCGTCGGGCGAATCGCAGACCGGAACGCTGGTGGTCATTCTGATGGAGCGATAAAAACGCTTCATTCGGGACGACCTTCTTTTGATAAAAGTTTTCATCATTCATCGTATTTGGGAATATTCTGAAACAAATTTCCCAAATTATAGGAAGGGGTCTGGCGGCGGAAGTATGATATTTCGGGTGAGCGATTTTACCTGCTCACCCGTAAGTGCTACGCAGATTTTTTCAGGCAAGCGCTCATAAATTTATTACGATCATCACCTTTCAGAGACTGCTCCGTCGCCTTGACGTTGCATTCACGCATTTTCTGCTGCTGCGGCGTCAGGCTCTTTTCCTCAGGCGCAGATTTACTGTTTTTCAGGCAATCACTCATATATGTCTTACGCGCGTCCCCTTTTAAGGTCTGCGCCGTTGCCTGCTGATTGCAGGTGGTCATACGTTGTTGTTGCGGGGTTAATGTCTTCTCGGCAGCACCGACGGTAGTTAAAAAAATAAGACCAAAAAGCAACGTCATTAATAATGTAATTTTCATAGCACCATCCTTTTCTGAACGACGACACACAGGTAAGTTTGGCTGCTAACGATAAAAATACCACCCGGCGGCAAAAGTATTGCCGCCGGGCGTCGGGTTATTTCAGTCCTAACGCCGCTTTCATGGTGTAAAACAGGTCGGTTTGATCGGTCAGACCAACCACATTCGCCGCGTGCGGGCCATAGGCTGCAATTCGCAGCTGGCTGCCGGTATGCTCCTGGGATTCCTCTTCAGAGTTGCCGTAGCTGATAACCATGACCGCGCCATCTTTGGTGTTCAGCGCCTGGGTCAGGCCTGGCGCTTTAGTATCCGGCGCGACTATCTGGCTGGCATGCGCGTGGTCAGCGGTTACTACCACCAGGGTATTGCCATCTTTCTTCGCAAAAGCAAGCGCGCGCTGTACCGCTTCATCCAGATCGACCGTTTCGCCAATCTGTCCGCACGGGTTGGCGGCGTGGTCCTGTTTATCGATTGACGCCCCTTCCACTTGCAGGAAGAAACCTTTCTCATTTTTGCTTAACAGCTCAATCGCTTTATCCGTCATCTGCGCCAGCGTTGGCACGCTGTCGTCACGCTTTGGATTGGGGGTACAGGTCACTACCGGTTTATCCAGATTGCCGTGATAAGACGCTTTCGGCCCTTCCCAGCGTACCGGCATATTGCCGTCAGAGAACAGACCCAGCAACGGTTTATCCTGATTAGCTTCGGTAATCGCTGCCAGCGTCGCGGCATCGCTCACCATCTGATAACCACGGGCAAGGGCTTGTTCACGCAACGTTTTACCCTGCCACTCGCCTGCCGCAGCGGTTTCCGCAAACGTTTTTGCCCCGCCGCCCAGCGTAACGTCAGCCCGGGCATTCAGTAATTGTTCGGTGATGGATCCTTTGCCGCCTTTTTCCAGCGCATTGGTTGGGCATTTTTCACGGGTCACGTCGGGACCATAGCACTTACGCGAGGTCACATGAGCAACCAGCGCCGCCGGGGTAGCATCCTGCAATTCAGCGGTAGAAACGTTGCCTGTCGCCAGACCCGCCGCTTTTGCCATTTCAAGAATTGTAGCGTGATCTTTTTCATGTATATCAACGCCCAGAGCACCGTTATAGGTTTTCACGCCGGTGGTCCACGCCGTTGCGGATGCCGCAGAATCCGTCACATAATCGGGTTTACCCGTTTTTTTATCCAGCGCATAGTGCGTGTATTGTCCGGTCAATGGTAAAGCATCAATACCTTTAAAAAAGCCGCCCGCGCCTTCGGCATAATTTCGCGCTGCAGTAATTTCTGAGTCCCCCATACCATCGCCAATCAGTAAAATAATATTTTTGGCAGGTTTATCGTTCAGAGATTCGCGCAGAGCCGCAGTTTGATCGGCTGACAATCGACGGGCGCCGCCCGGCGTGGTGATATCACCCTGAGCGGCACGATTATCCATAACCGCTACGGTAGAAGTTTCTGCATTAATAACTGGGGTAAACAGCAAAGGTATCAGGGCAATAGCGAGTGCGCTTTGTTTCACTTTATTTTCTCCATGTATAAATACGGTAAAATTAAAACAAAGCGACTATAAGTATTTGATGTGACACTTTTATGATAATTTGTGGATGGAACGCCACAGATTACTCAAAACGCTTTTGGCACGCTCTCGCCAGCGTTATGTACGTTCGCCAGAAACGCAGGCATACGGCCAGCTCCAGCCAGGGCATCCTCAATTTGGCGAATGAGTATTTGCCGATCGCTCCACGTCATATTGCGCAGCATTTCGATGATTACCTGCTCCAGCGTTTCAACCTGCGCCGCAAGGTCTTGCGACTCTTCTTCTTTTTGGGCGAGCTTAAGTAACAACTCAGTGACGAGATTTTTCATTTGCGTATTCCCTTAACAAAATATAGGCCACGTTATCATTAAGACTCACAACTGCCTAGAGGATGAAAGTTGTATTTTTATAAGTAATAAAACGTTTTGCGAAAACAATCACAACACAAAATAAGGGGAAAAGAGTCGTAGCGCAGAATTATTCAATATAAAAGGGTAAGGGGATTAATAATCACACAGATATATAATGCACATTTATGGATTAACAACGCTGACGGGCAGCGTTGTTAATCAGCAATTCAGCGTGCGCGGCGCCGACGTCGCAGCGCGATAGCCAGTTGCCAGATATTGATAAGCACAATGCTCGCGGTGGCAATAAACACCCAGCGAAAGCCTGCCATTGCTGAAACCGTCGCCCCCATTAATGGCCCGGCGACGTTGCCGAGGTACATAAATGACTGGTTATAACCAAAAATGCGCCCGGTTATCTGGTCGCTGGAGTATTTCACCAGCAGCGTCTGCACCGCAGGCAACATCGCGCCGTCGGCAAAGCCGAGCAGAAAACGCAAAATTCCCAGTTGCAACGGCGTGGTAACCCACGACATGGCGAAAAACAGCACCACCGCGAAGATTAAGGTCGCCATTAAAATCCGCTCGGTCCCAATACGGTCGCCTAATTTACCGAGTCGGGGGGCTGAAATCAGCGCCGAGATGCCCGGAACCGACGCAATCAGTCCGCTGAGAAAGGCAATATTCGAACTGTCTGGGACCATCGATTTAATAAACAGCGCCAGAATTGGCCCAATTGAGCCGTTACACAGTTGGATCACCATCGTCGTAAAAAACAGGCTGATCACCAGCGCCGGATAAGGCAGCGAGGCAAACACGGCCTTTCCGCTCAGACGCTCGCTTTTTTTGATTGTCGGACGCACGCCCTCTTTGATTAAGAACAGCGTGACCAGGAAGCTCACGACCAGCAAGGCTGCTGTAATACAGAATACAGCCCGTAAGCCAACGTGGTCAGCAATAAATCCCCCCATCAGCGGCCCGCCAATGACGCCGCTAATTTGCGCCGTTGAGAGCGTACTCAGCGCCCACCCGCTACGTTCACGCGGAACCTGTGAGGCGACCAGCGCCATCGCATTGGGAATATAGCCTGACGTTAACCCCATCACCCCACGCAGCAGAAAAAGCTGCCAGACGTTTGTCGCAAAGGCCTGCAGTAAAATCGCAATCGCCATACCCAAAGAGGCCCGTAGCAGCATCAGCTTGCGTCCTTTACGGTCGGCTAAACTGCCCCACATCGGAGAGACAATGGCTGAAATCAGAAAGGTGACGCTAAACGTTAAGCCGGACCACATTGAGAGCGCTTCATGCGAGGTCACCCCCAGTTGGGAGATATAAAGCGGTAAAAAAGGCAGGATTTGGCTAATTGCCAGGCCGGTGAAAAAGCAACCGAACCATACGGAAATAAGGTTTACTCTCCAGGATTCCATAGGGACTCATAACGATAAGCAGCTGAAAACTGCGAGCAGCTTAACAAATTACTTAGCCAAATAAGGGTTCACAGGTGCGATAAATCACAGTTCAGGATTTTATCTTCCCGCTCATCGTATTTGTGATACGCCTCACATCAAACCCACAATACTAGCAGGGAATTATGCTTCACAGGCGAAACGCACGTTTGCGCTTATCTTTTCCCTTGTGGCCCAGCAAAACAATCTGCCAGAAGCCGAGGAAACCTGCGTTTTGTCGTGGTAATGTATGTGCTTTGCATTCATGGAATGGGTTTTTAAGATGGCAAAGTTGCGGGTAGGAATCGTATTTGGTGGTAAATCAGCGGAACATGAAGTGTCATTGCAATCGGCAAAAAATATTGTCGATGCCATCGACAAGACTCGCTTTGACGTTGTGCTGTTAGGTATTGATAAACAAGGGCAATGGCACGTCAGCGATGCCAGTAACTATCTGCTTAATTCAGACGATCCGGCGCATATAGCGCTGCGTCCTTCCGCGACCAGCCTGGCTCAGGTACCGGGTAAACAAGCGCACCAGTTGATCGATGCGCAAAACGGTCAGCCGCTGCCAACGGTTGATGTTATTTTCCCGATCGTTCACGGCACGCTGGGTGAAGATGGCTCTCTGCAGGGCATGCTGCGGGTGGCGAATCTGCCGTTCGTCGGTTCTGATGTCCTGGGGTCTGCGGCCTGTATGGATAAAGACGTGACCAAACGTCTGTTGCGCGATGCCGGATTAAACATCGCGCCATTTATTACGCTCACTCGCGCCAATCGCAACAGCATCAGCTTTGCCGAAGTCGAATCTCGCCTCGGTTTGCCGCTGTTTGTGAAACCAGCCAATCAGGGATCGTCCGTTGGGGTCAGTAAGGTGACCAGCGAAGCGCAATATGAACAGGCCGTCGCGCTGGCATTTGAATTTGATCATAAAGTCGTGGTGGAGCAAGGGATCAAAGGCCGCGAGATCGAATGCGCGGTGCTGGGCAACGATCATCCGCAGGCCAGTACCTGTGGCGAGATCGTGCTGAACAGTGATTTTTACGCTTACGACACCAAATACATTGACGATAACGGTGCCAAAGTGGTGGTTCCGGCAGCGATCGCACCGGAAATTAACGATAAGATCCGTGATATTGCTATTCAGGCCTATCAAACGCTGGGCTGCGCCGGCATGGCGCGCGTGGACGTGTTCTTAACCGCAGAGAACGAGGTTGTGATCAATGAGATCAACACGCTGCCTGGCTTTACCAACATCAGCATGTATCCAAAACTGTGGCAGGCGAGCGGCTTAGGCTATACCGATTTGATCACTCGCCTGATCGAACTGGCGCTGGAACGCCATGCGGCGGATAGCGCGCTGAAAACCAGTATGTAATCCCGCCAGGATGCCTGATAGACCTCTATTGGGCATCCTTTGCTTCTTCTTCATCTTCCACGCGGCGACGGATAATTAATCCGGCCAGCCAAAAGCTAATCACCCAGGTGACCAGCCCTACCGCATAGGTTTGCCACCCCTGCGCTTCAAAACCGAGTAAGCCCACCACGCCGTTGAGAATAAAGATAAGCCCAATAGCGAAGGCATAATAGTGCCAGTCTCGGCGGATTTTAACAGGCAGGTTCATAACGGCTCCGGTGGATATACAACATGACAACGCATCCTCGCACATTTCCTCATACACGTCTGTGGCCTGTGCGGAATTTCTGAAATGTAAATTAATTTCACTTAAGGTTGCGCAATTGTGACGATCAGCAAAAAACCGAAATCCAGGAATAATCTCTACCTGAAATTACCATCATTCTGATATTGACATTGCCGATCACCTGTCAGACTCACTGTCAGTTCCAGGCAATACGTCAAAAAAGCAGGTTATTTCCGGAGGTCTTTATGGCTGATTTTACGCTCTCAAAATCCCTTTTTAAGGGCAAGCATCGGGATACCTCCTCCCTGCCCGGCAATATTGCGTATGCCGTTTTTGTGCTGTTTTGCTTCTGGGCGGGCGCGCAGATTTTAAATCTGTTGGCCCACGCTCCCGGCATCTATGAGCAGTTGATGCAGTTGCAAATGCAAGAGACAGGGCGCCCGCGAGTAGAAATCGGCCTGGGCGTCGGAACCCTTTTTGGACTGGTCCCTTTTCTCGCCGGAAGCCTGATTCTTGGCGCCATCGCGGCATTCGTGCGCTGGCGCCGCCGTCATCATAACGATGACTGACCCATACATTTCGCCCGACGATCGTCCACGCGTTTAGCAAACCACGCGGTAGTCAGATTACGTGTGATCTTCGGGCTTTCAAGTTGAATGCCAGGCAGCATTTCACGGGGAAGCGTTTTCCCGGCCTTCGCTTCCGCCAGCTTATAGACTTTCTCGTACAGCGCGGTCTCTTCAAAGGCCAGGCTGTCGCCTTTCTGCAGCTGACGGCGGATCTCACTCTCGCTCATGTCCAGCTTCCCGGCCAGTTTACGTACCGCCAGCTCCGTTTTGCCCGGCTCGCTGCTGCCATAGAGAATTAAATCACCGTCCATCGCCAGCTTCACGCCGCTGGCTTTACTGACCGCATTCTGGAAAGCTGCATTGCGGCTGGCATACCACCCGGCATTGAAATCGGCGAAGCGGAAAATTGGCGCACTGTAATTCGCCGGGTAGTTAAGCAGATGATACGTACCGAACCACAGCCCACCGCGGCGGCTAAATACTTCCTGGCGCACGGTTCCCGCCATTTTCCACGGGTAGCCGCTGGCATGCTGCTCAGCAAAGGCGATGCTGACCTGCATCGGCCCACCGGTATGCACCGGATTAAGCGAACCAAATAACGTCTGCCCCATCGGTACCATGTTGATAAAATCATCAAAGATCGCGCTAAGCTGTTTTTCCGTCTTCACCGTATCCAGGCGCTCGCTGTAGCTTTTCCCCGTTGGCGAGTTAATCTTCAGCGCGGTATGCACCACAAATAGCGGGATGTGCATACGCTCGGCACGACGATCGATCTCTTTCCAGGCGATTTTACTTAAGTTCGGCACGGCTGGATCCGCCTGGTAATTTGACTCCTGTTGCGCGACCGCCAGCACCGAACAGATATTTTCAACCGTCGGCGCCAGCTTCTGGCTTTCAAAGGTCTTCGCCAAATCCTGCGCCCACGCGTCCCGGTCTTTTACGCTGGCGGGCATTTTCTGGAGCACCACGCTCGCCACATCGACGGCTTTCTCCCCTTTTTTTAGCGGCTGGGCGGGTTGGCTACTACATCCCACCAGCACCAGTGCAGCAAGACCAGACAAGGGGTAAAGACGGGAAACCGTCGACATAACATCTCCTTATTAACTAAGCGTATGGGTAACTTCCTGAATATCCTGACCATCAAGCTCTCGTTCAAAGCTGCGCAGACGCTTATAAATAGACATCAGTTCCACTAACGTTGTCCAGGAGTTAATCAGATACTGGAACGAACCGCGCACCTGGCCAAACACGTTGGTGATTTGCGTCATCAGGCCGAGCGTAATCGTACCGGCAACAATCGACGGAAACAGCAGGAACAAGCCGAAAACGTTATCAACCTGCAGGTAAAGAATACGGGCGATATTGAAGTACATATAGTGAAAATAGAGGCGGAAGTAGTTCTGGCGCACCGCATGAAACAGCTCACGCACCGTCGGCGGTGTCGCACGATTAGCGTCATCTTCGCCGTATACCAGTTCTTTACGGTAGGCCGCTTCCACACGCTGGTTTTTAAACTCCAGTCCCGGAAGTTTGATCCCAACGACCGCCAGCAAGCCGGTTCCCATCAGCGACCAGACAATTGCGGCAATCACCAGGCCATAAGGAACATGCCCAACAATCGGCAGGTCCGGAACATGGGCAGAGAGTGTGACCAGTACAGGTAAGAAGGCGATCAGCGTCATAATCGCATTGATAAAGCTGACCCCCATATCTTCCAGCGTGGAGGCAAAACGCATGGTGTCTTCCTGCACACGCTGCGCCGCACCTTCGATATGGCGCAGATGCTGCCAGTGCGCCATATAATGTTCGTTCATTGCTGTACGCCAGCGGAACACATAGTGACTAACAAAGAAGTTGTTCATCACGCCGATGACCACGGCAATCAGCGCGATGCCAAGAAAGATGCCCACTTCATGATAGAACTGCTCAATCTTCACCTTATGCGGTGCGCTGAGCGCGGATTGAATCAAATCATAAAATGGCGCATACCAGGCGTTGACAGCAACGCCAACTTCAACCAGAAACCAGGTCACGAAAATAATCAGCGACGTGCCGAGTATGGACCAGTACTGCCAGCGGTGCGGGCTGTAGAGAAACCAGAACAGCGCGAACACTCCAACGCAAAGAGTGTAGTACGCATAAAAAATCAGGTAATCCAGCGACCAGAAACGAGCCGCGCTAATCGGTACGTCTCCCGACGCGCCGGTAATGTGTGCAACCCAGGCTCCCCCACCTGCTTGCCAGAATACAACAGCGACCAGTGCCCAAATAAATGCCGAAATAAAGAACGGCCCCGGCTTTGGGAAAAAAGACTTAAACATAATGCTCTCCTGCTAACTTCTTATCGTTATGACGACTGCTGTGTATTTGCCACCGTGGAGTGCGGCGGCAAGACGGCTTACGCCCAAAAACACAAGCTGAAACCGACAAGTGTGACCAAAACCGCAGCGCTTAGTTCGCACCAGGGTTATGAAGAATTGTTTCTGTGGTTTTCACACTCGACAACGTTCCAGCAAGTGCAGATTATCACAGCGTGAGATCACAAAAGCGAACATCCATAATCGGGGAAACGCTCGCGTTTACTCATCGTTACGTTTTTCACACTATCATTGGCTGATAAGCGCTTTGCAATACGCCGATGAGTAGTATAAATACGCATACGCACGACATCCTTTTTCACTTTCTCTAACTCATGGACACCACCGTTGAAACGTAGTCTGCTTTTTTCTGCCGCGCTGTGTGCGGCGTCATTGACATCTGTCCAGGCGGCACAGCCTATAACCGATCCGGTCTTCGCCTCTGATATCGTCGATCGCTATGCCGACCATATATTTTACGGCAGTGGTGCTACGGGGATGGCACTGGTGGTGATTGATGGTAATCAGCGCGTATTTCGCAGTTTCGGCGAAACACGCCCCGGCAATAACGTACATCCGCAGCTGGATTCCGTAATTCGAATTGCCTCAATCACTAAATTAATGACCAGCGAAATGCTGGTAAAATTACTCGATCAGGGTACGGTTAAACTCAACGATCCATTGAGTAAATATGCGCCACCTGGCGCGCGCGTGCCGACTTATCAGGGCACGCCGATTACGCTGGTGAATCTGGCGACACATACCAGCGCGCTGCCACGCGAACAGCCTGGCGGCGCGGCCAAGCGCCCGGTGTTTGTCTGGCCAACCCGCGAACAGCGCTGGAGCTATCTCTCAACCGCCACGCTTAAAGCTGCACCAGGCTCGCAGGCTTCTTATTCCAACCTGGCGTTTGACCTGCTGGCTGATGCGCTGGGAACCGCGTCCGGTAAGCCTTATCCGCAGCTGTTTGAAGAAAAAATCACCCGTCCGCTGGGGATGAAAGACACCACCTTCACCCCGTCCCCCGATCAGTGCAAACGCCTGATGGTCGCGGAGAAGGGCGCCAGCCCCTGTAACAATACGCTGGCAGCGATGGGCAGTGGCGGCGTCTATTCAACGCCAGGCGATATGATGCGCTGGATGCAGCAGTATCTCTCTTCTGATTTTTACCATCGTAGCCAGCAGGCTGACCGTATGCAGACGCTGATTTATCAGCGTACGCAGCTAACCAAAGTGATAGGGATGGATGTGCCGGGCAAAGCCGATGCGCTAGGTTTGGGCTGGGTCTATATGGCGCCGAAGAATGGGCGACCAGGCATTATTCAAAAAACCGGTGGCGGCGGCGGATTCATTACCTATATGGCGATGATCCCGCAGCAAAACGTCGGGGCGTTTATCGTGGTGACCCGTTCTCCGCTAACCCGTTTTACCAATATGAGCGACGGTATCAACGATCTGGTTGCAGAGTTGAGCGGGAACAAACCGCAGGTTATTCCCGCATCCTGATTCAATACTCAAAAGGCAAACGGTTAATGCCTACCAGTTTGCCTTTATTCATTTCAATGTAACCACCTTTACGCAGTGCCGCGAGAACCTCAGCAACAACTGAGCGTGAAATGCGTGTGCGTTGGTGAATATAGTTCATGACGCCGATACGTGAACGCAGCACATCGTCCCATTTCGTCATGGATATCAGCGTCGCGCGGATCTGATCGTAGGAGTTATTGCCGATCAGCTGCAGATCGCGCAATTCAAGGATGGAGTTTTGCCAGGCTAACCAGCAAAAGGCTTCCCGCCAAAGCTGGCATTGTTCAATTATATTTATCGTTTGCGAAGCAGGTAGGTGGTATCCCGTACAATTACTTTCGGTCATTAATCTGTATTGTACATCTGTTTTCATCACGCCATCGGAAAGGCCCATAATAAAAGGCGCCTGTGCAATCCCGACCAGCACGTTTTCCCCTCTACGCAGGGAAACTACACCACTTAAAATAATAAAAGTATCGTCGCTATTTATATCACTGGAATATATTATTTCTTTATCGTTATCACACTCAAAGTGTTTGCCATATTTTGCCAAACATTTATCAAGCTTACCAAATTCAAGAAGAGGTTTATTTGTAGATAGCATGAGCGCATTCCTTGCAATAAATGCCCGTCAAATCCGTGACGGGCATTATTCTGAATTAAATTACCTTATATTTCTCAGTGAGAAAGTACTTACCAGGTATATTTAACACCAACGTTTGCAGACCAGTCTTGATCGACATCACCGCCACCGAGGTAATTAGCATCGGTGTAGGCGCTGAAGTTCTTGGTGAAGCTGAACTGAGTACCCAGTCCAACACGTACTGCAGAACCTTCTACGCCGTTGTCGATAGAGTCACCGTTTACATCAGAATCGTTGTTAGAGTCGTCGTAAACGTAGGCCAGTTTGAAGTACGGGGTCAGCGCCTGGTCGTCGCTGTAGGCGAAGGTATAACCTGCATCTACACCGAGTTCATAACGCATGCTGTCATAAGACTGACCGTCAACTTTCATGTCGTTGCTCAGCTTATAGTCATCACCAGACTGGAACAGACCGGATACGCTACCGTAAGGCGTTACGTAACCTGCATCACCCAGCTTCAGGTCATAACCCAGTTTCAAGCCAAAGCCCCAGGCATCAGAAGAGGTGCTGCCATCAACATACTGACCGTTGCTCATGTTGGCAGACAGATCGTTGTTGAAGTGAGAGTAGCTCAAGTTACCGTCAACAAAGATGTTGTTGGCGAAATGCGCAGAAGAGTAGATGTAGGCAGTCTGGCTGTCCTGATCCACCTGACCGGTACGGTCGCTCATATCACCTTTCGCGAAGCCTGCTGCGGCACCGACAATCCACTTAGCGTTGTTACCATCAATTTTGGAGTCAACACCGACCATGATGCCGTTAACGTCCTGATCGTAGTTAATGGTGCCGTTATCTGCATCGAAGCTACCACCGAAGTAGCTCACCCATGCGCCGCCGTTATCAACCAGACCATGACGCGCGTTAGTCAGACGAGTACCAACGGTGTCTTGTTCCAGGTTCCAGATATTGGTGTTGGCAGACGGGATGCTCAGCGCCATGTTCGCGTAGTCAGTCAGTTCCATCTGCTGCAGTACAACGGTGTTACCCTGCTACTGAGCCTGATAGGTGTAAGCGCCGAGGTCAGCTTTGTTAGCTGCAGAGAAGGTCGCGGTGGTATTCGCGTCATTAACGTAGATCAGCTCTTTGCCTTTGTAATCCGCAACAGAACCCGCGCCAGTCGCGTTATCGATGCGAACTTTATAGTTACCGGTTGCTGCCGCTACGTGGTCACCGTAGTTATCAACTTCAGACTGATCGCCTGAGGTGTCGGAATCGCCGTTACCATTGATAGTCAGATGACCATCAGAGTTCATCGCGATCACGCCATAACCGTAGTTAGCCTGGGTCGTATCGTTGGTACGATCGTTGGTCAGGTCAGCATTCAGTACATAGTTAGTGCTGTTGATGTCGAAAACACCCGCATTAACATGGTTGTAAGCGTCGGTGTAGCTGGTCAGATTCAGCGTATCAACCTGCAGTGCATCGCCCGTGCTGTTGCCCACATCCAGAACACCGTTGTTGGTAACGTTGATGGTGTTGGCATACAGCGCAGCACTACCGACACCCCAGCCAGCAGCAACATCATCAGCAATCGTGACGATACTGTTGTCGATAGACAGCGTATCCGTCGCAACATGACCATCTTCGTTGATGTTCAGTGCAGAAGCACCGGTCAGAGAGATAGAGTCAGAAATCAGGGAAGAATCACCCACGTTGACGACGGAACCGCTATTGATGCTCAGGGTGTCGATCAGAGACGTTTTGGTGGTATCCCACTGTGAAGCGCCGTTCAGCGTGACGTTGAACAGACCGCTCTGGTAAACAGCGTTGCCAACCACATGACCATTTTCGTCATAAGAGGTTGTGTCGCTATCGATACCGTAGGTTGAAGAAGGCCACAGGCTGTTGGCAGCGATGTCGATCAGCGTTGCAGTGGCTTCAGTGCCTGCAGCATAGCTGTCGTAAACGCCGTCACCATCAACATCAACCTGATGTACGGACATGGCCGCGCCAACCCACTTACTGCCGTTGTTCAGGGTCAGATCCAGACGGTCAGTACCATCCCAGCCGTTGGTATCCAGATCGGCATCGGTATCACGATAAGTATCAGCACCGTTCGGGAAGAAGTTCTCGTCAAAGTTGCTGGAGAACAGCACATCGCCCATCAGCGTAGCGTTATCAAACGTGGCAGTGGTCTGCATCGCGTTATCAGCATCCGGATGAGCAATAACCGCTAATGCGACATCATTAGCGTTCCAGCCGTTACCGTTGTAGTCGCTTGCATTGCTGGTGTTGCCAAACCAACCGGAGGTACCTTCATCAGACCATGAGCCAGAGGTCAGGGTAGAATCGGTAACAACAATGGTGTTGTTAAACACTTCGCCGCTGTTTACGCCGGTGCTGACGGTGTTATCGTCAATATCTTCCCACTCATAACCCTGAGTCAGCGTAATACCCGCAACGTGAGAGTTGTTGGAGATAGACAGATCAACTTCTTGATCCAGAGTGATCGCCGTACCCAGGTTATAAACGTCGACAACGTGTGTATCAGCTGCGTCGTTATAGGTACCGTTGTAGGTATAATGTTCGTAGTTGTCATCGATAGTGGAGTTGATGACGTTCATCGCCAGACGATCGTAGTAATAGTCGGTACCCGTACGGTTAGTACAATCCGTGGTCATACACTCGGAAGTCACCATACCGTGAATGGTACTGTTTTTAATCGTCAGGCTGTTGTTATTGCTGTTAGTTGACAGTCCATCATCCAGATAATAAGTAGAAATAACGCCGTTAACAGTAGCGTTATTGATTACCGGATAAATATCACCGTTATAAATACTATCAGTATCGTAATTGTTCCAACCGACATATCCATCGTAGTAAACGCCATCAGCATAAGATGCGTCATTATAATGGGTGAACGTTGTGTACGTGGTTCCAGAAATATCAGTAGAAGCATTCGCCTGAGAAGTGATTGCCAAAGTGCAGGCTAATGCTAATTGTGAGACTACAAGTTTCTTTTTCCAAGTGTGCATTTGTCATCCCTCCTCAGGGACGTAATATAGTTGATCCATCAATTATCAATGCAAAGAAAACATTTTATGTTTCGCAGGAACGATTATGCGGTTTCACAACGGAAAGGTTCAATTATTCTTTGTCCGCTGTCCGAAACCGGACAACATCATGAATTACGCCAGCCAAAAGGAGTTAACAAAAACACAATAACTTTCAATGAGATACAAAACACACGGATTCTAATACATATAATTATCAAATGATTCACCCAATATTCAAATAAATAAAAAATAAATAGTCGAGAGTTATATTCCGCGCTAAACAAATAAATACATCGATATTTAAAATAATAAAAACAAAAACAAACAAAATAATGAATATGAATAAATTGCCATGCATGTGAATAAATTGCTCTAATGATTCAGCCTTGCACCACGCAAAATCCAGATATAACGCCAACTTTCGTAAACCACCCGCCCTCAGGTTCGGGTATACTACGGCCTTCGATTCCACAAACATCAGGCATACCATGACAGACCTAATCCAACGCCCTCGCCGCCTGCGCAAATCACCTGCGCTGCGCGCTATGTTTGAAGAGACAACACTGAGCTTAAATGACCTGGTGTTGCCGATCTTTGTTGAAGAAGAACTCGACGATTACAAAGCTATTGACGCCATGCCCGGCGTGATGCGCATTCCGGAGAAACACCTGGCGCGCGAGATTGAACGCATTGCTAATGCAGGCATCCGCTCGGTCATGACCTTCGGCATTTCTCATCACACCGATGACACCGGCAGCGATGCCTGGAAAGAAGACGGTCTGGTGGCGCGCATGTCGCGTATCTGTAAGCAGACCGTACCGGAAATGATCGTCATGTCCGACACCTGCTTCTGTGAATACACCTCGCACGGTCACTGCGGCGTGTTATGCGAGCACGGCGTTGATAACGATTTAACCCTGGCTAACCTCGGCAAACAGGCAGTCGTTGCCGCCGCAGCGGGCGCAGATTTCATCGCCCCTTCCGCCGCAATGGACGGCCAGGTGCAGGCTATTCGCCAGGCGCTGGACGCCGCGGGCTTCACCGATACCGCGATCATGTCCTACTCCACCAAATTTGCCTCTTCTTTCTACGGCCCGTTCCGTGAAGCCGCAGGCACCGCGCTGAAAGGCGATCGTAAAACCTATCAAATGAACCCGATGAACCGTCGGGAAGCGATCCGCGAATCGCTGCTGGATGAAGCCCAGGGTGCAGACTGCCTGATGGTCAAACCGGCTGGCGCCTACCTCGATATTCTGCGCGATATCCGCGAGCGCACCGAGCTGCCGATTGGCGCTTATCAGGTCAGCGGTGAATACGCGATGATCAAATTCGCGGCGATGGCGGGTGCTATAGATGAAGAGAAAGTGGTGCTGGAAAGCTTAGGCTCGATCAAACGCGCTGGCGCGGATCTGATCTTCAGCTACTTCGCACTGGATCTGGCTGAGAAAAAAATCCTGCGCTAATCACATTGTTGCCGGATGGCAGTTTCGCTTTATCCGGCCTACAAATCGTAGGCCCGGTAAGTCAATCGCCGCCGGCAATCATCCCGCCCGATAAAACGGCTTGTCTCCCAAAATTGTCGCCCGGTGCATAATGCGCCTCTGTGGCAGATAATCCGCATTCGCATAATGCTGCGTCACGCGATTATCCCAAATCGCCACATCGTTGGGCTGCCAACGCCAGCGCACCTGAAACTCCGGTTTAGTGACATGCGCGAATAAAAAACTCAGTAACGCCTCGCTCTCTTTTTCCGTGACATCGACAATTCGCGTGGTAAATCCTTCATTCACGAACAGCGCCTGCTTCCCGCTCACCGGATGCGTACGCACCACCGGATGCAACAGGGGCGGATGCTTCGCCACCGCTTCCAGCCAGCGCTGATGCTCCTCTGGCGTCTTGCGGTATTTATATTCCTGAAATGATTTACGAAAATCATGTTCTGCCCGCAGGCCGCTCAGCAACTGGCGAAACGGCTCAGACAACGCATCATAAGCGGCAATCCCACTGGTCCACAGGGTGTCTCCCCCGGTCGATGGCAGCTCTTTTGCAGCCAGAATCGCCCCGGCAGGCGGCGTGTCAATAAAGGTGACATCGGTGTGCCAGTTGTCGTTATCCGGCGGATTGTCGTTATGAGTATCCAGTACGATAATCTCTTCTACCCCTTCGGCATGCGGATAGACCGGGTGAATATGCAGATCGCCGAAACGCAACGCCAGTGCGCGCTGCTGTTGCGGCGTAATCACCTGCTCACGCAGGAACACCACCTGGTGGCGCAATACCGCGTGATAAAGCTGTTCAAACTGATTATCGCTCAGCGGACGCGTTAAATCCGCGCCGCTAATTTGTGCGCCAATGTACGGTCCCAGCGGGGTTATGCTCAGACGTTCACTCATTGTAATTCTCCATGCCAGGGCGTCAGGCGGCGCTGAAGCGCGCGCAGACCCAGTTCTAAAATAAACGCGATAACGGCAATCACCGCGATCCCCGCCAGCACCACATCCGTTGCCAGAAACTCACCGGCAGACTGCACCATAAATCCTAAGCCTCGCGTGGCGGCAATCAGCTCTGCTGCCACCAGCGTCGACCAGCCCACGCCAAGTCCGATACGTAACCCGGTGAGGATCTCCGGTAATGCCCCCGGCAAAATAACAAACCACAGCACCTGCTTACGGCTGGCCCCCAGCGACTGCGCGGCGCGCACTCTCACCTGCTGCGCGCTTTTCACTCCCGCCAGCGCCGACATCGCTACAGGGGCGAAAATCGCCAGATAGATCAGCAAGATCTTGGAGGTTTCACCGATGCCAAACCAAATGACCATCAACGGGAGATAGGCCAGGGGCGGAACCGGACGATACAGCTCAATGATCGGATCGAGAATGCCGCGCATCGTCGGACTCAGCCCCATCGCGATCCCAACCGGAACGCCCAGCAGCACCGCCGCCAGCAGCGCGATAACAATACGCGTCAGACTCGCCGCCAGATGCTGCCACAGCGTGGCATCCATAAATCCCTGCGGACCGGCAATGACTATCAATTTTTGCAAAACCTGCCCCGGTGGAGGTAAAAACAGCGGACTGATTAACTGCAGCGCCGCCACCGTCCACCACACCGCCAGAATGACGGCCAGCGTACCGAGGCTTAAGGTAATCTGCCGCGAGAACGGCCAGCGCCAGTTGAGTGCGCGCTGGCGGCGGGGTTTATCATTAATGACCACGCTCATGAGAATGCCTCCCGTTGTTCAAAGACCCGACCTAACACATACTCGCGCATGGCGATAAACTGCGGGTCGGACTTAATGCTGCGGCTCGACTCTCCGGCCACAAAGCGACGGGCGAAATTCAGCGGCAGACGCTCCAGCACCCGGCCTGGGCCCGGCGACAGCAATACCAGCTCCGTCGCCATAAACACGGCTTCTTCGATATCGTGGGTAATCAGCAGCACCTGTTTGCCGGTCTCATACCACAGCTTCAGCAACAGGGTTTGCATCTGCTCGCGGGTAAAAGCGTCGAGCGCGCCAAAGGGTTCATCCAGCAGCAATAGCTGCGGGTTGGCCGCCAGCGCCCGCGCAATGCCGACGCGCTGACGCTGCCCACCGGAAAGTTGCCAGATAAAGCGTTTTCCCGCGTCCTCCAGCCCGACTTTCTGCAACATCTCCTTAGCGATTCGTTGGCGTTGGGACTTCTCCATCCCCGCCAGTTGCAGCCCGAAGGCCACATTATCCTGCACGTTGCGCCAGGGCAGCAGTCCTTCGTTTTGGAACACAACCCCGCGCTCAGCGCCTGGACCTTCAACTTTTTTACCCGCCAACGTAATGCTGCCATGCTGATACGGCACAAACCCGGCAATCAGATTTAACAACGTGGTTTTCCCGCAACCGGAAGGTCCGAGTACCACCAGCAGTTCACCGCTATCGAGCGTCAGGTTGATATCCTCCAGCGCCGATTTTCCACCGTAGCTGGCAGCAAGATGAGAAATTTGCAGCATCAGCGCCTCCTTATTTATTGCACGAAGCGATCGGTCACGTACTGACTGTAATCCGTCGCGACCGCAGGAACTTTGCCCTGCTCTTTGAGGAACTGCGCGGTATCGATAATCGCTTTATTCACCGGCCCGGTTAACTCCGCGGTTTGCTGCTGCGCCGTCAAATAAGTATTTCCTTTCACCAGCCCTGGCACATCCGCCTCCGGTACCCCGCTTAAACGCGACAGTTTGCTGATATTTTCCGGCTGCTTCAGCCATTCATCAGGATTAGCGATATAGGGCTGCTGCGCATCGATAGCGCTTTTGGCAAAGGCTTTCACCACTTCAGGATGCTTCTGGGCAAAATCTTTGCGCACCACCCACACGTCCAGCGTCGGCGCGCCCCACTCGCCAACCTGCGAGGAGTCGGTTAACACCTTACCGTCTTTTTCCAGCGCGTTGACCGCAGGCGCCCAGACATACGCACCATCAATATCTCCGCGCTGCCAGGCGGCAATAATCGCCGGTGGTTGCAGGTTCACAATCTCAACCTGCCCCGCTTTGATACCCCAATGTTTCAACGCCGCCAGCAGGCTGTAATGGGTGGTGGAGATAAACGGCACGGCAATGCGCTTACCAATCAAATCTTCCGGTTTACTGATGTTTTTCTTCACCACCAGCGCTTCGGAGTTGCCGAGCTTTGACGCCAGCAGGAAAACCTCAATCGGCACCTGCTGACTGGCTGCGACCGCCAGCGGGCTGGAGCCAAGATTACCGATCTGCACATCACCGGATGCCAGCGCACGAACGATGCTCGCGCCGCTGTCGAATTTGCGCCAGTCAACGGTAGCACCGCTTTCTTTAGCAAAAGTGTTATCTGCCTGCGCCACTTTGGCGGGTTCGGCGGAGGTCTGATAAGCAACGGTGACGTTCACCGCCTGCGCCTGAAATGCGATGAATGCCAGTGCGGCAAGAAGTGCGTTACGCGATGAAATAGCCATGATTGTCTGCTCCCCTGTCTTGTTATGAGGGCAGTATTTCGTTGCGGCACAATTTGATAAAGGAATTAAAAATTCTGGCTAAGAACAAAGCGTTTTTAGAAAAAAAGCGGCAATAGTTAGCTATTTCGCTCATTACAGAACGTAGGCCGGATAAGGCGCTTGCGCCGCCATCCGGTAATCATATGCCTGATGCGCTGCGCTTATCAGGCCTACACTCGCTATAACACCCGGCAAATTATTGCGATTTTGTTACATTCGTTACATATCCGCGCCACGGTGATTGCCAGTGCGGCGCTGACGGGCATCATAGACGCCATTATCAGGTAAGAGAGTAATATCATGATTCATGTTGTGCTGGTGGATGACCATGTGGTGGTGCGTTCCGGCTTTGCGCAATTACTCAGTCTCGAAGACGATCTCAACGTCATCGGCCAGTTCAGCAGCGCGGCCCTGGCGTGGCCTGCGTTACTGCATGATGACGTCAACGTGGCGGTGATGGACATCGCCATGCCGGATGAAAATGGCCTGAGCCTGTTAAAACGACTGCGGGCGCAGAAGCCCGGTTTTCGCGCCATAATTCTCAGCATTTATGACTCGCCCACGTTTGTGCAAAGCGCGCTGGATGCCGGCGCCAGCGGCTACCTGACCAAACGCTGCGGACCGGAGGAACTGGTGCAGGCGGTACGTTCGGTAGGTATGGGCGGGCATTACCTGTGCGCCGATGCGCTGCGTGCGCTACGCGGCGGCGAACAGCCCGCGCAGGTCCTGGAAGTACTGACCCCACGCGAGCGCGAAGTGTTTGATCTGCTGGTCAAAGGCGACAGCGTGAAAGAGATCGCCTTCAAACTCGATCTCAGCCACAAGACGGTGCACGTTCATCGGGCGAACGTGCTGGGCAAACTGCAATGCCATAGCACCATCGATCTGGTGCATTTTGCGCTCGACCACCAGCTATTGACGGGGCATTAATGTCGCGTAACCTTCGGCATTGGGTTATTTCTCTGTTTATTCTGCTGGCCTGGGGATCGGGCTGGCTGATGCTGTGGACGCTGGGGTTTTATCTGACCCACAACGGCCAGCAAGCGGCGCTATTCCTGCCGCACGGCGTCTATCTCGCGCTGTTAATCCTGCTTTCTCGCCGTTACTGGCCCGCGCTGGTTCTGCCGCCGGTGTTGATGTTGCTCTGGCTGCACAGCGAGCAATTACTGAATGGCTATATCCTGCTGGCTGCACCATTAATTAGCCTGATTCCGGCGAGCATCGGCCAGTCATACTGGCACCGATTCCCCCTTTACTGGCAGCGCTTAACCCTGCTACTGGCCGCCGTGACGCTCACTTCATTGCTCAATACCGCCCTACTTTCACCGTTTATTCAAAGCCCGGCGACGTTAATAGGTCTGGCGTCGTTTACCGGCGGCGTGCTGCTAACGCCGTTTGTCTATCTGATCTATGAATTTTTGCGCCAGCAGCACCGCTATCATCTGCTCGGACTGGATACCACCAATCCCCCGCTGCGCACTTCGCTTATCATCTGGTGCAGCCTGTTTTTTATTATTGGCATCGGCACTCAGATGGTTCTGTCGCCGGAGATCGAGCGCCTGTTGCTGATCGTGGTGTTCTTACCGAACGTGGTGATGGCGTGGAAATTTGGCTGGCAGGGCGGCGTGTTATCCGGATTGCTCGGCAGTATGATGATCACCATCGCCCGGCAAATCGGCGTCGGGTTCAGTAACTTACTGGAGCTGGAAATTTTTCTCGCCACCCAGGCGCTACTGGGTATAGGGCTGGGGATCGCCATCAGCCGCCAGCAGCATCTGGCGCAAAATTTGCACCATTATCGCCAGCGTCTGGAAACCGAACTGGCGGCACGACGCGCGCTGACCGAACAGCTGATCCGCACCGAAGAAAATACGCGCAAAAGCCTGGCGCGGGAGCTGCATGACGAAATTGGGCAGAACATCACCGCCATTCAAATTCAGTCGCAACTGGTCAAACGCGCGCCAGGCCCTGAGCAAACGCTCGAAGCGGCAAATCAGATCAACAACCTTGCCCGGCGCATTCACCATTCCACCCGCCAGTTGCTGCGCCAGCTACGCCCACCCGCGCTCGATGAACTGGCCTTTAAAGATGCACTACATCATCTGGTGAATGAATTTGCTTTTGCTGAACGCGGTATTCGCTGTCGCTTTGATTATCAGCTAGAGAATACGCCAGAAAACGAAACGGTGCGCTTCACGCTGTATCGCCTGCTACAGGAGTTACTCAATAACGTCTGTAAACATGCGAACGCCAGCGACGTGTCGATTACGCTGCGCCAGCGGGAACAACGTTTGTTTCTGGATGTCGCTGACAACGGCGTTGGTATTCTGCCTGAAAAAATTCCCGGTTTCGGTATCCAGGGGATGCGTGAGCGGGTGAGCGCCCTTGGCGGCGAACTGACGCTCGAATCAAACAACGGCACGCACGTAATTGTTAACCTGCCCACAAATTTGCAACAAATCAGCCGCTAACCAGGAAAAAGTCTTAGTCACTGCGGACTTTCTCTCATCCCCTTTTGCTTTCACTTTCCTATAGTCAGCACAAACGGAGACTGCCATGCACGCACGCTCAACCAGCGAAACAGACCAACAATACCGAGCGCTACGCCCCCGGCTGCTGATGTGTATGGTGATAGGCTACGCCGCATTTTATTTGACGCGCAAAAGCGTTAACTACGTCCTCCCGGCGCTACAAACGGACCTGGGTCTGGATAAGGGCGATATCGGCCTGCTCGGGTCACTGTTTTATCTGACCTATGGTCTGTCGAAATTTACTGCCGGGCTGTGGCACGACAGCCACGGACAGCGCGCGTTTATGGGGATTGGCCTGTTTGCCACCGGCGTTTTAAACGTGCTGTTCGCCTTTGGTGAATCACTGACGCTGCTGCTGGTGGTCTGGACGCTGAACGGATTTTTTCAGGGCTGGGGCTGGCCGCCCTGCGCCCGCCTGCTGACCCATTGGTACTCGCGCAACGAACGCGGATTCTGGTGGGGCTGCTGGAATATGTCGATCAATATCGGTGGCGCCATTATCCCGCTGATTAGCGCTTTTGCCGCCCACTGGTGGGGCTGGCAGGCAGCCATGCTGGCACCGGGGATAATCAGCATGGCACTGGGAATCTGGCTCACTCTGCAATTGAAAGGCACTCCCCGGGAAGAAGGATTACCTACGGTTGGGGAATGGCGTCATGACCCGCTGGAACTGCGTCAGGAGCAGCAAAGCCCGCCGATGGGGCTGTGGCAAATGTTACGCACCACCATGCTGAAAAACCCGATGATCTGGTTGCTCGGCGTGTCGTATGTGTTGGTCTATCTGATTCGCATTGCGCTCAACGACTGGGGCAACATCTGGCTGACGGAAAGCCACGGCGTGAATCTGCTCAGCGCCAATGCCACGGTGATGTTGTTTGAAGTCGGCGGCTTGCTGGGGGCGCTGTTTGCCGGATGGGGATCGGATCTGCTGTTCAGCGGTCAGCGTGCGCCGATGATTTTACTGTTCACGCTGGGACTGATGGTGTCCGTCGCCGCGCTGTGGCTGGCGCCGGTACACCACTACGCGCTACTGGCAGTGTGTTTCTTTACCGTGGGCTTTTTTGTGTTTGGCCCACAGATGCTAATTGGCCTCGCAGCCGTTGAATGCGGACACAAAGCGGCGGCAGGTTCAATTACCGGTTTTCTCGGGCTGTTCGCCTATCTGGGGGCCGCGTTGGCGGGTTGGCCGCTGTCGCTGGTCATAGAACATTACGGCTGGTCGGGAATGTTCAGTTTGCTCTCGGTTGCCGCTGTCTTTATGGGTTTATTGCTGATGCCTCTGCTCATTGCGGGCATTACCCCTTCTCTCAGTCAAAGGATAAAACAATGAAACTGACGCTTACCTCTACCCTGATTGCTTCCGCTCTGACGCTGGCGGCTTTCAGCAACGCAGCCCAGGCACAGGGTCGTCTGGTGGTGTATTGCAGCGCCACCAACGAGATGTGCGAAACCGAAACCAAAGCCTTCGGTGAAAAATATGATGTGAAAACCTCATTCATTCGTAACGGCTCGGGCAGTACGCTGGCGAAAGTCGATGCCGAGAAGAAAAACCCGCAGGCGGATGTATGGTACGGCGGTACGCTGGATCCGCAGTCTCAGGCCGGTGAAATGGGCCTGCTGCAGCCGTATAAATCACCAAACCTCGAGCAGATTATGGAGAAATTCCGCGATCCCGCGAAGGTAAAAGGTAACCTCTCTTCGGCGGTTTACGTCGGGATTCTGGGCTTTGGCGTCAATACCCAGCGCCTGAAAGAGAAAAACCTGCCGGTACCAAAATGCTGGAAGGATCTGACCAAACCGGAATACAAAGGCGAAATTCAGATTGCTGACCCGCAAAGCTCTGGTACCGCCTACACCGCGCTGGCGACCTTTGCCCAGCTATGGGGTGAAGATCAGGCTTTTGACTACCTGAAACAGCTCAACGCCAACGTCTCCCAGTACACCAAATCCGGCATTGCCCCGGCGCGTAACGCCGCTCGTGGCGAAACGGCTATCGGCATCGGTTTCCTGCACGACTACTCGCTGGAGAAAGAACAGGGCGCGCCGCTGGAGCTAATCTCCCCATGCGAAGGTACTGGCTATGAAATTGGCGGCGTAAGCATCCTGAAAGGCGCGCGCAACGCCGACAACGCCAAACTGTTCGTTGACTGGGTGCTGTCGAAAGACGCACAGGAGCTGGCCTGGAAGAAAGGCAAATCCTATCAGATCCTGACCAACACCACCGCCGAGACCTCTCCTAACTCACTGAAGCTCGACGACCTGAAGCTTATCAATTACGACATGGATAAGTACGGCTCGACCGACGTACGTAAGGCGTTGATCAATAAGTGGGTTAGCGAAGTTAAGATGGGTAAATAAGCCCACGTTACGTTCATTTGCCGGGTGTGGCGCAAACGCCTTACCCGGCCTGGATTACCGGAAACGCTATGTCACACACACTTGCACTCCATCCCGTGAAAAAACGGGATGCGATATTCCTTTGGGTTTTGCTCGGCTGGCTGGCGTTTGCCCTGCTTCCGAGCTGGAGCCTGGACTATGGTCTGCTGGAGTCCACGCGCGAAGAAATACTCGCCGCCTACGGCTGGTCACAGTTCAATATCAGTTGGCTCTGGTATCTGCTGCCAAGCCTGTTGCTGGTGCGTCCATTCCATGAAGCCAGACGCGAGCAGCGCAACCGCCATTATCTTGACGCGGGATGGGCATTTTTCTGTATGGCCTTTATCGTCGCCAGCGCCACCCTTGAGGGCCGCGGCTTAGGCTATGCCACCATCGTGTTGTTTGTGGCACTTGGCGCAATCATGACCCTGGCGCTCACTCGCCTGGAATGGCTGGGCGGCGACCGTTTCGTCATCGGCTCGCTCACCGCGATAGTCGCTCTGATCGGTATTTTTATCGTCTGGCCGAGCATCGCCATTTTCATTCCGATGTTCACCAACGACGCCGGAGAATTTGCCCCGCTGGCGTTTATGAATGTGCTGTCGCAAGCGCATATCATTCAGGTGATCCTCAACTCAATTATGCTGTCGATTGCCGTCGGCGTCGGCTGTACCTTCTTTGGTCTGGTACTGGCTATCTATACCACTCGTATCGCCAGACGCAGCGCCATCATCGGACGTATTTTCTCGATTTTGCCGATCGTCACCCCGCCGTTTGTCGTCGGTTTAGGCGTCACGCTGATGATGGGACGCTCCGGTTACATCACCGAATTTATGGTCGAATGGTTTGGTTTAACCAACACCAACTGGCTGTATGGTTTTACTGGTATCTGGCTGGCGCAGGTGCTGGCCTTTACGCCAATGGCGTTTATGATCCTCGATGGAGCAATCAAAACCATTCATCCATCGCTGGAAGAGGCGTCATATACCCTGCGCGCCAGCCGCTGGCAGACCTTTAACGGCGTGTTTGTCCCGCTGCTGAAACCGGCGCTGGCGAACGCCTTTTTAATTGTGGTGGTGCAGTCGCTGGCCGACTTTAGCAACCCGCTGGTGCTCGGCGGTAACTTCGACGTGCTGGCTACGCAAATTTACTTCTACATCACCGGTTCGCAGCTCGACTACCAGGCCGCCAGTACGCTGGGTGCCTTCCTGCTACTGTTCTCGCTGCTGGTGTTCTGCGTGCAGTATATGTGGATTGGTAAACGCTCGTACGTCACCGTTTCCGGTAAATCCTACCGGGGCGACGTGCAGCCGCTACCAGTCACGCTGGTGTGGAGCGTGGTCGCACTGCTGGCGGTGTGGATTGCCTTTAACGCCCTGCTCTACGGCAGCATTTTCTACGGCAGTTTCACCGTCAACTGGGGCGTAGACTACACCCTGACGCTGGCGAACTTTACCAAACTGTTCGGTCAGGGGATGAGCGACGGCGCGTGGCCTTCACTGCTCGACACCCTGCTCTACGCCGGGATTGCCGCGCCGATCACCGCGATTTTCGGTCTGCTGATCGCGTGGATTGTGGTGCGCCAGCAGTTTAAAGGCAAAAAGACCATCGAGTTCACCACTATGCTGTGCTTTGCCGTTCCGGGCACCGTCGCGGGCGTATCGTACATTCTGGCCTTTAACAGCGCCCCGGTGTATCTCACCGGCACCGCCGCCATCGTGATCATCTCGATGGTGATGCGTAACGTCCCGGTCGGTATCCGGGCGGGTATCGCGGGCTTAGGCCAAATCGATAAATCGCTCGATGAAGCCTCGCTCAGCCTGCGCGCCGGTTCTCTGCGCACCATTACACACATTCTGCTGCCGCTGCTGCGCCCGGCGATCCTCTCGGCGTTGATTTACAGCTTTGTGCGCGCCATTACCACCGTCAGCGCCATTGTGTTCCTCGTCACCCCGGATACCCGCGTGGCGACGGCCTACATCCTGAACCGCGTGGAAGACGGCGAATACGGCGTGGCGATTGCCTACGGTTCCATTCTGATCGTGGTGATGCTGGCGATTATTTTCATCTTTGACTGGCTGATCGGTGAATCACGTACCTCCCGTTCAAAAGCCAAAAACCAGGCGTAATGGAGCGCACTATGACTCAGAAAAATTTCGTTGAACTGCGCAACGTCACTAAACGATTTGGCAGTAATACGGTAATAGACAATATCAACCTCACCATCCAGCAGGGGCAAATGGTGACCCTGCTCGGCCCATCCGGCTGCGGCAAAACCACCATATTGCGCCTGGTCGCCGGGCTGGAAAAACCGAGCGAAGGACAGATTTACATTGATGGCGAAGACGTCACTCATCGCTCTATTCAGCAGCGTGATATCTGTATGGTGTTTCAGTCCTATGCCCTGTTCCCGCATATGTCGCTGGGGGAGAACGTCGGTTATGGCCTGAAGATGCTCGGCGTGTCGCGCGCAGAGGTGAAAGCTCGCGTCAAAGAGGCACTGGCGATGGTGGATCTGGAGGGTTTCGAAGACCGCTTTGTCGATCAGATCTCCGGCGGTCAGCAACAGCGCGTGGCGCTGGCTCGCGCGTTGATCCTCAAACCGAAAGTGCTGCTGTTTGATGAGCCGTTAAGTAACCTCGACGCCAACCTGCGTCGCAGCATGCGCGACAAGATCCGCGAACTGCAAAAGCAGTTTGATATCACCTCGCTGTACGTCACCCACGATCAGAGCGAAGCCTTTGCGGTTTCTGATACCGTGTTGGTGATGAACAAAGGACACATCATGCAGATCGGCTCACCGCAGGATCTCTATCGCCAGCCCGCCTCCCGTTTTATGGCGAGCTTTATGGGCGATGCCAACCTGTTCCCGGCTACCTTCAGCGACAAATACGTTGATATCTACGGCTATCATCTGCCGCGCCCGCTGCACTTTGATACACAAGGTGAAGGCATTGTCGGCGTGCGTCCGGAAGCGATCACGCTCAGCGATCGCGGTGAAGAGAGTCAGCGCTGCGTGATCCGCCACGTCGCGTATATGGGACCCCAGTATGAGGTCACGGTGGAGTGGCACGGGCAGGAGATTTTATTGCAGGTCAATGCTACGCGTCTGCAACCGGACGTCGGCGAGCAGTATTACCTCGAAATCCACCCGTACGGCATGTTTGTCCTGGCGGATGCGGCATGATTTGTGCCGGGCTACGATCAAACAACGGACCAGATAAAATTAATTTGATTATAGAGAAGGAAAAATTCTTATAAAATATTTATTAAATAAATACAGATAAACTTAATTATTCCAAGCCTGAATCATCCTTAAATGGATTCAGGCTTTTTTATTACTTATGCGATCAGCCGCACAACTTTTACAGAGAAAATAGTATGTCATCACGCTTTCAACGGATGAGAGAGATTCAAAAATGTATTTTTACCAGGAAGAAAACCAAATCACTCAATATATAAGCGAGCACGAATTATGGGTATTGGGTCGTGTCAGCGGGATATACAACAAAACAACGCATAAAAACGAAAAAATGTTAGAACCGTTGTGGAGGAAATACGATCGAAGTATCGAGGGGATTTTAATCTTTTATTCAAAGATGGAAGCATCAATTTACTCTGTTTACCTAGAGAAAAAATTTAATGAAAAGTGGAGCGTATATGCACTGAATGATTTTAACATTGAGGAAATGGTAAAAAATAATAAAATCATCAAAAATAGTGATGATTATTATCTGCTGTTGAGTGCGGGTTTATGGGCTGATAAACAATACAATATTATATATCATGGTTATCATCTGGCTCAAGTTATAATCCCCGTCAAATATACTTTTAGCAGTTTCAGTGAAAATGAAAAATTCCCTACCCTAAAAATACCTGAAGAAGTTACAGATAGATTTCATCAAATGTGGAAGAAAAGACTCCCTGATTTTCTAAGTCATACTCAATCGCAATGTAATTATCATAATGACTATTTAAAAGAACAAAGTCTAATCGCTTATAATAATATGCAATTCAAAGAATCAAATAAAATCGAAGACTGTGTTTACATGACAACATGGAAAAATGACTGGATTTTTTGCAATCCGGAAAACTTAACTTTATTAAAATGAGAATTGTATGGGAATTGCATATTTTTTAAGGGTCGGTGATAAAACAACCTGCGGTGGTACTATTTTAACAGGTTGTACTAATCATATACTCGACGGACAGCCAACGGCACGACATGGCGATAGCTATATATGCGGTAAAGATAAAAAACTCTACCACATAGTAGGAGGACAACCGGGTTATTTTATACATGGTGTTCAAGCTGCCGGAACAGCACATAGCGTTGGCACATGCCCCTGCAAATGCAGATTTATTAACTCAATTTCAAATGTCACTTATTTCTATGAGAGTGAAGTTCTCTCCGCACCTAAGCCAGTCACAAACAGAGTGGTCTCTGTAGCGCCGCAGAACTCGCCAAAACCGCTCACGATGGCACCTGGACCATATTGTCCGGGTGAAGAGGATAAACCGCCTCGTGAGCCTGTCGATGGGGGATTTTGTGTATTGCCCTATGAGTCAAAGCCATCAACATATGAGCCGTATATTTTCGTTAACCCCCCCGAGGGTACGAGAGAGCTGTATCACAAACTGAACCCTGATATGAAAAAACAACCTGGTTCAATTCTGATTGTTGTTGATCCTGAAAAGCAAGATCAGCAACAGATTGAAACATTGCAAAAAGCGCGTGATCGAATTGATAAAGCTCTGGCCCCACTTACCTTGCAGGATGCAAAGTTATTGCATGATAACAGAGGAGCCGTGGATGCATTTTCATATCAACTTTTCGGTGATTATTTAGGAAATGCTGGAGATGGTTTTGGTTATATTAGTGAAGTAGGTAAAAGTTATTACGAAGAAATAAAAAAATATTAATTGAAATTCAGGAGTTGTATAAAGATACGTATGGCCACAACAAAGGAATTATATCGGGGGAAGAATTCTTTGGTCAACGGGCAAGACTGTTTAAAAAGCTAGATGCTGTTTTAAACAAATTTTCAAAAACCCAGCTTAAATTAGAAGAATATAATAGCATTAAAAAAGCATTAGGTTTATCTACAAGTTCAATTATGTATAAATGGGATAAAACGGGAATAGATAATATTGAAGGTTATGCTACATATATTGAGCGCTCGGCAAAACTAATGAATCTAATGAAAACAGTTGGTTTTGTTGGCATAGGTTTAGATTTTGCCGGATATACATCAAATGTTTATGACGCTTGTTCAAAAGGTCGTGAAAGTGCTTGTAAAAAAGCCGCTATCACTGAATATAGTAAATTTGGATTCAAACAGGCTAGTAGTATGCTTTCTGGTCTGGCGGCTGGACGTGCCGCAAATGTGGTTTGTACGTGGGTATTAGGGCTTTCTACTATAGAAGCTGGTGGGGTCGGTGCTGCACTGTGTTTTGCTACAGGGGTTGGTGTTACTATTGCAACAAGTAAACTTGTAGAAAAATATGGCGAAAATGCTGGTGAATATGTAGGGGAGCATATTATATATGAAAATATTTTTAATTCAAAATGAGGTGATTATAAAAAACCTAATTTGTCTTGCTTTTTTATTTGATTTTTTAATATTCATGATATGTTATTTTTATAATAAAAAAGCGTACAAAAAAATAGTTGAAATATACGAAAGAGAGATAGGTCACCTACCAATTTCAACAAAGTCATGCAAAGATGCAAGTGTTTTTATTACTCCATACTTATATAATACTAAAGTTAGTTTTATAACTAGAAGCTTAAACTTTAAATACCATAAACATTTACATCACGGCATAAGCGTAGAAGGATATAATCTAATAAGAAATCTTCCAAAAAAATTAACACTAGGATTTAGAATTGAATCATTGTCATTATTGATTTGCATTCCAATAATGATCGTTTTTTTTATCATTTTCTAAATAAAGGGACTCCAGTGGAGTCCCTTCTTTAATTTTATATCAATGCACCCTATATCTGGTCAACAATCCGGTCGTAAGTAGCAGCAGATTTGCTTTAAGGCCTGCTACGAGTGAGTGCGTTCTATTACCTAAAATCACAATAGCCGTATCGTCACATCATTCACTGTAGACCCGCTAAGGCGCTTATGCCGCCCCCCAGCAATGCCTGATGCGCTGCGCTTATCAAGCCTACAGTGAACGATGTAGGCCCGATAAACTCTCAGCTTCGCGCTTTTAGCGCGGCAATATCCGCAGGCGTGGTGCGACAGCATCCGCCAATCAACCTTGCGCCTGCGGCCTGCCACTGCGGCAGATAATCCGCAAGTTGCGCGCAATGCTCACCGTGATGGTGCCAGGTTTTGCTGACCGCATCGTAATGCTCGCCCGAGTTCGGATACACCACCAGCGGCAGCGCCGTTAAGCTGTGTAAATACTGCAACGCGGCAGTGGTGTTCTCCAGCGCAATGCAGTTAATGCCTAACGCCACCACCTGCGGATATTGCGCAAGGAAAGCGACCACGTCGCGCAGCGGCGTACCGTCGCTCAGGTGCTCGCTGTCGCGCAGGGTAAACGAGAACCATGCCCGCGCACGCGGATACGCAGTCAACAACTCAGCCAGTGCGCGAATTTCGGCAAAATTTGGCAGGGTTTCACAGGCCAGCAGATCTGCCCCGGCATCCAGCAAGGCTTCCACACGCGGGCGATGAAACGCCTGGAACGCCTCGGCGCTGCACTGATAATCGCCACGGTATTCAGAGCCATCCGCCAGATACGCGCCGTAAGGCCCGACGGATCCCGCCACCAGCAGCGTGCCCGCCTGCGGGTTCTCTGCCAGATATGCTTCACGGGCTTTACGCGCCAACTCCACGCTTTTGCCAATCAGCGCTTTCGACTGCGCTTCATCCAGACCTCGCGCGGCAAAGCCCGCCGGCGTCGCCTGATAGCTGGCGGTGATCGCGCATTGCGCCCCCGCCCGGTAATAGTCAAGATGAACTTCGCGGATAAACTCCGGGTTTTCTACCAGCACTTTGGCTGACCACAGGCTGTCGGCTAAGTTACACCCTCGCGCTTCCAGCTCCGTCGCCATCGCGCCATCCAGCAACAGGACATCCTGTTTATCAAGGAGAGCGCGTAACGGATTATTCTGCGACATGTTCTGGCTCCTGTTTTGCGTTACGGGGTTGAGTAAGGAAATAAGCACCATAGCACAACGCGACAAACGGTAACCCGCACCACAACGCAATTCTCTGCGCTGGATCGAATGCCAGCCCTACACAGGCCACCAGGCACAGCACAAAACCTAATACCGGCACCAGCGGATACCACGGCGCACGATAATGTAATTCACTCAATGCCTTACCTTGTTGCAGATGACGGCGGCGAAAAACAAAATGCGAGGCGCATATGCTCAGCCACACCGCCACCACCGCAAATCCGGAGATTGCCGACAGCGCAACAAATACCGTATCCGGAGCCACCACGCTGGAAAACAACGCCAGCACACCGCCAAACATACTGACCGACAGTGCCGTCAGCGGCACACCGTTTTTCGTCACTCGGGCAAAACAGGCTGGCAGCGTACGTTCATTCGACAGCGACCACAGCATGCGCCCGGAGGCGTACAGCCCGGAGTTCGCCGCAGACAGGATGGCCGTCAGGATCACGAAGTTAAAAATATCGGCGGCGTACGGAATCCCTACTTTCTCAAACACCAGCACAAACGGGCTTTTCTCCACGCCCGCCTGCTGCATCGGGATCAGCGCTGCCAGCACAAACACGGTGCCAATAAAGAAAATAATCAGCCGCGCGATGGTGGTACGAATCGCCACCGGGATAACCTTGCGCGGGTTTTCTGTTTCACCCGCGGCAATGCCGATAAGCTCGGTACCCGAAAAAGCAAAGTTCACTGCCACCATAGTCATCAGGATCGGTAAGCCGCCGTGCGGGAACCAGCCTTCTGCCGTGATGTTACTCAGCCCCGGCGCGGGGGAACCATCCTGCATCGGGATAAAACCGAAAATCGCCGCCCCACCGAGGATGATAAAGGCGATGATAGTGACAACTTTTACCAGCGAGAACCAGAACTCCCCTTCGGCAAAAAAGCGCGTGGAGATAACGTTCAGGCCAAAAATAATCACGCAGAACAACACACACCAAACCCATACCGGCACCTGTGGAAACCAGTACTGCATACAAAATCCGGCGGCGGTAAAACTCGAACCCAGCGCCACGGTCCAGGTCAGCCAGTAAAGCCAGGCCACGGTATACCCCGTTGCCGGGCCAAGATAGCGCGCAGCATAGACGTGAAACGCCCCCGTCTCCGGCATCGCCACCGACAGTTCGCCCAGACACTGCATAACCAGCCAGACCACCAGCGCACCAATCAGATAGGCCAGCAGCGTTCCCGCCGCTCCGGTGGTGGAGATGATGTACCCGGTATTAAAGAATAACCCTGTGCCAATCACGCCGCCTAAGGAGAGCATAATCAGGTGACGCGTTTTCATTGTGCGCTTCAGTGGCGCATTTTGTTGTGTTGTTTGCATATGACCTTCTAAACGTATGGACATCTAAACATCCAAAGAAGGTTTGTTATACCGCGTTTGTTAACAGAATGCAAAGTCAACCCTGCACCAGACGCAGATGACCACGCCGGGCGCTTAATATCGGGTGAGGATTAATAATCAAATACAAAAAGGGCCGCCAGCTCATAACACCTCCGTTGCCAGACTTTATATAAACTCTGGCAACGTGGTCGTCGGCTGACGCTCACCCGGAAGTGGGAACCGTATCTCCCCGCTCATACAACCGAATGAGTGCTTAAGCACTGCTGGCCGGGATCGGCCTTTACGATTTGCGGATCATCTGATTGATAGCTGGAATAACTCACTCGCTGACCAAAATAACACTGTGACGTCTTGCCCTAAATATATCTTCATCGCATAGTGTGCATTCATTTTCAGCCAGGAGGCTGCATGTTAAAGGTCATTGCCGAAGATTTCATCAAACCTGAGTTCATTGAAACCGTTCTCCCTTTGTATCGTGAGCTAATATCGGCAACGAAGAAAGAACCGCAGTGCATTGCATATGACCTCTATATTGATGAAAAAGATCCGGGCCATTTTGTTTTTATCGAAGAATGGCCAAACCACGCGGCTCTCGATGAACATTGTGCCAGCGAACACTTCCGACGACTTGTGCCGTTAATCGATCACTACTCACGCCAGGAAGCACGTTACATACTGATGGATGACGTGGTAAATCCAAAGGTTGCATAAAAATAGAGGAATTGGTCAGGAGGGTAATAACGAAAGTAAGGAAATAACTTTTTGGCAGAATGCTTAAAAGCGCTGCTGTTAATGATAAAATAGCAAGTACAAATAGTAAGTTGAAACTGGGTGGCCTATTAAAAATGAATAAAAAATGTCTGGGATATATTTCGATTGTTGTCGATGATTACGACAGAGCTATCGATTACTACACAAATAAGCTCGGCTTTACCCTGATTGAAGATACTCCGCAACCGGGGAAACGTTGGGTTGTGGTATCACCGAACCCCGACAGTGACTGTCATTTGTTACTTTCCAGAGCGGCTAATGAGATTCAGGAAGCATTCATCGGTAACCAATGTGGCGGACGCGTATTCCTGTTTCTGCAAACCGATGATTTTTGGCATGATTACAATGCAATGAAGTTGGTTGGCGTTCAGTTTTGCGAAGCCCCCAGAGAAGAAGAATACGGTACCGTTGTTGTTTTTGAGGACCTCTATGGTAATCGATGGGATTTATTACAGAGAAAGTAAACGCCATATGTGGTCATTAGACGTATCCAACTCAACTGGATGTCTGTTTCTGGCACAACGTTGTTCTTCCCACGCCCGAAATAAAAATACCGAAACCCCGATTCAATAAAGAGCAGGATTTCGGTATTCATTCAGTCCGCAGGGCTTCAGACCTTAAGCAGTTTCACCGTCTCGTCGATATCGATTTCATCTTCCGAGAAAATCAGCGTCGTCCCCTGGAAGGTGGTGATCGCCAGCTTTTTCAGCGTGCGCATTTCGCCAGGCTTGACGTCTGATTTCGGTCGGATGCTATTCATCAGCACGCCAACAGACAGCACCGCATTTTCTTTGTCGATACGAGTCTCAGCAGGGACTTCTTCGCTGTAGACCAGGTATGACTTGATCGCCGTGAGCTTCAGACGCTCGCCTGCGATATAGATGTATTTGCTGTCTGGTATGACTTTTACCGCATAGGCAGACAAGCCTTTGTTGTTGGTGGTAGGCTCGAAGGTCACCGCCGCGTCTTTCTTGATCAGCTCAGGATTAGCAACCTTAATCACATGAAAATAGCGGTTGTCGCCGTTTTCATCTTTGATAAATCCAAAGCCTTTATCTTTAAACCACGTTGTGATTGTTCCGTTCATTGCTGTTTCCGCCTGATTAAACCTAATACTCGTAGAGTATATCTACTCAATTTGCGCGCAGTGTAAAACACAGGCCATGTCTTTGGCTACTCGTTACCCCAGCGATTGAGGAACTCCGCGATATCATCGATACGCAGTGGGTCGACGCCGGCCACGGTTGCCATCTCCTGCTGCGCTTCTTCACTGATCTCTTCGTTGTTCATCAAACGAGTGATCAACTGCTGGAAGTAATGCGCCAGCGCGTCGCGTTCGGCATCGCTCACCGACTTTGCGGCCTCGGTCGCGTACTCGTCGGCGATATCATAATATTTTAGCGGAATGTCGTTGTTCATCAGGTGCTCCGGGGTGAATGCGTGTGCCAGCAGTTGCCTGCCGCGTCTGATGTGAATGATAGCATTCTTATTTCATGGTTCGCGATCTGTTTTATTGGCTGTAACACATTACATATATCAACACTATTTTCTGGAGCCACTTTGCATTTAATAAACATGCCATTTTTAAATGACGACATTTTTATTAATTACGGTGTGATAGCCATAGGTTAAATAGTGTAGAAGCAAAGGAGCACAAACACCTTTATTCCGCTTAGCACATGACTATTTACAAGAAGTTGATTTTCGCTGACACAAATTTTATGCCAGAACCCGCCGTTGCCCAAGCAGATTCAGGTGTTTTACCAGATGACCCGTAAAACCACGAGCTACTACGCAAAAAACCGCTTTCCCCCTGCACAGTATGCTGACAGGTACGGCTAGTATTCACCCACGAACGTAATCAGCGCAGGACAGTTCCGCTTTCAGCCAGCTTTTCCCTGACCTGATTTTTCAGGGATTCAGCAGCCTGTTTCGCCGCTTCGCGGGCCCGATCACCACTGAGCGAGTTATTCTCAACTGCGTTTTTACCAGACTGCGCACCCGTTGTCGTGCTTTTCGAATCACCACCGGCCAGATTACCTGCCAGACCGGATGCGATGGTCGCAAGATTGCTGACTAACTGCCTGTCACTTTCATCCAGCTCGCTGGCGTGCTTGCCCGGATACATCGTTTTCAGTATCGCATTCGCAGCAAGCTCTCCTGCCGCTGCACCAGCCGCTCCGGCTGCTGCATTGTTCCCCTGCATAGCCGCCGCAGCACCGCCCAGTATCGCATGCGCGATGGCTTTAGCCGCGATATCATCCTCATCGAGGCCCACCTTATGGCCTATGATATTGGCAAGCTCCGGTGCCGATGCACCCGCCAGCGCCGCGCCAATATCACCGCCAGCCAGCCCCTGCAGAGCGCCTACGGCAGCCTGAATACCCCGCTGAATATCGCTAACCGTTCGCCCATCGGGTAGTTTACCGCCCCTTCCACTTGGTATTTCTTTAATTTCTGTGGGAGATAAGGCATCGAACTCTTTATTAGCAGCATTACTACCACCTGTTCTTTCGAAAAGTTTTGAACGCCCTGTAGTTTCAGGCCCCTTCGATGATGTCGAGGTTAAATCCTCAACAGTAATATTTTGCTTTTGACTGTTCTGCGCATTCTCCTCATCCTGCGGCTCCCAGCCGCCCGGCGTTCCTGAACCTGCACCACCAAATTCAGCCTTCTCAGCATCCGTCAGGTTATTGCCCGCATTCGGCCCTTCTGTCTGCCCTACATCATCAGCAGAACAGGCCCGACCGAAGGAACACTGGGTCGCTTTATCCAGCGCCTCCTTCATTTCTTTCAGCTTCTTGTCCAGGGCCGTTGCTGTTGGCATCGTTCACCGCATCGCCGGTATTGTTGCCTGCGACCGGTGGCGGCGGAGCTGGGATTGCCAGCGCATTATTCTCAACAACAACTCGATCCTGTGCACATTGCTGTGATGAAACAGTTTTGCCCTGTGCTTTCCGTGAGTTACAGCGGTTTTTCCCTGTTGCATTTTCTCCACGTTTTTTTTTGCGTTGTTACCCTGTCCCGCTGTTGAGAGGAAAACCGTGTAAAGCTATGGCAGATGACGCGCAAAAAAAATCCCGGCATAATGGCCGGGATTTGCAAGCTTTCCCACTATTTCTTGATTCCTAAACGGAACATATCAGTTGGGAATAAAGGTTGTATTATCACTTCATCATTAAAAATGAATAATTTGGGCGATAAAGCTGTTACGTCATAGATATTTTCAGCGATTAATCTTAGATTTGACCTAAAAACTGGAATACTTGCATCATCTGCAAAGACAAACATGTCATCGTTTTTTACAGAGTTTGCACTCAATAGCTCATCAAAACTCTCATAATCAGAATGCCTGATCTCTGACCAAGTAACACTTCCTTTCGCGAGAGGATACTTATTTAAAATGCCCAGAGCCTCCTGCTGAGCCAGCCCCTCTACTATATTAAAATCAGCACTCAGTGCTTCCCGACACTCATCAAATAAAGTCATTTGCTCTACCTGTTTAGCTGTTTCAATATTGTTTCAAAAGACTTTTCATTGCCTTCAAAAGGTATGACTTGCTTCACCGCTTTTCCAGGGCCTTTACCCTGCGAGTAATCCCATATATTGATGTGTGTGCCTTTTTCAGGATCATAATCAACACGCCAACCAACTTTTCCGTCGCTGGATTGCCGCCCTATGACTTTCCCATTACCAGCGCTGACTTCCAAACGTCCGATAACTGGCTTAGAGTCCGCTCCTAAATTACCTACAAGATCCAATGCCTTGTTTCGAGCAGTTTCCCAGTTTTTCTCTGGCTTGAGGATTTGTTCAATTTTAGGCTGGGAATTCCCTTTAGCCTTACTAATTCCCCCAAATGCTGACGCCGCAGCGCTCGCGACTATTCCCGCCTGAACTTCATCCAGACCGTATTCTTTCTGGAGTGCTTCCGAGACTTTGTTGGTCGCGACAACCCCTTCGGCCTGCATTTGCTGCGCAAAAGTCGCCGTCAGATCGTAGACCATCTTGATCGGGATATCTTCACCCAGAGCACGATCTATTGCCTGCTTCACCGCCAGACTGTCAGTCAGTACATCACCGTATTTCTGCTGGCAGGTTGCCGGGCTAGCTGCACAGTCGCTGATCAGTTGCTTCTGCTGTGCCGTACTCAACTCTTCGTACTTTTTGATAATACCGCCGCAGTCACCGCCTTTCGCCTGACAGGACTTCATTTCAGCGGACCAGGCATCTAACTGCTTACTGCTCAGATAGTTATTCTCAACTGCGTTTTTACCAGACTGCGCACCCGTTGTCGTGCTTTTCGAATCACCACCGGCCAGATTACCTGCCAGACCGGATGCGATGGTCGCAAGATTGCTGACTAACTGCCTGTCACTTTCATCCAGCTCGCTGGCGTGCTTGCCCGGATACATCGTTTTCAGTATCGCATTCGCAGCAAGCTCTCCTGCCGCTGCGCCAGCCGCTCCGGCTGCTGCATTGTTCCCCTGCATAGCCGCCGCAGCACCGCCCAGTATCGCATGCGCGATGGCTTTAGCCGCGATATCATCCTCATCGAGGCCCACCTTATGGCCTATGATATTGGCAAGCTCCGGTGCCGATGCACCCGCCAGCGCCGCGCCAATATCACCGCCAGCCAGCCCCTGCAGAGCGCCTACGGCAGCCTGAATCCCCCGCTGAATATCGCTACCCGTGCCGTATTTTGCCTGCTCGGTCTTATATGCCGCTGAGTTCCGTAGTTGCGTCTGGTATCTTGCTTTTTCTTCATCACTGGCGTTCACATCCGGCTCAGGAATACCTTCCTTTGCCAGCGCTTTTTTACCCGCATTCAGGCCATTTATCTCACCCTGCGTCCTCGCGATATCCGCCGCCTGGTTACCTATCTGGCCTATCAGTTGCACTTCCTGCAGGCGCTTCTGCTCTTTTTCCTTGTCAAAAATCGGACTGATGCTGCCGTTTGCATGCTCCGCATCACGGCTCAGACCGGCGACATCCTGCTTCTGATTTTCCGTGTCGCGAACCGTTATCGTCCCCTCACTCACCGCCGCCTGCGTTGTTCCTTCCGCATGCCCACTGCTGCCACCTCCGGCAATCAGGGCGTTCGCCAGATTACCCGCGAACTGTTGACCAATACTGCCCCCTGTACTGATCCCTCCCCCCTGGTGCTCCACTTTGTAATCTGCCTGATTGTGGATATCGCCAAAGCCCAGCGTGCCCGTATCCAGACTGTTTTTATCCGCCGAACCGGTAGAAGCAATGACCGCGCCATCCAGTTGGGTGTGCTTGCCCACTGTGATATCAAAGCCACCGTCACCCGCGAAGATGCCACTCTGCTCCTGCACTGAATCAAAGTCGCTCTTCATCCTGTCGCGGCTGGCATTAAGACTTGCGGAAGCGGTCCCCGCGCCGAAGGTGTACCCCACTCCTCCGCTCACGCTGTTCTGTTTACTGTCGTAGTGGTCGCTATCTTGTGTGCTGGTTATCGTCAGATCGCGGCCTACATCCGCCGTCACCTGTTTGCCATTGACCTGCGCACCAGCAAGCGTGGTATCCCGCCCGCTGTGTATCGTGACCTGATTACCCGCATCCACCGTGGTTTCATTCTGCCAGGTACCGTTGCCTTTCTCATGCCCTTTGCTGCTGTTGGCGTTCGCCGAGACGCTGATCCCCGCACCACCAGAGCCCACGCCGATACCCACGCCAATACTGCCACCGCTGCTACTGTTTTTACCGGTTGTCAGTTGCGTATCCTGTGAAGCGATGAGATTCACGTCCCGGGCGGCATCCAGTGCCACATCCTTACCGGCCTTCACTTCACTACCAGCAATAGTAATATCGCTACCTGTGGACGTGATATTGACGCTGTTGCCTGCGTTCAGAGTACTTCCCGTCGTTGAATCCTGCTCACTATGGGAGGTCGATTTTGAGGACTGTGAGCCCAGAGAGGCACTAATACCTATCGTATTGGTATTGTCTTTAGCGGTCCCTTTCGCCTGATCCAGAGCCACGGCCTGGCCGGCTTGTACTCCGGAGAGCACTGCCTGCGTACCCTGCAGTGCCGCCAGTCGGGAATCGCTGCTTTGTTTTGCCCCCTGCGCTGCTGAAACCGCGCTGTTCACCGCACTGCCAGCAGCCCCCGACAGCGCCACCGTCAGTCCGCTGGTTTTCTGCTCAAACTTCTCATCACGGGTGCGTTTGTCATGACCCGGTTCAATAAGTACGCTGTCGCCGCGAACAGCAATATCTTTCTGGGCGATGATATCCGCGCCGCCGATATGTGCCTGCTGGCCTGCGGTGATACTGACGTTGCCCCCCGTTGAGCCGACAGTGCTGAAGCTCTCGCTTTGGGTGGTGCCTTGTTCGCGCAGATCGTGCGTCGTTTTACTGCTACCGATGGTGAAACCGATCCCGCCCGACCCCATCAGACCGCTCTTTTTAGTCTCTTTAAAGCGCCATGAGGTATCCGTATTGGTGGCAGCAACGATATCCACATTGTTGCCAGCCCCCAGCGCCACATTGCCGTCACCGGCAACGGCTGAGCCCTGTACCAGAATGTTATTCCCGGCGGCGACCGTCACATTGTTCCCACTCAGCAGCGCGCCTTTTTCCCGCGTAGCGCTGTCTTCTTCAATCGTATGGGTAGTCTTTTTACTGAGGAATCCTTTTTTGGTTTTCGTGGTTTCCTGGTAGTGATAATCGCTCTCTGTGGCGGTCGTAACATTCACATCCCGGCCTGCCGTTACGCCGATATCGCCCTGCGCCGTAACATCCGCTGCCTGTGCGTTTACATCACGCCCGGCAATAATGACGGCGTCGCCGCCGCTGGCAATTTCCGTTCCCTGCTGGCGTACGGCGTCATTGACCACGGTTTTCTTCTTCGCACGATAACTGTCGCCATCTGTCGTTGCTTCAGCCAGCATGTTGACATCACGCCCGGCCTGGAGACCGACATCATTCTCCGCAGCCAGCCCGGCCGCATGGGAATTAATATCCTGGCCCGCTTTCAACACCAGGTTGTCACCCGCTGACACGGTGGTACGGGAAAGCCCTGTGCTGTGCGATTCACTGCCGCCGTTACGGCTACTTTGCTGAGTGGTGGCCGCATTCAGATTGAGATCGTTACCCGCTGTAAGCTGAGCATTCCCCCCCGCGTTAACATCGCTGGCGGTGACGTTGAGGTTATTCCCGGCATTGATACCGAGGTTACCGCCCGCGCTGATGGTGCTACCCTGCCAGTCCACTGACGAACGCCCCGTCTCTGTTATCCAGCGTCCGGAGTGGCTCCGAGCATCGTTAATCTGGTTGGCATTTACCGCAATATCTCCCCACGCCTCCATCAACAATGAACCGCCCGCAGAGAGATTGGCGCCCGTAACGGTGATATCTTTGCCTGCCGAGAGCGACAATCCGTCCTGCGCGGTAATGGATGCCGTAGACCCCAGCAACGTATCTTTAAAGCTCACATTGCGGTATTTGTCCCTGGCACTCACATCAATCTGTTCCGCCAGCGTCAGGTTATTGATGTTGCCGCCCAGGCTTTCCAGCGCCACCGTTTTTCCGCTGATGGCGGAGCTGACGTTATTAATGTCCCCCCTCGCGCTCAGGTCGAGATTACCCCCGGCCTGCATCAGACTATTGTTAAGGTTGTTAATACTGTTTTGGCTGTCGAGAGTGAGATCGTTTCTCGCCAACAGCGTACTGCCGGAGTTGGTGATATTCCCGCTAGTCAGTTGGACATTATTCCCGGCAATGACGCTACCGTTGTTCACGGTGATATCTTTCGGCGAGAGATACAGCTTCGGTATCATTACTGTCTCACCGTTGACGGTCGCGGCTTCCCACCACAGCATGCTGTGCTCAAGGGACGCTATTTGATCGGCCGTCAGCGCCACGCCAAATTTCAGTCCCAGCGACTGCTGGGTACTGACAGCGCTATCCATCAGATAACGCATCTGATCAAGGTCAGAACCAATACCGTTGATATATCGACTTCCCGTCTGATTCAGCATGGCGTTACTGACATAGCGGGTATCAAACGCCGCATCACCGAGGAAGCGGTAGTCATATTCCGGGTTCAGTTTGAGACGATCGAGCATATAGGCCGACCCAAGGAACTGGTTTTGATCGGTATACGCAATATTGGTTTCACGCGGCGCTTCGCCAGGTTTGATACCCAGCATTGCATTCAATTCACCAAACAGGCTGGGATCGAGCTGACCAAGACCGTTCAGTTTCGGATTAACGTTGATCAGGTACGGGCTTTTCAGATCGTCAGAGACGACGAAATACCCGTTGTTTCCGGAAGGTAACGGATACGAGCTGGTATCCACCGTTTTGCCCTGATTTTGCCCGGCGGCATTCACGCCCTTCTCGCCTGGGTTAATCAGGCCATTGAGTTGACCGAGGCTGGCGTTACCTTTCTGCGTGGTAGAAACAGGGTTGAGCGTAGAGTCTGATACGCCACCGCTTTCCAGCGCGCCTCCGCCGTTAATCTGCTGCAATGCGTCATGCAGTCGATCGTTCCACTGTGGGGAACTGACGCTCACCGTGTCATTGCCAGCCAGTGCCTGCTTTTGCACCCCATTACTGATAGTTTGGTTGCTGAGGGTGTTGAGGGTCGGGGTAACGATGGTATTGCTAACCCGTCCCCCACCAGAGGTTGCGTTTTCGTTGCCAATAGAAGCAGTAAACCTGGCGTTTACATTACCGCCCGCCTGAATCACAGAACGGTACGTTTCTCCCCCTTCCTGAACCCGGTCATGCCCTTCCAGGGTAAATGTTATTGTGCGTTCTTTAGGAAGCACAATAGTTTCACCTTTACTGTTTCTCCCCTCGTTATAACGCGGAGGTAACACATCTATATTATTTACGGCAAATTTCTGACGTGAGTATTTCTCTGGGGTATAGGTATAAACCAGATAATCAGTAAGCGTCCCGGACTGCCAGCTCTGGTTATTTAATGTGCTTCCTGAAAGGTCGATATTATTATTTGCCAGAATAGTACTGGCTGCGTTATCCAGCGTGTTTGCGCCAATTGACAGATTTCGCCCTGATGAAATACGAGCTGCGCCGCCAGAGCTGGAAACCTCTGTTTTTACCTGGCTGGAAATGAATTTTTGCGTCGCGGTATCTTTGAACGGCGCGTAGTAATACTGATAATAATGGTGGTAGCTACAGGCTCCATGTGCGTTACAGGCTCCTGATTCTGTTGTGTAGGAATAACCATTAACACCATAGGAGCCTGACGGTAATTCGCTTATATCAACTTTTATTGTCGCATCACCTATCCCTGGAATACTGTTTGATCCAGCTATTTGTGTCTGGTTTGTTTTCAACCCATCCCGCTGGTTCAGCAGATGTCCTGTTTTGATGGTGATATCACCGTTCTGGGTTTCGATATTGCCGGAAGTGTTGACCACTTCACTGTTGGCATTGCCCGCAGCATCTCGCTGCATCCACAGATTGTTGCCCGCGAGGATATCGCCGCGCTGGTTGGTGATGGTGTTAGCATAAAGCGCCAGATTATTTGCCGCGTACAACAGCGCCGTATTGACGATGGCGCCCGGTGCATTGAGCGTCAGAGAGCCACGCGTTCCGGTGAAACCAGCGACTGAAATATTACCGCGACTGGTCAGCGTAATATCGCCACCGCCCTGTAACGTTCCGGCGGCATTGAGCGCCACGTTGCTGCCACTGAGGTGGCTCGCACCGTTGCCCGTTGTAATTTGCCCGTTATTGCTGAGCTGTCCGCCCGCCGCCAGGTTGAGCGATTGCCCCTGAAGCACGCTACGGTTGTCGATAGCGCCATCGCTGGTAATGGTCAGCGTTTTACCCGCGGCAAACGCGCTTTGCGCAGTAAAACCATTCACCAGTTTCAGCGTCAGATTACCCAGCGCAACCACCTGTCCCAACGCACCCAGCCCGCGACTTTCAACGGACAGGTCGCCGCCGCTGAACAGTTTCCCGGCCGCATTCTGATTAACTTCACTGGCATTCACACTCAGTTGCGAGTTCCCTAACAGCGTACCGTTATTCGTCAGTTGCGCGTATTTCACCGACAGTTGACCGGCCTGCGCGGTTCCCTGGTTGGTAAACCGGGTCCCTGCAAGCGTGGCGCTGTCGGCCAGCCAGTTACCGTCATTGGTGGCCGTTGTCGCATTCAGAATGAGATTTGTCGCCTGTAACCAGCCTGCGCCGGAATACTGCGCCGTGGTCAGCGTCAGCCCCGCGCCGGAAAGCAGTTTGCCGTCATTGAGCGCGCGTGTTGTGGCGTTAAGATGAGTCTCTCCACCGCCCTGCATCAAACCGTAGTTGGACAGCACTGGCGTAGAAAGCGTCAGCCCCTGGCGGCTGACAATCTCCCCGGAAGCCTGGTTTATCAAATCACCGCTCAGCGACAGCGTTGCGCCATTATCCCCTTGTAGTCTTCCGCTGTTGGTCAATGCGCCGGTCGTCATGCCCAGCGTCGCACCCTGAATTTTACCCTCGTTGGTGACTGACGCCGCAGTCAGATCCAACGCGCCGCCGCTCAGCATACTGCCCGCTTTCTGCTGCCTGACCGCGCCGTTCATGGCAAGCGTGAGCGCATTTACGCCGCTAACCGCCGCGCTGTTATCAAGGGTTGTCCCCTTCAGCGTAAGATTTTTCGCCGTCCATTGCCCGGAGTTAGTCAGAGAAAGCGCCTGTAGCGTCGCGTTACCAAGGGCGGTAATTTTGCTGCCAGCCGCAGAAGTCAGGTTATTTGCGAGCGTGAGTTGCAGGGCGTCGGCGCTTTGTATTGCCCCATTGTTTGTCAGCGTTTGCGCACTGAGCAGAACGGACTGTCCCTGCCACGTGCCATTATTCGTCACATCGCCAGAAGTGAGTTTCAGCGCCCCCTGCGTCAGCAGTGAACCACCTGCTGCGTTAATCAATTCCTGTTGCGGTGAAGCCATCGCCATTCGCGCCATCAGACGCTGACGAGCCTCCAGCGTCAGGCTTTGCAGGCCGGTCAGCGTGCCCTGATTGTGGATCCGGTTTTGCTGCAGGGTCAGGGTATTTCCCTGTACCGTGCCACTGTTATCGAACTGTGCGCCGTCGAGCGTTACGTCGCTCTCGCTGAGCAGTTTTCCGCTGTTATCAAGCTGCTGCGCGGTTAGTGACATTCCGCCATGACTCATCACATCGCCTGATGTGGTAAGGCCGTTGTTTACAGTAGCCGTCAGATTACCCAGGCTTATCAGCGATCCTTTGTGCAGCCAGTTATCAGCGGTCAGTGTAAGCTGCTGCCCCTGCAGCGTTCCTTGCGTCGTTATATTGCCAGCATCAAAGGTCAACGCGCCGCCGCTCAGCGTACGGGAGGTTGTACCCGTCGTGAGAACATCACCAGACAGCGCAAGCCCGTTCGTCCCCTGCCACAGGCCTGAATTGTTTAACGTCGAGGCTGCAAGTGTCAGCCTGTCACCGGCAATACGTCCGGCGCTGTTGATATCATCAGCCGTAAGCGCCAGCGCGCCGCCACTTTGAATGTGTCCGGGGTTAGTAAGTCGCCCGGATAGCTTGCCTTCCAGGCCATGTAAACCGTTAAGCACACCGCTGTTATTCAGCGAGTCGGCAGTGAATGTCAGGGTATTTCCCTGCAGTACGCCGGCGTTTTCCATCGCACCGGTATGCACCAACAGCGCATTACCGGCCAACCATTTACCTGTAGCATCCGTGGTGAAGTTATTCGCAGAAACCGAGGTACTGTCATTACCCTGAACCAGACCGCTGTTACGGATGGATTTTCCATCCAGAGTGACACTTTTCGCCGCCAGCGTACCGCGGTTATCCAGAGAGGCAGTATTTATCGACGCCCCCTGTTTCGCCACCAGGTTACCCTGGTTTTCAACTGAGTTTGCCAGCGTCAGGTCCAGGGAATCGGCCTGAATATCACCGGCGTTAATTAATGTGTTGCCGCGCAGCGTGAAGTTGGTATTTGTCAGCAGCAGACCGTGGTTTTCCAGCGAATCGAGGCCTAAATCCAGCCCCGCACCGCTAACCAACTGCCCCTGTTGGCCATTGAACAGATTGCGGGTGGTGAGCTGTAGTGCCGAATTACCCTGCACAATGCCGTTATTCATAAGCTCCGGCGCGGAAATGCTAAGGGATTTTGCTGCAATCGTTTTGTCGTTAAACAACTGCGCCGCAGCCAACTCGAACAGGTTGAGACTGCGCAGCGATCCCTGGTTATCCAGTCGCCCGTTAGCCTTAATTTTCAGGCTATCCAGTGCCTGAACGCTGCCGCTATTGTGCAGGTTATCCAGTCTAATCGCCGCCGTACGGCCCTCCAGTTGGCCATCATTTTCGAAACGTTTTCCGCTAAGCTGTAGATCTTCACCGCTGGTCACCTGCCCACCAGCAAGGTTAGTGAAGCGATTGCCATCCCAGGCGAGCGTCTGATTCCCCTGCAGGATCCCACTGTTGCTGAGATCGCCGTGTAATGCCAGCACCTTCGCCGCCAGCATTCCGCTGTTATTCGCACTGGCGGCATGCACGGTCATACCTTGTTGACTGAGTACCTTACCCTGGTTAGTGAACGCGTCGTGTACTGTCGCCGTTACCCCCGTTTCACCCAACGCATTACCGCTGTTTTGCCACGTATTTGCTTCCAGATTCAGCGTGCCGCCCTGCAGCAAGCCGGTGTTGTGCAGGGTCTGACTCTTCAGGCTCAATTCACCCACCGACAACACATTCCCGTCGTTTTTCACGTCCTGACTGTTCAGCGCGAGAGTATCAGCAGCCATGAGTCCGAGGTTATCTGTCTGCTGTCCGTTAACAGATAATGACGTGTCCGCCAGCAGGCGCCCCGCGGCCTCGTTTTTTACCGTCGCATATTCACTTTGCAGATTAACGCCGTTAATTTCTCCGCCGTTAACCAACTGGCGGCCGTTGAGATGCAATGAACCGTCGGTGGTAATCAGCCCATGGTTGGTCAGATACGGAATATCCAACGCCAGAGAATGCCTGGCATAGAGCGAGCCGCCGCTAAGGTTATCTAACTTATCAATCTGCAGGTCCATTGCCGCGTTGCCCTGCATCAGACCGCTATTCACAACATGCTGACTGTGGAGAGTTAGCGTGTCGGCTATCAGAGAGCCGCTGCTGGTCAGCAGTTCAGGTGCAATAATCGAGATGCGTTCAGCGCTGGCGCTGCCGCTATGAGTCAGCGTCGCCGCGCTGAGCGTCAGGGTGTCTGCCAACAGTTCGCCATGGTTATCAACTGACTGCTGTGCGCTGAAACCAACGCGTGCCCCGGTGGATTTCCCGCCATGACTGAGCCTGTCAGCCGTCACATCCAGCGAACCTTTCGCCGCCTGTACGCCGTCCAGCATCACGCTATTGCCGGTAATCGCAAGGTCCAGACCGCTCTGTAAATGACCGTCTTTGCCGGTAGTCAGTTGCTTTGCACCGACGTTAAGCGCACCGGCGGCATTAACCTGACCGTTCAGGTTAAGGTTTTGCGTAACGTTTAACCGTATGTCTTGTTGCCCGGCGATCAGCGAATCTTTCGCGGCAGTGAGGTTTTCAGTATTGAGCGTTACCCCCTGGTTGCCAGAGAGGACGCCATATTGTTCAACTGACGCGGCCTGCACCGTTAGAGTGCCATCAGAGAGCAACTTTCCACTATTACGCAGCGTGACATCTGCCCGGATATCCGCATCGTTTTTCGCGCTCAGGATCCCCTGCTGGTTGAGCGATGCCGTCTGAACTGAAAGCTGGCTGCCGCTCGCCAGCGTGCCCATATTATCCAGCGACCCGCTGCGGACCGATACGCTGTTACCCTGCATCAGACCTGTGTTACTAAGGCTGCTGACAGAAGTATCAAGACTGCCGATTGCCGCCAGTTGACCACCATTAACGAGGAGGTCACCGGAGAGAGATAAAGCATCTCCCGCATTAACCTGTCCCTGGTTGTTCATTTCGCTACCGGTCAGGCTTAATGCGCCTTTCGCATCGGCCCGACTGGCGTTATCCAGTGCTATGCGCTGCGCCTTCAGCGTTAATCCGTTACCTGCTGAGAGCAATCCCCCTTTCGCCGACAGATCGCCGTTACTGTTAAGGCTAACATCAGCATCGCTACCCAGCGTGGAACGGGTCAGCGTCAGTCCATGAGTACCCTCGACATCCAGTTTTTCTTTGCTGGTCAGGTTGCCGTCGGTGACTGTCAGCGAGCCGTCACTGCGCAGTGAGGTGTTTTTCTGGCTAACCAGAGTGGTTGCAGCAACGGCTACATCCTGTTTAGCAGCCACCTGCAACTCGCCAGCTGCGGCAATCCCGCCACCATCGATCGTCACCTTGCCATCGCTACCCAACTGCACGTTTGCGCCGCTGGAGAGATTTGCATCCTGTAGCGCTAACGCCCCGGTGCTGTTGATGGTCATCCCGCTTGCGGTCTTATGACTACCGGTTAGCGTGACGCCTTCGCCCCTGGCAGAAAGACCACCATTTGCCAGACTGTTGCCGATCGTTAATTTCCCGTTAGCATTGAGGGTGATATCACCCTGACGGGCATTCAGATTCCCGAGGTTGACCCCCAGCCCTTTCTCGCTGGAGACCAAATGAATTCGATTAGCATACATGCCGCCTAACGCGCCGGTATCAACCGCGATTTTCGGTGCTTCTCCTTCGCCATTTAGCGGGCTCGTCTGGCCATTCGCCGCAACGCGATTCGCCCCAGCGATAACTGTCAAATCTTTGGCGTGTAGCGCAGCATTGATTTCCGTGGCGCGAGCAATAATCGACACTGCATCGCTCTGGCTACCATCCAACCCCTTACCTTCGATGGTAATACTGCCCTTGCTTACATCCAGCGACTGCAGGTTGCCATTGGCGTCCAACACAGGTTTACCAGTGGTCAGGGTGGCGTTAGGCGTGTTGATAAATCCACAACCATTACAGGTAATGCCATAGGGGTTAGCGACCATGACGTTGGCGGCTTTCCCCGCGACTTCGGTATAGCCCTGCAGTTGCGAACGGTTAGCGCCGGTAACTTCGTTGATGATCCCTGAAGCTTCCTTTCCTGGCTGTAGGTTTGGGTTATTCTGGATAATGCCGCCGAGCTGAGTTTGGGTAAATTGCCCGGTCGCGTTGTTAAGGATCAGCCCCTCTTTTCCCACGTTGTAGTCGTTATATTTATTGTGTGAAATCCCGGACTGGTTCGGCGTGGCAATATTCACCACCGGAACACCATTGGCGGCTTTATCCATCTGCGTATTGCCTTCAGGCGTGATGACGGCAGCCATCGCCGGAAGCAGTGGTTGGGTAGCCAGCAGGAAACTCAACATGCCGCTTAGCAAACGCTGGGAAAAACGAACCTGATCCTTTTTCATCACCCTTGTTCCTTAAAATGCCACCGCAACGCGGTAATACACATTGAGATGATCCGGGGCCAGCCAGTCCGGATAGTTAACTGGCGTTCCTACGGTAAACTGAGTGGAAAACCAGCGACCTGAACTGGTTAATCCCAGCGCAGCCCCCCACAACGTGCCGGAGGCATACCTGTCAACGCTATCCTGTTTCAGCCAGCCGCCGTCGAATGCCGCCATCGCGCCAATCTGTCCGAATACCGGCAGCGTAAACAGCGAATAATTCACTTCGTTGCGCCAGTAGCCGCCGTTATCTCCAGAAATGTATTGTTCTTTAAAACCGCGAACGGAGGTTTCTCCGCCCAGCGTCAGGCGTTCACTGCCGTAGAGTCGGTCCACAGACCATTGAAAATAGACGCTGCTAAGCCACCACAGTTTTTCTGCCAACGGGCGCTGAAAACTGCCATTGACGCTCCATTTGCGAAATTCCGCCCTTGGCACATCCCCCTGTTTATCGTTGTCATCCTCTGCGCCAAACCACGGCACGCCCTGGGTGAATGAAGGGTTAAACGTCGCAACGCCAGAAGCAATTTTTTGCGTATGGTTGATGCCCAGCGAAACGCTGGAAAGCTTGCGGCTACTGGTTTCCAGCAGGACATCATTCAATCTGTTACGGTTAATTCGATGCGTGAGACCCAGCGATGCAGCGGTCTTGACATCACCATTGCGAAACAAAACCCAGGATCCGTTTAACCGATGGGTTTCGCTATCACCAGTGGAACGCCAGGCATAACCATTGTTATCAATAGTGCTGAGGTAGTTACTCCAGCTGTAGCTGTAATCAAGCAGTCCGTAGCCATAAGGAATACTCACACCGGCTGCAAAGTTCTGCGCATCTTTGCTACTGGAAAAATCGCTGCTGCGTCCGCCGCTGATAAACCATTTATCTGCCAGGCCGAGCATATTATTGAAAAATAATGCACCACTGAGTTGCCCGGTTCCGGTGCTCTTTTGCCCGCTGTTATCAAAACTTACTGAACCATTGAGTGGAAATTCTGGCGTGGCGGTGAGGTTAACTATTGAGAACCCTTGCTGACTGCCCGGCAAAATTTCAATTTCCACCGGCGTCTGGCGAACGCGGTTCAACTGCTCCATCCCCTGTTCAATGTCACGCAGATTGAGAATTTTTCCTTCCATTCCGGGAAAGGTCATCAGCAGAGTGCGCGATGGGACGCCTTCCAGACGTATTTGCTGCAATTTCCCCTCAAGCACCGCGATATGCAGCACCCCGGATGAGAGATCCTGTTCGGTTAAAAAGGCACGACTGGTGATATAGCCTCGACTGATATACCAGTCGGAAATTGCATTTGTCAGTTCCGTCAGCCGGGGAATATCCAGGCATTGATTCACCCACGGCGCGATAAGCTTTGCCGAGGCAGCGGCGGACAACTTCGTTGCGCCGTCAATATCAATGCGCGAAATCATAAAACACGGCCCTTCAGCCCGGGCTGGTGTTTTCGGCGTTACGGTTTCAGGCAACGTAACGCTACGCTCCAGCTCTTCACGCTGACGCTGGTTTTCATTAAGTAGCTGCTGCTGTTGCTGCTGAATGGTATTACGATCCGCAGGAGAGAGTGGTGCGGCAGAAGCAGTTGTGAACGGCAAAATTAACATCCCAATCAGTAATGCCAACTTTCTTTCATCCCTGAACGTCACCCCAACCCCCAAAAAAGTACGAAAGCGAACTTGACTGCAAAGCACAGCCGACTGTTTTAAAAAAGCACAAAATGTAAACAAAAGTAAAGACATTAAGTGCTTTTTCACTTCACTCCTATTGCATTTTAGGATTTTTTATATTTTTAAAATAAATTATTCTTATTCTGTTGGCCCAATCCCATCGCTAGTCGCCCATTTGCCCACATTCATCTTCTGGACAACACTCTACGATGACACCACTGACCCAACACGTGGAGTAAATACCATGAACATCACACAAATTCGTAACGCCACACAGCGCATCACCTTTGGTGGAATGACTTTTCTGATCGATCCGATGCTGGCAGCGAAAGGCGCGTATCCGGGTTTTGCCGGAACGGCACGCGCGGAGATCCGCAACCCAACCGTCGATCTGCCCGTTGATATCGCAACCCTGCTCAACGTCGACGCGCTGATCGTGACCCATCTGCATGAAGATCACTGGGATGAGGTCGCAGCTCGCGTCGTGCCGAAAGACAAACCTATTTATGTGCAAAACGATTACGATGCGCAGGTGCTGCGCGAGCAGGGTTTTACACAAGTGAACGTACTGGCGCAGAACACCATGATCGGCGATATCACCCTGCGTAAAACCGGCGGTCAACACGGTTCGGATCGCGCCTACGCTATCCCGCAAATGGCTGAGCGTCTGGGTGATGCCTGCGGGGTTATCTTCCAGCATCCGGCGGAAAAAACGCTGTATCTGGTTGGGGACACCATCTGGCGCGACGAGGTGGAAAACAATATGCGGACGTTCCAGCCAGACGTGGTTATTTTGAACGCAGGTTTTGCCCACGTTATCGGGTTTGGCCCAATCATCATGGGCGCGGAAGATGTACTCAAAACCCACTTCACGCTACCCGAAGCACAAATTGTGGCGACCCATATGGAGGCGATTAACCACTGTCTGCTGACCCGCGCGGCACTGCAAGAGTACGCCCGCGATAACCAGATTGCGCAATTTGTTAACGTGCCGGAAGATGGCGAAACCCTGACGTTTTAAAAACCCACAGAGGAACCGTATGCAACCGCTTAACGTCGCCATTGTTGCCGTGGAAGATTTCAGCCCGTTTCACTTCTCGGTGCCGTGTATTATTTTCAGTGACAAAGTGGCGGCGAAAAAGCGTTTTGAGGTGCAATTGTGCGCCGAACAGCCGGGGATCGTTTCTTCACAGGATGGCTTCTCCATTACCGCCGCTTACGGCTATGAAGCGGTTGAGGCCGCCGACATCGTGGTGATCCCCTGGTGGGGTACCACCGCGCATCGTCCACCACAAAGCCTGCTGGATGCGCTCAACCACGCACGACAAAACGGCGCACAGATTGTCGGGCTATGTCTGGGCGCGTTTGTCCTCGGCTATGCCGGTCTGCTGGATGGCAAACGGGCGGCTACGCACTGGGAGTTCGAGCAGGATTTTCAGGCGCGCTTTCCGGCGGCCCGTCTGGATATCAACGCGCTGTACGTGGATGACGACGGCATTATTACCTCGGCAGGCACCGCCGCCGCGCTGGATTGCTGTCTGTATGTCATCCGTCAGCGCTTTGGCAGCACGGTAGCGAATCAGATTGCCCGACGGATGATTGTGCCGCCACATCGCGAGGGCGGCCAGGCACAGTTTATCGAACAACCGGTGGCAAAAAATACCAAAGATCAGCGCATCAACGTCCTGCTCGACTATTTGCGCCTGCATCTCCACGAACCGCATAATCTTGACGAGTTGGCGCAGCGGGTGATGATGAGTCGTCGCACACTCACCCGCCATTTTATGAAGGCCACCGGGTCAAGCGTGGCCGAATGGTTGATTGCCGAGCGCCTGCGTCGTAGTCAGACGTTGCTGGAGTCCAGCCAGTTACCCGTTGAACGTATCGCCGAACAGGTTGGTTTTCAGTCGCCCGTCACCTGGCGCCAACATTTTAAATCCCATTTTGGCGTTAGCCCGGCTGAATGGCGTAAAACCTTTCGCGGCGATTAGCCTCTTTTTTGCGCCAGCCAGATGGTATGTCCGGCGCACTGCGGATCTTCCATCATCATCTCGACCACCGCAAAGCCATGCGCTGACAGCAATGCGCGGTATTCGTCCGGCGCGAGGCTGGCGTGAAACAGCGGCTCGCCCTCAAATTGCCCCATGGCAATGCCGTTGTCCGTACCGCTGGTAAACATCAGCGCGCTACCGGGATGGCTGAGGCGGTCAAAGATCGGGAACATCTTTTGCTGGTCCTGCTGGGTTAGATGGAAAAAGCTGTCCCAGGCGATCAGGCCGCCGAACGTCTCGTTAAGCACCAGCTCGCGCATATCTTGCTCCAGCCAGCGCTGTGCGGGAAATGAGTGCCGGGCGCGGGCCAGCATCGCCTGAGAACCATCAATGCCCGTAAGCTGAAAGCCTTGCTGGATAAAATAACCGGCAATCGGCTGACCGTTGCCGCAGCCAATATCCACAATGCTGCCCTGCCCGCCCATCACGGTGATGAACTTATCCAGCCAGCTTTTCTCGAACAGGGCGCGTGAGCGCTGACTGGCAAAGGCATCCGCATGGCGTCGGTAGATGGACAGAATATTATTTGCCGCAGAATCGCTCACAATGTCCTCACTTTTTTATTCTGTTAAGCACAACGACGATAAATCCTCCAGCACACGAGGCGCAACCCTGGAATGCGCCTCGCAGAACCCATGCGCAAATCCCCCAAAACCGTCCCGCTGTGGCATCATAGCGCGCAGATAACGTCATGAAAGGGGTGATAAACGTGAAACCGGTAACGCTATACGATGTGGCAGACCATGCAGGAGTCTCTTACCAGACCGTCTCGCGCGTCGTGAATCAGGCCAGCCACGTTTCCGCAAAAACCCGACAGAAAGTTGAGGCCGCGATGGCGGAGCTCAATTACATCCCTAACCGCGTCGCACAACAGTTGGCGGGAAAACAGACGCCGCTGATTGGCGTCGTGACGGCGAACCTTGCCCTGCATGCCCCGTCGCAAATCGTTGCCGCCATAAAATCCCGCGCCGACCAGTCGGGTGCCAGCGTGGTGATCGCCATGGTCGAGCGCAGCGGCGTTGAGGCATGTAAAGCCGCGGTGCATAACCTGCTTTCTCAACGCGTAACCGGGCTTATCATCAACTATCCACTGGATGAAGAAGACGCCATTGCCGTGGCTGCCGCCTGCGGTACGGTGCCGGTGCTGTTTCTTGATGTCTCTGACCAGACGCCAATTAACAGCGTGATTTTCTCCCATGACGACGGCGCGCGCCTCGGCGTTGAGCATCTGGTGCAGCACGGACATCAACGGATCGCCCTGCTGAGCGGGCCGCACACTTCGGTTTCGGCAAGGCTTCGGCATGCGGGGTGGCACAAATATCTGGCGCACTACCAGCTGCAACCCACCGCGGAGCTGGAAGGCGACTGGAGCGCGATGTCTGGTTTTCAGCAAACGCTGCATATGCTTAATGACGGTAACCTCCCCACCGCCATGCTGGTCGCGAACGATCAGATGGCGCTGGGCGCGATGCGGGCAATCAGCGAGTTTGGTCTGCGGGTGGCGGTGGATATCTCAGTGATCGGCTACGATGACACTGAGGACAGCGCCTGCTACATTCCACCGCTGACCACCATCAGGCAAGATTTTCCGTTATTGGGTGAAACCAGCGTCGACAGGCTTCTGCAACTTCCCCGTGGCGAATCGAGCGTGGGCAACCAACTGCTGCCCGTAACCCTGGTTAAGCGCAAAACGGTTCTGCCACCCGATACCCAAACCACCTCTCCCCAGGCGCTGGCAGATTCACTGATCCAGCTGGCACGGCAAGTTTCTCAGCTCACACCAAAATTGTGAACGCATAACAATTGTGTGAGTCAGTTCACTCATTGAACGCCCTATCCTTTACAGTTGGGATCGCTTATTCGTATTTTGATTGAAATTGTGAGCGAATAACAAATTCAAACAGGATACCGTTATGAACCTGAACACTGATTCACTCTCCGCTGTTCTGAAACGTCGCGACTGGGAAAATCCCGGCGTCTCGCAGCTCAACCGTCTGGAGGCGCACCCGCCGTTCTGTAGCTGGCGCTCAGCGGATGATGCGCGTACTAATCAGCGCTCGACTCAGTTACGTTCGCTGAATGGCCAGTGGCAATTCGCCTGGTTTCCCGCGCCGGAAGCAGTGCCGGAAAGCTGGCTGACAAGCGATCTGCCACAGGCTGACACTATCAACGTTCCCTCTAACTGGCAGATGGACGGTTACGATGCGCCAATTTATACCAACGTCACCTACCCAATCCCGGTTAATCCTCCGTACGTTCCGGCACAGAACCCGACAGGATGTTACTCGCTCACATTCAATATTGAAGACGCGTGGTTAGATGAAGGTCAGACACGCATTATTTTTGACGGCGTCAATTCCGCGTTTCATCTGTGGTGCAACGGCCGCTGGGTCGGCTACGGTCAGGATAGCCGCCTGCCATCGGAGTTCGATCTTAGCAATTATCTGTTACGCGGCGAAAATCGTCTGGCCGTGATGGTGCTGCGCTGGAGCGACGGCAGTTATCTGGAAGACCAGGACATGTGGCGCATGAGCGGGATCTTTCGCGACGTATCTTTGCTGCATAAGCCCACTGTGCAAATCTGCGACCTGCGTATTAACACCCATTTTAACGACGACTTCAGCCGCGCCGTACTGGAGGCGGAAGTCAGAGTGGCGGGCAACGCGAGCGAAGAGTTACGCGTCACCCTGCAATTGTGGGAAAGTGAAACGCTCACTCACGAAACGACCTCCCCACTCGGCAGCGAGATTATTGATGAACGCGGCGCTTATCATGACCGGGTTACCCTGCGTATGAACGTCGAAAAGCCGGCGCTGTGGAGTGCCGAAACCCCCAATCTGTACCGCGGCGTTGTGCAGTTACGCACCGCGGGCGGAGTGCTGATTGAAGCGGAAGCCTGTGACGTCGGCTTTCGTCAGGTTGGTATTGAAAACGGCCTGCTGTTACTTAACGGTAAGCCGCTGTTGATTCGCGGCACCAACCGTCATGAGCACCATCCGGTCAACGGCCAGGTGATGGACGAGGCGACGATGGTGCAGGATATTCTGCTGATGAAGCAGAATAACTTTAACGCCGTGCGCTGCTCCCATTACCCGAACCATCCGTTGTGGTACACCCTGTGCGATCGCTACGGTCTGTATGTCGTCGACGAAGCCAACATTGAAACCCATGGCATGGTGCCGATGAACCGCCTCACCGACGATCCCGCCTGGCTGCCTGCCATGAGCCAGCGCGTCACGCGCATGGTACAACGCGATCGCAACCATCCGAGCATTATCATCTGGTCACTGGGCAATGAATCCGGCCATGGCGTCAATCACGACGCACTCTACCGCTGGATAAAATCAGCAGACCCGTCACGCCCGGTACAATATGAAGGCGGCGGCGCAAATACCGCGGCGACCGACATTATTTGCCCGATGTACGCCCGCGTAGATCAGGATCAGCCCTTCCCCGCAGTCCCCAAATGGTCGATTAAAAAGTGGCTGTCGATGCCCGGCGAGCAGCGTCCGCTGATCCTCTGCGAATACGCCCACGCCATGGGCAACAGTTTTGGCGGCTTCGCCAAATACTGGCAAGCGTTCCGTCAGTATCCGCGCCTGCAGGGCGGGTTTGTCTGGGACTGGGTGGATCAGTCGTTGATTAAATATGATGATAACGGCAAGGCATGGTCAGCCTACGGTGGCGACTTTGGCGACACACCTAACGATCGTCAGTTTTGCATGAACGGACTGGTATTCGCCGATCGCACTCCGCATCCGGCGTTATACGAGGCCAAACATGAACAGCAGTTCTTCCAGTTCACGTTACTGCCGGGCGCTGAACGCCAGATTGAAGTGACCAGCGAATATCTGTTCCGCCGCAGCGATAACGAAGTTCTGCACTGGTCGATAGCTCAGGACGGCAATCCGCTGGGCGCCGGAGAAATCGTTCTGGATATCGCCCCACAGGGCCGCCAGGTGATTACCCTGCCTGATGTCCCGATGCCGGAAACCGCTGGCCAGCTGTGGTTGACGGTGCGCGTAGAACAACCTCAGGCAACCGCGTGGTCAGACGCCGGGCATATCAGCGCCTGGCAGCAGTGGAAGCTGGAAGAAAAACTCAGCCTGGCACGGCTACCAACTCACTGTTTCGCGCCACAGCTTAACGTTAGCGAAAACATCTTTACCGTTGAGAACGATAACAAGCGCTGGCAATTCGACCGTCAGTCTGGCCTGCTGACACAGTACTGGATTGGCGATAAAGCCCAACTGTTAACCCCACTGACCGACCAGTTCACCCGCGCGCCGCTGGATAACGATATCGGCGTGAGCGAATCAACCCGCATCGACCCTAATGCCTGGATTGAACGCTGGAAGGCTGCCGGTCATTATCAGGTCGAAGCAACGTTACTGCACTGTGCTGCCGACACGCTGAGCAATGCGGTACTGATCGCCACCGAACATGCGTGGCAGTATCAGGGTGAAACGCTGTTCGTCAGCCGAAAAAGCTACCGCATCGACGGCAAGGGTGAAATGCAAATAACGGTGGATGTCGACGTTGCCAGCGGTACGCCGCATCCGGCACGTATCGGCCTGAGCTGCCAACTGTCGCAGGTCGCAGAGCGAGTGAACTGGTTAGGTCTCGGTCCGCATGAGAACTACCCGGATCGCCTGAGTGCCGCCTGTTTCGATCGCTGGGATCTGTCGCTAGATGAGATGTACACCCCGTATGTTTTCCCGGGCGAAAACGGTTTGCGCTGCGGCACGCGTGAACTGCACTACGGCGCGCACCAGTGGCGCGGAGACTTCCTGTTCAACATCAGCCGCTTTAGCCAGCAGCAACTGATGGAAACCAGCCACCGCCATCTGCTGCAACCTGAGGCGGGCACCTGGCTCAATATTGATGGCTTCCATATGGGCGTCGGCGGCGATGATTCGTGGAGTCCTTCCGTGTCGCCGGAATTTCAGCTGAGCGCCGGACGTTATCACTACCAGGTTATCTGGGGTTAAACATAATAATAATGGGCAGGTTATGACCTGCCCTTATTTTTCCTGAGGAAGTCTGTTATGTATTATTTAAAAAACACTAACTTTTGGATGTTCGGCTTTTTCTTCTTCTTTTACTTTTTCATTATGGGTGCCTATTTCCCCTTCTTCCCTATCTGGTTACACGATGTAAATCAGATCAGTAAAGGTGACACCGGGATAATCTTCGCCTGTATTTCACTGTTTTCGTTATTATTCCAGCCAATTTTCGGACTGCTTTCCGATAAGCTTGGCCTGCGTAAACACCTGCTGTGGGTCATTACCGGAATGCTGGTAATGTTTGCCCCGTTCTTTATTTACGTTTTTGGCCCGTTATTACAGGTTAATATTTTACTGGGTTCGATTGTCGGCGGGATTTATCTTGGCTTTATTTACAATGCCGGCGCTCCGGCGATTGAAGCCTATATTGAAAAGGCCAGCCGCCGAAGCAACTTTGAATTTGGTCGCGCGCGCATGTTTGGCTGCGTGGGCTGGGCGCTGTGCGCCTCAATTGCCGGAATTATGTTCACCATCAATAACCAGTTTGTCTTCTGGTTAGGTTCTGGCTGTGCGGTCATTCTGGCATTGCTGCTGCTCTTTTCAAAAACAGATGCCCCCTCTTCAGCAAAAGTCGCGGATGCGGTAGGTGCCAACAACTCGGCATTCAGCCTGAAGCTGGCGCTGGAATTATTCAAACAACCGAAACTCTGGTTCCTCTCCCTGTACGTGGTCGGCGTTTCCTGCACTTATGACGTATTTGACCAGCAGTTCGCCAACTTCTTTACCTCATTCTTTGCCACCGGCGAACAGGGTACCCGCGTGTTTGGCTACGTCACGACGATGGGGGAATTGCTCAACGCCTCGATCATGTTCTTTGCGCCGCTGATTGTGAACCGCATCGGCGGAAAGAACGCCCTGCTGCTGGCCGGTACGATCATGTCGGTGCGGATCATTGGTTCATCATTTGCCACCACTGCGCTGGAGGTCGTGATCCTCAAAACGCTGCATATGTTCGAGATACCGTTCCTGATTGTCGGTTGCTTCAAATACATCACCAGTCAGTTTGAAGTGCGTTTCTCGGCCACGATTTACCTGGTGTGTTTCTGCTTCTTCAAACAGTTAGCCATGATTTTCATGTCAGTTCTGGCCGGAAAAATGTATGAAAGCATTGGTTTCCAGGGGGCGTATCTGGTGCTGGGGATCATTGCGCTGAGCTTCACGCTAATTTCCGTATTCACCCTTAGCGGGCCGGGACCGTTTTCCCGCGTTTTCACTCCAGCAAGTAAACAAGCCTGAAGACCAATGACACAGAGGGAATATCTTCGATGAGCATGTCGATAAGAGACCGAATAAAAGCAGGCAAGCTGTTTACCGATATGGGCGAGGGACTGCCGCAGGAGAGACTGCGCGGAAAAGAGTTAATGTATGAATTTAACCATACGCGTCCATCGGAGGTTGAAAAGAGGGAAAGACTGATTCGTGAAATGTTTGCCACCGTGGGAGAGAATGCGTGGATCGAGCCCCCCATTTATTTCTCCTACGGCAGCAATATTCACATTGGCAAAAATTTCTATGCCAATTTTAACTTTACCATTGTGGATGATTACACGGTCACCATTGGCGATAACGTTTTAATTGCGCCAAACGTCACGATCACGGTAACGGGTCACCCTGTTCACAACGAATTAAGGAAATCCGGAGAGATGTTTTCCTTTCCGGTCACCCTCGGCAATAACGTATGGATTGGCAGTAACGTAGTCATCAACCCGGGCATAACGATTGGCGATAATTCCGTTATTGGCGCGGGGAGCGTGGTCACAAACAACATTCCGCCAGATGTCGTAGCCGTGGGGGTTCCTTGCCGGGTAATAAGAAACATTAACGAACGAGATAGAGAGTACTATTACCAAAATTATAAAGTGGATCCGTCAATTTAAACCGTCATGCCGGATACACCACTCACGTGGTTTATCCGGCCTACGATGTGCAATCCTCACATGATGTACCCTGACCTGGTAATTTAAGTTCCGAGGACAACCAGCCGCTTTTTTACCGTTATGATAAAACGGGGCGAGAAGCCAGGTCATAGCATGAGCAAAAAGACGGTTGCGGTAATGGCGCTCTTTATCAGCGTATTACTTTCAGGATGCGGCAGCATTGATGCACGCACGGCAGGTGAGGATTCAGCTACGTATTACGTGGGTATGCACCATGATATTGATAAACTAAAAAACCCGGGCGCTTACGATTATAACTATTTCGATTTAGCACTGTTATTTGTTGATGTGCCGTTATCGTTCGTGGCCGATACGCTTTATGCACCGTTTGATTACTATCACGGACCGTATAAGAAAGCGGATTAAAACGCAGGCCCGGTAAGCATTGCGCCACCGGGCATAACACGACGCTACTCCTCGATCGCCTGACGGATTTGCTGTAACGACGAGGGATCGTCAATGGTCGTCAGATCGCCAGGATCGCGGCCTTCGCAGATCGCCTGAATCGTTCGTCTGAGCATTTTGCCGGAGCGTGTTTTCGGCAGTTGCGATACAAACCAGACGTGCGCCGGACGGCCAAAGTTACCAATTTGACTGTCCACCAGCGCCATAATCGCCTTCTCTTCCGAATGAGCAATGTCGCGGTCTTCCAGGCTGTCACTCTGTTTCGGAATGACAAACGCGACCGCCACCTGCCCTTTCAGCGCGTCTTTCACGCCGACTACCGCCACTTCGGCGACGTTTGGATAGCTGGAAATGCTTTCCTCTATCTCGCGCGTCCCCAGCCGGTGCCCGGCCACGTTGATGACGTCATCTGTCCGACCAAGAATAAAGTAATAGCCGTCCGCGTCACGAATCCCCCAGTCAAAGGTGGCGTACACCTGGCGGGAAAACAGCGACCAGTAAGTATTTACAAACCGCGCGTCATCCCCCCAGATGGTCTGAATACAGCCCGGCGGCAGTGGCCCTTCAATCACCAGCATCCCCTTCTCGTTCGCCGCGCAAGGTTCACCGGTCACCTCATTGAGCAACTGCACGTTATAGCCATACATCGGCACGCCAGGACTGCCCAACCGCGACGGTCTGTCGTCCAGCCCGCGGGCGATCGCCATAATCGGCCAGCCGGATTCGGTCTGCCAGTAGTTGTCGATAACCGGGACGCCCAGCGTTTCCGTGACCCAACTGGCGGTCGGCTCGTCCAGCGGCTCACCCGCCAGATACAGCACTTCCAGCGAGGAAAGATCGTGATTACGGATTTGCGCGGTCGGGAATTTCTTCAGTACGCGAATGGCGGTCGGGGCCGAGAACATCCGGCTGACCTGATATTTCTCAACAATTTTCCACCATACTCCGCAGTCCGGATACGTTGGCAGCCCTTCGTAAACCACCGTCGCCATCCCCGCCAACAGCGGAGCGTACACGATATAGGAATGTCCAACCACCCAGCCGATGTCCGACGCGCAGAAGAACACGCCGCCTGCTTTACCGCCGAAAATGGTGTCCATCGAGGTCGCCAGTGCGACCGCATAGCCGCCAACGTCGCGCTGGACGCCTTTCGGTTTGCCGGTTGTCCCGGAGGTGTAGAGAATGCAGGACGTTTCGTTTGATTCCAGCCAGACAACTGGCACCCGCGCCCCGAGATGCTGTTGGCGAAGGGCGGCAAAGTCAAGGTCACGCCCCTCGACCCGCGCCATTTTCGCCAGACCGCGATCGACCAATACCACATGACGCGGCTGGTGCTTCGCCTGATCGATCGCATCATCGAGCAGCTTTTTATACGGCAGGATCTTGCCGCCGCGCGCCCCGGCATCCGCCGAAACGATAACCATCGGTCGGGCGTCGTCGATGCGCGCCGCCACGCTGTGCGAGGCGAAACCACCGAACACCACCGAATGGATCGCCCCAATGCGCGCGCAGGCCAGCAGCGTAATGTGCGCCTCGGCGATCATCGGCATATAAACCAATACTCGATCGCCGCGCTGTACGCCCAGCGACATCAGTATCGCCGCTGCGACGTTCACTTCGTCATACAGCTGACGAAAGGTAAACGTGCGTTCTTCTTCGGTTTCTGATGACACCGCAATCAGCGCCAGCGCCTCGGGCTGTTTGTCCAGCCAGCGATCGATGGCGTTATGGCACAGATTGGTCGTGCCGCCGCAAAACCAGCGGGCAAACGGCGGGTTGCTGTGATCCAGTACCTGTGTATACGGCTGCTGCCAGTCAATACGCTGGGCCTGCTCGGCCCAGAACGACTCCGGCTGCGTAATCGAACGTTGATAAAACTCGCTATAAGACATAATGCTCTCCTGTTGAACTTACGCCTGATGAGTCGGGTTTCAGATAACAAATAAATCCATATACTCATTGACCGGCATCTGCTCCAGGCGAGTTCTGTCCAGGGAGACATCCAGGATGCGCTGCTGCTGACGGGTCGGAAACTGACGCGCCAGGTTGATTTTGAACTTCTCGACCAGCTTCGGCATGCCGTCGTTACGACGGCGCGCGTGGCCGATTGGGTATTCCACTACCACTTCTTCAAAACGTGAACCGTCGGTGAATTCCAGGGTGATGGCGTTGGCGATGGCGCGTTTTTCCGGGTCGTGATAATCGGCAGTAAACGCCGGATCTTCAAAGCAGGTGATCTTCTCGCGCAGGGCATCAATGCGTTTGTCCTGCGCCACGCCGTCTTCATAATCTGCCGCCGTTAAACGTCCGAACAGCAGCGGAACGGCAACCATATACTGGATACAATGGTCACGATCTGCGGGGTTATCGAGCGGACCTTTTTTATCGATGATGCGGATACAGGCTTCGTGCGTACGAATGGTCACTTTTTCGATATCCGCCGCCGTTTTACCTGCGGCCTGCAGTTGCTCGTATAGCGTCATTGCCGCTTCTACCGCAGTCTGCGAGTGGAACTCGGCCGGGAAGGAGATTTTAAACAGCACGTTTTCCATTACGTAAGAACCGTACGGGCGCTGGAAGCGGAACGACTCACCTTTAAAAGAGACGTCATAAAAGCCCCAGGTTTTCGCCGTCAGTGCGGACGGGTATCCCATCTCACCGGTTTTCGCCATCAGCGCCAGACGTACTGCACGCGAGGTGGCATCGCCTGCCGCCCAGGATTTACGCGTGCCGGTATTTGGCGCATGACGATAGGTACGCAGCGCCTGGCCGTCGACCCATGCCAGCGACACGGCGTTAAGAATTTCATCCCGGCTCAGGCCAAGCATCTCGGCAACCACCGCCGTCGAGGCCACTTTGACCAACAGGACGTGATCGAGACCTACGCGGTTAAAAGAGTTTTCCAGCGCGATACAGCCCTGAATTTCATGGGCTTTAATCATTCCGGTTAACACTTTTTTCATGGTTAACGGCGCTTTCCCCACCGCCACCGCATTGCGCGACAGCCAGTCAGCCGTAGCCAGAATACCGCCGAGGTTATCGGAAGGATGGCCCCATTCCGCGGCCAGCCAGGTGTCGTTAAAGTCCAGCCAACGGATCATCGCACCGATATTAAACGCCGCCTGCACCGGGTCAAGCTGGAACTGGGTGCCCGGAACTCGCACGCCGTTCGGCACCACAGTCCCGGGGACGACCGGCCCCAGCAGTTTTTTACAGGCCGGATATTCCAGCGCTTCCAGGCCGCAGCCTAAGGTATCCAGCAGGCAATAATGCGCGGTGTCATACGCCACCTTCGAGGTGATTTCGTAGTTCATGACGTAATCAACGATATCAACGATTTCACGGTCAAATTCCGGGCGGACGTTCGAAATATGTGCAGACATAGGGTACATTTCCTGTTTTTTATCTTTCGAGGTTTGGTATTAGCAACGTTCTTCAATCGCGACAAATTCGCGATCTTCCGGGCCGGTATAGTTGGCGGAAGGACGGATAATTTTGTTGTCCTGGCGCTGTTCGATGATGTGCGCCGCCCAGCCAGTGACGCGGGCGATGACAAACAGCGGAGTGAACATTTCAGTGGGGACGCCCATCATGTTGTAGGAAACCGCCGAGAACCAGTCGAGGTTCGGGAACATCTTTTTCGTTTCCCACATCACCTCTTCCAGGCGGTCGGCGATGTTGTACATTTTCAGTGAACCGCCTTCCTGTGAAAGCTGTTTCGCCACGCGTTTAATCACCTGATGACGCGGGTCGGCGATGGTGTAAACCGGGTGGCCAAAGCCAATCACCACCTCTTTGTTTTCAACGCGTTTACGGATATCCGCTTCAGCTTCGTCCGGCGTTTCGTAGCGCTGCTGGATCTCCAGCGACACTTCATTCGCTCCGCCATGTTTCGGCCCGCGCAGTGCGCCAATCGCCCCGATAATGGCGGAATACATATCGGAGCCGGTCCCTGCAATCACGCGACCGGTAAAGGTGGAAGCGTTAAATTCATGCTCGGCATACAGCACCAGCGAAATATGCATCGCCTTTTCCCAACTTTGCGACGGCTTTTCGCCATGCAGCAGGTGCAGAAAGTGGCCGCCGATGGAATCATCGTCGGTTTCCGGCTGAATGCGCTCGCCGTTATGGCTGTAGTGATACCAGTACAGAAGGATTGAACTGAGCGACGCCAGCAGCTTGTCGGCAATATCGCGTGCGCCGGAAACGGTATGCCCCTCTTTTTCCGGCAGCGTACAGCCCAGCGCGGAGACGCCGGTGCGCATCACGTCCATCGGATGCGAGGCGGCAGGTAGCGCTTCCAGCACGGTACGCACGTTAGCGGGCAATCCACGCAGCGCTTTTAATTTAATCTTGTAGGCGTTGAGTTCATCGCGGGTAGGCAATTTTCCGTGGATCAGCAGGTGCGCAACTTCTTCAAATTCGCACTGCTGCGCCAGGTCGAGAATATCGTAGCCGCGATAGTGCAGGTCGTTACCGCTTTTTCCTACGGTGCACAGCGCGGTATTTCCGGCGGTGACGCCTGACAGCGCAACCGATTTTTTAGGTTTAATGACATGGGTACTGTTTTGCAGGATCGTTGTGTCGCTCATGTTGTCCTCGTCATTTTTATAATATGTAGGGTGCTGAGGGTGTGCGAGTAGCTACGCAGGCCGGATAAACGCAGTGCCATCCGGCATTGCCTGATGGCGGCTTCGCCTTATCAGGCCTACGTGGCTACTTTTTTGTGTACAGCGCGTCGAGTTTCTCTTCGAACTGGTAGTAATTGATGCTTTCGTACAGTTCGTTGCGCGTCTGCATAATGTCGATAACGCTCTTTTGCGTTCCTTCCTGGCGCAGCACGTTATAAACCTTTTCCGCCGCGCGGTTCATGGCGCGGAAGGCTGACAACGGATACAGCGCCATCGCGACGTTCGCGCTGCGCAGTTCATCGGTGGTGAACAGCGGCGTAGCGCCAAATTCGGTAATATTGGCGAGGATCGGCACCTGTACCGCATCGGCAAACTGGCGGTACATCGCAAGTTCGGTAATGGCTTCCGGGAACAGCATGTCCGCACCCGCTTCAACGTATGCCTGGGCACGATCGATAGCCGCCTCTAACCCTTCCACCGCCAACGCATCGGTTCGCGCCATGATGACAAAGTTGGGATCGGTACGCGCATCCACGGCGGCGCGGATCCTGTCGACCATCTCTTCTTTCGAGACGATCGCTTTGTTCGGGCGATGACCGCAACGCTTGGCGCCGATCTGATCTTCAATATGCAGCGCGGCGGCACCGGCTTTGGCAATCGACTTCACGGTTCGCGCCACGTTGAACGCTGACGATCCAAAACCGATATCTGCATCCACCAGCAGCGGCAGCGGGCAAACGTCAGTAATGCGACGAATATCAGTCAACACGTCATCAAGGGTAGAAATACCGAGATCCGGCAGACCCAAAGAGCCCGCCGCGACGCCGCCGCCAGAGAGGTAAATTGCCTGATATCCGGCGCGTTGGGCCAGCAGAGCGTGATTGGCGTTGATGGTGCCTACGATTTGTAATGGATTTTCTTTGCTGAGCGCGGCGCGAAACGCCAGCCCTGGGGAGTGTAGAGACATATCCCGTCCTCTTGTTATCAACTTGTTAGCATTCGTTGATTTACTTAAAGCAAGGGGTATGCCAAAGACCTTAATTTTTAATTAATTTATGAATTTTAATTTAAAAACAATATATTAAGGTCAATCCTTGTCTCTGTGTTGCACAAAAGCGTGTCAGCTATCGTTTCATGAAACATTCCATCACGTTTCATTGCAACATTTATGAAACACAACTAAACCCTAATACTCGGTTCCTTACTTTTTGGGTTGGTTATGGCTGATACGCATCTTCCGCCGCGGGTGAACGATGACAAACCGGTTATCTGGACGGTTTCGGTCACGCGTCTGTTCGAACTGTTTCGCGACATCAGCCTCGAGTTCGACCATCTGGCGACCATCACCCCTATTCAGCTTGGTTTCGAAAAGGCGGTGACGTATATCCGCAAGAAGTTGGCCACCGAGCGCTGTGATGCCATCATTGCCGCGGGCTCCAACGGAGCATATCTGAAAAGCCGTTTATCGATTCCGGTGATCCTGATTAAACCCAGCGGGTTTGACGTGCTACAGGCGCTGGCAAAAGCGGGAAAGCTCACCTCGTCGATTGGCGTCATTACCTATCAGGAAACCATCCCTGCGCTTCTCGCCTTTCAAAAGACCTTCAATTTGCAGCTTGAACAGCGCAGCTATATCACCGAAGAAGATGCCCGTGGGCAAATCAACGAGCTGAAGGCCAGCGGCACGCAGGCAGTGGTCGGCGCGGGGTTGATCACCGACCTGGCGGAAGAAGCAGGCATGACCGGTATTTTTATCTATTCAGCAGCTACCGTGCGCCAGGCTTTTGTCGATGCGCTGGATATGACCCGGCTGACGCTGCGCAGAAACGGTCAGTACGCCTCTGGCGATACACTACGTACCCGCTATGCGCTGGGGGATATGCGCGGTCACTCTGCGCAAATGGAACAGGTGCGGCACACCATTATGCTCTACGCCCGTTCGCGTGCGCCAGTGCTGATTCAGGGCGAAACCGGCACGGGCAAAGAGCTGGCGGCGCAGGCCATTCACCGTGAGTTTTTCACCCGTCAGGACAATCGCCGCGGGAAGCCCTCGCCGCCGTTTGTTGCTGTCAACTGCGGGGCAATCACTGAATCATTGCTGGAAGCTGAACTGTTTGGCTATGAAGATGGCGCTTTTACCGGCTCCCGTCGGGGAGGACGTGCGGGCCTGTTTGAAATCGCTCACGGCGGAACGCTGTTTCTTGATGAAATAGGCGAGATGCCGCTGCCGTTACAAACCCGACTACTGCGCGTGCTGGAAGAAAAAGAGGTTACCCGGGTCGGTGGACATCAGCCGATTCCGGTCGATGTACGTGTGATTAGCGCCACTCACTGTAATCTGGAGCAGGAGATGAAGCAGGGAGAGTTTCGTACCGATCTGTTTTATCGCCTGAGCATTTTACGCCTTAAGCTGCCGCCGCTACGCGAGCGGTTGCCCGACATCCTGCCGCTGGCGGAAGGCTTTTTAAAACAGTCGCTGGCGGAGCTGGATGTGCCGTTTTCTGAACCCGTGCGTAAGGGGCTGGGACTGAGTCAACCGACGTTGCTCAATTATGGCTGGCCGGGAAATATCCGCGAACTGCGTAATATGATGGAGCGTCTGGCGCTGTTTTTAAGCGTCGAGCCGCAGCCTGAGCTGAATGTACAATTCCTGCAGCAGTTGTTACCGGAACTGGTCGTTGCTGCTGACTCCCCACAGCTATCCACATCGTTGACGCCGCAGCAGGTGCTGGCACAATTCAATGGTGATAAAACCGCGGCTGCACGCTATCTCGGAATTAGCAGAACCACGTTCTGGCGCAGATTAAAAGAAAACCCGCCAGTACAATGACCGACGGGTGGCGTATTTTTCACAGCAGCACGTTATTTTTTCTTGTAAATATTAGCTGTGCCATGGATTTTGTTATCCGTTTGGCCGGAGGTTAATACCACCACATCAGCGCCTTTCTCTTCAGCTTTCTTCAGCAGCTCTTCTTTAGCATCTGCAACAGAAACTTCATTACTCGTTGAAATATCACCGATTTTTGTGTACTGCGACTCAACCTTTTCAAACTCAAGTTTTGTCATAAATTCCGCAGCATAGGCGTTGGAAAAAACTAAAGCTAACGCACCAATAAGTACTTTATATCCAGTTTTCATATAAAAGCTCCAGGTTTTGTTATATATGCCATCATCGCCCCCTGAACATTCGACACGCGAGTCAAGGATGATTAATAAGTAGTTCAGGCTGATAAAAAGATCCAGAGCAGGCGGAAATATAAAGATATTTTGCTAATCGTTAAATACGCAAAACGCGCAGTGTGAGTGAATACGCAGAATGACGTGGATACTAAAATTATAGTGTTAGCTGACCCTGCTTCCGCCCTCACTAATGGATACGTTGTCTATGGAACCTCTGCACGCCGTCATACTCACCGTCAGCCTGTTTGTTTTAACTTTTTTTAATCCCGGCGCGAATCTGTTTGTGGTGGTGCAAACCAGCCTGGCGTCAGGACGACGCGCAGGCGTCATGACCGGTCTGGGCGTGGCCTTAGGCGATGCGTTTTACTCCGGCCTCGGGCTCTTTGGTATGGCGACGCTTATCACCCAGTGTGAAGAGATCTTTTCGTTGATTAAGATTGTCGGCGGCGCCTATCTGCTGTGGTTCGCCTGGAACAGCATCCGGCATCAGGCTACGCCGCAAATGGCAACGTTACAACAGCCGCTTTCCGCCCCGTGGTATGTGTTTTTCCGCCGTGGATTATTAACGGATTTATCTAATCCGCAAACCGTGCTGTTTTTTATTAGTATCTTCTCGGTCACCTTAAGCGCTGACACGCCAACGTGGGCCAGGTTGATGGCCTGGGCAGGCATAATATTGTCTTCCGTTATCTGGCGTATTTTTCTCAGTCAGGCGTTTTCATTGCCCGCCGTGCGCCGTGCTTATGGCCGAATCCAGCGGGTTGCCAGCCGGGTGATTGGCGCCATTATCGGTGTCTTCGCGCTCAGGCTTATTTATGAAGGTATTAGCCATCGATAAGAGAGTTTAACTTGACCATCGTGAGGTAATTGTCCGTAATACCGCCTGAATTTTTAATCGCACGTTGAGTGGCAGTGAGATGGAACAGGTTGAACCGGTAAACGACACATTACTCCTTACAGAATGGCAGGCGCTGATACGACAAACATCGCCTGAAGTTCACACGCTCCTGACATCGTTAAGCGATGAAGAGATCCGCCATTTAGTGACCGTTTTTTATGACTATATGCTCTCCCACGCCCAGAGCGCATTATTCCTCAATACAGAACAGGTCAGTACCCGCCTCAGCGGCAGCATGTTTGACTGGCTGCGCAGCGTCCTTGGCAGTGCGCATGAAGATCTCTCACAACTGCTGGCCAAACAACGCAAAATTGGCGTGGTGCATGCCCGCATCGGTCTGCCCATCGATCTGGTGAACCGCGGCGCGCGTAAGCTCAAAGATGAGCTGTATCGGGTGTTGAAAACCAAAGCGGACTATTCGTCCTCTCTGCTGAGCGATGCTATCTGTTTCAGCAGTCTGGCAATGGATACCGCACTGGAGGCCATGACAGTCTCCTATTCCCCAAGCCATCAAAACTCGCTGCATACTCAGGAGCAGTATCGTCTGCAGACTATTTACGATGACGTTAACGTCGAGCGTGAGCGGCAAATCCGTTCGTTTACTGACTGGGAAAACCAGTTTATCTATAACATTGCCACCGCAATGCCTTTCGGTGAAATGGTATTTCTGGCGAACTCTGATTTTGGTATGTGGTTCTCGCATAAGGGAAAACATATTCTTGGCAACAGCAATTTGCTCAACGAAATGGAATCACTGATTGCAGAGATCGACACTCGTCTGACGACCACCCTGTCACCTCAGCATCAACCGACAGAGCCCGAACGGATGAGCTTATTACAGGATGTTCGCCAGCTCTCAGCAAAAATCCATTTCCTGCTCGCCTCAATGTTTGAGGCGCTGGTTAAGCAGGAAAATGGTAAAGATTCGCTGACCCAGTTGCTTAACCGCCGCTTTATTCCGACCATCATGCGACGCGAAATCTCGCTGGCGTTACATGCGCGTAAGCCTTTTAGCCTGGCAATGCTGGATATCGACTACTTCAAGCAAATTAACGATAACTTCGGACATAATACCGGTGATCTGACGCTCAAAAGCGTCGCGGCGGTTATTTATGATCATATCCGTAGCAGCGATTACGTGTTCCGCTACGGTGGTGAAGAATTTATGATTCTGCTCGTCGAGTCAGATGAATCGCAGGCCAGTATTATTCTGGAAACGCTGCGTATGAAAATTGCCGGGATGCGCATGGCCGCCTCTGCGACAGAAACGTTTTCTATTACCGTCAGTATCGGTATTGCCGAATATGACTATCATCCCGACTACAAACAACTGGTTGATAAAGCCGATCGCGCACTTTATCAGGCAAAAAGTAATGGTCGTGACCGCGTTGAGGTTTATCAGGAATAACCATTGCTCTGCAGAGAAATAAATACCCCGTTCAGGGTATTTATCTGACCTGTGATAAATATCAGGCTGTTATTATTATTCAGGTATTTTCGCATGATAAAAATAACAGCCGCGTAATAAGATGCAAATCAAATACACCAAATCTGAATAGCGCTAGCATATCCCGGTGATGACGCCTTCTGAATGCAGAAGGGGAAATATGAGGGACAGTATAAAATCATGAACGGGAAGAAGAGAACGCGCTGGCAGCGCCGCCCAGGCACGACCGGAGGCAAACTGCCCTGGAATGACTGGCGCAATGCCAGCAGTTGGCGAAAAGCCACCCAATTTCTCCTGCTGGCTATCAATATTTATATTGGCGTGACGTTCTGGTATTGGGTCCGCTATTTCGAAACCGCCGGTACCAGCGTCTATGTACCAAGGCCCGGCGGTATTGAGGGATGGCTACCGATTGCGGGCTTAATGAATATCCGCTATACGCTGGAGACCGGTTTTCTTCCGCCCATCCATGCCGCCTCCATGCTGCTGTTAGTTGCGTTTATCCTGATCAGCCTGTTGTTAAAAAAAGCCTTCTGTTCGTGGTTATGTCCGGTGGGCACGCTTTCCGAACTGCTCGGCAATCTGGGCAAAAAATTATTCGGTCGCAACTTCACGTTGTCGCGCTGGCTGGATATCCCGCTGCTCAGCCTGAAGTATTTGCTGCTGAGCTTCTTCTTGTATATCGCCCTGTCGATGCCCGCCCAGGGGATCCAATATTTTCTGACCTCAGCCTATGGCATCATTATCGATGTCAAGATGCTCGATTTCTTTCGCCATATTGGCTCCGCCACGCTTATCTCCGTGGTGGTTATCAGCATTCTGAGTCTGTTTATTCGCAACGCCTGGTGTCGTTATCTGTGCCCTTACGGCGCGTTGCTTGGGCTTTTCTCGCTGCTCTCACCGTTTAAAATCCGCCGCAATGCCGACAGTTGCATCGACTGCGGGAAATGCGCGAAAAACTGCCTGTCGAATATCCCGGTAGACAGACTGATTCAGGTGCGAACCGTGGAATGCACTGGCTGCATGACCTGCGTTGAATCCTGCCCGGTAGCCTCAACGCTGAGCTTTTCCCTGCAGACACCGCCAGGTGCGCAAGGCAACGGTGGTAAACCATTATGGCGCCAGACGGCGCTGTCGGGTGTTGCCATGACAATACTGGTGCTGGGAATTCTGTTTGCCACTATTGGTTACGCTGTATATGCCAATGTCTGGGATACACCGGTACCCGATCACATGTATTTCCAGCTGATCCCGAAAGCAAACATGATCGGCCATTAATTCTTTATCAGTCTGTTCAAAAACCCTGCCAATTCTGGCAGGGTTTCCCGCCTGTTACATCATTTTAAGACTATTGAACTTGTGTCATCGTGTCCTCGTTTATACAACCTTAACTATCACCCGTAATCATTTCTCTATTCTGTTATGGGCGACTGGGACCACAATAATGAACGGGATAACATCATGACTAAAATAAAACTGGCACTGCTATTACCTTTATTTCTGGCGGGCTGTACGATGAGCGACGGAGAATTAAGAAACGCCTACGCTCAGCATTATCAGCAACCCGCCGCCTATGTCGATATTTATAAGCAGAAAATAGCCAGCATGGATATTAATGCGCTGGCCCAATATGCCGCCGCAGAAGATAAGAAAAAAATGCGTGGGCAGCCAAGGCTGAAAATCGACGAATTCATTACCATTGAGAACGTGCAGGCGAAAGGAAATCGGGTGGTCTACGATTACTCGCTGTCCGAAAGCTGGCTGGCGCTGTCTGCAGATAAACAGCGCGAAAAGCAGACCAATATGAATAAAGACCTGGTCTACCGTACCTGCTCGCTGGAAACGGTACGCCTGGCGCAGGCCAAAGGGCTGGAAGAAGAGCATAACTACTACAGTCAGTACCCAGACAAGGTCGCCTTTACGCTGAGAACCAGCGCGCAAATTTGTATGCAAAACGGTTTTACAAAATAGCCGCAATCCACTATGCCTGATACGCTGCGCTTATCAGGCATACAATTTGCGCGCTGCCGGAGGCCGGATAAGGCGCCAGCGCCGCATCCGGCTAAAGCATCAGAACTTCCACGAAACGCTACCAACAATGCTGCGCTCGGCGCCGAAGTAGCAGTACGAGAGCGAGTTACAGGCCGCAACGTAGCGCTTGTCGGTCAGGTTGTTGACGTTCAACTGTGCGCTCAATCCTTTAATGCCGATATTCGTTAAGTCGTAGCCAATTGCCATATCCACCAGCGTGTAGGACGGCAGAGTGTGAGTATTCAGGCGATCGCTGGCAATACCATTCACATAACGTACGCCTGAGCCCAACGTCAGGCCGTCCAGCGGGCCGCTTTTCACATCGTAGCTCAGCCAGGTACTGGCCTGGTTACGCGGGGCATACACTGCGCGCTTACCCTGCTCTTCCGGGCTGCTTTTCTTATAGCGAATGTCGGTATAGGTATACGCCGCCTGCAAACGGAAGCTATCCGTCAGTTGGCTAATTGCCTCCAGTTCCACCCCTTCAGATTCAATTTCCCCAATCGAGCGGTACGGATCGGTCGGCTCTTCTTTGGTGGCGATATTCGTCTGATTGATACGGAATACCGATGCGCTGAACTGGCTGTTGAGCCCTTCCGGCTCATATTTCAGCCCGGCTTCCCACTGCTTGCCTTTCATCGGATCCAGCAGATTACCGTTCTCATCGGCAAAGCTGGTTGGCGTAAAGGCAGTGGAATAACTCACGTACGGCGCAAAGCCGTTATCGAATAAATAGAGCAGCGCGGCGCGGGTACTGAAGTTGTTTTTATCCAGATCGCTGCGGGTATCGTTGATCTTATCAATGTTAGAGACGCTGACCTGATCGTAGCGACCGCCAAGCGTAATACGCCAGCGATCCCATGACATCTGATCCTGTAAATAGTACCCCGTCTGACGCAGCTTGTGCTTTTCGCGCGCATACATGTCGATGTAATCAGGCTTCGCGCCGTACACCGGATTAAAGGCGTTAATCGGCGGGAACGCGCCGTAGTAGCCAGTGGTATTATTGCTGCGATCCTGATAGTCGATCCCCACCAGCAGACGGTGGTTAACCTGCCAGGTATCAAAGCTGCCGTCGAGCTGGTTATCCAACGTAATCGCCGACATTTTTTCATCGGAGCCGGAGTAGCCGCGATTAAGTTCGGTTTCATTCAGCCAGCCCGCCGCATAGACCTGGTTCAGCTCCACGTCGGTATGCAGGTAGCGCAGCTTTTGCCGCACCGACCAGCCGTTATCAAACAGGTGCTCAATGTGGTAGCCCACCATGTTTTCACGGCGATCGTATTTATCATAATCATCCTCGCCTTCGTAAAAGGTGTTGGAGATCTTTTGTCCGTAATGCGGAACCACGGTGCCGTCATACGGCAGACCAGAATGGCTACCGCCTTCCGGGTCACGGTGCAGATAGGCCATCAGATCCAGACGCGTCTGGTCGGTGATGCGCCAGGTCAGGCTGGGCATCAGCGCATAACGTTCTTCCTTCAATGGACCAAACTGCGAGTCCGCGTAACGCGTCATTCCGCTCAGTCGCGCCGCCACGCGATCGTTATCATCCAGCGCCCCGGTGACGTCAAACGCCGCGCCGCGTTGGTTATTGTTGCCGGCAAACAGCTTTACTTCTCCACCCGCATCAAACGATGGCTTACGTGAGGTCAGCGCCACAATACCGCCCGGAGAGGAGCGGCCATACAGTACGGAAGCCGGGCCGCGCACCACTTCGATATCTTCGAGGAACCACGGATCGACCACCAGCGAGCTGTGAGAGTTGGTGTCGCCCATCATCTTCAGACCATCGAGATAGACGTTGTCCAGGCTGCCGTCAGAAAAGCCGCGCAGCACGATGTAGTCAAAGCGATTGGAAGCGCCAATCTGATTGCTGTACACCCCCGGCGTATAGCTGACGGCCTGGCGCACGCTGGTTGCGCCCTGCTCTTCAAATTGTTCACGGGTAACGATCGATACCGACTGCGGCGTTTCAATATCCGGCGTGGCAAGCTTCGTGGCCCCGCTCTGCATCTGTGAGGTGACAACCACCGTATCGTTTTTTGTTGTTTCCTGCGCCAGCAGAGGAAAAGCCACGCTGCCGGTAACCCATCCCACCAGCAGCGCCAAGCGAGTCTTCGCGAACATGAATATCTCCAAAGGCATGTCTAATTGTAAGTGAGAATTATTACCTTTTTGCTGACGGAGATAGCTATGCCGGATGCCAGGTTGCCTATGCGCAGTGCCAAATTGTCAGGAAATCACGTGCGTAAAACGCAAATATGGATTAGCAAGGTTTGAGCAAATCGCCCGGCGAAAAGCCGTAACGGCGACGAAAAGCGGTAGAAAAGTTGGTGGCGTGCTGATAACCCGACATCCAGGCCGCCTGTTGTACGCTGTATCCTTCCAGTAGATAGCCGCGCGCACGTTCCAGACGGCAATCGCGCAGGTAGTCGAATACCGAACAGCCATAGGCTGCGCGAAACTTACTCCGCAGGCTGCTGGGACTCATCGCCGCGCGTTGGGCCAGTTCATTAAGGGTGTAGTCATTTTCGGGACTCTGCTCCAGCAGACGGCGAACGACCTCCAGCCGTTGTTGCTCACCGCTGGCCGCAAGGCGTTTGCCGCTCTCAACCTGACACACGCTAAGGCCATGGCCGAACAGTTGTAATATCAGCCCTTCCAGCATCAACTGGCGAGAAACATGGCTAATCGTGCTCTGCTGCGCGTACTGCAGTCCGCTGAGTAAAAACCCCGGTACCTGCCATATAAGCGTCGGTGTCTGGCATCTTTCCCACTCACGCATCAATGATTCAAGCAACCCCGTGCGCCACGCGCCGTCGGGATACAGACCAAGCGATAAGGTTCGCAGTTTGCAGTCGGCATGATGGCGGGCACGCATCGTCTGGTGCTCGCTCAGGCGTGAGCTAAACGCCATCCCGGAACGCACCATATGCTCCTGCCCGTTGAGCGTCAGGATCACGCAACCTTCCATGACTACCAGCATATAGAGAGGGCTGCTGTGGCGGGAGGTGGTTTCGTAAGGTTGCAATACCTGTACGTCGGAGTGCGTCACGCACATTCCGCAGGGGAGCGTCATCTCCTCCACCTCACCTTGCAGAACGGGGCTGCAGGACGGTAAATCCGGCTTTTGCGCCAACAGGGGAAAACGGTAATCAATCCCGTAGCGTTCACCAAAATCCATAAACTCGCTGACGGAGAAGGTGCGAGCAACGCGTCTGGAGGCATTCAGGGCGGTGGTGTTCTTCATGCTGTCTTCTGCACAGGAAATGGGATTAACGATTTATCACTGAAGCAACATTACCATTCCCTGAACAACACGACAATAATAATGAGAACTATTATCAATTAAATAATAACGCAGTCTCTCGCCAACCCGCCATCTCATCAGGCGGAATAACCCACTGATGAGATGAGCAGCGCCGGGTTAACGCCCTGAACACTATGCTACGATTTTTCTTCCACCTGAAATACAGCCACCGCCTCGGACAGCATGGCCGACTGCTCTTCCACACTGCCTGTCGTGGCGGCAATCTCCTCAACCAACGATGCGTTCTGTTGAGTCACTTGCTCCATCTGCGTTACCGCGACCCGGATCTGTTCAATACCGCGGCTTTGTTCTCCTGATGCGCCGGAGATATCTTCCATTAATACGTTGATGTTGCGTATCGCTTTGGCGAGATCCGCCATCATGACCCCACTATTTTCAGCTATCTCAACGCCTTCTTTGACGCTGATTGCCGCTTTGGCTACCAGTTCACTGATCTCTTTCGCCGAGGCGGCGCTACGCTGGGCAAGGGTTCTGACTTCACTGGCTACAACGGCAAACCCACGCCCGGATTCACCTGCGCGTGCTGCTTCAACCGCGGCGTTTAACGCCAGGATATTGGTCTGGAACGCAATACTATCAATAACATGTGATATTTCGTTTACGCTTTGCGCATTGATGCTGATCAGGTGAATTTTCTCGACCATCTCACTCATCAAACGCTCGCCGCGCAGGGCCATTTCTGTGCTTTCACTGGTCATGGCAGATGCCTGGTGGGACTTATCGGAGTTATTTCTTGTCGTTACCGAAATCTGTTCCATGCTGGCAGCTGTTTCCACTACTGCCGCCGCCTGCTGCTCCGTTCTGGTCGATAAGTCTGAATTACCGGAAGCAATTTCCTGCATACCCGTATTAATCGATTCGACGCCATCGCGAATGGTGCTGACCGTCTCACGCAGACCGTTCTGCATATTTTGTAAATTCAAACACAACAGACCTATCTCATTATTACCCGATACCTTAACCGGATGACTCAGATCGCCTTTGCCAATCCGTGAAAAATGCTCAGACACGATATTTAATGGCCGAATGATTGTCCGGTTCATCCAGATATTGCAGATAAAAAAGATAAGTACTGTTACCATCAGGATCACAGATACCTTCAGTACTGACTTATTAAACTGAACGTGGGTCTGTTCTACGATCTTTTCACCGACCAACAGTGTTGATTTGTAATAATTCTCCACCTGGCTATCAAAGTTTTTGCGAATAGCAAGCAGTTCAGGCTCGATAGTTACTTGTGTATCCACAATACTGCCGGTAGAAATCATCTCATTTAATTTATCAACATGTTTTTGTGCCGCATTCATTTGTTGCTCAAAGGCAGCCCTGATAGCTTTACCGATCTGCGGATCATCAGCGGTTAAACCCGGTATGTCCCAGAAATTATTGAACTGTTTTCTGGCTTTACCAATCTCCTCTTGCGCCTGGCTCAATGTTTGTTGAGTATCAGACATATTATTCAACTGAATGTTATCAAGTCCCCCTCTTATTTTATAAACAGCCTCAGCAACCTGATGCAATGCATCCTGTTCCTTAATGACATTATGCAGTAAAAGTGTACTTTTTTGGTTCTCTTTGAGATCGATGAGCTCAAATCCATTAGAAAAAAACTGCATAAAAGTGAATAACAACAGCAATAATAACAGACTGGTTTTAATCCTCATATCCTTTAACATTTGAACATCTCCATAACAATAAAGTTCATCCACGACCTAATTGTTATCGACCCGCAAAGAAATACCTTAACCTGTAAAATAGTTAATTATCAGAACGTATTTTTGCTGGCTTTCTCGTCATAAATTAGTTGCACGAACCCACACTCTGCGGCCGGCCGCATATATCTCAAGCAGGGATAAATAAAACCAGAACAAACCCACATTAATATTATTTATGGATAATAAAATGATACGCAAATTGAACGCCAACAAGCCATTGAGAATAGCTGAGTTGGCGTTATCTGACTTAAACCAGGCAGCGAATATAGACGGTAACCTCTGCCTGTCTATCGCCCGGAACCCGCACCCAGGACAACGAATCAACGGTGATTGGCGCCATTTCATTTTCTAAGCGTAATAAAGGCGTACTGCCATCTGGCGTACCTGTGCTTTCCGCTATCTCGAGAACGCCCCGAAAAGAAATGGATACGTTGTCTGAAATATCAGACAACCTAATCCATTCGCTGCCGATCGCTAACTTTCGCGTAAACATTCGCTATCCTTGGCGCGTGGTTTATATCCGATACATTGATATGTAGATCAATACATTGTTCGAATTATCAGCACTCTGCTCAGTTCGTCAGTTAAGCATTACTTACCTGAAGAAAATGGAAGTGGTAAAACTCATTCGATATGTGCTTTACAAATTCAACTGCGAGGTTATGTTTGATGAAAGTTAACTTTGCAAACTCAACATCACCATACACCCGGATACAGAAGGGGTTAACAATCTCTCCCTGAATGCCAAAGCACTCCTGGAGTCTGGTGTCATCCATAAAAATAAAATTACCGTCTCTTACCTTAATTTTTTCATGCAGATCTCGCCATTTCTCCGGCGTAAGCAAAAAGCTTTCCCAGCCATTATTTCTCAATACCTCGATCGTATGAGTAAACTTAAAATAGTCGTTTTGCATTGTTACATCACCACTCGAAGTCGAGTACAGGTATTCTATTTTAAATTTAAGCTGTGCATTGAGGCTTTTTTTCTTTCCTTCATCAATTAACCACTGAAGCTCATTGACGATACTCCTTGAAAAGAGTTTTCTTTTTTTAGCGATGGCCAGCCAATGCATAATAAAAAGATGTTCTGACATTTTAGAGTTAATCTTACGATCCTGTGTTGCGATACCGATTGCAACTAATGCACTCCAGGTAAACGCTTCCAGGTCATCCTGATAATGGTGTCGTAACGTACTAACTTCCCCTGAATCTTTTACCACTGAAACCTGCCCAAATAAATCATTATTTCATGTCGACCTTGCATCATTCCATTTAAAAAACTACTACAACGAAAAACCTCAAAATATGATCCAGATTAATATATTTCAATGTAAAAAAAGAACTCTGAAACACATTATCTTTATTAATCATTAATAGTTGAAAGGTTGACCACAAATAATAAGAATAGCTCAATAAAGCTGAAAGCTAATAATAATCACCAGCAATCAATGCAACAACATATCAAACCAGAAAACCTCCAGATTCAATGAATCGGAGGTTTGCCTGTGCCTGCAATTGTTAATAGAAAATACCGATGATCAGAGTATGAGTAACAAAACCTACGATCAACGGCACGGCGGTCCGCTTCACCACATCGAATGGGGTTATATTGGCTCCGCTGGAAACGGCAATCACCACGCCGGATACCGGTGAAATTGCCCGTCCCATATGCGATGCCTGCTGCATCGGCAGGATCATGGCAACAGCATTAGCCCCCATGCTGGCGGCGATTTGCGGGATGAGCTCAACAAAGGCGAGGAATGGCGCATTTCCCGAGCCCATAATGATAGCCGCGGCCAGCGTCACCAACGCAAATACCACCGCCATGGCAAACGGTGGTAACCCCACGTGTTCAGCCATCAGTATAAGTTGGTCGATAGCACCGATAACCTTAATGCCATGAGCAAAAACCCCCGCCGCCACCAACAGTCCAACCACGCCAGTAAACGCAGTGCCCATTCCCTTAAGGAAATGGCTGAATCCTTCGCATACCGACTTTAAATCACGCACCCGCAGCCACTCGATCAGCATACAGATTGCCATTGAAATGAGGACAATGGTGATAATATTCAGGTTAATACCGCTGACGAACATCTCGGATGATCCTACTGCCATCAGTATTGGTAGCATCGGAAGCAGCGCGTAAAATGCCGGGGCTTTTCCTGAGTCAGTCACCTCAGCGCTACCGATTTCCCGTGGTAACGTCCCCGCTTTACGGTCACAATGTCGCTGCCAAAAAAAATGGCAAACGCCGACGACCAGAACCGTTGCCAGCGCGGCGGGTCCCTGGTGGTAGACAACATATTCCACCACATCCATATTGACCGCTTTAGAGCCCCGGATAGCATCGATTGCCGTCGGGGTGTAAGCCACGCCAAGCGAAGTGGCAATAACCCCGGCAGCCGAAGCCGCAGAAAGCCCTAATCCCAGCATAATGGGGAACATCGTCCCCATCAGCAATACGGCAAGCCCGGTTGCTGAAGGAATGGCCAACTGCAGGAGGCTGGCGAGCAGGTAGGAGAAAAAGAGCAGCACATAGGGTGAACGCAGCGTCCGTAAGGGTTTCGTGACGACGCGCACGACCGCTTCATTTGCCCCGATGTGGTCCATGTAATGCGCAAATCCCATTAACGCCATGATCATCAGGCCGAGATCGGCGGCACGGGTGCTGAAGAGATCGCGCATCACCTCGAAAGGATCAAGGAAGGAAATCCCCGTACTGGCAACGCCCTTCGGTAATACCGTCCCCCATCCGGTTAACGCGGTGCAAATCATCAGAACTAAGCCCGCAATAAATAGCACAGGTTCAGCGCGATAACCTTTCAGAATCAGACGCGCCACCATCACGATAACCAGAAGCGCGATTAACACCTGAATCATGGCTGAGCTCTCCGCTGCGAGAACTCAGTATACGTTTCCTCAATGACCGCCACCACGACATCGCTGGCAGCCCGTAAGGAACGCACCGGCAGATACTCATAAATTGAATGGAAGTTATGAGCACCGGTAAAAATATTTGGGCACGGCAATCCTTTTTGCGACAGAACCGCGCCATCATACCCGCCACGCATAGCGACAGGGGCTGGGGTAATGCCACATTTCTGATAAGCGCGTAATGCAATATCAATCGGATAGCGCGCATCACCCTGCAGGCTATTAAACACATTCTGATAGCGATCGGCTAAATGACAGACCACGCTGTTTTCTCCCCACAGCGCACAGGTGCTTACGGCAAGCTGACGGATAAACGCCATTCGCGCCTTATAACCTTCTTCACTGAAGTCGCGGATATCCAGCTTAAGGACCGTACGGGCGCTGTTACCCTGTAGCTGTTTTACCCAGTAATAACCTTCGCGCCCTTCCGTATACTCAGGCGCTTCTCCCCCTGGTAGCATCGCAATAAACTTATGCGCCATCAGCAGTGAGTTCTTGAGCTTACCTTTGGCCGACATCGGGTGTGCGGACTGCCCGGTAAAGATGATTTCCGCATCACCTGCATTCCAGTTTTCGTAAACAAACTCACCGATACCGCAGCAGTCCAGGGTATAGCCAAAATCAGCACCAAATGCCGCAACATCAAACGCTTTTGCGCCACGCAGGCCCTGTTCCTCGTCCGGGACAAAACCGACTTTCACCGGCCCATGTTTAATCTCCGGATGCGTAATCAGATACTCCAGGGCATTCATAATTGCGGCGATGGCGGCTTTATCGTCTGCTCCTAACAGACTGGTTCCATCCGTTACCAACAGGTCATCACCGATATAATTTTTCAGTTCTGGAAATTCACTTTCGCGCAGGTAAATATTCAGCTCTTTATTCAGGCATAAATCCCCCCCGCGATAATGCAGACGCTGTGCTTTGGTGTCTGCGGTCTGTTCCGCACTGGTATCCAGATGACCAAAAAAGGAGACCACCGGGATCGCGTCATCGGTATTGCCAGGTAAGGTTGCCGTCACAATAGCGGTATCCCTGACCTCAATGTTTTCCATTCCTAATGCTTCAAGTTCTGCTGCAAGCAGTTTTGCCAGTTCCATTTGACCTGGGGAAGAAGGCATTATCCCATTAGCGCCGTTTTCCCTTGATGTCGTGGTATTGATTTTCGTGTAGTTTATAAAGCGTTCAACAATATCCATTCCAGGTGATCCTTAATGTATCATTTAAGAGGTACTGCGAGAGAAGACCAGCATGCAGCGCGGGTTGATGAATCTGAAAACCGAATAAAATCAGCGTTCATCCCAGAACGCTGATTTTATGGGCACTACGACAACGATTTATATAAAGGAAGATAAAAAGGCCAGTGGTTGTACCTGTGATTAAAAACTCCTTTCTGATTGATGAAATCATATTCCCTGTCTGTTTTTACTGCTATTTCCCATGGTGTTGAGCTAACAGAAGTCATAAATATTATCCGTATACCTAAGAGATAATAGAAATCATTTAGATTCCTGTATTCTGCACCGGTATAAGACGTACCATCGCTATATTTTTTTAATGAACGAATACTGTTACAGCTACATGCAACCGTTTGCACTTCTCTACAAATAGCCAGTTAACGCACTAAAATCCGTGAACAAAATCACAATTACTTCAAAATCACGCTTTTCTCATTACCATGAAAAACAGTTAGTTATAAGAGAAATCATATAGTACCCCTATAAATTAAGGTGGATTAATACTATTCACAATGGAATATGTTCATAGTGGTACTATTTCAATATTACAAAACCCGTTGAACAAAGATCTCACAAGACATTATTAAAAAGGCTCCAACAACAATATTAATATTTTATTCAAAGTGCTTAACAAATTTATCCACATACAAAAAAAACCTCTCCCCTGAGAAGAGATTCAGGGCAGAGGTAATACGGGTGTTAAGGACATATTTATAGTTTTAATGATAACAGAAGAGCTTCTTGCAGGATCGAGTATACACACTTAGCAACATTAAGAAAATTCTTAAAACAATGAAATTAAAAATTTAATTTAAAACCACTTTTATAATCAAGAAGTATTTATCAAAGCAAAAAAGCAAGCAACAGAAAACTTTAATCGCATTAATCAATGATGTCATAATAATTAAACAGCAACGCTGCGTGGCTAACGATGACGATATTTACGATGTTCAAATATTAAATTATATTGATACATCAACGCATTTTCACATAACAAGAATTAAAAAGTCGTTAAATAAGCAAAATACACTTTTTCGTTACTGATCACACTTCTTCCACAGGGAGATTCCCCCTGCTGTTCCTTGCTGGTATGATTCAGCAGGTAAATACCTTCTAACTCAACCCGAGGCTTTGATGCTGGAGAATGTAATCATCTGATAATCAGCTTCCCGACCTTTTCAGGCCGGACTGGTTATCAATGCGCCGAAATCGAATGCGGACACCGCTGTGTGTTTGCACGTTTTGCACATGATGATTAAACAGGTTTTCCAGTATGAATTTATCCCGTCAGGAACAACGTACCTTACACGTTCTCGCCAAAGGTGGTCGTATTGCTCACGTCCGCGATGCCTCAGGCCGCGTCACTTCCGTCGAATGCTATAGCCGCGAAGGATTGCTTCTCTGCGACTGCACACTCGACGTATTCAAAAAGCTCAGAACCAAAAAGCTGATCAAATCCGTCAATGGTCAGCCCTACCGTATCAATACTACCGGGCTGAACAACGTTCGCGCCCAACTGGATAATCGCTAAGGAGAGAGAAATGGATATCCCGAAGATTTTTACAATCAGCGAAAGCGCACATCGCATTCATAATCCGTTCACCGCGCAGAAATACGCCACGTTAGGTCAGGCTTTGCGAATGGCCTCAGGCACCCGCATCCTGGACCTTGGCAGCGGATCGGGTGAGATGTTGTGCACCTGGGCACGCGATCATAATATTTCCGGCGTAGGTCTCGATATGAGCATGCTGTTCAGTGAGCAAGCCACTCTACGAGCCAAAGAATTGGGCGTCACTGAGCGCGTGCGTTTTATTCATGCCGATGCAACAGGTTATATCGCTGAAGAAAAATTCGATATTGCCGCCTGCGTTGGCGCAACCTGGATTGCAGGCGGCGTTGCCGGAACGGTCAGACAGCTGGAACAAAGTCTCAAACCCGGCGGGATCATACTCATCGGCGAACCATACTGGCGTCAGATGCCCGCAACGGAGGAGATTGCCCAGACTTGCGGCGCGACGTCAGTGACTGATTTCCTCTCTCTGCCGGAACTCGTTTCGTCTTTCGACCAGCTCGGTTATGACGTGGTTGAAATGGTACTGGCTGACCAGGAGGGTTGGGACAGATACGAGGCGGCAAAATGGTTAACGATGCGCCGGTGGCTGGAGGCAAATCCGAACGATGACTTTGCCCCGGAAGTCAGAGAACAACTGAGAGGTTCACCAGCACGCCACGTTGCATTCACCCGTGAATACATTGGCTGGGGCGTGTTCGCACTTATGCAGAGGTAATAGGTAAAGTCGGTATAGCCAGGCAGGTTGTACCGACTTTCTCATGGCTTACTTCATTAATACTTCAACAAATTTAGCCAGCCATTGCGGATGCGCGGGCCATGCCGGCGCGGTAATCAGATTGCCATCAACGTGGGCCTGGTCAATACCGATGTCTGCGTAATGTCCACCGCTCAGACGAACCTCTGGCGCACAGGCCGGATAGGCGCTACAGGTCCGATTTTCTAACACCCCCGCCGCCGCTAACAGCTGAGGCCCATGACAAACCGCGGCGATAGGTTTACCGGCTGCGTTGAAATCTTGCACCAGCTTGATGACATCCGGATTCAATCGGAGATATTCCGGAGCACGTCCGCCAGGGATCAGCAGCGCGTCGTAATCTGCGGCCCGCGCCTCGGCAAAATTCGCATTCAACGTAAAACGATGCCCGGGCTTTTCACTGTAGGTCTGCGCCCCATCAAAATCATGAATAGCGGTTTGAACGTAGTCACCCTGGCTTTTATCCGGACAGACAGCATCAACACGATGGCCCAGCATTTGCAGTGCCTGAAAAGGCACCATCGTTTCATAATCTTCGACATAATCTCCGACCAGCATCAGTATCTTCTTCATTCACATCCCCCGCTCTCGATTATTAATGATGAGAAATAACGGCCATCTTTACTATAGCCCACGCATTTCACGGCATTAATAAATACAACAGAACACGCCGTCACCCGACGTCAGAAAGTAGTTATCCTTGTCCCTCCATCAGATACAGGCATGTGATGATTCACCGCCGGCTGAACCCATTTTAATCTCTATAATGATGCCGTGATTGCACCAGTATTAGATACTATTCTGAATAATGGCGGCCTTTACAATATTCTGTTTATCAAAGAAATATGAGAATCCTGCCATACATCCTCAGGGCTAATAAATCCTTTTGGATTATATGCAATGCTAATTCCGGCATTGTTGAAGCAAGCGTAGACGAGTTCGGAGCAGATGTATTCCCTGTCCTTTTTCGATTTTCCCTTCCCAAGTGCTATCCTCGCAAGGATGCGTGCTATTTCTTCTTTATCATATGGACGGGTTAGTTCATTAAGACCAAAAGCGGCTACTTGCTCAACGGCAGACTTAGACAACGCATCATACCTGGCGAGAACAACCCGGCCTTTGTAAGGTTTCCCAATATCATCATAATCAGATAGATATTTTGATAATGGAGCAAGTCGTACCCCCATATCTTCCACGCTTTCCAGGAGCAACACACGATCTATTTGCGGTAAAACAAAAACAATCCCCACATGGCTCCATGGTGAATCAGTCATCTTTTCAATTGCTTTTGATACCAGGTAGTCTCCGGAGGCGAAAAAAAGGTCACCTGATTTTAACGTTTCACGCAACGTGGCATAATTAACCACTTTCATCGCTTTGACTTGTGCTAAATCAATATGATTTGGCATGTGAACCTCGAAGAGAAAAAAGGATGGTATTAAAAGTTTATCCAACCTGCTGCTATATCTCTCTACGACGAAATAACGATACCGGATCTCTTTTTACGGCCGAGGGCGCCCTTGACGGCACGCCCTGTTGTTAATACCCGAAATAGCAATGTGGTTCGTCGTCTGATTTATTCCCCATCACTCCCAGGCCCGCTCAGATTTCGCGGCATCAAACTGCGGCGGCGGTTTGCGAAAACGTCCGGTCAGCCAGGCGAGATACACCAACCCTAACCCGGCCCATACCAGTCCCAGCGTCAACGATGTCACCTCCAGATTCACCCACAGTACGGCAACGGTGGCGGCACCGACCATCGGCAATACCAGATAATGCAGCTTCTCTTGCCAGGTATGCTTGCGTCCTTCACGACGCCAGAAGTGGTTAAACACGGAGAGATTAACGAACGTAAAGGCCACCAGCGCGCCAAAATTAATCAACGCCGTAGCGGTCACCAAATCAAAAAACAGGGCCGACAGCGCCACAATCCCGACCATAATGACGTTCAGCGCGGGTGTACGCCATTTCGGATGAACATAGCCAAAGTACTTCTCCGGGAAGACATTATCGCGGCCCATCACGTACAGCAGACGCGAAACACTGGCATGCGACGCCAGACCTGACGCCAGCGTATTCACAAAGGTGGTACACAGGAAAATTGACTGGAACAGTTTACCGCCGACGTACAACGCAATCTCCGGCAGCGCCGCATCCGGGTCTTTAAATCGGCTAATGTCTGGAAAGAACAACTGCATAAAGAACGAAGCGGCAATGAAGATCAGTCCGCCGTACAGCGCGGTGAGGAAAATAGCTTTTGGGATGGTACGTGCGGCATCCGGCGTCTCTTCAGAGAGCGTCGTTACCGCATCAAAGCCGAGAAACGAGAAACAGACAATGGTCGCCCCGGTGATAATCGGAATCAAATGCGCATTCTGGCTGATAAACGGTTGCAGCGACCAGACGGTCCCTACCCCCTCGCCTTTGTGCAGCCCCTGTACCACGAGGAAAATGAACACCACGATTATCGCCACCTGTACCAGAACAAACAGCGCATTAAAGTTCGCCACCAGGTTAACGCTTTTCAAATTGGCCGCGGTGAGGATCGCCACGAACATCACTACCCAAATCCATGGCGCAACCCCCGGGAACAGCGCGGAAAGGTAAATTTTCGCCAGTAGGACGTTAATCATCGGCAGGAAAAGATAGTCAAGCAGTGACGACCAGCCGACCATAAACCCCACATGCGGATTAATCGCTTTTTGCGCGTAGGTATAGGCCGAACCGGCTTGTGGAAACTGGCGCACCAGCTTTCCATAACTGATGGCGGTAAACAGAACTCCCGCCAGGGCCAGCAGATAAGAGGCCGGAACATGGCCATTGCTGATACCCGAAACAATGCCAAAGGTGTCAAACACCGTCATCGGCGTGAGATAGGCCAGCCCCATCACCACCACCTGCCACAGCTTCAGGGATTTTCGCAGCTGTGCTTTGCCCGGCTGGGCAGCATGATCCGCAGAAGGATTAGTCGACATAGCTTTCCTCCCCGCGACGAGCCCTGATCTGCGTTCGAAACGTGGGTACAGCAGACCTGGGTCGTGTCGGGGAGGAGAGCCATAAGAAAGGCATCAATGTTGCACGGCACAGGAGCGGTCCGTACTTACTGCGGGAGCCATGGATGCTCACGCGGGGCGGGTTTTTAAACATTGGCATCATCACATTTCCTCGTCACAAACTCTGTCGGTTATCTGAAGACCCGTTGTCGCCCGCGCTCCATTACGCGACATCCGGGAAATGGCAGGTGATCCTGCAATTTTTACGGGCTGGCTCCGCTCAGCCCGCATGATGCGACTTCTTTTTCAATGACCTGTACAACGGTCAGGCGTTTTTCAGCATCCACTCAATTTCAGTGTCGGTAATCAGACGTTCAAACTGGATAAGCTCATCGTTTTTACAGGCGTGATACACATGGCTAAACCGCTCCCCGAGCAATTCACGCAGACTGTCGTTTTGCATGAACTCCCACAGCGCATCGCTCTGGCGGATAGGAAAAGGTAGCCCTTCCTGCTCCAGTCCGTTGCCTTCCACCTCATCCTGCAACGGCAGTTCGTTATCCAGACCGTGGAGGATCCCCGCCAGAATGGTCGACATCACCAGGTACGGGTTAGCATCCGCCCCCGCCACGCGATATTCAACCCGATGGTTATCACGATCGCCGCAGGGAATACGCAGCGCCACCGTACGGTTGTTGTGCCCCCAGGAAGCCTGGGTCGGAACATACATCCCCGGCTGGAAACGGCGATAAGAGTTCACGTTCGGCGCCAGCAGCGCCATTGACGCGGGCATCAGATCAATCATCCCGGCAAGCGCACGCTTAAGTAATGCGGAATCATCGCCATTCGCATCTGCCAGCACGTTCTCGCCTTTGTTATTCATAATGCTGATGTGGATATGCATCCCGCTACCGGCATGCTCCTCATAAGGCTTTGCCATAAACGTGGCATGCATCTTGTGTTTTTCTGCCACCAGCCGTACCAGGCGTTTCAGCGCCAGCGCGTCGTCGCAGGCGTCGAGTACGTTATCGGTATGGTAGAGATTGATTTCAAACTGCCCCGGGGAGGCTTCAGCTACCGCGCCGTCTGCCGGGATCAGCTGCAAACGGGCCAGTTCATCGATATCGTTGAGCACATCTGCAAAGTGGTTCAGGTTATCAACAGAGTAAACCTGACTTTGGGTATTACGATCGTCCGTTCCCGGCGCGCACGGCGGCTGCAGATAACCTTCGGGATCGCGCTTACGATCGAGTAAATAGAACTCCAGCTCTACCGCTACGACGGGGAACAGACCGCGCTGGCGTAGTTTCTGCCAGAGTCGGTTAAGTACGTTCCGCGGCTCAACGTCAAAGGGAGCGCCATCTTCATCCAGCATCGTCAGCATCATCTGCGCAATAAACTCCGGATCGGCGGCCGAAGGGGTTAACGTGCCGGCCACCGGAACACAGGTCCGATCCGGTTCGCCAAGCTCCTGGCCTAATCCCGCCTCTTCGACCACATTGCCAAGAATATCCATCGCGAAAACGGATGCCGGGAAATAGCAGCCTTTCTCTAACTTATGTAATCCTGCAACCGGAAGGCGCTTACCGCGAAAACAGCCATTAAGGTCGGTTAACAGCACATCCACATACTGCGTATTGGGATACCGTTCCAGATACTGTTTAACTTCACGCGCAAACGCGCTACTTCGTCTCTCTTCAGAATGCTGAACAAAATTCTCAACTTCTACGATATTGGTTTCCATGATTCACCGCCGTTGGCCTGGTAAGCTGTTCTGTGATTTGACTGTTAAATATAATGTCCACTCTTCGACTCTGGATGCAAACAAATTGTTTGTCAAATGTTAAATTAAGTTTGCTAGAAGGTTATTCCGCTGCTAGATTGAGAAAATAATGAACGGAATGGCGCAACAAGGAACCGTTTGGCAATAATTTATTCCAAAACGTGAGGTCGATCATGGGCAATATATTTGACAAGCCAGTTATTGGTGTCGTGATGTGCAGGAACAGGCTTAAGGGTCACCAGACCCAGACTCTGCAAGAAAAGTACCTGAATGCGGTATTAAATGCCGGTGGATTACCGATAGCGCTTCCCCATGCGCTCGCGGAACCCGAATTGCTAAACGCACTGTTACCGAAACTGGATGGTATCTTCCTGCCAGGAAGCCCAAGCAATGTGCAGCCGCACCTCTATGGTGAAAATGGCGATGAGTCTGACGCCGATCCCGGGCGTGATCTTCTGAGCATGGCGCTAATTACCGCCGGGCTCGAAAGGCGCATTCCCATTTTCGCCATCTGCCGGGGCTTACAGGAATTAGTTGTCGCCACTGGCGGGACTCTGTATCGTCGCCTGTGCGATCACTCACAGTTCCTGGAACATCGTGAAGATGCAGAACTCCCGGTGGAGCAGCAATATGCACCATCTCATGAAGTCCAGGTTCAACAGGGAGGATTGCTATCTCAGTTAATACCAGGTTGCAGCACGTTTTGGGTTAACTCCCTGCATGGTCAGGGCGCAAAAACTCTTGGCCCGCAGATGCGCGTGGAAGCACGCTCGCAGGATGGATTAGTGGAAGCTGCCAGCGTCCATGACCATCCTTTCGCGCTCGGCGTGCAGTGGCACCCGGAATGGAACAGTAGCGAATACGCCCTGTCGCGTTTGTTACTTGAAGGTTTTATCACCGCTTGTCAGAACCACCTCGCTGAAAAACAGCGACTCTGACCACTACTGTTAAGGAAATGCAATTATGAGCGATGACGGCCTGGCGCCGGGTAAACGTTTGTCAGAGATCCGCCAGCAATTGGGTCTTTCGCAGCGTCGTGCCGCCGAACTGTCTGGGTTAACGCATAGCGCCATCAGCACCATAGAGCAGGATAAAGTCAGTCCTGCCATCAGTACGCTGCAAAAGCTATTGAAAGTATATGGGCTGTCGCTCTCCGAGTTCTTCGCGGAACCGGAAAAGCCTGACGAACCGCAGGTGGTTATCAATCAGGAAGATTTGATTGAGATCGGGAGTCAGGGAGTATCCATGAAGCTGGTACACAACGGAAATCCGAATCGTACGCTGGCAATGATGTTTGAAACCTATCAGCCAGGCACGACAACCGGGGAGAGAATTAAACACCAGGGTGAAGAGATTGGCACAATACTGGAAGGTGAAGTGATACTGACCGTCAATGGTCAAACGTATCCTCTGGTTGCAGGACAAAGTTATGCCATAAACACCGGCATACCTCATAGTTTCAGCAACACCTCGGCAGGGATCTGCCGCATCATCAGTGCCCACACTCCCACCACTTTCTAATAAGTAGCGGCCTGAGTTTCTCAGGCCTTCTTAAGTAACGCGCATTAACAGGGTACATCCCTGGGGCATCGTGCAGCCTGATTTTGCCTGAAAAAGAACAGCAACGAACTTTATCTTATTGATATAAAAGGAGTAGCTATGAACTTTCAGAATCTTAAATATTGGCGTGAGAAAGCCAGCCATTATTCGCCGGAAACCCGTTTATTTATTAACGGCGAATATTGTACCGCCGCTGATAACGAAACCTTTATTACGCTGGATCCGGCAGGACAACGTCCACTGGCTAAAGTCTCCCGCGGTAAAAAAGCGGATGTGGACCGCGCGGTCACCGCAGCCCGTACCGTATTTGAACGCGGGGACTGGTCGCAAGCCTCACCCACGGAGCGCAAAGCGGTACTGCACAAACTCGCCGATTTAATGGAGCAGCATCACGAGGAACTGGCGCTACTGGAAACGCTCGATACCGGTAAACCGATTCGCCATAGCCTGCGTGATGATATTCCAGGCGCCGCACGTGCCATCCGTTGGTACGCCGAGGCGATAGATAAAGTCTATGGCGAAGTTGCCACCACCTCGGTGAACGATCTGGCGCTGATTGTGCGCGAACCGGTGGGCGTGATTGCGGCTATCGTCCCGTGGAATTTTCCCCTGCTGCTGGCCTGCTGGAAACTTGGCCCGGCACTGGCTGCGGGCAATAGCGTGATCCTCAAACCTTCCGAAAAATCACCGCTGACCGCCATTCGCCTTGCTGCGCTGGCTAAAAAAGCGGGTTTGCCCGATGGCGTTCTCAGCGTTGTTAGCGGATATGGTCACGAAGCGGGCCAGGCGTTGTCGCTGCATCCGGATGTCGATGTGATCACCTTTACCGGCTCGACCCGTACCGGCAAGCAACTGCTCAAAGACGCTGGCGACAGCAATATGAAACGCGTCTGGCTGGAGGCCGGAGGTAAAAGCGCCAACATCGTGTTTGCCGACTGTCCGGATCTACCGAAAGCCGCCGCGAATGCTGCGGCAGGTATCTTCTATAACCAGGGTCAGGTCTGTATCGCCGGTACGCGTCTGCTGCTGGAAGAGAGTATTGCCGATGAGTTCATCGCGCTGCTGAAAGAGCAGGCGAAAAACTGGCAGCCCGGCAACCCACTGGATCCGGAAACCACGATGGGCACGCTTATCGACAACGCGCATGCCGACACCGTGCACGGTTTTATTCGCGACGGTGAAGCGCAAGGCACGCTGGCGCTGGATGGCCGCAGCCACGTACATCCGGCGGCTATCGGCCCGACTATTTTTGTCGATACCGCGCCGCAAACCCACGTCAGCCGCGATGAGATCTTCGGTCCGGTACTGGTCGTCACCCGTTTTAGCAGCGAAGCCGAAGCCCTGGCGCTGGCCAACGACAGTGACTACGGCCTGGGCGCTGCGGTCTGGACCCGCGATTTGTCGCGCGCCCACCGTATGAGCCGGCGCCTGAAGGCCGGTTCGGTCTTCGTGAATAACTACAACGACGGTGATATGACCGTGCCGTTCGGCGGCTATAAGCAAAGCGGTAACGGACGCGATAAGTCCCTGCATGCGCTGGAAAAATTTAGCGAACTGAAAACCATCTGGATCTCCCTGGAGTCTTAATCATGACTGAACATACCAGCAGTTATTACGCCGCAAGCGCCAATCAGTACGAACCGTTTCCCACCCTCAGCGAATCGGTGAGCTGTGATGTTTGCGTCGTGGGCGGTGGCTATACCGGTCTCTCCTCAGCCCTGCACTTAGCCGAGATGGGTTACGACGTGGTGTTACTGGAATCCGCGCGGATTGGCTTTGGGGCCAGCGGACGCAACGGCGGTCAGTTGGTTAACTCTTACAGTCGCGATATCGACGTCATCGAACGCACCTACGGCCCGGATGCTGCCAAAATGCTTGGCAGCATGATGTTTGAAGGCGGCAATATCATCCGCGAACGCATCAAGCGTTATCAGATCGAATGCGATTATCGTCCCGGTGGGCTGTTTGTGGCGCTGAACCACAAACAGATGGAAACGCTGGAAGAACAGAAGTCGAACTGGGAACGCTACGGCAACACGCAGCTTGAGCTATTAGACAGCAGTGAAATTCGCCGCGAAGTCAGCAGCGATCGTTATGTCGGCGCGCTGCTTGACCACAGCGGTGGCCATATTCATCCGCTGAACCTGGCGATTGGCGAAGCTAACGCCATTCGTCTGAACGGCGGACGCGTCTTCGAACAGTCGCCGGTTACCCGAATTCAGCACACCAGCCCGGCGGTGGTCAGCACGGAAAAAGGTCAGGTGACGGCACGCTTTGTGATCGTCGCGGGCAATGCCTACCTCGGTGACAAACTGGAGCCTGCGCTGGCAAAAAGCAGCATGCCGTGCGGCACGCAGGTGTTAACCACCGAACCGCTGTCTGCGGAGATGGCGCGCTCGCTAATCCCGAAAAACTACTGTGTGGAAGATTGTAACTACCTGCTGGATTACTACCGTCTGACCGGCGATAACCGCCTGCTGTACGGCGGTGGCGTAGTCTACGGCGCTCGCGATCCGGACGATATTGAGCGTCTGGTGATGCCGAAACTGCTGAAGACCTTCCCGCAATTGCAGGGGGTAAAAATTGATTACCGCTGGACCGGTAATTTCCTGTTAACGCTGTCTCGCATGCCGCAGTTCGGGCGTCTTGATACCAACATCTACTATATGCAGGGCTACAGCGGTCACGGCGTGACCTGTACCCACCTGGCAGGACGGCTGATTTCGGAACTGCTGCGCGGGGACGCCGAGCGCTTTGACGCGTTCGCCAAATTGCCGCACTACCCGTTCCCGGGAGGCCGCAGCCTGCGCATTCCGTTTACCGCCATGGGGGCGGCATACTACAGCTTACGCGATCGCCTTGGGGTTTAAGTTCTTCCGCGATAAACCCGACGCACAGGGCGGTCCCCCCTGTGCGTTTTTTTATTCCTGGGAAGCGAAAAACAGTGGCGATTTTTGTGCGCTTCACTGACCCTGGCCAGCGTGATCTTCACCGCCAAAATCACCCAGTTTATTCGAGGAGCCTTTTATCCCCTTTCCATCAGTTCCCCAAGACGTTTAATCTGCCGTCCCTGGCTATCGAAATTACCCTCATCGAGCCACAAATCGTAGGCAGGACGGAGTATCGGGTACTCGCCGTCAATGATTGAGTACCATGCGGTGTCACGATTTCGTCCGCGGGTAACGATAGCCTGCCGAAATATACCTTCAAAACTGAAGCCAAAGCGCTCTGCCGCCCTACGGGAAGGCGCATTGAGGGCATCACATTTCCATTCAAAACGGCGATAGCCCAGATCCTCAAAAACGTACTTTAAAAGCAAGGATATGACTTCCGTTGAAATTCGCGTGCGCTTCATGCGAACGGAGTAAGAAACATGCCCTACCTCAATCACACCATTTGCGGGATCAATACGCATCAGTGCAAACGTACCAACAGGCTTCATACTGACTAAATCGATCACAGCAAAATGCATTGGATCTGTCTGTTCTTCCATCTTTTTTACATAAACCAGGAAGACATCAAATGTTTCAAAAGGCCCAACTGGCAGATATGTCCAGTCACGATTATCGCTTGCTTCGCCGTACGCTTCATAAAGATCCTTTGCATGGCGTTCGGCGTTAATACGTTCAAGCTTGCAATAGCGACCTGCCATTTGCTGAACCAGTGGAAAGGGAGCACCTTTCCAGTCAGACAAAGACTGACCTACGGGTTGATGGAATTGATTAAAGCTGCCCGACATATCCACACCTCTTACAAAACAGGACTAAACCCGCGCAGAATATGATCAAACCAACCCGACCAAAAGAACCACAATGCGTGTTTTTTACGGATCCACAGTATTTCATTGTGCAAAAAACAGACATCATATTTTAGGCGTAGTCAAAAAAGCGCACGACAGCATTAATGATAAGAGCCGAATACACTATAATTTAAATAACCTGAGCCAGACGGCGTATTCCATCAATAATTGCTTCAGAAGGATGATTAGCAAAACCAATCAAAATTCCCTGTCGCGAGACATCTCCCTGATAATAACGACTCAGTGATAGTATCCCCATTCCGAGAGCTCTGGCTTTCTCCTCGACTTCATTTCCGGTCAATCCGTTTTGAAGCCAGCACACAATATGAACCCCAGAGTCCGAAGGTTGGACAATCATTTTATCAGCCAGATATTGGTGAATGGCGTTGACCAGCACAGTTCTTCTTTCATAACACGCCTTGCGAATTCGACGCACATGGCTGGCATAATGTCCATCCCCAATAAAATTGGCCATCACTGCCTGCTCAAGATAGCTGGTACCGAGATCGGTAAAATATTTCGTCACCATAATCTGTTCTTGTAAGCCTGGCGGGACAACTAAAAAACCTAAACGAAACTCTGGATACATCATTTTAGAAAACGTTCCGGCATAAATTACCCGTTGGTTCTGATCTAATCCCTGCAATGCTTGTAAAGAACGATCGGCATAACGGAATTCACTATTATAATCATCTTCAAATATCCATGCCCGGTTAGACCTCGCCCATTCCAGCAACTCAAAACGCCGGGAGAAACTTAACGTTCCACTTAAAGGGTATTGATCCGACGGAACAACGTAGGCGAGCTTAGCGTCAGGAAAATGATCAATACCATAGCGGACGTTCATTCCTTCGCTATCTACCGGTACCGGCCTCACCATTGCGCCAACAGACATAAAAGCCCCTCGGGCGCCTTTGTAACCCGGGTCATCCAGCCAAACCTCACTTCCTGTCGACAGCAGCGCTCGTGCAGTGATGTTCAATGCCTGTTGAATACCATTTACGATGATTATCTGTTCTTCGTTACAGTTCACTCCACGCGTTGTTTTAATGTAGTGGCAAACTGCTTTTCTCAAAGGAAGGTATCCGCAAGGATGAGTGTGAGCCCCCAGTTGATGTCGGGATTGTCTCCAGACCCGTTGCAGCAACTTGCCCCATAATGCATGCGGGAAGAGATCCGTACAGCCAACGCCAACCGCGAATAGGCGGTTCATGCCGCGCCCTTCATACTCATTTGACCATAAATCGTGAACAGGATTATCTCGGCTGTGAACCTGTTCATCAGGCGCGACGACGCCCCCCGACTGCACATTTGGGTAGCTATTGCTGATACTCCGATCCGGAATATTGTGTGCGACATACGTTCCAGACCCTTTGCGGGTCAGGATATACCCTTCATCTAATAGCCGGTCATAACCGGCAATCACTGAGTTTCGTGAAATTGACATCATCTCGGACAACGCCCGGGTTGAAGGCATCTTCGTTCCTGCTGGTAATCGGCCTGCAAGAATGTGATCACGAAGAGTGTGGTAGACCTGTTCTTTCACGACACCTTTTCCTAAAACAAATCCTTGAAATAAAGGTGCATTATTTTTTTTCATTGTATTAACCTTTACGCTAAAAGTGGATCCTATCAATAGATGAAAAGTGTCTCTTTACGATAATTTATAAAAACCTTAGGATCATCATCCTAACACATTATTCTTATAAAATATCAGGAGAGATATATGAACAACAAAAACAGTATTACTATTGAAGCCGCAAAACAGCAAGACTACGTCAACTGGCTTCCTTTATGGATAAATTACCAAACATTTTATCGTACTAAAATTTCAGATGAAGTAACAAAATTAACATGGGAGCGTTTCCTTACGCCGAGTGAACCTCTTTATTGTGCTGTCGCGAAATATGATGGCAAAATAGTGGGTCTGGTGCATTATCTCTTTCACCGCTCAACCTGGGCAGAATCAAATTATTGCTATCTCGAAGATCTATTTGTTAGTGAAGAGGTTCGTGGTCAACATATCGGGAAACAACTTATCGAGTATGTTCAACAGCAAGCACAGAATCACCACGCGTCAAGATTATACTGGCACACGCATGAAACTAACCTGCGTGGACAACGACTGTATGACTGGGTTGCCAAAAAGAGCGGGATGATCGAATATCGTATGTGAGGAAAGTAATACTCAGGACAAATATTAATTATTCAATACTAAAAAATAAAAGATTAGCCTCTGAGTAGATATACTCAGAGGATGTATCTATCAAGCATCAAAAAGGTAAAGAGCCGGTATGGCAAAAATAAAGTAAAAATCCCCGCCATCCGATGATGGATGCGGGGACATTCACAAAGATCATAGAGAGTTAAAATTATTAAACTCGCCGTTATTATGCTTAAACGTCTTTTATTTCGTAGTCCGGTAGATGACATTGCGTAATAAAAGCATTCAGCGCTTCGATATCCGGCAGTGCGGTCAGCGCCCCCTTGCGGGTTGTCGCGAGCGCACCGCAGCCACTGGCCCAGGCGATAGCCTGGTGGAGCTGCTCAACGGACTCTGGCATCCGGTTGTCTGCCAGCCAGGCCAGCAAACCGGCGACAAAAGCATCCCCTGCCCCAGTTGTATCAATGCTATCGACGGCATAGCCGTTGAAATGGATCACATTATCCTGCCAAAGCACCATTGCGCCTTGCGCTCCGTAGGTCACAACTTTCAATTGTGCAGGAAGCGCTTTTAGGCCGTCGAGCGCATGGGCAAAATCGTGTGTACCCGTCATCCAGTACCACTCTTCTTCTGAAAGCTTAAGAATGTCAGCCTGTGAAGAATACTGGCGCACCACCTTGAGCATTTCATATTTATCAGGCCACATTTGTTCGCGTAAATTCACATCGAAACTCAGTAATCCGCCGCATTTCTTAACCTGACAGATTGCGGTAGCCAATGTATCACGGCAAGTCTCGGCAACCAGAGCCAGGGAACAGAAGTGCAGAATATCTTCGCTGAAGTCTGGAAGCGCAGCGGGTGTTAAATATTGATCCGCGGAGGGATTAGTTAAAAATGTAAATCCGCGTTCTCCACCGTTACCCAGTGAGACCAGCACCGTACTGGTTTGGTGCTGATTATCCAACTGAAGGCTTGTGGTTGAGACGCCTGCATCGAACAATGTTTTTTTCAGAAAATGGCCAAAATCGTCATCACCAACCCGACCAATAAAACCACTTTGTCTGTCTAAACGCGCAGTACCAATTGCCACATTGAATGGCGCTCCTCCTGCACAAGCTTGATATTGCATGTCTGCAAGCGGTAAAAGATCCACCACCGCATCGCCAAGCGTCCAGATAATCATGGTATTTCCTCAACAATAATTAACGCATTTATTTAAACGTGACTGTTAAAAGTTATAATCCAGCATCAGCTTATAGTCGGTCATTATGGCATCACCATTAGTGACCCAACTGCCATTCTGGTTTATTAACGAACCGGTAATCTCCCCGGACACCGTAAACCGAGAGGTCAATGGATAATTTGCTGACAATTTCAGAAAACGGTTACGGGTATTCTGGAATACCTCTCCATCTTCATCCCGCGCATTATTTTTCTTATAATGCCCATATCCACCGCTAAATGTTGTGGATAATTTACCCCAGTTACGCCAGACGCCGACTGATGATGTCCAACTTTTTTCATCAATATCCCCCCATTGCGCACGGTCTAAAATTGCAGAAGCGAATTGCTGGCGGAACCAAACTCCGGTGGTATTGTTAATAATGTATTGAACGCCAGGTTCAATCTGAAAAGAACGTATATCCCGATCATTTTGTGCCCCCCCATTACGACGATGGTCAATCTGCTGATACAGGTAATTAAAGAATGAGAAGTTGTCCGTAACACGCAGATCGGTAAAGAATTTGATACGTCCCTGCCACCGATCCTCGATGGAAGAACTTCCTCCCATGACGTCCCAGCCATAGCGTAGACGCTTGTAGAAATATTCATGGCCGATAATCAACTGAGTCCACTGATTTTGGCTGAGGTATGTTTGATCCTCCCATGTCCCGTTATAGTTGGTGGTTCTACCTTCAGAAAATGCTAAATACCAGCCGGGTAACGCATCATGGCGCATCACCCCTTGTACAAATGTCAGTGAATCATTTCCGCTGTGGAAATGGCTGTTACGCCAGTTATTGTCCTCAATGGCATATTTCATTTTCAGTTGACCATGAACACGACCACCGGCGGGGTTGGAGGAACGGGTTGAGGTCCACATCACGTCTTCATCCAGATAAGACCATGGATCCACAGCAATAACTTTTCCCGATGCATCCTTCATGATGCTCATGCTCGCATTCGCCAGCGACGGAAACAGAAGAACAAAAATAACAGACAGGGCATGATAGTTTTTCATAGTAATATCTCGTTATATTATTTCTTTTATTTTCAATGTGGCGTGAAAATTATCATTTTGCGGCAGGCTAATACTCCATGGTTTCTCCGGCATGGAATACATTCGGGTACTGAATGCGGCTTTGTTATTTATATAAAAAACAGCAACTGAGTCTTGAAGCAAAACACGTAACTCTATTTTCTCATCAAGAGGAACATTTACCCATGACTCCGCGTTCGCCTGATGAATAGAGGCAAGTGGTGCATTGAAAAAATAGACCTTGCCTTTGCTCTTATTGAACACAACGTTGAGCTTTGCGTCGCTCACCCTGTCGTCAATCAGACCAAAACTCATCACCATTCCGGCAGAGGGGATATCTATCGTTGCACTTAACTCACCTCGTTTGGGCAGCGGTGGGTATACCGCAGATTGTAATGGACCAAACTGTGTTGCTGTTTTTAGCATTTTACCGCTTTTTAAGGTGGTCACCGGACCGGGGTTGTCATTAATGACTGTCTGAAGTTCCTGCGAGAGGATGCTTTTGAGCTGCCCCTGCTCATCCGCGATGAGCTCATGAACAACCAAATTTCCAGCCCAATCAATGTTGCCACTGTCACTGCTTCCTGCCTTGGTTGGGATCCAACCAAAAACAAACAGACGATCGTTTTTAAGCGCCAGTTTTCCCGCGTAAAACCCCGAGCCATCGACCGCATAATTGTCCATCTTTCGCCACGGCCCATCAGGATTATCCGCAACCCGGTACTGGGTCAGGCGTAGCGGCCATTGGTCGCTAAAGCTGAGATACCAACGTCCGTTAAAGAAAACCAGTGTCGGACATTCGAGGTTAGAGTTACTGGTAATCGTGTCATTATCAAAAAATACACCACGGTCTTCCCAGTTCTTCAAATCGGTTGAACTGTACCGGGCAATGACACCGCGCCCGTCGCGACGGGTAGTAATTAACATCCAGTACTCTTTCTTTTCTTCGACCCAAACAACATGAGGATCCCGGAAGTCATTCCCGCGATAATTATCGCCTGGCAGGATCGTATCTTGTGGATGTTTCACCCAGTGAAGACGGTCTTTACTGGTCGCGTGCATAATGGACTCAACCGGAAACACATTTTCATTGTGCGCGGTATACCAGGCATGCCAGGTATCGCCAACTTTCACAATCGAACCGGTTCCTAATAATAGTTCAGGGTCGTCAACGTCATTAACGTAAGGAATCACTTCGGAATGGTTCTGATAGTTATATAAATTGGTAGTCGATAGCAAATGAATAGCATGGACCCCCAAATCGCTACCACCGCGCACATCATTAAGATAAAAAATATCAAATTCACCATCATTATAAACAGGCATTGGGTCACCAATAAAAGAACCTTCTACCCGCGGAAAAAAATCATTAACATAGCTAATACTTTTATTGTGTAATGTTTCTTTAGACGGCTGCGACCAGGCTGGCATATTGATAAGCGAAAGCGCCAACAGAGCGGCAGATACCACTAATATTATTTTTTTCATATCACACCTGAATATCAGAAGTTATAGTTCACGCCAACCACGGTAAAGGGATTCCACGAATGGCCGGTAGAAGTCCAGAGCCCGGACTCTTTTGTGAATTGTGCTTTGAATTCACCATATAATCGAACTTCACCAAAGACTGGATAGCTGATGGTACCGCCAATGAATTTATAACGACCGTCATAAAAAATTTCTTTAGCATTGCTAGCGTTATCTATTTTGTCCTGACCGAAGCCTAAATACAGGGAGGTTAACAGAGGATACCAGTTTCGCCAGAGTCCAGCCGTAACCTTCCATTCTTCTTCTACAATATCGCCCCAGCTCTCGCGTTCCTGCCGGTTATAGTAATAATAGGGCCGCAAATACAGACCAAGATCGGGATTCACGCGATATTGAATAGCAGGCTCGATTTCAAAAATATATTGCTCAAGATCGCCATTCCCCGGCTCGTTGCCCTGCGGCTGGTATTCACCATAGGCGTAACCGGCCAGGCTCCATTTGTTGCTCAGTCGCAGGTCTTGCCAGATTTTATACCTGCTTTTCCAACGTTTAGTTGCCGTTTCTGAACCAACCATGACCTCCGTGCCGATATTACCGCGCCAGGTTTCAAAAATATGACCGACAAAAAACTCATTGATCGTATTTGTGCCCTTGTAATCCTGGTTACTAAATTGACCTTTATAGCTATCCTCGCGGGCGTTCCAGAAACCAAAGTACCAATTGGGTAGCTCGTCGTGCCTTAAAAAAGCCTGAATAGTGGCAAGTTTGAATTTGCCACTATTTTTCTTATTATCGCTCCAACGAACATCATCAATCTCTATCTGAGTTCCAATATTTCCGTGTAGACCACCAGCCTCCATATTGCGGCCAATACTGTTCCAGTGAACAGGAGGATCTTCCTGCCTTAAACGCAACAGACTGACATCTTCTGGGGAATCTCCTTTATTATTCGCATTCACCTCATAGGTTTTATTTTCAGTTGCTGCGGATAACGTTGCAGGCTTGGACGACGTCGTTGGCAGCGCCGTTTTACCTACAGCGTTACGTGACGTTTGCTCATTACCTTTAATTGTTGGCGATGTACTCGTTACGTTGGTTTCAGATTCATCCAGAAAATAGCTTTGATAGTTTCCTGTATAAGTAACTGGTTGTTCTGTATTATCCTCAGCGATAGCGGAAAACGCTGTGACTGACGTTATAACACAGGCTAGTATCTTCTGTTTTAAAATAAGCCTTTTGATATTCATCGCAGAAACGCGATAGTGAGGCATTAATATTTCATCCATTTCGTTATCTCATTATTTTAGGCAAAATATGCCAGCCAAAGACTGGCACAAATAAAAGCTCACAATGTAAGAGGTAAAGCGAATCGGGACTATATTATTTATCTAAAGACCAGTATCCGGCTTGCTGTAATGTGGCAACTCCATGATTCGCAAACAGTGAAAGATCGCGCTGGGCCGGGTGAGGATATATTCGGCTACTTAAGCACGCATCACCATCATTAACAAATACCTCTACTGATGAGCGGTCGATAAATATACGTAATGTCAGTAAACCGTCTGCTGGCAACGGAATACTGCGAGTTCCTACCAGCGAATATTCTGGATAGCGACGCTCCACTATCAGACGCTGAGCTTGATTATCGGCGTAAATTCTTAGTCCATCCCCTAATGCCATACCAAACTGTTCAGCCGTAGAGGCGTTCAGATCCCATACCAGTTGTACCTCGACCGCTTCGGCATCAGCCGTAATAAGGACTTTCTGATTACGCAGGCAACACGCGGGTGTTGGATAATAGCTGCCACGCAGCGCGGTGACTTCGTCAGCGGGTTTCATCCTCACCCGATAGTCATCACCAAGGCTCAGTTCACGCGGTAGAGACAACATTCCGGCCCAGCCGTCCTGCTGCTCAGGCATCGGCGATTCCCACATATCCAACCAACCGATAACAATGCGACGATTATCCGGAGTCAGAAAGCTTTGCGGAGCATAAAAGTCATGACCGTGGTCCAGCTCAATAAATTGTCCATCATGGGTGAATGGTTGACCGGGCTGCCATTCACCAAGTAAATAACCGCTCTGAAAAAGGTTGCGATTGCGATAACCTTCCGCCGCGATCCCCTGCGGAGAAAACATCAGCACCCGCTTCCCTTCCAGAGTAAAGAAATCAGGGCATTCCCACATATATCCCATTCCTTCATCAGCCTCGGCAAATATCCCTTCGTCTTGCCATTTACGGAGATCGGATGAACTATACAGACGAACCTGCCCCGTATTTTCCACACGGGAACCGACCACCATGTACCAGCGCTCACCTTCGCGCCATACCTTCGGATCGCGAAAATGATGCAGTCCTGACGGTGTATCAATGACCATACCATGTCGCTCAAAATGGATACCGTCACGACTGGTTGCCAGGCACTGCACCTGGTAGAGATTGTCGTCTGTGTCTGGCGAACCGTGAAATTTATGTCCGGTATAAATCAGCGCCAGCGTATCGCCATCCACCACGGCGGAGCCGGAGAAACAGCCGTCCACATCTGCTGGACCTTCCGGCGCCAGCGCGACTGGCATATGTTCCCAGTGCACCAGATCTTTGCTGCGAGCATGCCCCCAGTGCATTGGTCCCCATTCAGGAGAATAAGGGTGATGTTGATAAAACGCATGATACCACCCATCAAACCATACCAGGCCGTTAGGATCGTTCATCCAGCCTGCGCGAGCAGCGAGGTGATACCGCGGATACCAACGCGGATTAATATCGGCTTGTGCTTTTTCAAGCGTCTGTTCGGTCTGTTCTAACAAGGATGTCATCGTCTTTACTCTCAGTACATTACGCAACGTTTTGCTGCAAAAAGGATGGCTCAGATGAGGACTTATTTGAGCGCAAAAGGAAAATGGAAATAAACGTGGTGCAAAACACCATAATTCCCATGATTAGATAGGATTGGGCGAAGCCAAATTTTTCATAGCTAAAGCCTGCCAGTGGGGACAGTACGGTGCCAATAATTGAACTGGTGCAGGCGAATCCAACCAGATAAATCGTGGAGGACAGACGCTTGTCAAAATTCAGACTGTTGTATTTAAAAATGGCGACTAACAATATCGGCAGTTCGACAGCGTGAAGTAATTTTGTAATGGAAATAAGCAGTGGCCCTTCCACCAGCCCGGAAGCGATCATACGCATCGCCATCACCATTCCTGCGAATATCAAGCCATTTTTAGCGCCAATACGGTTAACCAACCAGGGGGCGCAAAACATGCCAGCGGCCTCCAGAAAAACCTGGAAAGAGTTTAAATAGCCAAACATTTCATTCCCTTCTCTTAATGACGGGAACTGTGAAGAGAAATAGACAGGGAATTGCTGATCGTATACGCCGTAAATGCAGGTGCCGACCACGAAGAATATCAACGCCCAGAAATGTGGAAGAGTAAGGAGATTCAGAGCATCTTCCAGAGAGACTTTTTTAGCACCGATTTCGAGTTTTTCCATGCTTGCCGGAGCCGCGACTTTTAAGCGGGCCAGCAGACAGAAGAAAATTATCCCAGAGCAAGAAGCCACCAGGAAGTTAAGGTCAGGGTTAATGTTAAACAGTAGCCCGGCAAAAAACGTAGCCACAGCCCAGCCCAGAGACCCCCACATGCGTGCCCGACCAAACTCAAAGGTACTCTGACGCGCAACACGCTCGGTGTAGGACTCCAGAACGCCAATACCGCCGTTAAATGTCAGCCCGATAAACAAACCGCCGAATACGCTCCCAAGCAAAATGTTGATACTCAGTAAATAGCTAAACAGCAAATAAGCGGGACCGGAGAGAATGAGTAATGTGGTGATGCACCATAACAGATGTTTGCGTAAGCCTAGTCGGTCCTGAATAAAGCCATAACAAACCTGAGCAAACAGCGCGGAGACGGATAGCACGGAAAAGATAATTCCGGTTTCCGACGCCTTTAGTCCCACTTCCTGATGCAGCCAAATAGAGAGGAGTGAACTTGATGAGGACCAGGTCACAAAGAAAAAGAACAACAGCGCGCTGAGCAGCAGATAGCTGCGAGAAGGTCTTTTTTTCATTTACGTAATCTCAGGGAAATGACATGTCAAGATGGTAACGTTAACATTTTGCAGGTACACTTGATTTTGGCGCGATAATCGATGTTAATCACAAAAGTTAACGTTAACATTATTATGTTAGGATCAAGCTCACATTTTTTATCGTCGCTTGCAATTCTTCATGGTTCGATGCCTAGAATAGGTATTTGTCTTTGTTCACAACCCGTTAATAGATGGATTGGGTACAAAATCTGGATTGGGTAGTTAGTATTTTTACGGAAGACTATGGCATCTCTAAAAGATGTGGCCAGACTGGCCAATGTATCGCTAATGACCGTATCTCGGGTGCTGAACGATCCGAAACGTGTGAAGCCAGAAACCCTGTCCAGGGTACAGGAGGCTATATTACAGCTCAATTATGTACCGGACCTCTCTGCCCGCCAGGTTCGTCGTGTCGGTTCCAGGAATAAAACGATTGGCGTGCTCGCGTTGGATACTGTCACAACCCCTTTTTCAGTGGACATTACGTTGTCTATCGAGGAAACCGCACGCGCGTACGGCTGGAATAGCTTCGTGGTTAACATGTTTGCTGATGACAATCCTGACGATATTGTTGATCTACTACTCGCACACCGACCCGGAGGGATCATTTTCACCACGATGGGATTACGTGAGGTGAACGTTCCTTCCAGGCTGCTGAAGCATCCTTGCGTACTGGCCAACTGTGAGAATAAAGGAGAACCCGTTGCCAGCTATATTCCCAATGATGAACAAGGGCAGTATACGGCAGTAAAGGCGCTATTATCAGCGGGGTACTGTCGCCCTCTTTGCTTGCATTTACCGGTCAACCATTTAGCAACACGACGCCGCCGTCGGGGGCTTGATCGTGCCTGCCGTGAAGCCAATATTAATCCTGACACGCTCAATCACTGCTATATGCAATATGGAGATGAACACTATCGTGATATTCCGGACATTTTGCTGAGATATATAGTTCAGGGCATCCCACAATTTGATTCGGTAATTTGTGGTAATGACCGTATCGCATTTATGGTATATCAGACCCTGTTAACACAGGGGATCCGCATCCCACAGGACATTGCCGTTCTGGGATACGATAACCTCGTCGGGATTGGAAATTTATTCTTACCGCCGCTATCCACAGTCCAGTTACCACATTATGAGATTGGTCGGTTAAGTACGTTGCACATTATCAATGGCGACAGCCACCGGGAGAAAATTCTGGTCGACAGCCCCTGGCTACAACGAGAATCATTTTGAACATGCCGACAGGTTCCCCCATTTACGTCATTATGACGGGATAACCATCAGGTACTGCTGGCGCAGGCTATGATTATGACCTGAAACTCATCTTTATGTTCCTCTTTCCTGATATCGGGCCGTTGCCATAGCGATTGAGTTGAATTCGAGTCTTGATTTCACCAGTGCTCAAAAATCGTTCCCCCCCTAAGTCCTCTCGCCGTCAATTGTATGTTTATTAATCAGAATAAAACTACTTGGGCAACCGCAGGCCAGGCGTAATGAAGAAGGTGTGCCGTGAGGAACGTTCAACGGCAACCACTCCGTTGGCCTGTGCATCAGCTGCCCCTTTGATTGACAACCTGCCAGAGCTGGTAACGGCACGTTGGTGGCGCTGAAAGCGCATTCCGTCTAGCATACTAAGCAGTTGTACCTACTCGCACTAAGCCTGGGCAACAAAGATGAAGGCGCGCCGGGGCATGGGCCCGCAGTATGGTCAGGGCTACTACAGTAGTACCTAAGTATGTGATCCGGATGGCAATAAGCTCGCGTCTATCTATTATGCGGCAGTACCCGGACGGATGCATTACTCAGCAGTTCTGTCTACGGGGATACTTAACGAGATCACTATTTCAGCCCAGGTGATCCCTTATAAAAAGTTGCTGCTCTACGACTGCACGCAAGACATGTTCAAAAAACTTAGAACCAAACAGCGGATTAAATCCTTCCCCTAAGATGAAAAGACATGAATACGACACGAGGGGTGAAACGTGGTAATCGTTACATGACAAAGGTAACGATACTCACAGTTGTAAGATGAACGTTGTCGGTCAAAAGACGAGTAAGTTATGTGAATTGCATAGAACTGAGATGCCTGCGGGCTCTATTTTCAGAAGGCAGTTTACCTTTATTAGGGTAATCCCATATATGGCAAAGAGCAGGCGTTTCACTAATAATCTGGTACTGCGCAATCGTTGTCATTGAACAGCCCAGAGCCGACAACATTACACAACAAATTCTGTCTGTGGCGGATCTCAAGGGCCACAACCTGCACAGGGAAAAGTTCAACGTTAATGATCTCCCCATCCTAAATCAAGCAACTCCAATGAACACAGATATAGGTACTTACACAACTTACAGTCGAAATAAATTATTTCACTTTTGATATTACATTTTGTATCACGGTGAAAATTGTACATACATTTAAATATTGAAATTCCGAATTAGAGTGTTGACATCAAGTTATGATTTAATTGATTGATTTAACTGATTAAATTCACACCAGGACTTAATTTATTTTTGTAGTTAATTTCGAAATTAATAATGTAATGTGAATGTGGTCACAACATAGCACATATTGCATGCTATAAGGTCTACCTGCAGTATTAAGTCTCGACTTCTAATCTATGGCAGGGGAATATTTCTTACCCAGGAACTTTATGTTTCTGGATATGAATGAATTGCTTTTCCTGTCATGCATTCTATCGTCTTGAGACAAGGCAAATCATTTTTCTGAGCATTACGCATTATTACAAGACTATGGTGTCAATTGGGAGTCGTTAGAGAAATCAGTGATTTTTTGATGGAGCATCAATTATGTGGAAATTATTTGAACCACCTAAGCACAAAGAAAAAATCCCCGATAAGAAAATTGATGGCGAATATAAACAAATGCGCTTTCAACTGTTTATTGGTATCTTTCTTGGTTATGCTGGTTATTACTTCGTACGGAATAATTTTGCATTGGCTGAGCCACATCTTATTCAGCAGGGATTTTCGCATGCCGATGTGGGAATTGCGCTATCTGCGGTAGGGATAGCATACGGACTGTCGAAATTTTTTATGGGCAACATTTCTGACCGAGCCAATGCCAGAATATTCCTTCCTTTCGGGTTGCTGTTGTCCGGGCTTGTCATGTTATTTATGGGATTTGTCCCTTGGGCCATGTCAAGCGTGACAGTTATGTTTATTTTACTGTTTATTAATGGCTGGCTGCAGGGAATGGGATGGCCGCCCTGTGGGCGAGTTATGGTTCACTGGTGGACGAAGAAGGAGCGAGGACGAATTGTCGCTGTGTGGAACTGTGCACATAATGTTGGTGGTGCCGTACCTTCTCTGCTATTTATTTTAGGTATGTGGTGGTTAAAAGATTGGCGATCTGCTATTTACCTTCCCGCATTTGCGGCCATTGTATTGTCAATTATTGCTTTCATACTGGTACGTGATACCCCGCAGTCCTGTGGATTGCCTTCGGTAGAGGAATGGAAAAACGAATACCCTGAAGATTACGATGCTAAAAGAGATGAGGAAGAGTTCAGTGCCAGGGAGATTTTCGTCACTTATGTTCTGAAAAATAAAGCATTATGGTTGATTGCACTGGCAAATATTTTCGTTTATCTGATGCGGTATGGAATACTAAACTGGTCACCCGCCTACTTACAGGAAGTTAAACATTTTACGGTAACGCAATCATCTCTGGCCTATGCATACTTTGAATATGCAGGCATCCCGGGCACTATAATTTGTGGTTGGGTATCAGATAAAATCTTTAAAACAAATAGGGGAGCTGCTGGAGTAGTATTTATGATTTTAGTACTTATCTGTACTATTATTTACTGGCTTAATCCTCCAGGCCATTATGGTATAGATGTTGCGTGTATTACAGCAGAAGGTTTTTTAATTTATGGGCCTGTAATGTTGATTGGTTTACATGCGTTAGAACTTGTTCCTAAGAAAGCTGCAGGTACCGCGGCAGGGTTTACAGGCCTGTTCGGTTATTTAGGGGGTTCTACTGCTGCAAACGCTATAGTTGGTATAATGGTTGACCATTTTGGTTGGAATGGCGGTTTTTTAACAATGATAATAGGTTGTATCATTGCAATCATTTTACTTGCGTGGACCATGCTGATTGAGAAAAGGCATCATTTAGAAATTCAAAAAAAAGAAGCCGAATTATTGGCACCAAAAGGCATTTAACAATATATAAGGCATAATATTTATGAAAAAGGAAATTTTAAGCATTTTAATGATGGCATTGTTACCTAAAATGCTATTGGCACAAGAGGTTACTACTAAAGATGATATCGCATTTAATAAGACAAAAATCGGTCATAATATTTTAGTTATAGGACATCGTGGTTATCCTGGTATAATGCCAGAAGAGACACGACCTTCTTATGAATCAGCAGCAACAAACGGTGCTGATTACCTTGAACTTGATTTGCACATGACAAAGGATTGTCAATTAATTGCACGTCATAATCCCTGGATGAAGGATAATACAAATATTGAGGAAGTTGCTAAAACTAATCCAGAGGTTGCTAAAAGGAAAAGAACCATTCCAGGACGTTATGTAGACATAAAATGGCAGCGTGAAGTTAAAGATCATGGTCCGGATAAATACTTGACTGATTTAGTTGATCCTAACGATTATAAATCACGCTTAAAAGCGTTAATTGTAGACGGTGAAGATCATACTAATGATTGGGCTGTTAGTGACTTTACGCTTAAAGAATTAAAAGATTGGATAGGTGGTACATCATTTGATGCTGCTACTGATAGACCATCTTCTTTAAATGGTAAATTCCCAATTTTAACTTTCCAGGAAGTTATTGATATAGCCAAGGAAGAAACAAAGCGTACAGGACGTACAATTGGTATTTACCCTGAATCAAAAAACCCGATCTGGAATAATGGTCAGGCTATCGCAAATGGATGTGGGACATTAGGTTCACATCCATTCGAAGATTCTATCTTGAAAGTCATTGAAAAAAACAACTTAAACTCAAAAGAATCTCCAATTATAGTACAAAGTTTTGATCCACAAAGCCTAAAATATTTAAGATCTAAAGGGCTAAAGACCAGGGTTATTCAGTTAATGGATGGAAATAATGTAGATTATTACACAGGGAAAGTTATTTATAATACAAATAACTATCTTACGTTTGTATCTGGTCGTCCATACAGCTGGACTGTTGAAGGAAACCCTGATTATTTTGGAAGTATGTTTACACCCGCAGAATTAAAAGAAATTGCTACATACGCTGATATTATTGGGCCATGGAAAATGGAAGTCATGACATTTCTCAACACAAAAAAAACAGGTAATCGCAATGATATAAAGTTAGTGAATTCAGTTAAGCCTAATGAAGTAATTGCTAATGCACATAGATTAGGATTATTAGTACATTCATTTACTTTCAGGAATGAAAAACAGTATTTGGCAGGTATTTACCATAACCAACCTATTAATGAACTTCTTGACTTTTATGAGGCTGGTATCGATGGAGTGTTTACTGATTATACTGGGACAGCTATAGATGCGCGTGGTATATTTGAGGGAGCGATAAAAACCTTGTCCTCAACGGAGGATTCAAACTTAACTAAATTATGATAATTGATAATTAAATTTGGTAACCCCCGGCTTTGTCGGGGGAATCCTGGAAATGAAACTCATTGAGAAATGGGACTGGCAGGCTGACTAAACACCAATGAACGTGAGCATTCGAAAGATGCCAGAGCGGGAAAAAACTACGAGCTGCGCAGCAGTATCAATATTCTGCGTCTGGCTTGCGCGTATTTTGAGAAGGTGGCGTTGGGTCGTCTGTGTAACATCATGAAAATTGAGAGCAATTGTCTACAGCGATGACATGTTCTCAACGTTATTTTCAACAATGCGGTCCTGTCATATTATTTCATAATCATTTTTTTGAGTGAAGCGGCTACCTGTTCTGCAGTTTGGCCCTCGACATCAACTTTCTGCGTTTCCAATAAGTTACACGAATTTAGCCGAGAAAGTGCTCGCGGTATAATATCGACTTTACGACCACCACAAGATATATCTTTATTTAATCTCTTCAGCAGCTCCGTTTCAGAACAAGTAAGAGTATAAATATGTATATTGCATGACTCTTTATCTATCTTGCTACAAATATCATTTAACAGTAGCTTGTCGTGCAGTACCCAACAAAAAACGACGAACTGATAGGCGGAACAACCAATAAAATTATTAAGTAATGTTGTTATGTTTTTTTTAACCAACTCAATCGTTTCATCATTGACTATAAAGGGGTGGCTATCCCAACACCAGTCACCATCTAAAAAAACATTAGAGGGTAAGATTTCACATAAAGCTCTTGAAACTGTCGTCTTACCAACCCCCATCGCACCATTGATAATAATAACCTTTTTCATTTTCTCCTCTTTTATAATTGGTTATTAAGTATAATTATTCACAATCGAAACTTCCTCCGATTTGCACTCAAAGCAATTTTAGCGCTCATTAACTATTACCATAACCTAAACCAGTGCACTTATCGAGAATAGAAAGAACGACCTCCTAATACAAACCAGCATAATCTGCGAGCTTATAGGCCTATCTCAGGGTTTAACAACGTCTACCTGTCACGCATTAACCTTCATTGGGGGTATCTCCCTAAACCGAACACAGAATGCCCCCAATTATGCCCCCAACTGTGACTTGATTCCGGTGAGTCCAGTTGATAACAGGAGATAAGACACGGGCCAGAAACCGCAGTATACGGACTTTACGTTGATTTCGATAAACCAGGGAGAAATGTAAAATGGTGCCGATAATAGGAGTCGAACCTACGACCTTCGCATTACGAATGCGCTGCTCTACCAACTGAGCTATATCGGCCCTGAAAAGGACATGTCCACGAATGTGAGCACGGGGTAGAAGGTTAAAACTAACCGGGCGATGCGTCAATGGCCTTGTGAATCAAACGCCTAATTTTGCATCATCCGGTTTCAATAACGCACGAATCGTGTCGTGACAGGAATGCTTGTACCCGGTCGGGTAAGACTATAGCCAGCGGCGAACCTGTCGCTCATAGCGCTCCCATTCCAGCCCGAAATGTTTTCGCAATTGTTCCTCTTCAAAATCAATATGCAATCTGGCAACCGCCAGCATAAACAGCGGTACTGCCACTACGCCAGCCGGGCTGCCGACGAACAGGGCAAAGGCCAACTGGAGTCCGCTCATACCAAGGTAGATCGGGTTGCGACTCCAGGCGTAACATCCGCCGGTAACCAGCGTGGTCGATTTATTTGCATGAAGCGGGTTCAGGGTCGTACGTTTCATCCGCATCTGCCATGCGGTATGCAGTATCATCCACAAACTGACGCTGGCCAGTAATGCGCTTATCACGATATTTACCGCGCCAAATGTGAAACGTGGGCTCGCCGTCAACGCATCGGCAACGAGGAAAAGTACTAAGATGAATGGCGGCGGAAACCAGACTCTTAATTTTTGCAGGAAATGACGCATGGCTATGGACTAACCTCGGAAGCAGTTTGATTAACGCTGATACCGCTATAAATACCCTGTAAAAGACACATAAACAAACGATGCTTCATTCACAACAGGCTTTCGCCTTCACCAGACAGGCAGGATCTGTAGCACTAACCTCTGCAAAAATACCGGCATCAGAGGCATCCGCCCCTGATGTTCCCGACAGGTTTACGCTGAAAAAGTTGAATCCGACGCTGATTCAAACAGCCCTACAGACTGCTTGTAAAAACGCATAAAATCATCAAACATCACTGGCGGTAAAAATTGATAGCCCTGCAGGTAATCCACATTATTTTTCCCCAACCATTGCTGCTGATAGCCGTATTCAACGCCTTCCGCCACCATGCGTAATCCCAGGAGCCCGGAAAGATGAATGATTGACTCGAGCATAGGGATATGTTGCTCAGCTTCTTTAATAGCCTTGATGAACGTTTTATCAATTTTGATAACATCCAGATCTAACTCATTGAGATAGCAGAGGTTAGCGTATCCCGTCCCAAAATCATCTAAAGCAAACAGAACCCCTCGGTTTCGCAACGATCGTATCAGCTCTTTTATGGCTGGAGTGATAGTGAGAGTCTGATTTTCGGTTATTTCAATCATTAATTTTATCGGTAGCCTTTGCGTTATCTCCATAAAATTAAGGCATTCCCAATAAAAAACAGGATTACTTAAACCTGATGGACTGACATTAAAGGAGACGAATAGCGTTTTATTTATACCCTCGCTTCCGTCGACCAGATTACGCGCAACGGTGGTCATTAAATAGCTCGTTAACTCATTCATTAAGCCACTTTTTTCAGCCAGAGGTATAAACTCACGCTGAGAAATCGCATAATTATGGCCCTGTGGCCACCGAGCTAAAACCTCAACACCACAGACATCCCCACTGATATTTACGATGGGCTGAAAATAAGGAATGATTTCTTCATTCCTTATTGCCATACTCAGTCGGCCAGAATCTGAGACATCATATGCATCGCCGTAAATTACATTCTCACCAGAATGATTGTTTGTCGGGTAACCTTCATGCAATAAATTATTCCTGGTTAAAAAAATGATGGTTTCATTAAAATGAGAAAATCCCAGTCGAGCGGTTATCCTTTCCCGATATCGATACACTGACTTAGTTGTTAGTGAGTTAGCAATACAAAAATCGTGCAATTTTTCTTTTGTGAATGATGCATACAACATTTCCTCTTCAAATTCAGTCAAATGAAAAGTAAACATCGTCGAACCTTTAGTGACCTCCACAACCTCATTGGGTGCCATTAAATTGGCTCTGAGCTGAGAAATCAATTGATCAGATAATTCTCTTCCATTTATGAATGCATACTCCTCATATCCTCGATTAACAGAACGAGTTTCATTCATCCGAAGAACAATACAGTTTATGTTGATAAACTGCGTGCTATTTCTCTGAAACCATTTTCTGACCAGTAGCAATGGTAACCGGTTATCGATCACCAGCAAACAGGACGGGTATCGTGGAATAACTGACTGGGTACCAGAAATAAATGATCGCGCATCAACCAGTACCAGATTAGGCAGCCACGCTTTTATTCCCGAGAAAAGAAAAATATCATAACTGAGCAGAAAAACCTTTTTCGTATTCATAGTTACCACCAACTTAAATTTATGGCATAGCAGGTCCCTCGTTATATACACGAGAGAATATACAACACCTTCAGCCTCCAGCAATTATAAGGCGGTTCGTGAATTAACTTTATCCATAAGTCATATCACGTAGTTTCAGAGTTTATAATCACAATTATCCATATGCGTATTCCCATTAAATGGTAAATCCATTTTAAATATCGAAAAAGGAAAATTCCTAATTTTCACCAGTACAAATCCTTTTACTCATTTTCACCACAAGACAAAACAAAAGACCACAAATACTATTAACAACAAAACATACAACTACCAAAATCAAAATACTAACATATTACCTCGATTCATGCTGCCCGACAAACCATGAGCGTACGTCGCAGATCTCTTATCGCATAGACATTCCCAGCGATACGGATGACCTTATAATAGAAAATATCCTGTTGAGACATAAGCAGTTCGGTAATTTCATCGGGAACATTATCGTTTTTATTTTTGACAATAGCCAAGCGACGAGTCTGCACATATCCGTCGCGGTCTTTGCCAATAAAATTCAGGACAACATTACGATCTACGGCATAGTGCTTACCCTGGATATTAAGGCTCCCTACCTGGGATACCCTCCCTTCGGTAGCAGATGAAATACGAAAAACCAACAGAACTTCACCTTCAATTTTTACACCCTGAGTTTGCGCCTGCAGATGAAGGTAATTCTTGGCAGAGCAGGTCAGCGTCTCAGGTTCTTGATGGCGATAAAAAAAGTATGTTGTTATCACAGCAAGAAAGATCGCCCCGCTAATAAATATAATTTTCGCATTCACGGGCAGCCCCTCCTTTATCAAGCGTACAGATCCCCAAAAAATTCTCTTTAAGATCATTACCTGCCGATAAATTATTGTCATCATAAAAAACTATTGTTTTCTTGCCATCATGACAGGTCGCATTTACTTTTCGCCACATATCAGAAGATAAAAACGCTTTCGTTTTATCAGCATTATTGTCATCGGCTGTATAAAGTTCACAATCACCTATTGCCCTGATATAGATAAAATTCGTGGTACCTGAGTTAAGAGTTGGCAATATCAAAACCGCGCTCCCAAGAAAGGCAAACAATAAAATGAACAGAAGAATGTTTTTGCGTTTCGGTGTTGCGGGTGAGTTCACCGTTTCTGTTACCGAACGAACAGGTACATCTCCACTGAAAGATGACTGTTCATCATTGACCGAAGCATGGAACAAAAATCCCTGCCGGGGCAACGTTTCAATGGGATTTTCGGCCCCCAACTCACTAAATGCTTTTCGCAATATACTGATACTTTTATTAAGGCTATGACCCGATGGGGCCATACCATGCTTTTTCCATACTTCTTCAATGATAAACTCACGGTGGAGTTGTTGATTTTTATGGGCAATGAATAGCTCAAGTAATCTCGCTGTAGATGCCGAAAGGATTATTGTAGTATCGCGATGTTTCAGGCTTTTTCTGGTGGAATCGTACTCAACCTGATCATTAATTATACTTTTCATACTACCTGACTCTTAAATACCGTGACATGGAGTACAAATGACCAAAGTTTCATCTGTGCCGAGCTGATTACTGCATTGTATAAAGATAGTTACAGTATAGGTTCGATATCTAACCATGACATATCGGATCAGACTCAATGCTTACTATTGATTGAGTTTGAAGCACCCCTGGCCTACTGGGATGTATTTCTGCAACGCTACGATAAACTTTCGGTTTTTTGTTTTCAGCTCACTACTACGCCAGGTTTCACCCGGCAATACATAACGCATGGTGGCTTCATCATCGGTTGAGTTGCACCCCTGGTGTACGATGATTTTAAAAAAAGTATTCCCGGTGTTTTTCAGTGTTCCGTTAGCCTCATCAATGGTGTAAGCCAGATTTATGTTTCTCGGGCGAACAACCAATATGGTGTCCATAGCGATCACCGGGAGAGCCTGCCCGCCTTTCCCTTGATTACGTTCGGTAAACAGCGTGATCGGCATTTCACGAAACAGAATTCGGTAATAGCGTTCTTTATCATCCTGCGGCCCACGGTAGAAAATCTTAAAAAACTCACTCGCCTGCGGAGCCAGTGAAAAATTCAGCGGAGTAAACAGAAGTTCGCCTTCAGCAATAGCACTTCTGTTTTCACCTCCCGGTCCCGGCTTATCAATTTTTACTGCGCCAATACTGTATAAATTCTGTTTCTGGCTATCGTTATAGATTCGTTTACTGATAAATGATTTATCCGATGGCATCTCATAAATGGTCGACTCCAGGTAGACTGCCTGTGTAGAGAATGCTGTCAGACCGGAAAGTAGAATAAATACCCATCTAAGCGCCAGACGGCGGCGGTTCATGGCGTTACTCCCACCCAATTCGCCGTGACTTTTATCTCTCCACTGGCGCTGACGACACCTTCCCAGTCAGCGCCAGATACGGTTAACATCGAACGTGAATCATTCATTGGGAAAAGCAACTTCAAATCAGTAGCATAATAGCTTCCATCGTCATTGTTATTTGCGTCCCAGGGCGTCTGTTGCCACTGCGCATCTCTCATACTGACTGCCGCTTCACTGCAGCTATTTCGTTTTTGCACCACGCCCCCCGACTGACTGTTGTACTGCAGAAAAGCGGGAATTGGGACGGACAGCCCGCCTTGCGCAGACGTAAACAGACAGTAAGGGACACTGTTTATCGTCGTACTTTCCCCAATAACTTGCGCGGTAATACTGTCGGCCTGGCGGGGGCCTGAGACGGTTACGGTGTAATCCATTTCTATAGGAGCGGCATTGCCAATCGTGCCACTACCGCTCGCAGAAGCTGTGTTGTCCGAAGAGACGATACTGATCCCATACTCCTTCGGCACAATATTGAGCTGTAGCGAAGGGGTAAACTGGTAATATCCAGATTCTGGTGTCACACTATTTGTAAAAGCAAATGTAAAAGGTTGGCTATTTGTGATACTGACCCCGCTGTCCACCATATTTTTCAGAAATGTTTTCGACAAAAATACATATACATACTCACCACCATTACTAAAAATATTATAATAAACCGACGTCGAGCTAAAGTTAGTCCAGGTTTGGCCATCACCAGAATATTTTATTGTGGCAGCTGCAGGCGTAAAACCGAGCAAACCGCTATCTGCATACATGCGAATACGTAGTGAAGCCGTCAGGTTGCTGGTTTGATTTAAATTATATGAAATCATCTTACAAATAACGCCATCTTCACGACTGACCACACCCAGCTCACAATAACCACTGTCTTTAGTGATGCTCGGGGTGCCATCACTGGCAACCCATAACTCCTGGAAAGCATTTGTAGAAACTAAAGATAAATGACCTATTTTATTTAATGTATAGGGCCTGATATACCAATTACCACTGCTCTGGTCTTTACAACGCTGTCCAGCCGCATAATCGTAGTCAATAGTGGTTCGACAAAAATTAAGGTTATATGTTTCTGAACTTCCGACCGACATATTGCGAAAATATTCATACGCCGAGTCTGTCAACGATGCAAAACCATAGTATCCACCAGCGATCCCCGATCCGGTTGCCTTGGTATGATAAAAACCAAATTGATCGGTTAGTTCGGCAGCTATATAGCCAGATGCAGGACAATTAGCACCAGTTGTGCAACGAATACCACGGAATGGTTCACCGATTGGCGAATTTTCAATCCACATATCTTTATAGTAAGTGGTATTGGCTACCCAACCAACGATACCAATATATCCAAGGCTATCCTGGTCGTTTCCATATTTCACCCAGGTGTTCGAGCCACTAATACGGGGATCGAGAGAGGAAGGTGTAATAAAATATTCGTTATCAACATTGTTTTCTATAAATAAGTAATTGTTGTTCACCGCCGCCTGTGTGGACGCGGAGAGCGCCCAAACGGACGGGGATAACGCGGCAAAGGCGCAACCCAAAATGAGAGAAAGAGATTTATTCATTATTAATACCTTATCGTTGCGCCATCGTGGTTTGCGTTGCACATTTCACATCACCAACCCACGCTGCGCCGCGTGCTTTTTCCAAATCAAGATCGGCTTCGCATATGCTGCCATTGGCTGAAATTAACGTGATGACCGGATACTTTTTATCGATATCGATAGCAAACTCACCCTTTTCATCCGTACGCGTTTTACCGATGTGGTTATGGATATCGGTATTTGTAGCCAACTGTCCATCGGGATAACGAATGCGCCCGAATACGGTTACCATGCTTTTCACTTCAGGGTTGATAACACCCACGTTACCCGGATATAGCGTCAGCTCCTGTTTGCGTCCTGAAACAATATCGAAGCTGTCCTCAGAGTTTTTATCATTAAGGATTTCCAGCTTGTACTGAGCATAGGGCGGCAGTGCAATGAAATTTGATTTACCGCTGAGAAGATAATTGCGGTTATTAATCTTCGCAGCCAGTTTCCCTTCGCCGGTCAAATCTGTTTTCACAATGATGCCAGACCGCTGCCGCTCTTTACTCAGGCCAAAATCTTTACCTGCCCACGCCAGAGAACCCTGGGAAGAGAAGTTCATATTGGTGGAGTTGTCAGCAGAACGCGTTACCGATACGGTGCCGGCGTTATATTTCGTGTCATAACTCAAATTGCCGTTTACCGAATAATTATTGTCGTAATACTGTTCGCCACTCAGACGCGTTGATGCCGACAATCCGACCGATTTAATCGGGCCCTCAGCATACTGCTTGCGCGCGCTGAGATTACCCTGAGTACTGCCATAGCGATCGCGGGAGACGCCCATACTCAACCAGGATGCCAACGGCAACGATAAATCCAGACTGACATAACGTTCCTGCCGCCCATCGTCATTCCGGTTGTTGTAGTAATAACGCTGAATACCTGCACGCAACCCAACCGTGGCATACCTGCCTGAATAAAGGGTCGTGCTGTAGTCCAGATTACGATATTTATTTCCCGAGTAGCGATTCTCCGTCTGACTCACGGTGAGCGAGCCGCCATGAGGAATAAACTTTCCGAGGTTAAGAGTCCCGCCAATGGAATAATTATCACGCTCCTGCATGGGCAGACGATCGCCAATTTTACTGTCTTCACGAGATGCCCAAAGGGAACCGTATCCCTCAGGTACATTAAGGTTGATGTTACTGATATTTCTCCATGACGAATCGTTCGCCACCAGCGTCTGATTGCCAATGCTTACGTATTCATTCACATTGAGCGTGACATCCGTTTCATTAACCGCATTGTTGTCAAAACCGTAGAGCGTGGACTTCAGGCCCAGCCCCGACAATATTGCCAGCGTCACCGATGCGGCCCCCCCGGCAATCCAGGTCTGCTCGCTGCCCAAATCCTGATAATGATTTCGCTTATAACTCACACGGTCATAATCCAGTGAGCCACCAAACAGTTGCCACGAGAGCTCATCAATCCCGGCAGCTTGTTGGCGGGCAAAGATTTTATTAACCCTGCTGATACGACTATTAATTGTCCGGCCATTGACCACGATATCTACCGTGACGTCATAAACTCCATACGGAAAACGACTGGTATCAATTTCATAACTGCCCATATTAAAGTTCTGGACGCTGAGCAAACGCCCATCACGGAAGACATGAACCTCGCCAGCGGCTGGCAAAAATACGGTAATCGGCGTGAGTGAAAGCGCGGTATTCTCAACAACCGTACTTCCTTTGTTTCCGTAGCTCACACCGTAAATTTTCCCGCCATTCAGCGCATTCAGGCTGGCAATAGACTGGACATTCCAGGTGTCGAGCATCCCAAGCGCCAGTCGATAACCGTCATAATCACGCTCATACATCGCACGATAGAGTTTACTGGTGCCGTTGCTGTCGCCGATGCCGTAAAACGAACCGTTAATGTTGATATGGTGCTCGCGCAGCGATGTAGTATTGTCCACCGTCAGATAGCTGCGGGTACTGCTGCCATTATGATAATCGTTGTAGTAGGTACCAAAGTTATAGTTCAGGACGTTAGAGAGAGACTCCACGCTGGAAGGTCCAAGCAGGCTACTGCGTGCGACAATCGCTTCAGTTAACGCATCTTTGCTGACAATCATCTCCAGGTGAAATGAAGAGACGTTGAGCTGCAGGCGTGCATTGTCCGATAACTCGATATTGGTGTTATCGTGAAATTTCACATCACGAATTTTTTCTACCAACGCACGAGTTTTTCCAGATAACACGGCATTATTAGGCAATTCAGCAAGAGTCAGGGCTTTAACTGTAATATTGCCATCAACAAGTGAAATCACCGCATCGGCAATTTTTTGCTGACTTTTCTCGTCAGTCTCGTTGTAACGAATATATACCGGCACCGTCATTCCCTGCTCCAGTGAACGGGCGAAAGCGCTGGGAATAACGTAATTACCCACTTTTACTGGGGCTGCATGTGAAAATCCTGGTGTCAGCGCAAGAAAAAAACAAATGCTACCGCCGACAATATTTGTTGTTGTCATATGCATCCTTACATTCCGGTATTTTTATTTATCCCGTACAGATGGCTGCAATCGACCATCACTTCACTGTAATAAACTGCTTACCGTGCCAAATACCAATGCGTGAACGGCTATTGCTGATGTCGGTAAACTGTAATTTTATTTTCGTACCTGGCATAATGTAATAACGTTCGCGACAACCTCGTCCCTGATCGCGAGCCTTATCCTTACATGCGCCATAGGCGATCACACGAAACGAAACATTGCCAGTATTGGTAATAACATCGCCATTTCGGCTATATTCAAAACGCTCTTTTCGCGGCGCGACCACCAGAATAGTGCCAATTTCAGCCGACGCTGTTGCAACCGCCATTTTATTCGCCCGAGTTTCCGCGCTCTCGGTGACCGGCTCATCTATCCATTGCAGACGATAATAACGTTCGAGATCATCTGCAGGTCCTTTATAAAAGAAGCGAAAAACATCCTTTGCCTGACCAGGAAGAATAAGATTGGCAGGTGTAGAAAGTAACTCTCCGGAATTGACAGGTTTTATTTCGACTCCCCCCGCCAAAGGTGATGACAATTGTTTTACCGAAACACTGACATAACGCGCCGCATCAGTTGTATTAGTAATTTCTTTCGATAATGAACTCTCAGCAGAAGTCATTATCGATGTGATTTCACCCACATTAATTGCCCATCCGGGAAAAGATACTACTAACCCTACCAACATCGCTGTCGGTAAATATTTTTTCATGACGCCATTCCTGATAAATTCGGGAGAAAAAATTCTCCCGAATTTTTATTACTTAGGCAGACGGAGTCGTCCAGGTTGCATTAAACTGTACTTTTACATCTCCAGTCCAATAGCCGTCTGGCAGAGCAGAGTAATCCGTTACTGCCTGGCTACCATCAGAAGTCGCTGACGCGATGGTGAATTTGAAGTTGGATTGATCGCTGACACGAGCAGCACCGTTATAAGCGCCATCAGCCATCAGGCTTTCAAGACCAGAAGTCGAGCTGGAGTTAACCAGGACAGTATCTGATGAGTTAGTCAGCGCAGTGCCATTCCATGCCACCCCTACGTTCAGGGTAGACGCATCGCCACTGGCGTTGGTCAGCGTGTTACTAATGATCTGAGCAGTCAGCTCAAAATCAGTTGCCGTTTCCTGACCCTGAATAGTCACATCAAAAGCACCGTCCTGAGAGTTGAAGGCTTTCAGACCTTCAGCATACTGGAAAGTCAAAGAGTTCAGCGGGGTGACAACCAACATACTGGTGGTATCTTTTGTTGCCGTCGCGTCCCACGAGGCAGTTGCAGAAGCAGTAACGTCTGCCATTGCATTTGCTGCAACAAATACAGAAGCCAGAGAGGTTACTAATAATAATTTTTTCATTTTTATCTTCTCCTAAGAACAAACTCACCACCGAGTCTTATTTTTAAGTCACTCCAGCGGTTCCATTAATTGCGAGCCAGAATTGCCGCGCCAAAAAATTATCATTTGAATTAAGTAACATCTCAACAAACCCTGAAACGCAAAAATTACAAAAAACTAAGAATTTTCCCACAAAAAAATTTATCTAAGAAGTTTCCTAAGATAAAATTACTTTAAATGCGCCTTGTTTCAGAATTATCACCCACACAAATAAGCAATACCAAACAATTCATCTTTTTTATGTTTTTGATAAATATCAAAAAGATCATACAAATATCACCTAAGCAAAACCCTTACAAAACATAAAGATAATTAACGCCTCCATATTTTCTCTATAATGCTTATTATTTGTTGCAATTATGCTAAATTTTTAACTTCACAAGAAAATTCTCATGAAATATTCATATGAGGGGGAATATTCTTATAAAATAATCATTAAGCTGGAGGATTAGTATTCGAATTGATAATTATTTCACAAAAATAAAACCAGGAATTTTCCATATAAAAAGAATATTCCTGGAATATCAAGTGTTATATAACGTTCAACCAGGAGAGATTTAGCTGAAACCTTTTAATCCCAAATAACTATTAAGTGTTACCGTTCGCACCCGATGTAGGGTAATCAAATTTTGTTGTTCGAGGGATTTAAATGACCGGCTAACGGTTTCAATTTTAAGGTCGAGATAACTGGCAATTTCCTCCCGGGAGAATGGCAAGTGAAGCGTCGTTTCTGGCCTGCCAATACGTAAATGCATCTCGTAAAACTCCACCAGAAAAGCAGCGATCCTGGCCTCAGCATGTTTATTCGCATAGCGCCGCAGTTTTTCAACAATGAATCCATTGTCCCTGCAGAGAAACTTGATGACTGCGGCAGCAACCGACGGATCCTTTTCTGCTACTTTGAACAACCGCGCAATATCGATATGACATACCACCGCAGCCGTTGCCGCCTTAATCGTTGTCAGGTACTTCCCCCCTTCGACAGCATCCAGCGCCATGATATCTCCCGGAACATAAAAGCGACTGATAAAATCGTTATCACCGCATTCCACGCTGGACTTGCAGTATCCCTCGTGAATAACAAAAAGCATGTTTGCGGCTTCATCCTGCCGGGCGAGTATCTCCCCTGCTTTAAACCTTCTTCTTTTGTCTATTAATCGGTGTTGATTATCACGATCAATTGCCGCTCCCTTTGGACACAGCGAACAATGGCGGGGGGGAAACGGGTTGCCGAGCGGCACAACAGGAATGCGATGTTTGTGAATATCCGATTTCACGCAACAACTCCTCATAAAAATGAGACTGATTCTAATAGATCGAACCATAGGAACAATACGTGAACGGCAGACCAGGAAAATTCATGCTGGCAGGGAAAATTCTGTGATACGTCGCCTTTCGGGCGCCGGTGAGAGCATAGGTCAAAAACAGACTGATGCGGATGATGTTAAAACGCAGGATAGAAAAATAAATGCGGCAGCGAAGTGAAGGTTAGAATTAAGCGGGAGATGCCTTAATAGCTTTAAAATTAAGAGCGCTATTATGGCATCGCCCGTTTTCAATTACGCCCGGATCGTGTCGTCACCGAAGCCAATCCACTTATATGTGGTCAGTGCTTCCAGCCCCATTGGGCCACGCGCGTGCAGTTTTTGCGTACTCACCGCCACTTCAGCCCCCAGTCCAAACTGACCGCCATCGGTAAAACGGGTGGAAGCATTCACGTACACGGCAGAAGAATCAACTTCATTCACGAAACGGTTGGCGTTGCTGAGCGTGCGCGTCAGGATAGCATCCGAGTGCTGGGTGCCGTGTTCGCGAATATGGGCGATTGCGCCATCCATATTTTCGACCACCACTACGTTCAGATCCAGAGACAGAAACTCGTTATTCAGCTCTTCCGGTTTCAGCGGCACCAGTTTGGCCGGGCCACACAGTACCTGCATCACGATTTCGTCACCGTGCAGCGTAACACCGCTATCCGCCATCTTTTGGCTTAATGCAGGCAGGAAACGCTCAGCGATATCCTGATGCACCAGCAGAGTTTCTACGGTGTTACAGGTGCTTGGACGCTGAGTTTTGGCATTAACGATAATCTTTAACGCCGGGGCTATCTCAGCAGAATCATCCACATATATATGACACACGCCTATGCCGCCGGTGATGACCGGGATGGTCGACTGCTCACGACACAGCTTATGCAGGCCCGCGCCACCGCGTGGGATCAGCATATCGATGTACTTATCCATACGCAGCATTTCAGCGACCAGCGCGCGGTCCGGATTATCTATCGACTGCACCGCTGCTGCGGGTAAACCGCAGGCTTCCAGCGCCTTTTGGATCACCGCCACGGTCGCGGCGTTGGTCCGGTACGTCTCTTTCCCACCGCGTAGAATTGCCGCATTACCGGTTTTCAGGCACAGGGAAGCAACATCAACGGTGACGTTTGGGCGCGCTTCATAAATCACGCCAATCACACCCAGCGGAACGCGACGACGTTCAAGGCGCAGGCCGCTATCCAGCAGACCACCGTCAATCACCTGCCCGACCGGGTCGGCGAGATTACAGACCTGACGTACATCGTCAGCAATAGTTTTCAAACGCACAGGAGTCAACGCCAGGCGATCGAGCATCGCTTCGCTCAGGCCGTTAACTCGCGCCTGCTCAACATCTTGTACGTTCGCGCTGAGGATGCTTTCCGTTTGCGCTTCCAGCTCATCAGCAATGGTTTCCAGTACGCGATTTTTTTCACGACTGGAGAGTAGCGCCAGCTTGTATGACGCAGCTTTGGCAGCAATGCCCATTTGTTCCAGCATATGCCTGTTCCTTAACGGGTGATCATATCGTCGCGATGGACAGCAACCGGACCGTATTCGTAGCCCAGGATGGTGTCGATCTGTTGTGAGTGATGTCCGGCAATACGGCGCAGCGCATCGCTGTTATAGCGTGTAACACCGTGGGCAATATCGCGCCCTTCGAGATTACAGATACGGATCACTTCACCACGAGAGAAGTTGCCTGTCACGCTTTTAATGCCTTTTGGCAGTAATGAGCTACCGCGTTCCAGAATCGCTGCGGTCGCGCCCTCATCGACGGTAATTTCCCCGGCAGGCGGTGCGCCGAAGATCCAGCGTTTACGGTTTTCCAGCGGAGAGGCCTGAGCATGAAAACGCGTCCCGACAGAAACGCCTTCCATCACATCGCCAATAACGCCAGGCTTGCTGCCAGCGGCAATAATGGTGTCGATCCCGGCGCGGCACGCGACATCGGCAGCCTGCAGTTTTGTTCCCATGCCACCGGTTCCCAGACCCGAAACGCTATCTCCGGCAATGGCGCGCAGCGCATCATCAATACCGTGCACGTCTTTGATCAGCTCAGCCTGCGGGTTGGTGCGTGGATCGGCGGTGAACAGCCCTTGCTGATCGGTCAGCAGCAGCAGCTTATCGGCCCCGGCCAGAATCGCCGCCAGCGCAGATAGGTTGTCGTTATCACCGACTTTAATCTCGGCGGTCGCTACGGCGTCATTCTCATTAATGACAGGAACAATGTTGTTATCCAGCAGCGCGCGTAGCGTATCGCGGGCATTGAGGAAGCGCTCTCTGTCTTCCATATCCGCACGCGTCAGTAGCATCTGGCCGATATGAATACCGTAAATCGAGAAAAGCTGTTCCCACAGTTGAATCAGTCGGCTCTGCCCTACCGCCGCCAACAGCTGTTTCGAGGCTATCGTTGCCGGGAGCTCAGGATAACCAAGATGCTCACGTCCGGCGGCAATCGCGCCCGAGGTAACGATAACAATACGATGCCCTGCGGCATGGAGCTGTGCGCACTGGCGAACCAGCTCTACGATATGGGCGCGGTTCAGGCGGCGCGATCCGCCCGTTAACACACTGGTGCCAAGTTTTACCACCAGCGTCTGGCTGTCACTCATGATTCTCTGCCATTCAAAATTGGGGAAAATGATATCAAACGAACGTTTTAGCAGGACTGGCCCCGGTTGCCAACAACCAGCGCACAAAGCATGAAATTTTATTGCGCAGGATCAGCAAGCGTAACGGCAGATTTTGACGCATTTATTACAGAAACAAAAAAACATCCTTTTTTAAAAATATTCTTACTTTGTCATAAAACGTTCATTGCCAAACGTTAAAAACCTTCCTGTCTTTTAACGGGGATCACACCCAGTGAATATTAGCGCGTACTTTTAATCAGGAATGAAAATGAAAAAGAGCACTCTGGCATTAGTGGTGATGGGTATTGTTGCGTCGGCATCCGTACAGGCAGCGGAAGTGTATAACAAGAACGGTAATAAACTGGACCTGTACGGTAAAGTAAAAGCCATGCATTACATGACGGATTATGACAGCAAAGATGGCGACCAGAGCTATATCCGTTTAGGTTTTAAAGGCGAAACGCAAATTAATGATGAGCTGACGGGATATGGCCGCTGGGAAGCAGAGTTCGCCGGCAATAAAGCCGAAAGCGACTCTAACCAGCAAAAAACTCGCCTGGCCTTCGCCGGTCTGAAATTAAAAAATCTTGGCTCGTTTGATTACGGTCGTAACCTCGGCGCGCTGTACGACGTGGAAGCGTGGACCGATATGTTCCCGGAATTCGGCGGTGACTCCTCCGCACAAACCGATAACTTTATGACCAAACGCGCCAGCGGCCTGGCGACCTATCGTAATACGGACTTCTTCGGCGTCGTGGATGGTCTGGATCTCACGTTGCAATACCAGGGTAAAAACCAGGACCGCGATGTGAAAAAACAGAACGGCGACGGCTTTGGTACCTCCGTTACCTATGACTTTGGCGGCAGCGATTTCGCGGTCAGCGGCGCTTATACCAACTCCGATCGTACCAACCAGCAGAATCTGCAAACTCGTGGTACAGGCGATAAAGCAGAAGCCTGGGCAACCGGCTTAAAATATGATGCCAATGATATTTATATTGCGACGTTCTATTCTGAAACACGCAATATGACGCCGATTTCCGGCGGCTTCGCCAATAAAACACAGAACTTCGAAGCGGTTGTTCAGTACCAGTTTGACTTTGGTCTGCGTCCGTCACTGGGTTATGTGCTGTCAAAAGGTAAAGATATTGAAGGCGTAGGTAATGAGGATCTGGTGAATTATATCGACGTGGGCGCAACATACTATTTCAACAAAAATATGTCCGCGTTTGTCGACTATAAAATCAACCAGCTCGATAGCGATAATAAGCTGGGCATCAACGATGATGATATCGTCGCTGTCGGTATGGTCTACCAGTTCTGATATAGCATAAAAAAATGCCGGATGGGGTTGCGCCGCCATCCGGCATTTTACTGTTCATTACGCCGTTAATTTAACCGGCTCATCGTTAAAATCGTCAGCAGGCTCCAGCGCCAGATTCAGCGAGGTTAACAACCCACGTAATTTTTCATGAAATTCACGTAAGGTGTATTCCAGTCGCTCTACTACTTCAGTCTCTTTCACCGGCACCGCCGTCCAGTTCCCGTCTTTATCAAACAAGCCAAACTGGTAGCTGTAGGTGAAGCGTTTTTCCTGCGCCTCCAGTTCCATCCACCAGCCCCAAAACTCGCGTTTTTCAGGGGCGGGTTTCACATTGACGCAAACAGCCAGACAATCGAAAAAAAACCGATTATCTTCGCACTGCCCTTCCCGGATGTACGGGCCAAGCGCGGTGAATTTCTTGATCAATCTACTTTTCGGATGCCCACTCGGTAACGTCATTACGATCTCCTTAGGTGAAGCACCTGTTTTACCAAATCGATAAAATTTAGCAAACTTTTAACACAATCTCTGATTGATCCAACCAGTGATTTCCTGCAGGCCTTTGTCAAAATTGCGATACACCGGGTTGAATGGAATCTCCAGCAGCTTACCGTCGGAAGATGAAGATGTGATTAAACGCGACTCCTCTTCCGGGCTAAATGGATCGTTTTTCCAGAACCCCGACAGCATTGGCGTTGGGCAGCGTCGACCCAGCAGGCCCTGCACTTTTAATGAATAGCGATTAAGCTCAACGCGAAGCGCTTCATCGGATGCGTCGTGCATCCCGAGGCGACTGGCCAGAACGTCAAGATACATTTCCGGGACGCTTGCCTGACGTTGTGGATCACTTAGCAGCGCATGCACTACCGGACCAAGACAGGCAACCGCCTTCAGACGCGATGATTCCAGATACGCCAGGCGTACCGCCACGTTAGCACCAAAGCGGAAACCGAAGGCCGCCACGCGGGTGTGATCCACCCATGGAACATTCGGCAGCGCTTTTAATACGTGCTGGTGCAGCAGGCTGGAATCCTGGGTCAGTTTCCATTTTGATGAGAACCCGACCGACGGCATATCCAGCGTCAGCATAGCAATACCGCGCGGGGCAAAGTAACGCTCATACAGACTGTAATAATCCGTTTGCATGGAGTCGAGGCCACCGCACATCAGCACCGTCGGGAACGGACCGTCGCCTTTTGGCATATGCAGGAAACCGGTGATCGGCGCGCCGCCGGTTACGGCAAACTCCATCTCACGCAGCGTGCCCGGCAGACGCTGCGCAGCTTCTTCATAAGCGCGATTGGCCAGAGCCTGCGCCTGCTCTGCCAGCTCATCGCCTTTTAAGTGTGGATACGCGGCAATGTTGTACAACGTGGAAGCATGCAGCCAGTGGCGTCCACTCACCTGCGGATCCTCCTCCATAGACGCTTTCTGTTGCCAGTCCATCGCCTGCTTCGCCCACTCGTAGATCCAGTTTCCACCGCGATAGCCGATGACCGTGTCATAGAGGTCTTTATCCGTGCGTTCGGCTTCGCTCATGACGATACGAGCCTGGACTTCGAGTATTTCGCGCGGATCGACGCCACGCCAGATCCACATCAGGCGATTCACCATGCGATACCAGTGTGGAACGGTTTTGCCATCCAGGGCGGATTGTACGGATGGCTGCGCGCCGTGATTAAAACGACGAACCAGCGTTGACGTTTCAGGGTGTTTGAAGCGGGGTTTAAACAGGACTTCGCTGAGGTTAGCCTGTGACATGATTGCAGCCTCCATGAGTACTCACTAAGGCATAGTGTAACCTGACACAGTGCAAAAAGAACAACGCCCGGCAGATGCCAGGCGTTGAAAACTTTTTAGATTAGCGACCAGAGATCGGCGGGACGAACACTACGCCCATATCCCACGGCTGCTCAATCCAGGTATCCTGAGGGATATCAACAACATAATCATTCACCAGCGGGCGGCCAGCCGGCTTAGCGAAAATAGTAACGAAATGCGCTTTAGGGTACATTTCGCGGATCGCAACGGCAGTACCACCGGTGTCAACCAGGTCATCAATGACGATGAAACCTTCACCGTCGCCTTCGGCACGCTTCAGCACTTTCAGTTCGCGCTGGTTGTCGTGATCGTAGCTGGAGATGCATACGGTATCGACATGACGAATACCCAATTCACGCGCCAGCAATGCGCCCGGCACCAGACCACCACGGCTAACGGCAATAATGCCTTTCCATTGTTCAGAAGGCATCAGGCGGCTTGCCAGTTTACGTGCATGGATCTGCAACATGTCCCAGGTGACGACGTATTTTTCGCTCATGTGAAGTGTCCCAGCCTGTTTATCTACGGCTTAAAAAGTGTTCGAGGGGGAAATAGGTTGCGCGAGATTATAGAGATCTGAAGCACTAAAAACCAGTGTTTCGCGGAATCCACGCCTCTTTTTGCATGCTTTATGCTAGCCGCCAGCGGAGAAAGTGGTATTCTCAATCGCATCGCGCAAGCCTGACTTGTGATGTTTTTAATTCTGCTAACCCCGTGGCCTGCAAGCAAGTTTTGTAGGACATCGCCAAGGAGACTCAACGTGTCTGAACTGTCTCAGTTATCCCCGCAGCCGCTGTGGGATATTTTTGCCAAAATCTGTTCTATTCCTCATCCGTCCTACCATGAAGAGCAGCTCGCTGAACACATTCTGAGCTGGGCCCAGGAGAAAGGTTTCCACGTCGAGCGCGATCAAGTCGGTAATATCCTGATTCGCAAACCTGCTACCGCAGGCATGGAAAATCGCAAGCCGGTCGTTCTGCAAGCGCACCTGGATATGGTCCCGCAGAAAAACAACGACACCGTACACGACTTCACTAAAGATCCTATCCAGCCTTATATTGACGGCGAATGGGTAAAAGCCCGTGGCACCACGCTGGGTGCGGATAACGGCATCGGTATGGCGTCTGCGCTGGCCGTTCTGGCTGATGACAACGTGGTACACGGCCCGTTAGAAGTCCTGCTCACCATGACCGAAGAAGCGGGTATGGATGGCGCGTTTGGTCTGCAGGCTAACTGGCTGCAGGCAGATATTCTGATCAACACCGACTCTGAAGAAGAAGGTGAGATCTACATGGGTTGCGCAGGCGGTATCGACTTTACCTCTAACCTGCCGCTGTCCCGTGAAGCAATCCCGGCTGGCTTCCAGAGCTTTAAGCTGACGTTGAAAGGCCTGAAAGGCGGCCACTCCGGCGGCGAAATCCACGTGGGTCTTGGTAACGCCAACAAGCTGCTGGTCCGCTTCCTGGCGGGTCACGCCCAAGAGCTGGATCTGCGTCTGGTTGATTTCAACGGCGGTACGCTGCGCAACGCGATTCCGCGTGAAGCCTTTGCTACCCTCGCCGTAGCTGCAGATAAAGTTGATGCGTTAAAAGCGCTGGTCGGCACTTACCAGGAAATCCTGAAAAACGAACTGGAAGCCAAAGAGAAGAACCTGGCTCTGCTGCTGGATGCCGTGACTCAAGATAAAGCCGCGCTGACCGCTCAGTCTCGCGACAGCTTCGTGCGTCTGCTGAACGCCACCCCGAACGGCGTTATCCGCAATTCCGACGTAGCAAAAGGCGTGGTAGAAACCTCCCTGAACGTCGGTGTGGTCACCATGACTGACGATAATGTACAGATCCACTGTCTGGTTCGCTCGCTGATCGATAGCGGTAAAGACTACGTGGTGAGCATGCTGGATTCACTCGGCAAGCTCGCGGGTGCCAAAACGGAAGCCAAAGGCGCGTATCCTGGCTGGCAGCCGGATGCTAACTCCCCGGTTATGCACCTGGTGCGCGAAACCTATCAGCGTCTGTTCAACAAAACGCCGAACATCCAGATTATCCACGCCGGTCTGGAATGTGGTCTGTTCAAGAAACCGTATCCAGAAATGGACATGGTTTCCATTGGGCCAACCATCACGGGTCCGCACTCCCCGGATGAGCAGGTTCATATTGAAAGCGTCGGCCACTACTGGACGCTTCTGACTGAACTGCTGAAGTCTATTCCAGCGAAGTAAGGTTCTGCGCTAAATGCCGGATGGCGCTGCGCTTATCCGGCCTACACGCTAATTTGTAGGCCTGAGAAAGTTTTTATGCCGTCATCCGGTAATTGTTCTGAGTTACAGCCCCAACAGTAGCTGTCTTTCCATTTGTGGATCCAGCAGCGTGACGTGTAATCCCACCAGCCTCACACCACGCCCTCCCCGACGTTCATCCCAGGTTTTGCGCGCCGTCGCAATCAAGTCATCTTTATTTAAGCGCGGCCAGACGTGCTCCTGCGTGGTCTGCTGAAAATCATTAAACTTGAGTTTTATCCCCTGGCGAGCGATCAGGAGATCCGGTTTTACCTTTGCCAGACGCCGTTCCAGTTCGGGATACAGCCGCTCAATAATTGCCTCGCACTCTGGCCACTCGTGAATATCTTCCGCCAGCGTGCGCTCCACGCCGACGGATTTGCGCAGCCTGTCGTTGTTGACGTCCCGCTCATCAATGCCCTGGCTACGCTCCCACAGCACGCGACCAAACTTACCAAAACGTTTGAGCAACATTGCCAGGTCGTATTTTTGAACATCCTCGCAGGTACGTAATCCCATTGCTTCCAGCTTAGCGGCGGAGACTTTGCCGACGCCGGGAATTTTGCCTAACGGTAACGTTTTGAGAAATTCAGGAACGTCGGCAGGAGTAATCACATATTGCCCGTTGGGCTTGTTGAGATCGGAGGCAATTTTTGCCAGGAATTTAACCGGCGCAATTCCGGCGGAGGCGGTGAGCTGCAGCTCGTTAAAAATCGTCTGGCGGATCTCCTGGGCGATCAGCGTAGCAGAACCGTGACAGTGGGTACTGTCGGTGACATCCAGATAGGCTTCATCCAGCGAAAGAGGTTCAATCAGTGAGGTATAGCGAGAGAAGATCGCCTGAATCTGCCGGGAAGCTTCTTTATAAGCCTCATAGCGACCAGGCAATAAAGTGAGATGCGGGCACAGCTTTAACGCCATTCCCGTTGGCATCGCGCTACGTACGCCAAATTTGCGCGCCGGGTAATTGGCTGTGCTGATAACTCCCCGCCGCTCGCGGCTGCCGCCGATGGCAATGGGAATGTCTCGCAGGGCGGGGTTATCGCGCATTTCCACCGCCGCGAAAAAGCAGTCCATATCAACATGTATGATTTTGCGCATCACTCGCCTCCCACAATACTGTTTAAGTATACAGTATTTTTATGGTGTGAGAAGTATGATTATACCTTACGCCGGACCATTCATGACGAAGCGCGCATCGCACAGGTAACGCACAATATCCGTTTTCGTATGTTCCGCTGGATTGCCCGCCGTACTGACAAACAGTTTATTTACTTTGCGAATATTTGCCCGCAGCAGTTTTTCGATTGTCATCAGGCGAAAGGCATCATTCTCAACGCAGAAAAGCTCGTAATCGCCCAGACGTTCGCCACAAATTTCACAATGGTTCATCCAGTAACGAAGCCCGGTGGTTTTACTTTTATCGAGATAGTAATTGCTGGCTTTGATGTTCTTTTTTATCTCTTCAGGCAGAGAATTAATGTGGAACAAAAAGCTGTTACGCCTGACCGACTGCCAGCCCTGACCATCCTGATTTTTCTTAATAAAGCGGGTAAACATCACGCCATGAATACGGGTAATTTGGTGGCAGCTCCAGCAGTGCATCTTCGAGGTAATCACCAGATAGTACGGGGCGACGATATTGAAACTGTCGGTATCATAAACATAGTCACGCAGCGCCCCGTTTAGCTCATGGGGTTCGGTGTACCAGATACCTGAAATCTTGTCGAAATGTGCGCCCTGACAGGCCACATCGGTGACGTTATCAGTATGAATATCCAAGGGAATAATATGGGTTACATCTATCACATTGCCTTCCTGAGGGATAATTTGCCCCCACGTTGCGTGGGGGACGGGAACAGAATTAATGAGTGACGGGAGCAGATTGTTGACGTAAAGAAGTCACCTGCTTTTGCTTGTCCAGCTTATCAACCAGCGGTTGCACAACCTTCTCTCCCTGCTGGCCGAAATATTGATACAGCGTATCGGAAGCGCTTTGCGTCAACACCATGATCTCAATGCGACGGTTACCGGCGCTTTCCGGGTTTTTCGCATCCAGCAACATTTGGTCCGCCATCGCGCTGACCTGCATAACTTTATCCTGCGGCATTCCGGCATCTTCCAGCACGCGTCGTGCCGACAATGCGCGGTCGCCGGAGAGGTTCCAGTTGTTGTAAATATTGCTCTTATAGCTCATCGCGTCAGTATGCCCGGTGATGATTATCTTGTTATCCAGCGAGTCAAACACGGGAGCCAGCTCAACCAGCAGAGATTTAAAGAACGGCATAATTTTGGCGCTACCGCGTTCAAACATATTGCGGTTCTGGTCATCTTTAATCAGTACGCGCAGCCCCTGAGGAACAATCTCCATCTCGAGGTTAGTTTCCATATGCGCGTTGCGGGCGATGACATTAATGTCGGTCGCCAGCTCGCCCAATTCACGGGCTGATTTTTGCTTCAGTAACGTTGTTTTCTCGTTCACGTCTAACGCCTTTTTCGCGTTTTCTTCCGTGATCTTCGCCGTCTCCTGCGGATTGGCGGTTTTATCGAGTTTGTTGCGCGTGACGTTTTTCTTCTGCGCACCCGGCGCTATCGGCTGCTTGCCCAGCTTGTTTAACGGCGCCATACCGCCACCGTTAAAGATTGACTGGCCATGCAGCGCTGCCACGATGTTTTCACGGTCAGCTTTACTGACGCTGTTCACGATCAACTTTATCGTGGTGACCAAGGGCGCCGAGCGTATCTCCGAAGTTTCGGCCCGCTTTACCCTCGACGCCATGCCCGGCAAGCAGATGGCGATCGACGCCGATCTGAACGCGGGGCTGATTAATCAGGCTCAGGCGCAGGCGCGACGTAAAGACGTGGCGGGCGAAGCGGATTTCTATGGCGCAATGGACGGTGCGTCGAAGTTCGTGCGCGGTGATGCCATCGCCGGGATGATGATCCTGGCCATTAACCTGATCGGCGGCGTCTGTATCGGTATTTTCAAATACGATTTAAGCGCCGAAGCTGCATTCCAGCAATACGTACTGATGACCATCGGTGACGGTCTGGTCGCCCAGATCCCGTCTCTGCTGCTGTCAACGGCGGCGGCGATTATCGTTACTCGCGTGAGCGACAGCGGCGATATTGCCACTGACGTGCGAAGCCAGCTGCTGGCCAGCCCCTCCGTGCTCTATACCGCCACCAGCATTATGTTTGTACTGGCGGTGGTGCCGGGAATGCCGCATTTCCCATTCCTGGTGTTCAGCGCCCTGCTGGGGTTCACCGCCTGGCGTATGAGCAAGCGCCCGAAGGTGGCTGAGACCGAAGAGAAAAACCTTGAGACGCTGACCAAAACTATCGTTGAAACCACTGAGCAACAGGTCAGTTGGGAAACGATCCCCTTGATTGAGCCAATCAGCCTGAGCCTGGGCTACAAGCTGGTGTCGCTGGTGGACAAATCTAAAGGGAATCCGCTCACCCAACGTATTCGCGGTGTGCGGCAGGTTATCTCAGACACGAACGGCGTGTTGCTACCGGAAATTCGCATTCGCGAAAACTTCCGTCTAAAACCGACCCAGTACGCCATTTTTATCAACGGGATCAAGGCTGATGAGGCCGATATTCCCTCAGATAAGCTGATGGCGCTGCCTTCCAGTGAAACCTACGGTGAGATCGATGGTGTTTTAGGTCACGATCCGGCCTACGGTATGCCGGTCACGTGGATTGTCCCGGCGCAAAAAGCCAAAGCGCTAAATATGGGGTATCAGGTCATTGATAGCGCCAGCGTTATTGCAACGCACGTGAATAAGATCATTCGCAACTATATTCCCGACCTGTTTAACTACGACGATATTACGCAACTGCATAACCGCCTCTCTTCGATGGCGCCCCGTCTGGCGGAGGATCTGAGCGCGGCGCTGAATTACAGCCAGCTCCTGAAGGTTTACCGGGCACTGCTGGTCGAAGGTGTGCCGCTGCGCGATATCGTCACTATTGCTACCGTTCTGGTCGCCAGTAGCGCCGTCACCAAAGATCATATTTTGTTAACGGCAGATGTGCGTCTGGCGCTTCGTCGCAGCATTACCCATCCGTTTGTACGCAAAGATGAGCTGGCGGTGTACACCCTGAATAATGAGCTGGAGAATCTGCTGGCAAATGTGGTGAATCAGGCGCAGCAAAGCGGCAAAGTGGTGCTCGATAGCGTACCGGTCGATCCGAATATGCTCAATCAATTCCAGACCAATATGCCGCAGATTAAAGAACAGATGAAAGCCGCGGGTAAAGAGCCGGTCCTGCTGGTCGCACCGCAGCTACGTCCTCTGCTCGCGCGCTATGCGCGCCTGTTCGCTCCGGGTTTGCAGGTGTTGTCTTATAACGAAGTTCCGGACGAGCTGGAATTAAAGATCATGGGGGCGTTGAGTTAACCCCTGACGAGGCGGTGTCATTTGCACCGCCTTGTTGATTACAGAATGGTATTTTCCGTAAGAATACGACGGGCGCCGAGGTAATGATCCTGCCAGAAGTCATCGGATAAATTACTCACCCGAATGGTTTCTCCGGTACGCGGCGATTCAATAAATTGTCCCTGCCCCAAATAGACGCCCATATGATCGGCAATATCCCGACTGTGAATATGAAAGAACAATAAATCCCCACGACGAAGGTCGCGATTGGCGACGATGGTCGCCCGCCGATAGTGATACATTTCATTCGCCGTACGCGGCAATTTTGCCGCCAGGATTTTGTTGTAGGCATAAAAAATCAGCCCGCTGCAGTCAAAGCCCTGATCCGGGCTGGTCCCGCCCCACAAATAAGGTTTACCCAGCTGCTGCTCGAGACGGTGGATTGCCACTTCGGTCATGTTATGCAGATGATCGCTACTGAGAAAATGGTCATTCTCAGCCAGCTCTTTCCAGCGATGATCGCTCGCTTTCAGCGGCCCCGGGAACCACTCCGGGTGCTGTTTAATCAGCGTCCTGTTCTGCTGTCGCAGCGCGCTTTTACTTTGCGCATTTCCTTCCACCACATAACTTGCCTGCTTTTTTACCTGCGCGTGGTACTGCTTCAGCAGCCGGGCGCGGTTACGCATGCGCATTTGCGCCGCATAGCTTAAATGGGCGTCAGATAAGAGGGGCTGAACTTTGGCGACAGACGGTGAGGACAACACAACACACAAAGACAGCAGACCCGGCAAAAAGCGTCGGGGTGCAGAGACAAAAGACATGAAAACAAAAATACCTAATTAAACACGTTCGGCGCAGTCTACCGCTGTTGCCGGGTATTCCATTTTAATATTCGATTATTAAATTATTAATTTTTTAAATTCAATACATTAGGAATTCTGCACTCATAAGACTAAATGAAGTGCGCTCACGCGCAAAATACGCCGCTGTCTGACTGCCTTTAAGTACAATTTTCCGTATAAAGAAAATCTAAAGTGTAAACGCCGCACGAGAGACTTGCGAAAAACTCTCTGGGTGATAATGTGAGCGCTCCAGATCCAGATTTATCCGATTTGGGGACTCTTTTTGCCGTCCTGGCGTGTGTAATCGTTTTATCAAGGAATAAGCAGTATGCGTAAAATCGCATTTTTTCTTGCGATGCTTTTATTGCCGTGCGTTTCATTTGCCGGTTTGCTGAGCAGCAGCAGCCCGACTACGCCTGTCAGCAAAGAATATAAGCAGCAATTAATGGGCTCCCCCGTCTATATCCAGATCTTCAAAGAAGAGCGCACGCTGGATCTGTACGTCAAGATGGGCGAACAGTATCAATTGCTCGACAGCTATAAGATCTGCAATTATTCCGGCGGCTTAGGGCCGAAACAGCGTCAGGGTGATTTCAAAAGTCCGGAAGGATTTTACAGCGTACAGCGTGGACAGCTGAAACCGGATAGCCGCTTCTATAAAGCGATTAACATTGGTTTTCCTAACGCCTACGACCGCGCCCACGGTTATGAAGGTAAATACCTGATGATCCACGGCGCCTGTGTTTCCGTCGGCTGCTACGCGATGACCGACAACGGCATTGATGAGATTTTCCAGTTTGTCACCGGCGCGCTGGTGTTCGGACAGTCCAGCGTCCAGGTTAGCATTTACCCGTTCCGCATGACCGACGCCAACATGCAGCGACATAAGTTCTCATATTACAAAGAGTTCTGGTCGCAGCTAAAGCCGGGATACGATTACTTTGAACAGACGCGTAAGCCACCGACCGTTTCCGTCGTCGATGGCCGTTACGTTATCAGCAAGCCGTTGAGTCACGAAGTGGTTCAGCCGCAGCTGGCATCAAACTACACGCTCCCCGAGACAAAATAATGCCCACTCGCCTGGCATAATCTTTTGCCAGGTTTCATTGCCGGTTAGCGGCTGAGTGGCAATCACGGTGACCACATCGTTGGGTGTGGTCTCTGAGCTAAAATCGATTTCCACATCCTGATCCAACAGCGTCGCTACGCCAAACGGCGCACGGCGCGTGATCCAAAACAAATTGGTCGAGCAGAAGGCCATCACATAACGCCCGTCAGACAACAGCATGTTGAAGACGCCCTTCTCCCGCAATTCTCCTGCCAGCATCGCAATATACTTAAACACTGCCGTCATATTGCCAGGCGTGCGCGGATAACGCTTTGTCAGCTTGTGGAGCAGCCAGCAGAAGGCTTTTTCGCTGTCGGTTTCCCCAACCGGGCGGAAATTACCGGTTTCCAGCGATTTATAGCCGCTGAGCTGTCCGTTATGGGCGTACGTCCAGTTACGTCCCCACAGCTCACGCGTGAAGGGATGGGTATTTTCCAGTGCTACTTCACCGCGATTCGCCTGACGAATATGGGCAATCACGGAACAGGATTTGATGGGATAGTCTTGTACCAGTTTGGCGATAGGCGAGTTAAAGCTGGGTTGCGGATCTTTAAACGTACGGCAGCCCTTACCTTCATAAAACGTAATACCCCAGCCGTCTTTGTGCGGCCCGGTGCCTCCGCCGCGCTGGACCAGCCCGGTGAAGCTAAAGCAGATATCGGTTGGCACATTGGCGCTCATCCCGAGCAGTTCGCACATACATCACCTACCTTAAAACGGTTAATTGCCTGCCAAGACCGGCAAAGCACAGCTTGTAGGCCGGATAAGACGCTTGCGTCGCCATCCGGCACAATGCCCGATGGCGCTTCGCTTATCGGGCCTACAAGTTCCTGGCCCGATAAGACCGGCAAAAATTATCGGCTTATTTAACCATCTCTTTTTCGATCAGTTGAATCAGGATATGGATCACTTTGATATGAATTTCCTGAATACGGTCAGCGTAGCCAAAGTGCGGCACGCGAATTTCGATATCTGCGCTGCCCGCCATTTTGCCGCCATCTTTCCCGGTCAGGGTGATCACTTTCATCCCTTTCTCGCGCGCTGCGGCAATCGCTTTAATTACGTTACCGGAGTTACCCGAAGTAGAGATGCCTAACAGGACATCGCCCGCGCGGCCCACGGCTTCAACGTAGCGCGAGAACACATAATCGTAACCAAAATCGTTGCTAACGCAGGAGATATGGCTGACGTCAGAGATAGCGATCGCCGGATAGCCAGGGCGGTTTTCACGATAGCGTCCAGTCAGCTCTTCGGCGAAGTGCATCGCGTCGCAATGGGAACCGCCGTTACCGCAAGAAAGTACCTTACCACCGGCTTTAAAGCTGTCTGCCAACAGGACCGCCGCGCGCTGAATGGCGTGAATATTGGCGTCATCTTTAAGAAAATTAGCCAGCGTTTCCGCCGCTTCGCTCAGTTCGTTACGAATAAGATCCTGGTACATGAGGATATCCTTCAGCATGAATGTAAATGACAAGATGCAGTGTACCGGATAGCGCTACAAGCGAGAAGTACAAGCCACAGGAATGGCTACGGCTTTTGATTTTTTGTGCCGGTTAAAACGGCAACAATGTGAGCTTTGTTGTAATTATTTTGTAAACACATTGCTAAAAGAATTTACATCCACTACAACCATATCATCACAAGTGGTCAGACCTCCTACAAGCAAGGGAGCTTTTCGTTATGATGATTTTGAGTATTATCGCTACGGTTGTTCTGCTCAGCGTTCTGTTTTATCACCGCGTGAGCTTATTCCTCAGCAGCTTAATTTTGCTCGCCTGGACGGCTGCGCTTGGCGTGGCTGGCCTGTGGTCAGTCTGGCTGCTGGTTCCTCTGGCCATTATCCTCGTACCGTTTAACTTTACGCCGATGCGCAAATCCATGATCTCTGCGCCGGTGTTCCGCGGTTTCCGTAAAGTCATGCCGCCGATGTCGCGCACCGAGAAAGAAGCGATTGATGCCGGTACGACCTGGTGGGAAGGCGACCTGTTCCAGGGCAAGCCAGACTGGAAAAAACTGCATAACTATCCTCAGCCGCATCTGACTGCTGAAGAGCAAGCGTTTATTGACGGCCCGGTGGAAGAAGCGTGCCGCATGGCGAACGACTTCCAGATAACCCATGAACTCGCGGATCTGCCCCCGGAACTGTGGGCGTATCTGAAAGAACACCGCTTCTTCGCGATGATCATTAAGAAAGAGTACGGCGGGCTGGAATTCTCCGCCTATGCTCAGGCTCGCGTATTGCAGAAACTCTCCGGCGTATCCGGGATCCTGGCGATCACCGTTGGCGTACCTAACTCGTTAGGCCCAGGCGAACTGCTGCAACATTACGGCACCGAAGAGCAGAAAAATCATTACCTGCCGCGTCTGGCTCGCGGTCAGGAGATCCCATGCTTTGCTCTGACCAGCCCGGAAGCAGGCTCCGACGCAGGCGCGATCCCTGATACCGGCGTAGTTTGTATGGGCGACTGGCAGGGCCAGCAGGTGCTGGGTATGCGCCTGACCTGGAACAAACGTTATATTACGCTGGCCCCTATCGCTACCGTACTGGGTCTGGCATTTAAACTTTCCGACCCGGAAAAACTGCTGGGTGGTGAAGAAGATCTCGGTATTACCTGTGCGCTGATCCCAACCTCAACGCCGGGCGTACAAATTGGGCGTCGCCACTTCCCGCTGAACGTACCGTTCCAGAACGGTCCGACCCTCGGTAAAGATGTGTTCGTACCGATTGATTACATCATCGGTGGTCCGAAAATGGCCGGTCAGGGCTGGCGCATGCTGGTGGAATGTCTGTCCGTGGGACGCGGTATTACCCTGCCGTCTAACTCGACGGGCGGCGTGAAATCCGTCGCGATGGCAACCGGCGCGTATGCGCACATTCGTCGCCAGTTCAAAATCTCTATCGGCAAAATGGAAGGTATTGAAGAGCCGTTGGCGCGTATTGCGGGTAACGCCTACGTGATGGATGCTGCGGCGTCGCTGATTACCTACGGTATTATGCTGGGTGAAAAACCGGCGGTGCTGTCGGCTATCGTGAAGTATCACTGTACCCACCGTGGGCAGCAGTCAATCATCGATGCCATGGATATCACTGGCGGTAAAGGCATTATGCTTGGCGAAAGCAACTTCCTCGCCCGTGCTTATCAGGGCGCGCCAATCGCTATTACCGTTGAAGGCGCCAACATTCTGACCCGTAGCATGATGATCTTCGGTCAGGGTGCAATTCGCTGCCATCCGTATGTACTGGAAGAGATGGCTGCGGCACAGAGTAACGATGTGAATGCGTTCGATAAGCTGCTGTTCAAACACATCGGTCACGTCGGCAGTAACAAAGTACGCAGCTTCTGGCTTGGCCTGACGCGCGGCTTAACCAGCAGCACGCCAACCGGCGATGCGACCAAACGTTACTACCAGCACCTGAACCGTCTGAGCGCCAACCTGGCACTGCTTTCAGATGTATCCATGGCCGTACTGGGCGGTAGCCTGAAGCGCCGTGAACGTATCTCCGCGCGTCTGGGCGATGTGTTAAGTCAGCTGTATCTGGCCTCCGCGGTACTGAAACGTTATGACGATGAAGGCCGTAATGAAGCCGACCTGCCGTTGGTTCACTGGGGCGTTCAGGATGCGTTGTACAAAGCGGAACAGGCGATGGACGACCTGCTGATAAACTTCCCGAACCGTCTGGTCGCTGGCTTGCTGAATGTGGTTATCTTCCCTACCGGTCGCCACTACCATGCACCGTCAGACAAATTGGATCATAAAGTCGCGAAGATTTTGCAGGTTCCAAGCGCTACCCGTTCTCGTCTTGGTCGTGGTCAATACCTGACGCCAAGCGAGCATAACCCGGTTGGTTTGCTGGAAGAGGCTCTGCTGGATGTGATTGCAGCTGACCCTATCCACCAGCGGATCTGCAAAGAGCTGGGTAAAAACCTGCCGTTTACCCGCCTGGATGAACTGGCGCACAATGCGCTGGCTAAAGGGCTGATTGATAAAGACGAAGCCGCGATTCTGGTGAAAGCCGAGGCGAGCCGTCTGCGCAGCATCAACGTGGATGACTTTGAACCCGAGGAGCTGGCAACTCAGCCGGTAAAGTTGCCAGAGAAGGTGCGTAAAGTCGAAGCCGCATAACGACATACGCACAATGCCGGGCCCCGCTTAATGCGGGGCTTTTTATTGCCACATTTTCGTTAAAGCTCATGTTACAGTGTCAAAATGTTGTTCAACGAGGAGCCTCGATCGTGCCTGGTTTGAAAATTACTCTGCTGCAACAACCGCTGATCTGGATGGATGGCCCGGCCAACCTGCGCCATTTCGACCGTCAACTGGAAACCGTCACTGGACGTGATGTCATTGTGCTGCCCGAGATGTTTACCAGCGGATTTGCCATGGAAGCGGCAAGTAAATCGCTGGCGCAGGAAGAGGTTGTAAGCTGGATGCGCGCTAAGGCGCAGCAGACCAACGCCCTCATTGCAGGCAGCGCCGCTCTCCAGTCTGAACGCGGCCCGGTCAACCGCTTTTTACTGGTCGAACCCGAAGGTCATGTCCATTTCTATGATAAGCGCCATCTGTTCCGCATGGCGGATGAGCATCAGTATTACCAGGCAGGTGACGCGCGGGTTATTTTTGAATGGCGCGGCTGGCGTATTCTACCGTTGGTCTGTTATGACCTGCGTTTTCCAGTGTGGTCGCGCAACCGCAACGATTACGACCTGGCATTGTATGTCGCCAATTGGCCGGCGCCGCGTTCGCTGCACTGGCAGGTTCTGCTCACAGCACGGGCGATTGAGAACCAGGCTTATGTAGCAGGATGTAACCGCGTGGGCACTGACGGGAACGGCCATCATTATCGCGGTGACAGCCGGGTGATTAATCCGCAGGGTGAGATTATTGCCACCGCCGAGCCGCATCAGGCCACACGCATTGACGCAGAACTGTCACTCTCGGCGCTGCGCGAGTATCGCGAGAAGTTTCCCGCCTGGCAAGACGCCGACCCGTTCACGCTATAACTCTCGCCTTCACTCCCGCTGCACAACATTTTCCGTGGCGGGATTGTTTCACTCCGTAACCAACCGCAAAACAAATTCGCGTGGCGACATGCGGCGGGCATCGTATTCTGCAAAGGATAATCACTCGTAACCAGCGAGTGGCAGACAATGTCGATAATTCCCTTATCAGGATTTCAATAATGAAGAACTTCATACGCATGACTTTGCTGGCAGTTACCGTGGCTGGCGCTTCTTTTAGCACGCTTGCAGCAACGACATCTAATGTTCCGGCTCCCGCCCAGGATCCGATAGTTCAGCACCTTAAGTTGAGCACCGACCAGGTTGCGCAGATTAAAAAACTGCACCAGCAGCTTGAAACCAACGTTAGCCAGATTTCGGTGAAAGATGTTAAAGACGGCGCGTTGATTGACGTCATCAAGTCCGGGAAATGGGATGAAGCTGCCGTCAAGAAACAGCTTTCTGCGTTCAGCAACATCGAACAACAGGCACGTTATTATCGCGTGAAATACTATTTTGATCTGAACAAAGTGCTGACCCCAGCACAGCGCCAGCAGGTGCAAAAAGATATCGCACAGACGCTGAGCGAGTAATGACCAGGGCCTGAATCAGCAATGGTTCAGGCTTTTCGGTAAGACTTCCTGCTCAAACAGAAATCCCTGCACCGCGTCTGCGCCGCTCATGCGGCAAATGGCATAATCCTGCGGCGTTTCCACTCCCTCGACAACAACCCGGTCTCCCAGCCCGCGAAATTGATTGACCAGTACCCTCAACTGCCACTCCGATGTCCTGAACTGATGAAACATTTCGCTTTCAATTTTGATGGCATCGAAACGGATGCCAGACAGCCGCCAGACAAAAAATAGCTCGGGTGAAACGTCATCCAGCCACACGCGAAAACCATGGCGTATCAGGGTTTTTACGGCCATGCATACGGTCTGCTGTTCTGCCTTTTCCAGGCGCATCATGGTGCCTGGATCCTGAATCTCGATAACAATCCGCCCCTGATGCGCCTGCCGGGCGAGCTGCGCAATCCATGGCAGGCAGGTCAACATCCTGACGGATAAATTCAGCGAAAAGCTTCCTGAGAGTGCCAGCACCCGCCGCATTTGCCACAGGAATAGCTGCTGCTTTGCCGTGATGGAAAGATGCTTGAAAAAAAGATCCAGTGGTAGCGGCGTACGTACCTGGCTTAACACCTCGCAGACATCCAGCGATGGATCATCAAAAAAATGAATGCGTTGCAAACGGATCCCGGTGATCCGCAGCAGTTCGGCGTTGCGGGGAAGCTCTGGTACATAGCGGGCCTGTTCGCTGAGTCTGTTCATATCATTCCATTTTTTGATTAAAAGGACGTCGTGCATCCTGCAGCCACGGGATACGGCGATCATTCGGATACGTCAGGTAAAAGCGCCTCGCCAGACGATGCGCCTCGACCAGGTCGCGTTGCTGCAACGCCAGTAAGATTTGCGTGAAAGAGACGTTCGGATCGGGGTGAACACGCACATAGTCAGGCGCCCAGCGGCGGACCGCTTCCAGCCAGTGAGCATCCCGGGAGCGCTGATAGCGTTGCAGATATCCCATCTGGACATCAAACCGGTAGCGAGTGGCAAGGAGCCAGCCTCCCACAGGGAGCGACTCAGCCAGACGCCACTGCGCTGACTGCCGCTCCGCCAGCGTCAATTGCTGTTGCGTGCGCAGCGAGAGAAGCAACAATGGTGTGAAGGCCAAAAACGAGATCAGTGCCAGTCCGCGCAACAACGACGTTGACGTAAGCGTCAGGCGAGCCCCTTTTAACGGGAGGTCTGCACAACGAAGCAGCAGGATCAGCAGTAACCAGTGTGGCGTTGACTGCCTGACGGGGTATTCCGTCAGCATATGAATCACCACCGGCAGCGCCGCCACCAGACAGGCGCGACGCCAACGATTCCCATGCTTCCAGAGCCAGAAACCACTCGCAATAAAACACAGCGCGCCCACCAGCCCAACCAGACCGCCCTCCACCAGCCATAACACCAGTTCGTTGTGCGGATGCGAGATACTGCTCAGCCCCAATGGCCCCGCGCGTTCGAGAAACACAGAAGCAAAGCTGCCCACGCCCCACCCCGTCCACGGGCGTTCGGCAAATAATGCCAGCGACGTTTTGAGCACCGTCCAGCGCACCTGGGAAGTGGTGAAGTGATCGACCGTAGCGACGGACAAAAAATGGCGGGCGAGCGACCCCGCCGCCATGCCTGACGCCAGCGGCAACAGGAGTAGCAACAACGGACGGCGCTGCGTCGGGAAAACCATCAGCATCAGCACTTCACCGACCGCCACAGAGAGGTAACCGGTTTGCGACTGGGATTCATGCAGCACAAATCCCATCATCACCAGGCCAACCCCGATGACAATTCGATACCCGTCGCGCAGGCGTAAAAAGAGCGTGGCTGACAGCAGTACGCCACAGGCCGTGAAGCTGGCCATCAGATTAACCTGCTGAAAAATACCGTAGGGCCGCGTGCTGCGCCGCCAGGCAAACTCCCAGTAATCAACGCCCGGCCAATGCCAGTACTGATACATAAACGCCAGACATTCAATGACGCACGCCCCCCAGAGCAAGGCCAGCAGTGTCGTCAGGGATCGTGCCGCAAGCGGAATTTGCACCGTCACCAAATAGACGAGAACGCCTCCCAGTAAGGCTCCCGCGACCAGCAGGGCCTCGGACTGCCAGACATCAGGCGTCAGCAGGCATAGCAGCGTCAGAATGAGCGCCCCCATCGTAAACCCCGTGGCAGGTACAGTGATGCGCCAGCGTTGATGAGGCACCAGCACTGATGCGCATGCAACCAGCACAACGGCGTAGATCCAGCTCGTGATATTAAGCGGTAACGACAGACCGCTGCCGCCGTTATTCGGCCAGTAGAGATGCATTGCCCCGCACCAGAAAAACAGACTAATACCGAGCAATAATTTTTGCGCAGGCAGCGGCGCAATACGATTCAGTGCGTTCATCATGCTACTGGTAGTTCAGTATCCAGGTCCCGCTGGCGCTGAACGGACCGTATTCGAGAGACTGATTTTTTATCGCCGATGGCTCCGCCGCGACCCACGCCAAAAAATTCAGCGTCATCGAGCCTTCCGTTATCTCTTTGACTGACGTGCTCTCATCAAGGCGGATTGCCGTGCCGTCCTCTTCGCTCATCCCAATACCGATCCCTGACGCGCCGCCTTGTTCACTGCGATCCAGCGCCAGATGATCGGCCAGCTCCGCATCCTCACGACCGCTGAAGGTAACCGAGATCCCGCGAAAAACCTCAGGGTTGCAGTCGCGTAACTGGATACTGAATTTTTCTGGCTTACTGCGCCCCGAGAGATAGAGATCCTGCGTCGCGATTTGCTTGAAATCGACCTCGATTTTGTCGCCACCGGGGACCAGGCTGCAGGCCAGCGCTCTGATGGTGCCGTGAAAATACATATCGCCGCCGACCAGTTTGGTATCGGCCTGCGCCGTGCCGCCAAGCAGTAGCACTCCGGTCGCGATTAACGCCGTAAATCTCATGGCATCCCCCTACTGAAACTGCGCAACAACGGTGGCTGAGGCTTCAAACTCACCTTCCTTAACGCTTCCCACGCCCGGCTTAGCCACCGGTGCGGCGGTGAGATTCCAGTCGCCCTGATTCTGGTAAAACCCCTTCACGTTGTAGAATTGATTGGGCACGACGGCGCCGCCGCTCTCGTCTTTAAGCATAATGCCGAGATCGTCGCGTTTTTGTCCGCCGCTTAACGTGCCGAGGAGATTACCGTTAAATCCCGCCGTGCCTGAGGCCGTGGTCGTTTGCACGCCAAGATTGATATTCAGCGCGCCCTGATCGAAGCTGCCGCCTTCACACACCACATGTATAGGGATTGGCTTGCTGTAGTTGGTGCCGTTGAGCTTTGTAGCGGATCCAGGCAGATCGCCAAACTCAATGCTGATTTTGTCTCCCCGATTGAAGGTGCATTTGTCCGGTACGGTAATCAGCCCGGATTTAATCACCACGCGGGAAATAGGCGTTGTCGGCGTAGGGCCAGCATCCCCCAGACGCCCGGCAACCTCCACCAGCGACTGGGAGGTAATATTGATGCCATTAATAATGGGTTTAGTGACAATAAACGTCACTTTCCCTTTTGAACCACTTTCTATGTTGGTAGCCCGTTCGTAGCCTTTGCGCTTTTTGCAGCTATGATCGTTGTAACGATTTGAAAAATTGGTAAAAGGCGCCTGAACGTAGTTGTTATAACGCCCGGCGACCCACACCTGTACTTCCACATCCAGATACTCGTTTAAACGAAAACGGTTCGCCCCCTGATTGGAAGGCGGCATCGTGGTCGTGGTGGTGTAGTAAATCGGTTGTCGGGAGATGTCAGCCTGTTCGCAGTGAAAATCCACTACATACCAACTGCCCAGATTCCACGGGAACGGCTCCGTTCTGCCGCCAACGTGGTTTTTGCTGACATCCAGCGAGTTCAGTTCAATATCGTACTGATGCGGCGATCCTCCCTGCGGCTCACCTTCCCCCTGTGTGAATGCCTGCCCGGCCAGCGGACAACCAGCCAGGGCCGTCCACAGTAGCGTGTTGCGCAATATGCTCATAGATACTCCAGCTTAAGTCTGACCAGGCCGTTAAATTCTCCGGCGGTCACCTCTGGACCAAAAGATTCCAGCGCGGCCAGAAAGTGGATCGCGTTATCGCCCGGTTTGAGGATCCACATGCGTTGCGGTTGGTTCAGGTGAAGCAACTGGTTGCGTTCGGTCAGTAACCGAATGCCCGCGCCGCGCACATCACCGCGAATACGACCCAGATCGCTGTTTTCCGGTGCGCCTTCAGCCATCAGCGTCATCGAAACGCCGCGTTCCACCGTGCTGTGCGCCAGCTCAGGCATTTCGCTGGTCTGTCCGGGGAAATCCCTTAAGGTGTGGCCGGAACCTTTTAAGCAGCCGTTCAGATACAGCGTAACCAGCACCGGCTCGCTGCGATCGCCGCCCTGGCGAAACCGACTGGCGGAAATATCACCAAGATTGATGGTCTGATCGCGTGAAGCCATATCCAGCACGCACGGCGAAACGTAGACCCGGCCATGAAAGCGGACGTTGCCATACTCGCCGGACACGTTGCTCATATCCTGGCGACCACTGGTAGCCTGAGCCTGGCAGGCCATACCCGCCATCAGCAGGGCGCAAAGCATCTTTTTCATTTACGATTCCTGTTACCGGGGCTGCTGCTCCATCGGCAATGCTTTACACACATTGCCTGTGCAGCTGAATTTCAGTTCGGGATGGCCGCCAAAATCGTTCACGTACATCATGCTGAACTGACTGACGCTGCCGTCGTTCACGCTGAAATCGAGAGAGGATTTTGGTGAAACCATAACGCCTGGGAAGTCGGTCAATCTGCCGCCGCCCTGCGTTTCTGGCTTGCGGCTTAAGCCGATTAAGGTGACAAAATAAGGCGTTGGGTTGTCCACACTCCAGCGCTGGCCCTGTTTGTGAAAGACCAGTTGGTTTTGCCACACGGCGCCAGGTGTTTCCGGCACGATAGCAGTCGGACGGTAGAACAATTTGATGCGCGACTGCATCGCCAGTTGCAGCACATTCGGCTTATCCGGCTTTGGCGGAATTTCACGAACGTTCAGGTAGAACAGGCTCTCGCGATCCTGGGGCAGAGCGTTAATCCCGCTGGTTTTCGTCACCCGGGCAATCCCCTTTTGCCCGCCGTTAATTCGTTGCAGCGGCGGTAAGACCATCAGCGGCGAAGTAATTTTTGTTCCGGTGGCGTCTTCCACCCACGACTGGGCCAGGAATGGAATGCTCGGACTGGTATTGGTTAAGTTCGCACTGACAGATCGCGCATCACCGGTGATGATCATGCGGGTACGGTCGAGCGCGATACCTGCCCATGAGGCGTTGATCTCTGCAATAAAAAGCAGGCCGCAGGCCACGGGTTTCAGCCAACGCTGCACGGAGTAAAAAGCTTGATTATTCATGACAAAATTCATTCAGGTTATTGAAATTATTCACAAGGCAACAGCACGTTACCTTCCGGGTTGATTTGTTGCGGCACCTGTAAGTGACACTGCGCACGGCCAGCCCAGGCAACAGAGAGACGCTCGGCTGGATTCACACCCGCAATCCAGGCCATGCCGTTTTCCATCACCATGGCGACGCTGACGCCGTTGGCGTTAAACACTTCGGCGCCAAACGGCGGTACCGAACCATCCTTCAGGCGCAGCAGCGCCATCATTTTTTGCCCCTGCGCCACGGCAAAACGCTGGTAGCCAATCGCCCCCTCCGTCAGGGTGTTGGTGATGATGGCTTTGGTCGCGGAAATGTCCTCGTCCATTGCGTCCACATCGATACGGGTATCAAAGCTGTGATAACTGACAACGTCCGGTACCACGGCAATACCGAAGCGGTTTGAGTGCGCCTGTTCGCCGTTCAGCGGCACATTCGCCACACCATCGGTATCAACCATCACCCTGGCAGTGTTCATTGACGCCTGGCTGTTGTGCAGCGCCGCGCCATGACGCGTCGCGGTAAAGCCGCCGCGCATCGTGCCGCCAACGGAGAAATAGCGTGATTGCTGCCAGCTGACGTTAGATTCCAGTTCCGCCATCATGCTGCGGTGCTTGTAATAACCATCAAACGCCGTGTGTCCTTCACCGGAAACCCCTGTGCGCAAACGCCATGGATTGTTACGGTCGCGGTTATCTGAATACGAAACCATCTGGCTGGTCTGGTTGCCGCTGTTCTGCAATTCATAATCCATAGAGCGGCCATCGCTCCATGGCACCGAAATTGAAAGCGAGAGGCTGTCGTCCCGTTTGCCCTGATACTCAGAGCGGTAAGCCGCAAGGTTGGCGCTGACGCCCTGAATGCCAGCGAACGAAAAACTGTGTCCCATCGATAACCCATAACGATCCTGCGAACCGCGATCCCAATAGTTCTGGTGGGTATAGGTCAGGTACAGCGTGGTCGCTAAATGCGGATCGTCGGCAAAGAAGGTTTTGTTGCCGGTGATGGTGTACATCTCTTTTTCGCTGCCAGCGCTATTGTTATTTTCATACTGCTCGTCGAGGAACTGCGAAAAAGTGCGGAAGTTACGCTGTGAGAAGCGGTAACCGGCAAAGGTGATGGCGCTGTTGTACTCATCAAAGGTTTTGGCATAGCTGAGCTTAAAGGACATCCCTTTTTGTTCATCCTGATGCTTCACACGACTCACGGATTGCGTCGCATCAGCCGACAGCGCACCCAGCCAGCTCAAATCCCGACCAATTCCCATCGACCAGGCGTTATAACGATCGCCAGTGAGCAACGCACCGCCGTACAGCGACCACGCATTGCTGACCCCCCAGGAGAAATCACCGCTATAAAACGCAGGCCCCTGAACATCATGGTTATAGCGCGATGGCTTACCGACCGCGGCGTTGTAGCGAACATAGCCCGGGCGCGTCAGGTAAGGTATATCAGCCGTATTAACCTGAAAGGTTTGTACGCTGCCATCCTGCTCTTCGACGCGAACATCCAGTGTGCCGCGTACCGAACCGTGCAGATCCTGAATGTTGAATGGCCCCGCAGGAACGGTAGTTTGATAGATAACACGGCCCTGCTGGCTGACGGTGACCTTCGCATTACTGCGGGCGATGCCGTGCACTTCGGGCGCGTAGCCCTGCAAATTCGGTGGCAGCATACGCTCGTCGCTGGCGAGGTTCGCCCCGGTGAAACGCACCGAATCAAAAACCTGAGAATTCAGATAGATTTCGCCGACCGTTAGTTTTGCAGCCTGCATCGGTAACGGGCGATAGGCATAAATCTGATCCCAGTCGATACGGCCACGATTATCATCCGAAGCGTAATTGGCCTGATACTGGCCGCGAAAACGCCACGCGCCGAGGTTAAAGCCTGTCTGCCCATAGCCGGACAGAGAGCGATAGCGATCCCCGCCCTGCTCGTAATGTGTGGCCTGGCCCGAGACGCTGTAGTCAAAAATCAGCCCCGCGACGCCGTTATCCCAGCGTTCTGGCGGCGTCCAGTCAGGATCGGTATATTTCATCCATGCCTGAGGCACGGTAATATCCAGCACGCCTGCGCTATTATTCAGCACCACACCCGGCAGACGGGAAATGTCATAGCAGGTCGCGCTAATCGGATGAATATAGGTTAGCGCCTCTTCCTTGAGCGCCAGTAATTCGAGTTGTTGCGGCGTCAGACACGCCATGGATTTATGCGGGTTGGCAGGATCAACGATATAACGGATCGACTGCTGAGGAATCTCCTGGCTGTTAATACGAACATCCAGCAGATATTCTCCGGGAGTCACAAAGTTGCCTTCGGAAAAACGCTGCAAATCGACATTGTGCCTGTCGCTGGCATCCAGCACGTCGGTATTAAATTCAATGGCCTCATCCGCTTCAACCAATGAAGAGGCACAGACCAGAGCAATAAAAAGCGCCAGACGTTTTTTATCTGTTTTCAGCGTGATCATTTTCGTTCGCAAACCTTCAGATACCCGAATTGCAGTGCAGCTCAGAGATAATTCACAACAAAATGCGTGACCGCAGTAAATTCGCCGGATGTCATTCTTCCGTCGCGCGAGATCAAATAAGCCGTAAAGTTGAGCGTGTTTTTTCCTGGGTTAAGCAGATAGTCCGGTGATGGCTTGCCCAGATGAATTTGCTGTCCTTTGCCGTCATATATTTCTATTGCTAAATTTTCAGTTTCCGATTGCACGCTCAGATAATCAGGATTGTCATTATCCGCTGCGCCGGAAAAGGTAATATTGGCGCGCTGGAACAGATTCCCGGGGTGTTGAGAATCCCCTAATGAACATCCCAGCAAATGAATGCTGAAATCATGCGCAGATACTTTTTCAGGTTTTCCGGAAATATCTCTGGCAGAGAGGTCATCAAATTCAACTAGTAGCGACCGGTCGCGTGGATCGACATAACAGGCAGCCTCAATAATATTTCCCCGCATGCGCATTTTGCCGGGCGTACTGACAAGACGATGGGTGTCAGCCAAAACCCATGCAGGCGATATGAAGATAAAAAGCAGTAAAATACGCCATCCAGGCATCACCGCATTTCCTTTCAGTTATTCGCAGGAAGGGTTAAGCAGGCGCATAATTGCGCCCGCAGCAGATCGTTACTGGTAGTCGATCTGGAAATTAACGGTGGATTCGAAATCACCCGGCGTTACCGCTGCAGATGCGTTGTTTGCCTGCAGGTAAGCGACGAAATCAATGTCGGTTTCGCCATCGGTAATGTTGACCTGAGAGGCCGCTTTGCCCCATTCCACGTCCTGGTTGCCACTGTCAACCATACCAATGCCCGCGCCCTTTGCAGTACCCGAGGTGAACGCAGCCAGCGCGTTGTTATCGGAATCAATTGTTGCCGGGGTATAGGTCACGGTAGCCGTTTTTGCAACGGTCGTATCACAGCCCTGCAGAACGATTTTGGCATGCTTAACGCCAGCACGTTGGTTGTCTTTTAACTGAGAAGTTGGGATTTCGCCAAAATTTACCTGCACCGGGCTGGATTCTGGGGCCAGACCGCACGCGGAATTAACCAGAGAACCAGTGAAGTGAATTTTACCGTTAGTCGGTTCAACATTTTTTGCAGCGAAAGCAGAAGATGCAGTAAAAGTCATTCCCGCCATCAGCGCACAGGCCACAGCCACGTTTTTCATTTTCATATTACTACTTAACCTTATATCTGTTTTTTGGTTATTCCGACGATCTATTTCCGCAAACAATTTATGCAAGGGAAACCCTGATCTGCAGGCGGCGGTAGTGCATATCCTTGCAAACAATCCATCTCAAGCCACCCCGTATTTTGAACTTCATTGGTATTCCATCCGAAATACCGTCCACAGGTGTTTACGCTGTTTCGGGGCTTATATTAAGTCGACGAAAAAATGACACAATGCAAAAATCCGGTATTAATCAAACTCAGGGAATCGTGTTGTAACACTGTCTGAGGACCGATCGTTTACCTAAAAAATCGCCATAAAACACGCAAAAGTCAGTGTTAATATCTATTATTAATGGTTTTTATAGAGTTTTTATCTATCAACTATTTTTTTATTTATGCCAAATAATGGGCAAAATGTATTTATGAAAGTTTTGTAAAAATGAAATTGGATATCAAAAGCGAGTAATGACAATAAGATAGTGAATGAGGGGAAGGAGATTGGTGGTGTCTATAAGAGATATTAAAGGATTGTTATATAAATATTAATAAAGCGATCTATGGTACAACCATTTTTTATAAATGAATTATGTTATGCTATTGCTTCCCCCACTCGAATGCGAGATATCCTGCTTTAAAGGAGACATCAGTGATTTCTCATATACCAATAAACAAAATTAAATCCGTAATTATTGGTGATGGCTTAGTTTTCAGACCACATAAAAATACCCTAAAAGACCTGGCATCTGGTGAAATGGCCACATTGAACAATGCGGCAACACAATTACTGCTCTATCTGTTGCAAAATGGTAAAGAGATATCCTCACGCGATGAAATTCTGCTGAATGTTTTCCAGCATAATGGCGCCAGAGCGACGGATGCGAATCTCAACCAGCACATTTCATTTCTGCGCAAAGCAATAACGTCTACGGGCCATCCTGCAGAACTCATCGTCACCATTCCGCGTATGGGATTTCGGATGGGCGACGCCAATATCAATATTCAGCTACTGGAAGAAGCACAAGCGCCTACCAGAATTGCCCATGTTGCATCGACGCCCAGCAAAAAGAAACGAAACCGGTGGCCTGTCGCGATAACAGCGTTAATTACCGGCATCGCCGTAGTAGCGACAGCGTGGTTAACATGGATACCCAATGAAATTGCCATGACGGACGCGGCGATCCTGCGAACAATTGACTACGAGCAATGCCGTGTACATATATTAGGAAACGCTCTCACTGACACCATAACCGAAAAAAAAGCGCTGGATATTTTCAAGTCCGTAGGTATCAACCCCGACTGTTCGCACCCAAAAGATCTGTACCTTAATACCTGGGCGAGCAACCATAATCTGGTTGAGTGGTCGTTTGCCGCTGAATGCGGGCTAAACCTCGGCTATTACCATTGCATCAGCCAGTATCGCCACCATGAGGAATGATATGAAGCAGGAAAGCGATCACTCTCCTTTACTATGGTCAGTCGTAATTGCCATTCTTGGGCTGGCGGCTATCGCTTTTTTTATTATTATCGGGAATGCGAAAAAACAAGAAATCAGTTTTTCCTGTTCTTCGGAATTCACGTCGATACTCGACATCCAAAATACCAAAAAGGAACTCCACGGAATAATGCTGATTACCAGCTACAACTCCGGGCACCTCTCATTGTCAGTACAAGGGAAACTCAAAAGTGATGACGGCGAGTTTGCTGTTAACCGTAAACTATTCTTTCGCTATGCCCGTCCGCTCGGCTATACCGCCGGCGTTTTTATGCTCACCCCCGACGGACGCGAAAAATCCCCGGATGATGAAGCAACGGATGCCATCGATTATCTTTTCTTCGACGCTTACGAACGTGCTGACAAGCTGTATATGCTAAAACACCTGAATGAGGAAACGGTTCTTATCGGCGATAACTTTTCACCCCGCTTCGCCTGCGTGATGAATCACTTCGCGGGTTGATCGCCTTCTGGATATGCGTCGGGTTAAGGATGACCTGATGTGTTGCCCGCCCGAAAGCACAGGCGCGGTCGATATAAGGCATGATAATGGAATTTTTTTGCGGGCTGAAACGACGAAAGCCTGAATCATTTCTGATTCAGGCTTTCTGAATAGTGGCGGAATGGACGGGACTCGAACCCGCGACCCCCTGCGTGACAGGCAGGTATTCTAACCAACTGAACTACCACTCCGCGTTGTGTTCCGCTTGGGAACGAAGCGAATATTACGGATTGCCTCGCACCTCGTCAACGCTTTTTCTCACGTTTTTAATCGTTTGCTGCAAAAATCGCCCAAATGGCCATTTTCCTACGGTAAACGTACAAACTATGCCCGCCAGAGGCAACTTCCGCCTTTCTTCTGCACCAGGTCAAGACGTGACTCATGAGCCGCTAACTCTTCATCAGTGGCAAAAACAACGCGTAGTTTGCTGGACGGTCTGACAATGCGCTGGATCCCCGTGTCATTCTGCTGCTGGCTATCACCTTCCATTGAAAACGCCATCGTGGTCTGCCCACCGGTCATCATCAGATAAACGTCGGCCAGAATCTGGGCATCGAGCAATGCGCCGTGCAGGGTTCGTTTACTGTTGTCTATCTCATAGCGCGAGCACAACGCATCAAGGCTGTTTCGCTTGCCAGGAAACATTTTCCTCGCCAGCGCCAGGCTATCGGTTATTTTGCAGAATTCGTTCGTCTTCGGAATATCCCGCCTGAGCTTAGCGAATTCGTAATCCATAAAGCCGATATCGAACGATGCGTTATGGATGACCAGTTCCGCGCCGCGAATGTAGTCGAGAAACTCATCGGCTACATCGGCAAACGTAGGTTTATCAAGCAGGAATTCGTCTGCGATTCCGTGTACGCCAAACGCTTCCGGATCCACCAGCCGATCCGGCTTCAGATAAACGTGGAAGTTATTTCCGGTCAGGCGGCGGTTGACCACTTCAACCGCACCGATCTCAATGATCTTGTGGCCTTCGTAGTGGGCGCCAATCTGGTTCATACCGGTGGTTTCGGTATCGAGGACGATCTGTCGTGTAATTCCAGTGCTCATAACGGTCATTTATGTCAGACTTATCGTTTGATTTCGATTTGCTAAAACAGGAAGTCTACCAGAGATGCTTAAACAGGTAGAAATTTTCACCGATGGTTCTTGCCTGGGAAATCCAGGGCCAGGTGGTTATGGGGCGATTTTACGCTATCGCGGGCGCGAAAAAACCTTTAGCGAAGGCTACAACCTCACCACCAATAATCGCATGGAGCTGATGGCGGCAATCGTTGCGCTGGAAGCGCTGAAAGAACAGTGTGAAGTGATACTCAGCACGGACAGCCAGTATGTGCGCCAGGGCATAACGCAGTGGATCCACAACTGGAAGAAGCGCGGCTGGAAAACAGCAGATAAAAAACCGGTGAAAAACGTCGATCTGTGGAAACGTCTTGATGCCGCATTGGGGCCGCATCAAATCAAATGGGAATGGGTTAAAGGCCATGCGGGCCATCCGGAAAACGAACGCTGCGATGAGCTTGCGCGCGCCGCAGCCATGCGTCCCTCTCAGGATGATATTGGATATCAGGCTGAGGCTTAAGCGTCCGGTTTACGGTATTGCCGGGTAGCGCCAACGGCCTGGCGGATAGGCGCTTTGCTTTTATTTTGTTTCATCGGATTGAGCGTAAGCGGAATGGTTCGCTTACGCGCAACCACCAGTTGCAAACAGCCCAGTGCAGGAATATGGGCGCTTAACATTTTCCCACCCTTCTTGTTCCAGGGCAGGACATGAAAACGGCTGTAATGCAGCACTTCAAAGTTCAGCAATGAGAGCCAGTCCAACTGGCGCATGAGGGTAAACATCCGGCTGTTATAGGGTGATGTCTTGCGCAATATGGGTACCAGCTTACGCAGTCCCATCAGGCTTAACGGGTTAAAGCCGCTCAAAATCAACCAACCGTCATCAATCAGCACGCGATCGGCTTCACGCAGTAGGCGATGCGGATCGGAACACCACGGTAGCGTATGCGCTAACAAACAGACATCTACGGACTTATCGGCAAAGGGAAGATGTAAAGGATCGGCCGTTACCTGTATGGGAGAGCCTTGCAAAGAAACATTTACCTGATGAGAAACCGCGCACGCTTCAGAATCGATTTCTGCGCTTAAATTACCAATCTTAAGCAGATGAAATCCGTACATTTTTGCAAACCACGGGTTAAGCTGATGCTCCAGCGCCTGACGATAGTGTTCGCCCCAGGGTAAATCACCCCAGCTAACGGGCGCTACGACAGTTTGAGGGATCCTTGCCGGTTTCATCACAACCTTCCGTTACGCATTGAGAGGTAATCTATGAATCTTAACAGTATTCCTGCATTTCAGGACAATTACATCTGGGTCCTGTCGAATAATGACAAACATTGTCTGATTGTGGACCCGGGTGAAGCAGCTCCCGTGCTGAAAGCCATTGCAGAACATAACTGGGTTCCCGAAGCCATTCTGCTGACCCACCATCATCAGGATCACGTGGGCGGCGTAAAAGAGCTACTGCAACATTTCCCACACATAGTGGTATACGGACCAGCTGAAACGCAAGATAAGGGAACGACGCATATAGTCGAAGATGGCGATATTGCACTCGTTTTGGGGCATGAATTTACGGTAATTGCCACTCCAGGTCACACTTTAGGACATATCTGTTACTTTAGTCAGCCTTATCTGTTTTGTGGCGACACGCTCTTTTCCGGAGGCTGCGGTCGGCTTTTTGAAGGCACCCCATCCCAAATGTATCAATCACTTAAAAAACTAAACTCACTTCCTGACGACACATTGATTTGTTGCGCACATGAATACACATTAGCAAATATGAAGTTTGCTTTAAGCATTCTGCCGCACGATTCGTTCATAAATGAATATTATCGTAAAGTTAATGAGTTACGCGTAAAAAAACAAATGACACTACCCGTAAATCTGAAAAATGAGCGACGAATTAATCTTTTTTTGAGAACAGAAGATGTTGATTTAATTGATGAAATCAACAAAGAAACAATATTGCAACAACCTGAAGAGCGTTTTGCCTGGTTAAGGTCAAAGAAAGATACGTTCTGACAATTCCGGGTTGCCTTTTGAAAACTTCGCCGTTATGATCGGTCGTCTTTTAAGCAACTATTGACACACACATGAAGGCAAAAGCGATATTACTCGCCTCTGTCCTGCTTGTTGGGTGCCAGAATACTGGTAACGTCCAACAACACGCACAGAGCCTTTCTGCAGCTGGTCAAGGGGAAGCAGGAAAGTTTACAAGTCAGGCGCGATGGATGGACGACGGAACATCTATCGCTGCTGATCAAGATTTGTGGGCTTTCATTGGTGACGAGCTAAAGATGGGAATTCCGGAAAACAACCGGATTCGCGAACAGAAACAGAAGTATTTACGCAATAAGAGCTATCTCCACGATGTAACTTTACGGGCAGAGCCGTATATGTACTGGATAGCCGGGCAGGTTAAGAAACGTAACATGCCAATGGAACTGGTACTACTACCCATAGTGGAGAGCGCTTTTGATCCTCACGCAACGTCTGGCGCCAATGCCGCAGGTATTTGGCAGATCATTCCGAGCACGGGGCGCAATTATGGTTTAAAACAGACCCGCAATTATGATGCACGTCGCGACGTTGTGGCTTCCACCACCGCCGCACTGGACATGATGCAGCGTCTGAACAAGATGTTTGATGGCGACTGGCTGCTGACCGTTGCTGCTTATAATAGCGGTGAAGGTCGTGTCATGAAGGCAATTAAAACGAACAAGGCCCGTGGAAAACCCACTGACTTCTGGTCGTTGCCATTGCCTCAGGAAACGAAGCTATACGTGCCCAAAATGCTGGCATTGAGCGATATACTCAAAAACAGCAAACGCTATGGCGTGCGTCTGCCAACAACAGACGAAAGCCGCGCGTTGGCGCGTGTTCGCCTGAGTAGCCCGGTTGAAATGGCTCAGGTTGCGGATATGGCGGGGATTTCCGTCAGCAAGCTGAAGACCTTCAATGCCGGCGTGAAAGGCTCCACGTTGGGTGCCAGCGGCCCGCAATATGTGATGGTGCCAAAGAAACATGCAGAGAAGCTGCGTGAGTCTCTGGCTTCAGGCGAAATTGCAGCCGTGCAGTCAACGCTGGTTGCGGATAACACGCCGCTGAACAGCCGTAGCTACAAAGTTCGCTCTGGCGATACGCTTTCTGGCGTCGCTTCACGTCTTGGCGTGAGCACCAATGACCTTAAGCAGTGGAATAATCTGCGCGGGTCGTCGCTGAAAGTGGGCCAGAATCTGACCGTGGGCGCAGGTACCAGCGCACAGCGTCTGGCGAACAACAGCGATAGCATCACCTATCGTGTGCGTAAAGGCGACTCGCTGTCGAGCATTGCCAAACGCCACGGGGTTAACATCAAGGATGTGATGCGCTGGAATAGTGATACGAATAATCTACAGCCTGGCGATCAGCTAACGTTGTTTGTGAAAAACAACGACATGCCAGACTCCTGATAGCATTGTAGAAATGAAGGCACTGGTTTCCCCCCAGTGCCTTTTTTATTTATCCCGCTTTATGTGCCTCAACCATTATCGTGTCGCTGGTAAATGAGCCATCCTCCTGTAACGCAAAGTAGGCTTTCACTTGTGCAGAAGCACTTTGTTGATATACGCGAATCGCGTCGCTCAACGCTGCAGGCGTGCGCATCCGCGCCACCCACGAACTGTACTCCAGCGCCAGACGATCGGTTAACACAGTATCGGCAATCAGGTTAGCGTCGTTGATTAACGACAGCCACTCTCCGCTGGAATAGTTGCGTACGTGTGAGGTATCGCGTAACGCTTCTACAGTTTGCAACCAGATATCACGCACAGGATGGCCCGGCGACATCACATCCATCACAATCAGCACACCGCCGGGCTTCAGAATGCGGTTCACTTCCCGCAGGGCGCGACCGACATCATGCCAGTGATGCGCAGAATAACGGCTAATCACCACGTCAAATTCGTTATCTTCAAATGGCAGACTTTCGGCATATCCCTGCCGCGTGGCGATATTATCCAGACCTCTGCCTTTTGCCGCCTCAGCGACCACCTCAAGCATTTGCGAGGATAAATCATACGCCACTACCTGCTTTACGTGTTGCGCGGCCACAAAGCTGGCATGCCCCGCTCCGCATCCCATATCCAAAACGTGGGCTCGCGGAAATGCCGACAACCTTTCCCCCAGACGTTGCAAGTCACGGCCAGAGGCGTGCACCGCACTGGTTAAGTAGGCATTCGCCTGAGAGCCAAACTGTTTTTCGACATTGTCATGGTGAGAGCGTGTTGTCATTGTGTTGTCCTTCGGTTGTTGTGAAATAGGAAGGGCAACCATCACAGGCCTGCCCTACGGCAGACCTGACACACCGTTATTGTTCAGGTTTGCCGGGACTGAATTCAACGAGTAGCGGGTTGTGGTCAGAGGCGCGGGTGACCAGCACAGAGGCTTCACTCACGTTCAGACCGCGATAGAACACAAAGTCGAGAGGACGACCAAACGCGCGGCGGCGCTGATCGTCGGTAAAGCGCACCTGGCGCAGCGACATTTCACGCGCAAAGCGGTACAGCGCATTCATCCGTCGGCGGCTCCAGGCATTAAAATCACCGGCCATGATCACCGGACCGCTGTGATGAGCAATCTGATCGCCAATGGGAAGTAACTGCTTACTATAAACATCAACGCCAAGGCTAAAGTTAACCGCGTGGATATTCACCACCATTAATAACCGAGAGTCAGGCAGCGGATACACCGTTACCAGAGCCGATTTCGCCAGCCGTAAAATAGGCTCACGCTCGCGCAATGGACAACAGTAAACAGGATGGGCAGCAGAGAGCGTCATGACGCCAGAGGGATGCTGAGGCAACACAAAGGCGGGAACCTGGTCGGCAGCAAGATAGTTAGCGGTCGCAAACTGCACCAGTTCAGGCGTGGTTTGTGCTTCCTGCAATAACACCAGATGCGCGTCTTTGCCAAAATTCTTCAGCACCGACTGCCATTCTGCGCGCTGCTGTTTAAAAATATTCCATACCAGCACGCGAATGCGATCTTCACTGCTTAACGGTACGCCTGCAGGTAATGCCTGGCCAATATGCGCAAACGACCCCGGCGGTAAAATCCGCTCGGCGGGTTGTCCGGCAACATAACGCATGGCATAGGTGTTTTTTCGCACTTTAGACTTTCAAACCTCTGTAACGTCAACCAGTCCGCAGCCGGACTGGTTCTTCTGTTATAGGGATTTTAGCACTCACTTTCAACGAACAATTGCAGTTTGTTTTGTAAGTGGGCGCTTACATCAGTGATTTACCCCAGAGCAACGCGCGTGGGCTTATCAAGACGACCACTGAGCCCCATCAGCAGGAAAGCCACCAGAACAATGAGTGCACCAATCCACGGTGTCTGCGCCAAACCATAATGCTCGACCGTTTGTCCGCCAATCACTGAACCCAGTGCAATACCGATGTTAAACGCCGCAATGTTCAGCCCTGACGCCACATCAACAGCATTAGGCGTAAATTGTTCCGCTTTCTGTACCACGTAGACCTGTAGCCCCGGTACGTTACCAAAGGCAAAGATCCCCATAACCAGAATGGTAGCCAGCGCGGCGTACTGCGTGGAGGCTGTCACCTGAAAGACCATCAATAGAACAAACAGCGCGGCGAAAATGAATTTCAACGCCGGAACCGCACCATGCTTATCCGCCAACTTACCGCCCCAGATATTGCCGATAGCGACTGATACACCGTAACCCAGTAAGATCCAGCTTACTGCTGCCGGGGAGAATCCCGCCAGATCCTGCATCATCGGTGCCAGAAAGGTAAATGCAGTAAACACGCCGCCGTAGCCCAGCGCCGTAACGGCGTAAATCAGCAACAGACGAGGATGAGTCAGCACCTTCACCTGGTCGCGAATGCTGGCGGCAGCCCGACCGGGAATGTTAGCCGGGATCAGTAGCTGGCTACTAATCAGCGCAATCACACCTAACATTGATACTGCCAGGAAGGTCTCACGCCAGCCAAAGTGCTGACCGATAAACGTACCCAGCGGTACACCGGTTACCAGCGCCACCGTTAAGCCGCCGAACATAATGGCGATGGCGGAAGCCGCTTTCTCTTTTGGCACCAGACTTGTCGCGATAGTAGAGCCAATCGAGAAGAATACGCCGTGTGCCAGCCCAGTCAGCAGACGAGCGACAATGAGTGTCATATACCCGGGTGCCTGCCATGCCAGCAAATTCCCCGCCGTAAACAGAACCATCAGCGCAACCAGCAACTGTTTGCGTGGCAGGCTGCCAGTCAGAGCGGTCAGTACCGGTGCACCAATCGCCACACCCAGCGCATAGATTGAAACCAGCATCCCGGCGGAAGGTAACGAGATCGCCAGTTGTTGAGCGATGGTCGGCACCAGGCCAACAATCACAAACTCAGTCGTGCCTATAGCGAAGGCACTTATTGTTAGTGCAAATAAAGCGAGAGGCATAAATAACTCCGTAACATCAGTAATCAGATGACACGCAGTATGCCGGGATGCTTTAATAACAAAAATATTCAAAATCTCAATATAATTTTGCGTCAGGTGCAAAAATGAAGGCAACCTCAGAAGAACTTGCGATTTTTGTGGCCGTTGTGGAAAGCGGCAGCTTCAGTCGGGCGGCAGAACAGCTCGGTCAGGCTAATTCCGCGGTCAGTCGGGCGGTAAAAAAGCTGGAGATGAAGCTGGGCGTAAGTCTGCTTAATCGCACGACCCGACAACTGAGCCTCACTGAAGAAGGAGAGCGTTACTTCAGGCGTGTGCAGCAGATACTGCAAGAGATGGCAGCAGCAGAAACAGAAATCATGGAGTCACGCAATACCCCGCGCGGTCTGCTGCGTATTGATGCGGCAACGCCGGTAATGCTGCATTTCCTGATGCCGTTGATCAAACCGTTCCGTGAGCGGTATCCCGAGATGACATTGTCTCTTGTCTCCTCAGAAACGTTCATCAATCTTATTGAACGAAAAGTGGATGTCGCGATACGAGCAGGTACGCTGACTGACTCGAGTCTGCGTGCACGTCCGTTATTTACCAGCTATCGTAAGATTATCGCTTCACCGGACTATATTGCCCGTTTTGGCAAGCCAGAGACCGTCGAACAGTTAAAACAGCATCTGTGTCTGGGATTTTCTGAACCCGTTTCACTCAATACCTGGCCGATTGCCTGTAGTGACGGACAGCTCCATGAGGTCGAGTGTGGGATTTCTTCCAACAGTGGGGAAACGTTAAAACAGCTTTGTCTGAGTGGTAACGGTATCGCATGTCTTTCAGATTATATGATTGATAAAGAGATCGCGCAGGGAGAACTGGTGGAACTGCTGGCGGATAAGCGTCTGCCAGTAGAAATGCCTTTCAGCGCCGTTTACTACAGCGATCGTGCGGTCAGTACACGTATTAGGGCATTTATAGATTTTTTAAGTGAATATATAAGAACAGCTCCCGAAGGAGCTGTGAAAGAGGGTTAAAGAGTACAAAGGATTGGGCAATTAATCCCAGGCAGGAGCGAGGCCTTCCGGGCTAACCAGGCGATCGTTGCAATCCAGTACCGCGATCGCTTTTTTATCTTCGGCATCCAGATGCAGGTCCTGCGCCAGCAGGTTGCTTGCCAGATTTTCACGCCTGGTAGATGAAGGGATAACGGAGTAACCTTCATCCATTGCCCATGCCAGAATAACCTGCGCCGGGGTTGCGTTATGCTTAGCGGCAATGCGCGCAATCACTTCATCTTTCAGTGCCTTACCGTAAGCCAGCGTCATGTAAGAGGTGATGTGGATACCGTGCGCCTTCGCCCAGTCGACCACATTACGGCTCTGCAGATACGGAGACAGCTCAATCTGGTTGGTCGCGATATTGTCTGCGCCTACTGCGGCAATGGCTTTTTCCATCAACGGAATGGTGAAGTTTGAGATACCAATTTCACGAGTCAACCCCTGGTGTTTGGCTTCAAGCAGCGCCTGCATGAACTCCTCAACAGATACCGCATCGCCCGGAGATGGCCAGTGGATCAGCGTCAGATCGACATAATCTGTACGCAGTTTCTTCAGGCTTTCTTTCAGGCTTGGGATCAATTTGTCTTGGCTAAGATTTTCAATCCAGATCTTGGTGGTGATATACAGCTCGTTACGCGGTACGCCGCTTTCAGCAATCGCCTGACCAACAGCCGCTTCATTATCATAGATTTGCGCAGTGTCGACAGCACGGTAGCCCAGCTCTAGCGCCGTTTTAACGGAAGCGATAACTACGTCGTCTTTCAGGCGGAAAGTACCTAAACCGAATGCAGGGATAGTCATAGAATTCCTCTTTTTAATCACTATGTTCGTTAACTAAGAGGATTATGACCCTCAGTTCTTTATAGAAAAAGAGTGATGAATGCAGAGGATTTTTGCGGATTCAGCAATAATTAAATGCAGGCAAAGAAAAAGCCCTGAGCTAATGCTCAGGGCTCTTAATAAGTGGCGGAACGGACGGGACTCGAACCCGCGACCCCCTGCGTGACAGGCAGGTATTCTAACCAACTGAACTACCGCTCCACCGAATTTCTTTGTCACTACCCGGATTCTTCATCCCGGTTTACTGCAATTTGATGCCTGGCAGTTCCCTACTCTCGCATGGGGAGACCCCACACTACCATCGGCGCTACGGCGTTTCACTTCTGAGTTCGGCATGGGGTCAGGTGGGACCACCGCGCTACAGCCGCCAGGCAAATTCTGTTTATCAACACACCTCTTGGGCATGTCGATGTAATCTGTATCAGGCTGAAAATATCTTCTCAAATCCGCCAAAACATCTTCGGCGTTGTAAGGTTAAGCCTCACGGTTCATTAGTATCGGTTAGCTCAATGTATCGCTACACTTACACACCCGACCTATCAACGTCATAGTCTTTAACGTTCCTTCAGGAGACTTAAAGTCTCAGGGAGAACTCATCTCGGGGCAAGTTTCGTGCTTAGATGCTTTCAGCACTTATCTCTTCCGCATTTAGCTACCGGGCAATGCCATTGGCATGACAACCCGAACACCAGTGATGCGTCCACTCCGGTCCTCTCGTACTAGGAGCAGCCCCCCTCAATTCTCCAGCGCCCACGGCAGATAGGGACCGAACTGTCTCACGACGTTCTAAACCCAGCTCGCGTACCACTTTAAATGGCGAACAGCCATACCCTTGGGACCTACTTCAGCCCCAGGATGTGATGAGCCGACATCGAGGTGCCAAACACCGCCGTCGATATGAACTCTTGGGCGGTATCAGCCTGTTATCCCCGGAGTACCTTTTATCCGTTGAGCGATGGCCCTTCCATTCAGAACCACCGGATCACTAAGACCTGCTTTCGCACCTGCTCGAGCCGTCACTCTCGCAGTCAAGCTAGCTTATGCCTTTGCACTAACCTCCTGATGTCCGACCAGGATTAGCTAACCTTCGTGCTCCTCCGTTACTCTTTAGGAGGAGACCGCCCCAGTCAAACTACCCACCAGACACTGTCCGCAACCCGGGTAACGGGTCTACGTTAGAACACCAGCCATTAAAGGGTGGTATTTCAAGGTTGGCTCCACGCAGACTGGCGTCCACGCTTCAAAGCCTCCCACCTATCCTACACATCAAGGACCAGTGTTCAGTGTCAAGCTATAGTAAAGGTTCACGGGGTCTTTCCGTCTTGCCGCGGGTACACTGCATCTTCACAGCGAGTTCAATTTCACTGAGTCTCGGGTGGAGACAGCCTGGCCATCATTACGCCATTCGTGCAGGTCGGAACTTACCCGACAAGGAATTTCGCTACCTTAGGACCGTTATAGTTACGGCCGCCGTTTACCGGGGCTTCGATCAAGAGCTTCTCCTTACGGATAACCCCATCAATTAACCTTCCGGCACCGGGCAGGCGTCACACCGTATACGTCCACTTTCGTGTTTGCACAGTGCTGTGTTTTTAATAAACAGTTGCAGCCAGCTGGTATCTTCGACTGATTTCAGCTCCATGAGCAAGTCACTTCACCTACCATCAGCGTGCCTTCTCCCGAAGTTACGGCACCATTTTGCCTAGTTCCTTCACCCGAGTTCTCTCAAGCGCCTTGGTATTCTCTACCTGACCACCTGTGTCGGTTTGGGGTACGATTTCGTGTTACCTGATGCTTAGAGGCTTTTCCTGGAAGCAGGGCATTTGTTACTTCAGCACCGTAGTGCCTCGTCATCACACCTCAGCGTTAATAAGGTACCGGATTTACCTGGAACCTCCGCCTACATGCTTAAACCGGGACAACCGTCGCCCGGCTAACATAGCCTTCTCCGTCCCCCCTTCGCAGTAACACCAAGTACAGGAATATTAACCTGTTTCCCATCGACTACGCCTTTCGGCCTCGCCTTAGGGGTCGACTCACCCTGCCCCGATTAACGTTGGACAGGAACCCTTGGTCTTCCGGCGTGCGGGTTTTTCACCCGCATTATCGTTACTTATGTCAGCATTCGCACTTCTGATACCTCCAGCATGCCTCACGACACACCTTCAACGGCTTACAGAACGCTCCCCTACCCAACAACACATAGTGTCGCTGCCGCAGCTTCGGTGCATGGTTTAGCCCCGTTACATCTTCCGCGCAGGCCGACTCGACCAGTGAGCTATTACGCTTTCTTTAAATGATGGCTGCTTCTAAGCCAACATCCTGGCTGTCTGTGCCTTCCCACATCGTTTCCCACTTAACCATGACTTTGGGACCTTAGCTGGCGGTCTGGGTTGTTTCCCTCTTCACGACGGACGTTAGCACCCGCCGTGTGTCTCCCGTGATAACATTCTTCGGTATTCGCAGTTTGCATCGGGTTGGTAAGTCGGGATGACCCCCTAGCCGAAACAGTGCTCTACCCCCGAAGATGAATTCACGAGGCGCTACCTAAATAGCTTTCGGGGAGAACCAGCTATCTCCCGGTTTGATTGGCCTTTCACCCCCAGCCACAAGTCATCCGCTAATTTTTCAACATTAGTCGGTTCGGTCCTCCAGTTAGTGTTACCCAACCTTCAACCTGCCCATGGCTAGATCACCGGGTTTCGGGTCTATACCCTGCAACTTAACGCCCAGTTAAGACTCGGTTTCCCTTCGGCTCCCCTATTCGGTTAACCTTGCTACAGAATATAAGTCGCTGACCCATTATACAAAAGGTACGCAGTCACCCCATAAAGAGGCTCCCACTGCTTGTACGTACACGGTTTCAGGTTCTTTTTCACTCCCCTCGCCGGGGTTCTTTTCGCCTTTCCCTCACGGTACTGGTTCACTATCGGTCAGTCAGGAGTATTTAGCCTTGGAGGATGGTCCCCCCATATTCAGACAGGATACCACGTGTCCCGCCCTACTCTTCGAGTTCACAACATATGCACTTTTGTGTACGGGGCTATCACCCTGTATCGCCGGACTTTCCAGACCGTTCCACTAACACACATGCTGATTCAGACTCTGGGCTGCTCCCCGTTCGCTCGCCGCTACTGGGGGAATCTCGGTTGATTTCTTTTCCTCGGGGTACTTAGATGTTTCAGTTCCCCCGGTTCGCTTCATTACGCTATGTATTCACGCAATGATAGTGTGACGGATCACACTGGGTTTCCCCATTCGGAAATCGCCGGTTATAACGGTTCATATCACCTTACCGACGCTTATCGCAGATTAGCACGTCCTTCATCGCCTCTGACTGCCAGGGCATCCACCGTGTACGCTTAGTCGCTTAACCTCACAACCCGAAGATGTTTCACTTCTGATTGCGAAAATTTGAGAGACTCGAACACACCGCTTATCTGTTCTTATTACGGAGAACAGACACAGTGTGTCGTTTCAATTTTCAGCTTGATCCAGATTTTTAAAGAGCAAATATCTCAAACATGACTCGGAAGTCAGTTTTGAGATATTAAGGTCGGCGACTTTCACTCACACATACCAGCAAGTGGCGTCCCCTAGGGGATTCGAACCCCTGTTACCGCCGTGAAAGGGCGGTGTCCTGGGCCTCTAGACGAAGGGGACACTGAAGTCTCAATCGCAAGACGCCTTGCTATTTACTTTTCATCAGACAATCTGTGTGAGCACTACAAAGAACGTTTCTTTAAGGTAAGGAGGTGATCCAACCGCAGGTTCCCCTACGGTTACCTTGTTACGACTTCACCCCAGTCATGAATCACAAAGTGGTAAGCGCCCTCCCGAAGGTTAAGCTACCTACTTCTTTTGCAACCCACTCCCATGGTGTGACGGGCGGTGTGTACAAGGCCCGGGAACGTATTCACCGTGGCATTCTGATCCACGATTACTAGCGATTCCGACTTCATGGAGTCGAGTTGCAGACTCCAATCCGGACTACGACATACTTTATGAGGTCCGCTTGCTCTCGCGAGGTCGCTTCTCTTTGTATATGCCATTGTAGCACGTGTGTAGCCCTACTCGTAAGGGCCATGATGACTTGACGTCATCCCCACCTTCCTCCAGTTTATCACTGGCAGTCTCCTTTGAGTTCCCGGCCTAACCGCTGGCAACAAAGGATAAGGGTTGCGCTCGTTGCGGGACTTAACCCAACATTTCACAACACGAGCTGACGACAGCCATGCAGCACCTGTCTCAGAGTTCCCGAAGGCACCAAAGCATCTCTGCTAAGTTCTCTGGATGTCAAGAGTAGGTAAGGTTCTTCGCGTTGCATCGAATTAAACCACATGCTCCACCGCTTGTGCGGGCCCCCGTCAATTCATTTGAGTTTTAACCTTGCGGCCGTACTCCCCAGGCGGTCGACTTAACGCGTTAGCTCCGGAAGCCACGCCTCAAGGGCACAACCTCCAAGTCGACATCGTTTACGGCGTGGACTACCAGGGTATCTAATCCTGTTTGCTCCCCACGCTTTCGCACCTGAGCGTCAGTCTTTGTCCAGGGGGCCGCCTTCGCCACCGGTATTCCTCCAGATCTCTACGCATTTCACCGCTACACCTGGAATTCTACCCCCCTCTACAAGACTCTAGCCTGCCAGTTTCGGATGCAGTTCCCAGGTTGAGCCCGGGGATTTCACATCCGACTTGACAGACCGCCTGCGTGCGCTTTACGCCCAGTAATTCCGATTAACGCTTGCACCCTCCGTATTACCGCGGCTGCTGGCACGGAGTTAGCCGGTGCTTCTTCTGCGAGTAACGTCAATCACTAAGGTTATTAACCTTAATGCCTTCCTCCTCGCTGAAAGTACTTTACAACCCGAAGGCCTTCTTCATACACGCGGCATGGCTGCATCAGGCTTGCGCCCATTGTGCAATATTCCCCACTGCTGCCTCCCGTAGGAGTCTGGACCGTGTCTCAGTTCCAGTGTGGCTGGTCATCCTCTCAGACCAGCTAGGGATCGTCGCCTAGGTGAGCCGTTACCCCACCTACTAGCTAATCCCATCTGGGCACATCCGATGGCAAGAGGCCCGAAGGTCCCCCTCTTTGGTCTTGCGACGTTATGCGGTATTAGCTACCGTTTCCAGTAGTTATCCCCCTCCATCGGGCAGTTTCCCAGACATTACTCACCCGTCCGCCACTCGTCACCCAAGGAGCAAGCTCCTCTGTGCTACCGTTCGACTTGCATGTGTTAGGCCTGCCGCCAGCGTTCAATCTGAGCCATGATCAAACTCTTCAATTTAAGTTTGATGCTCGTGAATTAAACTTCGTAATGAATTACGTATGTTCACTCAAGAGACTTGGTATTCATTTTTCGTCTTGCGACGTTAAGAATCCGTATCTTCGAGTGCCCACACAGATTGTCTGATAAATTGTTAAAGAGCAGTTGCGACGCGCTTTAGCGCTCTGTCGCGAGGTGGCGTATATTACGCTTTCCTCTTTCAGAGTCAACCCTGAATCTCAGAATTTTTCTCTTCAATCAACCGGCTGTTTGTGTGAAGTGATTCACATCTGCCGTGTCGATGGAGGCGCATTATAGGGAGTCGACTCAGGAAGACAAGCGGAAAAATGCATTTTTGTTTCAACCGCTCACCTTTTATCCATTACGCTTACTTTTGCTGCTTTTTTATTGCCATTGGCAAGTCTGCCAGACTGTTTATGACCAAATCTGCCGCATTTTCTGCTTCCGGGGTAACAGGTTTACCCGTGCGCACCAGTACCCTGGTGCCAACATTCGCAGCCGCCGCCGCCTGCATATCTTCTATTTTGTCGCCTACCATATAAGAAGCGGCCATATCGATGTGCAGGAAGTCTCGGGCGGAGATCAACATTCCAGGATGCGGTTTACGGCAGTCGCAGACCTGACGATATTCTTCTACAGTTCCTTGCGGATGATGTGGGCAATAGTAGATACCATCCAGATCAACGTCGCGATCCGCCAGCGACCAGTCCATCCATTCGGTCAACGTTTCAAACTGTGCCTCAGTAAATTTACCGCGAGCGATACCAGACTGGTTGGTCACGACGATCAGTGCGTAACCCATGCTTTTAAGTTCACGCATGGCATCAATAACGCCGTCGATAAACTCGAACTCGTCAATCTCATGTACGTAACCATGGTCCACATTAATGGTGCCGTCACGGTCGAGAAAAATTGCGGGTACAGATTTTGCCACCTTTTATAGCTCCTGAATAAGGCATGTGGCTCTAGTATCGCATGTTTCGGCGGGCAAGAAAGTGCTCATCGTGCAAAGCTAGATTGATTTAGACGTCTGGATGCCTTAACATCCATCTTGTTGACGGCTTCGACCGTACCAGACAGACGAAAATGCCACGGCTAACTTAATTACGATAATAAATAACCAATGATTAAACTTTCGAATATCACCAAAGTGTTCCTGCAGGGGACTCGCACCATTCAGGCGCTTAATAACGTCAGCCTGCACGTTCCTGCCGGGCAGATTTATGGCGTCATTGGCGCCTCGGGTGCCGGTAAAAGTACGCTCATCCGCTGCGTTAACTTACTTGAACGCCCTACCGAAGGCAGCGTTCAGGTTGGCGGTCAGGAGCTGACGACGCTTTCTGAGTCAGAACTGACTAAAGCTCGCCGTCAAATCGGCATGATTTTCCAGCACTTTAACCTGCTCTCGTCCCGTACCGTGTTTGGCAACGTCGCGCTGCCGCTGGAACTGGATAACACGCCAAAGGAAGAGATCAAACGCCGTGTAACAGAGTTGCTTGATTTAGTCGGTCTTGGCGACAAGCACGATAGCTATCCGGCCAACCTTTCCGGTGGACAAAAACAACGTGTGGCGATCGCCCGTGCGTTGGCAAGTAATCCCAAGGTGCTGCTGTGCGATGAAGCCACCAGCGCACTCGATCCGGCAACAACCCGTTCGATTCTGGAATTATTGAAAGACATTAACCGTCGCCTGGGACTCACCATTCTGCTGATTACCCACGAGATGGACGTTGTAAAACGTATTTGTGACTGCGTGGCGGTCATCAGTAATGGTGAACTGATTGAGCAGGACACCGTCAGTGAAGTGTTCTCACACCCGAAAACGCCGCTGGCACAGAAATTTATCCAGTCCACGCTGCACCTGGATATTCCGGAAGATTATCTGGAACGTTTAAAAGCGGAGCCGGAAGCCGACAGCGTGCCGATGCTGCGTATGGAATTCACCGGTCATTCGGTCGATGCACCATTACTCTCTGAGACGGCCCGTCGCTTTAATGTGAATAACAACATTATTAGTGCGCAGATGGATTATGCCGGCGGCGTGAAGTTCGGCATCATGCTGACTGAAATGCACGGCACACAAGAAGATACACAAGCGGCCATTAACTGGTTGCAGGAACACCATGTAAAAGTAGAGGTACTGGGTTATGTCTGAGCCGATGATGTGGCTGCTGGTTCGCGGCGTATGGGAAACGCTGGCAATGACCTTTGTGTCCGGTTTTTTTGGTTTTGTGATTGGCCTGCCAGTTGGCGTGTTGCTGTACGTAACCCGCCCTGGGCAAATCATTGAGAACGCGAAGCTCTATCGTACGCTCTCTGCGCTAGTGAACATTTTCCGTTCCATCCCATTTATCATCTTGCTGGTGTGGATGATTCCGTTCACCCGCATGATCGTGGGTACCTCTATCGGGCTGCAGGCCGCTATCGTCCCGCTGACCGTTGGCGCCGCGCCTTTTATCGCCCGTATGGTGGAAAACGCACTGCTCGAAATCCCGACCGGGCTGATTGAAGCCTCGCGTGCAATGGGCGCTACTCCGCTGCAGATTGTGCGTAAGGTATTACTGCCAGAAGCACTGCCAGGACTGGTAAATGCGGCCACCATCACCCTCATTACGCTGGTTGGTTACTCGGCGATGGGCGGTGCCGTCGGTGCAGGTGGTCTTGGACAGATTGGTTATCAGTACGGCTATATTGGTTACAACGCTACCGTAATGAATACAGTACTGGTATTGCTCGTCGTTCTGGTTTATTTAATTCAGTTATCCGGCGATCGCATCGTTCGGGCTGTCACGCACAAATAACGTTGCACACAACACTAAAAACTCATTAAGAAAAGGAAATAAGCATGGCGTTCAAATTCAAAACCTTTGCGGCAGTTGGAGCCCTGATCGGTTCTCTGGCACTTGTGGGTTGCGGTCAGGATGAAAAAGATCCTAACCACATCAAAGTGGGCGTTATTGTTGGCGCAGAGCAGCAGGTTGCAGAAGTCGCGCAGAAAGTGGCTAAAGAAAAATACGGTCTGGACGTTGAGCTGGTCACGTTTAACGATTACGTTCTGCCTAACGAAGCGCTGAGCAAAGGCGATATCGATGCTAACGCCTTCCAGCACAAACCGTACCTGGATCAGCAGATCAAAGATCGCGGTTACAAACTGGTTGCCGCAGGTAATACTTTTGTTTACCCGATTGCGGGTTACTCCAAAAAAATCAAATCATTGGATGAGCTGCAGGAAGGTTCTCAGGTCGCGATTCCAAACGACCCGACTAACCTTGGCCGTTCCTTACTGCTGCTGCAAAAAGTGGGCTTAATCAAACTGAAAGACGGTGTTGGCCTGCTGCCGACCGCGCTGGACGTGATTGAAAACCCGAAAAACCTGAAGCTGGTTGAACTGGAAGCGCCGCAGTTGCCGCGTTCTCTGGACGATGCGCAAATCGCCCTGGCGGTCATCAACACCACCTACGCCAGCCAGATCGGCCTGACCCCGGCAAAAGACGGTATCTTTGTTGAAGATAAAGATTCTCCGTACGTAAACCTGATCGTGACTCGTGAAGACAATAAAGATGCTGAGAACGTGAAGAAATTCGTTCAGGCATACCAGTCTGATGAAGTGTACGAAGCAGCAAACAAAGTCTTCAACGGCGGTGCTGTTAAGGGCTGGTAATTTTAGGCTGTTTACAGAATCTGTAATATCATCAGGACGGGCGCTTGCCCGTCTTGTCATTTATGCAAGCACCTGATTCAATATCTGACGTTTAGATCATTCATTGAGGAAATATTATGCGTGCTTTACCGATCTGTTTAGTAGCACTCATGCTGAGCGGCTGTTCTATGTTAAGCAGATCCCCTGTTGAACCCGTTCAAAGCACCGCTACCCCGCCTAAAGCGGAGCCGGAAAAACCAAAAGCACCGCGCGCGACGCCGGTAAGAATCATTACTAACGCTGAAGATTTAGTGGGTAAACCGTTCCGCGATCTCGGCGAAGTTAGCGGCGAATCCTGCCAGGCATCCAACCAGGATTCCCCTCCGAGCATTCCAACCGCACGCAAACGCATGCAGATTAACGCCTCTAAAATGAAAGCGAATGCGGTATTACTGCACAGTTGCGAAGTGACCAGCGGAACGCCGGGTTGCTATCGCCAGGCGGTTTGCATCGGTTCTGCACTGAACATTTCGGCGAAATGAGCCATTTTCAGTTCGAGCAAATAGGCGTTATCCGCTCACCCTATAAAGAAAAGTTCGCCGTGCCACGCCAGCCAGGTCTGGTGAAAAGCGCCAGCGGTGAACTGCATTTGCTCGCACCTTATAACCAGGCCGATGCCGTTCGCGGCCTGGAAGCCTTCAGCCATTTGTGGGTGATTTTTGTTTTTCACCAGACGATGGAAGGTGGATGGCGTCCAACCGTGCGCCCTCCCCGTCTTGGCGGCAACGCCAGAATGGGTGTTTTCGCCACGCGTTCAACGTTTCGTCCTAACCCTGTTGGCATGTCATTGGTTGAGCTGCGGGGCATTCGCTGCCATAAAGAGCACGTCATCCTCGAGCTTGGCGGGCTGGATCTTGTTGATGGCACGCCGGTAGTGGATATAAAACCGTATCTGCCGTTTGCCGAATCGCTGCCTGATGCTCGCGCCAGCTATGCTCAGGACGCGCCGCAGGCCAGTGTAGATGTGACGTTCAGCAAAGAGCTCACTGAGCAGCTATTAAAGCTCGAACAACGTTACCCGCATCTTCGTCAGTTTATTGCCGAAGTGCTGGCGCAGGATCCACGCCCTGCCTACCGTAAAAACGAGGAAGAAGGCAAAACCTACGCCGTCTGGCTGCTGGACTTTAACGTTCGCTGGCGCGTAACGCCGTCAGGATTTGAGGTCTTTGCGCTGGAAGCCCGCTAATTTGCGTCGCCTACTCTTTTGACATCCCTTTCTCGCTGGTAAACTAAACCACTTTTGTTTTGTGCCAGGCTCATTTTGAGCCTGTTCGATCGTTCAACTGGAACCGTAACAACATGCGTACTAGCCAATATTTGCTCTCCACTTTGAAGGAGACACCTGCCGACGCCGAGGTCATCAGCCACCAGCTGATGTTGCGCGCCGGGATGATCCGCAAGCTGGCCTCCGGGTTATATACCTGGCTGCCGACCGGCGTGCGCGTCCTGAAAAAAGTCGAAAACATCGTGCGTGAAGAGATGAATAACGCCGGTGCGATCGAGGTGTTGATGCCGGTCGTTCAGCCTTCTGAACTGTGGGAAGAGAGCGGCCGTTGGGAACAATATGGTCCGGAACTGCTGCGTATTGCTGACCGTGGCGATCGTCCGTTCGTACTCGGCCCAACGCATGAAGAAGTGATCACCGACCTGATCCGTAACGAGCTGAGCTCCTACAAACAGCTGCCGCTGAACTTCTATCAGATCCAGACCAAATTCCGTGACGAAGTCCGTCCGCGCTTCGGCGTGATGCGTTCCCGCGAATTCCTGATGAAAGATGCCTACTCTTTCCACACCTCTCAGGAATCCCTGCAGGAAACTTACGACGCGATGTACGCCGCGTACAGCAAAATCTTCAGCCGTATGGGTCTTGATTTCCGTGCGGTACAAGCGGATACCGGTTCTATCGGCGGCAGCGCCTCTCACGAATTCCAGGTGCTGGCGCAGAGCGGTGAAGACGATGTGATCTTCTCCGACTCCTCCGACTATGCAGCAAACATCGAATTCGCCGAAGCCGTGGCGCCGAAAGAGCCGCGTGCGGCAGCAACCCAGGAAATGACGCTGGTCGATACGCCGAACGCTAAAACCATCGCCGAGTTGGTTGAGCAGTTCAACCTGCCTATCGAAAAAACCGTGAAAACCCTGCTGGTGAAAGCGGTTGAAGGCAGCAGCTACCCGCTGGTTGCGTTGCTGGTTCGTGGCGATCACGAGCTGAACGAAGTCAAAGCGGAAAAACTGCCGCAGGTTGCCAGCCCGCTGACCTTCGCCACCGAAGAAGAAATTCGTGCGCTGGTAAAAGCAGGTCCAGGATCGCTGGGGCCAGTGAACATGCCGATTCCTGTGGTAATCGACCGTACCGTTGCGGTAATGAGTGATTTTGCCGCCGGTGCCAACATCGACGGTAAACACTATTTCGGTATCAACTGGGATCGCGACGTGGCTACGCCAGAAGTTGCTGATATCCGTAACGTCGTCGCCGGCGACCCAAGCCCGGATGGCAAAGGTACGCTGATGATCAAACGCGGTATCGAAGTGGGCCACATCTTCCAGCTGGGGACCAAGTACTCTGAAGCGATGAAAGCCGCCGTTCAGGGCGAAGATGGTCGTAACCAAACGCTGACCATGGGCTGCTACGGTATCGGGGTTACTCGCGTGGTGGCTGCCGCTATTGAGCAAAACTTTGACGATCGCGGCATTGTATGGCCAGACGCTATCGCCCCGTTCCAGGTGGCGATTCTGCCAATGAACATGCACAAGTCCTACCGTGTGCAGGAGCTGGCTGAGAAGCTGTATGCTGAGCTGCGCGCGCAGGGTATTGAAGTACTGATGGACGATCGTAAAGAGCGTCCGGGCGTGATGTTTGCCGATATGGAACTGATCGGTATTCCACACACTATCGTGCTGGGCGACCGTAACCTCGACAACGACGATATCGAATACAAATACCGTCGTAACGGCGAGAAAGAGCTGATTAAAACCGGCGACATCGTCGACTTCCTGGTCAAAGCCATTAAAGGCTAATACCGACAAAAGGCCCTGATTATCAGGGCCTTTTTTTACATGGATTGTATAAAATGGCTAAACCAGCGGCGTATTATCGCCTGCTCTTCCCCTTCTTTTTTCTGCTTTCAGCCTGCACGCTTGACGTCAGTCAACAGAATTCATCTGCAACCGCCGTCGATGCCCAGGCAAAAAAATGGGCGATAAAATTCCAGCGACAAAGCTCCTTTACTGCTAAGGCATTGCATGAGATTACAGATACCGAACTCAAGCCTGGCGATCTGTTATTTTCTTCTAGCCTTGGGGTTACCTCATTCAGTATCCGCGCGTTCAGTACTTCTTCTGTCAGCCATGTTGCCGTTTACCTGGGTAATAATGAAGTTGCAGAAGCAACCGGGGCGGGCGTGCAAATCGTTTCTCTTGAGCAGGTGGAAAAGCACAGCGATAAGCTTTTTGCCCTGAGGGTCCCCGACCTCACTCCACTGCAGGCCGAAGAAATCAAAATATTTGCCTATAAAATCAAGGACAGCGGCTATAACTATCGCGGCATCGCAGAATTTATTCCGTTTATGATGACCAGGCAAATATGTTCGTTAAATCCTTTCTCAGAGGATTTTCGCCAGCAGTGCGTCAGCGGACTGGCGAAAGCACAACTGAGCAATGCCAGCGAGGGAGAAAAGAAGGCGTGGTTTTGCTCCGAATTCGTGACTGATGCGTTTGCCAAAGCCGGGCACCCGCTAACGATGGCGCAGTCGGGTTGGATTAGCCCTTCCGACCTGATGCATATGCGCGAAGGCGACATTTCCGCGTTTAAGTCTGAAACGAAGCTGCAGTATGTCGGCCACCTGAAGTTAGGTATTTATATCAAAACGAGTCGTTTTGTTGGATTGATCCGATAAAACCTTATCAGCCGAAAACAGGAAAACTGTCCGGGAAATCACCGGACAGTTTTTATAAGCGACAGATTAATTTTCGCAACTCTGCCCAGGGATAAACTTAATTTCTTTATCCGCTATTAACGTTTTCACGGGCGCGCCCGTATCCGGATTTGCTTCCATCGTGAAGTGCCCTTCCACCGTGAGCAGCACCGCCTTATCCGTTGCGCCACGCGCAACCAGATAATCTCGCTCCAGTTGTGCATTGTTCGCGACAGAAACACGCTTACCCGTTGTGCAGTCGGTAAAGATTGCGGCATCCGCCATATAGAAATACATCCCCCGCATCGGCATTGGCGTCACCGGTAAGCTGGCGGAAACCGGTTGGAGCGTGTAGTTGAACTGTGACTCAATCGGGTTACCTTCACGATCGAGCATCTCCAGCGCTTCACCTTTTGCCCGGTAGTACGACTTTTCACCTTTGCTGTCAGTCAGCACCAGTTTGTCGGCAGTGCGCGCCCATGTACCATAAGAGGCAAAAGAGGACGGTTCATCCCGCACGCCCTGATAGCGTTCGTTCATCACCCATGTGCCGTCTTTTTCCAGGAACAGAGAAGTTTCAATTCCTTCGCAGTCCGCGCAAGGCAAAATGCCACGCCAGCTTTGCTGCATCGGTTTTAATTCTGCCGCCCGCGTCGGCTGTAGTACTTCGACTTCAGTACGGTTGTTACAGCCGATCAAGGAAAAAAGCGTACATGCAGCGACTACGGACAATATTGCTGTTTTCACTATGAATTCCTTATAAATTTTTATTCCTGCTCGTCAGTCTTGTGTTCGACGAACTCTCCCGCGCAGTGCTTTCACTGTGGACTTTTGCGCCTTCGATGACAACCTGCGCTCTTTCGAGGCGCGCGTAGGGCGAGTTGCCTGTCGGCTTTTTTGCACTGCGGTTAATTCTTTTATTACCGCGACCAGTCGGGCGATTGCCGCTTCCCGATTAAGCTCCTGGCTACGGTATTCCTGCGCCTTAATGATAATCACGCCATCACCGCTAATCAGATGATGGCTGGCGGCAAGCAGTCGTTCCTTATAATACTCTGGCAGGCCAGAGGCCCGAATGTCAAAGCGCAAATGGATAGCCGTCGAGGTCTTGTTAACGTGCTGACCGCCCGCGCCCTGCGCCCGAATCGCCGTGATTTCCAGCTCATTGTCAGGGATAGAGACGTTTCGGGAGATAACAATCATGAACGCGGCTGCCACGCGGTCAGATGAATTTCCAGATTGTTCTGAGAGTCAGACAACCAGATAGCGCCGTCCTGGATAGTCGCCTGCAGCGCCATTGTACGACCAGCAAAATCACTCAGTTGCGCCAGTTGTTCATCATCCAGATACCACACGGTCAGATTTTTAAACTGCGCGCACTTGTTCTGGTTTTGCTGCCACCAGATCTGGGCCGCACGGCTGTTGTAAGCAAACAGGGCAACCTCACCAGACTGGGTACAGGCTTTTTTAATACGGCGCTCATCCGGCAAACCCAGCTCAATCCAGAGATCAATGCCCAGATGGTCGTTACGCAGCCATGCTTCAGGCTCGTCTTCCGCGCTCAGGCCACGCGTGAATTGCAGCCGTTCATCGGCATATTTAATCCATGCCAGCAGGCGCAGCATCATGCGCTCCTGGGTTTCAGAGGGGTGACGCGCCAGCGTCAAGGCCGCGTCAAGGAACTGGTTGCGGTCGAGATCCGCTACGTTGACAACGGCTTTATAAATTGTCGCTTTAAGCGCCATGAGAGAACTCCTTTCGAATCAGGCGCACATTGTAGCGAAAACTGCGGCAAAAGGCTGCTAACTGCTCCTCTATCAAGGCGCTGATATTGCTTGAATGAGTATGGTATAGTCACCTTGCTAAACAGAGTTTATCTTCGTAGGCTTAGACTTGCATCCACGGTTAAGTCAGAATGCTGACAGGAGGGCATGTGGAAAAATATTGTGAGTTAATACGCAAGCGGTACGCGGAAATCGCCAGCGGAGACTTAGGGTATATCCCGGATGCGCTGGGTTGCGTATTGAAGGTGCTTAATGAAGTGGCGGCAGACAGCGCCCTTCCAGAGTCGGTCAGGGAAAAAGCGGCGTATGCTGCCGCGAACTTACTGGTGAGCGATTATGTCAATGAATGAAACGTATCAACCCATCAACTGCGATGATTACGACAATCTTGAACTCGCCTGCCAGCACCATTTGTTACTGACGCTGGCGCTAAAAGATGGCGAAGTTTTGCAGGCGAAAGCGAATGACCTGGTTTCGCGTAAAAACGTGGAATATCTGGTCGCCGATGTCGCGGGTGAAACCCGGGAGCTTCGTCTCGACAAAATTGCCAGCTTCAGCCACCCGCAAATCGGTACCGTGGTGGTCAGCGAATCTTAACTTTCTTGTACCTTATCAGGCCTAAATGACCAGGCCTGATAAGCGCAGCGCCATCAGGCATGCCAAACCAGACTCACACCAGCCCCATCTTCCGCTATACCCTCACGCGTCACAAAAACACCCGCAGCCGCTATCAGCGTTTCGCCATAAAACAACAGCGGCGTGGTATCTCGACGCCAGGGTGGGATCCCCTGCTCCTGCCAGATTTTCTTTAATTTACGTCCACCGTTACGCCCGACAATATGCAATACGCCTGGCGCTTTAAAACGAATGCTGACGGCTTCATCCGCTTGTGGCATACGCAATTCACCAGCAGAGATGAGCTGCACAGAGCCTAACCCAACTGGCAGCGTCAACGGCGTTTCCCAGCATGGCCACGGGATGACGGTTTCACTTTGCCCATCGACCGGTTTGACCCACCATAGCTGTGACTGATAGCGACGGACCTCGTATTCTCCAAGTCGAAAACAGGGAGAAGCATCTTCCCGCGCCAGCGCCACTTCCTGCCAGATACGTTCCAGTCCATCACGGGAAGGCATCGGTGCATTTAACCCCGCCAGCCAGCGACGAAGCAGAGCGGCACGCCGTACGCCGCTCATTGTCATTAACGGCGTCAGTAACAGTGTGCCCTGGACAGTCACACATTGCGCTAAATCGTTGGCCAGCAGTTCATCCAGTAAACTTTCCTGCTCGGCGCACAGCGCGGCGCTACGGGCAACGGCTTGCGCGAAGTGCGGCCAGCGCTGTTGCAGTTGCGGTATAACGCGCAGACGCAGGAAATTGCGATCGTAGGCATCATCCTGATTACTTTCATCTTCGATCCAGCATAATTCATGCTGACGCGCCCATGTTTCAAGCGCCTCTCGCGTTTGCGCCAGCAACGGTCGAATCAGTTGGGTTCCGGCGAACGGTGAGTTTTCACCCATGGCGGAAAGTCCGGCAGGACCGCTGCCGCGCTTAAGCGCCAGCAGAAAGGTTTCACACTGGTCATCGAGATGCTGGGCGGTCATCAGCACCTCGCCCGGTAGTAAGGTCTGTGCAAATGCCTGATAGCGCGCGCGTCGCGCCTGAGCTTCGATGCCCAGACCATCATCCTCAAGATGGACTCGTTCAACCACCAGCGGCACCTGCCACTGCGCACATACCGACTCACAGTGCTGCACCCAACTGTCTGCCTGCGGGCTTAATCCGTGATGAATATGGATTGCGCGTAAAGCGAGCTCAGGATTTTGCGCTCGCCACAGCACCAGTTGATGCAGCAGTACGGTAGAGTCCAGCCCGCCGCTAAAGGCGACCAGAATCGATTGAGAATTCAGCAGTGAAGTGTTCAGCGTGAGTGTCGTCATGATGGTTACTTACAAGGGCATTGCCCGGCACGTTACCGGGCTAACGCCACAATGACAAGCCTTACAGCTCGTACAGTTCGAGCGGTAATCCGTCAGGATCGTTAAAAAACGTAAAGCGTTTGCCGGTAAACGGATCGATACGCACGGATTCGCACTTCACGTGGTGAGCTTCCAAATGCGCAATCGCTTTTGCCACGTCGTCCACGCTGAACGCCAGATGGCGTAAACCGCAGGCTTCCGGTCGACTCGGGCGGCAAGGTGGAAACGGAAAAGAAAAAAGCTCAATCACATACTGACCGTTCAATGCCAGATCGCCTTTCCACGAGTCAAGTTCTTCCCGGTAGGCTTCGCTGATTAGCGTAAAGCCCAGCACATCGCAGTAAAATGCCTTACTCGCCGCGTAGTCCGTCGCAATGATAGCAATATGGTGAACCTGTTTTAATCCCAGCATAGGGTCATCGCCTCTTTCGTTTTTTCTGTCAGCACGTTACTCGTACGTAATAGGTTCACGCAAGCCGTTCGGCCGATTTTAGGACTCTCACGCGATACACGCCGTCCTCACCCAGTTTAGCGCCATGAATATCGGTTTCAAATCCAGGATAATGCTGGCCCACTGAACACAACATCAGCAGAAAATCGAGTACAGCGCGGCTATTGGCAGTGATCATTTCCCCAGGCATCAGGAGCGGCACGCCGGGAGGATAAGGCAGGATCATATTGGCGGAAATGCGCCCTACCAGTTGATCAAGCGCGACAGTTTCAACCTCACCTTTGATCTGCCGCTGCCAGGCCTGGTGCGGCGTCATTTTCATCTCCGGTAAGGTATCAAATGCCCGCAGCATCAGCCCGGAGAGATCGTGTTGACGGATGAGCTTATGGATCCCCTGCGCCAGATCCTGAATACGCATATTGCGATAGAAATCGGGATCCTCGGCATACAGATCCGGCAGCATATTTTTCACGCGTAAATTCAGATCGTACGAGCGCTTAAATTCGGTCAGGCCGCGCAACAGCCCCATCGCCCGGGTTTTATCAATGCCGATACTGAACAGGAATAACAGATTATACGGTCCTGTTTTCTCGACAACGACGCCGCGTTCATCAAGGAATTTCGCCACCAATGCCGCGGGGATCCCCTCTTCACTCATATTTCCCTGTTCATCCATCCCCGGCGTCAGAATCGTGACTTTCACCGGGTCGAGGAACATGTGGTCGGCATCAGCATCGACAAATCCGTGCCAGTCTTCACCAGGCGCTACTGGCCAGCACTCCGCTTCATCTACCTTTTCCGGCTGCCAGATATCAAAGAACCAGCCATCTGATTCTTCACGTAGCCGCTGCACTTCTTTGCGGAAGTGCAGTGCTCGCTCCACCGAACGATTGATTAACCGCTTGCCTGAATTGCCACGCAGCATTGCCGCCGCCGTTTCTATCGACGCCACTATCGGGTAGCTCGGAGACGTGGAGGTGTGCATCATAAAGGCTTCGTTGAACGTGTCTTCGTCGTAATCGCCCTTAATGTGGATCAGAGAAGCTTGTGACAACGCCGCCAACATCTTGTGGGTGGACTGGGTCTCAAAAATCACCTTTCCCGGTACCCGTTCACCGCTCATCCCGCTTTTCCCCTGATAGATCGGATGAAAATGGGTATACGGCACCCAGGCAGAATCAAAATGGATGGAGGGCACATCCAGGGTTTGCTTGATCCAGTTGGTGTTATACAGCAGGCCGTCATAGGTGGAGTTGGTGATCACCGCATGTACCGGCCATTGCGCCTGAGGGGTCTCTTCTACCTTGCGTTCAATACTTACGCGGGTAAATTCCCGGCGGGGTATACCGCCCAGGATCCCCAGCGCGTTACGCGTAGGCTTCAGCCAGATGGGCACGACATCGTTCATCATCAGCAAATGCGCCAGCGACTTATGGCAGTTGCGGTCGATCAGCAGCGTACTGCCTGCAGGCGCGGCGTACATGCCAACAATCTTGTTCGACGTCGAGGTGCCGTTGGTCACCATATAGCTCTGCTCGGCGCCAAAAGTGCGCGCAATATACTCCTCCGCTTCCAGATGCGGCCCGGTATGATCCAGCAACGAGCCCAGCTCGGTCACAGAAATTGACACGTCGGCTTTCAGCGTATTGCCGCCAAAGAAATCATAGAACAGGCAGCCGACCGGGCTTTTCTGATACGCCGTTCCCGCCATGTGTCCGGGCGTGCAGAAGGTATACTTTCCTTCCTTCACATAGGTAAACAGCGCTTTGGTGAAAGGAGGCGTGATGTTATCGAGGTATTCGCTGGTATACTGGCGAATGCGGGTGGCAATGTCCTCAGACTGGCCCAGCGCATACTCAAAAAACCACAACGCCATGCGCAGGTCGTGCGCGCTGACATCCATCGTCGAATGGGTATTAATAAAGGCGTAGAGCGGGAGATACTCGTTGAGCTGGTTGATATCACTGCACAGCTCCAGGCTATATTCATCCCAGTCAAAAATGACGCCGCAAATTCGCGGGTTGTGTTCGATAAACTTCAGCAGGTCGACGCTGTTCTGCGGCCAGATAATCTGAAACCCCTGCTGTTGCAGCGCACGCTCAAGTTCCTTGATGGGCTCATCTTTATAAAAGACGCCATGCGGTCCCATGATGGCAATGATATTCATGCTTTCCTCCTGGAAAAACCTTAGTTAATCATAGCCTGGCCAAACCACAGGTAAAAAAAAGGGCCACAGCATAGTGGCCCTTTTCAGAATTAATGCATTTTACGCGTAACCGTAGCTCATCAGACGCTGGTAACGACGGTTTTTCAAATCTTCTTTGCCTAACACGTCGAGGTCGGCGAGATCGGCCAGCAGTTGTGCCTTCAGGGACGCAGCCATGACTTCCGGGTTGCGGTGCGCGCCGCCCAGCGGTTCCGGGATGATAGAGTCGATAAGCTTCAGCTCTTTCAGACGCGGCGCGATAATCCCCATCGCTTCTGCGGCCAGCGGCGCTTTGTCGGCGCTTTTCCACAGAATGGAGGCGCAACCTTCCGGGGAGATAACGGAATAGGTGCTGTATTGCAGCATGTTCACTTTATCGCCTACGCCGATCGCCAGCGCGCCGCCGGAACCACCTTCACCGATGACGGTGCAGATTACCGGTACGCTCAGACGCGACATTTCACGCAGGTTGCGTGCGATCGCTTCAGACTGACCTCGCTCTTCCGCGCCCACGCCCGGGTAAGCCCCTGGGGTATCGATGAAGGTAATGATCGGCATATTGAAACGCTCGGCCATTTCCATCAGACGCAGCGCTTTGCGATAGCCTTCCGGCGCTGGCATGCCGAAATTGCGACGGATTTTTTCTTTGGTCTCACGGCCTTTCTGATGACCAATAATCATCACCGGACGGCCATCCAGACGAGCGATGCCGCCAACAATAGCTTTATCATCCGCATAGGCACGATCGCCCGCCAGCTCATCAAATTCATCAAATGCCAGGCGGACATAATCCAGGGTGTACGGACGCTGTGGATGGCGCGCCAGCTGGGCTACCTGCCATGCGCCGAGATCGGCGAAGATTTTACGCGTCAGTTCTACGCTTTTTTCACGCAGACGATGCACTTCTTCATCGATGTTAATATCCAGTTTCTCATCCTGACGGCTAACCGCAGTCAGAGAATCGATTTTTGCTTCCAGCTCTGCAATCGGCTGTTCAAAATCAAGGAAATTCAGACTCATAGTATTCCTGTATTAGTCAAACTCCAGTTCCACCTGCTCCGAACCAATAAGGCCACGGAGATCGTTTAGCAAACGATCGCTCGGAGAGACACGCCACGTTGCGCCAAAACGCAATCGCGCACGTGCATCCGCCCTCTGATAGTAGAGATGTACTGGAATTGTCCCCGAGCGGTGGGGTTCCAGAGACTGACGGAGTCGGTTTAAAAGCTGGTCATCAATTTGCCTGTCCGTCAGCGAGATAGCAAGCCCGCGAGCATATTTTTCCCGGGCTTCGTCAATATCCATGACTTCACGGGCCATCATTTTAAGCCCGCCGCTGAAGTCATCAAAGCTGACCTGTCCGCTGACGATAAGTATGCGGTCTTTTTCCAGCAATTGCTGGTATTTATCCAGGGCATCGGTAAACAACATAACTTCCAGACGCCCGGAACGGTCATCCAGGGTACAGATGCCGATACGATTGCCGCGCTTGGTGACCATTACCCGCGCAGCAATGACGAGCCCCGCAGCCGTGGTGACTTTACCACGTTCTGTCGGATGCATGTCTTTCAGCCTGTGGCCTCCAACATAGCGCTCAATTTCTTTTAGATACTGATTGATGGGATGTCCCGTCAGGTAAAGTCCTAACGTTTCACGTTCCCCTTCTAATACCACCTGCTCCGGCCATGGAGTACAGTTGGCATAAGACTGTTCAATTTGTTCCGGCTCTTCCGCCAGCACGCCAAACATATCAGCCTGACCAATAGCCTCGGCTTTCGCATGCTGATCGGCGGCTTTGAGCGCATCGTTGAGCGAATTCATCAACGCCGCGCGATGTGGTCCAAGGCGGTCGAACGCCCCGGACATGATTAACTTTTCCAGCACCCGACGGTTGAGTTTTTTGATATCCGTGCGGGCACAGAGATCAAACAGCTCGCGGAAATAACCACCTTCGTTGCGCGCCTCAATAATAGCTTCAATTGGCCCTTCACCCACGCCTTTTATCGCGCCGATGCCGTAGACAATCTCACCATCATCATTCACGTGAAAATGATAAAGCCCGGAGTTGATATCCGGCGGCAGGATTTTGAGCCCCATACGCCAGCACTCATCCACCAGCCCGACCACTTTCTCGGTGTTATCCATATCGGCCGTCATTACTGCCGCCATAAACTCGGCTGGGTAATGCGCCTTCAGCCACAGCGTCTGGTAAGAGACCAACGCATAGGCAGCGGAGTGCGATTTGTTAAATCCGTAACCGGCGAATTTCTCCACCAGGTCAAAGATTTTCATCGCCAGTTCGCCGTCGACGCCGCGCTTTTTCGCCCCTTCCTCAAAGGTGCCGCGCTGCTTAGCCATCTCTTCCGGCTTTTTCTTACCCATCGCACGACGCAGCATGTCCGCGCCGCCAAGGGTATATCCGGACAGCTCCTGGGCAATCTGCATAACCTGTTCCTGATACAGGATAATGCCGTAGGTCGGCTCCAGTACCGGTTTCAGACACTCATGCTGCCATTGTACATCCGGGTAGGAAATCTCTTCGCGACCATGCTTACGGTCGATAAAGTTATCTACCATCCCCGACTGCAGCGGACCAGGACGGAACAGGGCCACCAGTGCGATCATATCTTCGAAGCAGTCAGGCTGCAGACGTTTGATAAGATCTTTCATGCCGCGGGATTCAAGCTGGAATACCGCCGTGGTCTCCGAGCGTTGCAGCATGTCGAAGCTTTTCTTGTCATCCAGCGGAATCGCGGCGATATCCAGCGGCGGCTCGCCGTTCTTTTCACGGCGCGCGTTGATCATTTCCAACGCCCAGTTGATGATGGTGAGCGTACGCAGACCAAGGAAGTCGAACTTCACAAGGCCGGCATATTCCACGTCATTCTTATCAAACTGAGTAACCGGATGCAGCCCCTGTTCATCGCAGTACAGCGGCGCAAAATCGGTAATTTTGGTCGGCGCGATAACCACGCCACCGGCGTGCTTACCGGCGTTACGCGTGACGCCCTCCAGCTTACGCGCCATATCAATCAGCGCTTTAACCTCTTCATCTGCCTCATAAATTTCCGGCAGTTGGGGCTCGGCTTCAAAGGCTTTGGCCAACGTCATGCCCGGATCGGGCGGCACCAGTTTCGAAATACGGTCAACGAAGCCGTACGGGTGACCGAGCACACGGCCCACGTCACGGATAACCGCCTTAGCCGCCATGGTACCGAAGGTAATAATCTGCGAAACCGCATCACGACCGTACATTTCTGCCACGTGCTCGATGACCTGGTCGCGTTTCTCCATACAGAAGTCAACGTCGAAGTCGGGCATTGAGACACGTTCCGGGTTCAGGAAACGTTCGAACAGCAGGTCAAATTCCAGCGGATCCAGGTCGGTAATTTTCAGTGCATAGGCGACAAGCGAGCCGGCGCCGGAGCCACGTCCCGGGCCTACCGGTACGCCGTTATCTTTCGACCACTGGATAAACTCCATAACGATCAGGAAGTAGCCTGGGAATCCCATCTGGTTGATAACTTTAAGTTCAATCTCCAGACGTTCGTCATAAGGCGGGCGCTTCTGCGCGCGAACTTCTGGGTCAGGGAACAAAAATTCCAGACGTTCTTCCAGACCTTCGCGTGATTTTGCCACGAGGAAATCCTCAGTGGTCATATCACCAGTCGGGAACTGCGGCAGGAAATACTCGCCCAGACGCACCGTCACATTACAACGTTTGGCTATCTCGACGGTGTTTTGCAGCGCTTCCGGAATATCCGAGAACAGCTCACACATCTCGTCTTCACTGCGCATATACTGCTGCGGTGAATAGTTACGCGGGCGTTTCGGGTCATCAAGGGTGAACCCGTCGTGGATTGCCACGCGGATTTCATGCGCGTCAAAATCACCGGTTTCAAGGAAGCGAACATCGTTGGTCGCCACCACCGGAAGACCACGCGTTTCAGCCAGTTCTACCGCGGCATGCAGATAATTCTCTTCATCTTGCCTGCCGGTGCGGATAAGTTCGAGGAAGTAGCAATTGGGAAAATGTTCTTCGTAAAACCCCACGCACTCATCAACCAGTGCGCTATTACCGCGCAGCAGGCTACGCCCGACGTCGCCCATGCGACCGCCGGAGAGCAAAATCAAACCTTCTTTAAGCTCGACCAGCCAGTCCCTGTCGATGACCGGCCCTTCTGCGCCATAACCACGCTGATAGGCTTTCGATATCAACAACGTCAGGTTCTGATAGCCGGTATTGTTTGCGGCCAGCACGGTGAGCTGTGTGAGTTCATCGCCCAACAGCTCGCTGCGGACATGAAAATCTGCGCCAACTATCGGCTTGATACCCGCACCGTGACCCGCTCCGTAAAACTTCACCAGACCACACAGGTTGGTAAAATCGGTGATCGCCAGCGCAGGCATGCCTAACGCGGCCGCCTTTTTCACCAGCGGCCCGGTTTTCGCCAGCCCATCGATCATGGAGTAGTCGCTGTGCACCCGCAGGTGGACGAAACGAGGTTCAGACATCTTCAGATTCCTTCGACACAAGAATCAGGACGTGAGTCCCAGTGCGCGTTTGACGGGGCCAAAACTACGGCGATGGTGCTCGGTTGCACCATGCATTGCCAACTTTTCCAGATGAAAAGCGGTTGGATAGCCTTTGTGCTGTGCAAAGCCATACTGCGGGAACACCGTATCCAGGGCCGCCATTTCAGCGTCACGGGTGACTTTTGCTAGTATCGACGCCGCGCTAATCTCCGCCACGCGGCTGTCGCCTTTGACTACCGCCATCGATGGCACCGGTAATGCCGGGCAACGATTGCCGTCAATCAGTACGTATTCCGGCGCAATATGCAGACCCGCAACCGCACGCTGCATGGCCAGCATGGTGGCATGCAAAATATTCAGCTCGTCGATTTCATGCGGTTCTGCACGCCCCAGACTCCAGCTTAACGCTTTTTCTTTAATTTCATCAAACAGCGCCAGGCGACGTTTTTCTGACAGTTTTTTTGAGTCGTTAAGACCGATAATAGGGCGAGCCGGATCCAGAATGACGGCGGCGGTGACAACGGCGCCGACCAAAGGACCACGTCCAACTTCATCCACACCCGCCACTAAATGCGTATGTGGATACACAAACTCAATCATTGCGCTAACTCCAGGACCGCATCCGCCGCCTGCTCATCAGCATTGCAACGGATCTGCTGGTGCAGTTCACGGAATGTGTCGTGCATTGCATGGCTGGTTTTACCATTCGCCAGCAACGGCAACAGCGCTTGCGACAGCGCCTGCGGTTCACACTCTTCCTGCAACAGCTCTTTAACCAGTTCTCTTCCCGCCAGCAGGTTAGGTAGCGAAACGTAGTCGGTCTTCACCAGACGCTTCGCCAGCCAGAAGGTGAAAGGTTTCATTCGGTAGCCAACCACCATCGGGCATTTTGCCAGCATACATTCCAGCGCGGCGGTACCTGAAGCCAGCAGTGCAGCATCGCTGGCCACCATTGCTTCACGTCCCATCCCGTTGAGCAGATGAACAGAAAGCTCCGGTGCTACTTCAGCTTTAATTCGCTCAAACTGCTCGCGACGTTTGGCATTCACCAACGGCACCACCACTTCGAGATCCGGATAATGCTGACGTAACAACTGCGCCGTTTTCAGAAAATCGGCACTGAGCATCTCCACTTCTGCGCCACGACTTCCAGGCAATAGCGCCAGGCAGTGAGCGTCATGGGGAATGCCCAGAACATCGCGTGCCGCGTTTTTATCCGGATCCAACGGCATGGCATCCGCCATGGTATGGCCGATAAAGCGACACGGGACGTTAAATTTGTCATAAAACGCTTTTTCGAAAGGCAGAAAGGCCAGCACCATATTGGTGGATCTGCCTATTTTGAAAACGCGTTTCTGTCGCCAGGCCCACACAGAGGGGCTGACGTAATGAATGGTTTTAATGCCCTGCTTTTTCAGGTTCCCTTCAAGGGTAATGTTGAAGTCAGGCGCATCAATACCAACAAAAACATCCGGCTTTAAGTCGGTGAACCGGCGAGTAAGATCGGCGCGAATATGCAGTAAACGGCGCAGGCGTCCGAGCACTTCAACAATGCCCATTACCGCCAGCTCTTCCATTTCGTACCAGGCTTCACAGCCTTCGGCCTGCATCAGCGGACCCGCCACGCCAACAAAACGCGCATTCGGAACGCGAGCCTTGAGCGCACGGATTAACCCTGCACCAAGAATATCGCCGGAGGTTTCTCCGGCGACGAGGGCAATCGTTAAAGGACGCTGCTCAGTCATTAACGAATCAGGCCACGCGTTGAGCGCTCAAAGAAGTCGCTGAAAGCCTGAACTTCGGGATACTGTTTCGCCAGTTCCGCGATTTCTGGTTTCACTTCTTCCAGCGTTTTACCACTACGGTACAACGCTTTGTAGGCGTTACGAATCGCGGTAATCGCTTCGCGGGTGAATCCACGACGCTTCAGACCTTCGATATTGACGCCAAACGGCGTCGCGTGGTTGCCCTGAGCGATAACATATGGAGGCACGTCCTGGGCTACGCCAGAACAGCCGCCAACCATCACATGCGCGCCGATGATGCAGAACTGATGCACCGCAGTCATGCCGCCGATGATAACAAAATCATCAAGCGAAACATGTCCGGCAAGCGTGGCGTTATTCGCCAGAATACAGCGGTTGCCTACCGTACAATCATGCGCGACGTGCGCATTAATCATCAGTAAGTTATCGCTGCCCACCTTCGTCACTCCACCGCCCTGCACTGTGCCACGATGAATGGTGACGCTTTCGCGGATGCGGTTGCGATCGCCAATTTCCACGCGGGTCGGTTCGCCAGCATATTTCAGATCCTGGTTAACTTCGCCGATGGAGGCAAACTGATAGATCTCGTTATCGCGACCAATTTTTGTATGGCCATTCACGACAACGTGAGACTTCAGTACGGTACCCTCACCAATTTCAACATGGGGTCCAACAATACAAAATGGGCCAATGTGAGCGTTAGCGCCAATGCTGGCGCCGTCTTCCACAATGGCGGTTGGGTGAATAAAGGCGGATTTATCAATCACGTATCAGGCCTCCCGGCTACGGGCACACATCATCGTTGCTTCGCACACAACTTTACCGTCGACCAGCGCAACCCCTTTAAAACGGGTCAGGCCACGGCGCGTTTTCTCGAAAGTCACTTCCATGATCATCTGATCGCCTGGCACGACAGGACGCTTAAAGCGCGCTTCGTCAATACCCGCGAAATAGTACAGTTCGCCTGGTTCCAGCTTTCCTACGCTTTTAAACGCGAGGATACCGGTGGCCTGCGCCATCGCTTCCAGAATCAGTACGCCTGGGAAAATAGGTTTACCCGGAAAGTGGCCCTGGAAGAAAGGCTCGTTAACGGATACATTTTTCACTGCGCGCAGAAAACGACCTTCTTCAAAATCCAGCACGCGGTCAACCAGCAGAAACGGAAAACGGTGCGGCAGAAGTTCTAAAATCTCTTCAATATGCAGAGTATGAGTGTTAGTAGTCAAAATACTCTTCCTGTCAAAATATACTAAAAGGCAATAATAACACGGCCTGTCGCAATCGTATGAATGGGACAGGCCGAAAAGTCAGACATGCAAAAAAGGTGTTTTAGTCTTGTTGATTAACCTTGCGCTCAATCGCTTTGAGACGCTTGCTCATATCATCAATATTCATCACCAGTGCAGCTGTTTTACGCCATACCTTGTTGGGCTGTAGCGGAATGCCTGAGGAATAGACGCCAGGTTCAGTGATAGGACGCATCACCATACCCATGCCAGTAACCGTGACTTTATCGCATATTTCCATATGCCCATTGATCACGCTGGCGCCGCCAATCATGCAGTAACGGCCAATCTTCAGGCTACCCGCCATAATGACGCCACCGGCTACCGCCGTATTGTCGCCAATCACAACGTTATGCGCAATCTGGCACTGGTTATCAATGATAACACCATTGCCGATCACAGTATCGTCCAGAGCACCACGGTCAATAGTGGTACAAGCGCCGATCTCGACGCGATCGCCGATAATCACCCGACCAAGTTGCGGGATCTTCACCCAGTTACCGCGATCGTTCGCGTAACCGAATCCATCAGATCCGACGACAGTACTGGACTGGATCAGGCAATTCTCACCGATCTGAATATCGTGGTAAATCGTCACATTCGCCCACAAGCGAGAACCTGCGCCGATTTTTGTATTTTTTCCGACGAAGCAGCCTGCGCCGATAACGACGTTATCGCCCAGTTCTACGCCAGACTCAATGACCGCATTTGCGCCCACAGAGACATTATTACCCAGCTTCGCCGTCGCATCGATCGCTGCACTCGGTGCAATGTTTTGTGCGGGCTGCGGCGTGGTATCTAAGATTTGCGCCATGCGTGCATAGGTCAGGTAGGGATTCTTCACTACCAGCGCTGCACACTTAGCAAAAGGAAGATCGTCCTGCGTCATCACAACGGCAGAGGCCTGGCATACGCCTAAGTTTTCACGGTACTTAGGATTCACCATGAACGTGATATTGCCAGTTTGCGCAGATTGCATGGACGCTACGCCGGTGATGACGATATCGCCATCACCGTGTAATTCTGCATCCAACTGCTCTGCTAAATCAGCCAGTCGAATTGAAGGCATTACTTATTTAACCTGTTTCAGTACGTCAGCGGTGATGTCTTTTACATCGCTGCTGTTGTATGCAACGGTGTTTGCGTCAACAACCAGATCGATGCTCTGGCTGTTAGCAACAGATTTCACAGCTGTCTGGATACGAGTAACCAGTTTGCCACGTTCTTCGTTGGAACGACGCGCACGATCCTGCTCAAAAGCCTGAGCTTTCTGAGAGAAAGTCTGACGCTGAGCCATAACGTCTTTTTCCAGCTTGGTACGATCGCTACCCGCTTTCATGGATTGCAGACGCTGCATTTTAGATTGCAGATCGGATTCCATACGCTGCAGTTCGCTGGCACGGCCTTTGAACTCGTTTTCCAGCGTAGCAGAAACGCCCGTCTTCTGTGCAACCTGTTGGAACAGGCTACCCATGTTGACGATTGCAATTTTGTCAGCAGCCTGTGCGGACGTTGCCATCGCTAAACCGAGACCTGCAGCTAATAACCACTTTTTCACAATTAACTCCTTACCATCCCATTTGCACCCGAAGGTACAGTTCTTTGCGTGGCCAGGCGATCCCATGCAAGATCGCCTAAAGTCAGCGCTACACTACCACTACATTCCTTTGCGAAGAACAATTACCAGGTTTTACCAATGTTAAACTGGAACTGTTCCGCTTTGTCTCCATCGTACTTCTTGAACGGCTGGGCGTAGGAGAAAACCAACGGCCCCAATGGGGACATCCATTGTAAAGCGATACCCGCGGACATACGGATATTGCTTGGATCGCTGTAGTCCGGATAACCAGAGTACTTAGCTGAATCCCAGTTCGTATCCCAAACGGTACCCATATCCCAGAAGAACGAGGTACGGACCGAGTTGGCATACTTGTCGCTGATAAACGGCGTCGGGGTGATGAATTCCAGGCTGGCGACAGCCATGGCGTTACCGCCCACCGCATCATCCGATTCACACGGTGAAGTATTGCTGGCGTCACACTCGTTATCATAATTGTCATCGTCGTGATAACGATTAGCCGGTAAATAGACAGCCTTCGGACCGATGGTATTGGACTGGAAGCCACGCACGGTGCTGGAACCACCGGCATAGAAGTTCTCGTAGAACGGCATCTCTTTGCCGCCTATTCCATCACCGTAACCCCACTTGGTACGACCCAGAACAACCCACTTGTGATCGTCATCGATCGGTACATAGGTCGCGGTATCCAGCGTCGCTTTGTAGTATTCGTTGTCAGAACCCGGAATGGTCACTTTACCGTTCAGGTTGACACGCGTACCTTCCGTTGGGAAGTAGCCACGGTCCAGCTTGTTATATGTCCAACCATAGTTGAAGGTGAAGTCGTCTGATTTGAAGCTATCAGCGTCAGGATTTTCACCCATGGATTCCAGATAACGTTGCATCGCAACCTGTGGATCCATGTTAGACAAGGAGTTATGTACATAACCGACACCCGCACGCAACGTGTTGTATTCGTTAATCGGGAAGCCAAGCGTTACGTCAGTACCATAACTTTTGTTGGTATAGTCAGACAGGTCTGCGTCATCCGCTTCAAAATCGTTATAGAAGACGCGGCCACCGAGACTCACACCATCAACGGTGAAGTACGGGTTAGTTACAGACAACTCAGTATAGGTCTGGTAGTCGTTTTTGGTGCCGTTAATTCCGACAGAATAACCGGTACCTAACCAGTTATCTTGCTGGACACCGGCCTGGAAGCTCACACCGCTCTCAGTACCGTAACCGACGCCGAAGTTAAAGCTACCGGTGTTACGCTCTTTGACCTTGTAGACCACATCAACCTGATCCGGGCTGCCCGGTATACGCTGAGTATCGGTATCAACGGTTTCAAAGTAACCCAGACGGTTCAGACGCTCTTTACCCTGATCGACCAGATCGCTACCCAACCAGGCACCTTCCATCTGGCGCATTTCGCGACGCAGAACGGAATCTTTAGAGGTGTCGTTACCTTCAAAACGAATCTTACGCACATAGAAACGGTTACCCGCATCTACGTTTACACGTAATTTAACGGTTTTATCGGCATCGTTGATTTCAGGCTGCGACTGTACGCGCGGATAGGCATAACCATAGCGACCCAGAAGCTTCTTGATATCATCTTCCATTTTGGTCACTTTGGTGCCGTTATAGAGTTCGCCTGGCTCGATTTTAGTCAGGGTCTCAATTTCGGCGGAATGCCCGGCCAGGTTACCGCTCACCTGTACCCCAGAAAGCTTGTACTGCTCGCCTTCAGTGATGTTAACGGTGATATAGATACCTTTTTTATCCGGCGTCAGGCTGACCTGGGTAGAATCGATATTGAAGCGAGCATAACCGCGATCCAGATAGTAACTGCGCAGGGTTTCGAGGTCGCCCGCCAGTTTCTGTTTCTGGTATTTACGATCGCCCACTACGTTCCACCACGGCACTTCATCACGCAGTTGGAAGTGAGAGATCAGTTCGTCGGTCGAGAAGGCATGGTTGCCGACGATGTTGATCTGTTGGATCTTCGCCGAAACGCCTTCCTGGAAGACCAGCTTGAGGTCAACGCGGTTACGCGGCAACGGCGTTACCACCGCTTTCACACTGGCGCTGTACTTACCGACGCTGTAGTAGAAATCTTCCAGCCCTTTTTCGATATCGGCAAGCGTGGTGCGATCCAGAGACTCGCCAACACGTACGCCAGACGCCTCGAGGTTTTGCTTGAGCATGTCATCTTTCACCGATTTGTTACCGGAGAAAGTGATGCTGGCAATCGTCGGACGTTCTTTTACCTGAACCAGAAGGGTATCACCATCGCGCAGGACGCGGACATCCTCAAAGTTACCGGTGGCGAACAGAGCACGAATGGTATTACTGATGTCTTCATCATTAACCGTGTCGCCTGTGCGCACCGGCATACTGAGGAGAGCCGCACCAACGGCGACTCGCTGTAGGCCTTCGAAATGAATGTCCTTCACTACGAACCCTTCAGCACCGTATACGGTGGCGCTGCTAAACAGCAGCGACGCTATGAGCAACTTTTTCATCGCCATCGTTATTATGCGTTCTTCCTAACACTCTCTTACAACCGAGAGAAATCATTGAAAAGTGCAAGCCCCATTAACAACACCAGCAAGATAGAGCCAATGCGATAACTAAAGTCTTGAACCCGCTCGGATACCGGACCGCCCTTCAGCTTTTCAATCGCCAGGAACAGCAGATGCCCCCCGTCAAGAACGGGCAACGGAAACAGGTTGATTATCCCTAAGTTCACGCTGATAAGCGCAAGGAACATCAGGTAATAAATAACCCCGAACTCCGCTGACATCCCAGCCCCCTGGGCGATAGAAATCGGCCCACTGAGGTTGTTCAGTTTTACATCACCGGTAATCAATTTTCCCAGCATACTGACCGTCAGCTTCATCAACTGCCACGTTTTATCCGAGGCTTCGAGGATGGCGCTGAATGGCCCATACTGGCGTACAGTCTTATACTCATCAGGCAGAGGAATAACTTTAGGCACCACGCCCGCAAAACCTTCTGCCTTTCCGTTAACCTGTTTTGAATCTGGGGTTAACGTTAAAGACAAGGAACTTCCTTGTCTTTCAATATCTAGCGCTAACGGCTTATCCGGATTATCGCGCACCAGCGTCACGAACGTCATCCATTGCGTAAGCGGCTGACCATTGACTTTAACGATCCTGTCGCCAGCTTGCAAACCCGCCTTACTTGCAGCGGAGTTAACCTGCACTTCTGACAGCACCGATTCGATCTGCGGACCGCGCGGACGAATCCCTAAACTGGAGACGGGATCCTCTTTGTCTGGCTCGAATGCCCAATGGCGTAAATCCAGCGTTTTGTTCTGCCGCTGGTCGCTGCCAAACTGCGCCACGCTGAGAGTCGTACGCTCATCGCCGATTTTGGATACCAGTTGCAATCGCACGGCATCCCAATCAGGGGTTTCGATACCATCAACCGCTTTTAGTTCCGTACCCGGCTGAATTTGCGCCTGCGCGGCAATCGAGTTGGGCGTTATTTCACCAACAACCGGACGAACGCCAGGGACACCGATGATAAACACCAGCCAGTAAGCGAAAATAGCAAAAAGGAAGTTTGCAATCGGACCTGCGGCGATGATGGCTGCGCGTTGTCCAACCGTTTTATTGTTGAAAGCGTAATGGCGCAGCTCCGGTGCGACCGGTTCAGCGCGCTCATCCAGCATCTTGACGTAACCGCCGAGGGGAATCAGGGCGATGACGTATTCCGTACCCGATTTATCGGTACGCCGCCAAAGCGCTTTTCCAAAGCCAATGGAAAAGCGTTCGACGCGGACTCCGCAGCGCCGTGCAACCCAGAAATGACCAAATTCATGCACGGTGATAAGCACACCAAGTGCGACAATGAATGCAGCCAGATTCCAGAGAATACTCAGCATAAGACCATCCGTTAGAGCGTCCTGAATACCAGTAACAACAGGCAGGCAAAGACCGGTACCGCAGCCGTCAGGCTATCAATACGATCCAGAATACCGCCGTGTCCTGGAATTAAGTGACCACTGTCCTTAATACCTGCTTCACGCTTAAACATACTCTCTGTCAGGTCACCCAGCACGGAGGCCAGGGCTGCAACGATGGAGCAAATGAGCAAGGTGACAGGAGCAACCTCAAGATTCGCCCACATGCCATAACCCCATGAGATCACGGCCGCAGTGGCGAGTCCGCCAATAAAACCCTGCCAGGTTTTACCGGGAGAAACCTTCGGCGCCAGCTTATGTTTGCCAAACATCTTACCAAACATATAGGCACCAGAGTCCGCTCCCCAAACGAGGATCATGACATACAGAAGCCATAGCGCGCCACTATAATGATTCTCATCATAGTGCCATGCGCGTAGCGCAAGCATTCCCCAAAAGAATGGGACAATGGTTAACACGCCGAAAATTATGCGTAATGTTTTGGAATTACGCCAGACCGACGCAGAGCCGGGATAAAACAGCACCAGTAACAGCGCCACAACCCACCAGCCCAGCGATGCCCACAGCGATATTTCAACCAGCGGTTGATGAATATTGCGATGATATTCTGGCAGCAAAAATAGCATCAGTGCCAGCAATAGCCCGCACAAAACCGCCAGCCAGACTCGCTGCGTACGCGTGGTAAAACCGCTTAACTGTCCCCATTCCCAGGCGGCCAACATACAGACGACCAACGTAACAATGGCGAACCCCACCGGCGGCAGCAAAAACAGCGCCGCGATGACAACGGGTATTAAAACAAAAGCAGAAATCAGGCGATACTTCAGCAAAAGCGACCCCCATCAGGCTTTTTCATCACCGGGCTCGGTGCCGCCGAAACGACGCTCACGATTAGCAAAGGCATGCAGCGCACCTTCAAAGTCTTGTTCATCGAAATCGGGCCAGAGAACATCCGTAAAGTAAAGTTCGGCATAGGCGATTTGCCACAACAGAAAATTACTAATTCGATGCTCCCCCCCAGTCCTTATCACTAAATCCACAGGAGCCAGTTCATGCATACAAATTTGCTGCCCAAGCATCTCTTCATCGATTTGCTCTGGACGCAGCAGACCATCCTGCACCTGTTGTGCCAGTTGCCTGACTCCCTGGACTATATCCCACCGTCCACCGTAATTCGCTGCAATATTCAGCGTCAACCCGGTATTCTGGGCGGTAATCGCTTCTGATTTGCGAATCCGTTCTTGCAAACGTGAGTTAAATCGACTGATATCCCCGATAATACGCAGGCGTACGTTATGGCGGTGCAGGTTTTTCACTTCGCTATCAAGCGCCCACACAAACAGTTCCATTAACGCGCTCACTTCCTGCGCAGGTCGGTTCCAGTTCTCACTGCTAAAGGCATACAGCGTTAACGCATCAATACCGTTATTGGCAGCAAAAGAGACAGCCCGGCGGACGGATTTTGCTCCGGCCTTATGCCCAAAGGCGCGAATCTTCCCTTGCTTTTTCGCCCAGCGGCCATTGCCATCCATGATAATTGCTACATGGCGACAACCATGTGCTGGCAAATTTTCGCTTAATGGTTTAGTTGCAGACAACATAACGCGTTTTTAGTCCCTGAAAGGATTTACGGTACTCAGGAATACTGAAGCCCATCCACAAAAAAGCCGTGTCAAACCACGGCTTACCCGACCGGAAAAAAGCAAATACCCGCGATCGAGTGGCGCAGACTATATCACTGAAGCCCAACGCTAACAAATAGCGCGATTCTCCGTAGAGGGATTATCATCAGCTTGAGAGTCGCATCACTTCTTTTCTGGCGACGTCCCGTGCGATGGCATCAACCTTCAGCACGTCATCAACGCTCTGCGGCTCCTGCAAATCCATCTTATCCAGCACGGATAAATTCAGGTCAGCAATATCGGTAAATCGGATCTGCTGCGCCAGGAACGCGGCAACGGTAATTTCATTCGCAGCATTCAACGCGGTCGTCGCCGCCTGCCCTTGCTCAAACGCGTCCATCGCCAGTTTCAGGCACGGATAACGCTGGTAATCAGGTGCGGAAAACGTCAACGCACTGAGTTGGCAAAAGTCGACAGGCTTAACGCCGGACGTCACACGTTCTGGCCATGCCATCGTATGAGCAATTGGTGTACGCATATCAGGTTCCCCCAACTGCGCCAGAACGCTACCATCCTGATAACGAACCATCGAATGAATAACCGACTGCGGGTGAATCAGCACTTCCATCTGGCTTGCGCTGGCATTAAATAGCCAACGCGCTTCAATGTATTCCAGACCTTTATTCATCATAGTGGCGGAATCGACAGAGATTTTTCGTCCCATCGACCAATTCGGATGACGACATGCCTGATCGGGGGTCATAGAAACCAGATCGGACAATGGCGTTTCACGGAAAGGGCCACCAGACCCGGTAAGCAGAACTGACATAACGCCGTTTTGCTCAAGGTCAGCGTATCCCAGATTGTGTTGGATAGGTTGCGGTAAACTCTGAAAAATCGCGTTATGTTCGCTATCTACCGGCAAAAGCTGCGCTTTGTGGCGTTTCACGTCGTCCATAAACAAACGCCCACAGGTCACCAGAGACTCTTTATTCGCCAGTAAAATGCTTTTACTCGCACGAATTGCCGCCAGCGTCGGCAGCAGGCCCGCCGCGCCAACAATCGCCGCCATCACCTGATCAACATCATCCAGCGCAGCCATATCACAGGCAGCCTGCTGACCGCTCATGACCTCAGTGCGACTGCCCTGCTCCAGCAGAGCTGCTTTTACCAACGCAGCGCTTTTTTCATCGTCCATTACCGCATAGCGAGGAGAAAACTCCAGGCACTGCTCTACCATGCGGGCGACATTTTTACCCGCCACCAACGCAGCAACACGAAATTTTTCCGGGTTATGGCGTACTACATCCAGCGTACTGCAACCAATGGAACCGGTTGATCCCAGGATGGTTAATTGCTTCATGAGACATCCAGAAGAATTTTACCCTTTAAGGTATATAGACAGAAAAAAGCAAAACGCCGCCATCCAGCCTTCTCAGGCCTTCTAAGCGGCGTTTTTAGCGTACAGGCGAATCAGAACTGCATCAGTTCCGTTTCTTTCTCTGCCAGCGCCGCATCAACTTTCTTGATAGCTGCGTCAGTCAGTTTCTGCACGTCGTCCTGAGAACGGCGATCGTCATCTTCGCTGATCTCTTTTTCTTTCAACAGCGCTTTCACTTTGTCGTTGGCATCGCGACGAACGTTACGTACGGCAACGCGCGCACCTTCTGCTTCGCCACGCACGATCTTGGTCAGATCTTTACGACGTTCTTCAGTCAGCGGCGGCAGCGGAACGCGGATGTCGGAACCGGCAGAGCTTGGATTCAGACCGAGGTCGGAAGCCATAATTGCTTTCTCAACGGCTGGACCCATAGAACGGTCGAACACGTTGATTTTCAGGGTACGGGAATCTTCAACCGTTACGCTTGCCAGCTGGCGCAGCGGGGTCGGCGTGCCGTAATATTCCACGACAATACCATCCAGCAGGCTAGGAGAAGCACGGCCCGTGCGAATTTTGCTGATTTGGTTTTTGAACGCTTCGACGCATTTTTCCATGCGTACTTCAGCATCTTTTCTGATATCGTTGATCACGTTACGAATCCTTGAAAGCTTGTTTCAGTCAGACCATACCCACCACGTAAGATGTGACAAGTATAGTCTTGATTAATTTTGAGGGACGTATCCCGCGACATTAAAGCGGAATATTACCTGCATTTAGCCGCAACGGGAATTATTCCGTGATTAACGTGCCTTCTTTTTCACCCATAACAACGCGGCGCAGTGCACCCGGTTTGTTCATGTTAAAGACACGAATCGGTAATTTGTGGTCACGAGCCAGCGTGAACGCCGCCAGATCCATCACTTTCAGCTCTTTATCCAGTACTTCAGCATAGGTCAACTGTTCGTACATGGTCGCGGTTGGATCTTTAGCCGGGTCAGCAGTAAATACGCCATCGACTTTGGTGGCTTTCAGTACAACATCCGCTTCAATTTCAATACCGCGCAGGCAGGCCGCAGAGTCGGTAGTAAAGAACGGATTGCCAGTACCCGCAGACAAAATAACAACGCGGTTGTTACGCAGCAGGCTGATCGCTTCCGCCCAGCTGTAGTTATCACACACGCCGTTCAGAGGAATTGCGGACATCAAGCGAGCGTTCACATAGGCGCGGTGAAGCGCATCGCGCATCGCCAGACCGTTCATGACGGTGGCTAACATGCCCATGTGGTCGCCCACAACACGGTTCATCCCTGCTTTCGCCAGACCAGCGCCACGGAACAGGTTACCACCACCAATCACTACGCCAACCTGGATACCCAGCTCAACCAGCTCTTTGATTTCCTGAGCCATACGGTCAAGGATGCTTGCATCAATACCGAAGCCTTCTGAACCTTGCAGGGCTTCGCCACTTAACTTAAGCAGAATACGTTTGTAGACGGGTTTTGCATTGGTAGCCATGTTTCTTTCCTGAGACTGTCAACGAATGAGATGAGTTAATTCCGGCGACATTGTATGTCGCTTTTCAGCATGACCACTATAGCGGTTCGCTGAATTTACAAGCCAGACACAAAAAGAAGCCGCCCTCAGGCGGCTCCTTTAAAAATTAAGACTGCTTGGACATCGCAGCAACTTCTGCTGCAAAGTCAGTCTCAACTTTCTCGATACCTTCACCCACTTCAAAGCGGATGAAGCCTGTTACGTCAGCGTTGTGCTCTTTCAGCAGCTGACCAACAGATTTGCTCGGATCCATAACGAAAGGCTGGCCAGTCAGAGAAACTTCGCCGGTGAATTTCTTCATGCGGCCTTCAACCATTTTCTCTGCGATTTCTTTCGGCTTACCAGACTGCATCGCGATGTCCAGCTGAACCTGGTATTCTTTCTCTACCACTTCAGCAGAAACGTCTTCCGGCTTAACGAATTCTGGTTTGCTTGCAGCAACGTGCATTGCCAGCTGTTTAACCAGCTCTTCGTCAGCGCCAGTTGCAGCAACCAGAACACCGATACGAGCACCGTGCTGGTAGTTACCCAGAACTTCGCCTTCCAGGGAAGCAACGCGACGGATGTTGATGTTCTCACCGATTTTAGCAACCAGAGCAACACGTTCTTCTTCGAACTGTGCTTTCAGAACTTCAACGTCAGTGATTTTGCCAGCAACGGCAGCGTCCAGTACTTTGTCAGCAAATGCCTGGAAACCAGCATCTTTAGCAACGAAGTCAGTCTGGCAGTTAACTTCCAGAATGAAAGCGATGTTGCCGTCGATTTTGGTTTTGATTACGCCGTCAGCAGCAACGTTGCCTGCTTTTTTCGCCGCTTTGATTGCGCCAGACTTACGCATGTTTTCGATTGCCAGCTCGATGTCGCCATTAGCTTCAGTCAGTGCTTTTTTGCAATCCATCATGCCTGCGCCAGTACGCTCACGCAGCTCTTTTACCAGGGATGCGGTAATTTCAGCCATTCTAAAATCCTCGGAAGATTTGATCTGCCCGGCATGAAACCGCACAGATTTAAAAGTGAAAAAGGGGCCTAAAGGGCCCCTAACCAAACATGATACTACCTGGTTTATAAGGGCTCTTCCCCTTCATACTCCGAGCCGCAGGTGCGTTGCCTTCGCTCGCTCATCCCAGTCACTTACTTATGTAAGCTCCCGGGAATTCTCGAGCTTGCCGCCTTCCTGCAACTCGAACTATCTCAGGGAAGTTATCAAGCCTTATTATTCAGCTTCTACGAAGCTTTCTTCCGCCTGGGAAGCCAGATCCTGAGAACGGCCTTCACGAACGGTAGTAGCTACAGCGCCCAGGTACAGGGTCACAGCACGGATTGCGTCGTCGTTACCCGGGATAACGAAATCAACACCGTCCGGATCAGAGTTGGTATCAACGATAGCAAATACTGGGATACCCAGGTTGTTTGCTTCTTTAATAGCAATGTGCTCGTGGTCAGCATCGATTACGAACAGAGCGTCCGGCAGACCGCCCATGTCTTTGATACCGCCCAGGCTGTTTTCCAGTTTCTCAAGCTCACGAGTACGCATCAGCGCTTCTTTCTTGGTCAGCTTTTCGAAAGTACCGTCCTGAGACTGAGTTTCCAGATCTTTCAGACGTTTGATGGACTGACGAACGGTTTTCCAGTTAGTCAGCATGCCGCCCAACCAGCGATGGTTCACGAAGAACTGGTCGCAGTTGTTAGCAGCTTCTTTCACCGCTTCGCTTGCAGCGCGTTTAGTACCAACGAAAAGGATTTTACCTTTACGAGCAGAGATCTTGTTCAGTTCAGCCAGAGCTTCGTTGAACATCGGTACAGTTTTCTCAAGGTTGATGATGTGAACTTTGTTACGCGCACCGAAGATGAACGGCTTCATTTTCGGGTTCCAGTAACGGGTCTGGTGACCAAAGTGAACACCAGCCTTGAGCATGTCGCGCATGGAAACAGTTGCCATGATTAAAACCTCTATATATAAAAGTTGGGGTTAAGCCTCCACGCATCCCATATTACCGACCCCAAAGGGCACCCCGGAATATGTGCCGATACGTGTGTGTTGTTACACAAAGTGAGATTTGTCGCTCCCGTCCATCGTGTGTAGTCTTCGAATGGATCGGAAGTCCGGCGCGCTTTATACCACAAATACGCCACCGACACCAATAATTGTTGGCGGTCCGTGCTGGATTAAACAATGAATTTCGTGTTACAGGCAGGCGGCAAATTTTTGAATCCCCGGGAGCTTACGACCAGTAAGTGACCGGGGTGAAAAAATGTAGCCAACGCATCTGTGGCACGAAAGGCGAAGTTCAGAATGATTCTCAATTTGGCAGGGTACACCCCAGACTGATACCATTGACCGCACTTACACAATTATTGTCGAAATAATCGACACTGATGGACAGAATTCATGGCTATCTCAATCAAGACCCCTGAAGAAATCGAAAAAATGCGCGTCGCTGGCCGCCTGGCCGCCGATGTTCTGGAAATGATCGAACCGTTTGTTAAACCGGGCGTCAGCACCGGCGAGTTGGATCGCATCTGTAATGACTACATCGTGAACGAGCAGCAGGCCATTTCCGCCTGCCTGGGCTATCACGGTTATCCGAAATCCGTATGCATCTCTATTAATGAGGTAGTGTGCCACGGGATCCCGGACGACGCCAAGCTCCTGAAAGACGGCGATATCGTCAACATCGACGTTACCGTGATTAAAGATGAGTACCACGGTGACACCTCGAAAATGTTCATCGTCGGCAAACCAACTATTCTGGGCGAGCGTCTGTGCCGCGTCACGCAGGAAAGCCTGTATCTGGCGCTGCGGATGGTAAAACCGGGTATTCGCCTGCGTACGCTGGGCGCTGCGATTCAGAAATATGCGGAAGGCGAAGGTTTCTCTGTAGTCCGCGAATACTGCGGTCACGGCATTGGTCGCGGCTTCCATGAGGAGCCGCAGGTTCTGCACTACGATGCAGACGACGGCGGTGTGGTTCTGCAACCGGGTATGACCTTCACCGTAGAACCCATGCTGAATGCTGGTGATTACCGTATTCGCACCATGAAAGACGGCTGGACGGTGAAAACCAAAGACCGGAGCTTGTCTGCTCAGTACGAGCATACTATTGTGGTGACGGAAAATGGCTGTGAAATTCTGACGCTGCGCAAGGATGACACCATCCCGGCGATTATTACGCACGACGAATAACTTATTGCCTGATGGCGCTGTCGCTTATCAGGCCTACAAATGGCACTCTCCCGTAGGCCGGATAAGCGTAAGCGTCATCCGGCTTTTTAATGGGTGGTAACAATGAATACTCTTCCTGAACAGCACGCAAATACGGCCCTCCCCACCCTGCCAGGCCAACCGCAAAACCCCGGCACCTGGCCACAGCACGATCTCAACTGCCCCGGAATTAAAGCGCATATCGACACGTTCCAGCTCTGGTTAGGTGACGCGTTTGACAGTGGAATTTCCGCAGAGCAGCTGATAGAAGCCCGCACCGAATTTATTGATCAGTTGCTTCAGCGCCTGTGGATTGAAGCCGGTTTCGGCCAAATTGCCGACCTGGCGCTGGTTGCCGTTGGTGGTTACGGGCGCGGCGAACTGCATCCGCTTTCCGACATCGACCTGCTAATCCTCAGTCGTAAAAAGCTACCTGACGCGCAGGCCGAAAAAGTCGGCGAACTGTTAACGCTGCTCTGGGACGTAAGGCTGGAAGTGGGGCACAGCGTGCGTACGCTGGAAGAGTGTCTGCTGGAAGGATTGTCAGATTTAACCGTCGCCACCAACCTGATTGAAACACGCCTGCTGATTGGCGACGTAGCGCTGTTTCTTGAGCTACAAAAACATATTTTTAGCGAAGGTTTCTGGCCTTCCGATAAGTTTTACGCCGCCAAAGTGGAAGAACAAAATCAGCGCCACCAGCGCTATCACGGCACCAGCTACAACCTGGAGCCAGATATCAAAAGCAGTCCCGGCGGCCTGCGCGATATCCATACCCTGCAGTGGGTGGCCCGCCGCCATTTTGGCGCCACCTCGCTGGATGAAATGGTCGGTTTCGGCTTTTTGACGCTGGCAGAACGTGCCGAGCTCAATGAATGTTTGCATATCCTGTGGCGCATACGTTTTGCCCTGCATCTGGTCGTTAGTCGTTACGACAATCGTCTGCTGTTTGACCGTCAGCTCAGCGTGGCGCAACGCCTGAACTACGGCGGCGAAGGCAACGAGCCTATCGAGCGGATGATGAAAGACTATTTCCGCGTCACCCGACGGGTCAGCGAGCTGAACCACATGCTGTTGCAGCTATTCGACGAGGCGATCCTCGCCATGCCCGCCGACGAAAAGCCGCGTCCGATTGATGACGACTTTCAACTGCGCGGCACATTGATCGATCTGCGCAACGACGACCTGTTTATCCGCAAACCCGAAGCGATACTGCGGATGTTTTACATCATGGTACGTAACAGCGCGATCAGCGGGATTTACTCCACCACGCTGCGCCATCTGCGCCATGCCCGCCGTCATTTAACCCAGCCGCTATGCTACATCCCGGAAGCGCGTTCGCTGTTTCTCAGTATGTTGCGCCATCCAGGCGCGGTGAGTCGCGGCCTGCTGCCAATGCATCGCCACAGCGTGTTGTGGGCCTATATGCCGCAATGGTCGCATATTGTCGGCCAAATGCAGTTTGACCTGTTTCATGCCTATACGGTGGATGAGCACACCATCCGCGTAATGCTCAAGCTGGAAAGTTTTGCCAATGAAGAAACCCGCCAGCGCCATCCGCTGTGTGTGGATCTGTGGCCGCGTCTGCGACAGCCAGAGCTGATTCTGATTGCCGCGCTGTTCCACGATATCGCCAAAGGTCGCGGCGGCGATCATTCGGTTCTCGGCGCTCAGGACGTGCTCAAATTCGCCGAACTGCACGGTCTGAACTCCCGCGAAACGCAGCTGATCGCATGGCTGGTGCGCCAGCATTTACTGATGTCGGTTACCGCTCAGCGTCGCGATATTCAGGATCCCGAAGTGATCAAGCAATTCGCCGAAGAAGTGCAAACGGAACATCGTCTGCGCTTTCTGGTGTGCCTGACCGTCGCGGATATTTGCGCCACCAACGAAACGCTGTGGAATAGCTGGAAGCAAAGCCTGCTGCGTGAGCTGTATTTCGCCACGGAAAAACAGTTACGTCGTGGGATGCAAAACACGCCAGATATGCGTGAGCGCGTGCGCCATCATCAGCTTCAGGCGCTGGCGCTACTGCGCATGGACAACATCGATGAAGAAGCGCTGCACCACATCTGGTCACGCTGTCGCGCCAACTACTTCGTGCGTCACAGCCCAAATCAGCTGGCCTGGCATGCGCGTCATCTGCTGCAACACGATCTCAGCAAGCCGCTGATCCTGCTAAGCCCGCAGGCCACCCGCGGCGGGACGGAGATTTTCATCTGGAGCCCTGACCGCCCTTACCTGTTTGCCGCCGTTTGCGCCGAACTGGACCGGCGTAATCTTAGCGTCCACGACGCGCAGATCTTCACCACACGCGATGGGATGGCGATGGATACGTTCATCGTACTGGAACCGGACGGCAGTCCGCTGTCGTCAGACCGACACGAAGCGATCCGTTTTGGACTGGAACAGGCGATCACCCAGCGTAGCTGGCAGCCGCCGCAACCGCGTCGCCAGCCGGCAAAATTACGTCACTTTACCGTCGATACCGAGGTCACCTTTCTGCCGACCCATACCGACCGAAAATCATTCCTTGAGCTTATCGCTCTCGACCAGCCTGGGCTGCTGGCGCGGGTCGGGCAGATTTTTGCCGATCTGGGAATTTCGCTGCATGGCGCCCGAATTACAACTATTGGCGAGCGAGTAGAAGATTTATTCATAATCGCCACCGCCGACCGGCGCGCTCTTAATAATGAGCTGCAGCAGGAAGTGCATCAACGGTTGACAGAGGCCCTCAATCCAAACGATAAAGGGTAATGTTTTTATTTATTATGGAAAGAGTTTAACAATGCAGCAGTTACAGAACGTTATTGAGTCCGCTTTCGAGCGCCGTGCCGACATTACTCCGGCAAATGTAGATACCGTAACCCGCGAAGCGGTGAATCAGGTTATTTCCTTACTGGATTCCGGTGCACTGCGCGTCGCAGAAAAGATTGAGGGTCAGTGGGTCACGCATCAGTGGCTGAAAAAGGCGGTCCTGCTCTCTTTCCGTATTAACGATAATCAGGTTATCGAGGGTGCGGAAAGCCGTTACTTCGATAAAGTGCCGATGAAATTCGCCAACTACGACGAAGCGCGCTTCCAGAAAGAAGGTTTCCGCGTGGTTCCGCCAGCTGCCGTGCGTCAGGGCGCGTTTATCGCCCGTAACACCGTGCTGATGCCGTCTTACGTGAACATCGGCGCTTATGTGGATGAAGGCACGATGGTTGATACCTGGGCGACCGTGGGTTCCTGCGCGCAAATCGGTAAAAACGTTCACCTGTCCGGCGGCGTTGGCATCGGCGGCGTACTGGAGCCGTTACAGGCTAACCCGACCATCATCGAAGACAACTGCTTCATCGGCGCACGTTCTGAAGTGGTTGAAGGCGTAATCGTCGAAGAAGGCTCTGTTATTTCTATGGGCGTATACCTGGGCCAGAGCACCAAAATCTATGACCGCGAAACCGGCGAAGTTTTCTACGGCCGCGTTCCGGCGGGCTCCGTGGTTGTCTCCGGCAACCTGCCGTCGAAAGATGGCAAGTACAGCCTGTACTGCGCGGTCATCGTGAAGAAAGTCGATGCCAAAACGCGCGGCAAAGTGGGAATCAACGAACTGTTACGCACCATCGACTAACAGCGATTTGAAAAAGCGGGCTTAGCCCGCTTTTTTTACATCTGCGAGTGGCATAAACAAGGCTTTTCGTTAATTATTCAATGGTTATAGTGAGCTTAAGGGTACCGCTATGTATGACAATCTGAAAAGTCTGGGCATTACTAATCCTGAAGAAATCGATCGTTACAGCCTGCGGCAAGAAGCCAACAACGATATCCTGAAAATCTATTTCCAGAAGGATAAAGGCGAGTTTTTTGCCAAGAGCGTGAAGTTCAAATATCCCCGTCAGCGTAAAACGGTTGTCGCCGATGGCGTCGGCCAGGGTTACAAAGAGGTGCAGGAGATCAGCCCCAACCTGCGCTACGTGATCGACGAACTGGATCAGATCTGCCAGCGCGATCGCAGCGAAGTCGATCTTAAACGCAAGATCCTCGATGATTTACGTCATCTGGAAAGCGTTGTGACCAATAAGATCAGCGAAATTGAAGCCGATCTGGAAAAACTAACGCGTAAATAACCGTGAGTGGATGTATTTGTAGGCCGGGTAAGGCGATGCCGCCACCCGGCATTTTGCCTGATAAGCGTGCCGCCATCAGGCAATTAATCAATGCTGCTCATCTAACTGCAACGCCACATACAACAGCAGTCGATCGTCAAAATTCCCCAGATCCAGCCCGGTCAGTTCTGAAATACGGTTCAGACGATACTCCAGCGTATTGCGGTGAATAAACAATGCTTTTGAGGTTGCCAGCGGCTGAACGTTATGCCGAAACCATGCCGCTAATGTCCGACGCAGCAAACCGTTGTTATCCATCGCTTTCAGCCTTGCCAGCGGGCGCGCCAGCTCATTGGCCTGCCAGCCGCCGCGCAGACTGTCCAGCAGTACCGGCAGCATCAAATCCTGATAGAAATAGCTACGGCTTTCCGGCATCCGCTGCTTGCCGACCATCATGGTGGTGCGCGCCGTACGATACGAACGGGCAATGCTGCCAGGCCCGGTAAAATAGTTGCCCAGCGACACGCGAAAACGCAGCTGTCCATTCTCTTTCATACGGGTAATAAGCTGCTCAACGCGCTTGCGATGATCTTCAGCGTCCCAGCGACCAAACTGATTGAGCGCCGGTTTCAACACTACCATCTCGGTCAGGGAAACAATCGCAATCAGATTATTACGTTCAGGCGTGGTCAACGCGTTCTGCAATTGCTGTAGCTCTGCCATCGCGCTGTCAACGCCAAGCTGGCCGCTGTCGACCTCCACCACCGCTACCACGCGCGGCTGGTTCAAATCAATGCCCAGTCGCTGGGCCCATTCCATCAGCGCCGGAGTATTCTCCTCCGCCTGAATCAGGTTCATCACCAGCTCTTCACGCAGACGGCTATCCTGCGCTAACAGATGCATCAGACGCGACTGTTCCAGCATCATTTCGGCGGTCATGCACACCAGTTCGCCATACTTGCGCAGATGTTCCGGTTCGCCGGTAAGGCCGATAACGCCAACAATTTCGCCTTCCAGACGCAGCGGCAGGTTTATCCCCTGACGCACACCGTGCAGATGCCGGGCTACCGCATCGTCAATATCGACCACTCGACCTTGCGAAAGCACCAGCAGCGCCCCTTCGTGCAATTCACCAATACGCTCGCGATCGCCGCTGCCGATTATCCGCCCACGGGCATCCATTACGTTGATATTGGTATCGATGATGCGCATGGTGCGCGCAACGATATCCTGCGCCATTTTGGTATCAAGATGCCAGCCAGCCATAAATCCCTCCTGTGAGCAGAGCTCAAGCATAGGGAAGATAATAAGCGCCGACATTGTGCAAATGCACAAAGCAGAAGGGAGAAGTATGGAGTTGTGGCAAATATCACAAAAAGAAACCCCTTCCAGTGCAGGAAGGGGTTGAGGGAGATTACTGCATCAACAGATAGATGGAGCTGTCACCACGCTGAATGTTCAGCGCCAGCACCGCCGGTTTGCTGTCGAGGATTTTGCGCAGTTCGGCGATGTTTTTCACCGGCTGCTGGTTAGCACCGATAATCACGTCACCTTTCTTCAGGCCAATCTGTGCAGCCGGAGTATTCGGTTTCACGTCGCTGACCACGACCCCTTTATCCTGGCCTTTGTTGCTCATATCCGCACCTTCAATGCCTTTGAAGATAGAGCTGGAATCAACCTGAGTCTGGCTGCTCTGCTGCAGTTCCAGATTCACGGTGACCGGCTTACCGTCGCGCAGCAGGCCAAGGTTAATTTTGCTGCCTACCGGCATCGTACCCACCTGCGCACGCAGGGCGGCGAAGCTGCTGATAGGTTTGCCATTCAGGGAGGTAATCACATCCCCGGCTTTAATACCGGCTTTCGCTGCGGAAGAGTTCGGCATTACCTGGCTGACGAATGCGCCGCGCTGAGCGTCAACTTTCATCGCTTTCGCCAGCTCAGAGCTCAGTTCGGTCCCCATAATACCCAGCTCACCACGTTTAACCTGACCAAACTCAACCATCTGCGAAGTCAGGTTTTTCACCATGTTGCTTGGGATTGCAAAACCGATACCGATGTTACCGCCGTCCGGCGCGAGGATCGCAGTGTTAATGCCGATCAGCTCACCGTTCAGGTTGACCAGCGCGCCACCGGAGTTACCACGGTTGATCGCAGCATCCGTCTGAATAAAGTTTTCATAGTTCTCCGCGTTCAGGCCGCTACGACCCAGCGCAGAAACGATGCCGGAGGTCACGGTCTCACCGAGGCCAAACGGGTTACCGATTGCTACGGTGTAATCACCCACGCGCAGCGCGTCGGAATCTGCCAGCTTAATCGCCGTCAGATTTTTCGGATCCTGAATTTGGATCAGCGCGATATCGGAGCGCGGATCTTTACCCACGATCTTCGCGTCAAATTTACGGCCATCGCTCAGTTGAACCTTAATCACCGTAGCGTTATCCACCACGTGGTTGTTGGTTACGACATATCCTTTCGCGGCATCAATAATTACACCAGAACCCAGCGCCATAAATTTCTGCTGCTGGCCGCCGCCGTTACCAGCGCCCGGCGCGCCGCCCTGACAGAACGGTGAACTCTGGAACGGAGAACCGTCCTGGCAGAACGGTGAGTTATCACCAAAGAACTGCTGGAAATTACGCGGCATACGCGGCGTATTTACCGTCGTGCTCCCCTCGACGTTAATACTTACCACCGATGGCATCACTTTTTCGAGCATCGGGGCCAGGCTTGGCATCTGTTGGGCGGTCATTGCTGAAGACGACGTCTCAGCCGCTGTGGCAGACAGGGGGGACAACGCCAAACCTAAACTCAGAGCCAGTGCACTCATTGCTAATGTGGTTTTTTTCATGTGTTTCGTTCTCGATTAACAGATAACGCAAAATTGCTGTATACGTCAGAGTCGTTTTATAGCGCTAAGTTCCAGAATTGAGTTTAAGGAAAAAGTAAAATTTTATTGGCCGTCTTTACAAATGAGTATTTATTGTTCTACGGCCATCAAGCGACGATATTCATCCCATGCATACAAATCTGTCATCCCGCTGATATAATCCTGAATCAGCCGACAGCGATAATAATATTCCAGAACCGGAAACTCGGCGCAACCCGTTGATATTTTACTAACCACCTCAACATAAGCAAGACGATGGCGAGTTGACAACTTCTGAAATAATCGGGATTCGATAGGAAAACGTTTTACTCTTTCATTTTCGACCAGTTCAGTAAAATCTGACTGGGACATTTTTAATAAAGGCTGATAGATTTCCAACAATCCGGTGATCACCCGATAGCCCTGCAATTCCAGCTGCTCTACGTCAGGATGACTAAATACATGTTTTACCGCCACATTTTTATAGACACCCAGCAACTGGCTAAAGCTACTGGCATCTTCCAACAGCGCGTGATTAAAGCTGCCGGCAAATATCTGCGGTAAGTTATCAATAAACCGCTGGGCCGCATACGGCACCAGTTTATTCAGCGTATTAACGCGTAAATACATAAAGAACTGATCTTCGGTGCTCCGGCTTAATGTATTTGAACGTGACTTCTCCCAGGCGTTCTCAACAACCTGACTAAACAGAGAGCCTTTTTCGTGATGCCCCCACGCCTCATGCAGATGGTGATAAAGTTGCTCGACGCTAAAGATTCTTTTCTCAACGGCATCTTCCAGGTCGGCCACGCAATATGAGATATCATCGGCAGCTTCCATAATCCAGGTTAATGGAAAACGACTGTAAGGTGCTAATGATAATTCTTTACGTAACCGCTCAATATACGGTTCCTCGGAAAGGTAATAGCCCGGCTTCTTCATTAAATAGTTATGCGTCGCGGGCGTATCGCCTCGCCACCACGCCGGACGGGTATATTTTAAAATACCGCCGACCTGCGCCCAGGTAAGATTCATACGCATCAAAGTATGCACCAGACGAATACCCTGCGCATTGCCTTCAAAATGGCACAGGTCCTGGCGCACCTTACGGCGAATATCATTCAGCGACTCTTCACCTTCGCGCAAACGCAACGCCGCTACCAGGCAGCGGTCATCGCTAAGCGGCTGACTTTCCGCGTCGGCCGGATACAGTCGCTGGCGGAACCAGTCATTAATCGCCGCTTCGCCAAAATGACCAAACGGCGGATTACCGATGTCATGCATCAGACACGACATTTCGACAATACTCTCAAACGGTCCCGTCAGTTCATCCAGACCATACAGCTCCAGCAGCTTTAGCTCTTTCAGCCGGCTGAGGATCTCTTTCGCGATATAGCGCCCAACCTGCTGCACTTCCATCGAGTGCGTCAGGCGCGTACGCACCGCCGCGTTACGCTCCAGCGGAAAGACCTGGGTTTTTTGTTGCAGTCGGCGAATTGCCGGAGAATTGATAATACGTCCACGATCGCTTTCAAAAATTCGCAGGATCTCATGCTCCGTCTTCACGCCCTGCGGCGAACGGTAACGGCGATGCCAGTTTATTTTTTTTCGGAAATCGATCTGTACCATATCCTCTCCCGCCTGAGAAATGCGCTACCCCTTAAGCGCATGATAGACTATGCCCTCAAATCTGGCTTATCGCGAGTAAATCTATGAAAATCGGCATCATTGGTGCAATGGAAGAAGAAGTTACGCTGCTGCGTGACAAAATCGAAAACCGTCAGACCATCACTCTCGGCGGTTGTGAAATTTACACCGGCCAACTGAACGGTACAGAGGTTGCGCTACTGAAATCAGGTATCGGCAAAGTGGCTGCAGCGCTGGGCGCTACGCTGCTGCTTGAACGCTGCAAGCCGGACGCCATTATTAACACCGGTTCAGCGGGCGGCCTGGCCTCAACGCTGAAAGTCGGCGATATCGTGGTTTCTGACGAAACGCGCTATCACGATGCTGACGTTACCGCCTTTGGCTATGAATTTGGCCAACTCCCGGGCTGCCCGGCTGGTTTTAAAGCCGACCCGGCGCTGATTGCTGCAGCAGAATCCTGCATTGCAGAACTTAACCTGAACGCCGTTCGCGGTCTTATCGTCAGCGGCGATGCCTTTATTAATGGCTCTGTGGGCCTGGCTAAAATCAAGCATAACTTCCCGCAGGCGATCGCCGTTGAGATGGAAGCGACCGCAATTGCGCACGTTTGCCACAACTTTAATGTGCCGTTCGTCGTGGTTCGCGCCATCTCTGACGTCGCCGATCAGCAGTCCCATCTCAGCTTTGACGAGTTCCTGGTCGTTGCCGCGAAACAGTCAAGCCTGATGGTTGAAACGCTGGTACAGAAACTGGCGCATGGCTAAATTACTCTCCAGGGCGCTGGTCGCCCTGCTTTTCACTCTCCCGGCGTTCCTTTACGCCGCACCGCGCGTTGTGACGCTTTCTCCTGCCAATACTGAACTCGCTTTTGCCGCTGGCATTACCCCCGTAGGCGTCAGTAGCTATTCAAATTACCCGCCAGAGGCCAAAAATATCGAGGAGGTCTCCACCTGGCAAGGCATGAATCTGGAACGCATTGTGGCGCTCAAACCGGATTTAGTCATCGCCTGGCGCGGGGGAAATGCAGAGCGGCAAGTGAATCAACTGACCGCCCTGGGAATTAAGGTCATCTGGGTAGACGCCGTTACCATCGAGCAGGTTGCCGATGCGCTCCGCCAGTTGGCGGCATGGAGCCCTAAGCCTGAGCAAGCCAAACAGGCGGCGCAAACCCTGCTTGATGACTATGCTTTACTTAAATCTCGATATGCCAACAAACCGAAAAAACGCGTGTTTCTCCAGTTTGGCGCTAATCCTCTGTTTACCAGTGGAAAAGGCTCCATTCAGCACGAGGTTCTTGAGGTATGCGGCGGAGAAAACATCTTTGCCGGCAGTCGGGTTCCCTGGCCGCAGGTTAGCCGTGAGCAGGTCCTGGCACGCGCGCCCCAGGCGATTGTTGCAACCGGAGGCCCGGGCGAAACTCTGAAAATTGAGCAATACTGGGGAAACCAGCTAAAAATACCCATTATTACACTTAATAGTGACTGGTTCGAACGCGCGAGCCCGCGTATTATCCTCGCCGCAAAACAACTCTGTAATGCGCTTTCACAGATAAATTAGCGCCTGCCCCCACCAGGTCTGTTGTGAGGATTTAAAAATGCTCGTCTATTGGCTGGATATTGTCGGCACCGCGGTATTTGCTATCTCTGGCGTGTTACTGGCCGGAAAATTGCGTATGGATCCGTTTGGCGTCCTGGTCCTCGGCGTGGTTACCGCCGTTGGCGGCGGTACGATCCGCGATATGGCATTGGATCACGGACCGGTTTTTTGGGTTAAGGATCCTACCGATCTGGTGGTGGCGATGATCACCAGCATGCTGACGATCCTGCTGGTGCGTCAGCCCCGACGGTTGCCGAAGTGGATCCTGCCGGTGCTGGATGCCGTGGGCCTGGCGGTGTTCGTAGGGATTGGCGTCAATAAAGCATTTCTTGCAGGCACGGGACCGCTTGTGGCGATTTGTATGGGGGTGATTACCGGCGTTGGCGGCGGGATCATTCGCGACGTGTTAGCGCGTGAAGTCCCAATGATTCTGCGCACCGAAATCTACGCCACGGCGTGTATTATCGGCGGTATCGTGCATGCGACAGCGTTTTATACCTTTAATGTATCGCTGGAAAACGCCAGTATGATGGGGATGATCGTCACCCTGCTGATTCGGCTTGCCGCCATTCGCTGGCATTTGAAGTTGCCGACATTTGCGCTGGATGATAACGGGCGTTGATGTGACGATACAGAACATGTAGGCCGGATAAGGCGTTTACGCCGCCATCCGGCACATTGCCCGGTGGCGCTACGCTTACCGGGCCTACACCATCAGACCATCGGTATTACAGACAGCAATCAGATGCTGAAAGAAGAGCCACACCCGCAGGTGCTTTTCGCATTCGGGTTAGTCACAACGAAGCGGGAACCTTCCAGACCTTCGGTATAGTCAACCGCGCCGCCCACCAGATATTGCAGGCTCATCGGATCAACTACCAGACCAACACCTTGTTTCTCAATGGTCATATCACCATCGTTCACCTGATCATCAAAGGTGAAACCATACTGGAAACCGCTGCAACCACCGCCGGTGATATACACGCGTAATTTCAGATTCGGGTTATCTTCGTCAGCGATCAGGCTTTTTACTTTATTGGCTGCTGCTTCTGTAAATTGCAGTGGCAGCGCTACGTCATCACTCATATTTTGCTCCAAACGACATTGGCAATTGGGCAAATTATAACCCAATGGTTAAGGCCATTATCTAATACCCTGGTATTTCGTTCAAGTATTCTCGCCAGCGGCAGTACCCTGGCTTTTTGCCGCCTGCTCCGCTTCCTGTTTTGCCAGCGTGCGGGCAAGGATAGTCGAGTATAGCGGCTTTCCGCCCATAAATTGGGCTAATAGTGTTGCGCCAAGACAGGTAATAATCATTGGCAAAATGAGCTGATAGTTATCGGTCATCTCCAGCACCAGCACAATACCGGTTAACGGCGCACGCACCGAAGCCGCTAACAAAGCCCCCATTCCGGCAATGGCAAAGGTTCCGGCCTCCAGATGATACTGCGGAAAAGAAGCTGCCGCAGCCATACCGAACGCGGTGCCAAGCAACGTGCCCAACGCCAGCATCGGGGCAAAAATCCCACCGGGCGCGCCGGACGAGAAGCACAGCAGCGTGGTGACGACCCTGGTAATAAATATAAACAGCAGCAGACCAACGCTAAAATTGCCTGCCGCGGCGATAGGAATCAGGTTAAACCCGCCGCCTGCCGCTTCCGGTTGAATTAACCCGAGGATCCCGCACAGGCCGCCGATCGCGCCGCCCATCAGCACCCATTTTTTAATTTCACCACCGTGGAAGCGCTGGAACATATCCTGGGTACGCAACACCATGGTGTTAAACAATGGCCCGACACAGCCAAAAATAAGCCCGAGCACCAGATACAGCCACAGCGTATTTACCGGCGCATTGGAGAGCTTCCCAACTTCAATAATCGGCGCTTCGCCGTTGAACACGCGAAACACAATGCTCGACATAATAACGCCGGTAAACACGGCTTTGATCGAGACAAGGTTATAGCGAAACTGCGGGCGCATCTCTTCAATAATGAACAGGATCCCGGCCAGAGGCGCATTAAACGCCGCCGACAGCCCCGCAGCCGCACCGGTGGCCAGCAGGGTATGCCGCGCTTCGGCGCTGCGCATGCGGAAAATATCCAGCACCATGCGCCCAATATTGCCGCCAATCTGCACGGTCGGCCCTTCTCGCCCAAGCACCATCCCGGCCCCCAGCGTCCCCATACCGCCGATAAATTTCACCGGCAGAACGCGCCACCAGCGCACAGGCCGTAGCTCTTCCAGCGCGCCTTCAATCTCAGGGATCCCGGAACCTCCCGCTTCCGGCGCAAATTTACGCACCAGAAAATAGCCGACCATCGCCAGCAGCGCGGAGAGAATAAACGCCAGCGGCCACAGCAGAATGGCATGGTCCGCAACCTGAGCCAGCGCGCCAATACGGTGGTTCTGTACCCAGGTCACCGCTTTTTCAAATGCCACGCCAACCAGTCCCGTCACGGTACCGACAACTGCGGCCATCAACAGGATCGCCAACGGCGTTTTGTCTCGTTCCAGGAGTCGACGGATTTGATCCCTGCGGCGTAAACGCACAATTTGTTGTGCTTCAAAAGAGGGAGAGTCAGTCTTCATCAGATGATCATTAATTGGTAATACAAATACGGAATCGGCATTCTACTCGCACATTTCACGAAAATCCCCTGCAAATCGCATTGTTTCAATTGCGTAAAACTTTCATAACCTTCTCTGAATAACTAGAATAGCGGGCATTTACTTTTTCTACGAACCAGGACCCCATCCATGAGTAAGTCTGAAAATCTCTACAGCGCAGCACGCGAACTTATCCCTGGCGGCGTTAACTCCCCTGTTCGCGCCTTTACTGGCGTGGGTGGAACTCCGCTGTTTATCGAAAAAGCGGACGGCGCATATCTGTACGATGTTGATGGTAAAGCCTATGTCGATTACGTCGGTTCCTGGGGACCGATGGTACTGGGCCATAACCACCCGGCAATCCGTAATGCGGTGATTGAAGCTGCGGAGCGCGGTTTAAGCTTCGGCGCGCCGACCGAGATGGAAGTAAAAATGGCGGCGCTGGTCACTGAACTCGTGCCAACCATGGACATGGTACGTATGGTGAACTCCGGTACGGAAGCGACGATGAGCGCAATCCGTCTGGCGCGCGGTTTCACCGGACGCGATAAGATCATCAAATTTGAAGGCTGCTATCACGGTCATGCCGACTGCCTGCTGGTCAAAGCCGGTTCCGGCGCATTAACGCTGGGCCAGCCTAACTCCCCGGGCGTTCCGGCCGACTTTGCGAAACACACCCTCACCTGCACCTACAACGATCTCTCTTCAGTACGTGAGGCATTTGAACAGTATCCACAAGAGATCGCCTGCATCATCGTTGAGCCGGTCGCGGGCAACATGAACTGCATCCCGCCGCTGCCGGAATTCCTGCCGGGCCTGCGCGCGCTGTGCGATGAGTTTGGCGCGCTGTTGATCATCGATGAAGTCATGACCGGTTTCCGCGTAGCGCTGGCCGGTGCACAGGATTATTACGGCGTCGTTCCGGATCTGACCTGCCTGGGTAAAATCATCGGCGGCGGGATGCCCGTTGGCGCATTCGGCGGCCGCCGCGATGTGATGGACGCGCTGGCGCCGACCGGTCCGGTTTACCAGGCGGGTACGCTTTCCGGTAACCCAATAGCGATGGCAGCAGGTTTTGCCTGTCTGACCGAAGTGGCCCAACCGGGTATTCATGAAACGCTGAACGAACTCACGACGCGTCTGGCGGAAGGTCTGCTGGAAGCTGCCGAGGAAGCAAATATTCCGCTGGTAGTTAACCATGTGGGCGGAATGTTCGGGATTTTCTTCACCGATGCAGAAACCGTAACCTGCTATCAGGATGTGATGGCATGCGACGTTGAACGCTTCAAGCGTTTCTTCCACATGATGCTGGATGAAGGGATTTACCTGGCGCCTTCTGCTTTCGAAGCAGGCTTTATGTCCGTGGCGCACAGTGAAGGCGATATCAATAACACCATCGACGCCGCGCGTCGGGTGTTTGCGAAACTGTAAAAGAGAACGTACAGAAACAACGTAGGCCGGGTAAGGCGAAGCCGCCACCCGGCTTTTTTATTGCCGGATGGCGACGCAAAGCGTCTTATCCGACCTACATGAAAAGAATCAGCCTCAGCGACTCTGTTTTCTCAGCAGATAGATAAAGTACGGCGCGCCAATAAACGTCGACAATAACCCCGCCGGGATCTGATATGGAAACAGCACCATTCTGCCGCACCAGTCAGCAAAGACCAAAAGTACGCCTCCCGCCAGCGCCGAAATCAGCATATGCGGCATCGCCCGACGAAAACCCATCATTCGGGCAATATGCGGAGCCATCAACCCGACAAAGCTCAACGGTCCAATGGTCATGGTTGCTGTCGCCGTCAACCCTGCAGCCAGGAGCAGTAACCCTACGCGCGACGGCGTGATTGCCATCCCCACCGCCCGCGCCGTATCGCCGCCGAGCGGTAAAATCGTCAGCCAACGACGGCACAGCGGCGTCATCGCCAGCAGGATAACCATCACAATCCCGGTGCGCAGTACCTGTTCACCCGTCGCGTTATAGGTTGAGCCGGAGATCCAGGTCAGTACGCCCGCCATACGCGGATCGCCGCTGGCCTGCAGCATCATCAGCAACATTGTAAACGCCGTGCTGAGCGCCATCCCTGCCAGCAGCATACGGTGCGGCGAAAAACCACCGCGCCCGGCGGCAATCATAATGATAAGCAAGGTGGCCGCAGCCCCGAGACTCCCGGCAGGCATCAGCCAGCCAAAGGCATTTCCTGGGACCAGAAACAGCATCAGCACTACGCCAAATGCCGCACCGGAGCTAATGCCCAGCACTTCCGGGCTGGCCATTGGGTTGCCCGTCAGACGTTGAATAATACAGCCCGCTACCGCCAACATTACCCCGGCAATCAGCGCCGCCATAATACGTGGCCAGCGCCAGGGCATCAGCTCATCCAGCATCGCGCCGCTGGCCCATGTCCAGCCGTGCGCATCGCGGCCAAACGACAGCGCCACCACCAGGGTCAACAGCAAGAGCGCCCCACCCGCCAGCGTAAACATCAGCACATTCTGACGCTCAGCGGCGATGCGGTTGCTGGCATTCATATCCGGCGCGCTCATACTCCTAAGGCGCGGTAATAGCCACAGCAGTAATGGCGCGCCAATCAGCGCCGTCACCGATCCGGTGGAGACTTCCATCCATACGCGGGTCAGCCACAGAATGATTTGGTCGGAGAGCCAGAGGATCAACGCACCAATCAGCGGGGCCAGCATCAGACGCGCCAGCAGACGACGTGCACCAAGCATTTTCGCCAGCAGCGGCGCAAACAGGCCAATAAAGCCGATAATCCCCACGGCGTTCACCAGCAAGGCGCTGAGAACAATCGCCAGCGATAAAGCCGCCAGACGCGCCAGCGACAGCGCCAGACCAAGGTTACGCGCCACGCCGTCATCCAGTCCCATCAGCGTCATAGGCCGCAACAGCAACAGAGTCAGCATCACGCCACCCAGCAGTTGCGGCCACAGGCGCTGTACGCCGCTCCAGTCGGTTTGCGTTAGCGTACCGCTGCTCCATAAAAACATGCTTTGCAGCTGATCGTGATGGAAGATAACCATCAACTGGTTAATTGCCCCGCAGTACAGGCTGACCACCAGCCCGGCAAGGATTAACGTCACCGGGGAAAGACGCTTGCCCCAGGCTACGCCAAACACCAACGCCCCAACGACACATGCCCCCGCCAGCGCCGCAAATTGCGTGGTCAGCGCACCGGGAATAGCCCACAGCGTGGTAACCGTAATGCCCAACTGCGCACCGGTCGCCACGCCCAACGTGGTTGGCTCCGCCAGCGGGTTACGCAGCACCTGCTGAAACAATACGCCGACCAGCCCCAGCCCGGCACCGACCAGCAGCGAAATCGCCAGCCTCGGCAGCAGGCTATAGTGGAAAACCATCTGTTTAATGGCGTCGATATCCGGTGACCAGATAGCCTGTTGCCACTGGCTGCGCGGTAGCGCAACGGAGAAGTTAACCCAGGTCAGCCAGAGAGCAACAATAACCAGTACCAGCAACAATAACGCCGGATGGCGGCTTCGCCTTATCCGGCCTACAACGCGCGCAAACCGTAGGCCGGATAAGGCGCTTTTAGCGTCGCCATCCGGCATTTCAAATTTCCTGCTCACGCTTTGCCTCCCAGCGCATTATCCAGAATACGGGCAAAATGCATTGCCGAGAGCGTTGCGCCATAGAACCAGACGGCCGGCACGCGCTGAAAACGTCCGCTACGGACAAACGGCATCGCTTGCCACAACGGCGTAGACATCAATGCAGCCATCTCTTTATCGTTGCCGTGGTCAAAGCACAATACATCAACATCCTGAAAGGCAGCCAGACGGTCAATACTCACGGCAGTGCTGCCCCAAAAGTTTGTCTCTCCCTGCCAGGCGTTGGGGATCCCATAATCGTCCAGCACGTCCTGGAACAGGCTATTTGGGCCAAACACCAGCATATGTCGCGAATCAAGCAGGGAAGTGAGAAGTACAGGGCGCGCGCCGCGTTGAATGAAGCGCGGCTTCAGACTGGCGATAAAACGATCGTACTCGGTCAGATGGCGTTCAGCAGAGGCCTGCAGATTGAACAATTGCGCCATTTCCTGCAGCGATTGTCGCGCAACCGCCAGCGGTTTTTTGCCGTCGCTGAAGTTAAATCCCCGGCCAGGCGCAATCCGCGCCAGCTTTTCGGGAGAAGGACCATAGCCTGCCGACCAGAGCAAAAACGAGGGTTTCATTTCGGTCAGCAGTTCGAGATTGGGTTCCGTGCGTAGCCCGACATCAATCACCGAGTCCGGCAGCGGGGGCTCATTGACCCACAGCTTGTAGTTAGGGATATCGGCAATGCCATACGGCGTAATACCCAGCGCCAGCAATAGCTCTACCGGCAGCCATTCCAGCGCCACAATGCGCTGTGGATCAACCGCCGCGGCGTGCGCCGTCTTCATCTGCCACAGCAGCGGCGACAGCGCCATCGCCGTAAGCAAGCGCCGACGGGTAATATGATGTAATTCAATCATTAATAGACAAAACTCACGGGTGCGGCACCGGCCGGATGCGGCAAAATGCCCATCGGGATACCGTAAATCTGTTCCAGAGTTTCACTGCGCATCAGTTCAGCAGGCGTCCCTTGCGCAATCATTTCTCCGCCGCGCAGCGCAACTAAGTAATCACAGTAGCGGGCCGCCATGTTGATATCATGCAGCACCGCAATCACCGTCAGCCCGCGCTGCTGGCTTAAGCTATGCACCAGCGCCAGTACGTCAACCTGATGGGCGATATCCAGCGCGGAAGTCGGTTCATCAAGCAGCAGACAGCGGCTGTCCTGCGCAACCAGCATGGCAATCCACGCGCGCTGACGTTCTCCGCCGGACAGACTATCAACCAAACGGTGCGCCAGCGGTTTTAAGCCGACCAGCGAAATCGCTTCTTCTACTTTCTCTCTGTCGGCAACGCCAAAACGTCCCAGCGCCCCGTGCCACGGATAGCGGCCAATCGCCACCAGTTCGCGCACCGTCATCCCTTCGGCCTGCGGCAGCTGCTGCGGCAGATAGGCGACCTTGCGGGCAAACGCTTTACTGCTCCAGTTCTCCAGCGGCTGTTCGTCGAGCAGGATTTCACCTTCTGACGGCGGCTGATGACGTCCCAGCATTTTCAATAACGTCGATTTTCCGGAACCGTTGTGGCCGATAAGACCGGTCACTTTTCCCACAGGAAAAGTTAATGAGAGAGGATGCAAAAGCGTGCGGCCAGGCACACGAAAGGAGACATTACGCAACGCAAAAGTGGTGTCGGGATGGGATCTGTTTTCCTGCATAGCAGCCAACTTGTAAAACGGGCACGCAAAGCGTGCCCAAAAAGAAATTAGAAACGGAAGGTTGCGGTTGCAACGACCTGACGTTCTGCGCCCCAGAAGCAGCCATAGGTATTGAAGCAGCTGGCGACGTATTCACGGTCAAACAGGTTGTTCACATGCAGCGCCACGTTGGAGCCCGCCATGCCGACGCGCGCCAGATCGTAACGTACTAACGCATCCACCAGCGTATAGCTCCCCACTTTAAAGGAGTTTGCCGGATCGCCATAGCTGGAGCCAGTATAACGAACACCCGTACCCAACGTCAGCCCGGAAAGCGCGCCGTCATAGAGGGTGTAATCTCCCCACAGTGATGCCATATGTTTTGGCACCTGAGCAGGCGTGTTGCCTTTGTAGGTGGTGTCGGTAGTGTATTCCGCGTCGGTGTAGGTATAAGAACCCACTACGTTGACGCTGGCAGACAGCGCCGCTTTCGCTTCGATTTCCACACCGCGTGAACGAATTTCACCGCCTTCAACTGACCAGAACGATCCATTCGGGTCGGCCATCAGGTTGTTGGTTTTGGTCAACTGGTAAACGGCACCAGTGATCACGATCGGACGATCGCTCGGCACGTACTTCACGCCAGCTTCGTACTGCTTACCTTTAGATGGCGCAAAGATGTTGCCGCTTTCCCCGACCTGAGAAGCAGGTTCAAACGACTCGCTGTAGCTGAAATACGGGGTCACACCGTTGTCGAACAGGTAGTTAACACCGCCACGCCAAGTGAATTGCTTATCATCACGGGAATCCTGCACGCCAGAAACGCGGTTCAGGGAGTCCTGTTTAGCCCAGTCGTAACGACCGCCCAGAGTGACCAGCACCTTATCCCACTGCATCTGATCCTGAGCGTACAGGCCCGTTTGTTCCTGTTTATTCAGAACGCGATAAGGTGCGCCTGGCCCATTATGCGCTCCAAAATCAAAGTCGCTACGGTCAATGTTATAGATATCAGACGGCGCAACCGAACCAGCCCAACCGAACCAGGAGTTGATATCGTTACGCATACGCATATAGTCAACGCCGGTCAGCAGCGTGTGATCCAGGGAACCGGTAGCGAATTTGCTCTGTAACTGGGTATCAACAGAGAAATTCTGCAATTTTTCATTATCGTCAACGTACTGACGAGTTAGCGTGTGATCCCAATCGGCCTGAGGAACGCTGGCGCAAGGACTGTTGGCCGGATCCTTTGTATAGAGCGGATCGGAGCACATGCCGTAGCCATACACGCTATTCTGCGAAACCTTGTTTTGCGCATAACGCAGGTTCTGACGCACGGTAAAGGTATCGTTAAATTCGTGATCGAAGCTGTAGCCCACCATCTTCTCGTTACGAGAATAGGTATTGTTGTTCGCACCTTCGTTGAAATCGGTAGGCAGACGTGAACCGTTTGGCAGCTTAGATACGGTCCCCTCTTTCGGCAACCAGCCGTAATAGCCGGTTTCCGGCTCGTTCTGGAAGTAGGAGAGGAAGGTGAAGTTTGTCTTATCATCCGGACGCCATGAGAACGATGGCGCGATGGCGTAGCGTTGTTCTTCCGCACCCTGCTGCTGCGCATTCGCAGAACGCGCCAGGCCGGTCAGGCGGTATGAGTACACGCCATCGTCATCCAGCGCATCGCTGAAGTCGAAACCGGTCTGGAACAGGCTGTCGGTGCCCATTTTGAACTGAACTTCTTTCAGCGGCTCCGTCGTCGGACGCTTGCTGACCATGTTCAACAACCCGCCAGGGTTGCTCTTTCCGTAAAGAACGGAAACCGGACCGCGCATCACTTCAGCGCGTTCCAGCATATAGGGGTCGATTACCGCATCGTTATAGAAGTTACCCTGCATCTTCAGGCCATTCAGATAGTTATTCTGACTTTGGCCGTCGGCGGCAAATCCGCGAATAATCAGATAGTCATAGGTATTGGACGCACCACGCGTACCCACGGCAACGCCAGGGGTGTAGCTGAGCGCCTCTTTAACCGATTTCGGCTGATGCAACGCCATCTCTTCGGCGGTGACCACGGAAATAGACTGAGGAACTTTTTGAATCGGAGTATCGGTTTTGGTCGCCGTAGCAGACTGTCGTGCAGCGATGGTTGCCGCTGGTCCCCATGCGCTTTCCTGCGGGGCAGGTGCAGCAGTTACGGTGATGGTTTCTTCTTTCGGGTCAACCGCCGCCTGTGCATAGACAGACATGCCGCTAACCGCTGTGGCTACCACTACTGCGATTTTACGCAGCGATGAACTTGGCTGAGCAGTTTTAAGACGCGCCATTGGTATTTCTCTGATGAAAGTGAATGATAACGTAAACGAGAATTATTATTATAACGGCAGCATAATATTCGAAACTCTGGCGAGATAGCAAGCAATACGCGTCCCTACTAAAACTGAGGGGTTAAGAAATAACCAGATGAAAAGAAAGGGTTAATAAATTAGGCTGAAATGTTAGGGCTCAAAAAGAACCCCGTAGGGGTATCGCGTCTGCATAGATCCACATTAGCGGTAATACACTTCAAAGGTAGCCACCGCATCGACCTGGCCCCCCTTCACCGTTCCGGTTTTAGCGTATCGCGCTTTCAGCGGGATCGCCTCTGTTCCCTGCCCGGTCGCGCTTTCGATCCCCGTATATTCCTGATCAAAATTCAGCACATGATTGTCTTTGTCGAGGATCTGGATCCCGACGCCGCTGGCGGCCCCTTCTCCGCGGGCAATGTTCAGAATATTGCCGTCGGTAACACCGGTTGAACCGGCGCTGGTAAACTTATAATCAATGTGCGTTCCGGCAGTACAATTGGCGACTTCAATTTTAAAGCTGTCATCGGTGAGCACGGATGAATATCCCTGAGATAACCCACCGGCTGTCACCGTATCCAGCAACACATTGATATTTTTGCTTTTCAGATTGCAGGTATTAGCAATCACATCAACCGTGGCAGGCGCAAAGCGTAATTTCGCTACGGTTAAACTTCCCATTTGATAATCGGCGTTAAATTTACTGGTATCCAGCGTGCCAGACTGGACCGTCCCGATAACCACTAACTGAACGCCGACATGATAAGTTGAATCATACGAGACCCAGTTGCCCGTCATCCCCAGATAATGCCAGGGAGTAATAATGTTATCGTCGGTAAAGGTGGCGGTTTTATTTTCCGCGCGGGCGGCGCGAACCCCGATGCCCGGCACCGTGGTTTTATAAACGCCGCTTAACACTCCCGAGTAATCGGCATCGGTTAATACCGTGTAACCTTCGCGAACCTGTACATCTGTATTACAGGTCAATCCGTGTGATTCTCCGACCGTTTCTCCGGAATAGACAATGGTTCCTACGGCGGCATCGGAGTCAATCACAATCTGCGCGGGCATGGTAAACGTAATCGTTGGATTCGCATTCGGATTGGTAAACGAGCAGTCCGCTCTGGCCTGCTGAAAACAGACGCTCACCAAGGCTAAAACCAACATCATGAAGAGCCTGGAAAATCCCTTTTTCCCTTTACTCATTGGTTAACTTCCCTGTTTGCTAAACAACATCCCTGGGCGCGTTCCCCAGTGGATTACCGGTAATAAACGGCAAACGTCGCCACCGCATCAACCTGACCCGCCTTCACGTTACCCGTTTTGATATAGCGCGCCTTAAGTGGAATGGTCACCGACTGATCCTGTGTCGTTTGCGCGACCGCCGTATAGTTGCGATCAAACTGCAGCACGTTGTCGTTACTGTCCATAATTTGAATGCCGACCCCGTCAGCAGCGTGATCGCCCGTAGCAATATTCAGGATATTGCCATCCGTGACGCCGGTCGAACCCGCGGTAGTGAACTGATAGTCAACCTGGATGCCCGCGCTGCAATTATTAAGCTGAATTTTAAAGCTGTCATCGGACACCGTTCTGGACACGCCATTAGCCAGTTCGCTGGCGACAATCGTAGAGAGCGGCGCCAGAACATTCTTTTCAACCAGGTTACAGCTGTTTGACTGAACGATTACGGTAGTCGGTGAAACTCTGATCCTCGCCACAGTAACGCCGTCGTAGATCCAGTCAGCACTTAACTGTGAAGTATCAATGTCCCCTGAGCTCACTTCTCCGGTCACGACAAACTGTGCCTCAGCGTGTGAGTCCATTGCATAAATACTCTTCGGTTCGGTTCGGGATGACCCAGTATGCATCGGTGTTACCAACGAGCCTGGCGTTATCGCCTGGATGTCTTTAACCCACGCCATGCGTACGCCAATCCCGGGAACGTTGGTCTGATAAACCCGGGACAATGGATTATCGGTACGCTCATCGCTGGCGGTTAAAAAGGTGTAGCCCGTCTTGATCTCTCCATCGCTGGTACATGAAACAGAAATCGCATCCCCTAATGACTCTTGCGAGTAGAGCACGGTTCCCGGTTCGGCATCGGCATTCACCACTAATGCTGGCAGCGTGATTACCGCAGTCGAAGGTTCCTTACCATTTAAAATTGAACAACTGGCGCTTGCCGTCTGGTAGCACATCAACAATCCACCGCATACCACCACCTGACACCCGCGTTTTATCATCCTTTGCATATTGCCTCCTTTTATCAATGGCAGTTGAGCGTTGCGGTAAAAATACCCGGTTCCGGTTGTGCCGGAACCGTCACCTCCGCCGAGCAGCGCTGCTGCGCCGTATCGCCCCATTGTGCGGTCACACGCTGCGTCCCTTTTAACCCGGTGACATACACTTCACCGGCATCGCCTACGATTGACGTCGCGCCGTCCATACTCAGCACGGCCCCAAAAGGCACTACGCCCTGGCCATATCGCAACGTCAGCAAGGCGCGTTTACCCGCGCGCGCGGTAAAGTCAGCCGCCACCACCGCACCTTTCGTCGGAATCACGTCCAGAGACGCATCCTGAATATCTAAATCATCGCGCCCCTGGGTATTCACGGTGATGGTATTGCGCCGATAGTTGGTTAAGGTCGGCACAATGGCATTGCCCCAACGGTCGGTATACACCCCTTGTGAATTCTGGATTTTGACGTTATCGCCATCGGCGATATGTACCACCGCAAAAGCGTCCTGGATTGATTGTCCCAGCGTGATTCCCTGCGAGTGCGCGACCACGGATCCCTGCGCGCTATAGCCCCACTGCTTGCTGTCTTGTTGATAGCTGTAATTCGCGCTGAATTCCCCCACCGAGGCCCGATAGCGCGAGGAGAGATAGGCGCCGTAGCCCACGTTGTTATCGGTGTAGGTCTGCTGAAGATTGTAATTTAAGTTGTTGTTTTCCAGCAGCGTGCCGCTAACGCCCGCCTGGTGCGAGGTGTTACCTTTTTTCGAACTGGTCAGGTTGTAGGTGCCCCAGGAGTTCGCCAGCCAGCGCGAGAGCGGAACGTTAATCGAAATCGAAACCTGCTGGTCGTTATCGGTTGAAGGCGTTTTCGTCAGGCTGTAGTTCAGCGACCAGTTAACGCCCTGCCAGCTACTGCTGTAACCCAAACTGACGCTGCGCTCATGGCCTTCCATTCCCCAGTAGTCCTGCTGATAGGCGTTGGCATATACCGACCCCCAGCTATGTAACGACTGTGAAAGGTTTAGCTGTAAGCGGCTCCGGCGGTTAAAAGCATTGCGATAGCTGTAAATGCTGTCGTCATCATAGGTGTTATTGCGCTGATCGAGCGCCTCCTGAAAGGTATAAAACCCGGAGGTGGAATAACGATAGCTGGCCAGCGTGACCGTGGTATTGGTCAGCGGAAAATCTTTTGCGTACTGCGCGCGCCACGACTGGCCGTTCGCATCTGCGCGACCGTCGTCAAACGCGGTTCTGGCGGCCGTCAAATCCATCGACACGGAACCAAAATCGCGTAAATCGGCCCCGATGCCGACCAGCCCGGCATGATACATCGACGCACCCTGCAGACCGCCGTAGGCGGTAATCCCGTAAGGTAAGCCGTAAATGGCCGTCGCCTGGCCGAATTCCGGCTCCTCGCCGTTATCCACATCGCGATATTTTCCTGCCGCCAGGCTGTACTTCAGCGCGCCTTCGCGCTGCATAATCGGCACCGAGGAGCTGGCCTGGATAAAGCTGCGCTCCGTACCGTCGGCCTCCGTGACGGTGACTTCCAGATCCGCCCCTGCCGTGACCTGAGTTAAATCACGGATTTCAAACGGCCCGGGCGAGACGTTGGTCTGGTAGATGGTGTAACCGTTTTGTTTGATGGTCACTTTGGCATCGCTGTTGGCGATGCCGCGCACCACCGGGGCGAACCCCTGTAATCCGCTGGGCAGCATGCTGGTATCGGTCTCCAGCTTCACCCCGGTCATTTGTACGCTGTCGAACAGTTCGCCGTTGGTGTAGGTTTGCCCAAGCTGAAGCTGGCTGCGCAGGCGTTTGATATCACGCTCCAGCGTTGTGCTTATAGATTGCCAGCCGCTGTCATTCCCCCAGTTGCTGGAATTGCGCACCCGCCATGGGCCGATGTTCATACCCGAATTGAGACTGGCCCAGTTAGAGGTATTGTTGTCCCCATTCGACTGCTGATGCGAACCCGAAACATAGTAGCTGGTCCACAGCGCCGGAATGCCATCGTCCCAGGAAGCAGGATTGCTTTCGCCCGAAATTTGTTTGTCGCGGTAGATTTGCGGAATACGTAATTGCAGCACCTGAGTTTCCGGGCTGAAGTCATAGCGCGCATCAGCAATATATTCACTAATATCGCCCAGCAGCGTATCTTCATTAATATTATTTAATGCCGGGACGGTATCGACTTTGACGCCTAATTCGCGCAGTTCCGCTTTGGTGAATTGCGGAATCAGTTTGCTGTTATCTTTTGAAAGGAGGTAATTTAAATTTCGTTTATCGATGCGATCCTGATCCCAGACAATGGACGTTAAATACCGCCCGGGAGATAATCCGTTATGGCGTAAATAGGCTTCAAGCGCGCCGGTATTCTCCAGCGGCGTCCCCGTTTCCAGCGCGTTGAGATTGAAATAATCGTCAGCGCAAACGGAACCACTCGCCGTTAATATCGCGAATGTCAGCGTATTGAGTGCAAAAAGCCGGACAGTACGATGAGAAGACATAAACGCCACCCGTAAGAAATCGATAGCTCATTTACAGCGACTGTTTCCGCTGTCCGGTTTCTGATCCGTAATCATTAATTGCGGTCCAGACAACGTTACCTTTTACTGCCGATGGCAACGGAAAACGCTGCTCAGCAAACGGCGCGACCATCATGGTTAATGCCGAGGGAGAGTTTTGCTCTGATGCTGCTTTAATCTCTGTTCCCGCGACTTTTAGCTGTCCAAAGGTGACATAGAATGGCGTAGGGTTTTTCACCACTAACTGGTTTTGGCTGCGGCTAAACTGCAATGACTGCCAGGCCGTTTTCGCCTCACTTTCTTTCAGCGAAGCCGGGCGATAGAACAGCTTTAATTTGGTCTTAATAGCAAATTGCAGCGTGTTGTTATCGCGTAATTCTTCCGGGATCGCAGAAACAGATTTTATATTCGCCATAAACAGCGACTCACGGTCCTGCGGCAAGGCCGTTTTATTACCGGTATAAACTACGTGCAGCAGCGTCTGGCGATTTTCATCCAGTTTATAAATCGGTGGGGTAATAATAAATGGCGCTTTACTGTCATCAATATTACTGACCCAACTATGCACCAGATAACGTTTATCATTATCTTTATTTTTTAATGTTACCTGTACTTCAGACTGGTTGGCAGGATAAATAATTCGCGTTCCGCCAACCACTACGCCAGCATGAGCAATATTAATGCCAGTAGCTAACACCAGGGCTAATGTGGTAATGAGTCGTTTCATTTTTCCATTCCATTGAAATACTGGCCCAGCCTGGGCCAGGTTGTATGACAATTAACGATAAATCAGGGTATAAGTCGCTTGCGCGGTATAATCACCTGTGGTCGGTACCGTGCTGCCAACCTGAATAACTTCAGCTTTATAATTGAACACTACGCTGTCGCCATTGGCTTTATTCAAAGACGCATCAGGATCTGAGCCATCAAATTTTACGTAATTACTGCTGCCTTCCGGCAACATACGCACGCCGAGGTTCGTCGCGGTTCCCGTCGGTTGCAATACTTCCTCGTTATATCCGGCGATACGCGTACCATCAAATTTGATATTGAGGTTGGCAATCGCGGCATCACATTCCGTCAGCGTGATAGCAAAAGATTGTGAATCCCCCACTTTCTTATCTGCGCCAAATGCGGTTTGTGAAAGATTATTAAACGTCACCGTACCGTTTGTCGTTGTACCGTTAACATCCACTACGCAGCTATCAGGAATAATTTTTCCGTTAAAGGTTACGGTTCCCGTATCAACGGCTAATACAGGCATTGCGGCACCCGCCAGCACACTGCTTACAAACAACGAGGTGAGAATTTTTTTGCACATAACGTATTCCTTACATATGCTCACAAAAAGTAACAAAGAAAAAAGCAATTTTAACGAAAGGAACTTAAGACTGGCTGTAGATACGGATGCAACAACATCACTTGATATATAATATATCTTTATCGACTCATTCAATCCAAAACATTCCTTTGCGTGATCTATTCTACGGTTCATAACCTATAAAAGCGAACTAACATATTCACCAAAGATGATGCCGAACGCTGACTATTCCTTTAAATTCATAACGATAAGAATAGACACAATATTTTCTTAAATTTGAATTAAGAAGACTTTAATCAATTCAACAAGGGAATATTAAATACCACCTTATGATCCCAAAAAAATAAGAATAGCGAAAAAACCAGCACAAAAATGCGAGTAAAATTAGTCAATACCGAATATATACAAAAAAGTAATATATTGAGTCTATAATTAACAGCCCAAGTGCGGGCTACAAATACCACAGCAGATCAATTTTACTTACTGCGGCAATTAACAAAGAAATGTGATCTACAGCAAATTAGTCGCATACGCGAAGGCAAGCGCAGACATTCAGCACGCAGAGAGAAAATGAAAAGAGAGGGAAAGGTGCCAGCAACGCGTGGGGGAAGTCCCCCACACCGGCCTGTGCCGATGCGGGGGAAGAACAGTTAAAACCAAAATCAGTTACTGCCGAACATGTCCTTAATCCAGCCAGCGACACCGTCGCTATCTTTCTTCTCCTGCTGCGGCGGTTGTTGCTGTTGCTGCTGTTGTGGCTGCTGCTGCGGCGTTGACTGATCGAACGGATTCCCCGACTGCTGCTGCATTTCACCCTGCTGACACAGTGAATCCGGATCGGTGGTCCACACCGGGAGCGTACGCATCCCGCCGCTACATACGAAGTTGCCGTCGTAGTCCACGCCCATATCTACCACATCTTCCGGCGGCGTCAGCACCAGCGGTGTCGGCGTCTGGTTCGCCAGATAACGCTGATAAATCGACATCGCGCCGCTGGCGCCGTACAGCTTGGTTGGCTGGTTGTTATCACGGCCAACCCAGGTAATGGTCACCTGGCTGCCGTCAATCCCGGCAAACCAGGTATCCACGTTGTTGTTGGTGGTCCCGGTTTTCCCTGCCAGATGCAGCCCTGGATACTTCGCGCCAAGCTGGCGACCCGTACCACGCTGAACCACCTGCTGCATGGTCCACAGCGTCATATACGCCGCCTGCGCCGGAACGGCGCGCTCGGCCTGCGGGAAGCTCTGGTACAACACCGTACCATCTTCAGCAATCACCGAACGCAGCGCTGACAGCGGCGCGCGGTTCCCGCCACTGGCGATAGTCTGGAACGCCTGTGCTACTTCGATTGGCGTCAGGTTCAACGCTCCAAGCAGCATGGCCGGAACCGGGTTAAGCTGATCTTTCGGCGCGCCCAGCTTCAGCCAGGTGTCGGTCACAGCAGGCAGGCCCAGCGCCATCCCCAGATTTACCGTTGGCACGTTCATCGAGCGCGTTAACGCATCCACCAGCATCACTTTTCCGCTTTCGCTATAGCGACGGTCATCGTTCTGCGGCGACCACACCTGGCCGTTCGGCTGACGCAGCGCAATCGGCGCATCGGCAATCCAGGTATTGAGACGGTACAGCTTCGGCTGACTGAGTGCGGTCAGATAGGTCGCAGGCTTGGCCAGAGAGCCAATCGAACGACGCGCCTGCATCGCACGGTTATAGCCCGCAAACTGCGGTTCTGCTCCGCCGACCATGGCGCGAACTTCACCGCTAAAGCGGTCAACCACCACAATCGCCGTTTCCAGATCGCTCAGCTTACGCTGTTTCTTCAGCACCGGAATACCTTCCACCGCCGCTTTTTCTGCGGCGTCCTGCGCCACGGAATCAAAGGTGGTGAAGATTTTCACGCCGGAGAGATCTTTAACTTTATCGCCCAGCTTCGCCTGTAGCTCCTGACGCACCATCTGCATAAACGCAGGCTGCGGGGAGATCACCCCACCACGCGGCTGTACGCCTAATGGACGCGCGCTAAGCATGTCATACAGATCCTGGTCGATAATCTGCTGCTGTTGCAGCAAACGCAGAACCAGGTTACGACGCTCCAGCGCCAGCTTCGGGTTACGCCATGGGTTGTAGATCGACGCCCCTTTAACCATCCCTACCAGCAGCGCCTGCTGGTCGAGACTCAGTTCTTCCACCGGACGACCGAAATAATAGAGGCTCGCCAGCGGGAAGCCGCGGATCTCATTATCACCGCTTTGACCGAGATAGACTTCGTTCATGTACAGCTCAAGAATGCGATCTTTGCTGTAACGCGCGTCCATAATCAGCGCCATATAGGCTTCGTTGGCTTTACGCCAGTAAGAGCGTTCGCTGGAGAGGAACAGGTTTTTCACCAACTGCTGAGTCAGCGTACTGGCACCCTGTACCGTACGACCCGCCGTCAGGTTCGCCAGCACCGCACGACCAATGGAATAGAGGCTGATACCGTCATGTTCATAGAAGTGACGGTCTTCGGTCGCCAGCAGCGTATCCACCAGCAGATCCGGGAAGCCGCTACGCGGAACAAACAGGCGCTGCTCGCCGTTAGGCGAAGAAAGCATGGTGATCAGACGCGGATCGAGACGGAAGAAACCGAACTGGCGGTTGTTATCCATATTCTCGATGGTGTCCAGATGATCGCCGTCAAAGGTCAGACGCGCGCGCACCTGCCCTTCTTTGCTGTCCGGGAAGTCAAACGGACGACGAATCATCTCGATGCTCTTCGCCTGCACGGTAAATTCGCCCGGACGCGTCATCTTCGTCACCTGACGATACTGCGTGGCCTCCAGCAGCTTCACCATCTCGTTCTTACCGATAGGCATTTCTGGCTCAAGGTTAACCATACGGCCATATACCGCCGCAGGAAGCTGCCAGACTTTGCCATCAATACGGCTACGGATTTTTTGGTCCAGATACACGCCGTAAATGGCGATCAGCACCAAAAAGACAATCGACAGTTTTACCAGCAGCCAGAACCAGCCGCGCTTACCACGAGGCTTACGCCCTTTGCCCTTACCCTTACGCGGCATCGGTTCTTCATCCTCATAGTCATCATCATCATAATCGTCGTCATACTCTTCATCTCTGAGTTGACGACGGCTCACCTTTTGTTTCACCGGACGCGATGGTTTCCCTTTACGTCCAATTGGCTCGCGGTCATTCCCCGCCATGCTTTTTCTCCGCAACATTCAGGCGCAAGGGCCCGATTCTCTGTTCTTCCGTCCTGCGACAGAAGAAGAAATCTCTCAATTATTACCGCTCTTTCGCCGGATGCGGCATAAACGCCTTATCCGGCCTACCGTTTCATTACGAATACTTTTTGGTGCGCCGCGTTGGCGCGGTATTCGCCGGATCGTCCGGCCAGACATGTTTGGGATAGCGCCCTTTCATCTCTTTTTGCACCTCGCGGTACGATCCCTGCCAGAACGCGCTCAAATCACTGGTCACCTGTAGCGGTCGCTGGGCAGGAGACAGCAGTTCCAGCACCAACGGTATGCGTCCCTGGGCGATGGTTGGGGTCTTCGCTTCACCAAACATTTCCTGCATCCGCACCGCCAGTACCGGAGGATTATCCTCATGATAGCGAATGGCGATCCGGCTTCCCGTCGGCACAGTGTAATGCGCCGGCAGTTCACTATCCAGACGTTGCAGCATTGACCAATCCAGCAAACCGCGCAACGCCTGAGCCACATTTAGCGCTTTTAACGCGCGTAACGAGTGCACACCGCTCATGTGCGGCAGCAGCCAGCTCTCCAGCGACGCCAGCAGAGAGTCCTCATCTACCGCGGGCCAGTCATACTCTGGCAACCAGTTTGCCGCGCATTGCAGACGCAGGCGAAACTGCTCGGCTTCCGGCGTCCAGTTGAGCACACTGAGTCCTTTATCGCGAATGCCGTTCAACATCGCCTGGTGCAACTCCTCTTCCGAGGGTTTGGCCAGCGGCTGTACTTTTACCGTTAGCTGACCAATGCGTGACCGACGTAATGCCTTTAACGTTCCTTGAGTCTCATCCCATTCGATGGTGTCGGACTGTTGCAGCAGTTCAGGACATGCCTGCATCAACGCCTCGATATCCAGCGGCAAGGCCAGCAGAATACGCGCATCCGGCGAAGCGCTGCCCTGCAGTAACAACGGTGCTATCAGCCATTCATGGCGTCCTGAGGCGTCATCAGCATCCAGCATTGCCCCCATACCGTTGGCCAGTTGATAGCGCCCTTCCTGCCCGCGTCTACGCGCGATCCGATCGGCAAACGCCTGCGCCAGCAATGAGGGGAGCAGCGCGCTGTCGGGCTGTCCGTTGCGAACGTTAAGCCGTTTCAGCAATTGTTGACTGCGCTGCTGCCAGGCAGGCTGATTTCGTGAAAACGCCACAGCCAGATCGGTACTGCCGCCGCGCGGCGGCTCTTCCAGAATCGCAGCCAGTTTCGCCGCCGTTGCCGCTTCATCGTCATTGTTGGCGCTAACCAGCATAGCCGCTAAACGGGGGTCGTTACCCAACGCCGCCATTTTCTGCCCCGTGGCGCTGAGCCTGTCGCCTGCAAGCGCGCCCAGCATCTCCAGCAGCCGTTTTGCCGCCTGCAGGTTGATAGTGGGCGGCGCATCCAGCCAGTTCAGTTGCTCAGGGTCAGTGCATCCCCATTGCAGCAACTCCATCAACAGCCCGGACAGGTCGCTCTGTAATATCTCCGCGTCTCCCTGCGCCGCCGCTCTTTCCGCCTGCTCTTTAGCAAGCAGATGCAAACAGATACCGGGCTCCAGACGCCCTGCGCGACCCGCTCGCTGGGTCATTGAAGCCTGACTGATGCGCTGGGTAATCAGCCGCGTCAAACCGGTACGTGCGTCATAGCGCGCCATGCGCTCCTGCGCGCAGTCCACCACCAGCCGGATACCTTCAATCGTTAAGCTGGTTTCGGCAATATTGGTCGCCAGCACCACTTTGCGCTTACCTTGCGGCGCGGGCAAAATCGCCTGACGCTGTTCGGCAAGCGTCAATGCGCCATACAGCGGGCACAGCACCACATCGCTGCCTACTCGCGTTGCCAGCTGCTCCTGCACGCGCAGGATTTCGCCAACGCCCGGTAAAAACAGCAGCAGCGACCCGCTTTCATGGCGCAGTAGCTCTGCTGTTGCTATCGCCACCGCTTCATCAAAACGCAGATGCGCCGCTAACGGTTGAAACCGCCGCTCAACGGGAAATGCGCGGCCTTCAGAGACGATCGTCGGCGCATCGGGCAACATCTGCTGCAAACGCCCGTTGTCCAGAGTGGCAGACATAATCAACAGTTTTAAATCGTCACGCAGCCCTTGCTGTACGTCCAGCAACAAAGCCAGCGCCAGGTCGGCCTGCAGGCTCCGCTCGTGAAATTCGTCGAGGATCACTAACCCAACGCCCGCCAGTTCAGGATCGCGCTGGATCATGCGCGTCAGCACACCTTCCGTTACCACCTCCAGTCGGGTCTGAGGCCCTATGCAGCTTTGCGCGCGCATGCGATACCCCACAGTCTCGCCCGGCTTTTCATTCAGCAATTCCGCTAACCGCTGCGCCACGTTGCGCGCCGCCAGACGGCGCGGCTCCAGCAGAATAATCCGTCCCTTGATCCCGCGATGCTCAAGAAGCCGCAACGGCAGCCAGGTCGATTTCCCGGCCCCGGTCGGCGCCGTCAGCAGAACCTGCGACGAGGCATCAAGGGCGGTAAGCAGTTCAGGCACTACGGCGGCAACGGGCAACGACGTCACAAATGGCTCCAGAGGGTTAACATTCTTCGCGCTGCATTGTAGCATCGCGTTAATTCATAACCGAGTATCCATCATGTCTGAGCCAAAAAGGCTGTTCTTTGCGATTGAATTGCCAGGCGAGGTTCGGGAGCAGTTAATCCATTGGCGGGCCGCGCAGTTCCCCCCAGAAGCGGGTCGTCCCGTCGCCGCCGATAATCTGCATTTGACGCTGGCCTTTTTAGGCGATGTCAGCGCGGAGAAACAGCAGGCGCTGTCTCAGCTCGCGGGGCGTATTCGCCAGCCGGGTTTTACGCTCAAGTTCGATGATGCCGGGCAATGGCTGCGATCCAGGGTCGTGTGGCTGGGAATGCGTCAGCCGCCGCGCGGGTTGCTGCAGTTGGCGAATATGCTGCGGGCGCAGGCCGCACGCAGTGGGTGCTACCAAAGCCCGCAGCCGTTTCACCCGCATATCACGCTGCTGCGCGATGCCGGCCACGCGGTTCCCATCCCCCCACCGGGCTTTGGCTGGTCGTTTCCGGTCACGGAATTTGCGCTTTACTCCTCCTCATTTGCACGAGGACGCACGCGTTACACACAGCTGCAACGCTGGACGCTGACTGAATAATTAAAGGGACTGCTGATGCAATTTTCTCCACCTTTACAACCGGCTACGCTCATTCAGCGCTACAAGCGCTTTTTAGCGGATGTGATCACACCGGATGGCACTGAGTTAACGCTACACTGCCCAAATACCGGCGCGATGACCGGATGCGCAACCCCGGGTGACACCGTCTGGTATTCGACATCAGAAAATACTAAACGGAAATATCCACATACCTGGGAATTAACGCAAACCCAATCAGGGGCATTTATTTGTGTTAACACACTGTGGGCCAATAGATTAACGAAAGAGTCGATTCAGCAGGCGTTAATTTCGGAAGTTTCAGGCTACAGCGTCTTGAAAAGCGAAGTAAAATACGGCGCCGAAGGGAGCCGCATCGACTTTTTGTTGCAGGCGGATTCCCGACCAGACTGCTATATTGAAGTGAAATCAGTCACGTTGGCGGAAAAAGATCAGGGTTATTTTCCCGATGCCATCACTGAACGAGGTCAGAAACATCTTCGGGAATTGATGAGCGTAGCGGCCGAAGGCAAGCGGGCGGTGATATTTTTCGCGGCGCTGCATTCAGCCATTACACGGTTTTCACCCGCGCGCCATATCGATGCAAAATATGCGCAATTATTAGTTGAAGCACAGCTTAAGGGGGTAGAAATTCTGGTTTATAAAGCGGAACTTTCTGCCCATGGTATGACTCTTAAAGAGCCGTTGCCCATTACCTTGTAATGGTGTAAACATTTGGTTAATTAGTATTCTGGGCGCGTGGGCAAATACGCTTTTCCTCACAGGGTTGTCAAGTGTTACGTTTAGATAATTGCTATCCGGAAAAGCATCTGCTATTTATAGCGACCTGATTTTTCCCCCGAACATGGGGATCGATAGTGCGTGTTAAGGAGAAGCAACATGCAAGAAGGGCAAAACCGTAAAACATCGTCCCTGAGTATTCTCGCCATCGCTGGGGTGGAGCCGTACCAGGAGAAACCGGGCGAAGAGTATATGAACGAAGCCCAGCTGTCGCACTTCAGGCGTATTCTTGAGGCATGGCGTAATCAACTTAGGGATGAAGTTGATCGCACCGTATCTCATATGCAAGACGAAGCGGCTAACTTCCCTGATCCGGTGGACCGCGCCGCACAGGAAGAAGAATTCAGCCTTGAGCTGCGTAACCGTGACCGTGAGCGCAAACTGATCAAAAAGATCGAGAAGACGCTGAAGAAAGTGGAAGACGAAGATTTCGGCTACTGCGAATCATGCGGCGTAGAAATTGGTATTCGCCGTCTGGAAGCGCGTCCGACAGCCGATCTGTGCATCGACTGTAAAACGCTGGCAGAAATCCGCGAAAAACAAATGGCAGGTTAATTCCGGTCATTTTTACCACGTTTACTACAGGCGGGAGCATCTCCCGCCTTATTATTTGTTAGTCCGCAAAATGAGCGATTCACACTATATTGGCCGCTTCGCCCCTTCCCCCTCCGGCGAACTGCATTTCGGTTCACTGATTGCCGCCCTCGGCAGTTACCTGCAGGCTCGTGCCCGGCGCGGAATCTGGCGAGTACGCATTGAAGATATTGACCCCCCTCGTGAAGTTCCCGGTGCTGCAGATACGATTCTGCGTCAGCTGGAACATTACGGACTGCACTGGGATGGCGACATTTTGTGGCAATCCCAGCGCCATGACGCCTACAGAGAGGCGCTCACCTGGCTGCATCAGCAGGATCTGAGCTATTACTGCACGTGTACGCGCGCGCGTATTCAAAGCGTCGGCGGCATTTACGATGGTCACTGCCGTGAGCTGCGCCACGGGCCTGAACAGGCCGCAGTTCGCATTAAGCAACGCCATCCGGTAATGCAGTTTACGGACCAGTTGCGCGGCGTGATTCAGGCCGACCCACAGCTTGCAGGCGAAGATTTTATTATCCACCGGCGCGACGGACTGTTTGCCTATAACCTCGCGGTGGTCGTCGATGACCACTTCCAGGGCGTAACCGAGATTGTGCGCGGCGCCGATCTTATCGAGCCAACGGTACGGCAGATTTCGTTGTATCAGCAGTTTGGCTGGCAGGCGCCAGACTATATTCATCTGCCGCTGGCGCTTAACGAACAAGGCGCTAAACTTTCCAAACAAAATCATGCACCTGCATTGCCGAAAGGCGATCCGCGTCCGGTGATTGTCGCCGCGCTGTGCTTTCTCGGCCAGCGCGCCGATCTTCCGTGGCAGGAGATGCGCGTGGAGCAGATCCTGGCGTTTGCAGTGGAAAACTGGAGCCTGAAAGCAGTGCCAGAATCGGCGATATTAAATCCGCCATTCTCAAATGCGCCATGCTGAGCTATGATTAGCCGCTATTTTTACACAGCAACACTTGTTCTGATTGAAGTTTGACACTACCGAGGTGCACTATTTTTACCCGAGTCGCTAATTTTTGCCGCAAGGTGCTAAGCCGCGAGGAGCGCGAGGCCGAGCTTGCCGTCGCCCGTCCACATATGACGGTAATCCCGCGTGAGCAGCACTCTATCTCCCGCAAAGATATCAGTGAAAATGCCCTGAAGGTAATGTACAGGCTCAATAAGGCCGGATACGAGGCATGGCTGGTTGGCGGAGGCGTACGCGATCTTTTGCTGGGCAAAAAGCCGAAAGATTTTGATGTCACCACTAACGCTACGCCAGATCAGGTGCGAAAACTGTTTCGTAACTGTCGCCTGGTCGGTCGCCGTTTCCGTCTGGCCCATGTCATGTTTGGCCCGGAAATCATCGAAGTGGCGACTTTCCGCGGTCATCATGAAGGCAGCGAGTCCGATCGCACAACTTCCCAGCGCGGACAAAACGGCATGCTGCTGCGCGACAACATCTTCGGCTCCATTGAAGAAGATGCCCAGCGTCGCGACTTCACGATTAACAGCCTGTATTACAGCGTGGCCGATTTCACCGTGCGCGATTACGTCGGCGGCATGCAGGATCTCGAAGAGGGCATCATTCGCCTGATCGGTAATCCGGAAACGCGCTATCGCGAAGACCCTGTGCGTATGCTGCGCGCCGTGCGCTTTGCCGCCAAGCTCGACATGCGTATCAGCCCAGAAACCGCAGAGCCGATCCCGCGTCTGGCAACGCTGCTTAACGATATTCCCCCCGCACGCCTGTTCGAAGAAGCGCTTAAGCTGTTACAGGCTGGCTATGGGTATGAAACCTATAAAAAACTGCGTGAGTACAGCCTGTTCCAGCCGCTGTTCCCAACCATTACGCGCTATTTCACCGAAGACGGTGACAGCCCGATGGAACGCATCATCGCCCAGGTACTGAAGAATACCGATAACCGCATTCACAATGATATGCGCGTTAACCCAGCGTTCTTGTTCGCCGCCATGTTCTGGTATCCGTTACTGGAAGCCGCACAGAAAATTGCGCAGGAAAGCGGTCTGGCCTACTACGACGCATTCGCGCTGGCAATGAACGACGTGCTGGACGAAGCCTGCCGCTCGCTGGCTATACCAAAACGTCTGACCTCGCTGACCCGCGATATCTGGCAGCTGCAGCTACGCATGTCTCGTCGTCAGGGTAAACGCGCCTGGAAGCTGATGGAGCATCCGAAGTTCCGCGCCGCTTACGATCTGCTGGCCCTGCGCGCCGAAGTAGAAAACAATGCCGAACTGCAACGACTGGCGAAATGGTGGGGTGAATTCCAGGTTTCAGCGCCGCCGGAACAAAAAGGCATGCTGAACGAACTGGATGAAGAGCCAGACGTACGCCGTCGTCATCGTCGCCCGCGTAAACGCGCGCCGCGTCGCGAAGGTTCCGCATGACCCATCACGTATACCCAATGGATTTCGGGTTGCATCAAGGCGGTGACGCAGATGCAGCCTGAAACACGACGGGTATATATCGCCATCGGCAGTAACCTCGCTTCCCCGCTGGAGCAGGTTAATGCTGCCGTCAAAGCGATTGGCGACATTCCCGACAGCCGTATCGTGGCAATCTCCTCGTTTTACCGCACACCGCCGTTAGGTCCGCAGGATCAACCAGACTACCTGAACGCCGCCGTGGCGCTGGAAACCGCCCTCGCCCCCGAAGCATTGCTGGACCATACTCAGCGTATTGAACTGCAACAGGGCCGCGTGCGCAAAGCTGAACGCTGGGGGCCACGCACGCTGGACCTCGACATTATGCTGTTTGGCGACGAAGTGATTAACACCGACCGTCTGACTGTGCCGCACTACGACATGAAAAACCGTGGTTTTATGCTGTGGCCGTTATACGAAATTGCGCCAGAGCTTATCTTCCCGGATGATCAACAATCACTTGCGTTGCTCGTCCAGCAAACCTCCCCCTGCCCTGCACGCTGGTAGTAGCGTTATATAACAAAGTTAATTACGGGAAAAACACTTTCCATATTAATTAAACTACATTTCGTTTTCAGCAAAACTAATTTATACACGTTCTTCCACTACAACCCATGTAAAATAATTATTATTAAAGAATAATTATTGATTAGTTTCTGCGCCCCCTTACAAAAAACCATATTCTGTAAAAATATGACAAAAAGAACCAAATGAGAATTTCCCCAAAATAATGCCAAAATTAAATGATTTTACCAAATCCATAAATCCAAATTATTTTACAAAACATTACCAACAGCTAAAATATGCCCCTGCTATTTAATATAGCAAAATAGCAATTATCTAATATTTCAAATCCTGTAAGGATACAGTAATGAAAAAAGCAATTTTGGCAGCAGCCATGGTTATGGCAATGGGTTCAACTTCAGCAATGGCAGCGGATGCAGAAGGCGGCCAGATTAATTTTCACGGTTTAGTGAGCGCAACAACCTGTTCTAAAGTGGTTTCCACCAGCCGTGGTGACGAGTCCACCGATGGCAACGTCTATCTGGAGACCGCAACACCTGCTGATATCACCACTGAAGTCGCTGATTCTACTTACGGCGCAAAAGCAGAACCTTTCTCCATCATTCTGAACTGTAAAGATGCTGCCGAAGTGACCACCGGTACTAAGGCTAGTCTGTCAATGGTCTCTGCTTTTGGTAACACCAAAGGGACTCTGGATAACGACACCAACCTGACTGCTGCTGGCATGGCTGCTGCGAAGAACGTAAACATCGCTATCCATGACGACGTCACCAAAACGCTGATGAAAGTTGATGGTGCAGACGTTCACGAAGCCACCTTCAGTGAAGGCAAAATCGCGACCTATAACTTCGTAGCTTCTTACGTTAAAGCGAACGGTACTGATACAGTAACCCCAGGTCACGTTACCACCAACGCAATGTATACCTTTACCTATCAGTAATCGTTTTTTTAAACGATGAAATAAACAGGTAATAAGACGATCGTTAATAGCACCATGTAGTAATCAGGATTCATTTTCTATTAACACGTCGTGTAATAACGGGGTAGTGATGACTACAGCAATCACTCCCCCGTCATTGATTTATAAACATCCAACTCACTACAAGCAAGGAATGCTCATGTTGAATTTTAAGAAAACGCTTACCACATTGGTACTTGCAGGAAGCTTATTTAGTAATATCAGCCATGCCGATATCATTATTTCCGGCACGCGCATCATTTATGATGAAAATAAAAAAGATGTCAGTGTTCGCCTGGAAAACAAAGGGACTCGCCCATTACTGGTGCAAAACTGGATTGATATGGGGAATGAAAACAGCGATCCGGGCAGTATTAAGGCGCCTTTCGTCTCTACGCCTCCGGTTTCACGAATTGAACCCAAACGCGGTCAATCCGTAAAAATCATGTATACCCAGGCCACCGCATTGCCAAAAGACCGCGAAAGCGTGTTCTGGTTCAACGTGCTGGAAGTGCCGCCTAAAGCCGACACCAGCAAAGAAGAAAACAAAAATTTACTGCAGTTAGCCTTCCGCACTCGCATCAAATTGTTTTACCGCCCTGCAGGTCTTCAGGGTTCACCTGCCGAAGCCACCAAACAGTTGAAGTGGCAGATGGGGAATGAACAAGGCAAAGCAGCCGTGCAGGTGAATAACCCAACCCCTTACTACGTTTCGTTTAATGATGCCGTCGTTACGGTTGGCGGAAAACGCTACACCGTCGACGCCACCATGGTTGCACCTCTGAGTAAAGCATCCTTCAGCGTTAAAGGTCTGCAAAACGCCACCTCAGGCAAGCTGGACTACCACGCCATTAATGATTACGGCGGCATGATCGAAGGTTCCGTTTCTCTGTAATCAATTAATCAAAACGCAGGATGAAAAGACGGTGCAAAACGTTCCTCATAAAAATAAGATGCCGAAAAAAACGCTGCTGGCGGTTTGCTGCGCACTGTTTTATAGCCAGTCGGGTTTAACTGCCGAAAGCGTTGAATATGACAGCACCTTCCTGATGGGGAGCAGTGCCTCAACGATTGATATCAGTAAATATGCCGATGGCAACCCAACGCCAGCGGGGATCTACAATGTAAAGGTTTACGTTAACGAAAAAGCGGTTGCCACCCTGTCGATACCGTTTATTGATACCGGTAAAAAGAGTGCGCAAGCCTGCCTGACGTCAAAAAACCTGGCGCAGTTGCATATCAAACAGCCAGAACTCTCCGGTGAGCAGGCCATTCTGAAGAAAGGTAATGAAGAAGAGGAAGACTGTTTAAATCTTCCGGCGCTTATCGATCAGTCAAACGTGAGCTTTGATATGGGCGAACAACGTCTGGATGTCTCCATTCCACAGGCGTGGCTGATCAAAGGTTATTCTGGCTATGTTGAACCGTCCCTGTGGGAAAGCGGTATTCCGGCGGCGTTATTTTCCTATAACCTTAACGGCTACCACAGCACCAGCAATGGTACTGACAACGACAGCCTGTACGCCGCATTTAACACCGGTATCAACCTCGGCGCATGGCGCCTGCGCGCCAGCGGCAACTATAACTGGACGAAAGATGGCGACAGTAATTTCGACTATCAGAACCGTTATCTGCAGCGCGACCTGCCGGCGCTACGCTCACAGCTGATCGTCGGCGAAGCTTATACCACCGGCGAAACCTTCGACTCGGTGAGTATTCGCGGCGCGCGTCTGTATAGCGACACCCGCATGCTGCCTTCGCAGTTGGCTAACTACGCGCCGATCATCCGTGGCGTCGCCAACACCAACGCCAAAGTGACCATCACTCAGGGCAGCTACAAGATTTATGAAGCGACCGTCCCGCCGGGACCTTTCGAAATCAACGATATCAGCCCGTCCGGCTACGGTAGCGATCTGGTCGTCACCATCGAAGAAGCCGACGGCAGCAAACGCACCTTCTCTCAGCCGTTCTCTTCAGTTATGCAGATGCAGCGTCCGGGCGTCGGGCGCTGGGATCTGAGCGTCGGGGAAGTCAATAACGACGAACTTCACGACAAGCCCAATATGGCGCAGGGTTCGTACTACTACGGTCTGAACAACGTGCTGACGGCCTACACCGGCGTTCAGGCCACGGATAATAACTACCTTGCAGGACTCTTCGGCCTCGGCCTGAACACGTCCTTTGGCGCGCTGGCGGTCGACGTAACCCACTCGCGCGCGGAAATCCCGGACGACAAAACCTATCAGGGCCAAAGCTATCGCGTAACGTGGAACAAACTGATTGAAGCGACCGATACGTCGTTCAACGTCGCGGCTTACCGTTATTCGACGCAAAACTATCTCGGCCTGAATGATGCTATCGAGCTTATCGACGACGCCAAATTCAAAGGTGAAGATGCCGAGCAAGACACCATGAATAACTTCTCGCGCATGAAGAATCAGGTCACCGTCAGCATGAACCAGCCTTTGCAGTCGGCTGAGGTTGATTACGGTTCATTTTATCTGTCAGCCACCTGGACCGACTATTGGGCGAGCAATGAAAGCCGCAGCGATTACAGCATGGGCTACGGAAAAGGCTTCTCCTGGGGCAGCATGAGCATCAACCTGCAGCGCACCTGGGATGAAGAGGGTCAGAAGGATGATTCGCTCTACATCAACTTCAACATACCGCTGGCAAACCTGCTGGGCGGTGAACATCGCCGCTCAGGCTTCAATAACCTGAGCACCCAGATGCGTACCGATTTTAACGGTGGGCACCAGCTCAGCATGAATAGTAGCGGCAGCAGTGAAGACAACAAGTTCAACTACAGCGTCAATACCGGCTACACCATGCAAAAAGAGGGTAAGAACATCTCCGATGTCGGCGGCTACACCAGCTACCAGTCGCCGTGGGGTGATATTTCAGCCTCTGCCTCCGCCAATAACGACAGCAACCGTCAGTACTCGCTTTCCACCAATGGCGGCTTTGTACTGCACAGCGGCGGGCTGACCTTTACCAGCGACAGCTTCGGCAACAACGATGCCATCGTGCTGGTGAAAGCCCCTGGCGCCAAAGGCGCCAAAATTAACGGCGGCAGCAGCACCATTGACCGCTGGGGTTACGGCGCAACGAACTCGCTGACGGCCTACCGTGAAAACCAGGTCAACCTCGACATTGACACAATGGATAACGACGTCGAGCTCAAGAGCACCAGCGCCACCCTGGTTCCACGCGATGGCGCGGTCGTTTTCGCCAGTTTTGAAACCGATGAAGGGCGTTCAGCCATTCTCAACATGACGCGCGACGATGGTAAAACCATTCCATTCGGCGCTGAGGTTTACGAGAACGACGTGCAGATCGGCAATATGGGCCAGGGCGGCCAGGCATTTGTTCGCGGCATTAGCGACAGCGGCGAACTTTCGGTGAACTGGTTCGAAAACAACCAGCCAACCCGTTGTAAGGCAATCTTCCAGTTGCCGGCAACACAACAAACGGTCGGCGCCAGCCAGACCCTACTGTTAGACAACATTACGTGTCGTGTCATCAACCACAATGTAAATGGAATCCCCAATGAAAAGGAATAAGCGCTTTTTAGCTGCCTCCGTACTCGCGGTACTGTTTCCGCTGACCAGCCAGGCGGAAACAGTGAACGTCGACTTCACCGCCACCGTACTGGGCACCACCTGTAACATGACCATTGCCGCGCTGGATGGTTCATCAGTTTCCGGCGACGCCACCAACGGCTATAAGTTAACGGTGGGCGACGTCGGTCTGGATAAGATCGTTAAGAAATCAGCAGAGTCGCAGAAGAACTTTAAGTTTGTCTCCAGCGAATGTGCCGGTTCAATGACCAGTATCACCACCACACTGGCGACATCCGCATCCGCCAGCGGCAATTTTATTAAAAATGAATCCCTCGAAACCGGTGCCGCCACCAATATTGGCATGGGCTTTAAGCGTAAAAGCACCAGCGGTGAAACCTATATGACGCCGGGTGCTTCTAGTACCCTCACCTGGTCTCCTGAGGAGCGCACTAACAACGCCCTTGAAATGACCGTGGCGCTGCGCGAACTGACGGATGGCGCGGGTACCACCGGCGCATTCAGCTCCAAAGCGACCTTTACCTTCACTTATCAATAACAGGGACGATGATAATGAAAAAACAATTTTTGCGCGGGTTAATTTTTGGCGCACTGGCAACGATGGGTACGGGCGTTTCCACCCTGGCGCAGGCCGACGGCACGGCAAGCCTGGATTTAACCGTAGAAGCCAATATCACCGCCGGCACCTGTTCAGCATCGGTGGTTGACGGTGGGACAGCCACCGCTACGATTGGTCTGGGCAACGTGTATATCTCGGAAGTCTGGGCTAAAAGCAAATCAAAACCTTTTAGCCTGCGCTTTAGCGACTGCGCCGGGTTAAAAGATAAAACGGCGACACTAAAGATTGAAGCGGCGGAAGGAAAGTGCGCTGGAGGCAACTCCGATAACCCCGAGTTTGCCAACGCCTCAGCATCAGCAACAAAGGCAGCTAAAACCGGTTTGGAAATCTGGACGACAGCAACGCCAGAAGGCGCGGATAGCGTACGGTTCTACTGTGGCCATGCTGCAACAGACCTGCATACTATCGATCTCTCAACTGCGACATCTACCACGCCTCTGGATTATCCGCTAAGCGCGCGTCTGGTGCCGGTATCCACTGGGTCAACGCTACTTTCTCAGCTGACTGCGGGTGATTTTCTGGCTTCAACTATTTTCACCATTACTTACCAGTAACGGTAATCGCCATGATGCGTTTGCGTAGATTCACACTCTCCGCGTTAATTTCAGGGCTGGCAACAGCCCTGGTTGTCGCGCCGCTGTATGCCGACACCAACGTGGATTTCACCGCCACCGTGCAGAAGGATACCTGCCAGATAGAAATTAATGGCAGTGGAACGGTAAATTTCGCAACCGTAGGTCCCGCCTATTTCGCTGACGGCATTTCCGCCGAAAGCGACTATAAGGGGGGAGAAGAGTTCTCCATTAAGCTCCTGAGTTGCCCGGTCAGCGACGGAGCCATGACCAATGTGACGTTTGAATTCACGCCGCAAAGCGGGCAGTTTGCCGCGGGCAATCAGCAGGTGTTTGCCAACGAGCTTATTCAGAGCGCAGGCGGAGCAGACAACGTAGGCGTGGTGATCTTTACCACGGACGCCCCGCGTAAGAATGTGTTGAATACGGATGGCACATCGCGAGCAACCTTTAACGCAACGGCCTACAGCGATACCAGCTGGACCTTTTACTCCAGAATGCAAAAAATCCTTGATAGCGGCACGGTGACGCCAGGTGAGTTAAGCAGCCGTGTGTTAGTGAATGTAAAATACGAATAACGCCACGGTCCGTTCACAACAGCCAGTCCCTGAACATATTCCCGACGGAACACCGTCGGGAATTCCCACAAAGGGCTAACGCTTTTCTGCTTCATTCCCCTACAATGCGCCCATTCTATTCATCAATATTATGGCCGGAGAGGTTATGAGCAAACCCACTACTATCGCTGTGCTGCAGAAATGCAAACAAGAGAAAAAGCGCTTCGCAACAATCACTGCCTACGACTATAGCTTTGCTAAACTGTTCGCCGATGTTGGCCTCAACGTGATGCTGGTTGGCGATTCGCTGGGCATGACGGTACAGGGGCACGACTCCACCCTGCCGGTCACCGTGGAAGACATTGCCTACCACACCCGCGCCGTGCGCCGTGGCGCGCCCAACTGCCTGCTGCTCTCCGACCTGCCGTTTATGGCTTACGCCACTCCGGAGCAGGCATTTGAAAACGCCGCCATCGTGATGCGCGCGGGCGCGAATATGGTCAAAATCGAAGGTGGCGCCTGGCTTACGGATACCGTAAAAATGCTCACCGAACGCGCGGTGCCGGTTTGCGGTCATCTGGGATTAACCCCCCAGTCGGTGAATATCTTCGGCGGCTATAAAATTCAGGGTCGCGGCGACGCCGGACAGGTACTGCTGGACGACGCGCTGGCCTTAGAAGCCGCCGGCGCTCAGTTGCTGGTGCTGGAGTGCGTGCCGGTTGAGCTGGCGAAGCGCGTCACTGAGGCGCTGTCGATTCCGGTTATCGGTATTGGCGCAGGTAACGTCACCGACGGGCAAATCCTGGTGATGCACGATGCGTTTGGCATCACCGGCGGTCATATTCCAAAATTCGCGAAAAATTTCCTTGCCGAAGCGGGCGACATGCGCGCCGCAGTGCGGCAGTATATGGCTGAAGTGGAGTCCGGCGTTTATCCGGGCGAAGAACACAGTTTCCATTAAGGAGTCAAGGTGTGTTAATTATCGAAACCCTGCCGCTGCTGCGCCAGCATATTCGTCGTCTGCGTCAGGAAGGCAAACGCGTCGCCCTGGTTCCCACCATGGGCAACCTGCACGATGGCCATATGAAGCTGGTCGATGAAGCAAAAGCCCGGGCCGATGTGGTCATCGTCAGCATTTTCGTCAACCCGATGCAATTTGACCGGCCGGACGATCTGGTGCGTTATCCGCGCACGCTGCAGGAAGACTGCGAAAAGCTGAACAAGCGCAAAGTCGATTATGTATTTGCCCCAGCCGTGGAAGAAATTTATCCGCAGGGTCTGGAAGGCCAGACTTTCGTTGATGTTCCCGGCCTCTCCACCATGCTGGAAGGCGCCAGCCGTCCAGGCCACTTCCGTGGCGTTGCCACGATCGTCAGCAAGCTGTTTAACCTGATCCAGCCAGATATCGCCTGCTTTGGTGAGAAAGATTTCCAGCAGCTGGCGCTGATCCGCAAAATGGTGGCGGATATGGGTTATGACATTGAGATCGTCGGCGTGCCAATTATTCGCGCCAAAGACGGTCTGGCGCTTAGCTCACGTAACGGTTATCTGACCGCAGAGCAGCGCAAAATTGCGCCAGGTCTGCACAAAGTGATGAACGGCATCGCTGAAAAACTGATTGCGGGTCATCGTGAGCTGCAAGAGATTATTGCCATTGCCGAGCAGGAACTGAATGAAAAAGGCTTTCGCGCCGACGATATTCAGATTCGCGATGCCGACACCCTGCTGGAGCTGACGGAAACCAGTAAACGCGCGGTGATTCTGGCCGCCGCCTGGCTGGGTCAGGCGCGCCTGATCGATAATCAAAGCGTTACATTAGCCCAGTAGACACGGGTTAAAAATCAGGCAATACTGCCTGAGAATTTCTCAAAGCAGGCCACTCGCGCCTGCTTAGCCAAGGTAAACGACAGGGTATAGAAGTTATGATTCGCACCATGCTGCAAGGCAAGCTCCACCGCGTAAAAGTTACGCAGGCGGACCTGCACTACGAAGGCTCCTGCGCCATCGACCAGGATTTTCTCGATGCCTCTGGTATTCTGGAAAACGAAGCTATTGATATCTGGAACGTGACCAACGGGAAACGTTTCTCGACCTATGCGATTGCGGCTGAACGCGGCTCCAGAATCATCTCGGTGAACGGCGCGGCGGCGCACTGTGCTGAAGTTGGCGACATTGTGATTATCGCCAGCTTCGTCACCATGTCTGATGAAGAAGCTCGTACCTGGCGTCCGAAAGTCGCCTACTTTGAAGGCGACAACGAGATGAAGCGTACCGCGAAAGCCATTCCGGTACAGGTTGCCTGACAGCCCTTACCCCTGCGGCTGATTGACTATCAGCCGCGACATCGTCTCCAGCGAATCCGTTCTTAAAATATAAAGTCTTTTCAATAAGAACGGATTATCCCCCGGCTTAACCTTCCCTCTCACCGTGGTGACCGCCATGTGGAATCCCGCGTCGCCAGCCGCTTTTACCGCCGTAGCGTTATAACCGCCAAACGGATAGGAAAGATACAGGACGTGAGGATTGAACTGGGACAGCGCCCGGCGCGAACGGGCAAAATCAAACAGAATGTTGTGATAGCTGCGACTCAAAAGGATTGGCCGGTGATTGGCATCCACCCGATGTAAAAAATGAGTATGCGACTGGAAGTCGAACACGTCGCGGATCTCGTTCAGTTCAGAGAGGCTCATAAACTGCAGCGATTTCGGATCCCACTTCTGCGGGTGGCGCTTGATGCGTGAGGAGATGATAAACGCCGTTGCCTTCATGCCGTGCTGCTTCAGAATCGGGTAAGCATAACGGCTCACCGACTTCAGCCCATCATCAAAAGTCAGCACCACCGCCCGCGCCGGGAGGTTCATATTGTTGCGGATGTAGCCTTCCAGTTGGTACATCGTCAACGTGGTATAGCCGCGGTCCTGGAGCCAGGCCATCTGGTTGCTGAAGGCGCGTACGGAGGTTGTCGTGGAGGTGTGACGAAAGCGGGTGTTCTCTTCATCGCGCAGAATATGGTGATAGGTTAACACCGGGATACCGTTGTCTTCCTGCGCATCCAGCGCGCTAATGTAGGCCAGTCTGCCGCCGATGCGGATCTGGTACCAGGTCTGGTTGAGACGGTCTTTCAGCTTGCTGATAACCGGATATCGCAGATTATCCGCCAGCACGCCAAACGGAGCGCTACCGACATCCGGAGCGTTATACACCGGCGTATCTTTCCAGGTCACCAGGCTTTGATTGCTGAGGGGTTTATTGAGATCGCCCAGACCATCGTCAACTTTCTGCCGCCCCTGAACCGGCTCCAGATGTCCCTTATCAATAAATCCGGTGCCAAAGCCAAAGGTAAATTCGTAATAGTCTGCCGCGATGGGCTCAACGGCAAGGATCTGCCCGGCGCGAATATTCCCGACCGTCACCATCTTATTGCCAATCTGCGCCCATACGGCGGCCGCTTCGGTGGTTTGCATATAGCGAGCAGGCAAAGCCGCGGCGACGCTGCCAGAGAACAGGAGCACTACAACAAGCAGAACGCGCATAACCATATGAGATAACCGAGGCGAGAAACCCCGGCTATTGTAGCAAAAGCGCCATCAATACCAATGATTAATACTCATACAAATCATGCTTCAACACGAACGGGGGATTTTTCTGTTGTTGGTGCCACAGACTAGAGACTTCAGGCCCGCCAAGCGCGACGATGCAATCGCGAAACGCAGAACTGCTCATCGATTCCCGCGACGAAATCATTCGTTCAAGCAATGGATAGCTGATACCTGAGATCACTTCACACTGGGAATGTTTGTGGCTCATTAACGAAGCGACGCGGTAAGGCGCGGCCCCGGCCATATCTGTCAGGAAGATCACGCCCTCGCCTGAGTCGGTGGCATGCAGGGCATGGCACATCATGCGGCTTAGCATATTCGAACTGAGTCCACGCCAAAAGCTTACCGCCTGGCATTGGACCAACGGGCCGTACTTTTTCTCCAGACGATGCAGCATGTCCTGTGCCTTATCGTCATGACAGGTAATTACCCAACCTAACATTGCCTACCTCCTTAGCAGGCAAGTAGTTTATCAGGGTGATAAATCGGTAATGGTGATAAGCATCAAAAGTCTTCCTCTCCCGGCCAGAGAGAGGAAGAAAGAATTAGCTACGCAGGCCGCGTCCGCGCTGAATCAGGTACCAGCACAGCAGGTAGAACGCTGCAATGAACACCACCAGCACGCCAAACGTGGTGACCAGCGGAACATCATGAATACCCAGGAAGCCGTAGCGGAAACCGCTAATCATGTAGACAATCGGGTTCAGATGCGACAGTCCCTGCCAGAAAGGCGGCAGCAGCGTTAACGAATAGAACACGCCACCCAGATAGGTCAGTGGCGTCAGCACGAAGGTCGGGATCAGGCTGATATCGTCAAAGGTTTTAGCGAAAACCGCGTTCAACAATCCGGCCAGCGAAAACAGCACCGCCGTTAACACCAGCGTAAGCGCAACAAAGACCCACGAGTGCACCTGGAACGGCACGAAGAACAGTGAAATAGCCGTGACCAGAATGCCTACGCACAGACCGCGCGCCACGCCGCCGCCGACAAAACCGGCGATAATCACGTGCGTCGGCACCGGGGCGACCAGCAGTTCTTCAATATTGCGCTGAAACTTGGCGCTAAAGAATGACGATGCCACGTTAGCGTACGAGTTGGTGATCACCGCCATCATAATCAGCCCCGGCACGATAAACTGCATGTAGCTAAAACCGTGCATTTCACCGATACGCGAGCCGATCAAATTACCGAAGATAATAAAATAGAGCGTCATGGTAATGACCGGAGGAACCAGCGTTTGGATCCAGATCCGCATAAAGCGGTGGATCTCTTTCGCCCAGATGCTTTTCAGCGCTACCCAGTAAAGCTGCATCATGCGCGATCTCCTTGTTTTTCATGCACCAGGGAAACAAACAGTTCCTCCAGTCGGTTCGCCTTGTTGCGCATACTCAATACCTGAACCCCCTGGGCGCTCAGCTGTGAGAACACGCTGTTGACCCCCTGTTCACGCAGAACTTCCACTTCCAGCGTGGAGGTATCCACCAGCCGGTACTGATAACCTTCCAGTTTTGGCAGCGGGCTTTTCGGCGCCAGATCGAGAATAAAGGTTTCGGATTTCAGCTTGGAGAGCAGGCTCTTCATCGAGGTATTTTCCACCAGCTCGCCGTGCTGAATAATGCCGATATTACGACACAGCATTTCCGCTTCTTCGAGATAGTGGGTGGTCAGAATAATCGTGGTGCCTTTGTCGTTTAAATCTTTTAAAAAGCCCCACATTGAACGACGCAGCTCAATGTCGACGCCCGCCGTCGGTTCATCCAGGATAAGTAATTTTGGCTCGTGCATCAGCGCCCGGGCAATCATCAGACGGCGCTTCATCCCACCGGAAAGCATGCGCGCGCGCTCGTTACGTTTTTCCCATAAATCGAGCTGCTGTAAATATAATTCGCTGCGTTTGACCGCCTCTTTATGCTCAACGCCGTAGTAACCCGCCTGGTTGACCACGATCTGCTGCACGGTTTCAAACGGGTTAAAGTTAAACTCCTGAGGTACTAACCCAAGCTGGCGTTTAGCGTTAACCGTATCTTTTTCAAGATCGTAGCCGAAGACGCTCACCCGCCCGGAGGATTTATTCACCAGCGAGCTGATTATCCCGATGGTGGTGGACTTCCCTGCGCCGTTAGGGCCTAAAAGCGCATAAAAATCACCCGCTTCGACTTGCAAATCTATGCCGCGTAGCGCCTGAACGCCACCGGGATAGGTTTTTTTAAGTTGTTGAAGTTCCAGAGCAATGGTCATGGTTTTTTACTTACCTTACGTTCTGACATTTTATATATAGTTTAATTAATGCTGGAGTTACCCTATATTAGCCCATCGAATTTATCTGGCTTCGGGTCGTACAACTCCATGAAAGACATAGATACACTCATCAGCAACAATGCACTATGGTCAAAGATGCTGGTAGAAGAAGATCCCGGATTTTTTGAAACCCTGACACATGCGCAGAATCCGCGTTTTCTATGGATTGGATGTTCCGATAGCCGCGTTCCCGCTGAGCGTTTAACCGGTCTTGAACCGGGTGAACTGTTTGTTCACCGTAACGTGGCCAACCTGGTTATTCACACCGACCTGAACTGTCTCTCAGTGGTTCAGTATGCGGTGGATGTGCTGGAAGTGGAACATATTATTATATGCGGCCACTATGGATGCGGCGGCGTCCAGGCGGCTATTGAAAATAAAGAACAGGGGCTGATTGATAACTGGTTACTGCATATTCGCGATATCTGGTTTAAACACAGCTCACTGCTGGGCGAAATGCCGCAGGAACGTCGCATGGACACCCTGTGCGAACTTAATGTCATGGAGCAGGTGTATAACCTGGGCCATTCAACCATTATGCGTTCAGCCTGGAAGCGCGGTCAGAAAGTTACCATTCACGGCTGGGCTTACGGTATTCATGATGGCCTGCTGCGCGATCTGGACGTCACCGCCACCAGTCGCGAAACGCTGGAGCAGCGTTATCGCCAGGGGTTGTCTAACCTTAGTCAGAAACACATCAACCATAAATAATGTGACATTGCCGGGAGGCGGCTACGCCTTACCCGGCCTACAAACCTGCGCCACCAGGCGCTCCCGACATTACTCGTCCAGCAGCACCACTTTGCCAACGTACGGCAGATGGCGATAACGCTGGGCATAGTCAATGCCGTAGCCGACAACAAACTCATCTGGAATAGAGAATCCGATAAACTCAACCGGAACATCCACTTCGCGACGGGAAGGTTTGTCCAGCAGCGTACAGATAGCCAGGGATTTCGGCTCGCGCAGGCTCAGAATCTCACGCACTTTGGATAGCGTGTTGCCGGAGTCGATGATGTCTTCAACAATCAGCACGTCTTTGCCACGAATGTCTTCATCCAGGTCTTTCAGGATTTTAACATCGCGCGTGGTAGACATGCCGCTGCCATAGCTGGATGCAGTCATGAAATCGACTTCGTGGGAGACATGCACTTCACGGCACAGGTCCGCCATAAACATAAATGAGCCGCGTAACAGACCAACCAGCACCATATCGCTGCCGCTGTCCTTGTAACGTTCGTTAATTTGACGTCCCAGTTCAGCAATACGCGCTTTGATCTCCGCTTCCGGGATCATGACTTCAACAGTATGTTTCATATCTCTAACCATATGATTTAAAAACAAATCACTTAATGCTTACTTTTAATAAGCCAGCATCTAAGCGCAAGGCACGCAGTATACCAGCAAAAGCATTCATACGCGGCATCTGTTGATAAAGTTCATAATGTGACAATGGTCACGCGTTTTAGCTCCTATAATTAACTGCTATTAAAGAAATAACACATGTGATGGTATTTTTTATGGCAAATAACAACGTACGTTCTCAACGGATTATCGTGACCCTGAGCGCCGTGTTCGCGGCACTTTGTGGACTGTATCTCCTGATTGGCGGAGGCTGGCTCGTCGCCATTGGCGGCTCCTGGTATTACCCGATCGCGGGCCTCGCCATGCTCGGTGTGGCGCTTCTGTTATGGCGCAGTAAACGCTCTGCCCTTTGGCTGTATGCCGCCCTGCTTCTCGCCACCATGATTTGGGGTGTATGGGAGGTCGGCTTTGATTTCTGGGCGCTGACGCCGCGTAGCGACATCCTGGTCTTCTTTGGTATCTGGCTTATCCTGCCTTTCGTCTGGCGTCGCCTGATTATCCCTTCCAGTGGCGCAGTAGCGGGGCTGGTGGTGGCCCTGCTGATTAGCGGCGGTATCCTGACCTGGGCTGGCTTCAACGACCCACAAGAGGTTCACGGTATGCTGAGTGCTGATGCCACCGAGGCTGAGGCTATCTCTCCGGTTGCCGATGAAGACTGGCCGGCTTACGGTCGCAATCAGGAAGGTCAACGCTACTCTCCGTTGAAACAAATCAACGCAGACAACGTTCATCAGTTGAAAGAAGCCTGGGTATTTCGTACCGGGGATTTAAAACAACCCAACGATCCCGGTGAAATCACCAATGAAGTTACGCCCATAAAAGTAGGCGATACCCTTTTTCTGTGTACCGCCCACCAGCGACTGTTTGCCCTGGACGCGGCCAGCGGTAAAGAGAAGTGGCATTTCGATCCTCAACTTAATACCAATACCAGCTTCCAGCACGTAACCTGTCGCGGCGTTTCCTATCATGAAGCCAGACCGGATACGGCTTCAGCAGAGGTGATGGCCGACTGTCCGCGCCGTATCCTTTTACCGGTCAATGATGGGCGACTGTTTGCATTGAATGCCGAGACCGGCAAGCTGTGTGAAACCTTCGCCAATAAAGGCATTTTGAATCTGCAGACCAATATGCCGGATACCACGCCGGGTCTGTATGAGCCAACATCACCGCCCATCATCACTGATAAAACCATTGTGATTGCCGGGTCGGTGACTGATAACTTCTCCACCCGCGAAACTTCCGGCGTTATCCGTGGCTTCGATGTGAATACCGGTAAGCTGCTGTGGGCGTTCGACCCAGGCGCCAAAGATCCTAATTTCATCCCTTCGGATGAACATACCTTCACCTTTAACTCGCCGAACTCCTGGGCGCCTGCGGCCTACGACGCGAAGCTGGATCTGGTATATCTGCCCATGGGCGTCACCACGCCGGATATCTGGGGCGGTAACCGCACACCGGAGCAGGAACGTTATGCCAGCTCCATCCTGGCGTTAAATGCCACCACCGGGAAATTGGCCTGGAGCTATCAGACCGTTCACCACGATCTGTGGGATATGGACTTACCGGCGCAGCCAACTCTGGCGGATATCAACGTCAACGGAGAGAAAGTTCCGGTCATTTATGCCCCGGCAAAAACCGGGAATATCTTTGTGCTCGATCGCCGTAATGGTGAACTGGTGGTGCCAGCCCCGGAAAAACCGGTGCCGCAAGGGGCAGCCAAAGGTGATTATGTCAGCAAAACCCAGCCGTTCTCCGACCTCAGCTTCCGTCCGCATAAAGATCTCAGTGGCGCGGATATGTGGGGCGCAACCATGTTTGACCAGCTGGTGTGCCGTGTAATGTTCCATCAGTTGCGCTATGAGGGCATTTTTACCCCACCTTCAGAGCAGGGCACACTGGTGTTCCCGGGTAATCTCGGCATGTTCGAATGGGGCGGCATCTCTGTTGATCCTAACCGTCAGGTCGCCATTGCCAACCCAATGGCGCTGCCGTTTGTTTCGAAGCTGATCCCACGCGGTCCCGGCAACCCAATGGAACCGCCAAAAGACGCCAAAGGTACAGGCACGGAGTCCGGTATTCAGCCGCAATACGGCGTACCGTTCGGCGTAACGCTCAATCCGTTCCTTTCACCATTTGGCCTGCCGTGTAAGCAGCCAGCATGGGGTTATATCTCCGCGGTGGACCTGAAAACCAATCACGTGGTGTGGAAAAAACGTATAGGTACGCCACAAGACAGCATGCCGTTCCCAATGCCGGTTCCGGTGCCGTTCAATATGGGGATGCCGATGCTGGGCGGACCTATCTCCACCGCGGGGAACGTGCTGTTTATCGCTGCGACGGCGGATAACTATTTGCGTGCGTACAACATGAGTAACGGTGAAAAACTGTGGCAGGGCCGTCTGCCGGCCGGTGGTCAGGCAACGCCGATGACCTATGAAGTGAACGGTAAGCAGTATGTGGTGATTTCCGCTGGGGGCCACGGCTCATTTGGTACGAAGATGGGCGATTATATCGTGGCATATGCCTTGCCGGACGACGCGAAGTAAAATGGAAAACGCCCGCTATTCAGCGGGCGTTTTTTATTCAAACTTCAGTGACAGTAACGACGCTTTTGCGGCTTCCTGATACTGAGCCACCAGATCTTTGGTCATATTGAAGGAGACCTGCACCGCTTTCTCATTTTGCGAGGTAATCAGCAGCATATTGAGAATTTCAGTATCCGGCGCTTGAGAACGGAAGGTAATCAGCCACGCTTTATGTCCGTCAACTGTGACAGGTTCGGCCTGCGGGTTGAAGTTGGTCAGCATCTTCAGCGTCGCATCCTTTGCCACATCCAACTGAGCGGCAGGCAACGCGTTGCGCCCGGCGGTAATACCTAAAGACGCCTTACCGCGTTCGTCACCGTAAATCACCTGTGGACGGTTTTCAGAAGGGTATTTGATTTTTGCCATTTCGTCCGGCATCGGCGTGAGCGTCTGCGGAATTTCAAGGCTTAAATTCAGTTTTGAAATCTGTTGGCGTTCCATCTTCATCGCAGCCTGTGCCGAAACAGCCAGAAGCATAATAAAAGATGCCGTCAGTATTTTACGCAAAAGGGTCATGAATACCTCGTGATGAGTGATTAACCTCATCAGTATATGCATGCTTCTACTGGACGATAGGGTAATAATCCGTTTTTGGAATAAACATTTAGCGGATAGCGCCACCGCTATCCGCCGCTGTTTATACGGTAAAACCGAGCATCATCCCGGTGTCTTCATGCTCTAACAGATGACAATGCGCCATATAGGCATGCTCTTTTGGCGCGTCGTGGTCAAACTTCACCAAAACCTCACTCACGCCGCCTTCTACCCGCACCGTATCTTTCCATCCCGCGCGGTGCGCGGCAGGTGCTTTGCCATTTTCAGACAAAATGCGGAACTGCGTGCCGTGAATGTGGAACGGATGCAGCATCATGTCGCCCTGACCGGAAATCACCCAGCGTTCATGCTGACCCTTCGCCGCGGCAAACATCGGTTTATTCATATCAAACGCCTGGCCATTAATCCGATTGGCATTATGGAAATCGAATGTTCCATGCTTCATGTTGCCCATGTCGCCATGCTGCATATTCCCCATCTCACCGTGGTCCATATTGCCATGATTCATATTCCCGTGACCCATATTGTCATTGTCCATATGGCCCATCATTTTCCCATGATCCATACCAGCCATAGCCTGAGCGCCGTACTTCTTCATCAGCATTTGCATACCCATCATGTCGAGCATCGGATCCATAGACAATTGCAGTTTGCGCACCGTCAGCCCCTCAAGCGATGGCAGCGCGGGCATAGATGTCAGCGTATCCGGCAGCGTGCCGGAAGCGGTAATCAGCAGCGGCTGAACGCGCATCACTGGGTGCGGCTTATCAAATGGCGCAATCGCCATGCCCATCTGGCTGACAGGCAGAGTGACCAGATCAAATGCTTTACCGTCGCTCACATCCACCAGCACTTCGAAGCGTTCGCCCATCAGCATAGGTAGTTCGGTCACTTTTACCGGCTCCGCCAACAGTCCGCCATCGCTGGCAATAACGTACAAAGGACGATTGTCGCTGGCTGCAATATTCAATGAGCGCGCGTTACAACCATTCAACAGACGCAAGCGCAGCCAGCCGCGCGGTGCCGCATGCTGAGGATAAATCGCCCCGTTGGTCAGCAGCGTATCGCCAAACCAGCCGACGGCAGCGGTCATGATGTCGAGTTGATAGTTAACCTGACCATCTGCAGAGAACTGTTTGTCCTGAATAATCACCGGCACATCATCAATGCCCCACTGCTTAGGCAGCAGCAGCTTGCGAATCTCTTCATCTTCAATCAACACGAGTCCGGCCAGCCCCATCGCCACCTGGCGACCAGTCTTCCCATGCTGATGCGGGTGGAACCAGCAGGTTGCTGCGCGCTGATCCGGCGTGAAGGTCACTGAACGTTTCCCGCCCGCCGGGATAATGCCCTGCGGCCCACCGTCGACCTCTCCGGGGATTTCCAGCCCGTGCCAGTGCAACGTCGTTTCTTCGGCAAGCTGGTTGTGGATATCCACCGTGACCGCCTGCCCTTTGCTCAGCTTGACCGCTGGCCCGAGCAAGTTGCCGTTATATCCCCATGTGGTAGCAGTTTTACCTGCAAAGCTCGACTGCCCGGCTTGTGCAATCAACTGAATGCGATTAGAAGCATCGGCGGTTAACAGGTCTGGAATGGGTAATGCGGGACGGTCTGCGGCGAATACGCTCCGGCTCCACAAAGGTAACGCTGACGCGACGCCCAGCGCCACGGAGTACTTTAAAAAATCACGACGTTGCATAATCACTTCCTTATATTCAGCAGCTTAAGCAGGCTATCTTTTAAGCATAAGCCTTCCCCTTACGGGAAGGTCAAGTGAACGGCTAATAATAAAGGTCGTCGCTTCGCTCGCAGTGTGCTAACGTTTAAATTCCGTGATGCAGTGGTAGAAGCAATGAAGACGTTTTTCAGAACAGTTTTGTTCGGCAGCCTGATGGCCGTATGCGCAAATAGCTACGCGCTGAGTGAGTCCGAAGCCGAAGATATGGCCGATTTAACGGCAGTTTTTGTTTTTCTGAAAAATGACTGTGGATACCAGAATTTGCCTAACGGGCAGATTCGTCGCGCACTGGTCTTTTTTGCCCAGCAAAACCAGTGGGACCTGAGTAATTACGACACCTTCAATATGAAGGCTCTGGGTGAGGACAGCTATCGCGATCTCAGCGGTATCGGCATCCCAACGGCAAAAAAATGCAAAGCGCTGGCGCGTGACTCGTTAAGCCTGCTGGCGTACGTGAAGTAACAGGCATAGCGGAGCCCGCTGGCTCCGCATGAATTAACGCTGTTGCACAAATTCACGATATGCGGCCACGACCTGAAGAAAATCCTCTACGCCGCAAAGTGAAAAGCTCTCTTCGTCGTAGTAGTTCATCCCTTCTTCCATTTCATCTCCGGTGAACTCCAGCTGATTAGCACGAACCATCACCTCTTCACCATCCAGCCAGAGCGTGTATTCATGCCCTGCTCGCTGCCAGGAGCGCTCACTGCCCTTCACCGCACGCGCCGCCTGTTCCACTTCATCCAGTAAGGCCAGGTTCTCTTTCACTTCTTCATTAAACCAGTGCCCCACCACCTCGTGGCCCATGGACATACGCACTTTTACCACCCCGGTAATATCGCGCAGAAATTCGTAATCCATAATGTCTTCCTCTGCTCCCGGCAATGCGCCAATACCGCATTGCGCCTTGCTGTAATTATCGCAGCAGCGCGGCAGAAAAAAAGCGTAGCGGGTATAAGGAATAGAAATAAAAATGCCCGGAGAAGCAGACTTCTCCGGGCATTGATGCGTTTTTAAACAAAACGCGTTAGCGCATTACACCGCGGTCTGGAAAATCACACCATCGGCTTTCTCGGTGTATTGAGACAGCTGGTCGAAGTTCAGATAACGGTAGGTATCTACGGCAGTTTTATCCACCTGCGCCACATAGGTCTGATACTCTTCCGCCGTCGGCAGTTTACCAATCAGCGCCGCAACCGCCGCCAGCTCAGCAGAAGCCAGGTAGACGTTCGCTCCGGTACCTAAACGGTTCGGGAAGTTACGGGTAGAGGTGGACACTACCGTTGCGCCGTCAGCCACACGCGCCTGGTTGCCCATGCACAGGGAACAGCCCGGGATCTCAATACGCGCGCCGCTCTTACCGAACACGCTGTAATAGCCTTCTTCGGTCAGTTGTGCCGCATCCATACGGGTTGGCGGAGCCACCCACAGACGCGTCGGCAGTTGGCCTTTGTGCGCATCCAGCAGCTTACCGGCGGCACGGAAGTGGCCGATGTTGGTCATACAGGAGCCGATGAACACTTCGTCGATCTTCTCGCCCTGCACGTCAGACAGCAGGCGCGCATCGTCCGGATCGTTCGGCGCACACAGGATTGGCTCTTTGATATCCGCCAGATCGATGTCGATCACCGCCGCATATTCTGCGTCAGCGTCGGCTTCCAGCAGCTGCGGATCCGCCAGCCATTTTTCCATCCCCTGCACACGACGTTCCAGCGTACGGCGATCGCCATAGCCTTCAGCGATCATCCACTTCAGCAGCACGATGTTAGAGTTCAGATACTCAACGATCGGCTCTTTATTCAGTTTGATGGTACAGCCGGCAGCGGAACGTTCAGCGGAGGCATCGGTCAGTTCGAACGCCTGCTCGACTTTCAGATCCGGCAGACCTTCGATTTCAAGGATGCGGCCAGAGAAGATGTTTTTCTTACCTTTCTTCTCAACGGTCAGCAGACCCTGTTTGATCGCGTACAGCGGAATGGCGTGCACCAGATCGCGCAGGGTAATACCCGGCTGCATTTTGCCTTTGAAGCGCACCAGAACGGATTCCGGCATATCCAGCGGCATCACGCCGGTCGCCGCGGCAAACGCTACCAGACCAGAGCCCGCCGGGAAGGAGATACCAATCGGGAAACGGGTATGGGAGTCACCGCCGGTGCCGACGGTATCCGGCAACAGCATGCGGTTCAGCCAGGAGTGGATAACGCCATCACCCGGACGCAGCGACACGCCGCCACGGTTCATAATGAAGTCCGGCAGCGTATGGTGTGTGGTCACGTCAACCGGCTTAGGATACGCGGCGGTGTGACAGAAAGACTGCATCACCAGATCAGCAGAGAAGCCCAGGCATGCCAGGTCTTTCAGTTCGTCACGGGTCATCGGGCCGGTAGTATCCTGGGAGCCCACGGAAGTCATCTTCGGTTCGCAGTACGCGCCCGGACGGATACCTTTCACGCCGCAGGCGCGACCCACCATTTTCTGTGCCAGAGAGAAGCCGCGGCTGCTTTCCGCCACGTCTTTCGCCTGACGGAAGACGTCTGAGTGCGGCAGGCCCAGCGCTTCGCGCGCTTTGGTGGTCAGGCCACGACCGATGATCAGCGGAATACGGCCACCAGCGCGCACTTCGTCGATCAGCACGTCGGTTTTCAGCTCAAAGCTTGCCAGCAGTTCGCCGGTTTCGTGGTTGCGTACTTCGCCCTTGAACGGGTAAACGTCAATCACGTCACCCATGTTCATGTTCGACACATCCACTTCGATTGGCAGCGCGCCCGCATCTTCCATGGTGTTGAAGAAGATAGGTGCAATTTTACCGCCGAGGCACAGACCGCCGCCGCGCTTGTTCGGCACATGCGGAATATCATCGCCCATGAACCACAGTACGGAGTTGGTAGCGGATTTACGCGAAGAACCGGTACCGACAACGTCACCCACATAAGCCAGCGGGTAGCCTTTTTTCTGCAGTTCTTCGATCTGTTTGATCGGACCTACCGCGCCCGGCTGATCCGGTTCGATACCTTCACGGGCGTTTTTCAGCATCGCCAGCGCGTGCAGAGGGATATCCGGGCGAGACCATGCGTCAGGAGCCGGAGAGAGGTCATCGGTGTTGGTTTCACCGGTCACTTTGAAGACGGTAACGGTGATTTTTTCAGCCAGAGCTGGACGGTTCAGGAACCATTCGGCATCGGCCCAGGACTGCATTACCTGCTTCGCATATTCGTTGCCCGCTTTGGCTTTTTCTTCTACATCGTAGAAGTTATCGAACATCAGCAGCGTTGAAGAGAGCGCTTTGGCGGCAATCGGCGCCAGTTTTGCATCGTCAAGCGCGTCAATCAGCGGATGAATGTTGTAACCACCCTGCATGGTGCCCAGCAGTTCAATGGCTTTTTCTGGCGTAACCAGCGGGGAGGTAGTGTCGCCTTTCGCGACGGCAGCGAGAAAACCAGCTTTAACATACGCGGCTTCATCTACGCCAGGAGGAACGCGGTTGATCAACAGGTCTAACAGGAATTCTTCTTCGCCCACAGGCGGGGTCTTCAGCAGCTCGACAAGTGCGGCCATTTGGGTTGCGTCTAAAGGTTTTGGCACAATCCCCTGGGCAGCACGCTCAGCTACGTGCTTACGGTATTCTTCTAGCACGACGATATCTCCTCGCTCTCATTGTCATAATGCGGCGCTTTTGTAGATGGGCGATTCTCTTCACGCTCCTGTGAGACAGTAGTTAGTAGGGTAAATGCCCGGTACCGCATAAGGCACAATAACAGGATTTTCATTAAGTGTTAATCCGTTTACAAAAAAGCAACATAAAAAATTGGCTGAATCGTTAAGAATGGTATAGCGACAAGGCGGGAGGCCATTAAGGCTACCTGAAACCGCCCTGAAACGGTTGATTTTCAAGCGTGACCTGCTGAATATTCCAGCGACTTTTCAGCCATCAGATATAATTGTGTAATAAATCTTCACACTCTTTTTCCGGACCTACCGGGTGAATCCCCAATAAAAGTCAAAACTGTCTAACACGGGTGAATAATACTCGCGACAACAGGAACGCCTCACGGCACAGCACTTGTCTCGTTGGAGTCATTTTATGAAGTTGCCCTTTAAGCCACACCTGCTTGTCCTTCTGTGCAGTGCCGGGCTGTTTGCCGCCTCTGGCGTGATGTTCGTTAAAAGTCGCGCAACGGAGCCCGCAGCTCCAGCCCCCGTCGCACAACAACCGTCAGCGCCGGCTCCGGCTCCCGTAGAGGCCCCTGCCCCAGCCGCCCCAGCACCTGCTGCAACACCTACGTACACGGCGGCACAAATCGATCAGTGGGTTGCGCCTATCGCGCTCTATCCGGATTCACTGCTGTCGCAGATTTTGATGGCCTCAACCTACCCAGCCAACGTCATCCAGGCCGCGCAGTGGTCAAAAGACAACCCCAAAATGCAGGGTGATGCCGCCATTCAGGCCGTTGCCAGCCAACCCTGGGATCCCAGCGTGAAATCACTGGTCGCATTTCCGCAACTGATGTCGCTGATGGGTGAAAATCCGCCGTGGGTACAAAGCCTGGGCGATGCTTTCCTTGCGCAGCCGAAAGATGTTATGGATTCCGTGCAACGCCTGCGTGCGCTGGCGCAACAGACCGGTGCGTTGCAATCGACACCGCAGCAGACAGTCACCACGAGTGTGAAAAATGTGCCTCCTCCTCGTACCCAAACTCAAGAAGGAGTAACAGTTCAATCGACGGCCCCACCGGCTCCAACGGTAATCAAAATTGAATCCGCCGATCCACAGGTAGTGTACGTTCCCACCTATAACCCGAATACGGTTTACGGTACCTGGCCGAACACCGCCTATCCGCCAACCTATCTGCCGCCAACGCCCGGTGAGCAGTTTGGCAACAGCTTCGTGAACGGTTTAGGCTTCAGCCTCGGTGTTGCCACAACCTATGCCATCTTCAGCAATATCGACTGGGATGACGACGATCACCATCATAACGATGACTGGGATAACCATGGCGGTTATAACCGCAATGGTGATAACAACATTAATATCAACGTTGATAACTTCAATAAAATCAGTGGACAACGGCTGACGGACGCTAACCGTACCTGGCAGCATAACCCGGCCTATCGCGAGGGCGTGCCGTACCCTAACAACCAGCTTAATAACCGCTTTCACCCCACTAACACGGCAACGGGTTTAAGCTCAACCCAGCAAAGACCGGTCAACCGTGATAGCCAGCGTCAGGCAGCCCTGAGCCAGATGGAAAAATCAACGGGGAAAACATTCCCGCAAACGGCGCGTACGGGCACGAGAGACGCCCAGCGTCAGGCATCCAGCCAACAGCTGAAGCAAATTTCCCAGCGTAATAACTACCGGGGTTACGATACCAAACCGCAAACGGCGAAACGGGCGAACACTCAGCAGCGCGAAAATCGCCAGGCCGCGACCCAACGCCAGGAGAAACGGATCACGCAACCAGCGCAGCAACGCAATGTGCAGCAGCGTAATCTTCAACAGCGGACCAGCCAGCCACGCGCTAATGCACTGAGCGGCAACGACAGTCGCTCCGCCAACTGGCAGGCGCAGCAGCAGCGAGGTGCTCAAAGCAGACAGGTCGCCCGCAACCAGCCATCTCGCCAGCTTTCCGGCGGTCGTGCTGAACACCGTGAATTCCGTCATCGTTAAGGGAGCCGACATGAAAAATAAACTACTCAGTGGAATGGTGTTGTTCATGGTTTCGGCCACCGCGATGGCACAGCAATCCTTCAGTTCGCCAGACCAGGCGACCGATGCCCTGGCAAGCGCTATCAGCGAACAAAATGAAAGCGCGATGAACAACCTGCTTGGGGAAAACTGGCGCGAGTTTCTGCCGCCGGAAGGCGTTGATCCTGATGCGGTTGATCGCTTCCTGCGCGACTGGAAGGTTCGCCATAACACCATCGTCGACGGCAATACCGCGCATCTGGTGGTCGGGGACAGCGACTGGCAACTGCCGATCCCCGTTGTTAAAACCGCTTCTGGCTGGCAATTTGATATCAAGGAAGCGGCGGAAGAGATCCTGACTCGTGAGATTGGGCGCAACGAACTTTCCGCGATTGAAGCATTACACGCCTATGTAGATGCTCAGCAAAGCTACTTTGCGATGAACCAAAAATACGCGCAAAAGATTGTCAGTTCTGAAGGGAAAAAAGACGGTCTGTACTGGCCTGTTTCGCCCGGCGAAGCCCCCAGCCCGCTAGGCCCGGCCTTTAGCCCACCGGAGCCAGGTACGGGCTATCACGGCTATCATTTCCGTATCCTTCCCGATAAAGCCAGCGGCTTTGCGATGGTTGCCTGGCCCGTCAGCTACGATCACACCGGTGTCATGAGTTTTATCATTAACGGTGAAGACAAGGTCTACCAGGCGGATCTTGGCGAGGAGTCGCAGCAGAAAGCTCAGGCGTTAACCGCATACCATCCGGATAAAAACTGGCAGCCCGTAGCACCCTGATCCCCAGAGGCGAAAAGTTAGGAGGCCGGGTAAGGCGAAACCGCCACCCGGCAACTTACAACAGATTACAGGATGTTAGCGACGGATTTCGCCAGCTGCGCTTCGAGAACCGGTTTCGCTTCTTCGAACTTCAGATTCACTTTGTTAGCATTCGACACCACGCGGGTCTGGTATTTTGCGCGATCGCCCTGCGCGCTGCTGGTTTGCAGCTTAATGCCAGACGTGCCCTGACGCAGAGCGGCAACGTTATCCGTTGTCACTTTCGCTTTGCTGCGTTCGGAGATTTGCAGGTCGGTAACCATGGTGTAGTTCACATCCTCCACCATAGCATCAGCAGCCATACCGATCAGTCCCGCCGCCAGGCCAACACCCAGCGCCGCACCGGAGGAGTTGCTGTTATAGGCGGTAATCCCCGCGCCTAAAGCAGCGCCCACCGCCGCCCCTTCGTAGCCGGTCTTCAGGAAGCCCTGAGCTTCGCGCAGATCCATTTTGTCTGCTTTCAGTACGTTCGCCTGCACCCAGTAGTAGGCGCTGTCCGGTGAACTGGTCACTTTATAGCCCTTCGCGGACAAATCGTTTGCCAGCAGGGTTTGCAGGTTGCTCATGTCTTTATCAGAAGTGTTTTTTACCTGAATGTAGACGGTCTTCTCGCTGGAAGGCTCCAGCCAGATGGTTTCGCTCATCTGCGTTTTCACTTCGAGGTTACGTTTTTTAACGGCAGTGGTCATCGCACCACAACCGGTCAGCGTCATTGTCGCGACAACCATGCCAACAACCGCGATTTTTTTTAAAGACATGTATTTTCCTTTTTTCGTGTAATAGAGAGTCCAGAGCCTCTTCTCCGTGCAGCCAGTAGCCACACAATGGCGAAAAAAGTATCGGCAGTTGCGCAGTTTTTTTTAGTGGAAATATCAATAACATGACTACCAAAACTGGTAGCTTTCAGGCAAAAAAAACGCCTCCGAAGAGGCGTATTCACAAAAGCGGGAGATTACTTTTTCTTCGCTTTCGGGTTTGGCAGGTCGGTGATGCTACCTTCGAAGATTTCTGCCGCCAGGCCCACGGACTCGTGCAGAGTCGGGTGAGCGTGGATGGTCAGCGCGATGTCTTCAGCGTCACAACCCATTTCGATCGCCAGACCGATTTCGCCCAGCAGCTCGCCGCCGTTGGTGCCGACAATCGCACCACCGATAACACGGTGAGATTCTTTGTCGAAGATCAGTTTGGTCATACCGTCTGCGCAGTCAGAAGCGATAGCACGGCCCGAAGCAGCCCACGGGAAGGTGGCGGTTTCGTAGCTGATGCCTTTTTCTTTCGCTTCTTTCTCAGTCAGGCCAACCCATGCAACTTCTGGTTCAGTGTAGGCGATGGATGGGATAACTTTCGGATCGAAGTAGTGTTTCTTACCGGCGATAACTTCAGCGGCAACGTGACCTTCGTGAACACCTTTGTGCGCCAGCATCGGCTGACCGACGATATCGCCGATAGCAAAGATGTGCGGAACGTTGGTACGCAGCTGTTTGTCAACGCGGATGAAGCCACGGTCATCAACTTCCACGCCAGCCTTGCCCGCATCGAGGTTTTTGCCGTTCGGTACACGACCGATAGCCACCAGCACCGCATCGTAACGCTGAGCTTCAGCAGGCGCTTTTTTGCCTTCCATGGAAACGTAGATACCGTCTTCTTTCGCTTCAACGGCGGTCACTTTGGTTTCCAGCATCAGGTTGAATTTCTTGCTGATGCGTTTGGTGAAGACTTTAACCACGTCTTTATCGGCAGCCGGGATAACCTGGTCAAACATTTCAACCACGTCGATCTCTGAACCCAGCGCATGGTACACGGTACCCATTTCCAGACCGATGATACCGCCGCCCATTACCAGCAGGCGCTTAGGAACAGTTTTCAGTTCCAGAGCATCGGTGGAATCCCACACGCGTGGGTCTTCATGCGGAATGAATGGCAGTTCGATCGGACGGGAACCCGCCGCGATGATCGCGTTGTCGAAGTTGATCACGGTTTTGCCGTTTTCGCCTTCAACTTCCAGGGTGTTAGCCCCGGTAAATTTACCCAGACCGTTAACCACTTTCACTTTACGGCCTTTGGCCATACCAGCCAGACCGCCGGTCAGTTGAGTGATAACTTTTTCTTTCCAGGTACGAATCTTGTCGATATCGGTTTTCGGCTCGCCAAAAACGATACCGTGTTCAGCCAGCGCTTTGGCTTCTTCGATAACTTTTGCTACGTGCAGCAGCGCTTTAGAAGGGATACAGCCGACGTTCAGACAAACACCACCGAGGGTGCTGTAACGTTCTACGATGACGGTCTCCAGACCTAAATCTGCGCAACGGAAGGCAGCAGAGTAACCTGCAGGGCCTGCCCCAAGTACCACGACCTGAGTTTTGATTTCAGTGCTCATCATGACCTCTTAATTTATACCCGTCGTCCACCGGGTCGTTCTATCCGCCCGTATTTTACAAAATTGTTAACAATTTTGAAACAACAAACGGCAACCGATTTGTCTTTCGCACAATAACCTCACTGACTTCATGAGATTACCAGAAAAAAGCCGGCCGTCGGGCCGGCTTTTTCGCTTACATCACCAGGCGGCGAATGTCAGACAGCATGTTGTTGATGATGGTGATAAAGCGCGCACCATCCGCACCGTCGATTACGCGGTGGTCGAAGGAGAGCGAAATCGGCATCATCAGACGCGGCATAAACTCTTTACCGTTCCACACTGGCTCCATAGAGGACTTGGAGACACCGAGGATAGCCACTTCCGGCGCGTTCACAATCGGCGCGAAGTGGGTAGTACCCAGGCCACCGATGCTGGAGATGGTGAAGCAACCGCCCTGCATTTCGCCAGCGGTCAGCTTGCCATCACGTGCTTTCTTGGAGATGGTGGTCAGTTCACGAGACAGCTCGGTAATGCTCTTCTTGTTCACGTCTTTGAAGACCGGAACAACCAGACCATTCGGCGTATCCACCGCAACACCGATGTTGATGTATTTTTTCAGGGTCAGGCGCTGACCGTCTTCAGACAGGGAGCTGTTGAAGCGTGGCATCTGTTCCAGAGCGGCGGCAACGGCTTTCATGATGAAGACCACTGGGGTGAATTTCACGTCCAGTTTACGTTTTTCAGCTTCCGCGTTCTGCTGTTTACGGAACGCTTCCAGATCGGTGATATCAGTTTTGTCGAAGTGCGTAACGTGCGGGATCATCACCCAGTTACGGCTCAGGTTAGCACCAGAGATTTTCTGGATACGGCCCAGTTCCACTTCTTCGATTTCACCAAACTTGCTGAAGTCCACTTTCGGCCAGGGCAGCATGCCCGGGATACCGCCACCAGCCGCAGCCGGTGCAGACTCGGCGCGTTTGATAGCGTCTTTCACGTAAGCCTGAACGTCTTCACGCAGGATACGACCTTTACGGCCAGAACCTTTCACTTTCGCCAGGTTCACACCGAATTCGCGCGCCAGGCGACGAATCAGCGGCGTTGCATGAACGTAAGCGTCGTTCTCAGCAAACTCGGATTTGCCTTCCGCTTTCGCTGCTGGCGCCGCGGCTGGTTTAGCAGCCTGAGCCGGTGCAGCGGCCGGAGCCGGAGCTGCGGCTTGCGCAGGAGCGGCAGCAGGCGCTGCGCCTTCAACTTCGAAGACCATAATCAGAGAACCGGTTTTGACTTTGTCGCCGGTGCTGATTTTGATTTCTTTCACGGTGCCCGCGAACGGTGCCGGAACTTCCATAGAGGCTTTGTCGCCTTCTACGGTGATCAGTGACTGCTCAGCGGCAATTTTATCGCCCACTTTAACCATCACTTCAGTGACTTCAACTTCGTCACCGCCGATATCCGGTACGTTAACTTCTTTCGAGCCAGAAGCTGCCGGAGCCGCCGCTGCTGCTGGAGCTGCCGCTTGAGCCGGTGCTGCAGCAGGCGCTGCGCCCGCAACTTCGAAGACCATAATCAGCGAGCCGGTAGACACTTTGTCGCCGGTGTTGATTTTGATCTCTTTAACAGTACCTGCGAACGGCGCCGGAACTTCCATAGAGGCTTTATCGCCTTCTACGGTGATCAGAGACTGTTCAGCCGCAACGGTGTCGCCGACTTTAACCATGACCTCGGTAACTTCAACTTCGTCACCACCGATGTCCGGTACGTGTACTTCTTTCGCTGCTGAGGCGGCAGGTGCTGCTGCCGGAGCTGCTTCTTTCTTCTCTTCTGCCGGAGCAGGTGCAGCGGCTGCTGCACCATCGGCGGAATCGAAAATCATGATCAGTTTGCCGGTCTCAGTTTTGTCGCCAACAGAGACTTTGATCTCTTTAACGATACCAGCCTGAGGAGACGGAACTTCCATAGAGGCTTTGTCGCCTTCTACGGTGATCAGCGACTGTTCAGCTTCAACTTTGTCGCCCACTTTGACCAGGATCTCGGTGATTTCAACTTCATCAGCCCCGATGTCCGGTACATTGATTTCGATAGCCATTATTCTTTTACCTCTTACGCCAGACGCGGGTTAACTTTATCTGCATCGATGTTGAATTTGATGATTGCGTCTGCAACCACTTTCTTATCGATTTCGCCACGTTTAGCCAGTTCGCCCAGGGCCGCTACAACCACGTAGGAAGCATCAACTTCGAAGTGGTGACGCAGGTTTTCACGGCTGTCAGAGCGACCGAAACCGTCAGTACCCAGTACGCGATAATCATCAGCCGGTACATAAGTACGAACCTGTTCGGCAAACAGTTTCATATAGTCAGTAGATGCTACTGCCGGAGCGTCGTTCATCACCTGAGCGATGTACGGAACGCGCGGAGTTTCCATCGGGTGCAGCATGTTCCAGCGCTCACAATCCTGGCCATCACGCGCCAGTTCAGTGAAGGAAGTTACGCTGTAAACGTCAGAGCCTACACCGTAGTCGTTCGCCAGAATCTGTGCTGCTTCACGCACGTGACGCAGGATAGAACCGGAGCCCAGCAGCTGAACTTTACCTTTCTTACCTTCGAGGGTTTCGAGTTTGTAGATACCTTTACGGATACCTTCCTCGGCACCTGCTGGCATTGCCGGCATGTGGTAGTTTTCGTTCAGCGTGGTGATGTAGTAGTAAACGTTCTCTTGTTTCTCACCGTACATACGCTCCAGACCATCGTGCATGATGACTGCAACTTCGTACGCGTAAGACGGATCGTAAGAGATACAGTTCGGGATAGTCAGAGACTGAATATGGCTGTGACCATCTTCGTGCTGCAGACCTTCGCCGTTCAGCGTAGTACGACCAGAAGTACCCCCTACCAGGAAGCCGCGAGCCTGTTGGTCGCCAGCCTGCCAGCACAGGTCGCCGATACGCTGGAACCCGAACATGGAGTAGTAGATGTAGAACGGAATCATCGGCAGATCGTTGGTGCTGTAAGAGGTCGCAGCAGCCAGCCAGGATGCGCCAGCACCCAGTTCGTTGATACCTTCCTGCAGGATCTGACCTTTCTCGTCTTCTTTATAGTAAGCAACCTGCTCACGGTCCTGCGGGGTGTACTGCTGACCGTTCGGGCTGTAGATACCGATCTGACGGAACAGACCTTCCATACCGAAAGTACGCGCTTCGTCAGCGATGATCGGAACCAGACGATCTTTGATCGACTTGTTCTTCAGCATCACGTTCAGGGCACGAACGAAAGCGATAGTGGTGGAGATTTCTTTGTTCTGCTCTTCCAGCAGCGCACCGAAGTCTTCCAGAGCTGGCAGTTCCAGCTTCTCGGTGAAGTTCGGCTGACGAGCAGGCAGGTAGCCGTGCAGTTTCTGACGCTGAGCGTGCAGATAAGTGTGCTCTTCAGAACCTTCCGGGAAGGTGATGTAAGACAGGTTTTCAACCTGCTCGTCGGTCACAGGAACGTTGAAACGGTCGCGGATATAACGCACGCCGTCCATGTTCATTTTCTTAACCTGGTGAGCGATGTTTTTACCTTCAGCGGTGTCACCCATGCCGTAACCTTTAATGGTATGGGCGAGGATTACAGTTGCTTTGCCTTTGGTTTCCTGCGCTTTTTTCAGTGCAGCGTAAACTTTCTTCGGATCGTGACCACCGCGGTTCAGAGACCAAATCTGCTCATCAGTCCAGTCAGCAACCAGGGCTGCAGTTTCCGGGTATTTACCGAAGAAGTGCTCACGTACGTATGCGCCATCTTTGGATTTGAAGGTCTGGTAGTCGCCGTCAACAGTTTCGTTCATCAGCTGGATCAGTTTACCGCTGGTGTCTTTACGCAGCAGCTCATCCCAACGACCGCCCCACATGACTTTGATAACGTTCCAGCCAGCACCCGCGAAGATGCCTTCCAGTTCGTTAACAATCTTGCCGTTACCGGTTACCGGGCCGTCAAGACGCTGCAGGTTACAGTTGATAACAAAGACCAGGTTGTCCAGTTTTTCACGGGTCGCGATGGTGATAGCGCCCTTAGATTCTGGCTCATCCATCTCGCCGTCGCCCAGGAAGGCGTAAACGGTTTGTTTAGAGGTATCTTTCAGGCCACGGTGTTCCAGATATTTCAGGAACTTAGCCTGGTAGATGGCACCGATTGGGCCCAGACCCATAGATACGGTCGGGAACTGCCAGAATTCCGGCATCAGTTTCGGGTGCGGGTAGGAAGACAGGCCTTTGCCATGTACTTCCTGACGGAAGTTGTTCATCTGCTCTTCAGTCAGACGACCTTCCAGGAATGCGCGTGCGTAGATGCCCGGAGAGATGTGGCCCTGGAAGTACACCAGATCGCCGCCATCTTGCTCGTTGCGTGCACGGAAGAAGTGGTTGAAGCAAACATCATATACCGTTGCGGAAGACTGGAAGGATGCCATGTGGCCACCCAGCTCGAGGTCTTTTTTAGACGCGCGCAGTACGGTCATGATGGCGTTCCAACGGATAGCAGAACGAATACGACGTTCCAGCTCCAGATTGCCCGGGTATTCCGGTTCATCTTCAACGGCAATAGTGTTTACATAATTGCTGGCCCCTGCACCTGCCGCTACTTTCACGCCGCCTTTGCGGGCTTCTGAAAGCAGTTGGTCGATCAGATACTGAGCACGCTCAACACCTTCTTCACGGATGACCGATTCGATCGCCTGTAGCCAGTCGCGAGTTTCGATCGGATCCACGTCATTTGGGAAACGTTCTGACATGGGGGTATTCCTTATCTATCTAATACGTTGAGTTATCTGGAACCTGTCCCATTACGCTCTTTGTTCTTCATACTTCAGGTTGTCTCTTTGTTGGCTGCGCTTCCTCGCACCAGTCACATAGTTCACTATGTTCCTGGCAACTCGCGCGCTTGCCGCCGCGATACAACCCGAATTATTTTGAACAACCAAAAGCGCAATAAGACAGGTTCTGCGTTTAGTTGCCGCGCATTTTATTAGCGCTTGATTTACAACATCTTCTGGTTAACGTTCTGCCAGAAAAATCACTAATTCTTTCGTTGCTCCAGGCGGCGTAAGGCGCGTTCACGACGACTTTCCTCACGGCTTCTGTCCAGCAGAATCTCTTCGATAAAGGCCAGGTGACGATGAGACGCTTCACGCGCTTCTTCAGGCTTCCCGGCGATAATTGCTTCAAAGATACGGGTACGATGACTGCTTACCAGCGGCAGCATCTCACGACGCGCATACAGCAATTCGAAGTTTTGCCGAACGTTCTGGGCCAACATCGGCTCCATACACCTTAGCAAATGGAGCAGCACTACATTGTGTGCCGCTTCGGTGACAGCAATTTGATACTGAAGTACCGCATCAGATTCGCCGTCAAGATCGCCGGACTGTTGCGCAAGCTCGATTGCATGGTGGAGTTCACGGATACGCGTTTTGTCTTCATCCGTGCTGCGCAGTGCAGCGTAATAAGCTGCAATACCTTCCAACGCATGGCGCGTTTCAAGCAGGTCAAACTGGGATTCAGGATGGTCGGAGAGCAGCTCTACCAGTGGGTCGCTAAAGCTCTGCCACAGGCTGCTCTGAACAAAAGTGCCACCGCCCTGACGACGAAGCAGTAACCCCTTCGCTTCAAGGCGTTGGATCGCCTCGCGTAAGGAGGGGCGGGAGACGTCGAACTGTTTTGCCAGCTCGCGTTCCGGTGGGAGTTTTTCTCCGGGGCGAAGTGTCCCCTCAAGAATTAAAAACTCCAGCTGCTGCTCAATCACATCGGAGAGTTTTGGTTGGCGGATTTTGCTGTAGGCCATGATTTCCTGTCTTAAGCCATTTGCCCGGAGTCAATTGGTCTTACCAATTTCATGTTCTTGACGCTAAAGTAACAAAGTATTCACCTTCTGTCCATACAGGTTTTGATTGAAATCAGTAAAGGGGGCATATTTTAACAACATTACAGAAATAACGTTTCAAACATGTAACTATGCACAAATGTTAAATTTACCCACCACGGGGTAGTTTTAACGGAATTGAAACGAAATATTATCTCATCTGAACCGATTCACCTGCTTATTTATCGACGTATCAACCACAATTAATGAATAGAAATTCAAAACGGAAATTTTGTGGTAGATAAACTCGTATTTACAAATGGTTTCTTTTTATTCAACTCGTCATCTTCCCCGCACAAAGCAGGTGCATTCGCGCTCGCATATCATTATTCTGATCAAGACAAAAGTCTTAAGGCAACATTTTATCTAAAGCATCTGTAAACTAATTAATACAACAAACGGAATTGCAAACTTACACACGCATTACTGCGTAGTTCAAAAAATAAGTACTCGAAATATGAAGAGTAAAACCACACACGAGGTTTAATGATGGAAAGTCAACAGCATGGCGATCAGCTCAAGCGCGGTCTTAAGAACCGCCATATACAGCTAATCGCACTGGGTGGCGCGATTGGTACCGGGTTATTCCTCGGTAGCGCATCCGTTATCCAGTCTGCAGGACCGGGTATTATTCTGGGTTACGCTATTGCCGGCTTTATCGCCTTTTTGATTATGCGTCAGTTAGGTGAAATGGTGGTTGAAGAGCCGGTTGCAGGCTCCTTTAGCCACTTTGCTTATAAATACTGGGGCGGTTTCGCAGGCTTCTCTTCTGGCTGGAACTATTGGGTTCTGTACGTGCTGGTTGCCATGGCTGAACTGACAGCCGTGGGTAAATATATCCAATTCTGGTATCCAGAGATCCCAACCTGGGTTTCTGCGGCGGCCTTCTTCGTGCTGATTAACGCCATCAACCTGACCAACGTGAAAGTGTTTGGCGAAATGGAGTTCTGGTTTGCCATTATTAAAGTCATTGCCGTGGTTGCGATGATCCTGTTCGGCGGCTGGTTGCTGTTTAGCGGCAACGGCGGTCCGCAGGCCAGTGTAAGTAACCTGTGGGACCAGGGGGGCTTCCTACCGCATGGATTCACCGGTCTGGTGATGATGATGGCTATTATTATGTTCTCTTTCGGTGGGCTGGAGCTGGTCGGGATCACCGCGGCAGAAGCCGATAACCCGGAGCAAAGCATTCCCAAAGCAACTAACCAGGTTATCTACCGTATCCTGATTTTCTATGTAGGTTCGCTGGCGGTTCTGCTTTCCCTGATGCCGTGGACGCGCGTCACGGCTGATACCAGCCCGTTTGTCCTTATTTTCCACGAGCTGGGCGACACCTTTGTTGCTAATGCCCTGAACATCGTAGTGTTGACCGCCGCCCTTTCTGTCTATAACAGCTGCGTATACTGCAACAGCCGTATGCTGTTCGGTCTGGCACAGCAAGGCAATGCGCCAAAAGCGCTGATGAACGTCGACAAACGCGGCGTACCAGTAAACACCATTCTGGTCTCCGCACTGGTTACGGCGCTGTGCGTACTGATCAACTATCTGGCGCCGGAATCCGCCTTTGGCCTGCTGATGGCGCTGGTGGTTTCCGCACTGGTGATCAACTGGGCAATGATCAGCCTGGCGCACATGAAGTTCCGCAAAGCCAAACAGCAACAGGGCGTTACCACACGCTTCCCGGCGCTGCTTTATCCGCTGGGTAACTGGGTGTGCCTGATTTTCATGGCTGCGGTGTTGGTGATTATGCTGATGACGCCGGGTATGGCGATTTCGGTATACTTAATTCCGGTATGGATTGCCATTCTTGGCATCGGCTACCTGTGCAAGCAGAAAACCGCTGGCGCGGTTAAAGCGCATTAATTCTCCCTCCCCCCACCTGCATCGGGTGGGGGTTGTTACCTGCCTCACACTTTCCCACTCACGACTGTTTAGTCCATATCAGCGGCGTTATCCTGCAACGCAAAAACAACGGTGCCAGACAATAATTCTCTCCATATCTCATTAATGGAGTGCAGTTGATGGAAACCAGTAAGCTCACGGTGAAAGAAAAGATCGGCTATGGAATGGGCGACGCCGGATGCAACATCATCTTTGGCGCCATCATGTTGTTTGTTAACTATTTTTATACAGATATTTTTGGTCTGGCGCCTGCCCTGGTCGGCGTATTACTGCTCTCAGTACGCGTTATCGATGCCGTTACTGACCCTATAATGGGCGCGATGGCCGACCGCACCCGCAGCAAATATGGTCGATTTCGTCCATGGCTTTTGTGGATGGCTTTCCCTTACGCATTATTCAGCGTACTTATGTTTACCACCCCTGAGTGGACATATAACAGCAAAGTTATCTATGCGTTCGTCACTTACTTCCTGCTCTCTATCACCTATACGGCAATCAACATTCCTTACTGCTCGCTCGGCAGCGTCATCACCAACGATCCAAAGGAACGCGTCGCCTGCCAGTCATATCGCTTTGTATTGGTCGGTATTGCAACCCTGCTGCTGTCCCTCACCCTATTGCCCATGGCGGACTGGTTTGGTGGAGAAGACAAAGCCAAAGGCTATCAGATGGCGATGGCGGTCCTTGCCTTCATCGGTATGTGTATGTTCCTGTTTTGCTTTGCAACTGTGCGTGAGCGCGTCCGTCCTGCGGTCCCGACTAACGACGACTTAAAAGCAGACCTGAAGGACGTGTGGAAGAACGATCAGTGGGTAAAAATTCTGCTGTTAACCCTGTGCAACGTCTGTCCGGGCTTTATTCGCATGGCCGCCACTATGTACTACGTGACCTGGGTTATGCAGCAAAGCACGCAGTTTGCCACGTTGTTTATCAGCCTTGGCGTTGTCGGCATGATGATCGGCAGCATGCTGGCAAAGGTGTTAACCGATCGCTGGTGCAAACTGAAAGTCTTCTTCTGGACCAATATCATCCTGGCGATTTTCTCCGGCGCATTTTACTTCTTCGATCCAAAAGCCACCATGATGATTATGGTGCTCTACTTCCTGCTCAACATTCTGCATCAGATCCCTTCCCCACTGCACTGGTCGCTGATGGCGGATGTCGATGACTACGGCGAGTGGAAAACCGGTAAACGCATCACCGGAATCAGCTTTTCCGGCAACCTGTTCTTCCTGAAACTGGGCCTGGCGATTGCCGGAGCGATGGTTGGCTTCCTGCTCTCCTGGTACGGCTACGACGCAGGGGCGAAAGCGCAAAGCGACTCCGCTATTAACGGTATTATGCTGCTGTTTACCATCATACCTGGCGTAGGCTACCTGATTACCGCAGGCGTGGTTCGTCTGCTGAAAGTTGATCGCGAGTTTATGCAGCAAATCCAGGCAGATTTAGAAAAGCGTCGCGCCAACTACCGTGAACTGAATGAATACCACGATATGAAAACGACTGAAACCGTAAGGAAAGCCTAATGAATCAGTGGCCTAATCCCTTTATTGAACAGCGTGCCGACCCGTTTATTTTACGTGACGGTAGCCACTACTATTTCATTGCTTCAGTGCCCGAATACGATCGACTGGAGCTCCGTCGCGCTGACACGCTGGAAGGGCTGCGCACCGCCGTCCCGGTTGTCGTCTGGCGCAAACCAGAAAGCGGCCCCATGAGCCAACTCATCTGGGCACCTGAGATCCATCATCTGGCAGGCAAGTGGTACATCTATTTTGCCGCCACCCACACACAGGCGCTCGACAAGCTGGGGATGTTCCAGCACCGTATGTTTGCGCTCGAATGTGCGGACACCGATCCGCTGGCAGGCAAGTGGACAGAGAAAGGCCAGATTAAGACACAGTTTGATACCTTTGCGCTTGATGCCACCACCTTTCATCACCAGGGAAAACAGTGGTATCTGTGGGCGCAGAAATCCCCCGATATCGCAGGCAACTCCAATATCTATCTCGCTGAGCTGGAAAATCCATGGACGATTAAAGGCGAGCCAGTCATGCTCAGCCATCCAGAGTATGACTGGGAATGCCGGGGTTTTTGGGTCAACGAAGGTCCGGCTGTCATGGTTCACGGCGACAAGCTGTTTATCAGCTATTCGGCCAGCGCCACCGATGAGAACTACTGTATGGGATTATTGTGGATTGACCTCAACGCTGATCCGCTCAACCCGCAGAACTGGCACAAATCACCACGCCCGGTCTTTTCCACCAGCTACGAAAACCGCCAGTACGGACCGGGACACAACAGCTTTACGCAAACGCCGGAAGGTGAGGATGTGCTGGTGTACCACGCGAGAAATCACACCGAAATTGAAGGCGATCCGTTGTACGATCCAAACCGCCACACTCGCCTGAAGCTCGTGCGCTGGGACGAAAACGGGATGCCTGATTTTGGCGTGCCACCAGCGGATACGTATTGAGTCATTGCGCCGTTATCCGGCCTACATATGCGCCAGGCCGGATAAGGCGGTTATGCCGCTATCCGGCAACAATCGCTAGATCAGTGTTCCATAAATTGTCAGCAGCGCAATGACCACCACCACCACAAACGAAGTCTTCTTCGCCATTGAAACAGCCGCTTTTGGCGTTTCGACTTTATCGGTATGGGGTTCGCGTACCAAAGAAAACTGCGCCAGGCGCGTAAGTACCTGGTACTGCGAAGTATGTAGATCGGCAAGCGATGCAAACCAGGCTGGCAACGCCTTCTCGCCGTGTCCTAACAGCGCATAGACCACGCCCGCCAGACGCACCGGGATCCAGTCCAGCACATGCAGGATCGCATCAATACCCGATTGCAAACGCTGGTGCGGGGTCTGATAGCGCGCCAGCCAGGACTGCCAGGCACGTAAAAAGGCGTAACCCACCAGCGTTACCGGTCCCCACGGGCCACCGACAATCAGCCAGAATAACGGCGCCAGATAAAAGCGAAAGTTGTTCCATAACAGCGCGTTCTGCAGTTCGCGCAGGAACTCACGCTCATCACAGTCCGGCGGAACACCATGGATAAGCGTCAGCTCGCTGGCCATCGCCTCACGGGCGTGAGCGTCATCGCGAGCCGCCGCGTTCAGATAGGCATGATAATGAAGACGCGTTTTGCCAGCCCCAATACACAGCAAGCCAATTAAGATCCACACCACCAGCAAGGGCACGTTAAACAGCAGCCCATGAAGTGCGCGCAGCAGCAGAAACGTCACCCCCATCGCAATCAGGGCCATGCCTACGGTACGCATCATTGAGAAATGCTTCACCCGGCGGAAAAATGCTTCAACCCGGTGATCAAGCTGCCAGTGCTCACCCAGCTTAAACAGGCGTTCAACAATCAACACCAGTAATGTTGTAAACAGCGTCATGTCATCTCCTTTTGCGACGAGGGGGTGACCAGGGCGCGAAACCTTGCCCAGTCAAAAGAGGGTCCGGGATCGGTCTTACGCTCGGGCGCAATATTGCAATGTCCTGTCATATTGTTAGCAATAGCCGGATAACGCGTAATCAGGGCATTGGTCACGGCTGCAAGTTGCTGGTACTGCGCGTCGGTATAGGCCAGCGTATCCGTCCCTTCCAGCTCAATACCAATTGAAAAATCATTACAGCGTTCGCGCCCTTGATAGTTCGACACGCCAGCATGCCAGGCGCGTTTATCAAAGGGGACATACTGCACGATTTCACCATCACGGCGAATTAAACAATGGGCCGACACGCGCAGATGGGCGATCCCGGCAAAATAAGGATGGGCATTAGGATCAATCGTGCCGGTAAACAGCGCATCAATCCACGGTCCGCCAAACTCGCCGGGCGGCAGGCTGATATTATGCACCACCAGCAGAGAAGGGTTTTCGTCATCCGGGCGGCAATAGTAATGAGGAGAGGGTACGCGTCGCGCCTCTGCCAGCCAGCCCTCGTCTAACAACATGCAGAATCTCCTTATTGGTGGTGCTCATATCAGGTTCAGGGTAGCATGTTTCCACCTTATGATTCGTTAGCAATTTGGAGTTTTATCATGCCGCCTCGCCGCTATAACCCTGACTACCGACGTGACGCGCTGTTGGAACGCATAAATCTGGATATCCCTGCCGCTGTAGCTCAGGCGCTGCGTGAAGATTTAGGCGGAGAAGTTGATGCCAATAACGATATCACCGCACAGCTTTTGCCCGAAGATATGCGCTCCCACGCCACCGTGATCACCCGCGAAGATGGCGTTTTTTGTGGAAAACGCTGGGTGGAGGAAGTCTTTATTCAACTGGCTGGCGATGATGTCAACATCACCTGGCATGTTGAAGATGGCGACAGCATCAAGGCCAATCAGCCGCTGTTTGAACTGGACGGCCCTTCCCGCGTGCTGCTGACCGGCGAACGTACCGCGCTTAATTTTGTGCAGACCCTTTCAGGTGTGGCGAGCGAAGTGCGTAAATACGTCGACCTGCTGGCGGGAACAAAAACCCAGTTGCTGGACACGCGTAAAACCCTGCCTGGGCTGCGCACCGCCCTGAAATACGCCGTATTGTGCGGCGGCGGCGCGAATCATCGCCTGGGGCTTTCTGACGCTTTCCTGATTAAAGAAAACCACATTATTGCTTCTGGCTCAGTACGTCAGGCCGTTGAAAAAGCCTTCTGGCTGCACCCGGATGTGCCGGTTGAAGTCGAAGTGGAAAGCCTGGATGAACTTGATGACGCGCTGAAAGCCGGGGCCGACATCATCATGCTCGATAATTTCGAAACTGACCAAATGCGTGAAGCGGTCAAACGCACCAACGGCCAGGCGCGTCTGGAAGTGTCGGGTAACGTCACCTATGAAACGCTGCGCGAATTTGCCGAAACCGGCGTGGATTTCATCTCTGTTGGCGCACTGACCAAGCATGTTCGCGCACTCGATCTCTCGATGCGTTTTCGCTAAATACTGATGGTTTAGCCCGGTAGTGATTTCGCTTATCGGGCCATTCTGCATGCCGGAGAAGGCGTTTTCGCCGCTATTCGGCAGTTTCTTCGAGCCTCTTCGCAAATACGTTGTTTGATTCTGTAATCTCGTAAAGATCCTCGGAACCCGCCTTCCCATTCTGTTTTTTGCCTCTCGCCGTGACCCCGACCGTTTGCCAAAGTAGCGCCAGCTAACTCAAGGAGCGAACGATGGACAAGCAACGCGGCTTCACGCTTATCGAACTCATGGTGGTCATTGGCATTATTGCCATCCTTAGCGCCATCGGCATTCCGGCCTATCAAAACTATCTGCGCAAAGCTGCGCTGACAGACATGCTGCAAACCTTTGTTCCCTATCGCACGGCGGTTGAGCTTTGTGCGCTTGAGCATGGAGGAACAGCAACCTGCGATGCCGGAACGAATGGCATCCCTTCTCCAGCCACTACCCGTTATGTCTCCGCCATGAGCGTTGAAAAAGGGGTGGTCAGCCTCAGCGGACAAGAAAGTCTGAACGGACTAACCATCACCATGACGCCAGGTTGGGACAATGCCAACGGCATTACTGGCTGGAGTCGTAACTGCGTCATCCAGAATGACAGCGCACTGCAACAAGCCTGTGAAGACGTTTTCCGTTTCGACACCAATTAAGGAAAAGAGATGAATACCACCCAACTTACGGCACTGTGCCAACGTTATCAGGGAATATTACTGGATGCAGACAATGAAGTGGTGCACATCGCCGTCGTGGATGCCCCGTCCCACGAACTTCTGGACGCGCTGCATTTTGCCACCACCCGATGTATAGACATTGTCTGCTGGACGCGTCAGCAAATGGAAGGCCACACGCATACGCCGCGGAACATGCTCCCGGCTGTAGTCACCAAAAGCAGCGCCAGCGCAGCAGACTTGCTGAATCAGACGTTTCATTCTGCTCTGGTGCAACGGGCTTCTGATATTCATATTGAGCCAGCGGAAAATCACTACCGAATCAGATTACGTGTAGATGGCGTACTGCATGCTTTACCGGAAGTCACAACTGAGATGGGCACCGCCATCACTGCAAGACTAAAAGTTTTAGGCAGTCTGGATATTGCCGAGCACAGACTTGCGCAAGACGGACAATTTACCGTTGAGATTTCTGGAGAGCCGGTCTCGTTTCGCATCGCCACCCTGCCCTGTCGCTATGGCGAAAAAGTAGTGCTGCGGCTACTGCATCAGGTCGATCAAACGCTGGAGATCGCCGCGCTAGGAATGCAGGACGCGCAACTGGGCGCATTTTCGCACGCGTTACAGCAGCCTCAGGGGTTGATTCTGGTCACCGGACCGACCGGGAGCGGTAAAACAGTCACGCTGTACAGTGCGCTGCAAACCCGAAACACCCCGGATGTGAATCTTTGTAGCGTAGAAGATCCGGTAGAAATCCCGATCGCAGGTCTTAACCAGACGCAAATTCATCCTCGCGCCGGTCTCACTTTTCAGGGCGTATTACGCGCGCTGCTGCGCCAGGATCCCGACATTATCATGGTGGGTGAAATCCGCGATGGCGAAACGGCTGAAATAGCCCTAAAAGCCGCACAAACCGGTCATTTGGTTCTATCAACACTGCACACTAACTCCACCACTGAAACGCTGATACGCCTGCAGCAAATGGGGGTCGCACGCTGGATGATCGCCTCCGCGCTGACGCTCGTCATTGCGCAGCGGTTGGTGAGAAAATTGTGTCCCCATTGCCGACAACGACTGGAAACGCCGATCGCGCTCCCGGAAGCGATATGGCCTGCGCCACTGCCACATTGGCAGGCCACTGGCTGTGAACATTGCTATCAAGGATTTTATGGTCGTACGGCATTGTTTGAAGTACTCCCCGTTACGCCGGCATTGCGCCAGAGCATCGCCAACGGTACGTCCGCAGAAGAAGTGGAGTCAGATGCAAAGCAATTGGGGATGAGTACGCTTTTCGAAACTGGTTGCCAGGCAGTCGAACAAGGGCTAACGACATTTGAAGAGCTGATACGCGTACTGGGCATGCCTCATGTCAGCTAAACAGCTTTGGCGCTGGCAAGGCATTAACAACGAAGGTCAACCGCTGGAAGGTGTATTGTGGGCCGATACCCGCCCCTCATTAATGCTTGCTCTCGAGCAACAGCGTATTACACCGCTACGTATAAACCGTATGCGCGTCAAAGCCTCACACTGGAGCCGTGAACGAAGCGCCGAAACCATACACCAACTGGCAACATTACTAAAAGCCGGGTTAACGCTCTCGGCAGGCCTAACCCTGCTGGCTGAACAGCATCCCAGCCGTCAGTGGCAGGCGCTACTGCGCACGCTGGCTCACGATATGGAGCAGGGCATTTCTCTCTCCACCTCTCTGTCGCAATGGCAACACGTTTTTCCGCCTCTTTATCAGGCAATGATCCGCACCGGAGAGCTTACGGGGAAGCTGGACGACTGCTGTTTTGAACTCGCCCGTCAGCAGAAGAATCAACAGCAACTTGCCGATAAAGTAAAAAAAGCCCTGCGCTATCCGATCATCATTATCACGATGGCGGTAATGGTCGTGTTTGCGATGCTGCAATTTGTACTCCCTGAGTTTGCCGCCATTTACCGGACGTTTAACACTCCGCTACCAGCACTCACTCAGTGGATTATTGCCATCGCGCACTTTAGCGGCCAATGGGGAGGGCTGATCGGAGCATTCAGCCTGATCGCGGTTGCTGTATATTATTTGATAAAGCAGAAACCGTACTGGCTTATTCTGCGCCAGACATTACTGCTCGGTCTGCCGATTATAGGGCCGATGGTGAGAGGCCAAAAACTCACGCAGATCTTCACCGTGCTGGCGTTAACGCAAAATGCAGGAATTCCCTTTTTGCAGGGTCTTGAGAGCGTGACTGAAACGCTGGACAACCCTTTCTGGTCACAGCGCTTAGCGCGGGCACACCACGACATCAGCGCCGGAAAACCGGTCTGGTTAGCGCTTAAAAATTGCGGTGAATTCAGCCCATTGTGTATACAACTGGTCAGAACAGGTGAAGCTTCCGGCTCACTGGATGCCATGCTGCGCAATCTCGCACATCACCACGGCGAGAAAACGTTGTCTCAGGCGGAGAATCTGGCCGCGCTGCTTGAGCCTGCGTTGCTGGTCATTACGGGGCTTATCATCGGTACGCTGGTCGTCGCGATGTATTTACCGATTTTCCATTTGGGAGATGCGATGAGCGGGGTGGGATAGATTCAAATGCCTGATGGCGGCGTAACGCCATCAGGCATTTCACAGAACGACCTGTTTTTACAGGCTATTGAAAACGCGGTTTTCTTGTTCCTGTACGCGAATAAACGTTGTACGTTTGGTCAGTTCTTTCAGACGAGAAGCACCAACATAGGTACAGGCAGAACGCAGGCCGCCGAGGATATCACGCGCGGTATTATCAACCGGGCCACGCAGAGGCAGCTTAACGGTTTTACCTTCCGCTGCACGGTATTGCGCAACACCACCAACGTGACGCGTCATGGCTGATTCAGAGCTCATTCCGTAGAACAGCATGAATTTCTCACCGTTCTCTTCGACAATTTTGCCGCCGCTTTCTTCATGACCGGCCAGCATGCCGCCGAGCATCACGAAGTCCGCGCCGCCGCCAAACGCTTTTGCCACGTCACCCGGCATTGTGCAGCCGCCGTCGCTGACAATCATGCCGCCCAGACCGTGGGCTGCATCGGCACATTCAATAACCGCCGAAAGCTGTGGATAGCCAACGCCGGTTTTTACACGCGTGGTACATACAGAACCCGGGCCGATGCCGACTTTAACAATGTCCGCGCCGGAAAGTACCAGCTCTTCACACATTTCACCGGTGACCACATTGCCCGCACAAATTGTTTTTGTCGGCCATGCTTCACGCGCTTTCGACACAAACTGAACAAAATGCTCTGAGTAGCCATTTGCCACGTCAATGCAGATAAAGTTCAGCGCTGGGTTAAGCGCCAGAATCTGTTTGGTTTTTTCGAAATCTGCGTCAGAGGTACCGGTTGAAACCATCACGTGTTTGAGCACATCGGCAGAACTCTGCGCGATAAAGGCAGCCCAGTCTTCAACAGAATAGTGTTTGTGCACAGCGGTCAGGATGTCGAAGGATGCCAGTGCCGTTGCCATGGCAAACGTCCCGACAGTGTCCATGTTCGCCGCAATAATGGGGACGCCGGACCAGGTCTGACCTGAATGCTTAAAGGTAAATTGACGCTCCAACTCAACATCGGAACGGCTTTTGAGAGTAGAACGCTTAGGGCGGATAAGAACGTCTTTGAAACCTAACTTCAGATCTTCTTCGATACGCATGTGCGGATTCCTGGGGTTAATGGCGAAAAATCGAAACTCACAACTCCAGTGACGCTATCATACGCACTAATCAATGCCGCGCAAGACTGCGAAATTCTCTTTTTTTACGCTACAATCCCATAAATTTACCTGGCGAATAGTAGGTTAATCCTGCAACAGCCTCGCCTTCGCACGCTTAACTTTTAACTGTTTGATAATCAAACTCACACTCCAGGATCTGCATCTATGAGGTATACGGTAGCCTTAACCGGCGGCATTGGCAGTGGTAAAAGTACCGTTGCAAATGCGTTCGCTGACCTCGGAATAAACGTCATTGATGCAGATATTATTGCGCGCCAGGTGGTTGAACCCGGTACACCTGCCCTTAAGGCGATCGAAGAACATTTTGGTTCCGAGGTTATAGCCGCGGACGGATCGTTGCAGCGGCGCATTTTACGCGAACGTATTTTTTCCAATCCTGAGGAGAAAAGCTGGCTAAATGCCCTGCTTCATCCGCTTATTCAGCAGGAAACGCAGCGCCAGTTTCAGCAAGCGACCTCCCCTTATCTGTTGTGGGTTGTACCGTTGCTGGTAGAAAATTCGCTGTATAAAAAAGCCAACCGTGTACTCGTGGTGGATGTTACCCCCGAGACACAGCTCAGACGCACGATGCAGCGCGATGACGTCACGCGTGAGCATGTTGAACAAATTCTTGCTGCCCAGGCAACGCGTGAAGCGCGTCTGGCCGTGGCAGACGATGTTATTGATAATAATGGCGCACCGGAAGCCATCGCCTCGGATGTCGCCCGCCTGCACGCGCTCTATTTGCAATGCGCGTTGCAGTTTGTCTCACAGGAAAAACCGTAATGCACACCCAGGTCCTTTTTGAACACCCTCTCAATGAGAAGATGCGTACATGGCTGCGCATTGAGTTTTTAATCCAACAGCTCTCCGTTAATTTACCTATTACAGACCATGCAGGCGCACTGCATTTTTTCCGTAATATCGGAGATTTACTGGATGTCTTTGAACGCGGTGAAGTCCGCACCGAACTCCTCAAAGAGTTAGAGCGACAACAGCGAAAACTCCAGGCCTGGGTTGAAGTTCCCGGCGTCGATCAAAGCAGGATCGACGCATTGCGCCAGCAGTTAAAAAGCGCGGGCAGCGTTCTGATTTCGGCCCCGCGTATTGGACAGACACTACGCGAAGATCGTCTGATTGGCCTCGTGCGTCAGCGTTTAAGCATTCCTGGCGGGTGCTGTAGTTTCGATTTGCCAACCCTGCATATTTGGTTGCATTTACCACAGCCGCAACGCGACGCGCAGGTTGAAGCCTGGCTTGCCAGCCTGAATCCGCTCAATCAGGCGCTAGCACTGGTGCTGGATTTGATTCGCAACTCTGCGCCGTTCCGTAAGCAAACCAGCCTGAATGGTTTTTACCAGGACAACGGCGAAGATGCCGATCTGCTGCGCTTGCAGCTGCCGCTTGATTCGCAGCTTTATCCGCAAATTTCTGGTCATAAGAGCCGTTTTGCCATTCGCTTTATGCCGCTGGATAGCGAAAATGGCCAGGTGCCTGAGCGTCTCGATTTTGAGCTGGCGTGCTGTTAAGGAGTCAACATGTCTGAACAAACTATCGTCAACTGCCCAACCTGTGGCAAACCCGTGATATGGGCTGAAGTCAGTCCGTTTCGCCCATTCTGCAGCAAACGCTGCCAGTTAATCGATCTGGGTGAGTGGGCCGCGGAAGAGAAACGCATCCCAAGCTCTGGCGATCTGTCGGAAAGCGATGACTGGAGTGAAGAGCAGAAGTAATTGCGCTAAAACGGTTGGCCGGGCAAGCATTGCGCCCCGTTAATAATTTACCGGATGCGGCGTTGCCTTATCCGGCCTACGAACACCATTAGCCAGCAATCAGCTTTTCAATGACCGGCGCATTCGCCGGCGGAAAATCTTCCGCATTTAGAGCAGCTTGCGCAATCCACTGCGCTGGTTGCCCCTCTTTTCCCCATGGTTCGCCTTCCCAGCTTTCAACCAGCCAGAACCACAGAGTGATATGCCGGTCCGGAAACTGATACTCCAGCTTTTCGAACAGCGAGCTATGGGTCGGCGTAATGCCCACTTCTTCCTGTAACTCGCGAATCAGCGCCTGCTCTGGCGTTTCACCCGCTTCAATTTTTCCGCCGGGAAACTCCAGCTTATTTGCCATGTGGGCATCAGCCGCACGCTGAGTTATGAAAATTTCATGGTGCTGATTACGAATAATCCCGACGGCGATCTGCAATATTTTCATCTTCATCGTCCATAAAAAAGGCGCAGAATTCTGCGCCTTTTCAGTAAGTTATTTTATTAGCTCAGACGGCCATGGCACTGTTTGTACTTTTTGCCAGAACCGCAAGGACACGGATCGTTACGACCCACTTTACGATCGCCGGTTTGTGCTGCCAGCTCTTCTGCCGCGGCAGAATCGTCACCTTTATGGCTCAACTGCTGCATCTGCGCTAAACGTTCAGCTTCTTCACGACGCTGCTGCTCCATCGCTTCTACTTCTTCAGGCATACGTACCTGAACTTTGCTCAGGGTGCTGATCACTTCGTACTTCAGTGATTCCAGCATTGATGCAAACATAGAGAAGGATTCACGCTTGTATTCCTGCTTCGGATCTTTTTGTGCGTAACCACGCAGGTGAATACCCTGACGCAGGTAGTCCATCGCCGCAAGGTGCTCTTTCCACAGAGAGTCGAGAGTTTGCAGCATCACGCCTTTTTCGAAGTGACGCATCATCTCCGCGCCCACAACTTCTTCCTTACGCTGATAAACTTCGATAGCGTTTGCCAGAATACGTTCACGCAGCGTTTCTTCATGCAGCTCAGGCTCTTTATCCAGCCATTCTGAAATCGGCATGTCCAGATCGAAGTCGTTTTTCAGACGTTCCTGCAGACCCGGGATATCCCACATTTCTTCCAGAGACTGCGGCGGAATATAGGCATCAATCGTCGCTTTGAAGACATCTTCACGGATGCTGTTGATGGTCTCGCTAACGTCAGTTACGTCCAGCAGTTCGTTACGCTGGGTGTAGATTGCGCGACGTTGGTCGTTGGCAACGTCATCATATTCCAGAAGTTGCTTACGAATGTCGAAGTTACGGCTTTCCACTTTACGTTGCGCGTTAGCAATCGCTTTAGTTACCCACGGGTGTTCAATCGCTTCACCTGGCTTCATGCCCAGTTTACGCATCATGCCGGACACGCGGTCAGAGGCAAAAATACGCATCAGCGCATCTTCCATCGACAGATAGAAACGCGAAGAACCCGCATCACCCTGACGACCCGAACGGCCACGCAGCTGGTTATCGATACGACGAGATTCGTGGCGCTCAGTACCGATAATATGTAAACCACCGGCGGCTAACACCGCATCATGGCGAACCTGCCACTCTGCTTTGATCTGCGCAATTTGTTCCGGAGTCGGGTTTTCCAGCTCGGCAACTTCCGCCTGCCAGCTACCGCCCAGTACGATATCGGTACCACGACCCGCCATGTTCGTCGCGATAGTCACGGCTGACGGATAACCCGCCTGAGCAACGATATCCGCTTCGCTGGCGTGGAACTTAGCGTTCAGGACGTTGTGCTTGATACCGGCTTTAGTTAATTCGTTAGAGACCACTTCCGATTTTTCAATGGAGATAGTACCCACCAGCACCGGCTGGCCATTTGCGGTACGTTCTTTAATATCTTCAATGATCGCCTGAATTTTTTCCGCTTCGGTCATGTACACCAGATCCGGTAAATCCTTACGGATCATCGGACGGTTGGTCGGCACAACCACGGTATCCAGTTTGTAGATGGAACTGAATTCAAAGGCTTCAGTGTCTGCTGTACCAGTCATACCGGCCAGTTTTTCGTACAAACGGAAGTAGTTCTGGAAGGTAATAGATGCCAGCGTCTGGTTCTCGTTCTGGATATCTACGCCTTCTTTGGCTTCAACGGCCTGGTGCAGACCATCGGACCAGCGACGGCCCTGCATGGTACGACCGGTGTGTTCGTCGACGATGATCACTTCACCGTCTTTCACGATGTAGTCAACGTCGCGGGTAAACAGTACGTGTGCGCGCAGCGCGGCAGTCACGTGGTGCATCAGCATAATGTTGCCCGGAGAGTACAGCGACTCGCCTTCATCCATAATGCCTTCGTTAACCAACAGTTCTTCAATCAGCACCAAACCACGTTCAGTCAGGTTAACCTGGCGCGCTTTCTCATCAACGGAGAAGTGGCCCTCACCCTGGAACGTGTCGGAATCTTCCTTCTCCTGACGAATCAGGTGCGGGATGATTTTGTTCACTTTTTTATACATTTCCGAGCTGTCTTCAGCCGGACCGGAAATGATCAGCGGCGTACGCGCTTCATCGATCAGGATGGAGTCGACTTCATCGACCAGCGCATAGTGCAGTTTTCGCTGAACGCGCTCTTCCGGGCTAAACGCCATGTTGTCGCGCAGGTAGTCAAAGCCGTATTCGTTGTTGGTACCGTAAGTAATATCGGCATTGTAGGCTTCACGCTTGGCTGGCGCAGGCAGGCCAGACATGTTGATACCCACGGTCATGCCGAGGAATTCAAACAGCGGGCGGTTATTTTCGGCGTCACGCTGAGCCAGGTAGTCGTTCACGGTAACCACGTGTACGCCCTTCCCGCTTAATGCGTTCAGGTAGGCAGGCAGCGTGGCGGTCAGGGTTTTACCTTCACCTGTACGCATTTCCGCGATGCAGCGATCGTTCAGGACCATACCGCCCAGCAGCTGAACGTCGAAGTGGCGCATGCCGAACACACGCTTACTCGCTTCGCGTACCACCGCAAATGCTTCCGGGATCAGGCTCTCAACGCTGGCGCCTTTTTCCAGACGGGCGCGGAATTCAGCGGTCTTCGCTTTCAGCTCATCATCGGAGAGTTTTTCCATCTCCGGTTCCATTGCGTTGATGACATTGACCACTTTGCGCATACGACGCAGCGTACGCTCGTTACGGCTACCGAATACTTTTGTTAATAATTTGATTAGCATAATAAAATCTCAAACGCCCCGCATTGCGGAGTCAAAAATTATAAGTTGGAAGGTTCTTTTTTAGCTGAGACGTTGAGGGCCAGCGCGGATTCCCTGCAGCTGACTGATCCAGACCGGAACGCTAAACGCGGCCTGAGAGGTAAAATGGGCGTACGTCACGCGACTCACGGTCGCGGGCGGTCTGCCTTCTTGCGTCAGCATCGCGCTGAGCGTATTCAGTAACGCAAGATGGTGCGCCTGGATTGGCAACGGCTCTTCGGCAACGGGTAGCGCCTGAGGGGCCATAGCAAAAGAAAGATGGCGAATAACCGTACGAATAGCATGCTGATGCCAGTAGTCGACGGTAAAATTCGGGCGGCGATTGGTCGCTTCCAGCAAAGCAAGCTGGTTAAAGTTAACTTTAGCGCCTTGATCGTGATTGCTGGCGGTCGCCTTCGCAGGGGTATTAGGTTCAGCAGCATTACCGAGCGCGGGCAGGCCAAAACTAGCCGCGACCATCCCCAACAGGAGATGCGGCCAGAAGTACCGTCTGCCTAACTGTCGCCAGCGCGTCAGTATTCCACTCACGTTATTGCCACCTGATATACCCTGCGTTTGGGGTTACAAATGCAAAACCATTTTTGCGCACAAATATTACCATTAATGCGTTCGCACCACAGCAGTAATGACGCAAGTCGCGGGTAAATATGCTTAAGAAAGCAGCGATCGAACGGTATTTTAATCTACCTGTGGGAAAAGTCGCTTCAGAGAAGGTGGTTTGCAATCGGAAGATAAAAAAACGACTGGCTCACCTGGCCGGAGAGAGTGCCAGATTAACCAGTCGAATTTATGCGACAGGTATACACTTCATCTTTCAAGCTGCCCCTTTGTTGGCTGCTTTCTCTCACCCCAGTCACGTACTAGTGTACGCTCCTGCGGATTCGTTCAGTTGCCGCCTTGATGCAACTTGAATGATTTTGTGTATAGTTATTATGCCAGTACGGTCGAAGGTGCTTTGAACGCCAGTGGCAGTTCTGCATCGTCCTGGAAGGTCACATATTCCCAGGCTTCCTGTTTTGCCAGGACCGCCTGCAACAGTTTGTTATTCAATGCATGACCGGATTTATACGCGGTGAATGCACCAATAATGTTATGACCACACATGAACAAGTCACCAATCGCGTCGAGCATTTTGTGACGAACGAATTCGTCTTCAAAACGCAGGCCGTCTTCGTTCAATACGCGATAATCGTCAACAACGATGGCACAATCGAAGCTGCCGCCCAGGCACAGGCCGCGGGACTGCAGATATTCGATATCACGCATGAAGCCGAAAGTACGCGCGCGGCTGATCTGGCGCATGAACGCATCCGCAGAGAAGTTCATCGCGTAGCGCTGCGTGCTGGAGTCGATTGCCGGATGGTTAAAGTCGATGGTGAAATCCAACGTAAAACCATTGTATGGCTTAAACTCAGCCCACTTATCGCCATCTTCGACACGAACGGTCTCTTTGATGCGAACAAATTTTTTGGCGCTGCTCAGTTCTTCAATACCTGCATCAAGCAGCAGATAAACGAACGGAGCGGCACTGCCATCCATAATCGGGATTTCCGGGGCGTTAACTTCAATAACGATGTTATCGATACCTAAGCCCGCCAGAGCAGCATTAAGGTGCTCTACGGTTGAAATCCGCACATCATGCTCATTGACCAGACACGTACAGAGCATGGTATCACGCACAGATTTGGCATCGGCCGGGAAATCTACCGGAGGATTCAAGTCGGTGCGACGATAGATGACCCCGGTGTTGGCCGGCGCAGGGCGTAATGTCAGGGTGACTTTTTTGCCGGTATGTAAACCGACGCCAGTCGCCTGAACGATACGTTTAAGAGTCCTTTGTTTGATCATCGTATAATCTCGCCAAATTACCTATCCAACCGAAGTGTACTATACATTCGGTGGGCCAGTTTAGCACAAAGAGCCACAATTCCCAAATTCCAGCTAATTCTTAATCAGCTTGCTTACGCAGGAATGCTGGGATATCCAGATAATCCGGCTCTTTCGTGGTTTGCGGCGTATTGTCGTTAACCACTTTCGCTACCGGTTTCTGCTCTTGCGTCAACGGCGCCATACCGTGCTGCTGGTAACGATCCATTACCGGCTGCTGTACCTGCTTGTTGGTCACCAGAGTGATTTCAGGACGCTTGTCCATACCAATTCCAGTCGCCACAACGGTCACGCGCAGTTCGTCGTTCATATCCGGATCCAGAGAGGTACCGATAACCACAGTCGCGTTATCCGATGCAAATGCACGGATCGTGTTACCCACGGTTTCAAACTCATCCAGACGCAGGTCGAAGCCCGCAGTAATGTTGACCAGCACACCACGCGCGCCGGACAGATCGATGTCTTCCAGCAGCGGAGAAGAGATAGCCATTTCAGCCGCTTCTTCTGCACGGTCTTCACCGCTTGCCACGCCGGAGCCCATCATCGCGTAGCCCATTTCGGACATCACGGTGCGCACGTCTGCAAAGTCGACGTTCATCAGACCCGGACGAGTAATCAGTTCAGCGATACCCTGAACCGCGCCTTTCAGCACGTCGTTCGCTGCGCCAAACGCATCCAGCAGGGAGATACCGCGACCCAGCACTTTCAGCAGCTTGTCGTTCGGGATAGTGATCAGAGAGTCCACATGTTTGGACAGCTCGGTGATACCCTGCTCTGCGAATGCCATACGCTTCTTGCCTTCAAAGTTGAAAGGCTTAGTCACGACGGCAACGGTCAGGATACCTAAATCTTTTGCTACTTCAGCCACCACTGGCGCTGCACCGGTACCGGTACCGCCGCCCATGCCAGCTGCGATGAACACCATGTCTGCGCCGTCAAGCGCTGCACGCAGAGCTTCACGATCTTCGTCTGCCGCATTACGACCGACTTCCGGGTTTGCACCCGCGCCCAGACCTTTGGTGATGCCGCTACCAATCTGAATGGTCTGTCCAACCGCCGTTTTACGCAACGCCTGAGCGTCGGTATTCACAGCGAAGAATTCAACACCTTCGATGCGCTCACGCACCATGTGTTCAACGGCATTACCGCCGCCGCCGCCGACGCCGATGACTTTAATCACCGCGTCATTGGTAAGTTCCATAGGTTCAAACATAGTTTCTCTCTCCGTTGTGCCTGTCGCCTGAGACCGTGAATGTGCGTTGGTCTCTTTAAAAATTAAAACTCTTTTCGCAGCCAGCTATTGAGTCGTTTGATCCACGAGCCAACTGATGCCGTTACGCGTTTTTCAACTTCAGCTTCACCACTCAAATGGGATTCTTTCCCGTAGTGAAGCAGCCCCACCGCCGTGGAATAATACGGCTCCTGAGCATAATCCGTCAGACCGGTAATATTCAGCGGTGCGCCAATACGTACTTGCGTATGGAACACGCGCTGTGCGCAGGCCGCAAGACCTTCAATTTGCGCAGCACCGCCGGTTAACACAATCCCCGCCGCCAGATGATGTTTCACACCCTGCTGGCGAAGCTGTTCCTGTAATTGCAAAATTTCTTCGTTGACCAGGTTGAGCAGCTCGGTATAACGCGGCTCAATGACCTCTGCCAGGGTCTGACGTTGCAGGCTACGCGGTGGACGCCCCCCCACGCTTGGCACTTCAACGCTCTCGTCTTTACCGACGATGGAACCCAGTGCGCAACCATGGCGCACTTTGATAGCTTCTGCATCGCTCGGCGGCGTACCGAAGGCATACGCGATATCGCTGGTCACGACATTCCCTGCATAAGGGATCACTTTAGTGTGGCGCAACGCCCCGCCAGTATAAACGGCGATGTCCATTGTACCACCACCAATATCCACCACGCAGACACCCAGTTCACGTTCATCTTCCGTCAACACGGAATAACTGGCTGCCAACCCGGCAAAAATCAGTTGGTCAACTTTCAGGCCACAACGTTCAACGGCTTTGACAATATTCTTCGCCATGTCGTTGTGGCAGGTAATAAGATGGACTTTTGCCTGCATACGCACGCCGGAAAGACCGACCGGATTTTTGATACCTTCCTGGTAATCGATGGCGTATTCCTGCGGAATAACGTGCAGAACACGATGTTCATCGCGAACGCGTACGGATTTTGCCGTATGTACCACGTTCTCCACATCTTCCTGCGTCACTTCCTCTTCGGAAATGGGCACCATACCAATTTCATTCTGACAGCTAATATGCTTACCGGAAAGCGCCAGATACACAGAGGAGATCTGGCAATCTGCCATCAGTTCAGCCTGGTCAATGGCGCGTTGTACGCACTTCACCACTGACTCAAGGTCATTCACCCCGCCTTTATCCATACCTCGCGATGGGCAACTGCCCACGCCAATGATATTGACCATACCGTCGGGCAGAACTTCCCCTACTAAAGCGGCTACCTTCGCGGTGCCAATCTCCAGTCCAACTACCAGTTTTCTGTCCGTCGCCTTGATCATTGTTGTTCTGCCTGTGCCTGATTCTGTTGCTGATTAGATTCCTCAGGAGGCAAGGGAACCCAGCCTACTGCCGCTCCTGAGTCATAACGCAAATCAACGTAGCTAATCCGTTTGCCATCGGTTTGCGCCTGCTGCTGTAAAACCGGGTAGAGTTCCACAAAGCGAGCCAAACGTTTTATCGTATCGCCCCTGCCCAGATTGAGCTTAATATCGTTATTCAGCGTCAACTGCCAGGAACGACGCGCGGTCATCGCCGCTTCCTTCAGGGTGAATCTATCCTTAGCCAGCACCTGCCCCATATCACGGAACCCTTGCAACACTTCACTTGCGCTGCCTTCCGGTCCGTACAACATAGGTAATACCTGCTTATTGGCCCGACCGGTTGGGACGCTGAACGTATTTCCTTCTGCATCCACCATGTGTTGGTCATTCCAACGCGCTATTGGCACATATTCAACCAGATGAATCTTCAATTCATCAGGCCATTGCTTTCTGACGCTCGCCTGTTTTATCCAGGGGAGACGTTCAATCTGGCTCTGGATGATGTTCACATCCTGAGTCATAAAGGTACCCGGAGCACCCAGCGCCAGGATGGACTGACGGATATCGTCATTGCGCGTGTAATGCCGTTCGCCGGTTAACACCAGTTTTGACAATGGCAAACGCTGCGCATCTTCCATCCACCCCAACACTACCCAGCCGCTGACAAACACGGTGCACAGCACTGTCAGCAGGAACAGTATTCCTGCAAGACGCGTTCCATTATTGCGGCGTGAGGAGTTTACTTCTTCTTCATCACCGTTTCGCGTGTTCAGCGCAGCCTGCGACATATCAGTCCGCCAACTCCAGAATTCTTACCACCAACTGCGAGAAGCTCAGGCCTGCCTGACGTGCCGCCATCGGCACCAGGCTGTGGCTGGTCATACCCGGAGAGGTATTGGCTTCCAGCAGATAAAACTGGCCATCGCTGTCCAGCATGACGTCAATGCGACCCCAACCTTTACAGCCCAATGCGGTCCATGCTTTCAGGACTAATTCCTGCAAACGGGCCTCTTGTTCGGCTTCCAGACCTGCAGGGCAGAAATATTGTGTCTCATCAGAGAGATACTTCGCCTCATAATCATAGAAGGTTCCCGCGGGTTGGATACGTATTGACGGTAAAATTTCTTCGCCGAGTATCGCAACTGTAAATTCCGGGCCACTGAGCCATTTTTCAATCAGTACTTCTTCATCATGCTGAAAAGCCAATGCTAATGCACCCTGCAAAGCATTTTCTTCTTCAACTTTTGACATCCCTACGCTGGAGCCTTCACGGCTTGGCTTCACAATCAGCGGCAAACCTAACGCAGAAATTTTTGTAACTGCCTCATCGCTAAGACCTTTTTCGAACTCAGCGCGGGTCAATGCCACCCATGGCGCGACGGGTAAACCTGCGCCCTGCCACAGCAGCTTGCTGCGCAGTTTGTCCATCGAAATTGCGGAAGCCATGACGCCGCTGCCGGTATATGGCAGGCCAATTTGCTCCAGCATGCCCTGCAACGTGCCATCTTCCCCGCCACGACCATGCAACGCAATAAACACCTTCTGAAAACCCATAGATTTCAGAAGAGTGACATCGACCTCTTTAGGATCAACCGGATGGGCATCAACACCACCTTCGCGTAACCCTGCCAGTACGGCCGCGCCGGAATTCAGCGAAACTTCACGTTCTGCGGAGGTTCCCCCTAACAGGACCGCGATTTTATCAGCCATGTTGTTCTTCCTCCGGGTTTTGCGGCTTCAGTTTGATTTCAGCTAAGGAACGCGCGATTTTGCCGATATTTCCAGCGCCCTGCACCAAAATCAGATCGTTGCCGGTTAATACTGGTGCCAGCATTTCTGCCACCAGGGCCGGATCGGATACCAGAATCGGATCGATCTTACCGCGACCACGAATCGTACGGCACAGCGAGCGGCTGTCGGCCCCCGGAATCGCGGCTTCGCCCGCGGCGTACACGTCCAGCATCAACAGCGCATCGACCTGGGTCAGCACGTTGGCAAAGTCGTCATACAGATCGCGTGTACGCGTAAACCGGTGCGGTTGGAACAGCATGACCAGATTTTTGTCGGGCCAGCCCGCACGCGCAGCTTTAATCGTGGCGTCCACTTCCGTTGGGTGGTGACCATAATCATCGACCAGCATCGCGGTCCCGGTTTTACCGTTCACTGGCTCAAGCGGGAATTCGCCGAGGAAGTCGAAACGACGTCCGGTACCCTGGAAGCTCTCCAGCGCACGCAGAATAGCGTCATCTTCAATACCTTCTTCCGTCGCAACCGCCACCGCAGCCGCGGCGTTCAGCGCATTGTGGCGGCCCGGCGCGTTTAACGTCACACGTAAATCGGCCATCCCCTGACGCACCAGCGTGAAGTGCCCTTGTGGGCCAATCTGCTGGTAATCTTCAACGCGCACATCGGCATCATCACTAAAACCATAGGTTGTGGTTTGACGACCAACTCGCGGTAACAGCTCGCGGATCACCGGATCGTCAACGCACATCACCGCACGACCATAAAACGGCAAGTTATGCAGGAAATTAATAAACGTCTGCTTTAAATTTTCGAAGTCGCCATGGTAGGTATCCATATGGTCGGCTTCGATATTGGTGACAATCGCCACCATCGGCTGCAAATGCAGGAACGACGCATCGCTTTCATCCGCTTCCGCAATCAAATAACGGCTATGTCCCAGGCGCGCGTGAACGCCTGCGGCCTTCACCAGACCGCCGTTGACAAAAGTGGGATCCAGGCCCGCTTCCGCGTAGATGCTGGAGACCATCGCCGTGGTCGTGGTTTTACCATGCGTACCGGCAATAGCGATGCCGTGACGAAAACGCATTAACTCCGCCAGCATTTCCGCACGACGGATCACCGGAATGCGCGCTTCATGCGCCGCAACAATTTCCGGGTTATCCGCAGAAATGGCGCTGGAGACCACCACTACGCTCGCATCGCGCACATTTTCAGGGCGATGGTTGAAGAAAATCGTGGCGCCCAGATTCGTCAACTGCTGCGTCACCGGATTCGGCGCTAAGTCAGAACCGCTGATCTGATAACCTTCATTGGCCAAAACTTCGGCAATACCGCCCATACCAGCACCACCGATGCCGACAAAGTGGATGTGCCGAACGCGACGCATTTCGGGCACGATGGAACGCAGTTTTGCCAGTTGTTGTGTATTCATTCTTTAGCCATTAACTTCTTAGTTCATGCGATGCAAAAGGCATCACCACAATTACGCCCGGGCAGCCCGGCTCACTTCATTTGCCACGCGCTCAGTGGCATCCGGTATGGATGCGGCGCGCGCACGTTCTGCCATGGTTAATAAGGTTTCTCGCGACCACCCGGCAAGGGTGCTGGCGACGGCATCCACAGTAAACTGCGGCTGCTCGAGAATTTTGGCGGCGCCCGCTTTTTCCAGCGGCAGCGCATTCCAGTACTGCTGTCTGTCTTTATGCTGGAAAGGCACAAACAGCGCGGGTAAACCTGCGGCGGCAATCTCGCTCACCGTCAGCGCCCCTGAGCGACAAACCACGACATCCGCCCACGCATAGGCCGCTGCCATATCATCAATAAACTCAGTAACCTTGTGCTGCGGCTGTCCCGCGTCGGCATACGCCTGCTCGACGGTCTGCTGCGCGCCTTTGCCGCTCTGATGCCAGATAGTTACCGCATCGCCAAGCTTTGCGGCAACCTGCGGCATCGTCTGGTTCAAAACACGTGCGCCCTGCGATCCACCGACCACCAGCACGCGAACCGGACCTTCACGACCGGCCAGACGCGTTTCGGGCAACGGCAGCGCCAGCACGTCGGTGCGTACAGGGTTGCCCACCACTTCCGCATTTGGGAAAGCACCGGGAAAGGCCTGCATCACCTTCGTTGCAATCTTCGCCAGCCATTTATTAGTTAACCCTGCAATGCCGTTCTGTTCATGCAGTACAACCGGAATGCCTAAGGACCAGGCAGCCAGTCCGCCAGGGCCGGACACATATCCACCCATTCCCAGCACCACATCAGGCTTAAACTGCTTCATGATGGCGCGCGCCTGACGCCAGGCGTTAAAAATACGCACGGGCGCGGCTAGCAGCGCGTTGACGCCTTTGCCACGCAATCCGGAGATGCGAATAAAGTCAATTTCAATGCCGTGTTTCGGCACCAAGTCCGCTTCCATACGATCGGCGGTGCCCAGCCAACGAACCTGCCAGCCCTGGGCCATTAAATGGTGCGCGACCGCCAGCCCCGGGAACACATGCCCGCCGGTACCGCCTGCCATCACCATTAACCGCTTCGGTTGACCACTCATCGTGCACCTCGTGTAAACGCCTGGGCTTTTTCCAGACGCGTTTCATAATCAATACGTAACAAAAACATGATGGCCGTCGACATAATCAACAAACTGGAACCACCATAACTGATCAGCGGCAACGTCAGACCTTTGGTTGGCAGCATACCTGCTGCAGCGCCGACGTTTACCAGTGCCTGGAAGCTAAACCAGATCCCAATGGAGCAGGCTAAAAAGCCTGAAAAACGGTGATCAATTTCCAGCGCCTTACGGCCAATCGACATCGCGCGAAAAGCGACGAAGAATACCATTAAAAGTGCCAATACCACACCGATATAACCCAGCTCTTCCCCAATAATGGCGAAGATGAAGTCGGTGTGCGCTTCCGGTAAATACTCGAGCTTTTGGACGGAATTACCTAAGCCTTGCCCCCAAACCTCACCGCGACCAAAAGCCATCAGCGATTGCGTCAGCTGGTAGCCACTGCCGAACGGATCTTCCCATGGGTTCCAGAAGGAGGTTACGCGGCGAATACGATACGGCTCAGCAAGGATCAGCAGCACAACCGCGGAAATCCCCATGCCGATGATGGCAATGAACTGCCACAGTTTCGCACCGGCGAGAAACAGCATCGCCAGGGTAGTGACAAACAGCACCACCACCGTACCCAGGTCAGGCTGTGCCAGCAGCAAAATAGCCAGCACCAGGATCACGCCCATTGGTTTTAAGAAGCCGCGCAGGTTGTTACGCACTTCATCAACTTTACGCACCAGGTAGTTGGCGAGATAACAGAACAGCGACAACTTGGTAAATTCCGCAGGCTGAATACGCAGCGGCCCCAGCGCAATCCAGCGCGACGCACCGTTAACGGAACTACCCACCACCAGCACGATCAACAGCATGATGATCGAGGCTATCAGCATCGTCGTACTGTATTTTTGCCAGAACTCCATCGGCAGACGCAGCGTCACCATCGCCAGACAGAACGCGAGGAAGATGTACAGCGCGTCACGCTTGGCAAACAGGAAAGGATCGCCCGCCAGACGTTGCCCTACGGGCATCGATGCCGATGTCACCATCACAAAGCCGATCGCTGCCAGACCAAAGGTCAGCCACAGCAGCATGCGGTCATACATGATCAGGCTGTCCGCGTCTTTATCACGCGAAGCCATCACCCAGCCTTTAAGTGCCGCGAAGACCCACGCCAGGACACCCAGTCCCGGTAAGCGCGGCATTCTCAGACGAGGGAGAGATAAGCGCATCAACCCAACTCCTTCGCCAGGCGGGTAAAGACGTCACCGCGTTGCTCAAAGTTCTTGAACTGGTCGAGGCTGGCGCAGGCGGGCGACAGCAACACCATATCACCCGGCTTCACGCGCGGTGCGAGCAGGCGCATTGCCTGCTCCATGGTTTCAGTTTGTTCCGTAACGTCAGGTCGCAGAGCGGCAAGCTGCGCGCCATCACGACCAAAGCAGTACAGACGAATGTTGTCGCCGGTCAGGTAACGTTGCAGCGGCATAAAGTCAGCGGATTTCCCGTCGCCGCCCAGCAGCAGGTGCAAAGTACCATCAACATGCAGGCCATTCAGCGCGGCCTCAGTGCTGCCCACGTTGGTGGCTTTAGAATCGTTAATCCAGCGCACGCCGTTGTGCTCAAGCACGGTCTGAAAACGGTGCGCCAGACCGGTAAACGTGGTCAGCGCTTTCAGACTCGACGCCCGCGGCAGACCCGCAGCATCCGCCAGCGCCAACGCGGCCAGGGCATTGGTATAGTTATGCTGGCCGGAAAGCGTCATCTCTTTCACGTTGAGGACTTTTTCCCCCTTCACCCGCAGCCAGGTTTCGCCCTGCTGACGGTTCAGGTGGTAGTCACCCATGTTGACGCCAAAGCTCACGCAACGCTCATCCGCCCCGCGAATCGGCATGGTCAGCGCATCATCAGCGTTGACCACGCAGACTTTCGCGTTTTCATAGACGCGCAGTTTGGCCGCACGGTACTGCTGCAAGCCAAACGGATATCTGTCCATATGATCTTCGGTGACGTTCAAAATGGTGGCGGCTACGGCGTGTAAGCTGGAGGTTGTTTCCAGCTGGAAGCTCGACAGTTCCAGAACATACAGCTCACGTTCGTCGTCCAGCAGCATCAGCGCGGGCAGGCCGATATTACCGCCAACACCCACGTTCACACCGGCCGCTTTCGCCATCTCGCCTACCAACGTAGTAACAGTGCTTTTCCCGTTGGAACCGGTGATCGCGACGATCGGTGCCTGCGCTTCGCGACAGAACAGCTCAATGTCGCCAACAATTTCAATTCCCGCATCGGCGGCGGCGCTCAGCGAAGGATGCGCCAGGGCGATACCAGGGCTGGCGACGATGAGATCGGCGGCCAGCAGCCAGTCATCATTCAGGCTGCCAACATGACGCTCAACCGCTTCCGGTAATTTGTCCAGACCAGGTGGCGTCGCGCGGGTATCCATTACGCGCGGCGTCACGCCACGCGCCAGGAAGAAATCCACGCAGGACAGCCCGGTCAAACCCAGACCGATAATGACGACTTTTTTACCCTGGTAATCAGCCATGATTAACGTACCTTCAGCGTTGCCAGGCCAATCAGCACCAGCATCAGCGAAATAATCCAGAAGCGCACAATTACGCGCGGTTCCGGCCAGCCTTTCAGTTCATAGTGATGGTGAATCGGCGCCATACGGAAGATGCGCTGTCCGCGCAGCTTAAAGGAGCCAACCTGCAGAATGACCGACAGGGTTTCTACGACAAATACGCCGCCCATGATCACCAGCAGGAACTCCTGACGCAGCAGCACGGCAATAATGCCCAGCGCGCCGCCCAGCGCCAGCGATCCGACGTCGCCCATAAAGACCTGCGCCGGATAGGTGTTAAACCACAGGAAGCCTAAGCCCGCGCCGACAATCGCCGTACAGACGATCACCAGTTCGCCGGCATGACGTAAATAAGGAATGTGCAGATAGTTGGCGAAGTTCATGTTGCCGGTCGCCCAGGCCACCAGCGCAAAACCCGCGGCCACAAACACGGTCGGCATAATCGCCAGACCATCAAGGCCGTCGGTGAGGTTAACCGCGTTACCAGTCCCCACAATCACAAAGTACGCCAGCAGGACGTAGAACAGTCCCAGTTGCGGCATCACGTCTTTAAAGAATGGCACCACCAGCTCGGTGGCGGGGGTATCTTTACCGGCCAGATACAGCGCAAAAGCCACGCCCAGCGCAATCACCGACATCCAGAAGTATTTCCAGCGCGCGATCAGGCCTTTGGTGTCTTTGCGTACCACTTTACGGTAGTCATCGACAAAACCGATAATGCCGTAACCGACCAATACCACCAGCACACACCATACGTATGGATTCGACGGGTATGCCCACAGCAGTACGGAGATAACAATCGCGGTGAGGATCATAATCCCGCCCATGGTCGGCGTACCGCGTTTACTGAAGTGTGATTCCGGACCGTCGTTACGTACGACCTGTCCAAAGGACATTTTTTGCAAGCGGGCGATCATGCGCGGGCCCATCCACAAAGAGATGAACAGCGCGGTCAGCAGGCTGACGATGGCGCGAAACGTCAGATAGGAAAAGACGTTAAAGCCGGAATAATATTTGACCAAATGTTCGGCCAGCCAAACTAACATGTTCCATTCTCCTGTAATGCGCGTACTACCTCTTCCATGGCGGCACTACGTGAACCCTTCACTAAAATCGTCATGATCTGATGTTCTGCAATCAGCGCCTTAAGATGCGCGGTCAGCGCGGTTTTATCCGCAAAATGCTCACCAACGCCGCTGGCGTGGCTAATTGCCTGACTCAGTTTCCCTGTACTCAGCACCCGGTCGATACCTGCAGCCTTTGCAGCCTCACCTACCTGTACGTGGCAGGCTTCGCTTTCAGCGCCAAGCTCTGCCATATCGCCAACCACCAGCACGCGGTAGCCGGGCATTTCGGACAGCACCTGTACCGCTGCGGTCATTGAGCCGACGTTAGCGTTGTAGGAGTCGTCCAGCAGCAGCTGATTTTCTGCCAGTTGAACCGGGAACAGACGCCCCGGCACCGCTTGCAGATCCTTCAGGCCCGCTTTGATCGCCTCTGGCGTCGCGCCTACCGCCATAGAGAGCGCAGCCGCCGCAAGGGCGTTAGCAATGTTGTGACGACCCGGCAGCGGCAGCAGAACATCAATGCTTCCGGTTGGCGTTTGCAGCGAAAACTCTGTGCCGTGTGAGGTCACATGAACGTTATCCGCCGAAAAGTCGCTGTTAGCCGCATTCGGCGAGAAGCGCCAGACTTTGCGATCGCCGATGATGCTTTGCCAGTTCAGCCAGTCGTTGTTGTCGGCATTCATAATGGCGATACCGTTCGCTGACAGGCCGGTAAAAATCTCACCTTTTGCCTTTGCAACACCGGCCAGAGAGCCGAAGCCTTCCAGATGCGCGGCGGCCAGGTTGTTCACCAGCGCCGCTTCCGGACGTGTCAGACCAACGGTCCAGGCGATTTCACCCTGATGATTGGCGCCGAGTTCAATTACGGCATAGTCGTAATCGTTGTTTAAGCGCAGCAGCGTCATCGGTACGCCGATGTCGTTGTTCAGGTTGCCCGCGGTATATAGGGTGTTGCCGCATTGACTCAGAATGGACGCCGTCATCTCTTTGACGGATGTTTTCCCGGAAGAGCCGGTCAGCGCAACAACGCGCGCCGGAACCTGGGCGCGAACCCACGCGGCCAGTTCACCAAACGCCAGACGCGTATCTTTAACAATCAGCTGCGGCAGATCGGTGTCCAACGGACGGCTGACCAGCAGCGCACCCGCCCCGCTCTCTTGCGCTTTGTCGGCAAAATCGTGGGCGTCAAAGCGTTCGCCTTTCAGCGCCACAAACAGGCAGCCCGGCGTCACTTTACGCGTATCGGTTGTCACCGCATCAAGGGTCAGATCGGCCCCTTTTAATTCGCCACGGAGGATCTCCGCCAGTTGGCTGAGCGTTACGCTAATCATGCGATTACCCCCAGCAGACGCGCTGCCGTGACGCGGTCAGAATAGTCGAGGCGCTGTGAACCAACGATCTGGTAGTCTTCATGACCTTTACCGGCCACCAGCACCACGTCATTTTCTTTCGCCTGCATAATGGCGTTTGTCACCGCTTCTGCGCGACCTTCCATTACCTTCGCCTGTCCGGCATCCAGCATCCCCGCCAGAATGTCGTTAATAATGGCGCGCGGCTCTTCAGTACGTGGGTTGTCATCGGTCACCACGACAACATCAGCAAACTCTTCAGCAATCGCGCCCATCAACGGGCGTTTGCCTTTGTCGCGATCGCCGCCGCAACCAAAGACGCACCACAGTTTGCCAGCACAGTGCAGACGTGCCGCCTGCAGCGCTTTTTCCAGCGCATCTGGCGTATGGGCATAATCAACCACAACGGTGGTTTTACCCGGCGCGCTGAACACTTCCATACGCCCGCAAACCGGCTGCAATTGTGTCGCCGTTTTCAGTAAATCAGCTAACGGATATCCCAGCGCCAGCAGCGTCGCCAGCGCCAACAGCAGATTGCTGACGTTAAACGCGCCCATCAGGTGGCTTTCAATTTCGCCGTCACCCCATGAGGAGGTAAAACGAATCGTTGCCCCGCTGTCGTGATAATTCACGTCAACCGCTTTTAACCAACGACCGTGACAGTTCGGATTGATGTGGTCTTCCATCGAAACGGCAACCGCATCCGGGAGTTTGGCCAGCCAGCGACGACCGACTTCATCATCCGCGTTGACGATGGCCTGACCGCATTGGTGCGTGGAATACAGCAGCCATTTCGCGGCTTCGTAATGTTCCATATCGCCGTGGTAGTCAAGATGATCACGGCTTAAGTTAGTAAATACTGATGCGGCAAACTTCAGCGCCGCCACGCGATGCTGAACCAGACCGTGTGAAGACACTTCCATCGCGCCAACCGTTGCGCCCTGCGCAACCAGCCCCGCCAGCACATGCTGGACATCAACGGCTGAGCCGGTAGTATTTTCCGTCGGGATCACTTTGCCCAGCAGGCCATTGCCTACTGTTCCCATTACCGCGCTGGTTTCGCCAAGCAGTTGGCTCCACTGCGCCAGCAATTGGGTGGTGGTGGTTTTACCGTTGGTCCCGGTCACGCCGACCAGACGCATTTTTTCAGAAGGCTCGTGGTAAAAACGGCCTGCCAGTGCAGATAAACGTTCGTTAAGCTGGCTGAGATAGATAACCGGCACGCCGTGCATTTCACGGATTTCACCGTCAGTAGCTTCATCTTTTGCTTCTGCAATAATGGCAGCCACACCTTGCGCTATCGCCTGCGGGATATACCGACGCCCGTCCGCCTGATGACCCAATACTGCGACAAAGAGATCGCCCGATGCAGCCACACGGCTGTCAAGCGTCATCTCCCGCAGTGCTCGCTCCGGTGCACCCGGCACCCATGGAGCAAGAAGGTCGCGCAAATTACGATCTGCCACCTGTTGCCTCGCCTTGATTATTCACAAATTCATTTTTATCGCCCGTTGTCAGCGCATCCGGCTCGATGTTCATGGTGCGCAGTACGCCGCCCATGATGGCACCAAAGACCGGCGCGGAAACGGCGCCACCGTAGTATTTACCCGCCTGCGGATCGTTGATAACAACAACCAGCGCGAAGCGCGGCTGACTCGCAGGCGCAACGCCTGCGGTATAAGCAATGTATTTGTTGATGTAGCGGCCATCCGGGCCTACTTTTTTCGCCGTACCGGTTTTAATGGCGATACGATAGCCTTTAATCGCCGCCTTCACGCCGCCGCCGCCGGGCAGCGCCACGCTTTCCATCATGTGCACCACGGTACGCACGGTTGATTCCGGGAAGATACGCTCGCCAGGAACCGGAGGGTCAACTTTGGTGATCGACAGCGGACGATATACGCCATAGCTGCCGATCGTTGCATAGACTCGCGCTAACTGTAACGGCGTTACCATTAGCCCGTAGCCGAAAGAGAAGGTGGCCCTCTCTATGTCAGACCACCGTTGTTTTTGAGGATATAAGCCACTGCGTTCTCCGACCAACCCCAAATTGGTCGCTTTTCCCAGCCCAAAACGTGAGTAAGTGTCTACTAACGCTGAGGACGGCATCGCTAACGCCAGCTTGGAAACACCGACGTTACTCGACTTCTGCAAAACCCCGGTGAGGGTCAATTCGCTATAACGCGCCACGTCTTTGATTTCGTGACCATTAATTCGATAAGGGATGGTGTTAAGTACGGTATTTTCACGTACCACGCCACGCTGCAGCGCCGTCATCACCACCATCGGTTTGACGGTAGAACCCGGCTCAAACACGTCGGTAATGGTACGGTTACGCATCGCATCTTTCGGCGTACCGGTGAGATTATTCGGGTTGTAAGACGGACTGTTGGCCATTGCCAGCACTTCACCGGTGTTCACATCCACCAGTACCGCACTGCCTGACTCCGCCTTGTTAAACGCCACCGCGTTATTCAGTTCACGGTAAACCAGCGCCTGTAAACGCTCATCAATGCTTAGCGCAAGGTTATGCGCCGCCTGACTGTCGGTAGAGGAAATATCCTCAATGACGCGGCCATAACGGTCTTTACGTACAATACGTTCGCCCGGTTGCCCGGTGAGCCACTTGTCGAAGCTCTTCTCAACGCCTTCAATCCCCTGACTGTCGACGTTAGTAAAGCCGATGAGGTGAGCGGTCACTTCTCCGGAAGGATAGTAGCGGCGGGATTCTTCGCGCAGATGAATACCTGGCAGCTTCAGTTTCTTGATGTAGTCAGCCATGTCAGGGTTTACCTGACGCGCCAGATAGATAAAGCGCCCTTTCGGGTTGGCGTTAATGCGGGAAGCCAGTTGATCGAGCGGGAGGTTCAGGGCAGTCGACAACGCCCGCCAGCGTTCACCAACGCTCACGCCGCCTGCATCATGCACCTCTTTCGGGTCGGCCCAAATCGCCTTCACCGGAACGCTCACCGCCAGCGGACGACCTGAGCGGTCGGTAATCATCCCGCGTGACGTAGACACTTCCTGGACGCGCAGAGAACGCATGTCGCCCTGACGCACCAACATGTCCGGCGCGATGATTTGCAGCCAGGCAACGCGCCCGAGCAGAAAACCCAGTGCCAGCAAAATACAGCCGCACAGTAACGCAAAACGCCAACTGATAAAGTTGGCTTGTTCTTCCTGGCGTTTTGGTTTGTGCGTTTTTGCCGCTGCTTTCATGCGTCGCGTTTATCCTTATTTTTGTACTACGATATTTTCTTGTGAGGGATCAACATGCTGCATTTGCAGCTTTTCCGTTGCGATCCGTTCAACACGGCTATGGTCGCCGAGCGCGTTCTCCTCAAGGATCAAGTTACGCCATTCGATATCCAGCGCATCTCGCTCCAGAACCAGCTGCTCACGCTGCGCGGTCAGTAACCGCGTATGGTGTGCTGTTGTCACGACGGTAACCGCCGTCAAAATAATGCAAATGAACAGGCAGAGTGGCAGCTTCCCATACCGCAAAAGATCGTCACCGATCACGCCAGGCAAGGCATGGCGCTCGTTGCTTCCTATCGATCCTTTAACTTTGCTGAGGGCTTCTGTCACTCTGCTGATCATGCGTTCGTCCTCTCTGCAATACGCAGAACTGAACTACGGGCACGAGGATTTTCAGCTACCTCTTCTTCACCCGGCATCATCTTGCCTAGTGCTCTTAACTCACGGCCGCCCAGTTTTTTGATCTGCGCTTCGGTCATCGGTATTCCAGCCGGAACCTGAGGACCACGGCTTTGTTCGCGCATAAAGCGTTTCACAATGCGATCTTCAAGCGAATGGAAACTGATTATCGAAAGGCGACCACCTGGTGCCAGCACGCTGAGCGAGCTTTTTAGCGCCTGCTCTATCTCCTCCAGTTCACTGTTCACCCAAATGCGCACCGCCTGGAAGGTACGGGTCGCGGGATGTTTGAATTTGTCTTTCACCGGCATTGCCGCCGCAATCACCTCTGCCAGCTCTTTAGTGCGGGTCATTGGTTCGATGCGGTTGCGCTCCACGATGGCGCGAGCAATGCGTTTGCCGAAGCGCTCTTCGCCAAAGGTTTTGATCACCCAGGCAATGTCTGCTTCATCGGCGGTTTGCAGCCATTCGGCCGCTGACTGACCGCGTGTCGGGTCCATTCGCATATCTAACGGACCGTCACGCATAAATGAGAATCCGCGCTCAGCGTCGTCAAGCTGCGGAGAAGAAACCCCAAGATCGAGAAGAATCCCGTCGATCTTACCGGTCAGTCCGCGCTCGGCGACATAGTCACCCAGCGCAGAAAAAGGTCCATGGACGATGGAAAAACGGGGATCGGTAATCGTCTGTGCAACGGCAATAGCCTGCGGATCGCGATCGATGGCCAGTAAACGTCCCTCTTCGCCAAGCTGGGAGAGGATCAGACGTGAGTGACCACCGCGACCAAATGTCCCGTCAATGTAGATGCCGTCTGGACGAATATTCAGGCCGTTTACGGCTTCATCCAGCAACACCGTTGTATGTTTATAATTTTCCATCATTTTATAGAGACAAATCCTGCAATCGTTCCGACAGCGCGCCGGTAACAGACTGCTCAGCGTCGATATCTTCCTTGACCTGTTGATACCAGGTCGTTTCATCCCACAGCTCAAACTTATTGAACTGCCCAACCAGCATCACTTCTTTCGTTAACCCTGCGTGTTGCCGCAGAATGGGCGCTATCAATAAGCGACCAGCGCTATCCATCTGACATTCGCTGGCATGACCCAACAACAGGCGCTGTACGCGACGCTCAACTGGATTCATGCTCGACAGACGCGATAACTTCTGTTCGATGATTTCCCATTCAGGCAGGGGGTACAGCAGCAGGCACGGGTGATGGATGTCAATGGTGCAAACCATTTGACCGGTAGCGCTCTCGAGCAGTTGATCCCGATAACGGGTAGGCACGGATAAGCGCCCTTTACTGTCGAGATTAACTAACGTTGCTCCCCGGAACATGCCAGCCTCACCCCCGATTACCACTTTATCCCACAAATTCCCACTTAAAGGAGTTTACGGAGCGGAGGAAAACCTTGTCAAGCAAGTCACGGCGCTTAGCGGAGCAAAAAACACATTGTTTACGGCTAATATCAGCGTTGAACAAATTCCGTACAGCAAACGAAGCAAATTAACGTCATGAATATTTGTAAGAAAAAAATCCAACAACTCATGATTGTTTAAAACAACTGAATATCATCAAAAGAAAATATAAAGTGTCAGTTTGCGACGCGAGCGGCATTTTAGGACAATATGCAGCGAGATAACAGTACCAGTTAATCAGTCTGTACGCCGCACAGGAGCGAGGTGAAGGTGAGATTGCCACAACGCAGCAGCAAAGTGTTTGTTAATTCGGCAAATCCCTACAAGCATGTAACAAAATAATACAACCGTAACGCGTCGTTACTTCTCAATAACCCCAAAATGGAGAGTTGCATTTTTAATTCGGCATAATTTAAGAATCAATTTCAGATAATTCTAAAGAATATTCTTAATTATAATGCGGTTATTTCTGAGAATGGAATAATTGATGACGTCAGAGGCTTATCCCGCCGACATCATCAATTGAGGCTCTTAGTTACGGCTAAGTATACCGCGACGGTACAGATTACGCCGTATACGCGTTAATCCTGGTTTTGGTTTTCGCGGCTCATCCAGGCTTGCCAGCACAATCTCCAGCACGCGCTCAGCAACATCGCGATGACGCTGCGCTACCGCCAGTACCGGGCACTGCAGGAAGTCGAGCAGTTCGTGGTCGCCAAACGTCGCAATCGCCAAATCAGACGGTAACTGCCCGTCGCGACGCAGGGTCACATCCATCACTCCCTGCAGCAGAGCAAACGACGTGGTAAACAGCGCCTGAGGCATTGGATGCGTTTCCAGCCATTTATCAAACAACTGCGCGGCCGCTTCACGTTCATAGCTGTTGGCATAGAGGAAATGTACTTCACGCGGATCGTCTTTCCATGCGGTACGGAAACCCTGTTCGCGCAAGAAACTGACGGATAATTCAGGGAGCGCCCCCAGATAGAGCACGGTTTCAGCAGGGAATTTACGTAACTCCTCCGCCAGCATTTGGGCATCATCCTGGTCTGCGCCCACCACGCTGGTGAAATGTTCGCGATCCAGCGCGCGGTCCAGCGCCACAATCGGGAATGAACTGTTCGCCCAGCGCTGATAGAACGGGTGTTCAGGCGGCAAGGAGGTCGACACAATAATGGCATCAACCTGGCGTTGTAAAAGATGCTCAATACAACGCATTTCGTTATCCGGCTGATCTTCAGAGCAGGCAATCAACAGTTGATACCCGCGCTGACGCGCCTGGCGCTCCAGATAGTTTGCGATCCGGGTATAGCTCGTGTTCTCGAGATCCGGGATCACAAGCCCAATAGAACGTGTGCGTCCAGCACGTAGCCCGGCCGCCACGGCGTTCGGGTGGTAATTATGCTCTCGCACCACCGCCATGACTTTTTCGACCGTTTTGTCGCTTACGCGATATTGCTTTGCTTTGCCGTTAATAACGTAGCTTGCAGTCGTTCGCGAAACGCCGGCCAACCGAGCGATTTCATCCAGTTTCACAATTGCCCCTTGCGTAAAATGTACAAACCATAACCTTTTAGATGGCATGGGTTAAACTTCTTAACATCTAAGCGCAGAATAATGACTGCGGCAACCGCTTTTGTCTCTGGTTACTGCTGATTTCGCAAAAAAAAGCAACCGATAGCCAATGCTTCTCGCCCAGGCCGGATAAGCATTAGCACTATCCGGCAAGGTATTATTGCCTGATGCCGACGCTAGCGCGCCTCATCAGGCCTACGTTATCCCTGCACGTTAGCGCATAATTTTATCGCCGCGAGAAAGTCCCACCACGCCGGAACGGGCAACCTCCACAATTTTGGCGACTTCACGCAGGGTTGCCAGAAACGCATCCAGCTTATCGCTGGTACCCGCCAGTTGTACGGTGTAGATCGACGGCGTAACGTCGATGATTTGCCCGCGGAAAATCTCCGTGTTACGTTTCACCTCTTCCCGGCCATAACCGCTGGCCTGGATTTTCACCAGCATGATTTCTCGTTCAACGTGCGCGCCCTGCCCCAGTTCGCTGACGCGCAGAACATCCACCAGCTTGTGAAGCTGCTTTTCGATCTGCTCCAGGACTTTCTCATCCCCAACCGTCTGAATCGTCATCCGCGATAAGGTCGGATCGTCAGTCGGCGCGACGGTCAGGCTTTCAATGTTGTATCCACGCTGGGCGAAGAGGCCAATCACACGCGACAATGCACCCGACTCGTTTTCCAGCAATACTGATAATATCCGGCGCATAATCAGGTCCTCTCCGTTTTGCTTAACCACATTTCATCCATCCCGCCCCCACGAATCTGCATCGGGTAGACATGCTCACTGCCATCGACGGTGACATCGACAAACACCAGACGATGGTTACGCACATGTTCCAGCGCTTCGCCCAGCTTGCTCTCCAGTTCATCTGGATGATTAATCTGGATACCAATATGCCCATAAGCCTCGGCAAGGCGTACAAAATCGGGCAGCGACTGCATGTAAGACTGGGAGTGGCGCCCGGAGTAGATCATGTCCTGCCATTGTTTGACCATGCCGAGATAGCGGTTGTTAAGGTTGAGCACCAGCACCGGCAGTTCATATTGCAGCGCCGTCGACAGCTCCTGGATGTTCATCTGAATGCTGCCATCTCCGGTCACGCACACCACCGTTTCATCGGGCAGCGCCATTTTCACCCCCAACGCCGCGGGTAAACCGAATCCCATGGTGCCGAGGCCGCCTGAGTTAATCCAGCGGCGTGGTTTATCGAACGGATAGTAAAGTGCGGCAAACATCTGATGCTGACCAACATCAGAGGTCACATATGCCTCCCCTTTCGTCAGACGCCAGATGGTTTCTATTACCGCCTGTGGTTTAATACTTTCGCTTTGCGTGTCGTATTTCAGGCACTGACGGGCGCGCCATTGTTCAATCTGTTGCCACCAGTCACGGTTATCATCCAGCGGCTGCTGTGATTTTTCCTGCTCCAGCAACTCAAGCATCTGATCCAGCACCAGGCGAGCATCGCCCACAATCGGAATATCCGCCGTGACGGTTTTTGAAATGGAGGTCGGATCGATGTCGATATGCAGTACGGTCGCATTCGGGCAATATTTGGCCAGGTTATTGGTCGTTCGATCGTCGAAGCGAACGCCGACGGCAAAGATCACATCGGAATGATGCATGGTCATATTGGCTTCGTAAGTACCGTGCATGCCCAACATACCCAGCGCCTGGCGATGCGTGGCCGGAAACGCGCCTAACCCCATCAGCGAGGAAACAACCGGCAGATTCAGTGCTTCGGCAATCTGCCCCAGCTGTTGGTGGCAGGCGGCATTCACCGCGCCACCGCCCACATAGACCACCGGTTTCTTCGCCGCTACCAGCGTTTGCAGAGCACGTTTTATCTGACCTTTATGTCCGGTCGTTGTCGGATTATATGAACGCATACTTACAGACTCCGGCCAGCTGTAAGGCAGTTTTTTCGCCGGATTCAGAATATCTTTCGGCAAATCCACTACCACCGGTCCCGGACGACCGCTTGCCGCCAGCCAGAAGGCTTTTTTCAGCACCTGCGGGATGTCTTCCGTTTGTTTAACCAGGAAGCTGTGTTTTACCACCGGGCGGGATATGCCCACCATGTCGCACTCCTGAAAGGCATCGTAGCCAATCAGGGAGGTGGCAACCTGTCCGGAGAGGATCACCAGTGGAATGGAATCCATATATGCCGTTGCAATCCCGGTGATTGCATTGGTTGCACCCGGTCCGGAAGTGACCAAAACAACGCCGACTTCCCCCGTGGCGCGCGCCAGGCCATCAGCCATATGTACCGCGGCCTGTTCATGACGGACCAGCACATGATCAACACCGCCGACCGTATGTAGCGCATCATAAATATCGAGGACGGCCCCCCCGGGATAACCGAATACCTGCTTCACACCCTGATCGATGAGCGATCGGACGACCATCTCGGCTCCAGACAACATCTCCATGGCTTGCCTCACTCTTATAATGAATTACGGTTTAACAACACATTAACCGCTGACGATGACGCATGGCAATTGACTCCGAAGGGGTGGCACTGGAGTAAATTAGAATAAAACGGAGGAAAGAATCGAATAAATGGAGAATTAAACCATCATAAGCAATTGATATGATAAATAATCGCTTAAAAAGGGAGACTTACAGCAATTACTCTATTTTTTTACAGGTCAGGGTATATATAAAAAGTAGAGTTCAGCATAAAATTTCAGACATAAAGAAAAAAGCAGAATAAACCAGATGTATCCCCCGATTTATTCTGCCAACTGCTACTGCTTGCAGACGGAGACCAACAGCTCTTCCATCCATTGATGTCCTTTATCGCGACCCGCAGCCTCATGCCATGAAAGATAACATGTGCGGCTATTCAATTTTAAAGGTAAAGGCAATATTTGCAGTTCTAAAGAATCGGCGAACTCTTCTGCCAACCAACGCGGCGCAATAGAAACCAGATGCGTTTGCGACACAATATTAAGCACGCTAATTAATGCCATTCCCTGATAAGCCACGCAGGATTGTTTATCCGGTGTGTCATACCACGGCTGGCTGAATGATGCGAAGCGATCGAGGGAAACCACGGCATGCTGTTCATTATAGAGATCGCTTTCCAGCAATGGGCCACTAATACGCGGATGCTTTTTACTCGCCACTAACACCATTTCGTCATTGAATAATGGAATACTGGAGAATTCTGGACGACGGAACTCTTCATAGCTAATAACAAACTCAGTTTCCTGATAACGTAATTGATGCTCAGTATTTTGATTGAGTGAAGATTTAAAAACGACATTAATATTCGGTGCGACTTGCTCAACTCGATTATAAATCAATGAAGTAAGAATATTATCCAACGGGCTACATACACAGAGATTGAAAACACGCTCACTGCTGGCAGGTTCAAAGCCGGAACCAGGCAGTTCATTCTGCACTAATTGCAATGCCTGGCGAACAGAGCCAAACAACTGAAAAGCTCTTGCTGTAGGCTGTATCCCGCGTCCATATCGAACAAAAAGCTCATCGTTAAACATGACCTTCAGGCGCGCGACCGCATTACTGACAGCGGGTTGCGACATCCCCAACGTATGCGCGGCACGGGTAATATTTTGTTCCTGCATCACCGCATCGAAAACGGTTAATAGATTGAGATCAACCATACGAAGCTGTGGCTTACCCATCTCTATAAGATTCGTTTTATCTATTATTTTTACTTCTGGCATATTTAACTCCACTGTCACTCTAAACTCCCTTTTCCCAGACGGAGTGAAGAAATAATCTCCGTTAATATGATTTACCATGCATATAAAATGAGAAAAAGAAAAAACATTAAAATTAGGAAAACATAAAGGCACAAACCTAAATGAACAAAAGACCAATGCGAGCGCAGTGTGGCAGAGGTCACTGCACGATGATTCATATGTTTAAATTTCAAAAACAATATAACCATAAGCACGACGAATACACAATCATACGCACCGTGAATACGTATTTAAGTTTTAATTAAATGTTTATATTATTAATACATTAAAAGTTAACATTAATTTATCAATTATGTGGCGTCAGGCTGGCTTAACACATTCAGAGTTGCTATAAGAACAGGCAAATCATAAAGATATAAAATCTCAATAGAGTAGTTTTCTTCGATTCATCGTTACAATAAATGCAAATAAATATGCTCAAATATGTCAAACCGTGAAAAGTATGTTCAGCCATCAGCGGATTAATTTTATATACCCCGAAAAATTCAGCACAATTCGCTTAAGTTTTGCAGAAATTTCATCCCTTAATCAGAGCCTTCCCGAGGGATGGGGTTGACATCAGTCTTCATATCCAGTACCACTAAAAGCATATCGCATTCGCCTGGAGCTTGATTGATGACTTACATTGCTCGTTTCAACGGTCTACTACTACTAAACGCACCTTCGTTGCGCGGTAGACTGGTGGACGACATTCAGCATTAAGTCAGCTCCAGTTAAGACAAAAAACCCGCGCCGTTGCGCGGGTTTTTTTATGCTCGAAGCAAGGCGCCCTAAAGACCAAGGACCTAAACCATGAGCCAGCAAGTCATTATTTTCGATACCACCTTACGCGACGGTGAACAGGCGTTACAGGCGAGCCTGAGTGTGAAAGAAAAACTGCAGATTGCGCTGGCCCTCGAACGAATGGGCGTTGACGTGATGGAAGTCGGTTTCCCGGTCTCTTCACCGGGTGACTTTGAGTCCGTACAAACCATCGCTCGTCAGGTTAAGAACAGCCGCGTTTGTGCCTTAGCACGCTGCGTAGAAAAAGATATCGACGTTGCCGCAGAATCTTTGAAAGTCGCCGAGGCTTTTCGCATTCATACGTTTATCGCCACTTCGCCGATGCATATCGCGACGAAATTACGCAGCACGTTGGATGAAGTGATCGAGCGCGCTGTCTACATGGTTAAGCGTGCGCGTAATTATACGGATGACGTGGAGTTCTCATGCGAAGATGCTGGACGAACCCCTATCGCCGACCTGGCCCGCGTGGTTGAAGCGGCGATTAATGCGGGTGCCAAAACCATTAATATCCCCGATACCGTTGGCTACACTATGCCTTTCGAATTTGGGGCAATCATTTCTGGTCTGTATGAACGCGTACCGAATATCGATAAAGCCATCATCTCCGTACATACCCATGATGACTTAGGCCTGGGCGTCGGCAACGCGCTGGCAGCCGTCCACGCCGGTGCTCGCCAGGTGGAAGGTGCGATGAACGGCATCGGCGAACGCGCCGGTAACTGCTCACTGGAAGAAGTGATCATGGCGATCAAAGTGCGCAAAGATATCCTGAACGTACAGACTCGTATTAATCACCAGGAAATCTGGCGCACCAGCCAGTTAGTCAGCCAAATCTGCAACATGCCTATTCCGGCCAACAAAGCCATTGTCGGTAGCGGGGCGTTTGCCCACTCCTCCGGCATCCATCAGGACGGCGTGCTGAAAAATCGTGAAAACTACGAAATCATGACGCCTGAATCCATCGGCCTGAACCAGGTGCAGCTGAACCTGACTTCCCGTTCCGGACGCGCCGCGGTTAAACACCGTATGGACGAGATGGGATATAAAGAGAATGAATACAGCCTTGACAACCTGTACGACGCGTTCCTGAAGCTGGCGGATAAAAAAGGTCAGGTATTTGATTACGACCTGGAAGCACTGGCCTTTATTAATAAACAGCAGGAAGAGCCGGAGCATTTCCGTCTGGATTACTTCAGCGTACAGTCCGGCTCAAATGACATTGCCACCGCCTCCGTCAAGCTGGCCTGCGGTGAAGAAGTCAAAGCCGAAGCGGCGAACGGTAACGGTCCGGTCGATGCCATTTATCAGGCCATCAACCGTGTGACTGAATACAACATCGAACTGGTGAAATACAGCCTGACCGCCAAAGGGCACGGTAAAGATGCGCTGGGTCAGGTAGATATCGTGGCCAACTATAACGGTCGTCGTTTCCACGGCGTCGGTCTGGCTACGGATATCGTCGAATCTTCTGCTAAAGCGATGGTTCATGTGCTGAATAACATCTGGCGCGCCGAAGAAGTCGAAAAAGAATTGCAACGCAAAGCTCAGAACAACGAGAACAACAAGGAAACCGTGTGATGTCGAAGAATTATCATATTGCTGTTTTGCCGGGTGACGGTATTGGCCCGGAAGTGATGGCGCAAGCCCTGAAGGTACTGGACGCAATCCGCAACCGTTTTAACATGCGTATTACCACCAGCCACTACGACGTGGGTGGTGCCGCTATTGATAACCACGGTCAGCCGCTGCCGCCTGCAACGGTTGAAGGCTGTGAGCAAGCTGACGCCATTCTGTTTGGCTCCGTTGGCGGCCCGAAATGGGAAAATCTGCCGCCAAACCAGCAGCCTGAACGCGGCGCGCTGCTGCCATTACGTAAGCATTTCAAATTATTCAGCAACCTGCGCCCGGCTAAGCTGTACCAGGGTCTGGAAGCATTTTGCCCTCTGCGGGCAGATATCGCCGCGAACGGTTTCGACATCCTGTGCGTGCGCGAACTGACCGGCGGGATCTATTTCGGTCAGCCAAAAGGCCGCGAAGGCAGCGGTCAACATGAAAAAGCATTTGATACCGAGGTTTATCACCGTTTTGAGATCGAGCGTATTGCGCGTATCGCATTTGAATCCGCTCGCCAGCGCCGCCGCAAAGTCACGTCGATTGATAAAGCCAACGTACTGCAAACATCGATTCTGTGGCGCCAAATCGTCAATGAAATTGCGAATGAATATCCAGACGTTGAACTGGCGCATATGTACATCGACAACGCGACAATGCAGTTGATTAAAGATCCGTCCCAGTTCGACGTGCTGTTGTGCTCAAACCTGTTTGGCGACATCCTGTCTGACGAATGCGCCATGATCACCGGATCAATGGGTATGTTACCGTCCGCCAGCCTGAATGAGCAGGGCTTTGGTCTGTACGAACCCGCAGGCGGTTCCGCCCCGGATATCGCCGGGAAAAACATTGCCAACCCTATCGCCCAGATCCTGTCGCTGGCGCTGCTGTTGCGCTACAGCCTGGATGCCAATGATGCGGCCACCGCTATTGAGAGCGCCATCAATCGCGCATTAGAAGAAGGCATTCGCACCGGTGACTTAGCCCGTGGCGCTGCCGCAGTCGGTACTGATGAAATGGGTGACATCATCGCCCGTTACGTCGCAGAAGGGGTGTAATCATGGCTAAAACGTTATACGAAAAATTGTTTGATGCGCACGTTGTCTTTGAAGCGCAAAACGAAACCCCGCTGTTGTATATCGACAGGCATCTGGTGCATGAAGTGACCTCTCCGCAGGCGTTTGATGGCCTGCGCGCGCATGGACGTCAGGTGCGCCAGCCCGGTAAAACCTTCGCCACCATGGACCACAACGTCTCCACGCAGACCAAAGACATTAACGCCTCCGGCGAAATGGCGCGTATTCAGATGCAGGAATTGATCAAAAACTGCAATGAATTTGGCGTCGAACTGTACGACCTGAACCACCCGTATCAGGGTATCGTCCACGTGATGGGACCTGAGCAAGGCGTAACGTTGCCGGGTATGACCATTGTCTGCGGCGATTCCCACACCGCCACACACGGCGCATTTGGCGCACTGGCCTTTGGTATTGGCACCTCTGAGGTTGAACACGTTCTGGCAACGCAGACCCTGAAACAGGGGCGCGCCAAAACCATGAAGATTGAAGTCAACGGTCAAGCAGCGGCTGGCATTACCGCTAAAGATATCGTACTGGCGATTATCGGTAAAACCGGTAGCGCAGGCGGTACCGGACACGTAGTTGAGTTTTGCGGCGAAGCCATCCGCGCGCTGAGCATGGAAGGCCGCATGACCCTGTGCAACATGGCCATTGAAATGGGCGCCAAAGCGGGTCTGGTCGCACCGGATGAAACGACCTTTAACTATGTGCAGGGTCGTTTACACGCACCGAAAGGCGAGGATTTCGCCCACGCGGTAGAGTACTGGAAAACGCTGAAAACCGACGACAACGCAACGTTTGATACCGTCGTTACTCTGCAGGCAGAAGAGATCGCGCCGCAGGTCACCTGGGGTACGAACCCGGGTCAGGTCATCTCGGTGAACGATAATATTCCCGATCCGGCTTCATTTGCCGATCCCGTTGAGCGCGCATCGGCTGAAAAAGCGCTGGCGTATATGGGGCTGAAACCGGGCATTCCTTTAACTGAAGTGGCTATCGATAAAGTGTTCATCGGTTCCTGCACCAACTCGCGTATTGAAGATTTACGTGCCGCGGCGGAAATCGCCAAAGGACGTAAAGTCGCGCCTGGCGTTCAGGCGCTGGTAGTGCCGGGTTCTGGTCCGGTGAAAGCGCAGGCGGAAGCGGAAGGTCTGGACAAGATCTTCATCGAAGCAGGATTTGAATGGCGTTTGCCTGGCTGTTCCATGTGCCTGGCCATGAACAATGACCGCCTGAACCCTGGCGAGCGTTGCGCATCCACCAGCAACCGTAACTTTGAAGGTCGTCAGGGCCGCGGTGGTCGTACGCACTTAGTCAGTCCGGCCATGGCTGCCGCTGCCGCCGTCACCGGTCATTTTGCCGACATTCGCAGCATCAAATAAGGAAACTACCATGGCAGAGAAATTTACCCAGCATACCGGCCTGGTTGTCCCACTGGATGCCGCCAACGTTGATACCGACGCAATTATTCCTAAACAGTTTTTGCAGAAGGTTACGCGCACCGGCTTTGGCGCTCATCTGTTTAACGACTGGCGTTTCCTGGACGAAAAGGGGCAACAGCCTAATCCAGAGTTTGTGCTGAACTTCCCGGAATATAAAGGCGCCTCAATTCTGCTGGCACGGGAAAACTTTGGCTGCGGTTCTTCACGCGAACATGCGCCATGGGCGCTGACCGATTACGGCTTTAAAGTGGTGATCGCGCCAAGCTTCGCCGACATCTTCTACGGCAACAGTTTCAATAACCAACTGTTGCCGGTGACCCTGAGCGACGCGCAGGTAGATGAATTGTTCGCGCTGGTATTAGCCAACCCGGGGATTAAATTTGAAGTGGATCTCCAGGCGCAGGTGGTGAAAGCAGGCGATAAGTCCTACAGCTTTAAAATCGACGACTTCCGCCGCCACTGCATGCTGAATGGTCTGGACAGCATCGGGCTGACGCTGCAGCATGAAGCGGCCATCACCGAGTATGAAGACAAGCAGCCAGCGTTTATGCGCTAGTCATTGCGACTGCCGGATGCGCTGCGCTTATCCGGCCTACAAACGCACTCCAACTGTAGGCCGGATAAGCGCAGCGCATCCGGCAACATGATTAGACGTCCTTCACCCGCCCGGTCATCACCAACGTAACGACAGAAATTGCCGCAATCACCCAATAGACGGCAAAGTGGCCGTAGCTTTGCGCAACAGCTCCCTGAATCACTCCCGCCAGGATGACTCCCGTTGAAATACTGTTAGTAAATAGTGTGGTCGCTGACCCCGCTCGTCCGGGCATCAAATCCTGAAACCACAGCATGCCTATCCCGGCGATAATACCGATAAATACCGCGTTAAACAGTTGCAGCACCAGCAGCGCCGTACGGCTGTGAAAGAAGATTAAACCCAGATAAAACAGCACGCCCGCCGCAACTGCCGCGATCATCATTCGCCGTTTACCAAAGCGCTTCACGTAATAGCCCGCCAGAATCATCGCCGGAATTTCCAGCCCAGCCGCCGTTCCCATCAGGATCCCGGCCAGCTTGTCCGGCAAGCCCAGCTCAAGGCTTATCCACAGCGGCATATCGATGATGTACATGGTATTGCAGGTCCACATCAGCGTGGAGGCAATAAACAGCATGCGCACATTTTTGTCCTGCCAACCGCCAGTGTGTTCGAGCGGCACATCTACAGGCTGCTCCACCCGCGCGACGGACGGCAGTATCAGCGCAATCAGCACCAGGCTAATGGCAAAAATCCCTGCGGCAATGGAAAACATCGCCGTAAAGCCGTAATTCAGCGCCAGCATGAAGGCCAGCGGCGGTCCAATCACCCATGCCAGTGAAAGCTGCGCACGCATCACCGAGCTAAACATCACCACTTCACGCGCGGAGTTATCAGCATATTCTCGCGCCAGCGCAAACAGCTGCGGCATCGCGGTATTCGCCAGCGAGGCCAGCAGCACACCGCAGGTGATCAGCGTAAGATAGTGGCGATTAAACGCAAACAGCAGCGCGTTGCCAATTGCCATCAGGCAACAGAACATGATCAGCTTGCGCCGATCGCCCTGGCTGTCGGATCGTTTCGCGAGACCCAGGCTGACAACGATCCCGACAATCGCATTGACGGTGTAAAACAGCCCGACCCAAAATGGCTGCGCCCCGACTTCACGGCTCAGGAACAGGCTCAGCGTGGGGGCCTGTAATGCCCCCGCCACGCCCATCATAAAAGCGACCAGCATAAATGCCGCGTAAACGCCGTTGAGGCGCCGTCCCATGGTCATAATCCAGAGCATATCTTTCCTTTTAAGCGCAGCTGAAACGAAAAAAGCCAGCAGAAAAAATCTGCTGGCGGGTGATTTTACACCAATACTCAGTCACACATGATGTCTGCAATTCCCAATTCAGGAGTCAGGCTGTCACCTCCCACTGCATCAGCTCTTCGAGCATCTTTAAGCGCTGCGGTGCGCTCAGGCAAGCCAACCAGGACGATTTTTCCGTCGCGGTAAAGTACTCCAACCAGAACTGACGCATAGATGACCCCTTCGTTGTCTCATCGCTTCATCGGAATCTATTATTGGCTTAATATAGGGATTATAAAATTGCTGAGTTTTCCGCAGGAGTTCCCCTTTTATGTCTTCTGGTCGTTTGCAACAACAGTTCATCCGTCTGTGGCAATGCTGCGACGGCAAAACGCAAGACACAACGCTTAACGAGCTGGCGGAGCTTCTGAGCTGCTCGCGCCGCCATATGCGTACGCTGCTTAATACCATGCAGGAACGTGGCTGGTTAACGTGGGAAGCCGAAGTTGGACGAGGTAAACGCTCGCGCCTGACATTCCTCTATACCGGGTTGGCGCTCCAGCAACAGCGGGCAGAAGACCTGCTGGAACAGGATCGCATCGATCAACTGGTGCAACTGGTCGGTGACAAAACGGCCGTACGGCAGATGCTGGTTTCCCACCTCGGCCGCAGTTTTCGCCAGGGTCGACACATCATGCGCGTTCTCTATTATCGTCCCATGCACAACCTGCTTCCGGGTACGGCATTGCGCCGCTCCGAAACCCATATCGCCCGGCAAATCTTCAGCGCCCTAATACGGGTAAATGAGGAAAATGGGGAACTGGAAGCGGACATCGCCCATCACTGGCAGCAGATTTCACCTTTACACTGGCGATTTTTCCTGCGCCCGGGGATCCATTTCCATCATGGCCGCGAACTGGAAATGGAAGATGTCATCGCCTCGCTGATGCGCATTAACGCTCTGCCGCTGTACTCACACATCACGCAAATCGTCTCGCCCACGGCCTGGACGTTGGATATCCATCTGTCCCAGCCTGACCGCTGGCTTCCCTGGTTATTGGGGCAAGTCCCCGCCATGATCCTGCCGCGAGAATGGGAAACGTTAAATAACTTCTCCAGTCACCCGATTGGCACTGGCCCATATGCGGTGATTCGCAATACCAATAACCAACTGAAGATTCACGCATTTGATGATTACTTTGGCTACCGGGCGCTGATCGACGAAGTTAACGTTTGGGTGCTGCCCGACATCGGCGAAGAGCCTGGCGGCGGGTTGACGCTAAAAGGCCCCACGGAGGATGAAAAGGCGATCGAGAGCCGGCTCGAAGAAGGCTGCTACTACCTGCTGTTTGATACGCGCACCCACCGTGGCGCTAATCAGGAGGTCCGCGAGTGGGCTAGCCGCGTTCTCTCGCCAACCCATTTAATCTGCCACGCCGACGAACAGTACCAACGACTGTGGTTCCCCGCCTACGGTTTGCTTCCCCGCTGGCACCATGCCAGACCCGGCCATGGTGAAAAACCAGCCGGACTGGAAACGCTGACTCTCACTTACTATCGCGATCACATCGAACACCGGATTATCGCGCAGATCATGAAAACGCTGCTGGCGGAACATCAGGTACAGTTGAATATTCAGGAGATCGACTACGATCAATGGCATGCGGGTGAAATAGTTAGCGATATCTGGCTCAACAGCGCCAACTTTACCCTACCGCTGGACTTCTCGTTGTTCGCGCATCTCTGCGAAGTCCCATTACTGCAAAACTGTATCTCGCGGGACTGGGAAAACGATGCCGCCCGCTGGCGAACGGGCGAAATGAGCCTGGCGGCATGGTGCCAACAACTGCTCGCCACAAAGGCCATTGTGCCGTTGATCCATCACTGGCTGATCATTCAGGGCCAGCGCAGTATGCGCGGGCTACGCATGAATACTCTAGGCTGGTTTGATTTTAAATCGGCGTGGTTTGCACCGCCGGATCCTTAATTGCTGCTGAGCAACAAAATCATTACACTAACGCCGTTCTCAACGGGGTGCTAAATAAAAAACATACACAAAATCATTCGATCTGCGTATGGGCTGAGAGATACCCGTCGAACCTGATCCGGATAATGCCGGCGAAGGGATTTGAGTCAGTTCCTCAAGTCCTTTGCCACCCAACTCTTGAGGTGCAAAGTGTTTAAAAAATGTCTTCCGCTTTTACTGCTGTGCGCAGCGCCTGCCTTCGCTAAACCTGTACTGACCGTCTACACCTACGACTCGTTCGCAGCTGACTGGGGCCCAGGCCCGACAATCAAAAAAGCCTTTGAAGCTGACTGCAACTGCGAGCTGAAACTGGTCGCGCTGGAAGATGGCGTCTCACTGCTTAACCGCCTGCGCATGGAAGGAAAAAACAGCAAAGCCGACGTCGTGCTGGGTCTGGATAACAACCTTCTGGAAGCCGCAACGCAAACCAAATTGTTCGCCAAAAGCGGTGTACCAGGTGACGCCGTTAACGTGCCCGGCGGCTGGAAAAACGATACCTTCGTTCCGTTTGACTACGGCTATTTCGCCTTCGTTTACGATAAGAACAAGCTGAAGAATCCGCCCAAAAGTCTGAAAGAACTGGTAGAAAGCGACCAGAAATGGCGCGTCATTTATCAGGATCCGCGCACCAGCACGCCTGGTCTGGGTCTGCTGCTATGGATGCAGAAAGTCTATGGCGATAAAGCGCCAGAGGCGTGGCAGAAACTGGCAGCCAAAACCGTCACCGTCACCAAGGGATGGAGCGAAGCCTACGGCCTGTTCCTGAAAGGTGAAAGCGATCTGGTGCTCAGTTATACCACCTCTCCGGCCTATCACATCATCGCCGAGAAAAAAGACAACTACGCCGCAGCCGACTTTAGCGAGGGCCATTATTTGCAGGTGGAAGTCGCCGCTCGTACCGCGGCCAGCAAGCAGCCGGAACTGGCCGAGAAATTCCTGAAGTTTATGGTGTCTCCGGCATTTCAGAATGCGATTCCGACCGGCAACTGGATGTATCCGGTAACGCAGGTCGCCCTGCCGCCAGGATTCGAGCAACTGAATAAACCAGCCACCGCGCTGGAATTTACGCCGCAGCAGGTTGCAGCTCAACGCCAGGTATGGATTAGCGAATGGCAACGCGCCGTCAGCCGTTAATTCCCGGCTGGCTGGTTCCAGGGCTTACCGCCGCCACGCTGATGGTGGCCGTTGCCCTGGCCGCGTTTCTGGCACTGTGGTTTAACGCCCCGCAGGGAGAATGGCTCTCGCTGTGGCAGGACGACTACCTGTGGCACGTGGTGCGCTTTTCTTTCTGGCAGGCTTTTTTATCCGCAGTGCTGTCGGTCATCCCGGCGATTTTCCTGGCCAGAGCTCTCTATCGTCGTCGTTTTCCTGGACGTCTGGCGCTGCTGCGCCTGTGCGCGATGACGTTAATCCTGCCAGTGCTGGTGGCGGTCTTCGGTATTCTTAGCGTCTATGGTCGTCAGGGCTGGCTGGCCTCGCTCTGGCATACATTGGGGCTGGAATGGACCTTTTCGCCATACGGTTTACAGGGCATTCTGCTGGCGCACGTCTTTTTCAATCTGCCGATGGCCAGTCGTCTGCTGTTGCAATCACTGGAAAATATTCCCGGCGAACAACGACAGTTAGCCGCTCAGTTGGGTATGCGCGGCTGGCATTTCTTCCGCTTTGTTGAATGGCCATGGCTACGCCGTCAGATCCTTCCCGTTGCGGCGCTCATCTTTATGCTCTGTTTCGCCAGCTTCGCCACCGTTTTGTCGCTGGGCGGCGGGCCGCAGGCCACCACCATCGAGCTGGCGATTTATCAGGCGCTTAACTTTGATTACGATCCCGGTCGTGCAGCCATGCTGGCGTTGATCCAGATGGTTTGTTGTTTAGCGCTGGTACTGCTCAGCCAACGTCTGAGCCGCGCTATTGCTCCCGGCACCACGCTGGTTCAGGGCTGGCGCGATCCCGACGATCGTTTGCACAGCCGCCTGACAGACGCTCTGCTGATTATTCTGGCCCTGCTGCTGTTGTTGCCGCCGCTGCTGGCGGTGATTGTCGATGGCTTTAACCGCCATATGCTGGATGTTCTTAGGCAACCTGTACTGTGGCAGGCGCTGGGAACCTCGCTGCGCATTGCGCTGGCGGCAGGAGCGTTGTGCATTGTACTCACCATGATGCTGTTATGGAGCAGCCGTGAACTACGTGCCCGACAGCAGGTGCTGGCAGGTCAAATGCTGGAGCTGAGCGGCATGATGATCCTCGCCATGCCGGGTATCGTGCTAGCTACCGGCTTCTTTCTGCTGCTCAATAATACTATTGGGCTCCCCGAATCTGCCGACGGCATTGTCATTTTTACCAATGCGCTGATGGCGATCCCTTACGCGCTGAAAGTGCTGGAAAACCCAATGCGTGACGTCACTGCGCGCTACAGTATGTTGTGCCAGTCGTTGGGAATAGAGGGATGGTCGCGCCTGAAAGTGGTTGAACTGCGCGCCCTGAAGCGTCCGCTAGCGCAGGCGATGGCTTTTGCCTGCGTGCTGTCGATTGGCGATTTTGGCGTGGTGGCGTTATTTGGTAATGAGGATTTCCGCACCCTGCCGTTTTATTTATATCAGCAGATTGGCTCTTATCGCAGTCAGGATGGCGCGGTTACGGCATTATTACTGCTGATCTTGTGCTTTACGCTGTTTACCGTTATTGAAAAATTGCCGGGTCGAAATGTTAAAACTGATTGATATCACATGGCTTTATCACCATTTGCCCATGCGCTTTACGCTGTCGGTCTCGCGCGGTGAGCAGGTAGCAATACTCGGGCCCAGCGGTGCCGGGAAAAGTACGTTGCTGAATCTGATTGCCGGCTTTCTCACGCCAGCCAGCGGCACGATGATGATTGAAGGTGAAGATCACACCGCCACGCCGCCCTCACGCCGCCCCGTTTCCATACTGTTTCAGGAAAATAACCTGTTCAGCCACCTGAGCGTGCAGCAAAACATTGGCCTGGGCCTTAATCCGGGATTGAAGCTGAACGCGCTTCAGCGGGAGAAAATGCGCCACATCGCCCAGCAAATGGGGATCGACTCTCTGCTGGAGCGCCTCCCCGGTGAGCTTTCCGGCGGACAGCGACAACGCGTGGCGTTGGCGCGTTGCCTGGTGCGAGAACAACCCATTTTGCTGCTCGATGAACCGTTCTCTGCGCTCGATCCTGCGCTGCGCCAGGAGATGTTAACGCTGGTCGCCGAGGTCTGTCGCGAGAAACAGCTTACATTGCTGATGGTTTCTCACAGCGTAGAAGATGCGGCGCGAATTGCGCCCCGATCGGTTGTGGTCGCCGACGGGCGCATCGCCTGGCAGGGCGAAACGGATGAGTTATTACGCGGTCAGGTCAGCGCCTCGGCGCTGCTGGGCATTGAAGCATAGTGCGTTGCCGGATAAGGCGAAGCCGCCATCCGGCAAAAGATTCGTCAGTAACCCACGACCTTACGCAGAATATCGATATACACCGGCATCAGCGGATGACGCAGTAACGCCACCAGCGCGACCACGCCGATCCCGAGCGTCAACGGCGCCAGATACAGCAAACGGCTGCGGGGAAAATACGCAGTTAGGCGATCGACAGCCGCTTTGCCACTGCGCCACAGCCGCCAGCACAGCCAACCGCCCACCCATAGCAGCAGCGCCGTCCCCAGCAGCAACCATTTGAAATCTCCGCTCTGCATATCAGAAGGAATATCGATTGCCGCCCCCGCCAGGATCCCCGGCAAGAAGTAGAACGGCGGCCACAGGATGCAGCCAATAATGTTCGGGACGATAAATTTAGCGACAGGCAGATCCAGCATGCCCGCCACCATTGGCACCAGCGGACGCGTCGGCCCGACAAAACGGCCCACCAAAATAGTAAACATGCTGTGCTGATGCAGCGCGTGCTCGGTTTTATCCAGCAGCGCCTTGTTCTTTTTCATAAACGACCAACGGTGCAGCGGCTTTTTAAAGCGCCAACCCAACCAGAAGGAGATCCAGTCCCCCAACAGGCAACCAATGATGCCCGCAAGCCAGGCATGCCAGAAGTTCAGTTCGCCGCTGCCAATCAGCGCCCCCAGCCCCGCCATCATCACGGTCCCGGGCAGAATCAGGCCAACCAGCGCCAGCGACTCCAAAAAGGCCACCAGAAGTACGGCGATCAGAGAGTACAGGGCGGACTGGAGAATAAAGTGTTCAAGCAATGCTTGCATAATGTGTCCGTCAGATTTACGAATCAGGGATTTTGATAACCCTTCTCAACTTCGTCAAGCCATCAATTGTCTGAATAGATTGCGAGTTATGACAACTTTCAGGACACATCATTCACTTTTTATTCACATCCAGCGCGAAACTCGCTCGGGCTGGCGCCGGTACATTTTTTGAAAACACGAGAAAAATAGAGCTGATCGTCAAAGCCAACATTGCGCCCGACGGTGGCGATCGGCATACGTGTGGTACTCAGCAATAGCTTCGCCTGGCTGATGCGCTGATCCTCACGCCAGCTTAATACGCTAATTCCAAGCTGTTGGCGGAAGAGATGCGACAAGCGGGAAGGCGACAGGCAGACATGCTGCGCGACGCTGGCGATGTCAAAATTACTGTCCGCCAGGTGATCGCTGATGTACTGGCAGGCATCGCGTACGCGGTTGTCCATGGGCGGGTGCAGCGATTCGTTAATAGCTTCCATCCGTCGCAGCAATAACTGCTCCAGTAAATTAATCGCTAACAGTTCGGAATAGCGGCCTTCTCCCTGCCCGGCGTTGATTATCTGCCCAAACAGTTCATTAAAATGCGGCTGATGCGCTTCATCCGGACGAAAGAAACCGGTCTGGGCAAAAATGGCCGGCCAGGCCAGCCACTCCTGCCAGTAAGCGCGCGGACGAAAGTAAACCCACTGGTGATACCATTCGCTGGCGTCAGGATGACGTCCATAATGGTGAATTTCTCCAGGTGGAAACAGCAAAATATCACCAGGCCGGCAGACAAACTGCTTGCCCTGATTATTAATAACCCCTTCGCCACGGATGGTGAGATTGAGGATATAACCCTTCATCCCCAGCGGTCTGTCGATAAAAAAATCCAGGTACCCGTTTGCCTCAATGGGGGTTAATCCGGCCACCAAATGCGCGTTAAACGAATAGCCTGGCAGCAAGGGATCGTTTTGCGTTTCAGCCATAATTTCAATACTCCCTATATTCTGCTAAGAAACAATTTGTCCATATAACGCCAGACATCATCGGCATCGCCCCTGCGTGCCGCAGTGTTTGCGGTAATGGACCATCAACCCCGCTTGTGAAAAGCAATTTGTAAAAAACATGTACTGGGCCAACGTCAAAATCAGCTAACAAAAGTGTCTATAACTACGGCAGAAATGTCCACATTGATTATTTGCACAGCGTCACACTTTGTGATCCCACAGCATTTTAGTCCATAAGATTAGCGGATCCTGCCTGACGGTTTTTATCCCCACTCACTACTGTTTATCCATACCCGTATTTTTGGATGGAGTAAGACGATGGCGATTGCAATTGGCCTCGATTTTGGCAGTGATTCAGTACGCGCATTGGCAGTGGAATGTGCCACCGGTGAAGAAATCGCCACCAGCGTAGAGTGGTACCCACGTTGGCAGCAAGGGCAGTATTGCGACGGCCCGAACAACCAGTTTCGCCATCATCCGCGCGACTACATTGAATCCATGGAAGCGGCGCTGAAAACCGTACTGGCCGAACTGAGCGCGGAACAACGCGCGGAAGTGGTCGGCATTGGCGTTGACAGTACCGGTTCAACCCCGGCCCCCATCGATGCCGACGGCAACGTACTGGCGCTGCGTCCGGAGTTCGCGGAAAACCCAAATGCAATGTTTGTTCTGTGGAAAGATCACACCTCAGTAGAAGAAGCTGAAGAAATCACCCGCCTGTGCCACACGCCGGGCAAGAGCGATTACTCCCGCTATATCGGCGGTATTTATTCCAGTGAATGGTTCTGGGCCAAAATCCTGCATGTGACTCGCCAGGACCACGCGGTTGCCGAAGCTGCGGTTTCGTGGATTGAGCTGTGCGACTGGGTTCCGGCCCTGCTCTCCAACACCGTACGCCCGCAGGATATTCGCCGCGGTCGCTGCAGCGCCGGGCATAAATCCCTGTGGCATGAAAGCTGGGGCGGTCTGCCGCCAGCCAGCTTCTTTGACGAACTTGACCCCATCCTCAACCGCCATCTGCAATACCCAATGTTTACCGATACCTTCACGGCCGACCTGCCGGTTGGCACCCTGTGCGCCGAGTGGGCACAGCGTCTGGGGTTAGCGGAAAGCGTGGTGATTGCCGGCGGCGCTTTTGACTGCCATATGGGTGCGGTCGGCGCGGGCGCACAGCCCAATACGCTGGTGAAAGTCATCGGCACGTCGACCTGCGACATTCTGATTGCCGACAAGCACAGCGTCGGCGAGCGCGCGGTGAAAGGCATTTGCGGCCAGGTTGATGGCAGCGTGGTGCCGCATTTTATTGGCCTCGAGGCGGGTCAGTCTGCATTCGGCGATATTTATGCCTGGTTTAGCCGCGTGCTGAGCTGGCCGCTGGAACAGCTTGCCGCGCAACACCCGGAGCTGCAGTCCCAGATTAAAGCCAGCCAAAAACAGCTGCTGCCAGCGCTAACCGAGGCCTGGGCGAAAAATCCATCGCTTGATCATCTGCCGGTAGTGCTCGACTGGTTCAACGGTCGCCGTACGCCCAATGCCAATCAGCGTCTGAAAGGCGTAATTACCGATCTGAATCTGGCAACCGACGCGCCGGCGCTGTTCGGTGGTCTGATTGCCGCCACAGCCTTTGGCGCACGCGCCATCATGGAATGCTTCACCGAACAAGGCATTGCGGTTAACAACGTCATGGCGCTTGGCGGTATCGCCCGTAAGAACCCGGTCATCATGCAGGCCTGCTGTGACGTGCTAAACCGTCCGCTGCAGATTGTCGCTTCAGACCAGTGCTGTGCGCTCGGTGCGGCAATCTTCGCCGCCGTTGCCGCGAAAGTACACGCCGATATCCCAGCCGCGCAGCAACAAATGGCGAGCGCCGTGGAAAACACGCTGCAACCTCGCCCAGAGCAGGCTCAACGTTTTGAACAGCTTTACCGCCGCTATCAGCAATGGGCAGTAAGCGCTGAACAACAATACCTTCCGACTGCCGCTCCGGCGCAACAAGCCCCGGTAGACCTGGCAACCCTGACACATTAAGGACACGACAATGACGATTTTTGATAACTATGAAGTGTGGTTTGTGATTGGTAGCCAGCATCTGTATGGCCCTGAAACCCTGCGTCAGGTAACCCAACATGCCGAGCACGTTGTTAACGCACTGAATACTGAAGCTAAACTGCCCTGCAAACTGGTATTAAAACCGCTGGGTACTTCACCTGACGAAATTACCGCTATCTGTCGTGATGCCAACTATGACGATCGCTGCGCAGGCCTGGTGGTCTGGCTGCATACCTTCTCCCCGGCAAAAATGTGGATTAATGGTCTGACTATCCTCAACAAACCGCTGATGCAGTTCCACACCCAGTTCAACGCCGCCCTGCCGTGGGACAGCATTGATATGGACTTTATGAACCTGAACCAGACCGCGCACGGCGGCCGTGAGTTCGGTTTCATCGGCGCACGTATGCGTCAGCAGCATGCCGTGGTCACTGGTCACTGGCAGGATAAACAAGCGCACGAACGCATTGGCTCCTGGATGCGCCAGGCCGTGTCCAAACAGGATACCCGCCATCTGAAAGTCTGCCGTTTTGGCGACAATATGCGCGAAGTTGCGGTCACCGATGGCGATAAAGTCGCTGCGCAGATCAAGTTCGGCTTCTCGGTAAATACCTGGGCCGTAGGCGATCTGGTGCAGGTAGTGAACGCAATTAGCGATGGCGAAATCAACGCGCTAATCGATGAATATGAAAGCACCTACACCATGACGGCGGCGACGCAAGTCCACGGTGAAAAGCGTCAAAACGTACTGGAAGCGGCCCGTATTGAGCTGGGGATGAAGCGCTTCCTGGAACAGGGCGGATTCCACGCCTTCACCACCACATTTGAAGATTTGCACGGCCTGAAACAGCTTCCGGGTCTGGCCGTACAGCGTCTGATGCAGCAAGGCTACGGCTTTGCGGGCGAAGGCGACTGGAAAACCGCCGCTCTGCTTCGCATCATGAAGGTGATGTCAACCGGTCTGCAGGGCGGCACCTCATTTATGGAGGATTACACCTACCACTTCGAGAAAGGTAACGATCTGGTGCTCGGTTCGCACATGCTGGAAGTGTGCCCGACCATCGCGGTGGAAGAGAAACCGATCCTCGACGTACAGCATCTCGGCATTGGTGGTAAAGACGATCCTGCACGTCTGATCTTCAACACCCAAACCGGTCCGGCAGTGGTTGCCAGCCTGATCGATCTCGGCGATCGTTTTCGCCTGCTGGTTAACTGCATCGACACGGTGCAAACGCCGCACTCCCTGCCGAAACTGCCGGTGGCTAACGCGCTGTGGAAGGCACAGCCGGATCTGCCAACCGCATCTGAAGCCTGGATCCTCGCCGGTGGCGCGCACCACACCGTGTTCAGCCACGCGCTGGATCTGAACGATATGCGCCAGTTCGCTGAAATGCACGATATCGAGATCGCAGTGATCGACAACGATACCCGTCTGCCGGCCTTTAAGGACGCACTGCGCTGGAACGAAGTGTATTACGGCTTCAAACGTTAACAACTGCCGGTTGGCGGCGTAGACACCTTATCCGGCCTACAGGGCTGTGCGATTTGTAGGCCGGATAAGCGTAGCGCCATCCGGCAAGATTCATCGGAGAGCATCATGTTAGAAGATCTCAAACGTCAGGTACTGGAAGCCAATCTGGCGTTACCTAAGCACAATCTGGTCACCCTGACCTGGGGGAACGTCAGCGCTGTCGATCGCGATCGCGGCGTGTTTGTGATCAAACCTTCCGGGGTCGATTACAGCGTAATGACCGCAGAAGATATGGTCGTCGTCAGTATCGCTACCGGTGAAGTTGTAGAAGGTACGAAGAAACCCTCTTCCGATACCCCGACGCACCGTCTGCTGTATCAGGCATTCCCAACCATTGGCGGTATTGTTCATACTCATTCACGCCATGCAACCATCTGGGCGCAGGCCGGTCAGTCGATTCCGGCCACGGGTACCACCCATGCGGATTATTTCTACGGTTCTATTCCCTGCACGCGGAAAATGACCGAGGACGAAATCAACGGCGAATATGAGTGGGAAACCGGTAACATGATCGTTGAAACCTTTGAGAAACAAGGCATTGACGCTTCGCAGATGCCTGGCGTGCTGGTGCATTCTCACGGTCCGTTTGCCTGGGGAAAAAATGCCGAGGATGCGGTGCATAACGCCATTGTGCTGGAAGAAGTCGCCTATATGGGGATCTTCTGCCGTCAACTCGCGCCACAGTTGCCGGATATGCAACAAACCCTGCTGGATAAACACTACCTGCGCAAACACGGCGCAAAAGCCTACTATGGGCAGTGAAATTAATACAAGCGCGCCCGGAAAGAGTGGCGCGCTTTCTTTTTATTCCGTTATATATTCTGCAAACGAACTGCGATACATACAATTATTAGCACAAACGTATTTAATCACGTTATCATAATGTCCCAGAGTATCCTCCCCATCCAGTGAATGAAAGAAAATATAATCTGCAATTGTTGATTGCCAGCGTTGTCCGTTCAATAAGTAATTAATAACCGTATCACGATGCCCATTTATTCTGTCATGTCCTTGCCAGTGAAAAAAAGCATTCCCTCGCTCAATAACCTCAGTACGCCAGATTTGCCCTGACCACGTTCTATACTCAATGTATCGACTTACCGACTTAATTGTAGGATTAGATAACTGAGTATTCACGAAGAGATAGTGATCATATCCTACCTGTAACGCCTGAGTATAAACATTCATAATACCTCTCCATCATACAACACACCCAAGCTATTGATATAAAACACTCGAGCTATCAGATGAATAAAATTATATTAAGCGATAAAAATCAAATTATACAGAGAGATATTCCCGACGAAATCGAACTGAAAATCCGTTTTTATCCAGACAATAGCAAGCCATATAAATATATTACATTCAACCTGATAACCCGAATGTTTCGATTAAAATAGTTACACTAACCATGAATAAAAACAAATAAAAATAGGGACAATTTTCTCTGAACCGAGGGATAAGTAACAAAACTGGATGAGCACAATTCCGAAAATGACACAAAAATCCTGATGCGGACTTCCAACTTATGAAAAATACATAACCACAAAGAAATAGTAAATACAAATAGCCATGACAGGCCAATAAAATAATTCAAAGGAAAATATTCAAGAGCGGCATTCATTTATTCAATACCAAACCCGACCCTGTAACACTTTACTGCAGAGGGAGTTTTGCCTTTACTGTTGCGGCAACTTCCTGCAACGTTCATTTTTAACTGTACAAAATAACAGTACAATCATGTAAACCAGGCTATAATAATGCCTGGTTTTTTAATGGATACGTAGCGTGGCGCAGGCAGGCTTTATTTTAACCCGGCACTGGCGGGACACCCCGCAGGGAACTGAGGTCTCATTCTGGCTGGCTACAGACGACGGGCCACTGCAAGTCACGCTCGCGCCTCAGGAGTCGGTGGCGTTTATTCCTGGCAGTCAGGTTCCTCGCGTAACATCATTATTACGCACTGAAAACGGCTATCGCCTGACGCCGCTTCAGTTGCAAGACTTCCACCGCCAGTCCGTTTCCGGCCTGTATTGCCGCTCACATCGCCAGCTTATGCGCCTGGAAAAACTGCTGCGCGAAAACGCGGTTACTGTCTATGAGGCTGACGTGCGCCCGCCGGAGCGGTATCTGATGGAGCGCTTTATCACGTCCCCTGTTTGGGTTGAAGGCGACAGACATAATGGCACGCTGGTTAATGCCCGGCTGAAGCCGAACCCGGATTATCGACCGCCGCTGAAATGGGTATCGCTGGATATCGAAACCACGCGCCACGGCGAACTCTACTGTATCGGTCTTGAAGGCTGTGGGCAGCGTATTGTCTACATGCTCGGCCCGGAAAACGGCGACGCCTCAGCGCTGGATTTTGAACTCGAGTACGTCGCAAGCCGCCCGCTGTTGCTGGAAAAACTTAACGACTGGATTGCCCGTCACGATCCCGATGTGATAATCGGCTGGAACGTCGTGCAATTCGATTTACGCGTCCTGCAAAAGCATGCCGAACGTTACCGTATTCCTCTGCGTTTTGGTCGTGATCATAGCGAGCTGGAGTGGCGCGAGCATGGCTTCAAAAACGGCGTGTTTTTCGCGCAGGCTAAAGGTCGCCTGATTATCGACGGCATCGAGGCGCTCAAATCCGCATTCTGGAATTTCTCGTCATTTTCGCTGGAGACGGTATCGCAGGAGCTGCTGGGCGAAGGGAAGTCAATTGATAATCCCTGGGACAGGATGGACGAAATCGATCGCCGGTTTGCCCAGGATAAGCCCGCGCTCGCTACCTATAATCTCAAAGACTGTGAACTGGTCACGCGTATTTTTCATAAAACCGAGATCATGCCATTCCTACTGGAACGATCGACGGTCAATGGCCTGCCGGTCGACCGGCACGGCGGCTCCGTTGCCGCCTTCGGCCATCTCTACCTGCCACGAATGCATCGGGCGGGTTACGTGGCGCCAAATCTGGGGGAGGTTCCCGCGCACGCCAGCCCCGGCGGCTACGTAATGGACTCACGCCCGGGTTTGTACGACTCCGTACTGGTGCTGGATTACAAAAGTCTGTATCCGTCAATTATCCGTACATTTTTGATCGATCCGGTGGGACTTATTGAAGGGATGGCGCATCCGGATCCGGAGCACAGCACCGAAGGATTCCTTGACGCCTGGTTCTCACGCGAAAAACATTGCCTGCCGGAAATCGTTACCCAGATCTGGCATGGGCGCGATGAAGCCAAACGCCATGGCAATAAACCGCTCTCGCAGGCGCTGAAAATCATCATGAACGCATTTTACGGCGTGCTTGGCACCACCGCCTGCCGTTTTTTCGACCCGAGGCTGGCTTCGTCTATCACCATGCGCGGTCACGCGATCATGCGTCAGACCAAAGCGCTGATTGAAGCTCAGGGTTACGACGTTATCTATGGCGATACCGACTCGACCTTTGTCTGGCTTAAAAAGGCGCACTCAGAAGAGGATGCCGCCCGGATTGGCCGTGAGCTGGTGAGCTATGTCAACGACTGGTGGGCGCAGTCGCTGAAGCAACAAAACCTTACCAGCGCGCTGGAACTGGAATTTGAAACCCACTTTTGCCGCTTTCTGATGCCAACCATTCGCGGTGCAGATACCGGCAGCAAAAAACGCTACGCCGGGATGATTCAGGCGGGCGCAGAGCAGCGCATGGTGTTTAAGGGGCTGGAAACGGTACGAACCGACTGGACACCGCTGGCCCAGCAGTTTCAGCAGGAGTTGTACCTGCGAATTTTTCGTAACCAGCCCTATCAGGAGTTCGTTCGCGAGACTATCGACCGTCTGATGGCGGGTGAACTGGATGAACAACTGGTGTACCGTAAGCGTCTGCGCCGCCCGTTGAGCGAATACCAGCGCAATGTTCCGCCACACGTGCGCGCTGCGCGGCTAGCCGATGAGCAGAATGTCAAACTGGGGCGTCCACCGCAGTATCAGAATCGCGGTACGATTAAATATGTCTGGACGATTAATGGTCCAGAACCTGTTGATTATCAGCAGTCTGCTCTCGATTATGAGCATTATCTGACCCGTCAGATCCAGCCGGTCGCCGAGGGAATTCTTCCCTTTATTGACGATAATTTTGCTACACTACTCACAGGACAACTGGGGTTATTTTGACGCGTGACGAAACCGCCGCCATCCAGTACCATAGCGCCCTTTCCATTCCTGGACCCATTTAACACCACTACCACTGATTTATTAGCCTGGTAGCGGGGTCGTATGCTCTCAATAACGGGGATTAGCCCGGAAAATGACGAGTATTGCCTGCAATTAAAGATATAGAGCCGAACATATATGCCTTTTACACTTGGTCAACGCTGGATCAGCGATACAGAAAGCGAATTGGGACTTGGTACTGTTGTCGCCATGGATGCGCGAACCGTCACTTTACTTTTCTCATCGACGGGCGAAAACCGTCTGTATGCGCGCAGTGATTCCCCCGTGACCCGCGTGATGTTCAATCCTGGTGATACGATAACGAGCCATGAAGGCTGGCAACTGCATGTCGATGAAGTAAAAGAAGAAAACGGCCTGCTTGCCTATATCGGAACCCGCCTTGATACAGAAGAAACCGGTGTAACGCTGCGTGAAGTGCTGCTCGACAGCAAACTGGTATTCAGCAAACCACAGGATCGCCTGTTTGCCGGTCAGATTGACCGTATGGACCGCTTTGCGCTGCGCTATCGCGCGCGTAAATTTCAGAGCGAGCAGTACCGTATGCCGTGGAGTGGTTTGCGTGGTCAACGTACCAGCCTGATCCCCCACCAGCTCAACATTGCCCATGATGTTGGCCGCCGCCATGCTCCTCGCGTTCTGCTGGCTGATGAAGTTGGTTTAGGTAAAACCATTGAAGCCGGGATGATATTGCATCAACAGCTACTTTCCGGCGCTGCAGAACGCGTGCTGATCATCGTCCCGGAGACGCTACAGCACCAGTGGCTGGTCGAAATGCTGCGCCGTTTCAACCTGCGCTTTGCGCTGTTCGATGATGAGCGTTATGCAGAGGCGCAGCACGACGCCTACAACCCGTTTGAAACCGAACAGTTGGTTATCTGTTCGCTGGACTTTGCCCGTCGCAGTAAACAGCGTCTGGAGCACCTGTGTGACGCCGAATGGGATCTGCTGATCGTCGATGAAGCCCACCACCTGGTGTGGAGCGAAGACGCGCCCAGCCGTGAATATATGGCCGTTGAACAACTGGCAGAGCGCGTGCCGGGTATCCTGTTGCTGACCGCAACGCCTGAACAGCTGGGCCTGGAAAGCCACTTTGCGCGCCTGCGCCTGCTGGATCCAAACCGTTTCCACGATTTCGCCCAGTTTGTTGAAGAACAGAAAAACTACCGTCCGGTCGCCGACGCCGTCGCCATGCTGCTGGCTGGCAACAAGCTGAGTAACGATGAGCTGAACATGTTAGGCGACATGATTGGCGAGCAGGACATTGAGCCGTTATTGCAGGCGGCAAACAGCGACAGCGAGGATGCCCAGAGCGCGCGCCAGGAGCTGGTTTCAATGCTGATGGACCGCCACGGTACCAGCCGCGTGCTGTTCCGTAATACCCGTAACGGTGTGAAAGGCTTTCCGAAACGCGAACTGCATACCATCAAATTACCGTTGCCAACCCAATACCAGACGGCGATTAAAGTCTCCGGCATTATGGGCGCGCGTAAGAGTGCGGAAGACCGGGCGCGCGACATGCTCTACCCGGAACAGATTTATCAGGAGTTCGAAGGCGACACCGGCACCTGGTGGAACTTTGACCCACGCGTGGAATGGCTGATGGGCTACCTGACCAGCCACCGCTCGCAAAAAGTACTGGTCATCTGCGCGAAAGCCACCACCGCGCTTCAACTGGAGCAGGTACTGCGCGAGCGTGAAGGTATCCGCGCCGCCGTGTTCCATGAAGGGATGTCGATCATTGAACGTGACCGCGCGGCGGCCTGGTTTAGCGAAGAAGATAGCGGCGCCCAGGTGATGCTGTGCTCTGAAATCGGCTCCGAGGGGCGTAACTTCCAGTTCGCCAGCAATCTGGTGATGTTTGATCTGCCGTTCAACCCGGACCTGCTGGAACAGCGTATTGGCCGTCTGGATCGTATTGGTCAGGCGCATGATATCCAGATCCACGTTCCATACCTGGAAAAAACCGCGCAATCCGTGCTGGTGCGCTGGTACCACGAAGGTCTGGATGCGTTCGAACACACCTGTCCGACCGGACGCACCATCTATGACACAGTCTATAACAATCTAATCGGCTACCTGGCTGAGCCAGAAAACACCGATGGCTTTGACGATCTGATCAAGACCTGCCGCGAACAGCATGACGCGCTGAAAGCACAGCTGGAGCAAGGGCGCGATCGCCTGCTGGAGATCCATTCGAACGGCGGCGAAAAAGCTCAGCGGCTTGCTGAAAGTATTGAAGAGCAGGACGACGATACCAGTCTGATCGCCTTCGCGATGAACCTGTTTGATATCGTTGGTATTAATCAGGATGACCGTGGCGACAATTTGATCGTGCTCACACCGTCCGATCATATGCTGGTGCCAGATTTCCCTGGGCTGCCGGAAGATGGCTGCACCATTACGTTTGAGCGCGATGTCGCTCTGTCGCGTGAAGACGCGCAGTTTATTACCTGGGAACATCCGTTGATCCGTAATGGTCTGGATCTGATCCTCTCCGGCGACACCGGTAGCAGCACCATTTCGTTGTTGAAAAACAAAGCGTTACCGGTCGGTACTCTGCTGGTTGAACTGGTCTACGTTGTGGAAGCGCAAGCGCCGAAACAGCTGCAGTTAAACCGTTTCCTGCCGCCAACGCCGGTACGTATGCTGCTGGACAAAAACGGCAATAACCTTGCCGCGCAGGTTGAATTCGAAACCTTTAACCGTCAGCTCAGCGCCGTTAACCGCCATACCGGTAGCAAACTGGTCAACGCCGTCCAGCAGGATGTTCATGCCATTCTGCAACTCGGCGAAGCGCAGGTGGAAAAATCGGCCCGCGCGCTGATCGACGCGGCGCGTAAAGAAGCGGACGAGAAGCTGACGGCAGAACTCTCCCGTCTGGAAGCGCTGCGCGCCGTTAACCCGAATATCCGTGATGACGAACTCAGCGCAATTGAAAGCAACCGCCAACAGGTGATGGAAAGCCTGGATCAGGCAGGCTGGCGTCTGGATGCCCTGCGCCTGATCGTCGTGACGCATCAGTAACGGAGCCATACATGGGGATGGAAAACTATAATCCGCCGCAGGAACCCTGGCTGGTTATCCTGTATCAGGATGAGCACATTATGGTGGTCAACAAGCCGAGCGGCTTGTTGTCCGTGCCGGGCCGTCTGGATGAGCACAAAGACAGCGTGATGACGCGCATACAGCGCGATTATCCGCAGGCTGAATCCGTACATCGTCTGGATATGGCCACCAGCGGCGTGATTGTAGTGGCGCTAACGAAAGCGGCAGAGCGCGAACTAAAGCGCCAGTTTCGCGAACGTGAGCCGAAGAAACAGTATGTTGCGCGCGTGTGGGGGCATCCCGCTCCTGCCGAGGGACTGGTTGATTTACCGCTGATTTGCGACTGGCCGAACCGGCCAAAGCAGAAAGTGTGTTATGAGACCGGAAAATCGGCGCAGACCGAGTATGAGGTGGTGGAGTTCGCGGCGGATAATACCGCCCGGGTGGTGCTCAAACCCATTACCGGACGCTCCCACCAGCTGCGTGTGCATATGCTGGCATTAGGGCATCCGATCCTGGGCGACCGCTTCTACGCCCCGCCACAAGCCCTGGCGTTAGCACCGCGCCTGCTGCTGCACGCAGAGATGTTAACCATCACCCATCCCGAATACGGCAACAGTATGACGTTTAAAGTCCCGGCGGATTTTTAAATTCTGAGCCAATTTATGCCGGGGGCGCTTCGCTTGCCCGGCCTACATTCATTAACGTAGGTCGGATAAGGCGCTAGCCGCATCCGGCAATTCAATCACTTGAATCCTTTTTGATCCTTAATCAGCTCATACGCTTTTTGAATTTCCTGCGCTTTTTGCTTCGCCATTTCCATCATTTCTGGCGGCAGGCCTTTCGCAACCAGTTTGTCCGGATGGTGCTCGCTCATCAGCTTACGATAAGCGCGCTTAATGGTGGTCGCATCGTCGGTTGTTTTAACACCGAGAACATTGCAGGCGTCTTCCAGCGTCGGGCCTCGTTGCGCCTGCTGCCAGCCGCCGCCAGCGGACTGCTGCTGATATCCGCCGCCGAACTGTGCCCCGCCCTGCATCATGCGCAGAAACTGATCAAACTGGGTACGTGAGATCCCTAACTCTTCAGCAATCACATACAGCACTTCACGCTCGTTAGGATGCAACGACCCATCGGCAAATGCCGCCTGGATCTGAATCTCCAGAAACATGCGGATCAGATCGAATCGACCAAAACAGACGCTGCGAAACTGACGCATCTTTTCACGTAATGGGTAATTGTCTGATTTTCCCACCCGGAAGGCGTGTTGCGCGGCGGTGCGCGAATCTCCGTGCAAATTCATCCGATCCATCAATTGGCTGGCGATATGAATATCGGCTTCCGTGACGCGACCTTTGGATTTGGTCAGATGCCCCATCACCTCAAAGGTGGTGGCAAAAAACAGCGCCTGGCGTTCACGTTGGTTGGCAAACCACGCCATTTTGCGCATGCGGGCTTTGTCGAACATGTGGCCAACTAACAGGCCCAGAACCACACCCCAGAAGCCGCCGCCCATCATTAAGGCCACGGCTACACCAATTATCTTTCCCCAATACTGCATAGACTCCCCAAACCTTTATGCTCTCAGCCAGGCTATGTCCCACAATATAAGGTGCTTTTACCGATTTGCGGCTGCGGTCAATTGTGGGACATCGCCTATAATTTGCATTATCATACCTGTCATTCAATGCCGTGCCTAACACCACAAACGCTATACCCGTTGGATTTCGAGTTGCAGCAAGGCGGCAACGTAGTGAGTCCCCTGTAGCTTACTCATGTAAGTGACTGGGGTGAACGAGGAAGACAACGACGATGCAGCTTGAAAGGTGGCGGGTATAAAATGGGCAGGATTAATACTAGCGAAGTGAAGATGAGATAAGTTAGGCTGTGACCGTTTGTCACGCGCGACGCTACTGATGATGGAACAATAAATACAACGTATGAAAAAACGTATTCCCACTCTTCTGGCCACCATGATTGCCAGCGCCCTCTATAGCCATCAGGGCCTGGCAGCCGATCTCGCCTCACAGTGTATGCTGGGCGTGCCAAGCTATGACCGTCCTCTGGTACAGGGCGAGACCAATGAATTACCCGTCACCATCAATGCCGACAACGCCAAAGGGAATTACCCGGATGACGCGGTGTTTACCGGCAACGTGGACATCGCACAGGGTAATAGCCGCCTGCAGGCAGACGAAGTGCAGCTTCACCAGAAGCAAGCCGATGGCCAGCCGGAGCCAGTACGTACCGTCGATGCGCTGGGCAATGTCCATTATGATGATAATCAGGTTATTCTGAAGGGGCCGAAGGGTTGGTCTAACCTGAATACCAAAGATACCAACATCTGGGAAGGTGATTACCAGATGGTAGGCCGTCAGGGGCGCGGAAAAGCCGACCTGATGAAGCAGCGTGGGGAAAACCGCTATACCATTCTGGAAAACGGTAGCTTCACCTCCTGTCTGCCAGGTTCCGATACCTGGAGCGTTGTCGGTAGCGAAGTCATTCATGACCGTGAAGAACAGGTCGCGGAGATCTGGAACGCCCGCTTTAAACTGGGTCCGGTTCCGATCTTTTACAGTCCTTATTTACAGTTGCCCGTTGGTGATAAGCGCCGTTCCGGTTTCCTGATCCCGAACGCAAAATATTCTACCAAGAACTATTTTGAGTTCTACCTGCCGTACTACTGGAACATTGCGCCCAATATGGACGCCACTATCACGCCGCATTATATGCACCGTCGTGGCGGGATCATGTGGGAGAACGAATTCCGCTACCTCACTCAGGCTGGTGCGGGCCTGATGGAGTTCGATTATCTGAACTCCGATAAAGTGTACGAGGATGAACATCCGAAAGATGACAATTCACGTCGCTGGCTGTTTTACTGGCAACACGCCGGTGTAATGGACCAGGTGTGGCGTTTCAACGTCGACTACACCAAAGTCAGCGACTCCAGCTACTTTAATGATTTCGATAACAAATACGGTTCCAGTACCGACGGCTACGCCACGCAAAAATTCAGCGTTGGCTACGCGGTACAGAACTTTGACGCCACGGTTTCGACCAAGCAGTTCCAGGTCTTTGACGATCAGAATACAAGTAGTTATTCCGCTGAGCCGCAGTTAGATGTCAACTTCTACCAAAATGACGTTGGTCCGTTTGATACCCGCATTTATGGCCAGGCGGTGCATTTCGTTAACACCAATGACGACATGCCGGAAGCCACACGTGTTCACCTGGAACCGACTATCAACCTGCCGTTATCGAATAACTGGGGAAGTATCAATACCGAAGCGAAACTGCTGGCAACGCACTATCAGCAGACCAACCTGGATTGGTACAACAATAACCCGAGTAACGTTAACAAGCTCGATGATTCAGCCAACCGCGTCATGCCGCAGTTTAAAGTTGATGGCAAGATGGTGTTCGAGCGTGACATGCAAATGCTGGCGCCGGGTTATACCCAGACGCTGGAGCCACGCGCTCAGTACCTGTACGTCCCGTATCGCGACCAAAGTCATATCTATAACTATGACTCGTCCCTGCTGCAAGCTGACTATAGCGGCCTGTTCCGTGACCGTACCTATGGCGGCCTGGACCGTATCGCTTCCGCCAACCAGGTGACGACCGGGGTCACATCTCGCGTTTATGATGACGCAGCCGTTGAACGTTTTAATATTTCTGTGGGTCAAATCTACTATTTCACCGAGTCTCGCACCGGCGATGACAACATTAAATGGGAGAATGACGACAAAACAGGTTCACTGGTATGGGCGGGCGACACCTACTGGCGCATCTCCGATCGTTGGGGTTTACGCAGTGGGATCCAGTACGACACGCGTCTGGACAGCGTCGCAACCAGCAGCAGCAGTATCGAATACCGTCGCGACGAAAACCGTATGCTGCAGCTGAACTACCGTTACGCCAGTTCGGAGTATATCCAGGCCACTCTGCCGTCTTACTACTCCACGGCAGAGCAGTATAAAAACGGGATTTCGCAGGTGGGCGCAGTGGCAAGCTTCCCGATCGCCGATCGCTGGTCGATTGTCGGAGCTTACTACTTCGACACCAACGTGAACAAAGAAGCGGACTCCATGCTGGGCCTACAGTACAACTCCTGCTGTTACGCCATTCGCTTCGGCTACGAACGTAAGCTGAACGGTTGGGATGACACTCAGAAACATGCAGTTTATGACAACACGATCGGCTTTAATATCGAACTGCGCGGCCTGAGCTCCAACTACGGTCTCGGCACCAACCAAATGTTGCGTTCGAACATTTTGCCGTATCAAAGCTCTTTATGATCTGATTGATTTACAACGTAATCCGCATTGCGGTTAATTGAAATGGAAAAAGTATGAAGAACTGGAAAACGCTGCTTCTCGGTATCGCCATGATCGCGAATACCAGTTTCGCTGCCCCACAGGTAGTCGATAAAGTCGCAGCCGTCGTCAATAACGGCGTCGTTCTGGAAAGCGACGTCGATGGCTTAATGCAGTCAGTAAAACTTAATGCAGGTCAGGCTGGTCAGCAGTTACCGGACGATGCCACGCTGCGTCATCAGATCCTGGAACGTTTGATCATGGATCAAATCCTCCTGCAGATGGGTCAGAAGATGGGTGTGAAAATCTCTGACGAGCAGTTGGATCAGGCTATCGCCAATATCGCCAAGCAGAACAACATGACGCTGGATCAGATGCGCAGCCGTCTGGCACAGGATGGCTTAAGTTATTCGACCTATCGTAGCCAGATCCGCAAAGAGATGACCATCTCTGAAGTGCGTAACAACGAAGTTCGCCGTCGCGTCACTATCCTGCCTCAGGAAGTGGATGCCCTGGCACAGCAGGTCGGCAACCAGAACGATGCCAGCACCGAGCTGAACCTGAGCCACATTCTGATCCCATTACCGGAAAACCCAACCTCCGACCAGGTTAACGCGGCTGAAAGCCAGGCGCGCTCGGTTGTTGATGAAGCGCGTAACGGTAGCGATTTCGGCAAACTGGCCATCACTTATTCAGCCGACCAACAGGCGCTGAAAGGCGGCCAGATGGGTTGGGGACGTATTCAGGAGCTGCCGGGTATCTTCGCCCAGGCGTTAAGTACCGCGAAAAAAGGCGATATCATCGGCCCAATTCGTTCAGGTGTCGGCTTCCACATCCTGAAAGTGAACGACATGCGTGGCCAAAGCCAGAGCATCTCCGTGACTGAAGTTCACGCCCGCCACATTCTGCTTAAGCCGTCGCCGATCATGACCGATCAACAGGCGCGTCTGAAGCTGGAACAAATCGCGGCAGATATTAAGAGCGGTAAAACTACCTTCGCGGCAGCGGCTAAAGAGTTTTCTCAGGATCCCGGTTCTGCTAACCAGGGCGGCGATCTGGGCTGGGCTGCAGCGGACATTTTCGACCCTGCTTTCCGCGATGCGCTGACCAAACTTAATAAAGGCCAGATGAGCGCCCCGGTGCACTCCTCTTTCGGTTGGCATTTGATCGAACTGCTGGACACGCGTAACGTTGATAAAACTGACGCGGCGCAGAAAGACAGAGCTTACCGTATGCTGATGAACCGTAAATTCTCGGAAGAAGCAGCAACCTGGATGCAGGAACAGCGCGCCAGCGCCTACGTTAAAGTTCTGAGCAACTAATGACTCGTACTCAACGCGTTGTTATCACTCCCGGCGAACCCGCCGGGATTGGCCCGGACCTGGTGGTTCAGCTCGCCCAGCGCGAGTGGCCTGTAGAACTCGTTGTCTGTGCGGATGCAGCACTCCTCAGTGACCGGGCAGCGATGCTCGGTTTACCGCTTTCACTCCTCCCATACTCTCCAGATATCCCAGCCAAACCGCAATCAGCAGGCACATTGACGCTGTTACCGATTGCGCTGCGGGCACCTGTTGTCGCGGGTCAGTTGACGGTAGAGAACGGGCAATATGTAGTGGATACGCTGGCTCGCGCCTGCGATGGTTGTCTGCAAGGTGAGTTTGCGGCGCTGATCACCGGTCCGGTTCACAAGGGTGTAATCAATGACGCAGGCGTCCCGTTTACCGGGCATACCGAGTTTTTTGAAGAGCGCTCACAGGCAAAGAAAGTCGTCATGATGCTGGCGACGGAAGAGCTGCGCGTTGCCCTGGCAACCACGCATTTGCCGCTCAGAGCCGTTGCCGACGCCATTACGCCCGCCCTGCTTCAGGAAGTGATCGGCATTTTGCATCATGATTTGCGCACCAAATTCGGCATTGCCGATCCGCATATCCTGGTGTGCGGTCTAAACCCGCATGCCGGTGAAGGCGGTCATATGGGAACGGAAGAGATAGACACCCTCATTCCGGTACTCGATGAACTGCGTGCGCAAGGGATGAAATTAAACGGTCCGCTGCCCGCAGATACGCTGTTTCAGCCCAAATATCTCGACCACGCGGATGCCGTGCTGGCAATGTACCACGATCAGGGCCTCCCCGTGCTAAAATACCAGGGATTTGGTCGCGGTGTGAATATCACGCTGGGCCTGCCCTTTATTCGCACATCCGTCGATCACGGCACCGCACTTGAACTTGCGGGTCGTGGGCAAGCAGATGTCGGCAGTTTTATTACGGCGCTTAATCTCGCCATCAAAATGATTGTTAATACTAATGAATAATCGAGTCCATCAGGGCCACTTAGCCCGTAAACGTTTCGGGCAAAACTTCCTCAACGATCAATTTGTGATCGAAAGTATTGTCTCTGCTATCAACCCGCAGAAAGGTCAGGCTATGGTCGAAATCGGCCCGGGCCTGGCAGCATTGACCGAACCCGTTGGCGAACGCCTGGACAAGCTCACGGTCATTGAGCTGGACCGCGATCTCGCCGCGCGCCTGCAAACACACCCGTTTTTAGGGCCAAAGCTGACGATTTATCAGCAAGATGCCATGACCATGAACTTCGGCGAACTGGCACAAACGATGGGTCAGCCGCTGCGCGTATTCGGCAACCTGCCGTACAACATCTCCACGCCGCTGATGTTTCATCTTTTTACCTATACTGATGCCATTGCCGACATGCATTTCATGTTGCAAAAAGAGGTGGTCAATCGTCTGGTTGCAGGGCCAAACAGTAAAGCGTATGGTCGATTAAGCGTCATGGCGCAGTATTACTGCAATGTGATCCCGGTACTTGAAGTGCCGCCATCTGCATTTACGCCTGCGCCTAAAGTCGATTCCGCCGTCGTGCGTCTGGTCCCTCACGCGACAATGCCGTACCCGGTTAAAGATGTCCGTGTGCTGAGCCGTATTACCACCGAAGCGTTTAATCAGCGCCGTAAAACGGTGCGTAACAGCCTCGGTAACCTGTTTAGCGTTGAAGTACTGACAGAGCTGGGCATTGATCCGGCGATGCGAGCGGAAAATATCTCTGTCGCGCAATACTGCCGGATGGCTAACTATCTGTCAGAAAACGCGCCATCGAAGGAGAGTTAAACATGATCAATTCGCCCCGAGTGTGCATTCAGGTACAAAGCGTCTTCATTGAGGCGCAATCCTCACCTGATGATGAACGTTACGTTTTTGCTTATACCGTGACTATCCGCAATTTGGGGCGAGCGCCTGTGCAGCTGTTGGGGCGTTATTGGCTGATCACCAATGGTCATGGTCGCGAAACCGAAGTTCAGGGCGAAGGTGTGGTTGGCGTTCAGCCCCACATCGAACCTGGCGAAGAGTACCAGTACACCAGCGGTGCAGTGATTGAAACGCCGCTGGGCACCATGCAGGGTCATTACGAAATGATTGATGAGCAAGGAATCGCCTTTACCATCGACATTCCCGTGTTCCGACTCGCCGTTCCTACACTCATTCATTAAAACAATAGCTATGGCAACATACCTCATTGGCGACGTTCACGGTTGTTACGATGAACTGGTAGCCTTGCTGCACCAGGTAGACTTTAATCCAGAACAAGACACCTTATGGCTCACCGGCGATCTGGTCGCCCGTGGGCCAGGGTCGTTAGACGTTTTACGCTACGTTAAATCGCTGGGCGACAGCGTACGGTTAGTCCTCGGCAATCACGATTTACACCTGCTGGCCGTGTTTGCCGGCATCAGTCGGAATAAACCAAAAGATCGGCTTACGCCGCTGCTTGAAGCACCGGATGCTGATGCATTGCTTAACTGGCTCCGCCGCCAGCCGCTGTTGCAGGTAGATGAAGAGAAGAAACTGGTGATGGCGCACGCAGGGATTACTCCACAGTGGGACCTGCAGACGGCGAAGGACTGTGCTCGCGATGTTGAAGCCGTATTGTCGAGCGATTCGTATCCCTTCTTCCTGGATGCGATGTATGGCGACATGCCAAACAACTGGACCCCAGAACTGACCGGTCTGGCCCGCCTGCGTTTTATTACCAATGCGTTTACCCGCATGCGTTACTGCTTTCCCAATGGTCAGTTGGATATGTACAGCAAAGAGTCGCCAGAAGATGCGCCAGCCCCGCTGAAGCCGTGGTTTGCCATTCCAGGCCCTGTCAGTGAAGCCTATAGCATTGCTTTCGGGCACTGGGCATCGCTGGAGGGCAAAGGCACGCCAGAAGGTATTTACGCGCTGGATACGGGGTGTTGCTGGGGAGGCGATCTCACCTGTCTGCGTTGGGAAGACAAACAGTACTTCGTGCAGCCATCAAATCGCCATTTGAATCTGGATCCCGGCGAGGCGGTCAACGCCTGATAGTCGTCTGCCGGATGCGGTGCTCGCACCTTATCCGGCCTACGAATCTGCCATCAGGCAGCCAAATTAACGACGCTCCAGAATCTCGAAGCAATAGCTGTGGGAGTTTTGCGCGTCGGCATCGTGGAATTCACTGAACACCGATTCCCAGTCATCCGGTTCGTAGTCCGGGAAATGCGTATCCCCTTCAACTTCCGCATCGATGTGCGTCAGATACAGTTTCTGCGCTTTCGGCAGGAACTGCTCATACACACGTCCACCACCAATCACCATAATTTCAGGTTCATCGCCGCAGGCCGCAATCGCTTCATCAACAGACTTCACCCACTGCACGCGATTGTCGGTGCCTGGCTTGCTGCTGATGACGATATTTTTACGCCCAGGCAACGGTCGCCCGATGGATTCCCAGGTGTGGCGTCCCATGACAACCGGCTTATTTAAGGTATTACGTTTAAACCAGGCGAGATCGGCAGGTAGGTTCCACGGCATGGCGTTTTCCATACCGATGACGCGATCTACCGCTAACGCCGCAATCAGACTGATCATTGAATGTTTCCCGGATACAAAAAAATTGTCGCCACTATACGGAAAGCGCAATCTTTCGTCGACTGGCGGAAAGAGGATGAGCATGAAAATTTTCCGTTCTGCTGGCGAACCGACCTATTTAAGGTGGTACGCCAGCATTACAGTAGTTCAAAAACAGCCAATTAGCAGTAAAGTTTGCAGAACATCATATTTTTTACCCTATGCTGACGGTTTCACTTCCGGCTCATCGGCGACGTCGCCCGTATGCTTACCTTCATCCGTGCCTTGCCAGCCATGGCGTTGAATCAACGATAAGTGCTGACGATCTTCCGCAATAATTTCACTCAGCATTGCGCTGGTGCGTTTATAAACCGCCGCGCGGGAAGTCGCGTCATTTTCCCCTTTCACCATCTCCTCAACCATCAGCGTATTGAAGCGGCGGAATACGTCGGCCCGCTCTCGCGCTTCATAGCGGCCAAGTCCGAGCCCTTCCAGTGCCAGGCGTCCGGTCTTCAGTGCGCCTTCAAAGGTTTCACGTTCCGGCATATCCACGCCCGCCTGGCGCAGCCGGATGTAATGATCCACGTCGCGCGCACGGGCAATAATTTGCAGATGCGGGAAATGCTCCTTCACCATTTCGGTCAGTTGCAGGCTGGTTTGCGGATCGTCAATAGCGTTAATAATAACTTCAGCTTTCGCCGCCCCGGCAGACTCCAGCAGATCCATCCGGGTCGCGTCGCCATAGAAAACCTTCATCCCGAATTTACGCAGCGTTTCGATATGGTCCGGGTCATGATCAAGAACCACCATTTTGACCCCACTCGACAGCAACAGACGACCGGTTATCTGGCCAAAACGCCCGAACCCGGCGATGATCACCCGCGGCTGTTCCTCGTCAATTTCATCGGCCTCCCGCTCTTCACCGGTCGCCGATTTTTCCAGACGCGTCAAAATCACCAGTAAAATCGGCGTGGCCGCCATCGACAGCGCCACCGCCAGCGTGAGAGATTTCGCCCAGTCAGGGTCAAGCACGTTTGCCATTTGCGCCGCGCCAAACACCACGAAAGCAAACTCACTGCCCTGCCCTAATAATACGGCAAACCATCTGCGCTGCTTGTTCGGTACCTGTAAGGGTTTCGCTATCAGCCACAGCATGACGGTTTTGATAACCAGGAAACCGACCAGCAGGATGATAATACGCAAGGGATTATCAATCAGCGTACCAAAGTCGATAGACATCCCCACGCCGATAAAGAACAGTCCCAGCAACAACCCTTTAAACGGCTCAATATCGCTTTCAAGCGCGTGGCGATACTCAGAGCTCGCCAGCAGCACACCGGCCAGGAATGCCCCCATCGCCATCGACAGTCCAACCTCTTCCAACAGCAGACCGAAGCCAAACACGAGGAACAGCGCAACGGCACTGAATACTTCCCGCAGGCCCGAGCGGGCGACAAAACGTAAGGCCGGACGTGTCACATAACGCCCCAACACCACCACCAATACCAGCGCGCCCGCCACCTTAAGGGCAGACAATGCAAACGCCCCAAGCGTTGTTGATGCGCCGCTCGCCGCCAGTAATGGGATCATCGCGACCAGTGGAATAGCGGCGATATCCTGGAACAGCAGCACGGCAAATGCGCTACGCCCCAGTTGCGACACCATCAGGTTACGTTCATTCATCGCCTGCATAGCGATGGCCGTGGAGGAAAGCGCCAGCGTCATGCCGATCAGTTCCGCTACCTGCCAGCGCAGGCCAAGGAACATACAGAACAAACCAATCAGACCACCGCAAACCACCATCTGCAGCGCGCCGCCGCCGAACACCGAGGCTCTCAGTTTCCACAAACGTTGCGGATCCAGCTCCAGGCCGATAACAAACAGCATCAGCACCACGCCAATTTCCGCAAAATGCAGGATTGATTCGGCATCCGTCACCAGCCTCAGACCCCAGGGTCCGATAATACATCCGGCGATAAGATACCCCAGCACCGACCCCAGCCCCAGCCGCACGGCGATGGGGACAATCAGTGCCGCCGAGCCGAGATAAATCAGCGCCTGTATCAGCGTATGGCTATCCATGATGAACCTCCTGCCACTCCAGCAGACGTTGTTTGTAATGACGCGCCTGCGCCTGCAGGGTTTCATCATCGCAGATAAACGTACAGTGCATCGCAAACGGCGGCAGCCATTTGAGGCCACAATAAAGCGCCGTTGCCTGTAAGGGCTGGGAGAGCACATCAAATCCAGGATGGGAGCCAATATCAAAGTGGTTTTCACCGCCGCCGGTGGTCACTGCCCATAGCAAATGCTTGCCGTGGAGCGCAGTTCCACCGTGACCGTACGCCCAACCGTGCGAAAGGACCTTATCCATCCACAGCTTGAGTAACGGAGGTGTGCTATACCATTGCATCGGATGCTGCCAGATGATCAAATCAGCGCGCGACAGCGCATCCTGTTCAGCGGCAATATCGATATTGAAGTCGGGGTAGAGCTGGTAGAGCGAGCGGATCTCCACGCCCTCCAGCGTCCTTGCCTGTTCAAGCATCCGCTTATTCGCATGCGAGTGCTGCGGATAGGGATGCGCATAAATGATGAGGATCATGATTAGCCTGTTTCACTGCATTATTGTAATAACAGTGAGTTTAGTCAGTTAATCCACAGGCTAACAGTCAATATTATTGAGTAGATAAATGGAAAAATCTGAGTTAGTTGTCCAGCTCGCTCATATCTTTAACCTGGTCGCGGTTAATCTGCTCCGCCTTACCCGTTTGCGCATTTTTGTACGATACCAGGCCGGTATCATCATCGACTTGCGGTTTGCCGTCAGTGACGATGGTTTTGCCATCGGTGGTTTTAACCGCCTGGTTTGAGGAACAACCGGCTACGGTAAACAGTGCTGCTGCGGTAAAAATAGACGTGATCAGGATATGTTTTTGCATGGTGTTCTCCCTGCTTTTCAGTTGTTTTCAGTAAAATACCCAATTAACTGTAGGCTAACTGACTGAGTTGCAGGAAAAATACAGAACACTCCTAATAGCCTGTCCTGGTCACGGGCTTACTGCGAATCGTCATTTGACTGGTTTGCGCCAGCGTCAGCCCCCGCGTTTCCGGCGCGAAAGCAATCGACACCAGCAGGCCAATCAGCGAAATTCCCGCCCCCATCAGCATGACATTACTGATGCCGTATTTGCTAATGAATACCGGCAGGGCCCAGGTTGAAACAATAGTGCCGATGCGGCTTAACGACATTATCACCCCGACGGCAGACGCGCGAATATCGGTAGGAAACAGTTCGTTCGGGTATAGCCACTGCAGGTTTCCTGGTCCCCCCGAGAAAAACGCGTATACGGCAAACGCCAGCACCACCAGCCACGCCCCCATATCAGGGATTAACCCCAGCACGGCCAGCGCCAGCGTCATCATAATAAAGCTGCCAATCAACAGCGGTCGGCGGCCCGCGCTATTGAGCCAGAACATGGGAGGAATGCACCCCAGCATAAAGCACAGGCTTATCACCACATTGCCCAACGCGGCGCTTTTCCCGGCACCAAGCCCCAGCAACCCAACAATCTGCGGACCGAAGGTATAGATGGCGAACATCGGGATCACCTGACAGGTCCAGATAACGGCGACAAACAGAACAAACGGGAAATGACGGCGATTAAACAGCTGTAAGAAGCGCGTCTCCTGCGGCGCTTCTTCGTCGAACACCACCGGTTCGCCGAACAGTTTGATCATCATCTCCTCGCACTCTTTCACCCGCCCTTTACGCAGCAGCCAGCGCGGGGATTCAGGAAGATCGAAACGTCCAATCAGGATCAAAATGCAAGGGATCACCGCGCTGCCCAACATCCAGCGCCATCCACCCTCAACATCATACAAACAGTAACCGACCAGGTCGGCACAGGTGGCGCCGACATACCACATCGCGGCGATAAAACCGATGGAAAAAGCGCGCTGGCGGGTATTGGAGAACTCGGTAATCATCGAGGTAGCGATCGGGTAATCAGCACCAATCACAATGCCGATTAGCACGCGCATCACCAACAGCTCAACGGGCGAGGAGACAAACATGGTTGCCGCCGATATCACGCCAATGGCGATAATATCGATGATGAACATTTTGCGCCGCCCGACCTTATCGGAAATGTAGCCAAACAGCGACGTCCCCACAAACAGACCGGCGAGCGTGCCAGCGCCCAGCAGACCAATCCACTGTGCGTCCAGTTTCAATGCTGGCGTGAGCTGCTCCAGCGCCACGCCAATCATCACCAGCACATAACCATCCAGAAACGGCCCACCGCTTCCCCACAGCATTATCCGGCGGTGAATAGAGGTAAATTTGATGTCATCAAAGTTCCTGGGCTGCTGCATAGCGACTTCCTGTTTCAACACGGGCAAAGCGTCATCTGTAGGCCGGATAAGGCGTTTACGCCGCCATCCGGCATTGGCGCCACATGATTGCCGGATGGCGATGCTACCGCATCTTATCCGGCCTACGGGGGCACAACCTCGTACTTATTAGCCGTAGCGAAATTCCACGCCAAAGGTTCCGCGCGGGTATTCCCACTTTTCCAGCGCGGTATCAAGTCCGAGAATGCGGCACGTTCCGCACTCCAGGCACCCGGCGTAATCAAAACGCACACTGCCGTCGTCCTGCTTTTTATACAGTCCAGCCGGACAGGCCTTAATCAGCACTTCCAGCGCCTGTTTATCAGGTTCGGTTTTGAGAATGATATGCGGGCTGTCTTCATCCACATTGAACTTATTGACGCCCAGTTTGACGTCCACATTGACGGGAGATGTCATAATACGGTCACTCCTTTCAGGCCATCTTTCATCAGGTTGATGAAGCCCACTTTCTTCGCATGGCGCAGGATTTTTTTGCGCATTGGCACCGGAGCGGAACCATCCACGGTGAACAGGTCGCGCGCGATACTGACCGCCATTTCAGGATAGGCGGTAAACATGCGTGGGTTATCAAGGAAAGCGGGAAGCTTCTGATACATGCGCATATCGCGCATCGGACCCTCGTCGAGATGCTGACGATATTCGCCCAACGACTGCTTGCTAAAATCATCGCGCTTCATTGCTGAGAGCACCGTTTTCGCCGCCGCTTCACCTGCGGATATGGCGAGATCCATACCGCGGATGGTAAAGCCGAGGTTCATACACATTCCGGCAGCATCACCGGCAATCAGGACGCCGTCACCCACCAGTTCTGGCTGCATATTGATACCGGCTTCCGGAACAACATGCGCGGCATATTCCACCAGCTTGCCACCAGCGATCAGCGGGGCTACTGCCGGATGCTGTTTGAAATCTTCCAGCATTTGCGGGACCGATTTTTTCGCGTCTTTCAGATGATGAAGGCCGCAGACCAGTCCCAGAGAAAGGGTCGTTTCATTCGTATAAAGAAAGCCACCGCCCATCAATCCATCGGTTGGCGAACCGGCAAACAGGCAGGCTGCGCCTTCGTTCCCCTGTAACTGGAAACGATCTTCAATTACCGATTTTGGCAGTTCGATCAGCTCTTTTACGCCGACGGCAACATGCGATGCCTCCACGCGCTTTGCCATACCCAGCTTTTCAGCCAGCAGAGAATTCACCCCGTCGGCGAGGATCACCACTTTAGCTTCCAGAATATCGCCGTCGGCTTCCACGCCCACGACTTTACCCTCGCGCTGCACAACGTTATCCACGCGAATACCGGTGATGAGCTGAGCGCCCGCCTCTTCGGCCTGCTCCATCAGCCAGGCGTCAAATTTACTGCGTAAGACGGAATAAGAAACCTGCGACGATGCGGCCTCTTCACCATTGCAGTAATCGATGGTCATCGCCCCTTTGTCGGTCATAAAGGCGAGTTTTTCGTGGGTGATGATGCGTTCAATGGGAGCTTGCTCAGCAAAACCGGGAATGATGCGCTCCAGGCTATGCGCATACATGCGCCCACCGGTGACATTCTTCGCGCCAGCAGAATTGCCGCGCTCGATAACCAGCACCTGTGCGCCTTCCCGAGCCAGCACCAGCGCCGCAACCGAACCCGCCAGACCTGCACCCACGATGATGGCATCAAAGATATCTTCGGACATACGTACTCCTGTCAGCGGCAGGATACCTTCGCATCCTGCCCGAATGGTTTAACGCGCTAAGGCAGCCGTCAGCGCAGGCAGGATCTTCAGCGCATCGCCAACGATGCCATAATCTGCATACTGGAAAATCGGCGCATTTTTGTCTTTGTTGATGGCGAAAATCGTCTGTGCGCCGTTAGCGCCGACCATATGTTGGATCTGCCCGGAGATCCCCACGGCCAGATACAGTTCAGGCTTAAGCATCAGGTTGGAGATGCCGACGTAGCGTTCATGCTCCATCCACTTCTCGTTTTCCGCCACCGGGCGGGAACATGCCAGCTCAGCGCCAATCGTCTGGCACAGCGCTTCTGCCAGCGAGATATTTTCTTTACTGCCGATACCGCGCCCCACGCTGACCACCAGACGGGCTTTGTCGAGATCGACGCTGTTGCTCTGACGCGCCTGAGTGGCTGTACGCGTCACGGCAATGGCCGGAGCCTGCCACTGCACGGTGTGCACCTCGCCGCTGCGGGCGGTATCCGGTTGCTGCGCATCAAATGTTCCGCTGCTGAGCGTGATCACGGCAAACGGTGAGGCGATTGTTTCTGCTCCCATCGCCAGGCCGCCGTAGACCATATGTTTGACCGCCGCTTTTCCGTCCTGCACTGCAACTGCGCTGGCGTCATTTGAGACCGCAGCCGACAAGCGAAAGCCCAGCTTTGCCGCTAGCAGCTTGCCCCGACGCGTATTCGGCAGCAGCACCGCGCCGTCCTCGCTGTGCTGACGAATGGTCTCGGCCATCACATCGGCGTAGTCTTCAACCATACGGTCTTCGGGTTTGCCGCTGAGCAGCCAGACATGTTCCGCGCCTAAATGGCATGCCGTCGCGCCGTCCTCATCGCTGAGCACAAACGTGTTAACTTTTTCACCTAAAGCCTGCGCACCATTCATCAGTTCCGGCAGACGAGAAGGGGTATCGCTGAATACCCAGATACTGGAAAATTTGTTCATAACATCCCCTGATAATTAAATGATTTTGCGAAGATTCTCGACAAACGCGGCAATCTGTTCTTCACCGTCGCCTTCAATGACAACGCGCTGACGCTCGCGCTGCTTCGGCGCAGCAACCTGTTGTTCGGAATACGCCTGCGCGCTGTTCAACCCAATGTCTGCAGGCGACCAGACCTGAACCGGTTTTTTCGCTGCGCCAAGGATGGCTTTCATAGAAGGGATTTGTGGGGTGTTGATATCCGTAGAAACTGCGATCACCGCCGGGAGCGGGATGCTTAGCGTTTCAACTTCATCTTCCAGTTCACGCTCTACCGTCAACGTGCTGTCGGTAAGCGAGAGGATTTTACTCACGCCGTTAATCGCCGGAACGTTCAGCGCTTCGCCCACCAGCAGACCAACCTGCTGAGCATAAAGATCGGAAGAACCGTCACCGCAAATAAGCAGATCGAAACCTGACTTTTGCGCCGCGGCAGCCAGCGCGGTGGCCGTTTGTTGCGGCAGCGCCTGCTCGAATTGATCGTCGATAACAACAATCAGTTCATCCGGGCCACGGGAGAGCACATCTTTGCGCCCTTTTGCATTAGTCAGCGCTTTGCCGCCAACGCTCATGGCGACAACCTGGGCCTCTCCTGCCAGTTGTTTCAACTGACAGGCCGTTTCGATCGCATTCAGATCGTATTGGCTGATTTTGCCATCTGCTTTGCTGAAATCGAGAGAACCATCAGCATTATTAATCACAATATCCTGTTCATCAGGTACGCATTTGTAGCAAGTAATTATCTTCATTGCATCTCCAGAAATCATGAAGGAAACGTATTTATATCGGCGGTGTTAAATACAGATATCACGCTCTTTAATTCGGAAATAAAACATTAATCACCAATATTGAAAATGTCACACATTGAAATTCGTAACTTTCAATAGTGTTACATGCCTCACCAATATTGAAAGAATCATGTCAAACACGAAAATTTTCAATATTGTTTACTGGTTCAACAATATTGAACGCCAGTCACTTAAAAAAGTTAAAAAATCAACACTAACTATATAATTAATAAAGAAAAAACAAGAAAACACCAACAAAATAGCCAGCATAAAAAAGTGTGACCGCGATAACGGAATAGCCGGAAATGAATACCCATTATGAGTTACTCACTGAGGCGCTCCCAGAGGTTAAAAAGTTATCAACAAATCATTAATAATAAATAAACAAACGATCATGCACGGGTACGCTAAATAAATTTCGTTTTCACACTGGAATTCACTTATGAAAAATGAAAAGAGAAAATCGGGAATTGAACCGAAGGTTTTTTTTCCGCCATTAATAATAGTCGGAATACTTTGTTGGCTAACAGTAAGAGATCTGGACGCGGCTAACGTCGTTATTAATGCGGTATTCAGTTATGTCACCAACGTCTGGGGTTGGGCATTTGAATGGTATATGGTCGTCATGCTCTTCGGCTGGTTCTGGTTGGTCTTTGGCCCGTATTCGAAAAAGAAATTAGGCGACGAAAAACCCGAGTTTAGTACCGCCAGCTGGATTTTTATGATGTTCGCTTCCTGTACATCCGCCGCGGTGCTGTTCTGGGGTTCCATCGAGATCTACTACTACATCTCCACCCCGCCGTTTGCCCTCGCCCCTAACTCCACGGGCGCAAAGGAACTGGGCCTGGCGTACAGCCTGTTCCACTGGGGACCTCTGCCGTGGGCAACCTATAGCTTCCTCTCCGTAGCCTTCGCCTACTTCTTCTTTGTGCGCAAGATGGACGTCATCCGCCCCAGCTCCACGCTGGTGCCGCTGGTGGGCGAAAAGCATGCGAAAGGGCTGTTCGGTACGATCGTCGATAACTTCTACCTGGTGGCGCTGATCTTTGCGATGGGTACCAGCCTCGGTCTGGCGACGCCGCTGGTCACCGAGTGTATGCAATGGCTGTTCGGTATTCCGCATACGCTGCAACTCGACGCCATCATCATTACCTGCTGGATCATATTGAACGCTATTTGCGTGGCCTGTGGCCTGCAAAAGGGAGTCAAAATCGCCAGCGACGTGCGTAGCTACCTGAGCTTCCTGATGCTGGGCTGGGTGTTTATCGTCAGCGGCGCCAGCTTCATCATGAACTACTTCACCGACTCGGTCGGCATGCTGCTGATGTATCTGCCGCGCATGCTGTTCTACACCGATGCCATCGGCAAAGGCGGCTTCCCGCAGGGCTGGACCGTCTTCTACTGGGCGTGGTGGGTCATCTACGCCATCCAGATGAGTATCTTCCTGGCGCGTATTTCTCGCGGTCGTACCGTACGTGAACTGTGCTTCGGGATGGTACTGGGCCTGACTGCTTCGACCTGGATCCTGTGGACTGTCCTTGGCAGCAACACGCTGCTGCTGATGGATAAAAACATTCTCAACATCCCGCAGCTGATTGAACAACACGGCGTGGCGCGCGCCATTATCGAAACCTGGGCAGCTTTACCGCTTAGCACCGCCACCATGTGGGGCTTCTTCATCCTCTGCTTCATTGCCACCGTAACGCTGATTAACGCCTGCTCTTACACCCTGGCGATGTCCACCTGTCGCGAAGTTCGCGACGGCGAAGAACCGCCGCTGTTAGTGCGTATCGGCTGGTCCATTCTGGTCGGCATCATCGGTATCGTTCTGTTGGCGCTGGGCGGGCTGAAGCCGATACAGACCGCGATTATCGCCGGAGGATGTCCGCTGTTCTTCGTCAACATCATGGTGACGCTGTCCTTTATTAAAGACGCCAAAGTGCACTGGAAAGACAAGTAATTCTTATTAACCCAATTGATCAAGAGGCTGAAAGATGGATTTCAACTTAAATGACGAGCAGGAACTGTTTGTCGCTGGTATTCGTGAACTGATGGCCAGTGAGAACTGGGAAGCTTATTTTGCCGAGTGCGATCGCGACAGCGTCTACCCTGAGCGTTTTGTAAAAGCGCTGGCGGATATGGGCATTGATAGCCTGTTGATTCCGGAAGAACACGGTGGACTGGAAGCGGGTTTTGTCACCGTCGCCGCCGTCTGGATGGAGCTCGGACGCCTGGGCGCGCCAACCTATGTGCTGTACCAGTTGCCAGGCGGTTTTAACACGTTCCTGCGTGAAGGGACCCAGGAGCAAATCGATAAAATCATGGCGTTCCAGGGTACCGGTAAGCAGATGTGGAACTCTGCCATCACCGAACCGGGAGCGGGATCGGATGTTGGTAGCCTGAAAACCACTTATACACGTAAAAATGGTAAGGTTTATCTTAATGGCAGTAAGTGCTTTATCACCAGCAGCGCCTATACCCCGTACATCGTGGTGATGGCGAGGGATGGCGCATCGCCGGATAAACCTGTTTACACCGAGTGGTTCGTTGACATGAGCAAAGCGGGTATCAAGGTCAACAAGCTGGAGAAACTCGGTCTGCGCATGGACAGCTGCTGTGAAATCACCTTTGACGACGTTGAACTGGACGAGAAAGACATGTTCGGTCGGGAAGGTAATGGCTTCAACCGCGTGAAAGAAGAGTTTGACCATGAACGCTTCCTCGTCGCACTGACCAACTACGGTACGGCAATGTGCGCTTTTGAAGATGCGGCGCGCTACGCCAATCAGCGCGTACAGTTTGGCGAAACTATCGGCCGTTTCCAGCTGATTCAGGAGAAGTTCGCGCACATGGCGATCAAACTGAATTCCATGAAAAACATGCTGCTGGAAGCCGCATGGAAAGCGGATAACGGCACCATTACTTCAGGCGACGCGGCAATGTGCAAATACTTCTGCGCCAATGCCGCGTTTGAAGTGGTCGATACCGCCATGCAGGTGTTGGGCGGAGTAGGTATCGCGGGCAACCATCGCATCACGCGCTTCTGGCGCGACCTGCGCGTTGACCGTGTTTCTGGTGGTTCTGACGAAATGCAGATCCTGACGTTGGGTCGTGCGGTACTCAAGCAATACCGCTAGAACGACGCAACCTGTAGGCCTGATAAGACGCTTTAGCGTCGCCATCAGGCAATCAATGCCGGATGGCGGCGCGAGCGCCTTATCCGGCCTACATGGACACCCATAAATGCCAGGAGAAAAATTATGCATCATTTACCCATGCCAGCCTTTGGCCCACTTGCCGGGGTACGCGTCGTTTTTTCAGGGATCGAAATTGCCGGTCCGTTCGCCGGACAAATGTTCGCCGAATGGGGCGCTGAGGTTATCTGGATTGAAAACGTCGCATGGGCAGATACTATCCGCGTACAGCCTAACTATCCGCAGCTCTCACGCCGTAACCTGCACGCCCTGTCGCTGAATATTTTCAAAGATGAAGGCCGGGAAGCGTTTCTGAAGCTCATGGAAACCACCGATATTTTCATTGAAGCCAGTAAAGGCCCGGCCTTTGCCCGGCGCGGTATTACCGATGAAGTGCTGTGGGAACATAACCCGAAGCTGGTTATCGCCCACCTTTCCGGCTTTGGCCAGTATGGTACCGAGGAGTACACCAATCTTCCGGCGTATAACACCATCGCGCAGGCGTTTAGCGGCTATCTGATTCAAAACGGCGACGTTGATCAGCCAATGCCCGCCTTCCCGTACACCGCCGATTACTTCTCCGGGATGACCGCAACGACGGCTGCGCTGGCGGCCCTGCACAAAGTACGCGAAACGGGTAAAGGCGAAAGCATTGATATCGCCATGTACGAAGTAATGCTGCGCATGGGGCAATACTTCATGATGGACTACTTCAACGGCGGCGAAATTTGCCCACGCATGACCAAAGGCAAAGACCCGTATTACGCTGGCTGCGGCCTGTATAAATGCGCCGATGGCTATATCGTCATGGAACTGGTCGGCATCACGCAAATCAACGAGTGCTTCAAGGATATTGGCCTCGCCCACATTCTTGGCACACCGGAAGTCCCGGAAGGTACCCAGCTTATTCATCGCGTGGAATGCCCATACGGCCCGCTCGTGGAAGAGAAACTGGACGTCTGGCTGGCAGCGCACACCATCGCCGAAGTCCAGGCGCGCTTTGCTGAGCTGAACATCGCCTGCGCGAAAGTGCTGACCATTCCGGAACTGGAAGGCAACCCGCAGTACGTTGCCCGTGAATCCATTACTCAGTGGCAGACGATGGACGGTCGCACCTGCAAAGGGCCGAACATCATGCCGAAATTTAAAAACAACCCGGGGAAAATCTGGCGTGGCATGCCATCACACGGCATGGATACCGCCGCCATTCTGAAAAACATCGGTTATAGCGAAGCAGACATAAATGAGCTGGTCGGCAAAGGCCTGGCCAGAGTTGAGGAATAAACGCGACGCGCTGACCCGCTCGTTGGTTGGCGCTCACGCCTGTTTTCAGTGGATAAAGCAATATGGATATCGTTGGCGGACAAAACTTACGTCAGATGTGGGACGACCTGGCCGGGGTGTACGGAGATAAAACGGCGTTAATTTTCGAATCCTGCGAAGGAATCGTTCGGCAGTTTAGCTATGCCTCGCTCAATGAAGAGATTAACCGCACGGCAAACCTTTTCCATTCCTTAGGGATCCGCAAGGGCGATAAGGTCGCATTGCATCTGGATAACTGTCCGGAATTCATCTTTTGCTGGTTTGGGCTGGCAAAAATTGGCGCCATTATGGTGCCGATTAATGCCCGCTTACTGGGCGAAGAAAGCGCCTGGATCCTGCAAAACAGCCAGGTGAGCATGCTGGTCACCAGCGCCCAGTTTTATCCTATGTACCGCCAGATACGGCTGGAAAATACCACTCCGCTGAATCATATCTGTCTGATTGGCGAGCAGCTTCCGGTTGACGACGGCGTGAGCCACTTTACCCAACTGCAGGCCAGCCAGTCGACCACGCTGTGCTATACGCCCGCGTTATCCACTGACGATACGGCGGAAATTCTGTTTACCTCAGGCACCACCTCGCGGCCTAAAGGGGTGGTGATTACCCACTACAACCTGCGTTTTGCAGGCTACTACACTTCCTGGCAAATCGCTCTGCGCGATGATGACGTCTATATGACGGTGATGCCCGCTTTTCATATCGACTGCCAGTGTACGGCGGCTATGGCGGCATTCTCCGCAGGCAGCACCTTTGTGCTGTTGGAGAAGTACAGCGCCAGAGCGTTCTGGGATCAGGTGCGTAGATATCAGGCGACGGTCACCGAATGCATTCCGATGATGATCAGAACGCTGATGGTACAACCTGCCGCACCAACCGACAGACAGCATCACCTGCGCGAAGTCATGTTCTATCTCAATTTATCTGCACAGGAAAAAGACGCCTTTACCGAACGCTTTGGCGTCAGGCTGCTGACCTCCTACGGCATGACTGAAACCATCGTCGGTATTATTGGCGACCGTCCCGGAGACAAGCGGCGCTGGCCCTCTATTGGTCGCGTAGGTTTTAGCTATGAAGCCGAAATCCGTGACGATCACAACCGTCCCCTGCCCGCCGGAGAAATTGGCGAAATCTGCATTAAAGGCGTGCCGGGCAAAACAATCTTCAAAGAGTACTACGCCCAGCCGGAGGCTACCGCCAAAGCGCTGGAACCTGAGGGCTGGTTACATACCGGAGATTCAGGTTACCAGGATGCAGACGGCTTTTTTTATTTCGTCGACAGGCGCTGCAACATGATTAAACGCGGCGGGGAAAATGTCTCCTGCGTCGAACTGGAAAATATTATTTCTGCGCATCCGAAAATTCAGGACATTGTGGTGGTTGGTATTAAAGACTCGATCCGTGATGAAGCCATCAAAGCGTTTATCGTCCTTAATGAAGGTGAAACATTAAGCGAAGCCGAGTTCTTCAGCTTCTGTGAAAACAATATGGCGAAATTCAAGGTTCCCTCTTTTATGGAGATAAGAGCCGACCTGCCGCGTAATTGTTCAGGAAAAATAATCAAAAAAAATCTGAAATAAGCCTTCCGGCCGGAATTCCTCCTGCCGGGAAACCTATTTATCTGGAGATGAACTATGAGTGAATCATTACATCTGACCCGTAACGGCTCGATCCTGGAAATTACCCTCGACCGGCCTAAAGCCAATGCCATCGACGCGAAAACCAGCTTTGCCATGGGGGAAGCTTTTCTTAATTTTCGTGACGACCCGGAATTACGCGTAGCGATTATCACCGGCGGTGGTGAGAAATTCTTTTCTGCAGGCTGGGATTTAAAAGCGGCGGCTGAAGGTGAAGCGCCGGATGCCGATTTTGGCCCAGGCGGCTTCGCCGGTTTAACCGAAATTTTCGACCTCGATAAACCAGTCATCGCCGCGGTAAACGGTTATGCGTTTGGCGGTGGTTTTGAGCTGGCGCTGGCGGCGGATTTTATCGTCTGCGCGGAAAATGCCAGCTTCGCGCTGCCGGAGGCAAAGCTCGGGATCGTGCCTGACAGCGGCGGCGTACTGCGTCTGCCTAAACTGTTGCCACCGGCTATTGTCAACGAAATGGTGATGACCGGCAGGCGAATGAGCGCCGAAGAAGCGCTGCGTTGGGGTATCGTCAACCGCGTTGTCAGCCAGAGCGAACTGATGGATAGCGCACGCGAACTGGCGCAGCAGCTGGTAAATAGCGCCCCGCTCGCTATTGCCGCATTGAAAGAGATTTACCGTGCGACCAGCGAAATGCCGGTGGAAGAAGGCTACCGTTACATCCGCAGCGGCGTGCTAAAGCACTATCCGTCGGTGCTGCACTCGGAAGATGCGCTCGAAGGACCGCAGGCGTTTGCCGAAAAACGCGATCCGGTATGGAAAGGTCGTTAATGTGCCAATGCCGGATAGCGCTTCGCTTATCCGGCCATAAAACCGAGATAAAACGATGAGCTACTACGCCTTTGAGGGTTTGATTCCGGTGGTACATCCGGATGCTTTTGTCCATCCCAGCGCCGTGCTGATTGGCGATGTCATTGTGGGGGCTGGAGTTTATATTGGTCCGCACGCGTCATTGCGCGGAGACTATGGACGCTTGATCCTGGAGGCAGGCGCTAATCTGCAGGATGGCTGCATCATGCATGGCTACTGCGACACAGATACCGTCGTGCATGAAAATGGACACATCGGCCATGGCGCGATCCTGCACGGTTGCGTGGTGGGCAGAGATGCGCTGATCGGTATGAACAGCGTCATTATGGACGGCGCGGTGATTGGCGAAGAGAGCATTGTCGCCGCCATGAGCTTTGTCAAAGCCGGATTTCAGGGGGAGGCAAGGCAGATGCTGGTTGGCTCACCGGTTCGCGTTCTACGCGAAGTCACGGACCAGGAACTTCACTGGAAACGGCTGAACACGAAAGAGTATCAGGACCTTGCTATCCGCTGCCAGACAGGCCTACACGAAACGCAGCCTTTAACGCGGGTCGAAGAAAACCGGCCGCGCCTGAAAGGCACGACGGACGTGAAACCAAAATCAGCACAGTAATTGATGCCGGATGCGCTCACGCTTATCCGGCCTGTGAGTCAATCACCGTTTATGCCGCCATCAGGCAAACTGACAATTAGCGACGCATACTCTTGGAGAGCATCATCTGCCATTTCTGCTCACGGTTGAGCTCTGTTGGAGGAACCGCTGACAGGCGCGGCGTTTTCGCCATGCTCACCTTTTTTTCCTGCAAATTGTGATTCAATCGTCTGTAGAGGTGAGAATCAATACTGATGACTTTCACCAGACGCTGGCACTGGCAACCACGGCCCGCAATCTGATTAGGGATCATCTTAACTTCACAAACAATTTCTCCCACTTCCGACAGAATATAAGAGAGCGTATTAATTGCTTTGCAGTGTTCAATATCAAAATGGCGGGAAATTTCCTTTGCGGTGATCCAACGATCCTCAGCCATCATCCAGTCAGCGATTAACAAATAAAGCGGTCTTTCAACATATTTTTCACACATAAGCACACCATTTCACAAATTAAAAATCTGGCTACGGCCTGTCCAAATTAATAAAAACTAAGCCATATTAAAATTGTGGATATAAAAGATAGTATGCGACTTGAATGTTGATTAGTGTGAGCAACATCGTGCTTATTACATTGAAAATGTGGTTATGAAAGCGCATTTGGCCAGGAATGACCTTACACGAGATTAAAAAAGGGTTTCTTTACAGAAACCCTTTCAAAATTATATTGCTGGTCCGGTTAACGCAATTATCACCGGACCCTTTTTTTATGCCTTTTTGATCTGCGCGTGCATTTCCTGAACCGAGGTCACCTTCTCGGTAGCGTCAGCATTTAGCGCCATCGCCGTCGCGAAACCACCGTTCAGGGTAGTGTCGTAATGCACCTTATACTGCAGTGCGCTACGGCGAATCAGCTTGGAGTCTTCAATCGCCTGACGACCTTCGGTGGTGTTGATGATGTAAGTATATTCGCCATTCTTGATACGGTCCTGAATGTGCGGACGGCCTTCATGCACCTTGTTCACCAGACGTGGATTGATACCCGCTTCGCCCAGCACAATCGCGGTCCCGTGCGTCGCATCAAGCTCGAAGCCAAACTTCAGCAGCTTCGCCGCCAGGTCAACCACGCGCTCTTTATCGCCTTCGCGAACGGAGAGCAGCGCACGACCCTGCTTTTTCATGGTGGAGCTACTGCCCAGTTGTGCCTTGGCGAACGCTTCCGCGAAGGTGCGGCCCACGCCCATCACTTCCCCGGTAGAGCGCATTTCTGGCCCTAACAGCGGGTCAACGCCCGGGAATTTGTTGAACGGCAGCACCACTTCTTTCACCGAGTAGTAAGGCGGGATAACTTCTTTGGTTACGCCCTGCTGTGCCAGCGTTTTCCCGGCCATCACGCGCGCCGCGACTTTTGCCAGCGGTACGCCAGTTGCCTTGGAGACGAACGGAACGGTACGCGCCGCACGCGGGTTCACTTCAATCAGGTAAACTTCGTTATTCTTCACGGCAAACTGGACGTTCATCAGACCGCGAACCTGCAGCTCGAAGGCCAGTTTCTGCACCTGCTGGCGCATCACATCCTGAATTTCCTGGCTCAGGGTGTACGCTGGCAGAGAACATGCGGAGTCGCCGGAGTGCACGCCCGCCTGTTCGATGTGCTCCATGATGCCGCCAATCAGCACCATTTCGCCGTCGCAGATAGCATCCACGTCCACTTCAACCGCATCATCAAGGAAACGGTCCAGCAGCACCGGCGCATCGTTAGAAACGCTGACCGCAGTCTGGAAGTAGCGACGCAGGTCGGCTTCGTCGTAGACGATTTCCATCGCGCGGCCGCCAAGTACGTAGGACGGGCGCACCACCAACGGGTAACCAATCTCTTTCGCCTTCTCAACGGCCATCTCAATGGCGGTTACGGTAGCGTTCGCCGGTTGTTTCAGCTTCAAACGGTCAACCGCCTGCTGGAAACGCTCGCGGTCTTCCGCGCGGTCGATGGCATCTGGGCTGGTGCCGATAACCGGTACGCCCGCCGCTTCCAGCGCGCGCGCCAGCTTCAGCGGGGTCTGGCCGCCGTATTGCACGATGACGCCTTTTGGCTTCTCGATGCGCACGATTTCCAGTACGTCTTCAAGCGTGACCGGCTCGAAGTACAGGCGGTCAGAGGTGTCGTAATCGGTAGAAACCGTTTCCGGGTTACAGTTGACCATAATGGTCTCGTAACCGTCTTCACGCAGCGCCAGCGAGGCGTGTACGCAGCAGTAATCGAACTCAATACCCTGGCCGATACGGTTTGGACCACCGCCCAGTACCATAATCTTGTCGCGGTCGACGGACGGATTCGCTTCACACTCATCTTCATAAGTGGAGTACATGTAGGCGGTATCGGTGGCAAATTCTGCCGCACAGGTATCCACACGCTTGTAGACCGGGTGCAGATTAAATTGGTCACGCAGCTTGCGGATTTCCGCTTCGCGTACGCCGGCCAGTTTCGCCAGACGCGCATCAGCGAAGCCTTTACGCTTCAGTACGCGCAGGAAGTCAGCGTCGAGGCCGTTGATGCCAAGGTCGGTGACTTTTTCTTCCAGACGCACCAGCTCTTCAATCTGCACCAGGAACCAGCGGTCGATGTTGGTCAGGTTGAACACGCCATCGATGGACAGGCCCGCACGGAAGGCATCGGCGATGTACCAGATACGCTCAGCGCCCGCGTCTTTCAGCTCGCGGCGGATTTTGGTCAATGCTTCCGGATCGTCGAGGCTTACTTTCGGGTCGAAGCCGGTCGCGCCCACTTCCAGACCGCGCAGGGCTTTCTGCAGCGATTCCTGCTGGGTGCGGCCAATCGCCATCACTTCACCGACAGATTTCATCTGCGTGGTCAGACGGTCGTTAGCGCCAACGAATTTCTCGAAGTTGAAGCGTGGAATTTTGGTCACAACGTAGTCGATGGACGGCTCAAATGAAGCCGGAGTACGGCCGCCGGTGATGTCGTTCATCAGTTCGTCGAGGGTATAGCCCACCGCCAGCTTGGCGGCGACTTTCGCAATCGGGAAACCGGTGGCTTTAGATGCCAGCGCAGAAGAACGGGATACACGCGGGTTCATCTCGATGACAATCAGGCGGCCGTTTTTCGGGTTTACCGCAAACTGGACGTTAGAACCGCCGGTTTCCACGCCGATTTCACGCAGTACCGCCATCGAGGCGTTACGCATGATTTGATATTCTTTGTCGGTCAGCGTCTGGGCAGGTGCTACGGTGATGGAGTCACCGGTATGGATACCCATTGCGTCAAAGTTTTCGATGGAGCAGACGATGATGCAGTTGTCGTTTTTATCACGCACCACTTCCATCTCGTACTCTTTCCAGCCAATCAGCGATTCATCAATCAGCAGCTCGTTGGTTGGGGAAAGATCCAGACCACGTTCGCAGATTTCTTCGAACTCTTCGCGGTTGTAGGCGATACCGCCGCCGGTGCCGCCCATGGTGAAGCTAGGGCGGATAATGCACGGGAAGCCAACGTCAGCGGCAACCGCCAGCGCTTCTTCCATGGTGTGGGCGATGCCTGAACGCGCGGTATCAAGACCAATTTTTTTCATCGCGATGTCGAAGCGACGACGGTCTTCCGCTTTATCAATGGCATCTGCCGTCGCGCCAATCATGGTCACGCCGAACTCAGCCAGTACGCCCTGACGTTCCAGTTCCAGCGCGCAGTTTAGCGCCGTCTGACCGCCCATGGTTGGCAGCACCGCGTCCGGGCGCTCTTTTTCGATGATTTTACGCACCACTTCCCAGTGAATCGGCTCGATGTAGGTGGCATCGGCCATTTCCGGGTCGGTCATGATGGTTGCCGGGTTGGAGTTCACCAGAATAACGCGGTAACCCTCTTCACGCAGCGCTTTACACGCCTGCGCGCCGGAGTAGTCAAACTCACACGCCTGACCGATAACAATCGGACCCGCGCCGAGGATCAGGATGCTTTTTATGTCTGTACGTTTTGGCATTGTCTTCTCAGCTCCTGATTATTTAGCGGTCTTACGGTATTGCTCTACAAGTTCGATGAAGTGATCGAACAGCGGTGCGGCATCGTGCGGGCCAGGGCTCGCTTCAGGGTGACCCTGGAAGCTGAACGCCGGTTTGTCGGTACGATGAATCCCCTGCAGGGTGCCGTCGAACAGTGACTTATGGGTCACGCGCAGGTTGGCAGGCATGGAAGCCTCATCGACCGCAAAACCGTGGTTCTGCGCGGTGATCATCACGGTGTTGTTATCAATATCTTTTACCGGATGGTTGCCGCCGTGGTGGCCAAACTTCATCTTAATGGTCTTCGCACCGCTCGCCAGCGCCAGCAGCTGATGGCCGAGGCAGATGCCAAATACCGGAATATCGGTTTCGAGGAATTTCTGAATCGCGGTAATCGCGTAGTCGCACGGCGCCGGGTCGCCAGGGCCGTTGGACAGGAAAATGCCGTCTGGATTCATCGCCAGCACGTCTTCTGCGGAGGTCTTCGCCGGAACCACCGTCAGGCGGCAGCCGCGGTCCGCTAACATACGCAGAATGTTACGTTTGGCGCCGAAATCGTAAGCCACAACGTGGAACGGCAGTTCATCGGCGGATTTAGCTTCCGGCAGGTCACCGGCCAGCGTCCAGCTCCCCTGCGTCCAGCTATAAGGCTCCGCGGTGGTCACTTCTTTCGCCAGATCCATACCGTTCAGACCCGGGAAGGCTTTCGCTTTTTCCAGTGCCAGCGCCGCATCCGGGTTATCGCCCGCGATGATGCAGCCGTTTTGTGCGCCCTTTTCACGCAGCAAACGCGTCAGCTTACGGGTATCGATATCGGCAATCGCCACAATGTTATGGCGTTTGAGGTAAGAAGAGAGGTCTTCAGTATCGCGGAAGTTGCTGGCAATCAGCGGCAGGTCGCGGATGACCAGGCCTTGCGCATGTACCTGAGAAGATTCTGCATCGGCTTCGTTGGTGCCGACATTACCGATATGAGGATAAGTAAGAGTGACGATTTGGCGGGAATAGGAAGGATCAGTGAGGATTTCTTGATAACCGGTCATTGAAGTATTGAAAACGACTTCCCCAACCGCCGAACCTGTTGCCCCTATGGCCCGACCGTGAAACTGGGTTCCGTCTTCCAGAACCAATAGCGCTGACTTAATCAAAACACCCTCCAGAGAATATTCACTCACTTTATTTGCATATTAATTCATTAACACCTCATGAATCAATGCAAATTTGCTTACCTATGGATTTCTGGCAAACGGCGGCATTCTAGAGATAGCCCACGTAAAAGTCTACCCAAAAGGGCATTTTTTATTATTATTTTACGCCACTGGGATAAATCACACGATTTAACAGGCAAAAAGATCAGCTAACTCGGGGTGGAAAACGCTTGCGGCAGGCAAAGAGTGTAAAAACATGAAGTATGATAGAAAAAAGTGGACCATTTGGTCAAAATTTACATTGAGATAACAGAATAACTCAACAAAACACAGACAAATGCCAGATTAAAAGAAAAAATACACTTAAAAGCAAAAAAATAAAAGGGCAATAAAATATTGCCCTATGTAATCAAATAATTATGATTACAATAACCACATCACGAAGGGTAATAAAAGCTATAAATTGCGTAAATCAAGCACATCTTTCATATCAAAAAGACCATTTGACTTTGATTTCAGCCAAATCGCCGATCGCACTGCGCCATTGGCAAAGGTCATACGGCTGGACGCTTTATGCGTGATCTCAATACGCTCGCCAATATCGGCAAACATCGCGGTATGCTCACCGACGATATCCCCCGCCCGCACTGTGGCAAAACCGATCGTGCCCGGTACGCGCTCACCGGTGTAACCTTCACGCGAATAGACCGCGCACTCTTTTAAATCTTTATCCAGCGCCCCGGCAATCGCCTCGCCCATCGCCAGCGCAGTGCCTGACGGCGCATCCACTTTATGGCGGTGGTGGGCTTCAATAATCTCAATATCGGTGTAATCACCCATCACTTTCGCCGCCTTCTCCAGCAGCTTAAGCATGACATTGACGCCAACGCTAAAGTTCGCGGCGAAAACGATAGCAATCTCCTGCGCGGCATCGCGAATAGCCTGTTTACCTGCGTCATCAAAGCCGGTGGTGCCAATCACCATCCCTTTACCGTGCTGGCGGCAAAACGCCAGATGCGCCAGCGTGCCTTCCGGGCGGGTAAAATCGATGCAAACATCGAAATCATCTTTCACCGCTTCAAGGCTACTTTGTACGGTAACGCCCGTTTTCCCGGCTCCCGCTAACTCTCCAGCATCGCTTCCCAGTAAGGAAGATCCTTCGCGCTCCAGCGCCGCGCCGAGCTGTACGCCATCCATGCCGAGAGTGGCCTGAATCAACTGACGCCCCATGCGTCCTCCGGCTCCCGCGATGGCAACGCGGATTTGTGCATCATGCATAGCTATTCTCTTTTGTTAATTTTACGTAAATCGTTTTCAGATTAACCAGCGCAACGCTGCGCCGCCAGCCGAAAACGTCGATAATTAGAATTTAATGATAAACAGGCAGAGATATCAGTAAAAGGCATGACGATCAGCTAAAACCACATGATTCTCTGACCACCAGCGCAGGCGGCAGAATAATACGTTTCGGTGGTTCGTCATTTCCCTGAATGCGACTGTAAAGTAGCTCTCCAGCCTTGCGACCTATCTCTTTTGCCGCCACCGACACGGTGGTGAGCGCAGGTTGTACCAGCGCCGCTTCGGTGATGTCATCGAACCCCACCAGCGCAAAATCGCGTCCTGGTTCACGCCCCATCTTACGCAATGCCTGCATGACCCCAAGCGCCACGATATCCTGATAGCAAACGGCGGCGGTAATTTGCGGGAAACGCAGAAGAAGAGACTCCGCCACTTTTGCGCCGTCAATTTGGCTGGCCTGCGTCGCCACAATCCATTGCGGATTCGGCGATATTCCATGCTCCAGCAATGTGCTGGTGAATCCGCCGATACGCTGCGCCCGGCTGCCGGAACTTGGGCTTCCGCCAATAAACGCAATATTCTTGTGCCCCATTTTGACTAAATGGGTGGTCGCCATTTGCGTACCGAGAAAGTTATCGGTGCCCACAAAATCAAAATCAGGATCGCTAAGGGGACGGACCACCATGATGGCGGGAATATTGCGCCTTTTCAGCGCTTCAAAGAAGGATGTCGGCGTTTCGCGCGCCGCACAGAGCACCATGCCGCAGGCATTATTGCGCATCAACGAATCAACAAATTTTTGCTGCCGCTCTCCTGACTCTTCGCTGTTTGCCAGAAACAACAGCAGGTCATGCCGTTCCATCTCGTGGCTTAGCCCTGCCGTCATCTCACCGTAAAAAGGGTTAGTGATATCGTGTAACAACAATCCGACCTGATTACTGCTCCGGTTACGCAGGTTGGCGGCAGTTTGGTTATAAACGTACCCAGCATCATCCAGCGCTTTGAGCACCCGGTCACGCGTGCCCTGAGAAATGCGCCCCCGGTTACGCAACACCATTGAAACGGTTGCCGTGGAGACTCCCGCGCGTTCAGCTACCTGCGCCAACGTGACTGTTGTCATGACTTCTCCTGATTTATTACGAAGGTTAATCGAATAACCGAAATCTTGTCTTTTTACCTGTGATTCACATCACGCTAACGCGTATTTCACCGCACTGGATTCTGATTATGGCGGGTTAATCGCGTTAACCACACTATGAAAACAAGGTTAATCGATTAATCTTAAATAAGCCAACACGGAGAAAGAAAATGCGTACAACCTATAATAAATACCCTGAGGTTAACGTTCAGGGCTATGACAACCACGCCTGGCAGGGTTGGTCGTCAATCCATTCTGTGCTTAACACCAGGGTTTCTGGCGCAGCCAAAACCGTATTGATCGTGGATTGCTATCCGGGCGTGCGGCTTGACGAGCTGGAGCAACAGCTTATCAGGACGTTTGATACCGCTCTGGTACTGAATATTGAATCCGCTCGTCGCGATGAGCAGGCCCTGCATGATTTACTGGCACGTAACCTGACCGACGATCGCGTATTCGGCGTGCTTTCCTGTCATCACCTGGATGAATTTTTTGATAGCGACAAACTCAGCCAGCTCCGCCAACAGATTGATGCCGTTAGTGAAGGACTGGTCGTGGTATACGGCTCTGGCGCTGCATTGGCGCACCCGGGTGACGTGCTGGTTTATGCTGACCTTCCGCGCTGGGAAATTCAGCAACGCATGCGCCATAACGGGCTGGGTAACTGGGGGGCAGAAAACCAGGATGAAGATATTCTTCGTCGTTACAAACGTGCTTTTTTCATTGAATGGCGGGTCTTCGACAAACACAAAACGCCGTTACTCAAACGCGCCGATTATTTGCTCGATACCACGGTAGAAAATAGTCCTGCGATGGTCAGCGGCGACGCGCTACGCGCCGGTCTGCAACAAACCACCCAACAACCGTTTCGCGTTGCCCCTTTCTTTGACCCCGGCGTCTGGGGCGGGCAATGGATGAAACAACGCTTCGATCTCGATCCCTCAGCCCCCAATTACGCGTGGTGTTTTGATTGCGTGCCCGAGGAAAACAGCCTATTACTGCGTTTTGGCAACGTGCGGATCGAGATCCCCTCTCAGGATCTGGTGCTGACCTGTCCCCGCCCCCTGTTAGGCGAAAAAGTCCATGCGCGCTTTGGCGCGGAATTCCCTATCCGTTTTGACTTTCTTGACACCATTGGCGGTCAGAATTTGAGCTTTCAGGTTCATCCGCTCACCGAATACATTCAGCAGCAGTTTGGCATGCACTATACCCAGGATGAGAGCTATTACATTCTCGAAGCCGAGCCGGACGCCGTGGTGTATCTCGGCACCAAAACCGGGATCGCGCCGCAGGATATGCTCGACGATCTGCGTGCCGCGGGTCGTGGTGAAAAAACGTTTGATGATGAACGATTCGTGAATCAGATCCCTGCGCATAAACACGATCACTTCCTGATCCCCGCCGGAACCGTTCACTGTTCGGGAGCAGGCACCATGGTGCTGGAGATCAGCGCAACGCCGTATATTTTCACTTTCAAACTGTGGGACTGGGGTCGCTTAGGGTTAGACGGCTTACCGCGCCCGGTACATCTGGATCACGGTCAGCAGGTTATTGACTGGCAGCGTGACACGCAATGGGTACACGACAACCTGGTCAACCGTATTGAACCCCTCGCTGAAGGAGAAGGTTGGCGAGAAGAAAGAACCGGAATGCACGAACGCGAATTTATCGAAACGCGCCGCCACTGGTTTACGGCACCGGTCACTCACCATACCCATGGCGGCGTAAACGTCCTGAACCTGGTCGAAGGCGCGCAGGCCGTTGTCGAAAGCCCGAGCGGCGCGTTTGCCCCGTTTGTCGTCAACTATGCAGAGACCTTTATCATCCCAGCCGCCGTTGGAGAGTATCGCATTTCGCCGTTTGGCAAAGGCATCGGACAACAGCTAGCCACGATTAAGGCCTGGGTCAGAGGATAAGCGCATGATTAACGTTATTGTTGCCACCCATGGTCCCCTGGCGGACGCGCTTCTCGCCAGCGGTCGTATGGTTTACGGAGAATTACCACATGTTTATCCCGTCACGCTGAGCGAACAGGCAGGTATCGAAGGGTTTAAACAGACGTTCTCTCAGGTTCTCGCAAGTGCCGGGAAAGACGCTGACGGCGTTCTGGTGCTGTGTGACATGCAAAGCGGTACGCCGTGGAATGTCGCCTGCCATCATGCGTTTTCTGCACAAACGGTTCCTCCCGTTGCCGTGGTAGCGGGAGTTAATTTCCCGATGCTGTTACAAAGCGAGGAGATCTGCCATTTAACGGACGTTCACGCCGCAGCCGTCGAGCTGTTGGCGTTGACGGTACCCACGCTGATTAAAGCCGCCCCGGTTTTATCCGTTCAGTCCGACGATTTTTAAAGGAAACCACTATGAGTATTTCTTTTGTACGTATCGATGACCGCGTAATCCATGGGCAGCTCGTGACACGTTGGGCCAAAGAGCTGCCCTGTGACGGAATTGTCGCGATAGACGACGCCGTCGCGGCCGACCCTCTGCTCTCTTCGGTGATGAAAGGCGCCGTGCAGGACACCAAAGTCTGGTTGTTTGATACGGCCACCGCGATTGAAAAACTGCCGAAAGTCATTGCCAGCGAGAAGCGTTATTTCGTCATTGGCAAATCCCCCATGACGCTCAAACGCATTGAAGAAGCCGGTATCAGCCTGAAAAATGCCAACGGCAAGATTAATGTGGGTCCAATGAGTGCCCGTGCTGATACCACCACCATCGGCCCGAATCAGTCGGTCAACGGGGATGAAATTGCCGCCTTTGACTGGCTGACGCAGCATGGGCACCTGGTTGAGTTTCGCCTGGTTCCTGATGCCAGTTGCTACAGCTGGCAGGACGCACGTCAGAAGCTGAAATAAGGAGCGCACGATGATTATCGAAGCTACGTTGATTGGCATACTTTGCTATCTCGGCGCCCTCAGCAGCCCCTGGCTGCTGGGACTGACCGGCGGCTGGTACCTGATCACCCGCCCGCTGATTTCCGGAATGCTGGTCGGGATTATCCTCGGCGACATTAAAACCGGGATCATGATTGGCGTTGCGGTTCAGGCGGTGTATATCGCGATGGTTACACCCGGCGGTTCGATGCCCGCCGACCTCAACTTTGTGGCTTATCCGGCAATTGCTTTAGGGATCCTTTCCGGAAAAGGCCCCGAGGTCGCGGTTGCGCTGGCAGCCACCATCGGTATCGCCGGAACCATTTTGTTTAACGCGATGATGGTACTGAACTCCTTCTGGAATCACCGGGCAGATGTGGCGCTGGAACGGGGCGACGAACGCGGCATTTACCTGAACAGCGCCATCTGGCCACAGGTGACAAACTTTGTCCTGCGCTTTGTACCGACCTTTATTGCAGTCTACTTCGGGGCACAATACATCAGCGGTTTTATGGACAGTTTACCGAAAATTGTTCTGTCGACGATGAACGTACTGGGCGGCATTTTACCCGCCGTCGGGATCGCGATTTTGCTCAAGCAGATCATCAAAAACTACACCATGCTGATCTACTTCCTCGTCGGTTTTGTCTGCATCGTCTTTTTAAAACTCAACATGGTCGCGCTGGTGATCGTCGGTTCGCTGCTGGCGTTGATCCATTACAACTACAAACCGGAACCGCCGCAGGCCGCGAATGCAAAGTCGGTAGCCGATGATGATGAGGATGAATTCTGATGGAAGAACGTACACTTACACGTAAAGATCTTCGCCGCTGCTGGCGCGCATGGATGATGCACAACTTGTCATCGATGAGCTTTGAACGTCTGGAATCTTTTGGCTTTTGCCTGAGTATGCTCCCGGTGGCGAAAAAGCTCTATCCCGACGCAGCCCAGCGTACTGAGATGCTGCGCCGCCACGCCTCGTTCTATAATACGGAACCCCAGATAGGCGCGATCGTAAATGGCATGGTGCTGGGGCTGGAAGAGAAAAAAGCGAACGGTGAGCCGATCGATGGGGAGACCATCAATACCCTGAAGGTTGGTCTGATGGGGCCTATTGCCGGGATCGGCGATTCAATGATCCCTGGCATGTTGATCCCTATCCTGCTCAGCATCGGTATGGCCCTGGCGGCCGGCGGTAACATTCTGGGGCCGCTGTTTTATACTGTTGCCTGGCTGGCTATCATCATTCCCGGTTCGTGGTTCCTGTTCCTGAAAGGCTACAAGATGGGTTCCGGCTCGGTGGAAATGCTGGTGAGCAGCAAGTCTGCCCGTCTGCGAGAAGCGTTATCGCTGCTGGGCGTGTTTGTTATGGGAGGCGTGGCGGCAAGCTACGTTAAACTGGGTACCGGGCTGGAATTTATTACCAAAGATGGGGTGAATATCCACGTTCAACAAATGCTGGACGGTATCTTCCCGCAGTTACTGCCGCTGATTGTGGTGCTTGGCACCTGGTATCTGATGGCCAAACGTGGTGTGTCGCCAGTGAAAGCGATGATTTTACTGTTGATACTGGCCGCCATCGGCGTCGCCACGGGCCTGTTTGCAGGGTAGCCTCTCACATGTGCCTGTCATTTGCCGGATGGCGCATCCGCTTATCCGGCAAAATCAGTACCGGGGCTATACCCCGGTTATTTTATGGATGAAAGTTTTGCCACAACTCAGGGTGCTTGTCCGGGCGCGAGATAAATTGAAAACGCGCCGGGTCCTCGATGAATTGCTGGTAAACAGGTGCGGAAGTAATCGAAAGCTCGGTATATTGTCGGGGCGTTACGGCCTGCAGTCGTCCAGGAGTGTAACGCGGATTATGCTGCCAGATAACGTTGTTTCCCTGCAGTAACGGATACCACGCCAACCCTTTATGCGCACGAACGGCCTCGTACTCAAAACCATATTCACGATCGCACCACGCGCCAAAAGTTAACGGTACATTCGGGTCTGCGGATATGGTCGCATGTCCCCAACCGGGTGGTACCAGCACTTTCTCACCGGGTTCAGCGATCACAGCGAAACAGCGGCCCGGGTCGTCCTCAACATACTCCTGCATATAGATTATCGCTTTTCCCTGCCAGATTTCGTAAAGCTCCGGCGGGGACCAGCCGCTGTGCTGACTGATACGATGAATATGTCCCTGACTACGCACCGGCTCCTCCCCCAGCCGTCCCGCCGCATAGGTCACCACGCCAAACAACAGCATCCGCTTTTTCAACTCTTCACGATCCTGCATTCGCGCCACATCCATCGCAATGGCATACACCTCTTGCGGCCCTTCACAGTATGGATCGCGCAGCGAGGCGCGGATGTCATCGAGTTGACGAATTTCCGGCATCGGCCCGGTAACCTCATCCCCATAGCTAAAACCAAGCGGGCAATGATGAACCGTCATATCGAGGCCGTAAGAATGCGCTAAGTCAGCCATTCTGTACCTCCTTCGCCTGAACCCTCTTATTTTCTTCAAAGACTCTTATTCTGAAGCCCCTGGCAAGCGCCGCATAATCATGTCCCGCAATCCCCGGCCATACGGCGAGCGCCGACAGCACCTCCTCCCCGGTGTTGATTAACCGATGTGCGGTAAAGCCAGGGATAATATGGACGGATCCGGCGAATACCTTTTCCAGCCTCGTGTCGCCCTGTTCGGTTTGCAACAGCAGCAAACCGGTGCCACGCAAGCCAAAATAGACTTCCCCCTGTTCGCGGCGCGCATGGAAATGCCCGCGGGTCATAAAATATTCGCAGCCGACCCGGCCAGGATAAAGATGAGTAACGCCGGTGTAGAGTTCACCATCTGCGGGAGATGTATCCAGCATCTCAACGTCATACACGACCTGCTCGCCAGCCAGTTGCTGACGGGCGCTTTCATCGGCAAAAACGTGAGTAAGATCCTGAATACGGGTGGATTTGCGCAATAACGGGCCATCGGCCAAAGCGCCGCTTGCCCACGCCACCTGCGGTGGCTGGATAAAAGAAAGGTTCATATGTGTCTCCGGCCCGAGGAGAACAACAGGGTAAGATTAGCAGATTAATCGATTAACCTGCTAATTCTGTTTGCATATTGCGGGCCGGATCACAGCCTCATGGCGCCAGCGCCAGCACCTCTGCCACCCACTGCTGGAACCCCTCAACGTCAAGGCCCAGCGCGACCTGGGCATTTGCCGAATGACCCAAACGCCCTTCAATATCCACCACCGTCGTACCCGAGGTATATTCGCCCTGGGTTTCAACCGCCACGAAGCACGGCTGCAGGGTAAACAGTTCTGGGCGCACCAGCCAGGCAATAGCGCACAGGTCGTGCATTCGCAGCCCCGTATTCATGCTGCCGCTACGGTAATGGCTAAACAGCGCGTGCAGCATTTTTCCCGTCTGGTTAAGCTGAGGCAACGTCGCCAGATAGTCTGGGGCGAGCATGGCCTGATTAGTGACATCCAACCCACACATCACAATCTCCAGCCCGCTCTGGAAAACTTTCGCGGCAGCCTCGGGATCGATAGCAATATTAAACTCGGCGTTTGGCGTGAAGTTCCCGCGCCCGGCTGACCCCCCCATAATCACCAGACGCTGAATGTTGAATACGCATTCAGGATAATGGGTCAGCAGCAGCGCAATGTTGGTCAGCGGGCCAATCGCCACCAGCGTCACGGGCTGCGGGGCATGCATCAGTGCATCGCGAATCGCCTGGAAGGCGGGTTTTGCCATCACCTGGCGATCGTGCTCGACAAACTCATACCCTTCCATACCGGACTCGCCGTGTACGGAAGCGGCATCACGCAGCGGTCGCACCAGCGGCATCGATGCTCCCTGCGCCAGCGGAACATCCGCATTCCAGAAGTGCAGCAGTTGCAACGCATTACGGGTGGTTTTTTCCACCGACACATTGCCTGCTACCGTGGTCATTAGTTGCAGATCCAGCTCAGGGGCAAACAGCGCGGCGGCAATAGCGGCGGCATCATCAATGCCGGGATCGGTATCAAGAATGATCGGTAAGCGCATGGTTTCTCCATAAAAAAATGCCAGACGTTAAGTCTGGCATCTTCTCATAATCGTAACCGGAAAGACTTACTCTACTTCACGAACATCCACACGCAGCTCTTTCGGTACTTCGAAAACAATGTTTTCTTCACGGCCTTCCAGCGGAATAGCTTCTCCACCGCCAAGCTCTTGCAGGCGAGCAATCACGTTTTGCACCAGGATATCCGGCGCCGAGGCTCCGGCCGTCACGCCTACGCACGTAGCTTCTTTCACCCACGCTTCCTGGATGTCGGTCGCATCGTCAATCAAATACGCTGCTTTCCCCATTCGCTGGGCCAGTTCAGCCAGACGGTTGGAGTTAGAGGAGTTTTTCGAGCCGACCACCAGCACAACATCAGCCTGTTCCGCCAGCGCGCGAACCGCTTCCTGACGGTTGGTGGTGGCATAACAGATATCGTCTTTGCGCGGCCCGACAATTTTCGGGAAGCGTTGGCGCAGCGCGTCAATGACGTCAGAGGTGTCGTCGACGGAGAGCGTGGTCTGCGTCATGAAGGATAATTTTCCTTCATTTTTGACGTCCAGTTTCAGCACATCTTCTGGTGATTCAACCAGATACATTCCCCCTTGCGGGTTGCTGTACTGGCCCATTGTGCCTTCGACTTCCGGGTGACCGGCGTGACCGATGAGAATTGACTCTTCACCGCGACGGCTGGCGCGGGCAACTTCCATATGCACTTTCGTTACCAGCGGGCAGGTCGCATCAAAAACCGTGAGGTCACGGCCTTTGGCCTCGTTACGTACCGCCTGAGATACGCCATGAGCGGAGAAAATCAGGATCGCGCCATCCGGCACTTCGCTGATTTGCTCGATAAAAATAGCGCCGCGCTCGCGCAGGCTATCCACCACATAGCGGTTATGCACCACTTCATGACGGACATAAATCGGCGCGCCGTAAATAGCCAGCGCGTTTTCCACAATGCTGATAGCGCGGTCTACACCAGCGCAAAAACCGCGCGGGTTGGCCAACAGGATCTGCATTTTACGCCTCCAGTGCCGGTTCGACTTCCAGCACTTCAATATCAAAATGAACGGTATGCCCGGCCAGCGGATGGTTGAAATCAACCGTGATCGAGTCACCGTTAATTTCGCGGATCACGCCAGGCATCTCACTGCCGTCCATTGCGGTAAAGAGCATGATAGCGCCAATTTCTGGCTCACCCGCGTCCATAAATTCCCGACGCGAGAAATACTGAATTAAGTCCGGGCTTGACACGCCAAAGGCGGCATCCGGTTCCAGAGCAAAAGTGGTTTTATCACCTTCTTTTAACCCCAGCAGGTGTTGTTCCAGTCCTTCAGACAGAGAACCGTCGCCCAGGCGAAACAGCGCAGGCTTGCCGTTATTGCGGGTTGACTCTGCGGTGGAGCCATCGTCGAGCTTAAGGGTGAAGTGCACCAGCACCGCACTGTTACTCTGTACTGATTTAGACATGCAGGTTGCTCTTTAAAATTGCTGCCGCCTGTTTGCCCGGTGGCGCTACGCTTACCGGGCCTACAAGGATCGCAGTATATTGTAAGCCGGATTAGCATAGCGCCATCCGGCATTTTTTTATGCGGCTTTTTTCTCTTTCGACGGCAGGAAGCCTTCGAGAACAATCAATGCCGCCCCGATACAGATAGCTGTATCGGCCAGATTGAATGTCGCGAAATGCCAGTCGCCGACGTAAAAGTCAATCATATCAACCACGAAGCCGTGCCACAGGCGGTCGAACAGGTTGCCCAGCGCACCGCCAATGATTAATGCATACGCGATGTTGTTTAGCTTCTGCGTTGCCTTCGAGCGATACATCATCACCATCAGGATAACGCAGATACCAATAGCGATACCGGCAAAGAACCAACGTTGCCAGCCGCCGCTGTCAGCTAAGAAGCTAAACGCCGCACCATAGTTACGCGCGTAGTGCAGATTAAGCGACGGAAACAGCGACACCGTATCCCCCAGAGCAAAGTTCTGGAGGATCAGGTATTTGCTGCCTAAATCGATAATCAGCACGACTACCACCAGCCACAGCCAGCGTAGTCCTGTTGAACAAAGAGGCTTACTCATCAGGCAAACTTACGTTGTTCGCCATCACCGGCGATGTTGCTGACACAGCGTCCGCAGATTTCTGCGTGTTCCGCCACCTGGCCGACGTCGGTAGTGTAATGCCAGCAGCGCGGGCATTTCTCACCTTCGGCTTTGCCGAGAACGATTTTCAGACCTTTGAGCAGTTCGCTCTGCTGAGCATCAGCAGGAGCCGCTGCATAATCCGCAACCGTCGCACCGGAGGTCAGCAGAACAAAACGCAACTCTTCGCCCAGCGCGGTCAGTTTCGCCGCCAGTTCTGGTTCAGCGTACAGGGTCACTGCCGCCTCCAGAGAACCACCGACTTTCTTATCCGCACGCGCCTGCTCGATGACCTTGTTCACTTCGCCGCGCACTTTCAGCAGCTCGTCCCAGTAGGCGTCATTCATCGCTTCGGTTTCGCCTAAACCAAACAGACCTTCGTACCATTCCCCGGTAAAGACGTACTTCTCACGATCGCCCGGCAGGTAGCCCCAGATTTCATCGGCGGTGAAGGACATGATCGGCGCCATCCAGCGAACCAGCGCTTCTGCAATATGGAACAGCGCAGTCTGGCAGCTACGACGCGCCACACTGTCCGCTTTCGCGGTGTACTGACGGTCTTTGATGATGTCGAGGTAGAACGAACCCATTTCTACAGAGCAGAAGCGCATCAGACGCTGTACCACTTCGTGGAAGTCATAGGCTTCGTAAGCTTTCAGGATCTCTTCCTGCGCCGCTTGCGCACAACCTACCGCCCACCTGTCCAGTACCACCATCTCTTCCGGTTTCACCATATCTTTTACCGGATCGAACCCGTTCAGGTTCGCCAGCAGGAAGCGCGCGGTGTTACGGATACGACGATAGCTGTCGGCAGCACGTTTCAGGATTTCGTCAGAAACGGCCATTTCACCGGTATAGTCGGTTGAAGCGACCCACAGACGCAAAATATCCGCGCCCAGTTTGTTCATCACATCCTGCGGAGAAACCGTGTTACCGATAGACTTGGACATCTTACGGCCCTGACCATCAACGGTGAAACCGTGGGTCAGTACCTGGCGATAAGGTGCTTTGCCTTTCATGGCGGTGGAGATCATCAGAGAGGACATGAACCAGCCGCGGTGCTGGTCAGAGCCTTCCAGATACATATCGGCCGCATGGCCTGCAAACTCAGGGCGCACGTCCACGACGGATGAGTGGGTTGAACCAGAGTCGAACCACACGTCCAGTGTATCCGGGACTTTGACATACTGGTCAGCTTCGTCGCCGAGGATATCTTTCGGATCGAGATCCCACCACGCCTGAATGCCGTCAACTTCAACGCGTTTGGCGACTTCTTCCATCAGTTCGACAGCGCGCGGATGCAGCTCTTCAGTGTCTTTGTGAACAAACAGAGACATCGGCACACCCCACGTACGCTGACGGGAGATACACCAGTCAGGACGGTTGGCAACCATCGATTCAATACGCGCCTGACCCCAGTCAGGGATCCACTGCACGCCTTTGATCTCTTTCAGCGACTGCGCACGCAGACCTTTCTGATCCATGCTGACGAACCACTGCGGCGTCGCGCGGAAGATGATCGGCGACTTGTGGCGCCAGCAGCACGGATAGCTATGCTGCATCTTCTCAACGTGCAGTAGCGCGCCTTTTTCGCTCAGCAGCGCAACAATTTTGTCGTTAGCTTTAAAGACGTTCACACCGTCAAGTTCCGGATAGGTACCCGCCAGGTATGCGCCGTCCGGGCCAACCGGGTTAGCGATTTCCAGACCGTATTTCTGGCTGATGACGTAGTCATCCGGACCGTGACCGCCAGCGGTATGGACCGCACCGGTACCCGCATCCAGCGTAACGTGATCGCCAAGAATTGCCGGCACGTCAAAGCCCATAAACGGATGGGTAAAGCGCAGCAGTTCCAGTTCAGCGCCTTTCACCGTGCCAAGAACAGTGTATTCAGCCGCGCCAATACGCTGCATGACGCTTTCAACCAGATCCTTCGCCAGAATCACGGCCTGCCCGTCAATCTGCACCAGCGCATAGTCAAAATCAGGCGCCAGAGAAATTGCGCGGTTCGCGGGTAACGTCCACGGGGTGGTGGTCCAGATAACCAGTGAGATCGGGCCGTTGACGTCAGAAACACCAAATTTCGCTTTCACCGCGTCCTGATCGGCAGCGTGGAACGCCACGTCGATGGACGGGGAGGTTTTGTCATAATACTCAACTTCCGCTTCCGCCAGCGCGGAACGGCAGTCAACGCACCAGTGCACCGGCTTCGCACCTTTGTGCAGGTGACCGTTGCCGATGATTTTACCCAGCGCGCGAATGATGTTGGCTTCAGTTTTGAAGTCCATGGTCAGGTACGGATGTGACCAGTCGCCCAGCACGCCAAGACGGATAAAGTCTTTACGCTGACCGTCAACCTGCGTAGCAGCGTATTCACGGCATTTGGCGCGGAACTCCGCGGCGGTGAACTTCTCGCCCGGCTTGCCGTATTCCTGCTCTACTTTCAGCTCGATTGGCAGACCGTGGCAGTCCCAGCCCGGAACGTAGGGCGAGTCATAGCCCGTGAGTCCTTTGGACTTCACGATAATGTCTTTCAGAATCTTGTTAACCGAGTGACCAATATGAATGCTGCCATTCGCATAAGGAGGGCCATCATGCAGAATGAAGGTTTTTTTGCCTTTTTTGGCCGCACGAATGATGCCGTACAGGTCATCATCAGTCCAACGCGCCAGCATTCCCGGTTCACGCTTGGCGAGATCGCCGCGCATCGGGAACCCTGTTTCCGGCAAATTCAGGGTTGATTTATAGTCACTCATCAGATTCTCGGTTCCGTATTTAAAACTCGTATAGGCATTAAGCCGGTTTTGTAAGCCCAAAAAATTCGCGGGCAGTCAACTCATCACGCGCAATCTGCGCTTTTAGTTCATCCAGCGAGGCAAATCGCTGTTCGCTGCGTATTTTTTTACGCAGCACTACATCTATATGGCGACCATACAGGTCCATTACAACGTCCAATAGATGCACTTCCAACTGTTGGCGTACCCCTGCTATCGTCGGGCGGGTACCGATATTGGCGACGCCGGGCAACGGTTTGTCACCCAGTCCTATCACTTCAACCGCATAAACCCCTTTCACCGGAGAAACCTGGCGACGAAGCGGTAAATTTGCCGTCGGAAAACCAATGGTGCGCCCTAACTCATCACCGTGAACGACGCGTCCTGAGATAGTAAAAGGATGCCCAAGCAGGCTTTCGGCCAGTTGCAGGTTATCTTCTGCCAGCGCCTGACGTACCGCGGTGCTGCTAATGCGCACACCGCCTTCACAGAAGGTTTGGGTGCTGGTGATATCAAAACCATACTCAGCGCCCGCTTCCTGTAATAACAAGAAATCGCCCGCACGGCTAGCGCCAAAGCGGAAATCATCGCCAACGGCAAGAAATTGTACACCAAGGCGCTTAACCAGCAGATCGCTGATGAAGGTCTGCGCCGTTAATGCCGCAAAGCGCCTGTCAAAACGCACGCACAGCACGTAATCAACGCCGCACTCTGCCAGATAACGCAGTTTTTCCCGCAGGCGGGTGAGGCGCGCAGGTGACTTGTCCGTCGCAAACAGCTCAAGCGGCTGCGGCTCGAAAATCATCACCATCACCGGTAAATTGCGTTTGCGTCCTTCTTCCCGTAAGCCCTGCAGCAACGCGCGGTGGCCACGGTGCACGCCGTCGAAATTACCAATAGTCAGCACACACCCATGCGGGGCCTGACTGAGATTATGTATGCCTCGTATCAGCTTCATGTCTGGCTCAAAACAGTGAAAATCGTGAAAGTATACCCTGTACCGCGGTCAACGTTAACCGGCGATTGTTTCTACGAAACAGAAAGAGGATTGTTTTCATTGTTATGAAACAAATTGCAGACCTTCTGCGGCACGCTAATGCAATTTTTCTCGTGGAAAAGCTGTATTCACGCCACGCAAGCTGGTAGAATCCTGCGCCATCACTACGCAACGAGTGCTGCAATTTAAACGGCGCTTATTTGCACAAATCCATTGACAAAAGAAGGCTAAAAGGGCATATTCCTCGGCCTTTGAATTGTCCATATAGAACACATTTGGGAGTTGGACCTTGGCTAATATCAAATCAGCTAAGAAGCGCGCCGTTCAGTCTGAAAAGGCCCGCAAGCACAACGCTAGCCGTCGCTCTATGATGCGTACTTTCATCAAGAAAGTATACGCAGCTATCGAAGCTGGCGACAAAGCTACTGCACTGAAAGCATTTAACGAAATGCAACCAATCGTGGACCGTCAGGCTGCTAAAGGTCTGATCCACAAAAACAAAGCTGCACGTCATAAAGCAAACCTGACTGCACAGATCAACAAACTGGCTTAATCGCCTGCTTGTTGTCGCTTTGTGAAAAAACCCGCGCAAGCGGGTTTTTTTATGTCTGTCGTTTGCAGCCCGCTTCGACAGCCCCCTCATTTGCTGAACTTGTTCATCCCCACTCCTGCCCGTTTCTCCTGTCAGCCAGCCGTCCCACCAGATACATGAAAGTTATTTTCTTTCACTGTTTAACTTTTTTAATTTCATTGTAGGGGAAATTGTGACCACCATAACAAATGACATAATAACTTAGCCAAAAACGAATAAACGCAATCCTGAAGTAAGATTTGATAATTGATCGCGATGCCTGGGTTAACTATTTTTCACAAAACCAATTAACCACTATTTCAATCCAAAGGTGAACGTTTCCTGGCAACAAAAAATAAAAAACACCCTACTGCTTAGAAAGTAAAAGCTGTTTTTCTGGGCGTATCGCACCAATATCGGAGTTATCATTATGAGTTCTGTTATTGAGGATACCCAGTCTTGCGGGTCAGCATCATTATCTTTACTGCAGCGTATTAGCTACGGCTCTTTGGATGTGGCGGGTAATCTGCTGTACTGTTTCGGTTCAACCTACATCTTATATTTCTACACCGATGTTGCGGGTATCAGCCTAGCCGTAGCCGGGGTTATCCTACTGCTGGCGCGTATTGTAGACGGCATAGACGCCCCCATCTGGGGGATCATCATCGATAAAACGCGTTCGCGTTACGGTAAATGCCGCCCCTGGTTTTTATGGTTACCGCTGCCTTTTGGTGTATTTAGCGCGCTGTCATTTTGGTCTCCTGATATCAGTATGACAGGAAAAGCCATCTATGCAGCAATATCCTACATGATCGCCAGTATTCTATTTACCGGACTTAATACACCTCTCAGCGCAATATTACCCTTGATGACCCTGTCCCCTAAGGAGCGTCTGGTATTAAATTCCTGGAGAATGACCGGCGGGCAAATTGGGGTGTTATTAATGAATGCCACTGCGTTGCCCCTGGTTGCATTTTTAGGTAATGGAAACGACCATGCAGGTTTTATTTATACGGCAATTTTGTTTGCCGTCATATCCTGTTCGTTAACGCTTTTCGCCTTTAAAAATATCCGCGAAATGGATGCGGATAAAATTCAGCAAGAACCCAGATTGCCGATGAAAAAAAGCTTCGCGGCGATGAAAGGTAACTGGCCATGGATCTTAATGGTGCTGGCAAATTTGATCTTCTGGATTGCCCTACAACAGCGCTCCACGACCATTGTCTACTATCTGACCTACAACCTCGACCGCAAAGATCTGGTTCCGCTGATTAACAGCCTGGCGACAATTCAGATCCTGTTTATCATCGCCATTCCTTTCTTTAGCAAATACCTCGCTAAAACCTGGATATGGGTAGGTGGTCTGCTGGTCGCCACGCTTGGCGGCGTCATGATGTGGCTGGCTGCGGACAACATTCCTTTCCTCATCGCCGCCTGGGTACTTGGTAATATAGGCAGCGGTATCGCCTGTTCAATGCCGTTTGCCATGCTGGGCTTCGCCGTCGACTTCGGCGCATGGAAGACGGGTATCAAGGCTACCGGCATTCTTATCGCCTTCGGCAGTACTTTTTGCATCAAGATGGGCAGTGGTTTGGGTACTGCATTCGCCGCCTGGATCATGAACAGTTTTGGCTATGTTCCGAACCACGCCCAGAATGCTGCAGGTCTGGAGGGAATTACCTGGGCCTTTATCTGGGCGCCCGCCCTGCTCTTCGCTCTCGCGGCGATCCCGCTGCTTTTCTTCCGTAAATACGAAGCGATGGAAGAGAAGATTCGCCACGATCTGGAAACTATCAACCAATAACTTACCTTCACCCTCGAAATACGGGAGGCACCACCATGCCATTTGTGCAACATGATCCGCGTCGTCTGGTCTGGCAGCAAAACGATCGCTATTTGTGGATTGAACCCTGGGGCGAGAACAGTCTGCGCGTACGCAGCGGTCGTCATCTCGCGGTAATGAGAAATGAAGACTGGGCATTGAATGAGCCCGTCGCAGAAAGCCTCTGCCACATAGTTTATGAGCACCACCAGGCGACGCTGACCAACGGTAAAATCACCGCTATCGTCAATCAAAAAGGGCAGGTCTCCTTTTACCGCCATCCGCATAAGCCTCTGTTACAGGAGTTCTGGCGTCTGCGGGGTGAAATCGGCGAGGACGAGTCTTCACACGGGCAGTACGTCAGCGCGCTAAACCTGGAGGGGCGCGAGTTCCGCCCTATTCCGGGAGGAAAATATTCGATTAAAGCCCGCTTCGAAGCCGCCGAAGGGGAAAAAATCTATGGCATGGGCCAGTATCAGCAGGCCAATTTGGATCTCAAAGGATGCGTTCTGGAACTGGCACAGCGTAACTCCCAGGCCTCTGTACCGTTTATGCTCTCAAGCCTAGGCTACGGATTTTTATGGAACAACCCGGCAGTGGGTCGCGTAACGTTCGCTCACAACGTAACCGAATGGGAAGCTCAGGTCAGCGAACAACTGGACTACTGGATCACCGCTGGCGATACCCCTGCGGAAATCAGCCAGGCTTACGCGCTCGCTACCGGCACACCGCCGATGATGCCGGATTACGCCATGGGCTTCTGGCAGTGTAAACTCCGCTATCGAACCCAGGAAGAGCTGCTGGCGGTCGCCCGCGAATATAAACAACGCAACCTGCCCATCTCGGTTATCGTTATTGATTTCTTCCACTGGCCTAACCAGGGTGACTGGATGTTTGACCCGCGCGACTGGCCCGATCCCGACGCCATGATCGCCGAACTAAAATCACTGGGTATTGAGCTGATGGTCTCCGTCTGGCCGACGGTGGATAATCGCACCGAGAGCTATCGGGAGATGCGCGAAAACGGCTGGCTGGTGCAAACGGAACGCGGATTGCCGATCAATATGGATTTCCTCGGCAACACGACGTTTTTTGACGCCACCCATCCTGGTGCGCGCGATTACGTCTGGGGTAAAGCTAAGCGCAACTATTACGATAAAGGCGTAACGCTCTTCTGGCTAGATGAAGCCGAACCTGAATTCAGCGTTTACGATTACGACAACTATCGCTATTACGCCGGGCCGGTACTGGAAGTGGGTAATATCTACCCACGAATGTACGCCAAAACTTTTTTTGATGGTATGAAAGCCGATGGCGAAGACCAGGTTATAAACCTGCTGCGCTGCGCCTGGGCCGGCAGCCAGAAATATGGCGCGCTGGTCTGGTCCGGTGATATTCACTCTTCGTTTCGATCGCTACGCAATCAGTTTGCCGCCGGACTCAATATGGGGATCGCGGGGATACCGTGGTGGACAACGGATATCGGTGGTTTTCATGGCGGTAATATTCACGACCCCAAATTCCATGAGTTGCTGATTCGCTGGTTCCAGTGGGGCGTCTTTAGCCCGGTGATGCGCCTGCACGGCAACCGCGATCCGCAGATTTTACCAGAACATCCTTACCGTGATGGTATTGCCCAGTGTCCGACCGGTGCGGCGAACGAAGTGTGGAGCTATGGTGAAGAGGTGTGCGAAGTGTTGACCGGCTGTCTGACGTTGCGTGAAAAGTTAAAGCCGTACATCAAAGCGGTAATGGCGGAAACGCACGAACGCAATGCGCCGGTAATGCGCACCCTGTTTTTTGAATTCCCAGAACAGACAACAAGTTGGGAGATTACCGATCAATACTGTTTTGGCCCCGACCTGCTGATTGCGCCGGTCATGCATGAAGGTATGCGCGAGCGTGACGTTTGGCTACCAGAAGGGGAAACATGGACGGATCTTGCGACCGGCGAAAGTTATTCTGGAGGGCAAACGCTGCGCTATGCCGCACCACTGAACAGAATACCGGTATTTATCCGCGAAGATGGTCAGTACCGGGGTTTGTTAAGGCTGTAGATTGATTCCGGCTGCGGGCAACCACCGCAGCCGGAAGGATTATGACGTTCTGGCTTACTGCAGCTTAAATAATGCCGAGTAGTCCGCATTGCAAATACGCTGCACCGCCGGATGCTGGATCATTCTTTCCGCAAATATGGCGTGATACTCCTCCATCACATTCTCTACGCGTCCAATTTCAACAATAGAATCATCGGCATAGAAATTGTGCGAATAGAGCGTAGGCGCAACAAATATAGCGTTGTGCGTTGCGCCAAACGCTTTCATCAGCGCGGCGTCGTCAAACTCGCCGAGGATTTCAACGTTCAGTCCTTGTGAGTTAATCCAGTTCAGCAGCTTACGCCCGAGCATCGAACGACGCCCGGGGATTAACAATCGACGCTCTTCCAGACAAGCCGGGAATGGTTTCTCAGGCAGCGGCTGGGTGCACCAAAAACTCACGCTGCATTCGCCAATCCGCACAGAGAATAACCCTTCCTGCTGCGTTGAATCGATCGGGCAGTCGGAGATGATCATATCCAGCTTATGTTGGCTCAGCTGATCAAGCAGCATCTCGTGCGTTGATTCAAAACAGCGCAAATGGATTTGTTCATCTTCAACAACTGCGGCATCCAGCACGCTGCTGACCAGCTGTTTGGACAACGCATCTGCCACACCGACATCGAACAGTAAATTCGACTCTTTGCGGTAGTTCACGATATCCAGCATTTCCTGGCTTAACGTGAACATCTTATCCGCATAACGAAAAACTAATTCGCCTAACTCGCTTGGCTCCAGCCCACGCCCCTTGCGCTTGAATAGCTTTCCCTGCAAACGTTCCTCAAGCGCTTTAATCTGTCCGGTAATGGTTTGCGGCGTCAGATAAAGTGCTTCTGCAGCGCCAACCACCGAACCTTCTTTATAGACATGCCAAAAGTAGTACAGGTGGTTGTAGTTTATATGAGACATACTCACTCCCTGAAAATTGTCACAAAAGGGTTATCCCGTCAGGCTGACGCGTTCAACCGGGTGCGTAACCAGCAGAAACCTATTACCGCCGACAGCAAGGAACCGATCAGGATCCCCAATTTCGCCCAGTTAATCAGCTCAGGATCGACGTTCCCAAACGCCAGGCTGGCGATGAAAATTGACATCGTAAAGCCAATGCCGCACAGAATGCCGACCGCCATAATTTGCTGGAAGTTCGTTCCCTCCGGCAATTGCGCCACCTTAAGGCGTAACGCCAGCCAGCAAAACAGGCTGATACCCAGCGGTTTGCCGATCAACAGGCCGGCAATGATCCCCAGCGGTAACACCGAGGTCAGTCCATCAACAGTAACGCCCTGCAATGAAACGCCCGCGTTAGCGAAGGCAAACAGCGGCAGGATCAGGTATGCCACCCACGGGTGCAGAACATGCTCCAGTCGCTTCGCCGGTGAACGCCCGTGTTTTTCCTTCAACGGAATGAAGAAGCCGACGATCACGCCCGCCAGCGTCGCATGCACGCCTGACTTCAGTACGGCCGTCCACAACACTACGCCAACCAGAATATAAATACCGGTGCGTCTTACACCGCACAGATTCAATGCCGCCAGAACGAGGATCGCGCACGCGGCTACGCCCAGCGACAACAGCGAGAGATCGCTGGTATAGAACAGCGCGATGATGACGATAGCGCCGAGGTCATCGATAATCGCCAGCGCCATCAGGAAAATTTTCAACGCCAGTGGAACACGACTGCCCAACAGCGCCAGCACGCCTAATGCAAAAGCGATATCCGTTGCCGCCGGGATAGCCCACCCCTCACGGGTGACAGGGTCGGCATAGTTGAATGCCAGATACAGCAGCGCCGGGACAATCATGCCCCCGATTGCGGCAATGATCGGAAACGCCGCCTGACGCAGGCTGGCCAGTGAACCTTGCATCAACTCGCGCTTCACTTCCAGACCAATCAACAGGAAAAACACCGCCATCAACGCGTCGTTGATCCACAGCAGCATATTTTTGTTGATCTCAAGCGCGCCAACCCTTAGTTGAACGGGCGTTTCCAGAAAGGCGTGGTACCATCCACTGGTCACCCCGATATTTGCCATCAGCATAGCGACCACGGCAGCGATGATCAGAATGATGCCCCCCGAGGCGTCACTACTAAAAAAACGATGCAGATGTTTCACTTTTATTCTCTCTATTGGGTGAATACTTCGTAAATACTATCTTACACCCTCAAAAAGCTCGTTAAAATTAGATTATTCATGATGAATAGGTCGGTTTTTACGATGATATCTTCATTGCTCAGGCAACGTGCCTGGCAGGACAATGCGCGAGATCATGCTTCAAATCTCACCTGGCCTTGGCCATGAGTTTGTGAAGCTCTGCGTCGTTTCAACAGAACATCAACCTATTCTTGATATCGACTATTTATTAATAATATTTAATATCGGTCATTTGCCATAGAGAGTATAGGCAAGTTGGCACAATCAATAACGACAACTAAAAGCACAGCAATTGCTTTTTATTACAACTTCCACTAAAAACAGAATATTAGCTACGCTCAACTCCCGCCATAAACCGTGATTAAACGCTCTATATTAAAATAATTCATAGTGCAGACAATTCTCATCTATTGAAGAATACAAAATCTCCGCCTACGATGCAGAACCCACAGGAAACCAATGGTAAATAGAATCATGACCATATATACAATCAACAATCAATGTACTTATGATGATAAAACTCATGAAATCAAAAATCTGAAAAGCTCAGATAGATTAATAATGACAAGTATGAGGGTAAGATGTCTAAGATATATGATCCAAAATTCACACGAGGAAGTTATTCACAAGAAACAGCTTGCGCAGGCTCTATGGGGAGAACGCTGCCAGTTTGTGAACGACGCAAACCTGACTCAGCTATTATATTTATTGCGTAGAGATCTCAGAGAATGTGGTCTGCATGATTTTTTCTCTACCATCCCGAGGCTAGGTGTAAAAGTTAATGCTGACATCATTATCAATAAACCGGTGAAAAAATTATGGCTTCATCAGCGGTTGTGTAAAAACATACTATTTATTACTGTGTTAATTATTTTCTCCGTTCTGGCATTCATATTCATTCATTAATCACTGGGTCAATCATTAGAACCTATAACAGGCATCTCATAATGGACATAGGGATATGTCATGACATTTTATTTTTATCAAGAATAGATTGCAGTAATAGAATAAAATCTTTTGCTACTTGATAACGCTCACTTTTAACAGATATGCAGGCATAGACAGGCATTTTTTTAAATGAAAACTCACTGGGTGGTCGCATAATTTTCACTTTGTAATTTCTGACATCACGAAAATACAAAGCATAATTTAAAGGTACCAGCGCAATCATATCGCTTCGTTCCACAACATTAAAAACCCCAACTAATGAATCACTATGATAACCCGCATTCCTGCGTCCTTTGCAAAAAACTGTGTTCTCATACAAATCAACCACGTCCGCCGCTGCTGGGGTAAAGATATCCGTATGATACATTGCATGTTTACTGGCATAGAAATTATGCAGCGACAGTGCATCTAACTCATACAGTAAATTATGACTACCACATATGCACACATAGTCTTCAATATAATCAATAAGATGAACATCTACCAAATGATGTTCAATGGCTGTGAGACCAAAAGAAATATCGATACGTCCCTTTATCAGCATCGTACTTAACGCGTTTTTTTCATTTTTCCTGGCTGAGTAGTGGTTAATAATATAATTACTGAATAAATCGCAATCATTAAATACAGAAAAGTAGTAACTCTCAATAATATCACCCCCTAAAATAATGATCTCATTATCTTCTTTGGCGTGATGTTGGCTATTGAGGGTTGCATCGATAGCAGAAATAACTTGCCGAAACACCTGGTGCAAATCTTTTCCTGCCACAGTTGGCACCAGACCATCTCGGGTTCTGATAAAGAGATCTTCGTCATAGATGGTGTGCAGCCTGACAAGAGCATGAGAAACCGCCGCTGGCGTCACCTCCAATTTTTGAGCTGCCCGGGTTGCATTTCCCTCCGTGATAACAGCATCAAATACTTTAATCAGGTTGAAATCAAGATTTTGGTAATGTTTCTTTCCAACAACCATTCACGTATCCCTGTATCAATATGAAAATTTTATCGCGGCAACAGATTACCTTCGGGGATAATTTATTACAATAAAATTACCAGATAACAAGTTATAAATAAACAATACTATTGTAATTACCTACTTTATAAGTATCAGACTCGCCATCAAGATTCATAGCGTAAATGCATGTACAAAAAACGCACATCAACCGTAATAAAAAAAGATAAAAACATTATCACAATTGTTGTTTATCTAAATTAACAATAAATGATTTCTCAACACTCAGGACTTAATCTAGCCTAAAGTCTGATATTAACCAACGAGTGGATTTACAGGCGGCATATTAAATACTGATAACCTGTATTTTCTTATTATGTTAGTGAGGCGCAATAAATTAATGAAACAGTATAAAATCAACGATACGATTATTTATAATGAGTCATTACGAGAAATCACATCATTACAAGATAAAACGATAATAAAAATGACGCATATGCGGGCACAATGCTTAAGCTTTTTGCTTCGCAATGCAAAGCGAGATCTGATTACGCGCGAGATGGTCACAGAAGCCGTCTGGGGGCAAAAAGGGAAATTTATCAGTGACGCCAGCCTGACCCAACTGCTTTATCTGTTACGTCGTGATTTAAAACAAATTGGTTTGGACGAATTGTTCACAACATTGCCACGCCAAGGATTAAAAATTAATGATGATATTAATATCACTTTCAATGATACCCCAACCAGCTATACCTCACCAGCAATAAAAAATAAAACATTACAGGCAATATTTCTAATCACTTTATTGCTCACAATTTCATTCGCACTTGTCAGATATATGTAGGCCAATTGGGGAAAACGCATCATGAATAAGACTCTGGAGAACATTTTGATACTGGAAGGGGGTTATGTTGATAACCCGAAAGACAAAGGTGGTGCAACCAACTGGGGAATTACTGAGGCAACCGCCCGTAAACATGGGTTCTTGAATGATATGCGAGATTTAACTCGCAGCGAAGCCTACGCTATCCTCGAAGAGGATTACTGGATTAAACCAGGGTTTAAAGATGTTGCAAACCTATCCGAATCTATTGCATTTGAGCTATGTGATGCGGCAGTCAACATTGGACAACATCATCCTGTTTTATGGTTACAGCGCTGGTTAAATGTTCTCAACCGAGAAGAGAGAAGCTATCAGGATATTGTCGTGGACGGAAAAATCGGCCCATACACCATGGCAACGCTGCAATATTACCTGACCGTACGTGGCAAAGAAGGTGAGGAGGTATTGGTGAAAGCGCTAAATTGTAGCCAGGGGGCCTGGTATCTGAGTCTCGCCGAGAAAAACCAACAAAATGAAGAATTTATTTATGGCTGGATGAAAAATCGAGTCTCATAACATACTCAATTATGTTATCCCCCGGCTCATGGAGGAGCCTGCTTAAAGAATAAAAGAATATTTAAGCTTTCGCATTATCAAGCATACGTTTTATCTTATCTCCAAGAACCTTCAGAATGGGTCCAGCAAAGACACCACCAAGGCCAGCGGCCAATAACACCATATTAAAGCTGAGCTCTTTTTCAATCGCCAGAGCACTCAACAGGAAGCTGGTAAAACACGAAATAACCATCTGTGTTAAGCAATACCTGATTTTATCGAAAATACTTCGTTTTTCTCTATTTTCTTTTCTCAGCAGAAAGCTGACTACACCTCCCCAGGCGCCAATTGCAATTACCGTCATTAACACTTCCAGTTCCAGCAGCACAACTTCAGACGTAGCTAAATGATTTGAAATAGCCATGATTAACACTCCAGTTTTTAGCGAAATAGTGTTTACAGCTGGAGTTTATGCGCATTAATAAGATGAGAAAAATCACAGTGCATCATCTGTCAGCACAGCGTATCAAAGAAGAGAAATGATATTTCTCATGCACGGCATTAAGGCATGAAAATCGATAGCGAATTAGGCATTACGTTGAGGATAAAAAAACCTGGGCTATTTGCCCAGGTTCAGAGGAGTTCAACACTGAAGCTTAGCGCGTCAGATCGTCGAAGAACTTCTTCACACCATCGAAGAAGCTTTTAGAGCGCGGACTGTTTTGCTCGCCGGTCGGGCCGCCAAAGCTGTCCTGCAGATCTTTGAGCAGTTGCTTCTGCTTGTCGTTCAGGCCCACTGGGGTTTCAACCACCACGCGGCACAGCAGATCGCCCTGAGCGCCACCGCGTACAGACTTGACGCCCTTTCCACGCATGCGGAAAAGTTTGCCAGTTTGCGTTTCGCCCGGAATTTTTAACTTCACGCGACCGTCCAACGTCGGGACTTCAATTTCGCCGCCCAGCGCTGCCATCGCAAAGTTAATCGGTACTTCGCAGTACAGGTTATTGCCTTCACGTTCGAAAATTGGGTGCTGTTTCACCTGCACCTGAACATACAAATCACCCGCTGGCGCACCATGTTCACCGGCTTCACCTTCACCCGCTAAACGAATACGGTCGCCGGTATCAACCCCTGCCGGGATCTTAACGGACAGCGTTTTGCTTTTCTCAACGCGACCATGACCGTGGCATTTGTTGCACGGATCTTTGATCAGCGTACCGCGACCCTGACAGTGTGGACAGGTCTGCTGTACGGCAAAAAAGCCCTGACGCATCTGTACCTGACCGGAACCGTGACAGGTTGGACAGGTCTGCGGCTGAGTCCCTGCCTTCGCACCGCTGCCGTGGCAGACATCACACTCTTCCAGCGTCGGAATACGGATCTCTTTGGTGACGCCACGCACGGCTTCTTCCAGAGTGAGATCCATGTTGTAACGTAAATCAGCACCACGTGAGGCGCGCTGACGACCACGACCGCCGCCAAAGATATCGCCAAACACGTCACCAAAGATATCGCTGAAGTCAGCCCCGCCGCCAAAACCGCCGCCGCCGCCCATGCCGCCTTGCTCAAACGCTGCATGGCCGTACTGATCGTAAGCCGCACGTTTTTGCGCATCGGTCAGGATCTCGTACGCTTCTTTGATCTCTTTAAACTTGGCTTCGGCCTCTTTATCACCCTGGTTGCGGTCCGGGTGATATTTCATGGCCAGGCGCTTGTAGGCCTTTTTGATTTCACGCTCTTCCGCTGATTTGGAAACGCCTAAAATCTCGTAATAGTCTTGCTTAGCCATCTCTTTTTATCTGCCCCTAACATGCGTGCACGGGCGGAGAGGAAACCTCTTCGCCCGTGCCAGTAATTACCCGTTCAAAGGGCGATTATTTTTTGTCTTTCACTTCTTCAAACTCGGCGTCGACAACGTCGTCATCTTTCGCGTTGTTTGCAGAAGCATCAGCGCCTGCTGCGCCAGCCTGCTGCTGTGCGTGCTGCTGCTGAGCGATTTCCATCAGTTTCTGGGAAACCTGTGCCAGCGCCTGCATTTTCGCTTCGATATCTGCTTTGTCTTCGCCTTTCAGAGAAGTTTCCAGCGCGGACAGTGCAGACTCAATGGCAGTTTTGTCATCAGCCGGCAGTTGGTCGCCTGCTTCTTCAACCTGCTTACGAGTGCTGTGCAGCAGATGGTCACCCTGGTTACGGGTCTGAACCAGCTCTTCAAACTTACGGTCAGATTCTGCGTTCGCTTCTGCTTCGCGAACCATTTTCTGAATTTCTTCTTCGTTCAGACCAGAAGAAGCCTTGATGGTGATCTTCTGCTCTTTACCGCTGTTTTTGTCTTTCGCGGAAACGTGCAGGATACCGTCGGCATCGATGTCAAAAGTCACTTCGATCTGCGGCATACCGCGCGGAGCCGGGCTGATACCATCCAGGTTAAATTGACCCAGATCTTTGTTATCAGCGGCACGTTTACGTTCACCCTGCAGCACGTGGATGGTTACCGCAGACTGGTTGTCTTCAGCGGTAGAGAACACCTGGCTGTGCTTGGTCGGGATAGTGGTGTTTTTCGCGATCAGTGGAGTCATTACGCCACCCATGGTTTCGATACCCAGAGACAGCGGGGTAACGTCCAGCAGCAGCACGTCTTTCACATCACCGGTCAATACACCACCCTGAACGGCAGCACCGATTGCCACTGCTTCGTCCGGGTTAACGTCTTTACGCGGCTCTTTACCGAAGAATTCAGCAACTTTCTTCTGTACCATCGGCATACGAGTCTGACCACCGACCAGGATAACGTCCTGAACGTCGGAAACAGACAGACCAGCGTCCTGCAGAGCGACTTTCAGCGGCTCGATAGAACGGTTAACCAGGTCTTCAACCAGGCTTTCCAGTTTCGCACGGGTCACTTTGATGTTCATGTGTTTCGGACCGGTCGCGTCTGCAGTGATGTACGGCAGGTTCACGTCGGTCTGCTGAGCGGAAGACAGTTCGATCTTCGCTTTCTCAGCGGCTTCTTTCAGACGCTGCATCGCCAGCGGGTCGTTACGCAGGTCGATACCCTGATCTTTCTTAAATTCGTCAACCAGGTAGTTGATCATACGGCTGTCGAAGTCTTCACCGCCCAGGTGGGTATCACCGTTGGTTGCCAGAACTTCGAAGGTTTTTTCGCCGTCAACTTCGTCGATTTCGATAATAGAGATATCGAAAGTACCACCACCGAGGTCATAAACCGCGATAGTACGGTTGCCGACTTCTTTATCCAGACCGTAAGCCAGCGCGGCTGCGGTCGGTTCGTTGATGATACGTTTTACTTCCAGACCTGCGATACGACCGGCGTCTTTGGTTGCCTGACGCTGAGCATCGTTAAAGTATGCAGGTACGGTGATAACCGCTTCAGTTACCGGTTCACCCAGGTAATCTTCAGCCGTTTTCTTCATTTTTTTCAGCACTTCAGCAGAAATCTGCGGCGGTGCCATTTTCTGACCTTTTACGTCAATCCATGCATCACCGTTGTCAGCACCGATGATTTTGTACGGCATGATGGCTTCATCACGCTGTACTTCTTCGTCCTGGAAGCGGCGGCCAATCAGGCGTTTAATCGCAAACAGGGTGTTTTGCGGGTTTGTCACTGCCTGACGTTTAGCCGGCTGACCAACCAGAGTTTCACCATCCTGGGTATAAGCAATGATAGAAGGCGTGGTGCGATCGCCCTCGGCGTTCTCCAGCACACGTGCAGTAGTGCCATCCATAATCGCTACACAAGAGTTGGTAGTACCCAGGTCGATACCAATAATTTTACCCATCTAAACGTCTCCACTAAAAATTCGGTCATCATGTGGTTGTGAATCTGTAATAAGGGCGAAACGTGCGGTTTCAACTACCCTGAATCGTTTTTTTTCAGACTCACCACTGCGGTTGTCTACAAGATGGGGTCGTAACCCACTTCATCAAGGGGGGAATGAAAATTTTTTTTAGCCTTGTGGCAATAAAATCACAGAAAAAAGGCTAAAAGATAAAAAATGAATAGTTTCCAACCAGAATTAATTCACACCAGCAATTAAATAAATAAAGCCATTCACATAAAAATTGTAATAAAAAGAAAAGATTACGAGCATGAATCATTTTTCCGACGGCGGTAAGATGCTCTGAAGTCACGCACTTTTGCAGCCGTCAAAGAGAAATCCCATGAAATCCTCGTTAACCCTTTCCGCCAGCCTGTTTATGGGCCTGCTGCTGAGCAGCGCCGCGCACGCTAACGATCATAAAGTTTTGGGTATGATTGCCATGCCCCGTAACGAAACCAACGATCTGACCCTAAAACTTCCCGTTTGTCGCGTGGTGAAACGCATTCAACTCACGGCCGATCATGGTGATTTACAGCTCAGTGGCGCATCTGTTTATTTCAAGGCTGCCCGCATGTCCAGCCAAAGTCTGAATGTGCCTTCCTCCATCAAAGAAGGGCAAACGACCAACTGGATCAACATTAATAGTGACAACGACAATAAGCGCTGCGTCAAAAAAATCACCTTCTCCGGCCATACGGTGAACTCCTCTGATATGGCGACGCTGAAAATCATCGGCGACGACTAATTCCGCACACTTTTATTCAGAAGCCATAGAAAACATGAATGTCACGTATTTGAATGACGACGACCTCGACTTTCTTCAGCATTGTAGTGAGGAGCAACTCGCCAATATTACCCGCCTGCTCACGCATAATGAAAAAGGGAAAGCCCGTCTGTCGAGCGTACTAAACCACAACGATTTATTTAAATCGATGGAAGGACACCCGGAACAACATCGCCGCAACTGGCAGCTGATTGCCGGCGAGCTTCAGCATTATGGCGGCGACAGCATTGCCAATAAACTCCGCGGCCATGGAAAACTGTATCGGGCGATTTTGCTGGATGTTTCGAAGCGTCTGAAGCTGAAAACCGACAAAGAGATGTCCACATTCGAAATTGAACAATATCTGCTGGAACACTTTTTACGTAATGCCTGGCAAAAAATGGATACGGAACACAAGCGGACTTTTTTACAGGCCGTTGATGCAAAAGTCTCTGAACTGGAAGAACTTTTGCCACTATTAATGAAGGACCGTCATCTGGCGACAGGTGTATCTCACCTGCTCTCCAGCCAGCTTAGCAAGATCCTAAGAACACACGCCGCCGTCAGCGTCATCGGACACGGATTACTGCGTGGAGCCGGACTTGGCGGCCCGGTCGGCGCCGCATTAAACGGAGTTAAAGCGGTGAGCGGCAGCGCCTATCGCGTGACGATTCCGGCGGTACTTCAAATCGCCTGCCTGCGCAGAATGATCGCCCACGCGCAAGCGTGATGCCCATCACAGGGAAAATAATTCATTTTCCCTTCGTTAGATCATAGACAGTGCCCTCTCCCCTGATTATCATGCCGCGCCCCGAAGACTGCGATCGTTATTCGGGGAAACTATTTCACCATTCAATCAATGATGATTTTGAGGAATTATGGGCAACACTAAGTTGGCTAATCCGGCACCGCTGGGCCTGATGGGCTTTGGCATGACCACCATTCTGCTTAACCTGCACAACGCGGGTTTCTTCGCCTTTGACGTTATTATTCTGGCGATGGGCATTTTCTACGGCGGTATCGCGCAAATTTTTGCCGGTCTGCTGGAATATAAAAAAGGCAACACCTTCGGTTTAACCGCCTTTACCTCCTACGGTTCGTTCTGGCTGACGCTGGTTGCGATCCTGATCATGCCGAAAATGGGCCTGGCGGATGCAACCAATGGTCAGTTCCTGGGCGTGTATCTGGGTCTGTGGGGCGTGTTCACACTGTTCATGTTCTTCGGCACGCTGAAAGCGGCTCGTGCGTTGCAGTTTGTCTTCCTGAGCCTGACGGTGCTGTTCGCGCTGCTGGCTGTTGGCAACATTGCTGGTAACGAAGCGATCATTCACGTTGCTGGCTGGGTTGGCTTAGTGTGTGGCGCAAGCGCCATTTACCTGGCGATGGGTGAAGTGCTGAACGAACAGTTTGGCCGTACCATCCTGCCGATTGGTGAAGCGCACTAATCTGACGTTATCCCCCCTGACGGGGGGATATTCCTTACAAGCGCTGTAACTCTGCCTGCACGTTCGAATCGCGATGATAAATATCCTGTCGCAGCCAAATTCCCAGACCTAACCCCACCAGCGATAGCGCCAGCACATACCAGGCCGGAGCCATTGGCGACACGCGCATTAACATCGTCACGGCGATTGGCGTCAGACCACCAAAAATGGCGTACGACACGTTGTAAGAGAAGGATATTCCGGTAAAGCGGACTTCCGCCGGAAACGCTCGAACCATGACATAAGGCACAGCCCCCACCACGCCAACGCACAACCCCACCAGCCCATACAACAGGAACAAGTGCTGAGGATGGCTGCCGGTCAGGTGATAGAAAAACCAGCTTGAACAGGCCAACAGCAGGCTGCCGACAACAAAGGTTTTGCTGGCGCCGACCCTGTCGACAATAAACCCGGCCAGCAGACAACCCACGCACAGCATAATAGTCGCGACACTGTTGGCTTGTAACGTCAACGCCGGCGCAAAGCCATACTGTTTCTGCAACCACACTGGCGACATCAGGATCACCACCACAATCCCGGCCGACAACAGCCAGGTCAGCAGCATGGAAATGACCACCGCTTTTTTATGTTTGCTCACCACCGACTTCACCGGTAGCTCTTGCGCCAGCGCTTTACGTTGCTGCATTTCGAGGAATATAGGCGTCTCCTGCAGCCAGCGGCGCAGGTACATTGCCACCAGCCCAAATACGCCCCCCAGCAGGAATGGAATACGCCAGCCGTAGTCATGCACCGCCTGCTGCGTCAGGCTGGTGTTCACCAGCGTCGCAACTACCGACCCCAGCAGAATTCCCACCGTCAGCCCGGCGGTTAGTGTGCCACAGGCAATACCGATGCGGCGCTCCGGTACGTGCTCGGCCACGAACACCCACGCGCCCGGCACTTCTCCGCCGATGGCAGCGCCTTGCAAAATGCGCATCAGCAGTAACAGCAGCGGCGCGAGGATCCCCATTGAGGCGTAAGTAGGCAATAGCCCAATCGCCAGCGTTGGTATCGCCATCAGCAAAATGCTCAGGGTAAACATTTTCTTGCGCCCGACCAGATCGCCAAAGTGCGCCATGATAATGCCACCCAGCGGACGCGCCAGATATCCGGCCGCAAAAATGCCGAAGGTTTGCACCTGGCGTAGCCATTCAGGGATGTCTGCCGGAAAGAAGAGTTCGCCAACAACAGCGGCAAAGAAGACGAAGATAATGAAATCATAAAACTCAAGCGCACCGCCGAGGGCAGCAAGCGTAAGGGTTTTATAATCCTGGCGATTCAGCGGTCGAGTGTGTTGTGACATAGCAAACCATGAGTCAGTGGAGTAATTGAATCTGTCTGTCGATATATGTAAAGCAAAAATTACTATATCGTAAACAATTCAATACTCCACTGTCATTGGCACTTATGTCACGATCGCGCTACTTTCAGGGGTTTGTATCGCGAATTGCGCTTTTAGGGCGAAAAGATGCTACAACAGCCGGTGCGGTTTCCACATACGGCCCATCCAACAACTGTATACAATACGGTACACTTGCAAAAATACCCGGTACGATAACTTTACCGTCGGCATCTTTCACACCTTCCAGCGTTTCTTTGATCGACTTCGGCTGTCCAGGCAGATTCAGGATCAGCGCCTGCTTGCGAATCACGCCAACCTGGCGGGAGAGAATAGCCGTTGGCACAAAATGCAGGCTTATCTGGCGCATCTGCTCGCCAAAGCCCGGCATCTGGCGGTCGGCTACGGCCAGCGTGGCATCAGGCGTCACGTCGCGACGGGCCGGACCCGTTCCGCCGGTAGTCAGTACCAGATGACAGCTCATTTCATCCACCAGCTCGCATAAGGTCTGTTCGATGATCGCCTGTTCATCCGGGATCAACCGCGTTTGCAGCTCAAAAGGGGTGGTAAGGGCAGACGCCAGCCACTCTTCAAGGGCTGGGATACCTTTATCCTGGTAAACGCCGCTGGAAGCACGGTCAGAAATGGAAACCAGGCCAATGCGTAAAGTATTCATGATTATTCCGTTTAAACAGTCTCGTTAAACAGAATGATACACTGCGAAGGGAAGGACAGACAGGTTTCAGAAGAGGTAGCGTGACCCATATCAGGGCCACGCGCTAATGATTACAGCAGATCGCCGATCATTTTTTCCAGTTTACCCTGGTCTACAGCAAACTTACGGATACCGTCCGCCAGTTTGTCTACAGCCATCGGATCCTGGTTGTGCTGCCACAGGAACTCAGCTTCAGTGATGCGTGCAGGGCGCGCTTTCACTTCGCCGGAGAAGGACAGTTTACGTTCGATAGCGCCTTCGCTTTCCGCCAGCTCTTTCAGCAGTGCCGGTGCAATCGTCAGACGATCGCAGCCTGCCAGCTCAATGATTTCGCCAATGTTACGGAAGCTCGCACCCATCACCACAGTTTCGTAACCGTGTTGTTTGTAGTACTCGTAGATTTCCGTTACGGAAACCACACCCGGATCTTCTGCCGGCGCATACTCTTTTTTGTCGGTGTTGGCTTTGTACCAGTCAAGAATACGGCCAACGAACGGAGAAATCAGGTATACGCCAGCTTCTGCACATGCACGCGCCTGCGCGAAGGAGAACAGCAGAGTCAGGTTACAGTTGATGCCTTCTTTTTCCAACTGCTCAGCGGCACGGATGCCCTGCCAGGTTGAAGCCAGTTTGATCAGAATGCGATCGTTGCTGATACCAGCATCGTTGTACATTTTGATCAGGCGTTTTGCTTTTGCGATAGACGCGTCGGTGTCGTAGGACAGACGAGCGTCAACTTCAGTGGAGATACGACCCGGGACCAGTTTCAGGATCTCCAGACCGATATTTACTGCCAGTTTGTCGGTCGCGTCGACGACCTGCTGCGCACGGTCGTTGCTCTGCTGCTTAGCCCAGGCTACAGCGTCATCAATCAGCTTGCGGTATTCCGGGATCTGCGCTGCGTTAAGAATGAGAGAAGGGTTAGTTGTGGCATCCTGAGGCTGATACAGCTTCATTGCCGCGATGTCTCCGGTGTCGGCCACTACTGTGGTGAACTGACGAAGGGAGGTCAATTTGTCCGTCATGATAGCGATTCTCTTTAAACAGCTTGTTAGGGGGATGTAACCGATCTTCCCTGATGATAGCACGACGCACTCTCAGCGCAACCGCCTGGATTGTCCGACCAGCCGCTCAGCCCTGATTACGCATCTCAAAGCCCGAGATGCGCAATTAAGGATATAACGATTGTTATGATAAACTCCCGCAATCAATCACCTTTCAAGGTATATACTGGTCGATTATTGGTAGCGCTTACACGGAAATCCTCGCGCTAACCGGCATCAACAAGAGGGATGTTAATGCCTGATTTTTTCTCATTTATTAATGAAATACTCTGGGGATCGGTGATGATCTACCTCCTGCTTGGCGCAGGATGTTGGTTCACCTGGCGTACAGGGTTCGTTCAGTTTCGCTACATTCGCCAGTTTGGCAAAAGTCTTAAAAATAGCATCAGCCCGCAGCCGGGCGGTTTAACTTCCTTTCAGGCTTTATGCACCAGTCTTGCCGCACGAATCGGTAGCGGCAATCTGGCAGGCGTGGCGTTGGCGATTGCCGCCGGCGGCGCGGGAGCCGTTTTCTGGATGTGGGTTTCGGCGGTTATTGGCATGGCAACGTCATTTGCCGAGTGCTCGCTTGCCCAACTGTACAAAGAACGCGACAGCAAGGGACAGTTTCGCGGCGGTCCTGCGTGGTATATGGCGCGTGGGCTGGGCATGCGCTGGATGGGCGTGCTTTTTGCCATCTTTTTACTCATTGCCTACGGGCTGATTTTTAACAGCGTTCAGGCAAATTCGGTCTCTCGTGCGCTAACCTTTGCGTTTGATATCCCTCCCCTCTTCTCCGGTATCACCCTGGCAATCGTGTCATTGCTGGCAATCGTCGGCGGCATTAAAGGCGTTGCCCGCCTGATGCAATGGTTCGTTCCGATGATGGCTCTGCTGTGGGTCGGTTGCAGTATCATCATCTGCCTTTGGCATTTCGGGCAGCTTCCCGGCATTATCATGACCATTATAAAAAGCGCTTTCGGCTGGCAGGAGGCCGCGGCCGGTGCCGCCGGGTATACGCTAAGCCAGGCCATTGCCAGCGGCTTTCAACGCGGTATGTTTTCTAATGAGGCCGGGATGGGATCAACCCCGAATGCCGCCGCCTCGGCAGCGTCGTGGCCCCCGCATCCGGCGGCACAAGGCATTGTGCAAATGATCGGAGTATTAGTTGATACGCTGATTCTCTGTACCGCCAGCGCGATGATCGTTCTGTTGGCAGGTAATGGCACCAGCTATGTGCCAATGGAAGGCATCCAACTGCTTCAGAAAGCGATGGTAACACTCACGGGGGAATGGGGAGCCGGATTTGTGGCTTTCATTGTGATTCTGTTTGCCTTTAGCTCTATCGTCGCCAACTACATCTACGCGGAAAATAACCTCGTTTTCCTGAAGATGGACAACATGCGCGTCATCTGGCTATTACGGATCGCCACCGTTAGCACCGTGGTCGGCGGAACGTTAATCAGTGTCCCGCTGGTCTGGCAATTGGCCGACATCATTATGGCCTGTATGGCCATCACTAACCTGACGGCGATTTTGCTGCTTTCTCCAGTTGTACATACCATCGCCAGCGACTATCTGCGCCAGCGTAAACTCGGGGTGCGCCCGCAATTCGATCCGCGCCGTTATCCTGATATCAGACAACAGCTTGCGCCCGAAAGCTGGGATGAAACGCCGCGCGAATAGCGCGGCAATCGCAACCATCGATCAATTCAGTCGTTTTTTTTGCTAAAGTCGCAGTAAATTTCCTGCAAGGACTGGATATGCTGATTCTGATTTCACCTGCAAAAACGCTCGACTACCAAAGTCCGCTGGCAACGACACGTCATACGTTGCCCGAACTGCTGGATCACTCCCAGCAGCTGATTCACGTGGCGCGCCAGCTCTCTGCCCCGCAGATTGGCAAGCTGATGGGGATTAGCGACAAGCTGGCGGATCTGAATGCCACGCGTTTCCATGACTGGCAGCCTGACTTCACGCCGGAAAACGCGCGCCAGGCCATTCTGGCGTTTAAAGGCGACGTGTATACCGGGCTGCAGGCTGAAACCTTCAGTGAGGCGGATTTCGACTTCGCTCAGCAGCATTTACGCATGTTGTCCGGGCTTTACGGTGTTTTGCGTCCGCTGGATTTGATGCAGCCTTACCGTCTGGAAATGGGCATTCGTCTGGCCAATGCGAAGGGTAAAGATCTCTACCAGTTCTGGGGAGATATCATCACCGATAAACTTAATGAAGCACTTGAAGCGCAAGGCGACAGCGTGGTGATTAACCTCGCCTCGGATGAGTATTTTAAATCCGTGAAGCCGAAAAAGCTCAACGCAGAGCTTATCAAACCGGTCTTCCTTGATGAGAAGAACGGCAAGTTCAAAGTCATCAGCTTCTATGCCAAAAAAGCGCGCGGCCTGATGAGTCGCTACATTATTGAGAATCGCTTAACGCAGCCAGAACAACTGACCGCTTTTAACAGCGAAGGTTATTTCTTTGATGAAGAAGCGTCAGGGAATGGCGAACTGGTGTTTAAACGCCACGAGCAGTAGCGTACATGCCGGATAGCGGGGCCCGCTAAGCAAAGCGCCAGCGGGCACCACCGTTAACCGCGAGTCATCATCAGCTTACGCAGCGCAGCAAAATCAGCAGGCAGGTGATGAGAAAGCAGCGGCAGGTCCGCGCGTTCCGCCAGCTCTTTTGGCAGAGCCAGCTTCAGGTCAAGAATCTCTTCAACGCTTTCTTTAAACTTCGCCGGATGCGCAGTACCGAGGAACAGGCCGTACTCGCCAGGGTTCAACTGGTCGCGCAGCGCACGGTACGCCACCGCCGCATGCGGTTCTGAGGTGTACCCCATCTCATGCAGCTCACGCATCGTATCCTGCGTCGTAGCATCGTCAACGGCGGCATAACCCAGCTCATTCAGGCGCCAGATTTTACGGCGGAACAGTTCTTCCACGCGCGGCCAGTTGTTCGGCTGGCTGACATCCATCGCATTCGACAACGTCGCCTGAGTCGCTTTCGGCGCCCACTCACCTTGTGCAAGGAAACGCGGAACCGTATCGTTGACGTTGGTCGCCGCAATAAAACGTTTCACCGGCAAGCCCAGCGATTTCGCCAACAGCCCGGCGGTTAAATCGCCAAAGTTACCGCTGGGAACGGAGATTACCAGTTGATTACGCGCCTCTTGCGGCAGTTGGGCCACGGCCTCAAAGTAATAACAGATTTGCGCCAGCAGACGGCTGATGTTGATCGAGTTAGCCGAGTTCAGCCCCAGAGCCGTCTTCAGTTCTTCGTCATCAAACGCCTGTTTCACCAGCGCCTGGCAGGCATCAAAATCGCCATCAATTGCTACGGTTTCAATATTGCCGCCCAGCGTACAGAACAGTTTTTCCTGTAATGGGCTGATCTTGCCGTTCGGGTAGAGGATTACCACGCGCACATTTTTCAGGCCATAAAAGGCATGTGCAACCGCCGCCCCAGTGTCTCCGGAGGTCGCCGTCAGAATGGTGACCGGTTTGTCGCCGCTGATATGCGTCAGCATCTGCGCCATAAAGCGACCGCCAAAGTCTTTAAATGCAAGCGTTGGGCCGTGGAACAGTTCCAGACAGCCGACATCCGCAGCAACCTGGGCCACCGGCGCCGGGAAGGCAAACGCCGCGCGCACGCGCTGTTCCAGGATCTCCTGAGGGATCTCATCCCCGATAAATGCGGAAAGGATCTTCGCGCTGCGGCTAACGAAATCCAGGTCCAGCATCTCATCAACTTCTGTCAGATTGAATTCCGGCAAATCGTGCGGAAAAAACAATCCCTGATTCTTGCCAAGTCCTTGCGTGACGGCCTGCGCAAAGCTGACCTGTTCGTTGTGATCTTTCAGATTATACAGTTTCATTGATTATCCCAGTACCCGTGCGCCCGCCGTGTCCAGCCGGCAAATATGAACAAAGCCTTCCTGATTTTGCAGATAATTTTTCCCCAGCCAATCTGCTACGCGCTGCGCTGTATCCGGTTTGTCGCACAAGGCAAACAGCGTCGGCCCCGACCCGGAGATACCGCTGGCCAGCGCGCCGATTTCCGCTACCGCCTGACGCGCCTGACTAAAGCCTGGCAGCAAGCGGGTACGATACGGCTCAGCAATGACATCTTTCATCAGCTTCGCAGCAAGCCCAGGCTGACGGGAATAGCAGGCATGAATAAATCCAGCCAGATGTCGCCCGTGGGCGATACAGTCCTGACGGCGATACTGCGCAGGTAAAATCGCCCGTGCTTCTGCCGTTGACACTTTAATCCCCGGATACGCCAGTACCCACAGCCACTCATCAAAGCCTGGCACCTGCTGGCTGATAATGCCGTTTTCTTCGATCATTAACTGCATGCCGCCCAAAAAGCACGGTGCGACGTTATCGTAATGAATACTGCCGGAGATACGCCCTTCCAGCTCGCCCATTATCGCTAACAAGCGCGTATCGTTGAGCGGCTTACCGCAGTGTTCGTTCATAGCGACTAACGCCGCCACGACGGAACAGGCGCTGGAGCCTAACCCGGAGCCAATTGGCATATTTTTTTCCAGCGTCATTGCCACCGGAACGCTTTTACCTAGCTCCTGACAGAATCGCTCCCAGCACTGGTAGACAATATTTTCTCGCGGCTCAGGCGGCAGTTTGTTGGCAAAGCGCCCGAGGTTGTTAAGGCTGAAATGGTCGGCCGCTTCAACGGACACCACATCTCCCAACAGCGAACCGTCCACCGGGGTTACCGCCGCGCCGAGCACATCAAACCCGACGCTCATATTGGCACTGGAAGCCGGGGCATAAACTCTCACCATGTCAGACTCCTAACTTCCATGAAAGGGTGCGTAGCAGGTCGGCAAAGACGCCCGCCGCCGTCACATCGTTACCCGCGCCGTATCCGCGCAGAACCAACGGTAACGGCTGATAGTAGTGGCTATAGAATGCCAGCGCGTTTTCACCGTTTTTCACTTTGAACAGCGGATCGTTGCCGTCCACTGCATCAATTTTCACGCGACAAACGCCGTCCTCTTCGATATTGCCAACATAGCGCAATACTTTCCCCTCATCACGGGCTTTCGCCACGCGCGCGGCAAAGGCGTCGTCCAGTTGCGACAATTTCGCCATAAACGCGGAAACATCACCAGAATCATCAAACTCTTTTGGCAGGACCGGCTCAATGACAATGTCAGAAAGCTCCAGCTCACGACCGGTTTCACGGGCCAGGATCAGCAGCTTACGCGCCACGTCCGTACCGGAAAGATCGTCACGCGGATCGGGTTCGGTATAGCCCAGTTCACGCGCCATTGTGGTGGCCTGGGAGAAGCTCATGCCTTCATCCAGCTTGCCGAAAATAAACGACAGCGAACCGGAAAGAATGCCTGAGAATCGTTGCAGTTCATCGCCCGCGCTGAGCAGATTTTGCAGGTTTTCAATAACCGGCAAGCCCGCGCCCACGTTGGTGTCGTACAGGAATTTACGACGCGACTTCGCCGCGGCAAAACGCAACTGATGGTAGTAATCCATCGACGACGTGTTGGCCTTTTTGTTCGGCGTGACCACATGGAAGCCTTCGCGCAGGAAGTCAGCATACTGATCCGCCACCGCCTGGCTTGAGGTACAGTCGACAATCACCGGGTTGAGCAGATGATATTCTTTCACCAGACGAATGAGGCGCCCAAGGTTGAATGGCTCTTTCGCGCTTTCCAGCTCCGTCTGCCAGTTTTCCAGATTCAAACCGTGGACGTTGGTCAGCAGAGCCTTCGAGTTCGCCACCCCGCACACGCGCAGATCGATATGCTTCTTTTTGAGCCAGGTCTGCTGACGTTTAAGTTGTTCCAGCAGCGCACCGCCCACTCCGCCTACGCCAATCACAAACACTTCAATCACCTGGTCGGTGTTGAACAGCATCTGATGGGTAACGCGTACGCCGGTGGTCGCGTCATCGTTGTTCACTACCACCGAAATAGAACGCTCGGACGACCCCTGGGCGATCGCCACGATGTTGATGTTCGCACGAGCCAGCGCGGCAAAGAATTTCGCCGAGATGCCGCGCAGCGTGCGCATACCATCGCCAACGACGGAGATGATAGCCAGTCGCTCAGTCACCGCCAGCGGCTCCAGCAGGCCTTCTTTCAGTTCGAGATAGAATTCATCCTGCATGGCGCGCTGCGCACGCGCGCAGTCGCCCTGTGGGACGCAGAAACTGATGCTGTATTCAGAAGAGGATTGGGTGATCAGCACTACCGAGATGCCCGCACGCGACATCGCGGCGAAAACGCGCGCTGCCATACCCACCATGCCTTTCATCCCAGGGCCGGAGACGCTAAACATCGCCATATTATTGAGGTTAGAAATGCCTTTTACCGGCAAATCGTCGTCATCACTGCTGGCACCGATCAACGTACCGGGCGCTTGCGGATTACCGGTATTTTTAATCAGGCACGGGATCTGGAACTGAGCAATAGGGGTAATGGTGCGCGGGTGCAGAACTTTGGCGCCGAAGTAAGAAAGCTCCATCGCTTCCTGATAAGACATCGACTTCAGCAGCCGGGCGTCGGGTACCTGACGCGGATCGCAGGTATATACGCCGTCAACATCGGTCCAGATCTCACAACAATCAGCGCGCAAACAGGCGGCCAGTACGGCGGCAGAGTAGTCAGAGCCATTACGCCCCAGCACCACTAATTCACCTTTCTCATTTCCGGCAGTAAATCCGGCCATCAGAATCATATGGTCAGCAGGAATACGGCTGGCGGCAATGCGGCGCGTAGATTCGGCGATATCAACGGTAGATTCGAGGTAATGGCCTACTGCCAGCAATTTCTCCACCGGGTCAATGACCGTCACGTTGTGCCCGCGCGCTTCCAGCAGGCCTGCCATGATGGCGATCGACATTTTTTCACCACGGCAGATAAGCGCGGCATTGATACTGTCCGGGCACTGTCCCAGCAGGCTGATACCGTGCAGGACGTGCTTAATCTGGGCAAATTCTTGTTCAACAAAGGCTTTGAGCGGAGCCAGCGGGAAACCCGGCTGTGCAGCGGCCAGACCCACCAGCAGTTCAGAGAAAATGCGTTCGGCGTCGCTGATGTTGGCTAAAGCATCCTGACCACCGATGGTCTTTTCAATCATCGCCACCAGATGGTTGGTAATTTTTGCGGGGGCAGAGAGTACGGTCGCGACCTGCCCCTGTCTGGCATTGCTTTCCAAAATATCGGCAACCCGCAGAAAGCGCTCTGCATTTGCCACTGATGTACCGCCGAACTTCAACACTCGCATGGTTTACCTCATTGCCTTTGGTCGAAAAAAAAGCCCGCACTGTTTAGGTGCGGGCTTTTTCTTGTGTTTCCTGTACGCGTCAGCCCGCACCGTTACCTGTGGTAATGGTGATGGTTGTGGTAATAGTGATGCTGATGCGTTTCATGATGTTGTGTGCTCTGTAATTATTATCTGTCTGTGCTGTATTCTTTTAGGGTTAAAGTATCTGCTGGCCTAAGTCAATAAATTTTTAAATTGATCACATTCCGAAACTTGTTCACGAGCGACTGCTTGCCCTTTTACTTTCAACCAAAACAGCATGTTTCCCCCACTTGAAGCCAGAATAAAAAACCACGTAACAAAAACTTCTCGAAATTTTATTTTGTGATGTTTTTTTCTATATCATGTAAAAAACGGTGCAACATTGCCGTGTCTCGCTGCCCTAACAGACCCATTCGCTGTTGCAGCCAGTCCGTCAGCTTGATGTCGTCAGAAACGTTCAGCGTGGCTAATAAACGTAAAACGCGCGCACGCAATGCCTGTAGCTGAAGCTCATCCGTCACCTCACTATTTTTAGCCGGTTGTTGTATTAAACCTGCTAATTGATAGCAATACACCATCACCGCCTGTCCCAAATTGAGTGAGGGATAGTCAGCCACCATAGGTACACCGGTGAGCACATCCGCCAGAGCCAATTCTTCGTTGGTCAGCCCCGAATCCTCGCGACCAAAAACCAGTGCGGCGTGTTCCATCCACGTTAATTTTTCCTGCAACAGGGGAACCAGTTCGACCGGCGTGGCGTAATAATGAAACTTCGCCCGGCTGCGCGCGGTGGTCGCGACGGTAAAATCCACGTCGTGGAGCGCCTCCGCTAACGTTGGAAAAACGTTAATATTATCAATAATATCGCCCGAACCATGCGCAACCCATCGCGTAGCGGGTTCCAGGTGGGCTTCGCTGTCAACGATCCGTAATTGGGTGAACCCCATAGTCTTCATAGCGCGGGCAGCCGCGCCGATATTCTCCGCTCTGGCGGGGGCAACCAGAATAATTGTTAAACGCATTTCGATACTCTTTTTGGCCAGTCTGCAAGGGATTATGTGACGTAGGTCAACATATTACGCTGCGCGAATTTACATATTTTTAACAGAAATCACTGAAAAAGCATTTCGCATACGTTAAAAAATGCTAAACTATTTCCAGGCTGTACTATTGCTTTTTATGTTAACAAAAGTTGCATATCCCTCTGTTTATCCATGATAATTTAATTTAAAATGGATCGCACTGGTTGGATTCATTACATTTATTAATTTGCTCGTGCAACTAGTTGTAATATTGCAATTTTGTGATGAAAGCAAACATTTGGATACGTTGATTTCATCAAACTGTTAACGTGCTACAATTGAACTTGATATATGTCAACGAAGCGTAGTTTTATTGGGTGTCCGGCATGTCTTAGCCTGTTATGTTGCTGTTAAAATGGTTAGGATGACAGCCGTTTTTGACACTGTCGGGTCCAGAGGGAAACTACCCACGACCAAGCTAATGATGTTGTTGACGTTGATGGAAAGTGCATCAAGAACGCAATTACGTACTTTAGTCATGTTACGCCGATCATGTTAATTTACGGCATGCATCAGGCAGGTCAGGGACTTTTGTACTTCCTGTTTCGATTTAGTTGGCAATTTAGGTAGCAAACATGCAGACCCCGCACATTCTTATCGTTGAAGACGAGTTAGTAACACGCAACACGTTGAAAAGCATTTTCGAAGCAGAAGGCTATGATGTATTCGAAGCGACAGATGGCGCGGAAATGCATCAGATTCTCTCTGAATATGACATCAACCTTGTGATTATGGATATCAATCTGCCTGGGAAAAATGGCCTGCTGTTAGCGCGCGAACTCCGCGAACAAGCTAACGTTGCGCTGATGTTCCTGACGGGCCGTGATAACGAAGTCGATAAAATTCTCGGCCTCGAAATCGGCGCAGACGATTACATCACCAAGCCGTTTAACCCGCGCGAACTGACTATCCGTGCTCGTAACCTGCTGTCCCGTACCATGAACCTTGGTACTGTCAGCGAAGAACGCCGTAGCGTCGAAAGCTACAAGTTCAATGGCTGGGAGCTGGACATCAACAGCCGCTCTCTGATTGGTCCTGACGGCGAGCAGTATAAACTGCCGCGCAGCGAATTCCGTGCCATGCTTCACTTCTGTGAGAATCCGGGCAAAATCCAGTCTCGCGCAGAACTGCTGAAAAAAATGACCGGTCGCGAACTGAAGCCGCATGACCGTACCGTTGACGTGACGATCCGCCGCATTCGTAAACATTTCGAATCAACGCCGGATACGCCAGAAATCATCGCCACCATTCACGGTGAAGGCTACCGTTTCTGCGGCGACCTGCAGGATTAATTCAATTCTGATGGGTAAAAAAAACGGCGCGTTATGCGCCGTTTTTCATTTCTCTACGGGTCTATTTCCATAAGCGAAACGCGTCACTCTGCTCAGGCTGAGATGCCGGAAGTTCTGACGGTTTTGGTTTTGGCTGCGCCAGCGAGTGCCAGTCAAGATTACGCGTCAGGAACATCACCCCACACAGCGCAAACAACAGCACACCGGTACCCAGCAGTAAAGAGCTGTCCTGTGAACGCAGCAGCACCCACATCACGCCATCCAGCGCCAGTAGCGCCACGGTGAACAAAATACTGTTCCGCCAGCCCTGCAATATCGCCTGCAAATACACCCCGTTCATTAACGCGCCAACCAGGCTTGCCGTTATCCACGCCGCCGTAAAACCAATGTGTTCTGACAGCGCCAGCAGAAGCAGATAAAACATCACCAGCGATAACCCCACCAGCAGATACTGCATCGGGTGCAGACGCAGACTGGTCATGCATTCAAGCACGAAGAAAGACATAAAGGTCAGCACAATCAGCAGGATGGCATATTTTGTTGCCCTGTCCGTTAACTGATACTGATCTGCTGGCGTGGCGACAGCGACGCTAAACGCAGGCATGCCCTCCCAGCCAATTTTTTCGCCATCAAAGCGCTCGCCGAGGTTATTGGCAAACCAGCTGCTTTGCCACTGGGCCTTGAATCCTGATTCACTGATTTCGCGCTTAGCCGGAAGAAAGTCCCCAAGAAAGTTGGGATGCGGCCAGTTGCTGGTTAAGGTCATTTCACTGTTACGCCCAACCGGTACGACGGAGAAATCGCCGGTACCGCTCAAATTGAGCGACAACACCAGGCTCAGATGTTGCTCCGCCCAGCTCGCGTCAGGTAGCGGAATGTGAATTCCCTGCGCACGTCCATCCAACCCCGTCCCCGGCTCAACGACCAGCGACGTGCCATTGACCTGTGGCGCTTTTACCACGCCAATCCCGCGCGCATCACCCACACCAACCACAATAAACGGTTTGCCGACGCTGACGTTGGGATGGTTTAAATCGCTCAAGCGCTCGGCGTTAAACTCGGCCTTCACCGAAACATCGTTGTGCCAGACCTGGCCTTCATAAATACCGATTTTACGCGCTTCTACGTTCTGATTTCCCTCAACGACCAACGATTCCGGCAGCCAGAAATGGATATAGCTGCGTTTACGCTGGACCTCTTTGCCCTCCTCCAGCGAGGTATAAAGTTCAGTCACCGGAACGGCAATCAGCGGCCCTACCATCTTTTGCGGCCCGCTGGTGCTCTGACGGATAGCATCTTCGACGTCATCACGATAATCCGATCGCTCAACGATTATCTGCCTGACCATCGTCAGCGGAATTAACAGCAGCAGTATTGCGCCACCTAAGGTGACGATTTTCCAAAACAGGGGGGATTTAAACATAGCGTTCTCCTTTGCAATATCAGCAAGGTAGAACAGCTATGTGCGGAGAATTTGAAGTTATGTGAAGTGACGGTGAAGCGTAAACAGAGCCTGTACGCCCCCTTCCGGTCGGTTAGACAATGTCACCGTACCTGCGTGAAGTCGCGCAACTTCGCTGACAAACGCCAGCCCCAAACCGCTGCTCTTATGCCCATTCTCACGGGGCAGCGAGTAAAAGCGCTCAAAAATACGCGGTAACGCGAAGTCGGGGATCCCGCTGCCACTGTCGATGACCTGCAACGTGACCCGCTCCTCCTGCTGATGCGAACTCAGCGTAATCGTCCCGTCCTGCGGCGTGAAGTCGATCGCGTTGTCGAGCAAATTCCCCAATGCCTGCTCCAGTAACGCAGGGTCGGCGGCGACGCTAAGCGATGAAGGTATAATAGTCAGCGTGATGTTTTTTGCCGCCAGTTGCACGCTGCGTGCCTCTTTAAGCTGAGCAAACAGCGCGTCTACTGCCACCGCCATCAACGTTATGTCCTGTCGATTCTCCAGTCGCGCCTGACGTAGCAGAGTTTCGACCAACGCCTGCATGCGCGCATTTTGCGTCAGAATATTATCGGTAAAGCGCGCAACCACGTTCGGCGGCGGACCTTCGCGCAAAATTTCAGCGGCGCCACGGATGGCCGCCAGCGGACTTTTCAGCTCGTGCGTTAACGCGTAGACATATTGCTCAATGTAGTTTTTGCCCTCAAGCTTCAGACGCATACTTTCCAGCGCCTGCGCCAGTTTACGTAGCTCGCTGCTGCCTAAATCAGGCAGTGGGACGGGTCGATTCTCAGTAACGGAGTCGGCATAGCGCGCCAGCCGGGCAATAGAGCGGTTTATCCACCATACCATCCCGACGCCAATCACTAAGGCAATGCCCAGTAATACGGCGCTGGCCCACAGCATCCGCCGTTCACTGCGTTTAATCACCGGCGCCATCGCCGCATTCGGTTTACCGACGCTAAGCACGCCGATAATACGCCCGCCGTCAACGATCGGCGCGGCAACGTACATCACCGAACTTTCCGGATCGTTCGGGTTTTGCGGCGTACTGCGGGCGCCATATTGCCCACGCAGGGTTAACCACACGTCGTTCCAGCGGGAATAGTCCTGACCGACGGCCTGGTTGGCGGAATCAAACAATACCTTGCCCTGCGCGTCGGTCATGTAGACATGGTATTCGTTACGAACTTTGTTAATGCCGCTGATATTGGCGCTGAATGGACGGTTATGCAGCTGCGAAAATGCCTGCGCCAGCTTGCCGTTGGCGGGAGAGTCAGAGAGCAAGTCATCGCGCGCCAGCGCGGCCAGCAGCGTGGCGGTATCAATCAAGGTGCCTTCGGTCGCCCGGCGAACACCTGGCTTAATTTCCTGCACAAAGATCGACAAAACGAACCAGGCGGCGACGGCAACAATCAGAAAATAGCCGAGCAGCAAACGCATGCCAATGCGCATCAGACGCTCCTCAGGCTGTATCCCATACCGCGATGCGTATTGATAGGGGAAAACTCGGGGTTGATAGCCCGCAGCTTGGCGCGCAGCGTTTTGATGTGGGTATCGACCGTTCTGTCGAAGGTATCCTGCGCATCGGCCCAGACTAAATCCATCAACTGCTGGCGAGAGTAAATACGCCCCGGCGACATCAGCAGCGTTTTCAGCAACAGAAACTCATAGCGCGTCAGGTTTAACGGCCTGCCAAACCAGGTTATCTGCGCGGCCAGTTCATTAAGCTCAAACTCCCCACAGCGCGTCATTGATGAAGGAGCGGAGAATTTCTGCACCCGCCGCAGGAGCGTACGCACGCGGGCGCACACCTCGCGTGGAGAGAAAGGCTTGGCAACATAGTCATCCGCGCCGATTTCCAGCCCCAGCAGGCGATCCACCTCATCGCTGCGCGCGGTCAAAAACAGGATCGGCAACGCCGGATGACGCTCCAGCAGACGTCGGCATAGTTCAAAGCCGCTGATATCGGGTAGACCGACATCCAGAACGATCGCATCAGGACAGCGCTGGCGAGATTTTTCCAGCACCGGTAACCCGCGCTCAAACGCTTCCACGCTAAAACCTTCCTGCGACAGCATGTAGATAAGCGTATCGGCGATGCCCTGCTCATCCTCAACTAACCAGATCAACGGCTGTTGCATTTTGCTTCCTTGTTATTGCCGCCACGGCATGATGGGCACCGCGCTGATGGCATTTTTGGGCGATCCATCGACCACTTTATCTGAATAGGCCAGATAGGCCAGCGCATTACGTTTCGCGTCGTAAAAACGCACGACCTGTAAGGATTTAAACACCAGCGAGGTACGTTTTTTAAACACCACTTCGCCCTGCGCTTTGCCGTTCTTGATTCTGTCGCTCAGTTCTACCGGCCCTACCTGCTGGCAGGAGATGGCGGCATCGGAGGTATCTTCCGCCAGCCCCAGTCCACCTTTGATGCCGCCGGTCTTCGCCCGGCTCACGTAGCACGTCACGTTGGTCACATCCGGATCGTCAAACGCTTCGACCACAATTTTATGATCCGGCCCAAACATTTTGAAAACCGTATCGACAGATCCAATCTGCTCCGCGTGGGCGACCTGCGCCAACATCAGCAGAATTGAGGAAATGATTAAGCTCTTATATTTCATATTGTTACCATTCTTAAAAGTTACTCTGTGTAATTATTCGACATTCTAAGATAAAACGTATACAGATCACAGGATTACAATAATCACGCTTTCGTATGTCCGAAAAAAGCATTTATGAGCAAAAAAAACACTGAATGCTAAAACAGCAAAAAATGCTATTATCCACATACCTGACGTCAGGTACTCGTTGTTGAAAGGATGAGGATATTTTATGGATCAGGCTGGCATTATTCGCGACCTATTAATCTGGCTGGAAGGTCATCTGGATCAGCCTTTGTCGCTTGACAATGTGGCGGCAAAAGCAGGCTATTCCAAGTGGCACCTGCAGAGAATGTTTAAGGACGTGACGGGCCATGCTATTGGCGCCTACATCCGCGCCCGTCGTTTATCAAAATCTGCAGTGGCGCTGCGCCTGACTGCGCGCCCAATTTTGGATATTGCGCTGCAATATCGCTTTGACTCTCAACAAACCTTTACCCGCGCGTTCAAGAAACAGTTTTCCCAGACGCCTGCGCTGTATCGCCGCTCCCCGGAATGGAGCGCGTTCGGTATTCGCCCGCCAATGCGACTGGGTGAATTTACGATGCCTGCGCACGAGTTCGTTACGCTGGAAGATACGCAACTGCTTGGCACCACGCAAAGCTATTCCTGCTCGCTGGAACAGATTTCAGATTTCCGGCATGAAATGCGTATTCAGTTCTGGCGCGACTTCCTTGCTAATGCTCCTTCAATCCCGCCGGTGCTGTACGGGCTGAACGAAACGCGTCCGAGCATTGAAAAAGATGACGAGCAGGAAGTGTTTTACACCACGGCACTGACGCCGGAACAAGCCAATGGCTATGTGCCGTCGGCGCAGCCTATCCTGTTACAGGGCGGCGAGTACGTGATGTTTACCTATGAAGGGCTGGGTACCGGCGTGCAGGAGTTTATCTTGACAGTCTACGGCACATGCATGCCGATGCTGAACCTGACGCGCCGTAAAGGGCAAGATATCGAGCGATACTACCCGGCAGAAGATGCCAAAGCGGGAGATCGCCCGATCAACCTGCGCTGCGAATTCCTGATTCCGATTCGCCGCTAGCGCTGCAGTTCATCCAACGCAGGGGCATCCAGATGAGAAATGTCCCCTGCCGTTTCAACCACCCATCCCGGCGCCAGCCATAAGCTTTCCTGGTAATCGACGCGAGAAATAGAACAGTTGCGCAGACGCAGGCGACGTTCAGCCCAGGCCGGTAATCCCAGAATCGTACTCACCAGGCAACCCAGCGCGATACCGTGGCTGACCAGCAGTGGACGACTTCCCGGCGGCAGCTCCAGACAGGATGCCAGCGCCGCGTTGACGCGATCGCTCAGCTCCTGCATCGATTCCCCTTCCGGAATACGACCATCCACCGTACCGTTCACCAACTGGCGACGCCAGCCCTCTTCCTCCGGCGTCAGCGTATCAATATGACGCTGCTCCAGCACGCCCATATTCAGCTCACGCAGACGGGAGTCATAGGTGATATCACAGCCACAGGCCTGGGCGATGATTTCTGCGGTGCGTCGTGTACGACCTAAATCGCTACTGATGACATGCGTAATTCCAAACGAGCGGGCGCGTTCTCCCACCTGCATGGCTTGCTGTTCACCTTTAGCGGTCAGTGGGCTGTCTGACTGGCCTTGAATACGTCGCTCGGCGTTCCACTGCGTTTCGCCATGGCGAACAAGGTATACCTGTAACATGCTTTTTTTCCGTTATATACTCGTCATACTTTGAGTAGACTCTGCGATGAATTTTCAAACTGAGCTTAATTATGCACAAGGTTATCTCTGCAACCACCAATCCTGCCAAAATTCAGGCAATTCTGCGGGCATTTGAAGAGATTTTCGGGGAAGGATCCTGCCATATTGAACCCGTCGCCGTCGAGAGTGGCGTGCCGGAACAACCTTTCGGAAGCCAGGAAACGCGCACTGGCGCACGAAATCGCGTTGATAACGCGCGCCGCCTGCACCCGCAGGCTGATTTCTGGGTCGCTATTGAAGCGGGTATTGACGATGACGCCACCTTCAGTTGGGTGGTGATTGATAACGGCATCCAGCGTGGAGAAGCCCGTTCAGCCACACTGCCATTGCCAGCTGTCATTCTCGACAGAGTCCGCCAGGGTGAAGCGCTCGGCCCGGTGATGTCGGACTATACGGGTATTGATGAGATTGGCCGTAAAGAGGGCGCAATCGGCGTATTTACCGCGGGTAAGCTGACGCGCTCGAGCGTCTACCACCAGGCAGTGATTCTGGCGCTCAGCCCATTTCATAACGCGGTGTATTTATAGCATTGTGCCGGATGTTCAATCGTAGGCCGGATAAGGCAAAGCCGCATCCGGCGGATCAATTTTTCCCGAGCAGTACCTGCTCCAGCCAGTGGCGCAGATCCACCGGTGCGGATTTGAGGCTGTTCGACCCCCGCGTAATGGTGGCGATCCCCGCTCCAAGCTCGTTTTTAAGCTCGCGCTGGCTCATCTCGCCACGCAGCAGCTCTTCAATGATACGCACACGCGTGCCTAACGCTTCGCGCTCATCCGGCGTTAACATCAAATTGAGCAGGGGCAGGTGTAAATCTTGTTCATAGGCGTGTTTAAGCAGATCGACAAAACGTAACCACTCCTGGTGACGCTGTTCTGCCATCTCTGCTGAATAGGGTGATTGCTGAGTCATAAGATATCGCCATCGTTGCGGGGGAAGCGTGCTTGCTTCCCCCTTTTGTACTCTTTAACGAGTACGATAGCATAACACAACCGACGCGATCAGTAACGACGTTGCCATTCTGCGTCGCTCATCAACTCCGGTTTATCACCGAGGAAATAGCGGTAGTACGCATCGTAAGCCAACACGTTCTTCACGTAACCACGCGTCTCTGAGAATGGAATGCTCTCGACAAACGCGACGGCATCAATCCGGCCCGCGCTATTGCCAAGCCAGGTGCGAACGCGCCCCGGTCCGGCGTTATAGGCCGCCGACGCAAAAATGCGGTTATTACCGAATTGCTGGTAAACATACTGCAAATAGCTGGTACCAATGTTGATGTTGGTATCAGGATCCAGTAGCTGGCTCGGGCTGCTGTAACCCGGAATCGAGAACATTTTCACCGTATGCGTCGCCGTGCCTGGCATAATCTGCATCAGTCCGCTGGCGCCGACCGGCGATTTCACTTTCGGGTTCCAGGCGCTTTCCTGACGCGCTATCGCCATCGCATAGCTCGGCGGAATATCCTTGCCGCTGGTGTAACGGGTAAACAGATCCTTGTAGGCCAGCGGGAAGCGCTCTTCCAGATGATCCCACAGCTTACCGGCAATCGTCGCCTGCACGCTCAGATCCCACCAGTGATTATTGAACGCGTAACGCGCCAGTTGAGCCTGCTCAGACTTAGTGCGGCTGGTGACCAGATTCGCCCATTCACTGCGCGCGGTATTATCCATGTTCCAGTACATCAGCTCGCGTACACGCGCCATTTCCGGGCCCTGAGTTAACGCTGAGTCAACGTTGGCTGGGGCTTTATCCACTTTCAACTCATACTCTTCGCCCAGACGCTGTGCCGCCACCATCGGATAGAACCCGCGCTGCTGCATGAGCTGATGCAGGATCTCTTTGGCTTCCGCTTCGCGTCCGCGTTCCAGCAGCAGATCGGCCTGCCAGTAGCGCCACTCATCTTTTTCTTTTGCTTCCATTGGCAGACGCGCCAGCCAGGTATTCAGGCCACGACGATCGCCGGTTCCCAGCGCCATGCGCACGCGACGCTCCACAAGCGAGGTGGAATTCGAACGCATAATGGCGTCATCGCGCCATTTGGCCTGCTCGTCGGTGACGTCGTTGCCCATCAAACGCCAGGCAACAATGTCGCGCAGCTCCTGAGTTTGCTCGTCATTCAACTGCTGCGCTTGTGTCAGAGACGGGATCATCAGGCGGGCATTCTCCACATCCTGACGCGCCACGCTGGCAAAGGCCACCGCTGCCATCTGTCGGGTGAAATCCGTGGCGCCAGTAGTGCGAGCAAAGGTCATCACCGAATTTGGATCGTTGGCCAGCGCAATGATCGCCGAAGCGATTGTTTGATATTGCGCGGGCATCTGTCCGGCCAACGCGGTGACCAGTCCGGTATTCCCGGCTTTCATCGCCAGACGAATACGTTCCAGATACGCCAGCGGATCCTGGGTGCCAGAGGCGCGCCATACGCCGAATAATTTGTCACAAGCGTTCGGCTGGCTTTTCCCGGTCAACCACAGTTCTTTCGCGCCCTGCCAGGCTTCTTCGATTTGCCCGGTGCTCCATTTCGCAAAGTAATAGTTACATTGCGCTTCCGTGGTACCCGGTTTTTCCGGGCTGAATGCCAGCAGTCCACGCCAGTCTTCCCGTCGCGCCAGTTCATTCACGAAACGTGATTGCAGAGTACGCGCTGGGGGCAGCGTCGGGTTGGCGCGCACAAAATTGGTGACGGTAATGGTCGGCTGATTCATCAGATCGTCCGTAATCTGACGATATTCCAGATAAGGATACAGAGGATAGTTCTTCAGGCCGGGCATCATCTGCTCGACGACATCCATCTGTCGGTTATCCCAGGCCTGCTTAATTTGCGCATAGCGATTGCGCTGCTCATCCAGGGAATCGGCTCGCGCCACTTGACTGACCGTCAGCAGACATACGCTGGCCGCCAGCAGGCGCCAGGTAAATTGATTGGCTTTGTCCACAAGCTCTTCCTCTTCTCATGTTACGTCTGTGCAGCATCATGCCGCTTAATTCATTCATGCTAACCAGACATTGCAGAATGCGCCACGTCACGGACACTTTTTTACTTTTGTTGCGAGTGAGATCTGCTGGCTGGGATTGAGCAATGAAAAAGGCTACACTTCGCCTTTGAAAACTCTATTCATCACTATAAAAGAGGCGAAGTCCACGTGGCTCAATTCGTTTATACCATGCATCGTGTCGGCAAAGTCGTTCCGCCGAAACGTCATATTCTTAAAAACATCTCACTGAGCTTCTTCCCTGGCGCCAAAATCGGTGTACTCGGTCTGAACGGCGCGGGTAAATCTACCCTGCTACGCATCATGGCCGGCATTGATACCGATATCGAAGGTGAAGCTCGCCCACAGCCTGGCATTAAAATCGGTTACCTGCCGCAGGAGCCGAAACTGAACCCGGAACATACCGTTCGCGAATCCGTTGAAGAAGCGGTTGCAGAAGTGGTTAACGCGCTGAAAGGCCTGGATGAAGTGTACGCGAAGTACGCCGAGCCGGACGCTGACTTTGACAAACTGGCCGCGCAGCAGGGCAAGTTTGAAGAGATTATTCAGGCCCATGACGGTCATAACCTGAACGTGCAGCTTGAGCGTGCCGCCGACGCCCTGCGTCTGCCGGACTGGGACGCTAAAATTGAGAATCTCTCCGGTGGTGAACGCCGCCGCGTCGCGCTGTGCCGCCTGCTGCTGGAAAAACCAGACATGCTGCTGCTCGACGAACCGACCAACCACCTTGATGCGGAATCCGTGGCATGGCTGGAACGCTTCCTGCACGATTTCGAAGGCACCGTAGTGGCGATCACCCACGACCGTTACTTCCTCGACAACGTAGCGGGTTGGATTCTGGAGCTTGACCGTGGTGAAGGTATTCCGTGGGAAGGCAACTACTCCTCCTGGCTGGAGCAGAAAGATCAGCGTCTGGCCCAGGAAGCCTCTCAGGAAGCGGCTCGCCGTAAATCCATTGAGAAAGAGCTGGAGTGGGTACGTCAGGGCGCTAAAGGCCGTCAGTCTAAGGGCAAAGCCCGTCTGGCGCGCTTTGAAGAGCTGAACAACACCGAATATCAGAAGCGTAACGAAACCAACGAACTGTTTATCCCACCTGGAGCTCGTCTGGGCGATAAAGTCGTTGAAGTCACCAATCTGCGTAAATCCTACGGCGATCGTGTGCTGATTGACGACCTGAGCTTCTCGGTACCGAAAGGCGCCATTGTCGGCATCATCGGTCCGAACGGCGCGGGTAAATCAACCCTGTTCCGTATGATGTCCGGTCAGGAACAGCCTGACAGCGGCACCATCACGCTGGGTGAAACCGTCAAACTGGCCTCCGTTGACCAGTTCCGTGATGCGATGGACAACAGCAAAACCGTATGGGAAGAAGTTTCCGGCGGGCTGGATATCATGCGTATCGGCAATACCGAAATGCCAAGCCGCGCCTACGTGGGCCGCTTCAACTTCAAAGGTGTGGATCAGGGCAAACGCGTCGGCGAGCTGTCCGGCGGTGAGCGTGGTCGTCTGCATCTGGCGAAGCTGCTGCAGGTTGGCGGCAACATGCTGCTGCTCGATGAACCAACCAACGACCTGGATATTGAAACCCTGCGTGCGCTGGAAAACGCCCTGCTGGAATTCCCGGGCTGCGCGATGGTTATCTCGCACGACCGTTGGTTCCTTGACCGTATCGCGACTCACATTCTGGATTACCAGGATGAAGGTAAGGTTGAGTTCTTCGAAGGTAACTTTACCGAATACGAAGAGTACAAGAAACGCACGCTGGGCGCGGATGCGCTGGAGCCGAAGCGTATTAAGTACAAGCGTATTTCTAAGTAATTACCGTTAAGCGCCGGATGGCGGCGTTACGCCTTATCCGGCCTACGAGGTTAGTGCGACTTGTAGGCCAAATAAGCACCGCCATCCGGCATTTAAACTATCTCTGCTCGCCCATGAGCTCTTTCACCAACTCTACGCAGCGCAGGAAGCGACCGTCGTAGTCAGGCTCCTGAACGTGCACAAAATTGATATTGTTTTCCTGCAGCATCTCAACCAGCAGCGTCTGAAACGCTTTTCTGTCAACCGAACTACCAAGGCTGCGCAAACCATCCGCCACCCACGGGGTGTTGTTTTCCAGTAGGATCACCAGATCAAAGCGATACTCGTCAATCAGCGCCTGCACAAACGGGTGTTCACGCCCTTCATACTTTTTACAGAAGGCCTGAGTGGTCACGAAATCGGTGTCGATGAACGCCACTTTATTGGCATACTTAACTGCAAAATCAATGTATTGCGCTTGTCCCAGGGCGATCTTATCGTAGTCGGAATACTGCAACGCCATCTCATCGCCGCCCAAATGGGAGAAGACGTAATCACGCCCGTATTCCCACGCACTGGTGGTGTTAAAGATATTGGCGAGCTTGTTCACCAGCGTCGATTTGCCGCTCGACTCCCCGCCGAGGATCGCCACGGTACGTACGAAAAACGGCTTCACTTCGGTCGGTATATACTCCCAGTAGCGAAACGGGTTCTCACGAATTTGCCCGCCACTGATGCTCATAAACGTTCGCTTGGGATCCACCAGCACGGTTTCGATCCCCAGATGTTCCAGATACTGCGGGGCATCTGATTCTTCAGAAGTGTAGATCCAGTTTGGCTGGATCCCTTTCTCCTGCATAAACGTTTTGATCCCGTTGCTCCACACGTCCCAACCGTGCGGATACGGCTCCATGCCCTCTTCGTTGAAGGCATGAATACGAATATTTTTCTGATACTTAAAGGTTTGCAGCAGCCAACGTAGACGATCGGGTACCGTAGGCTGTTGCGACATGGCGCTGTCTTCAAACAGGCTTCGATCGCGCGTGTCGTCATAGCCCATGATGATATGCAGTTCATCAACCTGACTACATGCACGCTGGATAAGATAGATATGACCGGTGTGCAGCGGATAAAACTTACCGAATACCACACCAATATTTTTCTGCTGGCGTGGAAACTCCAGCCCAAGAAAGCGGTGCAATGCCTCCAGCTTTTGCGCACTGGGGCTTTTGATTTTGGCATTCAGCAGTTGGCTTAGGTATCCCTTGGTCATGCCACTGGCATCCGCCACCTGTTGCAGGGTACAGCCTTTTTGCTTTATGGCGGTTTTGAGATAGTCGAACGATGACACAAGAGCCTCCTGCTGGAAAAATCGCGTAACACTGCCTGATGGCGCTTCGCTTATCAGGCCTACAACATCAATCCGTAGGCCGGATAAGACGCATTGCGTCGCCATCCGGCAAATTATACAACATCACTGCAAACAGAGGATTATAAGTCGTCAAACACGCCTAACGCATCCGCAAGCTTTTTAACGCCAAAGACCTGCATCCCTTCCGGTACTTTTTTCGGCACGTTGGCGGCGGGAACTATCGCCCGACGAAAGCCGTGCTTTGCCGCTTCCGAAATACGCTCCTGGCCGCTGGGTACCGGACGGATTTCGCCTGCCAGTCCTACTTCGCCAAAGACCACTAAGTCCTGCGGCAACGGCCTGTCGCGCAGGCTGGAAACCATTGCCAGCAGCAGCGCCAGGTCGGCGCTGGTTTCGGTGACTTTTACGCCGCCGACCACGTTGACGAACACGTCCTGATCCGCCATCTGCAAGCCGCCGTGACGATGCAGCACCGCCAGCAGAATCGCCAGGCGGTTCTGTTCCAGACCGACCGCCACGCGACGTGGGTTCGCCATCATTGAGTGATCGACCAATGCCTGAATCTCTACCAGCAGCGGACGCGTGCCTTCCCAGACCACCATCACTGAACTGCCGGAGGTGACTTCATCGCCACGGCTTAAGAAGATAGCGGAAGGGTTACTGACTTCACGCAGCCCCTGTTCCGTCATGGCGAAGACGCCCAGCTCATTCACCGCGCCAAAGCGGTTTTTATGGCTACGCAGTGTACGGAAGCGGGAATCGGCATCACCGTCGAGCAGCACCGAGCAGTCGATACAGTGCTCCAGCACCTTCGGCCCGGCCAGCGATCCGTCTTTGGTGACATGACCAACCATCACAATCGCCACACCGCGCGTTTTGGCAAAACGCGTCAGGTAGGCCGCCGTTTCGCGCACCTGCGCCACGCTGCCCGGCGAAGACTGAATATCCGCCATGTGCATCACCTGAATGGAGTCGATCACCATCAGTTTCGGTTGTTCTTCTTCGGCAATCAGGCAAATTTGTTCGATACTGGTTTCTGACAGCATGTTCAGATTCGCCGTCGGCAGGCCAAGCCGGTGCGCGCGCATCGCTACCTGTTGCAACGACTCTTCACCGGTGACGTACAGGGTTTTCATCTGCTCAGCAAGCTTGCACAGCGTTTGCAGCAGCAGCGTTGATTTCCCCGCGCCGGGGTTACCGCCAATCAGAATGGCGCTGCCGGGTACCACCCCGCCGCCCAGCACGCGGTCAAACTCTTTAAATCCGGTGGAAAAACGCGGCAGTTCCTCAAGGCTGATGTCAGACAGCTTCTGCACTTTTGCGACGCCCGCATTCCCGGCATAGCCACTGAGCCGCTCGTTACGCGCCACCGTCGGCGACGCGGCAAGGCGTACCTCGGTAATGGTGTTCCAGGCCTGGCAGGCGCTGCATTGCCCCTGCCAGCGCGGGTAATCGGCCCCGCATTCATTACAAACAAAGGCGCGTTTTGGAGCTTTTGCCACGTTTTACCTCGTTATTTCTGGTTCATGCTGCCGGAGAGAATGCAGAACACGCCCATCAGGTCAGCATGACGGACAGTAATTTCCGTCTTTTCATTCACTTTCGGTTTGGCATGATACGCAATACCCAATCCGGCCGTTTTGATCATCGGCAGGTCGTTGGCGCCGTCGCCGATCGCTACCGTCTGCGCGATCGGGATCTCATACTCCTGCGCCAGTCGGGTCAATGTATTGGCTTTGTACTGCGCATCGACGATATCACCGATCACATTGCCGGTGAATTTACCGTCCATGATCTCCAGCTCGTTTGCCACAGCCGCCGTCAGACGCAGTTTGTTACGCAGATAATCGGCAAAGAAGGTAAAGCCGCCGGAGGCGATTGCCACTTTCCAGCCGAGCGTTTCCAGTTTTAACACCAGTTGAGTCAGGCCAGGCATCAGCGGAAGTGTTTCGCGCACCTGGTGCAAAATATTGGCATCAGCGCCCTTCAGCGTCGCCACGCGGCTGCGCAGGCTGGCGGTAAAGTCCAGTTCGCCACGCATCGCGCGTTCGGTGACTTCGGCAACCATTTCGCCGGTTCCGGCCAGTTTAGCAATTTCATCAATACACTCGATCTGGATGGCCGTCGAGTCCATGTCCATCACCAGTAAACCCGGCGTGCGCAGATGTGGAATTTTACCCAGCGGTGCAACATCCAGTCTGGCGTCATGCGCCAGTTTTGCCGCGCGCGGCGTTAATGAGCCCGCCAGACGAATCACCTGATAATCTTCAACGCACCACGCCGCCACGATCACCATCGCTGCGCCCAGTTTACTCTGGTATTGCGTTAACCGTTGCTTATCCAGCCCACGACCGTACAGCAGCCAGCCACTGCGGCCCGCGTGGTAATCCAGCGGCATCACTTCATCACCGCTTAAAGAGAGGGGCAGACCTGGCCACAGAGAGACATCTTCAGGTAGATCGCACCAGGTAATGTTTGGCATTAAAGCTCCTGTAAAATCGTTCGGGTCGGAATCATCAGGGGAAAATAACGCATGAGGCTACCCTGTAACCAGCGCTTCTGGCAACATTAAGTCTCAAATTTTCAGCAGGTGGAATATGGCTCGCACAAAACTGAAATTCCGACTTCATCGTGCAGTGATTGTATTGTCCTGCCTTGCGCTGCTCGTCGCTCTGATGCAGGGGGCTTCCTGGTTTAGTCAAAGCCACCAGCAGCAGCGTAATCCTCAGCTCGAAGAGCTGGCGCGCACGCTGGCTCGCCAGGTTGCGTTAAACGTCGCCCCATTGATGCGTACCGAAACGCCGGATGAAAAGCGCATTAAGGCGGTGCTCACGCAACTGACGGAGAGTAGCCGTATTCTGGACGCTGGCGTGTACGACGAACAGGGAGACCTGATTACGCGCACCGGTGAGAGCGTCAATGTTCGTGACCGGCTGGCGCTCGACGGCAAAAAAGCCGGGGGATATTTTAACCAGCAGATTGTCGAACCCATCCAGGGGAAAAATGGTCCGCTGGGCTATCTACGCCTGACGCTGGATACCCACACGCTCGCGACCGAAGCCAAGCAGGTGGATAACACCACCAACATCTTACGCCTGATGCTGCTTCTGTCGCTGGCAATCGGCGTGGTGCTGACCCGTACCTTATTGCAAGGTAAGCGTACCCGCTGGCAGCAATCCCCTTTCCTGCTGACCGCCAACAAACCGGTGCAGGAAGAAGATAACGAGAAAAAAGAGTAAAAACAGTAAAATAAAGGGAAATCAACCATGACCACACTACGCCTGCTTATCTCAGACTCTTACGATCCGTGGTTTAACCTCGCGGTCGAAGAGTGCATTTTTCGCCAGATGCCCGCCACGCAGCGCGTCTTGTTCTTATGGCGTAACGCCGATACGGTGGTGATTGGCCGGGCGCAAAACCCATGGAAAGAGTGTAATACCCGGCGTATGGAGGAAGACAACGTGCGGCTCGCCCGTCGCAGTAGCGGCGGCGGCGCGGTATTCCATGACTTAGGCAATACCTGCTTTACCTTTATGGCCGGTAAGCCAGAGTACGACAAAACCATCTCCACCGCGATTGTCCTCAATGCTTTGAACGCATTGGGCGTAGAGGCCGACGCCTCCGGGCGTAACGATCTGGTGGTCAAAACGCCAGACGGCGATCGCAAGGTTTCCGGCTCTGCTTATCGGGAAACGAAAGATCGCGGATTCCACCACGGCACGCTGCTGTTGAACGCGGATTTAAGCCGCCTGGCAAACTATCTCAATCCCGATAAAAAGAAACTTGCCGCCAAAGGCATCACCTCGGTTCGCTCGCGGGTGGCGAATTTAACGGAGCTGTTGCCGGGCATTACCCATCAACAGGTCTGTCAGGCCATTACGGAAGCCTTTTTTACCCACTACGGCGAACGTGTCGAAGCGGAAATGATCTCGCCGGATAAAACGCCGGATCTGCCGAACTTTGCCGACACCTTTGCCCGCCAGAGCAGTTGGGAGTGGAATTTTGGTCAGGCACCTGCATTCTCGCACCTGCTTGACGAGCGTTTCACCTGGGGCGGCGTTGAGCTGCATTTCGACGTGGAGAAAGGTTATATCACACGTACGCAGGTGTTTACCGACAGCCTCAATCCCGCGCCGTTAGAAGCGCTGGCGGGTCGTCTGCAAGGATGCTTGTACCGTGCGGATATGCTGCAACAGGAGTGTGAGGCGCTGCTGGTTGATTTCCCGGAGCAAGAAAAAGAGTTACGCGAGCTGTCGGCATGGATTGCCGGAGCGGTGCGTTAAGCACTGGCCTGAAAATGCCGGATGGCGGCGACGCCTTATCCGGCCTACGAGAAGAATGGTAAGCCCGGTCAGCTCAGAGCCACCGGGCAAACAACGCTTACTCTTTATCGCCCAGCAGAACGGATTCCAGTGCGATTTTGATCATGTCGTTGAAGGTCGTCTGACGTTCAGCCGCAGTGGTTTGCTCGTGAGTACGGATATGGTCGGATACGGTGCAGATGGTCAGCGCTTTCGCACCAAACTCAGCCGCGACGCCGTAGATGCCCGCCGCTTCCATTTCCACGCCCAGCACGCCGTATTTTTCCATCACGTCGAACATTTCGCCGTCCGGAGAGTAGAACAGGTCAGCGGAGAACAGGTTGCCCACGCGCGCGTCTACGCCCAGCGCTTTTGCCGCATCAACCGCGTTACGCACCATGTCGAAATCAGCGATAGCGGCGAAGTCATGATCTTTAAAACGGATACGGTTAACTTTGGAGTCGGTGCAGGCGCCCATACCGATAACCACGTCACGCAGTTTAACGTCCATACGCACAGCGCCGCAGGAACCTACGCGAATGATTTTCTTCACGCCGAAATCGGTGATCAACTCTTTGGTGTAGATGGAACAGGACGGGATACCCATACCGTGGCCCATTACGGAGATCTTACGGCCTTTGTAAGTACCGGTGAAACCTAACATGCCGCGCACGTTGTTCACTTCACGAACATCTTCGAGGAAAGTTTCAGCAATATGCTTTGCACGCAGCGGGTCGCCCGGCATCAATACGACGTCAGCGAAATCACCCATTTCTGCATTAATATGTGGAGTTGCCATTTTTTATCCTTATTTCGTTGTTATTGCCTGATGGCGACTACGCCTTATCAGGCCTACAAAACGTATCCAAATACCCTAAGGATTTCGCGTTGTAGGAAGGCGACGAATTCGTGTATCCCCGGGAGCATAGATTCACTATGTGACCGGGGTGAGCGAATGAAGTCAACGCATCTACAGCGCGAAAGACAACGGGTATTACAGCATGTTTTTACCGTAGTCCATCGGCGACGTACCAAAGTAGCTCGCCAGCGTCTGACCGATATCCGCGAAGGTTTCACGGTGACCTAAAGAGCCAGGTTTAACTTTCGGGCCGTAGACCAGTACCGGAATGTGCTCTCGGGTGTGGTCAGTGCCGGTCCAGCTCGGGTCGCAGCCGTGGTCGGCGGTCAGGATCAGAATGTCATCTTCTCCTACCAGCTCCATCAGCTCTGGCAGACGGCGGTCAAACAGTTCCAGACCCGCGGCGTAACCGGCGATATCGCGACGATGTCCCCATGAAGAGTCGAAATCAACGAAGTTGGTGAAGACGATGGTCTTATCACCGGCTTCTTTCATCTCTTTGATGGTGGCGTCGAACAGCGCGTCCAGACCGGTGGCTTTCACTTTTTTAGTGATGCCGCAGTTAGCGTAGATATCCGCGATTTTACCGACGGAAACCACGTGACCGTCTTTCTCGTCGACCAGTTTCTGCAGCACGGTCGGTGCTGGCGGCTCAACGGCCAGATCGTGACGGTTACCGGTACGCTGGAAGTTACCGGCTTTATCACCGATAAACGGACGTGCGATAACACGACCGATGTTGTAACCACCTTCGGTCAGTTCCTCACGGGCGATTTCGCACAGCTCGTAGAGTTTATCCAGGCCAAAAGTCTCTTCGTGGCAGGCAATCTGGAACACGGAGTCAGCGGAGGTATAGAAAATCGGCTTGCCGGTTTTCATATGCTCTTCACCCAGTTGATCCAAAATCACGGTACCGGAAGAGTGGCAGTTGCCGAGGTAGCCCGGCAGGTTGGCACGTTTTACCAGCTTATCCAGCAGTTCCTGCGGGAAGCTGTTTTCATGATCGGAGAAATAACCCCAGTCAAACAGAACCGGAACACCGGCGATTTCCCAGTGACCAGACGGTGTATCTTTCCCGGAAGAGAGTTCATGCGCCCATGCATAGGCGCCAATGACTTCCGCGTTACCGTCCATGCCAGCAGCAATTTTACCGGTAGAACCTTCGTGAGCTTTCACCAGGCCCAGACGGGTCAGGTTAGGCAGAGTCAGTGGGCCTTTGCGACCATTGTCAGCTTCACCTTTCGCACAGGCTTCTGCAATGTGTCCCATAGTGTCTGAGCCTACGTCGCCAAAGCGATCCGCATCTTCAGTCGCACCAATACCAAAGGAGTCCAGCACCATAATAAATGCACGTTTCATATTAATCTCCGTACCTTTTGCGCCGCAAAAAAGCGATCAGATCAGTATACAGTTATTCGGTTATACGACGATAGACTGTCGGTGTAATTTCTGGCGCTTTATCGTCAAGGCTGATTGCCGCTTTGACCGCTTTCGCCGCTTCCTGCCAGCTGGCTTCATCTTTCGCGTGGATCACCGCCAGCGGACGCTGTCCATCTACACTGTCGCCCAAACGCGCCATGTCGCTAAAGCCAACGCTGTAATCAATGGTGTCCGAAGCCTGACGACGACCGCCGCCCATGGAAACGACCGCCATTCCCAGCGCACGAGTATCCATGGCGCTAACAAAGCCTTCGGTATCAGCATATACCGCTTTGCTGAGCATTGCCGTCGGCAGGTACTTCGCATAATTTTCGACGAAATCGGTCGGTCCTTTCTGCGCCGCAACCATGCGACCAAAAATCTCTGCCGCTTTACCGTTATCCAACACCGCCTGCAATTTCGCACGGGCTTCAGCGTCATCTTTCGCCAGTTTGCCGGAGATCAGCATTTCCACGCACAGCGCCATGGTGACGTCTAACAGACGTGGATTGCGGTATTCACCGGTCAGGAACTGCACCGCTTCGCGGACTTCTACCGCGTTACCAGCGCTCGAGGCCAGTACCTGGTTCATATCGGTTAACAGCGCGGTGGTACGTACACCCGCCCCGTTCGCCACGCCGACAATCGCTTCGGCAAGGGCTTCAGAAAGCTCGTAGGTCGGCATAAAGGCGCCGCTGCCTACTTTCACATCCATCACCAACGCATCCAGCCCTTCCGCCAGCTTTTTCGCCAGGATGGAGCCGGTAATCAGCGGAATGGAATCCACGGTCGCGGTAATATCGCGGGTGGCATAAAAACGTTTATCCGCCGGTGCGAGCGAGCTGGTTTGCCCAATAATCGCCACACCCACGTCTTTAATAATTTCACGGAAACGCGCGTCGTCCGGGAAGATATCAAACCCAGGAATCGCTTCCAGTTTATCGAGCGTACCGCCGGTGTGCCCCAGGCCACGCCCGGAGATCATCGGAATATAGCCGCCACAGGCAGCAACCATCGGGCCTAACATCAGTGACGTTACGTCACCCACGCCGCCGGTAGAGTGTTTATCCACAATCGGGCCGTTCAGCTGCAGGCTTTTCCAGTCCAGCACGGTTCCTGAATCACGCATTGCCATGGTCAGCGAAACTCGCTCAGGCATTGTCATATCGTGGAAGAAAATGGTCATCGCCAGGGCGGCGATTTGTCCTTCAGAGATGGTGTTGTCGCGAATACCATTGATAAAGAAACGAATTTCTTCATCGCTCAGCGCATGACCATCACGTTTTTTACGAATAATTTCTTGTGCGAGAAACACGGTAACCCCCGATTAATCAGGTTAAATGCTGCGGAAAACCCACTGCAATGAATGATTACTCTTAATAATCCAAGCCGTTGTAGGCCGGGTAAGCAACGCGCACCCGGCAGTCGTACTGATGCCGGATGGCGGCTGCGCCTTATCCGGCCTACGATGGGCAATTCAAACTTAGTAGCTGCTTGCGCTCTTACCGTCGCCATGACCCAGCGCTTTCAGCAGGCTCGCCAGCAGGCTGGATGCGCCAAAACGATAGTGACGAGAATCAGCCCAGTCAGCGCCAAACAGTTCGTCGGCAATCGCCAGGAACTGCTGTGCATCTTCTGCAGTACGCACGCCGCCAGCCGGTTTGAAACCTACGGTTTTAGAAACACCCATGTCGCGGATCACTTCCATCATGATGCGAGCGCTTTCAGGGGTCGCATTGACCGGCACTTTACCGGTAGAGGTTTTGATGAAATCAGCACCGGCTTTGATGGAGATTTCAGACGCTTTGCGAATCAGGGCTTCTTCTTTCAGTTCACCGGTTTCGATGATCACTTTCAGCAGCACGTTTGCCGCCGCGCACGCGTCTTTACAGGCTTTAACCAGATCAAAACCAACCTGCTCGTTACCCGCGATCAGCGCACGATACGGGAACACCACGTCAACTTCATCTGCACCGTAGGCTATCGCCGCGCGGGTTTCAGCCAGCGCAATCTCGATGTCGTCGTTGCCGTGCGGGAAGTTGGTGACGGTGGCAATACGGATGTCCGGCGTGCCCTGCTCTTTCAGAGTCTTACGCGCAACAGGAATGAAACGTGGATAGATGCAAATTGCTGCCGTGTTGCCAACCGGGGTCTTCGCCTGATGACACAGCGCGATCACTTTTTCATTGGTGTCGTCATCATTCAGGGTGGTCAGGTCCATCAGTTTCAGTGCACGCAGGCTGCTTGCTGTTAAATCGGTCATAACATTCTCCAACGGCATCGCCGTATAAAATTTCACCTTGCGAGTTTGTTAGTATTCTAACATCCGCTCGCTATTACACTTCGATATACATCACAGTTAATGAAAACCACATACAGATTTGCATTACTCTAATGAGATCTACTTCAAATAAATAACCTTTCCTGAGGGGATGCGGTGGCATCAGGCGCATCCGGATCAAAGGTTGTGGCGGCGTTGCTTTCTACAATGGCGTTACACCATCGGGATAAAAAGGAATCAACGATGCCCACTTCAAGCGAACTCGCGCTGCAACAGCGTTGCCAACAAATCGTGACCAGTCCGGTGCTCAGCCCTGAGCAGAAACGCCATTTTCTGGCGCTGGAGGCTGAAAACGCGCTGCCTTATCCGCAACTGCCTGCTGAGGCACGCCAGGCGCTGGATGACGGGGTGATCTGCGATATGTACGAAGGTCACGCCCCGTTCAAACCGCGCTATGTCTTACCCGACTATGCGCGTTTTCTGGCCAACGGTTCATCGTGGCTGGAGCTGGAAGGCGCCAGCGATCTTGATGATGCGTTGTCCTTGCTCACCATCCTGTACCACCACGTTCCGTCAGTGACCTCAATGCCGGTCTATCTCGGTCAGCTCGACGCCCTGTTGCAACCATATGTTAGAATTCTAACACAAGAAGAGATCGATATTCGAATAAAACGTTTCTGGCGTTATCTCGACAGAACCCTGCCAGACGCGTTTATGCATGCCAACATCGGCCCCGCCGATACGCCAGTCACCCGAGCGATTTTACGTGCAGATGCAGAGCTAAAGCAGGTTTCACCTAATCTGACATTTATTTATGATCCGCAAATTACCCCTGACGATCTGCTGCTCAACGTGGCGCAAAATATCTGCGAGTGCAGTAAGCCGCACATTTCCAACGGCCCTGAAAATGATAAAATTTTCACAAAATGTCAGTATGGCGTCGTCAGCTGTTACAACTCGTTGCCGCTCGCCGGAGGCGGAAGCACGCTGGTCAGGCTTAATCTGAAAGCCATTGCAGAGCGCAGTACCTCTGTCGATGACTTCTTTACGCGCACCCTACCGCACTATTGCCAACAGCAAATCGCCATCATTGATTCACGATGTGAATTCCTTTATGAAAAATCACATTTCTTTGAGAATAGCTTCCTCGTGCAGGAAGGGTTGATTGATCCCGAACGTTTTGTGCCTATGTTCGGCATGTATGGCCTGGCGGAGGCGGTGAACCTGCTGTGCGATAAGGCGGGGGAGAACGCGCGCTACGGCAAAGATGCGTTCGCCAATCAGCTCGGCTATCGTATCAGCGCCCAACTGGCGGAGTTTGTCGAAAGCACTCCGGTGAAATATGGCTGGAATCAGCGTGCGATGCTGCATGCACAGTCAGGGATCAGTTCTGACATCGGCACCACGCCGGGCGCGCGTCTGCCCTACGGCGATGAGCCGGACCCGATCACCCATCTGCAAACCGTCGCGCCGCATCACGCGTTTTATCACGCCGGGATCAGCGACATTCTCACGCTGGATGAAACCATCAAACGTAATCCTCAGGCGCTGGTGCAACTGTGCCTCGGGGCGTTTAAAGCCGGAATGCGCGAGTTTACCGCCAACGTGAGCGGCAACGATCTGGTCCGCGTCACCGGCTATATGGTCCGCCTGTCGGATCTGGAAAAATATCGTGCCGCAGGTTCACGCACCAACACCACCTGGCTTGGCGAAGAAGCCGCGCGCAATACGCGCATTCTGGAACGACAACCTCGCGTGATTAGCCATGAACAGCAGATGCGCTTCAGTAAGTAGGCTGATTCCTTTCTCCTGCGTCGACGGGCCGGGCAGTCGCCTGGCTCTGTTTCTGCAAGGATGTAATCTGCGCTGTAAAAATTGCCACAACCCGTGGACGATGGGGCGCTGCAACGACTGCGGGGAGTGTGTACTGCATTGCCCGCATGAAGCGCTGAGCCTGAGCGCGGGGAAAGTATGGTGGCAGTCCGACGTGTGTCAGCAGTGCGATACCTGCCTGCACATGTGCCCCCAGCAGGCCACGCCGATGGCGCAGAACATGAGCGTTGATGAGGTGCTGGAGCATATTCGCAAGGTAGTGCTGTTTATTGAGGGAATTACGGTCAGCGGCGGCGAAGCAACCACCCAGTTGCCGTTTATCGTGGCGCTGTTTAGCGCGATCAAAACCGATCCACAGTTGCAACACCTGACCTGCATGGTAGACAGCAACGGCATGCTAAGCGAAACCGGCTGGCAAAAATTGTTGCCGGTGTGCGACGGCGTGATGCTTGATTTAAAAGCCTGGGACAGCGAGTGTCATCGACAGCTAACTGGCCGCGATAACACGCTGATTAAACAGAGCATTACCTTTTTGTCCGGGCAGGGAAAACTGGCGGAGCTGCGCCTGCTGGTGATTCCTGGTCAGGTGGATTATCTGCAGCATATCGATGCGCTGGCGGCGTTTATCAAGCGTGCAGGTGATGTACCGGTACGGCTGAATGCCTTTCATGCGCACGGGGTGTATGGCGAAGCGAAAGACTGGCCGAGTGCAACGCCGGAGGATGTCGAGCAACTGGCGCAAGGGCTACGCGAACGCGGTGTGAATAATATGATCTTCCCAGCGCTGTACCTGTGAAATGCCGGATGGCGGCTATGCCTTATCCGGCCTACACATGAGGTCAGTCCGTAGGCCGGATAAGACGCTTTTGCGTCGCATCCGGCACGCAACAATCACACAGTAAACAACGCGGTCGTATTGCGATACAGCGCGTCAGCGATCACATCTGCAGGTTCCGGGCGCAGCTCGCATAAGACGTCAAACACTCTGACTACCTGCTCAGGGCGGTTGGGCTGTCCCTGAAAGCCGTTGAGCGGCATATCCGGCGCGTCGGTTTCCAGCAGCAGCGAGTCCAGCGGCAGTTGCGCCATAACCTCGCGGGTTTTACTGGCGCGCGGATAAGTAATGGTGCCGCCCACGCCAATTTTGTACCCCAGTTGCACAAAGCGTTCGGCCTGCTGCACGCTTCCGGAAAACCCATGCACCACGCCTGTTCGTGGCAAAGCATGGCGTTTAAGGTGCATCGCCAGCTTGTCATGAGTGCGCCGCGAATGCAGGATCACCGGCAATTCGTAACGCTTCGCCAGCTTAAGCTGCGCTTCCAGCAGCCGCTCTTGCTTGTCGAATTGCGGATCGTCCCGATACAGATCCAGCCCAATTTCGCCTACTGCCACCAGCTTTTTGGGACGCTTATCCAGCGCCTGCTGCAACTGTTCCAGGCAATCATCACCATGCTGTTCAATGACAATCGGGTGCAGCCCCAGGGCAGCAAACAATGAAGGATAATGTTCCGCTAACGCCAGTACGCGGGGAAAATTCGCCGCCTGGGTGGCCGGAACGATAATGCTTTGCACGCCGACGTCAGCCGCGCGCTGAATGCTGGCAGATTCATCGCCGGTAAACGGTGGGAAATCAAAATGACAATGCGTATCGATAAAACGATAACTCACGCCAAATCCTCATTATCAAACGTCGTGTCGTTCGCCTGAGGCGCATTGGCTACCACAGGCGCGTGGGCGTCGTTGGCCACCGGCGCGGGAGGAACCACCACCGGCCCCGGCACCACAATCTTCGGCGTCTGACGAGGCAGCGGCGCATTTTTCGCCAGCAGTTTACCGACTGTCGCCAGGAAGTAACGACCACACAGGCGTCCTGTCTTGTAATCTTCCCGCAGCGCCGGAATACGGCTTCCCAACGCCATACTATGGAGCGGCTTGGGTGGATAGATCTCAAAGATGCGCAGTTTACCCGGCGGTTTCTCAATAAAACTTTGGATCGCGCGATAGCTGTCTTCATGGTGCTGGACCAGATTCAATAACGGTTGCAGACTGCTTTCGCCCAGCCAGCGTTCCATACGTTTGAACCACTGTGGCGTATAGTACATTTGCGAGGGTACTGTGCGGATAACCACCAGCGTTTTTGCTCCGTGCTTCGCCGCCTCTTGCACCGGTATGGCGTCGCTGACGCCACCATCAAGATAGTTCACGCCATCGAGCGCAACTCCTGTGCGGTAGAATCCGGGAATCGCGCTGGAAGCACGGATAAGATCGAGCCAATTTTGCCGATTCGGCGAAAAATAGCCCGGCGTGTAGTCATCGCCCCGACAGGCGCACATATAAAACGCTTTCCCTGCGGCAAACAGGCGCTCGGCGTTATCCATTGCCAGCGGCATCTGGGAGGCGGTCGAATCCACCAGCCAGTCGAGATCGATTAAGTTTCCCCCGCGCACAAAGCGCACCGGATCAAAAAACTCACGTCGGGTAGTGTAACGCATGATGACTTTACGACCGTAACCAGGCTGGTTACAGAGATAAGCTGAAAGGTTTTGCGCGCCAGCGGACGTCCCGTAGAAGAGATCAAAGGGATTGAACTGCGCCCGCATGAATTCATCCAGTACGCCAGCGGTGAAAATGCCTCTTTGTCCCCCGCCTTCGCACACCAGCGCCATACTGCCTGGTTGAAACGGACGTAACGATAACGGCGCGATATTACCGAGCGTGACGGGTATTCTCTGCCCCACCTCTGCCTTCCTGTTGTTTTTGTAATAGGAGAACAAAGTAACGCAAAATGCCTGCCGCTAAAACCGTAAAAGCCAGTCCGCTGGACTGGCTGAGTAGCAAGATATCTTTACGGTTTACTTACTAGGGTCGTTTACGCCCGGTAAACAGGCTGACCAGAAACAGAATGATCCCCACCACAAAAACAATTTTCGCTGCGCCTGCAGCGGTACCCGCCAGTCCACCAAAACCCAGTGCAGCGGCAATTAACGCGATAACCAGAAATATGATGCCCCATCGAAACATGTGCTTCTCCTTTACCATAGTTAATGTCACCGCTTGATATGAGCACTCAGGCTGCCCATCGGCGATATTTTCAGTGTGGTGCACAACACGCCTCCCGACAAACGTCAGGAGGACGAATTAAGTCTAATTAGTGAGTTTTAAGATCGTTTTTGACGCTTTTCACGCCATCAATTGCTTTGGCGATGCTTTCAGCGCGATCGCTTTGAGCCTGTGATTCAACGGTTCCTGAAAGCTGTACCACGCCATCGGTGGTTTCAACCTTCACTTTGCGGGAAGGGACAATATCATCGGCCAGCAGTTTGGCTTTTACCTCACTGGTGATTGCCGTATCGCCCGCATAGCCTTTTACAGAAGTATCTTTGCTATCACGCACGTGTAATTTGTCGCTGACGGAGGTCACACCCTCTACGCCTTTCGCCACTTTCACCGCCTCTTCGGCTTGTGCCTGGCTTTCAACAAACCCGCTTAGCGTCACCACCTTCTGATCGGTTTTGACGGAAATATCGGTGCTCTTAATGCTATCGTGGTCCACCAGCGCGGCTTTCACTTTCGCGGTGATGGTGCTGTCATCCATGAAATTACCGACTTTGTTCATAGAGCTATCGACTTTCTGCCCCGCACTTTCGACGCCGGATTGCGCTTTATCCGTCGTGGAGTTTTCTGCAAAAGCAGAACCCGTTGCAACAGCGGAAGTCAGCATCACGGCCAGCAGCGTTTTAGAAATCTTAAGTCCTGTCATTGTCATCGATGTATTCCTGTATGTTTGCTAAAAGCTATGCTCTGCCGTTATAGGGCTTGAGCCAGCAACTAATCTTGTAAGTGGAATAAATATCAGCAATAGAAGCTGCAACAGGCAGCCTAAAAAGCATTTAACGCCGACATTTATGTCATCACATTGTTAAATATAGTTCAGGATTTCGTGATCGCAGTCCAGATTGACTAAAAAACAGGCAAACAAAAGAAAAATGAGAGGTTTTAAGAACATTCCGCAAGGGATTTAAAAGACAGGGAAAGTTGCAGGGCACGGCGGATACCGTGCCCTGGAAGGTCGATTAGTGTTCGCGCGTTTTACGGAACTGAACGTCTGGGTAACGTTCCTGGGTGAGATTCAGGTTAACCATGGTCGGCGCAATATAGGTCAGGTTATCACCGCCATCCAGCGCCAGCTGAATTTCGTTTTTACGCTTGAATTCTTCGAATTTCTTCACGTCAGAACACTCTACCCAGCGGGCAGTCGCCACGTTGACCGACTCATAAATCGCTTCAACGTTGTATTCGCTCTTCAGGCGTGAAACCACCACGTCGAACTGCAGCACACCGACAGCGCCCACGATCAAATCGTTATTGGCGATCGGACGGAAGACCTGCACTGCACCCTCTTCTGACAGCTGAACCAGCCCTTTCAGCAGCTGTTTCTGCTTCAGCGGATCCTTCAGGCGAATACGACGGAACAGCTCCGGCGCGAAGTTCGGAATACCGGTGAACTTCATCATTTCGCCCTGGGTGAAGGTATCACCAATCTGGATAGTGCCGTGGTTGTGCAGACCAAGAATATCGCCCGGATACGCTTCTTCCACGTGAGAACGGTCACCAGCCATAAAGGTCAGCGCATCGGAGATAACCACGTCTTTACCAATGCGCACCTGGCGCATTTTCATGCCTTTTTCGTACTTACCGGACACCACGCGCATGAACGCCACGCGGTCACGGTGTTTCGGGTCCATGTTGGCCTGAATTTTAAACACGAAGCCGGTGAACTTCTCTTCGGAAGCCTCAACGACGCGGGTGTCGGTTTTACGCGGCATCGGCGCAGGTGCCCACTCCACTAAACCGTCCAGCATATGGTCAACGCCGAAGTTACCCAGCGCGGTACCGAAGAAGACCGGGGTGATTTCGCCTGCGAGGAACAGCTCATGGTCGAATTCGTTAGACGCGCCCTGCACCAGCTCCAGTTCGTCACGCAACTGCTGCGCCAGGTCTTCGCCCACGGCAGCATCAAGTTCCGGGTTGTTCAGACCTTTAACAATGCGGACTTCCTGAATGGTATGGCCTTTACCCGTCTGGTACAGGTAAGTTTCGTCTTTATATAAGTGATAGACGCCTTTGAACAACTTACCGCAGCCAATCGGCCAGGTGATCGGCGCACAGCCGATTTTCAGTTCGTTCTCGACTTCATCCAGCAGCTCCATCGGATCGCGGATGTCACGGTCGAGTTTGTTCATAAAGGTCAGGATTGGCGTATCGCGCAGACGGGTAACTTCCATCAGCTTACGGGTCCTGTCCTCAACGCCTTTTGCGGCGTCAATAACCATCAGGCAGCAGTCCACCGCCGTCAGGGTACGGTAAGTATCTTCGGAGAAGTCTTCGTGCCCCGGGGTATCCAGCAGGTTGACCAGGCAGTCATGGTACGGGAACTGCATTACGGAGGTGGTAATCGAGATACCACGCTGCTTTTCCATTTCCATCCAGTCAGATTTGGCATGCTGGCTGGAGCCACGGCCTTTTACCGTACCGGCGGTCTGAATCGCCTGTCCGAATAACAGTACCTTTTCAGTAATTGTCGTTTTACCGGCATCCGGGTGAGAAATAATGGCAAAAGTGCGGCGTTTGGCCACCTCTTGCAAATAAGGAGACAACGTCATAGTCAAATCTTCTTAGGTAAGCACGGCAACGGGCCGTGCAAGTTGAATACGAAAAATTGCGGCTATTTTACCCATCAACGGGGGGGAGGCAATCAGTGTTTACACAGGAGTTGCTCCAGTTCGCTTAATGACGCTATGGTCCAGGTGGGCTGAATGCCCGCTGGCTGCTCGCGGTGGTGCGTATTTAGCCAGCAGGTGGATAGCCCGGCGTTAATGCCGCCAAGAATATCGGACTCTGCGGTGTCACCCACCATCAGCACGCGGGAACGGTCAGGATTGCCCGCCTGCTCCAGCGCATGGTCAAAAATACGGGGATCGGGTTTTGCCACGCCAACCTGCTCAGAAATCACCAGCAGGTCGAAATAGTCGCGCAGCCCCGTCCGCTCAAGGCGGATTTGTTGCAACGCCGTAAAGCCGTTAGTAATGATGCCGATTTTCGCTTTACCACGAATCGCATTGAGCAGAGAAACCGCCCCTGGCAACGGCGAGCAGATTTCCGCCATCGCATTGATGAATGCGTCGTTAAGCTGGCCTGGCTCGACCTTCAGGCGTTCAGCCCAGCTCTGGAAACGGGCATGCTGCAGTTGTAATGAGGTAATCGCGCCGTTTTGATAATCCACCCACAGCGGTTTATTTACGGCCTGGTAGTCCTGAAAATCTTCAGCGGTAAAGGTAATGCTATAGTCGAGAAACATCCGCTGTAAGCCGGTAAACGAGTCAAACGTAAACAGCGTTTCGTCGGCATCAAAGAAAATCCAGTCCCACTTCTTCATCATTACACCTTGTCTTACATGCTGATTGGCAATGCCATGATAATGGCATCTTCATGACCATCGGCCGTCGGATAGTAATTGCGCCGGATCGTTGCCTCGTTAAAGCCCAGGCTTTCATATAGCGCGATAGCAGCAGCATTTGAGGCGCGCACCTCAAGCCACAGGGTCAAAATGCCACGCTTTTCCAGCTCATCGATCAGGTGCTCCAGCAGCTCACGCCCCAGGCCCCGGCGCTGAAAGTCAGGATCAACGGCGATATTGAACAGCGTAGCTTCATCCAGCACGACCTGCGTAATCGCAAAGGCGGCCATCACGTCGCCAACCCTCAACTGAAAATTGAGGTAGCGATCGCCCTGGTTGCTGGCAAATGTTTTTTCACTCCACGGAAAAGCGTGGGCGCGTTTTTCAATCTGAAATGCTGCAGGTAAATCAGTCGGCTCGAGGGAAGAAATCGTGTTCATATGCGCAGATTTGTTGCCATAACGCGGCGCGGGCCGCTGGGTTTTCCCGTAATTCATTAAACGCAGGACTCGCGACCTGAGCGCCCTCCAGCAGCAGCGGCTCATCGGTTCCTAGCCGCCAGCTATTACAGCGGCTGCCCTGCGGCAGCATGGCGACACGGTCAGGCGTCAGTTGTAAAACCTGATCCGGGCTGACGGTTAATGCGCGTAAAATATCGCTCATCAACGGTTCGGTTAGCGCGGGTAACTGTGCAGCAACCATCACCAAACGGACATGCGCAGGAATTGAAATCGCGATCTCGCCCTGCAATGCGCCAGGACGACGCAACGACCACTGCGTAATGCCCAGTTGCTGTAACTGCCAGTCTCGTCGGGATGTCATAGCGAAACACTCCTGTAATCAGGGGCGCAAATATAGCAAATTTGTCGAATCCGCGCCATCAAACAACTATAATCCCCCGCTGTACAATTTAAGGAGCACTCCATGTCTGCTTTTACCCCGGCAAGTGAAGTCTTGCTGCGCCACAGTGATGATTTCGAACAAAGCCGTATTCTGTTTGCCGGTGATTTGCAGGATGACCTGCCTGCCCATTTTGAAAGCGCCGCCAGCCGTGCGCACACTCAGCAGCTTCACCACTGGCAGGTGCTTAACCGCCAGATGGGCGACAACGTCCGCTTCAGCCTCGTCGCGCAGGCCGATGACGTCGGCGAAAGCGATACGTTAATCTACTACTGGCCGAAGAATAAGCCGGAAGCCCAGTTCCAGTTGATGAACCTTCTTTCGCTGTTACCGGTAGGTACTGATATTTTTGTGGTGGGTGAGAACCGCAGCGGCGTACGTAGCGCAGAGCAGATGCTGGCCGAATACGCGCCGTTGAACAAAGTCGACAGCGCGCGTCGCTGTGGCCTGTACCATGGTCGTCTGGAAAAACAGCCGGTCTTTGATGCCGAAAAATACTGGGATGAATACCAGACCGAAAATCTGACCATCAAAACGCTGCCGGGCGTATTCAGCCGCGACGGCCTGGATGTTGGCAGCCAACTGCTGCTCTCCACGCTGACGCCACACACCAAAGGCAAAGTTCTGGATGTCGGCTGTGGCGCGGGCGTACTCTCCGTCGCGCTAGCCAGCCACTCGCCAAAAGTGCGCTTAACCCTGTGCGATGTTAGCGCCGCCGCGGTTGAAGCCAGCCGCGCAACGCTTGCCGCCAACGGGATTGAAGGTGACGTCATCGCCAGTAACGTCTTTTCTGACGTGACGGGTCGCTTTGATATGATCATCTCCAACCCACCGTTCCACGATGGGATGCAGACCAGCCTCGATGCCGCGCAGACGCTGATTCGCGGCGCAGTGCGCCACCTCAACAGCGGCGGTGAGCTGCGTATCGTGGCGAACGCCTTCCTGCCTTATCCGAAGGTACTGGATGAAGTGTTTGGCTTCCACGAAGTTATCGCGCAGACCGGGCGCTTTAAGGTCTATCGCACCGTTATGACGCGCCAGGCGAAAAAAGCCTGACCGATCCAGGCCGGATAAGGCGTTTACACCGCCATCCGACGTGACACCGATCAACGCCGGATAGCGCTAGCGCTTATCCGGCCTGGATAAAACGCCAAACCCCGAAGAAACGCCTTTTTTTTCGGCAATCACGTTAAGTTCGATAATTAACTGTTGACGCCCTGCATAAAATCTCTAGAATTCGCCCCCGTGGTAACGATACTTTTTGAGTGTCGATGGTATGCGAAGGTGGCGGAATTGGTAGACGCGCTAGCTTCAGGTGTTAGTGTCCTTTCGGACGTGGGGGTTCAAGTCCCCCCCCTCGCACCATAATCCACGTTGATATTGCTCGCACTGGGCGAAGGTGGCGGAATTGGTAGACGCGCTAGCTTCAGGTGTTAGTGTCCTTAGGATGTGGGGGTTCGAGTCCCCCCCCTCGCACCAACGAGGCGATATCAAAAAAATAAGATGACTGTGCGAAGGTGGCGGAATTGGTAGACGCGCTAGCTTCAGGTGTTAGTGTCCTTAGGATGTGGGGGTTCGAGTCCCCCCCCTCGCACCAATTATCTTATTCCCCTCTCGGTTTTCTTCCCTGTTTTGTTCATCCCTGATTCCAGTTCATCATTATCAGAACAATGCCGCCGATCAGCGCCGCGCAAGAAGGCAACAACACAAAGTGCCGTAAACGCTTGTGGTACAACATGAGCGAAGTCAGAAGTAATCCTAATACAATCATCGCCTTCCATACGTAGACCGACAGGTCACTAAATGCCATCCCGGCAATAAGTATTCCCGGCAGCAGAACCCCCCATCCACTGCCCAGCGTACGTTGCAACATGGTATCACCTATGAAATTGATAATGATAACCAATATCATATGATAAATTTTCTCATTTGTCAGCTATGGGGCACTATCAATTATATGAGTTTTACTTAACGATTGATGACATAAATAATTTAAGGTGATAAATTGCTCGCCGGTTAGCTTTTCAACTAAAAACAATAAAAACCTCAGCGAATGTTACCCCGTTCGTTATTTGTTTTATTTACCAACACACCTTCGTACATTGCAGATAACTAACAATATTTACCTATGACAGTACAATCCTGGCGAACTCTGCGTACCAAAAAATACCAACTCTCTTTACGACTGTTTCTGCTGCTCAATGCAATCTCTGCACTGTTTACGCTTTTTTTCCCACTGTTTGCGGTGAAAGCTCTGTCTGTACCGGCGCTGCTGATGCTTGTAATGAGTACATTGTTGCTGGCATGGCATGGGAAATATGCGGACAAAAGAATTAATCTCCCTTTTATTTCAATCGTTTTTGGCTTGCTATGGGCGTTACATATTTTCCTGAAATATAACGCGCTGGGTCATAATGATTATTATTTTCTATTGATCGCCCTTCTCAGCGTGCTGTTTATTGGATCTATCGCTTTTGCCAATAATATCATCGCGTTTACGCTTCACTCATTGCCATCCGTCGCCGTCTGTTTATGGCTGAACGGCAGCGAGCATGGTTTGCGAATTTTCTATTTTATGGCGCTGCCCATGGCCGGGATTGCCATCCAGCATGTAATACAAAAGCGCTACGATGGCTTCGCCCAACAGCTGATGTATAAACTGCTGGAAGAACGGGAAACCCTGAACGGACTCAGCATGCTCGACCCGCTGACCGGTTTGTACAATCGCCGGGGGCTGCAACACAGACTTGATACACTGCTGGCCCTGAGTAATTCGAAACACTACGTCCTGCTGCTGGATATCGACCATTTCAAAGCCTATAACGATCACTACGGGCATATGATGGGCGACCAGGCATTGATCCGGGTTTCTGCCGCGATTCGTGACTCCGTGCGTTCCCGGGACGTGGTGGCGCGCTTTGGCGGCGAAGAGTTTATGGTTCTGCTGACCGCAGTCGATCCCCAACAGGCCCAGGCTGCTGCCGAGCGCATTCGCCAGAAAGTGTACGACCTTAAAATTCCCCACATGTTTAATGAGAGCGTGGCAACTAACGTAACCGTTAGTATCGGCATTGCGCCTCTTGTTGAGCAGGATATTGAGGCCGCTATTGCCCGAGCGGATAAAGCCCTTTATGAGGCCAAGAACCTTGGGCGCAACAGCACGCTGGTCAGCGATGAACTGCGGGTAAACTGCCCTTCTGCCTGAGCTATCTGTGCGGTGTCGCCCGAGATGGCGACAAAGATCTTGCCATCGCTCAACGCCAATTATAGGATTAGCAATCATTATCATTAAGATTAACATCCTTATATCGACATGGCTTATCGTTCCGCACCGATCGTTGAAGATGTCATCTGGCGTAGCCATCTCCCGGCAAAGATCCCCTCGCTGGCTGCTGCCGTACGCGCAACGATAGCCAAAACCCGTGAGCACCTGCTGGACTTCATTCGTCTGGACGAAACACCTGTACCAGGTGCGATGACGCTGCATGAATGGACGCAACCCACGACGTTAAGTTCATTGCTGGCGGTTTATTCAGACCATATTTATCGCAATCAGCCCACGCTGACACGCGAAAATAAGCCGCTGATTTCTCTCTGGGCCCAGTGGTATATCGGCCTGATGATGCCTCCGCTCATGGTAGCTCTGCTGACGCAAAAAGAGGCTATCGATGTCTCTCCTGAACACATGCACGTAGAATTCCACGAAACGGGCCGTGCAGCCTGTTTCTGGATCGATGTGCATCAGGATCACCAGGCCACGGTCCTGTCTCCTCAACAACGTATGGAAACGCTGATTCTCACAGCGCTGACGCCGGTTGTGCAGGCGCTGGAAGCGACAGGCGAGATCAACGCGAAGCTTATCTGGAGTAATACGGGATACTTAATTCACTGGTACTTAACGGAAATGAAGCCGTTGTTAGGTGAAGAACTGTTGAACACGTTGCGCCAGACCTGCTTTTTTGAGAAACAACTCTCCTGCGGCCAGGATAACCCCCTGTGGCGTACCGTTGTTCCACGCGAGGGACTACTGGTGCGCAGAACCTGCTGCCAGCGCTATCGCCTGCCCGATGTTCAACAGTGCGGTGACTGCACGCTGAAGTAAGCGAGGAGCCGTAGCCCCCCGCCAACACTTTATGCAACCTGCTGGCTTTCCTCTTCTATACGCTGCGCTTCTTCTTTTTCCTGCGCTAATAGCTGCTTTTCGTAAACCTTAAAGAATGGAAAGTAGATAACAGCAGACACCAGCGCCAGCAGAACAACCAGAATGGCCGCACGATAATCCCAGCCTAACGCCCATGCCGCGCCAACCGGTGCCGGGGCCGTCCAGGGAACGACTGAAATCACTCGCCCAATTAAATCCAGTTTCATCGCCGCCCACGCCAGTACCGCATTCACCATCGGGGCCAGCAAGAAAGGGATAAAGAACACAGGGTTCATGACTATCGGCGTACCGAAAATCACCGGTTCGTTAATGTTAAAAATGCTGGGGACCACGCTCAAACGTCCGATCGAGCGTAGATGGGCCGAGCGACTCCGCAGATAGCAAATCACCAACCCCATCGTCGCGCCGGAACCACCAACCACAATGAAGAACGTCCAGAATGCTTCCATAAAGATATGCGGTAAAGGCGCCCCCTGCGCCAGCGCCGACTGGTTCATCCCGAGATTGGTGAGCCAGAACATTTGCAGCATTCCCGACACAATTGCCGCGCCATGAATGCCGGCAAACCACAGCAGATGGCCGATCAGTACTGCCAAAAGTATCGCCGGGAGAGAATCTGCCGCCGACACCAGTGGTTTAAAGATGGCCATGATGGCCTGCGGGATCAGCATGTCAAACTGCGACTGAATCACCAGGCTCAACGGGTACAGCGTCAGCACCACCACCAGCACCGGGATCAGCAGATCGAAGGAGTTTTTGATCATCGGCGGCACTTGATCGGGTAAACGAATGCCGATGTTGTGCGCCTTCAGGAAGCGCATCATTTCAACACAGTAAATGGCCACCAGGATAGCGGTGAAAATCCCCGTACCGCCCAGGCTATCAACCGGCATCGTGCCTTTGGTTTTCGGTGCAGCAATCAGTAAAAAAGCCATGATCGATAGCATCGCGCACATGAATGGATCTAACTGATGTGACTTCACATAGTGCTTGCCCAGGTTATACGCAATAGCCGCACAGATGTAGACCGACATAATCCCCATCGTCATATCAAACGGTGTAAGGATTTGGCCTTCAAACTGTTTCGCCATATCCAGCCACGCGCGGGCAAACCCCCAGGTCGTATCAGGAGAAAAAGGCGGGTAGGCAAAAACCAGCAAAAACGAGCCTACGATCATAAAGGGCATCGCCGAAATAAACCCATCGCGGATGGCCATCACATGACGTTGTGAAGAAATGCGTCCGGCAACAGGACTGACATAGTTTTCAACAAAGCGGAAAATTACATTAAACACAGCATGATTAGTAGACATAGCCGTTCTCCCGTTGCGCAAAACCCTGCAACCGTGCTGGCATTAACACCACCACGTAAAGCCCATTACCACTTTTCGCAACCGTGCCGGGAGGAACGCCAGCGCTACTGCATTTTGAGTTAAGTTTCATAGTTGGCTCTTATTATGTGATACAGAGGAAGTGACAACTTCAGTATTAATCGTCATTTCAGCATTCTGCAACCGGTTACTGTAACCGGTTTCTTTGATTGTGAAGAGGATCGAAAAACTGCCAATGTTGCCATGTTGTTACATTAAAATATTTACAGCGAGCTTGCCCCTATGACAAATTACACCATGCGGTTTTCTGCTGTACGCAGCTGCCTGTAGGCGATTTGGAGAGAAGAATGAGTTTGCAATCAGTGCGCCAATTTTTAGCGCAACATGCACCAGATATTGAGATCATCGAATTAGATCAGAGTACCGCTACCGTCGATCTGGCAGCAAAAGCCCATAACGTCGAACCCGGTCAGATCGCGAAAACGCTTTCGTTGAAGGTCAAGAACGACATTATTCTGGTCGTCGCCAAAGGTGATGCCCGACTGGATAACAAAAAGCTAAAGAGTACGTTCGGCGCCAAGGCCCGTATGTTGAGTAGCGATGAGGTGGTGAACGCGACGGGTCATCCCGTTGGCGGCGTTTGCCCTTTCGGACTGGAAACGCCGATTGCGGTGTACTGCGACGTCTCGTTAAAGCATTACGCTGAAGTGCTTCCCGCCGCAGGCGCCATCCACAGCGCTGTTCGAATCACGCCGGAAAGGATGGCTGAGCTGACTTCCGCCACCTGGGTGGATGTGTGTCAGTGAGGCTTCATGCCCCGTGCCAGTAGCAAAACCCGGCACGGGGCGATCTGACATGACCCCTTAAGAAGCAGCCTGCAGGAAAGGCGCCGGTTCACCTGCACGCAGATACAACAGAATATCTGCCGCATCCAGCAGTCCGGCATCTGAGCTCACGCCAAGTTTCGACATCACATTAAATTTATGTGCCCGAATAGTTTTAATATTCCTCTCAAGCTGCACAGCAATCTGCGGCATTGAATAGCCATTCGACATAAAGCGCAGTATTTCGCGTTCTGTCGGGCTGAGCATCCGGCTTTGATTGATATACCAATGGTTTTTCGAACCTTCGGTTCCTCGGCTGGAGCAATTCAGTGCCGTAAATAGCGCGTCCTGAAGTACCGTTAACGAGGAAGATTTACTCACAACACCATCTAGCGGCAAGGGTGACAGAGAGCCAATTAAGCGCGCCTCCGCATCATCATCGGCAATGACCACACGCTTGATGCGCGGAAAATTAATCGCCAGCTCCGTCAGATAGGCGAGTCCAGCTCTGCGATCGGTTCTGATTGCAGAGAGAGAGAAAATAACTGCCGAAAATGGCGTTTTTAACATCGCCTGACTAAAGGCAGGCTGATTAGAAAAAAGATGAAGTTTATATCGGTCATCCGGCATGGTATTAAATAAACTCTTAATACCCACACTACTCATCGCGCACTTTTCTACCAGTGCGACGTTTCTTTTGATGCTTCTGCTTTCCATTCCGTGGTCTCTCCATAAACTGAAGGTAAATTCAGTTCTCGCGATCCTTGAGAACTGTTTATCCATGCGTACATTTCTGCATTGCTGTGTATTGATAAGCGACGCATAGCGCTGTTCTTTTGGGCACTGATTGTTTTATTGCTTTTCTTCAGCAATGTCGCAATCTGATTAATTCCCCAACCTTTTCCCAGCAGTCTCAGTACTTTTCTCTCCGAGAGCGTAAGTACAATTGAGCGGGCGCTATGGTCTGCTAACTCTGGCATCACGGGCGGAGAGAGCAGCGACTTGCTAATTCTCTCAGCACGAGTATTTCCTGCGTGAATAACATTCACTAAACTTTCAATCGGCTCGGCATCAGATAACAGCGAACTGACAGGACACATCAGCAGCTCAATGGCCAGAGGATAAAAAATACGGGAAACGAGAAAAACCCAGTGAATATCACGGTATTGAGATAATAAAGAGTAATATTGTTCGCAGACTGAACGTGGGTGATTACAGTCTCCGGATAAATCAGCAACCACCAAATCAGCGCACCGCAGCTGCAACAATGTCAGTTCTTCAACGGAACGACAGTAGGTAAGTTCGTAATCAGCGAACTGCCCCTGCATTACACCTTTAAGTCCGGTTTGTACGATTGGTAATTTACTAATAATAATTGCGTTTTTGCGGCGTCCTGGCAACATATCTCCTCCACACTCACCAGTCCGTATTCGCACTTATTAAAAATTTCCTGATAAATTAAAAATATTAATTAACAGAAAACCTCTAAACAATAGACGAGGTGAATTGTTTATCCTTGGCTTTTATTCAAATATAAAGTAATGGCGCTACAATCCCAATAGCGTCAAACTATTGAACCATTATTACAAAATTACGCATAAATACATTCTATGTACAATTAAAAGAACTACAATAGAACATTAGCGTTGCTTACGTATTTGCCATCCTGATAAATAACACTACATTTTCATAAGCGTTGTCTTTATTGATAAGCAGGTAAGGCGTCCAGACGCGTAAGACCTGCGTCTTTTTTCGACGCAAAGATTGATCTTAGCCAGAGCCAACAGGATCATGCTTCATGATAAAAAGAAGGCATCCTTCATGCAAAGAGATCCTTATCAGTCAGAGCGAGCCATGCAAACAGAGCAGTCGTCACAGCGAACGGTTACACGGTTATGTATTCAATGCGGTCTTTTTTTACTTCAGCATGGGGCAGAAAGCGCGCTGGTTGACGAGCTATCCACCCGCCTCGGGCTGGCGCTTGGCATGGACAGCGTAGAAAGCGCTATCTCCTCTAACGCTATCGTCCTGACCACCATTAAAGATGGGCAGTGCCTGACCTCAACGCGAAAAAATCAGGATCGCGGGATTAACATGCACGTCGTGACGGAGGTGCAGCACATCGTTATTCTCGCGGAACACAAACTGCTGGATATTAAAGGCGTTGAGAAACGCTTTAGCCAGATTAAACCGCTGCGCTATCCAAGATGGCTGGTCGCCTTGATGGTCGGCTTGTCCTGCGCCTGCTTTTGTAAACTCAATAACGGCGGATGGGATGGCGCGGTGATCACCTTTTTCGCCAGCATGGTGGCGATGTATATCCGCCAGATTCTGGCGTCCCGGCATTTGCACCCGCAAATCAACTTTTGCATCACCGCGTTTGTGGCGACCACGATTTCAGGCCTGCTACTGACGTTGCCGACGTTTAACCACACTCCAACCATCGCCATGGCCGCCAGCGTACTGCTGCTGGTTCCGGGCTTTCCGCTGATCAACTCCGTCGCGGATATGTTTAAGGGACACATTAATACCGGACTCGCCCGCTGGGCGATTGCCAGCCTGCTGACGCTGGCGACCTGCATTGGCGTCGTCATGTCGATGACCTTATGGGGGCTGCGCGGATGGGCGTGATCGATTTCATTTTGGTGCTGATGCAGGACATGATCCTGTCTGCGATCCCGGCGCTCGGCTTTGCCATGGTATTTAACGTACCGCATCGGGCGCTCCCCTGGTGCGCGTTACTCGGCGCGCTTGGGCACGGTTCGCGAACGGTGATGATGAGCACAGGGTTTAATATCGAATGGTCGACCTTTATGGCGTCATTGCTGGTCGGCTGCATTGGGATCCAGTGGTCACGCTGGTATCTGGCACATCCGAAAGTCTTCACGGTTGCGGCGGTGATCCCTATGTTCCCTGGGATCTCCGCCTACACAGCCATGATCTCGGCGGTAAAGATCGGCCATTTTGGCTACAGCGAAGCGCTGATGATCACCCTGTTGACCAATTTTCTCAAAGCCTCATCAATTGTCGGCGCGCTCTCCATCGGGCTGTCCGTTCCGGGATTATGGCTGTATCGCAAACGCCCGCGCGTGTAGCGGCACGCTTTTTTAGCACCTCGCAGAGAGGGGAATCACCCCCTCATCTGCTGCTCTCCTTCTTCTCTGTGTTACTATAAAAGCAGCCCCCTTCTCGGTTGTTGTTCAGTATTGAGAAACATTATGCCCAGCAAAATTTTGACGCCGGACGTCACTAGCATTGACGCCTTACTACACGATCACCATGCGGTGCTGGCCAGGTCTGCAGGCGGTGCCGTAGCCGTTTTCGCCAATAACGCGCCAGCGTTTTACGCGGTGACGCCTGCGCGACTGGCCGAGTTGTTGGCGCTTGAAGAGAAGCTGTCACGCCCGGGAAGCGATGTGACGCTGGATGCACAATTTTATGAAGAGCCGCAAGCCGCCCCCGTTGCCATACCAATGGGGAAATTTGCGATGTACGCTGACTGGCAGCCCGATGCCGACTTTCAGCGCCAGGCCGCCCTGTGGGGCGTGGCGTTAAGAGAACCGGTCACCGCTGAAGAACTGGCCTCATTTGTCGCCTACTGGCAGGCCGAAGGCAAAGTTTTTCACCATATTCAGTGGCAGCAAAAACTGGCGCGCAGTATCCAGATTGGCCGGGCCAGCAATGGCGGAATGCCGAAGCGCGATGTGAACAGCGTCAGCGAGCCTGACAACCATATACCACCGGGTTTTAGAGGATAACGATGAAAAACGTTGGCGACCTGATGAAACGTCTGCAAAAAATGATGCCGGCTAATGTCGAGCCTGCCTTTAAAACGGGCGAGGAGCTGCTGGCATGGCAAAAAGAGCAAGGTGAAATTCGTGCCGCAGCCCTGGCCCGCGAAAACCGGGCCATGAAAATGCAGCGCACTTTCAACCGTTCCGGGATCCGTCCGCTGCATCAGAACTGTTCATTCGATAACTATCGGGTGGAATGCGAGGGCCAGATGAACGCCCTGAGCAAAGCCCGTCAGTACGTTGAAGAGTTTGACGGCAATATCGCCAGCTTTATCTTCTCCGGCAAGCCCGGCACCGGTAAAAACCATCTGGCCGCCGCCATCTGCAACGAACTGCTGCTGCGCGGCAAGTCGGTGCTGATCATTACCGTGGCTGATATTATGTCGGCGATGAAAGAAACCTTCAGTAATCGTGAAACCAGCGAAGAACAGTTACTCAACGATCTGAGTAACGTGGATCTGCTGGTGATCGACGAGATCGGCATGCAAACCGAATCGCGCTACGAAAAAGTGATCATCAATCAGATCGTCGATCGCCGCTCGTCTTCAAAACGACCAACAGGCATGTTAACCAACAGTAATATGGATGAAATGAACAAACTGCTGGGCGAGCGGGTAATGGACCGCATGCGGCTTGGCAACAGCCTGTGGGTAATCTTTAACTGGGAAAGCTACCGTAGTCGGGTAACCGGTAAAGAGTATTAACGTATTAGGACCACTCCTAAGACTGCCAGCGCTATACTGCGCTGAAAAGGCATAACACGAGTTGCATATAATGATGAAAACACCCCAACGTCTGCTGTGCTGTGCGCTTGCCGCCAGCACGCTCATCTCCACCAGCGTTTTTGCTGCCTCCTGGCAGGATTCACTCTCCAGCGCGGCCAGCGAACTGAGCAAACAAAGCTCCGGCTCGCAGGGCAGCTCGTCGCTCTCTTCCCTGACCAGCCTGCTGAATGGCAGCAATCAGTCGCTGACTTCCAGCAGTATGAATAACGCCGCTGGGATCCTGGAATATTGTGCGAAACAGAAGCTGGCCTCGGTCACCGACACGCAAAACATCAAAAACCAGGTGCTGGATAAACTGGGGCTCAGTGCTCCTGAGCAGAAGCAAGATACCAACTATATGGACGGTATTCAGGGTCTGCTCAACGCCAAAGATGGTCAACAACTGGACCTGAACACGATTGGCAATAGCTCGCTGGCGAAGCAGGTAAAAACCAAGGCCTGCGATCTGGTGTTAAAACAGGGTATGAACTTCATTTCCTGATGCACGACATGCCGCGTATTACCTGCGCGGCATCAATTTTTCACCCCATTACATTCACACGTCAAATAACCAGCAAATCCCCTGCAAAAAACACGCATATCTAAACCAATTCTGAATAACAACGTAATTTAATGTCACTACAATTGCAGCAATATAACATCGCTATTACATTGTGCTTTCCCCTAATGATTAGCCTGCCAGGCATGTGCCCGGTTTATTGAGGATCGACCGTTGTCAGAATTAATCTCCATCACTCTGTTTCTCGCTTCAGTGCTGATTTACGCCTGGAAAGCGGGTCGCAACACCTGGTGGTTTGCCGCCACGTTAACGGTGCTGGGGATTTTTATTGTCTTGAATATCACGCTGTACGCCAGTGACTATTTCACCGGCGACGGGATCAATGACGCGGTACTCTACACGCTGACCAACAGCCTGACCGGCGCGGGGATTGGAAAATATATTTTGCCGGGGGTCGGCATCGCGCTGGCGCTGACGACGGTTTTTGTCGCTCTCGGCTGGATCCTACGCCGCCGTCGCCATCATCCGCATCATGTGGGTTACAGTCTGCTGGCCCTGCTGCTGGCGCTGGCCTCCGTTGACGCCAGCCCGGCGTTTCACCAGATAACCGAACTGGTGAAGTCGCAGTCGCGCGATGGCGATCCGGATTTCCCAACGTATTATAAAGAGCCATCGAAAACCATTCCCAACCCCAAGCTGAACCTGGTTTATATCTACGGCGAAAGCCTCGAACGCACCTATTTTAACAATGACGCGTTCCCGGATCTGACCCCAGAACTCGGCGCGTTGAAAAATGAAGGTCTGGATTTCAGCAACACCATGCAGCTTCCGGGCACCGATTACACCATCGCTGGCATGGTCGCCTCCCAGTGCGGTATTCCGCTGTTTGCGCCATTTGAAGGCAACGCCTCGGCGTCGGTCTCAAGCTTTTTCCCCAACAATATCTGTCTGGGCGATATCCTGAAAAACTCCGGCTATCAGAACTACTTTGTGCAGGGGGCCAACCTGCGCTTTGCCGGCAAAGACGTGTTCCTGAAATCTCACGGCTTTGACCATCTGTACGGCGCAGAAGAGTTAAAAAGCGTGGTGGCAGACCCGGCCTATCGCAACGACTGGGGCTTCTACGACGATACCGTACTGGACGAAGCGTGGAAAAAATTCGAAGAGCTTTCGCGCTCGGGCCAGCGTTTTTCACTGTTTACGCTGACTGTGGATACCCATCATCCGGATGGATTTATCTCACGTAGCTGCAACCGTAAACGTTATGACATCGACGGGAAGGCCAACCAGTCGTTCAGCGCGGTCAGCTGCAGTCAGGAAAATATTGCCGAATTTATCAATAAAATCAAAGCATCGCCATGGTTTAAAGATACCGTAATCGTGGTTTCTTCCGATCATCTGGCGATGAACAACACCGCATGGAAGTATCTGAACAAGCAGGATCGCAACAACCTGTTCTTCGTGCTGCGCGGCGACCAGCCGCAGCAGGACACGCTGGCGGTGAAGCGTAACACGATGGATAACGGCGCAACGGTACTGGATATTCTCGGCGGCGATAACTTTATCGGCCTTGGCCGCAGCAGTTTGTCGAGCGAATCCGTGTCGGAAGTGTTCCTGAACATCAAAGAAAAAATGCTGGCGTGGAAGCCCGATATTATCCGTCTGTGGAATTTCCCGAAAGAGATGAAAGAGTTCACCGTCGACCAGGACAAAAACATGATCTCTTTCTCTGGTAGCCATTTCCGCCTGCCGCTGCTGCTGCGCGTGTCGGATAAACGCGTCGAGCCGCTGCCGGAAAGCGAATACTCGGCCCCGCTGCGCTTCCAGTTGGCGGATTTCGCCCCACGCGATAACTTCGTCTGGGTCGATCGCTGCTACAAAATGGCGCAGCTATGGGCGCCGGAGCTGGCGCTCTCTACCGACTGGTGCGTATCGCAGGGTCAGTTAGGCGGGCAGCAAATCGTGCAGCACGTTGACAAAGCCAAATGGAAAAGCAAAACCGTCTTTAAAGACACGGTGATCGACATGGAGCGCTACAAAGGTAACGTCGATACGCTGAAAATTGTCGATAACGACATTCGCTACAAAGCCGATAGCTTCGTCTTCAACGTGGCGGGCGCACCTGAAGAGGTCAAACAGTTTAGCGGCATATCACGCCCCGAATCCTGGGGACGCTGGTCCAATGCGCAGCTCAGTGAAGAGGTAAAAATCGAATACAAAGCGCCATTGCCGAAAAAATTCGATCTGGTCATCACCGCCAAAGCCTATGGTGATAACGCCAATCGTCCGATCCCCGTGCGCGTTGGCAACGAGGAACAGACGCTGGTGTTAGGCCATGACGTCAGCACCACCACCTTGCATTTTGATAACCCGGCGGATGCCAATACGCTGGTAATTGTCCCACCCGATCCGGTCGCCACCAACGAGGGCAATATTCTCGGCCACTCGCCGCGTAAGCTGGGGATCGGGATGGTTGAAATCAAAGTAGTAGCTCAGGGCTCTTAACATGATAGGCCTGATAGCGCTTCGCTTATCAGGCCTATCGTTAACCCCATTTATTGCCTGAAAAAAAACAGCGCCCAACACCACACCGGGCGCTGCATGGCAACCTTATTCCAGACCGTTCACCGCCTGGCGCATACCCTGCACCAGAATCATCTCGAGGTTAGCCGTCACCTGTCCGGCAAGCCCTGGCAGCAACGTTAAATCTTCACCCCAGTGCGCCGTATCGCCGAGCACGGCATCCACCAGTTCACGCAGCGTTAAATCATTGCCTACTCTCGGCCACAGGCTGGCATACAGGCTTACCCACTGTTCATCATCCTGTATCGGATAGCGTTCCCCGTCGCGCTCTGCACGATAAAACGCCAGCAGCGCAGCGAGGGCAAACGTTAACCGCACGGGCCAGCGCCCATTTCGCTGACCCGCCAGCAGCTGCGGCAAAATTCGGGTACGGAATTTAGTCATGCCGTTTAGCGCAATGGAAAGCAACTGGTGACGAATGTAAGGGTTCTGAAAACGCCCGCTTACCGCGTCGGCAAATTCTCGCAGTTCATCCGCCGGAAGATCCAATACCGGTATAATTTCCTCGCCAATCGCCCGCTCGACAAAGCGGTGCACATCGGCATCCTGCATCGCCTCACCGACGGTCTCCAGTCCGCACAGCCACGCCACCGGCACCAGCGCCGTATGCGCGCCATTGAGAATGGCGACCTTGCGCTCTTTGTACGGTTTGATATCGCTCACCACCCGGATGTTCAGCGGACACTGCACCAGCTTCAGCTCCTCTGCCAGCCACTGCGGCCCCTGGATCACAAACAGGTAAAAATGCTCCGCGGTATCGAGAAACGCATCGTGATAGCCAAGCGTCGCTTCCAGCGCGGCAGCTTCTTCACGCGGGTAGCCAGTAACAATGCGGTCGACCAGCGTCGAACAGAAGGTGTTCGCCGTTTCCACCCAATCAGCAAACGACGGAGGAAGCTGCCACTCCTGCGCATATCGCAGCACCAGCGTTTTGAGCGCCTCACCGTTATAGTCGATCAGTTCGCAGGGGATAATCACCCAGCCCTTATCCACCGCCCCCGCAAAATGGTTAAAGCGCTCCAGCAGCAGTCGCGTCAGTTTGGCCGGAAAACTCACCGGCGGGGCATCATCCACGCAGTCTGCCGCGTGATAGCTAATTCCGGCTTCAGTGGTATTCGAAAACACAAATCGGATGTCCGCATTGTGCGCCAGCGCCAGATACGCCGCGAAATCCTGGTACGGATTGATTTCGTTATTCACCGAACGGATAAGCCGCGCTTCGCTCACCGCTTCGCCCTGCTCGTTAAGCCCGCGTATCAGCGTGGTATACAACCCGTCCTGAGTATTCAGCGACGGCGGAAAATCAGTATTGATCGGGCGAACGATGGTCACGCCAGCATTCAGAGTGGTGTGCTCGTTGAGGATATCCAGTTGCCAGTCGATAAACGCCCGCAGGAAGTTTCCTTCACCAAACTGGATCACGCGCGTTGGGTAGCTGGCCCCCGGAAAATCACGTCGATTCAATGTGTTCATCGCAATTACCCTCTCAGAACGTGATCACGCCTTTAATCAGCTCACGGTTGTTAATGACATCCCGCTCGTAGATTTCTGCCAGTGTGGCAAACGCGTAACGGTGCGTGAGCATCATGTCGGCGGTCAGTTTGCCTTCCGACATCAGACGGCCCACTTTGGCGAAATCTTCCGGCGTGGCGTTGCGACTGCCCATCATGGTGGTCTCTTTCTTGTGGAACTCGGGGTCAGAGAACTGCAAATCACCTTTGAACAGCCCAACAAAAACAATGCTGCCGCCATGGCGAATCAAATTCACCGTGTTGTTCATCGCATGCTGATTTCCCGTGGCATCAATGACCTTTTGCGCCAGCGAACCGCCAAACTGAGCGCGCAGCTGCGCATCAAAATCTTCAGCGGATGGGTCGATAACCGGAAGTCCCAACCGGGAAGACACGTGCTCCCGACGCGCGGGACTGGTATCGGCGACCACCACCTGTGCGCCATCGGCTTTGGCAATCGCCGCTGCGCCCAGACCAATCGGACCAGCACCGACCACCAGCACCTGCTCACCTGGCGCCACCGCCGCCCGACGTACCGCATGCGCGCTGATGGCGTAAGGCTCAATCAGCGCCGCCGCCTGCGGGTCAATCCCCTGCGCGTCCAGTAAGTTGGTCACCGGAACGGACAGATATTCACTAAAACCACCATCCTGATGTACGCCAATCACCGAAATCTTCTCGCAGCAGTTGGTACGTCCGCTCAGGCATGCCGGACACTGCTGGCAGGCCACGTAAGGAATAACCGCCACCTGCTGACCATTTTTCAGATTCTGTATATTTTTTCCCAGCCCGACAATTTCCCCACATATTTCATGACCTAATACACGTGGGTAGCTGAAAAAAGGCTGATTGCCGCCCCAGGCATGAATATCGGTACCACAAATCCCTACCGATTTAATTTTTATTAATGCTTCTCCCTCACCCGGAATAGGTATTTCGCGTTCTTTCCAGACTAATTTTTTAGGTTCCTGGCAAATCAACGTATTCATCGTAGACATGATTCTGCTCTCCTGTTTTTTTGTTGCCTCAGATATCAACGAAAATAAAAAAGCCGGAGAAAGCAGAAACACAATCTGTGAATTCCAACGCATAAAAATGTTTTAAATCGGGTTTTAATAGGCAAAAAGGAGAAACCATGAGCCGTTCGCAGAACTTACGTCACAATGTGATTAACCAGATTATCGATGATATGGCGCGTGGTCATATCCCTTCCCCTCTCCCGTCGCAAAGCGCATTAGCGGAGATGTACAACATCAGCCGCACCACCGTGCGCCATATGCTGAGCCACTTAGGCGAGTGCGGCGTGCTGACCCAGGTCGGCAGCCACTATGTCATCGTGCGTAAACCCGACCATGACGACGGTTTTGCCTGCACCACCGCCTCCATGACCGAGCAAAACCGGATTTTTGAGCAGGCGTTTTTCACCATGATCAACCAGCGCCAGCTGCGTGCAGGCGAGAGCTTCTCCGAACTGCAGCTTGCCAGAGCCGCGGGCGTCAGTCCGGTAGTCGTACGGGAATATCTTTTAAAATTCGAACGTTACAACCTGATCAAAAACGAAAAACGCGGTCAGTGGAGCATGAAGCAGTTCGATCAGGCCTATGCGGAGCAACTGTTTGAACTCAGAGAAATGTTGGAAACCCATTCCCTGCAGCATTTTCTCAATCTGCCCGATGATGACCCGCGCTGGCTGCAGGCTAAAACGCTGCTGGAACGCCACCGGATCCTGCGCGACAGCATCGGCAGCAGCTTTCGTATGTTCTCGCAGTTAGACCGTGAGTTTCATGCCTTGCTGCTCTCTGCTGCCGATAATATATTTTTCAATCAATCACTTGAAATCATCTCCGTGATTTTCCACTTCCACTATCAGTGGGATGAGAGCGACCTCAAACAACGCAACATCATTGCCATCGATGAACATATGACCATCCTCAGCGCGCTGATCTGTCGCAGCGACCTGGATGCCACCCTGGCGCTCTGTAACCATTTGAATTCAGCCAAACAATCGATGATTCGCTCCATCAACCAGAGTCATAGCGCCGCCCATTAAGTACCGATAAAAAACAGCAAACCATTACCGGGAGCACGATTTTATAAAAATAAAAACGCCTGAAAAATACCTCTTGCCTATGCTCACGCTAAGTCGACTGCATTAAAAACTTTTGTGAGCGGTGATGAGCGAATTGATTCATCACTGGTATTTTTTTCAATACTGCACAGCCCGGCTGTGTGAAAAATAAATTATTGAGGTTCAGGAGTCCGGCGTGGAAAAAAATAATATTACCCTCGACCCGAGTTCTTCGTTTGGCACGTCGTCATCTGCGGATATTAATGTTCCGCCTGAGGGCATGGTGCAACGCAGTAGCCGAATAAAACGTATTCAGACCACAGCAATGATTTTATTATTTTTTGCTGCGGTGATTAATTACCTAGACCGCAGTTCATTATCGGTCGCCAACTTAACAATTCGGGAAGAACTGGGGCTGAGCGCCACGCAAATCGGCGTCCTGCTGTCGGTCTTCTCTCTCGCTTACGGTATTGCGCAACTGCCCTGCGGCCCGCTGCTGGATCGTAAAGGTCCGCGCATTATGTTAGGACTCGGGATGTTCTTCTGGTCGCTGTTTCAGGCGATGTCCGGCATGGTGCACAGCTTCACACAGTTTGTGCTGGTGCGTATCGGGATGGGGATTGGCGAAGCGCCGATGAACCCATGCGGCGTAAAGGTGATCAACGACTGGTTTAACATCAAAGAGCGTGGTCGCCCGATGGGGTTGTTTAACGCCGCCTCGACCATCGGGGTTGCCATTAGCCCGCCGATTCTGGCCGCCATGATGCTGGTAATGGGCTGGCGCTGGATGTTTATTACCATCGGCGTGCTGGGTATTTTCCTCGCCATCGGCTGGTACATGCTGTATCGCAACCGCGAGCAAATTGAGTTGAGCGCCACGGAACAAGCGTACCTGAACGCCGGCAGCGTCAATGCCCGCCGCGATCCGCTGAGCTTTGCCGAATGGCGCAGCCTGTTTCGCAACCGTACTATGTGGGGCATGATGCTGGGCTTTAGCGGCATCAACTATACCGCATGGCTATACCTGGCCTGGCTGCCGGGCTACCTACAGACCTCCTACAACCTGGATTTAAAAAGCACCGGCTTAATGGCGGCGATCCCGTTCTTGTTTGGCGCAGCCGGCATGCTGATTAACGGTTTTGTCACCGACTGGCTGGTAAAAGGCGGTATGGCGCCGATTAAGAGCCGTAAGATTTGTATTATCGCCGGGATGTTCTGCTCAGCAGCCTTCACCTTCGTCGTGCCGCAGGCCACAACGTCGATGGCCGCCGTGTTACTGATCGGTATGGCGCTGTTCTGTATCCACTTCGCCGGCACCTCGTGCTGGGGCCTGATCCACGTCGCCGTCGCCTCACGCATGACCGCTTCCGTGGGCAGTATCCAGAACTTTGCCAGTTTTATCTGCGCGTCGTTTGCGCCGATCGTCACCGGATTTATTGTTGATACCACCAACTCTTTCCGTCTGGCGCTGATCATCTGCGGCTGCGTCACCATGGTGGGCGCCCTCGCCTACATCTTCCTGGTTCGCCAACCCATCAGCGATCCGCGTAAAGATTAATCCTTCAGATGCCCGATAACACCGCGCTTATCGGGCATGTTATGCTCCTCGTATGAACATCACCTTGCGCGCGACTATTCTGGCAGACACTGCCGCTCTTCCCGCCATCGAACGATCTGCGGGGCAACGTTTTTTACTTATCCCCGAACTGGCGTGGATTGCTGACGACCAGATTATATCGGCTGCTCAGCATCGGGCATTTGCCGCCGCAGGCATGAGCTGGCTGGCGCTGGTCGATGCGCGTCCGGTCGGTTTTTTGGTTGCCGAAGCGCTGGGGTCATCGCTGTTTATTGCTGAACTTTCACTGCATCTGGAGTGGCAGGGAAAAGGAATTGGCCGCAGATTGCTTGACTATGTTGCCAAACAGGCGCGTGAGAAAGGTTATACGTCGCTCACGCTAACCACCTTCCGCGGTGTGCCGTGGAATGCGCCATTGTACGCGCGACTGGGATTTGAAATGCTGGCTGACGAGACGCTTTCGCCGGAATTGCGCGAAAAAAGAGCTGAAGAAGCGGCGCACGGGCAGACGTACGAACTACGCTGCGCCATGCGCCTGATGTTGCGTTGATTACCCGATGGCGGCTACGCCTTATCCGGCATCACAGGTTTAAAACGTTTCCCAGTTATCCCCGGCATCCGTTACCGCAGCTTTACGCGGCTGGGCCGTTGAAACCGGTTTAGCGGCGGCAACGTCACGCGCGCGCTGTTGGTCATGCTGAATACGGAACACGGCAACGGCCTGAGTCAGACGGCTGGCCTGCTCTTCAAGCGCCGCAGCGGCGGCGGCGGATTCTTCCACCAACGAGGCATTCTGCTGCGTCACGCGATCCATCTCAGCGACAGCCAGACCGACCTGGTCGATACCGCGGCTCTGTTCATCAGAAGCAGAGGCGATTTCACCCATGATATCGGTCACGCGGGTTACCGCATTGACGATCTCATCCATGGTTTCACCGGCGCTTTCAACCAGCGTTGAACCCACATCCACACGGCTGACCGAGTCTTCAATCAGGCTCTTAATCTCGCGCGCGGCCTGCGCACTACGCTGGGCCAGGTTACGAACTTCACCCGCAACCACCGCAAATCCACGGCCCTGCTCGCCCGCCCGTGCGGCTTCTACCGCGGCGTTGAGTGCCAGAATATTAGTCTGGAAGGCAATGCCGTCGATAACGCTGATAATGTCGGCGATTTTCTGCGAACTGGAAGCGATGTCGCGCATGGTTTGCACAACATTATCCACCACTTTGCCGCCTTTCTGCGCGGTTTCAGAAGCGCTCAGCGCCAGATGGCTGGCCTGACGCGCGTTTTCGGCGTTCTGCTTCACGGTCGCCGTCAGTTGTTCCATGCTGGCCGCAGTTTCTTCCAGAGATGCGGCCTGCTGTTCGGTACGCGAAGAGAGATCGTTATTCCCCATCGCAATCTCGCTGGCCCCGCTGTAAATCGCGTTGGCGCCGTTACGTACGTCACCCACGGTATTCATCAGCTCACCCTGCATGTGACGCAGGCTTTCCGCCAACTGTCCAATCTCGTTGGAACCTTCCACCTCAATACGTTTCACCAAATCGCCGCTGGCGATATGACGAATGCTGTCGATCAGACGGTTCATTGGGGAGATAAGGGTCAGTTTGATACCAAACCACACCGCAATAATCGCCGCCAGTACGGTAATCAGCACGCAGATCAGCACCCACATCGCCTGGCTGTAAGAACTGTTGTTATCTTCCACCGCGATGTCATACAGGCGATCGTTCTGCTGCATGTAACTCATATACTGCTTCTCAAAGCCATCCTGATAGCTCTGCGTCGGTTGATCAAAGAACGCGTTGATCTTCCCGTCACCCAATAACTGGATCAGCTCCGCCAGCGCGCCGTGGTAGATGTCATAGGTGCGATTGATCTCCTGGAACGCGGCTTCGCTTTGGCGCGGATCGCGCGGGAGCGACTCGTAAATCGCCCAGTTTTTTTCCGTCAGCTTCAGCGCCGTGCTGGCTACCTGCATCAGTTCGGCAACGGTCGCGCCGCTGCCGATATTGCTCTGATCCATCATGTAGCGAATGCCCGCCCGGTTCAGGGTATTACGCGTTTGCAGCAGCTCAACCCAGGTGGCGTTCAGCGCAGACTGTTGCTGGCGAATGGTTTGCAGAACGGTAAAGTTCTCTTTGTCATTCTTAAGTGAGTTAAAAAACAAGCCGCCCGAGGCGAGCTGTAAAAGGCCAAACAGCGCCAATACCAGCAGTAAGCTGGTAACAATCTTCATTCGTTTTAACATGTTTTCTCTTTCCGCTAGACAGATGTCAGAATTTTCGGCCTGGAAAGGGAAAACTTTATGAAATTCGTGCTAGTTGAATCGATCTCAGCATCGACGATTCGTCGATGCCCACCGCCAGCCAAAGATCTAAATAGGTTTATTAGTGATCTCAATCACATAAATTTCCCCGCTCATCCCCACTACTTACCGCTCACTGACATTTGGGACCGCTTAAGCTGACATACAACCGCTCACTTATTTACCTTACTTTACGCGCGTAATTCTCTGGCAAGATCCCCCCAACATAGCAGTCAAATAACCTCCTCAAACACAAGATCAAACCCACGCGGCTTCGGCCAATTATTAATAGGTACCCTAGATAATTCGAGTTGTAAGAAGGCGGCAAATGAGGGAATCCTCAGGAGCTTACAAAAGTAAGTGACTGGGGTGAGCGAATGAAGCCAACGCACATACAACTTGAAGTATGACGGGTAAAAAACCAGGTTTTACTATGGATACGAAAAAGTTATTCAAGCACATACCCTGGGTGATTCTCGGAATCATCGGTGCATTCTGCCTCTCGGTAGTGGCATTACGTCGGGGTGAACACATCAGCGCCCTGTGGATCGTGGTCGCCTCAGTTTCTGTTTATCTGGTGGCCTATCGTTACTACAGCCTTTATATCGCCCAAAAGGTGATGAAACTTGACCCGACGCGTGCCACGCCGGCGGTCATCAACAATGACGGTCTGAACTACGTTCCAACCAACCGTAACGTATTGTTTGGTCACCACTTTGCCGCTATCGCAGGTGCGGGTCCGCTGGTTGGGCCGGTACTGGCTGCGCAGATGGGCTACCTGCCCGGTACGCTGTGGCTGCTGGCAGGCGTCGTGCTGGCCGGTGCGGTGCAGGACTTCATGGTGCTGTTTATCTCTTCCCGCCGTAACGGCGCATCTCTGGGTGAGATGATCAAAGAAGAGATGGGCCCGATCCCAGGAACCATTGCGCTGTTCGGCTGCTTCTTAATCATGATCATCATCCTCGCGGTACTGGCGCTGATCGTGGTAAAAGCGCTGGCGGAAAGCCCGTGGGGTGTGTTCACCGTCTGCTCAACCGTACCTATCGCACTGTTCATGGGGATCTACATGCGATTCCTGCGTCCGGGGCGTGTGGGTGAAGTGTCGGTGATTGGTATTGTGCTGTTGGTAGCCTCAATCTACTTCGGCGGCGTGATTGCGCACGACCCGTACTGGGGCCCGGCGCTGACCTTTAAAGACACCACCATCACCTTTACCCTGATCGGTTACGCGTTTATCTCTGCGCTGCTGCCGGTATGGCTGATCCTCGCCCCGCGCGACTATCTGGCTACTTTCCTGAAAATCGGCGTTATCGTCGGTCTGGCGGTGGGGATTGTTATCCTCAACCCGGAACTGAAAATGCCGGCAATGACGCAGTACGTTGATGGTACTGGCCCGCTGTGGAAAGGCGCTCTGTTCCCGTTCCTGTTCATCACCATCGCCTGTGGTGCGGTATCTGGCTTCCACGCGCTGATTGCTTCCGGTACCACGCCGAAGCTGCTGGCCTGTGAAACCGATGCGCGCTTTATCGGTTATGGTGCGATGCTGATGGAATCCTTCGTGGCGATTATGGCGCTGGTTGCTGCGTCTATCATCGAACCGGGTCTGTACTTCGCGATGAACACCCCGCCTGCGGGCCTTGGCATCACCATGCCGAACCTGCATGAAATGAGCGGCGAAAACGCCCCGCTGATTATGGCGCAGCTGAAAGATGTTACCGCACATGCGGCAGCGACCGTCAGCTCCTGGGGCTTCGTGATTTCGCCTGAGCAGATCCTGCAGACCGCGAAAGACATCGGTGAACCGTCCGTTCTGAACCGCGCAGGTGGCGCACCGACGCTGGCCGTGGGTATCGCTCACGTGTTCCACAAAGTGCTGCCGATGGCTGATATGGGCTTCTGGTATCACTTCGGTATTCTGTTTGAAGCGCTGTTCATCCTGACCGCACTGGATGCCGGTACCCGTTCTGGCCGCTTTATGCTGCAGGATTTACTGGGTAACTTCGTGCCGTTCCTGAAGAAAACCGATTCTCTGGTTGCGGGCATCATCGGTACTGCGGGCTGCGTCGGCCTGTGGGGTTATCTGCTGTATCAAGGCGTTGTTGACCCGCTGGGCGGCGTTAAGAGCCTGTGGCCGCTGTTCGGCATCTCTAACCAGATGCTGGCTGCCGTGGCGCTGGTTCTCGGCACCGTGGTGCTGGTTAAAATGCAGCGCACCAAATACATCTGGGTTACCGTGGTTCCGGCAGTATGGCTGCTTATCTGCACCACCTGGGCGCTGGGTCTGAAACTGTTCAGCACCAACCCGCAGATGGAAGGCTTCTTCTTCATGGCGAGTCAGTACAAAGAGAAGATTGCTAACGGCGGCGAACTGACCGCGCAGCAGATTGCCAACATGAACCACATCGTCATCAACAACTACACCAACGCAGGTCTGAGTATTCTGTTCCTGGTGGTGGTGTACAGCATCATTTTCTACGGGTTCCGTACCTGGCAGAAAGCCCGCTCCATCAACGGTCGCTCTGATAAAGAGACACCGTATGTACCGGTGCCGGAAGGCGGCGTGAAGACCTCTTCACACCACTAACCTGAAGCCGGGTGGCGCACGCTTACCTGGCCAGGATCACTTAGTGCCGCAGTTAACGTAGGCCGGATCAGGCGCAAGCCGCCATCCGGCTTTATTCATTAACAGGACGATAGAATGTTTGGTACTTTAGGTCAGGCAAAAAAGTATCTCGGTCAGGCGGCGAAGATGCTGATTGGTATTCCGGACTACGACAACTACGTCGAGCACATGAAGACCAACCATCCCGATAAGCCGTACATGACCTACGAAGAATTCTTCCGCGAGCGCCAGGAAGCCCGCTACGGTAGCGGCGGAAGCAGTTGCTGTTAGAAGGAGAAGTGAATGACCCCGATTGCAGTTACCCTACTCACCGGTTTTCTTGGCGCGGGTAAAACCACCCTGCTGCGCCATATTCTCAACGAGCAGCACGGTTACAAGATTGCCGTTATCGAAAACGAATTCGGCGAAGTCTCGGTGGACGATCAACTGATTGGCGATCGCGCCACGCAGATCAAAACCCTGACCAACGGCTGCATTTGCTGTACCCGCTCCAGTGAACTGGAATACGCACTGTTAGACCTGCTCGATAACCTCGACAAAGGCACCATCAATTTCGACCGTCTGGTGATCGAGTGCACCGGCATGGCCGACCCCGGCCCGATTATCCAGACCTTTTTCTCCCATGAAGTGATTTGCGAACGCTACCTGCTGGACGGCGTAATTGCGCTGGTTGACGCGGTACATGCTGATGAACAGATGAACCAGTTCACCATCGCCCAGTCGCAGGTAGGCTATGCTGACCGCATCCTGCTGACCAAAACCGACGTCGCTGGTGTTAGCGAGAAACTGCATGAACGCCTGGCGCGCATCAACGCCCGTGCGCCGATTTACACCGTGACGCATGGTGACATCGACCTCTCCCTGCTGTTCGACACCAACGGTTTTATGCTGGAAGAGAACGTGGTCAGCGCCAAACCGCGCTTCCACTTTATTGCCGACAAGCAAAACGATATCTCCTCGATCGTCGTCGAGCTGGATTACCCGGTCAACATCAGCGACGTGTCGCGAGTGATGGAAAACCTGCTGCTGGAATCCGCCGAGAGGCTACTGCGCTACAAAGGCATGCTGTGGATTGAAGGCGAGCCGAACCGACTGCTGTTCCAGGGCGTCCAGCGCCTGTACAGCGCCGACTGGGACCGCCCGTGGGGCGACGAACAACCACACAGCCTGCTGGTGTTTATCGGTATTAACCTGCCGGAAGATGAGATTAGAGCAGCGTTTGCGGGATTGAAGAAGTAATCTCCTGCTGAATTGCCCGGTGGCGCTACGCTTACCGGGCCTGGAAATTCCACCTTCCCATAGGCCGGATAAGGCGCAGCCGCCATCCGGTACTTACTGCCCCGGGATAAGACTATTTCTTGTTTTGCTCTCTCAACATAGCCTCGCGCAAAATAGCATTCAGCCGCGTCTGGTAACCCTTCCCGGGGCGCTTTAGCCACTCCATCACATCGGCATCAATTCGCACCGATGCCTGCGTTTTCAACGGACGGAAAAACTTACCGCGATTAGCCTCTGACCACTGCTTATCTTCGGTCACGGGAATGTCACTGTAATCAATATCATCATCCGGTTTATTCGCCAGCGCCTTCAGTTCAGCCTCATGCTGAGCACTCAGCGCGGATACGCTGCCGCGTTTATGTTTAACCATGCTCATAACGATTCCTCTCTTTACTGTCTGCCTTTCTGGCACTGATGATACGAATGACTTCAACGCCACTTTCAAACCTAACGCTATGGGCAACCAGAATGACCACCACACCATACATCATCCCTATGGTCTGCCACCGATACTCACCGTTCTCATAACGATCCTGTCTGGACAAATGCCGGGGATCGTCGAAAACCAATACTGCGTCCTCAAAGCGAACACCATGTTTACGGTAGTTACTTTGCGCCTTGTTTGCATCCCATTCAAACTCCATTGGCATGTATTTTATCCCTAATTGTATATACAAAAACGTATATACAATTATCTTACAATTATACCTGGATTGTTGGAAATAGCCTCACAATTTGACGACCAGGAATTGAATTTTGAAGGCCGGATAAGGCTTAGCCGCCATTCGGCACTGACTCCCCACTCACTCGATAATCACAAACCGCGTCGCGGCAAAGCAGTTCAACACCCGGTGCACCAGAAACACCATGGTTAACGTTGCCACCAGCGCGACGGTGACGGAGGTGATGCGGTACAGATCGCTGAACACCAGGTCCTGATCCGGGTGCAGGTTCTGGCCAAACATAATGCCGATGGTGGTGATACTGGCAAACCCCACGCCCGCGCCGACTTTTTCCATTACGTGCAGGCGGGCGCTGAATGCCAGCCCAAGGCCAATCAGCGGCATCATCAGCACCATATGATTGCTGAAATCATAGATAAGCAACTGCACCAGCAGAATATACAGACAGGCCAGCACCACGCCGACCACACGCCAGATCGAGCTGATCACCGCGCCGCGATAGTGCATCGGAAACAGGATCAAAATGCCTGCCATCAGCGCCGACAGCGAATCACTCAAATCGCAGATCTGGAAGACCACAAAAATCATCGTCGCCACCGTGCCGGAAAGCAGCGATTCATGGCGCACCCGGGCGGCATCTTTCTCAATGCGCGGCGGTGGCTGGCGGGGTTCCACGTCCGGAATCAGATAATGCAGCAGCGCGCTCAGCGCCACCGCCATGACGCAGGCTTCCATATTGGAGAACATCAGCGTATGCCAGTTGGTGGTGGGATAGCTCATAAAGTTGAGCATCGTACTCTGGCATACCACGCCCATCGAACCGAGCAGAAACAGCGGGCCTTTGCTCATAAAACGAAAACGCATCACGTACAGGCCGAATACCACCAGCGTCATCATCAGCGGCCACTGCGACAGATAACCGACAATCAGCACCATTTCAACGCAGTTTACCGCTGCGCTGAACACGAACTGTGTTGCCACATGGCGGTTGAATACCGGCACCAGCGACAGCAGCATCAGCGGATAAACCACAAAAAATACGCCGTACTGCACGTTGTAGAAGGTCGAGATACTCAGCGCGATTGTCCCGGCAACGGAGATACGCAGGGTCTGGCGAAAATCATTGGCGGTATAGACAATATTCCCGTGCGGCGTAAAGACGTGGGCCAGCGTGTTAATAGACATAATGCAGCCAACTGACGAGGTGGATCTGCGCCCCGGCAAAGGTGCGGGCGAACATCCCCTCGCTGTTATACAGCTGTACCGTGGCGCGCGCCCCGGTCGGTAACGGCGTGTCGAGCGGTTCGTTCAGCGCGACGTGAATGCGCATACGCTGGGCATCACGCACCCAGCGGGTGGACTGTTCCGGCTGCGACAGCTGGCCGTTCACCTGCTCCTGGCCCGCCAGAATACCGGCATCGCTGCTGGTAACGCGAGCAGAGAAAACCTTGCCCGGCATGGCATCGAACACCACGGCGGCATCGGTATTTACCCGAGTGTGGCGCAGGCTTTTCTCGCGAAAGTCGGCCACGATATCGGTCTGGTGGCTGACCAGCGCCAGTAGCGGCGTGGCGGCGGTGGCGTAAAGTCCGGGGCTAAGCTGGAGATTGCTCACCGTACCGTCGGTCTGGGCATACACTTTGCTCCAGCCGAGGTTCAGTTGCGCCTCTTCCAGCGCGTTACGGTATTTTTGCAGCGTCACGTTACGCTTATCATCGCGCTCGCCGCGCTGGATCAGCAGGTTCTGAATACTGGCATTGAGCGCCGCCACCGACTGCTCGCTGGTCTGCCAGGCGGTACGCACCTTGTCGAGATCGGATTGCGACACGTTCTGCATGGCACTCAGGCGCTGATAACGGTCTAAGGTGGTCTTATCGTTACGGGCGTTGAATTGCGCGGTGCGCAGGTTGGCGCGCACGGAAGCTATCTGCGCATCCAGCTGTTGGTTGCTCAGCTTCGCCTGCTCAAGGGCGATTTGCGCAGCCTCGACCTTATTGATAAACGGCGTCGGATCCAGTTCGTACAGCAAATCGCCCTTCTTCACCTGGCTATTATTGTGTACATGCACCTGCGAGACGTAGCCGGAAACGCGTGAGGAAACAGGGGTTACCACGCGCATCACCGTGGAGTCCGGCGTCAGCGGGATCCAGATATCGGCAACGATAAACCAGGCGAATATTACCAGGAAAGCGGCAATACTCACCCTTACCCAACGGGCAAATTTTTGTTCTGGGGTCATCATAGTTTTTTAGTGTTGATTGTCTTCTTCGCGGATTGTCCGCAAATTGCAGGCGAGTTGATTTAAGGTCGCGCTGAAGGAGGCAAGTTCCGCTTCAGGAATAGTACAGGTGACGCGATGTTGATATGTCTCAATCACCCGGTTAAGTTCTTCAAGCCTTAAGCGGCCTTGCGCGGTCAGCGTTAGCAGGCGGATGCGTTTGTCATAAGGCGATGTGGAACGCAGCAGATACCCCTGCGTTTCCAGCTGTGAGAGGGTGCGCATCAGCGGCGGCAATTCAATGCCCTGCATTTGTGCCAGTTCGCTGACCGAGACGTTGTCTCCCAGTTGATACAGCTGCATCAGTACCGTCCAGCTGGACTGCGTCAGGCCAGTATCGGTGATGGCAGCATCAATAATGGCCCGCCACTGGCGCACCACCATTGCCATGCGCATTCCCATTGGACGGCGGGCAAACAGTTCATCTTCAGTCATCTTACTTTCCCCTCATCGCTGAAAAGAAAATAATACTTATCAGGATAAGTATCAAGGAACAGGTTATCCAGAAGCATGAATTGATAAATACGGTGAATATAAAAAGGCCGGGAGATAAGCCCCAGCCTCTGTCGATAAAAGAAAATCACTCCACCTGATCGCGTCGTAGCCCGACATCCCGCAGCCGCTCATCACTCATCTGTTGCAATACGCGCCGCGTTTGCGCCCGCAGCCGCCACGCCTTGTATGCCCGCCAGATCAATACAAACCCAATAAACGGCTGTTTTGCTTTATTCTCGTGAAATTCCATACCTTGCCTCCCCGCCTTGCCAGAGGCTTTATCTTCACGGATTTAGCCCAAAACAATACAGACTCACAAAGTACTTTTATTTAACATACAGATTGGTTAAAAAGAGTTCTGCATCGCTTTTTACACGCTAATCTGTACTGGTTTTTTAATCTGTATGGTACCCATGAGGGATACAGCATGACGCGTTACCAACATCTGGCCAATTTGCTGGCCGAACGCATTGAGCAGGGGCTGTATCGCCATGGCGAAAAACTGCCCTCGGTTCGCAGCCTGAGCCAGGAGCACGGGGTGAGCATCAGCACCGTCCAGCAGGCGTATCAGACGCTGGAACAGCGCCAGCTGATCACACCGCAGCCACGTTCCGGTTATTTTGTCGCGCCACAAAAAGCGCAGCCGCCCGTGCCGCCGATGTCGCGCCCGGTGCAGCGTCCGGTCGAAATAACGCAATGGGATCAGGTGCTGGATATGCTAAAGGGCAACGCGGACAAATCGATAATCCCGTTTAGCAGCGGCGTGCCCGACATTGATCAACCCAGCCTGAAGCCGCTGTGGCGTGAACTCAGCCGCGTGGCGCAGCACAACCTGCGCGCGATACTGGGCTACGATGAAATCTCCGGATGCCGCGAACTACGTCAGCAGATTGCGCGACTGATGCTGGATGGCGGTTCGGTGGTCAATGCAGATGATATTGTGATCACCAGCGGCAGTCAGAGCGGAATGTCGCTGGCGCTGCTGACGGTCTGCCAGCCCGGAGACATTGTCGCCGTTGAATCGCCTGCCTATTACGGCACGATGCAGCTGTTGCGTGGCCTTGGGATCAAGGTGATTGAGATCCCAACCGATCCGGATACCGGGATCAGCATTGAAGCGCTGGAGATGGCGCTGGATCAGTGGCCGATCAAAGGTGTGCTGCTGGTTCCCAACTGCAACAACCCTCTCGGATTCATTATGCCGGATGCGCGTAAGCGGGCAGTGCTCGCCCTCGCCCAGCGGCACGACATCGTTATTTTTGAAGACGATGTGTATGGCGAGCTGGCAACGGAGTACCCACGCCCGCGCACGATCCACTCCTGGGACAGCGACGGTCGGGTAATACTCTGCAGTTCGTTTACCAAATCCGTCGCCCCCGGACTGCGCGTGGGTTGGGTGGTGCCCGGTCGCTATTACAACAAGCTGCTACACATGAAGTACGCCGTCATTGGAACTAACGTTCCCGCTACGCAACTGGCAGCGGCTTCCTTTGTGCGCGAAGGTCATTATCATCGGCATATCCGGCGTATGCGCCAGATTTATCAGCGCAATATGGAAATCTACACCTGCTGGGTACGGGAATACTTCCCCTGCGGGATCTGCGTCACCCGCCCGAAAGGCGGCTTTATGCTGTGGGTCGAACTGCCGCTCCAGGTCGATATGGTCTGCGTCGCTAAGCAGCTCTGTCGCCTGAAAATCCAGGTTGCGCCGGGTTCGCTGTTCTCCGCATCCGGAAAGTATCGCAACTGCGTGCGCATCAATTGTGCGTTGCCGCCAAACGAGAAGCATCGGGAAGTGATGCAAAAGCTCGGCGAGGCGGTAAAAACGGCGATAGAGTAAACCGAAGCGCCCGGTGCTTCCGGGCAGGCGATTAGGCGGTTTAAGTCATCTCTAATGGCTTAAGCCCTACATATCCTCAGCGGATAGCCGGGTAATTTTTTGTACTGTGCTGATATCAATGCCATCTGCCAGCATGGTGCGAGCAATACGCAGTGCCTCATCATGTCGCCCCTTTATAATTCCTTCTTGTCGTCCTTCCTGTAGCCCTTCCAGCCTGCCTTTTTGTAGCCCTGCCTCATGCAATCTGTCCGCGATCGTCATCAAATGCTCCTTATGTTGCGGTGAACGTTCAGCAACCCCACGAATAAACTCACTGAATCGAGGTGCATCGCCAGTTCGTAAAATATAATTAAACAGCGTCTTTATCTGGCTGTCATTAGTCAGTCCGGTAAGTAGCAGGGAAACAATTTGCTCAACCAGCCCCATAAGATCGCGCTGACGGATGTGTTTTTGAATTAACTCCAGCAGCGCCATACGTCGATGCTGCACAATTTCGTCATCCGGTATGACCGTAATATCCACCAGCGGAAACGCCGCAGCATACAGCTTACGAGCCAGCTTCGGGTTGGCAAACTCATCCAGCCAGCACAGTGAATAAGGGTACGGGCTTTTAGCGCCGTGATAGAACAGCATCGGCACCACCAGCGGCAATTGCTGGTACCCGGCATCTAAATGTTTCTGCATAGCCGCTATCGCATAGCGCATCAGTCTGAATGCCATATGCGCATCCGGTGTGCTTTGGTGTTCAATCACTACATAAATATATCCATCCCCATCCGTGGTTTTCACCGACCACAGCACATCGGAATAGTACGCACGTAAATCTTCTTCAATAAAACTATCTGTCTCGAGTTTCAGCGTCTGAAGATCGCAAAGCTCGCGTAGCGAGGCGGGAAGATGTATTTGTAGGAAATCCCGGGCAGTCTCAGGGTGGCGTAAAAACGTTTTAAAAACCGCATCGTGCGGTGTTGAAGTGGGAGCTTTGTTCATGGCGATCCATCACCTGGAAATAAGATGCCGTAACTGTAGCGCCGTAAAACTGTCCCCTCATCTGCAACTTTCTCTCTTTGCGAGGTGATTTCCGGGATAAATACGTCCTTATGTAACGTCTGCATTTGTCTGGAACACATCACGCAGAATCGCTATCTCAATGCACATTCCCACTTTTTCACCACTCTGCCTGTGCTATAACAAATCATCACTTTCATGGAGGACTCGATGTGACGCATACCCGGGATATTCCACAATCGTTCTGGCGTGATGAGCAGTTGCCGTGGCTGGAGCTGCGCAGCACCTGGCAAAGCCAGCAGGCCTATAAGCGTCATCACCACTCTCAGCTCTCGATTGGGGCAATTCTCGAGGGGGAAACGTGCTGTCTGTGCGATGGCGAAGAATACCATCTGCAGGTGGGCGATCTGATTGTGATCCCGCCGCTGGTGCCTCACAGCTGTAATCCCGTCAACGGGCAGTTTCGCAGCTACCACATGCTTTACCTTGATGCCCGGTGGTGTCTGGCTAATCTGGCTGTGCAGAACAACAATCAACTGCTTTGCACGCGTGCTCCCGTTATCCGCGATGCGCAAATATTCCAGCGTTATATGCACCTTGTGGCACTCGTGCCGCAACGGCAAACGACGCTAATAACAGATGCTGCACGAAAATTGCTGCACTCGCTGCCATTGCAGTCGGTAACACCAGAAAACCTAAGCGCCACCAGCCAGTATCTGCGCGAGCGCTTGCAGTCCAGCCTGCTCGCTCCGCCCTCACTCGATGAGCTGGCACATGAGTGTCACATACGTAAAGAGACGCTGATCCGTACTTTTAAGCAGGACACCGGGCTGACGCCGGGAAGTTATCTGAACATTCTGCGGATTGACTATGCCCGCCAGCGTCTGCGGGCTGGAGACGAGATTGCCGATGTCGGCTACCAGAGCGGGTTTGCCGACCAGAGCCATTTCCATCGCACTTTTGTTCGCTACACCGCAGCCACACCGCGCCAGTACGCGTTGGGACGATCAATATCAGACAATAATTAGCGCTGCGCCAGACGTACGGTGATCTCAGATTCATTCTCTGAGGTCGCTATGTCGTTGCTTACTGAACTTTTTCCTTCTGCTTTCCCCGCGCTGGCGCTGGCGCATTTTGTCGCATTGCTCAGCCCCGGACCGGACTTCTTTTTACTGGTCGGTTATGCCGTACGTTACCGGATGCGCGGCAGCGCCGGGCTGTGCGTGGGGATCGCTTTCGGCAACGGGCTGTATATCCTGCTGGCGATTATCGGTTGGGGGATCCTGCGCCAGCTTCCCCTGTTGTTTACGGTTATTGAACTGCTGGGTGCGCTCTATTTGTTGTGGATTGGCAGCCTGCTGATACGCAGCCGCCCGCAAACGCTGACCGGAGCGGACGCCCGGTCTACCTGTCCGGGATTTGGCAAACAGCTGCTGCTGGGATTGGGTTCATCATTGCTCAATCCCAAAAATGCACTGTTTTATCTGGCGCTGATGACCGCCCTGCTCGGCCCGTCGGTGACGCTGCTGCAACAAACCATGAGCGGGATCTGGATGACCAGCGTGGTCCTGTTTTGGGATCTGCTGATCGTGATGTTCATCGGTTTGCCGCAGATCCAGCGATGGTTAACCAGAGGGATATTGTGGGTAGAGCGTATCGCTGGGGGGGTATTGATTATCTTCGGTTGTGCCATCGCGCTGCGGTTTTTGCAGAGCATCGTAGTCTGATTTGCGCGGCGATTTTCTGCAAATAAACCGGATAAACTCGTTTAATTAATATCCAATCCGCATTACACTGCGGATGGTTATTACCCGTTCAACTTACTCTTCCTGAGGTGCGATGTGCTGATTGTTACCTGTAATCGTTACGTTTTCTGACCCCGCGTCAGTGAACGTATCTTCTGTTTGCGCTTCGCGCAGGCAGCGTTTTTGATTACATGAAATTCAGTACATTTGCAGTCTGCTTTATTCTGTCATCGGTCTGACGTCTCAAAGACGGTATTGAATTTCGCTATTCCCGTTGAGGGTTTTCTCCCGACAAGGAGCTGTTTTATGCAACGGATTCTCGCGTTTTTCTCCCAACGCGCCACAACGCTATTTTTTCCTGTCGCGTTGATTTTATATGACTTCGCCGCCTATCTGTCCACGGACCTGATCCAGCCCGGCATCATCAATGTGGTGCGTGATTTCAACGCCGACGTCAGCCTGGCGCCCGCTGCAGTGAGCCTTTATCTGGCGGGCGGCATGGCGCTGCAATGGCTGCTGGGGCCGCTTTCCGACCGGATTGGCCGTCGACCGGTGCTGATTGCGGGGGCGTTAATCTTTACGCTCGCCTGCGCTGCCACACTGTTCACCACCTCAATGACGCAATTTCTGGTCGCCCGATTTGTGCAGGGCACCAGCATCTGCTTTATCGCGACCGTTGGCTACGTCACGGTACAGGAGGCGTTTGGGCAAACAAAGGCCATTAAGTTGATGGCGATAATCACTTCCATAGTGCTGGTGGCGCCGGTTATTGGCCCGCTCTCCGGGGCTGCGCTGATGCACTTTGTACACTGGAAGATCCTGTTTGCCATTATTGCCGCCATGGGGCTTATCGCCTTGATTGGATTAGCGTTAGCCATGCCGGAAACCGTCCAGCGCGGCGCAGTGCCGTTCAGTGCACGCGGCGTACTGCGTGATTTCCGTGACGTTTTCCGTAATCGGGTGTTCCTGTCTGGCGCAGCCACGCTGTCGTTAAGCTATATCCCGATGATGAGCTGGGTGGCGGTCTCGCCGGTTATTCTGATCGACGCAGGCTGTATGAGCACAACGGAGTTTGCCTGGGCCCAGGCGCCGGTATTTGGCGCGGTGATCGTCGCCAATATGGTGGTTGTTCGTTTTGTGAAGGATCCGACCCGGCCGCACTTTATCTGGCGAGCGGTCCCCATTCAACTGAGCGGGCTGGCGGTGCTGATTGCCGGCAATTTACTGTGGCCGCACGTCTGGCTGTGGTCGGTGCTGGGAACCAGCCTGTATGCCTTTGGCATTGGAATGATTTTCCCCACGTTGTTCCGCTTTACGCTGTTTTCCAACAACTTACCGAAGGGTACGGTTTCGGCGTCGTTGAATATGGTGATTCTGACAGTCATGGCGGTTTCTGTCGAAATCGGACGCTGGCTGTGGTTTAACGGCGGCAGGATTTCATTTCATCTGCTGGCGGTTGTGGCGGGGATTGCTGTCGTGTTCACGCTGGCAGGTTTGCTCAAACGGGTACGCCAGCATGAGGTAACCACGTTAGCCACTGAAAACTAACCTGCCCGCTTATCCGGCCTGCAGAGTTGTAGTAGGCCGGATAAGGCGCTTGCGCCGCATCCGGCTACGATCACGTCACCTTACGCAATGCGGGCAAATCCCGCATCCAGATCGGCAATCAAGTCGTCGATATCCTCGAGGCCAATATGCACCCTGACCAGCGTACCGCTGAAATCCACCTCTCCTGCCGGTCGAATGCTGTTTAGCTCTTCCGGCTGATTAGCCAGAATGAGCGACTCAAATCCGCCCCACGAATAGGCCATATGGAACAGCGAGAAGTTATCGAGGAAATTCGCCATCTGTTCGTCGGTCAGTCTCTTTTTCAGCACAAACGAGAACAGGCCTGAGCTTCCGATAAAATCACGCTGAAAATACTCATGGCCCGGACATTCCGGTAATGCCGGATGATTCACCCGCGCCACTTCCGGCCTTGCCGACAGCCAGCGGGCAATATGGATGCTGCTCTCCTGATGCTGCTTAAGACGTACCGCCAGGGTGCGCAATCCGCGGCTGCCGTTGTAGGCCGTATCGGCGTCCAGCGTTTGCCCCATCAAATAGGAGTTTTCGCGCAGGCGATCCCAACACCGGGCGTTCGACACCGCCGTGCCCAGCATGCCGTCCGAATGACCGATGGTGTACTTCGTTCCCGCCTGAATGGAAATATCCACGCCATAATCCAGTGCTTTAAACAGCACGCCTGCCGCCCAGGTGTTATCGATCATAATGACAATCTCTGGATTCACCGCGCGGATAGCCTTCACCATCCCCGGCACATCCTGAACTTCCATAGTGACCGAACTCGGCGACTCGAGGAATACAACCTTCGTTTCCGGACGCAGAAGATCGACAATCCCAGCGCCAATCAGCGGATCGTAATACGTGGTTTCCACGTTGAATTTACTCAGGATCTTATTGCAAAAATCCTGAGTTGGCTCGTAGGCCGCGCCCGTCATCAGAATATGATCGCCACCCTGAACAAACGCCAGAATCGCGTTGGTCACCGCCGCAGCGCCGCACGGGTACAGCGCGCAGCCAACGCCGCCTTCCAGCTCGCTCATTGCCTTCTGAAAGGCAAAGTGGGTGTAGGTTCCGCGACGACCGTAAAACAGCTCGCCGTTCGCGCGATTGGCGGTGGCAAATTTCTTGTCCTTCACGGTATCAAATACCAGTGAAGAGGCGCGTTGGATAACCGGATTCACCGCTCCCTGGGTGTAGCGTTTGTCACGACCAGCAACAACCAGGTGCGTCTCAAGCTTCATTGCGTCTTTCATAACATCTCCTGTTCTTAATCCGTGTGAAACCTATACCACCGCAGCAGTAGAGTTTATTTCAGTGTTGGTCTGCTTTTTTCCAGCGAACCGTTCGACAATCTGCGCCGCATTCAAATCATGGATAACGTTGATCAGTGTGGCCGGCGCATCGGTAATCGTGCCCAGCACCACCAGCATCGGGATCGCTTCCATCGGCAGGCCGAGCGTGGTGACGATAAAGATTTCACCGAGGAATGCCCCGCCCGGTACGCCGCCGACAATAATGGCGGAGAGCACCGCGATCAGCATCGTCAGGAAGAAGGTCTCGGTGGTGAACTCCATACCCAGCACAGAATAGATAAAGACAATTTTTAGCGCGGCAATCATCGCCACGCCGCCTTTGTTGAGGTTAACCAGCAGCGGAATGGAGACATCAACGATTTCCGGGTTAATCCCCATCGCCTTACCGGCACGCAGCGTTACCGGCAGCGTCCCCAGCGAAGAGCAGGTCCCCAGCGCAGTGGCAGACGGCTCAATCGCATTACGCCAGAAGGCTCTGACCGCCGGAATACCGCCGCCAATATACGAATAAAGAATTGAGCCAAAAACAAAATAGACCAGCGTGGCGACCATAAACAGGCCGATAGCACGGGCAAAGGTTAACAGCAGCGCCGAGTCCTGACTGGCCATGGTGGCGGCGAAGTAGCAGCCCAGACCAATTGGCGCAACCTTCATGATGATCGACACGATCTTCATGATCACGGTATTGGCATCTTCCAGCAGCGACGCAATGCGTTTACCGGCCTGATCCGACTGGCCAATCGCCACACCGGCGATGATTGCCATCACGATCAGCGCCAGAATATTGGACTTAGAAAACAGTCCAATAAAGTCGCTGGTGGTGATCATACTGACAAAATCCATCTTGCCGCTGCCCGCCTGCACCGACTGCGAGAGATCGATAGTGACGCCCTGCGCCGGGTTATACCATAGCGCCAGCGCGACGATCCCGGCGGCCGGAATAAAGGCCATGGCGATCGAAACAATAAAGATTATCGCCATAATGCGCCCTAACCTTTTCAGGTCGGTCATACTGGCGATCGAAGACATGACGCTGATCCCCACCAGCGGCACAATAATCATAAATAACAGGTTTAAGAATATCTGACCTATTGGCTGGAGTTTACTTGCAAACGATGGGGCATAAATACCTAATAAGCCGCCAATCACCAGAGCAACTAATAAAATAATCGACGATCTGTAGGGTTCGAGTCGTGACCACATAATCGGTACCTTTAGAATAATAATTAATGAGATTAAATTCACAATGTGATGAGTTTCCGTTTCGCCTCCTTTTATTTTGTGACGTAACTCACCTAAGTTGTTATTTTTTCATTTTGCCAGCAAGTTGTTTCCTGTGATTCAATAGTTGCATGTTTAAAAGGCGAATGTAACGGCCTATTCGTACCGTTTTTGCAAATCACTTGTGAATTAAAGGAAACTATGAGTACGCCGATTTCACTCAAGCATCTGGAATTTTTTACTAAAATCGTCGACTGCGGAGGATTGTCAGAAGCCGCGGCGCAGCTCAATGTATCGCCGTCTGCGGTCAGCAAAAGCCTGGCCGCGATGGAAGACACGCTGGGCACGACATTAATTAAACGCACGACCCGCAGTATTACCCTGACCGACGCCGGGCAATATCTCTTCAACCGCGCTAATAAGCTTTTGAAAGAATTCGATGAAACGCTGAATACCACTTCCGGTTATTACCACAGCCCGCAGGGTGAATTACGCATAACCTGCTCAATTGCGTTTGGTTATTCCCGACTGGTGAACCTGGTGGATAAATATCGCTCCCAGTTTCCGGATGTGAATCTGTATATCGATCTCAACGATAACTTCGTGAATCTGAACGAAACGGATTTCGACATCGCCCTGCGCATCTCCACCGCACCGCCGCAGAACTATGCGATGCGCAAGCTGGTGCCAGTCCGTTGGGCGTACTGCGCTTCACCCGGCTACCTTGCCAAAAAAGGCATGCCCCAGCGCCGAAGCGACCTGGTCAACCATGATTGTCTGGTTTACCCAGGCCTCACGCCGGTGCTGAAGGTGGCGGATGAACAGGATCGCCTGCACCAGTTAAAACTGCATATGCCAATCCAGGCCAACAGCAGCCTGGTATTACTGAAGTCGGTGTTAGAAGATCAGGGAGTGGCGTATTTGCCCACCTATCTGATTGGCGATCATATTCAAAAAGAAGAGATAACGCCGCTGATGCTCGACGGCACCATCACCTGTGAAACTCACGCCCTGTATGCGCTGTACTTTCCCAGCAAGTACAGCAATCCGAAGGTGCGATCGTTTATCGATTTTCTGGTGGCGGAACTCGGCCCCTTGCCCGCCTGGGACAACTGGATCCCGGAGTAAGCTTTACCCATCTGAAAATGGGAGGCGCTCCACATTTTTTGCGCGATCCCCCCGTCTGGCTCTATCCTTAAGCCTATGAATAAAATTGCTGAACTCAAACGCGCCAAGCGGCTGGCGCTTTCATTGCTGCTGATTGCCGCCGCGACCTTCGTCATCACGCTGTTTCTGCCGCCTAACTTCTGGGTGCTGGGGATCAAAGCGATCGCCGAAGCGGCGATGGTCGGCGCGCTGGCGGACTGGTTTGCCGTGGTGGCGCTTTTTCGTCGGGTGCCGATCCCATTTATCTCGCAACATACGGCTATTATCCCGCGTAATAAGGACAGGATCGGCGAAAATCTCGGGCAATTTGTGCAGGAAAAATTTCTCGACACCCAGTCGCTGGTCGCGTTGATCCGCCGCCATGAACCGGCGCTGTTGATCGGCAACTGGTTCAGCCAGCCGGAAAACGCCCAGCGCATCGGCCAGCATCTGCTGCAAATTATGAGCGGTTTTCTCGAACTGACCGACGACTCGCGCATTCAGAGGCTGATCAAGCGGGCGGTACACAAGGCCATCGACAAGGTCGATCTCTCCGGTACCAGCGCGCTGATGCTGGAAAGCATGACTAAAAACAATCGCCATCAGGTGCTGCTCGACACGCTGATCGCCCAACTGATCGCCCTGCTCCAGCGCGACAGCTCGCGGGCATTTATCGCCAGACAGGTCGTGCATTGGCTGGAAACCGAACATCCGCTGAAAGCGAAGATCCTGCCGACCGAATGGCTGGGCGAGCACAGCGCCGAACTGGTGTCTGATGCCGTTAACTCCTTGCTGGATGACATCAGCCACGATCGTGCGCATCAGATCCGCCACGCCTTCGATCGCGCTACGTTTAAGCTCATCGATAAGCTCAAACACGATCCGGAGATGGCCGTGCGGGCCGAAAGCATGAAAAGCTATCTGAAGGAAGACGAAGCCTTCAACCGTTATCTTGGCGAACTGTGGGCAGACCTGCGCCAGTGGGTGAAAACCGACATAAACGCCGATGATTCGCGCGTGAAGCAGCGCATTGCCAGCGCCGGGCAGTGGTTCGGCGAAACGCTGGTTGCCGACAGCGCTCTGCGCGCCTCACTGAATGGGCATCTGGAGCAGGCCGCGCATAAAGTGGCGCCGGAATTCGCCACTTTCCTGACGCGCCATATCAGCGACACGGTGAAAAGTTGGGATGCGCGCGATATGTCGCAGCAAATTGAGCTGAACATCGGTAAAGATTTGCAGTTTATCCGCGTCAACGGCACGCTGGTCGGCGGTTCTATTGGGCTGGTTTTATATCTGTTGTCGCAAATACCTTCCCTGCTGACGCTGGTGAATTTTTAAGGAGAAAAATTCAATGACAACCAACATCCGCATTTTTTCCCTGCGCGAGACGCCGGAAAAGCTGCACGAGGTCACCGCTTACTTTCAACAACAATGGGCCTCAGAAGACTCCATGAAGGTTTACGAGGATGCGCTGCACCGTTGTATTGGCGCAAAGAACCCGCTACCGCAGTGGTACTGGTTGCAGGACGGCGACAGCATTATTGGCTGCGCCGGATTGATCACCAATGATTTTATCAGTCGCGGCGAACTGTGGCCGTGGCTATGTGCGCTCTATATCGATCCTCACTACCGTGGACGCGGTCTGGCATTTCGCCTGATTGAACATATTGCCAGTCAGGCCAGACAACTGGGCTTTATGCAGCTCCATTTATGTACCGACCTGGAAGGGTTATACGAGAAAGCGGGATTTTACTTTGACGGGCCAGGCTATCACCCGTGGGGGGAAGTCTCGCGGGTCTACAGTCGTAACCTGTAAGCGTACAATTGTTGTACATCAATAAAGCCAGATAAATTGCAGGGTTATAATGCGACGTCTTTTACTCTCTCCCGTGTTACGGGGAAGGAAAATCATGTCGCTAATCATCGATTTACCCGCCATTTTCAACCAGTTCTCCGACGCCCGTCAGAAAGGTTTTCTCACCGTAATGGATCTTAAAGAGCAGGGTATCCCGCTCGTTGGAACCTATTGCACCTTTATGCCGCAGGAGATAGCGATGGCGGCGGGCGCGGTAGTCGTTTCACTATGCTCAACCTCTGATGAAACCATAGAAGAAGCCGAAAAAGATCTACCACGTAATCTGTGTCCGCTGATCAAAAGCAGCTACGGGTTTGGTAAAACTGATAAATGCCCGTACTTCTACTTCTCTGACCTCGTGGTGGGCGAAACGACCTGCGATGGTAAAAAGAAGATGTACGAGTACATGGCTGAATTTAAAGCGGTACATGTGATGCAACTGCCCAACAGCGCCAACGATGCGGCTTCGCGTGCGCTATGGAAAGCCGAGATCCTACGTCTGCAGCAGGCTGTCGAAGCCCGTTTTGGCACCCCGATTACCGAAGCTGCGCTACGTGAAGCCATCATTCTAAAAAATCAGGAGCGTCGCGCACTGGCGAATTTTTACCGCGTTGGCCAACTCAATCCACCCGCACTCAGCGGCAGTGACATTCTGAAAGTTGTTTACGGCGCAACCTTCCGCTTTGATAAAGAAGCGTTGATCGACGAGCTTAATAGCATGGCCGAACGGGTACATCAGGAATGGCAGGCCGGGAAACGCCTGGCATCACGTCCACGCATACTGATAACCGGTTGCCCCATTGGCGGCGCGGCAGAAAAAGTGGTGCGTGCCATTGAAGAAAACGGCGGCTGGGTGGTGGGTTATGAAAACTGCACCGGCGCGAAAGCCACTGAGCAGTGCGTGGCGGAAACTGGCGACGTCTACGACGCACTGACCGATAAATACCTCGCCATCGGTTGCTCCTGTATTTCCCCTAACGATCAACGCCTGAAAATGCTCAGCCAAATGGTTGAAGAGTACCAGGCTGACGGCGTCGTCGATGTCATTTTACAGGCTTGCCACACTTACGCCGTTGAATCACTGGCCATTAAACGCCACGTCCGCCAGCAGCACAACATTCCCTACATCGCTATTGAAACCGATTACTCCAGCGCGGATATCGGCCAGCTTAGCACCCGTGTCGCCGCGTTCATTGAAATGTTGTGAGGAACAGGAATGAGATTCTCAATAGGGATCGATTCCGGCTCCACGGCGACGAAAGGTATTTTGCTGGAAAGGAACGTCATCAAACGTCGCTTCCTCTGCCCAACGCCTTTTCGCCCTGCCGAAGCGATCGCGCAGGCATGGGAAACGCTGCAGGCCGGGCTGGACGATAAACCATTTTTAACCCTCACAGGCTACGGACGGCAGCTCGTGGATTATGCCGACAAACAGGTCACTGAAATTTCCTGCCACGGGCTGGGGGCACGCTTGCTGGCTCCCGGTACCCGCACAGTGATTGATATCGGCGGTCAGGACAGTAAAGTCATCCAGTTAAATGATGATGGCAACCTCAGCGATTTTTTGATGAACGACAAATGTGCGGCAGGGACCGGGCGATTTCTGGAAGTCATCTCACGTACACTCGGCGCCAGCGTAGATCAGTTGGATGCGATCACCGCTGGCGTCGAACCGCATGCCATCACCAGCATGTGTACGGTTTTTGCCGAGTCTGAGGTCATCAGCCTGCGCTCTGCGGGTGTCGCGCCGGAGGCAATTTTAGCTGGCGTAATCAACGCGATGGCCAGACGCAGCGCAAACTTCATCGGGCGGCTTTCTGCACAGGCTCCACTGTTATTTACCGGCGGGGTAAGCCACAGCCGCGCCTTTGCTCGTATGCTCGAAGGCCACGTGGGTATTCCCGTGCACACGCATCCCGACGCGCAGTTTGCCGGGGCAATTGGGGCCGCGTTAATTGGTCAACGTCAGGGGAAACGTGAGTGAAGGAAGCCCTGTTCTTGTTTCACACTACTCTCGGCGTCATCAAAACGCGTAAAGCGCTACAGGCTGCAGGTATTTGCTTTCGGGTGGCCGATATTCCCCGCGAGCTACGCGGTGGCTGCGGGCTGTGTATTTACATCGACTGCATTGCTGGCGAGGAGAATGAGTGGGTAATTGCGGGTCATACCGAATCTATCTACCGCCTTGAAAACGGAGAGTGGCGCTGCATTGCCACTTTCCCTCCTTCCTGAACGCGCGAGGGCACTGCGTTTTATTTTACTTTTCATTATCATTTACGTATGTAATATAACAATTATCAGATAGCAGTGTGAAATGAGAGCCAGTATGTCCCAGAAAAGCCCAGATTCAAATCGCCATGCCATCAGCGTCGCGCTGTTTGGCATGCTGGTCTTAACGCTGGGTATGGGAATTGGGCGCTTTCTGTATACGCCAATGCTCCCGGTGCTGCTGTCGGAAGGTCAGTTCACATTTGACCAGCTCTCCTGGATTGCCAGCGCCAACTACGCTGGGTATCTGGCAGGAAGCCTGCTCTTCTCCTTCGGGCTCTTTCATCTTCCCTCACGCTTACGCCCGATGTTGCTAACGTCCGCGCTCGCTACCGCGGGGTTGATTCTGGCGATGGCAAGCTTTACGCAGCCCGCGCTGGTGATGTTGATCCGTTTTCTGGCGGGCGTCGCCAGTGCAGGTATGATGATCTTTGGCTCAATGATCGTTCTGCATCATACCCGGCATCCCTTCGTGATCGCGGCGTTGTTCTCCGGCGTTGGCGCAGGCATTTTGCTGGGCAATGAATATGTCATTAACGGTCTGCATTTTGCGCTGTCATCGCACACCCTCTGGCTGGGCGCAGCGGCAGCATCGGCTCTGTTCTTTGTCCTACTGGTTATACTCCTGCCATCTCGCGATCATGCCCTCCCCGCCGCGGCGCCGGTAAAAACGGAACATCAGCCGATGTCCTGGTGGCTGCTGGCGCTGCTGTACGGGTTGGCCGGATTTGGCTACATCATTGTCGCCACCTATCTACCGCTAATGGCGAAAAGCGCCGGTTCGCCGCTGCTGACTGCCCATCTCTGGTCGCTGGTCGGCATATCGATAATTCCAGGTTGTTTCGCCTGGCTGTGGGCCGCCCGACGCTGGGGAGTTTTGCAATGCCTGACGGCGAATTTGCTGATTCAAAGCGCCTGCGTGGTGATGACGCTCGCCAGCGACTCCTTGCTGCTGCTGGTGATAAGCAGCGTGGGGTTTGGCGCAACGTTTATGGGGACCACTTCACTGGTGATGCCGCTCGCCCGTCAACTTAGCGTCCCGCGTAATATTAATCTGCTGGGCCTGGTCACTCTGACTTACGGCATTGGACAAATACTCGGGCCGCTATTAACCAGCCTGCTGGGAAGCGGTGCACAGGCGATCGTTAACGCCACGCTGTGCGGCGCCGTCGCGTTGTTCATTGCGGCGCTTATCAGCCTGACGCAATTATATAAACAGCGTGTCGCTTCCCCCAAAAGGGTATAATCAATAGCCTATAAACAAATATATTCGGATTAATCCGCAATTAAATGTCAACATTTAATAAACCGCAAATAATCGGTAATTACCCGCCAGACAATTTATAATTCCCGGCTGTTCATTTATAAACTCAATTTAAAATGCGTAAAAATGGACATATTAATTCAACATCAACACCATCGTCGGGAAAAGTACATGTCGTGGTTTAAAAAAATACTGCTGGGGTTAATTATTTTGGCTGGTTTAATTGGCACGCTAAAGGATTATAAAGACTTTGGCCTGTTTGGCGCACTAGGATTGTTTATTATCTTCCTGTTAACAACGACTTTCTTATGGCAATGGGCTTCTGGCAGGCTACCGGAGATAACCAGGTTACAGGCCGTATTTATTTTACTGGCCAGCGCGGTAGCCTCTATTTTTGTTATCAATATGGCCATTGCCGGAAATTTGCATGTGGATTTAATGGAAGTCATGCGCGTAACTATTACGCATAATCCGCTTTTTTATCTGATCCTCTGCGTGGTCGCATGGGTAAAAGTGGGCATCTGGCAATGGCTGTTTAGTGGTGTACAGCAGGAAGAGAGTCAGCCGGTTTAAACGCCGACAGAGGTAAAAAAGGCGTCTTAACTAAGACGCCTTTTTGCAGATCAGAACAAAAACTTAGAACTGATAGGTCAGACCCGCAACAACCTGGTTGTCGCCATCAGCGCCATCGAGCAGGTTAATTTTGTAACCCACATCAGCCACGATGTTTTTGTTGAAGTAGTAGTCTGTACCCAGCGCGACGTATTCGGTCAGGTCATTATTGTTGTTATCACGCGCGTGGACGTAAGCCACGTTCGGACGCAGACCAAAATCAAACACATACGCAGCCATCGCTTCAAAGTGCTCAGCTTTGTCCGCATCCTGAATCAGGTTGTGTGACTCGCCGTACATGGTCGCAACGTAGATAGCGTTAGCATCATATTTCAGACCCGCGCCCCAGAACTCTGCGTTTTCACCTTCCCAGTCGCTTCGTTTCTGCTGAGCCGTCACCGCGTTGGTGGTGTAAGCCGCAATGGCAGATACGCCGGAATCCGCGATGTTGTCATAGCCCAGCGAGAAGCCGTAGCCATTACCGTGCTGTTTTGCCGGGTTAGCGTTAGAGTCATCCTGACCCTGATATTGCGCGCCGACGCTCAGACCATCAACGGCACCAAACAGATTTTTGGTGCGGAGTGTTGCAACGCCAGAAGTGCGTGTAGTAAGGAAGCGGTCAGTATCTTCATAGGAGTCACCGCCGAACTCTGAAAGAGTGTCAGTGTAAGCTCCCACGTCGTAAGCGATACCGTAGTTACGACCGTAGTCAAAGCTAACGTCATGGCCATAATCCAGGCCAGCAAACGCCAGACGTGTATTGACGCCATTCTGAGAACCTTCTGCTTTAGAGGCATCAAACTGACTTTCAAATTGGCCATAACCGGTCAGTTGATCGTTGATTTGTGTCTCACCGCGAAAACCCAGACGCGCGTAGGTACCATCGGCATCGGTGCCGTCAGTCCAGGAATGGACCGCTTTTACTTTGCCGTACAGATCCAGTTTGTTGCCATCTTTATTATAAATTTCCGCTGCATGAACGGAGGTTACCCCTAATGCCATTACAGCTAATGCCACTACTGACTTTTTCATGTTATTACTCACTTTTAATTGTGAATTTTGCTATCAACTTTGTTATGAAGGCAGAATACCCGCATAAAAAAGTCCCCTATGGAAAAGGGGAAAGCCTCTAACACACCAATGAAGGCAATAATAAAGTGGCAAGACACATATCATTTAGGGTTTTAAATAAAACCCGAACAGAGAGTAATTACTTGGATTCTTCGTTTACGCTCTCATTAACAGAGCGATACAACATTAATGCTTCGGCAATAATATCTTGTTTACTTTTACGGGTTTCAAATGCCAGCGTTCGAACATATTCCCACAGAGAGGTATCAACACGGGCACTTAAAAGAACCATATCTTTTGATCGGGTTCCCCTGGCTTTTCTAATATCAGGGTAATCTCGAGAGGGCATTGTCATCTCCTGAACGCAAACACGCTTATGGCGATGAAATATGCAGTCAGTGTAAAAACAAGTCAACGGCAAAATACAGTCACAATAGTAATGAAACTGTTAATAAAACGCAGGTAAATGGAACGCTATTTCAAATGAAAGATAACTTGTTTATAGAATAAGGTGTAATCATTACTTTACATATATTCGTTTTTATTCATTTGATTAAAAAAGCTTAAATCATTGACAAAAACCATGGCCACAAATCAAAACATCATTACAGCCAATAAGTTACGCACCGTTATTAATGTCTACATTTGCGTGAAGCGTTTGTTTTTACGCGCTGTAATGTCCGACAGCCTCGCCCTGAAAGCTGTGGAAATTAGTTTGATTCTCACTTAACACAGGCGCATTTTGTCTAATAATAAGCACGTAAAGGTAAAAATAAGGTAAATAACGCATTTTTTCGCATGCAAAAATAAGTTATTTTTAATTGATATAAATCAATTTGTACCGTACAGAGGCGCAGCAAAAATCATCATCTGAGGCAATGGAAACAATTTTTTACGTGACGTTCATGACGTGAAAAGAATGTTTGTTACGCGCTACATTCTTGTGCGGAAAAGCGTCGCGCGGGCCGCTACAGCCCGCGTGGGAGAGGAAGGAAAATCAGGCGTTAACTTTATCCAGCGGCCAGGACTCGAACAGATAGCCATCAAAATCAATGTCATCAACATTGGAAAACTCCAGCAGGCGTTGTTTGACGTTTTCCAGATGCTGCCACATTGCCAGCTTGGCCGCCCGGGCATCTTTTTTGATTAATGCCGCCAGGATCTGCTTGTGGTCGCCCATCCACTCTTTACGATAGTGAGTATCGTCGAGGTGACTATGAAGCTGGATCCACATCGGGTTGTTCTCACGCCACTGCCATGACTGGCGAAACAGCTCCACCAGCATGCTGTTATGAGTAGCTTCAGCGATGGCGAGATGGAACTGCATGTCACCGCTTTCAGAGCCGTTAGGCTCGCTGGACGCCAGCTCACGCTCTTCCAGCTGTAACGCCTGGCGCATTTTGACGATATCTTCACGGGTAGCCTGCAGCGCGGCAAATTCGGCGATATTGCTTTCCAGCAACTGTCGCGCCTGCAGCAGCTCAAACGGGCCCGCATCATTGCAATGATTGACATCCGTACTGTCGATAGCCTGCGCATCCGCATTGTCGAGCACGTAGATCCCGGCGCCGCGGCGTACATCCACCAGCCCCTTAATTTCCAGCATGATTAACGCTTCGCGAACCACCGTGCGAGTGACGTTGAGCATCTCGGCAATCTCACGTTCCGGTGGCAAACGCTCACCGGGCTGGTACGGTGTCTGGACAATCAGATCGCGGATCATGGCACCCACTTCCTGGTAGGGTCTTTGTTGAGAAGTGTTCGATTTCATCGTGTTATGTCCGTCAGAAGCGTGTAATCAGATACGGTGAATAGGTATCGAACTATAGCATTTGCGGCAAGTCAAAAACAGAAAACGGGTCAACCAAATCAGTATTTTGATTGACCCGTCATAGTTCGGGGAATTAAGCGTCAGCGCTTAACGCGGCAACACACTCACGCGCGCCCAGCTCGCACAGTTGTTGATACATGGCGATAATCGTCTCAACAAAGTCGGCGTTTTCCGCCAGATCGTGACCAAAGATGCCGCTCAGCCCCAGTAACGCCGTCACGCGTTCGGCCCCCTGATACTGTTGGTTTATACGCTGGAATTCAGCCAGCATGGGGTCAACAACATCAATAACCTGTCCCTGTTCATCCACGCCATGGGTGTAGCGCATCCAACCCGCCACGCCCAGCGCCAGGTGACGCCAGCCGCTGGCGTTTTGCAGGTGCAGACGCACAGGATCCAGCAGACGCTGCGGCAATTTCTGGCTGCCGTCCATCGCAATCTGCCATGTGCGGTGGCGTAGAGAGGGGTTGCTGAAACGTTCGATCAGCAGCGTCGCATAGGCATTGAGATCGGTGCCTTCCGGCATCGACAGCGTCGGCGCTTGCTCCTGCATCATCAGCGCGAACGCCGCTTTGCGGTACGCCGGGTTGGTCATGGTATCAGCGATAGTTTCATAGCCGCCGAGATAGCCCAGATACGCGAGGAATGAGTGGCTGCCGTTTAGCATGCGCAGTTTCATCATTTCAAACGGCACCACGTCGGCAACGAACTGTGCGCCGACTTTGTCCCAGTCAGGACGACCGTTAACAAAGTTGTCTTCAATTACCCACTGGCGGAACGGCTCGCAGGCGATAGCGCACGGGTCGTAAACCCCCAACTGGTCGGCAATCTCTTGCAACGTTTCTGGCGTCGCCGCCGGAACAATGCGGTCGACCATAGTGCACGGGAAAGTGGCATTTGCTTCAATCCACTGCGCCAGCTGCGGGTCGCGCGCCTGCGCCAGGCCCAGCACCGCGACTTTCGCCACATGACCATTTTCACGTACGTTATCGCAGGACATCACGGTAAAGGCCGCCAGCCCTTGCTCACGACGCAGATGCAGCGCCTGTACGATGTAACCAATCGCCGACTTCGGCGTGGTCGGATTTGCCAGATCGTGTTTAATCAGTGGGTTATTGAGATCTAACTGACCGCTGGCGGCATCGGTGCAGTAGCCTTTTTCCGTGACCGTCAGCGAGACAATTGCCGTCTGCGGGCGTGCCATAGCCTGTAAAATACCGTCACAGCCGTCAAGATCCGGGTGCAGCGCTTCTTTCATCGAGCCGATCACTTTCAGCACGGTGTTGTCCGCGCCTTTTTCCGCCACGGTATACAACAGTTGTTGCTTGCGCAGGTTTTCAATCAGTACGCAGTCATTACCCGGCATCAGGTTAACTTCACAGATACCCCAGTCGCTGTCGGTGGTTTCCAGCAGATGGTGGGTGTACAGCGCCTGATGCGCGCGGTGAAAAGCGCCGCATCCGAGGTGAACAATGCGGGATTGCAGGCGCGAGCTGTCCCATGCTGGGCGCGCAACCGGCAGGTTGCTATTGGCAATTGTCGTTGTCATCGTGAACTCCAGAACCCGTTGAAAGACCAACGGAAGAGAAAAGAAAAACGCCGGTCAGACAGGTGACCGGCAACTCGCTTTAGCGGCTAAAGAAAGCGCGCTGGATAGCCATCTCAACGCCGCGCACTTCCGCCAGCCCTTTCAGGCGACCAATCGCGGAGTAGCCTGGGTTGGTTTTCTTTTTCAGATCGTCAAGCATCTGGTGACCGTGGTCCGGACGCATAGGGATCAGGTCCTCTTTGCCCTCGGCTTTACGGCGCTGCTCTTCCTCAACGATCGCTTTCACCACTTCGTACATGTCGACGTCGCCGTTAAGATGCGCCGCTTCATGGAAAGTTTTCGGGTTATCTTCACGCAGCGTGGAGCGCAGATGGGTGAAGTAAATGCGTGGGCCAAACTGTTTGATCATGTCGACCAGGTCGTTGTCCGCCCGCACGCCATAGGAACCGGTACACATGGTGAAACCGTTCGCCATGCTGTTGACCGTATCGACCATCCACTGCATATCTTCCACGGTGGAAACAATGCGCGGCAGGCCGAGGATCGGGCGCGGCGGATCGTCCGGGTGTACCGCCATACGTACGCCTGCTTCTTCCGCCACCGGAATAATCGCCTTCAGGAAGACGGCAAAATTCTCGCGCAGCGCGGCTTTATCGATATCTTTATAACGAGCCAGATGCTGGCGGAACTGGTCGAGCGTGTAGCCCTCTTCCGCGCCAGGCAGCCCGGCGATGATATTACGGGTCAGACGCGTTTTGTCTTCATCGCTCATGGTGGCGAAACGTTCATTCGCCTGCGCGATCTCTTCGGCGGTGTAGTCCGCTTCCGCACCCGGGCGTTTGAGGATATGCAGCTCAAAGGCGGCAAATTCAATTTGATCGAAACGCAGCGCTTTGGAGCCGTCCGGCAGGACGTATTCCAGGTCGGTACGGGTCCAGTCGAGAACCGGCATAAAGTTGTAGCACACGGTATGAATGCCGCACTGGGCCAGGTTACGCAGGCTTTGCTGGTAGTTGGCGATCCACTGCTGATAGTTGCCGGAACGGGTTTTAATGTCTTCGTGGATCGGCACGCTTTCAACGACCGACCAGACCAGGCCCGCCTGCTCAATAATCGCTTTGCGTTTGAGGATCTCATCAACCGTCCACACTTCCCCGTTCGGGATATGGTGCAAGGCGGTGACAACGCCAGTTGCACCCGCCTGACGTACATCCGCTAAGGTGACCGGATCGTTAGGACCATACCAGCGCCATGTCTGTTCCATGTTTTATTCCTCGTTTACGTTATGGACTCGACGATATGGCACATAAATTCCTCCTTTTGGTATTACATGTCAACCTGAAGTGAGAAATTGGTTAACCAAATCACGATATCTGCTGATTAGATCGCCAGATTACGGTCAGCCAGACCCGTTTCAATGTAAACATGTAACGCAATGTGACATTCATCGCATCAATGGTTAACCAATATATGTAACATCTCAACCAAAATCATAATAGTTCAACCAAATTAAGGTAGACGTTATATGCACGCTCTCAATATTCTGTGGGTCGTATTCGGCATCGGTCTGATGCTGGTGCTCAATCTAAGATTCAAAATAAACTCAATGGTCGCCCTGCTGCTGGCGGCGCTCTCGGTCGGCATGCTGGCGGGGATGGATTTAATGGAACTGCTGCACACCATGAAATCCGGCTTTGGCAGCACGCTGGGTGAACTGGCGATTATCGTAGTATTCGGGGCGGTCATCGGTAAGCTGATGGTTGATTCCGGCGCGGCGCATCAGATTGCTCATACGCTACTGGCGCGACTCGGCCTGCGCTATGTGCAGCTGTCAGTGATCATTATTGGTCTGATCTTTGGCCTGGCGATGTTCTATGAAGTGGCATTTATTATGCTGGCGCCGCTGGTGATCGTCATTGCCGCGGAAGCGAAGATCCCGTTCCTCAAGCTGGCCATTCCGGCCGTTGCCGCCGCTACCACCGCCCACTCGCTGTTCCCGCCACAGCCGGGTCCGGTCGCGCTGGTTAACGCCTACGGCGCTGACATGGGCATGGTCTACATCTATGGCATTCTGGTGACCATTCCGAGCGTGATCTGCGCCGGGCTTATCCTGCCGAAATTCCTCGGCAACCTCGATCGTCCAACGCCGTCATTCATGAAGGCCGACGTACCGGTTGACCAGAACAATCTGCCGTCATTCGGTGTGTCTATTCTGGTGCCGCTGATCCCAGCGATCATCATGATCTCCACCACCATCGCCAACATCTGGCTGGTGAAAGGGACGCAGGCGTGGGAAGTGGTCAACTTCTTAGGCTCTTCCCCAATCGCAATGTTCATTGCCATGGTTGTCGCCTTCGTGCTGTTTGGTACCGCGCGTGGTCACGACATGCAGTGGGTGATGAACGCCTTTGAAAACGCGGTGAAAAGCATCGCCATGGTGATCCTGATCATCGGCGCGGGCGGCGTTCTGAAGCAGACCATTATCGATACCGGTATTGGCGATACCATCGGCATGCTGATGTCGCACGGCAATATCTCTCCGTACATCATGGCGTGGTTGATAACCGTGCTTATTCGTCTGGCAACCGGTCAGGGCGTGGTCTCCGCCATGACGGCGGCGGGGATTATCAGCGCCGCCATACTCGACCCGGCTACCGGTCAACTGGTCGGCGTCGACCCGGCGTTACTGGTGCTGGCGACAGCGGCAGGCTCCAACACCCTGACCCATATCAACGATGCCTCGTTCTGGCTGTTCAAAGGCTACTTTGACCTGTCGGTGAAGGATACGTTGAAAACCTGGGGTCTGCTGGAGCTGGTGAACTCCGTGGTTGGGTTGATAATCGTGTTGATCATCAGCATGATTGCATAACATCGATACCGCTCTGGCTTATAGCGCCAGAGCGGTTTTCCATCCTGCCTCAACAATCCTCAATAATCAGATACACCGCCTTCACCGGGCCATGCACCCCAACCACCTTGATAAGCTCAATATCCGCCGTCGAGCTGGGTCCACTGATGATGTTAATACACGATGGCATACGCTCACCGGCCTGCGCCATCTGATGCAGTTTTTCTGCCAACTGCGCCACGCGCGGCAGGATGGTGCTTTTACGCAGCACGAAAATCGAGGACTCCGGCAACAGGCTGAGGGAGCGCCCGCGCTCCGGTGCGGAAAACAGCACCACGCCGCCGGACTCGGTCAGGCCATATTCGGCAAACACTACGCCGACTTTCGCCTGCTCGGCCTGGGTAATATTTTCGCTACCTCGCGCCGGATCCCAGACCACGGCGTTGCATTCCTGCTGCAAGCGTTCGGTGATGCCCAGCTCCACCAGCCGGCTGTCGCCGCTCAGCACCACCGGCTGCTGACCCAATTCTTCGCACAGGCGCAGCGCCGCGTCTGCGGCCTGGTCCTCGCGGGTCAGTTCGCAGCGGGCCAGCATCACTTCGCTGGCAAACTGGATAAACGCAGAGCAGCGCTGCTCGGGGCTAAGCTCGGTCAGGCGCTCGTTGGCAAAGTTGTTAACCGGTGCGGCATCCGCTTGCGGCTCGAAACGCAGCGGGCGACCCAGCGCCTGGGCGATGGTGTTTAAAAACGCGGTACGGTTATCCATTCTTTTTCTCCTGCGCCTGATGTTTCTTAAACCAGCTGCGGAAGCTCTCGCCGTCAGCATCAGGTAGATCGCGCGCCTCCATCCAGTCACCAATCGCGCCAACCTTGAGCGGCGTTTTGCCGCCATTGATAAACCAGCTCGCCGCATGCGCGCCCGCCATCATCCCGACTTTCCACAGCCCCGGATGGCTATTGGCATAGGCGAACATTTTGATCGCCCGCCGCTCGGCTTTCGGCGTAATGCCCTCCTCGGCCATCACCCGGCGATGACGCAGGATCAGTTTTGATAGCGGAATACGCACCGGGCAGACGCTGTCACAGGCCGTGCATAAAGAACAGGCGTACGGCAGGTCTTTAAAATCTTTATAGCCGCCGAGTAGCGGAGAAATCACCGCGCCGATAGGGCCGGGATAGATAGAGCCATAGCCGTGTCCGCCGATGTGGCGGTACGCCGGACAGGTGTTCATACAGGCTCCGCAGCGAATGCAGCGCAGCACATCGCGAAACTCTGAGTCCAGCACCTGCGAGCGACCGTTATCGACAATCACCAGATGGAACTCTTCCGGTCCGTCAACGTTATCCGCCTCACGCGGGCCGGTCAGCCAGGTGTTGTAGCCCGTCAAACGTGCGCCCACGGCGCTGCGCGCCAGCATGGTGATCAGCACATCCACCTCGGCAAAAGTCGGTGCGATACGCTCCATGCCCATCACCGCAATGTGCGTTTTCGGCAGCGTGGTGCACATGCGCGCGTTGCCTTCGTTGGTCACCAGGCACACCGAGCCGGTTTCCGCCACGGCAAAGTTACAGCCGGTAATGCCGATTTCGGCACTGAGGAAATCCTCACGGATTTTCTGGCGAATGAATAAGGTCATGGCTTCCGGCGTTTCCGGGCCGTCGTAGCCCAGACGTTCGTTCAGCACCCGGCGGATCTGGTAGCGATCTTTATGAATAGCCGGGACCACGACGTGCGAAGGCGGATCCTGATCCAGTTGCAGGATGTACTCGCCGAGATCGGTTTCGATCACCTGAATTCCGGCATCCTGCAGCACATGGTTGACGCCGATCTCTTCGGTCACCATCGACTTGGACTTCACCACCTTCTTCGCATTTTTACTCTGCGCAACCTGCAGAATATAGCGGGTGGCGTCTTCTTTGGTTTTGGCGAAATAGACGTGCCCGCCGTTTTCCGTCACTTTCTCGGAGAGTTGATACAGGTAAGCGTCGAGGTTGCTCAGAACGTGATCGCGGATCTGGCAGGCACGATCGCGCCAGTCTTCCCAGTGGCCTAACTCATCGACCATTTTTTGTCGATTCGCGCCGATACGCTCCTGCGCATTGGCCACGGCTTTACGCATGATCGGATCTTCTATCTGCTGACGGATGCGCAGTTTAAATTCTACATCGCTGGTTTTTATCGACATCTCTTTCTCCTCAGCGGCTCATCAGCACTTCAGCAATATGCATCACTTTGACCGGCTGGCCTTCTCGTTGCAGTCGACCGCCAATATTCAGCAGGCAGCTAACGTCCGCGCCAATCAAATATTCCGGCTTCGCATCCATCAGATGTAAGACTTTCTCTTTCACCATCTCGCCGGATATCTCGGCCATCTTGACCGAGAACGTCCCGCCAAAGCCGCAACAGGTGTCCTGATCGGCAAATGTCAGCAGCTCCAGCCCGCGCACGTTTTTCAGCAGCGTGAGCGGCTCTTCCTTCACCCCCAGCTTGCGGGTCAGGCTACAGGAGGGGTGATACACGGCGCGGCCCTGCAGGCTGGCGCCCACGTCCACCACGCCAAGTTTGTTGACGATAAAGGAGGTGAGATCCTGCATACGGGCGGCAACGTTCTCAGCACGCAGCGCCCATTCCGGTTCATCGGCAAGATACGTCGGGTAGCTTTTTACTGCGTAGGTACAGGAGCCCGCCGGAGAGATAATCGGGTAGTCGTTGTCTTCCAGCGCGGCGATCAGGTTTTTCATCCCGGGGATCGCCTCTTTGATGTAACCGCTGTTGATAGCCGGCTGACCGCAACACCCTTGCTTCTCAGGGAAATTCACGCGACAACCCAGTTTTTCCAGCAGCAAAACGGAGTCTCGTGCCATCCGTGATTTCAGTGCGTCACCAATGCAGGTAACAAAGAAATTTACATTCACAATAACTACTCCATTGCTTCATTTCTGTTTGTTGCGCTTGATATCGCTATATCAAGCAAAGGTTCAGCCGTAATTCACGCCCAGTTTTCTGTTTTTTGGTTCTACCAACGCCTGGGTTCATGGTGATGCTCTGATCGTTTTCCTTTGATGACGACTCTCCTCTTCTTATATCAGGACAGTCGCAAATGTCTGTATTTTCATTTGTATGACAAAACCAAATAATCCCCTAATCGACTCACACATGCAATACCCTGGTTTATTTATTTCGGCCTCGCTCACATTTTTATATTGCAAACCACAGCGTTATTAACACCTTAGAAAACAGTTTCAGGTGATTACCACTGTTGTCACTACCATTATTAAAAAGGTTATGAAATAACTACTTATAGGTATTTAACCGGCATTTAAGTATATTTACCCGGCATTAAATTTTAATTAAAAGATTACAATAGTTACAAAACTACAAATCATAATTACTTTATTCACTGAAGCGATTCAGTTTACATACTTTATTACAACAGCAATGTAGCCTCCCCGCCATAAATATAAATCAGGTTTAATGAACCAATCGGGAATAGCAATGAACGAATATTTTATGTTTGCCCTGGCACTCTCTCCGTTACTACTGATGGTATTTTTAATATTGAAATTGAAAATGCCCATCCATTATTCCGTGCTGATCTCTTTAGTATTCACCGCCGCGCTGTCGGCCATATTCTGGGAGATGCCCGTACAGAATCTGAAAGTCGCGATAGGCTATGGCGCACTGAAGGGGTTATGGCCGATTGTGATTGTGATCCTCGGCGCTATCTTCAGTTATAACGTCATGCAGGCGACCAAAGCGCTGGATATTCTGCGCGATATTCTCGCCAGCATTAGCGAAGATAAGCGTATTCAGGTGCTGCTGATTTCATGGTGCTTTGGTGGATTTCTTGAAGCCGCGGCGGGTTATGGTACGGCGGTCGCCATTCCGATCGGCATTCTTATTGCGCTGGGATTCAACCCGCTGAAGGCGGCGATTGCCTCTCTGGTGGCAAATACCGTTCCCACTGCATTCGGCGCGGTCGGGATCCCGGTTTCTATTCTGGCGGAACAGGTTAACCTGCCGGTTTATACCTTAGGCGGAACTATTATTCTGCAGCTCGCGCTGTTTAATATTCTGCTGCCGTTTGTGATTGTCTGCATTATTGGCGGCGGCCTGAAAGCCATTCGCGGCGTATTTCTGATCACGCTGATTTGCGGTATCACCACGCTGGTTCCACAGTATTTTGTCGCTATCCATCTTGGCGCGGAATTACCTGCCTTTGCCGGGAGCCTGGTCAGCCTGCTTGCCGTGGCGATGGTCAGCCGCCTGCGCAAAGGGAAAACCGATCCCGAGTGGCGCATTGAGGTCAGCCATACCCGCGAAACCACGCCGCGTTCGGCAAAAGTGTTGTTCCGCGTTGGCTCTATCTATCTGTTTATTTTTGTGTTTATCCTGCTGTGTTCGCCACTGTTCCCGACAATAAAAGGCGCAGCGTCTCAACTGGCCTCGGTGCTGCATTTCACGTTGGCTGACGGCAAAACGATGGCGCTGAAAGTTGAATGGGTGACCACGCCGGGGATGCTGATAATCTTTGCGACCATTATCGGCGGTTTCATTCAGGGAGCGTCCGCGCGCGGAATGCTGGAAGTGTTTATCAAAACCATTTTCCAGCTTAAAAATTCCATTGTTGCGATTATGGCGATCGTCGCGCTGGCCACGGTGATGGATCTCAGCGGGATTATCTCCACGCTGGCCCAGTCGATTGTTGATTTGACCGGCAGCTCATACGTCTTCCTCGCCCCGGTGATTGGCGCGCTGGGCACGTTCGTTACCGGCAGCGATACCAACTCGAACATTCTGTTCGGCAAGCTGCAAACCATTGCCGCCAGTAAACTGCATATCGATCCCAACTGGCTGGCGGCGGCCAACACCTCTGGCGCAACGGGCGGAAAAATGATTTCGCCGCAGAGCATCGCTATTGCGGTTTCGGCCACAAAAATGGACGGCCAGGCCAACCAGATAATGTCTGGCACCATGAAATACTGCTGCGCCTACATTGTGATCCTCGGCCTGAAAGTCGGTCTGTTTTATTACTGGTTTATGGCGTAAACCCTTGTCAACCCCGTCAAATTCGCGGCAACCGTATTTGACGACGCGGTGACCAAAAAGGTTTACACCGCCCCGGGAACGGAACGGGGTGACAGACTTTACGATTTGTCGGCGCTGACTAAAATAGCGCCGATGTTTCAAATCGAGGATTGTTGTTATGTTGTTCTGGAAAAAGATGGTGAAGAAGTTCGACGCCTTTTCCGCGTTGATCCCACCACGCTACTTCCGCGTGTAATACCAGGCACTTATGCCTGATGGCGCTTCGCTTATCAGGCCTACGTTTCACACTCATTTGTAGGCCTGCGTTTCACGCTCATTTGTAGGCCGGATAAGGCGCGAGCCGCATCCGGCAGCGACAGCAGCAAATGCTCACCCCTTTCTCTTACGCAGTCCGCACGCTCTTAACATCACCACCCAAATACGCAGCCACGCAAAACGGTAGACCAGCGGATGTTGAAGCCGCAGCAATGTCAGAAACATACAGCCTCCTTGCGGCGCTACAGTACCGTTGCCTGATAGCGAATCTGCGGCTCCATTATCTGGTGACGCGCGTCTATCAGCCGCAGTTCATACGAGTCGCGCTCTTTCGTTAGTCGCATCACCGCGTCAACAACACTGGTGGTCCGCTCCAGCGCCAGCTTGTCCTCATAACCATTGAGCAGTGAGGCCAGCATCACGCTGCAAATCAAATCCCCTACGCCCACCGGCATTTTGGCAAAGCTATACAGCGGCCTGGCGATGTGTAACGTCTGTTCCGCCGTCACCAGCAGCATTTCAAACGCCTGTTTGTCACGCGAGCAGTCGCCGAGATGCTTGACCAGCACCTTCTTTACGCCCCACGACACCAGTTGCCGCGCCGCTTCCACTACCTCGTCAAAACTACGCAGTTGTCTGCCCGTCAGCACGCCCAGCTCATAGAGATTCGGTCCCATTATGTCGGCCAGTTGAATGGCGTCATCGACAAAAAAGGACTCCACGCCCTGCGCGACAATACAGCCTTTTTGCGGGTCGCCCATTACCGGATCGCAAAAATAGAGCGCCTGCGGATTACGCTGACGAATGGTGGTGACCGCGTGTTTCACCTCTTCACAATGGCGTTTATCTCCAAGATACCCGGACAATACGGCATCGCATTGCGTCAGCTTTTGCAGGTCATCCAGCCCGCTGATGATGGCGCTCAACTCACCGTGCGGCATCGCCATGCCCTGCCACATCCCGTACTGGGTGTGGTTGGAAAACTGTACGGTGTAAAACGGCCAGACATCGATCCCCGAAAGCTGCATCGGCAACACGGCGGCTTTATTTCCGGCATAGCCATAAACGACTGACGACTGAACAGACAACACGTTTTTCATTTTAACTCCGTCTAACGAAACGTTGGCAGCAGACCAAATACGTCCAGAACAACCGTCAGATAAACAACCGCCCCACAGACAATCACCAGGTTGAGCACGGTGTTATTACACGGCGCGGTATAGCTGGCGGTCGGAAAACGTTTCCGTGCCGCTTTCACCAGGAACGGCGGCAGGATCACGCTCCAGATGGTAAAGGCCAGACCGGCGTAACCAATCGCGTGAACAAAACCGTTCGGGAAGAAGAAGCACACGGCGGCTGGCGGGAAGTAGGTCACCAGCGCGGTTTTCAGGCGGCCCATGCCGTCATCCGGGAAGTGAAACAGATCGGCGATATAATCGAACAGGCCAAGCGTCGCCGCCAGCAGTGAACTGGCTACCGCGAAGTTGCCGAAGAAGGTGAGGATCAGATCCATATAACGGCTGGTGAACAGCCCGCTAATAGCCTCGACAAACACGTCGATATTGCCGCCTTTGGCAATAATTGGCGGGAACGAGGAACGACTAATGTTGCCCATCGTCACGCCCAGCCAGAAGATATACAGCAGCAGGGCAAACAGTGTGCCGATGATAATCGAACGCGTAATATTCGGGACCCCGCTCGTGCCATACAGCTTAACCAGGCTCGGCACGTTACCGTGAAAACCAAACGAAATAATGCAGAACGGCAACGTCATCAGGATATACGGCAGGTACTGCGAATCGGGCAGCGCCACCGCCACGCTATCGACCAACTTTGCCACTTCAATATGGCCAACCAGCCCGGAGAAGGTGGCAAAGAACGCGATAAACTTACCGATAATCAACACGGTAGTAATACGTCCAACCAGCAGGGAGCTGTACCAGGCAATCGCCCCGACCAGCATACTGACAATCACCACCGAGATATTCGCCGGAAAGCGCACGCCGCTGTATTTGAACACGGTTTGCGCCATCACCGCCGACGAACCGGAGATATAGGCATAGGTCAGAATATACAGCACAAAGCCGAAAGCGATACCGACCACGATATTCCACTTACGGCCTAATAAATCCTGGGTAAAGGTATTAAAACTGGCACCAGCGCCATAATGCAGGTTTACTTCGACCAGCATCAGACCGGTTAATAACATCATGATGGCGATAAAGAGAAGAATAACTGACGCACCGGGAAACCATACGCCGGCCATCGCTATCGGCAGGGAAAACATCCCGCCACCCACTACGGTCGCGATAACCAACATGGTTCCGCTAATCAGTCCGGGGGTACTACTCTGTCGCTCAATGGCATTAATATCCATGATAAATGTTCCTGTAGACTATTCGTTATAATTACAGCTGTCATTTGTACATCATGCGGATAATAAAAATGTCGGAGTCAGGGTTTACTTTTTTTAGTTATGTCACGGTAACGGGCACCGCAAAGGCTTCCTGTTCATGGAAAAGAAAGACAAAAAAGCCCCATCATGAGATGGGGCCATAATTATTATTTAGATATAGTCAAAGCGTGCAGTAAAGAAACGCAACTGCTTCGGCTCATAAATAAACTTCAGCCCGCGAATATCTTCTTTGTGCTGGTAAAGTTTAATAATACCGTCAGCCACGACATCCATATGCGCGTAGGTATAAACGCGGCGCGGAATAGTCAGACGCACGGTTTCCAGTTTCGGTCTGTGGTGTTCACCGGTCACGTTATTACGGCCCGCAGAGATAATTCCGCGTTCCATACTACGTACGCCCGTTTCCACATAGATGCTGGCGGCCAGGCTTTGCGCCGGGAACTCGTCCTGCGTCAGATGCTCGCAGAAGCGACGCGCATCGAGGAATACCGCGTGACCACCCACCGGTTCAACAATCGGTACGCCAGCGGCTTTCAGCTTGTCACCCAGGTAGCGAACCTGCTTCACGCGGTGCTCAATGTACTCATACTGCATGGCTTCGCGCAGGCCAATCGCCATAGCTTCCATGTCGCGTCCGGCCAGGCCGCCGTAGGATGGCATCCCTTCGTAGACCACGACTAACTCTTTGGCAGAAGAGAACATTTCGTCATCATTCATGCACAGGAAGCCGCCGATGTTCACCAGACAGTCTTTTTTACCACTCATGGTACAACCGTCGGCGTAGCTGAACATCTCATGCACGATCTCGGCGATGCTCTTGTTCTCAAAGCCCTGCTCTTGCTCTTTGATAAAGTAGGCGTTTTCTACGCAGCGGGTGGCGTCGTAGAACACTTTAATGCCGTGTGCTTCTGTCAGTTCACGTACCGCACGCATGTTTGCCATCGAGACCGGCTGTCCGCCCGCGAGGTTAACCGTCACCGCCAGGCAGATATAGGCAATATTCTCGGCACCTTTTTCGTCAATCAGCTTTTGTAATTTTTTAAGATCAATATCACCTTTAAACGCAATATTCAGACCGGCATCGTGCGCTTCGTCACGAACGATATCGACAAATACCGCACCATTTTTTTCCTGGTGATAACGGGTAGTGGTGAAATACATATTCCCGGCAACATATTGCCCCGGTTTAATTGCCAGCTGCGATAACAGGTTTTCTGCGCCGCGTCCCTGGTGAGTCGGAACAATATGTTTAAAACCGAACAGTTCCTGCACGGTTCTTTCCAGATGATAGAAGTTTTCGCTGCCCGCGTACGCTTCATCACCCATCATCATTCCGGCCCACTGCTTATCGCTCATTGCGTTAGTGCCACTGTCGGTCAGCAGGTCAATATAAATATCTTTTGAATTTAACAGGAAAGTATTGTAACCCGCTTCCTGCATTTTCTTAAGGCGTTCGTCACGCGGGATCATAGATACAGTTTCAACGCTTTTAATACGGAAGGGTTCTGCCGGATAATTCATTTTGTTTCTCCAGTAACAGTGGTCATGTACGTATTAATGTGAAGTAAAGCATATCGAGTTCATCAATAAAGTCTGATGAAATATAACTATTCGCCTCCTGATCCAGGGGGAGAAATAATGTGGAGGCACTATGCAAGATTTAATTGATTATGGAAATAGCCCGGTCAACATTAATCACTGGCAATAATTTAAAAAGCTGTAAATGTGAGTGATGCAAATCACACGTCATTTTTTTACCCGTTCATATTCAACGAGTTTTTTTTGCGGGTTGATTTGCCGTTTGCGGTAGTGCGCCCACAGAGGGGGGAAATACTGAAAACTTAACTTTCCAGGCTGTGCTCATAATGTATTGCTCAATGAGTACACCCCATTTTGTGAGAGTCAGATCACTTCGCGGGTTTATATTTGTGATTCACATCACTAAAAGTGTAAAGCAAAGTGTACAAAACAGTCTTGTTTCAGAGTTTACTATTTGCTTCAGTGAGTTAGATCACATTTTTATCCAGATGCCGACAGGCACTGTTTTCTGGAACGAGGGGATATTCAGGCGTGCAAAAGGCAATGAATTTATCCGGTGAATAATACCGGATTTATTGGGATGAGGGGGTTTTCTATTTATTCCGAAAGCGTGCTATTCGCGCTTATTTCATCTTATTTACATCTGGACTTTCGCAAGATTACTGGGGGAATTTACAGGGGTTTTATTAGCGCGATGAGAAGGTGCGCCAACACCTGCGCATCGCTAATCACAGTAACTATTAAGTGAGAATAGTCGCCATGACTGATACGCATTGTATTGCAGTTTCATTTGATCCAGAAGTGCACACCGTAGATAACCGTCGCCTGAAGGTGGGTTATGCGAGCCGCTATCCTGATTACAGCCGTCTGCCGGTGAAGTACGTCCAGTTTCCATCCATCTTGATGAAGGGCCAGTGGCTGAAAGCCGCCGGATTCGACACCGGCACCCGCGTTGATGTACGCGTAATGCATGGCTGCATCGTACTCACCGCCCGCGCCGCTGAACCCGAAGAGTCAGAACTGATGCAATCCCTGCGCGCCGTGGAAAAGCTCTCCGCGCGCAAGCAAAAGCAGGTGCTGGAGTTTATCGGGGTGATTGCGGGGAAAGGGTTGAAGGGGTGAGAGTGTGAATTGTCATTGAGGCGCCTGTGGGCGCCTTTTTGAGCGTTTAGCACAGCATATTTTTCAGTTCTTCTGGGGTATACGGCGGCATGCGCCGGTGCAGCATAGCATGACAATTTGGACACACAGGGGTCAGGTCATTGATGGGATCAAGGCGGTAGTCTTCTTTTATTACCGATAAGGGTACCAGGTGATGTACATGGATAAACCCTTCAGCAATCTTACCGTAGACCTTTGACATATCCATGCCACACACTTTGCACTGATAGCCGTGGTGGTGAAGCGCTGCCTGTCGGGCGTTGCGGTCGCGCTCATAGCGATTCACGGTCACCTGAGTCGCTGCCCCCTCGATATATTCAGTTTGCGCCTCGAGTTCTTCAGGGAAGATCGTGTCGCTCACCACCGCAGCACGATTTTTATCCTGAACAATATGAAAACCTTGCTCAGTCAATAATCTAACGCATTTCGAACTGATATCGCCGGAGAAATCCTGAGGGGTAAACGCTTTGCCCGTCAAAAGCGTCGCCGCAATTCCGGCAATAGCTTTTGATGGATAGCGTCGCCCCTGAAATTCCAGCTCATAAAGTCGTGCCTCTTTGAAACGATGCGAGAAGCCCGAGTCATAGGCGTGAATGGCCTTGATGATGTACTCGCGCGGCAGCGTGTCAGGTAATTCATTCATGGGGCAGGTTCCTTTAACTAAAGGCTTTCTGAAATAACGGCAAGCGATAAAGTGACATCGATAGTGTATCGGCCTCACTCCTCTTGATCAGGTGATATTTTGCGAGCATCATCGCAATTATTTACCTGATAATGAAATCAATGACTTCCAGTAACCCCCTGCAACAGGCAATTGCCGACATCACCATCTGGCGTAAAGGCGAGCAGCGCGCGCCGCACAAGCCCCTGCTGCTGCTTCATGTGCTGGCGGGTTATCAGCAGGGTCACGGTCGCCTGTTTAACTACGGTACGGAAGTTCGCGACCCGTTGCATAGCCTGCTGGAGCGATTTGGGCCACAGCGCGCGCAGTACCGCCCCGATATGCCCTTCTGGCGCTTACAGGGAGATGGGTTCTGGGAGCTACAAAACGCCGAGCATTGTTCAACATCCGGCAGCAGCAAACAGCCCCCAGCCGGAGAACTGGTGACATATAACGTTGCCGGAGGATTTGATGAACAACATTTTGCCCTGCTGAAAAGAAGCAAGAATCTCATTAACGCCCTGGCCCAGCAGATCCTCGAGGCGCACTTCACCGAAAGCATTCAGGAAGAGATCGCGGATGAGCTGGGATTTGATATCCTGCAAATCCGCAAACAGCGGGACCCGTTGTTCCGCCAGCAGGTTCTACGTGCCTATAACTATGAATGCGCCATTTGTGGCTTCAATATGCGCCACGACAGCACCTCTGTCGCCCTGGAAGCCGCCCATATCAAATGGAAACAGCACGGCGGCCCATGCGAGATTTCAAACGGCCTTGCGCTGTGCGCAATCCACCATAAAGCCTTTGATAAAGGTTCGATTGGGCTGGATGAGAGTATGCGAGTTCAAGTGTCGCCCGCAGTAAATGGCAGCGGCATGGTGGGCAGACTGTTCTGGGATTTCGACGGGAAGGAGATTGCTCTACCGATGATACGCGAGAATTATCCAAAAGAAGGGTTTGTGGAGTGGCACAGAAAGGAGGTGTTTAGAGGGTAAGTGCGAAGGCCGGACTCGCACATTAAAATTAACTCCTTGAATTAAAACCAATAAAAACAAACTAATTTTATGTGTACCAACGCAGATACCAACACATTAATTCATTGGATTCGGGACTCGAATCAGGGCAAAGCCAACTGAACAAAATCCCCCTATGAGTAGATGATACAGATAAAGATGAGAAGCTGGCTTTAGCCTTCGCGAACTCCTCATCATCTGGTTACTGTTAGCTTTCCCTACATTGGACAGCATTGTATCAATGTTGTCGATATCAACATTAATTGACTTCCCATAGCTTATAGCTCCTGATGTTGACCTGCCGTTACCCTGGTAACAGTTTTGTGACTGTTGCGTTTCATCAGACCGGAGGCTTTCCGGGCACGTAGAATATCGATACTGGTGATAAACGGTGACTTCTCCATGACAGAGCAACCATCGCAGTCAATTCTTACCAGTTCATATTTTTCGACAAGAAAGTTTACCGCATCGCTAAGCGATATTCCTGCATCAATATGTTCCTGGATGGTGGCTTCATCACTGAACGGTGTGTCATTCAGCGTCAGGCCATAGTGCTGCGATAACAGATGAGTCAGCAGCAACTGCCAGATTTCAACGGGTGACAGGCAGGGCTGAGCCGCCCGTGTCGGGTGTGATGATATGGTTTGCATGAGGTTTACTCTATGAAGTTAAGGGGATAAGCGGTGAGTTACTGCGGCTCAGTATGCTCAGGATAGATAGCAATGAAGACATAGCCACAGGAGCCGAGTGTGTCGGCTTCGCAGGTGAGTCCGTTGTGATAAAGCGTGACGCTGTGCGGGTGCCTAGGGTTGAGCTCTCCGCTGGTGAGCATCAGCTCCAGCTGCTTGAGTATTAACGGAAAGGCCTGGTCGAGGCGCAACGCATGCTCGTCACTGAAAGCACCGTTAAACCCGGCGCGGTCAGCGAGAAAATGCAGGCGGTCGCCTTCTTGCACCAGCCGAGCTCCAAAACAGGGTGTGATCGTACTCTTTAGCCCCCACTGCTGGCAGGGGGAATTCTCCGGTATGGCACCGGATTCTGAGTGAATGTTCATTATTATTCCTGATTAAAGTGAAGGATTAATTGAGAGTAACGCTTCGAAGAATGACATAGGGGCCATTGCGGTCCTGACAACGTTCAGCAAACACGGCCAGAACGCCGCGTATGTCCTCCACCTCGCGGCCAGCATAATGGCAGATACTACCTGACCATTTATATTTGCCCGTACTGAAGCGAAACAGTCGGGATCCAGGATGTTGCCGGTACAGGGTCATTGCCTGGCGTTTGCTGATGATTTTCATATCCAGCCTCGCTCTGCGAACGACACAATGCCCTCTGAACCGATGACCAGATGATCGAGCGTGTTCACATCAACCAGTGCCAGCGCTTCTTTAAGCCTGCCCGTAATGTTGCGGTCGCATTGGCTGGGCTCCGGGTCACCGGATGGATGGTTATGCGCCAGTACGACAGCTGCAGCATTGAAGCGAAGCGCTGATTTCACTACCTCACGGGGATGGACTTGCACATGGTTAATCGAACCGGCAAATAGCGTTTCACTCTCCAGTAAACGATGCTGGTTATCGAGATAGAGCACCATAAACACTTCCCGTTCTTGTCCTGCCAGATGTAACCGAAGCCAGTCACGGGCAGCAGTACTGGAGGTAAAGGATATACCGGGGTGGCGCAGATATTTATCCAGCAGATTGATAGCCCGGCGAATGGTGCGTTGGGCATAGGGGGTTAATCCGGAGGTCGCGGGGAGCAAACAACCATGCTGGGTCATAATCGCCAGTGGAAAGAGTTCAGGCTGAGATGACAGCGGGGATAATGCGGTATTCATGTTCGGTATCCCTCAGTCGATGAGATGCATAATGGCGCTGCACTCTGGATGGTTCAGCACGTAGTCGCGTAAGCGATAATAGTGCTCAGTCATCGCGTCACACTCGGTGCGACAGGCGTGGTGATTGTAAGTCATCAGACAGGCGACCATCCCTGCAGCTTCACTGGTAAGCTCTGCGCCATTGCCGTTCATGCTGTTGAACAATGTCCACTTCTCATCGTGATCTGACTCGGGAGCCATAAAAGCGCCGCGGTTGCTGAGTGTCGAAAAGCGCCAGATACCACCTTGGTAATCGGAATACAGCCGATCCATCCAGGCAAAGATTTGGGGCTCAAGCGTTATCCATTGCGGGATGGTGCCAAAGTGCTGTGGCCAGAAGCCAATGCGTAACTCGTCAGGGACCGCTGAGGCAGTAATTACGGTATGCTCCTCGAACTGATGATTTTTTGTATTCATTAAACTATCTCCTTATACCGGAACTGTTGTTTAACGCCCGAAAAATTCGAGCATGTTTTCTGCCATAACCCACAGGGCGCGATTGAGCTTCACATCGCCGTCAATGCCGGTAACGGCACGGGTGCGGCTGCTTTTCCCCTGTGCGGTTCGCCCTGACAGACCTCCTTTCATCAGGTTCTCCTGCACGCGCTGGTAGACAGTCCACAGGTCATCGCCGTAGTCCTCCCGACGACGCGGAGTCAGCAGCTGCGATACCGTGACCGGCTGGTGGTCTTCGCCAAAGCGATATTTCAGCGCGGCATTCGCCAGCGCGTGACGGGCCGGGGCTGGCAGCGCCAGTGACTGCATCGCATCGCGCTTCTCCTCCACCCGGTCAAAGACCCCGAGCACTTCGTAAGCCCCTTCAATCACCTTCTCGACGACATTGCCTTTATGCGGTACCCGCACTTCTCCGAATGACTGGCCGCAGACCAGACCATTGGTACAGACGCCTCGAAATAGCCCCGGCAACATCTGGTAGCTTGATGAGCCGTCATGGCTGTTAAGTAGAATGATTTCCGGCACCTGATGTCCTGACAGTTGACCGGCACGACGCAGGCGAAGCATGTGTTTGGTGTACTCCCGCTTGCTCTGGTCCCGAACCTTCGTCTGGCAGGCAAAGAACGGCTCAAAGCCTTCACGCTGCAGGCTTTCAAGGATGGTGATGGTCGGGATGTAGGTGTACATGTCTGAACGAGATTCATGTTTGTCGCTCCCGAACACGCTGGGGACATGACTCATCAGCTCTTCGTGGGTCAGAGGCCGGTCACGGCGTATCTGGTTTATACGGCCAAAGCGGCTGGCTAATCGCATGGGTAACTCCTTATGCAGTGGGTAAAAAGACAAAAGGCCACACTTCCCGAAAGAGGTGTGCCCTGACTTTGTTTGTATCGGTGATGTGCTGGTGGTGGTTATGCAGGAAATTTGCGGATGCCATAACGAGTGATATACCGGTTCAGCCAGTAACCGGCATCCGGCTCAAAGTTCCAGGCTCTCCAAACCATGCAACGCTCATGACGGATAACCAGACGGAAATGCGTACCCTGGTCGTCCTCTATAGCAATGTTGGAATATTGAGCCGCAACCGCCTCTGCCTGCTGGCGCGAAAACGGTCCCTCTGGTAGTTCAGTGAGTTCAGGCATACAGGCTCCTTAAAACAAAAAGCCCCTGTGGCATAAGCGACAGGGGCTGAATCAAACGGGTAAAGAATTGGCTAAGACGCCTTACCTCCGACAACCGTGACTTGCAGCGGTTGGTAATACTGCGGGTCGAAAACAGACAGTGGCAGGTCAATCTGGTAACCATTACGCTCTTCCGTTGCCTTCATGATTTCGACAGAGCTGACGTTTTCCACGCATTCGTTCTCCAGCGAGGCTTCCTGAGAGCGAGTCGCATCGCTCTCACCAAATGCAGCCACCGCCATATTCCCCTTAACCAGCGTGTTTCCCCCTTTGTCTTTCAGACGTAGGGAGAGCGTCAGAGACCCAAACCCCTCACCACTGCCGCCGTTGTCCAGGCGAAACTGCCACACGCAGACATTGCCCGGCACCCAGACCATGTCTGTGTTGCGGATGCTGATTTAACGCTGTTCTTCGGCCTGAGCCGGTGAAAGCAGACAAAGGCTCAGAGCGAAAACTGAGATAACGCCTTTCAGCTTCTTCATGGATTTTTCTCCTGATTCTCCGGCAGATAGAGTTTCCCCATTTCCTTGCCATCGTGCGAATACACCACCGATTTTTCACCCGTATAGCTGTCGGTTTCAATTCTGAAGCTCAGAGTGATATTGTCCGCAAGGCACAGGGCTGCCATCAGTGGCTGCACCGTTTTCTGCTGCATATCCGCAATGTAGTAATAATTGCCTGACTCACAGCCTTCCGGCGACTGGTTGGTTTTCATCACCGTATATTGCGGTGTGCCGAAAGCATCCTTCTTTACCCATTCCTGGGCAATATCGGATTTATGCGAGACAACCTTGCTGAACGGTGGCGGAGTCAGGTCCTTAAAACTGGCTATCGTTTTCACACCCGCATCTTCCTTGCGGTCGCAGCCAGAAACCCCCATGGCACCGATAACCATCAAAACAGTGAGAACAGGTCGATACAATTTCTTCATGGTGCAGATACCTTATTAATCGTCCGTTCCTTGGCTTCAGCAATTGCCGGTGCGCCGGCACAACTCTGCCAGACTCTGTTGAGCTACCCACTGCTGCAGTTTCTGCTCTGAGGCAGAACGCTTCGCCGCCAGGGCAGCCTGCTGCTGTTTGTTGACACAGTTTTCCGGAAATGCAGCAAGCACCTGCTTGCTGTGAGGTTCATTAACCAGCTCCAACTGATACTGGGTGTCGATGATAGTGAAGTAACACCCTTTCCCCTGGTCTTCACCCTGATAGACCGATGTCAGGTCGGAATAATAACCGCTGGCAGGTTTCAGATTCAGCTTGCGCACGGTATGTGTTTTATTGTCGGCGAGAAAATAAGCACCACCACCACGCTGACGCAGCAGGAATTGCCTGGTCCAGGGATAATTGCCAATCACACTGGCCTGATAGAGCGTATTGTTCAGCGCGTCGTTGTCCATGCCATCTGCTGATTTCCAGCCATCCGCCTGCATGTACTGCCAGAATTTGACGGTACCCACGACAGTTTCAGCAGACGCCGGAAAGGTAGCGCCTGCGCAGAGACTGACGGCCAGTGCCGTTGTAATCAGTAATTTCTTCATCATGATTCCTTATGAGGTAAAAGACCGTCGCCGGTTCTGGCGAGCAGTGAGTGAAAAACGTGAAAATGGGGAAGGGCTCTGAGTAATTCCGGTTCGGCGAGAACGTTACGAATCTGAAGGTCGGGCACGAACAGTTCCGGGTGCAAGGTAACCGCATGGATATCGTTCAGCGGAAACACTGCCACGCGATGATGATGCTCGCCAGTCAGATACCAATGCCCGCCGCAGAGTACGAGGCGGTATGGTGCAAGCCCTGAGCAACGACAATCTTCAGCCAGCAGCGTCACGCGACGATGCTCTGATATAGCCCTGACAAGGCGTGTAAATATGCCTGGCCTGGGCGGCGACAATGACTCCGATTCTGCCCATATGAGGCACGGAGACTCACCGGGCCCACTCAGCAGTGAGCTGACCATGTGGTTATCCATGTCAGGAAACAAGGCCTCCACACCTGACTGACGAGCAAAAGCCAGCACAGCCAGTTCGCGCTGATGGCTACCTGAAAGCAGACGACAGGTGCCGTCGCGATATTCCAGGTCCAGGTACATCAGTCGCTCACGAAAATCCCGGCGGAGGGTACGGAGCGATACACCAAACTCTGCGGCAAGAAGGCCCATATCCAGTGTTTCGCCAGCAATAAGGCGGCTGATAATGAGGGACAGCCGAACCGCCAGCCGCTCATGGCGACGCTCAGTCTGGGACATTAGATTTTCTCCATCCCGTTAACAGGCTGAAAATTAAGTGATTAGTGTAACGAAGGGGTCGGACAGGGTATGGACATGGGAAGGCGTATTTTTTCAGTGCGAGGATTACAGCTGTAATGCGCCTTTGCGCGTTGAAGGTGCATTAATCGCTCATTAATTGAGCACAGGAAGGACGGGAAGTGTCCGCTATACGCGGTTTTTCAGAAGAAAATCCAGTCCCAGACGGCACGGGCAACGGTTACCACGGCTTCCCGCACGGTTCGAATCACCGTTTTCAGTGGCGCAGGCAGGAATGACGATGACTCAGCCGTATCGAAAACACAACCCACAGCGTCACCGAAACTGTCACGGCCCTGCGACTTTACCGGCTCTGTGCAGAGTCTCCCGTGCAGTTGTGTCACCACCGGACTGGTGGCGCGGTCAGGCAGACAGCGCATCATGGTTGCCACCATATCCTCAATGCCCCATCCAGTGCTGGCGGACACCGCACAGACCGGATGATGCGGTTTAAACATCGCCATAATCGCAGCCTGCTTCGCTTTAAGATTTCCCTGTTGGTGTGTTGAAGGTTTGCTGGTGAGGGTATCCCATTCATGACAGGGTTCGATTTTGTCGGCCTGGTTAATCACAAACAGTACCTTTTGCCTGTAAGGTTGCATCACACCGTGCCAGAACTGCTCGTCCACGGTTAGTGCCCGATCATCGGCCTTAATGACCCACAACACCAGATCCAGTTCCGGCAGGATTCGACGGTACAGGGCACGGTATTCTTGATCCCGCCGCCCGTTTTCACCAACCCCCGGTAAATCGACAATCACCAGACTGTGACGACCGCTGCGCAACCGGAAGCGCAGTACGTCGCGAGTACAGGCGTTCACATCACTCACCGGGGACACCTCACCCCGGAAAAGTTCGTTGCAAAGAGAGGATTTACCTGTACCACTTTTGCCCATGATGCCAATTACCGGCTCGTAATGGGTCAGGTTCTGGATACGTTCAAGAATAAGCTGGCGAAGCGTGTGCGGAAGCGACGCGAGCGGTGGTTCAAGGGCCTGAAGGCCGTCAGGTTTATTCATACAGTAGTCTCAGCGTGAAAAATAAAAAACCCCGAGTTCCAGTCAGGAAAGCGGGGATTCACAGAGATAATATCTATCTGAAATTATTTTGAATTTTAGATTAATACACAAAGGACCTTGTGTAGCCCAGGACTAAACGAGATCCGCTTCGTGCCAGGAGCAGACATTGCCAACGTTATGACCCTCGATTACATCAAAGAGCCCTATAGCCGAAACCTGCACCATAGCCATCTCTGTAGAATTCGTCCTAGGGGCTTTTAACAGACCTAGTTGTATGGATCGGAAGGAAATATTAAAGCTCAAGGCGTCAGTCCAGTGCTGACCTGTTTGCTTACCACACAAAAGAGTACTGCTTGTACCTGCTAACTAATGGTATGCGGAGTGAGGGGGCGGGTAGAACCAAAAGCACTTACTACGTGTGGCGCTCTCCTGGAAGAGGAGACGTCGAAGTGATAACGCTAACAACAGTCTTACTGGTGATGCAGATAATGCTAGCTGGTCTGGTTGCCATAAAGCAACTGACCGGACGCCCGTAAGGGATGGAGGAACTTGATTAAAGGCAGGGGGTTACCTCCCCTGCCTTTTTTCGTTTCTGCACAAGTTAGCTCTGTTATTATAATCCTTACTCACACTGTAAGGACATAGTTCAAATGACTGAATGGCTTAATGCACATTTTGGTGCAGACGCAGCTACCTATCTTAGCTTATTAGTCGGCGTACTGGCACTGTTTGGTATTGGGGGCGGTGTTACATATAGAATCAGACAGCAAAACAACATTAAACAGAAGGCAAAGAAAACCGAGGGTGATGTGAACCAGGCCGGGCGGGATATTAATCAGACCACCAACGTTTACCACACATCCAATGAATCTGCTGAGGACCCTGTAAAAAAAAAGCAAGATGAACATGATCTGAAGATCATCGACCAGATCCTTGAATTACTGCCTTATGAGGATACTACTCAATGGGTTGAGCAGAGCTACCTGAGCGGTATACGGCAAGATGTTTGCTTAAACATTGAAAAAGCTGAAAAATTTAGCGGTGAAAAGTATCGGTTATTCAATACTGAAGTGAATGGTGCGAAAGACGCTTTTTTGGACGCTATGACCGCATATGTAGATAGTACGCTACCGTTTATGAGTGTTGATTACCCGAACAGAAAGCCAGTGATGCTAAGCCTTCCCCATGACTGGAAGAGTAAGAGTGTTGAATCGGAGGCAAACTTCCGCTTTCATCAGCAAAATGTGCGTGAAACATCGGGGGTGATGATTGCGCGCTATGAGGATTTTGTCAGGACATTTAAGGCTCATGGATTCATAAGCGATAAACTGTAAAGGCGCAGTGGGTCAGCGAACACCGCAACGACAGAACCGCGTAAGCGGTAAAATCAGGTTGTTTACTGGCGAGTTTATAGCCGTCCCTCCGGGGCGGCTTTTTTATGACTATAATCGACAGAATCACCTGAACGTCCAGGTGGGTTTCCCTGACAGGACGTCAAGGAATGTTCGCTTTGTGCCAGGAGGGGACGTTGGCTGATGTTTTTTTAATTTAAATTCCCGGGGAGAATGTTATATCCATTAAAATATAAAAGACCTTACTTCCTTTATCTTGAAATATCTATTTAGAATCATGCATTCTCGTTGGTGCCATTCTAGAACCATTAAAAATTATTTGCTGAACAGAACTTGAAATATAATTATATTTTTTGTAGGATGATTATTCAACAATAAACTGGAGATGCCTGAATGAACGTCTATTTCGTAGTCGGTCAAAATGGAGTTGGAAAAAGTCAGTTCCTTCTTAAACGAGCGTACGAAGATACCGTATTTAAATCAATAGTCATATGTAATTCTATACACGACAGATTCATCCCTTCCCCTAAAATTAAACGTCTCTCTGCTAAGAATTCAATGTCCTTGCCTAACAATGTGATGAAGAAAGCAATAATGTTATCTTTATCTGAAGGCCCTCACAAGCTTAGCGATATTTCCAGAACACTCATTTATTGTGGCTATCAACCAGTAATTACAGTCACAGTGAAACCTATACGAAACAGAGACGAAATATTTGAATCAAGATTCAATAATGATAATTCAAGCGGTTATATAATAAATGAAATAATGAATCATGGCAGTGAGTCTCTGGAATTCGACTTCGACTTTGGTCGCGCTGATAAAGACTTTAACTTTAGAGAACTATCCATTCTAAACGAAATATTACGTTCTGAAGGAGAACTGCGTGGCAGGAAAATAATTAAACCTATAGAAATATCACTTCACAAGATAAATGGAGGGAAAATACCATTAGCCGGAGCTAGTTCTGGGGAGTTAAGTTTAATTACTTCATTCATTTATATCTTGTGTGAACTAGATGGTGCAGAACAGTTACTCATTGACGAACCTGAGAATAGCTTACACCCTCAATGGCAAAAAGAGTACGTGAGCAAACTAGTTGGATTAATTGGATATCGAGAGGTAAAAATATTTATTGCTACCCATTCCCCTCTTATTGTGTCTGGAGCTCAGCTTGAGGAATATATCTCCCCATCCTTTTATCATCCAGAAAGTAATGAGTGGAGCAAGTCATCATCAATAAATATCGAAGCTACTTTATGGGAGCAATTTGAAACCATTGGGCCTAAGAGCACATATCTCAGTGAGAAAATAGTTACTATTCTAGATGAATTTCAGTCTAGAAAGCGATCATTTGATGAGACAATTTCTGAAATTAATCTTATGGAAAAAGGTACCTTTGATAAATCTCAAACACTCACTTTTAAAGCCGCTGTAGGTTTGGCTAAAGCAATTGCACAGGAATTAAAAAATGCCTAACGATCCTTTAGAACCTAAGCTAACTACATTTAAGCTTTCAAAAAAAGAAGAAGAGGCCATTGAATTTGCCTTAAGTAAAGAAAATCCTTGGGCTCATGATGATAAGCAATTATTCAGCGTCAAAGATACAATTAAAGATATAAAGAATAGAATACGTGATTTCCATATGCAACGTCAGTCAAACCAATGCTGCTATTGTCGAACAATATTACATGGTACTGGTAGTTTTATGATTGATAGAGAGCATATCTTACCGAAAAGTAAATATAGTAAATTAACTTACAATATATCAAATCTTTCCGTTGCTTGTAAAAGATGCAATATGGAAATAAAAAAAGACGAGCTTGGCTTTATTCGTTCCATACAGGATATCGAGGCCAATTTTGATGATGAATCTCAATATCTCTTCATTCATCCAAATCATGAGAAATACTCTAACTTCATAATCAGAAGGCAAGAACAAGTAGGTGATCATTGCGCAATAAAGTATATTTATGATGAGGATTGTGAGAAGTCAAAGTTTACGTATAATTACTTTAAATTAGAAGGGCTTGAAATTGATTCTATTAATGAGACTCAAGGGCTAACTCGTACGGATTCACAAGAAAATTTAAAGCTACGCTTGGAACAAGAAATAGAAAGACTGCGTGACCAACTAAATGCACTAAATATATAAAAAGAGACTTATCCTCTAATTCAGGTAGAGGCACATTAAAAAATACATGTTCTTTTTTCGCTCATGAACGATAATTCCACTCAAATCTCACCATTGCAGGAGATTTGAGTGTGAACATGTCACCGTGGAGCAAAAACCATATCATCGGCCATAAAAGACCATTTCAGATATCTAATATCAGTAGGTTCCAAATCAGACTTGACCTAGAAGGTAAAATGCACGATTTGGATCTGTTCAATATGGCCTTGGACAGTAAAGACTTCTTGTTCCGGTCTCGAGTCGGAACTAACCAGCACATATCAACCCGACAATACAACCGAATCTTTCATGGGGGGTAGAAAAGCTTGGTCTCGAAGATTCAGTTTACAGCACACATTCCTTTAGAAGAACAAAACAATACCTGATCTACAAGAAAACCAAGAATCTTCGGGTGATCCAACGTCTGTTGGGCCATAAGAAACAGGAAAGCACAGTCCGTTATCTGGGAATTGAGGTAGATGATACGTTAGAGATATCTGAATTGATTGAAGTCTAAGGTTGTTAGGGCTGCAACAGGAGCCCTGTGCCATAAAGGGACGTAACTAGCACAACGATAAGTAAAATTTGGAGTGCAGATCAATTAACATCTATTTAAATGTTAGCCGTCGCACGCTCATGACAAGGATTTCACTTGTCGCCAAGTTTCTACGCCCAGGCTTGTCATTGCGTCGAATGCGGCTTGCTTATATGTGGCATATTCGGAGTCATCTAAGTTCGTGATTCTAGCTGGCGTTTGCTGGAATATTCTCAGTATGAATGTAAGCACCAGTTGAAGCGTGTCATAAAGCTTGGCTTGATCAGGTTTTGCTGGATTAAGCATTAGCATGATCATGTTGCATTGCTCAATAATCTCAGAAGACATCTCATCAAGTTGCTTCTGTATGGTAGCAATGTTGTTGGGAGCCACTGGACGCTTCGCAAAACTATACTGCATATCTAGCTGTTTATATAAGTTCGAAAACCTTTCACGAATATCTTGTAACCAACGAAGCCGTTCTGTGGCTACCAGATTCGCCTGCAGGCGTTTGGTTTCGAGTTCCAAATCAGACTTCGCCTTCTGCCTGGCAACTAGGTAGCTGACAAGTCCGCCGGCCAGTGCGCCGAATACCCCAGCAGCAGCAGAGATCAGCGCGATAAGGGTTGATGAAGCCGTGGGCACATTGCCGCTCGGAGTCTGGACTGTAGTTGTGGTTGGTGTTGGCTGCATGCTGACTGTCTGGGTAACGGTGTTTGATCCGCAGACGAGGCTTATTTCGGGCCTAACAGGCTGCGCAGACTTGCGAGGCTGTGGTGGACGCGGAAGCTCACATATGGTGTTTTCTCCAGACTCTTCAGCCCACACAGGAGTAAAAGCGAATAACAGTGCAGAGAGAGAAAGTATGTGCAATTTCAAGTTCATAGGTTCGCTTGCCGCTCCTTGATACGGCTAACAGTGATTAGATGGAAGGCTGTATTAATACATTAACAGTTCCTTCCATCTACTTCGCTCTGTCTGATACATAATGCGGTAAAGAGCATTTTAAATCAATCATATAACCCCCACCTCATAATCTGAACATAATCGCTTGAGCACTTCTTCTTTTTCGCAAACATATGAGAAAGCGACGTAAAGGACTATAGCAAGTGCCGGTACGGTTATCGCCCTAGAACGACGACTTCCAGTCTACTGCTTGTTACCTGCAATGTGGTGCTGACGTGATTTAGCATTTATCCGCCTCTCGCTCTTAACTGCCCATTATGCCCTGCACTAGGGTAACTCTGTGCCAGAAGCTAATGTTGCTAGCTAACGTAACTATCGGCTCAATTTTAGCGGCTAACTCTTTTTTGACGATTGAGAATCCACTTATCCATCAACAATGTTGATGGGCAATATTAAGCATTCGTTATTAAAGTATATAATGCAAAGTGTTATCATTATGGAGAAATGTGATGAAATTCAATGAACATACTGGTGTCATGGACGATGAGTTCGTTTCCATGGGCCTTGAATGGCTATGCAAAGTGCAAGGCGATAGTGATGCATTCCTATCGCGCCTTGAAAAGGCACAATGTAAATATATCTCTTCGACAAATGACCCTACCAATTTTGGCAAGGATTTTGACATCAAGCTTTATGGGCATGATATTGTCGCGAGCTTCTTTGCTCAGGCGAAATCATTACTCGACAATCGGAGGGTTTACGACATTAGTATAGCTTCTAATATTATCCCCTGGGTCAAGCAACTTGGAAGAAACTGCCACCTTATTGAGGCCATACCAGGTGCCAGGGAGCGAGCTAGGAGAATGTTAGAAGACGAAACGGTCTACCCCGACACGGCCTTGTTTGAGCTAGTTGTAGCTGGTAATTATGCTGACAGGGGATTTCAAGTAGAATTTATACCCGAGCAGAAAGGAATCGCTAAAACTCCGGATCTAAAATATAAAAATCAAGACGGCCAGGATTTTTATATTGAGTGTAAAAGGCTACAAAAAGGAAAGTATGAGACTATTGAAAAACAACATCATCGGGAAATAATAAACCATGAAAAAACGATGAGAATCCTTGAAGAATTCAATTTATGGATGGACATTGTTTATAAGTCCGAGGTGAAAGATATTCCCCATGATTATATATATGAACACCTCAAGCACTATAAAGGAAATATCTACACTTGGAATGATATTTATGGTCAGGGCGTAGTGAGACCCATAAGCCTTACCCCTCTGCTTACAGATATTCTGATTAATGGATCCATCATGTTTAATACCAAGTTTGCTCGTCTGATTAAGGGAGATGTGCTGCGCGATGAATATTATAATATCTATGCACGGGTAAAACCAGATGACCGCGACAATCGATTCGTTGAGTTTGTTTACCAAGCAGCGCTTGTGACTTGGCGGTGCGTAAATGAAACCTCTTTTGAGGGACGTTCGAAACATGTAACTTCACTTCTGAAAACAATTGATGATCAGCTTTTGAATTTTGGACCCGGCATTGCCCACATTGCCATTGATGTGGATGTGCAAGGTGACGTTGCCGACAAGCGTCGCCAGAAAAATATAGAAGCCATCTCTCGCTTTAAGCCTGATTCCAGACTATGCCGAACAATGGTGCATTACATGGTTCCCAGAATTGATGAAGATTCAGCCTGGATGGTCGATGAAACATCAGATGAATTTCTGAGTTATCCACCTGAATTTGGTATCACACCTCGAGTTGCTATTTTTACGGACTCCGAAACCCTTGATAATGACCGGCCAGGATGGCGCCAATAACCGCTGTCTGACCAGATGTGGCTGATCTTTATAGTGAAATATTCTCCCACGCTGTACCCGGTAATAGACACCAATTCACAAGATAATTAACGCGGTGGAGGCACGCTTCCACCGTGTCTAATTGAATCACCGCACTATATCTTGTATCAGTGTTTTTATTTTTAACTTCCGTTCCTCGCTCAGAGCGGACCTTCAGATCAGCTAGCTTGCACGCTTCGAGCCAGAAGTAAACGTTCTAATTTTCATACCTCGACTATGTGCTCTGTACTTAACGGGACAAGGAGGAGATAGTGAGAGGACCCTAGATCGACTCAAAGGGTCGACTCAGATTCATCACTACAATGAGAAATCAGACGAAGAAACCACTGAGATCACAACGCTATTTAGCAGATCGCCGATAAGATTTTGATGCTTGCCAGGCATGTTTCATCTTCTCAATAAACTCCAGCTTCTCTTCAGGTTGGACGTTCCACACATCCATAGCCGCAATAATCATGTCATAACGCATGGACGTATTATAAGGGCGAAGATAGCCCGCTATTCGTTCTTTTCCTTTGAGATAGTCCCAGAGATAGACTAATTGAATTTCATCATGACGTGACATCCAGTCAAAATCTGTCAGAAAAAAATCATATTGCTCAAGCCAGCGCTCGTGCAGTTTTTTGAAATAAGAGATCTTATCTCCAAGTGAGCATGGAGCTTCATCAATGTATCTCATCACACCATTGATGAGTTCACGCTCAGTTACCGGGGTGGGGTTGTACAGATCGGTACTTGCTCCCGCGTTCAGATAAAATCGGGAGAAAACACGTTTCGGTTTTTTCGAGGCTGTGGCCTTTGGATTGGTTATCAGGTCCCAATCGATATCGTCCAGGTCGATATTCAAATTAGGGAAATCAAGATTTGTGAAGATATTATTATCCATTAAAAGAGAATTAAATCTTCCTGAACAACCGAGGTCATTCCCCAACCCACCAAGCGTCAGCCCTGCAGATAATACTGGGTATTCAAAAATATAATGGTGAGCAAACCACAATGCTCTTGGTGTACCTTTGAAACAATCAAAATAACCTTTATCAATCAGTAGCAACTCAGCCCATTCTTTAAGAGTTTTCCGGCCAACTTTGATCCTGTCCTGATCGCCCAGGAAATGCCGTTCAAGGATCTCAGAGATTAAACGTCGAAACTGATCCGGCGAATCATAAGTACTCCACTGTAAGGAGTAATCAGTGTTGGAAAGCGCACCAAGCATTTTTAGATACATTATCTCGTAGCGGATCATATCGTAATGCAACATCGTCTCTTCCCTCTAATTCTGGCTCCTGAACACAGATTAGCATGAGCATCTTTTATGTGGAGAGAGACGGGTCACAGGCTGAGGAATGACTGATTTATTACTGATATCCTACTGATTTTATTGTGATATTACTTTGACGTTTTACTGCATTATTCCTGTAGTTTTTACTCTACGAATCTCCTCTGTTCACCTCATTAGAATCCTCAAACAGCTGATATGAACATTTGGGTTTTTAGTATAATTAAGGGGCACTCCCTGTTTCTATACCGCCCTGTTCACAGCTCCTTCCCCCAACAAGCAACCCTGCCTGTATTGCCCCGGATACACAGCTCCCTGTATCTGCCGTATCCCCGCTTCTCTTAAAAATTACATCTCATCCCAATCCTTTGTACTCCACCTGACAAAGGATAAATCAATGCACACTCCTTACCCTTTTAATTCCAGATACACGATGAACTGGTTTCTACTGTCTCTGATCAATGACCACCTGAATCAGCTACTGAACCGATACTCCCGAATACAGGCACTCAGACTCGACCTGTTCTATCAGAAAGGTACAGAGCGCTATAAACGTCATTCATGGAATGAAACCGAGCGAGAGGTGCGCATGCTGGTTGAACGCACCCTGCAGCACACAAATCTGTCAGGATATTTCTGGGTACTGGAGAGCTCTGTAGACCACGGCTGCCATGCTCATATCGTGTTCTATCTCGACAGGCACCTTAACCAGGCTACCTACCCAATAGCTGAGAGAGTCGGAACAATATGGCGGGAAGTAACGCAACGAGAAGGCTATTACAACCGCTGCGAATACAAACCCACTTATGAAGTCAGTATTGATAAGCCAGTGAACTATGATGATACCGAAGCCATCGATAACCTGCGCTACATCATCAGCTACCTTGCCAAAGAAGAGCAAAAGCACGGTCATTATCATTACGGAGCCAGCGAGGTACCGCCACCCAGCGGACTGGGGCGTCCTCGCACGGTGTAACTCACGTTCTGCACTTTTTACGTATCAATCCATTGATGTGGAAGGGCTGGTGGTAACGAGCAATCAACCGCCAGCTCAGGATTATCCCACAATGGAAGACAGCAACATGACAGAACAAATTTCTTTGCTTGATGACCAGTTGGTGGATATGCGGTTCATCACGAAGCTTACAGGGCTTACGGACAAATGGTTTTACAAGCTAATTAAAGATGGTCTATTCCCGAAGCCAATCAAACTGGGTCGCAGCTCCCGCTGGCTTGAAAGCGAAGTGGAAGCCTGGCTACAGCAACGCATAGCGCAGTCCCGTCAGTAACCTGTCGAACGCAATCACATCTCCCCCTAATTTAAATCAACCAGTCGTATGACCCGCACTGCTGCCCTCCTCGGGACGGCTTACGCCTGCGTGTCGCATGGCACAGGACCAATACTATGACGATTTACGCCAAATGTTTTATTGCGCTTGACGCTAATAAGCGTCTCACGGGAGCAACCACTGGACAGCTTCACCCTTACGACAGCTACACCTGCCACTTCTGCGGCAGTAAGCCGCAATACCATCCTGAATACATCACCGAACGCCCGTGGTTTGCACACTGGCACGGCGATCTAACAGAGAACGGGCGACAGCACTGTCCGTATGTAAATCCTGATTCGGGTGAAAGGCAATTAGCCAGACGGCTACAGCACTTCCTCCCCAATGCTATCCTCAGGGTCAGTAAAGCCGTCTGGCTCTGCGCACCATGCGAGACCAGTTAGTTATAGCCTGAGTTGTCGTAGTGGAGATTTCAGTTATCCAACTGAAATAGCGTCATGAGAATGCTGAAGCTCTTTTTTGCCGCCAATCTTTAAACTTACGTACGAAGCGGTGATATTAGTCGATGTAGGGCTGTGACTAGCGATAACGTCCAATTGAGTTGCATGCTCATCCTGCAAAGAGGCTCACAATCGAAAACAATCCGGTTTGGGTCGGAATACGCAAGCGTGCTAATGCTCATTCTTAAATGCTAGGAAATCTTGCTTCTTATTGTTACTGTATAACAAAAAATGAGGTCACCATGAAAACTACGTTATACAAAGATTTCACATTTGAAGCCGCACACCGTCTTCCCAATGTTCCTAAAGGCCATAAATGCGGCCGCTTACACGGACACTCTTTTGTCGTGCGCCTTGAGATAACTGGTGAAGTTGATAAACACACAGGTTGGATTATTGATTTCGCTGAACTCAAGGCCATTTTCAAGCCAACGCTAGATCGCCTGGATCATTACTATCTCAATGATATTCCTGGATTGGAAAATCCCACCAGCGAAGTGCTTGCTGAATGGATTTGGAATCAGGTTAAAACACAGTTGCCGATTCTGAGTGCTGTCATGGTGAAAGAAACCTGTACTGCGGGTTGCGTATATCGGGGTGAGTAGCCCAAGATTGACCTTAGCTGTAACGTATTTACGTCACAGCTAAGTGTCTTACCTTTACTAGACTTTCAGATAACTACGTATGCAGTCCAGCATACTGGTACTTCCTTTGCCGGAAGGTTGCAGTAAAGGCTTATCCCCTCGTTCTTCTTTTATCGCGTAATAAGCAGAATGTTTAGAACTAAGCCAAGCAAAAATAAATACATCCGCTTCTTTAGCCAATGAACGCAGCATGGTTGAGCCGCCTTTATCGTTGTTGAGGCGAATATCGGCCTGAGGGTAATCGGCTAGTAATTGTGTTTTCACACGCTGCGCTACCGAATCCGTCAATGTATAAATGCCTACTACCTTGTCATTCAATGTTGCTCCGACATGAACCTCATCAGCTTTCTCACCGCTGTCTTCTAAAATCTGATGGGGAACTTCACAGATTAGCCCGCACTCACCAGCAAACTGAGCCAATAGGCTCCACTGCAATTCACTATAGCGGGCTGGGTTGCGGTAAAACATGTTGAGTACCAGATTGAATAATTGTTCTCTGGCAAGTTGGTCAGCAGTCGGGTAGACCAAGAACAGTTCTAGTATATCCAGCCAAGCGCTAGCGCTGGTGGTACCTGAACTCTCGATCATCATCTGCAGATTTTCTATTAATTCGCGGTAATCTTGCGCATTACTGTCGCCCTCTAAATAACCGCGTGCTAGTTCACAGGCAGTAAAGATATCTTCGCGTGAACTATTGTCGTCCAGCGTCAGTTGTTGCAGCAATGCCAACCGGACAGACTGCCAGGAAGAGTTGGTTTGATAGTTATCCAGCCACTCGAGCAGCACTGGGATAGCATCACGCAACACCATACTGGCGCAGTTGTTGGTTTTATCCAGCAACGAAACAAATGCCTCTGGGTTGAAAGCTGCTGCGTTCCATTGGCTGCTGGCCTTTTCTACCGCTTCTATCGCCCCCGACCATTGAGGGTTATTTAGCACTTCCTTCAACCAGTCCTGCCAATTACTGATACCGGCAGTATCCTGTTCTGTTCGTATGGATGGCAGCATCAACTGTAGGGCAATGTAATAACGCTGGAAGGCCGGTTTCGCCAGCAATAAGTCGCGCTCCTGTTGTGCCAGTTGGTGCAGATAACTGACAGCCTTCACAGCAGCTTCTGCACTGCTTACGACCCAGGCACATTTCAAAGCAATGGCTACGCCGCGAGCGCTGACTGGTAGCAACAGTAAGTCATTCAGAACGCTTTCAGGATATTCATCGGCTCTGGCAAGCAATTCATCGGTGCTCGTCGCCGGTAGGGAGTCCACTGCAACGGCCGGGAATGCTTCCAGCAACCGGCGGATCCAGTGCCGGTCATCGTCTGTTGCATCCTTCATACCGGCAACCACTTGTTGTGCCTGTTCCCTCAGTCTTGCCGGATCACTTTGTGTGTCAGAAAGTAACCACAGTAGGATATTTTTGATCGCCGATGGTGTGTTGATACCCTGGGTCACTAGGAACAGGCGCGGTACGTTCTTCACCAGCAAATTATTAAATGCTTGTCGTTGGGCGGCGAGGTCGCTCAACTGCTCATACTTCAGCAGAAACTGCTGATAGAAGACCGTCATCACTTCTTCAGCCAACACCAACGGGTGCGGCATATCCAAGACCTGCCGCAACTGAGTCGAATCTAGCAGGCTTTTGGCATCACCTTCCAGAGCCATGCAGCGCAGTTCGATAAACAGTTCGTTAATATGGCCTATGCCACCAGCTTCACGTAGTTCCTGAAGATAGAGGCGAGTCTGCGGCACGTCACGACGACGCAAGGCGGAACGGACATCACGCAGAATACGGCCACGCGGGCGCAGAAGTATGAGCTGGTGACTCGGGCGGCTGGCGAGTTGTTGGCGCAACCGCTCTATGCCATTGAAAATCTCAGGGATCCTCGACAGAGAAAGCGAGCTAAATTTATATACTCTATCGCTATAGTGGTCTATCAACGCTTTTTCCACCGGATCGCTCGGATCCAGCATCGTGCGCTGGCGGTTAAAGTCTGACCAAGAGGTGCCGACGTGCGCGTCTAATAACTCGCGCAACTCCGCATAGTCTCGTTCCTCATCGGCCATTGCATACCAAGTGACTTTGTCGTTGCTGCCCTTTACAACGCGCGGAAGGATCACCGGGAAGCATCCGTTGCGGACATCGTCAAGCCAGGGGGTCAACCGCTGTTGGGTTGATGCTTCTAGCAGGCCACCCGCGATTTTTTCCCAAGAGATAATATTGTTTTCTCTATGGAAAAAGGTTCGCAGGAACTGTTCGCTATCAGCGCTGTTCATTGCACACCTCCCTGTGCCGGTTGGTAAAAGTCGTTAAATGCTAACAACGCCTGCACAATGGCGGTTTTGTCTGTGGTCAAGTTAATCTGTTCATCGTTGATCACGATCCCGCCGATCGTCAGATTCATTGAGCCGCTTAGGAAGAAATGATCTCCGAGGAACCCTTTAGTATGCAGCACTTCTTTCTGACCAATGTACAGGCTACCCAGCATGCCGTAGTTGGCGACGCGTTCGGTTAACTGGCGGATAAAGCGTGCATTATGCTGGGTTTCGTTGGTCATCACTTTAAGCGTACCGCCGTTGGCTACCGCACGCGCCAGCAGTTCGGAGGTCTGCACCTGACGCTGTCCCCAGGCCGGTTCGAGGTAGTCGAAACGGCCGGTGCGATTATCCAGCAGGTCGAGGTCGGTGATCCACGGCGAGACAATCCACAATTCCGTGCTGGGCTGAGCGATCTCCGCTACCAACAAGGAGCTGAGTACATCAAGAACTTCACTCTGGCGTGAGGTCCTGGATTTAAAGATACGACGGGTATTCATTGGATCGCCTCCGGAATTTCAATCATAGCGAAGGTGACATTGCTGTGGCGGCGCAGGGCACTGACGCGCGGGTAGAAGAACAACCCATACATTTCTACTGGGGTGACTAAAAGAGTGGCGATGGCTCCATTTATCGCATCGCCCGGTTTGGCCACTAACTCGCATTTGCCATTATTTTCCAGATGCTGGTGACACTGCTGCATCCAGTCTGGTTGGCTGAGATCCACCTGAGCACAACTATGCTGCACCACATGGGCCAGCAGGAGGCGCTCGGTTGGCCCGGCAAAGCTGTAAGGGTTGTACCAAGTTAGCCAGCTATCACGAATGGTATACCCACGTGGCCACAGTAGGCCATTACAGGTATTTAAACGCCAAGTCTCCAAGTTGTGCTGCCCATGGCTCGCTTGTTGTAGTTGCTGGTCAAGCGCGCTGGACTGACTACAGGTAAAGGCATAGACACGCTGTGGTAGTTCAATGCCAAGTCGCTGCTCCTGCTGTCGCCAATCCTGTTGCAGCTGCAGTAAAAAGACGTCGCTACTGGCATCGGTCCCCGGCCGTAATAGGCGGGTGTTGATCGCCGACAGGAAACTGTGGCTGGTCATAAAGCCGCTGCGCTGCAATTCTCCCAGCAAGTTGCGCTGCGCCTGAACCCGGCTGGCATGATTGTTGGCAAGGCGCATTTCGTTCATACACGCAGGCAGAGATGATGCCGGGTTTACCATGGTTTGCAGCAGATGCCAGACGTTATTGTCCATTGTTTCGTAGTTGCCTGGACTGAGGTTAAAGTCTAGCAACTCGAAGAAACTGCGCGGATCTTCACGGTAAATCTGTTGGATCTTCTCAACGATACCGCCACCGCCCACGGTGGTTTCCGACAGCCAGATTTCGCGCTGGTCAGGCGCGAGCAGCGCAGTGCGCACCGGCCCACCGTTGAGGTCAAGGATTAGGTCGTTGTCGTCGGCATCTGGGCACAACTGCATAGCGGTTTGTAGCAGCGCCGCACCCAGTGTGTTGGTGAAGTTGAGGGTCAACCACTCCAACCAGGTGTTATCCAGCGGTTGCCACAGCAGTTCCACCCAGTCGGCAATTCTTGCCATCACCGGAGCCTGGGACAACAGTTCACGCAAGCTTTGCTGTAGATCCTGCTCTATCTCTTCACCGGTCTGCGCATCATACAACGTCTGGAAGATTCGAGCAGGAACGTCAATCAAGGCGATCCCTGCGCTGTTGTGTTCCATTGCGCGGAACGCCTGCTCCAGGGTGCAGTTTTTCAATACTGCTTCGCTGCCAATACCTGCCAGGACAGTTTCTGCCAGCCAACCGCCGAGGAAAGTATTGACACTGATTGCCTCGTCGTTGCTGACTTCATACAGGAAGCGCGCTGTGCGCAATCCGGCCACCAGTTCACGGTTGTTGCTGATGCTAGCGAGATCAAAATTAGGTAACCGACACTGGAATTTTATCGCATCTACCCACAGCGAGAAGCCGAACGCAGCGGGTTCGCCTTGGTGTTCAAATTTGAAGTCAATCTGCAGGTCTTCACGCTGGTCACTGAATTTAATATTGGCACGTGATCCGCTGGCAAAGCGCACGGCTTCGATCGGACAGTGCTGCTGGTGGCCGTAAAATTCCACCTGCTGGAAAATATCCTGCCAGTCATTGTTGGATGGCACTTCCGCAGGGATGCCGTTCTGAGGTGGACGGATCTCGCTGTGCCAGTTAAGAAACGCGTTTGAGGTTTCACTCAATTTAAGGTCATCTGGCGGCGTGCTTGCAGTCACTTCCCAGGCGCGGAAGCAAGAGATAACCTGCATGCCAGTGCGAGTGGTAATGTGACAATCGGGCATGGACTCCCGTTTGTCTGGCGGGCAGTAATCATCAATCGGGAATGGATGCGAACCATCTTTCAGCTCGAGTTTTTTCGGCACTAGCCAGTGGCATTCGCGAATGTTTTTGATGGCAAAGCGCTTGCTGATACGCCCCGGGGCAAAATCTTTCATCCCCTGCAGAATCGGCATGCTGTGCGCATCGGGTTCCTGACCGACTTCACCTAGCAGGTTAATCTGTAACTCCGGCAGGCAGAGGTCGTTAAACAACGCGGACGGTATAAAATCAGGCATCGGCGTGCTTTTGCGGCAGTTATCGGCCTGCTCAATGCCAAGGCGCGACCAGTTGGAGCGCAGTCTTCTAAGTACCGTAGGAAGAAACGCGGTCATAATCGCGCGCGGGGGTTGCCACAGCAATGACTGCAGCAGTTTTTCGTCCTTAATCCCCAGAGCTTCAGCCAACCATGAGTTAAACTCCTGCTGGGTTTTCTGGCTGTTCAGAAGGTCTTCAATCAGATCGGCCAGCTTTGACTGAGCTTCAGATGGCTTACCTTTGTCCTGCGGGATGGATAGGTCATCCCAAATACCACGATTCCACTGATTAAGATACTCGTTACGGCTGGAGAGCCAGTCCATAGTGGCAAAGGCCGCCTGCATACGCAGTACGTAACTGTTGCCGACCGGCAGTTGGCGCGCCTTTAGTACCGGCTCAAAGAGGTTTTCGTAGCACTGAAATGCCATGCGATCACGGCCATAGTCGGACAGCACAACCACGGTCCACGGGCGCATGGTTCGTTGACGTCCAGCACGTCCTTTACGCTGCAGGAATTGGGCATTATCGCGCGGGGCTTTATGCTGGATAACGGCACCGACGTTCGGGTCGTTAAATCCGACCTCAAGTGACGCGGTAGCGACAATCAGATCCGCTGCATGGTCGACGCCAGCATCCTGCGAAGAGGTGCGCTTAACGTTGCTGCGGTCAGCAGAATCGAGTGTATGGCCAATCATTTTAGCTAACGGCCACTGCTGACCAAAGGTAAATTTCTCTTCATTTGGCGCATCGCCGCGCAGCATCGCCAGCGGTTCTTTTTTGGCATTGATATTGCCATTCGAGTAACGACCCTCGGCATCCAGTAGCTGGAAATAGAGGCGGTTAATGACGTCAATATCATCTGTAAATACAAAACTGCGCGTGCCGTACATTCCGTTGCTGACCGGCACTGCGGCGTTGTCGAGCATACGCCTGGTTAGCATGGAGGCCTGAATGGTGGTGGACAAAAGGCTAGAGCGGGACGCCGGGTCGCCACGTAGAGCCAGCATATACTCCGCGCCCTCTGTCTCCATATCGTCTTCGATCGGACTAACTTCCGCCACTAGGTACTCTTCCAACCCGGTTAACGAAGCCATAAAGCGTGTCGCCTGCTCCAACGTTGCGGACAGCCCAACAAAGTGCGGTGTAGCACCGGACAGATGCCGCCAGCGGCGGATCAGCATGCCGTTCTGTGCACCACTGACGCCGGAATAGGTATGCACCTCATCAAGCAGCATCATCGATGGCGGGACGACATTTTTGCCGATGCCAAACAGCGATGCCAGAAACGGGTTGCCCATCTGCTTATTCAGCATTTCGGTGCTGGTAAACAAAATATCTGGCAGCTCGATCTTCATACGCTTACGCGTCAGGATCACTTCATCAGGCTCGATGGTCTGCTTACAGCTATCGCAATGCAGACGTTCAAAGCTGTTTTCAAGATCAGCGGTGCGCCAGACCATTTTGCCACGACAGCTATCCGTCGGGCAGGGAATATACTGGCAGGACATGCCGTCACGATGCCGGCTCCAAGCCGTTTTCATGTAATCACGATAAATCGCGTCTTTATCTAGCGGGACCATGCCGAAAAGAGCGGCGATACGTACTTTGCGCACGCCTTTTTCTTCCAGCAAACCGTTCAGTTTACGTACCTGACGCAGCGTTTCGATAAACTGATCTTTCAGCAGTTCATTGCGAGGGTAAATTGCTAGCGCCTTTACCGCATCTTTTCTTTTGGCGACCAGTTCACTGCCGATAAAGGTCAGAGCAGGCAGATAGAACGCCAAAGTTTTACCAGTCCCAGTTCCGGCGCAGACAATGGTAGCAGTCGAGCGGTGCTGGCTCTGCTGCAATCCGCGCAGTACGTTTTTGCAGGCTTCTTGTTGAAAGTAGGCGAGGTTGTACATTCCGCTCGAGTGGCTGAGCAGGGCCGATAGTAACTGGCGGTGCGTAGAGGTAAAACCTGCTATTTCATCAAGTTGCTGCAAAACTTCAGCAGCCTGCTGGTTACGCTTCGGGTATTTGCGTTGGCGGCGTAAGAAGCGATAGTCAGACACCAACGTCGATGCGGTACGCCAGTTATTATTAAGGCCGTGCTTAGGAAACATCTGGCGCAACTGGCTGTAAAGGCGCACTGCCTCCGCCATGCGGGTACGAAACACCGAAACACCATTTTGCTGGTGACGCAGTAGCAATCCACGATCGATCATAACTTTCGCTATGCCGAAGCTTGTAAGGCCTCCGGCGTCGAGCGGGAAGCTCTGTAGAACCTGAGTGATGATATTGCTCAACTCGATCTGAGTGAAAAAACCTTGGGTGTTACCCCAAGTGAGCAATACCGACTCCTGCGACTCCAACTCATCAAGCACTGCGCGAATAATCTGTTCCATTGAAACTACGGCTCCTTATAGACGTCTTATACGATAGCGCGTCGGGTCGTCTTCTTCAGTCAGCCAACTAAGTACATTAGGCGTCAACATATCGAGCGTGGCACCTTGCCCAGATACGGCTTTGAGGAAGAGATTGACCTCTTCCGGCACGTCCAGCTTGAGTGCATCGCGCTGGTGGCAAAGTTGCTCATGCAGAGCGATTATGGCCTCAACTTCGTCAGCAGTTTTTGGCAGCCCACGACTACTGTTGGTGAACTGAGCGACAAGGTCACAGTAGTGCTGTTGTACTTTTCGTTGCCCTTCCTGATGAGCAAGGTTGCTGAAAAGCCTCTGGTCCACTTCCCACTGCGCTTTTAACGTACGGATGTATTCACGCCACGCAGTGCTGGTATGTTCATTGAGAGTACTGGCTAAGCGCTCAATTTCCAAAACCAGCAGACCAAACTCCTGGGCTTGAGCAACATCGTATGTACGCGCCCTGTACTGCTGAAGAAAGGCCGTCAGCAGGGCCTGTGGATTGCCAAATGTTTCGCGGTCAAACAGGCCAACAATTGGATTACCGCTCTCACTATCGCAAACCTGTCGTAGCAGCAGATAGCTCGTGAGGATCTGCGCTAGTTTTTTCGCCGGGGCATCGATTTTTTGCGCCACCTGCAGCAAGCTATTGCGTATCTCCTGAGCCTTTTTCAGTTGCTGATGGCGCTCAAGGCGCGTTTTAAATTCACCGCTGCGCCGTGCAAAAACGCTAATCTCTTCCGACGCGCTGGAGATTACCACTTCACTGATGCTTACTTCACTCATGCTAAGTTTTTCTCCAGCAGCGCTAACTGTTCAGTCAGCCTTGTCAGGGTCTGTGCGATCTCATTTTCGGCTCCCTCAATTTGGTCGCCGCCCTCATCACGGTGTCGCTGCTGCAGATGGCAGCCGGTAGCATCTTCGAACTTGCTCCAGGCTTCCAGCAGTTGCCGAAATGCCTCGTATTGTTTGCCGTTGACGGCAAGAATTTCCCTCATCAGAACCTGAGGTTTATCGGCTGGCAGAGTCAGTTTCTCCAGTTGTCTGATCTGGTTTTTCAACTCCAGTTCTTTCCAGCCCTTCAACAACTTCAGCAGAACCGGCACTGTTTCACCCACAGGGCGGACGACATCAGCGCTGTTCGCCAATTCGACTATCTCCTTCATGATGTCACAGATATTAACTGCTGCCAGACTGGAGCCTTTGCCATCGCTCAGGCGTTCAGTAATGCCCTCCTGAGTCTTCAGCAGCAGAGCCCGGTAACTACCCAGTCTGTTTTTGACTTCGTGGATCTTACTCGGTCGTTTCCCGGCGGCGACTTGTTGGCTTTTTGCCGCTTCCACCAACATTAATCCGTTGATGGCATAAGGTTGGGCGCCTGACTTTTTCGCCGCAGTAAGCGCGATCAAACGCTCGCGTAGGTTCCGGTGTTCATCGATCACGCTAGCTCGCGACTGGGTTAAGAAGTCGTCCAGCAGCGGATGACTTTCGTCCGTAGACTGTGGTTCTGTTAACAGGGCTTGCACTAGGGTGGTCGAGACTGGAGATGAAGAGCCATCCAGCCCAAGGAAGGCACAACTCAACTGTAGGTCTTTGACAATATTGGAAAGCTCCTCGCGTTCTTCCTGCAACACGGTGAATTTTATTTCTGCTTCAATACGGTCGACAAAGTTATGGAAGGCAGCGTAATCGATCTCACTACCTTCGAAATCCCAGTTCTGGTAAAGGTTGAAGCGTGCCATCGCTAAGCAGGCGCTGTACAGCTCGGGAGTATCTTCAAGCGTCACAAGCGGGCGCGACTGATTACCCACCAGCACGCGGGGTAAGTGGATCCTTCCTTGGTTTTTTGCTGAACTGGCCGTGAGCGAGGTTTGGATCAGCTCAGTTGACCAGTCAATACGCGCAATCAACGCTTCAAGTAACCACTTACGGATATCACGCGCTTTGGCTTGATCGAGCGTGTTGCCCTGGTTCCATTTTTCCAGCGCGGCTTTCCATTCCTGGATGGCTGGAGCTTCATCGGATGGCAGTGGATCATCGCCTCCGGGTGGCAGTGGCCCCTTGCCTCCGGGTTGTCGTGGTGGTCGTGGTGGTGGTGGTGGTGGTGGTGGATCACCCAACAACTCTGCCGCCTGCGGCAGGCCAAATTCTTCACAGATGGCTGGTGTCAGGCCAACCAAGTGGGCACTGTTACCGCCCCAAATGGCCAGAAGTGAATTGACCCGATCGGGCTGGCTAACACCGGACAGGCGCACCCTTTGCTGAAGTTCCTGACCACAAACAATCCCTTCATATCCTGACGGTGGGAATTGCCCATCAAGATAGCTCTGGCGATAATTTTTTAGCGGTTCACGCAGGATAGCATTCAGTATATTTCGCGGGACAAAAACTAACCCGTGTTCTTTATCCTGACAGTGGCGTTCAACCAACTGTCCAATTGCTTCCGGATTAAACGGAAACAGTGGATGGCCGTGACTGCTTTGGCCGAAACTCGCCAGCGCGGGCGCAGCAGATTCGTTTTCCAGTACCTCCTGATCCTGCCATACCGGAGTTTCCCGATAGCGCTGCCCATCCTGCTGGTGGTGATATTTTTCCAGCGCAACAGCACCATGGCGGGCCGCGTTAAGATAGCGACCGCAGAAGTCAACAACACGTTTTTTCAGTGATGTATCACTTTCGCTGGCATGCTGTTGCTGAATCACCCATTCATAGCGGGCACGGGTGCCCAAAGTATTACGGTGACGCTTAAAGCTGTCGTGGCCCTCGGTCACTGCAATAATAGAGTTCAGAGTACACAGCACCTTTTTGCCTTCGTACTCCTCCTCTTCCAACAGACAGTCGATCAGCACGTCCTCAATCGCTGAGGTGGCAGCTAAATCTTCCACCAGTAAGATAAGGCTGCGGTCTTCTGCCAGCAACTGGCGGCGAATCATGCGCATCAGGTCCTGGAAACTGGCCCGGTTAAAGCTGAACAATTCTCCAAAGGTATCCCCCAGCGCCTGAGGGATCACTTCGTTGACAACGCGAGCCGCTGCTTGCTTTTTTTCATCGCTGGTAAGCAACTGCTGGTTGACCAAGTAGGGGAACACTGCCGATGAAACTTGCCTGAGATTCAGGCCACTGAAGGTAAAGTCTTCCGAAGACATTTCATAACGCAGGTTGGCAATACTGTCGTCGTCAGCCCCCTTACAGAAGCGCAGCGCAATATTGTGCAAGCAGGCTCCAGGATCGGTAAAATACTGCGTCATCACACTGTCAAAAAAAAGCGCGGGGAGCCGAGTTGATGCTGCGTGTTGTTGGATTTCTTTCAGCTTTTTTTTTCTGCTTTCGTCCAGCTGAATTTTCCCCATTTGCTCCTGTTGCAGCTCTTCTACGGCAGACTTCCAAGCTGCGTTCAGTGCCTGACGCAGCTTGAGAGCTATATGTTCAGCCACATTTTCGGGGATCAACTGCTGCCCAACCCCGTTTACCTTCTCGCGAATACTCTGATACTGCTCACCGTTGAGGTCTTCTAAGATGGTAGTAAGCACGCGTGGTAATGACGCATTTTTTGGAATACGAATAATATGATATTTCGCGTGATCTTCTCGACGTTTGAGCTGAGCATGAACCCAGCGCACTAGATGGGATTTCCCCACACCAGAAGCCCCAATCAGCGGCAATGGACGATTATGTTCAAGCAGAAAGTCTAGCAGCGCCCCTTCCCCCACCTGAATGACCTTACCACTGTGAAACTCGACGCGGTCGAGATGCATAGATTCATGAACCGCCAGCAATTGGCTGTCGGCTAGTGACTCGGCTTCAGTCAGGATGCAGGCGGCAACGTTCTCCTCGCCGGGCCAGTAGCTCTGTAATTGTGGCATCAGTTGGTTCCTGAGCTAGTCAATGTAAGATGGGTCACGGTACGCAACACACTCCCTTTTCTGCCGGTTAACTGCATTGCGCCGCTGGCGTCAGACTCCGCCTTCATGTTGATTATCCCGGAGAGTTGAAGCCGCAGCAGCGCGCGCGACAGCGAGGTCGAAATTCGGTTAGCGCTGAGTGGTTGCCAGCCATGCAGGCTGATACGGTCCTCTACCTGCTGTCGGTAGGTGCCACCGTCAAGCACCGGGAGTGCCTGTTTCAGACGTTGCAACGCTTCGCCGATGGTCAGTTGTTCGCCTGGCCGCATCAGGAACGGTAACTCTTCCCGGATGGCATCGGTGGGGTCGATGGCGTAACTGTCGCGGGTAATTTTCTGGGCGTAGCCCAGCCAGTTTAGATAGCCAGGAACAATCGGAACTTCGTTAGTTTTATTGATACGGAAATCGGGCAGAAACTGATTTACCAACGCTTCCAGGTTACGCGTGCTGATATCGGCGTTGTTATACACATCCAGTGCCAACAGCAGCGCTGCGAGCAGGGTGAGGTCAACGGCACGTTGATCGCGTGAACTTAGGTCACTGTTATTTTCCGGAGACTGTAAGCAGCGGCGTGCAGCCTGCCGCAGCGGCATATTTTTTGTGCTGAAATAGTTCGAGTTAAGGCTGATTTCAGTTGTATCGTCTACCGATTCTTCCGACAGTATACCTAGTTCCAGCCACGCTCTTAATTCCTGGGGCGCTTTACCTCTTGCATCCGGTGCGTCACCCGTTTGCAACGTTTCCGGTGCACAGAGCGCCATCAGTTTTTCACGCGGCAGCGTGTTTTTTGTGCTGGCTTTCAGCACCTGATAAAATGCGGCCAGCACGGCATACTGACTGCCTCCGTGGGCATTATTGATAATCGACACGGTCTAGTTTCCTTTGAAGTTGTTCGATAGTGATCCAATTGTGATTATCGAGGTGAACGTAATGCGCCCCTCTGGGGTGGTGGGGATCGGGCATATCATGCGGGATCAATGTCAACTGCAATGGTGCATGTGTGAATGGAGGTAGGTAGCCACTGGTGCAATACTCTGGCGTAGGAAGTACCAATTCAGCCAGTTCACTCATCACATCGTTATCCGCCACCGGTTCGCCGCCTACAGGCAATTCGTCGCTCAGCAGGGTCAGGCGCTCACCACGCGGGATGACACGGAATACGTTATGTAGCAAGGCAGGTTCCGACCATATGCGCTGGACAACCCCTGCGCGATGCAACTGTACTAGCAACGTCGCGATACGGTGATACCAGCCCTCACGTTCCCATTCATCATCAGTCACCTCAGGGTAGGTAATAAAGCAACTGGAAAAGGACAGCCCGCTCAACTCCTGCCAACGACTTAACACATGCTCTGAAGGCGAAGATACTAACGGGTTGAGTTGAAGCGGTGGAGGGATCACATAACCGCTGTTCAACATCTTACTCTTACGGCACGCGGGGCAACCGCCGCAGGCGTGGCCCGGTGAAAATTCCATCAAGGAATAGAGGTCCACCAGAGTCTCACACAGAGGGATAAGCTGGGGGGTGTGCAGCCAGTTGATTAACGCATTATGGTTAGCTCTTGCCGCTTCCCGAGTCTCTTCACGTGAAGGAATAATGTGCGTGTTCCATAACGCTTCCCCTGTATGGTTACCGATCAGGATGCGCACCACCAGAGAGTTTTGATTCTTTTGCAAGAGGCATTCCAGTGCCGCTTCATAGTGACTGACATCGGCAAACGTGCTTTTATCCGGCGGGCTTTGCAGGTCAGTATCCAGTTCTAACACGCCTGCGCGCACCATCATCAGTACAGTACGCAGATTCCACAGTTGGTTTTCATCGCTATGGAAACTAAGATTGACATGAATCCTTCCAATATCAATACGATATAAGTTATCCCCTATGTGTTCTCTCCTTTCCCACAGCGTTTTCCAGCGTTCCAGGCCCAATTCACGACCAATGAGTTTCTGAGAAGAGAGCCGTTTTGCTAGGCTGACATCCTGATGTTCATAAATCAGAAGTGATGTGCAAGCAAAACCATCGCGCCCACCTCGCCCTACTTCCTGATAGAAACGGTCCATATTTTCTGGCACGGTGGCGTGAATTACCGTACGCACGTCATTTTTATCCATACCAACGCCGAACGCCGAGGTGGCAATCATGATATCCAGCTGATTTTTATTCCATTGCTCCAGCAGACTCTGACGTGCAGGCTCCGGCGTATTACCGGTAAATGTAGCAAGCCGCTGATACCCCTGATCCCGCAGAATCTGCGCCCACTCTTCAGCTTCTTCCGGTCGCGTCACGTAGAGGATTAGAGGCCGCGGTGCATGTGCCAACGACTGCAACACCTTATCCTGTTTATCACTATGGTCTGTCGCCCGATAGCACCAGTAAGCCGGCTCAGGGCGCAAATGGCTAGCGTGGACCTCGATCATCTGCTGATCGAAAGTATCACGCAGAGTTTTACGGCTAGCTTCGGTGATGGTCGCGCTCATAAGCAACGTAGAACATGGTGTTAACTTCGCTTCACGACTGATGCGTTTAAGCCCGCGGATTAATCCACCTAACTGCTGGAAATGCGGACGAAAGCCATTGCCCCAACTGGCGACAATATGCGCCTCATCGACGATAACATGGCGTAGGCCGCCTTGTTTGGCCGCTTCAAAAAGGGCAAACTGCAGTGAGCCACAGGCAGCTTCGGGAGATGTGACGATCAGTCTCTGTTCCCCGACTCTAATACGCTGACGCGTATCACTTTTATCCTGCGCCGGCAAGTCGCTGTACCAAGCAGAGACCGATTCAGCTCGAGCACCGGCTTCGCTTAACAGTTCGCGGAATCTACTTGTTAGCTCCATCACCAGCGCAGTTGTTGGCGCTATCAATAGGCACAAAGCCCCCTGCGGCGGAGCCATTAATGTCAGTACCTGAGCCACCAACGTCTTACCAGTGCCGGTGGGCAAATTAACCAGCAGCGTACTGCCCGGCGGGGCGAACAGCGCCCGGCGTACCGCATCTCGCTGGCCTGGAGCTTGGTAGTAATCAAACTTCAAAACTGGGCGCAGGATATGGTCCATCGGCACTCGTGTGTCCTGGCGACGTAATTGGTGCAGATCGTTATCAAGAAAAGGTGTGATATCTCCCTGTTCCAGCCACTGCGGGCACCAGGCAGGACCAGCACTGAGCAAAAAGGTGTGACCTAGTCGTTGACAGTGAATACCGCTGGCTTCCCACTCTCCCAGACTTGGCCAACCAGGGTAGCTATCATCAGGGACCGTCAACTCGTTATCGCTGTGGTGGGAATATTTTTCCAAGTATAGCCAGTCACGAATTAGCGCCCGGCGATCGAGATGCCCGGCGGTCGCATCCGGAAGCAGGCACTCCTTCAATGCTGATGTAATACTAGATTGCTCAATCAGTTGCGCCAGTTTCATCAGAGCTGTGAATCCTTGTGCAGTAGGGCTTCTGACGCAATGATTAACGCACGTGTTGCCAAGGTGGTGATCTTCGGCCACGTAATACCATGGCGCAGCGTCTGCCCGGTCTCCTGCTGGTCAGCGTGGTGTAGCAAGGCGCTACTCAAATAATTTTCTAGGCGGCTTAAGCCGAGAGCCTGTTGTGCGGCGAACTGGCCCACCGCCAATTGCTGGGCAATACTGTAGCTATCATTACACCAAGTTCGCCACTCTTTGGCACTGAAACAATGGGCAATCTGCGTCCAACGCTGTTCATTCAGGTTAAGGTGACGCCCGCCACGCTTCTGCGGAGAATAAGGCTCATCCAATATAGTCATTACGTCCGCATCGGTGATGTGCTCACCCGCCTGGTTCAGCCATAGGGTCATGGTTTGAGGTGGCATCAAATAGTCAGCCAGGCGCTGTTGCGCTGGAGTGTTAACATCGGCCTCAATCAGGAAATCGTAGCGGAAAAAAATTTTTTGCTCTTCACCCATCCCGGGTGTGATGCGTAGAACCGCGCTAGCTATACCACGCTCTTCATAATCAAGCAGTCGCAGGATGGCATCGTGGAAAGGTTCGCCTAGCCGTGCAGGGCGGATGTTACCTTGAGTAGAATCTGAGCGCCTATAGCTCAATGGCCAAGTCACAGGAGAATTTCCGCCTGACTTGTTGAGATCGAAGCCGAGCAGGCAGTGTTTTTGTAAGCGCTGGGGGCTGACTAAGGTACCAGCATTCCAATCCCCCGGATTGAAACGATACCGGAGTGCTGCCGGAGTATCCTCATCCCGGATAGCATCAAATTTCAAGACCTTACCCAACAGATTACTCGCGCATTGGCGGAATTCGTCTTCATTCTCATCGATCTCCGCCAGCGCATCAGCATACTCCCTGGCTTCGATGATATCGTCGTCGATTTGCAAAAGGACTTCCTGCATTTCGATTCGCTGTTTTTCTTCTGCCAAGCGACCATCCTCACCCGCCAAACGTGCGCTAAGCTGTATCATGCTCTCTTCTCCTAACGGATAGAGATTGGCGCTAAGCCATTGTAACTCTTCATCAACCAAGTATTGCAAACTGGCAATTGAATCTTCGAATACGTTGAAAACATTATTTAGAATAGCCAGCCACTGATTTTGTAGGTCTTCTGCTTCACTCACCAACGCGATACTGAGGATGGAGGTCGCATTCTCATTCGCACAATACCGATTCAAACGACCAAGGCGCTGTTCCATGCGATTAGGTGAAAGCAATAGATCATAATGCAGCGCAATTTTACGACCACCATGCAAATTGACACCTTCTTCAGCCCGACGATCGCACACCAGGATCTGGCATTTGCTTCCCTTGCCAAAGCGAATTTCTTTATCAGGGTTATGGCGCTGGATTTTACCAATGAACGGCATCATCAAGTCAGTAAAGACTTGATCTGCCACCCAAGGCTGATCGCAGAACACCACAATGTAAGGGAGTTCTTTAGCGTTGCTGTCCAAAAGTAATTCCAGTACTTCAGTTAAGCGCTTACGCTTGCTATCACGCTCCATGATGCAACGGTCTACCAACTCCTGCAGGATAATCTTCTCACCGTCAAACAACGGGTGCTGCAACAACGCGAGTTGTGATTCACTGTAGAGGAAACCTTGTGTAGCACTTAGCGACTGCTGCTGTAAACGGCTGGTGGCGAGTCGTGCCAGCAGTTCCGGCGTGGCGATGGCGGCTTCAAACAGTAACTGGTAAATTGAGGCAAACGTCGAGTCCTGTGGATGCAGCATAACTGCCGATTCTCGCCAGGCGATCATCATGTCGTTGTTGGTGTCCGTGGCGGTGTATTTTTTCAGTGACAAGCCCGACAAACCGGGCATGAGGATGCTGATACCAGGACTGCTACGGCGGTTGCGCAGTAGGCGATGGTGAAGACGGTAACGGTTACCTATGTAGTGTCGGATTGTATTGATCAGGTGATCGCGCGTTTCACTCCGCTCAGGCTGCAGCACATCTAAATGGGGGAGCAACTGCGCAACTTGTCCGTGAAGAACTTCATCCTCCGGAAATAATTCGATCAAGGCATGTAGGTTCTCTTCCAGCGTCATGTTGTCGTTATCACAGTTAAACGCGTAGAACAGTGAACCTATCTCTTCGCGTTTCTGGATACGCTGCTGAAATTTCAGCAGGCCAGTTTCAGTCAGCTGATAATTATTGGCATCCAGCAGATGCAGCATGGCTAGGAAGTTCTTTTCGTTACCGGTCACGGGCGTTGCCGACAGCAGCAGCAATTTTGCGCTTTGTTGTGCCAGTTGGCTAACGCTGGCGTACTGCTGCTCATGCTCTGCGTCCCATGCCCAAGCACCGACCTGATGAGCCTCGTCAATTACCAGCATATCAGGGCAGAATGGCAGCGGACTCTCCTCGTTAAAGCATTTTATATCAATGATATGGATCGACTCGTTCAGCAATTCCCCTAGGTGGAAACGTGCGGAAAGTTCCTGCTGCCACTGGCGGTGAAGAACCTTGGGTGCCAAGATCACCACGCAGTGAGAGAACTGATTTTCCGTGACGTGTTGCCGCACGATCAGCCCAGCTTCAATGGTTTTCCCAAGGCCGACTTCATCTGCAAGTAGATAGCGCTGAATGGGGTCAGATAACACCCGACGAGCGACGGCCAACTGGTAAGGTTCGAGTTCAATACTGGACGACAGCGAAGAAGTAATCCCAGCACAAGCGTTGCGTTGTTTCAGCATCTGATGCTGATAAGCTAGACGAGCATCTTGCCAGAAGGGAGTATAGGTAATGCGCTCGGCCAGAAGGGCCGCAGCATCGCTGATAGGGCGATCCCAGCGTACAAAGATATCATTTAAGCTGACGTCTTCCTGCTGCTTGTTAGGAAAATGCAAACGCACCCCTCCAGGCACGGCACCAACAACACGTGCAATCTGCCAGTGTGCAAGCTCGTAGTCGTAGCGATATACCAGACTTTCCGCGTAGAGTTCGGCTTTTTTTAGGTGTTTTACTTCGACAGTTTGCTCTATACCTTCATAATTTACGGGAGAATCGAAATACTTAATAAGAGCATCATTATTGTTAATGCGAATAAGTTTGCCGATTCCATAAGGCGAGTCAACGAGGTCGCCTGCTTCAAGGGGCATATATCCATCCATAAATTTGCTGTGCGTAACAGAGATTTCACAACCCTTTGGTTAATTGGGATTTTTTATACGTATAATATCACTGAATACAAGGACAATGTCATACACTGCAACCCGTGCAGATGATTGTCAAGGAGGGAGATCACGGTTACTAGTCTACTATGACTTTTAGGGGGATAGGTGGGTATTCCAGTGCGGCCTGTGACTTTTTTACCGGCTTTCAAAACTCGTAAAACGACTAAACTTTAACAATAAAAATCTTTATTTTCATTAGGTTAGAACCTATACCATGACAAGCTCAGCGTTTGAAGGTAAGAATGAAAGCATGGGAGCTGCCTGGCGTTTGCACAGAATTTGAACTTCTGCACTATATCGGCAACCCCCACGTCGACAATTAGCACTCGATACTTCTAATGCCAATTGGATTGTCACCCTTATTTAATATCTGCATTGACGGTTTTCATATAGCTGGCTACCAAATAATCAGTAACCAAAGATATATCTTTGGAAAGATTCTGCAGTTCATTCCATTTACGGACAATAGGCTGACCATCAATATCCGTGCCGAAGTTCCACACTCCACTGCTCCAAGCGCAAAGCGGCTTAATGCGGTTTAACTCTTCGACAAAACGGGTGTAGGAAGGGACTTCCGTCCAACCTGGTTCACCTTTATAGTCCTGATGTACCTGATCAATTTCATCCATCAAGCTGCCAAGCGCAAGAATACCAACACCATGTAACAAGCGAGAATAGCGAGGCTTTTTATCCCAATCATCAGTAAACACTGTTTCCACAGCCAACCAGAAGTTATTCAGAAGTTTCACCATCTTCCCTTCATCCCCCAACCCTGTCGCTGGGTCACGGAAGCGATACAATGCTCCCTCACGAAGACTGGCATCGATCATTTTGATCATCGAGTTGTCAGCAATAACCCCATCAGGATTGGTCGCCGTTTTGATGCGCCCTGCAAGTGGACCTTCGCCGAAGTTCAGTCGTTGAGTTAGCAGTGAAGGAAACTTACGCATTTGCAGATCGGATGGTAAACGACCGTGGGTATGCGGTGCCAGTTCGTATAACAACGTTTTGGGCAACGGTTTTGTGGAGTTAACCAGCATGAACTGCTCACGCTGTTCTTCCGCGTCATTAGCGATAAAAGCAGAGACCGGCATCATAAACGAGTCGATTTCTGCATCCCGCAAAGCAGCGGTACGTTGTTGACCATCCACAATAAAACCTGGCTTCTCAAAATCCTTGTCTTCGGAGAAAGGTATTATCAGATGTCCCATATCGCCATTATCTGTAAGCGGTTCAAAACGCACACGCTTATCAAAAGCGATAATCACCGGGTTTGGTATCATCGGATTTGCGCTCTCAATGTAGCGCTGAATTTCGCGAATATGGTTACGTACTTCTGGACGCTGATAACCAACCAAATTCTCTTCGCCGCGACGGATACGTGAAATCGCTGCAATCTTGCTGATTTGTTTACCTTCTATCGCAAGGCTATAGAGTTGCCTCTCCTCACCCTGTCGGATTCGCAGGGCGGGAACACGATACTCACTCATGACAGTTCCTCTGAGCGTAATGACAATGTGTGCTGTAAACGGTTGTACAACACCTGAATATTATGGAAACCGCGGCGACGATTGCGTTCTGCGCCGCGGAAAATGATGACGTTGATACCAATGGCCTTGCAGATATTGCACTTGCATTGCTTCCATGGACGATCACCCAGCGTACGTTCGTAGTCAGCACGAATTTTTTCGGCTTCTTTCTCGCCCGAATGAAGACGTTCATATGCCAGTACTGTTTCCAGCGTCTTCTCAAGGGACAAAGCCCCTTTATCGTATTCGAACAGGGCATTCATGGCATCCTTTTCAAGATGCCGCGCAATATCCTGATCAATCACGCCAGATTTAATTTTGCGACTCAAACTTGGATTCGCATCAAACTGAGGGACACGCACAGCGGTATAGGCTGGGCCATCAGGCGTGTGGTAGTTATTTTTCCGATCTTTGAAGGCCTGCTGCAGCGGTGTGGTCGAGTCAATACTGGTCACACCAAACTTGATAAAGTCGGCGAAACTCTCTGGACGGGCAATACCAAGCAAGTGAACACGTGTATCACTTTTCAGCAGAGGTTTAATCTCTTCGAGAGTCTCAAGGATCTGCGCCGTTTTCAACGGCACCATCCCCCCCATGGTGATATTTTTGTATCCCATGGCCAGCAGGGCCTCTACAGATTGACGGTAGGAGGTTTTGCTCCATCCATGTGCAACGCCAAAGGCAGCGAAACAGGACTTTTGAGACTTGTTCAAAAACTCTTGCGCCAAGGTCAGCGTAATATCCTGGCGTCGGCGACATTCAGCCAACACTTCGCCACTGAATACCTCACCAGATTTCTCATAGCCAAAAACGATATGATCGAGAGAAACGCCATGGTTAAAGCGGGAGGTTTCGTAGAATTCAATCACCTCTTCCACACGGTATGGCGGGACGTCCTGGTTAACATAAGTGAAGGCTCCGCAATCACCCATAGTTTCCATATTTTCCGGCAAACGGAAAAAGTGCTTCATTCCATTACGGAAGTAACGCAAACGCTGGGCTCGGGTATATTTGCTCTCACCGCCGCCTAAACCATCAACCACGGCTTTAGAAACCAGCATACCATCGTAAGGATGAGGAAAAACCTCATGCGGATAATGATCGTCACGTTGACGCACGCGATGTTCGTTACGTGTTTCGCGGAAGAAGTCGAAACTGGGATCGATAAAATCCTGACTATCCGGGAAAAAATACTTTAGCTTCGACAACTTACTCTCCTGTGACGCCACTGCAAAGCCTCAAAAAACGGGGGATTCTACCATGAAACCCAGGCAAGTAGCATTAGGGTTTAGCCTCTCTCAAGGCCTTAAACTCAGCCCGAAAACGTTTTTCCTCGAATGAATTTCCCGAGTCACGAAACTCCCGCAACGCATGTGTTGCACTGATACTAGGATTTTTTTCCATAAGCTTTAAAATGAAAGACTTAACTTCCTCCGGGCTACGACGAATTCCTTTTTTCACTTCGCGCTCAGGTAACTCCTTAAGTTCTTCAATTAACTTTTGAGATAACTCATTTAAATCATTGAGTTGTTTTGACGTAAATTCCTTAACAATGTATTTTGCCACACTGATATTAAGCATGAGCATATTGCATCCTAGCCACAGAGCCATATTTTGGTTGGTTTTGAAAAGATATGCAGTCAACCTGTCATTGATTTTTTTGGAAGTTATAATAAGCAGTTGTTTTTTTGCATCAACCAAATACTCAATACCATTAATAATATCCAATTCAATTGCATTAATATAATCTGGGGAGCCGCAAATAATATAATATTCTTTTTTATTTTTTTTCATTAATTCTAAAATAGATGTAGGATGCTTAGATCTAAAAATTGATCTATTAGTTATTTCTTTCCACCATGTTCTATGAAAACTTTTCCCTACATATTCTTGAGAATACAATGGTATTGATTCGTCATATCCAACAGCAAATGTCGCTTTATAAGGTACTACATTGTCTTTGTGGTGAAGGAGGCCCAACCCAGCAGAAAGCACCCATAAATCAATAGGATAATCATTTAAGATCGCTTTAGCTGTCGCCCAGTGCCCACCTTTATAAAGATCCTCTGCACATACAGTTGCAGATGTAGATATAGCTTCATTCAGAGCATTACACCAAGAATTCACCAGCACACTTGAAGAGATTAGACCTGATGAAAATTGACTCAGACTCAATATATCTCCGCTACCGCAGTGCTTTCCATTTGTACATGTAGTTATTAAGTTGATGTTGCTCACAATCGCCCCCCCGAATCGTGTTACACAAGCTACAGTAGAAAAAGGGGGATGACAAGAACGGAGTTAAAAGACCCTAGAAATTTTTCCTAGGGCTTTATGTTAGTGAGAAATGTACTCGAAATACTCATCTTGAGAATGAGAACATCTTTGGCACCGTCTCAAAATGCCTTTTTCCTCAAGGGATAAACAAAAGTCTCGACATGATTCAAGAAGGATGTCAGGGCTTTCATTTTTATTCTTAGAAATCAGAGCCCTAGCGAGGGTGTCATAACTAAAACCTCCCGTTGAGTGCGATACAATGCTCATCGCAAGTTGGGTATCGAAAGTTTTCATAGTGCACCTCTGAGTCGCCAGAATAATACAGTTATAAAAAAGTATGGGTTATAGTTCAAGCTGGCTTTTCAAATTCGAACATAGAAAGCATCAGAAAATAGACTACTTGCCAAAGTCATAAGGACTAACTTCACTTTCCCTATTCGCATCCAAAAAATCAGCCCACCACTGCAGCATCAGTCGCCGTTCATCAAGATACTCAGCCTTATGTATATACGCTGCACGGACTGAGTTACGCTCCTGGTGACTCATTTGCTTCTCTACTGCATCTTTTGACCACAATCGTGACTCCATCAGTGAACTACACGCCATAGCCCTGAAACCATGTCCACAAACCTCTTTTTTAGTGTCATAGCCCATCACTCGTAGAGCCTTGTTCACTGTATTCTCACTCATCGGCTTACGAGGATCATGATCACCTATGAAAACAAACTCACGTTCACCACTCAATTTGTGAACCTGTTTAAGTATCTCTAACGCCTGACGGGATAATGGCACCAAATGAGGTGTGCGCATTTTTGAGCCACGCTGTGAGTGTTTTACCCCTTCGATAGCTTCTCGCTCGGCTGGAATCGTCCACATTGATGTTTCAAAATCGATCTCAGACCATCGAGCAAAACGCAATTCGCTGGAACGAATGAAAACAAGAAGGGTTAGCTCAACAGCAAGACGAGTTAGAGGCCTGCCGGTATAGTTATCAATCCGTTGAAGAAGTTCGGTAATACATTTCAACTCTAACGCAGGTCTATGCTGACGGTTACTCGAAGCGACAGCACCAACCATCTCTTGCGCGGGATTGTAATCAAGTAAACCACTCTGAACGGCATATCTCATAATTGCAGTAGTGCGCTGCTGTAGACGGGATGCCACCTCAAGTCGCCCCGACAACTCTACCGCTTTGATTGGGGCCAGCAGGTCTCTAGTTTTAAGATCAGCGATATTCCGCTTACCTATGGCAGGGAAGAGATTGTCCTCCAAGCTTTTAAGCACTCGTCGACTATGTTCTTCTGACCACTTTTTATTTGTGGCATGCCACTCAATAGCAAGCTGCTCAAAAGTGCGGGCTTCTTCTTGCTCAATTTTATCACTTTTCTTTTTGTCTCCCGGGTCGATGTTGTTTGCCAACAACTTACGAGCGTCGTCACGGCGAGTCCGTGCATCGGCAAGCGACACGTCAGGATAAACACCTAAAGCCAGCATCTTTTGCTTGCCGTCAAAACGGTACTGCAAACGCCAGTACTTAGAACCATTAGGGTGGACAAGAAGATGCATACCACTGCCATCAGTCAGTTTGTATTGCTTATCTGTTGGCTTAGCTGTTCTGACTTTGATATCTGTTAACGCCATGCTTATCCCCTTCCTGTTGGTACAAGCGTTATCGAACCGGAAATACCATCATCTGTACCAACATGTGTTGGTAGATGTAGATTGATGTCGGTTGACCTTGAGAGAGTTAATATAGCGGGAAAGATAGGTAAATACTGGATTTCAGGCACAAAAAAAGACGTCCGTTGACGTCTATTGATGTTCCGATGGTGCCGAAGGCCGGACTCGAACCGGCACGTATTTCTACGGTTGATTTTGAATCAACTGCGTCTACCGATTTCGCCACTCCGGCACGGAAGGGATGCGGAAAACGTTGTGGATTATACCTGTCGTGCGCCACCATGCAAGTGCCAGCGTGTGTCCGGCTCGCTAAGTGTTGAAAATTTCAGCATTACCTTTCTTAGCTGCAATCAACATCACGGTTTCGCCCACGCAAGAACCCCCTTAATCCCCCCTTCTGCGAAGCGTCCCGTTTCCTCATGCTCTACACTTCCAGTTCAACACCACACTGAGGGGAACACGATGTCGATGATAAAAAGCTACGCTGCAAAAGCGGCGGGCAGCGAACTCGAACTCTATGAATATGATGCGGGCGAGCTTAAGCCGGAAGATGTCGAAGTGCAGGTCGATTACTGTGGTATCTGCCATTCTGATTTGTCGATGATCGACAACGAATGGGGATTCTCTCAGTATCCGCTGGTTGCCGGGCATGAGGTGATTGGTCGCGTGGCGGCGCTCGGCAGCGCGGCGCAAGATAAGGGTCTGAAGGTTGGTCAGCGCGTTGGGATTGGCTGGACGGCGCGCAGCTGCGGGCATTGCGACGCCTGTATCAGCGGCAATCAGATCAACTGCCTGGAAGGCTCCGTGCCCACCATTCTTAATCGCGGCGGCTTTGCCGAGAAGCTGCGGGCCGACTGGCAGTGGGTGATCCCCTTGCCGGAGAGCATCGACTTGGCGGCGGCCGGTCCCTTGCTGTGCGGCGGCATCACGGTGTTCAAACCGCTGCTGATGCACCATATCACCGCCACCAGCCGCGTTGGGGTGATCGGCATCGGCGGCCTGGGGCATATCGCCATTAAGTTGTTACACGCGATGGGTTGCGAAGTCACCGCGTTCAGCTCCAATCCAGCGAAAGAGCAGGAAGTGCTGGCGATGGGAGCGGATAAGGTGATCAACAGCCGCGATCCGGATGCGCTAAACGCGCTGGCGGGCCAGTTCGATCTCATTATTAACACGGTTAACGTCGATCTCGACTGGCAGCCCTATTTTGAAGCACTGGCCTACGGCGGTAACTTCCACACCGTCGGCGCGGTGCTGAAGCCGCTGCCGGTGCCGGCGTTCACTTTGATAGCTGGCGATCGCAGCATCTCCGGTTCGGCGACCGGTACGCCGTTCGAACTGCGCAAGCTGATGAAGTTTGCCGGTCGCAGCAAGGTGTCGCCTACCACCGAGCTGTACCCGATGTCGCAAATTAACGACGCTATCCAGCACGTGCGTGATGGCAAGGCCCGCTACCGCGTGGTGCTGAAAGCCGACTTCTGATGCCGGGCTCAGTCCCGCAAGGGGCTGGACCTATTGCCCGTTACGAAACGCGAGCACCGCCTGGCGGCACTGTTCCGTCACATGCTCGATGTCATGGTTCACGTCGATGCGGGCAATATCGCGTTCATCCTCCTGCGGGCACTCCAGCGCATCGAACTGGCTTTTGAGTAATCCCACCGGCATAAAATGCCCTGCCCGACGCTGCATGCGCGCCAGAATAGTCTCGTAGTCGCCGTCCAGCCACAGGAAATGTACATTCGGGCTGCCCTGACGCAATATATCGCGATACTGTTTTTTTAATGACGAGCAAACAATAAACCCGGTCTCATTCTTTTTATATAAACTGTATGAGGCGTCATTTAATCGTGCTAACCACGGCAGTCGGTCTTCATCGGTTAATGGAATACCTTCAGACATTTTATCAATATTTTTGGCCGGATGGAGATCGTCGCCATCAATAAATTTAGCCGATAACACTGCGGCAACTTTACTGCCAATTAAAGATTTACCGCTACCCGAAACGCCCATCAAAATATAACTTTCCCCGGCCATCGAAAAACTCCAGATTCATATTCCATGGCGCGATACTACGCCTTCCACATTGCAGAATTCACCTTTTTTCGCCGCGACTGCGTAGATTTACAAGGCGCATCACGTTATGCGTAACATTGTAGTGTAACAATTTTCCAGCGTGACCTGCGTCACAAATAATAACAATCAAAACCGTTTAAATGCTGCCGAGGTTACTACCTGACCAGTGAGGCATTTATGCAAGTCAAAACCCAATCCTGCGTTGTTGCGGGTAAGAAAACTGTTGCCATAACCGACCAAAATATTGAATGGGATAATAAAGGAACATTAGTACAAATTACCCGCGGCGGTATTTGTGGTTCCGATTTACATTATTACCAGGAAGGGAAAGTCGGTAATTTTACCGTTAAAGCGCCGATGATTTTAGGCCATGAAGTTATTGGTAAAGTGGTGCACAGCGATTCAAAAGAATTACATGAAGGTCAGTCGGTGGCTATTAATCCGTCGAAGCCGTGTGGCCACTGTAAATACTGTTTGCAGCACGAAGAAAACCAGTGCACGGAAATGCGCTTTTTTGGCAGCGCCATGTATTTTCCCCACGTCGACGGCGGTTTTACCCGGTTTAAAACCGTCGATACTGCGCAGTGCATCCCTTACCCGCAAGAGGCCGATGAAAAAGTCATGGCCTTTGCCGAACCGCTGGCGGTAGCGATCCACGCCGCGCATGAAGCGGGCGACCTGCAGGGCAAGCGCGTGTTTATCTCCGGCGTCGGTCCTATCGGCTGTCTGATCGTCAGCGCGGTGAAAACGCTCGGCGCAGCAGAGATTGTCTGTGCTGATATCAGCCCGCGCTCGCTGTCGCTTGCCCAGCAGATGGGGGCTGACACGCTGATTAACCCGCAACAGGACTCGCTCGACGAGTGGAAAAAAGAGAAAGGCTACTTCGACGTCAGCTTCGAAGTCTCCGGCCATCCATCCTCAATCACCACCTGTCTGGAAGTCACCCGCGCAAAAGGCGTGATGGTGCAGGTCGGCATGGGCGGCGCGGTGCCGGACTTCCCGATGATGATGCTGATCGGCAAAGAGATCGCGCTCAAAGGCTCGTTCCGCTTTACCACCGAGTTCAACACAGCGGTGTCGTGGCTGGCGAATAACGTTATCGATCCGCTGCCGTTACTCAGCGCCGAATATCCGTTTACCGAGCTTGAACAGGCGCTGATCTTCGCCGGGGATAAAACCCAGGCGGCGAAAGTCCAGCTCGTTTTTGCAGAAACAAAATAAGGAATAACATGATGAACGATCTTTTTTCACTGGACGGCAAAAACATTCTGATCACCGGTTCGGCTCAGGGTATTGGTTATTTACTGGCGACCGGGCTGGGTAAATATGGCGCGCAGATTATCGTCAATGATATTACGCCAGAGCGCGCGGAGGCCGCCGTCGCCAAACTGCAGCAGGAAGGGATCCGCGCCGTTGCCGCGCCGTTCAATGTTACGCATAAACAGGATATTGATGCCGCCATCGAGCATATCGAAAAAGACATTGGCCAAATTGATGTGCTGGTGAATAACGCCGGTATCCAGCGTCGCCATCCGTTTACCGAGTTCCCGGAGCAGGACTGGAACGATGTGATTGCCGTTAACCAGACGGCGGTATTCCTGGTCTCGCAGGTGGTAACGCGTCGCATGGTTGAACGTCAGGCCGGGAAGGTCATCAACATCTGTTCCATGCAGAGCGAACTGGGCCGCGACACCATCACGCCGTACGCCGCCTCCAAAGGCGCGGTAAAAATGCTCACCCGCGGGATGTGCGTTGAGCTGGCACGCCATAATATCCAGGTTAACGGTATTGCGCCGGGCTACTTCAAAACCGAAATGACCAAAGCGCTGGTCGAGGATGAAGCTTTCACCTCCTGGCTGTGCAAACGTACGCCAGCCGCGCGCTGGGGCGATCCGCAGGAGCTGATCGGCGCGGCGGTATTCCTCTCTTCTAAAGCATCCGATTTTGTAAACGGGCACCTGTTGTTTGTCGATGGCGGCATGCTGGTCGCCGTCTGATACCACACAACGCAACATCACGCAGCGCCCAGGCGCTGCATTTTTGGCTCCCCCCTAAATAATTCGAGCTGTAGCCAACACACCTGCAACTTGAAGTATGACGGGGATATAAGAGAAACGATTATGCCATTAATAATAATTGCGGCAGGCGTCGCGCTGCTCCTGGTCCTGATGATTGGCTTTAAAGTTAACGGCTTTATTGCTCTGGTCCTGGTGGCGGCGGTCGTCGGTTTTGCCGAAGGGATGGATGCCCAGGCCGTTCTGCACTCAATACAAAATGGGATCGGCGGGACGCTCGGCGGGCTGGCGATGATCCTCGGGTTCGGCGCGATGCTCGGTAAGCTGATTTCCGATACCGGCGCGGCTCAGCGCATCGCCACCACGCTGATTGGCACGTTCGGTAAAAAACGCGTGCAGTGGGCGCTGGTGATCACCGGTCTGGTGGTCGGTCTGGCGATGTTCTTCGAAGTCGGCTTTGTTCTGCTGCTGCCGCTGGTATTTACGGTGGTGGCCTCTTCCGGTCTGCCGCTGCTGTATGTTGGCGTGCCAATGGTGGCAGCATTGTCCGTGACCCACTGTTTTCTGCCGCCGCATCCGGGGCCTACCGCGATTGCCACCATTTTCGAGGCCAATCTCGGCACCACCCTGCTGTACGGATTTATTATTACTATCCCGACGGTGATTGTCGCCGGGCCGCTGTTTTCTAAGCTGCTGACCCGCTTTGAGAAAGCGCCGCCGGAAGGGTTATTCAACCCGCATCTGTTCACTGAAGAAGAGATGCCGTCGTTCTGGAATAGTATCTTTGCGGCGGTAATCCCGGTCATACTGATGGCGGTCGCCGCAGTGTGCGAAATTACGCTGCCGAAAACCAACAGCGTGCGGGTGTTCTTTGAGTTTATCGGCAACCCTGCGGTCGCGTTGTTTATCGCTATCGTGCTCGCCATTTTTACCCTTGGTCGACGTAACGGACGGACGATCGAGCAAATTATGGATATCATTGGCGACTCTATCGGCGCGATCGCGATGATTGTGTTCATCATCGCCGGGGGCGGCGCGTTTAAGCAGGTTCTGGTCGACAGCGGCGTGGGGCAATACATCTCGCACCTGATGACCGGCACGTCGCTTTCTCCGCTGCTGATGTGCTGGACGGTAGCCGCGTTGCTGCGCATCGCGCTCGGTTCAGCCACCGTGGCGGCGATCACTACCGCAGGCGTGGTGCTGCCGATTATTAACGTCACCCACGCCGACCCGGCGCTGATGGTGCTGGCTACCGGCGCGGGCAGCGTAATTGCCTCCCACGTTAACGATCCGGGATTCTGGCTGTTTAAAGGCTATTTTAATCTCAGCGTGGGGGAAACGTTGCGCACCTGGACGGTGATGGAAACGCTGATTTCCATTATGGGTCTGCTGGGCGTTCTGGCGCTGAACGCCATCCTGCATTAAAACGGTCATCACCGGGGAGCACAGGTCAGCGCTCCCCGGTACTGGAGAGAAGATGAGGAACCACAGAATTTCTTTGCAAGACATCGCCACGCTGGCGGGCGTGACCAAAATGACGGTGAGCCGCTACATTCGCTCGCCGAAAAAGGTCGCAAAGGAAACCGGTGAACGCATTGCGCAGATTATGGAGGAGATTAATTACATCCCTAACCGCGCGCCCGCGATGCTACTGAACGCGCAAAGCTATACGCTCGGCGTGCTGATCCCCTCGTTTCAAAACCAACTGTTCGCCGACATTCTGGCCGGTATTGAATCGGTCACCTCCGACCATAATTATCAGACGCTGATCGCCAACTACAATTATGACCGGGAATCCGAGGAAGAGTCGGTGATCAATCTGCTGTCGTATAATATCGACGGCATTATCCTGTCCGAGAAATATCACACTCTGCGCACGGTTAAATTTCTGCGTTCAGCCAACATACCGGTGGTAGAACTGATGGATATTCAGGGCGATCGTCTGGACATGGAAGTTGGGTTCGATAACCGTCAGGCGGCGTTTGATATGGTCAGCACCATGCTGGACAAACGCCAGCGCCGCAAAATCCTCTACCTTGGTTCGAAAGATGATGTCCGCGATGAACAGCGCTATCGCGGCTATTGCGATGCCATGACGCGTCGGGGTCTGACGCCGCTGCGCGTCAATCCGCGATCTATTTCCTCCATTCATCTTGGCACCCAGATGATGCGGGACGCGCTCACCGCGCATCCGGATTTAGACGGCGTGTTTTGTACCAACGACGACATCGCGATGGGCGCGCTGCTGCTGTGCCGCGAACGCGAGCTGGCCGTTCCGGAGCAGATCTCAATTGCTGGTTTTCACGGGCTGGAAATGGGCCGGCAGATGATCCCCAGCCTCGCCAGCGTGATCACTCCGCGTTTCGACATTGGCCGTATGGCGGCACAGATGCTGCTGAGCAAAATCAAGAACAACGACCATAATCACAACACCGTGGATTTGGGGTATCAGATTTACCACGGCAATACGCTTTAACTCATTTTCTCTCGCCATCGCATATTCTCTTTGATGGACATTGCCTATACTCCAGGCAGGATAAATGGAGGAAATCTCAATGAGCGCACCCCTGCTAATTGCCCGCACGCCGGACACCGAACTGTTTTTACTGCCAGGAATGGCCAACCGTCACGGGCTGATTACCGGCGCGACCGGGACCGGTAAAACCGTCACGCTACAGAAGCTGGCCGAATCGTTGTCCGAGATTGGCGTGCCGGTATTTATGGCCGATGTGAAAGGTGACTTAACCGGCGTAGCCGAGGAAGGACAAGCCTCTGAAAAGCTGCTCGCCCGCCTGAAAAACATCGGCATTACCGACTGGCAACCGCATGCTAATCCGGTCACGGTGTGGGATATCTTCGGCGAAAAAGGTCACCCCGTGCGGGCCACGGTATCTGACCTCGGTCCGCTGCTGCTGGCCCGTTTGCTGAACCTTAACGATGTGCAGTCCGGCGTACTGGATATTATCTTCCGCATTGCCGATGACCAGGGTCTGCTGCTGCTCGATTTCAAAGACCTGCGGGCCATCACTCAGTATATTGGCGATAACGCCAAATCCTTCCAGAATCAGTACGGCAATATCAGTAGCGCCTCGGTCGGGGCTATCCAGCGCGGACTGCTGTCGCTGGAGCAACAGGGTGCGGCGCACTTTTTTGGCGAACCGATGCTGGACATCAAAGACTGGATGCGTACCGACGCCAGCGGCAAAGGGATGATCAACATCCTCAGCGCCGAGAAGCTCTACCAGATGCCCAAACTGTACGCTGCCAGCCTGCTGTGGATGCTCTCCGAACTGTACGAACAATTGCCGGAAGCGGGCGATCTGGAGAAGCCAAAACTGGTGTTCTTCTTCGATGAAGCGCACCTGCTGTTCAACGATGCCCCGCAGGTGCTGCTGGATAAAATCGAGCAGGTGATCCGTCTGATTCGCTCGAAAGGGGTCGGCGTGTGGTTCGTCTCGCAAAACCCGTCGGATATTCCGGACAACGTGCTCGGCCAGTTGGGCAACCGTGTGCAGCACGCCCTGCGCGCGTTCACGCCGAAAGACCAGAAAGCGGTGAAAACCGCGGCGCAAACCATGCGCGCCAACCCGGCATTTGATACCGAAAAAGCCATTCAGGAACTGGGAACCGGCGAGGCGCTGGTGTCGTTTCTGGACGCCAAAGGCAGCCCGTCAGTGGTTGAGCGAGCGATGGTCATTGCACCGTGTTCACGGATGGGACCGGTGACGGATGACGAGCGCAACGGGCTGATTAATCACTCTTCGCTGTACGGCAAATATGAGGAAGAGGTCGACCGTGAATCCGCCTATGAACGTTTGCAGCAAGGCGTGCAGGCCAGCACCGAGCAGCAAAATACGCCTCCCGCCAACGGTAAAGCGGTTGAGGTGGACAGCGGTATTCTCGGCGGGTTGAAGGATATTCTGTTTGGCAGCACCGGACCACGTGGCGGCAAGCGCGATGGCGTAGTACAGAGCGTGGCGAAAAGCGCGGCGCGCCAGGTCACCAATCAGATAATCCGCGGTATGTTGGGAAGTTTGATGGGCGGGAGAAAACGTTAACAGGAAGCCCCCTCCCGCACAGCGGGAGGGGTAGATATTACGACTTACGCAGCATCAGCCACAGGCTAATCAGGAAGAAGCTGGCGCTTGGCAACAGCGCACCGATAATCGGCGGAATGCCGTACACCAGCGTCAGCGGGCCAAAGATTTGGTCCAGCACATAGAACACAAAGCCAAAGCTAATCCCTGTCACCACGCGCACGCCCATCGGCACGCTACGCAGCGGACCAAAGATAAACGACAGCGCCATCAGCATCATGACCGCCACAGACAGCGGCTGGAAGACTTTGCTCCACATATTGAGCTGATAGCGTCCGGCGTCCTGGCCGCTCGACTTCAGGTACTTCACGTAGTTATGCAGACCGCTAATCGACAGCGCATCAGGATCCAACGCCACGACGCCGAGCTTGTCGGGCGTAAGGTTGGTTTTCCAGGTACCGCTCACCGTTTGCGATCCGGTGATTTGCTTCGGATCGGTCAGGTTGGATTCATCCACCTGCGCCAGACGCCAGACCTTTTGTTCCGGGTCAAACGTCGCGCTTGCGGCATAGCGAACGGACTGCAGACGGCGTTTGTCGTTAAAGGAGTAGATGCTAATCCCGCCTAACTCGGCGTCGCCTTTCACCCGCTCGATGTAGACAAAGCTGTCGCCATCTTTCGCCCACAATCCCTGCTGGGTGGAGAGCAACGAGCCGCCGTACATCTGCTGCGCACGGTAGTTACGCGCCATCTGTTCACCCTGCGGCGCCACCCATTCACCGATGGCCATCGTCAGCAGCACCAGCGGAATCGCGGTTTTCATCACCGACAACGCCACCTGCATACGGGTAAAACCGGAAGCCTGCATCACCACCAGTTCGCTGCGCTGGGCCAGCATGCCCAGACCCAACAAAGCACCCAGCAGCGCCGCCATCGGGAAGAAGATCTGGATATCTTTCGGCGCGCTGAGCAGGGTATACAGCCCGGCGCCCATCGCATCGTAACTCCCCTGCCCGGCTTTTTTCAGCTGGTCGACAAACTTGATGATCCCGGAGAGCGACACCAGCATGAACAACGTCATCATGATGGTGGTGAAAATGGTTTTACCGATATAGCGGTCAAGTACACCAAAAGGCTGCATTATACCGCTCCTTTACGCATAAAACGGGCACGCAAGCGGCGCATCGGCACCGTATCCCAGAGGTTAAGCACAATCGCCAGCGCCAGATACGCCAGGTTAACCGTCCACATCCAGAATACCGGATCCAGCTTACCTTTACCGCCATTCGACTTCAGCGATGTCTGCACCAGGAAGAACAGCAAATAGAGCAGCATGGCTGGCAGCATCGACAGTACGCGACCCTGACGCGGGTTCACCACGCTCAGCGGTACGACCATCAGCGCCATCATAAATACAGTGAATACTAACGTGATACGCCAGGTCAGCTCCGCGCGGGCGCGATCGGTATCGGTCGTCCACAGGGTACGCATGTTCATCTGGTCGGTATCGTTTGGATCCAGCGCCACGGCCTGATGACCGATAATCGCCTGATAATCCTGGAAGTCAGTAATGCGGAAATCGCGCAGCAGCGCGGTCCCTTCAAAGCGCGTACCCTGGTTAAGCGTCACGACCTGAGAACCATCGCGCGTCTGGGTAAGGTGTCCGGAATCCGCTACCACCACCGAAGGACGGGCGTTACCTTTCGGGCGGATTTGCGCGAGGAACACATCGTTGAAGTTGCTGCCGTCAACGCTTTCGATAAACAGCACCGAACCGCCGTTAGTCGCCTGTTGGAACTGGCCCTGAGCGAGCGCCGCCATACCGGGGTTCGCTTTCGCCTCCGCCAGCACTTCGTCCTGATGTCTGGAGGACCACGGTCCAGCCCACATCACGTTGACCGCCGCAATAATACTGGTAAACAGCGCCAGCACCATCGCCGCTTTCACTAATACAGCCTTGCTCAGCCCACAGGCGTGCATGACCGTAATTTCACTTTCGGTATACAGTTTGCCCAGCGTCATCAGCAGCCCGAGGAACAGGCTTAAGGGCAAGATAAGTTGCGCCATTTCTGGCACGCCCAGCCCCAGCAGCGAGAGCACCAGATTCGCCGGGATATCACCGTCAACCGCCGCACCAAGGATCCTGACCAGCTTTTGACAAAAGAAGATCAAAAGCAGGATGAATAGGATCGCAAGTTGGCTTTTGAGCGTTTCCCGAACCAGATATCTTATGATTATCACTTTAAATACGCCCGTAAAAACCCGTCTTTTGCCGGAATTTAGCTTGTTTCATGGCTTAAACGTCATTTATTCTCTTGAGTCGTCGAAATCGTCGCTAAGATCATTATACTCAACGGATCCACCTCTCAGAAATTGTTCTGACGTGCCAATGCCGTAATAACGTTAAGATTAACACGAAGTCACCGCAACAGCGGGTATGAGTTACGAAAGCTTGCAATTCTATCCGTAGCCACCGCCGTTGTCTTTAAGATTCAGGAGCGTAGTGCATGGAGTTCAGTGTAAAAAGCGGTAGCCCGGAGAAACAGCGGAGTGCGTGCATCGTCGTGGGTGTCTTTGAACCACGCCGCCTCTCTCCGATTGCAGAGCAGCTCGACAAGATCAGCGACGGGTACATCAGCGCACTGCTGCGTCGTGGTGAACTGGAAGGCAAACCGGGTCAAACCCTGTTGCTGCACCATGTTCCTAACGTTCTGTCTGAGCGAATTCTCCTCATTGGGTGTGGCAAAGAGCGCGAACTTGATGAGCGCCAGTACAAGCAGGTCATTCAGAAAACCATCAATACGCTGAATGATACTGGCTCAATGGAAGCCGTCTGCTTCCTGACTGAGCTGCACGTCAAAGGGCGCAACAACTACTGGAAAGTGCGCCAGGCCGTTGAGACGGCACAGGAAACGCTATACAGCTTTGATCAACTGAAGACCAACAAAAGCGAGCCGCGTCGCCCGCTGCGTAAAATGGTCTTCAACGTACCGACCCGCCGCGAATTGACCAGCGGTGAGCGTGCTATCCAGCACGGTCTGGCGATCGCCGCCGGTATTAAAGCGGCAAAAGATCTCGGCAACATGCCGCCGAACATCTGTAACGCCGCCTACCTGGCCTCTCAGGCGCGCCAGCTGGCAGACAGCTACAGCAAAAATGTTGTGACCCGCGTGATCGGCGAACAGCAGATGAAAGAGCTGGGCATGCACTCTTATCTGGCCGTCGGTCACGGCTCGCAGAACGAGTCGCTGATGTCGGTCATCGAGTACAAAGGTAATCCGTCCGAAGACGCGCGTCCGATTGTGCTGGTCGGTAAAGGGTTAACCTTCGACTCCGGTGGTATCTCCATCAAACCTGCCGAAGGCATGGATGAGATGAAGTACGACATGTGCGGTGCTGCAGCGGTATACGGCGTGATGCGCATGGTCGCTGAGCTTCAGTTGCCAATCAACGTCGTCGGCGTGCTGGCGGGTTGCGAAAACATGCCGGGTGGCCGCGCGTATCGCCCAGGCGATGTACTGACCACGATGTCCGGGCAGACCGTTGAAGTGCTCAACACCGACGCCGAAGGCCGTCTGGTGCTGTGCGACGTGTTAACTTACGTCGAGCGCTTTGAGCCAGAGGCGGTGATTGACGTTGCAACCCTGACCGGCGCGTGCGTAATTGCGCTGGGCCATCACATCACCGGCCTGATGTCGAACCACAATCCGCTGGCGCATGAGCTGATCGGCGCATCCGAGCAGGCTGGCGACCGCGCATGGCGTTTGCCGCTGGGTGATGAATACCAGGAGCAGTTAGAGTCCAACTTTGCGGATATGGCGAACATCGGCGGACGTCCTGGCGGAGCCATTACCGCAGGCTGCTTCCTGTCACGCTTTACCCGTAAGTACAACTGGGCGCACCTGGACATCGCCGGTACCGCATGGCGTTCAGGGAAAGCCAAAGGCGCAACCGGTCGTCCGGTGGCGCTGTTGTCGCAATTCCTGCTCAATCGCGCCGGTTTTAACGGCGAAGAGTAAGTTTGAGATTGCCCCGTAGGCCGGATAAGCGCAGCGCCATCCGGCAAAACGCCTGATGGCGGCGCTATTGCGCCTTATCAGGCCTACGGTGTGCATCATGGCAACGTATTTAAATCCACCACAAGAAGCCCCATATATGAAGAATGCGACGTTCTATCTTCTGGACAACGACACACAACAAGATGGCTTAAGCGCCGTTGAGCAACTGGTGTGTGAAATTGCCGCAGAACGTTGGCGGGCTGGCAAGCGCGTGCTGATCGCCTGTGAAAACGAAAAGCAGGCTCTTCGACTGGATGAAGCCCTGTGGGCAAGACCGGCAGAAAGCTTTGTTCCACATAATCTGGCGGGTGAAGGCCCCAGAGGCGGCGCGCCGGTAGAAATAGCCTGGCCGGAGAAACGCAACAGCAGCCCGCGCGACCTGCTGATCAGTTTGCGCGTTGGCTTTGCAGATTTTGCCACCGCTTTCACAGAAGTGATAGACTTCGTTCCTTACGAAGATTCTTTGAAACAATCGGCACGCGATCGCTACAAAGCTTACCGCGTGGCTGGTTTTAACCTGAATACGGCAACCTGGAAATAATGGAAAAGACATACAACCCACAAGATATCGAACAGCCGCTTTACGAGCACTGGGAAAAGCAGGGCTATTTCAAACCTAACGGCGATGAAAGCAAAGAGTCCTTCTGCATCATGATCCCGCCGCCGAACGTCACCGGCAGTTTGCATATGGGTCATGCTTTCCAGCAAACCATCATGGATACCATGATCCGCTACCAGCGCATGCAGGGTAAAAACACTCTGTGGCAGGCCGGTACCGATCACGCGGGTATCGCCACCCAGATGGTGGTTGAGCGTAAGATTGCCGCTGAAGAAGGTAAAACCCGTCACGACTACGGTCGCGAAGCGTTTATCGACAAAATCTGGCAGTGGAAAGCGGAATCCGGCGGCACCATTACCCGTCAGATGCGCCGTCTCGGCAACTCCGTTGACTGGGAGCGCGAGCGCTTCACCATGGACGAAGGCCTTTCCAATGCCGTGAAAGAAGTTTTCGTTCGCCTGTACAAAGAAGACCTGATTTACCGTGGCAAGCGCCTGGTGAACTGGGACCCGAAACTGCGCACCGCCATCTCTGACCTGGAAGTGGAAAACCGCGAGTCTAAAGGCTCCATGTGGCACATCCGCTATCCGCTGGCCGACGGCGCGAAAACCGCAGACGGTAAAGATTACCTGGTCGTCGCCACCACCCGTCCGGAAACTATTCTGGGCGATACCGGCGTGGCCGTGAACCCGGAAGATCCGCGTTATAAAGATCTGATCGGCAAGTTCGTTATTCTGCCGCTGGTTGACCGCCGTATTCCGATCGTGGGCGATGAACATGCCGATATGGAAAAAGGCACCGGCTGCGTGAAGATCACGCCTGCGCACGACTTTAACGACTACGAAGTCGGGAAACGTCACGGCCTGCCGATGATCAACATTCTGACCTTTGATGGCGACATCCGCGAAACCGCAGAAGTGTACGACACCAAAGGCGAAGAGTCTGAGGTTTACTCCAACGCTATCCCGGCTGAATTCCAGAAGCTGGAACGCTTTGCCGCGCGTAAAGCGATCGTCGCAGCCGTTGACGCGCTGGGCCTGCTGGAAGAAATTAAACCACACGATCTGACCGTACCTTACGGTGACCGTGGCGGCGTAGTTATCGAACCGATGCTGACCGACCAGTGGTACGTCCGTGCCGACGTGCTGGCGAAACCGGCGGTAGAAGCGGTTGAGAACGGCGACATCCAGTTCGTACCGAAGCAGTACGAAAACATGTACTTCTCCTGGATGCGCGACATTCAGGACTGGTGCATCTCTCGTCAGCTGTGGTGGGGTCACCGTATCCCGGCATGGTATGACAACGACGGCAACGTCTACGTTGGCCGTACCGAAGACGAAGTGCGTCAGGAAAACAACCTCGGCGCCGACGTTCAGCTTCGTCAGGACGAAGACGTTCTCGATACCTGGTTCTCCTCCGCGCTGTGGACCTTCTCTACCCTCGGCTGGCCGGAAAACACCGACGCGCTGCGTCAGTTCCACCCAACCAGCGTGATGGTTTCCGGCTTCGACATCATCTTCTTCTGGATTGCCCGCATGATCATGATGACCATGCACTTCATCAAAGATGCAAACGGCAAGCCGCAGGTGCCGTTTAAGACCGTCTACATGACCGGTCTTATCCGCGACGACGAAGGCCAGAAGATGTCCAAATCCAAGGGTAACGTGATTGACCCGCTGGATATGGTCGACGGTATCTCGCTGGCGGACCTGCTTGCTAAGCGTACCGGCAACATGATGCAGCCGCAGCTGGCAGAGAAGATTGCCAAACGTACCGAGAAGCAGTTCCCGGACGGCATTGAGCCACACGGTACCGACGCCCTGCGTTTCACCCTGGCGGCGCTGGCCTCTACCGGTCGCGACATCAACTGGGATATGAAGCGTCTGGAAGGTTACCGTAACTTCTGTAACAAGCTGTGGAACGCCAGCCGCTTCGTGCTGATGAACACCGAAGGAAATGATTGCGGCTTCAACGGCGGCGAAATGACCCTGTCGCTGGCGGACCGCTGGATCCTCGCTGAATTCAACCAGACCGTTAAAGCGTACCGCGAAGCGCTGGATAACTTCCGCTTCGACATCGCCGCGGGCATCCTGTACGAGTTCACCTGGAACCAGTTCTGCGACTGGTATCTGGAACTGACCAAGCCGGTAATGACTGGTGGTTCTGAGTCTGAACTGCGCGGCACCCGCAATACGCTGGTTACCGTGCTGGAAGGTCTGCTGCGCCTGGCGCACCCGATTATTCCGTTCATCACCGAGACCATCTGGCAGCGCGTGAAAGTGATTTGCGGCAACACCGCAGATACCATCATGCTGCAGCCGTTCCCGGAATATAACGCTGCACAGGTTGATGAAGCCGCGCTGGCCGATACCGAATGGCTGAAACAGGCGATCGTTGCCGTACGTAACATCCGTGCGGAAATGAACATCGCACCGGGCAAACCGCTGGAGCTGTTGCTGCGCGGTGCGAGCTCCGATGCGGAGCGTCGTGTGAACGACAACCGCAGCTTCCTGCTGAACCTGGCACGTCTGGAAAGCATCACCGTGCTGCCAGCCGATGACAAAGGTCCGGTTTCGGTGACCAAAATCATCGACGGCGCCGAGCTGCTGATCCCGATGGCGGGCCTCATCAACAAAGAAGATGAACTGGCGCGTCTGGCGAAAGAAGTGACGAAAATCGAAGGTGAGATTGCCCGTATCGAAGGCAAGCTTTCCAACGAAGGGTTTGTCGCTCGCGCACCGGAAGCGGTCATCGCCAAAGAGCGTGAGAAGCTGGACGGTTACGCAGAAGCAAAAGCGAAGCTGATTGAGCAGCAGGCGGTCATCGCCGCGCTGTAATCATCGTGCCTGTACGTTTGCCGGATGGCGCTGCGCTTATCCGGCCTACAGCACCGTCAACGTAGGTCGGATAAGCGTAGCGCATCCGACACTACTGACGATTAAAAAGCCTCTGGCGTCCTCGCTCAGAGGCTTTTTATTGAATTATCCTCGCTTGCGCTTCCCCTCACCGCAGTGGTATTAACTGCATATGTCCCACGTTTATGTCATGAGTTCGCTATGAGTGTCATTACCCCTGTTTCTGCGACGCTACGCCGCATTACCGCCGACGATAACGCCGCTATCGCCCACGTCATCCGCGAGGTCTCTGCCGAACACGGCCTGACCGCCGATAAAGGTTACACGGTGGCCGATCCGAATCTGGATGAGCTGTTCCAGGTGTACAGCCAGCCGGGCGCGGCCTACTGGGTGGTTGAGCAAAACGGCGAAGTTGTGGGCGGCGGCGGCGTTGCGCCGTTAGGCTGTAGCGAACCGGATATCTGCGAGCTGCAAAAGATGTACTTTCTGTCGAGCGCACGCGGTCAGGGGCTGGCGAAAAAGCTGGCGCTAATGGCGCTGGATCACGCCCGCGAGCAGGGGTTTAAGCAGTGCTATCTGGAGACCACGGCGTTTCTGACCGAGGCTATCCGCCTGTATGAACATTTAGGCTTTGAGCATATCAGCGAAGCGCTTGGCTGTACCGGGCACGTGGATTGCGAAGTGCGGATGTTAAAGCCCCTCTGACTTCACGCCGAGGGGCCATGTCGGCCTTACTGCATCTCAGCTGAAAGCATCAGGCGAATTACGCCAGCCGCGCGAGCGGTTGGCAGCTTCAGCACCTGTGACCAGAGATCCTGTACTATCTCACAAGCAATCTTCTCTTTGCCGATCGCTTTCGTCGGATCGGCCATGATCTGAATATCATCCCCGTAGCGCTGTACCAGCCCAGGGCTTATTGCTTGCAGATCCTGCAACGCCAGCTGCTTCTCTTCTGCCGTGACCGTATGTTTTTTTGGGCCGTGTGAGGCATACATCATGCTCATATCACTCGCCATACGACGATCCATGATCTCACGCGGAACAAGACGCGCCGGGTTAATCCCACCTTTTACCGCCGGAAACAGAAAGCGGAAGCATTCGTCATCACCTATTTTGGCCACAGCAGCGATCTGCTCAAGGTTAATTTTCATATATTCAATGACGTTGGCATCTGGCGCCTGCTGCAATCTTGCCATTTGTAGCTGAAGAATTTGCGGCTGTATCGCGTCGATGACCTGCTGTTCACTGCTCCCTGCTTTCTTCATCTGCGCTGCCTGGCTGATAATTTTTTGTGTCAGCGCAGGTTCCTGCTCCTTAATGACCTGAAACGCCGGATTAGAGAGCATCGCCTTTTCAAACTGCTGCTCTTCAGTCAGACCATAATCCGGGCTTTCACGGGGGATCAGGTAGTGCACATCAAACAGATTCCACGCGATAATCGCCACCACAAAAATTACCGCGCCGGAAATCTTGCCCAGCCAGCCTTTTTTGCGAAACATGCCGACGACGATAGCAATCACCGCCCCGATATAACCTGCCAACAATACGTGTGCCCAGTTCATTAACCATCCTTTTGCCAAATCGTCTCGGTTATGGGGATATATTTCCCCTTCGCGTCTTTTGATTATCATGGCAGCAGCGAGTGATTTCCAGCCACCAGATTTTGCTAACAGAAACAGGAAGGATTAAACCGCGCGGCGATAGGCACCGCGCGTCTCAGAAGGGTGCTAAGCCGGAACGCCGCTGTGAAAACGGAATTCATCGTCGGGAGAGGTAATCAGCGCGGCTTCGACTTCGCCAAAGAACCGCACCCGGCTACTGATATCATCAGCCGAAACCTGCTGCGCCAGCACCAGATAGTCCTGATAGTGCCGCGCCTCGGATCGCAGTAGCGACAGGTAAAACGCCTGTAAATCCTCATCCAGGTACGGCGCCAGCGCGGCGAACCGTTCACAGGAACGCGCCTCAATGTAAGCCCCACAAATCAGTTTATCGATTAGCGTTAGTGGCTCGTGGGTGCGCACCTCTTTGAGCATCCCTTTGGCATAACGGCTGGCGGTAATTTTGACGTAGGGAATGTTGCGGCTCATCATCGCCTCACGCACCTGCCAGAAGTGGTGCAGCTCTTCTTTGATCAGCAAAACCATACTGTCGATAAGCTTGCGTCCCCACGGGTCGTCGGTTTGTGGCATCACGCTTTTGCTTATCTGTTTATTCAGCGCAATAAAATCCGGTTCATCCCCTTCTCTGAAAACATACGCCTCATAGGGTTTCAGCCAGTCCAGCAGCGCCTGCGATCCCTGTTTATCTGCGACATACTTACGCACCAGCAGCATGGCCGTTTGCGCCGCTTTCAGCTCACAGACGAGATGATCGGTCAGTAACAGTGGAAGATTCGCCGGATCTCGCGCTTTATCAAGCCAGGCCTGAGGCGTTTTACAGTGCAGGAAGTTGTGGATGGGGGAGAGTATTTGCAGGTAATCCATACGTAGTCCTTGGCCTACGGCAGCAAATGCCACCGTAGGTCAGCAGATGACTTAGTGACGCACGCCGTCATCATCTTCGTCGACGAGATCTTCATCGTCGCCGTCTTCACCTTCTTCGCCGTTCGGGTCTTCAAAATAGGTGCCCCAACCGTCGTATTCCACATCATATTTTTCAGCCAGGTTCATCAGTTGCTCAACCTGAGCGTCAATCAACTCGGCATTCAGAGCACATTCGCTCAGGATGTCACAGCAAATAACCGTGTCGCCTTCTTCCACTTCCAGCTCTTCCGGCTCGGTCACTTCATAACCCAGCTTGAAGGCTTCTACAGCCGCTTTTTCCAGGGTTTCAAAGTCATCTGCGGAAAGGTGATGCTCAATGGTGTACAGCGCGTCTGGATCGCTGCCATCTTCGAGTAGCTCTTCAATAATCAAGCGCGTTTCTTCACGCTGTTCTTCCAGTAGTTCCGGGTTTGCCATGGCTCGTTCCTCATAATGTCCTGCCGATACTCTTATTGTCACATACCGCTGACATTGCCTCCACCTTTCCAGGAAAGATTTGTTAAACAAGGTTGCAAATGAATAAACATCCATATAAATTGAATTTTAATTCAATAAATGGCCTAAGCCATGTGAGGGAACCATGTCTACGTTTTATCAGAAACATTTTTTGAAACTGCTTGATTTCACGTCTTCTGAACTCACGTCACTGCTCAAGCTCGCCGCACAGCTGAAGGCGGAGAAGAAAAACGGTACTGAGGTCGCTAAACTCACCGGTAAGAACATCGCGCTCATCTTCGAAAAAGACTCAACCCGTACCCGTTGCTCTTTCGAAGTTGCCGCATACGATCAGGGCGCGCGCGTAACGTATCTCGGATCGAGCGGCAGTCAGATTGGTCATAAAGAGTCGATCAAAGACACCGCCCGCGTGCTCGGTCGTATGTACGACGGTATTCAGTATCGGGGACACGGTCAGGAGATTGTCGAGACGCTGGCGGAATATGCCGGCGTTCCGGTATGGAACGGATTAACCAACGAGTTTCACCCTACCCAGCTGCTGGCCGACTTGCTCACAATGCAGGAACACCTGCCGGGGAAAGCGTTTAATGAGATGACGCTGGTCTACACCGGCGATGCCCGCAACAACATGGGCAATTCCATGCTGGAAGCCGCCGCGTTAACCGGGCTGGATCTGCGTCTGGTCGCGCCGCAGGCCTGCTGGCCGCAAGAAAGCCTGGTCGCGGAGTGCAAAGCGCAAGCGCTGAAAAACGGCGGCAATATTACGCTGACCGAAGATGTCGCCACGGGCGTGAAAGACGCGGACTTTATCTATACCGACGTCTGGGTATCAATGGGTGAAGCGAAAGAGAAGTGGGCCGAACGTATTGCGCTACTGCGTAAGTATCAGGTTAATAGCGCGATGATGGCGTTGAGCGGCAATCCGCAGGTGAAGTTCCTGCACTGCCTGCCCGCGTTTCATGACGATCAAACCACGCTTGGCAAACAAATGGCGCAGGAATATGGTCTGCACGGCGGTATGGAAGTGACCGATGAGGTCTTTGAATCACCCGCCAGCATCGTATTTGATCAGGCGGAAAACCGGATGCACACCATCAAAGCGGTGATGGTGGCGACATTAGTGAAGTGAGAGCATGGATGAAAAGAATGCCGGATGGCGATGCTAAGCATCTTATCCGGCCTACAACCGCGCTCCCGTAGGCCGGGCAAGGCGAAGCCGCCCCCGGCAAATACGCTTATTCCACCCGCATTTTCACTACGGCTTTGCGTACCATCGCTGGGGCACCGACCGCGCACAGCGGTTTATGCACTTCGCCCGGATAGAACACCACGAAATCACCTTCATTCAGCACGACCGTTTTCTCCTGTACCCCTTCCGCCACGAAGGCGATATCTTTGTCAGCCAGCCAGTCAGTTTCCGGCGCGCCTGCAGGCTGGGTGCTGAAAGTCATTCCTTCCTGGCCTTTGAGCAGGATCTGAATATCCAGATAGCGGGCGTGATATTCGGCGCGGCGCTGCGCAAACGGCTCCGTCATATCTTCAGCAATCAGATAAAACAGACGATCGCCGTCGATGTCGTGCTTACCTTTTTCCGTCGCATCCGTCACATGCGCTTTAATGTGTTCAATCGCCTGACGCAGCTCTTCCGGCAGCCAGGCATCCAGGTTGTGAATATTGCCGACAATCATCTCAAACCCCTTAATTAAAACATCGTTTCATTTTAGTTGTTATACGAAAAAACGCTCTGCCATACCACTGCTATTTACCGATATTTTGCGTCAACGCATGTTTATCGCTGATGATGTTAAATAATTGCTAACTCTCAGCAACAGGTTATGCATAAACTTTGCATAACTTTCGGCTACCCTTTTTCAACCCCATCAGTAACCTACTGTTATTGAAAGTTTTATTAGAAAAACCAGCTACCGGTCACAGTTCATCTCTCCTTCGTTATCCTTCTTCATCGTCATATTTATTTTGAAATAAACTTTACCGCGAAAATAATAAAATCATATATTCGCATAATAATTCACCACGCATAAAAAAGTACAAATAAATCAATATATTACTTATATTGCAACACTCTAAAAGTGTACATAAAATTAACACCAATAAATAACAAGACATATTCCCGCGTAGTAATTCAATTATTCGCATTTTTATTTTATTAATTCTCCGAGCTATATCATAAATTAAACATCAAAAGTCAAATATCGACCTGACTGTGAAATAAATCACGTTTCCTCATCAAATAAGATCTAAATATAGATTCTGAAATCAGCTGAAAAATCATGACTGCGATAAATATTATTTGCAGGCATCTCCTCTTTATTTTTTAAAATAGTATTAAAGGAATAATGATGGAAAAGCATTATGTCGGGTCGGAAATCGGTCAATTACGTAGCGTGATGCTACACCGCCCTAACCTCAGCCTAAAAAGGCTGACGCCGTCAAATTGTCAGGAACTGCTTTTTGATGATGTTCTTTCGGTAGAACGTGCAGGAGAAGAGCATGACATATTCGCCAACACGTTGCGTGAACAGGGAATTGAGGTTCTGTTACTGACTGATTTATTGACACAAACCCTGGATATCCCTGATGCCAAAAACTGGCTGTTGGATACACAAATTTCTGATTATCGCCTTGGCCCCGCTTTCGCCACGGATATTCGCGCCTGGCTTGCAGATATGCAGCATCGGGAACTCGCCCGGCATTTAAGCGGTGGGCTAACCTACGGAGAAATTCCTGCCTCAATCAAAAATATGGTGGTCGATACTCACGATATTAATGATTTCATTATGAAGCCATTACCAAACCACTTATTTACCCGCGACACCTCATGCTGGATATATAACGGTGTGTCCATTAACCCAATGGCTAAAACCGCGCGACAAAGAGAAACCAATAACCTAAGGGCGATCTACCGTTGGCACCCCCAATTTGCCGATGGTGAATTTATTAAATATTTCGGCGATGAAAATATTAATTACGACCACGCCACATTAGAAGGTGGAGATGTGCTGGTCATTGGTCGCGGCGCGGTTCTCATCGGTATGTCGGAACGCACAACGCCGCAAGGAATCGAGTTCCTTGCCCAGTCGCTATTCAGCCATCGCCAGGCAGAACGCGTCATTGCGGTCGAACTGCCTAAACATCGCTCCTGCATGCATCTCGATACCGTAATGACCCACATCGATATCGATACCTTCTCCGTCTACCCGGAAGTCGTGCGTCCTGATGTGCAGTGCTGGACCCTGACACCAGACGGGCGCGGCGGCCTGAAAAGGACGCCGGAAAATACGCTGCTCCATGCTCTCGAGAAAGCGCTGGGCCTCGACCAAATTCGGCTGATCACCACCGGAGGTGACGCCTTCGAAGCCGAACGTGAACAGTGGAATGACGCCAACAACGTCCTGACGCTTCGCCCCGGTGTGGTCGTGGGCTACGAGCGCAACATCTGGACCAACGAGAAATACGACAAAGCCGGCATCACCGTTTTACCCATTCCTGGCGACGAACTTGGACGCGGACGCGGCGGCGCACGCTGCATGAGCTGCCCACTGGAACGCGACGGTATTTAAGGAAAAGTCATGGAAAACAAACCTACCCTGGTTGTGGCTCTGGGCGGCAATGCATTACTTAAACGCGGCGAGCCGCTGGAAGCTGACATCCAACGCAAGAATATTGAGCTGGCAGCAAAAACTATCGCTCAACTCACGCAGCAATGGCGCGTGATCCTGGTACACGGCAATGGCCCCCAGGTTGGACTTTTGGCGTTGCAAAACAGCGCGTATGCCAGCGTCACCCCCTATCCGCTCGACATTCTCGGCGCGGAAAGTCAGGGAATGATTGGCTATATGCTGCAACAGGCGCTGAAAAACCAGCTTCCACAGCGTGAAATTAGTGTGCTGCTGACTCAGGTTGAAGTCGATGCTCACGATCCGGCTTTCAGCAATCCCACTAAATATATCGGGCCGATTTACGATGCCCCCCAGGCCAACGCATTGCAGGCGGAAAAAGGCTGGGTTTTCAAAGCTGATGGTCAAGCGTTCCGCCGCGTTGTGCCCTCTCCACAACCCAAACGTATCGTTGAAAGTGACGCTATTCGCACATTGATCGCCCGCGATCATTTGGTTATCTGCAACGGCGGCGGCGGTGTACCGGTGGTGGAAAAAGCCGATGGCTACCACGGTATTGAAGCGGTGATCGACAAAGATCTCTCCGCTGCCCTGCTCGCCAGCCAAATCAACGCCGATGCGCTGCTGATCTTGACTGACGCTGATGCCGTGTACCTCGACTGGGGCAAACCTACTCAGCGCCCGCTGACCCAGGTTACTCCGGAACTGCTCGGTGAAATGCAATTCGACGCCGGTTCAATGGGCCCCAAAGTTACCGCCTGCGCGGAATTTGTCTCTCGCTGTCACGGAATAGCAGGCATCGGCTCATTGGCCGACGGTTCGGCCATCCTCGCCGGAGACAAAGGCACGCTCATTCGGCTCGAAACCACCGACGCTAACGCTTAGGGCTTTTTTGCCGGACGGCGCCTGCGCCATATCCGGCCTACATAAGGACATTTTCATGACTGTTAACCTGAAGAATCGCAATTTTCTCAAACTGCTGGATTACACTCCGACGGAAATCCAGTACCTGATCGATCTGGCTATCGAGTTAAAAACGGCAAAAAAGGCCGGGCGCGAAAGACAGACGCTGGTGGGTAAAAATATCGCGCTGATCTTCGAAAAAACCTCAACCCGCACCCGCTGCGCCTTTGAAGTCGGCGCTTTCGATCAGGGCGCACAGGTGACCTATCTCGGCCCAAGCGGATCGCAGATCGGTCACAAAGAATCGATGAAAGATACCGCCCGCGTGCTAGGCCGCATGTACGACGGCATTGAGTACCGCGGATACGGTCAGGACATTGTCGAGGAACTGGGGCAATTTGCCGGGGTTCCGGTATGGAATGGACTGACCAATGAATTTCACCCTACGCAGATCCTCGCGGATCTGATGACCATGCTGGAACACGCGCCGGGCAAAACCTTACCTGAACTGAGCTTCGCCTACCTCGGTGACGCCCGCAATAACATGGGTAATTCGCTGATGGTAGGCGCGGCGAAAATGGGGATGGACATCCGCCTCGTCGCCCCTAAATCCTTCTGGCCGGATGAAAAACTGGTTGCCGAATGCCGTGAAATCGCCGGCGTGACGGGCGCGCGCATTACGCTCACAGAGGATGTCGAGGAAGGCGTATACGACGTCGATTTCCTCTACACCGATGTCTGGGTCTCTATGGGCGAACCCAAAGAAGCCTGGGCAGAACGCGTAAGTCTGATGACGCCCTATCAGATTAACCAACGGGTCATCAACGCAACCGGTAACCCCAATGTGAAATTTATGCACTGTCTGCCCGCCTTCCATAACGAGCACACAAAAGTTGGACGTGAAATTGAAATGGCCTACGGCCTGAAAGGGCTTGAAGTCACGGAAGAGGTTTTTGAATCAGCGCATTCAATCGTCTTCGACGAAGCAGAGAACCGGATGCATACCATTAAAGCGGTAATGGTAGCGACCCTCGGCGACTAACCCCAGCGGGCATATGTCGCCTGACGGCATATGCCCAAGCTATCCGGAGAACATCATGGGCAAATTCAAATTTCCCAGTGCATATACCATCCTGTTTATTCTCATTGCGCTCGTCGCGGTTATGACCTGGATAGTCCCGGCAGGGAAATACCAGATGGCGATGAATGCGACCCTGGGTAAAGAAGTGCCGGTTGCCGGGACTTATGCCCCCACAGAAGCGCACCCGCAAGGTTTTACCGCTGTACTGCTGGCCCCGATTGACGGTCTTTACAACCACGAAACCTATACCGCAGGCGCAATTGATGTGGCGTTGTTTGTCCTGATTATTGGTGGGTTTCTCGGCGTAGTAAATAAAACAGGTGCCATCGACGCAGGTATCGAGCGCGTGACGGTCAGGTTGAACGGTAAAGAGGAGTGGATGATCCCCATTCTGATGGGACTTTTCGCCGCCGGAGGTACGATTTACGGGATGGCGGAGGAATCACTCCCATTCTACACATTGCTGGTTCCGGTAATGATGGCCGCACGCTTTGATCCGTTGGTTGCCGCCGCCACCGTTCTGCTCGGCGCAGGCATTGGCACACTCGGCTCGACAATCAACCCTTTCGCAACGGTTATCGCGGCTAACGCCGCCGGGATCCCCTTCACCCAGGGAATGCTGATGCGCATTCTGCTGCTGGTCGTCGGGTATGTTATCTGCGTGGTGTGGGTCATGCGCTATGCACGGAAAGTTCGCAGCCATCCTGAACTCTCCATCGTGGCAGATAAAATGGAGGAAAACCGCGTCCATTTTCTCGGTAGTCGCGCCAATACCAATCTTGAATTCACAACAACGCGTAAATGGATCCTGCTGATTTTCGCCGCTGCCTTTGCGGTTATGATCTATGGGGTGGCGGTGCTCGGTTGGTGGATGGCAGAAATTTCCGGGGTTTTTCTGGCATCTGCGATTATCGTCGGCGTCATCGCCCGCATGAGTGAGGAGGAATTTACTGGCACATTCATTGACGGGGCACGTGACCTGCTTGGCGTCGCGCTAATTATCGGTATTGCACGCGGCATCGTAGTGGTGATGGATAACGGCATGATCACCCATACTATCCTGCACAGTGCGGAAAATGTCGTCTCCGGACTTTCCACCACCATTTTCATCAATGTGACCTACTGGCTGGAAGTTTTGCTCTCCTTCCTGGTCCCTTCCTCTTCGGGTTTGGCTGTCCTCACCATGCCCATTATGGCCCCGCTGGCCGACTTCGCGCATGTCCCCAGGGATCTGGTCGTCACCGCGTATCAATCCGCTTCCGGCATTGTGAATCTGATTACGCCCACCTCAGCAGTTGTGATGGGCGGGCTGGCCATCGCCCGCGTTCCTTACGTGCGATACCTGAAATGGGTCGCCCCGCTCCTGCTCATTTTGACGTTACTGAACATGGCCGTTCTGAGTATCGGCGCGATGTTGTAGCCCTTTTAGCCGTCGGATCCCGACGGCTTTTTTGAGCGCACTCTCGTTTTTCTGCACAACCGCCCGTTTGAGCCGTTATTGATACTGCAAATGTGGTGAATTTCGCCATCACATTGATACAAATGATAAATTTAGGGTGTATTTATGAAGGAATTCGATGATTACTCGACCAAAGAGCAGAAACAACTGGCGATTTGTCAGCGCCTGATTACTGAAAAAAGCTACCTGTCCCAGGAAGCGCTTCGCCGCGATCTCCAACAGCATGGTTTTACCGGAATTAGCCAGTCAACGGTATCCCGTCTGCTGAAACTGCTCGGGGCTATAAAAATAAGAAATACAAAAGGGCAAAAAATTTATTCTGTAAATCCGCAATCACGACCCGCTCCCGATGCTGCCCGATCGATTGCTGAAATGGTGGTCAGCGTGGAACATAATAGCGAGTTTATCCTCATTCACACGGCAGCAGGTTATGGCCGTGCCGTTGCCAGAATCCTCGATTACCACGCGTTACCAGAGATTCTGGGGGTCATCGCTGGCAGCAGTATTGTCTGGGTTGCGCCGCGAGTAGTGCAGCGAACGGGGCTGGTGCACAAACAGATTAACTATCTATTTAAAATGAATTAAAATTCATAAGAACCGTTTGCGGTGAATAAATTGTGCATTTTCCGCTTGATCCCATAACGGAGCTGAGTATAATCGCGGACAATTTGCCGGGAGGATGTATGGTTCAGTGTGTACGACATTTTGTCTTACCGCGTCTGAAAAAGGACGCTGGCCTGCCGTTTTTCTTTCCGTTGATCACCCATTCCGAGCCCCTCAATTGAGGGGCTTTTTTTTTGCCCAGGCGTCAGGAGATAAACATGGCTAACCCGCTCTATCAAAAACACATCATTTCCATAAACGACCTCAGCCGCGACGACCTCAGTCTGGTCCTCGCGACGGCGGCGAAATTAAAAGCTAACCCGCAGCCGGAGCTGTTAAAGCATAAGGTGATCGCCAGCTGCTTCTTTGAGGCGTCAACCCGTACCCGTTTATCCTTTGAAACCTCCATGCACCGCCTGGGCGCCAGCGTGGTGGGTTTTTCTGACAGCAGCAACACGTCGCTGGGCAAAAAAGGCGAAACCCTGGCCGATACCATTTCCGTCATCAGCACCTATGTCGACGCCATCGTCATGCGTCATCCGCAGGAAGGCGCCGCGCGTCTGGCAACGGAGTTCTCCGGCAACGTTCCGGTACTGAACGCTGGCGACGGCTCCAACCAGCATCCCACCCAAACGCTGCTGGACCTGTTTACCATTCAGGAAACTCAGGGTCGCCTGGACAATCTGCAAATCGCCATGGTGGGTGACCTGAAATATGGCCGTACCGTCCACTCCCTGACCCAGGCGCTGGCGAAGTTCGAAGGTAACCGCTTCTACTTCATCGCCCCGGACGCGCTGGCCATGCCGCAATACATTCTGGATATGCTGAACGAAAAAGGTATCGCCTGGAGCCTGCACGGCACTATCGAAGAGGTGATGGCGGAGGTCGATATCCTCTACATGACCCGCGTACAGAAAGAGCGTCTGGACCCGTCCGAATACGCCAACGTGAAAGCACAGTTTGTCCTGCGCGCCAGCGATTTGAACGGCGCCAGAGCGAACATGAAGGTGCTGCATCCACTGCCGCGCATCGATGAAATCACCACCGACGTCGATAAGACGCCGCACGCCTGGTATTTCCAGCAGGCTGGCAACGGCATCTTCGCCCGCCAGGCGTTACTGGCACTGGTACTGAATAGCGAACTGGCACTGTAAGGGAGAAAAAGAGATGACACACGATAACAAACTGCAGGTTGAAGCCATCAAACGTGGCACCGTGATTGACCATATTCCCGCGCAGGTTGGTTTTAAGCTGCTGACGCTGTTCAAACTGACGGAAACCGACCAACGCATCACCATCGGCCTGAACCTGCCGTCTGGCGAGATGGGCCGTAAAGATCTGATAAAGATTGAAAATACGTTCCTGACCGACGAGCAGGTAAACCAGCTCTCCCTGTATGCCCCGCAGGCAACGGTAAACCGCATTGACGATTATGATGTCGTGGGTAAATCACGCCCGAGCCTGCCTGATCGTATCGACAACGTGCTGGTTTGCCCGAACAGCAACTGCATCAGCCATGCTGAACCAGTATCTTCCAGTTTTGCAGTGAAAAAGCGCGCTGATGACATCGCACTCAAATGCAAATACTGTGAAAAAGAGTTTTCGCATTATGTGGTACTGGCCAACTAATTGGGGTTGGTTATGAAATGTGGCCTCTCTATAATGGCCGGGAACATTCTACTACCGCTGTAATTCAGGAGAAATCATGAGCAAGACTATCGCGACGGAAAATGCACCAGCAGCAATCGGCCCATACGTTCAGGGCGTTGACCTGGGTAGCATGGTAATCACTTCCGGTCAGATCCCGGTCGATCCGAAAACCGGTGCCGTAGCGGAAGACGTGTCCGCTCAGGCACGTCAGTCGCTGGAAAACGTAAAAGCTATCGTTGAAGCAGCAGGCCTGAAAGTGGGCGACATCGTAAAAACGACCGTTTTCGTTAAAGACCTGAACGATTTCGCAACCGTAAACGCGACCTACGAAGCATTCTTCACCGAGCACAACGCGACTTTCCCTGCGCGTTCTTGCGTAGAAGTTGCCCGTCTGCCGAAAGACGTGAAAATCGAGATTGAAGCGATCGCCGTTCGTCGCTAAGCCTCCTTGCGCCGGATGGCGGTTTCGCCTCGTCCGGCCAACGCACGGGTAGTTTACAGGCCCGGTAAGCGCGAGCGCCACCGGGCATTTATCACATCACACCAAACAGTTTCGGCAGAAACAGCGAAATCGCCGGAATGTACGTCACGAGCATCAGCACCAGGAATAGCACAAGGTAGAATGGCAACATCGCCTTTACCACCTGCTCTATTTTCTGCTTACTCACCGCACTGGCCACAAACAGCACCGACCCTACCGGCGGCGTAATCAGGCCGATCCCTAAGTTCACCAGCATGATCATGCCAAAATGGACCGGATCAATACCGAGCGCGTTGGTCACCGGCAGCAGAACCGGCGTCAAAATCAGAATCAGCGGCGCCATATCCATCAGCGTACCGATCAGCAGCAGCATGATGTTAATGCACATCAGAATGACGTATTTGTTGTCCGAGATGCTGGTGAAGGCTTCAGTGATACGCATCGGCAACTGCATATAGGTCATGACGGCACCGAACGCAGCGGCAAAGCCTATCAGGATCATGACGATCGTGACCGTTTTCACCGTGCGGAACATCAGCTTCGGCAGCTCAGACCATTTATAGTCACGATAGATAAACATGGTGACAAAGAAGGCCCACAGGCAGGCAATCGCCGCAGACTCCGTCGCGGTAAAGATACCTGACAGGATGCCGCCCATGATGATCACAACCGTCATCAATCCCCACAGCGTATCGACGAAAATCTTCAGCGCCTGGCGAAACGGTACGCGTTCCCCTTTTGGATAACCGCGTTTGTGCGCGAAAGCCACGCACATGACCATCAGGCTGAAGCTTAACAGCAGGCCCGGCAGGATCCCGGCGATGAACAGCGCGGCAATCGACACCGTCCCCCCCGTTGCCAGCGAGTAGATAACTGAGTTATGACTGGGCGGTGTGAGGATCGCCTGTACCGAGCCGCTGGCAGTGACCGCCGCGGCAAAGTCGCGCGGATAGCCTTTTTTATCCATCTCCGGGATCATTACCGAACCGATGGACGCGGTATCGGCCACGGACGATCCGGAAATGGCGCCAAAAAAGGTCGATGCCACAATGTTTACTAGCGACAGCCCACCGCGAATAAAGCCAACGAAAATATAGGCAAAGTTCACCAGTCGCCGCGCAATTCCTCCTTCGGCCATAATAGCCCCGGCCAGAATAAAGAATGGGATCGCCAGCAGCGAAAACTTATTCACCCCGCTGGTCAGTTGGATCATTACCGCTTCCAGCGGAATATCTATATACCAGGCCCCAATGATGGCGCTAATGCCAACCGCGTACGCTACCGGTACCCCAATCGCCAGCATAATGCCGAGCGTAAAGACGAGAATAAATGCATCCATCTGCTTTCCTTTCTGAAATGGGGGCGGTAACTAGCTGGTCGATCCCAGCATGACAACGGGACGTTGGTACTGCGGACCACGGAAAATCTTTTCTGCGATAAACAGCAGCGTTATGGCAGAGCCAATCGGCAACGGAAGATAGTTTTGCCCGGCGCTTAAAAGCGGGAATTCCGCCACGGGCTGGTCCCACAGTTCAAGACAGAGATTGGTTCCGTACCAGAGGATAAACAGGCTTATCGCCGCCAGCATAACGTCTGCGATTACCGAACAATAACGGCGGGAAGCATCACCCAAACGGTCAGTCACCATGCTCACCGCAATATGCGAGCCTGCACGATAGCTTACCGCAGCGCCAATAAAGGTGAATGTCACCATACAAAGAATGGCGACGGGTTCTGGCCATGACAGGGCGTTATTCAGAACATAACGCGCGAATATGCCAATAGGGATAATGGCGACCATGACCAATAATGCGATACCGGCAATCCACATTGACACTCGATAAAGAAAATCCATTACCGATGAATAGCATTCACCCATAATCATCACCTCGAATTAATCAAAAGATTCAGGCGGAGGGTTGATATCCTCCACCTGATGAATTACTTCACATCCTGAATACGTTTGATCAAATCCTGGTGGTCTTTACCGTAATTATCCCGCACTGACTGCGTGGCTTTATAGAAATAGTCCGTATCAATATCGTGGAACTGAACGCCATTGGCTTTCATGGTCTCCAGCGATTTCGCATTATAATCCTGCCAAAGTTTGCGTTGCTCTACCTGGGCTTCTTTAGCGAGTTTAATAATGAGATCCTGGTCTTCTTTTTTCAACTTATCCCATTTAGCTTTCGAGAACAGAAAAAGCTCAGGAATAATAAAGTGTTTGCTCCAGGTATAGTTTTTCACGACCGGCAAATAGTTATGCGCAACAAACGTTGGCGGATTATTTTCCGTGCCATCAATAACGCCGGTCTGCATGCCGCTAAATACTTCACTGACGCCCATCACAACGGCGTTAGCGCCCATCGCTTTCAGGGTATCCAGCGCTATCGGACTTCCTTGAACGCGGATTTTCATACCGTGTAAATCTTCCGGTTTCACCACCGGATTTTTGGTGATTAGATTGCGCGTTCCGGCATCCATCCAGCCGAGGAACACCAGCCGCGATTTGGTGTTGGCCGTCAGACGGTCGCCAATCTCCTGACCGATCATGCCGTCGAGAACCTTATGCAGGTGGTCTTCATCGCGAAAAATATACGGCAGGGTAAAGACGTTAATTTCAGGGAGAATGGCGGCAACCGGCGTCATTGAAACGCGAATAATATCGATAGCGCCCAATTGCGCCTGTTCAATCATCTGTTTTTCATCACCTAACACGCCACCGGGAAATGTTTTAATCTCCAGACGACCGTCGGTCGCGGCGCTAAGTTTCTCCCCCATATGTTTGACGGCAACTACGTTCGGGTAATCAGCCGGATGCACATCTGCGGCGCGAAAGGTTTGTGCCAGCGTGGCATGACTCGCCAGTAATACAGACGCGCCAATACACAGACTTAACAGGTTTTTTGTCAGTTTCATTTGTCCTTCTCCAGAAGTTCATAATATCCATTAACAGGAATAGCTTGCAGAGCAAATGACTGCCGGAATTAAAAACGGGCAGCGAGAAACTTTCTTAACGACGTTACCTGCGCAGACTAACTGGTGTAACAATTTATTTCGATGACTGTGTTCACAAAAAATCGCAGATGCTTATAATTTTTAGCACGCTGTTTCATTTTTGCAACGCAGATCGTTTTATTGATAAAAAAGCAACGCAAAGAAGGGGATTTGATACTAATTGCCCGCGTTGGTATTTCAATAAAAATAAAACACCAATATTTCCGGAGAATATCTTTCGAATGAAAAAGAGAAATGCAGGATGGTATTAACACCATCCTGCAGAAGAGAAGTTGAGGATTACTGCCAGCCGTAGCGGCGGCTATAAAAACCTTTCACAAGCTGGGTTAATGTCATGTAACCCGCCAGAATCGCAACCAGCCACGGGAAGTAGCTCAGCGGCAGCGCCTGCAACTGCAGATAGCTGGCCAGCGGCGAGAACGGTAATGCAATGCCCACCACCATTACCACCAGCGTCATTAGCATCAACGGCCATGCGGCGCGGCTTTGGATGAACGGCACGCGACGGGTACGGATCATATGCACAATCAGCGTTTGTGACAGCAAGCCCACCACGAACCAGCCAGACTGGAACAATGTCTGATGCTCTGGCGTATTAGCATGGAACACGAACCACATCAGGCAAAATGTCAGAATGTCGAAGATCGAGCTGATCGGTCCAAAGAAGATCATAAAGCGGCCTAATTCAGCGGGATTCCAGCGCTGCGGCTTTTTGATCTGCTCTTCGTCGACATTATCAAACGGAATCGCCACCTGGGATACATCGTACAGCAGGTTCTGGATCAGTAAGTGCAGCGGCAACATCGGCAGGAACGGTAAGAAGGCGCTCGCCACCAGCACGCTAAACACGTTACCGAAGTTAGAACTGGCCGTCATTTTAATGTACTTCAGCATGTTAGAAAAAGTACGGCGTCCTTCGATCACCCCTTCTTCCAGCACCATCAGACTCTTTTCCAGCAGGATGATATCAGCAGCTTCACGCGCAATATCAACCGCGCCGTCAACGGAGATACCGATGTCCGCAGCGCGCAGCGCCGGGGCGTCGTTAATGCCATCGCCCATAAAGCCGACCACATGACCTTCGCGCTTGAGCAGCGTGACAATGCGCTCTTTATGCATCGGCGTCAGACGAGCAAACAGCGTGGTACGCTGGGCAAGTCGGGCCAGCTCATCGTCACTTAACCCCTCAATGCTGCTGCCGATAACCACATCGCCCGCATCCAGCCCCACTTCATGACACACTTTCGCCGCCACCAGCTCGCTATCGCCAGTGAGGATTTTCACCGTAATACCGCTGGCTTTCAGCGCTTTCAGCGCCGGCGCAGTGGTCTCTTTCGGCGGATCGAGGAACGCGATATAGCCTTCGAGGATCAGATCCGACTCATCAATACGCTGGTAATCACCTTCACGCGCGGGCAGGTACTTGGTGGCCACCGCCACTACGCGCAGCCCCTGACGATTCAGCGTATCGGTGACGCGTTTCACCCGACGCAGCATGCCCTCATCCAGGGGGACAATCTCGCCGTTGTGGCGCACCTGGGTGCAGACGCTGAGGATCTCCTGCAACGCGCCTTTACATACCAGTTGATGCACATCGGTTTCTTCTGCGACCACCACCGACATGCGGCGGCGTTCGAAATCAAACGGGATCTCATCGATTTTCTGCCAGCGGGTTGAGAGCTGGCGGGCTGATTCTTCGTCCACCCCCTCCAGCACCGCCGTATCCAGCAGATTCTTCAGCCCGGTCTGATAATGGCTGTTCAGCCACGCAGAATGCAGGACGTGTTCGCTGGGCTTTCCTGAGATATCCGTATGATTCTCCAGCACAATTTTATCCTGAGTCAGGGTACCGGTTTTATCAGTGCACAGGATATCCATTGCGCCAAAGTTTTGGATGGCGTCGAGGTGTTTGACGATGACCTTTTGTTTTGACAGCTTCACCGCCCCGCGCGCCAGCGTCGAGGTGACGATCATTGGCAGCATTTCCGGGGTCAGTCCCACTGCCACAGACAGGGCAAACAGCGCCGCTTCCCACCAGTCGCCTTTGGTATAGCCGTTGATGATGAGCACAATGGGCGCCATCACCAGCATAAAGCGGATCAGCAGCATGCTGACGCGGCTGATCCCTTTCTGGAATGCATTTTGCTCGCTTTCCTGCTCGCTGACGCGGCCCGCCAGTTGCCCAAACCAGGTATTAGCTCCGGTTGAAATCACGATGGCCTGTGCCGTGCCGCTCACCACGTTGGTGCCCATAAAGCACAGGGTATCGCATTCCAGCGGGTTGCTTTGCTGCGGGTCGCGGCTGGTTGCAACTTTCTCCACCGGCAGCGATTCACCGGTCAGCGAAGCCTGGGCCACGAACAGGTCACGCGCCTGCACCACGCGCAGATCGGCCGGGATCATATCTCCTGCCGCCAGCTTGATAATATCGCCGGGAACCAACTGGTCGATCGGCAGTTCAACCCAGCCATTCTCCCCTTTCTCGTTAATAACGCGCAGTACCGTGGCGGTGTTGCTGACCATCGCTTTCAGCGCATCTGCCGCTTTGGTGGAACGCGCCTCCTGCACAAAATTCAGCAGCGTAGAGATGACGACCATCAGCGCGATGACGCCAGCGGCAAACAGATCTTCGGTGGCATAGGAAATCGCACCGAGGATGGTCAGCAGAATGTTAAACGGGTTACGGTAGCAGACCCACAGATGCACCCACCATGGCGACGGCTTCTGCGCCGGCAACTGGTTCTCGCCATGTAATTCGCGAGCGTTTTCCACTTCCGCGGCGTTCAACCCTTCCGGGTGCGTGCCGAACGTTTTCCACAGCGCTTCTTCGTCCATCAGGGCCATTTTCAGGCAATGTTCGCTCAGCGATGGCGGGATCGGCGTGCTGGCAACGGTCTGGGCATTAGGCAACGGATCGCGATGCACCAGACGATGCGGTAAATGGCGGTTTAGTCGGGCAAACAACTGGCGAGTCATATTTTTGAACATAGGCAGTCCCTCTGCACCAGTATAAACAGGCGCAGTAAATCCTTCAGGCGTGGCAAGGCCTTGCCTGATGGCAATTATTAAATCACAACAGGGACGTCAGAACGTCACTGTCTTACTGTTCCGGTAAGACAGTGAAAGACAGGCTTACCGGAAAGGGTTGTTTCTCCGTCTCGGGAGAGGGGTGGGATCGGGATCCATATAGCCTCCGGTAAGTGAATGATTTGCGCTGCGGATTATACGCAGAAAACCATAAGGTTTGTGGCAATTATGGCGATATGATAAACCATGGAAACTAAACCAAACGTATACCAGACTTTGCCCATTGCACCGCGCTTGAGTAAAGTTATTCTCTATTTGGCATAACTTCACACGCAACACGGGAAAACAGGATGCAAAACCGGCTGACAATTAAAGACATCGCCCGCTTAAGCGGCGTGGGAAAATCGACCGTTTCCCGTGTGCTTAACAATGAAAGCGGCGTGAGCGAACGCACGCGCGAACGCGTTGAAGCGGTGATGAACCAGCACGGTTTTTCCCCTTCCCGCTCCGCACGCGCCATGCGCGGTCAAAGTGATAAGGTGGTGGCGATTATCGTCACGCGTCTGGACTCGCTTTCAGAAAATCTCGCGGTGCAAACCATGCTACCCGTCTTTTATGAGCAGGGCTACGACCCGATCATGATGGAAAGCCAGTTCTCGCCCGAGCTGGTTGAGGAGCACCTCGGCATGCTCAGACGCCGCAATATTGACGGCGTGGTGCTGTTTGGTTTTACCGGCATTACGGAATCCATGCTCGCCTCCTGGCAGGATTCGCTGGTGCTGCTGGCAAGAGATGCGAAAGGCTTTGCTTCGGTCTGCTATGACGATGAGGGCGCCATTCGCACCCTGATGCAGCGTTTATACGATCGCGAGCATCGCCAGATCAGCTTTCTTGGCGTTCCTCATAGCGACGTAACCACCGGTAAGCGCCGCCATGAAGCCTACCTGGCGTTCTGTAAGAAACACAAACTGCATCCCGTCGCCGCGCTGCCGGGTCTGGCCATGAAGCAGGGCTATGAGCAGGCCGCCAACGTCATCACCCCAGAAACCACCGCTTTAGTCTGCGCGACGGATACCCTCGCCCTTGGGGTCAGTAAATATTTGCAGGAGCAGCGAATAGAGAACCTGCAGCTGGCGAGCGTGGGCAGCACGCCGCTGATGAAATTCCTCCATCCGGAAATTATCACCGTCGATCCAGGATACGCTGAAGCCGGACGGCAAGCTGCCTCACAGCTGATCGAGCAGATCAACGGCCGTAGCGAACCACGACAAATCGTTATACCTTCCGCCCTCTCCTGATCGCTTTCTGAGCGTTAATTTGTGATCTTCGCTGCGTTTCGGGAACGTTCCCATTTTTAAAATTTCATCGACGATATACTCTGGCGCCAACAACGAGAGAGTTGCCGAATGACGACGCTACAGCGTCTTTTCCGGTCTACGGGGAACACACATCATCATGAGCAAAATAAAACAAGCAGACATCGACCGGCTGATTGAGCTGGTAGGCGGGCGCGACAATATCGCCACGGTGAGTCACTGCATTACTCGCCTGCGTTTTGTGCTGAATCAGCCTGCGAATGCCAGGCCGAAAGAGATCGAACAATTGCCGATGGTCAAAGGCTGCTTCACCAACGCCGGACAGTTTCAGGTGGTGATTGGCACCGAGGTGGGCGACTACTACCAGGCGCTGTTGGCGACAACCGGGCAGGCCAGCGCCGACAAAGAGCAGGCGAAAAAGGCCGCGCGACAGAATATGAAATGGCACGAACAGCTCATTTCTCATTTTGCGGAGATCTTCTTCCCGCTGCTGCCTGCGCTGATTAGCGGCGGCCTGATCTTAGGTTTCCGTAACGTGATCGGCGATCTGCCCATGAGCAACGGGCAGACGCTGGCGCAGATGCATCCTTCGCTGAAAACCCTTTATGACTTCCTGTGGCTGATTGGCGAAGCGATCTTCTTCTATCTGCCGGTCGGGATCTGCTGGTCGGCGGTGAAAAAAATGGGCGGTACGCCGATCCTCGGAATTGTACTGGGCGTGACCCTGGTTTCTCCGCAGTTAATGAACGCCTATCTGCTCGGCCAGCAGGTGCCTGAAGTGTGGAACTTCGGCCTGTTCAGCATTGAGAAAGTCGGCTATCAGGCGCAGGTTATTCCGGCACTGCTGGCCGGACTGGCGCTCGGATTTATTGAAACGCGCATGAAACGCATCGTGCCGGATTATCTGTATCTGGTGATCGTCCCGGTGTGCTCGCTGATCCTTGCGGTATTCCTTGCGCACGCCTTTATCGGTCCGTTTGGCCGCATGATCGGCGACGGTGTCGCGTTTGCGGTCCGGCATCTGCTGACCGGAAGCTTTGCCCCGATCGGCGCGGCGCTGTTCGGCTTCCTGTACGCACCGCTGGTGATCACCGGCGTGCATCAGACCACGCTGGCTATCGACATGCAGATGATTCAGAGCATGGGCGGTACGCCGGTATGGCCGCTGATCGCACTGTCGAATATCGCCCAGGCCTCTGCGGTGGTCGGGATCATTATCTCCAGTCGTAAACACAACGAACGTGAAATCTCCGTTCCTGCCGCAATCTCCGCTTATCTCGGGGTAACTGAACCGGCAATGTACGGGATCAACCTGAAATACCGCTTCCCGATGCTATGCGCGATGATCGGCTCCGGTCTCGCCGGACTGCTTTGCGGCCTGAACGGCGTGTTGGCGAACGGAATTGGCGTCGGCGGCTTGCCGGGCATCCTCTCCATTCAGCCGACCTACTGGCAGGTCTTTGGTATGGCGATGGTCATTGCGATTGTTATTCCAATGGTACTGACCTCATTCGTTTACCAGCGTAAATACCGTCTGGGTACATTACAAATTGTCTAACTTTTCTTCGGGGCGCAGTTGCGCCCCAACGTATTTCCAGGAAACAACCATGAATATTCCCCACTGGTGGCAAAACGGCGTTATCTATCAGGTTTACCCCAAGAGTTTTCAGGACACCACCGGCAGCGGCACCGGCGATTTACGCGGCGTAACGCAGCGTCTCGACTATCTGCAAAAGCTGGGGGTCGATGCCATCTGGCTGACGCCGTTCTATATTTCGCCGCAGGTTGATAACGGCTACGACGTCGCAGATTACATGTCTGTCGATCCGTCCTACGGTACGCTTGCAGACTTTGACGAACTGGTAGCGCAGGCAAAAGCGCGCGGTATCCGTATTATTCTTGATATGGTGTTTAACCACACCTCAACTCAGCACGCCTGGTTTCGTGAAGCGCTGGATAAAGACAGCCCGTATCGTCAGTTTTATCTCTGGCGCGACGGCACGCCAGACAGCCCGCCGAATAACTGGCGTTCCAAATTTGGCGGCAACGCCTGGGGTTGGCACGCCGAAAGCGAGCAGTACTATCTGCACCTCTTTGCTCCGGAGCAGGCCGACCTGAATTGGGAGAACCCGGTAGTCCGTGCCGAGCTTAAGAAAGTGTGCGAGTTCTGGGCCGATCGCGGCGTGGACGGGCTGCGTCTCGACGTGGTCAATCTTATCTCCAAAGATCAGGACTTCCCGAACGATCCTGACGGCGATGGCCGCCGTTTTTATACCGATGGTCCGCGCGCGCATGAATTTTTACGCGAGATGAACCGCGACGTCTTCACACCCCGCAACCTGATGACGGTCGGGGAAATGTCGTCCACCACGCTGGAAAACTGCCAGCAGTACGCAGCACTCGATGGCAGCGAACTGTCGATGACCTTTAACTTCCACCACCTGAAAGTGGATTACCCCAACGGCGAAAAGTGGTCGTTAGCAAAACCCGACTATGTGGCGCTCAAAACCCTGTTCCGCCACTGGCAGCAGGGCATGCACAATCAGGCCTGGAATGCGCTGTTCTGGTGTAACCACGATCAGCCGCGCATCGTGTCGCGTTTTGGCGATGAAGGGAAATACCGCGTTCCGTCGGCCAAAATGCTGGCGATGGTGCTGCATGGCATGCAGGGCACCCCCTACATCTACCAGGGGGAAGAGATTGGCATGACCAACCCGCATTTCCGCCAGATTACCGATTATCGCGATGTGGAAAGCCATAACATGTTTGCCACCCTGAACGGCCAGGGACGCGATGCGCAAGAGCTGCTGGCGATCCTCGCCAGCAAATCCCGCGATAACAGCCGCACGCCGATGCAATGGGATGCCAGCAAACACGCGGGCTTCACCGCGGGTCAGCCGTGGATCGATCTGTGTGACAACGCGGCGGATATCAACGTAGCGGCAGCGCTGAGTGATACCGACTCGGTGTTCTATACCTATCAGAAGCTGATCGCCTTACGCAAAGCGGAGCCAGTTATCACCTGGGGCGACTACCAGGATCTGCTGCCGGACAGCCCGCATCTGTGGTGCTATCAACGAGAGTGGCAAGGCCAACGGCTGCTGGTGATTGCTAATTTGAGCGATACCGTCCAGAACTGGCAGCCGACCCAAACCGACGGAAACTGGCAGGTGCTAATGCACAACTATGCCGAAGTCGCCAGCCAACCTGCAGACATGACGCTACGTCCTTTTGAAGCCGTCTGGTGGGTGCAAAAATAGCTTGCAATTATGTTCTGGCCCGGTACGCATAGCGCTGCCGGGCTTTGTTACATACGCTTAGCTTACCCTTCTGTTTTTGCTGAATAAATAATCAGAATTTTCTACCTACAATTTACAATCGGCTGTACTGCCCGTCATCTGTACGCTCCGATTTTTACTTTGCGCTACATCAAAAAAATCGTAAACATCCTTGATGCAAATCACTACATATAGAACTTAAAATGCACGCCGACCCAATATGTTGTATTAATCGACTACAATTGCTACAACTACAGTGCACCGCTTGACGGTGGAATTGTGGATAAAGTGGGTCAGGATTGCGGGAAGTCATTGGCAATAGAGATGAATAAAGCCATGGCCGCTTCCCCAACCTCTGTGGATAACCTGTTCTTATAAATATGGAGTGATCATGACACCGCATGTGATGAAACGAGATGGCTGTAAAGTGCCGTTTAAATCAGAGCGCATCAAAGAAGCCATTCTGCGTGCAGCTAAAGCAGCGGGAGTCGATGACGCAGATTACTGTGCCACCGTCGCAGAAGTCGTTAGTAGCCAGATGAATGAGCGCAGCAAGGTCGATATCAACGAGATCCAGACAGCGGTAGAAAACCAGCTGATGTCTGGCCCGTATAAACAACTCGCCCGTGCGTACATCGAATATCGCCACGACCGTGATATACAGCGTGAAAAACGTGGCCGTCTGAACCAGGAAATTCGTGGTCTGGTTGAGCAAACCAACTCTGCTCTGCTGAATGAAAACGCCAACAAAGACAGCAAAGTGATCCCGACCCAGCGCGACCTGCTGGCCGGTATCGTTGCCAAACACTACGCACGTCAGCACCTGCTGCCGCGTGATGTCGTCCAGGCGCACGAGCGTGGTGATATTCACTATCACGACCTCGACTACTCTCCGTTCTTCCCAATGTTTAACTGCATGCTGATCGACCTGAAAGGCATGCTGACGCAGGGCTTTAAGATGGGTAACGCGGAGATTGAACCGCCAAAATCCATCTCTACCGCGACCGCCGTCACCGCGCAAATCATCGCGCAGGTTGCCAGCCATATTTATGGCGGCACCACCATTAACCGTATTGACGAAGTTCTCGCACCGTTCGTGACCGAGAGCTTTAACAAGCATCGCAAAACCGCTGAAGAGTGGCAGATCCCGGACGCCGACGGCTATGCGCATTCCCGTACCGAGAAAGAGTGCTACGACGCCTTCCAGTCGCTCGAGTATGAAGTGAATACCCTGCATACCGCCAACGGTCAGACGCCGTTTGTTACCTTCGGTTTTGGTCTGGGAACCAGTTGGGAATCGCGTTTGATCCAGCAGTCCATTCTGCGTAACCGCATTGCTGGCCTGGGTAAAAACCGTAAAACTGCGGTCTTCCCGAAACTGGTGTTCGCGATTCGTGACGGCCTGAACCACAAGTTTGGCGATCCGAACTACGACATCAAACAGCTGGCGCTGGAGTGCGCGAGCAAGCGTATGTATCCAGACATCCTGAACTACGATCAGGTAGTCAAAGTCACCGGTTCGTTCAAAACGCCAATGGGCTGTCGCAGCTTCCTCGGCGTGTGGGAAAACGAGAACGGCGAACAGGTTCACGATGGCCGTAACAACCTCGGCGTTATCAGCCTCAACCTGCCGCGTATCGCGCTGGAAGCCCATGGCGATGAAGCCACCTTCTGGAAACTGCTCGACGATCGTCTGGTGCTGGCGCGTAAAGCGCTGATGACCCGTATTGCGCGTCTGGAAGGCGTGAAAGCTCGCGTTGCGCCGATTCTGTATATGGAAGGTGCCTGCGGCGTGCGTCTGAAAGCGGACGATGACGTGTCAGAAATCTTTAAAAACGGTCGCGCGTCCATCTCTCTGGGCTACATCGGCATTCACGAGACCATCAACGCGCTGTTTGGCGACAAGCACCTGTACGACAGTGAGCAGCTTCGCGCCAAAGGTATCGCCATTGTGGAACGCCTGCGTCAGGCGGTCGATCAGTGGAAAGACGAGACCGGTTACGGCTTTAGCCTGTACAGCACGCCAAGTGAAAACCTGTGCGATCGTTTCTGCCGTCTGGATACCGCCGAGTTTGGCGTAGTGCCGGGTGTCACCGACAAAGGTTACTACACCAACAGCTTCCACCTCGACGTGGAGAAGAAGGTAAACCCGTACGACAAGATCGATTTCGAAGCGCCGTACCCGCCGCTGGCAAGCGGAGGCTTCATTTGCTACGGCGAATACCCAAATATTCAGCACAACCTGAAAGCGCTGGAAGACGTCTGGGATTACAGCTATCAGCACGTGCCGTATTACGGGACCAACACGCCAATCGATGAATGCTACGAGTGCGGCTTTACCGGCGAGTTCGAATGCACCAGCAAAGGCTTCACCTGCCCGAAATGTGGTAACCACGACGCGGCCCGCGTGTCGGTCACCCGCCGCGTATGCGGTTATTTAGGCAGCCCGGACGCGCGTCCGTTTAACGCTGGTAAGCAGGAAGAAGTGAAGCGCCGCGTTAAGCATTTAGGCAATGGGCAGATAGGTTAATTTCCGTTTGCAAAGGCCGTAGGCCTGATAAGACGCAATAGCGTCGCCATCAGGCATCACAATGTTGCCGGATGCGGTGCAAGCACCTTATCCGGCCTACATGCTTTCTGGACATCCTCTATGCAATACCACCAATATTACCCCGTCGATATCGTCAATGGCCCCGGAACCCGCTGCACCCTGTTTGTCTCCGGGTGCGTGCACGAATGCCCCGGTTGCTATAACAAAAGCACCTGGCGGCTCAATTCCGGCGAACCGTTTACCAAAGAGATGGAAGATAAGATCATTGCCGATCTGAACGACACGCGCATTCACCGTCAGGGGATTTCGCTGTCCGGCGGCGATCCGCTACATCCGCAAAACGTGCCGGATATTCTGCAACTGGTACAGCGTATTCGCGCTGAGTGTCCGGGAAAAGATATCTGGGTGTGGACCGGCTACAAGCTTGAGGAACTCAACGCTGCGCAAATGCAGGTGGTGGATCTCATCAACGTGCTGGTCGACGGCAAATTTGTGCAGGATCTGAAAGACCCGGCGCTGATCTGGCGCGGCAGCAGCAACCAGGTGGTACATCATTTGCGTTAACACGCGATCTGGAGAGGCTTTTTCACAGCCTCTCCGTCCATTTGCTCATTCGCGACTGCGCTTTACCTGTGGCATCAATGGCGCGCCCATCCGGCAACCAGCGTTGCGCCTCACCTTTCATTATCCCCTTTTCATAAGATAAACGCTGGGCAAGCGTCCCGTCCGGGTAAAACTGTTCGCTGAGAGAGTGGCGCAGCCCTTGCTGCCACTGTTCACGTAGCTGTACCTGCCCGGAAGGATAAAAGCTGTGGCATTCGCCGTGCAGTTGACCGTTAAGCCACTGCTCTTCTCGCAGTAGCTCACCGTTTTCCGAGAAGTAACGAGCAATACCGTCCGGCTTGCCCTCACGATACGCCTGCTGCATGGCAAGCTGGCCGTTAGGATGCCAGCGCTCCATCATCCCGTTCAGCATCCCCTGCTGGTAACGCAGAACCGCCAGCAGGCGTCCGTTTTCTTCAATTCGCGTTTCACCGTTAAGCTGGTCGTTTGCGAAATTCGCTCGTAGCAGGGTGCTATCCTGTTGATACTCCTGCGTATCGCTCATCAGTTGATCTTCACCATCCCGCCCTTAATCATCAGCATCCCGCCGCCATCCACAGTCTGAGTGGCGCTGGCTTTGCTGGTGAGCGTGGCCTTCGCTTCGTGGGTTATCGTCGCGGCCTTTTGAGTCAGCGAGGCTTTCGCTTCACTGGCGATGTTGGTGGCATCCAGCTTCATACTGCCCGATGCGCTGGCGTTAAGACCCGCCCCGCTCTTGATGTCCAACGTTTTGCCGCTCTCCAGGGTTAGCGTACCGCTGACCTTAATCGTCAGGTTGCCGTCGACGTTCAGCGTGTAGTTGCCCTTTACCTTATGCGTCTGGTTGCCGTCGATGGCGTGTTCCTGATCGCCCTTCACCGTGACGCTGCGCTTCTCTTTTACCTCCAGCGTGTCGCTGCCTTTTTCAATTTTCACCGTCCGGTTGCCCTTTTTCAGGTTGACGGTTTCGCTGCCCTCTTCAACGGTACGCGTGCAGTCATTTTTGACGCTGTGGATTTCATCGTGGCTAATGGTGGTTTTGCTGTCGTTGAGCACGGTGAGCTGGAAGTCTTTCTGCGCCTGCATCGCCAGCAGTTCGGCGTCTTTTTTGTCGTCGAAGCGCAGTTCGTTAAAACCTTTTTCACTGTGGGTTTTTATCCCGGACTGGGTTTGATTCGCTGGCAGCGCGTACGGCAACGCATTCGCGCCGTTATACACACAGCCGGTAATGAGCGGTTTATCCGGGTCGCCGTCGATAAAGCTCACCACCACTTCCTGACCGATGCGCGGGATAAACTGCGCGCCAAAACCGTTGCCGCTCCAGGCGGTGGCGACCCGCAGCCAGCAGGAGCTGGTTTCGTCGTTTTTACCCTCTCTGTCCCACGGGAACTGCACCTTCACCCGACCAAGCTTATCGGTCCAGATCTCTTCTCCCGACTTGCCAACCACCGTCGCCGTCTGGGTATGCATAAACGGTACTGGCGTGCTGCTCTGCGGGCGGTATAGCGTGGCTTTTGGAATGGCGGTAAAGCGGTTGCGATAATGTTCACCGTCGTACTCGTGGCTGACGGCGGTGATTAGCCAGTCGATGTTTAGCGCCTTGTCGTCGTGCTCGGTTAAGGTGAACCAGTGCCCGGCCATCAGCGCCGCACAGTCGCTTTCACCGACCAGCTGTTTGGCCTGCGCCTTCAGGGCGTTAACCTTCCACGCCGCCAGCGCGTCGCCTTCGGCTTTAACGCTAAAACGCCCCGGATGCTGATACTGCATGCCGCCCTTCTTCTCCCCGGCCTGGACAAACAGCGTGGCTTTTGGCTGTTCGTAGTTATAGTCGCTGCTCTGGAAGCCCTGCGCGGTGGCCTGCAAACGCAGCTGCGCCGAACGAATCATCCCTGTTTCCCGCGCGCCGCTCTGTGCGGCCAAATACTTGACCTTTTTATCGCCAGTAATCGGCGGGAAGGCGCTGTTGTCATCCGCCAGCACCAGCGTGTGCTTGCCTGCTGCGTGGGTAAAGAACCAGAAAATTCCCTCCTGCTCTAGCAGCCGCGAGACAAAATTAAAATCGCTTTCGTTGTATTGCAGGCAGTATTCGCGTTTTATTGGTTTGGTTTTGAGCTGGAATTTGTAGTCGCTAAACCCGGCGTCCTTAAACACCTTCTCGACAATTTCCTGCGCGCTGAGATTCTGAAATACACGGTTGTTGCTGGAGAGCGTCAGCCACCACAGCCACGGGCGCAGCACAAACTGGTAGCGATCGGCATTGCCGGTCGCCGGAAGCTGGTGCGCTTCGGCAATCAGACCGTCGTAGTTGGCGTCATTGATGGTGGTGGTTAGATGAATCGCCAGCGCGGCGTCGAGGGTTAGCGGCGCGGAAGTGGTGGCGGCGACGGTGGAGGTGGTCAGGCCGTTGAGCGTTGATTCGGTTTGCGCGGTTGCGGCGGTTAGGCCGGTCAGGGTTGGGGTGGTGATTTTTATAATAGTGTCGAGCATGGTGAGTTCTCATTAGTATTATTTAAACATTATTTTAATTCCAGATGCATAAGAAGCATCTATTATATAACTTAATTTTTGTTTCATCATATCTATGTCAACCCAACCATCCATCATTACCGTATCAAATTTGTGTTCTTCACCTACAGGTGAGCTATTTAATGAATAGTTGTCTCCTTCATATGTTGTTAATACAACATATAACTTAGCACATCTAATAGGCTCAAATTTTGTAAAAGAATAGGCTGGCGTTCCTCTGATCGCTTTCTCCATTTTGCTTTTTAACTCTTTAAATGAAAAGCTTTTGTTTCTTATTTTTACATTTTTAAATTTTTTTTCGAAAGCATTGTCGTCATTAATTATAGCGCACGCCCCTTTGTACGCATACATTAGTTTTGAGGGTAATCGCTCTATTCCTAAACCAGAACTATTATGAGCACCGTTTGAAAAAAAAGACATAAAAGCTGTTTTATCATGGCTTCCAACTTGAGCAAGTTGAGCTTTACCAAAACTCGATGGTTCATATCCTGTACGGAGCTTAATCAATGCCACTAAATTCAAACTGGCTTCGGATTCAAGAAAGGATTTTTTCTCGCCATATTCTTTTATTGATAATCCTGTATTCAAAAGATTAGATTCTAATTCTGCAAATTTATCTGAGTTCTTTGCATTGGTTAATTCAAAAATCACACTCTCAACAAACTCTTTTTTATTATCATCAGAAGCAATAGAACCTTTGGAAATATCTTTTAAATTTATATTCACCCTGGTACCAACAGTCGAGGTACTTCCAGAATTGGAAATTTTAACAGACCATGGTCCACTTAAGACTCTTGTTAAATCATCATCACTTTTAACACATTTCAAAAATTCATCAAGTTGTTCTGTCAGCAAATCTTTGAGTGAAGAATTAGAACAGTCTGAATTAAATATTATTTCCACCATATCAACCTCTATTTAAACCTTAGAAAAAAATCCCCAATCACCAGGTTCTCCACATCCCTGGCACCAACCCCCTTACACTTCTCCATCACCCTCTCGACTAATCCATCCTCCATATTTAATTTCTCCCCCGTCGCCACGAAATATCGCTGTGATAATTTCTCCAGTTTCGCCAGCACAATGCCTTTTAATATTTTTTCATCCAATGCCCGATAGGCCACCGTGGTCATTCTTGCCAAAAACGCCGGACGGAAATGACGCAACAGCTCCTCACGCAATGCCTCATTAAACCGCTCGCTGTTTAATTCAGCCGCAGGCGTATCCAGAATTAATTCCGCCCCCACGTTGCTGGTCGCCAGCATCACCGTGTTTTTGAAATCGACAATCAACCCGGTGCCGTCCTCCATTACGCCTTTGTCGAAGACGTTATAGAACGCCTCCAGCACGTCCGGGTGCGCCTTTTCGATTTCATCGAGCAGCACCACCGAATAGGGGCGACGGCGCACCGCTTCGGTTAACGCCCCGCCGCTGCCATAACCGACGTAGCCCGGCGGCGCGCCTTTCAACTGGCTGACGGTGTGCGCTTCCTGGTATTCAGACAGGTTGATAGTGATCAGATTGCGCTCGCCGCCGTACAGGGCGTCGGCCAGCGCATACGCGGTTTCGGTTTTGCCCACGCCGGTTGGCCCCACCAGCAGGAACACGCCAACCGGCTTTTGCGGGTCAGTCAGACCGCTGCGATAGGCACGCAGGCGTTGGGCGATGGTCTCCAGCGCTGCCTGTTGACCCATTACCCGAGCACTCATCCGTTCAACCAGCGTACGCAGAGCGTGGGCTTCGTCGGTGAGCATCTGCCCAAGCGGAATGCCCGTCCAGCCGCCAATCACCGCCGCCACCGTGGCGGGATCGACACAATCCGGCACCAGCGGCACCTCGTCGCGCAGCTGGGCGGCGGCGGTTTCCAGTTTGCCAATCAGCGCCGCGCACTCCACCAACTCTTGCTCCAGTTCCTCGTCATCGTCCAGCCGCGCACTGAGATCCAGCATCCGCTGGCGGGCAGCGAGCAGTTCACCGACCCGCTGACGCTCATCCTGCCAGCGCCCTTCCACTTCCCGCGCCTGAAGCTGCAATTTCTCCGCCTGCGCCTCCAGTTCACAAAGCCTGTCGTGATGATCGACGCCCACCAGCAACTCGCGGTTGAGGCGTTCACTCTCTTCTTCGATGGCCGCCTGCTGCTGACGGATCTCCTCAAGCTGGGGCGGCACATCATGCTGAGCCAGCGCCACTCTGGCGCAGGCAGTGTCGAGCACGCTGATGGCTTTGTCCGGCAGTTGGCGCCCGGAGATATAGCGCTGCGACAGACGCACCGCCTCGCGGATGGCGGTATCGAGGATCTGCACGCCGTGGTGTGCCTCGAGCTTGTCGGCCACCGCCCGCAGCATCACCACCGCGCTGTTCTCGTCCGGCTCTTCAATCTGGATACGCTGAAAACGCCGATCCAGCGCCGGATCCTTTTCGAAATATTTTTTGTACTCCTGCCAGGTGGTCGCGGCGATGGTGCGCAGTTCCCCACGCGCCAGCGCCGGTTTCAGCAGGTTGGCGGCGTCGCTGCCGCCCTCGGCGCCGCCCGCGCCAATCAGCGTGTGGGCTTCGTCGATAAATAAAATGATCGGTTGCGGGGATTTTTTTACCGCGTCGATCACCCCTTTCAGCCGCTGTTCAAATTCACCTTTCACGCCCGCGCCCGCCTGCAACAGGCCGAGATCCAGCGACAGTAGAGCGACATCGCGCAACGGCGGCGGCACACTTCCTTCGGCAATGCGTCGCGCCAGCCCTTCAGCGACGGCGGTTTTGCCCACCCCCGGCGCGCCAACCAGAATCGGGTTGTTTTGCCTGCGCCGCAGCAGGATGTCGATACACTGGCGGATCTCCGCGTCGCGCCCGATGATCGGATCGATCAGCCCTTCCCGCGCATCACGGGTCAGATCGTGGGTGTATTGATCCAGCACGCCGCCTTCACGCTCCGGGTGTTCTCCCGTATGCGTATCGCTTAATTCTTCAACAGAGCCACGACACCAGCTCTGCCACTGGCTTTCCATCACCCCCGCCGGAAGCTGCAACAGCAGCGGCATTCCCTGCGCCAACTGGGCGCGCAGACGTTCTCGGGTGAGTAAGGCTTGCAGCAACAACGCTGAACGGACCTTCAACAAACGCTGGAAAGCCGCCAACAAAACCGCTCCTTCCAGTAATTCCACCAGTTGCACGGAAAACACCGGCATCCGCGTGCAGCCGGATTTAAACTGCGCCTGGGCGCTATGGATCTCTTCGCGCAGCGTGTCGACGGAAATCGCCGCGCCGCTCAGGCAATACGCGAGATCACAGTGTTCATCATCGAGTAATGCCAGCAGCAGATGCTCCGGCTCAACAAACCAGTGTCCCTGCGCCCGGCTGCGTTCGGCGGCCTGCTCCAGCGCACGAAAGCAAACCGGATTCAGTCGTTGTACCAGCGCTTTTAAGTCCATGCGTTGTTCTCCTCAAGTTGCTGTTGGCAGTGAAACACGGCGGGTTTACGCCCTGCCAGTTGAGCGGTATAGCCCAAACGCGGCGGCGTATCGCGGCTCAGGCAGTGGTCAAGATTTAGCGTCCCGCGCATCATCAGTTGCAGCGTTATCCCTGGGCCAAACCAGATTTGCCCCAGTTTGCTGAGCTGAAGAAAGGCTTGCCCATCGGATAAAAACGCCCGCCACCGGGTGGGGCTTTCAGCATGCAGGTGCACCCGCAGCGCCGCATGCTGATTCCAGATCCGTCGCCCGGCGACGCTGTTGCGCCCCAGCCGACATCCCGTCCGGCTTATGGATGCCTGCGGCAAAGGCTGCCAGCGGCCGACAAACTCTTCGACATGCACGGTGACGTTCAGTACGGCCTCGACCAGCGCCACAAATCCAGCCACAGAACGCCTGCGATTCGTCAGGCTGCCGCATTGCATCAGCAGGCTCTGCACCTGTGCAGACTCATGCTTTTCCATGGCATCAAGCCTGAAACCACACAGTGCCCGCATCACCGACTGCCCCGGCGCGTTATCCTGGCGCGCGTAGGGCGTAGCCAGCCGATACAGGCTCAGGCTTCGGGAGTGATGCTGAATAAAACGCTGTTGAAACATAAAGATAAAATCCTGCGGTGCGCTGTTTTTATCCTGCGTCGCCTGCTGCAGCCATTCCAGCCAGCCGTAGGGCAGTACGCCATCCGCACCTCCCGGCCCGAGGCTACGCACCTGGAGAACGTCGTTGTTCAGCGCGCCAAGTTCCGCAGGCGCAAACGCCAGCCCCAGCTCACCCCACAGCTCGGGCGTGTCACCGCTCGCCTGTAAAATCCTGAGGCACTGCTCCAGCGAAAAGCGCCACGGCTCGCCCTTAAGTTGCGCCATTACGCTATCAGCGCGGTCTGTTCGACGTCTGTCCATAGCGACAGCTCCTCCCCTTCATCCAGCAATACCGTACGTACAAAGCAGTTAGCGGTCGCGTTACGCGCCAGAAAACGGGCGACAATCCCCGCAAACAACAGCCGACTGTTGCCCGTAAATGCCTGTGGGTCGAGGGTCAGCGTCAGCCGAATACCGTTATGCCAGCCGCGCCAGGCATCGCCTCCGCGGTGCTCGCTAACCCGCTGGCAACACATCTCGCGGATGCCATTTATCTGTTGCCAGACGGCGGGTGACGCAGAGGAAGGGGCATACAGCGCCAACAGCTCTTTGAGCGAGTCCAGAGCCCTCTCTCCCTCGGTCAATGAAAGGTGATTGAGCGCCAGCGAAGAAAGCAGTTTCCAACGCGCATCTCGCTGCAAGGCGGGCGCAGAAGGCGTGGTCGGCGTTCCCAATAAATGCACCTGCGCGACCGGACCAGGGACTTCAAAGGTCAGAGGCGTTCCCGCACAAAGCTGTGCAGCCTTCTCACCGTTACTGCACCAGAGCGTCGCCGTCAGGCTTGTCTCTTCGTCCGGAGCAAACGGGTCGAAGCGGCTGTCCACCAGGGTTAACCACAGCGCATTGCCCTGCTGGGGGTTGCGCCGCGCATGCCAGAACCAGCGGGACTCGCTATGCCCGCGGGCCGAGTAATATGCAGGCACGCACCAGGCCTCCTCACGGCGGCTCATCCACAGCGTCTGTACACGGTAGACCTGTACATGTTGATCGTGATGATCGGCCACCAGCCGATGCTCGCTGCGGGTATGCCCGGCGATCAGCGGCTCAGAGGTCCGGGTGAAAAGGTTAACGATTGGCACACAGCCCAGACGAATATCACCCGAGTGAATATGCTGTGCCCCCGGCGGAGCGCGATCGAAAGGAATGCACAAGGTCATGCCATCGCCATCCTTCGTCGGCGGCAGCGGCAAATCAAAATACATCAGCGCCTGCGGACAGTTCATCCAGGCACTGAGCGCCAGCACGCTGGACTCTACGCCCGGTTCGCAGGGCAAAATCTTTTCGGCATTCAGCAGGCCAATGGGATATGGGCGCAGCGGCCCGATGACATGGGCGTACAACAAATCAAACAGCGTGGCGTTGATTTGCGGCGAGCCGCTGAGATGAATGCGCAACTGTGTTACCGCCAACGTTGAAAACTGATGTGGCGGCAGGCAACGTAGCTGAATCCGCAACGCGCCGCGCGCCCGCATCAGCCCGGTTAACTGCCGGGCCTGGGCCGCATCACACCAGCTAACATCTTCAATCTCAATAGGCCACAGCGTTTGCGCCAGCGCGGTACGCCACCAGACCGTCTTACCGCTTTCCGTTAGCGCGTAAAGCGGCGTTCCGGCTGGAAGGGCGTAACCCCGACTCAAATCGCCTGCGAGCGGATCCGCAGTAAAACTGGCGGTAGCAGAGGAAGGAAACGGTCGTATGGCATGGGGAGAAAGCTGCTCCAGTAGCGATTCGCACAGCTCGCCGAAGCCGTCGTCAAGGCGATGATGCAGTCTGGCGCTTTGCAGAGCGAAGCCTTCTAAAAGCCGTTCAACATGCGGATCCGGGCAATCAAATTCGCTCAGCCGCAGACGAGAGGCTACGTGCGGGTGCCGATGGGCGAACTCCCCGCTGGCTTTTCGCAACCATCGTAATTCCTGCAGATAATTTTCCAGCAATCGATCGTCCATTGATCTCCCCCTTTCGCGGGTTATTGCCAACTGCCGTTTTGATACGCCAGACTCAGCGTCAACGGGTCGTCATCGTTCCACAGCATCGCTTCAATGCGTAGCGCCAGCGTCTGATGATGCGCATCCTTCACGCTGATAGTTAGCGCCTGGATCCGCGGCTCGTTGCGTAAAATGGCTGCGCGTAGCCGGCGACAATACCAGCTAAGCACTCGTTCATCGCCCGCGTTCAGTCCATGCCATTCCGGGACGCCCCAGGCAAGCAGCAGCGGCAACGCGTCATCATCCGCAGGAGCGCGGGAGTTGAACAATCGCCTCAGCTCCCGGCACACCGACTCGCGCGGCGTAACACCTTCATCCATCAGTCTGTCGAACAATGCAACCGGGATGGATGATTTCATCATCAACCACCATTTTTATTCATCGCCATATCCCAGGTCGACGCCGCCGCACCTTTCTCCGCCCCTTCTAATTTTTGGGCCTTCAATTCCCATTTAATTTTGCTGAAGTTTAGGGATAGCGTTTCAACAGGTTTACCGCCCGAGCCGCCGCTGACGCTGATATGTGAAATCAATACGTTGTCGAGGGTATAGACAATAAACGGCAGCACCGAATCGCCATCATTGCGACATAGCGTTAAAACAGCCTGCGTAATCATTTTCCCGGAACAACAGTAAAGATTAAGTTCAGGAGTGGAAATATCGACAAATTTGGTCAGTGACATCTCCCCCACATGCGCCCGACCAGACGTACGGTTGGTGTTACTCACATCATTAGTAACCTGCATCGCAACATTATGGCTGAAGGACATAATTTCAATTTGGTCTACATATCCATCAACGTTGCTGTCACCTTTGATCGGATCAATCTTTAAAAAAATAGCATCCATAGAATCTTCCCTTATGTAATTAAGCCGATACAGGCGGTGGCAATTCCGCCACCAGGCGGATAGATGTGGTCAATTCTTCCAGTTGGAAATGAGGGCGCAGGAATACCACCGCGCGATAGACACCAGGTTTGCCGGGAACATCCAGTACGTCTATCCGTGCTTCGCGCAACGGATATTGCGCCTTGATTTCCTGCGGTGCTGTGTCGCTGAGTAGCACGTAACTGGCAATCCAGTTATTGAGGAATCGCTCAACATCTTCGCGACTCAAAAAACTGCCGACTTTGTCGCGCATAATGACTTTCAGGTAGTGCGCAAAGCGGGAGGCGGCAAGGACGTACGGCAGCATCGCCGAGATCCGCGCATTCGCGTTGGCTTCAGGCGTGTTGTAGATTTTTGCCTGGTTGGTGGTTTGCCCGCCAAAAAACGCGGCGGTATTCGTATTCTTTTTATGACACAGCGCGATGAACCCAAGATCGTTCAACTCTTTTTCACGGCGATCGGTAATGGCTACCTCCGTCGGACAGCGCAGACTGATATCACCGGATGGCGTGGAGAAAGTATGCGCCGGGAGGCCTTCCACCAGTCCGCCACCTTCTGCGCCACGAATCGCCGCGCACCAGCCATATAAAGCAAACGCCTCGGTAATGCGGTTGGCCAGTACCCAGGCGGCATTCCCCCACAGGTATTTGCTGGCATCCAGGCCGTTAACGTCCTCGATAAAGTTTACCCCGTCTACCGGCACCGTATCCGGCCCGTAGGGCAGACGCTGTAAAACGTGCGGCAGCGCCAGCGAGACATAGCGCGAGTCGTCGCTTTCACGGAATGCTCGCCATTTGATCATCTCGGTGCTTTCGAAGATCTTCGCCAGATCGCGTGGCACGCTCAGCTCAGCGAACGATCCCATATCAAACAAGCGCGGGCTGGCAGCGGCAATAAACGGCGCATGAGCGGCGGCCGCAACCTGAGATATTTTCTCCAGCAGCGCTACGTCCTGCGGATGACGGCCAAACTCAAAATCCCCCACCAGTACACTATAGGGATTGCCACCAAAGGTGCCGTACTCATCTTCGTACAGCTTTTTGAACAGCGTGCTCTGATCGAACTCAACCGCTTTTTCCAGATCGTCCTGCAACTCTTTGCGCGAGACATTCAGCAGTCGTAACTTCAATCGCGTACTGGTTTCAGTGTTCATTACAAACTGATGCAACCCGCGCCAGGAAGACTCCAGCTTCTGGGTATCCGGATGATGCAACACCTCATTCAACTGGGCGCTGATAAGCTCATCGATCTGCGCAATACGGTGGTTGATCATCGCCACAGTGTCGCTTCCGATCGCCATTCCTTCATCGAGGATTTGCGTCGCCAGCTCTTCCAGCATGTCCCGCGCATAGGTTTGTTGCAGCTCATCACGAGCCATCCGTCCTTCCTGAATAATGCGGTCCAGTACGCTCAGCGTAACGGTCTGTCCACCCGTTTCAGTTTGTTCTTGCACATTCTCCATTGCTCTTCTCCTTTTCCGTCACGCGTTTTCAGCTGGTTTTTCTTCAGCAGCAGGTCTTAACGCCTGAAGTTCTGCGTTATCGTTTACCACCTGCTGTAACAACGCATCCAAATCGTCGTTACCATCCAGTTTGGTGAGGAGGTCGCGCAAGCGTTGGCGGGCGAGGAAAAGACGCTGGAGGGGTTTAACCTGATTGATAATATTGAGCGGCGAAAAGTCGTCGAACTCGTTAAAGCGCAGCTCAACGTTCAATTTGCTGCCATCATTAGCCAGACGATTTTCTACCTGAACCGCCAGACGAGGTGAGATGGAGGAAAGCACATCATCGAAATTGTCACGATCGATTTCGACGAATCGCCGCTCACGTAATTTAGCGGGTGGGGATGCTGGATGCCCGGATAAATCAGCCAGAATACCAACAACTAAGGGAAGTTCTTTTTTCTCAATCGCCCCACCCGTTTCCACATCATACGTTATTTGTACGCGCGGCGGCCTAATACGGTTGAGTTTATGCTGTATGCTCTCGGCCATATTTAATCCTTTTTTATTGCAATAGTATCCCTGGTACGATATTTGCCGCACCATTATTCGAAAAGTGATATTCATGAATAACTACCTGCAATATAAAAAACACAACAAAAAATAAATATCAACTTAATTTTTTGTTTTTTACACAAAAATAAAACATTTGATAAAAATCAATTAACCAAAAATCAACCAATAAAAATCAACAAGTTACACCAAAAGTTAATTAAAAATAATACTTTACACTTGAAATATAAATCACATGAACATTTAAATGTTAACGAATTTTATTACTTCAGATTCGTCCAATAATGATTTAAGTCAAAAACAGAACCGTTGCTATTAATTACCTTCTTAAGGAAGATATAAAAGGATTTTATATGACAAACGTCCTACGCCATCCAGCCAGCATAATATTATTCAGTATTTTAATTTTACTGAGTAGCGGCTGTTCATTGTGGCAAAACCGTGTGGCATTTAATGATGTGGTCATTGAAACCGTAGCAGATGCAAACGATAACACGCCAGTCGCAGTGGATATTGTCGCGGTTGCCGATAACGCGTTGCTGCCAACCGTACAAACGCTTAGTGCAACACAATGGTTTAACGCCAAATCACAACTGCTGCGCGATAGCCCTGACGGGCTGCACGTTTGGTCGCTGGAGCTGGTGCCGAATTCGCGTTTTGTGACCAAAAGCTCCCCTCTGCAGGGCGTTAAGGCAGAAGCAATTCTGCTGTTTGCCCGCTACAGCAGCGCAGGAGAACACCGCTTAAGACTGGATAAAGCAGATTCATTGCATCTGCTGCTAATGACGGATGAAGCAGTCCTGGCCCCCTGAACAAGGAAAGTACTATGAGCACAATTCCGGCAATGGTTTGCTGGTATGAAGGGATGGCAATGCTACCTCAACATTTCCAGTTGCAGGCATTGCGCAATGAAACGCTTTGCGCAGCGCTCACCGGGTGCGCTAATCCGTGGTTTTGGGGCGTCAACCGGCTACAGATTGACGAAGCGGCGCTGTGTGCAGGAACGCTACGTATTTTGCGCCTGGAAGCAATTATGCCCGACGGCACGCCGGTCAATTATGACATTAGCGACGATTTATCACTGGAGTTTGACTGCGCCCGTTTGCTGCCTGCCGCGCCGGACAGTGAGCATATCCTCTGGCTGGCGCTGCCGCCGCTAAACCGTGCCGGACAGTGGCAGTTGATGAATAGCCGCTGTCGATCAGTCAACAGCCCCCCGCTGCCTGACCTGAGTAGCGGTGAATTTCCCGAGAGCATTTCGCAATGGCAGCCCGAACCGCGTCTGGTTTGCCAGCACGATCGCGCCGATTTCGTCTGTCTGCCGCTGCTGCAGGTTGTGTATAGCGAAGGCGGATTTCGTCAGAGCGAGTGGTTTCCCCCCTCTCCTACCGTCAACGAAGAGAGTTACCTGGCGCGCCACACCCGACAACTCTGTCTACAGGCAAGAGAAAAAATTCTGTTTCTGAGCCGGGAAATGCAGTTGGCGCAACACGGGCAGCGTACCAACGACTGGCTATGGCTTACGCTGTCGCTGCAGAGTATCCAGGGCGCATTGCCGCTGGTGGAAAGCTTGATTAGCAGCGGGCGGCCGCACCCACAGGATCTTTACCGCGCGCTGAGTCTCTTTATCGGGCAAACGGCAATACTGACTCAGGATAAAACGCTGCCCCTGCTGCCAGCTTTTGATTATCAGAACATGATGCCCGCATTTGCATCTCTTTTCACCGTACTGAAAAACCAGTTGGCACATATTCATCGCCGCTATCAGCGGCTAAATTTCAGCAAACTGGATAACGCTTTTTCACTGCAACTTCCGCCGGATCTCCACGCCGGAGAGCAGGTGGTGATAGGTCTGCTGATGCCCGGAGGCAACGCCGCCAAAGCAGAAAAATGGTTACAAATGAGCCTTATCACCAGCCATCCCTTTGTACCCGTCCTGCGTCGTCAGCGGATGCATGGAATGACGTTCTCTCCGCTGGCTGCAGAGCAGCGCAGTGACTGGGAAATCGACGGCAATGTGGCCCTGTTTACCCTAACCCTTACCCTCCAGTGGTTCGAAAAAGGGACGCCGCTGGTTATTGCCCCATTGCATGAAACAGAGGATATGCCGCAGCAGATCATGCTCTACCGTCAGGAGGTAAGCCATGACGCCCGCGCATCCTGATATGCCTGCCAGCCGTCTGTTTGATGAGATTTACACCCGCTGGCTGGCGCAGTTCGAACGCTGGAAAAGCACTCCGCTACCGCCAGATGAGCTGCATAATCAGGCCGTTGTATATGCCAGTCAGGTGGTAGAAGAGTACAACCGACGTCTGACCCGCGAACTGGGTTCGCCCTTTCAGCAGCAGATTGACGCTGCCGTTTATGCCCTGGTCGCGCTGATTGATGAGTCCGTACTCTACGGCGACTGGCCCGCGCTCTCCCTGTGGCAGTCCTGCCCACTGGAGTATCATCTGTGGCAAACCCATAGCGCAGGGGATCAGATCCCCCGCAAGATCACCGCCCTGCTCAATGAACGTAGCCCAGGTAAACGAGATTTAGCCGCGCTGTATTTGCGCTGCCTGACGCTGGGGTTTGGTTCCCGACGTAGCGATTTTAATCTGCAGAATCATCAGGAAACCTGCCGCCTGCTGTGGCATTTTGCCTTTCAGCGTGACGCTCAGCTCAGCGATATAGCCGAACGTATGGAATCGACCGCGCTGGGCACCCCTTTACAGCTTCCGGCACATCGCCGCCTGCCAGACAATTCGCGCCTGCATCTTATCGCCCTCGTCATACTGTTGGCACTATTGCTGCTGAGTCAGCGATTGTGGCTGAGTATTGAAGATGCCATTGGCGTAAATACGCTGCCAGATTTTCCGGTAACCCAGTCTTGCCAGGGAGATGATAAGTGACGCAACCCTGGCTTACACTACTGATTATTATGCTGGTGCTATTGGCGATTACTCTCTGGTGCGTCTGGTGGCAGTGGGAATACCGAAACGATACGTTCAACCGTGCGCAAAAGGAGATCCAGCGAGCCTGCACAGGTCAGGATCCTTACGACAGTATGCGAATCCTGATGCTTGGCGATGAAGAGAATAATCGTCTGCTTTGCCGCAGTTGGTCACTCACCGACGGCCAGGAATACTGGTTCGGGCAATGGTGGTTTAATCCTCAGTGCAGCCTTCTGTGCCTGCCGCAAACGCTACAAACCGTTGGCAAAAAGCGGCTAATTCGCCAGAACGACTGGCAGAAGACGCTGTCTGCACTGGTGAAAAGCCGCCCACAGCGACCGCTGGACGCACTGATTATCACCCTTTCATTAGAGACGCTATACGACGATGATACCGTCCGCGCCAGCTTGTTGCATAACTGTCAGCAGTTGCAGCAGGTGTGCGGACTGAGTCTGCCAATTTACCTGATCATCAGCGGCATGGAATCACTGGAAGGCACCACCTCTTTACTGGAGCTATTGCCAGTGGATGCTCGCCGCAGTCCTATTGGCAGCACGATTCCGGTCGCCAGAGAAGCCATCTGGAAACCGCAGTGGATCGACAATGCCCTGGACAATACCCGTACTTCGCTGCGGATGTTCATAACCGAGCTTGGCGCGCTGCGAGGCAACACGCCGGAGCAATTATTCCGCCTGCCAGAAAACTTCCCGCCGCTTGCCGCACCGTTGCATGACGCTTTTGACGGCCTGTTAAACAGTCATGCCCGCGATGAGCCGCCGCAGCTTCGCGGGATCTGGTTTGTTGCACGAACGATGGCGGAGGGCAAACCGCAGATGCAGTTTTGTCAGTCGCTGCTGAGCGGGAAAATTACCGCCGAGCGCGGTCTCGCGCTTCCGGTCCGCCGCCTGCTGCGCCTGAACCTGCGCCGCCATTTCATAACCCTCGCCTGCTATAGCTGCCTTTGCGTTCTCTGGCTTGCCGCCATGACCTGGAGCTGGCGATACCAGCACACCAACGCCGTACTATTGCACGATCGTCTGCAGGTCCTCGCCACAGCCGCCCGAGCCGATATCACGGGTGAGCGTTCCACCACGCTGTACTGGCGGGTTCTCAACGGCATTCCACAGTGGCAGTTTCGTTCCATCGTCTGGCCCGGCTCGCTGTTCAGCCGTACCGATACAAAATTGCGCGAGACGTTTAGCAACGTCACCCTGGTTAGCCTGCTGGTGCCCGCCACCAACAGTATCTGCCTGCAAAATCAACATGAAAGGGGCTTTGAGCAAGACGATCTGCTACCCGAAGAGCGTTACCGGCAAATTCAGCACTTGCTCACTCAGGCAAAACAAATGGAGTCGCGCTATTTGCCGTTGCTGCAATTGATGCAGATGAAGCAACCCACTGTGCAGACGTTGGCAAACGTCAGCGCCAGCGTTTGGGGCGTGACCGTTGACACCGACTCTTTGCCCTCGCAGGAAAAGCTCAACGAAATGTTTGCCACGCTCAATCTCTCGCGACTGAAATTACCCGACGCCAGCGAGTTGACTCAGCGCAACAGCGTACTTTTTTCTCACGAAACCATGCGCTGGCTGGAGCAAAACTATGGCAATACCAGCCTGGATAACAACGAAGAGCAACTCGAACAACTGCTGGCGCTATTTGGCAACGGCTCCGGGGTTACCCCGTTGTTCGTCCGCTCGCTTATCCGCCAGGTCAGCCGCTTACAGGCAACGCTGACAACCATCAATAACCTGAGTCGTGACGCAACAAATTCGCCAATCAGACTGCCACTGGATGAGCTGCTCACGCAGGCACGGACCCTTAGGCTTATCGACAACGGCGTGGTTCAGGAACTGCTTCGCCACGAAACCCTACTTCGCCAACGCTTTCTGGCACAGGTTGATGGCTCCAGGCTGCACTTCTCCTCACTAACCGAGCAATCCGCGGAAGGGCAATTCAGCGTATCGCCGGATCTTCTGGCATTACAAAAAAGCTTGCGTGATTTACTTAACCAACCCTTCTGGCAGCAGGGAGCAAGTCAGCCCACCGGGGATCCTGTCGGTTATCCCGGCAATCTGCAACTCCAGCAGGCGCAGGCGCTGTATGGCGGATTTGAGCGCTTTACACAGCAGCTTCCAGACAGCATCTGGCGACCCAAAATCACCATGCTGGCGCGACAGGCGGTGGAAAACGCCATCCGTCAGGCGCTATACGCAGGGACAGCCGGAACCCCAGACAACAGCAATGTCAGCACCGCCAGCGCGGATCAGATCATTGAGGCTTTCAACCAGCTCAATCGTCCTCAGCTTGCTATAGCATTGCGCCAACAAACCGCAGCCCAGGTGATTAGCCGGGTACGTCAGGACGGCGGCGCGTTACTTCCGTCGATTAACCCTCCGGCGGTCAATTACGCTACCACAGAACAGGCTCAGGCTAGCGGGCAGAAAATTGCCGGGTGGGCTAGCGCACAAGCAGAGCAAATCTCTGGCGTCCTGGTCCGCTATCAGCAGGATATTGACTGGCTCGACAAGCAGCGCCCATGGCTAACGGCAATGGATAACCAGCTTATCGTTCGCTGGAGTAGTTCACTGGCAGCCATGCAACGACTGCAACAACAGGATCCTGGCAGTCCGCCGATGCAGATGGCGACCCTTGCCGCCGCGCTGCCGACGCTCTCCGCACAGAACTGCCAGAGTGAATTGGCGCAGTTTCGCAGCGCGGGCAGTAACGATTTTTACGGTCAATCGCTCAACGCGCTGGTAAACGCATCATTGCAAAAATGTCAGCAATTACGCCAACAGGCCAGCATCGGCGCGGTACAGAAGATCTTCAATCTGTACAACACCTGGCTTGCAGGGCGCTTCCCCTTTACCGCCGTGCCAAACGCGCCGGATGCTGATGTCGATCGGGTGCGCGAACTGACCGTTTTGCTCACGCAACTCCCCGCCGAAACGTTATCCGAACAGCCGCCACTGATTCAGCAACTGGCAGCAGCACAACCGCTACTTTCGGCGTTGGTCAGCCCTGAAGGCGTGACGTTACGGGTTATCTGGCGCACCTCACGCAACCATGAGGCTGGCGCGGATCAGATTGCCGACTGGCGACTCGTCGGCAATCAACAATCGATCAGCTACCCCGACGGCTCAACTGACCTGCACTGGCGCAGCGGCGATAACCTGAACTTTAGCCTGCGCTGGGCAGCCAATTCCGCCTGGCGTCCAATGCCAGGCCTGTCACAGACAGGCGTAACGGTAAGCGGTGATACTGGGCGTTGGCGCTGGCAGGGAGCGTGGTCGCTGCTCAGGATGATTGAACAACAGGGCGTCGGTGGCGCGTTGACGCAACCGCTGCCGCTGCGTTTTTCGCTCCCCGTAGGCGATGGTCAGAAGCCATTGCAGTCGACGGTATTTTGGCAGGTCACATTGTTAGATGCCCAAAACAAAGCGCCGCTACCATGGATACCGCTCACCGAGCAGGGATTATCAGGAGGAAAATGATGGAACATATTCAGGCATTACTGGCCCCCATTCAGGCGAATAGTCCGTGCGGGGACTCTATCCGTTATTCACCAGAATTCGACCAGTTGGTTGCCGCCCGCCAGCAGGATGACGAAACGCTGCCCACCGGCGTCTGGCAAAGTACGCCGCGCCGTGCCGACTGGGATGAAGTCGCCAAAATCGCCACCATGCTGACGAAAACGCTCAGCAAAGACCTGGTCATTATGAGCTGGTTGGGCGAAGCATGGATTAGAGCTCGCGGCTTAGCGGCCCTGCCCGATGCGCTGGCATTAGTGACCCTGGCGCTGGAGCATTATCCCGAGGAATTGCATCCCCAAATTAAAGAAGGTGACTATGACTATCGCGCCGCGCCGCTCAGTTGGATGGCGCAACACTACGCCACTCTGGTCGCTGAAGCCCCGCTGTTTATCGCTCATGGGGAAACCGTCTCACTGACCCAGTGGCAGCAGGGAAAATTTTCTGATGTTCCGCTGCCAGGCGCAGACGAGTCCACCATAAAACCCCTGTCATCCAGCATCGAGTGGCTCACACGTCTCAATGCCGTCTGTCAGAACTGGCCTGCAGCATCTGCGCCTTCATTTAATGCACTGGAACAAAAGATCAAAACCGGCCTGCAGGCGTTAGGAGGCAGCGTATTGCCGGTGCAGCCGCAATCTGTCAGCGAGGAAAGCTCCCCAACACTCAGCTATAACGCCACATTTGCCCATCGGGAGGAGGCATATCTGATGATTAAACAGGTCGCAGATTACCTGGCGCGCACCGAACCGCATAGCCCGGTACCCTATTTACTGTATCGCGCCTATGCCTGGGGGCACACGCCACTGCCGGAACTACTCAATGAACTGATCACCAGCGACGAATCCGCTCGCCGACTGTGGAGACAATTGGGGGTACTACCATGAGCTGTCCCGGAGTTTGTACCGGCGCATTGCTTCAGTGTTCCTTTGGCATCGCGCCAGGTACGTTGAACGTGCTGCCCACCAGCCGAACAATCGTCGGAAACATGCCGATGGCGAATATTATGGATAACAAACCGTTGGTGAACATTATGCCGTTCGGCATGTGCAACAGCCTCGCCAACCCGACCGTTGCAGCCGCAACCGCCGCAGCGCTCGGCGTGCTGACGCCAATGCCGTGCATCCCCGCCACACCAGCCCCCTGGATGCCGGGATCACCCACAGTATTGGTGGGAAATATGCCCGCTCTCACCGCTCAGTCGCAGTTGATCTGCATGTGGGGCGGCGTGATCCAGATTAGCTTTCCTGGGCAGCTAACGACTGTTGTGGCGTGATGTTATGCCCTTGAAATTAAGGGTAACGACTGCAGGAGACTACGCTGCAAGGTAATTGCAGCGTCTTTAAAAACGGCTCACGCACTCCATGGCGACCGTTTTGAACTCGGTGAAATTCCGGCATGCGCAGAGCCGCGTCATCGCGCGTTCGCGCAGGAAAGTGACGAAAATATCGTAAATGGCCATCGCCTCTTCGTATTCGCTTTTACTGATGGCGAGCAAGAAGATCACGTACGCAGTTTCATCGCCCCAGGCAATACCCTGCGGGGCGAGGATGGTGTAGACCACCGTTTTCTTTGCCAGCAGGCCGAGGGCGTGCGGCAGGGCAATGCTGTCACCCAGCATGGTGCTGACGATAGCCTCACGCTCAACCACCGAATCAAGAAACTCCACATCGACAAAGCCTTCATCCTGCAACTGGCGACATAAGACGTTGAACAATGTTTGTTGATCCATTGGCTCATCGATCACACGAAAATGGGCGGCATCGAAGAATTTGTTCAGCATCCATGGACGGGTTCTGTCGACCAGCACCAGTTTGCCAATTTGTTCCAGTTGATAATCGGTAGGGAACGGCGCAATCATGACCACAGGCTTATCTTTTTCACCCACCCGCGCGGTAGAGATGACAAAATCTTCGCTAATGCTTTCCCGCTGTTCGTAGTCGCGCAGCGTTACGGTATCGACGATCTCTATCTGCGGATACTTACGCGCCAGCACCGCTTCAATCATCCGCGCCATCGCATTTCCGGCATCGCATACCAGCAGAACCTTCGGCTGCCTCTGGTAACCAATGTTGTAACTACGTTCAAGCCCAACGCCAATATGCAGCACGAGGAAGCCAATCTCATTTTCACTGATGGTGTACGGCGTATATTTTCCCCATCCCGAGACGGCGGCCAGCGTCATGTCCCACGCCATGGGGTAGTGCTGTTTAATATTTTCCAGCAGCGGATTGGGGATCATTATCTGGTAACGCACCCGGGTGATCATCGTCTTAATATGCGTCAGCAGGTCAGCATGCAACTGTTTGTCATTCAACAGGTTGTAGTTGTACTGGCTGTTGATAAACCGCAGGATGTAATTGACCAGCGCTTCGTCATCATCCGCATTGATGGCGCTGGGGGCGATCTCTTGTACCTGGCGGGCGGCGATATGCACCTGCAGCCAGTTTTCTTCAGAAACGGAAAGCGGTTTGTCCGCCAGCCGGTGCAGTACCGTTGTGATTTCTCGCGTGGCCAGGCACACCGATTGCTCGGCTTCTTCTGCGGCAAACTCCGGGAGGGGATAACCTTCGCTAATCCGCCGGACTGCCACCGCGCAATACAAGCGTAAAAACAGCTCGCCCTCATCGGTCAGGCGAATATGAAAACGGGCAAAAATGTCCTGCAGAACGGGTTGAAGCTGTTCAGGGATCCCGGCATTCAGCGCCTCTTGCGTCACTAACGGATGCTGCGGATCCTGCTGCGCCAGCGTCCATAGCAGATCGGTCAAACAGGCGCGAATCGCCATCTCGCTGCCGAACAGCTTCATGCCGTGACGGGGACGCGTTTCCAGCGTCAGATGATAACGTTGCAGATGCTCGCGCACCTCAGCCATATCGTTTTGCAACGTCGCACGGCTGATAAACCATTCATCAGCCAAATCTTCAAGCTTCAGCGAAAAGGCCGACGTCAGAAAACGAACCACCAGCCAGTATACCCGTTCCTGGCTGGTGCGTGGGATGCGCAGCAACGCGTCGGGCCGCTGCGTTTGCAGGGTGTGATAGCTTGCCGGATCGTCAATCTTGAGTTGATAACCGTTCCCACGGCTGAGGACAAACTGCGCGCCGTACTGGGTGAGCAGCGCGTTAAGCGCGGTGATATCCGCCCGTACGGTGCGTGTGGAAACCGACAACCGCTGCGCCAGCTCGTCCTGTGGAAGCGCTTCGTTTTGCAGCATGCCAAACAGCTGCGCTAAACGTTGGTTGGGGAATCGCACGTCAGTTTCCTCATCTTTCAGTTAGCCTACGCAGGCCCGGGTCATCGCCATCAGTTGGCGTACGTCGTCCGGGCGGGTGTTACCACTCACCTTATCAATAATCGAACTATAGATGTGAGGAATGATTTTGCTCACTCCGGCATCGAGGGCGATCTGCAGGATTTCAGAGAAATTATCCAAATCGATCCCGCCGGTTGGCTCCAGCCAGAAGTCATGACGGGCACAGGCCTGCGCAACCGCGATGTACTCGTCACGGCATTTCAGGCCGCCCATCGGGAAGTATTTAATTGAGCTACCGCCCATGTCTTTGAGCAACGCAATCGCGGTTTCTATCGGTACAATGCCGTCTGGCGTCTGGCTGCTTAGCGGACCGGTGGAGATTTTCACCCTGCCCGGGGTGCCGGTTGGCGAGACCAGACCGTTGACCACTGTCTCCTGCTGGCCCAGCAGCGCGCGACTGGTCGCCACGCCGGTAAAAACCTGATTAACATGCTGGGGCTGCACCTGACGGGAGATTTCACTGACCATCGCCGACTGGTTTGGATCGCCCGCCCCCAGCCCCACGGAGAGCGCATTGTCGATAAGGGCCGCGTATTCACGCATATCCGCTACCGCACTTGCGACATCAGGGTAATTTTTTGACAACACGCCAACCAGCACGTGTCCTTCCGCCGCCGCGTAAATATCCCGGGCATTTTCTTTGGAGCCGGCCAGCACGTTCAGGCAGACGCGGTCGCGATAAAAGTTAGGGGTCAGTTTCATGCGTTTTTCTCCTGCGAAATCACTTCGCCAATTCGACGGGCCACAATCTCCAGCTGCGCGCGATCGACGCTGCGCACGTCGGCTTCGATAATGCCTTCATTGGCTTTGTAACCACGGAAGTAAATCGCGTATTCCCCCTGCTTCAGCGCATCAACCAGTTCGCCGGTGGCGATCCCGGTTACCGCTTCGTCAAATTTAATTTCCGTGCGCGCTATGTCACGCCCTGCGCTGTCCCACACCACGCGGGCGCTCACGCCGTGAAGCTGGTTTAACGCGTTAATGAACGGCGTCATTTTCTCGACCATCTCCGCACCGCTTTCTTTCTGCGCGTTCAGATACAGTTCAATGGCGCAGGTCAGGCCAAGAATCCCCTCTTTGCCCACCTTCATCGCCCGGCCAATTCCCGCCGTCTGGCGTTTCACCCACTCAACGTACTGGGTTTTACCTATCACCAGACCGCTGGTGGGTCCTTCAATCGCCTTCGCGCCGCTATAAATCACCAGATCCGCACCAACCCGGTAGTAGCACTGCAAATCCTCTTCCGCCGCCGCATCCACGATCAGCGGCAGATTATGCGTACGCGCAACCACCGCAGCCTGCTCCACGCTAAGCATACTTTTCTGAACGCAGTGATGAGATTTGATATATAGAATGGCCGCCGTACGGGGCGTAATAGCTGCTGCCAGCTGCGCCGCGGAACATTCGTTGGCATAACCTGCCTCCACTAACTTGCCGCCGCCAAGCGCCACCATGGTGCCCACCGGCGCGCCAAAGTTGACGTTGTGACCTCTGGGCAACACAATTTCGTTGTTCTCGATGGGCGCAACGTGCAGATTCTCCAGCAGCCAGTCGCTGTCTTTAACCAGCACGCCAGCCACCGACAGGGCGATTCCGGCCGAGGCGCAGGAGACGACGGTTGCCCCTTCCACTTCCAGCAATTTCGCGATGTAGTCACCGGTTTTATTCACCAGGTCTTTCATCTCAAAGTATTGATTCATCCCGGCCATTGCAGCCTCAACCACCTCTGGTCGCGGCGTGGAAACGCCGAGCGCCGTCATGCGGCCTGATGTGTTAATCACCTGTTTTAGGTTGTATTTCTCAAAAATCGAAGGCATGTTCCGCGCTCCCTTGTTCGGTCATATAGCCCTTGCCCGCACGTATTGCGGCAAGCGGCACCAGCAGTTGCTCAGCCTGCAGGCTGTCGTTTTCTGCATCTACCAGCACGGTTGGCTGGCGCTTAAGCGTAAAGAGGGTTAAATCGGCATCCAGACCGACCTGCAGTCGCCCCTTGTGTTTCAGGCGCAGACCATCGGCGGCATTGGCGGTAACGCACTCAATGACCTGCGGAAGCGACATCCCAATAGCGAGAAATTTCGACATCACATTCGCCAGGGAATGTACCGGGCCGCTGATACGGTTACGGCAATAAATATCGGAGCTGATGGTGTGCGGCAAAATGCCCAGGCCGATCGCGCGTTTTGCCACCGCAAAGCTCAGGCTGGCAGTGCCATGCCCAACGTCCAGACGCACGCCACGTGAAATCGCCCGGGTCACTGACGCCCGCAGCTCGCCTTGCGGCGTCAGAATGCGATTCGGCTTACCGTTGTAGCAGTGGGTAATGATATCGCCTGCGCTCAGGCGTTCAGCGATATCATCGAGATTCGGCGGGTTGTTGCCGATATGCACCATCAGCGGCAGGTTGCCGTTCTGCGCTTGCATCGCTTTGGCACGCTCCAGCGGCGTGATGCCGTTTTCACCGACTACGCTGCTGCTCATGCGCGCCTTCAGGCCGACGATAAAATCAGGGTAGCGCTTCACCGCCTGGCGCACCGCATCGGCGTCAATATTGGCCATGTTAGCCAGCTCGTTCTGGGCGATAAGCCCAACGCGGGAGATGTTCAGCAGCGCATACACTTCGGTGGCCGCTTCCCGGGTCAGGGTGTAAAAATCGTCGATGTCATCCGCCCCGGTACTGCCCGCATCCACCACCGTGGTCACGCCGGTAGCAATACCGACGCTGTCCGGCTGGTCGTGGTAAATCGGGGATTTCGGGTAGCAATGAACGTGAGAATCAATCCAGCCTGCGCTGACGTAGCACTCACCGCCCAGCTCGATAGTTTTCAGCGCCGGGCCATCAACGTCGCCCAACGCCGCGATTTTGCCGTCTTTGAGCGCAATATCGCTCAGCGTATCGTCAACGAGGCGCGCACGGCGCAGGAGTAAATCAAACATCGCTCTCTCCTTTGCCGGATGGCGGCGCAACCGCCTTATCCGGCCTACAAATCAACAGTTAGCTTATGGCAATCGGGAAGAGGGAACCGAGGATCATTGCCCCGAGGATCGCCCCGCCGGTAATCGGTTTTTGCCACAGGTAAAACAGCAGCGCACCCACCAGAGAACCGATTCCGATAGGAATAGAAGCCGTCATCGCGCTGAGGATAATCAACGGTCCGAGGAAGCGGCCGGAGGCGTTACCAGCCCCCATCATGACGTCCGCACCGTAGGTTGAGTCGCTCTGGTTGATGGTGAACTTACGCGCCAGAATGATGATGTAGCCAATCGCCAGGCCAATCACCAGACCGGTAACCAGCGAAGCTGCGAAATTGGCGACCGGGAAGATAATGCCCGCGCCCAGTAACAGCGCCGGAACACCTAACCCGACCCCGGTCTGAATCGCCCCGCCAATGTCCAAAATCCCCACCAGCGAACCTTCAATGATGCGGGCAAACAGGAAACTTGCGCCAAATGCCGCCACCGCCCCGTAGGAGCCGGTGTCCATTCCCGCCTTCAGCATCGCCACAAAAGCCACTTCGTTAAATGCGCCAATACCGTACAGGTAGTACATGTGCGTTCCGGCAAACACGCCGGATGAGAGCAGGCCAACGAAGATCGGGAACGACCAGTCAGCGAACCAAAAACCTTTATTCTGTTCCATGATGGCCTCCGTTATTTGCCGCTGAGCGAGTTGTGGATAAGTTCGAGCCAGTTAGGCACGGTCAGATGGAAGGATTCGATCATCTTCATGTCGAAGCCGCGGAAGAAGCCGCTCAGGACAAACAGCGCGACGATAGCCACCATCATCACTTTTGTGACGTGGTTCCAGCCGCTCTCTTCAACGCCTTTACCGATCAGAATACCGAGGACCAGCCCCGGGACGGCGTTGCCCATGATCAGCTGCGCCGCACCGCCAAAGACGGTGGCCCAGAAACCGGATTTCTTACCGGCATCAATCGCCGCCAGCCAGAAAATCACCGGCATCACGGTGTTAACCAGCAGGTTAGCCGCAGGCACCAGCACCTTGACGGCGGTAACTTGCAACGCTTCCGGTACCGATGACGCCGTGAGGTTCAGGAAGGTCACGACAATCATCCCGATAACGCCACAGGCAATCGCCATGCGCTTAGGATCGTGCAGCGTTTCACCGACGTTGCGATTTTTAATCATCAGCGCGGCGGCGCCCCAGTTGGGGATGATGCGATGGTCGACGTCCTGCGTGAACGCCCCTGCCGCAACGGAGGAAGCCCAGGCGTTAAAGAAGAAGCCCAGGCCGAACGAGAAGTGAGAAGCCGGATCCCCTTCGCAGGAATTCAGTTCTCCCAGAGTACGAAACGCGCCCATCCCTTGAGTGGTAGGCGCATGAAACATGCGTGCAGCCCCAGCGCCGACACCGACGCCAACCAGGCCGCCGATGATGAGCGATTTTATTAATATTATCAGGAACATAATTATGCCTTTTAATAAAGAATCAGCGTTGCGTAACGAAATCCACCTTGTCGAGATTGATGGCAGTCACGTTGACGGTCACGTCCAGCTCCACGCTGAAGGTGCGTCTTTCCCGGCGTAAAAAGAGGAACAGAAACGCCTCTTTGCGCACCGATTCACGCGCTTGAACAACCTGCACATCCTGTGGCTCAATACGCAGTAAGATATGCGGCGACGCTTTCATCACCGCCGCCTGAACGTGGTTCAGGGCATCGGCAAAGGCGCGCGCTTTGGCCTCGCCCTTGCCAGTGACTCTCACCGTGGTGGTGAATTGTTCTTTCATACTTAAGCGCCGTGTTTCTTTTGCCACGCCTGCACCAGGCGCTCACCGAGCTCTTCTTTGTCCATAAAGCCAAACCCCAGCACATTGCAGCCTTCGTTAATGGCGGTTACCCCTTCATCGACCGAACGCATGCCGTATTTCGCCTTGTAGCCATATTTGGTCTGTGCGGTAATCGCACCCGCGCCGCCGCTGCCGCAAAACGAGATACCAAAGGTGGCGTTTTCCGCTTTCATCACGTCACCCAGCTTCATATCCGCCGCCACGCCCGGCACCACAACCGCACGACCGCCCGCTTTCTCAACGCCTGCCGCCACTTTCTGGCCTTTACCCAGACGATCGCCAATCACTACGGTAATCTGTTCCATCTTTTGCTCCTTAAAGGTTGTCTTTCGCGACTTCGAAATGCACCGACAGCAGCCAGGCCTCTTCCTCAGGAAGATTGCCAAACTCGGCGACCACGTCGCGGGCAAGCGCCATTGATTCGGCAGAAATTTCATCAAACAAGCTGGCATCGACTTCTGGTAAGGGTTCACCCGTTACCGAGCGGTGCGCCATGGCGCGAACATGCGATGTCAGCATCTGTTCCTGCACGGCGTTGGGAATAATGTGGCGTTCACGCAGCAAGGCATACACCTGCGCCAGCATGCGGTCGGCCAGTTCCACCGATTCCCCCATGTCATTCATTACAGCTCCGTTATTCACTCGTCTTACCCCACTAATGGCTCTGAGGGTAAATTAGCGGTGGGGGTTAAAAGTTTGTAGCGAGTTGTTTTCCACTTCGAAGTGGAAAGGCGCGCAGCGATAGTGATCCGTGCCGCAAAAAGGGCCGTGACCACGATTTATCACTGGAAGAATGTGATTGAGATCGCAAGAGTGAGCAGAAAAATGGAAGGAAATGCGAACAATGAATGGACGATAAAAATGAAAAAATGTGATGGGGATAGCGTTTACTTATGGGAGGCAGTAGCGTGATGGCTTGTCCGGCCTACGGTTATGCAGGCCGGAAAGCGCAGATTAGCGGAACTTCTTGTGGTTTTCGTTGCGCGTGGTTTTCAGCTCTTCCGCAACGGCTTTCGCCTCTTTGACTTTACCTTCGTTAGCCAGCTTCAGCGCGCCGTCAATCTGGCCGATCAGCGTGTCAAAACCGTGACGGAAATCCTTCATCTCCGGGCTGTCCGGGGATTTGTTTTCCAGCTTCGGCGGCGTGCCTTTTTGCGCGTCCAGCGCGGCTGCGCGCATTTTGGTTAACGCGTCTTTCAGTTCAGTCGCATTATCCGTTTTTTCGACGATCTTCAGGTTATCGTTGAGGATCCCCATGTCATCTTCGAGATCGGCTGCAAACGCTGAAGAGCCAAAAACCAGCGTTGAAGCCGCGACGATCGCTAACAGGTGTTTACGCATTGCTCACTTCCTTTTTTATTATTAAAAAATAAACAAACGCCAGATACCCTCAATAATTCACACAGCTTGAAGTATGACGAGTATCACTGCCCGGCGATTTTCATCTCCGGTAACAAGACCGAACCACACTGGATATTACTGCGCGTTTCAATATCGTTCCCCACGGTCACAATATTACGCCACATCTCTTTTAAGTTACCGGCGATGGTAATTTCACTCACCGGGTACTGAATTTCGCCGTTTTCGACCCAGAAGCCCGCCGCGCCGCGCGAGTAATCGCCGGTAATGCCGCTTACGCCCTGTCCCATCAGCTCGGTAACCACCAGGCCTGTGCCCATCTCTTTGAGCAACTGCTCGAAGCTTAGACCCTGTCCCGGAATTCGCCAGTTGTGGATCCCACCTGCATGACCGGTGCTCTTCAGCCCCAGCTTACGTGCGGAATAGTTGGTCAGCAGCCATTGGGTCAACACGCCGTCTTTAATAATGTCGCGGCGTTCGGTCCGTACGCCTTCGCTGTCGAATGGTGAAGACGCCAGCCCTTTGCGCAGGTGCGGATGTTCTTCAATGGTCAGCCATTCCGGCAGAATTTGTTTGCCCAGCGAGTCCAGCAAGAAGGTGGATTTACGGTACACCGAACCACCGGCGATCGCGCCAACCAGGTGTCCGAACAGTCCAGTCGCCACTTCATTGGCGAAAATCACCGGCGCTTTCATGGTGGACAGCTTACGCGGAGACAGGCGAGATAAGGTACGGCGAGCACAATCTGCCCCCACCCATTCCGGCGTTTGCAGATCGCCCATCGCCCGGCCAATGGTGTAGGCGTAATCACGCTCCATATCGCCATTTTCTTCCGCGATCACACAGCTGGAGAGAGAATGGCGCGTGGAGCAGTAGCCCTGCAACATGCCGTGGCTGTTGCCAAACACTTTGATGCCATAGTGGCTGTTAAAGCTGCCGCCTTCGGTGTTAGTGATACGCTTATCGGCCTGCAGCGCCGCCTGTTCAGCGCGGGCAGCCAGTTCGATAGCTTCGTCAGGGGACACTTCCGCCGGGTGGAACAGGTCTAGATCAGGCGCATCAAAGGCCAGCAGGTCTTTATCTGCCACGCCCGCGCACGGGTCCGGCGAAGTGTAACGTGCAATGTCCAGCGCGGCCTGCACGGTACGGGCAATCGCCTGCGGACTTAAATCGGTGGACGATGCGCTGCCCTTACGGTTCTGGTGATAAACCGTAATCCCCAACGCGCCATCGCTATTGAATTCTACGTTCTCCACTTCACCATAACGGGTGCTGACGCTAATACCCGTGGTCTTGCTTACAGCGACTTCCGCGCCATCCGACTTACCTGACGCTAATTCCAGTGCCGTCGAGACCGCTTCTTCCAGAATCTTACGCTGCGCTTCAACTTGTGAGATTACTTTCATCGCAAATGCCATAATGTAGAGAGAGTTTCTCTGAAGTCTAACAGAGAACCGTTTTTCAGTGCGCATCTTAACTGGTAACATTAGCCTCTTTTTTTAAGGAGCCTGACATGACTAAGCAGCCCGAAGACTGGCTCGACGACGTTCCCGGTGATGACATCGAAGACGAAGACGATGAAATTATCTGGGTCAGTAAAAGTGAAATAAAACGTGACGCCGAGGAGTTAAAACACCTGGGTGTGGAACTGGTAAAACTGGGGAAAAACGCGCTGGATAAAATCCCGCTTGATGCGGATTTACGTGCCGCGATTGAGCTGGCCCAGCGTATTAAGATGGAAGGTCGCCGCCGTCAGCTGCAGCTGATTGGCAAAATGTTGCGCCAGCGCGATGTTGATCCTATCCGTCAGGCGCTGGATAAGCTGAAAAACCGCCACAACCAACAGGTCGTTGTCTTCCATAAGCTGGAGCAACTGCGTGACCGTATGGTTGACGGTAACGATGAAGCTATCGAAGAAGTGATGAACCTGTGGCCTGACGCCGACCGTCAGCAACTGCGTTCGCTGGTGCGTAACGCCAGGAAAGAAAAAGCGGGCAACAAGCCGCCAAAATCTTCCCGCCAGATCTTCCAGTATCTGCGCGAACTGGCGGAAAACGAAGCCTAACCTCTTCGTCTGCCGAAAGTGCCGGATGGCGGTGCAAATACCTTATCCGGCCTACGATCCTTTGTAGGCCCGGTAAGCGTAGCGCCACCGGGCATTTTTTTACTCTTCTTCTGCCTGAGCTTTCTTCGCCAGACCATCCAGCAGTTTTTGATGGATGCCGCCAAATCCGCCGTTGCTCATCACCAGAATGTGGTCGCCAGGCTGTGCGGTTTTCACCACCATATCTGCCAGTGCATCCACATCGCCACTCCAGTGTGCCGGCTGAACGCAGGCTTCAGCGACTTCTGCTACCTGCCAGGGAATGTGCGGCGGTTGCAGCAGGAACACTTCGTCCGCACGCCCTAACGACGGCGCGAGATCATCTTTGCACAGCCCCATTTTCATGGTGTTCGAGCGAGGTTCCAGCACCGCGATGATGCGCGCCGTGCCACCCACTTTACCGCGCAGCGCCGCAAGCGTTGCCAGAATGGCCGTCGGGTGATGGGCAAAATCGTCATACACCGTCACGCCATTGGCTTCGCCGCGAAGCTCAAGACGACGACGGGCGTTGATGAACGAGCCCAGCGCATTGGCCGCATCCGCAGGCACAACGCCAACATGACGCGCGGCTGCAATCGCCATCAAACCGTTGTGCATGTTGTGCTCGCCCACCAGGCCCCACTTCACTTCGCCGACTTTTTCACCGTCCAGCCACACTTCCCACTCGGAGGCATCGGTAGTGAGCTTTTTCGCCTGCCAGTGACCTTGTTCGCCCACCAGCTCTTGTTCGCTCCAGCAGCCCATCGCCATCGTCTGTTTCAGATTGATGTCGTTTTCCGGGTAGATGATGCGTCCCTGGCCCGGCACGATGCGCACCAGGTGATGGAACTGTTTCTGAATAGCTTTCAGATCGTCAAAGATGTCCGCGTGATCGAACTCAAGATTGTTGAGGATCAGCGTGCGCGGGCAGTAATGCACGAATTTAGAACGCTTATCGAAGAACGCGCAGTCGTACTCATCCGCTTCAATCACGAAGAAGTCGCTTTCGCCCAGGCGCGCGGAAACCTCAAAGTTGCCCGGAACGCCGCCGATCACAAAGCCAGGCTTATAGCCGCACGCTTCGAGGATCCAGGTCGCCATTCCTGCGGTGGTGGTTTTGCCGTGCGTCCCCGCAACCGCCAGAACCCAGCGATCGCGCAATACAAAGTCATGCAGCCACTGCGGGCCAGACATGTACGGAATGTTCTTTTCCAGCACCGCTTCCACGCACGGATTACCACGGGTCATGGCATTACCGATGATCACCAGGTCCGGCTGCGGGTCGAGCTGACTGGCGTCATAACCCTGAATTAAATCAATGCCTTGCTTCTCAAGTAAGGTACTCATCGGCGGATACACATTGGCGTCCGAACCGGTTACTTCATGACCGAGCGAGCGCGCCAGCATCGCCAGACCGCCCATGAAAGTGCCACAAATTCCCAAAATATGAATGCGCATACGTCACTATCCTTTTTTAATCTGGGGGCCATTTTACGCACATGTCCGGCAAGTGAGAAACGCATTTCAGGATATTCCGTAGTTTGCTGGCGCGATTCACCTAAGCGCAACAATGGAAATATTTGTTAATATTGTTGCGGTCGCTTTACTCCACATAAATTGCAGGGAAAGTGTTATGAAAACGTTAGGTGAATTTATTGTCGAAAAGCAGCACGAGTTTTCTCATGCTACCGGTGAACTCACTGCTTTGTTGTCGGCAATAAAGCTGGGCGCCAAGATCATCCACCGCGATATCAACAAGGCCGGTCTGGTCGATATCCTGGGTGCCAGCGGTGCTGAGAACGTGCAGGGAGAGGTTCAGCAAAAACTCGATCTGTTCGCGAACGAAAAACTGAAAGCTGCACTGAAGGCGCGCGACATTGTGGCGGGCATTGCCTCGGAAGAAGAAGATGAAATCGTCGTCTTCGAAGGCTGTGAACACGCAAAATATGTTGTGCTGATGGATCCGCTGGATGGCTCATCCAACATCGATGTTAACGTCTCTGTGGGTACGATTTTCTCTATTTATCGCCGCGTAACCCCAGTCGGCACGCCGGTCACGGAAGAGGATTTCCTGCAGCCGGGCAACAAGCAGGTTGCTGCGGGCTACGTTGTTTATGGTTCTTCCACCATGCTGGTGTATACCACCGGCTGTGGTGTACACGCCTTCACCTACGATCCTTCTCTGGGCGTATTCTGCCTCAGCCAGGAACGTATGCGCTTCCCGGCGAAAGGCAGCACGTACTCCATTAACGAAGGCAACTACATCAAATTCCCGAACGGTGTGAAGAAGTACATTAAATTCTGTCAGGAAGAAGATAAGTCAACCCAGCGCCCGTACACCTCGCGCTACATTGGCTCTCTGGTTGCGGATTTCCATCGCAATCTGCTCAAAGGCGGGATCTACCTGTACCCAAGCACCGCCAGCCACCCGCAAGGCAAGCTGCGTCTGCTGTACGAATGCAACCCGATGGCCTTCCTGGCCGAGCAGGCGGGCGGCAAAGCCAGCGATGGTAAAGAACGCATTCTGGATATCACCCCGGAAAGCCTGCACCAGCGCCGCTCCTTCTTCGTGGGTAACGACCACATGGTTGAAGATGTAGAACGCTTTATCCGCGAGTTCCCGGACGCGTAAACGCCATATCCCGGTCTACTGCACGTTGTAGGCCGGATAAGCGAAGCGCCATCCGGCACGATGCGGTGATATTGCCGGATGGCGGCGTAAACGCCTTTATCCGGCCTACAAAATCCATCGTTCGGTTAGGCTGTTTGTAGTTTAAATACGGCCATGGCTTCGATTAGCGCTGAAGACTGTTCTTCCAGCGAACGGGTAGCCGCAGAAGACTGCTGTACCAGCGCCGCATTTTGCTGCGCCGTTTCATCCATCTGAATTACCGCAATATTTACCTGCTCAATACCGCGACTCTGTTCCTGGGAGGCGCTGGCAATTTCACGCATCAGTTTGGTCATGCGCATCACTTCATTGGCGATCTCATCCATGGTTTCCCCCGCCTGCTGCGCCAGCTCGCTGCCTTCCCCCACGTGGGTGTGCGAATCGCTGATTAACGTGCGGATCTCTTTGGCCGCCTCGGCGCTGCGGCTGGCCAGATTACGCACTTCACCAGCGACGACCGCAAAGCCCCGCCCCTGCTCACCGGCGCGCGCCGCTTCAACGGAAGCATTGAGCGCCAGGATATTGGTCTGGAAAGCAATACCGTCGATTACGCTGAGGATGTCGGCGATTCGGCTGGAACTACCGGAAATATCGCGCATTTTCTCGATCACATAACACACCATTTCGCTACCGCGATCGGCGGTATCCGACACCGATTTTGCCAGCTGATGCGCCTGTTCCGCGTTCTGCGCATTCTGTTTCACGGTCGCCGTGAGTTCTTCCATACTGGCGGCGGTTTGCTCCAGCGAAGTGGCTGTCGATTCAGTGCGTTGTGCCAGATGCTGGTTCCCGGCCGTCAGTTCACGACTGCCAATATCAATTTGCGAGCTGGCATCACGTACGCGTTGTACCGAGTCGCCCAGCGCATGGCGCATTTCATCCATCGCTGCGTTCAGGCGGTTGAATTCGGCGCTGGCCGACAGCGCAGCAACCGACGATAAATCTCCCGTCGCCAGACGTTCCAGTTGCTCAACTATGTTATCCAGCGGTTTGAGGAACTTATTTCGCAGCATAAACCAAATAACCGCCAGCAATGCGATAGCCGCCAGCATCGCTGCGCTCATAATACCGTGGTAAATCAATGAAGTAATGATACGAGTAGAGGCATATAGCCCCATTCCGCCGGTCAGTAACAGAAGGAACGTCAGCAGAGACAATAACACCAACAAACTTGATCGAATTGAAAGGGATTTTGGCATTGTTATATTTCCGGTTGTAGGGTTAAAACAGACCTGTACAGAACCTATCGACTACAACCGGAAAAAGTTTAGATATTTAAATGTTTTGTGAAAAATCAGGATGTTACTTTGGTGTTGCCGCCGTACCTATTCGGGTAACTGGCGAGCTTTGACGGTTTTCCCAAAGCACCGTCAGGCCGCGCTGTAAGGCAATAAAAATAAACAACAAAATACCAATCGCGATCTTCGTCCACCAGGAACTTAATGTGCCGTCAAAATTAATGTAGGTCTGAATCAGTCCTTGAATGGCGACGCCAAACAACGTGCCTAATACCGTCCCGACCCCGCCACTCAGCAGCGTTCCGCCAATCACCACCGAGGCAATCGCATCCAGCTCGACGCCAACGCCCGCCAGCGCATAGCCCGCCTGGGTATAAATGGAAAAAACAATGCCGGCAAGTGTGGCAAGCCCGGTAGACAGCATATAGATACGAATGGTGGTGCTGCGGGTTGAGATGCCCATCAGGTTGGCAGAGGTGGCGTTGCCGCCAATCGCGTAAACCTGATTACCAAAGCGCGTACGGTGCGCCAGGAATATGCCAATGACGACAACCGCCAGCATCAGCAATCCCATCGCGCTCAGGCGACCACCGCCGGGAATTTTCCATGCCAGGCTTGAGAGCGTGTCATAAACCGGATGGTTAATCGGGATGGATTCTTCTGAGACCAGATAACTGACGCCGCGCAGGAAGAACATTCCCGCCAGAGTAATGATGAATGCTGGGATCTTCAGCGCATCAATCAGTAACCCCATAAACGCGCCAAACGCGCAGCCCATCAGCAAAACCAAAGGGAACGCCAGCAGCGGGGAAATGCCCCAGTAGCCGATGGCTTTCGCCAGAAATACGCCGGTAAACGCGATCACCGAGCCAACGGAAAGGTCGATCCCGCCAGAGAGAATCACGAAGGTCATGCCGACGGCGATAATGCCTAAAAAAGCGTTATCGGTCAGAATATTGCAGATTACCCGGGTGGAAGCAAAAGCGGGAAACTGCGTCAGGCAGTAAAGGTAGCCCAACACAAACACGCCGAGGGTGATCATCAGCGGTAAATTACGTTTTATCATGACCACGCACTCCTTTTATCAGGCTGATAAAGCGTTGTGATTGCACGACCAGCACACACAACACCACCACGGCTTTGACCACCTGATTCAGTTCCGGCTGGAAGCCCGACAGTAAAATCCCGGTGTTCATGCCCTGAATAATCAACGCGCCGATCACCGACAGCAGCAGGTTAAAGCGCCCGCCCATCAGCGAGCCGCCGCCGATAACCACCGCGAGAATGGCATCCAGCTCCAGCCACAATCCGGCGTTATTGGCGTCTGCCCCGCGGATATCCGCCGTGACGATAATGCCAGCGATAGCCGCGCACAGGCCGCTCAGCACATAGGTGAGCATCACGATAATGCGAGTGTTCACCCCGGCATTTTTTGCCGCACGAATGTTGATGCCCACCGCTTCTATAAACATACCCAGCGCCGTTTTCCGCGTCAGCAGCCAGAACACCACCAGCGTGAGCAGTGCAATAATTACCGGCGTGGGGAACAGTAACAGCGAGCCGCTGCCAAACCATGAAAGTTCTGGCGAGTTGAAGGTGACGATCTGCCCGGAAGTGATGAGCTGCGCCACTCCACGCCCGGCCACCATCAGAATAAGCGTAGCGACGAAGGGTTGGATCTTGAGGATGGCCACCAGAATTCCGTTCCACAATCCCGCCAGAATGCCGGAGCCTAAGGCGGCAAGCAGCACCACAGGTAGACTGTGCCCGGCCACCGTCATCGCCGCAGTCGTCGCGCCGGCAATAGCCATGACGGCGCCCACGGAAAGGTCGATACCGCCGGTGGCAATCACCAGCGTCATACCAATCGCCAACAGCGCCACGGGCGCGGCGCGGTTGAGAATATCAATCGGGCTGCCGAACAGCCGACCATCCTGCAAAATCACCTGGTAGAAGTGCGGCGCGACCAGGCTATCCACCAGCAGCACCAGCAGCAACGCCACCAGTTGCGGCATCCCCTTTGGCCAACGGAACCGCCGTTTAGGTGGATTGGATTGAGGGAGAGATTGAGGCATCACCATAGTCTCCTTAGGCCGCAATGGCATTCATGATCGCCGGTACGGACAGTTCAGCCAGTGGGATCTCAGCCACCTGTTTGCGGTCGCGCATAATAATGACCCGATCGGCATAGCCCACTAACTCTTCCAGTTCGGATGAAATCACCAGCAGCGCCAGACCATCCGCGCACAGCGTTTCGATCAGGCGGATGATCTCCGCATGCGCGCCAACGTCGATCCCGCGCGTGGGTTCATCGAGGATCAGGAACTGCGGTTTGGTCAATAACCAGCGCGAGAGCAATACTTTTTGCTGATTGCCGCCGGAGAGAAATTCGATCGGCTGTTCAGCGTTGGGGGTGCGAATACCAAGCTGGCGAATAAAACGCTCTGCAATCTCGTTTTGTTCTTTCCGTGATACAGGTCGCAGCCAGCCGCGCTGCGCCTGCAACGCCAGAATAATGTTTTCCCGCACCGAAGCGGCGGCGATAATGCCATCCGTTTTACGATCCTCCGGACAGAAACCGATCCCCAGACACGAAGCCTGATGCGGCGATCGTAAGGTCTGAGGTTTGCCTTTGATCAGCGCAGTGCCGCTGTCGGCGGGTTTAATACCGAAGATCACCTCCGCCGTTTCCGTTCGCCCGGATCCCAGTAGTCCGGCGAGACCGACGATCTCACCGGGACGCACCTGCAAATCAAACGGCGCGATGGTGCCTTTCTTGCCAAAGCCGCTAAATGCCGCCACCGGTTTATCACTCAGCAAGGTGCGTCCCGCACGCTGTAGCGCATGGGTGTCCAGTTCGCGGCCCAGCATCATTTTGACCAGTTCGATTTGCGGTAATTCCCGGGTTTCACGGCAGCCAACGAAGCCGCCGTTACGCAGAACGGTAATGCGATCGCTGACCTGATAAACCTGATCGAGGAAGTGGGTGACGAAGATCAGACTGACGCCCCGATCGCGCAGATGTCGCATCAGGCCGAACAGCATTTCAACTTCCTGGGTATCGAGGCTGGCGGTAGGTTCATCGAGGATCAGCACTTTCGCGGAGAGATCGATCGCCCGGCAGATGGCGACGATCTGTTGCATCGCCACGGAAAAACGGTTCAGCGGTTCGCGTACGTCGAGGGAAAAACCGTATGACGCCATCAGCTCCGTCGCGCGTTTTTCCATCTGCTTGCGCTGAAGCAGGCCAAAACGCCGCGGCTCACGGCCAATAAATAAGTTATCCGCTACCGACATATTGGGCAGCAGGTTCACTTCCTGGTACACGGTGCCAATCCCCAGTTGCTGGGCATGGGCGGTGTTTTTGGGGGAGATCGGTTGGCCTTCGAGCCAGATAGTACCGCGATCGGCATGGTAAACACCGGTCAGCGCTTTGATGAGCGTCGATTTGCCGGCTCCGTTTTCTCCCAGCAGCGCCATAATCTCGCCACGACGCAAGCTGAAATCCACGTTATCCAACGCTTTGACGCCGGGAAAGAATTTGCTTAATCCTTCGGTGCGGAGGATTTCCTGATATTGGTCGGTGGTCATGGTTCCCCCTGCATCACGCCGGATGGCGCTACGCTTATCCGGCCTACAAAAGAGCGTAATGTAGGCCGGGCAAGCGCAGCGCACCCGGCATTTTCATGAAGGCTTAGTAGCCCATGTTTTTCTTCTTCTCTAACTCTTCTTTCGCCGTATCCGGCAAATAGAGGATCGACTTGGTAATGGTCAGCTTCTCAGGCATCGTGCCGTCTTTTTTGAATTTCTCCAGCGCGTCGAATGCCGGACCAGCCATATTCGGCGTCAGCTCGACGCTGGCGTTGGCTTCGCCGTCAATCATCGCTTTGTAGATATCCGGTACGCCATCGATGGAACCGGTGAGAATATCTTTGCCAGGTTTCAGGCCCGCTTCTTTGATCGCCTGAATCGCACCGATCACCATGTCATCATTGTGGGCGTAAACCATGCAGATGTTCTTGCCGTTGTTTTCCGCTTTGATAAAGCTCTCCATCACTTCTTTCCCTTTACTGCGGGTAAAGTCGCCGGACTGAGAGCGGATAATTTTGATGTTTGGCGCATTAGCGATAGCTTCAGCAAACCCTTTTTTACGATCGATAGCCACGCTGGCCCCGACGGTCCCTTGCAGCTCAACGACGTTACACGGCTTGCCGTCCACTTGTTTAATCAGCCAGTCACCGATCAATTTACCTTCCAGCACGTTGTCGGCGGTGACGGTGGTCATATAGAGAGATTTGTCTTTTACATCGATGGAACGATCGAGCAAAAAGACCGGAATGTCGGCATCTTTAGCTTCTTTTAAAACCGGCTCCCAACCCGTTGCCACGACCGGCGCAATAAAGATGGCGTCGACGCCCTGCGCAACAAATGAGCGGACTGCTTTAATCTGGTTTTCCTGCTTTTGCTGGCCGTCAGCGATTTTCAGCGTAATACCACGCTTTTCGGCCTCGCTTTTCGCGACGTTGGTTTCTGCGGCGCGCCAGCCGGATTCAGAGCCAACCTGCGAAAATCCTACGGTTAAAGGGGCTGCCATTGCCATAGACGACATGGCTGCCGAAACTGCTGTGACTAAAAGTAAGCGCTTCCACATAAGTGCATCCTCGTAGGGTGATTATTGTTGGTTAATTAACCGTTGCGAAAAAACTATAGACAATTGAGCATGTAACGGATTGCGTTACATCACACTTCAAAAAAGTAAATAAAACGTTAATCACAACTTTGTAATCGCTTTCATCTAGCTATGAAAAATGCGGCTGAAGATATGGATTTTTCTGTCACTACAGAGAAGTAAAAAGAAGAAAATGCGCGCAGAGAAAGCGAAAACAAGCGGAGACATTCAGCGCGAGTTGGCTATAATACCCGCCACTTGTTTGCCATAGCTTATTTAAAGGAAACAGACATGAGCTTACTCAACGTCCCTGCCGGTAAAGACCTGCCGGAAGATATCTACGTTGTTATCGAGATCCCTGCCAACGCAGATCCGATCAAATACGAAGTTGACAAAGAGAGCGGCGCCCTGTTCGTTGACCGCTTCATGTCCACCGCGATGTTCTATCCGTGCAACTACGGTTACATCAACCACACCCTGTCTCTGGACGGTGACCCGGTTGACGTTCTGGTCCCGACTCCGTACCCGCTGGAGCCAGGTTCAGTGATCCGCTGCCGTCCGGTTGGCGTACTGAAAATGACTGACGAATCCGGTGAAGATGCGAAACTGGTTGCGGTACCGCACACCAAGCTGAGCAAAGAATACGATCACATCAAAGATGTGAACGACCTGCCGGACCTGCTGAAAGCGCAGATCACCCACTTCTTTGAGCACTACAAAGATCTCGAAGCGGGCAAATGGGTAAAAGTTGACGGTTGGGACAACGCTGAAGCTGCTAAAGCTGAAATCGTTGCTTCCTTCGAGCGCGCGAAGAAGTAAGTTCGCGTTAGCGTATAGCCCTGAACGCCAGCCTCTGGTTAGTAAGGGTTTTTTAATTCCTACTTTCTTTTCACCTCCCCTTCGCTGTTTTCTTTTTGACCTACCAGATTGGGTAGTCACATTTCATTTATCTTAATTGCGAATGAGATTAGATCTCATTATCATCTTCAGCATGTAAATAAATGTGAATAAAAGTCAATGAACCTCCACAATGTGAAGTCCCTGAAACGCTATTCCTGTGTGGCGCTCGCCACAGCACTGTTATTTACCAGCCTGTCCAGTGTGGCGGAGACGCTACCTGAGAAAGATTTTCTGACCCGCGACGTCGGTAACGGCGTGTATGAACTGGCGGTTGATAGTCAGCAGAATGCGCTTTTTGCCGCCTCCTCGCCGTCGTTCGATAAAGATAAAACCCGCGGGCTTATCTACAAACTTGACCTGGAGAAGCTCACGACGACTGAAGTCATCGAAACCAGCCGTCGTGCCTTTGCCACTGCCCTGGATGAAGAAAGCCAGGTGCTGTACGTGGGCAACACGCTGGAAGGTTCAGTCACGCTAATCGACACCCGCAGCGGTAAAGAGCTGGCGATACTGCAACTGAGCGAAGCCAAAAATCCGAAAGATATTATCCATACCCGTGAAATGGTGCTCGATAAACAGCATCACCGCCTTTACGTTTCCGGCGTGGCTGAAAAGGGGATTGTCTGGGTAGTGGATACGCAAAAGCGTGAGAAAATCGCCACCCTTGAAAACATGGGCCAGTACCCGACAGGCATGGCCGTCGATGCAAATAAGAACCGCCTGTATGTCGTAAATGGCCGTAACGAACTTATTACACTGGATACCACCAACCATCAAATTATTAGTCGCTTCAGCATTGAGCCAGGCAAAAAACATTTTTTCCTGAATATTGCTTTGGATGCAAAAAATAATCGCGCATTCCTGACCGATCCTGATTTAGCGGATGTACTGGTTGTTGATATTAATAACGGTAAGGTTATTGCACCCATTAAAGTTATCAATTCGCTGGCGGTGATATATAACGAAAAACGCCAGGAAGTTTATATCACCCACCGTAATGCAAAGCGCATCAGCATTGTGGACAGCAAGACTTATCAGGTAAAACAAAGCATTGAAACTAATGCCCTACCTAACAGCCTGGCGCTCTCGGCTGATGCCAACACCCTGTATGTCAGCGTCAAACAGCCGGAAAAAATGACCGGTGTGAAGCCCGACTACGTACTGAAAATCGATCTCTCTAAATATTAATAATTAAAAACGCTTCTTACACCTTGCAGCTTTTCCGGGTTGCAAGGTGATGCTTTTTTTTTACTTTTCAGGTGTCTTATATTATGAAAACGCGTCAACTTATTACGCTGACAGGGATCGTTGCATTCTCAGGTGGTGTTATTTTCCCCACTCAGGCAGAAGAACTCACCGAAACCTCACGCAATAATGAAGATGAAATGGTGATCACCGCATCCGGGTTCTCGCAGCAAAAGCGCGAAGCGCCGGCCACCATTTCAGTTATCGATCGTAAAACGCTGGATATTCAGCCGGACCGTAGCATTGGTGAAGCGATTAAAAATCTTCCCGGCGTCTCGGTTACCAACAGCAGCGGCATGAACGCTGGCAGCATTATGATCCGCGGCATGGACCCTTCTTATACCGCTTTTATGGTCAACAGCGTCAAACAAAATACCGGTGAATCTCGTCCTTACGGACATGATATCGGTACTGAAGCCAACTTCTTACCGCCAATGGAGGCCATTGAGCGTATCGAAGTTATCCGCGGGCCAATGTCCTCGCTGTACGGCTCAGATGCCATCGGCGGTGTGGTCAACGTTATTACCAAAAAACCGTACGGCGCAAAAGAGTGGACAACGGCAATCGCCGCCAATACCTGGCTTCAGGAACACCAGTATTTGGGTAATACCAGCCAGATGAATCTGTTCACCATGGGGCCGATTGTGCCCGATGTTCTGGGCCTTAGCGTGGCGGCCGACTGGCTCGACCGTCGCGATGACGATCGCAATAACTATTTCGGCAAACACAACCGTAAATCCGTTGATATGACGCTGGGCCTGGCCGCCAGCGAAAATAACCTGTTTGATCTCAACGTGGTCACCGGTGAGCAGGAGAAAAACCGTACTCAGAAACGCGGCGCACCGTGGTCATGGCTGTTCGATCGTAATGCCGCCACTCTGACGCATACCGGCTGGTATGCAGACGATACCATCGCGACGACCAACTACATAAATTATGAAAAAGGCCGTTCGAAGTACGTTTATGACGGACAGTCGCCGCAGTATGTGCAGATGGAGAACTACGTCGCCAATTCGCAAACCACCTTCACACTCGACAACCATAAACTGACCGTTGGGGCGAATTTTACCCGTGAAGAGCTGAATGACAGATTTGATGTGGCCAACAAAACGCTGCCCGGATCTGAGCCCGTGACCAAAATCAGCCGTAACGGTTGGGCATTGTTTGCTGAAGACGGCTGGAGCATTGACGATTTTATCCTGACCACTTCAGCCCGTATGGATCAGGATGATAACTTTGGCACGCATATCACGCCAAAAATGTACGGTAACTGGGCCTTCAGCAATGACTGGGCGCTGAAGGGCGGCGTTTCCGCAGGCTATAAAAAACCAGAGCTGCGTGCGACATCCAGTAACTTCGTCACCCCATATGGCTCGACCGTACCTTATCCCTTCCTGACAGTCGGTAACGACGACCTGAAACCTGAACAAAGCGTTAACTCTGAGCTGGGCCTCTACTGGACGGGGGATGCGCTGTCGCTGGATAGCACCGTCTTCTACACCCAGTTCAAAGACAAAATTGCCGAACAAACTATTTGCGAAACCACGTCGACGAATCAGTGCTCCGTGAATGGCTACAAAGCCGATTCCGTCAGTAAATACTTCAACGTTAGCAAGGCGGACGTTTACGGCATAGAACTTAATGCCGACTGGCAGATTAGCGCCGATGTGAAAGCCAACGCTAACTACACCTGGAACCACAGCGAACAGAAAAGCGGCGTGAACAAAGGCTACGCGCTCAATGATTATCCGCGCCATATGGCGAACCTGTCGCTGAACTGGGCGGCAACGCAGAGCCTGGACGTATGGAGTACGGTGAATTATCGCAGCAGTAACCGCAACAGCGGCAATAACTATAAGTACGATGACTACACGATGGTCGACGTAGGCGTACGTTATAAGCTCAATAAGCACACGCAACTGATGGCAGGGGTCTACAACGTGCTGGATGAGGATCCGAAACTGACAACCGCGTGGAATGAATCCGCGCAGGTAGAAGGACGCCGCTATAACCTCGGCGCGCGCGTGGAGTTTTAAGCCTTTAATAAACAACGCCACCCGAAGGCGGCGTTGTTTATTCTCGTAGGCGATATATCAGTACTGGTCTCTGTCTAACCAGTTACCGCTTTCAATCAGCGTTAAGCCATCAACCGGACGTTGGTACACGTACATCCATGCACTTCCGTACGGCGTTTGAATTAACTGGCGTGCGTATTCACCGCCGCGGGTACGCAGAGCGTCAAGCTCTGCCAGCGTGGCGTTATCAATACGATAAACTTCCCCGTGTACTGTCCCATTTCCCGGAACGGCGCCTGGATAGTGGCCCAGGCTGTACAACTGGTAGTTGTCGATACTGAAATTTCCCAGCAACAGGGCATTGGTCATCCAGTGGCTGTTGCCTTGTTTGGTTCGTAAACTGCCGTAAACAAATATTCGCATTGCTAAAACTCGAACTGATAGAGCAAATCAAGTGCCTGATCTACGCCAGACACTGCTTCCAGATATAGCTTAGGCATCAGGCGATAACGTAGCGTGAGTGTCGCTAAGGAGTCAAATATACCCACACCATATTTCACCTGCAGACCTGGCAGTACGTATCCGCTGACAACCACCTGAGATGAGTCGCCCACCCCTTGCGTGTCCAGTGCCAGATTGCTTACGCCAAATGTCTCCCCGATTTTACCCACAACCTGACCACTTTGTGCAACCCCCAGACCAATAAGCATTGAGGTCATCGCCGCGCTGTCGCTCTGTTCGCTATCAAGTCCTTGTCCGCGTAACAGGTAGGAAAGCGCCATTTGCTGCGACATTGCCGGGTCAGAGAAGATCTCCGCCTTCGGTTCATCGGCTGTACCGGTGACGCGAACGCCAGCGATCACGTCGTCTTCGGTGGCATCCGGGTTACGAATTGCCTCGATATTGAGTAACGGCTGATCCGGCGGACCGGAGAACAACAGCTCGCCCTTACGCACAATCAGATCCTGACCATAGGCATGGAAGCGCCCGCTCGGAATATTTATCTGTCCGTTCAGCCCCAGCCCTTGCTTATCCTGCACCACTTTCAGATCGCCCGTCAGACGCGCTTTCAGACCAAAGGCGTCAATACGCACGTTGTTGCCAACGTGGATGTTCAGGTTACTGTTGATCGGAATGCCGGCTGTCTGCGGTTTCTCCGGCTGCAGATTGTTGTTAAGCATGACCATATCGCTGGAAACCCCAACCGCGCTCTCCGGCAGGTCGTGTACGACGATACGCGCCCACGGCACATCCACGTTGCCATCGAGGGTAAACAGGCTTGGCGTGGCTTCAAAGACCACGTCCGGCGATACGTCCAGGCGGACCATCGGCGGTACGGTAATACGTACCCTGCTGCCTTTAGCCGCGACGCGCGCCCGCCAGTTGTCTATTTGACTCCAGTCGGCGTCACCGCTCAGATTGATTTCTCCCTGCTGCGTGCGCACCACGCCCGCCAGCGTGGAGCGTGTTCCGGTGAAGTTAACGGCTAACTGGCTTGGCTGCATGTCAAACGGCATAAAGTTACCGTCGATATCCAGACCGCTCAGTTGCAGCTGTCCGAGCAGTTGCGGGCTTTGCACATCGCCGCCCAGACGCAGGTTGGCGTTGATCGTCCCAGCCGCTTTTTCGCCGCGCGAGAAAATGGGGTTCACCATCGCCAGATTGAAGTTGCGGATATTGACGTTACCGCCCAGGCTACGACGTCCTTGCGGATCCGTTACCTGCACCTGACCGTCAAACTGCCCGTTGTTGGTCAGGCGAATCAGCCAGCCCAGCTCGGCACGGTTATTGTGCAGGTCGGCGGTCAGATTCAGCGTTTCAAACGCCACAGGGAGCGGCGCATCGTTTACGCTTTGCGTGACCTTCACGTTACGTCCGCTCAGCGTGACCTGCCCCTGTGGCAGCCCTTCTTTAGTGGTGTCCCAGCTCACATCAGCTTTGCCGGTGAACACGCCGCTGGCCTGGGTTGTATCCGGCATGAACGGTTTTAACATCGCCAGGTCGAAGCGGTTAAGGTTCACCACCGCGCGTCCCGATGCGCCGGCATCAATGGTTTGCGGTACGCACAGTTCCGCATTCGGGTTGTTCCAGCAGTGCGGCCCAATGCTGATTTTCTGTTCCTGGTTGCGATAATCCAACGCGACAGAACGGTTGAGCGACCACGGACCGACCGGCGTCTGGAAGCGAGTATTGCTTAACGCCCCTTTCCAGCGCTGTTCTTTGCGATCAAAGCTCCCGGCAAGGTCCAGTTGACCGGAAACCGGCTCACCCTGAATGCGCAACTGCAGCTCATGCTGCTTTTCACTGCCTTTGGCGTTGAGCGTCACCAGACCAATATTCACGTCAGGTTGTACAATCCGCTCTACGCGAACGTTGAGATTACCCGCGATTTGCTCGGCCGATTTCACGTCGCCTTCGACACGTACCTGAGCGACGGAAAGCGCCTGCCAGCGCAGACCGCGGGCGGTGATATCCGCCAGCAGCTGTGGCGCTTCAACCGTACCGCGAACTTTTACCAGCCCTTTCGCCGTCCCGCCTAATCCCGGTAGCGCGTTATCCAGGCTCGGTGCATCAATCGTCGCGTCGAGATTGAGGTCTTTGACCCCCAGTTCCCCTTTCACGTCCGCACTGTTGCGTCCCAGTTCCAGATGCAGGCCAGGGATCGTCCACTGCAGGTAGCTGTTCCCCTTCAGCGAACCGTTCACATTGACCTTGTTCTGCTTCACGTTGCCGGTCAGCTTCAGCTCCGGAACCTCCATCTGCCAGCTTCCGCCGTACAGACTGCCGCGCGTTTTCACCAGGCCATTCAGTTTTGACGGCCAGTCCGGGATCGCTTTCGCGGTATTGATCCCATCCAGCGTTAACTCGCCGCGCCAGCTGATCGCCTGCTGCCAGTCCACCAGCGCTTTCAGCTCGGTTTTTCCTTCCAGCGCCGCAATGCTGAGTTTGTCGAGATTGATCTGCTGTTCGTTGCCTTTGGCGTCCAGCGTGATGGTAGCCGGAGGAATATCCTGCCCTTTCACGGCGGTACGCATCGACAGCGTATAGTCTGTCATCTTGCCGGTTAGTTTGAGCTTGATGTCATCGGCCTGGAACTGTTTGTCGCCGGTAAACGGCCAGTAAATCTGCTTACTCACCACCTCAATGTTGAGCGGCAATCCGGCTTCTGCCAGACGCGTCTGCGCCCGCAGGTCCATATCCACCGGACCAGACAAATTGACGCCGACTTCCAGCTGTTCACGCAGCGCGCCGCCGACCTTCAGCTTCACCTTTTCACCTTTTAACGGGTCGATGTTGAGTGTGCTGTTTAACGTAATATCAACCGGCCATGTGTCGGTGAGTTGCGCCGTGCCGCTGGCTTTTACCGTTCCCTGATTCGAGTCGATATCCAGCGCATCAAGCTTCATGTTGCCGTCAATGCTGCTCACTTTCAGCAGCATGTTATGTACCGTTAAATCTGTATCCCCGGTCACGCGCAACTGCTCGCCACGAAACTCTTCAATGTTGAGATTGAGCGGCAGATGGACATCGGTCATTTCCGGCAGCACCGGTTTTGAGAACAGATCTTTTAGCGTTTCGCCGAGCGGTTTTTCATCCGGCTGCGGGTTTTGAATCTTCGGTTCGACGACCTCTTCCTGCGCCACTTCGGCCACTTTAGGCAGGGCAATCAGCAGCCCCTGTAATGACGTTGGCTTCAGCGTCAGCGTTTTTTCCTGCCAGTTCAGGCCGGAGGTAAAATCCAGCACCGAAACCGTGGTGTCATCGATTTTGATGTTGATGTTGTTAAGCGCCACGCGCGAAAGCGTGATTGGGTAAGGCGTGGAAAGGTTGAGCGGACCACTCTCTTCTTCTTCAACCGGCTCTGAGGGCGGCATCTTTTTGCTGTCGATCGCCACGTTGATGTTTTTCAGCGCCAGATCGTTGACGCACAGGCTGCTGTTCCACAGGCAGTTAAGCCCCACGGCCAGATGCACTTCACCAGCATTCACCGCCACGCCAGGCTGGTCGTAACGAATATTTTTAAGCGATAGATCTCGCCAGCCGCCGGTGACCTGACCAATTTCCAGACCCGGAACCCAACGATTAGCCGCTTTGAAGATCAGATGCAGGCCCGAGGTGGTGCCAACGAGGAACGCCACCGTGCCTAACAGCAGCAGGATAAAAATCAGCACGCCGAGGCTTATCTTCTTCCATAAACTCATAATTCAGGCCCCAGACCGATGTAAAACTGTAAACCATGTTCATCTTTGTCGCCGACAGGAACGGCAAAGTCGAGCTTGATGGGACCGACCGGCGATTGCCAGCGTACGCCGACCCCGGCGCCGGTTTTGAAATCGCTTTTGCGGATATCGCTGACCGCTTCACCGCTATCGACAAACATTGCGCCCCACCATTTTCCGGTCACGTTGTACTGATATTCCAGCGAGCCGGTCGCCAGCTTCGAGGCCCCTTTCAGCTTGCCGTCGCTGCCTTCAGGCGAAATAGATTTGTATTTGTAACCACGAATGCTGCGATCGCCCCCGGCGAAGAAACGCAGATCCGGCGGCACTTTGTCGAAGTCGCCGGTTTCGATCCAGCCGAGGTTGCCGCGCATCACAAAGCGGTGCCTGTCGTACAGCGTGCGGATCCAGACGTTTTGCGCCTGGAAGACGGAGAAATCAACGTCTGAACCCCAGGCCGTGTTGGAGTAATCAATAGAATAACGCTGAGAATCGCCCCACACAGGCATCAGGCCACCGCGCGAGCGCGTCCGGCTAATCATCACGCCTGGATAGAGCAGCATGGTGGTATTGGTGACGTTACCCTGGGTAAAGTGGTCAAGGCTCCAGCGCAGGTTAATCGCTCGCTGCCAGCCGCTGGAGAGATCCCAGTAGCGGGAAACCGCAAGCGTCGTGGAGTCCTGCTCGGTATCGTTTAAATCGGTACGCTTAAAGCCCCCTTGCACCAGGTAATACTGCTCCAGCGGGTTCTTTAACAGCGGCATTTTATAGCTGAAATCAAGAACCTGCTCTGGCGCCGAGATACTGGCGCTGGTGGTCAGGCTGTGGCCGTAGGAGTTCATCCACGGCTTTTTCCACGAGGTTTTTACCCGTGGCCCGACGTCAGTTGAATAACCGACCCCGGTTTCGATGGTGTTTTCGGTTCGTGGCGAGACCACGCCTTTTAGCGGCAGTACTTTGGTTTTGCGGGCTTTATCAAATTCCGGCGCGACGACCACAGAATTAAACCAGCCGGTCGCCGACAGACGACGGTTCAGTTCGCCCAGATCTTTCGACTCGTACTCTTCACCTTCTTTAAAAGGCACCAGATTTTGCAGGTACTCGTCGCGAATTTGCGAACCTTCAAAGGTGACATGTCCAAAGCGATAGCGTTCGCCGCTGTTGTAATCGATATCCCAGAACGCCTGGCGGCGCTCAAGCGCTATGCCAAGCTGGCTTTTATTAAATTCACTGTCGAAATAGCCTTTGCGCAGCGCCACGCTGGTGAGTGACTTTTTGAAGTTGTCATAGTCCCCCTGATTCAGCACGGTGCCGATTGCCGGCCGCGTTTTCAGCAGATCGAGATAATCTTTGTCCGTACGCGCGCCACCGCGCAGAATCACCTCGGTGCCGCCAATCAGCACCGGCTCGCCAGCATTCACTTTGGCAATCAGCACCTGACGTCCTTTCGCCGGCGGCGGACGCAGTTCGAAATCAATGGTTGGCTCAAAGTAGCCCAGCGCCTTTAGCCCTTCGCGGATGGCATCATCAACGCGCGCACGAAAGCGTCGGTCCGGAGTGACTTCATCACTTTGAATCGTGGACAGCTGCGCACGGACGTTTTTCTCCAGCGGTCCTGATAATCCTTCGACCTGTAAGCGAACATTCGCGGCGGCGGCGGAGCCACTTAAGCACAGTAATCCCACCCAACATAACTGACGGATATGTGGCACATTTTCTCCTGAATATCCTTTTTTCCCACCCCTGGAAAAAAATACTATGCCGTTCCTCGGCTTAACAAAAAATCAACAATAAGAGTTGAAAAACAGACGACAACCCAAATATTTCTTATGTTTAACTCTAGACGTATTCACGCCGTTTATTGTGGGCAAAGACGCGTCTCGTTACAACCTTAACCCAAATGACTGATTTCGGGAGAACGGCCATGAGTTTATTTGATAGAAAGCATCTTGTTACTCAAGCAGATGCCCTACCTGGACGCAACACCCCGATGCCAGTGGCAACGCTGCATGCGGTTAACCAACATTCGATGACCAACGTGCCCGACGGTATGGAAATAGCGTATTTCGCCATGGGATGCTTCTGGGGCGTTGAACGTTTATTCTGGTCATTACCCGGGGTATACAGCACGGCAGCCGGATACACCGGCGGCTACACCCCTAATCCAACCTACCGCGAAGTCTGTTCCGGCGATACCGGGCACGCCGAAGCGGTACGCGTTGTCTATGACCCGCATGTTATCAGCTACGAACAACTGCTGCAGGTGTTCTGGGAAAATCACGACCCGGCGCAGGGCATGCGTCAGGGGAACGACCAGGGTACGCAGTATCGCTCCGCCATTTACCCGTTAACGCCAGAGCAAACCGCCGCGGCACAGGCGAGCCTTGCGCGTTTTCAGGCAGCAATGACCGCCGCAGGCGACGAGCGCGCCATTACAACGGAAATCACTACGGCAACCCCGTTCTACTATGCCGAGGACGATCACCAGCAGTACCTGCACAAAAATCCATATGGCTACTGTGGAATTGGTGGCATCGGCGTTTGCCTGCCGCCAGAACGTTAATCCGCAATTAACGAGCGACCGTCACCCGCGCGGCATGGCGCGTTGCGTGGGTGACGGTTCCCCGATCCGTCACCTTTCCCTTCAGCAACAGGTTAAATACCGGCGCAGAGGGGCGATTAAGACGGTTCTGCAGCAAATGCACCGCTTCCACACCCAGCGCCCGACAGGGGATAGTGATACTGGTTACCGCGGCAACGATATGCGCGTCCAGTTCCTGAACATCCGTCGTCATCAGCGACAGCTCACCGGGTATCTCCACGCCAACGTTTTCCAGGATCCGCCGAATGCCCGTCGACATTGACGCCCCGGCGCAGAAAATCACCTCTGGCCATGCTTCACGCGGCGTTTCACGTAGCCAGTTGCCTATAGCCCGCTCTGATTCATCCTCAGAAAACCCTTCCGTCACCAGCAGATCGCGCCCGGTATCAAACGGTATCTGATACTGTCTGTAGACCTCCTTAATGCCCTCCAGACGCCAGTACATCGTTTCCCGGCGCAGGCTGGTGACATGGAGAATACGCCGATGCCCCTGATCAAAAAGGTATTGCACAGCACGGTTGCCAATCGCCCGATGATCGGGAGATACCGCATCCAGTAACCCTTCTTTGTCCTGCGAGTTAATCAACACGCAGGGTTTATCCAGCAGTTGCGCCAGTTTATGCACGGTCGGGTCATCAATGCCGATAAGAATAATGGCATTGATATTCTTATTGTTGGCCTTTTCCTGAAAGACCTTGATGTCCGCGCGTTGCTCATCCAGCCCGCAGTAACTCAGATAGACATCATGCGGCGCTATCGCCTCCGCAATTCCGCGCGTGACTTCAAGATAAAACGCATCGCCACGGGCGGTGAAAGTGCGCAACGGAGCGAAAACGGCAATGCCGTTGATCAACAGTAGTCCACTGGACAGCGAGTCCAGAACACCCAGCCTGCGCGCGCAGCTGACGATCGCCTCACGCGCTTTATCGCTGGTATATGACTTCCCGCTAAGCACCCTCGACACTGTACTCACCGAGTACCCCGTCAGGGCAGCAATTTCATCCATTTTTAGCTTGCCAGACATTCTGTGACCTCACTCGCAATCAATCTTTGCAATTTTTTGCAAACGTAGTTCATTGACTCTAAAACACTTTTTCAATGACCGGATGAACTTCTTTTTCATCCTGCAACCGTTCTCACAAAATCACATTGTCGATATTCCAGGCGTTTCTTATGTTCCGCATATCCCTTATTTCTCATGAAAAAGGCACGACATGAAAAAAATACGCTTTGGCATTATTGGGGTTGGCAACATTGGTACCGTCCATGCGCGCTACCTGCTGGCCGGAACGGTACACGAAGCAGTGCTTACCGCAGTGTGTGATAACAATCCTGATAAACATGCGGCTATCCAACGGCTGGTCGGTGAAGAGGTGACGTTATTCAGCGACGCGCGTGAGATGCTGGAAAGTGGGCTTATTGACGCCGTTATCGTCGCCACTCCGCACTATGACCATCCGGGTTTATCGATGATGGCCATGCGACTTGGCATCCATACGCTGTGCGAGAAGCCTGCCGGGGTCTATACCGCGCAGGTACAAGAGATGAATGCCTGCGCGCGCGAATGCGATGTGGTGTTCAGCATGATGTACAACCAGCGCCCCAATCCGCTGTATCAGAAAGTTAAAGATCTGATCGACAGCGGCGAACTCGGCGAACTGCGTCGCTCTAACTGGATCATTACCAACTGGTATCGTTCGCAGAGCTATTACAACTCCGGCGGCTGGCGCGCGACCTGGAAAGGTGAAGGCGGCGGCGTACTGCTTAATCAGGATCCGCACCAGCTCGATTTATGGCAATGGCTGGTCGGCATGCCGGTACGCTTGCGCGCTTTTTGCCAGTTTGGCAAGCACCGCCAGATTGAAGTTGAAGATGACGTCACGGCCTACGCGGAATACGCCAACGGTGCGACCGGCGTGTTTATCACCACCGTCGCCGAAACGCCCGGCACAAACCGCCTGGAAATTGTCGGCAGTCGGGGAAAAGTCGTGGTGGAAGAAGGCCGATTGCGCTTCTGGAGACTACGGGAATCCGAAACCGACTTTAATGCGCGCTGGCAAAACGGTTTTGGTGAGCCTGAATGCTGGGAGGTGATAATCCCTACCGAACCAGAATGCAGCGAGCACTATGTCATTACCCGCAATTTCACCGCCGCAATTCTGCACGGCGAACCGCTGATCGCCCCCGGTCTGGAAGGCATTCGCGGCCTGACGCTTTCCAATGCGATGCACCTTTCTACCTGGACCGATGACTGGGTTGAGCTACCAATCGATGAGCAGCGCTACTTCCAGTTGCTCCAGCAACGTATCGCCTCCTCAGTTGAAAAAACCGCGACCAGCCGCACGCTGGACGCTTCCGGTAGCTGGTAACGCGCAGGAGAAAATCATGCTCAACATTGCCATTGTCGGAACCGGGAATATCTCCCACAACCACATTCAGGGGTATTTACAGTTTGCCGATCGTTGCCGGATTGTCGCGTTGGTTGATATCTACCCGGAGAAAGCGGAAGAAAAGAAATCACGCTACGGCCTGAGCGAAGCGCGAGTCTACCGCAGTCATCAGGCGATGCTGGACGCGGACATTGAGATCGATGTGGTAGATGTCTGCACCCCGCCGTACGTGCACGCAGCCATCAGCATTGATGCGCTGCAGGCCGGAAAACATGTGTTGTGCGAAAAACCAATGGCCTCTTCGCTCGAAGAGTGCGATGCGATGATCGCCGCGCAAAAGGCCAGCGGGAAAACCTTATCGATCATCGCGCAAAACCGCTTTACCGATGCCTTCTGGCGGCTGAAAACCGTTGTTGATTCCGGGCTGGCGGGCAAGATTTGCCATGCACAGGTGGATTCATTCTGGTGGCGCGGACACTGCTATTACGATCTATGGTGGCGCGGCACGTGGCAGAAAGAAGGCGGCGGCTGCACGCTGAATCACGCGGTACACCACATTGACGCCATTCAATGGATGCTGGGTTTCCCAACTGAAGTGGTGGCGATGATGACCAACGTCGCCCATGACAACGCCGAAGTCGAGGATCTTAGCGCGGCTATCTTCAAATACCCGAACGGGGCACTGACGCAGTTGACCGCCTCCGTGGTGCATCACGGTGAAGATCAAAAGATTGTCATTCAGGGTGAAAAAGCGCGTATTTCCGCGCCGTGGCAGGTTCATGCCAGCCAGTCGGCGGATAACGGCTTCCCGCAAACTGACAATAACGGCGAGCTGGAACAGCATCTGGAGACACTTTTTCGCACTACGCCACCGCTGCAATGGACGCTACATACTGGGCAAATCGATAACCTGCTTAATGCCATCGAACAACAGCTCCGTCCCCTGGTCGATGGCGAACAGGGCAAGCGCTCGCTGGAGTTGATTACCGCTATCTATAAATCCGCCATCACCCGCACGGTGGTGACGCTGCCCATTCACCACACCGATGCGTTTTATCGCACCGGCGGCCTGATTGACATCGCCCCGCATTTCTATGAGAAATCCGCCTCCGTAAGCAATTTCACGGAAGTGGGCGCCATCCCTCTGGGTAAAGACTTAGATTCAGGAGTTAAAGAATGAACAAGCAAGATGGAATGCACTACGCCCCTACCGGGAAGCCTCAGCCGGTCGTGAAACCTGGCGAGTTTGTCATTGCCGCGGCCTCACTCGATCATGGTCATATCTACGGCATGTGTAACGGGTTGATTGAAGCAGGCGCCACGCTGAAATGGGTTTACGATCCCGACCCGCACAAAATCGATCAATTTCTGCAGCAGTATCCGCAGGCGCAGGTGGCCGATTCGCTCGAGACAATCCTCAACGATCGCGAGGTCCAACTGGTTGCCGGAGCGGCAATTCCTTCCGAGCGCTATCCGCTGGGACTAAAGGTCATGGCGGCCGGAAAAGACTACTTCACCGACAAGGCTCCGTTAACCACCCTCGCACAGCTTGAAGACGCCAAAGCGATGGTGGCGAAAACCGGGCGCAAATACGCAGTCTATTACAGCGAGCGTCTGCACGTTGAAAGCGCTGTTTTTGCCGGTCAGCTTGTCCACCAGGGGGCAATTGGGCGCGTGATGCAAACCCTCGGCACCGGTCCGCACCGCGAAGGTCACGGGCGCCCGGACTGGTTTTATGACAAACGCTATTTTGGCGGCATTCTGTGCGACATCGGCAGCCATCAAATCGAACAATTTCTGTTTTATACCGGCAACAGCGAGGCGCATATCGTCGCCAGCCAGGTGCGTAACGTCAATCATCCACAGTACCCGCAGTTCGAAGACTTTGGCGATGCCATGCTGGCGGGCGATAACGGGGCGACCGGCTATTTCCGCTGCGACTGGTTCACGCCGCAGGGGCTCAGTAGCTGGGGGGATGGACGCCTGACGTTGCTGGGTACCGAAGGTTACATTGAGATCCGCAAGTATGTGGATATCACCCGGGGTGAACAGGACGTGGTGTATCTGGTGAATAAAGACGGGGAATTCCGCTACCCGGTTGCGGGCAAAGTCGGCTTTCCTTTCTTCGGCGAATTCATTCTCGATTGTCTGAATCGCACGGAAAACGCCATGACTCAGGCCCACGCCTTTAAAGCCGCAGAACTGTGCGTGAAGGCGCAAATGCTGGCGAATGCCCGCGCATAACCGGAGGTGACATGACAACGCTAAATGCCGCCATCATCGGCGCGGGCGCTATTCACCGCAGTCACGTTAACGCCCTCCGGCTTTTGCCGGGGGTCACGCTGCGTGCGCTGGTCGATATTGATAGTGCCACCGGTTTGCAACAGGCCATGGCTTATAACTGCCGCTATTACCAGAATTACCGTGAGATGCTGCTGGATAATGACATCGACGTCGTCCATATCTGCACGCCTCATTTCGAACACAAAAACATGATTACCGCCGCGCTTGCCGCAGGGAAACATGTGTTTTGCGAAAAACCGGTGGGCTTGAATTGTACAGAGGTGGCAGACATCGCTAACGCAGCGGCATCCGCCCAGGGCCTTCTGGGCGTGTGCTATCAAAACCGGCTTAATCCAACCAGTTTACGTATCCGCGATGAACTGGCGAAAAATACGCTTGGCAAAATGCTAAGCGTTAAAGCTGTTTTGACCTGGTCACGCTCCAGGGCTTATTACAGCGAAAGCCCGTGGCGCGGGCGTTTCGCCAGCGAAGGCGGCAGTTTACTGATCAACCAGGCTATTCATACTCTCGATCTGATGCAGTGGTTCGCCGGCGGCGTGACGCGTTTGAAAGGCGTGGTGGACAGCGGTGAACTGGCAGATGTCACCGAAGCCGAAGACAGCGCGATGGCGACCCTGCACTTTGCCAACGGCGCTCGCGGTCTGTTTTACGCCAGCAACTGCAACACCCTCGATTCACCGCTGCTGCTGGAGATCCATTGTGAGCAAGGCATGCTCCAGCTCACGGACAATACCCTGTGGCGCGTTACAGCGGACCGACGCCTGAAACTGGACTGCGATGGTTCACCGGACGGTCACGCCAAAAGTTACTGGGGTCTGGGCCACCAGCAGGCTATTCGTCAGTTTTATCATGCAATTACTCATGGAGGTCAGACAGAATATATCAACATTAATGAAGCCCGCAAATCATTGGCGATGGTTGAGGCTATTTATCACTCATCTAAAACCCGACAATGGATAACCATTAATAATTAAAATTAATTTAACGCTGCAGAATTAAATAACACCAGCCGGATAATACCGGAATACGCATACCCTACATACTGGAAAAATATTATGGTCAAACCAACTGAACGCAGAGTCAGTTATGGTGTAGCGATCGGCTATGGCATTACTGATTTATTTGGCGGCGGTGCTTTCGCCATTATCGGAACATGGCTTTTATTTTTTTACACCACCTACTGCGGTTTAAGCGTGCTGGAAGCAGGCTCAATATTTGCCATTGCCCGCGTGATTGATGCTGTACTTAGCCCAATTATGGGTTATATCACCGATAACTTTGGCGACACGTGGCTGGGCCGCAGATTTGGCCGTCGCCGCTTCTTTTTATTACTCAGTTCTCCTTTAATGTTTCTCTATGCCCTGCTGTGGCTGACCGACATGGGTTACTGGTATTACCTGGGAACCTATTTGTCGATTGAGCTGCTTTCAGCGATGGTGCTGGTGCCGTGGGAAACCCTGGCCGCAGAAATGACCAACCGCTACGAAGAGCGCAGCCGCCTCTCCGGCGTGCGCATGATCTGCTCGCAGCTGGGCGGATTTCTGGCCGTATCGGTACCCGGCATCCTGATGCAGTTTACCGGCAAAGATAATCCGTTTACCTATACGCTAACCGGGCTTATCTTTTCCGTCGTGTTTTGCATCGCGGTGTTCATAACCTGGCGCTGCACGTGGGAGGCTAAAGACGTTCAGGAAGAGACATTCCAGGCTGACCTGCAACGCAATAGCGGGATACTGAATCACCTTAAATATTTGATACTCGATCTGTTCTCGTCTTTCAGGATCCGGGCATTTCGCCTGCATATCATTATTTATATTTTCTCTTTTACCGCTATGGATGTATTCGGTTCAGTATTTACCTATTACGTGGTTTATTGTTTGAGCCAGGATGCCGCCTCCGTTTCTGGCTGGTTAAGCATTGCCGCTTTTGCTTCAGTTTTTGGCACCTATGGATTTATGCTATTACTGAATAAACTCAATATAACCCCATCAGCAGCACTACGCCTCTCTTACACTTGTATATTTAGCGTATTGGTATTTTTATTTGTTATTTATTATACCGAAACTCAGGTATCCAATATTCTGTTCTCTGCGATCTTTATTCTGCTCGGCATGGCGCGTTCTGGCCTTTACTATATCCCATGGAATATCTACAGCTTTATTCCTGATATCGATGAAATGGTGACCCAGCAGCGCCGCGAAGGGATTTTTGCCGGCGTTATGGTACTCACGCGTAAAAGTACGGTGGCAATCGCTATTTTGCTTATCGGCATGGTGCTGGAAGAATCAGGCTTTGTAAAAGGCAGCGGCGCGCAACCGGAAAGCGCGCTCCACGCTATTATCGGATTGATGATCTTTGCTACCGCGGCGCTGCTGGCGGTGAGTTTCTACGCCACCTACAAATTCAAACTGACTCGCGAAACCCACAAAATCCTGCTCAAAGAGATCGCCCGCCGCAAACTGGGTGGCAACTATCGCGACTGCGATGAAGAAACCCGGGTGGTGATCAAACAGCTCACCGGCTACGAGTACGATGAGGTTTGGGGTGGCAGCGCCACGCAGCGTGCAACGGGACGCGTCAGTCTCTCAGATACAGAATAAGGAGCGCATCATGTATAACCCATGGAGCAAAGCACGGGCGCAAAGCTGGTATCAACAGCAAGCCTGGGGCTGCGGTTTTAACTACTTGCCGCGCACCGCGGTTAACTGGCTCGAAATGTGGCAAGCAGAGAGTTTCGATAGCAGCACTATCGATCAGGAACTCGGCTGGGCCAGCCAGTATGGCTATAACCAGTTGCGAACAAATTTACCGTTTACCGTCTGGCAGCATGATCGCGATGGGCTGCTCGAGCGCATCGACCTCTTCCTGAGCATTGCCCATAGCCACGGCATAAAAGTGATGCTGACGCTGCTCGACGACTGCGCGTTTTCCGGTGATGAACCCGTTATCGGTCAGCAAAAATCCCCGGTTCCAGGGATTCACAACAGCCAGGCTGCGGGTAGCCCAGGCCGTGCCTGCGTGCTGGACCGACGCTGTTGGCCGCAAATTGAAGCCTACGTCAGAGATATCATCCGTTACTTTCGCCATGACTCGCGTATCAGCGTCTGGGATTTATATAATGAGCCAGGCAACGGCGGGATTTTTTGTCATACCGGCGAATTTGCCCGCTATGACGACAGACTGGAAATTTACGCCTTAACCCTGATGACCCACCTGTTTAGCTGGGCGCGACAGGAGTCACCATCTCAACCATTAACCGTAGCGGCCTGGCATATTGACGATCGCGCGGCATGCGAGAATGCGTTTACGCATCCTGTTGATATAGCCGCGCTGCGGCTTTCCGACGTGATTAGCTACCATGCGTATGTCGATACCCCTGGCCAGTTGTCTCTTCTGTCGCAGTTGGCTGAATTTGGCAGGCCGCTCTTTTGTACCGAGTGGCTGGCACGCCATGTCGATAGCCGAATAGAAGAACAACTGCCGCTGTTTAGCGCCCAGCGCGTTTCCAGCTTTCACTGGGGATTGGTGCAGGGGAAAACGCAAACCTGGCTGCCGTGGCCGGATATCCCGCTTGACGAAACGACGGCGCAACTATGGTTTCATGATGTGCTAAAGCCAGATGGTTCGCCCTATAGCGAAAAAGAGATGCAGATGGTGCGCAGGCTGAATCCCACAGAATAAGGCCAAAAAAGCTCCTCTGGCGACTTTACAGTACCTTACGCTATACTAGCTTCTGAATTTACCGGCTCAACTCCACGAGCCGGTTTTCGCATGGATTTATCAATTTCTCCCTTCCGAGGATCTGGCACAGCGCCGGATAAGATATGTTAAACAGTATTTTAGTCATTCTCTGCCTGATCGCCGTGAGTGCGTTTTTCTCGATATCCGAGATCTCGCTTGCTGCATCACGCAAAATAAAACTTAAACTGCTTGCCGATGAAGGCAACGTAAACGCACAACGAGTTTTGAAGATGCAGGAAAACCCCGGCATGTTTTTTACCGTCGTGCAAATCGGCCTTAACGCGGTCGCCATTCTCGGCGGTATCGTCGGTGATGCAGCATTCTCCCCGGCGTTTTACAGCCTTTTCTCGAAGTACTTCGCTCCAGAGCTCTCTGAACAGTTAAGCTTTATTTTGTCGTTCTCACTGGTTACTGGCCTGTTCATCCTGTTCGCGGATTTAACCCCGAAACGCATCGGTATGATTGCGCCAGAAGCTGTCGCTTTGCGTATCATCAACCCGATGCGCTTCTGCCTGCTGGTCTTCCGCCCGCTGGTGTGGTTCTTTAACGGTCTGGCAAACAACATTTTCCGTCTGTTTAAGATCCCAATGGTACGTAAAGACGACATCACCTCGGACGACATTTACGCCGTGGTCGAAGCCGGTGCGCTGGCGGGGGTTCTGCGTAAGCAGGAGCATGAGCTGATTGAAAATGTGTTCGAACTGGAATCGCGGACCGTACCGTCTTCAATGACCTCGCGCGAGAATATTATCTGGTTCGATCTCCACGAAGATGAACAAAGCCTGAAGAATAAGGTGGCGGAACATCCGCACTCCAAATTCCTGGTGTGTAACGAAGATATCGACCACATCATTGGCTATGTCGATTCAAAGGATCTCCTCAACCGCGTACTGGCAAACCAAAGTATGGCGTTGAACAGCGGTGTACAGATCCGCAATACGCTGATCGTCCCGGACACGCTGACGCTCTCTGAAGCGCTGGAAAGCTTCAAAACCGCAGGCGAAGACTTTGCCGTCATCATGAACGAGTACGCGCTGGTGGTGGGGATTATCACGCTCAACGACGTTATGACGACGCTGATGGGCGATCTGGTAGGCCAGGGTCTGGAAGAGCAGATTGTGGCGCGCGATGAAAACTCATGGTTGGTCGACGGCGGTACACCGATTGATGACGTAATGCGCGTCCTGGATATCGACGAGTTCCCACAGTCCGGCAACTATGAAACCATCGGCGGCTTTATGATGTTCATGCTGCGTAAAATCCCGAAACGCACCGACTCGGTGAAGTATTCAGGCTATAAATTTGAAGTAGTGGATATCGATAACTACAAGATCGATCAGCTGCTGGTGACGCGTCTGGACAGTAAACCTACCGTTCTGGTACCAAAGCTGCCAGATGCAAAAGAAGAGGCAAAGGCGTCGTAACGCCTTACAGAAACATCAACGGCTCCTGTCCAGGAGCCGTTTTTTTAACTACCGCATAGCACTTGATCAAGCCATCTCAGTTTGCAGACGCAAGACCTGACGGTTAACTTCGGACATCACAGAAAAATGCAGCTTGTCCTTCACTTTTGGGATAAGAATCTTACCCTTATCAAATTCAAAAGCGCCTACATCCTTGATATATAACCGTCCACGAAACAGGATCTTCACGTACTTCGCCACCTGCAGCGGGTTGTATCGTTGGAAAATTTTCATTGTTGTCTCCTGCTGAGTATTACGCCTTTGCGGTACCACAATCGGTCCGACAATCCTCAGGCGCAAATTTTAATGCCCTATGACTATAGACTATCTCGTTGATGTTTCCAGCGTGTATAAGTTTATTTACCTTCAGGTTACAATTATTCAGAATTATCTTTTCAACGCTTCGCTGTCTTCAGTATAAGCCTTCAATTTTCGCAGGATTTGTGCGCCCGTCCGCAAACTGGCATCGCGCTTGCGGGAAAAAGCAGCAATCGCACATATGATTAAACTCCAGACCCAAGTGGTCGGATCACCTGCAAAATAAAGAAAGAAGGAAAACCTATGACCTTACAAAAACTGCTGGCGCTGTCGTGTCTGCTGCTGCCGATGATTGCTTCCGCTCATAAGTTTGAGACTAACCAGCGCGTACCGCCGGTGGGGATCGCCGATCGCGGCGAACTGATTCTCGATAACGATAAGTTTAGCTACAAAAGCTGGAATAGCGCACAGTTGCCGGGGAAAGTGCGAATTGTGCAACACATTGCCGGGCGCACCTCCGCCAAAGAGAAAAATGCAACGCTGATCGAGGCAATCAAGACGGCCAACCTGCCGCATGACAAATACCAGACCACCACTATCGTCAACACGGATGACGCCATTCCCGGTTCCGGTATGTTTGTGCGTAGCAGTCTGGAGAGCAATAAGAAGCTCTACCCGTGGTCACAATTTATTGTCGACAGCAATGGCGTTGCGCGTAAGGCCTGGCAACTGGATGAAGAGAGCTCCGCTATTGCCGTACTCGACAAGGACGGACGCGTTCAGTGGGCAAAAGATGGGGCGTTAACGCAGGAAGAAGTGCAGCAGGTGATTGCCCTGCTGCACAAATTGCTCAATAAATAGAGACGCGGAAGCCGGGGTTGAGGAACGATTCACGTGGGGTGTAATCCAGCGTTTTCCCCTGCCAGTCGTGAACGTGCGCTCCGGCTGCGGCGGCAACGGCGTGGCCCGCGGCAGTATCCCAGACGTTAGTTGGCCCAAAACGCGGATACAGTTGCGCGTGCCCTTCCGCCACCAGGCAGAACTTCAGCGATGAGCCAATCGAGGTGGTCTGGTGATCGCCCAACTGCTGCAGATACTCTTTTAACTCATTGTCGGCATGTGAGCGGCTAATCACCACCAGCGGCGGACGCGCGTCACGAACCTGGATTTGTTTGCGCACGCCGCACTCTTCTTTCCACGCTTTACCTTCAGCCGCGCTGTACATCACTTTCATTACCGGCGCGTAAACCACGCCCAGTACCGGTTTTCCCTTCTCGATCAGCGCAATATTGACGGTGAATTCACCGTTACGCTTAATGAACTCTTTGGTACCGTCCAGCGGGTCTACCAGCCAGTAGCGCTGCCAGTGCTGGCGAACATCCCAGCCAGGAGGCGCTTCTTCAGACAGGACTGGAATATCCGGCGTCAGCGCCAGTAATCCTTCGAGGATCACCGTATGCGCGGCGATATCCGCCGCCGTGACCGGAGAATCGTCCTGCTTGCTGGTAATCTCCATCGGTTTGATTCCATCGTAGACCTGCATAATGGCATCGCCCGCGTTCCGTGCAAGCTGGCATACATGTTCTAGCATTCTCCACCTCGTTTATATCAGTGGTGTTAACTCGTTGTTTTACTTATACCCGATCGTCAGGGGATCCGCCAACTGTGATAGCGTCTGCGGTTTTAAACGCTATATTCATGTCATGATTCACAGTTCTGTAAGCAAGAAGATTTATATACATTTTCTTTTGTGGCTTAGATCTTAAAAGGATGCCCCTGATGATTAAGTTTAGTGCAACGCTTCTGGCAACGCTGATTGCAGCCAGCGTCAATGCCGCGACCGTCGATCTGCGTATAATGGAAACCACTGATTTACATAGTAATATGATGGATTTCGATTATTACAAAGATACACCAACAGAAAAATTCGGTCTGGTACGTACGGCAAGTCTGATCAACGCTGCGCGAGGTGAAGTCAAAAACAGCGTGCTGGTTGATAATGGCGATCTGATTCAGGGCAGCCCGCTCGGGGATTACATGGCGGCCAAAGGGCTGAAAGCGGGCGAAACTCACCCGGTATATAAGGCGCTGAATACCCTGGATTACGCGGTGGGTAACCTCGGCAACCATGAATTCAACTATGGTCTGGAGTATCTGCACAACGCGCTGGCCGGGGCGAAATTCCCTTACGTTAACGCCAATATCATCGACGTTAAGACCAAAAAGCCGCTGTTTACGCCTTATTTGATCAAAGATACAGAGGTGGTCGACCAGCAAGGGAACAAGCAGACGCTGAAGATTGGCTATATCGGCTTTGTGCCACCACAGATTATGACCTGGGATAAAGCCAACCTCAGCGGCAAAGTAACGGTGAACGACATCACCGAAACCGCGCGTAAGTATGTCCCGGAAATGCGGGAAAAAGGCGCCGATGTCGTGGTGGTGGTTGCTCACTCCGGGCTTTCTGCCGACCCGTATCAAACGATGGCGGAAAACTCCGTTTACTACCTCAGCGAAATACCGGGCGTGGATGCCATTATGTTTGGTCACGCTCACGCCGTCTTCCCGGGTAAAGATTTTGCCAATATTAAAGGCGCAGATATCGCAAAAGGTACGCTGAATGGGGTTCCTGCGGTGATGCCGGGTATGTGGGGCGATCACCTGGGCGTGGTGGATCTTGTGTTGAATAATGACAGCGGTAAATGGCAGGTCACCCAGGCAAAAGCCGAGGCGCGCCCAATTTATGACGCCGCGGGCAAAAAATCACTGGCAGCAGAAGACAAAAAAATCGTTGAGATCCTGAAAGCCGATCACGACGCCACGCGTGAGTTTGTCAGCAAACCGATCGGTAAATCCGCCGACAACATGTACAGCTACCTGGCACTGGTTCAGGATGACCCGACCGTACAGGTGGTGAACAACGCCCAGAAAGCCTATGTGGAACACTTTATCCAGGGCGATCCGGACCTGGCAAAACTGCCGGTACTTTCCGCCGCCGCGCCGTTTAAGGTTGGTGGACGTAAAAACGATCCAGCAAGCTTCGTAGAAGTCGAAAAAGGTCAGTTAACCTTCCGGAACGCCGCTGATTTGTATCTCTACCCCAACACTCTGGTGGTGGTGAAAGCCAGCGGTAAAGAGGTGAAGGAGTGGCTGGAATGTTCCGCCGGACAGTTCAATCAGATTGACATCCACAGCAGCAAACCACAGTCGTTGATCAACTGGGATGGTTTCCGTACCTATAACTTCGACGTGATTGACGGCGTGAATTATCAGATTGATGTTTCACAACCCGCCCGCTACGACGGGGAATGTCAGACCATTAACCCGAAAGCGGAGCGTATTAAAAATCTGACCTTTAACGGCAAGCCTGTCGATCCGAATGCTACCTTCCTCGTCGCGACCAACAACTACCGCGCCTACGGCGGTAAATTTGCCGGAACCGGCGACAGCCACATCGCGTTTGCATCTCCCGATGAAAACCGCTCGGTGCTGGCGGCCTGGATTGGTGCGCAGACGAAGCGTGCCGGTGAAATTCACCCGGCGGCAGATAACAACTGGCGTCTGGCGCCGATTCACAGCGAGACACCTCTGGATATTCGCTTTGAAACCTCACCGTCTGAAAAAGCCGCTGTATTTATCAAAGAGAAAGGCCAGTATCCGCTGAAGAAAGTCGCGACCGATGACATTGGTTTTGCCATTTATCAGTTGGATTTGAGTAAGTAACTTCAGTGCCGGATGCGACGCACTCGCGTCTTATCCGGCCTACAATACTACGCAGCCCGCTCGTCCCTCTGCGCCAAAACCTGCGGCAAATTCAGTTCTATCCAGTCCGCCAGCGCGGCGACTTTATCGCTCACCTGCTCACCCAACGGCGTCAGGCTATACTCCACGTGCGGCGGCACCACCGGATATGACACCCGATTGATAAACCCGTCCTGCTCTAACGCCTGCAGGGATTGCGCCAACATTTTTTCACTGACGCCGCCCATCTTACGGCGCAAATCGCTGAAACGGTGCGTACCGTCGCGCAGCGCCACCAGGATCAACACGCCCCAGCGGCTGGTGACGTGTTTTAACACCTCGCGGGAGGGACACTGTTCGGCAAACAGGTTGCCATCGCGTAATTGCTGGGAAAGCGTCGTAGCTGTCATTTTCATACTAACCTTTTTGTACGTACTTACTAAAAGTTAGTTTAGGTGTTAGCGTGATTAAACACAAGACCAATACCAAGGAGTCACCCATGATCGCGATTACCGGCACCACCGGCCAACTGGGCCAACACGTTATTGAATCTCTGCTGAAAACCGTTCCTGCCAGCCAGATTGTGGCTATTGTGCGTAATCCCGCGAAAGCGACGACGCTTAGCCAGCAGGGCATTACCGTTCGTCAGGCGGATTACAGCGATGAAGCCGCCTTGACGACTGCCTTACAGGGTATCGACAAGCTACTGCTGATCTCCTCCAGCGAAGTGGGACAACGCGCCCCGCAGCATCGCAACGTGATTAACGCGGCACAGGCGGCCCACGTGAAATTTATCGCCTACACCAGCCTGCTGCACGCCGACACCTCCCCGCTGGGGCTGGCTGATGAGCATGTCGCAACCGAGAAGATGCTGGCTGAATCCGGTATCGCGTACGCGCTGCTGCGTAACGGCTGGTACACAGAGAACTATCTCGCCAGCGCACCGGCTGCACTGGAACATGGCGTGTTTATCGGGGCTGCTGGTGAAGGCAAAATCGCCTCAGCGACCCGCGCCGACTATGCCGCTGCCGCCGCGCGCGTCATCAGTGAAGACGGTCATGCCGGTAAAACCTATGAGCTTGCGGGCGACGCAGGCTGGACCCTGAGCCAGTTGGCTGCCGAACTGGCAAAACAGAGCGGTAAAAAAGTGGTGTATCAGAACCTGAGCGAAGCTGATTTTGCCGCCGCGCTAAAAGGTGTGGGCCTGCCTGCCGGACTGGCGGACATGCTGGCTGACTCAGACACTGGCGCCTCCAAAGGCGGCCTGTTCGACGACAGCCATACGCTGAGCAAACTGATTGGTCGCCCGACCACCTCGTTGGCTGACAGCGTCAAAGGCATCGTGTAAGTGTTAAAAATTAGTTAATTGTGGTGGCATCCCCGCGCATCCTCTCTGATAATGACAGGATGATGCGTGGGGAGAGAAAACGTGCAAGGTGTACCTGAGCAGTTTATTGATGAGAAAGACAGCGCCCGCTTTCGCCATCTGGCGCAGGTGCCGGGCGTTGAGCTGTATCATGCGCACATCTCACGTTACGCCTTTGAACCACATACCCATGAAGCGTTTGGTATCGGCGCGATAGAAGCCGGCGCCGAACGTTTTCGCTATCGCGGCTCGCAGTACGTGGCTCCCGCCCATTCTGTCGTCACCATGAATCCCGATGAGCTGCATACTGGCGAAGCCGAAACCGCCGACGGCTGGCGCTATCGAATGATTTATCTCGACCCCTCTCTTCTGGAAGAGGTCACCGGGATCCGCCACTGGTGGTTTCATGACGTAACGCGTCACGATCCGCTGCGCTCACGCCAGCTCTGCTCGCTGATCCACGGTCTGTGGAACACTGAGGATCCGCTGGCGCAAAAAGGACTCCTGCTCGATCTGATCGACACGTTCCAGCCGCTGGCCCGTCATGCGCCGGTATTGCCGGAGGGCGCGCATCGCTTTGAACGGGTGCGCGAGTATCTGCATGATAATTATATGCATCCTGTCACGCTCGATGAACTGGCCCGGGTTGCATCGCTGAGTCCCTGGCATTTTCAGCGTCAGTTTAAGTCTCATTTCCACGTCACGCCGCACCAGATGCTGATGGCGATCCGCCTGTGGCGAGCCAAAGGTTTTCTCACTCACGGAATGCCCGCCGCAGAGGTCGCCGCCGCAACCGGCCTCACCGACCAGTCGCATCTCACCCGCGCGTTTACCCATCGCTACGGCATTACGCCAGTGCGTTATCAGAAACAAGTCGTCCGGCGTTGATCAGCAATCTCATACAATACGGCGGCATTTTTCCTGCCTACACTCGACTGATTGTTAAGCGATGTGGATGTCAAAAATGATTAGCGGCGTGTTGTATGCCCTGCTGGCCGGGCTGATGTGGGGATTAATTTTTGTTGGACCGCTGATCGTACCGGAATACCCGGCGGTATTGCAGTCGATGGGGCGCTATCTGGCGCTGGGGCTGATAGCGTTGCCGATTGCCTGGCTGGGGCGTGTGCGTCTGCGCCAGTTGGCGCGTAAAGACTGGATAACGGCGCTGGCGCTAACGATGATGGGTAATCTGATTTATTACGTCTGCCTGGCAAGCGCTATTCAACGCACCGGTGCGCCGGTTTCAACGATGATTATCGGTACATTGCCGGTGGTGATCCCGGTTTTCGCCAACCTGCTCTACAGCCAGCGTGACGGCAAATTATCATGGTGGCGTCTGGCGCCTGCGCTGGTGTTGATTGGCATAGGTCTGCTGTGCGTGAATATCTCGGAGCTGAATCAAGGGTTACCTAACTTTAGCGGCTGGCGTTATGGCTCCGGTATCGTATTGGCGCTTGTCTCAGTGGTGTGCTGGGCGTGGTATGCACTGCGTAATGCCCGCTGGCTGCGCGAGAATCCAGATAAGCACCCGATGATGTGGGCGACGGCTCAGGCGCTGGTGACGCTGCCCGTTTCTCTGCTGGGGTATGTTGCAGCGTGTCTGTGGCTGCATGGGCAAACGCCGGACTTCGCTCTGCCCTTCGGCCCGCGCCCTGGTGTGTTTATCGGCCTGATGATAGCCATTGCGGTATTGTGCTCATGGGTTGGCGCACTGTGCTGGAACGTCGCCAGCCAGAAGCTGCCGACGGTGATCCTCGGCCCGCTGATTGTCTTTGAAACACTGGCGGGCCTGCTATATACCTTTATCCTGCGTCAGGAATTTCCGCCGTTGCTGACGGTAAGCGGCATTGCGCTGCTGGTAATAGGCGTGGTAATTGCTGTGCGGTCAAAACCGCAGAAACCGGCGGTAGTGCCGGTTTCAGGGGATGCCTGATGGCGCTGCGCTTATCAGGCCTACAAGGACTGTACGATCTCATGTAGGCCGGATAAGGCGTTTACGCCGCCATCCGGCGCGACACTTTAAACACCGCCACGGTCTGATTCAGCCGTGCAGCCTGCTCTTCGAGCGCGGCGGCGGCGGAAGCGGACTCCTCCACCAGTGAGGCGTTTTGCTGCGTGACACGATCCATCTCGGCAACCGCCTGGCCTACCTGATCGATACCCCGACTCTGTTCATCAGAGGCCGAGGCAATCTCGCCCATGATATCGGTCACGCGAGTCACGGCGCTAACAATTTCCGCCATCGTTTCGCCCGCTTCATGCACCAGCGCCGTACCCGCATTGACCCGATTTCCCGAGTCATCAATCAGCGCCTTAATCTCTTTCGCCGCCTGAGCGCTACGCTGCGCCAGCGTACGAACCTCACCGGCGACCACGGCAAACCCGCGCCCCTGCTCGCCCGCCCGCGCCGCTTCCACCGCAGCGTTCAACGCCAGGATGTTGGTCTGGAAGGCAATGCCGTCAATAACATTGGTTATTTGCGCGATTTTGCTGGAACTGGTGGCGATTTCATCCATCGTACGTACCACGCCATCGACCACGTTTCCGCCTTTTTGCGCTGTTTGTGAAGCGTTTTTTGCCAGACTGGTCGCCTGACGCGCGTTATCCGCGTTCTGCTTCACGGTCGCGGTGAGTTGTTCCATGCTGGCTGCGGTCTCTTCCAGGGAGGCGGCCTGCTGTTCGGTACGTGAAGAGAGATCGTTACTGCCAGCAGCAATTTCACCCGCGCCGGTATAAATGGTGTCAGCCCCGTCACGCACCACGCTGACCGTGTTCGCCAACGCCCGCTGCATGTCGCGGACGTTGCCTGCCAGCAGCGCCATTTCATTACTGCCATCGGCGTTGATGCGGTGCGTCAGATCACCTGCGGCAATATGGCGAATATGTCCCATCACCTCATGCAGCGGCTTGAGCAGCACCCGCTGCATTGCCAGCCAACTGGCGATAATCACGGTGACGACAATCAGCATCACCGCAGACAGCAGCCAGATTATCTTCTGATAATCACTCTCATTGTCCTGCACTCCAGCAGTGGCCAGCGCCGTTTGCGCGCTACGCCATTGCCGATAAACTTCCTGCATGGCCGTTTGCTTTTGCTCGGCATTCTGCTTGAACATCTCTTCCAGCTTTCCTTCAGCCAGCAGCGCGTTCATTTTTGCCAGCGTCGCAGAATAGATGCCATATTGCTCTTCCAGTCGATCGGCCAGATGCTCATCCAGCCCCGGCGTTTCCGGCAGAGCGTAGTATTTATCGTAATGCGCTTTCGACTCGGCCAACAGGCGATTTGCCGTGTTCACCAACTCCTTCAACTGACCGCCGTTAATATCGCTGGCCATCGTTCCCTGTAAACGCAGCATCCCACGGTTGAGCGTGACGCGAGCCTGGTTCAGGCTAATCCACGCATCGGTAAACTCGGCCACGTTCTGGCTGGAAAGCTGAGAAACGTTGAAGTTTTGCTTATCGTTATTGAGCGCGCCAATAAAGACGCCCGCGGAGATGAGCTGCATTGCGCCCAGGGCGAGTAACACGGTGATAAGTAAGGTTATCACTTTGATTCGTTTAAACATCTGTAGCCTTTTATTATGCAGGTATTGTCTGAGGTCTAACTATCGGCAGCGGCGTGCGCTTATTTAATCCTGTGACGCGGCTTTTTTCGCCGTCTCCCTCCTTTCCAATAAGATTCAGCACCTTAACGAAATAAGAAATTTTCGTGATGTTCATCACAAAACACCCCACCCCGAAAGGGTTATATCCTTCGCCATAAGTTGCATTTAAAATACATCTTATATTATTGAGAATGAGGTAACGGCAATGTCTTATCGCGATCAACCTTTAGGTGAACTGGCGCTCTCTATTCCTCGCGCTTCGGCCCTGTTTCGTAAATACGATATGGATTACTGCTGCGGCGGTAAGCAAACGCTGGCACGCGCTGCCGCGCGTAAAGAGCTGGATTTAGACGTTATTGAGGCGCAGCTCGCGCAGCTGGCTGAACAACCGCTGGAGAAAGACTGGCGTACCGTGGCTCTGGCTGAAATCATCGACCATATCATCGTGCGTTATCACGACAGACACCGCGAACAGTTGCCGGAGTTGATCCTGCAGGCCACTAAAGTTGAACGCGTTCATGCAGACAAACCGAACGTACCGCGCGGTCTGGCGAAAAACCTGACCATGCTGCATGAAGAGCTGTCCAGCCACATGATGAAAGAAGAGCAGATCCTGTTCCCGATGATCAAACAGGGCATGGGTAGCCAGGCGATGGGGCCAATCAGCGTGATGGAAAGCGAACATGACGATGCGGGTGAACTGGTCGAAGTGATCAAACACATCACCCATAACGTGACGCCGCCGCCAGAAGCCTGCACCACCTGGAAAGCCATGTATAACGGCATCAACGAGATGATCGACGACCTGATGGAACACATCAGCCTGGAAAACAATGTGTTGTTCCCGCGTGCCCTCGCAGGTGAATAAAAAAGCCCGGTGGCGCTAGCGCTTACCGGGCCTACAACGACCTCGAACGTAGGCCTGATAAGGCGAAGCCGCATCAGGCAATCCCGCCAGCATAGTGCCGGATGCGGCGTAAACGCCTTATCCGGCCTACATCTCACGTCTTAGCGATTAACGCACGCCTGCCATACGTTTCTTACCGATAAACAACCAGCCCAGACCCAGCGCGATGAACCACAACGGCGTGACAATCAGCGCCTGACGGGTATCATCTTCCAGCGTCAGCAGTACCAGTACGAAGACGAAGAACGCCATACATACCCAGCACATCAGCTTACCCCACGGCATCTTGTAGATTGATTTTTCATGCAGGTGCGGACGTTGCTTGCGGTACACCAGGTACGAGCAAAGAATGATGGTCCAGACGAACATGAACAGAATCGCCGACACGGTGGTGATCATGGTGAACGCGCCAATCACGCTCGGATTCACGTACAGCATCACCACGCCGCCCAGCAGGCAGATACAGGAGAAGGTTAAACCCTTCGCCGGAACTGCGCGTTTTGAGAGTTTGGCAAACGCTTTAGGCGCAACGCCCTCCTGCGCCAGGCCGAACAGCATACGGCTGGTAGAGAACACGCCGCTGTTTGCAGAAGAGGCCGCTGAAGTCAGTACCACAAAGTTGATTAGGCTCGCCGCAGCAGGCAGACCAACCAGCACAAACAGTTCAACGAATGGGCTCTTGGTTGGTACTACCGAGCTCCATGGCGTTACGGACATAATCACGATCAGCGCAAAAACGTAGAACATGATGATACGGATCGGAATCGAGTTAATGGCGCGCGGCAGAGATTTCTCCGGGTCCTTGGTTTCCGCAGCGGTCGTTCCCACCAGCTCAATACCCACAAACGCGAACACGGCTATCTGGAAGCCGGCAAAGAAGCCGCTCAGACCTTTCGGGAACCAGCCACCGTCATTCCATAGATGCGTGAACGATGCCTGAACGCCGGTTGGCGACTGGAAGTGCGTCAGCACCATCACCAGACCGACGACAATCAGGCCGATGATGGCGACGATTTTGATCATCGCAAACCAGAACTCCATCTCACCAAACATTTTTACAGTGGCAAGGTTGAGGCTCAGCAGCAGCACGATCACCGCCAGCGAGGCGACCCAGTCTGACAGTTCGGGAAACCAGAATTGCGCATACGCGGTAATCGCGACAACGTCTGCCATTCCGGTAACGACCCAGCAGAACCAGTAGGTCCAGCCGGTAAAATACCCGGCCCATGGCCCGAGCAGGTCGGAGGCGAAATCACTAAACGATTTGTACTCCAGATTCGAGAGCAGCAATTCCCCCATTGCTCGCATGACGAAAAACAGCATAAAACCGATGATCATATAAACAAAGATGATCGACGGTCCGGCGAGACTGATGGTTTTACCGGAGCCCATAAACAGGCCGGTGCCGATAGCGCCACCAATGGCAATAAGTTGAATATGACGGTTTGTGAGATTGCGCCGTAGCGACTGTTCAGACGATGCCTCTTCAGCGGCGTCGACTTTTACCTGATCTACCATGTTTTTTTCTTCCTGTACCTGTCTGTGTTGTTCAGGCTCTACGGCCTTTAGTGTGTCTATGATACGACGATCCTGTTATCAGGACTCATCGATATTAGGTAAGAATTGGCGGGATGAATACTAAGATTTAGATATAATGTTAATTTAATGTTTAAAGTGAGTGTCATATCACTCTGATAGCGCGAATTAGCTCACAAAAATACACGCTAGCGCGGTATTTGCAAGATAATATATCGACAACGGCGTAACTATAGCTTTTCTCGCTATTTTTTTGCTCCCCCCGGCCTCGGGGGGAACAGAAGTCACTGCTTACAGGATTTCAAGCAGCTCAACGTCGAACACCAGCGTGCTGAACGGAGGAATGGACGCGCCAGCGCCACGCTCGCCGTAAGCCAGTTCCTGAGGAATAGTCAGTTCCCATTTGGAACCTACTGGCATCAGGGTCAGCGCTTCAATCCAGCCAGGGATGACGCCGTTAACCGGGAATTCAGCCGGTTCGCCGCGTGCGACAGAGCTGTCAAACACGGTACCGTCGATCAGTTTACCGGTGTAATGCACGCGAACGCGGTCAGTACGCGCCGGAATAGCACCTTCGCCCTGAGTCAGAACACGGAACTGCAAACCGGATTCAGTGCTGTTCACACCCTCTTTCTCACGGTTTTCTTCCAGATATTTGACGCCATCAGCCGCCATAGCCTGGAAACGTTCGCGACGTACTGCATCAGCGCGTTCGTGGATTTCACGCAGCGCGCGATGCACAACATCAACAGGCACTGCCGGGTGCTTACCTTCCAGCGCGTCAGCGATACCCGCTACCAGCGCTTCAGGCAACAGTCCTTCCAGTCCGGATTCGCTCAGCTGTTGTCCTACCTGCAAACCAATGCCATAGCTTGCTTGCGCTTCGATAGTGTCAAAAGTCGGGTTAGCCATCATATTTCCTTTCATCGGATGTAAAGTAGCGGGCAGCATATCAGCCATGCCGCATCCGGTAAAACTTTGTCTCGGGAACAGATGACAAATCGCGAGGAAACATAAACAATAGGAATATCCCGCGTTGACGTCACGAAAGCGGGTAATATGACGAACATCATAGCGTTAGCCATCTATACTCTATGATCGAGGAACGAGACGCGGAGCAGGAGGAAAGCCATGCCCGGGCGCTTTGAATTAAAACCAACCCTGGCGAAAATCTGGCATGCACCGGACAATTTTCGCATTATGGATCCGCTACCGCCTATGCACCGCCGCGGCATTATTATTGCTGCTATCGTGCTGGTGATAGGTTTCCTGCTCCCTTCCAGTGACACCAGCGATGCCCCTGTGGTTACGCGTACTGCTCAGCTGGATTTACAGTCGCAGTCGCAGCCGCCGACCGAGGCTCAGCTGCAGGCACAGCTCGTCGCGCCGCAAAACGATCCAGGCCAGGTCGCTCCGGTTGCCCCGGAACCAATCCAGGAAGGAGAACCTGACGCGCAGCCTCAGGCTCAGCAATCTCAGCCGCAAACGCAGCCTTTCCAACAGGATAGCGGAATTGACCAGCAGTGGCGTTCCTATCGCGTTGATTCAGGCAAAACGCTGGCGCAGGTATTCCGTGACCATAACCTCCCGCCAACCGATGTATACGCGATGGCGCAGGTTGAAGGCGCCGGAAAACCGCTGAGTAACCTGAAAGACGGTCAGATGGTGCAGATCAGGCAGAATGCCAGCGGCGTGGTGACGGGATTAACCATTGATACCGGCAATGGCCGGCAGGTACTGTTTACCCGCCAGCCTAACGGCAGTTTTATTCGCGCCCGTTAACCGCCGTGGCCCCGCGATTCCAGGCCTGATGAGCGATAGCGCCATAAGGCATCAAGGTGAAGCGTCAACGCTTCACCTTGTTCACCCACCAGATCCCCGAGCAGACCAGCACCAGCGCCAGCGCATATTTCCATTCAAGAATGTTCTCGCCGAGGAAAATCGCCGACAGCACCGCCCCCGACACCGGGATCAGGAAGTTAAACGGCGCTACCATCCCCACGCGATTATGCTTGAGCAGAATACTCCACAAAGCAAAGGCGACCGAAGAGAGTAACGTCAGGTAGCCCAGAATCGCCACCGAAGACGCGCCGTGAACGGTCAGCGTGCCGCCAAAAGCGTAACCACCGATAACCAGCGCCAGACCGCCACCGCCCAGTTGATACCCTGTCATTACCGTCGGGTCCACCGTCTGAGAAATACGTTTACCGTATAACGTGGCGGCAGAGAGAATAAAGGCCGCCATCACCACTGAGCCATCCCCTAACAGGCTGAAGCTAAAATCCATTCCGCTGCTAAAGTTCACCACCATTACGCCGGTAAAGCCGAGGATACAACCCAGCGCTTTGTTGTAGCTCAGTTTGTCATTATGGTAGATGAAATGCGCCAGCAGTACGCTGAAGAAGGTCCCTGTCGCGTTCATGATGGACCCTTTCACCCCCGTCGTGAACGCCAGGCCAACATAGAAGAAGATGTATTGCAGCGAGGTTTGCGTCAGCCCCAACAGCGTGAGCTGACCATATTGACGCGGGCTTAACCGGCCAATCGGTTTACGCTGCGCCACCGCCAGCAGTAGCAGCAATAATCCTGCAAACAGGAAGCGATAGCCGGCAAAGACAATTTTTGAGGGAATGTCATCCGTGGCAATCTGGAAGATCTCATATCCGCTTTTGATCGCCGGATAGGCGCTCCCCCACAGCAGGCAGCAGAACGCCGCGCTCAGGTAGACAACATTTTTACGCGCAAACAGAGGTTGGTGCGTTGGTTCCATTCCATCACCACTTTGAAATAATGTTTTATTTTTGTGATTATCCCGAAAAGGATAAAGAATAGCCAGAGAGAAAAGCGGGGGAACAGAAAAGCAAAACGCCGGCACAGGGCCGGCGCTTTTACGCGGTCATCAGAATAAAAACTTATTCTGCAACTACGTTTACAGTCAGCTTAGCAAACACTTCGCTGTGAACCTGGAAGCTCACTTCGTGCTCGCCAGTGGTACGCAGAACGCCGTTCGGCAGACGAACTTCGCTCTTAGCTACTTCAACGCCAGCTGCAGTTACAGCGTCAGCGATGTCGCGAGTACCGATGGAACCGAACAGTTTACCTTCGTCGCCAGCTTTAGACGCGATGGTTACGGTTTCCAGTGCGTTGATTTTCTCAGCACGAGCTTCAGCAGCGGACAGAACGTCAGCCAGTTTAGCTTCCAGTTCAGCGCGACGCGCTTCGAAAAATTCAACGTTTTTCTTGGTAGCAGGAACAGCTTTACCCTGTGGTACCAGGAAGTTACGAGCGTAGCCCGCTTTAACGTTAACCTGATCACCCAGGCTACCCAGGTTTGCTACTTTATCAAGCAGAATAACTTGCATTACCTTATCCTCTCAAAGTCGTATTAATGGACCGTGACCGATTACTGATGACGATCAGTGTACGGCAGCAGGGACAGGTAGCGAGCGCGTTTGATAGCGCGAGCCAGCTGACGCTGGTATTTTGCACGGGTACCGGTGATACGGCTTGGGACAATCTTACCGCTTTCGGTGATGTAGTTTTTCAGCGTAGCGATATCTTTATAGTCGATCTCTTGAACGCCTTCCGCGGTGAAACGGCAGAACTTGCGACGACGGAAATAACGTGCCATATGGCTAGTCTCCAGAATCTATCAATTCAATCTGCTCGGCATGCAGAACCATTTTGCTCAGGCCGTTCTTTGCCTTGTGGCAAGAGATGAACCCCTGAACGGTCACTGCGCTACCGACCGTTATACTGTGAGTAATGGCCTGGTTTTCGTGTCCGCTAATAATAACGGGCATTTGGCACCACGCCTGCCGGTGAAATCCGGCTTCCTCCTGCACAGAACGATGCTCAAGCACGAACTGGCAATGAGGAATTCCTGATGGACTGACCTTTCGAAGGGGAGCCCTGCACACGGTGCCGGACAACGCCAGACGGTTGGTCATCAGAAATTACTCTTCAGAATCCCCAGCTTCAGCATCATCTGCGGTTTCGTTTGCGAAATCATCGCGACGCTCACGGCGCTCGTCTTTCGCTTTAACCATCGGAGATGCTTCGGTAACAGCGTGTTTAGTACGCATAACCATGCTGCGGATAACGGCATCGTTGAAGCGGAAGGTAGTTTCCAGCTCATCGATCACTTCCTGCGGCGCTTCAACGTTCATCAGAACGTAGTGAGCTTTATGCAGTTTGTTGATCGGGTAAGCCAGCTGACGGCGGCCCCAGTCTTCCAGACGGTGGATCGTGCCTTCTGCACCAGTGATGGCAGCAGTGTAGCGTTCGATCATACCCGGAACCTGTTCGCTCTGGTCAGGATGGACCATAAAAACGATTTCGTAATGACGCATCGAATTGCTCCTTACGGATTATTCAGCCTCCTGTCTGGGTCAGCCGAGGCCCATGGAGGCAAGGAACGTGTTAAAGGTCGGCTGAAAAATGACGCGTCATAATACTGGGGTCAGCAGGTAAACTCAAGGTGATTGTACGATTATTTGCCATGCCGCCATTAATACATATCCAGCAGCATTTTGATACTGATGCAAATGGAGACAATGACAATCATCGGCCGGATAACTTTCTTGCCGCGCGTCAGTACGACCGTCGCGCCAAGACGTGCGCCGAGGGACTGCCCGGCAAACATCACCAGCCCCAGTGACCAGATCATTTTACCGCCGAAAATGAAAAACAAAATCGAAGCGATGTTCGACGCCAGGTTAATAAAATTCGAGTGGATTTGCGCCTTATCGATACTGTATCCCCATAGCAGGATATAGCTGAGCGTATAAAAGGAGCCAGCCCCGGCACCGAGAAAGCCGTCATAAAAACCAATACATCCCCCGCCGATCAATGAGAAGAGAAACAGGGATACCTGCCGCTTTCTTTTCGGTTCGCTAAGATTTGGCGCAAAAATAAAGTAGATGGCGACCGCGATAATCAGGATTGGCAGCAGTTTCTTCAGCAGTTCCGGTTCAATAAACTGGATAAGCGTCGTTCCCAGCGCCGAACCGATAAAGGCAGATAAAAACACATACTTGTGCTCCTGCACGTTGATATGTCCCCGGCGTAAAAAGTAAATTCCGGAGGTCAGCGAGCTGCCCAACGCCTGAATTTTATTGGTTGCCAGCGCATTAGCCGGGGGTAAACCAGAAATTAATAGTGCGCCAATAGAGAGAAAACCGCCGCCGCCTGACACCACGTTAATAAAGCCTGCCACCAGCGCGACCATGAACATAATCACAAAGTAGCTGAAATCCATGAATGAAGTATCCATAACTTTTTGCCTTATTATCATAAAGTTATATTAATTATCCAGCTCACTATAAACGGCGTACTCAGCCGATTAAATTGACTATTTGGTAAGAGCTTATGCGCGAAAGACAGGTATTTTTCACCGCAGCGGTAAACACCAGCAGACTGTTAATTAAAGAAAAGATGGCTATGCGGTAATTTTTTGAACAACTGCATCAGAAATGGTCGCTATCGACTACGCCAGTAGCGGTTAAAATTACATCAGCAGCTAATCACTCACAGGAGAGAAGCAACCAGAGACCGCAGTCGAGGAGGTACATATGCGAGCCCGTGTTTTGACCCTTCTGGCTGTGCTTTTGCTCAGTGCAAATGCAACGGCAGCCATCAAAATTGACAATCATCAGGCCAGGAATATGGATGATGTGCAGAGCTTAGGCGTCATTTACATAAATCATAACTTCGCCACTGAAAGTGAAGCCACTCAGGCCCTGAATGAAGAGACAGATGCGCAAGGCGCAACCTACTACCATGTGATCCTCACCAGGGAACCCGGTAGTAACGGAAATATGCACGCCAGTGCAGATATTTATCGCTAGCTACCCGCAAATAACCAACGAGAACATTGCCACAGTTTGATTTGCCCCCTTCACCGGGGGCTTTTTTTGCAAAAAAGTCCCGAAGCCAGATCGATAACATCCCCTGAATAGTTTGGCTCCAGGACTTAGCCGTTACTTCTGTCCGTAATAGGCGTTTGGACCGTGCTTACGCATGAAGTGCTTATTCATCAGATAACCGTCAATGGGGCTGAGAGCCGGATTAATGCCACGCGCGATCCATGCCATTTTTGCCACCTCCTCCATCACCACGGCGTTATGTACCGCGTCGTGAGCATCTTTGCCCCAGGCAAACGGACCATGCTGGTACACGACTACGCCAGGCGTATGTAAAGGTTCCACCTCCCCCAGCGTTTCAACAATCACCCTGCCGGTATTCAGCTCATATTCATCCTGAACTTCAGCTTCAGTTAAAGCCCGGGTACAGGGAATATCGCCAAAGAAGTAATCCGCATGCGTCGTACCAAGCGCAGGTATTGCCAGACCCGCCTGCGCCCATGCCGTCGCGTGGGTTGAGTGGGTGTGCACCACGCCGCCGAGCGATGAATAGCGGCGATACAGCGCCAGATGGGTGGCGGTATCGGAAGAAGGACGATAGCGTCCTTCCACCACGTTGCCGTGCAGATCCACAACCACCATGTCATCCACTGTCATTGTTTGGTAGTCGACGCCGCTGGGCTTAATCACCACCAACCCGCGTTCGCGGTCGATGGCGCTAACGTTACCCCAGGTAAACGTCACCAGCCCATAGCGCGGTAGATCCATGTTAGCCTCGAACACCTGCTGTTTACGTTTTTGCATTACACCGCCTCCACCAGACCCGCGCTGGCCATACGCGCTTTCACCCAGTCGCGCGCCTTCGCCACTTCACGTGCCGGGTCGTCCGACGTTTCACTCCACATCTCAATCAGATACGGTCCGCAATAACCACTCTGTTTGAGCGTTTCGAAACAACGTTCAAAATCGACAACCCCTTCACCAAACGGCACATTTTTGAATACGCCGGGTTTAGTATCCTTCACGTGTACGGCAACGATATGACCCATCCCCGCCTGCAGCTCCATCTGCACGTCGTTATCCCACGCCGACAAATTGCCAATATCGGGATACAGTTGGAACCACGGATTGTTGAGATAGTGGGCGTACCCCAACGCCTTGCTGATCGAGTTCATCAGTGGATAATCCATGATTTCCATCGCCAGCGTCACCTGCGCGCGGCTCGCCATCTCCACACTTTCTTTCAGCCCATCGCGAAACCGACGACGCGTTTCGTTATTTGCCTGCTGGTAATAGACGTCGTAACCCGCCAGTTGAATAACGCGAATACCGATATCCTGCGCAAACTGAATGGCTTTACGCATGATCTCCAGCCCCTGTTCGCGCACCGCATCATCTTCACTACCCAGCGGGAAACGACGATGGGCGCTCAGGCACATGGACGGGACCCGTATCCCTGTCTCGGCGATAGCGGCCACCAGCGCCAGACGCTGCTCGCGGTTCCAGTCAAGACGCGCCAGGCGAGCGTCGGTTTCATCAACCGACATTTCGACAAAGTCAAAGCCTAGTTCCTTCGCCAGCTGCAAGCGTTCCAGCCAGCACTCCCCGCCGGGGAGCGCTTTTTCATAAATACCGAGCGGGACCTGTTTCGACAACATAGTCGCTCCTTATCCCCACAGCTGGGCGATAGAACGTTTGAACTGACGGGCCGCTTCCACCGGAGAGGCGGCATCGCGAATACTGCGGCCGGCAATAAAGACGTGAATCGGAATTCCCTGGAACAGCGGCAGATCTTCCAGCGCCAGACCGCCGGTGACGGTGACTTTAAAGCCCATCTCGGACAGGCGTTTGATTGCGCTGATATCCGCTTCTCCCCACGCCACGCCCGCCGCCTGCGCATCGCGACTGCGATGATATACAACTTGCCCAATCCCTGCGTCACGCCACTCCTGCGCCTGCTCCCAGGTCCAGTAACCGGTCAGTTCAATCTGCACGTCGCCGTCAAATTCTTTCGCTACCTCCAGCGCCCCCTTGGTAGTGTTGATATCCGCACAGCAGATGACGGTGACCCAGTCAGCGTTGGCTTCAAAACACATGCGGGAGAGGATTTTGCCCGCATCGGCAATTTTCGCATCCGCCAGCACAATTTTATGCGGGTAAAGCGCCTTCAGATCGCGTACGGCGCGTACGCCTTCTGCCACGCAAAGAATAGTGCCCACCTCAATGATATCGACCTCTTCGGCAATCAGACGCGTTGTTTCATATGCGGAAGACATTGATTGGTTATCCAGCGCAACCTGCAACATAGGTAATGACATTTTGGTATCCTTTTAAACAGCCGCCGCAGTGGCGTTATCAATTAAATCCAGCACTTCCTGCGCGGTGCGGCAGGCGCGTAAACGGTCGAAATTGGCTTCGTCGTCAAAGAGATTCACGATCTGCATGATGCCCACTTCCTGGTGCGTGTTAGCATCTACTGCCGCCATCGTTATCAGAATGTCGACCGGGTCGTTATCTTCGTGGTTAAACACCAGCGGTGTTTTCAGCGTCACCAGCGCAAAACCGGTTTTCTTGACCCCTTCCTCCGGACGGCCGTGCGGCATCGCCAGGCCGGGCGCAATGACAAAGTACGGGCCAAACTGTTCGACACCATCGAGGATGGCCTGGTAGTAGCGTGGCTCAACCACATCAGCCTTAACCAGCAGATCCACGCCCAGCTTTACCGCTTCCTGCCAGGTACTGGCTTCGGCTTGCAAAAGGATGGAATTATTGTCTGCCAGCGAATCACGTAATTTCATATGCCGCCTCCTTACTTCACATCCTGTGGGAAATGCGCCTTGATCACTTCCAGCAGTTTTGGTCCAAAATCGGCAGGGGACAGCATGTTGCGTACGCCAACAACATATTTATTGCCAGATACCGTAATCTCACCGGCGATATGGGTAGAAGCGATGATGATATCCGCGCCGCTCAGCTCACTTTTGTATTCACCTACTGCGCAGCTGTTCACCGTATGGTCAATATTTGACTGGGTTAAAAACTGATCCACCTTCATCTTCATGATCATGGAACTGCCCTGCCCATTGCCACACACAGCCAGAATACGTACGGTCATAATCGGAACTCCTTATTAAGCAGAGTGTTCTGCCAGTTGTTTTTCTGCGTCTTCCTCAGCGCGCAACGTGCGTCCTGCGAAAAACATATAAGCCAGTGCAATCAGAATAATGACGGCCATAAACACGATGCCGATGGAGGCAAAGCCCTGCATCATCGGCGGCGCCAGAATTGACCAATCCGCCATGCCCATCCAGGCGCTCATACCGGTAAGTTTCACCGCCCAGACGCAGCCGAAGATTTCAATCATCCCCATCACCAGACAAATCTTGAGCGCCGCGCGCCAGCCGCCAAAGTGGTTAGCAAACACGCCGATAGTGGCGTTCGAGAAGAACATCGGAATAAAGCCTGGGATAATCAGGATGGAAGAGCCGCAGCCCACCAGGATGCCCACCGCAATCAGTTGGCCGATGGTGCCCCACATAAAGCCCCAGACCACCGCATTGGGAGCAAAGCTATAAATCGCCGCGCAGTCGATAGCCAGTACCGCACCGGGAATCAGACGTTGAGAGATACCGTTGAACGCTTCTGAAAGTTCAGCGACGAACATACGTACACCCTGGGTGATGATGAAGATAGCGACGGCGAAGGAGAAACCGGTCTGCAGGATATAGACCGTCCAGTGGGTTTTACCCGCCATCGCCTGAACCACATCAATGCCGAAAGAGAGCAGGATCGCGCCGAAAAAGATAGTCATAACAATCGCGGTTGAAACGATGTTGTCATGGAAGATATTCAGCCAGCCAGGCAGCTTGAGATCTTCCACGCTCTCCTCTTTCTTACCCAGATACGGCGCGACTTTGTAAGCAATCCAGGAGGCGAACTGCTGCTGGTGACCGATGGAAAAACCGCAGCCGTCAGTCACTTCCTGTGTCGGCTTGTACATCATATTGGACGTAATGCCCCAGTAGAGCGACACCAGCACCGCAGTGCAGATGATCGTGGTCCACATTGGATAACCAAAGATGTAGAGAGAGACGGCAATCAGGCCAGCCTGCTGGAACATAATGTGCCCGGTCAGCATGATGGTGCGAATGCCGGTAATACGCCGTAGCAGTACGTAACAAATGTTCAGCGCCAGCGCCAACAGTACGGCGTACCCTACCCAACTGTAGGCATCACCCATGCGTTCGATGGTTGCCATCATGGAGGCATAGGTATCAGAGATCGCGCCATTGATACCGTAAACCTCAGACATCTTCGCCACCACCGGTTTAAACGTGCTGGTCAGAATGCCCGATCCCGCCTGCAGCAACATAAAACCGATAATCGTTTTGATCGTGCCTTTAATAATAACGCTGACGCTTTTACGCAGCAGGATATAACCAAGACAGGTCACAATACCCAACAGCAACGGTGCATTGGTCATAACCTGATTAAAAAAGACGGTAAAGATGTTGTAGAGGATCTCCATAACGATCTCCAGTAGACGAAGTTGCTGAACATTCATTACAGATGCCCAGGATGTTGTGCTCTCACTCTAGTTTTCAAAAGTAATCACAACAAGATTGAATTTGATTAAATGTGATGCAGTACGCAAATAATTCTCTTACTTGCAGCGTGGATTTCCTTCGAATTCTTCAAATCCAAAATAACTCCCTTTAAAACAATAAAATACAAAAATACATTTCATGTAAACCATCTTGTCACGCTGTAATTTGTTCACACTTTTCTATTCAACACCAAAAATCAGCGCATTGCCTTCTTGATAAAATGATGTCAGTATCAATCAAAACAAATCACAATTTGATTCAACTTGAACAAACATGAAGGTAATTGCGATGAGTAAAGTAAAAAGCATCACGCGTGAATCATGGATCCTGAGCACATTCCCGGAGTGGGGAAGCTGGCTGAATGAAGAGATCGAACAAGAACAGGTCGCACCTGGCACTTTCGCTATGTGGTGGCTTGGCTGTACCGGAATCTGGCTGAAGTCGGAAGGTGGGACTAACGTCTGCGTCGATTTCTGGTGCGGAACGGGTAAACAAAGTCACGGTAACCCGCTGATGAAAACCGGTCACCAGATGCAACGTATGGCGGGGGTGAAGAAACTGCAGCCTAACCTGCGCACCACGCCGTTTGTTCTTGATCCGTTTGCAATTCGACAGATCGATGCGGTGTTAGCGACACACGATCATAACGATCACATCGACGTCAATGTCGCAGCCGCCGTCATGCAGAACTGCGCCGATGACGTGCCCTTTATCGGGCCGCAAACCTGTGTGGATCTATGGATCGGTTGGGGTGTGCCGAAAGAACGCTGTATCGTGGTAAAACCAGGCGATGTAGTGAAAGTGAAAGATATTGAAATTCATGCGCTTGACGCGTTTGATCGTACGGCATTGATTACGCTCCCTGCCGATCAAAAAGCGGCTGGCGTGCTGCCGGATGGTATGGATGCTCGCGCGGTAAACTACCTGTTCAAAACGCCGGGCGGTACGCTGTACCACAGCGGAGACTCGCACTATTCCAACTACTATGCAAAACATGGCAACGAGCACCAGATCGACGTCGCGCTCGGCTCGTACGGTGAGAACCCGCGTGGGATTACGGACAAAATGACCAGCTCCGACATGCTGCGAATGGCGGAAGCGCTGAATACAAAAGTGGTGATCCCTTTCCATCATGACATCTGGTCAAACTTCCAGGCCGACCCTCAGGAGATCCGTGTACTGTGGGAGATGAAAAAAGATCGGCTGAAGTATGGCTTTAAGCCGTTTATCTGGCAGGTAGGCGGCAAGTTCACCTGGCCGCTGGACAAAGATAACTTTGAATATCACTATCCGCGCGGCTTTGATGACTGCTTCACGATTGAACCGGATTTACCGTTTAAATCCTTCTTGTGATACACACAAAATGCCGGGCCATCCCGGCATTTTTTTCCCATTTACTTTAGTATTTCCAGGCTATTTCAAATATCATCTTTTCAAATCAATTTGTATCGGAATAGCTCATGACTGAAGCACAAAGACATCAAATATTGCTGGATATGCTGGCGCAGTTGGGCTTTGTTACCGTTGAGAACGTAATTGAGCGCCTGGGGATTTCACCCGCCACAGCGCGCCGGGACATCAACAAGCTCGACGAAAGCGGCAAACTCAAGAAAGTCCGCAACGGCGCAGAAGCCATTACCCAACAGCGTCCGCGCTGGACGCCAATGAATCTGCACCAGGCACAGAACCACGATGAAAAAGTTCGTATTGCCAAGGCGGCCTCCCAGCTTGTGAATGCAGGTGAAAGCGTGGTGATCAACTGCGGATCGACCGCCTTTCTGCTGGGTCGCGAAATGTGCGGCAAGCCGGTGCAGATCATCACCAATTATCTGCCGCTGGCAAACTATCTGATCGACCAGGAGCATGACAGCGTGATCATCATGGGAGGGCAATATAACAAAAGTCAGTCCATCACACTCAGCCCGCAGGGCAGTGAAAATAGCCTGTACGCCGGACACTGGATGTTTACCAGCGGCAAAGGATTAACCGCGGACGGACTGTATAAAACCGATATGCTGACCGCGATGGCCGAGCAAAAGATGCTTAACGTGGTGGGTAAACTGGTGGTGCTGGTCGATAGCAGCAAAGTCGGAGAACGCGCGGGGATGCTGTTCAGTCGAGCCGATCAAATCGATATGCTCATTACCGGTAAAAACGCAAACCCTGAGATTCTGCAACAGCTTGAAGCTCAGGGCGTAAGCATTATGCGCGTTTAAAGGTGCTGGCGGAAAAACGTTACCGTCGCAGCCAGCGCTTCTGGCGTGATGCGGTGGCGCACGCCCGCTTCCCACAGGCAGGTTAGATTGCTGTCCAGCCCTGCCTGAATCAGCGCCTGCTGTAAACGGAAGGTTTCAACGGCCGGCACCACATCATCATCCTGTCCATGCCACAGTAGTAACGGCCTGTCGGCCAGGCGCTGCAGTTGATGCGTAACGTCCCATTCGGCGAGCGGTGCGATGACGGCATCGAACTCCGCCTGCTGCTCTGGTGTCTGAACCCGTAAAGGCGGAAAAAGCGTCTGCGCAAGATGGGTAAAATAGCCCGATCCCATCAGGCTGGCTACACATTTAACCTCGGGATGGCGGGCCATAACGCCCAGTGCGGTCATTCCTCCCATCGACGCCCCTCCGACGGCAAGTCGTTCATCTGATAGCCAATTTTCTGCCACTAGCGCCGCACGTAACGTCGTAAACTCCTGCATATTTTGCTGCAAAATATGCCAGAAGCGGTGCATTCTCCCCTGGGCGTCACTCGTGAAGCGCGCACCATGGTCGGGCGCATCAGGCATAACGACGCGGAATCCAGCCTGAGCCAGAGCAACGGCAAAATAGCTGTAGACCAGGCTTGAAGAGGTAAACCCGTGATAGAAAATAATACAAGGGAGTGAACATTCGCGTTTGCCAGCCGGAACGGCGTGCAGGACAGGGATACCCGCCAACTGTCGTGTTTCAATTTCGATCATTTGTCGCCTCTTTCTTTCTGGTATGCCATGCAGCAATACTTAACGCAAGCGAATGTGTTCGGCAATGATTCATAATGTTGAGAACTGGGTTACGCTTTCGCAACATTTTCATTCGAAAATCGCGTGAGAGATAACAATTCGGGAACATTCCCCTAAAGGGAAATTGATAAGGCACTACACTATGGCTATCAGGAAACGAGATAGAGTTATGCGTCGGTTTGCCTCTTTATTACTGGTGATGTTTTTAAGCGCCTGTAGCGTGCTACAGGGAACGCCGCAACCTACACCGCCCGTTGCCGACCACCCGCAGGAGATCCGCCGTGACCAGAGTAATGGGTTACAGCGATTAGGGACGGTTAGCGCACTGGTAAGAGGCTCTCCGGATGATGCGCTGGCAGAAATCCGTGCCAAAGCTGTCGCGGCTAAAGCTGATTACTACGTGGTTTTATTAGTGGATGAAACCATCGTGACAGGCCAATGGTATTCACAAGCTATTTTGTATCGTAAATAACATTGGGTTGAAATTTAGTCAGTTTTACATTGCTTTGCGCCCCTATGCGTTTACCTGTGCACAATAAACCAACAGCAGGAAGCTTGAGGTTTATTATCGCGATGGAATGCCCTGCCGTGTGTAGGGGTACGAATAATGGAGCTGACGATGAAACAATCACTTGCCTTATCCTCACTGCTGCTTTCTGCCGGACTGGTAGGTACTACGGCGCAGTCTGCCGAGTTCGCCAGTGCTGACTGCGTTACGGGCCTGAACGAAATTGGCCTGATATCTGTCAGTAACATTGCAGGAAATCCGCAGGATGTAGAACGAGTAGTCGCGTTAAAAGCGGATGAACAGGGTGCCTCATGGTATCGGATCATTCAGATGTACGAAGACCAGCAGCCCGACAACTGGCGCGTACAGGCCATACTCTATGCTTAACAGATTGCCGGATGGCGTAAACTTATCCGGCCTACATTGAACGTAGGCATGATAAGGCGCGCCAGCGTCGCCATCAGGCATATTATTACCGTAATCCCCCCGTTGCCCGCAGGAGCAAGTCGCTTAGCGACTGTTCAGACAATCGTAGTCCGCCACGCGTATCAAGCATTATTTGACACCAGGCCTGCGCCACTGGCGGAGAGGCATAGCGCAACATTTGCGCTCCGCAACCGAGCAGGAAAAGCTGTTGCGTAATCTCCCGTCCCATCTCCTCGCTGGGTTTGCGTAAACGCTGCTGTAGCTGACGTACCATTCGATCGTAATGTCGGTCTTGCCCTTTTACCTCCGCAAAGGCTTCGTTGAGCATATCGTATATGCCGGGTTGTTTTGTCAGTACCCGCAATACATCGAGACACATAATGTTGCCGGAGCCTTCCCAGATGCTGTTTACCGGCATCTCCCGATACAGGCGCGGCAGCTCACTCTCCTCGCAATAGCCAATCCCTCCCAGCACTTCCATCGCCTCTGCAACAAACGGCATCCCGCTTTTGCACACGGAGAATTTCGCCGCTGGCGTGAACAATCTGGCCCACAACGCTTCTTTGGTATCCGCGCGACGGTCCCAGGCCCTCGCCAGTCGAAACAGTAGCGCCGTCTGACCTTCCAGTTGGAGCGCCATCCGGCCTAATACCTGACGCATCATCGGCTGTTCAATCAATGGTTTGCCAAAAACTTGTCGCTGGTGCGCATGATAAATCGCGACGGAAAAAGCACGTCGCATCATGGCGTGACTGCCGAGCGCACAGTCAAAACGCGTCATCCCGCCCATTTTCAGGATATGGCGTATACCTTCCCCTTCGTCACCCAATAGCCAGCCAATCGCATCGTGGAATTCAACCTCGCAGCTGGCGTTGGAGCGGTTGCCTAACTTATCTTTCAGTCGCTCAAGACGAATAGCATTACGTTGCCCATCAGGTAAAAATCGCGGTACAAAAAAGCAGGATAATCCCCCCTTTGCCTGAGCCAGCACCAAATGGGCGTCGCTTTGCGGCACGGAGAAAAACCACTTATGCCCCACCAGCCGATACGAGCCGTCTGCAAGACGTTCTGCCTGGGTGGTATTGCTCAGCACATCTGACCCACCCTGCTTCTCGGTCATTCCCATGCCGATCAGCAGCCCACGCTTTTGCCCACCGGGCAGTAAATGCGAGTCATAGCGGTCGCTAAGCAGCGGCGTCAGCCAGTCGTTAAAGGTTGCAGGCAACATCTGAAGTAACAGCGGCGTGGCGGCAAAGGTCATAGTAACCGGACACAACGTGCCCGCTTCTACCTGCGCATGCAGCATGAAACGCGCCGCCCGTGCAACAAATGTTCCCTGCCTCGCGTCTTCTTCCCAGGCCAGATTATGTACGCGGTTGGCGCATAATCCCTGCATCAGCAAATGCCAGGCAGGATGAAAACGCACATCATCCAGCCGCTGCCCCTGCGGGTCGTAGCGCAACAGTTCAGGTGGAAAAGCATTGGCCAGACGGCCCAGTTCGAGCGACTCGGCAGTCCCTAGCTGCTGACCAATACTGGCGAGAAGATCGCTATCCCATCCAGCGCCTTCACGGATAACCGCTTCGCACAGCGCGCCGTCGGACAGATATAAGTTGCTGTTATTGAGTGGTACAGGTTGGTTAAAAACGGTATGCGTTTGCCAGTGCATTGTGTCTCCCTCCGTCAATGGCCGTCGCCTTAAGTATGGCCAGAACCACATTATTCGCGACGGAGGAAGATCACAAAAGTACGGTTAGCCCGCAATATAGTGAGGAATAAAACGAGAAGTATCTTTAGTGATCAAGGTATTATCCTCGCGGATCCCCATACCACAGGCTTCATCATCCACGATCCAACTGCCGATCAGCGTGTAGCTGTCGCCAAAGCGCGGTAACGGCTGAAATGCCTGATAGATCATCGGTTCTTCGGCGTAGTCACCCTCAGCATGCTCCACAATCTGCTGCTGACCATCAAAAATGGTGACGTTTCCCCCCTCGCGGGAAAATATCGGTTTGCGTACATAGCTTTCCCCAGCCGCAACTTGTGGCGTTTCACCGTCAAACCAGGCGGGCAGCAGATTGGGATGGTTAGGAAAAAATCGCCACAGTAAAGGCATCAACCCTTTATTGCTGAGTACGCTCTTCCACAACGGCTCAACCCACTGTTCGCGGCGATGGCGCAGCAAGGGGCCATTCTCATCTCGCATCATCCACTCCAGGGGATAGAGCTTAAAGGCGCGACGAATGACGTTATCGTCAAGGTCAGTGAGAACGCCGCCAATGCCAAGCCCCAGATCCTCCACGTAAATAAACCGTGATTCTTGCCCGGCCTGCTGCGCACAGTCCTGCAAATACAACACCGTGGTACGATCTTCATCGGTATCTTCGCAGCAGCAGAAATAGAAGGGATCCGGACTATAAAGCTCAGCAAAACGGGAGATCAGCCGCTCCTGAATGGCGTTGTACTGGTCGGCGTCGCGTGGTATCACCCCACTGCGACGCGCATCTTCCAGCCATAACCACTGGAAATAGGCTGACTCATAGAGCGACGTTGGCGTATCCGCGTTGTACTCCAGCAGCTTGACCGGGGCGTTATTTCCGCACCAGACAAAATCCATGCGGCCGTACAGGGAGGGATCGCGATGGCGCCAGCTTTCGGCAATAACATCCCAGTACAGCGGTGGGATCGCCAGTTGCTGCATAATCAGTTCGTCGTTAACTGCCCGTTCGACGACATCCAGACACATCTGGTGCAGTTCCGCAGTAGGTTTTTCGATCTGCTCTTCCACTTGCCGGAGCGTGAAGCGGTATGCCCGACTCTCATCCCAGTAAATTTCGTTATCGATAATATGAAAATCGAAGCCGTGATCGTAGGCGATCCTGTCCAGATCGGGGCGAACAGGGACATCATGTCGCAGCATCGTTAACCTCCCCAGTGCCCACGCGCGCTGGACGAACGTCCGTAGCCGCCGCGTGAAACCGTCGAGACTTTCTTCGTCGTATAGCTATGGCTGGTTGCGGTATCATTTTTTCCACTACCGGAACGCCAGCTGTAATCCCCGGAAGTCGTACGCCAGACCGGGCGCGAAACATAGGAAGAACCACCGCTGCTGTAAACATACTGTTCGTCGCGATCTTTACGAATGACGCGGCTGAGTAAAAAACCGGTGAATACCGGCACCCAGCTTTGATCGGTGCTATCGAGATAGCAGTCGCCAAACTGCGTCTGACAGCTCTGCTTGTTCATTTGCTTTGGCAGGCTGGAGTAGAACTCTGTTTTCGCATTGTTCCAGCCATCGGCACAAACGGTGGCGCTATTGCCATCGTCAATGCATTCACTCACCGCCGAGTAAAAAGTACCGTCACCATCGTTATCGGTATTGCCGTCATCAGCACATCCTTTGAGGACAAAAAATGCCGCTCCGCCCATAATGGCCAGCGTCAGGTATTTTCCGCTGTATCGGCTGCGTTTTTTTGCAAAGGGGTTCGCCGGGCGTCCAATTCGCGTGATGGCAGAATGCCCTGGCACCCTGTTTTTGTTTCCAGATTTACGTTTTCTTGCCATGATCGTCCATTACCATGTCATACAGGCGGCGTTAAAAATGCCCCCCGCCAGGGCAGCAGTCCCCATAAATAATCCCGCTGCAGTATTATGATTAATAATTTTTTCACTCAGTGCCGGCATGTATAAACGCACACCGCCGTAAATGACGAGTTGTATCACCAGCGCGATACCGCCCCAGGCGAAATAATCCGGGATGCTGACGGCGTTAATTGCCGCGCTGGATAATGGAATAACGTAGCCCAGCAACGTGCCGCTAAAGGCCAGTGACGCTGCCGTATTATTATTTTTAATCAGTTGCCATTCGTTGTGCGGGGTGATTTTTGAGTAGATAAACAGAAAAACGATCACCATGGCCGCGCCAATAAAAAAATAGGCGCAAAAAGCCAGTAATGAATCCAGTATGTGCATTGTGTAACCTTCCCTGAAATTAACCAATTACATTAAGTGATGTTAATGGAATATCTACACCCAGCGCCCGTGAGAATACCCACTCTGGCTCTCCCTGCTCATTAAACGACTCTTCGCCGTTCAACAGCAGGTATTCCCATGTATCCTCTGTAACCTGTCGCTGAAAGCCCATGGTAAAATTATGTACATCCCATGTGGCATGCTGATGATTTTCTACTTTTTCCAGCATATAAACCGGCTCAATGTTCCCGGGTTCTTCCTCGTTAAAAAAGCGCTGCCAACGCTCTTCCTGCCAGCTCAGCGCCGGGGTCCCTATTGCAGAAGGGCTAATGGCAGACTGCCAGTGTTTTTTCTGCGAAATCCCGTAACTTTCCGCATAAACAAAGAATTTGATATCATCGATATCATCAATGTCTGAGCCGCCCGTGGTATTGATTTGCAGAAACTCTTCTCCGGACGTGTAGTAGCGAAAAATCTGGCTTCCGCCGCCTAAATCAATGTGGCTGGCGGCTGCAACGGTGTACTCCTCACCGGGTAATTCGATTAATAGAGACTCTTCAAGCAGACGAAATGCCAGCGTGTTAAGCGTAAATCCGGCATTCAGATGTAACCCCAACGGCCCGCGAGCCGGCGCAACAGCAGCGGCTTTACCAAATAAACGCTGGAAAAAACTCATCATCATTTTCCCTTTATGACCAGCCAACCTTCTTTCGAGGCTGACGCATTTCGCCGACGTTTACTCACCTTGTTGACGCTGCAGTCGTGCCAGAACATCCTGAGCCGAACTTTTATTGCTCGCCCCAATGCCGGCTTCAGCCAGCTTCTCATCCAGGTCACGCCCATCCGCAACCTTTTCCAGCTGTGCAGCGGCATCCAGACGGGCCTGACGCTCTGCCTGTCGCGTTTGCAAACGCTTGAGCGACTCTGCGGCTGTAGACACGCTGGAAGACGCGCCGACGGTCGAGGTGGTCACTGCCTGCTGGGCGCGCTGCATCGCTTCCGTCGCCTTTATCACCTCAAGCTGCTGTTCAAACTGTGCAATCCGTTGTGCGGTTGCACTCACCGCTTTTTCAACGCCATCCCGCGACACTTCAAGGTTAGCGAGTACTTGCTCTTCTGCAGCAATGACATTCTCGAGGCGGGCAATTTCCTCTGCAACTTCGTTGATCAGTGACGGGTTAGCATTTTTACTCAGCGCTTCCAGCACTCGTGTTTCCAGACTGGATTTACGCTCACGCAGATCGCTCAACTTGTCATGGCTCAGCTTCACGCGCGCCAGCAGGTCTACTCGTGATTTTCCAGCGTTATCCAGCTCACCTTTCGCATCACGGATATGCTGTTCCAGCATGCGGACCCCCTGCGCTTCTTCAATTGACTCTTCCGCCTGAGAAAGTACGGACTTGCCGAGGGTAAACAGGCTTTTTAAAATTCCCATAAATAGCGTTCCTTGTTATTCGTGAGTGTATTCTTCTGTGATTTCAGCCAGATCCAACGCGTTATCCGCAAGCGTCGTCATCTCGAGCAGCACATCATTCAACGATGAATTAAGCGAAAGAGCCCCAAATGCGACGTAATATTCATCCTGCTGAACGCGGGAAATCCCTACGGAAGAGAGTGGAAGGAGTTTCTGATTACGTAATAAGAAAATATTAAATTCATCCTGCTGATGAATACTACTAACAGGACAAATAACTGTTTCAATAATAATCTGGCGAGAAGTAAACACAATATTGAGCGGTAAATCGCCATAATCATTCATTTTAACGATTAATGATTGCTCATCATATTCAATATCTATATTTAATTCAGGGCGAGTTTGTAGTGCTTCAGCAAGTAACTGCGGTGTCCATGCCATATATTATCCATATATAATTTAATTAGTAATAAATAAAATGAATATCATTTTCTAGCCTTTATCATACTCGTTTAAAATAAAAAAAAGCCACCCGAATCCGAGTGGCTTTGTCTGAAAAGTAAGTTTAGCCGCGCTGGCGGACTGCTTCAAACAGGCAGATGCCCGTTGCAACCGAAACGTTCAGCGACGAAACGCTACCTGCCATCGGGATGCTGATCAGTTCGTCACAGTGTTCACGGGTCAGACGGCGCATACCTTCCCCCTCCGCGCCCATCACCAGCGCCAGACGCCCGGTCATTTTGCTCTGGTAGAGAGTATGGTCGGCTTCACCTGCGGTTCCGACGATCCAAATATTCTCTTCCTGCAGCATACGCATAGTGCGCGCCAGGTTGGTCACACGGATCAGCGGTACGCTTTCTGCCGCCCCGCAGGCCACTTTTTTCGCCGTCGCATTCAACTGTGCAGAACGATCCTTCGGTACGATAACAGCATGTACGCCGGCAGCATCTGCGCTACGCAGGCACGCCCCCAGGTTATGTGGATCGGTGACGCCATCAAGGATCAAAAAGAAGGGTTGATCGAGCGTAGCAATCAGATCCGGCAGATCGTTTTCCTGATACTGACGACCCGGCTTCACGCGAGCAATAATTCCCTGATGTACCGCACCCTCGCTTTTCTCATCCAGGAACTGGCGATTAGCCAACTGAATGACAACACCCTGTGCTTCCAGTGCGTGGATCAGCGGCAGCAGGCGTTTATCTTCACGACCTTTGAGAATAAAGACGTCCTGGAAGCGCTCAGGCGCACGTTCCAGCAGAGCCTGCACCGCATGGATGCCGTAAATCATTTCACTCATGAATGTACTCGTTAATAGTTTATGCGTAACGCGGGCAACGCGAAGTTGCCCGACTTACTGTTTATGGCTGTTACTGTGCGACTTTCTTTTTCGCCGCACGTTTAGCTTTGGTGGCGGCAGCGATTTTAAGCGTTTTAGCCGATGGCTTTTTCGCTTTTTTGTCGCCTTTCTTCTCAGCCGCATTCTTCTCCGGCTGAGGTTTGGCTCTGCCTTTCTTCTCGCCGCGGAAAGCGCTGTCCGGCTCGAAATTCACCTTTTTGCCCATCTGACGACGCTTACCGGTATTTTTACCTGCATCGCCTTTTTTCGCTTTTTCGCGCGCGGTTTTACCTTCATTGCGCGGCGCACGTTCGCTGGAGATCAAACTGAAGTCGATTTTACGCTCGTCCATGTTAACCGCTTCCACGCGAACTTCCACGCGATCGCCCAGGCGATACATTTGACCGCTGGATTCCCCCGTCAGTCGCTGCCCAACCTGGTCAAAACGATAGTAGTCGTTATCCAGCGAGGAGACATGCACCAGACCGTCGATAAACAGCTCATCAAGACGGACAAAGAAGCCAAACCCGGTCACGCTGGCGATCACGCCTTTGAAGACATTCCCTACCTGATCCAGCATGAAGTCGCACTTCAGCCAGTCAGAAACGTCGCGCGTCGCTTCGTCCGCACGGCGCTCGGCCATCGAACAGTGCTGACCCAGTTGCAGCATCTCTTCCATCGAATAATGGTAGCCACCGGTTTCCGTGGTGTTACCCTTATGGCCCTGCTCCTGCGCCAGCAGATACTTAATCGCCCGGTGCAAGGAGAGGTCCGGATAACGACGGATTGGTGAGGTAAAGTGCGCATAAGATTGCAGCGCCAGACCAAAGTGCCCGCGGTTTTCCGGATCGTAAATCGCCTGCTTCATTGAACGCAGCAGCATAGTCTGCAGCATTTCAGCGTCAGGGCGGTCAGCAATCGACTCAAGCAGTTCAGCATAATCACGCGGTTCAGGTTTATTGCCGCCAGGCAGCTCCAGTCCCAGTTCCGCCAGCACCGAACGGAACGAGTTAATCGCTTCGGTCGTCGGCTTATCATGAATACGGAACAGCGCCGGCTCCTTGGCTTTCTCAACGAATCGCGCCGCGGAGATGTTCGCCATGATCATGCACTCTTCAATCAGCTTGTGCGCGTCGTTACGCTGCGTCTGCTCGATACGCTCAATACGGCGTTCAGCATTGAAGATAAACTTCGCTTCCTCACTCTCAAACGAGATACCGCCGCGCTCTTCACGGGCTTTATCCAGTACTTTGTAGAGGTTATGCAGCTCTTCAATGTGTTTAACCAACGGCGCGTACTGTTCACGCAGCTCCTGATCGCCTTGCAGCATATGCCAGACTTTGGTGTAAGTCAGACGCGCATGGGAGCTCATTACCGCTTCGTAGAATTTAAAGCCGGTTAAGCGGCCTTTCGACGAAATGGTCATTTCACAGACCATACACAACCTGTCCACCTGCGGGTTGAGCGAACACAATCCGTTAGACAGCACTTCCGGCAGCATTGGAACAACCTGCGACGGGAAATAAACAGATGTGCCACGGCTGCGCGCTTCCTGATCCAGCGGAGTCGGCGGACGAACGTAATAGCTTACGTCAGCAATCGCTACCCATAAACGCCAGCCGCCGCCGCGTTTCTTCTCGCAGTAGACCGCATCGTCAAAGTCACGCGCATCTTCGCCATCGATAGTAACCAGCGGCAGGGAGCGCAGATCGACACGCCCGACTTTCGCCTCTTCCGGCACTTCTTCTTTCAGCCCGGCGACCTGCTTTTCAACCGCCTGAGGCCAGATATACGGGATTTCATGGGTACGCAGTGCCATATCCACGGCCATGCTGGTTCCCATGTTGTCGCCCAGCACTTCAACAATTTTACCCACCGCTTTGGTGCGACGAGTCGGACGCTGGGTCAGCTCAACCACGACCACAAAGCCCATGCGAGCGCCCATCACTTCTTCAGGTGGGATCAGGATATCGAAACTCAGGCGGCTGTCGTCAGGAACGACAAACCCGACGCCAGCGTCGGTGAAGTAGCGACCAACAATCTGGCTGGTTTTCGGCACCAATACGCGCACAATACGCGCTTCGCGACGACCTTTACGGTCCGCGCCCAACGGCTGCGCCAGCACCTGATCGCCATGTATGCAGGTTTTCATCTGCTCACTGGACAGGTACAGGTCATCTTTGCGGCCTTCAACGCGCAGAAAGCCGTAGCCATCACGGTGGCCAATAACGGTACCTTTCAGCAGGTCGAGACGTTCCGGCAGCGCGTAGCACTGACGACGGGTGAAGACCAGTTGTCCGTCACGCTCCATCGCGCGCAGACGGCGACGCAGCGCTTCTTGCTGTTCTTCACCTTCAATGTTGAGTTCAGCGGCCAGCTCATCGCGGTTGGCCGGTTTTTCACGTTTAGTTAAATGTTCGAGGATAAATTCCCGGCTCGTGATAGGGTTCGCGTATTTTTCAGCTTCGCGTTCCTGGAAAGGATCTTGTGACATCGAGGTTCCTCCATTGTCATCTCTGATGGAATTCCTTCGTCTTTCACGACGCCTCTTTGTTGGCTGCCTTTGCTCCCCTCAGTCACTTACTTTTGTAAGCTCCTGGGGTCGCTCAGTTGCCGCCGCGATGCGACGCGAAATACTTTGGACTTCATTACTCCACCAGCAATAATTTATAAAGCGGTTGATTCTCTTCAACCAAATCAGCAAGTGTGTAGTTGTCCAGTTCCGTGAGAAAACTTTGCACTGCTTTAGAAAGCGCCTGTTTGAGTCGACAGGCCGGGGTAATGTGGCAAAACTCGCTGCTACAGTTGACCAACGATAAGGGTTCCAGCTCGCGAACCACATCACCAATACCAATATCCTTAGCGGGTTTACCCAGGCGGATACCGCCATTTTTTCCACGAATAGCAGTAACAAAGCCCGCCCGGCTAAGTTGATTGATTATTTTGACCATATGATTACGGGACACGCCGTAGACTTCTGTCACCTCAGAAATACTGGTCATACGTCCTTCGGGAAGTGACGCCATGTAGATTAGCGCACGTAATCCGTAATCGGTGAAACTTGTTAACTGCACATCAACCTCAGGAAAAGGGATAAAACGGATAAACCTGGTGGTATTAATTACATTGATGATAAACCAGCCACCAGCCAGGTCGCTAATTTATTTCAGTTCGGGAAGGAAAAAAGCGAGGAACTTACGTGATTTTAAGCCGGATTCTGATGCAAAACGCCTCATCCGGCCTAAATTAGTGCAAGCGCAGCGCCGTTTGACGCTACGCTATAACCAGAATTATGCGTCGAACGGGTCGCGCAGGATCATGGTTTCAGTACGGTCTGGGCCAGTTGAGATAATATCAATCGGCACACCGGTCAGTTCTTCAATACGCTTGATGTAGTTCAGTGCTGCCTGCGGCAGACCGCTACGCTCCTTCACGCCGAAGGTAGATTCAGACCAGCCCGGCATGGTTTCGTAAATCGGCTCGATACCTTTCCAGTCGTCAGCTGCCAGCGGAGTAGTCGTTACTTCACGGCCATCCGGCATACGGTAAGCGACACAGATTTTCACCTCTTTCAAACCGTCCAGTACGTCCAGTTTGGTCAGGCAGAAGCCAGACAGGGAGTTAATCTGTACTGCACGGCGTACGGCCACGGAGTCCAGCCAACCGGTACGACGACGACGACCGGTGGTCGCGCCATACTCGTTACCTTGTTTGCACAGGAACTCGCCAACGTCATCAAACAGCTCAGTCGGGAATGGACCCGCACCGACACGAGTAGAGTAAGCTTTGATGATACCCAGAACGTAGTCCACATAACGCGGGCCCAGGCCGGAGCCGGTCGCCACGCCACCCGCGGTGGTGTTGGAAGACGTTACGTACGGATAGGTACCATGGTCGATATCCAGCAGGGTACCCTGCGCGCCTTCGAACATGACGAAATCGCCACGCTTACGCGCCTGGTCCAGCAGATCGGAAACATCAACAACCATAGCGGTCAGGATGTCGGCAATCGCCATTACATCATCCAGCACTTTCTGGTAGTCAACTGCTTCAACTTTATAGAAATTCACCAGCTGGAAGTTGTGATATTCCATCACTTCTTTCAGTTTTTCAGCGAAGGTTGCTTTATCAAACAGATCGCCAACGCGCAGACCGCGACGAGCTACTTTGTCTTCATAAGCCGGACCGATACCACGACCGGTAGTACCGATCGCTTTCTCGCCACGCGCTTTCTCACGAGCGTTATCTAACGCAACGTGATAATCAAGGATCAGCGGACAAGCTTCAGACAACAGCAGGCGCTCGCGAACCGGGATACCACGATCTTCCAGTCCTTTCATTTCTTTCATCAGCGCGGACGGAGACAGTACAACACCGTTACCGATGATGCTGATGACATTCTCGCGAAGAATACCTGATGGAATAAGATGGAGGACGGTTTTTTCACCGTTGATTACGAGAGTATGGCCTGCGTTGTGTCCACCCTGGTAGCGCACAACATATTTAGCCCGTTCAGTCAGAAGATCAACAATCTTCCCTTTACCTTCGTCACCCCATTGGGTGCCCAGTACGACGACGTTGTTACCCATTTTTCAAAATCACCGTTTGCTTAAAAATGGATTCTACCACCGCTTTTTCAGATATACAGCACTTTTTGCATGCGAAAATCCGCAAAATAGGCTACTTATTGATCAGCCAATCGTTTTCCTCAACATGTAGTAGACCACAACGCCCGCAACCACAAGACCTCCACCAAAACGACGCAAAGTATTTTCTGGAAGCTGGGCCATCGCGGAGATCATTTTCTTCCACGCATTGGGATAAAGCATCGGCCCCAGGCCTTCAAGGACCAAAACCAGCGCAAGCGCCAGCAAAATTGTTGAATTCATCCATCGCCCTTAAATAAAAAGAAAACCACCGCATCCCTGGAGATGCCGGTGGTTTTGCTGCTTTAAAACCGCTGGACTGCTCTTAGCGTGTTGCGGTATTCGGTGTCTTCATGTAGCGGAAGAAATCGCTGTCCGGGCTCATGACCATCACGTCCTGGTTGCCTTCGAAGCTCTTCTCGTAAGCACGCAGGCTACGGATGAAGGCGTAGAAGTCAGGATCCTGACTGAACGCATCGGCAAACAGTTTAGCCGCTTCCGCATCGCCTTCACCGCGCATGATGCGGCCTTGACGCTCAGATTCTGCCAGCGTTTTAGTCACTTCATAGTCCGCCGTTGCACGCAGTTTTTCCGCTTCTTCCTGACCTTGTGAACGATGGCGACGCGCTACCGCTTCACGCTCAGCGCGCATACGGTTGTAGATAGCCTCAGATACTTCAGCAGGCAGGTTGATTTGCTTAATACGCACGTCAACCACTTCGATGCCCAATGCCGCCATACTGTTCGGGTTGATGACCGGTACTTTACCGTTCGTTTCAGCCTGAACACGCTCAGCCGCTTCGGCAATCGCGCTATCTGCCGCCGGTGTCGCGACTTCATCTTCCGTGCCAGCAGAACCGGAGTTCAGCGCGTCACGCACTTCCAGGGTCAGACGACCGCGGGAGTCGGTAACGATGTCTTTGACGTCCAGACGACCAATTTCAGAACGCAGACGGTCAGAGAACTTACGTTTCAGCAGGACTTCAGCCTGAGAAACATCGCCACCGCCCGTTGCCAGGTAGTAACGGCTAAAGTCACTGATGCGCCACTTAATGTAGGAGTCAACGATCAGATCTTTCTTCTCTTTGGTAACAAAGCGATCGGCCTGGTTGTCCATGGTCTGAATACGCGCATCCAGCATCTTCACAGATTCAATAAACGGAATCTTGAAGTGCAGGCCTGGTGAAACGACCAGCGGCTTGTTTTCATCGTCACGCAGAACTTTACCAAAGCGCAGAGTAATCCCACGCTCGCCTTCTTTGACCACAAAGACGGACATGAACAGAACTACCAGAACGATGATGATAATCGCAATAACTGACTTACGCATCGTTATTCCCCCTGACGCTGGTAGTCGTTACGCTGCGCGTTCGCGCGGCGTTGGTCCATAATATCGCCCTGACTGGTGGACGAAGTGTTGCTTGCTCCAGAGCCGGAAGTCGTTGCTGGCGGCAAACGCAGCAGGTTTGAACTGCTGTCGCTCTTGGCTGCTGGCGCACTACCGCCTTTCAGCATTTGATCCAGCGGCAGAACCATCAGATTGCTACCCTTATCGTTAACCAGGACTTTGCGGGTATTGCTCAGCACTTTTTCCATGGTTTCGATATACAGACGCTCGCGAGTAATTTGCGGTGCGGCTTTATATTCCGGCAGAATTTTTGCGAAGCGAGCCACTTCACCCTGAGCTTCCAGGATGGTTTGCGTTTTGTAAGCGCGCGCTTCTTCCAGAATACGCTGCGCCTGACCGTTAGCACGCGGCTGAACTTCGTTGGTGTACGCTTCTGCTTCACGGATGTACTGCTGCTCGTTTTCACGTGCGGCAATGGCATCGTCAAACGCGGCTTTTACTTCTTCCGGCGGACGTGCTGCCTGGAAGTTGACGTCCAGCAGAGTGATACCCATGTTGTACGGGCGGATCGTTTCTTCCAGTTCACGCTGGGTATCGCTACGAATAACGGTACGCCCTTCGGTCAGGATACGGTCCATGGTGTATTTACCGATAACCCCGCGCAGGGCGCTGTCGGTAGCCTGACGCAGACTGTCATCCGCGCTGGTTACGCTAAACAGGTAACGCTGCGGATCGGTCACGCGGTACTGCACGTTCATTTCAACGCGCACGACGTTTTCGTCAGAGGTCAGCATGACGCCGGATGCGGCAAGTTCACGCACGGCTTCCACGTTGACCGGAGTCACTTCGTCGATAAAGGTCGGTTTCCAGTTCAGACCCGGTTCAACCAAATGGCTGAATTTACCGAAGCGTGTCACCACGCCGCGTTCCGCTTCTTTAATGGTGTAGAAACCGCTGGCCGCCCAGATAATGACAATAGCTGCCGCTGCGATAGTAAAGACTCGACCACCCAGTTGCGGACGCGGACCTTGCGATGAACTACCGCCGCCGGAACCCGTACCTTTACCGCCACCCAGACCACCGAGTTTTTTACTCAGTTTACGGAAAATATCATCCAGATCGGGAGGTCCCTGATCGCGACCGCCTTTGTTTCCATTTCCCTCAGGGTTGCCGCCAGGTTTGCTGCTTCCCCACGGGTCGCGGTCTTGTCCGTTATTACCGGGCTGATTCCACGCCATGTTTGTGCTCCATATTTGTTATGCGATGCTATACCTGCGTCTTTTGCGCTGCAGATGCGTTGGCTACGTTCCTCACCCCCGTCACATAGTTGACTATGCTTCGGGATATTTCAGAACTTGCCGCCTTCCTGCCGCACAAAACCACAAGGAATAGAGGCGAAAAAATCTTCAGGCCATATCCGTCAGGTCAGACAACATAGTCTTCCAGTGCCGGTTCTTGTTTACAGAGGCGACGCCAGTCTACGATCGGCATACGTACTTGCAGACCTACGCTACCGTCTTCCTCCATCCACTCTTTTTCTATTGCCTGAAGTTGGTAAAACCGGCTTCTCAGACGCCCTTCCTGCGGCGGCAAACGCAACGTATGCTGCGCAACCTCACCGGAAAGACGCTCTGTCAAAGCCTGAAAAAGCTGTGGTATGCCAATACCCGTTTGCGCTGAAACCCAAACGCGAATGGGTTTATTCTCTTCATCTCTGTCAATACGCGGTTCAAAATCATCCAGCATATCGATTTTATTCATCACCAGCAGGGTCGGGATCTCGTGTGCATCGATCTCTTCGAGCACCGTGTCGACGGCCTCGATGTTTTCCTGCACACGAAAATCTGCAGCATCAATAACGTGCAGCAGCAATGTCGCCTGACGTGTTTCCTGCAGGGTGGCTTTAAATGCCGCCACCAGGTCGTGCGGCAAATGGCGGATAAACCCTACGGTATCCGCCAGCACGGTTTCACCAACGTCCGCTACGTCTATGCGGCGCAGCGTTGGATCCAGGGTCGCAAACAGCTGGTCCGCTGCGTAAACCCGGGCTTCGGTGATCTGGTTGAACAGGGTGGATTTTCCGGCGTTGGTATATCCCACCAGTGATACGGTTGGGACATCCGCTTTCTTGCGCGACTGCCGCCCCTGCTCACGTTGCTTTTCAACTTTTTCCAGGCGCGACTGTATTTGCAAAATGCGATTACGCAGCAAACGACGGTCGGTTTCGAGCTGGGTTTCACCCGGACCGCGCAAACCAATCCCGCCCTTTTGCCTTTCAAGGTGGGTCCAGCCACGGACCAGACGCGTAGCCATATGGCGCAACTGCGCCAGCTCAACCTGCAATTTACCCTCATGGGTGCGCGCACGCTGGGCAAAAATATCTAAAATAAGACCGGTCCTGTCGATAACAAGACACTGGCATAATTGTTCCAGGTTACGTTCCTGGGCGGGGCTTAGAGCATGATCAAAAATCACCACCGCAGCGCCAGTCGCTTTTACGGCTTCGGCAATTTCGATTGCCTTACCTTCACCAACAAAATACTTCGGGTGCGGTGCTTTACGGCTCCCGGTAATCACCTGCATTGCTTCGACACCGGCGGAAGAAACCAGAGATTCAAACTCCTGGAGGTCTTCCATATCTTTGTCTTGCGAAAAATAGATGTGTACCAGTACCGCCTGCTCACCGGCATCATAACGGTCAAACAAGCGTCAACCCCTTAATATATATCAACGGGGAACGCAGGATCGCTGGCTCCCCGTGGGTAAAACAGCTAACAACCTTATTCGGTTTCTTCGCTGTCCTGTTGCGCAGATGAACCTTGCGCGTTGCTACCGTGATGGTAGTTGCTGCCAGTGCCGCCGGTGGCATTATTGCTGTGATGAGAAACCGGGCGAGACGGGACAACAGTAGAAATCGCGTGCTTATAAACCATCTGGCTGACCGTGTTTTTCAACAGGATCACGAACTGATCAAAAGACTCGATTTGACCTTGCAGCTTAATACCATTCACCAAATAAATAGAAACTGGAACACGTTCCCGACGCAGTGCGTTCAGGAACGGATCTTGTAAAGATTGCCCCTTAGCCATTCTCTCTTTTCCTTATATGCTTATTTGTACTTTGAACCTTTCGATTCTGAAAAATTGCGCACGATACGTTTCAATTGTACACATTCAGTTCGCGATAGCACCAACAACCTGTAATACTTCGTTTCGCGCCTGGTCAGGCTTTTCACTGTCAAGCCAGTGCACCCCTTCCCAACCACGCAACCAGGTTACCTGTCGCTTCGCCAACTGCCTCGTGGCGCAAACACCTCTATAAACCATTTCATCGTATGAAATTTCGCCTTCAATGTATGACCACATCTGGCGATACCCTACACAACGAATGGAAGGCAAATCCGTATGCAAATCTCCACGGGCAAAAAGCGCCCGGACTTCTGCTTCAAAACCTGAAGCCAACATCTGATGAAAACGCTGCTCAATTCGCTGATGGAGCAGTTCACGGCTCGCCGGGGCGATTGCAAACTGATGCACCTGATACGGCAAAGCATCTCCTGACGTTTGCGTCAGCTCCGTTAAAGTTTTACCCGAAATGAAAAAAACTTCCAGTGCCCGGGAAAGTCTTTGCGGATCATTTGGATGAATACGCGCCGCAGCCACCGGATCGATTTCCTGAAGCTGTCGGTGTAACGCGTCCCACCCGAGCTCTGCCGCCTGCTGCTCAATTCTGGCCCTGACTTGCGGGTCCGCCGACGGTAACGGCGACAGCCCTTCAAGCAAGGCTTTGAAATATAACATTGTGCCGCCCACCAGCAGCGGGATACGCCCCGCAGCGGTGATATCGGCCATCTCGGCTAACGCATCGCGGCGAAAATCAGCGGCGGAGTACGCTTGCGACGGATCGCGGATATCCAGCAATCGGTGCGGCGCGGCCTGTAATTCATCTGCATCAGGCTTGGCAGTACCGATATCCATCCCCTTGTAAATAAGGGCGGAATCAACGCTTATCAACTCTATGGGCAAAACTTTACGCAATTCAATTGCGAGAGCCGTTTTACCGGAGGCCGTTGGCCCCATCAAAAAAATCGCCTTTGGCAGGCTCGCCTTACGGGTATCACTCATGTTTCAGGGCATTCATTACCGAATGTAAATCAACAGATTGTAACAGACCACCCGGCGGTGCCTTCACGAGTTGTGGGCAGAGCCGCTCAACATCCGCTAACAGCGTAATCGCCTGAGCCATGCTCCACTGCGGATGCTCGCTAATCAGGTTACGTGCAATCCACTGTGCAATATTGCCCGGTTCGAATACGGACTGCTGCGCCAGGTAGCCTATCAGTTCAGGAATCAAGATTTGTAAATTTTGTTGGCGTAAGGGTAAAGGCACCGCCCGGATGGTCACATGCTGCGCATCCAGTTGAAATTCAATGCCCAATTCAGCCAGTTGGCTCTGCCCTTTTTGCAGGGCCGCTTTTTCATCAGCGGTCACTTTTAGACGTAAAGGGATCAGCAACGGCTGGGCGCAAACGCCTCCCTCGCCCGGCGTTAACTGCGCCTGACGTAGCCAACGTTCCGCCACTGGTAATGCCAGCAACCGAATCTGGCCATCGCACTCAAGCAACGCGCAGTCCGTACCGACAATCGTTAACACTCGCCCAAAGCCCTGGCCGTTGCCACTCAGAGGTGCCGATGGCGTTTCAGTGGCCGGCGTTTTACGCGGCGGAATCGGCGTCTGCAGCAGTTGCTGATAAATCTCACCCTGCTGCTTTTGATATCCCGATTGGGCATGAGGCCAACCAACCCCCGCCTGACGACCACCACTGCTGCCGCTTCCAGCGCCAGCGGATGCTGAGTACCGCGGCGTCGCAGGTTCACGCGCGGGAGCCGGATCGGCAAAATGGTTACGTCCGGCAGCAACGCGGTTTTCCGGGATGTGCCTTGGGGCGGGCTCGTCGTCGTCAGCCAACGACAGCGGCGTTTCAAGCTGCTGCTGCAGGACGCTCAACACGCCCTGGTAAATAAAATCGTGCACCAGGCGAGATTGATGAAAACGGACCTCATGTTTGGCAGGATGTACGTTAACATCCACCTGATGTGGGTCGATTTCCAGATACAGCACAAAAGCGGGCTGCTGATCGGCCCCCAGCTTATCTTCACAGGCCTGACGGATAGCATGGTTGATCAGGCGGTCGCGCATCATTCGACCATTCACATAGCAATACTGGATTTCCGCCAGCGCCGCCGTCGTATGATTAGGATCGGCCACCCAGCCGCGCAGTGTTAAATCGCCATGCTGCCATTCAATCGCCAGCGCATGTTCCAGAAACGGCGTACCGCAAATCGCGCCCAGTCGGCGCTCTTTCTGCCCATCCGCAGCCACTGCGCGATACTGGCGCACCGCTTTGCCGTTGTGGGACAAATTAATCGTCACATCAAAACGCGCCAGCGCGATGCGGCGGATAATCTCATCGATATGATTAAATTCGGTTTTCTCGGTGCGCATAAACTTGCGCCGTGCCGGGGTGTTGTAGAACAGATCTAACACCTCCAGCGTGGTTCCCACCGGATGCGCGGCAGGTTTGACCGTCACATCCATGTCGCGCCCTTCGGCATAGGCTTGCCAGGCTTCGGGTTGTTCTTGCGTCCGCGACGTCAGGGTTAAACGAGAAACGGAGCTGATACTGGCCAGCGCTTCGCCGCGAAACCCGAGGCTTACGATCGCCTCAAGATCGTCAAGCGAAGAAATTTTACTGGTGGCATGACGCGCCAGAGCCAGCGCCAGCTCGTCTTTTTTAATCCCGCTACCGTTGTCACGAATACGGATAAGCTTCGCGCCACCGCGCTCAATATCAATATCAATGCGCGTCGCACCGGCATCGATACTGTTTTCCACCAGCTCTTTCACCACTGACGCAGGCCGTTCTACCACCTCGCCTGCGGCAATCTGGTTCGCCAACTGTGGCGGTAGAACCTGAATCGGCATGGCTAATCCTTAATTTGTTAACGTGTTACCAGGTGATACCGCACTGGCGGTTTGCGCCGGTGCGCCCTGCGGCCCGCTTTGCATCGGGTGCGCCTGGAAATAGTTACGCAATCCTTTGTAAATTGCCTCGGCCAGTTGCTGCTGGTAGTCATCACTCGCCAACAGACGCTCTTCGCTGTTGTTACTGATAAAACCGGTTTCGACCAGTACTGACGGGATATCAGGCGAACGTAATACCCCAAGGCTGGCGTGTTCCGGGCGACGCTTATGCATCGAGCCAATACGTTCTAACTGGCCGATCATGCTGGTCGCCACATCATACCCGACGCGTTGCGAATGACCGAACTGCAGATCCAGAACGGCCTGGCTGAGATAAGGATCGGACTGGCTGTTTGCCAGCACATCGCCCGCCCCGCCCAACAGCTCCGATTGCTTCTCGTGCTGTTCCAGCCAGCCGGCCATCTCACTGTTTGCCCGACGGTTTGACAATACCCAGACGGAAGCGCCTGTGGCATCCCGGTTTGGCGCGGCATCCGCATGAATAGAGACCAGGAAATTAGCGTTTTGTTTACGCGCGACGTCTGAACGCCCCATCACCGAGATAAAGTAATCACCATCACGGGTGAGTACGCCTTTAAACATCGGATCATCATTGAGCAAACTGCGCAGTTTGCGCGCCACGGCAATCGTGACGTTTTTCTCACGCGTGCCGCCAGGACCAATAGCGCCAGGATCCTGTCCACCGTGACCGGCATCAATAGCGATAACCACTTTTTCGCCGCTACCTGTGCTGGCGCGCGCCGCAGGTCGTGTGGAGGTATTACTGTTGGTCACCACGGTAGTGCGATCGTTTTCCGCTTTAAACGGGTTACGCGCAGGCTCGGCAGGACGCGTGGCGATAACGGGCGCCTCAACACGCTTCGCAACCACTGGCGGTGGAGGCGGCGGCGGTGGCGCATCAGCCTTGATGGTAAACACGACGGTATAATTGCCGCCGTTCTGGCGTTTTACGGCATCGGCTTTGCCATTCTCGGTTAAATCCACCACCAGGCGCAGAGACTGCGCATCCTTTGGCGTGCCGGAACGGATAGATTTCACCAGATTATTGCCGCTAAACAGCAGCGGTAATCCCTGAATCACACCGGTTTGTTTAATATCCAGCGCGACGGTTCGTTTCCCGTCCTGCGAAACGGCGTATTCAGGATCGCCAATAAAGCTCAGCGTAATCCGCGCCTGTTGATCGCCATTAGATACCTGAAGATCGGAGAGGCTGGCAGCCCCTGCCTGCGCGCACAGCAGGACCAGGGTTGCCATCAGCCAGTTTCTGATGCGATAAATCATCCCGCCACCCTTAAGGTTAATCGGCTAAACGCGCCAGCAATAAATCACCCGATGAGGAGACTGCACTTACGCGCGCCTCTCGACCTTGCGCCTGGTATTCAATGTGTATTTCGACGTCCGGGTCTGGCAGTACACCTTTACCTTGTTGCGGCCATTCCACCAGGCAGATGGCATCATTGGCAAAATAATCGCGGATCCCCATAAACTCCAGCTCCTCCGGGTCCGCAAGTCGGTACAGATCGAAGTGATATACCATCAAGTTATCGAGCGAATAGGGTTCAACCAGCGTGTAGGTGGGGCTTTTTACATTACCTTTATGACCTAACGCTTGCAGGAATCCCCGGCTGAAAGTGGTTTTACCCGCCCCCAGGTCGCCGTACAAATAAATTACCGTCGCGCCATCACAGGCTTTAGCTACCCGCAGTCCCAGGTCTAAAGTCGCCTGCTCATCAGGTAGTGGAATTACTCGATTCATCATGATAAACGTCAATCACATCAGGGTTAACAATACGCTGTAGCGTGGTAAAGAGATCTGTCGCCAGCATGCCGCGCGTACCAAAACGCGCCGCCAGTACATCCGCCGCCGCACCGTGCGCAACACATCCCGCACATGCTGCATCATACGGGGTAAGCTTCTGTCCGAGCAATGCGCCAATAATACCGGAAAGCACATCACCCATTCCGCCGCTGGCCATTCCTGCATTGCCGGTATCAATAATACCCAACTCAGCCTGTTCAGCGGCAACAACCGTACCCGCGCCTTTCAGCACCACGACGCCTCCGTACCGTTTTACCAGACGTTGTGCACAAAGTAAGCGATCGTCTTCAATTTCTGCAATGGAACAGCCCAGCAGTCGCGCGGCTTCACCCGGATGCGGCGTGATCACGCGATTGTGACGTTTATCGGGATTGATTGCCAGCAGGTTCAGCGCATCCGCATCCCAGAGCATCGGTTTGCGAAAATTCTCGACCTTTTGCAGCGCTTTTTTACCCCACTCCTGCTGACCAAGCCCAGGCCCTATCACCACAACATCCGCCCATGCCAGGCTCTCTTCCAGCGTCTGCGGCGTCAGCGCATCAACCATCAGTTCCGGCCTGGCAGTCAGAATAGGCGCAATGTTTTCACTGCGGGTCAGCACTTTGACCAGCCCGGCTCCTGCACGCAGCGCCGCTTCACCGGCCATGCGTATTGCGCCTGCCGTACCGTGGTCACCGCCGATAATCACCAGCCGACCGTGGGAGCCTTTATGCGAGGTGGGTCGACGCGGCGTTAGCCAGTGCGCAAGCTGTTGAGCATCAAAACGCTGCAGCGGCGCGTTCTGCCCCGCCAGCCAGTCATCCAGCCCGAGTGCGTTAACATGCAGGCATCCGGTGACATCGCGCGCTTTACCCGTTAGCAGACCTGGCTTGAGCGCAATAAAGGTGACGGTGTGCGCAGCGTTGATGACCGCTCCCGGCGTCGCCCCTGTTTGCGCCAGCAGACCGGATGGAATGTCTATCGCCACAACAGGAGCAGGATGGCTGTTGGCACGCTCGATCACTGCCGAAAGGGACTCTCGCGGCGCATGTTTTAAGCCAGTGCCTGACAGCGCATCAATAATGACGTCCACGCTATCTGGCCAGTTGATATCTACAGCATGAATGACGCCACCGGCGTTAAGCCAGGCGTCGTGGGCCTGCTGCGCTTCCCCGGGGAGCGGTTTATCGCTCTCCTGCGCCAGTAACGTAACATCAAGACCCTGCGCTTTGGCAAGCCTTGCCACTACGTATCCATCTCCGCCGTTGTTGCCATGACCACACAACACCAGCCAGTGTCGGGCGTTCGGATATGCCTCGCGGGTGACCTGAAACGCCGCCTCTCCCGCCCGTTGCATCAGTTCGTACAACGTCAGCCCTAAACTGTCTGCCGCCTCTCGCTCCATCCGCCTGATGTCATCGGCGTGCCAGATGGAGTGTGGTATACTTGCGGGGTTTTTCTTCATTGTATGGTCCGTCATGTCAGAGCCCCTCGATCTCAATCAGTTAGCGCAAAATATTAAGCAGTGGGGGCTGGAGCTTGGCTTTCAGCAGGTCGGTATTGCCGATACCGACCTCAGCGAAGCGGAACCCAAACTGCAGGCCTGGCTGGATAAACACTATCACGGCGAGATGGACTGGATGGCCCGTCACGGCATGATGCGCGCCCGACCTCACGAATTATTGCCCGGTACGCTACGAGTCATCAGCGTACGTATGAACTATCTTCCTGCCAAAGCGGCCTTTGCCAGCACATTGAAAAACCCTTCGCTGGGTTACGTCAGCCGTTATGCGCTTGGCCGCGACTATCACAAGCTGCTGCGTAACCGCTTAAAAAAGCTGGGGGAGAAGATTCAACAGCACTGCGTTTCGCTGAATTTTAGACCTTTTGTCGATTCTGCGCCCATTCTTGAGCGCCCGTTAGCGGAAAAAGCCGGGCTTGGCTGGACAGGTAAGCACTCACTTATCCTCAATCGTGAAGCCGGATCATTTTTCTTCCTCGGGGAATTACTGATCGATTTACCCTTGCCGGTCGACCAACCAGTAGAAGAAGGATGCGGGAAATGCGTCGCCTGCATGACCATCTGTCCCACCGGGGCCATCGTTGAACCCTACACGGTGGATGCGCGCCGCTGTATCTCTTATCTCACGATCGAACTGGAAGGTGCGATCCCGGAAGAATTTCGTCCCTTGATGGGGAATCGAATTTACGGCTGCGATGATTGCCAGCTTATTTGCCCGTGGAATCGCTATTCGCAGTTGACGGCAGAGGATGACTTCAGCCCGCGCAAGCAGCTTCATGCTCCAGAGTTAATAGAGCTGTTTAGCTGGAGCGAAGCGTGGTTTTTAAAAGTCACAGAGGGGTCTGCCATTCGTCGTATTGGCCACCTGCGTTGGCTGCGAAATATCGCCGTTGCGTTGGGTAATGCCCCCTGGGATGACGCTGTTATTCACGCGCTGGAAAGTCGCAGAGGTGAGTACACACTTCTCGACGAACACATAGACTGGGCGGTTGCTCAGCAAATCGAGAAGCGAAATGCCTGCGTAGTTGAGGTGCAGTTACCGAAGAAACAACGTTTGGTCAGGGTCATTGAAAAGGGTCTGCCGCGCGACGCTTAAGTCATCCACAGCTTGTGTATAAAAATAAAAACACATTGATATTCAAGAGGGAAAAAATCGTCAAGTGATCGCATTAACAATTTGAAATGATAATTAAATCAATAATTTCAAGCAGTTAAAATGATACTATTCACCCAGCGAAGTTTTTTGCATTCCAGGAATAATACCCGAACCTGTGGATAAGTCTGTTTACAAGAGTATGTCAATGACAAAACAAAACGTCCCCAACGCGATTATTCGTTGTGGATATTTTTTATCGAGGTAAGAATTTGGAGCGGGAAACGAGACTCGAACTCGCGACCCCGACCTTGGCAAGGTCGTGCTCTACCAACTGAGCTATTCCCGCATAATCTTCGTCTTTCGAACCGCTACTGCGTTGGCTGCCTTCATTCGCCTGAGTCACTTACTTCAGTAAGCTTCTGAGGTCTCATTCAGTTGCCGCCTTGTCGCAATTCGAAATTCTGCGATTGGTGGTCTGTGCTTAATAAGCACTTTCAAATTTTGGAGCGGGAAACGAGACTCGAACTCGCGACCCCGACCTTGGCAAGGTCGTGCTCTACCAACTGAGCTATTCCCGCATAATCTTCGTCTTTCGAACCGCTACTGCGTTGGCTGCCTTCATTCGCCTGAGTCACTTACTTCAGTAAGCTCCTGAGTCTCATTCAGTTGCCGCCTTGTCGCAATTCGAAATCCTGCGATTGGTGGTCTGTGCTTAACAAGCACTTTCAAATTTTGGAGCGGGAAACGAGACTCGAACTCGCGACCCCGACCTTGGCAAGGTCGTGCTCTACCAACTGAGCTATTCCCGCAAATCTGTACTGCTTTTGTTGCTGCCGTAACGCGTAATTCTCTGTCGTTACGGGAGGCGCATTATACGAGAAATCCGTTTAGCTGCAACCCCCCTAAAAGCGATTTTCTTGTTTTTTCGTTTAAGTGCTGAATTTATCGGCAAGTCGTTTAATTTAGCGACAATCCTGACTTAGTGCAAGCTCGCAGGAACGATTTTCGTAGGCCGGGTAAGGCGCAGCCGCCACCCGGCAATCCACAAAATCAAAGCTTAATAAAATGTTCGCGATAGTAAGCAAGCTCAGCAACAGATTCACGAATGTCGTCCATCGCCTGATGCGTTCCCTGCTTGGTGAAGCCAGCCAGGATCTCCGGCTTCCAACGACGCGCCAGTTCTTTGAGCGTACTAACGTCAAGATAGCGATAATGGAAATACGCCTCCAGCTCCGGCATGTATTTAAACAGGAAACGACGATCCTGACCGATGCTGTTGCCACAGATGGGTGATTTCCCTTCCGGAACCCACTCTTTCAAAAAAGCCAGCGTGGCCAGTTCAGCTTCACGATCGCCCATGGTGCTCGCCTTCACGCGATCCACCAGCCCGCTACCGGTATGCGTACGTACGTTCCAGTCATCCATTAATGCCAACTGTTCGTCTGACTGGTGCACCGCAATTGTCGGTCCTTCAGCCAGAATATTCAGGTTGGCATCGGTCACCAGCGTGGCGATCTCAATAATGCGATCGCGCTCGGGATCCAGACCTGTCATTTCCAGATCGATCCAAATCAGGTTGTTTTCATTGGCACTCATGCTATTTTCCACCCTTCAGCGTCACATTCAGTGTGACTACATTGATCTAAAATTGTGTGTATCATAAATGTTTTGCCCATCATGGGCGACCAGGAGCCAGTCCGATTGAGTAAGAATAAACTCTCCAAAGGCCAACAGCGCCGTGTGAACGCCAATCACCAGCGTCGTCTGAAAACGTCCGCGGAGAAGCCAGACTACGACGACAACCTGTTTGGCGAAACCGCTGAAGGCATCGTTATCAGCCGTTTTGGCATGCATGCCGACGTAGAATCTGCTGACGGCGAGATTCACCGCTGCAACATCCGCAGAACAATTCGCTCGCTGGTTACCGGCGATCGCGTCGTCTGGCGCCCGGGTAAAGCGGCAGCAGAAGGCGTGAATGTCAAAGGCATCGTTGAGGCAGTACACGAACGTACCTCGGTTCTGACACGCCCCGACTTTTACGACGGGGTAAAACCCATCGCCGCCAACATCAACCAGATCGTTATTGTCTCAGCCATCTTACCCGAGCTGTCACTCAATATTATCGACCGGTATCTGGTAGCCTGCGAAACGCTACACGTCGAACCGATTATCGTACTGAATAAAATCGATCTGCTGGATGACGAAGGCATGGCTTTCGTTAACGAACAGATGGATATCTATCGCAACATTGGCTATCGCGTGTTGATGGTATCAAGCCGCACTAAAGACGGCCTGAAGCCGCTTGAAGAAGCATTAACCGATCGTATCAGCATTTTTGCTGGTCAGTCGGGCGTGGGTAAATCGAGCCTGCTCAATAATCTTCTCGGCCTGCAGGAAGAGATCCTGACCAACGATGTCTCCGACAACTCCGGCCTTGGACAGCACACCACCACGGCCTCTCGCCTGTATCACTTCCCGCACGGCGGCGACGTTATCGACTCCCCTGGCGTACGTGAGTTCGGGCTGTGGCATCTGGAACCGGAACAAATCACGCATGGCTTTGTCGAATTCCATGACTACCTGGGCCATTGCAAATACCGCGACTGCAAGCATGATACCGATCCAGGCTGCGCTATCCGTGAGGCGGTAGAAAAAGGGACCATTGCCGAAACCCGGTTTGAAAATTATCACCGCATCCTGGAAAGCATGGCGCAGGTAAAAACGCGTAAAAACTTTTCTGATACAGACAACTGACAACTAAGCTAAGCATCGCTAGAATCGTCCCCCTTTTTTCAGGATCCGGCCCGTATGCCGGATCGGGAACAAATTATGGCCTGGAGGCTACCTTGTTAAACTCATTTAAGCTTTCGCTACAATACATTCTGCCGAAACTATGGCTCACTCGCCTGGCGGGTTGGGGTGCGAGCAAACGAGCGGGATGGCTGACTAAACTGGTTATCGATCTGTTCGTGAAATACTACAAGGTCGATATGAAAGAGGCGCAAAAGCCGGACACCGCCAGCTATCGCACCTTTAACGACTTCTTTGTTCGCCCGCTGCGCGACGACGTTCGCCCGATTAACACCGATCCAAACGTACTGGTCATGCCCGCTGACGGCGTGATTAACCAGTTAGGCAACATCGAAGAAGACAAGCTTCTGCAGGCTAAAGGGCACAGCTATACCCTTGAAGCCCTGCTGGCTGGCAACTACCAGATGGCGGACAAATTCCGCAACGGTACGTTTGTAACCACTTACTTGTCTCCACGCGATTACCACCGTGTACATATGCCGTGTAACGGTATCCTGCGTGAAATGATGTACGTGCCAGGCGATCTCTTCTCTGTAAACATCCTGACTGCGCAAAACGTTCCGAACCTGTTTGCACGCAACGAACGCGTAATCTGCCTGTTTGATACCGAATTTGGCCCGATGGTGCAGATTCTGGTCGGTGCGACCATCGTCGGCAGTATTGAAACCGCATGGGCTGGCACCATTACCCCACCGCGTGAAGGCGTCATCAAACGCTGGACCTGGCCGGAAGGCGAAAGCGAAGGGTCGGTGGCACTGTTGAAAGGTCAGGAAATGGGCCGCTTTAAGCTCGGTTCAACCGTCATCAACCTGTTCGCACCTGGCAAAGTTAATCTGGTTGAGCAGTTGCAGGACCTTTCAGTAACGAAAATCGGTCAGCCAATGGCCATCTCAACCGAGACTTTCGTGACGCCAGAGGCAGAACCGGCCCCGCTGGCGAAAGAAGAGATCGAAGCAGAACACGACGCCAGCCCGCTGGTTGACGACAAAAAAGACGAAAGTTAAACATAGGAATCGCTGCTGTGCGCCTGATTATCACGTTTCTGATGGCCTGGTGCCTCAGCCTGGGGGCGTACGCTGCGACGGCCCCCGATGCCAAACAACTCACCCAGGAACTGGAGCAGGCAAAGGCGGCAAAACCCGCTCAGCCAGAAACCGTCGAGGCGCTCCAGTCCGCGCTGAATGCCCTTGAGGAGCGTAAAGGCTCTCTTGAGCGTGCCCAGCAATATCAGCAGGTTATTGATAACTTCCCCAAGCTGTCCGCAACATTACGCGCGCAGCTTAGCAACCTGCGCGATGAACCGCGCAATGTGCCAACCGGACTCACTACCGATGCGTTAAACCAGGAGATCCTGCAGGTAAGCAGCCAACTGTTGGAAAAAAGTCGTCAGGCCCAACAGGAGCAGGACCGCGCTCGGGAAATCGCCGACTCATTAAGCCAACTTCCTCAACAGCAAACCGATGCCCGCCGCCAGCTAAATGAGCTTGAGCGACGCATTGGTACCGCCAACGGTAACTCCGCGCAAAATCAGGCGATGCAGGCTGAATCCGCCAAACTCAAAGCCCAGGTCGATGAGCTGGAGCTGGCGCAGCTTTCCGCCAATAACCGCCAGGAACTGGCGCGTATGCGTTCCGAACTGGCAGAAAAACAGAGTCAACAACTCGACGCTTACCTGCAGGCATTACGCAACCAACTTAACAGTCAGCGTCAGCGTGAAGCAGAGCGAGCGCTGGAAAGCACCGAACTGCTGGCGGAAAACAGCGCGGGACTGCCGGAAGGTATTGTCGATCAGTTCAAGGTTAACCGCGAGCTGTCTCAGGCCTTGAACCAGCAGGCGCAACGTATGGACCTGGTCGCCTCTCAGCAGCGTCAGGCTGCCAGCCAAACGCTGCAGGTCCGCCAGGCCTTGAATACGCTGCGAGAGCAGTCTCAGTGGCTTGGGGTCTCAAATATGCTGGGTGAAGCGCTACGAGCGCAGGTATCCCGTTTACCGGAAATGCCTAAGCCTCAGCAGTTGGATACCGAAATGGCGCAGCTTCGCGTACACCGCATGCGCTATGAGGACCTCCTCAACAAACAGCCGCAACTGCGTCAGATTCATCAGGCCGATGGACAACCGCTGACCGCTGAACAGAGCAGCATTCTCAACGCCCAGCTACGCACCCAGCGTGAACTGCTGAACTCTTTGTTACAGGGCGGCGATACGTTGATCCTTGAGCTGACCAAGCTCAAAGTCTCCAACAGCCAACTGGAAGATGCGCTAAAAGAGGTCAATGAAGCAACGCACCGCTATCTGTTCTGGACGTCAGACGTTAGCCCTATCTCGCTCTCCTGGCCTGTCGACATCGTTCAGGATCTACGGCGTCTGATCTCATTAGATACGTTTAATCAGTTAGGTAAAGCCAGCATCATGATGCTGACCAGCAAGGAAACGCTGCTACCTCTATTCGGTGCGCTGGTGCTGGTTGGATTTAGCCTCTACTCTCGCAAGCACTTTACCCGTTTTCTGGAGCGCTCATCAGCGCGGGTCGGGAAAGTCACCCAGGACCATTTCTGGCTGACAATACGCACAGTGTTCTGGTCGATACTCGTCGCCTCGCCGTTGCCGGTACTGTGGGCAACGCTCGGTTACGGACTGCAGGAAGCCTGGCCTTATCCGTTGGCTGTTGCTATCGGCGATGGCGTAACCGCCACGGTGCCCATGCTGTGGGCGGTAATGATTTGCGCCACCTTTGCGCGCCCCAACGGTTTGTTCATTGCCCATTTCGGCTGGCCGCGGAACCGCGTCGCGAAAGCCATGCACTACTACCTGATGAGCATCGGGCTGATTGTCCCGTTGATCATGGCGGTGATTATGTTTGATAACCTCAATGACCGGGAATTCTCCGCCTCATTGGGACGTCTGTGCTTTATTCTGATTTGCGGTGCGTTGGCGGTCGTGACCCTGAGCCTGAAACGCGCCGGGATACCGCTATACCTCGATAAAGAGGGCAACAGCGATAATATGGTCAATAGCATGCTGTGGAATATGCTGATGGGCGCGCCGCTGATTGCTATTCTCGCCGCAGCTGTGGGTTATCTTGCCACGTCACAAGCTTTGCTGGCGCGTCTGGAAACGTCCGTGGCGATTTGGTTCTTATTACTGGTGGTGTATCACGTCATTCGCCGCTGGATGCTCATTCAGCGCCGCCGCCTGGCGTTTGACCGCGCTAAGCATCGACGCGCCGAAATGCTGGCGCAGCGCGCGCGGGGTGAGGAAGAACCACCGCATTCCACCAGCCTTGAAGGCGCGATTGATGTTGATGAAAGCGAAGTGGATTTGGATGCGATCAGCGCGCAATCGTTGCGCCTGGTGCGCTCTATCCTGATGCTTATCGCCCTGCTCTCGGTCATTGTGCTGTGGTCAGAAATTCATTCCGCTTTCGGCTTTCTGGAAAACATTTCGTTGTGGGATGTCACCTCCACGGTGCAGGGTGTGGAAAGCCTGGAGCCGATAACGCTGGGTGCGGTGCTCATCGCAATACTGGTATTTATTATCACCACCCAGCTAGTGCGCAACCTGCCCGCACTGCTGGAGCTGGCGCTGCTGCAACATCTGGATTTAACCCCCGGCACCGGTTACGCCATCACCACCATCACAAAGTATCTGCTGATGCTGATTGGCGGTCTGGTTGGCTTCTCGATGATCGGTATTGAATGGTCCAAACTGCAATGGCTGGTGGCGGCTCTCGGTGTTGGTCTGGGCTTTGGTTTGCAGGAGATCTTCGCCAACTTTATTTCCGGCCTGATTATCCTGTTTGAAAAACCAATCCGCATTGGCGACACGGTGACGATTCGCGATCTTACCGGTAGCGTGACGAAAATTAATACCCGCGCCACTACCATCAGCGACTGGGACCGCAAAGAGATCATCGTGCCCAATAAGGCCTTTATCACCGAGCAGTTCATCAACTGGTCGCTGTCCGATTCGGTCACCCGTGTGGTATTAACCATCCCGGCGCCATCGGAGGCTAACAGCGAGGAGGTTACGCAGATCTTGCTGACTGCTGCACACCGTTGCTCGCTGGTTATCGATAACCCGGCGCCAGAAGTCTTCCTGGTTGACCTGCAGCAAGGGATTCAAATCTTCGAACTGCGTATTTATGCCGCTGAAATGGGGCATCGCATGCCGCTGCGCCACGAGATCCACCAACTGATTCTGGCTGGTTTCCGCGAGCACGGTATTGATATGCCGTTCCCACCGTTCCAGATGCGTCTGGAGAGCCTCGGCGGTAAGCAAACAGGGAGAACGTTAAGTTCTGCGGGCAGAGGCAGTCGCCCGGCGGGTAGTTTGTAGCGCATGATCCTGGCAAGAAATGCCAGATGGCGACCCGTTGGGTCTTATCCGGCCTACGAAGATGCCTCTTTGTCGGCCGGATTAGGCAGGTCGTTTATTCCACCGCCCACTCAGGATTGTTGGCCGTGCGGCGGCTGTAGCTCTGATAAATCGCCATCGCCAGCAGCGAGAAGAAGATCGGGCCGCCGGTCATCCACAATGCGCTGTTCCAGTCCCCAGCTTCAATCACCGGCTGGATGATGGTGAACACGTTGGCAAACGTCACCACCAGTACGACCACGCCGGTTGCCAGTAACGTCGCTGCCCGGGTTTTAAAGACCACAAACGGTCTTTCCAAACCCACACGGGCTTTAAAGAACGGAAACGCCAGCGCGAGGAACAGATACGGCAGCGTCATCGAGACGTTCGCCATCAGGGTCAGTTTGTTATAGAACGCTGAAGCCGTATCGCCGCCAAACGAAACCAGCAGAATAAACAGGCTCACCAGCAGGCACTGCAACCACATTGCCGTCGTCGGCATCCCCACCGCATTCAGTTTGGTCATCGGCGCGGGCCACAGCGCCTTTGGCGTTCCCTGAATAATCGCTTTCAACGGCGAGTAGCTGAGCGTGAAAAAAGCGCCGGTATAGGCGAGGAACATAGAAAGCCCGGTGATACGCGCGAACCACACGCCCATCGCCATCGCAGTTTCAGGGGAAAGATGCAGCGCGTTACCTAACGTCATCCCGAGGCTTTTCATCAGGATATAGGTAATATTCCCGAGGTTAACCGAGCTATTGCTTAATACCTGCTGCCAGTTGGTGCTAACGCCCCATAAAAATATAGCCAGTGAATAACCGACAGAAATGACAATAGCGGCAAAGACAATTCCTTTCGCAAAGTTCTTTTCTGGCTTTTCAGTTTTATCAACTAATCCACCCACGGCTTCTATTCCGCCGTAAGCAAAAATGGCAAACACAACAAATGACAACATTGCCAGCCCGGACTGATATCCTGGGTTAGGCGAAGAGATAAAATTAATATCCTGTGCAAAGTGGCCACCAGTTAATAACAAAATGGCGACACTAACTAACAACAGAACTAAATTAAGACACATTACGGCAATTCCGCCTACAGCCGTAATGCGAGCAATCTTATTAATTCCCCGAGATGCCACGCAGGTCACCAGAATCATCCAGCCGACGGCAAGCAGCCCCACGACCTGCGTAGGCTCAAGCCCCGCGATACGCCAGTGTTGCGTCATGTCTGCGCCAAATAAGAAGGTTGAAAAAGGTACCCAGACTTTCGCCGCGGTGCTTACCATCCATATCACATAGGAAGAAAACCACATAAACGTGCCGATAAATGCATAGCGTGGCCCAACGCTATTATTCATCCACGAATAGATTCCGCCCTCTTCTTTGCGATAAGCCGATCCCATTTCCGCCATCATTAAAGCAAATGGGATAAAGAATAATAATGCAGAAAATATATACCACGGAATCGCGCTATACCCCATTAAATAGAACGCGGAGGGGCTATTAGCAAAACCGAAAACAGACGTAAATATCATGAGGATGAGACCAATCAGGCTCATCTTTTTTATTGTTTGGGTCATCAAACCATCCCTTACTCTGGCAAGCGTTTAACAAACGCCGCTCACCGATTGGCACTGCTCTCTTTACAGAGTTCAGCGATAGAAAAATCAACACAGAATTGATACCTGAACGATACCAAATATCCAGGAGTAAATTGTGGCTATTAGAGGGAAAATGAAAAAATATGCTACAAAGTGGCTATTTTACCGCCACTTTGTATTACAGAAGCGTAAGTTATGCGCGATCGACGGTGAATGCGATAACCTCAGCCAGGCTCTCTGCGTCCAGCGCCAGCATCACCAGACGGTCAACGCCAAGCGCCACGCCAGAGCAATCCGGCATGCCCACTTTTAACGCTTCAAGCAGATTGGTATCAATAGGCTGCTGCGGCAAGCCACGAGCGGCACGTTTGCGGTTATCCTGTTCAAACCGTTGCTGCTGTTCGCGCGCGTCGGTCAGTTCATGGAAACCATTCGCCAGCTCAATACCTTTGTAGTAAACCTCGAAACGTTCAGCCACGCGATGATCTTCGGTGCTGATTTGTGCCAGTGATGCCTGGCTGGCCGGGAAATGATACACAAACGTCGGTTTGTCTTTACCAATATGCGGCTCAACGCCCATCGTAAACAGCAGCTGCAGCAAGGTGTCCCGGTCTTCTTCGGTATCTGCGATATTACTGAGATCCAGCTTCGCCGCCACTTCCCGCAGTTGGGTTTTATCCGCAGACAGCGGGTCTATCTCCAGATGACGCTGGAAGGCTTGCTGGTAAGAGAGGCTTTCCGCAGGCGAACAGTCCAGCACCTGCTGGAGTAAATCGTCCACCTCATTCATCAGCCGATACATATCGTAGTGCGGACGATACCACTCAAGCATGGTGAATTCAGGGTTATGATGGCGCCCCATCTCTTCATTACGGAAGCTGCGGCACAGTTGATACACCGGGCCGCACCCTGCCACCAGCAAGCGCTTCATATGGTATTCCGGGCTGGTCATTAAATAGAGATTCATTCCCTGGGAATGTCCAGGGCCGACGAAACGCGTTTCGAACGGGAACAGATGAATGTCCGTTACCGTTGCCTGACTCATACAAGGAGTCTCAACCTCAAGCACGCCACGATCGGCAAAAAAGCGGCGAATCTCCGCTATAATTGCAGCACGTTTTAACAGATTGGGGATGGACGCGCTCGGCTGCCAGGTTGCCGTTTCGCTCATGTTTGTTTCTCCGATTTAAGACAAGGGCACGAAGTCTACTCGTATCGCGTTAACGAGACAAATTTCGCGCACCAGTAATCAGCGCTGGCAATAGGATAAAAAAAGCGACAGGGGGTGGTTTAGTAATTAAATTAATCAAATTCAATGATAATTCCCCCCTTAGATACGCTAAAAAAATCGAACACGTCAAATTTCCCGCACATCCCTAAGACTATACTATTGTACCTATAAAGGAGCAGTGGAAACGCGTTCATAACCTGTTTGAAGCCGATGAAGCATCTGATTTCAGGCAGGAATGAAATAACAACAATCTGGAGGAATGTCGTGCAAACCTTTCAAGCCGATCTTGCCATTATAGGCGCCGGTGGCGCGGGATTACGTGCTGCAATTGCTGCCGCACAAGCAAATCCCAACGCTAAAATCGCACTGATCTCAAAAGTGTACCCAATGCGCAGCCATACCGTTGCTGCCGAAGGCGGCTCTGCTGCTGTCGCGCAGGATCATGACAGCTTTGACTACCATTTTCACGATACGGTAGCAGGCGGAGACTGGCTGTGTGAGCAGGATGTCGTGGATTACTTTGTCCACCACTGCCCAACTGAAATGACGCAACTGGAACAATGGGGCTGCCCATGGAGCCGTCGTGAAGACGGTAGCGTCAACGTACGTCGCTTCGGCGGTATGAAAATCGAGCGCACCTGGTTTGCCGCGGATAAAACCGGCTTCCACATGCTGCATACGCTGTTCCAGACATCTTTGCAGTTCCCGCAGATTCAGCGTTTTGACGAACACTTCGTTCTGGATATCCTGGTTGACGATGGTCATGCTCGCGGCCTGGTTGCCATGAACATGATGGAAGGCACGCTGGTGCAAATCCGTGCTAACGCAGTCGTGATGGCAACGGGCGGCGCAGGTCGTGTTTACCGTTACAACACCAACGGCGGCATCGTAACCGGCGACGGTATGGGCATGGCGCTGAGCCACGGCGTTCCGCTGCGTGATATGGAATTCGTTCAGTATCACCCGACGGGTCTGCCAGGCTCCGGTATCCTGATGACGGAAGGCTGCCGTGGTGAAGGCGGTATCCTGGTCAACAAAAACGGCTACCGTTATCTGCAAGACTACGGCATGGGTCCGGAAACTCCGCTGGGCGAGCCGAAAAACAAATACATGGAACTCGGTCCGCGCGACAAAGTATCTCAGGCTTTCTGGCACGAATGGCGCAAAGGCAACACCATTTCCACTCCGCGTGGCGATGTGGTTTACCTCGACCTGCGTCATCTCGGCGAGAAAAAACTGCTCGAACGTTTACCGTTCATCTGCGAACTGGCGAAAGCCTATGTGGGTGTCGATCCGGTTAAAGAACCGATCCCGGTACGTCCGACCGCGCACTACACCATGGGCGGTATCGAAACCGATCAGCACTGTGAAACCCGCATTAAAGGTCTGTTCGCTGTCGGCGAATGTTCCTCTGTTGGTCTGCATGGCGCTAACCGTCTGGGTTCTAACTCCCTGGCAGAACTGGTGGTCTTCGGTCGTATGGCCGGTGAACAGGCTGCAGAACGCGCTGCAACGGCTGGCGCAGCAAACAGCGCCGCGCTCGATGCGCAGGTTGCTGGCGTTGAAAAACGTCTGAAAGATCTGGTTAACCAGGAAGGTAACGAAAACTGGTCTAAGATCCGTGACGAAATGGGCCTGTCCATGGAAGAAGGTTGCGGTATCTACCGTACGCCGGAACTCATGCTGAAAACCGTTGATAAGCTGGCGGAACTGCAGGAACGCTTCAAGCGCGTACGTATCACTGATACCTCCAGCGTCTTCAACACCGACCTGCTGTACACCATCGAACTGGGTCACGGTCTGAACGTTGCAGAATGTATGGCTCACTCTGCTCTGGCGCGTAAAGAATCCCGCGGCGCGCACCAGCGTCTGGATGAAGGCTGCACCGAGCGTGACGATGTGAACTTCCTCAAACACACCCTCGCCTTCCGCGATGCTGACGGCACGACTCGTCTGGAATACAGCGACGTGAAAATCACCACTCTGCCACCGGCTAAACGTGTTTACGGTGGCGAAGCGGAAGCAGCCGATAAGAAGGAGAAGGCGAATGGCTGAGATGAAAAACCTGAAAGTTGAGGTGGTGCGCTATAACCCGGAAACCGATACCGCGCCGCACAGTGCTTTCTACGAAGTTCCTTATGATGAAACCACGTCGCTGCTGGATGCGCTGGGCTACATCAAGGATAACCTGGCACCGGATCTGAGCTACCGCTGGTCCTGCCGTATGGCAATCTGTGGCTCCTGCGGCATGATGGTCAACAATGTACCGAAACTGGCGTGCAAAACCTTCCTGCGTGATTACACCAACGGCATGAAGGTTGAAGCGCTGGGCAACTTCCCGATTGAGCGCGATCTGGTCGTCGACATGACGCACTTTATCGAAAGCCTGGAAGCGATCAAACCGTACATCATCGGTAACCCGCGTACACCGGATCAGGGTCCAAACACCCAAACTCCGGCGCAGATGGCGAAGTATCATCAGTTCTCCGGTTGCATCAACTGTGGTCTGTGCTATGCCGCGTGCCCGCAGTTCGGCCTGAACCCAGAGTTCATTGGACCGGCTGCGATTACGCTGGCGCATCGCTACAACGAAGATAGCCGCGACCACGGTAAGAAGGAGCGTATGGCTCAGTTGAACAGCCCGAACGGCGTCTGGACCTGTACTTTCGTGGGCTACTGCTCCGAAGTCTGCCCGAAACACGTCGATCCGGCTGCGGCCATTCAGCAGGGTAAAGTTGAAAGTTCAAAAGACTTTCTTATCGCTACCCTGAAACCACGCTAAGGAGTGCACGATGACGACTAAACGCAAAGCCTATGTGCGGCCAATGACGTCCACCTGGTGGAAAAAGCTGCCATTTTATCGTTTTTACATGCTGCGTGAAGGCACGGCAGTTCCGGCAGTCTGGTTCAGCATTGAACTGATTATCGGCCTGTTTGCACTCAAGCATGGTGCAGAGTCCTGGATGGGCTTTGTCGCCTTTTTGCAAAACCCGGTGGTGGTAATCCTTAATATTATCGCCCTGGCTGCAGCGCTGCTGCATACCAAAACCTGGTTTGAGCTGGCGCCAAAAGCGGCCAACATCATCGTAAAAGACGAAAAAATGGGGCCAGAGCCGATCATCAAAGGTCTCTGGGCAGTCACTGTGGTTGCGACAGTAGTAATACTGTTTGTTGCCCTGTTCTGGTAAGGAGTCCGGAATGATTAATCCAAATCCAAAACGCTCTGACGAACCCGTATTCTGGGGCCTGTTTGGTGCAGGCGGTATGTGGAGCGCTATCATTGCGCCGGTGATGATCCTGCTGGTAGGCATTATGCTGCCGCTGAGCTTTGTTCCTGATGCTTTCAGCTATGAACGCGTACTGGCATTCGCGCAGAGCTTCATCGGACGTGCGTTTCTGTTCCTGATGATCGTTCTGCCGCTGTGGTGCGGTTTACACCGTATGCACCACGCGATGCATGACCTGAAAATCCACGTGCCTGCTGGCAAATGGGTATTCTACGGACTGGCAGCTATCCTGACCGTTGTAACGGCTATTGGTATTCTGACCATCTAATCGCATGCGTAATTATCAGGCCCGCCATTGGCGGGCCTTTTTATTGGTGCAGCACCCCGGTTAACCAACGGGAAAATTCGCGCATCGCGGGTGTCTCCGGACGAGATTGCAAACGCGTCATCCAGTAGCTCCCCAGATCAATCTGCGTTAAAAACGGCTGAACGATACGTTCACTGCCAAGCAAGTGCCTGAACATTCTGACCGGTGCAATTGCCACACCGATCCCCGCCTGCGCGGCTTCCAGCATGGTGACGGACGAGTCAAACACCACCACGTTGTGCGTCGGTGACGGAGGCGCTTCTCCGGCGGCCTGCATCCAAAGCGTCCATTCATCACGTCGATACGATCGCAATAACGGAAATTTCAGGATGTCCGCTGGCGCTTTAATCTGCGAGGCCAACGTTGGCGAACACAGCGGAGACATCGGCGCGCTACACAAATATTGCGCGTCGGTATCGTGCCAGGCTCCCCCTCCGTAGCGAATGGTATAATCCAGCCCTTCGGCGGCGGGATCCACACGATTATTGTGGGTGGAAATATGTAAATCAATATGCGGGCAGTTGCGCTTAAAATCGCTCAGCAGCGGGAAAAGACAGCCGACCGCAAAAGTCCCCACTACGCCAATTTTAAGTTTTTCCTGAGTCTGTTTTGTGGCAAAACGATCCAGCATCCCGGCCATACGATCGAAAGAGTCATTAAGTACAGGTAACAGACTCTCTCCTTCAGTCGTCAGCATTAATCCTCGAGAGCCACGCACAAAAAGCTGACAATTCAGCTGTTGCTCCAGCGCTTTTACATGCTGGCTGATGGCAGAATGCGTCACATTGAGCTCAATCGCAGCGCGGGTAAAACTAAGATGTCTGGCCGCTGCTTCAAAAGCCCGCAGCGAGTTTAGGGGGATATAGCTACGCGTCATTATCTGGCCTGTTAGAAAAACTTATACCTGCTGCTAAATTTAACCGTTTGTCAACACGATGCAAATCAAACACACTGATTGCGTCTGACGGGCCCGGACACCCTTACGCATTTAATGACGGAAATAATTTCATGATGAAAAAATCGATATGCTGCGCACTGTTGCTGACAGCCTCTTTTTCCACCTTTGCCGCCGCAAAAACAGAACAACAAATTGCCGATATTGTTAACCGCACCATCACACCACTGATGCAGGAGCAGGCTATTCCGGGTATGGCCGTTGCGATTATCTACCAGGGAAAACCTTATTACTTTACCTGGGGTAAAGCTGATATCGCCAATAACCGTCCAGTCACTCAGCAAACGCTGTTTGAACTCGGCTCGGTCAGTAAAACGTTCAACGGCGTGCTGGGCGGCGATGCTATCGCTCGCGGCGAAATCAAGCTCAGCGATCCGGTCACGCAATACTGGCCTGAGCTGACGGGTAAGCAGTGGCAGGGTATCAGCCTGCTGCACTTAGCGACCTACACGGCAGGCGGCCTGCCGCTTCAGGTTCCCGACGACGTCACGGATAAAGCCGCCTTACTGCGTTTTTATCAAAACTGGCAGCCACAATGGGCACCGGGCGCTAAACGTCTTTACGCTAACTCCAGCATTGGTCTGTTTGGCGCACTGGCGGTGAAACCTTCGGGCATGAGCTACGAAGAGGCGATGACCACCCGCGTCCTGCAGCCCTTAAAACTGGCGCATACATGGATTACGGTTCCACAGAGCGAACAAAAAGATTATGCATGGGGCTATCGCGAAGGAAAGCCTGTGCATGTATCCCCTGGCCAACTTGATGCCGAAGCCTATGGGGTAAAATCAAGCGTTGTCGATATGACCCGCTGGGTCCAGGCCAACATGGATGCCAGCCAGGTTCAGGAGAAAACGCTCCAGCAGGGAATCAAGCTTGCGCAGTCACGTTACTGGCGTATTGGCGATATGTACCAGGGTCTGGGCTGGGAGATGCTGAACTGGCCGCTGAAAGCCGACTCGATAATTAACGGTAGCGACAGCAAAGTGGCGCTGGCAGCGCTTCCCGCCGTTGAGGTAAACCCGCCCGCGCCTGCTGTGAAAGCATCATGGGTGCATAAAACGGGCTCCACTGGCGGATTCGGCAGCTACGTTGCTTTCGTTCCAGAAAAAAACCTTGGCATTGTGATGCTGGCAAACAAGAGCTATCCAAACCCTGCTCGCGTCGAGGCCGCCTGGCGCATTCTTGAAAAACTGCAGTAACGAATAAGGAGGCCCGGGATATCGGGCTTCCTTTCTTTCTCTTTTTTTCCTGCTGTCATCTACACTTAACAAAAATCCAGCAAGGAAAATCTTATGCGCATTCTGCCCGTCGTTGCTGCAGTTACGGCTGCATTCCTGGTTGTAGCTTGCAGCTCCCCTACACCGCCGAAAGGCGTTACCGTAGTCAATAACTTTGATGCCAAACGTTATCTGGGCACCTGGTATGAAATAGCGCGTTTCGACCATCGATTCGAACGTGGACTGGAAAAAGTGACCGCCACCTATAGCCTGCGCGACGACGGCGGTATCAACGTGATTAACAAGGGCTATAACCCGGACAGGGGAATGTGGCAGAAAACAGAGGGTAAAGCCTACTTCACCGGCGACCCAAACCGCGCTGCGCTCAAGGTCTCGTTTTTTGGTCCTTTCTATGGCGGCTATAACGTGATTGCCCTCGATCGGGAATATCGTCACGCGTTGGTTTGCGGGCCGGATCGCGATTACCTGTGGATCCTTTCACGGACCCCTACTATTTCAGACGAAATGAAACAGCAAATGCTGGCCGTCGCGACCCGGGAAGGGTTTGAAGTGAATAAGCTGATTTGGGTAAAACAGCCCGGCGCTTAGTGGGTGCTCAGCTTCAGACCAATAATGCCGGCAACGATCAGCCCGAGGCTAAGTAAACGCGCCGGGCTGGCAGATTCACCGAGCAGCAAAATTCCTGTAATAGCCGCCCCGACGGCGCCGATACCGGTCCAGACGGCATAGGCGGTTCCTACAGGCAACGTGCGCATTGCCCAGGAGAGCATGGCGATACTGACGATCATCGCCGCAATGGTGATAATGCTTGGCGTCAAACGCGTAAAGCCGTGGGTATATTTCAGGCCAATCGCCCAGACAACTTCGAGCAGACCTGCAATTAATAAAACGATCCAGGACATATCAGGCTCCAGAACAATGGGGCCGTCCCCGGTGAAAGAAGCGTTTGCAGGTCGTCCTGCAAAGCTAATGTGTGAAATGGCATTTTTGCCCGAGAGAAAATGAATTTCAACCTTTTTATTCGTTGCATACTAAAAGCAAGAATTAAGCATAATTAGCGGCGTAGTTCCCGCATTTGGCACTCATCGGAGTTCTCTATGATGAAGGGCTTTCTGAATCCAGGAAGTCGATTGCCTCTCTTCTGAATGCGAAAAGGTTATGCTTAAAATTTTAGTGATTGACCGGTGCCACTTTACCCGTACAGGGATTGAGGCCTTGCTTAATCATTCTGGCAGGTTCAGCTCCTCATTTCTGGTATCAGGGATCAATAATCTCCTGTTAGCAAAAGAGCATATTTTGCAGTGGAAACCGCATCTGGTGATCGCGGATTTATACAGTTTTATCAGCGAGACACACTCCAGTCCGCCAATTAAGCCCTTATTTATGAGCTGCGGCGTCATCCCACTGATTCTATTGCAATCAGTAGAAAGACAGCACACTTCTACGACTTCCCCTCAATCCGTCGTCCATTCGGTTTTGACCAAGCACACCACGCTGAACGCTCTCTCACACACAATTCAGGAGGCGCTACAGCTTCGCCCGCCATTAGAAATAGTCGAAAATGCGACTCCACTGCTTACGCCGCAGGAGGAGAAAGTATTATCGATGTGGATGGATGGGATCAGTAACAATGCGATCGCCGCCGCACTGAGCATTCATGGCAAGACGGTCTACACCTATAAACGGAATATCCGCATTAAACTGCACCTGGGGAACCGCTTCTCACCGTTTCTCTCGCTACCCGGAAAAGGGAATTAACGGTACGACAGGCGTCGTACCGTTCATGATTATTGCTGAGCTTTTGTCGCTGCACCAGAGATTGCGCTACCGCCTTCAGAGATATCCTGCCCAACACCTTTCGTTGTATTGCACGCAGTCAACACTGAAGAAAGAACCAACACAGAAAAGATCGCAGCAATTGTCTTCTTAACCATAACGTCTTCCTTTTCTAGCCAATATTGTTTGTGTATAGCTAATTAATAATAGACAAGATCTGCAAGTGTGATGGATAAACAAGCGTTTTTAAGATTATGAGAGAGGATTAGCTGGCGGCGTGAGAGATTGAATTGCCAAGATGTTTGATGTCTTCACCGAAACCGCGCGCGGTATTACAACCCGTCAGCAGGGTGCTGGTAAATAGGATGAGCATTACAAGACCGAGAAGACGTTTCATCATTCCTGCCCTGGAAAAAGTATGGCGCAGCAACCTGCGCCATAAGATCAAATAGATATCTTATTTTACGCGAGAAACGTATTCGCCGGAGCGAGTATCCACTTTGATCACTTCGCCGATCTGTACGAACAGCGGAACTTTAACGACTGCGCCGGTAGACAGGGTTGCCGGTTTGCCGCCAGTACCAGCGGTATCGCCTTTCAGACCTGGGTCGGTTTCAACGACTTCCAGCTCAACGAAGTTCGGCGGAGTCACGGAGATCGGCTGACCGTTCCACAGGGTCACGATGCATTCAGCCTGGTCCAGCAGCCATTTAGCGTTATCGCCTACCGCTTTCTCGTCTGCAGCCAGCTGTTCGAAAGTGGTGTTATTCATGAAGTGCCAGAACTCACCGTCGCTATACAGGAAGGTCAGGTTCATGTCGGCTACGTCTGCGCCTTCAGCGGAGTCGGTAGACTTGAAGGTTTTCTCTACGCGAGTACCGGTCAGCAGGCGGCGCAGCTTAACGCGCGCAAACGCCTGGCCTTTACCTGGTTTAACGAATTCGCTGGCTTCAACCGCATAAGGTTCGCCGTCCAACATGATTTTAAGACCAGCACGAAAATCGTTGCTATAGTACGTTGCCATTAGGCCCTCTGAAAATTGTTAACTGGTAGCTAAGCCACAAAATGGCGCATATTGTAACCCTAAATACCCCATCCAGAGAAGATTGGTTATCGCAACTTGCCGATGTTGTGACCGATCCCGATGAACTTCTGCATCTTTTGAATATAGACGCAGATGAAAAACTGTTGGCCGGACGCGACGCGAGACGGCTTTTCGCCCTGCGCGTGCCGCGTGCGTTTATTGCGCGCATGGAAAAAGGCAACCCTGACGATCCGCTTTTGCGTCAGGTACTTACCTCCCAGGAAGAGTTTGTTTCCGCCCCCGGCTACTCGACCGATCCGCTGGAAGAACAGCACAGCGTGGTTCCCGGTTTGCTGCATAAATATCGCAACCGTGCGCTGCTGTTGGTTAAAGGCGGTTGCGCGGTTAATTGTCGCTATTGCTTCCGCCGCCACTTCCCGTACGCCGAAAACCAGGGCAATAAGCGCAACTGGCAGGTCGCCCTGGACTACATTAGCGCGCATCCTGAGCTGGATGAGATTATCTTCTCCGGTGGCGATCCGTTAATGGCCAAGGACCACGAACTGGACTGGTTGCTCACGCAACTGGAAGCCATCCCGCATATTAAGCGTCTGCGTATCCACAGCCGTTTACCGATTGTGATCCCAGCTCGCATTACAGAAGGACTGGCCCAGCGCTTTGCGCACTCCTCCTTGCAGATTCTGCTGGTCAATCACATTAACCACGCCAATGAGGTCGATGAGACATTTCGCCAGGCCATGGTCAGACTGCGTATCGCCGGCGTCACGCTACTCAACCAAAGCGTTTTGCTGCGTGGCGTGAACGATAACGCGCAAACGCTGGCTCACCTTAGCAACGCGTTGTTTGATGCGGGTGTGATGCCCTATTACCTGCACGTACTGGACAAAGTGCAGGGCGCCTCCCACTTTATGGTCAGCGACGATGAAGCGCGTCAAATTATGCGCGAACTGCTGACGCTGGTTTCCGGCTATATGGTCCCCAAACTGGCGCGTGAAATTGGCGGAGAGCCAAGTAAAACGCCATTGGATCTGCAGCTACGCCAACAATAGCCTTTATTGAGTGTCCGATTCCGGACACTCAACACGATTACTTATTATTTAAATCCACACAGGTGGAGCCATGCTTTTAATCTGTGCTATTTTAATTAGCGCTGTGCGATTATTCATTCGCAAGTTGTATCAATAAAATCAAATCCAGAACATTAATAAATATATGGTTAGGGAGAACCTGTTATGGCTATAAGTATTAAGGGCATTAATACCGGAGTTATTCGCCAAAAGAATGAATTTATTGCTTTGGCATTAAAGATAAAAGAACCCAGAAATAAAGAGTCGTTATTTTTCCTTTCTCCGCTTGGGCTAAGAGACCTGCTTATCGCCCTGGAAAGCAGGCTCTCTGCTAAACATCAGCTTAGCGAAGACGAGCGTGCGCAATATGAGAAGGAATGCGAGAAAGCCGGCAAAAAGATGTACGAAAATATCCCCTTAATTCAAGAGAATGAGTTAAAAAATGCGGATATTAATCGCCGTATTAATTCGCTGATGTTAGTGGATGACAAAGGGGAAAACTTAACATTTTCACTGACACTGCATGATGGGCAAACGTGTGAATTACTGATTAATGAACTTCAGATTCGGGTATTGGCTCATGCTGTTATTCATGCAATAAATAACGCTGGCATGCAGGAATTAGCGTTACGAATCACATCGCTGCTGGATTTCCTGCCGCTGTACGATGTTGATTGCCAGCAAAACGATAATCTGGAATACGATTCTTATACACAACCCGAATGGAAACATAACCTGTTTAATCATTATCTGGCGATTATTTACCGCTATACGGATGATAAAGGAAAAGCTCAGTTCTGTGGTTCGGTAGTAAAAACTCGCGCCGCTTCCGGCAGCAAAGAGGCCGAAGCCATTACTCGCCGTCTGCTCGATTTCAGCCCACGGCTGAAAAAACTTGCCGGTGTACCGTGTCAGGTGTTTGTCAGGACGTTAACGGGTGATAAAGCGCAAAAGCTCAATCAGGATCAGTGCCTGCGCGCGCTGCATCATTTACGCATTCAGTCTGCGCATAAGACTCAGAATGCCTGATGGCGCTACGCTTATCAGGCCTACGATTGCATGAGCCTGTCCAGGCCACTTTATTACAAAAAATCATTCAATCTGCATCGCGGCGGCAAGCGAAGAAAATCCCCAGGAGCATAGATAACTATGTGACTGGGGTTTCACAGCGCAGCCAACAAAGAGGCTGGTTGAAGGATGAAGTGTAATCAGTTAGGGCACTTATAAACCTGTCCAATCATCTCGCTGGCGGTAGGAACAAAGCTGGACAGCATTCCCTGTGATGGGCTGCTGACGCCATAAATCACGTTACCGCCCATTGCAGCAGCCTGGTTACGCAGATCGTTTGCTGCGCCACGCATAGAGCCACCCTCTTCGCCGTGCTGGCCAGAAAGCCAGTTGCTTTGCTTACCAGTTGCAGTGCCAATCAGTTGGCACTCTGCGCCAGGCTTGTCTTCGACAAAGCGTACGCTTTGTCCGGCTGAACTCAGTTCGTTGCTGGAGCTACAACCCGCCATCAGTAGCGCGGCACCAACGATCCCTGCTAAATATTTCACGTGCATGTCATTCCCCATAATCAATTAGTTGGACCTTATGTCCGTAGCTGAATCATATACTAAAAAGATGACCAAAAGAAAAACCCCCGGACATTTCTGCCCGAGGGTTTCTCAATTCTGGGAGATGAGCACCCAAATCATTCTGGTTGCAGGAAGGCGGCCAGTTTGTTAATCCCCAGGAGCTTACTCGAGTAAGTGACTGGGGTTAGCAAACGCAGCCAACGCATCTGCAGCCTGAAGGATGCAGGGTGTGGGCAATTACATCATGCCGCCCATTCCACCCATGCCGCCCATACCACCAGCAGCACCTAAGTCAGGCGCATCGCCTTTCGGCAGGTCGGTAACCATGCACTCGGTGGTGATCATCAGACCCGCAACAGAAGCCGCGTACTGCAGAGCAGAACGAGTTACTTTGGTTGGATCCAGGATACCCATGTCGATCATGTTGCCGTATTCTTCAGTTGCAGCGTTGTAACCGTAGTTACCGTCACCGGCTTTCACGGTGTTAGCTACTACAGACGGCTCTTCGCCGCAGTTCAGCACGATTTGACGCAGCGGAGACTCCATTGCGCGCAGCGCAACTTTGATACCCACGTTCTGGTCTTCGTTCTGACCCTTCAGGTCGGCAATTTTAGACGCGACGCGAATCAGCGCAACACCGCCACCAGCAACCACGCCTTCTTCTACCGCAGCACGAGTTGCGTGCAGGGCATCTTCAACGCGGGCTTTTTTCTCTTTCATTTCAACTTCAGTTGCAGCACCAACTTTGATAACTGCCACGCCGCCTGCCAGTTTCGCTACGCGCTCCTGCAGTTTTTCACGGTCGTAGTCGGAAGTTGCTTCTTCGATCTGCTGACGAATCTGAGTCACGCGACCCTGGATTGCAGCTTCGTCGCCCACGCCATCGATGATGGTGGTGGTGTCTTTGTTGATAACAACGCGTTTCGCCTGGCCCAGATCTTCCAGAGTTGCTTTTTCCAGCTCCATACCGATCTCTTCAGAGATAACGGTACCACCGGTCAGAGTAGCGATATCCTGCAGCATTGCTTTACGACGGTCGCCGAAGCCTGGTGCTTTAACCGCAGCCACTTTCACGATACCGCGCATGGTGTTAACAACCAGAGTTGCCAGCGCTTCGCCTTCAACATCTTCAGCGATGATCAGCAGCGGTTTACCTGCTTTCGCTACAGCTTCCAGAACCGGCAGCATTTCACGGATGTTGGAGATTTTCTTGTCAGCCAGCAGAATGAACGGGCTTTCCAGTTCTACTGCGCCAGTTTCCGGCTTGTTGATGAAGTAAGGAGACAGGTAGCCACGGTCGAATTGCATACCTTCAACCACGTCCAGTTCGTCCTGCAGACCGGTACCGTCTTCAACGGTGATCACGCCTTCTTTACCGACTTTGTCCATCGCTTCAGCGATCAGTTTACCTACGGTTTCGTCGGAGTTAGCGGAGATGGTACCAACCTGAGCAATCGCTTTAGAGTCGGAGCACGGTACGGACAGTGCTTTCAGTTCTTCAACAGCAGCAGCGACAGCTTTGTCGATACCACGTTTCAGATCCATCGGGTTCATGCCCGCAGCAACGGCTTTCAGACCTTCAGTGATGATGGACTGAGCCAGTACGGTTGCAGTGGTGGTACCGTCACCTGCAGCGTCGTTCGCTTTAGAGGCAACTTCTTTCACCATCTGCGCACCCATGTTTTCGAACTTGTCTTCCAGTTCGATTTCACGAGCTACGGAAACACCATCTTTAGTGATGGTCGGTGCACCGAAAGATTTATCCAGAACTACGTTACGGCCTTTTGGACCGAGGGTAACTTTCACTGCATCTGCCAGTACGTTTACGCCGCGCAGCATTTTCACACGAGCGTCGTTACCGAATTTTACGTCTTTAGCTGCCATTTTCTCTTTCCCTTAAATTCGTATGTTCAGTGTCGTTCGCGGATTAGGCTTCAACAATTGCCAGGATGTCGCTTTCAGACATGATCAACACTTCTTCATTGTCGATCTTCTCAGATTTAACACCGTAGCCATCGTTGAAAATAACGATATCGCCGACTTTCACGTCAAGCGGCTGTACGGTACCGTTGTCCAGGATGCGACCCTTACCGACAGCGATGATTTCGCCACGAGTTGATTTACCTGCTGCAGAACCGGTCAGTACGATGCCGCCAGCAGATTTTGATTCAACTTCTTTACGTTTGACGATCACACGATCATGTAACGGACGAATACTCATTGATAGCTCTCCTTTGAGAAAGTCTTTATCAGTTATGGGTGACGCCGGCCCGTAAACGGTTTCCCGGCTAGTGACCAGAGAGATGGGGATGGGGTTTTGTCCCTTCAAGGGGGCAAGCGAAAAAAATTTTTTATCAGCAGAAAATCCCGTCAAAACGCCGACGCGCCTCACATTTCATAACGATTTCAGTCGCGTCGTCATAAGCAAATTCGATTGTGATACCATCAAAAATCTGCGCTGTAGCCCGTCATTGGGCATAACCGGATAACAACTTATGAGCGGACTGAAACAAGAGCTGGGACTGGCTCAGGGCGTTGGCCTGTTGTCGACATCATTGTTAGGTACAGGCGTTTTCGCCGTCCCTGCGCTGGCTGCGCTCGTGGCCGGCAACAACAGTTTGTGGGCCTGGCCGGTGCTGATTGTTTTAGTTTTTCCCGTGGCGATCGTCTTTGCCATACTGGGTCGCCATTTTCCCAGCGCGGGCGGCGTGGCGCATTTTGTCGGCATGGCCTTTGGTTCACGGCTGGAGCGCGTCACCGGATGGCTGTTTTTGTCGGTGATTCCCGTCGGCTTGCCCGCGGCATTACATATCGCCGCCGGATTCGGTCAGGCGATGTTTGGCTGGCATGACGAGCAACTGCTGCTGGCAGAGCTCGGTACGCTGGGACTGGTTTGGTATATCGGCTCCCGCGGCGCAAGCTCCAGCGCGAATCTGCAAACGGTCATTGCCGGACTGATTGTTGCCCTCATTGTCGCTATCTGGTGGGCGGGCGATCTGAAGCCTGGCGAAATCCCCTTCCCTGCGATTACCGATATTAAGCTTCCCGGTCTGTTCGCCGCGTTGTCGGTGATGTTTTGGTGTTTTGTCGGCCTTGAAGCGTTTGCCCATCTGGCGTCTGAATTCAAAAATCCGGAGCGGGACTTCCCACGCGCGCTGATGATCGGCCTGCTGCTGGCGGGGTCTGTTTATTGGGCATGTACCGTCGTGGTGCTTCATTTTGGCGCTTACGGCGAGCAAATGGCGGCGGCGGCATCATTGCCTGAAATCGTCGTGCAGCTGTTTGGCGTACAGGCACTGTGGGTGGCCTGCATCATTGGTTATCTGGCCTGTTTTGCCAGCCTCAACATTTATATTCAAAGTTTTGCCCGGCTGGTCTGGTCGCAGGCGCAATATAAGCCGGAGAGTTATCTGGCTCGTCTGTCTCCCCGCCACCTTCCGCGCAATGCGCTAAATGCCGTACTGGGCTGCTGCGTAGTCAGCACCTTGTGCATCTATATGCTGCAAATCAATCTCGATGCGTTAATCGTATATGCCAACGGCATCTTTATTATGATTTATTTGCTGTGCATGCTGGCGGGATGTCGATTACTGAAAGGGCATTATCGCGCGCTGGCGGTCATTGGCGGTCTGCTGTGTCTGTTGCTGCTGGCGATGGTTGGCTGGAAGAGCCTGTACGCGCTGATTATGCTGGCAGGGCTGTGGTTGTTTTTACCCCGCAGGCCGGATAAGGCAACGTTGACGCCATCATCCGGCATATAAACACTTTTGCCGGATGGCGCTAACGCTTATCCGGCCTACATACTGGCCAGGCTTACAGGGTCAGTCACGGCGATCGTCATCTTTATGATCAAGACGGTTACGATCGTCATCCTTGCGCTGAAATTCACCATCAAAGGTCTCACCGCCGCCGGTTCCGGCACTAAACCCCCCGCCCGGCATACGCGAAAAACGCAAATGCGGCAGCAGTTTCATCGTCAGATGTTTTTGCACCGGAGGTAATAGAAGAAGAAGACCGAGAAAATCGGTGAAAAAACCAGGCAGCACCAACAGCAGGCCGGCAATAATCAGCGATACGCTTTTGATCATTTCTGCAGCCGGACTTTCACCAGCCGCCATTTTCTGTTGCATCAGTAAAAAGTTCTTAAACCCCTGGTTACGAACCAGAGACATACCGATAACCGACGTAAAAATAACCAAAATCAGCGTCATCAGGACGCCCATCACATGGGCAACCTGAATAAAAATAGATATCTCTATGTAAACATAGAGAAAAATGGCAAGCAATGGTATCCAGCGCAAAGGGATCTCCTGTTAATAACAGCCGTTTTGTTCAACTTCTGTTCGAAAAATTATGTTAATCGCATCGATTTGATATTGTGGTGGTTAGCAAAATTTCAAGTGGCTTGTACACTAATATTTGGGGTTAATCACAAAGGGGTGATCCATTTCACAGAATAATAAATAAGGGGTAAATTCCACGCTTTAAGTGATCCAGATTACGGTAGAAATCCTTAACCAGCATATGATCTCGGGTATCAGACCGATGCAGGGGATAATCGTCGGTCGAGAAACAATCGAAATCACATATATCCTGTGTGTTTAGTCAAATCATTGGCAGCTTGAAAAAGAAGGTTCACATGTTAAACAACATTCGTATCGAAGAAGACTTGTTGGGTACCAGGGAAGTTCCAGCGGACGCTTACTACGGTGTTCACACTCTGAGAGCGATTGAAAACTTCTACATTAGCAACAACAAAATCAGCGACATTCCTGAATTTGTTCGCGGTATGGTAATGGTTAAAAAGGCAGCGGCAATGGCCAACAAAGAGCTGCAAACCATTCCTAAGAGTGTGGCAAATGCCATCATCGCGGCGTGTGATGAAGTCCTGAATAACGGAAAATGCATGGATCAATTCCCGGTAGACGTTTACCAGGGTGGTGCGGGTACCTCCGTCAACATGAACACCAACGAAGTGCTGGCCAATATCGGTCTGGAACTGATGGGTCACCAGAAAGGTGAATATCAGTACCTGAATCCGAACGACCACGTTAACAAATGTCAGTCTACCAACGACGCTTACCCTACTGGCTTCCGTATCGCGGTATACGCTTCCATCATCAAACTGATCGATGCGCTGAACCAACTGCGTGAAGGCTTCGAACAAAAAGCTGTTGAATTCCAGGACATCCTGAAAATGGGCCGTACCCAGCTGCAGGATGCTGTACCGATGACCCTCGGTCAGGAATTCCATGCTTTCAGCATACTGTTGAAAGAAGAAGTGAAAAACATTAGTCGTACCGCTGAGCTGCTGCTGGAAGTTAACCTCGGCGCAACTGCAATCGGTACGGGTCTGAACACGCCGAAAGAGTACTCTCCGCTGGCTGTACAGAAACTGGCTGAAGTCACTGGCTTCGCCTGTGTTCCGGCTGAAGACCTGATTGAAGCGACTTCTGACTGCGGCGCATACGTTATGGTGCACGGCGCGCTGAAACGTCTGGCTGTTAAGATGTCCAAAATCTGTAACGACCTGCGTTTGCTCTCCTCTGGCCCACGTGCCGGCCTGAATGAAATCAACCTGCCAGAACTGCAGGCTGGTTCCTCTATCATGCCAGCAAAAGTGAACCCGGTTGTTCCGGAAGTCGTAAACCAGGTTTGCTTTAAAGTCATCGGTAACGACATCACTGTTACCATGGCATCTGAAGCTGGTCAGCTGCAGTTGAACGTAATGGAGCCGGTCATTGGCCAGGCAATGTTTGAATCCATTCACATTCTGAGCAACGCTTGCTACAACCTGCTGGAAAAATGCGTTAGTGGTATCACTGCTAACAAAGAAGTCTGTGAAGCGTTTGTATTCAACTCCATCGGCATCGTTACTTACCTCAACCCGTTCATCGGTCACCACAACGGCGACATCGTCGGTAAAATTTGTGCCGAAACAGGTAAGAGCGTACGTGAAGTTGTCCTGGAACGCGGTCTGTTGACCGAGTCTGAACTGGACGATATCTTCTCTGCACAGAACCTGATGCACCCTGCTTATAAAGCAAAACGTTATACTGATGAAAGCGAACAGTAATCGTGTAGGGTAGTACCGGAGAAGGCACGTCATGATGACGTGCCTTTTTTCTTACTCGAAGTTACTTAAAAACAACAATTTAATATCAACTTGTTAAACAACAAGGAAGGCTAATATGATAGTTTTAGAACTTATCATCGTTTTGCTGGCAATCTTTTTAGGTGCCAGACTTGGGGGTATCGGTATTGGATTTGCAGGTGGGCTGGGTGTTCTGGTTCTTGCCGCTATAGGCGTAAAACCGGGTAATATTCCGTTCGACGTTATTTCCATTATCATGGCGGTTATCGCTGCCATCTCTGCTATGCAGATTGCAGGTGGTCTGGACTATCTGGTTCATCAAACTGAAAAACTGCTGCGTAAAAACCCGAAATACATCACGATCCTTGCACCCATCGTGACCTATTTCCTGACTATCTTTGCCGGTACCGGCAACATCTCTCTGGCAACTCTGCCGGTTATCGCTGAAGTCGCGAAGGAACAAGGTATCAAGCCTTGCCGTCCGCTCTCCACCGCAGTAGTTTCTGCACAGATTGCGATTACGGCATCGCCAATCTCCGCAGCCGTGGTTTACATGTCTTCCGTCATGGAAGGTCATGGCATCAGCTATATTCACCTGCTGTCCGTGGTCATTCCGTCCACCCTGCTGGCCGTTCTGGTGATGTCCTTCCTGATCACCGCACTGTTCAACTCCAAACTGTCTGACGACCCGATTTATCGTAAGCGTCTGGAAGAAGGCCTGGTTGAACTGCGCGGTGAAAGACAAGTTGAAATCAAAGCTGGCGCGAAAACCTCCGTTTGGCTGTTCCTGCTGGGCGTGGTTTGCGTCGTTGTATACGCCATCATCAACAGCCCAAGCCTTGGCCTGGTCGCTAAACCGCTGATGAACACCACCAACGCAATCCTGATCATCATGCTGAGCGTCGCGACGCTGACGACGATCGTCTGCCGCGTTGAAACTGACTCCATCCTGAACTCCAGCACCTTCAAAGCCGGTATGAGCGCCTGTATTTGTATCCTGGGTGTTGCATGGCTGGGTGATACCTTCGTATCTCACAACATTGACTGGATCAAAGATACTGCAGGTAGCGTAATTCAGGGTCATCCGTGGCTGCTGGCTGTCATCTTCTTCTTTGCTTCTGCGCTGTTGTACTCTCAGGCTGCAACCGCTAAAGCACTGATGCCGATGGCTCTGGCTCTGAACGTTTCCCCTCTGACTGCTGTTGCATCTTTCGCAGCGGTTTCTGGCCTGTTCATTCTGCCAACTTACCCAACTCTGGTTGCGGCGGTTCAGATGGATGACACCGGTACAACCCGCATCGGTAAATTCGTCTTTAACCATCCGTTCTTCATCCCAGGTACTCTGGGTGTGGTTCTGGCTGTCTGCTTCGGCTTCTTGCTGGGCAGCTTCATGCTGTAAGACTTCACTGCAGGGTGCCTTCGCGCCCTGCAGTTCCTCTTCTTCATCACCCCCGCTTTAGCTAACATCCTTCCCTCGTCCGTTGTATAGTGACCACTCTTTAGCTGGTTACTCTGTTCTTTCGAGGTGTTTATGCTTGATGTTAAGAGTCAGGATATTTCCATCCCCGATACCGTTGTGGTGCTCTGTACCGCACCGGATGAAGCAACCGCCCAGGATCTCGCCGCCAAAGTGCTGGCGGAAAAGCTGGCTGCCTGCGTGACGCTACTGCCTGGTGCTACCTCCCTCTATTATTGGGAAGGTAAACTTGAGCAGGAATATGAAGTCCAGATGATTTTAAAAACCACCGTTACACACCAGCAAGCCCTTCTCGATTGCCTGAAGTCACATCATCCGTATCAAACGCCTGAACTTCTGGTTTTACCCGTCACTCACGGAGACTTTGATTACCGCTCATGGCTCAACGCATCCTTACGCTGATCCTGCTGCTGTGCAGCACATCTACCTTTGCCGGATTATTTGACGCGCCTGGCCGCTCGCAGTTTGTACCTGCCGATCGGGCGTTTATTTTTGATTTCCAGCAAAACCAACACGATCTGAACCTCACATGGCAGGTTAAAGATGGCTACTATCTGTATCGCAAACAGATAAGCATTACGCCATCTCAGGCCGATATTGCCGAGGTAAAACTGCCGCCTGGCGTCTGGCATGAAGATGAGTTTTACGGCAAAAGTGAGATTTACCGTAAACAGCTGACCATCCCAGTCACGGTCAATCAGGCTAAATCTGGCGCCACATTAACTGTCACGTATCAGGGCTGTGCCGACGCCGGTTTTTGCTATCCTCCAGAAACGAAAACGGTGCCCTTAAGTGAAGTGTCTGCCGATATCCAGGCGACGCCTGGGCCAGTGCCTGCCAGCAATGCTCAGCAAGAGATAACGCCGCCCGCAGCCCAACTTCCTTTCTCGGCGCTGTGGGCATTGCTGATCGGAATAGGCATCGCGTTTACGCCTTGCGTATTGCCGATGTATCCGCTGATTTCCGGCATCGTGCTGGGTGGCAAACAACGCTTATCAGCCGGACGCGCGCTGCTGTTGACGTTTATCTACGTCCAGGGGATGGCACTCACCTATACCGCACTGGGTCTGGTTGTTGCGGCCGCCGGATTGCAGTTCCAGGCTGCACTACAGCATCCTTACGTTCTGATTGGCCTTGCCGTCATCTTTACACTGCTCGCGTTGTCGATGTTTGGTTTGTTCACGCTGCAGCTCCCTTCATCACTGCAAACGCGCCTTACCTTGATGAGCAACCGCCAGCAAGGCGGCTCTCCCGGCAGCGTCTGTGCAATGGGCGCGATTGCCGGCCTCATCTGTTCCCCTTGTACCACAGCCCCGCTAAGCGCGATTTTGCTGTATATCGCTCAGAGCGGAAACATGTGGCTGGGAGGTGGCACGCTGTATCTGTACGCGCTGGGGATGGGATTACCCCTGATGCTGATTACCGTATTCGGCAACCGCCTGCTGCCTAAAAGCGGCCCATGGATGGAGCATGTCAAAACCGCTTTTGGCTTTGTCATTCTGGCGCTTCCCGTCTTCTTACTTGAACGCATCATCGGCGACGAATGGGGAGTGCGCCTGTGGTCACTGCTGGGCGTCGCGTTCTTTAGCTGGGCATTCATTACCAGTCTGCAGGCAAAGCACGCCTGGATGCGCATCGTGCAGATTGTCCTGTTAGCTGCAGCGCTGGTAAGCGTACGGCCATTGCAGGACTGGGCGTTCGGTGCGCCGCATGCTCAACCCCAGACACACCTTAACTTCACGCCGGTGGCTTCGGTAGATGCGCTAAATCAGGCGCTGGCACAAGCCAAAGGTAAGCCTGTAATGTTGGATCTGTATGCCGACTGGTGCGTGGCCTGTAAGGAGTTTGAGAAGTATACGTTCAGCAATCCGCAGGTTCAGCAAGCGCTAGGCGACACGGTGCTTTTGCAGGCGGATGTGACCGCAAACAACGCCCAGGATGTTGCTCTGCTGAAACATCTTCAGGTTTTAGGTTTGCCGACTATTTTGTTCTTTGACGCTGAGGGGAAAGAGCACCCGGATGCCCGGGTAACGGGTTTTATGGATGCCGCGACCTTCAGCGCACATTTGCGCGATCGCCAACCGTGAGCGACACTTGCAACAGGAAATACGGAGGAGAATACCGTGCAACGTGAAGATGTCCTGGGAGAAGCCCTTAAATTACTTGAGGTTCAAGGGATAGCCAATACCACGCTGGAAATGGTGGCCGAGCGTATCGATTATCCTCTGGATGAACTGCAGCGCTTTTGGCCCGATAAAGAGGCCATTCTGTACGATGCGCTACGTTACCTCAGCCAGCGGGTGGATATCTGGCGGCGTCAGCTTTTGCTGGATGACACCTTGAGCGTCGAGCAGAAATTACTGGCGCGCTACACCGCGCTGTCCGAATGCGTGAGCAATAATCGCTATCCAGGCTGCCTGTTCATCGCCGCCTGTACGTTTTACCCCGATCCCGGGCACCCGATCCATCAGTTAGCCGATCAGCAAAAAAAGGCGGCGCATGACTTCACCCATGAGCTGCTGACCACGCTGGAAGTTGACGACCCGGCAATGGTCGCTAAACAAATGGAACTGGTGCTGGAAGGCTGCCTGAGCCGCATGCTGGTGAATCGTAGTCATGCTGATGTGGAAACGGCACACCGCCTGGCTGAAGATATCCTGCGCTTTGCTCAGTGCCGTATGGGCGGGGCGCTGACTTAATTCGGATTTCGTAACTTTTATGAACCGCATATAATTTCGGCAACACCGACATATTAAAAGGAATTATATGCGTCTCGCGCACTGCATTCTCCTCGCAGGTTTTATCTCAGCCCCCCTGTATGCCAATCCATTAAACGGTTTTTCGTTTGCACATAAAGACTGGGAAGTTGCGTGTGATAATACGGGTACCTGTCGAGCGGCAGGTTATAGTGACCATGCGGTAAGCGTACTGCTCACACGTGCGGCTGGCCCCGACACCAGCGTGTATGTCGAGGTTGCTTTTGCACAGCGTACGGCGAATCAAGCCTCCCAGAAAGACGCCACGCTTTTTATTGATGGTCAAAAGCAAGGCGCGCTAACGTTTTCCGCAGAGGGATATTTTAAACTCAACTACCAACAGCGAAAGGTGTTTCTGGACGCCTTACGTCAGGACAATACCATTGAGTTTGCTGCAAATGGCGAACGATTACTGCTTTCTAATGCAGGTTCGAGCGCTGTGCTGCTGAAAATGGATGAATTCCAGAAACGCATCAATACCCAAAGCGCTGTGCTGCATCCAGGAGATAAAAACAGTAATGATGTGCTTAACGCTGAGCCTGCCCCACTTATCATCACCCACCCCGTCATCCGCACGCCGGACGTGGAACCGTTAACGACCGCGCAGCGACAAAAAATAGAACCCAAAATCAGGGTCACTCCCGAGATGAATTGCCGCGAACTGGAAGAGGGTCAGGAACGCATTTATTACCGCATCCCGGTGGATAAACAACATGTACTCATTCAAACCGAATGCTTTGATAGCTCACGCACCATCCTCTGGCTAACCAATACTGAACTAACGGCTTCGCCTAAACTAATCACGAGTGATGCCAGTGAATATGAGAACGGTGAGATAGCCCGTTTCAGCGATCCCATTCAGCTCTGGGTCTGGGAGGGTAACAACTTCACCTTGCGCGACGAATACCGCAGCGGCGGACAAGGAAACCTTTCTGTTGGCGGTGTCTGGACGCTCCCTACGTTCGTCAGCATCGTACGTTCTCAGTCTGATGTAGATACGGATAACACGGCCCTAAAAACGCTACATAGCGCTGTAGAGAGCATGCAAAAAAGCGATCCGGGCTTGGAACTGAGCAAAATCGCCAGTCAGTTTCCATTAACCGGTCAAATCACTGATTTCAGGATCTCTTACGCTGAAGACTCAACAGAACCAACCGCGAAACCCTCCCCTGAGATTAGCGATGATGAGTGGCAGGCATTTTCTCGCACAACGTTTAGTGTCGATTCGGAAAATGGAGGCGTGAACTTTACGCTCATTGATCTGGATGACGACGGTAAACGCGATCTCATCATCAACAGCTACGTTGGTGGCACAGGATTATTCAGCTACACCGGCGTACTCAAACGCGGTGATAATGCCTTCGTCGTCGTTAATGGCAAACAGGATGACGATGACTTTGGTGTACCCGGGGCGCTATTTTCGGAGAATGGGCGCGGCGCCAACCAGTGGAGCCAATGGGTGCGCATCAACGGTAAGGTTTACGCTCTCTGGTACAACGGCTTATATAATGAAGAGAAGCTTTATCTGCTGCGTCCATTTAACCCAGACGAGAAGGCTCCCGTCGTAGCCGTCCACTATCGCTATGAATACGATATGAATTCAATCGAACCACGGGAAGAAGGACAACCCCTACTCCCGAAATTGAATACCAAAGACAAAACAAAGCTCATTACCGAACTGAATAAAATGCAAAGCATGCTTTTACAAAACCAACAGGCAAGCGACGGCGTTTCCCCAATCTGCCCAATCCCTGCTGGTACGTTGCAGGAAGACGCGGACAATTACAGTTCAGGGATTGCAGGGAACTATACGTCTGAACCTGTCGCAGCTATTCCTGTCTGGGTAAATGGGGAGTGCCTTATCGGTTCTGTCGAGAGTTATTTTGGTAGAGGAGAGTTCATCACTCTCGTTTCGCCAAAAGATCAGGATATTGTCGGAGAGTATTCAGTTACCGGCACACGCCATGTAGCATCCATTAAAAGTGAATGGATTCTTCGCGAAGGCGATAACGGTGGGCTGTAATTTTGAGCAAAATCCTCGAGAAAACAGCGAAATCGCTGCATAGTTAAGCAACCAACCGAAAAAGCGAGAAATTTGGTTGACGGGGTGTCCGGATTACGGTTTAATGCGCCCCGTTGCCCGGATAGCTCAGTCGGTAGAGCAGGGGATTGAAAATCCCCGTGTCCTTGGTTCGATTCCGAGTCCGGGCACCACTATTTAAAGAACCCGCCCTAAAGGCGGGTTTTTGCTTTTATAGTTTCTGATACTTTCCAACCGGTCATCTCTCAATATCCTCACAGCGCTTCCCCGCACAAAACCCATATGTAAGATAGCCATGCCTGTTAACAAGAAGACATCTGGGCTCTATAAGAAGATGGGATTTAACGTGACAGGACGTACAGAAGTGGTCGATCTCGGACGGCCGTACCCGTTACTCAACCTCGAGCGTGGGTAGCAGGACAAGCTTTTACAGGCCGGATAAGGCGTTTGCGCCGCATCCGGCAGTTTTCACTCCGTACAAACGCAAAAAAGCCCATCCGTCAGGATGGGCTTCTTCACTTGTTTGATGCCTGGCAGTTTATGGCGGGCGTCCTGCCCGCCACCCTCCGGGCCGTTGCTGCGCAACGTTCAAATCCGCTCCCGGCGGATTTGTCCTCCTCAGGAGAGCGCTCACCGACAGACCAAACATAAAACAAAAGGCCCGGTCTTTCGACCGGGCCTTTCGCTTTTATTTGATGCCTGGCAGTTCCCTACTCTCGCATGGGGAGACCCCACACTACCATCGGCGCTACGGCGTTTCACTTCTGAGTTCGGCATGGGGTCAGGTGGGACCACCGCGCTACAGCCGCCAGGCAAATTCTGTTTATCAACACACCTCTTGGGCATGTCGATGTAATCTGTATCAGGCTGAAAATATCTTCTCAAATCCGCCAAAACATCTTCGGCGTTGTAAGGTTAAGCCTCACGGTTCATTAGTATCGGTTAGCTCAATGTATCGCTACACTTACACACCCGACCTATCAACGTCATAGTCTTTAACGTTCCTTCAGGAGACTTAAAGTCTCAGGGAGAACTCATCTCGGGGCAAGTTTCGTGCTTAGATGCTTTCAGCACTTATCTCTTCCGCATTTAGCTACCGGGCAATGCCATTGGCATGACAACCCGAACACCAGTGATGCGTCCACTCCGGTCCTCTCGTACTAGGAGCAGCCCCCCTCAATTCTCCAGCGCCCACGGCAGATAGGGACCGAACTGTCTCACGACGTTCTAAACCCAGCTCGCGTACCACTTTAAATGGCGAACAGCCATACCCTTGGGACCTACTTCAGCCCCAGGATGTGATGAGCCGACATCGAGGTGCCAAACACCGCCGTCGATATGAACTCTTGGGCGGTATCAGCCTGTTATCCCCGGAGTACCTTTTATCCGTTGAGCGATGGCCCTTCCATTCAGAACCACCGGATCACTAAGACCTGCTTTCGCACCTGCTCGAGCCGTCACTCTCGCAGTCAAGCTAGCTTATGCCTTTGCACTAACCTCCTGATGTCCGACCAGGATTAGCTAACCTTCGTGCTCCTCCGTTACTCTTTAGGAGGAGACCGCCCCAGTCAAACTACCCACCAGACACTGTCCGCAACCCGGGTAACGGGTCTACGTTAGAACACCAGCCATTAAAGGGTGGTATTTCAAGGTTGGCTCCACGCAGACTGGCGTCCACGCTTCAAAGCCTCCCACCTATCCTACACATCAAGGACCAGTGTTCAGTGTCAAGCTATAGTAAAGGTTCACGGGGTCTTTCCGTCTTGCCGCGGGTACACTGCATCTTCACAGCGAGTTCAATTTCACTGAGTCTCGGGTGGAGACAGCCTGGCCATCATTACGCCATTCGTGCAGGTCGGAACTTACCCGACAAGGAATTTCGCTACCTTAGGACCGTTATAGTTACGGCCGCCGTTTACCGGGGCTTCGATCAAGAGCTTCTCCTTACGGATAACCCCATCAATTAACCTTCCGGCACCGGGCAGGCGTCACACCGTATACGTCCACTTTCGTGTTTGCACAGTGCTGTGTTTTTAATAAACAGTTGCAGCCAGCTGGTATCTTCGACTGATTTCAGCTCCATGAGCAAGTCACTTCACCTACCATCAGCGTGCCTTCTCCCGAAGTTACGGCACCATTTTGCCTAGTTCCTTCACCCGAGTTCTCTCAAGCGCCTTGGTATTCTCTACCTGACCACCTGTGTCGGTTTGGGGTACGATTTCGTGTTACCTGATGCTTAGAGGCTTTTCCTGGAAGCAGGGCATTTGTTACTTCAGCACCGTAGTGCCTCGTCATCACACCTCAGCGTTAATAAGGTACCGGATTTACCTGGAACCTCCGCCTACATGCTTAAACCGGGACAACCGTCGCCCGGCTAACATAGCCTTCTCCGTCCCCCCTTCGCAGTAACACCAAGTACAGGAATATTAACCTGTTTCCCATCGACTACGCCTTTCGGCCTCGCCTTAGGGGTCGACTCACCCTGCCCCGATTAACGTTGGACAGGAACCCTTGGTCTTCCGGCGTGCGGGTTTTTCACCCGCATTATCGTTACTTATGTCAGCATTCGCACTTCTGATACCTCCAGCATGCCTCACGACACACCTTCAACGGCTTACAGAACGCTCCCCTACCCAACAACACATAGTGTCGCTGCCGCAGCTTCGGTGCATGGTTTAGCCCCGTTACATCTTCCGCGCAGGCCGACTCGACCAGTGAGCTATTACGCTTTCTTTAAATGATGGCTGCTTCTAAGCCAACATCCTGGCTGTCTGTGCCTTCCCACATCGTTTCCCACTTAACCATGACTTTGGGACCTTAGCTGGCGGTCTGGGTTGTTTCCCTCTTCACGACGGACGTTAGCACCCGCCGTGTGTCTCCCGTGATAACATTCTTCGGTATTCGCAGTTTGCATCGGGTTGGTAAGTCGGGATGACCCCCTAGCCGAAACAGTGCTCTACCCCCGAAGATGAATTCACGAGGCGCTACCTAAATAGCTTTCGGGGAGAACCAGCTATCTCCCGGTTTGATTGGCCTTTCACCCCCAGCCACAAGTCATCCGCTAATTTTTCAACATTAGTCGGTTCGGTCCTCCAGTTAGTGTTACCCAACCTTCAACCTGCCCATGGCTAGATCACCGGGTTTCGGGTCTATACCCTGCAACTTAACGCCCAGTTAAGACTCGGTTTCCCTTCGGCTCCCCTATTCGGTTAACCTTGCTACAGAATATAAGTCGCTGACCCATTATACAAAAGGTACGCAGTCACCCCATAAAGAGGCTCCCACTGCTTGTACGTACACGGTTTCAGGTTCTTTTTCACTCCCCTCGCCGGGGTTCTTTTCGCCTTTCCCTCACGGTACTGGTTCACTATCGGTCAGTCAGGAGTATTTAGCCTTGGAGGATGGTCCCCCCATATTCAGACAGGATACCACGTGTCCCGCCCTACTCTTCGAGTTCACAACATATGCACTTTTGTGTACGGGGCTATCACCCTGTATCGCCGGACTTTCCAGACCGTTCCACTAACACACATGCTGATTCAGACTCTGGGCTGCTCCCCGTTCGCTCGCCGCTACTGGGGGAATCTCGGTTGATTTCTTTTCCTCGGGGTACTTAGATGTTTCAGTTCCCCCGGTTCGCTTCATTACGCTATGTATTCACGCAATGATAGTGTGACGGATCACACTGGGTTTCCCCATTCGGAAATCGCCGGTTATAACGGTTCATATCACCTTACCGACGCTTATCGCAGATTAGCACGTCCTTCATCGCCTCTGACTGCCAGGGCATCCACCGTGTACGCTTAGTCGCTTAACCTCACAACCCGAAGATGTTTCACTTCTGATTGCGAAAATTTGAGAGACTCGAACACACCGCTTATCTGTTCTTATTACGGAGAACAGACACAGTGTGTCGTTTCAATTTTCAGCTTGATCCAGATTTTTAAAGAGCAAATATCTCAAACATGACTCGGAAGTCAGTTTTGAGATATTAAGGTCGGCGACTTTCACTCACACATACCAGCAAGTGGCGTCCCCTAGGGGATTCGAACCCCTGTTACCGCCGTGAAAGGGCGGTGTCCTGGGCCTCTAGACGAAGGGGACACTGAAGTCTCAATCGCAAGACGCCTTGCTATTTACTTTTCATCAGACAATCTGTGTGAGCACTACAAAGAACGTTTCTTTAAGGTAAGGAGGTGATCCAACCGCAGGTTCCCCTACGGTTACCTTGTTACGACTTCACCCCAGTCATGAATCACAAAGTGGTAAGCGCCCTCCCGAAGGTTAAGCTACCTACTTCTTTTGCAACCCACTCCCATGGTGTGACGGGCGGTGTGTACAAGGCCCGGGAACGTATTCACCGTGGCATTCTGATCCACGATTACTAGCGATTCCGACTTCATGGAGTCGAGTTGCAGACTCCAATCCGGACTACGACATACTTTATGAGGTCCGCTTGCTCTCGCGAGGTCGCTTCTCTTTGTATATGCCATTGTAGCACGTGTGTAGCCCTACTCGTAAGGGCCATGATGACTTGACGTCATCCCCACCTTCCTCCAGTTTATCACTGGCAGTCTCCTTTGAGTTCCCGGCCTAACCGCTGGCAACAAAGGATAAGGGTTGCGCTCGTTGCGGGACTTAACCCAACATTTCACAACACGAGCTGACGACAGCCATGCAGCACCTGTCTCAGAGTTCCCGAAGGCACCAAAGCATCTCTGCTAAGTTCTCTGGATGTCAAGAGTAGGTAAGGTTCTTCGCGTTGCATCGAATTAAACCACATGCTCCACCGCTTGTGCGGGCCCCCGTCAATTCATTTGAGTTTTAACCTTGCGGCCGTACTCCCCAGGCGGTCGACTTAACGCGTTAGCTCCGGAAGCCACGCCTCAAGGGCACAACCTCCAAGTCGACATCGTTTACGGCGTGGACTACCAGGGTATCTAATCCTGTTTGCTCCCCACGCTTTCGCACCTGAGCGTCAGTCTTTGTCCAGGGGGCCGCCTTCGCCACCGGTATTCCTCCAGATCTCTACGCATTTCACCGCTACACCTGGAATTCTACCCCCCTCTACAAGACTCTAGCCTGCCAGTTTCGGATGCAGTTCCCAGGTTGAGCCCGGGGATTTCACATCCGACTTGACAGACCGCCTGCGTGCGCTTTACGCCCAGTAATTCCGATTAACGCTTGCACCCTCCGTATTACCGCGGCTGCTGGCACGGAGTTAGCCGGTGCTTCTTCTGCGAGTAACGTCAATCACTAAGGTTATTAACCTTAATGCCTTCCTCCTCGCTGAAAGTACTTTACAACCCGAAGGCCTTCTTCATACACGCGGCATGGCTGCATCAGGCTTGCGCCCATTGTGCAATATTCCCCACTGCTGCCTCCCGTAGGAGTCTGGACCGTGTCTCAGTTCCAGTGTGGCTGGTCATCCTCTCAGACCAGCTAGGGATCGTCGCCTAGGTGAGCCGTTACCCCACCTACTAGCTAATCCCATCTGGGCACATCCGATGGCAAGAGGCCCGAAGGTCCCCCTCTTTGGTCTTGCGACGTTATGCGGTATTAGCTACCGTTTCCAGTAGTTATCCCCCTCCATCGGGCAGTTTCCCAGACATTACTCACCCGTCCGCCACTCGTCACCCAAGGAGCAAGCTCCTCTGTGCTACCGTTCGACTTGCATGTGTTAGGCCTGCCGCCAGCGTTCAATCTGAGCCATGATCAAACTCTTCAATTTAAGTTTGATGCTCGTGAATTAAACTTCGTAATGAATTACGTATGTTCACTCAAGAGACTTGGTATTCATTTTTCGTCTTGCGACGTTAAGAATCCGTATCTTCGAGTGCCCACACAGATTGTCTGATAAATTGTTAAAGAGCAGTTGCGACGCGCTTTAGCGCTCTGTCGCGAGGTGGCGTATATTACGCTTTCCTCTTTCAGAGTCAACCCTGAATCTCAGAATTTTTCTCTTCAATCAACCGGCTGTTTGTGTGAAGTGATTCACATCTGCCGTGTCGATGGAGGCGCATTATAGGGAGTTTCCTGCGGCCCGCAACCCTTAAATGACAGAAAAATGACTGAGTGCTGCATTCCACAGCAAAACCCCGCCTTATACCCATTTACACACAGAGTTATCCACAATCGTAAGAAAATTAGCGGTCAACATCCCTGAAAAGAAGAGAAAACGAATAAGGAAATCGCTATATAGAAAGAAACTCGCTCTACGGTATATAAAGAAGGAATGCACAGGTAGTCCATGCCCCATCATCCCTACCACCTTTGAATTACGCATCCCATCAGGCGATAATACCCGTACAAACCGTGATTCCAGGACCGTGATGAGACACTCTCTGCAACGTACTGCTATACGCAAACGCCCGATGAAGCTCGGCACTACCGTGATCCTCATGGTCAGTGCGGTACTCTTCTCCGTGCTGCTTGTCGTTCATCTGATTTATTTCTCACAGATCAGCAATATGACGCGTGATGCGTTAGCAGGTAAAGCGCTTGCGGTCGCACGAACGTTGGCAAACTCCCCGGAGATCCGCCAGGGGCTAATGAAAAAGCCTGCGGAAAGCGGCATTCAGGCGATTGCTCAGGCGGTGAATAAGAGCAACGATTTTTTGTTCATCGTCGTCACCGATATGCAAAGTATTCGTTACTCCCACCCCGAAGCACAGCGCATCGGTCAGCCGTTTAAAGGCGATGACATTTTGCTGGCCCTACAAGGTAAAGAGAATGTCGCCATTAATCGCGGATTTCTGGCTAAAGCCCTGCGGGTGTTCACTCCTATATATGACGAACATCACCGGCAAATTGGCGTGGTGGCGATCGGTCTTGAGCTAAGCAGAGTTGCTGAACAGATCAATAACAGCCGCGGCAGCATCATCTGGTCCATCTTATTTGGCGTGCTGGTTGGGCTGCTCGGTACATGGATATTCGTTAAGGTCCTCAAGCGCATTCTGTTTGGTCTGGAACCTTATGAAATCTCCAATCTGTTCGAACAACGCCAGGCGATGCTGCACTCAATAAAAGAAGGCGTCATTGCCGTTGACGAGTGCGGTGAAGTGACGCTGATAAACCAGGCAGCGCAGGAGTTGCTCGATTACCACAAGTCGCAAGACGATGCCCAGCTCTCCACGCTCAGCCACGCGTGGTCACAGGTAGTCGATTTTTCACAGGTACTGCATGACGGAACGCCGCGTCGCGATGAAGAGATCATGGTTAAGGATCGGCTACTCTTAATTAACACCGTTCCGGTACTCAGCAACGGTAAAATCATCGGGGCCATTTCAACGTTCAGAGATAAGACTGAAGTGCGAAAACTGATGCAACGGCTGGACGGCATGGTCAACTATGCCGATGCACTTCGTGAACGATCCCACGAATTCATGAATAAATTGCACGTGATTCTGGGATTATTGCATCTGAAAAGTTATAAGCAGCTTGAAAATTACATCCTGAAGACCGCGAACAATTACCAGGAAGAGATTGGCTCACTGTTAGGAAAAATAAAATCTCCGGTGATCGCAGGATTTTTACTCAGTAAGATTAATCGTACCTCTGATTTAGGCCATAGCCTGGTGATCAGTAATGAAAGCCAGTTGCCAGAAAATAGCAACGAAGATCAGGTGGCGGTGCTGATTACCGTTCTGGGGAATCTGATTGAAAACGCCCTGGAGGCGCTAGGTCAAGAACCTGGCGGTGAGATCAGCGTATCCTTGCATTATCGACACGGCTGGTTGCATTGCGAAGTGAATGACGATGGTCCGGGGATCGCCCCCGAACACATTGAGCACATCTTTGAGAAGGGCGTTTCGTCAAAAGGAACCGAACGGGGCGTAGGTTTAGCGCTTGTTAAACAACAGGTTGAAAACGTTGGCGGTAATATATCCGTCGAGTCTGAACCTGGGATCTTCACCCAATTTTTTGTACAGTTACCGTGGAATGGTGAGAGGGCCAGCAGATGATCAATGTCTTAATTGTCGATGACGATGCAATGGTAGCGGAATTAAACCGCCGTTATGTCGCGCAACTCTCCGGTTTTCATTGCTGCGGCACAGCTTCCACGCTGGAGAAAGCAAAAGAGATAATCTTTCATAGCGGTCATCATATCGACCTGATTTTGCTTGATATTTACATGCAAAAAGAAAACGGTCTGGATCTGTTGCCTGTTCTGCACAGCGAAGGTTGCAAGTGTGATGTCATTGTCATCTCTTCCGCCGCCGACGCGACCACCATCAAAGACTCTCTCCACTATGGTGTCGTTGACTACCTAATCAAACCTTTCCAGGCTTCCCGTTTTGAAGAGGCGCTAACCGGCTGGCTACAGAAGAAAACTGAAATGGAAAAGCATCAGTACTATGAACAGTCTGAGCTTGACCAGTTGATTCACGGTAGCTCCTCTAATGAGCAGGAAGTGCGGCGCCTACCCAAAGGATTAACGCCACAAACATTACGCACGCTGTGCCAGTGGATTGATGAGCATCAGGATCAGGAATTCTCCACCGATGAACTGGCCAACGAGGTCAATATCTCGCGCGTCTCTTGCCGCAAATATCTTATCTGGCTCGTCAATTGTCACATTTTATTTACCAGCATCCATTATGGCGTAACCGGTCGACCGGTTTATCGTTACCGCGTTCAGGCGGAACATTACTCATTGCTTAAACAATATTGCCAATAAAAACAATTGGGGATTATTTGTTATTTGAAGGTAACAATTATTAAAATAATGAAAAATCCCTATTTTACTGGTTCATGCTGCAGAATTATAAATTTGCGTTAGATCAAATATATTTGTATCCGGCATGTTAAATGTATTATTTTAATATTGATTAATGTCACACTGTTTTTAATTTCAAAATCGCTAACAAAAGTTAATTAAGTATTATCTAACTCGCAGAGTGTGTATTTTTACCCATAAAGGATTAGTCTGAAATTAACCAGACATACAAAATCTAGACTGGTAGCAATGGAGACCATGCTACGTACCATGGACACCGTACATTTTTGTGAGCAAATAAAAGTATCCGCACGCCAACCCCATCAAATCATGAAATGGCGTGAGCGTGATCACATAAATAACCCACTCACTCATTCTGTCGGTGGTTCACGTAATAGCGGAAAACGCAAAACAGATAAATTACAGCGTCAACCGCAGCTCTCTATGTCCAGCTCTGCTTCCCATCGCCTGAGGATTCTCTCCTCTGATCAAAGCCACAGAAAAAAGCAAAATATCGCCATAACTTTAAATAAACATTCTAGCAAGACATTTGAACATTAATCGCAAATACGGACATATCGAATACTGACCATTTTTTGATGCCTATTCTGGCAAAAAAGAATGTGGCACAGATCCATTTTTCAAAAAATTGACTGGGTTTTTCGCGAGGGTAAATAAAATGTTATTTAGTATACAACTTCTCATAATATTAATATGTTTGTTTTATGGTGCCAGAAAGGGCGGTATCGCGCTGGGTTTATTAGGCGGTATCGGCCTGGTCATTCTGGTTTTCGTTTTCCATCTCCAGCCGGGTAAACCACCTGTAGATGTCATGCTGGTTATTATTGCCGTGGTGGCCGCATCGGCAACCCTGCAGGCCTCCGGCGGCCTTGACGTTATGCTGCAAATCGCTGAAAAGCTGCTGCGTCGTAACCCAAAATACGTTTCCATCGTCGCCCCGTTCGTGACCTGCACCCTGACGATTCTCTGCGGTACTGGCCACGTGGTATACACCATCCTGCCAATCATTTATGACGTTGCCATTAAGAACAATATTCGTCCGGAACGTCCGATGGCGGCGAGTTCTATCGGTGCGCAGATGGGGATTATCGCCAGCCCGGTTTCCGTCGCCGTTGTGTCACTGGTGGCAATGCTGGGGAACGTCACGTTTGAAGGCAAGCATCTCGAATTCCTCGATCTGCTCAGCATCACCATCCCATCTACCCTGCTAGGTATCCTGGCGATCGGTATCTTCAGTTGGTTTCGCGGTAAAGATCTGGATAAAGATGAAGAGTTCCAGAAGTTCATTTCCGTACCTGAAAACCACAACTATGTGTATGGCGATACCGCCACGCTGTTAGACAAAAAACTGCCGAAAAGCAACTGGCTGGCCATGTGGATCTTCCTTGCCGCAATCGCCGTGGTTGCCGTGCTCGGCGCGTTCTCTGAGCTGCGTCCTACCTTCAGCGGCAAACCGCTGTCAATGGTACTGGTCATCCAGATGTTCATGCTGCTGACCGGTGCGCTGATTATTATCCTGACGAAGACCAATCCCGCTTCAATATCTAAAAACGAAGTCTTCCGTTCCGGTATGATCGCGATTGTGGCGGTATACGGTATTGCCTGGATGGCCGAAACAATGTTCGGCGCGCACATGACAGAAATCGAAGGTGTGCTGGGCAATATGGTGAAAGAGTATCCGTGGGCCTATGCAATTGTTCTGCTGCTGGTTTCCAAATTTGTAAACTCACAGGCAGCGGCGCTGGCAGCGATTGTTCCGGTCGCGCTGGCAATCGGGGTTGATCCAGCGTACATCGTGGCTTCCGCTCCTGCATGTTACGGTTACTACATTCTGCCGACCTACCCGAGCGACCTGGCGGCTATTCAGTTTGACCGTTCCGGTACGACCCACATCGGCCGCTTCGTTATCAACCACAGCTTTATTCTGCCTGGTTTGATCGGCGTAAGCGTATCCTGTGTCTTTGGTTGGATCTTCGCCGCAATGTACGGTTTCTTGTAATTACAGTTCGCGTGCCGTCCACGTTGGTACGGCACGCCACCGTTAAGACACAGAGAATTTTAAAATTCCTGAGAAAAATGAAAAGGCTGGAAGCAAATGTCAAAAGTTGAATTCACTTACCAGGCGGCTTTCCCACTGGGGGAAGACAAAACTGAGTACTACCTGCTGACATCCGATCACGTCAGCGTCGGCGAGTTTGAAGGCGAAACAATTCTGAAAGTAGCCCCTGAAGCACTTACGCTACTGGCCCAGCAAGCCTTCCACGATGCCTCCTTCATGCTCCGCCCTGAACACCAACAGCAAGTCGCCTCAATTCTCCATGATCCCGAAGCCAGCGAAAACGATAAGTACGTGGCGCTGCAGTTCCTGAGAAACTCCGAAATCGCCGCCAAAGGCGTGTTGCCAACCTGCCAGGACACCGGTACGGCAATTATCATGGGTAAAAAAGGTCAGCGCGTATGGACCGGCGGCGGCGATGAAGCGGCCCTCTCCAAAGGCGTATTTAATACCTATATCGAAGATAACCTGCGCTACTCGCAAAACGCGGCGCTGGATATGTACAAAGAAGTGAATACCGGCACCAACCTGCCCGCGCAAATTGATCTGTACAGCGTGGACGGTGACGAATACAAATTCCTGTGCGTGGCTAAAGGCGGTGGTTCAGCGAACAAAACCTACCTGTATCAGGAAACCAAAGCGCTGCTGACTCCCGGCAAACTGAAAAACTTCCTGGTTGAGAAAATGCGCACGCTGGGTACCGCAGCTTGCCCGCCGTACCACATCGCATTCGTCATTGGCGGCACGTCAGCGGAAAGCACCCTTAAAACGGTGAAGCTGGCCAGCACGCATTACTATGACGCACTGCCGACTGAAGGTAATGCTCACGGCCAGGCGTTTCGCGATCTACAACTGGAACAGGAACTGCTGGAAGAAGCGCAAAAACTCGGCCTCGGCGCCCAGTTTGGCGGGAAATACTTCGCGCACGATATCCGCGTGATCCGCCTGCCTCGCCACGGCGCGTCCTGCCCGGTCGGTATGGGCGTCTCTTGCTCCGCAGATCGTAACATTAAGGCCAAGATTAACCGCGAAGGGATTTGGATCGAAAAACTGGAACATAACCCAGCTCAGTACATTCCGGAATCCCTGCGCCAGGCGGGCGAAGGTGAAGTGGTTAAAGTTGACCTCAACCGCCCAATGAAAGAGATCCTCTCCCAGCTCTCTCAGTACCCGGTCTCTACCCGCCTGTCGCTGAGTGGCACCATCATTGTTGGTCGCGATATTGCTCACGCGAAGCTGAAAGAACGTATTGAGTCCGGCGAAGGCCTGCCGCAGTACGTGAAAGATCATCCGATCTACTACGCGGGTCCGGCCAAAACACCTGCTGGTTATCCGTCCGGCTCTTTAGGGCCAACCACCGCGGGTCGTATGGACTCCTATGTTGACCTGCTGCAGTCTCACGGCGGCAGCATGATCATGCTGGCAAAAGGTAACCGAAGCCAGCAGGTGACTGACGCCTGCCACAAACACGGCGGCTTCTATTTAGGCAGCATTGGTGGTCCGGCAGCAGTACTGGCGCAGCAGAGCATTAAGCATCTGGAATGCGTGGAATACCCGGAGCTGGGTATGGAAGCTATCTGGAAAATCGAAGTAGAAGATTTCCCGGCTTTCATTCTGGTCGATGACAAAGGCAACGATTTCTTCCAGCAAATCGTCAGCAAACAATGCGCTAACTGCGCCAGGTAACCCATTCGGCCCGGCACTGGACTGACACCTGTTTTTTTGGCGTCAGTCCAGTGATCCCCCCGGGCCAACTTTATCCCCCCATTTACTGGCGTTGAATTTTTACCGCTCACAGGGAATAGTAACCTTTTCCATTACTTGTGAATTCGCAATGCTCCGCACACTGAACCCCACAATTTTGTACTCTGGCGCGCTGTTCCTGGCGTTGATTCTTATCTACACCGGAATCTCCGCCTCGGAGAAAATAACCTGGCTGATGGAAGTCACGCCGGTCATTATTGTTGTCCCGTTGCTGCTGGTGACCGTTAAGCGCTACCCGCTGACGCCGTTGCTCTACACGCTCATTTTCTTGCACGCCATCATTCTGATGGTCGGCGGTATGTATACCTACGCTAAAGTTCCCGTCGGTTTTCAGGTTCAGGAATGGCTGGATCTCAGTCGTAACCCCTATGACAAGCTGGGTCACTTCTTCCAGGGGCTGGTGCCTGCCCTGACGGCAAGAGAGATCTTAGTGCGCGGTAGTATTGTTCGTGGCCGAAAAATGCTGGCATTTTTGGTCTGCTGCGTAGCGCTGGCGATTAGCGCAATGTATGAACTGATCGAATGGTGGGCGGCGCTGGCAATGGGCCAGGGGGCGGATGATTTTCTTGGTACGCAGGGCGACCCGTGGGATACCCAGTCAGATATGTTCTGCGCTCTGCTCGGCACATTGACAACGGTGCTGTTATTGGCTGGCTGGCACAACAGACAGTTAAAAACTGCCGGATAGCGCTCACGCTTATCCGGCAGTCTGCCCTACCCATTACGAGATTTGATAACCAGAATCGGCAAGGCGAACAACAGGGTCAGAAAGTTCGCCATGCTGACGGCAGTATCTTCAATCAATAATCCGTAAATCAGCCACAAAACCAGCCCACACACAAACATCACATACATTAAACCGGAGATACCCTGCGTGTTGCGGGTGGTAATGACCTTAATCGCTTGCGGTAAGAAAGAGAGCGTCGTCAGGCAGGCTGCCAAATACCCAATCCACGAATGCCATTCCATAGTTACGCCTTCATATCGCCTGGAGCGGCTACCGCAATAGCCGGGATATCCGGTTGCTCATCGTGCTGCGGCACCTTACGGTACTTATCCAATAAATGGATCTGGATCCTGCGCAGCGTATCGCCGTTAAGTCGGTAAAAACGGAAATAGAGCAGCAGTGTGACGATAAAAAACAATGTGGGCAGGACAATCATAATGAACTGCATTCCGAGAATTGTTTCCGCTGATTGAGGCATATTGGGTACGTAACCAATCAGCCCAAGTACCACTGCAATGAAGAATGCTGCAAACGCTGATCCCCCTTTAACCACCATGGTCTGAACCGAATAGGCAATACTCTCACAGCGAATATTGAATTTGTATTCACCGTAATCGACGGTGTCCGCCACCATAATGACCTGCAACACCCAGAAAAGCGCAGTACCGATATTCAGGAAAATCCCCGCGGTAACGATCAGGAAGGTATTGTGGTACTCCGCCAGAGCCATAATCAGCAATACGCCTGCGCTCAAAACAGGCATCACTGAAGCGCCAGCCCAGAGTATTCGACGAGAAAGCGCTTTCGCCAGACGTGGGAAGAGGATCAGCGTTAATAAATTCGCTGCGCCGGCATATGACAGGTAATACGGGAAAAGATCTGCATCGCCAATAACATAGGTAAAATAGTAGATCGCAAATCCGGTGATAATATTGGCCGCAACATTGTAAGCCAGCGCCATCCCTAACAGGCATGAAAGCTGATCGTTTTTGTAAATCAGCCCGAGAATCGTTTTTAGCGGTAGACGACTGCTGTCCGCCGTTGCCTCGCTGTCGGAGGAATAAACTTCATGAACGTTGCGTAATGTGACGAGCGTCGACGCGATGAAGAATGCAATCAGCACCAACGTAAACATCTGGAAACCGAAGCCGCGATCGGCCCCGCCAACATAGCTCACAAAAGGCAGCGTCACGCCCGCGGTGACAAACCCGGCAAGGCTGGCGAAGAAACGGGGGAACGGCACCAGTTGTTCACGCTCGCGTTTATCCAGCGTAATGGTGGGGACCAGCGACCAGAATGGAATATCCATAATGGTGTAAGTCATTCCCCATAATATATACGTCACACAAACAAATACGATTTGCGCCGTCCCCTCAAACAGGTGTGCGCTAAAAAGCAAAAACAGCACCAACGAGTTCGCCAACGTGCCGAGTAAGATCCAGGGTTTAAATTTTCCCCAACGCGACCGGGTGGCATTCACTATCCAACCCATCACCGGATCGTTAAACGCATTCCATATTTTTGCCACCAGGAACAACGTTCCAACGACGCCTACCGATAATCCCACCACGTCGGTGTAGTAATACATCAGGTACATGTACACGATACCGATGGCGAAATCCTTACCAAACGCTCCAAATCCATAACTGAGTTTTGTTGTCAGAGAGATGCTCATAGGGTATCGGGTCGCTGTTACCAGCGCCCGCCTTCTGTAAGAGGAAACGTCAGAGGTTAAACGCCGGATACTCTGCCCGGCGTGATTGTGTGTTAACGGTGTAACCAGGCCGGCAGCCAGTCGCCGTGAGACGCGATCAGGTCATCCACCAGCGCATAAATTTCCTCAATCCCCAATACCGCAGCGGTATGCGGATCCATCATCGCCGCGTGATAAACACGATCGCGATTTTCTGTCAGGATGGCTTCCGTCAGCAGAGTCTGAACATTGATATTGGTTTGCATCATAGCCGCCAAATGCGACGGGAGAGTACCCACCTTCGTTGGCTGGATACCATTCGCATCGACCAGGCAAGCCACTTCCACACAACAGCCTAGCGGCAGGTTATCGATCAAATGGTCATTACGAACGTTGCCGTATACCACGCTCGGTTCACCGGTCCAGATAGCGTTCATGATAGTGCTGGCATATTCGCGCGACGGTTTAATATCGATTCGCGCCGCCGTTTTGTACTCCTCCAGCTCTTTGTTCCAGTTCGCCAACTGTTCCACGCAGCGTTTTGGGTACTCATCCAGTGGAACCTTATAGCGCTCAATCAGATCCTCACGCCCGGGTTTGATAAACCATGGCGTATATTCGGCGAAATGCTCCGACGACTCGGTGACGAAATAGCCGAGTTTTTTGAACATTTCATAGCGCACAATGTTCTGGCAACGCGTATTTCCGTGAATATTCGGTTTAGGCGCCTGACCGGATTCATAAGCCGCCAGCAGTTCCGGATAAAGATTCACATAGGCACCGTCAGCCGTTTTGCGCTCGAGTTCCAGATAAAACGCCATATGGTTGATCCCGGCGCAGCGATAACGCAAAGAGGCCGGGTCGATGTTCAAATCGCGGGCCAGCTCCTCCGCTGTTCCCTGCACCGAATGACACAGTCCAACCTGCTTAATATGCGGATAGCGTGCATACATTGCCCAGGTGTTCATCGCCATCGGGTTAACGTAGTTAAGCATGGTAGCCTGCGGACAAACTTCGGTCATGTCCTCACAAATCTGCCATAAATGCGGGATAGTGCGCAGTGCGCGCATAATACCGCCAGGCCCCAACGTGTCGGCAATCGTCTGCTCCAGACCATGACGTTTACTCACCGCAAAATCGGTGACGGTACAAGGTTCATAACCGCCTATCTGGAAAGCCACCACCACAAAATCGGCGTCCTGTAATGCCGCTTTTTGATCGGTGTAGCAGGTAATTCTTCCGGACGCGCCCGCTGAGTCCATCAACTTACGCACAACAATGTGTGACTCTTCCAGCCGAGTAGGATTAACGTCCATCAGGGCGACATGCGCAGATTTAAGCGCATCGCGATGAAAAACGTCTCCAAGGATATTTTTGACGAAAATCGTGGAACCGGCGCCGATAAAGGTAATTTTGGGTGCAGACATCATGACTCTCCAGAACATTAGTGAACACAGTCATGGTGGCACAGCGCATAGCTGAAAACTTCCGACTTCCCTGGCGAGCATTCCCATAAACTCAGATCGCCTCTTTGCCCGCTAGTGGATCTGAGTTTATGGGACAAAATTGCCCAAAAAGCAGAGTATGCGGTCCCAAAATCTCGCTATGCTCAATGATATCGGTCCGATTTGTGTCCTGATTCTCAGCCTTAATGCGCAGTAAATGACATGATTCTGATAATTCAGGAAATGGAGCAACCATGAGTACACTACCGACATCGCCTCTTCCCCCCGATCCGCACATGTGCAGTAGCGATGAAGAACAAACTCGCAGCCCATTGTCGCTGTACTCAGAATATCAACGGATGGACATTGAGCTGCGCTCACCGCATGCAATGCCTGCCAGCCACTGGCATGGGCAGGTGGAGATCAATGTGCCGTTTGATGGCGACGTCGAGTATCTTATCAACAACGAAGTGGTGCAGATAAAACAGGGACACATCACGCTATTCTGGGCCTGTACGCCGCATCAGCTCACGCGTCCAGGCAGTTGCCAAAGCATGGCTATCTTCAATTTACCGATGCACCTTTTCCTCTCCTGGCCGCTGGATCGCGAACTGATCAACCACGTTACTCATGGCATGGTCATCAAATCGCTGGCGTCGCAGCAGCTGAGCACCTTTGAAGTTCAGCGCTGGCAACAGGAACTGAGCAACCCGAACGAGCAAATTCGCCAGCTCGCCATTGATGAAATTGGTCTGATGCTCAAGCGGTTTAGCCTTTCCGGCTGGCAGCCTATCCTGGTCAATAAAACCTCGCGGACACACAAAAACAGCGTGTCCCGGCACGCCCAGTTTTACGTCAGCCAAATGCTGAGTTTTATTGCCGATAACTACGACCAGGCGCTCACGATCAACGACGTCGCGGAGCACGTGAAGCTCAACGCCAACTACGCAATGGGGATTTTCCAGCGCGTGATGCAACTCACCATGAAGCAGTACATCACCGCGATGCGCATCAATCACGTCCGCGCATTGCTTAGCGATACCGATAAAACCATTCTCGACGTTGCGTTGACCGCCGGATTCCGATCCAGTAGCCGTTTTTATGACACCTTCAGCAAGTTTGTCGGCATGTCGCCGCAGCAGTACCGCAAACTGAGCCAGCAGCGTCGGCAAACAATGGCTGGCTGATATCATTCGCCAATATCAGTATCAGCCAAAAAAATATTCCCCCTGTCGATAAACGGCGGTGAAAAACCGCCAACAAGCGAACATAACCACTTGTTTAAAAACAAATTAAATACAAATCAGCCTATTTTTCATCCGCTTTACAGCTCATTTTGTCAGGATAATACTTGCCTGCGTCACATTCATACGGTGTGTCTGCAATCCATAAATTGCAACCTTTCCACAACCGGGTAAAAGATGATGAAAGTATTAATTGTTGAAAGTGAGTTTCTGCATCAGGACACCTGGATCGGTAGCGCTGTCGAACGTCTGGCTGACGCATTAAGCCGCCAAAATGTTACCGTCATTAAGTCCACCTCATTCGACGATGGTTACGCAATCCTCGCCGCCAATGAAGCCATTGATTGCCTGATGTTCAGCTATCAAATGGAACAACAAGACGAGCACCTGAACGTCAGGCAATTGATCGGCAAGCTCCACGAGCGCCAGCAAAACGTTCCCGTTTTCCTGCTCGGCGATCGCGAAAAAGCCACCGCATCGCTGGATCGCGACCTGCTGGAGCTTGTCGATGAATTCGCCTGGATTCTGGAAGATACCGCAGACTTTATCGCCGGGCGTGCCGTTGCGGCGATGACCCGTTACCGCCAGCAGCTTCTGCCGCCGTTGTTTAGCGCGCTGATGAAGTACGGCGACATCCATGAATACTCCTGGGCCGCGCCAGGCCACCAGGGCGGCGTCGGATTCACCAAAACGCCGGCCGGTCGTTTTTACCATGATTATTACGGCGAAAATTTATTCCGTAGCGACATGGGTATCGAACGCGCATCCCTTGGCTCGCTGCTGGATCACACCGGCGCGTTTGGCGAGAGCGAAAAATATGCCGCCCGCGTGTTTGGCGCTGACCGCTCCTGGTCCGTTGTGGTCGGGACTTCCGGCTCTAACCGCACCATTATGCAGGCTTGCATGACCGACAACGACGTCGTGGTGCTGGATCGTAACTGCCACAAATCTATCGAGCAGGGGCTAATCCTTACCGGAGCAAAACCGGTGTACATGGTGCCAAGCCGCAACCGGTACGGCATTATCGGGCCTATCTACCCGCAGGAAATGCAGCCTGAAACGTTACAGAAAAAAATCAGCGAAAGCCCGCTGACCAAAGGCAAAGCCGGGCAAAAACCGTCTTACAGCGTGGTGACCAACTGTACCTATGACGGTGTTTGTTATAACGCCAAAGAGGCTCAGGACCTGCTCGCGCAAACCAGCGATCGCATCCACTTCGATGAGGCCTGGTACGGCTATGCCCGCTTCAACCCAATTTATGCCGATCACTACGCCATGCGTGGCGCGCCGGGCGATCATAACGGTCCTACCGTTTTTGCCACCCACTCGACCCACAAACTGCTGAATGCGCTCTCTCAGGCATCTTACATTCACGTCCGTGAAGGTCGTGGGGCCGTGAACTTCTCACGCTTCAACCAGGCGTACATGATGCACGCCACCACCTCTCCGCTGTATGCCATTTGCGCATCAAACGACGTGGCGGTTTCCATGATGGACGGCAACAGCGGTCTGTCGCTGACTCAGGAAGTGATCGACGAAGCGGTCGATTTCCGTCAGGCCATGGCACGGTTGTATAAAGAATTCACCGCCGAAGGCGACTGGTTCTTCAAACCGTGGAACAAAGAAGTGGTAACCGATCCGCAGACCGGCAAAACCTATGACTTTGCCGATGCGCCAACCCAACTCCTGACCACTGACCAGAACTGCTGGGTGATGCGTCCGGGTGAATCCTGGCACGGGTTTAAAGACCTGCCGGATAACTGGAGCATGCTGGACCCGATCAAAGTCAGCATTCTGGCGCCGGGGATGGGCGACGATGGCGAACTGGAAGAGAGCGGCGTACCGGCAGCGTTGGTCACCGCCTGGCTTGGCCGCCACGGTATCGTACCGACCCGAACCACTGATTTCCAGATTATGTTCCTGTTCTCAATGGGGATTACTCGTGGGAAATGGGGCACGCTAATCAACACCCTGTGCTCATTCAAACACCATTACGATGCCAATACACCGCTGGCGCAGGTGATGCCGGAACTGGTTGAGGAACATCCTGAAACTTACGCCAATATGGGCATTCACGATCTGGGCGACACCATGTTTGCCTGGCTGAAGGAGAACAACCCTGGCAGCCGACTCAACGCGGCCTACTCCGGCCTGCCTGTTGCTGACATCACCCCGCGTGAAGCCTATAACGCGATAGTCAGCGATAACGTTGAGATGGTCGCCATTGAAAATCTGCCGGGTCGTATAGCGGCGAATTCCGTGATTCCTTACCCACCGGGAATTCCAATGCTGCTGTCCGGGGAAAACTTTGGCGACGCCAATAGCCCGCAGATTAGTTATCTACGTTCGTTGCAGTCCTGGGACCACCACTTCCCTGGATTTGAACATGAAACCGAAGGAACGGAAATTATTGACGGTGTTTATCACGTCATGTGCGTGAAAGCATAATGTCGCTTTATAGATAGTCCGATGTTTAAGGTAGACATGTCATTCTTGAGTAATTCCTGAGTATTGCTGCAAAACAATAACATTGTCATACCTTTTTGCGCGGGACCACCCCGCGCTTTTTTTATACGCAAATAGCACGTTTCCACTTGCGTACAAAATTGTGTACATAAGAAAAATCCCGCAAACATTGTAATTAATTTCAGACACGTTATTTTATTGCAGTCCTGGTTTCATCATACAATTTCAATTTAGCCGATATGGTTCATCTGATGATGGGCTACGGTGTTTTATGTTCATATTCCTGGAGTTTGGGTATGAGGGTTTGCAGCAGAGCAGCTTGTGTTGTTGTATTAGCGGAGAAGGATGTTTGGTTAAGGATTAACGGTAAAGAAGCCATCAGCTTAAAAACTAATCATATGGCGTTGGTGGCATGCGATAATAATATTATCGATTTCTCATCACTTAATAACGCACTGGTCGTACATATCAGTCGCGATATCATTAAAGACTATCTGCGATTTTTAAATAAAGACCTTTCACAGATTCCACTCTGGCAACGGAGTGCCAACCCAGTGATGACCGCCGCGTGTCTGACGCCGGATGTCTTCCGTATTGCCGCCCAACACAGCGTTATGGACACAGTGGACGAAGGTGAAAGTGAGCGCACACGCTCGCTACTGTTCACGGTGTTATCACGTTTTCTCGGCAGCAAAAAGTTTATTTCTCTGCTCATGCATATACTACGTAGTCGTATCAGCGACAGCGTCTATCACATTATTGAGAGCGATATACATAAAGACTGGAATTTAAGCATGGTCGCCAGTTGCTTATGTCTGAGTCCCAGTTTGTTAAAGAAAAAGCTCAAAAGTGAAAATACAAGTTACAGCCAAATAATTACTACATGTCGCATGCGTTATGCCGTCAATCAGTTATTGATGGACGGCAAAAACATTTCCCAGGTATCTCAACTGTGCGGATATAACAGTACTTCATACTTTATTTCTGTATTCAAAGAGTTCTATGGAATGACGCCACTGCATTATGTCAGTCAACATAGGGAGCCATCCGCTGCCTGATTTTTAATCAGATAGCGATAAGCCATAATAATATCAGCATTAGCGATACCCCCAGTCCGTCACCATAAAATAGTCTTCTGAAGAGGTATGATTAACCGTCATTTATCCTTATCAGGAGTTAAAAAATATGTCGACGGATGCTGATGCTCACAAAGTGGGCTTAATCCCCGTCACCCTTATGGTGTCGGGGAATATTATGGGTTCCGGTGTATTCCTGCTACCCGCAAACCTTGCGTCAACTGGCGGGATTGCAATCTACGGATGGTTGGTCACTATTATCGGTGCTTTAGCACTGTCGATGGTGTACGCAAAAATGTCGTCCTTAGACTCCAGTCCCGGTGGTTCTTATGCTTATGCCCGCCGCTGTTTCGGTCCTTTTTTAGGCTATCAGACCAACGTGCTGTACTGGCTGGCGTGCTGGATTGGTAACATCGCCATGGTGGTCATTGGCGTCGGTTATCTGAGCTACTTCTTCCCCATCTTAAAAGATCCGCTGGTCCTGACGCTGACCTGCGTCGTGGTGCTGTGGATCTTCGTATTGCTGAACATTGTCGGACCGAAAATGATCACCCGTGTGCAGGCCGTCGCAACGGTACTGGCGCTGGTGCCAATTGTCGGTATTGCCGTTTTCGGCTGGTTCTGGTTCCGCGGTGAAACCTATATGGCGGCCTGGAACGTCAGCGGCATGAACACCTTCGGCGCGATTCAAAGCACTCTGAACGTCACCTTGTGGTCATTTATCGGGGTGGAAAGCGCCTCCGTCGCGGCAGGCGTGGTTAAAAATCCCAAACGTAACGTGCCTATCGCCACTATGGGCGGCGTGCTGATTGCCGCCGTGTGCTATGTGCTCTCCACCACGGCGATTATGGGTATGATCCCTAACGCGGCGCTGCGTGTTTCAGCTTCTCCGTTCGGTGATGCCGCACGTATGGCGCTGGGTGACACCGCAGGGGCGATTGTCTCCTTCTGTGCCGCGGCCGGGTGCCTTGGTTCTCTGGGCGGCTGGACGCTGCTTGCCGGGCAAACCGCCAAAGCGGCAGCCGATGACGGCCTGTTCCCACCCATTTTTGCCCGCGTGAACAAAGCGGGTACGCCAGTTGCCGGATTAATTATCGTCGGCATCCTGATGACCATCTTCCAGTTCAGCAGTATGTCGCCGAACGCAGCGAAAGAGTTTGGTCTGGTCTCTTCGGTCTCCGTTATCTTCACCCTGGTGCCGTATCTTTACACCTGCGCCGCGCTGCTGCTGCTCGGCCATGGCCACTTCGGTAAAGCGCGTCCGATGTACTTACTGGTGACCTTTATCGCCTTTGTCTACTGCATCTGGGCGGTAGTCGGTTCCGGCGCCAAAGAGGTGATGTGGTCGTTCGTTACGCTGATGATCATCACCGCGCTGTACGCACTGAACTACAATCGGATCCATAAAAACCCGTATCCACTGGATGCCCCGGTAAACAATAACTAACGCAAACAGTCGTCAGCCCGATGGCATAGGATCATCGGGCTGACGCCTTCCCCCGTTATTCTTGAAATCAACATTAAGAACTTAAGGTTGGCTTAATTTTACTTTGAGAGGATTTGCGCCACTTAGTCGATGGAACCCCCTTAATGTTAAAGCTCCTGTTTAAAAGGCCCACTCTCGGGCTCATCAGTTGGCTTCTGCTGATCTCATTTTATCTTGCGACCTTCCTGAACATTGCGTTCTATAAACAAGTTCTGCAAGACCTGCCACTGGACTCCGTGCGCAGCGTGCTGGTGTTTTTATCAATGCCGATCGTCGCATTTAGCGTCATGAATATTGTGCTGACGCTGGCCTCATTCCTGTGGCTAAATCGCCTGGTGGCGTGCATTTTCATTCTGGTTGGCGCATCGGCTCAATATTTCATCATGACCTACGGCATCATCATCGACCGCTCGATGATCGCCAACATGATGGACACCACGCCCGCTGAAACCTTCGCTTTGCTGACGCCGCAAATGCTCATCACGCTCGGGGTGAGCGGCATTCTGGCCGCGCTCATTGCCTGCTGGGTAAGAATCAAGCCCATTTCTCCGGCGCTGCGCAGCGTACTGTTTCGTGGCGCGAACATTCTGGTCTCCGCGCTGCTGATCGTGCTGGTCGCCGCGTTCTTCTATAAAGATTACGCCTCACTGTTTCGCAACAACAAAGAACTGGTGAAATCCCTCAGCCCATCTAACAGCATTGTGGCGACGTCTTCCTGGTATTCGCATCAGAGGCTGGCCCATCTGCCGCTGGTGCGCATTGGTGAAGATGCCCATCGCAATCCGTTGATGGTGAAAGAAAAGCGTAAGAACCTGACGATTGTGGTTCTCGGCGAGACCTCACGCGGCGATAACTTCTCGCTATCCGGCTATTCGCGCCAGACCAACCCGCTGCTGGAAAAAGATGATGTGGTCTATTTCCCCCACACCACTTCCTGCGGAACGGCGACGGCGGTGTCGGTGCCCTGCATGTTCTCCGATATGCCGCGCGCGCACTACGACGAGGAACTGGCGCAGCATCAGGAAGGCGTGCTCGACATTATTCAACGGGCGGGAATTAACGTGCTGTGGAACGATAACGACGGTGGCTGCAAAGGGGCTTGTGATCGGGTACCGCACCAGAATATGACTAAGCTGAACCTGCCAGGGCAGTGTATTGACGGTGAATGCTACGATGACGTGCTGTTCAACGGGCTGGAAGAGTACATCAATAACCTGCAAGGCGACGGGGTGATTGTGCTGCACACCATCGGCAGCCACGGTCCGACCTATTACAACCGCTATCCTGCGCAGTTCAAGAAATTTACGCCAACCTGCGACACCAACGAAATCCAGACCTGTTCACAGCAACAGTTGGTCAATACTTACGACAACACCATTCTTTACGTTGACTATATTGTTGATAAAGCAATCAATATACTGAAAGAGCACCAGAATAATTTCACCACCAGCCTGGTTTATCTTTCCGATCACGGCGAATCCTTAGGGGAAAATGGCGTCTATTTACACGGCCTGCCGTATTCGATTGCGCCAGATACGCAAAAACATGTGCCGATGCTGCTGTGGCTCTCAGAAGATTATCAGCAACGCTATCAGGTCTCTCAGACATGTTTGCAAAAACGGGCAAGCTCAGAGAATTTCTCGCAGGATAATCTCTTCTCCACCCTGCTGGGATTAACGGGCGTGCAAACACAGAAATATCAGGCGGCAGATGATATTCTGCAACCCTGCCGGGGAGGCTAAACGAATGAAAATTCTGATTGTTGAAGACGATACGTTGTTATTACAGGGACTGATACTCGCCGCGCAAACAGAAGGTTATGCCTGTGACGGCGTATCAACGGCCCGTGCAGCAGAGCAGTGTCTGGAGACCGGACATTACAGCCTGGTGGTTCTGGACCTGGGTTTACCGGATGAAGACGGCCTGCATTTCCTGAACCGCATCAGGCAGAAAAAATACACCGTGCCGGTGCTTATTCTCACCGCGCGCGACACGGTGAAAGACCGGGTCAGCGGGCTGGACGTGGGTGCCGATGACTATCTGGTCAAACCCTTCGCGCTGGAAGAACTGCACGCCCGCATCCGGGCGCTGCTGCGTCGTCATAACAATCAGGGCGAAAGTGAATTAATTGTCGGCAATCTGACGCTGAATATCGGTCGTCGCCAGGTGTGGATGGATGGACAAGAGGTCATCTTAACGCCGAAAGAATACGCGCTCCTGTCACGCCTGATGCTCAAAGCCGGCAGCCCGGTACACCGGGAAATCCTGTATAACGACATCTACAGCTGGGATAACGAACCGTCGACCAATACGCTGGAAGTACACATTCACAACCTGCGTGACAAAGTGGGCAAATCACGGATCCGCACGGTCAGGGGATTTGGCTATATGCTGGTTGCCACTGAGGAAAGCTAAGTGAAGCTGCTGCAATTTCTAAAACAACCGCTCCCGCTTCGTCATCGCCTGATGCTGACGATCGGTCTTATTCTGCTGGTCTTTCAGTTGATAAGCACCTTCTGGTTGTGGCACGAAAGCACCGAGCAAATACAGTTGTTCGAGCAGGCGTTACGCGAAAATAGAAATAACGATCGCCACATCCTGCATGAAATCCGCGAAGCTATCGCCAGCCTGATCGTCCCCGGCATCTTTATGGTCAGCCTGACGCTGCTGATTTGTTACCAGGCGGTACGGCGAATCACTCGCCCACTGGCGGATCTGCAAAAAGAGTTAGAAACGCGGGCCGCCGATAACCTGGCGCCGATTGAAGTTCACAGTTCAACCGTTGAGATCCAGGCGGTCGTCTCAGCACTCAACGAGCTGGTAACGCGGCTCACCACCACTATCGAAAACGAACGCTTATTTACCGCCGATGTCGCCCACGAACTGCGTACACCGCTGTCGGGCGTTCGCCTGCATCTGGAATTACTGTCAAAAACCCATAAGGTCGACGTTACGCCGTTAATTGCCCGTCTTGACCAAATGATGGACAGCGTGTCGCAACTGCTGCAACTTGCCCGCGTCGGACAGTCGTTTTCGGCCGGGAGCTACCAGCACGTCAAACTGCTGGAGGACGTTATTCTGCCCTCCTACGATGAACTCAGCACCATGCTGGAGCTGCGCCAGCAGACGTTGCTCCTGCCGCAAAGCGCGGCGGACGTTGTCGTACGTGGCGATGCTACGCTATTGCGAATGTTACTGAGAAACCTGGTAGAAAACGCGCATCGTTACAGTCCGGAAGGCACTAATATTACGATTAGCCTGAATACCGGGCATGATGCCGTCCTGGCCGTTGAAGATGAAGGACCCGGCATTGATGAAAGTAAATGCGGGGAGTTGAGCAAAGCGTTTGTGCGTATGGACAGCCGTTTTGGCGGGATTGGGCTGGGGCTGAGCATTGTCAGTCGTATCACCCAGTTACATCACGGGCATTTCTATTTGCAAAATCGTCAGGGAACCACCGGCACTCGCGCCTGGGTGGAATTAGCGAAAGGTCAGTAAGAACTCACCCATACGTACAAAAAGCTGCTGACGATCAGCAGGCTGCACACGGTGGTCAAACTTTCATAAATGCGGGTTTTCATAACACTCTCCTCCGATACTATGGAGGAGAGTTTGCCAGACACAGATTAAGTCAACCTTAAGGCATGACCTACAGAAAAAGGTTACTCATCGATACGTGGATGCTGCTGCACCAGGCGCGTACGCTTGAGCTGCAGATCGGCAATTTCCTGATCGATATCTTCGATTTTCTGCTCGATATTATCGTAGTGCTCGCCAAGGATCTCTTTCGCTTCCTGAATATCCGAAGCGGCAGGCGTGGCCCCTTTCAGCGGTTGATTGGCGGTCTCTTTCATGGTCATGCCGGTAATTAAACCAATCACCGCAATCACCATCAGATAATAAGCAGGCATCATCAGATTCTGCGAGCTTTCCACCAGCCATGCGGCCAATGTCGGAGTCAGACCGGCGATCAATACCGAGATATTAAACGCGGCGGCCAGCGCACTGTAGCGAATATGCGTCGGGAACATCGCCGGTAACGTTGACGCCATCACCCCGGTAAAGCAGTTGAGGATCACCGCCAACATCAACAATCCGGCGAAAATCAGGCCGATGACGTTACTGTTAATCAGAATAAATGCCGGAATCGCCAACACAAACAGCGCAATACTGCCCATGATTACAAACGGACGACGCCCGAAGCGGTCGCTGAGCAAACCCATAATCGGCTGCACAAACAGCATACCAATCATGATGGCGATAATAATCAACACGCCGTGGTCTTCAGAGTAATGCAGGTTATGCGACAGATAACTCGGCATATAGGTGAGCAGCATGTAGTAGGTAACGTTGGTGGCAATCACCAGACCAACACATGCCAACAGGCTACGCCAGTGTTTGGTCGCAATCTCTTTAAACGAGACCTTAGGACCTTCCTGCAGCCCCTGACGATCGCCCTGCTCCAGTTTATCCACGTGCTGCTGGAACGCCGGCGTCTCTTCCAGCGCATGGCGCAGGTACAGACCAATCAGCCCTAACGGTAGCGCCAGGAAGAACGGAATACGCCAGCCCCACTCAAGGAAGTTGTCCTCGCCGACGATAGTTGAAATCAGGACCACCACGCCCGCACCCAGCACAAACCCGGCAATTGAGCCGAAGTCCAGCCAGCTGCCCATAAACCCGCGCTTACGGTCTGGCGAGTACTCTGCGACAAAAATCGACGCCCCGGTATACTCTCCGCCGACCGAGAACCCCTGCGCCATCTTACACAGCAACAGCAGAATCGGCGCCCAGATACCAATCGAGGCATACGAGGGAATAAGACCGATACAGAAGGTACTTATCGACATAATCACAATGGTGATAGCGAGTATCTTCTGACGACCGTATTTATCGCCAAGCATACCGAAGAACAATCCGCCAAGCGGTCGAATCAGAAAGGGAACAGAGAAAGTAGCAAGTGCGGCAACCATCTGCACGCTGGGGTCAGCCCCCGGGAAGAACACTTTACCTAATGCGTAAGCAACAAACCCATAAACACCAAAATCAAACCACTCCATCGCATTACCTAACGACGCCGCGGTAATGGCTTTTCGCAATTTACCGTCATCAATGATGGTAACGTCGCGCAGCGTTATTGGTTTTATTTTTTTCCTTTTTAACATACCCGTCCTCATAGACTTAGCCCTGTCACGCTACAGTTCGAGTCCCCTAACGCCCATGCGTCAGGGTCATCACCGAGCGGGGAACGCACAGACGCATTCCCTGTAACAAGCGTAGCAGGTTTACTTACACTGACGAGAAACACGCAGTACAACCGAACCTGTTGACGCCTGATTGGGCGGTTAATGACCTCTTTACCCTAACAGTGTTTAAATTTGTGATCAACTTCACATATAGTTTTCCGTTTCGTCAACCTGCGTAAATCAGGTCATTCTGAGTCAACTTTTTTACATGTCATGCTTGCGATTTGCTGGCAATTAAATACAAGAATAAATCGCTTTGTTGCGCCAACAATCACAATAGTCACTATTATTCTGCTAGCAAAAAAATCACCTAATCCCTTCACAAAAAGATCACAGCTTTTTTAATAATCAGAGCGTTTAAGAAATTTTGCGCGGAATATGTGATGAAGATAACTAAAACATCGTTTTATTTTGATTGAATCAACGTTCCCATGAATGCACACTAATTCCAGACGCAATATCCCTGGGAGCAGCAACACGCTCAACGTATGCCGCGTTAGATTTTATAAAACAAAGAGATAGCGATTTTCTTTGTTAAAAGACATTAGTAACCATTTGAATTTATTAATTTTTACTTTCTTGCGCGAGTATTAGCTGCGACAAGACATGAGGACGTTTATGAAAATTAAAGCCACGATTGAACGCATCCCCGGCGGAATGATGTTGATTCCCCTGTTATTAGGCGCAGTGTTAAATACGTTAGCTCCGGATACCGGTGCGTATTTCGGTTCGTTTACCAAAGGAATGATCAGCGGAACGGTACCGATTCTGGCTGTATGGTTTTTTTGTATCGGTGCATCTATTGATTTACGGGCAACCGGCACGGTATTACGCAAGTCCGGTACGTTGGTAATAACCAAAATAGCCGTGGCGTGGGTAGTGGCAATGATTGCTGCTTCCTTTATTCCTGATACCGGTATTCAAACCGGGTTCTTTGCCGGTCTTTCCGTGCTGGCAATTGTTTCAGCGATGGACATGACCAACGGCGGTTTGTACGCCAGCCTGATGAACCAGTATGGAACCAAAGAAGAGTCCGGCGCATTTGTGTTGATGTCTCTGGAATCCGGTCCGTTAATGACCATGGTGATCCTCGGCTCCGCAGGTCTGGCCTCCTTCGAGCCACACCATTTTATCGGCGCGGTATTACCCTTCCTGATTGGTTTTACGTTGGGTAACCTGGATCACGACCTGCGTTCTTTCTTCAGCAAAGCCACGCCGGTGCTGATCCCGTTCTTCGGCTTCGCGTTGGGCAACACAATTAACCTGAGCGTAATCGTTGATACAGGCCTGCTGGGTATCCTGCTGGGTGTCGCGGTTATCGTTATCACCGGTATCCCACTGATTATTGCTGACCGCGTTATTGGCGGTGGGAACGGTACAGCGGGCGTAGCCGCCTCTTCCGCAGCAGGCGCTGCGGTAGCAAACCCGGTGATTATCGCCCAGATTAACCCGGCGTTCGAACCGGTTGCCGCATCCGCAACGGCGCTGGTTGCCGCCAGCGTGATTGTCACCGCCATTCTGGTGCCGATTATCACCGCGCTGTATGCCAAACGTTTTAATAAAAATCTGGTCGTCAATGAGGCTGCGGCAACCCCGGCAGACTCCCTGCACCACTAAACCTGCCTTTATCCCACTCACCGTTCCTGCTCAATTGATGAGCGGGGGCGGTGCAAAAATCTCCTCAACCATCGCATCAACCAGCCGTTTAGCCGAACACAATCGCGGCATTCCCAACGCTACATTTTGCCAACGCTGCGTCACCGACCAGCTCACCGGATGACGCTGCGCATCGCACCAATCCCCCAGCCAGCTTAACATATCGTTGTGCTCGCCCGAGCCGCCGACAACTGGCGTGCTGAGCCAATGATGATAGTAATGACGCGTGGCGGGTGCCGCATTCACGCTGTCCGCCAGCGCCTGCGCAGCCATGGTTCTCAGGTTGTCTTTTAGCATTGACACCACATCGGCATTCGCTAACCGGCAGGCGTCACCGAAGGCTCCCCAGCGTAACTCCTCCAGCGCAACAAAACAGCGTCCAGGCAACGACCAGCCGTCATACGCGCCAGCCCGCCAACGGGTAAAGATTTGCTCGCTGTGTTCGCCAGCTTGCACCGTCAGACCGCGTTGCGTCAGCGCTTTCTCTTTATAAGCACCGCGCTGGGTAAACCAGTCAGTGAGCGCACTCACCTGCTGCATCAGGCCGGGCGTGGGCAGCCCGCGAGGCTGTTCGGTTTGTTGTAAAAACCTCAGCCCTTCGGCAATGCGCACCAGCGCCAGATGACCCGGGTCGATCATGCCCGCCAGCTTCTCTACCAGCTTGAGACGCATCACCAGATGCTCGCTGGACACTCCCGCCATCACCCACGCACGCAGTTGCGTTTGGGATAATACTTCCTGCGTCAGGCGCGCACGCAGGCGCTGCTGCTGTTGCAGAAAACCGCCGGAACGTTTGGTTTCATCTCCCTGAACCAGATCGACCATAAACTTCGGGTAGACACACTCCAGCGTCCGCCCGGGGCCTTCCAGTAACACGTTAGTCATGTGTGCTCGGTTGCAAAAAGGGTATTGATATCGTCGCGCAGCAAGCGGGAATCTTCATAAAGCCATGCCGCAGTCGTAATGCGATGCTGCAACTGTTCATTCAAGGCATTCACCGCAGATTCATTTTGCTGGCGCACGGTCAGACTCTCACGCAGGCTCGCCTGTAATTGCGTCAAACACTGTGAAAAATCAGCAAAAAACGTGGCCATGCCTGCCGTAACGGAAATATCGACCTGAGCGGCTAAAGCTTTACGAATTTGTTGGCAAAACTGGGTGACGTAATGCACAAGGTTATTATGCAGTGCGCCCATATCAATGAGATAACGCGTTTTCGTTTCAACGTAATCATTCCATCCCCAGTTGGGTTGATTCAGCCAACGCGAGAAGGTATCACGCACCACGCCGCCAGGAGACGGTGTATTCTCCGCCGGAATATCCTGTTCAATGGCCTCGTTAAACAACTGGCGGGTATTGAAGTTAAACATCGCCGCATGAAACGCCGGAAAACGGATCCGCGCCCGAAAACCCGCGTGATTCAGTTCCTCTTTCACCCGCTGTTCAATAGGGCGCATGGCATCATTAAGCGCCCGGGACAGTGTCGACTCAAGCTGTTCAAAGCGCAGGGCTAAGTCCCGGCTGATGCTTTCCTGCGCCGCCAGCAAGACCACTTCACAGGACGAACGCATTTTATCCAGCACGATTTTGGCCTGGCCTTCATCGTGCAGCACCAGCATTTCTCCGACCATTTCTGCCGAGGAGACGCCAGCACCCAGGCCATGTTGTGACATCATCAGGACGTTTTCTTTGACAAAGAACGTGTTGATGCCGCACAGAATCTCAGTCTGTTGATCATTGAGATAGCCCGCAGCAGCCTCCAGCGCCAACTCGACCTCATGGCTGACTTCATCGCTGACCCGCCCCTGACTCACTTCTAACTGTTGCATATCCTCTTCAATATGCGTGATGTTCAGCCGCAATTTTTCATAGGCAACCGTTAATCCGTGGGAGCGAAACTCCAGATATTCGTGCGCGCTTTGCGCATAATTCAATAACTTATGCGACGCTGAGCGTAGCGCATACAGTGAAGCATTGGCGTAAGCGGCATGAATCACTTTCTGAATCGGCTGCTCAAACAGCGAATCCTCCCACAACAGATCGGCGGCATGGCGGATGTGCTCCGTATCCTCAAGATCGGTGGTGCGCCAGCGTCTGCCAAGCGCCGCTTCGGCAAAATCCTGTACCCAACGTTGTACCTGATGATCCGGCAGCCGCCCGCGGGTCGTCAGCTCATGACGCGCCCTGTTCGCCAGATACCCCCACATCGAGGAAACTGGATAGATTCGCTCCGGGGCAATGCCGCCTTGCATCAGCGTGCCGGAAATTAACGCCCGCACCTGCTCTTCATCATCACTATTACGGTCTTTCTGATCGAACTTGTTCACCAGCGCGTATAACGGCACTGACTTACCAACCGCCATAATCGCCTGACGCACTTCTTCATCGGAAATCGACTTCAGTTGGGTGTAATCCATCACCGCCAGCACCGCAGAGGCCCGCGCCAGCTGTTCATTCAGCATCTTTTGTAGGTGCGGTTGCCCGGCCTCATTCGGCCCTGGCGTATCCAGCAATGTTAATTGCCCCGGATAGCTCGCCTGTCCGGCCAAATGGACAAACTCAACCTCGATAACCGGAATATGCTCAATCGCGGCATAAGCGGCAAAAGGAAAATCGACCTCCAGCGCTTTTGACAAACGCACCAGGTCATTCAGGCTTTTAAGGCAATGGAAAATAGGCTGTGCGCCAAGATAATACCGTTCAAATGCCACGCCGTTTTCAATATGCTGCAGCAGGACATTCATATCCTTATCGACTTCCAGGGTCTGCGTAAGACGCTGGCGATCGCACTCGCGCACGCGCTGCTGTAAAACTTTCATTAAGGCATCAATCGGTGCGACATGTGAAAAATGCAGTACCGGCTCTTTCTGCCCCGGCGTATGGCGAATTAGCGTCGGTAACGCCGTCATGGGGCGATTACGATTAGGTAAAACTTCTGTCCCCACAATCGCATTAATCGTCGTCGATTTTCCCGCTTTCATGGTACCGACAATCGCCAGCACCATTTCCAGGCGCGTAATCTTACGCAGTTCATTATTGAGCGTTGCTTGCTGGACATCCATGCCACGCGTGCTGAAATGCATGGGTTGAACAACCTGTCGGCTATGCTCTCCTTGTTTTAGCGCGACATCATCCAACGACGTCATGGGCAATTTTTGCAATTGCCTGAGATGTTCAAGTGAGAGCATCAGCAAGCGTTCCGCTTCCTGACTTAATTCATATATTGTCTGTGTGTGCATGGAAAATTTTTCCTTAACGCAAATGGCATTGCTTTTATTTAGCCCAATCGTTTTATTTATAGATTTTTTGGCTTTTATAATTACGTGTAGAAATAATTAAAATTAAAACAACCAATTGATATTATTAAAATAAATTTGGCGTATAACCGTTGGCCTGATGCCTCTCACTTATCTAATAAGTAAGAAAGATAAACAGCGTAGTTCAGTTTTAAAAAATGCCAGTTTAATCCCCCTACTAAAATTAAGGGGGTTGGTGATATTCAATCACAATGACTTAGGCATCCGTAGGCATTGTTACCTATGAATATCAGATATTTCGCCTCACCTTATCTTAAATAACTAAGCGTAGCAATTTCCCTTAAAAAATATTCCGCCATACTTTCATTGAGGTGAAAGCAAAGGGTCTTTACAGCAGATCATTTTGCGTAATCGCGCAGTAGTCCCGACAAATGCAGGGATTTTATGTATAATTGCGGCCTTTTTCGGCAATCTGCCATTTTTTGGGCGCATTTGCCCCTGCTGACTTTTGAGGAAATCCACATGTCATTACCACACTGCCCGCAATGCAACTCCGAATACACTTACGAAGATAACGGCATGTTCATCTGCCCGGAATGCGCTCACGAATGGAACGATGCTGAACCGGCACAGGACAGCGACGAACTGATCGTTAAAGATGCCAACGGCAACCTGCTGGCTGACGGCGACAGCGTTACCGTAGTGAAAGACCTGAAGGTAAAAGGTAGCTCTTCCATGCTGAAGATCGGTACCAAAGTAAAAAACATTCGTCTGGTTGAAGGCGACCATAACATCGATTGCAAAATCGATGGCTTTGGCCCAATGAAGCTGAAATCTGAGTTTGTGAAAAAGAACTGATGCAAATTGCCTGATGGCGCTACGCTCATCAGGCTGCGCCAGCTCCTCTGCCAGGCGGGAAGCTAATACTTCCCGCCTGGTTTATTTGTGCAGACAATAACTACACTTAACTGGCTTCTTTTACCTGAGGTAAAAATTATGCCGTTAAGTCCCTATGTCTCCTTTGCAGGCAACTGCGCTGACGCTATCGCTTACTACCAAAAAACGTTAGACGCAGAGCTGCTCTACAAAATCAACTTCGGTGAAATGCCCAAATCCGCGCAGGACAACGAAGAAGGTTGCCCTTCCGGAATGAAATTCCCCGATACCGCCATTGCTCATGCCAATCTGCGCGTGGCAGGCAGCGACATCATGATGAGCGATAGCGCCCCCGACGGAAATGCTCACTACTCTGGCTTTACACTGGTGCTCGACACACAAAACGTCGACGAAGGCAAACGCTGGTTTGATAACCTGGCAGCAAACGGAAAAATCGAAATGGACTGGCAGGAAACCTTCTGGGCCCACGGTTTCGGTAAAGTGAGCGACCAGTATGGCGTGCCGTGGATGATCAACGTCGTCAAACAACAGCAACCTACTGAGTAATCCAACGGGAGGCCCGCCCTCCCGTACTGTCATCAAAAATCGCTTAACTCTTCATCGCCGAGTAACCATCCCTTAACGAAAACGTCACATTGATCCGCCACGATGGGGCCACTTTTTTAGGGAGGCCGCATCATGCAAACGATTATTCGCGTCGAAAAACTCTCCAAATCCTTCAATCAACATCAGGCGCTCAATGCGGTTGATCTGAACATCTGTTCCGGTGAGATGGTGGCTCTGCTTGGACCGTCTGGCTCTGGCAAATCCACCCTTTTACGTCATTTAAGCGGTTTGATCACCGGTGATAAATCGCCTGGTAGCCACGTCGAGTTGCTGGGTCGCACCGTTCAACGTGAAGGCCGCCTGGCGCGGGATATCCGCAAAAGCCGCGCCCACACCGGTTACATATTCCAGCAGTTCAATCTGGTGAACCGCCTGACGGTACTGGAGAACGTCCTGATTGGCGCGCTCGGCAGCACGCCGTTCTGGCGCACCTGTTTTAGCTGGTTTAGCCAGGAACAGAAGCAGCGCGCATTACAGGCGCTAACCCGCGTTGGCATGGCGCACTTTGCATACCAGCGCGTTTCCACGCTTTCGGGCGGGCAACAGCAGCGCGTCGCCATTGCCCGCGCGCTGATGCAGCAGGCCAAAGTGATCCTGGCCGACGAGCCGATAGCCTCGCTGGACCCCGAATCCGCGCGCATCGTGATGGATACCCTGCGCGATATTAACCAGACCGACGGTATCACCGTGGTCGTCACGCTGCATCAGGTGGATTACGCCCTGCGCTACTGCGAACGCATCGTCGCGCTGCGCCAGGGCAACGTCTTCTTTGACGGTAGCAGCCAGCATTTTGATAACGATCGTTTTGACCATCTCTACCGCAGCATGAACCGCGTCGAACAGAACGCACAGGCTGCTTAACTTTGCCCGAACTGAGGAATAAACATGAATTACAAGGCCGTTGCCGCGCTGGCGTTTACCAGCATGTTCAGCATCAGCACCTTGTTAAGCCCGGCGCATGCCGAAGAACAAGAGAAAGCGCTGAACTTTGGCATTATTTCGACCGAATCACAGCAAAACCTGAAGCCACAGTGGGAACCGTTCCTGAAGGACATGGAAAAATCGCTGGGCGTGAAAGTAAACGCCTTCTTCGCCCCGGACTACGCCGGGATCATCCAGGGAATGCGCTTTAACAAAGTTGATATCGCCTGGTACGGTAACCTCTCGGCAATGGAAGCGGTGGATCGCGCTAACGGACAAGTGTTTGCCCAGACCGTCGCCGCCGATGGATCCCCGGGTTACTGGAGCGTGTTGATCGTTAACAAAGACAGTCCGATCAACAATCTGAACGATCTGATCGCCAAACGTAAGGATCTGACCTTCGGCAACGGCGATCCTAACTCCACTTCAGGCTACCTCGTCCCCGGTTACTACGTCTTCGCGAAAAATAACATCTCCGCCAGCGACTTCAAACGCACCGTCAATGCCGGACATGAAACCAACGCCCTGGCCGTCGCCAACAAACAGGTCGATGTCGCCACTAACAACACCGAAAACCTCGACAAGCTGAAAACTTCCGCGCCGGACAAGCTGAAAGAGCTGAAGGTTATCTGGAAGTCACCGCTGATCCCGGGCGATCCGATCGTCTGGCGTAAAAACCTTTCCGAAACCACCAAGGACAAGGTGTACGACTTCTTTATGAATTACGGCAAAACGCCGGAACAGAAAACCGTACTGGAACGCCTGGGATGGGCACCGTTCCGCGCCTCCAGCGACTTACAACTGGTGCCGATTCGCCAACTGGCGCTGTTTAAAGAGATGCAGGGCGTGAAGGATAACAAAGGGCTGAACGAGGAAGAGAAAACCAGCAAAACCTCGGCGCTGAAAGCGCAGCTCGACGACCTTGACCGTCTGACCGCCGCACTGGGCGCCATGACCAGCGTCACCAAAGCGGTGCAGTGATTTGTAGACCGGATTGTAGACCGGATTGTAGGCCGGATAAGCGAAGCGCCATCCGGCAAAGGCGTGAATGCCGGATGGCGACGCAAAAGCGTCTTATCCGGCCTACAACGCAAACACACGTGCCAACGGAGCTAAACATGCAAACCATCACCGTCGCCCCGCCCAAACGTAGCTGGTTCTCGTTGCTGAGCTGGGCCATTCTTCTCGCCGTACTGGTGGTCTCGTGGAAAGGTGCCGAAATGGCTCCGCTCACGCTGATCCAGGATTCCGGCAATATGGCGACCTTCGCCGCCGACTTCTTCCCGCCGGACTTCAGCCAGTGGCAGGACTATCTCGGTGAAATGGCCGTTACCCTGCAAATTGCCGTCTGGGGTACTGCCCTCGCCGTGGTGCTATCGATTCCCTTCGGCCTGATGTGCGCCGATAACCTCGTGCCGTGGTGGATTTACCAGCCGATGCGTCGCCTGATGGATGCCTGTCGCGCCATCAATGAAATGGTCTTCGCCATGCTGTTCGTGGTCGCCGTCGGTTTAGGTCCGTTCGCCGGGGTGATGGCGCTGTTTATCCACACCACCGGGGTGCTTTCCAAGCTGCTTTCCGAAGCGGTAGAAGCCATTGAGCCAGGTCCGGTAGAAGGCATTCGCGCCACCGGGGCCAATAAAATTGAAGAAATTCTGTATGGCGTTCTGCCACAGGTCATGCCGCTGCTTATTTCCTATTCGCTGTATCGCTTTGAATCCAACGTTCGCTCGGCCACGGTAGTCGGGATGGTGGGCGCAGGCGGTATTGGCGTGACCTTATGGGAAGCGATTCGCGGTTTTCAGTTCCAGCAAACCTGCGCCCTGATGGTGTTAATCATCGTCACCGTCAGCCTGTTGGATTTCCTTTCCCAGCGTTTGCGTAAGCACTTTATCTGATTAGCGAGGCATTGATTGCTATGCACTTGTCTACACATCCGACCAGTTATCCAACGCGTTATCAGGAAATTGCCGCGAGACTTGAGCAGGAGCTTCGTCAACATTATCGCTGCGGTGACTATCTGCCCGCCGAACATCAGCTTGCCGCGCGCTACGAGGTAAACCGCCACACCCTGCGCCGCGCCATTGACCAGTTGGTTGAGCGCGGTTGGGTACAACGTCGCCAGGGCGTCGGCGTGCTGGTGCTGATGCGCCCATTCGATTACCCGCTGAATGCCCAGGCGCGCTTTAGTCAGAACCTGCTGGACCAGGGCAGCCACCCCACCAGCGAAAAACTGCTGGCGGTGCTGCGCCCGGCCTCCAGCCACATTGCCGACGCGCTCAGCATTAACGAGGGCGATAACGTGATTCACCTGCGCACCCTGCGCCGGGTTAACGGGATCGCGCTGTGCCAGATCGACCACTATTTTTCCGACCTCACGCTGTGGCCGCTGCTGCAGGGCTTTAACAGCGGTTCGCTGCACGACTACCTGCGCGAACAGTCCGGCCTGACGCTGCTGCGTACGCAAACGCGCATCAGCGCCCGCCGCGCGCAGGCCAAAGAGAGCAAGGTGCTGGAAATCCCCAATATGGCGCCGCTGCTGTGCGTGCGCACCCTGAACCACCGTGAAGGCGAAGAACACGCGGCGGAATACTCCGTCAGCCTGACCCGCGCCGACATGATCGAATTCACTATGGAGCACTGAATGCATTTCGATACCGCCACCCGCCAGCGCTGGATGCGCGCGCTGGCTTACAGCAATGCCGATGCCCTGAACGCCCGCATCACCGCGCTCAAACTGACGCCGGACTATGAACTTATTCGCGCACCGGAAAGCGGACTGATGCAGATCCAGGCCCGTATGGGTGGTACCGGCAACCGCTTCTTTGCCGGTGACACCACGCTTACCCGCGCAGTTGTCCGCCTGAAAAGCGGCACGCTGGGTTACAGCTACCTGCTGGGACGCAACAAACAACATGCCGAGCAGTGCGCGGTGATTGACGCGCTGCTGCAGGAACAAACGCATTTCCAGAACTTAATGGAAACCTTAATTGCCCCGCTGGAAGCGGAACGCGATGCGCTGATTCGCGCACGCCGTGCCGAAGTCAACGCCAGTCGGGTCGACTTCTTCACGCTGGTACGCGGAGATAACGCATGACCTTACAAACCGCTTTTAATTTACCCGTTCAGGATGCTCAGCAGAGCTTTCGTCGCCTGCTGAAGGCCATGAGCGAACCGGGCGTAATCGTCGCCCTGCATCAACTGAAACACGGCTGGCAGCCACTGGGCGTGGCAACCACCAGCGTGCTGCTGACCCTGGTCGACGGCGACACGCCGGTCTGGCTGGCGCCGTCGATGGATAACGATATCGCCCGGCAGAACCTACGTTTTCATACCAACGCGCCGCTGGTGGATCAGCCGCAGCTGGCGGCCTTTGCCGTCGCCGATGAACACATCAGCAGTGAACAGCTTAACGTCCTCTCCGCCGGTTCCGCCGTCGCGCCAGAGACCAGCGCCACGCTCATTGTGCAGGTCGCAGGCTTAAGCGGCGGACGTATGCTGCGTCTGACCGGCGCGGGCATCGCCGAAGAGCGCATGATCGCGCCACAGTTGCCGGAATGCCTGATTCACGAACTCACCGAACGCCCGCATCCGTTCCCGCTGGGGGTTGATTTGATCCTCACCTGCGGCGAACGCCTGCTGGCTATTCCGCGAACCACCCATGTGGAGGTGTGCTGATGTACGTCGCCGTCAAAGGGGGCGAAAAGGCGATAGCCAACGCCCACGCCCTGCAGGAAAACCGACGCCGGGGCGATGAGACCATTGCTGAACTGAGCGTAGCGCAAATCGAACAGCAGATGAATCTGGCCGTCGACCGGGTGATGACCGAAGGCGGCATCGCCGATCGCGAACTGGCGGCGCTGGCGCTGAAGCAGGCCAGCGGCGATAACGTCGAAGCCATCTTTTTGCTCCGCGCCTACCGCACTACGCTGGCAAAGGTGGCGGTCAGCGAGCCGCTTAACAGTGCAGAAATGCGCCTTGAGCGCCGAATCTCGGCGGTCTACAAGGATATTCCCGGCGGACAGCTGTTGGGACCGACCTATGACTACACCCATCGCCTGCTGGATTTTACTCTGCTGGCTAATGGCGAAACGCCGCCTCTGCGCAGCGCAGACGGCGCACAGGATGCCTCCCCGCACGTCTTTTCCCTGCTGGCCAACCAGGGACTGGCAAAGCGTGAAGAGGATGATGGCGCCACGCCCGACGACGTCACCCGCACACCACCAGTTTACCCCTGTTCACGTGCTTCACGCCTGCAACAGCTGATGCGCGGCGACGAAGGCTATCTTCTGGCGTTGGCCTACTCCACCCAGCGCGGCTACGGGCGCAATCACCCGTTTGCCGCCGAAATCCGTAGCGGCTATGTGGCACTGGAAACCGTCCCGGAAGAGCTGGGATTTGCGGTGAACGTCGGCGAACTGCTGATGACCGAATGTGAAATGGTCAACGGGTTTGTCGCACCAGAAAACGAATCTCCCCATTTTACCCGCGGCTACGGGCTGGTGTTCGGCATGAGCGAACGTAAAGCAATGGCGATGGCGTTGGTGGACCGCGCTCTACAGGCAGCCGAATACGATGAAACGGTCACGGGACCGGCGCAGGACGAAGAGTTCGTGCTGGCGCATGCGGATAACGTCGAGGCGGCGGGTTTTGTTTCGCACCTCAAACTTCCCCATTACGTCGATTTCCAGGCTGAGCTGGAACTGCTCAAACGCCTGCAACAGGAGGCCCCTCGTGACCACTAACCTCTCCGGCTACAACTTTGCGTATCTTGATGAGCAGACCAAGCGCATGATCCGCCGCGCCATTCTGAAAGCGGTGGCCATCCCCGGTTACCAGGTGCCGTTTGGCGGACGTGAAATGCCGATGCCTTACGGTTGGGGAACCGGCGGCATCCAGCTCACCGCCAGCGTGATTGGCGAGCCGGACGTATTGAAGGTGATTGACCAGGGCGCGGATGACACCACCAACGCCGTGTCGATTCGCAATTTCTTCAAACGCGTAACCGGGGTGAATACCACCGAGCGTACGGAAGACGCGACCTTGATCCAGACCCGCCACCGCATCCCGGAAACGCCGCTGGTGGAAGATCAAATCATTATCTTCCAGGTACCGATCCCTGAGCCGCTGCGCTTTATCGAACCGCGCGAAACGGAAACCCGCACCATGCACGCGCTGGAAGAGTACGGCATCATGCAGGTGAAACTGTATGAAGATATCGCCCGCTTCGGCCATATCGCCACCACTTACGCCTATCCGGTGAAAGTTAATGACCGCTACGTCATGGACCCGTCGCCCATCCCAAAATTCGACAATCCGAAGATGGACATGATGCCGGCCCTGCAACTGTTTGGCGCAGGCCGCGAAAAGCGCATCTATGCCGTTCCACCTTACACCCGCGTGGAAAGTCTCGATTTCGACGATCACCCGTTTACCGTGCAGAGCTGGGATGAGCCTTGCGCCATTTGTGGCTCAACCCACAGCTATCTCGATGAAGTGGTGCTCGATGACACCGGCAAACGCATGTTTGTCTGCTCCGACACCGACTACTGCCGCCAACAGAGCGAGGCCCTCAGCCAATGACGCAACCGCTGCTTTCAGTCAACAACCTGACCCATCTCTACGCGCCGGGCAAGGGCTTCAGCGATGTCTCTTTTGACCTGTGGCCTGGCGAAGTGCTGGGTATCGTCGGCGAGTCCGGTTCCGGCAAAACCACGTTGCTGAAATCAATCTCATCACGGCTGACGCCGCAGAACGGTGAGATTTTGTATCAGAACCGTTCGCTGTACGGCATGAACGAGGCCGACCGCCGCCGTCTGCTGCGCACCGAGTGGGGCGTGGTGCACCAGCATCCGCTGGATGGCCTGCGCCGTCAGGTCTCCGCAGGCGGCAATATCGGCGAACGTCTGATGGCCACCGGCGCGCGCCACTACGGCGACATCCGCGCCACCGCGCAGCGTTGGCTGGAGGAGGTAGAGATCCCTGCCTCGCGTATCGACGATCTGCCCACCACCTTTTCCGGCGGCATGCAGCAGCGCCTGCAGATCGCCCGTAACCTCGTCACCCACCCAAAACTTGTGTTTATGGACGAACCCACCGGCGGGCTGGACGTTTCCGTACAGGCCAAACTGCTGGACCTGCTGCGCGGCCTGGTGGTGGAACTGGATCTGGCGGTAGTGATTGTCACCCACGATCTGGGCGTGGCGCGCCTGCTGGCCGACCGTTTGCTGGTGATGAAGCAGGGTCAGGTGGTGGAAAGTGGGTTAACCGACCGCGTGCTCGACGACCCGCATCATCCGTATACCCAGTTGCTGGTGTCGTCGGTTTTGCAGAACTGATTTTTTTGTTGTGCCGGATGGCGGCTGCGCCTTATCCGGCCTACGGAGCGGCATCGCTTGTGCCGGATGGCGGCATTGGTTGTAGGCCTGATAAGCGAAGCGCCATCAGGCAATCAAACGAAAAAACGCTTAAAGAGGCTAAAAATGAACGCGATCCGCGTTGAAAATGTCAGTAAAACCTTTGTCCTGCATCAGCAAAACGGCGTGCGTCTGCCGGTGCTGCAAAACGCCACGCTGGACGTTAAAAACGGCGAATGCGTGGTGCTGCACGGTCACTCGGGCAGCGGCAAATCCACGTTGCTGCGTTCGCTGTACGCCAACTATCTGCCTGATGAAGGCCACATCCACATCCGCCACAACGATGAATGGGTCGATCTGGTGCAGGCTCCGGCGCGTAAAGTGCTGGAAGTTCGTCGTTCAACCATCGGCTGGGTGAGCCAGTTCCTGCGCGTGATCCCGAGGATTTCCGCGCTGGATGTGGTGATGCAGCCGCTGCTGGATCTCGGCGTATCCCGTGAAGAGTGTGCAGCCAAAGCAGCTAACCTGCTTACCCGTCTGAACGTGCCGGAGCGGCTGTGGCACCTGGCGCCTTCGACCTTTTCCGGTGGTGAACAGCAGCGCGTCAACATCGCCCGCGGGTTTATCGTTGATTACCCAATTCTGCTACTCGATGAGCCTACCGCCTCGCTGGACGCCAAAAATAGCGCCGCCGTCGTCGCATTAATTGAAGAAGCGAAAGCCCGCGGCGCAGCAATTGTCGGCATTTTTCACGATCAAACCGTGCGCGACCGCGTAGCGGATCGTCTGCATCTGATGGGAACAACAGCATGATTATCAATAACGTAAAGCTGGTACTGGAAGATGAAGTGGTGCAAGGATCGCTGGAAATTGAAGGCGGAACGATCCGCGCCTTTGCCGAAAGTCAAAGCCAGCTGCCGCAGGCGCTGGACGGCGAAGGCGGCTGGCTGCTGCCAGGGCTTATCGAACTGCATACTGACAATCTCGACAAGTTTTTCACCCCGCGACCGAAGGTCGACTGGCCTGCCCACTCGGCGATGAGCAGCCACGATGCCCTAATGGTGGCCAGCGGCATTACCACCGTGCTGGACGCGGTGGCGATTGGCGATGTGCGCGACGGCGGCGACCGTCTGGAAAATCTGGAGAAGATGATTAATGCGGTGGAAGAGACGCAGAAGCGCGGGGTCAATCGCGCCGAGCACCGCCTGCATTTGCGCTGCGAACTGCCGCATCACACTACCCTGCCGCTGTTTGAAAAACTGGTCAGCCGCGAGCCGGTGACGCTGGTATCGCTAATGGATCACTCGCCAGGCCAGCGTCAGTTCGCCAATCGCGAGAAGTACCGCGAGTATTATCAGGGCAAGTATTCGCTCACCGACGAGCAGATGGCCCGCTATGAAGAAGAACAATTAGCCCTGGCGGCGCGTTGGTCACAGCCCAATCGCACGGCGATTGCCCAGATGTGCCGTGAGCGCCAGATTGCGCTGGCGAGCCATGATGATGCCACCCACGATCATGTACTGGAATCGCACCAGCTTGGCAGCGTGATCGCCGAATTCCCCACCACCTTCGAAGCGGCTGAAGCCTCGCGCCAGCATGGTATGAACGTGCTGATGGGCGCACCCAACATCGTGCGCGGCGGCTCTCACTCCGGTAACGTGGCGGCCCATAAGCTGGCTGAGCTGGGTCTGCTGGATATTCTCTCCTCCGACTACTACCCCGCCAGCCTGCTCGATGCGGCATTTCGCGTGGCGGACGATAGCGCCAACGGCTTTACGCTCCCGCAGGCGATTCGCCTGGTGACCCGCAATCCGGCGCGGGCATTAAATCTCGACGATCGTGGCGTTGTTGCCGAAGGCAAACGCGCGGATCTGGTGCTGGCGCACCGCAAAGGCGGCAACATCCATATCGACCACGTCTGGCGCCAGGGAAAAAGGGTATTCTGACTATGGGTAAACTGATCTGGCTGATGGGGCCCTCCGGCTCCGGTAAGGACAGTCTGCTGGCAGAACTGCGCCAGCAGGAACCGACACAACTGCTGGTGGCGCACCGTTACATCACCCGCGCTGCCAGCGCCGGGAATGAAAACCATATCGCGCTGAGTGAACATGAATTTTTTATCCGCGCCGGGCAGAATCTGCTGGCGCTGAGCTGGCACGCGAACGGCTTCTACTACGGCGTCGGCGTAGAGATAGACCTCTGGCTGCACGCCGGCTTTGATGTGGTGGTCAACGGCTCGCGCGCACATCTGCCCCAGGCGCAGGCCCGTTATGGCGCTTCTTTGCTTCCCATTTGCTTACAGGTTTCTCCGGCAATTCTCCGCCAGCGCCTGCAGGCGCGTGGGCGGGAGAGCGAAACGGAAATCGCTGCCCGCCTTGAACGCGCGGCGCGCTACGCACCGTATGACTGCCACGTCCTGAATAACGATGGTAGTTTGCTACAGTCTGTCGATACACTGCTCGCACTGATGGGACGCAAGGAGAAGAAACATGTCTGTCTGTGAATTACGCCGCGCCACGCTCTACGATACCGATGCGGTTTACGCGCTGATCTGCGAGTTGAAGCAGGGTCAATTTGACCTGCAGGCTTTTAGCGCTGGTTACGCCGCAAATCTGCAAGATCCCAATATGCACTACCAGCTGGCGTTAATCGACGGACAGGTCGTCGGCTTGATCGGTCTGCACCTACAGTTTCATCTGCACCACGCTAACTGGATTGGCGAAATCCAGGAACTGGTGGTGATGCCGCAGGCGCGAGGGTTAAGGGTCGGCAGCCAGTTACTGGCGTGGGCCGAAGCCGCCGCGCGCGAAGCGGGCGCAGAAGTCACCGAGCTTTCCACCAGCACCCAACGCCTTGACGCGCATCGTTTTTACCAGCGCGAAGGTTATACCATGAGCCATTTTCGCTTCACCAAACCGGTGTAGGGGGAGCCATGAGTCTGACCATTACGCTGACGGGAACGGGCGGCGCGCAGCTGGTGCCGACATTTGGCTGCGATTGTGCGGCCTGCCAACGAGCACGCTTACAGGTGCAATACCGTCGACGCCCTTGTAGCGGGGTGGTCAAATTCAACAATGCGGTGACATTGCTGGACGCGGGGATCCCACATCTGATGGACGACTGGCCAGCGGGCAGCTTCCAGCAGTTTCTGCTGACCCACTATCATATGGATCACGTGCAGGGACTATTTCCGCTGCGCTGGGGCGTGGGGGCAACTATCCCGGTGTACGGACCGCCGGATGATCAGGGTTGCGACGATCTGTTTAAGCATCCCGGCATCCTCGATTTTAGCCATACCGTTGCGCCATTTGTGGTGTTTGACCTGCAAGGATTGCAGGTCACGCCGCTGCCGCTCAACCATTCAAAGTTGACGTTTGGCTATCTGCTGGAGTCCGCGCACAGCCGCGTGGCGTGGCTCTCCGATACCGCCGGACTTCCCGACAAGACGCTGAAGTTTCTCCACAATAACCAGCCTCAGGTGATTATCATCGACTGCAGCCATGCCCCGCGCGCCGAACCGCCGCGCAATCACAGCGATGTAAATACCGTTATCGCCTTAAACGAAGTTATCCGCTGCCCACGGGTGATCCTGACGCATATCAGCCATCAGTTTGACCTGTGGATGATGGGAAATCCGCTACCAGTAGGGTTTGAAGCCGGATATGACGGAATGGAGATTGTGCTGGAGTAAGGAAATTAGCCGGATGCGATGAAAACATCTTATCCGGCCTACAAGCTGACAGTCAGGCGACTTTTTTAGACTCGCCATTTCGCTGAGCGATAAAATCTTTAACCGAAACAATGCGGTTCAGTTCTTCTTGCGCCCGCATGTCATTTTCAACTTCCCACAGGTCAACCGCCGACTGTAAGTTACGCCAGAAATCAACGGAGGTATCGAACGCTTTGGCCAAACGAAACGCCATATCCGTTGTTAATTTGCGATTATTGTTGACCAGTGCGCTCACCGTATTGCGATGAACATGCAGTATTTCAGCCAGATCGTTAATTTTCAGCTCGAGCGGCTCCAGGTATTCATATTGCAGGATATCACCCACAGTAGTTGGTTTTCTGGTTGCCTGTTTCATATCTTTACCTTAGATTTTCTCTAGTTCTAGTAGATGTGTGGATCTAAGTACACATCTTCGGCCTTACCGTTAATCCATTTGAATATTAATCGGTACTGCTTGTTTACTCTAATTGAAGAATATTCCTGCAACTTTCCGGTTAACTCTTCATATCTGTTACCGGGTGGCGAGCGCAAATCCCGATGCGAAACAGCCGCATTAATAATATCCAGCTTTCTGGCTAATGCAGTATGAATATCCGCAGGTATTTTTCTGTGCGATGTCGCCCGCTCAAAAAAATCTTCAAGCCATGTATCCCGAAAACTTCTGATGTTTAATGATTTAGACATTCCATTGCCAGCTCCTCTTCCATAAGCATAGAGAGATTGTAACGCACACACGCACTGTGCTCAAGTGCATTTCTTGACATAAAATGGCGAAATATTTAGCTGACAGGTGAATCCCTGCCTGGGAGACAAAATACTCATATATTTAAAGCGTTATAGCTAACGATCGTAATCTTCTTCCATTCTGCGTTCTTCGTCTTCTAACTGACGCCGTTCCTGATCGAGCTGGCGCTGGCGGTCATCCAGTTGACGGCGTCGGTCTTCAAACTGGCGGCGGCGGTCATCATATTGTCTGCGACGATCGTCACTCATCTGACGCTGCCAGCTTTCATCACGAGAGTCGTCATAATCTCGCCCGTTGTCCGGTTTATATGCGTCGTTAATCGCCTGCTGAATATTGCCGATGGCGTCATCGATAATATCCGCCTGCGCCGAAACGGTGGTCATCAGCAGAGTGAAAAGTAAGAATGTCGTGGAGCGTTGCATAAAACCAGCCTCATCGAGAAACTCGCTCCACGGTAATCAAAGCGTATTTTCGCGGGTAGCGGAGGAATCTCAATTACGCGAATGCCGCAGCGCCTGCGCCAGCTCTCCCCGGGTAAAAGGTTTACGCAGTAATGCCACATCCGGCAGCGCCGGGTTATGCGCCGGACGTAAATCCTGACCGCTAATCAGCAGGATGTTCAATTGCGGATAATGTGCCAGCGCATGATTAACCACATCCACGCCGCTTAACCCCCCCGGCAACATTAAATCGCTGATAAAAATATCAATCTCGGATGAAGCCGCTAGCATATGCATCGCCTGTTCGCCGTTGGCGGCCTCTAACGTCAGATAGCCCAGCAGGTGTAACTGCTCACATAACGTCTGGCGCACATCGGCTTCATCTTCAAGCACCAGCACCAGTTTTTCATCGCTGTTCGCCGCATGTACCGCCACCGGTTCTGCCTGAGCCTGCACCGGCACAACGGCGCGAGGAAGCTGCAATCTGACCGTCGTTCCCTGTCCGGGCGCGCTTTCAATCTCCACCCGGCCACCGGACTGGCGCACAAAACCGTAGACCATCGATAGCCCCAGCCCGCTGCCGCTACCGGTCTGTTTAGTGGTGAAAAACGGTTCGAAGACCTGAGCTTTCACCTCCTGCGACATCCCGCTTCCCTGGTCGGCAACCTCCAGCATCACCATATCCTGCTTACGCCCATCGCTGCGCGTGACCCGCTGATTCCAGGTACGGATTTTAATCGTGCCCGCCTGCCCGTCCATGGCGTCACGGGCGTTCATCACCAGATTGATAATGGCGTTTTCCAGTTGGCTGACGTCAATCCACGCGGGCCAGGCGGGAGACTGGGCTTCAATCTCCAGCGTCAACGTGGCCGGAAGAGAGTGGCGCATCAGTTCGCCCAGGTTTTCCAGCAGCGTTTTCAGCTCCACCGCATGAGGGTGCAACGACTGTTTGCGCGAAAAGGCCAGCAGCCGCTGGGTAAGCAGCGCCCCGCGCTCGGCGGCTTTAAGCGCCCGATTGACCCGCGGCGCATCGGGCGAGTCTGGGTTCACCAGATCCAGGCTGCCAATAATCACCGCCAGCAGGTTATTGAAATCATGCGCTAATCCGCCCGTCAGTTGCCCCACCGCCTTCAGCTTTTGGCTGTGCAATAGCGCTTCCTCCAGCCCCTGGCGCTCGGTGCGGTCGATTTCCATCTGGCTGGTTTTTTCTTTTAGCAATCGGGTGGTGTGCTCCAGCGACGCTGTATTACGGGCAAAGACGCTAAAGGCGCGGGCCAGCTCACCCAGCTCATCGCGACGCTGCAGGGCCGGTACGCTGACGTCCGATTCACCGTGCGCCAGCCGGGTCATCGCCCGTGAAATGGCCGTCAGGTTGGAACCGAGGTTACGGTAGATATACCACCCGGCAAAACCGGTGATCACCACCGCCAGCAGCGCAAACGCCAAAATAAACAACGCGCCAGATTGCAATTCCTGATGGCTTTGCGCCACCCGCTGTTCGGAGATCAGCGCCACCTGCGAGGCATACTGGTTGATATCGCTGTTGAGGATCGCCACCAGCGCTTTGATATGAAACATATACCAGTTGATCGCCAAATCGCTTTGTTCCAGCGCGGAAGAGAGCGGCTCCAGCTTATGCAGTTCCTGGTTGAAGTCGTTGAGGATGTGGCTAATCAGCGGATTATTGGCTTGCAAAGGCAGCGCAGGCATCACGCCATTCAGTTGTTTCACCACCGAACGCGGCGTGGGTGTTTCAATGGCGGCGATAATTAATCGGTCTATTTGTCCCAGCAGCACGTCATCCTGCGCGCCGGTGAGCTTTTGCAGATGACGTAAATAACTTTGATTCTGATACAGTGAACTGAGCAACGCGTTACGTTCCAGGTGTCGCAGTTGCCCGCGCTGCAGCATACCTTCCACGCTGCTTTGTAGCTCCTGACTACGCTGGATAATACGCTCAACCAGCACCAGCTCCTGCTGAGCCAGCGGCGCATTAGCCAACTGTTCCAGCGAATCCTTCAGCGCCCGTTGCGTCTCCTGCAGCCGCTCCGCTTCACCTTTGTATTCCAGCGCGCCAACCACCTGCGACAGCCGCACCGCCGCCGTCGCCACGTTCGCCGTATCCCGCGCCAGGTTCATGCTGCTGGTCATGTCGTCAACGGTTTGCTGCTGCACCTGCTCCTGGATCTGACTGGCGTGCTGAAACCCCAGCACCGCCACACCGCTCACCATCAGCGTAACCGCGACGACCAGCAGATTGAAGAACAGCAATCGTCCGCGCGCACTGGCGAAAAAGTGACGTCCCGGTTGCGGCATATCACGCTCCGTGAAGAAAAATCGCAATATGACAAATATGAACGGCTTCTGACATTTTGCATTTACATTCCTGTGATGGACTGCTGATATCGGCCACCCCACAGGAGATCCGCCATGAGCAGGACACCGGTTCTGGAGATGCGCAACATTGCCAAAGCGTTTGGCAAATTTTACGCGCTAAAAGGGGTCGATTTAACGGTCTGGCCGGGTGAGATTCATGCCCTGATGGGTGAGAATGGCGCGGGGAAAAGCACCCTGATGAAGATCCTCGCGGGTGCCTATACTGCCACCAGTGGTGAGATCCTGATTGACGGTCAGCCGTTCCACATTCGTGGGCCAAAAGATGCGCTCAGCGCGGGCATCACGCTGATTTACCAGGAGATGCAGCTCGCGCCCAACCTGACGGTAGCGGAAAATATCTTTCTTGGCAGCGAGCTGTCGCGCGGCGGTCTGGTCCAGCGTAAAGAGATGGTGCTGCAGTCGCAGAAAGTCATCGACCGACTCGGCGCCCAGTTTAAGGCCAGCGATCGCGTGATGACGTTGACCATCGCCGAACAGCAGCAGGTGGAAATCGCCCGCGCTCTGCACCGTAACAGCCGCATTCTGGTGATGGATGAACCCACCGCCGCCCTCTCCTCACGTGAAACCCACCGCCTGTTTGAACTGATCATGCGCCTGCGCGATGAAGGGATGGCGATTATTTACATCAGCCATCGCATGGCGGAAGTGTATGAACTCTCGGATCGCGTCAGCGTCCTGCGCGACGGGCAATATGTTGGCAGCCTGACCCGCGACAAGCTCAACGCCGCGGAGCTGGTGCGCATGATGGTGGGCCGTCCGCTAAGCGATCTGTTCAACAAAGAACGCGATATTCCCTTAGGGAAAGCGCGCCTCAACGTCCACCACCTGACCGACGGCCATAAAGTCCAGCCGTGCAGCTTGCTGGTGCGCTCCGGGGAGATCGTCGGCCTGGCCGGACTAGTCGGCGCCGGACGTTCTGAACTGGCTCAGTTGATTTTTGGCGTGCGTAAAGCCATCGGCGGCATGATTGAAGTAGACGGTGAGCCGGTGGTGATCCACTCCCCGCGTGAGGCGATTGACCACGGCATTGGCTTTCTGACGGAAAACCGCAAAGAGCAGGGACTGTTTTTAGAGCTGGCAGCGGCAGAAAACATCACCATGGCGACGCTGGAGCGTGATGCCAACTGGGGCATGCTCGATCGCAAAAAGGCGCAGGCTATTTCCGATGACGCCATCAAATTGCTCAACATCCGCGTGCCGCACGCGCAGGTACGCGCAGGCGGGCTGTCCGGCGGTAATCAGCAAAAACTGCTGATTTCGCGCTGGGTCGCGATCGGCCCACGTATTTTGATCCTCGATGAACCCACGCGCGGCGTGGACGTCGGCGCCAAAAGCGAGATCTACCGGATCATGAACGATATGGCGCGCAAAGGGGTGGCGATCCTGATGATCTCCAGCGAACTGCCGGAAGTCGTTGGCATGAGCGATCGCGTGTACGTCATGCGGGAAGGCAGCATTGCCGGCGAGCTGAACGGGCAAAGTATTACCCAGGAAAATATTATGACGCTGGCTACCGGCGTGAACGACTCCCACCATCAGGCGGTGCCCCATGAATAATCCAACCCCTCCCCAGCAGGTGGCGAAATCCGCCTCCGCGAAAAGAATGCTGATGAGCGATCTGATGCAAACGGTCGGCATCTTACCGATTCTCATCCTGATTGTGGCGGTCTTTGGCTTTATCGCGCCCAACTTTTTTACCGAAAGCAACCTGCTGAATATTACCCGTCAGGCGTCGATCAACATCGTGCTGGCGGCTGGCATGACCTTCATTATTTTGACCGGCGGGATCGACCTCTCGGTTGGCTCGATTCTCGGCACCACCGCCGTCGCAGCCATGGTCGTTTCTCTTATTCCTGAGCTTGCCATGCTGTCGATTCCGGCGGCGCTGATGCTCGGCCTGGTGCTGGGGTTGTTTAACGGCGCGCTGGTCGCTTTTGCCGGACTACCGCCGTTTATCGTCACGCTTGGAACGTATACGGCGTTACGCGGCGCGGCCTACCTGCTGGCCGATGGTACGACGGTGATTAACTCCAATATCAGCTTCGAATGGATTGGTAACAACTATCTCGGGCCGATCCCATGGCTGGTGGTGATTGCGCTGGCGGTGGTGGTGGTGTGCTGGTTCATTCTGCGCCGTACCACGCTCGGCGTTCATATCTACGCGGTCGGCGGCAACATGCAGGCCGCACGTTTAACCGGGATCAAAGTGTGGCTGGTGCTGCTGTTCGTCTACGGCATGAGCGGTTTGCTTTCAGGTCTTGGCGGGGTGATGAGCGCCTCGCGGCTGTACAGCGCCAACGGCAACTTAGGCATGGGTTACGAACTGGACGCCATCGCGGCGGTGATCCTTGGCGGCACCAGTTTTGTTGGCGGGATCGGCACCATTACCGGCACGCTGGTGGGGGCGTTGATCATTGCCACGCTCAATAACGGCATGACGCTGATGGGCGTCTCCTATTTCTGGCAACTGGTGATCAAAGGGGCGGTGATCATCATAGCGGTGCTGATCGACAAATACCGTACCCGACACCATCAAAGTGCATAGACAAACTTGCCGGATGGCGGCGCAATCGCCTTATCCGGCCTATAACAACAATACCCTACGTGAGGAAACGAGTATGCGTTTGAAGCCATTAGTGACCGCGCTCTGTGCTGGCGCACTGCTTGCTGCAGCTCCGTTTGTGCAGGCAAAAGAACTGAAATCGATCGGCGTTACGGTGGGCGATCTGGCCAACCCGTTCTTCGTGCAAATAACCAAAGGCGCGGAGCTGGAAGCACGCAAACTGGCGGGGGATAGCGTTAAAGTGACGCTGGTGTCCAGCGGCTACGATCTGGGGCAACAGGTGTCGCAAATCGACAACTTTATTGCCGCCAAAGTCGACATGATTATCCTTAACGCCGCCGACTCTAAGGGCATCGGCCCGGCGGTAAAACGCGCGAAAGACGCCGGGATTGTGGTGGTGGCCGTTGACGTGGCGGCGGAAGGCGCAGACGCGACCATTACCTCCGATAACACCCAGGCAGGTGAAATGGCCTGTAAATACATTACCGACCGCCTGAAAGGCAAAGGCAACGTCGTCATCATCAACGGGCCGCCGGTTTCCGCCGTCCAGAACCGCGTGGAAGGCTGCCAAACCGAGTTCAAACGCCACCCGGACATCAAGGTGCTGTCGCATAACCAAAACGCCAAAGGCAGTCGCGAAGGCGGGCTGGAGATCATGACCGCGTTGCTGGCGGCGAATCCGAAGATCGACGGCGTATTCGCCATTAACGATCCGACTGCGATCGGTGCCGATCTGGCGGCAAAACAGGCGCAGCGTAGCGAATTCTTTATTGTCGGCGTAGATGGATCCCCAGACGGTGAAGAAGCGCTGAAGCGCGAAAACTCACTATTTGTGGCGACTCCGGCACAAGATCCGCAGGTGATGGCTGCCAAAGCGGTCGAAATCGGCTATGACATATTGCAGGGGAAACCCGCCCCGAAAGAACCCGTGCTGATCCCGGTGACGATGATCGATAAAAACAACGTCGGCAGTTATAAGGGTTGGACAGTGAAATAAATCCTGAACCGACTAAGGCTCCTGCCACAAAAAGAGTCAAAGAAGTAAGAGCGCCCGTCAGGGCGCTTACCTCATAAAAACTGAGAGTAATAAATATCCATTTTCTCCTCTATATTATGACTCAGTATAAAAGAAAAAATCATAACCGCCGTGTAAATAACCAGAATACCAATAACCAAAGGTGCAAACGTATACCAGGGGTGACTTTGGAACAGTTCCAGTGGTACGAGACTTACAAATCCCATACACCATAAAATAATTGCGCACAATTTTATGACCCTCCAATAATCATGGAAATCCAGCTTTTCAAGTGCCGGACAAGATCCTGGATATTTAGCCGCTATTATGCCGGATTGAATAGCATTTGCGGATGTACTGGCGAATAACTGATGTCCTTGCCCATATTTTTCAGCATCCGCAGCCAATGCCAATACAACCCAGCGCTGAACCTCTGTGCTTTGCCCAGTGACGGCCTCCAGTTCATATCGGCTATCGGCCAAAATGCTCGTTTTTGCGTTTTCTATCCCACTAAATAATACGAACTTTGACTGCTTATCCAGTGAGTTGAACCATAGTTTTTTAATTTTACTCACATCAACTTGCTGTGCAGAAAGATATGTACTTACGATTTCATCAAGATAGTAAGGGGTACTGTCCATCATGCGCAATAAATATAAAGGTGTGTCTTTATCTTTAAGCAGTTGTGTATTGGTAAAAATAAAAGCATTAGCACTTTCAAAAAAGTCAAAATTATTTTCATCATGCAGTTCAACTGCAATAACCAGGTTATTTTCAGAAATATTTAAATCAACCCAGTCATTAATTAAGAAATAATCAGGGCACTCGTGAAGGATATTAATTTTTCCGACTTTATCGTTGGGGACGCTCAGGCTTGCCAGCACCGCCTTGAAACTACTGCCGATAGTGTCATCCGCTCCCTTAACGTACAGCCAGGTATTAAAAGGCCGATAATCCCTGACAAGAGAATATTTGAGGGGCTCTATCAATTGCCTTAGCACTTTATCAACTCTGGTGTCATCCATTGAGTCAACTTCAATATCAATGCGTAACGGCGTTGCAGAACCTGCTGGCGCTTCCCCCTCTAGTTTCTGAATTTTTAATGCCAGTTCAGGTACCGGCAGAATGGATGAATAGTCTAAAAGCGGCAATGCCCGTATTGCCCACTTTTTCCACTGATTCATACCATACTGCTCAAGATAACCCGCATAGTAACATGGAAAAGATATAACACCGTAAGTGATTACCATCACACACCAGATTGCCAACACTATTAGCGATGGGATACCTATTGCATTCCATATCAGATCATCAGGAACTTTCTTGTCCTGCAACCAGTTGAATATATTGTATGTTATAAAAAACAGAAAGATAGCACAGCTAATGATCAGCATAATATTCAGCGGGAATTTTTCTGGTTCTTCATAGGGATTCTTGTTTGGTATCTTCCATTTCCTCATTTGCTTGTCCCCGCTGTTGGCAGTGTGGTTTTAATTGCACAACCACATGCGGCCCTACAACCATCCACAACGACGCCTTTGCCATCCATTGTCCAGGTTGGCTCAAAATCAAGTATTGGGAAGGTACCTTTGTGCAGAATACAAACCACAGTATCCCCCATTAAGGCGACAGCAATTCCCATAAACTTGCTACCAGAAGCTTTATTAACATATCCGCCATTTTCCAGCGGATCGTTTAGCCTGATTACACCTTTCATATTATTTCCCTGCATCCATATCGCAGTGCATCCGGGTCCAGCCCTTATAGCCCACCACTTCCGGTTCTTTGTCCGGCAGGTTTTGATAGTTGGCCTTATAACCTTCCGTTAAATGGGCTAAGGATGCTTTCATAAACACCACTGTTCCCCACGCAGCACCTGGAAACTCAGGACTGGTATGACCGTCCACATACTCGCCACTGGATTTATGCTTGCCAGGTCTGTAGAGATAATACGTGTCATCAAAGTATTGATAATCTATACCCGGTCCACCCGGCGCCAGACGCGGGTCGTCAAAAGGGTATGAGCTCATATACAAATGTCCTTGTGCAGTGGAAATAAATGCCTGATTGTTGACCACCACCACCCTTTTTATTTCTTTTCCTTCAGGGCTGTCACGCATAATACCATCTGAGTTTTTCTCCAGCGCTGGGAAAGAAGCCATATATGTTGCCACCTGCCACGTTTGCCCGTAATCTTTAGATATTTTATATGCTCCAGGTTCCCATCGCGGTATAAGAATATACTTATCTGACGGATGAATATATACCCCGGAAAATATCTGATACGTTGAATAAATGCCATTCACTAATTCTTTATGTATATTCCGCCTGGTATCATGATACCAAAGCGCTCCCTCACAATTATAGCCTTTTAATTCCAGATATCGGTTATCATCATAGCGATAAATAACCTGTGAGGGTGCTTTTTTTGTACAGGCAGCGATAGCACATAGCGAAATAGTTCCGATTATTATTTTTAACGCACTTCCCTTATTCATAATTTATCCTTAAACGTTAAGCGGTTTGGGCATATCCCATTGCAGATTATTTCCCCGCATCCATATCGCAGTGCATCCGGGTCCAGCCCTTATAGCCCACCACCTCCGGCTCTTTGTCCGGCAGGTTTTGATAGTTGGCCTTATAACCTTCCGTTAAATGGGCTAAAGATGCTTTCATAAACACCACCGTTCCCCACGCAGCACCTGGAAACTCAGGACTGGTATGACCGTCCACATACTCGCCACTGGATTTATGCTTGCCCGGTTTGTAGAGATAATACGTGTCATCAAAGTATTGATAATCTATACCCGGTCCACCCGGCGCCAGACGCGGGTCGTCAAAAGGGTATGAGCTCATATACAAATGTCCTTGTGCAGTGGAAATAAATGCCTGATTATTAACTACCACCACTCTTTTTATTTCTTTTCCTTCAGGTCTGTCACGCATAACACCGTCTGAGTTTCTCTCCAGCGCCGGGAAAGGAGCCATATATTTTGCGACCTGCCACGTTTGTCCGTAATCTTTAGATATTTTATATGCCCCAGGCTCCCACTCAGGCACAAGTATGTACTGTTCTGAGGGATGGATAAACTCACCCGAGAAAACCCTATAGATTGGATTGCCATAAATTGATTTGTGGACCTTTCTTTTTACATCATGGTAAACAACATATCCTTCACAATCATAACCGATCAACTCCAGGTAACGATTTTCATCAAACCGGTAAATTACTTGTGATGGTATTTTTTTTGTACAGGCAGCGATGGCGCATAGTGAAATTGCCCCAACGATTACTCTTACCCTAATTCCTGGTTTCATAATTCATCCTTAAACGTTAAGCGGTTTGGGCATATCCCATTCCAGATTATTTCCCTGCATCCATATCGCAGTGCATCCGGGTCCAGCCCTTATAGCCCACCACTTCCGGTTCTTTGTCCGGCAGGTTTTGATAGTTGGCCTTATAACCTTCCGTTAAATGGGCTAAAGATGCTTTCATAAATACCACCGTTCCCCAGGCGCGCCCTGGCGATTCAGGTCTCATATGGCCGTTCACATACTCGCCACTGGATTTATGCTTGCCTGGTCTGTAGAGATAATACGTGTCATCAAAGTATTGATAATCTATACCCGGTCCACCCGGCGCCAGACGCGGGTCGTCAAAAGGGTATGAGCTCATATACAAATGTCCTTGTGCAGTGGAAATAAATGCCTGATTATTAACCACCACCACTCTTTTTATTTCTTTTCCTTCAGGGCTGTCACGCATAATACCATCTGAGTTTTTCTCCAGCGCTGGGAAAGAAGCCATATATGTTGCCACCTGCCACGTTTGCCCGTAATCTTTAGATATTTTATATGCCCCAGGCTCCCACTCAGGCACAAGTATGTACTGTTCTGAGGGATGGATAAACTCACCCGAGAAAACCCTATAGATTGGATTGCCATAAATTGACTTGTGGATCTTTCTTTTTACATCATGGTAAACAACATATCCTTCACAATCATAACCGATCAACTCCAGGTAACGATTTTCATCAAACCGATAAATAACCTGTGAGGGTATTTTTTTTGTACAGGCAGCGATGGCGCATAGTGAAATTGCCCCAACGATTACTCTTACCCTAATTCCTGGTTTCATAATTCATCCTTAAACGTTAAGCGGTTTGGGCATATCCCATTGCAGATTTGGAGTCTCGGCATTGTATATTTCATTACGTCTGGCCGGTTGAACCGTTGTTGAATGACAATATTCGTTAACCACGCCAAACTTCCCTTGCGGTAAAATATCATCTGGCCTGTTCATATAATCTTTTGTGTCGGCTTTATTCAATATCCCCGTTGTATAATAATCCACAGTTTTTGGCAGACCATTACGCTTCATACGCCAGTCCCCGCGCAGGAGTAGCTCGGTCCAGAATTCTCCGCAGCGGTGATCAAATGCTCTGCATATTCCCACCGCCAGATCGAAAGGCATCGCTTTCGCGGGGGCATCTTTCGACATAACAATAGAGGAATGCTGGCTGTAACCAACCTGCTCTGATTGCATCCATTCTTTTTGCAGCTCATCCGGCGTTTTTTCATAAATCAACTGAACGGTCTTATTGTATCCCCCGCCCAGAACAACGCCTTTGGTATAAGGCTTGCCATATTTTTTGGAGAATATCGCAAGTTCAGTGGGCGTTAATTCCTGGCCCGGCTGTAAAGAATCGAAACCTGCGCCGCTGAGATTTTTGAAATCTGTCTCAGTGCGCGCAATGACCGTGGCTTTTGCAGAAAATGAGATGTCCTGATCGGGTGAACCTGGCGCTATCGAATATTTATACTGACTTCCCGCGCCCTGTAACTGGTGTCTGAAGGTAACGGGGAGCTGCTCGCCATTCACAACAACATCCGCAAACGTATATTGTCTGGTCGCGCCCGTATCCTGATTAAAGCTATTCTTTTCTAACGCCGGCATTTCAAAAGGCACGCTCAGCGGGCTGCCGCCTATTTCCGGACCATTTTCACAGAAAACCCGCTGGCGCAGATTGTCTATTCCGCTGGCAATATTATGGGGGACTCCCCGCCAGCCCAAACCCTGGACGTTAAGTAATGAAACCACGCTGTCATTGGGGCAAAAATAGTTATATACCTTGCCAAAGTTATTACGCGTATAGAGTTTATTCTGCCGCCACTGTGAATTGGTTTTACTCAGGCACAGCGCGCCTTCTAATTCATCAATCTCGGCCTGCGTGTGATATTGCCCCTTGCCATATCTGGCGTTGGTCGCCATCAAATGACAGAAATTGCGGAACGTCTGTTGCCGGGCGCGATCCGTCTGGTGATGTCCAGGTGTGACACTTTCAGCAGCCGTTTTTTCCAGTGCGTAGGGAGAATGGTTAAGTATCACGCAATCGGCAGGATCGGCACCTGCTGCTTTTACCAGCATATTGGCCAGCATGGTAATGATCGTTCCCTGGGAGTGCGCAATGATATTAATGGGATCGAATTGTGTTGCCGGTTCACTTCGAATCATCAGGATTAAATCAGCCAGCCGCTGCGCGGCAAAAAACTGATAAATACGGTGCGGATTGTCATAAATAGGGTGCGTAAAATCCCCGGCATTCATATACAGTGATGCAAATCCTGCCGCACCGTTCGCCAGGCCGCCGGAGCCCGGCCCTAACATATCCGGAATAGTGGTTGTCGCATTGGCAAAGGTACCCCCGCCTTTGGCGTACACATCATCGAGAACATTACCGAAATTATCATTCTGATATTTCAAGGTGGTTTGGGGAATATGGCCCAGTTTTTCCAGCTTTGTGTTGTCATCTTCCTGATAGGCGTTGTAAGGCAGTTTTGCGGCGTCTCCTGATTTAGCCCGTTCTTCGCGATAACGCCGCTGGTCTTCTATATACGTCGCATGATCGACGGGTTTATACCCCCAATAAAATGGAATGACCGGGCTGCGTCCGGGCATTTTTATATTCTGCTGCTCGCCATCGCCCATATCCATTTTGTACTGCTGCCATTCATGCGGATACATATCCGTGCGACCCATACGTTCATTCAGGCCAGCGATAATACCCTCCTCCTGATTCTGATAGGCCTCGCCCACATCGTTGACGCCGTGCACAAGGATCACAATGCAGGGCATGGAATACTTAACGGGCACGTCGCAGACCGCCATTTTTCCGCCCGTAGATTTAGGCACGCCCTGTACACCTGTCGCCACCACCTGCGGATTAAAGGGATTGTTACTCATTTGGCAAAATCTCCATTTTCATTTCGTCCATTTCAGTCATATCCAATAACGGCGTCATTCCTTCATCGTCTGTGACGCCTTCAATGGTTTCGCCTGATGCCTTAGTCAGTCTGAATTTTGTATTTTTCAGAACATCGTCTGGGTTGCCAGAGCCATGTAATTTAATGCGGCGATGAAACTGTTCTTCCTGAAAGACAGGGGTTTTATCTTTTGCCGACTCCGGTCCGCTCCAGTCAAGAGTGGTGCCTTTCAACTGCACTTTTGCGGGAGAGAATATTTTTACTGAGCCGTCTTCATTTATTCTGATACCGCCACCACCGCACAAAAGCTGGATATTCTTCCTGGCGCTGATGGTCACGTTGCCGTTCATACTCTGAATATGAAAATGCTTATCAGAAAGCAGGCCCATTTCCCCGCGCTGCGCCTGGACGGAAATATCATCTTTTGCGGCGATGATTTTGATTCCGATAGCTCTGCTGAAAAGTGACAGGCCCTGCCCAACGGCCATTGAGAGTTTTTTAAAGACGTTAAAACTGCCGTTGCTGGCGGCGTTTAGCGACAAATCTTTGTCTGCTGATAATGCCATCGTTTGCGGTGTCAGCAGGGCCATACCGTGATCGGCATAGGCCACCAGCCCCGAGCGGGTAAGCTGTTCAAGCGCGGCGTTAAGCTGCTGCTGCGGTCCCAGTTCGACATTTAACGCCTGTGCCGTCAGCGCGCTCTGCTGAAGCGACGTTGCCAGCGTAAGCGCGGCCTGAAGCTGCTGAACCACTGCGCTCATATCGAGCTGCTTACCCTGGGCTTTTGGCTGCGCCTCAGTCGTGAGTAGTATCCCCTTTGCCGCCCTCAGGACCGCGCGGTCATCGGTGCGCAGTTCTGCGCCTTCGCCGCGAGGTTTACCGCCAGCATCTACAAGATGGCCCATGTTCAACTGCGTTTTGCCGTACTCGGTACTCAGTTTGACGTGTTCCTGCCCGCGCCGGTCCTCCATCCGCAGCTTATTAAGACCCGCAGTGCGGATGACGTTACGAGTATTGTTGCGGCTGGTAACGGGATCAGGCTTTGGAGCATGATGCAGAGCGTGCGCAATAAAAGGTCTTTCCGGATCGCCGCCTTCAAACGCAATGGCGACCTCTGTGCCCTGGATTAACGGAAAGTGATGACCATAAGTATCACCGGCATAAACCCGCGCCAGACGAACGGGCATGCTTTCATAACCTTGCCTGTGCTGGTCGAGGTCAAAATCAAACTTCACCCAATAGCGACCCTGCACATCGATATGAGCATATTGGTCATTGTCTATTGGTGATGAAACGATCGCGGGAACAGTACCTGCAATACGTGGCCGGGGTAGCGGCTGCGGTCGAAAACAAACGTTCTGGCTGTAGGGAACACCGATAAGCCGGGACTGGAGCGCTGCATCGCGCCTCCCCGTCACCTGCATTGCCGTTACCACAAATCCAGAGGCGAAGGCATGTGGAATGGCGCCGTCAATTTCCAGCACCATCCCCGGCACGATCGACGGACTGGTGGTCACACCGGTTAAAATGGATTGATTATTAAGAATAATTTCGTGATGCAGTTTGGCGTAAAACCAGCTGGACTCGCCTGGCTGCGCCTCGGCAAATTGCGATCCTGGCTGATGATGGATATCCGCATAGCGATACTCTGTGCCATATGCCGTAGCCCTTTCCGCAGACACATCGGCGTCAGCGTTTAGCATCTGCGAGTTTGCCAGCCTGTAATCAAAGTTCTTCACTTTAACGCCAGCGGAGACAACGTTGTGCTTTGATACCAGCTGATCGATCGAATACTCATTTGATGTCAGCCCGGCATGGGATGAGTGCATAATCTTTTGATCAAAGAGGTATTGGCATTGTGAATCACTGAAGATAACCACCATAATGTGCGAAACAGCATGATGATTTGCGATCCTGAACCAGATCCCAACTTCTGACAGGATGCGGCTGATAAACGCTAAATCTGACTCCTCCCACTGAACAATCATTTCCCGGTTGGGATAGATACAAACAAGATTATCAAAGTCGATTTCATAATCGGCAAAAGCATGTTCTTTGAGGATCTGCGTGACCAGTTTCGGCACATTTATGTTCAGGTAAATAGCCGAACGCTTGCATCGTGAGAGTAATGCCAGCTTATGCTCTAACCTGATTTCGTACAGTGACTCATCCGCTGATGTGCTAATAAGCGAAAATGACGTAATGACGCCTTCAATTTGCCGTTCATATAGCCACTTCTCAGAACCTTGAATATATTTATTCCAGTTATGATTAGGTGCTCTGATTTTCAGCGAGCCTTCAATGTTAAGAAGTGAGTCAGGAGGGATGTTTTTTTGTTTTGATGTGAATCTAATTTTATAACTGTATGGTTTACTTAAATTTTCATGACCTTCAATTGTTTCAACATCCAGCAACCCTAACTTACCCTCGTCCCTAACAGAGAATAAATACTTATTTATACTCTCCTCTGAAACTATACCTTCCAGATTATAGAACCCTGATCCTTTTTTCATTATCGCATCCCTTACCAAAAGAAAGTAATACATAAGAAATAAAGTCCAGTCAGCATATCAACAATAATAAAAAAAGGGTTATTTTTTTACTGAAAACAAATCTGGAAAGTGAATTAATTATTATTAGTTAAACGTGTAATATAATCCTGACATATAAATAAACGATTAACTGGCGCGAATTTAGATTCAATGACATCATTTTCTAACAAAACGGTTTATATAGCCCAGCATTCGTTTTTTCATCGTAAGGCAACAATCCAATAATCACATCCAAATGGTTCCAAAAACTGAGGCGCGACTAAAAAACCAAGTATTAAGGCAATGATTTTTAATAACATTTATAAAAACAGCCTTTTTATTTATTATTTTATTGAATAAATCACATCCTTCCATAAAAAACACAATAAAATATAACTATTCCCTATTCTGCTGTGAGGGGAGAGGTAACTGAATTATGCCCATGTGTTCACCAGGAAAGATTTTGGTTTTCTCCCTCTCCCCTTGAGAGAGGGCCGCATAAAGGTCATCTTATCAGCCACAGGAGAATCAATGAAACGCTCCGCAATAAACGAGATCCTTGGCCACACGCGCCAGTTTTTCTCTCAGCACGACGTGCATCTCCCCCCTTTTGCCAGTTTCCCTCCGACCCAATGGCACAAGCTTGATGCCTCTGCCTGGGGCGAAGTGTTCGACCTAAAGCTCGGTTGGGATGTCACCGCGTTTGGCGGCAACAATTTCGCCGCGCAAGGGTTAACGCTGTTCACTCTGCGTAACGGCTCGCCGAAAGGTATGCCTTATGAAAAATGCTACGCCGAGAAAATCATGCATGTTCGCGATGCACAGGTCACGCCGATGCATTTTCACTGGCGCAAGCGCGAAGACATTATCAATCGCGGCGGCGGCAATTTAATAGTGGAACTGTGGAATGCGGGGATCCGGGAGCAAACGGAGCAGACCGACGTAAGCGTGGTGATTGACGGCTGTCGGCAAACCCATGCGGCAGGCAGTCAGTTGCGCCTGACGCCGGGTGAAAGCATCTGCCTGCCGCCGGGCCTGTATCACAGCTTCTGGGCGGAAAAAGGTTTTGGCGACGTGCTGGTCGGCGAGGTTTCGTCTGTTAATGACGACGACCACGATAACCACTTTCTGCAACCGATCGCCCGCTATAACGACATTGAAGAAGACGAACCTGCGCAGCTGGTGCTGTGTAACGAATATCGCCTGTTCCGCTAACCAAGGAGCGCATTATGCCGTTGATATCTCTCGCTGATGGCCTTGCCCATGCCCGTGAGCATCGCTATGCCTTAGGGGCGTTTAACGTTCTGGACTCCCACTTCCTGCGCGCGCTGTTTGCCGCGGCAAAGCAGGAACGTTCGCCGTTTATCATCAATATCGCCGAAGTACATTTTAAATATATCTCGCTGGATTCTCTGGTCGAAGCGGTCAAATTCGAAGCCGCGCGGCATGACATTCCGGTGGTATTGAACCTTGACCACGGCCTGCACTTTGAGTCGGTGGTTCGGGCACTACGCTTAGGGTTCAGTTCAGTGATGTTCGATGGCTCCACGCTGGAGTATGAAGAAAATGTCCGCCAGACCCGCGAAGTGGTAAAGATGTGCCATGCCGTCGGCGTGTCGGTGGAAGCCGAACTGGGCGCGGTGGGCGGTGATGAAGGCGGCGCGCTGTACGGTCATGCCGACGAGTCGTTATTTACCGACCCGATGATGGCGCGTGATTTCGTCGACAGAACCGGGATTGACGCACTGGCGGTCGCCATTGGCAATGCGCACGGAAAATATAAAGGCGAACCGGTGCTCGACTTCCCGCGTCTGGACGCTATTCGCCAGCAGGCGGCAATCCCGCTGGTACTGCACGGCGGTTCCGGCATCAGCGACGACGATTTCAAGCGCGCGATTGAACTCGGCATTCATAAAATCAACTTCTATACCGGCATGTCGCAGGCGGCGCTGTCGGCAGTAGAGACGCGGATGGCGAATCGTCAGCCGCTGTACGACGAATTCGCCGAACTGCTACTCGGTATTGAAGAAGCCATTACCGATACCGTTTCAGAACAGATGCGCATTTTTGGCAGCGCGGGACGGGTCTGATGGAACGCAAAGGCGTTATCGCTGCAGGCAACATGCTGGTCGATCATGTACATCAAATTGTGCAGTGGCCGGAACGCGGCTGGCTGGCGGAAATCACCCGTAGCGAACGCGCCACGGGCGGTGCGCCGCTCAACGTGCTACTGACGCTGGCGAAAATGCACGCCGGACTGCCGCTACAGGCGGTGGGGTTAATCGGTCAGGACAGCGACGGCGACTACATCATGGCGATGCTGGAGCAGTATCACGTTAATCGCCAACACGTGCAGCGCACAACATTCGCCCCCACGTCGATGTCGCAGGTAATGACCGATCCCAGCGGTCAGCGCACCTTTTTCCACTCGCCTGGCGCCAACCGACTGCTGGATCTGCCCGCTTTTGAGCAACTGGATACCTCGATGAAAATCTTCCATCTGGGGTATCTGCTGCTGCTCGACAGTCTGGACATGCCGGATGAGGAGTACGGGACGCGTAGCGCCCGGCTGCTGGCACAAATGCGTGACAATGGCTTTGAAACGTCGCTGGATCTGGTCTCACGCAAGGGTGACCCGCGTTACCAGCCGCTGGTGATGCCAGCGTTACGCCATCTCGACTATCTGGTGATTAACGAACTGGAAGCCGGGGAGTTCAGCGGGCTGGAGATCCGCCAGCCCAACGGCGAACTGCATATTGCACACATCGCCACCGCTGCGCGCGAGCTGTTGAATGCAGGCGTACGCCAGCGGGTGGTTATTCACTGTCCGGAAGGTGCCTGGGGTGAAGCGCCGGACCTGCCGGGCGTCTGGATCCCGTCACACTATCTGGCGCAGGAGGAGATCGTTGGCAGCGTTGGGGCGGGAGATGCGTTTTGCGCCGGATTTTTGTATGGCTGCCATGAGTGCTGGTCGCTGACGGACAGCGTCAGGCTGGCGCACGCCTGCGCGCGGGCCAGTTTGCTGTGCGCCAACGCGATAGACGGCGCGAAAACGCTGGCAGAGTTAGAAGCCGGGATGGCTGATGCCTGATGCGCTTATCAGGCCTACGGGGTCGTTATCACTTTTGTAGGCCGGATAAGGCGTTTACGCCGCCTTATCGTGATGCTGCACGTCGGCGGCAAACACATAACCCAGCCCGCGCAGGGTTTTGATCAACATTGGCTGGTGCGGGTTGATCTCTATTTTTCGCCGCAGCCGCATGATTAACACATCAATGGTGCGGTCAAACACCTCGACGCTGTCGCTGCGCGTCAGTTCCAGCAGTTGTTCCCGACTCAGCACCCGGCGGGCGTTTTGGGCCAGCGCCACCAGCAGGCTGTATTCCCCCTGCGTTAACTCCACCTTCAATTGCTGGGGATTATGTAGCTGGCAACCGGCAGTATCGAGATGCCAGCCGTTAAAAGAAAGCCCCGAAGTTTGCGGGCCGCCGCTCTCTGCCATTAACACGCCGACGCGTCTGAGCACCGCCTTTACCCGTGCCACCAGCACCCTCGCATTGAACGGTTTACCGATGTAGTCGTCAGCGCCCATCTCCAGCCCGACAACCACATCCGACTCGCTGCCAAGCCCCGTCAGCATCACCACCGGTAATCCGGGTCTCATCTTTTGCACCTGCTGCAGCACCATCAGACCGTTAATATCAGGCAACATCATGTCCAGCAATACCAGAGCGATTTCCGGCTGAGTCTCAATGCAGCGCAGCGCCTCCTGCCCGGTGTGACAAGCGGTCACCGCAAAGACGTGTTCGCTTAGCACATCCTGTAAAAGTGTGCAGACAGCGATGTCATCATCCACAACCAGTATGGCTGGCTTCATTGTTTTTCCCCATTTCTGGCCAACTTAAATGAGTGTGATTGATTCTGCACAGAGTGACAGCGATAAGGCACAAGGATGTGTGGGAAACATAACCTCGGTCACACTGCCGGGCCGTCACGTATTGGAGATTCGTCACGTCAAATATGACGACAGCCTGTTTTTCGTCAGGGTTTTGCGCAAAATTCGCCCGTAATATCAACTAATGCCCCTGATAAAAACATGGCATAAAAGATGCATAACTAAAGCGACAAGCGCGTATGCGCGATTTGATTAACTGGAGCGAGACCGATGAAAAAAGTCGTCACGGTTTGCCCATATTGCGCATCAGGTTGCAAAATCAACCTGGTGGTCGATAACGGCAAAATCGTCCGGGCTGAAGCGGCGCAGGGGAAAACCAACCAGGGTACCCTGTGTCTGAAGGGCTACTATGGCTGGGATTTTATCAACGATACCCAGATCCTGACCCCTCGTCTGAAAACCCCAATGATCCGTCGCCAGCGTGGCGGCAAACTGGAATCTGTTTCCTGGGATGAAGCGCTTGATTACGTCGCCACTCGTCTGAGCGCCATCAAAGCGAAGTATGGCCCGGACGCTATTCAGACGACCGGTTCATCTCGCGGTACGGGTAACGAAACCAACTATGTAATGCAAAAATTCGCGCGCGCCGTTATTGGTACCAATAACGTTGACTGCTGCGCTCGCGTCTGACACGGCCCATCGGTTGCAGGTCTGCACCAATCGGTCGGTAACGGCGCAATGAGTAATGCTATCAATGAAATTGATAACACAGATTTAGTGTTCATCTTCGGGTATAACCCGGCGGATTCCCACCCGATCGTGGCGAATCACGTGATTAATGCTAAACGTAACGGGGCGAAAATCATCGTCTGCGATCCGCGCAAAATTGAAACCGCGCGTATTGCCGACATGCACATCGCGTTGAAAAACGGCTCGAACATCGCGCTGCTTAACGCCATGGGTCATGTCATCATCGAAGAAAAACTGTACGACCAGGCGTTCGTCGCCTCCCGTACAGAAGGATTCGAAGAGTACAGCAAGATTGTCGAAGGCTACACGCCGGAGTCCGTCGAAGATATCACTGGCGTTAGCGCGCAGGATATTCGTCAGGCTGCACGTATGTATGCCACGGCAAAAAGCGCGGCCATCCTGTGGGGCATGGGTGTTACCCAGTTCTATCAGGGCGTGGAAACCGTGCGTTCACTGACCAGCCTCGCAATGCTGACCGGTAACCTCGGTAAGCCAAGCGTGGGCGTTAACCCGGTTCGTGGCCAGAACAACGTTCAGGGCGCATGCGACATGGGCGCGCTGCCGGATACCTATCCGGGCTATCAGTACGTTAAGTTCCCGGAAAACCGCGAGAAATTCGCTAAAGCCTGGGGCGTGGAAAGTCTGCCTGCGCATACCGGTTATCGCATCAGCGAACTGCCGCACCGTGCGGCGCATGGCGAAGTACGCGCGGCGTACATTATGGGTGAAGATCCATTACAGACCGATGCTGAACTCTCCGCAGTGCGCAAAGGCTTTGAGGATCTGGAACTGGTCATCGTGCAGGATATCTTCATGACCAAAACTGCCGCTGCCGCAGACGTTATTTTACCGTCTACGTCATGGGGCGAGCATGAAGGTGTCTTCTCTGCGGCTGACCGTGGCTTCCAGCGCTTCTTTAAAGCCGTTGAGCCGAAGTGGGATCTGAAAACGGACTGGCAGATTATCAGTGAAATCGCCACCCGTATGGGCTACCCGATGCACTACAACAACACCCAGGAAATCTGGGATGAGTTGCGTCATCTGTGCCCGGATTTCTACGGTGCAACTTACGAGAAAATGGGCGAACTGGGTTATATCCAGTGGCCTTGTCGCGATACCTCAGAAGCCGATCAGGGTACGTCTTATCTTTTCAAAGAGAAGTTCGACACCCCGAACGGACTGGCGCAGTTCTTCACCTGCGACTGGGTAGCGCCAATCGACAAACTCACTGAGGAGTACCCGATGGTGCTGTCTACAGTGCGTGAAGTCGGCCACTACTCTTGCCGTTCGATGACCGGTAACTGTGCGGCGCTGGCCGCGCTGGCGGATGAACCGGGCTATGCCCAGATCAACACCGCCGACGCAGAACGCCTGGGCATCCAGGATGAAGAACTGGTATGGGTTAACTCGCGTAAAGGCCGGGTCATTACCCGTGCGGCAGTCAGCGATCGTCCAAACAAAGGCGCGATTTACATGACCTACCAGTGGTGGATTGGCGCATGTAATGAGCTGGTAACCGAGAACTTAAGCCCGATTACCAAAACGCCGGAGTATAAGTACTGTGCCGTTAACGTTGAACGCATTGCCGATCAGCGCGCTGCCGAGCAGTATGTCATTGATGAGTACACTAAGCTGAAAGCCAGCCTGCGCGAAAGCGCGATGGGTTAGTCCGTTTACGTACCTGTTCTGCAACAGCCTCCGCCCGGAGGCTGTTTTTTTATCCATACGATCTCTTTATACTGTTCATTCCGTACCCTAAATAAAACTCAAAATGAAACAACTCATTGCATTGATGTTCTTTATGACATTCTTTGCCCATGCCAGTGATACTGAGCCAGGAAGCCAGTACTTACAGGCCGCTGAGGCAGGGGACCGTCGCGCACAGTACTTTCTTGCCGATAGCTGGTTCAGTTCAGGCGATTTGAGCAAAGCCGAGTATTGGGCGCAAAAAGCCGCCGACAACGGCGATGCCGACGCCTGCGCGCTACTGGCGCAAATCAAAATTACGAATCCGGTCAGTCTGGATTACCCCCAGGCCAAAACGCTGGCGGAAAAGGCAGCCAAAGCGGGCAGTAAAGCGGGAGAACTGACCCTGGCGCGGATTCTGGTCAACACCCAGGCAGGACACACAGATTATCCTAAAGCTATTACCTTGCTGCAAAACGCCTCCGAAGACCTGGAAAATGATTCCGCCGTCGACGCGCAAATGCTGCTCGGACTGATTTACGCCAACGGCGTGGGTATTCCCGCAGATGATGAGAAAGCGACGTGGTATTTCAAGCGTAGCTCAGCCATTTCCCGCACCGGTTATTCCGAGTACTGGGCCGGAATGATGTTCTTAAACGGTGAACAGGGTTTTATCGTGAAGAATAAACAGAAGGCGTTGCACTGGCTGAATCTGAGCTGTATAGAAGGGTTCGATACCGGCTGCGAAGAGTTTGATAAGTTAACAAACGGGTAATGGTTTGCATTGCCGGATGAACGTAGTCGCTGTAGGCCTGATAAGCGTAGCGCCATCAGGCAACCCGGAGCAGGTTGCCGGATGGCGGCGTTGCCTTATCCGGCCTACAAGGCAGTCTTATCAAATTTACCCAGCATCTCGCGCTCGTAGGCCAGCGCTTTTTTGCGGTCAAATTTGTGTTCCCACTTGGCGATAACCAGCACCGCCAGCGCGTTACCCACTACGTTCAGCGCGGTACGCGCCATATCGAGGATACGGTCAACACCGGCGATAAACGCCAGTCCTTCCAGCGGGATCCCCACGCTGCCAAGCGTAGCCAGCAGCACCACGAATGATACGCCCGGCACGCCCGCAATCCCTTTTGAGGTCACCATCAGCGTCAGCACCAGCACGATTTCCTGCCACAGCGACAGGTCGATACCGTACAACTGCGCGATAAAGATAGCGGCGATACTCTGGTACAACGTTGAACCATCAAGGTTGAATGAGTAGCCGGTCGGCACCACAAAGCTGGTGATTGAAGCCGGTGCGCCATAGGCTTCCATCTTCTCGATAATACGCGGCAGTACGCTCTCGGAGCTGGCGGTAGAGTAAGCCAGAATCAGCTCATCTTTCAGAATGCGGATCAGGATCCAGATGCTCAAACCGCAGATACGCGCGACAATCCCCAGCACCACCAGCGCGAAGAACAGGATGGCGAAATGCACCAACAGCACCAGCTTCGCCAGCGGCCACAGGGAGGCAAAACCGAAGTTCGCGACGGTAACGGCAATCAGCGCAAAAACGCCGACTGGCGCGTAGCGCATCACCATGTGCGTCACTTTAAACATGGTTTCGGAGATAGAGCGGAACACGGTAACCAGCGGCTCGCGGTGAGTTGCCGGCAGGGACGACAGACCTAAACCGAATAGCACTGAGAAGAAGATAATCGGCAGCATATCGCCTTTTGCCATCGACGCGACGATGTTGGTCGGCACCAGTGACAAAATCGTGCCCATCAGGCCATGCGCGTGGCTCTGTACTTCTGCGGTGGTGCTTTGATATTTCGAAATATCCACGGTCGCCAGTTGCGACATATCAATCCCGGAACCCGGCTGGAACACATTGGCCAGCGTGATCCCAAGGATAATCGCCACGGTGGTGATCACTTCGAAATAGAGAATTGTTTTGGCGCCAATGCGGCCCAGCTGTTTGGCATCACCAACCCCGGCGATACCGACAACCAGCGTAGAGATGACAATCGGCACAACGATCATTTTGATCAGATGGATAAAGATATCGCCCGCCGGTGACAGCAGGTTCACAACCAGCCATTCACGGCTGTCGCTATGGTAATGCAGGTAACTCCCTAGCAGAATGCCCAGCACCATGGCGATTAGAATCTGCCATGCCAGGCTGACTTTCAAATTTTTCATAACAACGGACTTCCTCGATGGAGCGCTATTCCACATGCGGTGTGTGGGAATAGTACATACTGAAAGGGTATGAATTGTGTTGCGTTCGTTTATGGAGTTTTTTAACGCTTATTATCATTATCATCTGCATGGCATTCCGCGCAACCCTCTAAGAACAGGGCCTTTGGCTGAATTTATGCATAAAAATGCGATTTTATCGCGGTAACAATGAATAACTTTTTGTTATAAAAGAATTTTAATATGTTCAAAAATGAAGAAGTCATGGCATGATTTTTTTTTGCTCAATTGTTCGTTTGCCTATTTTTTAAACAGACAAAATGATACAAATCACAAAAAAAACAAATTTATTTTTGCCGATTCTGCAACAACTTCGCCATATTAATAGAGTCAATGAGCTGCGCCCGGTTCACCCTCGGCGAGTTTAAATCCATAACTTTTTGCCACACTGATATAGCCTGGGCGTATTCTGCCTGCATAAACGCATCTGAAGCTAACAGCATCAAGGCGGTGACCTCTGCCGGGTCCAACGCCAGGGCCTTATCAATCATCTCGCGAGTGGGCGGCGTCATATGTTGTCCGGCCTGGTAGTACAATACCGTTGCCATCGCTGAATAGATCTCAGCATTTTCACCACCTACACGCAGCGCCTGCTCATAGGCCAGCAGTGCATTATGGTACGCGTTTTGCCAAAGATAGTACTCCCCAAGTTGCGCCCATTTCACACCGTCCTGTGGATTGGCGCGAATTTGCGATTGCAGCAAAAGCAGCTGTTTTTCCTGAAGGTTCTCATCGGAGAACGCATGTAAAGGGTCCGCCAGCCGCACCTGCTCCTGACGAACCGCCTGCCATTTTGGCGTCGACAGGTAACCTCCTATGCAGACCGCAACCATCAGCACCGCTACAGCAGTCAGCCGCTTCACAGGCATTGGGCGTAACGGCGCAGTGGAGTGTTCGCCCTGGTTCATTGCTCCCCCTCCTCTACGCGCTGACGACTTCTCACCCGCCAGACCACCACGCCCACCAGTAATAACAGCAGGCACGGCAGCGCCCACAGCAGCAGCGTTTGCTCATTCAACGGCGGGTTGTAGCGCACGAAATCACCGTAACGGTCGGTCATCCACGTCGTTATCTCGGCTTCACTTTTCCCTTCCGCCACCATGCTATAAACCTGATGGCGCATACTGACCGCTACCGGCGCATTGGATTCCAGCAAGTTTTGGTTTTGACACTGTGGACAGCGCAGTTGGCTGGCAATAGACAGCGCTTTTTCCTGCTGTTGCGGGTTGGCAAACGTCCATGTGTCCACCACCTGGGCATGGGTGGCAAAAGGCAGAAAAATCAGTAAAGCCACAAGTAACATCGTTTTGCCGGATGGCGGCGTGAACGCCTTATCCGGCCTACCCTGCTTTTCACTCGTAGGCCTGATAAGCGCAGCGCCATCAGGCAATAACTCAGGGTGCTTCCTCCCTCGCCATGCACTCAGCAGCGCGCCAAAGACCATTAACAGTCCCCCGCCCCAAATCCAGCGCACGCCGGTCTGCACGTACAAGCGCATGGCATAACGGTCCACTCCGGTTTTTTCGCCGATTACCGCGTACCAGTCATGCATCAGGTTCCAGCTGATCCCCGGTTCCATCATCTGTTGACGACGCGCGGCATAGAAGCGTCTTTCTGGCTGCAGGGTGCCAATGCGTTTCTCATCCTGCCACAGCGTGATCTGCGCTTTTTCACTGGTGTAGTTACCTTTTGCTTCCAGGTCGAGACGCTCAAAACGAAAAGTGTATCCCGCCAGTTCCACCTGCTGCCCCGGGCTCAGATTCAGGCTTATCTCCTGACGACTGCCGCTGGAGAAAACGATCCCCGCAGCAAACACCAGCACCCCGGCATGCGCCAGCAGCGCCGGAAGTTGACAACGCACAGACACTTTGCGGCTTCTGATCGTTGCCAGCACGATAACCAGCAGCATCAGCAGGCCAAAAGGCAGCGTGGCGCGGTTAAAGTACGGCGCGCCCACGGAGAGCCGCCCCCAGCCAAACAACCCGTAAATCATCGGATAGAGGGTGCCAATCAGCACAATCAGCAGCACCGCGCAAAAAAGTAATAACGCGACCAGAATCAGCATCTCGCGCGACCAGCCGCCAAAACGCCCACTCTGGCGGACTTGCTGGCCTCGCCAGGCGTACAGCCCAAGCGACGCCAGGCTCAATACGGTAAACAGCGCAAACAGCGGCGCGGCGCGAACGTTATCCAGCGCGAAAGCATGCACCGAAACGAGAATGCCAGAGCGCACAATCAGCGTCCCGAGCAGCGATAAAATCAGCGTGACGATCGCCAGCAACAGCGACCAATGGCGGAAGATCCCCCGCTGGCGCGTGATGTACAGGCTATGCAGCAGCGCGCTGGCGGAAAGCCAGGGTAATAAGGAGGCATTTTCTACCGGGTCCCAGAACCACCAGCCGCCCCAGCCCAGCTCGCAGTAGGCCCACCAGGAGCCGAGGATAATCCCCAGCGTTAGCGCGCACCAGCCGGGCAGCGCCCAGCGCCAGCACACCCAGGCGCTCTGCGCATTAAAGTCACCACGTAGCAGCGAGGCTAGCGCCACGCCTGCCGCCACCATTAAACCACCGTAACCCAGGTACAGCAGCGGCGGATGGAGGATTAACCCGAGATGTTGCAGCATCGGATTAAGGTCGCGCCCTTCGATGGCCGGCGGGAAGATGCGCACAAACGGATCGGACCATACCACCACAAACAGCAGCAGCAAGGCCGTAATCATTGAGAGGACGCTGAGCGTCAGCGGAAACAGCGCGTCGGAATCACGCCGATAGCGAAAAGCAAACAGCGCGCTCCAGCCGGAAAGAAACAGCACCCACAGCAGCAGCGATCCTTCATGACCGCCCCACACCGCCGCCAGTTTTAATCCCCACGGCAGCAGGCTGTAGCTGTGCTGAGCAACGTAGACCACCGAAAAGTCGCTGGTCAAAAAGCAGAATACCAGAATGGCAAAAGCCAGCAGCAGCAGCGCAAATTGCGCCCATACTCCCACGCTTGCCAGACGCATCACCCCTTGCCAGCGCTGGCGGACACCCACCAACACGGCAAGCGGGGTCAACACATTGACCCCGAGGCTTAATAACAACGCCAGAAAACCGGCTTCAGGAAGGAGAACGTCCAGATATCACCTTACGCAACGGTTAGCTGACCCGCATAGAGTATAAAAAAGCGCAGCAGCAGTACGCCGGTCAGGCTGGCGCCGCACACTGCCAGCACGCCATGAAACGTCGAACTGCGGTTGGCCCAGGGTTTTAGCAGCATCGGCAGTATCAGCCCAAGCCCAGCTACGCCAAGCCAGAACCACCAGGTCCAGAATCCGCCGCCCAATGCCGCCGCCAGCGCGCGCATTTTACCGTCATCGCCCAGCGCCAGACCAACAAAGAACGCCGCCAGCAGGAAGATCTCCAGCCATACCACCGGAACCTCCATGCGATGCACAAAGTGCGCTTCAGTGCTGTGGGGATTGCTACGATGGCGTAACGCCATAGCGATCAGCGCCACCGCCGCGCCGGAGGAGATCCCGGAGAACAGGAACAGCACCGGCAGGATCGGGTTATTCAGGAACGGGTAGGATTTCAGTGCCGACAGCAGGAACCCGGTATACGCCCCGAGCAGGACCGCCAGCACCAGCATTAACGTCTCCAGCGCGCGATGAAATGGCGTTATCAACGTCAACACTTTCTGCACGATCCCTAACCGCGGCAGCCAGCGCTGTTGCAGGGCAATCACCTCTTTTTCAAAGATTTTTGCCAACCACAACACTAATACCACCATGTACAACTGGAACAGCATAACCCCCATCGACATCACCGAAGTGAAGCTGTAATGGAACATCAGTTTCCAGAAGGTCCATGGACGCGTCAGGTGGAACACCAGAATTAACAGACCGAAGATTATCGCCCCCGGCCCTAACACCAGCGTAGTGCGCAGCAGCGTGCTGTCCGAACCGCCCGCCTCCGGATGGAAACGACGTAGCAGAATCGCCAGCGTGACCAGTCCGGCAGAGATGCCAATCAGGAACAGATAGATGGCAATGGGCCAGTCCCACACCAGTGATTCAAAATGAAATGCAGAAGCGGATGTCATTGGCTCACCTCCCCAAATTTAAAGGGAACGCGGTAGACCTTCGGTTTTGTACCCAACGCCAGCTTGTAACGGTAGGTGGTTTTCTGCTGCAACAAACGGGAGATATCGCTGTTGGGATCGTCCAGATTACCAAACGTCAGCGCTTTCGTCGGACATGACTCAACGCAGGCGGGCTGTTTGCCCGCTTTCAGGTTGGTTTTCCGGCAGAAATCGCATTTATCCGCCGTTTTGCTCACCGGATGGATAAAGCGCACGCGATAAGGACACGCGGCGATGCAGTACTGACAGCCAACACAAAGGTCCGGGTTCACATCCACAATACCGTTGGCGGCATCGCGATACGATGCCCCCGTCGGGCAGACGTCAACGCAGGGAGCGTGGTCGCAATGCTGGCATGAGTGGCGAAAGAAGCGATACTTCACATCAGGAAACGTTCCCTGCGGCTCACTGCGAATAATCGTCAGACGCGATACGCCTTCCGGCACGTTGTTGACTTCCCGACAGGCATCCATGCAGGCCGTACAACCGATGCATAATGACTCATCATGTACCATACCGTAACGCACGCCGTTGATGTTCAGCGTCTGCGCCACAACGCGTCCCGCCGTCCCGCTCACTGCCACCAGCGCGCCGACGCCGGTGATAAACTGGCGACGAGAGCAACTCATGGATGCTCCTTAAGCAACGGAACCGACGCCGGGTTAAAGTTCGGATTGTTACGCTGATCGCTGTGGCAATCGACGCAAATTTTGATCCGTCCTTTATCACTTAGCGTCTGCATCGTGTCTTGCTTCGGATGCAGTGAGTGACAGCTGGCGCACGCCACTTTGGTTACGTGGACATCGTGCGGCCAGAACGCTTTTTGCAACTGCTCAGGCAGGTGACAAGACATACAGACGCTGTTCTGCTGTTCCACGTTGTACATCGGCTCATTGAAGCGCATCACATCCTTCACCCCCTCACGGTGGTTTGGTGACGGCTGGCCGTGACAGTTGGTACAGGTGACCGGCAGTTTGTTATTCGGGTTGATGACTTCCGCATGCTTACCATGCATGCCCTCGGTATCCGGCTTGTGACAGTCCAGACAAGCGGCATCCGGATTACGCTGTTGGGTAACCGTCCAGCGTTGATCCGACTCCTGCGGCGTTGGCGTGGCAGTGATTCCACTCAGGCTCCATAACAAGCCTGACGCCAGCACCCCAGCAGTTAATAACGAACGTAATACGCTCATATTCACTCCGTTGAGTTATCCGCCCCTTGCGGGGCGAAATGGGGTTATTGGCTTAACAGACCGTTTTTACGCGCCTGATCTTCCCACTGCGGAATCACCGTCTTGATGAACTCCTGCTTCTCAGCATTGATTTGCTGCATGTTCAGACCAATCGCTGCCTGAGCTTTCTCTTTAGTAGAGATATCCGGTAACGGGATTTCATGCGTGATGCCTTTGGTCGCCAGCAGACGGACCAGTTTGGTACGCGCATCGGCGGCTTTATCCATTGCGCTACCCAGCATCCGCAGACCTTCTTCCGGGGCGTGCATGTGAATACCATGTGAGGCGATAGACAGGTCCCAGCGCCATTGCGCGTGGCGGATATCTTCCAGAATCGGTTTCATTTCCGCTTCGGTTGCGCCCGCATCCCATGCGGCTTTCGCTTCGAAGTGCGCATGTACCAGTTGATCTTCAACCTTGATTTTCAGGTCATGAATGGCCTGTTTACGCTCGGCGACCACTTTTTGCAGGGACGCTTTGTCCTGGGTATGGCAGTTCGCGCAGGTCTGAGGGAAGTTATCGAACGGGTTACCAATCTTATGGTCGGTGTAGATCTTGCCTTCCGCGTTTTGCACTTTTGGCATGTGGCAGTCGATACAGGTCACGTTGTTCTTGCCGTGAATACCTGCGCTCCAGGTTTCATACTCCGGGTGCTGCGCTTTCAGCATGGGTGTTTTAGACAGGGAGTTGGTCCAGTCAGAGAAAGCAATGTTGTCGTAGTATTTCTCCATGTTCTCGACTTTCATGCCGTCGTCCCACGGAAACTTAACGGCTTTGTTTTTACCGTCGAAGTAGTATTCCACGTGACACTGGCCGCAGACCATGGATTGCTGGTCAAAGCGACCGGCTTTCTCGAACGGTTTGCCGATCGCTTCCATCGCGCGTTCTGCATAAGGACGCGACAGGGTCAGCTCTGGCTTGCCTTTGGCGAAGTCGGGTGACGCGGTGTTATGGCAATCTGCACAACCGAGGTTGTTAACAATTTCCGGACCGCCGCGCGCCCATTTACCGTGGAAGTAGCCATCTTCACCGTCTTTCTGGATAAGACGCGCTACGTCCGGGCTTTTACAGCTCCAGCAAGCCATCGGCAGCGGGCCGTCTTCTGCCGTTTTTGGTGCGCCGGTACGTAAGGTTTCACGGACATCGGTCACGGCATACGCATGTCCACGCGGTTTGTTGTAATCGCGCGAGAATGGATATCCCGCCCACAGGATCACCAGACGCGGATCTTCTGCCAGCGCATCTTCACGGGCTGATTGCTCAGACGTGGCTTTCCAGGAGAGATATTGATCGGGATGCTGAGGAGCGAAGGTTTCATTTTTCGCTTCAACGGTGACGGTTTTTGCGGGTACAGAAGTTTGTTCAGCGTGAACAGCAGAAATAAATAATAAAGGTAATAACAGGCTGAAGAAACGGCGTACGCGTGATTTTATCCTTGCCATAGGGGTCTCATCCAGATGACGCCATTATCTGCAATGGCGGTTCTTTTATTGTTTTCCACAACAGCAACCACACGATACTGTCATGACATTGCTCCACCCTATTTGTAACAAGAAACCACACTGAAAATGTTGTCTTTAATCAATTGTAAGTGTATGTAAAATACCACTTTAGAGTTATAACACCCCTCAAACCTCTCACTCTTTGGTCTAATTCAGAGACAGATCACCTTTTCAATAATCCTTTAGATAACTACATGTTATCGCGAGATTTAATCAATTTTTGCTAGTTCCCTTCAAAATTCAGTTTGTCGCTAATTTGCACAATTCGTTTATTGCGTGATCTGCCGCGCAAATACTAAACAAAACTCTCAATGCCCCTACATTTAACGTTTATGAGACATATTATTAACATCCTACAAGGAGAACAAAAGCCATGAGCCAAATACATAAACACGCTATTCCCGCAAACATTGCGGATCGTTGCCTGATAAATCCGGAGCAGTACGAAGCGAAGTACCAGCAATCTGTTAACGAACCCGACACATTTTGGGGCGAGCAGGGAAAGATTCTTGATTGGATCAAACCGTACAGCCAGGTGAAGAACACCTCGTTTGCGCCAGGCAACGTCTCGATTAAATGGTATGAAGATGGCACGCTAAACCTGGCAGCGAACTGCCTCGACCGTCATCTGCAGGCAAATGGCGATCGTACCGCCATCATCTGGGAAGGCGACGACGCCACCCAAAGCAAACATATTACCTACCGCGAGCTGCATCGCGATGTCTGTCGTTTTGCCAATACATTACTGGATTTAGGCATTAAAAAAGGTGATGTGGTGGCAATTTATATGCCGATGGTGCCGGAAGCTGCGGTCGCCATGCTGGCCTGCGCCCGCATTGGCGCGGTGCATTCGGTCATCTTCGGTGGTTTCTCACCGGAGGCCGTCGCCGGACGTATCATCGACTCTAATTCACGCCTGGTGATCACAGCCGACGAAGGCGTGCGCGCCGGACGCGCTATCCCGTTGAAAAAGAACGTCGATGATGCGCTGAAAAACCCGAACGTGAAAACCGTTGAACATGTAGTCGTCCTCAAACGTACTGGCGGTAAAACGGAATGGCAGGAAGGCCGTGACCTGTGGTGGTCCGATCTTATCGAGAAAGCCAGCCCGGAACATCAGCCAGAAGAAATGAACGCGGAAGATCCGCTGTTTATCCTGTATACCTCCGGTTCAACTGGCAAACCGAAAGGCGTGCTGCACACCACCGGCGGGTATCTGGTCTACGCCGCAACCACCTTTAAGTACGTGTTTGACTACCATCAGGGCGATATTTATTGGTGTACCGCTGACGTAGGTTGGGTAACCGGACACAGCTACCTGCTGTACGGTCCGCTGGCCTGCGGCGCAACCACGCTGATGTTCGAAGGCGTGCCAAACTGGCCTACTCCGGCACGAATGTCGCAGGTTGTGGACAAGCACCAGGTCAATATTCTGTATACCGCACCGACCGCCATCCGCGCCCTGATGGCAGAAGGCGATAAAGCGATTGAAGGTACTGACCGTTCGTCGCTGCGTATCCTGGGTTCCGTTGGCGAGCCGATCAACCCGGAAGCATGGGAGTGGTACTGGAAGAAGATCGGCAACGAAAAATGTCCGGTCGTCGATACCTGGTGGCAGACTGAAACCGGGGGATTCATGATCACCCCGCTGCCGGGCGCCACCGAGCTGAAAGCCGGTTCCGCAACCCGTCCGTTCTTTGGCGTACAGCCTGCGATTGTCGATAACGAAGGTAATCCACTGGAAGGCGCGACCGAAGGCAACCTGGTAATTACCGACTCGTGGCCGGGCCAGGCGAGAACGCTGTTTGGCGATCACGAACGCTTTGAGCAAACCTATTTCTCCACCTTCAAGAATATGTACTTCAGCGGCGACGGCGCACGCCGTGATGAAGATGGTTATTACTGGATCACCGGCCGTGTGGACGATGTGCTGAACGTCTCTGGTCACCGTCTGGGAACGGCAGAAATCGAATCGGCGTTGGTGTCGCATCCGAAGATTGCCGAAGCCGCGGTAGTCGGTATTCCGCATAATATTAAAGGCCAGGCGATCTACGCCTACGTCACGCTGAATCACGGCGAAGAGCCGTCACCTGAGTTGTACGCCGAGGTTCGCAACTGGGTGCGTAAAGAAATTGGTCCGTTGGCAACGCCAGACGTGCTGCACTGGACCGACTCACTGCCGAAAACCCGCTCCGGCAAAATCATGCGCCGTATCCTGCGTAAAATCGCGGCGGGCGATACCAGCAATCTGGGCGATACCTCGACCCTCGCCGATCCGGGCGTGGTAGAGAAACTGCTCGAAGAGAAGCAGGCCATCGCGATGCCATCATAACAAAGTCCTGAAAATGCCGGATGGTGACGCGAAAGCGTCTTATCCGGCCTACAAATCTGACCCTACCCTCTCTTCATCCGGGAGGGAAATATAAAAAACCTCCCCCAAAGGATTTCGTGTTACAGGAAGGCGGCAAGCGAGCACATCCCCAGGAGCATAGTTCACTATGTGACTGGGGTGGGCGAGTGCGGCCAACGAACCTGTAGCACGAAAGACGCAGGGGGACCTCTGGAGAGCTCTGTGATGAATGACAATATTTATCAGCGGATAGAAGACAGTGCGCGTTTCAGGGAGTTAGTTGAAAAACGGCAACGGTTTGCCACCATTCTGTCCATCATCATGCTGGCAGTTTATATCAGCTTTATATTATTGATTGCCTTTGCGCCGGGCTGGCTGGGTACTCCGCTACACGCGGGAACCAGCGTCACCCGCGGTATTCCGATTGGGGTCGGTGTGATCCTCATCTCTTTCATCCTGACCGGGATCTACATCTGGCGGGCAAATGGTGAATTCGATCGCCTGAACAATGCGGTTCTGCACGAGGTTAAAGCATCATGAAGAGAGTCCTGACGGCGCTTGCCGCCACGCTGCCCTTCGCCGCAAACGCGGCGGATGCTATTAGTGGTGCAGTCCAACGCCAGCCAACCAACTGGCAGGCGATTGTTATGTTCCTGATTTTCGTCATCTTTACGCTCGGCATAACCTACTGGGCGTCTAAGCGCGTACGTTCGCGGAATGACTACTACACCGCTGGCGGTAACATCACCGGTTTCCAGAACGGGCTGGCGATTGCGGGCGACTATATGTCGGCGGCATCGTTCCTCGGGATTTCCGCGCTAGTGTTTACCTCGGGTTATGACGGGCTGATCTATTCCCTTGGCTTCCTGGTTGGCTGGCCAATTATCCTGTTCCTGATTGCTGAGCGTTTGCGTAACCTGGGTCGTTACACCTTTGCAGACGTTGCTTCCTACCGTCTGAAACAAGGCCCAATCCGTATTCTGTCGGCCTGTGGTTCCCTTGTGGTGGTCGCGCTGTACCTGATCGCCCAGATGGTCGGCGCAGGTAAGCTGATTGAGCTGCTATTTGGTCTGAACTATCACATCGCCGTGGTGCTGGTTGGCGTATTGATGATGATGTACGTCCTGTTTGGCGGCATGCTGGCGACCACCTGGGTACAGATCATCAAAGCCGTTCTGTTGCTGTTCGGCGCCAGCTTTATGGCCTTTATGGTGATGAAGCACGTCGGCTTTAGCTTCAACAACCTGTTCACCGAAGCGATGGCGGTACACCCGAAAGGTTCAGCCATTATGAGCCCGGGAGGACTGGTTAAAGATCCGATCTCCGCGCTGTCGTTAGGTCTCGGCCTGATGTTTGGTACGGCAGGCTTGCCGCACATCCTGATGCGTTTCTTCACGGTAAGCGATGCCCGCGAAGCGCGTAAGAGCGTGTTCTACGCCACCGGTTTTATGGGTTATTTCTACATCCTGACCTTTATCATCGGCTTTGGCGCAATCATGCTGGTAGGGGCTAATCCGGCGTACAAAGACGCTGCAGGTGCGTTGATTGGCGGTAACAACATGGCAGCGGTTCACCTGGCGAACGCGGTGGGCGGTAACCTGTTCCTCGGTTTCATCTCAGCCGTGGCATTTGCCACCATCCTGGCGGTGGTTGCCGGCCTGACGCTGGCGGGTGCATCGGCAGTCTCTCATGACCTGTACGCCAACGTGTTCCGCAAAGGCGCAACCGAACGTGAAGAGCTGAGAGTCTCGAAAATCACCGTACTGGTGTTGGGCGTGATTGCTATTCTGCTCGGCGTGCTGTTTGAGAACCAGAACATCGCCTTCATGGTAGGCCTGGCGTTTGCTATCGCGGCCAGCTGCAACTTCCCCATCATTCTGCTCTCCATGTACTGGTCAAGACTGACCACGCGTGGCGCGATGCTGGGCGGCTGGTTAGGTCTGCTGACGGCGGTGGTGCTGATGATTCTTGGCCCGACGATTTGGGTCCAGATCCTCGGTCACGAAAAAGCTATTTTCCCGTATGAGTATCCGGCGCTGTTCTCCATTAGCGTAGCATTCCTCGGGATTTGGTTCTTCTCTGCTACCGACAACTCAGAAGAAGGCAATCGCGAACGCGAGCAGTTCCGTGCTCAGTTCATCCGTTCCCAGACCGGGTACGGCGTAGAACAAGGTCGCGCACACTAACTCCTTCTCTTCCCCGGTCATTTTGGCCGGGGAAGACATTCAGCAAATCATCCAGGATTCTCATCCGTTATAAAGCGACGAGCAGGTACAGCGATAAGCAACAGGAAAACAATCGCACACACAAGATTTAGCCACTGCCAGCCCATAAATAAATCATTAAGCATTTTTAACATCCTTTTCTATTTTTATTCCATTCCATCTGTAATACGTCATTAGTCTGCAGTAAAACTCCCCGTCAGTCGCAGTTTGCCATCAACCAGCTTGAACATATATGACGTCGCGCCGTCACAATTTTCTGAAAGACCGGGGAGTTGCTCATTTGCACTTGTCCCCTGCGAAGTAAAAAGAATACCGTCTGTAAGTTCCCCTTGAGCGATGGTATCGCATGTTCCTGTAACGGTATGACGTTTACCGTTTTCTTCATAATAAAACATGCCATCTTCATCCGCTGGAAAATAGCGACGTTGCTGCTCACGTTCCGAAAGTGTGTTAATTCTGTACTCGTTTATCATCAGTGATTCAGCATCAACGCCGATATTGGTCAGCATCTGCAGATGCGCCATAATCTGCTGCGAATTTTGGTCAAATACAGCCTCGGTAAGTACTTCTTCCTGACGATTTTCGTCATAAGCAATAAAGTCAAATAGCGTCCCCTGCAAAGGAAAGACAAAATATGTTTTCAACGCGACAACATTTTTCTCTCGCAACGCCTGTTGGAACTGTTGAAACTGAATTAGCGCGCTTTTCTTTTGTTCTGGCGTGGTGATGGGAGTAACGTTTTTGGCGCTATCAAGAATAAGCAGCACAGAAGTAAAGTGACGACCCGTCTGGGCATACATCGTTTTCCCGGTCAGGATGACATCTTTTCCCAGAGAAGGAGCAAGATCGGCGTAACCAGGCTTATTTTTGCCCATCAATATAAGCTGTACTAGCGGAACACTTTCACGCTCACCAGTAACATCGCACTCAAACGGTTGATCCAATTTAAGATAATCATAAGTTACCGCCTCATCGCCATCTTTAATGCTTTCGTAATTTGGCGGACCGGGTAACGTCTGTTGTATTAATGTTCCCTGCAATGTCACCCGTTGGTCTTCATCAGGACACCAGGCCAAAACGGCATGACTGAACAAGAGAGCAGATAACCACAAATATTTCACGCTGCGCGTCCTTACAATGGCGAGTAACATTTATCACTATTCTAAGGCGTGAACATAAATTTAAACATAGCCTCTAAGAAAATAAGAATCTCGCCCCCTCCGCCGATCATTTTGGTCGGGATCACATTTTTCCCTCTACGTTGTATCCATCTTCCGCATTAGCGCTATTGTACAAAAATCAAATTGAAACATTGTTTTTATTACATCGATACTGCAATTCATTTTTGAAGAATGAGGATGTTATGAAGAAATATGCCCTGGTAGGAACCGGCGGGCGCGCGGGACTTTACATCAGCGCGATTGGCGGGCAATGGAAGGAAAATGCTCGTTTGGTTGCCTTTTGCGACACCAATCAAACGCGTATGAATTACGCAAACCAGCTTCTGAAGAACGAAGGCGCAGCCCCTGTCTCCACCTGGAAAGCGCAGCAGTTTGAAGAGATGATCCGAGAAACTCGCCCGGATATCATCATTGTAACTACCATGGACCGGACTCACGACGACTACATCGTGCGTGCGCTACGCGCGGGCTGCGATGTAATCACCGAAAAACCGATGACCATCGATGAGCAACGCGCCCTGCGGATTCTGGACGCCATTGAAGAGACCGGACGTCAGGTACGCGTCGCCTTTAACTATCGCTATGCGCCGCACCACAGCAAAGTTCGCGAACTGCTGATGAACGGTACGATTGGCGAAGTTTATTCGGTTCACTTTGAATGGTTGCTCAATACCGAGCACGGTGCCGATTATTTCCGCCGCTGGCATCGCGAAAAACGGAATAGCGGCGGCTTATTAGTACATAAATCCACTCACCATTTTGATCTGATGAACTTCTGGCTGGGCAGTTATCCGGAGCGGGTGTATGCCGAAGGTAGCCTGCGTTTCTACGGAAAAGAGAACGCCGAACGCCGGGGCGTGACGCAATTTTACCCGCGCACTCACGGCTATGCGCAGGCCAAAGACGATCCGTTTGCGCTGCATATGGCCGAGAATCCTCAGCTTAAAGCGCTCTATCTGGATGCCGAACACGAAGATAACTATTTTCGCGACCAGAGCGTGTTCAGCGACGGTATCACCATTGAAGACACCATGTCGGTGCTGGTGAAATATCAGAATCAGGTGCAGCTTACCTATTCACTGAACACCTGGCTGCCATGGGAAGGCTTGAACGTGGTGTTTAACGGTAGCGAAGGCCGCCTGGAGATGAAAATCGTTGAGAAATCCTACGTCAACGCCGGAGGGGAGCGGGACAACGAAGGCAGCCTTGAAGCCTGTGACATCACTGTTTTCCCGATGTTTGCCGCGCCGTGGCAGGCTGATTTTACCCTCGGCGAAGGCGGTCACGGTGGCGGTGATAACGCCATGCTGGCGGATCTGTTTGGCGAGCCGCGGCACGATCCGTTGCAGCGTGCCGCCGACCATCGCGCCGGCGCCATGTCGATTTTGACCGGTATCGCCGGGAATATTTCCATGCAGCAACAGCGGCCGGTGAATTTTAAAGAATTCTCGCTGATTTCACGCTTGAAATAGCACACCGCCGCTGGTCAGAACATCAGCCTTGCGACCAGCGGCGCTACCAGCACCATCACTACGCCTGAAAGCATCATCACCAGGCTGGCAACCACGCCCTCCTGCTGGCCCAGCTCATAGGAGCGCGCCGTGCCTGCACCATGCGATGCGGCGCCAAATCCTGCGCCTTTCGCCATCCCTTCACGAATGGAAAGTCGTAAAAACAGCACATCGCCGACCGCCATACCGAATACACCGGTCACCACCACGAACAATGCCACCAGGTCCGGCTGCCCGCCCAACGGCTCTGCCGCCGCCAGCGCAAACGGCGTAGTGACGGAGCGCACCGCCAGACTGCGCTGGATTTCATCAGGCAGCATAAACAGACGCGCCAACCAAACGGAACTGGTGACAGCCACCAGCGTAGCCGTCACTACGCCCGCCGTCAGCGACATCCAATGGCGCTTAATCACCGCAAGGTTGTCATAAACCGGCACGGCAAAGGCGATGGTTGCAGGTCCCAGCAGCCACAGCAGCCAGTGCGATTCACCAATATAGTTTTGCCAGGAGATGTGCCCAAAGACCAGCATCAGCACCAGCAGCGCCGGAGTGAGCACCAATGGCATCAGCGGTAATTTACGAAATCGGCGATACAGGCGCTTGTTGGCAAAATAGATGCCCAGCGTAATCACCAGACACAGCACGCTTAGCTGGAAATTACTCACGGTTTAGCCTGCTCATTTCATAGCGATACACTTTATCCACCACCCACGCCGTTGCGCCAAGCACCATCACCGTACTTAGCGCAATGACGGAAAATATGCGCCAGCCATCGACCAACAACAGCTGCGTGTAGTTGACGACGGCCACCACCGCCGGGACAAAAAATAGCAGCATTTCAGCCAGTAACCAGCGAGCCCCAGCGCGGATCCAGTTCAGCGGGATAACCCGACAGACAATCAACGCCAACATCAGCACCATCCCCACCAGGTTGGCAGGAAGCGGCAAATGCAGCCAGGAGACAAGATATTGAGCAAATACAAATAGACCTGCGTACAACAGAACCTGAACGGGTATCTGAAGTCGATGAATAACGGCAGGCGTCACGCGGCTTATCGCCACAGCCATGAGGGTATGTCCTTAAAAAATAGAGAGCGCCAGTATAGAGAGCCCCCATCCAGGACTGAAATGAATTAAACTCATTGCAGGCATAGTCTTAAGGAATAATCATGGATATCAGAACGCTGCGCTATTTTGTTGAGGTGGTTCGTCAGCAGAGCTTTACCCGCGCAGCGGAGAAGCTTTTTGTCACCCAACCCACCATCAGCAAGATGTTGAAGAACCTTGAAGACGAGCTTAACTGCACGCTGTTAATCCGCGACGGTCGGCGGCTGCTGTTAACCGACACCGGACAGGTCGTTTTCGAACGTGGCCTGGCGATCCTTGCCGAGTTTCGCCAGCTCGAAGCCGAACTTAGCGACATTAATCATCTCAACAAGGGCGTGCTGCGCCTCGGTATCCCGCCCATGGTGGGTATGTTGATGGCCGGGCCGATCGGCCTGTTTCGCCAGCGCTATCCCGGCGTTGAGCTGAAGATATCTGAATTTGGCGGCTTAACCGTTCAGCAGGCGGTGATAAACGGCGATCTGGATGTCGCGATGACTGCGCTGCCAGTTGAGGAAGAGAGCGGTCTGGCGACCTTACCGCTTTTTAGTCATCCGCTCTGCGTGCTGGTCCCCCGCTCCGGTCAGTGGACAACGTGCGAATCTATTTCCCCCGAGGCATTAGCGGAGCATCCGCTGCTTATCTATAACGAAGATTTCGCATTGAGCCGCCAATTGCTTAAGCTGTTTAGCCAACACAACGTCAAGCCCCGCATCGCGGTTCGCAGCGGGCAGTGGGATTTTCTGGCGGCGATGGTGCAAGCCGGTGTCGGGATTGCTATTTTACCGGAGCCGATTTGCCAGCGCCTGGATAAGCAGACGCTGCGCTGGATCCCCCTGGAGAGCGATTTACGTTGGCAGTTGGGTATGATTTGGCGCGACGGTGTATATCTGTCGCACAGCGCCAAGGCGTGGCTCAAATGCTGTGAAGGGTTTTGGCTAACCCAAGAGGTGTAAAATGCCGGATGCGGCTTAACGCCTTATCCGGCCTACATCGGTATGCCGGTGTTGTAGGCCTGATAAGCGTAGCGCATCAGGCACGTTCACCCGCATTAAAATCCATGATTTCACCTGCCCAATCTTGCGGGTACAAACCATGCATCACATCACGATGAAATGTTGAAAAAGGCCAGTCCTGTACCTGTTTTACCCAGCCGTGCTTCACCGGGTTAATGTAAATATAATCAACATGCTGGCGATAATCATGTTCATCACGGATGGTGTGCTCCCAAAAGCGAGATTGCCAGATATGTCGGGAAGACAATGAGTGGGTGAAATGCTTCTTAATTTCCCGCCAGCGAGAGGAATAATCCGCATCATTGTCAGGTAACGTCCATATGCAATGCATATGCTCGGGTAAAACGACCCACGCATTAATGCGAAAAGGCCTAACCTTTTTGACCGCAGCGATTGCACACCGAAGCGCGTGAATGTTGGCAGTCAGAAGATGGCTTCGACGGTCCTGCAGATTTACCGTAAAAAACCAGGTTCCCCCATTAATGTAATTTCGTCGATAGTTGGACATGTTTCCCCCTTTCCTCAACCGTATGGAGAAAAGAGGGAATCGACAAGAGGGATGGATTCGTTCAGGAAAGCCGCTCGCAAATTACACGATGAATAATTTCTTGCAGCCAGTTGCGCGCCATTTGGCACACCCTTCGCCGGATGCGGCTAGCGCCTTATCCGGCCTACATCGCTGTTGCCGGTTTTGTAGGCCTGATAAGCGTAGCGCATCAGGCACGCTCGTTTACTGGTTCTCGATCAACAGCGCTTCGAGCAAATCCAGATCGTGCAGCAGTTTTTGCAGCGTTTCATTGCTGATTTCCCGCGTGGCGCGCAGATGATAAAGTTCCGCGCGCTCTGAGCGCAGCGCTGCCAGGCGGAAACGCCGTTCGAGATTTTCTTCCTGCATCGAGCTTTCCACGTCATTGCGTCCGTCGGCACGTCGACGCAGGTTACCGATGACGCGTGAACTCACCTCGGTGAGCAACTGGTTGTCGATGTTCTCTTCGCTGTCCGCAGCCAGACGTTCCTCCATTTTCTGGATGGCGACAATCGCCACTTCCGCCGTAGCTGCGCGGGCAATACGTTCCTCTTTCTGCTGCTGCGAGTGGTCTGCCACTTCCAGATGCTGTAGCAGAATCGGCAGCATCACCACGCCAACAAACAGCGAGAACAGAATCACGCCCGCAGCCAGGAAGATCAGCTCATAGCGCGCCGGGAAGCCGCTACCATCCGGTAGCAGCAGCGGAATGGAGAGCACACCGGCAAGGGTAATAGCCCCACGCACCCCCGCAAAGGAGGCTATCAGGATTTCACGCGTCGTCCAGGATCCAAACTCCATCGGTTTTTTCTTCAGGAAGCGCAGGCTGAACTTCTTCATGGTCCACAGCCAGCCAAAACGTACCAGCATCAGCGCCACGTAAATCAGCACGATATCGGTAAACAGCATCCAGATTTCAACGTTCGGGTCGACTTCTGCCGCCGCCAAAGATGACTCCAGAATTCCCGGCAACTGCAGTCCTAACAGCAAGAACACCATGCCGTTAAACACAAATTCCAGCATCGCCCAGGTGCTGTTAGCGCGCAAACGCATCGCCAGCGGCGCACGGCGCATTACTCCAGAACGGGTAATCGTCATCCCGGCAGCGACCGCCGCGAGGATGCCTGAAACACCAATGTGTTCCGCAATCAGATAAGACGCAAACGGCAGCAGAAACAGCAGAACGATTTGCGTTGCGGGCTCATCACCGCCCCAGCGGCTAAGAAAACGCAGGGAGCGCCCGTACAGCCAACTGACGACAAAACCGGCCAGGATGCCGCCAATCGCCACTTTGAAGAACTCAACCGTCGCGCCGCCGACGGTAAATACCATCGTGCCCATCGCCACGGCTACGGCAAATTTCAGCGAGACCAGGCCGGACGCATCGTTCATCAACGCTTCGCCCTGCAGGATGCCCATGATTTTCTTCGGTATGCGTCCCTCCCCCACAATGCCGGAGAGCGCCACGGCATCGGTTGGCGACAGAACGGCGGCCAGCGCAAAGGCCGGGATGAGAGGGATCCCCGGCACCAGCCAGTAAATCATAAAGCCAATCCCGACCACCGTAACCAGAACCAGCGCCAGCGCAAGGCCGAAGATCTCTCGCCCGTGCTCGAGAAACTCACGCGTTGGCGTCTTCCAGCCATCAGCAAAGAGCAACGGCGGGATGAACAGAACCAAAAACAGCTCAGGATCGAATTCCACATGCAAACCAAACGTCGGCCACGCCAGCAAGGCGCCGATGGCGATCTGCATAAGGGGTAAAGGGAGTTGGAAGGGCAATACGCGAGTAAATACCCCCGACAGCGAGACCACAAGGGTCATGATGAGTATGGTGAAAAAGATTTCCATGCGTTCCCTGTTTGCGATGTTTCTTATGATTGGTGATAAAGGCGTCGTGCCTTAATTCTATCTACTTGAGAGTAACGCAAAAGACAACGAGTGTGTTCTGAAATTAAAAACGGGCGGCCAAAGCCACCCGTTTTAAGGATCTTCAACGGATGAGGATCAGATAGCCCAACCACCTGCGTAGAAGGCCACCAGCGCGATGGCGATGACCACAGTGCCGATGTTCAGTTTGCGCCATTCGCCAGAGACGATACGGCCAATCACCAGGGTAGCAAAGCCAATCATAATGCCGGTAACGATGTTACAAGTCAGCACGATAAATACGGCCGTTACCAGTCCAGCCATAGCGTCAACAAAGTCAGCAAAGTCGATTTTCGCGACGTTGCTCAGCATCAACAGACCCACATACATCAGCGCAGGCGCCGTTGCGTACACAGGTACAAGATAAGAGAGCGGAGAAAGGAACAGGATCAGCAGGAACAGTACGCCAACGGTGATCGCCGTCAGGCCGGTTTTACCGCCTGCCGCCGTACCCGCTGCGGATTCAATATAAACCGCAGCCGGTGCAGCGCCCACCAGACCAGAGAACACGCTGCTCAGTGAGTCGGTGGTCAGCGCTTTGCCGCCATCAATAATCTGTCCGTCTTTATCAAGCAGGTTCGCCTGTCCAGCCACCGCGCGGATGGTTCCGGTCGCATCGAAGACAGCAGTCATGACCAGCGCCAGCACGCTCGGCAGTACGATCGGGTTCAGTGCGCCCATAATATCCAGGCTGCCAATCAGCGAGTTGCCGTTCTCGTCGCTCAGCGACGGCATGGCAAAAATACCGGAGAAATGCACGGCTGGGTCAAAAATCAGGCCGACGATGGAAATACCGATAATGGTCAGCAGAATGCCGCCCGGCACTTTCAGTTTTTCGAGACCAATAATCACCGCCAGACCAATCAGCGACATAATCACCGGGAAGGTATCGAAGTCGCCCAGCGCAACCGGCAGGCCGTCCAGCGGGTTCTTAATCACCAGACCAACACCGTTTGCCGCAATCAGCAGCAGGAACAGGCCGATACCAATCCCCGTACCGTGCGCAACACCTTGCGGCAGATTGCGCAGGATCCAGCTACGAATACCGGTCGCGGAAATAATGGTAAACAGGACACCCATCAGGAACACTGCGCCCAGCGCAACGGGCACGCTGATATGCTGCCCCAGCACCAGGCTGAATGCGGTAAACGCCGTCAGAGAAATGGCACAGCCAATTGCCAGCGGCAGGTTTGCCCACAGGCCCATCACAATAGAACCGACGCCCGCGACCAGACAGGTCGCCACAAATACGGCGGCAGGCGGGAATCCGGCTTTACCCAGCATCCCCGGAACCACGATAACGGAGTAAACCATGGCCAGGAACGTCGTTAATCCGGCAACGACTTCCTGACGAACGGTACTGCCGCGAAGCGAAATTTTAAACCAGGCGTCGAGTGAACCGCCGGTACGCGCTGAAGGCGTAGACATAGAAAACATCCCCTGAGAGTTTATTTTTTCGTCATTATGCGTGCTGGACAATCCACTGCCTGCTAAACGTTTTCTCCATGTGCCAGGTTTGCGTCAATAGGGGTGTCGCAAAAAAGCAAACGTTTAGCTCCGCGCATAAAAAACGGGTGGTAAAAAAAAGCAAACGATTATCCAGCGATCATACGCTGGTTTTCAACTGAACTTTGCCGCTTTTTACTCATTTCTTCTTATAACGCGCAATAAATAATCAGTCGATGCGCAAACGTTATCGTCAATGCGCAATCTGGCAACAAATTTCGCGGAGTTATTACAACATCGGAGTTCCTTTTTCGCGCAAACTTGCGCAAGAAAATCGGTGAAGATGCGGAAAATTTTTTGGCTAAAAAAACAGCATTTCACTGGCAAATGGAGAGAGGTGGCTTACACTTACATTATCAACACAGGCCGGAACCTCCCCTAATGTGCTCGACCGAGGGGTGTTGATGTCGGGGGAAACCCTCCCGTGAACCAGCGGGATAGAGTGAAAGACAAAGACCGGAACCAAACTAAAGCGCCCTCTGTGGCGCTTTAGTTTTATACCCGGCACATTTTTGAACCAATCAATCATCTTCCAGCAGGCGCGCCCCGGTCCCCTGCTCGCCAAGCTGATCGCCTGGGTTACGCAACGGGCAATCACTGCGTGACAAACAACCGCAACCAATACACCCATCCAGCTCATCGCGTAGTGCCACCAAAGTATGAATACGTCGGTCCAACTCTTCACGCCATTGCGAAGAGAGTTGTTTCCACTCTTTGGCACTGAGTGAATGTCCTTCAGGTAATACGCCGAGCGCGTCACCGATCGTGGCCAGAGGGATCCCGATGCGTTGAGCAATCTTGATAATCGCCACATAACGCAACACATCACGTTTATATCGGCGCTGATTGCCGCTGTTGCGCATACTGCTGATTAACCCTTTGCTTTCATAGAAATGCAGGGTTGATACCGCCACGCCGCTACGCCTGGCGACTTCACCTGGCGTGAGGAGCGCTTTTATCCGGGGTAATTTCTTTTCCATAAATCGCTTTACCTCAAGTTAACTTGAGGAATTATACTCGCCCGCAGACAAAACGACGAATCGAATACTGAGAAAGAGGCAGCCCTATGTCCCATCAGCAGATTATTCAGACCCTTATTGAATGGATTGACGACCATATCGATCAGCCGCTGAACATTGAGGCGGTGGCGAAAAAATCAGGTTACTCGAAGTGGTATTTACAGAGAATGTTCCGCACGGTGATGCGCCAGACGTTGGGTGACTACATCCGTCAGCGTCGACTTTTACTGGCCGCTGTTGAACTGCGAACGACTGAGCGACCTATTTTCGATATCGCGATGGATCTTGGTTATGTATCGCAACAAACCTTCTCGCGCGTGTTTCGCCGCGAGTTTGATCGTACCCCCAGCGATTACCGCCATCGCCTGTAAGATTATTGCCCGCTCTGCGTCAGTATAGCGGGCGACCGTTGTATCCACTGCATGAACTCCTGCGACGGCAGTGCTTTCGCGAAATACCAGCCCTGACAATACTGTACGCCGTGTTCGCGCAGCCACTCGATTTGCTCACTCGTCTCTACCCCTTCCGCAATCATCTTCAGATGTAAGCTTTGCGCCATTTCGATGATATGTTCGGCAATCAGGTGACTGGTGCTGTTAGTGGACAGTGTGCTAATAAACGATTTGTCGATCTTCAGGATATCGATATTCAACGCGGATAAATTATGTAGATTGGAATATCCCGTGCCAAAATCATCAAACGCCACTTCATAACCGGCCTGGCGAAACGCCTGGATTACCGGGGTCATTTTATCTATATCAATAAATCCGCGCTCCGTTACCTCGACTTTAATTTGCCGGGGCGCCACAGAGTACTCACGGTTTTTGTCGGTAATCAGGGCAATGAGTCGGGATGAATGAAAGTCAGAAGCCGAGAGATTTATCGAGATATAAAGTTGAGGATGCGCGGCAAGAAAGTATCCTAAATCGTTGAACACCTCTTCAACTACATAATCCGTGATCCGCTCAATCATTCCCTCTTGTTCAGCCAGCGGAATAAACTCGGTCGGGCTCATCACTTCACCATTACCGCCAGGCCAGCGCAGCAGAGCCTCAGCCCCAACGCACTGACCGTTTTTGATATCAATGATCGGCTGGTAGTGCAGACGCAGTTGACGTTTTTTGATTGCGCGTTTTAACAAGCGGCGAGGAGATAAGTATTCCTGGCGCGTGCGCCACCATATTAACAGCATCAGGATGCTGCAGATGACCCCGAAAGGAATCGTTACTGCAGCCTCGTGATAGAAAATCGAATTTATGCGTTTATCTGAGGTCGAGGCAATAATCGCAATCGGACGTTTTTCTGAATGCACGATGGTATAGAAGCGATCGTCCAGTTGGAAGGTAGAGGCTTCACCGCGCACCAACGGCAGTAATTGCGCAATATGCGCCCCTTCACTGGTAGAGAAAAAGGTATCCGTTACCGTGTCGTACACGCCCCAGGACAGATCCGGATCCTCTGACATGACTTCGCTGTATGATAATGGGTTGATGACGACAACGTAGTTTCCGCGTTGCATATACGTCATTCGGTAGCCAGCGAAAAAGGGGGTATCGCGATAGTAATAGATGGAGACGTCCGGCGTACGTTTATAGTCGGCGGTCGGCATAATATAGGTGACAGGCGGCACCATCGACGTAGAGCACAAAAAATGATCGCCCTGCGCATAAATTAGCTCGCTGATATATAAACGGCCACGAATAATATTTAGCATATTTTTCTGATGTGCCGGGGTACACATCTTACCCTGATACAACTGGGCCATATCACGCGCTAAATCGGCTTGTTGGATCACCAGTTCAGTTTTATTTAACACCAGTTGAGCAAAAGAACGAAGTTGATTACGGGTTTCGGACATTGCCCTGATTTGAGCAAACCATAACGCCAGTACCACGGGGAGCAATACCACCATGAATGTTCCCAGGAACTTCAGCATCTTGCGACGCGCACTGTGATTCATGTCAGCCCAATTTCCCTGTTTCGTATATGCCAGAACCCATTAAGGCAAGATGCAATAAACACCGACTGATTAAGTTGCATGAATCTATCAGTATTAGCAACAGACTTCTCTATGTAAAAGTCTGATAATAGTTGATGATGATATTATTTTTCCGTAAGGCAAACTTAAAGTTATGCTTATTTCATAACGTTATTATCCCCAAGGAGTAATTTTTTATGAGCATTATCCTGGTAAGATTTAAGAAATTCATTAAATTTTTTTAACGATTAATTTAGGATAAATTAAACAGGTAATGTAAATGCACCTTTAAGATTGGTTATTTAGTATCATTACCTGGTTGAATATAACCACACAGTAAACAGGGTTTTCATCCTGCAAAAATCACGTCCAGTACTGGTGAACAAACGAGCATATGTGATATAGTTCACAAAAATTATGTAACAGAAACAATGTTTCATTCATGTTATTGCCCGTCGATAGCCAGAGTACTACACCCTCGGTGAACACCCCCGCGCTGTCCTGGGCATCCAGACTTTCTGAGGACGTTTTTCATGGCAACGATAACAACTGGTGTGGTTCTACTGCGGTGGCAATTACTCAGCGCGGTGCTGATGTTTTTAGCCAGTACGCTCAATATCCGTTTTCGTAAATCAGATTATATTGGCCTGGCCGTCATTAGCAGCGGTTTAGGGCTGGTTTTTGCCTGCTGGTTTGCAACCGGATTACTCGGCATAACCCTGGTGGATATGTCCGCAATCTGGAAGAACATTGAAACCGTGATGGTTGAAGTGATGAGCCATACACCGCCAGACTGGCCGATGGTGTTGAACTAATAACGGAATTGCATATGGCTACCCCAATCCTGAGGTAGCCATAATTGTCAGCGAAATGCAGAGGGATTAGAACGGAATATCGTCGTCGAAATCCATCGGTGGCTCGTTAGAAGGCGCCGCCGGAGCTGACTGCTGCGGACGAGACTGCGCGCCGCCGCTGAACTGATTGCCGCCCTGAGGCTGCTGAGGCTGACCCCAACCACCCTGCTGCTGGCCGCCACCTGCCGGAGCACCACCACCCTGACGACCACCCAGCATTTGCATGGTGCCGCCAACGTTCACCACAACTTCAGTGGTGTACTTTTCTACGCCGGATTGGTCGGTCCATTTGCGGGTACGCAGCTGACCTTCGATATAGACCTGGGAACCTTTACGCAGATATTCGCTGGCCACTTCAGCCAGTTTGCCAAACAGCACAACACGGTGCCATTCAGTCTGCTCTTTCATTTCGCCGGTCGCTTTATCACGCCAGGATTCGGAAGTAGCCAGCGTAATGTTGGCGACTGCGCCACCATTCGGCATATAGCGTACTTCCGGGTCCTGGCCCAGATTACCGACGAGAATCACCTTGTTTACGCCTCTGCTGGCCATGATCGTGTCTCCTGAAAAACGTTACTGAATAAGTGTAAGCGCGGGATTGTAGCATTTCCAATAGCGCTTTTACTACGTTGCGAGATCGATTCCAGTAAACAACCCCGGACGGACATTGTTGCACAGGCATCTGCGTTTTGCATTCCAATACTGTATATCCATTCAGGTCAGGTTGTGTCATAATTAACCGTTTGTGATCGCCGGTAGCACCATGCAGCCAGGCAAAAAAGCGTTTAATCCGGGAAAGATGAATGGATAAGATCGAAGTTCGGGGCGCCCGCACCCATAATCTCAAAAACATCAACCTCGTCATCCCGCGCGACAAGCTGATTGTCGTCACCGGGCTTTCGGGCTCAGGCAAATCTTCGCTCGCTTTCGACACCTTGTATGCCGAAGGGCAGCGTCGTTACGTTGAATCCCTTTCCGCGTACGCGCGTCAGTTTCTGTCGCTGATGGAAAAGCCGGATGTCGACCACATTGAGGGGCTGTCTCCCGCCATCTCAATTGAACAAAAATCGACGTCCCACAACCCGCGATCCACGGTAGGTACCATTACCGAAATTCACGACTATCTGCGCCTGCTGTTTGCCCGCGTTGGCGAGCCGCGCTGCCCGGATCACGACGTCCCCCTGGCGGCGCAAACCGTTAGCCAGATGGTGGACAACGTCCTGTCGCAGCCGGAAGGCAAGCGTCTGATGCTACTGGCGCCGGTAATTAAAGAGCGTAAAGGGGAGCACACCAAAACGCTGGAAAACCTGGCAGGCCAGGGCTATATCCGCGCCCGTATCGATGGTGAAGTGTGCGACCTTTCCGATCCGCCCAAGCTTGAGTTGCAAAAGAAACACACGATTGAAGTGGTGATTGACCGCTTTAAAGTACGCGACGATCTCACCCAGCGCCTGGCGGAATCCTTTGAAACCGCGCTGGAACTGTCCGGAGGTACGGCGGTGGTCGCCGATATGGACGATCCAAAAGCGGAAGAACTGCTGTTCTCCGCCAACTTCGCCTGCCCGATCTGCGGCTACAGCATGCGCGAACTGGAACCTCGTCTGTTCTCGTTTAATAACCCGGCTGGCGCATGCCCGACCTGTGACGGTCTCGGCGTGCAGCAGTATTTCGATCCTGACCGGGTGATCCAAAATCCGGAACTGTCGCTGGCCGGCGGTGCTATCCGCGGCTGGGATCGTCGTAACTTCTATTACTTCCAGATGCTTAAGTCACTGGCGGAACACTATAAGTTCGACGTCGAAGCCCCATGGGCCAGCCTCAACCCTGCCGTGCATAAAGTGGTGCTGTACGGTTCCGGTAAAGAGAATATCGAATTTAAATATATGAACGATCGCGGCGATACATCCGTACGTCGCCATCCGTTTGAAGGCGTATTGCACAACATGGAGCGTCGTTATAAAGAGACGGAGTCCAGCGCGGTACGTGAAGAACTCGCCAAATTCATCAGCAACCGACCATGCGCCAGCTGTGAAGGGACGCGTTTACGCCGGGAAGCCCGCCACGTATTTGTTGAAAATACGCCGCTGCCCGCGATTTCCGACATGAGCATCGGTCATGCGATGGATTTCTTCAACAATCTGAAGCTTGCGGGTCAGCGGGCGAAAATTGCAGAAAAAATTCTTAAAGAGATTGGCGATCGTCTGAAATTCCTGGTCAACGTCGGCCTCAACTACCTGACGCTGTCGCGTTCAGCGGAAACGCTCTCCGGCGGCGAAGCCCAGCGAATTCGTCTGGCAAGCCAGATCGGCGCAGGTCTGGTCGGCGTAATGTACGTACTGGATGAGCCGTCTATTGGTCTGCATCAGCGCGATAACGAACGTCTGCTGGGTACGCTTATCCACCTGCGTAATCTGGGTAATACGGTTATTGTGGTCGAGCACGATGAAGACGCGATTCGCGCCGCTGACCACGTTATCGATATCGGTCCCGGTGCTGGCGTTCACGGCGGCCAGGTGGTTGCCGAAGGTACGCTGAAAGATATCATGGCGGTGCCTGAGTCGCTGACCGGCCAGTACATGAGCGGTAAGCGCAAAATTGAAGTACCGAAACAGCGCGTGGCAGCCGATCCGGAAAAAGTGCTGAAGCTCACCGGCGCGCGCGGCAACAACCTGAAAGATGTCACCCTGACGCTGCCGGTTGGTTTATTTACCTGCATTACCGGGGTTTCCGGTTCGGGTAAATCGACGCTGATTAACGACACACTGTTCCCGATTGCGCAGACAGCGCTGAACGGCGCTACGCTGGCTGAACCTGCGCCATATCGCGACGTTCAGGGTCTGGAACATTTCGACAAAGTGATCGACATTGACCAAAGCCCGATTGGCCGTACGCCGCGCTCTAACCCGGCGACCTACACCGGTGTGTTTACGCCAGTGCGCGAACTGTTTGCCGGTGTCCCGGAGTCGCGTGCGCGCGGTTATACGCCGGGTCGTTTCAGCTTTAACGTTCGCGGCGGACGCTGTGAAGCCTGTCAGGGCGACGGGGTGATCAAAGTCGAAATGCACTTTCTGCCGGATATCTATGTGCCGTGCGATCAGTGCAAAGGCAAGCGCTATAACCGCGAAACGCTGGAGATTAAGTACAAGGGCAAGACCATCCACGAAGTGCTGGATATGACGATTGAAGAAGCGCGTGAGTTCTTCGATGCCGTTCCGGCGCTGGCGCGTAAGCTGCAAACGCTGATGGACGTTGGCCTGACGTACATTCGACTGGGTCAGTCCGCTACCACGCTCTCAGGCGGTGAGGCGCAGCGCGTGAAGCTGGCGCGCGAGCTCTCCAAACGCGGTACCGGGCAAACGCTGTATATTCTCGACGAACCGACCACCGGTCTGCATTTTGCGGATATTCAGCAACTACTGGACGTGCTGCACCAGCTCCGGGATCAGGGCAACACCATCGTGGTGATTGAGCACAATCTGGACGTGATTAAGACCGCAGACTGGATTGTCGATCTTGGTCCGGAAGGCGGAAGCGGCGGTGGAGAAATTCTCGTCTCCGGTACGCCAGAAACGGTCGCTGAGTGTGAAGCCTCACACACGGCACGCTTCCTCAAACCGTTGTTGTAATTGCGCAACACTTGTCTGGCCTACAGAATATGCATAATTGCTTGTAGGCCGGATAAGGCGCTTGCGCCGCATCCGGCGAAACGGATCAGGGCTGCGCCAGTATCCGGCGTTTATCTTCCGGCAGCGTGTTGACGGCCTGCTGATAGGAGGCGTCTACCAGATAGTAGATTTGCGAATCCGGCAGCGAGCCATCCAGATACACCGTACTCCAGTGCGCTTTATTGAGATGTCGGCTTGGTCGTACATCGCTATGCTGCTGACGTAACAACTCTGCCAGCTCAGGGCTGGTTTTCAGAGACACCGCAGGGCGTTCTTCCACCTCTTTTACCATGGCAAAGAGCACATCTTCGACTTTGATCTGGGTGGCCTTCCAGTCACTGTGAACGCTCTGCTCCGCGCCCGTTTTTGCCATGCAGTATTGCAGCAACTCCGAATTCGTCATCTTTATTCCCCTTACCAGCATATTGCCTAATGAGAACATCTTTTATTCAGTGTGCAGCAAGTCCGCAAAAGGTAAAAGCCGTGAACGTAAATTTGTTTAAAAAACCAGCAATCGATGGTCTCAGTACTCCGAGTTGACGATCACCTCTTCACCAAACGCACCGGCCTGCGGCAGCGGTTTATACGTGGAATTAGAGGCGCGCAAAATACGAATACCGCGAATACCTACGTCGCGAGCGGCGGTGATGTCATTATCAGAGTCACCGTAGAACATGCGGACATTTTTATCCTGTAGCCACTGCGTTTTGGTGTTCTGACCCGGCTTATCACCGGCGAAAATGACTGGATTCATATTACCAGCCGGGATGTGAAAGTTATCGGACAGCGTTTTCGACACGGTTTCCGTTTTCGTCTGGCTACGCCCGGTTACGAAAAAAATGCTGTCGCCGCGACGCACGTGCATATCAATCAGCTGACGAGCGACCTCTTTTGGAATGCTGAATTCGTCCCAGCCATTGTTCATTTTTTCCCAGAAAGCCGGATTCTTCAGGTAATCCTCACTATCCGGTGAATACGTTTTTTTACCGCGCCAGAAGCCAGGGCTGGAAAAGAGGACGGTGTCATCAATATCAAACCCGACGGCCATCGGCGGGCGTCCGGTCAGACTGTTTTCAATTTGTGCCACGGAGACCCAGTGAATGGGTGCCTGCTCAGCGAGTTTTGCAACGTTGGTGCCTGGATTAAGCTGAGAGGGAGAGGAAACTAACGCCTGGGCTGGCTGATTTAGCGTGAACAATAAACAAACGGCACTCAGTGCCAACGTAAACTTGCGCATATTTTTCCCTAAGTAGTCAGTTAGTTATCATTTTTTTATTAACAACTGGTCAAAAAACTATCTGACCTTACCCCTTAGGGGAAGGGAAAGGAAGGATTTTCTCTGGTTTTGTCCTGGAAAAGGAGCACGATCACACAGGAAAGTGCGCCTGATGGCACTACACTTATCGGCCTACAAACGAAAATCCATATCCATTTGTAGGCCGGATAAGGCGTTCACGCCGCCATCCGGCAACACACAAAGCCAATTACATGACGGCGGCAAATGCCTTCGCCACGCGCTGCACGTTACCGTGATTCAGCCCGGCCACGCACATACGACCGCTGGCTATCAGGTACACACCGAACTCATCGCGCAGGCGATCGACCTGAGCGGCGCTAAGCCCGGTATAGCTGAACATTCCGCGTTGTTGCAGCAGGTAATCAAAGTTGCGACCAGGGATCTCCGCATTTAATACCTTAACCAGCTCCTGGCGCATCGCCAGAATGCGGGTACGCATCTCTTCGACTTCCGCCAGCCAGTTAGCTTTCAGCGCGTCATCCCCCAACACCGCGGCAACCACCTGCGCACCAAAGTTTGGCGGGCTGGAGTAGTTACGGCGCACCGTCGCTTTTAGCTGCCCTAAAACGCGGCTGGCGGCATCAGCGTCTTCACATACTACTGACAGTCCGCCGACACGCTCGCCGTACAAAGAGAAAATCTTCGAGAATGAGTTGCTGACCAGAGCAGGCAATCCGGCACTGGCAATGGCGCGGATCGCATAGGCATCGTCTTCCATTCCACCGCCGAAACCCTGGTAAGCAATATCCAGGAATGGGATCAGATCGCGTGCTTTCAGGATCTCTATGACGCCATCCCACTGCGCGGGAGTTAAATCCGCCCCCGTCGGGTTATGGCAGCACGGATGCAGCAGTACGATGCTGCGCGCCGGTAAGGTATTCAGCGTGGTCAGCAGGTCGTTGAAACGCACACCGTTGGTCGTGTCGTCATACCAGGGGTAAGTACCTACTTCGAACCCTGCGCCTTCAAAAATCGCGATGTGGTTTTCCCAGGTCGGGTCGCTGACCCACACGCCAGAATCAGGGAAATAGCGTTTCAGGAAGTCTGCGCCAACTTTTAGCGCGCCGGAGCCGCCCAGCGTCTGAATCGTTGCGACGCGCTGCTGCTGGAGAACCGGATGATCTGCGCCAAACAGCAGCGGCGCAATAGTATGGCGATACGTGTTCAGACCTTCCATCGGCAGATACAGCGAAGCGCCATGCGGTTTGGCATTAAGTCGGGCTTCGGCTTCCGCCACCGCTTTAAGCTGAGGAATAATGCCGTCTTCGTTGTAATACAGACCGATACTGAGGTTCACTTTGTCGCTACGTGAATCTTCTTTGAAACGCTCCATGAGCGATAAAATCGGGTCGCCTGCGTAGGCGTCAACTTTTTGAAACACGTGTGGTTCTCCAGGTTTACAGGCAGAGGTTAAGAACACAATAAACCGGAAGCGGGAGAAGATCGAGAGGATGTTGAGAGGAATATTGCCGGAAGGCGGCGTAACCGCCTGTCCGGCACTTCATGCTGTTAATCGATATACTTCATCGCCACCCTTGAGGTCAGGCGCGTAATAAGTTCGTAAGCACTTACTTTCGTCATTTCAGCAATGCGTTCAACGGGCAGGCCCTCGCCCCACAGAATCACCGAATCACCCGCTTTGTCCTGCGCCTCGGGGCCTAAATCGACGCAGATCATATCCATCGCGACGCGACCGACGATCGGTACCTCACGGCCATTAACCAGGACTGGCGTCCCGGACGGCGCTGCGCGCGGATAACCATCGCCATAGCCCATCGCCACCACGCCCAGACGCGTGTCGCGCTCGCTCAGCCAGGTTCCACCGTATCCAACCGGTTCGCCCGCTTTGTGCTCACGCACCGCAATCAGGCTGGAGGTCAGCGACATCACCGGCTGGCAGCCAAAATCGGCGCCGATAGAGTGGTTTTCCAACGGCGATACGCCATACAGAATCAGCCCCGGACGCGCCCAGTCGAAGTGAGACTGCGGCCACAGCAAAATCCCCCCCGACGCGGCAATCGAACGCTGCCCCGGTTTGCCTGCGCAAAAACTATTGAAGATATCGAGCTGTTTTTCGGTCGCGCCACATTCAGGCTCGTCCGCACGTGCAAAGTGGCTGACGATATTGACCGGCTGGCGCACGTTTTCACATTGCGTTAAGCGCTGATAAAACGCCTCGGCCTGCTCAGGACGCACGCCCAGGCGGTGCATTCCCGTGTCGAGCTTCATCCAGACGGTGACAGGTTCAGCCAGTTCAGCGGCTTCCAGAGCGTCAAGTTGCTCCTGGTTATGGACAGCAGTATGCAGACGCTGCGCGGAAATAGTCGGCAGATCGGAGGCATCAAAAAATCCCTCCAGCAGCAGGATGGGCTGCGTGATCCCTCCCGCTCGCAAGCGCAGGGCTTCTTCAAGACGAGCGACACCAAAAGCGTCCGCATCGGGGAGCGTTCGCGCGGTCTCTAACAGACCATGGCCGTAGGCGTTCGCTTTCACGACCGCAACCAGTTTGCTGGCGGGAGCCAGTTCACGCAGACGTTGCAGGTTGTGTCGCAGAGCGCGGCGGTTAATGACTACAGTTGCCGCTTGCATTTGTATTCCTTTATAAAAGAATCTTCTAAATCATTCGTGTTGCTGGAGGGCGACAAGCCTGAGAATCCCCGGGAGCTCAGTAAACTAAGTGACCGGGATGAACGGGCGTAGTCAACGCATCTGCAGCATGAAGGATGACGGAGATTTATTCGTCGTCGTATTGTGGGCCCGCATAGTTATCGAAGCGCGACCACTGACCGTTAAACGTCAGGCGCACCGTACCGATCGGGCCGTTACGTTGCTTACCAATAATGATTTCCGCGATCCCTTTCAGGTCGCTGTTTTCGTGATAAACCTCATCACGATAAATAAACATGATTAAGTCGGCATCCTGCTCGATGGAGCCGGACTCACGCAGATCCGAGTTAACCGGGCGCTTGTCGGCGCGCTGTTCCAGAGAGCGGTTAAGCTGCGACAGCGCCACCACCGGCACATGCAGTTCTTTCGCTAACGCTTTCAGCGAGCGGGAGATTTCTGCAATTTCCAGCGTACGGTTGTCGGAGAGCGACGGCACACGCATCAGCTGCAGGTAGTCGATCATGATAAGTCCGATGCCGCCGTGTTCACGGGCGATACGACGAGCACGCGAGCGCACTTCCGTTGGCGTCAGGCCGGAGGAGTCATCAATATAGATGTTTCGTTTCTCCAGCAAAATACCCATTGTTCCGGAAATTCGCGCCCAGTCCTCATCATCCAGTTGACCAGTACGAATTTTGGTTTGGTCGACGCGTGAGAGCGAGGCCAGGGAACGCATCATGATCTGTTCTGAGGGCATTTCAAGACTGAAGATAAGAACCGGCTTATCCTGCAACATCGCCGCATTTTCGACGAGGTTCATTGCAAATGTCGTTTTACCCATCGACGGACGCGCGGCGACAATAATTAAGTCTGACGGCTGCAAACCAGCCGTCTTTTTATTAAGGTCGTCATAACCGGTGTTTACCCCGGTGACGCCGTCGTGTGGCTGCTGGAATAACTGCTCGATACGCGCGACGGTTGCGTCGAGCACATCGGTGATATTTTTCGGGCCTTCGTCTTTGTTGGCGCGGCTTTCTGCAATTTTAAAGACGCGGGATTCCGCAAGGTCCAGCAGATCTTCACTGGAACGGCCTTGTGGATCAAACCCAGCTTCCGCGATTTCATTCGCGACCGAAATCATGTCACGAACAACTGCACGTTCGCGGACGATATCAGCATAAGCGCTAATATTCGCCGCACTTGGCGTATTTTTAGATAACTCAGCCAGATAAGCAAAACCGCCGACGCTGTCCAGTTGCCCCTGAACCTCCAGCGATTCAGCGAGCGTGATCAGATCGATGGGTTTCCCCATCTCCTGCAGGCGATGCATTTCCGTGAAGATATGCCGGTGCGGTCGGGTATAAAAATCCTCCGCCACCACACGCTCGGCGACATCGTCCCAGCGTTCGTTATCCAGCATTAAACCGCCCAACACCGACTGTTCCGCTTCAATCGAGTGCGGCGGTACTTTCAGCCCGGCGACCTGGGGATCGCGATCACGAGCATCAGTCTGTTGTTTGTTGAAGGGTTTATTTCCTGCCATAGTGAATGGAGTTACCGAGATAATGATTGGGTCGAAAGATTACCACATTTCTTTTGGAGGAAGCATGGCAACACGTATTGAATTTCACAAGCATGGTGGCCCTGATGTACTCAAGGCTGTGGAGTTTACGCCCGTAGACCCGGCGGAAAACGAAATCCAGGTCGAGAACAAAGCGATTGGGATCAACTATATCGACACCTACATCCGCAGTGGTCTTTATCCACCGCCTTCTCTGCCCAGCGGTCTGGGAACCGAAGCCGCAGGCGTGGTCAGCAAAGTCGGTAGCAACGTGACGCACATTAAAGCCGGCGATCGCGTGGTTTACGCTCAGTCCCCCCTGGGCGCCTACAGCTCAGTGCATAACGTTCCGGCTGATAAAGCCGCCATCCTGCCTAACGCTATCTCGTTTGAACAAGCCGCCGCCTCATTTCTTAAAGGGCTTACCGTATTTTATCTGTTACGTAAAACCTATGAAATTCAGCCTGATGAACCGTTTTTGTTCCATGCTGCTGCGGGCGGCGTCGGTATGATTGCCTGCCAGTGGGCAAAAGCATTAGGTGCGAAGCTGATTGGAACCGTCGGCAGTGCGCAAAAAGCGCAAATTGCGCTGCAGGCCGGCGCATGGCAGGTCATTAACTATCGTGAAGAAAGCATTGCTGAACGAGTGAAAGAGATAACTGGCGGAAAAAAAGTGCGGGTGGTGTATGACTCGGTGGGGAAAGATACCTGGGAAGCCTCGTTGGATTGTCTGCAGCGCCGCGGACTGATGGTCAGTTTTGGCAACGCGTCCGGACCAGTGACCGGTGTAAATTTAGGGATTCTGAATCAGAAAGGTTCGCTATACGTGACCCGTCCCTCTCTGCAGGGTTACATCACCAACCACAACGAATTAACCGAAGCCAGTAATGAGCTTTTCTCATTGATTGCCAGTGGGGTAATAAAAGTGGATGTCGCACCTGGTCAGACATTTGCGCTGCACGACGCACAGCGTGCCCATGAAGTGCTGGAAAGTCGCGCCACGCAGGGATCGAGTTTGCTGATCCCGTAGCCCCCTCATTTCCCCTAAATAATTTAAGCTCCAGGACGGCGGCAATTGAGTGAATCCCCAGGAGCTTACTGGAGTAAGTGACTGGGGTGAATGAAAGCAGCCAACACACCTGGAGTTTGAATTATGACGGGGAAAGAAAGAATTAGGGCTTCCCGCAGGAAGCCCTTTCTTTTTTTAGTTCGGCTGTATGTAGGGTACAGCTCGATGAATTCGTTAACCTGGCAATAGTGACAGATTTGATAATCAATTCCTATTTGGTTCTAAAGGCAATGTTGCAGGTTGTGACGCACCGCTCAATACCTTAGTAAAATCGGCGGTTATTGCGCTGATACTGTGGGACTTTTGGCGCTTTTATCGCCTTGATAACCCACACCACGGCAACGGCCAGCAGCAGCCAGGGAAGCAGTTTAATCATCAAGGCAAATAGTCCGCCTAAAAACATCACTGCCGTAGCTACCACCAATGCGGCCAACACACCCAGCAAAGATACGCCGGTGACCATCAGCATGATAAAAAATCCAATCACAAAAAGTAGTTCCAGCATGGCTCTCTCCCGAAATGAAGTACTCTCCATAGCTTTACAAGAAACATGCCAAAATTAATATATTGATTTATAAAGAAAACGCCCCGCGACAAAGTGCAGGGCGTGGTGAAATTAACTAACTTTTGGCGAAAACTTAACGCTTGTCAGCGACCAGCTTCAGCGCATGTTCCAGAACGTTAATATCTGCCCCAGCTTTATGCGCATTTTCGCTCAGATAGCGACGCCACTGACGGGCCCCTGGAATCCCCTGAAACAGCCCCAGCATATGGCGCGTCACATGCCCCAGATAGGTTCCCTTACTCAGTTCACGCTCAATATACGGGTACATGGCGCGCACCACGGCAACCGGATCGGCATCTTCGGTGGCAGCAGCAAAAATCTCACGGTCAACGGACGCCAGAATACCTGGGTTTTGGTAAGCTTCACGCCCCACCATCACGCCATCCATATGTTGCAGATGAATTTTTGCTTCTTCCAGCGATTTAATGCCGCCGTTAATCGACATCGTCAGATGCGGGAAATCACGCTTTAGCTGATAAACGCGGTCGTAATCCAGCGGTGGGATCTCGCGGTTTTCTTTCGGGCTTAACCCGGATAGCCAGGCCTTGCGGGCGTGAATAATAAACATCTCACATTCGCCGTTGCCAGATACCGTGTTGATGAAATCGCACAGGAATTCGTAGCTGTCCTGATCATCAATACCAATACGCGTTTTCACCGTAACCGGTATCGACACCACGTCGCGCATTGCTTTGACGCAATCGGCGACCAGTTGTGCATTCCCCATCAGACAGGCGCCAAACATGCCATTCTGTACGCGGTCGGAAGGACAACCCACGTTGAGGTTAATTTCGTCATAGCCCCGCTGTTCAGCGAGCTTCGCACACTGCGCCAGTGCTGCCGGATCGCTCCCACCCAATTGTAATGCTACTGGGTGCTCTTCTTCGCTATACGCCAGATAATCGCCTTTACCATGAATGATCGCGCCGGTAGTTACCATCTCCGTATAGAGCAGCGTCTGGCTGGACAGTAAGCGCAAAAAATAGCGACAGTGTCTGTCCGTCCAGTCGAGCATCGGCGCGATAGAAAAACGATGAGCGGGAAAAGCGGTAGACTGAGATTCAGGCAGCATGGCGAATATTCAAGCATCCGGTTAAAAAAGGGGCGCTACTATAGCATAGACCGTTACGATAGTGAGCCACATCCTCGCGGTTATCCCTCCGTAGCCCCCACGCGCGCTATTTACGCCCGGGTTTTCCGTCATGAGAGCCAAAAAACTGCGGCGGATGGTCGACCCAGCGATCCTCGCGCGTAGCCGCATAGACAGGGTTAAGCGGGTAATATATGCGGTTATGTTTTTTATTCGCTTCACCTACGACCAGCAGACGCACCTCTTCACTGGTGTTATTGATAAAGGTGTGACACACGCCGGTGCCCGCCGGGAAACCAACGCTGTCGCCCGGTTCCAGCTTCCATAAATAACCGTTAATCCAGGCCTCAGGATATCCTTCCAGCACATAGATAAACTCTTCCTCATCGCTTTCAGCGTGCGGGTACGACGTGCGCCGCCCCGGCGGCAGGCGTTCATGATAAATACCGAGCCGCCCTAACCCGAGCTTGCGGGCAAGCGGCGCGCCAATCGAAAACAACTCATTGCTGTCGGGATAAGTGGCGTCATCAGCCCCCTCAACTTCTCGCCAGTGGCGAATACAATCGGGTCTTTTCATGTTTATTTTCCAGTATTGCGATGCGTCAGGTATAGCACACCACGGTGGATCTCGGCGTTTTAAGCAGAACATGTTAAAGTAAGGGATTAACCTTCCACGCAAATCGAGGCGCCAAATGGACAAAACCACTACGCAGGAGTTATTGGCTCAAGCTGAAAAACTCTGTGCGCAACGCAACGTGCGACTTACGCCACAACGCCTCGAAGTGCTGCGCCTGATGAGCCTGCAGGAAGGCGCAATTAGCGCCTATGACCTGCTTGACCTGCTGCGGGAAACCGAGCCACAGGCGAAACCGCCGACCGTGTATCGTGCGCTCGACTTTCTGCTGGAACAAGGGTTTGTGCATAAGGTGGAATCCACCAACAGCTATGTGCTTTGCCACCTGTTCGATCAGCCAACCCACAGTTCCGCAATGTTCATTTGCGATCGCTGTGGCGTGGTAAAAGAAGAGTGTGCGGAAGGCGTGGAAGACATCATGCATACGCTGGCGGCAAAAATGGGCTTTGCCCTGCGGCATAACGTTATTGAAGCCCACGGGCTGTGCCCGGCCTGTGTGGAGGTTGAGTCATGCCGTCATCCTGGCGAATGCCAGCATGACCATACGATTCAGGTGAAGAAGAAAGTTGGGCGCTAGATAAGGAGGAGAGCGTACATCCTTGTACTCTCAGGAGGGAGGGGTTAATTACCAGCGGTAATCATTACGTTTTTCCCAATCATTAACTTCTTTTTCCGCCTGATCTTTCGCGTAACCGTAACGCTCCTGGACTTTACCGACCAGTTGGTCACGTTTACCTTCAATGACCGTCATATCATCATCGGTCAGTTTGCCCCATTGCTCTTTCACTTTACCTTTAAACTGCTTCCAGTTGCCGCCGACTTCGTCTTTATTCATCATCAAGTCCTCATCGTTAGGTTGTGAATAGCGAGAGTGCCATGTCCAGACACATGCTGTTTTTGCTGGACGTGAGAATAAGTGTAGTCAGGGATTCTGGGTTTTATTTACTATTCGGAATTTTTAACCATCCTGCTCAGGCGAACCAGGTTCCATTACGCCAGTGGCGTCGCCAGATAATGGCCAGTGAAAGCCCACGCAACGTGAGGAAAACGCTTAATGCCAGCCACAAACCATGATTTCCAAGCCACGGTAAAGCGAGCAGCGTTAATGCGAATCCCGCTGCGGCAACGGCCATACTGTTACGCATTTCTGCAGCCCGCGTCGCGCCAATAAACATCCCGTCGAGCAGATAACACCACACCCCCACCAGCGGCAAAACCACCTGCCAGAAGAGATAGCGATCGGCCAGCAGTTGGATCTGCGGCAGCGAGGTCAGCAGCGCCACAATCTGCTCGCCAAACAGGGCATAAACCAGCGAAAACAAAATAGCCACAATACCGGACTGTCGACAGGCCGCCCGCCAGACATCCAGCAACTGGCTACCATCTCGCGCCCCATAGGCCTGACCCGAATGCGCTTCCACGGCATAGGCAAATCCGTCCAGCGCGTAGGCGGTAAAAGTCAGCAAGGTCATCAGAACGGCATTAACCGCAATGATATCGCCTCCCAGACGCGCACCCAGCACCGTGATAGCGCCAAAACAGAGTTGTAGCAGCAGCGAGCGCAGCATGATGTCGCGGTTGAGCGCCAACAAACGACGGAAGTTGCCACGCCACGCCTGCTTCAGCATTGCCAGTGAAATGCCACGCATATGCAGGACTTTACGTACCATCATCAGGCCAATCAGCAGGGTGGCATATTCGGCAATCACCGTCGCCAGCGCCGCTCCCTGCACGTTCATATGCAGGCCCATCACCAGCCATAAATCGAGTACGATGTTGAGAATATTACCGACGATCAACAGGATAACCGGCGCACGCGCATACTGAACGCCAAGCAGCCAGCCGAGCAGCACCAGATTCGCCAGAGACGCGGGTGCGCTTAACCAACGGATTTCCAGGAAACGTCGGGCCTGCTCCAGTACCGCTTCACTTCCCCCGACAATATGCAGAGCCAGATCGATAATCGGTGTACGAAACAGTGCGATAAGCAGCCCCGCTCCCAGCGCCAGCATTAGCGGCTGCACCAGCGCGCGCGCCAGCGCCTGCGGATTTTTCGCGCCAAATGCCTGCGCGGTAAGACCTGTGGTACTCATGCGCAGGAAAAGCAGCAACATAAAGAGAAAACTGGTCGCCGTGGCGCCAACCGCAACGCCGCCAAGATAGACTGGGCTATCCAGATGACCAATCACAGCGGTATCCACCAGTCCCAGCAGGGGAACGGTGATATTGGAAAAGATCATCGGTAAGGCGAGGTGCCAGAGTGCTTTATCAGAAGAGGTAAAGAAAGGCATACAGGAGAGCCTGGAAGAAGTTAGAGGTACTGAAAAAAATGTTGTCCATGCCCAACAAGCGCAGCGCCATCGGGCACGTTGCCGGATGGCGACATAAACGTCTTATCCGGCCTACAGGGCATTAACAGAAAATTACAGCCATTCACCGTTACGAATAACGCCTACCGCCAGTCCTTCGATAGTGAAGTTTTGCTCACGCAGGTCGACAACGATGGGTTTAAATTCGCTGTTTTCTGGCAAGAGTTCAACCTTGTTGCCCTGTTTTTTCAGGCGCTTAACGGTGACTTCGTCATCGATACGGGCAACAACGACCTGACCGTTACGCACGTCCTGTGTTTTATGCACAGCGAGTAAATCACCGTCCATAATACCGATATCTTTCATCGACATACCACTAACGCGCAGCAGAAAATCGGCGTTCGGTTTGAACAGTGAAGGATCGACCTGGTAGTGGCCTTCGATGTGCTGCTGCGCCAGCAGTGGCTCACCTGCAGCCACACGCCCAACAAGCGGTAACCCTTCTTCTTCTTCCTGCAGCAGTCGAATACCGCGCGATGCACCGGATACAATTTCCAGCACCCCTTTACGCGCCAGCGCTTTCAGATGTTCTTCAGCAGCGTTTGGGGAACGGAACCCCAAACGCTGCGCGATCTCCGCACGCGTCGGTGGCATACCTGTCTGGCTGATGTGATCCCTAATGAGATCAAACACCTCTTGCTGCCTGGCCGTTAACGCTTTCATTCCGCCCCCTGGGTGTATATACAGTTATGCTGTGAGTATATACAGCTAAAGGTGATTTTGGAACCGCAAACTGCACAAAAAACAGGAGATTTATGCAGTTGTGGAATCTTTATCGCAAATGCGACCACAACAGGATGCCCCAGGTGATCAGAGCGACAAAAATAGACAGCAATACCGCCGCCGACCCCATATCTTTTGCCCGACCGGAAAGTTCGTGATACTCAGAGCCAATACGGTCAACCACCGCCTCAATCGCACTGTTGAGGATTTCAACGATCATCACCAGCATCACGGAACCAATCAACAGCACGCGGGTAATGGCATCGACGTCCAGCCAGCAGGCGATGGCTACGCCCAACAGGACGGCAACGCTTTCCTGACGGAATGCCGCCTCATTGATCCATGCGGCGCGAAAACCTTTCCAGGAATAGCCTGCAGCTTTGATAATTCGGGTGAATCCAGTGGTATTATTGGCCATCAAAAAGAACCTTTTTACATTATTAGCGTCAATGTCATTGTAACGTTACCCCGTTTGTTTCAGGGTGTGGCAAAGCAGCGCGAAGTATGACGGGATACCACAGAAATTAACTAAACTTTCTGATATCCTTGCAGCGCATTTGCATTATTAACCAGAGGCTTTACATCGTTTATGTCCGGCTGGCCACGAATTTACTACAAATTACTGAATTTACCATTAAGCGTCCTGGTAAAAAGCAAGTCTATTCCGGCAGAACCTGCCCCGGAATTGGGACTCGATACTTCTCGTCCCATTATGTACGTCTTACCGTACAATTCAAAAGCAGACTTGCTGACGCTGCGTGCCCAATGTCTGGTGCACGATCTCCCCGATCCCCTGGAACCGCTGGAGATAGACGGAACTCTGCTGCCGCGCTACGTGTTTATTCACGGCGGCCCGCGTGTGTTCACCTATTACACGCCGAAAGAAGAGTCCATCAAGCTGTTCCATAACTATCTCGATCTGCATCGCAGCAATCCAGACCTGGATGTGCAGATGGTGCCGGTTTCGGTGATGTTTGGCCGTGCGCCAGGGCGTGAAAAAGGCGAAGTCAATCCGCCGCTGCGCATGCTGAACGGTGTACAGAAATTCTTTGCTGTGTCCTGGCTGGGACGCGACAGTTTTGTCCGCTTCTCCCCGTCAGTCTCCTTGCGTCGCATGGCGGATGAACACGGTACGGATAAGATCATTGCTCAGAAGCTGGCTCGCGTGGCGCGCATGCACTTTGCTCGTCAGCGTCTGGCCGCAGTTGGCCCGCGCCTCCCTGCCCGCCAGGACCTGTTTAATAAGCTGCTGGCCTCAAAAGCTATCGCTCGCGCGGTAGAAGACGAAGCGCGCAGTAAAAAAATCTCCCACGAAAAAGCGCAGCAAAACGCCATTGCGCTGATGGAAGAGATTGCCGCCAACTTCTCCTACGAGATGATCCGTCTGACCGACCGTATTCTGGGCTTTACCTGGAACCGGCTGTATCAGGGGATTAACGTTCACAATGCGGAGCGTGTCCGTCAACTGGCGCACGATGGGCACGAAATCGTGTATGTCCCGTGCCACCGCAGCCATATGGACTATATGCTGCTGTCGTACGTTCTGTACCACCAGGGTCTGGTTCCGCCGCACATCGCTGCCGGTATCAACCTGAACTTCTGGCCAGCGGGTCCGATTTTCCGCCGTCTGGGCGCATTCTTTATTCGTCGTACCTTCAAGGGTAACAAGCTCTATTCCACCGTTTTCCGCGAATACCTGGGCGAACTGTTCAGCCGCGGCTACTCGGTTGAGTATTTTGTCGAAGGTGGCCGTTCACGTACCGGTCGTTTGCTCGACCCGAAAACCGGCACGCTGTCGATGACTATTCAGGCGATGCTGCGTGGCGGAACGCGTCCGATTACCCTCGTACCGATCTACATCGGCTATGAGCACGTAATGGAAGTAGGCACCTACGCCAAAGAGCTGCGTGGCGCGACGAAAGAAAAAGAGAGTCTGCCGCAAATGCTGCGTGGCTTAAGCAAGCTGCGTAATCTGGGTCAGGGCTATGTCAACTTTGGTGAACCAATGCCGTTGATGACTTACCTTAACCAGCACGTGCCGGAGTGGCGTGAATCGATTGATCCTATCGAGTCTATCCGCCCAGCCTGGCTAACGCCGACGGTGAATAACATTGCCGCCGATCTAATGGTGCGCATTAACAACGCAGGCGCGGCCAACGCCATGAACCTGTGCTGTACTGCGTTACTGGCTTCCCGCCAGCGCTCTCTGACCCGTGAACAGCTGACCGAGCAGCTTGACTGCTATCTCAGCCTGCTACGCAATGTGCCGTACGCGGCAGATGCTACAGTTCCTGCGCAGAGCGCCAGTGAATTGATCGATCACGCCTTGCAGATGAACAAGTTTGAGGTCGAGAAAGACACCATCGGCGACATCATCATTTTGCCGCGCGAGCAGGCGGTATTGATGACCTACTACCGCAACAACATTGCGCATATGCTGGTTCTGCCTTCGTTGATGGCAGCCATCGTGACTCAGCATCGTCGTATTTCACGCGCCGCGCTACAGCAGCATATTGATGCGCTGTATCCGATGCTGAAAGCGGAGCTGTTCTTACGCTGGGAGCGTGATGAACTTGCCGGAGTGATTGACGAACTGGCCAGCGAAATGCAGCGCCAGGGACTTATCACCCTGACCGATGACGAACTGCATATCAATCCGGCCCGCTCCCGTACGCTACAGCTGCTGGCGGCAGGCGCTCGCGAGACGTTGCAACGCTACGCCATTACCTTCTGGTTGCTGAGCGCCAATCCGTCGATCAACCGTGGTACGCTGGAGAAAGAGAGCCGCACCGTGGCGCAACGCCTCTCCGTGCTGCACGGCATTAACGCGCCGGAATTCTTCGATAAAGCCGTGTTCAGCTCCCTGGTGCTGACGCTGCGTGACGAGGGATTCATCAGCGACACCGGAGATGCCGAACCGGAAGAGACGATGAAGATCTATCAGATGCTGGCCGAACTGGTCACGTCAGATGTGCGTCTGACCATCGAGAGCGCTACACAAGGCGAGTAAGCATAAAAAAACCGGTCGGAATGACTGACCGGTTTTTTATTTTGCAGACTAGACCAAACTCAAAAATGCCAGTAGCTCATCGCCAGTCCTAAGAACAACACCAGACCGACGTAATTATTGTTCATAAACGCTTTAAAACAGGCATCACGTTCGCGATTGACGATCAGTTTCTGCTGATAGACAAACAGCGCGCCCGCCACCAGCAGAGACCAGTAATAACCCAGCCCTAACCCGTTTAGCCAACCCACCAGCGCCATCAACACCAGCACGCCAACCTGCAAAACACCGATAATCAGCTTGTCGTTCTTACCAAACAGAATCGCGGTCGATTTAATGCCTATCTTCAGGTCATCATCCCGGTCAACCATGGCATATTGCGTATCATAGGCCACTGCCCAGAGGATATTGGCGAGGAACATCAGCCAGCAGCTCAGCGGTACGGATTCGCTCACGGCGGCAAACGCCATCGGGATCGACCAGCCAAACGCCGCCCCCAGCACCACCTGCGGCAGATGCGTATAGCGCTTCATAAAGGGGTAAACCCACGCCAATGCTAACGCCGCAACGGATAACAATATGGTCATCGTGTTGAGTGTTAAAACCAGCAGGAAGGCCAGCAGCACCAATACGATGAACAGCGTTCGGGCTTCTTTCTCGGTTACGGCCCCGCTCGGCAGCGGTCGATTTGCGGTGCGTTTAACGTGTCCGTCAAATTTCCTGTCGGCATAATCATTCACCACGCATCCGGCGGCGCGCATTAACCATACTCCGGCAACAAAAACCGCCAGGATCCACAGTTGCGGCATGCCCGGGGTCGCCACCCACAATGCCCACAGCGTAGGCCAGAGCAGTAGTAAGGCGCCGATTGGCTTATCCGTACGCATCAAGCGGTGAAACGCCAACAGCTTATTCTGCGTCAGACTCCACTCCATCTTTATCTTCCTCTCAGTACAACGGCGATGCAGGCAGAAAAAGCTCGGTAAGCATCAGCGGCTTACCGCTCAGCCGCAGGCGGGAACGACGCCCCCACAGCGCTGCATCGCGGCCAATCTCAATAAAATCTCGGGTCAATGTTGATGACGTAAACAGGTAGCGTCCGAGCGGGGTTTTCCCCAGGTTTTGTAAGGCCAGTTCAGGACCGCACAAGGTTGATTCAGGCACTACGGTCCGTCCGGCAAGCCAGGGTTCACCATCCGCGCATAACAGGATTTCACGTAACCAATAGCGGGGCTCTTCAGGCAGCAGCGGCAGCTCTTCAGACACCTCATTTTGCCCAACGAATTCTTCGCGAATCAACGTGACGGTGACCTGTTTTCCCTGCTGCTCAAAACGTTTAGTCATGGAATCTTCCAGTAACAACCAGTCGAGCAGTTGGGCGTCCAGCGCCGGGATCGCATCAAAATAACGCAGCGCACGCAGTTGCGTTAACGCAGGGTGTGGCATGCCTTACTCTCCGATTTATAACCTGAAGGCATTGTATCGCAGAAAAGGCATTACGGGGTGAGCAAACACAATTAAGTGATCGGTAGGGCAACATAAGTGTAACAATTAGCACCGAAGGATAAAAAAAGGTGCGCCAGGAGACGCACCAGTTGTTGCAAAATCAACAATGTGGGGAGATGTTTACCCCTTGCCTTTTACACTGCTGATAAAGGTGGATCGGGCAGATTTGGATCCCAGACGTTCAGCTTCATCAAGCAGCTTCAGCGCTTTATCGACATCGCCTTTCGCAACTGCATCCTTAATGCCCTGATTAAAATAGCTTTCCGTGTCGTTCAGCATCGGCTCACTTTTCTTCACCGGCTGCGGCGCAGGTGCGGCAACTGCTGCTGCCGGAGCTGCATAAGCCACCGCTGGTGCGGCGGTATTACCAACCGTAACCGGACCTGGGCCGGACGAGCCAAACAGCGGCCCGACCAGAACGCTGGAGGAGGAGCTGGTTTTGACTTTCAGTTTCAGCAGGCCGTCGGTGGTATGACGAGCGATCGGGTCAGGGATATCCGGAATCGCGTTACCTACCCCCTTGGCATAGGCTTTTGCCGGGTCAAGCAGAGTCGTGGTCTGCTGGAGATCTTTATCAGTAGTAAAGACCAGAACATAAAGTTTTTGCTGGCCCAGCGCAGGCGTCAGACGCATGACCCCTTCCAGGCGATCGGCACTCATCACGCCGGGCTCCTGGTAGGTGAAATAGCTGCTGGGGAAGAACGCAGATGGCGTCATGTTTTGGTCAAGAATTAAGACGTTTGGCGCAAATACGCTGGTTTGTTTGTTGACCTCACTGGACAGCGTCAGGGTCAGTTCGCCAATGTTCGCCGGCACGCTATAGGCCGCGACCGGGCCGGTAATACCCGCGATATCAAGACGCTGGCCCGCTGTCGCAAGCTGTGTCGATTGGGTTTTGGATTGATCAACCGGCGTCCAGGTCAACTGTTGCAGCGCGGCAGTGGGGATTGTTGGGGCCGCGGTGGTGTTCTGCGGAACAATATTAACATCGGCCAGGCTGATGCCAGGCGCGCTGGCAAATAACCCTGCAGATAAACAAAGGGCAACGAGACTTTTCTTCATTTTCATTGTTATCACCTCAGATAGCATGGGTTCAGCGGTGGCCAGGCAATAGCGCGCTAAACCGTAATCAAGAGGGGCTTGCGCCCCTCTTTCGGTCTTTACGTCAGGTTAGTGCTGGATTACCACCAGATTTCCATCTGGGCACCGAAGGACCACTCATCGCTGTCGCCACGGCTGGTGGTGCTGATACCAGAGTTAGTTGCGGCGGCATATTTAGAAACTTTGTCGCCATTTTTCACGTAACCCCACTCTTCATCCCATTTGGCATAGGTTGCGAAGACGCGGATTGCCGGGCGAGACCAGATGCTGTCGCCAGCCTGCCATTGTTGCGCCAGGGTGATTTTGTACTGGCTGTTGCGATCGCTGGTCTGCTGCGATTTAACGTTGTCGTAACCGACTTCCAGCAAGGTGCTCATGATCGGCGTCCATTTGTACATCGGACGGATACCCACGGTGTACCATTCGGTACCCAGGTCGTTATCCAGGTCGATGTTCTGATACATACCGACGTACATCAGGTCCCACTTGTCGCCCAGAGAGATTGCACCATGGTCAAGTACGCGTACCAGGCTACCATTGTTATTGATGTTGTTGTCTACATGATGGATGACAGGTGCATCTGGAGATACCTGAGTATCGAAGGTAGAGCCGTAAGTCCCCTGCGAGCCGCCCTTACCTTGCGTTGTCATGGCGTCAGTCGCGTACTGAACAACAAATTTGTTATAGCCTTTCAGCATACTTTGGGTGTGTTCTGCGGTGAACATCCAACCATCTTTCGTTGCGTCATCCGCGTAGCTGTAACCGTCGGTTTTATTCGCGCGGCCATAGTCCACACCCAGTTCCAGCATACCGTCAGGGTTAGTAGCCATCTGCGCTAAACGTACGTCAAATACGTCGTTCGCGGTATCTTTAGAGGTGTCGTAGATATTCTGGCTACTGAAGGTGTAAGAACCACCCGCTTCCTGAGAACGGGTTGCGGCCAGAGACAGTTTACCGAAGCCCAGATCGATGTTTTCAATACCAGCACCAGGACCTGAAATATCCCAGTAGTAGAAGTCGATCATGTGGACGTCATGACGCTGATAGAAACGTTTACCGGCCCAGATGGTGGAACCCGGCAGCCATTCAATCAGGTTTTTACCCTGCACGTTGGCTTCGCGGAAAGCAGGATCGGTCGCTTCCCAGTCATTCTGCTGTGCAACGGAGTAGGCAACGTTGGTGTCGAAGTAGAAGCTCTTATCGCCCTCTTTCCACACTTCCTGACCTAATTTGATTTCCGCATAGGTTTCACATTCGTTACCAAGACGGTATTTACTTTGTGCACCTGTTGCCTGGAAACATTGTTGTTCACCGCCGCTACCTGTCCAGCCAATGCCGGAACGAGCATAACCATGGAAATCCACAGCCATTGCCTGAACAGACATAATGCCTGCTGCTACAGCAACCGCCAGAGGGAGTTTGCGCAGAGTAATCATCGTTCTATCTCCTGAGATCATTGCTTTTCTTTAAACGCTGCCACCTTCTAAAACTGCGAATGGTTTTGCGTTTCGTTTTTTTATGGGGACCTTAAACGCCCGGCTCTTTGTGCAACCGACGACATGCAGTGCCATCCTCACGGAACAGATGGCAACGCTCTGGCGGCAGGCCGATAGCGAATGTGGCACCCTCTTCTACCAACACCACGTCGTTCTGGCGGTAAACCAGGTTTTGACGGATGGCGGGGATCTGGATATGAATTTGTGTTTCGTGACCCAGCTGCTCGACCACCTGCACTTCACCTTCGAGGGTGACATCGGCGATATCGCTGGGCAGCAGATGTTCCGGGCGGATACCTAAAGACATGTTGGCGCCAACCTGCACCGCATGGCTGTCTACCGGTAGCCAGATTTGCTGGCGGTTGGGCAGCTCAACCTGCACTTGATCGATGGCCGTTGCCGTGACTTTCACCGGCAGGAAGTTCATCTTCGGCGAACCAATGAAGCCCGCTACAAAGCGGTCCGCCGGGTAGTGATACAGCTCCAGGGGCTTACCGACCTGCGCTACGCGACCGGCATCCAGCACCACAATTTTGTCGGCCAGCGTCATCGCTTCGACCTGATCGTGGGTGACGTAAATCATCGTGCGGCCAAGACGTTTATGCAGGCGGGAAATTTCAATACGCATCTGCACGCGCAGTGCGGCGTCCAGGTTCGACAGGGGTTCATCCAGCAGGAATACGCGCGGTTCGGCGACCAGCGTACGGCCAATCGCCACACGCTGACGTTGTCCGCCGGAAAGTGCTTTCGGTTTACGTTCCAGCAGGTGCGCCAGTTGCAGAACTTCCGCGACCTGGTTCACGCGCTGATTCATCACCTCTTTTTTCGCTCCGGCCAGTTTGAGGCCGAACGACATGTTTTCCGCGACAGATAAATGGGGATACAACGCATAGGACTGAAAGACCATGCCCACACCGCGTTCGGCGGGTGGAATGTCGTTCATCCGGGTCTCCCCGATAAACAGATCGCCACTGGTGATGGTTTCAAGCCCGGCAATCATACGCAGCAAGGTCGACTTACCGCAGCCTGAAGGTCCGACAAACACCACGAATTCCCCTTCGTGAATGTCGAGATTGATATCTTTCGATACCACCACGTCACCCCAGGCTTTCGTTACATTTCGCAGCTGTACGCTCGCCATGCCCTTCTCCCTTCGTTACAACCTGTCATCGACAGCAACATTCATGATGGGCTGACTATGCGTGATCCCTTGACTGCGTGAATCCTCCACCCCCCGGCTTTTTTATGGGGGAGGAGGCGGGAGGATGAGAGAGCAGCGTCTGAGACCCGGGCCGTACGCAGCGGAGGAATTTCGTGATGCGGCCTGCAAAAATCGGTGGGTTTTTATGTGCGCCAGTACGCAATACTCACATTTATGTAACACAGATCACATAAAGAGCGGGTGGGGCGTAGGGGTAAGGAGGATGGAAAGAGGTTGTCGTATAAAGAAACTAGTAACCGTTAAGCCACCTCTGCAAAATCACCAAACAGGATGGGAACTATGAAAATCAAAACTGGCGCACGCATCCTCGCATTGTCTGCATTAACGACGATGATGTTTTCCGCCTCGGCTCTCGCCAAGATTGAAGAAGGTAAGCTGGTTATCTGGATTAACGGCGACAAAGGCTATAACGGCCTCGCTGAAGTGGGCAAAAAATTCGAGAAAGACACCGGGATCAAAGTCACCATTGAGCACCCGGACAAACTGGAAGAGAAATTCCCGCAGGTTGCCGCGACCGGCGACGGCCCGGACATCATCTTCTGGGCGCATGACCGTTTTGGCGGCTACGCTCAGTCTGGCCTGCTGGCTGAAATAACGCCTGACAAAGCATTCCAGGACAAGCTCTATCCGTTCACCTGGGATGCCGTACGCTATAACGGCAAACTAATTGCCTACCCGATCGCGGTTGAAGCGCTGTCGCTGATTTACAACAAAGACCTCGTGCCAAATCCACCGAAAACCTGGGAAGAAATTCCTGCACTGGATAAAGAACTGAAGGCGAAAGGTAAATCCGCGCTGATGTTCAACCTGCAAGAACCGTACTTCACCTGGCCGCTGATTGCCGCCGACGGCGGTTACGCGTTCAAGTTTGAAAACGGCAAGTACGACGTGAAAGACGTGGGCGTGGATAACGCTGGCGCGAAAGCGGGCCTGACCTTCCTGGTTGACCTGATCAAGAACAAACACATGAACGCGGATACCGATTACTCCATCGCTGAAGCGGCCTTTAACAAAGGCGATACCGCGATGACCATCAACGGCCCGTGGGCATGGTCTAACATCGACAAGAGCAAAATCAACTACGGCGTCGCGCTGTTGCCAACCTTCAAAGGCAAGCCGTCTAAACCGTTTGTTGGCGTGCTGAGCGCGGGTATCAACGCCGCCAGCCCGAACAAAGAGCTGGCGAAAGAGTTCCTCGAAAACTACCTGCTGACCGATCAGGGTCTGGATGAAGTGAATAAGGACAAACCACTGGGCGCCGTTGCGCTGAAATCCTTCCAGGATCAGTTAGCAAAAGACCCACGCATCGCCGCCACCATGGATAACGCCCAGAAAGGCGAAATCATGCCGAACATCCCACAGATGTCCGCATTCTGGTATGCCGTACGTACCGCAGTGATTAACGCAGCCAGCGGTCGTCAGACCGTCGATGCCGCACTGAAAGATGCACAAGGTCGTATCACCAAGTAGTGCTGTAGCACACGTGCCGGATGGCGGCATAAATGCCTTATCCGGCCTACAACTCACCGTAGGCCTGATAAGCGCAGCGCCATCAGGCACTTTTGCCGACAGATGTTCAATGTTGTAGAGGAAGATCCCCATGGATGTCATTAAAAAGAAACACTGGTGGCAAAGCGACACGCTGAAATGGTCAGTGATGGGTCTGCTTGGGCTGCTGGTCGGTTACCTTGTTGTTTTGATGTACGCTCAGGGGGAGTACCTGTTTGCCATCATGACGCTGATTTTAAGCTCTGCTGGCCTGTATATTTTTGCTAACCGTAAAGCCTATGCCTGGCGCTATGTTTATCCAGGCGTTGCCGGTATGGGGCTGTTTGTCCTGTTTCCGCTGATTTGTACGATCGCCATTGCCTTTACCAACTACAGCAGCACCAACCAACTGACCTTTGAACGCGCTCAGGAAGTTCTGATGGATCGTTCTTATCAGGCGGGTAAAACCTACAATTTTGGCCTGTATCCGGCGGGTGATGAGTGGCAACTGGCCCTCACCGACGGTGAAACCGGCAAGAATTATCTCTCCGACGCCTTTAAATTTGGCGGCGAACAGAAGCTGCAGTTGAAAGAAGCCGAAGCGCTGCCAGCGGGCGAGCGTGCAACGCTGCGTATCATTACGCAAAATCGCCAGGCATTAACCCAATTGACCGCCATCCTGCCGGATGAAAGCAAGGTGATTATGAGTTCACTGCGCCAGTTCTCCGGCACGCAGCCACTCTATGCGCTCGCTGATGACGGTACGCTCACCAACAGCCAGAGCGGTGTAAAATATCGTCCGAACAACGACATTGGTTTCTATCAGTCGGTGAATGCAGACGGTAACTGGGGCGATGACAAGCTTAGCCCGGGCTACACCGTTACTATTGGCTGGGATAATTTTACCCGCGTCTTTACCGACGAGGGCATCCAGAAACCGTTCTTCGCTATCTTCGTCTGGACGGTGGTCTTCTCGGTACTGACCGTTATTTTGACCGTGGCCGTCGGCATGGTGCTCGCCTGTCTGGTGCAGTGGGAATCCCTGAAGGGCAAAGCGATTTACCGCGTCCTGCTGATTCTGCCGTATGCCGTGCCATCGTTTATCTCGATTCTGATTTTCAAAGGGCTGTTCAACCAGAGCTTTGGTGAAATTAACATGATGCTGAGCGCGCTGTTTGGCATCAAGCCGGCCTGGTTCAGCGACCCAACCACCGCGCGTTCGATGATTATTATCGTCAACACCTGGCTGGGCTATCCATACATGATGATCCTGTGCATGGGCCTGCTGAAAGCAATTCCTGACGATCTGTACGAAGCCTCGGCGATGGATGGCGCAGGTCCGTTCCAGAACTTCTTTAAGATTACGTTGCCGCTGCTGATCAAGCCCCTGACGCCGCTGATGATCGCCAGCTTCGCCTTTAACTTTAACAACTTCGTGCTGATTCAACTGTTGACCAACGGTGGTCCTGACAGGCTCGGTACCACCACGCCAGCCGGTTATACCGATCTGCTCGTGAGCTACACCTATCGTATTGCCTTTGAAGGCGGCGGTGGTCAGGACTTCGGTCTGGCGGCGGCGATTGCCACACTGATCTTCCTGCTGGTTGGCGCGCTGGCGATTGTGAACCTGAAAGCCACACGTATGAAGTTTGATTAATTGGAATAACCAGGCGTCATTGGCGCGGGCAGTTTGAGCTCGGCCAGCGCGGAAGAACCGGAGCGTACACGTAGTACGTGAGGATTCTGAGCACTGCCCGAGTTCAAAATGGCAAGCAAAATAGCCTGGAGCGGTATCAAGGGGAGTAAAAATATTATGGCTATGGTTCAACCCAAATCTCAAAAGTTACGTTTATTCGCAACGCACTTAGGGCTGCTGATTTTTATCGCGGCGATCATGTTCCCGCTGCTGATGGTTATCGCTATCTCGCTGCGCGAAGGTAACTTTGCTACCGGCAGCCTGATCCCGGAAAACATCTCCTGGGAGCACTGGAAACTGGCGCTGGGCTTTAGCGTTGAGCACGCGGATGGCCGCGTGACCCCGCCGCCGTTCCCGGTGCTGTTATGGCTGTGGAACTCGGTGAAAGTGGCCACCATTACTGCGATCGGTATCGTGACGCTTTCCACCACCTGTGCTTACGCCTTTGCCCGTATGCGATTCCCGGGCAAAGCAACCCTGCTGAAAGGGATGCTGATTTTCCAGATGTTCCCGGCGGTACTGTCTCTGGTCGCGTTGTATGCTTTGTTTGATCGCCTGGGCCAGTACATTCCGTTTATCGGCCTGAACACTCACGGCGGCGTGATCTTTGCTTATCTCGGCGGTATTGCGCTGCATGTGTGGACGATTAAGGGCTATTTCGAAACCATCGACGGTTCGCTGGAAGAAGCGGCCGCGCTGGATGGCGCTACGCCGTGGCAGGCTTTCCGCCTGGTGCTGTTACCGCTTTCCGTTCCGATTCTGGCGGTCGTGTTTATTCTGTCGTTCATTGCCGCCATTACCGAAGTACCGGTCGCGTCACTGCTGCTGCGTGATGTGAACAGCTACACCCTCGCGGTAGGTATGCAGCAGTACCTCAATCCACAGAACTACTTGTGGGGCGACTTTGCCGCCGCAGCTGTACTTTCAGCCATTCCGATCACTCTGGTATTCCTGCTGGCGCAGCGCTGGCTGGTCAACGGCCTGACGGCGGGTGGTGTGAAAGGTTAAGTTTTACCGAAGTAACCGCCCGGCAACGGGCAATGCCACTGCAACCCTCAATTTATGTTATCCCAACCTGTGACTGTTATTCGGCGCTCTACGGAGCGCCCTTTTTTTATGTAAATTCCATACGCTTAAGCGATGTAAAACGTTTACACTCACTGGATTATTTTTATTGACAGACAGTTAACATCTTTGTGATAAGCATCACATATGCAAATTTTCATAATGACGAAAACAAAATACAGAATAACACTTCCACTCTCGAAATATTACATTACCCTAACGATAAAATCGGGCGAGTAACAAATATGAAAGTTTATAATTTTGATAAAGTTATTTCACGCGACGGAACCTATAGCGCTAAATATAATAACAAGGGGCGTGACATCATCCCTCTGTCTGTAGCTGATATGGATATCCCCGTAGCTGATTTTATAGTTTCTGAATTGTCAGTCGCAAATCAGAAAGGTATCTACGGTTATACATTATTAAGTGATGACTGGCAGCAAGTAACAGCACAGTGGTACCAACGCCATTACTCGTGGAAGGTCAACCCTGAACACATTGTTTTTTGCCCACGAGTGGTACAAGCCGTCTCATTATTTATCCAGAACTTTACCCAGCCGGGAGATGCTATTGTCAGCCTGGCCCCAGCCTATCATCCTATTAGCCATGCAGTTGAAGTCAACCATAGAGTATTGCTGGAAAGTGCGTTACTTTATCGTGACCACCGCTATGAAATAGACTTTGCGGATCTCGAAGATAAGTTTAAAACGGCTTGTTGTTTTATTCTAATATCGCCGCATAATCCAACAGGAACAATCTGGTCAGAAGACAATCTGAGAAAAATAGCTTCATTAGCAGAGAAATATAATGTTTTTATTATTTCCGATGATGTTCATGCAGACTTCAATTTCACCAAAAAACAACATCAAACAATCTCTTCGATAAGTTCATACGTTGCACAAAACTCGTTTATTTGTACATCTCCAGCAAAAACATTCAATATGGCCGGACTTGAAATCGCCAATATTGTTATTGCTAATGATAAGTATCGTGAAAAGTTTAAATCAGCTCTTATTGCAGCAGGTATCCATAATCCTGGTTATTTCTCTGTTCCTGCATTTCTCTGTGCTTACCGCCATGGCGATTCTTGGTTAGCAGCATTAAAAAATTATTTGGCCGAAAACAGGCGCTGGGTTCAATCATTCTGCCAGGCTCATTTTCCAGACTGGGTTGTCGCCTCTGGTGGTGGAACTTACATGTTGTGGATCGACTACCGAGCGATGAACATCAGCGAAGAGCAACTACGCCATTGGTTTGTCTCCCTCGCTGGTGTTGAGATGAGTTGGGGATCAGATTTTGGCGATGAAGGACTTGGTTTTTTCCGCGTGAACATCGCCACGCCAAGAACCACTCTTACACAAGCATTTGAACGGATTTATCAGAGCATACCCTTCACTACAGGAGTTTCCCTCCATGAATAATAACAATACTCCAAGAACACCAACTCTGGTGGAATCATTGTTACCAATACTAGCGATGGTTCTATTGCTGGGAGTTGGCTATGCAGCTTTCGATCTGCCACCTGAGCCATTAATGGTTCTTTCAACCGTCATTGCTGCGCTGTTAGTTAAGCGGTTGGGGTACGGCTACAATGCAATCCTTGAATCAATATCGCAGAAAATCGCCAAAACAATGCCTGCTCTGCTAATTTTGATCAGCGTGGGCCTCCTGATTGGGACATGGATGATAGGCGGTACTATTCCGCTGATGATTTATTACGGCCTTAATCTGATAAATCCTTCAATGATCTATGTGACCGCCCTGCTCGTTACTGCCGTCGTCTCTGTATGCACAGGGACATCCTGGGGATCGGCAGGCACTGTCGGTGTAGCATTTATGGGTGTGGCCATCGGAATGGAGGCTAATCTGGCAGCAACTGCTGGCGCTATTGTGGCGGGGGCTTATTTCGGGGACAAACTGTCACCTCTTTCTGGCGACACTAACCTGGCCGCGATGGCGGCCCAGATAGATCTCTATGAACACATCGCTCATTTACTTTACACAACCCTTCCCTCATTGATTCTGTCAGCCGTTGTTATGACCCTCTATGGAATGAATGGCGATCTCGGCGGCTCAACCGTGCCCGACAAAGTTCAGCTAATTACAGAGGGATTAAAGGGGATTTATCATTTTAATTTGTTGTTATTGCTCCCCATTGCCATTGTCCTGTACGGTTCGATTACCAAGAAACCAACTATTCCAATTATGCTTGTTTCGGCACTGGTAGCCATGATCAACGCCAGCGTCATTCAGGGTTTCGCACTACACGACATTGTAAAAAGTGCAGTAGACGGATTTAACGTTTCAATGCTTACCGATAAAGATGTTAATCCGCTATTAGGTAATTTGCTCAACCGCGGTGGCATGAACTCGATGATGAGTACGTTGCTTATTTGTTTCTGCGCCCTTTCATTCGCGGGAACATTGGCCTTGAGCGGCGCTTTAGAAGTCATCGTCCATAATCTGCTCAAATTAGTTCATTCCACAGGAACCATGATTCTTGCGACTATTGCCTGTGGCTTAACAATGATTAGCGTGACCTGTAATGGTCAGATCTCAATCCTGATCCCGATTGAAATGTTACGAAGTGCTTATATTGAGCGCGGGCTACATCCAAAAAATCTGGCGAGGACTGTAGAAGACTCTGCCACCATATTTGAACCGATTCTGCCCTGGACTGCCGCGGGTGCCTACATGGCAGGTACGCTTGGTGTTGCTACATTAAGCTATCTTCCGTGGGCTATTCTCTGCTGGAGTGGCATTTTCTTTGCGACGCTATGGGGTTTCACTGGCTTTGGCATCGCTCGCTTGTCCAAAGAAAAGCAGCAACAGCTCATGATGGAAACCGTAAATGAAAGCAAATAGAATCGGCCTGATTAAGATATTCGCCAGTCATTAACCACGTCTACACGCCGCAGCCCGATTGCGGCGTGTTGTCTGTTACTCTCGCTTCAGCCGTTTGGAATTGCACAACCACAGGGTGATCACCAGCAGCAGGATCGCCGCAGAATAGATCAGCACATCCATCGGCGCTTTATGATCGACAATGATCAACCGCACAATCGCGGTGATCCCGATATAGACAAAATAGCGCAGCGGAAAGTGAAACCCTGACTGAAAGTATTTCACAATCAAGGCGATAAATTCAAAGTAGAGGAAGTAAACCACCAGCCCTTCCACCAGCTCATACTTGCTGGTTTGTTCCGGCGCGAACAGCACATCTGCCAGATGCAGCGTTTCTTTCCCGAGGAATACAACCAGGATCAGGCCCAGACTCAGCAGCCCCAAATTCAACACAGTCTGTAAGATGGTGGAGATAAACTCCACGCGCGGACGAGATAGCGACGTCATAACGACCCCTCCTGTTCAGTGACGAGGTTTCTGTATAACGCAAAAATGTGACAGAGATCTACATTTTTTGTTTATGTTTTGTGCAAGAAAGGTCAACGGGGAATGATGAATGTCACGACACATTTCACAGGATGAAGTATGCAGATAAGACAATCCGCTGTCCGCAACGTTACCTGCGGTGAGAACGTGGTGATTTATGAGCCCGCCAATCTCTACGACTGCACATTGGGTGACAACGTCTTTGTCGGACCATTTGTAGAAATCCAGGGCAATACGCAGATTGGCGCAGACAGCAAAATTCAGTCGCACACCTTCATCTGCGAATATGTCACCCTGGGCGCCCGCTGTTTTATCGGTCATGGCGTGATGTTCGCCAACGATATGTTTCGCGAAGGAAAACCCAACGCTGACCGCAACAGTTGGGGGAGAATTATCATTGGAGACGATGTTTCGATCGGCAGTGGAGCGACCATTCTGGCGGTCACTATCTGCGATGGCGCAGTCATCGGCGCGGGAAGCGTAGTGACCAAATCGATTACCGAGAAAGGTGTGTACGCGGGCAACCCGGCAAAATTATTGCGTCGTTTATAAATTGCCGGAGGGCGGCATAAATGCCTTATCCGGCCTACTGCCGTACTGTAGGCCCGGTAAGCTCTGCGCACCGGGCGATCAAGCGTTAACGGAAGTTCTCACTTCTGTCGCTGGTCATGTCGTACAGACCAAACTTACGTCCAAGCTGCTGGCCGCCATCACGCGTTAACGGCGTCCAGCCAATCGCCGCACGGCTGCGGGTCGGGCCAGACGAGAACAGATCCAGCGGTACGGAAACGTACACCCCTTTGGTAAAATCACCCTCTCCGTACTCATCCGGCGAGGCATCGGTGATGGTCGCATAGCCGCCTACCACAACGCCGCTGTCAAAGCGCTTCGCCACTTCCAGCGTTCCGCCCTTATCTCCCGCCAGATACTGGCCCACGCTGGCTTTCACCAGTACATCCTGAGCGAATGACGGATTCCAGTACGCCGTCAAATGCCCGGTCTTCACGCTGTAGTCGGTGAATTTCATCATGTCCTGCGCGCTACGCCAGTCACGCTGTTTCACGTAGTTGGCATCAACACCAAACGCCCAACTGCTGTCCAGCGGGCGATACAGCACTTCCGCCCCCGCTCCGCCATACATGGTTTCCAGATAGCCACCGTAAACCTGTCCGTAGAACCCGTTTCCGAGTGACTGGAAGTAGTTGGCCTGCAGGTTATTCACGTAGACATCGTTTTGCACATACTCGCGCACATGGGTACGCACTCGTGGTAAATGCGAATCCTGCGGCGGGTTGGTGTAGTTAAATTTGTCATAGTTATTGGCGAGGTTAGCGAACAAACTCCCGGTGGTCAGCAGATGATCGGTCACCCACCAATCCGCTGTTCCCATCACGCCCAACTGATACATATAGAAGTTTTCCGGGCCGCCCACCGACTGGTTAAGCACCGGATCGATGTGGAGATTAAAGCGTGACTTATCGATATACCAACCCTGCTCGGTCGTTTTCGGCACCACGGGCTCAACGCGTTTTTGCGCCAGTGGGGTTTCATGACCCAACGGCTCGCCTTCCAGATGGCGCTTGAGGCTGGAAACCTCCGTTTCAGTCGTCACCTGCGGCAAGTTAAGGCGATTTTCCGTAATACGGATCGCGCGGATCCCGTCGGGAAGGGAGTTCATCACGATCCGGTTGGCACGTTCGATCCCTTCACGCGAATCACGGTATTTCACCTGTTCACCGGTCACATACAGCGTATCGCCCTGCACCTGAATTTTAGGATCGGCCAGCCCGGCGTTATATTTCAGCAGCGTTAGCTGATTCGCCACCACCGAATGTTGCAGGATGGCATCCTGCGGCTGCGGCTGATATTTCGGCCGGGCGTTGTCGTTATAGTTTGGCCGCAGATCGTTAAAGTTAGTCCGCAGCGTGACCCCAAACATAAAGGTGTTCCCGCGCTCATAGCTCAGGTTAACGTCGGCCCAATCGGTGACGCGATAAATAGCGCCGACGTTAAACTTGCTCTTCTGATCCAGCTTGCCCGCAAAATCCTGTTGGTAATTATTCCCCTCATACTCCAGCTTCAGGCGCAGTGGTTGCCAGGGAGTCTGATATTCCACACCGCCAAATAATGATGCCGGACCATGGAACATCTGGCTGCCGTCAATAGAGCCGGCCTGCTTGTAGCTGTTATCGCGATAGCAGAATTTATCGCTGTATGAGCAAAACGGATTGCTGACGTTGCCGCTGGTCCCGAGATATCCCCAGCCCAGGCCAAGCGAGAAATCAAACGGCCCCCAGGCTTTATTCGCCACTATATACTCCGCATCGAACAGGCCCGTCCCGCCAATATCGCGCGCGCCAGCCGCTACCTGCGGCATCCAGTAGCTCTCTTCCCACAGCCGTAATTTGAGATCAAAAGCCTTATCTTTGTATGTCTGATCGCCTGAAAACGACTCGACGCTGCTGTATTTTTTAGTACGCACATCGGTGTAGCGCAGCGTGGTTTCCAGCCACGGGAACAGTTGTACCGACGCAGAGTAGTAGCGGTACTGATCGTTGTCGCGGTAGTTGAGGCTCATTTCGCCCTCGCGCGCCATGCGTGCGGTTGGGGTTTGCAGCAGCCCCACGCCGCCAAAATCGGACTGCGAAGGTCCAATGGGCGCGTGCCAGGTTTCACCGTGGCAAGCAACGCTTACGCCCAGCGCCAGTAAGCTGAGCAGGTAAGTTTTTCTCATTATTCGGGTATCCGCTGGGTCAGGGTGCGAAGAATATCGGCATTGATTTCATCCGGGGTGCTGCTCCAGACAGCATCAGAGAGTCCGACAAAAATGATGCTGCCGGGCATCGGCTCAACGTGACGTTTGTTCCAGTAAGCGACCGGTACTTTCTGCGTGCGTCCATTGGGATAGATGACCCACGCGTAGCTACGATCCGCGCCGCCGAGCCGACTTTGCCCATCGAGGTAGCTGGCGACATCACGCCCGGGCATAAACGGTTGTTTACCTGGGTGGCTTAGCAGGCCAAACAGCGTGATATCGGTTGGCTGCGCTCCGGCCCACAGCGTGTAATTGCCCTGCAGCGGCGGGTTACCTTGCTCGCTGACGCGCACAACATCCGGATCGAGATTAATCTTCTGTCTGCCGGTCACCTTCAGCGCCTGAATTTGCTGGCGTAATGCCTTGATAGATGCGGCATCGTCACCGCTTTCTTCAGCGCTCAGCGTCGCCAGGCGGGCCAGTAATGCCTGCTGCTGACGTTCCGCCTCAGTCGTTGCCCGCTCTTCACTGATAACTGCGCCTGGCCACCAGCTATTGCTCAACTGCGGCTGTCCAACCAGGTCGAGCAGATGTTCAGCCCCGGTCAGCGTTTTTGGCTCTGCGTTGGCGGAGGTAAAGACCTTAACGCTGCCCGCAGCAAAAACGGACGCTGTGCTCAGACTTAACAGCAGCGCCAGTACGGCTCGTTTGATCATGATTTTGCCGCCTTAATCAGCGTGGTTTTCACCGGGAAGTAACGTGCGCCAAGATACTGTTCCGACTGGCGAATCTGCCCTTCGCTGTCGATCCAGTAGCGGTTATGCCAGCGTGTTTGTTCGGTAGTTATCTCTTCATCGAGGAGCCGTACCGGCGTGTTATCGCTGCCGACTTTGATGGTGTCTGCGCCATCCCATTTGAAAACTGAGCGTGCGGTGGCATAGCGTACCTGCTGATGTTCAGTCCAGCCCATCGTACGGGTCCACGTTGCGCCATCGATTATTTGATTTGGTTTGATGAGCGGGTCTGCCGCCAGATTATTCATCTCGATCAGGTTGTCACCACCGAGCTGCGTTTTCACAATGCGCCCATGCTGCGTGACGAGAATGGCCCGATCCTGAGTCACCCATTTTTGCTGTCCGTTTTCTGCGAACGCGAGTACCACAAACAACTGGGGACCGCCGTTGAGTTGCATGTACTGGCTGGCGTAGGGCATGTTTTGGATTTCATCGTCCGTCATCTGTACGCCGGGAGTACCAAACACGCTCTCCCATAGCGAATGACCCAACCCTTCGGTGGTGGCTGAGCACGCCTGCAGTAACAGGCAAACCATTATGATCGCTGGTCGCTTCACGACGTTTCTCCGCAGCGGCAAAATAACCACACCGAAGTGTGGTTAGAATTAATCCCCGTCATACTTCACGTTGCAGATGCGTTAGCTACGTTCACTCACCCCGGTCACATAGCTATCTATGTTCCCGGGGACTCACTCACTTGCCGCCTTCCTGCAACGCGAATTATTTAGGGGCTACGTACCGGTATTACTGGGTACTGGTGGTTGTTGTGGTGGTGGTTCCGGTATTAGAACCATCGCCGCCACCGGTCGCAGCCAGGGCAACCCCCACCGCAGAACTTACGGTGCTCACGCTGGTTGCGGAGGAACTTCCTGCCGAAACCGACGCGGCAGCCGACCCTGCAGCCTCACCCACCTCAACGGGGGCGGCATAGACAGAAGTCGCCGCAAGCGCAGATATAGCCCAAAGGCCATACAGAACTTTTTTCATCACAAATTCCCTTCATTGTATGAATGGAGATTTACCCAAAAGAATTTCGGGCGAGATCGAGTATACACAAGCCAAAGTGTGCAAATTACGCCATACGGGAATTTAGGATAATTAGTCAACAAGCGAGATAACGATTAATAAAATAAAATAACATCCATTTAATCAATCAGTTAAAATATAAATATAGAAAACGCAATATCCGGTAAATCCGAAAACACCAGATATTGAACAACATTTAGGAAATTATTTTAGGATTAAGCTCAATTAAGTAATGAAGATAAAACGTAGATATCCTGGAGCAATCTTATAAAAAAAGCCGATATTAATATCGGCTTTTTTATAAGCAATCTGCAAATTCATTCGAATTGCAGCAAGGCGGCAAGATCGTTAATCCCCGGGAGCATAGATAGCTATGTGACCGGGGTTAACGAACGCAGCCAACACCGCTGCGGTTCGAAGGAAGAAGCAGATTAACGCCAGGACTTATAACGGTTAATCAAACCGTTGGTAGAACTGTCGTGGCTGCTCACTTCGGAACCATCTTTCAGCTCTGGCAGAATGCGGTTTGCCAGCTGTTTGCCCAGCTCAACGCCCCACTGGTCAAAGGTGAAGATGTTCAGGATGGCGCCCTGAGTGAAGATTTTGTGCTCATACAGTGCAATCAGCGCCCCCAGGCTGAACGGCGTGATTTCACGCAGCAGAATGGAGTTAGTTGGACGATTGCCTTCGAACACTTTGAACGGCACAACGTGGTCCAGCGTTGCCGGATCTTTACCCTGGTCGCGATATTCCTGCTCAACGACTTCACGAGATTTACCAAAGGCCAGCGCTTCGGTTTGCGCGAAGAAGTTAGACAGCAGTTTCGGATGGTGATCTGACAGCGGGTTATGGGTGATTGCCGGCGCGATGAAATCGCACGGAACCATTTTGGTGCCCTGGTGGATCAACTGGTAGAACGCATGCTGGCCGTTAGTACCCGGCTCACCCCAGATGATTGGGCCAGTCTGGTAGTCTACAGCATTGCCGTTACGGTCAACATATTTACCGTTGGATTCCATATTGCCCTGCTGGAAGTAGGCCGCGAAACGGTGCATATACTGGTCGTACGGCAGAATCGCTTCGGTTTCGGCACCGAAGAAGTTGTTGTACCAGATACCGATCAGCGCCAGCAGCACTGGCAGGTTTTTCTCAGCCGGCGTGGTGGAGAAGTGTTTGTCCATTGCGTGGGCGCCGGAGAGCAGCTCAACAAAGTTGTCGAAGCCTACGGACAAGATGATAGACAGACCGATAGCAGACCACAGGGAGTAACGACCGCCAACCCAGTCCCAGAACTCGAACATATTCGCGGTATCAATACCGAACTCGCCAACCGCTTTACCGTTAGTGGAGAGCGCAGCGAAGTGTTTGGCAACGTGCTTGTTGTCGCCTGCGGTAGCCAGGAACCAGTCGCGTGCGCTGTGGGCGTTGGTCATGGTTTCCTGGGTGGTGAAGGTTTTGGAAGCGACCAGGAACAGCGTGGTTTCCGGGTTCACTTTCTTCAGCACTTCAGCAATGTGCGTCCCATCAACGTTCGACACAAAATGCATGTTCAGGTGATTTTTGTACGGACGCAGCGCTTCGGTCACCATGAACGGGCCGAGGTCAGAACCGCCGATACCGATGTTTACTACATCAGTGATGGCTTTACCGGTATAGCCTTTCCAGCTTCCGGAGATGATCGCTTCAGAGAAGGATTTCATCTTCTCCAGCACCGCGTTCACTTCCGGCATGACATCTTTGCCGTCAACGATGATTGGCGTATTGCTACGGTTGCGCAGCGCCACGTGCAGCACGGCACGGTCTTCGGTGCGGTTGATTTTCTCACCGGAGAACATGGACTTGATGGCGCCTGCCAAATCGGTCTCTTTCGCCAGATCCTGCAGTTTAGCCAGCGTCTCTTCAGTGATGCGGTTTTTGGAGAAATCCACCAGCATCAGATCGTCAAACGTCGCGGAAAACTTAGTGAAGCGATCGCTATCTTTCGCGAACAGATCCGCGATAGTAACGTCTTTCATTTCTTCAAAGTGTTTTTGTAGTGCCTGCCAGGCTGAGGTCTGCGTTGGATTGATGTTTTTCATTAGCAATACTCTTCTGATTTTGAGAATTGTGACTGAGATCGATTGTAACGCCAGTCACAGAAAAGTGTGATTGTTTTAATGCCATTGCCAGGGCATCCGCCAAACGTGGCTAAAAAGTATAGCGGTTATCAGCGTTGTTATTAGTACCGTTACTCAACGCAGTTGCAGCATGAAAAATCCGCATAATCCCAGCGTTGACAGTACAAGCCATGCCTTTTATTTATATACATAAAGTCATTCGATATGCGTCAAGGCGGCAAACCTGAGAATCCACAGGAGCTTACTGAAGTAAGTGACTGTGGTGAGCAGGTGCAGCCAACGAAGAGGCAGATTGAAGGACGAAATGTAATACGGTATTTGCATTTGCGCCTGCACCGGTTTCTGTTCTGCCTTATGTGCCATGGTCGCTCTATTCATTCCCTGACACGAGGTAGTTATGACTGATGTAGTTGTCTCCAAGTTTGGCGGTACCAGCGTGGCGGATTTTGATGCCATGAATCGTAGCGCTGATGTAGTGCTTTCTGATGCTAATGTCCGTGTAGTGGTACTTTCCGCTTCCGCGGGAATCACCAACCTGCTGGTCGCACTGGCTGAAGGGCTGGAGCCAACCGCGCGCTTCGAAAAACTCGATGCCATTCGTCAAATTCAGTTCAATATTCTGGAACGTCTGCGTTATCCAAACGTGATCCGTGAAGAGATCGAACGTCTGCTGGAAAACATCACCACGCTGGCAGAAGCGGCGTCACTGGCGACCTCAACCGCACTGACCGACGAACTGGTCAGCCACGGTGAACTGATGTCTACCCTGCTGTTCGTCGAGATCCTGCGTGAACGCAACGTGCAGGCGCAGTGGTTTGACGTACGTAAAGTGATGCGCACCAACGATCGTTTTGGCCGCGCAGAACCTGACGTCGCGGCGCTGGCTGAACTGGCAACGCTCCAGTTGGCACCGCGTCTGAGCGAAGGTCTGGTGATTACTCAGGGTTTTATTGGCAGTGAAGGCAAAGGCCGCACCACCACGTTGGGGCGCGGCGGGAGCGATTATACGGCCGCCCTGCTGGCCGAAGCGCTGCATGCCACACGCGTCGATATCTGGACCGATGTTCCGGGCATTTACACGACCGATCCACGCGTTGTTCCGGCGGCGCAGCGTATTGATGAAATCGCCTTTGAAGAGGCCGCGGAAATGGCGACCTTTGGCGCGAAAGTGCTGCACCCGGCAACCCTGTTGCCAGCCGTACGTAGCGATATCCCGGTGTTTGTGGGCTCCAGTAAGGATCCAAAAGCAGGCGGTACGCTGGTCTGCAATAAAACCGCGAATCCACCTCTGTTCCGGGCGCTGGCGCTGCGCCGTAAGCAAACGCTGGTAACGCTGCATAGCCTGAATATGCTGCACTCTCGTGGCTTTTTAGCGGAAGTTTTCGGTATTCTGGCACGCCATAACATCTCGGTAGATTTAATTACCACATCCGAAGTCAGCGTGGCGCTGACGCTGGATACCACCGGTTCGACCTCCACCGGGGATACACTGTTAACACAGTCTCTGCTGATGGAACTGTCTGCCCTGTGTCGGGTTGAAGTGGAAGAAGGCCTGGCGCTGGTGGCGCTGATTGGCAACGACCTTTCCAAAGCCTGTGGCGTGGGTAAAGAGGTGTTCGGCGTACTGGAGCCGTTCAACATCCGCATGATTTGCTACGGCGCGTCCAGCCATAACCTGTGCTTCCTGGTGCCTGGTACCGAAGCCGAACAGGTGGTACAGAAGCTGCACCATAATTTGTTTGAGTGAGTAGATGCCAACGCCCGATGGCTCTTGTACCATCGGGCGTTTTCACCGCATCACCGTTTCATATAACAATCTGTCCAGTTCTCTGACATCACCCTCCCGGCTATCCGGTAACGTCGGCGGAATCTCTCCTCTTTTCAGTTCGGCGCGGATAAACGCATGCAACAGTGGGCGGCGCGGACCATACTCCGCTTCTCTCGCGCACTGCTTGCGTTCCAGCAGTTCATCAATTTCCTGACGCAACGGTGCATCCAGCTCACTTCCCGCCAGCAGGTCGGCAAAACGCATCGGTGGTACACCTTTCCCCGCTTCGACCCACCGCACAGCCAGCAGCGGGCGCAGAACATAGAAGTATTTTTTCAGCCGTACGTCGTCACCCTGCAGATAGCCACGGAAGTTTTTCCGCGCCATCGAATAGTAGTGCCAACGAGCACGTAGTGGAGAAAACCATTTAGGCACCAACGCTTTCAGCGCTGACACGGTCACTTCATCCTGCTGATAGACCACTGGAGAATCCAGCCACTCGATAAGCGTAGGGTTTGCGCCTTTCAGTAACCCCAGCGCCTTGCGCCATTCCCAGCCGCAGACGTCCAGCTCATCATCTATCGGCAACTCGATAACATCTCGTGGCGCCTCGACCCGCAGATACCACTCGGGCGGATGAACATAGATAAATCGCACGTCATAGTCGCTGTCCGGCGAGGCAAATCCCCAGCCGCGGCTGCCGGATTCACAGGCATACAGCACCCTGACGCCATAGCGCTGCTCTACCTCTTTTAGCTGGCGCAATACCCTTTCGCGCATCGCGCCGTCCACTGTGTTGTAGCTCATTATTCTTATCCTTTTATGTTCACAAGGCCGTGCAGTACCTGGTCGAGGCCACCAAACACCGAGATTTTATCGATACGTTCAGCAACTCTTTCGAGGGTTTCCAGCTCTTTTAAGCGCAGCGCCACCGGGTTGTTTTCCATTACTTTCGCAGTATTCAACAGCGATCGCGTCGCGGCAGTCTCTTCACGACGGCGGATAACGTTGGCCTGAGCGGATTTCTCAGCTTCAACTAGTTGGGACAAAATAGCTTTCATATCTCCCGGCAGGACAATATCTTTCACGCCGAGCGAAGCCACCTCAATACCAAACGGCGTCATTCGGGCTTTCACCTGTGCGCTCACCACCTCATCGATCACCTGCTTATCTTCCAGCAGTTCGTCCAGCGTGCGCGTTCCCACCGCTTCACGCAGCGCAAACTGTAACTCGCGGTAAAGGTGGTCCAGCGGTTTGGTCAGTTGACCAAAAGCCTGCAACACATCGCTATAACGCCAGTTTGCGGCCAGATTTAATCGCAGATTGACCTTATCTTTGGTCAGGATCTCTTGCCCGCCGACCTCCAGCACCTGTAAACGGGTATCAACAACTTCAGCTTCAATCAGATGGTTTATCTTCCAGTATGCGGTCAAACCCGGCGGTAACAGCGCCTGGGTTTCGCCATCAATTTTCAGCACACCAACGTGCCACGCAGGAACTTGCACCGTTAAGATGGCTTCACGACCTTTCACCGTACCGTTACGTCGTGACTGTAATACCGCATTCATCACCTCAACCGGTACCAAAACCTGACGAGTATCCATGCGCACCAGCGTCAGCGCTTCCTCTGCACGCCAGTACAGACGGCGCGTGGCAGGTGGGCAGATCTCCTGTAAAACACCGTTGACATACAACGCTCCGGCTTCGGTATCCGTCGTATCAACAACCAGGCAGTAACGCTCTACCCATGCAGGCTGGAAGCGACGCAAATACTCCGCCAGCGCTTGCGGTACCTCGCTACCATCCCTATTAACGATCAGCACTTCAGGGGCGTTAAACCACGGCAAACGGTGCTGCCCAGACTCCAGCGTCTGATAGTAATCGCCCTCGCGGGATAAAAGACCTAACTGCCCTTTTTGTATCGTGATTTTCTTAGCCATTTTATTATTCCTTTATGTTGTTCAGGTGCGGGTGCAGGGGCGAAGCGGCAGGGGAATTCCCTTTTGCCTGTCGCACGGCATCTTTACCGGCAGCCTGTTCTGGAGCGTGCTAACTGCGCATCGCTCCGTTTTATTTCTATGATTAACAACCAGTTTTCATTCGGAGGATGAAATTGGGAATCGAACCCACTGTGTGTCATCGGCTGACGGAACACTTCTGGAAAACAGCCTGTACCGTTCCTGACGTGCCGGCGAGGTTTAACCCCCTGCGTTTTCAGCGTGATTGACGTAAGAGTTATTGCCAGAAGCGTGCCAAAAAGAAAAATACGTGAATTAAATTTTTAACTCATTGATTAACAATCATTTTATTTTACGCACTTAGATTAAAGATTGCCGTGGCGAAGATATTTTCTTATCTTTTTATATCGACATTTATCTTTTTGGATAAACCATGAAAAAGCGGCGGGTTGTAATTGGCGTACTGGGTACGGTGCTGGACAAGCGCGGTAAACGCGCTAATCGATTTAAAAAGTGGCGACCCACGGTTGGATTGTGCCAACAGCCTGATCTCCCTGTCGACAGACTGGAACTGCTGCACCAGCCACGCGATGAGAGCATGGCGCAAAGGTTGATTGAAGACGTCGCGCTGCTCTCACCTGACACCGAAGTACGCCCACATGCCGTGACTATTAACGACCCCTGGGATTTTGAAGAGGTCTACGCCGCTTTCCTCGACTTCGCCACCCACTACTGCTTTGATACGGATAATGAAGAGTATCTGGTGCACATCACCACCGGGACGCACGTCGCGCAGATCTGCTGGTTTCTGCTGACGGAAGCCCGCTACCTGCCCGCCAGCCTGCTACAAACCAGCCCGGCACCAGCCGGTTCATCGGACGAAGCCGTCGCCGCTGGCGTCTGCTCGGTTATCGATCTCGATTTAAGCCGCTATGCCACGCTCACCAGTCGTTTTCAGCGCGAACAGCAGCAGTCTGTCTCCTTTCTGAAGGACGGGATTGATACGCGCAACGCCACCTTCAATAAACTGATCGATCGCATTGAGCGTGTAGCATTACGTTCGACCGACCCGATCCTGCTCACCGGCCCCACCGGTGCGGGTAAATCCTTCCTGGCGAAACGTATTTTTCAGCTACGCCAGTCGAGGCATCTGGTGGCAGGGAAACTGGTCGCCGTCAACTGCGCAACCCTGCGTGGCGACAATGCGATGTCTACGTTGTTCGGTCACGTGAAAGGGGCGTTTACCGGCGCACTCACGGCGCGCAGCGGACTGCTGCGTGAAGCGGATGGCGGCGTGCTGTTCCTTGATGAGATAGCCGAGTTAGGGCTGGACGAGCAGGCCATGCTGCTAAAAGCGATAGAGGAAAAAACCTTTTTCCCGTTTGGATCGGACAAAGAAGTACACAGCGATTTTCAACTGATAGCCGGAACCCATCGCGACATGCAGCAATGGGTCGCTGAAGGCCGTTTTCGCGAAGATCTCTATGCACGTATCAATATGTGGAGCTTCGCCCTGCCCGGTCTGGCGCAGCGGCGGGAAGATATCGCCCCGAACATCGAGTATGAGCTACACCGTTTTTCCAGCCGTAAACAGATGCAGATCCGTTTCGACAAAGAGGCTCGCGTTTGTTATCTGGCATTTGCCTGTTCCCCACAGGCGCAGTGGCGCGGCAATTTTCGCGAGCTAAGTTCATCCATCGCGCGAATGGCGACACTTGCCGAACAGGGGCGCATCACCTTATCCCTTGTCGAAGAAGAAATTGCGCTGTTAAAGGAGAGTTGGCAGATTGTCGCTTCGCAACCTGAACTGAACATGGACATAGACCTGTTCGATCGCCGCCAGTTAGAAACGGTGTTGGAAGTGTGCCGCCGCAGCGCGTCGCTGTCGGAGGCGGGGCGCGAACTGTTTGCCGTCTCACGGCAGAAGAAAGCCAATCCTAACGATGCAGACCGCCTGCGCAAATATCTCGCCCGCTTCGGACTGAGCTGGGAAAACGTTCGCAGCGGAACATAAACATAATTTGTTTGAATAATATTTCATCACGCGATAAACAATAACTATAGCCGGGCTCGAACCCGGCTTTTTATAACAACACAACACATTTCAATCGCAAGGAATATAACATGCTCGCTACTCTCACGCGGCTGTTCCCGTTATGGGCGCTGCTGCTCTCTGTGATTGCGTATTACACGCCCACCACCTTTACGCCTGTCGGGCCATTCGTGCCGTCGTTACTGATGCTGATCATGTTCGGCATGGGCGTTCACCTGAAGGTGGACGACTTTAAACGCGTACTCTCACGTCCAGCACCCGTCGCGGCGGGTATTTTCCTGCACTATCTGGTGATGCCGCTCGCCGCATGGATTTTAGCGCTGGCATTTAACATGCCGCCGGAATTATCCGCAGGGATGGTGCTGGTCGGTAGCGTCGCCAGCGGAACGGCATCAAACGTCATGATCTATCTGGCAAAAGGCGATGTGGCGCTCTCTGTGACTATTTCATCGGTTTCAACGCTGGTCGGCGTTGTCGCCACACCACTGCTGACACGGCTGTATGTCGATGCGCATATCCAGGTCGATGTGATGGGTATGTTGCTGAGTATCCTGCAGATCGTGGTCATTCCGATTGCGTTGGGGTTGGTCATTCACCACCTGTTCCCACGCGTCGTAAAAGCCGTGGAACCCTATCTGCCCGCATTTTCTATGGTGTGCATTCTGGCAATCATCAGCGCCGTCGTGGCGGGTTCTGCCTCGCACATTGCGTCGGTCGGCTTTGTGGTGATTATCGCCGTAATCCTGCATAACACCATTGGCCTGCTCGGCGGCTACTGGGGCGGAAAACTGTTTGGTTTCGACGAGTCAACCTGCCGGACGTTGGCTATCGAAGTGGGCATGCAGAATTCGGGACTTGCCGCTGCGCTGGGCAAGATCTACTTTGGCCCGCTTGCCGCCCTGCCCGGCGCGTTGTTCTCCGTCTGGCATAACCTTTCCGGTTCGCTGCTGGCAGGCTACTGGTCCGGCAAGCCGATTGAAGAGAAACCACACGCAGTAAAACAACACTAATCTTCATAAATGGAGGAGGCATCCTCCATTTCTCCCTACCTGCATTTGAACCCCATCACAAAACAACAAACATCAACACAAAACAAAATAATTATTTAATTGTTATATTTCAATCAAATATACAAATAAACCTGTTTCAAACCCCAGTTAAATCATTTTGTGCATGTTGATTTGGTTTGTTTTAATTGGGAATATGATTCCACTACAACACAGATAAACCCTTACCCTATCTTCGAGGCCGCTATGAAAAAAATTGCGATTATTGGAAGCAGTGGAGGCAACCTCTACAACCTGGGTGGTGCCGAACCAGAAAAGCTACTCCAGGAAATTTACCAGCAGTGCGAAGCCGCAGGTGTGGAAGTTGCCGCTGTGCAGTTCATTGCGGCAGAGGCCTCAATGGACGCTGCCAAACCTCACACACCAGCGTCTGTATTTGCACTAACCACAGAAAACCAACAAAAACCACAAAGGATATTTAAGGGCAAACTTTCAGAAGTGAACGACTCGGTAGTTGAGAGCGATTTCAGGATTGCTGAGATGATCCGTAACGGTGAGATCGACGGGATCATCGTGATGAGCGCCGATCCGGTGAAGGCCAACCAGGCAGTCTTTGCCGCCGCTGTTGAGATGAAAACACCGATTGTTGGCACCGGCGGAACCTCAATGGCGCTAGTGGCGGCAAAAGGGGCAAATGTCGTCGCAACCTCGGGCACGACGGGAACCACCAGCCGAACCCGCGCAGTCTCCTTCATCGCATCACTGTGTAAGCACTGGGGCGTTAAATATAAACCACAGTTGGGCAGCGCTTCTCCTTCACAGGGCGGTTCTGGAAAAAGCCTGCTTAAGCGCTTCAATATTCGCAGCATTATGATCCCTGCGCTGCCGGGCTTTATCGCCATGGCAATCGTGCTCGCACTCAGTCACATTCCGGGCCTGGAAAAACTCAACGATATCTTTGAAATTCTACTGAAGGGCCTGCCGGTTTTAGTTGCGGTTCTCGCAGCAAAACAGATTTCGGAACTGGATGAAGTCTCAATTGTTGCTGGGGTGGTCGCCGGAGTACTTTCCGTAGAAGGCGGTCTGATTGGAGGGATCATCGGTGGTTTGATGGCCGGGATTTTCGTTCGTTGGCTGTTTGAATTATGCCTGAATTGGCGCTTTCCGATGACCACCGTCAACATTGTAGCGGGTGGGATCTCGGGCCTGGCCGCTGGGTTAATCATGCACTATCTGCTGAGTCCGCTGGCGCTGTCAGCAGGTAATTACATCAAACTGGCTATCGAAAGCACGCTGGCCTTCAGCCCTATTCTTGCCGGCCTGCTGGCTGGGTTGGTTATCTGGCCAGCTATTCTGGGGGGAGTCTATCACGCAGTCATTCTGCCGCTGGTGCTTCTGGAAATGGAAAAATCCGGCGTCAGCTTCCTCGGTGCTGTCGATATGGTGGGCCTGGTGATGGTTGCTGCAGGTATCAACCTGGCTAACGTCATCGCACCACGAGAAAAAAGCGAAGCAGCCGTCGCGACGCCCGGCCTGCTTATCAACCTCGGCTTTGGGACCTTCGTTGAATCGGCCTATCCGTTCATGTTTGCCAACAAAATTGTCTTTGGTTCAGCGATCGTTTGGGCCGGTCTGGGCGGCATGATGCTGGGTTTCTTTAACGTCAAAGGCGTGGCTTATGTCCCTGCATTTGCCTCTCCGTTCTTATCCAGCAATGCGCTGCAAATGGCGATTGTGATGGTTACCGTCATGGGCCTGACCTGTATTTCCACCATTATTGCCAACCGTTTTAAGGCTGTCGCACAGAAAGAATCTACCGCGTCAGCCCATTAATTAATGCACCAACACCAGAGGTACACCATGTTTAAAGGCGATATGAATAAAAAACGCGCTAAAGCGTTACAGAAAGTGAAAGATGCCATCACGCTGCACGGCGGGCAAACCATCCTCAGCACAGGGATAACTGGCGACGATGCGCGTCTGGCAAAAGCAGTATGTGAGGCGGGCGTTAAGCTGCTCGAACCGAACCATCCCGCACTGGCATTAGCGCGTGGGCATAAGGGGGTGAGCAACATGCACGCGGCGGAACAAATCCGCCACGAAATTACTAACAGCCAGATGGCCGAAGCAGTACATGGCGTACGTAATGTGGTCCCTGACGATATCTTCATTACCGTCGGTATCGCAGGTGGCTTTACCGAAACGTTACCAGTCCCGCTCACGGAAACAGAGATACTGGAGATTGCCCGTGCTGGTGCCGATGGCTTACACACCCATAAATCCGACTGGGACGATCTACAGGACATCGTTAATCTCGCCCATCAGTATGGCCTGACCGTTGATGCTTATATTGGTCACCCGGATGACCTGCATACCTTCGGTATTCCTGCGCGCACTCCGGAAGAGGTCGCCAGCGTAGCAAAACGGATGCAGGAAATTGGCGTCGACATGATTGGTTTAATGACCGGTATGAGCTACGAAGGCGTAGCCGCAGGTGATATTCCGCAAGCCATTAAAGATCGCCTGTGGGCACTGGTCGGCGCGGTAAGCGTGCCGACGCTGGCGGAAGGCGGAATTAACCTCGCCAATGCCAAAGCGTTTAAGGATACCGGGGTCAATATTCTGGTCGTCGGTACGGCAATCGACAATATGGTCTGCAACGCCGCCAAAGAGGCTGTCACACCGTTTATTGCGCATTGATATTAAGGGAAAAGAAGCATGTTACTGGTCACCGATCTGGATGGAACACTACTGACTTCGCAAAAGACAATCAGTCCACGCACACGTCAGGCACTCATTGATTTCCACCAGCGCGGTGGCCTGCTGGCCGCTTGTTCTGCCAGACCGGTCTCCTCTATGATGCGCCTGCTACAGCAGCAGCAGGTTGATGCACTGTTTGGTTGGTGCGCAGGCTTCAACGGAGGTCAGATTCTCGAGATGGCGCAGCAGCGCAATATCCATACTGCAGCGCTCTCTTGTATGAATCTTCGGGATATTGACCGACATATTGCGCTTTCCCTCTGTCCTCATCACTTTTTTAGCGCCGATGCTATTTATCATCGTTGCGACCAACAGGTAGCGCAATGGACAACTTATGAAGCCCGTTTATTTGAATTACCACTTATTTCGGCAGCACCTGGAAATATTTTAAACCGGCATGATATTTATAAAATCACACTCGTTACTGAGCAGTTAAAAATAAATACACTGTTTGCAGAAGTGAATAATAAATTACCTTATGGCTATACAGCGACTATCACTGGGGAGAATTACATTGATATCCAACGTAGCGAAATAAATAAAGGTTATGCTATTAGCATGTTAATGCGCCAGTTAAATATAACAGCAGAAAAGGTTGCGGCGATTGGCGACCAGCAAAACGATATCAGTATGTTTTCCGCCGCCGGCATTGGTATTGCAATGGGGAATGCGCCAGAGGCAGTAAAACAACAAGCCAGCTATGTGACGGCCTCTAATGATGATGAGGGTATTGTCTGTGCGTTGGAGTGGTTGCGTTGCTCTGCACATCCAGTTACCATGCGCCAAAGCACGACGTTGGCGGAAAATAATGAACCCGATTAAAAGAAGAAAACATATCCTCGATGAATTAAATAAATTCGGTGAAGTGACGGTTATCAAATTATCGGAAACGCTAAAAGTCACATCAGAGACCATTCGCCGCGATCTCTCCATCCTGGAGTCTGAAGGGCAAATTACCAAGATTCACGGTGGAGCCGTCAAGAAGCAGGTTGTTCAGGAAGATGAATTTGGCGCGCGGATTGATATACACCGCGAAGAAAAAATGGCAATTGGTAAACTTGCCGCCGGGATGGTCAGCGAGCACGACACTCTATTCATTGATTCCTGCACAACCAATCTTATTCTGGCCGAACAATTACCTCCTCTGGCCTATTCCGTTATTACTAATTCAGCCTTGATTGCCGATAAAATCAAAGAACATAATCTCAAAGCGCGCGTTTATGTATTAGGTGGTGAATATGACTACCATTTCCGCGCCAACCTCGGCGTCTCCGTTTGTCAGCAAATAAACACTATTCACGCAGATATCTGCTTCATCGGCGCGGGTGGTATTTCACCTCAACATGGTGTGCTGGTGAAAAGCTTCGATGAAGCCTATGTTGCCAAATCAATGATTGCTATGAGTAAAAAGTCGGTAATTCTTGCCGACCATACAAAATTTGGCCAGGACGGTGTGATGTGTATCGCCACATTAAAAGAGATCGATAACATCATCACAGACAAGCGATTCAGAACAACGGGCTATACACAGCAGGACTTTGCCGGAAAATTACGTATTGCTGAATAATACAATACATGACGCTATCAGCAGGTTCTGGATTACCGTACACTGAGGATATCGGCTAACAGAGGGCACCCATATGGCACTCCCCCGCATTACCCAAAAAGAGATGACCGAACGCGAACAGCGTGAACTGAAAACGCTGCTCGACCGCGCGCGCATTGCGCATGGTCGCCTGCTGACCAACGCAGAAACCAACAGCATCAAGAAAGAGTACATCGATAAACTGATGGCCTTGCGCGAAGCGGAAGCGAAAAAAGCCCGCCAGTTGAAGAAAAAGCAGGCTTATAAACCGGATGCGGAAGCATCGTTTTCCTGGTCAGCAAATACGCCAACGCGCGGCAGACGTTAACGCCCTTTCTTCTTACGCCCCGGCGAGGTAAAACGCTTACCGTTTGCCGCCGGGCGCGATTTCTCTTTCTCCGCCGATTTTTCGATTTTCACTACCGGGCGCTTAATGCCTGCGGTTTTGGGCTTCGCTTTCGCCTTCGGTTTGGCTTCTGAGGACGAGTTCTCAATCAGCTTGAACAGATCGATCAGTTCGTCATCCGTCAGGTCGCGCCATTCACCCAGCGGCAGACCGGACAAACCAACGTTCATGATACGCGTACGCTCAAGTTTGGTAACTTCATAGCCAAAGTGTTCGCACATACGACGGATCTGACGGTTCAGCCCCTGAATCAGCGTAATGCGAAACACAAACGGCGCTTCTTTCTTCACCTTACATTTTTTGGTGACGGTGCCGAGGATTGGCACACCGGCCCCCATCCCACGGATAAAATCATCAGTGACCGGCTTATCTACCGTCACCAGATACTCTTTTTCGTGATCGTTACCGGCACGCAGGATTTTATTCACCAGGTCGCCGTGGTTGGTCAGAAAGATAAGTCCCTGAGAATCTTTGTCCAGACGACCGATTGGGAACACGCGCTTGCTGTGATTGACGAAATCAACAATGTTGTCGCGCTCGCTGTCTTCGGTGGTGCTGACAATCCCTACCGGCTTATTCAGCGCGATAAAAACCAGATCTTCCGCTTCACGCGGCTCAATCAACCGACCATTTACTTTTACGACGTCGCCAGGCATCACCTGATCGCCAATGGTGGCGCGTTTGCCATTCAGGAAGACATTCCCTTGTTCGATAAAGCGATCCGCCTCGCGACGCGAGCAGATTCCGCTTTCACTGATGTATTTGTTTAATCGGATAGATGAGTCGGGCAGCATAGTTTCTCCTGTATACACTTCATCCTTCAAGCTGTCTCTGCGTTGGCTGCCCTCACTCACCCAGGTCGCATAGCAATCTATGCTCCCAGGGATTCGCTACCTTGCCGCCTAGGTACAACTTGAATGACTTTGTGTATTAAAAGCGAAATATACCCTACCTTGTGGGCGATAAAAAATAATCGTGTTCGAATGCCCGAGCGCTATTTGTGATCCGCCCCGCCTTTTGACACAAAAGTGTCAGTGATCCATATCTGCAATTTTGTTGAATGAAAACAAGCAGAATCAATACATTAGAGCAACAAGCACATATGTGCCAAAGACGCGCAATCACCACATCAAATGTGCAGCACAATCGGTCAGTTATTGACGCTGAAATAAGTGAAAATAGCTTTGAGATGTGAAACAGATGGGGTTATATCAGATCAAGAAGGCAATTTCGTGATTTGCACAAATGTGCAGGAGTCCCAAAATGGCGATGGAAAACAGCGATGATATCCGCCTGATCGTAAAAATCGCGCAGCTTTATTACGAGCAGGATATGACACAAGCGCAAATCGCCCGCGAGCTGGGGATTTACCGCACCACGATCAGTCGGTTACTAAAACGTGGCCGCGAGCAGGGTATCGTCACCATCGCCATTAATTACGACTACAACGAAAATCTGTGGCTGGAACAGCAGCTAAAACAAAAATTTGGCCTGAAAGAAGCGGTCGTAGTCTCCTGCGACAGCGAACAGGAAGATGAACAACTTAATATGATGGGCGTGCATGGCGCACAGTTACTGGAACGCTTACTGGAGCCCGGCGACATTATTGGTTTTTCATGGGGTCGCGCGGTACGGGGATTGGTTGAAGGATTATCCCCGGCCAACCAGTCACGCCAGCTTATCTGTGTGCCGATTATCGGCGGACCGTCCGGCAAACTTGAAAGCCGCTACCACGTCAATACGCTGACCTACGGCGCCGCGGCAAAGCTCAAGGGGGAATCGCACCTGGCCGATTTCCCGGCGCTGTTGGAAAACTCGCTGATCCGTAACGGTATTATGCAGTCCCGGCACTTTAAATCGATTTCCGCCTACTGGGATAATCTGGACGTCGCGCTGGTCGGAATTGGGTCTCCGGCAATACGCGATGGTGCCAACTGGCACGCTTTTTACGGCAGTGAAGAGAGTGATGACCTGCATGCCCGCCATGTGGCCGGAGACATTTGCTCGCGCTTTTACGATATCAACGGTGTAACCGTAGAGACCAGGATGAGTGAAAAGACGCTCTCCATCGAAACCAATAAATTAAAACAGGCGCGTTACTCCATTGGCATTGCAATGGGTGAAGAAAAATACACTGGAATATTAGGCGCATTACGTGGGAATTATATTAACTGTTTAGTCACCAACAGCCATACCGCTGAATTATTGTTGAAGTAAATATATTTGAATTGATCCTGCCATAATTAATTTTATGTGGGATCCCCTTATCTGAAATTGGGAGTTTATTATGCAAACGTGGTTAAATCTGCAAGACAAAGTCATTATTGTTACCGGTGGTGCATCCGGAATTGGTCTGGCCATTGTCGAGGAGTTATTAGCGCAAGGCGCAAATGTGCAAATGGCAGATATTCATAGTGGCGAAGGTAAATATGAAAACCATAGCGGATATCATTTCTGGCCAACGGATATTTCCAGCGCTAAAGAGGTTAATCATACTGTTACTGAAATTATCCAACGCTACGGACGTATTGATGGACTGGTAAATAATGCTGGCGTTAACTTCCCGCGGCTACTGGTCGATGAAAAAGCACCCGCCGGGCAATACGAACTGAACGAAGCTGCTTTTGAAAAAATGGTTAATATCAACCAGAAAGGTGTGTTCTTAATGTCGCAAGCGGCGGCACGCCAAATGGTAAAACAGCATAACGGCGTGATTGTGAATGTCTCTTCAGAAAGCGGACTGGAAGGCTCAGAGGGCCAAAGCTGCTATGCCGCCACTAAAGCCGCGTTGAATAGCTTTACCCGTTCCTGGTCGAAAGAGTTGGGCAAACACGGCATTCGAGTGGTTGGCATTGCACCTGGCATTCTGGAAAAAACCGGTTTGCGCACCCCCGAATATGAAGAAGCGCTGGCCTGGACCCGCAACATCACCGTCGAACAGCTGCGTGAGGGTTATACCAGGAACGCGATCCCGATTGGTCGCTCAGGACGTTTAAGCGAAGTCGCTGATTTTGTTTGTTATCTCCTCTCAGAGCGCGCCAGTTATATCACCGGAGTAACCACTAACATTGCGGGCGGAAAAACGCGCGGCTAAGGAGGTTTTATGGTCAATGCAATCTTCTGCGCTCACGGCAATCTGGCCTGCGCCATGCTGGAATCGGTACAGATGGTCTACGGCGATGCCAACGTCGAAGCCGTGGCATTTGTTCCTGGGGAGAATGCCAGCAACATCGTGGAAAAACTGAAAAAGTTAGTAAGCGCTCACACTGGAGATGAATGGCTGATTGCCGTCGATCTGCAGTGCGGCAGTCCCTGGAATGCTGCCGCTACGCTGGCAATGCAAAATCCCGCTATTCGGGTTATTAGCGGGTTGTCGCTGCCATTGGCGCTGGAACTGGTAGACAACCAAAGCAGTATGAATGTGGATGAACTGTGTGAACACCTGACGACCATTGCTCAACAAACCTGTGTCGTCTGGCAACATCTGGAAACGACCGAAGAGGATTTCTGATGAACATTACCCTTGCTCGTATCGATGACCGCTTGATTCACGGTCAGGTCACCACCGTCTGGTCGAAGGTGGCGAATGCCCAACGAATTATTATCTGCAATGACGACGTTTATAACGATGAAGTACGGCGCACATTATTACGTCAGGCTGCCCCGCCAGGAATGAAGGTTAACGTCGTTAATCTCGAAAAAGCGGTCGCTGTTTACCATAACCCGCAATATCAGAGCGAAACCGTTTTTTATCTGTTTACCTGCCCGCAGGATGCTTTAGCAATGGTAAAACAAGGGGTAAAAATCGCCACGTTAAATATTGGCGGCATGGCCTGGCGACCGGGTAAAAAACAATTAACCAAAGCGGTCTCTTTAGATGATGACGATATCAAAGCTTTTCGTGAGTTAGATAAATTGGGGGTTACGCTGGATTTACGCGTCGTCGCATCGGATCCATCAGTTAATATCCTTGAAAAAATAAAAGAACAATCGCTCGCTGAATAAATAAAAATGCCTGTGTATTTATGCTTTAACAGGCAGGGATGATCACATTCACAAGGTGACATATTATGGAAATAAGTACCCTACAAATTATCGCCATATTTATATTTTCCTGTATTGCCGGAATGGGCAGCGTGTTGGATGAGTTCCAGACCCACCGTCCGCTTATTGCTTGTACCGTTATCGGCCTGATCCTCGGTGATTTAAAAACCGGGATTATGCTCGGCGGCACGCTGGAGTTAATTGCTCTGGGTTGGATGAACGTCGGCGCAGCGCAGTCTCCCGATTCAGCGCTCGCCAGTATTATCTCCGCCATTCTGGTTATCGTCGGTCAGCAAAGCATTGCTACCGGTATCGCCATCGCCCTGCCCGTCGCGGCGGCAGGTCAGGTACTGACGGTATTCGCCCGTACCATCACCGTGGTGTTCCAGCACGCGGCGGATAAAGCAGCCGAAGACGCCCGCTTTCGCACCATCGACATGCTGCACGTTTCCGCTCTCGGCGTACAGGCGCTGCGCGTTGCCATTCCTGCATTAATCGTCTCGCTGTTTGTCAGCGCGGATATGGTCAGCAGCATGCTCAACGCCATTCCCGAATTCGTCACCCGCGGATTGCAGATTGCCGGCGGCTTTATCGTGGTGGTCGGTTACGCCATGGTGCTGCGCATGATGGGCGTGAAGTACCTGATGCCCTTCTTCTTCCTCGGATTTATTGCCGGAGGGTATCTCGATTTGAGTCTGCTGGCTTTCGGTGGCGTGGGCGTGATCATCGCGCTGGTCTACATCCAGTTAAACCCACAGTGGCGTAAAGCCGAACCGCAGGCGCAACCCGCCTCTTCCCAAGCTCTCGACCAGCTTGATGACTAATGGAGCCAGCCATGGAACAGAAAAAACTGACCAAATCCGACCTGTTTAGCATGTTTGTTCGCTCCAACCTGCAACAGGCATCATTCAACTTTGAACGTATTCATGGGCTGGGCTTTTGCTACGACATGATCCCTGCCATCAAGCGCCTGTATCCACTGAAAGAGGACCAGGTTGCGGCACTCAAACGGCACCTGGTGTTCTTCAATACCACACCTGCCGTTTGCGGCCCGGTAATTGGCGTGACCGCCGCGATGGAAGAAGCTCGCGCCAACGGCGCGGAAATTGACGATGGTGCAATCAATGGCATCAAAGTTGGGCTGATGGGTCCGCTGGCCGGCGTCGGCGATCCGCTGGTATGGGGAACGCTGCGCCCGATTACCGCCGCGCTCGGCGCATCGCTGGCACTGTCCGGTAACATTCTCGGCCCGCTATTGTTCTTCTTTATTTTCAATGCAGTACGTCTGGCAATGAAGTGGTACGGCTTACAGCTTGGCTTTCGTAAAGGGGTCAACATCGTTAGCGACATGGGCGGCAACCTGCTGCAAAAGTTGACCGAAGGCGCATCAATTCTTGGCCTGTTTGTCATGGGGGTGCTGGTCACCAAATGGACCAGCATCAACGTACCACTGGTGGTATCGCAAACGCCTGGCACAGACGGTACCACCGTCACCATGACCGTGCAGAACATTCTCAACCAACTCTGCCCCGGCCTGCTGGCGCTGGGTCTGACGCTGCTGATGGTGCGGCTACTCAACAAGAAAATTAATCCGGTGTGGCTGATCTTCGCCTTGTTTGCGCTGGGGATTATCGGTAACGCGCTGGGCTTCCTGTCCTGATTTTTCCGCCCCGGCGATGCTGGGGCTACTTCAACAAATTGTCCTCGAAAGAGGAAGAGGTGGTAACAATGCAAACAACAACAGCTTTACGCCTTTATGGTAAACGCGATCTGCGCCTGGAAACCTTCGATCTTCCTGAAATTCAGGATGATGAAATTCTTGCTTCCGTCGTAACCGACAGCCTTTGCCTTTCTTCCTGGAAAGAGGCTAATCAGGGTGAGAACCACAAAAAGGTGCCAGATGATGTGGCCACCAACCCGATCATTATCGGCCACGAGTTCTGCGGCGATATTATTGCCGTGGGGAAAAAATGGCAGCACAAGTTTCAGCCCGGCCAACGCTATGTCATTCAGGCTAACCTGCAACTGCCGGATCGCCCGGACTGTCCCGGCTACTCCTTCCCATGGGTGGGCGGTGAAGCCACGCACGTCATCATTCCTGATGAAGTCATGGAGCAGGACTGCTTGTTGGCTTACGAAGGCGAAACCTATTTTGAAGGTTCATTGGTTGAGCCACTGTCCTGCGTGATTGGCGCATTCAACGCCAACTATCACCTGCAGGAAGGCACTTATAACCATAAGATGGGCATTCGTCCGCAGGGGCGTACGTTAATCCTCGGAGGCACTGGGCCAATGGGACTACTGGCGATCGACTACGCGCTGCATGGTCCGGTTAACCCGGCGCTGCTGGTAGTGACCGACACCAATAACGACAAGTTGAGCTACGCCCGCAAGCACTATCCGTCAGAGCCACAAACGTTGATCCACTACCTTCACGCCCAGGATGCAGCTTATGACACATTGATGGCATTGAGCGGCGGCCATGGGTTTGACGACATCTTTGTATTTGTACCCAACGAAGAGCTGGTCACGCTGGCCTCTTCCCTGCTGGCTGCCGATGGCTGCATGAACTTCTTTGCGGGTCCGCAGGATAAGCAGTTTAGCGCGCCGATTAACTTCTACGACGTGCACTACGCCTTTACCCATTATGTTGGGACATCTGGCGGCAATACCGACGATATGCGCACGGCGGTAAAACTGATCGAAGAGAAGAAGGTTCAGGCCGCAAAAGTGGTGACGCACATTCTGGGGCTGAATGCGGCTGGTGAGACAACGCTGGAACTGCCAAAAGTCGGTGGCGGGAAAAAACTGGTCTACACCGGCAAAGCCTTTCCGTTAACCGCGCTCACCCAGATTGATGATCCAGCCCTGCGTGACATCCTGGAGCGCCATCAGGGGATTTGGTCGCAGGAAGCCGAACAGTACATATTGTCTCACGCCGAGGAAATTTAACATGATTAACCGCGACACCCAGTTGTGCATGTCGCTTGCCGGCCGCCCCGGCAACTTCGGCACACGTTTTCACAACTATCTGTATGAAAAGTTGGGGTTAAATTTTATCTACAAAGCCTTTACCACGCAGGATATTGAGGCCGCGGTGAAAGGCGTTCGCGCGCTAGGCATCCGCGGCTGCGCGGTATCGATGCCGTTTAAAGAGAGCTGCATGCCGTTTCTGGATGCCATCGATCCTTCCGCAAAAGTCATTGACTCCGTCAACACCATCGTCAATGACAACGGTAAGCTGACAGGATTTAACACCGACTATATTGCGGTAAAAAGCCTGATTGCCAGCCACCAGCTTGATACCCACGCACGCGTCATGATCCGCGGCAGCGGTGGAATGGGTAAAGCGGTTATCGCCGCGTTTCGCGATGCCGGTTTTCGCGATGTGATCGTCGCCGCCCGCAATCGTGAGAGCGGCCCGGCGCTGGCAAAACAGTACGGTTTCCAGTGGCAGCCTCAGCCGGAAGGGATTACCTGCGATATTCTGGTCAACGTGACGCCCGTCGGCATGGCTGGCGGTAAAGAGAGCGATGAACTGGCCTACAGCGAAGCAATGGTCGCTGCCGCCAGCGTGGTGTTTGACGTCGTCGCCCTGCCGCCGGAAACACCGGTAATCAAACTGGCACAGCAATTAGGTAAAAAGACCATCAGCGGTGCAGAGGTGATTGCCTTACAGGCCGTGGAGCAGTTCGCCATGTACACCGGCGTACGCCCGGATGACGCGCTAATCGCCGAAGCGGCAGAATTTGCGCGGGCGGGGTAAAAAAGCAGGAACAGAGCGCCAGGGATGGGCGCTCTAATAGCCATTAATCAGAATGTCCTTTGAAAATCACTGAACGAACCGTTTTCTTCCACCCATTGATTTAATGCGTCTATCGATTTTTTATTATCCAGCAACCATTCTTCGCGTTTGTTCTCGCGAAATTTTTCGATTAGGGCTTCGGTTAAAACCGCTGACAGATTGATTTTAAGCTTGCGCGCCTCTTCCAGGATCTCTGGAGTCAGAGAGACATTGACTGATTTTTTTACCTTAAACACTGTGCGCATGATAACCCCCATAGCAGTACGCATGACACACCTAAGGTGTGCGTAATAAGCGAGCATTTCCTGTTCCCGGCCAGCAAATCATCATGTCACACTAAGATGGTTGCACAGGTCTGTCACGCCCCGAAGAAGAAGTCTGCGAGGCGTTTTCCAGATTAGTTGAGGGGATCGCGAGCAAACAGCTGCTGGTCAGCTTGCACTTCCAACTGCGCCAACGCGGGAATCAACTGGCTGATGTTTACCAGACTGTGTCCTAACTGGCATATGCTCTCATACGCAAAATGTTCCTGACCTTCACCCGCCATGGTCAGCAGGCTTTCGCCCATAAAATTCAGCGTCTGGTACAACCCTGCCAGCGCCTCTTCACAGCCAAACGATAGCGCCAGATTTTCTTCGGTAGTGAGATGGCTACAATCAAGATGGCGGAACGCCTCGGCGAGTGGAAAATAAAGCAGATCGGCCTGTGAAATTAGAGAAGAAGACGCAAAACAGGCGTTAGTGGTACTATTAGCATCAGCCATAGCATTACCTCGTATAATGTTCTGGTAAGACGCCCTGATCGTGTTCCCGCACTTTCGGGGCGTTGTCATTTTTGGTGTGTGAGAGTAATGTGTCATCACACATACTCACACTACTCTTGTGTAATTAAGGTGTCAACACACATGAACGAAAGAAGAGGCAATCCCCCGTTTCAATTCCGTCTGGATCCGGAACTGCGCAAAGCGATGGAAGAAGCACAACGGCAGGATGGCGATGAATCGTTGGCAGCCTGGATTAAACGAGTGATTAGAAAAGAGCTGAAACAGAAAGGGATCGAAGTGTAAGAGGCAGTACTTTATATCGCTTTTCTGAAGGTCTGTTTAGAGCGAGAAGCGGAAGTTGGCATTCTGGCGTATCCAATGGTGGGAAAAATTGGTCACAACTATCATTAGTGCAATTTCGATTACTGGTATTTTTTGACCAAAAGGCAATTTTTTGCTTGTCCGAATAGTATTGATAGGTAATCTATTGATACACTAGGTTTTTATGTAACTGGTAGCTAAAAATGTCTGATGGTCAAAACAGTAACAACGATAGAACAGAAGTCGTCAAAGCATCTTTAAGCGCTGGCAGCACGCTCTTAGTCGCGATAATCGCAGCCATTGGCGGAATAATTGGTTCATACTTCACTGGTTCAAAGCTTGTAGAAAGTACGAGTGTGCCAGCATTGATAAATGCCAGAACAATTTGTATCAACGCGGTTAATGAAGATGAGCAAAAATTTCGCGAAAGAGCATCTAGCTTATTGGCTGCCGTAGCTGCGTTTGATGCGGATAAATCTCTCTTATATCAACCTAATCATAATCAACTTTATCAACCAGCCAAATCAGCTATTACGCAGGCAATGTCCATCAGTACATATTCTTCAGAACGTCTTTCAGGGCTTGCGATAAACATTGCGACATCTATAAAAACACTTGCAATTGCTGATATGAATTATGGTGCATCAGGTGAAGCTTATAAGGTGCTGTCATCCTCTATGGGGGAATGGCCTGAAGCATATAGTGAATTTATGAAAACATTCGATATCAAACGAGCTTCTTGTAATTTTGATGAGTCAATCCATAAATCAGAAAAATGATACTCATCAGACTCTATCCTATTTATATCCGTCATACTTCAATCGGCTTATGCGCTGGCCGTACTTATTCACCCCAGTCATTTACCTGAGTAAGTTCCTGGGGATTCTCGAATTTGACACCTTTAAGCGACTCGAATTATTTTGGTTTATTTGTTTCTTAGTGCAAAGAACAGTTGTCAATGCCCGTTCCTAACACTCAGCAGGTGCTCGAAGCATAATAGGAACAAAAGGCAATAACTAACTTATTGTTTTTATTTATTTTTTCTATAGAAAAGCGAAGAGGTACCCCCAAAGATACCCCCATATGTTCACTTCTAGAGATTTTTTGAATGTTTTTTATGCAGTGAACTTTATATTACTAGCAAAAAAAACGCTAGCAATTTCGTCTAACATCTTTGTTAATAGCCTTTTCAGGCCACCATGTTGGATTGATACCTAAGGCTAGTTCGCTTTGGCAATGTTGTTGAAGATCTTGCCAGAACGATACTATTGCTGAACTGAACTCGTCAAAATCGGATTCTGTTATTTGTAGATTCTCATAGCTAGTTAACGCTTCTCCAAATAATTGCTGGTAATACTTTGGATACCGTTGCAACAGGGTCTCATGACCCACCCCATCTCCATGTTTATATACATTTACAACAAGGCGGCAAGCATCTAGTTGATGAAAATATGGTTTATTTTTCACATCGAAACCTATCCACTCCATCAATTCTATAATTCGCTCAAAACTAGTACGCCAGACAATATCTTTTATAGCTTTTAACTTATTCCAATGACGAAATTCTCGAAGAATTAAATCACGTAACTGTTTATCGAACTGGTGGTACATTCCAGCATTCATAGCTAGAGTGACAGTATTTTTCATATCCATCAATGCATGCATATGTGTTATACCTATTTGTGTCGCATTTTCGCAAGCCTCTGCTGGATCATCTCTTTCAGGGTCAAAGTTTTTAGCCGTACGTTCGAGATATCTTTCCTCTTCCAGGTCACATTCAGCACTAAGATCTGAAAATTGTGATAGAAGTCTAGATTTAGCTTGCCCTACGTAAAAATTATGCGGATTAAGGACAACTCGAAGATCGAAGCAATCAAATGAAAAAATATTCATACCACCCTCAAAATTTTGTAAGTATAAATTATATCATTGTAATAAAATCATTATCTCGAAACTTAAAGGATTTAATTAATCATTACAAAAACATCTCGTCAGGATATCGCTTATAATCGTATAAACTAACTAGTCTTTTATAGTCTGAAGGTAGAATTTCAAGTGCCACCCCCTCTCGCAGATAATCGGCCACATTATCTAAATTAATATTATCCACGTAAATGTTGTAGAAAAGAATGCGCACAGTTTTATAAGTTTTAAATCCTAAAGCAAGTATTTCATCAACTGTATCGCAATCAATTTTCTCTGAAGGATCTATTGAGTCAAAATAAGTATTTAAGTTCCTTTCTTGGTTCTCTTTTAGATTTTCAATACCTTGAATTTCGTTACAAATGGTAGAAAAACCACGAGCGGTAAAGTACTGATTACGCGAAACTTTTATTTTATTCAACAACAATATTAGAGCATCATTTCTTGAATCCATTATATCAAAGTAATTCATAACCATTTCTGAAGCTGATTGGTAATGATATGTAATTTTCTGAACTGAACCAACTGCCATAACTAATTCATCATTAGATAAACTATCCAAATCACCTACAATTTTTACTTTTACAGAACCTCCTTCTTTAATTTTTCTCATTACACTTTCAACTTTCCTAATATCCATAGATGAAACAGGAAGTTTAAGTCCTACCAATTCTTCAAAAACACCACTGAAGTTATCAGTTTTTATTTTATTAATTTTTATATTGCCGATATTTTCAATAACTACGTCATGTTCTAAAACTTCTAGAGAGTCACTACCTTCTTCACGTTCTATCAAAAGGAAATTCTTCCTGACTTTATCTGCCAAATCAGAATCCTTTGAAATGTACGAGAAAATAGTTTTTAATATATCTCTAATATTTTCATCGCTAATACTATAACCGATGAAAATAATTGGGTTGTGAATGAATAATGAAATTAATTGAGCCCTAATTAAATGATTGCTAACGCGAAATCTTTCATAATCCGATTCAGAGATTACAATTGACTCTGGATGAGATACACAACCATGTATTTTATAAACAGACCCGTAAGGATTACTTAATAAAATATCGTTACCAATAATAGGTTTAAAGCCAATTAGAGTCTCAATGAATCTATCATAATTTGTTGTGATAATGGACCCTATGTTTCTACTAGCCTTAGCAAATAACTCCATTTCTGTTGCATAACTTTCATTATTGTTTGTTTCATGGAGATCAACAAGCTCAGATATAAATATTTTTATTCGGCTAGCCGAGTAGTTTCCAGAAGCAGCATATTCATAGTATCGGTCATTTATGGATTTAAATTTCCCGTTCCTATCTGACTCTAATAATCTATTAAATTCAATTTCTATTTCACTTGCCACCTTTGGAAGATCAACCTCTCCCAATGAATTTGCATTCCTACCAGCCGAATCAAAATAGAAGTCATAGCTGCCTTTCATTTCATAAACAATTTTTTTTAACAGTTCAGGCCATGAGTACGTACCAGTTAAATATCGGCGACTGAAACCTGCACCAACAAACACAACTGGATGATTTACGTATGATCCCATGAACTCACTAAGTTTCATCTATCGTTCTCCTAAGAACAATTTCTATAATTGATTTAACACAAAGCAACATTTTCAAGCGCATACAATTCTACTAACTAGCCTTCTACATCAGCTAATCACATTTTGATGCTTAAGACGCAACTTTTTACGATAAAAGTTGTGCATTAGGTCTTAAACTTTTATCCGCATTAGTCTCAGTTACACTGCATAAATCAGTTCATCTGGCTTATCGATTAGTAGTAAAAGAGCCAATCTTGCTCTAACTTCAGTAATGATAACTGTTTGAAGCAACTGTAACTTAGGGTAGGTACACTCAAGAATCCCCGATGGCGCTGGTAGGGAGCTACAACTTTTGACAACTCACTTCCATCACCAACTAGCTGGCTGACAGGCTGACGTCGCGTTGATTGGTATATGATAATGTCCGCATTTGGCACAAAGCAGCCCCTCTCCCCCGTTATCGTTTCTCGTATCAACCGCAGCGTCCTGATAAACTACGTATTATTGCGAGACACTTTCCTGTTTCCTCCAGCAAGCATTTCCCCTTACTCCCCATTTTTTTACTCTCTAGTCTCAACTTGTCAATTCATAATGTAGTTTATAAAATACATGGAACGTCATCATGGAAATTCTTCAGACAATGGTTTTCCAGCGTTGGGAGCACAACCTACGGGACAGGAGAGCTAAAACGCTCATTGCTACACGCCTTTTTCGTTTAGCGAATGGTTTAGCTGGTGATGTTAAACCTGTTGGAGAAGGCGTCAGCGAAATGCGCATTTCATACGGTCCTGGTTACAGGATTTACTTTAAACAGCAAGGCTGCCGCATCATCATTTTGTTATGTGGGGGCGATAAAAGCTCACAAGCCAACGATATTACTCTTGCAAAAATGCTCGCCCGTACACTGGATTCACAGGAGATCTTCTGCCATGAATAAACTTACTCACTACGATCCCGCGACTGCGCTGGTTGATGATGAAGAAATTGCCGTGTTTATGGCCGATGCCCTCGAAACAGGCGATGCAGCATACATTGCAAAAGCACTGGGCGTGGTGGCTCGTGCTAAGGGAATGGCGAACATCGCAGCAGAAACGGGATTATCCCGCGAGCAGCTTTATCGCTCTTTTAGTGAGAAAGGTAACCCGACGCTGAAAACCACACTTGCAGTGATGAAGGTGCTCGGTATTGAATTGACACTTAAAAAATAGCCCTGGCTTCTGTCTCCCCTTCCAACATCGTGAGCCATATCAGTGAGGCGTTATACTGACGGTGGTAACATGACTGCGGTTGGTAATTTTCTGATTACATGGAGAAATGATGGAACTGCTTTTATTGAGTAACTCGACGCTGCCGGGCAAAGGTTGGATGGAACATGCGCTGCCGCTGATTGCTGAACAACTGAATGGTCGCCGTACGGCGGTGTTTATTCCGTTCGCTGGCGTGACGCAAACCTGGGATGAGTACACGGCGAAAACGGCAGCCATCTTTGCGCCAATGGGCGTCAACGTTACGGGTATTCATACCGTTGCCGATCCGATTGCCGCTATTGAAAATGCAGAGCTGGTGATTGTCGGCGGGGGTAATACCTTCCAGTTACTGAAAGAAAGCCGCGAACGCGGACTGCTGGCGCCGATTGTGGATGTCGTCAAACGCGGTGCGCTGTATATCGGCTGGAGCGCGGGTTCCAACCTTGCCTGCCAGACCATCCGCACCACCAACGACATGCCGATTGTCGATCCAAAAGGCTTTGATGCCCTGGGTCTGTTCCCGCTGCAGATTAACCCACATTTCACCAACGCGCTGCCGGAAGGCCACAAAGGCGAAACGCGTGAACAGCGTATTCGCGAGCTGCTGGTTGTGGCGCCAGAGCTGACGGTAATTGGCTTGCCGGAAGGTAACTGGATTAAGGTGAGTAACGGTAAGTCCGTGCTCGGCGGCCCGAACACCACGTATATCTTTAAAGCGGGTGAAGAGGCGGTTGCCGTTGAAGCAGGCCACTGTTTTTAGTTGATTTGTTGTCTGATGCCGGATGGCGGCTTCGCCTTATCCGGCCTATATGGTAGACGACAGCATTGCCGGATGGCGGCATAAATGCCTTATCCGGCCTACCGCTTCACCTCACTCAATAATCATCCCGCTCATCGTCTTCATCCGGCTGTTCCAGCACGCTGTAAGCCACTGAACAAAACAGCGAGTTCAGACGCTGCATATCGCCCAACAGCGCCAGGTGCAACGAGCTGGTCTCGATGCTCTGCACGTTCTGCTGATGCAAACGGTCAACGTGCGCATGCGAATAACGACGGTTGAGAATACGGAAGCGGTGCTTGCTGCGGCGCAGACGACGGGCACTGGTCACATCACCTGAGAAGAACACCGACATCGCCAGTTGCAGATTGCTGAGCAACTGATCGTAGAGCGCATCCAGTTCTTTTAGCCCTTCGACAGAGAATGCCCGGCGGGCGGCCAGCGACTTATCGGCTATCTCGCTGCCCATACGTTCGACAATATCGGAAGCCTGCTCGAGGTTGAGCGACATTTCGATAATCTCCGCCCAACGGCGTGATTCCTCTTCCGCCAGCTCATCCTTTGGCATCCGCGCCAGATAGAGCTTAATGGCCGTGTATAGCACGTTAATGTCGTCCGCCATCCTGCGCAGCTCTTTCTCTTCCCGCGGCTCGCCGTGCATCACCTTCTTCAGCCCGTCCATCATCTGCTCCATCGCGTCGCCTATGCGCAAAGCTTCACGGGCGGCATTAGCCAAAGCGAGCGTCGGCGTATCCAGCGCGCTAACGTCCAGATGTTTGGGCTTCAGATGCGCATCAAGTTCTGGCTCATCGCGGATGATGCGCTTACAAAAACGCGCCATCGGTTCGGCGAACGGCACCATCGCCACGCAGCGCACCAGGTTGTAGAAGACGTGGAAGTAGATAACCAGTTCAGATTTCGCCAGCGGCAGTTCATCCATCAGATTAGCCAGCGGATGAACAAACGGCAGGATAATCAGGCTCCCCACCAGCTTAAACAACAGACTGCCGAGCGCCACTCGGCGGGCGGCGGCGTTCGCGGCGCTGTTATTCAACATCGCCAGCAGGCCAGAGCCGAGGTTGGCGCCAATCACCAGACACAACGCCACCGGGAACGAGATAATGCCTGCGGCGGTCAGTGTGGCCGTCAGCAGCACCGCCGCCAGGCTGGAGTAACTGATAATCGCAAACATGGCGCCAATCAGCGCATCCAGCATGATATCGCCGGTGAGCGAGGCGAAAATAACCTGCACACCATTCGCCTGGGTGATCGGCGTGACCGCCTGCACAATCAGCTCCAGCGCCAGTAAAATCAATCCCAGCCCAATACCAACCCGCCCCAGTTGCCCCACGCGGGACTGCTTACGTCCGAGAAAGAAGATCACGCCGATAAAAATCAGCAGTGGCGACAGCCAGGAGAGGTCGAAAGTCAGGATACGCGCCATCAGCGCGGTCCCCACGTCGGCGCCGAGTACAATCACCAGTGCAGGGGTGAGCGCCACGAGATCTTGCGCGACAAACGAAGTGACCAGCATGGTGGTGGCGTTGCTACTTTGCACCAGCGCCGTCACGCCGATACCCGCACAAAAGGCGAGCGGCTTCTTTTCAACACTACGGCTGAGGACGGTACGCAAGCGGGCGCCAAAGACACGCATCACGCCGGTACGCACAATATGCGTACCCCAAACCAGCATCGCGACGGCAGAAAGCAGGTGTAACAGAGTTAACACGGAATCAGGTACTCCTTATCGTTATATGTTCCTGAGGCCGAAGCCTTCTTTCAGTATAAGGGTTTAAACGTAATAAAGAGACAGGGCACTCAATGAGTGCCCTGTTTGTTGTAAATAAAGATGACAGTTTTGTGAATCAGTCAGCGTCGTAGCCGAGGTTTGGCGCTAACCAACGTTCGACTTCCGCCACGCTCATGCCTTTACGGAAGGCATAATCTTCAACCTGATCGCGCTGGATTTGCGCCACGGCGTAGTACTTGCTGTCCGGATGACTGAAATACCAGCCGGAAACCGACGCGCCTGGCCACATCGCAAATGATTCAGTGAGCTTCATCCCGGTGTGCGCTTCCACGTCCAGCAGTTCCCAAATGGTGGCCTTTTCAGTGTGTTCCGGGCACGCCGGATAGCCCGGCGCCGGGCGAATCCCCTGGTAGTTTTCGCGGATAAGTTCCTCGTTACTGAGATTCTCATTCGCCGCATAGCCCCAGTAAACTTTACGCACGCGCTCATGCAGATACTCCGCGAATGCTTCCGCCAGACGGTCAGCGATCGCTTTCACCATGATCTTGTTGTAGTCGTCATGCTGGGCTTCAAAGGCGTCCGCCAGCGCATCTTCCTCCAGACCGCCGGTAACCGCGAAAGCACCGATGTAATCCGCTTTGCCGCTCAGTTTCGGCGCGACAAAGTCAGACAGGCAATAATTGGCGAAACCGACTTTTTCCGTCTGCTGGCGCAGGTGATGACTCACGTTGATGACGTGCGTACGCGTCTCGTCACGGTAAATCTCGATGTCGTCACCCACGCGGTTGGCCGGGAATAAACCCACCACGCCGCGCGGATTCAGGGTCTTCTCAGCGCTGAGTTTATCCAGCATGTCGTTGGCATCTTTGAACAGGCGCTTCGCCTCTTCTCCTACCACCTCATCTTCAAGAATGCGCGGATATTTCCCGGCCAACGACCAGGTCATAAAGAACGGCGTCCAGTCGATGTAGTTGCGCAGGGTTTCGATGCTGGCTTCAACTTCCTGCACGCCGAGGCGGTGCGCCACCGGCGGCGTGTAGTTTTCCCAGTCGAAGGCCAGATCGTTATCACGGGCAACCTGTAACGTTACCGGCGGGGTACGCGGTTTCTTACGCGCATGCTGGATACGCACGGTTTCGTACTCTTTACGCGTACGGGCGACAAAGTCATCGCGCTGGGTGTCTGAGAGCAGCGCGGCCACGACGCCCACGGTACGCGAAGCGTTCTGCACGTAAACCGTCGGGCCACTGTAGTTCTGCTCAATTTTCACCGCGGTGTGTGCTTTCGAGGTGGTCGCACCGCCAATCAGCAGTGGGATGGTGAAGCCCTGACGCTCCATCTCTTTCGCCACGTTGACCATTTCGTCCAGCGACGGGGTAATCAGCCCGGAAAGGCCAATCAGATCGGCATTCACTTCACGCGCCGTTCTGAGGATTTTCTCCGCGGGCACCATCACGCCAAGATCGACGATTTCGTAGTTGTTACATTGCAGCACCACGCCAACAATGTTTTTGCCGATATCGTGCACATCGCCCTTCACGGTCGCGATGACCATCTTGCCGTTGCTGGAGCCTTTCTCTTTGCTGGCCTCAATGTACGGTTCGAGGTAGGCCACCGCCTGCTTCATCACGCGAGCGGATTTCACCACCTGCGGCAGGAACATTTTTCCCTCGCCGAACAGGTCGCCGACCACGTTCATGCCGTCCATCAGCGGTCCTTCAATAACCTCGATCGGACGCGCAGCTTGCTGGCGCGCTTCTTCGGTATCCAGCTCAATAAACTCGGTAATGCCTTTCACCAGCGAGTATTCGAGGCGCTTTTTCACGTCCCAGGTGCGCCATTCCGCCATCTGGGCATTCGCCGTGTCGTCGGTTTTACTGCCGCGATATTTCTCAGCCAGCTCCAGCAGTCGTTCGGTGCCATCGTCACGGCGGTTAAGGATCACGTCTTCAACCGCATCGCGCAGCTCGGCGGGCAGGTCGTCATAAATCGCCAACTGTCCGGCGTTGACGATCCCCATGTCCATACCGTTGCGAATGGCGTAGTAGAGGAATACCGCGTGAATAGCTTCACGTACCGGGTCGTTGCCGCGAAACGAGAATGAAACGTTTGAAACGCCGCCGGAGATCAGCGCATGCGGCAGTTCGCGTTTGATGTCCTCACAGGCGCCGATAAAGTCCTGCGCGTAGTTGTTGTGCTCATCAATACCGGTCGCGACGGCAAAGATGTTCGGGTCAAAGATAATGTCTTCCGGCGGGAAGCCCACTTCTTCGGTAAGAATTTTGTACGCCCGACGGCAGATCTCGATTTTACGCGCGCGGGTGTCGGCCTGCCCCTGCTCGTCAAAAGCCATCACCACCACCGCGGCACCGTAGCGACGCAGAAGCTTCGCGTGATGAATAAAGGTCTCAACCCCCTCTTTCATCGAGATGGAGTTAACGATGCCTTTACCCTGAATGCACTTCAGCCCTTTCTCGATAACGTCCCATTTCGAGGAGTCGATCATGATCGGTACGCGGGCGATATCCGGTTCACCGGCGATCAGGTTGAGGAAACGCACCATTGCCGCTTCAGCGTCGAGCATCCCCTCATCCATGTTGATATCGATAATCTGCGCGCCGCTTTCCACCTGCTGGCGGGCGACATCCAGCGCTTCGCTGTATTTCTCTTCTTTGATCAGGCGTTTAAATTTCGCCGAACCGGTGACGTTGGTGCGCTCGCCGACGTTCACAAACAGGCTGTCGTCGCCGATGTTCAGCGGTTCAAGGCCGGACAGGCGGCAGGCAACCGGGATTTCCGGCAAACGGCGCGGCGGCAAGCCATCCACCGCGCGGCTCATGGCGGCGATGTGTTCCGGCGTGGTGCCGCAGCAGCCGCCGACCACGTTGAGAAAGCCCGCCTGCGCCCACTCGCGGATTTGTGCCGCCATGGTGTCGGCGTCGAGATCGTATTCGCCAAAGGCGTTTGGTAAACCGGCATTCGGGTGCGCGGTCACGTAGCATTCGGCAATGCGCGACAGTTCCTGCACGTACTGGCGCAGCTCGTCCGGACCTAAGGCGCAGTTCAGGCCGAAAGTCAGCGCATCCGCGTGGCGCAAGGAGTTATAGAATGCTTCGGTAGTCTGGCCGGAAAGCGTACGCCCGGAAGCATCGGTGATGGTGCCGGAGAGCATAATCGGCAGCTCAACGCCCAGCGCTTCGAATTCGGTTTTCACCGCAAAAATAGCGGCTTTGGCGTTCAGGGTATCGAAGACGGTTTCAATCAGGATCAGGTCACTGCCGCCTTCCACCAGCGCTTTGGTAGATTCACGGTAGGCGGCCACCAGTTGATCAAAGGTAATGTTGCGGTAAGCCGGGTCGTTAACGTCAGGCGAGATAGACGCCGTACGGTTGGTTGGGCCGAGCACACCCGCGACATAGCGCGGTTTTTCCGGCGTGCGCGCAGTCCATTCGTCTGCCGCCGCACGCGCCAGTTTAGCTGCCGTAAAGTTGATTTCCGCCGACAGGGATTCCATCTGGTAATCCGCCATGGCGATAGTCGTGGAGTTAAAGGTGTTGGTTTCGATGATATCCGCGCCCGCCTCAAAGTAGGCGTTATGGATCGCGGCGATCACCTCCGGTTTGCTGAGCACCAACAGGTCGTTGTTGCCTTTCAGATCGCACGGCCAGTCGGCAAAGCGTTCGCCGCGGAAATCCTCTTCGCTCAGACGATATCCCTGGATCATGGTGCCCATACCGCCGTCCAGCACCAGAATACGTTCATTTAACTGCTGACGTAATTGTTCTACTTTGCTGCTCACACTCGCTCCCGACAACGCTCAACCAGACCGAAAAAAACTCAACAGGCCATACTGGCACAAACCTGAGAGGTGGAAAAGGGAACAACGGCCAACATGAGACATGTTCAGCTTCACTCATCCGATCAGTACAGGAATTCTTGCATTATAATTAAATAAAACGAAAATGATTTCCACGATACAGAAAAGGAGCCCGCCATGGTTGCCACAATCCCCGCGAAACGCGGTAGAAAACCCGCCGCTGCTACTGCGCCTGCAACCGGGCAGGTTCAGTCTCTGACCCGCGGCCTGAAGCTACTGGAGTGGATTGCGGAATCCAACGGCAGCGTGGCGCTAACCGAACTGGCGCAGCAGGCCGGCCTGCCAAATTCCACGACTCACCGTTTATTGACCACCATGCAGCAGCAGGGTTTTGTCCGCCAGGTCGGTGACTTAGGACACTGGGCCGTCGGTGCACATGCGTTTATCGTCGGCAGCAGCTTTTTACAAAGCCGTAATTTGCTGGCGATTGTCCACCCGATCCTGCGCAAGCTGATGGAAGACTCCGGTGAGACGGTAAACCTCGCCGTGCTGGATCAAAGCGACCATCAGGCCATTATTATCGACCAGGTGCAGTGCACCCAGCTGATGCGCATGTCCGCGCCTATCGGCGGCAAACTGCCGATGCACGCTTCCGGCGCGGGTAAGGCGTTTTTATCCCAACTGAGCGAAGAACAGGTGACTGGCCTGCTACACCGTAAAGGCCTGCACGCTTACACCCACGCCACGCTGGTGTCGCCGGTGCATCTGAAAGAGGATTTGGCCCAGACGCGCAAGCGCGGCTATTCCTTTGATGATGAGGAACATGCGCTGGGCCTGCGCTGCGTGGCGTCATGCATTTATGACGAGCACCGCGAGCCGTTCGCCGCTATTTCCATTTCCGGACCCATTTCGCGCATTACCGACGATCGCGTGACCGAGTTTGGCGCTATGGCGATCAAAGCGGCGAAAGAAGTGACGCTGGCGTATGGCGGGATTCGCTAAGATGGGATTACCGGGTGGCGGCTACGCCTTATCCGGCCTACTGTCCAGGGTTAGTGCAGATTTGTAGGCCTGATAAGCGTAGCGCATCAGGCACGGCGCACATTGCCGGATGGCGGCGCAAGCGCCTTATCCGGCCTACGGTCGGTTTCATAACGTACGCTGAACCGTTGCCGACGCCGGTAGGCGTAAACATCTTCCACGTGACCGTTTTTGATGCGCGTCTGTAGGCCGCGCCAGTAGTCGGCGCTGAACAGGTCAGCGTGCATCTCTTCAAATAGCGGCCCGATACGCGGGTCGGCACAAAGCCAGTGACGAAACTCTTCCGGGAAGACATCTCCCGGCGATACGCTGTACCACGGCTCAGCGCTCATCTCATCTTCCGGGTAGCGTGGCGGCGGGATATGGCGGAAATTCACCTCCGTCATGTAGCATATTTCATCGTAGTCGTAGAACACCACGCGCCCGTGGCGGGTCACGCCGAAGTTCTTAAACAGCATATCGCCGGGGAAAATATTGGCGGCGGCCAGTTGGCGAATCGCGTTGCCGTACTCTTCAATGGCATCGCGCAGTTGCTGGCCTTCGACCTGCTCCAGCCAGATATTCAGCGGCACCATCCGTCGTTCGATATACAGATGGCGAATGACAATCTGATCGCCGAGATCGGTAATTTTTTCCGGGGCTTCCTGCAATAACAGCGCCATCAGCGCCGGATCGATTTGCCGTTTATCCAGCACAAAGTTCTCGAACTCCTGAGTGTCAGCCATTCGCCCAACACGATCGTGCTCTTTGACCAGTTGATAGCAGGCGCGGACGTGGGCGGCAGACATCTCTTTTTGCGGGGCAAATTTGTCTTTGATGATTTTAAACACCCGGTCAAAGCCCGGCAGGGTAAACACCAGCATCACCATGCCGCGAATACCCGGCGCTTCGATAAAATGCTCATCGCAATGGGCAAGATAGAGCAGATACTCGCGGTAACTTTCGGTCTTCGCGTGTTTCTGACAGCCAATCGCCATGTACAGTTCGGCGGTGGTTTTTCCGGGCAGGATCTCGCGCAGCCACTCCACCAGCGCCGCAGGCAACGGAGCGTACACCATAAAATAGGAGCGGGCGAAGCCAAACACAATGCTCGCCTCCGCTGTCGTGGTCAGACAGGTATCGACAAACAGTTCGCCTTCGTCAGTCCGGTGGATTGGCAATAAAAACGGCAGCGTCCCGGAAGGGGTAATCAACTTACCGACCAGCCAGGCGGCCTTGTTGCGATAAAACAGTTCGTTCGCCACCTGTAAATGACAGCCCGGCAACACATCCGCTCCCAGGGTTTCGGTCAGGTGTTCGATGATGAAGTGGATATCACGATGTTTATTCTGCCACGGTAGGCGCAGGGGCAGATCGCTAAGGACGCGCGTCAGCAGCCACTCCCAGCCGGTATCAGGAAAGAAGTCTTTCGCCAGCGGACGTGGGATCGTGCGAAAACGGCGCTCTGGCTGAGAACTGAAAATAAACAGCCGCTCGGGAGTCAGCGAGCGGTGGTCAAATAACCGGCAGTAGACGGAGTTAAAGAAACTCTCCGCAATCTCGAAGCGTGGGTAATCCGGCAGTAGCCGGGTGTAATGCTCTTTCACGCGAAGTAAAAAATCCGCGTCGGTACTTTTACCGTCAGTAATGCAGCGCAGCTGCTCCACCACCAGACCCACGTGATGATCGTAAAGGTGAATACGGCTTTTCATCGCCTGCTGAACCGCATGCCAGTCGGCATGTTCAAAACGCTGCTGCGCGCCGGAGGTGACTTCCAGAAAACGCCCGTACTGGGCGTCGAAACCTTGCAAGATAGTCTGAGCAATCAGTAATTCCAGGCCACGCGTCATCGATTTCTCCCATCCGGCACAACGTCATGCCGGATGGCGCGTTCGCTTATCCGGCCTACATCCCTTCGTAGGCCCGGTAAGCGCAGCGCCACCGGGCATTAATCAAAACTGCGATTCTTCGGTCGAGCCGGTCAGCGCGGTCACCGAGGAAGTACCGCCCTGAATGATGGTGGTGACTTTATCGAAGTAGCCTGTACCCACTTCCTGCTGATGGGATACGAAGGTGTAACCGTCTTTAGCCGCCGCAAATTCTGGCTGCTGAACCTTCTCAACATAGTGGCGCATGCCTTCGCCCTGCGCATAGGAATGCGCGAGGTCGAACATGTTGAACCACATGCTGTGGATGCCCGCCAGGGTAATGAACTGGTATTTGTAACCCATATCCGACAGCTGCTGCTGGAAGCTGGCAATGGTTTTGTCGTCGAGGTTTTTCTGCCAGTTAAACGACGGCGAACAGTTGTAGGCCAGCAGTTTGCCTGGGAATTTCGCGTGAATCGCATCGGCAAAGCGCTTCGCCAGTTCGAGGTCCGGCGTGGAAGTTTCACACCACACCAGATCCGCATACGGTGCGTAGGCCAGGCCACGACTGATCGCCTGCTCAATGCCCGCATGCGTACGGTAGAACCCTTCGCTGGTACGTTCGCCGGTGATGAACTCGCTATCGTAAGGGTCGCAATCAGACGTAATCAGATCGGCTGCGTCAGCATCAGTACGCGCAATCACCAGCGTCGGAACACCCATGACGTCGGCTGCCAGACGGGCGGCCACCAGTTTCTGGATAGCTTCCTGAGTCGGAACCAGCACTTTGCCGCCCATGTGACCACATTTTTTCACCGATGCGAGCTGATCTTCGAAGTGAACGGCCGCTGCACCAGCCTCAATCATCGATTTCATCAGTTCAAACGCGTTCAGTACGCCACCAAACCCAGCTTCCGCATCGGCAACAATCGGCAGGAAGTAATCGACATAGCGCGGATCGTTCGGCTCAATGCCGGTTGACCATTGGATCTGATCGGCGCGACGGAATGTGTTGTTGATCCTGTCCACCACTGCCGGGACCGAGTTCGCCGGATACAGCGATTGGTCTGGATACATGCTGGATGCCAGGTTGGCATCTGCCGCCACCTGCCAACCTGAAAGGTAGACCGCTTCAATACCGGCCTTCGCCTGCTGCAGCGCCTGACCGCCAGTCAGCGCGCCGAGGCTGTTGATATAACCTTTCTTCGATTCACCGTGCAGCAGACGCCACATTTTCGCCGCGCCAAGCTGCGCCAGCGTACATTCCGGGTTGACCGAGCCACGTAATTTCACCACTTCCTCCGCGCTATATGGACGGGTGATGCCTTCCCAGCGCGGTTGAGTCCATTCTTTCTGTAATTCTTCGATTTGTTGAGTACGGGTTTTCATGTGCAGATGCTCCATATTGTTATGTGGTGGATTACGCCAGCAGGCGGTAACCTGGCAGGGTGAGGAAGTCGATTAAGTCATCTGATGTGGTGATTTGTTCCATCAGGCGCGCGGCATCGTCAAAACGCCCGCTGCTGTAGCGGTGCTCGCCCAGTTCGTCCTGAATCACCAACATCTCTTCGGCCAGCATCTGACGGAACAGCGGTTTGGTAACCGGCTTACCGTTGCTGAGCGTCTTCTGGTGGTGGATCCACTGCCAGATGGAGGTACGGGAGATTTCGGCGGTGGCCGCATCTTCCATCAGACCGTAAATCGGTACGCAGCCGTTACCGGAGATCCACGCTTCGATGTACTGCACCGCGACACGGATATTGGCGCGCATGCCTTCTTCAGTACGCTCACCTTCACAAGGCGCCAGCAGTTGTTCTGCGGTAATCGGCGCATCTTCTTCACGGGTCACGAATAGCTGATTTTTGTTTTCACCGAGTACGTCGTTGAACACCGCCATAGCGGTATCTGCCAGTCCCGGATGGGCAATCCATGTGCCGTCATGACCGTTATTCGCTTCCAGCGCTTTGTCCGCTTTTACCTTGGTCAGAACCTGGTTGTTACGTTCCGCATCTTTGCTGGGAATGAACGCCGCCATGCCGCCCATCGCGAACGCGCCGCGTTTATGACAGGTTTTAATCAGCAGACGCGAATAGGCGCTGAGGAATGGCTTATCCATCGTCACCACCTGACGGTCCGGCAGCACGCGATCCGGGTGGTTCTTCAGCGTTTTGATATAGCTAAAAATGTAGTCCCAGCGACCGCAGTTCAGGCCCACAATGTGGTCACGCAGGGCGTGCAGAATTTCGTCCATCTGGAAAACAGCCGGCAGCGTTTCAATCAACAGGGTCGCTTTAATGGTGCCGCGCGGCAGGTTAAAGCGGTCCTCTGCATAGCTGAACACTTCGCTCCACCATGCCGCTTCTTGCCAGGCCTGTGTTTTTGGCAGATAGAAATAAGGGCCGCTGCCTTTCGCCAGCAACGTTTTGTAGTTGTGGAAGAAATAGAGGGCAAAGTCGAACAAGCTGCCTGGGATGGATTCGCCACGCCAGGTGACGTGTTTTTCCGGCAGGTGCAGACCACGAACACGACACACCAACAGAGCCGGATTGGGTTTGAGCTGATAAATTTTACCCGCTTCATTGGTATAGCTAATGGTGCCATTGACCGCATCGCGCAGGTTGATCTGCCCGTCGATAACTTTGCTCCACTCAGGAGCCAGCGAATCTTCAAAATCAGCCATAAAGACTTTGACGTTCGCGTTCAGCGCGTTGATGACCATCTTGCGCTCAACCGGTCCGGTAATCTCTACGCGGCGATCCAGTAAATCATCAGGAATTCCGCGGATCTTCCAGTCACCCTCACGAATGGAAGACGTTTCCGAAATAAAATCAGGCAACTTACCGTCATCAATATCCTGCTGCTGCTGGATACGCGCAGCCAGAAGTTTATTCCGCTTTGGCGTAAATCTTGTCACCAGCTCGGTAAGAAACTCTATCGCTTCAGCGGTCAGAATTTGTTGCTCCTGTTCGCCGCCCGGCCTGGTAAAGACCAGTTCATCGGTTGTCGTTGCCTGTTGATTCATTGCGTAGTTCCTCGTCATTGATCCAAACACATCCCCAATGCGAACGAAGGATCGTTGTGCGGTTTTCGTTCAGCACAACTAAGACTACTCATTTAAATTTCAAAATCAAAAACAATTTCCATTTTTAATTTAATTATCAATTAACTTATTGATAACAATATAAATTAAATTTAATTACATGATGAGGTGCGTTTCGGAAATAAAAAAGGCACCCGAAGGTGCCTGATTCAACATGCTGAAACGCTTAAGGATCGTCTGCTACAGAAGATTAATCCAGCGTTGGATTCATGTGACGCAGATCATATGGCGTGATCTGGTAGACGTAATAGTTGAGCCAGTTGGTGAACAACAGATTGCCGTGGCTACGCCAGGTTGCCCGCGGTTTGTTTTGTGGGTCATCTTTCGGGAAATAGTTATAGGGAACTTCCGGCGTTAAGCCCGCTTCGACGTCACGAAAATATTCGCTGCCGAGTGTGTGATCGTCATACTCAGGATGACCCGTCACGAAGGCAATACGTTTATCTTTGCTGGCAAACAGGTAAGCATCTCCCTCTTCGGTTTCAGCAAAAATCTCGAGATCGGTGTAGTCGCGGATAAGCGCAGCAGGGAAATCGGCATAGCGCGAATGCGGGGCCAGGAACGCATCATCAAATCCACGCGTCAGCAGCGCATGAGGGTGAAGAATATGGTGCTCATAGACGCCTGAGAGCTTATCCGTGCGGGTTTGCTTGGGAATTCCGTACAGGATATTCAACGCGGCTTGCACCGCCCAACAGACAAATAGCGTCGATGTAACATGATCTTTCGCCCATTCAAGCACTTGTTTAATCTGCGGCCAGTAAGCCACATCATTAAATTCAACCAGGCCCAACGGCGCGCCGGTCACAATCAGTCCGTCAAAGTTCTGATCGCAGATATCCTCGAAATTACAGTAAAAGTTATTCAGATGCTCCGTTGGGGTGTTGCGTGACTCGCGGGCATCGATGCGCAATAGCTGAACATCTACCTGCAGCGGTGAGTTAGAGAGTAAACGCAGAAACTGGTTTTCCGTTTCAATCTTCTTGGGCATCAGGTTGAGGATGAGCACCTTCAGTGGACGAATTTCCTGACCGGAAGCGCGGGATGTCGTCATCACGAAGACGTTTTCCTCACGCAAGAAATTGACGGCGGGTAGCTCGTCCTGCACGCGAATTGGCATAACCTGATAACCTCACTACATACGCTTAAACGTTTAGACATCCAGATAGCTGAAGATACCCAGGAATTATGCGAATGTCGAGCCTGCATCCTCAAGTTGAGAAAGTTTCACGGCTCCTTGCTGTAGAATAGTGGAGTAAAGAAAAAAAGGAGAATGCTATGACCATTACCATTCGTCGTTCGCGTCAGGACGAAGGAGATAAGTTAGTTTCTATTTGGTGTCGTTCAGTAGATGCCACACACCATTTCCTCTCTGCGGATTATCGGATTGAGCTGGAGGAGCTGGTGCGTTCATTTTTACCTGAAGCCCCTCTATGGGTTGCAGTGACAGAACAGGATGAGCCCGTCGCCTTCATGCTCCTTACCGATAAGCATATAGATGCGTTGTTTGTCGATCCGGATGTGCGTGGGAGTGGTGTGGGTAAGTTGCTGATTGAACATGCTTTATCAATGAGTTCAACGCTAACAACCAACGTTAACGAACAGAATGTGCAGGCAGTTGGATTCTATAAGAAGATGGGATTTAACGTGACGGGACGTACAGAAGTGGACGATCTCGGACGGCCGTACCCGTTACTCAACCTCGAGCGTGGGTAGCAGGACAAGCTTTTACAGGCCGGATAAGGCGTTTGCGCCGCATCCGGCGGTTTTCACTCCGTACAGACGCAAAAAAGCCCATCCGTCAGGATGGGCTTCTTCACTTGTTTGATGCCTGGCAGTTCCCTACTCTCGCATGGGGAGACCCCACACTACCATCGGCGCTACGGCGTTTCACTTCTGAGTTCGGCATGGGGTCAGGTGGGACCACCGCGCTACAGCCGCCAGGCAAATTCTGTTTATCAACACACCTCTTGGGCATGTCGATGTAATCTGTATCAGGCTGAAAATCTTCTCAAATCCGCCAAAACATCTTCGGCGTTGTAAGGTTAAGCCTCACGGTTCATTAGTATCGGTTAGCTCAATGTATCGCTACACTTACACACCCGACCTATCAACGTCATAGTCTTTAACGTTCCTTCAGGAGACTTAAAGTCTCAGGGAGAACTCATCTCGGGGCAAGTTTCGTGCTTAGATGCTTTCAGCACTTATCTCTTCCGCATTTAGCTACCGGGCAATGCCATTGGCATGACAACCCGAACACCAGTGATGCGTCCACTCCGGTCCTCTCGTACTAGGAGCAGCCCCCCTCAATTCTCCAGCGCCCACGGCAGATAGGGACCGAACTGTCTCACGACGTTCTAAACCCAGCTCGCGTACCACTTTAAATGGCGAACAGCCATACCCTTGGGACCTACTTCAGCCCCAGGATGTGATGAGCCGACATCGAGGTGCCAAACACCGCCGTCGATATGAACTCTTGGGCGGTATCAGCCTGTTATCCCCGGAGTACCTTTTATCCGTTGAGCGATGGCCCTTCCATTCAGAACCACCGGATCACTAAGACCTGCTTTCGCACCTGCTCGAGCCGTCACTCTCGCAGTCAAGCTAGCTTATGCCTTTGCACTAACCTCCTGATGTCCGACCAGGATTAGCTAACCTTCGTGCTCCTCCGTTACTCTTTAGGAGGAGACCGCCCCAGTCAAACTACCCACCAGACACTGTCCGCAACCCGGGTAACGGGTCTACGTTAGAACACCAGCCATTAAAGGGTGGTATTTCAAGGTTGGCTCCACGCAGACTGGCGTCCACGCTTCAAAGCCTCCCACCTATCCTACACATCAAGGACCAGTGTTCAGTGTCAAGCTATAGTAAAGGTTCACGGGGTCTTTCCGTCTTGCCGCGGGTACACTGCATCTTCACAGCGAGTTCAATTTCACTGAGTCTCGGGTGGAGACAGCCTGGCCATCATTACGCCATTCGTGCAGGTCGGAACTTACCCGACAAGGAATTTCGCTACCTTAGGACCGTTATAGTTACGGCCGCCGTTTACCGGGGCTTCGATCAAGAGCTTCTCCTTACGGATAACCCCATCAATTAACCTTCCGGCACCGGGCAGGCGTCACACCGTATACGTCCACTTTCGTGTTTGCACAGTGCTGTGTTTTTAATAAACAGTTGCAGCCAGCTGGTATCTTCGACTGATTTCAGCTCCATGAGCAAGTCACTTCACCTACCATCAGCGTGCCTTCTCCCGAAGTTACGGCACCATTTTGCCTAGTTCCTTCACCCGAGTTCTCTCAAGCGCCTTGGTATTCTCTACCTGACCACCTGTGTCGGTTTGGGGTACGATTTCGTGTTACCTGATGCTTAGAGGCTTTTCCTGGAAGCAGGGCATTTGTTACTTCAGCACCGTAGTGCCTCGTCATCACACCTCAGCGTTAATAAGGTACCGGATTTACCTGGAACCTCCGCCTACATGCTTAAACCGGGACAACCGTCGCCCGGCTAACATAGCCTTCTCCGTCCCCCCTTCGCAGTAACACCAAGTACAGGAATATTAACCTGTTTCCCATCGACTACGCCTTTCGGCCTCGCCTTAGGGGTCGACTCACCCTGCCCCGATTAACGTTGGACAGGAACCCTTGGTCTTCCGGCGTGCGGGTTTTTCACCCGCATTATCGTTACTTATGTCAGCATTCGCACTTCTGATACCTCCAGCATGCCTCACGACACACCTTCAACGGCTTACAGAACGCTCCCCTACCCAACAACACATAGTGTCGCTGCCGCAGCTTCGGTGCATGGTTTAGCCCCGTTACATCTTCCGCGCAGGCCGACTCGACCAGTGAGCTATTACGCTTTCTTTAAATGATGGCTGCTTCTAAGCCAACATCCTGGCTGTCTGTGCCTTCCCACATCGTTTCCCACTTAACCATGACTTTGGGACCTTAGCTGGCGGTCTGGGTTGTTTCCCTCTTCACGACGGACGTTAGCACCCGCCGTGTGTCTCCCGTGATAACATTCTTCGGTATTCGCAGTTTGCATCGGGTTGGTAAGTCGGGATGACCCCCTAGCCGAAACAGTGCTCTACCCCCGAAGATGAATTCACGAGGCGCTACCTAAATAGCTTTCGGGGAGAACCAGCTATCTCCCGGTTTGATTGGCCTTTCACCCCCAGCCACAAGTCATCCGCTAATTTTTCAACATTAGTCGGTTCGGTCCTCCAGTTAGTGTTACCCAACCTTCAACCTGCCCATGGCTAGATCACCGGGTTTCGGGTCTATACCCTGCAACTTAACGCCCAGTTAAGACTCGGTTTCCCTTCGGCTCCCCTATTCGGTTAACCTTGCTACAGAATATAAGTCGCTGACCCATTATACAAAAGGTACGCAGTCACCCCATAAAGAGGCTCCCACTGCTTGTACGTACACGGTTTCAGGTTCTTTTTCACTCCCCTCGCCGGGGTTCTTTTCGCCTTTCCCTCACGGTACTGGTTCACTATCGGTCAGTCAGGAGTATTTAGCCTTGGAGGATGGTCCCCCCATATTCAGACAGGATACCACGTGTCCCGCCCTACTCTTCGAGTTCACAACATATGCACTTTTGTGTACGGGACTATCACCCTGTACCGTCGGACTTTCCAGACCGTTCCACTAACACACATGCTGATTCAGACTCTGGGCTGCTCCCCGTTCGCTCGCCGCTACTGGGGGAATCTCGGTTGATTTCTTTTCCTCGGGGTACTTAGATGTTTCAGTTCCCCCGGTTCGCTTCATTACGCTATGTATTCACGTAATGATAGTGTGACGGATCACACTGGGTTTCCCCATTCGGAAATCGCCGGTTATAACGGTTCATATCACCTTACCGACGCTTATCGCAGATTAGCACGTCCTTCATCGCCTCTGACTGCCAGGGCATCCACCGTGTACGCTTAGTCGCTTAACCTCACAACCCGAAGATGTTTCTTTCGATTCATCATCGTGCTGCAAAAATTTGAGAGACTCGAACACACCATTTATCTGTTCTTATTACGGAGAACAGACACAGTGTGTCGTTTCAATTTTCAGCTTGATCCAGATTTTTAAAGAGCAAAACTTCTTAATGCACTCGAAAGTACATTTAGAAGTTCATCATTCATCAGACAATCTGTGTGAGCACTACAAAGAACGCTTCTTTAAGGTAAGGAGGTGATCCAACCGCAGGTTCCCCTACGGTTACCTTGTTACGACTTCACCCCAGTCATGAATCACAAAGTGGTAAGCGCCCTCCCGAAGGTTAAGCTACCTACTTCTTTTGCAACCCACTCCCATGGTGTGACGGGCGGTGTGTACAAGGCCCGGGAACGTATTCACCGTGGCATTCTGATCCACGATTACTAGCGATTCCGACTTCATGGAGTCGAGTTGCAGACTCCAATCCGGACTACGACATACTTTATGAGGTCCGCTTGCTCTCGCGAGGTCGCTTCTCTTTGTATATGCCATTGTAGCACGTGTGTAGCCCTACTCGTAAGGGCCATGATGACTTGACGTCATCCCCACCTTCCTCCAGTTTATCACTGGCAGTCTCCTTTGAGTTCCCGGCCTAACCGCTGGCAACAAAGGATAAGGGTTGCGCTCGTTGCGGGACTTAACCCAACATTTCACAACACGAGCTGACGACAGCCATGCAGCACCTGTCTCAGAGTTCCCGAAGGCACCAAAGCATCTCTGCTAAGTTCTCTGGATGTCAAGAGTAGGTAAGGTTCTTCGCGTTGCATCGAATTAAACCACATGCTCCACCGCTTGTGCGGGCCCCCGTCAATTCATTTGAGTTTTAACCTTGCGGCCGTACTCCCCAGGCGGTCGACTTAACGCGTTAGCTCCGGAAGCCACGCCTCAAGGGCACAACCTCCAAGTCGACATCGTTTACGGCGTGGACTACCAGGGTATCTAATCCTGTTTGCTCCCCACGCTTTCGCACCTGAGCGTCAGTCTTTGTCCAGGGGGCCGCCTTCGCCACCGGTATTCCTCCAGATCTCTACGCATTTCACCGCTACACCTGGAATTCTACCCCCCTCTACAAGACTCTAGCCTGCCAGTTTCGGATGCAGTTCCCAGGTTGAGCCCGGGGATTTCACATCCGACTTGACAGACCGCCTGCGTGCGCTTTACGCCCAGTAATTCCGATTAACGCTTGCACCCTCCGTATTACCGCGGCTGCTGGCACGGAGTTAGCCGGTGCTTCTTCTGCGAGTAACGTCAATCACCAAGGTTATTAACCTTAATGCCTTCCTCCTCGCTGAAAGTACTTTACAACCCGAAGGCCTTCTTCATACACGCGGCATGGCTGCATCAGGCTTGCGCCCATTGTGCAATATTCCCCACTGCTGCCTCCCGTAGGAGTCTGGACCGTGTCTCAGTTCCAGTGTGGCTGGTCATCCTCTCAGACCAGCTAGGGATCGTCGCCTAGGTGAGCCGTTACCCCACCTACTAGCTAATCCCATCTGGGCACATCCGATGGCAAGAGGCCCGAAGGTCCCCCTCTTTGGTCTTGCGACGTTATGCGGTATTAGCTACCGTTTCCAGTAGTTATCCCCCTCCATCGGGCAGTTTCCCAGACATTACTCACCCGTCCGCCACTCGTCACCCAAGAGCAAGCTCTCTGTGCTACCGTTCGACTTGCATGTGTTAGGCCTGCCGCCAGCGTTCAATCTGAGCCATGATCAAACTCTTCAATTTAAGTTTGATGCTCGTGAATTAAACTTCGTAATGAATTACGTATGTTCACTCAGAGACTTGGTATTCATTTTTCGTCTTGCGACGTTAAGAATCCGTATCTTCGAGTGCCCACACAGATTGTCTGATAAATTGTTAAAGAGCAGTTGCGACGCGCTTTAGCGCTCTGTCGCGAGGTGGCGTATATTACGCTTTCCTCTTTCAGAGTCAACCCTCATTTTCAGGTTTTTCTCTTCAACCGAACCGGCTGTTTATGTGAAGTGATTCACATCCGCCGTGTCGATGGAGGCGCATTATAGGGAGTTTCCTGCGGCCCGCAACCCTTAAATGACAGAAAAATGACTGAGTGCTGCATTCCACAGCAAAACCCCGCCTTATACCCATTTACACACAGAGTTATCCACAAACCACACGATCGTTTCTGCGATCCTCTCTTTATAACAGCCTCTTTCAACAGAAATAAGAAGGGGTCAAAATCGAAAATTAAAAATTCGCGAGCGTTGCGCAAACGTTTTCGTTACAATGCCCCCGCACAACAAGGATGCCCCGTAAGGGGCGTTAGCTGAGTTTTTAGCCAAGAATTCACCTAACGCTCTCTGTAATAGTCAAATCCAGGGGATTTACCATGCAACAACGTCGTCCAGTCCGCCGCGCTCTGCTCAGTGTTTCTGACAAGGCCGGTATCATCGAATTCGCTCAGGCACTTTCCGCACGCGGTGTGGAGCTGCTGTCAACGGGTGGCACTGCGCGCCTGTTAGCGGAGAAAGGTCTGCCAGTGACCGAAGTTTCCGATTACACCGGCTTCCCGGAAATGATGGATGGACGCGTGAAGACCCTGCATCCGAAAGTCCACGGCGGCATTCTTGGTCGTCGCGGTCAGGACGACGGAATTATGGAACAACACGGTATCGCACCTATCGACATGGTGGTCGTTAACCTGTATCCGTTCGCCGAGACCGTCGCACGCGTTGGCTGCTCGCTGGAAGATGCGGTAGAGAACATCGATATCGGCGGCCCGACTATGGTACGTTCCGCCGCCAAGAACCATAAAGACGTGGCTATCGTTGTGAAGAGCAGCGACTACGACGCGATTATTAAAGAGATGGATGCTCACGAAGGCTCTCTGACCCTCGACACCCGTTTCGATCTCGCGATTAAAGCCTTCGAACACACCGCCGCCTACGACAGCATGATTGCCAACTACTTCGGCAGCATGGTTCCGGCTTATCACGGTGAGAGCAAAGAGGCCGCTGGCCGTTTCCCGCGTACGCTGAACCTGAACTTCATTAAGAAGCAGGATATGCGCTACGGTGAGAACAGCCACCAGCAGGCTGCCTTCTATATAGAAGAGAATGTGAAAGAAGCGTCCGTTGCCACCGCACAGCAGGTACAGGGCAAAGCGCTTTCCTACAACAATATCGCTGATACCGACGCAGCGCTGGAGTGCGTGAAAGAGTTCAACGAGCCAGCCTGCGTGATCGTCAAGCACGCTAACCCGTGCGGCGTGGCGGTAAGCACTTCTATTCTCGACGCTTACGACCGCGCCTATAAAACCGACCCGACCTCCGCATTCGGCGGCATCATCGCCTTTAACCGCGAGCTGGATGCCGAAACCGCGCAGGCCATCATCTCCCGCCAGTTCGTGGAAGTGATCATCGCCCCATCGGCTACCGAAGAAGCGCTGAAGATCACCGCCGCGAAACAGAACGTTCGCGTTCTGACCTGCGGCCAGTGGGCACAACGTGTGCCGGGTCTGGACTTCAAACGCGTTAACGGCGGTCTGCTGGTTCAGGACAGGGATCTGGGTATGGTGAGCGAAGGCGAACTGCGCGTAGTGTCCAAACGTCAGCCGACCGAACAAGAGCTGCGCGATGCGCTGTTCTGCTGGAAGGTCGCCAAGTTCGTGAAATCCAACGCCATTGTTTACGCCAAAGAGAACATGACTATCGGCATAGGCGCAGGCCAGATGAGCCGCGTGTACTCGGCGAAAATCGCGGGCATTAAAGCGGCAGACGAAGGTCTGGAAGTGAAAGGCTCTGCGATGGCTTCCGACGCGTTCTTCCCGTTCCGCGATGGTATTGATGCCGCCGCCGCCGTTGGCGTGAGCTGCGTTATCCAGCCTGGTGGTTCTATCCGTGATGATGAAGTCATTGCCGCTGCCGATGAACACGGTATCGCGATGATCTTTACCGACATGCGCCACTTCCGCCATTAATCCACGGAGCAGACGATGAAAGTATTAGTGATTGGCAACGGCGGGCGCGAGCACGCGCTGGCCTGGAAAGCGGCGCAGTCGCCGCTGGTCGATACCGTTTTTGTTGCACCGGGTAACGCAGGCACCGCACTGGAACCCGCGCTGCAAAACGTGGCAATCGCGGTAACCGATATTCCGGCACTGCTGAGCTTTGCCCAGAACGAGAAGATCGATCTGACCATCGTTGGTCCGGAAGCGCCGCTGGTGATTGGCGTGGTCGATGCCTTCCGCGCCGCAGGCCTGAAAATTTTCGGCCCAACCGAAGGTGCTGCACAACTGGAAGGCTCCAAAGCCTTCACCAAAGACTTCCTCGCGCGTCATAACATCCCGACCGCGGAATATCAGAATTTCACCGAGATTGAGCCTGCGCTGGCCTATCTGCGTGAGAAAGGCGCGCCGATCGTCATCAAAGCTGACGGTCTGGCTGCCGGTAAAGGCGTTATCGTGGCGATGACGCTGATCGAGGCCGAAGCCGCCGTTCACGACATGCTGGCGGGTAACGCTTTTGGCGATGCAGGACATCGTATCGTTATCGAAGAGTTCCTCGACGGCGAAGAGGCGAGTTTTATCGTGATGGTCGACGGCGAGCACGTGCTGCCGATGGCCACCAGCCAGGACCACAAGCGCGTAGGTAACGGCGATACCGGCCCGAACACTGGCGGCATGGGCGCATACTCACCGGCCCCGGTGGTGACCGATGAAGTCCACCAGCGCACCATGGAACGCATCATTTGGCCAACCGTGAAAGGCATGGCGGCGGAAGGTAACACCTATACCGGTTTCCTGTACGCGGGTCTGATGATCGACAAGCAAGGCAACCCGAAGGTTATCGAGTTCAACTGCCGCTTCGGCGATCCGGAAACCCAGCCGATCATGCTGCGCATGAAGTCGGACCTGGTGGATCTTTGCCTGGCCGCCTGCGACGGCAAGCTGGATGAGAAAACCTCTGAGTGGGATGAACGCGCCTCGCTGGGTGTGGTCATTGCCGCCGGAGGTTATCCGGGCAACTACAACACCGGCGATGAGATCCACGGCCTGCCGCTGGAATCTTCAACGGAGGGTAAGGTCTTCCACGCTGGCACCAAACTCGCTGACGACGACCGAGTGCTGACCAGCGGCGGCCGTGTGCTGTGCGCCACCGCCCTGGGTCATACTGTGGCTGAAGCGCAGCAACGCGCTTACGCCCTGATGACCGACATCCGCTGGGACGGCAGCTTCAGCCGTAACGACATCGGCTGGCGCGCCATCGAGCGTGAGCAAAACTAACGGCTGAGCTTAGCCAGCAGCGTTTTGCGCGTAATACCTAACTGACGGGCGGCTTCGGTTTTGTTGCCGCCCGTTTTTTCCAGCGCCGCCAGAATCACCTCTTTTTCAACATCCACCAGCGGTTGGATCTCGCCACTGAATTCCGTTTTTATTGGCGTTGCGGCAATCGCCAACGGCAACTCGCGTTCGGAAATATATTCCCCCGTTAACAGCACCACTGAACGCTCAATCGCATTTTCCAGCTCACGAATATTGCCCGGCCAGTCATAGTGGATCAGCAGATCCATCGCCTGCGGAGTAAAGCCTTTCACCGCTTTTCGGTTACGCGCGGCAAAACGCTGGAGAAAATGTTCGGCCAGCAGCGGAATATCTTCCCGACGCTGACACAGTGCTGGCATTTCAATGGTGACGACGTTCAGGCGATAGTAGAGATCCTGGCGAAAGCGCCCGGCGCTGACCTCCTCGGCCAGATTACGATGCGTGGCGGCGATCAGCCGGACATCAACCGCAATAGTCTGGTTGCTGCCAACCCGCTGCACTTCGCGCTCCTGGATAGCCCGCAGCAGACGCACCTGCATCAGCGGTGAGATATCGCCAATTTCATCAAGAAATAACGTGCCGCCATCGGCTTCGACAAAACGCCCTTCCCGGCGTTTATCCGCCCCGGTAAACGCGCCTTTCTCGTGGCCAAAAAGTTCGGACTCCAGCAGCGATTCATTAAGCGCCGCGCAGTTGAGCGTCACCAGCGGCTTATCGCAGCGGGCGCTGCTGGCATGTAGCGCCCGGGCCACCAGCTCTTTCCCCGTGCCGGAGTCTCCGTGAATAAGCACCGTTGCATCCGAAGGAGCAACCATCGCAATTTCGTTGAGCAACTGCTGCATCGCCGGACTGCGGCCAATCATGCCAAACTGTACCGCCGACGCCGATGGCAGTTCAGCGCCCGTTTCCCGGGTATGCGCCAGCGCCTTTTCCAGCGTCTCCTGCAGACGGTCAAAATCCAGCGGCTTGATTAAGTAGTCCAGCGCCCCGGTTTTTAGCGCCTCAACGGCAGTCTCCACGCTGGAGAACGCCGTCATGATTAACACTGGAATCGCTGGATTCAGCGTTTTAATCTCTTTCAGCGTTGCGATGCCGTCCATCTCCGCCATGCGCACATCACACAGCACTAAATCAAATACGCGTTCGCGCACCTGTTCCAGCGCCGCTCGCCCGCTATAGGCCAGCGCGACCTCATAACCCCAGCCGCGCAGCAACGCCTGTAAAATGGTGCAGTGGCTGATATCGTCATCGACCACCAGAATATTGATTTTTCCGCGCGTCATCCTTGTTGATCCTGTTGTTTCGCTTTGGTCGGCAGCCAAAGGGTAAAGGTCGCGCCTTTGCCCTCAACGCTTGCCACCTGAATGGTACCACCGTGTTGTTCGACTATGTTCTGCACAACCGCCAGCCCGAGACCGGTTCCGTCAGCTTTAGTCGTGAAGTAAGGCGTAAAAATGGCCTCCAGTTGTTCCGCTGCAATCCCTTTCCCGCTATCGGTCACCACGATTTTAACGCGATCGGCGCTGCTTTCACTCGCTTCAACCGTAATCGTGCCCTGATGCCCAATCGCATGAATGGCGTTCAGATACAGGTTCAACAAAACCTGAGTCAGTCGGTCAGGATCGGCCTGAATCGCGGGCAACGTGGAACTGGCCGAAAACTGTAGCTGGATTTCCCGGCTTGCCGCATCCTGACTCACCAGGTGTAATGAGTGGGTGATGACCTCATTAAGATCCACCTGTTGCAACGTCAGATGCGCAGGTTTCACCAGCTCCAGCAGCTCGCTCACTACCCGATTTAAACGATCCGCCTCTTTCGCCATCACCTGAGCCAGTTCGTGCGACTCGCCTCCTGCCGGTGTTCGTTCGGCAAAATACTTTGCTAAGCCTTTGATGGATGAAAGCGGGTTACGAATCTCATGCGCGACCCCAGCCGCCAGATGCCCAAGCGCCATCAGTTTTTCTTTACGCTTCATCGCGTCCTGCAGCTCTTTGTACGAGCGCTGATAGCGCTGATACCAGAAGAACGTCAGCACGGTGGCCAGCAGCACAGCCGCCAGCGCAAAGAGGACTATCAGAGTGTTACGCCACTCTCTTGCCTGAGTCGCGGCCAGATCGCTGGCATCAAAGGCGATAAATATGGTTTGCGCAGGCGTGATAAGCTTTCCGTCATTGCTGGCGCAGCGCGCCATGCCATGGCGTCCAGGACCATACATCGGCTGAAACTGGCGATAAATTTCCAGGGCCGGCGTTTTTTCGCCGTCCCTCGCTGGAATGTCAATATTTCGCCAGCTTTCTTGTTCCCCGGGACTAAGCTGTTGCAGGACATCCGGTGAATAGAGCGTTTTGCCGACCATTGAGGAATTGCTGTGAGTCATAATGACGCCATGCTCATCAACAACGGCAAACCAAAGCACACCGGGTTGTACGGCCATTTCCTCCAGGAGCGTCTGCTGTTGAGCATGATGCATACGCATTCCCATGCCTACGCGCGTACCAGACTCCAGAGCGCGGATCAGCACGCTGCCTTTTTCCAGTAACGTTTGTCGTGCGGCGCCGCTTTCCCGCCCATAGTCCCGAATGGTCATAATCGAAAACCAGCCGACCAAAATCAGGATCGACGCCAGCAAGAGTCGGCTCGCCCACCTGGCCGCCGTGTCCTTATAAAGACGCATACGCTCTCCCTTTACCCACCTGTTCCTTTCATCGTTGCCGGTATACAGCAGAAATCATGCCATTTTTTCTCCTTAAGAACCCTGCCCTCAGACACAAACAGCTGCAAGTAGCGGGTAAAAATGACCCGTTAGCGCGTTCTGGCGAGTCATTTTTACTCGCTTCTCTACAGAGACGACGAGTACAGCGCCCGCAGAGCTGGGATTGCCGCTTTGGCACGGAAGATGCAAACAGGCATGTAAGCTAACCAACAGGAGAACGAACCATGAAACGGAACAACAAACTGGCGCTGATTGCACTCTCTCTTATCGCACTGGGCTCGACCCCGGCGCTGGCGCAGAATCACTGGGGATATGGTGACGGAATGCAGCAACGGGGCGGTACGCCAATGACCGCTGAGCAGCAGGCTACCGCGCAGAAAATTTATGATGATTACTACTCACAAACTAGCGCATTGCGCCAACAGCTGACCTCCAAACGTTATGAGTACAACGCGTTGCTAACAGCCAGTTCGCCGGACACGGCAAAAATTAATGCCGTGGCAAAAGAGATGGAGGCGTTGAATCAGTCCCTTGACGAGCAACGCGTTAAACGCGATGTCGCAATGGCGCAGGCAGGCGTACCTCGCGGAGCGGGAATGGGTTACGGCGGATGCGGCGGTGGTGGTTACCATCGCGGCGGCGGCCATATGGGGATGGGCCACTGGTAACAGTATTGCCTGATGGCAGATTATCAGAAGGTTTTCTCTTTCGGTTGCCAGTGACAGAAGTCTTCGTTGGCGACCAGCAGGAGCTGCGATCCTTCGGGCGCTTCCAGCCATGCCACGCTCACCTCTACGGATGAATGGCTCTGGCGGCGCTCAATATGGTTTATCGCCCACGATTCAAGATCGGGCTTCAGCGTCTCACCTTCACAGGTTGTGACCGTGTTATTCGCATGCCAGCGTCCCTGACGCAATATCACCCGTCCCTGACGCAACGCATCGCTGGTCTGGCGGATTTGATCGGCACGGTAGCGGTAAAGCGCGATTTGATCGCTGGAAAGCTGCTGCTTAAGACCGTCGACCTCACGCTGCATGAAACTCAGTTCACCCCGGTCATCAAAGCGTATACGAACATGTTCCGGCGGTTTACTGTACACGTTGAGTTCTATCAGAGAGAGCGAGTCACCCTGCCAGCGGTATTCACTGGTGGTGGTGTCGCCTTTACGCCACGGACTAAATACCGAGAGCAAGTGAACATCGTCGCTGGAATCTTTACGCCAAATGCGTACTGCCCCCTGATCGCCAACATAGCCGCTGGCTGTGAACGGAGGAAGTTCAGAATGGCGACTGCAGGCAGACAGCAACAGAACACCTGAAAGCCACAGCGAATGACGCCAGATGGACAAAAGGGGCGAAACCGCCCCTTCGATAAAACTGTTCACTGCCACGCGAATTACTTAACCGCGTCTTTCAGTGCTTTACCAGAAACAAATGCCGGTACGTTAGCTGCGGCAATTTTGATTTCTTTACCGGTCTGCGGGTTGCGGCCAGTGCGCTCAGCACGGTGGTTCACTTTGAAGGTACCGAAACCAACCAGTTGTACAGCATCGCCTTCTTTCAGAGACTCAGTAATAGCAGCCAGAGTGGATTCCAGAGCAGCTTTAGCCTGTGTTTTAGACAGTTCTGCTTTGTCTGCAATTACATCAATCAGTTGAGTCTTGTTCATAAGTTATCCTTACAATGTGTTTATCGCTTGCTAAGCATCGAGTGCGACGGAAATGCCAGAAAAGCACTCTCCTGCATACACGCACCGATAGCCACTTTTTTTCGCCCCCCAAATGTAGACCAGACCGGGGGCGGATGGGAAGCCTTCAGGCACGACAAATCAGGCGTTAAATCACGTTTTGTGGTGTCATTGCTGAAAATTTATACCAATATTGCTCTCACCAGCCTCGCGCAGGTCTGCACGAAGCCCTTTTATCAGCTCAATATCGCGTTCTTCACAGTCGGCTAAAAGTCGGAAAATTTCCCACTGAATATCCCATTCTTGTTCAACAGCCGGGTTCTCTTTGAGCTCTTCATCGGTCATTTCGCGACCAGCCTGGGTCATTTCCAGCATCGCAACCGTCGTAATCGAAGCCTTACTAACTTCAATGGCATGCTCCAGCGTTTCACCGCTAAGACGCGAATGCATCAGTTCGCTTAATGCCACACACGCATCAATCGCCGGATAAACGCCGTACAGATCGTAATCATCTGCAGAAGGAATGGCCTCTTCAAACTTTTCCAGTTGGCTATCGAAATTGATTTTCGCGTCTTTAACCGTCAGCGCTTCCCAAATCAGATCCAGAATTCGGCGGTAAATCTGTCCATCGCCAAATTCAGTTTGCTTGCAGAACATGGCGTAGTTTGGGTACATGCGTTCGCACAGGCAGGCCATAAATGTGACGTGCTGCCAGCTTTCCAGCTTCTCCAGACGCAGGTGAATCGGATTTTGTAACATGATGAGTTCTCAAATACGGAAATTAGCGGCAGTTTACCCGATATGGGGCGTTTTTGCTGCAAGCCGCGTAAAAGCCGGGCGTTCGGATGCCACCGCATCTGCCCAGCGTGTTGGTTCCGGCAGACGATAGCCGTTCATACAGCGTTGCACCCACGCCAGCGCGCTGTCCATACTCACGCGGTGCCCCGTAGAGATAAACAGCGGATTACAGCGTGCTTTGCTGCGCCAGACCCATGCCAGCTGTTCGCCTTTATCCAGCAACGGGGCTAATGCTCCGGGTTCGGCGGCAAGCGGCTCAAACTTGCCGCACAGCCGCTTTTTCGCCACGCCGATCGTCGGGACATCCACCAGCAGGCCAAAATGGCTGGCCACACCCAGACGGCGCGGATGAGAGATACCATGACCGTCAACAAATAGCAGATCGGGCTTGTACGAGAGCAACTGCCAGGCGGCCATCAGCGCGGGGGTTTCGCGAAAGGAGAGAAAGCCAGGAATGTAGGGCATAGTGGTGGCGATTCGCGCCACCTTGTATTCAACCAGTTCCAGCGAGGGGTATTTCAGTAATACCATCGCGGCTCGCGTCACTTCGCCGCCCTGCTCAAACCCAACATCCGCCCCGCCGATCAGATCCGGCGGATCGTTCTTCAGGCGATCCTCGCGGATCACCGAAGAGGCCAGTTCAAGCTGCTGCGCGCGCAGCGACGCGAGATCCATAATAACTCCTTAGCGGTGGTATTGTTCGGACAGGCGATGCACCGCCTCCACAAACACCCCAGCATGTTCCGGCGGCACGTCCTGATGAATGCCGTGGCCCAGGTTAAAGACATGACCTTCACCGTGACCGAATCCGGCCAGAATCGTCGCAACCTCTTCTTCGATGCGGGCTGGCGGCGCATACAGCATGGACGGATCCATATTGCCCTGTAGCGCCACTTTATGACCAACACGACGACGCGCATCGGCAATATCGGTAGTCCAGTCGAGACCTAACGCATCACAGCCGGTTTCCGCCATCGCTTCCAGCCACTGACCGCCACCTTTGGTGAACAGCGTCACCGGTACGCGACGACCTTCGTTCTCACGCAGCAGGCCATCGACGATTTTGTGCATGTAGTACAGGGAGAACTGCTGATAGTCGCGACCGGTCAGCACGCCGCCCCAGGTATCGAAAATCATCACCGACTGCGCGCCCGCTTTGATCTGCGCGTTCAGGTACAGGGTGACGCTCTTCGCCAGCTTATCAAGCAGCAGATGCAGCGCTTTTGGATCGGCGTACATCATCTTTTTAATCACGGTGAAGGCCTTGCTGCTGCCGCCTTCGACCATATAGGTCGCCAGCGTCCACGGACTACCGGAGAAGCCGATCAGCGGTACTTCGCCTTTCAGTTCACGGCGAATAGTGCGCACCGCATTCATTACGTAACCCAAGCCATCTTCCGGGTCCGGGATCGGCAGTTTGTCGACATCAGCCTTGCTGGCGATCGGCGAGGTGAAGCGTGGGCCTTCTCCGGCTTCAAAGTACAGCCCAAGTCCCATCGCATCAGGAATCGTCAGGATATCCGAGAAGAGGATCGCGGCATCAAGTTTATAGCGACGTAGCGGCTGCAGCGTGACTTCGCAGGCCAGCTCGGCATTTTTGCACAGCGCCATAAAATCGCCCGCCTCGGCGCGCGTGGCTTTATATTCCGGCAGATAGCGGCCTGCCTGGCGCATCATCCATACCGGAGTGACATCAACGGGCTGGCGCAGCAGCGCACGCAGATAACGATCGTTCTTCAGTTCGGTCATTTTTGCAGTTCCTTATTGCGTCAGTCCATCAGTGTATCACCACTCGTTCTTTACTCGTACTCAGCCCGACACATTGCCACAGTGTCTTCAATCAATCGACGCGCGACGGTGCCTGGCGGGGGTAAAAGCGGTAAGTCGTCATAGCGATACCAGTTCGCTTCCAGCAGCTCTTTCGGGTCAATAACAATTTCGCCGCTATCATACTCCGCCATAAATGCGGTCATCAAAGACTGCGGGAACGGCCATGGCTGAGAAGTGACGTAGCGCAGATTTTTCACCTTAATGCCGCTCTCTTCCATGACTTCACGCGCCACCGCCTGTTCCAGGGTCTCGCCCACTTCAACAAAACCTGCCAGCACGGTATGCACGCCGTTACGATGGCGAACATGCTGGGCGAGCAGGATAGAGTCATCACGGCGAATGGCGACGATAATGCAGGGGGCAATTTGCGGGTAGTAGCGTTCGCGACAGTGGCTACACAGCATCGCCCATTCCGTTTTACTCGGGTGCATGGGATGACCACAGTAACCGCAGAATTTATGCGAACGGTAAAACTCGGCCAGCTGTACGCCGCGTCCGGCCAGTTGAAACAAGCCAACATCCTGGTCAATGATCTGGCGTACCGACCCCATATCGTGTCGACGCTGCTGCTGCACCAGCCAGACTGTTTCCCCTTCCCATTCGCCTATTGGTATGGCGCGCTGCCCGGTCAGATCAAAACGGGCTGCGTCGCCGTAAGGCAGTTCGCCATGAGGCAACCATAACTTTTGCTCATGACTGACAATCCACCAGCCGCTATCAAATTTTTCAATTATACGATCCATATCTCTTGCGCAACCTTTGCTTCACAGGCATGTTGTTTACATTATTTTTACATTTACGGGTGAGCAGTTCCTTAACACCATCTTGCGGAGTCAATCATGCTAAACCAGCTGGAAAGCCTGACGGAGCACGTCGGAGGAAGTAATAAACTGGTTGATCGCTGGCTACATGTACGTAAGCACCTGCTCGTGGCTTACTACAATCTGGTTGGCATTAAGCCTGGCAAAGAATCGTACATGCGACTCAATGAAAAAGCGCTGGATGATTTTTGTCAGAGCCTGGTCGATTACCTCTCCACCGGACACTTCAGTATTTATGAACGTATTCTCCATAAATTGGAAGGGAACGGGCAGCTTTTAAAAGCCACAAAAATTTGGCCGCTGCTGGAAGCCAATACGCAGCTGATCATGAACTACTATGATACCAGTCTGGAAACGGCGATTGATCATGATAACTTCCTTGAATTCCAACAGGTTTTATCAGATCTCGGCGAGGCGCTGGAAGCCCGTTTCGTGCTGGAAGATAAGCTGATCATGTTGGTATTTGACGCGATGCACGAGAGTAGTACTCTCAAACGTCATGCTTGAGATTTGCGGCATTAACGCGTAGCTTACATTCATTACCTCTTTACTGAGGTTACTTCTTGTCGGAGTGCTTATTTTCCACAACAGCATGAGTGGAAAAGGCTGAGACCGTTAATTCGGGATCCGCGGAACCTGATCAGGTTAAAACCTGCGAAGGGAACAAGAGTCAATCTGCAATAGCATCGCCTCCGGGCGAGCTTCTCTCTTGCTTCATCCGTCGTCTGACAAGCCATATCCTTACTTTTATCTGGAATGAGCTATGTCTGCCACTACTAAACCTTCACGCCGCGAACAGCGCGCTCAAGCCCAACATTTTATCGATACCCTGGAAGGGACCGCCTTTCCAAACTCAAAACGCATTTATATCACTGGTTCGCAGCCGGATATCCGCATTCCGATGCGCGAAATTCAGCTCAGCCCGACGCTGATTGGCGGTAGCAAAGACAACCCGCAGTTCGAAGAGAACGAAGCCGTGCCGGTGTACGACACCTCCGGGCCGTATGGCGATCCTGACGTGGCGATAAACGTCCAGCAGGGTCTGGCAAAACTGCGCCAGCCGTGGATTGTCGCGCGTAACGATAGCGAAGAATTAGACGTCCGTAGTTCCGCTTATACCAAAGAACGTCTGGCCGATGATGGTCTGGACGAGCTACGTTTCACTGGCCTGCTGACGCCAAAGCGCGCCAAAGCCGGTAAGCGAGTCACCCAACTGCATTACGCGCGCCAGGGGATAGTCACCCCGGAGATGGAATTTATCGCCATCCGCGAAAACATGGGCCGCGAGCGCATTCGTAGTGAAGTGCTGCGCCACCAGCATCCGGGGATGAGCTTTGGCGCGCGCCTGCCGGAAAACATTACGCCGGAATTCGTGCGTGATGAAGTCGCCGCGGGCCGCGCGATTATTCCTGCCAATATCAACCACCCGGAATCCGAGCCGATGATCATCGGTCGTAACTTCCTGGTAAAGGTTAACGCGAACATCGGCAACTCTGCCGTCACCTCCTCTATCGAAGAAGAGGTAGAAAAACTGGTGTGGTCAACGCGCTGGGGCGCAGACACAGTGATGGATCTCTCCACCGGCCGCTATATCCACGAAACCCGTGAGTGGATTTTGCGTAACAGTCCGGTACCGATCGGTACTGTACCGATCTACCAGGCGCTCGAGAAGGTCAACGGGATCGCCGAAGATCTCACCTGGGAAGCCTTCCGCGACACGCTGCTGGAGCAGGCTGAACAGGGCGTCGACTACTTCACCATTCACGCGGGCGTGCTGCTGCGCTACGTGCCAATGACCGCCAAACGCCTGACCGGCATTGTCTCACGCGGCGGTTCAATTATGGCGAAATGGTGCCTTTCTCATCACAAAGAGAACTTCCTGTTCGAACATTTCCGCGAGATTTGCGAAATCTGCGCCGCCTACGACGTCTCCTTGTCGCTGGGTGACGGCCTGCGCCCGGGTTCAATTCAGGATGCGAACGACGAAGCGCAGTTCTCCGAACTGCATACGCTGGGCGAGCTGACCAAAATCGCCTGGGAATACGACGTGCAGGTGATGATTGAAGGCCCGGGTCATGTACCCATGCATATGATCCAGCGCAACATGACCGAAGAGTTGGAGAGCTGCCACGAAGCACCGTTCTACACCTTAGGGCCATTGACCACTGACATCGCGCCGGGCTATGACCACTTCACTTCCGGGATCGGTGCGGCGATGATCGGCTGGTTTGGCTGCGCGATGCTATGCTACGTCACACCGAAAGAGCACCTCGGCCTGCCGAACAAAGAAGATGTGAAGCAAGGGCTGATTACCTACAAGATTGCCGCCCACGCCGCTGACTTAGCGAAAGGCCATCCGGGCGCGCAGATCCGCGATAACGCGATGTCGAAAGCGCGCTTCGAATTCCGCTGGGAAGACCAGTTTAACCTCGCGCTCGACCCGTTCACAGCCCGCGCCTACCACGATGAAACCCTGCCACAGGAGTCCGGCAAGGTTGCCCACTTCTGCTCCATGTGCGGACCGAAGTTCTGCTCGATGAAAATCAGCCAGGAGGTTCGCGACTACGCTGCGGCACAAACGATTGAAGTCGGCATGGCGGATATGTCGGAAAACTTCCGTGCCAAAGGCGGCGAAATCTACCTCAAAAAAGAGGAGGCGTAATGTACCAGCCTGATTTCCCAACCGTGCCGTTCCGCCTCGGGCTTTACCCAGTGGTGGACAGCGTGCAATGGATTGAACGCCTGCTGCAGGCAGGCGTGCGCACGATCCAACTGCGCATTAAAGATAAGCGTGATGAAGAGGTCGAAGCCGACGTCATGGCCGCCATTGAGCTGGGGCGTCGCTATGACGCCCGGCTGTTCATCAACGATTACTGGCGTCTGGCAATTAAGCACCGCGCTTACGGTGTGCATCTGGGCCAGGAAGATCTTGAAACCACTGACCTGAAAGCGATTCAAACGGCGGGACTACGCCTGGGGGTGTCCACTCACGATGATATGGAGATAGACGTCGCGCTCGCCGCTAAACCTTCTTATATCGCGCTGGGTCATGTCTTCCCCACGCAAACCAAGCAGATGCCTTCCGCCCCGCAGGGGCTGACACAGTTGGCAAGTCATATTGAACGACTGGCGGATTACCCGACCGTCGCCATTGGCGGTATCAGCCTTGAGCGTGCCCCGGCAGTGCTGGCGACCGGTGTCGGGAGCATTGCCGTGGTCAGCGCGATTACTCAGGCGGCTGACTGGCGTGAAGCCACGGGCCAGCTACTGGATATCGCGGGAGTGGGCGATGAATGACCGCGACTTTATGCGCTACAGCCGCCAGATCCTGCTCGGCGATATCGCCATTGAAGGCCAACAAAAGCTGCTCGATAGCCATGTGCTGATTATCGGTTTAGGCGGGTTAGGTTCGCCTGCCGCGCTGTATCTGGCGGGAGCAGGCATCGGCAAACTGACGCTGGTAGACGATGACGATATTCATCTGAGCAATCTGCAGCGCCAGATCCTGTTTACCACTGATGATATCGCGCGTTCAAAATCTCAGGTTGCCCAGCAGCGCCTGACGCGGCTCAACCCGGATATCGAACTGGTATCGCTCCAGCAGCGACTGAAAGGCGATGCGCTCCGGCATGCGGTAGCACGTGCCGATGTGGTGCTCGACTGTACCGATAACATGGCCACGCGCCAGGAAATTAATGCCGCCTGCGTAACGCTCAACACACCGCTCATCACCGCCAGCGCCGTCGGCTTTGGCGGCCAACTGATGGTGCTCACGCCACCGTGGGAACAAGGCTGTTATCGCTGCCTGTGGCCAGATGATGTAGAGCCTGAACGCAACTGCCGTACCGCCGGTATCGTCGGACCGGTTGTTGGCGTGATGGGCACCTTGCAGGCGCTGGAAGCGATTAAATTACTCAGCGGTATTGAGATGCCCAGCGGAGAGCTACGCTTGTTTGACGGTAAAACCAGCCAGTGGCGCAGCCTCGCGCTACGACGTGCCAGCTGCTGCCCGGTATGCGGAGGGCAACATGCAGATTCAGTTCAATGATGAGCCGATGCAGTGCGCCGAAGGACAAACCGTCAGCAGCCTGCTCGCTACGCTTAATCAGCTTAAACCGGGCGCGGCGCTGGCGCTCAATCAGCAGATCCTGCCGCGCGAGCAGTGGGAGCAGCAAATCGTGCAGGAAGGCGACCAGATCCTGCTTTTTCAGGTTATTGCAGGGGGTTGATATGTTACGTATTGCCGACAAAACGTTTGATTCACATCTGTTCACCGGTACCGGAAAATTTGCGTCATCGCAGCTAATGGTCGAGGCGATTCGCGCCTCCGGCAGCCAACTGGTGACGCTGGCAATGAAGCGCGTGGATTTACGTCAGCACAACGACGCTATCCTGGCGCCGCTCATTGAAGCGGGCGTTACGCTGCTGCCCAATACATCCGGGGCGAAAACCGCTGAAGAGGCGATTTTTGCCGCCCAACTGGCGCGCGAAGCGCTGGGCACCCACTGGCTGAAATTAGAAATCCACCCGGACGCCCGCTGGCTATTGCCGGACCCGATCGAAACGTTGAAAGCCGCAGAAGCACTGGTGAAACAGGGCTTCGTGGTACTGCCTTACTGTGGCGCAGATCCGGTGCTGTGCAAACGGCTGGAAGAGGTTGGCTGTTCGGCGGTAATGCCGCTCGGCGCACCCATCGGTTCTAATCAGGGGCTGGAAACCAAAGCGATGCTGGAGATTATTATCCAACAGGCGACCGTGCCGGTAGTGGTTGATGCGGGCATCGGCGTCCCCAGCCACGCCACTCAGGCGCTGGAAATAGGCGCCGACGCGGTGCTGGTCAATACGGCGATCGCCGTGGCGGATGACCCAGTGATGATGGCGACAGCGTTCCGTCTGGCGGTTGAAGCAGGCTTGCTGGCTCGCCAGGCGGTACCCGGAAGCAAAAGTTCACAGGCAAGCGCCACCAGCCCATTAACCGGATTCCTGGAGGCTTTCTCATGAAAACGTTCAGCGACCGCTGGCGACAGTTGGACTGGGACGACATCCGCCTGCGCATCAACGGTAAAACCGCCGCTGACGTGGAGCGCGCCCTCAACGCTTCACAGCTTAGCCGCGATGATTTGATGGCACTGCTTTCCCCCGCCGCTGCCGATTATCTGGAGCCGCTGGCGCAGCGGGCGCAGAAGCTCACCCGTCAGCGTTTCGGCAACACCGTTAGTTTTTACGTCCCGCTCTATCTTTCTAATCTTTGCGCCAACGACTGCACCTACTGCGGTTTTTCGATGAGCAACCGTATCAAACGCAAAACGCTGGACGAAGATGAGATACAACGGGAGTGTGCGGCTATCCGTGATCTGGGTTTTGAGCATCTGCTGCTGGTCACCGGTGAACATCAGGCAAAAGTGGGGATGGATTATTTTCGTCACCATTTACCCGCTATTCGCCGCCAGTTTGCCTCATTACAGATGGAGGTACAGCCGTTGTCAGAAGCTGAATATGCGGAGCTGAAGACACTGGGGCTGGATGGCGTGATGGTGTATCAGGAGAGTTATCATGAAGCGATTTACGCCCACCACCATCTGAAGGGGAAAAAGCAGGATTTCTTCTGGCGACTGGAAACGCCGGACAGGCTGGGCCGCGCCGGGATCGACAAAATCGGTCTTGGCGCGTTAATTGGTTTGTCCGACAGCTGGCGTGTTGATTGCTATATGGTAGCTGAACATCTGTTGTGGATGCAGCAGCATTACTGGCAGAGCCGCTACTCCATCTCCTTCCCTCGCCTGCGCCCATGCACCGGAGGCGTTGAGCCAGCATCGATCATGGATGAGCGACAGTTGGTCCAGACCATTTGCGCGTTTCGTTTACTGGCACCAGAAATTGAGCTGTCGCTTTCAACCCGAGAATCGCCATGGTTTCGTGACCATGTGATCCCGCTGGCGATCAACAATGTCAGCGCCTTCTCAAAAACCCAGCCCGGTGGTTATGCCGATAACCATCCTGAACTGGAACAGTTCTCCCCACATGACGCTCGTCGCCCGGAAGCCGTTGCTGAAGCACTCATGGCGCAGGGATTACAGCCCGTGTGGAAAGACTGGGACAGCTATCTGGGACGCGCTGCCCAGATGCCCTAAGTCCAATGCTATTCAGGACGGGTCAGCATAAACAAAAAAACCCGCTTTCGCGGGTTTTTTCTTCACTGGCACTTAACTGCTCAGGCTCTGGCCTTCATCGCTATCGTAAGCGTTCGTGAAATTATCGGCGTTTACAGCGCGACAACGTTAACAGCAGACGGGCCTTTGGCGCCATTCTCTACGGAGAACTCCACCTTTTGACCTTCGTCTAACGTTTTATAATCGTTACTCTGGATAGCAGAGAAATGCACAAACACGTCCTTGCTACCGTCCTGAGGAGTGATAAAGCCGAAGCCTTTCTCAGAGTTAAACCATTTAACTAAACCAGTCATTTTGTTAGACATAGATACTTCCTTTCATTTTTTTGAGCCGCTTACGCAGCGAAGATGGCCTGTTTTGCAGAAATTAACTTATGGGGCACTTAGGGAGGAGGCTCATGAAGAAGAGTATCTGAGGATAACGCTTGAACTGAGAACTGCTTTACTAAAACTGCTTGCATAAGGTCTGTGTTCCAAACCGATGCCGCTATAGTAGACCTACTTCTAATCATTAAGCAAGCATTAATTTTTTTAATACCCACTGAGTGGTGAAATGTTAAACCATCGCGGCTGAGCATCCCGGATAACCGCTTGATCTACAATGAACAAAAGCCCCGACTATTGCAGTCAGGGCTTTAAGTTACTACACACTTCAGATTTAACATTAATAAACTTAACGATTTAATACTGCTGATGGTACTGCTTTAAAATGTACACGTTTACCACAGATAATATTGGATATTGATACTAACTAAAACCTTCCTCTATTTACCGTTAAACACATTCCACCCGCTTGATAATAGAACTCAAGGCTGGTGACCTAAACAAGTACACTTCCCCTCGCGACATATACTCTTTGATGCGTTGCCTTATTTCCCTTGCGATAACCAGAAAAACAGATATCGAAAAATTTACTATTAAATCATGGCGTTACATCGTCGCGTTTAACTGACTTTTTGCGATTAGTTAAATCAACTACGTGGCCTGAAAGCATTGTCGAAGTGAAAAAATAGTGTTTTCAGCATCGACTATCCCATACAAAAATACTTCGTGGCCTTTATCGCAACCCCCAATAAAGCTCTACTAACACTTACTACGTTAACAGCAAACTACAATTTCTCCGCTGTTAAGTATTAACATACGGGTTTAAAAAATGCTGTCAATACTGTTTTTTATAACATGTCTTTATTGACAGTAATTATATATTCCCGCATGTGATAAGCGAGTCAAAAAGCCGACGGCCCCGGTCCAGATCGTAGGGTTTTGCCTCTTTTTGTAACCGGTTTCAGAAAAAGTGGTTTTCTTTGTGATGCCTTGCACACAATCGTTGCAAAGCAGTTGTTGCTACAGCTGGCTCGCGATAATTATCAACCCACACATGTTGCTCGAGACTGCTTATGAAAAACATCGTTTTATGCTGTGCCGCCGGAATGTCCACCAGTATGCTGGTGCAAAAGATGAAAGATGCCGCCCAGAAAAAAGGTGTCGACGTCACTATCAAAGCGGTCCCGGTGGCTGAATTTGCAGAGAATATCGCCACTGCGGATATCGTGTTGCTCGGTCCACAGGTTAAGTATGAGCAGGCCAAGTTGCAGGCGCTCGCCGATCCGCTAGGTAAAAAGGTCGCCGTCATCGATATGATGGATTACGGCATGATGAAAGGCGATGCTGTACTGGACAAAGCGCTGAAACTACTGGAGTGATGGCATGGAAGAGTTAGAAACGATCATCATGGAATTATTGGTAAACGCCGGCGCTGCGCGCAGTCAGGCCCTGACGGCGCTACAACTGGCGCGTAAAGGTGATTTCCCGGGTGCAGAACAAGCGATGACGGAATCACGCGAGTACGTTAAACAAGCGCATAAAATCCAGACCCAACTGATCGGAATTGACGAAGGTACCGGCAAGCTACCGGTTAATCTCATCACCGTCCATTCGCAGGATCACCTGATGAACGCGATGGTGATTCAGGATTTGGCGGGAGATATGATTGAGCTTTATCGGCGTTTACCGCCGGTAAATTAATGACATTGCCGGATGGATTCGTCGCCTCCCAGGCCCGACAAGCACATCGCCATCAGGCATAACATAGACATAAAAAAACCCGCCGAAGCGGGTTTTTTATTAGGATCAGCAACGATTAATCGTTGTCAGAACCGCCCAGGCCTGCATTCAGCAGTTCTGCCAGGCTGGCAGACGCATCTTCAGCAGTCACCTGCGGAGCAGCCGGCAGTTCGCCCGCTGCGCGACGGCGCATACGATCCTGGTGGTACGCATAACCGGTACCTGCCGGGATCAGACGACCCACGATTACGTTCTCTTTCAGACCGCGCAGTTCATCACGTTTACCTGCAACAGCGGCTTCGGTCAGGACACGCGTGGTTTCCTGGAACGATGCTGCAGAGATGAAGGACTCGGTTGCCAGAGACGCTTTGGTGATACCCAGCAGATCGCGGGAGAACGTTGCACCCACTTTGCCGTTCGCTTCCAGATCGCGGTTGGCAATCTTGACGCGGGAGTATTCAACCTGCTCGCCTTCCAGGAAGTCGGAGCTACCAGCGTTTTCGATGGTGGCTTTACGCAGCATCTGACGAACGATAACTTCGATGTGTTTATCGTTAATCTTAACGCCCTGCAGACGGTATACGTCCTGAACTTCGTTAACAATGTAACGAGTTACAGCATGCACACCACGCAGACGCAGGATGTCGTGCGGCGCTTCCGGACCGTCGGAAACAACGTCACCACGTTCTACACGTTCACCTTCGAACACGTTGAGCTGACGCCATTTCGGAATCATCTCTTCGTACGGTTCGCTACCGTCTACCGGGGTGATAACCAGACGACGTTTACCTTTGGTTTCTTTACCGAAGGAAATGATGCCGCTGATTTCAGCCAGGATTGCCGGCTCTTTCGGACGACGTGCTTCGAACAGGTCCGCAACGCGCGGCAGACCACCGGTGATATCCTTGGTACCGCCTGATTCCTGCGGAACACGCGCCAGGGTGTCACCAGAGCTGATCTGTACGCCATCTTCCAGCTGAACAATTGCTTTACCCGGCAGGAAGTACTGAGCAGGCATATCGGTGCCTGGGATCAGAACGTCGTTGCCCTGAGCATCAACAATTTTCAGTGCCGGACGCAGGTCTTTACCACCCGCAGTACGCTCTGCAGAATCCAGAACCACCAGAGAAGACAGACCGGTCAGCTCGTCGGTCTGACGAGTAATGGTCTGGCCGTCGATCATGTCAGTGAAGCGGACGAAACCACTCACTTCGGTGATAACCGGCATGGTGTGCGGATCCCAGTTCGCTACGGTTTCGCCGCCAGCAACCTGTTCGCCATCACCTTTCGCCATAACGGAGCCGTAAGGCACTTTATAGCTTTCTTTGGTACGACCGAATTCGTCGATCAGTTTCAGTTCGGTGTTACGTGAGGTGATAACCAGTTTACCGCTGGAGTTCACAACCGACTTCGCATTGCTCAGACGGATGCTACCTTTGTTTTTCACCTGGATGCTGGATTCAGCAGCCGCACGAGATGCCGCACCACCGATGTGGAACGTACGCATCGTCAGCTGTGTACCCGGTTCACCGATGGACTGTGCCGCGATAACGCCGATTGCTTCACCTTTGTTGATGATGTGGCCACGCGCCAGGTCACGACCGTAGCAGTGCGCACATACACCAAAGTCGGTGTCACAGGATACAACGGAACGGACTTTAACGGAGTCAACGGAGTTCTCTTCCAGCAGGTCACACCACTGTTCGTGCAGCAGCGTGTTGCGTGGAACCAGAATATCCGCGGTGCCCGGCTTCAGAACGTCTTCAGCAGTCACACGACCCAATACGCGATCGCGCAGCGGTTCTTTAACGTCACCACCCTCGATAACCGGGGTCATGGTGATGCCTTCCAGAGTGCCACAATCGTCTTCAGTCACCACCAGATCCTGCGCGACGTCAACCAGACGACGAGTCAGATAACCGGAGTTCGCTGTTTTCAGTGCGGTATCCGCCAGACCTTTACGCGCACCGTGAGTAGAGATGAAGTACTGGAGTACGTTCAGACCTTCACGGAAGTTCGCGGTGATCGGCGTTTCGATGATGGAGCCATCTGGCTTCGCCATCAGACCACGCATACCGGCCAGCTGACGAATCTGTGCTGCGGAACCACGCGCACCGGAGTCGGCCATCATGTAGATGCTGTTGAAGGAAACCTGCTGCTCTTCTACGCCGTCACGGTTAATAACGGTTTCAGTTTGCAGGTTATCCATCATCGCTTTGGATACACGATCGTTCGCCGCAGCCCAGATATCGATAACTTTGTTATAGCGTTCGCCTGCGGTTACCAGACCAGACTGGAACTGCTCCTGGATCTCAGCAACTTCAGCTTCTGCTTCAGAGATGATCTCGTGTTTCTTCTCTGGGATGACCATGTCATCAATACCAACAGATGCACCTGAACGCGCTGCATAAGCAAAGCCGGTGTACATTGTCTGGTCAGCGAAGATAACGGTCGGCTTCAGGCCCAGAATGCGGTAACAGGTGTTCAGCATTTTGGAGATTGCTTTCTTGCCCAGCGCCTGGTTGACGATGGAGAAAGGCAGACCTTTCGGTACGATCATCCACAGAATGGCGCGACCAACGGTCGTGTCTTTCAGGCTGGTGTGCGCAACGAATTCGCCGTTTTCATCTTTTTCATATTCAGTGATACGCACTTTGACGCGCGCATGCAGAGAGGCCAGACCTGCGCGATAGATACGCTCAGCTTCTTTCGGGCCAGTCAGCACCATGCCTTCGCCTTTGGCGTTAACACAGTCACGGGTCATGTAGTACAGACCCAATACAACGTCCTGAGACGGAACGATGATAGGTTCGCCGTTCGCCGGAGACAGGATGTTGTTGGTAGACATCATCAGCGCACGCGCTTCGAGCTGGGCTTCCAGCGTCAGCGGTACGTGAACAGCCATCTGGTCACCATCGAAGTCGGCGTTATATGCCGCACAAACCAGCGGGTGCAGCTGGATAGCTTTACCTTCGATCAGTACTGGTTCAAATGCCTGGATACCCAGACGGTGCAGTGTTGGTGCACGGTTCAGCAGTACCGGGTGTTCGCGGATAACTTCGTCCAGGATATCCCAAACGACAGCTTCTTCACGCTCAACCATTTTCTTAGCGGCTTTGATGGTGGTGGCGAGGCCACGCAGTTCCAGCTTGCCGTAGATGAACGGTTTGAACAGTTCCAGTGCCATTTTCTTCGGCAGACCGCACTGATGCAGACGCAGGTATGGACCTACGGTGATTACAGAACGACCGGAGTAGTCAACACGCTTACCGAGCAGGTTCTGACGGAAACGACCCTGTTTACCTTTGATCATGTCGGCCAAAGATTTCAGAGGACGTTTGTTAGAACCAGTGATCGCACGACCGCGACGACCGTTATCCAGCAGGGCGTCAACCGCTTCCTGCAGCATACGTTTTTCGTTGCGTACGATGATGTCCGGCGCAGCCAGATCCAGCAGACGTTTCAGACGGTTGTTACGGTTGATAACGCGACGATACAGATCGTTAAGATCCGATGTTGCGAAACGACCGCCATCCAGCGGAACCAGCGGACGCAGATCTGGCGGCAGAACCGGCAGAACGGTCAGGATCATCCACTCTGGCTTGTTGCCAGACTGTACGAAGGCTTCCAGCAGTTTGATACGCTTGGTCAGCTTCTTACGCTTGGTTTCGGAGTTGGTTTCGTTCAGCTCTTCGCGCAGAGTTTCACACTCTTGCTCCAGATCCATGCTCTTCAGCAGGGCCTGAATGGCTTCCGCACCCATCTTCGCGTCGAATTCGTCACCGAACTCTTCCAGCGCGTCCAGATACTGCTCTTCAGTCAGGATCTGTTGACGTTCCAGGTTAGTCATACCGCCTTCGATAACAACATAAGATTCGAAGTACAGTACACGTTCGATATCGCGCAGCGGCATATCGAGCAGCAAACCGATACGGGATGGCAGAGATTTCAGGAACCAGATGTGAGCGGTCGGAGACGCCAGCTCGATGTGGCCCATACGCTCACGGCGTACTTTGGTCTGGGTCACTTCAACGCCGCACTTCTCACAGATCACACCACGGTGTTTCAGGCGCTTGTACTTACCGCACAGGCACTCATAGTCTTTTACCGGCCCAAAGATACGGGCGCAGAAAAGGCCGTCACGTTCAGGTTTGAACGTACGGTAGTTGATGGTTTCCGGCTTCTTAACTTCACCGAAAGACCATGAACGGATCATGTCTGGCGAAGCCAGAGCAATTTTGATCGCATCAAACTCTTCGGTTTTAGTCTGCGCTTTCAGAAACTTTAATAAATCTTTCACGGATTTGCTCCCGTCGGAGTTAGCACAATCTGGCGCTGGCTGTTACGCCAGCACCAGTGACCTGTTTGATCGAGAGTTACTCGTCTTCCAGCTCGATGTTGATACCCAGCGAACGAATCTCTTTCAACAGTACGTTGAAGGATTCTGGCATGCCTGGTTCCATCTGATGGTTGCCGTCCACGATGTTTTTATACATCTTAGTACGACCGTTCACGTCATCAGACTTAACGGTGAGCATTTCCTGCAGGGTGTATGCCGCGCCGTATGCTTCAAGCGCCCATACTTCCATCTCCCCGAAGCGCTGACCACCGAACTGCGCCTTACCACCCAGCGGCTGCTGAGTAACCAGGCTGTAAGAACCGGTAGAACGCGCATGCATCTTGTCATCAACCAGGTGGTTCAGTTTCAGCATGTACATGTAGCCAACGGTAACCTGGCGCTCGAACTGCTCACCGGTACGACCGTCGAACAGTGTGATCTGACCGGAAGTCGGCAGGCCACCCAGCTGTAACAGTTCCTTGATTTCAGACTCTTTCGCACCGTCGAATACCGGCGTTGCGATCGGCATACCTTTTTTCAGGTTTTCAGCCAGACGCAGAACTTCTTCATCGCTGAAGGTATTCAGGTCAACTTTCTGACGAACATCTGAACCCAGATCGTAAGCACGCTGGATGAATTCGCGCAGTTTCGCGACTTCTTGCTGCTGTTTCAGCATGGCGTTGATCTTATCGCCGATACCTTTAGCAGCCATACCCAGGTGGGTTTCAAGGATCTGACCGATGTTCATACGCGATGGTACGCCCAGCGGGTTCAGAACGATATCTACCGGCGTACCGTTAGCATCGTGTGGCATATCTTCGATCGGGTTGATCTTAGAGATTACACCCTTGTTACCGTGACGACCTGCCATCTTATCACCAGGCTGGATCCGACGTTTAACCGCCAGATAAACCTTAACAATCTTCAGCACGCCCGGTGCCAGATCGTCGCCCTGAGTGATTTTACGGCGTTTCGCTTCGAGTTTTTTCTCGAACTCGTGTTTCAGTTCGTCGTACTGTTCAGCCAGTTGTTCCAGCTGATTCTGTTTCTCTTCGTCGGTCAGGCCGAGTTCTAACCAGCGGTCACGCGGCAGTTTGTCGAGCTTCTCAGCTTCAACACCACCGGAAACCAGCACAGCGTAGATACGGCTGAACAGGCCAGCTTCGAGGATCTGCAGTTCTTCAGACAGGTCTTTTTTCGCCTGCTTCAGCTGCATCTCTTCGATTTCCAGCGCACGTTTGTCTTTTTCTACGCCATCGCGAGTAAAGACCTGAACGTCGATAATCGTACCGGAAACACCGTTTGGCACGCGCAGAGAAGAGTCTTTAACGTCAGACGCTTTCTCACCGAAGATCGCACGCAGCAGCTTCTCTTCTGGCGTCAGCTGGGTTTCACCTTTCGGCGTTACCTTACCAACCAGAATGTCGCCACCGGTCACTTCCGCACCGATATAAACGATACCGGATTCATCCAGTTTGGAGAGCGCAGCTTCACCCACGTTCGGGATGTCAGCGGTGATCTCTTCTGGCCCCAGCTTGGTGTCACGGGACACACATGCCAGTTCCTGAATGTGGATGGTGGTGAAACGGTCTTCCTGGACAACACGCTCGGATACGAGGATGGAGTCTTCGAAGTTGTAACCATTCCATGGCATGAATGCCACGCGCATGTTCTGACCCAGCGCCAGTTCACCAAGGTCGGTGGACGGACCGTCAGCCAGCACATCACCACGTTCAACCGGCTCGCCCAGAGATACGCAAGGCATCTGGTTGATACAGGTGTTCTGGTTAGAACGGGTGTATTTGGTCAGGTTATAAATGTCGATACCTGCTTCGCCCGGGTACATCTCGTCTTCGTTAACTTTGATAACGATACGGGAAGCATCCACGTACTGAACAGTACCGCCACGTTTAGCCACTGCAGTAACACCGGAGTCAACGGCAACAGCACGTTCCATACCGGTACCAACCAGCGGCTTATCAGCACGCAGAGTCGGAACCGCCTGACGTTGCATGTTCGCACCCATCAATGCACGGTTGGCGTCATCGTGTTCCAGGAACGGGATCAGGGACGCACCGACGGATACCACCTGCTGGGTGGATACGTCCATGTAGTCAACCTGGTCGCGGCTGAACAAGCTGGATTCGCCTTTGCTACGGCAGGTAACCAAATCTTCTACAAAGTGGCCTTCGTCATCCAGGTTGGAGTTCGCCTGAGCGATAACGTAGTTGCCTTCTTCGATAGCAGACAGGTAATGAATTTCGTCAGTTACAACACCGTCGGTTACTTTACGGTACGGAGTCTCGAGGAAGCCGTATTCGTTAGTCTGTGCGTACACGGACAGGGAGTTGATCAGACCGATGTTCGGACCTTCAGGCGTTTCGATTGGACATACGCGACCGTAGTGAGTCGGGTGTACGTCTCGAACTTCGAAGCCTGCGCGCTCACGGGTCAGACCGCCCGGGCCGAGTGCAGAGATACGACGTTTGTGCGTAATCTCAGACAGCGGGTTGTTCTGGTCCATAAACTGAGACAGCTGGCTGGAACCAAAGAACTCTTTCACTGCTGCAGAAATCGGCTTGGCGTTGATCATATCCTGAGGCATCAGGGTATCCAGATCGCCCAGAGACAGACGCTCTTTCACCGCACGCTCAACACGTACCAGGCCAACGCGGAACTGGTTTTCCGCCATTTCGCCTACGGAACGGATACGACGGTTGCCGAGGTGGTCGATATCATCGACTTCGCCCTTACCGTTACGGATATCGATGAGCTTCTTCATCACTTCGATGATGTCGTCTTTGCTCAGGATACCGGAACCTTCGATTTCGTCGCGCAGCAGAGAACGGTTGAACTTCATACGACCAACCGCAGACAGGTCATAGCGGTCTTCGGAGAAGAACAGGTTCTCGAACAGGCTTTCAGCAGCTTCACGAGTCGGCGGCTCGCCAGGGCGCATCATGCGGTAGATTTCTACCAGCGCGCTCAGACGATCGTTGGTTGGGTCGACGCGTACAGTTTCTGAAATGTACGGACCGTGGTCCAGATCGTTAGTGAACAGCGTTTCGATACGCTTGTGACCAGACTGGCTCAGCTTAGCCAGCAGATCCAGGCTCAGCTCCATGTTAGCTGCGCAGATCAGCTCGCCGGTAGATTCGTCAACGTAGTCTTTAGCCGCAACTTTGCCAGCAATGTATTCAACCGGAACTTCGATATGTTTGATATCGTCTTTTTCCAGTTGGCGAATGTGGCGCGCAGTGATGCGACGGCCTTTTTCGACGTAGACTTTGCCGTTAGCTTCAATGTCAAAGGAGGCGGTTTCACCACGCAGGCGTTCCGGCACCAGTTCCATCTGCAGCTTGTTGTCACGAATTTCGAAAACAACTTTCTCAAAGAACAGGTCAAGGATCTGCTCAGTGGTGTAGTTCAGCGCACGCAGAATAATGGTCGCAGGCAGTTTGCGGCGACGGTCAATACGTACGAACAGGTTGTCCTTCGGATCGAATTCGAAGTCCAGCCAGGAACCACGGTAAGGAATGATGCGCGCGTTATACAGCACTTTACCCGAAGAGTGGGTTTTACCTTTGTCGGAGTCAAAGAAGACGCCAGGACTACGGTGCAGCTGAGAAACGATAACACGCTCAGTACCGTTGATAACAAAGGTACCGTTGTCGGTCATGAGCGGAATTTCGCCCATGTAGACTTCTTGTTCTTTAATGTCTTTTACGGTGCCTTCCGGCGCTTCGCGCTCGTAGATCACCAGACGCAGTTTTACGCGCAGCGGTGCGGAATAGGTCACGCCACGGATCTGACATTCCTGAACGTCAAACACCGGTTCGCCAAGACGGTAGCTGACGTATTGCAGCTCGGAATTACCGCTGTAGCTCTGAATCGGGAAAACGGAACGGAAAGCTGCTTCCAGACCATACTGCCCTTCAGGATCTTGCTCGATGAACTTCTGAAACGAGTCAAGCTGGATAGAAAGGAGATAAGGTATGTCCAACACTTGTGGACGTTTACCAAAATCCTTACGAATACGTTTTTTCTCGGTATAGGAGTAAACCATTAGGGTTCCTCAGCTCGCTGACAAGTCGACCCATCTGTCCGACGAAGGGACAGTTTGTGCAACACTATTTTGTTGACCGGAAAATCGAATACTTTCCGCAATGCCTGTTGCTATCACGCTTAAACCATTTCATTGCGATTTACACAGAACTGACGCTCTGTCGCAGTATATTAAGACGTCGATAGAAACAAGCATTGAAAGGCACAGCAGTAGTCAAACAGTGTGAAATGCTACTGGCGCCTTACAGCGCAAAAAGGCTGGTGACTAAAAAGTCACCAGCCATCAGCCTAATTTCTTAGGCTGCAACCAGAAAAGTTGGCTTATTTAACTTCAACTTCAGCGCCAGCTTCTTCCAGAGATTTTTTCAGTGCTTCTGCGTCGTCTTTGCTCACGCCTTCTTTCAGCGCAGCCGGTGCAGATTCTACCAGGTCTTTAGCTTCTTTCAGACCCAGGCCAGTTGCGCCACGTACTGCTTTGATAACAGCAACTTTGTTAGCGCCAGCAGCTTTCAGAATTACGTCGAATTCAGTTTTTTCTTCAGCAGCTTCAGCCGGGCCTGCAGCTACAGCTACAGCAGCAGCAGCAGAAACACCGAATTTTTCTTCCATTGCAGAAATCAGTTCTACAACGTCCATTACGGACATAGCGGATACTGCTTCAATGATTTGATCTTTAGTGATAGACATTTAAATTGTTCCTGAAAATCAGAATAAGTTTATACGTAAGCAGATGCTTGAGAAAGATAACTGCGATTAAGCAGCTTCTTTCGCATCGCGTACAGCAGCCAGAGTACGAACCAGTTTGCCAGCCGAAGCTTCTTTCATGGTTGCCATCAGGCGTGCAATTGCTTCTTCGTAGGTCGGCAGAGTTGCCAGGCGATCGATATTCGATGCCGTAATCAACTCACCTTCAAAGGCTGCGGCTTTGACCTCAAATTTTGCATTCGCTTTCGCGAACTCTTTGAACAGACGAGCAGCAGCGCCCGGGTGTTCCATAGAGTATGCAATCAGGGTCGGACCAACAAACGTGTCTTTCAGGCACTCGAACTGAGTACCTTCAACGACGCGGCGCAGCAGGGTGTTACGAACAACACGCATGTATACGCCAGCTTCACGACCTGCTTTACGCAGTTCAGTCATTTTATCTACAGTTACGCCACGGGAATCCGCAACTACTGCAGACAGCGCGCCTTTGGCTACTTCGCTGACTTCAGCAACAATCGCTTGTTTGTCTTGAAGATTTAAAGCCATTAGCTTTGCTCCTGGATGTTTGCCGGAACTCATGTTCCGGAACTCACTTCACTCCCCCCAACGGAGAGAGCGTCTAAATACGGTGAGCAGAAACAAGCCAGAGTATCAGAAATAATCTTAGCGTTCTGTCACCGTCTACGCAGGGCATTAAGTTTCTTACGAAACACCTGCGGTCTTCGACGGAGGCCTGGATAGGCCAGGCTCCAACGAACAAATCTTGTCTATCTGTCGCTATTCAATCTGTGCCGGCGTTGACTGCCTTCGTTCACACCAGCCACATAGTTGACTATGCTCCCGGCGATTCACTCAGTTGTCGCCTTGCCACAGCCTGAATATCTCGGATATACGTCTGCAATTAGCAGAAACGTGGGGGTAAGATTGTAGACAAAATCACCGCCCACGTAAAGGCGAATATTAGTTCGCCACAGTCGCAGTCAGACCGGACTGATCAACGGCAACACCAGCACCCATGGTGGTGGAGATGCTAACTTTCTTGATGTACACGCCTTTTGCCTGAGTCGGTTTTGCTTTTTTCAGCGCAACCAGCAGAGCTTCCAGGTTTTCTTTCAGTTTGTCAGCGTCAAAATCCACTTTACCGATGGTGGTGTGGATGATGCCGTTTTTGTCGTTACGGTAACGAACCTGACCAGCTTTAGCGTTCTTAACAGCTTCAGCAACGTTAGGAGTTACAGTACCAACTTTCGGGTTTGGCATCAGGCCGCGCGGACCCAGAACCTGACCCAGCTGGCCAACAACGCGCATTGCATCCGGGGAAGCAATAACAACGTCAAAGTTCATTTCGCCTTTCTTGATCTGTTCAGCCAGATCTTCCATACCTACCAGCTCAGCGCCTGCAGCTTTAGCAGCTTCAGCGTTTGCGCCCTGGGTAAATACGGCTACGCGAACGGAACGGCCAGTACCGTGCGGCAGTACAGTTGCACCACGTACGTTCTGGTCAGATTTACGAGCGTCGATGCCGAGGTTAACAGCAACGTCCACGCTTTCTACGAATTTAGCAGTGGCCAGCTCTTTCAGCAGAGCGATAGCTTCGTTGATGTCGTACTGCTTAGTAGCATCAACTTTGTCACGGATCACGGACATGCGCTTGGTCAGTTTAGCCATTTCTTAGTCCTCCACTACCAGGCCCATGGAACGTGCAGTACCTTCAATGGAGCGAGTCATCGCTTCAATGTCGGAACCAGTCATGTCGGCAGCTTTGGTCTGCGCGATTTCCTGCAGCTGAGCGCGGGAAATTTTACCCACTTTGTCTTTGTTCGGCTTGCCGGAACCAGACTTGATACCAGCCGCTTTCTTCAGCAGAACTGCTGCCGGAGGCGTTTTGGTAACGAAAGTGAAAGAACGGTCAGCGTAAACGGTGATAACAACCGGGATCGGCAGACCTTTTTCCATGGAATCAGTTTTAGCGTTGAACGCTTTGCAGAATTCCATGATGTTCACGCCTTGTTGACCCAGTGCTGGACCTACCGGCGGACTCGGGTTAGCCATACCAGCTGCAACCTGCAGCTTGACATAGGCTTGGACTTTCTTAGCCATTCTAAATTCCTCTGATTGGGTTATAGCGCCTCAAGGAGGCTCCCCGTGATTAAATTCGTTTTACGGATAGGATCCATAAAAACAAAAGGCGCGAAATTGTATTCCAATCTCGCGCCTTGTGCAACGATTAAATCGTCGCTTTTTTGATCGGCGTATTAGGCTTTTTCAACCTGAGCGAAGTCCAGTTCAACCGGAGTCGCACGACCGAAGATAGATACGGAAACTTTCAGACGAGACTTCTCGTAGTCCACTTCTTCAACCACGCCATTAAAGTCGGCGAACGGACCGTCGCTAACACGAACCATTTCACCTGGCTCAAACATCGTTTTCGGACGCGGCTTATCGCCAACCTGCTGCAGACGGTTCATGATCGCATCAACTTCTTTGTCGCTGATCGGCGCCGGACGGTCAGAAGTACCGCCGATAAAGCCCATCACACGCGGCACGCTGCGCACCAGGTGCCAGCTTGCGTCATTCATCACCATCTGGACCAGTACATAGCCCGGGAAGAATTTACGTTCGCTCTTGCGACGCTGGCCACCACGGATTTCGACCACTTCTTCAGTCGGAACCATGACTTCGCCAAACAGCTCTTCCATATTTTGTAACTTGATATATTCGCGCAGCGACGTGGCTACGCGGCCTTCAAAACCGGAAAACGCCTGAACGACGTACCAGCGCTTTTTAGGGGCTTCAGACATCTTAGAACCTCAGGCCAGTGATAAAGGATACCAGGCGAACCAGAATACCATCCAGTCCCCACAGGATCAGTGACATTACTGCGGTAACCGCAGCCACAATTAATGTGGTGTGCAATGTTTCCTGGCGAGTTGGCCAAATGACCTTACGGACTTCGGTTCTCGCTTCACGGGCAAAAGCAACGGTCGCTTTACCTTTTGTTGTCAACAGCGCGACACCACCCGCTGCGGCAATCAGAATCACTACGGCCAGCGCACGCAGCGGCAGCATCATGTCACGATAGAGGTAGTTGCCAACGATAGCTACAAGCAGCAATACAGCGACAACAACCCACTTCATCGCTTCCAGGCCGCGCCCGCTTCCTTGAGCTTCGGTATTCGCACTCATAAACCAACCTGTCAGAAGTATTCTACAAACATTTTCACCCCGCGTAAGCGAGGCGATCCAAACCGAAATGCTCTGGTGCGTTTCGGACTAAACGCCCTCTTCAGAGCCTGTCTCAGCAATGATTATGACAAAAAAAATCACTGATGAGCCAGGTTCTGGTGTGAAAGCGTGCAAAAAGGGCATCAAATGATGCCCTTTTATTGCGCATTGCGTCAAATGTTATTCGGCAATTAGCTCATTACTTTAGCAACAACGCCCGCACCAACAGTACGGCCGCCTTCACGGATTGCGAAACGCAGACCGTCGTCCATCGCGATTGGGTGGATCAGGGTAACAACCATTTTGATGTTGTCGCCCGGCATTACCATCTCAACGCCTTCCGGCAGTTCGATGGTACCAGTCACGTCAGTAGTACGGAAGTAGAACTGCGGACGGTAGCCTTTGAAGAACGGAGTATGACGGCCGCCTTCGTCTTTGGACAGAATGTACACTTCAGATTCGAACTTGGTGTGCGGCTTGATAGAGCCCGGCTTAGCCAGTACCTGACCACGTTCGATTTCTTCACGTTTGATACCACGCAGCAGAACACCAACGTTCTCACCAGCACGGCCTTCGTCCAGCAGTTTGCGGAACATTTCAACGCCGGTACAAGTAGACTTAGCAGTGTCCTTGATACCAACGATTTCAACTTCCTCACCAACTTTGATGATACCGCGCTCTACACGACCGGTAACAACGGTACCACGACCGGAGATGGAGAATACGTCTTCGATAGGCAGCAGGAACGGCTTGTCAATCGCACGCTCTGGTTCTGGGATGTAAGAATCCAGGAAGCCAGCCAGTTCGATGATTTTCGCTTCCCACTCTGCGTCGCCTTCCAGCGCTTTCAGAGCAGAACCACGAACGATCGGCGTGTCGTCGCCCGGGAAATCGTACTGAGACAGAAGTTCACGAACTTCCATTTCTACCAGTTCCAGCAGCTCTTCGTCATCAACCATGTCGCATTTGTTCAGGAACACGATGATGTACGGAACGCCTACCTGACGACCCAGCAGGATGTGCTCACGAGTCTGCGGCATCGGGCCGTCAGTCGCAGCAACAACCAGGATCGCGCCGTCCATCTGCGCAGCACCGGTGATCATGTTTTTAACATAGTCGGCGTGGCCCGGGCAGTCTACGTGTGCGTAGTGGCGAGTCGGGGTGTCATATTCAACGTGAGAAGTGTTGATGGTGATACCACGTGCTTTTTCTTCCGGCGCGTTATCGATCTGATCGAATGCGCGAGCAGCACCGCCGTAGGTTTTAGCCAGTACGGTAGTGATTGCAGCGGTCAGCGTTGTTTTACCATGGTCAACGTGGCCGATAGTACCGACGTTAACGTGCGGTTTAGTACGTTCAAATTTTTCTTTAGACATCGATTGTCCCTCTAAGACACGGATAAATCGGTGATATCACCACATCAACCAGGCAATATGCCTGAGCTGTTGAATGCTTTTAAAAGTAAACAGAGAGAAACGGGAAGGAGAAGTGAAGTGGTGCTGATACCCAGAGTCGAACTGGGGACCTCACCCTTACCAAGGGTGCGCTCTACCAACTGAGCCATATCAGCACGTCTGGAGCGGGCAGCGGGAATCGAACCCGCATCATCAGCTTGGAAGGCTGAGGTAATAGCCATTATACGATGCCCGCATCCTGAAACTCGGCTACCCAGTTCTTTCTGTAACAAAAAAGAGATTTCTCTCTTTTCTGTTCGAGCTGATTAATTTTTTAACCAACTCAGGCGGCGATAACGCTGCCAGAAAGTGGTGGTGGGGGAAGGATTCGAACCTTCGAAGTCTGTGACGGCAGATTTACAGTCTGCTCCCTTTGGCCGCTCGGGAACCCCACCGGACTTGATGGTGCCGACTACCGGAATCGAACTGGTGACCTACTGATTACAAGTCAGTTGCTCTACCTACTGAGCTAAGTCGGCATCAAGTAGCGCGCATTTTATGGAGACATGCGCACTCATGCAACTAAAAAATTGCATAAAATGTTCTATCGCTCACATTTTGCACTATGCGACCGATAAATAATCTATTTCCTCTTTAGATTGGACAAATTTCCAACGCCAGGCGCGTTCCCTGAGGGGCATTTTGCTCCGGCACGCAGTAATCAATAGAGAGAAAGTGCATCTTTATACATCTGGAATAGCCGTCACATTGCGTTTCAGGGGAAGATTTTTTCTTATTATTCCCTCCCATCTGGTGTTACCCTCCTGCCCATTGTCCAAATTAACTGAAATGTGCGTGCCATTGCGTACCGGGGATGATTTCGTTTTTTACCGCAGACCTGATATAGCAATGACAGCCAGACCATGCGTATGAGTATAAAAGAGCAAGCGTTAACGTCGCCTTACCTACAGTTTGATCGCAACCAGTGGGCTGCGCTTCGTGATTCCGTGCCGATGACCCTGACCGAGGAAGAGATTGCTCGTCTGAAAGGCATTAACGAAGACTTATCGCTGGAAGAAGTTGCCGAGATTTATTTGCCTCTATCGCGTTTGCTAAATTTTTACATCAGTTCGAACCTGCGACGTCAGGCTGTGCTGGAACAATTTTTAGGCACCAACGGCGAGCGTATTCCTTATATTATTAGCATTGCTGGTAGCGTCGCTGTCGGCAAAAGTACGACTGCGCGTGTATTGCAGGCGCTGCTGAGTCGCTGGCCCGAGCATCGTAAGGTTGAGCTGATTACTACCGATGGTTTTCTTCATCCGAACCAGGTGTTGAAAGAACGGGGGCTCATGAAGAAGAAAGGCTTCCCTCAGTCCTATGATATGCACCGTCTGGTTAAATTCGTTTCCGATCTGAAGTCTGGCGTCCCCAACGTTACGGCGCCGGTCTATTCTCATCTGATCTATGATGTGATCCCTGACGGTGACAAAACCGTTGCCCAGCCCGACATATTAATCCTCGAAGGGCTCAATGTATTACAAAGCGGGATGGACTATCCTCACGATCCACATCATGTATTTGTTTCTGACTTTGTCGACTTTTCTATTTATGTTGATGCGCCAGAAGAATTACTCCAGACGTGGTATATCAACCGCTTCCTGAAATTCCGCGAAGGGGCATTTACCAACCCAGACTCTTATTTCCATAACTATGCGAAATTGTCGGAAGACGAGGCAATCAACACCGCCACATCGCTTTGGAAAGAAATTAACTGGCTGAATTTAAAGCAGAATATTTTACCAACGCGTGAAAGAGCCAGCTTGATTATGACCAAAAGCGCCAATCATGCCGTTGAGCAAGTCAGGCTGCGTAAATAAATAAAAAAGGGGAGCCTCAGCTCCCCTTCTTATTATTCAGCACTTCTCAGCGATATTTCCCCACCCATCCAGGGTTTTATCACGCCATTTTGTTCAAGCAGTAATGCGCCTTGCGCATCTATTCCACGAGATATACCAAATATTTCTTTATCGCCAATAATGAGTTTTACCGGACGGTCGATAAAGTTGTCCAGCTTCTTCCAGCGGGACAGATACGGCGCCAGGCCCTCATGCTCAAACAGTATCAGGGCAGCGCGCAGCTCGCGGATCAACCGGGCAGCCAGAGTATTGCGGTCAATGTTAATACCCGCTTCCTGCAGGTTAATCCAGCCTTGATTAACCACATTCTCTTCTACCCGACGCATAGACATATTAATACCCGCGCCAATAACAATTTGCGCGGCATCGCCTGTCTTACCAGTGAGTTCAACCAGAATCCCTGCCAGTTTACGGTCGAGTAAATAGAGATCGTTGGGCCATTTTACACGGACTTTATCCGCACCCAGATCGCGCAAAACCTCAGCCATGACAATACCAATCACCAGGCTCAGGCCAATCGCGGCTGCCGGTCCTTGTTCCAGTCGCCAGAACATTGAAAGGTACAGATTGGCGCCAAAGGGAGAAAACCATTTACGTCCACGACGACCACGACCTGCATGCTGATACTCAGCGACGCAGGCATCCCCTGACTGCAGTTGACCAATTCGGTCCATCAGGTACTGATTGGTTGAATCGATAACTGGCAGGACCGTTATATTCCCGCCATCCAGTTGAGAATAAATACGCGATGAATCTAAAAGCTGGATAGGCTCAGGTAAGCTGTATCCTTTACCAGGGACCGTAAAGACATCAACCCCCCAGTCACGTAGCGTCTGGACATGTTTATTAATTGCCGCACGGCTCATTCCCAGCTTTTCGCCGAGTTGCTCACCGGAGTGAAATTCGCCATCGGCCAATAATGAAATAAGCGTCAGGGGGACGGTATTATCCTTCATGCAACGATCTCCACGGCATTCACTTCACCCTGCGGACCAATAAACCGGACTTCTGGCTCGAGCCAGACATTGAATTTCTCACCGACTTTTTGGCGTACGTGATGTGCAAGTTGCACCACATCCTGACTCGTCGCATGCTCTGCATTGATCAGCACGAGTGCCTGCTGCTGATGTACCGCTGCGCCACCAATGCGCATACCTTTTAGCTGGCACTGATCGATAAGCCAGCCAGCTGCCAGTTTCACAGAACCATCGGCCTGCGGGTAATGAGGCGCTGTAGGGAATTTTGCCAGGAGCTCCTGCGCAATATCTGCGGTGACAACCGGGTTTTTAAAGAAGCTTCCTGCATTACCGTTCACTTTTGGATCGGGCAGCTTTGTCGTGCGCATATGGCAAACAGAGTCAAAAATCTGCTGAGGTGTCACGGTGGCAGGATCCAGACGCGTCAGGTCACCGTAAGTCAAAACAGGCTGCCACTGTTTAGGCAAGCGCAGACCAACGGCGACAATAGCGAAACGATCCTGGTACTCATGCTTGAAGATGCTGTCACGGTAACCAAATCGACATTCTGCAGCGTTAACGCGCAGATGTTTGCCGGTCGAAAGCTCTACGCAGTCTACGTATTCACAGACGCGCTGCAGCTCTACGCCATAGGCACCAATATTCTGGATTGGCGATGAACCCACGCAGCCGGGGATAAGCGCCAAATTTTCCAGGCCAGGCATGTTGTGTTCCAACGCATAGCGCACCAACTGATGCCAGTTTTCACCCGCGCCTACGTGTAAATGCCACGCATCAGGTTGTTCAGTAATCTCTATCCCCTTGATACGGTTGACGATCACCGTTCCATAGAAGGTATCAAGAAACAGGACGTTACTCCCCTCGCCCAAGATCAGTACTGGATGATGTGATGCCTTGGCTGATTGCCAGGCATTCAATAATTGTTGCTCATTTTCGGCGCAGACAAGTTCGTTGGCTTGTTGATCGATGCCGAAGGTATTCCAGGCTTTAAGGGAGTGATTCATAGACGCTTTCCTGATGCAAAATCGCGCTTAGTTTACCGCATATGCCGCAGGATGGCTTGTGTTATGGAGGCATGTTGCTTTGCACCCGATGGCGCCGCGATGTGCCTGATGCGCTGCGCTTATCAGGCCTGCAAAATACGTTCAGTCCGGCGGGTTTCACTCCGTACAGACGCAAAAAAGCCCATCCGTCAGGATGGGCTTCTTCACTTGTTTGATGCCTGGCAGTTCCCTACTCTCGCATGGGGAGACCCCACACTACCATCGGCGCTACGGCGTTTCACTTCTGAGTTCGGCATGGGGTCAGGTGGGACCACCGCGCTACAGCCGCCAGGCAAATTCTGTTTATCAACACACCTCTTGGGCATGTCGATGTAATCTGTATCAGGCTGAAAATCTTCTCAAATCCGCCAAAACATCTTCGGCGTTGTAAGGTTAAGCCTCACGGTTCATTAGTATCGGTTAGCTCAATGTATCGCTACACTTACACACCCGACCTATCAACGTCATAGTCTTTAACGTTCCTTCAGGAGACTTAAAGTCTCAGGGAGAACTCATCTCGGGGCAAGTTTCGTGCTTAGATGCTTTCAGCACTTATCTCTTCCGCATTTAGCTACCGGGCAATGCCATTGGCATGACAACCCGAACACCAGTGATGCGTCCACTCCGGTCCTCTCGTACTAGGAGCAGCCCCCCTCAATTCTCCAGCGCCCACGGCAGATAGGGACCGAACTGTCTCACGACGTTCTAAACCCAGCTCGCGTACCACTTTAAATGGCGAACAGCCATACCCTTGGGACCTACTTCAGCCCCAGGATGTGATGAGCCGACATCGAGGTGCCAAACACCGCCGTCGATATGAACTCTTGGGCGGTATCAGCCTGTTATCCCCGGAGTACCTTTTATCCGTTGAGCGATGGCCCTTCCATTCAGAACCACCGGATCACTAAGACCTGCTTTCGCACCTGCTCGAGCCGTCACTCTCGCAGTCAAGCTAGCTTATGCCTTTGCACTAACCTCCTGATGTCCGACCAGGATTAGCTAACCTTCGTGCTCCTCCGTTACTCTTTAGGAGGAGACCGCCCCAGTCAAACTACCCACCAGACACTGTCCGCAACCCGGGTAACGGGTCTACGTTAGAACACCAGCCATTAAAGGGTGGTATTTCAAGGTTGGCTCCACGCAGACTGGCGTCCACGCTTCAAAGCCTCCCACCTATCCTACACATCAAGGACCAGTGTTCAGTGTCAAGCTATAGTAAAGGTTCACGGGGTCTTTCCGTCTTGCCGCGGGTACACTGCATCTTCACAGCGAGTTCAATTTCACTGAGTCTCGGGTGGAGACAGCCTGGCCATCATTACGCCATTCGTGCAGGTCGGAACTTACCCGACAAGGAATTTCGCTACCTTAGGACCGTTATAGTTACGGCCGCCGTTTACCGGGGCTTCGATCAAGAGCTTCTCCTTACGGATAACCCCATCAATTAACCTTCCGGCACCGGGCAGGCGTCACACCGTATACGTCCACTTTCGTGTTTGCACAGTGCTGTGTTTTTAATAAACAGTTGCAGCCAGCTGGTATCTTCGACTGATTTCAGCTCCATGAGCAAGTCACTTCACCTACCATCAGCGTGCCTTCTCCCGAAGTTACGGCACCATTTTGCCTAGTTCCTTCACCCGAGTTCTCTCAAGCGCCTTGGTATTCTCTACCTGACCACCTGTGTCGGTTTGGGGTACGATTTCGTGTTACCTGATGCTTAGAGGCTTTTCCTGGAAGCAGGGCATTTGTTACTTCAGCACCGTAGTGCCTCGTCATCACACCTCAGCGTTAATAAGGTACCGGATTTACCTGGAACCTCCGCCTACATGCTTAAACCGGGACAACCGTCGCCCGGCTAACATAGCCTTCTCCGTCCCCCCTTCGCAGTAACACCAAGTACAGGAATATTAACCTGTTTCCCATCGACTACGCCTTTCGGCCTCGCCTTAGGGGTCGACTCACCCTGCCCCGATTAACGTTGGACAGGAACCCTTGGTCTTCCGGCGTGCGGGTTTTTCACCCGCATTATCGTTACTTATGTCAGCATTCGCACTTCTGATACCTCCAGCATGCCTCACGACACACCTTCAACGGCTTACAGAACGCTCCCCTACCCAACAACACATAGTGTCGCTGCCGCAGCTTCGGTGCATGGTTTAGCCCCGTTACATCTTCCGCGCAGGCCGACTCGACCAGTGAGCTATTACGCTTTCTTTAAATGATGGCTGCTTCTAAGCCAACATCCTGGCTGTCTGTGCCTTCCCACATCGTTTCCCACTTAACCATGACTTTGGGACCTTAGCTGGCGGTCTGGGTTGTTTCCCTCTTCACGACGGACGTTAGCACCCGCCGTGTGTCTCCCGTGATAACATTCTTCGGTATTCGCAGTTTGCATCGGGTTGGTAAGTCGGGATGACCCCCTAGCCGAAACAGTGCTCTACCCCCGAAGATGAATTCACGAGGCGCTACCTAAATAGCTTTCGGGGAGAACCAGCTATCTCCCGGTTTGATTGGCCTTTCACCCCCAGCCACAAGTCATCCGCTAATTTTTCAACATTAGTCGGTTCGGTCCTCCAGTTAGTGTTACCCAACCTTCAACCTGCCCATGGCTAGATCACCGGGTTTCGGGTCTATACCCTGCAACTTAACGCCCAGTTAAGACTCGGTTTCCCTTCGGCTCCCCTATTCGGTTAACCTTGCTACAGAATATAAGTCGCTGACCCATTATACAAAAGGTACGCAGTCACCCCATAAAGAGGCTCCCACTGCTTGTACGTACACGGTTTCAGGTTCTTTTTCACTCCCCTCGCCGGGGTTCTTTTCGCCTTTCCCTCACGGTACTGGTTCACTATCGGTCAGTCAGGAGTATTTAGCCTTGGAGGATGGTCCCCCCATATTCAGACAGGATACCACGTGTCCCGCCCTACTCTTCGAGTTCACAACATATGCACTTTTGTGTACGGGGCTATCACCCTGTATCGCCGGACTTTCCAGACCGTTCCACTAACACACATGCTGATTCAGACTCTGGGCTGCTCCCCGTTCGCTCGCCGCTACTGGGGGAATCTCGGTTGATTTCTTTTCCTCGGGGTACTTAGATGTTTCAGTTCCCCCGGTTCGCTTCATTACGCTATGTATTCACGTAATGATAGTGTGTCGAAACACACTGGGTTTCCCCATTCGGAAATCGCCGGTTATAACGGTTCATATCACCTTACCGACGCTTATCGCAGATTAGCACGTCCTTCATCGCCTCTGACTGCCAGGGCATCCACCGTGTACGCTTAGTCGCTTAACCTCACAACCCGAAGATGTTTCTTTCGATTCATCATCGTGCTGCGAAAATTTGAGAGACTCGAACACACCGCTTATCTGTTCTTATTACGGAGAACAGACACAGTGTGTCGTTTCAATTTTCAGCTTGATCCAGATTTTTAAAGAGCAAAACTTCGCAGTGAACCTTTTCAGGTACACTCTGAAGTTTTCTTGTGTTGTTGCAGTAAGTAAAGGATGGTGGAGCTATGCGGGATCGAACCGCAGACCTCCTGCGTGCAAGGCAGGCGCTCTCCCAGCTGAGCTATAACCCCATCGTAAATACTTATCTCTGTACCCTAATTCGTTTCCGGGCAAGGCGCGGTGGTGCGAAGCATACTGAAGTATGCGAGCATCGCCGTAACACAGCACGGAGGCGAATTTGGTAGGCCTGAGTGGACTTGAACCACCGACCTCACCCTTATCAGGGGTGCGCTCTAACCACCTGAGCTACAAGCCTGCAGAGATTTTCTTACTGCTAATTTTCATCAGACAATCTGTGTGAGCACTACAAAGAACGTTTCTTTAAGGTAAGGAGGTGATCCAACCGCAGGTTCCCCTACGGTTACCTTGTTACGACTTCACCCCAGTCATGAATCACAAAGTGGTAAGCGCCCTCCCGAAGGTTAAGCTACCTACTTCTTTTGCAACCCACTCCCATGGTGTGACGGGCGGTGTGTACAAGGCCCGGGAACGTATTCACCGTGGCATTCTGATCCACGATTACTAGCGATTCCGACTTCATGGAGTCGAGTTGCAGACTCCAATCCGGACTACGACATACTTTATGAGGTCCGCTTGCTCTCGCGAGGTCGCTTCTCTTTGTATATGCCATTGTAGCACGTGTGTAGCCCTACTCGTAAGGGCCATGATGACTTGACGTCATCCCCACCTTCCTCCAGTTTATCACTGGCAGTCTCCTTTGAGTTCCCGGCCTAACCGCTGGCAACAAAGGATAAGGGTTGCGCTCGTTGCGGGACTTAACCCAACATTTCACAACACGAGCTGACGACAGCCATGCAGCACCTGTCTCAGAGTTCCCGAAGGCACCAAAGCATCTCTGCTAAGTTCTCTGGATGTCAAGAGTAGGTAAGGTTCTTCGCGTTGCATCGAATTAAACCACATGCTCCACCGCTTGTGCGGGCCCCCGTCAATTCATTTGAGTTTTAACCTTGCGGCCGTACTCCCCAGGCGGTCGACTTAACGCGTTAGCTCCGGAAGCCACGCCTCAAGGGCACAACCTCCAAGTCGACATCGTTTACGGCGTGGACTACCAGGGTATCTAATCCTGTTTGCTCCCCACGCTTTCGCACCTGAGCGTCAGTCTTTGTCCAGGGGGCCGCCTTCGCCACCGGTATTCCTCCAGATCTCTACGCATTTCACCGCTACACCTGGAATTCTACCCCCCTCTACAAGACTCTAGCCTGCCAGTTTCGGATGCAGTTCCCAGGTTGAGCCCGGGGATTTCACATCCGACTTGACAGACCGCCTGCGTGCGCTTTACGCCCAGTAATTCCGATTAACGCTTGCACCCTCCGTATTACCGCGGCTGCTGGCACGGAGTTAGCCGGTGCTTCTTCTGCGAGTAACGTCAATCACTAAGGTTATTAACCTTAATGCCTTCCTCCTCGCTGAAAGTACTTTACAACCCGAAGGCCTTCTTCATACACGCGGCATGGCTGCATCAGGCTTGCGCCCATTGTGCAATATTCCCCACTGCTGCCTCCCGTAGGAGTCTGGACCGTGTCTCAGTTCCAGTGTGGCTGGTCATCCTCTCAGACCAGCTAGGGATCGTCGCCTAGGTGAGCCGTTACCCCACCTACTAGCTAATCCCATCTGGGCACATCCGATGGCAAGAGGCCCGAAGGTCCCCCTCTTTGGTCTTGCGACGTTATGCGGTATTAGCTACCGTTTCCAGTAGTTATCCCCCTCCATCGGGCAGTTTCCCAGACATTACTCACCCGTCCGCCACTCGTCACCCGAGAGCAAGCTCTCTGTGCTACCGTTCGACTTGCATGTGTTAGGCCTGCCGCCAGCGTTCAATCTGAGCCATGATCAAACTCTTCAATTTAAGTTTGATGCTCGTGAATTAAACTTCGTAATGAATTACGTATGTTCACTCAGAGACTTGGTATTCATTTTTCGTCTTGCGACGTTAAGAATCCGTATCTTCGAGTGCCCACACAGATTGTCTGATAAATTGTTAAAGAGCAGTTGTGACGCGCTTTAGCGCTCTGTCGCGAGGTCCCGTATATTACGTTTTCCTCATTCAGAGTCAAGCATTTATTTTTGCTTTTCTCCTCGAAGTTCTCAGTGGAACTCCGCTGACCCGGCGGCTTGTAATCCGTTGTTCCGTGTCAGTGGAGGCGCATTATAGGGAGTTATTTCAGGCTGACAAGGGGAAATTTAAAATAATCTTCCGAGTGCCTACTTTTCCACCAAAACGACCTAAACCGCCAGTTTTTCGAGCGACTTAAAGCCATAACGCTGCAGTACGGGTAATAATTGTTCGGCTTCTGTGGTCATTGCCATACAGAATGCGACATTCTCGTCAGTTGATTTTGCGTCTGGCGCCTCATGTTCTAATAACCAGGCCGTGCGACGCGCAATTGCGGCACCAGAATCCACCAACCGCGTTCCCTCGGGCAGTACCTGTAAAAGTTCTTCCTGTAATAGAGGGAAATGGGTGCAGCCGAGCACTACCGTGTCAGGTGGTTCCGTCATCCTCAGCCAAGGGCGCAGGATGCGGCGCAGTTCTTCCAGAGAAACTGTTTCACCGTGTAGCTTCGCTTCAGCCAGTTCCACCAGCTCGGCGGAACCCAACATCGCTATCTGACATTCGTTAGCAAATCGCGCAATCAACTCGTGAGTATACGAACGCTTCACCGTTGCACGTGTAGCCAGCAGCCCCACTACGCCATTCGCCGTGAGTCGCGCCGCCGGTTTAATCGCAGGCACCACGCCCACAACCGGGAAGGCAAATTTCTCACGTAACGCAGGAAGCGACACCGTGCTTGCTGTATTACACGCGATGACAGCAAGAGAGAGGGGATAGCGCTGCTGGACCGCAGTCACAATCTCAACAACACGTTCGACGATAAACTCCTCGCTCTTCTCTCCATAAGGAAAGGCGACATTGTCGAAAGCGTAGATATAGTGGAGATCCGGCAGAAGACGCCGGATCTCGTCATAGACCGACAACCCACCGACACCGGAATCAAACACCAGCACGGTGGGACGTGGATCAGAAGGTGTAGCTGCCAGACAAGGTGTATTCCCGTCCTGCAGTTGCGTAGCCATAAACTGTCTCGTAATCTTTATCGAACAGGTTGGCGATTTTACCACGAACTGTCAGCTGTGAGGTGATTGGATATGACACGGCAAGATCCCACAGGCTAACCCCACCCATTTTTACCGGCTGGTAGGTTACGTAGTCCGTGTCATAACGCGTTCCCAGGTAGTGATACGTCAGGCCCCAGTCAAAATCATAGACCTGCCAGTCAAGCTGGTACTTCACCTGCTGTTTAGAACGGCGCGCGAGCGGCTTGTCCGTAATCGCATTGCGCGAATCGACATAATCGTAGCTCAGCGTATGTGCCAGCGGACCGGTATCAAAGTTTGCGGTCGCTTCCACACCTTTAATGCGTACTTTGCCTTCGTTAAAGTATTTTTCGGTATGCGGGTCGTAATCGATCATGTCATCAATATCGTTGCGATACCCTGAAACTCGCCAGTTCACGCCCGCCGTTAAGCCTTCAAACGCCCCTTCCCATTGCTTACTTTGCTCAGGATCCAGGTTCGAATTGCCGTAATAACCATGCAGTTGTCCAAGATTAGGCGCTTTGTAAGATGTACCGTAGGACGCAATAAAGCGATAGCCCTCAATAAACTCCCATCCGGCGCTGGTTTGCCATGTGCCATGACGTCCAAACTCGGAGTTGTCATCGCTACGCGCCGCGCCTTCAAAGGTAAAGTCGCCCAGTTGCTGCAACCCGGTCAGATAGAGCCCCGTATTACGCTGATCGTAACCGTCCGTAACATACCCGGTGCCTGGCGTTGTGGTTTGTTTTTGCCAGTCGACGCCTGCGCCTACGTTACCGTGCCCCAGCACCATACTGTTGGACCACTGAACATTATATTGCTTCATATCATCCAGTGTGGCCGAGGAGTCATAGCGGCCATAATCCGGATCATAGTTGTAGTCTTTGCTATGGCTATAGCTCGAAACCAGCTGCGACTGGATAAGCTCGCCATTAAAACGTAGTCCGGCATCCCAGCTTTGGCTGTAGAGTTTTCGGGTATCGAGGAGCGGCGAGCCAGGGGAGTAATATGCGTCGTAATTCGTACGATTATCATAACCATAGCCACGAACAAACCCGCTCCATGTATCGGAAAAGTTGTGTTCCAGCGCGCCATACAGCGTCTTACTTAAAAAACCGTCTTTATCGGGCTGAGCCTGAGAGCCGGTGCTGCCGTATGCTACAACATCAAAACCTTTGGTATAGGCATAATCACCCATCAGCGTGACGCGCGTATTTTCGCCGAGCTGCTGTTGGGTTGAGACATCGTAATTCTGATACCCATTGCTCCCCACACCGGCCGTAAGTTCTGTCCCCGGCTTTTCGCGCGTGGTAATGATATTCACCACGCCGCCAATCGCATCAGAACCATAAACCGCCGAACGCGGCCCACGGATGTATTCGATACGTTGTACTAGCGAGACAGGGAACTGGCTGAGATCGGCAGATCCGCTCACACCCGCTAAGTTCAGACGCACACCGTCAATCAGCACCAGTACATGGCTGGAATTGGTTCCACGAATAAAAATTGAGGAGTTTTGTCCCATGCCGCCGCTTTGCGCGATATCGACGCCGGGCAGGCGACGAAGCACATCATTCACGGAGGTGGATTGCCAGCGATCGATATCCTGACGCGTAACAACGGTGATAGGAGCAAGTACTGCGCTACGAGGCTGCTGAAAACGGTTGGCAGTGACGACAAGAGTATCTGGGCTAGTGTCCTGCGCCCAACCAGAAAATGCCGTGATGGACAGTGCCGTGCACAGCAGCGATTTTTTAATCATTGTAAAGCATCCACAATATAAGAAGGATGCCGCAGGTCCCACCGATAGTACGCGATGATGAAAGCCAGATGCGACGTTAGCCGGCAGGTCTTCGGGCTTGGAGGCAACTTAAAGAGATGATGACTTCCCACGGCAAGCCGCAGTGTCTGCACCAGGTGCGCTCATCTCCTACCTTCCTTACCGCTGCGCGTCAGCTCCAGATTCACACTGGATTCCCTTTTAACTCACAGGACCGGAAAACGGATGCTACAGTTTGTTACAACCCACTGTCCAGACTGCGTATCACAATATCGAAAATCATCAATGACTGGACATCTGTTGAGCAATCCCTACAATCCCCGCGTACTTTTATTTTTCAGGACGCATCATGACCCCCGAACACCTTCCGACAGAACAGTACGACGCCCAGTTAGCTGAAAAAGTAGTGCGTCTGCAGAGCTTAATGACGCCATTTTATGCACAGGCTCCGGAAGTGTTTCGCTCGCCGGTCAGCCACTACCGTATGCGCGCGGAATTTCGTCTGTGGCATGACGGGGATGACCTGTACCACATCATGTTCGACAGCCAGACCAAAAACCGTATTCGTGTCGACAGCTTCCCGGCGGCCAGCGAGCTTATCAACACGCTGATGACGGCAATGATCGAAGGGGTACGCAATAACCGCGTCCTGCGCCACAAACTGTTCCAGATTGATTACCTCACAACCCTGAGCGATCAGGCGGTGGTATCGATGCTGTACCATAAAAAGCTGGATGATGAATGGCGTCAGGAAGCCGAAGCGCTGCGGGATGCGCTGCGGGCGCAAAACCTGAACGTGCATCTGATTGGCCGGGCAACTAAAACCAAAATCGAACTGGACCAGGACTACATTGACGAACGCTTGCCGGTTGCGGGTAAAGAGATTATCTATCGTCAGGTTGAGAACAGCTTCACCCAGCCGAATGCCGCCATGAATATTCAGATGCTGGAATGGGCGATTGATGTCACCAGGGGGTCAAAAGGCGATCTGCTTGAGCTGTACTGCGGCAATGGCAATTTCTCTCTCGCCCTCGCACAAAACTTCAACCGCGTGCTGGCCACTGAAATCGCCAAGCCATCTGTGGCTGCTGCACAGTACAACATTGCGGCGAACCATATTGATAATGTACAAATTATCCGCATGGCGGCCGAGGAGTTTACTCAGGCGATGAACGGGGTGCGCGAGTTCAACCGTTTGCAGGGGATCGATCTGAAGAGTTACCAGTGTGAAACCATTTTCGTTGATCCACCGCGCAGCGGTCTGGACAGCGAAACGGAGAAAATGGTGCAGGCGTATCCGCGAATTCTGTACATCTCCTGCAACCCGGAGACATTGTGTAAGAACCTAGAAACGTTAAGCCAGACCCACAATGTTTCACGTCTGGCTCTGTTCGATCAGTTCCCGTACACGCACCATATGGAGTGCGGTGTATTACTGACCGCAAAGTAAGTGATGTGCTGGCCGGGGGCGTTTCGCTTGCCCGGCCTACAACTATTACTCCGCTATTTCCTGTTTACGGTTACGCACCTTAAAGCCAATCCAGAACACCAGAATCACCGACAGTACCGCTGGGAAGAAGTTAGAACCAATATCCGGATATTCAGCGCGAACTACGGTGCTGTACAACAAAACGCCGAGAATAAAACAGGCGGCGGCCAGGCCCGGTAGCCCCACAGGCATGGTGCGATTCTGATAGCGTTGATGCAGACAATAAACCGTCAGCACCAGCGAAATAATCGGGAATACTGAGAATGGCACAATGGAGCTAAACAGCGCCGCAAATGTACCATTAATCGATAAGCCAGCAACCAGCGCCAGCAGCAGCGTACCTTTATCTTGACCTGACTGTTTCATTGCTCGTCCTTCTCGTTACTCGGAGTGGTGCGTCATCTTCTCTTGTTCACGGCGGTACCAATAAAATGCGCCTTTGGCGATCATCCGCAGTTGCAATACCAGCCGCTCTTCCAGCTGTCGACGCTGTTCGGCGCCAACATCCAGTGCTTCTGCCCCGGCGCTGAACACAATCGTTACCATGGCTTCGGCTTGCGCTTCAGTAAACGCACGAGGCATATGGTTTTCGAGTTCCAGATAGTCCGCAAGTTCCGCAATGAAGTGCTGAATTTCACGAGCCACTGCGGCACGAAACGCCGCGGAGGTACCAGACCGCTCGCGCAATAATAAACGGAAGGCGTTGGGATTGTTGCCGATGAACTCCATAAATGTTGAGACCGAGGTGCGGATCACACTCCCGCCCTTCGCGATACGCTGACGCGCCTGGCGCATCAACTGACGCAGCATCAGACCGCTCTCGTCCACCATCGTCAGGCCGAGTTCATCCACATCGCGGAAGTGGCGATAAAACGAGGTTGGCGCTATGCCCGCTTCACGAGCGACTTCGCGTAAACTGAGGCTGGCAAAACTACGCTCAGCGCTGAGTTGACTAAATGCGGCTTCTACCAGCGAACGCCGGGTTTTTTCTTTTTGTTGCGCTCTAACGCCCATCACGATGTCTGAATCCTTCCACATACCTTGCTGGCACTATACCAGAGATTAGGCGGTTGGCATGGCTTTGTGAATGATTGTTTACGCGCAGTTTGTGCTTCGGGTTCGCAAAAAAGCACAACGATAATTGGGTTATCTCGCCAACGATGTTACTATTCTGTTGCTTTTATGTATAAGAACAGGTAAGCCTGACCATGTCACATTCCTACGATTACGATGCAATAGTAATAGGTTCCGGTCCCGGCGGCGAAGGCGCTGCAATGGGGCTGGTTAAGCAAGGAGCGCGCGTCGCGGTGATTGAGCGCTATCATAACGTCGGTGGAGGCTGTACCCACTGGGGCACCATCCCGTCGAAAGCTCTCCGCCACGCCGTCAGCCGTATTATTGAATTCAATCAGAACCCACTTTACAGCGACCACTCCCGACTCCTTCGTTCTTCTTTCGCCGATATTCTCAACCACGCTGATAACGTTATTAATCAGCAAACGCGTATGCGGCAAGGCTTTTACGAGCGTAACCACTGCGAAATTTTGCAGGGAAATGCCCGTTTTGTTGATGAACACACGATCGCCCTGGAATGCCACGACGGCACGGTGGAAACACTGACCGCGGATAAGTTCGTTATCGCTTGCGGCTCACGCCCATATCACCCAGTTGACGTCGACTTCTCGCATCCCCGGGTGTATGACAGCGACTCTATCCTGAGTCTGCACCATGAACCCCGCCACGTTTTGATTTATGGCGCGGGGGTAATTGGCTGCGAATATGCGTCGATCTTCCGCGGAATGGACGTCAAAGTTGATTTAATCAACACCCGCGATCGTCTGCTGGCGTTCCTCGATCAAGAGATGTCTGATTCGCTCTCTTACCACTTCTGGAACAGCGGTGTGGTCATTCGCCACAACGAAGAATACGAGAAGATTGAAGGTTGCGATGACGGCGTCATCATGCACCTGAAATCTGGCAAGAAACTGAAGGCTGACTGCCTGCTGTACGCCAATGGTCGTACCGGTAATACCGATTCGCTGGCGCTGGAAAATATTGGTCTGAAAACCGACAGCCGCGGACAGCTGAAGGTCAACAGCATGTACCAGACGGCGCTGCCGCACGTGTATGCCGTAGGGGATGTGATCGGCTATCCGAGTCTGGCATCGGCGGCCTACGATCAGGGACGCATTGCCGCCCAGGCATTAGTAAAAGGCGAAGCAACCGCGCATCTGATTGAAGATATCCCGACCGGGATTTATACCATTCCGGAAATCAGCTCCGTCGGTAAAACCGAACAGCAGCTCACGGCAATGAAAGTTCCCTACGAGGTTGGCCGCGCCCAGTTTAAACATCTGGCACGTGCGCAAATCGTGGGTATGAGTGTCGGGACGCTGAAGATCCTGTTCCATCGCGAAACCAAAGAGATTTTGGGGATCCACTGCTTTGGGGAACGCGCGGCCGAAATTATTCACATCGGTCAGGCGATAATGGAGCAAAAAGGTGGTGGTAACACCATCGAATACTTCGTTAACACCACCTTTAACTACCCAACCATGGCAGAAGCCTATCGGGTAGCGGCGCTAAATGGCTTAAACCGCCTTTTTTAACGCACTGTCGAAATGGCCATCCATTGACCCACGGATGGCCTCTGCCAGCTGTTCATAACGGCTGCGCAGCGGCGAGCCTGGACGATACACCAGACCAATCGTGCGACGCGGTTCAGGCTTGATGCAGGGCAGATAGACAACGCCATCACGTTTACGCTCCGGCGGCACGGCCAGCGCAGGCAGTAAGGTAATACCGCTGCCTGCCGCCACCATGTTGCGCAGCGTTTCCAGGCTGGTTGCCCGGAAATGAGTATCCTCATCAGCGCCCGCTTCAAAGCAGAAGCCCATCGCCTGATCGCGCAGACAGTGGCCATCCTCCAGCATTAGCAATTTCTCACCCGCCAGATCGGACATCGGCACACAGTCGCGGTTTGCCCATGGGTGATCTTCATAGATAGCCAGCAGCATAGGCTCATCAAATAATGGTACTTCGATGAACGCCTCACTCTCTTTCACCAGCGCCAGGATGACGCAGTCGAGCTTACCGCTATCCAGTTGCGCCAACAGCTGATGCGTCTGCGCCTCATGAAGATACATTTCCAGTTTTGGAAAGGTCTGGTGCAACATAGGGATAATATGCGGCAGCAGGTATGGCCCCACCGTTGGGATCAAACCAATATGCAGCGGGCCAGACATTGTCTCACCCTGTTGGCTTGCCATCTCCTTGAGCACTTTGACCTCGCGCAGCACGGTGCGCGCCTGATCCACCAGCAGTAGACCTGCCTGAGTGAACAGCACCTTGCGACTCGTACGCTCCAGCAGCATGACACCAAGCTCATCTTCCAGCTTGCGGATCTGTCCGCTCAGCGTTGGCTGGCTAACGTGACAGGAGTCTGCCGCACGTCGGAAGTGACGATGTTCGGCTAGCGCCACCAGGTATTCAAGATCACGAATATTCATTATTCATCCTCCATCGCCACGATAGTTCGTAGCGATAGGTAGCATAGCAACGAACGATTATCCCTATCAAGCTTTCTGTTTAATAATGCACCACAGAAACGGAACGGTACCCCTTTAACCCTTGAAGCTACTGTCCGTTTTGAGAGTTTCTCTCATACTCGAAATAACTAAAGCCAACGTGAACTTTTGCGGACCTTGAGTCCGCATTTTTTTTGCATAAAAAAGCCCGGCGTAATGCCAGGCTCTGATAACTGTTTGCCTGATGGCGCTACGCATATCAGGCTTACAAAGACAAAGGTTACGCCAGACGCGCCTTCGCGTAGTCGATCGCTTGCGCAACCTGCTGCGGCGACACGCCACCTTTCGCCGCACGTTTATCCAGGCAAGATTGCAACGAGAGGATCGGGTAAACGTCATCGCCAATCACCTGGCTAAACTTTTGTAAGTCGGCAAGCGACAGCGCTTCCAGCGGTTTGCCCTGACGAATTGCCTCGACCACCGTTTCCCCCACGATATGATGCGCTTCGCGGAACGGAACACCTTTCGCCACCAGATAATCCGCCAGCTCAGTGGCGTTAGCATAGCCTTGCTGCGCCGCTTCCTGACAACGCGGACGTTTCACCTGAATGCCATCCAGCACCAGCGCGGCCATATGCAGGCAGTCCAGCCAGGTGTCGAGCGCGTCAAACACCCCTTCCTTGTCTTCCTGCATATCTTTGTTGTACGCCAGCGGGAGACCTTTTAAGGTCATCATCATGCCGGTCAGCGCACCCTGTACGCGACCGCATTTGCCACGGATTAACTCCAGCGCATCCGGGTTTTTCTTCTGCGGCATCAGAGATGACCCCGAAGTCACACGGTCGGACAGTTCGACAAAGCCCGCTTCGCCGGTATTAAAGAAAATCAGATCTTCAGCAAAACGCGACAGATGCACCATACCGATAGAGGCATCGGAGAGTAACTCCAGCACGTGGTCACGGTCAGAAACGCTGTCCAGACTGTTACGCGTCGCCGAGGCAAAGCCCAACCAACCGGCCAACTGCTCGCGATCGATTTCATACGCCGTACCCGCCAGCGCGCCGCAGCCTAACGGACTTACGTCCAGGCGCTTGAGCGCATCCTGCAGACGGCTCTCGTCACGCGCAAGCATTTCGACATAGGCCAGACACCAGTGGGCAAACGTCACCGGCTGCGCGCGTTGCAGGTGGGTGTAACCCGGCATAACGGCGTCCTGGTTATTCTCTGCCGTCACCACCAGCGCACTTTGCAACTGACGGTTAGCCGACAGTAATTCAATAACCGTGTCTTTACACCACAGTTTAAGATCGGTCGCGACCTGGTCATTACGGCTACGACCGGTATGCAGTTTTTTACCTAGCTGGCCGACTTTATCAATCAGCTTACCTTCCACCCAGCTGTGAATATCTTCGGCATCGCTTTGAAGGATTCGCTGCGGATCCAGGCGCACTTCTTCCAGCAGGTTATTCAGCGCCTCTTCCAGTTGCAGTTGTTCATCGGCAGTCAGTACACCGACCGTTACCAACGCTTTGGACCAGGCCACAGAGCCGATAATATCCTGTTCAGCCAGGCGGTAGTCAAAACGTAACGAGTCGTTGAACTGTTTGAACCGCTGATCTGCTGCCTGTGTAAAACGCCCACCCCAAAGTGCCATAACGAATTTCCTTAATATGATATTTTTGCCCGGTGGCGCTGCGCTTACCGGGCCTACAAAACCCATCCAGGCCGGATAAGGCGAAGCCGCCATCCGGCACATTAATAGTTAAGCCAGAATACGCGTACCGATCGGCGTACCGTTAAACAACGCCGGGAGTTGCTCGGCATGGCGCCAGGAGGCGATATCCACCGGACGGCCCAGCGTACGCGCGGCATCCAGCGCCGCATTGACCTTCACGATCATGCCATCGGTAATAATACCTTGTTCAATCAGCTGTTCCGCTTTCACGGCGGTCATTTCGGCAATACGCTGGCCTTTGCCATCCAGAATGCCGCTTACGTCAGAGAGCAGGATCAGATCCGCCCCCAGCGTAGCCGCCAGCGCCGTTGCCGCCTGATCGGCATTAACGTTCATAAGCAGTCCGTCTTCCGTAACGCCAATGGAGCTCACTACCGGTAAAAAACCGTTTTCCAGCAGCGTGTTAATCAGCTTAGGCGAACCCGGCTGCGCCAGTCCAACATGACCGAGCTCTTTATCGAGCGGCGTCACTTTTACGCTGTCGCCATCGCCAAGAAACAGACCCACGGATGCAATCTGATGCTTTTTTGCCCAGGCCAGTAAGGTTTTATTCGCTGTTCCCGCCAGGGCGCCGGTAATAATATCAATTTGATCGGCAGGCGTGACGCGCAGACCATTTTTCTTTTTCACCGGCAGATTCAGCTGTTTCATCAGCTCGTCGACCACGCAGCCGCCGCCGTGCACAATGACCAGCGGACGCTGGTGCGACTCACGATAATTCACCAGTGCGGTAAACAGACGCTCCAGCGCCTCTTCGCTATCCAGTAAAACGCCGCCCAGCTTGATAATTAATGGATTCATTGTTGCACCCTTAAATAAGAGACTGCGTTTGGGCAAAGCCAAAACGAATATTTGCGCACTGCATCGCCTGTGCCGCCGCGCCTTTCAATAAGTTGTCTTCCGTCGCCACCACGATCAGGTGCTCACCCTGCACGGCAAACCCAATATCACAGAATGGTAAGCCAACCACATTCTTCAGCGCCGGAACGCCGTTGTCATATAAACGCACCAGTGGCTTATCACCATACGCCTGCTGCAACGTCTGGGCCACCTGCGCATGGGTTACGCCCGCTTGCAAACGGCAGGTAATGGTTTCCAGAATTCCGCGCGGGAAGTTGCCCAGATGCGGAGTGAAGATCACCTCCGCGCCAAGATGAGTGGCGATTTCCGGCTGATGACGATGGGTAAACACGCCATACGGCTGCAGGCTCACCTCACAAAAACTGTTAGAGATAGCCGCTTTACGGCCCGCACCGCTCACGCCGCTGGTGGCGTTAATCACCGGCCACTGGCTGAGATCCAGCAGCCCGGCATCAATCAGTGGTTTCAGCGACAGCTGCGCCGCGGTCGGATAACAACCCGGCACGGCAATCAGATTAGCTTCTTTCAGTTGGTCTTCGTTCCATTCCGCCAACCCGTAAACTGCCTGCTCCAGCAGGTCGGGATGCTGATGGGTAAAGCCATAATATTTTTCATAAAACGCGCCGTCGTTTACACGAAATGCGCCTGAGAGGTCAAACACGACGCAACCGGCCTGCAAAAACTGCGGGGCCAGGTCATGACTCACCTCATGAGCCGTTGCGAGGAACACAACGTCCACCCCTGGGCTAAACTCGCTGATATCTGACATCGGCTGCAACGGTAAATCGACAATACCTTTCAACTGCGGATGCAAATCGGAGATTAATTTTCCTGCATCATTGCTTTGCGCTGAGACGGTCAAAGCGGTTATGTTCATATCAGGATGGCGATTTACATAGGTCACAAGCTCTGCGCCGGCATAGCCACTGGCGCCCACAATCAGCGTATTCAACATCGGGGCTGCTCACCTTCTTAGATTCTGTTGCCAGGTATAAGCCTTTATCACCTCACCTTACACTTGGTGGGTTTTATTACGCTTAACGTTAATGTATTTTTATTCACAAATACTGCATGAATATTGATACTATCATGACCCGAGGTGTGTCAACAATGAAAAACAATTTACCGCCATTTATCGAGATTTACCGCGCTCTGATTGCCACGCCATCGATAAGCGCTACCGAAGAAGCGCTCGATCAAAGCAATGCAGGTTTAATCACTCTGTTGGCGGGCTGGTTTAAAGATTTAGGCTTCAATGTGGAGGTCCAGCCGGTTCCCGACACGCGAAATAAATTCAATATGCTGGCGAGCATTGGACAAGGCGCTGGCGGTCTGCTGTTGGCGGGCCATACCGATACCGTCCCCTTTGACGACGGACGCTGGACGCGCGATCCGTTCACCCTGACCGAGCATGACAATAAGCTCTACGGTCTGGGTACGGCAGATATGAAGGGCTTCTTCGCGTTTATCCTCGACGCATTGCGTGATGTCGACGTCACGAAGCTGAAAAAGCCCCTGTACATTCTAGCCACTGCCGACGAAGAGACCAGCATGGCGGGAGCACGTTATTTCTCTGAAACCACCGCTCTGCGCCCGGACTGCGCGATCATTGGCGAACCCACTTCCCTGCAACCGGTCCGCGCGCACAAGGGTCATATTTCTAATGCGATTCGCATTTTGGGACAATCGGGTCACTCAAGCGATCCCGCGCGTGGTGTTAATGCGATTGAACTGATGCATGATGCCATCGGCCATATCATGACTCTGCGCGATGACCTGAAAGAGCGCTATCGCCATGACGCCTTTACCGTCCCGTACCCGACGCTGAATTTGGGTCACATCCACGGTGGCGACGCCGCCAACCGAATCTGCGCCTGCTGCGAACTGCATATGGATATTCGCCCATTGCCCGGCATGACGCTCAACGATCTCAATGGCTTACTTAACGATGCGCTGGCCCCTGTCAGCGAGCGCTGGCCGGGTCGCCTGACGGTCTCGGAACTGCATCCGCCAATTCCGGGCTATGAATGCCCGCCGGATCATCAACTGGTACAAGTGGTTGAGAAGCTACTGGGAGCGCAAACGGAAGTGGTGAACTACTGCACCGAAGCGCCGTTTATCCAGACGCTTTGCCCAACGCTGGTGTTGGGCCCAGGTTCTATTAATCAGGCACATCAGCCGGATGAGTATCTGGAAACGCGTTTTATTAAGCCGACGCGGGAGTTAATTACCCAGGTCGTACATCATTTCTGCTGGCATTAACCACAAATCACCTCGTTAACCCTTTAGTGGTAATCGAGGTGAATTATTAACATTTCCATAAGCAAAGCTTATTTGATTCGATGTGAATTAAATAACGTAAATTCCCGCCATTTTTTCGTTTGCTGAACCGATTTCGCAGCAATTGACGTCACGAGTTTTACGTGGCTTTATAAAAGACGGCGAACAAACAAAGTCCGAGAGATTTCGTGGCACAGCCAACGCCGCTGAGGCGCGAAAGATACAGGACGCATAAATTAAAGATGGGGTGTCTGGGTTAATGAACGAACAATATTCCGCGTTGCGTAGTAATGTCAGTATGCTCGGCAAAGTGCTGGGAGAAACCATCAAGGATGCGTTGGGCGAGAACATTCTCGATCGCGTAGAAACAATCCGTAAGCTGTCCAAATCATCCCGCGCTGGCAATGAAGTCAATCGCCAGGAGCTGCTTACTACGCTGCAAAACCTGTCTAACGACGAGCTGCTGCCGGTTGCCCGCGCGTTTAGCCAGTTTCTAAACCTGGCCAACACCGCCGAGCAGCACCATAGCATTTCGCCAAAAGGCGAAGCAGCCAGCAACCCGGAAGTGATTGCCCGCACGCTGCGTAAACTGAAAGAGCAGCCCAACCTCGATGAAGCCACCATCAAAAAAGCCGTGGAATCTCTCTCCCTGGAGCTGGTTCTTACCGCCCATCCGACCGAGATCACCCGCCGTACGCTGATCCATAAAATGGGTGAAGTGAACGCCTGCCTCAAACAGCTTGATAACAAAGACCTCGTCGATTACGAGCGTCATCAGCTGATGCGCCGTCTGCGCCAGTTGATTGCCCAGTCCTGGCATACGGATGAAATCCGTAAGCTACGCCCAAGCCCGGTTGATGAAGCCAAATGGGGCTTCGCGGTGGTTGAAAATAGTCTGTGGGAAGGCGTACCAAACTATCTGCGCGAGCTGAACGAACAGCTGGAAGAGCATCTGGGCTATAAGCTGCCGGTTGATTTTGTCCCGGTTCGCTTTACCTCCTGGATGGGCGGTGACCGCGATGGCAACCCGAACGTAACGGCGGATATCACCCGTCACGTACTGCTGCTCAGCCGCTGGAAAGCCACCGACCTGTTTCTGAAAGACATCCAGTTTCTGATTTCTGAACTGTCGATGGTGGATGCCACGCCGGAACTGCTGGCGCTGGTGGGCGAAGAAGGCGCAGCAGAACCTTACCGCTATCTGATGAAAACCCTGCGTTCTCGTCTGATGGCAACCCAGGCCTGGCTGGAAGCCCGTCTTAAAGGCGAGAAATTGCCGAAACCGGCGGGACTTCTCACCCAAAACGAACAGCTCTGGGACCCGCTGTATGCGTGCTACCAGTCTCTGCAGGCCTGTGGCATGGGCATTATCGCCAATGGCGAATTGCTCGATACCCTACGCCGCGTGAAATGTTTCGGCGTACCGCTGGTACGTATTGATATTCGTCAGGAAAGCACCCGTCACACTGAAGCCCTTGGCGAACTGACCCGTTATCTGGGCATTGGCGACTACGAAAACTGGTCGGAAGCGGATAAACAGGCTTTCCTGATCCGCGAGCTGAACTCCAAGCGTCCGCTGCTCCCGCGTAACTGGGAACCGAGCAACGACACCCGCGAAGTGCTCGACACCTGTCAGGTCATTGCCGAAGCCCCGTATGGCTCCATTGCCGCCTATGTTATCTCCATGGCGAAAACGCCATCGGATGTGCTGGCCGTGCACCTGCTGCTGAAAGAAGCCGGTATCGGTTTTGCTATGCCGGTTGCCCCGTTATTTGAAACGCTGGATGACCTCAATAACGCCGATGACGTCATGTCCCAACTGCTGAATATTGACTGGTATCGTGGCTTTATTCAGGGCAAGCAGATGGTCATGATCGGCTACTCTGACTCCGCAAAGGACGCGGGCGTGATGGCGGCCTCCTGGGCGCAATATCAGGCACAGGACGCGCTGATCAAAACCTGCGAAAAAGCCGGTATCGAACTGACGCTGTTCCATGGTCGTGGCGGTTCCATTGGTCGCGGCGGCGCGCCTGCGCATGCGGCGCTCCTCTCTCAACCACCAGGCAGCCTGAAAGGCGGTCTGCGCGTGACAGAACAAGGGGAGATGATCCGCTTTAAGTACGGCCTGCCGGAAGTGACCATCAGCAGCCTGTCGCTGTATACCGGAGCAATTCTGGAGGCCAACCTGTTACCACCGCCAGAGCCGAAGGATAACTGGCGTCATATCATGGATGAGCTTTCCGATATTTCCTGCGAGCTCTATCGCGGATATGTGCGTGAAAACAAAGACTTCGTTCCTTACTTCCGTTCCGCGACGCCGGAGCAGGAACTGGGTAAACTGCCGCTCGGTTCACGTCCGGCAAAACGCCGTCCAACCGGCGGGGTAGAGTCTCTGCGCGCTATTCCGTGGATCTTCGCCTGGACGCAGAACCGCCTGATGCTCCCGGCCTGGCTGGGCGCAGGTACCGCGCTGCAAAAAGTGGTTGAAGACGGCAAGCAAAGCGAACTCGAAGCCATGTGTCGCGACTGGCCATTCTTCTCCACGCGTCTTGGCATGCTGGAAATGGTTTTCGCCAAAGCAGACCTGTGGCTGGCAGAGTACTACGATCAACGCCTGGTCAAAAAAGAGCTGTGGCCACTGGGTAAAGAGCTGCGTCAACGCCTGGAAGCCGATATCGATGTCGTACTGGCAATTGCCAATGACTCACATTTGATGGCCGACCTGCCGTGGATTGCCGAGTCAATTCAGTTAAGAAATATTTATACTGACCCGCTGAACGTCTTACAGGCAGAGCTGTTACACCGCTCACGCCAGGCGGAAGAGCAAGGCAATGCACCGGACCCGCGCGTTGAACAAGCGTTGATGGTGACTATCGCTGGTGTCGCAGCCGGCATGCGTAATACAGGCTAACGTCCCCTCCCGTCGCCTTCGTGCTATTGTATGAAGGCGACGGCAAAAACTGCTGTCATAACCGCTTCTTTTTCAATATATTCCCGCCTGAATATATTCACTATACGAATGTATCAACAGCAAAACACGATCCTGAGATCGTGATGCTTCAGTTCCTCTTAATGTTTAGTCGCTATTCTTGGCGCTACGATTAAAGACAGGCTCACATTATGCAATCCTTACAACTCCAGTCTAAACCTAAATTTAGCTGGAAAGCCCTGGGTTGGGCGCTCCTCTATTTTTGGTTTTTTTCCAGTTTACTCCAGGTCATTATTTGTTTAACCGGTTATAGCGGAACTAATGGGTTACGCGACTCGTTACTATTCAGTTCGCTGTGGTTGATCCCGGTATTCTTATTTCCAAACCGTATCCGCGCGATCGCTGCCATTATTGGCGTCATGCTATGGGCGGCCTCGCTGGCGGCTCTGAGCTATTACGTCATTTACGGACAAGAGTTTTCGCAAAGCGTTCTGTACGTAATGTTTGAAACCAATGCGAACGAAGCCAGCGAATATCTGAGCCAATATTTCAGCCTGAAAATTGTCCTTATCGCTCTGGCCTATACGGCTGTGGCTATTCTGCTGTGGACGCGTTTGCGCCCTGTGCATATTCCATCGCCCTGGCGTTATCTGGTGTCTTTCGCGCTGTTATACGGTTTGATTCTGCACCCAATGGCGGTTAATACGTTCATCAAACATAAACCGTTTGAAAAAACGTTAGATGGTCTCGCCTCACGTATGGAGCCTGCGGCCCCGTGGCAGATCATCTCTGGTTATTATCAATATCGTCAGCAGTTGACCTCGTTGAATAGCCTGCTGAATGAGAACAATGCCCTGCCGCCGCTGGCCAACTTCAAAGATAACTCCGGCGATGCTCCACGTACGCTGGTGCTGGTGATTGGCGAGTCAACGCAGCGTGGTCGCATGAGCCTGTATGGTTACCCGCGCGAAACGACGCCAGAACTGGATGCGTTGCATAAATCCGATCCTAACTTCACCGTGTTCAATAATGTCGTGACCTCACGTCCGTACACCATTGAAATCCTGCAGCAGGCGCTGACTTTCGCCAACGAGAAGAATCCGGATCTGTATCTGACCCAGCCTTCCCTGATGAACATGATGAAACAGGCCGGCTATAAAACCTTCTGGATAACCAACCAGCAGACGATGACTGCCCGCAACACCATGTTGACCGTGTTCTCGAAGCAGACGGATAAGCAGTTCTATATGAACCAGCAGCGTACGCAAAGCGCGCGCGAATATGACAGCAACGTGCTGGCGCCATTTAAAGAAGTACTGGCTGACCCGGCACCGAAAAAGTTCATCATCGTGCACCTGCTGGGAACGCATATTAAGTACAAATTCCGCTATCCGGATGGCCAGGGTAAATTCGATAATAATATCGACAATGTTCCCGCTGGCCTGAGTAACGATGAGCTGGAAGCTTACAACGATTACGACAGCGCAAATGCCTACAATGACCATATTATCGCCAGTCTGATCAAAGACTATAAAGCGACCGATCCGAACGGCTTCCTGCTGTACTTCTCCGATCACGGGGAAGAGGTATACGATACGCCTCCGCATAAAACGCAGGGTCGTAATGAAGACAACCCGACGCGCCATATGTATACGGTGCCGTTCCTGCTGTGGACCTCTGAAAAATGGCAGGCCGCACACCCCCGCGACTTCTCACAGGATGTGGATCGTAAGTACAGCAGCTCTGAGCTTATCCACACCTGGTCTGATTTGGCGGGATTCACCTACGATGGTTTCGATCCAACTCGCGCCATTACTAACCCGCAGTTCAAAGAGACGACCCGCTGGATTGGCAACCCGTATAAAAAGAACGGCCTGATTGATTACGATACTCTGCCTTACGGCGATCAAATCGGTAATCAGTAATCCCACACCGGCCACTCTTTAAGAGTGGCCTTTTTTTATGATGGCGGTTACTGTTCTCCCTGTCTGCTGCCTGCAAGGGATTAACATGTATCACGACGTCAGTTATCTTCTCTCCCGCCTGATTAACGGCCCCACGCCGCTGCGCCAGGTGTATTTTGCCAGCACCAGTAGCTCAACGCCGGAACTGGCGTATCAGGTCGATTTCCCCCGGCTGGAGATTGTGCTGGAAGGTGAGTTCACCGATAACGGCGTTGCAGGCGCACCCGCGACGTTACTGCCTTGCGATGCGCTGTTCGTTCCGGCTGGCGGCTGGAACTTTCCCCAGTGGTGCACACCGGTGACCACACTCAGCATCCTGTTCGGTAAACAGCAGTTGGGTTTCAGCATCGTCCAGTGGGACGGTAAGCAATATCAAAATGTTACCCGCCAGCACGTCGCGCGGCGTGGGCCACGCATTGGCTCTTTCCTGCTGCAAACGCTCAATGAAATGCAGATGCAACCACAGGAGCAGCAAACCGCCAGGTTAATCGTCGCGAGTTTACTCAGCCACTGCCGCGATCTGCTCGGCAGCCAGATCCAGACCGCGTCACGCAGTCAGGCGCTGTTCGAAGCCATTCGCGACTATATTGATGAACGCTACGCTTCGCCGCTCACCCGAGAGTCCGTCGCGCAGGCGTTTTACATTTCTCCCAATTACCTCTCCCATCTGTTTCAAAAAACGGGCGCCATCGGGTTTAACGAATACCTGAACCACACACGTCTGGAACACGCGAAGACGTTACTGAAAGGTTATGAGCTGAAGATTAAAGAAGTGGCGCACACCTGCGGGTTTGTTGACAGCAACTACTTCTGCCGCCTGTTTCGTAAAAATACCGAACGCTCGCCGTCAGAATATCGTCGGCAATATCATAGCCAGTTGACGGATAAAGATTTCCGCCGGTAATAAAGAAGACAAAAATAACATTCACTGGATTTTTGTAATATCAAAAAAGAAATCCATTAACCTCCCTACCAGAATAATCTCACCTGAAACTGATATGTGAAGTAACTCTCACTTTGAGAGACACATTACATTTATCCAGCTTTTGGCAGATTTGTCAGATAGCGAAGCGTGACCAAACACTCTTATCCTGTGCACAGCAAAGCATCCCGGCAACGGGCTGCTAACAGAAAATTAAGAGGGTGTTTTTGTATGGAACTGTACCTAGATACCGCCAACGTCGCGGAAGTCGAACGTCTGGCACGCATCTTCCCTATTGCGGGGGTCACCACCAACCCAAGCATTGTGGCGGCAAGCAAAGAATCCATCTGGGATGTGCTGCCGCGCCTGCAAAACGCCATTGGCGAAGAGGGCATTCTGTTTGCCCAAACCATGAGCCGCGACGCGCAGGGCATGGTAGAGGAAGCCAAACGGCTGAGCAACGCGGTCCCTGGACTGGTGGTAAAAATCCCGGTGACCTCCGAAGGTCTGGCCGCGATCAAAATGCTGAAAAAAGAGGGTATCACCACGCTGGGAACCGCCGTATACAGTGCTTCTCAGGGGCTGCTGGCTGCGTTGGCGGGGGCTAAATATATCGCACCTTACGTTAACCGTATTGACGCACAGGGCGGCGACGGAATTCGCACGGTACAAGAGCTGCAAACGTTACTGGAACTGCATGCGCCAAACAGCATGGTACTGGCCGCCAGCTTTAAAACCCCGCGTCAGGCGCTGGATTGCTTACTGGCAGGATGCGAAGCAATCACCCTGCCATTAGATGTAGCGCAACAAATGCTCAATACTCCTGCGGTAGAGTCAGCAATAGAGAAGTTTGAGCAGGACTGGAACAACGCATTTGGTCACATCAACCTGTGAGGGAAATAAAGTATGGATCGCATTATTCAATCACCTGGTAAGTACATCCAGGGTGCTGATGTTATTACCCGTCTTGGCAGCTACCTCAAACCACTGGCAGAGCGCTGGCTGGTCGTTGGGGACAAGTTTGTCTTAGGCTTTGCCCAGGGCGCGCTGGAAAAAAGCTTCCAGGATGCCGGACTGGCGCTGGAAATTGCACCGTTTGGCGGCGAATGTTCACAAAACGAGATCGATCGTCTGCGCGGCGTGGCGGAGAAAGCGCAGTGTGGCGCCGTACTTGGTATTGGCGGCGGTAAAACGCTGGATACCGCCAAAGCGCTGGCGCACTTTATGGGCGTGCCTGTCGCCATTGCGCCAACTATTGCCTCCACCGATGCGCCATGCAGCGCGCTGTCCGTCATTTACACCGATGCGGGTGAATTCGATCGCTATCTGCTGCTGCCGAACAACCCGGACAGGGTGATTGTTGATACCAAAATTGTCGCAGGCGCACCGGCGCGTCTGTTAGCCGCAGGTATTGGCGATGCGCTGGCGACCTGGTTCGAAGCGCGTGCCTGTTCACGCAGCGGCGCAACCACCATGGCTGGCGGCCAGTGTACCCAGGCGGCGCTGGCGCTGGCTGAACTGTGCTTTAATACGCTGATCGAAGAAGGTGAAAAAGCGATGCTGGCAGCCGAGCAGCACGTGGTAACGCCTGCGCTGGAGCGCGTTATTGAAGCCAATACCTATCTGAGTGGTGTCGGTTTCGAAAGCGGTGGTCTGGCAGCGGCTCACGCCATTCATAACGGCCTGACGGCGATCCCGGATGCGCATCACTACTATCACGGCGAGAAAGTGGCTTTCGGTACGCTGACGCAGCTGGTGCTGGAAAACGCGCCGGTCGATGAAATTGAAACCGTGGCGGCGCTGTGTCATTCCGTTGGACTGCCAATTACGCTGGCGCAACTGGACATCAAACAGGATATCCCGGCGAAAATGCGCATTGTGGCAGAGGCGGCCTGTGCTGAGGGCGAAACCATCCACAACATGCCTGGCGGCGCAACCCCGTACCAGGTGTATGCCGCCCTGCTGGTGGCTGATCAGTACGGTCAACGTTACCTGCAAGAGTGGGAATAAGCTGCAAATAGAAAATCCCCGCAAATGCGGGGATTTTTTTATTCATGCCATACCGGACCCGCGCAAGCGACATCCGGCATCGTCTGTTACAGCAGGTCGAAACGATCCAGGTTCATCACTTTTACCCATGCGGCAACGAAATCTCTCACGAACTTCTCGTGGGCATCGCTGCAGGCATAAACTTCAGCCACTGCGCGCAGTACAGAGTTAGAACCAAACACCAGATCGGCGCGGGTTGCGGTGTATTTTACTTCACCGCTCAGACGGTCACGACCTTCAAACAGCTCTTGTGACTCATCAACCGCCTTCCACTCATGACGCATATCCAGCAAATTGACGAAGAAGTCAGTGCTGAGTACGCCTGGACGATCGGTAAAGACACCGTGCTGGCTGCCATCGAAGTTGGTGCCCAGTACGCGCATACCACCCACCAGCACGGTCATTTCCGGTGCGGTTAGCGTCAGTTGCTGCGCTTTATCGATCAGCAGCGACTCGGTGGTCGACACGTCAGGACGAGCGCGGTAGTTACGGAAACCATCGGCAATCGGCTCGAGCAGTTCGAACATCTCAATATCCGTTTGATCCTGACGCGCATCCACGCGGCCCGGCGCAAAAGGTACCTTGATGCTGACACCGGCAGCGCTAGCCGCTTGCTCTATACCAACAACCCCGGCCAGCACGATAATATCGGCTAACGAAGCGGTATGGGCAGACTTATAAATACCTTCCAGCACAGGCAGAACGCGTGCCGCGGTGGCATTCACATCCCAGCCGCGCTGTGGATCCAGCGCCAGACGTGCGCCGTTAGCGCCGCCACGTTTATCCCCACCGCGGAAAGTCGATGCCGAAGCCCACGCCACCGATACCAGTTCGCCCACGGACAACCCGGAAGCAGCGATGGTCGCCTTCAATTTCAGGATATCTTCTTCACTTGGGTTGAAGAACGCATGCGGCAGCGGGTCTTGCCAAATCAGATCTTCTTTTGGCACTTCCGGTCCGATGTAACGCGCTTTTGGCCCCATATCACGGTGCGTCAGTTTAAACCACGCACGGGCAAACGCTTCGTTAAACGCCTGCGGATCGTTCAGGAAACGTCGGGAGATCTTTTCGAACTCAGGATCGAAACGCAGCGTCAGGTCGGTAACCAACATTGTCGGCTTACGTTTTTTCGACGGATCAAACGGATCGGGAATAATTTCTGGCGCGTCAACCGCTTCAAACTGAATCGCACCTGCTGGGCTGCGAGTTTGCACCCACTCGTATTTGAACAGGTTCTCGAAGAAATAGTTGCTCCATTGGGTAGGCGTCTGCGTCCACACAACCTCCAGACCGGAAGTAATTGCGTCTGCGCCCGCGCCGCTACCATAGCTGCTGGCCCAGCCCAGGCCCTGCGCTTCAATCGGCGCGGATTCTGGGTCGGCCCCAACGTGCGATGCCGGTGCTGCGCCGTGGGTTTTGCCCAACGTATGGCCGCCGCCAATCAGCGCCACGGTTTCTTCGTCGTTCATCCCCATGTTACCGAAGGTCGCGCGAATAGCCGCTGCCGCAGAAAGCGGTTCGCCGCTATGGTCCGGCCCTTCCGGGTTCACATAGATAAGGCCCATTTCTGTTGCGCCCAGCGGCGCTTTTGCCAGCTCTTCCGGATGACGGTGGGTCAGCCAGGCTTTTTCATCACCCCAGTTTACATCGAGGTCCGGTTCCCAGACATCTTCACGACCGGCGCCAAAGCCGAAGGTGCGAAAGCCTGAGTTTTCCAGCGCCACGTTACCCGCGAGGATAAACAGGTCGGCCCAGGAAATTTTCTGACCATATTTCTGCTTGATTGGCCACAGCAGACGACGCGCTTTATCCAGGCTGACGTTGTCTGGCCAGGAGTTCAGTGGTGCAAAACGCTGCTGTCCGCGACCCGCGCCACCGCGTCCATCGATGGAGCGATAGGTCCCAGCACCATGCCATGCCATGCGGATAAACAAACCGGCATAAGAACCCCAGTCAGCAGGCCACCACGGTTGAGATTCGGACAGAAGGGCTCTGAGATCCCCTTTCAGGGCAGAGTAATCAAGTTTGCTAAATTCTTTGCGGTAGTCGAAGTCCTCACCCAGCGGGTTCGAACGATTGGAATGTTGGTTTAAAAGATCAACGCGGAGTTGATTAGGCCACCAGTCGCGGTTATTTCTTCCTGCACCCGCGCTGTGATCCGGCCCGCCCTGATGGAAAGGACACTTACCGGCAGTTGATGCGTTCTGGCTATCGTCGGACATGCTCATCTATATGCTCCCTTTACAGTGTTCTGACTACGATATACACCACCAGAGATAAGATATAGTCGAAAAAACCCACAGATTCGATAGCTAATTCCTTTTATATTTAAAGTTACAGAGATGTAGATCAAAGTGATCAACAAAAAACCCTCCGAAGAGGGCTGACGTACTGATTATGCTGGTCTTACTCCCAGCGTGTGACAAATTGCGTAGCTCATTTCAGCGCGATTAAGGGTATAGAAATGAAAATCTTTCACCCCTTCGCGACTGAGAATTTTCACCATGTCCATGGCGATGTTTGCCCCCACCAGCTTGCGGGTTTCCGCATCGTCATCAAGGCCATCAAACATGGTCGACATCCACGCCGGAATGCGGACGTTGGTCATGTCGGCAAATTTTTTCGCCTGTTTAAAGTTAGATACCGGCAGGATACCCGGAATAATTTCCACATCGATTCCCGCAGACACGCAGCGATCGCGAAAACGCAGATAGCTTTCTACATCGAAGAAAAATTGGGTGATCGCGCGGTTCGCACCGGCATCAACCTTACGCTTCAGGTTCAGCAGATCGGCCTGAGCGCTCTTCGCTTCCGGGTGCACTTCCGGGTAAGCCGCAACGGAGATATCAAAGTCCGCAACCTCTTTCAGCAAAGTCACCAGGTCAGAGGCATACATATCTGGTTTACCGCTTCCAAGCGGCAGGTCACCGCGCAGGGCAACAATATGACGAATACCGTTATTCCAGTAGTCCTGAGCAATGGTGCGCAGCTCATCGCGGGTCGCATCAATACAGGTCAGGTGCGGGGCCGCTTCAAGACCCGTGCGATCCTTAATACCTTTAATAATGCTGTGCGTACGATCGCGTTCACCAGAGTTTGCACCGTAAGTGACTGAAACAAACTTCGGCTTCAGGCTGCTCAGGCGATCGATGGAGTTCCACAGGGTTTGCTCCATTTCACTGGTGCGCGGCGGGAAAAACTCAAACGAAACGTTAATCTGACCCTGTACTTCCGCCAGGCTCTGATTCAGGGCTTCCCGCTGGTTGGCGTGAAAAAAGCTCATACCTTACCTCATCAATCTTTTGTCGTTATATGTTGTGTTGTGAACTGCTATACGTTTAGACGTCTAGATGTAAAAATGACGGAAAAGCACGCTGGCGTCAACACAAAAATCATCGTTAAAGGTGAGGAATACTCAGCCAATGTGAAAAAAATTCACATCAGCCTGAAATGATGAGGGATTGCGTCACGACCGTCTGCAGCCATCCTAATTTTGTTACGTTCTCAGGCAGCATCAGCAACCCCATGCTAATCCGCAATTCTGTATCGGTAAGCGGAAGGAAGATCACACCCTGACGCTGGATCGCGCAAAAGGAGGCTGGAATCAGGCTCAGGCCGTCACCCTGCGCGATCCGCGCCAGCAATACGTCATGTTCAAGTGGCTCTTCAATACAGGCAGGTGAGTAACCCGCACGACGAAAAATGTGTCGGGTGTAATCAAAGAAGGCAGGGTTACGTTCACGTTTGAACCAGAACAGCGGTCGGTGGCTCAGCGCGGTTAATGAGAGTGACGACAGCGCCGCCTCTGGCCAGAGCGCGGGTAAAGCGGCGATCATCGATTCTTGCCAGCCAAGCGGCGTGACGCTAAGCCCCGAAGTTTCAAGCGGTAGTGCCACCAGCGCGGCATCCAGTTTTCCCCGCCGCACCTGGCGGGCCAGTTCCGGCGAACTATGCCGGACAATATGTAGCTTCTGTACGCGCATATTAAGCTGCGACTCAAGCGCCGCAAAAACGCCCTGCTCAAACGCCGTACTTAGTCCTAAGCGCAGAGATTGCTCCCCCGTTTTCGCTAACTGACTCAGCGTCGCCCAGGTTTTATCCTGTAGCGCCAATAGCGGGCGTACGATTTCAAGTACGCGTTGCCCGTCCTCCGTCAGCGTAAGCCCCCGGGTATGACGGACAAAAAGCGTCACCCCCAGGCGTTCTTCAAGCTGGCGAATGTGGCGACTCAGCGGCGGCTGCGACATAAACAAGCGCTGCGCCGCCCGGCTCATATTGTTCTCTTCCGCTACTACGGAAAAGTAACGCAGCAGGCGAATATCCAGAGAGTGCAAAGACGATGTTGTCATACCGAAAAGGTATCACGGAAACGGTATTATCCCAATCATTCCGCACGCTCTATCCTCACGCCACAGACCACACGAAAGAGGAAGAAATGATGCCTTCAGAACGCTTTATTACCGGTCAGGAAATGTTGCAAAAAGTGGATGGTAAAGGGGGCGATGCGGTCGTCGAAAGTCTGCAGGATATTGCGCCAGACTTCGCCCAGTACCTGATTGAATTTCCTTTTGGCGACATCTATTCAAGGCCGGGGCTGGATTTACGCAGTAGAGAAATCGCTACCGTCGCGGCATTAACGGCTCTGGGCAACGCTGCACCGCAGTTGAAAGTGCATATTGGCGCCGCATTACACGTGGGTTTAACGCAGGATGAGATCGTTGAAGTGATAATGCAGATGGCCGTCTATGCTGGCTTCCCTGCGGCACTCAACGGTTTGTTCGCTGCAAAAGAGGTGTTTGCCTCCTACAGAGGTTAAAACAAAGGCCAGCGGAATATCTGCTGGCCTGACCTCACTACGGTTTCACATCTTCCACACGCATGCCTTTGAGTTGCTCATCCGTCAGCGTATTTCCCGCTTTGAAATAATCAACGACCGCATTAGAGACATAGTAACCGCCGGATGTGTTACGCGCTTTACCTTCAGTAAATGTCGTGAAACCATCACCACCGTCCGCCAGGAAGCTATTGGTGGCAATGTGATAAATCGTGGCATCCTCAATCGGTTTGCCGTTTAACGTCAATACGCTAACCCGCTGACCAACCGGTTTACTGCTGTCATACTTCATCTCCAGCCCTTTGGACACCTGCAATACACCGTTGCTTAAACCCGCGCCGTGCTCCATCAGGTTACGTAACTGCTTCCCGGTGAGATCCATGGTTGCCAGCTCATTCGGGAACGGGAAGGTGCTAATGACTGCGCCCATGGAGATGGATCCTGCAGGGATTTCATTCCGAATGCCGCCCGAGTTCGTAAGCGCTAACTGGGTATCTTTACCCGCCGCAGCCAGCAACGCATCTGCCGCCAGATTTCCCAGCGAAGAAGATTCACCGTAAGCACGCGTCAGCTCAACCGGCGAGTTGGCAACCGTCTGCTGCACCACTTTATCGAGCTTTTTATTCCAGCCATCAATGACCTGTTTCGTTTGCGGGTCTGGCTGCCATTCATCAGCAAAAATGGTCTTCAGCTCGAAGTTCTTCACGGTAAATTGATGCGGTTTTTGCTGGTAATCCAGCACCAGTTTACCCACATCAATGCCGCCGCTATCAGTAGACAGAATCAGGGTGTTACCTACTTTAATCGGCTCCGGCGTGCCCACATGCGCATGACCGGTGATCAGGATGTCCAGCCCCTGCACCTGGCCTGCGGTCTGGATGTCTTTATCCAGCGCACGGCGTACATCGGTGCCCCCCAGACTGGACTGACGCGCTGGCGTGCCTTCATGGATCAACGCCACGGTGAGATCGACTTTGCCTTTCAGCTCATCGATATAGCGTTGCAACCACTTCACTTCATCCCGCGCCTCGATCCCGACACGTGTCGCAGCGGAAACCGTATCATCAAAAGCAAACACGCCGTGCAGACCGATCACGCCAATCTTCACACCATCTTTTTCAATAATGGTGTAAGGCTTATCCCAGAACATTTTGCTGCTGTTCTGGTAAAAGATGTTGCCCTGCACGATCGGAAACTTCGCCTGGCTCAGCTGCAGCAGCGTATTGTCCCAACCGTGATCGAATTCATGATTACCCATGGTGACAGCGTCAAAATTCATGGTGTTCATGATATCGATAATCGCCTTCCCCTTAGTCAGGCTGCTGATATATGGCCCGGTAAAATAGTCGCCAGCATCCAAAAACCAGGTGGCGCTATTTTTCGCTTTCTCCTGTTTTACCATTGTCGTGATATTGGCCCAACCGCCAATATCACGTGTGCCATTGGCAATCCAGGGCACTTTATAAGGTTCGACATGGGCATGAAGATCGTTGGTATAAATAATCGTGACATCTTTGGCACTCGCCCAGAGCGGCAAAGAGACCAGAACACCGACAGCAAGCATTTTTAACTTCATAATCAATCCCTTTCAGTCATATAAAGAATCGCTACGTTACGTTCTGAAAGGTTTTTTTATGTGAGAAGACTCACATCCATCGGTGATAGTTGCGGGCCAAAACCAACGACTATTAAAAATCGTTGGTAACAGGATGACATCACTGTTCACTATTAATTGCTGAAGGGCATGTGGGAGCTTTTTCCCCACTGTTTAACGATGAACAATTGCGCAACTGGTTATCGATATTTTTGGCAACAAGGCTACACGCATAAAATGGTGTGTCTGTTAACAGAGGGGGGGATTAATACAACATCCAGTCAATACCAAATGGCGAAGCTTACACATCTTACCGGCCTACATTACACACGAACCGTAGGCCGGATAAGCGCAGCGCCACCCGGCAACAAAAACTACAGCAGTTGCGCCAGACGGTTGATGTCTGACTGAATAGCTCCGGCGGTGACGTCACGACCTGCGCCCGGTCCACGGATCACCAGCGGGTTATCGCGATACCAGCGGCTTTCAATAGCAAAAACGTTATCGCACGGCAACAGCGCCGCCAGCGGGTGTTCAGGACGTACCGCTTCTACGCCAACGCGTGCTTTACCGTTAGCATCAAAACGCGCCACATAGCGCAGCACCAGCCCCATTTCACGCGCCGCTTCCAGGCGTTGCACCATTTGCTCGTTCAGCTCGTCGCCATTTTCAAAGAAATGGTCAATAGAGCCTTCTTCACAGTGTGCAGGCACCAGCGACTCTACGCGTACCTGATCCGGTTCGATGTCGTAACCCGCTTCACGCGCCAGAATCACCAGTTTACGCATCACATCTTTACCTGAAAGATCCACGCGCGGGTCAGGTTCAGTCAGACCCTGTTGCCACGCCTGATCCACCAGATCGGTGAATGGGACCGTGCCATCAAATTGCAGGAACAACCACGACAACGTGCCGGAGAAGATCCCGCTGATCGACAGAATGGTATCCCCGCTATCAATCAGATCGCGTACGGTATGATTGATCGGCAAGCCCGCGCCTACGGTAGCGTTATACAGCCAGTGGCGACCGGTCTTTTCAAAGGCGTCATGGATCTGACGGTAATTATTACTGTTGCTCGCCCCTGCCAGTTTATTGGCGCTGATGACGTGGAAGCCATGGCTGGCGAAATCCAGATACTGATCCGCTAACTGCTCGCTGGCTGTAACGTCCAGCACCACTAAATCATCATACGGGTGGGCGCGCATCCACAGGAACAAAGACTCTTCATCCTGTTCTACCGCCTCGTCATCAAAGAAGGCCAACGCGCGACTGGCATCCAGCCCTTCGTAATTCAGCAGGCTACGACGGCTATCAACCACACCCGCCAGTACGAATTCTAATCCGGTACGCGCCGAGAGCGTGCTCTGCTCACGAGCAAACAGCTCCAGCCAGCGCGAGCCAATGTTGCCTTTGCCGAACAGCACCAGACCAATGCGTTTTTCCGCGCGGAAGATAGACTGATGCAGACCCTGAATCAGGCTCTCCGTCGGGCCGGTGCGCAGTACCGCGACCAGGCTGATGCCCTCTTCCGACTGCCAGGTGAATTCGACCGGCTGACCTTTCAACTGTTGCCAGAAACGATGGCAGTGCAGCGGGTTACGGGTGACGCCCGCCCCGACCATCGCCACCAACGCCAACCCCTGGCGCAGACGCAGCTCGCCCGGCAGGCCAGCTTCATCCAGAATTTTCAGTGCGCCGTCAGCGACTTCTGAGGTGTAGCAAAACTGCAGCAGTTGGCGGTCAGGATGCACACCCACCGCCAGCGGACGCACCTGAGTACGTTTTAAAATCTGATCAATCTCTTTGTAGGCCAGTTTAAAGTCCTGGCTGGCAGGTACCTGGAACTCAATAAGGCACACGTCGTCATGGCTGGTCACAATACGCGCCCCGGTACCAGAAGCCAGGACGCGTTCAATACGCGTTGAACCTTGCTCCGGCGTATAGCTACAACGCAACTGGAGATCGATATCACTGCCGGAAACCGGCTGTAGGGTACGGGCATGGAGAACCGGCGCCGCCAGACGCGCCAATTCGCTGGCTTCATCCAGACGCAGCAGCGGCAGCAGACAGGCATCTTTTACTTTACGCGGATCCGCGCTGTATACCCCGGCAACATCACTCCAGATAGTTACGCGGGAAACGCCCGCCAGCGCGCCAACCTGCGTCGCCGAGTAGTCGGAGCCGTTACGTCCCAGCAGCACCGTTTCGCCGCCGTTGCTGCGGCTAATAAAGCCGGTAACGACCAGACGTTTACCCGGATGCTGCGCCAGCAGTTGCTGCAGCAGTGGGTAAGAAAGACCTTCATCTACCTGCGGCTGAGCGCCGCGCTCAGCACGTAAAAAATCGCGCGCATCCAGCCAGGCTGACTCCAGCCCCTGTTGGTTAAGGACGGCCGACATCAAACGCGCCGACCACACCTCGCCATGCCCGACGACTTCGGCATAGACAGCATCGTTCACACCGCTGTCGAGTAACCCGGCCAGGCGTTCCAGATCGTGAATAAACGCGCCGATCAGTCCATCCGCCACCTCGGGAGGTAACAAACCGCTGATAAGCTCACTTTGATAGCGACGTAACGCCTGTTGAACCTGATGCGCAGAAAGACGATCGGTCTGGCTTAACTTCAGCCAACTAATCAACTGGTTAGTGGTACTGCCTGCGGCTGAAACAACCATCATGTCATCAGGCTGCGAGTATTCCGCCATAATGCCTGCGACACGCAGATAACATTTCACATCAGCCAGACTACTACCACCAAATTTGTGCAGTTGACGACCCTTCGCCCCTGCCTGCGCAATCACACTCATGTTTACCCCTTGTTTGCAGCCCGGAAGCCATTTTCCAGGTCGGCAATTAAATCTTCGCCATCTTCAATACCGGTGGAGATACGCAGCAGCGTTTCCGAAATTCCGGCAGCAGCACGCGCTTCTGGCGCCATACCCGCGTGTGTCATGGTTGCGGCGTGGGAGATCAGACTTTCAACGCCCCCTAACGATTCCGCCAGCGTAAACAATGACAACCCACTGAGGAAGCGGCGCAGCGTTTGCTCATCGCCATCCAGCTCAAAACTCAACATCGCGCCAAAACCTTTTTGCTGACGCGCGGCAATCTCATGGCCCTGATTATCCGGCAATGACGGGTGATACAATTTTTTCACCAACGGCTGAGTTTGCAGATAATCCACAATCGCCTGAGCATTACGTTGCGCCACCTCCATGCGAGGAGACAGAGTACGCAGGCCGCGCAACAGCAGATAACTATCAAACGCGCCGCCGGTCACACCAATATTATTCGCCCACCATGCCAGTTCAGTGACCGTTTCCGGATCTTTTGCTATCACTACACCGGCCACCACGTCGGAGTGACCATTTAAATATTTCGTGCATGAATGCAACACCAGATCGGCGCCTAATGCCAGAGGATTTTGCAGGGCCGGGCTTAAAAAAGTGTTGTCGACAACGCTGACCGCGCCAGCTTCACGCGCCAGCTGGCAGATTTTCGCAATATCCACCACGCGCAGCAGCGGGTTGCTTGGGCTTTCTACCAGCACTAGCTTCGGTTTTTCCGCCAGTGCCGCTTGCAACGCCTGCTCATCGCCTTGATCGACAAACAGGACGCGATAACAGCCACGCTTTGCCAGGCTGTCAAACAGACGATAGCTCCCACCGTAGCAGTCGTGCGGTGCGACCAGCAGATCGCCTGGCTTGAGGAATACCGTGGTCACCAGATGAATCGCCGACATGCCGGTATTGGTCAGTACAGCCCCCGCACCACCTTCCAGTTCCGCCAGCGCACGCTGAACGACATCACGCGTTGGGTTGCCGCGGCGCGAATAGTCATGGGCGCGAGGCTCATTAAAACCGGTAAAGTTATAGGTGCTGGAGAGGTGAATCGGCGGGACAACGCAACCGTACTGTTCGTCGTCATTTAATCCGCTACGCACTGCGATGGTGGCCTGTTTACGCGTCATATTGAGGAGATCCTGGCTGAGTCGGTGAAAAGTCAGACACCAGAGTAATCATAGTTGTGATAGCCGTCAATACATCTGGACATCTAAACTTCTTTGCGTATAGATTGAGCAAACTGGAAATAGCCGTTAAAATTATATGCATTAGCGTACATCTGCGTCGGCTTACTTCGTGTCAGGGCCACGCCACTACGATAAACTACGCGCAATTATGGTCTGGGCTCAGGTTCTGGCCTCAATATTAATGACAAAGAGGATTAGGTATCTCATGGCTGAATGGAGCGGCGAATATATCAGCCCATACGCTGAGCACGGTAAGAAGAGTGAGCAAGTCAAAAAAATTACGGTTTCCATTCCTCTGAAGGTGTTAAAAATCCTTACCGATGAACGCACGCGTCGTCAGGTTAACAACCTGCGTCACGCCACTAACAGTGAACTGCTGTGTGAAGCGTTTTTGCATGCTTTTACCGGGCAACCCTTACCCAACGATGACGACCTGCGTAAAGAGCGCAGCGATGAAATCCCGGAAGAAGCAAAGGTAATCATGCGTGAACTGGGTATCAACCCAGAAACGTGGGAATACTGATTGTTGAAGACAGATGAGAAAAGGCGGGATCACTCCCGCCGCTTCTCACTATGTTACTTACTGATACCATTGAGCTTATTCAAAGTCTCTTCCATTTTGAGCGTTTCTTTACGGTTCAACGGATAGAAATAAATCAGAATGACCGCCGCCAAAAACAAACATAAAGCCGGTAAGAGATTCGCCATCGTATAGATGTTTTCCTGAACGATGCTGGTTTGCACCGCGCCGCCCGTTGACGAAGATTGATATCCAATGATGGCCAGCATAAAGCCGCCAATAGCCCCTGCGCACGCCTGACCAACTTTACGGGCAAAGAAGTTCACGCCATAGACGGTTCCATCTTCACGATCGCCGGTGACATACTGGTGATAATCACAAACATCAGTCATAAACGCCCAAATCATCAGATTGAATAATCCGGCCCCCAGCGTTGCCAGGAACAGGAACACCAAATAGACCTTCGCGTCGGTAATGTGGGTGAAGTACATCAGCAGATACATGGCTACCGCAAAGAGCAACGCGCCGACGCTGGCTTCTTTCTTACCAAAGCGTCTTGTGAGCCAGGATGCCGATGGCGCCAGCAAAACCAGAGAGCCAAAGGTGAAAAGCAAGGCAACGGACATAGCCTCTTTGTTATGAAAATAGTCGTTAAACAGGTAAGTCATGTTGGTACCAGACAACCCCTGATTAATCACGATCAGTAGATCCACAACCACTAAAACAATCAGCGCCTTATTGCGTAACAGCCCCTTCAGCAGCACAGAAACAGGCATGCTCTCTTTTCTTTCCACCCGCACGCGTTCCGTCGTTAACTGACAGGTCAACGTTAAAAAGATAAAGCCCAGCACTGAACAACCAATAGCAATCCAGAAGAAATGCTGCCCGGAAATCACCTGGCTTCCGTCCACCAGGGTGGTGTACATCAGGATTGGAATAAAAAAGCCGGTTGTCCCGCCGCCGATGGCAGACCCAACGCTGCGCCAGGTTGACAGCGATACGCGATCCTCCGGGTTCGAGCTAATAGCTGCAGACATGGCGCCATACGGAATACTCACCGTCGATAACAGCGAACCGTAAATAAAATAGGAACAGCAGATGTAGATAATTTTCGCCGTATAAGAAAAATCATGCACAAACGGCAGGAACAGGACGACCGCAATGATGCAGAACGGATACTTCATCCGCCGCACCCATGGATTAAAACGCCCATGAACCGTCAGTTTAGAGGTATCACATAAGCGCCCTACACCAACGTCGACAAACGCATCAAAGAGTTTGGTCACAAAATAGAGTGAACCAACAATGACGCCGGAAATACCAAGGACGTTGGTGTAATAAATCATTAAAAAACTATTTACCAGTCCAAGAATAAAACAGGTTCCGAGGTCGCCACATAAATAACCGAATTTATCTCTTAACCCGAAAGGTCTGACGGTAATATTTTGATTACTTCCGATCATAGTTCCATCATTAGACATGATGTTAACTCCTTAGACACATTATTCACGCAAGTTATGCGTATATACCGATGCTCAATGTAATAAATCGATAAGAAGCGTATTGATGGTCAGAAGTTATAACCGAGACCAACGCGATAACGGGTCTGACGATCGTCCGTGGTGGTAGTGTTATAGCCCGAGGAAACGTTACCAACCTCAACAAATGGAACCCATGAGCCTATTTTATACGCCACCCGGAAGTTATATTCGTAATCGTCTTTTCGGTTGTTATATAAATCTTCGCTATCGGCAATTTTATAAATGCCATTTAGCTCAAACATCCAGTCATGGATGTTGTAACCGAGCCATGCTTCCGGACGATAGACCATGCGGTCATCTTTGCCGTCGGAGTTTCTGCGCATGTACTCCTGGCGATAGCGGAACGCGGTCCACCAGTTGTCATTGATATTATACTGTACGCGAATATAAGGCTTATATATCGCGATATTATCGCCCGTTTCGATCGCAATGCCCGGCTGCCAGATAAGACCTTGCCAGGTGAACTGGTAGCTTGCCGTATACTCATTGCCATTACTTTCCATATTATTCCACGCATCATTAGATTGCGTATCTTCGGAACGTGAAATGGCTTCCACTGCCACACCAAAACCCGTAGCAAAACGGTGAGACATATAAACACGGTCGTAATTGCGACCATCGTCATAATATTCATGTCGATAATCAACATAACCCGCATGCGCGGCCGCAGAGAATAATGGAATCAGTAATAACGCGGATTTAAATTTCATGACCATCCCTCTTCACACTATATCAAGGAAATTGTCCATCTCGTCCCATCAATAAATGAGGGAACGATGAAGGAATAAGAATAATTTTATATTTCCACGAAAGTGTATTTTAGAAAGAAGGAAGAAACCTTTGGTATTTTGCCAAAAACTGGCATAAGTGGCAAAAATCAGAAGATGAAAAGGATTCAGATCACCAGTTGAAACATTTTATCGTAAAAATAAAAACACTGTTTTATTTATTAAAGAAAAGACATCATTCAATACATCAATACGAATTTCAGTCTGCAGGCACAGAAACAAAAAAAGCGCCATAAGGCGCTTTTTTCTGACAGCTGAAACTTACTTGCTGCCTGGGATGCTGAAACGCTTGTTGAAGCGATCAACACGGCCACCGGTAGCAACATCACGCTGCTTGCCAGTATAGAACGGGTGGCACTGACCGCACACGTCCAGGTTCAGATCGTGACCGACGGTAGAGCGGATTTTCATGACGTTACCGCAAGAGCAGTTTGCAGTAATTTCTTCGTATTTCGGGTGAATATCTTTTTTCATGGGAAAACCTCGGTTTAAGGCCGCGTCGCTCTTCCAGCCCTAACGCCAGACACCACGCGATGTTAATTATTCCCCGTCACCTTTCACACTGCTGATGCGTTGCCTGCGTTCACTCACTCTGGTCACATAGTTCACTATGCTCCCAGAGATTCGCTCGCTTGCCGCCTTCCAGCCGCGCGAAACTTTCGGGTAATGGTCAGTATTTGACGCAATCAATTTGCATCAAAGGCGGCGAATCATACAGAAATTAACCTGCTCATGCAAACTGATCCGCATTCTACCCTTCACTAATGTGTATACTAACCCGCCAGATTTCAAGTCAGGATGATTCAATGCCCGTTGCGCACGTTGCCTTACCCGTTCCGCTTCCTCGTACCTTTGACTACCTCCTGCCGGAAGGCATGAGCGCCAAAGCCGGGTGTCGTGTACGCGTGCCCTTTGGCAAGCAACAGGAGCGCGTGGGTATCGTTCTGTCCGTCAGCGAGCACAGCGAACTGCCGCGGAGCGAATTGAAAGCCGTTCTCGAAGTGCTGGACAGCGAACCGGTTTATTCGACCTCCGTCTGGCGTCTGCTGTTGTGGGCGGCTGATTATTACCATCATCCTATTGGCGACGTGCTGTTTCATGCCCTGCCAATTTTACTGCGCCAGGGGCGCCCGGCGACAAACGCGCCCATGTGGTACTGGTTTGCCACTGAAGAAGGTCAGGTTACCGATCTCAACAGCCTGAAGCGCTCTCCCAAGCAGCAGCAGGCGCTGGCTGCGCTACGCCAGGGAAAAATCTGGCGCGACCAGGTGGCTGAACTGGAATTTAATGACGCCGCATTACAGGCGCTGCGGAAAAAAGGGCTGTGCGAGCTGGCGAGCGAAACGCCTGGCTTTAGTGACTGGCGAACAAACTACGCGGTTTCCGGTGAGCGTCTGCGACTGAACACCGAGCAGGCCACCGCCGTCGGGGCGATTCACAGCGCATCGGACAGTTTTAGCGCATGGCTATTAGCAGGCGTGACGGGCTCAGGCAAAACAGAGGTCTATCTAAGCGTCCTGGAAAATGTTCTCGCCCAGGGCAAACAGGCGCTGGTGATGGTGCCGGAGATTGGCCTGACGCCGCAAACTATTGCTCGTTTTCGCGAACGCTTCCATGCGCCGGTCGAAGTCCTGCACTCTGGCTTGAACGACAGCGAACGCCTTTCAGCCTGGCTGAAAGCCAAAAATGGCGAAGCGGCGATAGTTATCGGCACGCGCTCGTCGCTGTTTACGCCGTTTAAAAATCTTGGCGTAATTGTCATCGACGAAGAGCACGACAGCTCTTATAAACAGCAGGAAGGCTGGCGCTATCATGCGCGCGACCTGGCGGTTTACCGTGCCCACAGCGAGCAGATCCCGATTATTCTCGGCTCAGCCACCCCAGCGCTGGAAACGCTGTGTAACGTGCGGCAGAACAAATATCGCATGCTGCGCCTGACGCGACGCGCCGGAAATGCGCGCCCTGCCACTCAGCACGTGCTGGATCTCAAAGGTCAGCAGGTGCAGGCCGGACTCGCCCCTGCGCTTATCACCCGTATGCGTCAGCACCTGCAGGCGAATAACCAGGTGATCCTGTTTTTGAACCGCCGGGGTTTTGCGCCTGCGCTGCTGTGCCACGACTGCGGCTGGATTGCCGAATGTCCGCGTTGCGATCACTACTACACGCTACATCAAGCACAGCACCATTTACGCTGTCACCACTGCGACAGCCAGCGCCCGATACCGCGCCAGTGTCCTTCCTGCGGCTCGACGCATATGGTTCCGGTTGGACTCGGCACCGAACAGCTTGAGCAGGCTCTGGCGCCTTTTTTCCCCGGCGTGCCAATCTCACGCATCGATCGCGACACCACCAGCCGTAAAGGGTCGCTGGAGCAGCATCTGGCGGAAGTGCATCGCGGCGGCGCGCGAATTCTGATCGGAACGCAAATGCTGGCCAAAGGCCACCACTTCCCGGACGTCACCCTGGTGGCGCTGCTGGACGTCGACGGCGCGCTATTCTCTGCAGATTTCCGGTCAGCAGAACGCTTCGCCCAGCTCTACACCCAGGTTTCCGGGCGAGCAGGGCGCGCCGGGAAACAAGGCGAAGTCGTGCTGCAAACGCACCATCCTGAACATCCGCTGCTGCAAACCTTGCTGTATAAAGGTTATGACGCATTTGCCGAGCAGGCGCTGGCCGAGCGACAAACGCTCCAGCTTCCCCCCTGGACCAGCCATGTGATCGTGCGGGCAGAAGATCACAACAACCAGCATGCGCCAATGTTCTTACAACAGTTGCGAAATCTGATTCAGGCCAGTCCGCTGGCCGATGACAAGCTCTGGGTGCTCGGCCCGGTTCCCGCCCTGGCGCCCAAACGCGGCGGTCGCTATCGCTGGCAAATTTTATTGCAGCACCCGTCGCGAATTCGTCTGCAACATATCATCAGCGGCACGCTGGCGCTGATCAATACGTTACCCGATGCACGTAAGGTTAAATGGGTGCTGGATGTCGATCCCATCGAGGGATAATGCCTCATGATGCGAGGCGGATCGTAAAATTAAACATCCATCACACTTTTTATGAAAATTCTGTAACCGCTTCCATTAACTATCTGATAAAAATGTTTCAGATGAAGGTTACCCAGGGACGAGTCTGTGCCAGCAGCCCTCTGGCGAGGAGAAAGAGTGAAACCGAATAAGCAGGTTGCCGCCGCTACGATGAAAGATGTTGCTCTGAAGGCGAAAGTCTCAACGGCAACCGTATCCCGCGCATTAATGAACCCGGACAAAGTCTCACAGTCAACCCGTAACAAAGTTGAGCAGGCCGCGCTGGAAGTGGGATATTTACCCCAATCAATGGGACGCAACGTTAAGCGTAATGAATCACGTACCATTCTGGTGATTGTGCCGGATATCTGCGATCCGTTTTTTAGCGAGGTGATTCGCGGCATAGAAGTGACCGCCGCAGAACAGGGATATCTGGTGCTGATCGGCGATTGCGCGCACCAGAATCAACAGGAAAAGACCTTCCTCAACCTCATTATCACCAAGCAGATCGATGGCATGGTGCTGCTCAGCTCGCGCCTGCCGTTTGATGCCAGCGTGGAAGAGCAGCGCAACCTGCCGCCGATGGTCATGTCCAATGAGTTCGCCCCAGAGCTGGAACTCCCCACCGTGCACATTGATAACCTCACCGCCGCCTTCAACGCGATGAACTATCTGCTGGAACTGGGACATAAACGCATTGGCTGTATCGCCGGCCCAGAGGACATGCCGCTGTGCCATTACCGTCTGCAAGGTTACGTTCAGGCATTGCGCCGCAGCGGAATTACGGTCGATCCACATTTTATCGCGCGCGGCGACTTTACCTATGAAGCGGGAGCCAATGCGCTGAAGCAGCTCCTTGAGCTACCGCAACCACCTACCGCGGTCTTTTGCCACAGCGATGTCATGGCGCTGGGCGCCCTCTCTTACGCCAAACGTCAGGGTCTGAAGGTACCTGACGATTTATCCATCATTGGCTTTGATAACATTTCGCTCACGGAATTTTGTGATCCACCCCTGACAACCGTTGCACAGCCGCGTTTCGATATCGGACGCGAAGCTATGCTGTTACTGCTCGATCAATTACAAGGGCAGAGCGTCAGCAGTGGCTCACGTTTACTCGACTGCGAGCTTATTATTCGGGGTACTACCCGGGCACTGACGTAAAGTAAAGTGCTTTCGGACTCCCCTGTCTGGTCAAAGGCCCGCCGCTTAAGTAACATGGCGGGCTGACGAACGAATAAATACAGCGAAACGATAGTGGCACAACGAGATTATGTACGTCGCGGCCAACCGGCACCTTCGCGGCGCAAGAAGAGCACATCACGGAAAAAACAACGCAATACGCCTGCGGTATCGCCCGCTATGGTTGCTATTGCTGCAGCCGTACTCGTGACCTTTATCGGTGGTCTGTACTTCATTACGCATCACAAGAAAGAAGAGTCCGAAACGCTGCAAAACCAGAAAGTCACCGGTAATGGCATTCCACCAAAACCGGAAGAGCGCTGGCGATACATCAAAGAGCTGGAAAGCCGTCAGCCTGGCGTACGTGCGCCTACCGAACCGTCTGCAGGCGGCGAGGTGCTGAACGCCGACCAGCTAACCAATGAGCAGCGCCAGTTGTTGGCGCAAATGCAGGCTGATATGCGTCAACAGCCAACGCAGCTCAACGAAGTACCGTGGAACGAACAAACGCCTGAACAGCGCCAGCAAACGCTGCAGCGTCAGCGTCAGGTGCAACAGCAGCAGTGGAACAACACCCAGCAGCAGGCTCAACAGCCACGCCAACGGGCAGCAGAACAGCCGTACCAGCAGCCGCAAACGCGTACTGCGCAAGCCGCCCCGGTACAGCAGCCGAAAGCGCAGCCAAAACCGGCAGCCCAACAGCCGTATCAGGATCTGCTGCAAACGCCGGCGCATACCGCCGCTGCTCAGCCGAAAACACAGCCGGCCGCGCCAATAACCAATGAAACGCAGCCGCCAAAACAGACGGCGGAGAAAAAAGATGAACGCCGCTGGATGGTACAGTGCGGCTCATTTAAAGGTGCTGAGCAGGCAGAAACGGTGCGTGCGCAGCTGGCCTTTGAAGGCTTCAACTCACGTATTACCACCAATAACGGCTGGAATCGCGTGGTCATTGGTCCGGTCAAAGGCAAAGAGAATGCCGACAACACCATCAGCCGCCTGAAGGTTGCTGGTCACACAAACTGCATTCGACTCGCCACTGGGGGTTGAAACCCCCAAAATCCCCCCCATCTATACTTGCATTACGCCCCGCACACTGCGCGGGGCCTGTATTTTGCATTTGTAACCAAGGGGTCTGCTCGTGACAACAATAGTAAGCGTACGCCGTAACGGCCATGTGGTAATCGCCGGTGATGGTCAGGCCACACTGGGTAACACCGTAATGAAAGGCAACGTGAAGAAAGTCCGCCGTTTGTATAACGACAAAGTCATCGCGGGCTTTGCGGGCGGTACTGCGGATGCATTCACGCTGTTTGAACTGTTCGAACGCAAGCTGGAAATGCATCAGGGTCACCTGGTGAAAGCTGCCGTTGAACTGGCAAAAGACTGGCGTACTGACCGTATGCTGCGCAAACTCGAAGCGCTGCTGGCCGTCGCAGATGAAACTGCATCGCTCATCATCACCGGTAACGGCGACGTCATCCAGCCAGAAAACGATCTGATTGCCATCGGCTCCGGCGGCCCTTACGCCCAGGCTGCTGCACGCGCTCTGCTGGAAAACACCGAGCTTGGCGCACGCGAGATTGCTGAGAAAGCGTTGGATATTGCAGGGGATATCTGCATTTATACCAACCACTTCCATACCATCGAAGAATTGAACTCCAAAGCGTAAGGATCCCCCATGTCTGAAATGACCCCACGCGAAATTGTCAGCGAACTGAACAAACACATCATCGGCCAGGATAACGCTAAGCGTTCCGTGGCGATTGCCCTGCGTAACCGCTGGCGCCGTATGCAGCTTAACGAAGAGCTGCGCCATGAAGTGACGCCGAAAAACATTCTGATGATTGGCCCGACCGGCGTTGGTAAAACCGAAATCGCCCGTCGTCTGGCAAAACTGGCCAATGCGCCGTTCATCAAAGTTGAAGCAACAAAATTCACCGAAGTTGGCTATGTTGGTAAAGAAGTTGACTCCATCATCCGCGATCTGACCGATGCAGCCATCAAAATGGTCCGCGTTCAGGCAATCGAGAAAAACCGCTTCCGTGCCGAAGAGATGGCGGAAGAGCGCATTCTCGACGTGCTGATCCCACCAGCTAAAAATAACTGGGGACAGTCTGAGCAGCCGCAGGAGCCTTCTGCAGCGCGTCAGGCGTTCCGTAAAAAACTGCGTGAAGGCCAGTTGGATGACAAAGAGATCGAAATCGATCTCGCGGCCGCACCGATGGGCGTTGAAATTATGGCGCCTCCGGGAATGGAAGAGATGACCAGCCAGCTGCAGTCCATGTTCCAGAACCTGGGCGGTCAGAAGCAAAAACCACGTAAGCTGAAAATCAAAGACGCGATGAAGCTGCTGATTGAAGAAGAAGCAGCCAAACTGGTAAACCCGGAAGAGCTGAAACAGGAAGCTATCGACGCCGTTGAGCAGCACGGGATCGTGTTTATCGATGAAATCGACAAAATCTGTAAGCGCGGCGAATCCTCCGGCCCGGACGTGTCCCGTGAAGGCGTACAGCGAGACCTGCTGCCGCTGGTTGAAGGCTGCACGGTCTCTACCAAGCACGGTATGGTGAAAACAGATCACATTCTGTTTATCGCTTCTGGCGCATTCCAGGTCGCGAAACCGTCTGACCTGATCCCGGAACTGCAGGGTCGTCTGCCGATTCGTGTCGAGCTGCAGGCGCTGACCACCAGCGATTTTGAGCGTATCCTTACCGAACCGAATGCCTCCATCACCGTTCAGTACAAAGCGCTGATGGCGACCGAAGGTGTGGACATCAACTTCACCGAATCGGGCATTAAACGCATTGCCGAAGCGGCCTGGCAGGTCAACGAAACCACCGAAAACATCGGTGCGCGTCGTCTGCATACCGTTCTTGAGCGTCTGATGGAAGATATTTCCTATGATGCGAGCGATTTAAACGGCCAAAGCATCACAATTGATGCCGATTATGTGAGCAAACATCTGGATGCGCTGGTCGCAGATGAAGATCTGAGCCGTTTTATCCTATAATCGCGTTCAATGCATTTTCATCACTGTTGATGGGGCTGATAAAGCCCCATTTTTATTGGCGCTAAATATGACTGAACAACAACAAATTAGCCGCTCACAAGCCTGGCTGGAAAGTTTACGACCTAAGACCTTACCGCTCGCCTTCGCGGCGATCATCGTCGGTACGGCATTAGCATGGTGGCAAGGATACTTCGATCCGCTGGTTGCTCTGCTGGCATTGATTACGGCAGGACTACTGCAAATTCTGTCCAATCTCGCTAACGACTATGGCGATGCCGTCAAAGGCAGCGACAAGCCCGACCGTATTGGACCACTGCGCGGGATGCAAAAAGGGGTTATCACCCAACAGCAGATGAAGCGCGCGCTGATCGTCACCGTGGTGTTGATCTGTCTGTCCGGTCTGGCCCTGGTTGCTGTGGCCTGTCACACGCTGGCGGATTTTGTCGGCTTCCTGGTGCTTGGAGGCCTGTCGATTATCGCCGCGATCACTTATACCGTGGGCAATCGCCCTTATGGATACATCGGCCTCGGCGATATTTCCGTGCTGGTATTCTTCGGCTGGCTCAGCGTGATGGGGAGCTGGTATCTGCAGGCGCATACGTTGATTCCGGCGCTGATTCTGCCTGCCACCGCCTGCGGCCTGCTGGCAACCGCCGTGCTCAACGTCAACAACCTGCGCGATATCAACAGCGACAGGGAGAACGGCAAGAATACGTTGGTCGTGCGTTTAGGCGCCGTCAATGCCCGCCGCTACCATGCCTGCCTGCTGATGGGGACACTGGTCTGCCTGGCGCTGTTTAACCTGTTTTCGCTGCAAAGTCTGTGGGGATGGCTGTTTATTCTCGCCGCTCCGCTGCTAATCAAACAGGCACGTTACGTGATGCGCGAGATGGATCCTGCGGCAATGCGCCCAATGCTGGAACGCACCGTAAAAGCAGCGCTATTAACTAACTTACTGTTTGTTGTCGGGATTTTCTTAAGTCAGTGGTCTCTTTAACTGACAAATATCAATTAACAATTTCAGTTTTTAGAATCGCATAACGCCTCGCAACCCTTACAAATAGAGGGGCGCGAGGTTTTTCCATGTTTTTTATATTTTCCGGAGATACCTCGGGGATACCAACGAACGGTAAACACCGTGACCTATAAGTACTAAAATCAGCGTTTCCCAGCTTACTTAACCGATTACGGGGTCTGACGCTCAACCGTACGATCTCGTACGATTGCTCCCCAAACCAGGGGCCTTAACGCGAGAAGCGGCGTAACCGCAGTTTGTGACAATTTCGGATATTTCCCGCATTTTTTAACACGGAAAAATTTACTTTAAGGCGTATTAAGGTGTTTTACCAATGGATGATGTCTCCAATGATAAGGGAAATGAACGATATAGACCGGGGCGGGTTACGGCTGTTAACGCTTGGTGAGATTAACTTGGCCCGTACCCTCTACGCTTTCACCCTCCGCTATAACGAAGTCTGGATCCACCGCAGCAGCTATCTACCTTTCAACCTCCAAAAGAACAACTACGCCATGACGCCCAACGGCGAATTGTACTTTCAGGAAGGTACTTATGAGCCTGACTTTTCACAGCCGCATGTTAATAACGATCGCGTTGGTGGGCAGCATCTTTTTTTACATGAAATGATGCACGTCTGGCAGCATCAGCGCGGGATGATGGTAAGGATACGGGGCCTGTTCTCTTGGGCAGTTGATTACTATTACACCTTGGATAAGGCTATACTCTTGGATTACGGATTAGAGCAGCAGGCTGCAATGGTGGCTGATTATTGGCTACTTAAAACGCATGGATTCGGCAACCGCTCTGATTTGTATCGCCTCAAGGATTACGATCCATCTGAGCCTGTCCTTAGCCTCATATCCCGCTATGAGAAAGTATTAGGGAGGTTCCCGCATTGAAACACTACTTTCTCATTCCTGCCTTTTTTGCGCTGGCTGGGTGTGGCGCTGGCGACAGCGTTCCCCCATGGCGTAGTTTCCCTATTATAAATAATTCGCTTTGCTTCTCTGTTAATAAATCGGACGTTCTGAGCCGATACGGCGTTTATTCTGAGCAGGGGAATGAATACAAGACATTGGCGGAAAATTCGCATGTAGCTCTCTCCTATCCTGAAACGTGCTTAAAAATACCGATAACGCCGGGCTATATCTATGCGGCTTCATACACGTTGAACGGAAAGAATTACCGTTACAACTTTTTTATCGACAGAAACGGGCAAATATTAAGCACAAAATAAGGAGATCTATAAATGTCATTACCAGCTTATATGTATATTTATGATGAAAATGGACAGCTGATCAAAGGCAGTTGCATGGCGCTGGGCCGTGAGAGTGCAATTGAAATCATGAACAGCAGTTACGGTGTGTACCAAAACACATGCCGCAACACTGGTAAGCTGATGGGTTCGCGCGAACACAACGCTTTTACCCTGCACAAAGAGATTGATAAGACCTCGCCATATTTTGCGGTTGCAGTCTGCCAAAGTAAGCGGCTGCAAAAGGCAGTAATCCACTATTACGACATCAACGAGGCGGGTGTCGAATACGAGATTTACCGAATTACGCTTAACAACATCGTAATCATGTCCGTCAATGCTGCTCATGCTTATATGCCGGGTTCCCACACTCCGGGCATGATGGAAAATATCGCCATCACCTACTCAGGCATTGAGTGGTTTTATATCGAAGGGAATATCAAATACGACGATGACTGGAGCCGCCTGGTTGGTTACAACCAGCAGCAGAGGTAATTCTAATTGGCTGGCAGATCTGCTGAAATAAAGACCACTTAGCAGACTGCCTGCAATACTCGTCGCTATTCCCGAACACGCTTACTTGCAATACGAGCGTACCTGGTCATCAAATCAACGTAAATCAAACCAATAATGCAAAAACTTTATAAGATTAAAATCATAAGGTTACGTTCTTAGCGTACATTTCCGTACGGTTGGGCTTCAACCCCCATCAACACATCAGTTTTATAGCCTGCTATAGCCCATTGTCTTACGGTATCAAGGGCCGTGAGCCAGTTGCCTAAATCATTATTTCTGATATTAGTTGTTCTCCGTGTATTTCCATTCCAAAGCATTTTTATACTTAAAATGGTTGTGGGCGGATCCGGTAATAATCTCCCGCCATCTTTATCACGGTAGCTATCATATGCATAGCGATAGACAGCACGCAGAACACGGGCCCATAAATCAGCCTGGGCTTTACTGCCTTTTTCTTCACGCCTGAACGGGCCACCAAACCATATGCCCGCTCTCTGGCCTGCTCAATAGTCATATCCGGGAACTTGCCCAACGTCACACGGTAAAATTTTCCGTCGCGCTTTCGGGACACACTAAAACTTTTGCTGCAACTAGACGTAACGCGCAGACGCAACCCATTAACGACACTATCAGCATATTCAAGGCGTTTGCCGGCATCAGGAACGGGGAGTTCCATCAGCACGGCTTTGGTGAATCTGATCGTTCTCATAGGGCTTTCTTTTATGTTCCAGCAATCTACCGGAGATACCTCGGGGATACTTTACAGAGGGAAATCCGGGTAATTGTAGGTCATTATCGGCTGTTTTAAAAATCAGTAATCACCTGTTTTTCAATGAAAAATACGAATAGCTATTGATCTGGACACTAATTAACAATTGATGATTTTGCCAACAGTACACATAGCGCGATATACTAAAAATTCTCGCAGCAACTGAACGTTAAGCCTATGAAATACGATACATCCGAGCTTTGTGACATCTATCAGGAAGATGTCAACGTCGTGGAACCGCTGTTCTCTAACTTTGGAGGACGGGCGTCGTTTGGCGGACAAATCATCACGGTAAAATGTTTCGAGGACAACGGGTTGCTGTACGATCTGCTCGAACAAAACGGCCGTGGTCGTGTTCTGCTGGTCGATGGCGGCGGTTCTGTCCGTCGTGCACTGGTCGATGCCGAACTGGCAAGACTGGCCGTACAGAATGAATGGGAAGGTCTGGTCATCTACGGCTCAGTCCGCCAGGTAGACGATCTGGGAGAACTGGATATCGGCATTCAGGCGATTGCCGCCATTCCGGTAGGTGCTGCAGGTGAAGGGATTGGGGAAAGCGATGTGCGCGTCAACTTTGGCGGCGTGACGTTCTTCTCCGGCGACCACCTGTACGCCGACAACACCGGGATAATCCTCTCCGAAGACCCGCTCGATATCGAGTAAAGAAAATACCGCAAGTCGGTGTGAGGCCAGTCAGTTAAACAACTGACTGGTTTTTTTTTGCCGCTCCCCCTTTCGATTCCCCCATCCTGCGCATTGACGAAGAAAAAACTCTCTCTATACCTAATGATGAATCTCATCACTCTCATCACGAGGTCATCATGCATATCGATCTGACAGGTAAAAAAGCGCTGGTCACAGGGGCCAGTCGAGGGTTAGGGCGCGCCATCGCACTGTCGCTGGCGAAAGCCGGTGCTGATGTTGTTATAACCTATGAAAAATCTGCGGAGAAAGCCCAGGCCGTTGCCGATGAAATTACAGCGCTTGGCCGCCATGGTGAGGCCATTCAGGCAAACAGTGCTGACGCTCAGGCAATTCAGAACGCCGTAAACCGCACGGTACAGTCACTTGGAGGACTGGATATTCTGGTCAACAACGCTGGGATCGCGCGCGGCGGCCCGCTGGAGTCGATGTCACTGGAAGACATCGACGCATTGATTAACGTGAATATCCGTGGCGTGGTGGTAGCCATACAGGCCGCGTTGCCACATCTCCCTGAAGGTGGGCGAATTATCAATATTGGCAGTTGCCTTGCCAACCGCGTCGCCCAACCGGGGATTGCTGTTTACGCGATGACTAAATCAGCGCTCAACTCGCTAACCCGTGGCCTGGCTCGCGATCTCGGCCCACGGGGTATTACCGTTAATCTTGTCCATCCTGGCCCAACTGACAGTGATATGAACCCAGCAGATGGCGAGCAGGCAGAATCCCAACGGCAGCTTATTGCTACAGGGCATTATGGAACACCGGAGGATGTTGCAGCGGCGGTGACGTTTCTGGCAAGCCCAGCGGCTGGGCAGATTTCCGGCACCGGTCTGGACGTAGATGGGGGTTTGAATGCCTGAAACGAACGTTGTATTGCGGTAAGCTATTGTATTGCCGGATGACAGCTTGCGCCTTATCCGGCCTACAAACTCGTACTCTAAATCCTCTAAAGATTTCGCGTCAGGGCAAGGCGGCAAGTAAGTGAATCCCCAGGAGCATAGGCCACTATGTGACTGGGGTGAATGCACGCAGCCAACGCCGCCATAACGTGAAATATGACGAGGATTAGACTTCTTCCATACGACCCAGCAAGGCATGCAGACGATCCTGCCAGCCGTTCTGCTGTTCTTTCAGGTTGTTGTTCTCACGCTCCAGCTCTTCACGCTGCTGCTGTGCAGACTGAACTTCCTGCGACAGTGAGTTGTTTTTTTCTTTCAGCTCTTCGATTTCCATCTGCAACAGCGTGATGGTATCAATCGCCTGCTGTACTTTTGCTTCCAGTTTCTCAAACACTTCTAATGACATCGTCATACCTCTCCTGAATTGCAAGGCGTTGATGGATAAAAATCCTCGTCCCGATAACCGGCGACGCCTTAATAAAAACGAGCGCACTCTACTTAACACCGATTGTATGAAGCCGCGTCATCCCTGTCCAGCGGCATCCCGCGCAGATTGCGGTTTGCAACACTTTTAGTCTTTCTCCTGGTGACATTACTGTCATAACTCTTAAGTGTTAACAGGTTGTTCAGTGAAATGATTCAGCTCACACTATTTTTGTATAACAAATACCGCGCAATGGCGCGAAAACGCTCATTTTGTTGATGGAGTACACACATTTTAATTTCGATATTTCTCGTTTTTGCGCGTTAACGATAAATTAACAGTGTGCCTACCGGCTCCGGGGATGTCAGTGACCTTCTCGCAAACAATAAACATTAAACTCTCTTCAGGATCCGATTATGAGTCAAACCTCAACCTTAAAAGGCCAGTGCATTGCTGAATTCCTCGGTACCGGGTTGTTGATTTTCTTCGGTGTGGGCTGTGTCGCTGCACTCAAAGTAGCTGGGGCTACTTTTGGTCAGTGGGAAATCAGTGTCATCTGGGGTCTGGGGGTAGCAATGGCTATCTATCTGACCGCAGGCGTTTCTGGTGCACATCTGAATCCAGCGGTAACCATCGCACTCTGGCTGTTCGCCTGTTTTGATAAACGCAAAGTTGTCCCTTTTATTATTTCGCAAATTGCCGGCGCCTTTTGCGCAGCGGCATTGGTTTACGGGCTTTATTACAATCTTTTCCTCGATTTCGAACAAACTAACCATATCGTGCGCGGCAGTACCGAGAGCCTGGGTCTGGCAGGTACTTTCTCCACCTACCCGAATCCGCATATCAATTTTGTGCAGGCCTTCGCGGTTGAAATGGTCATTACCGCTATTCTAATGGGGCTGATTCTGGCTCTGACCGACGATGGTAACGGTGTGCCTCGTGGTCCGCTGGCACCGCTGCTGATCGGTTTGTTGATTGCCGTTATTGGTGCTTCCATGGGGCCGCTGACAGGTTTTGCCATGAACCCGGCACGTGACTTCGGACCGAAACTCTTCGCCTGGATGGCCGGATGGGGTGAGATTGCCTTCACGGGTGGTCGCGATATCCCTTACTTCCTGGTCCCGGTGTTTGGCCCGATTACCGGCGCGATTTTAGGCGCATGGGCATATCGCAAACTGATTGGTCGTCATTTACCGTGCGATGTCTGCGCGATTGAAGAAAAAGACGTTGCGACCAACACTCAACAAAAAGCTTCGCAGTAATGTGACTACGGGACAAAAAAATTATGACTGAAAAAAAATATATCGTTGCGCTCGACCAGGGCACCACCAGCTCCCGCGCGGTCGTAATGGACCACGATGCGAATATCGTTGCCGTTTCACAGCGCGAATTCGAGCAAATCTACCCGAAAGCAGGTTGGGTAGAACACGACCCAATGGAAATTTGGGCGACCCAAAGCTCAACGCTGGTAGAAGTTCTGGCGAAAGCCGATATCAGTTCCGATGAGATTGCAGCGATCGGTATTACCAACCAGCGTGAAACCACCATCGTCTGGGAGCGTGAAACCGGTAAACCAATCTATAACGCTATTGTGTGGCAGTGTCGTCGTACCGCGGATATCTGCGAAAAGCTCAAGCGCGACGGTATGGAAGAGTACATCCGCAATAACACCGGTCTGGTCATTGACCCGTACTTCTCCGGCACCAAAGTGAAATGGATCCTCGACCACGTAGAAGGCTCGCGTGAGCGCGCTCGTCGCGGTGAACTGCTGTTCGGTACCGTAGACACCTGGCTTATCTGGAAAATGACGCAGGGACGCGTACACGTAACGGATTACACCAACGCCTCGCGTACCATGCTGTTCAACATCCACTCTCTGGACTGGGATGACACGATGCTGGATGCGCTGGATATTCCGCGAGCCATGCTGCCAGAAGTACGTCGTTCTTCTGAAGTGTACGGTCAGACCAACATCGGTGGTAAGGGCGGCACGCGTATTCCTATCTCCGGTATTGCCGGTGACCAGCAGGCGGCACTGTTTGGCCAGCTATGCGTGAAGGAAGGGATGGCGAAAAACACTTACGGTACCGGCTGCTTCATGCTGATGAACACCGGCGAGAAAGCCGTTAAGTCCGAAAACGGACTGCTGACCACCATCGCCTGCGGACCGACCGGGGAAGTGAACTACGCGCTGGAAGGTGCGGTATTTATGGCTGGCGCCTCCATCCAGTGGCTGCGTGATGAAATGAAACTCATCAGCGATGCATTCGACTCCGAATATTTCGCTACCAAAGTGAAAGATACCAACGGCGTGTACGTCGTTCCGGCATTCACCGGCCTTGGCGCACCGTACTGGGACCCGTATGCACGCGGGGCCATCTTCGGTCTGACCCGTGGCGTAAACTCCAACCACATCATCCGTGCAACGCTTGAGTCAATTGCTTATCAGACCCGTGACGTACTGGAAGCGATGCAGGCTGACTCCGGTATTCGTCTGCATGCCCTGCGCGTCGATGGCGGTGCGGTAGCCAACAACTTCCTGATGCAGTTCCAGTCCGATATTCTCGGCACACGCGTTGAGCGCCCGGAAGTCCGCGAAGTCACCGCATTGGGTGCGGCATACCTCGCCGGTCTGGCTGTTGGCTTCTGGCAAAATCTGGATGAGCTGCAGGAGAAAGCGGTTATCGAGCGTGAATTCCGCCCTGGCATTGAAACCACCGAACGTAATTTCCGCTACAGCGGCTGGAAAAAAGCGGTCAAACGCGCCATGGCGTGGGAAGATCACGACGAGTAATACGTCATTGCCGGATGGCGACTGTGCCTTATCCGGCAATATCTTCGTGCGGGGGCAACCCCGCACACACATCAATAATCGCCCACCCTCCCCTGTGCTACACTTCGCGCCATTCCTTTCTGCTACGAGTTTGCAATGAGACGAGAACTTGCCATTGAATTTTCACGCGTGACCGAAGCGGCCGCGCTGGCTGGCTATAAATGGCTGGGCCGCGGCGATAAAAATACCGCTGACGGCGCGGCGGTAAACGCCATGCGTATTATGCTCAATCAGGTCAACATTGACGGCACCATCGTGATTGGCGAAGGTGAGATTGATGAAGCGCCGATGCTGTTCATCGGCGAGAAAGTCGGAACCGGTAACGGTGATGCAGTCGACATCGCCGTCGATCCTATCGAGGGCACGCGCATGACGGCCATGGGCCAGGCGAATGCGCTGGCGGTGCTGGCGGTGGGCGATAAAGGCTGTTTCCTGAACGCGCCGGACATGTACATGGAAAAGCTGATTGTCGGCCCTGGCGCAAAAGGGTCCATCGATCTGAACCTGTCGCTGGAAACCAATCTGCGAAACATTGCAGCCGCGATGAACAAACCGCTGAGTGATCTGACCGTCACCATTCTGGCAAAACCACGTCATGACGAAGTTATTGCAGAGATGACGAAACTGGGCGTGCGCGTCTTCGCTATTCCTGACGGCGACGTTGCGGCCTCGATTCTGACCTGCATGCCAGACAGTGAAGTTGACGTGCTGTACGGCATTGGCGGCGCACCGGAAGGCGTGGTTTCCGCAGCCGTGATCCGCGCGCTGGACGGCGACATGCAGGGCCGTCTGCTGGCGCGTCACGACGTCAAAGGCGACAGCGAAGAGAACCGTCGTATTGGCGAGCAGGAACTGGCCCGCTGTACCGCTATGGGCATCGAAGCAGGCAAAGCGCTGCGTCTGGATGAAATGGCGCGCAGCGACAATGTCATTTTCTCCGCCACTGGCATCACCAAAGGCGATCTGCTGGAAGGGATTAGCCGTAAAGGCAATATCGCGACCACCGAAACGCTGCTGATCCGCGGCAAATCGCGCACGATCCGCCGCATTCAGTCGATTCACTACCTCGATCGCAAGGATCCCGATGTGCAGGCGCACATCCTGTAATTGATTTGATCAATAGAGCCTTCCAGCCCATCCGGGCTGGAAATCTTTCCTCCAACGAACGAAGATAAGGCAATCAAAGCAGACAGGAGAAAACCATGGCAGATTGGGTAACAGGCAAAGTCACAAAGGTGCAGAACTGGACCGATGCCCTGTTTAGTTTGACCGTGCGAGCTCCGGTTCTTCCTTTCACTGCTGGTCAGTTCACCAAGCTTGGCCTTGAGATCGACGGCGAGCGCGTCCAGCGCGCCTATTCCTACGTCAATGCGCCTGACAACCCCGACTTAGAATTTTATCTGGTGACGGTTCCCGACGGTAAACTCAGCCCCCGCCTGGCGGCGCTAAAACCTGGCGATGAAGTCCAGGTGGTGAGTGAAGCCGCTGGCTTCTTCGTGCTGGATGAGGTCCCTGATTGCGAAACGCTATGGATGCTGGCAACCGGCACGGCTATCGGCCCGTATTTGTCGATTCTGCAGTTAGGCAGAGACCTGGATCGCTTTAAAAATCTGGTGCTGGTCCACGCCGCGCGCTATGCCGCCGATTTGAGCTACCTGCCGTTGATGCAGGCGCTGGAAAAGCGCTATGAAGGTAAATTACGCATCCAGACGGTTGTCAGCCGGGAGACAGCTGCAGATTCGCTGACCGGGCGCGTACCGGCGCTGATTGAAAACGGTGAACTGGAAAAAGCGGTAGGGCTGCCAATGGATAAAGAAACCAGCCATGTGATGCTGTGCGGAAATCCACAAATGGTACGCGATACGCAGCAACTGCTGAAAGAAACCCGGCAGATGACCAAACATCTGCGCCGTCGACCGGGCCATATGACTGCTGAGCACTACTGGTAAGAGCGTTTTACTTGCCCGGTAAGCGCCCCCGGGCATTTTGCCGAATGGCGACGCTAACGCGCCTTATCCGGCCTACGAGTCAGCTCTGTACTTCACGTCCTGCGTATCTTTACCATATTTATTTTCGTCCTGGGTGCCAACGAACGCGCCCAGATCGATGAGCATGCCGACCAGAATCAGCGTCGGAACAAAGCGGCCAACTGCCCATTGCCAGACGCCGGGCAACATCGCCCAATTTCCGGCAAGCAGCATCCAGGCCAGAATCATCAACAGCGCCCACGCCCCGGAACGTCCCCGATCGTGCAGGCGTTTTACCGTCACTGCCGCCGTCGGCCACAGCAGACACACCAGACAAAATGCCGCGGTCTGAATATCGAGTAATTGCTTGCTCGCCAGCGAGAACAGAACCAACATACCGACAATCCACAGACCTATCCAAATCCAGAAATCACGGCGCCCGAGGCGCCCTTTAAATGAGAATAACCACTGCTGTATGGTCATGTAAGTTCCTTTATTATTACCTTCCAGAACAGTTTACCCTTTTGACAAGCTCGACGGTTACCGTTTTAATCGTGAGCAGTGAGAATGAAAGGTACGATTGATGAAGCAAGGATTTACACTGTTTTTATTATTGTTTTCAGCCTTAACCGCAAGCACTGCGGCACTGGCGGAAGCGCCATCGACGGCAACCACGGCCCCCTATTTACTGGCGGGTGCGCCGACTTTTGACCTGTCGATTAGCCAGTTTCGCGAAAACTTTAATACGCAGAATCCGAAGCTTATCCTGAATGAGTTCCGCGCCATCGACAGCAGTCGCGATCGGGCAAATCTCACCCGCGCGGCCAGCAAAATCAATGAAAACCTGTATGCGTCCTCCGCCCTTGAGCGCGGCACCTTAAAAATCAAAAGTATGCAAATAACCTGGTTGCCGATTCAGGGACCAGACCAAAAGGCAGCCAAAGCGAAAGCGCTGGAATATATGAGCGCCGTCATCCGCACCGTCGCGCCGCTGCTGACGAAAGAACAGAGCCAGAAAAAGCTGCAAAAACTGCTCGCAGCGGGCAAAGGTAAGCACTATTACGCCGAAACTGAAGGCGCAATTCGCTATGTTGTTGCAGATAACGGGGAAAAGGGGCTGACCTTCGCTGTTGAACCGATTAAGCTGGCACTATCAGAAAGTCTTGAGAAGGCGAATTCCCCCTAAATTATTCACGTTTCAGGAAGGCGGCGACGCAACGAATCCCCTGGAGCTTACATCAGTAAGTGACAGGGGTGAGAGAGTACAGCCAACGCACCTGCAACGTGCAGAATGACGGGGAAATGATAAAAAGCAAAGCCTTTCAGGGGATGAATCTCTATACTGTTTCACAGACCATGCTGCCCTGACGGGCGGCCATATTCCTTAATTCGCTGACAAGCGTGGAGAAATGAAATGCGACATCCTTTAGTGATGGGTAACTGGAAACTGAACGGCAGCCGCCACATGGTAAACGAACTGGTTGCTAATCTGCGTAAAGAACTGGCTGGCGTTGCTGGCTGTGCAGTAGCGATTGCTCCGCCGGAAATGTATATCGACCTGGCGAAACACGCCGCTGCCGGTAGCCACATCATTCTGGGCGCGCAGAACGTTGACCTGAACCTGTCTGGCGCATTCACCGGTGAAACAAGCGCGGAAATGCTGAAAGATATCGGCGCGCAGTACATCATCATCGGTCACTCTGAACGTCGTACTTACCACAAAGAGTCTGACGAGCTGATCGCTAAAAAATTCGCCATTCTGAAAGAACAGGGTCTGACTCCGGTTCTGTGCATCGGTGAAACCGAAGCAGAAAACGAAGCGGGCAAAACTGAAGAAGTCTGCGCACGTCAGATCGACGCCGTTCTGAAAACTCAGGGCGCGGCAGCATTCGAAGGCGTCGTCATCGCTTACGAACCAGTATGGGCTATCGGTACCGGTAAATCTGCAACTCCTGCTCAGGCTCAGGCTGTTCACAAATTCATTCGTGATCACATTGCTAAAGCTGACGCGAAAATCGCTGAACAAGTTATCATCCAGTACGGCGGTTCCGTGAACGCAGCCAACGCTGCTGAGCTGTTCGCTCAGCCGGACATCGACGGCGCGCTGGTTGGCGGTGCTTCTCTGAAAGCAGATGCCTTCGCGGTCATCGTTAAAGCAGCAGAAGCCGCTAAACAGGCTTAAGTTGTATGACGGGAGGAGCACTCCTCCCGTCGCATCAGGTCTACCAGTATCCCAGCCAGTGCCACCAAAAGGCGCCGGTTACCCCCCAAATGGTCAGGTTGACCACGCTCATTACCAGCCCCGTTTTCCACCACTCCGCCAGCGTGACATAGCCTGAACCAAAGATGATAGGCGCAGTACCCGTGCCATAGTGCGTGAGCGACATCATCAGCGAGGAGGAGAAGCCGAGCATCAACCCAAGTAGCGCCGGCGGCGCCCCCAGGCCTAATCCTGCGGCGAAGAACGCAGCGAACATCGCCGTAATATGTGCAGTTGTACTGGCGAAAAAGTAGTGCGAGTAGACGTAAAGCAGGATCAGCAGTAGCGTCGCAATACTCCAGTGCACACCCAGATGGTCGATTGCGCTACCCACGCTGGTTGCCAGCCACCCCACCAACCCCAACTTGCTGAGAAAATCCGCCATCATCACCAGCGCGGCGAACCAGACTATGGTATCCCATGCTCCACGGCACTTAAGAATGTCATCCCAGCTTAATACGCCCGTCATCAACAGAATCGACAAACCAATTAACGCGGCGCTGGTAGGATTTACACTCCAGCTACTGCCCATCAACATTGCGGGAACGCCCGCCCACAGGCAAAGCAGCAAAATGAAGACGGCCAGGGTAATTTTCTCTGCCAGTGAAAGCGGACCTAGCGCCTCCAGTTTTTGTCGTGCGAACTGAGGCGCATTTGGCGTGCGTGTGATGGCTGGCGGGTAGAGCCACCAGATAACAATCGGCATGACGACCAGTGAGACCACCGCGGGAAGCAGCGCGGCGATAGCCCACATTCCCCAGGTCATATTCAGCACCCCATCCGTTCCCTTCGTTAAAAAGCTAACGATTAAGGGGTTAGGCGCGGTCGCGGTGATGAACATTGCCGAGCTGATGGGGTTAATGTTGTAATTCACCAGCGCCAGATAGCGGCCCGTTGAGCCATTCTCGTTGTTGCCCGGTTGCGATCCGAGGCTTTCCGCAATCGCCCGCATTACCGGATGGATAATGCCGCCGCCACGCGCGGTATTGCTTGGCGTTACGGGTGCGATCAGCGTTTCCGCAAGGGTTAATGCCCACGCAATACCCAGCGTTCTTTTACCAAACAGCGCAATAAACCCGTAGCCAATACGCGCGCCCAACCCGGTCTTTAACAGGCTTTGCGACAGCATGATGGATAAACCAATCAGCCAAATCAGTTGATTAGAGAAGCCACTCAAGGCATCGTTCAGCGCGGCCGAGGGTTTACCGGGGTTAGTGACGCCGGTCATCGCCACCAGCATAATCGCCACAACCGCAATGGCGCCAATGGGCATGGCTTTACCGATAATCGCTGCGATCGTACCAATGAACAACGCCAGCAGATGCCACGCTTGCGGAGTGACATCAGGCGGACACGGGATAACAAACCAGATGGTAAGCGTGATCGCGAGCGAAATGATGGCAGGCCAACAGCGGATAGGGGTCAAACTGTCCATGAATCAATCCTTGAGTTTCCAGTGCACAAATCTGCGCCCCGGTATTAACCGCCATCAGCCCAAATAAAACAATTCATCATCTCACAAAACAAAAAATTAACATTTATATACAGTTATAATTTATCCAGCATACTGAACCAGAGATAATCCAACGGCAGAAGCAACAGATACGTTGCCGCCGCCAGCGAAATGCACAGCAACATCCCCGCCCTCGCAGGCACTTTCCCAAGCGCCATCGCCACCACAATCGGCGAAGCCTGATACGGCAGCAGCGGTGTGGAATATCCCAATACCTGAATCATAATCACCGACAGCAGCGGAAACCCCGTCGCATCGGCAAAACTTTGTGCCAGCGTGGTATACAACGCCGGAACACCGTTCGCTGTCATAATAAAATTGAGCGCGGTGGTAATGCCTGTCAGCGCGAGAAAGCTGGTAAACGGTTTTTCCGCATCCAGCGGCATCACCTGTAACAGCGCCTCGCCCACAGCGCTGCCAATGCCGGTCTGGGTGACGGTGATCGCCAGACCCAAAATACCCGCTACGTAAATACAGGTGCGAATATTTACCCCAGTGGAAAACTCATCGCCATTGATAAAACCAACCCGTGGTAGCAGTGTGATAACCGCCGCCGCCAGCCCGGTCCACGCAGGACCAATACCATGCCAGCTTTCGCTAACCCACAGCAGCAGCACCACGGCCAGCATCCAGGCCAGGCGTTTTTCATCCCGACTCATCGGCTCCAGCGGTGTGAGATCGCGCGGCGCATGGGGCTTACCAGGGAACAGCCAGCAGATAAGCACGATAAGCACCGCCCCCTTAAGCCAGCCCAGAACTGGCGTATGCAGCAGCAAATAGGGAAGATAATTGAGGTGGATGCCGTAAGAGCCTTCCGCCGCGCCGCTCATCACCAGATTCGGTACGTTAGCGGGTAAAATCGTCGCGGAAAGCTGGAACGTGCCAAACCCAACGGCCAGCGCCAGACCATACCAGGCGCGCGTACCGTCGTTAATCCCGGCCCGCTTCGCCATCGCCGCGACAATCGGCATCAGCAGCGCAATGCGGCCCATGTTGGATGGCATCACAAACGCCAGCGCGTAACTCAGCAGCACCACGCTCGCCACCATTAACGGCCAGGAGTCGGTCAACCGCGATGACAGCGCCCTCGCCGCCCTGTCCGCCAGCCCCGTTTTACGAATCGCGATACCCAGCACAAATCCACTGAAAACCAGCCAGAACGCCGACGACGCGAAGCCGCCAAAAATCACATCCGCAGGCGCGACTTTGGCAACCATCGCTACGGCAAAGAACAGTAGCGCCGTTATAAACTCCGGCAGCAGCGACGTGGCCCAGAGCAGGATGGTGATGCCAACCACCAGAGAGGGGATAAACAGAGGGTGTGTAAGCCAGAGCGACATGCCTGTCTCCTGTTGTTTTTTTCAACAAGAATACGGGGACAAGCATGCGGAGTAAACGCCAGATTAGGTGGGGTTAACGCAGAATATCACACTGATGATCCTGAATTTCCTCAGCGGAGGCGAGATTGAGCGCTAGCAGATTGCGCTGGGTCGCCAGCAGGACAAAAGACTCATCGCTCTGACGCACCATCGCCAACGCATAGCTGCCCATATGCTCACGCGCATCCGGCACCTCTTCTGCCAGCATCATAAATGGGCTGCGTTGCGCCAGTTCATTTTCCGTGACGCGGCGCGCCAGATATTCATGACCGCGCAGCCCGCCAGGTAAAGGCAGCCAGCGGGTGCTGATTTTCGCCAGATTGTCATCCAGCTGTTGTCTGACGTCAGTTCGCAGGCAGGAGATATGAATGTGCAGGTGATTTTGCGTACGCCCGCTACGCGAGTTAATGGTCAGCGATACCGCTTTGTCAGGGATTTCGTGGCCGTATTTCTGGCTCATAAAGCTGCGCGCCTGCCAGGCCAGCCAGAAAAAGTTCGGCGTGCCTGATTTCAACAGTAGCGGGCTTTCCGTACCGTTGATGCGGTAAGTGGGCATCAACAAATATTGCAAAGGGCCATTTCGGTCTTTGAATACCACATATCCGGCATCCGGCTTCACTTCTGCGCACGGCGCGGGATCCTGCTGCTGCAACTGGTGCGGCAGGCATTGCTGAAGAACAATCTGGCGTAATGCGTCCGGGTTGCCGGTGAATTTCCAGTACCCGATACCTGCAGCGGCGGCGACCACAATCACCGCCAGTAAAAGATAGCCTGCTTTTTTCATTACGCGTTTCCTGTATCCCATTGAAGGGCAAGAGTAACGCAAAACCATGACAAATAAAAAACCCGGTCGCATTAAGCCACCGGGTCGGTAAATCACAGATTTATTTATCGTTTGCTGATCTGGTCGAACGTACCGCCGTTAGAGAAGTGCTCTTTCTGCGCTTTCGTCCAGCCGCCAAACTCTTCGTCGATGGTGAACAGCTTCAGCTTCGGAAATGCGTTTTCGTATTTCTTCGCAACGTTAGCATCACGTGGACGATAGTAGTTTTTCGCTGCAATTTCCTGGCCTTCCGGGGAGTAGAGATACTTCAGGTAAGCCTCTGCCACCGCTTTGGTGTCTTTCTTTTCCACGACTTTGTCGACCACGGAAACGGTCGGCTCCGCGAGGATGGATTCACTCGGCGTCACTATCTCGAATTTGTCTTTACCCAGCTCGTTCGTTGCCAGTAGCGCTTCGTTTTCCCAGGCGATCAGTACATCACCGATACCGCGTTCAACGAAGGTATTGGTTGAGCCACGCGCACCGGAATCCAGTACTTCAACGTTCTTATACAGGGCTTTCACGAAGTCTTGTGCCTTGGCCTGATCGTTGTTGTTGTGGTACAAGGCATAGCCCCATGCCGCCAGATAGTTCCAGCGTGCGCCACCGGAGCTTTTCGGATTCGGCGTAATGACCGACACGCCAGGTTTGATCAAATCGTTCCAGTCATGAATTTGTTTAGGATTGCCTTTGCGGACCAGGAACACGATGGTGGAGGTATACGGCGCGGAGTTATCCGGCAGGCGCTTGATCCAGTTTTTATCAATTCGACCACGTTCAGCAATGGCATCTACGTCGTAAGCCAGTGCCAGCGTCACGACATCGGCTTCAATGCCGTTGATGACGGAGGTCGCCTGTTTACCCGAACCACCGTGTGACTGGCGGATCACGACGTTGTCACCCGTCTCCTGCTTCCAGTGCGCACTGAAGGCCTTATTGTACTGCTCGTATAGTTCACGCGTTGGATCGTACGATACGTTAAGTAACTGAATATCCTTTGCCAGAACGCTGGTCGATGCCAGCAATAATGTTAACCCTACGCCCCATTTGTTCATCGCCCAGCTCTCTTATGTGATGTTGTGATGAGCAAAGCGTGCCAGAAAGGCATCCAAACATTAAAGAATAAAAAAAGATTTGCTATAACTTCGAGGAATAAATCTGAGGGTTTGCCGGATGGCAGCTAACGTCTAATCAGGCCTACAAGTCTCTGCAACCTGTAGGCCTGATAAGCGAAGCGCCATCAGGCGCGCAAAAAATACAATCAGTACAGTTTTTTCGCGCAGTCCAGCCAGTCACCTTTGAACGGACGCTTCATGTTTTCAATAGCGTCAATAATGTCGTGGTGAACCAGTTTCTCGTTCTGAATACCTACACAGCGACCGCCGTGGCCTTCCAGCAGCAGTTCAATGGCATAGGAGCCCATACGGGATGCCAGGATACGGTCGTAAGGTACCGGAGAACCGCCACGCTGGATGTGACCCAGTACGGTTGAACGCGTTTCACGGCCGGTTTCTTTCTCGATGTAATGCGCCAGTTCGTCAACGTCACACATGTGTTCAGTGATCGCTACAATCGCGTGTTTTTTACCTTTCGCGATACCGGCTTTGATTTCAGCAACCAGATCGTCACGGCTGAATTCTACTTCCGGAACCACCACGAACTCACAACCGCCGGCAATCGCTGCCGCCAGGGTCAGATCGCCACAGTAGCGGCCCATCACTTCAACGATGGAAATACGCTGGTGAGAAGAAGAGGTATCGCGCAGACGGTCAATTGCTTCAACTACGGTACCCAGAGCGGTGAAGTAACCGATGGTGTAGTCGGTACCTTTGATATCGTTGTCGATAGTGCCCGGCAGACCGATGCATGGGAAGCCCATTTCAGTCAGGCGTTTTGCCCCCATGTATGAACCGTCACCACCGATAACAACCAGCGCGTCAATGCCACGCTTTTTCAGGTTTTCGATAGCCACCGCACGCACATTTTCGTCGCGGAATTCCGGGAAGCGGGCAGAACCAAGGAACGTACCGCCACGGTTGATCATGTCGGACACGCTGTAGCGGTCAAGTTGAACCATACGGTCTTCATACAAACCCAGGTAGCCATCATGGATCCCCATGACTTCCAGCCCTTCCGTCAACGCTGCACGTACAACACCACGGATTGCTGCGTTCATGCCCGGCGCATCACCGCCGCTTGTCAACACACCGATTTTCTTAATCATGACTACCTCTGAACTTTGGAATGCAAAATGAAATCTGCTGCCGGAAGTCGATTCCGCATATCGAAACGATCCAACGAATATGCAGATAGTATAACAATCACTTCCTGCTGAATTGATTCAGGTCAGGCCAAATGGTGGTAATTTATACACAAAATGCTGGCCCGGTTCACTTTTTTTACAACGAATTATGAAAGATCAAACATCTTGCCTTCCTTGGGTACGACCGAACAAGGATCCTGATGAATGATGACATCCGATCCCGGGAAACGCCGTAAAATTGCCTGCTCAACCTGTTCAGCCACTAAATGCGCCTGAACGAGCGGCAGATTATCTTCCATTTCCAAATGAATCTGAATAAAGCGGGTCGGCCCTGACTGCCGCGTGCGAAGATCGTGAGCGCCGCTGACTCCGGGCCATGACGTCACAATATCAATAATTTCCTGACGTTCTTCATCGGGTAAAGCACGATCCAATAAAGACTGTACCGCCTCATACCCCATGCGTAATGCGCTATATAAAATATAGATGCCAATCCCGAGCGCAAACAAGGCATCTGCGCGATGCCAGCCGTACCATGCCAGCCCAAGCGCCACGAGAATCGCACCGTTCATCATAACATCAGACTGATAATGAAGCATATCCGCCCTGACGGCCTGACTTTGCGTGCGTTTTACTACCCAGCGCTGAAACGAGACCAGAATGATTGTACACACCAACGCAATGATGGTGACAATCACCCCGACGCCAGGATCTTTCATCGGCGTAGGTTGGATGAGATGCTGAATCCCGGTCAGGAATAAAAACAGCGCCGAACCGGAAATAAACATACTTTGTGCCAGCGCCGCCAGCGATTCCGCTTTTCCGTGTCCGAACGTATGCTCATCATCTGCGGGCTGCAGCGAATAGCGCACCACCAACAGGTTGGTTAACGAGGCCGCGATGTCCACCAGAGAATCCACCAGCGCTGCCAGAATACTGACCGATCCGGTGTACCACCACGCAAAAATTTTGATCAAAAGTAACAGCGATGCCATCACGGTCGCCGCGATTGCCGCCCGGCTAACCAGCCGCCCATAGGTTTGATTCATAAACACTCCTGCCAGGATATGCCGCTAGTATAACGGATGAAGTAAAACAGTCAGGCAATAACCGAGTGACAAATTTTGGGCAAAAAAAACCCCCACATCATGTGGGGGAAGACAGGGATGGTGTCTATGGCAAGGAAAACAGGGTTACTACTGGGAACGTGAGTTGCTACTACTCAATAAATTCAACGATGAGCTTTTTTTCCAGTGCGCTACGTCGCGCAGTTGCTCCATTCGTTGTTCATGTTTCTCATTTAAAACCGCTTGCTGCTCGGGCGTTAACAGGCGATACATCTGGTTGCGGACCTTGGCTATTTCAACCTGGCGGGCAACCTGTTCTTGCGCCATTCTTTCTGCCTGAGCGCGCACAGCGCTTTCATCAAATTTCTCTGCGGTGACAAGGCGATGCATTGTCTCCATTTCGCTAACATTAACAGGAGGCTGTTCGTGTCTTGCCTGCTGCATTAAATCTCGCATCTGTTGACGTTGATGTTCGGTTAAACTGATACCGTCAAACATGTGGCTCTGAACGCTGCGTTGCGCGGAGCCTTCACCCAGGTGCCAGTGATCGCCTGTGACGACTTCAGCTGCATGGCTTAAAGTACTGAATGCCAGCGTTGAGGCCATGACGGCAGCGGTAACTTTGCCCATCACTTGCTCCCAAAATCTTTTCTGTCGCGATTCAACGAGAGACAGTTTACGATTCGGGCTGCAAACATGCGTCAGGGGGTGTAAAACAACGTAAAGTCATAGATTAGCGACGCCTGATGACGTAATTTCTGCCTCGGAGGTACGTAAACAATGAATAAAATCCTGTTAGTTGATGATGACCGAGAGCTGACTTCCCTGTTAAAGGAGTTGCTCGAAATGGAAGGTTTCGATGTGCTGGTTGCCCATGATGGGGAACAGGCGCTTGAGCTTCTGGATGACAGCATCGATTTACTTTTGCTCGACGTCATGATGCCAAAGAAAAACGGCATCGATACGCTGAAAGCACTTCGTCAGACACACCAGACACCCGTAATCATGCTGACCGCTCGCGGCAGCGAATTGGATCGCGTACTTGGCCTTGAGCTGGGCGCGGACGACTATTTACCCAAACCGTTTAACGACCGTGAACTGGTCGCGCGCATCCGCGCTATTCTGCGTCGCTCACACTGGAGCGAACAACAGCAGAACAGCGACAACGGTTCGCCGACGCTGGAAGTGGATGCGTTAAGCCTTAATCCGGGTCGCCAGGAAGCCAGCTTTGACGGGCAAACCCTGGAGTTAACCGGCACCGAATTCACCCTGCTCTATTTGCTGGCACAGCATCTCGGTCAGGTGGTTTCGCGTGAACACCTGAGCCAGGAAGTGCTGGGCAAACGCCTGACGCCTTTCGATCGCGCGATCGACATGCATATCTCGAACCTGCGTCGTAAGCTGCCAGAGCGTAAAGACGGACACCCGTGGTTTAAAACCCTGCGCGGTCGCGGCTACCTGATGGTCTCCGCTTCATGATAGGGAGCTTAACCGCACGCATCTTTGCCATCTTCTGGTTGACGCTGGCACTGGTGTTGATGTTGGTACTGATGTTACCCAAGCTCGATTCACGCCAGATGACCGAGCTACTGGACAGCGAGCAGCGCCAGGGGTTGATGATTGAGCAACACGTTGAAGCTGAACTGGCGAACGACCCACCCAACGATTTGATGTGGTGGCGTCGCTTGTTTCGGGCGATAGACAAGTGGGCGCCGCCAGGACAGCGGTTATTGCTTGTTACGACGGAAGGACGCGTGATCGGCGCAGAACGCAACGAAATGCAGATCATTCGTAACTTTATTGGTCAGGCCGATAACGCCGACCATCCGCAAAAGAAAAAATACGGTCGCGTTGAGATGGTCGGGCCTTTCTCCGTCAGAGACGGTGAAGATAACTACCAGTTGTATCTCATTCGACCAGCCAGCAGCTCACAATCTGACTTTATCAACCTGCTGTTTGACCGACCGCTGTTGTTGCTGATCGTCACCATGTTAGTCAGCTCTCCGCTATTGCTCTGGCTTGCCTGGAGTCTGGCGAAACCAGCGCGTAAGTTGAAAAACGCGGCGGATGAAGTGGCCCAGGGCAACCTGCGTCAGCATCCGGAGCTGGAAGCCGGTCCGCAGGAGTTTCTGGCGGCAGGCGCCAGCTTTAACCAGATGGTGACGGCGCTGGAGCGAATGATGACCACGCAGCAGCGCCTGCTGTCGGACATCTCTCACGAGTTGAGAACGCCGCTGACGCGTCTGCAACTGGGCACCGCGCTGCTGCGTCGGCGCAGCGGTGAGAGTAAAGAGCTGGAGCGTATTGAAACAGAAGCGCATCGGCTGGACAGCATGATCAACGACCTGCTGGTGATGTCACGTAATCAGCAGAAAAACGCGCTGGTCAGTGAAACGGTGAAAGCCAATCAGCTGTGGGGCGAAGTGCTGGATAACGCCGCCTTTGAAGCCGAGCAGATGGGTAAATCGCTCACGGTGAATTTCCCGCCGGGTCCGTGGCCGCTGTACGGCAACCCAAATGCGCTGGAAAGCGCGCTGGAAAACATTGTGCGCAATGCCCTGCGTTATTCACACACGAAGATTGAAGTTGGCTTCGCGGTGGATATCGACGGGATTACCATCACCGTGGATGACGATGGCCCGGGCGTTAGCCCTGAAGACCGGGAACAGATTTTCCGTCCGTTCTATCGTACCGATGAGGCGCGCGATCGCGAGTCTGGCGGAACAGGTCTGGGTCTGGCGATTGTTGAAACCGCAATCCAGCAGCATCGTGGCTGGGTGAAGGCCGAAGACAGCCCACTGGGTGGTTTACGGCTGGTGATTTGGTTGCCGCTGTACAAACGCGCTTAACAGGCTTCCCCGGTAACCTCGTGCCGGGGAAGCTCTCACTTTATGCTGTTGCCGCTGCAGCTGCTAGCTTTTGCTTTTTAATCCGCTTCACCAGAATTGTCGAACAGATAAAGCCCATTAAGCTGAACGCAATCATCACGCTAAAGACGTAGTTGTAGCCCGTGATGCCGCTATTGGTATCCAGTAAGTAGCCGTATAACGTGTATGCAAACATAGCGGGCATATAACCGATGATACAGCCAAATGCCATTGCCGAACCGGCATACTCGCGTGGGGTACCAATTTCATCCATCGGCGCGAAGAAAATGGCGCGCTGGGAGAAGATAATCGCCCCAAATCCTAATGTTGCTACCATACCGATGTATACGTTCATTGTTTGATGCGGTAACTGCATGAAAACAAGCATCGCAACGGCGGAGATCAAAAACGTCCACTTCAGGTATACCGTCGGCGATTTGGCAACCTTATCCGCCAGTAGCCCACCAATCGGTCCTCCCACCATTTTCAACGCATACTGGTTGATGATGCCGTACGCCCCGACGAGCGCTACCGGCAGCATGTAGATATCTTTTAAGAACGGGATGAAGTAAGTCAGCCCGCAGTATGCGGCGTAAACAAAGAAAATCCCTAAAGAAGCCAGCCAGACGTTAGGGCAGGACAACACATGTTTGATTCCCTTTAACACTTCCATATTGGCGCTGGTTTTCTCGCCGCCTTTCACTTTGTCATCATCGACAATAAAGTACGTCACAATGCCCGCCGCCAGCGTAATGACCGTATAAAACAACAGACCCGCCTGCATCCCCGCCTTACCTTCACCAAACTGGACGAAGACAAACAGAGCACCAGATGCGACGATGACATCCACCACGCCGCGTCCGGCTTCTAAAAAGCCAAACATGCGTCCTTGTTCTTCTTTTGTGCCCAGCAGACGCACGGCTTTCAGCAATACCGGCCAGTAAACCACATCGGCAAAGAATGCCATTGCGGCAAAGCAAATGAGATAACCAGTAAATGACGGCAGCGTTGCCAGATATAAGCCGCAAAGTCCTACGCCGATGAGACCGAATGGTAATAATATTTTCTTGGAATAACGGTCAGCGATATAAAGCGAAAGAAAAAGCCCGGTTGTCTGAACAATAGTATAAACCGTAAAACTCAGGCCAATTTGCGTATTAGTTAAACCCCAGTCGCTTTGCATTGGCACATAGAAAACATCCTTCATACTTGAAAGTTTAAATATTGTGCCGCCGCCTAAAATCAAAAAACAGAGCCTTGCCCATTTATTCATGAACATGAGTAAACCCTCATTGCTTGTTGAGAGAAATATTTAGATTAATTTATATAATTAATAAAACTGTAGAGTTATTTTCATAACTCTTTTCGCATTTAGTAAAATTATGAAAGTTATTGATTACCTATAAATTTATTACACAAGTCACGAATGTATTTTATTTGAGCCAGAGCATGTTCTTTTTCCTGCGCCAATCGCGCATCAATCATGTCAGCGTCGGGTAGCGGCGTATAACTTGCATTGCGCCATGGGATCCAGGGATTATCACCTTCATCATCAAAACGAAATGCGGGTGCATAATATTCAACTTCTTCTTCCAGACCAAAAGCATGTACTTGTGGTTTATCTTCTCCCAAGAGTAATAATGCTTTGAGCATCTCTTCCATGGGTAAATCACCGTATCCTGAACGACAAGCCTCATGCCCCCAGCCTTTACCTTCTTTAATAATCTTTGCGTCTTTAATATGTACCTGAGTGATCAAAGGAGACATGACCTCTAACGCAGAAAGCGGCTGCTCATTGGCATTAATCATGTTGCCAAAATCAAAAAGAATAGAGAGATTCTTCATTCCACTATTATTAACCAGCGTCACCAGCTCATGACCCTGTAGATCTTCATGCTGTTCAATGGTAAAGCTCAGGCCACAATCATCATACTGAGACAACCACGCAAGATCATTGGCAATCTTCGCCATAACGTCGTTGAGATGCCCTTCATAGCGCGGGTAGAAACGAACTGACGTTGCGCCAGTTGCCACAGCAATACGAATTGCATCCGTTAATGTCGCCTGGTCCGATGCGCTGGTTTCGATATGCACATCCAGGTTATATTTTTTAGCCTGTTCTTTAAAATTGTGTAACTGCCGATCGTTTATTTTCTGCAGTGACTGGGATTCACCATCCTCAACATGTATTTTCACACCCTTTAATTGCTGCTGATGCGCAATATCCAGAAGATCGCCAGGGAGGACTCTCTCATAGCGCATATTCAGATGAAAGGCATAAGCATGTAGGTACAGTGGTATATTTCTCGCACGTTCAGCAAGAAGTTTCTGGTTACATTTTCCCATAGTTTTCTCATTCATCACGAATAACAAGTTCCACTGATTCAAGTCGCCAGTATTCAAAATCAACCTGAACCACTTTTTTATCTCGGGTAGCCCGATGTTTTTCTACTAAAATTCCATACGTATTAGGCGCAACGCCCAGTTCTTTGCACGCCACTTCTGGCATATTTACCGGTTTAAAAATCATTTCTTTGATATTTAAAATATGACCAAACGCATCTTCCCAGACGCTGGAAAAAGATTGATTGCCCAGTTTGTTTATGAATCCTGGTGCAACATCAGCATCAATGTAGGACTCATGGTAAAACACTTTATGTGAATCAAGACCACACCAGCCGGTAACTAAATAGCGCTCACCAGTGGAGAGAAAAACATCATCAACATGATGCGGGACCGTCTCAATGGTTTCTTTGGTTAAATAATCCCAAAAAGGTTTACGCCCCTGAGCACAGGCTTCGGCATTGAAACTGGAAAGTGATTTGGGGTTATAAATAAATCGTTTCGATGAAATAAACCAACCACTGCGGTTCTTGCGGAAAATACGCGCATCGATCTCAAGCTCAATCAGAACCTGACGTAAGGTCATGCGCTTCGCATCCAGCAACTCGCATAACTCTCTTTCCGAGGGCAATTTGGATCCTGCTGGCAAATTATTTTCGTTTAACCAGCTTTCAAAGCGCTCTCTGAGCACATCAACATTGTTTTTCTTTTTCATCTCGCCCATCTGGTTTAAACCAATTTGAAGCTAAGATATTTGAGTGCCGGAAATACTCAAGTTTTTTTTCAACGCAGAGTTTCTTTTTGTGGACCAGGTATCAAGAATGGGCAGAAAGCGTGTTGTGACAGGCAGGTTTTTACCCGCTTCAGTACGCAGAGATAACGAGCATGAGAGAGTAAATCAGGTGTTGCCACCTGATTTAATTGCAAGATAGAGGTGGGTTTATTTTCCCCACAAACGGCGGGAATTGTCTTCGATCTTGCCGCTTAAACGACGTTTTTGCATCGTTCTGGTCCAACTTTTGGATAACCCGGCAGCCGACAGTAAACGATGATATTGCGAGTCATCAAACGGCATATGCCAGGCAATGGCAATCGCCTCCCGTACGCTGACGTCGCTGACGCGTGATGCCAGGATCAACGGCGCGTCTGCCGACACCTGACCGGGAGCGATGACGCTGCACAGCCAGCCTGTCTTGCCTGCATCCTGCATCTGGCTGGCCATGTCGCTGATGCCAAAATGGAAATTCAGCTTAAAGCACGGCGAGCGCGGCTGCGTGACCTGAATCAGCGCATCTCCCCACTGGAAAATGTCGCCAATAAAAACATTCTCTTCCGTTAGCCCCTCAGTAGAGAGATTCTCGCCAAACGCGGGGGCGACAAATAGCTCCGCCTGCTCCGGAAACTCTTGTCTCCAGTGCTGATAGTGTTCACGCGGATAATGGCACAGCGCGCGATCCGGCCCGCCGTGAATTTTTGTTTCCGCCTGCTCATCACCCGTCAACCCCAGTTCGGTCAGCATCAACTCACCGTCAACCTGGACTTTAGCAATCGCGCTGGGACGGCTTCCCGTGTAGTCCCGAACCTTGCCAGTAAAAACATCGACCGGATATCGCATCTGTTCCCTCTCCCGATAAATTTCCCCCATTACACCACATTTATTTTACCCCAGTCGCTCAAAATGAGAGCACGGTTCACATGAAAGTTAGGGACACATGCTATCAATGTAAGCTGGTTTTGAAACATCATTTCAAATAAGGAGTCGACAACGTGACTGGTCAATCGCAATTTGCGGGCGTCTGGTGTCCTTCCATTACGCCAATGGACAATGACGGCAGGATCGATCTTAACGGTCTGAGCCAACATCTCAAACGCCTAACCGAGGCCAAAATCGACGTGATTTTGCTGATGGGCAGCATCGGGGAATTTGCCTCCTTTACGCTCGAAGAAAGGCTAGTGCTGATCCGCGAAGCCCGCGCCATGAGCTCGCTGAAGATGGTCGCCAACGTCTCATCCACCTGCCAGAATGATGTGCTGTTGATGGCGCAGGAAGCGTATCGCGCCGGTTACGACGCTGTGATGATCCTCCCACCTTACTACTATGGGCAAACGGCAAAACAGCTGCTGAGCTACTTCCGTCAGTTGGGACAGAAACTCAGCGGTAAATGGTTTGCCTATAACTTTCCGGCACGTACCGGCTGCGATTTAACCCCCGAACTGGTTGCCACCCTCGTCGATGAATTTCCCAACTTCGCAGGCATTAAAGATACCGTCGACTGTCAGTCCCATACCCGCAGTATGATTCAGACTACCCGCGCCGTGCGTGAGGATTTTGCCGTGCTGTCCGGCTATGACGAATACTACATTCCTAACCTGCTGGCAGGCGGTGCGGGGATTATTTCAGGATTAAACAACGTCATGCCGGAACTGTTTGTCAGCGCGCGGGAAGCGTTTAAGCAGGGCGACCTGGCAGCGCTTCGCGATATTCAGGACCAAATTGGCACCTACATGTCCATCTACGCCATTGGCGAAGATTTTGTCACCACCATCAAAACCGTGGTATCGCGTAAGTTTGGCTATTGCACCGGCGTGTCACGTAATGCTGGCGGAGAGTTGAACGAGAGCGAATGTCGGACAATTGATGAAGTATTTATCGTAGAAGGTTAACTCGTTAAGCCGGATGGCGCAGACCATCCGGCTTAAGAGATTTATTTCACGGTACCACGAATATCAATTTCCGCCGCCCTGGCTTTAACTCTTTTCGACCAGATAGACGTGATAATCGGCACCAGAATGGAGGTCACAATCACTGACGTGGCAACGAGGGAAGTCGCTGCTGGCGCCATCGGTTTAAATGCCGGAACCATTTCCGCAATCAGCACCGGCGTGGCGACCGCCGCACCCGCTGAGCTGGAGGCCGCAATCCCCGCCGTACCATCACCGCCACCAATCAGTTTATCGGCGATAATCAAGGGAATACCGGTGATGATAATCACCGCGACACCCAGCAGAATACCCAGTACTCCGGTTTGCGCAATCACGCTTAAATCAATGGTGTTACCCAATGCGAAAGCAAAGAAAGGGATCAGCGTCTGCACCGCTTTGCTGAAGAACTCGCGCAACTCGGGGTCCAGATTCCCCAACGCAAAGCCAATCAGAAACGGTAATACAGCCCCCACAAACACGTGCGGTTCAAACGACGCGATCCCGGCGGTTCCCAAAATCACCATCGTCATCAGCGGGCCAGACTCCAGCGACATCAGGACAAACGCTCCGGCCTCTTCTTTGGTGCCGTACTGCTGCATAATCGAGGCATACAGCCCGCCGTTGGTCATATCCATAGCGGCCACCAGCGCCAGCGTAGACAGCCCGGCGAAGAATCCGACCTCCACACCATGTTCCGGCAGAATACGTGAAGCAATCGCCGCGACCACCCATGCCACCAGAATCTTGGTGATGACCAACGTGCCTGATTTACGTAGCACGGTGCCGGTAGCGCTTAGCTTAATCGACGCCCCCATGCAAAAGAACCAGACTGCCAGGATAGGTACCGTACCGGTGATCATACCGTTGGTAAAGGAGCCGAAATATTTCCCGGCGCCGGGGGAAAAGGTGTGACACAACGCGCCCAGGAAAAGCGGCACCAGCATCATACCGCCTGGGATTTTCTCTATCGTTCGTTTGATCTGCATTTCCATCACCTGTAGACATAAAAATGGGGCAATTTTTATGGGCGATTGCATCTTGCTTTTGAGATGCGCCCGTCTTGATGGAAAGAAGATAGACATTCATAGAGACTATAAAAGTGATCCCACTCGCATAATAAAACCTTGTTTCAATTTAAGTGGATCATCGTTTTTATATTGAGTTTGATCACAAAAAAACCCCCACAAGCATCGCCTGTAGGGGTTTCGTTAATGCGTAGAACTTATTTTTTCGCTGCGAAACGCGCGGCAGCTTCGTCCCAGTTCACCACGTTCCAGAACTCTTTGATGTAGTCCGGGCGACGGTTCTGGAATTTCAGGTAGTAAGCGTGTTCCCAAACGTCCAGGCCCACGATCGGGAAGCCGGAAGCGCCAGAGATAGCTTCACCCATCAGCGGGGAATCCTGGTTAGCGGTGGAAACAACAGCCAGCTTGTCACCTTTCAGAACCAGCCACGCCCAGCCGGAGCCAAAACGGGTTGCCGCAGCTTTTTCAAATTCAGCTTTGAAGTTGTCGACGGAACCGAAGTCACGTTCGATAGCCGCTTTCAGATCGCCCTGCAGCGTAGTACCGGTTTTCAGACCTTTCCAGAACAGGCTGTGGTTAGCGTGGCCGCCCGCGTTATTGCGCAGAACGGTTTTCTTGTCTGCTGGCAGTTGATCCAGTTTAGCGATCAGTTCTTCAGCAGACAGGCTAGCGAATTCAGGCAGGCTCTCCAGCGCAGCGTTCGCGTTGTTTACGTAAGCCTGGTGGTGTTTGGTATGGTGGATTTCCATCGTCTGCTTATCGAAGTGCGGTTCAAGGGCATCATAAGCGTACGGCAGGGATGGCAGTGTATAACTCATAATCATCTCCAGTATTGTCGGGCGGCCAGTGTTAACGCCGCGTAAGCAGTTGGGTCATTATAGTTAATTAAATGATATTGAAAATGATTATCAATGCCGTACTCTTTACATGGTTATTATGCGGTAAAAGTGTGAGCATCATTAGGAAAATCAGGCGAATTTTGCCAACCTGGGTAGAAAACAGGCAGCGACATGAAGGACATGGGAGATAAAGCACGAGATAGTTTGCGAATTATCTCACAAGGAAATCTTGCTATGTCTGTCAATATCGCCCTTTTCGGTATCGGTCTCGACACATACTGGCCCCAGTTTACAGGCCTGGAATCACGTCTTCAGGGCTACCTGCAAACAATTGATGAGCGTCTGACGGCGCAACAAGCCACCGTCATTAATGGCGGCCTGATTGATAACGTCGATAAAGCCGATGCCCTTATCAAACGGTTGCAGCAACAACCAGTCGATGCAGTCTGCCTTTACATCAGCACCTACGCGCTCAGCTCAACGGTGCTACCCCTTGTGCAGAGTATCAATAAACCGGTCATTATTCTGGCCCTACAGCCAGAGCCAGGGCTGCCCTATTCAACTATCCGTCAAATCCCCGATCGGGGCGGGCGAACTGGAGAGTGGCTGGCGCACTGTCAGGCCTGCAGCGCCCCCGAACTGGCAAACGTGTTTAACCGTGCGAATATCCGCTTTCAATTGATCGTTGGTGCATTACAGGGCGATGAGTACGTCTGGCAACAAACTTCGCAGTGGCTGCAAGCCCTTAACGCTTGTCAAATGCTGGCAAGTTGCCAGGTCGGCGTCCTCGGACACTATTATGACGGCATGGTGGACGTTTACAGCAATATGACGAATTTGTCCGCCAAAATGGGCGTCCGCTTTAAGCCACTGGAGATGTGTGAGCTGGCGGAATATCGCGAACAGGTCAGCGAGGCAGACTTCAACACCAAACAACAGGAAATGCATCGTGTGCTTCAGTTGGATGCGACATGCGAACCTGCAGAGCTTGGCCGGGCAATCACCACTGCCTGCGCCATGGATAAACTGATTGCCCAGAATAAACTCGGTGCACTCGCTTATTACTATGAAGGTCGTAACGGTAACGCTTACGAGAACATCATCACCTCAATTATTCTCGGCAACACGCTGCTCACCCACCGTGGTATTCCCGTAGCGGGAGAATATGAAATCAAAAATGTGCTGGCGATGAAAATTCAGCAACTTCTGGGCGCTGGCGGATCATTTTCAGAACCCTATGGTATTGAATTTACCGATGATGTTGTTTTATGGGGACATGATGGTCCGGCACACCCGTTGATGGCGGATGGTCCGGTAAATCTGGTGCCGTTGCCGGTTTATCATGGCAAACCCGGTAAAGGTGTGTCTATTCAGATGACCGTGAAAGCTGGCCCGGTAACCTTTCTTTCGGTAATTGAAGATGCTGAAAATGGGGTGCGTTTACAGTATGCCGAAGGTGAAGCGGTGGCAGGTGAAGTCCTGGATATCGGCAACACCAACAGCCGCTATCGCTTCCCATTATCGGCTCGCGAGTTCACCACGCAGTGGTGCATGGGCGGCCCCGCTCATCATTGCAGCATTGGCCTGGGGCATCATGGTGAGGTGCTGGAAAAACTCGCCTGGCTACTGGGTATTCAGGCAGTAAGAATCTGCTAATCCTCGATATTTCCGCCCTTCTCAAAAAAAGAGGGGCGGAGCCGCATTTGTGATCAACATCCCTTTCATCCCCTGAATTTTGCCAGCATTACTCATCACGCGGCAGCATGCTGAAGGTTAATTCATTGCTCACTCTTTAGACTTTTGAACATCAAAACGGGTGATTTTCATCCTGCCAAATCGATAATTCAAAAGGAAACAGAATGGGTAACGCAATTACGATGGGGATAATATGGCATCTTATCGGTGCCGCTAGTGCCGCTTGTTTCTATGCCCCCTTTAAAAAGGTACAACACTGGTCCTGGGAAACCATGTGGTCCATTGGTGGTTTTGTTTCATGGCTGATCCTTCCCTGGCTCGTCAGCGCGATCCTGCTGCCGGACTTCTGGACCTATTACAGTTCATTCAGCGCGTCCACACTGCTACCGGTATTTTTGTTCGGTGCCATGTGGGGGATTGGTAACATCAACTATGGTCTGACCATGCGCTACCTCGGGATGTCGATGGGGATCGGGATCGCTATCGGTATTACGCTGATTGTTGGCACCTTAATGACGCCAATCATTGCCGGTAAATTTGACGTGCTCATCGGCACACCTGGTGGGCGTATGACCCTGCTCGGTGTGCTGGTCGCCCTGATCGGTGTGGCGATTGTTACCCGCGCCGGACAGTTAAAAGAGCGCAAGATGGGCATCAAAGCCGAAGAGTTCAATTTGAAAAAAGGTCTGATACTGGCGGTGATGTGCGGCTTTTTCTCCGCAGGGATGTCCTTTGCGATGGATGCGGCTAAACCCATGCACGAAGCCGCTGCTGCGCTCGGTATCGATCCGCTGTATGTCGCCCTGCCCAGCTACGTCGTCATCATGGGCGGCGGTGCGGTGATCAATCTGGGATACTGCTTCATTCGTCTGGCAAAAATGAAAAACCTGTCAGTAAAAGCCGACTTCTCGTTAGCCAAACCGCTGATTATCAGCAACATCCTGTTCTCGGCGCTTGCTGGTCTGATGTGGTATCTCCAGTTCTTCTTTTACGCGTGGGGCCATGCAAAAATTCCGGCGCAATATGACTACATGAGCTGGATGCTGCACATGAGCTTCTACGTCCTGTGCGGTGGCATCGTGGGCCTGATCATGAAAGAGTGGAGCAATGCAGGACGCCGGCCGGTCAGCGTGCTAAGCCTTGGTTGCGTGGTGATCATTGTCGCGGCAAACATTGTGGGTCTGGGAATGGCCAGCTAATTATGTTGAGTGCTGAGATGACGCCACTGGCTCGGCGTCATCCCGGTTTCGCGCGTGAACACCACCGAAAAGTAGTTACTGTCCTCAAAGCCGCAGCGCATAGAAATCTCACTAATCATCAACCGGCTATGCTTGAGCAGATACTGAGCATGGCAGACCCGCACCTGGCGCAGATACTGGTTGATGGTCATCCCGGTCTGACTGCGAAACTGCTGGCGCAAAACGCGCTCGCTGCACCGTTCACGCTCGCAAAACTTATCCAGTTCGAACGCATGCTCATGGCTACCGGCTAACGCGGTGATCAGTTTGTCCAACAGCGTTTCACTCGATGTCGCCGGGAGCGTATCTGTGGCGTAACGATGGCGTTTAAGGAGCGTCACCAGTTGCCCGAACAGCAGTTCCGCCATGGTAAAAGCCTGCGCATCACGCTGATTACTTTCATGCTCAAGCTGGCTTATCACCTGCCGGGCCTGGGTCATACCAACGCTACCGAGACGCCAGTGCGGCTGCCGCGGCGTACCGTTAAAGCCGGGGATCGCCCCTTGCCAGTCAACATTCAGCGTCAATCGTTCCGGGCAGTAGATGATATTTTGTAACACCAGGTCGTTAACGGAAGTGTAGGAGTGTTTATCTTCGGCGCGAATGTAAAACAGATCGCCACGGGTTATCCGGTACGGACGTTCGTTGAGAACATGTAACCCATTGCCGCGCCAGACCAGTACCAGTTCGCAAAACTCATGAGTATGTTCAGCAAAGACATCCTGCGGATAACGATCGGCCACGGCGACCGCCTGCTTTTCATGCGCAAAAAAGTCTGATTTCAGAAGGATTAGCTGATTCGCCATCACAATATTCCCTGTCGGATGGCGGCTACGCCTTATCCGACCTACAGATTACGTGACACGTAGGCCGGATAAGGCGTAGCCGCCATCCGGCGTTGAGGGACATGATTATCTGAGATTCGGCGGTAAAAAACGTTGATAGCTTTCGCGTTACTGAAGGCTGCTTCCCGCAATAAGGTCGCGCCCCTGACGAATATCGCGCGGTGACCACTCGAACTCACGGCGGAAAAGCGTCGAAAAGTGGTTACTGTCGCCGAAACCGCAGAGATAAGCGATATCTGTCACGCTGTCATCACTGTGACGAAGCAGATGCCTGGCTTTAATAAGCCGCAGACGGTTAAGGTAGCGCTGCGGCGTTAGTCCTGTCTGCTGTTTAAGCTGGCGGTGCAAAGTGCGTAAAGAGAGCGAAAACTTCTCGGCCAGCGCCTCCCAACACACCTCGTCGGCAAAATTATCTTCCAGCCACGCCATCAGAAGATTAAGCCGCGCGTCGTTATCAGTGGCCGCTTCCATCAGGCTGCTTTTACGCAGCAGCACCAGTAACTGCATAAACAGGATCTCGCGATTTGCCGCCGTCGGCGTATCCATCCCCTCGCCGAGCGCCTCCATCTGCCCCACCAGGTGACGAACCTGCTGCAGTACGCCCTGGTTTACGCGCCAGTGGGAGGGATACTGCCCATTTTGTTCCTGAGGCAAAAGCTGATTCAGCCCAGCCAGAAATTGAAACGCATCCGGAGAGCGATACAGAACGTTGGTCAGGCACAGATTGTCAGTATGTTCATATAAATGCCTGTCATGATCGCGGACGAAACACACCGTCCCGCCGCTAATGGTGTAAGGCTGTCCGTTAAACACATGGATCCCCGTGCCATGCTCGACCACTACAATTTCATGAAAATCATGATGATGCTCAGGAAATGCGGGTTGAGGAAGGCGTGGTTCAATAGCCACTGGCGCTTTACCTGTCGGAAAAAAATCCACGCAATGCAGTACGGTCATGACGGCTCCCCCTGATTAACGAATATGGCTGAATAGTAATTAAGGGTTACTACCCTCACCTTAAATTTTTGACGCCAAAGTGCGTAAACACGGTTAATTCTTCAAGAAATGGCGGGAAAGATCGGGAAATGCGGAAGGCGTCACATCCGCCAAAATCCGCGCTATTAGCGGAAACTGTGAACAACATCACGTTCACCTTTGCCGTGTTGCCAGCCGCTAATTGGGGCTGTCACTGTCAAGAAGGTACGCTTTATCAGGGGTTCTTAGACTGAGTGCAATAAAACTCAGAAGGACCTCGCTATGACTTTTCGCCATTGTGTCGCTGTCGATCTCGGCGCATCCAGTGGGCGCGTAATGCTGGCGCGTTACGACAGTGAACACCGCACCCTGACGCTGCGTGAAATCCACCGCTTCATTAACTGTCTGCAAAAAACTGACGGTTTTGATACCTGGGACATCGACAGCCTGGAAAATGACATTCGTCTTGGCCTGAAAAAAGTCTGTGATGAAGGCATTCGGATAGACAGCATCGGCATTGATACCTGGGGCGTAGATTACGTCCTGATCGATAACGCTGGTCAGCGTGTTGGTCTGCCGGTCTCTTACCGTGACAGCCGTACAGCCGGCATTATGGCGCAGGCGATGACGCAGCCGGGTAAAGGTGAAATTTATCGCCGCAGCGGCATTCAGTTTCTGCCCTTTAACACGTTGTATCAGCTGCGTGCACTGGTTGAACAGCAGCCAGAACTGCTCCCGCAGGTGGCTCATGCCCTGCTGATCCCCGATTACTTCAGCTTTCGCCTGACCGGTGAAATGAACTGGGAATACACCAACGCCACCACTACGCAGCTCGTCAATATCAACACCGACGACTGGGATGACACGCTGCTGGCGTGGACCGGGGCAGACAAAGCCTGGTTTGGTCGCCCGACGCACCCGGGGAACGTAATTGGCCACTGGATTTGCCTACAGAAAAATCGCATTCCGGTCGTGGCCGTCGCCAGTCACGACACCGCCAGTGCGGTAATTGCTTCGCCGTTGGCCGACAAAAACAGCGCGTATCTTTCTTCCGGTACCTGGTCGCTGATGGGTTTTGAGAGCAGAACACCGTATACCAACGATGCGGCGCTGGCGGCGAACATCACCAACGAAGGGGGCGCGGAAGGGCGCTACCGCGTACTGAAAAATATTATGGGGTTATGGCTGCTCCAGCGCGTTTTAAAAGAGCGCAAGATTACCGATCTGCCAACGCTTATCGCCGAAACGCAAGCGCTGCCGGCCTGCCAGTTCCTGATAAACCCGAACGACGATCGCTTTATCAATCCCGACGATATGAGTGCCGAAATTCAGGCAGCCTGTCGTGAATCGGGCCAACCCGTTCCCCTGCAAAACGCCGAACTGGCGCGCTGTATCTTCGACAGTCTGGCGTTGCTATACGCCGATATTCTGCAAGAACTGGCGCAGCTGCGAGGCGCAGCGTTTAGCCAACTGCACATCGTCGGTGGCGGCTGCCAGAACGTCTTACTGAACCAGCTGTGCGCGGATGCCTGCGGGATTCGCGTTATGTCCGGCCCGATTGAGGCCTCCACGCTCGGCAATATCGGCATCCAGTTGATGACGCTGGACGAGCTTAACAACGTCGATGATTTCCGTCAGGTAGTACGCGCCAACTACGACCTGACCACCTTTATTCCAAATCCTGAAAGTGAAATTGCCCGCTACCAGGCGCAGTTTCAATCACTACGACAGACAAAGGAGCTTTGCGCATGACCACTCAACTTGAACAAGCCTGGGAACTGGCAAAACTGCGTTTCGCCGCGGTAGGCATTGATGTCGAGGCGGCATTGCGCCAGCTCGATCGTCTGCCGGTCTCCATGCACTGCTGGCAGGGCGATGATGTCGCCGGTTTCGAGAATCCGGAAGGCTCGCTCACCGGCGGTATTCAGGCTACCGGCAACTATCCGGGCAAAGCGCGTAACGCCACCGAACTGCGGGCCGATCTGGAGCAAGCGCTAAGCCTGATTCCGGGACCAAAACGCCTGAATTTGCACGCGATCTATCTGGAATCGGATACGCCGGTCGCCCGCGACCAAATCAAACCCGAACACTTCAAAAACTGGGTTGAGTGGGCGAAAGCGAACCAGTTAGGGCTGGATTTCAATCCGTCCTGCTTCTCTCACCCGCTGAGCGCTGACGGCTTCACGCTGGCCCACGCCGATGACACCATTCGCCAGTTCTGGATTGATCACTGCAAAGCCAGCCGTCGCGTCTCGGCGTATTTTGGCGAGCAGTTGGGTACACCGTCGGTGATGAACATCTGGATCCCGGATGGCATGAAAGACATCACCGTTGACCGTTTAGCGCCGCGCCAGCGCCTGCTGGAAGCACTGGACGAGGTGATCAGCGAGAAACTCAACCCGACGCACCATATCGATGCCGTTGAGAGCAAACTGTTTGGCATCGGCGCTGAAAGCTACACCGTGGGCTCCAACGAGTTCTATATGGGTTACGCCACCAGCCGTCAAACCGCGCTATGCCTGGATGCGGGTCACTTCCATCCGACCGAAGTAATTTCCGACAAAATCTCCGCCGCCATGCTGTACGTACCGCGCCTGCTGCTACACGTCAGCCGTCCGGTGCGTTGGGACAGCGATCATGTTGTGCTGCTGGATGATGAAACTCAGGCAATTGCCAGCGAGATCGTCCGCCACAACCTGTTCGACCGCGTACACATTGGCCTCGACTTCTTCGACGCTTCCATTAACCGCATCGCCGCGTGGGTGATTGGCACTCGCAATATGAAAAAAGCGCTGCTGCGCGCGCTGTTAGAACCGACCGAACAACTGCGTCAGCTTGAAGCCAGCGGCGACTACACCGCACGCCTGGCCCTGCTGGAAGAGCAAAAATCACTGCCGTGGCAGGCCGTCTGGGAGATGTATTGCCAGCGCCACGACACGCCAGCGGGTAGCCAGTGGCTGGAAAGCGTGCGCGCCTATGAAAAAGAGATTTTGAGCAAACGTAGCTAACCGTGACGCCAGACTTGTAGGCCGGAGAAGACGCCCCGCGTCGCCATCCGGCAATGAATGAAACACGATTGCCGGATGGCGCTTCGCTTATCCGGCAATCGTAAGACCCGATAACGTTCGGGCAATAAACAGGAACACCGAAGATGCAAAACATTACTACTTCCTGGTTCGTCCAGGGGATGATCAAAGCCACTTCTGATGCGTGGCTGAAAGGCTGGGACGAGCGTAACGGCGGCAACCTGACGCTGCGTCTGGATGAGGCAGACATTGCACCGTTTAGCGCCGATTTCCATGAAGAACCACGCTATATCGCGCTAAGTCAGCCAATGCCATTGCTGGCGAACACGCCGTTTATCGTCACCGGTTCCGGCAAATTTTTCCGTAACGTTCAGCTCGATCCCGCGGCAAATTTGGGCGTGGTGAAAGTAGACAGCGACGGCGCGGGCTACCATATCCTGTGGGGCCTGACCCACGAGGCCGTACCAACCTCTGAACTGCCAGCTCACTTCCTCTCCCACTGCGAACGTATTAAAGCGACGAACGGCAAAGACCGCGTGATCATGCACTGCCACGCCACCAACCTGATCGCCCTGACCTACGTGCTGGAAAACAACACCGCGCTGATTACCCGCAAACTGTGGGAAGGCAGCACCGAGTGCCTGGTGGTATTCCCGGATGGCGTCGGCATTCTGCCGTGGATGGTGCCGGGTACGGATGAAATCGGCCAGGCGACAGCCGAGGAAATGCAGAAACACTCGCTGGTACTGTGGCCGTTCCACGGCGTGTTCGGCAGCGGACCTACCCTCGACGAGGCGTTCGGTTTGATCGATACCGCAGAGAAATCCGCCGAGGTTCTGGTCAAAATCTATTCGATGGGCGGTATGAAGCAGACCATCACGCGCGAAGAACTGATAGCCCTTGGCAAACGTTTTGGCGTGACGCCGCTGGCAAGCGCCGTAGAGCTGTACTGATACCTCCCAACCCAACGCCGGATGCGGCTTCACTTTATCCGGCCTACAGGATTTTATTGTTAAGGAGAATAGTGATGAGCTTTATGTTGGCACTGCCAAAAATTAGCCTGCATGGCGCCGGCGCGATTGCCGATATGGTGGATCTCGTGGCGAATAAACAATGGGGCAAAGCGCTGATCGTCACCGATGGTCAACTGGTGAAGCTGGGCCTGCTGGACAGCCTGTTTGCCGCGCTGGATGAACATCAAATGTCTTACCACCTGTTTGATGAGGTGTTCCCGAACCCGACAGAGGAGCTGGTGCAGCAGGGTTTTGCAGCATATCAGGGCGCAGAATGTGACTACATTATCGCTTTCGGCGGCGGCAGCCCGATCGATACCGCTAAAGCGGTGAAGATCCTGACCGCCAACCCAGGCCCTTCTACCGCTTACTCCGGCGTGGGCAAAGTGAAAAATGCGGGCGTACCGCTGGTCGCCATCAACACCACTGCCGGTACGGCAGCAGAAATGACCAGCAACGCGGTTATTATCGACTCTGCGCGCAAGGTCAAAGAGGTGATCATCGACCCGAATATCATCCCGGATATCGCCGTGGATGATGCCAGTGTCATGCTGGAAATCCCGGCCTCCGTCACCGCTGCAACCGGCATGGACGCCCTGACCCACGCGGTGGAAGCCTATGTTTCCGTTGGTGCGCATCCGCTTACCGATGCCAACGCGCTGGAAGCGATTCGCCTGATCAATCTGTGGCTACCAAAAGCGGTCGACGAGGGCCATAACCTCGAAGCCCGCGAGCAAATGGCGTTTGGTCAGTATCTGGCGGGTATGGCATTTAACAGCGCCGGTCTGGGTCTGGTGCATGCGCTGGCTCATCAGCCGGGTGCAACCCACAATCTGCCGCACGGCGTCTGCAACGCCATCCTGCTGCCGGTAATCGAAAACTTTAACCGCCCAAACGCGGTGGCGCGCTTTGCCCGCGTGGCGCAGGCAATGGGCGTCGATACCCGTGGCATGAGCGATGAAGCGGCAAGCATGGAGGCCATCAAGGCGATTCGAGCACTCAGCAAGCGTGTCGGTATTCCTGCGGGCTTTAGCTCCCTTGGCGTGACCAAAGAAGATATTGAAGGCTGGCTGGACAAAGCATTGGCCGATCCGTGTGCGCCGTGCAACCCGCGTACCGCCAGCCGCGACGAGGTCCGCGAGCTGTATCTGGAGGCGTTATGATCCGCAAGGCCTTTGTGATGCAGGTAAATGCCGACGCGCACGTTGAATATCAACGTCGGCACAATCCCATCTGGCCAGAACTGGAAGCGGTGCTGAAAGAACACGGCGCCCATCACTACGCGATTTATCTCGATCGGGAGCGCAATCTGCTGTTCGCCACCGTCGAGATTGAGTCCGAAGCGCGCTGGGACGCTGTCGCCAGCACCGACGTTTGCCAGCGTTGGTGGAAGCATATGCGTGACGTAATGCCGGCAAACCCGGACAACAGCCCGGTTAGCGCAGAGCTGAAAGAGGTGTTCTATCTGCAGTAAGTCGTGTGCCCGGTGGTGCAAGCTTACCGGGCACACGGTTTTATTTTTTGTAGGCCGGATAAGCGATAGCGCCATCCGGCAATTTCAATTCTGCTCAGAAACCAGAATCGCCTGGGTGTCAGGCTCCAGTGCTTTAAAGATATGCGCCCGATCGGCGGGGTAACAAATGTAGTCGCCCTCACCTAACTCTTCCGGCGCTTCCGTCAACCCCACCATCGCCTTGCCCTGCGTCACGATGATATGTTCAACCGATCCCGGCGGATGCGGCTGTGAAATACGATCCGCGCCCGGCTGCGTCAGCAACAGATAAATATCCCGCCGCGCGCCCGGTGGGCAGGCGGCCAGTAAAATGGCCTGATAGTGGGCCTGTTCCGCCACGACTTTTGTCCCTTCGCCACGGCGAATCACCTGCGTTTTTTGCTCCTGCGGCTCCAGCAGGCGCGCAAAGGGAATGTCCAACGCCACACACAGCGACCAGAGCGTTTCCAGGCTAGGATTGCCATTGCCCGCTTCCAACTGTGAGAGCGTCGATTTTGCAATCCCCGCACGACGGGCAATCTCCGCCAGCGACAAACCGGTGCGCTGACGTTCACGCACCAGGCTTTTCGCGATCATACTGATGGGCTGGGTCATTCACGACTCCATGTTTTTTATATCGAACGAATCGTTCGACTTGTAAAGTTAACTGCTCCCGTTCATTATAATGGAAATTCGTTCGATATGGCTAAAACGGTATGAAACATTATTTTTCCAGTCTCAAAGGCGACACGCTGAAAGCAATATTTCTCGTCTGTCTGGCTGTCGGCGTTGTCGGCATGTCGTACGGCTCGCTGGCGATGGCTTACGGCTTCCCGCTGTGGGTACCGTTTGTACTCTCTATTACGGTACTGGCGGGGGCGTCCGAGTTTATGTTTATCGGCATCGTCGCCAGCGGTGGTAACCCACTGGCGGCTGCGGCTGCCGGTTTACTGGTCAACGCCCGACACGTGCCGTTTGGCGTCACGGTGCGCGATCTGGTGGGCAATCGGGCCGCCAGTTTCCTCGGCTGCCATATCATGAACGACGAAAGCGTGGTTTTTGGCCTGTCGCAAAAAACGCCCGAACAACGTAAAGCCGCCTACTGGCTGTGCGGTCTGGGCGTCGCGATTTTCTGGCCTGTTGGTACACTGATCGGCGCGGGCGTCGGCAAACTGCTCCCCGCACCGGAAACCATCGGCCTGGATGCCGTCTTCCCTGCCATTCTGCTGGCTTTGGTCGTCCCGGCATTCAAAAACCGCACCACGCTGATTCGCGCCTGTAGCGGCGCCGGGCTGTCGCTTGCCGCCATTCCCTTTGCGCCGGTCGGTTTGCCAGTTCTGCTTTCACTGTTCGGCTTACTGACGAGGAAAAAATAATGGGTAACATGACGCTGTTTATCGTCGGTATCGCCATCTTATCTCTGGGAACCTATTTAATGCGTTTAGGAGGAGCGAAGCTTGGGAGCCGTTTAGCATTCTCAGAACGCTCGCAGGCGCTGCTTTCCGACGCCGCAACGGTATTACTGTTCTCCGTGGCGCTGGCGACCACCTTTTACGAAGGCGAACATTTTGCCGGTATGGCGCGGGTTCTTGGGGTTGGCTTCGCGGTATTTCTCGCCTGGCGCAAGCTGCCGCTAATCGTGGTGATTGTTGCCGCCGCGGTGGTGACCGCGTTGTTAAGGATGGCGGGAATGCACTAAAAAAATAATTACCCTGGCGAAATATTCATCAGGGTAATCGCCTGTAGCGTTGTGTGTTTTACCCCACAAAACCACGCGTTAACTCGGCCCCAAATTGTCACTCCACGCTGACATATTGCCGCTCATCTCTTCGCCATCTCGCCGTTAGAATCAAATCAAATAGTTTTAACGGAGCCCCCCACATGACAACCCTTACAGCTAACTGCATTGACCTGAATATTCAGGGGAATAGCGTGTATGCCATCCTCAAGCAATTGGCAGATATGGCGTTTCAGAATGGCTATGTCTCCGATCGCAGCACTTTCCTGCAAACGCTATTGCTGCGCGAAAAGCTGCATTCCACCGGCTTTGGCTCGGGTATTGCCGTCCCGCACGGTAAGAGCGCCTGCATCAGGCAGCCCTTTGTGTTGTTCGCGCGCAAATCAGAAAACGTGGACTGGAAAGCCAGCGACGGCGAGGACGTCAACTGCTGGATCTGCCTCGGCGTGCCACAAACCGGTGAGGATGATCAGGTCAAAATTATCGGCACCCTGTGCCGCAAAATCATTCATCAGGATTTCATCAACCAGCTGAAACAAGGCGACGCCGATCGGGTGCTCGCTCTGCTCAATCAGACTTTAACCTCATAAGGAAGCGGCTATGGAGTCATCCTTACGTTTAGTGGCGATCACCAACTGTCCGGCGGGGATCGCCCACACTTATATGGTGGCAGAGGCGCTGGAGCAAAAAGCGCGCTCGCTCGGCCACACGATTAAAGTCGAAACCCAGGGCTCAAGCGGCGTCGAAAACCGCCTGAGCAATGAAGAGATTGCCGCAGCCGATTATGTCATTCTGGCCACCGGTCGCGGCCTGAGCGGCGAAGACCGGGCGCGTTTTGCCGGGAAAAAAGTCTATGAAATCGCCATTTCCCAGGCGCTAAAAAATATCGACCTGATTTTTACGCAGTTACCGACGCATTCCCAACTTTTCGCCGCCGATAGCAGCGTGAAGCTGGGAAAACAGGAGGTCCAGCACGGTAGCGTAATGAGCCACCTGATGGCGGGCGTTTCCGCCGCGCTGCCGTTTGTTATCGGCGGCGGTATTCTGGTCGCCATCGCCAATATGCTGGTACAGTTCGGTTTGCCCTATACCGATATGTCGAAAGGCGCGCCGTCGTTCACCTGGATTGTTGAATCGATCGGCTATCTGGGCTTTACCTTTATGATCCCGATTATGGGGGCATATATTGCCTGGTCGATTGCCGATAAACCCGCTTTTGCCCCAGCATTTCTGGTGTGTTATCTGGCGAACGATAAAGGCCTGCTGGGTACGCAGTCCGGCGCAGGATTTCTCGGCGCGGTCGTACTCGGGCTGGCAATTGGCTACTTTGTCCTGTGGTTTCGCAAGGTTCGCCTCGGCAAAGCGCTACAGCCACTGCTTGGTTCTATGCTGATCCCGTTTGTCACTTTACTGGTGTTCGGCGTACTGACTTACTACGTCATCGGCCCGGTGATGTCCGACATCATGGGCGGTCTGCTGCACTTCCTGAACACCATTCCGCCATCCATGAAAATGGGCGCGGCCTTCCTCGTTGGTGCGATGCTGGCGTTTGATATGGGCGGGCCAATCAATAAAACGGCCTGGTTCTTCTGCTTCTCGCTGCTGGAAAAACATATCTATGACTGGTACGCCATCGTCGGTGTGGTGGCGCTGATGCCGCCCGTCGCGGCGGGAATCGCTACCTATTTAGCGCCCAAACTGTTTACCCAACAGGAGAAGGCCGCCGCCAGCAGTGCGATTGTCGTCGGCGCCACCGTCGCCACCGAGCCGGCCATCCCCTACGCACTGGCCGCGCCGCTGCCGATGATTACCGCCAATACGCTCTCCGGTGGCATTACCGGCATGCTGGTTATCGCCTTTGGAATCAAACGCCTCGCGCCGGGTTTAGGTATCTTTGATCCGCTGATTGGCCTGATGTCTCCGGTGGGATCATTTTACCTGGTGCTGGCTATCGGTCTGGCACTGAACATTTCGTTAATTATCATCCTGAAAGGGTTGTGGCTGAAACGTAAAGCCGCGCAGCAGGAGCTTGCCCATGAACATTGAGTTACTTCAGCAGCTATGCGAAGCCAGCGCCGTCAGCGGCGATGAACAGGAAGTTCGTACTCTTCTCATTAACGCGCTGGAATCCAGCGTCGATGAAATCACCTTCGACGGCCTCGGTAGCTTTGTCGCCCGCAAAGGCAACCGCGGGCCGAAGGTGGCGGTTGTCGGCCATATGGATGAAGTCGGCTTTATGGTCACGCATATCGACGAGAGCGGATTTTTGCGCTTCACCACCATTGGTGGTTGGTGGAGCCAGTCGATGCTCAATCATCGGGTCTCTATCCGTACCCGTAAAGGCGTTAAAATCCCTGGCATCATCGGCTCCGTGGCGCCGCATGCTTTGACGGAAAAGCAGAAACAGCAGCCGCTGACCTTTGACGAGATGTTTATCGATATTGGTGCTAACAGCCACGAAGAAGTAGAAAAAAACGGGATTGCGATCGGTGACTTCATTAGCCCGGAAGCCAATTTCGCTCGCTGGGGCGAAGATAAGATCGTCGGTAAAGCGCTGGATAACCGCGTCGGCTGCGCCCTGATGGCTGAGCTTTTACAAACCGTCGATAACCCCGACATTACCCTGTACGGCGTGGGCAGCGTGGAAGAAGAGGTGGGGCTGCGCGGAGCGCAAACCTCGGCCGAGCATATCAAGCCCGACGTGGTGATCGTGCTGGATACCGCAGTTGCGGGCGATGTGCCCGGAATCGACGCCATCAAATACCCGCTCAAGCTTGGTGAGGGTCCTGGTCTGATGCTGTTCGATAAGCGCTATTTCCCGAATCAACAACTGGTCGCCACATTAAAAGAGTGTGCAGAAAGCAGCGGTGCGTCATTGCAGTTCTGTAGTATGAAAAGCGGGGCGACGGACGGCGGACGCTATAACGTTATGGGAGGGGGTCGTCCGGTGGCGGCACTCTGCCTGCCGACACGTTATCTCCACGCCAACAGCGGCATGATTTCCGCATCGGATTACAACGCGCTGTTTACCCTGGTGCGCGAACTGCTCACCTCGCTGACGGCCGAAAAGATCTGCGCGTTCACTGATTTTCGCCAGGAGAGTTAATGCTATCAGAACGCCAGTTAAAGATTGTCGATCACCTCGAACAGCAGCCGTGTTCGCTGGGCGAGCTGGCGCGGCAAACTGGCGTGTCGGGCAGAACCATCCTGCGTGATATTGATTACCTCAACTTTACCCTCAGCGGTAAGGCCCGCATTCAGCCCGGTGGTAGTGCAGGATATCAGTTGGAAATTGTCGACAGACGCGGTTATTTTCAGCTTCTGCAACGCCATGATAATGATGACCGGTTGCTGGCCTTTCTTCTGCTTAATACCTTTACACCCCGCGTACAGCTGGCTTCAGCACTCAATTTACCTGAAACCTGGGTGGCCGATCGTCTCCCGCGTTTGAAACAGCGCTATGAGCGCGCCTTTTGTCTTGCCAGCCGCCCGGGAGTCGGTCATTTCATTGATGAACCAGAAGAAAAGCGCATAATCCTGCTGGCAAATCTGCTTAAAAAAGATCCACTCTTAATTCCACTGCCAGGTATTACCCGAGACAACATCGACAGGCTCAACACTGCATGTGAAAAACTTGATGAATTCCCGTTCATCTCGGGAGAGTACCTGGCAAGTCTGGTGCTGGCAGTCTACGCCCTGCGTAATCAGCTCACCGGATCGTGGCCGGAGTGTCGGTATATATCACTGAAAAATGCGGTGGAACAAGGAGGAGTCTACCTGGGCGAAAACGCTTTCAGAACCCTGATCGGTCTTCTGGAAATCAGGCAACGTCAGGCAATGACCATCTCGGCCGATGCGGTGACCTGCTTGTTAAAAAGCGTTCCCGGCATTGCCGCGTTGAACGTTATCGATGCCCAACTGGTTGAAAATATTACCGGCCACCTGCTGAGATGCGTCTCTGCCCCGGTTTGGGTACCGGAGCATCGCCAGAGCAGTATGCATAACCTGAAGTCTACCTGGCCTGCCGCTTTCGATTTGAGTTTGCGTTTTATCGCCCTGTTGCGCGAAAAACTGGATATCCCGCTGTTCGATAGCGATCTCATCGGGCTTTACTTCGCCTGTGCGCTGGAGCGGCATCAAAACGAGCGTCAGCCGGTCATTTTATTATCCGACCAGAATGCTATCGCCACCATCAACCAACAGGCTATTGAGCGGGATGTCCTGAATTGTCGGGTGATCATTGCGCGAAATACAAGTGAAGTCAGCGCCATCAGCGAAGAAATCACCCCGCTGTTAATCGTCAACAATAGTCACTATCTGCTTGATGAATCTCTAAAAAATACATTAACTATCAAGAATATTATCACCGCAGCGGGTACCGAGCAGATCAAACACTTTCTTGCGACGGCCTTTATCCGCCAGCAGCCCGAACGTTTCTTTTTACAGCAGGGCTGCTTCCATTACGCCAATATGAAGGCCGAAAGCTGGCAGAGTATCATCGGTCGGATCTGCGGCCAGCTTGTGGCTCAGGGCCATATCACTGAGGACGAAGCGCTACGCATTTGCGCCCGGGAGCATGAAGGTGAAAACCTGATAGTGAATCGCCTGGCGATTCCTCATTGCTGGAGCGAACAGGAGCGTCGTTTCCGCGGTTTCTTTATCACCCTCGCGCAGCCCATTTTGGTGAATAACGAACCGGTCAGTCATGTCCTGATCGCCTGTGCCGCCGCTGAGGCGCGGCATGAACTAAAAATCTTCAGTTATTTATCCAGCGTACTGAGCAGCCATCAGGCTGATACTATTGCGGGATTGACCGGATATGAAGCGTTTATTGCATTGCTCAGGCAGTAAATATCAGAAATGAAAAAAGCGCCTCAAGGGCGCTCTTTCGACAGTACTAAGGTATCTTATTTCAGCAGTTCTGCGGTCATGTGCACGCGGTTGCCGGTGTAAGCCTGAGTGATTTTATAATCGCTGGCGCCTGCACGTTCAGCCTGAGCGGCAATTTTTGCTTCAGCGCTTTCCAGCGTAGAACCGGTTGCGGTAACGGTCTGAGCAGCGAAAGAACCGAAAGAAGTAGCCAGAGCGATAACTGCGACAAAAGTTTTGATGCTTTTCATGATATAAACCCTTTAACTAAGTTGTTTGAGTAAGGCACCGTGCCTTGATGTGATAAATAATAGGCTGATAATCGAACAACTAAAAGCGGAATGATTTGCCAGTCTCATTCAAATTATTTGAGAGATAAGATGTCACATAATCGGGAATCACAATGGCTTGCAGGCAGCCGAAGAAAAACGCAACCGGCGGGAAGTTGGTTACTGCGTCAGGGTGAACCGCAAAGTAAAATTCATCTTTTACATCATGGCGTTGCACGTGCGGTGTATCACGCAGACAGTGGCGTTGAAAGGGTTAAAGAGTTCTACTTTGCCGGGGAATACTGCTTTTTGTACCTGAACTGGCTAACCAACACGCCTGCTGATTACAGTCTGCAAATGATCGCCGCTGGCGAAACCAGTGAAATACCGCTGGCGTTGCTGGATGCGCCGGAAAATCAGGATATTAGGACCCAGCTACTGGTCCAGCAGTTGATCTATAAAGAGAAAAAAGAACAAATGCTGCTGCTCAATACCCCAGAGCAACGCTACCAGTACGTACAAACACACTTCCCGGACTGGGAGTCGCAGCTCACTCAGCGCGATCTCGCCAACTATATCGGCATTACTCCCGTTAGCCTGTCTCGTATTCGCCAGCGTCTTAACAAAGGTTAACGCCTTACGTTGATGCGTCGATTATTGTCCCGTCACTCTTCAATTGTTGGCGCACATTATGAACGCATTTCTCCTCTCTCAGATTCTGGCTGGCATCAGCTTTTTGTTGGATATTTCCGCTTTTCATTTTCAGCGCCGGGCTATCACCTTATCTCTGCTCACCAGTTCCACTTCCCTGTTGGCTATCCATTTCTATCTTTTGGATCAACACGCTGCAGCTGGGTTAATGATCATTGCCGCATGCCGCTACGCGACGGCCATCGTCACGTTTCACCGCTGGGCGATGTGGGGATTTATGCTGGGATCGCTGCTGTGTAGCGTTTATCTTTGGCAAAATCTGTCGAGTATTTTGCCGCTGATGGGAAGCCTGCTGATGACCTTTGCGTCGTTTCAAAAACGCAGCGGAAAACTACGGGGTTACACATTGTGCGGTAGCCTGTGTTGGCTACTGAACAATATGATTATCGGCTCGCCAGTTGCCGTAATCATGGAACTGGCATTTTCAGGCAGCATTCTGGCCGCCTGGTGGCGTCACAGCGCGATCAGACGTTGCGGATGCGTGTAGACCGTCGCCCTGCCCGGTTTGCAAAAACCCACCAGCGTCAGGTTACAGCGTTCGGCAACTTCCACGGCAAGCGTGGTCGCCGCAGAGACGGCAAACAGAATTTCCACGCCGCACATTGCCGACTTCTGCACCATCTCGTAGCTGGCGCGGCTGGAGACTAATACTGCGCCTTGCTGCCAGACCTCCCCTTCGATTGCGCGTCGCCCCAGCAGTTTATCCAGCGCAACATGACGCCCGACATCTTCATGCCCACCCGCCAGATGACCTGACGGCTGAACCCAGGCAGCCGCGTGCGTGCAGCCTGTCAGTTGCCCAACAGGTTGGAAATCAGGGAGATGCCGTAAAGCGTTATCGAGATGCCCCAGATCGAATGTCTGGGTAAACGGCAGCGGCTGGACCGGCTTGCCAATATCATTAAGCTGTTCCACACCACAAACACCGCAGCCGGTGCGACCGGCCAGAGCGCGACGACGTTCTTTCAGCCCCATAAAGCGACGGCTGGACAACTCAACCTGCACTTCCAATCCGTTGCAGGAAGGCACTACGTCCATCGCGTAAATATCTTGTGGGGACTCAATGATGCCCTCAGAAAGTGAAAAACCTATCGCGAAGTGCTCAAGATCTTTCGGTGATGCCATCATCACCACGTGTGAAATCCCGTTGAATACCAGCGCCACAGGCACTTCTTCAGCTACCTCATCAGGCTGAGGATGTTGCAAATCCTCGCGTTTCCAGAGGGTCAACTGACGAGATCCTGTCGGAGATGTCACATTCTTGATGTTTTCTTGAATAATCTTATTCACTTTCTTTTAACCATATTGGAACACACATACCAACATTGTGGTATTCTTTACAAACCCCTCCTGGACGGAGGGAAATTCACCCAATTCTGGACCTTTGCGGTCCCGTCCGCAAAGAAAAATAACAACCACTTCCCTCGCGTTCGCGTTATAGAAAAGCGGAGGGAACGTGACAATGTCGAAACAAGGAGCGAACCATGCAGGTCAGCAGAAGGCAGTTCTTTAAGATCTGCGCTGGCGGTATGGCAGGCACCACGGCAGCGGCACTGGGCTTTGCACCCGGCGTAGCGCTCGCGGAAACACGGCAATATAAACTGCTGCGCACCCGTGAAACCCGTAACACCTGCACTTACTGTTCCGTTGGCTGTGGACTGTTAATGTACAGCCTCGGTGACGGAGCTAAAAACGCCAAAGCATCCATCTTCCATATCGAAGGGGACCCGGATCACCCGGTGAACCGTGGCGCGCTGTGCCCGAAAGGGGCAGGACTTGTGGACTTCATCCACTCCGAAAGCCGCCTGAAATTCCCGGAATACCGCGCACCAGGCTCTGATAAGTGGCAACAGATTAGCTGGGATGAGGCATTTGACCGCATCGCTAAGCTGATGAAAGAAGACCGCGACGCTAACTACGTTGCACAAAACGCCGAAGGCGTAACCGTTAACCGCTGGCTTTCCACCGGGATGCTGTGTGCTTCCGCTTCCAGTAACGAAACCGGCTATTTAACGCAAAAATTCTCCCGCGCGCTCGGTATGCTCGCGGTCGACAACCAGGCACGCGTCTGACACGGACCAACGGTAGCAAGTCTTGCTCCAACATTTGGTCGCGGTGCGATGACCAACCACTGGGTCGACATTAAAAACGCCAACCTCGTTGTGGTGATGGGCGGTAACGCCGCTGAAGCTCACCCGGTCGGATTCCGCTGGGCGATGGAAGCCAAAATTCACAACGGCGCGAAGCTGATTGTTATCGATCCGCGCTTTACGCGAACCGCCGCGGTAGCTGATTTCTATGCTCCGATTCGTTCCGGTACTGACATTGCTTTCCTGTCAGGCGTCTTGCTGTACCTGCTGAACAACGAAAAATTCAACCGCGAATACACTGAGGCCTATACCAACGCCAGCCTGATCGTGCGTGAGGATTACGGTTTCGAAGATGGCCTGTTCACCGGCTACGACGCGGATAAACGCAAGTATGACAAAACCAGCTGGAACTACGAACTGGATGAAAAAGGCTTCGCCAAACGCGACGTCACCCTGCAACATCCGCGCTGCGTGTGGAACCTGCTGAAACAGCACGTCTCCCGCTACACGCCGGACGTCGTAGAAAACATCTGCGGGACGCCAAAGGCCGACTTCCTGAAGGTCTGTGAGTACATCGCAGAAACAAGCGCCAAAGATAAAACCGCGTCGTTCCTGTACGCCCTGGGCTGGACGCAACACTCCGTGGGTGCGCAGAACATCCGTACCATGGCGATGATCCAGTTGCTGCTTGGCAATATGGGGATGGCAGGCGGCGGCGTTAACGCCCTGCGCGGTCACTCCAACATTCAGGGTTTGACCGACTTAGGCCTGCTGTCACAAAGCCTGCCAGGCTATATGACGCTGCCGAGCGAAAAACAGACTGACCTGCAAACCTATCTTGCCGCCAACACACCAAAACCGTTGCTGGAAGGTCAGGTGAACTACTGGGGCAACTATCCGAAATTCTTCGTTTCGATGATGAAAGCCTTCTTTGGCGATAAAGCGACAGCAGAAAACAGCTGGGGCTTCGACTGGCTGCCGAAGTGGGATAAAGGGTACGACGTCCTGCAGTACTTCGAGATGATGAACCAGGGCAAAGTGAATGGCTATATCTGCCAGGGCTTTAACCCGGTCGCGTCATTCCCGAATAAAAACAAAGTTGTGGCTTCACTGTCCAAACTGAAGTTCCTGGTCACTATCGACCCACTCAACACTGAGACTTCCACCTTCTGGCAGAACCACGGTGAGTCGAACGATGTTGACCCGTCGAAAATCCAGACCGAAGTATTCCGTCTGCCATCCACCTGCTTCGCCGAAGAGAATGGTTCTATCGTCAACTCCGGTCGCTGGCTGCAGTGGCACTGGAAAGGCGCTGATGCCCCAGGGATTGCCGTTACCGATGGCGAAATCCTCGCTGGTATCTTCTTACGCCTGCGTAAGATGTATGCCGAGCAGGGTGGCGCGAACCCGGAACAGGTGCTGAGCATGACCTGGAACTACTCCACCCCACACGAACCGGCTTCGGAAGAAGTGGCGATGGAGAGTAACGGTAAAGCGCTGGCCGACATTACCGACCCGGCAACCGGTGCGGTTATCGTCAAGAAAGGCCAACAGCTTAGCTCGTTCGCCCAACTGCGTGACGATGGCACGACCTCCAGCGGCTGCTGGATTTTTGCCGGTAGCTGGACGCCGGAAGGCAACCAGATGGCACGTCGCGATAATGCCGACCCGTCAGGCCTTGGCAATACGCTGGGCTGGGCATGGGCGTGGCCGCTCAACCGACGTATTCTGTACAACCGCGCCTCTGCTGACCCGCAGGGGAATCCGTGGGATCCAAAACGTCAGATCCTGAAATGGGACGGGGCAAAATGGAGCGGGATGGATATTCCGGACTACAGCGCCGCCGCACCGGGCAGCAACGTTGGGCCGTTCATCATGCAGCCGGAAGGGATGGGACGCCTGTTTGCTATCGATAAGATGGCGGAAGGTCCGTTCCCGGAACACTACGAGCCGTTTGAAACGCCGCTGGGCACTAACCCGCTGCACCCGAACGTTATCTCTAACCCTGCCGCACGTATCTTTAAAGGTGACGCGGAAGCACTGGGTAAAGCAGATAAGTTCCCGTACGTCGGTACGACCTACCGTCTGACCGAGCACTTCCACTACTGGACCAAGCACGCGCTGCTGAACGCCATCGCTCAGCCGGAACAGTTTGTGGAAATTGGCGAGAAGCTGGCGAATAAGCTCGGTATCTCCCATGGCGATACCGTCAAAGTCTCCTCTAACCGCGGCTACATTAAGGCCAAAGCGGTGGTGACTAAACGTATTCGCACGCTGAAGGCTAACGGTAAGGATATCGACACTATCGGTATTCCGATTCACTGGGGCTACGAAGGTGTGGCGAAAAAAGGCTTTATCGCTAACACGTTAACGCCATTCGTCGGTGATGCGAACACGCAGACGCCGGAATTTAAGTCCTTCCTCGTGAACGTGGAAAAGGTGGATACCCAATAGATTTCAGATTGCAGGCAGGCGGTGACGCCAGGCATTCCGGGAACGTAGAAAACTACGTGACTGGAATGCCTAAGGAAACCAACGAACCTGCAAACTGAAAGATGAAGGGTAAACGGAGACGAATTATGGCTTATCAAACTCAAGATATTATCCGCCGTTCTGCGACCAACAGTTTCACCCCCGCGCCTCAGGCGCGGGACCATCAGGAAGAGGTGGCGAAGCTTATCGACGTCACCACCTGTATCGGCTGTAAAGCGTGTCAGGTGGCGTGTTCTGAATGGAACGACATCCGTGATGAAGTGGGTAACAACGTTGGGGTGTACGACAACCCGGCTGATTTGACCGCTAAATCCTGGACGGTAATGCGCTTCTCAGAAGTGGAACAAAACGACAAACTGGAATGGCTTATCCGCAAGGATGGCTGTATGCACTGTGCCGATCCGGGCTGCCTGAAGGCGTGTCCGGCTGAAGGCGCAATCATTCAGTATGCCAACGGGATCGTCGACTTCCAGTCCGAGCAGTGCATCGGCTGTGGCTACTGTATCGCGGGCTGTCCATTCGATGTACCGCGCCTCAATCCGGAAGACAACCGCGTCTACAAATGTACGCTGTGCGTTGACCGTGTGGTGGTCGGGCAAGAACCGGCCTGCGTGAAAACCTGCCCAACGGGCGCCATTCATTTCGGCACCAAAGAGTCGATGAAAACGCTGGCCGGCGAGCGCGTAGCGGAGCTGAAAACGCGTGGTTACGAAAACGCGGGTCTGTACGATCCGGCAGGCGTTGGCGGTACGCACGTAATGTACGTATTGCACCATGCCGACAAGCCGAATCTGTACCACGGTCTGCCGGAGAACCCGGAAATCAGCGCCACCGTGAAATTCTGGAAAGGCATCTGGAAACCTCTCGCAGCCGTCGGCTTTGCAGCGACATTTGCGGCCAGTATCTTCCACTACGTCGGCGTAGGCCCGAACCGTGCGGAAGAGGAAGAAGACAATCTGCATGAAGAAAAAGACGAGGTGCGCAAATGAAACGACGTGACACCATCGTGCGCTACACGGCGCCGGAACGCATCAACCACTGGATCACCGCCTTCTGCTTCATTCTGGCGGCAGTGAGCGGGATGGGCTTTCTCTTCCCATCTTTTAACTGGCTGATGCACATCATGGGCACTCCGCAACTGGCGCGAATTGTGCACCCGTTTGTCGGCGTGATCATGTTTGCCTCGTTTATCATCATGTTTTTCCGTTACTGGCACCACAATCTAATCAATCGGGATGATATCTTTTGGGCGAAGAATATTCGTAAGATTGTCGTCAACGAGGAAGTAGGTGACACGGGACGTTATAACTTCGGCCAGAAATGCGTATTCTGGGCGGCGATTATCTTCCTGGTCCTGTTGCTGGTGAGCGGAGTGGTCATCTGGCGTCCGTATTTTGCGCCTGCTTTCTCAATCCCGGTGATCCGATTCGCGTTAATGCTGCATTCATTTGCCGCAGTAGCGTTAATTGTGGTTATCATGGTGCACATTTACGCCGCCCTTTGGGTGAAAGGCACCATTACCGCGATGGTGGAAGGATGGGTTACCAGCTCATGGGCGAAGAAACATCACCCGCGCTGGTACCGTGAAGTCCGCCAGAAACAGGAAAAGTCATCTGAATGAGTATTCGCATAATCCCGCAAGATGAGCTGGAGAAGAGCGAGAAACGCACGGCGGATATGATTCCGCCGTTATTATTCCCCAGACTCAAAAATTTGTATAACCGCCGCGCTGAGCGTCTGCGCGAGCTGGCCGAGAACAACCCGCTTGGCGATTATCTGCGCTTTGCCGCGCTGATCGCACACGCGCAGGAAGTGGTGTTGTACGACCATCCGCTGCAGATAGATCTGACCGCTCGCATCAAAGAAGCGAACGATCAGGGCAAACCGCCGCTGGACATTCACGTCCTGCCACGCGACAAGCACTGGCAAAAACTGCTGCAATCGTTAATTGCTGAGCTGAAGCCGGAGATGAGCGGCCCTGCACTAGCCGTGATCGAGAATCTGGAAAAAGCCTCAGAGCAGGAACTGGAGCTGATGGCCAGCGCGCTGTTTGCCTCTGATTTCGCCTCCGTCAGCAGCGACAAAGCGCCGTTCATTTGGGCTGCCCTGTCGCTCTACTGGGCGCAGATGGCAAGCCTGATCCCCGGCAAAGCCCGTGCGGAATACGGTGAACAGCGTCAGTACTGCCCGGTGTGTGGTTCAATGCCGGTCTCCAGCATGGTGCAAATCGGTACCACTCAGGGGCTGCGCTATCTGCACTGCAACCTGTGTGAAACCGAGTGGCACGTGGTGCGCGTGAAGTGCAGCAACTGCGAACAGAGCCGTGATTTGAACTACTGGTCGCTGGATAACGAACAGGCAGCGATTAAAGCTGAAAGCTGCGGCGACTGCGGGACTTACCTGAAGATTCTCTATCAGGAAAAAGACCCGAAAGTTGAGGCAGTAGCTGACGATCTCGCTTCACTGATGCTGGACGCTCACATGGAGCAAGAGGGCTTCGCCCGCAGCTCCATCAACCCGTTCTTATTCCCGGGTGAAGGGGAGTAAGTTCTCCGTACCACCGGGCGGCGTAGGTCGCCCGGGTTATAACGCATACGGCGTGACCACGCCTGATATGCCTGCAAAATCCTTGGTATTACGCGTAACCAATGTAAGACGATGAATCTGCGCAGTGGCCAAAATAATGGCATCCGGCAATTTCATCCCATGCTCCTGTCTGATACTCACGCTTCGTTCAGCAATATCCTGTGAAATGTCGATCACGTTAAAAGCGCCTAGCGCAACGCGAGTAAGGGCTTCCTGATGGTATTTTTTTGCGCCCACCATCACCTCCATCCATGTAATGAGGCTGATTGCATTCTGCGGCGGCCATGTTTCTAGCGCTAGTTTTGCTTCATTTCTCCCGCTAAAAAGGTCGATGAGGATGTTGGTATCAAAAAGAGCTGATCCTTTGACCATTACCATTCCTCACGGAGTTTACGCTGGTATTCAACACCATCTTCCTCACAGCCTTGCCACAGCCCAAGAGCACGTGAAATTGTTGTTTCAGCCTGATCCTGCCTCTCAAGATACTGTTCAACGGCCTCCCGCAAGAGTTCTGCTCGCGGCAGGTTGCGCTGAACCTTGAGATCATCAAGACATTTAATCACCTCATCTGATAAATCGAGTAAAATTCTGCCCATATCCATCCCAGCCATCATACTCACATATACCTCCAGTATATCATCAGCGATTAATTTCCACACAACATACACCTGAGAAAAGTGGGAAAGTAGCCTTCACGCGAACGATTTTTATTTTTGCGAGCAGCTTTCCAGAATCATACCCGCCCCCTTTTTTCCCATTTTCATTCGTGAGTATCCAGGTTATAAAACTGTATATATATACAGATAAGGAGAATAATAAATGGCACTGGAAAACGGGATTGCACAGCTTGTTGAGGCATTTATCGCGGCGAGACGCCCTTCTTCACGTGAGCAGAATATTGATGACCGGAGAGCAGGCTACATCGCCAGCACTGCACTGGCAGGAGAAACTGAAACCCGCGTACAGGTTGAAGATATTGAACTCGATGCCATGACGTTTCGCGTTGTTTCGCCGCGGGGCAGCACAGGAAATCTCCCCTGCGTTATCTATTATCACGGCGGCTGCTTTGTCAGCGGTGGATTCGCCACCCATGATAATCAGCTAAGGCAGCTCGCGTGGTACAGCGGCTGTCGGGTGATTGCGGTGCAATATCGCCTCGCACCAGAGCACACCTTCCCGGCAGCGCATAACGATGCTGAATCGGGGGCCAATATTATCTGGAAGTATGCCCAGAAACTGGGAGTCGACCGCAGCAACATTACGCTTGCCGGTGACAGCGCGGGCGGGCATCTGGCGCTGGTCACCGCACTACGCCTGAAAGCTAGCGGACAATGGCAACCTGCGCAGCTTATGTTGATCTACCCGATGCTGGACGCAACCGTCAGGTTTGCGAGCTATGACCATAATGGACAGGATTACATTATCACCCGCGACACGCTGCTGTCGGGCTACGAGATGTATATGCCGCAAACCGATCCACTGCATCCCGAAGTCAGCCCACTCTGGCGCGAAGACTTCAACGGTTTGCCGCCCACGCACATCATTACAGCTGAATTCGACCCACTGCGAGATGAAGGCGAGGCCCTGTATCAACGGTTCCAGGAGCAGGGCGTGGAGTGCACTTGCCAACGCTATCTCGGCGTTATCCACGGATTTTTCCAGTTGACTGGGGTGAGCCAGGCAGCACGAAGCGTTATGCGGGATGTGGCCTGGCGCGTCATAAATTCTACAGCAGTAAGACATGCTTAATTAATATTTTGTTTTCATCTTGAAAACTTGATTGCTTTACGTTATTTTGTTTTCAGGTTGAAAACCTTGTAATGGAACTACACCGTGCATGTTATCAGCCGAAAACCTTTCAACGAAGCTATGCTCATGTATCCAAACCATGAGCTTGCTCTCGCTGATTTACTGAATGTTTTGGAGAAAAAAACATTCATTAAGCCTGAAGAGATGAAGAAGTATATTCCTTCACTGGATAATTTTAAGTACAGAGATAAATGGTGGGTGATTGATGTTTCTGGTAACAGCCTAAGACTCATTTCCTACATAGATTTCAGGTCACATAAAATATTTGTCAAACATATCGTTTCCCATGCCGAATATGACAAACTGACAGCATATTATCGGGGTAATAAAGAATGAGAACGCATCGTCATATGGATGCAGCCAGCGCAAAAAAGATCGTTGATACCTTCAGCGATGCGGTAAAAAATCTCCCACTGTTGGGGGTAGAACGAAATGACACTGAGTATCGCAGGGCACTAGCGCTAGTAGAATTTCTAATTGACCACGACGATCTTGAAAACCCCCTGTTCCAATTACTCAGTGCCCGAATCAGTGAATACGAAAAACATGCGCCTGAATTCAAAGCACTCAATCAACACCTGGAGAAAACTCCCTCTGGTGTTTCAGTATTGCGAACGCTCATGGACCAATACGGTCTCAAAGCAGCAGATCTTGCCAACGAACTTGGTTCTAAATCGAACGTCAGCAACATCTTAAATGGTCGCAGAGCACTGACTGTAAGCCATATCAAAGCGCTTGCAGAACGCTTTAACCTTCCGGCAGACGCATTCATCGAGTAGAGAAGATACCCTCTGACCTACTCTTCCTCGTTCCCGCCCTCTTCATATGCGCCAAACGGTTTTGCGGGTAGCACAATGTAGGTGCCTTCAAACACCACGCCCGGCGTGTCATCGCCAAATACCCCGACCTGCATCTGAACGCGCGCCTTGCGGCCTCTTGCCAGACGGTCCAGGTCACCGCTCAGCGAGCCCAGGTCGGCGATGGCGGTAGGCTTCCCGGTGATCGGCCTGCTGTATCGGATATGCGCGTCCGCGAGGATTATGGTCCCGCCCAGATGACGCTCGCGCAACATTAGCCAGATAAGCCCCCAGCCCGTTAACGTCGCCAGTGAAAACAGGCTTCCGGCAAACAGCGTATGGTGCGGGTTCTGATTACCGGTCTCGGGCATCGTGGTAATAAATTTCTGCCCGGTGTACTGCTGAATGCGCACGCCCATTTTCTCACTCAAGGGAATATGTTCGTACCAGGCTTGCTGTAACTGTCCGCACCAGTCGCCGCGATGGAGAATATCGTCCAGCGTCGCGATGGGCTTAATCATCAAAAAGTGGCGCACCGGTGTGGTTTGCGGCGTGGTGATTTCTCCCTGGCTCACAAACCCGAGTTTGGCGAAAAATTCGACCGCATCTTCACGGGCGCTACAGGTTACGCGCTTTACCCCTTCCTGACGCGCCACAGACTCCAGGGTCATCGCCATCAGCGTGCCCAACCCTTTCTCCTGTACGGAGGGGTCTACGGCCATAAAGCGTATCGAGGCTTCGTTATCCGCATTGATATACAAACGCCCAACCGCGACCAGATTCCCCTCTTCGTCCACCACCATCTGGTGATGCGCCATCGCATCCCAGGCATCCCGTTCGGAGCCTTTGGGCTGGTGCAAGGGTTTACGCAGCATCTCCCAGCGAAACTGGTAGTAACGCTCCAATTCTTCTTCTGTTTGCGGTACTCGAAGGTGATACATAGTCGTATTCTCTCTTGTTGCCCGCGGCCACACCGGTAGCTGGTTCATACTTGTAACCAGAACGTCACGGGACCATCATTAACCAGTGAAACCTGCATATCCGCAGCGAAACGACCGGTTTGCGTATTCATTTCCTGTTGGCGGCAACGCTCAACAAAGTACTCATACAGGGCTTCTGCCCGCTCGGGCGCTGCGCCTTTTGAAAAGCCCGGACGCATGCCGCGCTCAGTATCTGCCGCCAACGTAAATTGCGAGACCACCAGCACACTGCCGCCTGACTGCTGCACATTCAGGTTCATTTTGCCTTCGGCATCGCTAAAGATTCGATAGCCGAGTACGCGTTCGCACAGGCGGTTCGCTTTTTGTTCGTCATCATCCCTTTCGACACCTAACAGGACCAAAAGTCCTGGGCCAATTTCACCCGTCACCTCGCCCTCCACAGTGACGCTGGCACGGGTTACGCGCTGAATTAATGCAATCATGGTTGCTCTGCTTCTTCTTGTTCTGCGGCTTGTTTAAGTTTGCGGTATTCCCCGAGAGTGACAGTTATTTCCGCGCCTAGCAAGACGATACACCACGTCCAGTATACCCAGACAAATAAAATGGGGATCACCGCCAGGACACCGTAAATGAGCTGATACGACGGGAACATCGTGATGTAGAGCGCAAATCCTTTCTTTCCGGCTTCGAACAACACGGCGGCCACAAAAGCGCCAATAACCGCATCACGATTGGGTACACGGGTTGTCGGTACAATGCTGTAAAGCAGCCAGAACGAGAGCCAGGAAAGCACCAGCGGGAAAATACGCAGAACGTTATCAATCACCGTGTTGAGATCGCTGGCCCAACGCAATGACAATAGATAAGAGCTGATCGCCAGACTGGCCCCCGCCAGCAGCGGCCCCAGCGTTAAAATCATCCAGTAAACGGCGAAAGAGTAAACTTTAGGGCGAGTGCGTTTACTGCGCCAGATAGTATTCAGCGCATTATCAATGGCATACATCAATAATAACGCCGTAACAATCAGCCCACATGCTCCAACGGCGGTCATTTTGTTCGAGTTGGCGACAAACTGTTCGATATAACGCTGGATAACGTCACCCGTCGCCGGGATAAAGTTTGCGAAAATAAAATGCCGCAACTGGACACTAACGTCAGAAAACATCGGAAAGGCGGCAAAAAGAGCAAACACAACGGCAATAAGCGGCACTAATGAGAGCAATGAAACGTAGGCAAGATTCCCTGCCAGCGTCGTCATGTTGTCTTCATCAATCCGCTGCCATAGTAGCTTCAGCCAGGCCCGTACAGGACGCGTATGGTGCCTGGCTTGTTGCTGAACATTTTTTAGCATAACAACTTCGCGAAATAGTCAGGAATGGTCGTTTTATCGACGACCTGGATACTGGTAATCCCTAACCGATTGGCCCCTTCAATATTATCGGCGTTGTCGTCAAAAAAGATCGCATCTTGCGCAGAAAAACCTTCAGACTGCAGGACGTGCTGGTAAATCCGCGCTTCCGGTTTACGCATGCCCAGGTCCTGGGAAAGATAAATATGGTCAGCAGCCTGACGGATCTCAGGGTATTCATCTGGCCAAAACGTCGTGTGCAAACGGTTAGTATTCGACAAGACGACCACCCGATGCCCCTGCTCACGCAGCTTATGCATGATGTCGATAACCTCAGGGCGCAAGGCGACAAAAACGGCCTGCCAACCGTGAGAGAACTGCTCGTAACTGAGCGGCAACGCCATGTCATGGCATAGCGCCTCCGCAAAAGCTTCATCCGTTATTTCACCTCGCTCGTGCTGGTGAAAAGCCTCCCCCATGGTGAAACTTTGCTTTAACGAGGCCAGCGGTACACGGCTCAAATCGCTCCATGTGCCTAACACGCGATTGAAGTCGATATCGACAATCACATTACCCAAATCAAAGATATAGAGCATGCCCTTCTCCTTATTCGCCGTGGATGAATAACTGTAGCGGGAAAGGAGAAGTTTGACTATGTGAGAGTGATGACTACGAACTTATCGAGCCATCACTGGAGAGAATTACACGGCCAGAGCATCGTCCTGTGAAGGACTCACTTGCACAATTTCCACCTGCTGTGACTGGAGTAAATTATGCAATGCGGGACCTGGGTATTCATCGGTAAACAACGCGGTCACCTGAGACACGTTACCAATTTCTACCGCGGCAGAAGCCGTATATTTCGTATGGTCCGCAGCCAGCAGAATGTGTCTTGAATGGGACATCATCGTTTTCACTACGCTGGCTTCATTGACATCAAACTCCAGTAGCGCGCCATCACTTTCAATCGCGCCAACGCTGGTAACCAGGTAGTCGGCCCGAAAATCAGCGACAAATGCCGAGGCAGAAGGGCCAATGATGCCACTGTTATGCGGACGTAACGTTCCCCCCGGCACCATGACTTCAAAACGTGGGTTGTTATACAGAATGTGCGCCACACGCAGGCTGTTGGTGATAATGCGCAAATGATTATGGTTTAACAGTGCGCGCGCCACCTGCTCAACGGTGGTGCCAATGGTAATAAACACCGTTGACCCATCAGGAATGTAATCAGCCACCGCTTCCGCGATGGCTTTTTTCTCTTCCGTCCAGGAGACTTCACGCTGCTCAAACGCCGTATTCACCACGCTGGAAGCTCTACCCGCGCCACCATGATGACGGGTAATTAATCCCTGCTCGCTGAGTTTACGAATATCACGACGCACAGTTTGCGTGGACACGTCCAGCAGGCTGGCGAGCTCGTCGATGTTCATATAACCGCGCTCGCTAATCAGCATCAGCAGTTGATCGTGTCGCGGGTTACCGGTCAGTTCGGTAAGACTCATGAAATTTCCTCGAAAAACCATTGCCCTGGCATTTTATACAAAAAGTGACAGAAAAGATCGGGTTTGATCACAGTCAGGGATTCCGGCTCTTCCTCCCGGACGTGTACATTTTAGCGCAGCAACCCCGCTGGCGAACCTGACAGCCCCTTCCGGAGCATCGCCGTCAGCCAGGCTGAATGCGAGCGCACCGTGGAAAACATCCCCCGCCCCCGTTGTGTCAACGACGTCGACTTTAAATCCAGATTGATGCTGCAACGTATTATTTTTTATCCAGTCACAGCCTTCGCTCCCGCGTGTCACATAAACATGACCATTTGTGAGCGTTTGTGCTTGTTTCAGTCCAGCGACAGGATCGCTTATCCCGGTTAAACGCGCCAGACCAGGTTCAGAGAATGCAGCATGATCGCTTAACGCCACCAGTTCACTAATACCCTGTGGCGTTACATCGCCATCCAAAACCGTCATCACTCCCGCCTGACGCGCCAGCGTGAACGCCTGCCTGGCCCCTTCGTGCCAGCGAACATCCGCCAACACCACATCCCACTGGGAAAAATCGATCTCATTGAGCCAATCAGCATCCGGCAGTAAATCCGGGCTGGGATAGTTAACGATAATCCGTTCACCTTGCGCATCAACCATAATCGCCGATTGCGAAGACTTTGCCCCCACGTAGCGCCGGGTGTAGCGGGTGTTTACCCCCAGGGATTCCAGCTCCGCCAGCAGGCTATTTCCGGTGTCGTCATCGCCCACACGGCCAATAAAGTCCACCTGCGCGCCCAGCTTCGCTGCAGCCACTGCGGCCGTTGCAGCAGGCCCGCCGCCCACTTCCGTATAACGCTTCGCCACATACTTACCTCCTTCAGTCGGTAAACCTTCCACGTAATAGATGCGATCCATCACGGCAATACCTACACAAGCAATACGAATCATGGTCATTCCTTAGGCGTTTCAAGATGGGATCATTTTAATTTCACAAAATGTTTAAAAAGTGACGGCTGTCAATTTTTTGACCATAAATTACAAATACGATCAAAAACAGACAAAAACAAACGACCTTAAATGACAAAAAATGACATCCACGTCTCAGGAGAACGTTATGGCAGTTATAGCATTTATCGGATTAGGTCAGATGGGTTCACCCATGGCGAGCAACTTGCTGAAGCAGGGTCATCAACTCAGCGTCTTTGACGTTAACCCGGATGCCGTTCAGCGCCTGGTGGAAAAAGGAGCACAGCCTGCCAACAACCCGGCCCAGGCGGCAAAGGGGGCAGAATTTGTCATCACCATGCTGCCAAACGGCGATCTGGTGCGTAGCGTATTGTTCGGGGAGCAGGGTATCTGCGAAAGCCTCTCCCCGCAGGCGTTAGTGATTGATATGTCGACTATTCACCCACTGCAAACCGACAAGTTGATCGCCGATATGCGTGCCAAAGGTTTCGACATGATGGATTGCCCGGTTGGACGCACCTCCGATCACGCTATCGCGGGAACGCTGTTGCTGCTGGCAGGTGGAACGGCACAGCAGGTAGAACGCGCCACATCAGTTCTGATGGCGATGGGTAATGAATTGATCAATGCAGGGGGTCCCGGCATGGGGATCCGCGTGAAGCTCATCAACAACTACATGAGTATTGCGCTAAATGCCCTGTCTGCTGAAGCCGCCGTGCTGTGCGAAGCGCTCGGCCTCTCCTTCGATGTGGCCTTAAAAGTGATGAGCGGAACGCCTGCCGGAAAAGGTCACTTCACCACCTCCTGGCCAAACAAAGTGCTGAAAGGCGATCTTTCCCCGGCCTTTATGATCGATTTAGCTCACAAGGATCTTGGCATCGCCCTGGACGTTGCCAACCAACTGCATGTGCCGATGCCGCTCGGCGCCGCCTCCCGCGAAGTCTATAACCAGGCACGCGCCGCTGGCCGTGGCCGGGAAGACTGGACGGCAATTCTCGAACAGGTTCGCGCATCCGCCGGGCTAAATAAACACACAGATAAGTAAGGACTGAACAATGACGAAGTACACCCTGAAAGATATCACCCGAGCTTCTGGCGGTTTTGCCATGCTGGCGGTCGATCAGCGCGAAGCCATGCGCTTAATGTTTGCCGCAGCGGGTGCAAAATCCCCGGTCAATGACAGCGTGCTGACCGATTTCAAGGTCAATGCGGCAAAGATCCTGTCCCCCTATGCCTCCGCCATTTTGGTCGACCAGCAGTTCTGCTACCGCCAGGTTGTAGAGCAAAACGCGGTCGCCAAAAGCTGCGCCATGATTGTGGCCGCTGATGAGTTCATTCCGGGTAACGGTATTCCGGTCGATAGCGTGGTGATTGATAAAAAAATCAACCCGCAAGCCGTGAAGCAAGATGGTGCTAAGGCTCTCAAACTGCTGGTGCTGTGGCGTAGCGATGAAGATGCTCAGCAGCGTCTTGATATGGTGAAAGAATTCAATGAGCTATGCCATTCCAATGGCCTGCTTAGCATCATCGAGCCGGTTGTTCGCCCACCGCGTCGTGGCGATAAGTTCGATCGCGAACAGGCCATTATCGATGCCGCAAAAGAACTGGGTGATAGCGGTGCCGATCTCTACAAGGTCGAAATGCCGCTGTACGGCAAAGGTACTCAACAAGAACTACTAAGCGCCTCTCAGCGCCTGAATGAAAACATCAACATGCCGTGGGTCATTCTCTCCTCTGGTGTGGATGAAAAACTGTTCCCGCGCGCAGTCAGCGTAGCAATGACCGCAGGCGCATCTGGCTTCCTGGCCGGACGTGCGGTCTGGTCATCGGTTGTTGGCCTGCCAGATACCGAACTGATGCTGCGTGATGTTTCCGCGCCTAAATTGCAGCGTCTGGGCGATATCGTCGATGAAATGATGGCCCGCCGCTAAGAGGATCGAAGAATGAAATGGTTTAACACCCTAAGCCACAACCGCTGGCTGGAGCAGGAAACCGACCGCATCTTTAACTTTGGTAAGAACGCGGCGGTACCCACCGGATTTGGCTGGCTGGGAAACAGTGGCCAGGTCAGAGCAGATATGGGGACACATTTGTGGATCACCGCCCGTATGCTGCACGTTTACTCCGTTGCCGCATCAATGGGTCGCCCTGGCGCATATCAGCTAGTCGATCACGGTATTAAAGCGCTGAACGGTGCGCTACGCGACACACGCTACGGCGGTTGGTACGCCTGCGTAAATGACGAAGGGGTAATGGACGCCTCCAAGCAAGGCTATCAGCATTTCTTCGTCTTGCTTGGCGCGGCAAGTGCGGTCACCACCGGTCATCCGCAGGCCAGACAATTGTTGGATGACGCCATCGAGGTGATCGAACAGTACTTCTGGAGCGAAGACGAGCAGATGTGCCTGGAATCCTGGGACGAAGCCTTCAGCCAGACGGAAGATTACCGCGGCGGTAACGCCAACATGCACGCGGTCGAGGCTTTTCTGATCGTTTATGACGTTACCCATGACCGTAAATGGCTCGATCGCGCATTGCGTATTGCATCGGTGATTATTCACGACGTGGCCCGCAGCGGGGAGTATCGCGTCAACGAGCACTTCGATTCACAGTGGAACCCAATTCGCGATTACAACAAGGATAATCCAGCTCACCGTTTCCGCGCCTACGGTGGCACACCGGGTCACTGGATCGAGTGGGGCCGCCTGATGCTGCATCTGCATGCCGCGCTGGAAGCCCGTTTTGAAACGCCTCCCGCATGGCTGCTGGAAGATGCCAAAGGCTTGTTCCACGCCACCATCCGTGATGCCTGGGCACCGGACGGTGCGGATGGTTTTGTCTATTCGGTGGACTGGGACGGTAAACCCATCGTTCGCGAAAGAGTGCGTTGGCCAATAGTCGAAGCTATGGGTACCGCCTATGCCTTGTATACCCTCACCGGCGATAGCCAGTACGAAGCCTGGTACCAGAAGTGGTGGGATTACTGCATCACATATCTGATGGATTACGAGACTGGTTCATGGTGGCAGGAGCTGGACACCGATAACAAGGTGACCACCAAAGTCTGGGACGGTAAGCAGGACATTTATCACCTGCTGCACTGCCTGGTGATCCCCCGTCTACCACTGGCTCCGGGCCTTGCTCCGGCGGTGGCTGCCGGTCTGCTGGATATCAACGCTAAATAAGTAACAAGGTGAGCAGCCATGCATAACGGTGGAAAAACCATTCAACTTCAAGCCGGAAACTTCCAGGCGAAAATCGTCACAGTTGGTGCGGGACTAGCAGAATTGACGCACTGTGGGCGTCACATTGTTATTCCGCATAAGCCGGAAGAGATGCCGCTGGCACATTTAGGAAAAGTGCTGGTTCCCTGGCCAAACCGCGTTGCAGATGGCTGCTATCAACATAACGGCAAGACCTTCCAACTTGCCGTTAACGACCCTGTTTCACATACCGCCATCCATGGATTACTGGCCTGGCGGGACTGGCAGATTAATCAACTGTCGAACACGGAAGTGTCGTTGACGATTTTTCTGCCGCCCTCTTATGGCTATCCCTTTGCGCTGGTTTCAGAGGTGATTTACCGACTGGAGGCAGAGTGCGGATTGCACATCATTATTCGGACGCAGAATGTGGGTGACGAAATTGCACCCTATGGCGCGGGGGCACATCCCTACTTGACCTGCAATCTGCACCCTATCGATGACTGTGAATTAACGCTCCCGGCTAGTGAAGAAACATGTGACGAGCGGGGTTTCATTACACCGCGACGCATTGCGCAGACCACTATCGATCATACCTTCAGGACGTTGTCACCTAATGCAGAGTGGGAAGTCAGGATCACCAGTCAATCGCAAAACATGTCTACCTTTTTACGCAGCCACCAGCCCTGGCTGCAGATATATACCGGCGAGAAATTAGCACGGCGCGGCCTGGCGGTTGAACCGATGACCTGCCCACCAAACGCCTTTAACTCCGGGATTAGCCTGATTCATCTCCCGCCCGGAGAAACACATCAAATGCATTTTTTAATCGGCAGTGAATAACAGATTTCCGACAAATTACCGAATTACCCTATGTTTACGGAGACGATAATGAATTCGCTACAACAACGGTCAACCGCCTTAGAACTCACATCATTACCTGATGGATTTGCTTTAACATACCACCAGCGCCTGATTTTGCGTCACAGCACAGAACTCCCCTGCCTGTGGATCGGCGCTGGCGTTGCCGACATTGACATGTTTCGCGGCAACTTCAGCATTAAAGACAAGCTCAATGAGAAGATTGCTCTGACCGACGCCACGGTAAGCGAGTCGCCTGAAGGCTGGCGGGTAGATTTCAGCCGCGGTAATACCATCAACGCCACGCTGCACATCTCCACCGATGAACAGGGACGCCTGAAGCTGGATCTGCACAACGAGGATCTCAGCCATAACCGTATCTGGCTGCGCCTGGCCGCCAGGGCGGACGATCATATTTACGGCTGCGGCGAACAATTCTCTTACTTCGATTTGCGCGGAAAGCCATTCCCACTGTGGACCAGCGAACAGGGCGTGGGCCGTAACAAAAACAGCTATGTCACCTGGCAGGCAGACTGTAAAGAAAATGCCGGCGGTGACTACTACTGGACCTTCTTCCCGCAGCCGACCTTTGTCAGTACGCAGAAATACTACTGCCACGTGGATAACAGCTGCTATATGAATTTCGACTTCAGCGCGCCGGAGTACCACGAACTGGCATTGTGGGAGGATAAAACCACTCTTCGCTTTGAATGCGCAGACACCTACATCTCTTTGCTGGAAAAACTGACTGCACTGCTAGGACGCCAGCCAGAGCTACCGGACTGGATCTACGATGGCGTCACGCTCGGTATTCAGGGCGGTACTGAGATTTGCCAGAACAAACTGGACACTATGCGTAACGCAGGCGTGAAAGTAAACGGCATCTGGGCGCAGGATTGGTCCGGGATCCGCATGACTTCTTTTGGCAAGCGCGTGATGTGGAACTGGAAGTGGAACAGCGACAACTATCCGCAGTTGGATAGCCGTATTAAGCAGTGGAAAGAAGAAGGCGTGCAGTTTCTCTCCTACATCAACCCGTACGTCGCCAGCGATAAAGATCTCTGTGCCGAAGCCGCTGCACATGGCTATCTGGCGAAAGACGCCTCTGGCGCTGACTATCTGGTTGAGTTTGGTGAATTTTACGGCGGCGTGGTCGATCTGACCAACCCCGAAGCCTACACCTGGTTTAAAGAAGTCATCAAAAAGAACATGATTGAACTGGGCTGCGGCGGTTGGATGGCCGACTTTGGCGAATACCTGCCGACCGATACGTATCTGCACAACGGCGTCAGCGCTGAAATTATGCATAACGCCTGGCCCGCGTTGTGGGCGAAATGTAACTACGAAGCGTTACAGGAGACCGGCAAACTCGGCGAGATCCTGTTCTTTATGCGTGCGGGCTACACCGGCAGCCAGAAATACTCCACCATGATGTGGGCAGGCGATCAGAACGTTGACTGGAGCCTCGACGATGGTCTGGCTTCCGTCGTTCCTGCGGCGCTGTCGCTGGCGATGACCGGCCACGGTCTGCACCACAGCGATATCGGCGGTTACACCACCCTGTTTGACATGAAACGCAGCAAAGAGCTACTGCTGCGCTGGTGTGATTTTAGCGCCTTCACGCCAATGATGCGCACCCACGAAGGTAACCGCCCTGGCGATAACTGGCAGTTTGATGGTGATGCAGAAACCATCGCCCACTTTGCCCGTATGACCACCGTCTTTACCACCCTGAAACCGTATCTCAAACAGGCGGTCGCGCAAAACAGCGCTACTGGTCTGCCGGTGATGCGCCCGCTGTTCCTGCATTACGAAGACGATGCGCGGACCTATACCCTGAAATATCAGTACCTGCTGGGGCAGGATTTGCTGGTTGCGCCGGTTCACGAACAAGGTCAGCAAAACTGGACGCTGTATCTGCCGGAGGATAGCTGGGTAAACGTCTGGACTGGGGAAACTTCTCAGGGCGGAGAAATTACCGTAGATGCGCCTATTGGCAAGCCTCCGGTGTTTTATCGCGCGAAGAGTGAATGGGCGTCACTGTTTGCCACCTTACGCAACATCTAATGCGGCTCGCCCGCGGGTAAACTCGCGGGCACATGGAGAATAATAATGAGTCAGACTTCCTCTAATCCGGCAACCCTACGCTTGCCGTTCAAAGAAAAACTCGCCTATGGGATGGGTGATTTAGGTTCCAATATCCTTCTGGACATTGGTACGCTCTATTTACTCAAGTTTTACACCGATGTCCTTGGTTTACCAGGAACTTATGGCGGTATCATATTCCTTATCGCCAAATTTTTTACCGCATTTACCGATATGGGCACCGGAATTATGCTCGATTCGCGCCGCAAAATCGGTCCGAAAGGTAAATTCCGTCCGTTCGTTTTATATGCCGCATTTCCGGTTACCTTGCTGGCAATTGCCAATTTTGTCGGTACACCGTTTGAAGTAACCGGTAAAACGGTCATGGCAACGGTGCTGTTTATGCTGTACGGATTGTTCTTCAGCATGATGAACTGCTCTTATGGTGCGATGGTTCCCGCTATTACGAAAAATCCTGACGAACGCGCATCGCTGGCCGCCTGGCGGCAAGGTGGTGCAACCCTTGGTTTGTTGCTGTGTACCGTCGGCTTTGTTCCAGTAATGAACCTGATCGAAGGCAACTCGCAACTGGGTTATATCTTCGCCGCCACGTTATTTTCTTTGTTTGGTCTGCTGTTTATGTGGCTCTGCTATGCCGGGGTAAAAGAACGCTACGTGGAAGTGAAACCCGTTGATGCCGCGCAAAAACCGGGATTACTGCAATCCTTCCGCGCCATCGCAGGTAACCGCCCGCTGTTTATTCTGTGCGTTGCCAACCTTTGCACACTTGGCGCGTTTAACGTCAAGCTGGCGATTCAGGTCTATTACACCCAGTACGTACTGAACGACCCGATCCTCCTTTCCTGGATGGGCTTTTTCAGCATGGGTTGTATCTTCATCGGCGTCTTCTTGATGCCGGGAATGGTCAGACGTTTCGGCAAGAAAAAGGTCTACATAGGCGGTTTGTTGATTTGGGTCGCGGGCGATCTGCTTAACTACTTCTTTGGCGGCGGTTCCGTCAGCTTTGTCGCTTTCTCGTGCCTGGCGTTCTTCGGCTCAGCATTCGTTAACAGCCTGAACTGGGCACTGGTCTCGGACACGGTGGAATATGGCGAATGGCGTACCGGCGTACGCTCTGAAGGTACGGTATACACCGGTTTCACCTTCTTTCGTAAAGTGTCACAAGCGCTGGCTGGCTTCTTCCCTGGCTGGATGCTGACGCAAATCGGCTACGTCCCCAACGTGGTGCAGTCTGCAAGTACAGTCGAAGGTTTGCGCCAGTTGATCTTTATCTATCCCTGCGCATTGGCGGTAATCACCATTGTAGCTATGGGCTGTTTCTACAATCTTAACGAGAAGATGTATGTCCGCATCGTTGAAGAGATAGAAGCACGTAAACAACCCGTTTGATAATAATAACGAATAGCGCTCTACGGAGCGCTATTGAGGAGCGATTATGTCTTTTCATGATCCGCTAACGCTAAAACTGAGCCTGCGTGAAAAATTCGCCTACGGAGTGGGTGACTTCGGCTCAAATTTGATGCTGTGTATCGGTACGCTGTATCTGCTTAAATTTTATACCGATGAACTAGGGATGCCGGCGTATTACGGTGGGATTATCTTTTTGGTGGCGAAGTTCTTCACCGCCTTCACTGATATGTTAACCGGTGTATTGCTGGACTCAAGGCGTAACATTGGCGCAAAAGGGAAATTCAGGCCCTTTATTTTGTATGCGTCGTTTCCTGTCGCAGTCGTTGCCAGCGCGCAGTTTTTAGCGACTGATTTTACGCTAACGGTGAAAACCGGACTGGCAACGGTGTTGTTTATGCTGTTCGGTCTGTTCTATAGCCTGATGAACTGCTCCTACGGCGCGATGGTGCCTGCGATCACTAAAAACCCGCATGAACGCGCTCAGCTCGCTGCCTGGCGTCAGGGCGGCGCTACCGTAGGTCTCTTACTGTGTACCGTTGGATTTATGCCAATTCAGGCTCTATTTGTCAGTTCGCCTTCGCTGGGTTATCTGATTGCCGCACTGCTCTTCTCTGTCTGCGGACTGTTCAGTATGTGGTGGTGCTTTAGCGGTGTGAAAGAACGCTATATCGAAATCGTGCCGGATCACCATAAACCCAGTATTCTCAAATCGTTCTGCGCCATTTTCCGTAACCCTCCACTACTGGTGCTATGTGTTGCCAACCTATGCACGCTGGCGGCATTCAACATTAAGCTGGCGATTCAGGTGTATTACACCCAGTACGTACTCAACGATATACATCTGCTGTCGTGGATGGGTTTCTTCAGCATGGGATGCATTCTGGTTGGGGTCTTGCTGGTTCCCACGGCTGTAAAACGCTTCGGTAAAAAACAGGTTTATCTCGGCGGTCTGGCACTATGGGCTATCGGTGATGTGCTGAACTTTTTCTGGGGCGGTACATCATTCTTATTCGTGACGTTCTCCTGTATGGCCTTCTTCGGAACCGCTTTTGTCAACAGCCTGAACTGGGCGCTGGTTCCGGATACGGTCGATTATGGCGAATGGAAAACAGGGATCCGCGCGGAAGGCTCGGTGTATACGGGTTATACCTTTTCTCGCAAAATATCTGCTGCGCTCGCAGGCTTCCTGCCGGGCATCATGCTGACGCAAATCGGTTATATCCCTAACATAGCCCAGAGCGATGCCACCCTGCTCGGTTTGCGTCAGCTTATTTTTCTCTGGCCCTGCGGTCTTGCGATTATTGCAGCACTCACGATGGGCTTCTTTTATAAACTTAACGAAACACGTTTTGCTTTTATTATTGAGGAAATCAGCCAACGGAAGAAAAACAACATCCAACCGGACCCTATTACCAATAAAAAGAATACCTCTGCTGTAAAAGTATAAAAATAATAGCCGCCTATTCCATCCCAATGGATGGCGGCCTCCCTACGCTTAAAAAATGGATTTATCATGAAAAAATTAACGACAATAATTCTCCTATCCTCTGTGGTGTCAACCTCTGCTTTTGCTGGAGTCTATGTAGAAAACCGCGAAGCATATAATCTGGCGTCCGACCAAATGGAAGTCATGCTGCGTGTCGGTTATAACTCCGATATGGGCGCGGGTATCATGCTCACTAACACCTATACTATGCAACGCAAGGATGAGTTAAAACACGGCTATAACGAAATAGAAGGTTGGTATCCTTTATTTAAACCAACGGATAAATTAACTATTCAGCCCGGTGGATTGATAAACGATAAGAGTACGGGTTCTGGTGGCGCGGCTTATCTGGATGTTAACTATAAATTTACCCCGTGGTTTAATCTTACCGTGCGGAATCGATATAACCATAATAACTACAGTTCAACCGATTTAAATGGTGATCTGGATAATAATGACACCTATGAAATCGGTAACTACTGGAACTTTACCATTACCGATAAATTCTCCTACACCTTTGAACCGCACTATTTTATGCGCGTCAATGACTTCAATAGCAACAATGGAAAAGATCATCACTGGGAAATTACTAATACCTTTAAGTATCGTATTAATGAACACTGGCTGCCCTATCTGGAATTACGCTGGTTAGATCGCAATGTTGAGCCCTATCATCGTGAGCAAAACCAGATTCGTGTCGGGGCAAAGTATTTCTTCTGATCCTCCTGATGATAAAAAAAGCCGCTGAAATCAGCGGCTTTTTTATACTTACCTGAGGAAGAGCGTTAATTACTCTTCTTTCGCGCCACGCATTGCACGGCGACGATCGTTTTCAGTCAGGTGACGCTTACGGATACGGATAGAAGTTGGGGTAACTTCTACCAGTTCGTCGTCATCGATGAATTCCAGAGCCTGCTCCAGAGTCATCTTAACCGGTGGAACCAGAACCGTTGCTTCGTCAGTACCAGACGCACGCATGTTGGTCAGTTTCTTACCAGTCAGGCAGTTTACAGTCAGGTCGTTAGAGCGGCTGTGAATACCGATGATCTGGCCTTCGTAAACTTCTGCACCGTGACCCAGGAACAGCTTACCGCGGTCCTGCAGGCTGAACAGTGCGAACGCAACTGCTTTACCCTGGCCGTTGGAGATCAGAACGCCGTTCTGACGCTGACCCACATCACCCGCACGAACGTCGTCGTAGTGGCTGAAGGTGGAGTACAGCAGACCGGTACCGGAAGTCATGGTCATGAATTCTGAACGGAAGCCGATCAGACCACGGCTTGGGATCACGTAGTCAAGACGTACGCGGCCTTTGCCATCTGGATTCATGTTTTTCAGGTCGCCTTTACGCTCACCCAGAGCCTGCATGACAGACCCCTGATGCTGCTCTTCGACGTCCAGCGTTACGTTTTCGAACGGCTCTTGTTTACGGCCATCGATTTCGCGGAAGATTACTTTCGGACGGGAAACCGCCATTTCGAAACCTTCACGACGCATGTTTTCGATCAGAACAGACAGGTGCAGCTCACCACGACCAGATACACGGAACGCATCCGCATCTTCGGTTTCTTCAACGCGCAGGGCAACGTTGTGCACCAGCTCTTTGTTCAGGCGGTCAAGGATCTGACGAGAGGTAACATATTTACCTTCTTTACCACAGAACGGAGAGGTGTTTACGCAGAAGAACATGGTTACGGTCGGTTCATCAACGGACAGAGCCGGCAGCGCTTCGACATTCTGCGGGTCGCAGATGGTGTCGGAGATGTTCAGTTCGCCCAGACCGGTGATCGCGATGATATCGCCTGCTTCGGCAATATCACTCTCAATACGTTCCAGACCCAGATGAGTCAGAACTTTACCGACTTTACCGTTACGGGTTTTGCCTTCGCTATCAATGATAGTGATCTGCTGGTTCGGTTTAACTTTACCGCGTTTGATACGACCGATGCCGATTACGCCAACGTAGTTGTTGTAGTCCAACTGAGAGATTTGCATCTGCAGCGGGCCATCAAGGTCTACGCTCGGAGCCGGTACGCGATCAACGATGGTCTGATACAGCGGAGTCATGTCTTCAGCCATGTCTTCGTGATCCAGACCTGCGATACCGTTCAGCGCGGAAGCGTAAACGATCGGGAAGTCCAGCTGCTCGTCGGTAGCGTCGAGGTTAACGAACAGGTCGAATACCTGATCAACAACCCAGTCAGGACGCGCGCCAGGACGGTCAACTTTGTTGATAACAACAATTGGCTTCAGGCCATGGGCAAAGGCTTTTTTGGTCACGAAGCGCGTCTGCGGCATCGGACCGTCCATTGCATCCACCACCAGCAGCACGGAGTCGACCATGGACATTACACGTTCAACTTCACCACCGAAGTCGGCGTGCCCCGGGGTATCAACGATGTTGATACGGTAGTCATTCCATTTGATAGCGGTGTTTTTAGCGAGGATGGTAATCCCACGCTCTTTCTCCAAATCGTTGGAGTCCATCACGCGCTCTTGGGTTTCAGCACGTGCATCGAACGTACCGGATTGTTGGAGCAGCTTGTCTACCAGGGTCGTTTTACCATGGTCTACGTGCGCGATGATGGCGATGTTACGCAAATTTTCGATCACAACTTTGCCTCAGGCATTTTAGAAATAGCGCGTTATTGTACACGGATTAATCGCAGTACAAAACAGGATCACAAACATCCTCCGCAAACAAGTATTGCAGAGTTTCTTTGTGATCACATTCACGGAGCGTTAAAAGGGGTAATCTGACATGCTTTGCACCAATATGGTGCTTAATGTTCACATTAAAGCACTATAATGGTGCAATACTACCTTCATGGTGCAGCCCCTTTGCACGATAGTGCGCATGATAACGCCTTTTAGGGGCAATTTAAAAGTTGGCACAGATTTCGCTTTATATTTTTTACGGCGACACGGCCAATTTTTTGCAGAATTGAAGACTTCGTTACCACGACGACCATGACCAATCCGGGAGAGTAAGTATGTCCGCTGAACACGTTTTGACGATGCTGAACGAACACGAAGTGAAGTTTGTTGATTTACGCTTCACTGATACCAAAGGTAAAGAACAGCACGTCACTATTCCTGCTCATCAGGTAAATGCCGAATTCTTTGAAGAAGGCAAAATGTTTGACGGCTCCTCAATCGGTGGCTGGAAAGGCATTAACGAATCAGACATGGTTCTGATGCCAGATGCGTCTACTGCACTCATCGACCCGTTCTATGAAGAGTCTACCTTGATCATCCGTTGCGATATCCTGGAACCAGGTACGCTGCAGGGCTACGACCGCGATCCGCGCTCCATCGCTAAACGCGCTGAAGAGTATCTGCGCTCTACCGGCATCGCAGACACCGTTCTGTTCGGACCAGAGCCAGAATTCTTCCTGTTTGACGACATCCGTTTCGGCGCGTCTATTTCCGGTTCCCATGTGGCTATTGATGACATCGAAGGCGCATGGAACTCCTCCACCAAATACGAAGGTGGTAACAAAGGTCACCGCCCTGGCGTGAAAGGCGGTTACTTCCCGGTTCCTCCGGTAGATTCTTCTCAGGACATCCGTTCTACCATGTGTCTGATCATGGAAGAGATGGGCCTGGTCGTTGAAGCGCATCACCACGAAGTTGCTACCGCTGGCCAGAACGAAATCGCAACCCGCTTCAACACCATGACCAAAAAAGCGGATGAGATTCAGATCTACAAATATGTCGTTCACAACGTCGCTCACCGTTTCGGTAAAACCGCGACCTTTATGCCAAAACCAATGTTCGGCGATAACGGTTCCGGCATGCACTGCCACATGTCTCTGTCCAAGAACGGCGTAAACCTGTTCTCCGGTGACAAGTATGCGGGTCTGTCTGAGCAGGCGCTGTTCTACATCGGCGGCGTAATCAAACACGCTAAAGCGATCAACGCCCTGGCGAACCCGACCACTAACTCCTACAAGCGTCTGGTCCCAGGCTACGAAGCGCCGGTAATGCTGGCTTACTCTGCCCGTAACCGTTCTGCTTCTATCCGTATTCCGGTTGTTGCTTCTCCGAAAGCGCGTCGTATCGAAGTGCGTTTCCCGGACCCGGCTGCTAACCCGTACCTGTGCTTCGCAGCGCTGCTGATGGCTGGTCTTGACGGTATTAAGAACAAGATCCACCCGGGCGAAGCGATGGACAAAAACCTGTACGACCTGCCGCCGGAAGAAGCAAAAGAGATCCCACAGGTTGCTGGTTCTCTGGAAGAAGCACTGAAAGAACTGGATCTGGACCGTGAGTTCCTGACAGCAGGCGGCGTGTTCACCAATGAAGCGATCGATGCTTACATTACGCTGCGTCGCGAAGAAGATGACCGCGTGCGCATGACTCCGCACCCGGTAGAGTTTGAGCTGTACTACAGCGTTTAATTTAACTTTTACACTCTCACATAAAAACGTGCAGAGGATGTAATAACCAATGGATTTCTTGCTACAGCAAGGCGGCAATTGAGTGAATCCCCGGGAGCTTACATAAGTAAGTGACTGGGGTGAGCGAAAGCAGCCAACACAGCGGTAGGGAGAAAGACGAAGGTTTTAGTTGCCGTGGAACTTTTAGCCCATCTCTGGATGGGCTTTTTTCTCCACTAACAACCTGCTTTTTCGCGCTTTTTTGATGTAAAAAGCTATAATGCACTAAATTGGTGCAACACTTTTCAGGAGACTGCTGAATGGCAACCGGCACGCTGCCCGATGCTGGGCAGATCCTCAATTCTTTAATCAACAGCATCTTACTCGTCGACGATGAGCTGGCGGTACATTACGCCAACCCGGCAGCGCAACAGCTGCTCGCCCAAAGCTCCCGCAAACTGTTTGGTACTCCGCTTCCCGATCTGTTGAGTTATTTCTCCTTGAACATCGGGCTGATGCGAGAGAGCCTGGAAGCAGGCCAGGGCTTTACGGATAACGAAGTGACGCTGGTGATAGACAGCCACTCACATATCCTCTCTGTGACCGCTCAGAGGCTGCCTGATGGCCTTATCTTGCTGGAGATGGCGCCAATGGATAACCAGCGCCGTCTGAGCCAGGAACAGCTCCAGCACGCCCAGCAGATTGCCGCCCGCGATCTGGTGCGCGGCCTGGCACACGAAATTAAAAACCCGCTGGGTGGATTGCGCGGCGCGGCGCAACTTCTCAGTAAAGCGCTTCCGGACCCGGCGCTGACCGAATATACCAAAGTCATTATTGAGCAGGCCGACCGCCTGCGTAATCTGGTCGACCGTCTGCTGGGGCCACAACAGCCGGGTATGCACGTCACAGAGAGTATTCACAAAGTGGCGGAGCGCGTGGTGGCGCTGGTCTCAATGGAGCTACCGGAAAACGTCACGCTGATCCGGGATTACGATCCGAGTCTGCCGGAATTACTGCACGATCCGGACCAGATAGAGCAGGTTCTGTTAAACATCGTGCGTAACGCTTTGCAGGCGCTAGGACCAGAAGGCGGTGAGATCGTTCTGCGTACCCGCACCGCGTTTCAGCTCACGCTGCACGGCATGCGTTATCGCCTGGCGGCACGGATTGATGTTGAGGATAACGGTCCGGGTATCCCCTCGCATTTACAGGACACGCTGTTCTACCCAATGGTCAGCGGTCGCGAGGGCGGTACTGGCCTTGGCTTATCCATCGCCCGTAATTTGATTGATCAACATTCCGGCAAAATTGAATTTACCAGTTGGCCGGGTCATACCGAGTTCTCGGTTTACCTGCCTATCAGGAAATAAAGGTGACGTTTATGCAACGAGGAATAGTCTGGGTAGTTGATGACGATAGTTCCATCCGTTGGGTGCTTGAACGTGCGCTCGCAGGGGCAGGACTAAGCTGCACAACATTTGAAAGCGGTAAAGAGGTGCTGGACGCGCTGGCCAGCAAAACGCCGGATGTGCTGTTGTCGGATATTCGCATGCCGGGCATGGACGGTCTGACGCTGTTAAAACAGATTAAACAACGGCATCCGATGCTTCCGGTCATCATAATGACCGCGCACTCCGATCTGGATGCCGCCGTCAGCGCCTATCAGCAAGGGGCGTTTGATTATCTGCCCAAACCTTTTGATATTGATGAAGCCGTGGCGCTGGTCGAACGCGCCATCAGCCATTATCAGGAACAGCAGCAGCCGCGTAATGTTCAGATCAACGGCCCAACAACCGACATCATCGGCGAAGCGCCGGCAATGCAGGACGTCTTTCGCATTATTGGTCGCCTGTCCCGGTCTTCAATCAGCGTATTGATAAACGGAGAGTCAGGGACCGGTAAAGAGCTGGTCGCCCATGCGTTGCACCGTCATAGCCCGCGCGTCAAAGCGCCGTTTATCGCGCTGAACATGGCGGCTATTCCGAAAGATTTGATCGAGTCTGAACTGTTTGGTCACGAGAAAGGCGCGTTTACCGGGGCGAATACGATTCGTCAGGGCCGCTTTGAACAGGCAGACGGCGGTACGCTGTTCCTCGATGAAATAGGCGATATGCCGCTGGACGTACAAACGCGTTTATTGCGGGTATTAGCCGATGGACAGTTTTACCGCGTGGGTGGTTACGCACCGGTGAAAGTGGATGTGCGCATTATCGCCGCCACGCACCAAAACCTTGAACTGCGCGTACAGGAAGGCAAATTTCGTGAGGACTTATTCCATCGCCTGAACGTCATTCGGGTACATCTGCCGCCACTGCGCGAACGTCGGGAAGATATCCCACGCCTGGCGCGTCATTTCCTGCAGGAGGCCGCCCGCGAACTGGGAGTAGAAGCCAAGCAATTACACCCGGAAACCGAGGCGGCACTCACCCGTCTGGCCTGGCCTGGAAACGTGCGTCAGCTTGAAAACACCTGTCGCTGGTTAACCGTCATGGCCGCCGGACAGGAAGTACTGATTCAGGACTTACCAACCGAGCTGTTTGAAACCACCGTGCCTGACGCACCGTCACATATGCAACCAGACAGTTGGGCAACCCTGTTGGCACAGTGGGCGGATAGGGCATTACGTTCCGGTCATCAAAACCTGCTTTCTGAGGCGCAACCAGAGTTGGAGCGTACGCTGTTAACCACCGCGCTACGCCATACCCAAGGGCATAAACAGGAAGCTGCACGACTGCTCGGTTGGGGGCGTAATACCTTGACGCGGAAGTTAAAAGAACTCGGTATGGAGTGACAAATCGTCACTGTGTAAAGATTGATTATTAAGCGCAAATTGCTGCTATTTTGCGCTTTACTGTTCCGATGAGTTAAGTATGATCGTGCCCGGCAAACGGGGGAAGTTATCATGCTGGAATCAATGATTAATCTGCTGTCGAGCGGTGCAGTCGAAAGCCATACGCCACAAACTGCGGTTGCCGCAGTGCTGTGTGCGGCGCTGGTTGGGCTGTTCAGCTAGCGGGTTTGTCGGGTGGCGTTTCGCTTAACCGGCCTACGTAGTGAGATTTTGGTAGGCCCGGTAAGCGAAGCGCCACCGGGCAACCCGGTTAAATGACGCGCGAGAATTGCTGCATCCGCGCTTTCTGACGCAGATACGCATCGAAGCACATGCAAATATTACGGATCAGCAGGCGGCCCTTAGGCGTAACCTGAATTCCCTTCTCATTCACATCCACCAGCCCATCTTTCGCCAACGGCGCCAGCAGTTTCAGATCTTCGGCAAAATAGTCAGCAAAGTTCAGGTCCCATTGCTGTTCCACGGCGGCATAGTCGAGGCGGAAGTTGCAGATCAGGAGCTTAATAACATCCCGACGAATGCAGTCGTCGCGGGTCAGGGCGATTCCGCGCCACAGCGCGTCCCCCTGCTCGTCTACCTGCTGGTAATAGTGCTTCAGCTCTTTCTGGTTCTGCGCGTAGTTGTCGCCAATCATACTGATGGCCGATACGCCCATCCCCAGCAGATCGGTATCCCCCTGGGTGGTATAGCCCTGGAAATTGCGATGCAGAACACCCTCGCGTTGTGCAATGGCCAGTTCGTCATCCGGGCGGGCAAAATGATCCATACCAATAAACTGATAACCGGTTTCGGTCAGTGACGAGATGGTCTCCTGCAAGATATCCAGTTTCTGCTGCGCGCTGGGCAGGTCGGCATCTTTAATCTTACGCTGAGCGGCAAACAGCGTTGGCAGGTGCGCGTAGTTAAAGACGCTAAGACGGTCTGGATTCAACTCAGCCACGCGTTTCAGGGTAAAGGCAAAACTTTCCGGCGTCTGTTTTGGCAGGCCATAAATCAGATCGATATTTGTTGAGGTAAAACCAATCTCCCGCGCATGATTCAGCAGCGCAAAGATAAACTCCTCATCCTGCTCACGGTTCACCAGGCGCTGAACTTCTTTGTTGAAGTCCTGTACCCCCATGCTCAGGCGGTTAAAACCTTCAGCACGTAAATGATCGAGCACATCCAGCTCAATTTCACGCGGATCCACTTCGATCGAGATTTCGGCATCGTCGTTGAAGTTGAAGTTGCCACGCAGCAACGACATTAAACGGCTGATTTGCGCTTTATTCAGATACGTTGGCGTGCCGCCGCCCCAGTGCAACTGGCTGACATGGCGTCCGGCGAACAGAGGAGCGCGATGAATGATTTCTTGTTCCAGGGCATCGAGGTATTGATCGGCTTTATGCTGCTGGCGCGTCACAATCTTGTTGCAACCGCAGAAGTAGCACAGTTTATGGCAGAACGGGATATGAACGTACAGCGAGAGCGGACGCTCAGGATAACGCGCCACAGCCTTTAGAAATGCTTCAGTGCCGTAGTCTTCAGAAAACTCCAGCGCGGTCGGGTACGAGGTATATCGTGGCCCGGAATAGTTATATTTCTGGATCAGGGCCAGGTCCCAGTCTATTAACTGCTCTGACATGCTCACTCCTTCCGATGGCGTCTCTGGCGGGTACGGCGTACCGACTTAACCCCACTACGGGTGATAAGTCGGTTGCGCAGCCACTTCTGTCGCCGCGACAACCGCTGTAGTTTAACGAATAACCACACCAGATAACATATAACCGGAAGGGTTATAAGCAGGACGGGAAGACCCACGGTGTAAAACCGTTAGTTGCCGCCTTTCAGCAGGCGCATCATGTCTTCCTGTTTTTCTTCCTCTTCCTCTTCTTCCTCGTCATCGTAAGAAAGACCCAGCTTTTGCATCAGTTCATCGATGCGGTCCAGCTTGGCATCAACCCAGGTCTGATCTTCCGCGCTCAGGATTTCTCCTGCTTCAAGGCGCTCCAGCAGCGCATCCAGGCGCTCATCCGTTTCCAGTAAATCCAACTCAGCCTGTGGTGAAAGCATAGGTTTCTCACTCTTCGGTTTGTGCTGTTTGGTGACTTTTTCGGTCACGCCTAATGGAATGGGGTTTTTGCTGCCAATACGAGGATCTTTTTGCTTATTTTTGTTTCCGCCACCAGATGCGCCTTCGCTACCGGACGCACGGCTACCCGCCGCATGACCACGGTGTTTTTTCTGGCGCTTACGGTCGCGAGCTTCCTGGTTAATTTCTTCGCGTGTTTTACGACGCGCTTTTGCAGGACCTTTACCGCGTGGTGTAGAAGTTGGTTTCATCATGATTCGTCTTTGGCTGTATTTATTCAGTATATAATTGCGCCGGAATCTAGCAGAAATAAAGAAAAAAGGCGACAGAGTAATCTGTCGCCTTTTTTCCTGACTCTCAACCCTTACGGGCTCTACATTCCCTGTTGGCTATCAACACACCCTGTTTTTCCTTTAGCCTGAAACATTCCGTGTTGTTTCCATTTCCTTTTACTAACGTCTCCGGACGTTTGTCTTCCTGACAATCCTGTGTCTTCGCCTCCTGGCGCTCCTGACCCTCATCCTGAGTCGACTATCCTGTCAGCTTCCTCGCTATGGACACTACTTTACCGTTTTGGTTTAAACGTACAAGTAACCTGGGTAACAATTTCGGATTTTAAGAATAGCACCCTAATGTAACTCTATGATTTGTTTTAGTTCCGTCATTTTTTACTCTGTCATCTCGTATAGAAACTATCGGCAATGTCTCACAAAGTGCGAGGTTTTTACTTACACAGCCCACTCGTCGAAAAACCAGCCTTTTGCTGGGGTTCAGGTATAATCGCTGCAAAGCCCTGATTGATGGAGAGGACTGCTTTGACTAACTTGAATTATCAACAGACGCACTTTGTGATGAGTGCGCCTGATATTCGCCACCTACCTTCCGATACCGGAATAGAAGTGGCTTTTGCTGGCCGTTCCAACGCAGGCAAATCCAGTGCGCTAAATACCCTGACGAATCAAAAAGGTCTGGCGCGTACATCTAAAACGCCGGGTCGTACTCAGCTTATCAACCTGTTTGAAGTCGTTGACGGCAAACGCCTGGTCGATTTGCCAGGATACGGTTATGCCGAAGTTCCGGAAGAGATGAAGCGCAAATGGCAGCGCGCGCTGGCTGAATATCTGGAAAAACGACAGAGCCTGCAAGGTCTGGTGGTGCTTATGGATATTCGTCACCCGCTAAAAGATCTCGATCAACAGATGATCCTGTGGGCAGTTGAGAGCAACGTTCAGGTTCTGGTACTGCTGACTAAAGCAGATAAGTTGGCCAGCGGTGCGCGCAAAGCCCAGTTGAATATGGTGCGTGAAGCCGTACTGGCATTTAATGGTGATGTGCAGGTAGAAGCATTTTCATCACTGAAAAAGCTGGGTGTGGACAAACTACGGCAGAAGCTGGATAGCTGGTTTAGTGAACTGGCACCGGTTGAAGAGATACAGGACGGAGAATAACCCACCGTATTGCCGGATGGCGCCGCTGCGCGTCTTATCCGGCCTACAGATCTTTATTTTTGCTCTAAATAATTCGAGTTGCATAAAGGCGGCGACACAGCGAATCCCCAGGAGCTTACATCAGTAAGTGACTGGGGTGAGTGAGGAAGCCAACGCGTATGCAGCTTGAAGTATGACGAGCAAAATAAAAAACGCCCCAGTCATTACTGACTGGGGCGGCTAAAATATTCAGCCAAATCCGATTACGTGAAGTAAAAGGTCTGAAAGATAGAACATCTTACCTCTGTACCCTACGTGAATAACTTTACTCTTTTTTGAGCAGCTCAGAAAGCACTTTTTGTAATTTTTTTTCATTCCTTACATAGGGAATTCTAATGAACATCACAAAAAGTTCTATCTTATGTTGCTTAGTTACGAAAAAGGGGCGTTATTCAGTAAACCCTTAGTGCGCCTGATCCCAGTTTTCACCACTACCGACTTCCACCAGCAACGGCACGTCAATCTGGGTCTCATTTTCCATCAGTTGGTGGATCTTTTTAGAGACGCTTTCCAGGTCATCTTTATGCACTTCAAACACCAGTTCATCGTGTACCTGCATAATCATGCGCACGCGCGGGTGCTCGGTTTGCAGCCATCCATCCACCGCTATCATGGCGCGTTTGATAATGTCTGCGGCTGTACCCTGCATCGGGGCGTTAATTGCCGCACGCTCGGCACCTGCGCGACGAGCGCCATTACTGGATTTAATATCCGGTAAATAAAGACGACGCCCTTCCAGCGTCTCTACATAACCTTGCTCTTTCGCCTGCGCACGAGTTCGTTCCATATATTCCAGCACGCCAGGGTAGCGTTCAAAGTAGAGGTCCATGTACTTCTGCGCTTCTTTACGCGGAATATTCAACTGGCGCGCCAGACCAAAGGCACTCATCCCGTAGATCAGACCGAAGTTAATGGCTTTCGCGCTGCGGCGTTGTTCACTGGTCACGGAATCCAGCGGTAAGCCAAAAACTTCCGCCGCCGTTGCACGGTGAATATCTTTCCCTTCGGCAAACGCGGTAAGCAGGCCTTTATCACGTGAGAGATGCGCCATGATGCGCAATTCAATCTGCGAGTAGTCCGCAGAGACAATCACATAGTCTTCTGGCGCAATGAATGCCTGACGAATACGACGACCTTCGTCATTTCGTACCGGGATGTTCTGCAGATTTGGGTCCGTTGAAGACAAGCGCCCGGTAGCGGTAACCGCCTGATGATAGGAGGTGTGCACGCGCCCGGTTTTCTTGTTAATCATCAACGGAAGCTTGTCCGTATAGGTTGACTTCAGTTTTGCTAAGCCACGATATTCCAGGATGACTTTCGGCAACGGGTAATCCAGCGCGAGCTCTTCCAGTACCTCTTCCGACGTTGATGGCGCACCACCAGGGGTTTTCTTCAGCGGCTTAATACCCTGCTTTTCAAACAGGATAGTTTGAAGTTGCTTGGTGGAAGAGAGGTTAAACGCTTCTCCGGCGATCTCGTGTGCTTTTTGCTCCAGCTCGTTCAAACGCAGCGTCAGCTCTTCTGAATGCTTGTGCAGAACTGCCGGATCGATTTTCACACCGTTGCGCTCAACGCGAGACAAAACCGGCACCAGCGGCATATCGATATTTTCAAAGACGTTCAGCGGCCCTTTATGCTGCTGCAATTCCGGCCACATCTTCAGATGCAGCTGTAGCGTAACGTCGGCATCTTCCGCAGCGTAACGACCGGCTTCTTCCAGCGCTATCTGGTTAAAGGTCAGCTGGTTTTTGCCCTTTCCGGCGATCTCTTCAAAGGTGATGGTTTTATGTTTCAGCCAGCGGTCAGACAAGCTGTCCATATCGTGTCGGCCAGCGACGCTGTTCAGAATGTAGGATTCGAGCATGGTATCAAAGGTGATGCCGCGCAGCTCGATGCCATAGTTCGCCAGAATACCGCGATCGTACTTCAGGTTTTGCCCGACTTTGTGTGCGTTCTCATCTTCCAGCAGCGGCTTCAGCAGCGCCAGCGCGCGGTCACGAGCGATTTGATCGGGGGCGTCCAGGTAATCGTGGGCAACAGGAACATATGCAGCCACACCCGGTTCAATGGCAAAAGACAGGCCAACCAGATTCGCGGAGATGTTGTCCAGACTGTCAGTTTCAGTATCGAAAGCAAAAACAGGCGCTTTTTTTAGCTTCGCGATCCACTCTTCCAGCGTCGCTTCGTCCAGAATCGTCACATAGTTATCATACGAAAGAACCGTAGCCGGCTCTTCAGGCGTTTCATCGACAACGAGTGTTTCCTGTAGTTTTGCCGCCGGCTTCGTTCCTTTCGCCTGTGGCCATTTACCCGCTTCAACGTCGGTAACCCAACGTTTGAATTCATACTGTTTAAACAGGCCAAGCAGTTCTTCTGCTGCCGGTTGACGGACTTCCAGCTGCTCGCAGGTCAACTCCAGCTCAACATCCGTTTTGATAGTAGCCAATTGATAGGAGAGGTACGCCACCTCTTTATTCTGCTCAAGTTTGCCCGCCATGGTTTTCGCACCACGGAAAGTCAGCCCCGCTATTTTGTCTGACTCAGCATAGAGGGTATCCAGCCCACCCAGCCCCTGCAGCAGAGCCTGCGCGGTTTTTTCACCTACGCCTGGAACGCCAGGAATGTTATCTGAGGAGTCCCCCATCAGCGCCAGGAAATCGATGATCAGTTCCGGCGGGACGCCGTACTTATTCACCACTTCATCCGGGCCGAGGATCGTATTGGTCATGGTGTTGATCAGGGTGATATTCGGCGTCACTAACTGAGCCATATCTTTATCGCCAGTGCTAATCAGCACCGGACGACCCACCTTCTCTGCTTCCCGCGCCAGCGTACCGATAACATCGTCCGCCTCCACGCCTGATACGGCCAACAGTGGCAACCCCATCGCTTTTACCATCGCATGCAGGGGTTCAATCTGCGCTCGCAGATCGTCCGGCATAGGTGGGCGGTGCGACTTGTAGTGTTCGAATAACTCATCACGGAAGGTTTTACCCTTAGCGTCGAATACCACCGCTGCATGGGTCGGCTGATATTGCAGAATCAAGCTACGCAGCATGTTGAGCACGCCATACATCGCGCCAGTAGGCTCCCCTGCACTGTTAGTCAGCGGCGGGAACGCATGGTATGCGCGATAAAGGTAAGAGGAGCCATCTACAAGGATAAGGGGGTTTTCTGGGATCTGAACCATAATGTCCGTGCCTGTTTATCAGATTATGGGTAAAGGATGCCACAGACAGGATAAAAACATGAGTTTTTCGCCGCATTTGTCGAAAAACTTTTGCAGTTCTTCTGCTTTGCTCGCAAACACGGCTGTGGATAACTTTGTGAATAAATAATTTTCAGTTCTTTAAATATAGCAAGGCAATTAGTGCTTCATTGTATTTATGTATATTTTTCATAATCTTAATTTAGCGCGCAGCATTTTATTCCATTTTTCCAGCTTATATCCTGATGTGGATAGATATTCTCTTTTTTTCTATTCAGGGAAGAGCCATCATTTGGTTCGTTTTCTGATAAAATCAGCCCCTTGCGCCTCTTTAGCGCACTATCTATGGCTAACCTTTTGAATAATTTAATTATGACGAGAATACTCGCTGCGATAACGCTGTTGCTGAGTATCGTATTGACCATATTGGTCACGATTTTTTGTTCTGTGCCGATCATCCTTGCCGGAGTTGTGAAACTCCTTTTGCCCGTTCCTGTCGTCTGGCGCAAGGTTTCCGTGTTCTGTAATTTCATGATGTACTGCTGGTGTGAAGGTCTGGCGCTACTGCTACACCTCAATCCGCGACTGAAATGGGATGTCGAGGGACTGGAAGGTCTTAGCAAGAAAAACTGGTATCTGCTCATTTGTAACCATTACAGCTGGGCCGATATTGTTGTGCTTTGCGTTCTGTTCCGTAAACGCATCCCGATGAATAAATATTTCCTCAAGCAACAGCTGGCCTGGGTGCCCTTTATTGGCCTGGCCTGCTGGGCGCTGGACATGCCGTTCATGAAACGCTATTCGCGTGGCTATCTGCTCCGCCATCCGGAACGGCGCGGAAAAGATGTCGAAACAACACGTCGTTCCTGCGAGAAGTTTCGCGTACACCCGACAACCATTGTGAATTTTGTCGAAGGTTCACGCTTTACCAAAGAGAAACGCGAGCAAACCCGCTCTCCTTATCAAAACCTACTCCCACCCAAGGCAGCCGGTATTGCGATGGCATTGAACGTACTGGGTTCACAGTTCGATAAAATGTTGAACGTCACGTTGTGCTATCCGGAAAACAGTAGCCGACCGTTCTACGATATGTTGAGCGGTAAGCTAACGCGGATTGTCGTGCGGGTGAATCTGGAGCCAATTGATGAAGAGTTGCACGGTGATTACGTGAACGATAAAGGATTCAAGCGTCGGTTTCAGCTCTGGCTAAATACGCTATGGAGTGAGAAAGACGCGCAGCTCGACGCGATTAAAGCCTCAAATAAAAAAGCCGGTCAGTGACCGGCTTTTGCTTTTATTTCTGACCAACCAGGTATTTCACGGTATCCGCATACTGTTGTACAAAGATATCCATGCTGCTGGTATCCATGCCCTGCGGATTTACCTGATATTTGCCATTCACGAACATCGCCGGAACGCCCTGCAGCTGTAAATCAGCCGCTGCTTTTTCCTGCTGCGCCACGAGTGATTTCACTACGAAGCTGTTCCATGCCGCATCATAGTCTTCGCCTTTAATACCTGCGTCGACAAACACTTTACGGATATCAGCAACGGACTGAACGGTCTGAGTTTTCTGAACACCCTCAAACAGCGGAACAGTGACCTGATCTTCAACGCCCAGCGCCATAGCAACCGCCCATGCCTGCGTCAGATCTTTGCCCAAAGGCCCCAGAAACTCGACGTGATATTTGGTCATCTTGGTGCCTTCCGGCAGTTTTTTCTTCACGTTATCAGAGACGTGAAGCACTTCTTCAAACTGATAGCAGTGCGGGCAGTAGAAGGAGAAGAACTCCAACACTTGCGGTTCACCCGCAACTGGCTTTTCCAGAGTGATGTATTGTTTACCATCCTGGAACTGCGCTGCAGATGCGCTAAAAGCTAAGACCATACCAGCCAGCGCCAGCCATATTTTTTTCATGTTCAAGTTTCTCCGATTAATACATTGGCGTTAATTGTAAGGGGGGCTCTTGCAGAATTTTTGCCTGCTCAATAAAGGTCGCGGTCTGACGATGCCAGTAATCTTCCCCGGTTAACCATGGGAAGTTTTTTGGAAATGCAGGGTCAGCCCAACGTCGAATTAGCCAGGCAAGATAATAAACTAAACGCATAGCGCGTAAAGGTTCTATCAGTCCGATTTCAGAGATGTCGAACTCACTAAACTCTTCATATGCCTCGATAATGGTTTCAAGCTGCATACGTTGTTCAGCTTTATCGCCATTGAGGAGCATCCATAAATCCTGAACGGCTGGACCATTGCGGGCATCATCCAAATCGACAAACATCGGACCATCGCGCCACAGGATATTACCGGCATGACAATCACCGTGCAGGCGTAACGTGGCAAAACGTGTATGCCAGCGTTCGGTAACGACCGCGATAAGTGCATCTGTCGCCTTCAGGAAGGCCGCCTTTTGCCCTGATGGGATCAGCTGCGCGTGCTCAAAAAGTTTACGCGGCTCAGTCAGGTACTCTTCAAGACCTATCGTCGGGCGGAAGGCAAAATTATGCTTACCTCCGGTCTGATGCATACGCCCCAGATAGCGCCCCACCGCCTCCATTTGATCGATATTGTCGGCCTCAAACTGCCTTCCGCCGACGCTAGGGAAGATCGCATAATGAAAACCCTGATGGCTTAACAGCGTTTGGCCGCTGAATACCAGCGGAGCAGCTACCGGGACTTCATCGCTTACCAGTTCCAGAGCAAACTGGTGCTCTTCCTGGATCTGATCGACAGACCAACGTTCAGGGCGATAAAACTTAACGACAAAGCGTCGACGGTCTTCGTCCTGGAATTGATAGACACGGTTTTCATAGCTGTTAAGCGGGGTAAGCCCGGAGTCCACCCGGATCCCCTGCTCAAACAGTGCATCCATGATGGTATCCGGGTGTAGCGTCTGGAAATTAAAAGCGTTGTCGTTCATCCCATCATCCGGAAAATACTACGAATGATTCAGGATATCATTTCGCAGCGCTTTCGGTGGCGGCGATTACAAGCTTTTACTCTTTAATTACGCCACGTGCGCGGAGTAGTGCGGTTTTAAAATCTTCTTCATAATCTTTCTGAATACCTGGAATGGCCGCATCTTTCGCCGAGTCACGCATTTTCAGGTGATAGATCAGAATGTCATCAGTTAAATCCGCCAGTTCGCCGTCAAAACCTGACTCTTGCGCCAGTTTCTGTAAAAATTGCATCAGATTAAGATCCGGTTCCTTTTGCCAGGCAGGCTGGAGGAGTTCAATAACTTCATTCAGACGTTTACATTTCATGGTTGTGCTCCTTAGGCTCAATACAGATACGTTAGCAGGGTCAATCCCACATTAAAAGAGGCGATATCAGTGATTCTGGATAGTGCAATAACAGGGGTTGTGCTGGCTGGCGGTAAGGCCAGACGGATGGGTGGAACCGATAAAGGTCTGCTTGAACTGGACGGTAAACCTCTTTGGCGGCATGTGGCCGATACCCTCGCTTTGCAGGTCGAAACCGTGGTGGTTAACGCCAATCGCCACCGGGATATTTACCAGCAAAGCGGCCTGAAAGTTATCCCCGATTCATTGGCCGATTTCCCTGGCCCACTGGCCGGGATGCTATCGGTATTCCTGCAGCAAACGGGGGAGTGGTTTTTGTTCTGCCCGTGCGATATGCCCTATATTCCTCATGATCTGGTTACACGTTTGAAGGAACAGCGCAAAACCGCACCCGTTGTCTGGGTGCACGATGGGGAAAGAGATCACCCGACCATTGCGCTGATGCACCGCTCCATGCAGCCCTTGTTACAGGATTATCTTCAGTCCGGTGAAAGGCGCGTCATGGTCTTTATGCGCCAGGCTGGCGGTCATGCTGTGGATTTCAGCGATCGCAAAGATGCGTTCGTGAACGTGAATACCCCTGAAGAACTCGCAAAATGGCAGGACAAATCATGATCCCATTACTCGCTATAGCAGCATGGAGCGGAACGGGGAAAACCACGCTGCTCAAAAAATTAATCCCGGAGCTACGTGCCAGAGGTATTCGTCCCGGATTGATTAAGCATACCCATCACAATATGGATGTCGACACGCCCGGCAAAGATAGCTATGAGCTACGCAAAGCAGGTGCAGCGCAAACGCTGGTCGCCAGCCAACAACGTTGGGCGTTAATGGTAGAGACGCCGGAAGAGCCCGAACTGGATTTAGCGTACCTGGTAAGCAGGATGGATGCTTCAACGTTGGATATGGTGTTGGTTGAGGGTTTTAAGCATGAGCCTGTTGCTAAGATCGTGCTTTTTCGCGACGGTTGCGGGCACAGTCCGGAAGAATTGGCGATAGACGAATATGTTATCGCGGTTGCCAGTGATGTTCCGCTGGCGGTGGATGTTCCATTGTTAGATATCAACGATATACAGCAACTTACTGATTTTATTACGCAATGGGTAAGGCAGTAACTGTGGTATTGCCTGATGCGCTGCGCTTATCAGGCCTGCAAAATACTTTCAGTCCGGCGGGTTTCACTCCGTACAGACGCAAAAAAGCCCATCCGTCAGGATGGGCTTCTTCACTTGTTTGATGCCTGGCAGTTCCCTACTCTCGCATGGGGAGACCCCACACTACCATCGGCGCTACGGCGTTTCACTTCTGAGTTCGGCATGGGGTCAGGTGGGACCACCGCGCTACAGCCGCCAGGCAAATTCTTTGTGCTCTGTCCTGTGTCTTTTGGGCTGATACTGCGTTGGCTGCACTTACGAACGTCAGTCACATACCGATGTATGCTCCTTCCGTCGCTTCACTTGCCGCCTTGTCTCAGCGCAAAATCCTTCGGACTTACTAATCTGTAATCTAAGCTGAAAATCTTCTCAAATCCGCCAAAACATCTTCGGCGTTGTAAGGTTAAGCCTCACGGTTCATTAGTATCGGTTAGCTCAATGTATCGCTACACTTACACACCCGACCTATCAACGTCATAGTCTTTAACGTTCCTTCAGGAGACTTAAAGTCTCAGGGAGAACTCATCTCGGGGCAAGTTTCGTGCTTAGATGCTTTCAGCACTTATCTCTTCCGCATTTAGCTACCGGGCAATGCCATTGGCATGACAACCCGAACACCAGTGATGCGTCCACTCCGGTCCTCTCGTACTAGGAGCAGCCCCCCTCAATTCTCCAGCGCCCACGGCAGATAGGGACCGAACTGTCTCACGACGTTCTAAACCCAGCTCGCGTACCACTTTAAATGGCGAACAGCCATACCCTTGGGACCTACTTCAGCCCCAGGATGTGATGAGCCGACATCGAGGTGCCAAACACCGCCGTCGATATGAACTCTTGGGCGGTATCAGCCTGTTATCCCCGGAGTACCTTTTATCCGTTGAGCGATGGCCCTTCCATTCAGAACCACCGGATCACTAAGACCTGCTTTCGCACCTGCTCGAGCCGTCACTCTCGCAGTCAAGCTAGCTTATGCCTTTGCACTAACCTCCTGATGTCCGACCAGGATTAGCTAACCTTCGTGCTCCTCCGTTACTCTTTAGGAGGAGACCGCCCCAGTCAAACTACCCACCAGACACTGTCCGCAACCCGGGTAACGGGTCTACGTTAGAACACCAGCCATTAAAGGGTGGTATTTCAAGGTTGGCTCCACGCAGACTGGCGTCCACGCTTCAAAGCCTCCCACCTATCCTACACATCAAGGACCAGTGTTCAGTGTCAAGCTATAGTAAAGGTTCACGGGGTCTTTCCGTCTTGCCGCGGGTACACTGCATCTTCACAGCGAGTTCAATTTCACTGAGTCTCGGGTGGAGACAGCCTGGCCATCATTACGCCATTCGTGCAGGTCGGAACTTACCCGACAAGGAATTTCGCTACCTTAGGACCGTTATAGTTACGGCCGCCGTTTACCGGGGCTTCGATCAAGAGCTTCTCCTTACGGATAACCCCATCAATTAACCTTCCGGCACCGGGCAGGCGTCACACCGTATACGTCCACTTTCGTGTTTGCACAGTGCTGTGTTTTTAATAAACAGTTGCAGCCAGCTGGTATCTTCGACTGATTTCAGCTCCATGAGCAAGTCACTTCACCTACCATCAGCGTGCCTTCTCCCGAAGTTACGGCACCATTTTGCCTAGTTCCTTCACCCGAGTTCTCTCAAGCGCCTTGGTATTCTCTACCTGACCACCTGTGTCGGTTTGGGGTACGATTTCGTGTTACCTGATGCTTAGAGGCTTTTCCTGGAAGCAGGGCATTTGTTACTTCAGCACCGTAGTGCCTCGTCATCACACCTCAGCGTTAATAAGGTACCGGATTTACCTGGAACCTCCGCCTACATGCTTAAACCGGGACAACCGTCGCCCGGCTAACATAGCCTTCTCCGTCCCCCCTTCGCAGTAACACCAAGTACAGGAATATTAACCTGTTTCCCATCGACTACGCCTTTCGGCCTCGCCTTAGGGGTCGACTCACCCTGCCCCGATTAACGTTGGACAGGAACCCTTGGTCTTCCGGCGTGCGGGTTTTTCACCCGCATTATCGTTACTTATGTCAGCATTCGCACTTCTGATACCTCCAGCATGCCTCACGACACACCTTCAACGGCTTACAGAACGCTCCCCTACCCAACAACACATAGTGTCGCTGCCGCAGCTTCGGTGCATGGTTTAGCCCCGTTACATCTTCCGCGCAGGCCGACTCGACCAGTGAGCTATTACGCTTTCTTTAAATGATGGCTGCTTCTAAGCCAACATCCTGGCTGTCTGTGCCTTCCCACATCGTTTCCCACTTAACCATGACTTTGGGACCTTAGCTGGCGGTCTGGGTTGTTTCCCTCTTCACGACGGACGTTAGCACCCGCCGTGTGTCTCCCGTGATAACATTCTTCGGTATTCGCAGTTTGCATCGGGTTGGTAAGTCGGGATGACCCCCTAGCCGAAACAGTGCTCTACCCCCGAAGATGAATTCACGAGGCGCTACCTAAATAGCTTTCGGGGAGAACCAGCTATCTCCCGGTTTGATTGGCCTTTCACCCCCAGCCACAAGTCATCCGCTAATTTTTCAACATTAGTCGGTTCGGTCCTCCAGTTAGTGTTACCCAACCTTCAACCTGCCCATGGCTAGATCACCGGGTTTCGGGTCTATACCCTGCAACTTAACGCCCAGTTAAGACTCGGTTTCCCTTCGGCTCCCCTATTCGGTTAACCTTGCTACAGAATATAAGTCGCTGACCCATTATACAAAAGGTACGCAGTCACCCCATAAAGAGGCTCCCACTGCTTGTACGTACACGGTTTCAGGTTCTTTTTCACTCCCCTCGCCGGGGTTCTTTTCGCCTTTCCCTCACGGTACTGGTTCACTATCGGTCAGTCAGGAGTATTTAGCCTTGGAGGATGGTCCCCCCATATTCAGACAGGATACCACGTGTCCCGCCCTACTCTTCGAGTTCACAACATATGCACTTTTGTGTACGGGACTATCACCCTGTACCGTCGGACTTTCCAGACCGTTCCACTAACACACATGCTGATTCAGACTCTGGGCTGCTCCCCGTTCGCTCGCCGCTACTGGGGGAATCTCGGTTGATTTCTTTTCCTCGGGGTACTTAGATGTTTCAGTTCCCCCGGTTCGCTTCATTACGCTATGTATTCACGTAATGATAGTGTGACGGATCACACTGGGTTTCCCCATTCGGAAATCGCCGGTTATAACGGTTCATATCACCTTACCGACGCTTATCGCAGATTAGCACGTCCTTCATCGCCTCTGACTGCCAGGGCATCCACCGTGTACGCTTAGTCGCTTAACCTCACAACCCGAAGATGTTTCACTTCTGATTGCGAAAATTTGAGAGACTCGAACACACCATGTTTCATTTCTTATTACGGAGAAATGAAACAGTGTGTCGTTTCAATTTTCAGCTTGATCCAGATTTTTAAAGAGCAAAACTTCGCAGTGAACCTTTTCAGGTACACTCTGAAGTTTTCTTGTGTTGTTGCAGTAAGTAAAGGATGGTGGAGCTATGCGGGATCGAACCGCAGACCTCCTGCGTGCAAGGCAGGCGCTCTCCCAGCTGAGCTATAACCCCATCGTAAATACTTATCTCTGTACCCTAATTCGTTTCCGGGCAAGGCGCGGTGGTGCGAAGCATACTGAAGTATGCGAGCATCGCCGTAACACAGCACGGAGGCGAATTTGGTAGGCCTGAGTGGACTTGAACCACCGACCTCACCCTTATCAGGGGTGCGCTCTAACCACCTGAGCTACAAGCCTGCAGAGATTTTCTTACTGCTAATTTTCATCAGACAATCTGTGTGAGCACTACAAAGAACGTTTCTTTAAGGTAAGGAGGTGATCCAACCGCAGGTTCCCCTACGGTTACCTTGTTACGACTTCACCCCAGTCATGAATCACAAAGTGGTAAGCGCCCTCCCGAAGGTTAAGCTACCTACTTCTTTTGCAACCCACTCCCATGGTGTGACGGGCGGTGTGTACAAGGCCCGGGAACGTATTCACCGTGGCATTCTGATCCACGATTACTAGCGATTCCGACTTCATGGAGTCGAGTTGCAGACTCCAATCCGGACTACGACATACTTTATGAGGTCCGCTTGCTCTCGCGAGGTCGCTTCTCTTTGTATATGCCATTGTAGCACGTGTGTAGCCCTACTCGTAAGGGCCATGATGACTTGACGTCATCCCCACCTTCCTCCAGTTTATCACTGGCAGTCTCCTTTGAGTTCCCGGCCTAACCGCTGGCAACAAAGGATAAGGGTTGCGCTCGTTGCGGGACTTAACCCAACATTTCACAACACGAGCTGACGACAGCCATGCAGCACCTGTCTCAGAGTTCCCGAAGGCACCAAAGCATCTCTGCTAAGTTCTCTGGATGTCAAGAGTAGGTAAGGTTCTTCGCGTTGCATCGAATTAAACCACATGCTCCACCGCTTGTGCGGGCCCCCGTCAATTCATTTGAGTTTTAACCTTGCGGCCGTACTCCCCAGGCGGTCGACTTAACGCGTTAGCTCCGGAAGCCACGCCTCAAGGGCACAACCTCCAAGTCGACATCGTTTACGGCGTGGACTACCAGGGTATCTAATCCTGTTTGCTCCCCACGCTTTCGCACCTGAGCGTCAGTCTTTGTCCAGGGGGCCGCCTTCGCCACCGGTATTCCTCCAGATCTCTACGCATTTCACCGCTACACCTGGAATTCTACCCCCCTCTACAAGACTCTAGCCTGCCAGTTTCGGATGCAGTTCCCAGGTTGAGCCCGGGGATTTCACATCCGACTTGACAGACCGCCTGCGTGCGCTTTACGCCCAGTAATTCCGATTAACGCTTGCACCCTCCGTATTACCGCGGCTGCTGGCACGGAGTTAGCCGGTGCTTCTTCTGCGAGTAACGTCAATCACTAAGGTTATTAACCTTAATGCCTTCCTCCTCGCTGAAAGTACTTTACAACCCGAAGGCCTTCTTCATACACGCGGCATGGCTGCATCAGGCTTGCGCCCATTGTGCAATATTCCCCACTGCTGCCTCCCGTAGGAGTCTGGACCGTGTCTCAGTTCCAGTGTGGCTGGTCATCCTCTCAGACCAGCTAGGGATCGTCGCCTAGGTGAGCCGTTACCCCACCTACTAGCTAATCCCATCTGGGCACATCCGATGGCAAGAGGCCCGAAGGTCCCCCTCTTTGGTCTTGCGACGTTATGCGGTATTAGCTACCGTTTCCAGTAGTTATCCCCCTCCATCGGGCAGTTTCCCAGACATTACTCACCCGTCCGCCACTCGTCACCCAAGGAGCAAGCTCCTCTGTGCTACCGTTCGACTTGCATGTGTTAGGCCTGCCGCCAGCGTTCAATCTGAGCCATGATCAAACTCTTCAATTTAAGTTTGATGCTCGTGAATTAAACTTCGTAATGAATTACGTATGTTCACTCAGGAGACTTGGTATTCATTTTTCGTCTTGCGACGTTAAGAATCCGTATCTTCGAGTGCCCACACAGATTGTCTGATAAATTGTTAAAGAGCAGTGCCGCTTCGCTTTTTCTCAGCGGCGCGGGGTGTGCATATTACGCCATCCCGCTACGAAGTCAAGCATTTAATTTCGCTTTCTTCGCCGGAGTTCTCAGTGGAACCCCGCTGACCCGGCGGCTTGTAATCCGTTGTTCCGTGTCAGTGGAGGCGCATTATAGGGAGTTATTTCAGGCTGACAAGGGGAAATTTAAAATAATCTTCCGAGTGCGTATTTTTTATTCTTTACGCTTATTTTGACAACGTTTTGTTGGTTAATTGGGCGATTTCCCGCGCGAAACCTGCGACCTGTTCCCAATCGGTATACACCACTTCTTTATTCGTATCCGTTTCACCGCCAGACATCTTCATTATCAGTTGGATCATAACGCGGTCATACCAGCGATAGCGGGGATACAGCAAAGCGCCGGCAATAACCGCACTGCGATCTGGCCGCCACGGCGAACTCATCAGGAACTTACGCGCATAGCTGTTGGTTTGCGGCGTACGTTTTTCCGGTTTACGGGCAACAAGGTTTACTGAGTAGAACGCACTCGGCATCGCGTTCAGCCGCGTGGCATGCTTTTTCACAAACTCCTGAAAAGCAGCATGGTAATGGCCATAGCGAATCGAAGCGCCAATCACCACGCTGTCATAATTTTGCCAGTCAGGCTCCGCGGTACGATGCAAATTTACGACATCTGCCCAAACACCCAGCTCTTTGAGCTCAGAAGCCAGATACTCGGCGATTTCACGGGTTTGTCCGTCCCGGGAAGAAAAAAGAATCAGTGTTTTCACGTGTTACTCCATTATTCACGCCAGAAGGTAGGGGTAAAGAGTACCAGCAGAGTAAAGACCTCCAGACGACCAAACAGCATATTGGCAATCAGGATCCACTTCGCCACGGGGTTCATACTGGCAAAGTTGTCAGCGACAACGCCCAGCCCTGGCCCCAGGTTATTCAGCGTCGCCACAACGGAGGCAAACGCGGAGAAGTCATCAACACCGGTCGCAATAATCGCCAGCATACTGATAATAAAGACCAGCGCATAGGCAGAGAAGAATCCCCACACAGCTTCAAGGATTCGCTCCGGTAACGCACGGTTACCCAGTTTGATACTGTAAACCGCATTCGGGTGGACCAGTCGTTTCAATTCACGGTTACCCTGCTTAAACAGCAGCAGGATACGAATCACCTTCAAGCCACCGCCCGTCGACCCGGCACAGCCGCCGATAAAAGCAGAACACAGTAACAGCACCGGCAGGAACAGCGGCCAGCGGGCAATACTGTCCGTGGTAAATCCGGCGGTCGTCGCCATCGACACTACCTGGAAAAAGGCCTGGTTGATCGTCGTGAGCGCCGATCCATAGGTATTATGTATCCACAACACCAGCGTACAGATAACTACCAGCGTCAACTGCACACCAATGAACATGCGGAATTCCGGATCGCGCCAGTAGACCTTCAGACTACGCCCACTTAATAAAGAGAAGTGCAGGCCATAGTTACAACCGGAGATCAGCAAGAAGATAGCAATAATTGTGTTAATCGTGGGACTGTCGAAATACCCCACGCTGGCATCGTGTGTGGAAAAGCCGCCGATGGCAATTGTGGCAAAGCTATGACCAATGGCGTCAAACGCGGGCATCCCGGCAAACCATAGCGCCAGCGCGCACGCCACTGTCAGTAATACATAGATAAGCCACAGCGTTTTCGCCGTTTCGGCAATACGCGGGCGCATCTTATTATCTTTCAGCGGCCCGGGCATTTCTGCCCGATAGAGCTGCATACCACCCACGCCAAGAATAGGCAGGATAGCCACCGCCAGCACGATGATCCCCATCCCGCCGAACCATTGCAGCATCTGGCGATAAAAGAGAATCGCGTGTGGCAATGAATCAAGCCCCACCAGCGTCGTCGCACCCGTGGTGGTTAAACCGGAAAAGGATTCAAAAAAAGCGTCGGTTATCGTGAGGTTAGGACTTTCCGCAAAAATGAACGGTAGCGCACCCACGCTGCCCAGCACGGTCCAGAACAAGACGACAATCAGAAACCCTTCGCGCGACTTCAGCTCGCCCTTCTCTTTACGGTTTGGCCACCACAGCATAGAGCCGATAGCCAGAGCAACAAAGAAAGTTTGGGTAAATGCACGCCCTGCCCCATCACGGTAGATGAGCGCTACCAGTCCGGGGATGATCATTGTCCCCGAGAATAAGATGACCAGTAGTCCAACGATTCGGGTGATGGCGCGAAAATGCATCTCTGCCGCTTCCTTAGTTCTTTAAAATGAGGTGGGGATTATTCTTCAATCGCTAACAATTGCAATGAACCACGACTAAAATCCGCCAGTTTTGCCGAAAATTCATCCACTTTGGCATAAGGAAGCGCCACTCTGAGCCGAACAAAAGCCTGGTAATCACTGGCAACGACTTTACCGTCAAACAGCCCCAGCAAAGCTTCAATGCCTGCCAGCTGACCGTACTCACACTGCAAAGTATATTCGGTTAATGGCGTCTTGCGCTGTGTCGTTAACTGGCGCAGCGCCTGATTCACACCGCCACCGTAGGCTTTTACCAGACCACCCGTACCGAGAAGGATACCGCCGTAGTAACGCACCACCACCGCGGTAACCTCGCCGACGCCGCTCCCCATCAGCTGCGCGAGCATCGGTTTGCCTGCCGTACCCGCCGGTTCGCCATCGTCTGAAAACCCCAACTGCTGCGAGTCGTTGGGCGCACCCGCCACCCACGCCACACAATGGTGGCGGGCGTCAGGGTGTTCCGCTTTGACTGACTCAACAAACGCTTTTGCCGCTTCTACGCCGTCCGTATGGGCGAGCAACGTAATGAAGCGGCTTTTTTTGATCTCTTCAACGACGCTAACCGGCGCCGCAGGGATTAACCAACTGTCCATTACGCCAGTTTTAAATCCCGCGTCATGTTTTCGATATTGTTCTCGTGGACCACCACGTTGTCTTCAATACGAATACCGCCGAACGGTTTCAGGGCTTCAATTTTCTGCCAGTTGAAGTGTTTGCTGAATTGCCCTTCACGCCACGGTGCCAGCAGCGATTCAATAAAGTAGATACCCGGTTCGATGGTCAGAACCATGCCCGGTTGCAGAACACGGGTGCAGCGCAGGTAAGGATACTTCGACGGCGCGGCCAGATGAGTGCCGCTGTCGTCCTGCATAAAACCAGCGACATCGTGTACCTGCAGGCCCAGCGGGTGCCCGATACCGTGCGGCATAAACGGCCCGGTAAGGTCGTTTTCCACCATCGCCTCTTCACTCATATCGGTGATGATTTGATGCTTACGCAGCAACTTCGCGATGCGCTGATGAAACTGAATGTGATAATCCACGTAGCTGGTGCCTGCTTTCATGGTAGCAATCAGCGCCAGCTCTTCGTCGTTAACGTCTTTCACCAGATGCGCATAGTCGTTGTCGCTTTTCGCCGACCAGGTACGCGTCAGGTCTGCCGCATAGCCGTTGTATTCCGCTCCGGCATCCAGCAGGAAGCTGCGGATTTCAGACGGAGCCTGATGATCCAGCCTGGTGTAATGAAGTACCGAGGCATGCTCGTTAAGCGCCACGATGTTGCTGTACGGTACGTCGGTATCGCGGTGACCAGTCGCAGTCAGGTAAGCGAGGTTGATGTCAAACTCGCTCATCCCGGAACGAAACGCTTCTTCCGCGGCCCGGTGTCCATTCACCGCCATTTTCTGCGCTTCGCGCATACAGGCCAGCTCGTAATCCGTTTTATAGGCGCGGTAATAATGCAGGTAGTCGATCACCCCTTTCGGGTTGATGTTGCTGGCCGCGATGTCCAGTTGCAGCGCACGCTCCGGAACCGGGCCGATGTAACCGATATTGCCGCGAGCAGCAGGCAGTTGGCTACCGATACCATCCGCTTTTGGCAGCGCGATGATCTCAATTTCTTCCGTCCAGAAGGAGGTCGGCAGCGGCTCAACGTTGTGCCAGTAATCGACCGGCAGGTAGAACCACAGTTTCGGCTTGTTCACGCCATCCACCAGCAACCAGCAGTTAGGAACCTGCGTTACAGGCACCCAGGCTTTGAATTGCGGATTGACCTTAAACGGGTACGGATGATCGTCGAGAAAGACGTTAACAAGTTCGCCTGAGTGAATAAGTAACGCATCCAGCTTAAAGCGTTCCAGCGCGTCGCGCGTCCGTTCTTGTAAGGTAACGATATGATTTTTATAGAGTGCGGCCAGTGATTCCATTTTCTATCCTTCTGTTTTTTGACCTCAAGTCTCCGCATCTTAGCACATCGCTTTGTGAGTGCGTGATTTCTGCCGAGCGTGATCGAATCGTCATTTCTTTAATCATTCATTTGCATTTTATTAACATAAAACACACACTTCGATTCATCTGGTATGACCAGATCACCTTGCGGATTCAGGAGACTGACATGCTTTACAAAGGCGACACCCTGTACCTCGACTGGCTGGAAGATGGCATCGCCGAACTGGTGTTCGATGCCCCTGGCTCGGTCAATAAACTCGACACGGCCACCGTTGCCAGCCTGGGCCATGCGCTTGATGTGCTGGAAAAACAACCGAATTTAAAAGGGCTGCTGCTGCGTTCTAATAAAGCAGCCTTTATTGTTGGTGCCGATATCACCGAATTCCTTTCACTGTTCCTCGTGCCTGAAGAGCAACTGAGCCAGTGGCTGCATTTTGCCAACAGCGTCTTTAACCGCCTGGAAGATCTCCCTGTTCCGACCCTCTCAGCAGTTAACGGTTATGCGCTGGGTGGCGGCTGCGAGTGTGTTCTGGCAACCGATTATCGTCTGGCAACGCCGGACCTGCGCATCGGCCTACCGGAAACTAAGCTGGGTATTATGCCGGGCTTTGGCGGTTCCGTGCGTATGCCACGCATGTTGGGTGCAGACAGTGCGCTGGAAATTATTGCTGCGGGTAAAGATGTTGGTGCTGAGCAGGCGCTAAAAATCGGTCTGGTCGATGGCGTAGTGAAACAAGACAAACTGCTTGATGGCGCGATCGCGGTATTACGTCAAGCGATTAACGGTGACCTCGACTGGAAAGCCAAACGTCAGCCGAAGCTGGAGCCGTTGAAACTCAGCAAAATTGAAGCGGCTATGAGCTTTACCATCGCTAAAGGCATGGTGGCGCAGACGGCAGGTAAGCATTATCCCGCACCGATTACCGCGGTAAAAACCATTGAAGCAGCGGCCCGTTTTGGTCGTGAAGAAGCGCTGAATCTGGAAAATAAAAGCTTTGTTCCACTGGCGCACACCAGTGAAGCCCGCGCCCTGGTTGGGATTTTCCTTAACGATCAGTTCGTGAAAGCCAAAGCCAAAAAGCTCACCAAAAATATTGAGGCACCAAAGCAAGCGGCGGTGCTGGGCGCAGGCATTATGGGCGGCGGCATCGCGTACCAGTCGGCCTGGAAAGGCGTGCCGGTTGTCATGAAAGACATCAACGACAAATCATTAACGCTGGGCATGACCGAAGCGGCCAAGTTGCTGAACAAACAGCTCGAGCGCGGCAAAATTGACGGTCTGAAAATGGCGGGCGTGATTTCCACTATCCATCCAACCCTCGACTACAGCGGTTTTGAGCGTGTGGACGTGGTGGTTGAAGCGGTTGTGGAAAACCCGAAAGTGAAAAAAGCGGTACTGGCGGAAACCGAAGATCAGGTTCGCCCGGACACCGTACTGGCGTCGAATACCTCCACCATCCCCATCAACGAGCTGGCCAGCGCGCTTAAGCGCCCGGAAAACTTCTGTGGGATGCACTTCTTTAACCCGGTGCACCGTATGCCGCTGGTTGAGATCATTCGCGGCGAGAAAAGCTCGGATGAAACCATCGCTAAGGTAGTCGCTTGGGCAAGCCAGATGGGCAAAACGCCGATTGTGGTTAATGACTGCCCCGGTTTCTTCGTCAACCGCGTGCTGTTCCCTTATTTTGCCGGTTTCAGCCAGTTGCTGCGCGACGGAGCGGATTTCCGCAAAGTCGACAAAGTAATGGAAAAACAGTTTGGCTGGCCGATGGGTCCGGCTTATCTGCTGGACGTGGTGGGTATTGATACCGCGCATCACGCACAGGCTGTGATGTCCGCAGGCTTCCCTCAGCGTATGCAGAAAGATTATCGCGATGCGATAGATGCACTGTTTGATGCTAACCGTTTCGGGCAGAAAAACGGCCTCGGATTCTGGCGTTATAAAGAAGACAACAAGGGCAAGCCGAAGAAAGAAGAAGATACCACCGTTGACGGTCTTCTGGCTGAGGTCAGCCAGCCGAAACACGACTTCAGCGATGAAGAGATTATCGCCCGCATGATGATCCCAATGGTCAACGAAGTGGTGCGTTGTCTGGAAGAAGGCATTATCGCCAGCCCGGCAGAAGCCGATATGGCGCTGGTGTATGGCCTGGGCTTCCCTCCGTTCCACGGCGGCGCGTTCCGCTGGCTGGATACGCTTGGCAGCGCGAAGTATCTCGATATGGCTCAGCAGTATCAGCACCTTGGCCCGCTGTATGAAGTTCCGGCCGGTCTGCGTGACAAAGCGCGCCATAACGAACCGTATTATCCCCAGGTTGAGCCTGCCCGCCCGGTTGGCAGCCTGAAAACGGCTTAAGGAGTCACAATGGAACAGGTTGTAATTGTTGATGCGATCCGTACCCCGATGGGCCGTTCGAAAGGGGGGGCGTTTCGTCACGTGCGGGCAGAAGATCTCTCCGCACATTTAATGCGTAGCCTGCTGGCGCGTAATCCGGCGCTGGAGCCAGCCGCGCTTGATGATATTTACTGGGGCTGTGTGCAGCAAACGCTGGAGCAGGGTTTCAACATCGCCCGTAACGCCGCGCTGCTGGCGGAAGTTCCACATTCCGTTCCGGCCGTCACGGTCAACCGTCTGTGCGGTTCGTCCATGCAGGCGCTACACGATGCGGCACGCATGATCATGACCGGCGATGCTCAGGCGTGCCTGATTGGCGGCGTGGAACATATGGGCCATGTGCCAATGAGTCACGGCGTTGATTTCCACCCGGGCATGAGCCGCAACGTGGCAAAAGCCGCGGGAATGATGGGTCTGACCGCGGAAATGCTCTCTCGTATGCACGGCATCAGCCGTGAAATGCAGGACGCCTTCGCCGCGCGTTCACACGCCCGTGCCTGGGCAGCAACGCAGTCTGGCGCGTTTAAAAACGAAATCATCCCGACCGGCGGTCATGATGCCGACGGCGTGCTGAAACAGTTTAACTACGATGAGGTTATCCGCCCGGAGACAACCGTTGAAGCGCTCTCCACCCTGCGCCCAGCGTTCGATCCAGTTAGCGGAACGGTCACTGCCGGTACCTCTTCCGCGCTTTCCGATGGTGCTGCCGCGATGCTGGTCATGAGCGAAAGCCGCGCCCGTGAGCTGGGTCTGACGCCGCGTGCCCGTATTCGTTCGATGGCTGTTGTGGGTTGCGACCCGTCAATCATGGGTTACGGTCCGGTTCCGGCCTCAAAACTGGCGCTGAAAAAAGCGGGACTCTCCACCAGCGACATCGGTTTGTTTGAGATGAACGAAGCCTTTGCCGCTCAGATCCTGCCGTGCATTAAAGATCTGGGGCTGATGGAGCAGATCGACGAGAAGATCAACCTCAACGGCGGGGCGATCGCTTTGGGTCATCCACTGGGCTGTTCCGGGGCGCGTATCAGCACCACCCTGCTCAACCTGATGGAACGCAAAGACGTACAGTTTGGCCTGGCGACGATGTGTATCGGGTTAGGCCAGGGCATCGCGACGGTATTTGAGCGAGTTTAATCAAAGCATGCCGGGGGCGCTTCGCTTGCCCGGCCTACGAAATGTTATCTCAAAGCCATTGGTGCCAGAACAAGGCGGCAAGTGAATGACAAATTCGTCAGGAACGAATTTGAACAGCCGAAGGCTGCTTTCAGTGAGGGACACGGATGTCCCTCATTCATCCCGATGAGCTTACGTGTAGTAAGTGATTCGGGTGAATGAGCGCAGCCAACACAGTTATGGTGCCAATGGCGAAGAGAGAAAGTTTAGTTGCCGTTCTTCCCGCCTGTCAGGGGCGGGTTTTTTATTTCTCTGAACTACCGCGCACCACTAACTGCACCGGCAATAGCAGATTCTCTTCCTGCTTCTCTTCCAGCAGTAAACGCAGCGCTTCACGCCCCAACTGCTTTTTATCAACCGCAATGGTGGTCAGTGGCGGGTGCGACCAGGCCGCAGCATCGATATCATCAAACCCCACCAGCGCGAGATCTTCCGGAATACGTATACCCCGCTGTGCACACACCCGCTGAACAACCAGCGCTGCCGCATCGTTATAGGCAAAAATGGCATCAGGCGGCTCCGGCAGACTGAGCAACTCCTTCACCGCCTCCACCAGAGATTGCTCGGTATCCAGCAACGGCGGTGCAACGGCGTCGTACTCTGGCGGCATTAGCAAACGGGCCTCATACAATGCCTGACGGTAACCCTTCTCGCGCTGACGGATGCTGTAGTGCGCGAGCGTGCTGGCGAGAAAAGCAATGCGGCTGCGCCCTTGCGCAATCAAATGTTGCGTGGCCAGATAACCGCCTTGAGTGTTGTCCGGATTCACGCAAGGTAAGCCCGGCGCCCAGAGATCCACCAGTACCAACGGCAATTTCATCTGTTGCAGCAGCCCAAGCAATTCGGGCTCAAAAAATCCCGCGCAGATCAGCGCATCAGGCTGATGCAGCATCACCTGCTCACTCACTGCATCACCAGGGCCGATTGAGAGAAAACTCAGCGCAATCCCGTGTTCGCGACAACGATCTTCTATGCCCAGCAGCAGCTGAGAGTAAAACGGCAAAGCCCGGCTGATATTGTGCTGGCGATGCAGTAAAAACAGGACACGTTTGATTTTGTCTGCACGCAGGCGAGAAAAATCATAACCCTGCTGCTGCGCCACTGAAATAATGCGCAGCCGGGTGTCTTCACGCAGCCCCGGCTGCCCTTTCAGGGCGCGGGAAACAGCGCCAACCGAGACACCACAAGCTTCGGCAATATCTCTGATGCGTACAGGTTTCGTCATTTCGCTCTCATTAATTTATGCTGGCTTGTTGTGCTCCCAGCCAGGCCGCGCCGCGTACGCCGCTGCTGTCGCCGTGGCGGGCCCGAACGATCGGTGTGCGGCACTGCTTACCAAATACGTACTGCGCCACTCGTGCCTGCAAGCCTGAATACAGTGTATCAATATTAGATACCCCACCTCCCAGCACGATAACATCGGGATCGAGCGTATTCACAATGCTTGCCAACGCGCGCGCCAGTTGATCGCAATAGCGTTCCCATAACAAACAGGCATCTGCATCGCCCGATTCTACCCGTTGCATAATTTGTGGCACACCCGCATGTTGCGCGGTGTAATTCAAATACTGGCGTTCCAGCCCGCTGCCGGAAATAAAGCTCTCAATACAGTTCAACTGTCCGCAATAGCAAGTCACTCCAGCCCCGTCCTGAGATTCGTGGTAGCGCGGTAATGCATTATGCCCCCACTCACCCGCACAGGCGTTAGGGCCGGAGATCAATCGGTTATCGATGCATACTCCACCGCCGCATCCGGTACCAAGGATCACGCCAAATACCACGCTATGCCCACGCCCACTGCCGTCCATCGCTTCTGACAGGGTAAAGCAGTTGGCATCATTGGTAACCGGCACTGGCATTCCTGATGCTCGCTCAAGGTCTTGCGCAAAGGCCTGCTGATTCAGCACCAGGATGTTCGAATTCTTAATCAAACCTTCGCTATCCACCGCGCCAGGCACCCCAACGCCAACCGATAAAGGCTGATTAACGGCCAGCCTTGCCTTAGCAATCATCTCCGTCACGGCCTGGAAAAAATCGCCGTAACTCTGCTTCGGTGTCGCGCATCGCTCGCGGTAAACAATTTCACCCGCGTTATCAATCACCACCGCTTCAATTTTAGTCCCGCCGATATCCAGTCCGAGCCTCATGGATTTTCCTCGTTTGCGTCTCGCAATGTGATGCTGTCTAGTTTGCCAATTTTGTTTACTAAACAAAAAGAGGCCTGTCACAAAACCTCAGTTTTATGATTAATAGATAGAAAAAACATGTTTACTAAAAATGTGCTGAAAAAGAGAAACAACGAAACCGGGCTTGCACTCTGCCAGAGGAAGTAAGGTGGGTAATGGATGCGCCGGAAGGGCTCCGGCGCACAGCGCTTAAATGAACGCGAAAGCGTCGCCAAACAGGCGATCTTCACGCGCACTGCGTTCATTACAGAACAGATCGCGCGCGATTTTGGCCATTTCGAAGCGACCGGCGATGTAGATATCATGCTCCGCCAGGGTACCGTAATCCTGCAGTACTGCCGTTAACACGGTTCCCGTACGACCACGCCAACCGTCTTCAGGCTGTTCCACCACTGGCTCAACGCGCAGATTCGGGTGGTTCACTGACAGCGCTTCCAGCTCTGAGAGATCGTAGAGATGCTTCTCTTCGCGCCCGCCCCAGTAAATGGTGATATCGCGGTTTGGATTGCGCGCCAGTGCAGTAAGCAGAATAGAACGCACGTAAGAGAACCCTGTACCACCGGCAATCAGGATCAGCGGGCGCTCGTCTTCATCGCGCAGCCAGGCCTCGCCATGCGGAATGTCGACCTTGATTTCCCGGTCTTTCAGAATGCGATCCATCACGGCCATGGCATAAAGATTTAGCTCAGAGGCGCCAACGTGCAGCTCAATGAATCCTTGCTCGTCCGGCGTTGATGCCATGGAGAACGGACGCTTATCCCTTTCGTCCATCACGACCATTAAATACTGGCCGGCACGAAAGGAAAACGCCGCGTCTGGCACTAAACGAACGCGATATACGGTGTCAGTGATAGCTTCTACCGAGGTCACTTTACAGCTTAAGGTTGTCATGCGCTCTCTCTGTCGGATCAATAGGCAAAACGATCGCGCCTCAGGCGCTTTTGCCGTCATTAAAGATGGCCAGTTCATCCCAAATTGCGTCAATACGCGCAGTTACTTCAGGATCTTTTTTAATCGGACGTCCCCATTCGCGTTGGGTTTCGCCCGGCCATTTATTAGTGGCATCCAGCCCCATTTTTGAACCAAGACCGGAAACCGGCGAGGCAAAGTCCAGGTAATCAATTGGGGTATTCTCTACCAGTACCGTATCCCGGGCAGGGTCCATACGGGTAGTAATTGCCCAAATCACATCATTCCAGTCGCGTGCGTTGACGTCATCATCGCAAACAATAACAAATTTGGTGTACATAAACTGGCGCAAAAACGACCAGACACCCATCATGACGCGTTTGGCATGACCAGCGTACTGTTTTTTCATCGTCACTACGGCCAGACGATATGAACAGCCTTCCGGAGGCAGGTAAAAATCGACAATCTCCGGGAACTGCTTTTGCAGAATAGGAACGAAAACTTCGTTCAGCGCCACGCCGAGTACCGCGGGCTCATCTGGCGGACGTCCGGTATAGGTAGAGTGATAAATCGCATCTTCGCGCTGGGTAATGTGCGTGACGGTAAAGACCGGGAAGCTATCTACTTCGTTGTAGTAGCCGGTATGATCGCCATACGGCCCTTCCGGGGCCAACTCACCCGGTTCGATATACCCTTCCAGCACGATTTCAGCGCTGGCAGGCACTTCCAGATCGTTGGAAATACATTTGACCACTTCGGTCTTGGTGCCGCGCAACAGTCCGGCAAATGCGTATTCAGATAACGTATCCGGGACAGGTGTAACAGCGCCCAGAATTGTTGCCGGGTCTGCTCCCAAGGCCACAGAAACCGGGAAGCGTTCACCCGGATGCGCCGCGCACCACTCCTGATAATCAAGCGCGCCGCCGCGATGGGACAACCAGCGCATAATAAGCTTGTTTTTACCAATCAGCTGCTGGCGATAGATGCCCAGATTCTGCCGCTCTTTATGCGGGCCACGCGTTACGGTTAGCCCCCAGGTAATCAGTGGCGCGGCATCTTCCGGCCAACAGGTCATAATCGGAATTCGGTTTAAATCGACGTCATCGCCTGAGTAGATTTTTTGCTGACAAGGCGCACCGCGCAACCGCTTAGTCGGCATGTTCAACACCTGCTTAAACTGCGGCAGCTTATCAAACAGATCGCGGAATCCTTTCGGCGGCTCTGGCTCTTTCAAAAACGCCAACAGTTTACCGACTTCCCGTAGCGCCGAGACATCTTCTTGCCCCATCCCCATCGCAACACGCTTTGGTGTGCCAAACAGGTTACACAGCACCGGCATTGAATAACCTTTAGGATTCTCAAACAATAACGCAGGCCCACCGGCACGCAGAGTGCGATCGGCAATTTCAGTAATTTCCAGGTGGGGATCCACCTCAAGCGAAATGCGTTTGAGCTCGCCCTGCTGTTCAAGCAGCGTCAGGAAGTCGCGTAAATCGTGATATTTCATGGCGTCCATTGTGGCCTCTTCGTAAGCGCTTCATTATACGGCGTTCATCATTGCGATGCTGTATTTTTGTTAAATTAGCGTGAACTCTGGCGATACATATAAGCCCCGGGAGTATATACCCATTGGGTTTCAGCCTGCTTTGAGGCGGGTATAATTAACTTAACTCATGGCTTTTGCTATGCTGGCGCTCAGAACAAGCGGATAAGAGTTATTATGCAATCCTGGTATTTACTGTACTGCAAACGTGGGCAACTTCAGCGAGCCCAGGAACACCTGGAAAGGCAGGCGGTGAACTGCCTGACGCCTATGATCACCCTGGAAAAAATAGTGCGCGGTAAACGTACCACAGTCAGTGAACCACTATTCCCTAATTACATGTTTGTCGAGTTCGACCCGGAAGTGATCCACACCACCACCATCAACGCCACGCGTGGTGTCAGCCATTTCGTCCGTTTTGGCGCGACGCCTGCAACTGTCCCTTCTCCCGTTATTCACCAGCTTTCTATCTACAAGCCTGAAGGTATTGTGGATCCGCAAACGCCGCAGCCTGGGGACAGTGTGATTATCACTGAAGGGGCGTTTGAAGGGCTAAAAGCGATCTTCACCGAACCGGATGGCGAAGCGCGTTCCATGCTACTGCTTAACCTGTTGAATAAAGAGATTAAGCAGAGCGTGAAAAACACCGGTTTTCGAAAAATATAAGGCGGTTAGAAGGTCACTTCGAACAGCGTTCTGACGTTGGCATCAATGGTGGCTGACAGCCATTGAGGATCTTCCCCGCGCCAGTGGGCAATACGCTCAAGAATATGCGGCAGGTGCGCCGGTTCATTGCGTCGTGACGTCGGCTTAGGCGTTAAGTCGCGAGGGAGTAGATAAGGCGCATCGGTTTCTACCAGCAGTCGTTCTACCGGAATAAACGGCAGCAGCTCACGCAGTTCCATTCCCCGGCGCTCATCACAGACCCACCCGGTGATACCAATATAAAGCCCTCGGTCCACGCAGTCCTGCATCTCCTGGCGCGAGCCGGTGAAACAGTGCAGCACCGCGCTAGGCAGGCTGTCCAGCCACGGTTCCAGCAACGTCAGAAAACGCTCATGGGCGTCCCGACAATGCATGAAAATCGGCATCTGCAGTTCAGCAGCAATGCGCAGCTGCGCCTCAAAAGCACGTTCTTGCTCCTGCGGCGTGGAGAAATTTCGATTGAAATCCAGGCCGCACTCACCAATTGCAACCACCTTCGACTGGTTTGCCAGCGCGATAATCTCGTCTTCCGTTGAGGATTGCCATTGGCTGCTGTCATGCGGGTGCACGCCAGCCGTAGACCAGCAATGTGGATAATGCTGCGCCAGCTTTAAAGCCTGCTGACTTTCGTGCAGGTTTGTTCCGGTCAGAAGCATACCGTTTACGCCCGCAGCAAAGGCCCGCGCCACGACCTCATCCCGGTCTTTTGCAAATTGTGAACTGGTTAAATTAACGCCAATATCAAACATGCTTCCTCCCATATGACAACCGCCCTGACGGGCGGTTGAGTTTATTCTTCAGTTTTCTCGGTGGTTTCGGCTTCTTTTGCTTCTTCAGCCTCGTTGTCCTCATCTCGCGTACGTCGCTTACCGACATAGAAACGAGAGAAGAAAACCCCCACCTCGAACAGGCAGTACATCGGTATCGCCAACAGCGTTTGCGAGAAGACATCTGGCGGGGTCAGTAGCATCCCGACGACAAATGCGCCCACCACAACGTAAGGGCGTTTCTTGCGTAAATCATCAGGCGTCGTAATGCCCATCCAGCATAGCAGCACGATGGCGACCGGAACCTCAAAAGAGACACCGAAAGCCATAAACAGCGCCATTACGAAACTGAGATAGCTGGCAATGTCCGTCGATACCTGCACGCCTTGCGGAGCCGTGTTGGCCAGAAAACCAAACGCCAACGGAAAGACGACAAAATAGGCAAATGCCATGCCGATGTAGAACAACAACGAACTGGAAACCAGCAGCGGCACAACCAGTCGACGTTCATGTTTATACAAAGCAGGCGCAATAAATGCCCACACCTGGTAGAGGATCACTGGCGCTGACAGGATCAGCGACACCATGAAGGTCAACTTTATTGGGGTAAAGAACGGCGAGGCCACATCGGTGGCGATCATCGTTGCACCCTGCGGCATCTGTTTAATCAGCGGCGCCGCAACCATATGGTAAATGTCGTTGGCAAAGTAAACCAACGCCAGAAAGATCACGATTACCGCAATAATGCAGTTCAGGAGTCGCTTACGCAGTTCAATAAGATGCGTAATGAGCGGTTGGGTATCTTCTACAGCCATGTTTACGGTTTATCACTCGACGAGGGGGAGGATTCGACAACAGGTGCGGCAGCTTTCTTATCTGCATCCATTAACGTTGCGGAAGTGTTTTCCGTTGGCTCTGGCGTTTTAGCACCCGTGGATTCCGGTTTTTGCTCCGGCGAACTGGCCTGGTTTTCTGCGGCGGCAGGGGTAACCCCTTCTCGCTGCGCTTCCGCTTCTTTCACTACCGGGTTATGGATAGTGTGCGCTTCATCGCTCGCTTTCTCAGGATCGTGCACGCTGTAAGAACGCTTCATCGACTCTGCCGCTTCACGCAGCTCATCCATTGAGGCTTTCAGCTCCGGGGTCAGATTTGTCAGGCTCGCTTTCTCTACTTTCTTCAGGCTGTCCTGAAACTCCTGAAGCTTAAGCTCCTGGGTCAGTTCATTCTGAACAGTAGTCGCCAGGGAACGCAAAGCACGAACCCAGCCAGCAACCGTTTTTACCGCTACGGGTAATCGTTGCGGCCCCAGGACGATGAGGCCGATAACGAACACCAATAACAGTTCGCTAAAACCGATATCAAACACGGATTATACCTGCTCTTTATCTTGGCTTTTGGCGTCTTCCTTTTTCACTTCGCCCTGCTTATCGGTGATGGATTTAGCAGTAAAATCAGCGTCCTGGCTGGTTTTATCTTGCTTAGGCTCATCATCACCCATCGCTTTTTTAAAGCCTTTAATCGACGCGCCAAGATCGGAACCGATGGAGCCGAGTTTCTTGGTGCCAAATAGCAGTACAACGATGACGGCAATGATCAACAACTGCCAAATACTGATACCACCCATACATGTTCCTCTGTCATAGATGATGAATTAATAAGGCCGTAGTATACGTTACACGACCTGCCTTGGGCGATGAAAAATTCAGCGCATTTTGCGCCAGCCGATCAACCAGGCTAAGACGCCGCCTGCCATTAACCAACCCGGCATAAGCCCCCACTCAGGACGGCTTACCAGCAGGAATGTTCCACTTAGCAACAATGTTGCGCCAATGCCCAATAAATAACGGGATTGTCCCTGGCGTACATGATTCGCGTGAAGCTCGCGGGCAATCTTATCAACACTGTGCTGTAAATATTTGCCCTGGCGCAAACTGTCATACACCAGTTCAGGTATTTCTGGCATTTTTTCGACCCAGAACGGTGCTTTTTCTTTAAATGCTCTGACAAGCGCCGGAATACCGACCTGATCTTTGATCCAGGACTCGAGGAAAGGCTTGGCCGTTTTCCATAAATCTAACTGCGGGTAGAGCTGTCGTCCGACGCCTTCAACGTACAGCAACGTCTTCTGTAGTAAGACCAGTTGAGGCTGAACTTCCATGTTGAATCGGCGCGCAGTGTTGAACAGATTCAACAGCACATGACCAAAGGAAATCTCCGCCAGCGGTTTTTCAAAAATCGGTTCGCACACGGTACGAATGGCGAATTCAAACTCTTCTACGTTGGTATCCGGCGGAACCCAGCCAGAATCAACGTGCAGTTCAGCAACTTTGCGGTAGTCGCGGTTAAAGAACGCGATGAAGTTTTCAGCCAGGTAACGCTTATCTTCTTTGTTTAAAGACCCCACAATCCCACAATCAATACCAATGTATTTCGGGTTTTCAGGGTGCTCATAACTCACGAAAATGTTCCCAGGGTGCATGTCCGCATGGAAAAAGCTATCGCGGAATACCTGAGTAAAGAAGACCTGAACACCACGTTCAGCCAGCAGCTTCATATTGGTGCCATTCTTCTCAAGCGTGGTGACATCTGAAACGGGAATACCGTAAATGCGCTCCATCACCATCATATTCTGACTGCAATAGTCGGAGTACACTTCCGGGATGTACAGCATTGGGCTGTCTTCAAAATTACGTCGCAGTTGAATTGCGTTCGCCGACTCACGCAGCAGATTCAGCTCATCAATCAACGTTTTTTCATATTCACGGACCACTTCGGTTGGTCGCAGGCGGCGGCCATCTGGGAGCAGACGAGGAACCCAACGAGCAAGGCGGTAGATCAGTTTCAAATCTGCTTTGATTACCGGCAGTATGTCCGGGCGAATAACTTTGATCACCACCTCTTTGCCATTCGATTTCAGTCGCGCGGTGTGAACCTGAGCAATAGACGCAGATGCCAGCGGCGTGATCTCAAAATCATCAAACCATTCCTCAACGGGTAGCCCACCCATCGCCTCTTCGATTTGTTCTTTGGCTCTTTGCCCATCGAATGGGGCAACCCGATCCTGCAATAGCGCTAGCTGATCGGCGATGTGCGGAGGGAAAAGGTCACGACGGGTAGAGAGCATTTGCCCAAATTTGATCCACACCGGGCCGAGTTCCTGCAAAGCGAGCCTCAGCCTTTCTCCCAGCGGTTTGTCTTTATGTCGGTTGGGCATCCAGAACAGCGAGTAGCGCCACAACCGGATCGGCAGCGTGATACGCATTTTGGGGATGAGTTCATCAAGGCCGTAGCTTAAAAAAGTGCGTATGATGAAATAAAGGCGCCGTACTTCACCTGGCGTCATTTGGCCTCCAGTTTTTCCAGCCGTTTAGCCAGGGATTCAACCGCACGCTCAACGGCTGCCGTTTCCTCTGCAAACCATGCAACCTCAAGCGGACCCGGAGCCATACGCCACTCTTCGGTGATCGCTTCGGCAACATAGCGCTGCTGGCGCTGAATGTTATGGCGCAGGAACTTCGCTCCACCACGCAATACTTTGCTAACCCCTTCCGCGACAATATCGCCGGTATAGGGCGCTAACAGTTCTGCGGGATCAAACTCCGCCAGATCGGCCAGTGCGACAAAATTCTGCACGATCTGGATATCGCCCTGAACTTCCAGATCACCGCTGCGGATAAGCGTGGTTAGTTGCTGCCGGTCGCGTAATTTCGGTAACACGCTGGCATGTGTGATTACGGTGCAATCGGCTTCGCCTTCCCATGCCCCCAGCACATCGACCTGGCGCTCACTAAACACCAGCACTAACGGTGTTGAAAATCCTTTGAGCTCAACACGCAGAACTTTGCCCTGTAAGCGCGTTCTGGCTGACTTAAGCGCAGGAGAACGGTACAGAAAGCTGTTGAGCAAATTTTCAACGCCGGCGGTCACTAAGGGTTTTAAAGGCATCCCCAATCTCCTGTCAGAACTTGTAACCACGATGCAGCGCAACGACACCTGCCGTCAGGTTGTAATAATCAACGCTTTCGAACCCGGCATCTTGCATCATAGCTTTTAAGGTGTCCTGATCGGGATGCATGCGGATAGACTCCGCCAAATAGCGATAACTATCTGCGTCGCTTGCCACCATGGAACCAATGCGTGGCAGAACATGGAAAGAGTAGGCGTCGTAAGCTTTGCTCAGCGGTTCGATAATCGGTTTGGAGAACTCCAGCACCAGTAAGCGTCCGCCCGGTTTCAACACGCGATACATGGAGCGTAATGCTTTGTCTTTATCCGTTACGTTACGCAGACCGAAAGAGATGGTGATGCAGTCAAACGTGTTGTCAGGGAAAGGCAGTGCTTCCGCGTTCGCCTGAACGTACTCAACGTTACCCACTACGCCGATATTACGCAGCTTTTCGCGTCCCATTTTGAGCATTGAGTCATTGATATCCGCCAGCACAACTTTGCCGGTTTCGCCTACCATGCGAGAGAATTTTGCCGTCAGATCGCCGGTACCGCCCGCCAAATCGAGAACGGTTTGCCCGCGACGCACGCCACTGCAGTCAATGGTGAAGCGCTTCCACAAACGATGAATGCCAAATGACATTAAGTCATTCATAACGTCATATTTAGACGCCACAGAATGAAAAACGTGGGCCACCATGTCAGCTTTCTGCTCTTTAGCGACGGTCTGAAAGCCAAAGTGCGTCGTTTCTTGTGAATTATCCACCATCTCAGTGCCTGCTCATCCAAAAAATGTTCGAGAAGTGTAACAGATTGGGCCAATTTGCCCTACCCTTCTGCCCGGTTCAACTACCCCAAACGAACTAGTTTGATTGCTGATTTACCGCTTCATCATCAGGGTAAGGTTCATCCTGTTGCGTCTCAGGGACCGAGCGCAAGCGGTATTCTTCATCCTGCGTAGTGGCTTGTTCAGCCAGCTCAGGATTAATCTCGCGCTTAATTTCTACACCTAAACTGCGAAACGCTTCTGCCTGCGACAGGACGTTTCCACGGCCTGAAGAAAGTTTTTTCATCGCCTGTCGGTAGTTATCCTGGGCTTTATCCAGGCTTTGGCCAATTGCCGACATATCATCCACAAACAATCGCATCTTGTCATAAAGTTTGCTGGCCCGATCGGCAATTTGTTGCGCATTACGACTCTGATGCTCGTAGCGCCACAGGTTGGCGATCGTGCGCAACGCCACCAACAGCGTGGTAGGGCTCACCAGCATAATGTTATTTCTAAGCGCTTCGGTAATCAGTTCGGGCTGTCTGTCGAGGGCCAGTAAAAAAGCAGGCTCAACGGGGATAAACATCAGCACATAGTCAAGCGTGCGCAGCCCCGGGAGCTGCTGATAGTCTTTGCGCCCCAGCAAACGAATATGGTTTCGCACCGAGGCAATGTGCTCCTGCAACGCGCTCTCGCGGGTGTATTCATCTTCAGCGTTAAAATAGCGTTCATAGGCGACCAGCGTCATTTTCGCATCGATCACCACATCTTTACCCTGCGGCAGCCGGACGATGACATCAGGCTGCATCCGCGAACGGGCGTCGTTCTCGATACTGACCTGGGTTTCGTATTCATAGCCTTCGCGCAGACCAGAAGCCTCAAGCACCCGCGTGAGTACGACCTCACCCCAGTTGCCCTGCGTTTTGTTATCGCCTTTTAATGCCCGCGTCAGGTTTACCGCTTCCTGCGCCATCTGCGCGTTCAGTTGCTGTAGATTACGAATTTCGTGCGCCAGGGTATGGCGCTCCTGCGCCTCTTTACCAAAGCTATCCTGAACCTGACGTCGAAAACCGTCCAGTTGTTCGCGAAGCGGTGCCAGCAGGCTGTTCAGACTTTGCCGGTTTTGCTCATCTACGCGACGGTTACTGTGCTCAAAAATACGGTTCGCCAGATTTTCAAACTGTTCGCTCAGCCGCTGTTCGCTGTTGATCATCTGGCGGATTTTATCTTCCGCATGCTGCTGCGTCGCTTCCAGCCGGGTGGTGACTTCACGGAGATCGGCTTCGAGAGAGGTGTTGATGCTGTGCAGGCTGCGCAATTCGTTATTGAGGAGTTCGCACTCATCACGCCAGTGAGCTTCCTGAGAAAGCTGCTGGCGGGCGGCGCTTAGCGCAATATCTATTTCACGTCGCTCTTCGATGAGGTCGGCACGGATCCTGTCGGCGTGCGCTTTTGTTGCGAGCCATCCCACCAACAACCCTGCGGCTAACGCCAGCACGGCACTCATCATAATTGAAATATCCACAACGCTCCCCTTACAGCAACGGCTTACCCGCACAAAATAGAATTGTGCTGTATAAACGTCCAGTTTAAAAGGAATTTCCTGCGAGGCACTACGCAAAATAAAAAGGCCGAACGCGTCGGCCTTTTTGAATAGACGGGAGAATTACAGTAAACGACGCGCGGCTTCCACCACGATTTTCACCGCGTGGCTTTCCGTTTGTTTCATCGTTTCCGCATTAGGGATCTCTTGCTGAGTACGGTTCACGATAACACCCGCAACCATACCGGCACGCAGACCCTGGCTTGCGCACATGGTCAGCAACGTCGCAGATTCCATTTCGTAGTTCATGACGCCCATAGACTGCCACTCTTCCATTGAGCCTTTGAAACGGCTCACGACGCGACCAGAGAAGGTGTCATAACGCTCCTGTCCCGGATAGAAGGTGTCAGAAGACGCGGTAACGCCCACGTGAGTGGTAGCGCCGATAGATTTCGCTGCTTCCACTAGCGCGGTGGTGCACTCGAAGTCCGCAACGGCCGGGAATTCCATTGGCGCGAAATGCAGGCTTGCACCGTCCAGACGAACAGATGCAGTGGTAACCAGTACATCACCCACGTTGATATGCGGCTGGATAGCGCCAGTCGTACCGATACGCAGGAAGGTACGAATGCCCAGTTGTGCCAGTTCTTCTACGGCAATAGAGGTGGACGGGCCGCCGATACCGGTAGAGCACACGATCACGGCTTTACCATCCAGCTCAGCACGCCAGGTAGTGAACTCGCGATGAGATGCCAGTTTAACCGGCTTATCCATCAGCGCGGCGATCTTTTCCACACGCTCCGGGTCGCCAGGGACGATAGCAAGCGTAGCCCCTTGTAAATCGTTCTTAGTGAGGCCGAGATGAAAAACATCAGACTTAGACATAAAAACTCCTCTGTGAATCGGTTTTGTCAGAAGAAGCAAAAACACACTTTACCGAAGGCATAAACATATTTTCGTGACAGCCATCACTATGATGTAAATCAATTGCATTCAATTACCATATAATAGTGACGCATATCACATAAATGATGCGATGTAAGGAAGCCTTGCACAAAAGATAGACCGTTTAAGGCAATGTGGTTCGTTGCATGTGTCTATAGTTAACAATGCGCTTTTTGGCTGAATATTTAAGGGTACGGAGAATACCATGACAACACGACAATCTGGCTTTGCACCTGCTGTATCTCCACCGACGTCTACCACGGTCCACACTCCGGATAACGCAATTATCGCCGGGGTAACGTCCATACCGTCACAAGGCGATGATATGCCAGCGTATCACGCACGACCAAAACAGACCGATGGCCCCCTGCCCGTGGTTATTGTCGTGCAGGAAATTTTTGGCATTCATGAACACATTCGTGACGTTTGCCGCCGTCTGGCTCTGGAAGGGTATCTGGCTATCGCACCAGAACTCTATTTTCGCGAAGGCGATCCCAATGACTTTGCCGATATCCCTACGCTACTCAGCGGTCTTGTCGCCAAAGTGCCTGACTCTCAGGTATTGGCCGATTTGGATCATGTCGCCAGTTGGGCATCGCGAAATGGAGGAGATGCCCACCAGTTGATGATCACCGGATTCTGCTGGGGTGGACGCATCACCTGGCTGTATGCCGCACATAATCCGCAGTTAAAAGCGGCGGTGGCGTGGTACGGCAAGCTGGTAGGTGATAAAACCCTCAACTCGCCGAAACATCCCGTTGATATCGCGACCGATCTTAACGCCCCCGTTCTGGGACTGTATGGCGGCCAGGACACCAGTATTCCGCAAGATACCGTTGAAACAATGCGTCAGGCGCTGCGCGCCGCCAATGCAAAAGCGGAAATCGTAGTGTATCCCGATGCCGGACATGCTTTTAACGCCGATTATCGCCCGAGCTATCACGAAGAGTCCGCGAAAGACGGCTGGCAGAGGATGCTGGAGTGGTTCGCGCAATACGGCGGGAAGAAATAAACGTTAATTGCCCGGTGGCAGTAACACCTTACCGGGCCTACAACTGTTGCGATTTCCAATAACCCGGGCAAGCGCCAGCGCTTCCCGGGCACCGAATTACGCCTGACGCAGATTCTGCGCTGCTTTGACCATGTTAGCCAGCGCCGCCCGCGTTTCCGGCCAGCCGCGCGTTTTCAGGCCGCAATCCGGGTTCACCCACAGACGCTCAGCCGGAATACGCTGCTCGGCTTTCTTCAGCAGGGCTTCAATCCACTCCACGCTCGGGACGTTCGGCGAGTGAATATCGTATACGCCCGGCCCGATTTCGTTCGGATAGTCGAACTCTTCAAACGATTCCAGCAGTTCCATATCAGAGCGTGACGTCTCAATGGTGATCACGTCCGCGTCCAGCGCCGCAATGGAATCCATGATGTCATTGAACTCGCAATAACACATGTGGGTGTGGATCTGGGTTTCATCCTTCGCCACCGCCGCGTTAATGCGGAAGGCTTCCACGCCCCACTCCAGATACGCTGCCCAGTCGCTGCGGCGCAGCGGCAGACCTTCGCGCAGCGCCGGTTCATCAATCTGGATGATGCCAATACCCGCCGCTTCCAAATCCGCTACCTCGTCACGCAGCGCCAGCGCAATCTGCTTAGCGATGGTTTCACGCGTCACGTCTTCACGCGGGAATGACCAGCAGAGAATGGTCACCGGCCCCGTCAGCATGCCTTTTACCGGTTTGTCGGTCAGCGACTGGGCATACTTCGCCCACTCAACGGTGATCGCTTCCGGGCGGCTGACATCGCCAATCACCACCGGCGGCTTCACGCAGCGAGAGCCGTAGCTCTGCACCCAACCATTTTGGGTAAAGACGAAACCGTCAAGGTGTTCGCCAAAGTACTCGACCATGTCGTTACGCTCGGCTTCACCGTGCACCAGCACATCGAGCCCCAGACGTTCCTGTTCAACGATCGCTTGTTTGATATGTTCTGCGATACCGGTGCGGTAGTTACCGGCATCCAGGTTGCCCTTTTTGAAGTCCAGACGCAGACCACGAATTTCGGTGGTTTGCGGGAATGAGCCGATAGTCGTGGTCGGCCATGCCGGCAGATTAAAACGGGCACGCTGTGCCTCGGCGCGAACTTGATAAGCGTTGGCGCGCTGGCTGTCCTGGGCGGTGATCGCCGCCAGACGTTTTTCCACTGCGGCGTTGTGCACGCGGGTAGAGTGACGACGCGCCTGGATCGGTGCGCTCCATTCCACAATTGCCGCCGTATCGCCGCTGTTCAACGCATCGCGCAGCAGCGCCAGCTCGCCACATTTTTGCAGCGCGAAGGCAAACCAGCTCTTCACTTCTGCATCAAGGCGGGTTTCCACGCTGAGATCGATTGGGCTATGCAGCAGAGAGCAGGAGGAAGCCACCCACAGGTCACGTTTCCCGACGATATCTTTAATTTGCGCATATTTTTCGCTGAGATCGGCGCGCCAGACGTTGCGACCGTTCACCAGACCCGCTGACAGCAGCCAGTCGGCAGGCAGACGTTTATGCAGCTCGGCGACATCATCTTTGCCGTGCACGAAGTCAACGTGCAGCCCCTGCACCGGCAGCGCGGCAATGGTATCCAGGTTTGGCGTTACGCCTTCGAAGTAGGTGGTCAGTAGCAGCTTCACCTGGCCTTGCAGGGCGTCATAAGCCGGTTTAAAAGCATCCAGCCACGCTTGCGGCAGCTCCAGTACCAGCGCAGGTTCATCAATCTGCACCCACTCAATACCGCGTTTCGCCAACTCAGCCAGCACCTGCTGGTAAACCGGCAGAATATCGTTCAACAGGCTCAGGCGGTCAAACTGTTCGCCCTTCACTTTCCCCAGCCACAGATAAGTTACCGGTCCCAACAGCACAGGCTTCACCTTGTGACCGAGCGCCAGCGCTTCGTCCACTTCATCCAGCAGTTGGGTCCAGGTCAGTTTGAACTGCTGACCTTTGGTGAACTCGGGCACCATGTAGTGATAGTTGGTGTTAAACCATTTGGTCATTTCTGCCGCCGCCGCGGGTTCACCCGTTGGTGCGCGGCCACGGCCAATGCGGAATAAGGTGTCGATATCGACAGAGCCATCTTTATTTTGATGACGAGCCGGAACGTTGCCGAGCAACAGACTGGTGGTCAGGACGTGATCGTACCAGGCAAAATCGCCCACCGGCAGCAGGTCAACCCCCGCCTGCTTTTGCTGCTCCCAGTGGCGGGCACGCAGCTCGCGGCCAACTGTCAGCAAATCTTCACGGGAGGAATTTCCCGCCCAGTAGCTTTCTTGCGCTTTCTTCAACTCGCGACGCAGGCCAACGCGAGGGAAACCGAGGGTGTGATTCAATATTGTCATTTTTCTTCCTCTAATTATATGTAAATCCTATGGATTTTGAATTTAGGGAAGGCGGCAAGTTTACTCATCCCCAGGAGCTTACTGAAGTAAGTGACTGGGGTGGGGAAACGAAGCCAACGCACCATAAATTTAAAAGACGAAGGATTTTAGCCGTCCAGATGTTTACACATCCATAATTGGCGGTTACTGTATATTCCTCAAGCGCAATTTGTTCATGCCGAAGTGAAGGACTTTCATGATCGAGATTAAACACCTGAAAACGCTACAGGCGTTGCGGAATAGTGGTTCTCTGGCAGCCGCAGCGGCAACGTTGCATCAGACCCAATCCGCCCTTTCTCACCAGTTCAGCGATCTGGAGCAGCGCCTTGGCTTTCGACTTTTTATCCGTAAAAGCCAGCCTCTGCGCTTTACGCCGCAGGGGGAAATCCTGCTGCAGTTAGCTAATCAGGTGTTGCCGCAAATTGGTCGTGCGCTGCAGGCTTGCAACGAACCACAGCAAACCCGGCTGCGAATCGCGATTGAATGCCACAGCTGTATCCAGTGGCTGACGCCCGCGCTGGAGAATTTTCGTGCCAACTGGCCGCAGGTGGAGATGGACTTTAAATCCGGCGTAACGTTCGATCCGCAACCGGCGCTACAGCAGGACGAGCTGGATCTGGTGTTAACCTCCGACATCCTGCCGCGCAGCGGATTGCACTACTCGCCGATGTTCGATTTTGAAGTCCGTCTGATATTGGCGCCTGACCATCCGCTGGCCAACAAAACGCAAATTACGCCGGAGGATTTAGCCAGCGAGACGCTGCTTATTTACCCGGTGCAACGGAGTCGACTGGATGTCTGGCGACACTTCCTGCAGCCTGCGGGCGTGAGTCCTTCGCTAAAGAGCGTGGATAACACCCTGCTGCTGATTCAGATGGTTGCAGCCAGAATGGGTATTGCGGCTTTACCACACTGGGTGGTGGAGAGTTTTGAACGCCAGGGTCTGGTGGTGACTAAAACTCTGGGCGATGGATTGTGGAGCCGACTGTACGCCGCCGTACGTGATGGCGAGCAGCGACAGCCGGTCACAGAAGCGTTTATTCGCTCAGCGCGGAATCACGCCTGCGATCACCTGCCGTTTGTACGGAGTGCGGAACGACCCACTTTCGATGTACCCACAGTGAGGCCACTATCACAGCCGCCCCAATGATGAAGCTTGGCCAGTGAGGCTGTTGATGCCAGATAGCCAGATTAACCAACAGCCCGGCCGGCACATGCATATTGTTCATGATACCCAGCGTACCCGCATCCACCTGGGTCGCGCCATAGTTCCACATAAAGTAACCAATGCCGGACGCCGCCACGCCAAGAAATACCAGAATTCCCCACTGTAGCGTAGTTGCAGGCATTTTCTGCGCATTACCCAGCATGAACCAGGCAACTACTGCCACCATAAAGGCGCCCATATAAAACCAGGCAAAGGCGTTGTGCTGCGGCATTGGCCGCGTTTCCATCAGACGTTTATAGCCCACCATACCAATGGCAAAGCTGATATTGGACAACTGCACCAGCAGCAGGCCGGTCCAGAAGTGACTGGTCACCTGATCGTAACGAATGATCCCTGCGCCAATCACCGCCAGCAACGCACTGAAGGCATAGCTCCAGCGCAGACGACGTCCACTCATCAGATCGTAAATCAGCGTAATGTAGAGCGGCGTCAGCACGGTAAAGAGCAGCAGTTCTGAAACCGTCAGGTACAGATAGGCGTGAAAACTCAGCATGTACATGATACCAAGCTGCATGGCCCCCACCAGCATATACAACGCGATCGTTTTTACGCTGTGCCCACGGGTACGTAGAAACGGCAGGAACACCAGCGCCGCCAGCCCAACACGCACCAGCACCGCAAAATAGCTATCGACATGACCGGCAAGGTACTCGCCAAACAGGCTAAAGGAAAAGGCCCACAGAATTGTGGTAATGATGAGTAACGCCACAATGGATGTCTCTTAACAGAAGGTACACCCATTGTAGCGAAGTTTTTAGTTGACGACTGGTCAACTAACGAACAACAAAATTATTGCAAAAACAGCTCACGCAGATAGTGCGGGACGGCATCGTCGGCATTAAGACCAATGACTTCCAGTTCCGGGTGCAGATCCTTCAGGCGCTGGTGGGCATTGCCCATGATGCAGCCTTTACCTGCCATGGAGAGCATTTCCGCGTCGTTCATCCCATCGCCAAAAGCGATGCAGTCTTTCAGGCTGTAGCCCATCGCTTTCGCTACCGCTTCCAGCGCATGACCTTTCGATACGCCGCCAGCCATGACTTCCAGACAGGTAAGCGTAGAAAAGCTGACGTTGACGCGATCGCCCCAGCGGGCGTTAATCGCCTGCTCCAGCGGCAGCAGCCTTTCGTGAGAATCGGTGGTGAAGAACACTTTGCTGACGCCTTCAGGCTCCAGTAACGCAGGTTCAAACAGGGAATAGTTAAACACCGCTTCTTTAAAAAAGCGCATTTCGTCCGGACGGTGGCGGTTCATAAACCACTCATCATCGCGATAAACGTTGGTCACGATGTCCGGATTTGCATTCACTACGCCAAACAGGTCGCTGGCAATATCGCGATCCAGATTATGCGAAAACACCAGATTCCCGTCAGAATCATGCACGCGCGCGCCGTTAGACGTGATCATGTAGGTTTTAATGCCGAGGTTATCGCGAATTTGCCCCACATCAACATGATGACGGCCTGTCGCAAACACGAAGTTAACGCCGCGAGCGGTCAATAACTTCAGCGTCTCTTTGGCATAAGGGGACAAAGTATGGTCGGGAGAAAGCAGCGTACCGTCTAAATCAGACGCAACAACCTGATACATAAGAAAATTCAACCTCTAGGCAAAGCGGGTTCCGCTGGATGAGTTATGCTTGTCGAAGAATTCGACAATAGCGTTAAGCGCGACTGAGCGCATTGCGTCCTTTTCAAAAAGGATCTCATGGTACGCGCCTTTGATGACAAGCGGCTGACCCCCTTCTACAGGATGGCCTGCTGCGGCGCGGAGTTCACAAAAACGATCGTGCATGCGGTTATCTACCACCCGCTCTTCTTCAGCCTGAATCAGCAGCGTCGGCGTCGCGTCGTCTCCTGCTCCGGCCAGAACCTGTTCGCCTGCCAGAATACCTTCACGAACCCAGTGGTAGGTGGGGCCGCCAACGCGCAGTCGCGGCTCATCCGCATAGAAGCGCAGATTGCGCCGATAGCGCTGTCGACTATGCGTTAACGCATTCATACCGAATGGCAGCGCCCGCCAGCGCCCGGTTCCCATCGCATAGCCTTCGCGGATCCGCGGATGCCCTTCAGCCCAGTCCAGAATATGGCGCACCATCCAGTCGGGAAAGCGCATCACAATACCAAACATCGGCGCACAAAGCGCGATAGCATCACACTGATTCGGGTGGCGCTGCAGGAACAATGTGGCAATCGCACCGCCCATAGAATGCGCCAGTATATAGCGTTTTCTCCACGGACCGGGTAGCACTTCCTGCTGCCAGAAGGCGGTTAAATCATCGACATAGTCATTAAAGTTATCGACATGACCACGATGCGGATCCGAAAGCATACGCCCGGAACGGCCCTGCCCACGGTGATCGATAATGAGGACGTCAAAACCAGAGTGAAACAGGTCATACGCCAGTTCAGCGTATTTCACGTAGCTTTCAATGCGTCCAGGACAGACGACGATGACGCGATCGTTTTTTTCTGCATGAAAACGAACAAAATGTACGGGGATATTATCCACGCCCGTAAATTCCGCTTCTTCCCGCTGACGCCAGAAATCTGTCAGTGGCCCCATGGAAAAAGCAGCAAACGCGTTTTCTCTTGTTTCCCAGTCTTTTTGCTGCTGAAACATCGGGTATCCAGCCTCGCTGACCAAGTAAAATCGTTTTTTTCGCCGTCGCTGGCACAACCTAACGGCAGTAGAGTATTGTGGCATAAAAATAGACAATCCGGGAGTTTCTCATGACCTTTGAATGGTGGTTCGCCTACCTGCTGACCTCTATTATTTTGAGCTTGTCTCCAGGCTCTGGCGCAATCAACACCATGACCACCGCCATCAGTCACGGCTATCGCGGTGCAAGCGCGTCGATTGCGGGTTTACAGACCGGGTTGGGCATTCATATCGTTCTGGTTGGCGTAGGACTGGGAACGCTATTCTCACGTTCGGTGATCGCATTTGAGGTGCTGAAGTGGGCGGGAGCGGCCTATCTGATTTGGCTGGGTATCCAGCAGTGGCGCGCGGCGGGCGCTATCGATCTGAATACCATGGCGAATACGCAATCGCGCAGCCGCCTGTTCAAACGCGCAGTCTTTGTTAATCTGACCAACCCCAAAAGCATTGTTTTTCTTGCCGCTCTGTTCCCGCAGTTTATCCTGCCGCAGGAACCACAGCTGATGCAGTACGTGGTGCTTGGCGTTACGACCATCGTGGTCGATATCATTGTGATGATCGGTTACGCGACGCTGGCCACGCGCATTGCAGACTGGATTAAAGGACCAAAGCAAATGAAGGCGCTCAACAAAGTGTTTGGCTCGCTATTTATGCTGATAGGCGCTCTGCTGGCATCGGCAAGGCATGCTTAAAAGCAGATAAAAATACTGGGCCCACCCAATACCGAGTGGGCCAATCACTTAGCGCGAAATAATCAGATGGATACCGAAGCCTGCGAACAGCGCGCCGGCAAAGCCATCAATCCACTTCGCCAGACGCTGATAGCCGCGACGCATCTTCGGGAGTGCAAACAGGCTGGCGACCACGGTGAACCACGCCAGCGTTTCCACGATGATCAGCGCGAAAATGCCCCATCGCGCGCCTGTTCCTACGCTATCGCCAACAAACAATGAGAACACGGAGCCAAAATAGATAATGGCTTTCGGGTTGGCGAGGTTGGTCAACAAACCTTTTAAAAAGCTGCGTCCGCTCTGTGCCAGCTCAACCTGTGGGGTAGGGGCCGCTACGTCCTGTTTTTTTAACGCGCCGCGCAGCATCTGGTAACCCATCCAGCACAGATACAGACCGCCGCCCACCATGATAATGGTATGCAACCAGGCCATTTTTTCGATAATCAGATGCAGGCCAAGCAGCGCCACGCCAGCCCAGACCATGACGCCACAGGTAATACCCAGCACGCCCATCATGGCTTCTTTGCGCGAACGGCTAACGGCCGTTTGAGAAACAAAGAAAAAATCGGGACCGGGACTCATCAGCGCAACGATATGCACCAACGCAACGGTGAAAAATAGCGTTAACATAAAAATGACTCGCGGGGGAATAGTTCAGTGAGTCACCATCCTGGCACTTTTTTGCCCGGCTGACTACTCTTCGTCGTCACCATCAACGTGCGCACGAATAAGCGCCATAAACTCTTTGCCAAAACGCTCAAGTTTACGCATCCCCACACCGTTGACGCTCAGCATTTCGCTCGCTGAAACTGGCATCTGCTCGGCCATTTCAATCAGCGTAGCGTCGTTGAACACCACGTATGGCGGGATATTCTCTTCATCGGCAATGGCTTTACGCAGCTTACGCAATTTGGCGAACAGTTTGCGGTCATAGTTGCCGCCGAAGGATTTCTGCATCGCACGCGGTTTCAGCGCCACAATACGCGGTACCGCAAGCTGTAGCGCAACGTCACCACGCAGCACCGGGCGCGCGGCTTCAGTTAGCTGTAACGCGGAGTGATGGGCAATATTCTGCGTCACCAGACCAAGATGAATAAGCTGGCGAATAACGCTAACCCAATGTTCATGGCTTTGCTCACGGCCAATGCCATAGACCGGCAGCTTGTCATGGGCCAGTTCGCGAATACGCTGGTTATTCGCTCCGCGCAGAACCTCCACGACGTAACCCATACCAAAGCGTTGATTCACACGGTAGATAGTCGACAGCGCTTTGCGCGCATCCATAAGTCCGTCGTACTGTTTTGGCGGATCGAGGCAGATGTCGCAGTTACCACACGGTTCCTGCCGCCCTTCGCCAAAATAGTTCAGCAGCACCAGACGACGACAGGTTTGCGCCTCGGCAAATGCCCCCATCGCATTGAGCTTGTGCCGTTCGATATCCAGCAGCTGTCCTGTGGGTTTTTCTTCAAGACAACGGCGCAGCCATGCCATATCCGCCGGATCGTAAAACAGCATCGCTTCCGCCGGCAGGCCGTCACGTCCGGCACGGCCTGTTTCCTGGTAATAGGATTCGATATTGCGTGGAATATCGAAATGCACCACGAAGCGTACGTTAGGTTTGTTGATTCCCATACCGAACGCCACGGTCGCTACCACGATTTGCAGGTCATCGCGCTGGAATTTCTCCTGCACTTCAGCGCGTACGGCGTTTTCCAGCCCGGCATGATAAGCCCCGGCGCTGATACCCCGGCTTTGCAAACGCGCGGCGGTATCTTCAACTTTGGCGCGGCTGTTGCAGTAGATAATTCCAGACTTACCGCGCTGCTCTTGCACGTAGCGCATCAGCTGATCGAGCGGCTTAAATTTCTCCATCAGCATGTAGCGAATATTCGGGCGGTCAAAGCTGCTGATCTGAATTAACGGATCGTTGAGCCCCAGCAGACGCACAATATCCAGCCGGGTGGTTTCATCCGCCGTTGCGGTCAGCGCCACAAACGGCAGGCTCGGGAAACGCTGGCGCAACTGTCCCAGCGCGGCGTATTCCGGGCGGAAATCATGCCCCCACTGCGAGATACAGTGCGCTTCATCAACGGCCAGCAATACCGGATTCCAGTGCGCCAGATTTTCAAGGAAGTTATCCAGCATCAGACGTTCTGGCGCAATGTACAACAAGCGAATCTGCCCGCTGCGACAACCTGCCATGATCTCAAGCTGCTGCTCACGACTTTGGGTGGAGTTCAGACATGCAGCCGCCACGCCGTTGGCCAGCAGTTGATCGACCTGATCTTTCATCAGGGAAATCAGCGGAGAAACAACAACGGTGAGCCCGTTAAGCAATAATGCGGGAATTTGATAGCACAGGGATTTACCGCCACCGGTCGGCATAACGACCAGACAGTCGCGACCAGAGATCACGGTATCAATGATTTCTTCCTGACCGGGGCGAAACTGTTGGTAGCCAAAGGTTTCCTGCAAAACCTGTTTAGCGCCCATTTCCAGATTCAACACTTCCGCCTGCGCCACATTAACCCCATTAGCCTGAAATAAAAACAGGCGCTATTTTCAGCGCCTGAGAGAGAAACTGCAATGATTAAAATACTCTCAATATCTGTCAGAAGATATCGTTGAGCATCACACCCACGCCAACACGAGTCTGATTGAAGTTGTAGTCAATCAGCGATTCGCCGTAACCGCTGTACACCTGGGTGTAAAGACGCACATGTTTCGTAATAGGATAGCTGGCACCAAGCTCTGCGCCGCCATAGCCGGTATTCCAGTTGTACTGGCCTTTCACACTGATGACCGCGTCACCCAGGTGATAGCCCATTTTCAACTGATAGTAGCCCATATATTTGGTGATATCAGGGTTATCGTCGGTGCTGCCAATAACGTACCACGGCTTAACTTCCACCAGCCAGTTACCATTTTCAGCCATCAGTCGGGTGTAAAGACGGTTCCAGCTACGCGAAGTAGGATCGGAACGGCCGTTGGAGTCATGGTTATAACCCATTTCGATATCACGGAGCGTCCAACCGGCAAAGCGATAGTCTGTGGCAAAACCAAGGAACAATTGCGGTTCATAGTTGGTCTCGCGAAACGGTGAGGACTCTTCACTGTTCGAAAGCTGCCACCATGACTTTTGGGTATAGGAGCCGCCGAGTACCGAATTCGGCCCTAATATCCCACGCCAGAGCGGAAACGCCAGGCTTAGCTGAAACTTAACCTCATCTTTGCGCGCATTTTCGGACCAGCTATAGCTGCTGATCGCCTCTTTGTTCATGTCGCTGGTATTGGTGTAGATGAGATAGTTGGTGTCATAAGGGTAAAGCGTGAAAGGATTGTCATGTTCCTGCAGCATGTTAGCGATAATACTGCCGCGAACCGCCGGTGCATCATGAATCTCTTTCACTGTCGCTTCCTGCGCATAAGCGGTCAACGGCAGCATGACTGCTGGTAGTAACCATCCCAGAATCGCCCGCATCGGTAATGTTCTCCTGAACCAAAATATTGATGAATTGTATAATTATCTGGCAAGCATTCTATACCCTAAATAATTCAAATTGCAGGAAGGCGGCAAGTCTGTAAACCCCAGGAGCTTACTAAAGTAAGTGACTGGGGTGAGCAGACGCTGCCAACGCACATGCAACTTGAAGTATGACGGGTATACATACTTAGCGATTTCCTCGTTAGTCATCCGGTCTTAAAGTAGAAAACAACAAATAATAAGCATAACATCAACATTTCATTAACCATTGAGGTGTAGGGATCGTATGTCTGCCGTACTTACTGCTGAGGAAGCGCTGAAGTTAGTGGGTGAAATGTTTGTCTATCATATGCCGTTTAATCGGGCGCTGGGACTGGAGCTTGAACGCTATGAGAAAGAATTTGCTCAATTAGCCTTTAATAATCAACCGATGATGGTCGGCAACTGGGCGCAAAGCATTCTGCATGGCGGCGTGATCGCCTCGGCGCTGGACGTCGCTGCTGGGCTGGTGTGCGTTGGGAGTACGCTGACCCGCCATGAAACGATCAGCGAGGATGAGCTGCGTCAGCGGATGTCACGTATGGGGACAATCGATTTACGCGTTGATTACCTGCGTCCGGGAAGAGGGAATCGCTTTACCGCCACCAGTAGCCTGCTGCGGGCGGGTAATAAAGTCGCCGTTGCGCGCGTGGAATTGCATAACGAAGAACAACTTTATATTGCCAGCGCAACCGCCACTTATATGGTGGGGTAAGTGTCCAAAAAAAGGTAAACTGCTGTTACATTTCTGCAATGAGTTTTCCCGATGGATGCTAAACAAACGCGGCAGGGCGTGTTACTCGCTCTTGCTGCTTATTTTATTTGGGGTATCGCTCCTGCCTACTTCAAGCTGATTTACTATGTCCCGGCAGATGAGATCCTGACGCACCGCGTCATCTGGTCGTTTTTCTTTATGGTGGTACTGATGAGCATCAGTCGCCAGTGGTCGGGCGTCAAAACGCTACTACAAACGCCAAAGAAGATTTTCCTGCTGGCGCTCTCTGCCGTGCTCATCGGCGGAAACTGGCTGCTGTTCATTTGGGCGGTCAATAATCACCATATGCTGGAAGCCAGCCTGGGTTATTTTATCAACCCGCTGGTGAATATTGTGCTGGGAATGTTATTCCTCGGCGAGCGCTTTCGTCGCATGCAGTGGCTGGCGGTACTGTTAGCCGCCTGCGGTGTACTGGTGCAGCTGTGGACCTTTGGATCGCTGCCAATAATCGCGCTGGGACTCGCGTTCAGCTTTGCCTTCTATGGCCTGGTGCGCAAGAAGATTGCCGTCGAAGCACAAACTGGCATGCTGATCGAAACCCTGTGGCTTTTACCCGTTGCGGCCATCTATCTGTTTGGCATAGCGGACAGCTCAACCAGCCATATGGGACAAAACCCTATGTCGCTTAACCTGCTGCTGATTGCTGCGGGCGTCGTGACCACCATTCCGCTGCTGTGCTTTACCGGCGCGGCAACCCGTCTGCGTCTTTCAACGCTGGGTTTCTTCCAGTATATCGGACCTACGTTGATGTTCCTGCTGGCAGTCACCTTTTACGGTGAAGTTCCGGGAGCGGATAAAATGGTCACGTTTGCGTTTATCTGGGTAGCGCTGGCGATTTTCGTGATGGATGCGATTTATACGCAACGACGGGTTCGTCGAAGCTAGAAGATTGCCGGATGGCGCTTCGCTTATCCGGCCTACAAAAGCACATCTCCGTAGGTCGGATAAGTCACAGCCATTACAGCCAGTTCTTGCGCTTAAAGTACAGATACGGCGCCAGACCCGCGAGCATCATAAAGACAATCGCTCCTGGATAACCGAAGCTCCAGTGCAGTTCCGGCATGAATTCAAAGTTCATCCCGTAGCTGGAAGCCACCAACGTCGGCGGCAGGAACACCACAGAGACCACCGAGAAGATCTTGATGATGCGGTTCTGCTCGATATTGATAAAGCCCATCGCCGCCTGCATCAGGAAGTTAACCTTCTGGAACAGCGATTCATTGTGCGGCAGCAGGGATTCGATATCGCGCAGGATCTCACGCGCCTGCTCCAGCTGACTGCCCGGCAAACGCGCTTTACGCACCAGGAAGTTTAGCGCGCGCTGGGTATCCATCAGACACAGACGAACCTTCCAGCCGATATCTTCCAGTTCCGCCAGCGTCGACAGCGCTTCGTCATATTCATCGCCCTGACGCCCTTCCATGATCACACGGCTGAGTTTTTCCAGGTCGCTGTAAATGTTTTCGATCTCATCCGCCAACTGTTCAATTTTGGTTTCGAACAGGTCAAGCAGCAGCTCGTAGGCGTTGCCATCCACCATCGCCTGATTACGCGCACGCATGCGGTACAGGCGGAAAGCCGGCAGTTCGCGCTCGCGCAGGGTAAACAGGCGGCCTTCGCGAATGGTAAATGCGACGGTTGAGTTACCCGCGTGATCGTCGGCATCTTCATAAAAGAAGAAGGAGTGAATGTGCAGACCGTCTTCGTCTTCAAAAAAACGTGCGGATGCTTCGATGTCTTCCAGTTCAGGGCGCGTAGCCAGATTCTGGCCCAAGTCCTTTTGCACACGGTTTCGTTCTTCGTCATCCGGCTCGACTAAATCGACCCAAACCGAACTGGCCAGGTGCTCGATCTCGTCTGCCTCAAGGCGAGTTAAACGATTGTTTTCCAGTTGAAATGCGCTCAGCATGACCGGGACTCCCAATGCAAAAAATTATCGGACAGTTCGGAGGGCACACAGAAACAAATTGGGTTTCAGACCATTAAACAGCCTGACTCAGCGCGACGGGAAAAAAACAGAAGGTCGCTGACAACCGCGAAGGCTATCAGCAAAAAGGGATAGCCTTAGGAGTTGATCCTGGATGACAGGATAATGAGCCAGTATCTACTGGGTGTGTCCAAGGCGAATGTCCTCTTAGCGTAATCGTGCGCGCATGTTACGCCAGCAAAATTTTGACGTCAACACGCAACGGATGGCGAAAAAGTAATAATTTCCCCTTATACAGAAAGGTTAGCAGAGGGGAATTATTTATCTATGATTTCAGAATATTAACCGACAGGTTGCCGGATGTCGGCTTGGCCTTATCCGGCAAAGCCGAACCGATTAAACCGTTTCCAGTCTGGCGTAGGCCGCTACCAGCCATTTGATCCCCTGCCCCTGGAACGCGACCTGCAAACGACTGTGCTCGCCGCTTCCTTCCAGGTTGACGATGGTGCCCTCGCCAAATTTAGCATGGCGCACGCGCTGACCGAGCTTGTAGCCGGTATCGTTTTCCGCCATTGGCGTGCCCATCCGCTGATGGCTCACCGGACGGCTGACCGTGGCGCGCAGGCGAACCTCTTCAACGCACGCTTCCGGCAGTTCGCCGATAAAGCGCGACGGACGATGGTAAACCTCTTTGCCGTACAGACGACGCGTTTCGGCGTAGGTCAGCGTCAGCTTTTGCATCGCGCGGGTCACGCCGACGTAAGCCAGGCGGCGCTCTTCTTCGAGGCGACCACCTTCGTCCAGCGACATTTGGCTGGGGAACATGCCTTCTTCCATCCCCACGATAAACACCTGCGGGAATTCCAGACCTTTCGCCGAGTGCAGCGTCATCAGCTGTACCGCGTCCTGCCAGGTATCCGCTTGCCCTTCACCTGCTTCCAGCGCGGCGTGAGACAGGAACGCCTGCAGCGGCATTAAGTCTTCGTCTTCTTCGTTGTAGCTGAACTGGCGCGTTGCCGTCACCAATTCGTCTAAGTTTTCGATACGCGTCTGGCCCTTCTCGCCTTTTTCCTGCTCGTACATCATGCGCAGGCCGGAGTCTTTAATCACCCGGTCAGTCTGCACGTGCAGCGGCATATCCGCGGTCTCCTGGGCCAGTGCGTCAATCAGCTCCATAAAGCGCTGTAAGGCGCTGGCAGCACGACCCGCGAGAGCTTTTTCCTGCAGCAGCTCACGACAGGCCTGCCACAGCGTTAGCTGACGGTCACGAGAGGTCTGACGCACCACATCTAAAGTACGATCGCCAATCCCGCGGGTTGGCGTATTCACCACGCGTTCAAACGCGGCGTCGTCATTGCGATTAGCGATCAGGCGCAGGTAAGAGAGCGCATCTTTGATTTCCTGGCGTTCGAAGAAGCGCATCCCGCCATAGATCCGATACGGCATGCTGGCTTGTAACAGCGCCTCTTCCAGTACGCGCGACTGGGCGTTGCTGCGATACAGAATGGCGCATTGTTCCAGCGCACCGCCGTTGTCCTGCCAGGTTTTGATACGATTGACCACAAAGCGCGCTTCATCGAGTTCGTTGAACGCGCAGTAAAGCGAGATCGGTTCGCCATCAACGCCATCAGTCCACAGCTTTTTACCCAGACGCCCATTATTGTTTTCAATCAGGGCGTTAGCCGCGCTGAGGATGTTGTTGGTCGAACGGTAGTTCTGCTCCAGACGAATGGTTTCTGCGCCCGGGAAATCCGTGAGGAAGCGCTGGATGTTTTCCACCTGCGCTCCGCGCCAGCCGTAGATCGACTGATCGTCATCACCCACGATCATCACTTTGCCGGTATCGCCCGCCAGCAGGCGGATCCACGCGTACTGAATGTTGTTGGTATCCTGGAATTCGTCCACCAGGATATTGGTAAAGCGTTCGCGGTAGTGCTGCAGGATATGCGGCTTGTTAAGCCACAGTTCATGAGCGCGCAGCAGCAGCTCGGCGAAATCCACCAGCCCCGCGCGGTCACACGCTTCCTGGTAAGCCTGATACACTTTCTGCCAGGTTTGCTCAACCGGGTTACCGTAGCTTTGCAGATGATGCGGACGCAGACCTTCGTCTTTCTGGCTATTGATGAACCACATCGCCTGACGCGGCGGCCACTGCTTCTCATCAAGGTTCATCGCCTTGATCAGACGCTTAAGCAAACGCAGTTGGTCTTCGCTGTCGAGGATCTGGAAATCCTGCGGCAAGTTTGCATCCATATGGTGCGCGCGCAGCAGACGGTGCGCCAGACCGTGGAATGTACCCACCCACATACCGCCCTGGCTGGTTCCCATGATCTGACCAATACGGTGGCGCATTTCCGCCGCCGCTTTGTTGGTAAAAGTCACCGCCATAATGGAGTACGGCGAGTTGTTCTCAACCGTCAGTAACCAGGCGATACGGTGCACCAGCACGCGCGTTTTACCACTCCCCGCGCCTGCCAGAACCAGCATGTTGCTGCGTGGCGCGGCCACCGCTTCACGCTGTTTATCATTAAGGCTGTCGAGCAGGTAAGAAACGTCCATTGGCACCGCCGCGTAAAAGTAGGTAAGGCGGAAAAGCGTAGCGCCATCCGCCAAAAAGCTGGGTATATATACAGAGTTCTGCTGGTGATTATATCAGCGAGGTCAGAGATGCCAACTGTGAAATTTCGATATGCGGCAGCAAACGGCTGTCTGCGGTTTGCATCAGGTCGGCATTTTCCGGTTTGATCCAGCAGGCCTGCATACCGCAACGGATGGCTCCCGCCACGTCAGTCGTCAGGTCGTCGCCCACGTGCAGGATCTCCCCTACGGGCATTTTCAGTTTTTCCGCCGCCAGCGCGTACATGTCGCTGAACGGCTTTGAGCGCCCGTCGGGACCGGCGCGCAGCACAAACTCAAAATAATCGCCCAGGCCAAACAGTTCCGGCTGCGCATTACCGTTGGTGATCGCCACCAGCGGCCATTTGCGGGCCAGCGCCTTCAACGTATCATGCGTTGACTGCGGGACATCAATACGGCTACGCCATTTGGCAAAATTCATCATCGCCGCATTCGCCCCCATTTTGGCTTCTGCCTCTGACAACCCCGCCTCCAGCATAGCGCGCTCTACGGCACGGTGACGCCATTGGGTAACATCGTGGTAGATTTCCGGCTCGGCGTCGCGAACGGCCTGACGTAGGCGCTGTAGGTCGCTATTTTGCAGCGAATTCAACGCCGGATGGTAATTCTGTACAAACGCGAGCGCTTCCTGCTCGGTGCGAGTGATAACGGGACGGTTATCGTAAAGGGTGTCATCAAGGTCAAAGGTGAGCGCAGATATGCGCCCCAAAGGCCGGTAAAAACGCATTATTTCCCCCGTTTGGCGCGCGGATGCGCCGCATCGTACACTGAAGCCAGGTGTTGAAAATCAAGATGGGTATAGATTTGAGTCGTGGAGAGATTGGCATGACCCAATAACTCCTGCACTCCGCGCAGATCGCCGCTCGACTCCAGCATATGCGTCGCAAAGGAGTGGCGTAATTTGTGGGGATGTACGTGGCTGTTCAGCCCCTGCTTGATACCCCATTCCGCAAAGCGTTTCTGCACGTTGCGCGCCGAGATACGTTTGCCCAGTTTTGACAAAAATAGCGCATCGTCATCGCTGCCAAATAGCCCGCGCAGATCCAGCCAATGCTCAATCCACGCCACCGCATTGCGGCCAATTGGCAGACGCCGCTCTTTACTGCCTTTGCCCATCACCCACACTTCGCCGGTGTCGAGATCGAGATGTTTAATATCCAGCCCAACCAGTTCAGATAAACGCAGCCCCGCGCCGTACATTACTTCCAGCATTGCCCGATCACGCACGGCAAGAGGGTCGTTGAGATCGATATCCAGCAGACGATTAACGTCGTCGACATCGATATTTTTTGGCAGATGACGCGGTGCTTTCGGCGCGGAAACGCTTTTTGCCGGATTGGCTTTCAGTTCGCCCTGATTAACCAGCCAGTCGAAGAAACTGCGCAACGCGGAGAGGCGCAGCGCCAGACTCGCCGGCCCCAGCCCTTTACGACGGCTGCGTACGGCAAAACTGCGTACCATCGCAGCGTCACATTGTTGCCAGCTTTGCAGACCGGTTTCTCCGGCTAACGCAATGATGGCATCAAGCTGACGCTGATAATTAAGCAATGTGATCGGGCTAAGCTGACGCTCAACGCCCAGATAGCGCAAAAAGCGCGCCACATCCTGAGAAAGGGGTGAATCTGTCATACGCGTTCAATCCAGCGCTCCAGCAGTTCCGGCAACATCAGCGAGATTTCCTGCAGTAATTGCGTACCTTGCCCCTGCTGGTAATGATTAACGTCACGGCTGCTGAACAGCATCACGCCCAGGGATCCATCTTGCCCGAGCATCGACATCGCCACCGAGCCTATCGCTTTCGCCTCCGGCATCATGACCAACAGTTCCGGACCATTGAGCGGCCCAAGATAATGCCGAGACTGGCCCAGACGCTGGATACGCAGCGGTTCAAAGGCCTGACGGCTTAATGCCAGATGGGTGAATTTTGATGGTGCGCCAAGTCGCCAGCGATCCGGGAACAGACGAACCGTCGCCCCGGCCAGGCCTAACTCACGCGCCCAGCGATGAAATCGCATCAGCATGTCGTCAAGACTGCTGGCCGACACCAGCCGTCCTTGCAGATTTAGCAGACGATAGAACAGGCTTTCATTGGCGTTGGCTTGTTCCATCAACAGCGCCATGTTCTCTTCCAGCACGTTAATATGATTACGCGCCCGCGCCATATGCCATTCCACTAAAGAAATCGTGCCCCGCACCGGGTGCGGAACACGCATCGCTTCAACGGCCTGGGCATTACGGATAAAAAACTCAGGATTACGTTGCAGGTAATCGACGACCGCCCGGTCGTCCAGCTCCATGAGCGTTTCCTGTAGTTCTTCCCCTGGTTGCTTCATAAGTGAATAAATCCGTCGTAGACATGTGCCGCCGGGCCAGTCATATACAGCGGATGACCCGGACCTTTCCAGGCGATATCAAGTCGACCGCCCGGCAATTCCACCCTTACTTCTTCTGCCAGCAGCCCCTGCTGGATACCGACCGCAACGGCGGCGCACGCACCGCTGCCGCAGGCCTGCGTTTCACCCGCGCCGCGCTCATAGACGCGCAGCCGGATATGCTCGCGTTTTACCACCTGCATAAACCCGATGTTAGCGCGTTCAGGGAAGCGTTCGTGGCTTTCCAGAACCGGTCCCAGGGTTTCTACCGTGGCCGTATCTACATCATCAACCTGAATCACGCAGTGCGGATTCCCCATTGAAACCACGCCGCACAATACTGTCTGTTCAGCCGCGCGCATAATATAGGTCTTCTCTGCTTTGTTGGCGCGAAACGGAACCTGCGAGGGTTCAAAGTTGGGTTCACCCATATTCACCCGCACCAGCTCGTCGTCGGTTACGGTTAATACCATACGACCATTCGCGGTACTGACGCGGATATCACGCTTATTGGTCAGCCCTTTCAGGCGAACAAAGCGGGCAAAACAACGGGCGCCATTGCCACACTGTGACACTTCACTGCCGTCAGCATTAAAAATACGGTAGTGGAAATCCAGCTCCGGATCGTACGGAGGTTCAACCACCAGCAGTTGATCAAATCCAACGCCGAGATGCCTGTCGGCCAGGCGGCGAATCAGCTCTGGTGAGAAAAAAACATTCTGCGTTACCGCGTCGACGACCATAAAATCGTTGCCAAGGCCATGCATTTTAGAGAATTGCATCATTCACTCCGTTCACGCGGGTACAGAAATGTAACTCTATTCCTGCCGTCAGTAATTCACCTGAGAAGGTCCGTCGCTAATCCCACGATCGTTTTTCTCAGGCGTGGTGGATTGCGATTGCGGCTGAACGCTCTTGGTCGGAGGCGGCGCGGTTTTATCTGCTGGCGGAAAATAGAGCGGGCCTTTTAGCCCACAGCCCGTCAGGCTGAACAGAGTAAAAATGACAGCGAGTGGCTTTAACACGTTTTTCATTATCGGTTGCCTGTAAAGTTCATGCTTTCTGTTTTCTATCATCGCAGGAGAAGGCGTAAAAGCAAGAGTTAGCCTGTAATCTGCAACGCGTTTTGTTTCAGGTTATACTGCCGTCATCACGAAAAACAGGATAAGAAAATGAACGACAGTGAATTTCATCGCCTTGCTGACACCCTGTGGATGACCATTGAAGAGCGTCTGGACGACTGGGATGGCGACAGCGATATCGATTGTGAAATCAACGGCGGCGTGCTGACCATCAGCTTCGAAAACGGCAGCAAAATTATTATTAACCGTCAGGAGCCGCTGCACCAGGTGTGGCTGGCGACCAAACAGGGCGGCTACCACTTTGACCTGAAAGGCGACGAGTGGATCTGCGACCGTAGCGGCGAAACGTTCTGGGATCTGCTGGAACAGGCGGCAACGCAGCAGGCGGGTGAAGAGGTAAGTTTCCGTTAAGTTTTAGTGCCGGATGCGCTTCGCTTATCCGGCCTACTTTGGCCCGGTAAGCGTCGCGCATCCGGGCAAGTTAACTCACGAGAAATACTGCTGTAACAGCGGCGTTTCGCTGTCCTGACTGACTGGCGGAACGGCGCTAATTGGCTGGGTACGGAACGGGATCACCTGCGCGCGCCCGTCTGTTTTCACAATCTGATAGAACTGCGGCAGGTTAAAGTTGATGAAGCTGGAGCCGTAGGTAAAGCGATCGTGCGATGATGAGTAGAAACGGCTGACATCGCGTACCAGTTCCTCTTTGCTACCTTCGCAGTGGTGATACACCTCGGCCCGATTACTCTCGTCCAGAATGTAGATATTAAAGCCCTGCTCATCACCCGTTTCTTCGAAAAAGAACTGAATAATCCCTTCGCTGGCAAAACCGTCTACCACCGACGGCAGTTTCACATGGTTAGTCTCAACCTGAACGGAAAGCCCGTGCAGTTTGTTATGTGAAATCGCGCCATAGAATTCAATCGCGTTTTCCAGCTTCTGTACCGAAACGTTCAGGCGCTCGAAGAACAGTCCCCACGTCTGCCCGGAAACGCGCAGCGCTTTGAAGCGTCCGGTTTCCTGACGAGTGCTGGAGAGGCGTAATTCGATACACTCAGACACCAGTTGCTGCACACGGGTGCGAATTAAACCGCGCAGATGCTGGCTATAGCAGAAGACCTCGACGCTATCCGGCGGCGCGGCATCCTGGTGCATTTTGCCCAGAATCGTTTTTAACGCTTCAATCATCGCCTGCTCGCCGTTGAAGTGCAGGGTACGCACTTCATTCCACGAGTTGCGGTACAGCAGGTCGACGCTACCCACCAGGCAATTTTGTTCTTCGCCAAAGCTGAAGACGTCCAGCTTACGGAAATCAAAATGCACCACCTGATTACGAAACGCCGCCGTCGGGTCATATTCAAGGTTAACGATAATCGCCAGATGGCGAATTTCGCATGGGCTATAGAGCGCTTTCGGCGTTGGCGCGGGCAGTCGCAACGGGAAGTGGTGCGACACGTCGGCGACCATTTCCTGCAACTTCGGCAAATCAACAATGCCGTTACCCTTAATAAACAAATGCGTACGCGAGGTCAGCAGGCCGTTGAACCAGGCCCACGCCACCAGCTTATTGAGATAGCGGTTATATTCCAGCGGCTGATGGCTGATGATCGAGTCCATGTTAGGCGCGCGGTTATAGAGATACCAACCCGAACGGTTGGCACGACCCGGCGGCACATGGATAAAGGTCAGATTCGGTTCCGAGAGATCCGGAGATATCTGTGGGTTCACCAGCGTAACTTTACCCGGCAACGCTTCAAAGGCGGCATACAGCTTACGGGTCAGCACGCCGATATCCTGCGGACTGGCGCTGACGCTGAGGTTATTGCGCCGCGCAAAGCGGATCAGATTACGATAGCTCTGCATCATCGCATCGAGCAGTTCGTTATGCGCTTCGCGTACCTGGTCAATCTTCCAGTTAGCGCGGTTATCCAGCATAGTCAGACGCGCGTCATCCCAGCCCCACTCATTCACTAACTGACTTAATACTTCACGACGCCAACCCACGCAGGCGCGCTCGCGGCTCAGTTTCTCACACACTTTTAAGTAGAAACATCGACGCACTAAATCCAGGCGCGTTGGGTCTTCAATGGCCGTGAGGTACTCGGTCACGCGCTCCAGCATCATGCAGTAAGGGTCGAGACCAAAAGAGACGATCTCGCCATCGTGCAGACGCTGTTTTATATCTTTCGCCAACAGGCGCGGATTGGGGTATTCCCAGGAATAGGCTTCCAGCAGCAGCGTTTTCAGCACCGCTTTGTACGGGGAGTCGATACTCTTGTACAGCTGCCACAGGCTGGCGCCAAAGTATTCTTCGGCGGAGAGCGAACTGAGTCCGCCGAGATCCAGCCATTCATTTGGCGTTAACACCCCCTGAGCGTAGAGCGTCATGACGTAATCGTCGTAATGCTCTTCTTCATCGCCCGGCACCATATTCCACAGAATACGTTTACCCGCGAGGCGCACAGCGGTGCGATAGAATTCATCAAGCAACAGGATATGTTGCGTCGAGCCACAGTCTTCGCCACCGAGACTGCCGCTTTCATTGTGACGGAAACGGTTTTCATCAATCAGGAAGAAGCTGACTTCCACGCCCAGCGAGGCGGCCCAGCTTTCGAGCAGGCTACATTTACGCTGCAGCAGCTGGCGCTCTTCGCTATCCAGCCAGGATTGATGGCAGACCCAGATATCAAGGTCAGAGGAACAGCTTTGCCCTACCGAAGAGGTGCTGCCCATTGAGTAAACGCCGGTGATCGGCAGCTCGCCCTTGGGAGGATCCTGCGGCGACATACCGCGGTACAGTTCCAGTTCGTTCAGGTAGTGGCGTTGGGTTTCATCAGGCGTGTAAAGACATATGCCTTTGGGAACGTTACCATCGAGGTAACCCGGCATCAGCGGATGGTGGTAGTGCAATAATGTCGGCAGCAGACTGTATACCTGCTGGAAGGCAGGTCCCATGGCAGCAAGCGCGCGATCCACACGCAGTTGATTTATGGCATCCAGTCTCTGTTTCAGAGTCTCAATATAGAGGTACAAGACGTATCGCCTGATGTTGCTACCCGTCATGTTGGCGATTGCTGCGGCGCAAGCGCGCACAATAATCGTCATCAATTCGGATAAACCGTATGTCAAAAATAACCGTTACCTGTTTTTCGGCCATATTTTTTTATGCTGTACAGCCGAAAAAATGGTCTAAAACGTGATCAATTTAACACCTTGCTCATTGACCGTAAAGAAAGATGCGCTACATACAAGTGTAGCACCGTTCGTTACGTGTAAATTCCTTCATACGGTCGGGAGGTTTCTCGTCATTATTCACTGCCAGTGATGATGCAGCGCCTTTTTCCTCTCACTTACGTTTGAGCGTAACGCTGACATCCCTTTGATAAGGATGTTAGGATGGTCAATGATTGATAATGACGGTAACAAGCATGTTAGACAATGTTTTGAGAATTGCCACACGCCAAAGCCCCCTTGCGCTCTGGCAGGCACATTATGTCAAAGACGCCTTAATGGCAAACCACCCCGGTCTGATCGTGGAACTGGTTCCTATGGTAACCCGTGGCGATGTGATCCTTGATACCCCGCTGGCGAAGGTTGGAGGGAAAGGGTTGTTTGTTAAAGAGCTGGAAGTCGCACTGCTGGAAAAACGCGCCGATATCGCCGTGCATTCCATGAAGGATGTGCCGGTTGAATTCCCTGACGGCCTTGGACTGGTGACCATTTGCGAGCGAGAGGATCCGCGTGATGCTTTCGTCTCAAATAAGTACAACACGCTGGATGAACTCCCCGCGGGCAGCATCGTCGGGACATCCAGTTTGCGTCGCCAGTGCCAGTTGGCAAAGCGACGCCCGGATCTCGTCATCCGTTCGCTGCGCGGCAACGTAGGCACCCGTCTCGGCAAACTGGATAACGGCGATTATGACGCTATTATTCTGGCGGTCGCCGGACTAAAACGTTTAGGTCTTGAGTCGCGAATCCGTACCGCTCTGCCGCCGGAAGTCTCCCTGCCCGCTGTCGGGCAAGGCGCAGTAGGCATAGAATGCCGACTGGATGATATGCGCACTCAGGCGCTGTTAGCGCCGCTCAATCATGAAGAGACCGCCCTACGCGTTAAAGCCGAACGCGCGATGAACACCCGCCTGGAAGGGGGCTGTCAGGTCCCGATCGGCAGTTATGCGGAACTCATCGACGGTGAGATTTGGCTGCGGGCGCTGGTCGGCGCGCCTGACGGTTCGCAGATGGTATGCGGAGAGCGTCGCGGTGCGGCGCAGACTGCTGAACAAATGGGCATCTCTCTGGCTGAAGAGCTACTGGAGAACGGTGCACGCGCCATTCTGGCTGAAGTTTACAACGGAGAAGCCCCCGCATGAGTATTCTGGTCACCCGCCCGTCTCCCGCAGGGGAAGAGTTAGTGAGCCGTCTGCGCGCACTGGGGCAGGTGGCCTGGAGTTTTCCGCTCATCGAGTTTTCACCGGGTCGGGAACTGGCAACGCTTGCTTCCCGACTGTCAGCGCTGACGGAGAACGATCTGGTCTTCGCCCTTTCGCAGCATGCCGTTACCTTTGCAGATGCTGAGCTTCAGCAGCAGAGGAAAAGCTGGCCCTCACTTCCGGGTTATTTTGCCATTGGCCGCACAACGGCGCTGGCGCTGCACACCGTTAGCGGTTTCAATATTCACTACCCTCTGGATCGGGAAATTAGCGAAGTCTTGCTACAATTACCTGAATTACAAAATATTGCGGGAAAACGCGCGCTTATATTACGCGGCAACGGTGGCCGTGAGCTGATAGGTGAAACCCTGACAGCACGCGGAGCTGATGTCGATTTTTGTGAATGTTATCAACGCAGTGCAAAATATTACGATGGTGCAGAAGAAGCGATGCGCTGGCAATCTCGTGGCGTGACCACGGTGGTTGTTACCAGTGGAGAGATGCTACAACAGCTCTGGTCGCTCATTCCGCAGTGGTATCGTGAGCACTGGTTACTACGCTGTCGGCTGCTGGTCGTCAGTGAGCGTCTGGCGCACCTCGCCCGGGAACTGGGCTGGCAAGATATTAAGGTCGCTGATAACGCCGACAACGATGCGCTACTACGCGCATTACAATAACTCTCATAATGGGATGCCATAATGACGGAACAAGAAAAATCCTCCGCCGTGGTTGAAGAGACCAGGGAGGCCGTGGAAACCACGTCACAGCCAGTCAATACTGAAAAAAAGAGTAAGAGCAGCACGGCGCTGATTCTGAGCGCTGTGGCGATTGCTATTGCTCTGGCAGCAGGCGTTGGGCTTTATGGCTGGGGGAAACAGCAGGCAACAACGCAGACGGCAACCAGCGATGCGCTGGCGAACCAGCTGACGGCGCTGCAAAAAGCGCAAGAGAGTCAAAAAGCTGAGCTGGAAGGCATCATTAAACAGCAGGCAACGCAGCTGGATGAAGCCACACGCCAGCAGGCCGCGCTGGTCAAACAGCTTGACGAAGTCCAGCAAAAGGTCGCCACTATCTCCGGCAGCGATGCCGGGACATGGCTACTGGCGCAGGCTGATTTTCTGGTGAAACTGGCCGGTCGCAAATTATGGAGCGATCAGGACGTTACTACCGCCGCAGCGCTGCTGAAAAGCGCTGACGCCAGCCTTGCGGATATGAACGATCCGAGCCTGATCGCCGCCCGTCGCGCGATTACCGACGATATCGCGAGCCTCTCCGCGGTGACTCAGGTCGACTATGACGGCATTATCCTGAAAGTGAATCAGCTATCTAACCAGATCGATAACCTGCGTCTGGCCGACAACGACACCGACGATTCGCCGATGGATTCCGACAGCAGCGAGCTTTCCAGCTCGATCAGCGAATGGCGCGTCAATCTGCAAAAAAGCTGGCAGAACTTTATGGACAGCTTTATCACCGTTCGCCGTCGTGATGAAACCGCCGTCCCGCTGCTGGCACCAAACCAGGACGTGTACTTACGGGAAAACATCCGTTCCCGCTTGTTAGTAGCCGCCCAGGCCGTGCCACGTCATCAGGAAGAAACATATCGCCAGGCGCTGGAAAACGTCTCCACCTGGGTGCGCGCCTACTACGACACTGACGATGCAGCAACGAAAGCTTTCCTGGAAGAAGTAGACCAGCTGAGCCAACAAAGCATCAGCATGGACGTACCGGAAACGCTGCAAAGCCAGGCTCTTCTCGACAAGTTAATGCAGACCCGCGTACGTAATTTACTGGCACAACCCGCCACAGCACCTGCACCTGCACCTGCACCTGCACCTGCAGCAGACGCTCCGGCAACTGCGCCGCAAGGAGAATAATGATGCTAAAAGTATTATTGCTCTTTGTGCTGTTGATCGCCGGGATCGTTGTCGGTCCGATGATTGCCGGTCATCAGGGCTACGTGCTGATCCAGACGGATAATTACAATATCGAAACCAGCGTGACGGGCCTGGTGATCATCCTAATCGTCGCCATGGTCGTCCTGTTCGCGATTGAATGGCTACTGCGCCGAATTTTCCGCACAGGCGCGCATACCCGCGGATGGTTTGTCGGTCGGAAGCGTCGTCGCGCCCGTAAGCAAACCGAGCAGGCGCTGCTCAAGCTGGCAGAAGGCGATTATCAGCAGGTTGAAAAGCTGATGTCGAAAAACGCCGATCACGCAGAACAGCCGGTAGTGAATTACCTGCTGGCGGCAGAAGCGGCTCAGCAGCGCGGTGACGAAGCTCGCGCCAACCAACACCTTGAGCGTGCTGCTGAACTGGCTGGAAATGATACGATCCCGGTAGAAATCGCTCGCGTTCGCCTACAGCTGGCGCGTAATGAAAATCACGCCGCGCGCCACAGCGTTGATAAACTGCTGGAAGTGACGCCACGTCATCCGGAAGTGCTGCGTCTGGCTGAACAGGCCTACATTCGTACCGGCGCATGGAGTTCGCTACTGGATATCATTCCATCCATGGCGAAAGCGCGCGTGGGTGATGACGAGCACCGCGCTATGCTGGAACAACAGGCATGGGTTGGTCTGATGGATCAGGTTCGCGCCGATCAGGGCAGCGAAGGGCTACGCGCATGGTGGAAAAACCAGAACCGTAAAACCCGTCACCAGGTCGCCCTGCAGGTGGCGATGGCTGAACATCTGATTGAGTGTGACGATCACGATACGGCGCAGCAGGTCATCATTGATGGTCTGAAACGCCAGTATGACGACCGCCTGGTGCTGCCGATCCCGCGTCTGAAAACCAATAACCCGGAACAGATAGAAAAAGTGCTGCGCCAGCAGATTAAAGCCGTCGGCGATCGCCCGTTGCTGTGGAGCACGCTGGGTCAGTCGCTAATGAAGCACGGCGAATGGCAGGAAGCCACGCTCGCCTTCCGTGCAGCCCTCAAGCAGCGCCCGGATGCCTATGACTACGCCTGGCTTGCTGACGCGCTGGACAGACTGCATCAGCCGGAAGAAGCCGCCACCATGCGTCGTGATGGCCTGATGTTGACGCTGCAGAACAACAACTCCCCGCAGTAACTCCTGAATGCCCGGTGGCGCTTTCGCTTGCCGGGCAATCGTATACACAAAATCATTCAAGATGCATAAAAAAACGCCCGCTCTTTTGGAGCAGGCGTTAAACAGGTCTGTATGACAACATAAATGGGTGCTTCACTCAACGTTATGTCCATGGTGTTTGATGAGGCTATATGCTTCATCCTTCACGCTGTCTCTTCGTTGGCTGCACACGCTCACCCCTGTCACTTACCTTTGTAAGCTCCGGGGGATTCCCATGCTGGCCGTCTCGACACATCATGAATGATTTAGCATATAAGATGCGACATCTGTCTGTGGACGATAAGCACCGTAAACGGCTCTGCATCATTCCTGAGTTTATGAGGCCAGATGGCGAACATAAGAGATGGAATGAGCATCTACCTGCATATTATTGCACAAGGCATGCCACGATTGCACTGCAAAAACCATGGATCCGGACTTTTTAAGACATCAGGTAATTCGCGGGAATAAAGGCTGAGAAGGGGAAATCAGAAAACAAAAAACCCCGCCGAAGCGGGGTTCAAAATTGGTCGGCGAGAGAGGATTCGAACCTCCGACCCACTGGTCCCAAACCAGTTGCGCTACCAAGCTGCGCTACTCGCCGTTTTACTGCTTTTTGAATTTTTAGTTCAATTCTTTAAGTCGTGGTGCGAGGGGGGGGACTCGAACCCCCACATCCTAAGGACACTAACACCTGAAGCTAGCGCGTCTACCAATTCCGCCACCTTCGCATTTCACAACTTTAAATTAATGGGGTGGCTAATGGGATTCGAACCCACGACAACTGGAATCACAATCCAGGGCTCTACCAACTGAGCTATAGCCACCACTGCAAATCTTTTACGCGGTATTAAAACCACCGCAGCTCCGGCACCTAACTTAATGGTGCGCCCGACAGGATTCGAACCTGAGACCTCTGCCTCCGGAGGGCAGCGCTCTATCCAGCTGAGCTACGGGCGCTTAGCGCCGTTGCGGGGCTGGATATTACGGAGGTCTCGGTCTTCTGTCTAGTGCTTTTTTAAAATAAATTATCGTTTGGTCATGGTTTGTGCGTTTTGTCGCTTATTCCCGCAATTTATGGGCTGCACCATGACGATTCAGACCAAAAACCTTATAAATGAGCGTCACGGCCAGTAAGAAGATAATGCCAACAAACAGCGACATTCGGGTATCTTCATTAAAATACATGCCGATTAATACGCAAATCAGGAACGCCATCGTCAAATAATTCGCCCACGGGAACAAAATCGAGCGGAAAGGATGACTGGCGATCGCCGCTTTATGCGCCTGACGGAAACGCAGCTGGCTTATCAGGATCACAAACCACGGCACCATCCCCGGCAGCACGCTGGCGCTATAAACATACACAAACACACGCTGCGGGTTGGGAATGATGTAGTTCAGGCACGAACCAATCAGCAGGATCGCGATAGAAATAGCCACACCGGCAACCGGTACGCCATGACGAGATACTTTTCCAACAACGGCAGGAAGCTGGCGATTCTTTGCCAACGCGTAGAGCATCCGCCCACAGCTGTACATGCCGCTGTTACAGCCAGATAGCGCCGCCGTCAGCACCACAAAGTTAATAATCCCCGCTGCGGCGGTGATACCAATCTTGGCAAAGGTCAGAACAAACGGGCTACCGTTGCTGCCAATCTCATTCCACGGGAAAATAGTGACGATAACAAAAATCGCGCCAACGTAGAAAATCAGGATACGCCACAGTACTTTACCCACCGCGCTTCGCAGAGTGACCTGCGGATTCTTCGCTTCACCCGCAGTAATACCGATCAGCTCTACGCCCTGGTAAGACGCCACAACAATACACAATGCCGTCAGGAAGCCCTTCCAGCCGCCGGCAAAGAAGCCGCCGTGCTCGGTCAGGTTACCAAAGCCGATTGCCTGACCACCGTTGCCAAAGCCGAAGAAAATCACCCCTAATCCAATGACGATCATCACAATGATAGTGGTCACTTTGATCATGGCAAACCAGAACTCAATTTCACCATATAGACGAACTGCGGCGAGGTTTGCCAACGCAACCAGTCCGACAGCAATCAGTGCGGGTATCCATTGCGCCATCTCCGGGAACCAGAACTGAACGTACACCCCGATGGCGGTAATCTCTGATATCCCCACCGCCATCCACATAAACCAGTATGACCAGGCGGTGAGATAGCCAAAGAAGGGGCTCATATAACGATGGGCGTAAACAGCGAATGAACCGGCAACCGGCTCGAGGAACAACATCTCTCCCATAGAACGCATAATGAAAAAGACGAACAGCCCGGCGACGATATACGCCAGCAAGACCGAAGGCCCCGCCCATTTCAGGGTACTGGCGGCCCCCATAAACAGCCCAACGCCAATAGTGCCCCCAAGGGCAATTAATTCGATGTGACGAGCCTCCAGCCCACGCTGAAGCTCAGGTTTGTTCTCGGCCATAAATCCTCTTGTTGTGTTTGCATATTGTCCGGTACTACCGGTTCTCGTTATGGGTACATCTTGTTATTCCATCACAGGCCATACGGCACCGACCGCATAACGGTTGGCGCTAAAAACACCGCGGCACTGCAATGATTGTTGCGAATGGTTTCCTAAAATCGCTTAAATGGCAATTAAAGCATTCAAAAAATAAATAGATTGTGCGAGAAAGCAGCGATAATGTTGTGAATAAGTAGCGTAATTAGCAGATAACGCTACTTATCAGAGGAGAGAGGGTGTCAGAGGTTGCCGGTATAGTGCCAGCGGAGATAGCGTAATAAGCGAAGTTGACGAGAGATACGGCTTGGCTGTGACAGTAAACGATACAGCCACTCCAGCCCCAGATTTTGCCAGATTTTAGGCGCACGCTTCACATGACCGGTAAAGACGTCGTAGGTCCCCCCGACGCCCATATACAGTGCGTCGGGATGAATCTTCCGGCAATCACGCATAAAGATCTCTTGTTTCGGCGAGCCCATCGCCACCGTCACAAATTGCGCGCCGCTGGCGTGGATACGCTCAAATAACGCCTGACGCTGCTCCGGCGTAAAATAACCGTCCTGGCTACCCACAATGTTCACGCGCCACTGAGCACGTAGTTTGGCTTCAGTTTGCGCCAGAACTTCAGGCTTGCCGCCAATCAGGAAAACAGGCGTTCCTTCCTGCCCGGCTCGCGCCATCAGCGCTTCCCAAAGATCGGCCCCCGCCACGCGTGATACCTGCGCCTGCGGGTATTTTTTACCCAAGGAGCGCACAACGCTAATTCCATCTGCATATTTAAATTCAGCAGCATCAATCAGTGTGCGGATCTCTGGGTTATCCTCCGCTGTCAGCATTTTCTCAGCATTAATAGCCACCAGCGTTCCCCGTCTGAGATGCCCCTCTGCAAACAGGTAATTCAGCGCATGCTGCATATCACGCCAGCCAATCAGTTGTAATCCACGCAGTGAATACAGCGGCGCAGTATTATTATCCGTCATTACGATCCTTCAACCTGTGTCCGGGGCACCGACTTTATTCGCTTATGAATGAGTCCCGCACTATCAAACAGCCAGAATAACAATTTTGCCACCAGCAGACAGACACCGAAAATCACGAGGAAAAAGACCACTCGTGAGACAAACGAATCTAACCCTTCACGTGCCAAAACGATCATATTAAAAATGGCACCGAAACAGAAACTGTGCAAAATCGCCGACTTATAGCGATTAGTTTCTCGGTTACCTAATTCATACAGCCAATCAAACCATTTGATGATTAACCCGACGACAATCGCGCCTAACGGTATAAAAAACGCCCCGCCCATCACCACCAGCGAGCCAATTAACGTCGGCGAGATCGCCAGACCCGAGTGGTTGTTCAACACTTCCCAGGTAAAGTAATTCGCTGAATTGAGTACAATACTCGGCCGCCCTGGCCACAGCCAGGAGGGGATAAAGACGTAGAAGTCACGGACAATCGGCGCCAGCCCCTGGAACTCAATATTGTTGTAGTTCTGCAGCAACAGAGCCAGATTCTCCCACGGCGAGAAGGTGTCACGCGTGAGATACAGGAAAGTATAGAACGCCTCGTCACCGCTCACGTTCATCCCGTAGCGCTTCAGCGCCAGCCAGAACATCCCGATGATACCCAGTACGCCCGCGGCGGCCAGCATCCACAGTGAAATCCAGCCGCGAATGATGCCGATAAACAGGAAAATGGCAAACGCGATAATGATATTGGCGCGAGTTCCGCCCACAATCATATAGGTCAGTAAACCAAACGCGACGGTGCTCACCAGGAAGAACAACCACGCTTTGCTGTCCTGACGCAGGAAATAGACCACCAGCATTGCCGGAATGAAGAAGTAGAAGAAACGCTTCAAAGCGACCCCAGAGACTTCACTGGAAAAAATCTGGCTATAGGATTGCAGTCTGAACAACAGGAACCCGTTGTGCATAAAGAAGATGCCCACGCTCACCAGCGCAATCGCCATCAGGATAATCCAGGTCAAATGGGCTTCAACACGATTGATGGTAAACAGCGGCCTGCGCGGCTTATTCTCTACTCGCTTGCGCAGACGCGTTTTATACGTCACGTAGTAGACGGCATAGAAACAGGCAGCTGATAGCAGAGCCTGCAGCAGGATCTCCGGCGGAGCGACTGCCACATCAAAGCGGAACACCAGGATGCTGGTCAGCGGGAACCCAAAGAAAAACGTCAGCAAAAACAGCAACGAGAAGAAAACATTGAAGTTAAAGCGCACGCGACGGAATTCAAACCAGGTCAGCGTGGCGATAAACAAGGTGGAGAGCAGCCAGACCACCAGCAGACCGCTGAATTGCATCAGGCTCATACGATTTCTCCTGAAGCAACGCGCAGCGCGTTATGCCATGGCTGCAGATAATTCGGGCTAAAAAAGGTGATTGTATTTTTATCTACCGATGCCAACTGGCGCTGCGCTTCGCGTACAACGCCTTCATTGAGTTCATCAGTGGTAAATAATACCGGGAGATTCTGTTCCACCATATCCTGCCAGAAGGGATTTTCTCGGTTGAGCACGCACGGAATACCTGCCTGGATCAGCAAACACAGGGTTCCGATCCCTTGCTGGCGGGCAAAAATAAAGTAACCCAAATCACACTGACGCAATAATGCCAGATAGGCATCAAATTCCAACTTTTCGCTTAAAATTTGCAGATTATCAGCGCTAAACAATGCCAGGCCCGCCTGGCGAACCTCGTCGATATAGGCGGTATTATTGGCAGGATAACCCATCGGCACGATCACATTCACCGTGTCGCCGAACTGCTGATGCACGGCGCGTAGCGCGGCTACATGCTCATTACTACGATCGCCAGAGTTACCAACCAGCACCGTCATCTTGCCGCTGCGTGGGCACTCACTGCTCATATTATTGAGCGACGGATCCATCCGCGTTGGGAAATAGAGCAACTCACCACGCACACGCGGATGTTGTTCGGCGAAATAGTGTAGATCACCCCGCGTGGCAAACACGCATCCCACGCGATTCTGCGCCATACGCCGAATCGGGTAAAACAGGCGGAATTTCAGTCCACTGGAGACTTCATATAAATCCGCCCCCCAGATATGCCAGTAAAACTGCTCTGATTTAATCCCCCCACTCAGCAACGCTAACCACAAGCTGATGTTGAACTGACCGTGGAAGAAAAATCGCTGTTGACGATCCGCTTTTGCCTTCGCGATAACAGCGTCAGCCAACGCCTTTTTCCCGCTGTAGAAGCTTAGCGATAACGCTGGGCAACTCTCACTGAATCCCGCATCCTGACCAGCAACCATAAACGTGCGCGCGTGCTCGCTCGTCGCAGCCAGCGAGTCGTTGAAAAACCGCAGCACGGTTTGGTTATGGTGAGGGATATCCGATCCCAGAACGTGAATCAGTACAGTCATGCCCGCCTACGCCAGAGTAAAAACACGCCACAACAAAGAGAAAAATAGACAATGTACGTTGCCATGTAAGCCTGCGCCGCGCCCAACGCGCCGTGTACAGGGATCAGCCAATGGGCAAACGCCGTCAACAATACGAACTGGCTAATTTCAGCCAAAATATAAAACCGCAGTGACGCTTTCGCGATTACCAGATACCCAAAGACATACGCCCCAACTTTCAGTACATCGCCGACCAGTTGCCAGGCAAACAGATCGCGCATGGCGGTGAATTTTGCGGAGAAAAGCAGCCAGATCGCAAAATCACGCAGCAGCCAAACAGTAAAGCTCGCGGCGGCAACCGCCGGTAACACGAACTTCAGCGACTTAACCACCTCGCGCGTAATGTCGCGCTTTTCGGTCAGTCGTGACAACGTCGGCAGCAAGTAAACGCTGAATGAAGCGGTAATGAATTGCAGATAAGCATCAGAGATACTGCTTACCCCCTGCCAGATCCCTACATCATCCCAGCTATACTGCGCCGCCAGCAGGTTTCGCATCATCACGTATGCCACAGGCAGCGTTACGGAGGTAATCAGCGCCATCAGCGTAAACTTGCTTAGCTGTCCAGCAAGACCGTTATCCCATGAGGGTTTCAGGTAATGCAGGGGAATAGTGCCACGTTTAATCAGCATGATGGCTGCAGGGATAACCACCAACGCGGGCACTAACGCCAGACCCAGCAAAGCGCCTTCATACCCTCCCAGGCGATAACAGCCATAATAAGCCACCACGCCCACCAGGCTACCCACAATCAGCGACAGCGCGTTACCTGCCGCATCGCGGAAGCCCTTCATCAGTGCCAGCAGCAGGTTCGCCCAGGCAATACCCATCTGCACCAGCGCAACCAGCCTAACCAGCCCCTGGTAATGTGTATGACCAAATAACCCCTGACTGATAGGCGCGGCCGCCAGCAGGAAAATCACCGCCATCAGCGTAGAGAATCCCAGCACCATCGCGGAAGATGTACCGACCACCTTACGGAGCCGGCTCGGATCGTCATGATGCTGCGCAACGTATTTCGTGACGCCATTGAAAATGCCGGCTCCCGCCAACACGCCAAGCACGGTGACCATCTGGCGGAAGTTACCCGCCTGCCCCACGCCTGCCGGGCCAAACGACACCGCCAGCAGCTTCACGACCAGCAAACCTGCACCGATTTTTACCAGCGTACTGGCCGCCGTCCATAAGGACGCTTTTGCAAGCGACATATCAGGCGAAATAGTTGAGTAAGGTCGTAATGACGGTACGTTGGTTCACCGGCGACAGATTGTAGAACAGCGGTAAACGCAGCAGGCGCTCGCTCTCTTTGGTGGTGTAACGATCAACACCGGAGAACACGCCAAATTTATCGCCAGCCGGGCAATCATGCAGCGGGATATAGTGGAATACCGCCATAATTTCAGCTTCTTTCAGGAAGTTAATCAACGCAGTGCGATCGTCGATATCACGCAGCTTGATGTAAAACATATGGGCATTCTGCACGCAGTTTTCCGGGACAGAAGGCAGATCAATGCGCCCGGCGCGCGCCAGCGGCTCGAGGGCATCGTAATACTTTTGCCACAGTGCCAGACGCTGCTGGTTAATACGGTCCGCTGCTTCCAGCTGCGCCCACAGATAAGCGGCCTGCAGATCGGACATCAGATAGCTGGAGCCGATATCACGCCAGGTATACTTATCGACCTGCCCGCGAAAAAACTGACTGCGATTCGTCCCTTTTTCACGGATGATCTCCGCACGATCGACTAATTTTTTATCATTAATCAGCGTCGCGCCGCCCTCACCGCCTGCGGTGTAGTTTTTGGTCTCATGAAAGCTAAAGCAGCCGATGTGGCCAATCGTCCCCAGCGCACGACCTTTGTAAGTCGACATGACGCCCTGAGCCGCATCTTCCACCACATACAGGTTATGTTTATCGGCCAGCGCCATAATGGTATCCATTTCACAGGCCACGCCCGCGTAATGTACCGGCACAATAACGCGGGTTTTGTCGGTGATCGCCGCTTCAATCAACGTTTCGTCAATATTCATGGTATCCGGGCGGAGATCAACAAAGACAATTTTCGCGCCGCGCAGAACGAAGGCATTAGCCGTGGAAACAAACGTGTAGCTCGGCATAATAACTTCATCGCCAGGCTGGATATCCAGCAGCAATGCCGCCATCTCAAGCGATGCGGTGCAGGACGGCGTCAGCAGCACTTTCTCGCTGCCAAAATGCTGCTCCAGCCACTGCTGACAGCGGCGGGTAAAGCCACCGTCACCACACAGTTTGCCGCTGTTCATTGCGGACTGCATGTAATCGAGTTCAGTTCCCACCACCGGCGGTGCGTTAAATGGAATCATCATGTCACCTGTATAACCAATACGCGGTGCTTTCCACATTCGCACCACTGTGTATGTAACGTTTAAGCGCGGCGGTGTTGCCCATTTGGGTCGCCACACGCAATGTTGTTTTTCCGCGAGCCTGTGCCCAGCAAAGCGCCGCCTGCATCAGTTCTGCACCCGCGCCACGCCCGGCCAGCAGGCCAATTCTCGCCTCGGTCGCATTCAGTTCACGCAGCGAGACATAGCCACGAATCTCCCCTGTAGGCGTACGAAAAACGAGACACTGATGGTCAAACGTGCCCAGTACTGCATTTTCAATCCACTGCGCGTAAAAACGCGCGCTGGCATCAGCGGCATACCACGGCGCGCGAAAACGACTTAGCGCAAACGCCTGTCCTGCCAGATAGCGTAATGCAGGGATATCCGAAGATTGCGCGACCTGCGCGCCGGGGTCGCCACTGGCACACGTTACCGGCAGTACAAAATCCACTTCACCTTCGACCAGTGAAAAGCCCAACTGCTGCAGGGCGTCTAATTCCTGGGTATTACCGGCAGGTATTTTTGCCTGTACCCGCGACCAGGGCAGCAATGCATCCGTGGTCAGAACAGGCGCGCGTTGGTCAAAACGGACAATGGCGCTATTGACGCCAAAGAACGTATTTTCCCAGCTAAGCGGTTCAATACTGGCGCGGACGAGCACGGAGCAGCTCCAGCAGATATTGACCATAACCCGTTTTGGCCAGCGAACTGGCGGCACGCTTCACGCCTTCGTCATCCAGCCAGCCGTTACGCCAGGCGATTTCTTCCAGACAGGCTATTTTAAAGCCCTGACGTTTCTCCACCGTCTGCACAAACGTGCTCGCTTCGATCAAACTGTCATGCGTACCGGTATCCAGCCAGGCAAAGCCACGCCCAAGCAATTCGACCGTCAGATGTCCGTCATCAAGATACATTTGGTTGATAGACGTAATCTCCAGTTCCCCACGCTCAGAAGGTTTCACGCGTTTTGCGTATTCCACCACTTTGCTGTCATAGAAATAGAGCCCGGTCACCGCCCAGTTGGACTTTGGTACTTTCGGCTTCTCTTCCAGAGAGACTGCGCGAAAATTGTCATCAAACTCAACCACACCAAATCGCTCAGGGTCCATTACCTGATAACCAAACACCGTCGCGCCTTGCGTTCTGGCAGCGACATGACGCAGTTTTGGACTGAATCCCTGACCAAAGAAGATGTTGTCCCCTAGCACCAGGCACGATGGTTCACCGTTGAGAAACGTTTCACCGATAATAAAAGCCTGCGCTAATCCATCCGGGCTCGGCTGCTCAGCATAGTGCAGTTCAATGCCGAACTCAGACCCATCACCCAGCAGACGCTGGAAATAGCCTTTATCTTCCGGTGTAGTGATAATCAGAATTTCGCGAATTCCCGCCAGCATTAGTACTGATAGCGGGTAGTAAATCATCGGCTTATCGTAAATGGGCAATAGCTGCTTCGATACGCCACGCGTAATGGGATACAGGCGAGTACCTGAGCCACCCGCCAGAATGATACCTTTCATGCGTTGTCTCCTCCGGGAGCCAAAACCAGGCTGTTAGCCCTTCAGACCTAAACGTTCACCCTGGTAACTGCCGTCCTGCACGGGTTTCCACCATGCCTGATTATCCAGATACCACTGCACGGTTTTGCGCATTCCGCTTTCAAACGTTTCCTGCGGCATCCAACCTAGTTCACGTGCAATTTTTGAAGCGTCAATGGCGTAACGCAAATCATGGCCAGGGCGATCGTCCACAAAAGCGATCAAATCGCGGTACTGTGCAATGCCCTGCGGTTTATGCGGCGCCAGCTCTTCCAGCAGGCTGCAAACTGTTTCGACGACATCCAGGTTTTTACGCTCGTTATGACCACCAATATTATAGGTTTCTCCAACCACGCCCGCCGTCGCCACGCAATAGAGCGCCCTGGCGTGATCTTCTACATACAACCAGTCACGGATCTGTTGACCATTGCCGTACACCGGCAACGGTTTCCCCGCCAGTGCGTTGAGGATCATCAGCGGAATCAGTTTTTCCGGGAAATGGTACGGACCATAGTTGTTGGAACAATTGGTAATCAGCGTTGGCAGACCGTAGGTACGCAGCCAGGCGCGGACAAGATGATCGCTGCTGGCTTTCGAGGCGGAATAAGGGCTGCTTGGCGCATACGGCGTGGTTTCGGTGAAGAAATCATCTATGGAATGGAGATCGCCATACACCTCGTCAGTCGAAATATGGTGGAAACGAAACGCCAATTTTTTCTCGCTGGCCAATCCATTCCAGTAAGCGCGCGCCGCTTCCAACAGCGTGTAGGTTCCCACAATGTTGGTTTCGATAAAGGCAGCCGGACCGTCGATTGAGCGATCGACATGGCTTTCAGCAGCCAGATGCATCACGCAGTCCGGCTGATAGTGTTGAAACACCCTATCGAGCGATACCCGATCGCAAATATCCACTTTCTCAAAGGCAAAACGGGAATTCTGCGCAACTGGCTCCAGCGACATCAGGTTTCCGGCGTAGGTCAGCTTATCGACCACAACCACTGCATCCTCGGTATCATGAATGATATGCCGCACAACCGCCGAGCCGATAAATCCCGCTCCGCCAGTAACAAGAATTCGTTTCATTAGCGCCAAACCCCTTTGGTATCAACGATGTACTGCTGTTGAACCCCATCGCCTTTGATGGCTTTAAATTCATTATGGTCAACCAGCATGACCAACACATCGGCACTTGCCAACGCATCGTCCAGCGCCGCCAGTTGGCAAAGACCATCCAGTTTTTTCGGCAGTTGATGGATGTTCGGTTCCACCACCAGCGTTTCGCCTTTGTGCCATTGCGCGATGTTTTGCGCAATTCCCATCGCCGGGCTTTCACGCAAATCATCAATATTGGGTTTGAATGCCAGACCGAAACAGGCAATTTTCACTTCGCTGGCCCGTTTATTGGTCTCCGCCAGACAGTCAGCTACGGCAGCCTTCACCCGATCGACCACCCAATGAGGCTTACCATCGTTTACCTCACGCGCGGTGCGGATCAATTTCGCCTGCTGCGGATTCTGCGCCACGATAAACCACGGATCGACCGCGATACAGTGTCCACCCACGCCGGGGCCGGGTTGCAAAATATTCACGCGCGGATGGCGGTTTGCCAGGCGAATAAGCTCCCAGACGTTGATCCCCTGGTCGGCGCAAATCAGCGACAGTTCATTGGCGAAAGCAATATTAACGTCGCGGAAGCTATTTTCCGTCAGCTTACACATTTCGGCGGTGCGGGCGTTGGTTACCACACATTCACCTTCGAGAAAGATGTTGTACAGCTCACTGGCCCGCGCGGAACAGACGGAGGTCATTCCACCAATTACGCGGTCATTTTTAATCAGTTCGACCATTACCTGGCCCGGCAGCACGCGCTCTGGGCAATAAGCAATGTTAATATCTGCTTGTTCACCGACCTGCTGCGGAAAAGTCAGGTCAGGACGCATTTCAGCCAGCCATGCGGCCATCTGTTCAGTTGCCCCGACAGGTGAAGTGGATTCCAGAATCACCAACGCACCTTTTTTCAGTACTGGCGCAATAGATTTAGCCGCGGCTTCTACATAGACCATATCGGGTTCATGATCTCCCTTGAACGGGGTAGGTACCGCAATCAGATACGCATCAGCGTCTACGGGTGTCGTGGTTGCACGCAGAAATCCATCTTCGACCGCCGTTTTCACCACCGCACCCAGATCGGGCTCAACGATGTGAATTTCACCGCGATTAATGGTATCCACCGCATGCTGGTTTACATCTACGCCAATCACATGTTTTTGACGGGAAGCAAAGGCAGCCGCCGTTGGCAGTCCGATATAACCCAGCCCAATGACAGAAATGGTCGTAAAACTCATAGCGATATCCGATTATTTTTTAACGCGTGTAAAATGCGGTCACATGCCTGCCCGTCACCATACGGATTATGGGCACGGCTCATGGTCTGATATTCATCGTCGTCTTGCAGCAAACGCGTGACTTCTTCAACAATACGCTGCGGGTCAGTCCCCACCAGACGCACAGTTCCTGCGGTTATCGCTTCCGGGCGCTCCGTTGTCTCACGCATTACCAGCACGGGTTTTCCCAGAGACGGCGCTTCTTCCTGAATCCCGCCGGAATCGGTAAGGATCAGCCAGGCGTGATTCATAAGCCAGACGAATGGCAGGTAGTCCTGCGGTTCGATTAAAACCACGTTTTCAACGTGACCCAGGATGCGATTGACCGGCTCGCTGACGTTAGGGTTCAGGTGTACCGGATAGACAATCTGCACATTCTGGTTAGATGCGGCTATCTCCGCCAGGGCATGGCAGATTTGCTCAAAACCGCGACCAAAGCTTTCCCGACGGTGACCGGTAACGAGGATCATCTTTTTATCAGCATCCAGGAAAGGATAACGCTCAGCCAGCTCCGCACGCAGCGTCTCATTGCCCAGTACACGATCCCGAACCCAGATCAACGCATCAATAACCGTATTACCCGTGACGAAAATACGATCGTCAGGAATAGCTTCCCGCAACAGATTTTGGCGCGAATTTTCTGTCGGGGCAAAATGATACATCGCCAGACGCCCGGTCAGCGTGCGGTTCGCCTCTTCCGGCCATGGTGAAAAGAGGTCACCTGTACGTAAACCAGCCTCTACATGCCCCACCGGTATGCGCTGATAGAACGCGGCCAGACTGGCGGCAATGGTGGTTGTGGTATCACCATGAACCAACACTACATCAGGTTTAAAATCAGCCAGAATTGGCTTTAACCCTTCCAGAATGCGGCAGGTTATTTCGGTTAATCCCTGACCTGGCTGCATAATATTGAGATCGTAGTCAGGTACAATGGAAAAGAGATTCAACACCTGATCGAGCATCTCCCGATGCTGCGCCGTGACGCAAACTTTCGCCTCAAAATCAGGATCTTTTTCCAGCGCATGAACCAGAGGAGCCATCTTAATGGCCTCCGGTCGCGTGCCAAATACAGTCAGTACTTTCACATCGATTCTCTTCGGATTGGCAGCGAGGGCCCAGCCCCTCACTGCAACGGCATTGCTAAATCGGACGGCGACGGGTTAACGCGACACCAGCACCGATCAGAGCCCCGACAATACCCCACATAATCATCAGGAAGGCGCGACGAGGGCTGTCACGTTTTACCGGTTCTTCCGGCGTCCTCAAATAACGATAGGTCTGAAAACGGGGATCTAAAGTTGGCCCGACATTCAGGGTGTTCAGCATGGCTCTGTTCTGAAAATAGTCCAGATCGAAATCCGGACCAATTGACTGCAAATTCTCGAGTCGAGCCTGCAACATAGGACGTCCGAGTAAGAACAATTCTGAATCTGGCAACTCATCAGCTGGAACATCTGTGGAAGTACGCGAAATATTATGCTGTTCAGCAATTTTAAGCGCTTGTTCAATGCTGTGGACGCGGCGAGAGAAAATGGATTTTGCTACTTCTTCCTGGCGTTTAACCTGCGCTTTCATTTGCACCGTGCGTGCGGCCCATGCGCCTTTTAACTCATCGTTAAGATGACGTGCCGCGCGCTGGCTGGCAAACGCCACGTACTGGCGCAGCAGATTGTTGGCATCCGGCGCCGTCTCGGCAATCAGCTTCACGCTGTCATTGGTGTTACGCAGAGCATCGCCAGGCAAAAACTGAATGTTATTTATCAATTCATCCAGCATCGCCGCATCGGCTTTGCTGTTACCGACCATACGTTGCTTGTAATAATCAGTCTGCTGCCAGAATTCTCGGCGTGTATCCCAGGAAGCAAGCTGCATGATGAATTCTTTATAGGCTTCATCCATTACCGACGGTTGGTCGGCAGATGCGAGACTGGCCTTTATATCCAGGTTACGTAAAAACTGTTGTTGAGAGTAAAACCCCCCCAACATATTGACCGTTGGCCTGTCAGTAATCGCTGTTGCACTCCACTCCTGACGAGCAAAAAATGTATAGGCGAGAGCCACTATCGCAAAGGCGAGAGCCATACCGACGATCCACACCTTCCCTGCCCACAAGGTACGAAACAACCCACGGATATCCAGTTCATTTTCAGCGCTCACGGCGTCTTCCCCCGGTAATGGTTGTCTCATTGCATCCTCAATTTACTTGGTTAAGTTTGGTTTGCCTTCACGAACTCTTCGCAATCTGCGCTTCACTCGCTTGATAAATCTCGCTACCTTCCAGGCGCGCTTGATACAGTAACCGTAGAGGCCAAAGGCCAGTAAAAAAAGCAACAACATGGCCCATTCAGGGACTAAGCGAAAATATTCAGCCAACACGCCGATAGACGCCAGAACCGCCGCAGCCAGCGTAATCAGAACAAATGCCTGTCGGGAAGTAAACCCTGCCCGCATCACCAAATGATGTATGTGCTGGCGGTCCGCTGAGAAAGGACTCATGCCTTTTCGCAAGCGTCGGTACATGATTGCCACCATATCCATTAACGGAATGGCAATAATCCACAGTGCTGTGACCGGACTAATAGGATGCGTTTTACCTTGAGTAGTTTCGAGCAGGATCCAGATCACTGTGAAGCCGATCAGCGTACTGCCCGCATCACCCATAAAAACTTTATAGCGACGTCCAAGAATGCCCAGATTTAGCAGAATATAAGGCAGAATGGCGGCGATCATGGCAAAACACCAGATAGCCAGGCTCGTCTGCCCATCGAACCACAAAATGAACCCCATCGCCGCAAATGAAACGCTGGACAACCCGCCCAGCAGACCATCAATCCCATCCACCATATTAAAGGCGTTTATCGCCGCCCAAACGGCAAACAGAGTAAGTAGATAACCGAACGGACCGAGCACCATCTCCCAGGGGCCAAAAATATACCCAAGGCTAAGCAGATAGAGTTTACCAACCGACATCATGATAATGCCAATCGCGGCCTGGATAACTGCTCGAATTTTTACACTAATATCAAAGCGATCGTCTAACGCGCCGACCAAAACCAATACTCCAGCACAAGCCAGATAGAGAGAAGCATGCGGGATGTAATAGTCAGCAATGGCAAACGTAAAACATACACCCGCGTAAGCCGAAATCCCCCCAACCAACGGAATCAGTCCCTGATGCCGTTTACGGAAGTTGGGTTTATCCACTAAACCAATCTTTTTTGCGACCTTGCGGGCAAAGAAAAGAAACAGTGTTGTGAATAAAAAAATACTGATGAGATCAGTGCTTACTGTCAGTAAATTCACAATGCATGCTCTCAGAGAATATTAATAGCAGAAGTATAACCACGAAGACCTTTATTCAGAAGGGAAACCCGACTTCATATCCAATGGTTTTGTATAATTATCAACCACAAGATACAGATTACGAATCTTTTTCTACTTGTTGGTAAGTCATACCGTATTATCGTTATTGTGTCGTTAAGATTACAGCCATAAAAGCAAAACGCCACGTAAAAACGTGGCGTTTTCAGATGATGCCTGAATCAGGAACGCTTCATCATGTCGAAGAAGTCGTCGTTAGTCTTGGTCATCGCCAGCTTGTTAATGAGGAATTCCATTGCATCGATCTCACCCATCGGATGGATGATTTTACGCAGGATCCACATTTTCTGCAGCTCTTCCTGAGTGGTGAGCAGCTCTTCTTTACGGGTACCGGAACGGTTGTAGTCGATAGCCGGGAAGACGCGTTTTTCCGCAATCTTACGAGAGAGATGCAGTTCCATGTTGCCGGTACCTTTAAACTCTTCGTAGATAACTTCATCCATTTTAGAGCCGGTATCGATCAGCGCAGTGGCGATGATGGTCAGGCTGCCGCCCTCTTCCACGTTACGCGCCGCACCGAAGAAACGCTTCGGACGATGCAGGGCGTTGGCATCCACACCACCGGTCAGAACTTTACCGGAAGCAGGTACCACGGTGTTATAAGCACGCGCCAGACGGGTGATGGAGTCGAGCAGAATGATAACGTCTTTCTTGTGTTCAACCAGACGTTTCGCCTTCTCGATAACCATTTCCGCAACCTGGACGTGACGGGAGGCGGGTTCGTCAAAGGTAGACGCAACCACTTCACCTTTCACCAGACGCTGCATCTCGGTCACTTCTTCCGGACGTTCGTCAATCAGCAGCACCATCAGCACGCAGTCTGGATGGTTGTAAGCAATGCTCTGCGCAATGTTCTGCAGCAGCATGGTTTTACCTGCTTTCGGCGGAGCAACAATCAGACCACGTTGGCCGCGACCGATCGGTGATGCCAGATCCAGTACACGCGCCGTTAAGTCTTCAGTAGAACCGTTACCACGTTCCATACGCAGACGAGAGTTTGCGTGCAGCGGGGTTAAGTTCTCAAAGAGGATTTTGTTACGGGCGTTTTCTGGTTTGTCGTAGTTAACTTCGTTAACTTTCAACAGCGCAAAGTAGCGTTCACCTTCTTTCGGCGGGCGAATCTTACCAGAAATGGTATCACCAGTGCGGAGGTTGAAACGGCGGATTTGGCTGGGAGAAACGTAGATGTCATCAGGACCGGCGAGGTAGGAGCTGTCTGCAGAGCGGAGGAAACCAAATCCATCCTGCAATATCTCCAGCACACCGTCACCAAAGATATCTTCGCCACTCTTTGCGTGCTGCTTCAGGATGGCAAAAATAATGTCCTGCTTGCGCATACGAGCCAGGTTTTCAAGGCCCATATTTTCGCCGAGAGTGATCAGCTCAGAAACCGGCGTATTCTTTAATTCGGTAAGATTCATAATGGTGTGAGTTCTTAAACTTGGGGTAAATCTCGAACTTAATGTTGTGAATGGTATGGCAGGGTCATCCATGCCTGTTTACGGCCATCAACTCATGTCTGTTCGCTGTCTGGTCACAGGAAAGTACACAGAACTGAAACGACAAGACGGATTGAGTGACAAGCCAGGAATCTGTCCACTTCTCGCGCGAGAAACTACGGGAAGTATTGGATATAACTAGATTCAAACTTAATAAGGTATGTTTAATACGAAGTCAACACTAACTTAGCACGACTCAAGTCGGGCGTCCAGTCATCCGAATCATTTCGAAGTATGGTCGCCCGATCATGAGACTTCCTTACGCTAAATTAGCGTCGAGGAATTCTTTCAACTGACCTTTGGACAGTGCGCCGACTTTCGTCGCCGCAACTTCGCCGTTTTTAAACAGCAGCAGGGTCGGGATGCCACGGATACCATACTTCGGCGCGGTGCCTGGGTTTTGGTCAATGTTCAGTTTAGCAACCGTCAGTTTGCCCTGATATTCGTCAGCGATTTCATCCAGAATTGGAGCGATCATTTTGCACGGACCGCACCACTCTGCCCAGAAATCAACAAGGATAGCTCCGTCCGCTTTGAGTACATCCGTGTCAAAACTGTCGTCAGTCAGGTGAATAATTTTATCGCTCATATTAACTCCACAGGAATAAGCCTGGTGCGTTGGTGTACTCTTAATCAACGACGTGTTGATGTAGCATTAACCAACTAAAGGTTGACTTTATTTCACCGGATACGCTTTCGTAAAGCAATAGTAAGCTGATATTCTACCACACTATGAGCAAAACACATTTAACAGAACAGAAGTTTTCCGACTTCGCCCTGCACCCAAAGGTGATAGAAGCCCTTGAAAATAAAGGCTTTCATAACTGCACGCCCATTCAGGCCCTCGCGCTGCCGCTAACGCTGGCAGGTCGTGATGTTGCAGGGCAGGCGCAAACCGGTACCGGAAAAACGATGGCGTTCCTGACGTCAACGTTTCATTATCTTCTCTCTCATCCCGCGATTGCCGATCGCAAGGTGAACCAACCGCGTGCGTTAATTATGGCGCCAACGCGTGAGTTAGCCGTGCAGATCCACGCCGACGCAGAACCGCTGGCGCAGACCACCGGTCTGAAATTAGGTCTGGCTTATGGCGGCGACGGTTACGACAAACAGCTGAAAGTGCTGGAAAGCGGCGTCGATATTCTTATCGGCACGACCGGTCGTCTCATCGACTATGCAAAACAGAACCATATTAACCTGGGCGCGATTCAGGTCGTGGTGCTGGATGAAGCCGATCGTATGTACGATCTGGGCTTTATCAAAGATATCCGTTGGCTATTCCGCCGTATGCCGCCAACCACCCAACGTCTGAACATGCTGTTTTCTGCAACTCTCTCTTACCGCGTTCGCGAACTGGCGTTCGAACAGATGAATAACGCCGAGTACGTTGAAGTCGAACCGGAACAGAAGACAGGTCACCGTATTAAAGAAGAGCTCTTCTATCCTTCCAACGAAGAGAAAATGCGTTTACTGCAAACGCTGATTGAAGAAGAGTGGCCAGATCGCGCCATCGTCTTTGCTAACACCAAGCATCGCTGTGAAGATATCTGGGGCAGTCTTGCCGCTGACGGTCATCGCGTCGGTCTGCTGACCGGTGACGTGGCGCAGAAAAAACGTCTGCGTATTCTGGATGAATTCACCCGTGGCGATCTCGACATTCTCGTTGCGACGGATGTCGCCGCGCGTGGTCTGCATATCCCAGCCGTAACGCATGTATTTAACTATGACCTGCCGGATGACTGTGAAGATTACGTTCACCGTATCGGTCGTACCGGACGCGCAGGAGCAAGCGGTCACTCTATCAGCCTGGCCTGTGAAGAATACGCGCTGAATTTACCCGCAATCGAGACCTATATCGGCCACTCGATCCCGGTCAGCAAGTACAACCCGGATGCGCTGATGACCGATCTGCCGAAGCCATTACGCTTAACGCGTCCACGCACAGGCAATGGCCCACGCCGTACCGGTGGTGCTCCGCGTAATCGTCGTCGTTCAGGTTAAGAAAAGTTATGCCATACACAAAATCATTCAGCCTGTATCAAGGCGGCAAGAAAACGAATCCCGATGAGCTTACTTTAGTAAGTGATTCGGGTGAGAGAACGCAGCCAACACAGATACAGGTTGAAGGATGAAGTGTATGAATTCTACTTCGCTGTACGCCGCAATCGATTTAGGCTCGAATAGTTTTCATATGCTGGTTGTACGCGAGGTGGCGGGAAGCATTCAGACGCTTACGCGTATTAAACGCAAGGTGCGTCTGGCCGCTGGGCTCAACAGCGACAACGTTCTTTCCGTTGAAGCCATGGAGCGCGGCTGGCAATGCCTGCGCCTGTTTGCTGAACGTCTGCAGGATATCCCTCAGCCGCAAATACGCGTGGTTGCAACAGCAACATTACGCATCGCGGTAAACGCCGATGAGTTTATCGCCAAAGCGCAGGAGATCCTCGGCTGTCCTGTACAAGTTATCAGCGGTGAAGAAGAAGCGCGCCTGATTTATCAAGGTGTTGCCCACACCACTGGCGGTGCCGATCAGCGTCTGGTCGTTGATATTGGCGGCGCCAGCACTGAGCTGGTTACCGGTTCTGGCGCGCAAACCACTTCCCTGTTCAGCCTGTCAATGGGCTGCGTCACCTGGCTCGAACGCTATTTCACCGATCGTAATCTGGCACAGGAAAACTTTGACGAGGCCGAGAAAGCCGCTCGCGAAGTTCTGCGCCCGGTCGCCGACAAACTGCGTTTTCATGGCTGGAAAGTTTGCGTTGGTGCCTCTGGCACCGTCCAGGCGTTACAGGAAATCATGATGGCGCAGGGTATGGATGAGCGCATTACGTTGGCCAAACTTCAGCAGCTCAAACAGCGCGCCATCCATTGTGGTCGTCTGGAAGAGCTGGAAATCGAAGGGTTAACGCTGGAACGCGCGCTGGTTTTTCCCAGCGGGTTGGCCATTCTGATCGCCATTTTCACCGAACTGAATATTCAGTGCATGACTCTGGCCGGCGGCGCACTTCGTGAAGGTTTGGTCTACGGTATGCTGCACTTGCCGGTTGATCAGGACATTCGCAGCCGTACGCTGCGTAATATTCAGCGTCGATTTATGGTCGACACCGATCAGGCGAATCGCGTCACGCAGTTGGCTGTTCATTTGCTCGAACAGGTGAAAGATGAGTGGCATCTTGAAGCCATTAGTCGCGAACTGCTGCAAAGTGCCTGCCAACTGCATGAGATAGGGCTGAGCGTGGAGTATAAGCAGGCACCGCTGCACGCCGCCTGGCTGGTACGTAATCTCGATCTCCCGGGCTTCACTCCCGCACAGAAAAAACTGTTAGCCACGCTGTTGCTCAACCAGACCAACCCGGTCGACCTCTCTTCGCTCCACCAGCAAAACGCAGTGCCACCGCGCATCGCGGAGCACCTTTGCCGTTTACTACGCCTGGCGATCATCTTCGCCGCTCGCCGTCGCGACGATTTAGTGCCACATATCACCCTGCAAGCTCAGGATGAGGATCTGACGCTAACGCTGCCGGAAGGCTGGCTGGAACATCATCCATTAGGTACAGAGCTGATCGATCAGGAAATACAGTGGCAAAGCTATATCCACTGGCCGCTGGAAGTGCGTTAGATACTGGCTGCCGGATGGCGCTTACGCTTATCCGGCCTCCAAATATTACTTCTCTTTGGCTTTCGCCATCATTGCCCGAATATTAGCGATGCTGGCCTGCCCTTTTTGCATCCGCTCCTCGGCGCTGACCACTTTACGCTCCTGTTCCCAGATAACGTCATCCTGCGGCAGTTCCAACAGGAAACGGCTCGGTTCCGGTCGCACCAGCTCACCGTACTGGCGACGTTCTTTACACAGCGTGAAGATAAGTTCTTTCTGCGCACGCGTAATTCCGACGTAAGCCAGACGACGCTCTTCATCGATGTTGTCTTCATCGATGCTGCTCTGGTGCGGCAAAAATCCTTCTTCCATTCCCACCATAAATACGTACGGGAACTCCAGTCCTTTTGAAGCGTGCAGCGTCATTAACTGCACCTGATCCAGCTCTTCCTCGCTCTCTCCGCGCTCCATCATGTCGCGCAGGGTAAAGCGGGTAACGACCTGAGTCAGTGTCATTGGCTCTTCCAGTTCACTGCCTTCCAGCATCTCCGTCATCCAACTGAACAGCGTGTTGACGTTTTTCATACGCATTTCAGCCGCTTTCGGGCTCGGCGAGGTTTCATACAGCCAGGATTCGTAATCAATGCCATGGATCAGATCGCGCACGGCGGCAACCGGCTCGCGCTCCGCCAGGCGTTGAATTTCACCCAGCCAGTGCGTAAAGCGGGTCAGAGAATCATACCCGCGCCCGGTCAGCGTTTGGCTAAGCCCCATATCAAAGCTGGCGGTAAACAGGCTTTTATTACGCGTCATCGCCCATTCCCCCAGCTTTTGCAGCGTGGCCGGGCCGATTTCACGCTTTGGCGTGTTTACGATGCGCAAAAATGCGCTGTCGTCATCCGGGTTGCTCAACACGCGCAGGTAAGCCAGCAGATCTTTAATCTCCGGGCGCGAGAAGAACGACGTCCCGCCGGAAATTTTGTACGGGATGCGGTTCTGCATCAGAAACTTTTCGAACACGCGCGACTGATGGTTGCCGCGATACAGGATGGCGTAGTCTTTATATTGCGTCTTGTTCACAAAGTGATGGGCAATTAATTCCCCGGTCACTCGTTCTGCTTCATGCTCTTCATTATTTGCGCTCAGCACCTTCAGCTCAGCACCGTAGCCCAGCTCAGAAAAGAGCCGCTTTTCAAAGACGTGTGGGTTGTTCGCAATGAGGATGTTCGCCGCCTTCAGGATACGCCCTGATGAGCGATAGTTTTGCTCCAGCTTCACCACCTGCAGCGCTGGAAAATCTTTGCTCAGCAGTACCAGGTTCTGCGGACGTGCGCCACGCCAGGAATAGATCGACTGATCGTCATCGCCCACGACGGTGAAGCGCGCGCGTTTTCCTACCAGCAATTTCACCAGCTCGTACTGGCTGGTGTTGGTATCCTGATATTCATCCACCAGCAGGTAGCGGATTCGATTTTGCCAGCGCTCGCGCACCTCTTCATTACGCTGCAGCAGCAGCGTCGGCAGCAGAATCAGATCGTCAAAATCGAGGACGTTACACGCCTTCATGTGTGCGTCATACAGACCATAGCAGTGGGCAAAAATACGATCGCGTTCACCCTTTGCGCTGGCTGCCGCCTGCGCCGGGGTCATCAGATCGTTTTTCCAGTTGGAGATCGTCGAGATCAGCTGTTGGAGGATAAGCTTGTCGTCTTCGATTAGCCCTTCAGTCAGTTCCTTAAGCAGGGCCACCTGGTCGGTATCATCAAACAACGAGAAGTTCGACTTCATCCCCAGCGCCGCATATTCACGCTTAATGACATCCAATCCCAGAGTGTGGAAAGTGGAGATCATCAATCCGCGTGCCTCTTTACGACCCAGCGTTTGCGCCACACGCTCTTTCATCTCGCGCGCAGCCTTATTGGTAAAAGTTACGGCCGCAATATGTCGTGCCTGATAGCCACATTCACGAATCAGATGGGCGATTTTGTTAGTGATAACACGCGTCTTGCCGGAACCCGCACCCGCCAGCACCAGGCAAGGTCCGGTGACGAATTCGACGGCTTGTTGTTGTCCGGGGTTCAAACGCATAAAGGATTGCTCAATCTGTAAACACGGGGAGATGGATTGTAGCAGAAAGAGGGAGAGAAAGAGTAACGGGCTACCCGTGCGGGTAGCCAGAAAATCGGGTCAATCAGGAAACAGTCGCGGCAAGCGGTGTAGAGCCGTTTCGCTGCGCACTCTTGATCCAGCTATACGATCCCATCACCGCAATCACCGTCAGCAGGACATACTCAAGCGACATGGCGTAAACGCCCTGCACCGCGTAAATAACCACGCTAATCAAATCGATAAGTACCCACAGCAGCCAGTTTTCGACGAACTTGCGCGTCATCAGGACCATGGCCGCAATCGACAATACCAGCATGGTGGAATCCCAGAACGGGAAGGCATCGGGCTGGAGGTCAGGCATAGCGACCTGCATACCAAATGTTTGCAGCAGGGCAATCATGATGCGGGTGAGCGCCGCAAACACCGGGTCGATAAACAGCGTCATCAGAACAATCGCCACCGCACAAACACCGCCTAATGCCAGGGTTTGCTGACGGGAAAGCCAACGTACTTTGAGCGCTGCTTCCTGCGCCTCATTTTGCCGGCTCCACGCATACCAACCGTAAATGTTAGCGGCGAAGAAAAACACCTGCAGCAACAGACTGGCATAAAGCTGAATCTGGAAAAAAATTGCCGCAAACAGCGTGACGTTAATCAGGCCAAACAGGTAATTGATGATTTTTTCCCGGCTGGCGCACCAGATACATAGCAGACCAAATACGGTACCAATGGCTTCAATCCACGATAGCGCATACCCGCCTTCGCCGAGAGGAATGTTAACCATCACATTGTTAATGCTGAAAAAATCCATCACTTACCTCCTGGCTGACTAGCGGAATAAATGGCGCGTAGCGCCAGGGTAATTTGCCGTTCTTCACCCTGCTGACACAGCGCGTCCTGCTGAACATAATCATTGATACTGCTATCCAGACAACCGTTGTGGGCAACCACCACATTGAGTAATGACGCCGTACGTAACCCGCGCAGCGCGCCGATGGTCATCAAAGCGGCGCTCTCCATATCCGCGCCCAGAACGCCGAGTGCCGACCACTGCGCATCCAGTTCCGTTTCCCGGTCGGTATAAAAACTATCGTGGCTTCGAACCAGGCCGCACGCGGCGGGGATATTCATCTGGCGCGCCTGCGCCATCAGTTCCCAGGTTAACTGCAGGTCGGCGCAGGCCGGATAGCCCGCAGGCGCATAGGTACGGCTGGTCCCGTCATCCGTTACCGCGGCATGGGCGATAATCACGTCGCCGAGCGCAAGATTATCCTGCAATGCCCCACAGCTGCCGATACGAATCAGGGTCGTTACGCCGATCTGACGCAGTTCTTCAATAGCAATCGCAGTAGACGGCCCACCGATTCCGGTAGAGAGCACCAAAATCTCAACACCCTGATACCAACCTCGCGCGGCGCGAAATTCGCGGTTTTGACCAAGCGGTTCTGGGTTATCAAGAAAATTGGCGATGCGATCGACCCGCAACGGATCACCCGGAAGTAGCGCATAGCGTGCGCCGGTCATCTCCTTGCTTAACTGGATATGGGGTTGCAGCGACATTCTCCCGCCTCCTTCACTCTTGCGGTTATCCGATATCAGCCTCCCGCTTTAATTTTTCAGGGGCTGACAACACAATACTTTCACCATCGGTATCAATAATCTGTAACGCTTTCAGGTCATGTAAAATACGGTTAATACTGCGTGTCGTCGCCGCCAGTTCCTGGCTGAGGTTAAGCTTATCCAGCAAGATTTCATTCGTTCCATCTTGTTGATAACGCAGCCATAACGCCTGACACACTCGCTGATGCAGCGAGTAAAGATTGTCACTGCTGGCCTTTTTTGACAGCTGATAATATTGCTGACTAAAGAAGCGCAGCATCCGCTGGTTAAAATGGTTATCTAAGGCCAGCCAGCGGCAAAAATATTCCTGCGACAAACTCAGGAGCTGCACATGCCCTACCGCCACCACCGAACAGATGTAATGACGCGACTCAAAGATCTCGAGCTCACCCAGCATGTCGCCTTTCTGGTAGCGGGCCTGACGATAACGACGTCCATCTTCAGCCTCATAGAACACATCCACTTCACCGGAAATAATCAGCGAAAAGCGCTGACACATTTCCCCCTGTCGGCAAATAAAGGCTCCGCGCTGGCGCTCTTCAAAACGCCATCGCTGCATGATTTCCAGAGGGCAATATTTCAGTAATTCGTAGAGCTGTGGATCGCCAACAATATCACTAAGCCCGGAAAGCCAGCCGACTGAAAATTCAGGTTTTTTCATTGTATCCATGTTATCTCGCTCCACGGCTTCAGGGACAGGACGGCTGTCCCCGGCAGGAAGGAATAGGGCAGATAAAAGTGTCGCTTATCTCCCGCTTCCATACATCAGGCGAGACATCTGTCCCGCGATGGCGAAGAGTATATGTTCACGGCGAAGGCGGGTGATAAAGTAACAGGACATCTTTGAGACATGAGAACAAAATAATGGCTAAGCACGCGGCAGCCCTGCATATCCTGGTAAAAGAAGAAAAACTGGCGCTGGAGATCCTAAGCAAGCTGGATCGCGGTATTAGCTTCGATCACCTGGCAAAACGCTACTCTCGTTGTCCATCCGGGCGTAACGGTGGCGATCTGGGTGAATTCAAACAGGGGATGATGGTGGGACCATTTGATGCCGCCGTATTTAGTTGCCCACTGCTTAAACCTTACGGGCCGGTCAAAACCAAATTTGGCTATCACATCATCAAGGTGCTGTATCGCCGATAAGCCATGCTAAAATCGCCAGCCTTACTGACTCCCTTTTGAAGGCACGATCATGGCAAAAACAGCAGCAGCAGTGCATATCCTTGTTAAAGAAGAGAAACTGGCACTGGATCTTCTGGAACAGATTAAAAACGGCGCCGACTTCGGCAAGCTGGCGAAGAAACATTCCATCTGCCCATCAGGCAAACGCGGCGGTGATTTAGGCGAATTCCGCCAGGGCCAGATGGTTCCGGCGTTCGACAAAGTGGTCTTTTCCTGCCCTGTGCTGGAGCCAACCGGCCCGCTGCACACTCAGTTCGGTTACCACATCATTAAAGTGCTGTACCGTAACTAATAGAAAGCCCGGTGTTTAAACACCGGGCTTTTTTTGCCGGATGGCGCTTCGCTTATCCAGCGACTGCAATACGTTTCATATCAGTCATGTAGCCACGCAGTTTCTGGCCCACTTTCTCGATAGCATGGCCGCGAATTGCGTCATTCACGTCGCGCAGTTGCGCGTTATCTACCGCGCCTTCGGCAATCGCTTTACCCAGATCGCCGGTCTGCAGGGTGGTCATGAACTCTTTCAGCAGCGGTACGCAAGCGTAAGAGAACAGGTAGTTACCGTATTCGGCGGTGTCGGAGATAACCACGTTCATTTCGTACAGACGCTTACGGGCGATGGTGTTGGCGATCAGCGGCAGCTCGTGCAGTGATTCGTAGTAAGCGGATTCTTCGATGATGCCGGAATCCACCATAGTTTCGAACGCCAGCTCAACGCCCGCTTTCACCATCGCGATCATCAGCACGCCTTTATCAAAGTACTCCTGCTCGCCGATTTTGCCTTCATACTGCGGAGCGGTTTCGAACGCGGTTTTGCCGGTTTCTTCACGCCAGGTCAGCAGTTTCTTATCGTCGTTAGCCCAGTCAGCCATCATGCCGGAAGAGAATTCGCCGGAGATGATGTCATCCATGTGTTTCTGGAACAGCGGCGCCATGATCTCTTTCAGCTGTTCGGACAGCGCGTAAGCACGCAGTTTCGCCGGGTTAGACAGACGGTCCATCATCAGGGTGATGCCGCCCTGCTTCAGCGCTTCGGTAATGGTTTCCCAGCCGAACTGAATCAGTTTTTCCGCATAAGCCGGGTCGGTGCCTTCTGCCACCAGCTTGTCGAAGCACAGCAGAGAACCGGCCTGCAGCATACCGCACAGGATAGTCTGCTCGCCCATCAGGTCAGATTTCACTTCCGCAACGAAAGAAGATTCCAGTACGCCCGCACGGTGACCGCCGGTGGCCGCAGCCCAGGCTTTAGCAATCGCCATACCTTCGCCTTTCGGATCGTTTTCCGGGTGAACGGCGATCAGCGTCGGAACACCGAAACCACGTTTGTACTCTTCACGCACTTCGGTACCCGGGCATTTCGGCGCTACCATCACCACGGTGATGTCTTTACGGATCTGCTCTCCCACTTCAACGATGTTGAAGCCGTGGGAGTAGCCCAGCGCCGCGCCATCTTTCATCAGCGGCTGTACAGAACGTACAACGTCGGAGTGCTGTTTGTCTGGCGTCAGGTTAACCACCAGGTCAGCCTGCGGGATCAGCTCTTCGTAGGTGCCTACTTTGAAGCCGTTTTCGGTCGCTTTACGCCAGGAAGCACGCTTCTCAGCAATCGCTTCTTTACGCAGGGCGTAAGAGATATCCAGACCGGAGTCACGCATGTTCAGGCCCTGGTTCAGACCCTGAGCGCCACAGCCGACAATGACCACTTTTTTACCCTGAAGGAAGCTCGCGCCGTCGGCGAATTCGTCGCGGCCCATAAAGCGACATTTACCCAGCTGTGCCAGCTGCTGGCGCAGGTTCAGTGTATTAAAGTAGTTAGCCATGATGGTGTACTCCGTGATGTTGTGTTGTGGTGCTTATTATTTGGTTCGCTGTTCAGCGAAAGTAAACCCACATTACAACAGGAAATTTATTGCGGAAATTGATATATTCACAACGTCACGTTGCAATTTATGCAATATAGAACCGTGAGGTGAAATCGGTGGATTTACGCGATCTGAAAACCTTCCTGCATCTGGCGGAAAGCCGCCACTTTGGCCGCAGCGCGCGGGCGATGCACGTCAGTCCCTCCACGCTCTCCAGGCAGATTCAGCGGCTGGAAGAAGATCTCGGGCAGCCGCTGTTTGTGCGCGATAACCGCACGGTCACGCTGACTGAAGCCGGTGAAGAGCTGCGGGTGTTTGCCCAGCAGACGCTGTTGCAATACCAGCAGTTACGTCACACCCTTGACCAGCAGGGGCCGTCGCTGTCGGGCGAACTGCATATTTTCTGCTCGGTAACTGCCGCATACAGCCATCTGCCACCCATTCTCGATCGTTTCCGCGCCGAGCATCCATCGGTGGAAATTAAGCTCACCACCGGCGACGCCGCCGATGCGATGGACAAAGTGGTCACCGGTGAGGCCGATCTGGCGATTGCCGGTAAGCCCGAAACGCTGCCCGGCGCGGTGGCGTTCTCGATGCTGGAGAATCTGACGGTCGTACTGATCGCCCCGGCGCTGCCCTGCCCGGTGCGTAATCAAGTTTCGGTCGAAAAGCCAGACTGGTCGACAGTGCCGTTTATTATGGCCGATCAGGGTCCGGTACGCCGCCGCATCGAGCTGTGGTTCCGCCGTCACAAAATCAGCAACCCATCGATTTACGCCACGGTGGGTGGCCACGAAGCGATGGTTTCAATGGTGGCGCTGGGCTGCGGCGTAGCGCTGCTGCCGGAAGTGGTGCTGGAAAACAGCCCGGAGCCAGTACGTAATCGCGTGATGATTTTAGAGCGCAGTGACGAAAAAACACCGTTCGAGCTGGGGGTCTGCGCGCCGAAAAAGCGGCTGCATGAACCGCTGATCGATGCGTTCTGGAAAATTGTTCTGGAGCGTAAATCCGCCGAGTAGCGCCAGCGTCAGGCCTAAAATCAGTGGTAGATTCAGTATTGGCGCTCCTTTTCTGTATAATGTCCCGTGCCATAATAGATGTGGGGGGCTTGTTAACCATCACGTTTAGCAAGCCAGAACAGACGGTGTCATTGCGCACTTGACAGCGAAAATACAAACTTAATTAGCCATCATTATGATAATCAAACCAAAAATTCGTGGATTCATCTGTACAACGACCCATCCGACTGGCTGCAAAGTCAATGTGGAAAAACAGATCGATTATGTGAAGAAAAACGGGAAAATCGCTAACGGCCCTTCCCGCGTGCTGGTCATCGGTGCTTCCACCGGTTACGGCCTTGCTTCCAGAATTTCCGCCGCGTTCGGCAGCGGTGCCGCCACTATCGGCGTATTTTTCGAAAAACCGGGCACGGACACCAAACCAGGTTCCGCGGGCTGGTATAACTCGGCGGCTTTTGATGAAGCAGCCAAGCGTGAAGGTCTGTATTCCAAAAGCATCAACGGCGACGCGTTTTCCGATGAGTGCCGCGACGAAGTGATCAAACTGATCAAAGAAGACCTGGGTCAGATTGACCTGGTGGTTTACTCACTGGCTTCCCCGGTGCGTAAAATGCCGAAAACCGGTGAAATCGTCCGTTCTGCGCTGAAGCCAATCGGTGAGGTTTACACCTCTAAAGCGATCGATACCAACAAAGATCAGATCATCACCGCCAGCATTGAGCCGGCAACCGAAGAAGAAGTTCAGAACACCGTTACCGTGATGGGCGGCGAAGACTGGGAACTGTGGATGGGCGCGCTGAGTGAAGCAGGCGTGCTGGCTGACGGCGTGAAAACCGTAGCCTACTCCTACATCGGTACCGACCTGACCTGGCCAATCTACTGGCACGGCGCGCTGGGCAAAGCGAAAGAAGACCTCGATCGCGCGGCGGGTGAACTGCGTAACCAGCTGGCGCCGCTGAACGGTTCCGCTAACGTTGCCGTACTGAAATCCGTCATCACCCAGGCATCTTCTGCGATTCCGGTAATGCCGCTGTACATCTCCATGGTGTTCAAGTTGATGAAAGCGCAGGGGATTCACGAAGGTTGTATCGAGCAGATCAACCGTCTGATGACCACCAGCCTGTATGGCGACAAAGTGGCGCTTGATGATAACCAGCGTATCCGTATGGATGACTGGGAACTGCGTGACGACATTCAGCAGGCATGCCGCGATCTGTGGCCGCTGATCACCACCGAAAACCTGGCGCAAGAAACTGACTATGCAGGTTACAAGCAGGAATTCCTGAACCTGTTCGGTTTTGCCCTCGACGGTGTGGATTACGATGCTGACGTGAATACCGAAGTCGAATTCGACGTCATCACGCTGTAATCTGCTGATACAGTAGCAAAAAGGGTTCATGTTTTTACATGAACCCTTTTTTAATGGCTGCCGCTAACCTGCCAGGAAGAACCTGAACGCCGGGTTATGCGTTTCATCGTGGCAGTCATAGCCCAGTTCATTCAGCCGCGTTTCGAAATCAGGCTCGTGTTCGCCCAGCTCAAACGCCGCCAGTACGCGACCATAATCGGTGCCGTGACTGCGATAGTGGAACAATGAAATATTCCAGTGCGTCCCCAGGGTATGCAGGAATTTGAGCAGCGCTCCCGGAGATTCCGGGAATTCAAAGCTGTAGAGCCGCTCCTGTAAGGGTTTCGACGGACGCCCGCCAACCATATAGCGCACGTGCAGCTTCGCCATTTCGTCGTCGGACAGATCCACCACGCTATAGCCTCCCTCGCTGAGCAACTGGAGGATTTCCTTACGCTCTTCCAGCCCACGGCTCAGGCGTACGCCGACAAAAATGCAGGCGTCTTTCGCATCAGCAAAACGGTAGTTAAACTCGGTCACCGAACGGCCACCCAACAGTTGGCAAAACTTCAGGAAGCTGCCCTTTTCTTCCGGAATGGTTACTGCCAGTAAGGCTTCGCGCTGTTCCCCCAGCTCGCAGCGTTCGGAAACGTAGCGCAGGCCGTGGAAGTTAACATTAGCGCCGGAAAGAACATGCGCCAGACGCTCGCCGCGAATATTATGCTGGGCGACGTATTTTTTCATCCCCGCAAGCGCCAGCGCCCCGGAAGGCTCCGCCACCGCGCGCACGTCTTCGAACAGGTCTTTCATTGCCGCGCAGATAGCATCGCTATCGACGGTGATGATGTCGTCGAGATATTCCTGACACAGGCGGAAGGTCTCATCGCCAATACGTTTCACCGCCACGCCTTCGGCAAAGAGACCCACGCGCGGCAGATCCACCGGATGGCCCGCATCCAACGCCGCTTTCAGGCAGGCGGAATCTTCGGCTTCCACGGCAATCACTTTGATTTGCGGCATCAGCTGTTTTATCAGCACCGCCACGCCCGCCGCCAGACCACCGCCGCCAACTGGCACAAAAACGCGGTCAAGGTGAGCATCCTGCTGAAGTAACTCCAGCGCCAGCGTGCCCTGCCCGGCAATCACCATCGGATGATCGAACGGCGGAACCCAGGTAAAACCCTGCTGCTGCGACAATTCAATCGCTTTGGCTTTGGCCTCATCAAAATTCGCGCCGTGCAGCAATACTTCACCGCCGAAGCCGCGAACGGCATCGACTTTGATATCGGCGGTAGCCGTTGGCATGACAATCAGTGCCTTCACACCTAATCGCGCAGAAGAGAACGCGACGCCCTGGGCATGATTACCAGCCGACGCGGTGATGACACCATGCGCTTTTTGCTCTTCGGTCAGGCCCGCCATCATGGCATAGGCTCCGCGCAGCTTAAAGCTGTGAACGGGTTGACGGTCTTCGCGCTTCACCAGAATCACGTTATCGAGGCGCGAAGAGAGTTTTTCCATTTTTTGTAGCGGCGTTACTTGCGCCGCTTCATAAACCGGTGCTCGCAGTACCGCTCTGAGATACTCGGCGCCTTCTGGCGCGCCGGAAAGGGGTTGAGAATCCGCCATGGTCATTATCCCCCGAGTTTCGACTTATCGCGCACCGCGCCTTTGTCGGCGCTGGTAGCCAGGCTGGCGTAGGCGCGCAGTGCAAAGGAGACCTGACGCTGGCGATCTTTTGGCGTCCAGGCTTTGTCACCGCGTGCTTCCTGCGCTTCACGGCGCGCAGCGATTTCCGCATCACTCAGTTGCAGTTGAATGCCACGATTCGGGATATCGATGGCAATCATGTCGCCGTCTTCGATAATCGCAATATTACCGCCGCTTGCCGCTTCCGGAGAAACGTGACCAATGGAAAGCCCCGAAGTACCGCCGGAGAATCGACCATCGGTTATCAGCGCACAGGCCTTGCCGAGGCCCATCGATTTCAGGAAGGTGGTTGGGTAGAGCATTTCCTGCATGCCCGGCCCGCCTTTCGGCCCTTCGTAGCGAATGACAACCACGTCGCCAGCTACCACTTTACCGCCGAGGATTGCTTCAACCGCATCGTCCTGGCTTTCATACACTTTTGCCGGGCCGGTGAACTTCAGGATGCTGTCATCCACGCCTGCGGTTTTTACGATACAGCCGTTTTCCGCGAAATTACCGTACAGAACTGCCAGTCCGCCGTCTTTGCTATAAGCGTGTTCCAGCGAGCGAATGCACCCTTCAGCGCGGTCATCATCCAGAGAGTCCCAACGGCAGTCCTGTGAGAACGCCTGGGTGGTACGGATGCCGGCCGGGCCTGCGCGGAACATTTTTTTCACCGCATCGTCTTTGGTGAGCATAACGTCATATCGATCAAGCGTTTGCGGCAAAGTCAGTCCCAGCACGTTTTTCACGTCGCGGTTCAGCAGCCCGGCTCTGTCCAGCTCGCCTAAAATGCCCAATACGCCGCCTGCACGGTGCACGTCTTCCATATGGTATTTCTGCGTACTCGGCGCAACTTTACACAGCTGCGGGACTTTGCGGGACAGCTTATCAATATCACTCATGGTGAAGTCGATTTCCGCTTCCTGCGCGGCCGCCAGCAGGTGCAGAACGGTGTTGGTGGATCCGCCCATGGCGATATCCAGCGTCATAGCGTTCTCAAACGCCGCCTTGCTGGCAATGTTGCGCGGCAGGGCAGAAGCGTCATCCTGCTCGTAGTAGCGTTTGGTCAGCTCGACGATACGTTTACCCGCGTTGAGGAACAGTTCTTTGCGGTCGGCGTGAGTCGCCAACAGCGAACCATTACCCGGCTGCGACAGACCCAGCGCTTCGGTCAGGCAGTTCATCGAGTTGGCGGTGAACATCCCGGAACACGAGCCGCAGGTCGGACAGGCGGAACGCTCAACCTGCTCACTTTGCGAGTCGGAGACTTTCGGGTCAGCGCCCTGAATCATGGCATCAACCAGGTCGAGCTTGATGATTTGATCAGAAAGCTTGGTTTTCCCGGCTTCCATCGGGCCGCCGGAAACAAAGATCACCGGAATATTCAGGCGCAAAGAGGCCATTAACATACCGGGGGTGATTTTGTCGCAGTTGGAAATGCAGACCATCGCATCGGCACAGTGGGCGTTAACCATATACTCCACTGAATCGGCGATCAGCTCGCGCGACGGCAGTGAATACAGCATGCCGCCATGACCCATGGCGATACCATCATCCACAGCAATGGTGTTGAACTCTTTCGCCACGCCGCCTGAGGCTTCGATTTGTTCGGCAACCAGCTTACCGAGATCGCGCAGGTGGACATGACCCGGCACAAACTGGGTAAAGGAGTTCACCACAGCGATAATCGGTTTACCGAAGTCATCATCGGTCATCCCGGTGGCGCGCCACAGCGCGCGGGCACCCGCCATATTGCGGCCGTGAGTGGTGGTGGCAGAACGATACTTAGGCATGCTTGATTAACTCCCGTCTGTCTTTCCCCTGCATACTTCACGCCGCAGGTGCGTTGGCTGCCTCGCTCACCCCAGTCACTTACTAAAGTAAGCTCCAGGGGACTCGCTGCGTTGCCGTCTTCCTGCAACGTGAATTATTTTGGGGAAATATTAATTTTGTTATTGGTTTACTGAATCCAACCAGCCGTATTTATCTTCCGTTTCACCGGTAAAGAGGCCGAAGAAGGCCTGCTGGATGCGTTTGGTGACCGGACCGCAGCGGCCTTCGCCCACCTGGATACCATCGACGCTGCGTACTGGGGTGATTTCGGCTGCGGTACCGGACATGAACACTTCGTCGGCCAGATACAGAGATTCTCGAGACAGCACCTGCTCACGCACTTCGATATCGAGATCTTTCGCCAGCTTAATAATCGCGTCACGGGTGATACCCGGTAGCGCGGAAGAGGTAAACGGCGGGGTAAACAGAATGCCGTCTTTTACTTCAAACAGGTTTTCGCCCGCGCCTTCGGAGATGTAGCCATTCACGTCCAGCGCAATGCCTTCCTGATAGCCATGACGACGCGCTTCGCTACCCACCAACAGCGAAGACAGGTAGTTACCACCAGCTTTAGCAGCGGTAGGGATGGTGTTCGGCGCAACGCGGTTCCAGGAAGAAACCATCGCGTCGATCCCCTGCTCCAGCGCTTCAGCACCGAGGTAAGCCCCCCACGGGAACGCAGCGATAATCACATCGGTGGTGTATCCCGCTGGCGGGTTAACGCCCATCCCCACGTCGCCAACAAACACCAGCGGACGGATATAGGCGCTGGTCAGATTGTTTTTACGAATCACCTCACGGCAAGCTTCCATCAGCTCATCAACGCTCTGAGAAACCGGAAAACGATAGATCTTGGCTGAATCACGCAGACGCTGCATGTGTTCGCGATGACGGAACACCACCGGCCCTTTGTGAGAATCGTAGCAACGGATGCCTTCAAATACAGAAGTACCGTAATGCAGCGCGTGGGACATCACGTGAACCTTCGCGTCTTCCCAACGAATCATCTCGCCATTAGACCAAATGTAATCAGCTTTTTTCGTCGTCATTTTTCTTCCTTTTGCGCTCAGGCGCGGATTTGTTGTGATGTGGTTGTGCTCTGGCAGATAGCAACATGTGCAACGTCTACCAGTTTACTTAACTGACTAAACAGTAAGTCGACCGACCGGGGGCTGGCAACGGTCAATTCGATATTTATATTCTGCGCATCGCTGGCGGCTTCCATATTCATGGAGCACACCTGAAAACCACGATGGCGTACCACGCGTAAAACGCGTTCTAACGTTTCCGGATTGAAGCGAGCCTCAACGGCGACCTGATGTTGCATCATGATAATTTCTCCAGCATTTCTGAGTTGCTGGCGCCAGGTGGCACCAGAGGCCAGACATTCTCAAGTTCGTCGATTGAGACATGAAGCAGGTATGGCCCCTCGCTGTTCAGCATGGTGTCGAGTGCCGCTTCAACCTGGTCTTTACGGGTGATGTGTTGACCAGGTATGCCGAAGGCGCTGGCCAACATGAGGAAATCGGGGTTATCGGTAAGAGTGGTTTCGCTATAACGTTCCTGGAAAAACAGCTGCTGCCATTGTCGCACCATGCCTAACCGCTGGTTGTCGAGTAAAACTATCTTCAGCGGCAACTGCTTACGTTTTACGGTGCCCAGCTCCTGCACATTCATCATGAAGGAGCCGTCACCGGAGATACAGATTACCGTATCGTTAGGGCGAGCAACCTGCGCACCAACCGCAGCAGGCAGGCCAAAGCCCATCGTACCCAGACCGCTCGACGTGATGAAATTTTCCGGGCGGGTGTAGGTCATATGCTGGGCCGACCACATCTGATGCTGGCCAACATCCGTGGTCACTACGCTGTCCGCTGGTTTGCGATCGGACAACTGCTTTAACAACAATGGCGCATAGATAGCTTCACCTGGATGATCATAGCGCCAGGTATGTTCTGAGCGCAGTTCTGCACTGTGCTGACGCCATGCATCAATCTTCAGCGATTGCTGCAATGCCGGCAGTAGAGAATTTAAATCACCCTGCAGGGCGACGTGCGCCTGGCGCAGTTTGTTCATTTCCGCCGGATCGATATCCATGTGGATAACGCTGGCGTTCGGTGCGAAGGTATTCAGCTTCCCGGTCACCCGGTCATCAAAACGCGCGCCCACTGCAATCAGTAAATCACACTCTTGCACGGCGAAATTTGCCGCTTTAGTGCCATGCATTCCCAACATGCCCAAATAGTACTGGTAGTCAGAATTTACTGCGCCCAGACCTTTCAGCGTGCAGGCGACTGGCATTTGGGTTACTGCGATAAACTCACGCAGGGCCGGGACCGCCTGCGCCATACCAACGCCGCCACCGACGTACAGGACCGGTTTCTGCGCCTGCGCGAGCATTTTACGCGCCTGTTCAACGTCAGCATGCGGGAAAGCCTCAACGTTTTCGACGGTCGTAAAATACGGCTCCAGCGTACCGCTGGCTAATTGGATGTCTTTCGGGATATCAACCAGAACCGGACCCGGACGACCGGAATTCGCCACGGCGAAAGCCTCAGCCATGATGCGCGGCAGCTCTTCCAGCGACTGCACCAGGAAACTGTGTTTGGTGCAGGACAGCGACATCCCCAGAACGTCCACTTCCTGGAACGCATCCGTTCCGATAAAAGGTGATGCCACCTGACCGGTGATCGCTACAACAGGAACAGAATCTAACAGCGCATCAGCAAGGCCCGTGATCAGGTTGGTAGCACCTGGACCGGAAGTTGCGATACAAACGCCGGTTTTACCGGTCGCACGGGCATAGCCAATCGCCGCCATCGCTGCGCCCTGCTCGTGTCGGCACAACAGGTGCTCTACGCCGCCGTCATACAATGCATCGTAAACCGGCATAATTGCGCCACCGGGATAACCAAAGACGGTTTGAACCCCTTGTGCACGCAACGCATGTACCACCCACTGTGCCCCATTCATAGTTACATCCCCGCCGTAAATCTTGAGAAACAGAATTTTATGCTACCGTTCACTTTCTGCTCCTCGTGTATGTTTTTAAGGTCAAAAAAAACCCCCGGACCTTTCGGTGCGGGGGTCTTAGTTCGTTAAGGCTTGTTTTCTAAGCCTTTCCTCGTCCAAGTGCAGCCCCGCACGGTGGGATAATAATCACCACCACGCTAATCACGACCAGGCTAATCACTCGTAGAAGGGCTGTCATTTTTGTATTTTCTTGCATCTTGTTCGAAGGAATACCTAAAGAGTTACCATAGAATTTGCAAATGACACAAGATATTTTTTTATTCGTTTTTCTGACGCCGTTAACGGTTTAGATAAATACCATTGTTTTTTATACAAAAAATCAAAAATGAAAATATTTCACGTTTCAGGCGATTGTCGACATCCCAATCCCCAATAAAAACGCCATTCCAAAGCATTTGCGGCCCTCATTCCAGGCTAAATGCAAGCAACGATCTGTTGCACAAAAATACGGGAATCAGCATTTAAAAACCGCAATAACATTAAATCTTGCCGCGATGTATTGCGACATAATGCTTCTATCAGGAGGGATTATGTCACTATCGATTGTTCACACACGCGCCGCGCTGGGCGTGAATGCGCCAGCCATTACTATCGAGGTGCATATCAGCAACGGATTGCCTGGCTTAACCATGGTGGGGCTACCCGAAACGACGGTGAAAGAGGCACGCGACCGGGTACGTAGTGCGATTATAAATAGCGGTTATGAATTCCCGGCGAAGAAAATAACCATAAACCTCGCTCCGGCCGATCTTCCGAAAGAAGGGGGGAGATATGATTTACCTATCGCTGTTGCGCTTCTGGCCGCTTCTGAGCAGCTTACAGCCCACAATCTCGATACCTACGAGCTGGTAGGGGAATTAGCGCTTACAGGCGCATTACGCGGCGTTCCCGGCGCGATATCAAGTGCAACCGAAGCCATTCGTGCAGGCAGGCGAATTATTGTCGCCAAAGAGAACGCCGCTGAAGTTGGACTCATACATGGCGAAGGATGCCTGATCGCCGAACACCTGCAGACCGTATGCGCATTTCTTGAAGGTAAGCACGATTTAGATAAGCCCTCATCCGCAGATTTTACGCCCAACGCATTAGTCGATGATCTGAGCGATGTTATTGGCCAGGAACAGGGTAAACGGGGGCTGGAGCTTACCGCAGCTGGCGGTCACAACCTCTTGCTTATCGGCCCGCCGGGCACAGGCAAGACCATGCTCGCCAGCCGCCTCAGAGGGCTGCTCCCGCCACTTAGCAATGATGAAGCACTGGAAAGCGCCGCGATACTCAGTCTGGTTAATTCAGACACAATACAAAAACAGTGGAAGCAACGCCCTTTTCGTTCGCCGCATCACAGTGCTTCATTGACCGCGATGGTCGGTGGAGGCTCAATTCCTGCGCCAGGCGAAATCTCTCTGGCGCATAACGGCATACTGTTTCTGGATGAACTACCCGAGTTTGAGCGACGCACGCTGGATGCGCTGCGCGAACCCATCGAGTCCGGGCAGATCCATCTCTCCCGCACCAGAGCAAAAATAACCTACCCCGCGCGCTTTCAACTCATAGCTGCGATGAATCCAAGCCCGACAGGCCATTATCAGGGAAACCATAACCGCTGTACCCCGGAACAGACGCTGCGTTACCTCAATCGATTGTCAGGTCCATTTCTTGACCGCTTCGATCTCTCCCTCGAAATTCCCTTACCACCGCCTGGCATACTCAGCCAGAGCGCAGTAAAAGGGGAAGATAGCGCCACGGTGAAGCAACGCGTTATGGCAGCACGAGAGCGTCAGTATCAGCGGCAAAATAAGTTAAACGCGCATCTGGGTAGTCAGGATATCCATAAATACTGCGTACTGCGCAGCGACGATGCGCAGTGGCTTGAAGAAACGCTCGCACATCTCGGATTGTCTATCCGCGCCTGGCTGCGCCTGATAAAGGTCGCACGAACAATTGCGGATATCGAACAATGTGATCACATCTCTCGCCAACACTTACAGGAAGCCGTTGGGTACCGGGCGATAGACAGATTACTCATTCATTTGCAGAAACTACTGGCATAAAAAAAGGGCTTTCGCCCTTTTTTCTTAATCATCAGATTCGGTGTAATCTTCTGCACCTTCCACCTGAGGTTTCCCGCCAGACAGCGTGTGGAAGCGTTTTGGACGCTTAATACGCGTCATGTACTTAGACCACACACGTTCAGCTTCGGTAACCGGCTCACGTTCGCCACGACATACCGCAACAAACAGTTTTTCTTCTTCAGTTACCGGCTCACGCTTGCCCAGATCCAGCTCGTTGAAAGCATAACCGTGACGCTCAAGCAGTTGTGCTTCTTTAATGGTGAAATCACCATGACGGGAGAATCCGCGGGGATAATATTTATTATCGAAATATCGATTAGTCGTCGTAAAGCTTTCCGCCATCCTGCACGCTCCTAATTCTTTGGCCGAGCTATTTATGGCGCGGAGTATTAGTTACGCTTGACAGAGCGTCAAACAAAAGATTTAAATCATAACGACAAATAATTTTATGGAGCGAGTTGTGGATACGGAATTGTTAAAAACTTTCCTGGAAGTTAGCCGGACACGCCATTTTGGCAGGGCTGCTGAAGCGCTCTATCTGACCCAATCAGCGGTTAGTTTCCGGATAAGACAACTGGAAAATCAATTGGGTGTAAACCTGTTCACCCGGCACAGAAACAATATCCGTTTAACCGCTGCAGGTGAAAAATTATTGCCTTACGCTGAAACGTTGATGAATACGTGGCAAGCCGCACGTAAGGAAGTCGCGAATACCTCGCGGCATAACGAGTTTTCTATCGGTGCCAGCGCCTCTCTTTGGGAGTGCATGCTTAATGACTGGTTGAGGCGTTTGTATCAATCTCAGGAGCCACAGTCCAGCCTGCAGTTTGAAGCGAGGATCGCTCAGCGCCAGTCGTTAGTAAAACAGCTTCATGAACGACAGCTTGATCTACTGATTACGACCGAAACACCCAAAATGGACGAATTTAGCAGCCAGCTGTTGGGGTATTTCACGCTGGCGCTCTATTGCAGCTCTCCTTCACAAACCAAAGATGAATTGAATTATCTACGCCTGGAATGGGGACCCGATTTTCAACAACACGAAGCGGGATTGATTGCGGGAGATGAAGTGCCGGTACTCACCACCAGTTCGGCAGAATTGGCCAGGCAGCAACTTTCAGTGATTAAGGGCTTTAGCTGGCTTCCCGTGCACTGGGCCAAAACCAAAAGCGATCTCCATACGGTTACCGACAGTACAACGCTTTCACGCCCTTTATATGCAGTTTGGCTACAAAACAGCGATAAACATGGACTGATTTGCGATCTGCTGAGAACGAATATTCTGGAAGATTAAATAAATACGGGCAAGGATGCCGGGAATAAAACAGCAGGAAGGCACAGATCAAATTGCAGGTAAAAAAAAATCCTTAGCAAAAATGCTAAGGATTGTTTCTGGCAGGGGCGGAGAGACTCGAACTCGCGACACCCGGTTTTGGAGACCGGTGCTCTACCAACTGAGCTACGCCCCTAAATTTTCTTATCATTAAGCCTGCTTGGTAGCAGGCTTAATTTTCTAATAAGTGGCGGAACGGACGGGACTCGAACCCGCGACCCCCTGCGTGACAGGCAGGTATTCTAACCAACTGAACTACCGCTCCACCGAATTTCTTTGTCACTACCCGGATTCTTCATCCCGGTTTACTGCAATTTGATGCCTGGCAGTTCCCTACTCTCGCATGGGGAGACCCCACACTACCATCGGCGCTACGGCGTTTCACTTCTGAGTTCGGCATGGGGTCAGGTGGGACCACCGCGCTACAGCCGCCAGGCAAATTCTTTGTGCTCTGTCCTGTGTCTTTTGGGCTGATACTGCGTTGGCTGCACTTACGAACGTCAGTCACATACCGATGTATGCTCCTTCCGTCGCTTCACTTGCCGCCTTGTCTCAGCGCAAAATCCTTCGGACTTACTAATCTGTAATCTAAGCTGAAAATCTTCTCAAATCCGCCAAAACATCTTCGGCGTTGTAAGGTTAAGCCTCACGGTTCATTAGTATCGGTTAGCTCAATGTATCGCTACACTTACACACCCGACCTATCAACGTCATAGTCTTTAACGTTCCTTCAGGAGACTTAAAGTCTCAGGGAGAACTCATCTCGGGGCAAGTTTCGTGCTTAGATGCTTTCAGCACTTATCTCTTCCGCATTTAGCTACCGGGCAATGCCATTGGCATGACAACCCGAACACCAGTGATGCGTCCACTCCGGTCCTCTCGTACTAGGAGCAGCCCCCCTCAATTCTCCAGCGCCCACGGCAGATAGGGACCGAACTGTCTCACGACGTTCTAAACCCAGCTCGCGTACCACTTTAAATGGCGAACAGCCATACCCTTGGGACCTACTTCAGCCCCAGGATGTGATGAGCCGACATCGAGGTGCCAAACACCGCCGTCGATATGAACTCTTGGGCGGTATCAGCCTGTTATCCCCGGAGTACCTTTTATCCGTTGAGCGATGGCCCTTCCATTCAGAACCACCGGATCACTAAGACCTGCTTTCGCACCTGCTCGAGCCGTCACTCTCGCAGTCAAGCTAGCTTATGCCTTTGCACTAACCTCCTGATGTCCGACCAGGATTAGCTAACCTTCGTGCTCCTCCGTTACTCTTTAGGAGGAGACCGCCCCAGTCAAACTACCCACCAGACACTGTCCGCAACCCGGGTAACGGGTCTACGTTAGAACACCAGCCATTAAAGGGTGGTATTTCAAGGTTGGCTCCACGCAGACTGGCGTCCACGCTTCAAAGCCTCCCACCTATCCTACACATCAAGGACCAGTGTTCAGTGTCAAGCTATAGTAAAGGTTCACGGGGTCTTTCCGTCTTGCCGCGGGTACACTGCATCTTCACAGCGAGTTCAATTTCACTGAGTCTCGGGTGGAGACAGCCTGGCCATCATTACGCCATTCGTGCAGGTCGGAACTTACCCGACAAGGAATTTCGCTACCTTAGGACCGTTATAGTTACGGCCGCCGTTTACCGGGGCTTCGATCAAGAGCTTCTCCTTACGGATAACCCCATCAATTAACCTTCCGGCACCGGGCAGGCGTCACACCGTATACGTCCACTTTCGTGTTTGCACAGTGCTGTGTTTTTAATAAACAGTTGCAGCCAGCTGGTATCTTCGACTGATTTCAGCTCCATGGGTAAACCACTTCACCTACCATCAGCGTGCCTTCTCCCGAAGTTACGGCACCATTTTGCCTAGTTCCTTCACCCGAGTTCTCTCAAGCGCCTTGGTATTCTCTACCTGACCACCTGTGTCGGTTTGGGGTACGATTTCGTGTTACCTGATGCTTAGAGGCTTTTCCTGGAAGCAGGGCATTTGTTACTTCAGCACCGTAGTGCCTCGTCATCACACCTCAGCGTTAATAAGGTACCGGATTTACCTGGAACCTCCGCCTACATGCTTAAACCGGGACAACCGTCGCCCGGCTAACATAGCCTTCTCCGTCCCCCCTTCGCAGTAACACCAAGTACAGGAATATTAACCTGTTTCCCATCGACTACGCCTTTCGGCCTCGCCTTAGGGGTCGACTCACCCTGCCCCGATTAACGTTGGACAGGAACCCTTGGTCTTCCGGCGTGCGGGTTTTTCACCCGCATTATCGTTACTTATGTCAGCATTCGCACTTCTGATACCTCCAGCATGCCTCACGACACACCTTCAACGGCTTACAGAACGCTCCCCTACCCAACAACACATAGTGTCGCTGCCGCAGCTTCGGTGCATGGTTTAGCCCCGTTACATCTTCCGCGCAGGCCGACTCGACCAGTGAGCTATTACGCTTTCTTTAAATGATGGCTGCTTCTAAGCCAACATCCTGGCTGTCTGTGCCTTCCCACATCGTTTCCCACTTAACCATGACTTTGGGACCTTAGCTGGCGGTCTGGGTTGTTTCCCTCTTCACGACGGACGTTAGCACCCGCCGTGTGTCTCCCGTGATAACATTCTTCGGTATTCGCAGTTTGCATCGGGTTGGTAAGTCGGGATGACCCCCTAGCCGAAACAGTGCTCTACCCCCGAAGATGAATTCACGAGGCGCTACCTAAATAGCTTTCGGGGAGAACCAGCTATCTCCCGGTTTGATTGGCCTTTCACCCCCAGCCACAAGTCATCCGCTAATTTTTCAACATTAGTCGGTTCGGTCCTCCAGTTAGTGTTACCCAACCTTCAACCTGCCCATGGCTAGATCACCGGGTTTCGGGTCTATACCCTGCAACTTAACGCCCAGTTAAGACTCGGTTTCCCTTCGGCTCCCCTATTCGGTTAACCTTGCTACAGAATATAAGTCGCTGACCCATTATACAAAAGGTACGCAGTCACCCCATAAAGAGGCTCCCACTGCTTGTACGTACACGGTTTCAGGTTCTTTTTCACTCCCCTCGCCGGGGTTCTTTTCGCCTTTCCCTCACGGTACTGGTTCACTATCGGTCAGTCAGGAGTATTTAGCCTTGGAGGATGGTCCCCCCATATTCAGACAGGATACCACGTGTCCCGCCCTACTCTTCGAGTTCACAACATATGCACTTTTGTGTACGGGGCTATCACCCTGTATCGCCGGACTTTCCAGACCGTTCCACTAACACACATGCTGATTCAGACTCTGGGCTGCTCCCCGTTCGCTCGCCGCTACTGGGGGAATCTCGGTTGATTTCTTTTCCTCGGGGTACTTAGATGTTTCAGTTCCCCCGGTTCGCTTCATTACGCTATGTATTCACGTAATGATAGTGTGTCGAAACACACTGGGTTTCCCCATTCGGAAATCGCCGGTTATAACGGTTCATATCACCTTACCGACGCTTATCGCAGATTAGCACGTCCTTCATCGCCTCTGACTGCCAGGGCATCCACCGTGTACGCTTAGTCGCTTAACCTCACAACCCGAAGATGTTTCACTTCTGATTGCAAAAATTTGAGAGACTCGAACACACCATTTTTCATTTCTTATTACGGAGAAATGAAACAGTGTGTCGTTTCAATTTTCAGCTTGATCCAGATTTTTAAAGAGCAAATATCTCAAACATGACTCGGAAGTCAGTTTTGAGATATTAAGGTCGGCGACTTTCACTCACACATACCAGCAAGTGGCGTCCCCTAGGGGATTCGAACCCCTGTTACCGCCGTGAAAGGGCGGTGTCCTGGGCCTCTAGACGAAGGGGACACTGAAGTCTCAATCGCAAGACGCCTTGCTATTTACTTTTCATCAGACAATCTGTGTGAGCACTACAAAGAACGTTTCTTTAAGGTAAGGAGGTGATCCAACCGCAGGTTCCCCTACGGTTACCTTGTTACGACTTCACCCCAGTCATGAATCACAAAGTGGTAAGCGCCCTCCCGAAGGTTAAGCTACCTACTTCTTTTGCAACCCACTCCCATGGTGTGACGGGCGGTGTGTACAAGGCCCGGGAACGTATTCACCGTGGCATTCTGATCCACGATTACTAGCGATTCCGACTTCATGGAGTCGAGTTGCAGACTCCAATCCGGACTACGACATACTTTATGAGGTCCGCTTGCTCTCGCGAGGTCGCTTCTCTTTGTATATGCCATTGTAGCACGTGTGTAGCCCTACTCGTAAGGGCCATGATGACTTGACGTCATCCCCACCTTCCTCCAGTTTATCACTGGCAGTCTCCTTTGAGTTCCCGGCCTAACCGCTGGCAACAAAGGATAAGGGTTGCGCTCGTTGCGGGACTTAACCCAACATTTCACAACACGAGCTGACGACAGCCATGCAGCACCTGTCTCAGAGTTCCCGAAGGCACCAAAGCATCTCTGCTAAGTTCTCTGGATGTCAAGAGTAGGTAAGGTTCTTCGCGTTGCATCGAATTAAACCACATGCTCCACCGCTTGTGCGGGCCCCCGTCAATTCATTTGAGTTTTAACCTTGCGGCCGTACTCCCCAGGCGGTCGACTTAACGCGTTAGCTCCGGAAGCCACGCCTCAAGGGCACAACCTCCAAGTCGACATCGTTTACGGCGTGGACTACCAGGGTATCTAATCCTGTTTGCTCCCCACGCTTTCGCACCTGAGCGTCAGTCTTTGTCCAGGGGGCCGCCTTCGCCACCGGTATTCCTCCAGATCTCTACGCATTTCACCGCTACACCTGGAATTCTACCCCCCTCTACAAGACTCTAGCCTGCCAGTTTCGGATGCAGTTCCCAGGTTGAGCCCGGGGATTTCACATCCGACTTGACAGACCGCCTGCGTGCGCTTTACGCCCAGTAATTCCGATTAACGCTTGCACCCTCCGTATTACCGCGGCTGCTGGCACGGAGTTAGCCGGTGCTTCTTCTGCGAGTAACGTCAATCACCAAGGTTATTAACCTTAATGCCTTCCTCCTCGCTGAAAGTACTTTACAACCCGAAGGCCTTCTTCATACACGCGGCATGGCTGCATCAGGCTTGCGCCCATTGTGCAATATTCCCCACTGCTGCCTCCCGTAGGAGTCTGGACCGTGTCTCAGTTCCAGTGTGGCTGGTCATCCTCTCAGACCAGCTAGGGATCGTCGCCTAGGTGAGCCGTTACCCCACCTACTAGCTAATCCCATCTGGGCACATCCGATGGCAAGAGGCCCGAAGGTCCCCCTCTTTGGTCTTGCGACGTTATGCGGTATTAGCTACCGTTTCCAGTAGTTATCCCCCTCCATCGGGCAGTTTCCCAGACATTACTCACCCGTCCGCCACTCGTCACCCAAGGAGCAAGCTCCTCTGTGCTACCGTTCGACTTGCATGTGTTAGGCCTGCCGCCAGCGTTCAATCTGAGCCATGATCAAACTCTTCAATTTAAGTTTGATGCTCGTGAATTAAACTTCGTAATGAATTACGTATGTTCACTCAAGAGACTTGGTATTCATTTTTCGTCTTGCGACGTTAAGAATCCGTATCTTCGAGTGCCCACACAGATTGTCTGATAAATTGTTAAAGAGCAGTGCCGCTTCGCTTTTTCTCAGCGGCGCGGGGTGTGCATATTACGCCATCCCGCTACGAAGTCAAGCATTTAATTTCGCTTTCTTCGCCGGAGTTCTCAGTGGAACCCCGCTGACCCGGCGGCTTGTAATCCGTTGTTCCGTGTCAGTGGAGGCGCATTATAGGGAGTTATTTCAGGCTGACAAGGGGAAATTTAAAATAACTTTCCGAGTGCGTGTTTTTTCATCAAAACCATCATTAACATGCCATAAAATAAGCAAATTGCCGTTTTTGCAGCCGCAATCACATTTCCTGGTGGCATACTAATGAATAAGAAAATAAGTAAGGAAGAACATTCATGCCGTTAAATGCCCAACAGCTAGCCGCACAGAAAAACCTGTCCTACGTTCTGGCCGAAAAGCTGGCTCAGCGAATATTAAAAGGTGAATACGCACCAGGCGCGATATTGCCTGGCGAAATAGAGCTGGGCGATCAGTTTGGCGTGAGTCGCACTGCGGTAAGAGAAGCGGTAAAAACGTTAACGGCAAAAGGTATGGTATTACCGCGCCCGCGTATTGGTACACGCGTCATGCCGCAAGCAAACTGGAACTTCCTCGATCAGGAACTGCTCACCTGGTGGATGACGGAAGATAATTTCCCACAGGTCATTAAACATTTTCTGGTGATGCGTATCAGCCTGGAGCCTCAGGCGTGTTCACTGGCGGCGACCATAGGCACGGCAGAACAGAAAGCGCATCTCAACACGCTGATGGAAGAGATGGTCGAGCTGAAAAGAAACTTCAGACGCGAGCGCTGGATTGAAGTTGATATTGCATGGCATGAACACATCTATGAAATGAGTGCGAATCCGTTCCTTATATCCTTTGCATCACTGTTTCATTCCGTTTACCAGACCTACTTTACTTCTATTACCTATAACGACGTGGTTAAACTGGATCTGCACCAGGCCATTGTTGATGCAATTGATGATAGCGATGGCGATCGCGCCTTCACTGCCTGTCAGGCATTGCTGATAGCACCAAACGTGCTACCGGATAAATAATATGTCAGAAAAGAAATCACGCAGTATGGCCGGGCTGCCGTGGATAGCCGCCATGGCCTTTTTTATGCAGGCACTAGACGCCACAATCCTCAATACCGCCTTACCCGCAATAGCACATAGTCTTAACCGCTCTCCGCTCGCCATGCAGTCGGCCATTATCAGCTACACCCTGACGGTCGCCATGCTTATCCCGGTGAGTGGATGGCTGGCAGACAGGTTCGGCACCCGGCGCGTCTTTATGATTGCCGTTAGCCTGTTTACATTGGGATCGCTGGCCTGTGCGCTGTCCAGCTCCCTAAGCGAACTGGTGATTTTCCGCATCATTCAGGGCATCGGCGGCGCCATGATGATGCCCGTTGCCCGTCTGGCATTATTGCGAGCTTACCCCCGCAGCGAACTGCTTCCCGTGCTTAACTTCGTAACCATGCCAGGACTTGTAGGGCCGATTTTAGGTCCGGTATTGGGCGGTGTACTGGTCACATGGGCTAGCTGGCACTGGATATTCCTGATTAATATTCCAATTGGCGTGGCAGGTATCTTCTATGCACGCAAATATATGCCGAACTTCACCACGCCGCGCCGCAGTTTTGATATGACCGGTTTCTTTCTGTTTGGTTTGAGCCTGGTGTTGTTTTCCAGCGGGGTAGAGCTTTTCGGTGAGAAGCTTGTCGCAACCTGGATAGCGCTCAGCATTATCCTTGCCAGCATTTTGTTACTGCTTGCCTACATTCGCCATGCGCGTCGTCATCCAACGCCGCTGATATCGCTTCCTATATTTAAAACCCGAACCTTTTCTGTCGGGATCGCCGGAAACCTCGCCACTCGTCTAGGTACAGGGTGCGTGCCTTTCTTAATGCCGCTGATGTTACAGGTAGGCTTTGGTTACCCGGCGCTGATAGCCGGTTGCATGATGGCGCCAACGGCACTGGGATCAATACTGGCGAAATCAATGGTGACGCAGGTACTGCGCCGGCTCGGCTACAGGACCACACTGGTCGGCGTTACGGTGTTTATCGGCCTGATGATTGCGCAGTTCGCGCTGCAATCTCCCGCCATGCCGGTCTGGATGCTGATCCTACCGTTGTTCATTTTAGGTATGGCGATGTCCACCCAGTTTACCTCAATGAATACTATCACTTTAGCGGATCTGACCGATGAAAACGCCAGTAGCGGCAACAGCGTGCTGGCTGTCACTCAGCAGTTATCAATCAGTTTAGGGGTCGCCATCAGCGCCGCCGTTCTGCGAATCTATGAAGGTATGGAAGGAACCAATACGGTCGAGCAGTTCCACTACACCTTTATAACGATGGGCGCTATCACGGTAGTGTCTGCGCTGATGTTCATGCTGCTAAAAGCCAAAGATGGACGCAACCTGATTAAAGAGCGACATAAGCCTAAACCGACCCCCGCTCCATCAAAACAGGAGTAAGTTGCAGGCGCTGCTGCTGCAATGCGGGCTGCGCCATCCGATGAATTAACACATCGATGGCCAGTTCGCCCAGTTCATCTTTTGGTTGGTGAATGGTCGTCAGGGGTGGCGTCATATAGCGCGCCAGCTCGATATCGTCATAACCCACCACCGCCATATCCTGAGGAATACGCAATCCCGACTGGTACAGAGCCTGATACGCGCCGACCGCCATTGCATCATTGCCGGTAAAAACGGCCTGCGGTCGCTGTTTATGCGATAGCAACGTTTGCATAGCTTCAAAGCCGCCGCCGAACTCAAAGTCACCGGTAATCTCGTAGCCTTCCGGGACAGGCAAGCCCGCCCGCTTCATTGCCGCCCGATATCCTTCCAGACGTAAACGCGCCGGAGTTTTATCCAGCGGCCCGGTAATGCAGGCAATGCGCGTAAAACCTTTTTCGATAAGATGTTGCGTGGCTAAATCCCCGCCCAGCAGGGAGTTATCCTGAATCAGATCGCTTTCACCATCAAAAGGCGACCAGTCCATCATCACGGTTGGTATAGAAGGATAACGCTGCATTATCTCTCTGGAAGGCTGATGTGTTTCCGTACAGAGCAGCAGCAAACCGTCCACGCGTTTTTGCATCAGCGTTTCCAGATTACGGTTCATGCGCTGTTCATCGCCTTCGGTATTGCACAGCACCAGGCTGTAACCGCGCTCAAAACAGCTACGTTCAACGCCGCGCACCAGCTCAGAATAGAAGGGATTGGTACTGGCAGTGATTAACATGCCAATAGTGCGGGTCTGGTTTAACTTGAGACTACGCGCCAGCGCGGAGGGGGCATAGTTAAGCTCTTTAATCGCCGCTTGCACTTTGTCTGTGACAGACTCACTGACAAAGCGATCTTTATTAATGACGTGAGAAACCGTCGACGTGGAAACACCCGCCAGGCGGGCGACATCCTTCATTGTAGCCAAGCGTTACCTCTGCTGACTTAAAAACGCTTCTATTTCTTCGCGCCATGGAACGGAAGGCTGCGCACCTTTACGAGTGACCGCAATCGCCGCAGCGGCATGTGCAAAACGGATAGCTTCAGGCAGAGGAGCCTCTTCCAGTAACGCTGTAATTAACGCGCCGTTAAAGGTATCCCCAGCGGCAATGGTATCAACAGCGTCAACTTTAAACCCTGGCACACGCTGACCTTCACCCTTTACGCTGGCCCATACTCCGCGACTGCCTAAGGTAATCAGTACCGTATCGATCCCCTTCGCGTGCAATGCCTGAGCCGCTTTGGCCGCGTCTTCATCGTTTTCGACCCGGATCCCCGTCAGCTTTTCAGCCTCGGTTTCATTCGGGGTAATAATATCCACCAGCGCCAGCAGTTCGTCAGAAAGTTCACGTGCCGGAGCCGGATTCAGGGCAACCGTGGTCTTATTTTGATGTGCAATCTTTGCCGCAGCCAGTACGCTTTCGATCGGCGACTCTAACTGCATCAGTAAGGCTGACGCCTGCGCAATACGCTCATGCTGTGCTTCCACCAGAGCTGGCGAAAGCGCTGCGTTCGCACCAGCATGAATACCGATGACGTTCTCGCCTTCACCATTCACAAAGATCAACGCCACACCGGTCGATTCCCCCGAAATTACGCTAATCGGCGCAATATCGATATTATCTTTGGCTAACTGTTTACGAACACTTTCGCCAATATCATCATCGCCCGTACAGGCAATAAATGCGATATTCGCGCCACTACGACCCGCAGCAACAGCCTGATTCGCGCCTTTACCGCCAAATGCGACCTGATAATGGCTACCGGTTACGGTTTCACCAGGTGTCGGGAAAGAATTAAGATTAAGGATGTGATCGGCATTGATACTGCCAAGAACAACGAGGTTGCCTGCGGTTTTCATATTTGGTGTTCCAAGTCAAAGTGCGCCACCGGGTTAGGGTGGCGCGTGCCCTGCTTTTCTTTTTACGCTTTCATCCCCAAAACCAGATACGGGGATGGCGTATTTATGTCTCCATCAGGCCGCGAGCGACCTGAATCGGTATTACTGCTTGATGACCAGCTTCAGGTCAACCGGATATTTAGCCTGAACCTTCTCGCCTTTCAGGACCTTATCCGCAGTCTCAACGCCTTTGGCGCCGATCTGATCCGGCAACTGAGCAATGGTCGCAGCCAGTTTGCCATCATTTACTGCTTTTTCGCCATCTGGAGTGCCGTCAAATCCAACCACCATCACATCAGATTTACCCGCAGTTTGCAGTGCGCGCAGCGCGCCAAGCGCCATTTCATCGTTCTGGGCAAATACGGCCTGCACGTCAGGATGCGCGGTCAGCAGGTTCTGCATGACGTTCAGACCTTTGGTGCGGTCGAAGTCTGCCGGCTGGCTGGCCAGTACGTTAAATTTGTGTGCCGCAACGGCCTGCAGGAAACCTTCGCCACGCTCACGCGCCGCTGAAGTACCGGCAATACCCTGCAGTTCGATAACTTTAGCGCCTTCACCTGCTTTCTTCGCGATGTAATCACCCGCGATTTTGCCGCCCAACACGTTATCAGACGCAATGTGGCTTACCACTTCGCCTTTGGACGCAACGCGGTCAAGGGTAATAACCGGAATTTTAGCCTGGTTAGCCATTTTCACAGCGTTACCAACAGCATCAGAGTCGGTCGGGTTGATCAGCAGAATTTTAGTTCCACGAACCGTTAAATCCTGAACGTTAGCCAGCTCTTTCGCCGGGTTGTTCTGTGAGTCCAGAATCACCAGGTTGTAGCCCAGCTTATCCGCCTCTTTTTGCGCCCCATCCTTCAGAGAAACAAAGAACGGGTTGTTGAGGGTGGAGACCACCAGCGCAATGGTATCTTTCGCCATCGCATTCGCGCTCACGGTGGCGCTCAGCGCAACAGCAGAAACCAGGGTAGCTAGTTTTTTCATGTTCATATTTAAGATGTCCTGTAATCGTTGTTACTGCTTTTTGTTGTCTACCAGTACCGCCAGCAAAATCACCACCGCTTTAACGATCATCTGGTAATAGGAGGATACACCTAACAAATTCAAACCATTATTGAGGAAACCAAGAATCAATGCGCCGATCAGCGTCCCAACAATACGTCCTTTACCACCCGCCAGGCTGGTACCGCCTAACACTACCGCTGCGATTGCATCCAGCTCATAGCCAGTACCTGCCGTTGGCTGCGCAGAGGAGAGGCGCGCTACTTCAATGATGCCCGCCAGCGATGCCAGCAGACCGCACAGTGAGTAAACGATAATTTTGATTTTACTGACGCTGATACCGGACAGACGCGTTGCCGCTTCGTTACCGCCCAGCGCATAGATATATCGGCCCAGACGAGTGTGGTGCAGCATGTACCACGCCGCGAGGAAGACAACCCCCATGATCCACACAGGCGTCGGGACGCCTAACGGACGACCAATACCAAACCAGCCAAACAGATCGGCATTATCAGTAAACCCGGTATTTACCGGACTGCCGTTGGTGTAGACCATGGTTACACCGCGCAGCAGCAGCATCATCACCAGAGTTGCGATAAACGCCTGCACGCGGCCTTTTGCAACAATCACCCCGGTGACTGCGCCAATGGCAGCGCCGAGCGCCAGGGCCGCAGCAACAGCCACCAGCGCATTGACTTCAATACCGACAATGGACGCTGCAACCGCACCGGTAAGCGCCAGCAAGGAACCGACGGACAGATCGATACCCGACGTCAGGATAACCAGCGTCATGCCAACGGCCATGATGGCGTTCACCGACGTTTGCTGGAGAATGTTGAACAGGTTATTAACGGTAAAAAAGTTAGGGCTCATGGTAGAAACAATCGCGATCAGCACTAGCAGAGCGATGAGCGACTTTTGCTCCAGAAGCCATGCTTTAGTGAAATAACGGCGACCAGAAACAGCCTGGGTAGTCATCTTTTTTACTCCTGATTCACGCGATTAAGCTTGCCCACAGCGGCAGCCATTAATACTTCCTGAGTGGCCTGCTCGCGAGTGAACTCACCGCCGAGATGCCCTTCATGCATAACGATAATTCGATCGCTCATGCCCAATACTTCTGGCATCTCAGAGGAGACCAGAATGATGCTCAGCCCATCGGCCTTAAACTGGTTGATAAGCTGATAGATTTCTTTCTTGGCCCCAACGTCAACGCCGCGCGTTGGTTCATCAAGGATCAGGACTTTGGGTCGAGTCATGAGACCGCGCGCAATGGCCACTTTCTGCTGGTTACCGCCGGAGAGCAGGCCGATAGCCTGTTCCATCGACGGCGTTTTAACATTGAACAGACGAATAAAATCACCTACCGCCTGCTGCTCATCTTTATGCTTCAGGCTTCCACCGGCGCGGCTGAAATAGCGCAGCGCGGTCAATGACATGTTCTCTTTCACCGACATGCCCAGCACTAAACCATCGCGTTTACGGTCTTCAGAAATATAGACGATGCCGTTTGCCAGTCCATCCTGCGGCGAACGGGTGACAACCTCATGGCCATCAAGCGTGACGTAGCCGCTGGTGCGTGGCAATGCGCCGTACAACACTTTCATCAGCTCGGTACGTCCGGCTCCCATCAGCCCTGATACGCCAAGGATCTCGCCTTTACGCAGCGTGAACGAAACATCATTTACGCCAGGGCCACACAGGTTATCGACCTTCAGGCGAATATCACCCGGCGCTTTTTCCAGGCGCGGGTACTGATCTTCCAGCTTACGTCCCACCATCATTTCAATCAGCGAGTCTTCGGTAAGCGAGGCGACTTCACGCTCGGCAATAAACTGCCCGTCGCGAAAAACGGTCACGTCATCGCAAATCTCGAAAATCTCTTTCATGCGGTGAGAAATATAGACAATGCCGCGTCCCTGGGATTTCAGTTCGCGAATGACGCGGAACAGAGATTCAGTTTCAGTATCGGTGAGCGCATCCGTCGGTTCATCCATAATGATGACCTTCGATTCAAAGCTCAGCACTTTGGCAATTTCGACCATCTGCTGATCGCCAATCGACAGCTCACCGACCAGCCTGTCGCTTTTAAAGCGCAGATTGAGTTTGGCGAGCAGCAAATCGGCTTCGGCGTACATCTTTTTCCAGTCAATTTTGCCAAAGCGATTCACAAACTCGCGGCCAAGAAAAATGTTCTCGGCGATAGTGAGTTGCGGGATCAGGTTCAGCTCCTGGTGGATGATACCGATTCCGGCTTCCTGGGAGGATTTCGGGCCGTTAAAGGTGGTCTCTTTCCCCAGCCATAATAAAGAGCCGGCATCACGGGTGTAGATCCCGGTCAGCACTTTCATCATGGTGGATTTGCCCGCGCCGTTTTCACCCACCAGCGCCATTACGCGGCCAGGATAGACATTCAGCGCAGCGCCGGATAGCGCTTTTACGCCCGGGAACTCTTTATCGATCCCTTTGAGTTGCAGTAATGCGTTCATGATGGCCTCAGAACGTGACGCCAGCACAGAGAATGATATTCGCATACGGAGAACACTCTCCGCTGCGAATTACCGCCTGACTGTCTGCGGTTTGTTTTTTGAATTGTTCATGCGTGGTGTAACGAATTTCAATGGTGTTTCCCTGGTGTTGTTGCAGTTGCTCAATGAACTTAAGCAACGTTTCGTGGAGTTGCGGATTATGTTGTTTAATTTCCGACGCGAGAATGGCCGCCTCGACCTGCATTTCACGTGTAACCACATCCAGTACCTGCATAAAAGAAGGTACGCCCTGGGTTAATGCCATATCAATACGCGTTGTGCTGTTCGGGATGGGTAAACCTGCATCACACACCACCAGCGTATCGGTATGCCCCAGACGGGAGATCACCGTTGAAATTTCAGAGTTGAGTACCGTGCCTTTCTTCATTTTCTTTCCCCACTAGCGAAACGTTTCGCTGAAGATAAGTGTAGTGTGAAGAGTGGACAGAAAACCACCGTGACGTTACGAAAATGTGATCGTCATCGAAACGTTTCGCAAGGATTATCATTCGATGAAATGAAAACTGAGAGGGACAAAACAAAACGCCCCCTTTCGCGATGAAAGAGGGCGTCGATGAGATTAAATCTCGACCTGAGTACCGAGCTCAATAACCCGGTTCGGTGGGATTTCAAACTGGTCCGGCGCGCGCAGCGCGTTGCGCTGTAGCAGCAGATACAGCTTGCCACGCAGACGCAGATACCATGGCCGCTTGCCGACAATCAACGACTCGTGCGACATGAAGAAAGAGGTTTCCATCATTCTACAGCTTAAACCTTCCAGACCGCAGCGATGGAACACTTCCTCAACGTTCGGCGTTTCGCGCCAACCGTAGCTGGCCACCACGCGCCAGAAGGTGGGCGATAATTGCTCAATCTGCACCCTACGCACGTTGTGAACATAGGGCGCATCTTCCGTGCGCAGCGTCAGCAGAATAACGCGCTCATGCAGCACCTTGTTATGTTTGAGGTTATGCAGAAGCGCAAACGGGATGACGTTCAATGCACGAGACATATACACCGCCGTTCCCGGCACGCGTACCGGTGGAGATTTCTCCAGAGAGGCAATCATCGCCTCCAGAGAATTGCCGTGCTCATGCATGCGACGCAGCAGACGGAAACGCTCGCTTTTCCAGGTGGTCATGATGGTGAACATCACCAGCCCCAGCGTCAGAGGCAGCCAACCGCCGGAAATCAGTTTATCGAGGTTCGCGGAGAACAGCGGAATATCGACGCACAAGAACGCCACCAGGATCAGGAAGACAAAGTATTTATTCCAGTGCCAGTTTTTGCGCGCCACGGTGGTCGACAAAATTGAGGTCAGCACCATCGTTCCCGTCACCGCAATTCCGTACGCAGCGGCCAGATTACTGGAGTGCTCAAAGCTCACAATCACGATAACCACCGCAAAATAGAGCATCCAGTTAACGAAAGGAATGTAGATCTGGCCAGATTCCATTTCCGAAGTGTGAATGATACGCATCGGTGACAAATACCCCAGACGTACGGCCTGACGCGTCAGCGAGAAGACGCCAGAGATAACTGCCTGTGAAGCGATGACCGTTGCCAGCGCGGCGAGGATCAGAAGCGGTATCAACGCCCAGTCCGGCGCCAGCAGGAAGAACGGGTTTTTGATCGCTTCAGGATGCTTTAACAGCAACGCCCCCTGACCAAAATAGTTCAGCACCAGCGAAGGTAATACCACGGAGAACCAAGCCAGGCGAATCGGCAACTTACCGAAGTGGCCCATATCTGCATACAGCGCTTCAACACCGGTGATCGACAGCACCACCGCACCCAGCGCTATAAAGGACAACGTTTTGAATTCGAGGAAGAAATGCACCGCCCAATACGGATTGAGCGCCTGCAGCACTTCCGGATTGCCAATAATACTGCGTACACCTAATACCGCGAGCGTCAGGAACCACAGCAGCATAATCGGCGCAAACAGCTTACCGACCATGCCGGTACCGTGTTTTTGAATCAAAAACAGCAGGGTCAGCACGATTATCGAGAGCGGAACAATCCAGGTGTCCAGTTGCGGGGCAACTATCTCCAGACCTTCAATCGCCGACATCACCGAGATGGCAGGTGTTATCACCACTTCTCCATAGAAGAAGCTGCCGCCAATCAACCCCATAATCACCAGCATGGAGGTGGTTCGCGCCGAGGTATTGCGCCCGGCCAATGACATCAGCGTCAGGATCCCGCCTTCTCCGGCGTTATCCGCGCGCATGACAAACGTCAGGTATTTAATGGAAACAACAAAGATAAGCAGCCAGAAAATCAGCGAGAGAAAGCCAAATACGGCATCACGTTCAACGCCAAAACCAAACTGGCCGGACAAACATTCACGAAGCGTATAAAGTGGGCTGGTACCAATATCACCGTAGACAACCCCAATGGCCGCAAGGGTAATCGCAGACAATGATTGTTTATTATCAGTGCTCATAGACTCGTCTTTCGTTTATACACATCATCTTTCAAGCCGCCTCCGCGTGGGCTGCATTCGTTATTCCCCCCATCCCCGGAGAAAACTCCATTGCCGCCTTGGTGCAGCTTGATTGATTTGGTGTATATATAAGAAATGTGTGCGTCGTCCCTTGGCCCACAAAAAGGCGCACAGTATGCACGATTAATCGCAAAATCGTACCCCTAAATGAGACCAGATTAATCTGGCTCAAAGAAAAATAAGCGCACCTTCAGTCTATTACTGCACTGGTGTGAAGCATCTATACTCGCAGTTTATGCAGTACATTCGGCGAAAGGACGCCACTTCATTATGGCTCACCCACATTTATTAGCGGAAAGAATTTCCCGTCTGAGCAATGCGCTGGAAAAGGGACTTTATGAACGTAGCCACGCTATTCGCCTGTGTCTGCTGGCTGCACTCAGCGGCGAGAGCGTTTTCTTATTAGGTCCTCCCGGGATTGCGAAAAGCTTAATTGCCCGCAGACTGAAATTTGCTTTTCAAAATGCTCGCGCCTTCGAATACCTGATGACGCGTTTCTCTACACCGGAAGAGGTTTTCGGCCCGCTGTCGATTCAAGCCCTTAAAGATGAAGGTCGCTATGAACGCTTAACCGCAGGCTATCTTCCTGAAGCTGAAATCGTCTTTCTCGACGAAATCTGGAAGGCGGGCCCGGCGATTCTTAACACCCTGCTAACCGCCATCAACGAACGCCACTTTCGTAACGGCGCGCATGAAGAGAAAATCCCGATGCGCTTGCTGGTGGCAGCCTCCAATGAACTGCCAGAAGCAGACAGCAGCCTGGAAGCACTGTACGACCGTATGCTGATTCGCCTGTGGCTGGATAAAGTTCAGGACAAAGCCAACTTCCGATCGATGCTGTTAAGTCAGCAAGATGAAAGCGACAATCCGGTCCCGGCGTCGTTACAGGTGACGGATGAAGAGTATAACCAGTGGCAAAAGGACATTGGCGCCATCAAGCTTCCCGATCGCGTGTTTGAGCTTATTTTCACGTTGCGCCAGCAACTGGACACGCTACCGAATGCCCCTTATGTGTCCGATCGGCGCTGGAAAAAAGCCATTCGCTTACTCCAGGCCAGCGCTTTCTTTAGCGGACGTGATGCCGTAGTACCTATCGACCTGATCCTGCTGAAAGATTGCCTGTGGTACGACGCGCAAAGCCTGAATCTGATGCAACAACAGCTGGAAATATTGATGACCGGACACGCATGGCAGCAGCAAGCCATGCTGACGCGACTGGGCGGTATTGTGCAGCGCCGCATTCAACTCCAGCAGCAGCAAAGCGACAAAACGGCGTTCACGGTGATCCGCCAGGGCGGCATGTTCAGCCGTCGCCCTCATTATGATTTACCGCCGGAAGCTACGTCTTCTGTCGTAACATTACTCCTGCAAAAGCCCTTAAAGCTGCATGACATGGAAGTTATCCATATTGCTTTCGAACGTGGCGCACTGGAGTTGTGGCTCACCAAAGGTGGTGAGATCCGCGGAAAATTAAACGGGATCGGTTTTGCCCAGACGCTGAACATGGAAGTGGATAGCGCGCAGCACCTGGTCGTGCGTGATGTCAGTTTGCAAGGCTCTCGACTGGCATTGCCCGGTTCTTCACAAGAGAGTATGCCTGCAGAGATAAAACAAGAGCTCGAAGCACTTGATAACGAGTGGCACCAGCAGCACAGCGCATTTAGCGAGCAGCAAAAATGTCTGTTTATTCATAGCGACTGGTTAGGCCGCATTGAGGCCAGCCTGCAGGATGTCGGGGCGCAAATCCGCCAGGCGCAACAATGCTGACCCTTGATACACTCAACATCATGCTGGCAGTCAGTGAAGAGGCGATGATCGAAGAGATGATCGTCGCCCTGCTGGCTTCTCCAAAGATGGTGGTCTTTTTTAAAAAATTCCCCCGCCTCAAAAAAGCGATCGCTGAAGATATACCGCGCTGGCGTGAATCTTTGCGTAGCCGCCTTAAAGATACCCATGTGCCGCCGGAGTTGGCGGAAGAGGTCATTTGTTATCAGCAAAGCCAACTCCTCTCTCATGCGCAGTTTATCGTCCAGCTACCGCAAATATTGTCGCTATTGCACCGCCTCCATTCGCCGTGGGCCGGACAAGCGCAACAGTTGGTCAATGACAACAGCGCGTTTACGCCTGCCCTCCATACGCTTTTTCTTCAGCGCTGGCGCCTGAGTCTGGTGGTGCAAACCACAACCCTGAATCAGCAACTGCTGGAAGAAGAACGCGAACATTTGCTCAGTGAAGTACAGGAACGGATGACCCTTAGCGGGCAACTGGAACCCGTACTGGCAGAAAATGACAACGCCGCAGGCCGGTTATGGGATATGAGCGCGGGTCAAATCAAGCGCGGTGATTATCAGTTGCTGGTTAAATATGGCGAATTCCTGACGCAACAGCCCGAACTCCAGCGTCTGGCTGAGCAGTTAGGCCGTTCCAGAGAAGCGAAATCCGTGCCGCGTAAAGATGCGCCAATGGAAACCTTCCGTACCCTGGTACGCGAACCGGCAACCGTCCCGGAACAGGTGGATGGCATCCAGCAAAGCGACGACATCCTGCGCTTGCTACCTCCTGAACTGGCCACGCTGGGCATTACCGAACTGGAATACGAGTTCTATCGTAGGCTGGTGGAAAAGCAACTGCTGACCTATCGTCTGCACGGCGAAGCATGGCGCGAGAAAGTAACGGAACGTCCGGTGGTGCATCAGGATTTTGATGAGCAGCCGCGCGGGCCTTTTATTGTTTGCGTAGATACGTCGGGATCAATGGGCGGGTTCAATGAACAGTGTGCGAAAGCCTTTTGCCTGGCGCTAATGCGCGTCGCCCTGGCCGATAACCGGCGCTGTTTCATTATGCTGTTTTCAACAGAAGTGGTGCGCTATGAGCTGTCTGGTCCAGAGGGTATCGAACAGGCGATTCGTTTTTTAAGTCAGCGCTTTCGTGGCGGTACCGATATTGCCAGCTGTTTTCGCGCCATTATTGAGCGCATGCAGGGTCGGGAATGGTTTGATGCCGATGCGGTGGTTATCTCTGATTTTATCGCTCAGCGATTACCCGATGAGGTCGTCAGCAAAGTGGGGGAATTACAGCGGGTACACCAGCACAGATTTCACGCGGTGGCGATGTCTGCACATGGCAAACCCGGCATCATGCGCATTTTCGATCATATCTGGCGCTTTGATACCGGGATGCGAAGCCGCCTGCTCAGACGCTGGCGGCGTTAATTATTACAGCAGAGAGGCGACGCTTTCACGTACCTGTGCCGGCCATACGCCACACTGAACCTGACCAATGTGCGGTAATTGCAGCAACAGCATGGTCAGACGCGACTGCCCAATGCCGCCACCAATTGTCTGCGGCATTTCACCGCGCAGCAGCGCCTGATGCCATTCCAGACTCAGGCGATCTTCATCACCGGTCAGAGACAGCTGGTGTTTCAGGGCGTCAGCATCGACACGGATCCCCATAGAAGACAGCTCAAACGCATCTTCCAGCACCGGGTTCCAGACCAGAATATCCCCGTTCAGACCGGCGTGACCCAGCTCGGACGCTGAACTCCAGTCATCATAATCCGGCGCACGTACATCGTGACGGTGACCGTCACTGAGCTTGCCGCCGATCCCCACCAGAAATACCGCGCCCAGCTCTTTAGCGATCGCACGTTCACGACCTTTTGCATCAAGATCCGGATAACGAGATAACAACTCCTGGCTATGAACAAAGTGGATCTGCTCAGGCAGGAACGGTGCCAGACCAAACTCTTTGCTAACCGCAGCCTCAGTAGCCTTAATACCCGCCCAGATAGCCTCTACCGTGCTTTTCAGAGTGGAGAATTGACGCTCACCGTCGCCCATCACGCGCTCCCAGTCCCACTGATCAACATACACTGAGTGCAGCGGGGAGAGGCGATCTTCATCGGGACGCAGGGCCTTCATGTGCGTGTACAGCCCTTCACCTGCGCTAAAGTCGTGTTGTCCTAACGTTTGACGCTTCCACTTCGCCAGTGAATGAACCACTTCGAATTGAGCGTCTGGCAATGCTTTAACCTTCACCTGCACCGCTTTTTCACAGCCCGACAAGTTATCCTGCGTGCCATCTCCAACGCGGCTGAGGATCGGCGCCTGAACTTCGATCAGACCTAAACGCTCTTCCAGCTGACGAGAAAAATGAGATTTTACGAAGCTAATTTGACGTTGTTTGGCAATGTAAGCGGTTTTCATTATGTGTACTCCTGTGTCCTGTTGCCTATGATTAAGCAACAGAATGGAGGTAATATTCAATAATCAACAAACAAAAAGCCGACTTCGATTTTGATTCGTTAAAATTAACGTCTAAAATAGAGGGAATCATTAATCTACATAAGAAAAACCTATGGAAAATTATCAGATCGACAATCTGGACCGCGGCATTCTTGACGCCCTGATGGAAAATGCCCGTACCGCCTACGCAGAATTAGCCAAACAATTCGGCGTCAGCCCAGGAACAATTCACGTACGTGTAGAAAAGATGAAACAGGCCGGGATTATTACCGGCGCGCGGATTGATGTGAGTCCCAAACAGTTGGGCTATGACGTCGGCTGCTTTATCGGCATCATATTGAAAAGTGCGAAAGACTATCCGTCAGCGCTGGCCAGACTGGAAAGCCTCGATGAAGTGACCGAAGCGTATTACACCACCGGGCACTACAGCATCTTTATTAAGGTGATGTGCAAGTCGATCGACGCGTTGCAGCAGGTACTTATCAACAAGATCCAAACAATTGACGAAATTCAGTCCACGGAAACCCTGATCGTCCTGCAAAACCCGATCATGCGTACCATCAAGCCGTGATCGCTTTTTTTAATACCCTGGTTTTCCACAGGTAGATCCCAGCTCGCTCACAGCGTACAATACGCCCTCTTTATAAAGGTGGGCGATCATGGCAGACATCACTCTTATCAGCGGTAGTACGCTTGGCAGTGCGGAATATGTAGCAGAACATCTGGCTGAAAAGCTGGACGACGCCGGTTTTTCCAGCGAAATACTGCATGGGCCAATGCTTGAAGAGGTTCCGACTGACGGCATCTGGCTGATTATTAGCTCTACGCACGGTGCGGGAGACATTCCTGACAACCTACAGCCTTTATATGATGCGTTACGCGAGCAAAAGCCGGACCTGTCACAAGTGCGGTTTGGCGCAATCGGGATCGGCAGTCGTGAATATGACACCTTTTGCGGCGCAATCGACAAGCTGGAAGCCGAATTGAAGGCCTGTGGAGCAAAACAGGTAGGCGAAACGCTCAGGATCAACGTACTGGAACATGAAATTCCGGAGGATCCGGCTGAAATTTGGCTGGGATCGTGGCATCCATTGCTCAGAGTTTTGTAAAGATCGTACTTTTTTATGTGGGTAACTCTGGTTAAAAGCTTGGATCAACCGGTAGTTATCCCAAGAACAACCGTTGTTCAGTTTTTGAGTTGTGTATAACCCTTCATTCTGATCCCAGCTTATACGGACCAGGATCACCGATCATTCACAGCTAATGATCCTCAGCAACCTGTTGATCTTATTCAAAGGATCGCCCTTATCCACAGAAACTTGCGATCCTAATAAGAGATCACAATAAAACAGATCTCTAAATAAAAAGATCTTCTTTTTAATACCCAGGATCCCAGGTCTTTCTCCATCGACTAAAGTTGAGTAGAATCCACGGCCCGGGCTTCAATCCATTTTCACACCGCGTTATGCGAGGCAATTACCATGTTTTATCAGGATCCTTTTGACGTCATCATCATTGGCGGGGGTCATGCAGGCACCGAGGCCGCAATGGCCGCGGCGCGAATGGGTCAACAGACTCTGCTTTTGACACACAATATCGACACTCTGGGGCAGATGAGCTGCAACCCGGCGATCGGCGGTATTGGGAAGGGACACCTGGTAAAAGAAGTGGATGCGCTTGGCGGGTTGATGGCAAAAGCGATCGACCATGCAGGTATCCAGTTTAGGATACTAAACGCAAGCAAAGGGCCAGCCGTTCGCGCTACCCGAGCTCAGGCCGATCGCGTGCTCTATCGCCAGGCGGTACGTACCGCACTGGAGAATCAACCCAACCTGATGATCTTCCAACAGGCGGTTGAAGATCTGATTGTTGAAAACGATCGTGTTGTGGGCGCAGTGACCCAAATGGGACTGAAGTTCCGTGCCAAAGCGGTTGTATTAACCGTGGGGACTTTCCTCGACGGCAAAATTCATATTGGTCTGGATAACTACAGCGGTGGCCGTGCTGGCGATCCGCCGTCTATCCCGCTGTCACGTCGTCTGCGTGAACTGCCGCTGCGCGTCAGCCGCCTGAAAACGGGTACACCGCCGCGTATCGATGCGCGCACTATTGATTTCAGCGTGCTTGGCCAGCAAAACAGCGATAACCCGATGCCGGTCTTCTCATTCCTGGGCGATGCTTCTCAACATCCGCGCCAGATGCCGTGTTACATCACGCATACCAATGAGAGAACCCATGACGTGATCCGCAATAACCTCGATCGTAGCCCGATGTACGCCGGCGTGATCGAAGGTATCGGCCCGCGCTACTGCCCGTCGATCGAAGACAAAGTGATGCGCTTTGCCGATCGTAACCAGCATCAGATCTTCCTTGAACCGGAAGGACTGACGTCTAACGAAATTTACCCGAATGGCATCTCCACCAGCCTGCCGTTCGATGTGCAGATGCAAATTGTCCGCTCTATGCAGGGAATGGAAAATGCCAGAATCGTCCGCCCTGGCTACGCTATTGAGTATGATTTCTTCGATCCGCGCGACCTGAAACCTACTCTGGAAAGCAAATTCATCCAGGGTCTGTTCTTTGCGGGACAGATTAACGGTACAACCGGTTACGAAGAAGCCGCCGCGCAAGGCATGCTGGCTGGTCTGAACGCCGCACGCTTGTCTGCTGAGAAAGACGGCTGGGCACCGCGTCGCGATCAGGCTTATCTTGGCGTGCTGGTGGACGACCTGTGTACGCTGGGCACTAAAGAACCGTACCGCATGTTTACCTCACGCGCAGAATACCGTTTGATGCTGCGTGAAGATAACGCCGACCTGCGTCTGACCGAAATTGGTCGAGAACTGGGTCTGGTGGACGATGAGCGCTGGGCTCGCTTCAACGAGAAGCTGGAGCGCATCGAACAAGAACGCCAGCGTCTCAAATCAACATGGGTAAACCCGTTAGCGGAATCTGCAGCAGAAGTGAATGCTCACCTGGCAACGCCTCTGTCACGTGAAGCCAGCGGTGAAGATCTGCTGCGTCGCCCGGATATGACCTATGCTCAGTTGACCTCTTTATCTGCGTTCGCACCAGCGCTTGACGATGCTCAGGCCGCGGAACAGGTTGAGATTCAGGTGAAATACGAAGGGTATATCGCCCGTCAGCAGGAAGAAATTGAAAGACAGCAGCGTAATGAGAACACCCTGTTGCCTGCAACGCTGGATTATCGCCAGGTCTCTGGCTTGTCGAATGAAGTCATCGCCAAACTGAACGATCACAAACCGGTATCGATCGGTCAGGCATCGCGCATTTCCGGCGTAACGCCTGCCGCCATCTCCATTCTGCTGGTATGGCTGAAAAAACAAGGTATGCTGCGCCGCAGCGCTTGATAACTCTCATTTGGCGGGGGCGCTTCGCTTGCCCGCCGTACAAATTTGTAGGCCCGATAAGCGAAAGCGCATCGGGCATTTGATTATTAACAGGTAACGACCGTGCTCAACAAACTCTCTCGTCTGCTGGCTGATGCCGGTATTTCTCTTACCGATCACCAGAAAAATCAGCTGATTGCGTATGTCGATATGCTGCACAAATGGAATAAAGCGTACAACCTTACGTCGGTGCGGGATCCCAACGAAATGCTGGTGCGCCATATTCTGGACAGCATTGTCGTCGCGCCGTATCTGAAGGGGGAGCGTTTTATCGATGTGGGTACGGGACCTGGCCTGCCGGGAATTCCGCTCTCTATCGTGCGCCCTGAAGCGCATTTCACACTGCTGGATAGCCTGGGAAAACGCGTCCGTTTCTTGCGTCAGGTGCAGCATGAGCTTGCGCTTACTAACATCACGCCTGTACAAAGCCGTGTTGAAGAATTCCCTTCAGAACCGCCGTTCGATGGGGTCATTAGCCGTGCTTTTGCATCACTCAATGATATGGTGAGCTGGTGCCATCATTTGCCAGGACCTGATGGACGTTTTTATGCGTTAAAAGGGCAGTTGCCTGCAGATGAAATTGACTCGCTGCCAGCAGAATTCAGCGTCGAGTCGGTTGAAAAATTACGCGTTCCGCAGTTGGAAGGCGAACGTCATTTGGTGGTTATTAAGCCAAACAAAATTTAATTTTTATCAAAAAAAATAGAAAAAAAACGGCAGTTCAGGTGTTAAAAGTCATAGGGAATAGTGTGGTTAAATGTCGTTACATTTCACCAATGCCTTACGGTTTTGCATCATAACTATAACGTACCGTTTTTTGTTAAAAGCGAAACAAGTCAGCTGTGAAAATATCAGTCTGCTAAAAATAGAACGTAAGAATCACCCGTTGTGTTAATTTTTTATTATAAATGTCAATGCGTGGTTTTTTTGTTGTTAGCTGTTGTTTTTTAAATAGTGGCTATTTTTACGCTTAAATATCAAAAAGATGAAAAGGCATCATTTGCCACGTAAATAAATTATGCGAAGGTGAATATGTTCAATATGTGATCTGGTGCACGCTTTACCGCCAGTGTTTACGCGGCATTTGCAGTTTTGCATGATCGTTCACAGTTTGCCAAAAAGTGATAAATGTGGGGTAGCGAAAAATATTTAAACATTTATTCACTTTTTAGCTACTTATTGTTTGAAATCACGAAGCCGCACCGTATAATTTGACCGCTTTTTGATGCTTGACTCTAAGCCATAAAGAACGTTTTATACGACACGCGGCATACCTCGTAGGGAGCAGGAGTAAAAACGTGATGTCTATGTCGCTCTTGAGTCGAAACGTTGCTCGTAAGCTTTTGCTCACACAGCTTCTGGCGGTAATAGCAAGTGGATTGCTGTTTAGCCTCAAAGACCCTTTCTGGGGCATCTCCGCGTTGTGCGGTGGATTGGCAGTGTTACTGCCTAACGTGTTGTTTATGATATTTGCCTGGCGTCACCAGGCGCATACACCAGCTAAAGGTCGAGTAGCCTGGACGTTCGCTTTCGGCGAAGCCTTCAAGGTGTTAGCGATGCTGGTTTTGCTGGTGGTGGCGTTGGCTGTTTTGAAAGCGGTATTCATGCCGCTGATCGTTACGTGGGTTTTGGTGCTGGTGGTTCAGATACTGGCGCCGGCTGTAATTAACAACAAAGGGTAAAGGCATCATGGCTTCAGAAAATATGACGCCGCAGGATTACATAGGACACCATCTGAATAACCTTCAGTTGGACCTACGTACATTCTCGCTGGTGGATCCGCACAACCCCCCAGCCACCTTCTGGACGCTCAATATTGACTCCATTTTCTTCTCGGTGGTTCTGGGTCTGTTGTTCCTGCTTATGTTCCGTAGCGTAGCCAAAAAGGCGACCAGCGGCGTACCAGGTAAATTTCAGACCGCGATTGAGCTGGTAATCGGCTTTGTGCATGGTAGCGTGAAAGACATGTACCATGGCAAAAGCAAGCTGATTGCTCCGCTGGCCCTGACGATTTTCGTCTGGGTATTCCTGATGAACTTGATGGATTTGCTGCCTATCGACCTGCTGCCGTACATCGGTGAGCATATCTTTGGCCTGCCGGCTCTGCGTGTGGTTCCGTCTGCTGACGTGAACATCACCCTGTCGATGGCGCTGGGCGTATTTATCCTCATTCTGTTCTACAGCATCAAAATGAAAGGCATCGGTGGCTTCGCGAAAGAGTTGACGCTGCAGCCGTTCAATCACTGGGCGTTCATCCCTGTCAACTTAATCCTTGAAGGGGTAAGCCTGCTGTCCAAACCAATTTCTCTTGGTCTGCGACTGTTCGGCAACATGTATGCCGGTGAGCTGATTTTCATTCTGATTGCTGGTCTGTTGCCGTGGTGGTCACAGTGGATCCTGAATGTGCCATGGGCCATTTTCCACATACTGATTATCACGCTGCAAGCCTTCATATTTATGGTTCTGACGATTGTCTATCTGTCGATGGCATCTGAAGAGCATTAATTTACCAACACTACTACGTTTTAACTGAAACAAACTGGAGACTGTCATGGAAAACCTGAATATGGATCTGCTGTACATTGCTGCCGCTGTGATGATGGGTCTGGCGGCAATCGGTGCTGCGATCGGTATCGGCATCCTCGGGGGTAAATTCCTGGAAGGCGCAGCGCGTCAACCGGATCTGATTCCTCTGCTGCGTACTCAGTTCTTTATCGTTATGGGTCTGGTGGATGCAATCCCAATGATCGCTGTAGGTCTGGGTCTGTACGTGATGTTTGCTGTCGCGTAGTAAGCGTTGCTTGAATTAAGAGCAATATCAGAACGTTAACTAGATAGAGGCATTGTGCTGTGAATCTTAACGCAACAATCCTCGGCCAGGCCATCGCGTTTGTCCTGTTCGTTCTGTTCTGCATGAAGTACGTATGGCCGCCATTAATGGCTGCCATCGAAAAACGTCAAAAAGAAATTGCTGACGGCCTTGCTTCTGCAGAACGAGCACATAAGGATCTTGACCTTGCAAAGGCCAGCGCGACCGACCAGCTGAAAAAAGCGAAGGCGGAAGCTCAGGTAATCATCGAGCAGGCGAACAAACGCCGCGCTCAGATCCTGGACGAAGCTAAAACTGAAGCAGAGCAGGAACGTACTAAAATCGTGGCACAGGCGCAGGCGGAAATTGACGCCGAGCGTAAACGTGCTCGCGAAGAGCTGCGTAAGCAAGTTGCTATCCTGGCTGTTGCTGGCGCCGAGAAGATCATCGAACGTTCCGTGGATGAAGCTGCTAATAGCGACATCGTGGACAAACTTGTCGCTGAACTGTAAGGAGGGAGGGGCTGATGTCTGAATTTATTACGGTAGCTCGCCCCTACGCCAAAGCAGCTTTTGACTTTGCCGTTGAGCACCAAAGCGTTGACCGTTGGCAGGATATGCTGACGTTTGCCGCTGAGGTGACTAAAAACGAACAAATGGCAGAGCTTCTTTCTGGCGCACTGGCGCCGGAAACGCTCGCTGAGTCGTTTATCGCCGTGTGCGGTGAGCAGTTGGACGAAAGCGGTCAGAACCTGATTAGGGTAATGGCTGAAAATAACCGTCTGAATGCGCTCCCGGATGTTCTTGAGCAGTTTATTCACCTGCGTGCAGCCAGTGAGGCTATCTCTGAGGTAGAAGTCACTTCTGCCAATGCACTGAGTGATGAACAGCTTACGAAGATTAGTGCAGCGATGGAAAAACGTCTGTCACGCAAAGTTAAGCTGAATTGCAAAATCGATAAGTCTGTAATGGCAGGCGTAATCATCCGAGCGGGTGATATGGTCATTGATGGCAGCGTACGCGGCCGTCTTGAGCGCCTTGCAGACGTCTTGCAGTCTTAAGGGGACTGGAGCATGCAACTGAATTCCACCGAAATCAGCGAACTGATCAAGCAGCGCATTGCTCAGTTCAATGTTGTGAGCGAAGCTCATAACGAAGGTACTATTGTTTCTGTAAGTGACGGTGTTATCCGCATTCACGGCCTGGCCGATTGTATGCAGGGTGAGATGATCTCCCTGCCGGGTAACCGTTACGCTATCGCACTGAACCTGGAGCGCGACTCCGTAGGTGCAGTTGTGATGGGTCCATACGCTGACCTTGCCGAAGGCATGAAGGTTAAGTGTACGGGTCGTATTCTGGAAGTTCCGGTTGGCCGTGGCCTGCTGGGTCGTGTGGTGAACACTCTGGGTTCCCCGATTGACGGTAAAGGTCCGGTTGATAACGATGGCTTCTCGCCAATCGAAGTTATCGCACCAGGCGTAATCGAACGTCAGTCCGTCGACCAGCCAGTACAGACCGGTTATAAATCTGTTGATGCCATGATCCCAATCGGTCGTGGCCAGCGTGAGCTGATCATCGGTGACCGTCAGACAGGTAAAACTGCGATGGCAATCGACGCCATCATCAACCAGCGTGATTCCGGCATCAAATGTGTGTACGTGGCTATCGGCCAGAAAGCGTCCACCATTTCCAACGTGGTTCGTAAACTGGAAGAACACGGCGCACTGTCCAACACCATCGTTGTGGTGGCGACTGCGTCTGAATCTGCTGCACTGCAATACCTGGCGCCATATGCCGGTTGCGCAATGGGCGAATACTTCCGTGACCGCGGCGAAGATGCACTGATCGTTTACGATGACCTGTCTAAACAGGCTGTTGCTTACCGTCAGGTTTCCCTGCTGCTCCGTCGTCCGCCAGGACGTGAAGCATTCCCAGGCGACGTATTTTACCTCCACTCCCGTCTGCTGGAACGCGCATCCCGCGTAAACGCGGAATACGTTGAGAAGTTCACCAATGGTGAAGTGAAAGGTAAAACCGGCTCCCTGACCGCTCTGCCGATTATCGAAACCCAGGCGGGTGACGTTTCTGCGTTCGTTCCGACCAACGTAATTTCCATTACCGATGGTCAGATCTTCCTGGAAACCAACCTGTTCAACTCCGGTATTCGTCCGGCTGTTAACCCGGGTATCTCCGTATCTCGTGTAGGTGGCGCAGCGCAGACCAAGATCATCAAGAAACTGTCCGGTGGTATTCGTACCGCACTGGCGCAGTATCGTGAACTGGCAGCGTTTTCTCAGTTCGCTTCCGACCTGGATGAAGCTACGCGTAAGCAGCTGAGCCACGGTCAGAAAGTAACTGAACTGCTGAAGCAGAAACAGTATGCCCCAATGTCTGTAGCACAGCAGGGTGTGGTGCTGTTTGCGGCTGAACGCGGTTACCTCGAAGATGTGGAACTGGCGAAAATCGGTAGCTTCGAAGCCGCTCTGCTGGCTTACGTTGACCGTGACCACGCTCCGCTGATGCAAGAGATCAACCAGTCCGGTGGCTATAACGATGAAATCGAAGGCAAGCTGAAAGCTATCCTCGATTCCTTCAAGGCAACCCAGTCCTGGTAACGTCTGGCGGTCTGCTTTAGGGCGGACCGCAAGGCATTGAGGAGAAGCTCATGGCCGGCGCAAAAGAGATACGTAGTAAGATCGCAAGCGTCCAGAACACGCAGAAGATCACTAAAGCGATGGAGATGGTCGCCGCTTCCAAAATGCGTAAATCGCAGGATCGCATGGCGGCCAGCCGTCCTTATGCAGAGACCATGCGCAAAGTGATTGGTCACCTTGCGAATGGTAATCTGGAATATAAGCACCCTTACCTGGAAGAACGCGACGTTAAACGCGTGGGCTACCTGGTGGTGTCGACCGACCGTGGTCTGTGCGGTGGCTTGAACATTAACCTGTTCAAAAAGCTGCTGGCGGATATGAAAACATGGTCCGATAAAGGCGTTCAGTGCGATATCGCAATGATCGGCTCTAAGGGCGTGTCTTTCTTTAACTCCGTTGGCGGTAATGTGATTGCTCAGGTAACCGGTATGGGGGATAACCCTTCCCTGTCCGAACTGATCGGTCCGGTTAAAGTGATGCTGCAAGCCTACGATGAAGGTCGTCTGGACAGACTGTACGTTGTCAGCAACAAATTTATTAACACCATGTCTCAGACGCCAACCATCACCCAACTGCTGCCTCTGCCGGCATCAGATGATGATGAATTGAAGCGTAAATCCTGGGATTACCTGTATGAACCAGACCCGAAAGCGCTGCTGGATACCCTGCTGCGTCGTTATGTCGAGTCTCAGGTTTATCAGGGCGTGGTAGAAAACCTGGCCAGCGAGCAGGCCGCACGTATGGTGGCGATGAAAGCCGCGACCGACAATGGCGGCAGCCTGATTAAAGAGCTGCAGTTGGTATACAACAAAGCTCGTCAGGCCAGCATTACTCAGGAACTCACCGAAATCGTCGGTGGTGCATCCGCGGTATAACCAGGTTAATTCGTAGAGGATTCAAGATGGCTACTGGAAAAATTGTCCAGGTAATCGGCGCCGTGGTTGACGTCGAATTCCCTCAGGATGCCGTACCGCGCGTGTACGATGCTCTTGAGGTTATGAATGGTAAAGAGAGCCTGGTGCTGGAAGTTCAGCAGCAGCTCGGCGGCGGTATCGTACGTACCATCGCCATGGGTTCTTCCGACGGTCTGCGTCGTGGTCTGGAAGTTAAAGACCTCGAGCACCCGATCGAAGTCCCGGTAGGTAAAGCAACTCTGGGTCGTATCATGAACGTCCTGGGTCACCCGATCGACATGAAAGGCGATATCGGCGAAGAAGAGCGTTGGGCTATCCACCGCGCGGCTCCTTCCTATGAAGAGCTGTCCAGCTCTCAGGAACTGCTGGAAACCGGCATCAAAGTTATCGACCTGATGTGTCCGTTCGCTAAGGGCGGTAAAGTTGGTCTGTTCGGTGGTGCGGGTGTAGGTAAAACCGTAAACATGATGGAGCTGATCCGTAACATCGCGATCGAGCACTCCGGTTACTCCGTGTTTGCGGGCGTAGGTGAACGTACTCGTGAGGGTAACGATTTCTACCACGAAATGACCGACTCCAACGTTCTGGACAAAGTATCCCTGGTATATGGCCAGATGAACGAGCCGCCGGGAAACCGTCTGCGCGTTGCTCTGACCGGTCTGACCATGGCAGAGAAGTTCCGTGACGAAGGTCGTGACGTACTGCTGTTCGTCGATAACATCTATCGTTATACCCTGGCCGGTACTGAAGTATCTGCACTGCTGGGTCGTATGCCTTCAGCGGTAGGTTACCAGCCGACTCTGGCGGAAGAGATGGGCGTTCTGCAGGAACGTATCACCTCTACCAAAACCGGTTCTATCACCTCCGTTCAGGCGGTATACGTACCTGCGGATGACTTAACTGACCCATCCCCAGCAACCACCTTTGCTCACTTAGATGCAACCGTGGTACTGAGCCGTCAGATCGCATCTCTGGGTATTTACCCGGCAGTTGACCCGCTGGATTCCACCAGCCGTCAGTTGGATCCGCTGGTTGTTGGTCAGGAACACTACGACACTGCGCGTGGCGTACAGTCCCTGCTGCAGCGTTATCAGGAACTGAAAGACATCATCGCCATCCTGGGTATGGATGAACTGTCTGAAGAAGATAAACTGGTGGTAGCACGTGCGCGTAAGATCCAGCGCTTCCTGTCCCAGCCGTTCTTCGTTGCGGAAGTATTCACCGGTTCTCCGGGTAAATACGTATCCCTGAAAGACACCATCCGTGGCTTTAAAGGCATCATGGAAGGCGAATACGACCACCTGCCAGAGCAGGCGTTCTACATGGTTGGTTCTATCGACGAAGCCGTGGAAAAAGCCAAAAAACTTTAACGCCTTAATCGGAGGGTGATATGGCAATGACTTACCACCTGGACGTCGTCAGCGCAGAGCAACAAATGTTCTCTGGTCTGGTCGAGAAAATCCAGGTAACGGGTAGTGAAGGTGAACTGGGTATTTTCCCGGGTCACGCACCGCTGCTCACCGCCATTAAGCCTGGTATGATCCGCATCGTTAAACAGTTCGGTCATGAAGAGTTTATCTATCTGTCCGGCGGCATTCTCGAAGTGCAGCCTGGCAGCGTGACCGTCCTGGCTGATACCGCGATTCGCGGACAGGATCTCGATGAAGCGAGAGCCCTGGAAGCGAAGCGTAAGGCTGAAGAGCACATCAAGAGCTCTCATGGTGACGTGGATTACGCTCAGGCATCTGCGGAACTGGCCAAAGCGATCGCGAAACTGCGCGTTATCGAGTTGACCAAAAAAGCGATGTAACACCGGCTTGAAAAGCACAAAAGCCAGTCTGGTTTCCAGGCTGGCTTTTTTTTGGGTTTTGTTTCAGTAAGAGTGAAACTAAAAAGCTGTTTTATTATTTTGTGATTTATATCACAAAAATGTTGATCGGTTAAAAAATGAGGCGTAGACTTCTTTTTGTGATGTATGTCACATAATTAATTCAGATAAAAACAGGATATCAACATGAAACTGATTAACAAAATCATCGCGCTTTTCAGCAGCATGGAAGTTTAGTCTTCCCTGAACTGCTCTGTGGCGCGATGCTTCATACGGTTACCTGCTCGCGCCATCTGTTAATAAATTCCCCTCCCCCGTATTATCATTTGTACTCTTTCCTTTTAAAACTGTATTTCTCCTGTCTGTTTTTTCTGCTTTTCACTGAATCACTTTAATAAAATTGTATTTTTCTTTTGTAGTTCTTTATTCATGCAGTAAAAAAATAGCAAAAACATTAACCTAAGGCTTTAATAAGAGCAGACTCCTGGTTTTTGGGAGACAAAAGACGCCGAAATAGATGAAAATAGACAGTTATCAGAGGGGAAATTTCCCCGATTGAACGTTTTATCTTCGGTCCATTTCACGCTGAAAAAAATGTAGTATTTTCAATGTGAAACGGTATAAATTCGTTCTCAAATTACAGTCAGGACGTGTATGTTGAATAATGCTATGAGCGTCGTGATCCTTGCCGCAGGCAAAGGCACGCGTATGTATTCCGATCTTCCTAAAGTGCTGCATACCCTCGCAGGAAAACCGATGGTTCAGCATGTCATTGATGCTGCTAATGAATTAGGTGCGACTCACGTACATCTGGTCTACGGGCACGGTGGTGATTTGCTCAAGCAGACGCTGAAAGATGGCAATCTAAACTGGGTTTTGCAGGCAGAGCAGTTGGGCACCGGCCATGCAATGCAGCAGGCAGCGCCATTCTTTGGTGATGACGAAGACATTTTAATGCTCTATGGCGATGTGCCGCTGATCTCTACCGATACCTTGCGTCGCCTGCGTGAAGCCAAACCGCAGGGTGGCATTGGCTTGTTAACGGTAAAACTGGACGACCCGTCCGGTTATGGGCGTATTACGCGTGAAAACGGTAACGTCACCGGTATCGTTGAGCATAAAGATGCAACCGACGAGCAGCGGCAAATCCAGGAAATCAACACCGGTATTCTGATTGCCAATGGCGCAGACATGAAACGCTGGCTGTCCAAACTGACTAATAACAATGTGCAGGGTGAATACTACATCACCGATATCATTGCGATGGCATACCAGGAAGGGCGCGAAATTGCTGCGGTACATCCGGCACGTATTAGCGAAACGGAAGGGGTGAATAACCGTCTTCAGCTCTCTCGTCTGGAGCGCGTGTATCAGTCCGAGCAGGCAGAAAAACTGCTGTTAGCGGGCGTGATGCTGCGCGATCCTGCACGTTTTGATCTTCGCGGTACGCTTATTCACGGGCGCGATGTTGAAATTGATACTAACGTTATCATTGAAGGTAACGTAACCGTTGGGGATCGCGTCAAGATTGGCGCCGGCTGCATCATCAAAAACAGCGTTATTGGTGACGGTTGTGAGCTTAGCCCATACAGTGTGGTTGAAGATGCCCATCTGGAAGCCGCTTGCACCATCGGCCCATTCGCGCGTCTGCGTCCGGGCGCTGAGCTGCAGGAAGGCGCGCACGTGGGTAACTTTGTCGAAATGAAAAAAGCGCGTCTGGGTAAAGGCTCCAAAGCCGGTCACCTGACCTATCTGGGCGATGCGGAAATTGGCGATAACGTGAACATCGGCGCGGGTACGATCACCTGCAACTACGATGGTGCCAATAAGTTTAAAACCATTATTGGTGATGATGTGTTTGTGGGTTCTGATACTCAGCTGGTGGCGCCTGTCACCGTGGGTAAAGGTGCGACGATTGCCGCAGGAACTACCGTAACGCGTAATGTTGCCGATAACGAACTGGTATTAAGCCGTGTACCTCAGGTCCATAAACAGGGCTGGCAGCGTCCGGTGAAGAAGAAGTAATTTATTTTGCCGGATGGCGGCCTACGTGCGGTGACGTTCTGTAGGCCTTATAAGCGTGAGCGCCATCAGGCAGACAAGAGATGAGGGGATAATATAATCCTCCGCTCAACAAGCAGTACCTAAAAAAATAACCCCACTCTCTACAAGGCTCGGGGCGCCCGGAAAGGGCAAATACAGGTCAGCGACAACGACAGGCACAATGCCTAAATTCGGAATCAAAAAATATGTGTGGAATTGTTGGCGCTATCGCGCAGCGTGATGTAGCTGAAATCCTTCTCGAAGGTTTACGTCGTCTGGAATATCGTGGTTATGACTCTGCTGGTCTGGCCGTTGTCGATGCTGAAGGCAATATGACCCGTCTGCGTCGTCTGGGTAAAGTGCAGATGCTGACTGCTGCTGCGGAAGAACATCCGCTGCATGGTGGGACAGGTATCGCTCATACCCGTTGGGCGACACACGGCGAACCTTCAGAAGCGAACGCGCATCCTCATGTTTCTGAACACATTGTCGTGGTGCATAACGGCATCATTGAAAACCATGAACCGCTGCGTGAACTGCTGAAAACCCGTGGTTACACCTTTGTTTCTGAAACAGACACCGAAGTGATTGCTCACCTGGTGCACTGGGAACTGGAACAGGGTGGTACGCTGCGTGAAGCCGTGCTGCGTACTATTCCGCAGCTGCGCGGTGCCTACGGCACGGTGATCATGGATACCCGTAACCCGGAAACCCTGCTGGCCGCTCGTTCTGGTAGCCCGCTGGTGATTGGGCTGGGTATGGGTGAGAACTTTATCGCTTCCGATCAGTTGGCGCTGCTGCCGGTAACCCGTCGCTTTATCTTCCTGGAAGAGGGTGACATTGCGGAAGTGACCCGTCGTTCGGTTACCATTTTCGACAAGTCTGGCGCGGAAGTGAAACGTCAGGATATCGAATCTAATCTGCAATACGATGCGGGCGAAAAAGGTATTTATCGCCACTACATGCAGAAAGAGATCTACGAACAGCCGAACGCAATTAAAAATACGCTGACCGGGCGCATTAGCCACGGTGAAGTGGATTTAAGCGAGCTGGGTTCGCATGCCAACAAGCTGCTGTCGCAGGTTGAGCATATCCAGATTATCGCCTGCGGTACGTCGTACAACTCAGGTATGGTATCGCGCTACTGGTTTGAATCGCTGGCGGGTATTCCTTGTGATGTCGAAATCGCTTCTGAGTTCCGCTATCGCAAATCTGCCGTGCGTCGTAACAGCCTGATGATCACCCTTTCCCAGTCTGGTGAAACGGCGGATACCCTGGCGGGTCTGCGCTTATCTAAAGAGTTGGGCTATCTGGGCTCGCTGGCTATCTGTAACGTCCCGGGATCTTCTCTGGTGCGTGAATCCGATCTGGCGATGATGACCAATGCCGGTACCGAAATCGGTGTGGCCTCCACGAAAGCCTTTACCACGCAACTGACCGTTCTGCTGATGCTGGTGGCGAAACTGTCTCGTCTGAAAGGCCTGGATGCGTCTATTGAGCAGGAAATCGTTCACGGACTGCAGGCGCTGCCGAGTCGTATTGAGCAGATGCTGTCTCAGGACAAACGCATTGCCGCTCTGGCTGAAGGTTTCTCTGACAAACACCATGCGCTGTTCCTTGGTCGTGGCGATCAGTACCCAATTGCGCTGGAAGGCGCGCTGAAGCTGAAAGAGATTTCTTATATTCACGCTGAAGCGTATGCCGCAGGTGAACTGAAGCACGGTCCACTGGCGCTGATTGACGCTGATATGCCGGTTATCGTCGTGGCACCGAACAACGAACTGCTGGAAAAACTGAAATCCAACATTGAAGAAGTTCGCGCCCGTGGCGGCCAGCTGTACGTCTTTGCTGACCAGGATGCTGGCTTTACCAGCAGTGAAAACATGCACATCATTGAGATGCCGCATGTGGAAGAGGTAATTGCACCAATCTTCTACACCGTTCCGCTGCAGCTGCTGGCGTATCATGTGGCGCTGATTAAAGGCACCGACGTGGACCAGCCGCGTAACCTGGCGAAGTCGGTTACCGTAGAGTAATCCGTACTTAACTGAACTGAAAATGCCCTGCTACAAGCGGGGCATTATTTTTTCGCTTGTTCTGTTTTTAATCAATTATCCCGCCTGTTTTATGTGACAAACCGTCATCTTCAGCTACTGTTTGCAGTGTCATAAAAAGAAAATTTTAGCGAAATGTTATTGTCATGGTAATGACTAACATTTTGTTTTAAATGCATTTTTATCTGAGAAACTTCACGTATTTTTCGTTGTCATAAAACTGTCATATTTCGTACATTTAACTGTCACCTGTTTGTCCTATTTTGCTCACAGTAGCAACTCAAACAACGATTTACGAAAACCGTGCAGGAGACATTATGAAAGTTATGCGTACCACTGTCGCAACTGTTGTCGCCGCGACCTTATCCATGAGCGCGTTCTCTGCGTTTGCAGCAGCGAGCCTGACAGGTGCAGGTGCAACCTTCCCTGCGCCAGTGTATGCCAAATGGGCAGATACCTATCAGAAAGAGACCGGTAGCAAAGTAAACTACCAGGGTATCGGCTCCTCCGGTGGTGTAAAACAAATCACTGCGAATACCGTTGATTTCGGTGCTTCAGATGCGCCGCTGTCTGACGAAAAACTCAATCAAGAAGGCCTGTTCCAGTTCCCGACCGTTATCGGTGGTGTGGTACTGGCAGTCAACATCCCTGGCCTGAAATCCGGCGAGCTGGTGCTGGACGGTAAAACGCTCGGCGACATCTACCTCGGTAAAATTAAGAAGTGGGATGATGAAGCCATCACCAAACTGAACCCGGGTCTGAAGCTGCCTTCGCAGAATATCGCCGTTGTGCGTCGTGCTGACGGTTCCGGTACGTCCTTTGTCTTCACCAGCTATCTGGCAAAAGTGAACGAAGAGTGGAAATCTAAAATTGGTTCCGGCTCTACCGTTAACTGGCCGACCGGTCTGGGCGGTAAAGGTAACGACGGTATCGCCGCGTTCGTCCAGCGTCTGCCGGGCTCTATCGGCTACGTTGAGTACGCTTACGCTAAGCAGAACAACCTGGCGTACACCAAGCTGGTCTCTGCTGATGGTAAACCGGTAAGCCCGACCGAAGAGAGCTTCGCTAATGCCGCAAAAGGCGCTGACTGGAGCAAAACCTTCGCTCAGGATCTGACTAACCAGAAAGGTGACGATGCGTGGCCTATCACTTCCACCACCTTCATCCTGGTGCATAAAGAGCAGAAGAAACCTGAGCAGGGCGCTGAAGTGCTGAAGTTCTTCGACTGGGCGTACAAAAATGGCGGCAAACAGGCTAATGACCTGGATTACGCCAGCTTGCCGGACAGCGTGGTTGAGCAGATTCGTGCTGCATGGAAGACCAACGTGAAAGACAGCAGCGGTAAAGCGCTGTACTAAATACCCGTCATACTTCGAGCCGCAGCTGTGTTGGCTGTGCTTGTTCACTCCAGTCACATAGTGAATCTATGCTCCTGGGGATCCACAAGCTTGCCGCCTTGCTGCAATTCGAATTATTTAGGGTATGGCATTACGTTAGCCGGGAAGCACGATAAAATGCGTGCTTCCTGGCCCAAACTTAAAGAGTGATTTATGGCTGCAACCAAGCCTGCTTTTAACCCACCGGGTAAAAAGGGTGACATGATATTCAGCGCGCTGGTAAAACTGGCTGCGCTGATTGTGCTATTGATGTTGGGTGGCATTATTGTCTCTCTGGTTATCTCCTCCTGGCCAAGCATTCAGAAATTTGGCTTCTCCTTTCTGTGGACTAAAGAATGGGATGCGCCAAACGACATCTACGGTGCATTAGTACCGATTTACGGTACGCTGGTCACCTCGCTTATCGCGCTGCTGATCGCCGTTCCGGTGAGTTTCGGCATTGCTTTATTCCTGACTGAACTTGCACCTGGCTGGCTGCGTCGCCCGCTGGGTATCGCTATTGAGCTGCTGGCGGCAATTCCAAGTATCGTGTACGGCATGTGGGGCCTGTTTATTTTTGCTCCGCTGTTTGCGACTTATTTCCAGGAACCGGTCGGGAACATCCTTTCCAACATTCCGTTTGTTGGCGCGCTGTTTGCTGGTCCGGCGTTTGGTATTGGTATTCTGGCTGCTGGCGTGATCCTCGCTATCATGATCATCCCGTACATTGCGGCGGTTATGCGCGATGTGTTCGAACAAACGCCGGTCCTGATGAAAGAGTCAGCCTACGGCATCGGTTGTACTACCTGGGAAGTTATCTGGCGCATCGTCCTGCCGTTCACCAAAAACGGTGTGATTGGCGGTGTGATGCTTGGTCTGGGTCGCGCGCTGGGTGAAACCATGGCGGTGACCTTTATCATCGGTAACACCTACCAGCTCGACAGTGCCTCGCTGTACATGCCTGGCAACAGTATTACCTCTGCGCTGGCGAATGAATTTGCCGAAGCGGAATCAGGGCTGCACGTTGCCGCGTTGATGGAACTGGGTCTGATTCTGTTTGTGATCACCTTCATCGTACTGGCGGCGTCTAAGTTCATGATCATGCGCCTTGCGAAGAACGAGGGGGCACGCTAATGGCTACGCTTGAAATGCAAAACACCGCTGCACTAGCGGAATCCCGCCGTAAAATGCAGGCGCGTCGTCGCCTGAAGAACCGCATCGCGCTGACGCTCTCTATGGCGACCATGGCGTTCGGTCTGTTCTGGCTGATCTGGATCCTGATGTCCACGATCACCCGCGGTATTGACGGTATGTCGCTGGCGTTGTTCACCGAAATGACGCCTCCGCCGAATACGGCGGGCGGTGGTCTGGCGAACGCCCTGGCCGGTAGCGGGCTGTTAATTCTGTGGGCGACCGTGTTTGGTACACCGCTTGGTATTATGGCGGGCATCTACCTGGCAGAGTATGGACGTAAGTCCTGGCTGGCTGAGGTCATCCGCTTTATCAACGACATCCTGTTGTCTGCGCCATCAATCGTAGTTGGCCTGTTTGTTTACACCATCGTGGTAGCAAAAATGGAGCACTTCTCCGGCTGGGCGGGCGTTATCGCGCTGGCGCTGCTGCAGGTGCCCATTGTTATTCGTACCACGGAGAACATGCTCAAGCTGGTGCCGGATAGCCTGCGTGAAGCTGCCTATGCACTGGGTACGCCGAAGTGGAAGATGATTTCTGCGATCACCCTGAAGGCGTCTGTCTCGGGCATTATTACAGGGGTTCTGCTGGCTATTGCACGTATCGCAGGTGAAACGGCTCCGCTGCTGTTTACGTCGCTCTCCAACCAGTTCTGGAGCACCGACATGATGCAGCCTATCGCTAACCTGCCGGTCACTATCTTTAAGTTTGCGATGAGCCCGTTTGCTGAGTGGCAGCAACTGGCCTGGGCCGGGGTGCTGATTATTACCCTGTGCGTACTGCTGCTGAACATTCTGGCGCGCGTCATTTTCGCGAAGAAGAAACACGGCTAATTTTTACGGCGTGGCTGATGCGGCGCCGGATGAGGAAGAGATTGAAATGAGTATGGTTGATACTGCCCCGGTTAAGATTCAGGTTCGTGATTTGAACTTCTACTATGGCAAATTCCATGCCCTGAAGAACATCAACCTGGATATTGCTAAAAACCAGGTAACGGCGTTTATCGGGCCGTCAGGCTGTGGTAAATCGACGCTGCTGCGTACATTCAACAAAATGTTTGAACTGTACCCGGAACAGCGTGCGGAAGGCGAAATCCTGCTGGATGGCGACAATATTCTCACTAACACTCAGGATATCGCTCTGCTGCGTGCCAAAGTGGGCATGGTATTCCAGAAGCCGACGCCGTTCCCGATGTCCATCTACGATAACATCGCTTTTGGGGTGCGTCTGTTTGAGAAACTCTCGCGTGCCGATATGGACGAACGTGTGCAGTGGGCGTTGACCAAGGCCGCACTGTGGAACGAAACCAAAGATAAATTACACCAGAGCGGGTACTCTCTCTCCGGTGGTCAGCAGCAGCGTCTGTGTATTGCGCGCGGTATCGCCATTCGTCCGGAAGTGCTTCTGCTGGATGAGCCATGTTCAGCGCTCGACCCTATTTCTACCGGGCGCATTGAAGAGCTGATCACAGAGCTGAAACAAGATTACACCGTCGTTATCGTAACCCACAACATGCAGCAGGCTGCGCGTTGTTCCGATCACACGGCGTTTATGTACCTGGGCGAGTTGATTGAGTTCAGTAATACGGACGATCTGTTCACCAAGCCCGCGAAGAAACAAACTGAAGATTACATTACTGGCCGCTACGGTTGATATGCCCGGGCATCTGGAGAAATGATGGACAATTTAAACCTTAACAAACATATTTCCGGCCAGTTCAATGCAGAGCTGGAAAGCATCCGTACCCAGGTGATGACCATGGGCGGCATGGTCGAGCAACAGCTTTCTGATGCGATTACCGCCATGCATAACCAGGACAGTGAGCTGGCGAAGCGCGTCATTGAAGGCGATAAGAACGTCAACATGATGGAAGTGGCGATCGACGAAGCCTGCGTACGTATCATCGCCAAGCGTCAGCCGACCGCCAGCGATCTGCGTCTGGTGATGGCAATAATCAAAACCATTGCTGAGCTGGAACGTATTGGCGACGTGGCGGACAAAATCTGCCGCACCGCGCTGGAGAAATTCTCGCAACAGCATCAACCGCTGCTGGTAAGCCTGGAGTCACTGGGCCGCCACACCGTACAAATGCTGCATGACGTGCTGGATGCGTTTGCGCGTATGGATCTCGACGAAGCGGTACGTATTTATCGCGAAGATAAGAAAGTCGACCAGGAATATGAAGGCATCGTGCGTCAGCTGATGACCTACATGATGGAAGATCCACGTACCATTCCAAGCGTGCTGACCGCGCTGTTCTGCGCCCGTTCCATCGAGCGTATCGGTGACCGCTGCCAGAATATCTGCGAATACATCTTCTACTTCGTGAAGGGACAGGACTTCCGTCATGTGGGCGGCGATGAGCTGGATAAGCTGCTGGCGGGCAAAGATCCGAAAGAGTGATAAAAACGCAGAAAGTAGGCCGGATAAGCGTCAGCGCCATCCGGCAATTGCCCGGTGGCGCAAGTTTACCGGGCCTACAAAAAATTACCGGGTAATATCCCAACCCCGCGCCTTCCACAATTCCGGCAACTGTGCCAGATCGGTAAACGTCGTGACTTTTGGATGATCGATCGGTTTGTTGTGCGGATCGGCGCAGAAATAGAACACTTCCATTCCCGCAGCAATCCCCGCCTGCGCGCCGGCACTGGAATCATCGACCAGAATGCAGTTCTCAACGTTAACGTCCATCGCTTTCGCCGCATGGAACATCAGGGCCGGATCGGGCTTCCAGCGCTGAATATCGTATCCGCTGAATAGTAAATCAGGGAAATGGTGCAACATGCCCAGTTTACCCAGCGAATGCTGCATTTTGCTGACCGGACCGTTGGACACTACGCACATGGGCACCGTCATACTGTCCAGTAGCGCATTAGCGCCAGCGATCACCTCCAGTTCCGTATCGAACAGACGTGCGACCTCAGCGCGGTAGACCGGTTCTAAATCGGCTTTTGCCAGTTCGACACCGTGCTCTTCGTTGATAATGTCGATGATCTCGTACAGCTTTACCCCTTTGAAGCGTTTGAACGTTTCTTCAAGATCGAGCGTAATGCCGAACGCCTGGAACATGCTGACATACGCGCGAGAACAAATCACTTCACTGTCGACAAGGGTACCGTCACAGTCAAAAAATACGGCTTCTATCTGGGACATGTCATTTCCGTTTTAACAAGTTTAACGTTTTCGTAATGCATTATTAGGCAACGCAATCGTTGCCGTATAAGCAAAATCAATGAAAAAAGTTGCTCATAACCCAACCCTATTGTCGCATTTTGGTATAGGATAGCGACGAATTTTCCCTCCTTGTTCGGAAATTGATAATGAGTCAACAACACACAACCCAGGCTTCTGGCCAGGGGATGCTGGAACGCGTGTTCAAACTGCGCGAACATGGCACGACGGCACGGACCGAAGTGATCGCCGGTTTAACCACCTTCCTGACGATGGTTTATATCGTTTTTGTTAACCCGCAAATTCTTGGCGTGGCTGGCATGGATACCAGCGCCGTCTTTGTTACCACCTGCCTTATTGCTGCATTTGGTAGCATCCTGATGGGGCTATTTGCCAACCTGCCGGTCGCACTTGCGCCAGCTATGGGCCTGAACGCATTCTTTGCTTTCGTGGTCGTTGGCGCCATGGGCCTGTCATGGCAGATCGGTATGGGGGCTATCTTCTGGGGTGCGGTAGGTCTGCTGCTGCTGACCATTTTCCGCGTACGTTACTGGATGATAGCCAATATCCCGGTTAGCCTGCGCGTGGGGATCACCAGCGGTATTGGTCTGTTCATCGGCATGATGGGGCTGAAAAACGCCGGCGTTATCGTGGCGAACAAAGACACCCTGGTGTCCATCGGCAACCTGACCTCCCACAGCGTACTGCTCGGCATTCTGGGCTTCTTTATCATCGCGATTCTGGCGTCACGTAATATTCATGCGGCGGTGCTGATCTCCATCATTGTGACCACGCTGCTGGGCTGGATGCTGGGCGATGTTCATTACAACGGAATCGTCTCAGCGCCGCCGAGCGTAATGTCTGTTATCGGACATGTTGATCTGGCTGGTTCGTTTAACATTGGCCTGGCGGGTGTAATTTTCTCGTTCATGCTGGTCAACCTGTTCGACTCCTCCGGTACGTTGATTGGCGTCACGGATAAAGCTGGTCTGGCGGATGCGAAGGGCAAGTTCCCGCGCATGAAGCAGGCGTTGTATGTGGATAGCGTGTCGTCTGTTACCGGCGCGTTTATCGGGACGTCTTCCGTTACCGCGTATATTGAGTCTTCTTCCGGGGTTTCTGTCGGTGGACGTACTGGCCTGACAGCGGTAGTTGTTGGCTTGCTGTTCCTGCTGGTTATCTTCCTGTCGCCGCTGGCGGGAATGGTGCCGGGCTATGCTGCCGCAGGTGCGCTGATTTATGTTGGTGTGCTGATGACATCAAGCCTGTCGCGCGTGAAGTGGGATGACCTGACAGAAGCGGTTCCGGCGTTTATTACCGCCGTGATGATGCCGTTTAGCTTCTCGATTACCGAAGGTATCGCGCTGGGCTTTATTTCCTACTGTGTGATGAAAATCGGTACCGGACGTTTCCGCGATCTCAGCCCGTGCGTCATTGTTGTCGCGCTGCTGTTTGTGCTGAAGATTGTGTTTATCGACGCGCATTAATGTACACATGCTTCAGTCTTATGATTTAAGGCTGAAGCATAATTTTTTATCACTCATCTCCTGTCAGACCTGCAAATTATCTCTCTTCAATCAAAAGTCTTAAGTGATTTATTCACCGTCCTTCATTGTGATTTGCTAGCCGTGAACTGTTGCTTCATCTGGTGAATTATCTGTTAATAAATTGAAATGTTTTCATTTTGATTTTTTTGAAATATCAAAAATAGCCTTAATAAATGCAGGGGCTATTTCAACTTTCGCACAGGCTTTTTTCGTTACTGTTTCTTATCTCTATTAAAAGGAGTTTAGAAATGAAGAAGACTGTCATTGCGACGTTCTGCGTCTCCCTGTTTTTTCCGTTATTCGCGTATTCGGCTACCAGCGTAACGCTGGATGGTCATTCATTGACACTGGATGATGCCTGGGCCATCGCTCAAGGAGAAAAACAAGTCGACATCGCTTCAACTGCAATGGATCGCGTCGATAAAGCGAACAAACTTTTGATGATTGCTGCCGGTAAAGGGGTTCCTGTTTACGGGCTGACGGTAGGTGTCGGTCTCAACAAAGATAAATCATTGTTCGATGCGCATGGAAAATTGACGCCGGAAGTTATTCAGGCCTCACGTGAATTTAATATCAACGCTCTGCATGCACACGCAGCAGGTGTTGGGCCCGATATGCCGGATGAATTGGTTCGTCTGGCGATGGTGATCCGCCTTAATACGATGTTGACGGGAAATACAGGAGCCCAACCGCAGGTAGCCAAACTGTATCAGCAGTTCCTCAATAAGCATATTACTCCTGTCGTGCCCTCGCGCGGTTCCGTTGGTGAAGCTGATATAACGCTTGCATCACATATTGGCGACGTAATGATTGGTGAGTGGCGTGTTCGTGTGAAAGGCGTCGAGATGGATTCAGCGAAAGCCCTGAAACAGGCGGGCATTGAAAAGCTGGAACCGCTTGGTAAAGATGCTCTCTCAATTCTCTCTTCAAATGCGATATCAACAGCCTACTCCGCTCAGGCCTTACTGGAATCCCGCCAGATCATAAACGTTACACCTGTGGTCTATGGTTTATCTCTGGAGGCGCTTAATGGCAATGTTGCCCCATTCTTGTACCAAAGCTTAAGTGTGCGGCCTTTCCCTGGAATTCAGGATACTGCCGGAAGTATTCGTAATGTACTAACCGGTTCTTATCTTTGGCAGCATCAGGATGGACGACCTTTACAAGATCCGCTCTCTTTCCGTACGACAGTATTTGTTCTTAATGAAGCACGTCGCGAGTGGAATGAAGCCTGGCAAATGCTGGAAATTCAGATGAACAGCTCTGATGACAATCCGGCGGTGATCGTAAATGCCGATCGTTCGTTGGCGGAAAATAGCCAGGTTGAGCAGTACTTCGTGAGCGAAAAAGAGGCCAATGGCGAAACCCTCAGCGGCGCGATTTTCCCAACCTCTAATTTTGAACCTCTGCCTCTGGCGCTGGCAATTCAGAATCTGTCTTTAGCGATGGGGCATTTGGCGCATAACAGCGTACAGCGCACTTTGCATTTATCTGACGAGCATTTCACTGGATTGAGTCGCTTCCTTGCTTCTGACACCAATCAACAAGGACATGCTTTTGGGGCAATTCAGAAGCCACAGGTTGCGCTACTGGCTGATATTCGCGACCTGGTTAATCCGGTATCCCTTGATGGCCAACCGATGGCGGGCACGATTGAAGATACCTATACCAATAATCTCCGGGCGTCCAAACGCTTGAATCAGATCGCTGATGATATGCGTAGCATTTATGGTCTGGAATTGTTGCATGCCAGCCAGGCTATCGATCTAAGAAAACAAAAAAATCCTGACCTGAAGTTGGGAGAGATGACAGGCAAACTTTTTGCCGCTTATCGGGAAAAAGTACCGTTTGTTTCGCAGGATCGGATTTTCAGCGACAACATTGCAGATTCCTCTGCATTAGTCGCATCGTTTCCTGCCGGGACCCTGGTTAATACGCAAGCAGGGAGCAAATGACGAAAATGAAAAAAACCGTTAATGCATCGCGGCGGGCCTTTTTAACGAAAAGCACCATTCTGGCGACGGGAGGTGCGCTGACGGCGCTGGCGGGGAGTGCGCGAGCACAGCTGAGCAGCTGTCAGGCAACGGCGGTTCGTTACCATAAAATTTACGATGTGATTGTGGTGGGAAGTGGTTTTGCTGGGTTAGCTGCTGCGCTCGAAGCGGCCCAGGCAGGCCGCAGTGTACTGGTGATCGATAAAATGCCGGTTTTTGGCGGTAACTCTGCGATTAACGGTGGTGCCGTTGCGGTTGCGGGTTCTCCGTTGCAGGAAAAAGAGGGGATAGTTGACTCTCCTGAGCTGATGTTTAAAGACATGCTTAAAGCCGGGCGGGGGCTTAATGATAAAGATCAACTGAAAATTTTGGTCAGTAATACCATGGCGGCCTATGAGTTTACCCTGCAACATGGCGTGAAATATAAACCGTTTGTCCAGCATTTTGGCGGTCACTCGGTTCCCCGTACGCTGCAAACTGTTGAGAGCTCAGGGGCCGGTATCACCCGGCCCCTGAAAGAGTCTGCTGCAAAAATGGGGGTTATTTTTCGTTCACGATGCAAGCTGGAATCTTTCCGACTAAACGGCGAAGGGCGAGTGGTTGGTCTGACTGTTCGTGATGGGTATCGTTTCCCTGATGAACAGACGGGTCAGATAAGGCACTACGGCGCACGATACGGCGTGGTGATGTGTTCTGGCGGTTTTTCTAACGATTTACGTTTTCGTAAAATGCAAAACCCCATGCTGGATGAGCGTGTCGACTCCACAAACCATCCTGGTGCGACGTCGGAATGTCTGGTGCAAATGCTACGTATTGGCGCAACACCAGTACAACTTGACCTTATTCAGCTAGGCCCCTGGTCTTCACCAGACGAACGCGGATTTGGTTACGTATCGCAGTTCAATACTATCTCCGGTTTTCCTAATGGAATCATGGTTAACCCACGTACTGGCCATCGCTTCACAAACGAACTTGCCGATCGTAAAGAGCGTGAAGAAGGGATTTTGGCACAAGTCGATGAAAAGGGAGATCCACTTTATCCCATCTGTTTTACCACCCTGGAAGGCGCAAAACAGGCACAAAGCCTGGGGCATGCCCTGCACTATGGCGTGGCCTGGCAATTTGACTCACTGGATCTGTTGGCTGCGCATTTCGGTATACCTTACGACGTGCTGACAGAAGAAGTAGATACCTACAATGCCGCCGTAGCCCGTAAGGGGGGCGATCGCATGAAGAAAGATGTGAGTCGTGCAGTTCCACTGGATAAAGGACCATTTGTCGCCGTACGTGTGTGGCCAAAAGTGCACTACGTCATGGGTGGAGTACAGATAAATATGCGGACAGAGGTACTTAACGCTGCTGATAGTAAGCCGATCCCAGGTCTGTATGCTGCCGGAGAAGCAACTGCAGGTTCACATGGTGGAAGTCGTCTTGGTAGTTGTGCTGTGGCTGATTGTCTGGTTTTTGGTCGGATTGCAGGCGCCAGCGTTGCTTCTTCGAGCGCAGTGGGTGATGTATTTGATGTTGAGGGAATTTAACATGGCAAAGTTATGGATAGCCCTGTTGCTGCTTATTGGTGGTTTTTCCCAGGTTACAGGTGCGGCGGATGATGAGGCTGCTTTTCATCAGCAACTGAACACAATGACCGTTAAGCCTTATCACCATTCGCTGGAGGCAACCGGACGAGATACATCATGTCAGTTATGCCATGGCGCCAGTACGCCAGTTGCGGCACCCAATGATAAGTCGTGCCTTAGTTGTCACGGTTCACGCGATCAGGTTGCCGAATTAACGCAACCTAATCCACAAGATAAAAATGCTGAGCCTAACCCGCATGACTCAATGCATTACGGAAAAGATGTTCCTTGTACTGCTTGTCATAACGAGCATAAACCCTCGGTAATTTATTGTAATAATTGCCATCTATTTAAATATCCGGATATGAAGCCATGAGGGAAATCATGCGCGGATTCTTAATAAGAGGCTTCTTTTTTCTACTGTCAGGGGGGATGCCGCTGTCGGGATTTTCTGCGCCAATTCCGACACAACAACTCAATCAACCTTGTCTGGCATGTCACGCAGACGGAGATATCCAGGGCATATCGACGGATAAAGTGCAGGATAATTTATTCGTTTCACCAGATAAGTATCACGATAGCGTGCATGGCGAGGTGCCATGTATCGCTTGTCATCAGAGTAAACCCGGAAGCGAGGGATTTTCAGTTACCCCTCATGTTTTAAAAGCAGGAGCAGAGAAGAGTTGTGAAAGCTGTCATGGCGTAGTCATGCGCGATACGGTACATGCCGTACAGCAGAGTGTGCATAGTGAAAAGATTGCCAATGGCGAGTTCACCTGTACCTCGTGCCATAACGCACACACCATGACTGCTGGAGAACTAAATCATCCGGGTAAACAACGGGTTGCTGACGACAATTTAATGTGTACGAACTGTCATTCGCGGGCGGGGGTCTTTACGCAGTTGTCAGGGGGAAAAACCTCAACTACTCAGAATCTGGCGCACTCGGCGCTCCCTTATGCTTCTGAGCATCTCAACAGTTTACGCTGCATTGATTGTCATGCTGATATAGCCGATACCACCCTGCATCGAATTCTGCCTGCCTCGCAAGCTGTCAGTTGTGAACAGTGTCATGGAGATAGCGCGTTGCTGACGAGCCGACTGAAAACGTTCGCGCCGGATGAAAATGCACTGGCTGGAAGTCTTTTAGGGAAAGGGCTCTTTGATGAAAGTGTGCTGAGGGAAAAACTCGCGACGGTATCAACGTTACCACCGGTCGTTCGCCAGGTTGATGGTGCTTTGTTTACCAATACCTACATGATTGGTAATAATGGCAGTGGGCAGGCGGATAGTCTGGTGGCCTGGGGATTGGGCGGCCTTGTCGCTTTGTTAATCTGCCATGGTTTGGGACGAATCATCTTGTCTCACCGCGCTATCGATATGTCGATGGATAAACATTATCTTTATACGCTTCCTGTCCGTTGCTGGCACTGGCTGAATGCGCTCTGCTTTACTGCACTGATCGTTAGTGGTTTTGCACTACACTGGGTAAGTGCGCAATTCTCACTTTGGGTCGATGTGCATAATATTGCTGGTGTATCGTTATGTATTATTTGGCTGGGCTTCATCCTGGTGGCGATATGCGGTAACGGGCATCATTATCGAGTAAGCTGGCAAGGTTTTATGGGGCGGTTTACCCGGCAGACACGTTATTATCTATACGGTATTTTTCGTGGCGAATCCCATCCAGAGCAAGCATCGCCAGAGGCTAAATTCAATATCCTCCAACAACTTGGCTATATTGGCGTGATGTTTTTGCTGTTGCCGTCGTTGATAGTGACCGGATTATTCATGATGTATTCTGATCTTACTCCCGAAACGCTATTTTCGTTGCCGGGTAAGCAGGTTGTGGCCTGGCTCCATTATGGTCTGGCTGTGGTTATGATAGCCTTTATCATCGTGCATCTTTATTTATGCAGTACAGGAGATAAGCCAGGATCACTAATTAAAGGTATGATTGACGGTTTCCATCGTTCCAAAAAACTGTAGTAATGAAAATTCTCCCCTTTCCCATACCAGGGGAAGGGGATTAATCTTTAACAACTATGCCCAGCTTTTTTATTTTGCTGTAGAGGGTGTTACTGTTGACACCGAGTAGTTCTGCGGCCCCATCTTTACCTGATATTCTTCCCCCTGTCTGTTTTAATGCCTTTTGAATGTGCTGGCGTATAGCCTCATCAAGCGTGCTGATTGACAAAGTATTCCTCTCTCGGGGGATAATAATATTCAATTCATTAGCTGGGCAACGGAAGAACGCATTCTCTAATAATCCAATTAATTCTGTGATGTTGCCCGGCCAGTTATATTGCAATAATAATCGTAGAGCATCATCCCCTAACACTGGTAGAGTATGGTATTTATGTTGACCTGATAATTTCCTTAAATAATGTGTTAACAACAGAGGGATGTCATCATGGCGATACCGTAGGGGCGGTAAGGTGATTATCTGGCAGAGAATGTTAGCATACCATTGATTTGTCAGATGGCCTTTAGATATATCGTATATACCGGAGTTTTGTACCATTGAAAATGGTTGTGTTTGCGTAGCAATAATCTGCAACTGGCAATACTCGCGATAGCTTGCATGGAGTCCGAGTAGAAAAGTTTGCCAGCGCTCGGGAAATGACTTTATTTCTTTTATTAGTAAAGAACCTTGATGTAATATCAAAAACATAGCCATATTAGGTGTTTTATTCAAGTCTATGTTTATTGTTCTATCTACAACCCCACTTCTCATAATAACCAACTGGCCTTGAGGTGTTATCAATCCATAATAACCACTACGGTTGGTTTTTCGTTGTTGAAGTTCTGAGGCTAGTGTTGTTTTTCCTACACCTTCCTCGCCCAGTAGTAAAATAGGTTGCTCACTATTTGCTAATTTATCCAGCGACCTATATAACTGATACAGATGGGAATTGGTTTGACTGATGATAAATTTTTCATTCTCTTCTGGGACAGGAAGTTCTGATAGTGGAACTGGAGTATTATTCACTAAAAGATTTTGTCGTGACAAGGCAATAAAAGCCAGTAATGAGAGCTCCCCTCTCACAGATTCAAATAATTCAGCATGTTGAGGTGTAAAGGCATTTGCATGGTGGCTAAATATACCCATTGCACCAAGTCGTAAACCATCCAAATGCATGCGCATCAGGATAAGCGATTTGATATTACGAAAGCAGGTACTAACCACATATTCAGTCAACGGGCATTGGCTCAGATTGTCGATAACCTGAGTAGAAAAATTATCTGAGTGATTGAACTGTCGGGCAATGTTTTCAGGAATGGGGATGACATCCCTTTTCAATCGTGCCGTTTTATGCGTCGCCAATGCTAAAAACTGGATGCAACGAATATCACTACGGTAGTAGTTAAAGAAAATACCGTCACAAACTATTGAATCTGGTATCGATTGTAGGCAAGCATACATGGATTTCTCCAATTGTGTACTGCTACATAAAGCGGTCCTGAGATGTGAAAATGTCCTGTCCATGGCATATCCATTGTTCACGGTAGACAAAATGTCGGGAAAATATTAGAAATATTTATTGGTATAATTGCAACTGCAATGTCTGGTAACACTATGCCACAATAGTGAAGGAGAAAAAATAGACAAAAGTGAGTTATTGGATTGGTTTACGGAAATAAGAAAATAATCCAGAAGCATAGACACTTACTGGATTATTTAAGAGTACGAAGCAAATTTTCTTTTACGCTTTTACACGCTGAATGTAGTCGCCAAATGCGGTCAGCTGACCGGTCAGATGGTCCAGCGTACTTTGGTCGATCACTTCGCCCGTCTGCGGGTCAACTTTGTTCTGAATGACGCCGCCCATAAATTCAGGCTTGTTCATAACCATGGCGTCAAGGAACACCAGGATCTGACGCAGATGGTACTGGCAGCGCGCGCCGCCAATGGCGCCCATGGAGCTGGTCTGAATCAGCACTGGTTTGCCCGATAACGGCTGATCCGGCAGACGAGACAGCCAGTCGATAGCGTTCTTCAGTCCGCCGGGTACTGAATAGTTATATTCCGGCGTCACGATGACAACACCGTCAGCCTTCCTGATTTGCTCTGCCAGCGCTTCTACGCTTGCCGGAAAACCTTCTTCCTGCTGGAGATCGGCATCGTACAGTGGGATATCACCAATCGATGGTAACGCGTTCACTTCCATGCCCGCTGGAGCAATCTTAGGCAGCGTACGGGCAACCATTCCATTAAACGAACCTTTGCGCAGACTTCCCAGTAACGTAACAACATTCAATGTTTCAGACATGGTAACTCCTGTTTCATCATGAAGGTTAAATCAGCTAAGCGTATAGCTCTTCGCTGCGCATAATTGAGAGAATCGAATCAGACGACCCGTAGGCTCATTGGCGCGAGTCTGGATATCCGGCAAACTTTTCCAGTCCTGTTTACCATCAAACTCCCAAACCTTGAGTTTTTCAATGGTTGGCGTAACCGCAACCGACCACACCAGCACATCTTCCGCATCGCAAATGGCTTCAACCTGCGCAACGTGGGCACATTTCAGACGTCCTGCACCGGGTAAAAGCTGGAGTTCGCGCGGGTCGTCATTGCACACATCGCCGGTGAGTTTGAGTACGCTCTGGCGCAACGTAATGAGCTGCGCGCGTGCTTCGTTGGGGTCGTTTTGATTGTTGATCCACAGATTTTCGTTGCTGGAGAAGCGCCAGGTTTCCGCTGAATTCGGATTGTGAAAGCCGCGGGTAGCCCGCTGAAGCTCCAAATCCAGGCCGCACGTTCCTTCCGTCGTTAGCGCAACGCCGACGATATTCCCGGCATAAGAAATCGAAAACCCCGGCAGGTTCGTATCGCGAAAAACGGGTTTTCCTTTGGCCTGAGTAACAATCTCGGGCAGCGTGCTGGTGCCGTAAAGCATAAACATCAGTTCGGCGAGAAGACTTCGGGAAGCCAGGAAACGTGTTCGGCGATGAACGGGTAGATCTCTTGCTTCGATATGACATGGAGAAGGGAGGCGAGCTGAAACCAGGTGTCCCTCCGTAAGAATCCCTCTGGCAAAATGTGTCGCCATTTGTCGCTCCGTGAGTAATGGTCCGTGATAATTACCAGAGTAACATTTACGCGCCTTCCAGGCAGGCTTTGCTGCCCAAAAAGTAAGCTGAAATGGAATACATTACGCGATATTTACATTTCTGTTGCCAGAATAGTCGATTCAGCAACAAAGTGGCGGCGGATCGTCAGGACATATCGCGATAAAGCGCCTTGATCGTGTCTTTCAACCAGACGATCTTAGGATTATGACTGTTACGTTTATGCCAAAGAAGGGTGAAGGGTACGCGCATTTTTTCCAACTGCGCGGCATCAAAAGGCATTGGTCGCGCCACCAGCGGAAGCTGGTGGAGTTGGTTATAACGCTGGCAATAAACCGGAGCTGTGGCTATCAGCGCGTGTTCCGGCTGGGCGGCCATGAACAGCGATTGCTCAAAACCGGGCAGACATAACGCGATATTGCGCACGCGCCCCATCTCTTGCAGGACTTCATCCAACGCCCAGGTATCGCTTTGCTCCCAGCTAATGCTGATGTGCGGATAGCGCAGAAAAGTGTCCAGATTCCACTCTTCCTGCAGTGCGGGATGATCTTCACGTAGCCAGACGCAGGGCAGATCGGAAAACAGCACTTCATGGTCGATCGACAGCGGCAATAAACTTAACAGTTCACGCGAGCGTGGATGGCTTTCACGCCCGGTAAAGCCGATATCCACTTCGCCGCGAATAATCGCATCCAGCGAATCATAGTCCCAGTTGCGAATTTTGATCGTCGCCTGAGGATAACGCTGATAAATCTGCCTGGAAAGCGCGTTGAACATGATCATCACCAGCGGCGTTTCGGCCACCAGATCAAACTTCAACCCGCGCGGCGCTTCATGATGTGGCTTATCCAGCAACTGGTTGCTCATCTGCATCCACTCTGCCAGGTTCTGTTCCATGCTGACCATCAGCGGCGTTGGCGTTAGCCCCAGCGGGGTGTTTACAAACAGCGGATCGTCAAACCAGGCCCTTAACTTCGACAACGATTTACTCACCGCCGACGGCGTGACGTTCATCCGTTTGGCGGTTTTGGTGACGCTGCGCTCCTGCATCAACAGCTGCAGGCAGAGTAATAAATTAAGATCGAGACTGCTGAGGGATTTCTTCATGAGTTGGCGCGGACCGGTTAGGTGCAACAGTGATAATCAGCATGATACTCACTATGCTACAGCCAATCAGAATCCCGATCAGCATATTCAACGCATCAAGACCGAGCACCGCCGCCAGCCAAATCCACAGCGAGGAACCGCAAACCTGCGCAATACCTAACGCCGAGCTGGCAACGCCCGCGCGCAGCGAGAACGGACCCAGTGCCTGGCTCATGGCGACACCAAAACCAACCGAGAACCCCGCGCAGATTAAAGTCAGCCCAAACAGCGTTACTGCGTGTGAGGCGGCAAGGGTTAACACCACACCTGCACACAGAAACAGCACCTGCGAAGTCAACATCAGAACGCGAGGCTTAAACACGCTCAGAGCGAATGGTGTGGAGAAAGAGACCGCCATGCTGATGCCTGCGGTCATGGCCATGGTGGTGGCGTACTCGCCGCGGTCGAAGCCCATCACTTCCATCAACAGCACCGGGGAGGTATTCACGAAGGTCAGGATCACCGACACGCTGAGGGTGGTAATAGCCAGGCGGCTTAAGAAAAAACGGTTTACCAGCGACTCTGCGCGATGATCGCTCTGTGTTGAGGTCGAGAGCGCCGCTGGACGCGATTCTCGCAGGACAAACACCGACAGCAGGCAAACGACCACCCCCATCCCGATCATCGTGTAGAACAGGCTCTGCCACGGGTATTTGAGCATGATCAGATGCCCCATCACTGGAGCCAGCACCGGCACAATACAGGTAATTCCGTTCAACAGCGACAGTACCTTCGCCCGGCGGCGATCGTCGAGCGTATCGCGCAGAATAGCGAAGGCCACCACATAGCAGCAACCTGCGCCTGTGCCCTGAATAAAGCGGCCAATAAGAAACGGCGTACCGCTTTCGGCGAATGAACACAGCGCAGAGGCGAAAATAAAGATGAGGGCGCCGACAATAGCGACGGGTTTGCGTCCTGACCGATCGGCAATTTTTCCCGCGAACAGCATCGCCGTCGCCATTCCCGCCAGATAAACCGAAAACGCGATATGCAGTTGCGCCTCGCTGGCCTGTAAATCGGCAGCAATACGGGGCAGCCCTACCAGATACATATCAATACCGGCGGGATAAAGTAACACCAGGGCGAAACTGCAGATTAGAAAGCGTGTCATAGCGACCTCATGAGGAATGTGGCGCTAAGCATACGGTCATAGAGTCAACTGCACGAGTTGCCATTTGGACAACAGTGATTTCCCTATGGGAAATTATTGTTGCCGGATGGCGGCGTAGGCCCGGCAAGCATCGCGCCACCGGGCAACACAACGTTACTTACCAATACAGAAACTGGAGAAAATCCGTCCAAGCAGATCGTCGGAGGTAAATTCCCCGGTGATCTCACTGAGGTTCTGCTGCGCCAGACGTAGCTCCTCTGCCAGCAGCTCTCCGGCCCATGCTCCGAGCAGTTGGGCTTTGCCTTGCTCAAGATGTTCCGCCGCTTCTGCCAGCGCCTGCAGGTGACGACGACGCGCCAGAAAGCCGCCTTCCATATTGGTTTCAAAGCCCATGCTCTGCTTAAGATGATTACGCAGCACGTCAACGCCTTCCCCGGTACGCGCGGAGAGGCGAACCAGTGAGTGGCCATTTACTTCGCTAAGGCCCAGCGTCTCACCGGTAATATCCGCTTTGTTACGCACTACGGTAATCGGAAGTTTAGCTGGCAGACGGGCAATAAAGTCTGGCCAGATGTCAGCCGGGTCTACGGCGTCGGTGGTGGTGCCATCAACCATAAACAGTACTCGGTCGGCCTGTTCGATTTCCTGCCAGGCACGTTCGATACCAATGCGTTCAACTTCATCGCTGGCATCACGCAGACCGGCTGTGTCGATGATATGCAGCGGCATCCCGTCGATATGAATATGCTCACGCAGCACATCGCGGGTTGTCCCGGCGATGTCGGTGACAATGGCTGCCTCACGGCCAGCCAGGGCGTTTAACAGGCTTGATTTCCCGGCGTTAGGACGCCCGGCAATCACCACCTTCATCCCTTCGCGCAGCAGGCTGCCCTGACGCGCTTCGGCACGAACGGCATCAAGATCGCTGATAACGCTGTTGAGCTGCGCTTCAATCTTGCCGTCAGACAGGAAGTCGATTTCTTCATCCGGAAAGTCGATCGCCGCTTCCACATAGATGCGCAGGTGAGTGAGCGCTTCCACAAGATGATTTACCCGTGCGGAAAATGCGCCCTGCAACGAGTTTAGCGCCGAGCGAGCCGCTTGCTCTGAGCTGGCATCGATCAGGTCGGCAATCGCCTCTGCCTGGGCTAAATCGAGCTTATCATTGATAAATGCGCGCTCGGAGAATTCACCTGGTCTGGCAATGCGCAGCCCGGGAATAGTCAGAATACGTTTGAGCAGCAGATCAAGAATCACCGGACCGCCGTGGCCCTGAAGCTCTAAAACGTCTTCGCCAGTAAAGGAGTTCGGGCCGGGGAACCACAGGGCAATCCCCTGATCCAGCGCGCTGCCATCCGCGTCTTTAAACGGCAGATAGTCGGCATAACGCGGTTTTGGCAGTTTCCCCAGTACGGTTTCTGCGACTTCACGTGCCTTCAGGCCGGAGATACGCAGGATACCCACGCCACCACGTCCCGGAGGGGTGGCCTGAGCGACGATGGTGTCGTTATGGCTCATGGTTTGTCTCTTCTTAATACAATAAAAAAGGCGGTCTAAAATGACCGCCCTTTACTTTATGTTCCGTTTGCCGGATGGCGGCTTCGCCTAATCCGGCCTACACCGAATCAGGAGTTTTTCTTCTCGCGGCTATGCAGCCCACGCTTCTCCAGACCACGGTAAATCAGCTGTTGCTGAATAATGGTTACCAGGTTGCTGACGATATAGTACAGCACCAGACCTGACGGGAACCACAGGAAGAACACGGTGAAGATGACCGGCATAAAGGTCATGATCTTCTGCTGCATCGGGTCGGTCACGGTGGTCGGAGACATCTTCTGAATGAAGAACATCGTCACGCCCATCAGGATCGGCAGGATGTAGTACGGGTCCTGTGCGGACAGGTCATGGATCCACAGCGCGAACGGCGCATGACGCAGTTCAATGGAGCCCATCAGCATGTAGTACAACGCCAGGAAGATTGGCATCTGGATGATCAGCGGGAAGCAGCCGCCCAGCGGGTTAACCTTCTCAGCTTTGTACAGGGCCATCATTTCCTGGCTCTGACGCTGTTTGTCATCGCCCAGACGCTCACGCATAGCCTGAATCTTAGGCTGCAGCATACGCATCTTCGCCATGGAGGTGTACTGCGCTTTGGTCAGCGGGTACATGATGCCACGAACGATAAAGGTGATAACGATGATGGAGAAGCCCCAGTTACCCAGGAAGCTATGGATCCACTTCAGCAGTTTAAACAGCGGCTGAGAGATGAACCACAGCCAGCCGTAATCCACGGTCAGATCCAGGTGCGGTGCAACGGCCGCCATTTTATCCTGAATTTCCGGGCCGACCCACAGGGTGCTGGTCATCGCGCCAGTCTGGCCAGGCTGAACCAGTACCGGCTGTGATTTATAGCCGATAGCGGCAATGCCGTTACCCAGATTAGCGGTGTAGAAATTGTTGGTACCGTCGTTACGCGGAACCCATGCCGTTGCGAAATACTGTTGCAACATTGCGACCCAGCCGTCTTTAGCGTTGACGTTCAGGTTTTCGTTTTCAGCAATGGTGTCGAATTTGTATTTCTCATACTTCTCATCCGGCGTGGAGTACGCCGCGCCACGGAAAGTGTGCAGCGCAAAGTTGCTGCTCCCGGTGTCGCGATGAGATGGCAGATTGATGGATTGCTTCAGCTGACCAAAGGTGGAGACTTCCAGCGGTTTTTCGCCGGCGTTCTGCACGCTGTAGTTAACGTTGACAGCATATTCACCACGCTTGAGGACAAACGTTTTAGTGAATGTGTTACCCGCTGCGTCAGTATAGGTCATCGGGATCTGCAGTTCGTTCTGACCGTCAGCCAGTACAAACGCGTCTTTTTCGACGTTGTACAGCGGACGCGGGCCGTTAGCCGGGTTATCCGGGCCGTCACGACCTGTCAGGCCACTCTGTGCCTGGTAGATGAACTGTGGCGTGGTTTCCAGTAACTGGAACGGTTCGGTAGAACCGAGTTCTTTCGGGTAAGCTGGCAGTGAAGCCTGTTCCACATCACCACCACGGGTGTTGATGGTCAGATCAAGCACGTCAGTTTTAACCGTAATCAGTTTCCCCTGGCCACTGGCCGGTACGCCCTGGTCTGCGGCGCTACCCGCTGCGGTGGTCGTTGTCTGCGTGGTCTGTTGGGCCTGAGGTTGCGGGTTTTTATCCTGCTCCCAGGCTTGCCAGATCATGAAAGACACGAACAGCAAAGCGATGACTAAAAGATTGCGTTGCGAATCCATCGTTAGTGTTCTCTGGTATCAAATGGTCCGGGCGGGACGGGATCGTCACCACCAGGGTGTAAAGGGTGGCATTTTAATACGCGTTTCACCGTCAACCAACTGCCTTTTATCACTCCAAACCTGCGCAATGCCTCAATTCCGTAGCTCGAACAGGTTGGAGTGAAACGGCAATGCGGCCCAAGCAGCGGACTGATCAGGCGTTGATAGACCCGAATGAGGGCTATCAGGACCCGCGAGCCAGGCGACAATGGCGACGCCATAATTTTTCCAACGCTTCCGAGAGAGCACGGTTATCGAGGTCAGCAACCCCTTTTTTCGCCACCACCACGAAATCCATTGCTGGAAGCTCGTGCTGACGTAAACGGAAGCTTTCACGCGTCAGACGTTTAATCCGATTGCGTTCATGCGCACGTTTAACATTTTTCTTGGCGACTGTAAGACCGATACGGGGATGCCCCAGCGAATTCAGGCGGCCGAGGATGGTGATTTGCGGCGTGCCAGCCCGTTGTGGCTGCTGGAAGACGAATGTGAAATGAGTGGGAGTTAACAAACGTAACTCCCTGGGAAATGCGAGCTTAACCACTCAGGGGCTAGCTTTTATTACTTAGAAACGGTCAGACGAGAACGGCCTTTAGCACGACGACGTGCCAGAACCTGACGACCATTTTTATTAGCCATACGAGCACGGAAGCCGTGAGAACGGTTGCGCTTCAGTACAGACGGTTGAAAAGTGCGTTTCATGGCGATTTCTACCTAAACTTGAATAAATTCACTGACTTTTGCGTATACCCGAACGAGTTTCGAACGACTTACGCCACAGTGTGGGTGATTAAAGAGGCCGGATTGTAATAATTGTACACTCCGGAGTCAATTCTCTTTCCTTATTTCCCGCTTTTTTCCGCACGGTTTCGCGTAAAAAACAGGCAGCGTTGACGCCGTAAGGCGACCGTTACTCGCTGGGGGTAAGAATTATACGGGCTGGTGGATAAAGCGCAAGGATCGCACGGGATCTTTATTAGATCGTTTAAGCAGTAAAGCATCTTTACTCATTAATTTTTTCAATATGCGCGCTAAAACCTGCAGCACTTCTCCAGGATCGTTTACACTTAGCCGATTCTGGATCATCCTGTGGATAAATCGGGAAGAATCTGTGAGAAACAGAAGATCTCTTTCTCAGTTTACGCTATGATCCGCGGTCCCGATCGTTTCAATGGATCCTGATCGGGGGAAAATTGCAGATAGCAATTCGCACGTCACCCTTTGCATAGGGTCTTGTCGATGTGCGTCAACAATCATGAATGTTTCAGCCTTTGTCATTTATCGACTTTTGTTCGAGTGGAGTCCGCC